>CAWGEI010000003.1:0-5030005 GCA_963821585.1 uncultured Acidobacteriota bacterium
CGACGCGCTGATTGGACTCGTGCTGGCCATGGATCTCGAGCACCGCGTCCATCGCCGAGCGAGCTCGCGCACGGCGATCGGCGAGCCATTGATGAGCACGCGGCCTCCCGCCGGCGGCGATCTCCCGCCGCACGATGAACTCGATGGGATCGCCCTCACTTCAGGTCGATGCCGCCAGCTTCGAGCGAGCCCGCAGCGACGGCGGCAGGTGAAAGACAGCCTCGGCGGTCATCCGGTCGCTGCCGGCGCGGATCATGTCGCTCGATCCCCGTGCGCCGCGGAGGAACTCCAGCGAGTCGATGAGCAGCGATTTGCCCGCGCCCGTCTCGCCGGTGAGCACGTTCAGTCCCGGCCCGGGCTCGATGGCGAGCTCTTCGACGATGGCCAGGTTGCGGACTTTCAGGTACGTGATCACTCGCGCCGAAAAGTTTACCTCGGCGAGATCGGCACGACCTCGCTATTCATCAGCCTCATGAAGAGAAGAACACGGTGGTACTGGCCGCGATCCTCGCTTTCGCGGCCTCGCCTGCTCGAAGCAGGAAGTCAAGCAAGCTGAGAGCACGCCAGACGACGGTCGCGCCGAAAGCCGAGAATCGCGAGGACGACGTCGCGGTTCCGCTCGGCGGCAGCGCGACGATCCCGCCGCCCGCGAGAAGGAGCGTTTCGACGAAGGGCTGGCGCGGCCTGGAGTCCTGCCAGAACGCGCAGGCTGCACGGGCGCGCCACCGGGGCCGAAGCCGCGGAGGTGAAGGTCACGTTCGCGCCGCAACGGGAAAGAGTCGTTCAAGGGCCTCATCGACCCAAACGCGATCAACGCTGCGCCGGTCGTCATCCCGCTCAAAGGCGACGTGGCCGGCCCGTCGGTCGCTGAAGACGCAGGTCTATCCTCGACCGCAACGGCTTCTCCGTCGGCGCGCTCGACGGACGCTGGGGACGCAACACCGGCGATCGCGCTCTGGTGGTACCAGCGCTCGCGCGGGATCAACTGCCGCGGAGCCGGGCGCGCTCGACGAGCCGACGTACCGGTCCCTCGCCGCGGGTGCCGGCGGCGTCCCGGCGCTCGTGCAGCACACGCTGACGGCGGACGATCTGAAGGGACCGTTCGTCAGCGTGCCGGACGACATGTACGAGAAGGAGCGGCTGGACTGCCTCTGCTACGAGTCGCTGAAGGAGAAGCTGGCGGAGCGCTTCCACACGACGATGGAGTTCCTCGATCAGCTCAATGCGAACGTGAGCTTCGCCGACCTGAAGGCGGGCGACCGCGATCTGGGCGCCGAACATCCGCGCGGAAGCTCGAGCAGGACCGCCCGGACATCGCGCGGGTGGTGGTCTCGATCCGCGGCAACACGTTCAACGCCTTCGACGCCGGCCGGCAATCTGATCTTCCACGCCCCGACGACCCTAGGATCGAAGTACGACCCGTCGCCGCAACGAGACCGTGCAGGTGAAGAAGGTCGTCCACGACCCGCACTTCCACTACCAGCCGACGCTGTTCCACGAAGTCCCGGACAGCGAGCCGGAAGCCAACCTGAACCCCGGGCCCGAACTCACCCGTCGGCGTCGTCTGGATTGCGCTCACCAAACCGCACTTCGGCGTCCACGGCACGTCCGACCCCGACTCGATCGGCTACGCGTCGTCTCACGGCTGCGTGCGGCTGACGAACTGGGACGCGAGGGAAGTGGCGCACCGGATCTCGGCGGGCGTGCAGATCGAGTTCCTGGATACACGCGAGAGTGTTTAGGGCACTAGGACCTACTAGGACTTTCATAGGACGTATAGGTCCTCATGAGTCTTATTCGTCCTCTACGTCCTATGCCAAAGCATCCCGCAAAAACCCCGTCGTGATCCCCGGATCCTTCACATTGCCCAGCATCGTCAGCGAGAGCGACTCCGGGTCCACCACCGTCTGCGCGACCTTCTGCAGGTCCTCCAGCGTCACCGCGTCGATGTGCTCGATGATCTCGTCCGGCGTGTACTGCCGGCCGAAGTAATACTCCTGCCGCGCGATGCCGGACATGCGGCTGGTCGTCGACTCCAGCGACAGCAGGATCGAGCCTTTGAGGTGCAGCTTCGCGTCCGCCAGCTCGTCGGCCGTCGCGCCTTCGTTGCGGATCTTGCGCAGCTCCGCGAGCGTCGAGTCGAGCACGCGCAGACACGTTCTTCGGCGCGCACGCGGCGTACACCGCCTGATAGCCGCCGTGCAGGTAGCCGTTGTGAAACGACGCGATCGCAGTAGACCAGCCCCTCCTGCTCGCGCATCCGCTGGAAGAGCCGCGACGACATCCCGCCGCCGAGGACCGCGTTCAGCAGCGCCGCGGCATACCGCTCCTCGCCCTGCTGCG
Organism: uncultured Acidobacteriota bacterium; assembly: GCA_963821585.1. Lineage (GTDB taxonomy): Bacteria > Acidobacteriota > Thermoanaerobaculia > Gp7-AA8 > Gp7-AA8 > QHVT01. Next base: position 2,344 of record CAWGEI010000003.1, read on the forward strand.
GATAGCCCCGCGAGCCGAGACAGAGGTGGACCTGCTCCAGCTCCTTCTTCTCGCGGATGATCACGTGCTGATACGGCTTCGGCGGACCCCACTCCCGGCGGAACGGCGCGCGGTCCATCACCGGGAACTTCTTCTCCAGGAACGGCAGCACATCCTCCGGCTTCAGGTTCCCCGACGCCGCGAAGATGACGTTCGACGGCTGGAACGTCTCCTCGTAGTGCTCGATGATCTTCGCCCGCTGCAGACTGGCGATCGTCTCCTCCGTGCCGAGGATCGGGCGGCCGAGAGGGTGGTCCGGCCAGAACGCCGTGACGAAGACCTCGTGTACGAGGTCGTCCGGCGTGTCCTCCACCATCTTGATCTCTTCGAGGATCACGCCGCGCTCCATCTCCACGTCGTCCGGGTTGAAGCGCGGCGATGTGACGATCTCCGTCAGCAGGTCCATCGCCGTCGGGAGCTGCTCGTCGAGCACGTGGGCGTAGAAGGACGTGTACTCCTTCCCCGTGAACGCGTCGACGTCGCCGCCGAGGATGTCGATCACCTTCGCGAGCTCCGCGGTCGAGCGCTGCTTCGTCCCCTTGAACACCAGGTGCTCCAGGAAGTGCGACGCGCCGCCGTGCTCCTCCGACTCCACCGCCGAGCCGGTGCGGAGGTAATACCCGAGCGCGACCGACCGGACGTACGGGAGGGTCTCGATGATCACAGTGAGCCCCGAGGGGAGAATGGTCTTGGACAGAGGATTGGAGGGGCGATTCATGCGGGCGGGATTGTAAGTCGGTTGATCGCGCCCGTATCGAGAATGACGGACGGCGCCCCGTGCTTCGCCGCCGCCAGCATTCCTCGGCCCAGCTGCTCGGTCGTCGTGATCCCGTTCGGGAACAGGCGCCGCAGCAGCGGGAACAGCGGGCCGGCGATCGTGTAGAACACGCGGTACAGCTTCGTCCGCGAGCGGATGCCGTGCAGCGGCTGGATGAACCCCGGCCGGACCATGTACGCCCGCCGGAACGGCAGCTTCAGGATCGCGTTCTCGGTCTTCCCCTTCACGCGCGCCCACATCGTCCGCCCGCGCTCCGTGCTGTCCGTGCCGAGTCCGGAGACGAACAGAAACGTCATCCCCGGATTCAGCCGCACCAGCGTCGTCGCCGCCGCCATCGCGATCCCGTACGTCACGCGCGTGTACTCCTCCTCCGTCAGCCCCGCGACGGAGATGCCGAGGCAGAAGAAGCAGGCGTCGAGGTCCGTCAGATCCTGCTCGATCGCGGCGAGATCGAGCAGATCCGCGTGCACGATCTCCCGCAGCTTCGGATGCTCCTGGCCCGACGCCGCGCGTCCCACGGTGACGACGCGCTGCACGTCAGGGTCGGGCAGACACTCGCGCAGCACGCCCTGCCCGATCATCCCGGTGGCGCCGAAGAGAACGACGTTCATGGAGGCATTGTGCCATTCAGCGCGCTTGTGGAGTGCGGCGACGGCGAGTCGCCGCTTTCTTATCTTTGCGCGCTGATCGCCCGAAGATCGAAAAGCGGCGACTCGCCGTCGCCGCACTCCATGAGCGGATCGCGGCTACGGCGCGCGCAGCACCGCCGAGATGATCGCTCGCCCGGCGCCGAGGTAATGTGATCGCATGACGATGAAGTACCGAGTCGTTTTGCATCCATCGGAAGAGGGGTTCGCGGTGTCGTGTCCCGGCTTGCCGGGATGCTGGTCCCAGGGTACGACCGAGGAAGAAGCGCTCGCGAATATTCGCGATGCTATCGAGGACTACCTCGCCACTGTCGCGTAGACCGAGATCGCCCGATCAGACGTGCGCCCCGCAGGCAGCACGAAGAGGATCCATGCTGTCAGGGTCGACAACTCCGGTGATCACGGCCAACACGGCGAACAGTACGCTCCACACCGCACTCCAGCACGCACCGATCCCGATCACGCCCAGGATCTTGCGATACGGTTCGGTCATGATCGCTCCTTTCGTCGCGGTTACGGAGCATAGATCACCTGGACGTCCGCCGGAAACTCCGGAAGGACGTTCGCGGTGACGTGTGGTAGTCCCTCCAGGCTGAGCTCCCGCAGGTGCGGCAATCGCGCGAGACGGCGCACGCCGGCGTCGGTGATGTGCTGCGTTTCCCAGAACGTCAACCGCTCCAGCGAGTCCATGGCCGACAGGATCTCCAGGCTGCGATCCGTGATCTGCGTCTTCCCCGCGTAATACGTCTTCAATCCCGAGCTGCGGATGTGCTCCGTCGCGGCGTCCGTCGTGTCCCGGCAGTACATGCACCACAACGCTTCCAGGCTCGCGCACTGTCCGATGTGGCGGAAGCCGTCGTCCTGCACGTCCATCGGCATCAGCTCGCGCAGGGACGCGAACCGCGGCAGTGCCGACAACGCGTCATCGTCGACGCGTTTGCAACTGACGCCGAGCCCGCGCAGGGACGGCATTCGCGAAAGAGCGACGAACCCAGGTCCGGTGAGGTTCGGGCATTCGCGCCCCCACAGATATTCGAGCGTTTGCGAGCGGCTGAGCGCGGCGAAGCCGTCATCCGAGGCCACCGTTCCCTGCGCGATGAGCATGCGCAGGTGCGGCATCGTGCCGATGATCCGCATCGCCGCGTCGTCGCACAGCGCACCTTCACACGCGAGGAAGCCGAGGTTCGGCAGACGGACGAGCGGGGCGAGGGCGGCAGGCGTGATCGCGGGCGTGTGCCAGAAGAAGCTCAGTCCGAAGAGGCCGTCGAGCGTGGCGAGACCGGCGACGCCTTCGTCGGTGAACGGGCCGTCGAGCAGCAGTTGATTCGGACCGGGCTCCGCACTCATCAGCGAGTACGAGAGCTCGCCGCCCCGCCACGTCCGGAACACCGGGAACTCCCGGAGGTGCGCGAGACCTGCGTCCGTGACCAGGCGGCCGCTCTTGAAGCGGCGGAGGTTCGGTTTGTTGGTAAGCGCGCGGATCGCGCCGTCGCCGGTCGCGCTGCCCATGAGATCGACGCTCTCCAGCTGGTTGCACGATGCGAGGTGCGCGACGCCCGCGTCGCTGATCCCGCCGTGCCAGCGCAGGTGAAACCGCCGCAGCTCGGGAAGGCTGCGCAGCACCGCCAGTCCGCGATCCGTGATCGTGCAGCCGCTCAGATCGAGCTCCCGCAACTGCGGCATGCGCGCGAGGACTGCCAGGCCGGCGTCGGTCAGGGGTCGCGAGCCTTCGAGGTCCAGCCGCGTCACGTGCTCGAGCTCCGCGATGCGGCCCAGGATCTCGTCGGTGACCTGTCCGTTCGCGCGAAACGAGGAGATGCGCTGCTCGCGCATCGCGCCCAGGAGCGCGTCCCAGCCCGTCGCCGTGAGCATCCGCCGCGGCGCGATCGCGTCGTCCTTGCGGTCGATCTGATATGCAAGGCCCGGCGCGGATTGGCCGTCCTTCGCGGCCAGGAGGAAGTCGCTCCAGTTCCCGAACCCCGACTCCCGCGCCACCATCTCCTGCGCCTCCGTGACGTCGAGACGGTGCGGCTCGCCGCGCGACGCGCGCTGCCGTACTTCGTACACGCGGCTCCAGACCGCGGCGCGCACGTCGTCGTGCGTGAGTGGGCGTCCGTAGTGGTGTGCCAGGCGCTGCAAGGCGTCCGCGTCCGCGGTGTCATGCGCCGCGACGAGGTCGATCGCGATCTGTTCGTAGCGCGACGCGACCGCGTCCTTCAGCGCCGTCCAGCCGGCGAAGCCGAATTCGCGTGCGAGCGCGTACTGCACGTCCCGCAACGACGGCTGCGCGTTCGGATGCGTGCGCGCGAAGCGGACCCGCGCGTCGTCGTCGCCCGCGCGCAACGCCTTCAGCCAGCGCTTCGCTTCCTTCCGCAGAGGTTCGAGAGTCGTTTGTGGCGTGATTCGCCTGAGCATTGGACCTTCCTCCCTTTCGCCGGAAGTCCGCTGAGTCCCAGGCAGGAGTGAAGGTTTGAGGTCTTCCTGCTGATCAGAAGGGTGGGAGCGAGCTCCCTTGCCGCGGACAGGAGGCGCCCCTTGCGCGCTGGGGAGAGTTTAGCGCAACTTACTCAGTCGTTCTTTCGCTTGCTACCGCCAACTTTTCCGATCTCCTGCTCCGCAGCCGGACGAAGTGCCGGCTGTATGCCTCTTCGATGGGCGCTTCCCCTGATTTCGAGAAACGGAGCCGCGACTTTGGGCCCTTCCTCTGCCGGCAATAGACGGTGACGGACGGCTGCAACCGGAGATCGTGAACGTGCATGCGGAGGATTCGCAGAATCCGGCCTGCGGCGGACAGATTGCACGTGATGACTCTCTCGAGACAGGGCACCCTGCCGCGTCGCCAGTCTTCGACCGCCTCCGGCGTCAGCAGCTTCATTTCGACGAAAACGTCGATGGGGGCAACGACGTCGCCGCGTGAAAGGAGCGTTTCGACGGCTCGAACGATCCTCGGATAGAACTTGTCCGTCTGATAATTCTCGAGCGTTACCTTCTTCATGCAGCGGTCTGGGAGGCTATCACGGGACAGCGGTGCCGAGTGCCGCGTCCCGGCGTTCGACCCATCTGCGATGTGCACGACGAATCAGCCACCATCGCACACACGATGTCGTGATCGTGACACCCGGTTCGGCAGCAGGAACGTCGATCTTCACGCCTCGCTCGATGAACATCTCTTCACCCTGAGCGAGCTCATCGATCGGCCACACGGCGGCGAGTGTCATCCCTCGAGCTATCCCTACGGCCCCGAGTCTCACAGCCGGGCATTTCGCGGCAGCCGACTCATACTTCGCTCGTGCGAAGTGCTCCGGGTCGAATTGGCCGCGGCGAAGGAAGATGAACACTCGTTGCGGCCAGGAGGCGATCTGACACTCGTCGACCCACGCGATCTCCTGCGGCCACCGAACGTGGACCAACAGGTCCACGAGCCGACGCCTTGCTTCGTCGAATGGGACGGTGCCTACGACCGCAAAAGTGCCGGGCATGTCGGCATTCTCGCGCATCGGCGCTCCGCGGGGCGGGCTGAAGCCACGCCCTACATTGCTGCCAACGGTCAACTACTTCGCACTCAACGCCATCTGCTGCATCATCCGCTCGTTCTTCAGGTCCTGCAGCGTGTACACCCACTGGCTGTAGTCTTCGGTGCCGTTGAATTCGATGAGGGCTTTGCCTTTGGCGTTGGGGCGGACGGCGACGAAGGGGCCGACGTAGTCCTTCGGCGAGGCCTCGGGGTTGAGTTTGCTCGGGGGGGCGAGGGTGCCGGGCTGGGGTGGAGCAGCGCCGACGCCGACGCGGCCGTTGGGATTGGTCGCGGGGTTGACGCCGCCGACGCCACCACCGCCGCCGGGGGCTGCTTCGATGGCGTTGGGCGGGACCATGATCCAGTCGTCTTCCTTGCCGGTGAGGGGCAGGGCCCATTTGCCGTCGCCGCGGAGCATGCGGGGGCCGCGGGCTTCCTGGAGCTGTTCGAGGCTGACAGGGAGGCCCTGGTGCTTGCGCTCCCAGTTCTCGATTCCCCGGGCGAACTGCTTCATGAGGAAGATGGTCTGGCGCTCGCGCTCGCGGCGCATGACCAGGGACCACTGGGTGGGCACGGTATACGCGATGAGCATGGCCATGATCGTGAGGATGACGATCAAGGCGGCGAGGGTGAAGCCCGCCTGATCAGGGCGCGGGGCGCAGGGGGCGGGGCGCAGGAGAGGCTGTGCGGTCCGCGTCTGCGCGGTCTCCTGCGCCCTGCGCCCTGCGCCCTGCCCTCTAAAGGTCCGGATAGGGGACATTGTCGAGTGTCGCTCCCTCGGCCCGGCTCTTCACGTCGATCACGCCCGGCTGGGTCATGGCCTCGGGATCGGTCTCCGTCTCCATGCCGCCTTCGAGGGACAGGGGGTCGTCCATGACCGGCTCCCAGTCCACCTGCATGGTGATGGGATCCGACGGGATGCGCCGGATGTAGTTGGGCACGAGCTCGTTGAGGTCGGCCGGATAGCGCTGCTTGTCGGCGTAGAAGTTGTCGATGGCCTTGCGCATCTGGTGGAGGTTCTCGCGCAGCGCGGCCTCGCGCGCTTTCCGCTGCGCGGTGCGCACGTTGACCAGCGCGATGGACGCGAGGATGCCGATGATCGTCACGACTACGATCAGCTCGATGAGGGAAAACCCGCGCTGGCTGCGGCGCGCGCGGAACCGGGAGAGAAGCGTGACGTTCATACGGGCATTCACCATTCGTTGTAACGCGTCTTGCCGTCGAGCGACAGCGCGGTCGACGTCGAGTGCACTTCGAAGACATTGTCGCCGTTGCTCATCGACGTGTCGGGGTCGTCCGTCGTGGACAGAGTGATCCATTCATTCCGGCCGGTCATGGGGTCGACCAGGTCGCGCTCGCGCAGGAGGCGGATGGTCTTGCCGTCCGACATCTTCACGCCCTTGAGCAGCTCCTCGAGATCCTTCGGATAGCCGTCCGACCCGAGGGCCTGCATCTGCGCGGGGCGGGCCATCTGCACGCCGCCGCCCGGGACTCCGCCCTGCTGCGGCTGCTGGCCGACCTGCCCCATCAGCATGAGGTCGTGATAGCGGTCGATCCCGTCCGTGATCCTACGCAGCCGGTCCTTCAGCTCGATCTCCTTCTGCCGGCGGATGCCGAAGCGCGCCACGGGCATCGCGATCGCCGAGAGAATGGCGATGATCGCAACCACCGTGATCAGCTCGGCGATCGAGAAACCGCCGCTCTTCTGTCGCATCCGCTGGAGCATCACTGAACTCGTGCTTTTCCACCCGCGATCGCCGCGACCACGTTCGTGCCGGCCGGCGTGCGGAGCTCAGGGTCTTTCATCACCAGGAACGTCTCGCCCGTGACACCGCCGTGAACGCGCAGCGCGAGCACATCCCCGCCACTGATGAACTGCAGGGCTTTGCCGTTCGAAGACTTGACTTTGATCGTGCCCGCCGTGCGGTCGACGGTGATCACCGGCGGCAGAGCGGGGTCGACTTGAATCGCCGAGCCCACCGCCACATCCGTGACGTCCATCGCCCTCGGATTGAAGTGGAACACCAGCTCCGGCGCGCTGAGACCGTCGATGTCCATGCCGACGATGTTCCACAGCCGGCTCTCGCCCGGTTTGAGCGTGATCGACGAGGGCTGCGGCGAGATGCGCGGCGAGAGCCGCAAGGCCGCGGTCTCGATGGCCTTCGCCTCGGCTTCATCCGCAGGCGCTTGATCAGTCGAGGAGGCGCTCGATTGCGACCGGAGCTGATCCGGCGGATTCTGCGGAGCCGGCGGGTTCTGAATGTCCGGCGGATTCTGCGGGCTCGGTTCCGGCCGGGCGAACGGATTGCTGGGCATGCCGCCCCGTGGCGGCTGCGCGGCGGCTGGCGGCTGGGTCTCCTCGCCGTCGGGCACGATGTAGTTCCCCGGCTCGCCGTCTTCGCTGAGCTGGCGATTCTCGAACGACGGCGTGCGCGCGGGCACGAACGGATCGGCGCCTGTCTGCGACTCGATGCGCGGCGACACGCCCCGGAAGGTCAGGTTGTTGCCCGTGCCCACCCACATCGGCGCCACGTCTTCCTCGGTGATGTCCGGGATGCGCACGATGTGCGGCGTCATGGTCAGCACCAGGTCCGTGCGCGTCTCGTCGCGGCTCTCGTTCGGTGAAGAGCCGGCCGATGAGCGGGATATCGCCGAGGATCGGGGTCTTGGTGGCGCTTTTGATCTTGTTCGACTGAATGAGGCCGGCCAGGAAGTTCGTCTCCCCGTCCTTGAGGCGGATGGTCGACTCGATCGTGCGCGTCGTGAACGTCGGCTGCTCCTGTCCGGCGAACGTCACCGGCGGACCCTGGTTCGACACCTCGACCGTGAGCTTCAGCGTGACTTCGCGGTTGTGATGGACGCGCGGCTCCATGCCGACCTTGATGCCGACGTCCTGATACTGGAACGACGTATACGGCTGCGCGCCGTTGCCGACGGTGTTCGTGCCGGTGAAGCTGGAGAAGGTGGTCACGGGAACCGGGACGCGCTGGCCGATGTGCAGCGTGGCCTTCTCACCCTCGGAGATGCGCAGCTCGGGATTGGCGAGCAGCTCGCTGTTGCCGTACGACTTGAGCAGCGAGTAGGTGACGGTGGGGATGGTGAAGCTGGCGTTGTTCTTCAGGGTGTTGATGCTGCCCACCGCGGCCGCGATCTGGGAGAGCGTGCCGCCCGTGAAGTTGTTGGGCAGCCCGACGGTCGCGGACGAGCTCGGGCCGTCCGCGGTCGGGAAGCCGGAGATGGCCATGCCGATCTCGCGGAGGCGGCTGATGTCGAACTGCACGAGCTCCACCTGCACGACGACTTCGGCCTTGGCTTTGTCGTTGGCCTGGATGATCTTCTCGGCGATGCGCACCTTGTCCGCGGTGTCGCGGATGGTGATGGCGTTGAGCGCCTTCAGCGGGAAGACGTTGCGCGCCTCGATCATGGTGCGGACGACGTTAGTGACCTGCTCGGCGTCGCCGTTGGACAGGTAGAACGTGCGGATCACGAGGTCCTCGTAATCGCGCCGCGCCTGCGGGTTGTCCGGGACGACGATGATCGTCCTCTCGTCGAGGACCTTGTAGAAGTGATTGCCGGCCTGCATGACGCGCTCGAGCGCCGCCTGCGAGGTGACGTCGCGGAGCTCGATGGTGATGCGGTCGTCCTTCACGGCCTGATCGAACAGGACATTGATGCCGAAGGCGTTGCCGAGGGCGCGGTAGATGTCCTTGATCGGAGTGTCGCGGGAGAACGTGAGCGAGATGGGCTCGTCCGACGCCGGATTGAGCTGCGGCGGCTGGGCCTTGGTCATGTTCGCGGACGCGCGCTTCTTGATCTCGTCGATCGAGACGGACTCCGCGGCGGCGCGCTGCAGGTCCTGGATCATCTGGAATGCCTTCGTGAGCTCGACGGCGGCGTACTGGTTCGTCGAATCGAGCTTGACGACGAGCTGGAGCTCGGTCGCGGCGAGCTGAGCGAGCCGGAACTGCTCGTCCGCCGTCTTGGCCTGCGCGGCCTCTGCCCGGAAGACCTTGCCCTTCTCGAAGTGGGCGCGGGAGGCTTCGCGCCGGGCGCGGTCGAGGGCGAGCTTGTACTCGCGGTTTCCGGGATCGATCTCCAGAGCTTTCTCGTACTGGGCGACGGCCACGTCCCAGTCTTTGGCCTGTTCGGCCGCGGCGGCCTTTTTAAACGCGTTATAGCTCCCGCACGAGGACAGCAGGAGCGCGATCAATAAAGATGCGAGAGGTTGTCTGATTCGATTCATTCGTCTTTGGTCCTGGTGCGGAGAATCCTGTCGTTGTGACGGCCCGGCATGGGAAACGTCACTGGCCGAGCGGCACGCGTTGCGTGACGTCCGGAGGGAACCCGACGAAGCTGATCTCCGCCGACTCGATACCGATACGCTTGAGAATGAACTTGCCGTCGATGACGTCGCCGATGCGCGCGTTCACGATGTCACCATCGCGGGTGAAAGTGGCGATCGGGCTTTGCGGGCGGCCGAACGTGCCGATGAACTTGAACGTGAACTGCGGCGGCACGGGCGGCGGCGGTGGCGGTGGCGTCTCGGGCTCCGTTTCACATTGCGAGCCGATGCCGTCGCGGTCGATGTCGGACTGATCCGGGTTCGCGACGCTGATGCAGTTGTCGCGGAAATCGGGGATGCCGTCCTTGTCCTGGTCGGGCGGCGGCGTGGGCGGCGGCGGCGGAGGAGGCGGCGGGGGAGGAGGCGGTTCCTTATACGCGAAGAGATTGCGGTCGCTGCTGTAGCTGCCGCTCTCGGCGTCGAGGAGGTCGAGCCGCACCGGCTCGACTCCCGCGGGCGCGGCCACGGCGCTGGCCGCGGGCTTCTGCGTTGCGGCCGGCTTGTTCTCCCGCAACGGCGTATCCGGCGCCGCGAACGTGTTGTAGATCGCGAACACGGCGATGAGGATCAGGGCCGCGGCAGTCCAGGTCTTCCAGTTCATCGCTTTCATCACAGCCGGTTCGCCGCGGCGGGCGCTTCCTCGTCGCGGAAGAGAGTCTTGAGCCGGAGGCTCAGGTTCAGTTTGTCCTCGCCGCCGGAGCTCAGCGAGACGCCTTCGATGATCACGAACTGCTGCGAGAGCTCGAGCAGGTTGATCATCCGGCGGATCTGATCGTATGACGCATCGACGGAGAACGTGATCCCCACTTCGTTGGCGCCGATGGCGACGTTGCCGCCGCGGGCGGAGCGCACGGTCGATTTCGCTTCGTCGGTCTTGCTGAACGAGTACGTGCGGGGAACGGCGTTGCTGGCGTTGGCGAGGCGTTTGACCTCGACGATGAGGAGCGTGAGGCGGCGCGGCCGGGTGGACCAGTGCTCGTCGAACACCTGCTGCACGTCGCGCTCGACTTTCTTGTACCCGAGCAGCTTCGCCTCGGCATCCGCGCGCGAGTGGCGGGTCTGGGCGAGCTGGCCCTCGGCCTGTTCGAGCCGCTCGTCCATCTCGTCGAGGCGCGACTGGTACTGCACCCGGTAGGTGAGGAAGAAGACGATGTTCCCGAGGAGGAGCGCCGCCAGGAGGATCAGGAGAATCCGCTTCTCGCGCCAGATCATCGGATCACCTTCGCCGTCTGCGGCGCGTCCGGCCGGTAGCGGGCGCTCAGCGAGAACACGTACGTCCCGTCGTCGCGCGCCGTCTCGTTGCGCGGGAAGGCGTCGCTGAACTGCGGATCGGTGTTCATGCGGTTGATGGTCGTGATCATGCCGTCGCCGGACTTCGCCTCGAAGTCCATCTGCAGCTCGATCGGGCCTTCCTCGTTGAAGTTCGGCGAGACGGAGACGAGGCGGACGTCGTCGGCGAGGATGGACTCGAGCTCGTCGAAGAGGCGGCTCCAGGAGAAGGCGCGCTCGGCGAGCTTGGCATTGATGAAGCGCGTCTGCTGGTCGAGCCGGGCCAGGTCGAGATGCTCGACGCGCTGCTTCGCGCTCTCTTCCTTCTGCTTCTCGATGCGCGCCTGCGTTTCGACTTCGGCGACCTTCGCGCGGGTCGATTTCGTTTCCCGGATGTACCGGTAGTACGTCTCGACGTTGTTCAGCATCAGGAATGCCGTGAGCAACGAGAGGACGACGACCACGGCGTACACCGGACGGTAATCGCGATACGGCCGCGCCGCGAGGTTGAGATGGATCGGCTTCACCCGGTGAACACTCCTGTACAGGCCGTGAGCTCGGCGTCGAGGCCGATCAATCCCGGCGGCGGGATCTTCAGCGTAGTCCTTCAGCACGACGGTCCGCACTTTGGTGTTGAACTCCTCGGCCAGCACGTCGTGGACGTCCGCGCCGCGCTCGCCGGCGACCTAGCAGTTCGCGAAGCTCTCGACCTGCAGCGAGTCGCGCAGGTAGTTCGCGGAGAGGCGGATCTCCTGGTCGATCGTGCGCTCCGGGCTGAGGTTGCGGGAGCGGATGAACAGCGGCTGCGCGCCGCGGAAGACCGCGGTCGTGAAGTCGGTGTCGCGGAGATAGAGGAACAGGCGGTCGGCGTTCGTGTCGCCTTCGCGCACCGCGATCGCGTTCCAGATGTTGAGGCCGATCGGCTCGATGAGCACGATCTCGAGCCCGTGCGCGGCGAAGACCTGCTCGATGCCGGCGAGCGTCGCTTCGATGCGCTGATCACCAGCACCTTGGCGCCCTGCCGGCGCTGCGCGAGAGGACGCTGTAGGTGATCCGGAGCTGCTCCGGAGGGATGGGGAGCGTCTTCTTCAGGCTCCAGCGGACGACGTCCATCGCGTCGGCGTCGCGCTCGGGGAGCGACGGCAGCTCGACGATGTTGATGCGGAACCAGGAGTCGGGGAGGAGGAGCGAGACCTTCTCCCACTTGCCGGTCTCCGAGCGCAGGCGGCGCAGCTCTCCGCGAGCGCGACCTCGTTCGCCAGCTGCGGCGTCACCGGCGCCTGGCTGAAGGTGTCCGGCCGCGAGGCGATAGGCCTTCGCGTTCACGATGACGCGGATTGCCTTGCCGCGGCCGAGGCGCGCGTGCACGAGCGGAATCGGTGTCGAGAACGACGACGTCAGGGGGAAAAGAATGGGCCATTCACTTACTCGACGAACGTTACCTTGTTGATCTCGCGCAAGGTCGTCTGTCCTTCCGTCACTTTCAGCAGGGCCGACTCGCGAAGGAAGGTCATGCCCTTCCTCGTGCGCGGCCTTCTTGATCTCCGAGGCGGGGCGTCGATCGAGGATCATGGTTCGAATACGATCGGAGAGGTCGAGAAGTTCCGAGATCGCGGCGCGGCCGTGGAAACCCGGTGCCGTTGCACTCGATGACAGCCCGCGCCCTCGTAAAACGTCTCGCCGCGGTACTTCGCCGGATCGAGGCCGGAGTCGACGAGCAGTTCTCGTTGTACGACGTCTCGCGCCGGCAATGATCGCAGATCTTGCGCACCAGCCGCTGGGCCAGCACGCAGTTCAGCGCGGACACGAAGTTGTAGAGGTCGACCTTCATGTTCAGGAAGCGGCCCAGAACGTCGACGACGTTGTTGGCGTGGACGGTGGTGAAGACGAGGTGGCCCGTGAGCGCCGACTGGACGGCGATCTGCGCCGTCTCCTCGTCGCGGATCTCGCCGACCATGATCTTGTCCGGATCGTGGCGGAGGATCGAGCGCAGGCCGCGGGCGAAGGTCAGACCCTTCTTCTCGTTGACCGGGATCTGCGTGATGCCGCGCAGCTGGTACTCGACCGGATCCTCGATGGTGATGATCTTGTCTTCCGGCGACTGGATCTCGGAGAGCGCCGCGTAGAGCGTGGTGGTCTTGCCCGAGCCGGTGGGGCCGGTGACCAGCACCATGCCGTACGGCTCTTTGATGAACTTGCGGAAGCGCGCCAGCATCGCCTCGTCGAAGCCGAGGATGTCCAGGCGGAGGTTCTTGAACTCCTTCGACATCGACTCCTTGTCGAGAATACGGATGACCGAGTCCTCGCCGTGCGCGGTGGGCACGATGGAGACGCGGAAGTCGATCGTGCGGCCGGTGATGCGGAGCTTGAAGCGGCCGTCCTGCGGCACGCGCTTCTCGGCGATGTCGAGCTCCGACATGATCTTGATGCGGGAGATGATCGTGGTGTGATGGCGCTTGTCGATCGGATCGAGCGCTTCGTAGAGCACGCCGTCGATGCGGTACTTGACCACCACCTCGTTGTCGCGCGTCTCGATGTGAATGTCCGAGGCGCGGCGCTGGATGGCGTTGAAGACGATGGAGTCGACGAGCTTGATGATCGGCGACGAGTCCTGCGCCGTGATCGAGTCGATCGTCAGCGTCTCTTCGCCTTCCTCGTTCTCGGCCACGAGCTGCATGCGGAAGCCTTCCGTGGCTTCGTCGAGCACGCGCTGCGTGGACTCGGACTTCTGCAGCTTGTCGCGGATGGCGGCCGGCGAGGCGACTTTGACCTTCAGCGGCGCGCCGAGGAGGAGCTCCAGCTCGTCGAGCTTGAGGACGTCCGTCGGGTCGCCGACGACGACGGCGATGTGCCCGTTCTCGCGATGCTCCGGGAGGAACTGATAGCGGATCATCAGGTCGAGCGGGATGTCGCGGAAGAGCTGGTGATCGCCCTGGAAATGATCGAGGTCGACGTACGGAAAGCCGTACTGGTCCGCCAGACGGCGGGCGCGTGCGGCCTCCCCGTTCGGGTCGGCGTTCTTGTAGAGCGTGCGGTTCGGATCGGCGACCATGATTTCGATGGGTGAAACGGGCTACATGCCCGCTCCCATGGAGGAGAGCCGGAACAGCGGGAGGTAAAAGGCATACAGGAGAACGCGCGATGACGCCGCCCATGAACACGAGGATCACGGGCTCGATCGCCGACGACGAGCCGGGCGAGCCGGGATTCGATTTCCTCGTCGTAGAACTCGCTGCACATTGGCGAGCATTTCCGTCAGTGCGCCGGTGGATTCGCCGACTTTGATCATTTCGATGGCCAGGTCGCTGACGACCTGGTCGTTGTCGAGCGAGCGCCACAGGGGCTCGCCCTCGCGCACGTTCTGGACGATGCCGGACGATGCGCGTGGAGACGAGCGGTTGGTGACGGACTGAGAGGCGATCTCGATGGCCGGGACCATCGGCGTGCCGCCGCGCGAGCAGCGTGCCCAGCGACTGGGTGAACTGCATGATGGCGAAGCGGTGCAGGACGCCGCCGACCAGCGGGATCTTCAGCTTCAGGCGGTCCCACATCAGGCGGCCTTTGGTCTCGATCCAGCGTTGACGAGGAAGACCGCGACGGCGGTGCCGATGACGATCAGGAGGACGTTCTTCCGCAGAACGTGGCGAAGGTGATCATGAGCGCGTGAACCACGGCAGCTCTGCCCGAAGCCGGTCGAAGAACTCGGCGAACTTCGGGACGACGTAGGTCAGCATGATGAAGATCATGGCGCCGACGAGAGCAGGATGAGGATGGCCGGGTAGACCATCGCGCCGACGACGCGCTTGCGCAGGTTGACGATGAGCTTCTGGTAGCGGAGGAAGCGCTTGATCACGCCCTCGAGGTCGCCGGAGCGCTCGCCGGCGCGCAGGGAGGTGGAGTAGATGGGAGGGAAGAGGTTGCCGTAGGCGGCGAAGGCGTCGGAGAGGGCAACGCCGGAAGTGAGCTTCTCCCGGATCTCGGTGAGGATCTCCCGGAAGCGCTGGTTCTTCTGGCGCTCGAGCATGATGTCGAAGGACTGGACGATGGGCAGTCCGGCGCGGACGAGGGCGAGGAGCTCCTGGTTGAAGTGGAGGAACTGCTCGGTGCTGACGGCGCGTCCGATGCGGGGGATGAGGTCGCGGAGGCGGTAGGAGCCGCGGCGGGAGCCGAAGACGTGCAGGCCCTGCCGGCGGGCCTCGTCCTGGGCCGCGCGGAGGGTGGGCGCGACGACGGGCCGCTCGATGACGTCGCCTTCAGGCGTTCCCACTCTGAGGATGAATTCGGGCATCTAAAGCTTTTCCTTGCCTCGACTTGGACGGGCCTTTGCTGCGAACGTTACGGTCGAGGCGGCGGGGATAACGGAAGGCCGCCGCGCTTTACTCCGCGCGCGTGAGGGCCTCCAGCACCTCGGCCAGGGTGCCCCGGACGTTGACGCTCTCCCCGCTGACGAGCTTGAGCGTCGTGCCGATCCCGCCCCGTCCGGAATCGAACTCATGGGCGGTGACGACATACTGCGGATCGACGGCCACGGTGGCGCCAACCCCCAGGATCTGCAACTGAACGAATCGCTTCATGGGGGGGGAGTCTACCTCCCCAACCGCCGCCGCACACGCGTCCACAAACTCGCTTTCCCTTCGATCCTTCGCCGTTCGTCGTTCTCCAGGAGTGTGGGAAGGGTCTGCCAGAACCTGCCGACCGCACGCGCGGTCGCCGGGCGCGGTCCTTCGCGCACTACATCCGCAACCTGATCCCAGTGCGCATCCACGCGCGGCGGGAACGGTGGCGGCCTGCGCTTGCCGATGCGCGACAGGAACCACTCTGCATCGGAGTCGCGCAACGTGGATTGCGAATGAATGGTCTCGAATTCGCGCAGCGCCGTGAATTTGCCGAGAGAAAGATCCACCCACGTGAACGCCGGGACGCCGGACGTCAGCGCCGTGATCATCAGATGATAGCTGTGCCCGACCACCGCCTCGGCGTGGCTGATGAATTCCGCGAGCAGCAGCGGATCGGGCCAGTCCTGCAGCGCGGTGAATTGCGGCAGATACGAGGAGCGGTCGCCGAGGACAGGGCCGATCGGCAGCGCGACGAACTGCAGGTGCGACAACGCGCGGGCGTGCGATCGCGCGTAATCTCCGAACCACACCGCCGACTCCGCGGCCTGCGCGACCACGTACGGTTTGCGGATCCCGCACGCCGTCCACAGGTCCTCGAGCTTCGCCGACGGCTGCGCCGGCAGCAGCCGCGAGATCCCGAACGCGGTGTCGGGAACGACCTCGGCATCTGCGTATTTGGCCAGCGCCGCACGCGACGGCTCATCGCGCAAGGCCACATACGAACTGTTGCCGAGGGCGAGGTGCAGAGCGGCTCGGCCCACCGCGGCACGTCATTGCAGTGCATCCCCGGCGCGTTCCACACGAACGGAATCCCGCGCTGCAACGCGACGAGCGCCGGCGTCAGCCAGTAGCCGGTCGGATGATGAATGGATGTGTCGGGCGGCAGGTAGTCCGGCGCGACGTCCTTGTCGAAGCGGATCAGGAATCCGCCGCCGATCAGGAGCACGTCGAGCTCGGCATCCGGGAGGGCGGCGACGGACGTCACTTCGTACGGCCATTCCGGCGTGCGCTTCTCGTGATACGAGAACGGGAGGACCTTCACCGCGCCGAGGCGCTTGCGCAGCTCCGCTTCCGCGATCAAGGGAAACAGGAGATCGCCGTAATTGCGGACATCGAACGTACCGACGATGCCGATCTGCCACTCACGCTGAAACATCGGACCGGAGCGGGAATGTACCACGCGCCCTCAGCGCCGCCGGTCGAACAGCTCCCAGCGCCCCGCCATCTGCGTATAGCCCGGATGCTTAATCTTCACCCACTCCGTCGCCACGCCGTACGGATCGCCGCGGCGTTTCGCGACGATGCCCTCCAGGTCGTGCTCCACGGCGGCGGTGTAGAGGGCGGGGTCTTCGACGTGGTCGACGTAGGCGATCGGCGTCTTCGCGAGGAGCTTCTGCAGCGCGCGCTTTCGCCGCCACAGCGGCAGCTCGCGGAGGTCGCGGCCGTCGAGCCACAGCAGGTCGAACGCCGCATACGCGGGCTGGCCGCGGCGGAAGAAGAGCGCGTTGAAATCCGGACCGCCGTTGCTCATTACGATGATCTCGCCGTCGAGGATCGCGCTCTGGACCGGGAGCACACGCGCGAGCCCGTCGGCGAGCTCTTGAAAGCGCGGCATCGGCTTCGAGGTCTTGGACGTGAACGCGCCACGGCCGCCGTCGACGGAGAACATCCCGCGAAAGCCGTCCAGCTTCAGTTCATAGAGCCAGCCCTTCCCGGTCGGAACGCTCTTGCGCCGGACCGGACGGAGCGGCTCGATCTTCGGAAATGGCCTGCGTCCCACGACCCGATCTGCCCTGGACGGAGGATAGGCGGCAGCGTGCAGGTCCTTTGTTCAATGCGGGACAGGCGTGTTTCTGTTCACCACAGAGCCACAGCGCGGCCGAGCCGCAACCAAGTTATCGCGGCGAAGCCTCCGTGCTCTCTGTACTACTAACGGTTCGTTTGATCGCGGCACGCAAAGATTTCATGCAGCGATAGGCGTGAGCTGACGGATGGTCGAGGAGAGGGCGGTGAGAATGGCGATGATCGCTTTGCGGCCGTGCCGTGTGAGCTGGTAGCGGTGGGTGTGAGGAACTTTGGAGATGAGGCCATGAGCCCTGAGCAGGCGGAGTTTGCGGCTGATGGCCGCGGAACGGCGGCGGCGTAGCTTTGGTGAGGATGCCGGGGCGGAAAAGAAGATGGCCTGGAGGTCGCGGTTGCGGAAGCCATTGGTCATGAACTCACCATGATTGATGGCCTTGAGTAGGGCGGCGTCATCGGCGAACGGACGAAGGGCGCGAACGCGGCGGCCATTGGAGCTGGCGGGTTGCTCGAGTCGGTGGATGAGTTGTTCGAGAGTGGCGTCGTCTTCGACAGCGGCGTACGCGTCGGCGTAGCGCTCGGTGGCCTTGCGGGAGATCTCGGCCCGGCGATGGAGATCGGCGATGCCGCGACGGAGCTTGCGCCATTTCATGGGTCCGTCGGGATCTCCTTCCTTAGGGCGAAAGACGCGGAAGTCATCGGCGTTCTGGATGGTGGTCTCGAATCGGAGGACGTTGCCGACGGGGGTGAAGGCTTTGTCGTAGAGCTTGAGGGAGTTGCCGTTGAGGTAATGCTTGAGCCGCACTCCCTCTTCACGGTGCTTGAGATCCGTCACGACCTCACCCGAGAAGTGCCTCGGGATCTGTCCGCTCAGATTGATCGGTTTGCCCAGGTAGCGGATCACATCCGCGCATGAGAAGCTGCTCATGCCGTGGTGGATCAGAGACGGATAGAGTTGGCTCAGATCCTTCTTCTTGCGGAAAACGGCATCGATGGCCCATTCGCTTTGATACGTGCTCCAGTAATACGAAGCCGGATAGTTTTTGAAAATCGCGTCGTGCTCTGGATTGAGCTGCTTGGCCACGGGATCGAGGACCTTGGGCCATTCGGTCCGGAGTTGCTCGTCGAGAAGCTGCTGGGCTTTCTGCCAATCCTCGATCCAAGGAAAGCAGTTGCCCACTGCCACTGCCTGCAGACCCTCTTGCCGCAGGCGCATGCCCAGCCACTCTCGTCCGTTCACGCAGACCTGAATCGGGAACGGAAACCAGGTTTGGATTCGTGCGTTCATGAAGCCGAACACCGGGTCGAGCCAGTAGTGGTACAGGAACAGGCACTTTCTTGAACGTAGATTCAGCTCCAGCTTCTGGCTCTCGGCGTTCCGGAAGATCTCGAAGCTCCGGCAGAGCTCCAGACCGCTGAGCACACAGACCAAGCCCTGCTCGATCGAGTCTTCGTTCGCAATCTGACGGGCCAGCTTGTTCTTATCGATCTGGCTCGAGCCCAGATACCGCACCGGTCTGCCTGACCGAGCTGCCTCAGCGAGCGAGGCCTTTCTGATCCGGTCGGTCACTCCCTCCACATGTCGCTTGAAGTCCTTCAGCAGGACGTCATTGTTGTGCAGGTAATGTCGCATCCCATCGACGAAGTTGAGGGACCGCAACGTTCCCCGGAACACCAGCTGATCGAAGCCCGATAACGTTCCCGCGATCTTGTCGCCGTGCTTCGCGATAAACTCGTTCATGACGCTTCTGCCCTCCGGATGTTTGGTTTTCGAGAACCCTCATCCTATCGAGAGCGGAGGCGTCGTTTCTTTTTGGTTGCGGCTTTGCCGCGCTGTGTCTCTGTGGTGATCGGTCTCTTTCGCGCGGCAGGCACGAAGGGGGACCGATTCACCACAGAGACACAGAGATCACAGAGGCTTCGCCGCGAAATCGTTGCGTCGCGCCAAGAAACACGAGATCAGTAGTACAGAGATCACAGCGGGGGACGGAGACATTGGCCAGCGTATCATTGCTTTCGATGGGGAACATCCTGGCGCGGCCTGCGACGTACGAGACCTGATGAAGGTCCCGGACCATCTCGTCGCGGAGATCGTCGAAGGGGAGCTGCACACGTCCCCGCGCCCGTCGGGTCCGCACGCCCGCGCAATCACCGGCATCGACCGCCGCATCGGGTCGGCATTCGACGACGGCGACGGTGGCCCGGGCGGCTGGTGGATCGCCGTCGAGCCCGAGATGCACCTCGGCCGCGACATCCTGGTCCCGGACCTCGCGGGCTGGAGACGCGACCGCGTCCCCGAGTATCTGAGCGGCGCGGCCTGGGAGATTGCCCCGGACTGGGTGTGCGAAGTCCTTTCGCCGTCGACCGCGCGTTTCGATCGGATCCCGAAATACGCGCAGTACGAGATCGCGTGGGCGTGGCTCGTCGATCCAGCGCTGCAGACGCTCGAGGTCTTCCGTCTCGTGCAGGAACAGTGGACGCTCACGTCGACTCACTCCGGCGATGAAGCCGTGCGGGCCGAGCCGTTCGCCGCGGTCGAGTTCCCTCTCGCGGCCCTCTGGCTCAGCGCGCCCGGTGCGTAATTTTCCGATCCTCCTCTGAGGGGACCGTGAGGAAGTGCTGGTAGTCGTAGCGGCAAGTGCCCGTCGCCTGGTTCATCTCGTGGTCCGGGCCTAGGACGCCGCTGCCACCTCAGCCGCTCGGGCTGGCCGGAATGTATGGGACGCTCGACGCCGTCGCCGGCCGGTTTCCGCCCGCAGCAGGCGAACGACACATCCGTGAAGCTGCCGGCGCTTGCCAAAGCGTTGCTGAGAATGAAGCCACCGACCAGTTCGTGGCCTTCGAGATCGCGTGGGCTAGCTTCAGCATCGGAGAGCGGCGGGCACTTCCGAGATGGCCGCGATACGCGAGTTGCTGCTGCGTGCCGATCGTCTGGGAGCGCCGCGACGAGGAATGGCGACGCCGAAACTTCGGTGATGCGCGCGGTGCAGATGACGGTGGCGAGGCGCTCGTCGCGAGCGTGCTGGCGAAAGCGCGCGCAACGATCGCTCGGCGTGGGAGGATCTGCACGCGTGTAGAAGCTCGCCCGCGTGCTGGACGAACATCCGTAGATGATGGCGCAGGCGGCCGTGTTTTCGATAACGCGGGTGATCAACGCGGTAGCCTGGAAATACCGCAGCCCTCACCGGCGTGGCTCGAGCTGCAGGCGCGGCGTCGTGTGATCGCTGCTCGAACGTACTAGTATCAGTCGCGTCGTACTGGGGGAGAGCGCTCTCTTGAATTTGTACTTGTCCAGATGTTTCAGTGCACGGTTGATTGTATCCTCGGTCGTCGATCCTACAACTTCTACATCGACCGCAACTCAACGATAATGTGCTGCCGGTTGAGCGGGACGCTGGATAGCATGTCTGCCGGCGTGCCGCGCGCTCCCGAAAGAGGGTCAGCCTCGGGCCGGATAGGGCGGCTCGGCAGCAGGTTCACTTCTTCGAAGGAGATGGCTCTGGAATGCCACCGGTTGTCCATGAATGACTCGGTGGTAGTCGGAGTCTTCGCCTCCGGGTGGTTCGGGAACGTTAGGGGTGAGAGTGGAGTGGCGCGTACAAACTACGGATGGCCTCAATACCTCCGCTACGCGCTCGGGCGGCGAGAGTACCGAAATAGGGCGTCCAGTATCGTGCGTAAGCGCTAAGAATACGATTTTCGTAGCTGGCGTCTTCGCGGAGAGACCGCCATTTTGCAATGGCGAAATGGGCCAGAACGAAGTCGATGGCGAGCAGAGCCTCCATCGGAGGATGCAGCAGCCGTGGGGGATTTATCAAAAGTAACAAGCCCAATTGGTCTTCAAGCGGCTTTAGCCGAGCACCGCCGAACTGCATGTGGTAGAGGGGGTGGATGCCGTGACGTGGCTTCTCTTCCGCTTTGCCGATATGACGATCGAGGTGCCAGCAGGACGTGAAGAGTCTACGGGATCCATGTTGGTCATCCGCGGACTGGTTGTAAGCAGTGATGACTATGTTTAGCTCAAGTGTTTTGAACGGGTCATATAAGCTCTCTTCGGCGCAATGGCCCTGAGCGTACACACTGAGCGTTACCGTGGCGTCAACGAATGTCCTCTCCGACATCACGTCCAGCGTATCGAGACGGAAGCGGAGGCCTGGTACCGTGTACCCCCATGATTTGCGACCGAGAGGCGCATTGTACCCGCACTCATCGGCCGCCTGCTGTAGTGGACCGACGTCATCGCAAACGCCGGTTTGCTGTAGCGCGGTTGCAACGACTCGCAGGTCATTAGCCAACGAGAGGCGAAACTTATTTGAATTCTGTTTTGCCACGGCTTGGTCGACGTATGAAGCCTTCTATCCTCGGATACTCCAAAGGATCGATGCGTATGTTATGGCGCGCTGCATCACGTTCGAGGACCGCCTTTAATGAGGTATAAACGGCATCTTGCCAAGGCCGCCGAGCGGGTCTGTCGACAAGCACTCCGTCGATTGGATCAAGCGGCCGCTTATATGTGACGCATTCGGTCCAAAATCTATCGCTGTATCCGGCCACGATCGGAGTTGCCGGTTTCAGGTGCGATAACGAAACAGCCGATCTCAGGACGTGAACACGCTCAGTCGCGGTCAGCTGCCGCAAGCGTAGAGGCCCTGGCGCGATCGCCGCCGCCCAAGCATCAATGAGAAATGACCACCATCGCGGCCATGCAGTCGCAAAAGGGCCACGATACCCGGCAAACTCTGTCACAAGCTTTTTACAGACCTCCCAGTCTGCGGAGGAGGCAATGTCAACGCCCAAGCGTGCTGCGAGAGTGCCCTCGTTGACGAGAGGGCC
This sequence comes from uncultured Acidobacteriota bacterium, assembly GCA_963821585.1. GTDB lineage: Bacteria > Acidobacteriota > Thermoanaerobaculia > Gp7-AA8 > Gp7-AA8 > QHVT01. The sequence continues at coordinate 24,182 of CAWGEI010000003.1, forward strand.
TGAGGATTCAATCAGCTCGCGAAGAATGTAGCGCCCGTATTCATGCACCGGATAGGCCGGCTTTCGCGCGAGATGATCACCGATCCTGGGGTCGAGTGCTTGTATGTGCTCCTCGGCCAACGCCAACAGACGCGTGAATGTGAACTTGGCCTTGGCCGTGGCGGTAGCGATCTTCCGGTAGCCATCCGCTAGGCTGGAAAGCTCAGCGGCAACGTTCACAGCATGTGATGTGAATTGACTCTTGTGGTAAACGCGATCAAAAAGGTCATGTGCCGACGTGTCATTGTTGAACGACTCACGTAACTTAGCGTCTGACGACCACAAGATGATTGGGAACGACGTGATGCCCTCTGTCATGCGCGTCCGGAGTTCCTGCGCGAGAGAAACAGCTCGGTAGCGGATCGCCATGCCTCCTTCACTTCTCACATCGTCCAACCGGAGGTCCGCTAGAACTCCTGAGGGTGCCAACCGACAGATGGAATCGATCTGCTCATCAAAGGGTAGCGGTGCCGCAAGGCTAATCTGTATGGCCGCCGGAGAGCGGCGCAGGCGGGCGAGAAGCGGCTCTATTTTGTCAGGTTCCTCGTCGTCTAGGCATATCCATTCAGTAGACACTCGCATCAACCTCACTGTCATCAGCTGCAGGAAGCTGTATTCGGATGCAAGTCTGCATCCCGGCCGGAGGCCCCACAACGGCGACAGATCCGCCGTAGGCCTCCACAATATCTCGTACGATGGTGAGGCCAAGACCCATGCCGCGCAGGTGTTCAGCGTCAGACGATGCAAGCCCAGCCGCTCCCGTAGTGGTAAAGAATGCGTCAAAAATGCGATCTACGTTCTCCGGTGGGATTCCAATACCATTATCAGCGACGTCGATGGTAATGTCGTCTGCGTCTCGCGCGACATTGATCACAATGCGGCCGTCCACCGCCGCAGCGCGAATCGCTTTCACGGAGTTGGTGAACAGATTTATGAGAATAGATGTTAGCTCGGCAGGATGCATCGCACGTGTGAATAGCGCGTAACCATCAATATTAATGATCGTATCGAGTTGTTGGCGGTCAATTCGCGGTTGAACAAGGTATCTGAAGTTCTCGATCGCTTCGCGTACCTCAAGCGGCTTCATTTCGCGCTGAGCGGCATCGCGCACGGTCTCCTCGAAATACTCGACGTATGACCGGAGAGATGCGACGTGCCGAGAGATGCGCGTGAGAGTTTCTCTCACCTCGCCAGATAAGCCTGACAACTCCGACAGAGTGAGAAGATCTGCCTCCAGCGCTGTAAATCCGAGATCCACCTCGTGAGTGAACTCACCTATCGTCAGCCCCAGGCTCGCGAGAACGCGCATGACACCGAGCTCGCGAAGCAGCGCCTCACCGAGATCGCCGAGCGCAACGATCTCCTCCGCGGTCGGCAGGTCGCCCGCACGCATTCGCGCGGCCAGAGCTGCGGCGGTAGCACCAGGGGTAGCCTTCTTTTTATCAGACGCGCGTGCCTTCTTACCTCGAGCCTCAGCGATCCGAATTGCGGCGTTTGTTACGACGCGGAGGCAGAACTCGCGCAACTCCCGAAAGGCGGCGTTTTCAACAAGCCCTTCCCGGCTAGCAACTTCCTGAAAACTCTTCCCGTCAGGATCGCGAATCTCCACGAAGCCTAAAACGTTACGATTGCCATGCGGTGGCAATATCGAGCGTACCTTCATGGAGGCATCAAGCCCAAGCCAATCATCAAATTTCTCTCCATACGGCAGTACACGAAACCCGTTGCGATAGATGCGTATGCCTCCGGCCTCTCGAAGTTTTCGTACTACTGCCGCGCGGACCTGTTTAGGAAGTTCGTCATCCAGGTAGTAGTGCACGCGCAACTGGACGTCACGTACAGCAGCAAACGTTGAGCCGGGCAAATCGCGGTCAGCTGAGACCTCGACGCCAACGTCTTTAAAGCGATACTTTCGGCTGGTCAGTGAGTATCGCCCTCGTCCGGCTTCGTCAACGTTTGCGTCCACGACTGCCAATGCGTGTTTGAAGTAGCCGGTCCACTCGTCAGCGACAATCTCAAAGTCGTCACGTCGCTCTCGCGAAAATGTTACTTTAAACCCCGGATCGGCATCCGTCTGAGATAACACGGGGCTCAAAGGAAACGGCTGGATCAATTCTGATACGTACGAAAATGCCCGCTGGATATTCTCCATCGTCCAACCGTCACGAAGACCTTCAATCAATAATGAGGTTCCATGGCGGCCCAGTTTCACGACCTGCTCAATCTTGTTGGCAACCAACGCAAGATCTGCGCGCGCCGTGAACTTTTTCCAGTCGATGACTAACCGCCAGGCATGGCCGAGGCCGATCGGCTGCGTCACAAGAGTGAGTGTCGTGCCGAGGCGCTGCGCTGCGAACCGACCGATTCCTTTACGGCCTGCCTTGTTGCGCTTGAATCTCGGTGAGGTTGGATTCTCAACCTTGTCAGGGGTAGAGAGCCGCATGAATCCATCGATGATCTGGTCCCGGTCCATGCCGTTACCGTTGTCCCAGATCTCAAGGCTGCCGCCGGGGCGCTCGGCATTGTCGAAGATCACGTCCACAACTTCTGCGTCGGCGTCGTAGCCATTCTTCACAAGCTCAGCGACAGCGGTCTCCTGTTTCGCGACGAGTTCCAGGCCAAGGCGGCTGACGTGACTTGCGTCCACCGTAAATCGTACATACTCGGGATCGGTTCGAGCGAGAGCCGACGCGAGCTCTAGTACGCGGCTCAAATCAGTCTCTGTACAAGCGAGTTCCTCTAGTAGTTCCGCTTTCAGGGCAGTCGTGTCAGTTGATTCCGCCACGTTAGGTCTGTCGTCTTTCTCGGCAGCGCTCGAGTTCGCGAGACAACACCGGCACGATGCTCTTCTGAAGTCGGTCCGGTACACCCGCGGCCGTCAGCAAGAAACGGTCGGCAAATGCACGCGCTTCGGTGACATTACCGCAGCGTCTCAGGCCAGAAAGGAAATGAAAGGCGTCATCGATTCGGCGACTTCGGACCGGTGGAATTAGAACCGAGATTCGCGCCGCTTCTCGCAATTCATGTTTGAGAACGCCGCCACCGTAAGTACGGCCTTCATATTCGGCCGCCAATTCTGAAAATGAAGAGAGGAGAGAAACTGCGACTAGCTTATGCGTCGATTTGAATACATGATCACGGAAATAGACGCGGTGGATTGCGTTCGTGCAATTCGCGCGCAGCGTGTTAATGGCATAGCGAGGGCCGTCCTGGTGCATGTAAGAAAGGAAGGCATCCGGAACGAGATCGTCGCCCGCGATGTACCACGGGTCACGCTTGCGGAACGTTCGGTTATGGCGGCGCAGAGCGCGCGGAATACGAGCCAAGTATCGTCGCACTGGGCTGGCACTGATCCGCATCCCATCGGAAGGCAGAACGAGGAGGCATTTGTCTCCTTTCAGCAGGTGTTCGCGATGCTCTCGAATGCCGAACGCTAGTCCGTCGGCTGCGCGCAGTTTCGTCACGATGGGCACGACATCCGTCAGCAGCTCGAACCTTTTCGCAGTCTCATGACCGACTACGAAGTACGCATTTGCTCCTGTTACGAGTCCGATGCGTAGCCGCGCAAGGTCACCGAGTCTCCTGCAGTAGGCGTTTGATTCCAGATCTACGAAGCATGCCGGTCGCTTTCTCGCAGCACCGGTTACGAACGGGTTCGCTGAGATGCGGTTTAGGATGTCTCGCAGCTCGTCAACGGTGTCGGCGTCGTGAAGCTCGATGTCACCCGCCGGCACACCTCCAAAATCGCTTGCGGCGACAATTACACATCGTTCGTCCGTTCCTGCAAAAACACGTGAACGCAACGCTATCACAACGACGCGGCTGAAACGCTGACAGACAACGCGACGAATGTGCGCCGCGTAGTCGGAGCTAATAAACGCTACGGGCAAGACGAACCCGAGGCGGCCGCCGATCTTCAGGAAGGAGAGACTGTGGACGACGAAGTATGCCCAGAGGCTTGCCGTTCGCGCAACGCCGTACTGCGACGCAGCTGATATGCTACGAGCCATCGCTTTCTGTTCGGCTGAGCAGTTGTGGTGCGAAATATAGGGTGGATTGCCGACCACGCAATCGAACTCCTGCACCGAAAAGTTCGCGGGTGTCACTTCGAGGAAATCGCGCAGGAGGAAACGGCAATTAATGTCTGTCGGCCCGAGGCGGGCATGGAGGTGATCAATGGCCGTTCGGTCGACATCGCAGCCGAACAATTGCTTCGCTGGATGAGCGCAGCCAAGTTCCGTCAACCGATCGACCGCGGCTTGCAGAAAGCCACACCCCCCGAAACTCGGTTCCAATACGACGTCGTTTATAGTCTGAATAGCCCATGAAGACACAATCTGCGCGACGTCAGCCGGCGTGTAGAATGCACCAAGTCGCTTACGTGCAATTGTCTGTTGCAGCGACGAGACAACTTGGTGGGTAGAAGAATCGATCGCAACCTGCGGCTGCGCAGGTGAGCTGCCGCCCAAGGTCATGTCGGTAGTATGGCGGAGATCGCTCAGCCTGTCACGAGCGGAGAACGACCCGTACGGTCTTCTCCATCGTCGTTGCGGGGCACCACGCGGATCGCGTGTCCCGTGGCCGAGGGGGCGCCTCCCAACGTAAGGCTCTGCCGAAAATCACTCCTGCAAAAAATCGAGGTCTGACGACTTCGCGAGACACCCCGAGTCTGAGTTCCATGTTCACACCGGCGAACGGGATCCGTCCGGGACATCCACCATGTCCTCCCTAGGCTCCACGTCGATGAGCGGGTGGCGCTGGTCGATGCCTGCGCGGGCGGGCCGTCGCGGAAGCGTGATAGTGATCGTTTACGTTCCGTTTCGAACGCGATACATCGCCAGGTAGAGCGGTTTGCCGCTCGCCGGCCGGCGCGAAGACGCCGATCTAGAGCAGGTCGTTCATCGGAACATTTGTCGTTCGAGGTGCGGGCGCGGCAGACTTGATTGCGGCTCTGCCCGCTCACGTCCACTCACTCCGGCTACGAAGCCGTGCGCGCCGAGCCGTTCGCCGCGGTGGCGGTCCCCTTTGCGGTGCTCCGGCTCAGCGCCCGGCGCGTGAGCGGTCCTTCCCCATAACTGGCGCGACCAGACTCCACAACGGGCAAGCGTCTCGCGTGCGAGAATCCGCCCATGCGCATCCACGCAATGCTCCTGACGGCCGGTCTACTCCTGGTGGTGCCGCCCGCCGCGGCGGCTCCCTGCAAGGTATCCGTCTTTCCGGAGGGGACGCAGTCGCTCCGTTTCCGGCAGACCACCAGGTCGGACCTTGGCGAGGCGACGGCGGAGCTGACGTTCCGGGACCGGAAGGTTCGTGGCACGATCGTGGGGTGGACGCAGACGTTCGCCGTCGAGGGGCGGACAGCGCGCGAGAAGGTCAGTGAGTTCCACTGCTCGAAGGAAGGCATCACGCCGATGGGCGAGAGTACGAAATTCACGGGCGTGCAGTACGGCAACGATCTCGCGCCGGGCGGTGGGTGGACGTGGGGCTGGGCCGGGAAGGGGATCTCCGCGAGTTACGAGTATCGCGTCGCCGGTAAAGAGAAGGTGACGGTGCCGGCGGGGACGTTTGACGCGGTGCGCGTGAACTACACGGCGAAGGTCCTGTCGGAGACGCGCGGTGAGCTCGGGCCGGTGCGCGGAACGCTGTGGATCGTGGAGGGCGTGGGACTGGTGAAGCAATTCGAGGATGACCCGGCCGCAACCGCGCTCCTGCCGGAGACGACCACGCTGGAGTTGTTGGAAGTCAAAGCTTCCGCGCCGTGAAACAACGGCTCATCTCCCGGAGCTGGATTTCGCTCGGGCCGGGCAGGGATCGGCTCGATCTGAGCCATTCGCGGCTGGCCATGAGCTGCAGTTGACTGCCTCGGAGCTGAAGTCAGCTCGGTTGGAGCCAAAGTTAGCTCGGTTGGAGCCAAAGTCAGCTCGGTCGGAGCCAAGGTTAGCTCGGTCGGAGCCAAAGTCAGCTTGGTCGGAGCCAAGGTTAGCTCGGTTGGAGCCAAAGTTAGCTCGGTTGGAGCCAACCTTAGCTTGGTTGGAGCCAAAGTTGGCTTGGTCGGAGCCAAAGTTGGCTTGGTCGGAGCCAAAGTTGGCTTCAGGGCAGCCAACTTCAGCTCCGGCGGAGCTGCTGTCACGCCGTTCATGGGCATGGGCCGGCCCTTGCTAACCGATGCCGCTGCTCATTGCGCTCGGACTGATCGTCGCCGCGTTTGTCTTGGCGATAGGGATGATTCCGTTCGCATTGGTCTTCCGTTACCGGTACGGGACGCGAAGGCAGCGCGCGCGGGTGTGGGTGGCGACGTTCAATGCGGTCTCGCTCGCGGTCTCGGCGACGATCTTCCTGATCTCCGCCGCGATCACGACGCGTTTCGTCCCGACGAGCTTCTCCTTCGGCACGGCGGGTCTCGCCTGCGGCGCGATCCTCGGCCTCCTCGGCCTGGTCGTGACGCGGTGGGAACGCGAGGGTCCGTTGCTGTTCTACACGCCGAGCCGCCTGCTCGTTCTGGCCGTGACGCTGATCGTGACGCTGCGCATCGCGTATGGCTTCTGGCGCGGCTGGCACGCCTGGCGTGCGGCGCAGGAGGGGGCGTCTTGGATCGCCGCGATCGGCATCCCGGGCTCGCTGGCCGCGGGCGCGGTGGTCATCGGCTATTACCTCGTCTATTGGGCCGGCGTGCGATCGCGCGCGGCACGGGGGACGTTGTGACAGAACCATCAATCCAAACAGAACGTATGGTTTGTTGCGTGCAGACGGGCTGACGCAAGTTTCACTCGCGCTGTCGTTCCGTCCTTCCACGCGTCCTCTATTTTTCGGCCTTCGTAGGGTCCGCATCCCCAAACAACACGAGTGAAGTGTGCCATCCCCCCGCATGGCATCCGCCTACTCATCAGGAGTGAGCATGACGTCTGTCTGGAGTTTCTCGAAAATGGTTTTCCTCAAGGCCGTGCGGTTCGTGGCGATGGGGCTCGTCATGGCGCTGGCCGCCGCGGTGTCGTTCGCCTAGACTCCGGCCCGCCATTCGCGCTCCGGCATGGGACCGACGGCGCAGGGGTCCCACGCCGGTTTTGTTCTTCGGCCGGCGGCCCGATCGCGTGACATAAAATGTCTGGCCGATGGATCGCACGGATCTCATTCCCGACGAGCATCGCCGCGAGCGGCTCCTCCTGCTCGAGCTGCTGAGCGGGAAGGATGTGCCGTTCGACGGGGATGCCGCCGCCTTCCTCGCGGTCGCTCCGAAGAAGCTGCATCCCCTCCTGTTCCTCCGCCTGCGCGGCGTCAGCCTTCCTGCCGCCCTGCAGGACACGCTGGGCGCGGCGTACCGGCACGGCGTGATGCGGGAGCTGCGGCGAGGCGTGGAGCTGCGGAGGATCGACGCGGCGCTGACCGCGGCGGATGTCCGCTTCCTGGTGCTCAAGGGGCCGGTGCTGGCGGCGTCGGTGTATCCGGACCGGGCCTCGCGGACGATGACCGATCTGGACTTCCTCGTGGCCGCGGAGGACTTGCCGCGGGCCATGAGCGCGATGCGCGGGGCGGGCTACTCGATTCCGCCGCGCTTCGTCGGGGCCACTCTCCACGCCGGGGACGAGCCGCCGCTGATCCACGATGATCCGGGGGGACCGAGCATCGAGCTGCACACGATGCTGGACTCCGTACCGAACGAGCGCGCGGCGCTCGCGGCGATGTGGCCGCACGCGCGGCGTGTGGACGTCGGTCATGGGCTGACGCTGCCGGCGCTGGAGCGGGGCGAGTTCTTCGCCCACGTTGCCGTCCATGTGTCCAAGCACCACCGCTTCGAGGGCGAGCTGCGGTCGCTGCTCGACGTCGCGCTGCTGCTCCGCAGCGAGGAGCTCGACTGGGACGCGCTGTTCGTCGAGTGGGAGAGCCGCGGCATCGCCGAATGGATCGTGCTCGCGGGAGCGCTCGCCCACGTCCTCCTCCTCGCACCGCTGCCCCGCGCGTTTGCGGACCGCCGCGCGCCGGACTCGGCCCTGGCGATCGCCGCCGAGCTGTTGTGGGTCCACGACAAGCCCGAGGTTCCGCAGCGCGTGGCGTTCGCGCTCGCCGGCAACGGTCCCATGCCCGTGCACGATCACGTCGCCGGCCGGACGCTGCAGATGCCGCGCGGCGTGCGCAGCATTCCGGCTCGCGTCGCGCGTCAGGTCGACCGCTTCCAACGCGTCCTCGGCGCGGCGATCCGGCCGCGGGCGATCCTCTCGGCCGTCGCGCTGCACCGCAAGCGCGAGCGGCTGTTCGGCATCATGGAGAAGCGGTCAGCCCGCGACTGACGCGCGGACGTCGTCTTCCACGAAGCGGACCACGTCGGGGAGCGCTTCGAAGGTCCGCCGCCGCCGCAGCCGGCGCACCACGCCACTGCGCGCCAGCGCGCCGCAGTGCAGCAGGTTCGGGCCCGATGCGCCGGTCTGATGCAGCCAGAAAGCCTGATACGTGGAACCGATCAGGGCCAGCACGGCCTCGCGCGGCGCGATCCCGGCCGAGGATTCCGCGTCGCCGTCCTCGAGCAGATAGCAGCGCGCGAGCGGCAGGGGCTCCCCGTGGAAGGCATCGGGGACTTGAAGGGATCGCTTCGTCCGTTCGGGATGGATGAGCGGCAGGCTCTCGACGTCGTGATCGAGCGCACTCGCGGAATCGGGCCAGAGCTTCACCCGCGGAAAGCCCGGCCGCACGAACGGGGGCACGCCGGACGTGTCGATCACGGTCATGTCGTCGGCGATGAGCGGATGTCCGGCGCGCGTGAGCGCGGCGATGAGGGTCGACTTGCCGCGGCCGGACGGGCCGAAGAACGCGGCGGCATGCCCCTCGATCGCGACCGTGCTCGCGTGCAGCACGAACAGCCCCCGCTGCATGAGGATCACGCCGAGGAGAGGGCCGACAATGCCGAGGCGCAGAGCGCGCGGGTCGGCGCCGGGGAGGGGATCGACGACGATCTCCCTGCCGTCGCGCACGTGAAACGCGCCGCCCTGCGGGATCCATCCGCGCACGTCGCCGGGCGCGGCGATGACGGTCCAGCCTTCGGACGGCGCCGGCGCGTCCTCCACGCGTCCGATCGCGACCATGACATCGGGCGCGCCTGCACCGGCCGGCAGCTCGAGGAGCGGGATCTCGGAATCGATGGTGAGGGCGAAGGCCTGGTGCAGGGACACGCGGATAGAATTGTATGCAGACCGTGGCCACTCTGCTCGACAGACTCGATCCCGTCGCCGAGGCGACGATGCGGAACCTGATCGGAGGAGCGGTCCGGACGCAGGCGATCTACGTCGCGGCGAAGCTCGGGATCGCCGATCACCTCTCCCTCGGCCCGCGGACCGCGGAGGAACTGGCGGGACGCGTGGACGCGCATGCGCCGACCCTCCGGCGCGTGTTGCGCTATCTCGCTTCGTCCGGCGTGTTCGTCGAGAGCGAGGACGGCCGCTTCGCGCTGAACCGTCTCGCCGAATGGCTGCAGACCGCGCATCCGCGGTCGATGCGCCCAAGCGCGATCCGGGCGGGAGAAGGGTTGTGGAACGTCGCCGGCCGTCTGTTGTCGGCCGTGCGGACCGGCGGCACTCCGTACGAAGAGATCCACGGCCAGCCCTTCTTCGAGCGCGTGGACCCGCAGGCATTCGCGGCGCGCATGAGTGCCACGACCGGCGGCCTCGGCGAAGCCATCGCGGCTCTGGAGACGTTTTCCCGCGCCCGGCGCGTGGTCGACGTCGGCGGAGGCAACGGCGCGCTGCTCCTGCGCCTGCTCGACGCGCGACCCCAGTTGCAGGGGGTGCTTTTCGACCGGGCCGAGACGATCGCCGCCGAGACCGTCGCCGCCGCAAGGGAGAAGGCCGGCGGCCGCCTCGAGCTCGCGGCCGGCGACTTCTTCGAGTCACTGCCGGCCGGCGACGTCTACGTGCTGTCGTGGATCCTGCACGACTGGGACGACGAAAAGGCGGTGAGCATTCTCCGCGCGTGCGGCGGCGACGTCGTGATCGTGGAAGTGCTCCTGCCCGCGCGGGCGGAGGCCACCGCCATTGCGCCGGGGATGCTCGCCGATCCCTTCACGCTCGACCTGCAGATGCTGCTGCTCACCGGAGGGAGAGAGCGGACGCAGGAAGAATACCGTGCGTTGCTGGAGCAGGGGGGATTCGAGATCGTGCGGGTGACACCGCTTGATTCGTACAGAGGGGCCAGCGCGATCGAGGCTCACCGTCTCCCGAAACAGGTTCGAGAGACGGCTCCGTAGCGAACGCGGGTTACGAGTAGATGCCGATGTCGGCGCCGACGTTGATCGCGCCCTGCGTGATCTCCGCGAACGAGCCGAAATCGGTCAGCATCGGGGTGCTGTAGGGTTTCCGCTCCGAAGGCGTGGTTTCGGTAACGGCGGCGTTGATGATCTGATTCATTCGCGGTCTCCTCTTGAGCCAGTCTGAAGTTGGCGGATCTTAACTGCGAAATGCGGCCGGAACAAGCGGTTTGTGCAAGTCATTGCCTCCTGAGCCATCGCGCGAGGACGGCAGCGCTCCAGAGACGGATTGCCTCCCTGAAATCGATTCTGCCTCCGGACCGCAGCTTCTCCCTGCTGTCGCGCAAAGCGTCGATGTCCGTCCAGCGCTCGATGACCGAGGCATCGCGCCCGAAAAGCTCGTCCAGCTCCGGCAGGTTCGCGCGGAGGGCGGAGAGGATGTGGAGCCCCGGCGCGCCCTTGCCCGCCCTCCAGCGGACGAAGTCGGGAAGGATGCCTTCCATCGCGCGGCGGGCGACGATCCGCGAGTAGCCGTCCGCGAGCTTCTGGTCGGCCGGCAGCGACAGGCAGTACTCCGTCAGGCGCCGGTCGAAGAACGGATAGCGTCCCTCGATTCCGAAAGGCGAGAGGATCCGGTCGAACAGCTCCAGCCCTTCCGCGAGGAACGGCGCCTCGAGCTGGAATGCGTGGTTTTCCCGCACGGAGAGGAACCGCCGCCCCTGCGGGTACGGGCGCTGGCGGATGCGCGAGAGAAGCCGGAGCAGCGGGCGGGGCGCGAGCGGGGCGGCGACGTTCGCCGCGAACAAGCGCGGCAGAGACTCCGCCGTGCCGCGGCGCGCCGCCAGCGCGCGCAGCTCGCGTCCCAGGGTGAGCAGGCGCCCGCGCGTGAAGAGCTCGACGAAGCGCGACTCCCCCCGCGACACGGTGACGTCGCCGCCCAGACCGTCCAGAATCACGCGGATGCCGTGCGCACGGGCGAGCTTCGCCGCCTCGGTGTTGAGATAGAAGTTCGGCGCGTACGGCGGCCCGTCCGGCAGGAGGAGCTCGAGGTCCGTCCACGGCGACCCCGTGTTGTGCGCGGAATCGAGCGTCAGCGGACGCATCCCGCCCGCCGCGATCACGGCCTGCTGGTACTCGCGCTCGTCGGCCTCCATCGCGTCGGAGAAGATCCAGGAGATCACCGGCAGGGGAGGCCGGCCGGCGGCCCGCAGCTCGTCCCGCGCCACGCACGCGATGGCGCTGGAGTCGAGGCCGCCGCTGAGCATCGCCCCGAGCGTGGCTGGGTCGTCCACCCGCATCCGCTCGCGCACGGCGCGGACGAAATGCTCGCGATAGCCCTCCGCATACGCCGCATCCCCGCCCCGCAGGCGCAACGGCTTCACGTTCCGCGGCGACCAGTAGCGGCGGATCTCGATCTTCCCGTCGCGCAGCGTGAGCGTGCAGCCGGCCGGGAGGCGGCGCAGCGCGCGATGAAACGTCCGCTCCGCATCCTCGAAGCGCAGCTCGAGAAAGTCCGCGACGCGCTGCTCGTCGACGTCGCGGGGGATTGCGTCCAGGGCGAGCAGCGCGCGCGCCTCGCTGGCGAACGCGAACAGCTTCCCCGGAACGAAGGCGTAGACGAACGGCTTCACGCCGAACGGATCGCGCGCGCAGAAGAGCGTGCGCGTGCGCTCGTCCCGGATGGCGAATGCGAAGTCGCCTTCGAGGTGTGAAGCGCAGTCTTCGCCCCAGCGCTCCCACACATCGAGGATCGGAAGGCCATTGTCGATGCGCGCGTCGGCAGCCAGATGCACGGCGAGGACCGAGATCGGCGCGCGATGCGCCATCGCCTCGGCGAGGACGCGCGCGTCCGCCGGCGCGCCATCCAGACGCACGATCCCCGCGATGCCGCTCATGAAAGCGCCACCGGCGGCAGGACCTGAAACGAGCCCGGCTCCGGTTCGCCGAGGATGGTGACGCCTCCGCTCTCGAGCCAGGCGTGTGCACGCAGACGGCCGTCCTCGTCCTTCGCCACACCCACGCGCAGTGTCGCGTCGTGGCCGTAGCGCGGCAGCAGCAACGACGCGCCCAGTGCCTGTGTCAGGCACGTCGCACGCGGGACGCGCGCCGCGGCCGCCGTGACCGCCCACACGATCCGTTCCGCGGAAACGGTCGTGGGGCCGGAGACGCGGCGATCGCGCACCAGCCGGTGCACGACGCGAAAGGGCAGGAGCCACAACGCGAGGCGGACCGCCGGAACGACCAGGAGCGCCTGCAGGATCAGTCGCCGTTCGACTGCGCGGGAGCGGGCGAACTTACGGAGCGCCTGCATCACGGACCTCGACCAGACCGGCGTCGGCCATCTTCTGCAGCAGCGCCAGCAGATCGGCCTCGCAGCGCGCCGGCTCCACGTCGTACTCGGAGACGATCGCCCGCCGCAGGTCGGCGAACGCGGTGGGCGTCTGGATGAGCTGCCACACCCGCGCTCCGACCGCATCCACGCCGTAGTACCTGCCGGCCGTCAATCCGAGGATGACCGTTTCGCCGGCGACGTCGGAAGCCATCTGGTCTTTGGAGACGACAACGACCGATTCAGGGGAGACCTTCATGGAAGCCGGGCGACCTTAAGTCCGGGCTGACGGGTTGTCAAGAAAGGTACCGGGCGCGGCTGAATAACCACTAAAAAGGGATTGAAAGCTGATTCTGTCGCGTTTACCATGCACATCCTTCCAATATCAACCGCTTCCATTTCTTTACGTCTAGGGGACCTATGAAATTTCGCGTGCGATCCGTGCTGTCCATTGCGGTAGCGGTGCTGCTCACAAGCAGCATTTTCGGAAAAGATCTGCCGAACATCGATGCGTTCGGTACAAGTAAGAACAATTTCAGGAATCAGGCCGAGCTCGCTCAGAAGACCGGCGACCTGCTGATGGCGGGATCGCGCATTCAGAGCGAGCCGCGCCTGGGAGTGCCGACGTTCCTCTGGCTCAGCAAGAACGCCAGGCTCGACGGGCGCCCCCAGCCAAACGGTCCGGAGCGGGCGGAGATCGCCGCCGCGCGCGGACATCTCGCCCAGTTGGCCAACGTCTATAACCTGTCGGCGGCGGACGTGAAGTCCGCGGTCGTCGACATGGTCCTGAACACCGGCCGCGGGCCGGTGATCGTCAAGTTTCGCCAGCAGGTCAACGGCGTGGACATCTTCCGCGAAGAGCTGAACGTGGTGATGAACCAGGAGCTCGACGCGCTGGCCCTGACGGGCTACATCACCAGCCTGAACACCCCCGGCGCGCAGGGCTCGGGCTGGACCCTCGGCGCGGCGTCGGCCGGTGCCAACGCGCTGCGGGATTCCGCGGCCAACCCGATCGGCAACGCGCAGCTCGTGAAGTCGTTCTCCCGCGAGGGCTATGACTACTTCACGTTCGCTTCGGCAGTTCCGGGCGTCGTGCTCGACGAGCCGGTGCGCACCAAGCAGGTCTACTTCCATCTGCCGGAAGGCCTGGTCCCGGCGTACTACGTCGAAATCATCACCAGCAACGCCACCGGCGAAGTGATGCTGGACACGCAGCGCGACGAGAGCGCCTATGCCTATGTGATCTCGGCCGTAGACGGCTCGATCCTGTTCCGCAAAAACCTGATCGACCATGCCTCCAACACGGCGCCGCCAGCGAACGTCCTCCCCCCGGGCGGCTTCACGTACCGCGTGTGGGCGGATCCGGTGACGGGCATTCCGTACGACACCCCGGCCGGCAACGGCGTGCATCCGAAGCTCGTTCCGCTGCCGGACGGCGCGCAGCACTCGTTCGTCCCTGCGCAGGACGTCACCCTTCCGAACCTCGCCTTCAGCAACAACGATCCGTGGCTCGCGCCGGGCGCGACGCAGACGGACGGCAACAACGCCGACGCCTTCATCAACTGGTTCAGCCCGGACGGCATCGGCACTCCGACCACGACCACGCCGACCGATCCGGCCAACGGCGACCACCGCGCGCAGATCACCGGCGCGGATCAGTTCCTCCACAACCACCAGCCGGACGTGGACGGCAGCAGCGTCAGCGCGCGCTCGGCCTCGATCGCGCAGCTCTTCTACAACGTCAACTTCCTGCACGACTGGTTCTACGACGCGGGCTTCAATGAAGCCGGCCGCAACGGCCAGAAGAACAACTTCGGCCGAGGCGGTCTCGGCAACGACGACATGAAAGCCCAGGCGCAGGACTTCCAGTCGTTCAACAACGCGAACATGCTGACGCCGGCAGACGGCCAGCGCAGCCGCATGCGCATGTACAACTTCCCGAACCTGGCGAACACGCTCGACGTGCAGTCGCCGGCCTCGGTCGGCAAGCTCCGCATCGGCGTTTCGCAGACCGGCACGCGCGCCTTCGACGTGACCGGCAACGTCGTCATCGCCACCTTCACCGCCGGTCCCACCACGTGCACGATTACGAACGCCGCGGCCCTGACCGGCAACATCGCGATGTTCGACTTCGACAACACCGACGGCACGGGCTGCGCGTTCTCGACGCGCATCGCCCGCATCCACGCGTCCGGCGCGTCCGCCGCGCTGATGGTCTACACCTCAGGCGCTCCGACGCTGGTCGCCAACATCACCGGCTTCAACGCCACGCACACCAAGCCGATCGGCGTGATCTCCTGGAACAGCGGCCAGGCCGTCAAGGCGCAGCTCGCGGTTCCGACCACGGTCACCGCGCGCCTCCTGCGCATGGCCGACCGCGACGGCACGCTCGACAACCAGATCGTTTTCCACGAGTGGGGTCACTTCATCAGCAACCGCCTCATCGGCAACGCGGCTGGCCTCAACAACCAGCAGGGCGGCTCGATGGGTGAGGGCTGGGGCGACTTCCTGGGCATGCTCCTCACCGTCCGCGAGAGCGACACGGCCGTGCCGAGCAACACCAACTACAACGGCGTCTACGCGCTGGCGACCTACGCCACCAGCGGCGTGCCGTTCGACGGCTCGGCGAACCACGGCTACTACATCGGCATCCGCCGCACGCCGTACTCGACCGACATGGTCAATTACAACGCGCTGACCTTCAAGCACATCGACGACAGCCAGACGCTTCCGTCCGGCCCGCCGATCGCCTCGGGCGGCCCGAACTCCGAAGTGCACAACTCCGGCGAGATCTGGACGACGATGCTGTGGGAGTGCTACGCGGCGCTGCTCCGCGACACGCAGGGCGCCACTCCGCGCCTCACGTTCCAGCAGGCCCAGGACCGCATGAAGCAGTACCTCGTCGCCTCGCTGGCGATGACTCCGAACTCTCCGACCTTCCTCGAGGCGCGCGACGCCGTCCTCACGGCCGCCTACGCGACCGACAGCACTGACTACCTCCTCTTCTGGCATGCGTTCGCCAAGCGCGGCGCCGGGATGAACGCCATTGCTCCGGACCGCTTCTCGGTCGACCACGTCGGCGTCGTCGAGAGCTACGATGTCATCCCGAACCTCACCGTCGTCAGCACCTCGCTCGACGACAGCGTGGCCAACTGCGACGGCGACGGCTCGCTCGACAGCGGTGAGGCCGGCAAGCTGACGATCAGCATCAAGAACGTCGGCTCGGACCCGCTCACCGGCACGGTTGCCACCATCACCAGCTCCACCCCGGGCGTGACGTTCCCGAACGGCAACACCATCGCCTTCCCGTCGTCCGACCCGGTCGACACCGTCACCGGCTCGATCACGGTCGCGTACGCGGCCGGCATCAGCGGCATCCAGCAGATCGATTTCCACATCTCGATCGATGACCCGGCGCTCGGCGCCCCGGTGGAACTGGATTCGGGCTTCCGTGCCAACAAGGCGGAGATCCCCGCCTCCACGGCCACCGACACGGTCGAAGCGTCGACCACCCCCTGGACGCTCGACAGCGACATCGCGCTCAGCCCGACCAACCCCTGGACGCGCACGATCGTCGTCCCGCTCGACCGCGAGTGGCACGTCGACGATCCGGGCGCGGCCTCCGATCAGCGCCTCGTCTCGCCGGTCTTCACGGTCGACGGCTCGGGCAGCGTGAACATGCAGTTCGATCACGTCTGGTCCTTCGAGTTCGACGCCGGCGGCAACTATGACGGCGGCGTCATCGAGATGCAGGTCAACGGCGGCGCATGGACCGACGTCGGCACCGCGCTCTACAACGGCGTCCTGATCAACTACGCCGGCAACCTCAACCCGCTCCGGACTCGCAACGCGATTACCCAGACGGGCAGCGGCCACGGCTCGATCACCCAGGCGATCGCGCCGGGCAGCACGGTCCGCTTCCGCTTCCGCTTCGGCAGCGACAACGCGGCCGGCGCTCCGGGCTGGAACGTCGACAACATCGCCTTCACGGGTGTGGTCGAGACTCCGTTCGCCACGGTCATCGGCGATCCGGGCTGCTCGGTCGCGACCTCGACGTCCCTGACGACGAGCGCGAATCCCTCTCCGTTCGGCTCCCCGCTGACGCTGACCGCGACGGTCACGGCGGCGACCGCCACGCCGACCGGCACGGTGACGTTCTTCGACGGCGCGACGAACCTCGGTTCTTCCGCGCTGACCGGTGGCGTCGCCACGCTCGTCACCTCCAGCCTTTCGGTCGGCGCGCACTCGCTCACGGCGAGCTATGCGGGCGCCACTGGCTTCCTCGCGTCCAACTCTGCGGTCTACGCACAGACGATCTCCAAGATCGCCACTACGGTCGGCGTCATGAGCTCGCTCAACCCGTCGACCAGCGGCGCCTCGGTCACCTTCACCGCGACGGTGACGGGCACGACCGGCACGCCGACTGGCTCGGTGACGTTCCTCGACGGCGCGTCGCCTCTGGCCACGGTGGCCCTGGTCGCCGGCTCGGCGTCCTACACCACCAGCTCCCTCATCGGCGGCAGCCACACCATCAACGTCACGTACGGCGGCACGTCCACGTACGCCTCTTCGGCCAACTCGCTCGTGCAGGTCGTGGTCACCGGTTCGACGATCGCGTTCAACCCGACCGTGTACTACCGGCATGAGGACCTCGGCACCGTGACGCTCACCGTCACGCGTACCGGCGGCGTCACCAGCGGCCCGGCGAGCGTGCAGTACGCCACGGCCAACGGCACCGCTCTGGACGGCGTGCGCTACAACAGCGCCACCGGCACGGTGAACTTCCTGGGCGGTGAGACGTCGAAGACCTTCGACATCACGCTGCTCGACACGATGGCCATCGAAGGCAAGCAGACCTTCACCGTCACGCTGACCAACCCGAACGCCGCCGTCCTTGGCGCGGCCGTGGCGACGGTCAACGTCATGGACGATGACGCCGCGGAGAGCGACTTCAGCGGACCTCTCGACGGCAAGAACGACCTCGTCTTCCGTAACGAGACCACCGGCGATACCAAGGTCTACCGGATGAACGGCACGACCTTCGACTCCTCGGTCGACCTGCTGCAGAACGGCGGCAACTGGCGTCTCGTGGGCGTGGCCGACTTCAACGCCGACGGCAACGCCGATCTCGTCTACCGCAACGCCGTCGATTTCAGCATGGTCATCTGGTACATGAACGGGTCGAGCCTTGCCGGCACGGCCTCGGTCGTTGCCAGCCCGGATCCCAACTGGAAGGTGGCCGCGGTCGGTGACATCACCGGCGACGGCTACGCTGACATCATCTGGCGTCACGCCACGACGTTCACCACCGCCGTGTGGGTCATGCGCGAGAATGTCCGCCTTTCGATCTACACCCTGCCGGTCATCGCCGACGCGAACTGGCAGATCAAGGGTCTGGGCGACTTCAACCGCGACGGCAACCTCGACATCGTCTGGTTCCACGGCCCGAGCTACACGACGGCCGTGTGGCACATGACGACCAACGGCACCGTCCGCGCGTCGATCTCCACGATCAGCCCGACGACCGGTGCGCCCTGGCAGCTCGCGGGCGTCGGCGACATGAACAACGACGGCGACTCCGACCTGATCTGGCAGGCTTCCACCACGCGCACGGTCGCGATCTGGTTGATGAACCAGACCGTCCGCAGCTCGATCTCGGCAGTCTCGCCGACGATTGCGGACCCGAACTTCGGGCTGGTCGCGCCGCGCTAGTTTTCCGCAACAGCAGTTCCGTATGAAGCGGCGGGCCTCGGCCCGCCGCTTTTTTTGGGGGCTCGACATTCCCGGATTGGGTGCTAAGCAAGCCAAATCCGTACTCCCGTCCTCTGAACTCTTGTTGACTCGTTTCGGAGGCAAGAGGAGAATCCCCGGAATTCCTCACCAAATCGCCGGTCACAATTTCAAGGGAGATCGAATGAGAAACATCGTCCGCAGTGTGTCTTTCCTGTGGCTAGCTTGTGTTTCCATGGCAGCCTTCGGTCGGAACTTGCCCGAGTACGACGCAGTCGCGCGTACGAAAGTGATTCCGAATTTCGAGGCTTCCCTGACGCAGAAGACAGCCGATTACATCCGTGCCGGAACCCGAGTCCAGGGCGACAGCCGGTTCGGACTCCCGACCTTCATCTGGGCCGGCCGGAACACGGCGTCCCCGTCGCTGCGTGCGGGCTCGCTCGGCGGCGGCACGCCTGAAGAAGCCGCGGCGCGCGCGCACCTCGGCAACTACGCCGATGTGTACAACCTCAATGCCGAGGACGTCGAAAACGCGAGCGTGCGCTTCGTCCACAACATCGGGAAAGGCCCGGTCATCGTCAAATTCATCCAGAAGATCGGTGACGTCGAGGTCGTCCTCGAAGAGATGAACGTCATCATGAACCGCAAGCTGGAGCTGGTGGCCATCTCCGGCTTCATCTCCAGCCAGGGGACGCCATCCGCCCAGCCGGGTGCGAACTGGAACCTCGACCTGCGCAGCGGCGCGGCTGCCGCGTACAACGATCTCACCGGCGGACAGCTCAGCGGTACGCAGCTCGTCCCGTTGGGGAGCCGCGACGGCTACGAATTCTTCAATACCATCTCCGACGTCGGCCTCGACATCCCCATCCGCATGAGGAAGGTCTTCTTCCACATGCCGGAAGGACTCGTCCCGGCGTATCACATCGAAGTCGCGACCCGGAATGACAACACCAACGGCGACCTCCGCACCGCGGGGGAAAGCGACCTCGATTACTACGCCTACATCATCTCCGCGCACGACGGAGCCCTGCTGCTCCGTCACAGCCTGACCCAGTATCTCGACGAAGAGACTGCGAACCGCACCCGCACGCGCGGGAAGGTCCAGGCCAACGTCCTCCCAGCGGGCGGCTTCACGTACCGCGTGTGGGCCGATGCCATCACGGGCATTCCGCTCGACGGCCCGCAGGGCAACAACTTCCATCCGAAGCTCAACCCGACGAATGACAACGCTCAGCCCACGCTGATCCCGTCGAACCTCGTCACGCTGCCCTACTATCCGTTCTCCATGGGCGACCCATGGCTTCCGCCCGGCGCCACGGAGACGGTGGGCAACAACGTCGACGCCTACGTCGACCTGGTCGCCCCGAACGGCTACGGCGTCACCGGCGTGCCGGCCAGCGGCATCTCGAACGACTTCCGCGCCCAGCTCACCGGCGTGGACACGTTCGCGAACAACTACGACACGACGCAACGTCCCAACAATGCCACGCAGCGTCTCGCGGCCATTCAGCAGATGTTCTACAACGTGAACTTCCTGCATGACTGGTTCTACGACTACGGCTTCAACGAAGTGTCGCTGAACGCGCAGACCAACAACTTCGGGCGCGGCGGCTTGCAGGCCGACCCGTTCCTCGCCGAAGGCCAGGACATGTCGAGCCTGGACAACGCCAACATGAACACGCCCGCGGACGGCGCCAGCCCCCGCATGCAGATGTTCATCTTCCAGGCGGCGGCGAACTCGGTCGTTGCCAACCCGCCGGGCGTGGCTCCGTCCACCAACGACGGCCGGTTCGTGCAGGTCCAGTCGCCGCCGTCGGTCGCCACGGTGCTCCCGACCGGAACGGTGCAGTTCGGCCAGCAGCCGTTCGACCTGACGAACGACGTCGTCCTGGCCAACCCGCCCGCCGCCTGCGCGACGCTCACGAACGCTGCCGCGGTCAACGGCAAATTCGTGCTCGTCGAGCGGCAGGCCACCGGCGGCCCGGTGTGCAGTCTCACGGACAAGATCGCGCGCGCACAGAATGCCGGCGCGGTCGGCTTCATCCTGATCAACAGCCAGGCCACGCCGACGACGACGATCAGCTTCCTCGGGTTCATCAACACCGGCGCGGTGGGCGTGCCGGCGAACGGCCCGGTGACGATGGCCATCTCCACGATCACCTGGAACCAGGCCCTCCCGCTCAAGACCGAGCTGGCGGTGCCGAACGTCGTGACGCTGCGCATCAAGCGCGACATCGACCGCGACGGCACGATCGACACGCAGGTCATGATGCACGAGTGGGGTCACTACCTGCAGAACCGCATCATCGGCAACTCCCTCGGCCTGATCAACAACCAGGGCGGCGGCATGGGTGAGGGCTGGGGCGACTTCACGTCTCTCCTCTTCACCGTGCGTGAGGACGACATCCTCGTCCCCAGCAACGCCAACTGGAACGGCATCTACTCGATGGCCTCGTACGTCCTCACCGGCGGCAACACGCCGCAGGCTGCCTACTTCGGCATCCGCCGCTACCCGCAGTCGACGGACATGACCAAGAACCCGCTGACGCTGAAACACATCGTCACCGGTCAGGCGCTCCCCGCGGGCATCCCGATGGTCCCGAAAGCGGCGGACAACGCGCAGGTGCACAACACCGGCGAGGTCTGGAGCGTCGCGCTGTGGGAGTGCTACGCGTCGCTGCTGCGCGACACGACCGGCGCCACCCCGCGCCTGACCTTCGCGCAGGCGCGCGACCGGATCAACACCTACTACATCGCCGCCCTCAAGATGACCCCGCTGCGCCCGACGCTGCTCACCGCACGCGACGCCATGCTGGCCGCCGCGTACGCTTCTGACGCGATCGACTACCAGCGCTTCTGGACGGCGTTCGCCAAGCGCGGTTACGGCATCAACGCCGTGGCTGCGGACCCGTACTCGACGAACCACGTCGGGACGGTGGAGAGCTTCGTCGTCGGCGGCGAGCTCCTCTTCGAAGGCGCGGACCTGAGCACCGGCGCGTCCGATTGCGACGCGGATGGCATCCTCGACTCCGGCGACACCGTGACCCTCGACGTCACGCTGCGGAACACCGGCAACGATTCGGTCTCGGCGACCACCGGCACCGCTTCGTCGTCCGATCCGAACGTCACGTTCACCGGTGGCGGCGCCATCACCTTCACCGCATCCGATCCGTACGGCACCAGCACCGGCTCGGTGGGCATCTCGTACGCCACCGGCATCGCCGGCATCCAGACCATCCCCATTCAGGTCAGCTACAACGATCCGAGCCTGGGCGTGCCCGGCCCGCGCATCGTCAACTTCCAGCTGCGCGTCAACACCAACACGCTGCTTCAGAACACGGCAACGGATACCGTGGAGTCGGAGCGTCTGGCATGGACGCCGACCGTCGTCAACGGGACATTCCCGAACTTCATCACGAACACTCCGTGGCGCCGTCTGGAAGTCACGCCGACGGACCACAAGTGGTTCGGCACCGATCCGGACGGCATGCAGGACCAGGCACTGGTCTCGCCGCCGATGACCATCAACGGCGGCGGCACTCTCAACATCCAGTGGGATCACACCTGGGGCTTCGAGTTCGACGGCGGCGGCAACTATGACGGCGGTGTCGTCGAGATGTCGATCAACGGCGGACCGTGGAACGACATCGGCGTCGGTGGAGTCAACTCCTACAACGGCACGATCCTCAACCAGGGCCCGACGTCCAATCCGCTGGGCGGCCGGCCGGCCTTCGTCGCGAACTCCCCGGGCAGCGTGCACACGACGCTCACCCCGGCGGTCGCTGCCGGCAACAGCGTGCAGATCCGCTTCCGCCTCGGCTCCGATCAGATCTTCGGCGGGGCTGGCTGGAACGTCGACAACATCGCCTTCACCGGCATCGTCCAGACTCCGTTCGACACCGTCGTCGCCGATCCGGGCTGCATCCGCCCGACGACGACGACGCTCAGCGCTTCGCCGAACCCGGCGTCGTTCGGCGCCGTCGTCACCTTGACGGCGACCGTCAATGCGTCGACCGGCACGCCGACCGGGAACGTGACGTTCTTCGACGGCGCGACCAACCTCGGCAGCGCGCCGCTGGTTGGCAATCAGGCGACGCTGCCTGTGTCCACCTTGTCGATCGGCGCGCACACGCTGACCGCGCAGTACGCGGGAGCGCCCGGCTTCGCCGCGTCGTCCTCTTCGGGTACGCCTGTCACCATCACCAAGGCCGCGTCCTCGCTGGTCCTGACCGACTCGCTCGATCCTTCCACCCTCGGCTCGCCGGTCACGTTCACGGCGACGGTCTCCGGCATGGTCGGCACTCCGGCCGGCTCCGTGACCTTCTACGACGGTGCGAGCCCGATCGGTACGGTCGCCCTCACCGGCGGTGTGGCCACGTTGACCACGAGCTCTCTCACCGGCGGTGCGCATACGATGAACGCCACGTATGCCGGCAACGCCACCTATCTCGCGTCGAGCGACTCCGAGTCGCACACTGTCGATACCGGCTCCACGATCGCGTTCAACCCGACGCTCTACTGGAAGCCTGAAGACGGCGGCACCGTGACGATCACCGTCACCCGCACCGGTGGCAACACCAGCGGCTCGGCGACCGTCCAGTACAACACCGTCAACGGAACGGCGACGGGCGGCGTGCACTACGTCAGCGCTTCGAACACGGTCACGTTCGGACCGACCGAGACGCTGAAGACGTTCAACATCACGCTCAACAACAACAGCGACATCAGCGGCAAGCGCATCTTCACCATCGTCCTGTCGAACCCGAACGCCGCGGTGCTGGGCGCCTCGGTCGCGACGGTCGAGATCATGGATGACGATACGGTCGAGAGCGACTTCAGCGCGCCGATCGACGGCAAGAATGACCTCGTGTATCGCAACGAGACCACCGGCGACACCCGCGTGTACCGGATGAACGGTCTGGCGTTCGACTCACAGGTCAACCTGCTGCAGAACGGCGGCAACTGGCGCCTCGTCGGCGTGGCCGACTTCAACGGCGACGGCAATGCCGATCTCGTCTACCGCAACGTGGTCGATTTCAGCATGGTCATCTGGTCCATGAACGGCACCAGTCTCATCGGGACCGGCAACGTCATGGCCATCCCGGATGCGAACTGGAAGGTGGCCGCGGTCGGTGACATCACCGGAGACGGCTACGCGGATCTCATCTGGCGTCACTCCGTCACCTTCAACCTGGCCGTGTGGGTCATGCGTGAGAACGCGGTCCTGTCGATGTACGCGCTGCCGAGCATCCCGGATGCGAACTGGCAGATCAAAGGCCTGGGCGACTTCAACAACGACACCAACCTCGACATCGTCTGGTTCCACGGTCCGAGCTACAACACGGCCGTGTGGCAGATGACGACCAACGGGACGGTGATCGGGTCGACCGCCGCGATCAGCCCGACGACCGGTAGCCCGTGGCAGCTCGCGGGCATCGGCGACATGAACGGCGACGGCGACTCCGACCTGCTCTGGCAGGCCTCGACGACCCGTACCGTTGCCATCTGGGTGATGAACGACAACGTCCGCAGTTCGATCTCGGTCGTCGCTCCGACGATCGCGGACCCGAACTTCAGCCTGGTCGCTCCTCGGTAGTTTTTCGTACAGCAGTTCAGCGAAGGGCGGGGGCAACCCCGCCCTTCCTGTTTTCGGCGGTCCGCTCAGTCATGAGATCGTGATCCGGGTCGTGCCCGGCTTCAGCGGAATGATGAGCGGCCAGCCGGTGGCGTCGCCGGCACCCGGCGCCGGCGGCACGACCTCGGCTTCGGGCTGCGTCTGGGGAATCAGCCCGTTGACGCGTTCCCAGACCATCCCGGTCCTCCAGTATTCGTTGTGCGCGCCCGCCGGCAGCGTGACGCCGTCGTCCGGAACGTTGTCGACCCGGTTCGGCTCTTTCCCCGGCTCGTCGTAAAACTGGAGGGAGCCGCTGATCATGTCCAGCGTCGAATAGACGTTCGTCCAGGGAATGGTCCTGGTGCGGGGGTCGGCGATCAGCGGCTGCACCGTCGCCGCCATCGCGGCGCGGTTCACCGCGGGCTTGTCGACGTTCGTCTCGAAGATGAACGCGGTTTTGTCGAGCGGCGAGCCGAACGTGACCAGGCCCTTCGTCCGCTCCTGCACCCGGAGCACGCCCCCCGACCGCGAATCCTCGCTCAGCAGCCGGTTCAGGCAGTCATAGACCAGCACGGAGCCGAGGGAGTGTCCCACCAGAACCACGGAGCCGTAGCGGAGCTGCCCGCCGGCGTCGCCCGCGCGGTAGATCGCGTTCGCGGTGCTGAACACGCATGTTTTGATGCGGTCGCGGATCGTGTCGAACCGGTCGAGGACATTGGGCGTGATGTACGCCGCGACGTCGCCGATGTACTGGACGACGAGGCCGCGCACCTTCGCGCTGATGTAGGCGAGGGCGGCCCAGATCATGACCCATCGGTCCATGACGTACCCCAGCCCCGTGCTCCACCAGCCGAGCTTCCACGCCGCCGGGATCCGGATCCATCCGAAGATCGACGGTCCCGAAACCTCCCAGGCCCCTTCGGCCATTTTCGCGTCGCCGCGATTCGCCGCGATCAGCACGATCGACACGGCCAGTCCGAGCGCGACGATCGCGCCCAGGACGTCCCGCGCCTTTGCGCGCGATCGCGCGATCGCGATGAGACAGAGGGTCGCCGCCGCGAACAGAAGCAGCGCCCCGATCCCCATCGCCGCGATCCCGGCAACGCGCCCCGGGATCAGCCAGAAAACCTTCCGGTGATAGCCGATCACCACCGCCATCGCCGCGGCGGCCAGGATGCAGTAGCCGGCAACCGCCACCAGATAGGTCATCCCCGCGCGCGAGACGAACGGCACGCCGCCCGGGACCGGCTTCTGCCGGCCCGCCGCGCCATAGACGATTCCGAAGCCGGCAACGACCGCGAGCAGCATCAGCACGATTGCCGTGAGGTCGTTCAGGACTGCCGAAGACTGCAGCCACCGCGGGCCGCTTTCGGCGACCTTCATGGCGCCGAGGGCGAGGATGAGGCTGTTCAGGAAGACCAGCGACACCAGCACGGATGCGGTCAGCACGAGCAACGTCTTCGTCCTGCGGCCTCCTTCGAACTCCCGGTGGGCGCCGAATACCCAGCGGCGGAACGTCTTGCCGGCGTTCCTGATGCCGCTCCACGCCGCCCCGGTCAGGAACGTCATGACGTCCCGCAGCGTGACCTGGCCCTCGGTGATCGGGCTCCAGTAAGCCTCGTACACGTCGACCTTCCGTTCGTCGCCGAGCTCGACTTCCATGTGGCTCAGGCGCTCGTCGCCCACCCCTGCGTTGCGTGCCTTTGGCTGGCCGGTAATCCCGGCGATGCGCCCGAGGCTGTCGATGACGGCGCTGAGGGTCTCGAACTTCCGCTGCTGCCCGATGCCGTGAACGATCAGCACCGCCGTTCGCGAGGCTGCCGGGGGTGCGCTCTTCAGATCATCATCGGAGAGAAAACGGTACGACGCTGCAGGTTCGACGGCAGGGGTCGATCCCATGGCGGCCTCCTTCAATTGTGGGCTTCAATAAGGAGGGCCGCGGGAACCGGTTTTCTCTACCCCGGCAATCGCAGCAGGCGGCGTGGAAAGTCTCGCCACTCGGCGAGAGCCGGCCCGTGGCGCGCGAAGGCGCGCCGTCCAATCTAGCCCCGCGCTCATGCGCGGGGTTGCGCAGGTCGAACACGATTGCGGCCGCGAAGGCGGTCGCTACAAACGCGCGAATTGTAGCGACCGCCTTCGCGGTCGCACCGTCCACACGCCTCTGAACCCCGCGCAAAGCGCGGGGCTAGATTTGGACGGCGCGCCTTCGCGCGCCACCGGCACTCCTCTTCGTCAATGGTGGTTGCAGCTGCCCGTGGAGCCTGTGGTGATCGGTCTCGGCCGCGGAAACCGGAGAACGAGGACGAACGTGACGACGCGATGGATCACGGCGTTGCCGTCAATGCCGCAGCGCGCGCCGCCGCGGCGGGTTCTCGCGGACGTCGACTGTGAGTGTGGTGCTCGACAGTCCGGAAAACTGGTCGGCGTACTCGATGGTGAAGACGTGCTGCCCTTCCGGCATCGGACCGCTCATCCACACGGTCGTGGCGTATTCGTACGCTCGACCCGGCTGCTCGCGCGCGACGACGACTCCATCCTGCTTGATCGTGATCGTGCCGATCGCGAACGAGTCGGTCGACAACGCGTGGACCACGAGCTTCACGGGGTTGCCGGGCGTGACGCGTTGCGGAGTGGCGGCGACACGCACGCGCGGAGTCACGCAGACGTTCCGGTTCAACTCGACGCCGCCAGTAACCGTGCTGAGAAGGTCGACGGCGCCATCGCCATCCATGTCCATCGCCAATGTACTCCCGCCCGGCGTGCCGAGCGCAGTGTTGTACGGCGTGAAGGTTCCCAAGCCGTCGCCGCGGCGAACCTCGATCATGCCCGCCCGTGCAGTCTCGTCGCCCCCACCGGAGGCAGCAATCAGATCCGGATGACCATCATCGTCGACGTCGGCCACCGTGGCGTCCCGGTGGAAGTTTCTGGACGGGATCGTATGCGGGGGACCGTACCCGCTGCCGGTGCGCAGGTAGAACACCGCGTCGTTGATGGTCTTCACCAGAAGATCGTCGACGTGATCGCCGTTGACGTCCGTCGCCTCGACGGATTTGAGCCGATAGAGCGAGGCCGTTACGAGATGATGGATCGCGGTCCACTCGACGCCATTGCGTTTCAGGATGTCGATCGTCGAGGGCGTTTTGACCGCGATCTCGTCGATGCCGTCGCCGTCGAGGTCGTTCACACTCACGGACGTGTTGGTGCCGACCGGGAACAGCGGTGTCACGGACACTTCCCCCGCGCGATTCACCTGAAGCGTGCGGACTTCGCCGTCCTGGATGACGAGCACCGACGGCCGACCGGTGGACGATGTGCGCAGCGACCCGGTTACGAGCGCGCGCGGCAACGCGATCCTTTCGGGGAAGGCGCCTGTGCCATCGCCGAACGCCACGAGCGGATTCACTGCCTCCGTCGCGTCGTTCGGTCCGGCGGCGAGATCGAGGTGGCCGTCACCGTCGAAATCACCGATGGCGAGGGCTGTCCCGACGCCGACGTTCGTCTTCATGGTCAGCGCCGAACCGAGACGGAAGAATCCCGCGCCGTCGTTGATCAGCACGGTGGCGAAGTGCGCCAGTCCGCCGGCGCCAACGATGTCTTTGCGCCCATCGCCATTGAAGTCGGCAACCTGCAGGTTCACCGCGCCGAACGCGATCGGGAAGAGACGCTGCGTGGGCGACCGGAACGCCGAACTGCCGGCGTAAAGAACCGACAGACCTTCCGAGCCCCGGATCGTCACGACGTCCTGGCGGCCGTCGCCGTCGATGTCCGCGTGGGTGTATGCGTTCGCCGCTGCGGCACCGAGGAACATCGGCTCGGCGAAACCTCCGCCGTCGAGTCCGCGGGCGAAGCCCACGCTGAATTCATAACCGAACAACACATCGTGGCGGCCGTCGCCGTCGACGTCGGCGGAGAACGGGTTGATCGGGATGGTCCGCGGCTCGCCGGGGAACGGGATGAGCTCGTGCGTCAACACGCGATCCGTGAAATGCAACACGGCGAGCTCGTCGCCAGCCACTCCGAAGAGGTCGTCCCTCCCGTCGCCGTCGGCATCGACGTCCCCGAGTCCGTGCGTATCGAATGGCACCGGGACGACCGTCCTGATCGGGGCGGCCGTCGTGGCGCTCCACACAAATGAGACCGACGAACGATCGTTGGTGGGATCCCGGATCACGCTCACCGCATCGACGTTCCCGTCGCCGTCAAAGTCTCCGACGCCCCTGCCGCCGGCCGTGTCTGGGTTTCCGCCTGCCAGCCCCACGCGGGTCGTCTCGACAAACGTGCCGTTCTCCGCAGCGCGCAGGAAACGCACCACACCGCTCGACGACCAGGCCGCGATGTCGAGGAATCCGTCGTGATCGAAGTCGACGAGCTCGGTGGTGTTGATTAGAGCGTTGTCCGGGAGGAGGACCGGGAGCGGTTCCTCGAACGTGCCGTCGCCGTGCCCTCGTGCCCACACCGAGATGGGACGGCCGAAGAGGAGATCGAGATGGCCATCGCGATCGAGGTCCGTCACGCCATTCACGTCACGGGTCCAGACGGGCAACGATAGCCTGCTGGCGGGCTCGAATACGCCTTCTCCCCGGTTCAGCGAAACCGCGAGGTCGTACGTGCTCTCGAATGCGACGTCGACGCGTCCGTCCTCGTCGAAGTCGCCGTACACGGCGGAGCGTACGCGGTAGTCCGTGATGATGCGATCGGGCGCGCTGAAGCCGCGCTGACACGGTTGTGCCGCGGCGGGAAGCACATAGAGAACGAAAGCGAGGAGCGCGCGGGATGGCATATGCCCGCGATTATGCCTCCAGCTCCGCGAAGTTCACGCTGACCAGCCGCGAGCAGCCGGCCTCTTCCATCGTCACGCCGTACAGCACGTCCGCGGCTTCCATGGTGCGGCGCGAGTGGGTGATGACGATGAACTGGGTGTCGCGGGAGAAGTCGCGGACGAGGCGGACGAAGCGCTCGGTGTTGACTTCGTCCAACGGGGCATCGACCTCGTCGAGGATGCAGAACGGCGAGGGCTTGTACTTGAAGATGGCGAAGAGCAGCGCGATCGCGGTGAGGGCGCGCTCGCCGCCGGAGAGCAGGGTGATGGACTGGTTCTTCTTGCCGGGGGGCTGGGCCACGAGCTCGATGCCCGACTCCAGCACGTCTTCTTCATCGAACAGCTGCATGCGCGCGGTGCCGCCGCCGAAGAGGGAGGTGAAGATCTCGCCGAAGGACTGGTTGACGGCGCCGAACGCCTCGCGGAACAGCTCGCGCGAGGTGAGGTTGATCTTGCGGATGGTCTGGCGGAGCGACTCGATGGACTGCACGAGGTCGTCGCGCTGGGTGCGCAGGAACGACTCGCGGGTCTCGAGCTCCTGGTGTTCTTCGATGGCGAGGACGTTCACGGGACCGATCTTTTCGATCTGATCGCTGAGCTTCGCGACATCGGTCTCGAGCGTCGCGCGTGCTTCGTCGTCCGCGGGGGGCTCGACGTCGGCGAGGGCGTCGATGCCGGCGTGCAGATCGAGAGAGATCTGCTCGCGCAGTAATGCGAAGGCGGACTGCGCGCGGTCGACGCGGCGCTCGGCCTCGAACAGGGTGTCCTTGGCGGTGTTCCAGGTATCCCTCGAAACGACGGCTCGGGACGACAGCTCCTGCACCTTGGCGTCGAGGTCCGCGACCTCGGCTTCGAGCGCCACGCGCATCTCGGACAGCTCGTGCAGTTTCGCGAGCGACGTCTCGAGCTGGCCGCGTGACTGTTCGACCGCGACTTCGGTCTCCTGCTGGCGGCGGACGAGGCTCTCGATCTCCTGCTGCAACTGCGTGGCGCGGGCGCCGAGGGAGATGACGATGCGGGTGAGGTTCTCGTGCTCGCGCTGGATGGCGTTGACGTTGCCGCTCGCGCTCTCGACGTCGACGCGCGCCTTCGACGCGACTTCCGTCACCGCCTCGAACGCCACGCGCGACTCGGACAACTGCTCCTCGTGCGCGCGGATCTGCTCGTGCAGCTCCGCCTCGCGTGCCTGCAGCGTGTCCATCTCGGCGATCGCCGCGTTCTTGCGCGCGATGCAGCTGGTCCTTCTCCTCGACGTATAAGGTCTGCTCTTCCGAGGCGACGGCGAGGTCCTTCTCGTAGCGCTGCAGCTCCGCGCCGGCGCGCTCGCGCTGGCTTTTCCGCTCGCGCAGCTCCTGCTCGGCCGTGCGCGCGCGCTCGTCGGCGATGATCCGCGCGTCGTCCGCGGCGCGCAGCTCTTCCTCGAGCGACTGCAGTTCCGCCGCGATCCCACTCGCGCGCGACTCCTCGCTGCCGAGGAGCGCTTCGAGATCGGCGATCTCGCGCTTGATGGAGAACACGCCCGGGGTCGCACCTTCGGTCTTGCCGCCGATGACCAGCGGTCCGCGGACGATGTCGCCGTCGAGCGTGACGAACGTCGCGTTCGGGCGCTCCTGCGCGCGGTCGAATGCCTCGGACAGCGATCCGACGATGTACGCCTCGGGGATCGCATGGCGGATGGCGTCGGCCACCGGGCCTTCGCCGAGAACCGAGTGCGCGGCGTCGCCGCGGCGCGAGCCTTCGCTCCGCGGCTGGAAGTCGAGGGTGATGAACGCACCGCGGCCCGCGCCGCGCTCGCGCAGACGGCGGATGGCCTCGTGCGCGGTGGCGCTGGAGTCGACGACGACGGCTTTGGAGACCTCGCGCAGCAGCGTGTCGAGCGCCGCTTCGAAGCCCTGCGCCGCGCGCACGCCTTCCGCGGCGGCGACGGCATTCGGGATCAGCTCCATCACCGCGCGGCGGACGTCCTCGTCCTGAGCTTCCAGGGACACGAGCAGCGCGCGCAGCGAGTCGACCTTGTACGTCGTCTGCGAGATCGTGTCGCGCGCGGCGCCGAGGGACTCGCGCATGGCCTCGCGATTCGCGGTGAGCTCGTCGCGGTGGACGATCGCCTCGCGCAGCGTCTGCTGCGTGACGACGAGGTTCTGTTCGGCGTCGCGGACGGACTGCTCCCACTCGTACATCTGCGACAGCGCGCCGTCGCGGCTCTCGGCGGCCTTGCGTGCGCTCTCGGTGAGCTTGGTCAGGTAGAACTCGCACTTCTCGACCGCGATCTCGATCTGGTGCACCTGGTTCCGTGCCTCGGAGATCTTGGCGATGGTGCGCATGAGCGACTCGCGCGATTCGGCGAGGGATTTCTCGTTCTGGCGGACGGCGTCGCCTTTTTCCTGGCGGTCGCGCTCGACCTGATCGGCGGCCTCGCGGAAGCGGTTGCGCTCCGCGCGGGCGGCCTCGAACTGCTGGGTCTTCTCATCGAGCGCGGCCTGCTGCTCGGTTGCTTCCGATTCGAACGTGGCGATCTGCGTGCGGCCGGTCTCGATGCGCTGGAGGAGGTCGCGAAGGTTGGTCTCGGACTGCTGGAGAAAGGAGCGCAGGCGCTCGACTTCACCGGCGAGTCCGGCGATCTCCTCGCGGACTTTCGACGCGCGATGGGAGCGGTCGGTGTGGACGGTGCGCGTCTCCGCGAGCTCCGCTTCGTCGGTGCCGAGCTGCGCGGCGAGCTCGCTCTCACGGTTCTGCGCGTCGATGATTCCCGCGCTCGCGGCTTCCTCTTCGATCTGGGCGACGAGGATGCGGCCCTTGTAGAGCGCGCGCTTGGCGAGCGAGAGCTGGTCGGCGAGCTCTTTGTGCCGGCGCGCCTTCGACGCCTGGCGCTTGAGGGAGTTCAGGTTCCGCGTCACCTCGGACAGCGTGTCGTCGATGCGCAGGAGGTTCTGCTGGGTCTCTTCGAGTTTGAGCTCGGCGGCGCGTCGCTTGGTCTTGTACTTGGTGATGCCGGCCGCTTCTTCGATAAGCTTGCGGCGGTCCTGCGGCTTGTTGGAGAGGATCAGGTCGATCTTCCCCTGCTCCATGACGGAGT
Source organism: uncultured Acidobacteriota bacterium (assembly GCA_963821585.1). GTDB lineage: Bacteria > Acidobacteriota > Thermoanaerobaculia > Gp7-AA8 > Gp7-AA8 > QHVT01. The sequence continues at coordinate 56,017 of CAWGEI010000003.1, forward strand.
AGTTCCGGATGCCGAGTCCGGTGTCCATGAGGATGTCCGAGATGTCCTTCATCCGGACGCGCTTGCCGTTCAGGCGGAACTCGGACTGGCCGTCGCGGAAGACGCGGCGGTTGATCGTGATCCTGCCGTCGTCGGCCATGGGGTGCTGGCTGTCGCCGTTGAGCGTGCCGAGGGTGAGGGTGACCTCGCCCATGGAGAGAGCGCGGCGGCGCGCGGAGCCCTGGAAGATGACGTCTTCCATCGTCTCGCCGCGGATGTGCGAGGCGCGGTTCTCCCCGAGGACCCAGATCAGGGCGTCGCAGATGTTCGACTTTCCGCAGCCGTTCGGCCCGACCACGGCCGTGAGGGCCGAGGGGAAGGTCAGTTTGGCGGGGTCGTAGAAAGACTTGAAGCCGTGAATTTCCAGCTGTTCGAGACGGAACATTTTTTCCTGTTTGAGCGGACTCGGGGCGGATCGTAGCATCCAGCCCCTATCGCGGTGGCAGCGGTTCTTGTGCAATCCCCCGCAACACGAAGAGGCCGCGATCGCTTTCGACGCTCCGCGGCTCAGATTTGAACCCACGGACCAGTTCTGGACCCGCGCATTTGTGTAGTTACGGCCTTATTTCTGACCCTCATTGCTGCTAAGTCATTGATTCTACGAGCGGCATCATCCTCGCTCTGGTCGGGCTCGCTCGCGATGATCGCGAAACGAAAAAGGAGAAGCCATCGAATGAAGCGTGTGACCCTGGCCGTTCTTACCGTCCTCGTGTTGATCCCCTTTGCCGCCGAAGCCCAGCGGAATCAGTCTACGGAGCTCATCCAGCGTGACCACCAGGCGGTCACGATCGGCGACACCGAATGGGTGAGCAACGATGCGTTCGTGAGAGCGGGGATGCGTTGTGCCACGTACCAGCCGACCGGCGATGAGCTGCAGAGCATCGAGGCCGACTTCATGGAGACCCTGCTGTACTCGCCGCACATGGCGACGCAGTCGATCGCGAGCCCGGTATCGATCACCGTAAACTTCCACGTCATCCGCAGCAACAGCGGCGCGGGCGACGTCTCCGACGCCCGCCTCAATTCGCAGCTCGCCACGCTGAACGCGGCGTACAGCGGCCGCGGCTTCACATTCGTCCGCGGCACCACGGATCGTACGAACAACAGCTCGTGGTACGGGATGGGATACGGCACGACCGCCGAGGCGAACGCCAAGAACAATTTCGGTGGAATGGCCGCGAACGACTCGCGCTATGTCCTCAACTTCTACACCGCCAATCCGGGCGGCGGGCTGCTCGGCTGGGCGACGTTCCCCTGGGAGCGTGCCGGCGCGCCGACGATGGACGGCGTCGTGATCTTGCACTCGTCGATCAACGGCGGCAGCGCAACGCCGTACAACCTCGGCGACACGGCCACGCATGAAGTCGGGCACTGGCTCGGCCTCTACCACACGTTCCAGGGCGGCTGCGGCACCGGCAACAACACCACCAGCGGCGACTACGTCGCGGACACCGCCGGCGAGGCTTCTCCGGCGTCCGGCTGCCCGACGGGCCGCAACACCTGCAGCTCCGCGGGCGTCGATCCGATCACGAACTTCATGGACTACACGACCGACGCGTGCATGATCCTGTTCACGAGCGGCCAGGCGAACCGCATGGTCAGCATGGCGGCGTCCTACCGGCCGTCGTTGTAAGCTTCTCTGGAGTGCGGCGACTCCTCGTCGCCGCACTCCACATGACTGACCTCGACAGGTTTCTCCGCGCCGAAATCGACTTGGGCTCGTTCCCGAGCGCGTCGTACGCGATCGGGACGCTGGACGGCATCGTCCACGAGCACGCCCTCGGCAACGCCGTCGCGGTCCCGCTGCGGATTGCCGCGACGACGGACACGATCTATGACTGCGCGTCGATCACCAAGCCGCTGATCACGGGGACGCTCATCCTGCAGGCGGTGGCGGAGGGGCGGATCGGGCTGGACGACGAGTATCGCGGCTACTCGTTCCGGGAGCTGCTGACCCACACCTCGGGGCTCAGGGCCTGGCTGCCGACGTTCACGTATCCGTCGGTGCTGGAGGCGATCGAGCGCGACGGGCCGGAACATCCGCGCGGGTCGCGGGTGACGTATTCGGACCTCAACTTTTATCTGCTGTACTTCGCGCTGAACGAGATCTTCGGCGACTACCGCGCGGCCGCGCGGGAGCGGATCTTCGAGCCCCTCGGGCTCCGGGACTCGTATTTCGATCCGCCGTCGACGCTGAAGCCGCGGATCGCGGCGACGGAGTGGGGGCAGCGGTTCGAGCCGCGGACGTTCTCGGTGGCCTTCTCCGGATTCCGGCAGGGATTGATGTGGGGCGAGCCGAACGACGGGAACTCGTTCCACGCCGGCGGGACGCTGGGGAATGCGGGGCTGTTCGCGACGGCGCGGGACGTCTTCCGCATCGCGCAGGGCTTCGCGCGGGGAGAGCTCGTGCCGCGGGAGCTGGTCGACGAGGCGACGCGCGCGCACGCGGAGGATCGCGGCCTGGCGTGGCAGCTCGCGGGGCCGGGGCTCTCGCCGCGGTCTTACGGGCACATGGGGTTCACCGGGACGTCCGTGTGGACCGACGAGGGAAAGATCTTCGTGCTGCTGACGAACCGCATCCACCCGTGCGCCGCGCCGATCGCGATGCATCGGATCCGCGGCGAGTTCCACATTCCCTACGTTTGCGGCCACCCCCACAACTCCGCCTGACGCCGCAGCGAGTCCGCCCGCGCGTCCTCGCCGTTCGCCGCGGCCAGCTCGCTGAAGAGGAACAGCGTCTCGGCGAGGAGGGGATCGGGATCGGTGTAGTCGTCGTGGAAGCGCGTCTCGAGGAGCTCGGCGTTGTCGCGATAGAGCCGCAGCGCGCCTTCGCGGTCGCCGCTGCGCAGGAGGATGTACGCCAGCGCGAGCGACTGGAACTCCAGGATCTGCGGATGTTGCGCGATCTGCGTCTCCATCAGCGACCGGGCGCGATCGAGCTCGCGTCCGAGGTGGGCAAGGGAGAGGGCGATGCCTTCACGGGCGGAGGGATCGTCGGACTGCTGATACGCCGCGATGGCCTCTTCGAAGCGCCCGAGGAGCTTGAGCGCTTCGGCGCGGTGCATCGGATCGTTGGCGCGATCGGCTTCCAGCACCGCGTCCTGAAAGCGTTTCTGGGCGATGAGCTGCTGGACGTTCGTGACCGGCTTCTGCGCCATCATGTACGCGACCAGCCAGCCGATCAGCGCGATGGCGATCAAGAGGACCCAGAACCAGACGCTCATCGCGCTGGTGCTGGTGCTGGCGCCGGTGTTGGCGGAGCGGCAACGGGCGGAGGTGGTGGGGGCGCGACGGCGCCGCGCTCTACGATGAAGGTCCGCATCGTGTGCGGCTTCCCGTCGAACGGGAAGTCGAGGTTCGGCATCGGCACGGGCGTCACCTCACTCTTTTGATTCGCGACGTCGGTGATCTCGGTGAGCGGCACGGCGGCCGCGGTGGTCTGCACGCTCTCGTTGCGCCTGGTCACGAACTGATGGAGGCCCGCCAGCACCAGGAACGCGACGAAGATGCTCACCGCGATCACGATGCCCTGCCGCTGGCGCGCGAACTCGAGCACGTTCTCCGTGGTCGAGAGCTCTTTCGCGTGAAACATCTCCTGCAGGAGGGCCTGCGTGTCGACAGGGCGCTCGCCCGTGGCGGGATCGGCCCCGCAGTACGGACAGAGTTTCGCGGACGCGTCGATCGAGCGCCCGCACGCTGCACAGACTCCGCTACTCACGGTCCAATGATATTTCAACGCTGTATGGCGCCGCGACCGGCTCTCCGTTCTCCGTGGCCGGCTTGAACCGCCACGTCTGGATGGCGCCGAGGAGCGCCGCGTTGCTGCCGCCGCGGAGCATCTGCTCGACGTTGACGTCCTTCACGCGGCCGTCCGTGCCGATGACGAGCGTGAAGCGCGCCTTGCCGCTGCCGCTCAGCGGCGGGATGGGCTGGTACTGCGGGACGGGGCGCGTGCGCACGGTGCGGCGCGCCTGACGCACGACCGGCGCCGGCGCGTCGTCCGATCGCGAGGAAGCGGAAGTCTGCGACGGGGGCAAGGCCGAGCGAGGACGCTGCGGCTCTGGGACCACCGGACGTCCCTGGTTGTAGGCGGAGCCGCTGATCGACCGCGGGTCGACCATCACGGCCAGCTTCTTCTTCTCCGCCTGCGCGCGCTTGGCCATCTGCGCGTACTCGTCGGCGGAAACGGCCGTGGCGTCGGTGCGCTGGTACTCGTCCGGAACCTGCCCCGGCGCGGCGACGACCGGCGCGCTGGTGATCGGCTCGTTCTCGATGCCGCCCTGTCCCGCGGGGATGAGCGGCGTATCGGCACGCTTCGGCTTGAGGTTCTGGGCGTTGTGCTCGGCGGCCTGTTCCTCGATGCTTTCGGGCACCCGCTTCGGCGCGCCGTCACTGTTGATCACCATGCCGATCAGGAAGGCCAGGATCAGGCTGAGGACGGCGCCGCCGGCGATCCCGATGAGCCTCCGGACGTTCATCTCCTCGGGTGGCTTGTACTGCACGGCCGAAACGCGAGCCGGAGCGCCGGGCGCCGGTGGCGCCACGGTCTGGCTCCAGTTGCAGAACGGGCATGTGCCGGCCCAGCCGTCGATGGCGCGCCCGCATCGGATACAGGGTTTGCGATTCATCTCAGCTCCTTTTCTGCAACCGACGTACCGTTCCACCAGGCGACGCCGGTCCCGGTGAGGGCAAAGGCCCCGGGCGCGACGCCGCGGGCGAGAACCGTGCTCTGCCGCCTCGTGAAATGGTACAGGGTGCGGCTGCTGGAATCGTATGCGATCCAGTGCTTTCCGCGTGTTTCGACGCGGTCCACCCCGGTCGGGAACTGGGATGCACGGTTCCCGAACAACCCGAGCCCCAGCAGTCCGCGAAGAAATCCGCGCGCGACCGCCTCGGTGGTCGATTGGGTGGATTCCGCGAGCCAGACGCGCTTCGCGGAGGGGTCGGCCACCGCGAGAATCCTCGCGGTGAGGGCGGTGCCGCCGCCGGCGAAGGCAAGGTCGGTGGGAACCGCGCCGACCGTCAGCTCCTCCATAGGTCCTATCCGTCCTCTAGGTCCTATTCGTCCTATCCTGATCTTCCCCTCCCGCGGATAGGCCAAATAGAACCTCTCCCCTGCGATCTCGAGGTCCGAGGCAAACGGCGGCACTTTCCAGCTCTCGCCGCCAACTTCCCGCAGCACGCCCGCCGTGCGTGAGTAGACGAACACGCGCCCGTTCGTCTGCGCGACATGCGAAGGGTCCGCGTCCAGCGGGATGTCCTCACCGCCGACATGCTGCAGCACGCGCGCGTCGCGGGCGAGGATGTACAGCTCGCGTCTCGCGAAGATCGCCGCGATCGGCGTCTCCGCGGTGCGGATGCGCTGCGTCGTGCCGCGGGCGAGGTCGACCAGCACTGCCTGGTTCCTCAGTGCGTCGAGCACCACGGCGCGCTCTGTGTCCGCGGTGAGGAACGTCGCGTTCTCCACTCCGGCGACGCTCCGGCGGCCCCATTCGATCCGGCCGTCGTGCGCGACGACCACGCCGTGCGGCGTGTCGGTGAGGACCTGCGCGAACGACGGCAGCGCGACGAACAACATCAACAGCAGGCGCTTCATCGCAGCGCCTCCAGCCCGAGGGGTTCGAGGAGGAGCGCGCCGTTTTCGCCGACTCCGAGGATGCGGTACGTCAGGCGCGCGTGCAGGTCGAACGTGCCGTTGAAGATCATCGCCTCGGCGAAGCGGAACGCAACCCCGTCGATCGTGCCGGACGCGAACCGGTTCCCCGGCTCGCCGTCGAACGTGACCGTGCTCGTGAACGTCATCCGGTCGAGCGCCGTGCGTTGCTCGGGCGTGAGGCGCTCGAATACGTTCATCAGCGCGCGCAGCTCCTGCGCCGTCGGCACCGGCGACGGCAACGCAACCGCGCTGCTCGATTCCGCTTCGCGCCGCAGTGCGCGCAGGGTCTCGTTCTCCGGGAACTTCTCGAGCAACGCGTCGAAGATGACGCGTGCGGCGCGGAGCTCGCCGCGGTCGAGGTGCACGAGCGCGCGCTGCATGTCCGTCCCCGGTTTCACGGGGTTCTTCCGGTACTCGCGGATCAGCGCCGGTGAGAACGGGTTTGCCTGGAACGCGTCCAGGTACAGCTGCGCCGCCTCTGCTTCGTCCGGCGCGAGCCGCGCCAGTCCCGCGAGTGCGGTCACGTCGTCGGTCCGCCCTTCGAGCACCCGCCTGTACTGCACGCGCGCTTCGGCCACCGCGCCGCGCTTCTCATACAACGCTCCGAGCCGCAACTGCGCGCGGTTGAGCAGCGAGACATACGCCGCGACGTCGCCGCGCGCGGTGGTGTAGACCTGGAACGCCTCGCGCTGCGCGGCCTCTTCGCGCAGCAGTGCGAACGACGGCGACCGCAGCGCCTCGGTCACCGCGACCAGGAGTCGCTCTGGCTCGTTCGTTTCCCCGGCATCGATGAGTGCCGTCGCGAGCGCGTGTCGATAGACCGCGAGATCCAGCGGCTTCTTCGCCACCGCCACCGCGTTCCGCGCGGCGCTGATCGCCTTGCGCGGATGCCCGAGGACGCGCATCGCGGAGGCGTAGAGATTCCACGTCTCCGCGTCGTCGCTCACGTAGCGCGCCGCTTCCTCCAGCAGCTCAAACGCGCCGGCGTCGCGCCCCAGCTTCGCCTGCGCGAGCGCCGCGTAAGAGGTCGCGTTCGCGTAGCGGGTCAGGCTCGAGGCGCGCCGTGCATCCAGACGCTCGCGCTGCGCGAGCTCCAGCGCACGCACATACTCCGCCCGCGCCAGCGACAGCTCGTTCCGCGACGCACGGACGTCGCCGAGGTTCAGGCGCCCCGAGAGCTGCGCCCCGAAGCTGCGCGACTGCGCGAGCTGCTGCTCCATCTGCGCGATCTCGAAGTCCGATGCGAAGCGCTGCTGCGCGGCGAGAGGCAGCGCGAGGAGGATCAGAGCGCAGAGCGCAGAGCGCAGAGGGCAGAACCCTCTGTCATCCCGAGCGTCGAGCGAGGGACCTGGGCGGGCGGGGCGCGAAGAGCGAGCCTGCCGCCCCTCCCGCCCAGGTCCCTCGCTCGACGCTCGGGATGACAGGCTGGCTTCTGCCCTCTGCCCTCTGCGCTCTGCCCTCCGGCTCATTCCGCGAAGTACCCCTTCCGTGCGCCGGCGATCTCGTAGCGCGACGTGATGGCGATCGTCCGCCAGCCGCGCTTCGTGCCCTGGCTCTGGTAGACCAGGAGATAGCGGCTGTTGATGTCCGCGAGCACGCCCTGCAGCGTGCTCGCGACGCTCTCCTTCGTCGCCGAGGCCACGCTCCCGCCCGTGTTCGCGGCGGCGCGGTCGAGGAACTTGGCGTGCGAGTCGCCGAGGACGATGGCGTTGACGATCGTCTTCGTGCCGCTGATTTTGCGGAGCGCCTCTTCCTCCGACAGCACGCTGTTCCGGTCGCCGCCGTCCGTGATCACGATTGCGTACGTCCGCTGCTTCGATGCCACCGACGCCAGTGCGTCGCGCAGGGAAGTGCCGCCCGAGGGGAGGAGGTCCAGCGATGCCGGGACGGCCTGCGGCTTTCCGACCTGATGATTGAACAGGACGAGCGACGACGTATCGCCCGGGCGGAGCTGCTTCCGCGCGTCGCGGATCGCGCGCAGCGTCGCATCGAGCTTGCCGCCGCCCATGCTCAGCGAACGGTCGACGACGAACACGAAGTGCGCGGCGGGCCGCTCCGGCTTCACGTCGCGCACCGTCTGCGGGACGCCGTTCTCGCGCACGTTCAGGTCGGACGTCCGGAGTGTGCGCGACGACCTCACCCGCAGCGCGACCTCCACGATGTCCACGTCGATCGTGTCGTTCGCGGTGAGCGCGGCCGTCCTCACCGAGGCGCTCTCGCTCGTGCGGAAGCCGCTCGACCACACCTTGGCCGTGACCGTTCGCGCGGTGAGAGACGTCCCAAAGTCGTATGCAATGCGGAACGGCGCCTGGCGCGCCACGCCCGCGAGCACGCCGTCGACCGAGAAGTCGACGCGATCCACCGAGGCGATGTCCGTGGTGACTTCGATCCGTTGCGGACCGATCGCCTGCGCGCCGTCCAGCGGCGCCACGAACGTGACGCCGGCCTGCGCGGCCGAGGCCAGCAGCAGTGCGGCGGCGAGAGCGATCCTGTGCATGCTCCGGGAAACGGGCCCGCCGGCATAAGCTATTTCATTTCTGTGGTTTGCCATCGGAACCGGACGTTTCGTCCGCGGCGATGGACAGGGACGCCTATAATGATTGCATCACTCAACCTCGGAGCTCCCGCTACGGGATCGACATCTGCGATCACTGCCAGGACTGTAAGTGGCGGACGGACAGTTTCTTCTGTCAACTCGCCCCGAACGTGATGAAGGCGTTCGACTCGATCAGCTTCGCGAACATCTATCCCGCGGGGACCATCCTCTACGCCGAAAATGAGCCTCCCCGGGGCATCTTCGTCATCTGCACCGGTCAGGTGAAGCTCAGCATCTCCTCCGGCAGCGGCAAGACGCTGATCACGCGGATGGTGCCGTCAGGGGAGGTGCTCGGCCTCTCGAGCGTCCTCGCGGGCAAGCCGTACCGCCACACCGCGGAGACGGCCGCGCCGTCGCAACTGAAGTTCATCAAGCGCGAGGACTTCGTGCGGTTCACCGAGGAGCATCGCGATGTGTCGTTCAACATCGCGCGGCAGCTCATCGAGGAGTGCGAGAACGACGCGAGCCAGATCCGCAACCTCGGCCTTGCCAACTCGGCCGCGGAGCGCCTCGCGCAGCTCCTGCTGCAGTGGTGCGAGGACTCCGGCCAGCCGTCGGCGAGCGGCATGCGCTTCCCGGTGGCCATGACGCACGAGGAGATCTCGCAGCTCATCGGGACGTCACGGGAGACCGTGACGCGCCTGTTGAAGAACTTCCGGGAGAAGAAGATCCTCACGGTGCGCCGGTCGTCCATGACGGTCCACAAGAAGTCCGAGCTCGAGAACCTGCTCGATTTGTGACATCGGTCACAACGCCCGCGGTCACCTGACCATCCCCGCTGTTCACCTTGCGCTCCTGCTCCGTCCAACCGTCCTTTCTGACTTTCTCCCTCGGGCGCAAATTGCGATGCAGACGGAGGGAGCATCATGAACAGCAAGAACGGCAGCAACAGCAAGGGTATCGGCAACAACATTCGTAACTACGTCGCGATCGCTTTGATCGCCGCGTTCATCCCGATCCTGACGGTGGCGGGTGAGCGCGAAAAGCACAATCCGTACACCGTCCTCGGCCTGCAGGTCCGCTCGCATCTCCTGCCGGAGACCGCGGGGGCGAATGGCGACGAGCTGGGGCCGCTCGTGTTCCAGGAGATCATCCCGTGCCGGTTCGTGAGCACCCGCGCGGCCGACCAGTACCGCGATCCCTGGGGCGGCAAGGAGTTCCAGATCATGGAGAACCGCACGTACTGGCCGAAGGGCGTCCTCGTGGCGCAGGACGGCTGGGTGAACCCGTGCTCCGAGCACGTGCCGTCGCAGGCGGTCGCGGTCGCGCTGCGCTTGATGTCGTACGAAGCGCCGGGCCAGGGCTCGGTGTTCCTCGCGCCGGCGACCTACCGCACCAACAACGTCCCGGCGCTCTGGTTCGAGGGCGGCAAGGACGAGATGCGCGAGGCGACGGTCGTCCTGCGCAGCAACGCGTTCTCGGTGCTCACCGACCAGCAGACGCACATGACCATCGACATCATCGGCTACTTCGAGAAGGACCCGAAGGGCGTGGGCCCGAAAGGGGACAACGGCGAGCGTGGCGACAAGGGCGACAAGGGCGACCCGGGCGCGCAAGGTCTCACGGGTCTGCAGGGCGCGAAGGGCGATGTCGGCGCGCAGGGGCTTCAGGGTCTGCAGGGCTCGCAGGGCGTGCAGGGTGAGCGCGGCGAAACCGGCACGCAGGGTCTTCAGGGCGTCCAGGGTCTGAAGGGCGACAAAGGCGAGACGGGCACGCAGGGTCTCCAGGGCCTCCAGGGTCTGAAGGGCGACAAGGGCGAAACGGGCGTGCAGGGCCTCCAGGGTCTGAAGGGCGACAAGGGCGAGACCGGCGTGCAGGGTCTCCAGGGCCTCCAAGGCCTGAAGGGCGACCGCGGCGAAACGGGTGCGCAGGGTCTCCAGGGTCTTGAGGGTCACAAGGGCGACAAGGGCGAAACGGGCGCGCAGGGTCTCCAGGGTCTTCAGGGTCTGAAGGGCGACAAAGGCGAGATCGGCGCGCAGGGTCTTCAGGGTTTGAAGGGCGACAAGGGCGATACGGGCACGCAGGGTCTCCAGGGTTTGAAGGGTGATAAAGGCGATATGGGCGCGCAGGGTCTCCAGGGCCTCCAGGGTCTGAAGGGCGAAACGGGCCTGCAGGGTCTTCAGGGTCTGAAGGGTGACAAGGGCGAAATCGGCCCCGCCGGCGCGAAGGGCGCGACGGGATCCACGGGCTCCGCGGGACCTGCCGGCTCTGCCGGACCTGCCGGGCCTGCCGGATCGACCGGATCGATGGGACCTGCCGGACCTGCCGGACCGAAGGGTGACGTCGGCCCCGCCGGAGCGAAGGGATCGACCGGATCGACCGGCGCTGCCGGGCCTGCCGGACCTGCCGGATCGACCGGATCGATGGGACCTGCCGGACCTGCCGGACCGAAGGGTGACATCGGCCCCGCCGGCCCGAAGGGATCGACCGGATCGACGGGCGCTGCCGGACCTGCCGGACCTGCTGGCCCGAAGGGTGACGTTGGCCCGGCCGGCCCGAAGGGATCGACGGGAGCTACCGGACCGAAAGGCGACAAGGGCGACAAGGGACCGAAGGGCGACCCGGGCCAGTGCTCCTGCAACCACGGCTGCGGCAATGTCCATGACGACGACTTCGACATCAAGTCCGACGACCAGATCAGCGGCATCACCGGGTTCGTGGGAACGAAGCCCACGAAGTCGCCGGCGATCAGCCTCAGCGCCGCCGCGCGAACCATTCCGGCCGAGGGATCGATCCTGATCGCCGATGCCGCGGTCAACGCGAACAGCGTGATCCTCGTCGTCGCGACCGACAGCTCGAACACGCCGATCGTCGTGACTGCGCAGCACGACGGCTCGTTCATCGCGGCCGGCTCTCCCGACCGCTCGTTCAAGTACATCGTGTTCAACATGCGGTAACTCCATCCTGACGCACGCGGAAGCGCAGGGAAGGGGCGCCGGCACATGCCGGCGCCCCTTTTGTTTGGTAAGAATATACTTGACTCAGCGGACCACTTCGCATAACATTCTCCCATCATGAGCAGCAACAGCGCGGAACCCACCACCTTGCAGCAGGCGATCCTGTACTTTTCGGACCCTGACAACTGCCTGAATTACATCGTCGTCCGTCGCTGGCCGAATGGTGTTGAATGCCCGCGCTGCGGTTCCAAGAAGGTCACCTTCATGGCTTCGCGCCGCGTGTGGCAGTGTAAGACTCGGCATGACCGCGCGCAATTCTCGGTGAAGGTCGGGACCATTTTCGAGGATTCACCGCTCGGTCTGGACAAGTGGCTGCCTGCCGTGTGGCTGATCGCCAACTGCAAGAACGGTGTTTCGTCGTGGGAGATCCATCGCGCCATCGGCGTCACTCAGAAAACCGCATGGTTCATGCTGCACCGCGTGCGCCTTGCGATGCAGGGAAGCGACGGCGGGAAGCTGTGCGGCGAAATCGAAGTGGATGAGACCTTCATCGGCGGCAAAGCGCGCAACATGCACGCCGCGAAACGCCGCGAGAAAATCCACGGTCGCGGGCCGACTGACAAGGCCATCGTCTTCGGCATGGTGGAGCGCGGCGGCAAGGTGCGCGCTGGCACCGTGGAGACTCGCCGCGCCGAGGAGTTGCAGGCGCACATCCGCGAGTGCGTGGAAGCTGGCGCAGCGATCTTCAGCGACGAATTGAAGTCCTACCAAGGACTCGATGATGAGTACAAGCATGCCGTCATCAATCACGCGGTTGAGTACGTGAACGGCAACACTCACACCAACACCATCGAGAACTTCTGGGCGCTCTTGAAGCGCGGCCTGCACGGCACTTACGTGAGCGTCGAGCCGTTCCATCTGTTCCGCTACATCGACGAACAGGCGTTCCGCTACAACAACCGCAAGGACATGAACGACGGCGACCGCTTCAGCGCGGTTGTGTCAGAGATCGCCGGGAAGAGACTCACCTATGCTCAGCTCACCGGCAAGGTGGGAGAAACGCCGGAGCCAACTGTTTCCGTCGAGCCGGTCGAGCAGCCTTGGGAGCCTTTCTAGGAGACAGGGGCGCGGCAAGCGCGCCAAGGTCAACAAGAATTGATGTATCTACGCGCTTCAGCGAAGAGCGGCTCGATGATCGTGCGCGCCTCCTCGCCGCTGGTTATGTATCCATCACGGTCTACCTGTAGCGCCATACCGCTGCCATCGGGCAAGTCCCGCAATTTGTACGTAACGGTCACCGGATCTACGATGTTGCTTTTATACACGCAATCAATGCGCTCTAGTGGCACATTGAGGGTCACAGTCACAGCGACGTGTGCATATTTATAGGAAGTGACTTCTATACTTTCCTCATGCACCGAGACGCGCTTCATCGGAATGTGCTCCGGTATTCGTTTAGTGAACGCATCCGCAAGGACGTTCAGATCATTGCGGAGATTCGCATAGTATTCCCGCGCGGCGGCTAGCCATTTCACAGCCCGTCGTTCTTCGGCGCGCATCTTGTCCAGAGATTCTACGTGCCGCTTCTCGTCTTCGGCAAATTGTTTAGCTATCCAGCTAGTGTCGACCATTGTTACATTTTGTACCAGTTCGCCATGCTGGTCAACCGGCTGGTTTCCTCGGCTTCGGACCGCGCTTCCGTGGATTCGCGTCCGCTTTCTTTTTGTACTCTTCCTCGCGCCGCTTCAACTCTGCGCGAGGGACGGATAGGAGCGTGTCCATCAGCCCCGTGAACGCCTCGAATTCCGGATTCTTCTTCGCCGCCATCATCGCACCTTGATATGGTCGATCAGCTCACCGGGACGCACGCCGAGTGCCTGAGCGATCCGGAGAACCTGAGTCAGCTTCGGCACGTTCTCCCCGCGCTCGATGAAGCCAACCTGGATAGCCGCGATACCGGCCTTCTCCGCGAGGCGTTCCTGCGTCCACTCCTTCGCCTTCCGGCGAATGCGCACGGCCGCGCCAAACGCGACGGCTTCAGGCGCCCTCTGTTTCCTCGGCGGCATCATGTTGAACTTTGCCACGGCAAATATTAAACTCCACTTGCCGTGGCAAAGAAAGCGGAGAAAGCCGAGCAGATCACCGAACGTCTCGCGGAGATCGACGCAGAGGAGCGCAGGTTGCACCGGACGCTCATCCGGCTACGCCATGCGAGGGAGCTACTCGTCCTGCGTGACGACGTGCCTGAAGACGATCTAACGTTCATCGAGCAGGTCACGGCGCGGCACGGGCAAATCTTCGCGAAGGTGTTCCTTGCCGACGCGCTGAAGAACGAAGGGCCGTCCGAAGCCTTCGGGCTGACCGGCGTCATCGAATGGCCGGACGACGAAGAAGACGAAAGCCCAGCGAAGCTGCGATACAGCGACCTCGTAAACCAGATTCTAGAACGGACCCTCGATGCCGTCGAGAGGGCCATCAGCGAGGCGTTCGTCAGGATCGCAACGGACGTGATCGAACGCGAACGCGAACGCGAACTGGCGAAGGATCGCTAGCCGTGGCATGGCGCGAACGTCTCCGCGATGCCGTGCGTGACAGCGGTCTCACGCAACGAGAGGTGGCGCAGCGGTGCGGCCTCGCGCCCGAAACCGTCAGCCGCATTCTGACCGGGGCGAACGCGCATCCAACATTTGCGACCATCATCCGCCTCGCGCGGGCGCTACGCGTTTCGGTGGGTTGGTTGCTGGACGAACCTGCGCCGTTGGGCGGGATCGTGCTCACGAAGAAGGAGCGCGAAGCCATCATCGCGGCCAGCGTGATCCTGCTCGACGCGTTCAAGCGGGAGAACCGCTGGCATCACTGAGATTAGAGCAGCGATGCCAGCGCGCCCAACTCCATGGCGGCGTATTGATCCATCATGGATTGCAGCGACTTCCGGTTGAGTATCAGTTCAAGATGCGGAATAGCAGCAAGGCGAGCCATGATCGGATTCATATTGACCCGTTCTTCTTGGCTGTCGGCCACGGCGCTCAGTAAGTTTCTAATCTGCCATGCCCCCAAATCGGCTGCTTGTAGCGGAAGAAAAACCTTGTCATCGCGGAAGACCGGCTCAGTCGAAAGCATGGCTCTCACGTCATCTTCCGGGATCATGGCCTGTAGGACGGACCAATAATCTCTGATAGCTCTCCCTTCCTTGCCTTGCTCATCGAAGATGAAGTCGATCGGCTCCATAACGCCAATGTGTTTGTGAGCATAGAGAAGCGCTGCGATCAGCTGGTAAAAGCAATGGAAATACGGGTTCGCGAACATCTTGACTGCCTTGCGAGGAAGGGTCAGCTTGTTCGCGAAAGGCGTGACTATTCCAGTGAACGCCGCGCTATCCAAAGCCACCGTCACGCCTTTCAATTCGTGACGTTCCATGATGCCAACGAGGGTGCTGACCCGATGCTCGATAAGTTCCCTTCGGTGGCCGAAAAATTGCCCGACCCCGTGCGCCGCTTCCCGCATTTTGAAATAGCGGATGGACGGTTCGGTCGCTAGTTCCGCCTGCCACTCGCGGGAGAAACTCTCCCATACAGCAGGCGCGGCGAGGTAGCCGCACAGGACAAAGGCGGGTCCGTTCCCGCGTCCGCTGTCGTCGATGAATACCTGAAGCATCAGTAGCCGATACCGGCTCCTCATCGGCTCCGCGACTCCAGAAACGAGCGCGCGAACCAGAAGGGCAGGATCAGCATGCCGCCCCTCGGTTACTGAGTCAAGTATATTCTTACCTTTTGTTTTGCCGGTAGAATCCGCCCCCTGATGATCGACCCGATCGCCCTTGCCTGCCGGCTGATCGACGTGCCCTCGCCGACGGAAAGCGAGCTCGCCGTCGCCGAGCTCCTCGAGCACGAGCTGACCCGCCTCGGATTCGCCACGCAGCGCCACGACGTCAGCGAGACGCGCTTCAACCTCCTCGCCCGCGCCGGTGGCCGCCCGCGCGTCGTGCTCAACTCGCACATCGACACCGTCCCGCCCTGGTTCGCGTCCTCGCAGGACGAGGAGTTCGTCTACGGCCGCGGCGCGTGCGACACGAAGGGGATCATCGCCGCCATGATCGCGGCCGGCGAGCGCCTGCGCGCACGCGGGATCGACGACTTCGCGTTCCTCTTCGTCGTCGGCGAGGAGACGGACTCCATCGGCGCCAAGACCGCCAACGACGCCTTCGCGAACCTCGGCTCGGAGTACGTGGTCGTGGGCGAGCCGACGGAGTCCGCGTTCGCGCGCGCGTCGAAAGGCGCGTTGACGTGTACGGTGCGCTTCGAAGGCGTCGCCGCGCACTCCGCCTATCCTCACCTCGGCGAATCCGCCATCAACCGCATGGTCGCGGCGATCGCCGAGATCAACGCCCGCGCCTGGGGCCACGACGCCGTCCTCGGCGAGACGACCGTGAACGTCGGCGTCGTGCGCGGGGGCCAGAGGCCGAACATCATCGCGGCCGAGGCGGAGTGCGAGCTGATCTTCCGCCTCGTGACCACGCCCGAGGACGTGCAGACCAAACTCGAAGACCTCGTGGCCGAACATCGCGGCCGCGTGACGTACTCGCGCGGCAACCCCCCGCAGTTCATGGTTGTGCCGGAGGGCCAGAAATCGCAGGTGGTGTCCTTCAACACCGACGTCCCCTGGCTCACCAACCTCGGCAAACCGCTGCTCTTCGGCCCCGGCTCGATCCTCGACGCGCACGGCAAGAACGAGAAGATCTCCAAGCGCGACCTGTTGGCCGCGGTGGGGACGTATGAGGAGATGGTGGTGTCGTTGTTGGAGGGCCGGGTTACGTAGCCCCGTTGTCATCCCGAGCGGGAGCACGGCGTGGGCCGCGGTTGAGGAAAGAAACCGGTGGCGATTTGGTAGCTTTAGGCGGTGCAGCGCGATGTCAAGACCGGCAAACGCTTGGTGCTGTAAGGCCCGATCCCGAGCATGGTCCCGGAAGATCGCGTCGTTGAGTTGGAGGAGCGGCATGAATCAGATGCCGTCGCCCCGTTTAGAAGAATGCAATTCGGAATATCTTCCGCTTCGCGCTGCGCACCACTTCGAGATGCGGAGGCGAGATGTCCAAGAAGCGATCTTCCAGGACCGGGAAGAAGAATAGACGAGTTCTGGAGCAAATCAACCACAACGCGGCCGGAGCGGACATGGGAGCGCGGGAAGTGTGGATCGCGGTCGGAGACCATGTCTCGGACGAACCGGTCCAGAAGTTCGGAACGACGACCAATGAGTTGCGACGGTCGGCCGAGTGGATGCGCAGCTGTGGGGTTGACACCGTGGCGATGGAAGCGACCGGGGTGTACTGGGTGGCTGCCTTCGAGATCTACGAGGAGTACGGGTTGAATCCAGTTCTGGTGAGCTCCCGGGCGATCCGGAGCTTCAACGGGATGAAGAAGAGCGATTACATCGACTGCCAGTGGCTGCATCTGCTGCACACGTTCGGGATCTTGCAGGCTTCGCTTCGGGCAGAAGTGGAGATGATCGAGTTGCGCGCGTACATGCGTCAGCGTCGGATGCTGACCGAGAGAGCATCCGAGCATATTCAGCACATGCAAAAGGCGCTGGTGCTCATGAATGTGCGACTCGATCAGGCCGTGAGCGACATCACGGGAGTGAACGGCATGAAGATCCTTCGCACCATTCTGAAAGGGGAGCGAGATCCGAAGGAGTTGGCCAAGCTGCGTGACCCTGCTTGTGCCAAATCCGAGGAGCAGATCGCCGAGGCAT
Source organism: uncultured Acidobacteriota bacterium (assembly GCA_963821585.1). Lineage (GTDB taxonomy): Bacteria > Acidobacteriota > Thermoanaerobaculia > Gp7-AA8 > Gp7-AA8 > QHVT01. Next base: position 72,953 of record CAWGEI010000003.1, read on the forward strand.
TGACCGGGCACTATCGCGAGGAACAGCTGTTCGCGCTCGAGCAATCGGTCCAGCTGTGGGACTTTCACCGCGACTTGATCCAGCAGTGTGACCAGAAGATGCGAGCAGTGATCGAAAAGCTACCGGTCAAAGCAGACCCCACGACCACGCCGAAGGCACGCGGCAAACGGGGCAAGCCGCGCAAGAACGAAGTGCAGTTCGATGCACGCACTCTTCTCTACGAGCGCCTCGGACTTGATCTGACCCAAATCGCCGGGCTGCACGTCCTGACGATCTTGACCGTCATTTCCGAATGCGGTTACGACCTGAGTCGCTTTCCGACCGGCAAGCACTTCTGTTCCTGGCTCGGCCTATCGCCTGGAACGAACATCACTGGGGGAAGGGTGGTCAGCTCGCGAAGCCGGAGAACGGCCAATCGGGCCTCCACCGCTTTGCGTGTCGCTGCTCAGGCTCTGGCGGATTCGAACACGGAGCTGGGAGCCTTCTACCGCCGCAAGAAGGGCCAGATCGTCCTGAAAAGGCGATTAACGCTACCGCAGCAAAGCTCGCCCGCCGCATCTACGACTCCCTCCGCACGGGACGCGTTTACTCTGATCGGGGGCAGCCGTTCTACGAACTGATGGATCGTGAGCGCTCCATGGCCTCTCTCCAAAAACGCGCTCGTCGCCTAAACATGAGGCTTGTTCCCATCGACCAACACGAGGCAGCGTGAGACGAAAACCCGCATAAATACCAGGGGTTTCTTAGAAGCGTCGAGCGAGGGACCTGGGCGGGTGGGGCTCGAGGAATGTGCATGGCGCCCCGCCCGCCCAGGTCCCTCGCTCGACGCTCGGGATGACAGCCGGCATAATCCGCCGCTGCATGATCTTCACCGACTCCCACTGCCACCTCACGATGTCGAACGCCGAGGCGAACCTGCGGGCTGCGCGGGAGATCGGGGTGCGCGGGTTCGTCGTGCCGGGGACGAACCTTAAGGACGCGCCGCAGGCCGTGCAGATCGCGCAAGACAATCCCGACGTCTGGTCCGCGGTCGGCTTCCACCCGCACGACGCGAAACACTGCGACGACGCGGCCTTCGCGGAGATCGCGCGGCTGGCCCGCGAAGAGAGCGTTGTGGCCATCGGCGAGATCGGGCTCGACTACCACTACATGCACTCCGAGCGCGACACGCAGCGCGAGGTGTTCGAGCGGCACATCGAGTTGGCGAAGACTCTCGACAAGCCGATCATCGTCCACAACCGCGAGTCGACCGGGGACATGGTCGAGGTGCTGACCCGGAGCGGGGCGCGGGGGATCCTGCACTCCTACACCGAGTCGCTGGACGTCGCGAAGAAGCTGGTCGATCTCGGCTTCGTCATCTCCTTCAGCGGCATCGTCACGTTCCGCAACGCCGAGGCGCTGCGCGACGTCGCGCGCGGACTGCCGCGCGATGCGGTGCTCATCGAGACCGACACGCCGTACCTCGCCCCCGTGCCGTACCGCGGACGCGACAACGAGCCGGCGTACGTGGTGAAGATCGCGGAGCTGCTGGCGAAACTGTGGGACCTGCCGGTGGAGCGCGTGGCCGAGGTGACTACGTCGAATTTCGAGAAGGTCTTCTCGGTCAGCGTATCCTCTCTCCGTCCCCTTCCGTGATCTCTGTGGCTCTGTGGTGAAAACACGTGTGCATTCACCACAGAGCCGCAGAGAGCACAGAAGGGGACGGAGATCTTCTCGGTTAAACTCCCGCAACCGTGACGGCTACGCCCGACCTCTCCGTCGTTTTCCCCCTGTACAACGAGGAAGAAAACATCCCCCTGCTCCTCCGCGAGATCAAGTCTGCCGTGGAGGGGAAGTGGACGTACGAGATCGTGGCCGTCGACGACGGCTCGACCGACCGCAGCCTGGCTGTGCTGCGCGAGAGCCGGGCGGAGTACCCGACGCTGCGCGTCCTGGCGCTGGAGAAGAACACCGGCCAGACCGCGGCCCTGGACGCGGCGTGGCACGCGGCGCGCGGCAAGTACGTCGTGTCGCTGGACGCCGATCTGCAGAACGATCCGGCGGACATCCCGGCCCTGGTGCGGCGGCTGGAGGAGTCGAAGTCGGACATGGTCATCGGCGTGCGCGTGAACCGCGCCGACACGTGGAGCCGCAAGATGCAGTCGAAGATCGGCAACGGCGTGCGCAACTGGATCACCGGCGACCGGATCACGGACACCGGCTGTTCTCTGAAATTAGTCAAGCGCGAGGCCATCGGCCGCGTGCGTCTTTTCACCGGCATGCACCGCTTCCTCCCGACGCTCGTGCGCTACGCGGGGTACAAGGTCGTGGAGATGCCGGTGAACCACCGCCCGCGGCAGTTCGGGCAGTCGAAATACGGCGCGATGAACCGCGCCTTTCGAGGGCTCGCGGATTGCTTTGCGGTCCGCTGGATGGGGAAGCGCATGCTCAACTACAACGTGAGCGAGGACCGGCAGTGACGCTCGATCCGCGGTCGTGGGATTTCTGGGTCGCGTTCGGCCTCGCCGGGCAACTCCTCTTCGGCTCGCGCTTCATCGTGCAGTGGATCTCCTCGGAGCGGAAGAAGACCAGCCACATCCCGATCGTGTTCTGGTACCTGTCGCTTTCGGGCGGGATCGTGACGACGTTCTACGCAATTCACCGCCGGGACCCCGTGTTTCTCATCGGGCAGAGTGCGGGCCTGATCGTGTACGTCCGCAACCTCATGCTCATCTACAGGCACCGTGCTCACCCCGAACCAACGAACGCAGCTCCTGTCGATCGCCCGGACCTCGATTGAGTCCGCGCTGGACGGCGTGCGCATGCGCGTCGACGAGTCCTCGCTCGACCCCGTGCTGACGCGGCCCAGCGGCGCTTTCGTCACCCTGCACACGCACGACGGCGACCTGCGCGGCTGCATCGGCACGATCCAGCCCGTTGCGCCGCTCTGCCAAGCCGTGTCGTCGAACGCGGTCAACGCCGCGTTTCGCGACCCCCGTTTCCAGCCGCTGGAGCGCGAGGAGCTGCCGGAAATTCACATCGAGATCTCGGTCATGAGCCCCATCGAAATCGTCGCGGACGCCGACACGATCGAGGTCGGCCGCGATGGCCTGATCATCAGCCGCGGAAGCCGCGCCGGACTTCTCCTGCCGCAGGTTGCCACCGACTTCGGGTGGGACCGCGAGACCTTCCTGTCCCAGACCTGCACCAAAGCAGGCCTTCCCACGGACGCCTGGCGCCATCCGGACTGCCGGATCGAGCGTTTCTCCGCAGAAGTTTTCAGCGAGTAAACCGCTGACTTGGCGGCACTTAGCTGCCGCGTTCGCCTCGCGCGGCAATATTCCGGCGAGAGCAGGGCGTTTTGAGGCGCGTTCCGGTAGCAGATACCAATAACAGGAGCGTGAATGCCCAGGAAAGCCCCCATCACGGAGATCTTCTCACTGCGATTCGCGCGACTGCGGAAGTCGTCGGAGCGCCATCGCGTGATCCGCATCGGCCGTCGCTTCATTGGTGGCCGCGGCGCCGCCGCTCTCCTCCTCGGAACCGCGCTCTCGGTCGGCGGTCTCGCCGAGACGATGAGCCACGTGACGTTCCTGGTGCAGAAGGACCTCGATGCGGTCCGGATCGTGCGACTGAAGGGCGACGACGCGACGGTCGTGGCGGACCTGAAGGGCAACTTCACGGGGAACACCGTCTTCAAGCTGGCGCAGGTCCTCCCGGACCGCTATGTCTCCCGCGAGCTCGCGCTCTTCGACCAGAAGTGGATCGCCACGGAGAAGTGGGCCTCGAACGAGAAGCATCCGGCGAAGCGGGCCGTCTTCTTCCAGGGGATGACGCTCATCAGCGACGCCATCCGGGCCGAGTTCTTCGCGGACGAAGTTCCGTACGGGACGCTGATCTATGAGAAAGCCAGGAAGTACGACGTCGATCCGGCCCTCGTGGCCGCGGTGATCGAGCAGGAGTCGCGCTTCCGCCCGCGCGCCAAGTCGCCCGTCGGCGCCCGCGGCCTCATGCAGCTCATGCCCCGCACCGGTCGCTGGATGGGCGCGCGCAACCTCTACGACCCCGAGCAGAACATCGACGCGGGCGTGAAGTACATCGCCTACCTCGACAAGCGCTTCAACGGCGACCTGAAGAAGATCGTCGCCGCGTACAACGGGGGCGAGGGAAACGTGATGCGCTACCGCGGCATCCCGCCTTTCCGCGAGACCCGCCAGTACGTGAAGAAGGTCATGAAGAACTACGACAAGCACACCAAGCGGCTCGAGAAGTACCACCAGGAGCAGGTGGGCGGATCGGTCCTCGAGGCCGACGGAACGCTCACGGTGCGTTAGAGGGCAGGGCGCAGAGGGCAGAGGGCAGAAGAGCCCCCGCCCCGTGTGTCTTCTGCCCTCTGCGCTCTCCGGTTTGACGTAAACCCCTCTATCGCGCTAACTTTGACGTGAACCGGAGGGGACAATGGTTAGTGGCGTGCGTAGGGTGGCTCCCGTTCTCCTGCTAGTAATTGCTGCGACTGGCGCATATGCGCAGAGACAATCGTCGCAGCCGCCGCGTGACCTTCATCGCGTCGGCGATCATTGGACGGCTTACAACCCTCCTGATCCGTCCACCTATCCCGCCGGTGCGCGGACGCACGAGATCAAGGCCGGCGACACGCTGTGGGCCCTCGCGCAGCAGTACTACAGCGACCCCTACCTCTGGCCTCAGCTCTGGGAAGCGAACACGTGGATCACCGACGCCCACTGGATCTATCCCGGCGACGTCCTCCTGGTCGAGGGTGAAGGCGCTCCGCGCATCACCGACGCCGGCACCGAGACCTCCGGCGGCGCGATGTCCACCGTGACTCCCCGCGCCAGCGGCGGCGAAGTCTCCTCCAGCGGATTCACCGCGACGCAGACCACCGAGGGCGGCATCGCCATCGCCCGCCTGGTCGCCGAAAGCCGTCCGCTTGCCCTCGGCACCGAGTCCGACATCTACTGCTACGGCTACATCGGCGATCCGAACGAGCCGATGCCGAACTACATCCAGTCGCACGAGAACGTCGACGTGAAGTACGTCCCCCGCGCGCCTCAGGAGATGTCCGCGGATGCGACCATCGGCGATCTGATCTTCGTCGGCGGCGACGTCAACTCCGGACTGGTCGCGGGCGAGAGCTATCTCGTCGTGCAGCCCGCGGAGATCATCGTCCACCCCGTCACCGGCGCCAGCCTCGGCCGGCAGTACGACTACATCGGCCAGGTCCGGATCCTCTGCACCGAGGACGGGCGGTCGCGCGCGATCGTCACGCAGACCTGCCGTGAGATCCCCATCGGCGCGCGCCTCAAGCCCATTCCGCAACTTCCCATCCCGATCGCCCGCGTCCCCGAGCTCGCGCAATGGTGCGACCCCCCGACGGGCAAGACCAGCGGCTACATCGTGGACTCGCGCGAGTGGGACCTCGGCCTGGTCGAGGGCAACCTCATCCAGATCGACCTCGGGCGCGACGAAGGCCTCCAGCCCGGCGACTTCCTGACCGTCAGCCGCCCCAGCGAACGGCGCGACCAGCCGCCCGCGGTCCTCGGCCAGATCGGCGTCCTCACGACCGAGGCCCGGACGTCGACCGCGATCGTCATCACCGCGCGGCGCGAGATGCTCATCGGAGACCGCGTCGAACTGCGGTAACCGTTGACGTTGCCCGTGACCCGTTCCCCGGGCAACGAGTCACGGGGCACGGGCCACGCTTCTTGCTGTATGATCGCGCGTCCGGGTCCATAGCTCAGCGGTTAGAGCTACCGGCTCATAACCGGCAGGTCCCAGGTTCGAATCCTGGTGGACCCACCAATGACGCGATGCAGAGAGAAATCCATACCATTGTCCGCTGTCCCGATCGTGCCGGAGATTCGTTCCGCACAGGCGTTCCGACCATGGAACGCCTTTTTTGTTTCCGGAGGGTTCATTGAGCGACGTCGATAAATTGTGGGTGCTGCAGACAGTCATGACCGCGCTGAACGAGCGCGAGGCGGAGATGAGCGTCAAGCCCGACTCCTTCGCGGCCATCGACCGGGAGTACCAGACGGCGAACGACGAGATGACGAGTCTGCAGGGTCAGATCGACACGCTCGCCAAGGAGCGCCGCCGTGTCGACGGCGAGCTCTCCGATCAGCAGGAGCTCCTCAAGAAGTATCAGGGGCAGCTCATGCAGGTGAAGAATCAGCAGCAGTACGCGGCGGCGTGGAAGGAGATCGACGCCACGCGCAAGCACGTCAAGGAGCTCGAGGAATCGGTCCTCAAGAACATGACCGAGTCCGACGGCCTGCAGCAGCAGCTCGACGAGCGCAAGGGGGGCCACGAAGCGCTGCAGGCGAAGTTCGACCAGGCGCACTCCGACTGGCAGCACTCGCTCAGCGATCTGCGGTCCGAGGCGGAGGGCCTGAAGAAGCGCGCGGAGCAGATCGAGAAGACTCTTCCCGAGCGCCTGCGCAACGAGTTCCAGAAAATCTACCGGCAGCGCCAGCAGATCGCCGTGTCCCGCGTGAACGTCGACACCTGCTCGACCTGCCGCACGCGCGTGCGGCCGCAAGTCGCGCAACAGCTCAAGCGCGGTGAGCTCGTTCACTGCGAAGGCTGCCACCGTATTCTGTTTACAGAAAGGGCCTCATCCTGAAAGTCATCGCATTCATCGACGGCGCCGCCCGCGGCAATCCCGGGCCGGCGGGTTACGGCGTGTACATGAAGACCGGAGCCGGAGACATCATCGAGGTCAGCGGCTTCCTCGGCCACGCCACCAACAACGTGGCGGAGTACGCGGGGCTCCTCGACGCTCTGGAGGTCGCCCAGGGCGAGTCCGCGACCGACGTCGAGATCGTGTCCGACTCCGAGCTCCTCGTGAAACAGATGCTCGGCCAGTACAAGGTCCGTCATCCCAATCTCATCCCGCTGTACACGAAGGCCAAAGCCATGGCCCGCCGGTTCACGCGCTTCACGATCCGGCATACGCTGCGGGCCGGGAACAAGGACGCCGACCGCCTCGCGAACGTCGCTGTCGATCGTGCGGACGGGCGTGTAGTGGAACGCAAGCGTGACGAGAGCTGAGGAGATCCGTGCGAACGTGAGTGCGCTGGAGGCGCGGATTGCCGGGGCTTGTGCGCGTTCGGGACGTCCGCGGTCTGACGTGAAGCTCGTCGCCGTGACGAAGACCTTCCCCGCGTCCGACGTCGATCACGCCATCGCCGCGGGGATGACCGATGTCGGCGAGAACAAGGTCCAGGAGGCGCGCGACAAACGGCCGTCCGTCGCCGGCTCCGCGCGCTGGCACCTCATCGGACACCTGCAGTCGAACAAGGCCAAAGACGCCGTGCGGCTCTTCGACGTCATCCAGACCATCGACTCGGCCGACCTCGCCGAGCGCGTGGCCCGCGTCGCGGAGTCCGAGGGGAAGCGGCAGGAAGTACACGTCCAGGTGAACGTGGGGGGGAGGGGCAGAAGAGCGGCGCGGAGCTTGCGGACGTCCCTGCTCTCGTGAAACAGATCGCCGCCCTCCCGTCGCTGCACCTCTCCGGCCTCATGGCCATCCCGCCGTTCCTAGAGGCCGAGGCCATGCGGCCCTACTTCCGGACCCTGCGCGCTTTGCGCGATGATCTCGGCCTGCCGGAGCTGTCGATGGGCATGACCGACGATTTCGAAGTGGCGATCGAGGAAGGCGCGACGATCATCCGCGTCGGCCGCGCGATCTTTGGAGCGAGAGGCTGAATGGATTTCCTGCTCATCTTCCTGCGCGGCCTCGACCTCGTCCTGGACATCCTCCAGTGGCTGATCCTGGTCTGGGTCCTCCTGTCGTGGATCCTCTTCTTCCTCCAGAACTCCAAATGGCGCTGGCGCCACCGCCAGTTCTACGGGACGCTGGAGATGCTCAACGACCTCTTCGAGCGGATGACCCGCCCCTTCCTCCGCCCCATCCGCCGCTTCCTGCGCCGCTTCGATACGGCCGGGATCGACTGGTCGCCGATGGTGCTGGTGCTGATCATCTGGCTCCTGCGACAGTTGCTGGCGGTGGGGACGATGCGCTTATACTCGGGGCGGTAGTTGACAGTTCGCAGTTCGCAGTTGGCAGTTGACAGGAGAAAAGCGGCTATCGGCTCTCCTGTGAACTGCAAACTGTCAACTGCCAACTATTCCGTGAAGGGAAGGGCGTGATGCAGAACCTCACACCGCTGGAGATCCAGAAGCAGACCTTTTCGCGCGCGCTCAAAGGCTACAGCCCGGACGAAGTGCGCGCCTACCTCCACCTCGTCGCTGAAGAGATCGAGCGCCTGCTCCGCGAGAACGACCGCATGGGCCGCGACATCTCGATGCTCCGCGAGGACGTCGACGACCACACGAACCGCGAGCGCATCCTCAAGGACACGCTCCTCTCCGCGCAGAAAGTCGCCGAGGACCTGACGGCCAATGCCCGCAAGGAAGCGGAGCTGATCGTGAAGGACGCCGAACTCCTCTCCGAACGGCTGATCGCTCAGGCCCAGCAGCGCGTCGCCGATCTCCAGAAGAGCATCGGCGACCTGCGCATGGAGCGCCGCGCCGCCCGCAACAAGCTCACCACCACCATCGACATGATCCAGCAGATGATCGTGCTCGACGCCGAGGAAGAGGCGAACGAGGAGCCGATCACGTCGATGTTCCGGCAAAGATCTTCATCCTGAGCGCAGCGAAGGATCAACGGAGCCCTCTCGTGAAGCGTCCATCGGGGCGCTTTCCGAGAGGGCTCCCTGGATGCTTCGCTTCGCTCAGCATTCGTTGCCATGACCCTGCTTATCCGCAACCTGTCGCAGATCGCGACTCCCGTTGGCCGCGGCCCGGTGCGCGGCGCGGCCATGCGCGCGCTCACGGTGTACGAGAAATCCGTGATCGTGATCGATGGCGAGCGCATCGCCTTCGTCGGCCGCGAGAGCGATCTCCCGGAGACGCTGCGCATCGACGAAGACTTCGACGCCCGCGGCGCCACCGCCATCCCCGGCTTCGTCGACTCGCACACGCACATCCCGTTCGCGGGCTTCCGCGAGTCGGAGTTCAACCGCCGCCTGAGCGGGGAGAGCTACTCCGACATCGCCGCCTCAGGCGGGGGCATCGCCTCGACCGTGCGCGCCACGCGTGCGGCGTCGGAGAACGAATTGGTGACGAACGTGCTCGCGCGCGCGAACACGATGGCGCGCTACGGCACCACCACGGCGGAGGCGAAGAGCGGCTACGGACTCGATCGCAAGCACGAGCTCAAGCAGCTGCGCGCGATCCGCACCGCGTCGGCGCAGTCGCCGGTGCGCCTCGTGCCGACGTGCCTCGCGGCGCACGACCTCCCGCGCGACAACCCCGCGTACGTCGAGACCATCATCAACGACATCCTCCCCGCAGTTGCTCGCGAGAAGTTGGCCGTGTTCAACGACGCCTTCGTCGAGCGCGGCGTCTTCACGCGCGACCAGGGCGAAGCGGTCCTGCGCGCGGGCGCGGAGCTGGGGATGATCCCCCGCCTGCACGCCGACGAGCTCTCCGACACCGACGGCGCCGCCCTCGCCGCCACCCTCGGCGCCGCGTCCGCCGATCACCTCATGTACATCTCCGACCGCGGCATCGACGCGTTGGCCGCGTCCGACACCGTCGCGAACCTCCTCCCCGCGACGAGCTTCTTCCTCATGTCGCCGCAGTACGCCCCGGCGCGCCGCCTGATCGAGAAGGGCGCGGTCGTCTCTCTCTCGACGGACTGCAACCCCGGCTCCTCGATGACCGAATCGATGCAGGCCGTCGTCCAGCTCGCGACCCTGCAGATGAAGCTGACCGTCGAGGAGTCGCTCACCGCCGCGACGTTGAACGGCGCGTACTCCCTACGCCTGTCCGGCGAGACCGGTTCGATCGAGGTAGGGAAGCGCGCGGACATCGTCCTCCTCGATGCCCCGTCCTACCTCCACCTTGTCTACCACTTCGGCGTCAACCTGGTGACGGCCGTCTTCCGGGACGGTAGACAAACGTAGGGCGTGGCTTCAGCCCGCCTCCCCCGGGGGCGGGCGGGCTGAAGCCACGCCCTACGTTTTTAAAACTTCCCGTTGAGCTCCGCGAACGGGATCCCCTTCGCCAGCCCCGAGAACGTCCCCTCCTCCGCGATCTCCGTCGCCGCGCTGAGGAACCCGCCCCACGCCGCGCGTGCGAGCGCTCCGCCGACGCTGATCCGGCGTACGCCGAGGCTGGCCATCTCGCTGACGGTGGTGAAGTCGCTAGAGACCAGCACATTCACCGGCTTCGGCGCGACCGCATCCACCACCGCGCGGATGTCGTCGAGCTTCCGCAGGCCCGGCGCGTACAGGCAGTCCGCACCGGCCTTCGCGTAAGCGCGCAGGCGGCGGATCGTCTCGTCGAGATCGGGACGGCCGACGAGGAAGGCCTCGCAGCGCCCGGTCAGGAGCACGCCCGGCGCGCCTGCCCTCGCGGCGCGCACGCGCTCGACCGCCAGCGTGAAGTCGAACAGCGGCTCCCCGCCGTCCACGGTGGAGTCTTCGATCGAGAGCCCGGCCACGCCGGTGGCCGCCGCCTTCGCGAAATGCGCCTTCACGGCCTCCGGCTCGACCGCGAACCCGCCCTCGAAATCCCCGTTCACCGGAATCGCAACGGCGCTGCTGATCACGCGAAAGTGCGCGAGCGCGTCGTCCAGCGTGACGTGATTGTCGCGGCGCCCCGTCGACCACGCGTACCCCGAGCTGGTCGTGGCCAGCGCGGGAAACCCGAGCCCCTCCAGCAGGCGCGCGCTCCCGGCGTCCCACGGGTTCGGAATGACGAAACAACCGGCGGCGTGCAGTTCGCGAAAACGCTCGATGACTGTGCTCATGAGTAGTGGGCGGCAATCCTATCGAACAACTGCCCGCCGACGGACGTCTTCACCTCGTGCGAGCACCCGCCGATGTGCGGCGTGAGAATCAGCCGCGGATCATCCGGCAGCGCGCCGGCCGGCGGCTCGGGATCGAAGACGTCGAGCGCGACGCCCGCGAGATGCTCGCTCCGCAACGCCTCCAGCGCCGCGTCCTGATCGAGCACCTCGCCGCGCGACGCGTTGATCAGGTACGAGCCTCGCGCGAGCTTCGTGAGCTCCCGCGCGCCGATCATCTTCCGCGTCTCCGCGGTCAGCGGCACGTGCAGCGTGAGGATGTCGGTGATTGCCAGCAGCTCGTCGAGCGTCTGCACGCGCGCTTCGTCGACATACGGGTCGTACGCGTGGACCTCCATCCCGAACACGCGTGCGTACCTTGCGACCAGGCTCCCGACGTTCCCCAACCCCACGATCCCGACGCGGAAATGTCGCAGCTCGTGCCGCGTCGCGCAGTCGTCGCGCACCCACTCGCCGCGCACCATCGAGCGCGTGTAGAACGGCACCGTCCGCGTCATCGCAACCATGAACCCGATCACCAGTTCCGCGACCGCGTTCGCGTTCACGCCCGGCATGTGGATGACCCGGACCCCGCGCTCGCGCGCGGCGTCGAGGTCGATGTTGTCGATGCCGCTGGTCCCCTGCGCGATCAGCTCCAGCCGCGGCGCGGCCTCCAGCACGCGCCGCGTCACCTTGTTATACGCCCGCGTCACCAGCACCTCGGCCTCGCCGACGATGCCGGCCAGCTCCGCTTCGGTGCGCACGGGACGGCGTGTGACTGCGAACCGCGAGTCGCCCCGCGCGCGCTCGTCCAGCGAGCGGTCAACGTCGGCGGCGACGAGAATCTTCTTCATCGCGTCAGGATAAACTCCGCCGCCAGTGGCCCGAAGCATTCGCAAGCACCGCACCGCCCTGATCGCCCTGGCGGTGCTCAACTTCGTCTTCTTTTTCCCGGTCGTCTTCATGGGCCGGGTGGTGTCGCCGAACGACGTCTTCGCGAACTTCAGCCCGTGGAACCTGGGCCGGCCGCTGGACGTCACGCGCGCGCAGAACTCGCTGATCAACGACCCGCCGACGGCGTATTTCACGCTCCTCGCGCTGGCGCGGAGCGACCCGCGCACGTTCCACTGGAATCCGTACATTGCCTCGGGCGTCCCCGGCTTCGGCTCGTCCGCCGCGGCGACGCTCACACCCTTCGCGCTCCTCCCGCTGCTCGTCCCGCTGACCTGGCTGTACACGGCCATGGCGTTCCTGAAACTGAACGTCGCGTTCCTCTTCGCCTACCTCTGGCTCCGCGAAGAGCGCCTCGGCGCCCGCGGCGCGGCCATCGGCGCGATCGTCTTCGCGGGCGCGGGCATGTACTCCGTGCGCTGGCTCTGGCAGATCACGAACACGACCGCGCTCTATCCCGCGCTGCTCTGGATCGTGTGCCGCACATTCAACGGCCGCCGCACGCCGGTGATCGTCACGACGCTGATCGCACTCGCGTACGCGATCTCCGGCTTTCCCGCCGCGATCGCGTATGGGGCTTGGATGTGCATTCTCTACTCAGCGTACCGGTTCACGACGAAAGGCGCGCCGGCCGCCGGCCGGCCGGTCCCCCGGCCGCTGGCCGGGCCGGCGGGCCGCCGGTGGACCGGCCGGCTGGCAGCCGGCGCGCCCCTCCTCACCGCCTCGGCGGCCGTCCTCATCGCCCTGCTCATCGCCCTCCCGACTCTCGTCCCCTTCATCCAGCTCATCCGCCGCACCGGCTACCTCGAAGGCCGTCGGACGACGTCGCTCACCGCCATCTACCCGCTGCGCCACGCGCAGAACTTCCTCCAGCCCGACCGCCTCGGCAATCCCGCCTACAAGAACTGGACAGGCGATCCCGTCCTCGGTGTCCAGAACAACTACGTCGAGGCCACGGTCTACCTCGGCCTCCTCGTGTTCCCGCTGGCTCTCATCGGGATCTTCAACCGGAGAGCACGCGCGCGCTGGTTCTGGCTCGTTGCCGCGCTGCTCATCCTGGCGTGCATGTTCGGCGTGCCGTGGATCTCCGACGCCGTCGCCAAGGTCCCTGGCTTCAAATACTCCGCCCTCGCGCGCCTCGGGCTCATCCTCCCGCTGCCGATCGCCTATCTTGCCGCCGCGGCCCGTCTGCGCAAGCAGCTCATCTACGACGGCGTCGCCATCCTGGTCGCCTTCGACCTCGCCCTCTTCGCCGGCCGCTTCCACCCGTACCTCACGCCCGCGCAGGCCCACGTCGCGACCACGCCCACCATCGCATTCCTGCAGGCCGACAAGCCCCCGTTCCGCGTCGCGCCGATGATGGACTACCTCTGGCCCAACTCCTCGGAGCTCGTCCGCGTCGAGGACGTGCGCTCGCATTTCTCGTCCGAGGCGGAGTACCGGAAGATGATGCAGCGGCTGGAGCCGGGAGCGTGGGGCGGGCGCTCGACGCTGATCACCTTCTTCTCGCCGAACTTCAACTTCGACGACCCGCTCACCGGCCTCCTCGGCATCCGCTGGTACGTCGAGCACAAGTACATCGACATCATCAAGTGGGGCATCTTCAAAGCCACCGTACCGGGCGTGAAGGAGACCGGCACGATCATGCTGAAGTCCGGCATGACCCTGCAGCGCGACGTCCGCGTCGACGCCGAGCCCTTCTGGTCCATCGAGCTGCCAGTGACCCTCGACGGCGGCAGCGGACGCCTCGAAGTCACGCTGCTGAAAAACGGCGCGCCGGTGTGGTCGCGCGCGTTCACGAAGGAGGAGGCGAATGTGATGAACAAGCTCTACGTCCCCCTCCGCCCCCACGCCCGCCTCGGCGAGACCGTCTCGCTGCGCATCCGCGCGAACGGCGTGAAGGGCTACGTCCTCCAGGCCGAAAGCCCGCGGTCGTTCTTCTACGGCCGCGTCACCACGCCCATCTACTTCGACCGCGAGCTGCCCGAGGGGAGACTGTTCCGCAACCTCGCCGAGCTCCCGCGCTTCCGCGCCGTCTCCCGCCTGCGCAAACTCAACGACGCCGAATTCCTCGCCGCCCGCGACGTCGACTTCGCCTCCGAGGCCGTCATCACCGACGACCCGGTGCAGCCGCCCGTTCTCTCTCCGTCCAACGCCGTTGTCACCCTCACGCACTACGCCCCCAACGAACAGCGCGTTCTCACTTCGTCCGATGCCGCGTTCTACCTCGCGTCCTCCGAAAAGCTCACCCCCGAGCTCGCGATCACCATCGACGGCCGGGACGTGCGCCCCATCGAAACCGACATGCTCTTCGCCGGCGTCCCCGTCCCCCCCGGCCGCCACGAAGTCGTGTTCTCGCGCCGCCTCGGGCGGGGGTGGTGGTGGGCGGCAGGGGTGGGGGTGGGGTTGCTCGCGCTGGCGAGCTTCCTGGACCGCCGTTCGGACCGCCGCCGTCCCGGCGGCTGATGCGGCGGCGTCCCCGCCGCCGCGGCGCTCGCGAGGAACCAACCTTTACGCGAGCGCCGCGCAGGCGGGACGCCGGCGGTCCTACAATGAATCGATGACATGCAGAGTTTGCGGTGCAGAGATGCACGCGATCACTACGGGACCTGCCGTTCAAGATCGCGGACCGCTCGATCGTGATCATCAAGGAGCTCCCTGTCCGGCAGTGTGAGCGCTGCATGGAGTACCTGCTCGATGATTCGACGCTCGCGCGTGTCGACGAGTTGCTCGCCGGCACCGATACGTCGGCGGAGCTTGAGATCATTCGGTTCGCGGCGTAGCTGGAGCGCCGCCGTCCCGGCGGCTGAGCGAGTGGGAGCCTGCACTGAGCGCAGCCGAAGTGTCCCGCCGCCGCGGCGCTTGGCAGGAACCAAGGTTTGCGCGAGTGCCCGGGGCAATCGTCTTTTTCGACTTCTCTCGGATCCGCATCTCTCGTATCGCTGTTGCCGTTCCATGCTCAATCAGTTCCTCCTCCACGGTGCCCTTTGGGGTCGCGTCGAGATCTCTGATCCTTCCGGTTTTTGCGCGGACTCCCTCTTCGTCGTTGCTCCAGGAGGAGGGGATTTTTAACTGGCCGGACGGGGGGATTTTAGTTAGAGAGGCCGCCGACACCGTGATCCGGAGACCCCGAACCGCCCCGCCCCGCCGGCTGGCCTCGGAGTCCTGAAAGAGCGCGCGTGAACGCCCGGGGAGCGCAACGACATGCGTCCCACGCGCGAGCGTACCGTCCGGGGGCGTAACTGCACGCCGGCCGCGCGAGCGTGCGCGCCTCCCGAGCGCAACGACACGCTTCCTGGCCACGTCGGCAGGCTCCGCGGACGCGACTCTGCGCCTCCCGAGCGCAACGACACGCCCGTGGAGCGTAACAACACGCCCGCCGGGCGTAACAACACGCCCCACCGGCGTAACAGCAGGCCCCATCGGGCGTAACGTTACGCTCCGCACGCCTGTTGTTACGCTCCCCGGGCGTAACGTTACGCTCCGCGGGGCGTGTTGTGACGCTCCAAAGGCGTAACGTTACGCTCCGCGGGCTCGTCGTGACGCCCTGCGGGCCCGTCATCACGCTTCCGGAGTTCGTCGTCACGATCCGAACGCACCTGGTCACGCTCCGGAAGCACGTCGTTGCGCTCCTCTCCCTTGGAGCCGGCCGATTCGGGAACTCGGTTACGGCGGGAAAGCGCTCACGCACGCTGGCGCGTCAGTGCTCGCGTCCGGACCTGGCTATCCGACCGTCCCACTGGCGGTCTTTAGCTTGTCACGCCAATCCATGGTGGTCATACTATCGGTATGAAAACCGCCGTTTCTGTGCCGGATGACGTCTTCGAAAAGGTGGAGCGGTTTGCTCGAAGAACGAAGCGCTCGCGGAGTGAGGTGTTCAGCGCAGCGTTGCGCGAGTACATCGCCCGTCACGCCCCCGACGAGGTAACCGAGGCGATCAACCGGGCCGTCGATGAGATTGGGGATCAGGAAGACAAATTCGTCTCCGCGGCAGCGCGCCGTATCCTGGAGAAGACCGAGTGGTGATCTCGCAGGGCGACGTCTGGTGGGCCGACCTTCCGGAGCCCGTCGGGTCGGCTCCCGGATTCCGCAGGCCCGTTGTCGTCATCCAGTCGGACGCCTTCAACCGCAGCCGAATTGCGACGGTGGTGTGCGTACCGCTCACCACGAATACCCGCTGGTTGAGCGTGCCGGGGAATGTACTTCTTCCTTCTCACATCACGAACCTGCCGGAAGACTCTGTGGCGAACGCTTCGCAGGTGATCGCGATCGACAAGGAGCTTCTGATTCAGCCCGTCGGGAAACTGAGTCGCGCGAAGCTGGAGCTCGTGCTCGCCGGTCTCGACGCGGTGCTTGGTCGATAGCTTTTCCGCTTCGCTCTGTGGCGTGGATCCGCTTCTTGTCCGATCAGGTCCCATCGGAACTGCTCGATCGCTTCTCCCTTTCGGTCTAGTCGTAGAGAGCGATTCTGAGGACATCTTCGGATCTAGCGTTAGCCTCACCGAAGATCAGGCTTCCCAGTGGTCGTACTCCCACATCGCGCGAGAAACGCCATCGAATCCTGGAAAGAGCGTAGCGCCGGTCACGCCGTGTCGCGCAAGCAGGGGCATCAGCGCAGCAGCTTCCGATCCCGTAAGCACAAACTTGTAGAGTGCTTTCGTATAGTCAATTGCACTTGCGTGAACTCTTTGAAGAGCGTCATCGAAAGGGTCGCGTCGAACAATGGACGTTGGCTTCGGCGTCTCACTAAGACGATACAGAAGATGAACGCCACGTTGCGCCGCAAGGTTGCGGTTGCCTCCATACGGCGTCGTCACTACTTCAACGATGCCATCGGGCCGGTCCATACCTCCACTACTGTCATCGTCGTCGTCGGAATGTGCGGCATCCCGCCAAGACGCGTTGAACGCCCACACCACGATACGGCGCTTGGCACGCTCCGCCTCGTCGTCGCAACGCAGCACGGACTCCGCGGCAAAATAGGCCGCGACCCATGGCGATCGAGTCCAATCGAGAAATCTCGTGGGTACACCGTGATGTTGGGCCAGCGCGATCAGTGACCACAGACGACCAGGTGGCCATTCTTTTACAAGTTGCTCCCGATCTCGGTCTGCGTTTTCAAGCGTGACGCGCACGTCGTAAGAGTCTTCCGGTATCGAAAGGCCCGCGTGATCGGCTGTCTCGTAGAAGCGTCGAATCAGGCGCAGTTCGGCACGAACCTGCATATGGTAGCTCCACCGCGCCCATGCCCGTGATTTCGAAGGGTGCATCCGCACTTCGCGATATGCGGTGGGCAGCAGTGGCCAGTCTTTGCTCTGCCCCCGAAAGATCCACTCACCTTGGAGAAATGGCTCTACCGCTGGCGAGAGCGCCGCCACAAAGGCGCTTGCATTCTCGGGACGTACGATCTTGTAACCCATACACGTGTTTGCCGTTAACGTACCATACGAGTGTCGATTGAGCCGCTCACGCGATGGTCGGGCGGCTAACTTCGGTGTGAAGCTGTCGCGGCCCAGTGCTGGCCTGGCAGCTCAGCTGCCTACCTTATCACCAGCGTGACGGAGTCACGTCCGTTGTAGTTCGCTAGTCGTACATCGAACTCCTCGGCGGCAACGGCCGCGCCGCTTTCGGCTTCGGCACGCGGAACTGGCCGCGCAGCTAACACCGCGATCCGTTAGGCGCACGAACAACACGGTTTCGTAAATTCGCGTTTTCCATGAAGCTCCGCATAATGGGACGTTCAGCGCTTGGCCGAACCGTCGCCCGAGAGCTCTCCGTTCGGTGCAAGCTCCGCTAGGCGCACGGATGCGTTGCAAGGTCAAGTAAGCTTCCGCTGCGTCATCCACGCACGGAGGGTTTGAGTAATGCCGACGAAGGCACCGGATTGGATTCTCGACCGCGGCATTGCGCGGGTGCTGGCGAAAGATGCCGCCGATCGATTTGTGCCGCTCCTTGAAGAACTCGTCAACTATGGAGCAGCGCTGTACGCGCGATCCAAGGGCAACATGAGGGACATGCTCACGCCAGCCGGCGCTCCTCTGCTCCTCTTTCTGCACGTGGTTGAGATGACAGACGGCGTCTCGGAGCTGGTCAAGCAAGGTTGCGCCGCAGCCGCCACGCCCGCCGTAAGAGCCATCTTCGAATCAACCCTTGGCCTTGAGTACATTTTCCAGAAAGATACCGAGTCACGCGCACGCGCGTGGCTTGTTGGATATGCTAGCGACGAGTTGGCGATGTTCGACCAGATCGAAAACATAGGTAGGGCCGGGCAAGACCTACGTGATGCCCTTCAAAACGATACCGTCGGTTCCATGGTCGACCTCACGCGGTTGGAACGGTTTGCCAAAGCGCAGCGACCCGCGATCGAGGCTCTGCTAAATCAGCCGGAGAATGCACCGGTGGTCGCGGCCCGCGCCGCGCTCAGGAAGCGCAAGCCAAACTGGTATAGCGTTTCTCGGGGTCCGAGCGACCTCCGTCAGCTTGCAAAACAACTTCGGCGCGAAGGGCAGTACCTGGTTCTATATAGCTACTTGTCAGCAATCCAGCACGGGCAGAACACGCGGCGGTTTCTGTCATTGGCATCCGCTGCGGTGACCGACCCTCTTGCCAAGTTGTTGCGGGATCCGTCTGCTCTCGGAACCGTGGCAGGATTGGCTGCAGCGCATGCACTTCGCGCAATCGAATTGGTCCGTGATACCTACCGACACGGTGAGAGCTATGAACGCTGGTACAAAGAAGAGATCCAGCCACTGAAGCCACAATCGACCGGCGCCTAACTTACGCTGAAGCGGTCGCGTCCCGGCGTCGGCCCGCCGGCCGAGCCGGCTGCTTTTCGCAAGCGCGATGGCGGCGCGGCGGGGCAAAGCCCGGGGGCCAAGCTTGTAGGGCACGCCTTCGCGCGCACCCGCCCTTACGGGCTCGCTGACCCTTCGTAGTACAGCTCCGTGAGTTGTAACAGGGGAATTGTCGAGTCGAGGGACGAGTAGACCGTGACCGCGAGGATGTAGAGGTACGGGCCGGGGGGGAGGGGGCGGGTGATCTGCCAGCTCCAGATGGCCTCGGCGAGGCGGGAGGGGATGGTGGACTCGTATTGGGTCGCGGGGAGGAAGGCGATGGGGAGGTAGCTGACGATGGACGCGGGGTCGTTGATGGGGGCGCCGGTGAGGGAGTAGCCGAATTGGGCGTCGACGTCGATGGTGTAGATCGTGGGCGCGTCGCCGAGGAGGGTGTTGAAGAGGGTGGTGAGGGCGTTCTGGAGGTCGGAGCCGTTGTTGAAGGAGATGGGCTCGGCGTGCTGGAGGAAGGGCTGGTAGAGGGTGGAGAAGGCGACCTGGCCGGTGCGGTAGACGAAGTGGGGGCGGGTGGGGGCGGTGGTGACGAGGACTTCGTTGCGGGTGAGGTGCGCGCCGGAGATGGCGTTCTCGATGGAGAGGACGTCCATGTCGGGGAAGACGAGCTGGAACTGGAGGGCTTCTTCGGTCGCCGGCGGGTGCTCGAAGGTGTAGATGACCTGGTCGCCGGAGGGCGTGCCTTTCTGCAGCTCGCGCCATTCGGTTTCGGCGGGGCGCTTCCAGTAGAGGTCGGGGAAGACGCCGGTGGGCGAGGGGGACCCGCCGTCGATGAGGGTGAGCACGACGGCGTTGATGGTGGTGGTGCGGAGGGTGGTGAGCTCGTAGTCGTACAGGCTCAGCGCCGCGCCGATGCGGTCGTCTTCCACGAGGGCGGCGTCGGACCGCGACAGGGCGGGGCTCCAGAGCCAGGCGTCGGCGACATTTGTCACGAGAGTGGCGAAGGTGGTGAGGGTCTGCTGGAGGGACGGATCGGGACCGGTGCTCTTCAAGAGGCCGGTGAGCTTGTCCGCGATCGCGGGGTAGGCGGCCACAAACTGGGCGAGCGCGTCGAAGAACACGTCGGCCGGCGAGGGCACGAGGGCGCGCGGGGCGGTCGGGGGCGGGACGTTGAACGCGACCTGTACGTACAGCGCGTCCTGTGCGGCGTCCGCGTAGGCATAGGAGAACGCGTAATTCCACTGCTTCGCGGTCTCAACCGTCGCCGGCGAGCCGGTGACGGCGGCGACGCCGGTCTGGCCGAGGAGCTGCGGGGCCGCGGGATAGGCGCGGAGGGGGATGGGGATGTCCGGCTGGCCGAGCGAGGAGTCGATGGGCTGCTGTTGCGCGTCGTCCGCGCCGATGGGGATGAGGAACGAGAGCCACGACGACGCCTGATAGCCGCCGGTATCGGCGAGCGTGCGGATGTCGTACTCGAATTCGTTCATCCGGTAGTCGAGCTCGAGGAAGAGATGGCTGCGGCTGGCGTCGGACTTCACGTTGAACAGCACGTTCATCGTCGACGCGCCGTTCCACATGCTCGCCTTGGCCGAGGAGAGGTTGTGCTCTGGCAGGAAGCCGGCGACGACGGCGACGAACGTGGGGGAGAGGATCCCGGTCGTCGCTTCGAGCTCGCTCGCGAGCTGGAGAGGCGAGAGACTCACCGCCGCGGCGATGCCGTCGATGCTGTTGTTCGCGGGCGTGACCACGACCGAGCCCGTGGAGACGGTGATGGTGATGCCGTTGACGAAGATCGCCGGGCGCTGCTCGTTGTTCGCGACGATCACGCTGAGCGGCTCGCCGTAGTACTCGATCATCGTGTCGAACGCGATCGTCGAGGGATCGGTCGTCATCGCCGCAAGCGCCGCGCTGGCGGGGAAGATGTTGATCGTGGTGTACGGGACGAAGAAGCCGTTGGGGGCCTGGAGGTTCTGGACGAAGTCGTTCCAGCTGGTGGCGCCGACGCGGACGTAGAGGATGTCGATGGTCTCCACGCCGCTGAGCGTGTACGGCGTCCCCTTGAACGTGATCTGCGTGCCGGCGGCGAGGATGCGCACGACGGAGCCGAGAAGCTGGGCGATCCACGCGGGGTTGACGCCGTAGGCGGTGGCGATCGTGCCGATGGTGTCGGCCGCGCCGGTGATCCAGACGATCGCCGTCGGTTTGCCGGCGATGCGTGGCGCGTCGGCGGCGGTGTAGGCCGGCGACTTGTATTGCGACGTGACCTGTACCGGGTACTGGAGGATGGCGTCGGTGCTGAAGCCGCCCGCGAGGTTGATCAGCAGTTCCTGGCGCAGCCGCTCCTGCGCGTCGGCGAGGACACCGGCGGGGCTCGGGGCGGCGAGGATGTTCTCGAGGCCTTCGGAGATCTGCTGGGCGAGGGTCTGCTTCTGCGCGACGACGCTCTCGAACGCGGCGGGATTCTGCAGGTACGCGGGAGCCGCGTATTCGCTGGTGAGGAGCAGGTCGACGCCGGCGACGAAGATGCCGGCCCAGACGTCGAGGTCGACGGCCTGGAAGTCGACGGACTCCGGCGCGCCGAGCGTGCCGGTGGCGGGATCGAACGGCGCAATGGGCACGCCGTTCTTGTCGCGCGTCGTCGTGGAGAGCGGGCGGATCCCGAAGTAGCTCGGCGATGCCGAGGCGATGGCGACCGACGAGATCCCGGTGGAACCGAAGTCGATGCACCAGAGGTCGCGCGGGCCGGTGCGCGACGTTTCCTCGCCGCCGCCGACGGCGACCTTGAGCGACGGCAGCACGCCCTCGAACTGCAGCGCGAACGGGCGGAGGGAGAGATCGGGTCCGCCGCCGGCCTGCGGGATCGCGTACGGCGCGATGGTGGAGCGGCTCTGGCGGACGGACGGCGTGTCCGCGAAGTCGGGATCGACGCAGTCTTCGTCGCGGCGGATGACCAGCTCCGTGACGAGACGGAACGGATTGCCCGGGTAGACCGCGGGTGTCGGGAGATTCAGCGGCGTCGACAGGACGAGCGGATTCGGCGGGACGAGGAAGCGCTGCGACGCGGCGATGAGGCTGACGCCCGCGTTGGCGGTCGCGAGATCCGCGACGCTCGTGTCGATGGCGTAGACGAGCCGGTAGCGCGCGACGAGGCTGTCGAACGTCTCGTGGGCACCGGCGGTCATCGGCTCGCCTTGGACGACGACGGTGGCGTCCTCGCGGATGAAGCCGTCGAGCGCGGCGTTCGCCTTCGCGAGCAGCGCCGGCGTCGAGCCGGTCTGCTGGGCGAGCGCGCTCAGCGTCGCCGTCGCGTTGCCGGTCGACGGCAGCGGCTCGACGAACACGGCGCCGCCGCGGAAGAGCGTCGCCGGCTGTGCGATCGCCGTGACGTAGGCGTCGAGCGTCGGCTGCGCCGGCGACATGCGCGCGTACAGGCTCGCCATCGAATCGGACGCGTTTGTCGTCGCGCTGTTGCCTCCGGCCTGCACGGTCTGGCCCGGATTGAATACGTACGTGAGCTGCCAGTTGCGCGCGGCGAGCGCGCTCGCCGTCTCGCCGAACGCGGCGGCGATGGCGTTGAGCGAATCGCCCGCGCGGACGGTGTACGGCGCGAGCGACGCCGCCGCGGCGACGTCGAGCGTCACGCGCGACGGCAGGATCACCGACGCCGCGACGATCGGGTTCCGTTCGTTGAACACGGTGAGCTGGTCGAGGCCGATCCCCTGCGTATTGGCGATCGTCTCCAGCGTGTCGCCCTGCCGCGGGACGAGCGGCGGGTTCTCGTAGAGGTACAGCGGCAGGCCCGCGGGGTAGATGTTCGGCGAGAGCTGCGCGGCGGTCGCGAGCGCGTCGATCGGAAACAGCGTCTGCAGCGAGTCGAACGTGTCGCCGTCCTGCAGGATGTAGTCCGCGACCGTGAGCACGGTCCCGGTCCAGAACACGCCGTGCAGGTCCTGGTTGGCCACGGCCACGTCGGCCGGAGTCGGCGAGACGCCCTGGTTCCGGAATCGCTCGCAGACTTCGGCGAGGCTGATCGTGTCGGTGTCGGGCGAATCGGCGACCGGAGAGCCGCCGCTGACCCAGGTGACGACCACCACGCGGTCGCTGTATTTGAGCGGCGTCCCTTCGCGGAGGATGGACGTCCGGTTCGCGTTCATCGTCGCGATCGTGCCAATGGAACAGAACAGCGCCTGAGCGATCGAGGCGAAGGACGCGTTGTCCGCCGTCGGTGCGGACTGCCGCTGCGGCGCGGCGATCGTGAAGCCCGCGTTCAGCGGGAGCGTCGCGTTCTGTTGCGCGAGCTCGTCGACGGTCAGAGACGGCGACCCGATCTTCGCGATCGACGCGAGCGTGTCGCCCGCCGCGGTGGTGTGGAACACCGGCATGAGGATCGTCGCGAACAGCGAGCTCGCGGGGACGGCCTTGTTCGCGGAGCCGAAGGCGAGGACGTTCGCGTCGATCACCGCCTGATCGGACGGAGAGCCGCTCGACGCGAGCGCCGTCGCCAGCGAGAGGAACGTCGATCCCCCGCTGACCGGCAGGGTCGCCTCCTGCTGTTGCTGCACGGCGCCGAGGAAGACGGAGCTGCCGGCGAGGAAGTTGCCGAGATTGGCCTTGCCGGTCGCGCCGAGGTCGTAGAAGAACGGCTCGGCGCCGGCGGCCTGCTGCAGCGACGTCGTGAGTCCCGCTTCGACGTCGTTCTGCAACAGCTGGTAGTACGAGCGCTCGACGCGCACCGCCGCGGCGCTCGCGGCGAGCAGCGCGTTCGCGTAGCCGTTGCCTTCGCCGGGGATGTACGTCGACAGGCGCAGCGCGAGCGAGACGCCCAGCTGCGGCGCGGCGGCCGTGCCGGCGATCGCATACGTCGCGTCGATCGCCGGCCACTGGGCAATGCCGTTCACCACGTCGGTGTAGCCGACGTCGACCGGCAGGCCGGGGACCGGCGTCTCGGGGAGGATGTCGTTGCCGTAGATGTCGTGGAACGCGAAGGACACGGTGAGCCGCGCGTGCGGCGCGATGCCCGCGTACGGATCGTTCGCCGGCAACGGCAGGCCGGGGCACAGAGGCAGCGTGCTCGCGGCGAGCGTCGCCGCGTTGAAGACCTGGCGGTAGTACCAGAGCGTGTTTGGCGACCAGCCGGGGACGGCCGCCGACGCCGGCGTTTCGCCCGGCGCGACGGGCAGGCCCGCGTTGCTCGCCGCGAAGCCGCCACCCGGGAGGATCTGGAAGCCGAGGAGGCTGTAGAGCTGCTCGGTGCGGTCGTCTGGCGTCACCGGCGACGGCACGTTGTACGAAGGGTTCTGGCGCGCGAGCTCGAAGCCGACGTTCCCTGGCGGAACCGACGCGGTCTTGATCAGCTGCGTCGCGGACGGCGAGTCCGCCTCGACGAAGACGGCCTGCGTCGACGGATCGACGTTGTCGCCCACGACCGCGCAGTTGTTGAACGCGTAGATGTGGCGGTCCGCGCCGGAAGGCGCGCTCTGCGAGTCGAGGATCACGAGCAGGTAGAGCTGCGTCTCCGGCGTGACGGAGAAGAGCTCGCCCGGCAGGCCCGCGCCGTCCGCGGCGGCGTAGTGCAGCGTGAAGCCGCCACTGTTCGTGACGCTGCCTTCCCACAGCAACTCCAGGAAGCGTCCGGGCTGGGCGATGGTCGCGGCGTAGAACGCGTCGTCGTCCGCTCCGGCCGCGAGCGCGTTGCGCGCGAACAGGTTGCCGCTCGCGGTGAGCGTCGTGAGGTTCGTCTTCAGCACGAACGTGTTCGACGGGTCGAGCACCGACGACGCGACGCCGTTGTTGTTGTTCGAGTCCGCGTTCGGCGCCCAGAGCACTTGGATGGTCGCGGCGGTGGAGTCGCCGAGGAGGGTGAAGAGCCCGCGCATCGCGTCGCGGCTCGACTGCGCCGCGCCGCCGAAGACATACGTGTTGGGCAGCGCCTCCCCGCTGACCGACGACACGACCTGGCTGACGGAGATCGGGATGAGCGTCGCCCAGTCGTAGTGCGTGACCGGCGCGATCACGTCGCCGCCGGTATCGCGGCCGGTCTTCGTGAAGAGCGACCACACCGCCGGCGAGACCAGCGCGCCGGCCTTCTGCAGGAGCTGATCGGTGAACATCCAGAGCACCGGCTCGCCCGCGGCCGGCGCGTTGCCGAGCGGCACGTTGCCGTAGGGCGGCGTCTGCGGCGACTGCCACTGGATCGCCTGCGGCAGCTCGTAGCGCGCCTCGTTGAGGTCGAACAGCGGCAGCGCGCGCGGCCCGTAGATGATCTCCGGATCGAACGTCGTGGACGCTTGGTTCGCGTCGACGAACTCCTGGGTGATGGTGATGACCAGACTCGACGGATCGGCCGCGGGCGCGAAGAGAAGCAGCCCCGGGCGCAGCGGGGTTAAGTGTGGTTGGGGTCTGACCCCACCCACACTTAACGCGCTGAAATCGACGGCCGGGTTCATCGCCTCGATGCCCGGACGCGCGAAGCGCAGCGCATCCGCGCCTTCCTCCACGACGATCAGGCTGTCGGTGAACTCGATCCAGCTCGGGCTGCCGCTGGAGAAGAACGTGATGTCGTACGGGAGCGCGTCCGGCAGCGGGATCTGCTGGCCGGTGAGGAAGTACAGCGCCTCCAGGTCCACCGGCGTTTCGTCCGCGGCCCGGAGCGCGTCCGCGTCCATCGCCAGGAAGCCGCCGTCGTTCGGATCCGGCAGTTGCAGGCCGTCGAGCAGGAAGCGCGAGACCATCGCCGCCGCGTCGTTGGTCTGCTGCTCGACAACGGCGGCGCAGAGCGCATCGACGCCGTACGCCGGCACCGCGGGAATCGTCAGCGGCTCCGGCTGCGGCCACGCGAAGAGGCCGTTCACGGCGGCGACGTCGTTCGCGAAGTCGGCGATGGTGAGGTTGAAGCCCGCCGCGATCTTGGCGATGGTGTCGCCCGCCGCGACCGCGTACGTCACCGACGGGACGGTGAACACCGCCAGCGGCGCGAGCGCCGTCACCGAGGCGGCATTGGCGCCCGCGAGATCGGTGATCGCGACATTGAACAGCAGCGCGATCGAGGCGAACGTGTCGTTCCCCTGCACTACCCGTCCGACCGGCGGCATCTTCACCGTCGTCCCCACCGGCAGCGCGTTCCACGGCAGGCCGGGATTCAGCGACTGCAGGCCGCTCTCGATCGAGGCCAGGCGCGACGGATCGTTCTGCAGGGTCTCGAACGTCGCCGCCACGAAGGCGATCGTGTCGCCGCGGCGGCTGATGTAGGTGATGGCGTTTCCGAGGTCGGAGTCGTACAGCGCGGCCGGAACGAGCAGCGGTGTCCCCGTGGGGATGATCGCGCTCAGGTCCTCGCCCGGGCTCGCGGCGATGTCGTTGAAGTCGAGGATCGCCTGCACGTACCAGCTGTAGGGATCGGCGGGCGTGTCGATCGCGGGCGACGGCAGCGGAGACGCAGGCGGCCGCGTGGGAGAGACGATGGTCGCGATCTCTCCCTCCGCGCGGACGTACGCCCACGCGGCGATGAGGCCGAGGTCGTCGCCGGGCGCGCTGGTGTACGCGAACCACTGGTAATTCGCGCTCTGCTGCGCGACGGTGAGCTCGCGGACGCGGCGGAGGAGCTGGCGGTTGAGCGCATTGGCCGGCGCCGCCACCACCGAGGCGATGCTGGTGATGCCGAAGCGCGTCGCGATCGCGTTCAGCGAGTCGCCGTCGTGGACCTGATACAGCACGTTCGTGAGCGTCAGCGCGGCGCCCGTGTCGAGCGGCACCTGCTGGTTGGCCGAGGCGATCGTTTGCGGAGTCACGGCGATGCGGACGTTCACCACCTGGCCCGCCGCGAGCGGCTCGGTCCAGACCACGGACGGATTTGCTGTTTCGAACTCCGCCTGGGTCATCTCGAACATCTCCGCGACCAGCGGCGGGGTGTCGCCCGCGCGCGCGGTGTACGTGGAAGGCACGGGCGGGAACTGGTTGGCGATGCCGGTCAGGCTGTCGCCGGGCTGCAGCGTGTACGCGTATTTGCCGAGGACGTCCAGGCCGGCCTGCACGGCCGCGCGGGCGATGATCTGGAAGTACTCGCGGAAGATCATCGTCGATATGGACTCGGACAGGGATTCGTCCGGACCGGACGGCGGCGACGGCTGCGTGGGCCGCGGCGCGAACGGATCTGTCGCGTGGTCGACGAGGTAGTTCACGTCGAGCTGCTCGTAGTACGCAGCCACGTTGAGCTCGTACTGCGGCGTGACCCTGTTCCAGGTCCAGAAGTCGACCGGCGGCACGTCCGGCGCCGAGTAGCTGACTTCGGGGAACATCGGGAACACCGTGGAGCTGATGGGCGCCGCCTGCCCGGCGTTCTGGGGGACGCCGCTGACCTGGAACACGAAGTTCGCGCCGAGGAAGTCGGAGAGGTTCTCGTAGGCGAATGTCGCGCCGGAGCTGTCGTGATTCTGCAGCTCCGCGAACGCGAGCGCGAGATCGCCGTACGTGACGTTGCCCGTGAGCGAGCCGCGCACGGCGAAGATCGCCCAGCGCAGCATCGCCTGCACGAGCAGGTTGAACGGCATCGCGGCGGCGTCGGCGGCGCGCGCGCTGTGCTCGACGGAGACGCGCTGCACGTCCGCGTGCTCGATCGATCCCGGCGCGATGCTGTTCTCGGCGAAGAGCAGCAGGACGATCTCGGAGCGCACGACCGCGGGCGAGTTGGGCGGCGTCGCGACCGTGAGCGCGGGGACGAGCGTCAGCGGCACGTTCTGGATCGCGCTGAACACGAGCACCGGCGGCCAGGCCTCGCTGCTCACGGCGTTGCCGGTCACGGCCTGCGCGCGCATCGCGGACTGCTCCGTGGAGAACAGGCGCGTGAGCATCTCGCCTCGGCGACTGCGCGCGCGGTAGTGCGACCGCTGCATGCGCAGGCGCGGCTGCTGCGCACTGCCCGGGACGGAGAGCGCGAGCGTCGACGATCCGCCGCCGCCGCCGCCCGCCGCCAGCACCCAGGGCGGCGTGGTCTTCTGTCCGATGACGAACGTCTCTTCGAGATCGAGCTCGAACGAGAAGTTGACGTCGATGAAGAGGATCGTGACGGTGGCCTTGGCCTCGACCGTCACCTGGACCTTCACGACGATCGGCTCGTACGCCTCGACGGTGAGCGTCGTCGAGAGCCGCGCTTCGACGCTCACGCTCACCTTGATGACGACGAAGTCGACCTTCCCGTAGACCTTGCCGACGAGCGCGATCGTGCCCTGGATCCAGTAGTACTTCGCGTCGCCGGCCGCGTTGTCGTACGGCGTGTACCAGGCCACGATGCCTTCGACGATGCCCTGGATGGTGATGGAGATGCCGCCGGACAGCGGGCCCTTCTCGATCTCCTTGCCCAGCCCGACGCGGAGCCCCAGGCCGGCCTCGATGACGGGATTGAACACGCCGTTGACGATCCGCGGCACGCGCTCGGACGTTTCGCCGTTGAGGTACGCGAAGTAGAAGCCGCCCGATCCGATGAACGGAAACACCTGGACGGTGAACGAGTCGCCGAAGTCGCCGCCGTGGGGGAAGCCGAGATCGACCTTGAAGTTGCCGTTGGTGTAGATGTCGAGCTTGATCACGGGCAGCGTGATCGACACCGAGCCGAACTCGAACTGCCGGAACGCCTCGGGCACCCGCAGCTCGACCTTGAACACGCCGACGTTGTCGGAGATGCGCTTGTAGAGGAGCTCGAACTTGAGTCCGGCGAGCGAGCCGGCGCGCTCGCCAGCGAGGCTCAGCGCGACGCCGTAGAGGTACGGGTCGTTGAACACGACGCCGAGCGACACGGTCTCGAGGATGGTGAACGACGCGCCGATCAGCACGTGGCTCGCGCGGTCGAAGCGCATCTTCGACTGGTTCGGGGCGGCGAGCGGATTGGACGTGTAGTTCCGGGGCGGTGTGAGCTGCGCCTTCAGCGCGTTGATGACGTCCGTGACGCTGTTGAGCTGCGACGTGTCGGCGAACGCGACGCGCTGGCCGAACCCGAGGTACTCGATGTCGATGAGCTTCGGCCCCTTCGCCGGCACCTCGGGGGCCTTCTCGTTGATGACGTCCCACTCGAGAGGGTTGCCTTTCGCGGCGCTGTACTCCTGCCCGAGGAGCTTGCCGGAGAGCTCCAGCCGCACGCCCGGCTCGCCGCCCGTGCTGTCGTACGTCATGCCGATCGAGTCGAGCGACATGAAGCCGAGGTCGACGTTCACCAGGTACAGCAGCGTCACCGCGTTCGTGTCGAGATTCACGCGGAGGACGAGGTTCTTCAGATTGATCTGGTTGAGGATGCTCCACGGCGCGGAGAGCGAGAAGTCGAGATCCGGAGCGGCGAGGCTGACCAGCCACTCCAGGATCTCGCCGACCGTGACGTCGGGGAAGCGCACCTGCAGGGTGTTGGTGGTCTTCCCCTGCTTGTCGGTGACGGTCAGGAAGGACGCCTGCAGCGTGAAGCGCTTGTAGGTGATCTCGAAGACGATGGTCGTGCTGCTGGGCTGGAAGTAGTACGCCGCGGCGACCTGCAGATCGAGGATCTTGAACGAGCCTTTGACGAAGCCGCGATAGACGTCGCTGATGCGCGCGATCTCCAGCTCGGCGGCGAGCTCGAAGGGGTAGTCGAGGATCTGGTAGCGCCACACGACCCGGGTGTGGAAGACGTAGTCGCCGATCTTCGTGTTGAACGAGAGCCAGAGCGTCTCGACGGTGATGCCGGCGACGGAGTCGGGCACGCTCCAGCCGAACAGGTTCTGGACGAAGTCGGCCAGCGAGAAGACGCTGCCGGGCAGCAGGCCGCCGGAGAACGTCCAGCCCTCGTCGGCGATCGGCGTGCGGGCGCGGACGCCGAAATTCTGGCCGCCGATGGTGACGTCGATCGACAGCACCGCCGAGAGGCTGTTCGGCGTGTAGAAGATCGTGACGTTGATCAGGCCGTAGGTGATTCCGGCGACCGGATAGTCGAACGTGCCGGTGACCTCGGCCTCGAACGTGTACTCCTGCGCGTCCGTGTACGCGGAGAAGAGGAGGCGCGTCACCAGCAGGTCGAGCGGAATGGTGACGCCGGTGAAGTACCGGATGGCGTTGGTGACGGAGATGGTCTCGCCCTCGACCAGTCCCGCCTCGATGGTGAACTCGGGGAAGTCCGCCTCGGCGAAGAGGACGACCGGGGGATCGCCGACGGCGAGCGTGCCGCCGACGCCGATCTGGTAGCCGTGCGGGCCCGGCACGAGCAGGTCGAACATCCAGCTCGCGTGGATCTCGTTGATCGTGACCTTCGGCACGGGCGTGACCCATGGCTCCCGCGTGGAGACGGTGCCGCCGAGGAACTGCACGCTCGTGCCGCCGGGATCGACGCCGAACGAGATCGCGCTGAGATCCCACTGGCTGACGAACAGCAGTCCCGGCGGCAGGAGCAGCGGGTTGCCGATGCCGAAGTACGGGACGAGCGCGTCGAGGCCGGTGAGCGGGAGGCGCTGGCCGGGCAGGGAGTCGAAGGACCAGACGAAGTTGCCGCGCAACATCGCGGCCTCGGTGACGAGCTCGTAGACGCCGACGTTGACGGAGCCGCCGAGGGAGATGAGCGATTCGCCTTCACCCGGCGAAGCCTCCGGCACGTGCTCCGCGGTACGCAGGCGCGTGTACATGCCCGTGAGCGCGGCGCCGCCGAGGTCGTAGGTCTGGTCGACGTCCGCGCGCAGGTCGACGAGTGGGAACGTGGAAGTGCGCGGTACGACGGTGCCGGTCAGGGCGAACGCGCCGGCGCCGGGGATCGACGCCGTGTAGGTGAGGAACGGCTGGGTGAGCGCGTTCCACGCCGCCGAGAAGGTGAGGCCGCGGGTGACGCCGAGCGACTCGTCGTCGTACGTAGCGTCGACGAAACGCGGACTGGAGAGCGCCAGGGCGTAGAAGAACGAGGCGACGGAGGCCTGGCCGGGCCGCCCGCTGGTGATGTAGTTCGGGAACGTGCTGGAGAAGTTGCCGGTGAACGTCCAGCCGGAGAGCGACACCGGCGTGGCCGGCATCAGGAAGCGCACGGCGTTGTCGACGACGGTGCCGACGAGGGTGACGTCGTACTGCCCGCTGTCGAGGAGGACCGCGGTGCCGGTGATGGTCACGTCGCTCACGTGCGGGGTGAGCACGGCGTTGGCGATGGTGAGCTCGGTCTTGTCGAGATAGCCGACGAGGTCTCCCGCCGCCGGCATGAGGGCGGCGTCGAGGTCGATGTACCACACGCCGCTCTGCTGGTACATGGCGGCCTGCAGCGCTGCGATGAGCTGCTGGAGCGTGGTCGGATTGCTCACTATGGTTTCTTCTTCTTGGTCTTGAGGATCTGGACCGGTTTCTCGTGGTAGAGCGTGGAGTAGATGGAGATCTCGCCGTCCGGCTCGACGCGCACCTGGTACTGCGCGCCCTGCACGAGACCGTCTTCGAGCACTTTGTCGGGGTCGTATTCGAGGTTCAGCGCGGCCATGACCAGCAGCTCGAGCGGGGTCATGTCGCGCTCGAGGAACTTCTGGTAGGCGATCGTGGTGAAGATGCCGTACAGGCCTTGCGGAGGCCCGAAGTGGTTGTAGTACTGCTTGGAGGCGTTCGCACCCTGGCCGCAGAGCCATGGATGGTCGCCCAGGTCCTCGGCCATCGAGCCGCTGTCGATCACGCGCTGGAGCGTGACGCAGTAGGGGTGCGCCCACTTCTGGTCCGAGCTGGCGACGACCGCCCACGGCCGCAGCGCGTCGAGCCACGCGTTCGTGGTCCCGGCCTGGCTGCCGTGGTGGCCGAGCTTGAGGATGTCGCACTCGAGGAAAGACGGGCTGGCGCCGTACCACTCCATCACCCGGGTCTCCATCTCGGACTCGGCGTCGCCGGTGAAGATGAACTTGCGGTCGGCGTACCGGAGCATCAGCACGATGCTCTTCTGGTTCTTCGCGCCGCTCCCGGTCTTGGTCTTGTTCGGGACGTTGCTGCTGAGAATCCAGAGGTAGACGTTGCCCCAGAGGAAGCTCTGGAAGGCGAACGAAGGACTGTCCATCGCGTCGTGCTCGCAGTTCTCGAGCTCGGAGAACCCGCCCTGCAGCTGCTGCGAGGTGAGAAACCCGACCAGATCGGTGTACTCGGATTTCAGGCCGCCGACGTAGACCCGGTTGAACTTGAGCGGATTGCTGAACGGGAACTGCTCGCGCAGGGTCTTGATCAGGTTGTAGTGATCGAGATCGCCGTGGGTCAGGAAGAGGATGTCGATGGTCGGGTTCGGAAGGGACTTCTGCTGCTGGATGAACAGCAGCGTGTTCTTGAGGTAGGTGATGGCATCGCCACCGGCGACGTCGGCGTTCTTCTTCGAGCCGAGATCGATGAGGATGGTGTCGAACGTCGGCGTGACGATGAACGTCCCGTCGCCCTGGCCGACGTCGAGGTAATCGATGCTCAGGTATCCCTGGTCAGGCACTCGTGTTCCGTCTCCTTCGCGTGCTGGTCTAGTGGAGATGTTTCTGCTTCGTCTTGAGGATCTGGACCGGGTTCTCGTGGTAGAGCGTGGAGTAGATGGAGATCTCGCCGTCCGGCTCGACGCGCACCTGGTACTGCGCGCCCTGCACGAGACCGTCGGGGAGCACCTCGTCGGGGTCGAATTCCTCGAAGAGCGCGCTCAGGTCGTCTTTCTCCTCGGCGCCCACATCGCTCTCGGCGAATTTCTGAAAGGCGAGGGTGGTGAAGATCCCGTAGTTGGTCTCGGGGGCAGTGGCGTGGTTGAAATACTCCTTCGACGCGTTCGCGCCTTTGCCGCAGAGCCACGGGTGCTTGCCCAGGTGCTTGTCGAGCGAGTCGCCGGCGATGACGCGGTCGAGGGTCACGCAGTACGGATGCGCCCACTTCTGATCGGAACTGGCGAAGACGGCCCACGGCTTGAGCGCGTCGAGCCACGCCTGGGTCGTGCCGGCCTGACTGCCGTGATGGCCCAGTTTGAGGCAGTCGCACTCGAGGAAAGACGGACTGGAGGAGTACCAGCCGAGGACCCGGCCCTCCATCTCCGATTCCGCATCGCCGGTGAAAATGAACTTGCGGTCTGCGTACTGGAGCATCAGCACGATGCTCTTCTGGTTCTTCGCGCCGGCGCCGGTCCTGGTCTTGTTCGGGACGTTCACGCTGAGAAGGAAGATGTCGACGTCGCCCCACAGGTTGCTCTGGAATGAGAACGAGGGATCCTCGATCGGATCGTGCTCGCAGCTGTCGAACTCGAAGAAGCTGCCGCGCGCCTGCTGCGCGTCGAGAAACGTACCGAGCTCGCTGTACTCCGACTTCTGGCCGCCGACGTAGACCTCGTTGAACGTGAGTGCGTTTTCGGCCGGGAACTGCGCGATCAGCGTCTTGACGAGGTTGTAGTGATCCTGATCGCCGTGGGTCAGGAAGAGGATGTCGATGGTGGGCTTCGGGAGGGACTTCTGCGTCTGGATGAACAGCAGCGTTTTCTTGAGGTAGGTGATGGCGTCGCCGCCGGCGACGTCGGCGTTCTTCTTCGAGCCGAGGTCGATGAGGATGGTGTCGAACCGCGGCGTGACGATGAACGTGCCGTCGCCCTGCCCGACGTCGAGGAAGTCGATGCTGAGGTATCCCTGATCGGGCATGTCACTCCTCCCTTCCGGACGTGAGCCGCGGACGGGCGGCGAGGACACGCGCGCTCCTGCGCTCGGCGGCGGTGAGCGTCTTCGCCTTCTTCTTGTCGTCCTTCTTCGCGTAGGCGGCGTACCAGCCCAGCTGTCCGCTGCGGCCTCCGCTCGGGTCGCCGAAGAGCACGATCTCGTTCTGCCCCGGGGGGAACGAGATCGTGAGGAGCTGCAGGGCGAAGTTCTTCAGCCGGAGCAGGTACTGGATGCCGTTCGGGTCGGTCTCGTCCACGGTGAACTGGATGCCGCCGAAGCTGAGCTTAGCACGCCCTCGATCGGAATCTCCGGCCGCGAGCTGGTGGAGCCGGGCAGCTTCATGCCGACGTAGACCGCGGGCCGGTCCGTGCTCTGTCCCCAGCACGCAGCGAGCGACACCGTCAGGCCGGCGCCCGAGGCGAGGGCGCCGAGAGTGCCGAGGTCGAGCTGGAACATGAGCGCGTACCACGGCGCGACCAGCGTGCTCGCGGAGAGCGGCGTGCGCACCGAGATCAGGCCGAGGTCCCCCGGCGAGTGCTGGCCGGTCTGCTGGATCAGCCCCGTCAGGTTGAGCGGGAAGTGGTTGAACAGGCTGTCGGGGCGGGCCACGCTGCGCGAGAGGTCGAACGCCAGAGCGCTCGCGTCGAAGACAAACGTCTTGTCCGTCGGGCTGGCCAGCGCGAAGGTCATATAGAGGGCGAGGTTCGAGAACGACAGGCCGCCGGGGATGGCCGGGCTGTCGCCGCCCGCCGTGCCGAACGAGAAGACATCGAACTCCGGGAAGTCGTGGAACCGCAGCACGCCGGCGAAGCTGAACTTCGTGACGACGCGCGTGGGGTCCTGCGACTGCAGCGTGATCCACTGCGTCGAGTCGACCTCCACGACGTCGAGCGCGGAATTCTTGAGGGTGAAGATGTCGGTGCCCTGCCGGTTGAAGAGGTACACCGGCCGCCCGTTCTGCCGCTGCATCGAGCCGTTGAGCACGAGGTTGTTGCCGCGCACCGACAGCTCCAGCTTGCTGAAGGCCCCGAAGAGCTGGTTGAGCATCACCTCGATCTGCGTGGAGAAGCTCGTCAGCGCCGAGTTGGTGAACAGCGCCTGGATCGCCAGGACCTTGTACGCGTAGGGGAGGTTGTCGAAGTAGAGGTCCTGCGGATCGAGGTAGTGGATCAGGCCGAACATCGACGCGTCCTCCTGCACGAGGACGCCGTTGCGGTTGTGCACGGACGCGAGGTTCACGCCGAGGTGATGGGCGAAGAGCGGCTGATCGAGCCCGGCGACGAGCCCGATCAGGTCGGGCGGGAACGAATTCGCGTCGAGCGTGACCCGCAGGAACAGCACGCCGCTCCAGCGCGGGTCCTCGATGATCTTCACGAAGTTCGCGAAGCTCGCGTCGGTCTTCGCGCTCTCCTTCGCGTCGTCGAGGATCCCGATGAGGTCGCGCTGCACGTTGCGGATGGTGGACGTCCCGTCGCCGTAGCCGTTCGCGGCTTCGGGCCAGCTCCACGTGGACGTGTCGCGCGCGAGCTCGTCGACGGACTTCGCACCGTACTTGAAGAGGAAGATGGTCTTGCTGACCGGCCACGCCGACGGGTTGAGGTTGAACGTCCAGCCGTCGATGACCAGCGAGAACGGCGGCTGCGGCGTGGTCTCGTCGAGGAACACGTCCGGGTTGGAGATCACGGCGAAGAGCTGGCTCGATTGCAGCGCGGCCTTGAAGTCGCCGGCCACGTTCTGCAGCGCGAGCGACTGCGTGCCGCCGGTGAGCTTGGCGATGGTCAGCACTTCCCAGTAGCGCAGGGCCTGGTCGAGCTCCAGCAGCAGGCCCTGCGGGGTCGCGCCGAGACGCGAGCCGGTGGGCGTGCCGCTCTCGGTCGGCTGGAGGAACGCCGTCAGGTTCCGGCGGCGCACGCGGCTGACGATGTCGCTCTCGAGCCGCTCCGCGACGTCGGCATCGGCGTGCGCGACGTACGCGTACGGCAGCATCGGGAAGATCGTGGCCGTGCCGCCGCCGGGCGGAACGATCGTTGAGGGGAACGTCCCGGCGAAGATCTCCATGTAATAGAGGAAGTCTTCCTGGGTGTCCCCCGCGGCGAGATCGAGCTGCAGCTGCGCCTGATGGAACGTCGACTGGCGCGGCTGCGCGTAGTACGAGAGCGAGCCGCCGCCCGCGGGCGTCATCGCGGCGTAGGCGGTCGTCCCCAGAGAGGTGAGCGCGGGGGCGTCATCCACTTTCTCGATCTGGCTGAAGGCCGGCGCGTACGCGGGCTGGCCCGGATAGAACACGACGGTCGTGGTGAGATTCGTGGAGTCGCCCGTGTACTCGAGACCGGAGACGCCGGCCATGAGCCGCGAGACGCCGCTCGTGCCCGAGCCCGCGATCGAGGGTGTGAACGGCCCCTGCAGCGTGAGGTACAGCGGATCGTCGTCGCTCGCGAGGTTGCGCCGCGGGCTGACGTTGAAGGCGAGGCTCGCGCCGTTCGGGAAGGCGGTGCTCGTCGACGGCGTGAGCGCCACGTGCTGCCCGTACACGGTGCGGAACGCGGAGCCGATCGCCGAAGCCGATGCTCCCGGCGGGACGAGGCCGAAGTACGTGCGCGACGGGACCAGGACGTTGATCGGATCGAGCCACGCCCAGACCCCGATCGGCCCGCCGAGGGTGAGATCGAACGCGGGCAGCCGGATGGCGCGCACGAAGCCGGGGAAGGACGCGTCGTCGATGAACGTCGAGAAGCCGGTGTCGAGCGCGATGAGCGTCGCTTCATCGCCGACGGTGAACGGGAACGATACGCAGCCCGCCAGCGCGCCGGTGAACGGCAGCGCGGCGACGCCGGTGGACGACGGGATCGTGACCGCGCCGTTCTGGGTGAGCAGCCACACGCCCTGCGCGGTGGGCGCGGTGATCGTGAAGCCGGAGTCGTCTCCGGAGATCGCGATCGTCGCGCCGCCTTGGATGCCCGCGCCGTAGTTGCGCATCGGGATCTCGGCGACGCGCGCGATCGTGCCGGTCGCGCTGCCGCCCTGCTGATTCACCTGCAGGAACGCGTTCGCCCACTCGTTCGGCGGATCGTTCGGATTGGCGATCCAGAGGAACCGCACCGGCTGCCCGCCGATGAGGCTCTGCACGTTCGCGATGAACGTCGCGGCGTCGATCGTGAGGGCCTGCCCGAGGAAGAGGTAGATGCCGGGCGTTGCCGTCCAGGTCTGCAGGAGTGTCAGCGACAGCGCCGAGGTCGCCCCGCTGGGGAGGAAGGAGATCCCGTAGCCCGCCGGCGTACCGGTGACGGGGAGCCCGAACAGCGGCTCCTCGACACTCGCGCGCGTGAAGTTCGGCATGGTCATCGCGCGTCAACTCTCGAAGGTGAGCGAATCGCCGGAGAGCACGGGCAGGTCGAACGGACCGAGGCCGCCCGTGTACTGGCCCACCGTCCCATAGCCGAAGTTCACCACGTTGCTCCGCCCGATCGCATACGACGGCAACACCTCGGACGCCGCATCGACGACGTTGCCGATGGCGCGGCGGTAGAGGAAGCGCGCGGCGGAGGTGTTCTCGGCGTACGGCAGCGCGGACGTGCGCTGCAGGAGCTGCCCGGCGGTGGTGCCGAGGGAGACCCACACCGGGACGCCGTTGACGAACACTTCGAGCTCCGGGATCAGCGTCGCGCGGCCGCGGAAGTACGTCCACACGATCCCGGTGACGCCGTTGAAGTTGTTGAAGGAGAGGTACTGCGTCGTGGCGGCCTGCAGCGCGGTGTACGTGGAGGCGCCGAGGATCACGGCGTTCTGCGACGCGCCGATGACGCCGGCGGAGTCGGCCGACGGGAAGTTCGGCGGATAGAAGAGGCGGAAGAACTGGAGCGCGTACGCGGACCCCTGGAGGTCGATGATGCCGCCGTCTCCGCCGGTGTTGGCGGCGACCGAAGGCACCGAGAGCTGGGAGAGGAAGGCGTCGAAGGCGACCGGCAGATACGCGCCGTTCGTCGGCAGCGAGACGATGTCGTACGTGCTCGTGCCCGAGCCGGAGTAGCCGTTGAGTTTGTCCGTGGGGCTGTTGCTGACGAGCTGGTAGTTCTCGTAGTCGATGCGCAGGCGCATGCCCGGCTGCAGGTTCACGTAGCCGGCCTGGCCGTTGAGACCGTAGGCGTAGAACAGCGTCTCGGCGAAGTTGAGCGGCAGCCCCTGCGCGAAGACCTGCTGCAGG
Organism: uncultured Acidobacteriota bacterium; assembly: GCA_963821585.1. Classification (GTDB taxonomy): domain Bacteria; phylum Acidobacteriota; class Thermoanaerobaculia; order Gp7-AA8; family Gp7-AA8; genus QHVT01. Next base: position 110,369 of record CAWGEI010000003.1, read on the forward strand.
AGGGCGAGGCCGCCGGGCGCGGCGAGCGGCGCGGCCTGGGAGAAGACGCTCGCTGCGGCGGCGGCGATGTCGGTGCGGATGCCGTTCGTGGTGAACGTCCAGATGTCGGGCGGCGAGCCGCCGCCGGCGACGAGCTGGTAGGGCATGCCCGAGCCGCCCGGTGCGGCCTCGATGGTGAACGGCGCGGCATGGATCGGCGCCGCCAGCGGGGCCTTGAAGATGTCGGGCAGATAGAGCGTGATCTCCGAGGAGGGGCCGGGCTGGCGGATGTCGCCGCGGAAGACATACGCGTAGTCGGCGGGCGCGCTCGGGCTGACCAGCCCGGGCGGGAAGAAGTAGCCCACGCTGTCGGCGACAGGGTTGGCGCTCTCGCTGGGCGGGCCGGTGGCCACGTCGCCGATGGCCTGGACGGTGACGAAGTAGTCGTTCGTCGCGAGTGCGAGCGCCCAGGGGATGGAGATGCTGGTCGAGGCGGTGTCGAGGCTGGTGAGGACGGTCGCGCCGCTCGCGAGCGTCACGCGGTAGCCCACCACGGAGGGCACAGTGACGGCATCCCACGCGGCGAGGACGTTTTCGCCGTCGTACGTCGCTTCGAGGTTCTCGGGCGCGACCGTGATCGCGTCGGCGCTGACGGCGGGGCCGGTGGCGTTCGCGGCGGTGGCGCGCGCCTGCACGGTGTATTGCCAGGGATTCGCCGGGGAGGCGATGGGCAGCGTGACGGTCGTGCCGGTTGCCGGAACCCACGAGCCGATGAGCTCCGGCCCGGAGAAGAGCGCGGCCTCGTAGCCGCCGATGCCGCTCACGGGCTGCGGCGCGGTCAGCGTGACGGTGAGCGCGGTTGCGCTGGCGACGATCGCGGCGATGGAAGGCGAGGCAGAGATCGCGGCGAGCGCGGTGCCCGGCGCGCCGGCCGACACGCCGCTGACGACGCGGATGCGCGCGGTGTATGTGCCGGAAGGGGAGAGCGCGGCGGGAAACTGCCCGCTCGTTCCGGAGGCGTCGAAGGCCGTGTCGATCGAGCCGTTGTTGAGCAGCTCGACGACATAGGTCGCGCCGTTCGTCTGTGCCGCGGGCCAGGTGAGTGTGAGGAATGAGCCGTCGTAGCTCGCCTGCGTGGGTGCGACCGTTTCGACGATCACCGAGGCCGCGCCGCTCGCGGGTCCGGTGGCGACGCCGCTGATCGCGGAGACGGTGAGCGTGTCCGCGGCCGACAGGATCGGGAACGTGAGCGACGTGCCGCTCGTGTAGTGCGGAGTGGCGGGCGAGGCCGAGGCGACGAGCTCGTAGCCGCTCGCGCCTTCGACCGGCGTCCACGCGATCGACGCGTTGGCGCCGTCGAAGTCGATGCTCAGGATCTCCGGCGCCGCCACGACGACGGGCGTTGGCGACGTCATGGGGCCGGTGAGGTTCGTGCCTGTCGCCCGCGCGCGCACTGAGTAGCCCGACGGCACGAGCGGCGACGGCAGCGGCAGCGTGGCGATCATGCCGCTCGCGTTCACCCACGAGCCAACGAGTGCGTCGCCGATGAACAGCGCGGCCTGATAGCCGCTGATGTTCGCCGTCACCACCGGCGCGTTCAGCGTCACGGCGATGGACGTGCCGGTGACGATTTCGGCGAACGACGGCACCGCGGAGATCGCAGCCATCGAGGTGCCGGGACCGCCCGTGGAGATGTCGCTGACCACGCGGAGGCGCACGGTGTACGCGCCTGAAGCGGACAGCGCGGCCGGGAACTGCCCGCTGGTGCCGGATGCGGCGAAGGTCGTCTCGACCGCGCCATTGTTGAGGCCATTGTTGAGCAGCTCGGCGAGATACGTCGCGCCGTTGGTCTGTGCCGCGGGCCAGGCGAGCGTGAGGAACGAGCCGTCGTAGCCGGCCGACGACGGTGCGACGGTCTCGACGACGACGGAGGCCGCACCGCTCGCGGGTCCAGTGGCGACGCCGCTGATCGCGGAGACGGTGAGCGTGTCCGCGGTCGAGAGGATCGGGAACGTCAGCGAGGTGCCGCTGGTGTAGTGCGGAGTGGTGGGTGAGGCGGAGGCGACGATTTCGTAGCCGCTCGCGCCTTCGACCGGAGTCCACGCGACCGACGCGTTGGCGCCGTCGAAGTCGATGCTCAGGATCTCGGGCGCCGAGACGACGACGGAGATCGCGGAGGTCATCGGTCCGGTCAGGTTCGTGCCGGTTGCCCGCGCGCGAACTGAGTAGCCCGATGGCACGAGGGGCGACGGCAGCGGCAACGTCACGGTCATCCCGCTTGCGTTCACCCACGAGCCAACGAGTGCATCGCCGACGAACAGGGCGGCCTGATAGCCGCTGATGTTTGCCGTCACCGCCGGCGCGTTCAGCGTCGCGACGATCGACGTGCCGGTGACGATCTCGGCGAACGACGGCACCGCGGAGATCGCGGCCATCGAGGTGCCGGGACCGCCCGTGGAGATGCCGCTGACCACGCGGAGGCGCACGGTATAGGTGCCGGACGCGGAGAGCGCGGCCGGGAACTGTCCGCTCGTGCCGGATGCGGGGAACGTCGTTTCGACCGCGCCGTTGTTGAGCAGCTCGACCAGATACGTCGCGCCGTTCGTCTGCGCCGCGGTCCAGGCGAGCGTGAGGAACGAGCCGTCGTAACCAACGGACGAGGGCGCGACCGTCTCGACGATGACGGAGGCCGCGCCGCTTGCCGGTCCGGTGGCGACGCCACTGATTGCGGAAACGGTGAGCGTGTCAGCGGTCGACAGGATCGGGAACGTCAGCGAAGTGCCGCTGGTGTAATGCGGAGTGGTAGGCGAGGCGGATGCAACGAGCTCGTAGCCGCTCGCGCCTTCGACCGGCGTCCACGCGACCGACGCGTTGGCGCCGTCGAAGTCGATGCTCAGGATCGCCGGCGCGGAGACGACCACCGCCGCCGCGGAGGTCATCGGTCCGGTCAGGTTCGTGCCGATCGCCCGCGCGCGAACGGAATACCCCGACGGCACGAGCGGCGACGGCAGCGGCAGGGTCACGCTCATCCCGCTGGCGTTCACCCACGAGCCGAGCTGGGTGTCGCCGACGAACAGCGCGGCCTGATAGCCGCTGACGTTGGCCGTCACCGCCGGCGCATTCAGCGTCGCGACGATGGACGTGCCGGTGACGATCCCGGCGAACGACGGAACCGCGCTGAGGATTGCGAACGCGGTTCCGGCCGGACCGAGCACGCCCGGCCCCGACGCGCGCACCACGACGGTGTACGTCTCCGCGGGCGACAGCGCGACCGCAAGCGTCGCCTGCACCCCGGGACTGGCCTGGGACGCGACGACGCTGCCGCCTTCGTCGAGGACCTGGACGACGTACGACGGCGAAGGCGACGACGTCTGCCACGCCACAGTCAGGCTCGCGCCGTCGTAGCTCGTCGACGTGACGGAGACGGTCTCGGTGAGCATCGTCTCCGACGCCGCGGGTCCCGTCGCCGTCGCGCCTACGGCCGTGACCGTGATCGTGGGGCTCGGGCCACTCGCTGAGTACGGGACCGTGATCGACGTCGCGGACGTCGTCTTCGTCGTCCCTCCGACGGTCACGCTGTAGCCGCTCACGCCGGCCTGCAGGACCGGCTGCCAGCTCGCGGTCACGTTGCCGCTGTCGTAGGCGACGGAGGCGAGCACCGGGGCCGCCGTGATGGCCGGAGAAGCCGTGCTGAGCGGCCCGGCTGTGTTGGTGCCCGTCGCCTGCACGGTGATGGTGTGGGTCTTCGACGGATCGAGCACGGACTGCAGCGAGAGCGTCTTCGTGGCCGTGCCCGCACCTGACACCGTGACCGCGCTGCCGAGGGGCGCGCCGTTCTCGTAGAGCTGCACGCTGTAGCCGGTGACGCCGTGCGCGCCGGACGTCTGCGAGACATCCCACGTCACCGCGAGGCTGCTCGTGACGCCGGTGATCGTGTACACCGCGCCGGTGACGCGCGGCACCGCGCTGATGACCGGCAGCGAAGGACCGAGCGGCCCCAGCGTGTCCGCGCCCGCGGTCTGCAACGCCAGGTCGTACGTTCCGGCGGGCGCGAGCGCGGCCGCGATCGCCGTGGACGTGCTGCCGCCCGGCTGCGTCTGCACCACCGCGCCGCCGTTGAGCAGCGCCACGATCGTGCGCTCGACGTCCGGGCTGCCGGCGCGCGTCCACGACGCGGCGATGTTGCTCCCGTCATACGAGACGGAGCTCAGCGTCTCCGTGAACGTCAACACGTCCACGGACGCACTCACCGGCCCCGTCGAAAGGCTGCGCGTCGGATTGATCTTGACCGTGTACGGCGTATTGGCGGCGAGCGCCGGCGACGGGGCCCACGTCACGTTCGTGCCGTACGGCGAGGTCCACGCGACCGCGCCTCCGGCGGAGTTGAGGATCTGCACGAAGCCGCCGGTCGGCGGAGGCGTCCCGACGCCGTTGTCCCAGCTCACCGTGACACTGGTGCCGTCGTACGAGACGGCGCCGATCGTCACCGGCAGTGTGATCAGGGTCTGCGGAGTGCTCAGGGGCCCGCGCGTCGCGCCGCCGGAGACGGTGTACGCGAGGAAGGCGTCGTACTGGAACGCGGGATCGAGCGCCTGCGGCAGCGAGAGCTGCACGAAACTGCCCGCCGTCGGCGAGACCGCCGACGCAACCATCACGCCCTGCGCGAAGATGGAGAGGGCCAGGAAGTTCGTCCCGGTCTGCGCGTTCGCGGTGATCGAAGCCCCGTTCCCGGCGAGGCTGTAGGTGATCCCCGAGAACTGCGGTGTGCCCTGGACGACGGCGATCGCCGAGGAGTACGGACCGAACGACGTATTCAGCGAGCCCGCGAGCTTGACCGAATATGAGATCGCCGGATTGATCCCTCCCGGCGGCCGGTACACCGCCGCAGTGCCTTCGGCGGTGATGTTGTCGATGATGACCCCGGTGGCCGCATTGAGCAGCAGGACGCTCGCTCCGTCGGCCACGGTCGCGCCCGCGGGCGGCGCCCACGTCAACGCCAGCGCGTTGCCGTCGTTGGCGACGGTGATGTTCAGCGGAGGCCCGACGATGACGGGGATGGCGTTGCTGTACGGCCCGACGGTGCTGCCGCTCGTCTGCGCGATCCTGATCGTCCAGACGGACGTGGTATCCACCTGCGGGTTGCTCAGCATGGCCACGCCCGGGGTGGCCGCCGCCGTCTGCGTGGGAGTCTCGTTCGTCCCCTGGAACAGCCCGATCTGGAACGTCGACCCGGACGAAAACGTGAAGTTCGCCTGGATGGTGGTCGTTCCGATCCACTGCACTTGCGACAGGACCGGCGCCGTCAGACCATTGCTCATTGGGAAGCCGCTCCGTTATCCATTTGTGCCGTACCGCGCCGCGTATGACCGCTCCGCCTCCGGATGGAAAGCCTCGGGGATCCGCGCCAGTACGGTCTTGAGCCGCTTCTGATACTTCTGGAGATACGCGACGCAGGCGAGGTTGTCGCCGATGGCGATGCCGTTCGCGAAGAAGAAGGTGTCGTCCGTTAATTCCGGATTCACGCCGAGACCGATGCAGTAGACCATCCCGCTGTAGTGGCGCTTCTCGACCCTGGCCACGCGCGCGGTGCCGTCCTCGGTCACGAGCTCGTCGCCCTCGACGAGATCGCGCGCCGCGACCAGTCCTTCGCCCGTCAGCACCGGGTGCATGTGCGTGATGACCAGCTCGCGGCCGTCGTCCGTGTGGATGGTAAGCACCTCGTCTTCCTTGTTCGTGCCGAAGGTGTCGACGACGGTGTACGCGCCGCGGGGCGTCCGGACCCTTTCGCCGCCCACGATGTCCTCGATCGCTTTCGTCCCGCCGTCCTCGAGCGCGACCTGCGTGCCCCCGGCGACGCAGTGCCACGTGTAGTAGAGGGGCCACATGAAGTAGATGCCCGGGGTCTCGGGACTCGTGCCGTATGGCGGCGCCGGGGGCGTGTACAGGGTCACCCAGACGAACTCGTTGTTGCTGGTCTCGGTCTTCACCCCCAGGGCGATGGTCGCCAGCAGCGTCGTGTCGTTGGCCCAGGCGGCGGGACCGAACTGGATCGAGCCGTCCTGCGCGACGTTGTTGTTGAACGGGAAGTTGAACGTGAGCGTGTCGCCGCTCGCCGTGATGCCCGCCTGGATCGCGGCGGACGAGATCGGGACGGTGACGCCGCCCGTGGACGGCTTGGCCAGGCTGATGACGGGAGGGTTGGTGATGTTCGAGGGCCAGAGCGGCTGCTTGATGGCGCTCTTGAACTTCTGCGTGACCTTCAGCGGCAGGCGGATGTTCGGCTGCTGGATGTTCGGCTCGTTGTACCAGTAGTCGCAGTCGGGAGCGCCGGAGGGCCGGCCGAGGCCGATCTTGATGTAGTTCCCGGTCTTGGTGCGGAGCGGCTCCGTGACGTTGGGCGCGCCGACGGGCAGCTCCGCGGTGGAGACGCGCATCGAGCCGGCGGTGATCGGCGCCCCCGGCGTCCGCTGATAGGTCCAGGTGAAGACCATCAGCAGGTCTTCCGCGTTGGGCGCGAGACCGGTGAGGTCGATGGGCAGGTATTCGCCCTCTCCGTAGACAGGGCCGGAGCTCTTTTCGCCGAGGACCTTGTCGTCGCTCGTGTCGATCAACTGCGCGTAGAGGCTCGTGAAAACGGTGCCGTTCACGATCGCCGAGTACGCGGCGCCGAGGCTCTGCGTGTGCGCGTTGTTGACGCCGAACGCGGTGACGGTGTTCGCGTCCTGCATCCCGGCGGCGGCTTGCGCTGTCTCCTGCCGCGGCGCGAGACCGCCGCGCTCCTGGGCGGCGTCCCGTCCCGCACGCAGCGCCTTCAGGTACTCCGGATGCGTCTCGTCCGTGATCCCCGAGCGCTCGATCTGGCGCATGAGGAACTGCCACTGGCGGTCTTCGGTGAGATCGAGCTCGTGTTCCTCCCACGGTTCGCCGAGCGCCGCCACGTATTTGATGTCGTCGATTTCCTGCCGCGAATACGCTTGCATGAAGGGTGGTCCTGATCCTTTCTCAGCGCCAGATGTACTGGATCGGAGGGATGGTGGCGACGCCGGGCTGTCCGGCCGAGAGGTCGGGAGAGGACGGCACCGCGCTGTAGACGGTGGTGAAGACGGGCGCGTCGCCCTTCTTGATCTTCACGCTGAACGTGCAGACCAGCAGCACGTACGGCTCACCCCAGGCCGCGCTGCCGAAGTTCAGGGAGGAGTCGTCGGCCGGGTTCGACGACCAGGGCATGCTCCACGAGAGCTTCTTGCCCGAGACCTTCAGGCTGCGCTTGAACTTGCGGAGGGTGGCCGCGCTCGCGTTCGACACGCCGCCGCGTCCCGGCGCAATGACGTAGAGGGCCACGTCGGACGGCGCGGAGGCGATCGGATTCTGGTAGCGCATGCTTCCGACGAGCGGCGAGCGCAGGTCGGGGTGCGTGGGCAGGAGCGTGCGGTACCAGTAGTCGTAGCCGGGCTTCGGCCGGAACGCGCCGAGGGCGATGCGCAGGTCGGGGTCCGTGTTGCCCTTCTTCTTGACTGGCTCGCGCACGTCCGGGGAGCCGTCGGCATAATCGCCCGCGGTAAAGCGGATCGTCTGCGCGACCGGGAACTGGCCCGCGAGCTGGTAGTTGACGGTCAGGATCGCCTCGACCTGCGTTCCGGACGGCCGGCTGCCCTGCAGCTCGATCGGCAGGTACTCGCCGAGGCTGTACTCGACGCGGCTGGTGTGGCCGACGCTCTGGCCCGTGGCGGGATCGATGAGCTCCAGGCCGATGTACGTGAAGATCGTGCCGCCGGGGATGGCCGAGAACCCGCTGGCGAACGTGCCGTCCGCCGAGAAGCCCAGCGTCGTCAACGCGTTCAGCGGCTGGAGCACGTCGCCCGCCGCCGCTTTCCCCTTCGGCGCCTTTCCCTGGCCCGCCGTCTCCAGCGCCTCGTACAACTGCTTCGCGTTCCGCGGGCTCAGGCCTCCGCGGGTGAACCGCTCGCTGAGGTAGTCGCGGTTCTCGGGGCTCGAGAGGTCGAGCGTCTGCACGACGCCCGGTTTCCAACGCTGCCAGAGCTCCTTCTTTTTCGTAGCCATGGGTTCTCTCCTTTTCATCGAGTGAGGCCGAGGTTTGCGATCAACTCGAGCTCCTGCCTCTGTTTCGGATACCAGCGCCGCGCTTCGTCGTGATACTCGGGCGGGATCCGGCTGAGGACTTTGTCCAGGCCGTAGCGCTGCTCGCGGGTGTGGATGATCGTGGCGCGGTGATCGGCGATGAGGATGCCGTTCGCGTAGACGCAGGTGTTGTCGTCGGTGAACCGGGCCACCTCTTCGTCGTTGTAGCCGACCGAGAACGTGTAGACCGGGCCGCTGTACGGCTGCGTCGAGACGGACTTCAGCTTCGCGGTGCCCTGCTCGGTGATGACGTCGCAGCCGGCGGTGAGCTCGCCGGCGGTGACCAGACCGTCCGGCGTCATCACCGGGTGGCCGCTGGTGAGGAGCAGCGCGTCGCAACCGTCGATCTCGAGCGCGACGAGCTCGGTCTCGCGCGTGCCGCGCCACGTGTCGACGACGGTGAAGTTGTCGTCGCCGGGGCCGTTCTTCACACGCTCGCCGCCGATGAGGTCTTCGACCGCCGCAGTGGAGCCGTCCGCGAGCCGGATCCGTGTGCCCGCTCCCACGCAGTGCCACGTGTAGAAGATCGGCCACATGATGTACTGCCCCGCCCCGGGGGAGGTGCCCCAGTTCCCCGCGGAGGGCGGGCTGCCGGAGGGACCGGGGGGCATGCTGATGACGTTCACCCACACCGGGACGGTCGGGCTGTTCTGGGTCAGCACCCCGAGGGAGAAGTTCAGCATCAGCGTCGTGTCGTTCGCCCAGGCCGCGGCGCCGAACTGCATCGACTTGTCGCTGGCGAGGTTGCTGTTGTACGTGAAGTTCCAGCTCAGCGTGTTGCCGCTGGCGCTGATGAAGTTCTGCAGGTTCGCGCTCTGCAGCGGCAGCACATTCACCGTCCCGCCGAGGGACGTCTGCGACATGGAGATGGCCACGACGAGGTTCCGCGTCGGCGACGAGCCGTCGAAGAGCGGCGTCTGGATGGTGCTCCCGAACACCTGGCTGCCCACGGCCGGGCAGCGGATGTTCGGGTTGTCGATGTTCTGCTCGTAGTAGACGTAATTGCAGTCCGCCGGCGTGGACTGCGGATTGCGGCCGATGCCGATCTTGATGTACGTCGGGTGCGCCGGATTGGTGGTCGTGTACACCGGAGCGGTCACGGTCGGCCCGCCGACCGGCTGGTCCAGGATGTTGAGCGAGACGGTCTGCTGCACCGGAAACTGTCCCGGGACCTGGTAGTTGTAGGTGAACTGGAACAGCAGCGACGTCCCGCTCGGAATGTTGCCGGCCACGGTGAGCGGGATGTATTCGCCCATGCCGTAGATCGGTCCGATCTGCCCGAAGCCCAGCGGCTGGCCCATGTTCGACGGGTCGTAGATATAGCCGCTGAGGAACGTGCTGACCGTGCCTCCGACGATCGACGAAAACCCCGACGCCAGGCTGGCCACCGCCGAGGCGTCGAGGCCGAGGCTGGTGATCTCGTTGGAGTTCTGCAGGCCGTCGCCGGTGCCCGCCGCCGCGTCCGCCCCGAACAGCGCCTCCGGCGTCGCCGTCGGCCCCCCGTTCGCGACGTGCCGGTCCCGCGATTCGAGCAGCGACTGGTAGAACGCCGGGTGCGTCTCCGCGGTGATCCCCGCGTCGGCGACCTGCCGCATGAAGAACGACCACTGCCGGTCGTCCGAGAGATCGAGAGTGTGGGGAACGCGGTCCTCGGTGAGCCCCGCGACGTATTGGCAGTTGCTGACGTCCTCGTCCGACAAAATGGCCATGGTGCGGCTCCTTTGCGCTGGGGTGGATGAGAGGCGGCGGGTGAGTGAGCTGTGGTGAGTGCGAGTTTGCTGAGCTTAATCTGAGGAGTGACGGAAATGATAGTTTCCCTACCTGATGTAGGGGAGACGAAGGAAGTGCCGACGTCGAGCTTTGGTCAGGGTGGAGCCACGCCTCGGAAGTTGGACGGACTACCGATCGCGCAGGTTACCGTGGCCGGAGGACGTTACGCACGCCTGCGATCTGTCCAGCGGCCACCAGGCCGGATGCACGGGGCGGATCAGATCAGCTTCCACTCGAGCGTCTGCTCGCCTATGCCGCTTGCAGCGGGTGTCCGTAGTTTTCACGCACGCGCTTCGTGGGCAAGCGTCGCGCCGGCGCCCCCCGTCCCTCGCGCTCGCTCGCTCCCTCCCGGGCTTCAACACGGCGTGTCGTCCTTGGGGCGCGCTTCGTGTGCGGCACTCTCTACGTCGCGAGCGCCATGGGTGCCCGAAACGTCGATCACCGCGCCCGCCGTGACCGAAGGCCGCTCGATGCTGCAATATATCCCTGTGATTCTCGTGAGCCCGACCGGAACCCGAAGCCGCTGGAAGATGCGATCCACTGCGGCCGGGCTCCACCTATTCGACCGCACCTCGGGTCTCAACCTCTTACTCGACGAGGTCTCACATCCCACATCACAGTGGGCGAAAGCTCCACGGTACGTTTCCATCGCACTCACCAACGCCTGCGATCTCTCATGCGCGTACTGTTACGCGCCAAAGCGGCCGGCAGCGTTGAACGCCGACATCGTCACACGTGGCTTGATGAGCTCGATCGCAACGGTTGTCTCGGAATCGGTTTTGGAGGAGGCGAGCCGACGCTTTTTCCTGGGTTCACTGAACTCTGTCGCTTTGCTGCTCACCGCACCACTCTCGCCGTGACGTTCACGACACACGCGCATCACATCGACGAACGTCTCGCTGCCGCCCTCGATAGGTCGGTGCATTTCGTCCGCTCAGCATGGATGGTGTTGCAGCCACGTACAAGCGCCTGCGCGGTCGCCCGTTCGCCGCATTGAAAGATCGCGTACGGATGATCAGCGCGATTTCGAAATTCGGCATCAACTTCGTCGTAAACGCGCAGACATTTCCTGACATCGATCGTGCTGTAGCCGTTGCTGCCGAACTTGGCGCGCGGGACTTCCTGCTACTGCCTCAGCAGCGCTCCTCCGGCGTTGGTCCGATTGATGATCGCACACTCGCCGATCTTCGTAGTTGGGTTCATCACTACCGCGGGCCGCTACCGTTGCTCATCAGCGAATCCGCTGCGGAAGAAATGCCAGTATAACTGTCCGGTTCCAAACGAACCACCATTGGACGCCTACGCTCACATTGATGCGCGTGGCTTACTAAAACGCACATCATTTGATCTCCACGGAGTCGCGATCACTTCAAGTGTGCTGGAAGCAACCGCGCTACTTCGCGCAAGCACGCAGCAGGAGCCATCATGAGGATCTGGTTTGCCTATGGATCTGAACATTCGTCAAATGTTGTGATGATTGGTCACTTCAAATCCGCTCCCGCAGCCAAGCAGGCTCAAGCGGCGATTTCAGCGATCACCGAGCAGGCATCCAAAGATCGCGACAACAACAGGTTCGATGCTGGATCACCGCCTGCAGACTATGGCAGAGACATGCTCGACGTGTTAGGCAAGATCAATGTCTCCACCATTACGCCGCATGAACTAGAACAATTCCTGTACGAAGTCGATGTCGACGTCGAAGGGAGGGATTGTCGTTACCACTGAGGAGACGAACCGGCATGAAAGCGTTGCTTGCTCATGGAGCTCGTGTAGAGGTCTACTCTGCGCACGAATACCCGGACACCAAACACGGGCGAGGGCACAAACAATAATGCCGTCGCTGAACTGGGAGGTATTCGCCTCCCCTCCTGGCAGCCCTCAAGACAATTTCGAGATGCTGTGCCGTGCAGCGATGCGTAGGAACTTCGCGCACTGTGGCACGTTTGCCGCGCGGGCCGCTCAGCCCGGTGTCGAATTTCACCTGAAACTCGATCAAGAGTGTTCGCTCGGTGGCCCGAATCGCTGGAATGGCTGGCAATGCCGATGATGGATCCCCAGAGCGGCTATGTGATCCGCAGCCGTCGGAAGAAGATCGAAGAAGCGATTAACACTACTCACGCCGAGCTTCCAGGACTTACGGATTGGGTACTTTGGACCGGGTACCCTCTCACAGCAGGCGATCAGAAATGGTTCTATGCGTTAAAAACGCGCATGAAGCTCCACTTATGGACCGCTGTCGCAGACCTCGATGGCTATCTTACAGGCGAAGCGGCGATGCTTCGTAGCACATATTTCGGAGATTGGTCTTCAATCCCGGGTATCTCGAAGCCAAGCAGGCGGAATTCGTTGCGCCTATAAACAAACGGTGGATGCCGCAGGCTCACCAGCCCGTACGAGCTGAGCGTACGATTCGCGCTGCTCTGGGAGAAAGCCAGAGCTGGCAAAACATCATTCATACCGAAACGGCGCTGCGTGAAACATCCCAAGCGCTCAGCGCCCAACGAAACATTGAACCTTCAGTAGCGGCATCCACGAAAGCGCTTCTCGAGCGTGCGGATCTGGCCACGGCACACCTGGTTGCAGTCCATCAGGGCATCGTCGCAGGGGATCTCGATCACCTAAAGGAAGTTCTAGCTAAAGTACCTGCCAAGCCCAATTCGGACATCCTGACAATTCCTCGTCGCCTTCGAGCTACGCGTCACTTTGCGGGTCTATTGGCGACGAATCTCGTCGCCCGTCTGCACGACGCTCATCGTCTCGTCGCCACCGTGCGGAACATGTTTAGCGTTGGCCTACTGGCGGTCGTCGCCGATGCTGGCAACGGAAAAACGCAGATGGCCGCTGAACTGACGAAGGCAACGCCTGAGCGTCCGGCTGGCATACTCCTACACGGCAAAGATCTACTCATCGGCCACACACTGGACACGCTTGCCAGCCGAGTTGTTATCGCCGGTAAACCGGTTCCGAGCATGGAGGCGCTGCTCGCCGCACTCGACGCCGCCGGTCAGCGCGCGAAACGACGTCTCCCAATCGTAATCGACGGTCTGAATGAGGCCGAAGATCCTCGCGCGTGGAAACCACTCCTGGCCTCGTTGGGCACAGTGGCCACGCAATTCCCTTACGTCCTCGTGCTATGCACTATCCGCAGCGCGTTCGTCGATGATGCGTTACCCGCCGATCTCTCGAAGCTCGTCATTAAGGGTTTTGCCGAAGACGCTGGCGCGGCCGTGCGCCGTTATTTCGACTATTTCAAGATTGAACGTGCCCATATTGATCTGCCAGCGGAACTACTGTCGCATCCTCTGATGCTCCGCCTTTTCTGCGAGACGACCAACCCGGCGCGCTCGGAGATGGTCACGCTCGAATCCGCACCCGGGTCCATCACTGCACTCTTCGACCGCTACATTGATCAAGCTGCCGAGCGAATTGCTGATTTGTCATCGCTGCGTCAACGATATTTTCAGCAGGACGTACGCGTCGCGCTTGACGAGATCGGCTACGCGTTCTGGGAGCAACGCACGCGCAATTTAGATGTCACTGCTCTCCGCGAATTGCTAGGTGATCATAAGCGCTCCTGGGATCAAAGCATCGTCCGAGCACTTGAGGACGAGGGTGTTCTGCTACGTTTTCCGGGAAAGAATTCGTACGGTGACATGGCGCCAGTGTTCGACGCTCTCGGTGGCCATCTCATCGCGGATGCCGTGTTGCGGCGCCAAGGCCAGTCCTCCGCCGCGACATGGATCGTTGACCCTACCACGCAAGCCCTACTTGCTGGACCTTACGAGGAGAAGCACCCACTCGCGACCGACATTTTTACGTCTACAGTCGCTCTCTTTCCTCGCCTTTTGCACAGCAGGCAGGTCTGGCAGGTCGTCGATGAACCTATGCGAAGCGCAGCATTACGGCTCGCTGCCGATCTGGAGGCTGAGTACGTCGACCACGCCACGGTAGAACAGCTCGCGGTCTCCCTGAAAGAATCAACACCAGGGCTGCTTGATATGTTTACGCGTCTTCGCCAGACACGCGGCATGGTCGCGCATCCGCTCAATTCCGAGTTCTCGATCGCGTGCTGCGAACTTGGACGGTCGCCGAGCGTGATATGCGCTGGACCGAGTGGCTACGCGATTCGGAACTTACTCTCCCTGATATATCTCGCTTTGCGGATCGGTGGCGTGCCAATCACTCGTATCCCAAGGATATTCTTTGGGCAAGATGGTTAATGTGGCTCCTCACGAGCACCGGCCGACACGTGCGCGACGACGCTACACGTGCGCTTTACTGGTTTGGTCGATTGCAGCCAAAGGCGCTATTTGACCTGACCATAGAATCACTTGAAATCAACGATCCCTACGTCGCCGAACGAATGCTTGCATGCACGTACGGCATCGCCATGGCACATCAGAAGACGACTCCGTCGCTCGCCACCGTTTTCGTCCATATCTCGAGTCCTTAGCCGCTGCCGTGCTCGGCGATGGCGCGGCACACCCGACGAACCATTGGCTATCACGAACCTACATCCGCGGCACATTTCAGTTGGCGCGCAAGTATTACTCATCTCTCGTACCATCTTCTGCCAGGCGTGTGGCGTTGAACTTTGCGCCAGGCCGGCGAAGCCGAGTCTTTGCCTGAGGACGATGAGCGCACCGAAGAGGTTCGTTACACGCTACGCGTGGACTTCACGAACTATACAGTGGGGCACCTCTTCAGCGGCCGGCGGAATTACGACATGGAGCACAAGGGCCATAAAGAGGCGATCGCATATATTCGCGGCACCGTGTGGCAACTCGGTTGGCGCGAGGTTCCCTTCGCACGAATCGACGAGCACATATCATCGTCCGACTGGCGTCCGCGCGGCCAGCGCGCGCGGACCGAGAGATACGGTAAGAAATATAGCTGGATCGGCTTTTACACCTACGCAGGAGTACTCGAGAACCGTTCTCGCAAGTCAATCACTCGTGAGGCGTTAGCCGAGGTCAACATCGATCCTTCCTTTCCGAGTCCACCTGAGCCGGACGCCGCCATCGACTGTAAGTGGCTGTTAGCCGCTGCTTCGTCAGACCAAGAGTGGATCGCTGCTGCGACTTCCACGAACCCGCCCGATGAGCTTTTCTACCGCGAAAAGATCGATGACCGAACTGGTCCTTGGATCGCCGTGCATGCAAACATACGCGCCACAGATAAGATCTTGGATCGGTCAGCGTACGCGCTGCTATCCACTGTCGCTGTCGACGCCGGAGCCGCCGCGCCTTTGGTCGCCGCGCTTCGCAAAGTCGAACGTCCAGAAGATCGCCTGACTCACGTCCCCGAGGACTACTACACGTTCGCCGGTGAGATGCCGTGGTCGGACGTATTCGCACATCAAACCAGAGATGTGGAGCCGCTGTACTTTATTGCGACGAAACTTGACGGCAAGCCTGCGACGATCGAAACGTTGGCCCATCGATATAGCTGGGAATCGCACCACAGCTCTACGAACGACGCTGGCGGCGCTTTAGTCCCATCGAAGCTGTTTTCAACTCATCACGACCTGCGCGGCATTGCACAGACGTTCAATCAGATTATGCCGGATGGTGCGTTCGCAGCGATTTGCGTCGCCGCGCCTGTCGGGAGTGACGGCGAGATTCTGTTTTTACGAAAAGATCTGCTCGAACAATATCTCTCGGGCAGGGAATTGGTCTCATTTGCATGGGGCGAACGTCACCTATACGGCGCCGACGTACCTGAGTGGTATTTTAACTTAGTCAGAGACGCGAAGAATGTTTGGCGCGTCATTCGCAGTTCGCACGATCTCTCCGGCGCATCGTCGCCACCGCCCAAAGAAACGTTCTAAACGCGATACTAGCGGCCGAGTCACACCGAAGCAGACTCGCGTGCCAAAGAAGTCCGCCAAGCGTCCAGCCAGGAATCGTTGACGGAGCACGGACGATCTTGTGCTCACGTCATCAGTACGACTGGACGCCGATGCTCTGCATCCGCTTGCTCATCTTTTGGTCGAACGTCGCGATGGCATCGTAGTAGTAGCTCACGACGGCGACGCTCGACGCATCGGTGAGAACACCGAGTTGCTCGGGCCACAAGACGAAGACCTTCTTCCGCGGACAGTCGTCGATCGCCGTCACGCCCGGGAGTGCGCCGAGGTCGTGTATAGGACCGCAACGCGCGGAGTGAGCATCCCGGTATGCGCGGGCGCGGCGCGGAGGCCGTCGAAGCACTGCTTCGTCGGGAGCTGGAGCGCTAGCGGTGACCGGAGAGCGGCTGCAAAGCCAGATGTTGCGGAGCCCCCGGATGTCCCGCTAGCATGAACCATCCATGGCCGGCTTCGCGGAATACCGGAACCTGCACGCGGGAGCGTCGGTCGTGGTCTGCGGGTGCGGCACTTCGCTCTCCGCGCTGACGAATCCCAAACGCTTCGTGACCATCGGCGTGAACGACGTCGGGCGGCTGTTCGATCCGGACTACCTCGTCGTGGTGAATCACCGCACGCAGTTCACGGGGGACCGGTTCCGCTACGTCGCGGAGAGCCGCGCGCGGGCGCTGTTCACGCAGCTCGACCTCCGGATCTCCCATCCCAACGTCGTCAACTTCCGCCTCGGCAAGCGGGGAGGGACGGATTTCGCCGATCCGTCGGTGCTGCACTACACGCGCAATTCGCCGTACGTCGCGGTGTGCCTGGCCGTCCACATGGGGGCGAAGCGCGTCGGCCTGATCGGCGTCGATTTCACGCACGACCACTTCTTCGCGCAGACCGGCGCCCATCCGCTGCAGCGCGAGCTGGGGCAGATCGACGCGGAGTACGGACGGCTGCGCGAGGCGTGTCAGCGGCGTGGGCGTCGACCTGGTGAACCTCAGCGAGGGGAGCCGGCTCGCGTCGCTGCCGAAGATGACGGTCGAGGAGTTCGGGGCTCTCCGCGAGGAGGAGCGTCCGCTGCGGCTGGTGTCGTACGCGACCACTCCGGTAGCGGGCGTGCCGTCGATTCTCGCGCGCTGCATCGCCGGCACGACGCCGCACGAGGCGCGCTGCGTGTGGGAGACGGACCGCTACGGCAATGGCGTGGCGTTCCGCGGCGACGTGGAGTACGGGCGCTCGCCGGCGGAGGCCATGCGCCTGCTGCAGGCGGCCGATGCGATCGTGGTCCACAACGGCAAGGTGGATGCGCGCCACCGCGTGCTCGTCGACGCGAAGCCGGTGGTGACGCTGGCCCACAACTACGCGTGGAACGTCGACCAGCGCTACGTGCAGAAGGGCTTTCCCGGCCTCGTCGTCGGCCAGTACCAGGCGACGCTGCCGGAGCTCGCGGGCTGGACGGCCGTGCCGAATCCGATCCCGCTGGACGAGCTCGTCCCGGGCACGAAGAACGCGGAGCTGACCATCGCGTACACGCCGTCGGGCCGGCACGAGCGCTATCCGGAATCGCACAAGCTCTACTGGCACTCCAAGGGGTACGAGACGACGGCGCGCGTGCTGCAGGCGCTCGCGCAGCGCCATGGCGTGCGGCTGGAGATGATCGGCGCGCAGCAGGTGACGCACGCGGAGTCGCTGGCGATGAAGCAGCGCGCGCACATCGTCATCGACGAGTGCGTGACCGGGAGCTATCACCGCAACAGTCTCGAAGGCCTGGCCGCGGGCTGCGTCGTGGTGAACGGCCTCGGCATCCGCCCGGAGATCGAGACGGTGTTCCGGGCCTGCGCGCCGGAGTCGGAGGAAGTGCCGTTCGTCTCCGCGCGGCTGGAGACGCTCGAGGAGGTGCTCGAAGGCCTGATCGCCCTCGGCATCGAAGCGCTCCTGGAGCGCGGCGCGGGCAACCGCGCGTGGATGGAGCGCCACTGGATGTTCGCTCCGCAGTGGAGTCGCGTGTGGCGCCCGGCCATCGAGCGGGCGATGGAGAAGGCGACGGCGCGCGCCTCGAAGCGCGTGGCCGTGCCGCCGCCGGTGCCGGCGCCTCCTGTAAAGATTGCACCCGCGCCGCCGCCGCGTCCGCGGCGCGATCCCCTCGAAGACGTGACGATCGTCGTGCCGTGCGGCGGAGAGGAGCGGCTCCGCAATCTGCGCGCGGTCGTCGACGCGCTGCGCCGCGCGGAGGTACGGCACGTGATCCTCGCGGAGTCCGACACCGAGCCGCGCGCCGCGGCGCTTGCGGCCGAGGCGGGGTTCCGGCACTTGTTCGTGCGGCGGGACGGGTCGTACCACAAGGCGCGCGTGATGAACGAGGGCGCGGCCGCGGTGACGACCGGCCGCTTCGTCTGGCTCGACGCCGACCTGCTGGTCACCCGCGCGTTTGTCGAGAACGCCGTCGCCGAGCTGGAGCAGCAGCAGGCCGACTGTCTCGTGCCGTGGACCTCGTGCCGGTATCTGTCCGAAGCCGACAGCACGGCGGTCGCGTCGGGCGCATCCACGCCGGAAGCGTGTACGCCGGTGAACACGTACTTCACGCGATCGGGCTGCCGCGGCGGCGTCGTGGTCATGCGCACGGAATTCGTGCGGCAGTACGGCGGCGTGTGCGAGGAGTTCCGCGGCTGGGGTGGCGAGGACAACGCCTTCTTCCACAAGGTCACGGTCCTCGGCCGCGCCGTCGCGACCGCGCGCGCCGACCAGCACATCCATCATCTGTGGCACCCGTTCTCCGGCGGCTACGGTCCGCCGGCGGCGATGAACGCGAATCCGAACTATCAGAAGAACCTCGCGCTGATGTACGAGGTCCGCGCGCTGCGCACGCGGGCGCAGTTCCTGGCGCGGTTCCCCGCGCGGTCGCCGTCGAAGGCCGACGTGCTCTTCCTCGCGTGGAACCGCCTCGAGTTCACGCGCGAGTCGTTCGCGTTGCTGCTGCGCAACACGGAATGGGAGCGCGTGCGGGAGCTCGTCGTGTGGGACGACGGCTCGACGGACGGCACGAAGGAGTGGCTGCGCGAGGCGATCGCGCGGGTCACGGTGCCGGTGCGCTTCGTCGAGACGGCGCTGCGCTCGCCGGTCGCGGCGATGACGCGCTTCATCGAAGAGGCCCAGGCGCCGGTCGTCGCGAAGATCGACAACGATGTGCTCGTGCCGCCGCAGTGGCTGTCCGAATCGCTCGCCGTGCTGGACGCCCACCCCGAGCTCTCGCTCCTCGGCATCGAGGCGATGCAGCCCCTGGGGCCGAAGCCGCGCTCGTATGCTCCGGCGAAGTTCGTCTCCGGTCTCGCGCTCTACCGCCGCTCCGCGTTTGCCGCCAGCCGCCCCGCTCCCCTCGGCCAATGGTTCGGCTTCGAGGAGTGGCAGCGGCAGCAGCGCCCGCAGCTCGGGACGGGCTGGATCGCGCCGGCGTTGCCGGTCGTCCTGCTCGACCGCGTGCCGTTCGAGCCGTGGTCGTCGCTCACAGAGCGCTACGTGAACAGCGGCTGGCAGCGGCGCTGGCCGGCGTACCCGCAGTCGTCATCGGCTCTCTGGCAGTGGTGGACGCCCGCGCCCCGGCCAGCGGCCCCCTTCGACGTCGTCATCCTCTCCGCCGATGCGAAGAACGCCGTCGCCTGTGTGAAGGCGGTGCTCGCGCACGAGCCGGAGCTCGACCCCTCGCACATCATCCTCGTCGACGACGGCGCGCGCGCGGAGGCCGAGCCGCAACTGCCGGGCGTGCGCTGGGTCGAAGGGGAGAAGCCGTTCGTCTTCGCGCGCAATGCGAACCGCGGCATCGCGGCGTCTTCGCGTGACGTCATCCTCCTCAACGACGACGCGCTGCTGACGACGCGCGAGGGCTTCGCGCGGCTCGCACGGACGGCGTACGTGGAGCCGCAGCGCGGCATCGTCAGCGCGGGCATCCGCGGCGTGGTCGGAAACGCGAACCAGCGCGCGCGCGCGTCGCAGGCCGTGCGGTCCGAGGGGCGGATGGTCTGCTTCATCGCCGCGTACCTGCGGCGCAGCGTGCTCGACGCCGTCGGGCCGCTGGACGAGCGGTTCGTCGGATACGGCTTCGAGGACGACGACTACTGCCAGCGCGTGCGCGAGGCGGGATACGCCATCGTCGTCGACGACGGCTGCGTCGTCGATCACGGCACGCTGCGGTCCACGTCACGCACCCGCCCCGACCACGCCCAGCGTTTCGCCCGGAACAAGGCGCTCTACGAGGCCAAGCTCTCCATCCGCGGGCCCGCCCGCGCCAACGACGTGCTGTGCGTGATGCGCGTGAAGAACGAAGAGGCCCACATCGGCGAAGTGCTCGAGCGCGTGCTGCCGCTCTGCGGCCGTGCGCTCGTCTTCGACGATCACTCCGACGACGACACCGCCGGCGTCTGCCGCTCCTTCGGCGAGCGCGTGCGCGTTCTCCCGTCGCCGTTCGAGGGGCTCGACGAGGCGCGCGACAAGAACTCCATCCTCCGCTTCATCGGGGAAGAAGATCCGGCGTGGGTGCTCTGGATCGACGGCGACGAAGTGCTCGAACGGACCGGCGCCGCGCGGCTGCGCGCGCAGATCGACGCCACACCGGCGCACGTGTCGGTCTACACGCTGCGCGTCGCGTACGTCTGGAACGCCGACGGTCAGGTCCGCGTCGACGGCATCTGGGGCCGCTTCCGCCGCCCGTCGCTCTTCCGCTGGCGCGGCCAGAACCACGCCGCCCTGCGCTTCCCCGAGAAAAAGCCGCCCAACTTCCACTGCGGCAACACCCCGCGCGGCATCGCCGGCGCGGTGCAGCACTGCGACGTGCGGCTCAAGCACTACGGCTACGCCGGCCCCGACATGCGCCAGCGCAAGTACCTCTGGTACACGACCACCGACCCGAACAATGCGTCCGAGGACAACTATCGGCATCTCGCGGAAGTGGCGGGAGCACGCCACGCACCGGGCCCACCGGTGTTCGTGCCTTGGACGGAGTGAGGGGGCATCGCTCTGTCATCCTGAGCCGCGTAGACGGCGAAGGATCCCCTGCGGTTCGCGACGACCGCGCATTCATCAGGGGGTCCTTCGCCGTCTACGCGGCTCAGGATGACGGCGGACGCGCTACTTCTTCACCGCGACGAGGATCACCTGATACGCGAACAACCCCCGCCACAGCCGCGTGAGCCACGTCAGCATCCGCTCGCCGACACGCAGCACAAACTCCGGCATCCAGCGCCCCACGATCAACCGCACCGGCACGGACGAACCCCGCACCTCCTCGATCCGGAACCCCGCGTTCTCGATCTCGCGGCGGATCGTGCGCACCGTGTAGAACCGCAGGTGCGTGTGATCGAGAATCCCGCGGTCGCGGTATTCGAAGATCCCGAACAACAACCCCAGCCGGACGGTGATGTTCGCGATGTTGGGAACGGAGATGAACGCGTGCCCGTCCTCCGCGAGCGCCTCGCGCACCAGCCGCAGAGCGTGCGTGGGGCTGCGAAGGTGCTCGATCACGTCGGCGAGGACGATCGCGCTGGCGCCGTGGGGAAGCTTTTTCACCCGCTCCAGGTCCGCGATCACGACCTGGTTGAACCGCCCCACGAGATCGCAGATGCAGTCGACGTTGTACTCGAACCCGATCGTGCGGTCGAAGTGATCGCGGATTGCCGACCCCAGCTCGCCGCCGGCGGCGCCGAGGTCGAGGAGGGTGCCGCCGCGGGGACGGTGTTTCCGGATCAGCTCCAGCAGGATGCGATGGCTGCTGCCCTCGAAATCCTTGAACGTGTAGACGTTCGGCATGTCAGTAGTTCGCGTAAGGCACGCCGTTGCGGTCCGTTCCCGCCTCGCCGCTGTGGACTTCGATCACGACCGACGTTGACGGCGCGCTGGTGGTGGTCTGGAAGTCCGCGTTCGGCTGCACCGTCTCCTCGGTCGTGACGCGCCACTCTCCGGCAGGAATCGAGGGGAGGTACTTCGGGACGAGATCGTCGAGCGACGGCGGATAGCGCCCCTGCTCCATGTGATACGACGCGATCGCGCGGCGCATCTGCGTGAGATTCTGCTTCAGCGCCTCGTCGCGCTGGATCCGCTCCTCGTCCTTGCACGCGAGCGCGAGGAGCGCCAACACCAGCAACGCGCGAGCTCTCAATCAGTGACTTCCGATCGTGCCGACGTTCTTCAGCGTCACAGCCACGCCGTAACTGGAGACGTCCTTCAACCCCGATGCGCCGAACACTTCGTAGCGGCGGTACTCGAGGCCGAGACCATAACATGACCCAACCCAGCCGGTCAGATAGCGCTGGTCGAGGAACCGTCCCTCGGTCACGTCGTAGTTGAGCTGCACGTCCGCGCGGATGCGGTCGCGCACGAGCGACGACCCCGAGTTCAGGCGGATCTGGCTGCGCCCGTTGTCCAGCCCCGGCGTGTCGAACGAGGCGAAGTAGGTGAAGCCGAGGTACTTGTCGGCGCGGTCGCCGGTGCCGACGAGGTTCGCGGAGAGACTCATCGAGTCCGCCTGGTGCGAGATGTTCCCGAACGACGCGTTCGCGTCGAGAGTGACCGACTGATAGGGATTGAAGCGCAGCGTGGCGATGAGCGGCGTGAATTTGTGCTCCGCGAACGCGGACGTGTTCGCGCCGACGCTCTCGAACGGGTCCGACAGCGCGACGCTCTGCCGCAGCGCGAACGACAGCACTTCGCGCGGGTTCTTTCCCTCTCCCGCTTCCTTGCCGATCAGGCGCTGCGTCAGCGAGTACTCCACGGAATCCTGCACGATCGGGAGGAACGGCGTGTCGACGGTGTCGAAGCGCGCGATCTCCCTCTGATTCTCGACGTCGGTCGTGTAGACGTACCGCACGCGCGGCTCGATGACGTGCTTGAAGCGCGAGAACCCGCCGGCCTGCCGGTTGTACACCTTCGACAGGGACGGGCCGACGAACTCCACCTGCCCCTGCGCGTAGAAGCGCGAGACGCCTTCGTCGTCGCGCAGCTCGCGGCGCGTGCAGATCGCCAGGCCCGGGTTCGCCTCGCACGCCGCGCACTCCACCGGCGCCTCGGGGCTGTCGCACACGAGCTGCTGGCTCGCGGAGTACACCGTCTGCCGTACGGCGAGCTGCGGCTTGACCGAGAACCACTGCGGCGTGCGGAGGCGCATGGAGACCGTCGGGAAGATGTCGGTGCGCAGGTACGACGCGTCGACCGTGCGCACGCCGCTCGAATCGACGGAGCCCGTCCGCAACTGCGACGACGACGACTCCATGGTGAAGTAGAACGGCGTCTGCCCGATGCGCTGCGGGAACATGCGGAACTGCACCGACGGGAGCTGCTCGTACCGCTGCCGCGCCGTGACCAGGCGGGGTGGCTCGTCGGGATCGGGATTCGGATCCGGCTGCAGCAGCTCGTAGTCGCGCCGGTCGGCGAGGATGTTCAGCGAGTACTTCGGCCGGTTCTTCGTCAGGTACGCCGATGAGTAGATGTTGGACAGGGTGAGCACGCGCGTGTCGTCGTCGTACTCGCGGAAGAAGTCGAGGCGCGAGTAGTCCTGCACGTCCACGACGCCGCGGAAACCGCCGGGCAGGTTCTCCTGCGCGTGGCGGAACTCGTATTTCCACTCGAGCCGCTTCTCCGGCGCGTTGTTCACGAAGCGCGCGCGGAAATCGCCGAGCTTCACGTTCTCGTTCGGCACGTAGCGCATCTCGACGCCGCCGCCGAAGTAGTTCTCCGTGCTGACGTCCGCGTAGAGCGTCGCGTCCCACGATTCACCGAAGGGCATGAAGTAGCCGTTCTCGATGCGCGTCCCGAACTCGTCGGTGAACCGAGCGCGCGGGATCAGGAACCCTTTCGAGCGGTCGCGCTTCGTCGGCCAGATCAGCCGCGGCGTATAGAAGATCGGCAGGTTGCGGGCGCGGAACGAGACGTTGCGCATGTGCGCGTAGTCGTCGAGCGTGATGTCCGCATTGCCGATGTGGAACGACCACGCCGGGCGGTCGATGTCGCAGGACGTGAAGACGCCGTTGGTCAGGCGGTACGTGTCCTCGTCGACCTTCTCGATGCGGTCGCCGGTGAAGTACATCGCCGGGTCCATCTGGCCGGTGGCGTTGAAGAACGTGCCGGTCTTGGACGTGAGGTTGTACATCGCCTGCGAGGCGGTGATCCGCGTCGGGCCCTGGTCGATGATGACGTTCCCCTCGGCCACGACGTCTTTCGTGCGGTAGTTGTAGGTGACTTTGTACGCGACGAGCTTGATGTCCTGGTATTCGATGGTCACGCCGCCCTGGGAGATCGAGTACTCGTCTTTCTGCACCTCGGTGACCCCGCCCTCGGCCACGGTGACTTTGACTTCGCCGCCGCCGGGCTTGGGCCCGGGGATGAACTGGAAGTTCGGCTTGGTCTGGGAAAAAAGGGGGGCCGTCGCGAGGATGGCGATCAGGCAGCAGAGGCTTCGGCGCATTCGTGCGTCATTCTACCCCGCCACCTGCTCGCCTTCGGACTGCGCGCGCATGGCCCGGTCGATCTGGGTCATGTTCTGCAGCTCCATGCGCAGCTTGATCACCTCGACCTGATACAGCCGCGCCACATCCTCGGACCGTCCACGCTGCTGGCGTTTGCGCAGGGCGATCTTGTTCGCGATGCGGACGAACTCGCGGTGCGCGGCCGGGTCGTGCCATCCGGAGCGGCCGAGGCGGCGGAGAGGGTGGGCGGTGGGGTGGACGTCTTCCTCGTCGATAACGCCCAGGATGGCTTCGTGGCGGAGCTCGGCGCGAACGGCGGGCCATTGCTTGAAGACCGTCGCGATCACCAGCAGCGGCACGAACGCGACCGCGGCGTAGGCCACCTGGCGCTCGGGGATGCGCGTGCGGACGAGGATCGCCGGCAGCGCCGCGGCACCGACGGCGACCGCGGCGGTGACGGCGTCGATCGCGAGTTGGCGCAGCTGGTCGCGGACGTGCGTGAGTCCGAACGTGATGCCGTAGCCCGCGACAGCGCCGGCGAGGATGCAGGCGGAGAGGTGCAGCAGCGCGCGGTCGGCGTCCAGGATCGTCAGCGGCACCGAGGCCGCGCCGCCGGTCAGGGCGCCGAGGATCATGCCGTCGGTGGGCTCGCTCTCCCGGCCGGTGAGCCGGACATACCCCGCGGCCAGCGTGAGGATCACGCCGGTGGCGATCGCGTACGGGAGGAAGTACAGGATCACGCCCGCGATGCCGCCCGCGATGAGCGGCACGCGCGCATCGCGCCAGAGCGCGGCGTCGAGCGTACGGAAGAACGAGGCCGCGGTCAGCGCGGCGAAAAACGCGGCCACGAGGAGAAGCGCCAGAACGGGATCGGACATGCTGAGCCGGCGGAGTTTAACGTAGCTACAATCCGTCGCCGTGAATCGTTTCGAAGTGGCGAATCCTCAGTTCGAGGCCGTGGTGCGCGAGAGCTTTGCCCGCCAGAGCCTGATGTCGACGATCGGTGCCGAGCTGACGCGGGTTGCGCCGGGTGAGGTGACGATCGAGCTGTCGTTCGCCGAAGGGTGGGCGCAGCAGAATGGGTTCCTGCACGCTGGTGTGGTCGCGGCGATCGCGGACAGCGCCTGCGGTTACGCGGCCCAGACGTTGATGCCGGCGGGCAAAGGTGTGCTCACCGTGGAGTTCAAGGTGAACCTGCTCGCGCCCGCGGCGGGGGAGCGCTTTGTCGCTGCCGCCACCGTGCTGCGGGCGGGACGAACGCTGACGGTGGTCCGCGCCGATGTACACGCGGACGGGAAACTCGTGGCGACGATGCTGGGGACGATGATCGCCCGGTGAGCGAGCTTGTCATCCCGAGCGTCGAGCGAGGGACCTGGGCGGGTGGGGCACGAAGCTCATGCCTGTCGCCCCACCCGCCCAGGTCCCTCGCTCGACGCTCGGGATGACAGCGGGGCTACCCCGCGTACATCTGCAGATCCGTCCCGACGCGGTCGGCCATCTCGCATGTCTGGTCGAGGTCGGGGTGGCGCACGAACACGAAACCGTCGGACAGCAGGGTCCGGACCCAGTCGCGCCGGTGCTGGCCGACGGGGAGCAGCTCTATCGCCGGGATGTGCTCGCCGAAGGACGCGAGGATGCGGTCCAGGCCTTCGACGCGCTGGATGCGTCCCTGTCCCTGGGCGCGCTTGAAAATGATCGCGCAGTTGTAGCGGCGCTGGACGTCCTGGCTCCACGTTCCGTTCACCACGGCTTCGGCCCAGCCGGTGAAGAGATCGATGTCGCAGGCGAAGTTCATCGTGTCGACGGTGTGCGCGCCCGGGGGCCGCGCCGCGATCTCGCCGAACACCGCCTCGCCGTCGCTCTTGCGATACCACTCCATGTGCGTGAAGCCGGACTCGTGGCCGAGCGCTTTCAGGACGTCGAGTCCGAGGGTGCGGCCGGCTTCCAGCTCCGGCGCGTGGACGTCCCGCAGCGTGATCGTCTGCGGGCTGATCCACTCCACGCTGCGTCCGACCAGCGGACGCGGGCGATACCACGAGAAGTTCTCGAACACGACGCGTCCATCGACGCAGATCGTGTCGTACGTGTACTCCTCGGCCTCGATGAACTCCTCGACGTTGTACTCCCGCTCGTTTCCTGCCTTGGCCAGCGCGGCCGCGAGCTCGGCCACCGAGTCGCAGCGATAGGTGTTCTCCGATCCCGCGCCGGCGACCGGTTTGAGGCAGATCGGGAAGCCGACCTGCTCCGCCGCGGCGAAGCATTCAGCGCCGTTGTTCGCGCGCTGATGCCGCGGCGTGCGCAGCCCCGCGCCGGCGACGGCCTGCTTCATCTTGTCCTTGTCGCGAAACCGCACGACTTGCTCGTAGGTCATCCCGGCCGCGCCCAGGGCCTCGCGCAGCCGCGCCGCGAGCAGCACGGCCGGCTCCCAGAGCGATTCGACGCGATCGAACGACACCGGGCCCGCCCAGCGGCGCACCGCGTCGAGGGCCGCCTGTTCGTCGAAGAGCGACGGGACCTGGCAATAGCCGGTCAGAGACTGCCGCACCATCGGCGGCAGGTGGCTCTCCGGCACCTGGTCGACGGCGAAGACACGCGCGCCCGCCCGGGCCACGCCCCGTGTGAAGTAGTTCAGCTCCGTCGGATACGCGCATCCCACCAGCAATACGTTCTTCATCCCAGCTCCACTCGAATGAGGTCCACGATGGTTTGCAAAGCCCGCTCGACGACAGCCGTCTCGCGGTGCCGCACGATGATGAATCCCTCTCCCTCGTAGCCGCCTGTGGGCACCTGTCCGATCGACGGCAGCCGCACGGCGACGGCGAGCGGCCCGACCTGGCGCGCCGCTTCCTCGACGCCGTGCAGCGCCTTCACGCGACCTTCGCCCTGCCCGCGCAGAAACGCGATGCCGGTCGCGTACTGGCGCGCCGGAGGAGTGAAGGTGCCGAGGATCATCAGGCGGACCCAGGCTTCGTCGAAGTCGAATTCGTGGGCGTACGAGACGAGGTCCATGATCTGGGCCCCGGGCGGACGCGCCGCGACCTCGGAGATGGCAATCGATCCGTCGGACCGGCGGAACCACTCCAGGTGACAGAGGCCGGTCTCCATGCCGAGGACCTCCAGCGCGCGAGCGGCGGCGGCGCGGATGTCGTCGTATTGCGGGTCGTCGATCTCGCGCGGGAGCGTGATGCACCACTGGATCCAGCCGTTGCGCAGGACCTCGAGCGGCGTGGGCCGGTAGCGCGTCAGGGAGTGCCAGACCATGCGCCCGCCGGCGCACACGCCTTCGAAGGAATGCTCCTCGCCGAGGATGTGCTCCTCGAGCAACGCCGGCGGCGGCGAGATGCGCAGTGCGTCGCGCAGCTGCTGCTCGCCATCGACACGAAACGTCGACTTCGCGCCCGCGCCTTCGAGCGGCTTGTAGACCAGCGGGTAGCCGTTCGCCTTCGCGAACCGCCACGCGTCGTCGTCGCTGTTGACGCGTGCGTGCCGCGCGCAGGGCAATCCCGCGCCGTCGAACAGCTCCTTCATCCGCGCTTTATCGCGAAAGTTGCGCGCCGCCTCCGCGCCCATCCCGGCGATGCCGAGCTTCTCGCGCACCTGCGCGATGGGCACCTGCAGTTGCTCGTACGCCGCGAAGAGCACGTCCACGCCACCCATGCGCGTCGCGACGTTGTCCACCGCCCAGGCGAGCTGCCCGGCGTTCAGGACGTCGCCGACGCGCCAGTGCTGATCGACGTTGACCCGGAGCTTCTCCGCCGGGTCCTGCGTGATCACGCCGAGGCGGACGCCGTCGAGGCGGGTTGCGGCGGTGATGATGCGCATGGCGTTCTCCGAAAGGATCGGAGCGGCGAAGATGGCGTTCATTGAGCGCGTCAGGATGCCACAGCGCGGCATCGCCGCAACCAAGTTTTCGCGGCGAAGCCTCTGTGGTCTCTGTGCTCTCTGTGGTGAGCGGTCTCTTTCGCGCGGCAGGCACGAAGGGATAGCGATGCACCACAGAGAGCACAGAGAGCACAGAGGTTTCGCCGCGAAACCGTTGCGCCACGCGAGTCCAGAGGATCAGCGGGGTTTGAGGAAGTACAGCCGCGCCCTGGAGATGTCCTGGCGGATCTGGTTCGTCAGCTCGAGCGCGGAGCGGAACTGCTGCTCGCGCCGCAGGAGCTTGTGGAAGTAGAGGCGCACCGTGTCGCCGTACACGTTCGAGTCGAAGTCCAGGATGTGGCTCTCGATCGTGCGCGCGTAGTTCTCGTAGAGCGTCGGCCGCACGCCGATGTTCGTGACCCCTTCGAACGAGCGGTCGAAGCTCTCGAACCGGCACGTCGTCACGAACACGCCGCCTTCCGGATAGAGCTCGTTCGACGGATCGACGTTGACCGTCGGGAAGCCCATCTTCCGTCCGAGCTTCCGCCCCGTGGCCACGCGGCCGTCGACGAAGAACGTGCGTCCGAGGGCGAGCGTGGCGGTGCGGAGCGCGCCTTTGGAGATCGCGTCCCGGATCGCCGAGCTCGACACCCGCATGCCGCGGATCTTCACGTCGTCGATGCCCATGACGGCGAAGCCGTGCTGCGCGCCGGCCGCGGTGAGCTTCGCCAGATTGCCCTCGCGTCCCGCGCCGAAACAGAAGTCCTGGCCGATGCGCACTTCCTTCACCTGCAGCGCGCCGACCAGGAACTCGTCGATGAAACGGTCCGCCGTCCAGGTCGAGAACTCGTGCGTGAACGGCACGACCAGCATCGCGTCGACGTCCATCTCCCGCAGCAGCTCTTCCTTCTGGGCCAGGGTCAGGATCTGCTTCCGGACGCGGTCCGGCGCGACGATAGTCGAGGGGTGCGGGTGAAAGGTGATGACCGCCGACGGCCGCCCCAGCTCCCGCGCGCGCTCGACGACCCCTCGTACGATCTGCTGATGCCCGACGTGCATCCCGTCGAAATTGCCGATCGTCGCCACGCATCCGCGGGGGAGATCGGTCTGGCGCAGGGGATCGTGCAGGACCAGCATTCGTTGGGCGGGGGAGTGTAGCAAGTCTTCGAGTCTTCGAGTCGTCCGGTCGTCGAGGCCCGGGTCTCGGGGGTTCTGGTCGACGAAGGGATCTTTCTCTTCGATGAAGAGATCTTTCTCTTGGGGCAAGAGATCTTTCTCTTCGATGAAGAGATCTTTCTCTTGGAGCAAGAGATCTTTCTCTTCGACGAAGAGATCTTTCTCTTGGGACAAGAGATCTTTCTCTTCGATGAAGAGATCTTTCTCTTGAGGCAAGAGATCTTTCTCTTCGATGAAGAGATCCTCGTCTCCGGGCAAGGGCGCAACCGGTAGACTGACTCCTCAATGACGGTCAGCCGCGTCATCGAGCGGATGTACGCCTCCATGTGCTTCGAGGCAGGCCAGTTCCCCGACTGGGAGGCCCAGAGCGACGTCTTCGCCCCGTCCGCCCGGCTGGTCCGCATCAACGACGACGGCGTCTTCGCATTCGACCCGCACACCTTTCGCGCCGACCTGGAATCGAAGATCGCCTCCGGCGCGCTGCCGAGCTTCTGGGAAGGCGAGATCTGGCGCGAAATGCGCGAATTCGGCGACTTCGCCCACGTCCTCAGCGCCTACGAGATGCGGCCGTCGCGCGAGGGCGAACCGCTCTGCCGCGCCATCAAGAGCATCCAGCTGTTCCGCAAGGACGGCCGCTGGTGGATCAGCGCCATGCTCTGGCGCCGGGAAGGGCGGGAGGTGCGGATCAGCGATTGCCCGACCAGCGCCATCCTGACAGGTTGACGCGGTTCATGATGTGAGCGGCGACGAGCGAGGTCGATCTCGTTGAACCCGCCGAAGGTGACCACAGCGACTCTCATCCTGGTCTGCCGCGCCGTAGAGCCGCGGCAGGTGTAGTCTCATACGCTTTTGACGACCTTTGGGAGATGGTCCATGGACATTCGTGAGCTTGTGCACGTCCTGCTGGCTGGTGACCTGTTGGCTGCTCGCCAGTACGCCGCTGAAGCTCGGCGCGTGCATGTTCAGTGGAATCAACTCGGGCAACCGGTAGGCCTCACCGACGAGGAGATGTTTGTCGCCGCCGGGCTCGTTGAGCTTTTCGCATCACGCGCCGGGGCCACACCGCCACCGTGGACGAAGACCATAGGTGCCGTACGAGAACTGCTTGTTCTCGATCCCGGCCTTGAACAGATGCCACGGTCGTTCGCGCGTGCCTGTAGCGCAGGCCCGGAACCGCTTCGTCGACGCAACCTCGTGGCTTCCCCTGACTTCCTGGACGTGGCGTAGTCCACGGGTTGTCAGGAAGCGTCTCTCCTCAAGCCCTGCGATGTCGTCCGTGAGGTAGGCTGCGCACCGATAGGCTGGACCCGCCGCAGGACCTCGAATCGCCTCACAATTCGACTTTGCAAATGCTGCGATTGCCTTCTCATCCATGGGCGGCTGCGAGGTCGTGCAGCAGTTGTCGGACGTTTTCCGGCACCGCAACAGGAATGAACCACCCGGCCGGGTACAGGTAGTCCTCTCCCGAATCGTCGATGATTCGCAGGCAGTTCTTCTCCAAGGCCGTTACATCATCGAGGGCTTCGTAGACCTTGCGCAGTTCGAGTGCGCCAGCGTAATCGCCGTTCTCGATGCAGATCACAAACTGCTTTGTTGCGTTCATGCGATTAGCTTACAGCGCATGATCTTCGTCCCACCGCCTACCCGGCGAAAACGCAAATAGTCTGTTCCTTGTAGCGCGGGTTACCTTCGTGCCGGCTGGAAGCCGGCGGAGCGGCCGCCTGGAAGGCGGCGTTCCGCGCGCTTGTCTGCGCTGCCTGCGGCATCATGGTGGGTATGTGGAAGCGTCTTGTGCTGCTCGTCGTGTTCACATTGTCCGTTATCGCGGCGGAGCCGCGTCCTCGCGCCCGGGACATCGGTGTGGCGCCGGGCATCCTCACTCCGGGCGCGTTGAACGCGATCACGGACGTCGCGGGGGTACGGGTGGGGCAGGCGACGGTGATCCGCGGGGAGAACGTGCGGACGGGGGTGACGGTGGTTCTGCCGCACGGGGGAAACCTGTTCCGGGAGAAGGTGCCGGGGGCGGTGTTCGTGGGGAATGGGTTCGGGAAGTTGATGGGGGTGACGCAGGTCGAAGAGCTTGGCGAGATCGAGTCGCCGATCGCGTTGACGTCGACGTTGAATGTGCCGCGTGTGGCGGATGCGTTGATCGACTGGATGCTGGCGTTGCCGGGGAATGAGGATGTGCGGTCGATCAATGTGGTAGTGGGGGAGACGAATGACGGGCAGTTGAATGACATTCGGGGGCGGCATGTCGGCAGGGAAGAAGTCTTTGCTGCGCTGAAGAGCGCAGCGACGGGGGCGGTGGAGGAGGGGAGTGTGGGTGCGGGGACGGGGACAGTGGCGTTCGGGTGGAAGGGCGGGATCGGGACGTCGTCGCGGAAGTTGCCGGCGAAGTTGGGCGGGTGGACAGTGGGGGTGCTGGTGCAGACGAACTACGGCGGGATTCTGACGATCGACGGGGCGCCGGTGGGGCGGGCGTTGGGGCAGTACTACTTGAAGAATGAACTGGAGAACGCTGACGGTTCGATCATGATCGTGATCGCGACGGACGCTCCGGTGGACGCGCGGAATCTGGAGCGGATGGGCGCGCGGGCGATGGCGGGGCTGGCGCGCACGGGGGCGGCGATGACGAATGGGAGCGGCGATTATGCGATTGCGTTCTCGACGCACCGCGGCGCGGCGACGATGAAGAACGACGACATGTCGCTGCTGTTCCTCGCGACGATCGAGGCGACGGAGGAGGCGATCTACAACTCCTTGTTCAAGGCGACGGATGTGCGGGATGTTCGAGCACTGCCGATCGAGGATGCGTTGAAGGTCATCCGTCGTAAGTAATTCCTCCGTCCCACTCTGTGCCTCTGTGGTGAATACCCAAGTGCATCGCGCGAGGTGCGTGCTATTCACCACAGAGGCACAGAGTGGGACGGAGGAAGCACAGCTTGCCTCAAGACGCGACGCGCCCTCACCACCCATTTATGTGTAACCGTCGTTGTAGCACTGCATATGTGATCCATGCGATCCCTGCCAGTATGCCTGCAGCGACGGCATACGCTTCCGCTCCAGTCCAGAGCCAGCGAACTCCTGCACTGCCGCCTCTGATGCCGAACGGGAGGAGTGACAGAAAAATCGCCGTGCCCAGAAGAAGACTGCGAATGCGCAAGAGGGACTTCGTTCGTTCGAGAGCTCTCATCTCCATCTCCTTTGGAATGGCCACATCGGGGGTTACGAATCCGAGAGGGTCGGGGGTTTGCAGGAGGTCGGCGATGTCGGGGTGCTCTTCCGCGTACGCTTCAACGAGCTGCCTGGTTGCAGGGCTGGCATCACCGCTGAGAACCAAAGGCACAAGGTCGAGAATTACGTCACGTTCGACTGGCATGTTCGTCCTTCTTCAGTAAGAGCGCGGCTTTGACTCGCGCCCGGTGGATCTTGACTTTCACATTCGACAGCGAGATGCCCAGGATGCGCGCGATCTCGTCGTACGGGAGGCCGTCCGCTCTCATGAGGAGTGCTGAGCGGTCGGCTTCCGGCATGGCTTGAATGATGTTCAGAAGCCGTGTGGTCTGGTCCCGGCTTACGGCGATTGCTTCAGGGGAGCTCGACCCGTCGGCAACTTCAGTCACCTCTTCCGTGGGACGGCGCCTTCGATACTCCTCGATATGAAGGTTGCGCGCGATGGCAAACAGGTAGCCCTTGACGGTGGCGACTCTTACATCCCGCGCCGTCCAGAGCCGCGCAAACGTCTCCGCGGTCAGATCCTCGGCGTCCGCGCTGTTTCCCGTGAGCCGAAGAGCAAAGTTGAAAACGTCCTTCGCGTATGCGGCGTAGACCTCCGCGAAGCTCGTCATCACCCGGATATATGGTAGTCGGCCGAAAAAGTTACATTTCCGCGGCGAAGCCTCTGTGTTCTCTGTGGCTCTGTGGTGAACGGTCTCTTTGCGCGCCAGGAACGCAGAGGGACCGATTCACCACAGAGACACAGAGAGCACAGAGGCTTCGCCGCGATAACTGACTTCAGGCGAGCTTCAGCACTGGAGCCGGCAGCGAGATCTCTTCCCATGCCGGCGCGGTCTCGCCGAGCATCGCGGCGAACTGGTCGACCATGACCGGGTCCCATTTGCCCCCCGCCGCTTCGCGGCGCAACGTCGCCAGCGCGGCGTCGTGGCTGAGGGGTGCGGGGCGGTAGGAGCGGTGGGAGGTCAACGCGTCGTAGGCGTCGACGATGGACAGCAGGCGCACTTCGTACGGGATCTTTTCGGCGCGCAGGCCGTCGGGGTAGCCGCGGCCGTCGTAGCGCTCGTGGTGGTGGCGGATGAGCTGGAGGACGGCGGTGAGGGTGGTCAGGGGGCGCACCATCTCTTCACCGATGACGGGGTGGTCGATGACGCGGAGGAACTCGTCGCGGGTGAGGGGGCCCTTTTTGTTGAGCAGTTTCTCCGGGACGGCGATCTTGCCGATGTCGTGGAGGAGGCCGGCGGTGCGGATGCGCTCGGCGAGCTCGGGGGCGAGTCCGAGGTAGAGGGCGAATTTGCGGGAGAGATCGCCGACGCGTTGGGAGTGGCCGCGGGTGTAGCGGTCTTTGGCTTCCAACGCCAGGGCCAGCGCGCAGATGACGTTCTGGGTCTGCTCGAGGTCGGCGTGGTACTCGCGGATGCGCAGCAGGGAGTGGATGCGGGTCACGAGCTCGAGGCGGTTGAGCGGATAGTTGATGAAGTCGTCGGCGCCGGCGACGATGGCCTCCTGGCGCATGGCGTTGTTGCGGTGGGACGTCAGGACGATCACCGGGACGAACTCCCAGCGCGGGTCGGCGCGCAGGGCCTTGAGCGTCGACGCGCCTTCGACTTCGCCGGCGATGAGGTCGAGCAGCACGACGTCCACCGCCCCGCGCTCGAGCTCCACAAACGCCTCCTCGGCGTTTCGCGTGAGGATCAGCTCCATGTTCGCGCCGGCGAGGGTCGACAGCACCAGCTCGCGGTTCATCGGGTTCTCGTCGACGCACAGGAGCCGGGCCTTCCGCTCGGGCCGCGGACGCATGTGCAGCGTGGTGGCGGCTGTGGGCGTCTCTTCGTCGAGCGACGCCGCGAAGAAGCGCACGAGTGCGACGGCGAACGCGCCGCTTTCGGCTTCGGCGATGAGCTGCTGCATCGCCTCTTGTTCGCTGAGGTTGGACTCGTGATGGATCTCGTCGAAGCGGTTGGCGATACCGACGATCTGCGCCTCGAGGGGGATCTCGTCGCCCTTCAGGCGATCGGGGTAGCCGGTGCCGTCGAAGCGCTCGTGGTGCCAGCGGACGATGGGCACGAACTGCCGGAAGGTCATCATCGGCTCGAGGATCGACGCGCCCATGCGGGTGTGGTCGGCAACGCGTCCGCGCTCTTCGTCGGTCGAGGGAGCGACGAGCAGCAGGTGGTCGGGGACGCCGATCATGCCGACGTCGTGGAGCATCGCGCCTTTGATGATGGTCTCGCGCTCCTCGACGGACATGCCGAGCTTGTCGCAGAGGTGCGCGGAGTACGCGGCCACGCGGTGGACGTGACCCATGGTGCGCGCGTCCTTGCTCTCCAGCGCGCTGGTGAGGGTCATGATGATGTTCTCGCTGGAGTCGAGCTCCTTGCGGAGGTTGCGGATGCGGATCAGCGAGCGGATGCGCGTGCGCAGCTCGTCGCGGTTGATGGGCTTGTTGAGAAAGTCGTCCGCGCCCGCTTCCAGGGCCCGGATCTTGTCCTCCGTGCCGGTGAGCGCGGTGAGCATGAGGATGGGGATGGTCCGTCCGGCCGGTGAGCTCTTGATCAGGCGGCACGCTTCGTAGCCGTCCATGTTCGGCATCATGACGTCGAGGACGATGATCGACGGGTTGTGCCGCGGGTAGAGCTCGACGGCCTCGCGCCCGTCGCGGGCGAGGACGACGTCGTACCCCCAGCTCCAGAGGTACTCCTCGAGCAGTTGCAGATTCTGCTCGTTGTCATCGACCGCCAGGACTACATCCCGCTCGATGGCCGGCGTGTCGACTGCTGCCATGGACATGATTTCGGGCCTTGCTGAGCGAAGGATTATACCCGCCGTACCAATACGGCCATCCTTTCGACGTCTACACCGCCGGTTCATCGATCCGCTTTCTCGAAAATCTGGAGGTGTCTCATGCGTCGCATTGCCATGCTCGTACTTCTCGTCTGTCTCCCTCTCGCCGCATCGGGCCAGGGGAGCTCCCGCACGTTCGTGCCGTTCTTCCAGCACGGGCCGGGGATCACCGGCTACACGAAGCTGATCACGCCGCTCGCGGGGACGCCTCTGGATGGCGCGTTCACGCTGACGGTCCGCGGGTTCCGCGCAACGACTCCGGGGCAGACGTTCACCGCCGTCTGCGGCGCGAAGCTGCTGGCGGATGGGGTGCTCTTCCAGCCCGCCTGTCACGTCGAAGGGCTCACGCTTCCGGTCGAGCTGGCGATGGAGCAGCGCCCCGGCGCCTCGGTCCCCGTCGTCGTCATGCGCATCGGCTCGCCCACCGCGCTGTGGGGCTCGTACTCCGGGTTCGTCGCCGAGTACTCCGGCCTGGCCGCGACCGACGCGGCTTCCTTCACGTGGAGCGCGGGCGAGACGACGCCGGTGCAGGGGCCGAACATGAACGCCGTCGTCGTCGACGACCTCACCGGACGGATCGGCATCGGCGCGACCTCGTCCGGCTTCCTGACCATCAAAGGCGAGACCGGCAGTCCCGGTGCGGCGCCGGTCTACATCGACTCGCCCAATCCCGCCGGCTACTCCGTGCTGCGGCTCAACGCCACGGCGGCGGAGCTCGCGAAGGGCGGCGCGCTGGCCAGCTACGGCCCGAACTACACCGGCGCGGCGTCAGCCGCGTACGCGCCGAACACGACCACGCTCTCCGGGTTCGAGAGCAACGGCCTCGCGCTGGCGGCCTATCACGCCGACGGCAACGTCCGCGTGTACACGGGCGGCTACGCGGCCAGCGCGGAGCGCCTGCGCATCACGAAGGATGGGAAGATCGGCATCGGGACTTCGGACCCCCAGCACAGGCTGCACGTGGTCGGCAGCATCTACGCGACGAACGTCATCGGCTCCAGCTACCAGGACGTCGCCGAATGGGTGCCCGCCACGGTGGACATGGAGCCCGGCACGGTGGTGGTGCTCAATCCCGTCAAGAGCAATGAAGTGATGCCGTCGTCGCGCTCGTACGACACGACCGTCGCCGGCGTCGTCTCCGCGCAGCCCGGCATTCTCCTCGGCACCGGCGACGCGTCGAAGGAGCAGATCGCGACGACCGGACGCGTCAAGGTGCGCGTCGACGCCACGCGCGCGCCGATCCGCGTCGGCGACCTGCTCGTCACCAGCGGCAGCTCCGGCGTGGCCATGCGCTCGGAGCCGATGGACATCCGCGGCCGCGCGTTCCACCAGCCCGGCACGATCATCGGGAAGGCGCTGGAGCCGCTCGCCGGCGGCACGGGCGAGATCCTCGTCCTGCTGAGCCTTCAGTAACGCGGGCGCAAAGGAGATCGCCATGCGCCGTCTGACCGCCGTTCTGATGCTCGTTCTCTGTCCGCTCGTTTCCCGCGCGGCGGAGTCGCTCGAGAAATCGCGCGGCTTCCGCCCCGATCAGGTCTATCAGTTCAACGGACTCGACTCGGTCAATCTGTTCAGCGGGAACCTGAACATCAACATCCCACTGGGGCCGGCCTATCCCGTGGACGCGAACCTGTCGTACTCGTTCGTGCTGCGGTATTCGGGGAATGTGTGGCAGGTCCTGGACTTGAAGTGTCCGAGGAGAGAGACCGTCGAGCCCTACGTCTGTCATTGGCGGTACCTCGTCAATCACGACAATGCGGGGCTGGGCTGGTTCATCTCTTTCGGCTCACTGCTCCCGCCGGGCAGCAATGAGGATCGCGGCCTCGCGTCCTCTCACTGGCGCTATCGAGCGCCGGACGGCGCGGAGCACGTGTTCTACGAGACGCTGCACGAGCCGGCCTGTCCCTCCGGCCCGAGCACGACGGCTTGCGACGCGGTCGACGACGATGTGTTTTACTCGCGCGACGGCAGTTACCTCCGGCTCCTGACGGAGGGCGCAGAGAAGATCGTCGAGTTTCCCGACGGCCAGCGGCATCACTTCGAGCCGGACGGCTCCGACTACCGCATCACGTCGATGCGGACGGCGTCATCGACGACCCACAAGGTCGAGTTCACGTATGAAGAGAACATCGCCGCGGGGACGCGAGCCTGGGTCATTACGGACAACCACGGCCGCAGTCACAGGGTCAACTTCCGGAGCGCCGACACGGGCCCGAGCCACAGTCCGTTCTACATCGTGTCGTCGGTCGAGCTGGAGGGCTTCGGCGGCGTCGATTCGACCTGGACCTTCGGCTACGGCCTGAACGGCAGCAATACGTATACGACCATCGGGCGCCCGTTGGATTCGGGCGCGGACGCCGACTTTCACACGAACGTCTGGTTCCTCTCTAGCCTTCAGCTGCCGGAAGGGGAGTCGTATGCGTTCGATTACTACGCACCGTCCGGCAACGACGATGCGAGCGGCGTGCTGTTGCAGATGCGCCTGCCGACGCTGGGCATGATCGACTGGACGTATGACGCATATGCGGTCGCCGGCGGTCCCGCCCTGGTCGGTGTGACGTCGAAAGTGCTGCGCACTCCTGCGGGTGGAGAGCTCGAGCGCACGCACTACGTTCCGTCGGCTGGCAAACGCACGGTGGAGCGCCGGCTGCCTGGCGGCGTCGTCGCGAGCAAGACCGAGCATTACTTCGACGATCAAGCCACCTCACCGCACTTCGGGCTTCCCTTCAGCCCTGCGAATCCTCAGGCAGGGCGATTCCTGTCGACGGTCCTGTACGACTGCGTCTCCGGCTGCACCGTGCAGAAGAAAACGTACGTACGGTACGAAGTCGACGCGATCGTCTCGCCGTGCGGTAGCGACTATCCCTGTTTCAGGGACCGCAATCGACGCGTCGCCAGCGAGTTGACGGCGTTTCTCCCGGACGGCAGCCTGACCGCCGGTACGGATTACTCG
Source organism: uncultured Acidobacteriota bacterium (assembly GCA_963821585.1). Lineage (GTDB taxonomy): Bacteria > Acidobacteriota > Thermoanaerobaculia > Gp7-AA8 > Gp7-AA8 > QHVT01. The sequence continues at coordinate 148,620 of CAWGEI010000003.1, forward strand.
AGCTTCGACGGTCTGGGTCATTACCGCGTGGCGGAGACGAACGGCAATTACACTTCCGGCAACCAGCGCACCACCTATACGAGCTTCAATGACGGGGTGGGCACGTATGCGGTCACGAGCAACGGCGGACGCTCGGTTTCGCCCGGATTCACGATGCCCGGCGGCGCGTGGATCCTCAATACCTACACAGAATCGAGGGTATCCGAGGGGTCGCAGCATTTCATCACCGATGCGTGTTTCGACTCAGCCACGGGTTTCCTGCTGAGGCAGCGCGTCCGCAAACAAGTCCTGGGCGGGGCGACCGATCTCCTGAAGGTTTTCACGCGAAAGACGAATACCGGCTTCGTCGCGCGCGAGCAGCATTTCGGCGGCGATCGTCATGCCGTCCCTGCCGTGCATAGCTGCACGGATCCACTGCCCGCCGGCAACGCGAGTACGTATCGCGTCGACCACTCGTACGAGGCGGGCACCTTGTGGACGTCCAGATACTACGACCACAACGGAACCTTCATGCCGTTCCTGTCGATCCTCAACGTGATCGACTACCCGACCGGAATGATCTGGAAATCCGTGGACGCGGCGGGGCTGGCCACGGTCTTCGCCTACGACCGGCAGTTCCGGCTCACGACGATGAGTCCTCCCGGCGTGCAGCCGGCCCATTACGAATACGTGACCGCGGCCGGGGCCAATCCGGCCGAGGTGCACGTGCGGACCGGCGAGGGACCGGATGCGCCGGAACTGCAATACCGCTTCGACAGCGTCGGACGCCTGGTCCGCGAGCGGCGCCGGATGCCGGACGACAGCTGGGCCATCCGGGAGACCCGGTACGACAATCTCTCGCGGCGTACGTCCCTTTCCGAATGGGGAGCGAACGACGCGTCGCCGAGCCGCACGATCTGGGCGGAATTCGACGCGTTCGACCGCCAGGGGAAAGTCACGGCCTCCGACGGCTCGGTGACGACTTTCCAGTACGTCGGCAACCGCCTCGCGACCAAGACGCAGAAGGTGCGTACCGCCGGGAGCGACGCCGACGTTTCGATCGCCGAGGAAAGCGACCGCGCGGGCCGGCTGATCAAGGTGCTCGAAAACTCCGCCGGCACGGCCTACACCACCACGTACGGCTACGACGCCGCCAATCGCCTGAAGCTCGTGACCATGGACGGGCAGCAGCGGACGTTCGTGTACGACGGCCGCGGGTTTGTGACGTCCGAGGTGCATCCGGAGTCGGGACAGACCCTGTACGAGTACGACGCGCGCGGCCACGTCGTGAAGAAGACCGCGCAGTCGGGCAAGGTGCTCCAGTACACGTACGACGCGGCCGAGCGGTTGCGCCTGATCGAGAACGGCTCCGGCGACGACCTCAAGCAGTTCGTCTATGACCGCACCTCCTCGGGCGCCGACTTCTCGCTGGGCAAGCTCGATTACGCCGTGCGTCACAACCGGCTGGCGCCGTTCGCGTCCGACATCGCCGTGAAGGAGACCTACACCTACGCGGGCCCGGGCGGCCGGGTCTCGAAGCGCAGGACCACCGTCGGCAACGGCACTCCGTCGCAGGACCGGACGTTCGAGAACGAGTACACCTACGACGCGTTCGGCAATGTCCTCGAGCTGGACTATCCGAGCTGCACCGGTTGCCCCCAGCTGGCCGAGCCCTCCCGCGTGGTCGGCAATACGTACACGCGTAGCACGCTGACTTCGGTGCCGGGGTACGCGTCGGACATCGCGTATCACCCGGGCGGGATCCTGAAGAGCGTCCGGCATCGCAATGCCGACGGCACGGACGGTCCGCTCTACACGCAATCGATCAAGGACGACGTGCCTCGCCCGGATCTCATCCGGGTGGAGTACGGCGCCGCTACTCCCTGCGAACCGCCGGTGCCCGTCGTCCGGGTCTCGAAGATCAATGCCTGGGCCGGTGAGACCGTCACGTTCGACGTGGTGGATCCCGTTCCGGGAGCGACGTACGCGTGGACGGTGACCAACGGCACCTTGCTGTCCGGCCAGGGAACGCACGAGATCACCGTGCGCATCCTGTGCAACGACGCGCAGGTGCGCGCGGACGTCACGGTGACGAAGAGCTGCGGCGCGTCCGCCAGCAAGTTCGGCCTGATCTACGTCTCGCGCGGATGGGCGGACGCCGTCGAAGACACGCAGCAGATCGGCGCGGGCCAGAGCGCCGTCGTCTATGCCCGGTTCAACGGGGTTCCACCGTTCACCTACCGGTGGTCGGACGAGACGTTCGATCGGACGACGCCGGCGACCGAGGTGCAGCGGACGGTGACGCCGTCACAGACGACGAGTTACCGGATCGTCAGCGCCAACGACGCGAATTGCTCGCTCGACATCGAGGGTGACGCGAGCGTGGTCACGGTGGTCACGCTCGCCGTGCCGGCCCAGGTCATCGCCACGGCGCTCACGCCGTCGCAGGTGTACGTCAGCTGGACGTATGCGGAGACGGCGGACTCGTTCCGGGTGACGCGGAAGGGCACCGAGGGCTCCGTGACGTTCGACGTGCAGGTGCCGCCGTACATCGACAACACGGCGGTCCCGGGGCGGATGTATCTCTACAGGGTCTCCGCGGTGCGGGGCGGCGTGACGTCGGCTGCCAGCACGCGCGACGTCGCCACGACGGTGGTCTTTGCGCAGGATCCCATCGTCCCGGGCGTGACGCCGGTCTACGCATCTCATGTCACGGAGCTCCGCAACGCCATCAACGCGCTGCGCGCCATCGAGAGCCTTCCCCCCGCCGTCTTCAGCGCCGCACCGGTGCCGGGGACGCCCATCGCGCACGTGTACGCGGCGGAGCTGCGCGACGCGCTGCAGAGCACGCGGCTCGCGCTCGGGCTGCAGCCGCTTTCGCTCGGCCCGCCGCCGTCGAGCGGGGGTCCGATTTCCGGCAATCACATCCAGCAGCTTCGCGGAGGTCTGAAATGAACAGCGCTCTGCGCCAATTTTTCGCACTCGTCCTCGCGGCGGTCGCATCGACCGCTGCCGCCCAGTCCACGTTCATCCTCGGCCCGTATCAATACGACGGCTCGGGCAACGTGACGGGCGTCGGGATGGACGCTCAGTACCGGTATGACAGCTACGGCCGGCTGGGGACGTCGCAGATCTATGTCAACGGCACTCTGCACACGCAGGAGTTCACGTACGACCGTTTCGGCAACATCACCACGATCGCGACCAACGGTACGCCCATGAACCTCGGCGTCAACTCTCTGACGAACCGGCTGACGACGGATTTTCCGCAAGCCGGAATCTTCGGCACACACGACGACGACGGGAACATGACGTCGTACACCGGCAGCACGACCTTCGAGCCCGACGAGCTGGGGATGGTCCGGCGCGCCGAGCTCGAGGGACACAAGAAGGTCTATCTCTACACCGTGGACGACGAGCGCATCGCGACGATCGATCTCACGCCCGCGGGCGTGGAAGACGACTCGCTCTGGACGCTGCGCGATCTCTCCGGAAAGGTGCTGCGGGAGTACCGGAAGACGACGGCCAGCGGCGAGCAGTGGCAGTGGAGGGAGGACTACATCTACCGCGGCGGCGCCCTCCTCGCGGCGGAGGTCCCGGGCAACACCCTCCACTTCCACCCCGACCACCTCGGCACCCCCCGCCTCATCACCAACGCCCTCGGCGCCAAGGTCTCGGAGCACACCTACGCCCCGTTCGGCGTGGAGCTGACCACGGCGGACAACACCCAGCGGATGCAGTTCACCGGCCACGAGCGGGACGTGCCGAACCTCGATCAGCCAACCATGGGCAAAGCGCTGGACTACATGCACGCGCGTTATTACACGCCGGGTGGGGGAAGGTTCTTGACGGTGGATCCGGTGCTGGATGTGAAGCGCGCGCTGACAAATCCGCAAACGTGGAACCGCTATGCATACGTCACGAACAATCCCGTGAATCGAGTCGATCCGGATGGGCGTACGGGGCAGGAGGCGATGGAGCGTCTCGTGTTGATCGGCTACCTTCTCTATACCGAGAATGCTGTCCAGGGGAAAATTCACACGACGTTACACGGTGAAAAAGCGAATTCAGGATTCCAATTGGGCGCCAAGGGTATGAATTACGTATCCTTTGACATTACCGACACCATGAACCCCGGAGCGCCGCACTCCGTTAATTTCACGATTCAGGGGGCGTACCTCGGCGTGGAGACGGAAATGACGCTCTCCGGACCGAAACAGCTGTACGTTCTGGCTGGTCCATTCGCGAAGAGTCTTTTCGCGAAAGATAGCGATAAGGTTTCCATAGCATTCGGCGCGGGGAAAAAGTTCTTCTCATTCGAGCTCCAACTCGACCGCCTTCTGTCTGGGCTGTTCCAATACATGACGATGTCGACGCCCGAACTGAGGGTCGAGGTTTATGGACAGCTGGAGAAAGAAGGTTACCGGTTCGTGAACGGCCAACTCGTGCGATTGGTTCAGAAGAAATGAGCGAGTAGTCAGACAGTTGTGGGTACATATGGAGTGCGGCGGCAGCGCCGCCACCGAAGAGGAAAGCGGAGGCGTGGCCTCCGCACTCCATAGCGTGGGCCGTATCATCGTGAGATGTCCCTTGCTCTGCTCCTCGCGGTCTCGCTGACGCTCGCTGCCCCCACTCCGGAGGCGGCCGCGTTGCGGGTGGTGGACGCCTTTCGCGCGGATGACGTTCCGGTGTTGCACGCGCTGGCGCCGGGGGTGATTGCGCGGTCGGGGGACTGGGCGACGGCCGATGCGGTCATCGACGGGCTGGAGTGCATCAGCGTGCCGGTGGCGGAGGTGGAGGGCGTGGCTCTCGATGGCGAGCGGGCCACGGTGCGCTTGCGGCTGGTGGGGTGGGGGACGACGCAGGGCACGGTGAAGACCGAGGAAAGGCTGCGCGACCGGTGGGTGGTGGGGGTGGTGCGGGCGGGGGAGGGGTGGGCTGTCGAATCGGTGCGTGTGGCCGAGGCGGTGGTGGGCGCGGAGCTGGCGGGGCTGCGGACGGATGCCGAGCGGCGGGAGCAGTTGGACTGCCATCCCGAAGCCGACGTGACGTCCGTCCTGGGCTTCATGACCGACGCATGCGCGGAGCCGGGCGAGGACGCGCAACGGCGTGAGGGCATCGAGTGGGCGCTCGCCGAGGCGCGTGCGCGGAACGATCCGGCGGCCGAGGTGACGGCGCTGCGGATGCTGTCCGTGCAGCGGCTGCTCAACGGTGCGCCGGACGAATCGCGCGCCGCGGCCGCGGAGGCGCTCGTCGTGGCCGAGCGCATGGGCGATCCGGACACGATCGCAATGGCGTGGTTCTCCTCGGGAATCGCGCACTGGTTCTCCGACGACGTCCCGGTGGCCATCCAGCATCTCCGCAGGAGCGCGGACCTGGTCGACGCGGTCCGGTATCCCGTCCCGACCCTGAGGGCGCGAGCGATGGAATGCCATCTCCTGCATGGAGCCGGCGATGTCTCCGGCGCGCTCACGGCGGCGTTCGCACTGGAGAGCGGTGCGCGGCAGTATGGCTGGCTCGAAGGGGAGCTCGTGGGCCTGCAGCGGATTGCGACGGTCCTCGAGACCGCGGGGTACCTGGACGACGAGCGGTACACCGAGCGCTGCTGGGCGATCGCGCAGCAGCTCCGCAGAAGCGATCTCCTGGCCGTCGCGGCGACGCAGCTCGCGGGAACGGAGCTGATCCGCGGCGCGTACGCGCGCGCGGCGGTGCTGTACCGTGACGCGCTCGCGCTCGACGGACTCCGGCCGGTCGACCGGGCGGTGCTGTCCAACGGTCTGGCCGTGAGTCTCGACGGGCTCGGCGATCTCAGCGGCGCGCTCGCGGCCGTGAACGCAGGCGCGGCGATCGAGCATGACGACGACGCCGCGCGCGATTCCCTGCTCGCGCACCGCTCGGAACTGCTCCTGCGCGTGGGCCGCGCCGAGGAGGCGTTGGCGAGCGCCCGCGAAGCCATTCTCGCGATGGCCGCGCCGGTTCGCTCCTCCTCGAACGTTCGGCGCGGCTCGGGCCATACGGTGGAAGCGGCCGCGCTGCGCGCTCTGGGCCGCTGCGACGACGCGGCGGCCGCGTACCGCGAAGCGATCGCGCGCGTCGAGGCGCAGCGCGAGACCACCGGCATCGCCGCCGAGTCGCGCGTGTACCACCTGGATCGTCAAGCGGAGCCCTATTACGGACTGATCACCCTGCTCGTCGAGGACGGCCGCAACGAAGAAGCGCTCCGCGTGTCCGAAATGCTCAAGGCGCGCGCCCTGCGCGATGCCGTCGCGGGCGGGACGAGCGATGCCGCCGTCGATCCCGCCGCCGGGGAGCACATGCAGAGGCTCGAGCACGAGGTCGCGCGGCTGAACCTTCTCTTTCTCGCGAGCGACGAGGCGAGATCCGACGAAGGACTGCGGGCCTCGCTGGCCGACACCCGCGCCGATCTGGAAGTCCTGCGCATGCTGACGAAGCCGCGGCCGGCGGTGCTGGAGAGCGGAGGCGATCCGCTTGCGCGGCCGCGCGCGCTGCTGCCGGTCGCCGACGGGGTCATCCTCGATTACGTGGTCGCCGAGGAGGAGACGATCCTCTTCGTCGTGACGCGCAAGGATGACGCGCTGCGCGTCGATGCGCATCGAATCCCCGTCACGCGCAAGCACCTGACCGAATCCGTATCGCGGCTGGCGACGATGGTCGAGTCCCGCGACTATGCATATCCATCCGCGGCGCGCGAGCTGTACCGGCTGCTCGTTGCGCCGGCCGGGAAGACGCTGGCGTCGCGGTCTGTCGTCGCGCTCCTGCCGGACGGACCGCTGTGGCGGGTGCCGTTCGCGGTCTTGCGAGACGGGCAAGACCGGCACTTCCTCGAGACGGCGACGCTGTTCAGCGTGCCGTCGCTGGCGTGGCTCGACGCCGCCGTCTCGCGCCATCACGCATCGCATCCCGGCGCGCTGGTGGTCGGCGACCCGTACGTGCCGGCGAAGCAGGCTGCGGTACTGCGGTCCATGACGCGCTCGATCGGGCCGCTTCCCGACGCCGGCCGCGAGGCCCGGTCGATCGCCGCGCTGTACGACAGCTCGCGGATGCTCGTCGGGCGACAGGCGACCGAGGAGGCGGTCAAGCGCGAGGCCGGACGCCACGGCGTCCTACACTTCGCCACGCACGCGCTGACCGAGACGCGGCAGCCGCTCTATTCGAGCATCGTGCTCGCGCATCGCGCCGAGGGGAGCGCGGACGACGGCTTGCTCGAGGCGCGGGAGGTGCTGGACCTCTCGATCGACGCGGAGCTGGTCGTCCTCTCCGCCTGTGCGACCGGACGAGGCGCCGTGCGGACCGGGGAAGGGCTGATCGGACTGCCGTGGGCGTTCTTCATGGCCGGCACCACGCGCACCGTGGTCGCGCAGTGGGAGATCGACTCCGCGCCGTCGGCGGAGATCATGATCGACTTTCACCGGGACATGAAGCGGCGAGGCGGCCCGGGCGCGGTGGCCGCGGCGCTGCGTCACGCGCAGCTGCGGGCGATGCAGACGCCGGCGACGGCGCATCCTTACTACTGGGGGGCGTTCGGAGTGATCGGCGACGGCTGGCCGCGCGTCACGCCGGCGAGCTCGCGGTAGAGCGGCTCTTCCGGATGCGACCGCGCGAGCCGTTCGAGGTCCGCGGTGGCCTCGTCCATCATGCCTTCGCGGGCCAGGAGCAGCGCGCGGTCGAGTCCCGCCGCCGTCCGGATCGCGCGTGACGCCGCGGCGGAGATGACGCGGAAGCGCGCGGGCGGCGCGGGTGGAGCGGGAAAGACGGCGCGGGGCGTGCCGTCGCGCGTGAGTTGCCAGGTGTAGAAGCGATCGCGCGCGAGGGGCTGCTCCGGTTGCCACTCGCCCTGCACGGCTTCCGCGCTGGCGGCGACGGGGCGGAACGATTCGTCGAACACTTCGACGCGCAGCGGCTCGGAGGCGACCCAGCGGAAGCGTGGCCGCGCCTCGTCGAGGACGACGCCCGCGGGCGTCAGCGAATGGACGGCGCGGGACGGGTCGCTGCCCGAGCGTTGCTCTCCGGCGACGCGTGGCAATTGCGCGAGGATCGCGGCGGCGGGAAGCTGATGGGCGCGCAGCGCCGCGAGGACCGGACGGAGCTCCGGCGCGACGCGATCCGCCGCGAGCACGGGCGCCGGAGCGGGTACGGGAGGCGGCGCCGAGGTATCGGTCCTCGTTGCGACCGGCGGCGTTATGGACGGTGTGACCGGCGTGCGCCGCGTCGCCACGGCGAGGGCAATCGCGATCGCCGCAACCATCGCCGCCGCGGCGAGCCACCACCAGCGCGTCGAGGACGCCGCGCGCGGGCGCTCGTCGTGGAAGCGCAGGAGGTCCTCGATTTCGTCCGCGCACGAGGCGCACAAGCCGATGTGTGTTTCGACTTCCGTGCGCTCGGAGGCCGGAGCGCTCCCGTCGACGAAGCGGGCCATGGCCTCGTAGGTCAGGTGCTCGCCCGCGAGTCCTTCGCGGAACGCGCGCAGTGCGTCTTCGGGGTCCGTCATCGCGTGCCTCCCGATCCTCTCACGCGCCGCGCCAGGCGCTCGCGCGCCGAGCGCCGCAGATTGATGACCTGTTGCCGCGTGACCTGGAGGATCACGGCGATGCGCGTGTCTTCGAGCGGCAGCTCGCGCCACAACGCGCCGAGGCGGCTGCCGTCGAACGACAGCGTGCGGCCGATCTGCTGGACCGTGGCGACACCGGTGAGCGGGAGGAAGCGCATGACCGATTCTCCCCCCGCGTCGCGCGCGCTGAGCAGCAGGGCGATGCGCTGCTTGAGGGGGAGCTCGCAGATCTCCTCCCACAGCTGCCGCAAAGTCTGCAGGTTCTCCAGGTCCTCGGACGGGTCGCGCGGTCGCGTCCCGGGCTGGTCGCGGGGCGCGGATTCGACGGGCAACAGGGTGTCCGCGAATCTGGCGATGACGGCGTCGACTTCCAGAGGGGCCCGCGTCTCTCCGAACAGCGTGGCCAGTGCGTCGCGCAGATCGGCGCCGGCGTCGATGGCCGGGACGGGCAGGTCGTGCGTCCGCGCGGCGCCGTTCCAGGCGCGGAGGCCGCAGAGGAGCACGCCGCGGGATTCCCACACCGCGAACCGCTCGTCGTGCTGGAGCGCGTAGCGGATGCGGTTCTTCAGCTTCGCGCGATCGGGAAAAGCCCGCCGGACGAACTCGTCGAAGGTGTTGTACGCCGCGACGGCTACGTAGTCCGGGAAGCTGGCGATGGGCTCGTCCTCGCCGTCGATCCGCTGCAGGCGGTTCACGAGCTTGAGCAGGACCTCGCCGCGGATGTCGTCGAGCGTGTCGGGCGGGAGGGCGGAGCGGCGCAGCTTCATCTCCAGGATGCGGTCGATGCGCTCGTACGCGTGGCCTTCGAGCAGCTCTTCGATCGCCGCCGCGCGCGGTTCACCGGCCGTGCTGCCCGCGACGCGGTCGAGCAACGGGTCGCGAGCCGGTGCTCCGTCCGACTTCTCGCGCATTGCAGCCATTGCCAGTGTAGACGGAGAAACAGCGGCCGGATAAGTATCAGTCGAACATATTTTTCTGGCCGGGCGGATAGATCACGCGTTCGCCGTCGATCTTCGCCATTTCGTTGAGGGCGTGAGGCTGGGCGGAGCCGGGTCCGAGGATGTGGAGGACTTCGATACCGCGGCAAAGAAGGTCGTCGGAAAGGAGGTTCCGATGGCAGCGCCAGGGAACTGCCTCCGCGCACATGACGGCGGTGGGCGAGTCGCTCGCGAGGAGGCGCTCGACAGCGGCGCGGAACGCGAGGGTGTGCATGTGGTCGGCGTAGCCGCGGAACTGGTCGCTCTCCCATGCCCCGTTGGGCGAGCTCCTCAGAGGAGTGCGCCGGCCGCCGAGGTCTTCGAAGTGTTCGTAGAGGATGCCGGCGCGGGGAAGGGTTTGCTCCAGCGACTCGCGCGAGAAATGCGGATGGCGGCGGGAGCCGGGGAAGCGGCGGATGTCGGCGAGCCGCGTCACACCATGGTCACGAAGCAGATCGACGAGCTCGGCGAGGGTTCGGGTGGAATGACCGATCGTGTAGATTCGATTCAACATAAGCTCATGGCCTCCTACTACTCCGACCACGCGCAGCAGCTCAAACGGGATCTCGCCCGGGAGATTCCGGTGGACGCGCTGCGCGAATTGCACCAGAAGCGGCCGCTGCTGCACGCGCTGGTGGCGCTCGCCAATTTCGGGGCGCTGGTGGGGAGCGGCTTCGCGATCGTCGCGCTGGATCGCTGGTATCTGTGGCTGCCGTTCGCGTTCGTGGCGGGCTTTGCGGTGTTCAACTGTACGGTGCTGCTGCACGAGGTCGTGCACCGCGCGATTCTGGAGAAGTCGTCGGAGCGCGGGTATCGGATCCTCGGGCTGCTGTACGCGATCCCGAGCGGCATCTCGGCGTCGCAGTTCACGCGCTGGCACCTCGATCATCACGCGGGGCTGGGATCGGATGAGGAAGATCCGAAGCGGCACTATCTGTCGCCGAAGATCAACGCGCGGTGGCTGAAGGTGCTGTACTTCACGCCGGCGCTGTTCCCGATCTATTTCCGCGCGGCGGCGCGGGAGACGGCGTCGTACGAGCCGGAGCTGCGGAAGCGGATCGCGCGGGAGCGTCTGGCGACGATCGCGTTCCAGCTGTCCGTCCTCGGCGCGATCGCGTGGATCGGCGGCTGGGCGGTCGCGTGGAAGTTGTACATGGTCCCGATCTTCTTCGTCTTCCCGATCGCGTTCGCGCTGAACCGCCTCGGGCAGCATTACGACATCGACCCGAGCGATCCGGCGAAGTGGGCGACGCTGGTGAAGGGGTCGTGGTTCTGGACGCCGGCATTCCTGTACTCGAACTATCACCTCGAGCATCACTACTTCCCCGGCGTGCCGTTCTACAACCTGCCGCGGCTGCAGAAGCTGCTCTTGCCGTTCTATGAGAAGCGCGGGATCGTCGCGCACTCGTACGGGGAGCTGGTGTGGCGGTACATCGTGATGAACCGGAAGCCGCACACGCTGTGGGAGGAAGTGCCGGCCGGCACGCCCGTCACCACCGAATGATGCGCAGGGTGGCGGCCGGCCTGCTCCTCGCGGCTGTGTTCGCCGGTGGCGTGCGTGTCTCGGTCCTCCGGTTGCTGCTCCCTCCGCATCGTCCGCCGGATACTCCTGCGCCGCCGGGAGCGATCGACCGCAAGCCGCTGCGGTTCGCCAATGATCCGGTGCCCGAGGATGTGCTGCAGTTCCTGGGGCGCGTGCGGGCGGATACGAAGCCGGGCGAGCGGATCGCGCTGATGATGGAGGCGCCGCACGGCGGGTGGACGTATACGCACTGGCGGGCGAGCTATGTGTTGTCGGGAAGGCACGTGCTGCCGCCGGTGCAATGGGAGACGCCGCCGGATGTGGTTGCGCTGTGGCGGACGGGGTGGGGGGATCCGCGGTACGAGATCCTCTGGTCGGATGGGAACAGTGCTTTTCTGAGGCGGCGGCCGTGACGGTCATCGTCCTCGTTGCGGTGTTGCTGTACGGCATCCCGCTGGCGCTGGCGTTCGATGGGCGCCTGCGCGGCGCGGCGCTGGCGGGCACGGCGTTCCTCCTCGGCGCGGGCGCGGCGGGGCTCCATCTGTTCGCGCTGTCGGTGTTGCGCGTGCCGTGGACGCGCACCTCGGTGATCCTCGCGATGGCGCCGCTGTTCGCACTCGCCGTCATCGTCTCCCAACGTAGGGCGTGGCTTCAGCCCGCCTCCCCCGTGGGAGGCGGGCTGAAGCCACGCCCTACGTTTGAGGATCTCGTCACGATCGCGTTTGTCATGGCTTATGCCATCTTTGCGTTGTGGGCCCCGCCGTACGAATGGGATTTCTACGGCATCTGGGGCCTCAAGGCGCGGTGGTTCTTCGACACGAAGGGCCTGGACTGGGCGACCGTCCCTTTCATCGGCAAGGCCGACTACCCCGTGCTGATGCCGCTGTTGTTCGACTTCGTGGCGGTGATGACGAAGACCTGGAACGACCGCGCCTTCGGGTGGGTCTACGTCTTCCTCTGCGCCTCGGTGCTTGCCATCCTCCGTGGGATGTTCGCGGACGAGGTGAAGCGTCCGGCGCTGGCGACGCTGGCCATCGCGTTCCCGACGCTGAACCTCTGGATCGGGCTGGCCGAGGCGGGGGTGATGGCGTTCGGCTGCGCGGGACTCCTCTTTCTGCGCCGGGGCTCGATCGTCCTCGGCGCGGTCATGCTCGGCCTGGCGGCGTCGTGCAAAAACGAAGGTCTGGCCCTGATCGGGGTGGCGGCGGTGGCGCTGTTCGTCACGACGCGCAGCATCCGCAAGGTGCTGCAGCTCTGGCCAGCGGTGGCGATCGTCGTGCCGTGGATGATCACGCGCGGGGTGCTGAAACTCTCCACCGACTTCACGGATCAGTCCATGGTGTCGCGTGTCCTCGAGCGGCTGCGCAATCCGTCCGCGGTGATCGACGCGTTCGTGAAGGCGCCGCCGGATCAGCCGTGGTTCTGGCTGGCGGTGCTGGCCGCGGTGCTGGTGTTCCTCCGCGACGCGGTGCGCCGCGAGGCGTTCCTGCTCATCGCGGTCACGCTGCAGCTCGGACTGATGTTCGCGCAGGCGCTGGCCACGCCGTGGGACTTCGCGGCCCACGTGAGCCTCACGCTGAACCGCCTCCCGCACCAGCTCGCGCCCGCGGCGGGTTTCCTCGCGGCGCTGCTGCTGGTGCGGGAGCTCGGGAAACCTAAGACAGATCCTTGAGCGCCCGCTCCATCCTGCGGGTCGCTTCCGAGGCCTCGTCCATCGAGAGATTCAGCGGCGGACGGAAGCGCGCGGAGCGGGAGCCCGAGGCGAGGACGAGCATGTTCTGCTGCATGAAGGCCGCGAGGGCTTTCTTGCGCGTGTCGCCGTCCGGGAGGTCGAACGCGCACATCAGGCCGCGGCCGCGCACGTTGGAGACGAGCTTCGGGAACTCGGCCTGGAAGCGATTGAGCTCGCCGACGAAGTAGGCGCCCACGTTGGCGGCGTTCTCGACCAGCTTCTCCTCGTCGATGACCTCGAAGTAGCGCTGCGAGCGGACCATGTCCGTCAAGTTGCCGCCCCAGGTCGAGTTGATACGCGAGGAGTGGACGAAGACGTTGTCCTCGATCTCCATGATGCGGTCGTTCGAGGTGAAGCCGCACACCTGGGTCTTCTTGCCGAAGGCGAACAGGTCCGGCTCGATGCCGTAGTGCTGGAAGGCCCACATCTTCCCGGTGATGCCGACGCCCGACTGCACCTCGTCGAAGATGAGCATCATGTCGTTCTCGTCGCAGAGCTGGCGGATGGCGCGGAAGAACTCCGGACGGAAGTGGTTGTCGCCGCCTTCACCCTGGATCGGCTCCATGATGAAGCAGGCGATGTCGTCCTTGCGCTCGGCCAGGAACTGCTTGGCCTGGGCGAGGGTGGCCTGCTCGCGCTGTTCGACGTCGGCGATGGACTCCGCGGTCATCGGGAAGTCGATCTTCGGATTGTCGATGCGCGGCCAGTCGAATTTCGGGAAGTAGTCGGTCTTGGTGGGATCGGTGTTGGTCAGCGACAGCGTGTAGCCGCTGCGGCCGTGGAAGCAGTGGCGCAGGTGCATGACCTGCTGGCCCTTCACTTCCTTGTAGCCCTTCTGAAAATTCTTGCGAACCTTCCAGTCGAAGGCGGCTTTGATCGCGTTTTCGACGCCGAGGGAGCCGCCTTCGACGAAGAAGAGGTGCTTGCTGAAGTTCTGGGGCATGGCCAGGCGGGCGAACGTCTCGACGAACTCGGCCATGTGGGTCGTGTAGATGTCGGAGTTCGCCGGCTTGTTGATCGAGACGTCCGCGAGGCGCTCGCGGAACTCGGGTGTGTCGATCTTGGGATGGTTGTAACCGAGGGGGCACGGAGGCGAAATTGGTGAAAAAGTCGAGGATGTCTGCGCCTTGCCGCGGGAGTCGAAGACCCACGAGCCCTGGGACTTCCTGAGGTCCATGACGATTTCGTAGCCGTCCGCGAGCATATGGCGCTCAGGACGTTGTGGACCTCCGCCGGCTGGACGTGGAGCCGGCGATCGGTGATGGCGGAGACGGTCATGCGGAAATACTCCTTTGTTTATGAGACAGGGGCGGGGATTCTAGCAGACGACTCGTGATAGAACTGGCCCGTCGAATACACAGGAGACTCAATGAAAGAAATCGTCATTCTCGGCGGCGCACGCACGCCGATCGGCTCGTTTCAGGGGACCCTCTCCTCGCTCCCGGCGCCGCGCCTGGGCGCGATCGCCATCAAGTGCGCGCTGGAGAATTCGGGAGTGTCCGCGGAACAGGTCCAGCAGGTGATCATGGGCAACGTCCTGCAGGCCGGGGTCGGGCAGGCGCCGGCGCGGCAGGCAGGCATCTACGCCGGCATCCCCGTCACCGCGGGCGCCGTCACGGTGAACAAGGTCTGCGGCTCGGGCATGAAGGCCGTGATGTACGCGGCGAATGACATCCGCTGTGGCGAGTACGACCTGGCGGTCGCGGGCGGGATGGAGTCGATGTCCAACGCGCCGTACGCGCTGCCGCAGGCGCGCGGCGGGTACCGCATGGGCAACGGCAAGATGATCGACCTCATGATCCACGACGGCCTGTGGGATCCGTACGGCGACAAGCACATGGGCACCTGCGCGGAGTCGTGCGTGACGAAGTACGGGTTCACGCGCGAGCAGCAGGACGAGTTCTCGCTGGAGTCGTACCGCCGCGCGCAGGACGCGACGAAGAACGGGAAGTTCAAGAAGGAGATCGCGATCGTCGAGATGGAAGGGAAGAAGGGCACGACGGTCGTCATCGACGACGAGGAGCCGTTCGCCGCGCCTCTCGACAAGATGGCGAAGCTGAAGCCGGCGTTCCAGAAGGACGGCGGCACGGTGACGGCGGCAAACGCGTCGAAGATCAACGACGGCGCCGCTGCCCTGATCGTCACGTCGGCAGATTACGCGCAGCAGAACGGCTTGAAGCCGATCGCGCGGATCATCGCGCAGTCGACGGCGGCGCAGGAGCCGGAGTGGTTCACGACGGCGCCGGGGAAGGCGATCGACATCGTGCTGCGCCGGGCGAACATGACCGTGGACGACATCGATCTGTTCGAGATCAACGAGGCGTTCGCGGCGGTGGCGCTGGCGGCGATGAAGGACGCGAACATCCCCCACGACAAGCTGAACATTCACGGCGGCGCCGTGGCCCTCGGCCACCCGATCGGCGCGAGCGGCGCGCGCATTCTGGTGACGCTGATCCACGCGCTGCAGGACCGCGGTCAGAAGCGCGGGATGGCGGCGATCTGCATCGGCGGCGGGGAGGCCGCTGCCATGATTGTGGAAGTTCTCTGAGAAGCCCCGAGCGAGCGTAGCGAGTCGAGGGGTCAAGTTAGCATCAACCGCACGGGTGCACGAAGTGGGAGCGCGCGTGCGTCCGCCTGAGGAGTCGTCACCGCAGGTGCTAACCCGGCCCCTCGACTCGCTGCGCTCGCTCGGGGGCCAACTTACCCCGTTTTGTTGCAGCGGACGCGGAGTCCGCTGGAGTTCAATGGAGCCATGCGCAAGATCGTGCTGGTGCTCCTGCTCCTTGCCGTCTCCGCGTCCGCACAGGTTCCCGACCAACCGACGCGTCTCTCGCTCTTCATCACGAATCCCGGCTTTGCAGGCAGCGGCGCACCGTTCGACGCCGGCATCGGTCTGGCGCTCGAGCGGCGGTTCTCGCCGCACTGGTCGGTGGAGCTCCAGGCGGCGCGTGAGCAGCACGAATATCAGCCGTCGATCTTCCGTCCGGATCTGATCGAGTTCCGCACGTATCCCGTCGACGCGTTCGTGCGCTATTCGTTCGTGAGCACGCACGTGCGCTGGCGGCCGTACATCGGCGTGGGCGCGCGGTATGTGAGCGCGCCGGAGGAGCCACAGGGCGCGGACTACGACAGCAAGCTGTCGCCCCAGATCGCGGGCGGCATCGAATGGGAAGCGGGGGACTCGTGGTCGCTCATGGCCGAGGCGAAGGCGCTCACGCGAAGCGACGTCCCGAACTGGGACGAGCTGTTCAAAGTGTCGGTCGGCATCGGCTGGCGGTTCTGAAACGCCCTACGTCAGCAACTCCGCGAGTCCCGCCATGTCGCGCACTTCGTGTGTCGGCGTGGCGCCGCCCGTTTCGTTGTGACGATTGACCCAGGCGTTCGGGATGCCGAGGGTGTTCGTGGGGGCGATGTCGTGAAAGTTGCTCTGGGCGGCGTGCAGCCAGCGCTGATCGCCGATCTGCTGCCTGGCCGTCAGGAAGTGCGCGGGGCCGGGTTTGTACGATTGCACCTGCTGCGCGGTGACGATCAGGTCGAAGTCGACGGTGAAGCGTTTCCGCGTCGCGGCGAGGAGGTCATCGTCGACGTTGGAGAGGATGCCGAGCTTGTAGCCCGCGGCGCGGAGGCGCTCGAGCGCGGGATTGGTGTCAGGAAACGGCGTCCACGACGCCATGGAGTCGACGAGGAACGTGACGCGCTCGCCGGCGAGCGGCCACCCGAGGTCGCGGGCGACGCGGATGGCGGCCTCGGTGAGGACCTCACGGTAGAGACGGAAGCGCTCGCCCTCGACGGCCGGCTCGATCCGCGCGTACGCGCTCAGGACGGCATCGCGATCGAGGTCGATGCCGTCTTCGCGGGCGGCGCGCAGGAACGCACCGGCGATGCCGGACTCCCAGTCGACGAGCGTGCCGTAGCAGTCGAAGGTGACGATGTCGTATTGGCGGTCCATGCGTGAGCAATATCACAACGCGCGGAGGGCCGGTGGTGCTACACGGTATAAGCTGTCCCGGTCCCGTCATGCACGAGAGTCCACGCAACCTGCGAACGGCTGAGCGATTTCTGCTCGCGCCGCCGCTGGCCGCCACCTTCGGAGCGGCGCCGGTGGCCGTGTGCGACATCTCGGAGAAGGGCGCGCGGTTCCGGCACGATCGGGCGCTGGAGGCGGGCGCGAAGTCGGTGCTGCAGATCGCCGGCGCGGGCGCGCCCGTGTCCCTCGAGGCGATGGTGGTCTGGACGCAGCCGGACGCGCAATTCGTGGGCAAATTCCTGAGCGGCGTGCGGACGTACGCGCCGGCGGAAGTGGTGCAGTCGCTGCTCGCCAACCTGCAGACGTCGCACCGTTCGCATCGCATCGAAGAGCTGCGCTCGACGGACCGGTTCTACGTCGCGCCGTCGCTGGACGGGATGTTCGGCGGGCGGGCGGTACGGATCGAGGACCTCTCCGCGCGCGGCGCGCGCATCGTGGCGGCGATGGAGCCGCGGCGGGCGTCATCCGCGGCGCTGCAGTTCGTGGTGCCGTCGTCGGACATCGAGGTGGTGGTGAAAGCGCAGGTGGCGTGGACGTCGCTGAAGGCCATCACCGGTGCCACGAACAAGAGCTATCGCGCGGGACTGCTCATCGCGGAGAAAGCGGAGCTGATGCGCCTCGCCATCGGGCGCCTCTGCGAGATGAACCGCGCCGCGCTGGACATGCACTCGCTGCGGCTGAAGCTGAAGGTGCTGCGGGCGCGCGCGCGGCAGCACGCGCCGTCGTATCCGCAGATCGAGGCGGCGGGGATTCCGGCGGAGCAGTACCTGCTCATCCAGGGCGTGCGTGAGGAACTGCGCCTCAATCCGGACGAGGCCATGCACTGGTATCGCCGCGCGCGGCTGATCATCGCCGATCCGTCCACGCGCGACCTCGCGCCGTCGATTGCGCACCATCCCGACGCGCTGGCGGTGTGGGAGTACCTCGACCGCTCCGTCGACCCGTCGATCGTGAGCCGCGCGTTCGAGCTCAGAGATTGACGAGGATGGCGAAGGCCAGCGCGAGGACGCACAGGATCGCGATCAGCCAGTAGAGGAAGCCCACGGCGAAGCCTTTGGCGAGCGTGACTCCGCGCGAGCCGCCGTACACACGTCTGAGCGCGATGAAGTGGTACGGGATGACCGTGAGGATCAGTACCGCCGCCGCGGGTTTCGGCACGCCGGTGCGGTTGATGACGACGAAGACGGACATCACCAGGAACACGAAGGCGTGGAAGTGCACGGAGTAGTAGAGGTGGGGGATGTAGAACCGCTGCTGCCTGCGGTAGAACGCCCAGATGATCAGCGCGAAGACCGGCATCAGCACGAACATGATCTTCGGCAGGTGGTGCAGCACCTCGTTGCTGACCAGGGTCGTGTCCTGCTCCGCCTTGCGGATCCCCGTCGCCAGCCGGCGCTCCAGCTCCGTGTCGCCTTGCAGCCCCGTGCCGCTCCGCACCTTGACTGCGCCCTCCAGCCCGCGCGGCAGGATCGCCGCGAGGGTGAAGAAGATCAGGCTGAACGTCAGATACACGCGCAGCGGCGACACATACCGCGACCGCCGCCCCTCCAGAAACTCCACGGTGAGCTGCCCCGGTTTCGTCACCAGCAGCTTCAGCGTCTTCAGGATCTTCCCGTCGAGGTGCAGAAACTCGTGCGTCGCCTCGTGCACGAAGTCGTGCAGCTTCACGCTCGCCGAGGTGGCCTTCTGGCCGCAGGCGTGGCAGTACTTCCCGTGCAGGCGGGTGTTGCAGTTCAGGCACGAGGGGCCGATGGCGTCGTGGCTCACGCGGGACTTCCGATTACGTCGAAGTGCATGGCGCGGGCGGCGTTGGCGAGTTGCTTGTCATGGGTGGCGAAATAGATGGGTCGTTCATCGGGAGGCTGGGACGCGCGGTACAGGACCGCCGACACGAGATGGATCGCGTCCAATGCTGCAATGACCGTGGGCATTGGTTGCGATGCTGCGTCGAGGACGCGATCATCGAGTGGAACGAGCCCCATGTGTTTGACGATGGCGCTCATCTCTGTCCGTTTTGCCGCGAACTCCGCATCGGTGATGCGATCTTCTCTCCAAAAGCGATCGAGCGTGCGGTGGCATTCGACCGCCAGAAGAGGACTGCCGATGCCTTCGCGAAGCTCGTCCCACTGTGCAAGCGGATTCGCTTGCTTGAGAATGATGCGGAGGACGATCGACGAGTCGAGGTGGGCGATCACAGACCGTACTTCTTGCCCGAGCGTTCTCGCTCTCGTTCTTCGACCAGGATTTCGACCGCGTCGACTCCAAGGGGCTTTTCGAGCGGAGTGATCTTCAGATTGCGGAACGGGTAGGGAACGCCACGCACGATGCACGGCGAGTAACTCCCGATCGGCCGACCTTCTCGCAGGATCGTGACCGCCTCACCGTGCTCGATCGCGTCGATCAGCTCGTCCGGCCTGTCCCGCAGTTCCTCCACCGTCACTGTCTTGCTCATATCTTCAGAATCCCTCGGTCCGCCTCCTCTGTCAACGCGGCGACGTTTCTCTGCATGCCGGTGAGCTTGGCGCGCTTGATGGGGCTTCTCCGGAAGAGAGATGAGAAGTCGGCCTGGGTGTAGCGGAGGAGGTCGGTGACGGGGGTGGCGCGGTATTCGTCGCGGGGGAGGAACGCGGGGTGGGGCGGGACCGGGGCGCGGTTCCAGGGGCAGACTTCCTGGCAGATGTCGCAGCCGAAGGTGTTGCCTTCGAGGTGGGCGGCGACGTGGGGGTCGAGGGGGCCGCGGTGCTCGATGGTCGCGTAGCTGATGCAGCGGGCGGAGTCGAGCGTGCGGTCGGGGAGGATGGCGTTGGTGGGGCAGGCGTCGAGGCAGCTGGTGCAGGTGCCGCAGCGGTCGGCGACGATGGCGGCGGAGAGGTCGTTCTCGAGCGCGGTGACGAGGGTGCCGATGAAGAAGTAGGAGCCGTCGCTCTCGTGGATCAGCATGCCGTTTTTGCCGATCCAGCCGAGGCCGGCCTGGGCGGCGTAGGCGCGGTCGGAGAGGGGGCCGGTGTCGACGTAGCGCCAGCTCTTCACGCCGGGGAGCGCTTCCTCGAACTTGCGCAGGATGCGGTCGAGGATGTCGTGGTAGTCGTCGCCTAAAGCGTAACGCGCGATGTGGTGGCTGAGCGCGTTCTGGTCGGCGTGCGGGCGCTCGGATGCGTAGGGGACGAGGATCGACACGATAGAGCGCGCCCACGGGAAGCGGTCGGCCGGCGCGGAGCGGACGGCGGTGTTTTTCGCGAGATACGCCATCGAGGCGTGATGTCCGTGCGCGATCCAGTTGGCGAACAGCTCCGCGTGCTCGTCATCCAGGGTGCTGGCGCCGAGGTGGACCACGCCCTCGGAACGCGCAACGCGCTCGAGCTCGGGCCAGACTTCAGACAGTTTCGTGGGCATTTTTGACTGTCATCCTGAGCCGCGGAGACGGCGAAGGATCCCCTGATTTGCGCGCTTCACGTGCTACCGGCAGGGGTTCCTTCGCCGTCTCCGCGGCTCAGGATGACAGAGGTTTCTGCCGCAGCGTGAACGTCGCGACTTCCGGCTTGCACAGGATACGCAGCGGGGGAATCGCGCCGATGCCGCGGCTGACGTACATCAACACCCTCTCCTCCCGGTGAAATCCGCTGGCGTAGCGTGCCTCGTGTTTCGACGGCACGACGATCGCGCCGAAGAACGGGACGCGGATCTGTCCGCCGTGCGTATGCCCGCAGACGAGGAGGTCGACCCGCTTGCCGTCGAGGAGGCCGATGATGTCGGGATGATGGCTCAGGCCGAGGCACGGGACCCGTGGATCGACGAGGGCGAAGGCGGTGTCGACGTCCGGCTCGCCGCGATAGAGCTCGTCGATCCCGACGAGCGCGATCGCGTCATCGCCGCGTTTCACCATGATGGACCGGTTGATCACGAACCGCACGCCGCGCGCGGTCATGGCGGCGATCACGCCGTCGGCGTTCGCCCAGTAATCGTGGTTGCCGAGGACCGCATACACCCCGTCCCGCGCCTCCAGTCCGGTCAGCAGCACCTCGGCCATCAGCGGGATGTGCCGCTCCCAGGTGACGAAGTCGCCGCCGAGGAGGATCAGGTCGGGATCGAAGCGCATGGCCTGCGCGACGCATTCGCGATACAGCCCGCGGCGCATGAACGACGCCACGTGCGTGTCGGTGAGAAACGCGATGCGGTAGCCGTCGAACGACGGCGGGAGGTCGTCGATGAAGACCTCGTGGCGCGTGACTTCGATGTCGTAGACGTCGTTGTGTGCGCCCAGCTTGCGCAGCGACGCAAACGGGATGTGTGCCTTGCGCAGCTTGACGATCTCCGGCTCCAGCGTGCGCGTGCCTGCCACCGGCTGGTCGCGTTGGATGAGCACGCGCGCGCGGTCGAAGATCCAGTACGTGCCGATGACCGCGGCGATGAGAAGCCAGGCCATGCCGAGCTTTGTGCGGAACGGCCAGATGAGCAGCGTGAGCAGCAGCAGAAGCGGCGGCACCGCGTAGAGGAGCCAGTGCAGCTTCGACTTCTCCCCGCGATGGCCGCCGAAGACGATGCGGTTCATCACGAACAGCATCACCCGCGCGTCGCCGATGAGCGCGAGGGCGAGGAGGGCGAAGAAGATAGGGAGGGGCACGTGCTATGTTTTCGCCTGCATGAGAAAGACCACGTCGCTGGCTCTGCTGCTCGCCGTCCTTGCCGTCCTTCCCGCTGTTGCCCAGGACACCTACCAGATGCCGCCGAAGGAACTGGCGGCGCTGGTCGACGCGCCGCCGACGCCGGGGATGAACGTCGGGCCCGGGGACTTCGCGGTCCTCGCCGAGCCGCCGCTGTTCCTGACGATCGCCGATCTCGCGCAGCCGGAGCTGAAAATCGCGGGGCTGCGCTTCAATCCGCGGAATCACGAGCAGACGCGCTTCGGGTACAGCCGGGACCTGCGCGTTCTCCAGCTCTCGACGGGCACCGCGAAGCCGCTCGCCGGGTTGCCGTCGCCGCTGCGCGCGCGCAATGTCACGTGGGCCGCGAACGGGAACAACTTCGCGTTCACGAATGCGGCCGAGGACGCGCTGGAGCTGTGGGCCGGCGACGCCGCGGCGGCGAAGGTGTGGCGTGTCGGCGCGGTGGCGCTGAACGCGACGACGACGTCGAAGCCGTTCCACTGGCTGGGCGACGACTCCTTCCTGGTGCGCCTCGTCGCCGCTCCCGCGACGGCCCCCGCCGCGCCGCGCATCCCCTCCTCACCGGTCATCCAGGAAAGCCTCGGGCGCAAAGCGCCGACGCGCACGTTTCAGGATCTGCTCAAGTCGCCGTACGACGAGAGTCTTTTCGAGCATCACATGCAGTCGCGTCTCGCGGTCGTCTCCATGAACGGCGACGTCAAGCAGCTCGGCGCGGCGGCAATGATCGCGGACTTCGAGCCGTCGCCCGACGAGAACTTCATCCTCGTCGAGAGCATGCACCGTCCTTTCTCGTACATCGTTCCTGAGGGGACGTTCCCCCGCCGCATCGAGATCTGGGATCGGGACGGGCAGGTCGTGCGCCAGCTCGCCGACCTGCCTCTGCAGGACAACGTTCCGACCGACTTCGATGCCGTGCCCGAGGGGGTGCGCGACGTGACGTGGCGTGCGGACAAGCCCGCGACGCTCACGTGGCTCGAGGCGCTCGACGGCGGCAATCCGCGCACCGAAGCGGCGCAGCGCGATCGCGTGCTGATGCTCGCGGCGCCGTTCAGCGGTGAGCCCACGACGCTCGTGACGCTGGCGCTGCGGACGGATGGGATCACCTGGGCGAGCGACGACCTTGCGATCGTCGAGGAGCTCTGGTGGAAGTCGCGGAAAGTCCGGCGGTGGCGCGTGCGTCCGGGATCGCCGTCGACCGCGCCGGAGCTGCTGAGCGATCGCTCGTTCGAGGACCGCTACAGCGATCCGGGCAAGCCGATGGTGCGTATGACGCCGGCCGGGACGTGGGTGCTCCGCACCGCGAACAAGGGGCGGATCATGTATCTCAATGGCGAGGGTGCGTCGTCCGAGGGCGACCGGCCGTTCGTCGATGCGTACGACTTGAGCACGAAGAAGGCGAAGCGGCTTTGGCAGTCCGCGTCGCCGCACTACGAGTACGTGGTCCAGATGCTCGACGAAGGACGCACGATCGTCACGCGGGGTGAGGCCGTGAACGAGCCGCCGAACTTCCACGTGCGCGATCTGCGCGCGATTTCGTCCCGCGCGCTGACGAGCTTCCCGCACCCGACGCCGCAGCTCGCCGGCGCGAAGAAGGAGCTGATCCGCTACAAGCGCGCGGACGGCGTCGATCTCACCGCGACGCTGTACACGCCGCCGGGCTATGACCCCGCGCGCGACGGGCGGCTGCCGGTGCTGATGTGGGCGTATCCGCAAGAGTTTAAGAGCGCGAGCGCGGCAGGGCAGGTCACGGACTCGCCGTATCGCTTCATCCGCGTGAATCCGATGACGCCGCTGCCGTGGCTGCTCCGTGGATATGCGATCGTCGACGATCCGTCGATGCCGATCATCGGCGAGGGCGATCGCGAGCCGAACGACACCTACGTCGAGCAGCTCGTGTCGGGCGCGCAGGCGATCATCGACGAGGTGGTGCGCCGCGGCGTCGGCGACCGCGCGAAGATGGCCGTCGGCGGACACTCGTACGGCGCGTTCATGACCGCGAACCTGCTCGCGCACAGCGATCTGTTCCGCGCCGGCATCGCGCGCAGCGGCGCGTACAACCGGACGCTCACGCCGTTCAGTTTCCAAGCCGAGGAGCGGACGTTCTGGGAGGCGCCGGAGACGTACATGCGCATGTCGCCGTTCACGCACGCGCAGAAGATCAACGAGCCGATGCTGATGATTCACGGCGTGGACGACAACAACACGGGGACGTTTCCGATCCAGAGCGAACGGCTGTTCCAGGCGATGAAGGCCTGGGCGGGACGGCCCGGCTGGTGATGCTGCCGTACGAGGCGCACGGGTATCGCGCGCGGGAGTCGGTGCTGCACATGATGTGGGAGATGGATCGGTGGCTGGAGACTTACGTGAAGAAGTGAAACGTAGGGCGTGGCTTCAGCCCGCCTTCTCGTGGGTGGGGGACGTCCCCCACCCACGAGAAGGCGGGCTGAAGCCGCGCCCTACATTCGATCGAGGATCGGTCCGATCATCGATTCGGGCACTTTGATCGTGCCGAGAGTCTCCGAGGTTTTGACGGTGCCGTGGTCGTCGGAGCCGCCGGTGGTGAATTTGCCGCGGAAGCGGGCCATGTTGGTGTAGCGCTCGCGGTTGCCGTCGTCGACCTGGGGGTGGAGGACTTCGACGGCGTCGATGCCGGCGTCGAGGAGGCGGGGGACGAGCAGCGTGTGGTCGGGATAGAGCGTGGGATGGGCGATGGACAGCACCCCTCCCGCGCTGTGGATCAGCGCCACCGCCTCGGTGATCGCGAAGCGCTCCTTGCCGATGTAGCCGGGCTTGCCGGTGCCGAGGTATTTGTCGAAGGCCTCGCTGACCGAGGCGACGTAGCCGGCTTCGACGAGGGCACGCGCGACGTGCGGGCGTCCCATCGCGCCGCCGGCCGCGAGCTGGTCGACGCGCTCGGCGGAAATGTTGAGGCCGAGGGCGCGGAGCTTCGCGACGATCGCATAGCCGCGGTCGTGGCGGGTTCCGCGAAATCCTTCGAGTCGGCGCTCGATGCGCTCGTCCGTCGCGTCGAAGGCGTAGGCGAGGACGTGGACGTCGACGCCGTCGACTTCACACGACAGCTCCATCGCGGGGATCAGCGTGACGCCACGCTCGTCCGCGTACGTTCGGATCTCGAAGTACGCGGCGAGGTTGTCGTGATCGCTGATGGCGAGGATGTCGATGCCGTGCGCCTGCGCGACATCGACCACTTCCTTCGGGGAGCGCGTGCCGTCCGAGTGATACGTGTGGGTGTGCAGGTCGGCGTAACGCACTCGACTCGGATCAGATCTTCTTCGAAGCCTTCTTGAGCGTCTTGGAGGCGCTTTTGAGGGCGCCCTTCGCGGTGGCGCGGACGGCTTTCTTCGCGTCTTTGATCTTCGGCTTCGCGGCTTTCACCACGGCCTTCTTCACGTCCTTGGCTTTGTCCGCGACGTCGGATGCGGCGGACTTCGCCTTCTTCACGATCTTGTCAGCCGTTTTCTTGATGTCCTTCTTTTTCAGGGCCACGCGATTACCTCCTAAATTTGAGACTCTAGTGTAGCGCGTTACGCGGTCGGTACTTCCTGCGGCGCGAGCTCGTCGACGACTTTCTGGCAGCGCGCGCAGAGGTCACCTTCCTCGGCGACCTCTTCACGGTACTGCCAGCAGCGCCCGCACTTCTTTCCGCGGGCGAGGGTCATGGAGATGCCGACGCGGCCGAAGCCTTCGATGTTGGTGAAATCGGCGACGCTTTCATCCGCGGGCACGATGTCGACGTGCGACACGATGAACAGCTTCGCAAGATCGATGCTCGTTTTCACGTCGCCGTGCAGCCTGACGTCGGCTTCGAGCGACTGGCCGATCTGCTTCGCGGCACGCGCGCGCTCGAGCACCGCGAGGGCGGCGTCGCGCAGTTGCAGGACGCGCTTCCATTCATCGGCGTCCGCGGCGGACAGGGACGACGTGAGCTTCGGGATGTCGGCGAGGTGTACCGACGCTTCCTTCTCGCCGGGCATGGCCTCGTAGATCTCGTCCGCGGTGAAGGTGAGGATCGGCGCGATGGCGGTGGTCATGCCGCGCAGCACCTCGTACATCGCGGTCTGCCCGCTGCGGCGCTCCGGCGACGCGGGCGCCTCGCAGTACATCGTGTCCTTCGACGCGTCGAGGTAGATCGAGCTGAGGTCGACGGTACAGAGCTCGAGGATGCGGTGATAGACGGCGTGGAACTCGTACTCCTCGTACGCCTGCCGGCAGCGCTCGACGGTGCGCGCGGCGCGGTCGAGGATCCAGCGGTCGAGCGGCTGCAGCTGATCGAGCGGCACGGCGTCGTTCGCGGGATCGAAGTCGCTCAGGTTCGCGAGCAGGAAGCGCGCGGTGTTGCGGATCTTGCTGTAGCCGTCGCCGTGCGCGCGAGGATCTGCGGGCCGAACGGCATGTCGTCCGTGTAGTCGCTGACCGAGACCCAGAGGCGGAGGATGTCCGCGCCGCTCTGCTTGATCACGTCCTGCGGCGAGAGCGCGTTGCCGGATGACTTCGACATCTTGTCGCCCGACTCATTGAGGATGAAGCCGCACGTGACGACCTCGCGGAACGGCGCGCCTCCCTCGATGCCGACGCCGACGAGCAGCGACGAGTGGAACCAGCCGCGATGCTGGTCGTGGCCTTCGAGGTAGACGTTCGTCGGCCACTCCAGCTCGGGACGCGTCTTCAGGACGGCGATGTGCGAGCAGCCGGAGTCGAACCAGACGTCGAGGATGTCCGTCTCCTTGCGGAACGATGTGCTGCCGCACGCGCAGGGCTGGTCGTGGAAGTCCGAGACGGGGCGCTCGTACCAAGAGTCCGCGCCTTCGCGTGCGGAAGTACTTCGTCACGTTCGCGAACAGCTCGGGCGACGAGACGGTCTCGTTGCACTGCTCGCAATAGAGAACGGTGATCGGCACGCCCCACAGGCGCTGGCGCGAGATGACCCAGTCGGGGCGGTTCTCGATCATGCCGTAGATGCGGTCGCGGCCCCAGGCCGGGACCCACTTCACCTTGTCGATCTCTTCCAGCGCGCGCTTGCGCAGGCCGGTCTGGTCCATCGACACGAACCACTGCTCGGTGCCGCGGAAGATGATCGGGTTCTTGCAGCGCCAGCAGTGCGGGTACGAGTGGGTGATCTGCTCGGCGTGCACGAGCGCGCCGGTCTCGCGCAGGTGCTCGACGATCTGCGGGTTTGCCTTGAATACGTGCAGCCCCGCCCAGAACGGCACCTCGGGCGTGAACTCGCCGCGATGATTGACCGGGCGTATAGATGTCGAGGCCGTAGCGGCGGCCGGTCGCGAAGTCGTCCGCGCCGTGGCCGGGCGCCGTGTGGACCAGGCCCGTGCCCGCGTCGAGAGTGACGTAGTCGCCGAGGACGAAGACGCCTTCGCGGTGGATGAAGGGATGGCGGTAGCGGAGGTGCTCGAGCGTGGAGCCTTTGTAGACCTTGCCCGCTTTGTAGTCCGTCCAGCCGAACTTCTTCGTCACGGACTCGACGAGCTGCGTCGCCAGGAGGTAGTTCACGCCGTCGTTCTCGACGACCGTGTAGTCGAAGTCGGGCTTCACGGCGATGGCGAGGTTCGCGGGCAGCGTCCAGGGAGTCGTGGTCCAGATGATCGCGTAGAGCGGCTTCTCGATCGGGAGATCGAGCTCCTGTACGGCTTCGTCCGTCATGCGGAAGCGCACGTACACCGACGGCGACGTGTGATCGCGATACTCCACCTCCGCCTCCGCCAGCGCCGACTGGTCGTACGTACACCAGTGCACGGGCTTGAGGCCCTTGTAGACCGCGCCGGTGGCGAAGAACCGTCCGAGGGCGTCGGCGATGTCGGCTTCGTAGTCGAAGGACATCGTGGTGTAGGGATGGTCCCAGTCGCCGAAGACGCCGAGACGGATGAAGTCCTCGCGCTGGACGTCGACGAACTTCGCGGCGAACGTGCGGCAGGCACGGCGGATCTCGGCGGCCGACATCTCCGCGCGCTTCGAGCCGAGCTCCTTGCCGACGGCGTGCTCGATGGGGAGGCCGTGGCAGTCCCACCCCGGGATGTACGGCGAGTCGTAGCCGAGCATCGTGCGCGACTTCACGACGATGTCCTTGAGGGTCTTGTTGAGGGCGTGGCCGATGTGAATGCGCCCGTTGGCGTAGGGCGGGCCGTCATGAAGGATGAACTTCGGGCGGCCTGCGGATTTTTCGCGGATGCGCTGGTAGAGGTTCATGCCCCGCCACCGTTCGAGCCGCTTGGGCTCGTTCTGCGGCAGGTTGGCCTTCATGGAGAAGGGGGTCTGGGGCAGGTTGAGAGTTTTCTTGTAGTCACTGCTATCGGCCATGGTGACCGGGCAAACTAGCAGTGAGGGGCTGGGATTTCAAGGAAGGCCACTCCTGTCGCCCGCTACGCGGGCTCGTTCGCACCCACGCCCGGCGTCCCCCCGGCTGAAGCCGGGGTCTATTGTCTGATGCCGCCTACGGCGGCAATCGGAGCCCGCGTAGCGGGCTGCAGGGAATAGCTCCCGGCTTCAGCCGGGAGAACGCGGTGTGGGCAAAAAACACGAGTCCGCGTAGCGGGCGACAGAGGATCTACATCCCGCCGGCGGTGAGCGTCCGGGGGGCCGATATGCGCAGCTTCTGCCCGATGCGCAGCTTTGCGTTGCGCGAGAGATCGTTCAGGTCGCGCAGCTCGTCCACCGACAGCTCGTTCTTCTTCGCGATCGAGAACAGGGTGTCGCCCTTTTTCACCGCATAGAACGAATCGCTCTGCGAGAGGAGCGCGCCGAGCTCGCGGGCGCGGACGGGGAGGTAGATCGACTTGCCGGCCTTGACGCGATCGTTCTCGTCGAGGTTGTTCATCGCGAGGATCATCTCCGGCTTCGCGCCGATCTTGCGGGCGAGCTTCTTGATCGTGTCGCCGTCGCGGACGGTGAATTTGCAGTACTTCACGTACGCGTCTTCCTCGCGCAGCGCGTCGGCGCGTGCGAGCAGCGTCTCGGCGTGCTTGGACGGTACGCGGACGGCCGCGCGTCCGGGAGGGACCACGCCTCGCCGCAGCGCGGGGTTCATGTCCTTGAGCATGTCTTCGTCCACGCCGATCGCCTCGGCGATGTACGCGAGCGACACGGGACCGCGCACGTCGACGTGCTTCGCATCGACATCGCGGGGCTTGCCGAGCTCGAATCCGTAGGTGTCCGGATCGCTGGCGATGAGCAGCGTGGCGTAGAACGTCGGCACGTAGCCGCGCGTTTCTTTCGGCAGGAGGCCGTTGTCGAGCAGCTCCCAGAACGTCGAGGCGCCCGCTTCCTTCAATGTGCGCTTCACGCGTCCCGGTCCGCAGTTGTACGCCGCGAGGGCGAGCGACCAGTCGTCGAACGTGCGGTGGAGGTCCTTCAGGTACGCCGCCGCGGCGCGCGTGGAGCGCTCGGGATCGGCGCGCTCGTCCACCCACCAGTCGACGCGCAGCCCGTACTCGCGCGCGGTGTCGGGCATGAACTGCCAGATTCCGTATGCGCCGGCGCGCGAGGTGAGCGTCGCCATGTACGCGCTCTCGATCACCGGCAGGTAGGCGAGTCCCTTCGGGAGCTTCTGCTCCTCGAGGGCTTTGTCGATCAGGTTCTTGTACTTCGCCGAACGGGTCAGCGAGGTCTGGATGGAGTCCTTCATGTCCACGCTGAAGAGGCGGACGGCGGAATTGATGGTGCGGTGCTCGGGGATGTCGATGGAGGCCGCGGCTTCGATGTCGACGGTGGGCGCGTCGGGGGGCGGCGTCTTGACGTCGGTGCGGGAGAGGATGTGGGTGTAGGCCGCCTCGAGCTCAGTGCGGAACTGGTCGGCGTCGAACTTCGCGGTGACCGTAGGTGCCACGGCCACCGGAGGAGGGACTGCCGACACCGGGGCGGGCACGGACGTCGCGCACGCAACGGAATAGAGAGCCACAACTGACAACAGGAATGTGTTGCGCATCGCGCACCCCCCTCGCTTCCCCGGCCTGCGGCGGCCTATTGGAGATCGACTTTCAGGTTGACCGAGAGGCTTTGGACGTCGGAGGTATCGCCCAGTTCCAGCTGCTGGTCCCGGGTCTCGATCACGCCGGCGCTTCCGTCCTCGAACGATAGTGTAACCCGAACGGTGCGGGTGCGGGTCAGGACGTCCTGGGGGAGCTGGACGTGGAGGGTGCGGTGGAGGTCGCGTTTGGGGCGCAGGTTTTCGAGGTCGGCGAAGATGTCCCGCTTCGGCGCTTTCGTGGTGGTCTGGGTGGCGCGCTTGCGAAGCGCTTCGAGCTCCGACATGACGTCGACCGAAGACCGGACCTTTACGGTCTTGACCTCGACCTCGGGGACGACCTCGGGCTCAGGCGTCTGCGCCACCTCGATGATCGGCTCCGGTTCCGGTTCCGGCTCCGGTTCCACGACTTCCGGCTCGGCGATCGTCTCCTCGGTGTCAATCGCCGGTGCCGGAGCTTCCTCGACCGGCTCCGGCTCGCGGAGATCTTCCTCGTCGATCACGGGCACGGCGACGCTGCCGCCGAGGGTGCGGGTGGCGTTCTCGTCGCGGATCTTGAACTGCGCGCGGCCGGCGGGAGGGATGGGGCGCACCGGCTCGTCGCCGGTCATGCGGCGCCGCAGCGTGCGGAGCGTGAGCTTGGAGATCAGTTTCAGGGTCTCGAAGACGCCGGTGCCGACGGAAGCAACGGCTTCGACGAAATCGAGCTTGTCGTCGGGATCGAGCGCGTTGGTCATCACGCCGATCGGCGCGATGTTGGGCAGGTCGCGTTTGTTCAGCTGCAGCACGAGCGGGAGCTCGTCGAGATCGACGCCGATCTCGTGCAGGTTCTCGCGGAGGTTGCCGAGGCTCTCGATGTTCGCGTCGAGCATGGCCATCTGGGAGTCGGCGACGAAGACGATCCCGTCGACGCCCTTCAGCACGAGCTTGCGGGTGGTGTTGTAGAAGACCTGGCCGGGGACGGTGTAGAGCTGCAGGCGGGTCTTGAAGCCGCCGATCACGCCGACGTCGATGGGCAGGAGATCGAAGAAGAGGGTGCGGTCGGTCTCGGTCTCCAGGCTGACCATCTCGCCGCGGCTGCCGGGCGACGTCTTGGTGTAGATGTGATGGAGGTTGGTGGTCTTCCCGCAGAGGCCCGGACCGTAATAAACGATCTTCGCAGCCATCTGCATCGTTGCGTAATTGAAGAAGACCATGGCAGTCGCCCGTTCGAGAGACCAGCGATGCTAGCACCCGCTACTTTTTCGTAGCAAGGAGCGCACCCTGGAGCTCGGCAGCCAGAAGTTCGTAAAGCTGCGCGAGTTGCGGGTCCTTCTGGAGCGCGTCGGCGTGCGCGCGGAGCACCGCGTCGTCGCCGCGCGCCGCGGGCCCGGTGAAGCGCTTTTCATCGGTGTGGCTGCGCCAGTTCTCGATCGCCGAGGCGGCGAGGGCGACGAGGTCTTCGCGGACGGCGTCGAGTCCGACGCGCTCCATGAGCCGCTGCGCGATCTCCAGCGAGGCCGCGACGTAGTTCGAGCCGAACACCGCGGCGGCGTGGTAGAGCGCTTTCTGGTGCGGCGCGATCTCCGCGAAGCGCGCGCCGACCGCGGCGGCGATCAGTTTGGCGGTGCGCTTGTGGTCGCCCTCGAAGACGAGCAGCGTGCCTTCGAGGTCGCTGGGCTGCCCGACGGGGGGCAGGGACCTGAGCGGATGGAGCGAGAACCCGCCGCGCATCGCCGTCATCGATCCGCTCGCATGGAACACGATCGCCTCGGTGTCGGGAATGGCGATGGCGCACTCGGGGATGGCGCGGTCGCTCACGGCGATGAGGAGCATCTCGGATTCGGCGGCGAGGTCAGGGAGGTCGAGACGGGAGGTCTCGAGGAGCTCGGGGATGTGGCTGTGGGACTCGTCGCGCAGCCAGACGCCGGAGAGCGGCCAACCGATCCGCTTCCACGCGGACCCGAATGCCCATGCGGCGCGTCCGCCGCCGAGGATGCCTAAGCGCATGGGAGATCCTGCGGGGATGCCGCAATGGCGTTCACTTTAGGATGAAGACAACCCCTCATCCGCCTTCGGCACCTTCTCCCCTCACGGAGGGGAGAAGGGCGAGAGAAACGTGCATCTCTCCAGAAACCAAATAGATAGCCCATCGCTCGCGAGAAGGAACCTTGTGATCCCCTCTCCCCGAGCGTGAGCGCGGGGAGAGGGTGGCCGAAGGCCGGGTGAGGGGCGCGCTCGCCTAAAGTGAACGGCGCCCCCGCATTGCCGGGACGCCCTCGCATGGGCCACACTGTGCAGGTGATTCGCACGACGCTGCTCATTCTCGCACTGCTGAGCTCCGCCGCGCTCGCCGCGCCTCCAACAACCTGCGGCCTGCCCGGCGACTACGAGCAGGCGCTGTGCGCCTACCAGCGCCGCGATTTCGCGAACGCAGAGCGCCTGTTCCGCGTCATCGTCGACCGCGACGCCAAGGATGCACAGACCATCCGCTCGAGCTATTTCCTCGCACGGACGCTGATGAAGACCGGCCGCTTCGACGAAGCGCACGCCCTGCTCATCAGAATCTACACGCTCGACACGGCGTTCTATGACACCTGGAACGGGGACTTTCTCCTGGGAGAATGCAGGAAAGCCCTCGGAAAATAGATGCCGGCTGCGAGTCAGTTCGAGTTACGCCGCAAGCTCCTCCAGCTGGAGGCGCTGTACGACGTCGGGCGCGCGCTGAATACGTTGCGCCCCGAGGATGAGCTGCTCGAGGAGCTGATGCACCGCGCGGTGGCGGTCCTCGACGCGACCACCGGCTTCGTTTTCTCCCTCGACGACAAACTCAACATCCAGACGCACTTCACATTCGGTCTGGAGGTGACGGCGCCGGAGCTGATGCTCATCGAGCCGCCGATCAAGCAGGTCCTGGCCTCCCGCGAGGCGATGATGGTCACGGTCTCCAGGTTCCTCGGCAATCCCGGCAGTGACCTGTTGATCGCGCCGATGATCTCCGGCGACGCCGTCCTGGGCGTCATCGGCGTCGGGGGCAAGGAAGTGCGCGGTGCGACGAAGGCCGGCGCGTTCATCGAGGACGACCTCCGCTTCCTCGAGTCCATCGGCTCCATCGGCGGCGCGGCCATCGAGAACACGCGCAGCTTCCACAAGCTCGACCTCGTGCGCGAGACGCTGGCAGACGAGAACCGCGCCCTCAAGCAGCGCATGCTGCGCGACTACTCCGACCGGCTGATGGTCGGCGACTCGGCGAAGATGCAGCGCGTGATCGACCTCGTCGCGCGCGTGGCGGACTCGCAGGCCAGCGTGATCATTCGCGGGGAGTCGGGGACGGGCAAGGAGATGGTGGCGCGCCTGATCCACGGCAACTCGCCGCGGAAGGACGGGCCGTTCGTGGCCATCAACTGCGCGGCGCTGCCCGAGACCCTGCTCGAGTCCGAGCTCTTCGGCATCGAGCGCGGCGTGGCGACCGGCGTCGAGGCCCGTCCCGGCAGGTTCGAGCTGGCGAAGGGTGGAACCATCTTCCTGGACGAGATCGGCGATATCCCCGTGACGCTCCAGGCCAAGCTCCTGCGCGTGCTGCAGGAGCGCGAGATCGAGAAGCTCGGCGGGCGCCGGCGCATCCCCGTCGACGTGCGCATCCTCTCCGCGACACACCGCAACCTCGAGGAGATGATCGAGAAGGCCGAGTTCCGGCAGGACCTCTATTACCGGCTCAAGGTCGTCGAGATCACCCTGCCGCCGCTGCGCGAGCGGAGGGATGACATCCCCAAGCTCGTCCGCTTCTTCCTCGACAAATACGGCAAGACGGGAAGGGTTGCGCGACGTCCGCATCACCCAGGAGGCGCTCCAGAAGCTGATGCGCTACCCGTTCCCCGGCAACGTGCGCGAGCTGGAGAACCTCATCGAAGGCGCGCTGGCCCTGACGACCGATCCCGTCATCGATCCGGGCGACCTGCTGATGCCCGAGGAGGCGGCAGGGAGCGGACCGGCGGCCGCGCTCTCTGGCGACATGCCGACACTGGACGAGCTGGAGGCGCGCTACATCGCCCGCGTGCTGGCATTCACGAAGGGCAATATGTCGAAAGCGGCCAAGATTCTGGGCGTGGATCGCAAGACGCTCTATCGCAAGCGGGACGAGTTGGGACAAATAGTCACTCACTGTGGACAATTGGGACATTCATTAGCAACTCACTGAAAAACAATGGCTTGCGACGGTACGAACGCGAATCCTTGCGATGATGTCCTAGAAATGCCACAGTGACCCAAATCTCTTCCTCTCGTGGACTGTTCGTGTAAACTACGCCGCGTCATCAACTTAGGAGGTTTCGAGCTGATCGCAAGTCCGTGGCAGTCGCGTTGCTCTTGGGTGGCCCAGAGAAAATCGGGGGGCAACCATGAACAACGTCGCACGTACTACCAGAATCGAATCCGTTCTCTCTGCGAGCTACGTCCTTCCCAGCATGCTGGCGCTGAACACCGTCGCGCTGCTGGCGCTCGACCAGCTCGGCGGCATCCCGCAGTGGGTCAAGACCGCCGCCGCGCTGTTTCTCTCCTTCTAGCCGCCGCAACGTTGAGGACTTCGCCATGACCGCGACGGCCGACCGGCAGATGGAGCTGACGCTCCCGATGGTCCCGGATATCGAGATCGCTGCCGCGCGCGCGGCCGGCAACCTCGCCCGGGAGCTGGGGATGGCGTCTGAATCCATCGACGAGATGGCTCACGCGATCATCGAAGCGTGCATCAACGCCCGGGAGCATTCCGGTAGCGCCGACAAACGCATCTATGTAAGAATCGCCGGCACCTCACTGGGAGAGGGCGACTCGCGCATCGACATCTGGATCACCGACCGCGGCAAAGGTTTCGATGTCACCGAGGCGCGCACCCGCCGTCGAAGCTCGGCGCCGTCCACAAGCGCGGGTGGGGTCTTCAGATCATCGAAGCGCACATGGACGAGGTCGGGATCTCGACCAGGCCGGACGGCACGACGATCCACATGGTGAAGTACGGGAAGAGGAACTCATGAGCTGTTGAGCTCAACAGCTGGAGAAGACATGACAGACGAACTAAGAGTCGCCGTCGACCGCCGCGGCGCGGACGGGGCCATCCTTTACACGAAGGGCTACATCAACAACGTGGGTGGCGAGGAGATCGCCAACCGCGCGTACGAGCTCATGGATGCCGACGTTCGCTCGCTCCTCCTCAATCTCCGCGAGACGAAGATCGTCAACTCCATCGGCATCAGCATCCTCATCGAGATCATCGAGAAGATGATCGACAAGGGCGGCAAGATCGGCTTCTGCTGCCTGACCCCCGTCATCCACAAGACCTTCCAGATCATGGGCCTCGCGAACTACGCGGCGATCTACGCCGACGAGGACGCCGCGATCAAGGACATGGGACTGGCCTAGTTTTCAGTCCTGAGTGCTGAGTCCTGGGTTCCTGAGCTCGCCAAAATAAACTCAGGACTCAGGACTCAGGACTCGTCGAACTGATATCCTCCCGTTTATGCCCGCGGCTCATCGTTTCGCCGAGTTCGTCCACGCGCTTCAGCAACTGGAGCGGACCCCGGCTCGCGTCGCAGGGCACGATGATCCTCGACGCGTTCGCGCGTCACACCCGCTTCGATTCCGGCGTGCTGTACCTGCGGGACGCGCGCGGCAGCGAGCTGCGGCTCGCCGCGAAGTCGCACCATTGCGTCGCGCCCGAGATCCTCGCCCTCGACATGCGCGCCGAGGACGCGGTCTCACCCGCCCCCTCGGTCGTCGTTCCGCTGCAGTCCCATCGCGAGTCCGTCGGCGTCCTGGCGCTGGCGGCGCCCGAGCTCGAAGACGGCCTCGATGACGATGTTGCCTTCGTCCGCGCCGGCGCCGCGTTCCTCTCCACGCTGCTCACCAACCAGCGCCTGATGCAGGAGACGCGCGAAGGCGACTTCCAGCTCAAGTACCGTTTGTGGGAGCTCGAGTCGCTGTATGACATCGGCCTCTCCATCGCCTCGACCCTCAACGTCGACGAGCTCGCGGACGCGATCCTCTTCCGTATGATCTCGCTGACCAACGCGCGCCGCGCGGCGCTCTTCCTGCGCGAAGGCGACCAGTTCCGTCTCTACCGTCTCGTTCGGCGACGTGCGCGAGGGCTTCCTCGGACCTCGAGCTGAGCCGGGACCTCATCCGCGAAGGCAAGCCGCTCACGTTCAACGGCGACAGCGAGTGCCTCTTCCCCGACTGCATGACCTTCGTGGCCGTGCCGATCAAGGGGAGCAACGACGCCATCATCGGCGTCCTCGCCGCCGCCGACCGTGAGACGCGCGACGGCGGCATCGCGCCGTTCGAAGCCAACGAGCTGCGCCTCCTCTCCCTTTTCGCCAACCAGGTCGCGATCGCGCTCGAGAACGCGCGGCTGCACGTCGAGGCGCTGGAGAAGCAGGCCATGGAGCGCGACTTCGAGCTGGCCGCGACCATCCAGCGCGACATTCTGCCGAAGAACATCCCCCAGGTCGAAGGCATCGAGATCGCCGCGCTCTCGCGTCCCGCGCGCCAGGTCGGCGGCGACTACCACGCCTTCTTCGTGCGCGAAGGCGTCGTCACGGCGCTCGTCGCCGACGTCGCCGGCAAGTCCATGCCCGCCGCGCTGCTCGTGTCCGCCCTGCACGCCGTCGTGCAGCTTCTCTTTGCCGAGGGGCGGGAGATCGGGGCGATCGCCACGGAGCTCAACCGCCACATCCACAAGTGGTCGGCCGAGAACAAGTTCATCACCATGATCATGGTCTCGATCGATTCCGAGCACGAGACCATCACAGTACGTGAACGCGGGCCACAACCCCGGCTACCTGATCGCGAACGGCAAGATCGACACGATCAAGTCGCACGGCCTGCCCATCGGCATCCTCCCGAACTCTCACTACGTCGCCCAGACCCGGGCCTTCCCGGCCGGCTCCTGCGCGGTGCTCTACAGCGACGGGATCACCGAGGCGGAGGACATCGACGGCAACGAGTTCGGGAACGAGCGCCTGGAAGCCCTGCTCGAAGAGCACATCGGCGCCGGCGCGAGCCTGATCCGCGACCAGATCGCGGAAGCGGTGGACGCCTTCGTCGACGAGGCGCCGCAGAAGGATGACGAGACCATCGTCATCATCAAGAGGAGTTAAATGTGGTTGGGGTCTGACGGTCTGACCCCAACCACACTTACTGGCCCTGAAACGCGTGAACACACGCCCAAAAGGCGTGAATACACGCCCAAAAGGCGTGAACACACGCTCGAAAGGCGTGAATACACGCTCGAAAGGCGTGAATACACGCCCGAAAGGCGTGAACACACGCCCAAAAGGCGTGAATACACGCCCGAAAGGCGTGAACACACGCCCAAAAGGCGTGAATACACGCCCGAAAGGCGTGAACACACGCCCGAAAGGCGTGAACACACGCTCGAAAGGCGTGAACACACGCTCGAAGGCGGTGAACGGCCTCTTACGAGGAGGCTGCTGCTCCGCGGAAGACCGGCGCGCGCTTCTCGAAGAAGGCGGCCATCCCCTCGGCCGCGTCCTTCGACTGGAAGCACGCGAGCTGGTGCTCGGACTCGACGTCGATCTGTGCGCGCAGGCCGTTCAGCTCCGACGCGAGCAGGGCGCGCTTGATCCCCGCGAGAGCGATCGGCGGCGCGGCGGCGAGGGTCCGTGCGAATTGCCCGCTCTCGGCGACGGCATCGCTCGCGATGCGATCGATCATGCCGATGGCCAGCGCCTCCGCGACGTCGACCATCCGTCCGGTCATCAGGATCTCCAGCGCCCGGCTGCGGCCGACGAGGCGCGGCAGGAGCCACGTCCCTCCCCAGTCGGGGTGCAGCCCGATGCGCACGAATGACTCGCTGAACTTCGCCCCCTCGGCCGCAATGCGGTAATCGCACGCGAGCGCGAGGTTGCACCCGGCGCCGGCGGCGATGCCGTTGATGGCGGCGATGACCGGTTTGCCCATGGTCGCGATCTGCAAGATGACGTCGCGTCCCGCGTCGAGGAGCTTGCGGAACGACGGCACGTCGCCGGTCTTTTGCAGCCCGCTCATGTACTCGACGTCTCCGCCCGCGCAGAAGGCGCGCCCCGCACCGGTGAGGATGATCGCGCGCACGTCCGCGTCGTCCTCGCACGCGCCCAACGCGTCGAGGAGGTCCTCGCGCATCGTGCCGGTGAAGGCGTTGAGCTTGTCAGGGCGGTTGAGGGTGATCGTGGCGACGGAGTCGCGGACGGTGCGCTCGATGAACATGGCGGAAGTTTAGTGTGGAGTGCGGCGACGGCGAGTCGCCGCTTTTTTATCTTTGCACGTTGAGCGCTCGAAGATAGGAAAGCGGCGACTCGTCGTCGCCGCACTTCATAAATCGTTGAAACGGATTCGACGCTCGGCGCACTACTCCTTCAAAGAAGGTCGAAGGAGCGTCTATGGCATCTCCACTCGTCATCCCTGGTGTCCAGGTCAGGACTCTTTTCGAGCCGTCGCCGGTGTTGCCGGGCGCGACGGGCATTCTCGGCGTGGTCGGCGTAGCTGACCGCGGGCCGGTCGATCCGACGCCGATCGGCAATATGGGAGAGTTCCTGGAGCTCTTTGGCCAGGCCAGCCGGTTCACGATGCCGGAGGTGCGCACCGCGCTCGCGAACGGCGTGTCGCAGGTCGTGGTGGCCCGTCTGGCGGCCGGCACCGGGGCGAAGGCGTCGATCCTCTTGAAAGACGAAGAGGGCGAGGACGTGGCCATTCTCCGTGCGCGTGCCGAGGGGATCTGGGGGAACCTGGTCTCCGTGCGCGTCACCCGCGTCCGGCCCGCCTCGGGGCGGGGCGTGAAGTATGTGAATCTCGACGTGTATTACGCCGGCATCCTCATCGAGTCCTTCAACCGGCTGGTGATGGATGAGGAGAGTCCCGATTACTTCTTCGACCGGATCAACGACGGCAGCCGGGTACTGGTGGCGCTCGATCCGGAGTTCGAGGACGCGCGTCCCGGGCCGATGGCGAAGACCGCGTTCACGTCCGCGGCGGCGGCTGCCGCGACAGCGAAGCTGAAAGCCGGCGTGGGCGAGATCGCCCTGACGGCGAAGCGGACGGGCCGCACCGGCAACCGGATCGGCATCGCCGTGCGCGATGCGGCAGGTCTCCTGCTGGTCGACGCGGCCGACGCGCCGAGCATCGACCTGCGCCGCCGCGATGACGTCGCGGGCGCGGTGACGGTGACGATCGTCGCGCCGACCCCGCCGGCCACGACCTCCACGATGAAGGTCTTCGTCGGCGGCGCGGAAGTGTCGTCCGACACCTTCGACACCGTCGACGGGCTGATCGCGAAGCTGCAGAACAACTCCGCCGTCGTGGCCGTAAAGCGCGGCAACACCATCCCCAAGCCCGTGCTCTCCGCGGCGCTGACCCGGCGGACGGACATCGACGTGGTGACCGAGGGGCAGGAGACGCGGACGTACCCGATCGCGGCCGCCGCGGACATCGCGGGCATCAGCGACTCCGCCGTGCAGTTCGGCGCCGCCAACGCTCTGCCGGACGCGCAGTCCGTGCGCATGGCCGGCGGACGAGGCCAGGGTCCGGCGCTGCTGCTCAAGGCGCCTGACGCCGCGGACGACGCGCCGCCGCTGCTCGAGCTCACACCTGCGTCCGACACCGCATCCGACGTTTCGGTGCAGATCGTCGGCTCGAACGCCGGTACCACCATCGACATCCTCGTCTTCCGCGGGGCCGACCAGATCGAGGCGCTGACGGCGCTGACGATGGATCCGGACGACCCGCGCTACATCGTGAACGTGCTCGAGGAATCGCCGAACCTGCGAGCCCGCGATCTTTTCGTCCGCCTGCGCGCCGATACGTTCCCCGAGGAGATCGGGCGTCCGCGCGGGTTGGCCGGGGGGCTCGCTCCGTCGGTCGCCGACTACCAGGACGCGCTCGACCGGCTGGAGATGGCGGAGGAGGTCGACCTGGTAATCGCGTCCATCGCGAACCAGCTCGACGACGCCGCCGTGAAGCTGGTGCAGCAGGCGGTCGTCGCCCACTGCACGAAGATGGCCGACGTCGCGCGCAACCGCATCGGCCTCGGCTCCATCAGCTTCTCCGAGAACACGGACGTGAAGAAGATCCTCGAGCACGCCGACGACGTGCGCAGCAACCACTTCATCCTCTCCGCGCCGGCAGGCTCGGAGGCGGCGGTGGCGGGGCTGCTCGGGCTGCAGGACTACTTCCAGTCGCCGACGTTCAAGACCATCGCCAGTCCCGACACGCAGCTCGTGCCGTACACCGACGCGCAGCTCACGCAGCTGGTCCCGGCGAACATCGCGGTGGTGACGAAGAAGCGCAAAGTGGGCACGATCGTGGTGAAGGGCCTGCTCACGAGCGGGCGCCAGATCAACGTGCAGCGGACGGCGGACGTGGCCGTGCGCCGCGTCAAGGCCATCGCCGACAAGTACATCGGCCTGCTCAACAACGACGGCACGCGCAACGCGCTACGCCAGCAGATCTTCGCCATGCTGCTGCAGATGGAGCGCGACGGCGCGATCGTGCCGAGCACGGACGGCAGCGACCCGGCGTTCAAGGTCGACGTCTACTCCACGCAAGCCGACTTCGCCAACGGCATCGTGCGCATCGACATCGCCGTTCGCCCCGTGCGGGCCATCGACTACGTCTACGCCACCATTCTCGTGCAGAACTGATCCCCCGAAGGAGCTGAGTCATGCCGCAGATCTACACCGCGTTCGCATCCGAAGTGAAGGTGAACGAGGAGACCGTCGAAGGGCTGCAGTCCATCGAATACAACGTCGTCAAGAACCGGCAGCACGTCGGCGCCATCGGCACCGACGAGCGGATCGGCGTCTACTTCGGGCTGAAGGTGGTCACCGGCAAGCTCCGCGTGGCCTCGGCCAACGTGACGCTGGACGGTCTCCTGTCGACGAACGAAGAGTTCTCCATCGCC
The DNA here is from genome assembly GCA_963821585.1 of uncultured Acidobacteriota bacterium. GTDB lineage: Bacteria > Acidobacteriota > Thermoanaerobaculia > Gp7-AA8 > Gp7-AA8 > QHVT01. Next base: position 189,007 of record CAWGEI010000003.1, read on the forward strand.
GCGACGCTCAAGCATCGCGACACCGAGCGGAAGGTGACGTTCGACGCCTGCTACATGGAGGACAAGACGTTTGCCCTCAGTGCGCAGCAGCACGGGGAGACCATCTACGCCTTCACCGCCACCCGCGTTCGCGAGGAGTAAGCCATGCCTCCGCGGATCGATCCGGCACGGCGGGAGATCGCCGTCGGTACCCGACGGCTGCCTTTCCGTCTCGACTTGCGCAACGACCGGGTGTCGGTGACGCTCGGCGGCGCGGAGACGGCGGTGCGCCCGCTGCAGTGGCGCGAGAAGGTGACGCTGGCCCGCTTCGCGGATCTCGGATCCGAGTTCCTGCGGGACGAGGTGATCCGTCTGTGTACGGTGTCGGAGCTCCCGTCGCCGCTGGCGCCCGAGGATGCGGAGGTGTTGTGGGAGCTGGCGGCGTGGATGAGCGAATCGCCGTCGTCCACGCCGGTGCCGCTCGACAGCCGGAGCCTGGCGACGGTCACGCTGCGGCTGTGCCGGGCGATGGGGTTGAAGCCTGCGGACTTTGACAGCCGGAGCGCGCCGGAGGTGGAGGCGCTTTGGGAGGCGTTGGGGCAGGGGACGGAGGAAGTGGTTGTCGCGGAGGAGTCCTCCTCCTCGAGCATGACGCGGATCGTGATCGTACCGGACGAGGACCAGCGGACCGCCGCCCACCCGGGCGGGCGAGACGCCCGCCCAACAGCCGGCGGGACGCCAGCGGTCCGGGAGGTCCGTCAGGACGAGGAAACAGCGGAGCAGGTGCAGACGCGTGCCGTGGCTTCGCAGTCGATCGGTGTGGTGGCGATGACTGCCGCGATGCACGTGCCTGCCGCAGGCAACGCAGAACCTCGCGCCGATGTCATCCCGAGCGTAGCGAGGGACCTGGGCGGGTGGGGCGCGAGGCACGTGCCTGCCGCCCCTCCCACCCAGGTCCCTCGCTCGACGCTCGGGATGACATGGGCGGTCGGGAGTAGCGATCGCGGGTGGGCCATGATGCCCATGCCTTCCGCGCCTCCCGCCCAGGTCCCTCGCTCGACGCTCGGGATGACAGTTGCTGCCACCGACACGGCCTCAGTGCAGCCGGTCCACGGCCCGCTCGTCGCGCTCGTCCCCGCCATCGAACGGGCTACGGACAACGGGTCACGGGCAACAAGCGACACCCCTCACGACTTCTTCGAAGAGCTCGCCGACCGCCTCGAGCAGGCTGCGGCCGAGATGGGACTCGGGGAGGAGTGACCGATGCCCGTGCCCATGATCGACGACATTGAGCTGAAGGCGGTCCAGGTCATCCGTCAGGAGACGGACCAGGACTTTGTGCGCCAGAAGATCGCCGGGCTGCCGGGCACGTTGCACCAGCGTCTCGGACGCGCCTCGCACCGCGTGCTGCTCTCCGGCGTGCTGCTGCCCGAGACCGCGACCGCGGATCTGGAGAAGCTGCAGCAGAAAGCGGCGGCGGGCGAGGAAGTCACGTTCACGGCCGACATCACCACGGCGCTGACCATCGACAAGATGGTGATCGAGTCCTTCCGCGCCGAGCAGCACGTGGGGCCGGCCGGCCAGGTCGGCTACTCCATTGTCCTGGCGGAGAGCCCGCCGCTGCCGCCGCCGGCGGAGATCAGCGCGTTCGGGGGCCTGGGCGACTTCGGCATGGGGGACCTCGGGTTCGACGTCGGCGCGCTCGGCGGAGTGCTGGACGGCATCGCCGCGCAGGCTGGAGCGATCATGGATATGGCGGATACGGTGATGGGCGCCATCGATCAGCTCAGCGCCCTCGCCAGTCTCGCGGACCTCGCGGCACTGGACAACCCGATCGCACCGCTGCTCGGCAAAGTCGGGGAAGTCAGCGCCACCGCCGATCGGATGACAGCCATCGCCGGCTCCATCAAGGAGATCACCGGATGACCTCCCTGATCCTGCCGGCCTACTCTCTCGACCTCGGATCGCAACGCTTCAAGGAGCAGGCGATCGAGATCACGGTCACGCTGGCTCTGGCGCCGGTCGTCGATTGCCTGACCGTGACGTTCCCGGCCGCGCTGGCGCTATCGGCCGCACCGGGCGATCCGGCGGTGCTCACGCTGGACAACGGAGAGAAGCACGCGCCGGTCTTCGCCGGCACCATCGAGGCCATTCACCGCTCCTTCGGCGTCACGCGCGTGCGCGCACTCGATGCCGGCGGACTGCTGGCGCGCGTCCGTCCCGCGGTCACGTACGAGCAGGTCACGGCGGGCGACGTGGTGAAGAGCCTGTGTGACGAGGCGGGAGTATCCACCGCCGGCGTCGAGGACGGAGTGGACCTGGCGTGGTACGCCGCCGATCCGGGCCGCAACGCGTACGAGCACATCGCGCGGGTCTGCGACTGGAGCGGTGCCATCGCGCGTGTGACCGCGGACGACGAGCTGGAGACGCTGGTGCTGGACGCGAGCTCCGCCTCCGTCGCGCTGAAGTACGGCCGCGAGCTGCTGTCGCTCGACCACGCGTCGCGGGCCGAGCGGCTGGAGAGCTTCGTCGCGGCAGGCGAGAGCGGCGCGGGGTCGACCAGCGTTCCGGAAGCGCTCAAGCCCGTGACCGATTTCTTCGGGGGCAGCCGGCCGGCCGGACCCTCGGCGAAAGCGCGCTGGGCGTCCCAGCCCGCGCTGCGCACGGCGAAAGCCGCGGCCAGCGCCGGCGCGTCGCGGCAGCGCAGCTATGGTGCGTCGCGCGCATCCGGCCATTTCGAAGCATTCCTTCAGCCCGACCTGCGACCGGGCACGGTCGTCGAGATCCAGGAGCTGCCGGACGGCTTCCCTTCCGACCTGATCTGGCTGCGCCGCGTGCGGCACGTCCTCGCGCCTATGGGTGCCGTCACGCGCGCCGACTTCTCGCGCGGCGGCGACGCCTTCGATCCGATGGCGCTGCTGGGCTCTCTCGCCGGCGCGATTGCGGGGGCCTTCTGATGCACCGCATGGTCCAGACGATCCAGCAGATCGCGCGGCACGAAGTGGCGCAGCAGGCCGCTCCCTGCCTGGCGGTCGTCCAGGAAGTCCACACCACCGGTCCGGACTACGCCTGCACCGTGCAGTTGCGCGACAGCGGTGTGGTCCTGCCGAAGGTGCCGATCGCCGTGCAGTTCATCGGCTTCGCGTCCATCCCTCGCGAGCACGACCTCGTGCTGGTCGCATTCGCGGGCGGCGATCTCCACGCGCCGGTCGTCATCGGACGCCTCTACAACGAAGAGGTCGAGCCGCCGAAGAACGCGCCGGGCGAGCTCGTGTCGATCCTGCCGGGCGACGAGACGGCGGAGACGAAGCGCATCGAGCTGCGCGTCGCCACCGACGGCAAGCGCTCGGTGACGCTCACCCTCGCCGGCGACAGCGTGAGCATCGAGCTCGCGGTCGACGACGACGGCATTCATTTCAAGACCCAGGACGTGACGCTCGATCTGACGCAGAGCGGCGCCTCGGATGGCAAAGCGGAGCTGAAGGCTGGTGACGCGAAGGTCACGCTCGAACAGGCGGGCGACGTCACGGTGGAGACGAAAGGGAAGCTCTCTCTCAAAGCGATGGACATCGAGATCAAGGCCGACGCCTCGGTGAAGATCTCGGGCGCGACGGTGGAGCTGAACTGATGTCGCCCCTCACCCTAACCCTCTCCCCGCACCACCATCCGCCACCCGCGGGGAGAGGGGACTGTTTCCCCCAACTCCCCCTCTCCCCGCGGGTCGGGTGGGAAGGGAGGCGCGGGGAGAGGGCCGGGGTGAGGGGTGCTCTCGCGAGAGGTCACCAGGAGGCGACGATGGGACAGCCGGCAGCCAAAGCGAACGATCAGGTGGTGGGCGTGGACACGCACATCGTCATGGTGCCGTCGCCCGGGGGACCGGTGCCGACGCCGCTGCCGCATCCGTTCAGCGGCGTGATCAACGGCGGCACGATCGCGACCGTCAAGATCGGCGGGCAGGCGGCGGCGGTGGTCGGCTCGACGGCCGACAACTCGCCGGCGCACATCCCCACGCCGCCCGGAACCTCGTTCCAGAAACCGCCCGCGAACAAGGCCACGATCCAGACCGGCAGCGGCACGGTGAAGATCGGCGGAAAGATGGCCGCGCGCATGGGCGACACGGCAATGAACTGCAATGACCCGGCGGACGCGCCGACCGGCAGCGTCATCGCCGCCGGCATGGTGTTGATCGGAGGATGACGTGAAGGCGAAGAGCTACCGCCGTCTCGGCAGTGATCTCGCGCTGACGCGCTACGTCGGCACGGCCAGCGCCGTCGCGCTGGAGTCGGCCGACTCGTGGGGCAGCCTCGATCTGCAGATCGCCTCCGGCGGGCCGACGGGCCGCAACGGGGACCTGGTCGGATTGCGCGCGGCCACGGGCCGCGAGAACCTGGCGCAGGCGCTGACGCTCCGGCTGCTCACGAAGCAGGGCTCGCTGACGGAGCTCGGGCATCCGCAATACGGCAGCCGGCTGGTCAACCTGATCGGCCACGAGAACAACGAGACCAACCGCCACCTGGCGCGGCTCTACACGCTCGAGGCGCTGGCGCAGGAGCCCCGCGTCCGCGACGTCACCGGCCTCGCGATTGAAACCGTTCAGGCCCAGCCCGACACGATCCGCATCTCCTTCTCCGTCCTGCCCGTCGATGACGACGATCCGTTGGCGCTCGCGCTGGAGGTGACGCTGTGAGCCTAGTGGATCGCACGTATCCCGACATCGTCCGGGACCTGCTGACGTCGCTGACCGGCGGCGTCGTGGCGGAGACGCAGACCGTGATCTACGCTCCCGACGTACTGCCGCAGATCGCGCTGCAGCAGCGGCCGGTCAAGCGCGTCTCGTTCGTCCGCGGCACCATCGCCGGCCGCACGCCCGACGACGATCCGGTGCCGCACGTCTTCAGCCTGACCGATTACGAGGTCGTCGCCTCCAGCGGCCCGAGCGACTCGCTCGACACGATCCGCTTCCTGCCGTTCGGAAAGCGGCCGGTCAGCGGCACGGATGTCGTCATCAACTACTACCCGCGCAGCGCGGCGGCGAGCCCGATCACGGACGTGAACGTCGGCAGCGTGGCGCGCACGCTGCTGGAGGCGGTGGCGACGGAGCTGGCCAGCATCTACGGGCAGCTCAACATCGCCTACGACTCCGGGTTCGTCGAGACCGCCACCGGCGCGGCCCTCGACCGCGTCGTGGCGCTCCTCGGCTACAAGCGCTTCCGCGCGGGACGCGCCGTCGGGACGGTCACCTTCCGCCGCCGGCCCGGCTCGCCCGGCGACGTGACCATCCCGGCGGGCACGCCGGTGACGGACACGCAGGACAAGATCCGCTACGAGACCACCGAGGCGCACGTGATGCTCGATTCCGAGTCGGCAGCACAGGTGCGCGTGCAGGGAGCCTCCGAAGCCACGCCGGTGGTCGAAGAAGGAAAGCTGACCGTCATCGCCCGCGCGGTGGCCGGGTTGTCCGAAGTCACGAACGAGCGGCCGACGTCGCGGGCGAGCGAGGACGAGTCGGACGAGGACCTGCGGTTGCGCATCCGCGGCGCACTGGCGCTCGCGGACAAAGGCACGCTCGAAGCGATCCGCCACGGACTGCTGCAGATGGCGCAGGTGCGCGACGTCAAGGTCGTGGACATGCCGAACGGCGTGCCGGGCGAGATCGCGCTGACCATCAGTCTCGAGGACGGCAAGACCGAAATCCCCGCCGAGGTGTTCCAGCGGATCGAACAGCTCCGCCCGGCCGGGATCCGCCTGCTGACGCCGCAACTGTCGCTGCCGGTCGCGTTGAGCGCCAGCGTCGCCTTCGTCTTTGCCGGCAGCTCGCTGCAGCCGGCGGAGATCGAGAAGATCGAGGGCGCGGCGCGCGAGGCGCTGGTCACCGCGATCAAAAATAAAGGAATAGGCGAGCTGATCCGGATCAAGCCGCTGGCCGCGGCGATCCTCGGCGACGGCCGCATCGTCGACGTCGACCTCACGATCGGCGACGGCAACGCCGGCACGCCGAACACCGACTTCAAGCTGCCCGACGGCAAAGCCGGGGAGTTGAAGCCCGAATCCATCAGCTTCACGCATACGTTCGCCGAGGCGGCGGCCGGAGCGACGGTGGTCGACGTCAACGCGTCGATGCGGATCGCCACCGGCGACGTGGCCCAGGCGAAGAACGAGATCCGGCCGAAGCTGGAGGCGTACTTTGCCGGCGTGCGCGGCGGGGACGTCATCGACGCGCAGAAGCTCCTCGACGCGGTGCGCGGCAACGGCGATCCGTACGGCATCGATCCGCTCACGTTCGTCGTCACCATCGGCTCCGGCGCGACGGCCGTGCCGGTGGCGCTGTCCGCGGCCTCGTTCCCCGTCGCCGCCGATCAGGCATTCCGCGTGGTGAATGTGGAGGTGACGGCGTGACGTCGCTGGACCGCATGCAGGAGCTGTTGCCGCTGCCGTACTCGGTGGCCGGAGACGCGCTGCTGACGGCGGTGCTGAACAGCTGCGCGCTGCAGGTCGAGACGCTGGAGGAAGACGTCGACCGGATGCGCCGCAGTCACTGGATCGAGCAGGCCTGGCGCGACTCGGATCTCGACCGGCTGGCCGCGCTGGTCGGCATCCGCCGGTTTCCGTCGGAGCCGCCGCCGCTGTTCCGCCGCCGCGTGGTCGCCCTCGTGCGCGCACGTCTCCGCGGCGCGGTCGGGCCGCTCGACGTCCGCCAGTTCGTCTTCGAATATCTCGACTCGCTGGAGAAAGAGCTGGCCTGCACGCTCGTCCACGGCGGCGTCACCTTCGCCAAGGTCGGGCTCCGGGAGAATCCGCAGCGCGTGCGCCGCAGCAAACAGTTGCGCGACCGCGGCGGGCGCGTGTCGCAGCTCTTCCGGTGGCGCGAGCACAACGGCGGACTCGATCCGGCGGGCATGGTCCTCCGCATTTCCGGCGTCCCCGGCGGCACGGCCAATCCGGTCGTGGCCAACCTGACGACGCGGGAGCTGATCGGCTATCGCGGCTATCTGCGCCGCGGCGAGGCGCTGGTCATCGAAGGCGGCCAGGCCAGCATCGACGGTCGCGACGTGAGCGACCGGCTCTTCTCCATCGCCGGCTTCACTCTCAGTGCAGCGAATCAGCCGTTCGATTTCGCGACTCATCCCAGTCCGTCGATGGCGCGCGGCGACAACGACCTGTTCTTCGCCGCCCTCGGCATCTGGAACGAGCGCGCCTTCGACCGCGTGGCGTTCTTTCCCGACGACCCGGAGATGCGCGAGGCCGCGTTCGACCAGACCACCTTCGACCACGCGATCTTTCCGGAAGGACCGATGGCGCAGCTGGAGCTGACGTGGGTCGAGAGCGAGCCGGCCTCGTTCGAGGTGCGCCTCCCGCGCACGATCGTCATCGAGCCCACCGCGCTGCGCCGCGAGTTCCGCGCGGCGAAACTCGAGGGCTCCCCGTTCGACGAGATCGCCGACGACCTCGCGGACACGCTGCCGCAGCTGCGCGCGGCCGGCGTCCGCGCGGAGCTGCGGCTCGAAGGCTTTCCCGAAACCCAGCACCACCGCGACCGTTTCCTGCCGGGCTGGGTCGTGATCGATCCGGAGACCGGACCGGCCGGCAGCAACGACCGCGTGGGCACCGGCGCGCGCTTCAACGAGACCGCGCTCGGCGTCTCGAACTTCAACTGACGAGGAGCAGAAACGATGAGACCTCCGCAGGGACGACTGCTGCTGACCATCCGCGACGAGCGCGGCGAGCTCGTGGCCTCGCGCGCCGCCAGGAACCGCGTGCTGCGCGGTGGCGCCGAGGTGATCGCGAGTCTGTTCGCGGGCGCGCGGAACACTCCCATCGACCGCGTGCGCCTCGGCTTCGGCGAGGCTTCGGCCGATCCCACCGCTACCGCCCTCACGCCGCCGGCTGAGGCCATTCCTCCCGAGCGGCTGGAGGCGGTGCTGAAGCCCGAGCACTTCACCGTGCGTTCCGGCGACGACCGCGTCACCGTCGACGTGGCCGCGCCGTTCGAGCCGCAACAGGACATCGCCGGTGTCAGCGAGGCCGGCCTCGTCTCCGGCGACGTCCTCTACAACCAGGTCATCTTCGAGCCTGTGACCCTCAAGCAGGGACAGGTCGTGACCTTCTTCTGGCAGATCGATTTCCCGTTCGGGCAATAGGAGCTCCTCCATGAACGAGCTGACCGTCAATGTCCTTGGTTTCGCCGCCGTCAACACCGACCTCCGGGCGCAGTTGCGCGATACAGTCACCGGCGCGGTGCTCGAAGAGCGCCCGTTGTTCCGCGACGGCACCGCGCGCTTCCCGAAGGTCCGTCCCGGGCAGTACGACCTGCACGTCGTCCACCCCAACATGCCGCTGCGCCCCGTGGTCTCGCGGCCGATCCGGATGCTGCCCGTCGGCCCGACGAAGATCTCCATCCTCGTCGACCCGAAAGACTTCCAGAACACAGCTCTCGAGGATGTGCCGGACATCGACCTTACGCCGCTGGCGAAGACGATGGACGACGTCGAGCTGTCCGCGCAGGGACTCGGGAACAAGAAAGGCGGCGAGGCCATCCTCGCTTCCGACTGGAACGCGATGGCCAGCAGCATGGCCCTGCTGGCGAAGTCGGTCTCGGAGCTGACGCGCCTGGTCACGCCGGTCGGCCACAACCATCCCGAGTACGAGAAGAAGATCAACGAGATGTCCTCGAACTTCGACAAGCTCGTGGGAACGCTGAGCGCGTCGATGGCCGAGATCCAGCGGCAGCTGCAGATCCGCCGGCTCGAGGAAGTGACGACCAAGCTCCTCGACGAGGCGAACGTGCCGCTCACCAACCGTAAGCTCCTCGACGAGCGGTTCGACCGGTTGCGCGAAAAGGTGACCGAGTCGCCGCGCGACTTCTCGGAGCTGATGCGCAACCAGTCCTCTGACATCGAGCGCGCCGTGAAGGAAATGGTGGGCACCGCGGGCGAGGACAAGACGAAGACCGAGTTCAACCTCACCTTCGAGAACGCCGCCCGTTTCGCTCCGAAGGACCACGCCGCGGAGATCGAGTTCAGCAACCGCACCAACCGTGCGCTCGGCGCGCAGAACTTCACGAAGCGAGGCATTGCATGAGCGTCGTGCCGGACGTTGCTCCCGCCACCTTGTCGGAACGGCTGCTGCCTCTCCGCGGCAAGCGCCGCGGCGATCCGATCCAGGCCGACGACTGGAACACGGTCGTCCAAGCCTGCCTGAGCATCCTGGAGATGGTGCAGAACGAAGCGGAGACCGCCCGCGCGCGGCTGGAGGCAAACTTCGCCCGCCGCGAGCACGATCACATCGGCGAGGTGTCGCTCTCCTGGCTCGACCCGGAGATGCAGCAGCGGATCGGCAGTGCCGTGGACGCCGCCGGCCGCGGCGTGGTGGCCACGCTGGAGAAGAGAGTGGAAGCGCTCGACGCGCAGGTGAAGGCGCTGGAGGCGTCGAACGCCGCGCTGGAGAGCCGGCTGGACCGCCTGGGGGCCTCCGACGTCGACCGCACGCTCACCATCCGCAACCTCGGCGAACGCGTGAAGGCGTTCGGCGACTTCGACGGTCGCCTGGCGACGTTGAGCACCTCCGTGGCCACGCTGTCGCCGAAGATCGACGACGTCTTCAAGCTGCGCGAGGCCCTGACCGACGAGCAGGGGAACACCATCAAGCTGCTCGATCTGCGCACCGACGTGAAGAAGCTCAAGCGCCTCGGCAGTCAGCTCACGGGCATCGACGGGAATCCCGTCCGCATCACCGACCTCCAGCAGCAGATCCGCGATCTGCGCGACGCGGCCGGCATCGGCCAGGGCCTCGAGCCGCGCCTGGCCGTCCTCTCCTCCGACATCGAGACGCGCCTGAACAGCAGGTTCGAAGGGAACGTGCGCGATCTGCGCACGACCCTCGTCACCGATCAGGAGACCCGGATCACGAACAGCGTCTCCGTGAAAGTCAGCGAGGTCGCCGCGGCGCAGAACACCACCATCAACACACGCCTCGGCGCCATCGAGCAGAGCGTGACCCAGGCCGTGAGCACCAGCGTGCTCGGCACCGTCAGGGCCAATCTCGAGACGCGGGGAAGGGCGATCGACGAGAAGCTCGCCACGGTCGGTGCTCTCGTCAATACGGCAGTCCTGAGCGCGCGGCCGGACATCGAGAAGAGCGTGCGCGACACCGTCACGCCGTCGGTCCTGCAGGAAGTGAGGACCGCCGTCGCGGCCGCCGACACGCGGCTGAACGACAAGGTCCGGACGATCGAGACCACGGTGACGACGCTGAGGAACCGCCTGCCGGCCGATATCGACACGAGCGTGCGGGAGCTGACCGACACCGCGAAAACCGAAATCCTCGTCACAGTCGATACGAGGGTGACGGACGCACGCGCGAGCATCCTGGCCACCATTCCGAACACCGCGAAGGACGCGGCGAACGGCATCATCGGCAATCTCGACGCACGCATCAGCACCGCTGTGACCGCGATGGTCGGCGATCTCGACGCACGCGTGAGCACCGCCGTCGGAGCCGCGACGATCAATCTGCCGGTCCTGGTCACACAGGCCGCGAAGGCGGAGGTCGACAAGCTCGACGTCCCCGCGCTCGTGAGCCGCTCCACGGCCCAGGCCGAACAGCGCATCACCACCACCGTGGCGCAGCGCTTCGAGGTCGAACAGGCGAACCGCACCGACGCGATCAACAGGACCGTGATCAGCCTCCGCGGCGAAATGGCTGCGCGCGTCTTCCGGCCGAACGGGTAAGCCATGCTCGCTCGCATCGAACAGAAGATTGCTGCGACGCTCGGCGACAAGCTCGCCGCGCGCACCCACGTGGCCATTCTTGCGGCCCCCGGCTCCTCGCAGGCGCTCGACGCGGGCAAGGGCAGGCTCGTGGTGGCGTTGCAGGAAGTGCAGCCGGCGGCCGGGTTTCGCGAAGACGAGTTCGGCCTGGCGAGCACCGAGCCTCCGGTGAGCCGCCGCGTGCTGCCGGTGCACTTCGTCGTGTCCGTGACGGCGCGCATGCGGCCGCAGGACACCACGGCGCCGGCGATCGCCGCGGCGCGCACGCTGCTGCTCGACGACCTCTCCCTCGCCGCGCACGCGCTCGCCGAAGAGACGTTCCGCAACGGCAAGGCGCTCCGCTCCTCGGACCAGGATCCTGGCTACGAGGTCACCGCCTTCGCGCTCGACGGCGGTACGGTCGCGCGCGAGCTTGCGGACGGCAATCTCGGCGGCGAGCTGCGCTACCGCGGCACCGCGCAGATCTGGCCGCCGGGCGTCACCAGTCCGGAGGGGACGATCGAATCGGTCACCACGCGCACGGGATTCCAGCCGCTCTCGTTCGAGGTGAGGCCGTCGCGCGTCGCCGCCGGTACGGCAGCGAAGGTGATCGTGCGCGGACTCGACACGCCGGTGCGGCTCGCCGTGCGGGTGATGAGCGATCTGGAGCAGGCGAAGCGCGGCACGATCGCCGGAGGCATCGCCGGCGCCGAGACCGGCGTGCGGATCCTCGAAGTGCCGGCGTCCGCACGAGAGATCGTGATCGACTACACGGCTCCGGCCGCACCGCTCGGCGGTACGCAGTTCGAGCTGGTGGCCATCCACTTCGCCACGCCGCAGAACACGCGCAGCGTGCTCCTCGGCAGCGCGGCCGTTCGCGTCACGGAGCCGCAATGAGCCGCACCGCGTTCTATCCGCCGGAGGCGAAGATCGCCGCCACGTTCCGCGAACTGGTGGCCGACCCGGCGGTCGTCTCTGCGATCTCCTTCGACACGCCCGGCGCGGTGGTGGAGCGGGAGCTGGGCATTCCGTTCGCGGCCGGGATGGACGACATCACCGTCGACACGGCGCAGTTCGAACTGCGCGCCGGTTCGTTGGTGCGGGATGTTCCGATCAATCCCACGGACTTCGGAGCCGGCGCGGTCGTGATCGATCTCGGCACCGAGGGGCGGCTGACGGAGATCGAGCTCACACCCGATTCCTTCTGGCCGCCGAGTACCGCCGCTGCTGGTGCCCGGCTGGTCGTGCGTGCAGCGACGAAGAACGGCAGCGGTTACACCGCGGGTGCCCCGCTCATCGCCGAGCCGGGATTCGACGGAGGAATGTTCGGGAAGCTCCTCGGCGGGATGACTGCTACGCAGCACAAAGTCCGCTTTGCACCGATCGCCGGCACCGCCTTCATCGTGACCTGGGCGAAGGGAAACTCCGCGACGTCGCTCGATCCGGAAGGCAAGAAGATGGGTGTGAAGCGCGTTGCCGTCGAGGCGGTGCCGCGCGACGCGAGCGTCACGCTCGTCGCCGGCGCGACCGAGGTGCCGGTGTGGAATCAGCCCGGGCCCCTGCTGCCGGGCAATCTGCAGAGCGTGAGCTTCGTCCCGGCCGCCGAGCGCCTGCTGCGCGCACAACTCGCCACCGGCGCGCCGCCGGCGCTCGCGGTGACGTTGCGCTTCCGCTCCGCGTCCGTCTCGAAGCTCGAGATCACCTCGCCCACGCTCGCCGCGACGTATCGCGCCGAGCCGGCGACGCAGCCGCTGCGCGCCGCGATCCGCGGCACGTACGAGCGCGTCGAGCTCGATGCGCCGGCCACGCGCGCGCCATCGACGACCGCGCTGCGCGTGACCGCGAAGTATCTCGGCCGCATGTTGAACGATGCATATCAGGAGACGTCCGCACAGCCGGTCGTCTCCGGGCTGCGGATCGACAGCGAGCGCTCCGTGGCCGTGCGGGCGCCGCTGCAGCCGGCCTCGCTGGCGAGCGTCCGCGTACACATCGCGGCACTGCAGCCGTCCGAGGTCGCGCTCGAGCTCCTCGCCGACGCCGCGGGCGGGCCGGCCGCGCCGCTCGCGCCGCACGTGGTCCGCCAGCTCAACGCGCCGTTCATCGGCTGGGTGGAGATCGAGCTGCCGGTTCCCGTTCCGGTCGAGGCGCCGTTTGTCTGGATCGCGCTCCGCGCCACGAAGGGAGAAGTGGTGTGGTGCTGCGACGCGGAAGAAGGTGCGGCCGCGCGTGTGAGCAACGCGAAGCTCACGAGCTGGACGCCCGCCGAGGCGCTCCTCCAACCACGTGTCCAGCTCTTCGATGCCGTTCCTCCGCCGGAGCAGATCGAGATCCGCCTGCGCACTTCCACGGACACTCTCGCGTGGACACTCGCACGCACCGCGTCCGAGTCCGTCGACTATGCCGCGCCCGGCGCCACACTGCCGCACCCCATCCGCTCGCTGCTCGCCGCCGCTCTGGACGACGGCGGCGGCCGATCGACTTCGAGCTTCCAGCTCTTTTCCCGCGCCGCGATCGACCTCGCGCTCGCGGACATCCGACTCTCGTACACCGCCTGAGGAACGTGAACCATGCCGCTCGTGGATGACCTCCGGAACCTCGACTTCGCCAGCCTCACCGGCAGCCTGGAGAACGCGTCGCAGCTCCTCGCCACCGCGAACGTGAGCGTGACGGTGAACGGCAAGGCGGAGCTCAGCGTCACTGGCATCCTCGGCATCCAGCCGCTGGTCGACGCGGCGGGCAGCATCCCCAGCAATCCCGCGGAGCTCGGCGACGCGGTGAAGGCCATGCTGAAGGAGCTGGAAGCGCTCGCGGGGATTCCGAAGCTTGGCGGCATCGGCGACGTACTCGGCCAGTTCGACGGCGCCGCCGGCGTCCTGCGCCAGATCGCCGAGAGTCTCGGCGGCGGCCCCGACGCCGTGATCGACCGCCTCCTCGGTGACCTCGGCGGACTCGATCGCGTCGTCGCCGACTTCGCGGGCCGTCTCACCGACGCGCTCCCGGCCGGACTTCCCGAGGCGGCAAAGATCCCCATCGAGGCCCTGACCATCCTGGCCGGCGGCAACCTCGACGCGTCGAAGCTCGCCGACGTCCTGGCGCGCTTCACCTTCGGCGTGGAGCTGGACCAGTTGCAGGCGCCGTCGCTCTCCATCCGGACCACTCTGGATGCCGTGGCCGGCATCGATCTCGGCGATCTGGCCGTGCGCATCCCTGCAATCACCGCAAGAGCCCGGGCCATCCTGCCGATGCTGCAGGCCCCGAACGTCGATGTCTCCGCCACACTCTCCGCGCTGGCGGAAGTCCGCGCCGCGCTCGATACGCTGTTCGCCGACCTGCCGCAACTCATCGGCAACTTCGCGGCGAAGCTGAACGGCATCGACACCACCGCGCTCGTGGCGAAGCTGACGGCGGCGCTCGACAAACTGAGCGGACTGGCACCGGCCGTCTCGTTCGGTGCCGAAGATCTGCTGGAGCCGCTCCGGGCGATGGCCCAGGGCATCGACGCCCTCACCGCCGCACAGATCACCCAGGGCTATGACGACGCCGTAGCGATGATCAAGGAGAAGATCGCCGAGAGCGGCATCGACGAAGTGGACGAGATGATCGACGGGCTGTTCGATCTCCTCGTGGCCCAGATCGAGCGCATCGAGCTGCGGCGCATGCGCGATCAGGTCATCGACGCGCTCCACGCCGTCGAGGCGCGCATCAATCGCTTCAGCTTCGGCGCGCCGGCTCTCCTCACCACGCAGCTCGGCAAAGTGCAGAAGGCGATCGCCGGGATCGATACCGCTTCGATCGCGGCCAGAATCCAGGAGATCAAGGCCTCGGTGGAGGCCATCGTCGGGAACTTCCCGATTGCGGCGATCGCCGAAAAGGTCGGACAGCTGCTCGATCCCGTGGCCGAAGCCGTGGCCGCGCTCGTGCCGGCGCTGGAGGCAGTCGACGCGCAGCTCGAAGACCTGGGCAGGCAGCTCGAGGCCATCGACTTCGAAAGCGCCGCCGCCGACGCGCGCGCGCTCATGGCCGGCATCAGGGAGAAGGTGCAAGAGGCGCTCGGCTCCGGCGAGATTCCGCCACCCGCGAAAGCAGCGCTCGGCGTGGCGGCGCAGGGGCTCGGGCAGATCGACTTCCGCGCCGAGATCAGCGCCCCGATCATGGTGAAGCTCGATGCCATCGATCCCGGCATCCTGCTCGAGCCGCTGAAGCCCATCGTCGAGGAGGTCCGCGCGAAAGTGGCCGCCGTCTCGCCGGAGGCGCTCATCGCACAGCTCGACGGACCCTTCGACGACCTGCTGGCGCGGCTCGAGCCGTTCAAGCCGAGCTCGATCATCACCATCCTTTCCCAGGAATTCGATCGCATTACTGCTCTCATCGACGTCGCCGATCCGCGTACGCTCGTGCAGCCGCTGCAGGGCGAGTTCGAGCAGCTCGTGCAGAGGATCCGCGACACCGCCAGGCTCGACCCGCTCTTCCAGCCGCTCGAGGATCTCTACGCCGAGCTGCAGAAGCTCGTCGAGCTGATCGATCTCGGGAAGCTGCTGGAGTCGCTGACGGGAAAGCTCGGCGGCTTGTCGAACAAGATGGCCGAGGGAGCCAAGGCGGCGGTGGCCACGAAGGTCGGCGGCGGCGCGCAAGCGGTTGCCGCGGTTGCCGCACCGTTCCGCCTCGGCGACATCGTGCGCCCCTTCGCCTTCCTCGTGCGCGACATCCGCACCGCCACGGGAAAGGCCACGGATGACATCATCGGCGCGGCGCTCACCGCACTGGCGGCACCGGTGGCGTTGCTCGATGCCGTCATCGATCCGGAGCGCGGCTTCCTGGCGCAACTGGCGAAGACCGTCGACGAGCGCGCGGCCGTCTTCGACCTCAACGGCAATGGCCCGGCGGGCGAGCTGGCCTTCGCACTGCGCGAGCTGGCCACCGTCATGGCCTCCCTCAACCTCAGCGCCGGCGCGCAACTGCAGCTCGGCGGCGGCGTGGCCTCGGTGCAGCTCGATGCCCGTCTCACGCTCATCACCCAGGCCCGGCTGGATCTGGAGACCGCCATCGGCAATCTCTTCGCGCGCCTCAGTCCGCCCGAGCTGACCACGCCGTTGCGCAGCATCTCGGCCGCCATTCACGAGACCGTGCCGCCGGCGCTGCTCGACGTCTCGTCCGCGCTCTCCGTGCGGGACAAGCTCGATGCCTTCTTCGACGTCATCGATCCGATGCCGCTCGTGACGGAGCTCGACACGATCGGCGAGAACATCAACACGCGCTTCCTGGCCTTCGCCGACGAGCTCACCAAAGGGATCTTCAAGATGCTCGACACGATCCTCGGCACGCTCGACCGAGTTTCGCCCGCGGGCCTGGCGGCGAGGATCACGGCCGGCATGCAGCGCATCCGCGACGAGCTGGCCGTGCTCGATCCCGGGCCGATCAAAGCCGAGGCGCAGCTCGTCGTCGACAGCGTCATCAATGTGCTCGGCGTCTTCTCGCCCGCCACCATTGCCGCCCAGGTCGCGGTCGTGTTCGACGCCGTCAAGGCCAAGGTGGAGACCCTCGACCCGGCCACGCTCATCGGCGATACCACCGGTCTCGACAAACCGTTCGACGACCTGGCCAAACTGCGCCCGTCCTCGCTGCTCGGCAACATTACCGGCAAGCTCGAAGAGGTGAAGAAAGCGCTCGACGCGCTGCTCGATCTGAAGATCGGCGATGCGCTCGTCGCGGCGGTGCTTCGCCTGCGCGCCACCATCGAGTCGATCCTCGACGACGTGATGGCCGAATTCGAGGACCTGCTGGCCTTCCTGGGAGGCGAAGGGCAGGGCAGTCTCAGCGTCGAGGTGACGGCATGAGCGCGAAGAACAGCACGTTACTGAACACCCTGCTCGGCCTCACCTGGGGCGCGCCGATCACGTCGGCGTCGCTCTACCTCTTTCTCCCGCTGAACCTGACCATCGATCTCCTGGTCAACCTCGTTCTCGGCATCCGCGAGATCGCCGGTGAGCCGGCGCGGGAGAACTGGTTCTCGCACTGGGCGGTTCGCGACGCCTACCTCGGCCTGCGCAGCAAGCGACAGGGCGTGGTCTCTCTTTCGCTCAACGGCCTCCTTCCGCACATCTTCGCCGGCAAGTTCGCAGGCATGACCGCCGGCCAGGTGATCTGGGCCCGGAAGACGAACTGGGAGTGGTACGACCTGCCGCGCATGCTCGAGGTCTGGGACATCGACGGCGCGCCGGGGCTCGACGCCTTCGACAGCACGGGCTTCGTGGAGTCCGCGGTTGCGCTCATGGCCACGACCGGCGGCAAAGTCCGCGTTCACGCCACCTCCTGGGGCCGCGGTTTCGCGAACAGCGTCGCCGGCGACAGCTTCACCGACAGGAAACTGCCGGGCGACACGTTCGCGCGCGGAATGATCCATCTCGCCGAGCCGCTGCCCGTGGGCTTTCCCACCGGCGGCGGAAGCACGACGATGCGCGTGGACGAATACACGGTCGCGAGTAACCGCTCCATCGCCTCCATCGAGACCTCCCTGGCCTTCATCCTGCCGAAAGGTACCGTGCAAACGGAGCAGTTCCTGTACGTCACCGCGCCGAAGGCTGATCCCGCACCGGCGCCGGTCGTTGGCAGAATCCGGGACGTCACCACCGACCCCTACGAGGGCTTCTACCGCCAGATCGAATTCGATACGGTTGCGCTCGACGCAGAACTGCCGCAGACGTTCGCGGGAGGAAAACTGCGCGTCCAACGCCTGAACGACGTGGCCGGCACCTCGCGGTCCGGACCGTGGCAGGGTGGCCCCACCGAGCTCACGCAGGCCGAGGCGGAGACGTTTCCGGAGGTGGCGCCGCAGGACGTGCTGCGGATCGAGGCCAGCGGCGCCGAGATCAGCTTCGCCGCCGTCCGGCAGATCGAGCTGAAACTGCACCTCACTCCACCGCTGCTCGAGCCGGCGGAACCGGCCAACGTCGAGCTGCTGCGCGCCGACGCCAGCTTCACCGCCACGCTCAAAGACATCACCGAGCCGGCGAAGCTGGCTCTCTCTCCGGGTCATCCCGCGGTCGCGAAAGACAATCTCCTGCTCATCCGCCTCGGCGACGAGAAGAAGCACGTCATCGTCAATGCCGTGAACGGCGAAGAGATCACCATCTTTCCCGCCCTGGATTTCGCCGCGATCGAGCTTCACAACGGGACGCTGGTCAACGTGCAGCGCTGGGCGGCGGACGGCAAGGACAGCGCCTCGTTCAAGGGCGTCGACGGCGACGCCATCACCGTCATCCCTCCGCGCGCGTCGGTCTTCCGCAAGGGGAGCATGGTCTCGTTCGCTGCCGGCGGCAAACGCGCTTTCCGCGAAGTCGGGAAGATCACCGACATCCGGATCACGCTCCGTCAGCCGGCCACCGGCACGGCGCCGTTTACCATCGAGGCCGCCCAGTTCGACAAATCGCTCGACCGGAAAAAGGTCGACGTGGTGAAGCGGCACCGGCGCCTCAAGTTCGTCAGCGGCGCCAATCCATCCGCGTATGGCGCGTTCCCGCAGTTCCTGCTCGGCGTGCGTCCGCGCCTGAGCGGCGCCGCTCCGGGCGTCCAGAGCGACAGCATCTTCTTCACCAACGGTCTCGCCAACGCCGATCCCGCGCATCACCGCACCTGGAAGCCGTTCTCGGAAGGCGGCAGTGACTTCTGGCTTCTCGGCGGCGACCCGCCCGTCGAGGTCGACGGCGCGGACACGTTCTGGCGGTTCACCCCGGAGAACGCAACCAAGTTCGCCGGAGCGGTGCAAGTCGATGTGGTCGAGTACACGAGAGCGAAGGCCTCACGCGTCGACGGCACTCCCGCCGGCGCGCGCATCAGCGTGTATGCCCCCGAGGTGCAGGTACCGGAAGACCCGGCCATCACGGACACCCATGTGCGGGCCATCATCGAGCACGAGCTGAAGCACGTCCAACAGTTCGCGCACTGGGGACCGATCATGTTCTGTCTGCCCGTCCCCGGCGTGGCCAAACTGATTGGCACGTTGACGGTAGCCGCCGGTGACGACCCGCCGGGATGGGCGCAGCGGCTGATCGACAACCAGACCGAGGGCATCGAGCTCGCCAGCGTGGGCGGGATCATGGAGCTCCTCTACGAGCTCTTCGTGCCCGGCCAGGTCGACTCCGAGATCTGGCAGCAGATCTTCAATCCCATCAGCGGCACCCTCATCCGCCTCATTCCGGATCTCGATCCGGATGCGGGTGGCGGCGAGAAGTTCGGCGTGGCCGCGTTGCAGATCCTCGGACACGCGCTCGATCTGCGCTCGTGGACCCCGTTCCTGGGCTTTTATCCATGGCTGGGCATCGATGGCGACCGCAGTTTCCTCGAGCAGCAGGCCAGCCGCGCCTCGGGTGAGATGTACACGGCCACTCTCAGCGCCGATGACCGCTTCAACGCGGACTACAAGACCTACTTCATCCCGCACAAGCTCCGCGAGGCTGACGGCGAGCGCACCCTCGGCTCGGCCACGCGGATGATGGCCTGGACCGACTACACCAGCCGTCCGCTGCTCTCGATCGAGAAAGGCAACAGCGCGGCCTCGCCCCTCATCGTCACCGCCCCTGGCACCTCCAGCAACGTTCCCGACCCCCTCACCTTCATTGCCGACGCCGAGGTGCTGGTGGCCGGCGATCTTTATGCTTCCCTCGGGGCGAACGCACTGACCGTCGAAGGCCCGGCGTCGCTCACGCGAGCACCAAGCGACTTTCTCGTCGTCCCGGCCGGAGACGAGGTCACGCCGCGCCTGCGCTCGCTCGTTCCCACGCCGCCGCGCGTCAACCGCAGCACCGGCTTCTATTTCATCCCCGCCGCTCCCGCCGCGTACACGCTGAAGGCGGCGGGGTTCTCCGCAGACCAGGCAGGGACGAACGTCGTCAAGCTGAACGTGACCGCGGGCAACGTCACCCTCGGCCGCGCCACCATTCCGTGGGCGAAGCCTGCGGCGGTCGGCGCGCCGCTCGCCGCGCTTCCGGTCCAGCGAATCCCGGAAGGCGCGTCGCGCCTGCTCTCCCTCGGCGATGCCGTTACGAACGGCTACACGGCCGATCTCGACAGCACCGCGCAGTTCACGCTGCAGAGCCAGGCCACGGGGTGGCGCATTACCGCGCCGGCGGCGTTCGCGCCCGGCGTCAAAGCCCGCGTGCGCCTCTACCGCGTCTTCCAGCCCGACGACCCGGCCTTCACTCTGACCTATGACAATGTGCCGTCGCTGCAGGGCGTGCGGTCGCTGCTGGTTGCGCCGGCATGGATTCCGGTCCGCGACTTCGTCGTCGAGCTCGTACGCGCGATGAAGGGTGAAGTGGTGCTCAACGGGAATCCGTTGCCCACCGCGAACTACATCGGCTGGACGCCGCGGCCCGCCACCATTCGCCTCACGGAGGCGGGCGGGGAGGCGGCACCCGTCGCCATCACGTTGCGGAATGCACCGGGAAACGTCGGCCAGGTCGTCTTCGCGGCCACGGCCAATGGAACGCCGGCGGATACGCTGCAACTGAACGTGCCGGTCGACGGCACGACGGCTTCGTTCTTCGTCCGCGGCAAGTTTGGCTCGCCGAGCAGGAGCGACAAGGACTGCGTGATCGAAGCCGTCAATCCGGACGGCGACGTGGTGTCGCGCACGGCACTGATGGTGCGCGTCCGGAAGAACGCGGCGACCCTCACGGCCGGCGAGCGCGATCGCTTCGTCAGCGCGATGGCCGTGTTCAACGACGCGGGCCTGGGACGGTTCAGCGAGATCCGCAACATGCACCTGACCGCAGCGCTCAACGAAGCACACGGCGCGGGGGATCCGGATTTCCAGGATGGGTTTCTCTCCTGGCACCGCGCCTATCTGCTCGATCTCGAGCGCGCACTGCAGGTCATCGATGCCAGTGTCTCCATCCCGTACTGGAAGTTCGACGCCCCGGCGCCGGCGATCTTCTCCGCCGACTTCCTCGGCGAGCCGGGAGGCGGGGGCTCGGTCCGGTTCTCGGCCACGAACCCGCTGCAGAACTGGACCACCGACGGGGAGCTGGGGTTCCGGCGCACGCCCCGGTTCAGCTTCGCCACCGAGCCCGCGAGTAATGTCAACGGTCCGGTGATCACGGAGGCGGCCACTCTGGACCTCGGGCGCAACTTCGCGGCGTTCGTGCTGATGGAGGGCAACCCGCACGGCCGCGCGCACAGCTCGTTCGACGGTCCGCTCAACGACCCGGCCACCGCGCCGCGCGATCCGATCTTCTTCCTGTTGCACGCGAACGTGGATCGTCTCTGGGCGAAATGGCAGAAGAACAACAACCGGTTCGACCCGGCTGTGTCGGGCACCTACAGCTTCACCGGCCGGGCCGGCGATGCGGGGGCCACGCGGATCGGGCATAACCTCCTCGACACGATGTGGCCGTGGAACGGCAACACGACGGCTCCGCGGCCGAGTACCGCGCCCGGCGGCGGCCTCCCGGCGTCGACGGTCGTCAGCGCGCCTCCGGCGGCTCCGACGGTCGGTGACATGATCGATTGCCAGGGACGTCTCGATGCCACCCGCTGGCAGGGCTTCGACTACGACGATGTGGACTTCTGAGGGGCAACGATGAGCGACCATCCGAATGCAGCGATCCAGGCGGTCGTATCCCTCGCGGGCGAAGCGCGCGGCGACGCGGGCAAGCTCACGGAGTTGTTTGCCATCGCCGCCGACAGGTCGCGCGACTCCCTGGTCCGGCAGGCGGCTCTCCGTTCGCTGCAGGAGCTCGCCTTCACCTCCCTGCTCCTCAGGCAGATGAACGCGCAGCTCATCGCCGCGCTGCGAAGCATCATCGACGATCCGGACGAGGAGCTGCGCGAGATCGCCATCGAGATGCTCGCGCAGAAGAAGGACGAATTCGTGCAGCGCCGTCTTCTCGACGGTCTGGAGCGGCGGGAGCCGCCTCTCGTCGACGACGTGAAAGCCATCCAGTTCCTCGGCTATGACATTCACGGCGGCTGGTTCCCGACGATGCGCAGGCTCGCGCGCGAGTCGCCCGACCCGGCGACGCGCCTGGAAGCGGTCAAGCTGCTCGCGGCCGACGCCGGGTCGGCCGACCTGCTGTTCGCCATCTTCGACGACAAGGACGAGGACGACGACGTCCGGCGCGCGAGCGGGAGCGCGCTCATGTCCGTGGCGCGAGACCGCTTCGAGCCGCGCGCGAAGGAAGCCGTCCTCGACGACTCCGACACGGAGCCGGTTCGCGCCGCGTCGTTGACCGCGCTGACGCACTTTGCGACCTCCGGCGACCTCGCGAACGACAGCGACTTCGTCGCGCGCTTGTCGGACGTCGCCGCGAGGAGCGCCAGCCCGGACGTCCTGTCGGATGTCCAGCTCGAAGGCCTGACCATGGAAGCTCCCGAAGGCGACCTCGCCAAGGCGGTGCGGATCTTCAAGGAGCGGAACGGGCTGGTATGACCGCGCACTTCGACGCCTCGACCGCCGAGGAGACGATCGGCGCCTGGGTGCTCTCCGGACCGCCAGCCGAAGCACTGCTGTCGCTCCTGCCCGAACAGCATCCGCTGTACGCAGGACGCGGCACGAACGAGACGGTGCGGATCCGCGGCTTCATCCTCGCCGCGTTCGAACGGGCAGGGCTGCCGGATGGAGCGGTCGAGTACGCGCTCGAAGAGCTGGAGAGCGGGCTCGATCCGTACCTGGTCGCGGCCGCGTCGCGCGCGCTGCGCGGAGCGAGCCCCGATCCCCGGTACGTGCCGTTTCTGCGGAAGGCGCAGCGCAACATTCGCTACCACGACGTGCCGGTGACGTTCGAGGCCTACAAACCGCGCTGGCCGTTCGCGAATGCGACGAGCGCACTGGAGGAGATTCGCGCGACTCTGGCGGGGCTCGGTGCGGACGACGCCGGCGAAGGGGATTGCTGCGGCGTGCCGTCTCCGCCGGTGCGCGCGCGGAAGACGGTCGATCCGCGGATCGAGCTCGAAGACCAGGATGGCCGTGCGGTCCGCTTCGGTGATTTCTTTCGCGGCAAAGTGAACGTGGTCGCGTTCTTCTATACGCGCTGCGACAACCCCGAGAAATGTTCGCTGACCGTGGCGAAGCTCGCGCGCCTGCAGGAGGCGATCGCGAACGGCCCGCTGAACGGGCAGGTGCGCGTCGCCGGCATCACCTACGATCCGCTCTACGACCTTCCGCGGCGGATGAAGCTTTTTGGCGGGAATCGCGGCCTGCGCTTCGACGACGACGTGCGGCTCTTCCGCGCGTGTAATGGCCTCGACGAGCTCCGTGCGGGCTTCGAGCTGGGCGTCAACTTCGCGGGCTCGCTGGTGAACCGGCACCGCATCGAGCTGTTCGTGCTCGACGCCCGCGGCGAAGTCGTCGCGACGTTCAGCCGCATGCAATGGGAGGTGGACGCGGTTCTCGCCGAGCTGCAGTCACTCCTTGCTCCGCCACCGCCGCCGCGCAGGCGCCTGCCCGCGCTGTTGGCGGCGATTCCGGCGCTGTTCCTCGCCATCCTGCCGAAATGCCCGCTCTGCCTCGGCGCGTATCTCACCGCGATCGGCCTCGGCGGCATGCAGACCATCCTCCGCAGCGGTTGGACGATTGCGTTGTCGCTCCTGCTGCTCGTCGTCCACGTCTGGTTTGTGGCGCGCCGGTCGCGGCAACTACAGGGCGCCGCGCCGCTGGCGCTCGCGCTGGCCGGCACGGCGGCGCTCGTCGCCGGCAGCATCCTGTGGGACGTCCGGCCCGTCGCCATCGGCGGTGCCCTCGTGCTCGTGGCCGCGTCGGTGCTGTCAACAAACATAGGGCGTGGCTTCAGCCCGCCCACCCTGGGGGAGGCGGCGGACTGAAGCTCACGCCCTGCGCAGCTGTATCGCTCCTCAGCAGGGCGGCCAGTGGTAGATCGTGTACCACGGCGTCCGGCAACCTTCGCCGTACACTCCGCCATAGCAGGCGATGATCTTCCAGCCGCATTCCACGGTCTTGGTCGCGTCGGTGTAGTACGTGTAGTCGATGTCGTGATCGGGAGCCGCCATCATCGACGTCGCCCCCACCAGCAACAGCGCAAACAGCACGAGAATCCGAGTCCGGTTCGACAACATGCAAAGTCTCCTTTCGATAGGGGCAGTATCGACATACTGCCGCACTTGCACTAGAGACAAAGTGTGATGGGTGGCGGCCGGGACCGCGTCGCTGCCGGCGACTCCCGCTATGATCCGCCACGCGTGAAGCGCCCCTACTTCTTCGAGATCTTCGTGCTCGTGAATCTCGCGATCGTCGTCGCGTTCGCGGACGAATCGCTGCCGCTCCTCGGGAGACCGCTGCGGACTGTGATCCGGCTGGTGCTGTCGTTCGCCGCGCAGGCCGCGCTGGGCGTGCTCGTGCGCTGCGTCATCAGCCGCGAGTACCGCCGGACGATCCGCACCGCGGAGTGGCTGACCGACACGCTGCGGCTCGTCGTCGCCGCGGCGCTGGTGGTCTTCATCTATGGCTGGATCAAGCTGACGGTGCCGGTCTATCACGCGACGCTGTTCGATCAGGTGTTCTGGGACATCGATCAATTGCTGGGCTTCGGCGTCGCGCCGACGGTGTTCCTGCTCGATCTGTTCGGGACGCCCGCGTTTCTCAGGGCGATCGACTGGCTGTACGCGAACATCTTCTTCGCCAGCACGATCGTCGCCTCGGCGTATTTCCTGTCCGAACCGCGGAAGCGGATCCGCGTCGCGTTCGCGAATGGCTACGCGGCGTTGTGGATCACCGGCGCGTGGCTGTATCTCGCGTTGCCGTCGCTGGGTCCGGCGTACGCGTTCAAGGACATCTGGATGGTGCACGGCGACACGCTGCGGATCACGCAGTACTTCCAGGCGCTGCTGATACGCAACTATCAGAACGTCCTCCTCGCGGCGAGCGGGCAGCCGTCAGGCGGGGTGTCGATCGTGTTCGGAATCGGTGCGTTTCCGAGTCTTCACGTCGCGTTCCAGACGTACGTCTTTCTCTGGATGCGCCGGCTCTGGACCTCGGGCGAGGTGCTCTTCGGGCTCTTCGCGGCGACGATCTTCCTCGGCTCGATGATCACGGGGTGGCACTACCTGGTGGACGGCATCGCGGGCGCCGCGTTGGCATATGTGTGTTACCGGGCCTGTTTTCCGAGAACCGAGCGCGCGTGAACTGTCGCCCGCTGAACGCGGGCTGGACTTCAGGCCTCACCGCTGTACCACGGCTGAAGCCGTGGTCTATTTCCTCGAGCCGCCTACAGCGGCAGACCCTGCCCGCGTAGCGGGCAACAGGCAATAGACCCCGGCTTCAGCCGGGGGAATCGCGAGGCTCCCCAGGAACGAGCCCGCGTAGCAGGCGGCAGGGCATACCCGTCCGACGCCACCTGTTTTCCACGGCATGCCGATGACCGAGGCGCAGACGACGCTGGCGGACGTGCTGTCGAAGCGAACGAGTGAAGGTGAGCTCTACGAAAAACTCGAGAACAACGCGGTGCGCTGCTTCTCCTGCGGGCACCGCTGCAAGATCCTCGACGGCCTGAAGGGGATCTGCAAAGTCCGCTACAACGAGGACGGCGTGCTGAAGGTGCCGCGCGGTTATGTCGCGGCGCTGCAGGTCGATCCGATCGAGAAGAAGCCGTTCTTCCATGCGTACCCGGGCGCGCTCGCGCTGTCGTTCGGCATGCTCGGCTGCGACTACCACTGCGGCTACTGCCAGAACTGGATCACGTCGCAGGCTCTGCGCGATCCGCAGGCCATCGCGCCGCCGCAGGACGTCGAGCCGGCGGACCTGGTGCGCATCGCGAAAAAGCACGGCGCGAAGGTGATCACGTCGACGTACAACGAGCCGCTCATCACCTCGGAATGGGCCGTCGAGGTGTTCCGGGAGGCGAAGGCGGCGGGGCTGGTGTGCTCGTATGTGTCGAACGGCAACGGCACGCCGGAGGTGCTCGACTACATCTCGCCGTACGTGACGCTGTACAAGGTCGACCTGAAAGGCTTCCACGACCGCCACTACCGCGACCTCGGCGGCACGCTGCAGCCGGTGCTGGAGACGATCAAGGGGCTCAAGCAGCGCGGGATCTGGGTGGAGATCGTGACGCTGGTCGTGCCGGACTTCAACGATTCGGATGAGGAGCTGACCGGCATCGCGGAGTTCCTCGCCGGCGTCGATCGCGACATCCCGTGGCACATCACGGCATACCACGAGGATTACAAGATGAACAACCCGTCGACGAGCGCGAGCCATCTACTGCGCGCGTACGAGATCGGGAAGCGCGCGGGCCTGCGCTACATCTACCCGGGCAACCTGCCCGGCGCGTTCGGCGACAAGGAGGGGACGCACTGTCCGGCGTGCGACACGCTGGTCATCGGACGGTCGGGATTCCGCGTCAGTCGTACAAGTCTGGTGGACGGCAAGTGCCCGCAATGCGCGACGTGATCCCGGGTGTGTGGGACGGTGACGCGGCGGTGGGACGGAGCGGGATTCCGCGTCCGGTCCGGTTCGCATAACACAGGCGCGCGCCGTGCTACTCTTCGCGCCCGCGCATGACGGAGCTCAAGGAGATCGCGAAGACCGCGGCGTGCCGGTCGGTCGCGTCAAAGCTTTCGATGTGCGGGCCGGCAGCGTATCGCGCTCTATCACACCGCGTCCGGCTTCTTTGCGACCGACAACACCTGTCCCCACCGCGGGGGGCCGCTGGCCGAGGGCGACCTGATGGGCAACGAGATCACCTGTCCGTGGCATCTGTGGGGTTTCGACGTGGCCACCGGTTTCTGCGCGGGCAATCCCGAGATCTCCGTGGTGACGCACGAAGTGCAGATCGACGGTGATCGCATCCTGGTGAGGCTCCCGTGAATCCGAAGCCCATTCGTCACGTCGATATCTACGGCAGCGCCGGGCGTCTGGAGGCGATCTACCGCGACCTGCAGGACCCGGCTGCGATCGCCGTCGTCTGCCACCCGCACCCTCTCGGCGGCGGCACGCTGCACAACAAGGTCGTGTTCCGCGCGGCGCGCGGGCTCGAGAGCGGCGAACGTGGCGACGCTGCGGTTCAACTTCCGCGGCGTCGGGGCGAGCGGCGGCAAGCACGAGGGAGGCGGAGGGGGAGCAGGAAGACGTCAACGCCGCGATCGAGTGGGCGAAGCGCAAGCATCCGGGGAAGAAGCTCTTCGTGGGCGGGTTCTCGTTCGGCGCCTGGGTCGCCAGCCGCGCGGCGTGCGAGCGGCCGGAAGTCGACGCGGTCTTCCTCATCGGCACGCCGGTCAACAAATACGACTTCTCGCTACCTGCAGGCCTGCGAGAAGCCGATGCTGTTCATCCACGGCACGCAGGACGAGCACGGCGACGTCGGCAAGTTCGAGAAATGGTGGGGCACGTGCGGAACGCGGAGAGCGTGATCATCACCGGAGCGGACCACTTCTTCACCAAGCAACTGGAAGGCCTCGAAGAGACGATGCGCGGCTGGGCGGAAGAGTTATTGGAAGTTTAACTTGACTTCTATGCTGCTACGCCATAAATTGCCGTGCATGGTGCTCCGGTCATCCTCCTTGCGTGACCCCCTTCTCCTGTTGGCGCTTCCTTAGGCCGGAGCACCTCACTTCCTCCAGAAACCGCAGTCCCAGCAGCGTCCGCGAGCCGTGCCACGTGAAGAGATGGCCGGGGAACGGGCCGATGGCCGTTTCTCCGAGGACTCGCGCATCCGCCTCGGTGAAGACGTAGGGCTCGTCCGGGAGGAAGACCACGTCCGGCTGCATCGCGAGCACATCCGCGAGCTCGACGTGCGGATAGCGGGTGCGGTCGCCGAGGAGGTTGCGGCCGCCGGCGGTCTCGACGAGGCGGGAGACGTAAGTGTCGCCGCCGCACCACATCCACGGGTCCTTCCAGATCGGGCAGACAAAGGTGAACGGCTCCCTCGACATGCGCGCCACCTGCGCGCGCAGCGCATCGGCGAGCTCGGTGGCGCGCTCGCGGCGGTCATGGAGCTCTCCGAGCTGCTCGATCAGGGTGATGACGTCCTCGACACTCTTCGGCTCCGACACGAACACCGGCGCGAACGCCTCGATCGCCTCGGCGTGCCGGCGGAGGTTTTCCTCGAGGTTCATGTGAACGAGGTCTGGTGCGAGAGCGCGGATCTCGTCGACGCGGGGGTTCTTCGTCCCGCCGATATGGGGGAGGGTGAGCCCCGGCGGGAAGATGCAGAAGTCCGTGATGGCGACGACGCTGTCGCCCGCGCCGAGGTCGAACAGTGTCTCCGTCAGCGAAGGGACGAGCGACACGACGCGCCGCGGCGGCTCGCGAAAAACGAAGGTCTGACCCCGAATGTCTTGCACGTGCACGATTGTAGCGGCCGCCTTCGCGCGCCGACGGGCACGTGCGCGAAAACGAAGGTCTGACCCCGAACGTCGTCGGACCCCGAACGTCGTGCCGCGACCGCCGGGTTGCGCGCGAAGGCGCGCAGTCGAATCTAGCCCCGCGCTGATGCGCGGGGGTCGAGGGGCGTCGCCCAGAAACGCGGCCGCGAAGGCGGCCGCTACAAGAGCGCGCCTACTGCGGTGTCACCGTCGTCACATGTCCGGTCGGGTTGTTCGTCACGCTCGCGAACGCCCAGAACTTCAGCCCCTCCGTGCGCGGCTCGATGCGGATCCACGCGGTCTCCGCGCCGGCGAGCGCGGCGCCGGCTTCGCCGAGGTCGAGCTGGATGTACCCGGGGTAGACGGGGAGGCTCGCGGTCGTGACCTTCTCCGGCCACGTCGTGAAGGTGCGGACAAGCGTTGCGCGCGGCTCCGCCTCCTGATCGGCGTAGACGTGGATGGTCACCTGCGCGCCTTCTCGCGCATCGAAGTCGTAGATGCGGACCGTCGTCCGGAACAGCGGATCGACGGGCAGCGGCATGAGCAGGATGGGGGTCGTTCGGAACTCCTCCTCCCGCACCGCCGGCACCTCGGTGCCCCAGGTCTCGGACGTGCGCGTGAGGTCGCGCACGCGCAGGTTGTACTTCACGCGGTCGGACTGTTCGGCGTGGGAGTAGAGGAACGTCGCGGGCTTTGCGCTCGGCCCCGCGACGCCGTAGTCCGACGGGCGGAACGGTCTGCGGACCGGGACCTGCACGAAACACTGTGTGCGAACGCACGCGCGCGGGAAGAGATCAAAGGAGTCGCTTTCGATGAGCGCAGTGATGTCGGTCTCCCAGATCGATCCGTTGAGGCCGGGCATGTTGCGCATGACGACCGGCAGCAGGACGCGCTTCCATTGCGCGGCGTCGCCGATCACGACATCGGCCGACGTCTCGTTGTCGCTGCCGTTCGGATCGAACGAATCCTCGGCGCCGACGCGCGCGCGAAGGACGATGACCGTGTCAAACGGAACTACGTACGTCACCGTGATGGGCGCGCTCTCACCCCCGCCGAGCGACGCGCGGGTGCACCTCGTGAAGTTGGTGCACGTCCATCCCGCGCCGGCGACGCTGGTGACGTGCACGCCGATGGGGCCGAGATCCACGCGCACCCTGGACGCAGCCGCAGGGCCGGTGTTGCGCGCGTCGATGGTCACGGCGGCCGGCGTGCCGCGCGGCACCGGATTCTGCTGTGCCGTCGCGTGGACCGACAGATCCGCCGTCGCCGGATGCTGCGCCAGCGCCAGCGTCGCTTCCCGCTCGTTGTTCGCGGGATTCGGATCCTGGTCGGACAGATAGCCGGCTCCTAACACCCGCACCGTAGGGGAGGTGAGGTCGTTTCGCGTGAGGAAGTCGAAGCGGAACGTCGCCTGCGCGTTCGCCCCGAACGATTCCGTCCGGCACTGCATAATCGCCCCCTCGGACGAGAGCGAGCACGACCAGCCTTCCGGACCCGCGATCGTGATCTCCTGCTGCCGAGGCTCCAGCGAGACAGCCGCCGTGACCATCTGCGGCGACGCGAACGCCGATTGGTTCTTGACGGTGAGCGTGCCACCCGTGCGCGCGCCGGTGAGCGCGCTCGTCGCATCGAGCGCGAGTGTCACCGCGATATCGGGGAGCTCCTGGGCGGCGAGTGGGAGAGCGAGGAGAAGGGCGAGCGCATACCGGATCATGCCGGTGATACGGCGCGTTTACGCGACGCGTTTACGGCAGTGTGATCTTCGCCGCGTTGTCCTTTGCGGACTCACGGTTCTGCTCGGCACGCACGCGGGCGGTGATGGTGGCGCCGGGGACCGCCGCCACCTTCAGCGACGCCGACGTTCCTGCCTTCATCACCGGACGCGTGCACACAGCGCCGTTGCACTTCCAGCCGCGCCCCGACGCCTTGAAGTCGAGTTGCTTCGCCTCGCTCAGCACGACCATCACGTCGCCCGCGTCGCGCGGGCCGGCGTTCTTCACCTCGACGTTGATCTGATTCGCTACCACCGCCGCGGTCAGGGACAGCTCGGCGTTCGCCTTCGTCGCCTCGATCACCATCCCCTGTTCGCGCCGGTCGTTCTCCCCTGACCCATCCTCGGACGCCGACTGGACCAGGCCGCCGACGCGGAACGTCGTCGCTGAGTGCTGCGGCGAGGTCAGCGTGGCCTTGAACTCCGCGTCTGTTTCCGGTGCGAGGGTGGGGACCGTACACGTCAGCTTGTAAGCGAACACCGGACCTTGCTCGCACGTCCACCCCTTCGGCGCGGCGATGTTCTTCATCAGCGTCAGCGCGTTCACGCCCACGGTCACCTTCACGTCCTTCGCCTCTTCCGGCCCGCGGTTGTGGACCTTCACGGCGACAGTGAACGTTTCGTCGGTCGTCAACGCCGGCTTGGCGGGCGTGACGGAGGCGATCTCGAGATCGGCGAGGAGGAGCAGGGTGGCCAGTGTCATCAACGCATCAGTTTCCGGAACTTGGGATCCAGTGCGTCGATCAACCCATCTCCGAGGAAGTTCAATCCCATCACCGCCAGCATGATCGCGGCGCCGGGGAAGATTGCCAGATGGTTTGCAAGTCCGAGATAGCGCCGTCCCGCGGTGAGCATCGCCCCCCACGACGGCGTCGGCGGCTGCACCCCGAGCCCCAGGAACGACAGCGCCGCCTCTGACAGAATCACGCCGCCTAGGCCCAGCGTGGCCATGACGATGACGGGATTCATGATGTTCGGCAGCACGTGCAGGATGATCACCCGCGGCGACTTCGCGCCCATCGCCTTCGCGGCCGTGACGAACTCCATCTCCCGGACCTTCAGCACCTGTCCGCGCACGAGCCGCGCGTAGCCGACCCACGCCGTGATCACCAGCGCGAGGATGACGTTGTTCAGGCTCGGGCCGAGGACCGCGACCAGCGCGATCGCCAGCAGGATGCCGGGGAAGGACAGCAGGATGTCGCAGATGCGCATCACGATCACGTCCGCCACGCCGCCGAAATATCCGGCGATCGCGCCCAGCGTAACGCCGATCAGCGATGCGAGCAGCACCACCGAGAACCCCACCCGCAGCGACACCCGCGCGCCGTAGAAGATGCGCGACAGCACGTCGCGCCCGAGGTCGTCGAGACCGAGCGGATGCTCCTTCGACGGCGCCTCCAGGCGCCGCGCCGTGTTCTGCTCGTTCGGATCGTGCGGCGCCAGCAACGGCGCGGCGATCGCGGAGAGCACCAGCACCAGCGTGAGCAGCAGGCCGGCGGTGAAGGCGAAGTTCCGCGCGAGGCGCTTCAGCATTTTCATCGTTCGATCACTGCAACTTGATCCTTGGATCGACGATCCCGTACAGCAGATCGCTCACGAAATTCACCATGATGTACGTCAACGCGATCACTAGGATCGACGCCTGCACCTGCGGGTAGTCGCGCGTCGTGATCGACTGGATCAGCAGGCGCCCGAGGCCCGGCCAGGAGAAGATCTGTTCGGTGATGATCGCGCCGGTGAGCAGCGATCCGAACTGCAGCGCGAGGATCGTGATTACGGGGATGAGCGCGTTCTTCAGCGCGTGGCGGAAGATCGCCTTTGAGCGCGACACGCCCTTCGCGATCGCCGTCGTCACGTAGAGCTGCCCCAGCTCGTCTGCGAGACTGACGCGGATCATGCGCGTGAGGATCGCCGCTAGCGCCAGGCCCATCGTGATCGAGGGGAGCACGAGCGACTTCAGGCCCTCTTCGCGTCCCGACACCGGGAACCATTGCCTGTTGATCGCGAACGCGATGATCAGCAGCGGCCCGAACCAGAAGCTCGGCATCGACACCCCGATCAGCGCGAAGAAGCGCGCCACGTTGTCGATCCACGAATTTCGATAAATCGCCGAGATGATCCCCAGCGGAAACGCCACCAGCAGGGCCACGAACATCGAGCCGAACGCCAGCTGCATCGTCGCCGGATAACGGGCACGGATCTCCTTCGCCACGCTCTCGCCGGTGCGGAACGAGACGCCGAGGTCGCCACGCGTGAGGTTCGAGATGTACGTGACGTACTGCTTCCAAAGCGGCTGATCGAGCCCCAGCGCCTTGCGCACATTCGCCACATCCTCCGGCCGCGCGCCTTCGCCCGCGATCTGCATCGCCGGATCGCCCGGGATGAGATGGATCAGCGAAAAGATCAGCGTCAGGATCCCGAGGGTGATCGGGATCATCTGCAGGAATCTCCTGATGATGTACTGCGTCATGCGTTTGTCATGCTCTTCCGAAGCAGCGGCGCCGGTTACTGCAACTTCTATGTCACCTCTTGCTTGCCCGTGATGTTCCAGCCGCGGATCTTCACCACCGGCGCGAGGGTGCCGCCGAACATGTTGTACCAGGTGCCCACGATCCGCCGCTCTTTCGACAGGGACTCGATGTTCGAGAACGCCTCCGTCATCGACTGCGTCCAGCGCAGGTTCGGCAGGCGGGCCACGACCTTGCCGTCGCGGATGAGGAACGTCCCGTCGCGCGTCGTGCCGGTCATCAGCGCCGTCTTCGGCTCCAGCAGGCCGTTCACGTAGTTGAAGCGCGTGATCCAGATGCCGTACTTCGTCGACGCGATCATCTCCTCGCGCGTCGCGTCGCCGCCCGCCAGCGACAGGTGAAACGCCGCGCCGTGCTCTGGCGAGCCGAGGTGCCATGCGCACGCCGTCGGCTCCAGGCCGAGGCGGTCGGCCCACGCCTTGTCGAGCACGGGAGTGCGGATCACGCCGCGCTCCACGAGCGGTACCACGCGCTTCGGCATGCCCTCGATGTCGAACGGGAAAGGGAGGAACTCCGGGTCGAGCGCGTCGTCCGTGAGCGTGAAGTTCTCGCCCAGGATCCGCTTGCCGAGGTTGCCGACGAAGAAAGACGAACCATCCTCGAACGACTGTCCCGTGAACGCGATCATGTTCAGCCAGTCGAACACTTCCGCGAAGCACGGCGGCTCGAGGATCACGTCGTAGACTCCGGGCTCGAGGTCCTCGATCGCGTCCGCCGCGAGCGTCGCCTTCAGCGTCGCCTCCGCGCCGAGCTCCGCGAGATCGACGCGCGCCGCGCTGCGATCGCGCCGCGTCGCGTACCCCGATCCCGAGGGTCCGATCGCGATGACCGTCGCGTCGGCGTCCGTCATCGTGGCGAACCGCCGCACGCCGTGCGTGTTTCCGACCGCCACCGACGCCACGCCCGTCCCATACGCTCCCGCAAACGACACCTCGGCGTGCCGATCGAACATCGCGCGCAACGCGAGCGCCTTGTCCATCGGCGCGGGGACATCTCCTGTCGACTGCCAACTGCCAACTGCCAACCCATCCCCGCGATACAGCCCCTTGAACCCCACCACCGGAGCCGAATGCTTCGCCGCCTCGCGAGCCAGCTCCGCCGTCTGCGCGATCTCCTCGTCGTCGAACGCGGTCGTCGTGGCCACGCCCATCGCGCCGTTCACGATCACGCGCAGCGTCAGCGACGCGCTCTCCTCGGCCATGTTCTGGATGATCTGCGAGTTCGCGAAGCGCGTGATGCAGTGGTCGCTCGACACGAACGCGGCATCGGCTTCATCCGCGCCCGCGGCGCGCAGCGCACGCTCGAGGATGTCGTACGCTTCGCGTTCCGGTTGGGTCATCAGCCCATCTCCACGTTCTTAAATCTTGCAGCCGGCGCGCCGTGGGCGACGCGCATCGTCTGCATGGGGTCGCCTTTGCCGCAGTTCGGCAGTCCCCAGATCTGCCACGACGCGCGGTCGGCGATGGCGTCGCACGAGCGCCAGAAGCCGGGCGTGTCGCCGGTGTAGAGCGGATTGCGGAGCATCCGTCCGATCCGGCCGTTCTCGATCTCCCACGCCACTTCGCAGCCGAACTGGAAGTTCAGGCGCAGGTCGTCGATCGACCACGACTTGTTCGTCTCCACGAGGATGCCGCGTTTCGTGTCCGCGATGATCTCACTGAGCGGCGTGTCGCCCGGCTCGAGGTTGATGTTCGTCATGCGGATGATCGGGATGCGCGCCGCCGTCTCCGCCCGTACGGTGCCGTTCGACCGGCGTCCTAGCGACGGTGCCGTGTCGCGGCCGGTGAGGTAGTCGACGAAGAGGCCGTCCTTCACGAGGTGGAAGCGTTGCGCGGGCACGCCGTCGTCGTCAAATGCGAAGGAGCCGAGGGCGCCGGGGATGGTGGCGTCGGCGACGATGTTGACGAGCGGCGAGCCATACCGGAACGTGCCGAGCATCGACGGTTGGAGGAACGAGCCACCGGCGAGGGAGATCTCCAGTCCCATCGCCCGGTCGAGCTCCGTCGGATGGCCGCACGATTCATGGACCTGCAGCGCGAGCTGCGCGGAGCCGACGATGAGGTCGAACCGGCCGGCGGGGGCTTTCGGAGCGGACAAGAGCGCGAGCGCCTCGTCGCGGATCTGCAGCCCCTTCGCGGCCATGTCCAGCCGCTCGATGAACTCCCACCCCTCGGACTGGAAATCGCCACCAAACGGATTCGGATAGGTGCGCCGCTGGAACTCGTCCCCGTCGATGGCCACGGCCTCGATCCCGCCGCCCATCTGCGTCGTGGTCTGTTCGATGAAACTCCCCGCGGTCGACGCGAACACTTTCTCCTGGCGATAACAGGAGAGCTCGCCCGAGACCTGGTGGATGCGCGGATCGCCGCGCATCGGCTCGGTGGCGCTCATAAGGTGTTCGAGCTTCCTGTCGATCGGCACCGACCACGGATCGATGCGGTACTCCGACTGCCACGACGCGACGTGCGGCTCGACATCGCTGAGGACCACTTCCTGCGTCGAGGCGATGTTGCTCGCCGCGGCGACCTCGAGCGCGCGTCTGGCGGCCTTGCGGATCGAGGCCTCGCTGATGTCGCTCGACGCCGCGAACCCCCACCCGTTCCCCACCAGCACCCGCACGCCCACGGCGCGGTCGACGGTGGAGGAGAGATGGTCGACCTCGCCATTGCGCACCTTGACGTTCTGCTGGTGCGTGGCGGTGTAACGGAGGTCGGCGTACCGGAGGGAAGGATCGGCGAGGGACGAAAGAACGTCCTCGAGCTGCGCGCGCTCGGGTCTCATGCAGCGGCGGAGTATACGGTGCGGGATTATCTCCGCGATGGTCCGCGTAGAATGAAGATATGGGAATCGAGGAAATCCTCGGCGCGAATCGCGAAGAGATTCTCCGCATCGCGGAGAATCACGGGGTGACGAGTATCCGTGTCTTCGGTTCCGTGGCGCGTGGCGATGCAGGTGCGGATAGCGATGTCGATTTTCTGGTGGAAGTCGGACCGAACCGAACGCCGTGGTTTCCCGCCGGACTGATCTGCGATCTCGAAGACCTGCTCGGCAGACGCGTCGATGTCGCAACACCGCGCGGCCTCCACTGGTATATCAAGGATCGGATCCTCGCCGAGGCGGTTGGCTTGTGACCGTGCGAGACGACCGTTTCTATCTCCTTCAGATCTTCGAGTGCATCCGGAACGTCGAGGAAGATACCGCCGGCGGAAAGGAATCGTTCTTCGCGAGCCGTACGTACCGTGACGCAGTAATGAGAAACTTGCAATTGCTCGCGGAGTCCGCAAAGCGGGTTACGGATATGTTCAAAGAACAGCATCCTGAAGTGCCATGGCGTCCGGTCGTCCGCTTCAGGAATGTGGCCGTGCATGACTACCTGGACATCGACTACGACGAGATCTGGGACATCATCGCGGTCGATTTGCCGGCCTTGAAAGAACAGATCACGCGACTCCTTCAATGAAACGCGCGCTGCTACTCGTCCTCCTTCTCACCACCACCCTCCACGCCCAGTGGCGCCCCCTCGCGCCCGGCGTGGACTACCGCCGCGTCACCCGCGACACGATCGACGTCCACATCACGCGCATCGACATGCGCCACCCGGACACCGTCGTCATTGCCACCGACAAACGCGACCGCGGCCTCACGGTCAGCGACTTCGCGAAGAAGAACAAGGCCATTGCCGCGATCAACGCCGACTACTTCGACACGCGACTGAACCCCATCGGCAAGTCGGGCGGCGCGTGCGGGATGTGGGGGAAGGGGACGAAGGTGCCGCGCAAGCAGGGACTGGTCACGGTCGGCCACGGGCGCGCGGAGATTCAGCGCAACACGCAGAAGACGCGCGGGTGGATGCGCGGCGCGGTGTCGGGCTGGCCGATGCTCGTCGAGGGCTGCCAGGTCATCCGCGACCTGCCCGGCAGCGATTTCTTCACGCGCGCGCCGCACCCGCGAACGGCCGTAGCCACGTCGAAGGACGGTCGCATGTTGTACTTCGTCGTGGCCGACGGCCGTCGCGAGGGCGTGCCGGGGATGACCCTGCCGGAGCTGGCCGAGTTTCTCGTGAACGAAGTCGGTGCCTGCGCGGCAATGAACCTCGACGGCGGCGGCTCGAGCGCGCTGTGGGCGGGCAACTCGATCGTCAACCGTCCCAGCGACGGCCCCGAGCGCAAGGTCGGCAACCATCTCGCGGTCGTCGGCGCGGCCGATTACAGTGGCTGCAAGAGGAAATGACACGATGAGAGTGCTGGTCACCGGGGGCGCGGGGTTCATCGCCTCACACGTGGTGGATGCCTACGTCGAGCGCGGCCACGACGTCACCGTCGTCGACGACCTGTCGAGCGGCCTGCGCGAGAACGTCCACCCGAACGCGAACCTGATCGTCGCCGACCTGCGCGACCCTCGGATGATCGACGCGCTCCGCGGACAGAAGTTCGACCTCGTCAACCACCACGCCGCGCAGATCGACGTGCGCGTCTCCGTCGCCGACCCCGCCGCCGACGCGGAGCTGAACGTCGTCGCCGCGCTGCGCCTCTTCCAGGCGATGATCGATGACGGCGTGCAGAAGATCGTCTTCGCCTCCAGCGGCGGCGCGGCCTACGGCGAACCGCACTACGCGCCGCAGGACGAGCAGCATCCCCTGAATCCGCTCTCCCCCTACGGCTGCGCCAAGCTCGCCATCGACCAGTACCTCGGCTTCTTCCGCCACGTCCGCGGCGTAAAGGCCGTGTCGCTGCGTTACGGGAACGTCTACGGCCCGCGACAGCGAAAGGACGGTGAGGCCGGCGTCATCGCCATCTTCGCCGGCGCGCTCCTCGACGGCCAGACGCCCCGCATCAACGGCTCCGGCGAACAGACCCGCGATTACGTCTTCGTCGAGGACGTCGTGCGCGCGAACATAGCCGCGTCCGAGCTCGACCTCGACGGCATCTACAACGTCGGCACCGGCACCGAGACCTCCGTCAACGCCCTCTACGCCGCCCTCACCCGCGCCCTCGGCATCGACACGCCGCCGGAGCACGGTCCCGCGAAGGCAGGCGAGCAACTGCGCAGCGTGCTCGACGGTTCACGCCTGCGCAAGGCGGCGAATCTCCCCGAGCCGGTGCAGGTCGAGGAAGGCATGCGGCGGACGGTGGCGTGGCTGAAGCGCTGATGTGGAGTGCGGCGACGGCGAGTCGCCGCTTTTCAATCTTTGGCGCGCTGACCGCCCGAAGAGAAAAGCGGCAACGATCCGTCGCCGTACTCCAATACTCTCCAACTCGACCTGCGCAGGAGGTCCGGCGAACTGGCGCTTCGGGCTCGCGACTTCACGGCCAGGGTCTTCGACCTCATGGGCCGGTTTCGCGAGCTGACCGAGTGGGTGGGCGACTTCAGAGTTGAGGTGCTCCCACCTCATGGTCGAGGTCATGCGACCGCAGGATGAGAGTCTGCAACCTCACGAAAATAGCCCGCGCCCTCACGATCGGAGTTGACGACTGCGTTTCCGGGGTTCGTGTGCTCGTCGCACAGACATCACGACTTCGCCCGTGAGGTAGAAACGTCCTCCCGTGAGGTCGTGCGACCGGACTTGAAGCGTCGTGTACTCCTTGAATGAGGTCCCGGACGTCATTTTCGGAGTCGTGAACAGCAAATGGGCGGTCGTGGATCCCCGTCTCTGAGGTTGTAGGACCTCGACCGTCGGGTCGCAGGCTATTTCCGTGCAGTCGCGGACTTCGTTCGTGAGGTGGACGGCTATTTGAGACAGCCTCCGAGTCGCCGCTTTCCTATCTTCGTGCGGTCCGCGCTCAAGGATAGAAAAGCGGCAACTCGCCGTTGCCGCACTCCACACGCGCCGCATCGCATTCTCCGCACACCCCCGGATCGTGCAGAAAGACCAGTTCGTTCTCACGCAGGTGCCGTAGAGCCGCGTCGACGACGTCGCGCGATACCGCGAGACGAGCCTCCGCGTGGCCGACCACACCGCGGCGCTGCCGCGCACCGAGCCAGTCATCGAGCTGCGCGAACCGTTCGCAGCAGTGATCGACCTCGCGGTACTCGACGCGTTTCTCCGCGCCGTTCTCGAGAACGGTCACGTAGTGCTCGATGCCGTAGCGGACGCCCGCCAGATTCTCCGCGACGTGGACCGTCGTATTCGCGTCGTGCCCGACGCCCAGCAGCAGCACCTGCCCGCCGAGGTCGAGGACGCGTCCGGGCGGGCTGTCGGGCCCGTGCGGCACGTCCAGCGCATGCGGCTTCGTGATCTCCGCCGCCCGAGGGCCGATGGCGGCGAACGCGTGAGGGTTGTCGCTGCGCAGCACACCCGGCATCCGCCAGAACGTGTCCGCGACGACCCCCATATCGCGACACGGTGTCCGCGTCACCTCGAACGGATGCTCGTCGTCGTCCGACATGCTCGGCATGACCAGCGTGCCTTCCGGCCCGAGCGCGTCGCGTAACGCCGCGATCAATCCCGCCGGGCCACCCTCGACCGGAGCCACGGCCGAGAATGCGGTGTGGACGACGAGTACGCCGCCTGGCTGCACGCCGAGGGCGAGGAGTTGTTGAGTGAGCACGCCTGATAATTGCACGGAAGGGCGAGGCATGGATCCGAACGAGAGGATGATCCGCGACCAGATCGTTGCCCGTGGGATTGCCGACCCGCGAGTGCTCGAAGCTTTCCGGAAGACGCCGAGGGAGTGGTTCGTGCCGCCGCAGTACCGCGCCTCCGCCTACGACGACACCCCATTGCCGCTCGTGCACGGCCAGACCATCTCGCAGCCGTTCATGGTCGCGCTGATGACCGAGCTGCTGCGCTTGCGGGGACACGAGAAGGTGCTGGAGATCGGGACGGGGTCGGGGTATCAGACCGCGATCCTCGCGCGGCTCGTGCGCATCGTTTACAGCGCCGAGGTGGAGCCGGAGTTGGCCATGTCGGTGCGCGAGAAGCTCGCGCAACTCGGCATCGCGAACGTGGTCCTGCGCGCCGGGAACGGGGTGGAGGTGTTCCGCGACGAGGCCCCGTTCGACGCGATTCTCTCCGCCGCCGCGCCGGAGCAGTTGCCGGAGGCGTTGCTGGAACAGCTCGCGGAGGGCGGGAGGTGCATCATCCCGGTGGGGGCGGCGGAGTGGCAGCACCTGTGGCTGATCGAACGGCGCGGCGGGGAGTTGGTGCGGAAAAGGCTGGAGGCGGTGCGGTTCGTGCCGTTGCGGGAGCAGGCTTAAAAACTACCCGTAGTAATGACACCGCGAGGTACACGTCTCCTCGATCGTCACCCGGAACAACATCGGGAGCTCCGCGGACAGCCTCTCCCAGAACCACATCGCCAGCACCTCCGACGTCGGGTTCTGCAGGCCTTCGATGTCATTCAACAGGTAGTGATCCAACCGCTCCACGAGCGGGTCCACCACTTTCTTCAGGTCCGCGAAATCCATCACCCAGCCCAGCACCGGGTCCACTGACCCGCGCACGGCTACCTCGCCGCGGAACGAATGCCCGTGGATGCGCCGGCACTTGTGCCCCTCGGGCACGTTGGGCAGGAAGTGCGCGGCTTCGAAGCGGAAGTCCTTGACCAGGTCCACGAAACCTAACGATATGCTACTGGCCACTCTTTTGCTCTCTGGAGTCTGCGTCATGAGCACTTACACCGCATCCGAGGCCGATCGTTCCCTCGGCACGATCATCAAGGACCTCACCGCCGATCTCTCCATGCTGTTCCGGAGCGAGATCGCGCTGCTGAAACTGGAGCTGAAAGAGTCGGCGTCCAAGCTTGGCAGCGGCGGCGGCCATGATGGCCGGCGCCCTCTTCCTCGGCCTCATCGGCCTGGCCTTTCTCTTCGTCACGATCACCCTCGGCATGATCGCGCTGGGCGCGCCGCCGTGGCTTTCGTCGCTGATCGTGACGGTGGTGCTGTTCATCGCGGCCGGCGTGCTGGTGATGCTCGGCAAGAAGAAGCTCGAGGGCGTGGACTTCGTCCCGAACGAGTCAATCGAGCACATCAAGACCGACATCGACACTTTGAAAGCCGACGTTCATCGCGTGAGGAATCGCTAATGGCAGACGAGAAAGAGCACATCCAACGCGCCATCGTGCGCGCACGCGACGGCATCGGGAACCGCATCGACGAGCTCGACCAGCACCTGCGGACGAACCTCGATCCGCGGACGCTGGCCCGCAGCTACGCCCCGCACCTCATCGCCGGCGGTGCCGTCCTCGGCGTCATCGTCGGCTTCGGCCTGCCGAAGGTTTTCCGCAAGCTCGTGACCTGGGGCGTGCCTCTGGCGATCCTCGCGGTGACGATCAAGAACGCGAGGGACGCTCAGCAGTTGAATCCGTAACCCGTTGCCCGTTGCCCGTGACCCGTGACCCGTGTGTGACTGCGCGCGAAGGCGCGCACTCCAATTGTGGCCCCGGGCTTGTGCCCGGGGACGCGAGGTTGCAGGACATTGCGGCCGCGAAGGCGGCCGCTCTAAGGCACACGTTTGTAGCGGCCGCCTTCGCGGCCGCGAGACTCTTCTGCACCGGGCAACCCCGGGCACCAGCCCGGGGCCACAATTGGACTGCGCGCCTTCGCGCGCCACGGGTCACGGGCAACGGCCTCACCTCACCCTCACGTACCGCGCCCCCGGCAGTGCGCGAATCCATCCCTCCAGCTCCAGTTGCAGCAGCGACTCCGCCACCAGCGCGGGCGTGCGTCCGACCTTCGCGGCGACTGTGTCGACGTGCGTGCCGTCGTCCTTCGACAACACGTCCAGCACCTCTTTCAGCGGCGGCTCGGGCTCCGCGTCCGGCGCCTGGGTCACCCGCAAGCCGCCTGGAAACTCCTCCAGCACGTCGTTTGCGTCATGGACCAGCTTCGCGCCGTACTGCACGAGCCGGTGCGTCCCTTCCGAGCCCGCGGAGAAGATCGAGCCGGGCACGGCGAACACGTCGCGGCCCTGCTCCGCGGCCATGCGCGCCGTGATGAGCGAGCCGCTGCGGCTCGTCGCTTCGACGATCACCGTGCCGCGCGCGAGGCCGGAGATCACGCGGTTGCGCATCGGGAAGTTCTCCGGCTTCGGCGGCGTCCCGGGTGGGAACTCGCTGACGATCAGGCCGCGCTCTTCGATGCGCTGGAACAGGCGCCGGTTCGACGCCGGATAGACGACGTCGATGCCCGTGCCGAGGACCGCGATCGTCGCGCCGCCGGCGTCGAGCGCCGCCTGATGCGCGGCCGCGTCGATGCCGCGTGCGCCGCCGGACACGATCGCGATGCCCGTGCCCGCGATCTGCCGCGAGAGCTCCTCGGCCGCGTTCACGCCGTACGGCGACGCTTTGCGCGACCCTACGATCGCCAGCGCGGGACGCGCCAGCAGCGACACGTCGCCGCGGAAGTGCAGCACCAGCGGCGGGTCGATGATCTCCTTGAGCAGCACCGGATATCCGTCGTCGCCGAGGACGATCACGCAATCGCGCAGTGCGGCCACGCGCTCGCGTGTTGCCACAGTTAACGGATTCCTGACTTGCTCCGCCTGCTGCGGGTTTACGCTCAGAAGTCCCTGGAGGTCACTGGCTGATGCGTTGCACCCGAGAAGCAGACGCGTCCGGCTCGGGGTCAGAAAGGGCAGAAGGGAAAGCGCGATCAAGCGGTCGCGCGAGGCGTGAACGTTCATGAGCAATGCGGTGATGCGAGGGGAAGACGATGCGTCGGCGAGCGATGGCCGCCGGAAGGTGGGAACGGCGGGAAGTATAATCGCCCGCACATTGCACAGCCAAGCCGTTCCCCAAAAGGAGCTCGAATGAGGCGCGCGTTCTTCTCCTGTCTCACTCTCCTGGCGTTGCTCCTCATCGTCGTCGGCTGCCGTTCCGCGGCGGACACGAAGACCTCCGAGACGCAGAGGCAGTTCGGCGTACGGATGGCGAGGATGAACCTCTGGCGCGAGGCGATGTTCCGCTTCCGCCGCGCCGTGCAGATCGATCCGAACGACGCGCAGGCGCACAACAACCTCGCCGTCGCCCTCGAAGCGAACGGTGACTTCGACGCCGCCGCGAAGGAGTATCGCGAGGCCCTCCGCCTCGACAGGACCGATCAGCACATCCAGAAGA
Source organism: uncultured Acidobacteriota bacterium (assembly GCA_963821585.1). GTDB lineage: Bacteria > Acidobacteriota > Thermoanaerobaculia > Gp7-AA8 > Gp7-AA8 > QHVT01. Next base: position 231,401 of record CAWGEI010000003.1, read on the forward strand.
ACTACAGCCGCTTCATCGAGTTCACGCAGAAGAGCAAGAAGCGCGAGGCCGCCGCCACGACGACCGCCGCGGTCGCCGCTCCGAAGCCTGCCGAGCCGGCCGCGCCTCTCACGCCGCCGATCACCGACACCATCTCCGTGACCGGCACCACCACCACGAACCCACCCGACGGAGGCACGCGATGAAACGATTCGCCGCAGTCGCACTCGCACTCGCTCTGCCGCTCAGCGCCTCCCCGGGCGTCATGGAGGTCAAGCTCAAGCTCCCCGTCAAACCGAAACTGCAGATCACCGGCGACGAGCGCGTCGCCGTGGCGCCGTTCGTCATCGCCACGAAAGGCGAGAAGCGCAGCGACCGCGCCGCCAAGGTCGACGTGCAGACGGAGTTCAACCGCTACCTCAAGAAGCAGCTCGCCAAGTCCACCAAGCTCCGCCTCGTCGACGTCGGCCAGACCCGCCTCCCGGGCACCGACATCCGCACGCTCGAAGCCTCGCGCGATTACTGGAAAGAGATCGGCGCGCGTACCGGCGCCGACTTCATCGTCTCCGGCATCGTCGACTTCGACATCAACGACAAATCGGGATATCGCACCGAGGAGTACACCTCGCCGGCGGACGGACGCACGTTCTACCGGCAGGTGCTCGTCGAATCCACCGGCTTCGTCTTCGACATCGACCTGGCCGTCTTCAACGCCGACACGGGCGAGAAAGTGCTGGAAGAGAACTTCCGCGACTTCAAGGAATTCGACCAGCGCAACTACGACGAGATCCTCGGCCTCTTCGAGAATCTCCGCGCTCTCGAGAGCCAGCTCGTCGGCATCTTCGTCGCGCAGGAGACGCAGGCCAGCAGGTACGTGTTCACCGACTAGTTGGCAGTTTGCAGTTGGCCGTTGACAGGAGCAAAGGCCCGGTGGGCGGGGGCTCTCCTGTCAACTGCCAACTGCAAACTGTCAACTGCCACTGGAGGTTTCGTGAAGAGACTGTTCGTCTTCGTCGCATTACTCGTGCTCGCCACGCCGGCCTATCCCTTCGGCCAGAACAAGATCGTCTACGACACCTTCAAGTGGAACGTCTACCACTCCACCCACTTCGACGTGTACTTCTACGACGAAGAGCGCGACTCGCTGCAGCGCGTCGTCGACGCGGCGGAGACGGCCTATCTCGACCTCTCCCAGAAATTCAACTACCAGATCTCCAAGAAGATCCCCCTCATCTACTACGCCACCCACTCCGCCTTCGAGCAGACCAACGTCATGCTCAACTTCATCCCCGAAGGCGTGGGCGCATTCGCGGAGCCGGGGCGGAACCGCATGGTCCTGCCCATCGACATGCCCGACGACGAGCTGCTCGAGCTCGTTCAGCACGAGCTGACCCACATCTTCGAGTACGAGATCCTCTTCCAGGGCAAGTTCGGCAAGAACATCACCGCCAATCCGCCGCAGTGGATGATGGAGGGCTTGGCCTCCTTCATGGCCCAGGACGAAGACTCGCGCGACCGCATGGTCCTGCGCGACGCGGTCGTCAATGACCGCATCCCGCGCGTGAGCCAGGGCGCGGGCGGCTATTTCGCCTACCGCTTCGGCCACAGCGTCTTCCAATACATGGTGGAGACGTACGGCTGGGAAGGCCTGCGCGACTTCATCTACGAATACCGCAACACCCTCGGCAACAGCATCGACCGCGCGCTCAAGCGCTCGTTCAATGTGACGCCCGAGGAGTTCGATACGCGGTTCCGGACCTGGCTGCGGAAGCAGTACCTGCCGGCGCTCGTCGCGAAAGGCGAGCCGCAGGAGTACGGCGACGTCTTCCGCATCAATCCGGACATCAACTCCAGCGCCGAGATCTCCGCGGTGCCGTCGCCGTCCGGCGATCTGCTCGCGGCCTTCACGACGTACAAGGAAGACGTCGACGTCGTCCTGTTCAACATCCCCGAGCGCCGTCTCCTCAAGAACCTCACCTCGGGATACACGAGCGAATACGAATACCCGATCGTGCAGTCGTTTACGACCGGGCCGCGGATGGGACGGGACGTGGCGTTCGCGCCGAACGGCGATCAGATCGCGCTGTTCGTCAAGAAGGAGCGCGGCCGCAACCTGCTGCTCGTCAATCCGCTCACCGGCGCCATGGAGCGATCCATCGCCATGCCGGTCGAGCAGCAGCTCAGCCCCGCGTATTCGCCCGACGGCAGGCACATCGCCTTCTCCGCGATCCGCGGGAACCAGTCCGACATCTTCGTTTACGACCTCGAGACCGAGGCGCTGACGAACATCACCAGCGACGCGTTCTACGACGGCGCGCCGGTGTATTCGCCGGACGGCAAGTGGCTCGTGTACTCGTCGGTCGGCGAGGAGTACGCGAAGCTGTACCGCCTCAATCTCGCGAATCCGGCGGAGCGCTTCCAGATCACGTCCGGCGACTGGAACGACATCGACGCGTATTACAGCCCGGACGGCAAGCGTCTCTTCTTCTCCTCGGACAAGCAGACCGGGCGCAACATCGAGACGGCGGTAAACATCCTGGAGACGGCGGAGAACGAGGCGCGCACGGACGGGGACACGCCGAAGGCAAACCCGACGAATTACGCGGCGTTCAACATCTATTCGCTCGATCTGGAGACGGGCGACCTGATGCAGTACACGGACGTCATCGGCGGCTGCTTCTCGCCGGTGGTGTTCACGGGGACGAACAACAAGGAGCGGATGGTCTTCGCGTCGTATTACAAGGGCCAGTGGCGCCTGTACTCGACGACGACGGACAAGCCGTTGCACGCGGCGGAGAAGACGACGCTGCCGTCCGCGCCGATCCTGGCCGCGGAGCGCTCGACGTACCGCTCGACCTCGGAGTTCTTCCTCGACGAGGAGAAGATCGAGCGGACCAGCGGCTTCAAGCTGTTCATCGACGACATCAACGTGTCCGCGGGTGTGAGCTCGGATCAGCTCTTCCTGTCGCGCTCGACGATCTTCATGAGCGACATGCTCGGCAATCGCCGGTTTATCGCGTCGCTCGATTCGGTGGACACGTTCTCGAACTTCGATTTCCTCTATCTCGACATGCACCGCCGGATGAACTGGGGAGCGCGCGTGTACGACAACCGCGCGTTCTTCAATACGTTCAACGAGGAGGCCGGAGACCTCACCCGGAGGCAGGTGTACCGGGAGACGGGCGCGGTGGGACTGATCAGTTATCCGTTCACGCGCTATCACCGGCTGGACGCGGGCGGCGGCTATGTCACACGCCAGTACGCGTTCCCGGATTTCGCGAACAGCGAGGACCGGAACGGCGACGGCGCGCTGGATTACACGGAGCTGGTGTGGGCCGGCATCCGCCAGAACTTCCCGATCGCCAGTACGACGTTCAGCGGCGACAGCGCGGTGTGGAAGTTCTTCGGGCCCGTGTCCGGACGCCGCTACCAGACCAGCCTGACGTACGCGCCCGATCTCGACGCCGGCGGCACGCTGACCTCGGACGTCACCGTCGACTGGCGCGAGTACAGGCAGCTCAGTTCCCGCACGCTGCTGGCCGCGCGTTTCTTCGGCGCGTACTCGCAAGGCAATTACCCGAACTTCTATTACTTCGGCGGCCTCAACACCGTCCGCGGCTACGACTTCCGGACCATCGTCGGCTCGCAGGCCGGCTTCGCCAACCTCGAGTTCCGCTTCCCCCTGGTCGATCTCCTGGTCACGCCGATCGCGGTCGTCCAGCAGATGCGCGGCGTCCTCTTCTTCGACATCGGCGCCGCCAAGTTCGAAGACCAGCCCTTCAAGTTCCGCGACGACGAAGGCCGCTTCGTCGACGCCAGAGCCTCCATCGGCTGGGGCCTCTCCTTCCGCCTCTTCGGCCTCCCCCTGAACTGGGACTTCGCCAAACGCTTCGACGGCAAGGAGACCGAGGGAGGCTTCCGCACCAGCTTCTGGATCGGAGACACGTTCTAGTATGTATGGAGTGCGGCGGCAGCGCCGCCGCTTTCGAATTCGTTTGCGATGAACTGCGCGCGTGTCGCTCGCCGCTGGCTGCTCGTTTTCGCCCTCGCGGCCGCCGCGCCCGCGGCGATGGCGATCGAGATCCGCGGCCAGCTTCTCGATGCCGGCGGGAAGCCGGCGGCGCAGGTGCCGGTGGAGCTGTGGTCGTATTCCGGCGGGATGATCGCCCGCGCGGCGACCGACGCGACGGGCGTGTTCCGCTTCGATCCCGCGGATGCGGGCATGTACCGCGTCGTCGTGCGTGCCGCGAACGTAGCGCCGAGGGAAGCGCGGCTGCTACCGCTGCTGACGGAGACTGAGCTCGCTCCGCTGCAGCTCGGATCGCAGGGCCACGGCTGGACCGAGATCGTGACGCTCCCCGTCAAGAGAGACGACGGTCCGCAGCGCTGGAGCGGACGCGTCGTCGACGCCGAGTCGCGGACCGCGATCGCGAACGCGTTCGTGTGGGCCGAGGGCGACCCCTCGCGCGTCGTCCGCACCAGGGAGGACGGGACCTACACCGCGACCTTCGCCCCATCCCGAGCCGCCGCCGCCGGACACCTCGCCGCCACCGCGGGCCCCGTGTTCGCGCTGCCGCCAACGGAAGCCGTCGCCGGGACAGTCATCGACGGCGAGGGACGGCCCGTTGCAGGTGCGGCGATCCGCATTCGCCCCGCTGTGCCCGACCGCAACCGCCCGTGGCCCGAGGAACTGCCGTCGCGCACGACCTCCCGCGCGAACGGCGCCTTCCGCCTCGAGGCGCCACCGCATCGCGCGTACGTCGTCGAGGCCTCGCACGCCCGCTTCGCTCCCACGGCCGTGACGGTCCGGGACAAACCCTCGGCGGTCGCGATCGTGCTGCTGCCAGGCCAGTCCGCATTCGGCAGGGTGACTGACGCCGGCGCGAGTCCGATCGCTGGCGCGGAGGTGCGCCTGACGCCCGCCACGGATGTCCCGCGCTTCTTCCGCGACGAAGCCGACGAGGACGTGCGCGCGGCCTTCACCGACGGAGAAGGGAGCTTCCGGTTCGCCGATCTCCCGCGCGGTCCGTTCGCGCTCGAGGTTCGGGCGGAGAGCTTCGCGCCGGCCACGCGGAGCCACGTGCCCATCGACGCCGGCAAACCCACCGACCTCGGCGTGATCAAGCTCGAGCCCGGGGTCGTGCTCGCAGGGGTCGTCGTCGACGCCGAGGGGCATCCTCTGGCCGGCGCCGTCGTGGCGGTATATCCGCCCGGTCCGGCTGGCGTTCGGGCGGGCTTCTTCACCCGGCTCGCGGGCGAGGCCACGTCGGGTAGCGAAGGGAAATTCTCCATCGCCGGCCTGCGCGCCGGCGAGACCGTGGACGTCACCGCGCGGAAGAGCGGCTACGTCCCGGCGACGCTGCCGCGGGTCGAGCTGCCGCTCGACCGCGCGCTACGCCTCGTCCTCGGCACCGGTGCCCGCGTGCGCGGCCGCGTCGCGGACGAGCGGGAGCAGCCCATCGCGGGCGCGGCCGTGACCATCAAGCCCTCCGAATCCCTGCTCCCGCCGTCGCTCGCGGGGCAGACCGCGACCACGGGCAGCGACGGGACCTTCACCTTCGGCGAACTGCCGTCCGGCAGGTTGGTCCTGACAGTCGCGGCGAAGGGACGCATCGCCGGGGAACCGCGCCTCATCGAGGCCGGCGAGGGCGAGACGGTGGACGGCGTCGAGCTGACGCTGCGTCGCGGCGCCGCGATCGAAGGAGTCGTGCTCACGCCTTCCGGTACGCCCGCGGCCGGGGCGCGCGTCTCGTTACGGAACCGTCCCGGGTGGTTTGCCTCCGAGTCCACCGACGCACACGCGGATGGTGAAGGACGGTATCGCCTCGAGGGCGTCGGTCCCGGCCTGCAGACCATCCACGCCTCCGACGAGCGGTACGCGACGGCCAGCCGGGAGCTCGAGGTCCAGCCGCGCACCAACCGCCTCGATTTCCGCCTCGGCGAGGGGCTCGCGCTCGCCGGCCGTGTGGTGGACGGCGACGGACGTCCTCTCTCCGGCGCGAGCGTCGGCATCGCCAACGTCCGCGGCGTGAACCGCTCCGACGTCAGCGGGAGCGGGGGAGCGTTCCGCTTCGCCGCCCTCGACGCCGGCGACTACGCGGTGACCGCGCGCAAGAGCGGCTATTCGTCCGCGCAGGAGAATGTGAGTCTCGCGGGACGCGCGGTGGAAGGGCTCGAACTGCGGCTCCAACAGGGTGGCGGCATCGTCACGGGTCGCATCAGCGGCCTCCCGGCGCCGCTCCTCGCGCAGGTTCTGGTGCGGGTGACGGAGAGCCCGCTCCTGACCATCGACGGCATGCGCGAGACGCTGGCCGACGGGCAGGGGATGTACCGCGTCGAGGGCCTCCACGCCGGGGACTGGATGTTCACCGCGCTGCACGCGAGCGGCCGCGAGGCGCGCAGCCAGGTGACGATCGAGGAAGCCGCCGGGCAGACGCAGGTGGACCTCGACTTCGGCGGCGGGATCACGCTCAGCGGCGTCGTGCGCCGCGGCGGCGAGCCGGTCGCGGGTGCATCCCTCCAGGTGAACGGTGTGAACGTCACGTCCTCGGGCAGGGCATCCACGGACGGGAGCGGCCGCTATCGCATCGCCGGCCTCGAGGTGGGCGACTACTTGGTCCTCATCGACGTGCTGCAATTGGGCCTGATGAAGCATTCGCAGCACATCTCGATCGCCGGCGATCGGCAATTCGACGTCGACCTGCCGGTGGCGCGCGCGAGCGGCGTCGTGGTCGACGCCGTCACCGGCGCGGCCCTCGCGGGCGTGAGCCTGGTTGCGCTCGGCCCCGGCGTCCCCTATCCGGAAACCGTGTCCAATGCCGACGGGACCTTCACCTTCCCGAACCTCGGACGCGCGACATACAAGCTCGTGGCGACGCTCGCCGGCTATGAGCAGTTCGAGGGCGAGCTCGTGGTACCGACGGACAACGCGAGCGTCGAGGGGCTGCGGGTGCCTCTCCATCAGCGCCGGTGACCCTCGGAGGCTGAACCCACTGGCGCGGCCACCTGGCTTCCCAGCCAGTATCGGGGTACAGCAACTGTCCAGAGGCTACGGAGCCGGTTGCGAATATGCCAGTTTCGACCCGGGAGGACTAGTCGTGAAGCCTGATAAAAAACGAAAGCTTGAAGCCGTGGGATGGCGCGTCGGAGATGCAAATCAATTCCTCGAGCTGACTCCGGATGAATCCGCATTCGTCGAGATCAAGCTTGCTCTCGCTCGACGTGTTCGGGAACTTCGAGAGGCGCACAACTGGACGCAGGCCGAATTCGCCCGGCGTGTGGGCTCGAGCCAGTCGAGAGTGGCCAAGATGGAAGCAGCCGATCCTACGGTCAGCGTTGATCTGCTCGTTCGATCGTTGCTCGCTGCCGGTGCGGACCGCCGCGAGCTCGGACGCGTGGTCGGTTCGCGGCGACGGTGATTGTCGAATCGCCCATCCTCAGGGCCAACGCGTCAGCCGGAAATCGCCGATCAACGTATTCGGGCACCGTCCGCCGAGGTTGCCTGCGATTGCGGTTGAACTGACGTCGTCGACGAACAGTTGAACGGCGCACGGAGTCTGCTGGGGCAGGTCGTGGACTTCGAGAGAGAAACCGTTCGCGACCCGCTGTCCGGTGATCGCGTGCGCCGGCCCAGCCTTCGGCACCAGCGCGCCCGTAACCAGGCCTCCTACCGTCGCTGTCGTGAGTCGCACACTCGACCAGTCCTCGCCGGACGGATACGCCTGGAGCGCACCCTCCCACACCCCGTTCAGCTCGTCTTGGGTCGGGTCGGTCGGCGATCGCCGGCAATGGGTGATGAGGAGAATCGTGACAACGAATGCCGCTGTAACCGCGAGCCATCGCTTCATGGCCGATGATACGGCGCACGATCGCGAAACGTCTCCCGCAGCGCTACCGGTGTCGACAGTACCGCGTTGTCGTCATGCTCCGCGCCGCGCGTGAGGTCCGCCCGCCAGCGAATTGCGGGAGACGCCGACGTCTGCAACACCCCGACAGCCTTCCGGAACGCCCGGGTCATCTTCGCGTTCTCGCGATCGCCCAGACTGAGATACACGAACGTCGGCGTGACGCCTCGGACCTTCAACGATCGGGTCAGTTCTGCGACGATCCGGTCATCGTCACGCCAGAGCGCGGGACTGAAGGCGAACCTCGCGCTGAACAGGTCCGGCCGTTCCAGCAGCGAATAGACGACGAACAACCCACCACGCGAGTTGCCCGCGAGCATGCGCGTGGCGGTCGTCCGATACCGCTGATCGACGTGCGGAATGACCTCCGCTTCGACGAACCGGAGAAACCGGTCGGCCTGACCCGCGGGTCCGTTCGCCTCTCCCTCGGCCCGCATGTACGGCGGCGTGTAGTCCCGCGCCCGATTCTCGCTGCTCGACGGCAGTCCCACGACGATGATCTCCGGCATCGCGCCACTCCTCGCCACGAGCCGGGCGCTCTGCGCGGTCGGGCCGGTATGGGACGAGCCATCGAGCACGTAGAGCACCGGATACCGACGAGCCGGATCGCGCTGGTAACTCTCCGGCAGGCTGACCATGAGATTGCGCTCCTCGGACAACACACGCGAGTGCACGACCTCCATGGCGATAGGCGGATCGTTGGACGGTTGTTCATCGCGTCCCGCAACAATTGCCGTCAGAACCGCCGCGGCCGCACAGGCAATCACGAGCATTACAACCGATCGTTTGCGCACATCCGGTAGATACGCGCGAGCGGTGCGATGGTGAACAACACCGATAACGTAACCTTTAGTTGTCTAGCATCAGTAAAGCCAGAAGGATATGTGTATGGCATGACGGCGCGGTGATAGTGTGCGCTCGTGGCCCCCGATTCTCGCGGTGCGTCTCCGGCGGAGCTTGCGGCCTCTTACGACAAGCACGCGAAAGCACTCCAGGCTCTTGCGAGGGAACTGCACATCCCGGATGCCGAAGCAGAGGAGTTGATCGAGGACGCACTGATTGCCGCACTCGTACAGAAGACGAGCGTCGACATCGAGAAGTGGCTGGCCGCGACGCTGACCGCCGCGGCGAAACAGCGCCAGAAGGGCGGGGAATGACGCGCCGTTCGGGAAACGGCGGTGTCGTGCTCGCGTTCCGGCGCAAGCGCGACAAGATGAACGCCGAGAGTTATGGGGCCATGGCCCGCGGCCTCCAGCAGGAGCGCGTAATCGCCGGGCCCATTGTGGAGCGCATGCTCCGCAGCACACCGCGCGAACAATGGCCGGGGTTGTCGGAGCATCCCGACCTGCAGACGGCCGGCGCGCTCGAACGCCTCGGCAACCTCTTCGCCGCGACGCTGACGAAGGACCCGATCGAGGCGATGGCGATCGCGGAGCTCGCGGTCGCGGCGGCGGAGGGCATCGATCCGGACGCCTATGTGGCTCCCATCACGCCTCAGTTGCGCGCTCATGCATGGAAGGATCTCGGTAAGGCGCTCCGCTTCGTGGGCAGGAATCGCGAAGCGCTCGATGCCTTCGACACGGCGGCGCAGTACACCGTAGGTCATGGGGTTCTCACGCACGACCGCGCGATCGTCCTGTTCAATCGTGCCGCGTCTCTGCAGGAACTGGAGCGGTTCGACGAGTCGCGGGCGCTGCTCGTTGAATGCAAGGAGATTTTCGACGAGCACGGAGACAGCCGCAATGTGATCCTTTGTGGATTAGCGGAGGGTGTGCTCTTGCAGAGGCTTCGGCGATACCGCGAGGCGCGCGAGGCCTATCTCCTTTTGTTTGCGTCGACGATAGACATCGACGCCGAGACTCGCGCAGCACTCCATCGGGTGATTGGTCTCTGCTCGATCGAGCTCGGTGACTTCCGCGACGCACAGCTGAACCTCACCCAGGCGATCCGGCTGAATGGAACGCTGGGCCAGCGGATCGAGGCAGCGAAAGCGGAAACCGCTCTCGGCCGCCTGTATGTCCGCCGCGGTGAGTCCGATCGGGCGATCACCTACCTTCGCCCGATCCGGCGCGAGTTCCTCCGCAACGGTCTCACGGAAGAAGCCGGGATTTGCGGCCTCGAGATCGTGGAGGGGATGCTCGTTCTCGGACGAACCTCTGCCGCGGAGACGCTCGCGCACAAGATCGTCAGTGAGTTCACGACGGCCGGCCTGAACGGGCGGGCGATCGGCGCCCTTGGCTACCTGACCGAGGCCATCACCGCGAATCGGGCATCGGCGACGCTGGTGACCGAGGTGCGCGAGTACATCGTCTCGCTCCGGACGTCTCCGGAGCGAGACTTCGTTGCATCGTGCTGACCGGCTACGGTTGCCTGCTACCAGGTGCCGGGGCCGGTGTCGGTATGGTGATGAGATCGCCGAGAGCCCTGACGATCTGCCTGACCGTTCTCACCGTCCCGGATTGCTTCGGACGGGGCGCTGCGAATGCACCCGCGGAAACAACGACCGACAACACCACCACCGCACCGCGAAAGACGAGACTACGCATAAATCCTCCTCAACCGGCCAACGCCGGCAATTGAATTGAGGAGAGGCCTCTCCGATCACAGGGTGACGCGACGCCGAGCTCGCGCCCCCGCCGTGGAGAGAGTATGACTCATTTACGAGTCTGGGGAAGGCGTTGAGGGTCCGCCCCAAGCTGCGCTGTTGGCACCGGCCCGGGCTCGCCAACGGCCTCGCGCAACCAAAGCGGCGACTCGCCGTCGCCGCACTCACATCACGCCGCCGAGGGCGGGCGACGGATTCGATGAATGAAGGTAATGTCCCGGCTATATAGGTAATGGATTAGGTAATAACGCACCGTCAGGGCGCCAGCCGTTCTTCGATCAGCTCCACGGCAATGGCGGATCTCGGCTCCGAGACCAATGTAGGGCGTGGCTTCAGCCCGCCTCCCCGGTGTGAGCATGGCAGGTTCGTAAAGTCCCCCACCCCGCCCGAGAGGCGGGCTGAAGCCACGCCCTACATTGGCTCGCCGTGGCTGCAAGGAGACTTTTGCAGCAGAGAACACAGAGACCACAGAGGCTTCGCGGCGAAAACGTCGGGCCACGCGCACAGCCAAAGCGGCGACTCGCCGTCGCCGCACTCCACATCTACGCCGCCCGGGGACGGCGGCGGCGGTCGGCGATGGTTTCCCGCAGGAACTTCAGGAGCGCCTTCTCCTCCACCGACAACCCCATCTTCACCACCGGCGAGCCTTTCCGCTGCTTGCGCAGCATCTCGAATGGCTTGCCTTCCATGTACTCGTCGAGGAGGCGGGGGCAGATGTAGGAGGAGCGGCAGACGGCGGGGGTGTTGCCGAGTTGTTCGGCGGTGGCCACGACCGCTTTGCGGACGCGGCGTTTGCGGTCGGTCTTGCTGGTGCCCTGGCCCTGCATGGCCAGGGCGATGGAGCAGAGGAGGGTGCCGGCCCAGGTGCGGAAGTCTTTGGCGGTGAAGTCTTTGCCGATGATGGACTGGATGTAGTCGTTGACGTGGCGGTCTTTGACGTCGACGAGGCGGCCATTCTGGGCGAACTTGAAGAGCTCCGTGCCTTTGGCCTTCTTGAGGTGGGCGACGATGGCGGCGACTTCAGGGTCGCGGACGGCGCGCTTCTGTTTCTTCTTCCACTTGCCGACGTAGTCGAAGAGGACGGCGTCGCCGTCGACTTTGACGTGGGACCCCCGAAGGGTCGAGAGGCCGAAGGTGGACTCGGACTCGGCGCTCTTGTCGTTGCCGATGCGGAAGAAGCCCTGGTCGATGAGGCGCACCATGGAGGCGAGGACGCGGGGGCGCTGGAGCTCGGCGATCTGGAGGTCGGCGCGGACGCGGCGCCGCAAGGAAGGGAGGGCTTCGCCGAATTCGACGACGCGGCGGAACTTCTCCTCCTCGCGCTGGGCGCGGAAGCGGGAGTGGTAGAGATACTGGGTGCGGCCCTTCTTGTCGACGCCGACGGCCTGCAGCGGGGCGCTGTCGCCGCGGGCGATGCGCACGTCTTTCCACGCGGGAGGAATCCGCAGCTTGGCGATCCGGGCGAGGACTTTATCGGTGTTGACTTCGGACCCGTCCGGGAGGCGGTAGCCGAACCCGGTCTCCCTGGTGCCTTCGCGCCGGATGCCGTGCAGGTCGAGGTACCACCGGCGTCGCACTCCCTTGTTCGGCATCTGGCGCGGCAAATTTGCGAGAATGATGCCCTTTGAAGTTGGCAGTCGACAGTTGGCAGTTGGCAGGAGCTCAGACCTGCTCCTGTCAACTGCCAACTGCCAACTGTCAACTCGAATGACGCCCTTCCAGAAACGCACTCTCCTCCTGCTCACGATCGTCGTGGGCCTCACCCGCTTCCTGGCCGTCGCGCGCTCGATCAATGACTGGGACGAGGCCACCTTCTCCCTCGGCGTCCGGGAGTACGACCTGAACTTCCATCACCCGCACCCGCCGGGGTATCCGCTGTTCGTGCTGGCGGCGAAGGCGGTGCATCTGCTGGGTGTCGACGAGTACCGCTCGCTGCAGGTGGTGGTGCTGCTGGGCAGCTTCCTGCTGTTCCCGGCGCTGGTGGCCTTCGCGCGGGAGTGCGGGTTCCACTTCGCGACGGCGGTGTGCGGCGCGGGGATCTACGTGTTCCTCCCGAACGTCTGGATCTACAGCGGGACGGGCTTCAGTGACATCCCGGCGACGGCGATCGGGTTTACGGCGTGCTGGCTGTTGCTCCGTGGACGCCGCGACGCGCGTTCGTACCTGCTCGGCGCGATCCTCCTCGGCATCGCGGCGGGGATGCGCACGCCGAATCTGCTGATCGGCGCGGCGCCGGCGATCGTGGCGACGGTCCACCGTCTGCGCGCGCGCGACTTCCGCAACGTGATCGCCGCGACGCTCCTCGGCGGCGCAATCGTGGGCTGCAGCTATCTCGGCTCGGCGCTGGCGTCGGGGACGATCGAGCAGTATCGCGACGTGCTCCGCCAACAGAGCAAGTACGTGCGCGAGGTCGACTCGTGGCGCAATCCGCAGCGCCTGCCGCTGCGGCAGGTGGCGAAGACCTTCTTCCTCTATCCGATCCAGCAGTACGAGCAGATGCGCTGGCTGATGGCGTTCGCGGTGGCCGGCGCCGCGGCGATTGCCTGGCGCCGCCGGTGGACGCTGCTGTTTCCGATCCTCATGTTTGCGCCGCTGATGCTGCTCGCGTGGCTGACGCTCGACTATCAGACCGCGGGGCGCTATGCGATTCCGTACATGTCGCTGCACGCGCTGTACGCGGCGCACTTTCTCGGAGTCATCGGACGGAAGCCCGCGGTGCAGGCGGCGCTGGCGACGGCGGTGGTCCTGGTCTTCGCGATCTGGGTCTGGCCCGCGCTGCGGCTGCAGCGGACGTCGGACGCGCCGGTTGCCGCGGCGCTGCAGTGGATCGAGCGGAGCGTGCCGAAGAGCGACCAGGTCTACGTCCACGGGTGGATCGGGCCGCAGGGGGCGTACGTGCTGCGCGACCGCGACAAGACGTTCTATGAAGACCCGCGCGAGATCCGCACGGTCGGACTGAACACGTGGGCGGTCGAGCCGCGGCTGATCCGAGGAGGGCACAACTTCGTCTGGCCGCGGAGCAACCCGCTGTGGAAGATCCTCCGCCAGCGCAACTTCGAGGCCGTGGTGCTCCGCGTGGCGAGCCTGATCCAGTACGGCGACGGGTTCTACTCCCCGGAACAGAACGGGCCGGAGACGTTCCGCTGGATGGGGAAGGAAGCGCGTGCCACGCTGCCGCCGATGCCGAAAGGTGTGCTGGCGATGCGCATCTACGTGCCGGTCGACACGATCCAGCCTCCGCCCACGATCGAGGTGCGCGTGAACGGCGAACTGCTCGAGCGCTTCGTGGGCGGGGAGGCGTTCGTGGAGAAGTCGTGGATCATCACCGGAAGAAAGGATGCGCCGAACGAGCTCGTGATCGCCACGAGTGACGTGGTCACGCCGGCCAACGGCGACACGCGCGTGCTCGGGCTGCGCATCGATTCGCTGTCATGGATGCCGGCGCCCTGACCCGCTCCGAGACGGTCGCGGCGTGGCTTTGCGGCCTGTTCGCGGCGGTGATGCGCTGGCCCGCGCTCTCGCGGACGCTGTGGGACTGGGACGAGGCGCTCTTCGTGCTCGCCCTGCGCGACTACGACGTCGTCGCGTTCCACCCGCACCCGCCCGGCTTCCCGCTGTTCATCGCGCTGGCGAAGTTGATCCCGGCGGACGCCTTTCACGCGCTGCAGTCGGTCTCGTTCGTGGCGTCGCTGTTCGTGTTTCCGGCGATGTTCTTCCTGGCCCGCGCTCTGCGCGCCAGCGCGCCGGTGGCCATCGCGGCCGGGCTGCTGCTCGCGTTCCTGCCGAACGTCTGGTTCTACGGCGGTACCGCGCTGTCCGACGTGCCGTCGATGGTGCTGGTGATCACCGCGTGCGCGCTGCTGTTACGAGGGCAGGTGATGCTCGGGGCGATCGTGCTGGGGGTGGCGGCGGGATTTCGTCCGCAGAATCTGCTGATCGGGTTCGTGCCCTTTCTCATCGCGTTCCGGCAGCGCCGCCGTGCGGCCCTCGGCGCGGCGCTGATCACGATCGCCATCGTGGCCGTGACGTATGCGGCCGCGGCGTCGCTGAGCGGCGGCTGGGACGCATACCGCGGCGTGCTCGCGAAGCACGAGGCGTACATCCGCAACACGGACTCGTTCCTCGCACCGCGGCATCCGGGACTGATCCGCGTTGCCGACGACTTCTTCTTCCGGCCGTTCCGCGCGCCGGCGATCAACGTCATTGTCACGTTGCTCGCCGCGATTGCGGTTTTCCGTCGGCGACACTGGCTCGCCATCGCGATCTTCGGCCCGTTCTGCGTGTTCGCGTGGATGTTCCTCGACTTCCACAGCGCCAGCCGCTTCTCGATCGCGTACATGCCGATGTTCGCCATGCTCGCCGCGTCAGGGATCCCGGAGCGGGGGAGGAATGTGGTGCTGGCGGCGGTCGTGTCGCTGATGATCCTCTGGACGTGGCCCGCGCTGCGGGTGGTACACACGACGGTGTCACCGCCGGTCGCGGCGTTCGAATCGCTGCGCGCCTTCAAGGGCCCGATCTACGTCGACGACCGGCTGGGCGCACACGCCGAGGTGTTGATGCCGGGGCGGATGCACGCCACGGAGCGGGAGGCGGCTGTGCTGGTGCGCGAGGGTGCGGTGCCGGGGGCGCGCCAGTTCACGCGCGAACGGGAGAGGTTGGCTTCAATCGCGCGACCGCGGTACTTCGAGGTCTCGGTGATAGGACAATAGGACGAATAAGACGAATAAGACCTATAGGTAGCTCCCTATTCGTCCTCTGCGTCCTATAGGTCCTATTGTCCTAGGGTCTGAACTCGATCGTCTGCGGATACCACGTCTTCACACGCTTGCCCGCTTTCATCGGCGACGTGAACCTCGCGGCGCGCATCGCGCGTTGCGCGGCTTCGTCGATGCCGAAGCGGCCGATGCCGCGGAGGATCTTGACCTGCGAGACGCGTCCGTTCTCGTCGATGAGCGCGCTGACGACGACGGTTGCCGAGATGCGCTGCTGGCGGGCGATCGGGGGATAGACGGCGCTGATCGGGTGGACGGCACGGGGCATGACGTCGAGCGCGCCGACGTCGACGACGTCGCCTTCCCGGATCGTGGGCGTCACGGGCGCGGGCGCGGAGACGACCGGCGCGGGTGCGCTCGTGGCGGTGTTGACCTGCTGGACCGGCGCGGGTGCGGGCGCGGTGGCCGTTTCTTCCGGACGCGTTTCGCGCATCTGCTGCGTGAGCTGCGAGGCGGACAACGCGGGCCGCTCCTCGGCCGGCGCCGGCGCGGACGAAGCCTGCGGCGGCAGCGCGGCGGCTACAGGCGCGTTGCGCGACTGCTGCTTCTTGAGCTCCTCCATGTAGGCTTCCTGGAGCTTCATCATCTCGGCCTGCATCTTGGCCTTGACGGCGTCTTCGAACGCTTTCTTCTGCGCCTCGGCATCGGTCGCCGAGCCGGTGGTGGCGGTGACGGGCGCGGTGGACGTGGTGCCGCCGACGACGATCGGCTCCGAGATCACGCGCGGCTGGGTCGCCGTCGCGGGCGGGACCGCGGCCGCGGTCTGCACCGCGGGCGCGGGCTTCGCGGACATCCGGCCCATCATCACCCAGCCGCCGACGCCGGCGGCCGCGAGGAGGACCGCGGCTGCGATGGCCAGCGGGAGCTTGCTCTTCTTCTTCGCCGCCGCTGCCTCGGCCGCGGCGAACATCGCCGGCACGGGAGTCGGGGCCGGCGGCGCGACAGCAGCCGCGGGCTTCGGCGCCTCGAGGTACGGCGCGAGGTTGAGCTTCGATTCCTTGTCGCGCTCGACGGCTTCGGTCTCCATCTCCTTCTTCAGGAGGTTGCTGAGATAGAAGGCGAGGTTGAACGTGGTCGCCGAGTACTTGCCGCCGTGCGCGAGCGCGGAGATGGCCTGCTTCATGTCGGCAACCGACGCGTAGCGCATCGACGGATCGAGGTTGAACGACTTGTCGAGAATGATGCGGATGTCGTCGGGGACCGGGGCGCCGAGGGTGGTCTTCGCGGCGCGCACGGCGGAGACGAAGGCACTGGCAGTCATCGCGTCGGGCGGTTCCTGGCCGGTGATGAGGAGGAAGAGGATCGCGCCCATCGCGTAGACGTCGGCGCTCTTCGGCTTCGTTCCCGGCGTGCGGATCTCGGGCGCGAAGTAGCGTCCGATGTCGGCAGCGACTTTCGGGTCGACCAGCGAATCGATGATGCCGGACGCGAGCTGCTGTCCGCCGACGCGGATCTCGCCGTCGTCGCTGATCCAGATGAACTGCGGCAGCAGCACGCCGTGCGAGAGGCGGGTGCCGGACGTGTCGCGCATCTCCGCGGTGGTCGCGAGGGAGAGCGCGACTTTCTCGGCGATGACGATGGCCTGGTCGATCGGGAGCGGATTCGGCTGGAGGTCCTTGCCGCCGCGCGCGCGGTCGATGATGTGGCGCAGCGAGCGCCCGCCGGCGTAGTCCCATGCGAGGAAGGGGACGCCGTCGGTGACGCCGGTGACCTGGTCGCGCGCGAAGGACGTGCCCGCGAGCTTCGGCAGGAGCTGCGACACGGCCTGCACGGCCTCGGAGATCGCAGCGCGATTGCCGCCGCTCAGGCGCCGCAGGGCCAGGGTCGGCCCGAGCTGCCCGTCGTCGATCCGCCCCGCGCGCCACAGGTCCCCCAGCGAATCCTGCTCCAGCTTCTTGAAGAGGATGTACGGACCGAACTGCTCGTACGGCTTGTTGCGCGCGGCCATGTTAGGACCCCCGGGATTTGGTTGTGGACCGCGGGAGGATACCACCGATTTGGGAGCCGGCGGGCGGGGGAGTCGACGAGTCGTCAAGTCGACCAGTCGTCGAGCGGTCGAGCCTGTTCGTCCGGGCGGAGTCGCAAAGTCTTAAAGTCTCAAAGTCGCGACACGTGCCTCGCCA
This sequence comes from uncultured Acidobacteriota bacterium, assembly GCA_963821585.1. Classification (GTDB taxonomy): domain Bacteria; phylum Acidobacteriota; class Thermoanaerobaculia; order Gp7-AA8; family Gp7-AA8; genus QHVT01. The sequence continues at coordinate 248,784 of CAWGEI010000003.1, forward strand.
GTACTGACGAGACTTTCGCCAGTACCGACAAAGTTTTGGTTGGTACTGACCAACTTTTCGTGAGTCCCGGCAAAACTCCCGTCAGGACTGACCAACTTTTCGTGGGTCCTGACAAAACTCTCGTCAGTACCGACCAACTTTTCGTGAGTACTGACGAAACTTTCGTCAGGACTGACCAGCTTTTCGTGAGTACTGACGAAAACTTCGTCAGTACTCACCAAAGTTTCGTTGGTCCTGACGAAAACTTCGTCAGTAGTGAGTCCTTTGGGGCCGTCCTTAAGGAAATTGCAGCAACAGCGCCGCGGCGTCCGATGGCTCCGCTCTCGGGAAACTGGGATGGATGGTAGTCAAAAAATCGTTTTGTGGTATACTACTAGGTTTTAGTTGACAGTGAGCTAGCCTAAGCCTATCCTATCGTCAGGATGGGCAGGACCAGCTCTGCAAGAGCGCCGGAAGGCATCGTCAGCGGCAACTGCCGCACTCCTCGCCGGCGCGGAGCGCCGGCGGGCAAGGAGTGGGTTCGCCCCTACAAACAGGCCCAGCGTATGCTCGACAACGCCGCGAGCCTGATCATCCAGAGCGTCCACACCGTCGCCGACGCCGGGTGCTACGCCCGGTTTCCGATCCGGTCGACCAGGAAACTCATCCGGGCCCTGCACCACGTGACCGTGGCCTCGAGGCAGTACGCCGAGGCGGAGCGCCATCTCCTCGAGGCCACTGAAGCCTTCGAGCACGCGCCGCCGGAGCTGCTGGATGGTGAAGCCGCGGAGCTGCTCGGGATGGCGGCCGAGCGTTGCCACACCGTCCGCCAATACCTCCACGTCACCGCGAACGAGGTTATCCTCGGGCACACGGAGATCTACGCCGGCGTCGAGTCCGGCGAGCTCGTTCCGGAAGATCCGCGGGAACTGCTGCCTGACGGGCCCGCGCGCCGCCGCGTCATCGTCATCCGCCACCGTCCCCTCTTCGTCCGCGCGTTCCTCGCCGCCCGCCGGCAGCCGCGCATCGGCGAACGCATTACCCCCGTCCTCCGGAGGCGCAGGCGAACCCTGCTCCCCGCCGAGGTCCGAGTCCCCCGCCGCAACCTCCTCGGCCGTGCCCCTCCTCTCTTTTCGACCTGCTCGCTCTGATCACCAGCAAGTCGAAAAATGAGGAGAGTTTTATGACCACGACTGAGAAAGATGTCGTCGTATCCGTCACTGCAACCACCAATCCCCACGTCGAGATGGCCCAGGCGCGCCTGCAGGAGGTGCGTCAGGCGCGGACGCTGATCCCGAACTTCGTCCTCCCGGTCTCCGGGAAGGAGACCCAGAAGCTGACCGCCGCCGCGTCGGTCTCGCCGCAGTTCATCGAGGCCAGCACCTCGGCGATGGTGAACGAGAAAGATCTCGGGCGGTCGAGCATCACGGCGGACGAGGTCCGCGACCTGATGAACTACGCCGTGGCGTACGGTCCGCTTGCGGACGAGTACGAGGCCATGGGCCAGTTCCTGCGCCACAGCATCAACTTCGCGCGCAACCGCGCCGGCACCGAGGCGCTGCTCACGTACAACAACGCCAAGCGCCTGGCCAAGGCGCCGCGCTATGCGGGGCTCGCGGTGTACGTGGCCGACATGCGCCGCATGCTCGGCAAGACCCGCGGGAAGGAGACCGCGGACCAGCTCCAGCAGCGTGCCGATTCGCTCGCGGCGAAAGCGAAGGCGGCGAAGGCGAAAGAGCTGGCGGCCAAGCTGCCCGATCTGATCCAGTGAAGTACGAGGGGGCGCGCCGTGCGGCGCGCCCCCTCATTTCCTGCTCCGGCGTGACAGGCCGCGGAGGGAAACTCACGACCCCCTCGAGCGGCGCTCAATCTTCGTCTTTCAATGCCTCCGCCGGCTGAATGCGAAGCGCCCGTCGCGTCGGGACGATGCATGCAAGCGCACAGCACATCACCGTAGACAGTGCGAAGACCACCGATCGGCCGAAATCATCGAGATGCACATCCGACAGGTCGTTGTTCGCGAGAGCGAGCGCCAGGATTGCACCAACGCCAATGCCCAGCGCAACCTGAATGAGTGGGCGCTTGAACACGGTAGGCAGGATGTCCAGCGGCCGCGCGCCGAGCGCGACGCGCACGCCGATCTCCCGGGTCCGTCTGGCGACAGCGAAGGCCGTCACCGCATAGACACCGGCGAGCGACAACATCAGCGTCACAGCCGTGAAGCCGACCAGGAGCTCCAACCAGAACACGCTCGGGGTATCCGCCAGACCGGGCAGCGGTTTCGGATCGATCACGCGTAGCGCGGGATCGATCGCCTGCGCAAGCTCGTAGAGACGCACCACAAAACGCTGCGGATCGCCGCGAACGTGAATGGCGACTCGAAGCGGCCCCGTCTCACGCGGCAGCGTCGGCTGAAAGATGCGGGCTCGGCCGTAATCGCCTTTGTTGTCGCTCACGCCGAGATCGCGCACGACCCCGACGATGTGATACCACGACTCGGCGGTGCGTTCGCGCGCTGATGAGAAGCGAAGCTGGCGGCCCACTGGATTCCGGCCGCCCATGACCTGAGCGACAAAAAACTCGTTCACGAGCACGGCACGCATCGGGTGTTCCGCGTCGGCCGTCGTCAACGCTCGGCCGTGGATCACGGGCGCACCGACCACGTCGAAGAATCGCGGATCGACGGACACGAACGCGGCGCAACGCACACAGCCTTCACGGTGCTCAGCGGCGGGACCCGGGTCCATCTCGATGGCCTTCCACCGATGACGCATCAACGGCATTTGATCGGCGTACGTGACGTCCAGCACGCCCGGCTCCTGCCGGAGCCGGTCGGCGAGCGCGCGGTAGCGTGCCTCGAGCCGCACCGCCGGCACCGTGTCGCTACTCGCCGGGACGCCGTCGAAGCGATCGACGGCGAGCGTGGCCGTGAGAAATTCTTCGGCCGGGAATCCTGCTGGCGTTTTTCGCGTGACGTCCGCTCCCACGCCGAGGAGCGGCACCGGAAGCACCGTCGTGAGCGCGACCTGCGCGACGATGATGACGGTCCACACGCCGCCGAACTGCAACCCGCCGCCGCCGTTTGACGCGGCTCGGAGCCTGCCGCCAGCCCGACCCGACGTCACTTTGAACGCGGGAACGACGCCGGCGATCGCCGCCGCGAACAGCGTCAGCCCAACGGCATAAAGAATCGTCGTCGACGAAAGCGAGGTGTCGATCCAAAACGGCAACGGACCCAGTTGCCCTTCGATCATCGTCCAGGTCCTCGCGAGCACGAAGCGCGCAACCATGAGACCAACCACCGCGCCGACGGCGCAGAGTACGAGCGCCTCGGCAAAGAGTTGCATGATGAGGCGCCCACGGCTGGCGCCAAGTGCGCTGCGAACGAGGAGCTCCCGCTCGCGACTGACGGCGCGGGCGAACAACAACATTGCGACGTTGCCGCACAAAAGCGCCGCCAACAGCACGACGAACACGTTGATCGACGCCAGCACCACCGTCGCCCTGGCTGGCCACAGACCGACAGCGTCGGGCAGAGAACGGACTTGCAGGCGCACATTTTTGTGCGTCTCCGGAAACATCGCCGCTGCCCGGGCGCCGATCGCCGCCGCCTGGGCGGTCGCTTCCTCGCGTGGATGGCCCGGCGCCAGCCGCCCAACGACGTACGACAGGCTCGGCGATGCCTCGGCAATCCGCTCGAGATGCAACGGTCGCCAGATACCGTTCCGCTGGGGAAATCCGTAGCCGCGCGGCATCACGCCGACGATCGTGACAGGCGTGCCGCTGATGCGAATGACGCGGCCAACGGCGTCTGCCGCGCCGTCCAGCTTGTTTTTCCAGAAGTCGTATCCGACCACCACGACCTCTTCTGCGTCACCCCGTTCATCGGCTTCCAGCAGCGTGCGTCCCATCAACGCCGGAACGCGCGTCAGCACAAAAGTCGACGGGGTCACGCTGGCGACGGTCTCCGGCTGACCGGGGCCGGCGCCGACGGCGATGCTGCGTTCTTCCACCTCGACGGCGCTGAGATCGGTGATCGTGCTGAGACCGTCGCGCCACAGCTCGTAATCACGGCGCGATGCGGGGGCCGACTCATTGTCGGCGACATTCCAGTTCCGCAAGGCAACGATCGCGTTGCCGTCCGGAAGCGGAATCGTCGGCCAGAACGCCTGTCGCGCGATCTCGAACCCGACGGTGCCGACGGCGATCGCGAACGCTACGGCAATCGTTCCGATCGCGGTGAGTGCAGGATGCTTGACCAGCATGCGACCGCCGAGTCTGAGGTCGAGCATCGAGAAGCCCAGACCGCGGTATGCGCCCCGGCCATTCGCTTTAGAAGACAACATGACGATTTCCCTCCCCTGATCGATTTGGGGCGAAACTGGCCAGCGTGAGCGTGGCCACGGCTGCGAGGGTGAGCCCGGCCGATCGGAGGAGGCTGCGCAGCGCGATACGAAATTCGGTCATCTCCCCACCTCTGCGAGCTCCACCGCGAGAATCGGCGCCGTCACTGCGAAGGTGAACGTCACGCGCGTGCTGAACCGCCGAGCGCGAGCGAGTTGCCGGATGTCCCCCACAGCGCTCTCCCACCCCTTGGGCGTCCACGCTGGGCCCGACATGGGCAACCGAGATGCCACATCGTCGAACGCGTGTTTTCAATCATTTGCGCCGTCTTTACCACGTCGGAAGGTCCGCTCGTGGGACACGCGTGTCCGAAAATGGGACTACGACCCGGGGTCGGTTCTGCTTCCAGCCCGCGGGTGCGATTGCCATTCCCGAAGAGGCACGCATCGCACCACATCCGAGGGCGTCAGGCCGGGATCGGGATCGAGCAGCGGACGCGGAAGCGCCCTGCTTCGGGGACTTCGATCGTGACGTCGCCGCCGGCGGCGCGGACTCGGCGGATGACGAACGCGAGGCCGCGGCCGAGGCGGGCGGGAGGGAGGGGCGCCCGCTCATTTCCGAACCGCCCGGCGGCGAGGTGCGGCCGGCAACTTTGCCCGCCAGACGCCGCGGCCGTGGGTAAAGGCGTACAGCGACCTCCCCTCGGGGGTGCCGGCGATCGCCAGCCATTCCGTGACTGCCTTTGGCATTCCGTCCACTTCCGTCATCCAGTGAGCACCACCGTCGATCGACACCATCACACCGAGGTCCGTGCCGATGAAAAGGCGTTCCGGACGGTGCGGATCGACAACGAGTGAGTGAACAGGAATGTCGGGAATCTGACCGTCACCTTCTCCGTCGCGCGGCGTCCACGAAACACCACCGTCCGTGCTCTTCCAGACATGTTGTCCGCCGAACCCGGCAAACGTTGCATAAACGACGTCCGCATCATGAGGATGGTGCGTGATCGACGAGACGAACCCTTCGCGCGGTTGCACGCCGGGCCATGGAGTTGTCGGAGTCGCCGAGCGCGCGTCGTCGTTTCGGTAGATGAAGCCGTTCGAAGTTCCGGCAAGAGCTCGCGGCCCCGATACCGCGATCGCACTCACTCTCCCCGCGCCCAGCGTGGTGCTCGCGGCAGTCCAGCTGACGCCCGCATTGTCCGTCCGCCACAGCTTCCGGCCACCGGTCCAGAGGACCTGCGGAGCTCCGAGATCCATCATCAGCGGAGTGATGAAAAGGAAATCATCCGCCAGGCCCGTCGTTGCTTTCTTGAACGTCGCTCCGCCGTCCTCGGTCTTCAGAATGTTGGCGACCTGAGACGAAACGTAGAAGGTGCTCGGTTTCGAGGGATCGATCGCGACATAGCTGCCGTCGCCGCCTGCGACCGGGGTCCAGCCGTTCGCGCCGCGATCATCACGTCCCAACACCGTACCGTTGTCCTGCGCGCCGGCGATGTATTCGCGGCCGTTCGGAAACACGGCGCCGTGGTAGAACTGCGTGATTCCGAGGTTCCCGCTGATGTGTTGCCATGCGATGTTGCCGTTCGCAGGATCGCAGAGAGTCGTGATCCCGCGGAGCACATCGTCAGAAGCTTCATCGGTTTTGTAGATCCCACCGTCATTCGCGGCGAAGAGCGTGTTGTTCGTGTTGCCGTCGAAATGCGGGTGAAAGACGATGGCGTGCTGATCGGCATGAACAAAGGACGGTGCGGCGCGATCCGCCCACCAATACGACGCAACTCCCCAGGTGGCACCCCCGTCGTCCGAACGGAACAGATCCACGCCGGCTGCCCACACTCGATCGGGATTGGCCGGATCGACGGCGATCGTGTTGCAGTACCAGCCCATCGTGACGAACTGATTCTGGTTACTGAACTTACAGTCGACTTCGGCAGCGGCGACGGGATTGGTGAGCAGGAGCGTCGATAGCCGGTCGGTCGCTGTGTTTCGCACGACCGCCTGCCACGTTCCTGCAGCTCCCGCTTCGTTCGAGCGAAAGACGGCCAGCAGCCCCTGATTGAAGCCGCCCGGCGCGGAAACGTTGCTCGCTGACAACGCATACACGACATCCGGATTCGACGGCGCCACGGCAAGCGAAGTGCGCCCCATGCTGGCTTCCGAGAGCACGGCGCTCCAGGCGCCGTCCGCTGCCGCATCCATGTTGCGATAGACGGTCGCCTGCTCGAGGGTCCCGCACGATGCATAGAGATAGTCAGCCGCGGCACCGGGCCGCGCAACGAGATCGAGACAGCCGGCTGCGGCGTTTCCAGAGAGGATTCGCGTCCACGATTGTCCTCCGTCAAACGACCGGAAAACGCCCGTCCTGGTCGCTGCATAAATGCGACTGGTGTCGACGGAGCTCACGAAAAGATCGTTCACGAAGTGGAAATCGCTGTTGCGCGTGCTCTCGAGAATCGACCAGCTCTCTCCGGCATCCGTCGAGACAAAGATTCCACCGCCTCGAAGCGGCAGTGCGGTGCCCCGAACGGTTTCGCGAAAGTAACCCTCTCCTGTCCCCGCATAGAGTCTGTTGTGGTCGCGAGGGTCCATCACCAGCGAGTTGATTGCGATGTTCGCGAGCGTGTCGCCAGTCGGACGCCACGCGGCGCCGCCATCGGTCGTCTTCCAGACGCCTCCCGACACGCCGCCCGTGTACATCGTCTCCGTCTGCTGCGGATCGATGACGAGCGTACGCGTGCGGCCGCCGACGTTTCCCGGCCCGAGCCAGCTCCATCGCGCCAGAGCTCCGTCAGCCGCGGTCGCCCGCGCGAAAGCGCGCTCCGCGAGCGACGGCCGTTCCCGATCGAGCGTCACCGACCAGGCGCGCAGGACTGCAGCGCATCCTGGGCCCTCTCGTACAGCTGCGGCGGATTCAAGTCGGTTCGCTCACCAAGCCTTTTGAGGCGTGCGTATTCGTCGGCCATGTCGGGTGCGTCGTAAGGGGTGCGTTCCTCCTCGTACCAAGGACGCTTTGGTGCAGAAGACACGGTGCATGCGAGCATCGCGGGTAGCAGAAGTACCAGGAGTGCGTGAACGCGAGTCATGCGCAAACCCTGGCATCGGCGCTGCCATGCGGTTCGCCCCCGTGGTCACGTTGGAGCCGCTGCCCACCGTCTGGCCGCTTCGATCCTGCGCCACGGCCGATCCGGCGACGCAAAGAGCCGCGACTGGCACGATCAACACTGTTCGTTTCATACTCGCTCTCCTTCCATGAATCGCCTGCGTCGACCCTTATACGCGTCGACTCCGGCGTTCCGCGGACACGGATCGGTGACGCTGGATGAAGAGCCGTGACGGTGGGGGGAAGGGGTGGTGTGGCGTGACGAACGCCGGTTGTACTGATTCACTGTTATGTAAAAGGCGCTGCCACCGGGACGTGTCGCGGAAGTGTTCGGCGAACGGCTGCGGGGGGCAGGAGCTCCGCGAGGTCGTGTTTGTTGAACACGTCGACCAGATCGGTGACCTTGCACCGCAGCGTCGCAGCCAGGCGGACGATCGTCGGGAGGCTCGGCGCCTTCACGCCTCGCTCCAGGTCGCTCACGTAGACATGCGACATCCCCGCGAGTTCCGCGAGTGATCGCGTCGTCTCACCGCGCTTGCCGCGCCACTCCGGCAAGAACCCTCTTTGAGACTTTGAGGCTCCCGTTCAGCAGTGGGGAACGCCCGCCCACCCCGGCGAAGCGGCCGTCGCTACGCGACCGCCGCTTCGCCTCCCTACGCGCCGCCACCGCCCCTCCAGCGTCCGCGCGGCTAGTCGTCATCACCTCACGCGCTCGTGCCGCACGTTTCCCCCTCGCCGCGCCGCGTGCACTCGCCTTCGGCTCACGCGCTGCCGCTCCGCGCATCTGAGGCCGCACCACCACCCGCGCCCCCTGCAGCCGCAGATGTGCTCCGCGGCCCGGCGCTTCCACCCTCCCGCCGCGGAGACCCAACTGCGGTCCGACCCCCGCACCGCCATGCGCGGGCCGCAGTTCGGTTCCGCGGCCCCCCGGCGCCGGCGGCGCGGCTCCCGCCTGGCCACGTCTCCGACGCGACGTACGGTAGGGCATGAGGTAGGGAATTTCGCTTCTGCGTCACTCCTCTAAGTAAGGAATCCACAATAAACGGAGGCGCACCATGACGACGGTCCCGTGCCGATTCGGTGTTTTTATGTTCATGGTCTTGCTGTCGCTCAACGCGGCTGCACAAGACACTGCCTTCGACGTGACGCCGCGCAACGTTACTGTGGCCAAGGGCGGCACGACCAAACTGAAGCTGTCCAATGTGGCGAATGTGTCCGACGTTCAGCTCACGGGCGGTCAGCCAAGCAACGTCGCTACCTTCGACCTCCCAACGTTGACCGTTACCGGAACCGAGCCTGGGCAGGTCGAACTCACGTTGACCCATACACCGTCGCAGCAGGCCATCAAGATATTGGTTCGCGTGGTCGATATCGCAACGGTCAAAGTGGAAGGCCACGAAAAGCCGCTCGTCGAAGGCGAGCAGCGTCCGATCACCGTAGTTGCACAGGACAAGGATGGTGCGGTCATATCCGATGTTCCATTCGAGTTCACCATCACGCCTGCCTCCGGCGTGATCCGGATCGATCCGGGTCCAGTCATCGTCGCAACGGCCACAAACGTGAAAAAGACGCCGGTTTCAGCGAGCGTCTCCGTCTCCGTCAGCGGCAAACGCATCGCCCCCGGCGGCCAGGATTTCATTTTCACGGTCAAAGTCGCCGAACCGATCGCGCGTATCGAGGTCTTCGATCCCGAAGTGCCCATCTCCGAAGGTGGACAGATCGACTTGCGCAAACACTTGAGGCTCCATGGCAAGAACGCCTCCGTGTATGAAGCGGGTGAACGCCCCCTCGTGTTGCGCTCGGGTGAGCATCTGGAGATCAAAGATAACCGCCTACTTGCGGCCAAGGATCTTCCGACAGTTTTTGCACACGACCTCACGCAGTTCGTCACCGTAGCCTCGCCGGAGCAGGCGCCAGATGGGCAGGTGCCATCCGGCCAAATGACCGTGACGATTCACCTTCGTGCAGCCCGCTTGCTGATAGAACCTGCACTCATCCCGCTTCCGCGCAACGGGGTGAGTGACGTAATCACGGCGGCACTTCTCAATCGCGCGGGCAACGCAGAAACGTTCTTCGACGTGACTTGGACGGTCCAGCCCGAATTCGACAAATACATCGGTGTCGTCCGGCTTTCCAACAAAACTGCCCGGGTAGTTTGGAAAGAAGAGATCGATCCTACGAAGCCGCCGCCACGCCTAGTCGGACTCACCGCAAGCGCTACACGTACCACTGCACCACAGGCTGGTTCATCCGACGACGGTACGGGAACCGCCGGCGACGCGCCTTTCACTGCCGAAGCATTTATCCGTGTGCTGCCTACCGTGGCTCACTTCGCCCAACTCCGCGTCCGCCTGAACATCATGGATGACCGAACGGTCGCCGACCTCTTCGGGGAGAAAACCGCCAAGGAGTTTTACGTTGCCCGCGTCAGGTTGAACAACAACCTGAAGAAGTCCGATGATGGCACCGAGCTCCGAGGCGAGTCGATTCTCGCATTCAGCGAATCGATCGAAGTCGCGATTGGAGTCGAGAAACGCAAGCCGCAAAAACAGCGTTGGTGGTCACCATCCGATAAAAGCGATCCGTGGCTTCCGCTCACGAACGACGAGGTGCAATCGTCGGCTAACACTGGTGCACCGCCTCCACTACTGTTCACCTATCCGTTCTTGAAGCGGTCCACTTCGGAGTCGCCGTCGGCGCCACCGACTGAGCCTGTTCCCGCGTGCCGAGGCGTCCTCACGTATCGACCATATACATTCGAAATGATCGTCAACTCCGGTGACCCTCGATACGAGCGTTCTCGTCGTGCACGTACCTTCCGCATACTCAGCAGCATCGGGACGGTTGCATCCTTTGTAACATCGGTCGCCGTCCCTGGTCCGCAAAGCGATATTCCGCTCGGACTCGAGAAGTACACCAATCTTCTGATACCAGGTTTGCAGAAACTGTTTCCCGACATTCGAGATACACAGCGTCAGAACATCGTGTCGATGACGATGAAGCCGATCGAGGAGGTTCCATTCGGATCCGATCTCTCACGGGTTCTTTTCTTCCCCAAAGGTGCATTTAAGGGCATGCTGCGTGGCTACGAGACACGCATCTCAGAGATATGTCCGCACCTGTTCACCATTGAAGTCGCGGTACTCGACAAATCCGGGAAGCAGACCGTCACTGTGGACGCCGCGCAGTAACCGCGCCCCAAGCTATCTGTCCTGCCGCGCCGGGGAAAAGGGGAGGGATACTTTCGCCACGCTGTACCATCGCGACTGTTGTAGGTTCTCGTCCGCATCGCACTCCTGGTAGGCGGTCGGGCTCTTCTTTTGTTTCACCCACGGGCCCGCCCATCACGCGGCTGCACCGATTCGCTCCCACGCGCCGCAACTCGCACCTCCGCGGCACGATCCACCCGGTGTAGAGCGCGTCCCCCTCGTGGCGTCACCGTTCTTGCAGAGCGAAGCGGTGAAACCGGCGCTGCGCGGCCGCGAAAACGGCGCCGCCCCTTCCCACCCTCCCATCGCCTGTGGGGTCATGCGTCGCACGCGCATGTTTCCCCCACCCATGCGCCGTCACGCCGCTTGCAGCGGGTGTCCGTGGCTTTCACGCACGCGCTTTGTGGGCAAGCGTCGCGCCGACGCCCCGGTGCGTCGTTAGGGGTGCGTTCCTCCTCGTACGAAGGACGCTTTGGTGCAGAAGTCACGGTGCATGCGAGCATCGCGGGAGCCGTGACGGTGTGACGAAGGGGCGGTGTGGCGTGACGAACGCCGGCTTTACTGATTCACTCCATCTCGCGCCGCCGAATATAGGAACCCTCTTTGAGACTTTAAGACTTTGCGACTTGAGGCCCCTCGTCGACTCGAAGACTCGTCGCCTCGTCCTACTTCCCCGCCGCGCGCTTGTCCCGGAAGTACTGCCGCTGCCACCGTTCGACGTTGCGGTTGTGCTCCTCGTTGCTGGTCGCGAAGACGTGCGAGCCGTCGTTGCGGGCCACGAAGTAGAGGTACGGCGTCGTCGACGGAGCGGCGGCGGCGCGGAGGGACGCCAGGCCGGGGTTGGCGATCGGGCCGGGGGGGAGGCCGGGCTTGCGGTAGGTGTTGTACGGGGAGTCGATCTGCAGGTCGGCGCGGCGGATGTTGCCGTTCCAGCGGCCGGCGAGCTTCATGGCGTAGATGACCGTGGGGTCGGCGCCGAGGAGCATGCGGCGGCGGACGCGGTTGACGTAGACGGAGGCCACGATCGGACGCTCCTGCGGCAGCTGCGCCTCGGTCTCCACGATCGACGCCAGGGTCACGGTCTGGTGCGGGTTCAGGCCGGTCGTGATGAAGGCCATCTCCTCGCCCCAGTGCTTGCGGAAGTTGGCGACCATCGCCTTCACGATCGTCGTGACGGGCGTGCCGGGATCGAATTTGTAGGTGTCGGGGAAGAGATAGCCTTCGAGGGAATCGGCGTCGGGGGCGATGTCGCGCACGAGGTCGGGCTCGCCGGTGATCTTCTTCCACTCCGGCTCGGTGCCGAAGCCTTCGGCCGTGAAGAGTTTTCCGATGGCGAAGCGGTCGAGTCCCTCGCGGATGGTGATGCTGGCCATGACGACGTCGCCGCGCACGAGCTTGTCGATGACGTCGACCGGGGCGAGGGGCTTGTCGAACTCGTAGACGCCGGCCTTGAGCGAGTCGCGCCCGCGCAGGGCCTTCATGTAGACCAGTGGGATCCACTCGTCGCGGAGCACCCCTTCTTTCTGGAGCTGCTGGAGGATCGCGGCCGTGCGCAGGCCGCGGCGGATGTCGACGCGCTTCTTCGGCTCGGAGTAGCCCTTGTACGGCTCGCGGACGGCGCGCCAGAGGAAGAAGCCCGCGCCGATGGCCAGCACGACGCCGAAGACCGCGATCGTCATCAGCGACCGCATGAGCTTGCGGCAACCGCCTCGGGAGCTACGGCGTGCTATGACGGCCTCCGTGCGGGGTCATCGAGATAGGACTGGAGGATGACCGCGGCGGCGTGCATGTCGATGTCTTTCTGCGCTTCCCTGCGATTTTTGCCCGAGGCGCGGAGGCGCTCCATCGCTTCGACGGTGGAGAGGGCCTCGTCCCAGAGCACGACCGGTTTGCAGGTTTGCTGCCGCAGGGCGTCGGCGAAGTCGCGGTACTGCTGGTCGTTCGAGCTGGCGTGCGTCCGCCGTGGGATTCCCACCACGTACTCCTCGGCCTCGAGCTGCTGGCCGAGGTGGGCGAGCTTGGCCACGACGTCGCCTTCGTTACGCATGACGGAATGCGGGGTGGCCAGGACGCCGGAGTCGCTGACGGCGATGCCGATCCGCTTCGTGCCGAGGTCGATGGCCATGATCACGGCGCGATACTACAATCGCGCGCGGTCATGAAGAACTTCAATCTGGACGCCATCCTCGAGGCGATGCTGAAGGTGTCGGATCGGGTGTCCGATCTCAACTTCTCGGTGGGACGTCCGCCGCAGGTGGAAGTGGACGGCCAGCTCGTGCCGGTGAACTTCCCCGGCCTTCCCCGGCTCACGCCGTTCCAGACGGAGATGATCGCCATGCACATGCTGCGCGGCGACCGCGATCTCACGCGCACGCTGATGGCGAACGGCTCGGTCGACCTGAGCTACTCCATCCCGCAGAAGACGCGCTTCCGGGTGAACGTCTTCGCCCAGCGCGGCACGTACGCGATCGTCCTGCGGGTGATCCCCGAGGGGGTGCCGTCGCTGGAGTCGCTGAAGCTGCCGAAGGAGCTGTTGAACATCCCGGCGCTGAAGAACGGGATCGTGCTGGTCACGGGACCGACGGGGTCGGGGAAGTCGACGACGCTGGCGGCGATCATCAACGAGATCAACCACAACCACGCGTACCACATCATCACCATCGAGGATCCCGTCGAGTACATGCACAAGCACATCCGGTCGACGGTGAATCAGCGCGAGGTCGGGTCGGACACGCGGACGTTCTCGCTGGCGCTGCGGGCCGCACTGCGGCAGGCGCCGAAGGTGATCCTGATCGGCGAGATGCGCGACGTGGAGACGATCGAGATCGCGATGGAGGCGGCGGAGACGGGGCACCTGGTGCTGTCGACGCTGCACACGATCGACGCGGCGAAGACGGTGGACCGCATCATCGGCGTGTTCCCGAAGGACCAGGAGCCGCAGATCCGCACGCGGCTGTCGCAGTCGTTCCGGTACGTGATCTCGCAGCGGCTGCTGCCGAAGATCGGAGGCGGACGCATCGCGGCGCTGGAGATCCTGAAGTCGACGATGCGCACGCGGGATTACGTCGTGAAGGGGGAGAACGAGGGGCGCTCGCTCACCGACGCGATGCACGATGGCTCGGTGGACGGGATGCAGACGTTCGACGACCAGATCGAAAAGCTCTGGCAGCACCGGGTGATCTCGAAGGAGACGGCGCTGGCGTACGCGACCAACCCGGTGAACCTTGCGCTGCGGCTGACGGACGAGCCGGAGGGCGCGCCGGAGCCGGACGGCGATTCGATGTTGTCGATGCTGGAGTGAGAAAAAAAGTGCTGAGTGCTGAGTCCTGAGTGCTGAGTCACACCCGCCCAGCACTAGTCAGGACTCAGGACTCAGGACTCAGGACTGACGAAATGATCCGAATCACTTGTACGAACTGCCAGAAACCGCTGTCGCTGGACGAGACCAAGCTCCCGCCGCGCGAGGTGTCGTTCCCGTGTCCCGCGTGCAAGGCGAAGGTCGCGATCGACGGGCGTGCGTACGCGGCGTCTACGCCGGCGTCGCAGGCCGAGGAGCAGGACGACGATCAGCACGAGAACGAGTTCGGGGAGAAAGCGATCATCGTCGGCGCGGACGACGCGGCGCTGAGGCAGGCGGCGAAGCTGGTGGGGTTCCTGCCGGTGTTCTTCGCCGATCCGAAGAAGGCGCGCGAGTTCTACATGCAGGAGTTCCCGCAGATGGTGTTCATCCATCCGGGGCAGATGGCGCCGCCGCCGCTGGATGCGATGGGTCCGATCATCTCGCTCCTCCCGGCGGACCGGCGCAAGTCGTTCTTCGTCCTCGTGGCGGACAACCTGCGCACGCTGGACGGCAACGCCGCGTTCCTCTACGGCGTGAACCTCGTGCTGTCACGCAAGGACCTGCCGCAGTTCCCGGACATCTACCGCGAAGCGCACGCCGCGCACGAGCGGCTGTACGCGAGCATGAACGCGGTGGTGCGCGAACGGCAGCTGGGGTGAATCAGGGCGCGGGGGGCGGGGGGCGGGGGCAGGAGAGCCGTCCCGAAGGGACGAAAGAGGGTAGCCGGTGGCAAGCCGCGAAGCGGCGCCGCCACCGGACCAACGGATGTGTTGAGCACGCGCCCCGGATGGGCGCCAGAGTTCGTGCGGCCCTCCGGGACGCCGAGGAGCGGCCCTTCCTTGATCCGGTGGCCGCGCCGCGTTGCGGCTTGCCACCGGCTGATATGGAGTGACCTTGTCAAGTTACGCGGCTCGCTGCCGTTGCTTTTGATTTTTTCCTACCTGCCGTCTCCTGGTTTTGACTCTTGGTTTGCAGCAGTGCAGTCGGCCGAGGAAAAGCGGCGACGATGATCATCCTGATATTCGCGGGTTGGTTACCGCATGAAAACGATCCGTCGGGAGCTGCCTCGGTCTACCTGCGTGAATCACGTTGACCACCCGTGTCAGAAATAGCCGGTGTCGAGGGTTCTCCTTTCGAGTACCGGACCCTCGGCCGGCTGCGCTGCTGCATGATCAAGGTCAGGTGAGTTTGAGCTCCTGGCCGAGCGCCCAGATGAATCCGACGAGCTCGCGAGCCACGGCTACGGCGGCCACCGTCGACCGTTTTCCGCGGCTGGTCATTCGGGTGAACTTACGATGCAGTCGGAGATCGCACTTCTCGGCGATGTCCACCACAACTTTGGGTTGTCCCTTTCGTCTGGCCTTGATGCGTGGCCCGCTGGTGCGGCGTCGTTGATAGTGCCAGGCTGCCTCCACCACGATGTGCCGCACGTGCGCGTTGCCGGTCTTGGTGATCGAAAAGCGACTGGTCTTGTCGCCCGTGCTGTACTCGCTCGGGACCAGACCGACGGCGGCCATCAGCTGCGGCGCGCTCGGAAATCGGCGCAGATCTCCGAGTTCTGACAGCAGGGTCATCGCCGACAGCGTGTTGATCCCGCGCAGCACCGACAGCCCGGCCACGTAAGGGGCGTATTCTGGCTGCTTCGATGCACTCTCGATCTCCGCGTCATAGCGTGCAAGCTGATCGAAACGATGCTCGTGCGTGGTGATCATTTCGTCGAGCACCGTCTGCGAGTACCCGCTCATCTCGAGCTTGCCCAGCCAGACCCAGAAGCGTCCAGTCCAGGCCCTTCCGTCCCGGTAGCGGTGGCCGTACCGGAGAATCAGCTTGGTGATCTGATTCCGAATCCCGACCAGATCGGCCTGCACAGCGCTGCGTCCCCGCACCAGATCGCGCAACGCCTCGCGCCGTTCATCAGGGATGGCGATCATCGTCAGATCGCCTGAGCGCAAATGTCGTCCTATCTTCGCGGCATCGCGCCGATTCGTCTTGACTCTCTCGCCCGGCTTCCGTGGGGTGAGCGATGGCGCGGCGACCTGACAATTCAGTCCAGCTTTGGTCAGCCGCCGATACAGATCGTATCCACACGGCCCCGCTTCGTAGGCAATCCGGACCTCTCCATCCAACTTCTTGGCGAAGCTGATCAGCTTTCGATACCCAGCCTCGTTCGGCACAAGTTCGAACTCTTTGGTCGGCTTCTCCTCCCCACCGCGAAAACACGCGATCGTCCACTTGTCGGCGTGATCATCGATCCCTATCCAATGAATAATGCTCATGACCCGTTCCTCCTGTATGTGGCTCTGCGCCCCCTCGGGGCCTAACCCACGATAGTGCGCGAGCGAGCGGGTCACTCCATCTTCTCTACCTTCTGGAGCGCCTCCGGCGCATGCTCAGCCAGGCATCTCCTGCGCCCCGCGCCCTGCCCGCCGCCCCCTGAAACGAAAAACGGGCGTCCCGGAAGGGACGCCCGCGAGAACCGGCTTCTCGTTTCGTCGCACGAGAGAGCTGATCGGTCTTTGTGACTACTGCGACTGAATGCCTTCCGGGTAAACGACGAAGTTGCCGTTCGAGAAGATGATGTCGCAGTCGAAGTCGCCCGTGGTGACCGGGGTCGAGGACGACGTGCCGTCATCATTATCGGCCGCGGACGCACCGTCCGGTCCGTCAGCACCGAGGGACTCGATGGCGTAGTTGCGCGAGTCCCAACCCACCTGGAACTTGGTGCCCCAGCCGTCGTAGTGCGGGAACTTGCGGATGTAGGTCGGCGTCAGCATCGGCTCGATGACCGTGACGTCTTCCGTGGGATCCGGCCAGGAGATCTGCGCACCGGCGGCAGAGTATCCGTTCGTATCCGTGGCACGAGCTTCCCAGCCCGTGGCGATGGACCGCATGTCGGCCATCGAACGCTTCTGACGCGAGCGCTGGAGCGCGGTCAGAAGGTTCGGAATGGCGATTGCGGCCAGAATGCCGATGATCGCGACGACGATCAGCAGCTCAATCAGGGTGAAACCTTTTTCTTTCCTGTTCAATTCAGGCCCTCCTTAGAGCTGTTCCCTATCGCAAGCGAGGTGCCACGGAAAGTCACTGATTTCTCAATGAGTTACGCGAGCTCGTGACCGGCTTGTGACACTATCTTGTCGACTGGTGTGACAATTGTTGTCACCGCAGGGCCCAGGCGCGGACGACGTCGCGAAGGTACTCGACACCGTCCTGAAATGCCCCGGCCGCGACCGCCTCATCGTTATTGTGAATCGCCAGGGACTGGAAGAAGGTCACGGGATACGGCGACACCCCGTAGACGTCGATGCCCCTCGTCCGGAGGAACCGCGCGTCGCTGGTCGACCGGTAGAGGATGTGCAGCCCGGCCGGGACTTTGTACCGCTCCCGCGCCTCTTCCGCGAGGATGGCGAAGAGGAGGGTGTCGGATCTCGAGAGAGGCACGGGCCCCTCTTTGGCGCGGATCTCGGTCACACGCGCACCCTCGGACGCCACGGTCTGTCCGAGCCAGGCGATGCGTCCGTCCGGATCTTCGTCGGGGAGGTTGAGGAGGGTGATCAGCATCTGCCACTCGCTGCCCGCGCGCTCGGGCGGGCCGGTGACGACGGAGTTCTGCACGAGGTCGCGGTACGTCGGCGGCAGGCGCCAGAACTCTCCCTCGCGGATGGTCTTGCCGATGTCCTCCAGGTACGGGCGGAACTGGTAGCGGGTCGGCGCGAGCTGCGCGTAGTGCTCGCGCACCTCGGGCAACAAACGCCCGGGCCGGCGGGAGAAGATGTAGGGCTCGAGGGCGACGCGCGCGCGGAGGATGGCGTCGCGGGTGGGCGCGGCGATGACGGCGTGGATGTACTGTTTGCCGCCGATCTCGATGCCGAACCAGGTCATCTCTTCGTTCACCATCTCGGTGATCCCGCCCTCGGTGATGCCGTAGGCGACGCCTGCGAAGAGGTCGGGGCGATGGGCGAGGAGCCATTGCATGCCCTGGCGGCTGCCCTGTTCTTCTTCGGCGGTGGCGAGGAAGACGAGGTCGTGCGCGGGCTTGCGTCCGGATTTCGCGATATCCACGAACGCGACGAGCTGGCAGACGGCGATGCCTTTCATGTCGATCGTGCCGCGGCCGACGATCAGGTCGCCCCACAGACGTCCCTCGAACGGCGGCGCTCTCCAGCCGCCTTTGCCCGCGGGCACGACGTCGAGGTGGTTGAAGAGGAGGAGCGCGCCGCCGCGCTGCTCGCCTTCGATGCGCGCGTAGACGTTGAGCATGGAGGGCGCGGACTCGATGATCTCCGCGCGGATGCCGTTGCGCTGGAGATAGGCGGCGACCCACCGCGCGGAGGCGGCGACTCCCTCGGGCTTCGAGCTGTCGATGCGCACGAGCTCCTGGAGCATCGTCACCTCGGGGGTCATGCGCACGGCCTTGGGGATGTAGCGGAGGTCGCTGCGGATCTCCTCGCGCTCCCGGCTGGCCCAGCGGATGAGCGCGTAGGTGACGCCGGCGAGGAGGAGGACGAGGATGGCGGCGGCGATGCGCTCGTTACGATGCCGGCGCCGCTTGCGTTCGCGCTCTGCCGGATCGATGACGGTCATACGGTGGCCATTCTCCTCCGCGGCAGCAGCGCCACGCCGAGGAGGAGAACGATGGCGGCGATCGAAATCTTCGCGCCGCCCGCGGCGAGCGTGTTGCGGTAGCGCATCTCGACGCGGTGTTTCCCGGCGGGGACTTCGATGCCCTGGTAGGCGATGTTCGTCACGAGCGGCTTCACCGCTTTGCCGTCGACGGTGATGGTCCAGTACTTATCGGTCGTCACGCTCATGACCAGGAAGCCTCTGCCGAAGCTCTCCACGTCGATCGTGGCGGTGTTGTGAGTCTCGCGCATCCCGCGCACGGAGCCGCGCGAGGGGACGAACGACTTTGCGGTCACGAACGCGACGGCGTCGGTGTAGCTGCCGTCGGTGAGCTTGCGCACGAAGTCGTGGCGGTCCGTGATGGTCACCAGCTGGTCGGCGAAGTAATAGCGCGGGTGGTGGCCGACGTCGATGAAGTCGAGAGCCTCGGCGCGCTTCATGTTCTTCTTCACCCGCTTGCGCTCTGCGTCGAAGGACTTGTAGACGCCGCGGTAGCGAACGTTGGACATGGCCACGAACGGCCGCCACCAGTCTGTGCGGCCCGCGCGTTTCACGGCCCAGACGGAATCGGTGAGGTCGATGCTGGGGAGGAGCGCGGTCTTGTCGTAGTCGCGCTCGAGGACCATCGAGAGATCCGCCCCCGCGGGCGTCATCGGGAAGAGTCCGTTGCGCACAATCCAGTAGACCGCGTCGCCGGTGGAGAAGTACTTCTTGGCCATCTCCTCCTGGCCGTACCAGTCGGCCTCGTGGAAGATGCGGTACGAGTGGCGGTCGCCGGGGAAATGCCGCGCTGCCAGCGATTGGCCGGTGAAGAAGACCGCGGGCATGCGCGGATTGAGCTGATGGACGACCGGGCCGAGGTCGACGAGGACGAAGGCGAGCATCAGCGCGAGCCAGAGCGGCCGCTTGAGCTTGCGCACGGACCAGAGCAGGCCGAAGAGGATCGCGCCGCGCGCGGCGGCGATGAGCCATCCCTCGCGGGAGAGTTTCACCATCCGTTCCGCCGTCTGGCCCTTGAATCCCCACACTTTCATGAACAGCGCTTCGTAGAGCGGCGTGAACGCGGCGATAGCCAGCACCGCGGCGACGATGGTCGTCGCGGCGATGAAGCCGAGGGCGGCGTCGCGGATGGCGTCGTCTCCTTCGAGCATGCGGTCGAAGAGCTGCGCGGCGAAGATGATCACCGCGAAGAGCGCGACGAGCAGGAACTTCTCCGGGTAGCGAATGCCCGTCGCGATGCCCGCTTCGTACAGGAGCTTGAGGAACGGCGTGTTTCCGCCGAGGGCCATCAGCAGCGAGAAGAGCACCAGGATCAGGACGAACCGTCCGCCCCGCGGCTTCACGAAGAACGCGCCGATGGCGAGGGCGGTGATGAGCAGGCCGGAGTAGACGCTGAAGAGGAACGGCGATCCCATCCCGGGATACAGCCCGCCGCCCCAGTACCACATCACGCGATTGATGGAGATGTAGCCGAGGAAGTTCGGATAGATGACCTCGGCCAGCTTCGCCCACGGCATGCTCCACGCGCTGACGAGGGAGAAGTCGAAGGTGCGGGAGCGGGCGGACTCGCTGACGTGATCGAGCGCAGGCAGCATCTGCGCGGCGCCGATGGCGAACGCACAGATGGAGATGAGCCCGATGAAGAAGACGCGCGAGAGCATCTCCGGGATCGCGTGCGTCCGCGGGTGCCCCCACTCCCGCGCCGCGTACCAGCCGCGATACATCGCGTACATGCCGAGGAGGAAGCCGGTCTGCGCGACCGTCGTCGGCTCGCCGACGAGGAACTGCATGCCGAGGAAGAGCGCGGCCCATGCGAAGTCGCGGCGGTTTGGCTTCAGCATGAACCGCCGCACGAAAAGACACGTCAGCGGCAGCCACGCGGCGCAGAAGAGGATCGGCAGGAGGTTGATGTACGAAAGGTAGATGCCGCCCAGGCCGAAGGCGAGCGCGCCGAGAAACGCGGCCGGGATGCGCAACGCCATGGAGCGCAGCAGCGCGTACATGCCGAGGAGACCGATGTAGATGTGGACGAGGATGTGCAGCCGGTAGCCGAAGTCGTAGCTCGGCAGGAGGATCAGCCAGGTGAGCGGATAGAAGACCTCGTGCTCGGGGTTGGCGGCCATGGGCTGGCCGGCGGAGAAGTGGCGGTTCCAGTACGGGAACTCGCCGTCCTGGACGATCTCGCGGAGGATCTGCTTGGTCGGGTAGTAGTAGCGCGTGAGATCGCGCATGTAGAAGTTGCCCGACCCGACGAGGACGTCGGCGAAGAAGAGCGTGGCGAGGAGGGTGAGAATCGCGACGGCGATCCAGTCGTGGCGCCGCGTTTCGGTCGACTTCTCGCTCACAGGGCGCGCATTGTACTGGCAACGAGTGCGAGCGCCAGCAGTGCGGCGGCGGAAAGGGCGGCGCCGATGGGGATGAGGGGATTGCGGTACCGCATCTCGACGACGTGACGCCCGGCGCCGGGGATGACCACTCCCTGGAAGCCGACGTTGGTGACGACGGCGGTGGCGGGGCGGCCGTCGATGGTGATCGTCCAGTACTTGTGCGGCGTGACGCTGATGACGAGGAAGGCGGGGGCGGCGGTGTGGACTTCGATGCGGGCGGTATTGGCGGTCTCGCGGATGGACGTAGGGCGTGGCTTCAGCCCGCCCCCCCTGTGGAAGAACGGTCTGAAGGGCGGGCTGAAGCCACGCCCTACGTAGACATACGCCACGCCTTGCGTGGATCGCGCGGTGGCCAGCTTTCCCGCGAAATCCCTTACGTCCCGGATCGGCTCCACCCGCTCCGCGAGGTAATACCGTGGGTTGTCCCCCAGCGGCACGACCCGCACCGGCTGCACCTTCCGCCGGTCTCCGTTCACCCGCGCCAGCGCGCGCTGTGGATCGTCGTACGAGCCGAGGAAGCGGGCGTTGGCCATCGGGCCGATGATCGCGGGCCAGTCCGGCCGCCCGTGCGCGAGCCAGAACGCGACCTCGGTGAAGTCCGTCGTCGGCAGCAGCGCGGTCTGGTCGTAGTCGAGCTCCATCACCGAGCGGATGCCCCAGCGCGCGGGCATCATCGGACGCAGCGCGTTGCGGCGGATCCAGTAGAGATCGGGGCCGGTCGTGAATGCGCGGAACGCGGGGTCGCGGTTCTGCATCTCGATGACGTGCATCAGGCGCCACGAGTCGCGCTCCGCCGGCAGCCGGCGCGCGAGCAGCGGCGGCTCGTTCAGATACGACGCGGGCATGCGCGGCGCGACGTCCGGAAGCGTGCGTCCGAGGTCGAGGAGGACGAAGACGGTCGCGAGCGCGACCTTCCACGTGCCGCCGCTGAGAAAACGATCGAGCACGCGCGCGCCGAACACCACCATCGCGAACGCGCCCAGGAGCAGGAACTTCTCCGGATAGCGGACGGAGCGCGCCAGTCCGATGTCGTACAGCCACCGCCAGAGCGGCGTGTGATCGCCGAGCGCGAGCAGCCACGACACGGCGAGGATCGCGCCGGTGAGCGCGGCGCCGCGCACGCGCAGCACAAAGCCGGTGAGGACGAGCAGCGTCATCAGGAGCCCGGGATAGATGCTCGGGTAGAAGGGCGTGCCGCGCTCGTAGAGTCGCGGCGGAGTCGCATTCGGCCAGAAGAGATCCGCGACGCGCGCGAACGGCGTGCTCCACGTGGTGACGACGTCGAATTCGAAGCCGCGCGCGCGCACGGAATCACCGGCGTGGTCGATCGCCGGAAGGACTGCCGCCGCGCCCACGACGAGCGCGACGATCGAGATCAGCGCGACATACGCGAGCGGACGGATCGTGCGCTCGCGGATACAGATGGCAATCGCATACGCGCCGAGGAGGAATCCGGTCTGCGCGATCGTCGTCGGCTCGCCGATCAGCATCTGCAGGCCGAGGGAGAGGGCGGCGAACGCGAAGTCGCGTGGCCTGCGGTGCAGGAGGAACCGCCGCGTGAAAAGGCACGTCAGCGGCAGCCACGCCAGGACGAACAGAATCGGCAGGAGCGTGAGGCACGAGAGCACGACGCCGCCGATCGCGAACGACAGCGCGCCGAGGAATGCGGCGGCGGGCGACGTGCGCATCGAGCGCAGGAGCGCGTACATCGTCCACGCCGTGATGTAGACGTGCAGCAGCACGAGCAGGCGGAAGCCGAGGTCGTAGCTGGGGAGGAGCACCAGCCAGGTGAGCGGGTAGAACACCTCGTGCTCCGGGTTCGCGGCCATCGGCTGCCCGGCGGCGAGCAGCGGGTTCCAGTACGGAAACTCTCCGCCGAGGACGATGTCGCGGAGGACGTGCTTCGCGGGGTAGTAGTAGTGCGCGAGATCGCGCAGGTAGAGCGCGTTGAAGCCGGCGAGGACGTCGATGAAGAGCAGCGTGATGATCGCGGTGAGGACGGCGATCGCGATCGCGTCGTGCCGCTTCATGCGCGCCTCGCGAACAACGCGAGCGCGAGCAGCGCGGCCAGCGAGATCGCGCCGCCGATGACGAACAGCGGATTGCGGTAGCGCATCTCGACGACGTGCTTGCCCGCGGCCGGGACGATCACACCCTGGTAGCCGACGTTCGTCGGGATGGCCGGCGCGTCGCGGCCGTCGATGGTGATCCGCCAGTATTTGTGCGGCGTGACGCTGATGACCAGGAACGAGCGTCCGCGGGTCTCGACTTCGAGACGCGCGGTGTTCGCGGTCTCGCGGACCTGCAACACGTTTCCGGGAGCGGGCACGAACGGCGCGCCGCGCACGAACGCGGTGCCTTTCGCAAAGCGTCCGCTCCCGACTTTGCGCACGAAGTCCGCGCGGCCGGCGATCGGTTCCAACCGCTCGGCGAAGGAGTAGCGCGGGTAGTGCGGCAACGCCAGGAGCCCGACCGGCTGCAGCACGCGCAGATCGCCTTTCGCCTCCGCGAACGCCTCCCGGGGCTCGCGGAAGACCGCGCGGTACCAGACGTTCGACATCGACGCGACGACGTCGACCCAATCGCGGCGCAGGTCGGAGAGCTCGCCCGCGGACTGCATGAAATCCGCGGTCGGCGTGAGGGAGGTCAGGTCGTAGTCGACGTCAAGCGCCATCCGGATCCCGTACTGTGCGGGAATCAGCGGGTACATCGCGTTGCGGTTGATCCACATGCGGTCGGTGTGCGCGACGCGGTAGGCCTGCGTTGCGTCCCGCCGCAGGTGCCACGACGCGTGGTGGAAGAGCCGCCAGGGTGTGCGGTCCCGCGGCAGCAGCTGCGCCATCGCCGGCGGATCGTAGTATCCCGCCGGCATCCGCGGCACCGCCTCGGGGAACAGCATCCCGAGATCCAGTACGACGAACACGCCCGCGATCGCGAGCCAGACCGCGCGTCGCGCCGTGACGACGTTGCGCACGAGGAGCAGGACCGCGGCGGACCGCGCGAGCGCGATGAGCCAGTCCCTGGCGGATGTCTCGAGCCCAGGCAGGAAACGGGTCGCGTGCGGCTGCCACAGCCAGGCGAAGAACGGCGGATAGAGCGACGTGCGCGAGAGCAGCGCCGCGATGCCGAAGATCGCGGTGAGGACCGCGGCGACGCGCAGCGCGGCTTTGCGCACGGCTTCGTTGCCTTCGAGGAGCTCGTCGAGCGTGCGGCTGCCGAAGACGATCACCGCGACGAGCGCCATCAGGATGAACTTCTCCGGATAGCGCACCGCTTTCGCGAGGCCGGTGTCGTACAGCAGCCGCCAGAGCGGCGTGTTTGCGCCGAGGGCGAGCAGGATCGACGTCGCCGCGACGGCGAGGAACGGACCGCGGCCGCGAACGCGCGCGAAGAGGCCTGCCGTCGCGAGCACGGAGAGCAGCAGGCCGGGATAGATCGAGTAGAGGAACGGGGTGCGGCGCTCCGGATAGAGCGATGCGGCCCAGTAGAGCCGCCGCTCCATGACCTCGACGTGGCCCAGCAGGTTGGGGTGAAAGAATTCGCCGAGACGGACGGGCGGGAGGCTCCAGTCCGTGACGTCCGCGAAGGGGAAGCCGCGCGCGCGGACGGAGTCCGCGGCAAGATCGGCCGCGGGGATGGTCTGCACGGCGGACACGAGCAGCGCGGCGACGGAGATCAGCCCGACCATCGCCACATTGCGCCAGTTGCGCGTGAAGAGTGCGTAGATCCCGAGGAGGATGCCGGTCTGCAGGATCGTCGTCGGCTCGCCGAGGAGGACCTGGATCCCGAAGAAGAGCGAGGCGAGCGCGAACGCGCGGCGCGAGCGCGTCTGCAGGAAGCGCCGCCCGTAGAGGCACGTCAGCGGCAGCCAGGCGATGCTGAACAGGAACGGCAGGAGGTTCAGGTACGACAGGCCCGCGCCGCCGAGGGCGAAGGCCAGCGCGCCGAAGAACGCCGCGGGAGCGCCGGCGGGCAGGGACCGCAGCAGCGCGTACATCGAGAACGCCGCGAGATAAACGTGCAGCAACACGAGCAGGTGGAAGCCGATCCGGTAGCTCGGCAGGAGCACCAGCCAGTTCGGCGGGTAGAACACCTCGTGCTGCGGATTGGCGGCCATCGGCTGGCCGGCGCCGAACCACGGATTCCAGTGCGGAAATTCACCGCTGAGGAGGATCTCGCGGAGGACGTGCTTGGTGGGGTAGTGGAAGTGGACGAGGTCGCGGACGTAGAGGCTGTTGACGTCGAGCAGGATGTCCGCGAAGGCGAGGGTGATCAGGGCGGCGAGAATCGCCAGGGCGATCGCGTCGGGCCGCCGCGGGTTGTTCACGACACGCGGTCGCGGAAGATCGGATGGCTCCAGATCTTCTTCTTGTGCAGCTTGTAGAAGACCATCGTCTTGAGGATGGACAGTCCGTAACGGACGCCCTTCCAGAAGCCGACCTGCGAGGCCTCGTCGAAGTAGCGCGTCTGGATCGGGACTTCGCGGATGCGCAGGCCCTTGGCCACGGCCTGGGCGATGATCTCGGTGTCGAAGACGAAGTTGTCGGAGTTGGCGTCGAAGTTCACGGTCTCGAGGAACTTCTTGGAGTAGGCCCGGAAGCCGGAGTGGTACTCGGAGAGGTAGACGTAGAAGGTCGCGTTCTCGACCATGGTCAGGAAGAGGTTGGCGAAGTACTTCCACTTCGGCATGCCGCCCTCGATGGGCCGCCCGCCGAGCATGCGCGAGCCGAAGACGGCGTCGGCATCGCCGCGCAGGAGCGGCTTCACGAGCTCGGGGATGATCTTCGGGTCGTACTGATGGTCGGGGTGGACCATGACCATGATCTCGCCGCCCATCTCGGTCATCGCCGTGTTGTAGCAGGTCTTCTGATTGCCGCCGTAGCCGCGGTTCTTGACGTGAACGACGGTCTTGAGACCGAGCTCGCGGGAGAGCTCGACGGTGCGGTCTCTGGAGCAGTCGTCGACGAGCAGGATCTCGTCGACCCAGTCCTGGGGAATGTCGTCGTACGTGGCCTGGAGCGTCCGCTCGGCGTTGTAGGCGGGGAGGACGGCAATGACTTTCTTCTCGTGCAGGGGCATGAGGCGGGCGGGAGGATAGCATGCGGGGGGAGAGAGTGCTGAGTGCTGGGTGCTGAATGGGGTTTTTGCGCCGGGATCGCGAGGGGCGTGGTTGTAGCGGCCGCCTTCGCGGCCGCGTCGGATCCGGCGCCTCGCGATCCCCGCGCTTCGCACGGGGCTACATTCGAAAGCGCGCCTTCGCGCGCAACGTGGCGCTGTCAATTTGGCCACGCCCTGCACGTGCAACGTGGCGCGCGAAGGCGCGCCGTCCAATCTAGCCCCGCGCTCTGCGCGGGGAGCGCGGGGCCACGACGAATGCGACCGCGAAGGCGGCCGCTATTCCAACTCGCCTTCGACCACGCAGTGCCACGAGAAGCTTACGTTGTCGGCGATGGAGCCGTCCGGATGGAAACTCCAGACGGTGACGGTCGGGTAGTTCGTCCGCACGACGAGTGTGTACGGGCGTGGGACGTCATCGGTGGGGCCGTCGGTCGTGGGGGTCGCGACCACCGACGGCTGGCTGTTGTGTGCCGGACCGATGGGGATGCAGTTGATCGCGCCGAGGGAGACCGTCCACGAACCGCCGGCACCGGTGCGGCCGTGTCCGGCGTAGCCGAGTGCGTATGGAACTTCTTCGCACTTGCTCTCGACGTCCTTGCCATGCGTCCCCTCGAGCGGGATCGCACGGACTCTCACTTCTCGTTCTTTCCACTGAATGATGCGGGTGCTGTCTGCCATGACTACCTCCTGAAGGAGGAGTTCCGTCAGGCGGGGATATCCCTACCTGCGTTGCGAGAAGTACGACGACTGTAGCGGCCGCCTTGGATCCGGCGCCCTCCCCGAGCCCCGCGCTTAGCGCTGTTTGGGGGTGTCCTGTCGCCCACTACGCGGGCTCGTTCGTCGGGCGTCCGGCTTCCCCCGGCTGAAGCCGGGGTCTATTTTCTGGCAGCCCGCTACGCGGGCAAGAGATGCATGAGCCCGCGTTAGCGGGCGGCGGAGGGTAGCCCCCGGCTTCAGCCGGGGGAACGCTGGTCGCGCGCAACGAACGAGCCCGCGTCAGCGGGCGACAGAATCTCCGGGGAGGGACATCCCTACCTGCGTGAAATGACCAGAAGGGCGATCGCGGTAAGGAGGGAAACCGCCGCGCCGATGGCGATCAGAGGATTGCGGTAACGCATCTCGACGACGTGGCGTCCGGCGGTCGGGATGTCGACGCCCTGGAAGCCGAGGTTGGTGACGATCGCCGGGGCTTCGCGGCCGTCGATGGTGATGCGCCAGTACTTCTGGGGCGTCACGCTCATGACGAGGAAAGCGCGGCCGCGGGTCTCGACTTCGATGCGTGCGGTGTTCGCGGTTTCGGCGGCTCGGGTGACGCGGCCGGGTGCGGGCGCGAAAGGAGTGCCGTCGACGAACGCCGTGCGATCGGGATACTGCGCGCTCGCGACTTTGGCCACGAAGCCGGCGCTCGTCTCGACGCGCTCGGCGAAGTAGTAGCGGGGGTGGGGATCGAGCTCGAGGAGGCGCACGGGCTGGAGGATGCGCCGGTCGCCGCGGGCTTTCGCGAACGCTTCGGCCCCCGGGACGAAGACGGCGCAGTACCACGCGTTCGACATCGTGGCGACGGCGTTCAGCCAGTCGGGGCGTTTGCGGCTGATCGCCCAGACCGCGCTCGTGAACTCCTCGGTCGACTGCAGCGCGGTGCGGTCGTAGTCGATGTCGACGACCGTGCGGATGTCCCACGCCGCGGGCATCGGCGGGTACATCGCGCTGCGATGGATCCAGTAGAGGTCGGGCTGCGGCGTGGTGTACCAGCCCGCGCTCGAGAGCTGCCACGACGCGAGATGAAGGAGGCGGTACGGCGTGCGATCGGCGGGGAGCTGTTGCGCGAGCGCGGGCGGCTGGCGGTAGTAGTCGCTCGGCACGCGCGGGGCGAGCTCGGGGACGAGCAGGCCGAGGTCGAGGGCGACGAAGAGACCGAACAGCGAGAGCCACACCTTGGGGCGTACGCGTCCGAGGTTGCGGAGGAGGACGAGGAGGAGCAGGGCGCGCGCGGCGGCGAGCGTCCATCCGGAGCGCGAGAGCGCGAGCATCTCCGTGAGCACGCGTGCGGGTGGTTCCCAGAGGGCAATGAAGATGCGCGCGTGCGCGGGCGTGAAGGCGAGGATCGCGGCGATGGCCGTCAGGAGCGTGAACGCGCCGGTGACGATCAGCGCGGTCCTGCGCAGACGTTCATTCGCCAGCAGGTCGTCCAGCACAACCGACGCGTAGACGACTGCCGCGAACAGGCCGAGGAGCAGGAACTTCTCGGGATAGCGGATCGAGCGCGCCAAGCCCGCGTCGTATAGCATCCGCCACAGCGGCGTGTGCGCGCCGAGAGCCAGGAGGATCGACAGCGCGAACAGCACCAGCACCAGTCTGCGCCCGCGCACGCCCGCGATGAGTCCCGCGAGCGCGAGCACCGTTACCGCGAGACCGGAGTAGATGCTGTGCAGGAACGGCAAGCCGCGGCCGGGATACTGCGCGCCGCCCCAGTAGACGCGCTTCTCGTTGATGAGATGGTGGCCGAGGAGGTTCGGCTGTACGAGCTCTCCCAGCCGGACGGCCGGCGTGCTCCAGCTGGTGACGTTCTCGAAGGGAAAGCCCCGCGCGCGCACCGACTGCGACGCGTGGTCGACGGCCGGGAGCATCAGGATCGCCGACAGCAGCAGCGCCGCAACCGAGATCATCGCCACCCGTCCGACCGCGCGGACCCCTCGGAACGCGGCGTAGACGCCGAGGAGCATCCCGGTCTGCAGGATGGTCGACGGCTCGCCGATGAGGAGCTGCAAGCCGAAGAAGAACGCGGCGAGCGCGAAATCGCGACGGTGGCCGTCGCGGATGAAGCGGCGCGCGAAGAGGCAGATCAGCGGCAGCCACGCGACGCTGAAGAGGTACGGCAGGAGGCTCAGATACGACAGGCCGATGCCGCCGAAGACGAACGACAGTGCGCCGAAGAACGCCGCCGGCGGCCCGAGGGCGAGCGATCGCAGGAAGGCGTACATCGCCCATGCGGCGATATAGATGTGAAGGACGATCAGCAGGCCGAAGCCGA
Organism: uncultured Acidobacteriota bacterium; assembly: GCA_963821585.1. Taxonomy (GTDB): domain Bacteria; phylum Acidobacteriota; class Thermoanaerobaculia; order Gp7-AA8; family Gp7-AA8; genus QHVT01. Next base: position 277,917 of record CAWGEI010000003.1, read on the forward strand.
CGACGAAGCTTGGCAGAAGGATCAGCCACGTCAGCGGATAGAAGACCTCGTGCTCCGGATTGGCCGCCAGCGGCTGGCCGGCGGAAAAGTACGGGTTCCACGACGGGAAGTCGCCGCCGAGGACGATGTCGCGGAGGACGTGCTTCGCGGGGTAGTAGTAGTGCGCGACGTCGCGGATGTAGAGGCTGTTGATGCCGAGAAGGACGTCCGCGAAGAGGAGCGTGACGATCGCGGTGAGAACCGCAAGCGCGATCAGGTCAGTTCGTGAAGCACCATGTCGCTGACCGGAACTCCCGCCGCTTCGCATGCGCGCGCAATCGTCTCATACGCCTCGCGCCGTTTCCCCGCCCGCAGCATCTCCAGAATCCCCGCGGCGATGATCCCGTCGAAGAAGCGCTTGCGGTCGACGTCCGTGGGGAGGACACGCTTCGCTCCGTCGCGCAGCGTGCCGAGGACGTCGTTCACCTCGGCGTACTCCGGACCGATGGCGCGCTGCAGGTCTTCCTTCAGCGTCCGCGCAACGGCGGGCGACTTGCCGCCGGTGGAGACGGCGATCTGGATCGAGCCTTTCTCGATGATCGCCGGGACGATGAACTCGCAGAGGGGAGTGACGTCGACGACGTTCACCGGAATGCGCCGCGCGCGGCAGTCGGCGGCGATCTGTTCGTTGACGCTCTGCTGGTCCGTGGAGGCGATGACGATGTTCGCGCCATCGAGGTCGGAGGCGTCGTAGGTCTTGCGCTTGAGCACGAGGCAGCCTTCGCGCGCCCATCCTTCGAGCTCGTCGGTGAACGTGGGCGAGACGACGGTCACGCGCGCGCCATACTTCATCATCGTCTCGGCCTTGCGGGTGCAGACGTTGCCGCCGCCGATGATGATGACCGCGCGGTCCTCGATGTCGAGGTAGATGGGGTAGTAGGGGTAGCGCTTCATCTAATAGATCGGGAATCGGTCGCAGAGCTCCTTCACGCCTTTGCGCACTTCTGCGAGCACGCCCTCGTCGCCCTTTGCGTCGAGTGCGCGGGCCATGAGGTTGGCGAGGGTCGGCATCTCCGCTTCGCGGAGGCCGCGTGTGGTCACAGCGGGCGTGCCGATGCGGATGCCGGAGGCGACCATCGGCTTGTTCTGGTCGAAGGGGATGGTGTTCTTGTTCACCGTGATGTTCGCGGCCTCGAGGAGGTTCTGCGCGTCCTTGCCGGTGATGCCCTTCGAGAAGACGTCGGTCATGAAGAGGTGGTTGTCGGTGCCGTTGGAGACGATGCGGAAGCCGGTCTCGCGCACTGCATCGCAGAGCGCCTTGGCGTTCTTCACGATCTGGCCCTGGTACTCCTTGAACTCCGGCGCGAGCGCTTCTTTGAACGCGACCGCCTTTGCCGCGATGATGTGAACGAGCGGCCCGCCCTGCACGCCGGGGAACGCGGCGCGGTCGAGGTCCTTCGCGTGCTTCTCCTTGCAGAGGACAGTCCCGCGCGCGGCCCGCGCAGGGTCTTGTGCGTGGTGGTGGTGACGAAGTCCGCGTAGGGGACAGGCGAGGGGTGGTGGCCGGTGACGACCAGTCCGGCGATGTGGGCGATGTCGGCCATCATCAGCGCGCCGACGCTGTCGGCGATCTCGCGGATGCGCTTGAAGTCGATGATCCGCGAGTACGCCGACGCCCCGCAGATGATCATCCGCGGCTTCGTTCTCCTCGGCGATCCGCGCCATGTCGTCGTAGTCGATCAGCTCATCCTCTTTGCGCACGCCGTACGCGACGACTTTGAAGTCGCGCCCGCTGTAGGAGAGCGGATGGCCGTGCGTGAGGTGGCCGCCGTGGGAGAGGTCCATGCCCATGATCGTGTCGCCGGGCTTGAGCATGGCGAAGTAGACCGACCATGTTGGCCTGCGAGCCGGAGTGCGGCTGGACGTTGGCGTGCTCGGCGCCGAAGAGCTGCTTGGCGCGGTTGATGGCGATGGTCTCGACGATGTCGGTCGGGCCGCAGCCGCCGTAGTAGCGCTTGCCCGGATAGCCTTCGGCGTACTTGTTCGTGAAGACCGACCCCATCGCCGTGAGCACGGCTTTGGACACGTGGTTCTCGGAGGCGATCAGCTCGAGGGTGTCGTTCTGGCGCTTCGTCTCGAGGTCGATGGCGTCAAAGATCTCGGGGTCGGCGTCGGCGAGCGGTTTGTGCAGAAAGTCGTGGCCCGTTGCGGCAGTCGTCATGGGAGGGCGATCTTATCGAAAAACGTGATGGCGGCGCCCGCGAGGTAGAGCGACCCCGTGATGACGATCGCGGGCTCGCTCGATGCGAGCGCGGCGCGGAACGCGTCATCGGGATCCGGGATCGGCGTCGCGCCTTCGAACGCCTCGGCCTTCACGGACCGCGGCGGGTAGGGCTCGGTGGCGATCACGCGGTCGAAGAGCGGAAAGAGGCGGTCGACGACGGGTTGCACGTCCTTGTCACTCATCATGCCGAAGACGAGGAGGCGGGGGCGGGGGACGTAGGTGTCGAAGTACGGGGCGGTCTGGGCGATGGCGTGGGCGTTGTGGCCGCCGTCGATCCAGATGTCCTTGTCGTGGAAACGGAAGTGCTCGAGGCGCCCGCGCCAGAGGGTGTTGCGCACGCCGCGCTCGATGCTGGTCTCGTCGATGCCGAGCTCGCGCGCGGCTCGCACGGCCAGTCCCGCGTTGCGCCGCTGAAAGTCTCCCGCGAGCGGCGTGTCGTGCTCCTCGGTCACGTGAATCACACGCGTCCCGAACTGTGCGGCGCGCTTCTGGATGACGTCGAGCACGACCGGGTCGTCGTTCGAAGTCAGGACGATGGACCCGCGGTGGATCACGCCCGCTTTCTCGAATGCGATCTTGCGCAGGGTGTTGCCGAGGTACTCCATGTGGTCCATGCCGATGGGCGTGATCACGGCGGCGATCGGTGTCACGACGTTCGTCGCGTCGAGCCTGCCGCCCATCCCCACTTCCAGCACCGCGATCTCGCACTTCGCCCGCGCGAACGCGACGAAGGCGATGAGGGTCAGAGCTTCGAAATACGTCGGGACGATGCCGGCGCGGACGCTCGCCTCCTGCAACTCGACGATCGCGTCCGTCGGATCGAGGGGCTGGCCGCTGACGGTCCAGCGTTCGTTGAGATGCACGAGATGCGGCGACGTGTAGTGCGCCGTGCGGCGGCCGGACGCGTTGAGGATCGACGTCAGCATCGCCGAGATCGAGCCCTTGCCGTTCGTCCCTGCGACGATGATCGACGGGTACGCGCGGTGTGGATTGCCCAGCTCGCGCAACAACGCGCGCATGCGCCCCAGGCCGGGGCGGATGCCGCTGCCCTGAAGCTGATCGAGCCAGAGCAACGAGTCCTGAGTCCTGAGTCCTGAGTCCTGAGTCGGAGGCGGGTGGGACTCAGGACTCAGCACTCAGGACTCAGGACTTCATTTGCCCGTGAAAAAGCGGAGGAAGCGCGCGATGGCGGGCTTCATCTCCGGGCGCGGCGTGATCAGGTCGACCATCCCGTGCTCGACGAGGAACTCACTCCGCTGGAACCCCTCCGGCAGCGTCTGGCGGATGGTCTGCTCGATGACGCGCGGTCCGGCGAAGCCGATCAGCGCCTTGGGTTCGGCGATGTTGAGGTCGCCCAGCATCGCGTACGACGCCGTCACGCCGCCGGTGGTCGGATCGGTGAGGACGGAGATGTACGGCAGGCCCGCTTCGGCGAGACGCGCCAGCGCGGCGGAGATCTTCGCCATCTGCATCAGCGAGAGGATGCCTTCCTGCATGCGCGCGCCGCCCGAGCAGGTGACGATGATCAGCGGCTCTTTCTTGTCGACGCAGCGCTCGATGGCGATGGTGATCTTCTCGCCGACGACCGAGCCCATGGAGCCGCCCATGAAGGCGTAGTCCATCGCGCAGATGACCACCGGCAGCCCGTCGAGCTTTCCTTCGGCGCACAGGACGGCATCGCCCTGGCCGACGCGCTGCTGGTAGACCTTCAGGCGGTCGGCGTAGCGCTTCGTGTCGCGGAATCCGAGGGGGTCGCTGGAGCGGATGTCGTTCGCGAACTCTTTGTACTTGTTGTCGTCGAAGAGGATCTCGAAACGCTCCCGGGCGGTGAGCCGGAAATGGTAGGCGCACTTGGGGCAGGTGTTGAAGTTCGCCTCCACTTCCTTGCGGTAGACGATCTCCTTGCAGTCATCACACTTGACCCAAAGGCCCTCGGGGATCGCCACCTGACGGTCCACCGCTGCCTTCGGTTTCTTTTCCTTCCGGAACCAAGCCATGGCGCGCGACTCTAGCATAAGGTCGGGCGCCTCGTTGAGCAGCAGATGCGCCGATCAGCAGAGCCAGAAGCGGCGTGAGAATGACCCGAGGGGAGGAGCTCTCGATCCACCACACGGGGTCGGGGTAGTGGACGTAGAAATAGACCGTGGCGCCGGTGGTGAGGAGGGCGATGGCGACGGGAACGAGAGCGCGCCGGACGTTGCCCATGACGATCAGGACGATGGGAATGAGGTACGGCAGCCACCAGAGGTTGAACTTCGCGACTTTGGCCAGCGTCTTCAGGACGACCGGGATGGTCGACCAGTAGATCGGCATCTTCGCGCCGCCGTACATATAGAGGAGGTCGTTCTTGAACACGAACGTCATCCAGGCGGCGAAGAGCAGCGCTCCCGGCGCGATGACGATGAACGCCTTTTTCGGCTTGCGCTGCACGAGGAGGATGGTCAGGAAGACCGCGACGGCGAACGTCGCGCCTTCGAGCTTTGTGAAGACCGCGCCGGCGACGCCGAGGGCGGCGAGGAAGGTCTGGGCGCGATCATCGTCGACGAAGGTGAGCGCGGCGATGGCGATGGCCTCGAAGAGCAGCAGCGGCGGCTCCGCACAGCCGGCGGGGTAGGAGAGGCTGAAGGTGTACGTGAGCGTCGCGGCGGCGAGGAGGGTGCCGAGGTCGTCGCGACTCCAGCCGCGAATGACCGCGAGCAACGCCAGCAGGAACAGAGGTGACGCGAGGACGGCCGCCCACCAGGGAAACTGCCGGGCGAAGGTGTTGGACAGCGCGAGCAGGAGCGTTTGCAGCGGCGGGTAGTCGACAGTGAGCTGCGGCCAGGTGTGCAGGACGGCGGGATCGAGTCCGCCCGCGCGGAACCAGCGGATGGCCTTCGGCCCCCAGGTGAACTGCAGGTCGCCGCAGCTGTGGCGCGCGGTGAGGGTGCCGTAGAGGGTGAGGAGCCAGCAGGCGGCGGTGGCCGATAGAGCCACTGCGTTGCCCGTGACCCGTGGCCCGTGGCCCGTGGTTTTTCGTGCTGCCATGATCCCTGCCGTTACGAAAACGGCGAGGAGCGTGAAGAGGAGCGTGCGGCTCCACTCGATCCCCACGACCGAGAGAGACGCCATCAGCAGTGTCACGATCAGCGAGCCCGCCGCCATTGCGACGCCGAGGCGGGCGCCGAGCGGCATCTCGCGGATGAAGTCGAGGCGCCACACCACCATCCCGACCAGCGGGAGAACGAGATACGCCAGGAGGCCGAGGACGTCCGTCATTTGCGTTTATAGAGGAAGCCTTCCGGGAACGTCGCCACCTTCTCGTAGCTCGCGTGCGCGAACTCCTCATGGATGGCGATGACGTACTCCGGTTGCAGCTCGTCGATCTTCTGCGGCACCGGGTGTTGCCGCGGGAGCATGCCCAGCCCCGTGAGCCAGTGCGTCTGGTCGTAGTCCGGCGCTTCGGACGGCTTGAGGATCGTCACCTTCGCGCCGCGGGGCAGGAGCGGCTCCGCGCGGCGGCTGAGGACGATCGCGTCCGCGCTCGGGAAGCGCGCGGGCCAGACGTGGTCCTGGATCGTGTCGGGGAACGTGAAGTACGGACCGCCGAGCCAGTGGAAGCGTTGGACCGTCGCGGCGGCGAAGACAAGGACCGCCGCGTAGATCACTACGCGGCGGGCGAGAGGCTTAGATCTCACGGAACATGTACGGCCGGAGCGCGTCGAGGCGCTCGTCGAGCTTCGTGGCGTCGAGGTAGCGCAGCGTGGCGGCGACCGAGGAGAGGAGCGAGTTGCCGTCCTGCGGGGTGTAGCAGAAGCCGACGATCTTCTTCGGGGTCGGCACGGCGAGCGTCGAGGTCGGGACGACCGTCTGCGACAGGATGCGCCCGTAGTAGCCGTGGTCGCGGCCGAACGAGAAGATCTGGTTCACCGAGCGCTTGTTCGTGCAGGCCACGCGCGGGTTGTTGCGCAGCGCGGCCTTCACTTCCTCGATCGACGTGTCGTGCCGGAGGTCGAGGTCGAACCAGAGCGTGTGCATGTACTGCGTGTTGATCTTGATGGCCGAGGAGAAGAGGTTGAGCTTCTCGCCCACGGTCAGGAAGAGGTGGTGCGCGTCGCGCGCGTGGTGCGTGCCGAACACCGGATCGTCGTGCTTGCCCGCTTCCGGCGCGGCGATGAACGACTTCGTGTCCGAGACGTCGTTCGCGCGGCGCATGCACACGAAGCGGCCCGCCTCGAGGCTGATCTTGCCGCCGTACGTGGCGAGGGTCTTCAGGAGGACCGAGATGTTGTGCGTGTTACACGAAACGACTTGCACATAGCGGTCGTCCGGGTCCTGCACCTCGTCGTTGATGCCGCGGGCGTAGGGGCGGCCGAAGCCGAACTCCGAGCCCTGCGCCAGGTAACCCTTCGGGCCTTTGATGCGCTCGTAGTACTTCTGCTTGTTGTCGTTGCCCGCGGGCGTGCAGTCGACGACCACCGTCGCGCGCTCGAGCGCCTCCTCGGCCGTGTACGACACGCGATGGCCGAGGCGTGCGAACTCGTCGCGCGCTTCCTCGTCCGCCGCGAGCGATGCGCCGCGGTTAACCAGAAAGTTGACCATGGCCCGGTCATTCGGCGCGGGCGTGCGCTTGTGGAACGTGACCTCGTCGATGCCCCAGCGATCCTTGAAGTCGGTGAACAGCCCGATGAGAGGCTCGCCGATGGTCCCGGTGCCGATCACGTGCACGATCGTTTTCTTCGTCATAAGGGGGTGTACGACTCCTCAGGTGAGATGGGGCCCGGATGATAGCAGATGGCAATTTGACAGCGCGCCCTGCGGGTTGCATTGTGTTGGGATGGCGAAGACGGTGGAGAGGACGGAACGGAGCCAGGAGGCGGTGCGGGAGGTGCTCGCGGAGTTGCGCGCGCTGCCTGCGGACGCGAAGTTGAGTCGCGAAGAGATTCTCGCGTATCTGGAGCGCATGCCGGCGCGATCGGACGATTTCACGTCCTCCGATGTCATTCGCGAGCTCCGAGGACCGTTGCCTGACGATGATCCCGAGTACCAACGCAAGATCCGCGGTCGTCGTTGACGCGTCGGCGATCGTCGACTTCCTCCTCGACGTCAAGAGTGTCGTCGCAAGGCTGGGACTGCACGCGTTGCACGCTCCAGTCACCGTCGACGCGGAGGTGTTGCATGGTCTCCGCCGGAAATGGTTGAACGACGCTGTTACGGACGAGGAAGCGGAGGTTGCGCTCGCGCTTTTTCGTCGGATCGAAATCGAGCGCCACGCGGTCCAGTCATTCGTGAAGCGGATGTGGGCGCTCCGCCACAACGTCACCGCCTACGACGCAGGCTACGTGGCACTCGCTGAGTCCCTGGAGCTACCGCTCCTGACGCGGGACCGTCGTCTTTCTCTCTCGTCGGGCCACGTCGCGAAGATCGAGTACATAAATGCTTAAAAGTGCAATTGACAGCGATCCTCCGCCGGCCGGCGGGGACGCCGCGGTCCGGTCATCGACTAGAATCCCCGCCCCATGGCCGCGAAGACCGACTCCGGCGAGAAGTTGATCGCCTCGAACAAGAAGGCGCTGCACGACTACTTCGTCCTGCAGAAGTTCGAGGCCGGGCTGATGCTGACCGGGACGGAGGTGAAGTCGCTCCGGGACGGGAAGGCGCAGCTCAAGGACGCGTACGTCATCTTCAAGGACGACGAGGCATTCCTCTTCGGCGCGCACATCTCGCCGTACTCGCACGGGAACCTCCAGAACCACGAGCCCGAGCGGACGCGGAAGCTGCTGCTGCACCGGCGGGAGATCGACAAGCTGAAGGTGCAGACCACCGAGAAGGGCCTGAGCGTCGTGCCGTTGCGCCTCTACTTCAAGGGCAGCCGGGTGAAGGCGGAGATTGCGGTCGTGCGCGGCAAGAAGCAGTACGACAAGCGCGAGACCGAGAAGAAGCGCGAGGCCGACCGCGAGACGGCGGCGGCGGTCAAACAGCACCGCGGGTGACGGTGTGGCTGTGCGACCACAGTCGTGACCTTGTGCGGAGACAGGCGTAGCACTCCTACGGAAACTCACGACAACGGGTAACGCGATACAGGTCAACGCTTTAACCAGTTCCATCGCGAACAAGCGTCCCGTGGCCTGCAACCCGCTCTAGGGAACGGCAGTATGTTCGTCCAGCGAAAGACCATCAACACCTCCGTCAGCATCACCGGCATCGGGCTCCACTCCGGCATCTACACCACCGTGGAGCTTCGCCCGGTGCCCGCGGGGAGCGGCGTGACCTTCGTTCGCGCCGATCTCGACGGGCTCCGCATCCCGGCTCTGCAGGCGTCCACCACCGCCCTCGACCACGCCACCACCGTCGGCAAAGACGACGTCCAGGTCGGTACGGTCGAGCATCTGCTGGCCGCCCTCATGGCCTGCGGCATCACCGACGTCGACATCGAAATCGACGGGCCCGGAAGTGCCGATCATCGACGGCAGCGCCCTGCCTTTCATGCACCTCATCGACGCCGCCGGCGTCCGCGAGCTCGACGCCGAGATCCCCGTGCTGCGCCTCCGCGAGCCGGTGGAAGTCGTCGAAGGCGACAAGAGCATCCGCATCGTTCCCGCGAAAAGCCTCGTGATCTCGCTACAAAATCGACTTCGACCACCCGGTCATCGGCCGCGAGTCCATGACACTTCGACTTCAGCCACGACAACTTCCTCAAGAAGATCGCCCCGGCCCGCACCTTCGGCTTCATGCGCGACGTCGAGAAGCTGCGCGCCGCCGGCCTGGCCCGCGGCGGCTCGGTCGAGAACGCGGTCGTCCTCGACGACCGTGGCGTCGTCAACGGACCCCTGCGCTTCAAGGACGAGTTCGTGCGCCACAAGATCCTCGACCTCGTCGGCGACCTCGCCCTCGTCGGCCGTCCGATCGCCGGCGAGATCACCGCCTACCGCGCCGGCCACGCGCTGCACTCGAAGTTCGTGGCCAAGATCCTCGCGGCCGTCACGGCCGAGGAATCGGCCACGCCGCGAAGTGCTGCGCCGATCCGTACGCCCAGTTCGCGTAAGCCAGCCGGCCGTGTGGTAAAAAAGCCACACCGTGCGCGCGAGCCCTCATGTTCCCTGATCCTTTTCCTGACGGCGTCCGCTCACGGCGGCGCCGCCCAATCCCACCATCGAGAACCTCTCCGCCAGCGCGGCCGCCGGCAAAGTCTCCGTCCACTTCACCCTCGCCGGCGCCTTCCAGAACGGCGAGATGATCGAGGCCCTGAGGAGCGGCCTCCCGACCAGCTTCACCTACTCGATCGAGATCTTCCGCGACCGCCCCAACTGGTTCGACGACAGGCATCGCCATGGCGCGGGTCGAGGTCATCTGCACCTACAACTCGCTCACCCGCGAGTACCTCCTCAACCTCCGCCGCGACAAGCACCTCGTCCGCTCCGAGACCTTCACCGACCTCGCCGAGCTCGAGCGGAAGATGACCACCGTCGACGAGGCCGACCTCTTCGACATCGGCTCCCGCAAGCCGTACAAGCTGAAAGTCCGCGCCAAGGCCGACCTCATGCGCGGCTGGCTGATGTACGTGATCCCGTGGGAAGTCTCCACGAAGCTGGCGTGAGACGCGGGTGAGGACGCCTTGAGGAAGGCATTGAGGAAGGCATTGAAGACGCGATGAACCTTCCGCGACCTCGTCCTCCGCTACCGCAAGGATCCGCGCTTCATCGTCTCGATGCCGCTGGTCATCCTCGCCGCGACGAGCCTCGTCTACTACGTCACCCAGCAGGCCAAGGAGTTGACGCCCGAGGCGCTGAGCAACCGGCTGCTGCTGTTCGTGCTGTGGAACATCAACCTGCTGCTCATCATCGGCATCCTCTTCGTGCTGCTGCGCGGAGTGGTGAAGCTGGTGCTCGAGCGGCAGCGACGGCATCATCGGCTCGCGTTTCCGGACGAAGCTCGTCGTGACCTACGTCGCGACGTCGCTCCTCCCGGTGGTCCTCCTCTTCCTCGTCGCGACCGACCTCCTGCGCGTCTCCATCGACCGCTGGTTCGCGACGCCGGTCGGGACGATCCTCGCGAACAGCGAAGCCATCGCCCAGATGGCGCAGGACCAGTCCGCGGAGATCGCCGGCGGCGCCGCGCGCGAGATCGCCGCGAGTCCCGACGCCCGCGACGCCGGCACAGGTCGATCGCGTCCTCGCGCACGTCCGCCGGTTCCACGGCGTCGACATGGTCGCCGTCTACCGCGCCGGCATCCTCCTCAAGGCGCAGGCCGACCCGCGCGCGCCGATCGAAGAAGTCGCCGATCCGTCGAACCGCTTCTTCGAGGAAGTCGCGCGCAACAAGCGGGCGGTGAAGATCGACGTCGTCGCCAGCGGCAAGTGGATCCGCATCGGCGATTCCGGTCGCCGCGCCCGGAGAAACGAACGACGTTGCCGTCGCCGGCGTCTTCATCCCCTCGGCCATGAGCCGGATGATCGACAGTCGATCATCGCCTACCGCAACTTCCAGCAGCTCCACTCCCAGCGCAGCACGCTGAAGGCTTCGCAGACGATCGCTCTTTCTGGCCGTGACGCTGGCGATCCTCTTCGGCACGCTGTGGACGTCGATCTACGCGTCGCGCCGCATCACCATCCCGATCAAGGCGCTGGCCGAGGCGACGGCGAAGCTGGCGGAAGGTGGAGTATGGGCACCGCGTGGAGTCGAGGCCACGGACGAAGTGGGCCGCCTGATCACTCGTTCAACGACATGTCCGTCGCAGCTCGCCAACCAGCGCCAGCAGCTCACGGAGACGAACCGCCTCATGGTCACGGTGCTGGAGAGCGTCAGCCACCGGCATCATCGCCTTCACCGACGAGCTGCACGTGCTGTCGATCAACCGCGCCGCGCTGCAGATGCTGGAGCTCGGCGACGTCATGCAAAACGGGAAGGCGCCGCCCGCAAACCTCTCCGAGCTCCTGCGCGGCGATCTCGAGCCGGTCGCCGCCGCGCTGCAGGAGCTGACCAGCGGACGCGCGCGCACTCGCGAGGTGGCGCTGATCGTCGGCGGCGAGCTCCATTACCTCGAGCTCTCCGCCGCCCGCCTCGGCAGCGGCGCGGGCTGGGTGCTCGCTCTCGAGAGACTCCACGCAGCTCGTGCAGGCGCAGAAGCTCGCGGCATGGAACGAGGCCGCGCGCCGCATCGCGCACGAGATCAAGAATCCGCTCACGCCGATCCAGCTCAGCGCCGAGCGCATGGCCCGCAAGTTCGGCAACGGGAGCCAGCCGGCGATCGAGCAAGGCGCCGAGACGATCGTCGGCGAAGTGGGCCAGCTCAAGCGGATGGTCGACGAGTTCGCCCGCTTCGCCCGCATGCCCGCGATCCACCTCCGCCATGCGCAGCTCGCCGAGATCCTCCAGCAGGCCGCCGGGCCTCTATCGCGACGTGAAGCCGGACGTGACGATCTCGGTGGACGTCGCGCCCGACATCGAGCTGTTGATGGACCCGGAGCAGATCCGCCGCGCGGTCGGCAATCTGCTGAAGAACGCGGTCGAGGCCACCGACTGCGGCGAGATCCGCGTCTCCGCGCGCCGCGCCCCGCACCGCGTCGTCATCGAAGTCGCCGACCCCGGCCGCGGCGTTCCCGACACGGACAAGGACAAGCTCTTCCTCCCGTACTTCTCCACCAAAGGCCGCGGCACCGGCCTCGGCCTGGCCATCGTGCACCGCATCGTGCGGGACCACGACGGGCAGATTCACGTGCATGACAACCATCCGAGGGGGACGCGTTTTGAGATCGAATTACCCGCGTAACCAGTTGGCAGTTGGCAGTTGGCAGTTGGCAGGCCCGCCCGCCCCTTGCGTCAACTCCTCCTGTCAACTGTCAACTGCCAACTGCCAACTCTTATGGCCAGAATCCTGATCATCGACGACGAGCCCGGCATCCGCTCCACCCTCGCCGGCATCCTCGACGACGAAGGGCACCGCGCCGCGCTCGTGCGAGTCGGGCGAGGAGGGGATCGCGCAGCTACGCGCGCGACGAGTTCGACCTCGTGCTGCTCGACCTCTGGCTGCCCGGCATCGACGGCCTGGCCGTGCTGGAGCGTTTGCGCAACGGCGAACGGGCCGCCGGTGATCATGATCTCCGGCCACGGCAGCGTCGACAGCGCCGTCCGCGCCACCCGCCTCGGCGCCTACGACTTTCTCGAGAAGCCGCTCTCCCTCGAGCGCGTCCTGCTGACCGTGAACCACGCGCTCAGCGATCGCCGCCTGCGCGAGCAGGTCCGCGACCTGAAGCCGCCAGTTCACGCTCGAAGAGATCCTCATCGGTGAGAGCGAGCCGATGCAGCGGCTGGAGCAGCAGATCCGCAGCGCCGCGCCGTCGTCATTCGCGCGTCCTCATCACCGGCGAGAACGGGAGCGGCAAGGAGATCGTCGCGCGCACGCTGCACCGTCACTCGCCGCGCGCCGACCAGCCGTTCATCGACGTCAACTGCGCGGCGATCCCCGAGGAGCTGATCGAGTCGGAATTGTTCGGCCATCGGAAGGGCGCGTTCACCGGCGCGATCGACGACCGCAAAGGCAAGTTCGAGCTCGCCGACGGCGGCACGCTGTTCCTCGACGAAGTGGGCGACATGAGCCTGAAGACGCAGGCCAAGGTGCTGCGCGTGCTGCAGGAGCAGACCTTCCAGCGCGTCGGCGGGCAGCAGACCATCAAGGTCGACGTCCGCGTGATCGCCGCGACCAACAAAAACCTCGAGGCCGAGATCGCCGCCGGGAACTTCCGCAGCGATCTCTATTACCGGCTGAACGTCATCCCCATCGAAGTCCCGCCGCTCCGCGCGCGCGGCAACGACATGGCCCTGCTCGCCGAGCACTTCCTCCGCCGCTTCGCCGCCGAGACCGGCCAGCCCAGGAAGAAGCTCTCGCCGGGCGGCGGCCGCCAAGTTGAAGGCCTACCACTGGTCCGGCAACGTCCGCGAGCTGCGGAACGTCGTCGAGCGCCTGGCCATCCTCCTCCCCGGCGAGACCGTCGAGGCCGAGGACATCCAGCTCGGGCCCGCCACGGGCCGAAGCCGGCCCCCGAGATCGCCACGAACCTCCCCCTGAAGGAAGCCCGCGAGCAGTTCGAAAAGCAGTACATCCTCGACCGCCTCCGCGACTTCGCCGGCAACGTCAGCCGTACCGCCGAATCCCTCGGCGTCGAGCGCAGCAATCTCTATCGGAAGATGGACGCTTATGGGATCAGGGGAAGGGAGTAGGGGAGCCCTGAGCCAAGCCGAAGGGCCAAGTTAGCATCTGCGGGGTGTTCGCACAAAGCGGTGCACGTGCGTTCGCCTGTCGGGGTCGGTTGCGTAGGTGCTAACCCGGCCCTTCGGCTTCGCTCAGGGCTTGGGGGCATCGAGGGGAATGAGCACCCCCCGAACAGCGTTAGCGGCGATGCTTGACAGCGAACCGGAGCGCCACTAAAGTTCGCCGTCCGTAGCGCGGGAATAGCTCAGTGGTAGAGTGCAACCTTGCCAAGGTTGATGTCGCGGGTTCGAATCCCGTTTCCCGCTCCAAACGTACTTGATTCAGGGCCGCGAGCAATCGCGGCCCTTCGTGTTTCGTTTGGGGGAATGCTCCGCACCTCCTCGCGGGCTTGATGTCGATCAGCCTCCGCCCTCCTCATCGCCTGTCGCGATTCCGAAGACATGGCGGCGCAGGAACGCCACCAGTTGCGGCGTCAGGCGGATGTGGACTTCATTCCGCGGCTGGCCCGCGTTCGGCTGGTGGTAAGTCACCTTCTTGAAATACGAGGAGGCCAGATCCTGGGGCGTGAGCGCGCGGCGGAAGTCCGCAATCCGGATTCCCAGAGCGCTCGCCGTCGGGATGAAGCTCGCGTTCTCGAAATCGATCTTTGCGACGGCCGGCCAGGAAAAGCGATCATGCACCCGCTTGAAAATGGGCCACTCCCAGATCCCGCCTTGCGCCGAATCGAGCCCGCCTGCCTCCCAGGGATTGTCGTCCGTCGTTTGCACGCGATAAACGGTCCAATCGAAAAGATGGCGCCGGCGCATCACGAGGATCGTGCTGGGACCGCCGGTGGGACAGAAGAACAGGTTGGCCCACATCTTCCGCTCGCACGAGTATCCGGTCGCAAATCGTCCAGGTTCGGCGTAATTCACCTGACCGTCGCCGCCGCCGTCGGCGATTGCGATGGTGTCGGGCAATCTCGGCATGTTTCCGACCCGCTCCAGATCCTCGAGAAACTTCGTGCGTAACGGACTCGCCCCGAATTGCTGGCCGTTCGGCCAGCCATCCCCCCATGGGCCGACCCAGGTCAGCAACGCCTGCTGCGCCGGACCGCTCCGCATCAGTTGGGCCTGCTCTCCGTCCGGATCCTCCACCTGGGCGAACGCCTGCACCGCGATCGACACGTTCGCGCCTTCGTGCGGCGTATCGACGGTGAAGAATTTGGCGACCTGATGGGCAGGCTGCCCGTTTTCGGGCTTTTCCATGTAGGCCAGCGCGTAACGCGCCACCAGCCCGCCCATACTGAAGCCGCCCACGGCGACCGGCTCGTTTCCCTGGCGAATCGAGATGATGACTTTCAGGAGCTCGATGAGCGCGTACGCGTTGGTTTGAATCTGCAGCAGGCCGGTGGTGAACCGGACCAGGGCCACAGTGTAGCCACGGTCGACCAGGTCGTACATGAACCGTTGCTGGTTGGCGTATTTGATCAGGTCACTATAGGTATATTCCCCGAAGGGGAACCCTTCCACCAGCAACACCGGTTTTCGAATCGGCTGGTTCTTCAGATTCACGATCATCGTTTCGGCGCGCGCGAAACCATCGGGCGCGGAAATGAGCCCGGTCGCCGCCTGATAAGAGACGTCGTATTCCTGCTCGAGCTCGGCGACTGAATCCTGCTCCAGCGAAAATCGGAAGTTCGCCGTAGTCGGCCCGTGCGGACCGGAACCGTATACGGTGACGATCTTCGTTCCCAGGCCTCCATAGGAGACTTGCACGGGCTCGTCGACGTTGACGGCGCGCGCGCCGTTTCCGTCGCCGAAATCCACGTGGACGACCGTAGGCGCCTGCGCGCCGAGGAAACCATCGGAGGGAACGATGAAGCTCACGTTCAGACCGGAATGAGCCCGAGGCATCGACAGGAACGTCGCGAAGCGCGGCGGGAGAATCGCTGAGGCGAGAACTACATGGCGCTCTTCGAACAGCTCGTGTGGATCGGAAGACGGCAGGGACACCCCGTCGGTCCCGGCACCCTCCTGCCGCTCGAGGGAAACCCAGATACGGTTGCGCAGGGCGTGAAAGCGATAATCCGCCACGAAGATCGGCACATGACCCTGTGCGCGATGAGCCTCGGCGCGGGCGCGAATGCCGGCCATGGTCAGGCCGGACGGTTGCAGCGCACAGTGCTGGATCTCATTGACGACCGCTTCCCATTCGTCCTGGTCGACCGTGGCCGAGTCCGCACTGCCATCGAGCGCGAGCAGCGGCGATCCCTGCAGCGGTGCCCGATACAGGGAACCGCTCGGAATGGAGCGGGGATCGGCATTGCCAAAGACGCTCTCCAGCAACAGGTCCCTGGCGCTGGCATGGTGAAATTCGTGCCTCACCTCACAGCGAAGTGCAGTTGGGGAATTCAACGCAGGCCTCCTCTCTCGAAATGAGGGATCCGATTTCGATTGGTGTTGCAACTGGGGAGGGTGGGGGAACCTGGGTGGAATTCTACGCCCGGTTCGGCGCCAATGCCCTTCGGTACCAATCATCACGCGTTTCCGACGTCCCTCCGGGCGGTACGGCGGGAGGAGCGTAAGATTCAGGCATCGAGGAGAGCCGTCTTACGGCTCCGGTCCATCGACGCAGGGAGCGACGTCGCTTCCGTTCACGCTCCCGCCGCTGCGGTTGATGAAGGCGGTCATCGACCGTACAGCGTCCGACCGTAAGCGTACGATCCCGCCTGCCACGATCGATGGAGGCCTTCATCGATTTCGCGGTGCTGGCGTCCACGTTTGATGACACGCGTCATCGATCGTCGGGTCGCTGGAGGCGCGATCGATGGCCGGCTCCATCGATCGCAGCGACGCGGACGTGTGATTCGATGACGACCTCCATCAACATCACCGACGAAGTCGATAACACTGACGATTTTTTTGGGACGATCGATGACCGGTGTCATCGATCGCGGCTCACGCGACCGTAATGTCGCGTTCACGCTTCCCAGAATCGATGGAGCTCTCCATCGATTCGCAGGGGCGGCTGGACTCGCACGATGACGCACCCCATCGAACGTCGCGCCGTGCGCTGCGCGGTCGACGGCCGGCCCCCATCGATCGCGGCGATGCGGACCGTAAGATTGACGACGACCGCCATCGACACCAGCGACGGCGTGGGCAAACGAGACCGCGGGTGCGATAGGGTCGACGTCGTCGGCGTAGAATTCGGCTCACGGCACAACGACGGCTCACAGCGGCCCGGCGAGGATGTCGCCGCTATCGACAGCAGTCATTTACGGCGTTCACGGACGGACTTCACCGTCTCACGAACGGCGGCGTTTCGCAGCGGATGGCCTTTCTCGACCGGAACGGCCACTCGCACACGCCCCTTCCGGATGATCCGCACTTCACGCAGGAGGGGCTCGATGCCACGTTTCATGGTGACAAGAATGCCATGACCGGCGCCGCAACCGCCTCCGTTCCACCGGAGGCGGTTGCGGCAGGTGGACCTGAGCTGTCCGCGAGCGATCGACACCTTCTCGCTCCGCGCGTACCAATAACCGCGCGTTCGCACGTCCTCCCAAAAGCCGGTTCGGCGACAGGAGCGTAAGATTCAGGGCATCGAGGAGAGCCGTCTTACGGATCCGGTCCTGATGTCGCTGATGCGCGCGGGCAATGAGGAGTCACGCGCCGAGGAGCTCGAGCGGCTGCTCGTCGATCACGCGCGCCCGACGGTCGAGATGGTGCTGGCCCGGTTCCGGACGTCGGATCGGGCCGTCGGCCGGGACGAGGTCGACGATGTGAGGGCCACGGTCACGCTGCGCCTGGTGCGGAAGCTGCGGGCGATCGAGGATCTCGAGGACGAGGTCATCCGCGACTTCGAGAGCTACGTGGCCACGCTCACGTACCGGACGATCTATGACTTCATGCGGGACCGCTATCCGGAGCGGACGCGCCTCAAGAATCGCCTCCGCTACCTCCTCGGCCACGACGCGCGCTTCGCGCTCTGGAGCACGGCCACGGGGCTGGTCTGCGGACTGCGCCGATGGACGGGCCGGGACGACGCGCTGGAGACGTTCACCGTCAGCCGCGGCATGGCCACGCGGACGATGCTCGATCGCGACCGGCCGCAGGATGCGGTCTTTGCGATCTTCGAGAGAGCGGGGCGGCCGCTTGGGCTGGACCTGCTGGTGGCGATCGTGGCGGAGCTCTGGGGCGTCATGGAGACGCGGCTCGACACGGCGGACGACCATGCCATCGACGATTCGCGCTCGCGCGCTCCGAGTCACGCGGCGCGGTATGAGACGCGGCAGTTCCTCGAAACGCTGTGGGACGAGATCCGCCTGCTTCCGCCCAACCAGCGCACGGCGCTGCTGTTCAATCTGCGCGATCCCGACGGCGTCAACGCCGTGGCCCTGCTCGTGCTCGTCGGCGTGGCCCGGTTCGACGAGATCGCGGAGGTCATGGGACTTGCGCGCGAGGAGCTGACCGCGCTGTGGGAGACTTTGCCGCTCGACGACGCCACCATCGCCGTGCGCCTCGGTCTGACACGGCAGCAGGTGATCAATCTCCGCCGCTCCGCGCGGGAGCGGCTGGCCCGGAGGACTCTGTTGCACGAGAAGTACGAAAGGCGGCGCGGATGAACGAGCACCTCACGCCCGGAGACCTGACCGCGTTCCTCGACGGGCGCTTGCCGCCGCGCCGCGTGCCGGACGTCGTCGAGCATCTGCGGCACTGCCCGCATTGCTCGAGCAGTGCGCGTGGAAGCGAGCTCGCGGCGCGGGCCGCCGGGAGGCTGGCCTGGCAGCTCGCCGCGGACGGCGACGAGCATCCGCCGGTCGAGACCACGCTCACGGCCTATGTCGACGGAACGCTGTCCGAGGACGACGCCGCGGCGGCCGAGGCGCATCTCGAAGTCTGCGCGCGTTGCCGCGAAGACGTGGAGGACCTGCAAGCGATCGCGAGTACGTTGAGACAACGTCCGCGCCGGTCCTGGTTTCCCAGCGCCGTCGCTGCCGCGGCGCTGCTGGCCATCGTGGCCACGCTGGTGCTCCTCCGGCGGGCGCCGGTGCCCCTTCCGCCGGTCACGGCGACGGCGGTGGCGCACCCGGCAACACACACAGCGGCGACACAGACGGCGGCGACACAGTACGAACGGCCCGAGTGGCGTGCGGCGGTGGACGAGGCGCTGCGAACGGGAGCGCTGCCGATGCCGGCAGCCCTCGCCGGATTGCGGGTTGCACCCGATGTGCTGCGCACGCCCGGAGAGCGCGAAGCCGAAGAGCGCCTCCAGCCGGTGAGAACAGTCGTGGAGACGACCCGTCCGAGGTTCACGTGGACGCCGGCCGAAGGAGCGACGTATCTCGTCTCAGTGTTCGACGACGACACTCTCGTCGCGGAAAGCGGTGTCCTCAGTGAGCCCGCGTGGCAGCCGGAGCGCGACCTGCCGCGCGGCCGCACGGTTCAATGGGAAGTCGAGATCCGCGGCGGCGACGGCAGCGTGCGCAATCTGCCGGCCCCCCCCGCACCGCCCGCGCTGTTCCGCGTCCTCGACGCCGCCGCTCACGCGGAGCTGCAGCGCGCTCGCGCGGAGTATGGCGACGATCCGTTGCTCCTCGGAGTGCTCTACGCGCGCAGCGGTCTTCGCGAAGATGCCGCGCGCGAGCTGCGCCGCGTCCGGACGGAACAGGGGCGGCGGCTGTTGCGGAGCGTCGAGCAGTGGCCGCGCTGAGGACTCTCGCCGCCGTCCTCGGCGTCGTGCTCGCCGCGCTCGCATCGGCCGCGACGCCGGAGCAGCTCGCCGGCGATCTGTTCACGGAAGTGCTGCGGCGCGACGACCTCGCGTTTCTGTCCGGCGCCGCCGAGGGAGATCCGAGATCCTGGCTCGAGCTGCGCGAGGCGATCGACACGCTGGATTGCATCTCGGTGCAGAGTGCGGTCGTCTCGGCCGAATCCGTGTCGGAGGAGCGTGTGAGCCTGCGGCTCGAACTGCACGCGACCGGCGCGACGAAAGCGCAGTGGCGGCCCGTGCGGCCGCTGCCTCGCTGGTGGTTCATCGACGTCCGGAAGCGGGACTCCGTCTGGCGCATCGAGCGGGCCATGACCGCGGAACGCCGCTTGGCGATCGAGATGACCACGGCCCCGTCGCCGGAGGAAGCGAGGTGTCTGCTGGCCGAGGCCGCGGATGTCGATCGTGCGCGCGTCCTTTCCCTCTACGTCGCCGAGCCCGCGGTGGCGGATCGCCTCGATCTCCTCGACGCGGCGTGGACCCTGGCCGAGTCCATCGGCGACGTGCCGGCGGAAGTCGTGGTGCGAAGACAACGCGCGCGCTGCCTCGTCGGAAAGAAGCCGCGCGAAGCGATCGAGGCGTCGCGAGACCTCGAACGGTTTGCGCGTACCCACGGCGGACCCGACGACGTGGCGCTGGCGGAGCTGACACTTGGGTATGCGCTTCTGCGCGCGGGCGAGATGGATCTTGCGATCGAGGCCTTTGCCTCGGGCGCCGAACTGGTCGAGCGCTGTGACGATCCGATCGTGGCAATGAAATGCCTGTACATGATCGGACAGGCGGAAGACCAGCTGAAGAATCACGTCAGGGTTCTGGCGGCCATGGATCGGCTGACGGCGCTGTCGGAGCGCTACGGGTGGGAGGAAGGCGAGGACGTGGCCCTGCTCCGGAAGGCGACCACGCACGACGCGCTGGGAAATCTCGAGCTGGCGCGCGAGTCCTACGAGGAAGTGATCCGCCTCAGCGCCCTGCGAGGCAACATGACGGCGCTCGCCGCTGCCAAACACAATCTCGCGGGCATTCTGCTCGGCGAGAAGAAATGGGACGAAGCCGTGCGGCTCGAGCGCGAGGCGATGCCTCTGACCTCGAACGCGAACCACCTGCCGAACATGATCTCCCGGGTGATCACGGCGCTGATCTACAAGGGGGCGCTCGACGAGGGCGCGCTCGACGAAGCTGAGGCGGAGCTCCGCCGCTGGGAGGGCCTGCCGCGAGGCGACGATGTCCGGCGGCACGCTCACGCCGATGCCGGGCGGGCGATTCACTGGAGCGAGCTCCGCCAGCGGCAGGGCCGCCTCGACGAAGCGATCGCCGAGGCCCGCCGGGTGTTCGCGATCGAAGACCCGGCCGTGACAGGGAACGACAACATCCAATGGCTGGCGCGGCTCGCGCTCGGCAAGGCCCTGCGCGCGGCCGGCCGCCTCGACGAGGCGATCGTCGCCTATCGCGACGCCATCCAGATCGCCGAGGCCCGCCGGTTCGTCGAAGGCATCGATCCTCTCGCCCGCGCGGCACTCGTCGAGCAGAACCTGTTCCGCTACGCCGAGTTCATCGACCTGCTGCTCGAGAGGAACGAAGTCGAGGAGGCGCTCCGGGTCGCGGATCAGATGAAGAGCCGCGCGCTGCGCGAAGTCATTGCCGCCGGCCCCGTCGACCCGTCGGCGTTCCTGACCGCGGAGGAGCGCGCGCGGGCGAAGGCGCTGGGGCAACGGGTCGTGGACCTCAATCGCGAAGTGGTCGTGGCCCGCGCCGGAGCGCAGGCACCTTCCGCGTTGACGGAGCGATTGACCCTGGCGCGCCAGAAGCTCGAGGCGTTCCACGCGGAGATGGGAGTGCGGTATCCGGGGACGGCGCGGCGCCGCGTCGAGGAGACCGGCGCGATCGTGGTGCCCGAGGGACTGGTCGTGCTCCTCTACGTCCTCGACGAGAAGAGGAGCGTGGTCTTCGCGGTATCGGCGGCGAACGGCACGACGTCGATCGAAGCGATCCGCCTCGCCATCTCCGCCGCCGAGGTGGAAGCGGACGCGCAAACGCTGGCGCGCCTGATTGCGAACCGCTCTCCCCGCTATCGCGATGCGGCGCAGCGGTTGTATGCCGCGTTGCTCACGCCGGCGGAGCGCTTCCTCGAGGGCAAGAAGGCCGTCTGCGTGATCCCCGACGGCGCGCTCTGGACCGTGCCGTTCCATGCACTCATGTCCGGAGACGGCGCTCCTCTGATCGACCGCCATGCCGTCTTCTACGCGCATTCATTGGCTTTGCTCGGCGCGGCGGCAACGCCCGTGGTGGGCGATGTGCGGTTGATCGCGTTCGGCAATCCGACGGTGGGCGTGTCGGAGCGCGCGACGCTCCGTTCGATGTTCCGCGGCGCGTCCTTCGGTTCGTTGATCGATGCCGAGACCGAGGTCCGCACGCTGGCGTCGATGTACTCTCCGGCGCGGAGCCGGGCGTACGTTCGCGACGCCGCGCAGGAGGGCGCGTTCAAGCACGAGACGCCCGCCTACGGGATCATCCACATCGCGGCGCACGCCTTCGTCGATCGTGGCTCGCCGATGTACTCGGCCATCGCCCTGGCCGCCAGCTCCGAGAACGGGGACGAGGACGGGATGCTGGAAGCCCGCGAAGTGGTCGAGCTGCAGTTGAGCGCACAACTGGCCGTTCTCTCCGCTTGCGAGACCGCCGGCACCCACGCCAACCGCGGCGAAGGCATCATCGGCCTCTCCTGGGCATTCTCCGCCGCCGGCTGCCCGACCACCGTCGCCAGCCAGTGGGTCGCGGAATCGAAAGCCACCTCCCGCCTCATGATCGAGCTCCACCGGCGCCTCCTCGCCGGCGATACGACAGCCGAGGCGCTGCGCGCCGCCCAGCTCTCCCTGCGGCATTCGAAGCAATGGCGCCACCCGTTCTACTGGGCGCCGTTCATGGCCATCGGAGCGGCGCACCGGCCGGTGGCGCCGCGAAGTTAGAATCCCGATTCATGAGCAACCTCAAGGGTGCGCAGTTCCCATGGGCAACGTGCCTCAAGTCGCGCGTCAGCCCTCGGCTGCGCCTGTTCTGTTTCCCCTACCTCGGCGGCGGTACGCAGATCTTCCGCGGCTGGCCGGATGGGCTGGCCGGGGACATCGAGGTCTGGGCCGTCCAGCTTCCCGGGCGCGAGCGGCGCATGGCCGAGGCGCCGATCGCGAGCCTCGCCACTCTGGCCGACCAGGCGGTCGCGGGACTGACCCCGCTCCTCACCGGTCCGTACGCCTTCTTCGGCCACAGCATGGGCGCCCTCGTCAGCTTCGAAGTCGCGCGGCGCCTGCGGGCACGGCCGCCCGCGGTGCTGGTCGTTTCCGCGAACAGCGCGCCTCAGGTCACGCAGCCCCGCGAGGTCCAGCGGCACCGCCTCTCCGACCCTGAGCTGATCGAAGAGATCGCGCGGCTGGACGGCACGCCGCCTGAGGTGCTGGAGAGCCGGGAGCTGATCGAGCTCCTGCTCCCCGTGCTGCGCGCCGACTTCGAAGCCATCGACACCTACGCATACACCCCCGAGCCGCCGCTCTCCTGCCCCATGGCCGCCTACGGCGGCCTGCAGGACGTCCACAGCCCTCCCGACGAAATCGAGGCGTGGCGCGAGCAGACCACCGGCGCCTTTCACGTGCGTATGTTCGAGGACGGACACTTCTTCCTGAATACGCAGCGCGCGAAGTTGCTGGCGGAGCTGCAACGCGATCTCATATGGAGTGCGGCGGCAAGGCCGCCGCTTTGAAATTCGCGCGGCGCGAGCGACGCGCGTTCGGCTCGCGCCACACGAATTCGAAAGCGGCGGCGTTGCCGCCGCACTCCACAGGTACACTGCCCCCCGCTTGAAACGGGTCCTCCTCTATGGCGCCATCGGCGGCGCGCTCATCGCGCTGCTGAAGTACGTCGAGTACCAGCACTTCGTCCGCGTGTACCCGACCGAGGTGTATGGCGGGGTCGTGGCGGTGATCTTCACCGTAGTCGGGGTGTACGTGGGGCTGCGGCTCACGCGGCACAAAGAGGTCGTGGTGGTGAAGGAAGTTCGCGTCCGTGAGAGCGGGCCGTTCGCGCTGGATCAGGCGAAGCTGAAGGAGCTGGGCATCACGCCGCGCGAGCACGAGATCCTCGGATTGATCGCCGAGGGGCTGAGCAACCGGGAGATCGGGGAGCGGCTGTTCGTGTCGGAGAACACGGTCAAGACGCACTCGTCGCGGCTGTTCGACAAGCTGGCCGTCAACCGGCGGGTGCAGGCGGTTCAGAAGGGGAAGGAACTGGGCCTCATCCCCTGAAAAGCCGGGTCAACGAAAGGGTGACCCCCGCAAAATCACCCGAAAGCACGACGACAGCACACCGCCGCGCCGCTACCTTGCTGCAAAAAGACGAGAGGAATCCCTTCGATGAAAAAAACCGTGCTCACCTTTGGACTGATCTCCGGCGGCATCCTGTCCGCCCTCACCGCGACCATGATGCCGCTCTGTCTCAACGGGACGATCCCATCCGACAACATGGAGCTGATCGGCTACGCCACGATGGCGCTGGCGTTCGTGGCGGTGTTCTTCGGCATCCGCAGCTATCGCGAGCAGCACAACGGCGGGACGATCACCTTCGGCAAGGCCTTCAAGGTCGGCCTCCTGATCACCCTCATCACCTGCGCGGTGTACGTCATCGCGTGGGAGATCGTGTACTGGGGCTTCATCCCCGACTTCGGCGACAAGTTCGCGGCCATCACGCTGGAGAAGATGAAGGCAGGCGGCGCCACGCCCGACGCGATGATCAAAGCAGAGGCAGAGATGGCGCGCTTCAAGGTGTTGTACAGGAACCCGTTCTTCAACGTCGGCATGACCTTCCTGGAGATCTTCCCGGTCGGCCTGATCGTAACGCTGGTCTCGGCGGCGATCCTGCGCCGGAAGACGCCGGGCGCGCCCGCCGTCGCGACGGCGTAGCGAACACGCGAATGGGAAAGCGGAGGCGCTGCCTCCGCACTCCATATACACTTTCTCCATGGAAGAGTTTCGTGGCGCGGGCGGCACCGCGGGTGGGTTGGGGACGTTTCTGATCGGCTTCGCCATGGCCATCGCCGGCGGGTATCTGCTGACGAATCAGGTCACGGTGACGAGCGGGTACTGGCGCATCGGCGGCTATAACGCTTTCGGACTCACGCTGCTGCCGCTGGTGATCGGCATCGCGTTCCTCTTCTTCGACGGCAAGTCGATCGTGGGCTGGGTGCTCACCATCGCCGGCGCGGTGATCCTCTTCGTGGGGATCATCGTGAACCTCGACATCTACTTCCGCTCCACGAGCCTCTTCAACACCCTGGTGATGCTCGTCCTGCTCCTCGGCGGCATCGGTCTGGTGGCGCGCTCGCTTCGGCCCCGTGTAACCTGATGCCCGCTTCATGGCCTCGGCAATTAGCGGTCTGACCCCGGGCACGCTGCTCGACGGGAAATACGAGATCGTCGGACTTCTCGGTGCCGGCGGTATGGGCGAGGTGTACAAAGCGCTGCACGTCCACCTGGGCGCGTTCCGCTGTGTGAAGGTCATCAAGGCCGCGCTGATCGCGGAGGAGAGCTATCGCGCGCGCTTCCTGCGCGAGGCGCGGCTGGCGACGCAGGTCCACCATCCGAACGTCGCGGTCGTCCACGACTTCTCGGTGATGCCGGACGGCACGAGCTTCATGGTCACCGAGTACATCGACGGCACGACCGTGCGCGAGTGGGAGGAGGCGAACGGCCGCTTCCCGCTGCCTCTGGCGATCGAGGTGGCGACGCAGGTGCTGGCGGGCCTGGATGCGATCCATCGCCGCGGCCTGCTGCACCGCGACATCTCCGCGGACAACATCATGCTGGCGTTCGACGCCGACGATCACCTGATCGTGAAGATCATCGACCTCGGCGTGGCCAAGGACGTCTCCGGCCCGAACGTCGACACCACGCAGGCGGGCGTGTTCGTCGGCAATCCGAAGTACATGTCGCCCGAGCACCTCGGCGAGCTGGAGGACGGCGAAGCCCTCGACGGCCGCGCGGACCTCTACTCCC
Source organism: uncultured Acidobacteriota bacterium (assembly GCA_963821585.1). Lineage (GTDB taxonomy): Bacteria > Acidobacteriota > Thermoanaerobaculia > Gp7-AA8 > Gp7-AA8 > QHVT01. Next base: position 303,157 of record CAWGEI010000003.1, read on the forward strand.
TCGGCGTCGTCCTGTTCGAGATGATCACCGGCGTGCCGCCCTTCGTCGCGCGCACGCCGAACATGTACATCGTCAAGCACCTGACCGAGCCGCCGCGCTCGTTCCGCGACGCGAACCCGATCCTCGACACCCCCGCTGGACTGGAAGCGGTCGTCGTGCGCGCGCTGGCGAAACACCGCACGCAGCGCTGGCTCTCCGCGCGCGACTTCGCCGAGGCGCTCGCGCCGTACGCGACCCGCGACCGCGGCAGGTTCACGAAGACCGCCGTGCCGCGGATGCACGTCGCGGACATCTCGCCCGAGGAGCGGGAGGCGGGGGAGGCCTGGGCAGCGGCGCAGGCGGCGGACACCTACGCCGCGTTCCGCGACTACCGCGCGAAGTTCCCCGTGCACCACGCCGAGGAAGCCGAACGCGCCATCGAAGAGCGCCTCGACTTCGACGCCGCCGCGGCGCTCGACACCGAGGAGGCGTGGGCCTCGTACCTCGAGCGCTGGCCGCACGACGCCCACGCGAACACCGCGACCGAGCGCATGGAAGGCGCGGGCGTCCGCGAGGCCACCGCGTACAGCGTCGCGCTGGAAGCGAAGAGCTCAGCCGCGTGGAACGCGTACCTGGACGAATTCCCGGACAGCGCCCGCAGCGCGCAGGCCGAGGTCTACGGCCGCGAGCAGCTCGCGTTCGAACAGGCGCGCGCGATCGACACCGTCGGGGCGTGGGGCCTGTTCCTTCTGAACCACCCCGACGGCCTCCGCGATCACGACGCGCGCGAGCGCCTGGAGTGGCACGAGAAGGCCGAAGAGCGCCGCGCCCTCGCACGCCGCGCGATCGTCGAAGGCGACTTCAACGCCGCGTTCGAGAAAGGGACGGTCGCCGCGTGGGACGAATACCTCGCCACGTATCCCGACGCCCCGCGCGCCGAGGAAGCGCGCCGCGCGCGCCAGGAGGCGGAGGAGTACCAGCTCGCGGACCAGATGAACACGAAGGTGATGTGGCGCGCGTTCCTGAAAGCGTGGCCCGAGGGGCGGCACCGGCTGGACGCGGAGCTGAAGCTGCGGGGATGACGCAGTCCTGTCGCCCGCTACGCGGGCTTGATCGGACGCCGCGCCCTGTCCCCCCGGCTGAAGCCGGGGTCTATTGCCTCTTGCCCGCTACGCGGGCTCGGCCTCTTGCCCGCGTAGCGGGCTGCCAGAAAATAGACCCCGGCTTCAGCCGGGGGAACGAGCGTGCGATTCCGATCGAGCCCGCGTAGCGGGCGACAGAATCACCCCCGCCAGATCCAGGGACGCGCCGTATCCGCGACCGGCCGGAACGCGTCCGGGTAGTGCGTGACGACGAACCGCCACCCCGTCCAGTAGATCGACACGATGTCGTACCGCAACCGCGCCTCCGGGTGCCGTGCCGCGTACTGATCGCCGAGCTTGATCATCCGCTCGCGTTTCCTGCGGTCCACCGCTTCGTGACCCTCACCGGCGATCTTCGTCTGCCGGGTCTTCACCTCGGCGATGACGATCGTCGCTCCGCGTTTGACCACGAGGTCGATCTCACCGGCGGGCAGGCGTGCGTTGCGCTCGAGGATCCGATAGCCGCGCAGGCGGTAGAACCACGCGGCGCGGCGCTCGCCTTTGCGTCCAAGCTCGCGCGCATTCATTTCCGGTGAAAGTGCCGTTCGATGTCGAGGTGCTTGATGTCCACGATGATCGGGCGTCCGTGCGGGCACGCGAACGGGTTCGACGACCGCAGCAGCTCGGCCACCAGGCGGGCCATCTCCCCGCCGCCGAGCGGGCGGTGGACTTTGATCGCCGCCTGACACGCCAGAGACGCGGTGATGCGCTCGCGGACTTTCGTCACGTGCGACGATTTTTCTTCCAGTGAAGCGTCGATGAGCTTGCGCAGGAACGACTCGACGTCATGGCGAAGCAGCTCGGGCGGGGTAGCGGCGATGGCGAAGGCGTTGCCGGAGAACCGCTCGACGTCGAAGCCGATCTCGCGCAACTCCGCGAGGTGCGATTCGAGCGCCGCGCACTCGGCGGCGCCGGTCTCGTAGATGATCGGCGCGAGCAGTTGCTGCGACACCGGCGCGCGCGCTTCGACGCGCTGGAGGTACTTGTCGTACAGCACGCGCTCGTGCGCCACGTGCTGGTCGACGAGGCGCAGGCCGCCGGGCATGTCCACGAGGATGTAGCTCATGCGGTACTGGCCGATGACGCGGCCCTGCAGGTCGCCGAGCTGTGGCTGCGGCTCTTCCTCGACTTCGACCATCACGCCGACGGGCGGCTGCACCATCGCCGCTTTCTGAAAGAGCGGCGTGAATTCGGGAGTCCAGCGCGGGCCCGCGTCATAACGCTGAGGCGGGAAAAACTCTGAGTGCTCGCCGGATCAGCGACGCGCCTTCTTCCGCGCCGCCGAGGGCCTGCTTGAGCGCCTGCTCGACGGCCACGTGCGCCTGCGACGAGTCGCGGAACCGCACCTCCGTCTTTGCCGGATGCACGTTCACGTCGACCGCCTCGGGCGGCATCTCCAGGAAGAGCACGATACCGGGATGGCCGTCGAAGTCGAACGCCTCGGACGCGCGACTCGCGGCATGGGCAAGGACGCGGTCCTTGACCAGCCGCCCGTTCACGAAGAAGTATTGATTCCGCTTGCTGCCGTAGCGGAGGCCGCGCGTGACGAAGCCGCTCGCGCGCGTGACGCCGATCTGCGCGTCGAAGTCGACCAGGTGCTCCGCGGCTTCACTGCCGAGGATCTGCAGCACGCGGTCGCGCGCGGTCGTCGCCGGAGGGAGGTCGAGGACCACGCGCCCGTTGTGCTCGAGCCGGAACGCACGCTCCGGCAGCGGCAGTGCGTACGACGCGACCACCGTGACGATCGCGCGGAACTCCGCGTCAGAGCTGCGGAGGAACTTCCGCCGTGCGGGCACGTTCTCGAACAGCTCGCGCACGACGATGGTCGTCCCGCGATCGCGCGCCGCGGGACGCACGCTCCGCTGCGCCGTCAGCGGATCGCAAGTGATCTCGAGCGCCGCGCCGGAGTCGTTGTCCGAGCTGATCAGCGTGAAGCGCGACACCGAGGCGATCGACGGCAGCGCTTCCCCTCGGAAGCCGAGGGTCCGGACGCGGGTGAGGTCGTCGAAGTCTTTGATCTTCGACGTCGCATGCCGCTCGATCGCCAGCAGTGCGTCCTCCTCGGACATCCCGCACCCGTTGTCGCGCACTTCGAGGAGCTTCTTGCCACCGGCCTCGAGCAGGACGTCAATGGTCGTGGCGCCCGCGTCGATGGCGTTCTCGACCAGCTCCTTGACGGCCGAGGCGGGGCGCTCGACGACCTCTCCCGCCGCGATCTGGTTCACGAGATCGGAGGGGAGGAGGTGAATGCGGGGCATGATGGAGTTGGCAGTTTGCAGTTTGCAGTTGGCAGGAGCAAGAGTCTTCTGGCTCCTGTCAACTGCCAACGGTCAACTGTAAACTAACCTGGCAATGGCATTGCTCGCTCCGCTCCATGTGGCTCGACGAATCGCAGCTCTGCTCGCTTTCTTCGCCCTGGTCATGCTCGCGCTGACGCTCCTCTGGCGCGTGTATATCCATCACGATCAAGCTGATCCGTACGATCGGGAGTCGGCGGTGACCGTTCGTTTGGACGATCTGTCCACGAGATCCGTAAAATTTGCGACCCGTTTGAGCTAAACTGCTCGCCAAGCGACACAACCGAATGTGGCACGTCGGGTGCTATCTCCGGGTTCAGGGAGACAAGCAAATAAACATGATGCGCACGATCATCAAGGCCGTAACGATCGCAGCAGTCGTCGTTGTGTTGAGCCCGCCCGCATCCGCGGCGACTCCGCAGACCACCGACCTCACGAGCACATTTCGCGGTGCCGGTGCCGCTGTCGACCGTCTCCAGGTTTACGAGATCGCCGGGATCGTCATCATCCGCGGCCGCGCGATCGATACCGCCGAGGCCGAGATCCTCAACCAGTACGCCCAGACGCTCGGCTACTCCCGCGTCGCCAACCTCATCCAGATCGTCAAGCACGAGGACGCGCTCATCGCCCGCAAGGCCGAGCGCGAGCTCAGCGTCCACCGCGCCCTCGACGGCTGTCACTTCCGCGTGACGTCCGACAAGGGCATCGTCAAGCTGTCCGGCAGTGTGGCCCACGAACTGCAAAAGGATGTGGCAATGCAGGTGCTCCGCTCCATCGACGGGGTGCAGAGCGTCGAAGTGACACTCAAGAAATTCTAACGAACGACCTACGCAACAGGTGAACGAACGAAGGGAAAACCGGGCCGCAAGGCCCGGTTTTCTTTTGCGTGGTGCCGGGCATCGAACGACAGTACGACGTCGTCGCGCCCGATGAGGTCGAGCACGTCGCGGGGGTCCATTCCTTCGGCCTCCAGCTCCTCCTGGATCTCGTGCATGCAGCGCTCGAGCAGGCGGTAGAGGAGCTTCTGGTCGCGCTGCAGCGCTCTCGCGATCTGGGCGACCGTCATCCCCTGCACGAACCGGAGCTGGAGGATCAGGCGCAGGTCCTCGGGACGCCTCTCGATGGCGGCGCAGACCAGCATCGCCACGCGATCGGCCGTACGGCGTCGCTCGTCGGCTCGGGCCTGGTCTTCGATGTCGTAGGGTCCCGTGAGAGGAGCCGCTTCTTCGACCGGCACGTCGTGGCGCCTGGGCGCTCTACGCGGGAGACCCGCGGCAATCTTTCGCAGCGAGGCGAGCGTGACGTTCCCGTGCTTCGTGAGGAAGAAGGGGAGGGCCTCTTCGATCGACCGTCCGTCGCGATGGAGGATCTGTTCGAGCTCCACCGCCACCGCTCCCATCCGCTTCGCCTCGGCCGACGGATGCCATTTCCCCCACTCGTGGATGCGGTAGTCGAGAGTCCAGCGCTGGATGACGATGTTGAGAAAGGTGCTGAGCGCGCTGCGTCCTTCCCAGGAGCGGAGCACCGCATATTCGTCCTCGACGAGCTTCAGGTGGACGATGGCGGTGAGCTCCTCCGCGTCGTCGGGGTCGAGCCGGTACCTGCGGCACGCGAATGCGGCCGCACGGCTGACCAGTGCAAGGTTGGCCTCCAGCAGCTCGCGCGCTTCCTGAACCTCCAGGTTGTGGCTGGAAACCAGACCCACACCCGGGGCTGGTCCCGCGATGAAAGTCTCGCTGACGACCTGACTCATGGGCTCTCCTCTCAGTGATTAGTGAGAGAAGTGCGCGAAACACATCACCGGGCCCGAAATTATCCGCGCAGCGTCACCGCCGCCCATGCCGCTTCCGAGGTGACGCGCGCGTCTTCCTGGGTGGAGACGCAGACGCCGAAGTCGCGGAGGATGCCGTCCCGGATGTCGTACACCCAGCCATGGACGGACAGCTCCTGGCCGCGCGCCCAGGCGTCGCGGACGACCGTGGTCTGGCTGACGTTCACGACCTGTTCGATCACGTTCAGCTCGCACAGGCGCTTGTGCTGTTCACCTTCGGTCTGCAGTGCGTCGATCTGGGTCTGGTGCTTCCAGCGCACGTCCTGAACGTGGCGCAGCCAGTTGTCGATGAGGCCGAACTTCTCGTTGCGCAACGCCCCCAGCACGCCGCCACAGCCGTAATGCCCGCACACGATGATGTGCCGTACCTTGAGGACGTCGACCGCGAACTGGATCGTGGACAGGCAGTTCAGGTCCGTGTGGACGACCACGTTCGCGACGTTGCGGTGGACGAACATCTCCCCCGGCAGGAGCCCGACGATCTGATTGGCCGGCACGCGGCTGTCCGAGCAGCCGATCCACAGATACTGCGGCGCCTGCTGGCTCGCCAGCCGCGTGAAGAAGTCCGGATCCTGGGCCGTCATCTCCGCGGCCCAGGCCCGGTTGCTCTCGAAGAGGTGTCTCAGAACGCGCATGCGCGCGGGAAGATACCGTAAGTGTCACTTCGCCGTGGTCTCGAACGAGCAGGAGCCCTTGCAGTCGGCGCTTCTGCACCTCGCGGACTTGCCGCTCCTCGAGATCGACACGGTACAGAACCCGAGGCGCTGCGAGGAGGTACTGGGGGGCTGCTCGCACGAGCAGGTCAGGGTGATGTCCGGCCCGGTCTGCTCGCGAACGTTCAGGAATCCGTCGTTGTCCATCCCGAGGATGATCGGGCTCGGGCCGCTGATCATCAGCGAGTCAGCCGTGAGCGTCACGCCCGGGAGGATCTCGGCCGCGACGTCGCCGCCGCCGGTGATCCGCAGGAAGCCGTGCTCGAACGTCTGGCGCAGACCGCCGTCCGTCAGACGCTCGTCTCCGACGGGAAATCCGAGAGCTCCGCTTTCCGCGCCCAGCTCCCTGTACTTCTCCAGCACGCCGCTGCCGACGAAGCGCGCGCCGGTGTTTTTCGTCCAGAAGATCGCACCCTTTTCGAACTCGCGGACGCGCCCGCCGTTCGCCGTGCGCCGCTCCTGCCCCACCGTGGCACCGAGGGTGGTGCCGAGGGAACTGACCTTCTTCTGCATGTCGTCCTGCGCATGCGCCGCCGAGGTGAAAAAGACGAGGGTGACCAGTACGGTATTGAAGAACCGCTTCATACATTGCTCCTGCTCTCTCGATTCGGACCGGACCCGGTGTTACATACGGATCGAACGCAGAAGCGGATTGCTCAGCTAGCGAGCAGTGCCTCCGTCCCCCTCTGTGTCCTCTGTACTACTAAAGTTGCGTTTCTTCGCGCCCCGCAAAGAATTCTCGGCCCCCGTCCCCTCTCCCCGCGCGTGAGCGTGGGGAGAGGGTGGCGCGAAGCGCCGGGTGAGGGGACGCGCCTCGTGCGAGGAGCGTCCCCTCACCCTAACCCTCTCCCCACCGTCTACGCGGCGGGGAGAGGGGACTTCCCTCCGAGCGCCACCGGCTTGGGCTGCGGGCGAACGGATTTCTTCACGTGGCGCAACGATTTGGCCGCGAAAGCTTTGCGCCGCGCGACGAAACGAGAGATGAGTAGTAAAGAGAACACAGAAGAGGACGGAGTGGCACAGTTCTCGTTAGAGTTCGCGATCGTGGAAGACCACCGCTTCGTCCGCGTGCGCGGTGCGCGCGAGCACAACCTCAAGAACATCGACGTCGAGATCCCGCGCGACGCGCTCGTGGTTTTCACGGGCGTCTCGGGCTCCGGCAAATCCTCGCTCGCCTTCGGCACGCTCTACGCCGAGGCGCAGCGGCGCTACCTCGAATCCGTGTCGCCATATGCGCGACGGCTCTTCAACCAGATGTCCGTCCCCGACGTCGACGACATCGACGGCCTGCCGCCCGCCGTCGCCCTTCAGCAGCAGCGCGGAGGGACCACGACCAGATCCTCGGTCGGCAGCGTCACAACGCTCTCCAACCTGCTGCGCATGCTCTACTCCCGCGCGGGCGACTATCCGAAGAACCAGCCGCTCCTCTACGCGGAGTCGTTCTCGCCCAACACGCCCGAGGGCGCGTGTCCCGAGTGCCACGGCCTGGGCCGCATCTACACCGTCACCGAGGAGTCGATGGTGCCGGATCCGTCGCTGACGATCCGCGAGCGCGCGATCGCGTCGTGGCCGCCCGCGTGGCACGGGCAGAACCAGCGCGACATCCTCGTCACCCTCGGCTACGACGTCGATCGCCCCTGGCGCGACCTGCCGAAGAAGGACCGCGACTGGATCCTCTTCACCGACGACACGCCGACCGTCCCCGTGTACGCCGGCTACACGCCGGCGGAGACGCAGCGGGCGCTGAAGAAAAAAGAAGAGCCCAGCTACATGGGCACGTTCAGCAGCGCGCGGCGCTACGTGATGCACACGTTCGCGAACACGCAGAGCCCCCTGATGAAGAAGCGCGTGTCGCAGTACATGCTCGGCGCGGATTGCCCGCTGTGTCACGGCAAGCGGCTGCGCCGCGAGTCGCTGTCCGTGAAGTTTGCGGGCCTGGACATCGGGGAGATCTCGGCGGTGCCGCTCAAGCGGCTCGCGCAGATCGTGCGTCCGTACGCGAAGAAAGTGCGTCCCGACGAAGCTCATCCGGAGAAGGCGCTAGTCACGTACCGCATCGCCTGCGATCTCGCCGCCCGTCTCGATGTCCTCCTCGACCTCGGCCTCGGCTACCTGTCGCTCGAGCGCAGCACGCCGACGCTGTCGCCGGGCGAGTTGCAGCGGCTGCGCCTCGCGACGCAGGTGCGCTCGAATCTCTTCGGCGTCGTCTATGTCCTCGACGAGCCCTCGGCCGGCCTGCACCCCGCCGACACAGAGGCGCTGCTCGCGGCGCTCGACAAGTTGAAGGCCGCGGGCAATTCGCTGTTCGTCGTCGAGCATGAGCTGGACGTCATCCGCCACGCGGACTGGATCGTGGACGTCGGACCGCTGGCAGGCGAGCACGGCGGGGAGATCCTGTACAGCGGTCCGCCCGAGGGCTTGAAGAGCGTGACGGCATCGCACACGCGGGAGTATCTGTTCAACGAACGCACGCCCGCTCCGCGCGAGCCGCGCACCCCGCGCGGCTGGCTGCGGCTCGAAGGCGTGACGCGGAACAATCTCCACGGCCTCGACGCGGAGCTCCCCCTCGGCGTCTTCACCAGCGTCACGGGCGTCTCGGGCTCCGGCAAGTCCACGCTGGTCAGCCAGGTGCTGGTCGAGCTGGTTGCCGGGCGCCTCGGGCATCCGCTCGAAGAAGAACACGAGCACGATCCGCTCGAGAAGCGAGTGGTGACCGAGGGAGGGGAGATCGTGGCGGGGATGGAGGGGATCAAGCGCCTGGTGCGCGTCGATCAGAAGCCCATCGGCCGCACGCCGCGCTCCAATCTCGCGACGTACACGGGCCTCTTCGACCACGTGCGCAAGCTCTTCGCGTCGACGAAAGCCGCCCGCGCGCGGCGCTACGACGCCGGACGCTTCTCCTTCAACGTCGCGAAGGGCCGTTGCGAGACCTGCGAGGGCGAAGGCTTCGTCATGGTCGAGCTGCTCTTCCTGCCGAGCGTGTACGCGCCGTGCCCGACCTGCCACGGCGCGCGGTACAACGCCAAGACTCTCGAGATCGATTACAACGGCAGGAACATCGCTCAGGTCCTCGGCATGACCGTCGACACCGCGTGGATGTTCTTCGCCGACGAGCCCCACATCCACCGCGCCCTCGGCGTCCTCCGCGAAGTCGGCCTTGGCTACCTCCGCCTAGGCCAGCCTGCCACTGAGCTGTCCGGCGGCGAAGCGCAGCGCATCAAGCTCGCCACCGAGCTCCAGCGCGTCGGCCGCGGCAACACGTTGTACATCCTTGACGAGCCCACCACCGGCCTCCACCCCGCCGACGTCGAGAAGCTCATGACCCAACTCGACGGCCTCGTCGAAGCCGGCAACACCGTCATCGTCGTCGAGCACGACATGGCCGTCATCGCCGCCAGCGACTGGGTTCTGGACATGGGCCCGGGGGCGGGGGAGGAGGGCGGCAGGATCGTCGCGTCCGGCACGCCCACCGCCATCACGCGCGTGAAAGCCAGCCGCACCGCGGAGTACCTGCTCTCGGACCGCCGGCGTCTCGTCGGCTGATCCGGCGGCGTCCCCGCCGCCGGGGCACTCGGGAGGACGTAGCGTTCTTGCCTGTGGCCACGCGGGACGCCAGCGCTCCTACTTCGAGATTGTCGTCGAGCATGACATGAGCGTCATCGCCGCCAGGAGAAAGACTTGCTTTTCACGGAAACCCGAGGGAGCCTCGGGATCACGCATGCCACCCGATCGAACAGAGGCAATCGTCCACCTGCAGTCCCCGTCGCAGGCGAAGATCGCTCTCTTCCGCTCTTTCTTCCGCGGGCGTGACGACGTCTACGCGCGTCGTTTCCAGAGCCGCAAGACGGGGAAGTCCGGATACGCACCTGCCTGTGGCAACGAGTGGGTTCGAGGAGTCTGCGAGAAGCCGCGCATCCGGTGCGCCGACTGTTCGCATCAACGCTTTCTTCCCGTCACCGACGACGTGATCCGATGGCACTTGTCGGGGCACGACGACGCCGGGCAACCTTTCGTCGCCGGGGTATATCCGATGTTGCGGGACGAGGCCTGTTTCTTCCTGGCCGCGGATTTCGACAAAACCGGTTGGCGCGATGATGTGGCGGCCTTCGCAGACACCTGTCACCGGCTGAACCTTGCGGTTGCCATCGAGCGCTCGCGTTCCGGACAAGGCGGCCATGTCTGGCTCTTCTTCGACGAAGCCATCCCGGCCGCCCTCGCGCGCAGGCTCGGCTCGTACCTGCTGACCGAGACGATGGAGCGCCGTCCGGAAGCCGGTCTGGATTCGTACGACCGGTTCTTTCCGAGTCAGGACACGCTGCCGCACGGCGGATTCGGCAATCTCATCGCGCTCCCGTTGCAGAAGCAGGCGCGCGAGCAGGGCAACAGCGTGTTCCTCGACGAAGCGCTCGTTCCGTATGCCGATCAGTGGGCGTTTCTGTCGACAGTACGGAAGATCGGCCGCTCTCGAGTGGAAGTCATCGTGCGCGACGCCGAGCAACGGGGGCAGGTCGTCGGCGTGCGCTTTCCTCCCGTTGACGAAGACGGGGAAGAGCCGTGGTCTGCTCTCCCCTCACGCCGCCGGAAGCCGCTAACGATCGCCGATTTACCCGGAACGCTCGACATGGTTCTGAGCGACCAGATCTACATCGCTAAAGACGCGATGGTCCCAGCGCTTCGAAACCGCGTGCTCCGTCTCGCGGCGTTTCAGAATCCGGAGTTCTACAAGGCCCAGGCGATGCGGCTGCCGACGTATGACAAGCCGCGGATCGTCGCATGCGCCGAGGATCATCCTCATCACATCGCGCTGCCGCGGGGATGCCTCGACGATCTACTGGAGCTCCTTGCGGACCTGAAGATCATTCCCGTCGTCAAAGACGAGCGCTTTCGCGGCCAGCCGCTGACCGCGATGTTCCGGGGAGAGCTCCGGCCCGAGCAGAGAATTGCAACGGAGGCGATGCTGGCGCACGACACGGGTGTCCTGTCCGCCACCACGGCGTTCGGAAAAACGGTCATCGCGGCATGGCTCATCGCGCAGCGCGGTGTCAACGCCCTGATCCTCGTGCATCGCCGGCAGCTGCTCGATCAGTGGATCGAGCGACTGGCGTCGTTTCTGGATTTACCGCCGAAGGGAATCGGCCAGATCGGCGGTGGCAGGGATCGGCCAACCGGGTTGCTGGACGTCGCCCTCATTCAGAGCCTCGGCCGGAAGGGAGTGGTCGACGACCGGGTCGGTGAGTATGGCCATCTGATCGTCGACGAATGTCATCACTTGCCGGCATATAGCTTTCGAGCAGGTGGCCCGGCGTGCGAAGGCTCGCTTCGTCACCGGCTTGTCCGCCACCGTTGCGCGGAAGGACGGCCATCACCCGATCATCTTCATGCAGTGTGGCCCAGTCCGCCACCGGGTGAGTGCGAAGGTGCAGGCCATCGCGCGGCCGTTCGAGCACAGGGTGTTCGTTCGTCCTACTGCATTCCTTTCGAACGGCGCATCCGAGTCGGATCAGCGCGTGGAATTCCAGAGCCTCTATCGGCAGCTCATCGACGACGAGACGCGCAACCGGCGCATCTGCGAGGACGTCGTCGATGCGGTACGCGAGGGCCGGTCACCTCTCGTGCTGACGGAGCGCAACGACCATCTGGATCGCCTCGAGAGCCGGCTTTATGGAAGTGTTCGCCATCTACTGGTGCTTCGGGGCGGAACGGGCAGGAAGCAACGCCAGGCGGTCAGCGATCGAATGAAAGAGATTCCTCCGGATGAAGACCGGGTCGTCTTGTCGACCGGCAAGTACATCGGCGAAGGCTTCGATGACGCGCGTCTGGACACGCTCATGCTCACGCTGCCGGTGTCGTGGCGGGGGACCATCGCCCAGTACGCAGGCCGCCTGCACCGCCTCTACGACAGCAAGCGCGAGGTGCGGGTGTATGACTACGTAGATCTCAACGTGCCGATGCTGTCGCGGATGTTCGACCGCCGCTGCCGAGGCTACGAAGCGGTCGGCTATACGATCATGCTTCCCGCAAGTGCCGTTCCGGGTTGGCCCGCGAGCGTACCGCTGCCCGCGGATCCGGATTGGAAGCATGACTACGCCGCCAGTGTGCGCAGACTGATTCGCGACGGAGTCGACGCGCCGCTGGCAAACCTCTTCGTTCATACGGCACGTGTTGTCACCCCGGAAGACGAGGGTGCCGCACGGGCGCGTAGCGCGACCGAGGCGTTCCTGTATCGACGGCTGGAAACGCTCGATGAGACGCGAGGTCGTTTTCAGCTGAACGCGGATCTGCCGATCGCGTTCGATGCGCGGGGTCACATGGAAGTGGATCTGCTTTGCGCCGACTCCCGTGTCGTGATCGAGCTGGACGGCGCGCAGCATCTGTCCGATGCCGTCGCCTACCGGCGGGACCGGCACAAGGACCGGCTGCTGCAGGAGAACGGGTATCGGGTGCTGCGTTTTCTGGCGGAGGATGTCGGCAAGGAGCTGGACTCGGTACTGGATGCAATTCTGCGCTCGCTGGTGCAGAGGCAAAAAATTCTTGCCCAGGGGCCACGATCTCGTTAAGACTCCGGCATGGGCAAGAAACATCGCCAACGTGATGGGCAAAACACCCGCACGCGCCTCGAGCAGCTCCTGGCGAAGGGCGATACCCGCGGGGCTGTCGATGCCGCGAAACAGCTCGTTCGCGATCAGCCGGGGGCTGCGTCGGAGGAGCTCGCCGTCCGTGCCTATGCCGCGCGCATCCGTGAGCTGATCGCCGAGGGCCTCGGGCGCGAGGCCGGGGCACTGGCGTCCGTCGTGCGCGAGCGATTTCCCGCGCACATCGCTTCCGTCGCGGCGCTGCTCGAAGAGGCGCGCCTCGCCGCGGGGGACTTCAGCGCGCTCCTCACCGAGCTGCGCGAAGCGCCCGAGGAGCGCCGCGCCGCAATCGAGGACCGGCTGCTGCCGTGGATCGTCGATCCCGCGGCGATCGGGGCAGCAGAGGACCCTCTCGGGCGGGAAGGGCGCATCGTTGCGGAGCTCTTCGAGGTGGTGACGTCGCGTCTCGCCACGCCCGAGGAGCTGGCACCGCTCGGCGAGATCCGCCGGCGCTCGCCGCTCGCGCCATGGAAGCTGCTCATCCGCGCCATCGACGCCTTTCATCGTAACGAAGACGAGCGTGTCGCCACGAACGCCGGCGCCGTCGACCCGCGCTCGCCCGCGAAGCGCGCCGCGGACGTGCTCGTGGAACTGACCACCGGGAAGCAGAAGCCGGGACGCAACTTCGCCGCGGAGCGCCTGATCGACCGCGTCAGCGGCGGCCGCGCGACTCTGGCCGCGCGCATCCGCGCCATCGAGACCGCGTCGCACGGCGATGACCGGCGGCGGCTGCGCGAGGAGGTGCGCGAGCTTGCGAAGACGTTCGACACGCTGTCGCCCTACGAGCGCGAACAGGTCCGCATCGCGCTGCTCCCGCTCTGCGGAATCCACTTCGGCCCGGAACAGGTGGCCGCGATGCTCAGGGTCGACGAGAGCGCGATGCCGCGCTACGCCACGCTGCTGGTGGAGACGGCTGGCTCACCGTTTGCCGGGGGCGCATGGGTCGCCTATGCGGACGGTCTGGTGGACGCAAGACCGATCGAACCGTGGCAGGCCGCCGAGATCTATCTGCACGCGTTGTCGCTCGGCGACGGCGAGGACGACGGATTCGTCTGTCGCGATCCGACGCACGGGCATCCGGTCGACGAGATGCCGGTCGATACGAAACAGGTTCTCGAGAAGATCATCGCCACGCGGCCGGGGCCTGCCGTCCTCGCGCGCATTGCGCCTCATCTGGACCGGCTTCCGTCCAAAGAGGAGCCTCGCATCCTGAAGGCGTGGCGCAAGGCCGATCCCGAAAACCCCGAGCCTCTCGTGCGCCTGCTCCGCATCGCCGAGGAGGATCGCCGTTATGACGACGTGCCGGCGTTGCTCCGCGAGGGCGACAAGCTGAGGACCATCGATCCCGAGTATGGGCGTCTGCGTTTCCGTCTGTCGTTTCGGGCGGCCGAGAAGCTCCTGGTTGCGCGCAAACGTGGTGCTGCGGCGGCGATCCTCGACGAGATCGCGGCACGCCCCGAGGACCTCGGCGACGACGTTTCGACGTATCTGCTCGCGCTGCAGTGGGCCGCGGCACCTCCGGCGCAAGCCGGCGAGCTGCTGGCGGAGCTCGCGCGCCGGGGACTCGTAGCCGAGGTGGTCCTCGCCGAAGTCACCGGTGCGCTCGACATGCAGGTGCCGCTGCCCGCGTCTGAAGCCTCGCCCGCGGAGCTTCTCGACGGCCTTCAACGTGCCGTCGCCATCCTGCGGACGGTTGGCCGTCCTCTGAACAACATCGGCTGGATCGTCGAGAAGGCGGCGGTACACATGGACGTCGCGTCCGAGGCCCAGATCTTCGCCCTGGGAGACGCCGCCGTGAGTCATGGCATGCACGAGCTGGCGTGGAGACGCGGAGGCCGCCGGGCTCGCGATTCGCGGACCGCTGCTGCACCGGTTCCTCCTGCTCCGGGGCGTGACGCTGATGGCCGGTTCTTCGGACGTCGTACGTGGGCGGGACGTCATCGCCGCGGCGCGTGCCATTGCGCTCCGCGCGAACGATCGCGAGACCGTCTTCCGCGCCGACAAAGTCGGCGGACTCTTTGGCCGGTACGGACACGCGGAGCTGGACGCCGGCGGGATCGACTCGATCGTCGACTCCGAACGGAGCAGTTCGATGCCCCGGCGGCTGGAACCGGGCCGCCCGAAAAAAGAGCGCAAACGCAAATCCAGTCCCAAACCGAAACCGATACCGAATCGAGGTCTCTTCGAGCCATGAACCCTTACCGCGAGCTCGGCATCGCCGACGACACCGGGGACGATACCGACAACGACGACGCCATCCGCAACGCCTGGCTCGACGCCGTGCGCCGCTTCCCGCCCGAAAAAGAGCCGGAGAAATTCGCGCGCATCCGTGAGGCCTACGAGCTCGTTCGCGACCGCGAGGCGCGGTTCCGCCTGCGGATGTTCGGCGATCCGCGGCTCCGCAACCTGGACGCGCTGATCGACTTCTTTCCCGCGGAGCGTAAGCACGCCGGGCCGGCCCTGTGGCTGGCCGTCATCCGCGGCGGGGCGCGCTGAAATGATCGATCCCGAAGCGCGACGTGCGATGCTCGCCCGCGTCGAAGACCTGCTCGATCAGCTCGACGCCGGCGCTGCGCCGCCCGAGGGAATCGCTCCGGCGCTCCTCGAAGAAGACGCGGCGGCGCCGGACCTCTACTCGCTGCTCGCCCAGATGACCGCGCTCACCCGCGAGGTCCAACTGCAGGGACGTGCCGCGAACCGCATGAGCTCCGAGGTCTGCGCAACTCGTGCAGCAGGTGTCGGAGTCCGCGGGACAGATCGCCGCGAAGACCGCGGCCGCGCGCCGCGACGCCCAGGCGGAGCTCCTCAGCGACCTCCTCGACGTCCGCGAGCGCGTCGCCCGCGGACTCGACGACGCGCGCAAGCGCCTCGATTCCCTGCGCGGCTTTTTCGCGCGGTTCGGCAACCGCGCGGTCGTCGAGGCCGTCGTCCGCGGGAACGAGCTCGCCCTCGAGCGCGTCGACGAGATCCTCCGCCGCCACGGCGTCCACGAAGCGGGGCGGGCCGGCGAGGCATTCGATCCGAACTCCATGCGCGCCGTCGAGACCGAGATTCGCACCGACGTCGCGCCCGGCACCGTCACCGAGGTCGTGCGTCGCGGCTGGCGCACGGCGGACCGCATCCTTCGCTACGCCGAGGTACGAGTGTCCGCGGGAGAGAAACGATCATGAAGGGTCCCATCGTCGGCATCGACCTCGGCACCACCAACTCCGAGGTCGCCGCATTCCTCGACGGCGGGGTGCAGGTCCTCGACGACGCCGGCGAGGCCATCCTCCCGTCGTACGCGGGACTCGGCCCCGACGGCCAGTTGCTCGTCGGCACGCCCGCGCGGAATCAGTACGTCGTCTATCCCGAGCGCACCGTCAAGTCCGTCAAGCGACTCATGGGGACGGACGAGACGCTCTCGATGGGCGGCGACGTCCTGTACTCGCCCGCGGAAGTCTCGTCCATGATCCTGCGGGCGCTGAAGACCCGGGCGGAGAAGAAGCTCGGCACCGCCGTGCAGCGCGCGGTGATCACCGTTCCGGCGTACTTCAACGACCGCCAGCGCCAGGCCACGCGCGACGCCGGCGCGATCGCGGGACTCGACGTCGTGCGCATCCTCAACGAGCCCACCGCCGCCGCGCTCGCGTACGGGGAAGGCCGCAGCGGCGCGAGCACCGTCCTGGTCTACGACCTCGGCGGCGGCACCTTCGACGTCTCACTGGTGCGCATCGACCGCGACGTGACGGAGGTGCTCGCGTCGCACGGCAACAACCACCTCGGCGGCGACGACTTCGACCGCCTGGTCGTCGACTCCATCCTCGCGAAACTGCCGGGAGACCTGAAGCGCGCCATCGAGAGCGACCGGCGCGCGATGAGCCGCATCGTGCGCGCGGCCGAGGAGGCGCGCATGCGTCTCAGCTTCGAGCCGCACACGTTCGTGCGCGAGGAGAACCTCGTCGAGCTGGACGGCGTGCCGCGGCACGTCGAGCTGGAGATGCACCGCGACGAGCTCGAGGAGACCATCCTGCCGCTGGTGAAGCAGACCCTGGACAGCGTCCACCGCGCGCTGACCGACGCGGGGAAACGTCCGCGCGATCTCGACGGCATCCTCCTGGTGGGCGGTGCGACGCGTACGCCGCTCGTGTCCGAGCTGCTTCAGGATGCGACGGGACTGGTCCCTCGCCAGGACTTGCATCCCGACCTCTGCGTCGCCCTCGGCGCCGCGGTTCAGGCCGCGCGCATCGAGGGACACGACGTCGCGCGCGTGCTCGTCGACGTCTCGCCGTGGAGCTTCGGCGTGTCCTGCCTGGGCTACGTCGACGGCATGCCCGCGGACCATCTCTTCAAGGCCGTCATCGCGCGCAATACCCCGCTGCCGGCCAGCCGCACGGAGTCCTTCGCCACGGTGAGCGACGGGCAGGAGGAGGTGCGCATCTCGATCTTTCAGGGCGAAGACCCGAACGCGCTGCGCAACACTTTCATCGGCGACTTCATGGTCGAGGGCCTGTCGCCCGTGCCGGCGCCGAACGAGATCCTCTGCCGCATGGACCTCGACCTCGACGGCATCCTCCGCGTGACGGCGACGGAGAGGCAGACCGGCCTGTCGAAGCAGATCACCATCGAGCGCGCGACGGCGGCGCTGAGCGAGTCCGGCCTGGCGAATGCGCGTGCGCGCGTGCTGGAGCTGTTCGACGACGCGGAGGATCTCGATTTTCCCGCTGTCCCGGATGCCGAGCCCCTCGCGGAGGCCCTGCTGGCCCGATCCCGTGCGCTGCTGGACGGCATTCCGGCTGCCGACCGCGAAGAAGCGATCGATCTCAACGAACGACTCCACCTGGCCATGCAGAGCGGCGACCGGGACCGGGTCGCGCGCCTGTCGAAGGAGCTCGAAGACTTCCTGTTCTTCGTCGAAGAACGATGAGATGCCCGACCTGCCGCGCGCCCTGGCGCGAACAGACCGAATGCCCCCGCTGCGGCTCCGACCTCGAGCCGGTGATGCGCGTCGCCGCCGCGGCGTGGCGCCATCGCGTCGCCGCGATCCAGGCCCTCGAAGCCGGCCGCGTCGAGGAAGCCTTGCACCACGCCCGTAAGGCCGGTCGGCTGCACGACACGTCACGGCCCCTCCTTCTAGAATAGCGATCCATGCAGGTTCAACAGCTCTTCGATCTCACCGGCCGGGTGGCCATCATCACCGGCGGCTCTCGCGGTCTCGGCGCGGAGATCGCCGAAGGACTGGGCGAGGCTGGTGCTTCACTGATGTTGTGTGCGCGGCGCGAGCAGTGGCTCGGGCCCGCGCTGGAGGCGTTCCGCGGAGCGGGGTATCGCGCGGAAGGTCAGCTCTGCGATGTGAGCAAGCCGGAGGATGTCCAGGGCGTGGTCGACGCGGCGATGGGGCACTTCGGGCGGATCGACATCCTGGTGAACAACGCGGGGGTGTCGTGGGGGGAGCGGCCGGAGACGATGGCGTTGGCGCAGTGGCAGAAGGTGCTGGAGACGAATCTCACCGGGGCGTTTCTGTTCGCGCAGGCGGCGGGGCGGGAGATGTTGCAGGCGGGGCGGGGGGCGATCATCAATATTGCGTCCGTGGCGGGGATGCGGTCGGCGACGCATGGGCCGCACTACGCGGGATATGTGGCGAGCAAGGCGGGGCTGATGGGGCTGACGCGGGAGCTGGCGGCGTCGTGGGGGCCGGGGGGAATCCGAGTGAATGCGATCGCGCCGGGGTTCTTTCACTCGCGGCTGGCGGATGCGGTGATCGAGCAGCTGGAGCCGGAGATCGTGAAGCGGAATCCGATTCCGCGGGTGGGGAATGCGGGGGAGTTGAAGGGAGTGGCGGTGTTCCTCGCGAGCGACGCGTCGAGCTACATTACGGGGCAGACGATCGTGGTGGATGGCGGCGGCACGATCGTGTAGATATATGGAGTGCGGCGGCAGCGCCGCCGCTTTCCTATTCGCGTGCATCGCGGGCCGCGCGTGCAGTGATTCGGGCACACGAATTCGAAAGCGGTGGCGTTGCCACCGCACTCCATACGGAGGTAGAGATTGTCTGAAGAGAGACCGTGGCTGGAGCACCTCGACTTCTGGGTTCGTCCGCACCTCAACTATCCGCGCCGTCCGCTGACGGACATCCTGCGCATCGCGGCGGCCGACGTCCCGGACGCGACGGCGACGGTGTTCTTCGGGCAGAAGCTGACGTACGCGGAGGTCAAGCAGCGCGTGGACCGGTTCGCGACGGCGCTCCATCAAATGGGGATCGCCAAGGGCGACCGGGTCGGGATCATGCTGCCGAATTGTCCGCAGTATGTGATCGCGACGTTTGCCATCCTGCGTCTCGGCGCGATCGTGGTGAATGTGAATCCGCTGTACACGCCGCGGGAGGTCGCGGTGGTGGTGGAGGACTCGGGGATGCGGGTGCTGGTGGTGCTGGACACGCTCGTGCCGGCGGCGCAGGCGGCGGTGGAGACTCTGATCGTGACGTCGTTCGCGCAGCCGGGATCGTTCGAGGAGATGATCGCGAGCGTCGACGTCCCGGAGCTCCCGCGGATGACGGTCGATCCGGAGAATGACGTCGCGGTGTTGCAGTACACGGGCGGCACAACGGGCACGCCGAAGGGCGCGATGCTCACGCACTACAACATCTTCGCGAACGTCATCCAGTCGACGACGCTGCACATCCCGTCGCTGCGGCGCGGCGACGAGCGGTACCTGCTGGTGATCCCGTTCTTTCACATCTACGGGTTCACCGTCGGGCTGATGGCCGGGACGTGGCTCGGTGCGATGCAGATCCTCATCCCGAAGTACGACGTGGAAATGCTGCTGACCGCGGTGCGCGAATACCGGCCGACGTACTTTCCGGCCGTCCCGACGCTCTTCATCTCGCTGCTGAATCATCCGAAGGCGCGCGAGTCCGGACTCGACCGCATCCGCGCGTTCAACAGCGGCTCGGCGCCGCTGCCGCTGGAAGTGCTGGACGCGTTCGAGAACCTCACGGGCGGGATGCTGTCTGAGGGGTATGGGCTGTCGGAGGCGTCGCCGGTGACGCACACCAGCCCGTTGCTGTCGATCCGCAAGGTGGGCAGCATCGGCATCCCGCTGCCGGACACGGATCAGAAGATCGTCGATATGGAGCGCGGACTGAGCGAGGTGCAGGCGGGCGAGGAAGGGGAGCTGTGCATCGCGGGGCCCCAGGTGATGAAGGGCTACTGGAACAAGCCCGACGAGACGGAGATCGCGCTGCGGAAGGACGAGCGGGGGCGCACCTGGCTCTACACCGGCGACGTCGCGCGCATGGACGAGGACGGCTTCACGTACATCGTCCAGCGCAAGAAGGACATGATCATCGTCTCGGGATTCAACGTCTATCCGGGCGAGATCGAGAGCGTCCTGTTCTCGCACCCCGCCGTGATGGAAGCGGTGGTGATCGGCGTCCCGGACTCCTACCGCGGCGAGGTGGTGAAGGCGTTCGTGGTTCTCAAGCCGGACGCGCAGGTTTCGGTCGAGGAACTGCGCGACCACTGCAAGGCCAACCTCGCTGAATTCAAGCGTCCCGCGAAAATCGAAATTCGTGAGACGCTCCCGAAGTCCGCCGTGGGCAAGGTATTGCGGCGCGTACTTCGCGAAGAAGGATAAAAAGTCTCCGTCCCTCTCCGCGATCTCTGTGCCTCTGTGGTGAATACACACGTGTTTTCACCACAGAGCCACAGAGAACGCAGAGGAGGACGGAGGGAGGACGAATGACACGAACGATTACGAGGGCCGCCGTCATCGGCGCCGGAACGATGGGCGGCGGGATCGCCGCTCATTTTGCGAATGCCGGGATTCCGGTCTACCTGATGGACATCGAGCCGAAGGGCGTGCTCGAGCGGATGAAGAAGCACAAGCCGCCGATGTTCTTCACGCCCGAGACGGCCGACCTGCTGACGGTTGGGCCGCTGAACGACGACTGGATCCGCGACGCCGACTGGATCGTGGAGGCGGTCTTCGAGAACATGGACCTCAAGCGCGAGCTGGTCGCGCGCATCGACGCCGCGCGGAAGCCGGACTCGATCGTCACGAGCAACACGTCCGGCCTGCCGATCGCGCAGGTCTCGCAGAACGCGTCCGCGGATTTCAAGAAGCACTTCCTCGGCACGCACTTCTTCAACCCTCCGCGCTACATGAAGCTGCTGGAGGTGATCCCGACGCCGCAGACCGACCCGCGGATCACGGAATTCGTCCGCGACTTCGCGGAGCATCGCCTCGGCAAGTCGGTCGTGTTCTGCAAGGACACGCCGAACTTCATCGCCAACCGGCTGATCTCCATCGGCGGCACGGCGATCACGGATTTCGCGCTGGAGCACGGTTACACGGTGGAAGAAGTGGACACCATCGCGGGCCCGCTCATCGGACGCCCGAAGACCGCGGCGTTCCGCCTGCAGGACCTGGTCGGCTTCGACGTCGCCAGCTCCGTCGCGCAGAACCTCTACGGGCTCATCCCCGACGACGAGTCGCGCGAGGTGCTGGCGTCGCCGCGCGTGGAAGCGCTCCGCAAGGCGCAGACGGAGAAAGGCCGCCTCGGCGACAAGACCGGCCAAGGCTTCTACAAGAAGGACAAGAAGAACATCCAGACGCTCGACCTGAACACGGGCGAGTACCGCGAGCGCATCGAGCCGGACATTCCATCGCTGGCCGAGGCGTCGAAGATCCGGGAGCTGCCGAAGCGGCTGCAGTTCGTGCTGCAGCAGGACGACAAGGCGGGCGCGCTCGCGCGGCACATCGTCTACGGCTCGCTCGGCTACGCCTCGCGGCGCGTGCCGGAGATCAGCGACGATCTGGTGAGCATCGACCGCGCGGTGCGCTGGGGCTTTTCCCACGACCTCGGGCCGTTCGAGCTCTGGGACGCCCTCGGCGTGCAGCAGACCGCGGACGCGATGGAGGCGCACGGCGAGACCGTGGCGCCGTGGGTGCGCGAAATGCTGGCCTCGGGCAGCACGTCGTTCTATCGCGACGGCCAGGTCTATGACCCGCGGTCGAAGTCGTACGCCGCCGTGCCGCGCGATCCCAAGCAGCTCTCGCTGCGCGAAGGACGCGTGGTGAAAGAGAACAAGGGCGCGAGCCTGATCGACATCGGCGACGGCGTGCTCTGCCTCGAGTTCCACACGAAGATGAACACGCTCGACGAGGACATCCGCGTGATGACCGTCGCGGCGGTGGAGGAAGTCGAGAGCGGCGACTGGAAGGGACTGGTCATCGGCAATGAGGGCGGCGACTTCTGCGTCGGCGCGAATCTGAAGACGATGGGCTCCGTCGAGACGGCCTGCCGGGAGATGCAGAACGCGCTGATGCAGGTGCGCTTCTGCGCGAAGCCGGTCGTCGCCGCACCGTTCGGCCGCACCCTCGGCGGCGGCGTCGAGGTGGCGATGGCCGGCGCGCGCATCGTCGCGGCGAGTGAGCTGTACATGGGCCTCGTCGAAGTCGGCGTCGGCCTGATCCCCGGCGCCGGAGGCTGCAAGGAGCTGGTACGCCGCGTCGTGTCGCCGGTGATGAAGCAGGCGCCGGGCACCGATGTGCTGCCGCACGTGCAGCGGGCCCTGGAGACCATCGGCGGCGCGAAGGTGTCGTCGAGCGCCGAGGAAGCGCGGTCGCTAGGATTCCTGTCCGAGGGAGACCGCGTAGTGATGAATAGCGACCATCTGCTGTACGAGGCGAAGGCCGAAGTGCTGGCCATGCACGCGGCGGGGTACGCGCCGCCGGTGCGCGAGCACAACTGCTACGCCGCGGGACGCGACGTGCGCGCGGGACTGAAAGCCGCGATCTACGTCATGCAGCAGGCCGGCTTCATGAGCGAATACGACGCGTTCATCAGCGGCCGTCTCGCCAACGTGCTGTGCGGAGGGGAGCTGTCGAGCGGGCAGTGGCTCGACGAGCAGTACTTCCTCGACCTCGAGCGCGCCGTGTTCGTCGAGCTCGCGGAGCAACCCAAGACGCACGAGCGCATCAAGTACATGCTGGAAACCGGCAAGCCGCTGCGAAACTAATCATGTCTCCGTCCTCTCTCTGTGTTCTCTGTGCCTCTGTGGTGAAAACACGCATGCATTCACCACAGAGACACAGAGCACACAGAAGGGGACGGAGGACGAAGGAGACTGCCAATGAATGAAGCCGTCATCGTCGCCGGACTGCGTACCGCGGTCGGCAAGGCGCCGAAGGGATCGCTGCGGACCACGCGGCCGGACGATCTCGCCGCGGAAGTGATCCGCGCGCTGCTCGCGCAGAACCCGCAGATCGCGCCCGATCAGATCGACGACGTGATCCTGGGGTGCGCGACGCCGGAAGGGGAGTCGGGGGCGAACGTGGCGCGGATCGCGGCGTTGCGCGCGGGGCTGCCGGACAGCGTCCCGGCCGTCACCGTCAACCGCTTCTGCTCCTCGGGGTCGCAGACCATCGCGCAGGCCGCGGAGCGGATCATGGCCGGGATGGCCGAGATCATCATCGCCGGGGGCACGGAGTCGATGTCGCTGGTGCGAGGCTCGAACAGGTTCCGGCCGAACCCGTACGCTCGTGGAGGAACGGCCGCAGGTGTACCTGAGCATGGGCCTGACGGCGGAGAACGTCGCGCGCAAGTACAGCGTGTCGCGCGAGGACGCCGACGCGTTCGCGCTGCGCAGCCATCAGCGCGCGCTCGCGGCGCAGGCCGACGGGAAGTTCGCGGACGACGGGATCGTGCCGATCGAGGTCGAGATCGTCGAGGCCGAACGACCGCAAGCGGTACACGTTCGACAAGGACGAAGGCCCGCGCGCGGATACGACGGCCGAGGCGCTGGCGAAGCTGAAGCCGGTGTTCCATGCGAAGGGCGTGGTGACCGCCGGCAACTCCAGCCAGACCTCGGACGGCGCCGCCGCGGTGATCGTGATGTCGCGCAAACGCGCCGAGGAGCTCGGGCTGAAGCCGCTGGCGAGGTTCGTGTCGTATGCGGTCGGGCGGCGTGCCGCCGGAGATCATGGGCATGGGTCCGGTCGTCGCGGTGCCGAAGGCGCTCAAGCTCGCGGGGCTGAAGCTCGAGGACATCGACGTCATCGAGCTGAACGAGGCGTTCGCGTGTCAGGCGCTCGCGGTGATGCGCGAGCTGGGGATGGATCAGGAGACGCGTGAACGTGAACGGCGGCGCGGTGGCGCTGGGTCATCCGCTCGGCGCCTCCGGCGCGAAGCTGACGGTGCAGATCCTCGGTGAGATGCGCCGCCGCGGCTCGCGGTATGGAATGGTGACGATGTGCGTGGGCGGCGGGCAGGGCGCGGCCACGGTGCTGGAAAGACTGTAGATAGGACGCATAGGACCTATAAGACGAATAGGACATATAGGTCCTATTCGTCCTATTCGTCCTATAGGTCCTATTGGAGAGGCGATGAGATTCAGTAACAAAGTCGTCTGGATCACCGGCGCCTCCTCCGGCATCGGAGAGGCCCTCGCCATCGCGTGGAGCCGCGAGGGCGCGACGCTCGTGCTCTCCGCGCGCAACGTGGCGGAGCTGGAGCGCGTGCGCAACGCGTGCGTCGACCCGGCAAAGCACAAAGTCCTGCCGCTCGATCTCACCGACACGAACGCGATCGTCGCCGCGGCGAAGGACGTGCCGCGCGTGGACGTCCTCGTCCACAGCGGGGGCGTGAGCCAGCGCTCGTTCGCGGCGGAGACGGACCTCGCCACCGACCGCGCGATCATGGACCTCAACTACTTCGGCACCGTGGCGCTGACGAAGGCCGTGCTGCCGCAGATGCTCGCGCGACGGGAAGGACAGATCGTCCCGATCACGAGCGTCATCGGCTACGTCGCCATCCCCACGCGTTCCGCGTACGCCGCGTCGAAGCACGCGCTGCACGGCTTCTTCGAGGCCCTGCGCGCGGAGACGGCGAAGGACGGGATCGCCATCACGATCGCCGTGCCCGGCTACGTGCGCACGAAAGTCTCCGAGAACGCGCTGCGCGGCGACGGCACGCCGCACGGCCAGCTCGATGAGACGCATGCGAAGGCGATGCTGCCCGAGGATGCGGCGAGGCGGATCATCGACGCGGTGGCGCGGAGGAAGGCGGAGGTGCGCGTCGGCGGCAAGGAGATCTGGGCCGTGTCGTTGCGGAGATTCCTGCCCGCGCTCACGCGGCGTATCCTGCGGGTCAAGTAAATGAACGGCAGCGACAAATCCCGCGCCGCGTACGCGCTGACGGTCCTCTTCCTCATCAACACGATGAACTTCTTCGACCGCGTGATCGGCGGCGCCCTCGCCGAGCCGATCCGCCGGGAGTGGGATCTCAGCGACAGCGCGCTGGGCGCGCTCGGCACGGCGTTCACGCTGCTCTATGCGTTCGTCGGCATCCCGCTGGGACGGCTCAGCGACCGCGCGCCGCGCAAGCTGATCCTGGCGGGCGCGGTGTTCGTCTGGAGCGCGCTCACGGCGGCGTCGGGATTCACGCGCACCTACTGGCAGCTCTTCGTCACGCGCCTCGGCGTGGGCGTCGGCGAAGCAGCCTGTGCTCCGGCGGCGACGTCGTTGATCGGCGACCTGTATCCGCCGCACAAGCGCGCGCGGGCGATGTCGGTGTTCATGATGGGCCTCCCGATCGGGATCGCGCTGTCGTACTTCGTCGGCAGCTACGTCGCGCACGCGTACGGCTGGCGCACGGCGTTCTTCGTGGCGGGCATCCCGGGCTTGCTCGCGGCGATCGCGGCGTTGTTCATCACCGAGCCGGCGCGCGGCACGAAGGAAGTGGCGCCCGCGAGAGCGGTGACGGGGTCGCCGTGGAAGACGCTCCTGTCGATTCCGACGCTCTGGTGGCTGATCCTCTCCGGCGCGCTGCACAACTTCAACATGTACGCGCTCGGCTCGTTCCTCGCGCCGCTGCTGATGCGCCATCACGGCGCGGACCTGCGGCAGGCGGGGCTGATCACGATGACGGTGTACGGGCTGTCGGGGATTCCCGGCCTGCTGATCGGCGGCGCGCTGGCGGACAAGTGGGCGATGCGGCGCAAGGACGGCCGCCTGCTCGTCGCCGCGATCGCGACGTCGGTCTCGGCGCCGCTGATGGTGGCCGCGCTCATGCGTCCGCCGCGCGACACGATGGCGTTCGTGATCCTGGGCAGCCTCGCGTGCGCGTTCATGTACGTCTACTACGCGAGCGTCTACGCGACGCTGCAGGACGTCGTGGCGCCGTCGCTGCGCGGCACGGCGATGGCGCTCTACTTCTTCGCCATGTACGTCCTCGGCGCGTCGTTCGGACCGCTGGCCACGGGAATGCTGAGCGACTACTTCACGCGCCGGGCGGCCGCCGGCGCCGCGGTGCTCGAGCCGTTCCGCGGCGCGGGACTGCACGCGGCGATGTACGCGGTGCCGGTGCTGAGCGTGCTCCTCGCGTTCGTGCTGTTCGCCGCGACGCGCACGGTCGCGCGGGACATGGAACGCCGCTGATGCGGAAATAGGTAGGGAACTCCCGCTTCCCGTCACTCCTCTACAGATAGAGACGGAGATGGAGGACGGCAAGTCGTTCTGGCTGGCGCAGGCGCAGTCGTATCTGTCCGATTGCCGCCTGCGCGCGTGCAGCGTCCGCGCATCGGAGTTCGCGCTGCGGATGCGGCGGTCGCCCGCGCAGCTCGCCCGTGAGTTCCACGCCAGCGCTGGCTGCTGCGTGAAGGACTATCTCAAGACCCTGCAGATCGAGCGGGCGAAGGAGCTGCTGCGCACCACGGAGCGCAGCACCGCTCAGATCGCCGTCGAGGCGGGCTTCGGAACCGCGCGCTCGTTCTATCGCGCCTTCCGCCGCTGTACGGGGGTGTCCCCCACGGAGTATCGGCAAGGAATGTCACTGGCCGCCGCGGAGGGACGGAACTAATTTGATCGAGACCCGGTAGATCGTACATACACACAAAAAAAGGAGCCGAACCATGGCCAACGACACCGCTTTCCGTGCGGGACGTTTTCTGCAGGGACAGGTCACGCAGGACTTCGCGGGCTGCGGGCCCGGGAACCGACCCGGGTTCGCCGGCGCGGCGGCGGGACCAGGAGCCGCCGTCACCGCGGTGATCGAGTGCAATCCGTCGGCGATTGATGCGTGCCCCACGATGAGGGGTTGCCAGTCGCAGCCTCCCACGGCGCTCTGCACGCAGACGCCGGAGCTCTGCCCGACGTTCTGCGGTCCGGCGTGCCAGACGCCGCAGCCGAACTGCACCTCGATCAACTGCACGCAGGCCGGGCCGCAATGCCCGCCACAGACGATTGCGCCGCCGTGTCCGGTCGAGACGAACGTGATTCTCGATTGCACGTTCGGCTGTACGCAGTTCGGTCCGGCCTGCCCGCCGACGCCGCTCCCGCAGTGCGGGAACGTGACTCTGGATTCGAGCTGTCAGACCGTAACGTGCAGCCGCAGGCGGTCGGCGCGGCCGGACAAGCGGCCGTCACACGGCAGACGATGCTGGTCTGGCAGTGCGGCGGGCCGACGCCGGCTTCGCACTGCTTCGTCTGTGATCCCGTGTTCGCGGCAGGTGGTGGAGCGCAGTTTGCGGCGCGGGCCACAGCGGCCACGGTGTGCACGCAGTCCGGTCCTCAGTGCCCGTCGGTGATCGATGCGTGTCCGACGCGCCTCTGCACGCCTGCCACGGTGTGCACGCAGTTCGGTCAGCAGTGTCAGTCGGCTGTCGACGCGTGTCCGACACGTCTCTGTGGCGGTGGTGGTGCAGTCGGCGCCGCCGCGGCACCCGGAACATGGCCGACCCCACAGACACGCTGCTTCGTCTGTGATCCCGTGTTCGCGGCAGGTGGCGGAGAGCAGATTGCGGCGCGGGCCACAGCGGCCACGGTGTGCACGCAGTCCGGTCCTCAGTGCCCGTCGGTGATCGACGCGTGTCCGACGCGCCTCTGCACGCACGCAAAGGTGTGCACGCAGTTCAATCAGCAATGTCAGTCGGCTGTCGACGCGTGTCCGACGCGTCTCTGTGGTGGTGGTGGTGGCGCAGTCGGCGCCGCCGCGGCACCCGGAGCCTGGCCGACCCCGCAGACGCGCTGTTTCGTCTGCGATCCGCAGGCGGCACGCGGGGCGGCGGCGCCGGCATTTGGTACGTGGCCGACGCCGATGACGCGCTGTTTCATCTGCTGATTCGCCTGATGGCGGTCCGGCCCTTCGTGCCGGACCGCCGTAGTTCCGCGTTACCATCCACGGACACGTGAACAAGAACGATCTGGTCCACTACCTCCTGGAGCGGGGGCTTCTCGACCGGCGTGCCGTCGTCGACGGCGACGTGCTGGTCGTCGAAGGCGTGCGCCGGCATCACAACTACTCGGTCGTTCGCGGTGACGGCACGGGCCTCTTCGTCAAGCAGATGCAGCCGGACCAGCCGTACTCCGCGCAGACGCTGCAGAAGGAAGCGGCGTGCTACGTAATGATGGAGGACGATCCCGCGCTGGAGCCGATCCACGCGATGATGCCGCGCTTCCGCTCGTACGACCCGGACCGCAGCATCCTCGTGGTCGACCTGATCGCCAACGGCGCGAACCTCAGCGAGCTCCATCGCCGCGCGAACGCGTTCCCGCTCGACATCGCGCGCCGCGCCGGAGAGCTGCTCGCGCGCTATCACGACGTTTCCAGCCGCGAGCTCCTCCCGCGCGCGAACGCGGCCATCTTCCAGGGGATGCCGCCGTGGATCCTGTCGTTCCACCTCATGCCCCGCGGCTCGATGCAGAACCTGAGCGCGGCGAACGGGCAGTTCATGACCATCCTGCAGAGCTATCCCGACTTCGGCCAGGCGCTGGACCGGGTCCGCAACGGCTGGCGCCGGAACGCGCTCATGCACGGCGACATGAAGTTCGACAACATCGTGGTCTGCCAGCGCGACGACACGATGCACGTCGTCGACTGGGAGTTGACCGACGTCGGCGACTCCGCCTGGGACGTCGCGTCGATCCTCCAGGCGTATCTCACTTGGTGGATCGCGACGCTGCAGCGTGTTCCGGGCGCCGAAGGGGAGAGCGACAGCGCGCAGTATCCGCTGGAGTCGATTCTGCCCGCGGTCCACGCGTTCTGGGATGCGTACGTCACCTCGCGGAACCTCGATCCCCGCGAGGCGGGCGTGGAGCTCGAGCGCGCGGTCAGCTACACCGGCGCGCGCATGCTGCAGACGGTGTACGAGTCGCTCGCGTGGGCGCCGGCGCTCACGCAGCACGCGGTGTGGCAGGTGCAGGCGTGCATGAACATCCTCAAACAACCGGCCGCTGCGGCCACCGAACTCCTGGGATTTCCGGCAGGTGTCCATGTCTGACAGTTGGCAGTCCGCAGTTGACAGTTCACAGGAGAAGGAGACCCCACTCCTGTCAACTGCCAACTGTCAACTGTCAACCCATCTGGACGACGTCCGGCGTCTGTTTCGCGCGACGATCGTCCGCTCGCCGATGGAGTACGTGCTGACGGGCCGCACGCACAAGGTCGCGCCGTTCGGCGCGGGGCAGTCGCCGGTGTGGGCCGCGCATTCGACGGGCCAGCCTCCGCTGGTCGTCGATCTGCAGACCCGCATCTACGACGAAGCCTATTGCCGCCCCCTCGGCACGCGCCCCGATCCGCCGGCCAACGCGGTGAGCATGATCGAGGCGCTGTCCGCGGCGAACGCGGGCCGCGATCACTGGGAAGCGGGGTGGGTGCTCGCGCAGGCGATGCCGAGCGGCTACGCGATGGCGCGCAAGGGCGAGACCTCGCACATGTTCGCGCCGGGCGAGTTCGCGGTCGCGCACCAGCATGGGCACGGACACCCCGCGCCGGGAGCGCCGCTGCACGTGCTGTTCACGCGCGAGTCGCGCACGCAGCAGCCGGGCTTCTACATCGTCAATGGCGAGACGCCGGCGCCGTTCGGGTCGGACAGCCGGATGACGCGCATCTACTGGCACATCGACGAGAGCGGCGCCGTGCCGCTGGTGCGCGCCGTGACGACGCTGCTCAATCGCTACCAGATCCCGTTCCGCTTCAAGACACTCTCTTACAGCGGAGTCTACACGCGCGCGGACGCGGCGGTGCTGTTCTTCGCCGCGCGCTACTACGGCGTGATCATGAAGCTGCTTCCGGCGATCCGGGAGGCGGTGTCGCACAGCCTGCGTCCGGCCGTGCCGCTGCTGACCAAGCGGCTGCAGGATGGGATCGGGCTGGCCGAGGATCCGGCGACGGGGGAGAGCTTCGGGATGAGCCGCAGCCAGCTCCTCGCGCAGGCGATCTGGGACGCGTATACACGCGGGACGCAGACGGAAGAGTCGCGCATGCAGGAGCTGGCGATCCAGTTCCAGCGCAATGGACTGTCGCTGGACCGTCCGCACCTGCGCGCGGCGAGCGCGGACATCTATGAGGTTGCGGCATGAGTGCGCTTCCGCATGAGATCCCGGGCGCCGACCCCCGCGAGCGGTTCCTTGACGCGGCGTGGGCGATCGGTACGCGGCTCTGCCGCGATGCGATCTGGGACGGCGACCGCTGCAACTGGCTCGGCGATTCGATGGAGTCGCACGGCGGGGAGTGGAAGGTCGCGCACAAATCGTTCGGCCCGGAGCTCTACTCCGGCACGAGCGGGATCGCGCTGTTCCTGGCGCGGCTGCACGCCCTGCGTCCCGATCCGCTGGTCGCGGAGACGGCGCGCGGCGCGATCCGGCAGTCGCTGTCGCGCGCGGAGCTGATCCCGCCGCAGTACCGCCACGCGCTGTACAGCGGCTGGGTGGGCATCGGGCTCGTGCTGCGCGAGCTCGGACGTCTGTTCGACGATCGCTCGTATGAACGCGAGTCGCGGCGTCTCGTCGACGAACAGCTCGGGCACGAGCTGGAGCCGATGGTGCTGGACGTGATCGGCGGCGCGGCAGGCGCGATCGTGGGCCTGTTCGCAATCGATCCCGATCGCTACCTCGACGAAGCGAAGCGCCTCGGCGACTTCCTCCTCGCCCGCGCGAACCGCGACGGCGACGCGCTCTCGTGGACGACGATGCCGCCTGCCGGGTCAGCGGATCAGCCGGATCTCACGGGCTACTCGCACGGCGCGGCGGGGATCGCGGTGGCGCTGCTCGAGCTGTATGTGCGCACGGACGAGCAAAAGTATCTCGACGCGGTGGAAGGCGGATTCGCGTACGAGCGCCGGCTCTACTCGCCGCAGCAGCAGAACTGGCCGGACCTCCGCTCGTTCTCGACGCCGAATCCGCAGCAGCCGGGCTACTCGCTTGCCTGGTGCCACGGCGCGCCGGGCATCGCGCTGTCGCGCATCCGGGCGTACGAGCTGACCAAGGACGACCGCTACCGCGCCGAAGCCGAAGCCGCCCTCGGCGGCACATACCGCGCGCTGGCCGCTCCATCCGCCGGCGAGAACTACTCCCTCTGCCACGGCCTCGGCGGCAATGCGGAGCCGTTTGTCGTCGCCTCGGATTCGTTCGGCGACCCGCGGTATCGCGCGATGGCGGAGAACGTGGGCGATCGCGGCATTCAGGCGGTCCACATGCAGCGGAGCCCGTGGCCGTGCGGGGTGACGTCGGGCGGGGAATCGCCGAACCTGATGATCGGCACCGCAGGGATCGGGTACTTCTACCTGCGGCTCTACGACTCGCGCGCGACGCCGTCCGTGTTGCTGATTTTCTAGATTTGCGCCTGCTTGGCCGCCGCTTCGATGATCGGCCCGACCACTTCCGCGAGGGTCCGTTCGCTGCGCCAGAACGGGAACGGACCGAGGCGTTCGAGGAGGGCGAGACGCCCGCGCGGATCGACGTCGCCGATGAGGTCCAGCGCCGGGCGCGACCCCTCCCAGAAATCCGTTAAGTGTGGTTGGGGTCTGACCCCAACCACACTTAACTCGGGGGTGGGGGCGGCGAGGTCGTCGCGGGTGACGCCGCGCACCTGCAGCAGGAGGAAGGGATCGCGGTCGAACTCCTCGCCGAGGAGGTAGTAGACGGCGGCGATGTGCTTGCAGGGGTTCGACCAGTCGGGGCAGGAGCACTCGGTCGTGAGCTCGCTCTGCCGCGCGGGGAAGAGCGACACCTTCTGCTGTTCGAGCACGGTCTCGATGTCCTGCGGCATCTCGCCGGCGAGCAGCTTCGCTAGATGGAGCGGACTGGCAGTCAGCGCGGCGGAGAAACGCGCGCGCTCGTCGGGTGTGAACGGCTTGATCGCGATCGACACGCGGTACGGGTCTCTGCGCGAGCCCTGGACGCGCGACTCCACGCGTCCGGGCTGGATGTCGATGCCGAGGACCTGGCCGCCGCGCGCGTAGGTGCGCCCACGCTGCAGGCGCGCGCCGAGGTTGAAGCCTTCCAGGACGGCGATCCAGCGCTGTGCCCACCACTGTTTCGCGAACGCGCCGCGCTTGGAGCGGGCCTTGATCCCGTCCTGCACCGCGATGCGTTTCGCGGGGCGCTCGCGCAGCCACCAGGGGGTGTAGTCGTCAGGCATTGATGGTTTCCTGTGGTGCCGCCGCCCCGGCGGCCGTTTCGCCGGCACCTTGCCGGCAGGATCTCGCGGCGCGTGTGCCAACGGCCGGCGGGGCGCCGGCGAAACGGCCGGCGGGGCGCCGGCACCACATTGCTGGAATCTCACGCATCGGCGATCGCCTCGCGGCTCAGGGTCAATAGATCACGGAGCTGCGCGTTCGACAGCTCCGTCAGCCAGCCTTCGCCCGTGCCGACGATGTTCTGCGCGAGCTCCTGTTTCCCTTCGATCATTGCGTCGATGCGCTCCTCCAGAGTGCCGGCGACCACCATCTTGTGGACCTGCACGCTCTTCGTCTGACCGATACGGAACGCGCGGTCCGTGGCTTGGTTCTCCACGGCCGGGTTCCACCAGCGATCGAAGTGGAAGACGTGGCTCGCGCGGGTGAGGTTGAGTCCCGTGCCGCCGGCCTTCAACGAGAGGATGAAGATGCGCGGGGCGCCGGCGTCGTTCTGGAAGCGCTCGACCATCTCGTCGCGGCGTTTGCGCGGCGTGCCGCCGTGGAGAAAGAGCGACTCCAGCCCCATCGACTCGGCGATGTGGCGCTGGAGGAGCGTCCCCATCGCCGCGTACTGGGTGAAAACGAGCGCGAAGTCGCCGGCGGCGACGGATTCGTCGAGCATCTCCGTGAGCCGCGCGAGCTTGCCTGAGCGGCCCGGCAGCTCGGAGTTGTCGCCGAGGAAGTGCGCGGGGTGATTGCAGACCTGCTTGAGGCGGCTGAGCGTCGCGAGGATCAGTCCTCTGCGCTCGATCCCTTCGGAGCTGGCGAGATCGTCCTGCACTTCGTCGACGACCGCGCGGTAGAGCGTGGCCTGTTCCTTCGTGAGGTTGCAGAAGACCTTCATCTCGTTCTTCTCCGGCAGGTCCGCGATGATCGACTTGTCGGACTTCAGGCGGCGGAGGATGAACGGGCCGGTGATGCGCTTCAGCGCCGCGGTCGCGTCGGGATCGCGGAGGGTCTGGATGGGGAGGAAGAACGACGAGCGGAACTCGCTCGCGCTGCCGAGGAGGCCGGGGTTGAGGAACTCCATGACCGACCAGAGGTCGCCGACGTTGTTCTCGACCGGCGTACCGGTGAGGGCGATCCGGAAGTCGGCGTGGATCGCCCGCGCCGCCTTCGCCTGCCTCGTTTCACTGTTCTTGATGTTCTGCGCTTCGTCGAGGACCACGCCGCGCCAGGAGACTTTGTTCAAGGTCTCGAGCTCCCGGTGCAGGAGCGAGTACGTCGAGATCACGAGCGCCGAGGTGTTGATCGTGTCGACGAGCTTCTCGCCGCGTGCGCGGCTCGTGCCGTGATGGAGGAGCACCGGCAGAGACGGCGTGAACCGCTGTGCCTCGCGCAGCCAGTTGCCGGTCACCGAGGTCGGGCAGATCAGCAGCACGGGACGCCGGTGCTCCGGCCAGTCGCTCTGCAGCAGCGCGAGCGTTTGCACGGTCTTGCCGAGGCCCATGTCGTCCGCGAGACAGGCGCCGAGGCCGGCGCGCTCGAGGAAACGGAGCCACGAGTAGCCGCGCTTCTGGTACGGACGCAGCGTCCCCTCGAAGCCCTCGGGCTCCGGGAGCTCTTCCCACTCACGCTTTCCTTCCAGGCGCTCCAGGAGATCGCGGACCGCGCCCGTACCCTCGATCTCTTCGATCGGCAGCGTGCCGGTCGCTTCGGTGAGTCGCGTGCGGATGAGATCGCGCACGCTGGTCTTCTCTTTCTTGCGGAGGAACTGCAGCGCCTCGCCGATCTCCTCGGCCGAGAGCTGCACCCACTGCCCGCGCACTTTGACGAGCGGCGTCTTCAGCTTCGCGAGCTGCTTCAGCTCCTTCTCCGTGAGCTCCTCGTCGCCAATCGCCACGCGCCAGTCGACTTCGACGACCGACGCGAACGTCAGTCCACTGCTGCCGGTGAACTTCGGCGGACGCGCGGTGCCCTTCAGGGCCAGCCGCTTCTTCGTTCCCTTGCGGCTCCACCACGACGGGAGGAAGACGCCGAAGCCCGCGGACTCGAGCGCCGCCGCGTCGCGGGTGAGGAACGCAAACGCGCCGGTCGCGTCGGTGTCGAGCCCTTCGACGTTGCCGAGCTGCAGCCCGCGCTCGACGGATTTGCTGATGGACGCGGCTTCGCCGAGGGAGCGGAGGAGGAGTTCGCGGGGAGCTTTGTCGGGAGGCAGCAGGAGGCTGCGATCCTCGCGGCCCTGCATGAGATAGGCGAGGTGCCACGGGGCGCTGTTTTCAGCTGGGTCTGCGGGTGGCTCTTCGAGCCGGAAGGCGAGACGGAACGGCGCCTGCGCCTGCGCGAGCATGGGACGCAGCCATGCGTCGACCGAGGCGCGGAGCCGCGCGAGCTCGGTCTCGCCGGCGTCGATGCGACCGTCGCGCGTGGTGAGTGCGGCGAGCCAACGGTCGTGGAGGGACGAACCCCCGCTCCTCGGCGCCGCCGCATCGCGAAGAATGGTGTCGACGAGCGCTTTCAGGAGCTCCCGCGGATCGGTCTTGCGGAATGCGAGCGCGGCCGGCGGGACGCTGGCCACGAGCGACGCGAAGCGCTCCGCTTCATCGCCGATGAGCACGGGGATCCACACCGCGCGATCGCCTTCGACGGCGGGCGCGACATGACCGCGGGCGACGAGCGCGGCGGCGTAGCGCATGGCCATCGCGCACCAGGCGAGGTCCGCGCCGACGAGCACCCCCGGCGCAAGCACGCGCTCGCCCGCGGCTTTGGCGAGGACCGGCAGGAAGTCACCCGTGCGCAGGGCCTGCTTCGGTCCGCGCTTCATCTTCCCGACCAGCGGCGTGGAGGGCGTCGCGGGGAGCTTCGCGCTGATCTCGACGAGCTCGCCTCGGACGTTCAGCTCCGCGCGCTGCAGCGCGGCGTCGACGTCGTCGTGAGGCTCGGTCCAGAAGAGGAGCGAGTCGCCGTCGAGCGCGGCATGGAGAACGAGCATTCAGGGGGCAGTCTAGCTACACGAGAACTTTTTTCGTAGCCGACGTATGCTCTTGTCATGGCAGAACGTCCGAAGCGTTCCAGGAAAAAACTGTTCATCTGGATCGGCATCATTGCCGTCGTGGCAATCGCCGTCGCGGCGATGGCCGCGTCGAAGAAGCGTGAGAAGCCGATCCCGATCACGACCGAGAAGGCATTTCGCACGAACATCACCGAGATCGTGACGGCGACGGGCAAGATCCAGCCGGAAAACGAAGTGAAGATCGCGCCCGAGGTGTCGGGCGAGATCGTCGAGCTCGCCGTGAAGGAAGGGCAGGTCGTGCAGCGCGGGCAGCTCCTGCTCCGCATCAAACCCGACACCTATCGCGCGCAGGTCGAGTCGGGACAGGCCGCGCTGAGCGGCTCGCGCTCGGCGAGCGTGAGCAATCGCGCGGCGCTCTCGAAAGCAGAGTCCGATTACCGGCGCATCGAGAAGCTGTACGAGGGCGGGCTGGTCTCTGAGTCGGAGCGCAACTCCGCCAGGGCGGCGTACGACAGCGCGAGGGCGCAGTACCAGGGCGCGGTGTCGAACATCGCGCAGGCGGAAGGGTCGCTGCGACAGATCAACGAGGCGCTGTCGAAGACCGTCATCTACGCGCCCGTGACCGGCACCATCAGCTCGCTCACCAGCCGCGTCGGCGAGCGCGTCGTCGGCACGAGCCAGTTCGCGGGCACGGAAGTGATGCGCATCGCGGACCTCGACAACATGGAAGCGCGGGTGAACGTCAACGAGAACGACGTCGTCGACGTGAAGGTCGGCGACACGGCGAAGATCAGCGTCGATGCGTATCCCGATCGTGAGATCCGCGGCATCGTGCGCGAGATCGCGAGCACGGCGTTGACGCGCAATGCCGGGTCGCAGGAAGAGGTCACGAATTTCGAGGTGAAGATCAGCATCCCCGATCGCTCGGTGAAGCTGCGTCCGGGGATGAGCGCGACCGCGGACGTCGAGACGGCCACGGTGAAGAACGTCGTCGCGGTGCCGATCCAGAGCGTCACCGTGCGGTCGACGGAATCGAATCTGTCGCCCGAGGAGCTGGAGCGGCAGCGGCTGCGCGAGGAAGCGGAGCAGCGCGAGGACAACGCCGGCGTCACCAACGAAGCGGCGGACAAGAAGAAAGAGCGCGCGCAGCGGTCGAAACTCCAGCGTGTCGTCTTCATCAAGACCGGCGAGACGGTGAAGATGCAGAAAGTGGAGACCGGGATCGCGGACAACACGTTCATCGAGATCCGCAGCGGCTTGCAGGCGGGCGATGAGGTGGTGTCGGGGTCGTATACGGCGATCTCACGCAGGCTGAAGGACGGAGCGAAAGTCGCGATCGAAAAAGAGAAGACATGATCATTCGTGATCTGGCCATCGAGCTGACGGAGTCCTTCCGGATCGCCCTGCTGGTGATCCGCGCGCACAAGATGCGCTCCACGCTGACGGCCCTCGGCGTGATCATCGGCATCATTGCCGTGACCTTGATGGGCTCCGCGATCGGCGGGATCGAGACGGGCTTCGAGCGCAGCCTGTCGGTGATCGGCGACGACATCCTGTACGTGGAGAAGTGGCCGTGGTCGCGCGTGGACGACTGGTGGAACTACCGCAACCGGCGCGTGATGAACTTCCGTTACGCGGAGCAGCTCAATCGCATCATCGCGGATACGCCGAATTCGGAGCTGGTCATCGCCGTGCCGACGATGAATACGATGCGCTCGGTGAAGTACGGCGAGAATGAAGTGCGCGGCGTGTTCACGCAGGGGACGACGGCGGACTTTTTGATCACGTCGACGCCCACGTTCCGGGAGGGACGCTTCTTCAACGAGACGGAATCGCGCAGCGGGCGGAATGTGGTCGTCCTCGGATCCGATGTCGCGGAAGCGCTGTTCCCGAACGAGTCGCCATTGGGCAAGACGGTGATGATCAGCGGCACGCCGTTCCGCGTCCTCGGCGTCTACGCGAAGCAGGGGACGTTTCTCGGGCTGTTCAGCTTCGACACGTACGCGGTGGTGCCGCTGCCGGCGTTCATGAAGGGGTTCAGCTCGCGGCTCGACACGTCGATCCGGGTGAAGGTGCGGGACAAGCTGCGGATGGACGTGGCCAAGGGCGAGCTGACGGGGGCGATGCGGCGCGTGCGCGGCCTGCAGCCGGAGCAGAGGGACGACTTCTCGATCAATGAGCAGCAGGCGCTGCGCACCACGATCGACCCGATCAAGGGAGGCATCGCCGTGGCGGGCCTGTTCGTGACGGGGCTGGCGTTGTTCGTCGGCGCGATCGGCATCATGAACATCACCTACGTCAGCGTGAAGGAGCGCACGCGGGAGATTGGCACGCGGAAGGCGGTCGGGGCGCGGCGCCGCACCATCCTCCTGCAGTTCCTGATCGAGGCGGTCTGTATCTGTCTCGTCGGCGGCATGGTGGGCCTGGGCCTTTCGTGGCTGCTGACGACGGCGGTCGCGTCGGCGTTCCCGTCGTTCCCGATGCAGTTCTCCGGCGGTCTGGTGGTCACGGGGCTGATTGTGTCGACGCTGACCGGTGTCTTTTCGGGATTCGCGCCGGCGCTGTCGGCGTCGCGGCTGGATCCCATCGAAGCGCTGCGCTACGAGTGACCGATGCCATTCTCCGAGACCATCCGCATTGCTCTGAGCGCGCTCCGCACGAACAAGCTGCGCTCCGCGCTGACGATCCTCGGCGTGACGATCGGTGTGTTCTCGGTGATCGGGGTGATGACGGCGCTCAACGTCATTCAGGGCTCGATCGAGTCGGGCCTCAGCTTCCTCGGCAGCAACATCTTCCAGTTCGGGAAGTATCCGGCCGTCAACACGAGCGATCCGGAGACGAAGTACGCGAACAGGCGCAACATCACGCTCGCGGAAGTGCGCGAGCTCGAGCGGCTCATGGGCGGGGAGGCAAGCGCGATCTGCCCGAAGATCTTCGACGGCGGCAAGCCGGTGAGCTACGGGAAGGTGAAACTGCAGGGGCTCGAACTGGTCGGTACGAACGAGCACTTCCTGGTCGCGAACTCGTACACGCTGGGCTATGGACGGAATCTGTCGGCGGAAGACGTCGCGCTGGCGCGCAATGTGACCGTGGTGGGGACGAACATCCAGAAGAAGCTGTTCCCGAATGAAACGCCGATCGGGAAGACGATCAAGGTGAACGAGAAGCCGTACCACATCGTCGGAGTGTTCGCGGAGAAGGGCTCGTCGTTCGGACAGAGTCAGGACGACCTGCTGATCATGCCGATCACGCGGTTCCTCGGCGATTTCGGCCGCGTGAACCGGTCGATCAACATCGCTATTCAGTCAACGTCGCAGGCGACGTACAACCAGACCCTGGACAAGGCCATCGGCGCGATGCGCGCGGCGCGCGGCCTGAAGCTCGGCGAGGAGAACGATTTCGAGGTGTACTCGAACGACACGCTGATCTCCGCGTTCGCGCAGGTGGCGGACACGATCCGCGTCGGTGCGTTCGTGGTGAGTGTGATCGCGCTGCTGGCGGCGGGCATCGGCATCATGAACATCATGCTGGTGAGCGTCACCGAGCGCACGCGCGAGATCGGAGTGCGGAAGGCGATCGGCGCGCGGCGCGAGGACATCGTCCGCCAGTTCCTGCTCGAAGCCGTCGTCCTCTCCGAGCTCGGCGGCATCTTCGGCATCCTCTTCGGCGTCGCCGGCGGCAACGGCATCGCGGTCTGGCTCGACATCGCGATGGTGTTCCCCTGGGGCTGGGCGCTGACGGGCCTGATCGTCTGTTCGCTCATCGGCACCGGCTTCGGCTGGTACCCCGCCTTCAAAGCCGCCCGCCTCGATCCGATCGAGGCCCTCCGCTTCGAGTGAATCTTGAGATCACAATTTGTGATCTCAAGATTCGCAGTCGGAGCGCCGGCTTCCCAGCCGGCCGCTACGCCGGCTTCCAGCCGGCACTCGTCCAAGGCCAATCTTTCAGTCTCGCCTTTTCCGGGTTCCTCAACACGTAATCGATCGTGTCCGCGAGGTCCCGCTCGTCGCGAACGATCCGGTCGTAATACTCCCGATGCCAGAACGTTCCCTGTCGCCCGAGAATCCCATTTGCACGGTTCGACGAGTAGGACTTCCAAGAGTGAATGATCTCCGCCAATCCATAAGGCGCGAACGGTGTGAGCACGACATGCACGTGGTTCGGCATGATCGCCCACGCGTCGAGGCGATATCGCTCGTTGTCGAAGTGCGTCAGCGTTCTCGCGAGGACGTTCGCGACATCAGGATGACTCAAGTACTCGATCGTATGGCTCGTGTGCAGCGTGTCGTCGTAGCGTGTTTCCATCTGGGCGCGGAGATGCATCTCTTCGATGGCGGTCATGGGGCGAAGGTTGCCGGTGATCATTCGCTTGAGGACACACCGCTCTTCGTTCAACCGGGCTACGGCCTCGCGTGGGAGGGAACCGTGCAGGCGGAAGGTGATTGAGTACGTTGCGCCGGGCAACTCCCAATGGGGGAGATATCCGCGGGTGCGGGTTGTGACGTCGTTGAGGGTTTTGAGGAAGTAGTTTCTCGGCATGCATTGCGTGGTGCGCCGAGGAGAGGAGAGACGCGAAGCGGACGTGTGTGGAGGGAGGAGTGTACCTCGGGGCGGCCGGCTGGAAGCCGGCGGAGCGGCCAACTGGAAGTTGGCGCTCCGCGTTTACCGGCGCGTCGTGCGGCGTTTAACCGGGCCTTTGGTGAGAACGACGTGGGTGGTCTGGCCGGCGTTGCGGGGGAGGGTGAGGGAGATTGCGCGTGTGCCGCGGGTGGACGGTACGCCGGTCGTTTCCCAGTTGCCGGGGATGGTCAGGGTGAAGGTGCCGGTGGCGGTGGCGTTGGGGTCGGCGGTCCAGACGTGGAGGGTGTCGGAGTCGCCAGCGATGTAGACGACCGCGGCGGACGACGACTGGATGCCCTCGATCGCGGCGGCGCGCCAGAAGGTGATGCCGAGGTTGCCGGTGCGGTTGTCACGGACGGCGGAGATGTTGTCGTTGTTCATGAGGATCGACAACGGACGCGCCGCCGCCCAGGCCGGCATCGCGGCAGACGTGATGTTGGGGACGATCACGTACTCCGCGGTCGCATTCACCGGTGCGACCCCGTGATCGAAGTACATCGTCACGAACGGCTTCGTGTGGATGGTTGTATCGGTCGAGCCGCCGAGGGAGGCCCAGGTGCCGCTGCGGTTCTCGCGCGCGGTTTGCAGCGTGGCGGACGACGCCGGAAACCAGTAGCCCACGTTGTCGAGGTGCACCCAGTCATTGCGGCGCGTGAGCGTTGACGACGTGCTGACCTGATTCACCACCGTCTCGACGCGATTGCCCGACGCCGACCGGATGCTGTTCGTGAGAAACACGATCGCGTCGTCGAAGAAGAACCACGACTTCTTCGCGGTCAGCGCGGACGACAGTGGCGCGAGCTCCATCGCCGTGACGCCGTTCTGTCCGTCGCCCGTGCCGCCCGCGAACGAGCGCGTACCGTAGCCGTACACGTCACTCGCCGTGTCCGCCTTCTGCTCGACGGTCGTGCCGGGCAGGCGCGTCCAGTCCAGTGCGGGCCAGATGTTGCGGCCGAAGTACTCGTCGCCGC
This sequence comes from uncultured Acidobacteriota bacterium, assembly GCA_963821585.1. GTDB lineage: Bacteria > Acidobacteriota > Thermoanaerobaculia > Gp7-AA8 > Gp7-AA8 > QHVT01. The sequence goes on from CAWGEI010000003.1 coordinate 343,731, forward strand.
GCAGCACGAGATAGAAGCGGCCATCCGACTGGCGCGAGCCGAGGAGGTTCTCCTCGTTCGTCTTCTCCCCCGACTTCGTGCGCGTCGAGAACATCTTCACCGAGGCGAACCAGCCGGCGCGGCGGTGAATCGTGTAGTCGGACGCGAAGTAGTGGCGATGCCCGGACGGCCACACTGCCGCATACTTCGCTTGTTCGACGAGTGCAGCGGCGCCCGCGAGCTCCGTGCTCATCGTGCCGCGCCACGACTGCAGCATCTTGGCGGCGGACGAGCGGATCTCCGCAGTGCGCGGGCTCGCGATCTGCGCCGCCTGCACCAGCGCGGCCATGCCGTTGAAGCCGGTCGTCGTCGGGCGGACGACCTCGCGGCTGATCACCGAGACGTCGAAGTAATCGCCGTGCAGCGACCACGCGATGCCGTCCGCGACGTAGTCCATGAACGACGCGAGCGCGTCCGTGGGCAGCCCGTACGCCGTGCCGCGCGTGATCAACGCGTAGCGCGCGACGTCGCTCGCGAACTGACCGCCATAGCCACCGGTGTAGAGCTGCGCGCCGTGCTGGTGAAACGAGCGATCGCGCTTGATCCCTTCGAGCGACGTCGGCCGCGCGACGGATGCCATCGCGTCGCGCACGGCCGCGAGCATCGGCTCGTCGTTCTTCAGCAGGGCGAGGCAGAGGTGTGTGTACGAGGACCAGACCAGGTTCTGGCCCGTCGGGGTAGGTCCGATGATGCCGCGCGCCGCCGGCGAGCTGCCGATCCGCAGATGGATGGCCGTGACGAGATCGTCGTACGTCGCCGGATTCATCTGATCGCGCATCAGCACGAGCGTCGGTGCGAGGTCGATGGGGATGCCGATCGTCCAGAACCACCAGTTGCCGGTGGGGATGATGGTCGCGCCGTAGAACGTCTTCGTGTACGCGAGCGCCGCGTCGATGTCCACGAGGAGCGCGGGACTGCGATACAGAGACTGCCCGGGAGTCTGGTACGCCTTCGCCAGAACCCACAGGCGCTGCGTGTGCCACCACGGCCCCCAGTCGCCTTCCGGCGTCTGGTTGTAGGCGAGGTCGGGCCAGCTGCCGTCGCTGTTGAGCGCGTTCGCATGCGACCGCGCCACGGATTCCAGCGCCCCGAGCGCCTCGGACATCCGCTGCGTATTGCGGTCGGCTCCGGCGGCGGTCGAGTAGCCGAGGAACTGCTGCCGGACGACGTCGATGTCGGCGGCGCGGGCGGCGGTGGCGGTGGCGGTGAGAAGCGCGACGGCGATGAGGAGTCGTTTCATCAGGCGATCCCGGGAAATGAAAAAGGACGGCGGGTACGCCGTCCTTTCGTTGTGGTGGCTCGTCGCTCGTTAGACGGCGATGACGTTCGCTGCCTGCAGGCCCTTCGGACCCTGGATCAGATCGAACTCGACCTGAGCTCCTTCAGGAAGCGAGCGGAAGCCCTTGGACTGGATCGCGGAGAAGTGGACGAACACGTCCTCTCCGGTCTCCGTGGTGATGAATCCAAAACCCTTCGCATCGTTGAACCACTTGACTTTACCAATGCTGCGCATACCTCGAGGTTCTCCTTCGTTTTCTTACCCCGAGCCCCTGGCAAGCCACTACCTCACTTTCCAAAGTTGCACGGAGATCACGCGTGCCGACCGCAACATGGCGTTTCAATGAATAAATTTCAGTCGGTGTGCAGGATTTCTACATCGACGGCCGGCCGGAGCGCAATCTCTCAGACACTTAAGTCGAGCTCGGTATGTGCCACAAAACTCACGCGGCGGTGAAGTACACGCTCTGCTCTTTGCCGCAGGCGCCGCAGTTGCGGGTCACGATCGTGAGATCGCGCTCCGCGTACCGGGCGCGCTGGAACTCCGGCGACGAGTAGCGCCTTCCGCCGCACGCGCACGACAACTCCGCCAGGCGCACGTCGATCTCCTCGGTGTGCGCCACCGCCAGCGCGGACACCGGCGCTTCGCCGGGACGGAACGACTCCAGCACCATCACCGGCTGCTTCCGCCGCGTCGCGAGCATCCAGCAGATGCCGACGAAGCAAGTGACGAGAATGCCGCCGACGATCCAGTTCGAGAGGGACGACTTCTCGGGCTTTGCAACCGCGCCCGGAGGCTCGAGCCGGAAGCCGATCTCGCTCCAGACCGCGCTCAGTTTGGTCAGGTGCTCCGGCACGTCCCGCACCGCCACGAAATCCGCCAGCGACCGCAGCGACTGGCGGATCGTCACCGTCTTCCCGTTCGCGTCGACGCTGAACTCGTAGCGGAACGCCGGGGTTTCCGTGACCGAGGTTGACTTGCGGAGGGCCAGCTTCTCAGGGAAGTTGAACGTCACCGTCTGCCGCACGTTCAGCGGGTGCGCGAACGCCAGCGGCATCGAGCGGATCATCGTCTCCGGCCGCGTGAGGTGCGAGCCCAGGACGCGCGGGTACCACGACCAGTTGCCGTCGCTCCAGAGCTCCGGCACGTGGTACTGCTCCGTCACCACGATCACGTTCTTCAGGCGATCGTCCGTGACGCGCGGCAATCCGTCCGCCTCGATCTTCGCCTGATCGAACGCGAGCGCGTTGATGCGCTCGTGCGCGTAGTCTTCGAGCGACAGCGTCGCCAGCTGCGACCGCGCCGCGTCCGCCTCCGCGCCGGTGAACGTCGTCTTCACCGTGAGCAGCGTCGGCTTCGCGTAGTCCGCGGTCGTGTACGTCTGCTCGACCAGCGTCCCGCCCTTGTCGTTCGGCACGATCTTCGTCAGCCCGCTCGTGTGCGGGCCGACGATCAGGGCCATGCCGTCGCTCGGCGTCTCGATCGTCGCCAGCGTGCCGCCCTGATCGGAGATCGTGCCGTCGACCCAGTACGTACGGCCGCGGTCGATAACCTGCGCGATCACGTGATCGAAGAGGAACGGCGACGGCTGCTTCTCCGCCAGCCGGTGCTCGAGCCGCGTGTTCACGAGCGCGGGATATGCCTCCAGCCCCAGCTCGCGCAGCAGCGCGACGAGCAGTAGCGTCTTGTCCTTGCAGTCGCCCCAGCGGGATTCGAGTGTCTCCCACGGCTGGTGCGGCTCGTGCGAATTGCGGCCCATCTCGATGCCGAGGTAGCGGATCTCGTCCTGGACGAAGCGGATGGCGGCGGTGATGCGCGCGTCGCGCGTCGCATGCTCCGCGGTGAATTTCGCGGCCAGCTGCTGCACCTCGGACGACGAACGCTCGTCGAGCACGAACATCGCGTCCGCCCACGCCGCGACTTCCTTCCACGACGCGAACTCGCTCACCTGGATCGATTCCCACGGCTCGTACCACGCCGGGATCTCGTCCTCGACGTCGAGCGCGTCGACGTCACGGCGCTCCCATGCCAGCACCTGGGTCTCGCCGCGCATCGTGATCTCCGGATCGCCGCCGCGCCAGTTCAGCGGATGTCCGGCCGGCCAGAGCAGGCGGTGGCGGAGGTGACGGGTCGGGACGGCGGAGCTGAGGTCGTACTCGTCGGTGTAGCGTCCGCCGAGGAGGGGGTTGTCGCCTTCGATCGACCATGCGTAGTCGATGACGTCGCCGGGACGCACGTCCTTGATGAACAGCAGCGCCGTACGCTGGCCGTCGTAGATGCGCGAGTCCGAGTCGTCTTCCTTCTCGATGACCCGGATCTCGTCCGGCTCGAGCGAGTCGATGCGCGCGGAGCCGCGAAGGATGTCCACGTGATGGACGATCAGCCGCTCGAACGACGGGTCGAAGTCGAGCTCGAGCTCCGAGGCGTTCTGGACGCCGCTCGGGGAGAGGACCTTGCGAGCGATGCGGAAGTAGCGCGCGTCGTCGTTGACCTGATGGTCGTTGACGAGATCGTAGATGCCCCAGCGGACGTTCTGCCGCGCGATGGCCAGCGAAGTCTCGGCTTCGAGCGGCTCGACCCACGCGGGCGCAGGCCGGACCGCGACTTCACGAGAGAAGAGGGGGAGCGCGATGGCTGCTGCGAGGACGAGGACGATGGACCGCACGGGACGCGAATGATTATCTCTTTAGCCCCGAGCGAAGTCGAGGGGCCGGGTTAGCACCGACGCTGCGTGATCGGATGGGCGGCCGCACATGTACCGCGCTTCGTGCACGCGCAGCGTTGCTGCTAAGTTGGCCCTTCGGCTTCGCTCAGGGCTTGAGTTTTGGCTTGGGCCTCGCGGCCCATGAACAGATCGGACACGCACTGGGCTCATGCCCGCGGGCAGGACAGTGTTCGCGCCCGAAGTAAATGAGCTGCAGGTGCCGCCGCGACCACTCCTCGCGCGGGAACACCTTCTTCAGGTCGCGCTCGGTCTGTTCGACGTTCTTTCCGTTCGACAGCTTCCACCGCGCGGCGAGGCGGTGGATGTGCGTGTCGACGGCGAACGCCGGCTCACCGAACGCCTGGGACATCACCACGCTCGCGGTCTTGTGGCCGACGCCGGGCAGGCGCTCGAGCGCTTCCATGTCGCGTGGGACCTGGCCGCCGTGCTCCGCGACGAGCGTCTCCGCCAGCTTCTTCACGTTCTTGGCCTTCGTCGGCGCCAGCCCGCACGCGCGGATGCACGCCAGGATCTCGTCGACGCTCAGCTTCGCCATCTGCTCCGGAGTGGAGGCCCGCTGGAACAGCGCGGGTGTGACCCGATTCACCTGCGCGTCGGTCGTCTGTGCCGAGAGCAGCACGGCCACGAGCAGCGTGAACGGATCGCGATGCTCGAGCGGGACCGGCGGCTCGGCATAAAGCTCGTCGAGGATCTCGCCGATCCTCTTCGCCTTCTCCGGCCGTCTCACCGCCCATCCTCCGCGCGCCGCCAGTCCTCGACGAACGACGGCAACGGCGGCGAGACCTTGTCCGTCAGGCCCATCAGCTCGATGAGCTCGCGCGGATGGACCGTGCCGTCTTTCTTGCGCAGCAGTGTGCGCGCGTACGCGATCGCGGCCATCGAGCCGTCGGCGCGGTTCAGGGTGTGCTCGATGTAGAACCATTTCTCGTCCCACCCGACCACGCGCGACTGCACGCTGAAGCGCTCGAAGGGCTGGACCGACTTGCGGTAGCGGATCACCGCACCGCCGACGACCGGCCGCCAGCCTCTCTTCAGCACGCGGCGCAGCACGCGCATGCGGGCCAGGAGCTCGACGCGCGAGATGTCCATGAAGCTCAGGAAGCGGCCCGCGTTGAGGTGGATGTTCAGGTCGCAGTCGTGCGGCAGCACGGTGAAATGGACGGTGGACGAGTCGAGGGGCCCGATCCGCGAACGGAATCGGGCCTTGAGGATCGTCCAGAGAAAGCGGAACAGCAGCGTCATCAGTTCAGGTCGAACAAGAGAACTTCCGCGTCTCTGCCCGTGAGCGTCACCCGTGATTCATCCGCGATCGCGGCGCCGTCGCCGGCGGAGAGCTTCTGGCCGTTGACCTCCGCCTCGCCGCGCGCGACCTGCACCCAGCCGTAACGGTTCGGCGCAAAGTCGTGCGTCACGGTCTGGCCGTCATCCAGGAGCGTCGTAAAGAGCGTCACATCCTGATGAATCTTCACCGAGCCGTCGCGTGCGTCCGGCGACGCGACGAGGCGCAGCGTGCCGCGCTTCTCGTCGTCCTCGAACATTTTCTGTTCGTACCCCGGCGCGATGCCGTTGCGCTCCGGCAGGATCCAGATCTGGAGGAAGTGCACCGGCTCCTCGGCCGACGCGTTCATCTCGCTGTGCATCACGCCCGTGCCGGCGCTCATCCGCTGCACCTCGCCCGGACGCAGAACGCCGTCCGTGCCGGTGGAGTCGCGGTGGCCGAGGGCGCCTTCGAGGACGTACGAGATGATCTCCATGTCGCGATGGCCATGCGTGCCGAACCCGCGTCCGGCGCGCACGCGGTCTTCATTGATGACGCGCAGCGCGCGGAAGCCCATGTTCGCGGGATCGTGGTAATCGGCGAAGGAGAAGGTGTGGTACGTATCGAGCCAGCCGTGGTCGGCGTGACCGCGCTCGGCGGCGCGGCGGATGGTGATCATGTTCGGGTGCCTCCTGCCTTGCGGTAACAATCGTACATTCCCGCGGCTATGATTCCCCGGCCATGCACGACGACCCGCCCCCGCGCGAGCTCCCGGAACGAACGGGAAAGCACTATTGCGTGAAGTGCCTCGCGCCGATCCCGGCGGCAGAGTATCTGCGCAACGATCACATCTGCGATGAGTGCGCGCAGTCGGACGAGTATCCGCTCGCCTCCACGCCAGAACCGAAGAAATGAAGGTCGCCGTCATTCACGACTGGCTCACCGGCATGCGCGGCGGGGAGGCGGTGCTCGAAGGGATTCTCGATGCGGTCCCGGACGCGGACCTCTTCACGCTCTTCCACTTCCCCGGCTCCGTCTCGTCGAAGATCGAGTCACGCACGATCCGGACGTCGTCGATTCAGCGGCTCGCCGGCCGGGTGAGAGATTACCGCCAGCTCCTGCCGCTCTTCCCCCGCGCGATCCGCGAGTGGGACCTGGGCGGCTACGACTTCATCATCTCGTCGAGCCACTGCGTGGCGAAGGGTGTCGACGCGAAAGGCAAGCCGCACCTCTGCTACTGCCACACCCCGATGCGTTACATCTGGGATCGCTTCGACGACTACTTCCCGCGCTCGAAGCCGCTGAAGCGCGCGGCCGCGATCTCGGTGGCGCCATGGCTGCGGCGGTGGGACGTGAAGACGGCCGCGGAAGTCACCCACTACGTGGCGAACTCCACGTTCGTGCGCGCCCGGATCCGGCGCTTCTACGGACGGGACGCCGAGGTCGTTCATCCTTTCGTCGATGATGCGTTCCTCCAGGCGCCGCTGGTCGAGGATCGCGAGGATTACCACATCGTCGTTTCGGCGCTCGTCCCGTACAAGAAGATCGAGCTGGCCATCGAGGCGATGCAGGGGCGGAGGCTGGTGATCCTCGGCGGCGGGCCTCTCCTCGAGCAACTGCGTCAGCGAAGCGGACCCAACGTCGAGCTGATGGGCTCCGTATCGAGGGATAGAATCATCGAGAGGCTGACGCGCGCGCGGAGTCTGATCCTGCCGGGCGTCGAGGACTTCGGCATCACGCCGCTCGAAGCGATGGCCCTCGGCACGCCGGTCGTCGCGCTCGGGGAAGGAGGCGTGCGGGACTCAGTGGTGGACGGAACGACAGGAATTTTCTTCGACGCGCCGGAGGTACAGTCGCTGCGCCGGGCGCTCGATGCGGCCGAGGGGCAGGCGTGGGACCGCGAGACGATCCGGGCGCAGGCGCGGAAGTTCTCCCGAGCGGTATTCGACGGAAAGTTCGCCGCGGCATTGCAGCAACGATGATCGAAACGAAGCACAGAACTCTCGCCTCGGTCTACCTCGTCAACGACGCCCTGGCGTCGAACCTGGCGATGCTGACGGCGTGGTTCCTCCGCTTCCAGTACGAGGTCATCCCGGTCGTCAAAGGTCCGCAGGAGCTGTCGACGTATGTGATGCTTCTGCCGATCGTCACGCTCGTCTTCCCGCTCGCGTTCGCCGTGCAGGGGCTCTACCGCATCCGCCCGACGCGCAGCCGCGCGGAGGAGTGGCTGTCGGTGGCGGTGGGCACCGTAGTCGCGACGATCATCCTCTCCGGCGTCCTGCTGTGGGTGCGCATCGGCTCGCCGGACACGCACTACTCGCGCGCGACGCTCGCGCTGTTCATGACCCTGGCGATGATCTTCGTGATGCTCGGCCGCACGACGGTGCGCATGTTCGTCGAGCGCCGCCATCGCGCGGGAAAAGACCTCGACCGCGTGCTGATCGCGGGGAACGGCGAGCTCGCGCGCGCCGTGCTCGAGCGGATGAACGCGCACCGCGATCGTCTCGGCTTCCGCATCGTCGGCTATCTCCGCAACGGCTCGGAGGAAACGCTCGCGGACCTCGACTGCCTGGGCTCGATCGGCGACGCGGAGGACGTGGTGAAGCAGCACGCGATCGACCACGTGTTCGTGGCGCTGCCGCACGCCTCGGCGCAGGCGATGATGACGCTGCTCGACCGCCTGACGCGCAACCTCGTCGCGATCCACGTCGTCCCCGATCTCCTGCAGTTCATGGTGCTGCGCTCGCGCGTGGAGGACCTCGACGGCCTGCCGACGATCAACCTCTCCGAGACGCCGCTGGAAGGGTGGAGCCGCTTCGTGAAGCGCGGCTTCGATCTCGTCGTGGCGATCGCGGCGCTGATCCTTCTCTCGCCGGTGATGGTCATCGTGGCCATTGCGATCTGGCTCGAAGACCGCGCGCCGGTGCTCTACCGCCAGGTGCGCATGGGCCTCGATGGCAAGCCGTTCGAGATGGTGAAGTTCCGCTCGATGCGCAACAACGCCGAGAGCACGACCGGCGCGGTGTGGGCGCAGAAGGACGACCCGCGGCGCACGCGCGTGGGAAGCTTCATCCGAGCCTGGTCACTCGACGAGCTGCCGCAGCTCTGGAACGTCCTCGTCGGCGACATGAGCGTCATCGGCCCGCGCCCCGAGCGCCCCGAGTTCGTCGAGCAGTTCCGCGCGGAGTTCCCGCACTACATGCTCCGCCACAAGGTGCGTGCGGGGATGACCGGCTGGGCACAGGTCCACGGCTGGCGCGGCAACACGTCGATGCGGATGCGCATCGAGCACGACCTGTACTACATCGAGAACTGGTCGCTGCTGCTCGACCTGAAGATCCTCGCGCTGACGGTCATCCACGGGCTGAGGCACGAGAACGCGTATTAGTCCGCGGAGCGCCGGCTTCCAGCCGGCCGCTCCGCCGGCATCCGTGCCGGCACGCACTCGCGAGGACCCCGGCCGGCTGGAAGCCGGCGGAGCGGCCGCCTGGAAGGCGGCGCTTCGCTACCGCCGCCCGCCCACGATCGCGCGCAGGGTCCGCAGGCGCAGATCCAGCTCTTCCGGGGTCACGTTCGCGTACTTCGCGGGAAGCAGCCGGCGGCTGGACGCTTCGAACACGGCCAGCAGTTCCATGTACTCGAGCAGCTCGGTGTCGCGGCTGGGGAAGTAGTCGGCGGCGGCGCGGATGAAGCGCTCCTCGCTCACTTCCGCGAGGCCTTCGCGAGCGGCGTCGTCGAGCGCCATCAGCACCACGGCTTCGATGTCCGCGTTGCTGTAGCCGACGAGCTTTCTCGAGAATGCATCGCGGATCGTGGCGAAGTCGACGCTGGTCTTCACGCGGTTCTTCCGGACCAGCGCGCGGGCGATGTTCTCCACTTCCTCCGGCGTCTGGCAGTAGAGGAACGGGATCTTGCGGTCGAGGCGGCCGGCGCGCTTGAGGTCGACGTCGAGCTTGTCCGGCCGGTTGGTCATGACCAGGAACAGGATCCGTCCGCGGTTGCTCGTGTCGGACATGAACTCCTTGATCCGCGCGATCACGCGCGACGACGTGCCGCCGTCCCCTTCGCCGTCCGTGTTGCCGAAGGCGCGGTCGCCCTCGTCGATGATGACGACGACCTGCCCGATCGCGCGGATGACGTTGAGGATCTTCTCCAGGTTCCCTTCCGTCGCGCCGACCCATTTCGAGCGGAAGTTCTTCAGCTTGATCGTCGTGAGGCCGCACTCCTTCGCGAACGCCTCGGCCACGAAGGTCTTGCCCGTTCCCATCGGTCCGGTGAACAGCACGCCCATCGGCACGCGGGCAGTCTGCCCGTCGCGGATGCTCGCGGCGATCACCGCGAGGTCCTTCTTCACTTCCTCCATCCCGCCGACGACGTCGAACCCGTGCTGCGGCTCGACGAACTCGACGAGGCCGAAGCATTCGCGCTCGATGATCTCGCGTTTGCGCCGGGCGATCAGGCGGTCCACTTCCAGCCGCGCCGCCCCTGTTCGCTCGGACTGGATTTGCTCAACCGGAGACGCCCCGGGCGCGAGCAGCTTCGCGATCTCGTCGCGGCCCATTCCGGCGGTGAGCTGGGCGAGCTTCCGCGCGCGCTCCGGGACGTCCGCGGCGCTGCCGAGGATGCCGGAGATGAATGCCTCGCGATCGCGCGTCTCGGTCTCGCTCGCGGGCGGCGGCGTAAGGATCGTCAGGACCTGGATCGCTTTCAGCCCCGCGGTGATCTCCGCGTAGCGGTCGACCTCCTTTTCCGTCAACGAGCGGTCCGCGAGCGCCGCCGCGGCCTTGCGGGTCTCGCGATCGGGCATCGGCACGTCCACCACCGCCACCTTCGGGTTCGAGACCAGCTTCGGTGCGAGCTCGGCCAGGTTCTCGGAGATAAGGATGACGACGTTGTCGCTCCGTTCGATCTCAGGGAGGAACGACCAGCGGTGCAGCGTGACGATCGCGGCGCGATCAGCCTCGCTCTGAAAGTTCGAGTCGCCCGCCGGCGCGACGACTTCGGCGTATTCGAGGATCACCGCCGTGCGCGTCTGCTGCATGAGCAGGCGCTCGATGGCCGCGAGCACGCGCGGCTTCTCCCCGGACGAGAGCATCTCGTCGGCGTCCGCGTCCAGCCCGGCCGGCTGCTTCAGAAAACGGACTCCGGTGGCGACGTTGTAGACCGCGACGATCTCCTTCGAGTCCTTGAGCAGCACGTTGCCGAGGAACTCGGTGAGCGTCAGCGTGCGTCCGCCGCTCAGGACCACGTCGTAGACATTGCCGTGAAGGACGAAGATCGAGGCCTCGCCGCGCAGGTAGCGGCGCCGCAGATCGTCGGCCCAGGGAGGAAGAATGCGCACCTCGGCCACTACACCCCCATCGTGTTGAGAATTTTTTCGGTGTCCAGCGCGGTCTGGCGGATCGATTCCACGCCGTCCAGCAGATCGTCGAGTTGTCCGGTCAGCTCCGCGGGCGACTGCATCATGACGATCTGGTCCGCGATGAGCTGGAACGAGTTCTCGATCAGGTCGAGCTGCCCGCGGGCGACGCGCAGGTAGTCGCGCAGCTCGCTCAGCTTCTCGCGCCGCTTCTCGATCACGGCCAGGTTCTTCTGCGCCACGTCGCGCTCCTGAGGAGAGATCTGGCTGGACTCGATCCGGCCCTCCCAGTGCTTGCGATCGCTCTCGAGCTCCCGGAAATCGACCGTCTCGAGATACGCCTCGTACCGCGAGCAGGTGATGGCCATCTCCACGAACGCATCCACGAGCCGGCGCGTCTTGAACAGCTCACTCCGCAGCAGCTCGCCCGTGAACGACGGATTCTGCGAGGCGAGGCGATTGATGTCCTCCTGCCGGGTGACGAGCCGGTCGACGCGGTCGCGGTCCGCCTGAGGCAGGGCCCTGATCCGTTCCTCGCGCTCGCGCGCCTCCAGGGCCAGGCGCACCTTTTCGAACCGCGGATCCCAGAGCAGCCGGCGGAGGGTCTTCGACTCCGACCCGTGCATCAGCCAGAGTAATTCGCTGCCGACCGTCACCGCGGCGAGGATCGGGTTCAGCGTGATCGCGGAGGCAGCCAGCCCGCCGAGAAAGAGCGCGAGGTTGTACGGGTTGCCGAAGGCCATCTTGAGATACGGACGCTTCTCGAAGACGACGTCGGTGACGATGTCCTTCGCGGTCTCCCGGATCGCCCGCTGCACGTCGGTCTTCGCGGGCTTCTGCTGAGCCTCGCGTTTTCGCGGAGGCACCTGGGTCGTTTTCGTCGGCACCGACGCCATTCTAGTAGGGTCAGACCCCACTTAAACTCCCGTATCATGCGCGACATGAGACTTACGCCATTCGCCAAGGTCTTTATCACCGCCGTGATCCTCGCGATTATCGGCTACGTCGGCTGGACCTATCGCGACAAGCTGCCGAAGCCGGGCAAGAAGAAGCAGGACCCGGCCACCGCTACATCCGGCACGAGCACGACGGCCGCCACGGGCACGGCCACGGGCACCGCCCCCACGTCGACACAGCCAAGCCCGACCGGCGTTCTCGCGAAGATCCGCCAGGACAAGGTCCTGCGGGTCGGCATGGAGCCCGATGCGCCGCCGCTGCACTTCATCAACGAGAACCAGCAGGAAGACGGCTTCGACTTCCAGATCGCCGCGCGCATCGGCAAGCACCTCGGCACCGAGCGCGTGCGCGTCGTGGAGGCCGACTATGGCGAGCTTCCCGACCTGCTTCGCAAAGGCGACATCGACCTCATCATGGCCGGCTACGTTCCCGATCCCACGATCCAGGGCGTCGACTGGAGCAACGGCTATCTCGACTTCGGCCTCTGCATGATCGTCCAGGAATGGATGCTCTCCAGCTACCGCGACGTCTCCGACCTCGCCGGAAAAGTCATCGCCATCTACGACGACCCCGCGGCCGAGAAATGGGTCCAGGCCAACATCCCCAACGCCACCATCCGCAAGTTCTCCGGTGACTCGGGGTGGTTCGAGGCCGTCGAGAACGGCCAGGCCGATGCGCTGATCTATGACTATCCGTTCGCGGCGGTCGAGATCAAGACTCACCCGCGCACCGTCATCGCCAAGTACAACCTCAACAAGTCGAAGTACGCCGTCGGCATCCCCTCGGGGAACTACGACCTGGTCTTCGAGGTCAACAAGGCTCTCGATCAGGTCAAGGAGTCCGACCAATACGCGACCCTCATGAAGACCTATCTCGCGAGCAAGTCCGAGGCGTTCATGAAGCCGGTGGTCGGACGGAAGACGCACCGCGTCGTCGCCGGCGACACGCTGAGCAAGATCGCGCGCCAGGAGCTCGGAAACCCGGAACGGTGGGAAGAGATCTGGAACCTCAACTCCGAGCGCGTTGCCGACCCCAATCTCATCTATCCCGGTCTGGTGTTGATCCTGCCGTAGGGCGCGAGGACCTTCATGTCGAGAACCCCATTATTTTCCTTAGTCCGCCGTTCCTTGAAGCTTGCTGCTTTTGCCTCGAAGTCGGAAACGCTTCCGGCCGATGAAGTCATCGATCGCGTCCTCGAAGGAGAATGGCCCGGAATCTCGCGCCGCCAGTTCTTCAGGACGGCGGCCGTTGCGGGCGTCGTCGCCGCGACCCCGGATCTCTTCACCGCCTTCGCGCAGACGGGCGGGTTGAAGCCGCGGACGGCCATCGTCGGCGGCGGCATCGCCGGTCTGAACTGCGCGTACAAGCTTCGCAAAGCCGGCGTGCCGGTCCACGTCTTCGAAGCGTCGAGCCGCTCCGGCGGGCGCATGTTCACGGCCAAGAATCTGCTCGCGCCGGACCTCACCACGGAACTGGGCGGCGAGTTCATCGACAGCGGCCACGAAGAGATGCTCGCGCTCGTCAAAGAGTTCAAGCTCGGGATGTGGGACTTCCGCAAGCCGAGCAAGATCAAGGCGGAGGCGTTCTTCTTCGACGGCCGCCACTACAGCGAGAAGGACGTGGTCAAGGCCTTCGTCCCGCTGGCCCGCAAGATCTCCAAAGACTACGACTCCCTCGGCGAAGAAGTCAGCTATCGCGTCGAAGGGAACGGGAAGGCCCTCGACAACACGTCGATCGCCGAGTATCTCGACAAGATCGGCGCGCGCGGCTGGATCCGCGAGCTGCTGCACGTCGCCTACGTGACCGAATACGGCCTCGAAGCGGAGCAGCAGTCGTCGCTGAACCTGATCCAGATGATCGGGACCGACACCAGCGAAGGCTTCAAGCCTTTCGGCGACAGCGACGAGCGCTTCACGGTCAAGGGCGGCAACGAGCGCGTCGTCGTGGAGCTCGCGAACCGCCTGGACGAAGGGATCGTCTCCCTCCGCCACAAACTCACCGCCATCACCGCCAAAGACAAAGGGTTCATCCTTACCTTCGAAGGTCCGAATGGATCCGCGTTCGATCGCGACTTCGACACCGTCGTCCTCACGCTCCCCTTCACGATGCTGCGCGAAGTCGACATCCGCGTCCCGTTGCCCGCGGTCAAGAAGAAGGCCATCCAGGAGCTCGGATACGGCACCAACGCCAAAGTGTTCGCGGGATTCAAGGGCCGGCCGTGGAAGAATCGCGGCTATCGCGGGAACACGCTCAGCGACGAGCGCTTCCAGCTGGTCTGGGACAACGCGTCACTGCAGCCGGGCACGAACAGCGGCATCACCTTCTATTCGGGCGGAAAGCTCGGCGTCGAGGCAGGCAACGGGACCGCGCAGGAAGCCCTGGCGCTGCTCATGCCGGGCCTCGAGAAGGCATATCCCGGCTCGACGGAAGCGCTCAACGGAAACGTCTCGCGCTTCCACTGGCCGACGCACCCGTTCACGAAAGCGTCGTACGCCGCCTATCTACCGGGGCAGTGGACATCGATCGGCGGAGCGGAAGGCGAGTCCGTCGGCAACCTCCACTTCGCCGGCGAGCACACGAGCGTCGACTTCCAGGGCTACATGAACGGCGGCGCGCAATCGGGCGCGGATGCCGCGAAAGCGGTGCTGGCCTCGGTGAGCGCGAAGGCCGCGCGGCTGTTCGAGCGGCGGCCGGCCGTTCGTCGCTGGGCCTGAAGAGAGGGCGCAGGAGAGGCGAGTTAAGTAGAGTTTTCAGGTCTGACCCTACTTAACTCGCTCACATCGTTTTCTGCCCCTGCGCCGCCTGCTGCGCGGCCTTGCGCGCCTTGAGCTCGGCCAGCTCCTGCTTGGCCTGCACGTCGCCGACCTGATTGCGCAGATTCGCGAGCCGCCCATCGAGCGACGTGTCCGAGAGCTCCTTGCCGAGGTTCGCTTCGGCGATCGTGTTGCGGATGTGCGTGCGGACGTTGTCGAGCGCGCGCACCTCGTCGTCGACCGAGAGCCCGTCGAGCTGCTCCTGAATACGCATCCGCGCCTGCGCCGACTGCATTTTCGCCAGCATCGACTCGCGCTCCGCTTTCAGCTTGCGGATCTCCCCCTGCACGGACAGCAGCGACGACTTCGCCGAGTCGGCGTCCGAGCGCGCGGCTTCCATGTCCGTCTTCAGCTCCTCGAGCTGCGCGATGAGCTGGTTCTTCTTCTGGATCAGCACCACCGCGAGATCGTCCTGGCCGGTCTCCACGGCGGTGTTGAGCTCCGCCTCGGTCTGCTGCAGCTCCGCCGTGTCGTGTTTGAAGCGCTCCTCGAGATCTTCGCGGCGGCGGATGATCGCAGCCGTCGCGCTCTTGAGCTTCGCGTACTTGCCGACCATCGAGTTGATGGCGTTCTCGTACGCGATCTCCGGATGCTCCTTCTCGATGCCCGAGATCCACAGCGAAAGAAACCCTCTCCACAAATTCCGGACACGCGATATCAGACCCATGGACTCTCCTCAGTTCTCGCTCTTCGGCTCGTGCAGCTTCGGAGACTCGCGCACGACCTTGGCGACGGCATCCTGCCCGAAGAACTCGAGCACTTTCTGGACCTCGAGCTTCTTTGCGTTGCAGGCTCGCATGACTTTGTGCTGTTCCTCGACACGCCCCTGCATGGCCTTGCGCAACAGCGCGATCTGCTCCTCGAGCGCGTGGATGTCCTTCTCGCCCTGCGTGGTCACCTGTTCGGTGTCGCGGGCGCTGCCGCGGATGTAGGCCTCCAGCGCCTGGAGTTGCTCTGCGCCCGACTCGATGATCTTCTCGATCGGCACGCCGAATGCGCGCAGCGACGCCATCACGATCTGCCGCTTCACCGCCTCTTCGGTGTCCGGCGGCAGGGAGCTGAGCAGCTCGAGGGTCCGCGAGACCCGCTCGTGCTCCTCGGCCGTGATGCCGGCGGCTTCGTACACGCTCCCGAAGTCGACTTCCCCTTCAGGCGCGGGGGGAGGCTCTGAGGTGAAGACCGGCAGATCGTCCGGCTCCGCGTGCGCGGCCTGCCGGATCAGCTCATCCTCGGCAGCCTCCGCTCCCGATTCCGGGACCTCTGCTTCTCCGGACGAATCCCGGACGATGAACCAGCCTTTGACCGTGTCTCCCCAACCCTTCTTTTCCGTCATGAGCGTCCGAATATTAGCAAACGTAGGCGTTAACGCTCGCGCAGCGGGCGCATCCTTACTTTCATGCTCGCTCTGATCGCGGCTGTTCTCCTCTCGTCGCTGACGTCCAACGTGCGCATTGCGGCGCTGTCCGAGCCCGGTGACCGGATGGTGATCAACGGGACCGTCTACCGCGCGGACGGCCGGACGCCGGCGGCCGGCGTCGTCCTGCTCGCGTATCACACGAACGCGAAAGGGATCTATCCGCCAAAGGCCGGCGACGAGCGCGGCACGCTGCAGGGACAGCTGCGCACGGACGCGAAGGGCCGTTATCGGATCGACACGATCCGCCCCGGCGGCTATCCCCGCAGCGAGGCCCCGGCGCACATCCACCTGGTCGTGCAGCCGGAGGGGAAGCCGGAGGCGTATGTCGACGAGGTCGTCTTCGACGACGACCCGCGCACGAACGGCGTCCGCGGCCGGAAGGGCTTCGCGGTGGTGAAGGTTGGCAAGCGCGACGGTGTGTGGACAGGGGTGCACGACATCATCCTGCCCGCTTCTTGAAGCCCCGAGCGAAGTCGAGGGGCCAGGTTAGCACCAACGCCGAGCTCCCGATGGACGCTGCCCGTGCGTCGTTCACAGCGCGCTCGGCGTAGGTGCTCAGTTGGCCCCTCGACTTCGCTCGGGGCTGACCACAAGCTACATATAATCCCCGCCGACTATGGCGAAGCAATCGGAATCTCTCTTTCAACGGGCACAGGAAGTCATCCCCGGCGGCGTGAACTCGCCGGTGCGGGCGTTCCGCGGCGTCGGCGGCGCTCCGCTGTTCATCGAGATGGGCCAGGGCGGCCGGATCTTCGACGCGGACAACCTTCAGTACATCGACTGTGTCGGCTCCTGGGGGCCGATGATTCTCGGGCACGGACACCGGTACGTCGTCGAAGCGGTGAAGAAGGCGGCGACGCGCGGGTTCTCGTTCGGCGCGCCAACGGCGGGTGAAATCGAGCTCGCGGAAATGATCGTCCAGGCCGTGCCGTCGATGGAGATGGTGCGCCTCGTCAATTCCGGAACCGAGGCGACGATGAGCGCGCTGCGGCTCGCGAGAGCAGCGACGAACCGGTCGAAGATCCTCAAGTTCGACGGCGGCTATCACGGCCACGTCGACTCGCTCCTCGTGAAGGCCGGCTCGGGCAGCGCGACGTTCAACGTCCCCGACTCCGCGGGTGTGCCCGCGGAGCTGGCGAAACTGACGCTCATCGCGCGCTACAACGATCTCGAAGACGTCCGCGCGCAGATGAACGACGAGGTCGCGGCCATCATCGTCGAGCCGGTCGCGGGCAACATGGGCTGCATCCCGCCGGCACCCGGATTCCTGCAGGGACTGCGCGAGATCTGCGACGAGCACGGCGCGCTGCTGATCCTCGACGAGGTGATGACCGGCTTCCGCGTCGCGTACGGCGGAGCGCAGGCGCGCTACGACGTCCGCCCCGACATCACCACCCTCGGCAAGATCATCGGCGGCGGCATGCCCATCGGCGCGTACGGCGCGCCGCGCAAACTGATGGAGCTCGTCTCCCCCCTCGGCCCGATGTACCAGGCCGGGACGTTGTCCGGCAATCCCGTCGCGGTGGCCTCAGGTCGCGCGACGTTGAGCGTGCTGCGCAACTCGTCGATCTACGACGACCTCGAAGAGCGCAGCGGCGAGTTCGAGACCGGCGTGCGCGCCGCGGCCGACAAGCACAACGTGCCCATCACCTTCAATCGCGTCGGTTCGATGTGGACGCTGTTCTTCACCGAAGGCCCGGTGGTGGATTTCGAGTCCGCGAACACGAGCAACCGCGAAAAGTTTGCGCGCTTCTTCCACCTCATGCTCGCCGAGGGTGTGTACCTGCCCCCGTCGCAGCTCGAGGCTGCGTTCTTCTCCGCGGCGCACGCGAAGAAGGACATCCAGCAGATGGTGGAACGGGTGGACCGCGTGATGAAAAAGATGGCCTGGGAGTTCGGCAGCTGACTTAACCCTGAGCGTAGCGAAGGGTCAACGGCGCCCTCTCGAAAAGCGACCCTACTTGCGAAACAACGCGGTCAAATCCGGCGTGATGTCATGCCACCATTGGTTCACGCTCTGAATGAGCTCGACCTTCTTCGCGCGTGTCCAGCCCTTGATCTGCTTCTCGCGTGCACGTGCGGTTGCTTCGTCGTCAACGAGCTCGTAGTAGACACAGCGGTCGAAGGTATACCGCGCGGTAAAAGCATTGGGATAGATCTTCCACTTATGCTCGGCTCGGCGACGGAGGAGGTCGTTCGTCGAACCGATATACAGCGTATGCGCCTTGTTGCTGAGGATGTAGACGCACCAGGCCTGTGGGCTCACTTTTCGAGAGGGCTCCCTTGACCCTTCGCGTTGCTCAGGGTTTCCAGGAACAAGCGTGCCGCCAGTTTCGCGGTCATCCCGCTGACGTCCCAGGGCGGCGATAACTCGGACAGATCGCAGCCGATCAACTTCGGCGAACCGGCGATCGTGCGAACGATCGCGATCATCTCCCGCGACGACAACGTCCCCGGAGCCGCCGCGGACGAACCCGGCAACTCCACGGCATCGATGTCGATGGACAGGAAGATCGCATCCGAAGTCTGCTCCAACCGTGAGCGGATGTCCGCGACGATCGACACGTCGAACGAATCCACCGGTACCGTCGTGATCCCTTGCTCGCGCACCCAGCGATCGTAGTAAGCCGAGTTTGCGAACTCCCGCGTGCCGATGATGAACGTGCGCGAGCCATCGCAGATGCCAGTCTCCAGCGCGCGGCGATATGGCGTCCCGCTGGAGAGGGAGTCTTCGTCGTCGTACTCGCGGACGTCGTAGTGCGAGTCGATGACGACAAGCCCGAGCTTCAGGTCCGGCCGCGCGTCGGCGAGACCGCGGAGGATCGCGCCGGTGAGGCCGTTGTCGCCGCCGACGAAGAACGGCGTCGCGCCGCCGGCGAAGATGTCGCGCGCGGCGGACTGCACGCGCTCGTGCGCATCGCGGATCGAGTCCGGAGGCAGATCGAGATCGCCGAGGTCGCGGACGACGCGGCCGGCAAGCTCTACGCCGTTGCCGAACGTCGTCAGCGACGGCAGCGCCTCACGGAACGCCTGCGGTCCGTGCTTCGCGCCGGCGCGCGTCGGGATCGACGCGTCGAAGGGGAGGCCGAGGAGGACGAAGTCGCCGGTGTCGAACGAGGTCGAGGGGACGAGCAGCGTCGACGCGCGTGGATCGCGCGGGTCGTGGGGATCGCGATGCTGCTGCCTGGTCATGCCTGCTCGCGCAGTTTCACGAGGATCTCCTCCTCGGCCGACCCATGCAGCTCGCGCGTCCGCGCCCACGCCGCGTCAGCGCGGTCGAGCAGCGCGCGCTTGCGCGTCGCCCCGTCGAATCCAGCATCGAGTCCCGCGAGATTGATGCACACATTCTGATACGCGCCCGCCGCCGCGGCGCGCGCCATCTGTGCGCCGACGCCCGCGTCCGAGAGCGACGCCTGCAGGCCGATTTTCGCGATCTCGCGATTGAGGTCGATCAGCTCCGGACACGCTTCCAGTACGCCGAGCGGCACCTCCGCCGCGCCGACAGTGGCGTCAGCGAGAGCAGCGCTCCGCAGTGCCTCCTCCTCGGGCGTCGCCTTCGGCATGCGCATCGCCGCGAGCAGCGCGTCGAACGCGTTCGTGTCGGCGTCGACGGCGGTGAGGAGCCTCTCCTTCAACTCCTGACCTCGCACGGCGATGCGGTCGAATTCCGGCTGCTTCGCCTCGAGACCCTTCTTCGTGTGCGACAGCACGGCCACCATCGCGGCGAGCCCCGCGGCCATCGACGCCGCGAGCGCCGCCACCGAGCCGCCGCCCGGTGCGGGCGACTCGCTCGACAGCTCGTCGACGAAATCACGCAGCGACATCGCCGCGAGCCGCGGAGTCTTGTGCGCTGCGAGGCGGTACTCGATCACGCGCTCGCGCGGATCGAACGGCTTCACCTCATTCAGGCCCAGCGTGCGGATGGCGATGTGCATGAGCGCCGCTTCCGGGACGCCTGTCGGGCGCCCCATGCGTCCGAGGTAGTGACGGCCGGCGTCGAGGAGGACCTGGCGGGGGACCAGGCCGACGATCTCCGAGCCCGTGACGCGCAGCCCGCGCTCGCGAGCCCGATCCTCGCACGCGTCGAATGCCAGGTGCAGCGGCGTCGTGTCGAGGTCCGTCAGATTGATCGAGATCTGCGCGCAGCCGAACTCGGGGATCACCCAGCCCACCGCTTTCACTGACTTGAGCAGGCCCGGCTCCCACACCGGCTGCCCGCTATCGTCGAGCATGGGCTGGTCGTTCTCATCCCTCTTCATGCGCCCGCGCTCGCGCACGTCGAATGCGACGCGGTTCGCGAGCCGCTTGTCGAGCGTGTTGATGTTGACGTTGTACGCGACGAGGAACTTGCGCGCGCCGATCACCGTCGCGCCGGAGCGGGCGATGAATTCCGCGGGACCGAAGTCCGGCTTCCACTTCGGATCGAGGATCTTCTTCGCGAACCCTTCGTACTCGCCTTCGCGGACGTCGGCGAGATTGCGGCGCTCGGGCGTGGTGGCGGCGGATTCATAGAGATACACCGGCACGTTCAGCTCGCGGCCGACGCGCTCGCCGAGCTGCCGCGCGAGCTCCGCGCATTCCTCCATGGTCACGTTCGCGACGGGGATGAATGGCACGACGTCCACCGCGCCGATGCGCGGGTGCGCGCCGCGGTGCGTGGTCATGTCGACCAGCTCGACGCCCTTCTTCACCAGCCGGAACGCCGCCTCCAGCACCGCTTCGGGCGCGCCGACGAAAGTGATGACGGTGCGGTTCGTATCCGCGCCGGGATCGACGTTGAGCAGCGTGACGTCGGAGACCGACGCCGCGGCCGCCGCCACCGCGTCATAAACGTCTTTCCTCCGCCCCTCGGAGATGTTCGGAACGCATTCGACGATCTTCATGCCGGCGGGATGCTAGCGCATCTGTCGTGGAGTGCGGAGGCAGCGTTGCCTCCGCACTCCAAATTACGCGGAGTCGCGCTCGCGCACCGACAGCCAGCTCCCGAACCAGCCCGCGAACATCCCTCCCGCGATCAGCGCGGCCATCTTCTGCCACGGCAGAAATCCGAGGAAGAGGAAGCTCCAGAGGATGGAGCTGGACGGCGCGAGCGTGCGTCGTGAGATCTCGTATAGCGCGAACAGCAGTCCGACCGAGAGCACGCCGCCGATCGTGCCCTGCAGAAACCCTTCGAGCAGGAACGGGCCGCGGATCATCCGCTCCGTGGCGCCGACGAGGCGCATGATCTCGATCTCCTCGCGATAGAGGAGCATCGTCAGGCGGATGACGTTCGCGATCGTGAAGCATGCCGCGATGCCGAGGATGCCGCCGGCGACGAGGCCGATGAGGTTGATGACGTTGACCAGGCGGCGCAGGCGCGTGAGCCACTCCCAGTCGTACTGCACCTGCTCGACGCCGGCCATCGCGCGGAGGGCGGTGATGTTGTTCACCAGGCCGCGCGACTGCGCGAGCCGCGGGTCGACCTCCACTTCGTACGATGGCGGGAACGGGTTGTCGTCCAGCTGGCCGACGACTTCGCTCAGGTTCGAGAAGTAGCTCTTGAAGCGCGCGAGCGCTTCTTCGCGCGTGACCAGACGGCGCCGCGCCAGCTCCGGCCGCGCGGCGAGGAACGTGTCGACGGCCTTCGTCTCCTGCGCCGTCGCCGCCGGCTGGAGGTAGATCACGATGCGCGACTTGCCCTGCCACTGCGCGGCGGCGCGGCCGAGGTTCTCGGCGACGAGGAGAAAGGTCCCGACGATCAGCAATGAGATCGCGATCATGGCCACGGCCACGAACGATGTCCGCTTCGAGACCCAGATGCGGCGCAGGGCCTCGCGGAAGAACCAGGAGAACGTGTTGGACGGGACCTCGGGCTCTTTACGCGTTCCGACGAAATCACGGGCCACCTAGCCGCCCCCGATTCCGAACAGTCCTTCTCTCCGCTCGCGATGCTCGATCGTGCGCGCCTTTTCGTCGGCGATGCGTCCCTGATCGAGCGTGATCACGCGTCGGCCGCTAGCGCGGATGAGCTCGCGGTCGTGCGTCGCGAGGAGGACCGTCGACCCGCGCAGGTTGGCCTCGCCGAAGATCTGGATGATCTCCTGCGAGAGCTCGGGGTCGAGGTTGCCGGTGGGCTCGTCGGCGACGAGCACGAGCGGGTCATTGATCAGCGCGCGGGCGATGGCCACGCGCTGCTGCTCGCCGCCGGAGAGGTGCGGCGGATAGGCATTCAGTTTGTGGTGGAGGCTGACGTTGCGCAGAGCCTGATAGGCGCGCTGCTTGTGCTCCTTCGACGGCACGTTCAGGACCGTGAGGATGAACGAGAGGTTCTCGAAGACCGTCATGCGCTCGATGAGCTTGAAGTCCTGGAAGACCATCCCGATCTCGCGGCGGAAGTAGGGGAGCTGCGAGCGCTTCATCGCATTCAGGTTGCGCCCGTTGACGACGATCTGCCCCTCGGTCGGCGCAATCTGCCGAAGGATGAGCTTGAGCATGGTGGACTTGCCCGCGCCGCTGGGCCCGGTGAGGAAGACGAACTCGCCCTTCTCGATGTGGAACGTGATGTCGTTCAGCGCCGTCGAGTAGCGGTCGAAGCGCTTCGTCACGTGATAGAAGTGGATCATGGCGCGCGATGCCATGATAGCGGAACGACGGAGCGCCGGCTTCCAGCCGGCCCGTTCCTCGCGAGCGCCGCGCCGGCAAGATGCCGGCGTAGCGGCCGGCTGGAAGCCGGCGCTCCGCGTGGCTGTTCCCCGCTCCGGTGAAACGTTCCCTGATTGCCCTGTCCTGGTGCCTGCTGTTCACGATCTCCGCGGAGGCTCGGGGGCTGAACATCATCCTGCGCGCGACGGAGCAGCTCGATGCTTATCCCGAAGCGAAGGCGGCCTTTGAGCGCGCCGCCGCCCGATGGGAGGCGCGGATCGCCAATCCCGTCACGATCTACGTCGACGCGGACTTCGGGCCGACGCTGTTCGGCGAGCCGTTCGGGTCGGGCGTTGTCGGTTTTGCGATCCCCGACGACCGGGTGAGTGCAGAGGGCGCCTATCCCGAACTGCGGCAGCGGCTCATCGCCCGGGCGGACAACGCCGCCGAGGCCGCGTTGTACGCCGCGTTGCCGGCGGACGCGATCCCGACCGACCTCGGCCCGACCACCCGCTATCAGGCACCGTCCGCGCTGCTCCGCGTGCTTGGGATTCTGCCGGCCGAGGCGGCGCCGTCCGATCCCGCGCCCCGCATCGGCTTCAACTCCGCGTACCTGTACGACTTCGATCCATCGGACGGGATCAGCGACAACCGCAACGACTTCGAAGGCATCGTCGTGCACGAGATCGGGCACATGCTCGGATTCGTGTCCAAGGTCGGCGACCTCGAGCTCGGCGCGACGGTCCACGCGCCCGCGGTCTTCGACCTCTTCCGCTTTCGCCCCGGTATCACCATGGACAGCTTCACTACCGCCCCGCGGATCGTGAGCTCCGGCGGCGAGCAGGTGTACTTCGCGGGCGGCGAGATCCTTGAGCTCTCGACGGGCCGGGACGACGGCTCGGGCGGAGACGGCCGCTCGGCGAGCCACTGGAAAGACGACCGGCTCACCGGCACCACCCTCGGCATCATGGATCCCTCGCTGAGGCGAGGAGCCCGGCTCGAGATCGCCCCCGCGGACCTCGCGGCCCTGGACATCCTCGGGTACACGCTCGCCGATCCATCGGCTGCACCTCCCCGCCGGCGCCGGACCGTGCGATCCTGAGCGCGTGACTCGTCTGCTGTTGGTCTGCCTCGGCGGTGCGCTCGGCTCGGGAGCGCGCTATCTCGTCGGGATTAGCCTTCCGCAGGGCACGTTGATCGTGAACCTTGTCGGATCGTTCCTCATCGCCCTGGCGATGGAGAGCGTGCGCGCCAGCGACCTCCGCCTCATGGTCGTCACCGGCGTCCTCGGCGGCTTCACCACGTACTCCGCGTTCAACGAGGAGACGTTGCGGATGATGCGGGCGGGGACGTGGGGGCCGGCGGCGCTGAACGTCGCGGCCACGGTAGTCGGATGCCTCGCGGCGGGATTCGCGGGCGTGGTTGTCGCCCGCCTGATGCGCTGAAGCGTGCGGAGGAGCGCACCGGCGAGCCGCCGGTGGACCGGCCGGCCTGCGGCCGGCGCTCCTTGTGGTGCCGGCGCCTCCGCCGGCCGTGGCGCCGGCCCCCCCGGCCGGCGAGGGCGCCGGCGTTACGGCCGCCGGGGTCGGCGGCACTACAGGACCCACAGGGCGCGCCGGCCGCTGGCCGGCCGGTCCACCGGCGGCTCGCCGGTGCACTTCGCGACGTTGGCACGGGACCACCACTAACGCCCGACCGCGTACGCAGCGGCGCGCGCGTCCTCATAGACCAGCCGGAAAGGCGCGGCAGGACGGAACCTGTACTTTTCCTTATCCACCACAAGGTGCGTAGCGCCGAATCCCCGGAGGAGATGGGCGAGGCGGGGCGGGTCGGACAGGAGGGGCTCGACGCGCTGGAAACGGTACGGACCTCTCTCGTCGCCGAGGCAGCGGCCGGGGCAGTAGTAGGCCATTTGCGGGGCGCCGAGAACGTAGACGGTGGTCGGACCGAGGGAGCGGACGGCGCGGTAGACGCCGATGCGGCCGGCGACGAAGGTGTCGCGCTCGGCCGGGGTCACCGGCATCGGCCCGTACTTGACCAGGATCAGCAGCGATCCCCAGGCGAAGCCGGGCAGGAGGAGCAGGAGGGTGGCGGCGCGGGCCAGGCGCGGCGAGAGGAGGCGCTCCAGGGGCAGGGCGATTGCGGCGGCGAGCAGGGGCACGATGACGATCAGGAACCGCCAGTCCAGGGGCGCGACGATGAGCGCGTAGACCGCGGCGGCGAGGAGTGGCCGGCGGAGCGCCGGTGCGATGGCCGCACCGGCGGCGGCGAAGGGCAGCAGCAGGACGAGCAGCGGCGAGTGCGGCGAGACTCCGCGGCGGATGGGCTCGAGCAGGGCGCGGCGGACCACGGTCTGGACCGGGGTCTCGAGCGGTAACGCCGCGACCGCGCTCCGCGGGTCCGCGATCGCGTCCAGCATCGACTGATCGATGTTCGTGCGGTACTCGTGGTCGCCGAAGATGCCGCGCAGGTAGGGGAAGAGGGGGTTCCCGGTCGCGCGTGCGATGTGGATGTACCAGGGCGCGGCGAAGAGCGCCGCCGCGGCCAGGAAGACCAGCACGCCGCGCCGCCGCGCGAGGGCGGCGATGAAGAAGAGGCCGTGATACTTGGTCGCGGCGGCGAGCCCGGCGAACGCGCCCGAGAGGCCGGGCCGCGCGGCCGCAAATCCGGCCGTGACCATCATCGCCAGCGAGACGTCGATGTAGCCGCTGCCGCTGAGGTAGACCGCGTACGGCGTCCCGAGCCACAGCGCCGCGGCGAGCAGCTCCGCCCGTTCGCCGCCGCCGGCCTCGCGCACCAGCCGCGCCGCCGACAGCGCCGTCACCGGCAAGGCGATCCACTGCGTGAGCTGCGCGGCCCGCTCGCCGATCAGCAGCAGCGCCGCAGTGAAGTGCATCTCCGCGAGCTGCGGGAACACCGGGAAGCGCAGCGCGTCCGCGTAGACGAGCCGCCCCGACTCCGCGAACAGCCTCGCGTACACGAGGTGGTACATCGTCGCGTCGTACCCGACCGGCGGATAGATGGCGATGATCAGCCCCGGGATCGATCCGACGGCGACGAAGAGCTGGAGGTGGGAGAACGCGACGGGCCGGCGGAGCGACGGAAGGGAGACGACGGCCGCGGTGCCGAACAGGATGGCGGCGTTGGCGCGCGTGAGCATACCCAACGCAGCGAGCGCGAAGAGGAGCTGCCCGAGGATCCCGTAGCCGAGGGCCGTGGCCGCGGCGCCGTCGTCGCGGATGTAGTCTCGGACGAGGAGACGGCCGACGCCGTGGCAGACGAATGCGAATGCCACCGCCAGCGCGAGGTGCGTGACGATCCAGACGATCATCGTTTTCGCGCGACCGCGGTCACGAGGTACCCGATCCACGCCAGCCACGCGAACCGCTCCTCGGCCGCGTCGAACGGCTTGATGAACCACGCCGTCCAGCGCGGGGCCAGTCCACGCCGCACGTGCAGGAACAGGTCGAGCATGCGCAGCACGCCGGGGAGGGCCAGGATGCCGGTCATCTCGACCACCTCCAGCCCGGCGCTTTCGACGTCGCGGCGCAGCTCCGCGCGGGTGAACGACTTCTCCGGCGCGTACGGATAGCGGCCCAGCATCGTCATGATGCCGACGATGAGCGGGCGGAGGAACGGGTCCCAGAAGTGCGGGACGCCGATGATGGCCGTCCCTCCGGGCTTGAGGACGCGGCGAATCTCGGTGATGGTGTGCCGGTACTCGGGCACGTGCTCGATCGTGCCCATGGTGTAGATCACGTCGAAGCTGTCGTCGCGGAAAGGGAGGTCGCGGATGTCGGCCCGGAGCAGCGACGCCGCGAAGCTCTCGCGCCGGGAGTTCTCTTGCGCGCGGCGGACCACGACGTGGCTCACGTCGATGCCCACCACGTTCGCTCCCTGCGCGGACATCCAGCCGAGGATGCGCGTGTTGATGGCTTCGTTCCAGAGGTCGAGCTTCAGCACCCGCTTGCCGGCCAGCGGTCCGGCCGTCCGCTCGATCAGCGCGATCTCGCGGTTGCGGTAGTAGGCGGTCGAGGGGGCCGTGCCGAAGTCCGGCATCGACGCGGCGACGGCGTCCCAGTCGTTGGGCAGATCGCGTTTCATAGACTCCTTACCGTCGCTTCGACGCCATCCCGAAGGGAGGTGTGCGGGGCGCCCGGTTGGAAACACCAGGGAGAGAGGAGCGTGTCGATGCGCCGCAACCAGCCCTGCTCGCGGCGCAGAAAGGTGTCGGCGACGCGGCCCGCCCCGCGGACGAGCGCGCGCGGAACGGCCACGCGCGGGGTCGGCGCGCGCCCGGCCGCGGCGAACACGGCGCGCTCCAGATCGTCCTGCGTGGCGTTCTCGCCGGCGACCAGACGGCGCGTGCCGGCCGGGGCACTCTCCGCCTGCCGGATCGCCGCCACGACGTCGTCGACGAAGACGAGATTGCGCGGCTGGGCCTCGCCGCCGACGGCCACCCGCCACGGCCGCGCCAGGACGCGGCGCATGTGCGCGGTGACGCGGTTTGGCGCCGCCGGGTGATCGGGTCCGTAGACGATGGCCGGGAGCAGCGTCACCAGCGGCAGTCCGTCGATGGCCTCCAGCGCGCGGATGCCGGCGATCTTCGAGGCCACATAGGGGTCATCGGTCGCCACCAGGGGTTCCGTTGCGTCGAGCGGCGTGCGTGAGGAGCCGAGGACCAGGGCGGTGGCGATGTGAATGAAGCGCGCGGCGCGTGTGGCGACGGCCGCGCGCCCGAGCCGCCCGGTCAGCGCCACGTTCGCCTCGGCGAAGTCGGAGGCTCGCGTGCCGGGAGCGTTGCGGACTGCGGCGAGGTGCACGATCGTACACCCCGCCGGAAGGTCGAAGGTGTGATAGCTCGATTCGATGACGCGCAGGCCCGGCCGCGGCTCGATCCGGCTGGCGTCGCGGGTGAGCGCGATCACCTCGCGTCCCGCTCCGAGCAGTGCGGTCACGAGGGGTCGCCCGATGAAGCCGGAGGCTCCGGTGACCACGACCGTCACCGTTTCACCATCGGCGCCGTGAAGTCGTCGTAGGTCTCGGCGCGGCGGATGGTCTCGGCAGTGCCATCGACGCGGAGGAGCGCGACGGCCGGCGCGAGGCCGGCGTAGCGCGCTCCCCGCGACAGGGTGTAGGCGCCGGCGTCGCCGATCGCGAGGACGTCGCCCGTGCGAAGCTCCGGAAGGCGCCGCCGCATCTCGACGACGTCGAGCGTGTTCAGCGTCGGACCCGAGAGGTGCATGCTCCGCGTTGGTCCGCCGCGCGGCTCCAGCGGCTCGATGGACCGGGTGAACGCCAGCGGGGACTCGACGAGCACGTTCCGGCCGCAGTCGAGGAAGAGCCAGTTGCCCTCCCGGGCCGCGACGCGCGTCAGGAGCACGGCGGCGTTTCCGGCGACCGAGCGGCCCGGCTCGAGCGCGAAGCGCATGGGGGCCCGCGCTTCCTGGTCGAACAGCGCCCGCAGCGAGCGCGCATAGTCCGCCAGCGCCGGTCCGGGTGGGACCGTCTCCCGATGCAGCAGCCGTCCCGGCGTCACGCGCCGCAGGGTGGGACTGGGGACGCCGCCGCCGAGGTTGAGCTCCTCGATCGTTCCGATCCGCGCGGCGATGGCGGCCAGCGCCCGCAGCGCGGGCCGGTAGGCTTCGACGCGCTCCTGCTGCGTGCCGATGTACGTGTTGAGCGCGTCGATGACGAGGCCCTCGCGGGGAGCGGCGTCGATGCGGGCGGGGTCGAAACCCAGGCGCTGGGACGCCGCGGAAAGCACCAGCATCCCCGAGCGCCCGAGGGCCACGCGCAGCGACACGCGCAACGTGGCGCCGGCCCGTTGCGCGGCCGCGGACAGCAAGTCGAGATCGGAGGCGCGGAACGCGTGCACGCGGCGCACTCCCAAGGCCAGGACCGCGTCGAGCTCGCGCGCGTCCGTCGCCGGCTTTTGGAAGGCGATCCGCTCCGGTTCGTAGCCCGCCGCCAGCGCCAGCCGCACCTCGGCCTCGTGACTGGTCAGGACATGCGCACCTTCTTCGCGGGCGATCTCGAGGATGCGCAGCTCCGGATTCGTCTTCGCGCAATACCGCAGCGTCGTGCCCGGACCGAGGCCCGCGAGGAGGTCGCGCAGGTTGCCGCGCAGCCGCTCCTCGCTCACGACGAGCAGGGGCGTACCGCTGTGCGCGGCGAGGTCGCGGAGCATTGTGCGCTGCGGTTCGGAAAGAGGCATCAGGGAGCGGACGGGCGCCGATTATAGTGGACGCGAAATGAGCGCGCCTCCGCCGTTCCGGCACTTGCCGGATTACATCAGGCCCGACGAGCGCCGGGCCGTGCTCGCGGAGATCGCAACCCGCTCGGCGCACGCCCGCCGCGTCAACGGACGCGGAGGCATCGGCCCCCGCTACGCCATCCTCGGCGGCGACGAAGTCGCCTCATCGCTGCCGATGGTCGCCGCCATCGGCGCCCGTGTCCGCGCCGCCGTCGGGGAATTCGCCGCGGCCCCGGTCGAGCCCTTCCACGACCCCGTGCGCCGCGTGCGCGTCCAGATCTATACCGAGCCCGAGGACGGATTCCGCTGGCACTTCGACGGCCATCAGTACGTCGCCCTGGTCACCCTCGAGAACGAGAGCGACGGCGTGACCGAGCTGATCGCCCCGCGCACGTCCAGCCTCGTCCGGCCCTTCTTCTATCCCGCCTACGCCTTCCCGCAGATCTTCTCCGTCCTGCCGAGGACCAGCGTGACGATGGAGGCCGGCGACGCCCTCGTCTTCAGCGGCAGCCGCAGCCTCCACCGCGGCCGCTCCCGGACCGCCGGACGGCGGACGTTGCTCGTGTACGCGTTCGACGTCGAGGGGACGAAGCGCTCCGGCGCCCGCAACTGGATCGCGCGGCGCCTGAACTACTGATTGGTCCTGCTGTCATCCTGAGCCGCGTAGACGGCGAAGGATCCCCTGCCGGTAGCACATGATTTGTGCTAATCAGGAGATCCTTCGCCGTCTACGCGGCTCAGGATGACAGAGTGCTGGACACCGGCCCTCCAGCGTGGTCCTTTTACACACCTTGTACCCCACGCCGCCCGGCCGCGCCTTACGTTTCATCCAAGGAGCAAACAGATGAAACGGTCCCTGGTTCTCGTGGCCTTCCTCGTCGCGGCGGCGACGGCGTGCGCGCATCCCGTTGCCACCAAGCCGGTTCCCAAACCGGTCATCCAACTGGCGATCCTGCTGGACACCAGCAACAGCATGGACGGCCTGATCGATCAGGCCCGTACGCAGCTCTGGCGCGTCGTGAACGAGTTCGGGACGGCGAAGAAGAACGGCATCGCCCCCGAACTGCAGGTCGCGCTGTACGAGTATGGCAACGACAGCCTGCCGGCGGAGGGCGGGCACATCCGGCTGGTGCAGCCATTCACGACGGACCTGGACAAGATCTCCGAGGAACTGTTTGCGCTGAAGACGAACGGCGGGCAGGAGTACTGCGGACAGGTGATCGCCGAGGCCCTGCGCGGATTGCAGTGGAGCGCGTCGCCCGACGACCTGAAGGTCATCTTCATCGCGGGGAACGAAGAGTTCACGCAGGGGACGGTCGACTACCGCACTTCCTGCGCGAAGGCCCTCACGCGGGGGATCATCGTCAACACCATCTTCTGCGGGGACCGCAGCCAGGGACTGGAGACCAAGTGGGGCGTCGGCGCGACGATGGCCGACGGGCGGTACGTGGCCATCGACCAGAACGCGCAGGTCGCGGAGATCGACGCGCCGCAGGACGACGAGATCGCGGCCCTGGGTGTGAAGCTCAATGACACTTATATTGCCTACGGCGTGAAGGGATCCGAAGGCATGAAGCGGCAGTACGCCCAGGACAAGAACCTCGAAGCGAAGAAGGGCGCCAATGTGCAGCGCCAGATCGCCAAGGCCTCGGCCAACTACCACAACGCAACCTGGGACCTCGTCGACGCCAAGAAGAGCGGGAAGGTGGACCTGGAGAAGGTGAAGGCCGCGGACCTGCCGGCCCCGATGCGGAACATGACCGTCGCCCAGCGCAAAGCACACGTGGACGCGGCGGAGAAGCAGCGCGGCGACATCCAGAAGAAGATCGCGAAGCTCGACGGGGAACGGAAAAAGTACGTGGCGGCCCGGAGGAAGACCCTGCCGACCGCGTCGAACACGCTGGACGAGGCGATCATCGGCGCGGTGCGCGAGGCGGGGCGGAAGCGGGGGTTGACGTTCTAGCCGGCGGTTCTCACACGCAGGGAGGGCGGGCGGCGGACTCCTCATCCGTGAAGAGTCGCAAAGTCTTAAAGTCGCAAAGTCTCAAAGAGGGTGGCAAGAACCTTCTTTGAGACTTCGCGACTTTGAGACTTTGCGACCCCTGAGGGGGATGACGGTGCCTCTCTTTGCGTGTGAGAAGTACGAGTTAGACCTGGGGTTAGACCGCCACCCGCACGCGCTCGTAGAGCATTTCCGGCGCGACATCGGCGCCATTCGGCCAGACGATCGTTCCGATCTCAGGATCCACGCTGACCTGCCTGAAGAAATCCGGGTTGCGCAATGGTTCGAAGACCGGCCCTCGGAATGACGGCTCGATATCGACTTCTCCGGACGTCCCGTCCTGAAACCGTAGCCAGACGAAGTAATCGCGAACGTAGTGGACCTCGATGACGTCGTTCATCTGATACTCCAGGGGCGGCATTCGCAGGCGGTTCTACTCATATTGCGGACCGCCGCCGTCTCGGCGGCTGATGCGGCGGCGTCTCGCCGCCGGGGCGCTGGCGAGGGACCTTCCCCGCGACTTGCTACGCAGGCGGGCGCCTGCGGGCCGCGAAGGGGACGGGACAAGCGGGCTCGCGTTGGCACACCGGGTCCCGGGCCGTCGTCGCTGTTCCATTCGACGTCGACGCGCGCTCTCCTCGGGTAGAGACGCGGTAGAGGGCAAACGAGCGCATGGCGCCGAAGAGGAACCCGGTCACGGCCAACCCCAGCGGCAGGAGAGCGAGATAGTAGAAGCGCCCTTCGAGGCCGAGGGATACCAGCAGGCTCGCGTTTCCGAGGAGCAACCCGATCAGCAGCAACGCGGCGAGAAAGCTGCCCAGGGAGAGCAGCGCATACGGCGCGATCACAGGCCAGCCGCCTGGGGCGGGCGGGGAAACCGGCTTACGATTTCCGATGGACGGGCGCTTTCCCATCTGAGGGGTCCTCCACGCACGGCGAGCGGCATCGCCTCAGGAATCTTTTCTGGAATGATGGACGCTGATTGTCGTCAGTCTACACCGTGGTGCAAGGTCTTGGAGCAGTTCGCGCTGAAGACGAACGGCGGACAGGAGTACTGCGGACAGGCCATCGCCGCAGGGAACCGGCAGAAGTGCGCGGTCCGAAAAGCCCCTGCGAGCCGCCGGTGGGCCGGCCGGCTGGCAATCCAATGGCGTTCGCTGAAGGCGTTCCGTTCCGAGGCCACAAGTTGAGTGCCGGCGGAGCCAAGAGGAGCGCCGGTGGGGACGAGATGAGTGTCGGCGAGGCCAAGTTGAGTACCGGTGGGGCCAAGTTGAGTGCCGCCGGGGCCGAGTTGAGTGTCCGCGAGGCCAAGTTGAGTGCCGCCGGGGCCGAGTTGAGTGTCCGCGAGGCCAAGTTGAGTGCCGGCGAAGCCAAGTTGAGTGTCGGGGAGGCCAAGTTGAGTACCGGTGGGGCCAAGTTGAGTGCCGGCGGGGCCAAGTTGAGTGTCGGGGAGGCCAAGTTGAGTGCCGGTGGGACCGAGTTGAGTGCCGGCGAGGCCAAGTTGAGTGCCGGTGGGACCGAGTTGAGTGCCGGCGAGGCCAAGTTGAGTGCCGGGGAGGCCAAGTTTGAGTATCGGGGGGCCAACTGGAGCCCCTTCGAGGCCGACATCACGCTCTTCGAGGCTGACTTCACGCCCCTTGGGGCTGACATCACGCTCTTCGAGGCTGAGCTCACGCCCCTTGGGGCTGACATCACGCTCTTCGAGGCTGAGCTCACGCCCCTTTGGGGCTGACATCACGCTCTTTGAGGCTGATCTCACGCCCCTCGGGCCTAACATCACGCCTCTGGAGGCTGACATCACGCCCAAAGAGGCTGGCATCACGCCCAAGGAGGCTGATGTCGCTCCCGTTGGGCGTGACATCGCGCCCGTCGGGCGTAGTCCTGCGCTGCCGAGGCGTGCAGTCGTGAACGCGAGGGCCAATGGCGAGCCAACGCTCGGCAGGACCGCAACAATTGCCGCGGACCGCGTGAAAAATCCCCGGCAACTTGTGATCCACGTCACGTTTCTGCCGGAAGAATTGTCAGAATGTGCATAGGGAACTCCGTCACCCCTTGCAGTACCGCCCCCTGGTTCTCGATCTGTCTCGATTCGGACGCCTGCGCTCCTGATCCGCGCGCGGTCATCCTGCACTTTTGTCGATACGCCACTCCAATACCCGTGATTGGAAGGAGGAGAGTCCATGCCGGTCACCCCTGCCCTCAGCTATCCCGGTGTTTACGTTCAGGAAGTCCCCAGCGGGGTCCGCACCATCGTCGGCGTCGGCACCTCGATCGGGATGTTCATCGGCGCCTCGACGCGCGGCCCGATCGGAAGTCCGCGGCGCTGTGTGAGCTACTCGGCGTTCCGCGAGATCTACGGCGACGATCCCGTCGCGGGCGATCTCGCGCACTACGTGCGGCTGTTCTTTCTGAACGGCGGCACGGACTGCTGGGTGATGCGCATCGCCAACGGAGCGGACGCGTCGTCCATCACGCTGCGCAACGAGACCGGGACCTTCGACGCGCTGGTCCTCAGGGCGAAGGACCAGGGCCTCGACGGCGAGAACATCCGGGCCCTCGTCACCTATGGGGGCGCGCAGCCGGAGGCGACGTTCAACATCGACCTCTACACGTACGAGCTGCAGAGCGGCGTGCGCACGAAGGTGCGGCGGGAGACGTGGAAGAACCTCTCCATGAGTCCCGTGTCGCCGAGCTTCGCGCCGACGTTCCTGAGCCAGAACTCGAAGCTGGTCGACGCCGTGCTGCCCGGCGCGCAGGCGGGGCTGGTGAACGGCATCTCCCGATCCGGACGCCCGGTGCCGCACACCGCCGCCCCGGGAACGTTCCGCACCGCCTGGGCCGCCCTCATCGGAAACGCCGCGGGCACCCGCAACCAGTTCCGGCTGAGTCTCGACGGCAGTGCCTTCGTCAATATCGACCTCAACCCACTCTCCAACCCCCTCGACGTCAACGCCATGCCCGCCGTGGCCACCATCCGGACCGACCTGGCGACGGAGATCCGCAACCGGATCATCACGCAATTCGGCAATGCGGGCATCCCCGGCGCGAACCCGATCGTCTCGTTCGAGAACGGTCCGCCGCCCAGTCCCACGTTCCCGGGCACGACGCAGACGACGCTGCTGCAGATCCGCTCGAACGCCAACGGCGATGTCTTCATCCGTCCCGGCACGGCGAATGACGCCGCCGTGCCGCTCATGCTCGGATCGGAGCAGGGCGGGCTGGAGCTCGCCTCGCACGCGGCCCGTCGCCCGGCGCCCAGCGGCATCACGTTGCGCGCGTCGGACGTGGCGGTGTGGGACGCGCTGGCCGCCCTCACGCAGAACGCGTTCACCCCGGTCGGCAACGGCATGATCCTCGATCAGACCCTTGCGCCGCCGGCTGCCGGCACGGTGGCGCGGCTGATCCGCTTCGAGGACCTCGTCCAGACCGCGGCGGCGGACCTCTTCTACCGCGACGCGAACGCCAGCTCGCCGAACGGCAACAACGACGGCTTGCGGGACAAGCTGGGCCGCATGGCCGCGGCGATCAACACGGCCGCGCAGAACGACCCGCTCTTCCGCTGGACCGCGCAGGTGGCCGGCACGCGCCTGACCATCCTGCCGACGGAGAACGTCGCCGACAACTTCCTGGCCGCGTTCTTCGCCGTGACCGGCTTCCCGGTCGCCAACTTCCTCAACAACGTCCGCGCCTACAGCGTCGGCACGGCCGGTTTCGGTATCGGCGGGCGGCAGGCAGCCGCGGTCCCGGGCTCCGACGGCACCGCGCCGCTGTCCGGCGACTACGACGACGCCTACCTCACCATCGACTCCAACGTCGATCTGTTCAACCTCATGGTCCTGGCGCCGGTGGCCAATCCGGCCGTGTCGGTGCAGGCCATGTACGCCAACGCCAGCATCTTCTGCCTGCAGCGCCGCGCCTTCCTGCTCATGGACAGCCCCGCGACGTGGAGCGACCCGCAGACCGCCACGGCCGGTCTCACCGCACTGCGCACGGGCCTGGTGAAGGACTACAGCGCCGTCTTCTATCCCGACATCACCATCGACCAGAACGGCCTCAGGCGCGACATCGGTCCGTCCGGCGCGCTGGCGGGACTGTTCGCGCGCATCGACAGCACGCGCGGCGTCTGGAAGGCGCCGGCCGGCACGGAGGCCGACCTGCGCGGCATCGTCGGGCTGGAATCGCGCCTCTCCGACCGCGAGAACGGCATCCTCAATCCGCGGGCCATCAATACGCTGCGCATCTTCCCGAGCGGCATCGTGAACTGGGGCGCGCGCACCAATCAGGGCGACGACGACACACCGCACGATTACAAGTACATCCCCATCCGCCGCCTGGCGCTCTTCATCGAAGAGAGCCTCTACCGCGGCTTGAAGTGGGTGGTGTTCGAGCCGAACGACGAGCCGCTGTGGGCGCAGGCGCGCCTCAACGTCGGCGCGTTCATGCACAACCTCTTCCGGCAGGGGGCCTTCCAGGGGCGCACGCCGAAGGAAGCGTACTTCGTGAAGTGCGACTCCGAGACCACCACCCAGAACGACCGCAACCTCGGCATCGTGAACATCTGGATCGGCTTTGCGCCGCTGAAGCCCGCGGAGTTCGTGATCCTGTACCTGCAGCAGATGGCCGGACAGATCGAAACCTAAGACAGGGAACGGAGCTGAAAGATCATGGCCGCACCGCAATTTCCCGTGAATACCAGCCGCTTCGACCCGTACAAGAACATGAAGTTCCGGATCAAGTGGGACGGCCGCTACGTGGCGGGCGTCAGCAAGATCAGCGCGCTCAAGCGCAGCACCGAGCCGGTCACGCACCGCGAGGGAGGCGACCCCAGTACGTCGCGCGTCTCGCCGAGCGTGTGGAAGTTCGAGCCCATCACCCTCGAGCGGGGCGTCACGCACGATCCCGAGTTCGAGACCTGGGCCAACCTGATCTACCACACCGACGGCGACGCCGCGATCTCGCTCGAGAACTTCCGCAAGGATCTGATCATCGAGCTGCTCAACGAGCAGGGCGTGGTGGCCAAGGCCTACAAGGTCTATCGCTGCTGGGTCAGCGAGTACCAGGCTTTGCCCGAGCTCGACGCCAACGCCCACGCGGTGGCCATCGAGCACATGGTCCTGCAGAACGAAGGGTGGGAGCGCGACGTCGCCGTGACGGAGCCGCAGCAGTACTGAGCCGGCGGCCATGATGACAGTGCCACTCCGTTTTGCGGGGAAGCGCCGGGCGGCCCGTCTCCGCGAGCTCACGGGCCGCGACGAGTACGCGGTCTCGGGCGCGAGCACTGCCGCGGCCATCGCCTTGTTGACCGCGTTGCTGGAAGGCGGCTCCGCGGCCGAGCTCGTGGCCGCGGATCGCGACCGCCTGCTGGCCGCGATTTACGCGCGCGCCTTCGGCGACCGGATCGAGAGCACGCTCACCTGCGCCCACTGCGGCCAGCCGTTCGATCTCGACTTCTCCCTGCGGCAACTGATCGAGTCGGTGGAAGGGCGGTCCGCGCCGGGGGAATGGACCCCCTTGGGCGACGGCCGCTTCGAAGGCGCGGACGGCACGGCCATCCGCCTGCCGACCGGCCGCGACGAGCTGGCCCTGGACGGCCTGCCGCCCGAGGAAGCCGAGTCGTTTCTGCGGCAGCACGCGGAAGGGGAGGAGGAGCTGCTCGAGCGCATCGCGCCGCTGCTGGACCTCGAGCTCGTGGCGCGCTGCGCGGAGTGCAAACACGTCCACACGCTGCAGTTCGATATCCAGAGCTATCTCCTCGAGGCCCTAGCCGGCGAGCGCCGCCGCCTGTTGACAGAGGTCCATCGCATCGCCTCCGCGCACGGCTGGGCGCTGGACGAGATCCTCTCGCTGACCCGCACGGACCGCCGTCTTTTCGTCGAGCTCATCGAGAACGAGCGAGCCTCGTGATGAAGAGCTACTTTGCCCGTCTGGCCGATCGCGCGACGCCTGCCCCGCGGGCGGCGGTCGCACCGGCACCGGCCGGCGAGGTGAACGATCCGTTCGCGGAAACCGCTCCGCCCCTCGCCGCGGCTCCTGTGCCCGCACCGCCACTACCCGGCGCTCCTCTGCTCCTGACTCCGCGGCCGGCCGCCGCCGCGCCTCGTGTGGCCGAAGAGCCGCCGGTCGCGCCGCTGGAATGGGTGCCGCCGCCCAGCTCCCCGCTGCCCCCGCGCTCTGTTTCGACGGAGCGCGTGGTGGAGAAGACGAACGTCGAAACGCGCGACGTCGAGAGGGAAGTCGTGCGCGAGGTCGCCGCCGCGCCGCCGCTGAAGGTGGCGCCGCCTGCGTCGCAGCCACCTCCTGCCGGCAGGCCGCCCGTCGCCACGGACGAAACGGTTGCCCGCGAATTCGTGGAAGCTGCCCGGGACGAGCAGCGCGACGAGCGCCAGCTGCTGCGCAAGGCGGACGCCTTCATGGAACGCCTGCTGGACCGCTCCCGGCGCACCGAGGCGGAGCCGCGCGCCGAGACTCGCGACGAAGTGCGCGAGATACTGCCGCCGCGGCCGGAGTCCCAGCCGGCCATCCGCATCCAGCCCGCCGGGAGACCGCCGCGCCCCGTCGAGAGCGCACCGGAGCCGCCGTCGCTCGTCATCGGCTCCCTGACCGTCGAAGTCATCCAGCCTCCGCCACCCGCGCCCGTATCGCCGCCGCGGATCGTCGTCGTGCGCGGTGCGCGCGGCGCGCGAGCCGGAGCTCGTTCGAGCCGCAGTTTCGGCTTACGGCAGTTCTGACGCCATGCCGCTGATCGATCTATCGCTGGTCACGACCACGCTCCTGCGGCTGTTGAGGGCGCGCGTGGACGTGCTGTGGGCGGGGTTCTTTCCGCCCAGTCCTCCCGATCCCCCGCCGCCCGCCGTCGGCTATTCGGGCGTGCCCAGCAGCGCGCTCGCCGGCGATCAGGCGCTGGGGCTGTTCCTCTATCACGCCACCGAGGATGCGCACTTCAAGAACCTGCCGCCGGTGTACCAGGACAAGCCGCCCATCCGCTTCACGCCGATGCCGCTGCAACTGCACTATCAGCTCGTCGCGCATGCGGGAGACATGGGCGGCGCCGACGCCGCGGCGCTCCGTGCGCAGCGTCTCTTCGGCCTCGCCCTCAAGACGCTGCACGACTATCCGAGCATCGACCGCACCACGCAGGTGGCCGGCACCTTCGCCTTCCCGCCCGAATTGCAGGGAAGCGACAACGTCTTCCGCGTCGTGCTGAAAAACGTGGCACCGGCCGAGGCCGCGAACTTCTGGACTGCCGGGACGCAGGCCGTGCGCCTCGCGGCCTACTACGACGTGAGCGTGGCCCTGCTCGAGCCCGACCGGCCGCAGACGTTTGCCGGGCGCGTGCTGCGTTACGGCGTGCAGCTCTTCGTCAACGGCGCGCCGCGTCTCGACACCAGCCGGAGC
Organism: uncultured Acidobacteriota bacterium; assembly: GCA_963821585.1. Taxonomy (GTDB): domain Bacteria; phylum Acidobacteriota; class Thermoanaerobaculia; order Gp7-AA8; family Gp7-AA8; genus QHVT01. The sequence goes on from CAWGEI010000003.1 coordinate 381,852, forward strand.
ACGGTGGTCTTCCGCCTGCCCGCGGAGACCAGCGACCGCACCGTCGACGTCCAGCCCGCGGACGTGGCCATCGGCGAGACGTTGCGGTTCGAGGGCGTCGACCTGAGCGGTGATACGACCACGCTGCTCATCAACAAGGGGAGCTGGGACGCGCCGGAGGAAGTGGGCATCGACTGGGGCGTCGCCGCCGGAACGGATGCCATCGTGGCGCGGGTCGGCACGCGAGCCGGCGAGCAGGACATCCTCCCCGGAATCCATTCGGCCGCCGCGCGCGTGACGCGCAAGCGGACCATGCCCGACGGCAGCATCCGCGCGTTTCCGCAGACGTCCAACGAGGTGCCGTTCACCGTCGCGCCGGCCGTCACCACGCCCGCGCACAACGTCGTGGCGGTCGCCGCCGCGAACATCGTCACCGTCACCGGCGGCCCGTTCGAGCACGCGGACATTCTCCCGGAGAACGTCCACGTCGTCATCGGCGCGGAGCCGGTGCCGCTCGAGCCGACCATCGCGCTGACGGCCGGTCATTTCGAGATCACCAGCGCCACGCAGTTACGGATCCGGTTCCCGATCGCCGGCCTCACGCCGGGGCAGACCCTGCCTCTGCGCGTCCTCGTCAACGGTGCGGAGTGCGCTCCGCGATGGGTGCAGGTGCCATGAGCGCCCCCCGTAGAAAACAGCGCAAGCGCGCGCCGCGGGCGAAGACTGTCGCCGAGCCCGAGCTCGTGCTGTCGTGGTTCCGCCTGCTCGCACGGGCCCGCGGCGCCTGGCTGCAGCACCTGTGGCTCGGCGACGCGAGCGTCGACGGCCGTGCCACCGTCACGCACGCCGAGCTCGCCGGCCTGCTCGCCGATCACGACGCGCCCGAAGCCGAAGAGGCCTGGACGGAGAAGCAGGAGGAAGTGCTCGGGTGGCGGGCGGAGGCGGAAGAGATCCGCGCCGCGCTCGACGCCGCGCCGGAATCGCATTTCGCGCAACTGGCCGTCACCTTCGGACTGAGCGCGCCGGAGCTCGACCTTCTCCGCCTCTGCGCCGCCGTCGCCTTCGACCCGTCCCTCGGCCGCGTCTGCGCCTATCTGCAGGACCACTCGGGGCGCATGTACGTGACCGAGGACCTCGCCGCGCGTCTGCTGGGCGCGGGGCGTTCGAGCGCGTGGACGCCGGAGATGAACATCTTCCGCTGGGAGCTGATCCAGCGCCGCGACGCCGGCGTCGCCGAGCCGCACGCGCTGCTCTGCGATCCGCAGATCCGCGACTGGCTCCTCGGCCGCAGCACGCTCTCCGAGGTACTGCTCGGCGCGGCGAGGTTGATCGAGCCGCGGCACCGCCCGCTGCCCGAATGGCCGGTGAAGGACGTCGCATCGTGGATCGAAGACTCGCTGCGCGAGCGCGAAGGCGCGCGACTGCGCATCGTCGTCGCCGCACCGCGCGGCGGAGGAAAGCGCACGTTCGCGGCCGCGGTCGCGCAACAGCTCGGCATGCCGCTGCTGCGGGTCGACGCGAACGCGGGCGACGACGCGGCGTGGCCGCGCCTCTTCCTGCACGCGCAGCGTCAGGTCTTTCTCGACACGGCCGCGCTGGCGTGGAGCGGCGAGCCCGGCCTGCGCCGCGCATGGCCGTCCGGCCAGTCGCTCTTCCCGATTCAGTTCGTGCTCTGCGAGCCGGGCTTCGAGCCCGGGCCGGCCGCGGACTGCGTCGACCGGCTGGTGCGTCTTCCGGTGCCCGAGCCGGCCACGCGCATGGAGCTGTGGCGGCAGAGCTCCGCCGAGGCCGCGCAATGGCCGGACGAAGATCTGCGCCGTCTCGCCGAACAGCACAGCGTCTGGCCCGGCGACATCGAGCACGCCGCGCGCCTCGGCGCAGGCGACGCACTCGAGGCGGGCGCGCGCGTGCGCGAAGCATCGCGGGCGCGCTTCGCGAATCTCGCGCAGATCCTCGAATGCCCGTTCACGTTCGACGACATGGTCCTGCCCGAGGGGACGCGGCAGCTGCTCGACGCCATCGCGTTCGAGGCAGGCGAGCGCGCGTCGTTCTGGCAGCAGCCCGAGGCCCGGCGCCTGTTTCCGCAGGGCCGCGGACTGGTCGCGTTGTTCAGCGGCCCGTCCGGCACCGGCAAGACCATGGCCGCGCAGGTCGTCGCCGCGCGGATGGGGCAGGACCTCTGCCGCGTCAACATCGCGCAGCTCGTCAGCAAGTGGGTGGGGGAGACGCCGAAGAACGTCGAGCAGGTGATCCGCGCCGCCGCGGACAGCGACGCGGTCCTCTTCTTCGATGAAGCGGACGCGCTCTTCGCGCGGCGCACGTCCGACGTCCGCGACTCGCAGGACCGGCACGCCAACACCGAGACCGCGTTCCTGCTGCAGGCCATCGAGAGCTATCCCGGCATCGCCATCCTGGCCACGAACCTCAAGGCGAACATCGACGCCGCCTTCGTGCGCCGCCTCCGGTACCTCGTCGATTTCCCGAAGCCCGATGCGTCCATGCAGCTCTCGCTGTGGCGCAAGCTCGTGACGTCGCTGGCGGGCGAGAAACGCGCGAGCGCGCTCGCGCCGGTGTTCGAGCTGTTCAGCACGGCCGCGGAGGCCACGGGCGCGCAGATCAAGTACGCCGTGCTGGCCGCGCTCTTCGCCGCGCGCGCCGAGGGAAAGCCGCTCGACGGACGCCACCTGCTCGCCGGGCTCGATCGCGAGCTCGGCAAGGAAGGGCGCGCCATCGGTCCGCGCGACCGCGACCGCGTCCTGAAGACAGGAGCCGCGCGATGAGCAGAGTGCGCATCGACAACCTGCGGATCCGCGCCGCCGGCCTCTCCCGCGAGCAGGCCCGCCGTCTCGGCGAAGCCGTCGCCAAACGCCTCTCGGAAACGCTTACGACGGCGCGGTCGCAGACGATCCCGGCCCTCGACGTGAAAGTGCGCGGCACCGCCAACGCGGACGAGATCGCTGCGCAGATCGGGCGGAAGCTGAGATGAAAGGCGCCGCGCGACAGCAGCACCGCGCCGCGGCGCGCAAGGCGGATGCGCGCGCGCATGGCGTGCAGGCCAGGGGCCGGACGGGCGCCGGCAACCGCCATCGCGCGGACGCATTCGAGCGCCAGGCCGAGCAACTCGCATCGCGCGTGACGCGCGGCGAGGAGGGTCTCGGCCGGCACATCGCGCTCGCGCCTCCCGCGGGCTTCCGGCCGGCGGGCAGCAGCGGGCAGCCGTTACCGCGCGCCGTGCGCGAGGCGATGGAGAAAGCCCTCGGCGCCGATTTCGCCGCGGTGCGGGTGCACAGCGGCGGTGCCGCGGACGCGGCGGCGCGCGAGCACGAGGCGGAGGCGCTGACCAGCGGCACGAACATCTACTTCCGCGAAGGACGCTACGCGCCGCACTCCGGGACCGGGCTGCATCTGCTCGCGCACGAGCTCACGCACGTGCTGCAGCAGACCGGCCGCCGCGACGAGACCGGACGGCTGCGGGCCGTGAACGTCACCGGCAGCGGCGAAGTGCAGCGCAAGGACGACTTCGTGGGCCGCGCGGACCGCTCCGGCTTCTTCGACAAGCTTCCGGACTGGGAAAAGATCAAGGAAGCCTACAAGAACATCCCCGATTGCGACTCGCATGTCATCATCATCGAGAGCTACTTCCCGCCGATGTTTCCGATGTCGCCGGACGAAGTCGAGCTGCTCGCCGGTGAGACGGTCGATCCCGCATTCGCCGCGCTGCCGAACGAGATCAAAGGCCTGTACGTCGACGCGCTGAAGTACGTCGGCGGCTACGAGGCCGCGCGCCAGGTCGTCGTCGCCAATCCCGACATCCCGACGGCCTTCCGCTCGCTCCCTTTCTACGAGCACGTTCGCGCGGAGTCCCTGGGCTGGACCTACAAAGTCGCAGTCGCGCACCCGGTGCTGAAGGACTACTACCCCGGACGCTTCATCGCCGCATACCGCCGGTTCCTGCTGTTGCCGGGGAGCGAGGTCATCGAGCTCGACGCCGGTGCGGCCGCGAAAAAAGCCGGGTCGCAGACGTTCGAGGAGCGCCTCCGCGAGGCCATGACGGCACTGCACCGCACGCGGCCGCTCACGCTGAACGAGCTGCAGATGGCGATCGTGTTCGCGGGCTGGACGCTCGAGGCGGACGTGCGCGCGTATCTGCCGAGCCAGATCGAGAGCCTGCGCAGCGAAGGGAAGCTGTCGGTCGTCGCGGCCCACCAGCGGCTCGCGGAGACCTACATGAACGCCTCTGGCGGCGAGCTCGCGCCGTCGGACGAAGCCGAGGTGCGGTCGCTGTTCCTGGCCATCCTGCCCGACATCCGCAAAGCCGCGGGCGAGGCGGTGAAGTACTGGAAGAACGTCGCCGCGAAGGGCGCGGATCCGTCGAAGTTCGTCGCCGCGATCAAGGCCGACAAGCGGTTCAAGGGCCTGCACGGCGTGCTGCTCAAGACGGCCACGCAGATCTTCGAGCGGAAGAAAGGCGAGTTGCTCGGCGCGAAGGTGTTCGCCGGCCGCGTGCAGACGCAGCGCAGCGCTCTGCTCGGGGAGCTGCGCAAGTACCACTCCCGCATCAACGACCTCGTGCGCTCCGCCACGGGCGACAACGACGAGGCGGTGCTGCTCGGCGTCGTGTCGACGATCGTCTCCAACATCGAGCAGCGGCTGGCGCGCTACGACGCCACGCACGACGCGGAGCTCTCGAAGCGGAAGCGCGCCGACGAGCGCATCGCCGTACGCGTGCGCTTGGCGCGGTGGATCCTCCACTACGGCCTGATGTTCGAGTGGGACGACCTTCGCGACGCGGCGAACGACGTGTTCGACGAAGGTGTGAGTCTGGCGTTCCTCGGCGAATGGGAGCCCGACCCGGACGCCACGTTCGGGGACCTGACCAAGGAGGCGGGCGGCACGCTCGAGGATTTCGACGGCACGAAAATCTCGGGAGCGCTGCTCGACAGCTACACGTACATTGCCTACTTCGACGCGCTGACGAAAGAGCTCGGACGCGTGTTGAGCGAGCGCGGAGGCGACTTCTCGCTGCGCGAGGGGTCGATTCTCGGCGAGGGCATCGATGCCGCCAAGGCGCTGGTGACCCGCCCGCGCCGATTCATCATGCAGGAGTGGGAAGAAGGCGACCCGCGGGACGCGCGCGTCCCGGGCGTGCATTCCTATCCGAGCCCCGACTTCGGGTTCGCCGTGTCCCGCCACCCGGCGACCGAAGAGCTGCGCGTGCGCGAAGAGAAGAAAGACGACTACCCGCTCGTGCCTGCCGAGGTCCCCCCCACAGGAACGCCGGTCTTTCTCTGGTTCGTGCCGAGGATCGACGCGTTCGTGCAACGCATCGCCGCCCTGCCGGTCGTCCGCGATGCGGTTGAGGCGCACTGGAAGACCACGCACGGCAAAGACAGCCTCGTGCCGGACCCCGCGACAGACTTTCAAGGCTGGATGGAAGCGCTGAGGGCGCTCACCGTCGAGTTGAACGATCCCACGGGCGACGTCGCGAAAAAACAGGCGCTCCTCACCGCCATCGGCAACGCCATCAGCGGCAGGATCGGTACGGATCTGGACACCGCGCAGACCGCGGCGATGGCGAAAGTGCGTGAGGCGGTGTCCCATCAGCGGCGGGCCATGGTCGAGGGCTACTACATCCCCGCCCTGACCCAGTACGACCGCACCAACCATCGCTACTGGACCGTCGCGAACGACGTCTTCGACTCGATCCGCAATTTCGCGCAGTTCGTTCAGCCCGAGGAAGATCAGGTGCTGCAGGTTACGGCGCTGGCGCTGGAGCTCGCGGACGCACTGATGGGCGCTTTCGGCCCGAAGGAGAGCTTCCTCGGCACGAGCACCATCCGGCGCCACGACATCATCGACGCCGGGCTCGTGCTGACGTTCGAGGCGGTGCGGGCGTGGGATGAGGCGCAGAAGAAGGCGGCGAACCAGAACCTGCCGTCGAACGAGATCGCCGCGATCTCCTGGCTCACGCAGAGCGAGCTCGAAAACCGGGCCGAGACGCTCCGCAAGCTGCGGGACACGCTCGGCGCGTCGGCCGAGGCCGAGAAACGCAGCCACGGCCTGCGCGGCAAGGCCGGCACGAACACCCTCAGCAGCGTTTACTGGGACGAAGAAGGCTTCACGCTCATCAAGTGGAAGATGGCCTATACGACCGTCAACCCGGACCGCGCCTTCTCCTATCGCGGCCGCGAGTTTCGCGTCGTTCAGGTGTACGAGACGTTCACGTTCCACCCCGGATTCGGGAAGGGCGAAGCGCTCGGCGTGCGTTGGCCGGAAGGGTCGGAGCGCCCCGGCCGCGCGCAGCTGCTCGACGCGTCCGGCAGCAACTGGGATCCGTCCGGCAAGCGCGTGCTGCAGATGGAGGAGACCCTGGCCACGGGCGAGGTCAAGACGTACGACATCCTCGACCACGATTTCAAGGGGCTCCGGGATCTCTCGGGCGTCCTCAGCGAGCACCTCTCCTTCGAGTACATGAAGGGCGCGGGCAATCTGATCGAGGCCCACGTCGATCTGATTCTCGATGTGCTCGAGTTTGCGCCCGGCGTCGGTCCCGCGCTTTCCGCGGCCCGTTTCGTGAGCAGCATCCTCCGCACGATCGGCAGCGACGAGTTCCGGGAAGCGCTGTCCATCTTCTCCGAGGACGGCTTCAAGCAGATCAGCGGGATCTTCGGGTCGCTGGCGAAGGTCGTCGACCTCAACGAGCTCGGGAACGTCCTCCTCTTCGACACGGACTTCAAGGAGTCCACCAAGCAGCATTCGTCGCTCAAGGGCAAGACGTCGCGGCAGGACAAAGTCGCGAAACGCGGTGGTCCCTGGGTGCGGCTGGCGAAGTTTCTCGGCGATCTGGTTCACCTCGGCGACCGCGTGCTCACGCGCTTCAAGCGGGTGTCGAAACGGGTGCAGACCCCCGTGCGCGACGCCCAGCTGTGGGTGCTGCGCACGCCGACGGCGGTCGTGCTGCTGGACCTCGTCGAGCGCGGGTTCGACGTGCTCAGCTCCCTGTCGATCGAGGATCTCGATGCGATGGCCGAGGAGTTGGCGGACATCCCGACGGACGCGCAGGGCTTCCGCGACTACCTCACCAAGGAAGCGAAGGCCGCGGCGATCGAAGTCACCCGGCGCGGGCGCGACATCATGGACTCGCTCCGCCACCTCGAGATGCCGTACGAGATCCTGCCGGTGGAGTGGATCATCGACTTCATCATCGACATCGCCGTGCAGATGCAGAAGGCGAAGTACCGCAAGCCGGCGGAGGCTGTGCGCGGGGTGCTGCGGTCGATCGGCGTCTGGGACGACGTCATCCAGGCGATCAAGAACGGCATCTTCGACGCCGGACTCGATCCGAACCAGCTGTACCGCAACGAGGTCCGGGACAAGCTGCAGCCCTGGCTCGGCACGGTGCGCGACGAATTCGCCGGCAAGATCACGGACCTGCTCAACGGCGTGCCGTTCCTCAGCGGGATGACCGCACCGCCCGGCGCGGCCATCGAGCTCGATCTCAGCGGCCTCGGATTCGAAGGCTACGACGCCGATCCCGAAAGCGCAGGGACGCGGCTTCCGCGACCGCTGCCCGGCGGCGGCGCACCGCTGCCGCGCCGCGAGCGCAAACGCGCGGAGAAGACCTTCGGCCACGACTTCGGGCACGTGCGCCTGCACACCGGTCCCGATGCCGGCCGCATGACCCGCGGCGCCGGAGCGGCGGCCGTCACGTCGGGGAGTCACGTCTATCTCTCGCCGGACGTCGACCCGCGCGGGACGACGGGGCAGCGCATCCTGCACCACGAGCTGGCCCACGTCGTCCAGCAGACGGGGGCGCGCCCCCTGGGCGGGCACTTCTCCGACGCGCCGGCGGCGGGACGTCCGGGGCGCGGTCTGCTGCTCGACTCAGCGCGCGAAAGCGCCGCCAATCGCGCGGCCGACGCCGTAGCCGGCGGCCGCGCGGCCGATGCGCCGATGGCGGTCGGCGGCGCCGCGCAGGGGATGCAGCCGTTCACCATCGAGTTCCTGCGCGACTTTCTCCATCACCTCCACAGCGACAAGAGCATCCGCGAGAACCGCGAAGAGCTGGAGAAAGAAGCAGCCAAGATCACGCTCACCGGCGACTTCAAGATCGTCGCCGACCTCCTCGCCGTCGCGCTCAAGGCGCAGATCGACAAGAAGACCAATTTCTCCGCGCCGTTCGGCAGCGTCCACACCGAGCTGGTGAAATTCATCGACACCGCCGTCTGGGCGAAATTCCTCCAGGTCCTGCCGCTCCTCATCCAGCGGTCGGTCATGACCGTGACGAAAACGGATGCCGACAAGAAACAGACCGTCAATCCCTATCTACCAATGGATACGCTCGTCGTGCAGCTCGAGCGCGAGTTGTACGGCCTCACGGGAATGGCCTTCGTCGTCGAGCTGAACGACGTGAAGGGCGCGAAGAACATCGGCTTCCGCCGCGTCGTCAGCACCAAGCGTCCGCTCAAGTCGCTGAAGATGGTGTACGTCCATCTGCCTCTGCTTCCGGACAATCCGGATGCCGACAAGCTCTGGGATCTGCTGACCGCGAATTCGTTCCAGACGCCGTCGACGACGGCGGCCGACCTCGCGGCCTACAAAGCGGCCGCGAAACTGGTGGTCCACCGCGGCAGTCCCCAGCCCTATACGTACGACTTCTACAAATTCAAATTCTCGAAGTACCGCGCCAAGGTCGTGTCCAATCAGCGCCAGCGCATGCTCGGGTACATCGCCGCTCCGGCCGGCGACTGGCCGACACCAGCGGATTACGCGAACCCGGACTCGTCGGCGGTGGGGAAGAAAATCACGGACATCGGCCTGCGTGTCGGGGATTACGACACATGGGGAGTCAAGGCGACCGAGGACCGGGACGCGCATCACCCGGTACAGTTCCTCCTGCTCGAGTACTTCCACAACGAAAAGCCGCGCAAGCCGTTCCCGATGCTCGGCAAGCATCCGTATCCCGGCGTGACCGCGGTCAATACGGACAAAGTCGCGACCATCAAGGGGGGCCCCGGGACGATCCAGGCGGAAAAGTACGCCGCCCGCCGTGGCGGCATCATGCCGACGATCTTCCTCGCGCGGACGACCCACCAGAGCGGTGTCCACTACCGCACCGAGCCGCCGGACGACAAGGTCAGTCCCCGCAAGACCCAGGGCTCGACGATCGACAACGTCTACAAGAGACTGCTGCCGAAGCCGGTCGCCACGGTGCTCGACCAGCCCGCGATGCTCGACGCGCTCGAAGCCAATCGCGCCGCCGGAAATGAAACCGAGCTGCTGCCCGAGCCCAATCCGGCGGTCTCGTACAAGAGCGCGTCCGACGCCTTCGTCGCCGCCGCACGACAAACCTATCAGGACATGTGGAGGTCGCTGAAGCCGAAGTTGGAGACCGCGCTGAACACGCACGAAGTCGCGTACTACAACAGCATCGCCAAACTGCGCGGAATGCCGACGACCGACAAGAGCATCATGGCGGCGCCGTGGGCGAAGATCGTCGCCGATACCGAAGCGGGGATCGGCACGGGTGCCGGGTTCGGACCGGCCTGAGGACACACCATGGCAGAAACCGGCTACTCCCGCAGTCCCCGTTTATTGAAAGGCGCGTTGATTCAATTCTCCGCGCCGATGCTGATCCCCATTCCGAACATCATCATCTTTCAATACAACCCGGAGACGATGACGCGCACGCTCGTGCCGTGGCAGCCGGCGCAGCCGCAGGTCGAGTACAACGACGACGGCACGGTCAAGTCGTCCGCGCTGACGGGCGAGCAGCGCAATCAGCTCTCCCAGCCCTTCGATCCGCAGGAGACGTTCAGCCTGACCCTGGAACTGGACGCGGCCGACGCGCTGGAGCATCCGTCGATGCATCCGGTAGCGACGATCGCGGGAGTGGCGGACCGCATCTCGGCGATGGAGCTGTTGTGCTATCCGCCGGGAGCCGGTGCGCTGGGCGGCCTCCTCAACGTGTCGGTGAGCGTCTCCATCGGCGCGGGCGGCATCAGCGCGAGCGTCGGTGCCGCCGCCGACGTCGTGGAGCGCAAGCAGGTGCCGATCGTCCTCTTCTTCTGGGGCCCGGGCCGCATCGTGCCCGTTCGCATCACGTCGTTCTCCGTCGAGGAACAGCAGTACTCGCCGCTGCTCTATCCCATCCGCGCCAAGGTCTCCATCGGCCTGCGCGTCCTGGACGAGAACGATCTCGTCAACGTCGAGGGAGACACGAAAGACGCGGCGATCGTGGAGATCGCGAAGGCCTGCTACAAGTTCACGCAGGCCCAGAAGGAAGCGCTGGCGATGGCCAATCTTGCCAACAGCGTCGAGTCCATCATCGGGATGCTGCCCATTTAATGAGGAGAGAACTTTTCGCTATGGAGTCGCAAAGTCGCAAAGTCGCAAAGTCTCAAAGCGCGGCAGCGCCGCAACCGACTGTCATCCTGAGCTGCGAAGACAGCGAAGGATCCCCTGCTGGATGCGCGGGCGTGGCGAACCGCAGGGGATCCTTCGCCGTCTCCGCGGCTCAGGATGACAGCGGGGTCGCAGAGTCGCTCCGCAGCACGCCTCTTTGCGACTTTGAGACTTTGAGACTTTGCGACTCCGCCGTCGAAGCCGGGTGAGGTGCGAGGTTAGAGACCAGAGGTTAAGGAGAGCGTCAATGTTCGATTCGAAGAGCCGCTATGCCAAAGCCGAGACGTACGCCGTGCCCGACGCGCGCGGGCGCGAGGTCAGGGTGGTCGTGCCTCCGCCGCCGCCGGAACAGGTGCAGCTCGGGATTCACCTGCTCAAGCAGGGGGAGCGGCCCGATCTGCTGGCGGCGAAGTACCTCAATGACCCGGCGGGCTATTGGCGCATCGCCGAACAGAACGACGTCATGCACGCGGAGGCGTTGACGGAGATGCCGGAGATCGAGATTCCGGTGAAGGCAAGGTAAATGGGACTGGGAATCGCCATCAGGGTCGACGGGGCGCCGGATGAAACGGCTGCCTCGGCCGTGACCGTGGAAGTGACCGAGCGCATCGGGCAGCCGACGGTTTACCGGCTGGAGTACGCGCTCGACATCTCCGACGGCGATTTCCCTCTGCTCGCGGACGCGCGGCTCGGCCCCGGCTCGGAGCTGTCCATCCTCGTTCCCGCGCCCGACGCCGACCACTGTCTGGTGAAGGGGCCGGTCTATGGACAGCAGATCCACTTCGAGCACGGCGGCTCCGGCTCCACGTTGACGGTCCTGGGCGGCGACTCGTCGATCAAGCTCGATCGCGAGGACAAAGCGGTGGCCTGGAGCGATCTCACCGACAGCGACGCCGCGTCGGCCATCCTGTCGCAGGCCGGCTTCGTCGCCGAGGTCGAGGCGACGAAGGCGGGGCATGCCGAGGCAAAGCACGTGCTGATTCAGCGCGAGACCGATCTCGCGTTCCTGCGGCGTCTCGCGCGGCGCAACGGCTATCTCTTCTGGATCGCCTGCGACCCGGAGGGCGTGGAGACGGCGCACTTCAAGCGTCCGGTCCTGGAAGGCGATGCGGTGCTCGACCTCGTGATCAATCTCAGCGATCCGGCGTCGAACGTCACGGCGCTGGAGATCTCGTGGGACGTGGAGCGCCCCACCAGCAGCGAGGCTCTCGAAGTCGATCTCAACACGAAGCAGGACATCAGCGGCGCCGTCGCCAAATCGCCGCTCACGCCGCTGGGCGGGGCGGCGCTCGTCGACATCGCCGCCGAGCCGCGCATCGCGCACGTCCGCGCGCCGGTCGACGACAGCGGCGATCTGCAGGCGCGCAGCGAGGGCGCGCTGATCGAAGCGTCGTTCTTCGTGCGCGCCACCGGCGCGACTACGTTGAGCGCGTTGGGCAGCGTGCTGCGCGCGCACACGCTCGTGAACCTGCGCGGCGCCGGCTCGCGCCACAGTGGACTGTGGTTCTGCTCCGCGGTGCGGCACACCATCGACGCCACCGAGCACCGCATGGACTTCGACCTCATTCGCAACGGATGGACGGCCTGACATGGAATTCCAGGACCTCTATGACGATCTCCTGACCTGGGTACGCGGGCATTACTTCGGAAAGTACCGCGGGACCGTCACCGACAATGCCGACCCCACCAACCGCGGGCGGCTGAAGGTCAAGATTCCGTCCGTCCTCGGCGCCGTCGAGTTGTGGGCCATGCCGTGCGTGCCGTATGCGGGCAAGGGCGTCGGCTTCTACAGCCTCCCCGAGCCGGGCACCGGCGTCTGGCTCGAGTTCGAGGCGGGCGATCCGAGCTTCCCGGTCTGGCTGGGCTTCTTCTGGGGCGACAACGAGCTCCCCGATCCGGGCGGCGCGCCGATCAAGATCTGGAAAACCGAAAAGCTCACCCTGCGCATGGACGACGGCAACGACGAGCTGCTGCTGCAGACGACCAGCAACTCCACGGTGACGATGGCCGCCGACGTCAAGAGCGAGAGCGGCGGCGCCACGCACACCGTCGGCTCGGGCGGCGTGGTCAGCGAGATCGGCTCGGGCAAGGTCGACGTCAACGGCACGTCCGTGATCGTCAACAACGGCGCCCTGGAGGTGAAGTGATGGCCGCCGCGACCCTCAACGTCAACGCCAACCTCAAGTGCCCGCACAGCGGCTCGGTGACGATCGCGACCGCCAATCAGAGCGTCACGGCCGAGAGCGCGTTTGCCGCGCTGGCCACCGACACGTACACCGTCGCCGGCTGTCCGTTCCAGATTCCCGCTCCTTCCGGCGCCATCCCCAGCCCCTGTCTCACCGTGCAGTGGCAGCTCACCGACATGCGCGTGAAAGTGAACGGCAACGCCACCCTCAGTTCGCTCAGCGTCGGTTTCTGTCTCAACGCCCAACAGGTCCCGCAGGGGCCGGTCGTCATCGCCAACCCGCAACAGAAAGTCCAGAGTCAATAAACATGGCCGCGCCATTCACCAGCATCCGTCATCCGTTCGCCGTCGATCCCGGGCGAGGCCGCATCGCGGAGGAGGAGCGCTACGCGGAGCACGTCGAACAGATGATGTTCCAGGTGCTCTTCACCGCGCCGGGGGAGCGGATCAACCGCCCCGACTTCGGCTGCGGGGTCAAGCGCCTCGTCTTCGCGCCGAACAGCGAAGTGTCCGCGGCCCTCGCGCAGGTGACGATCTACCAGGCCCTGACCCGCTGGCTCGGCACGGCCATCACCGTCAACGACGTCAAGGCCGTGGCCATCGAAGAGAAGCTCGAGATCTCCATCGCCTACACCCTCAAGGCGCGCGGGGAGCGCCGCTATCTCAACCTGGAAGTGACGCGCTAGCCATGCCTGCCATCGACCGCATCGAGACCCTGCGCACGATCGACACGATCGTCGGATTGGATTTCGTTTACGTGGTGGAGGACCAGCAGAACCTCTTCGTGTTCTTCCATCCGTCGGCGACGTTGAACGCCGAACAGATCCTCGGCCCGATCTCCGCCGCGAGCATCACCATCTTCAGCCCCTCGGGCGGCGAGACGCTGCCCGTGGTCCCGCTGAATCCGGCCATCGCGCCGGTCTGGGCGACGCTGTTCGGGCGCCGGGTGTTGCACGTCGTGACCACGCAGCCGGGCGACTTCTCGCGCTACCGCTTCCGCCTCGACCATCCGCTGGTCGATCCGTACTTCGCCGAGGTCGGGTTCAGCTTCAAGGCGAACTGCGAGAGCCAGCTCGACTGCGAGCCGAAACCGCACGAGTGCCCGGAAGAGCCGCTGGTCGACTACCCGGTCAACTACCAGGCCCGCGACTTCTGGAGCATCCGCCACGCCCTGCTCGACTTCGCGGCCGAGCGGCATCCCGACTGGCAGGACCGCCTCGAAGCCGACCTGGGGATGATGCTGGCCGAGGTCATGAGCGCGGCCGGGGACGAATTCGCGTACTACCAGGACCGCGTCGCGCGCGAAGGCTATTTCGAGACCGCGACGCAGCGCCGCTCGCTGCGCCGCCACGCGCGCCTCATCGACTATCACCTGCACGACGGCAAGGGCGGCGCGACCTGGCTCGACTTCACCGTCGACAACTCCGCGCCGGTCCACGCGGTCGCCGTGGGCAACCGCGTGTGGGTGCGGCCGTCGACGACCGTGGCCAGCGAGACCGTCGTCCAGCGGCGCGGCCGCAGTACCTCGGTGTACGAAGTCGGCCACGGCATCGTCCAGGGGCACAGCCAGTTGAATCCGCCCCTTGGCGTCGTGCCGTCGCAGACGCGGCTCTATCCCTCCACGACGTTCAATCTGCGCGACGGCGCGAACGAGCTGGCCGCGTATCAGTGGGACGAGAACGACACCTGCCTGCTCGTCGGCGCGACGTCGATGCACGTCGCCGGGTCGCACGCGGCGGATCTGCCGCTGGAGGACTTCACCAATCCCGACGTGCCGGGCAAATGGGTGGTCCTGCGCACGAATCCCACCGACGCCAGCGTGCCGGCGCGGGCGTGGGTGGTGCGCCTCATCCGTGTCACCAACGAAGTCGATCCTCTCGGCCCGGCCAACATCACCCGGCTGGAGTGGGAAGAGGCGCAGGCCGTTCCGTTCGAGCTCGAGTACGAGACCCTGGTCGTGCGCGGCAACATCGTCCCGGCCACGGCCGGCGAGACGCTGGAGGCGTATTTCGAAGTCGAGCCCACGCCGCAGGCCGTGGCGCTGCCGCCGGTGCAGCCCGAGCACCTGCCGGTCTCGAATCCCTATTACAACGAGCGCTACTCCGCCTTCGCTGTCGAGCGCTCCGCGCTGCTCTTCACCCTGCCGGGCTCGGAAGAGCGCGACGTCGTGTCGCACGGGCGAGGGGAGAATGTGTCGCCCGAGGTGCGGGTCGCCGACGGGACGTGGTCGCCGCTGGGCGGGTTCCTGCCCGACAACGAATGGGAGTGGAAGCGCGCCCTCCTGGGCGTGAACTCCGCGCTGCCGACGGACCGCTTCTTCACCCTGGACGACGGCGCATGGCGGCGCGTGGCCGGATACCGCCGCGTCGACGAGACCGGAACGCCGCAGGAATTCGTGCAGTTCGACTATGCGAACGGCCGCGGCGCGGCCGTGCAGTTCGGCAACGGCGAGTTCGGACGGGTGCCGTCGCGCGGGCTCGATCTGCGCGTCGTCTATCGCCTGGGAAAAGGCCGCGGCGACAACGTGTCCGCCGATTCGCTGAACGACTTCGACGCCGTCGCGCTGCCATTCGTCACCCGCGTCACGAACCCGCTCGGCGTCACCGACGCGCAGGACCGCGAAACCGCGGAGTCCGCCCGGCACGTGGCCTCGGATGCGTTTCGCGCCGAAACGTTCCGGGCCGTGCGCGCCGAGGACTACGCGGCGGCGGTGGAGAAGCTCGATTGGGTGCAGCGCGCGGGCGCGCAGTTCCGCTGGACCGGGAGCTGGCTGACGCTCTTCGCCACGCCCGATCCGCGGAACAGCTTCGCCTTGAGCGCGGAGCAGCGCCGCGACCTCGAACGGCAGCTCGACCGCTACCGGCTGGCCGGGCGCGAGACGCACGGGCTCGACCCGCGCTTCGCGAACCTCGACTTGGAGATCCACATCTGCGTCGCGCCGTCGTCGTATGCGGGCGACGTGAAGGAAGCCGTGCTCGAAGCGCTGTTCGGGAAGCGCGGTGTCCGTCCGAAGCCGGGCTTCTTCTCGCCCGACAACTGGACGTTCGGCGATCCGCTGCAGCGCGCGCAGCTCGAAGCGGCCATCCAGGCGGTGCCGGGCGTCCGCGCGGTCGAGGAGATCTACATCCGCCGGCGCGGCTGGTTCGCGCAGCGGCTGTTCAGTGAGCTGGTCTTCAAAGTCGCGGCGAGGGAGATCATCCGCGTCGAGAACAACGCCGCGTTGCCCGAGCGCGGCGCCGTGCGGCTGGTCATGGAGGGCGGCGCATGAACTGCCGTTGCGACGAATTCATTTTTCCCTCGCAGACGCAGATCACCGCCGGCCTGACGCACCTGCACCGCCAGACCGGCACGTTCGCCGAGTTCCGCCGGGCTATGCTCCGCGCGGCCTCGGTCCGCAGCGCGGTCGCGCTGGACGAGCATCCGCTCTGGTCCGCGCGTTACCTGACGGAGCGCGACCGCGCCTCGCTGACCCGCACGCTCCTGGCGATCGGAGAGTGGCGCGGCCGGCACCCGCAGGACTTCGGCGTGATGCTGCTGGAGATGTGGGCGTACGTCTGCGACCTGACGTCGTTCTACGACGACGTCATCGCCCACGAGCTGTACGTGCGCACGTCGCGGCGGCGCGATTCGCTGCGCAAGCTCGTCGACCCGCTCGGCTACATCCCGCGGCCGGCCGTCGCCGCGCTGGCGGAACTGGCCGCGTTCGCCGAGGGGCGAAGAGCGGTCGTGCTGCCGGTGGGTACGGCGTTCCGCTCCGGCGCATTCGACGGCAACCCGCCGCAGGTCTTCGAAGTCACGGGCGCGAGGACCATCCATCCGCTGCTCAACGAGTGGACGCTCCAGCCGGTGCGGCCGAACTTCATGCAGGCCGGCGGGCCGACGTTCCTGCTCTGCAAGCCGGGGACGGTGACGGTCAAGGACGGCGACGTGGTCCTCGTCAAGTTCGGATCCAGCCCGCAGCCCCGCCGCGTCGCCTCCGTCACCGACTACGACAGCCCCGACGGCTCGCGCTACATCCGAGTGAGCTTCACCACGCCGCTCGTCGTCAACGCCAACACGGCGTATTCGGCCACGCGGATCCTGAAGGCGACCTCGATCGCGACGCAATGGAAGCGCAGCGTCGGCGGCGAAGGCGCCCTCTCCGGCCTCAACGCCACGTATCTCGATTCGGTCAACCGGCAGATCCGCGGCGGGCACGAGGTCATCCTGGAAGGCGCCACCGTCCTGCAGGCCAGCATCGTCATGCGCAATGACGACTCCACCCGCACGATCACCGCGGCGGGCACCGTGACGTTCACTCCCGACGGCGGCGATCCCACCGACGTCACCGTGCCGGCCGTCACCGCGCCGGTGTCGCTGCTCACCTTCTACACCGGCATCAACGCCACCGTCTCCTCGGGCTCGCCGCACATCGACATCCACTACGGCTTCGTCCCCGGCGGGACGGTGACGGCCGAGGCGGTGACGGCGATCGACGGGGACGACCTGCTGGGCGTGAAGACACCGGTGGAGATGCCTCGCGATGCCGCCGCGCCGGGCGAGTTCCAGATCGAGGACCGGAACGGCACCGGCATCGGCCGCCCCGGCACGCTCAATTTCGCCACCGGCGCGTTTGCCGTGCAGGGCGATCCGTGGGGCGACACGCTGGTCGCGCCGGTGCGGCTCTTCGGCAACGTCGTCCCCACCTCCCGCGGCGAGACCGTGAACGGCGAGGTCCTCGGCTCCGGCGACGCGGCCACGCCGAACCAGAGTTTCACCCTCAAGAAGAAGCCGCTGACGTACCTGCCGTCGCCGTCGACGAGCACGCCGTCGCGCCTGACCAGCACCCTGACCGTCTACGTCGACGGGCTGCGCTGGGCGGAAGTGCCGAGCTTCTACGGCCACGGCGGCGAGGAAGAGATCTACGTCGTCCGGCAGAACGACAAGAACGAGAGCGTCGTCACCTTCGGCGACGGCACGCTCGGCCGGCGGCTGAGCACCGGCGCGTCCGTGGTCGCGTATTACCGCCACGGCGCCGGTGCGGCCATGCCGCCGGCGGGCTCCATCACTCAGCTCGCGAAACCGCTCCCGGGCCTCCGCAGCGTGCGCGGTCCGGTGCCGCCTTATGGCGGCGCCGACGCCGAGCCGGCGGACAGCCTGCAGAAGTACGCTCCGCGCTCCGCGCTGCTCCTCGGCCGCGCGGTCTCGCTGGCCGACCTCGAGGCCGCGGCAGCGAGCTACGCGGGCGTGCGGGCGGCGGCGGCGGAATGGCGCTGGAGCTCCGAGTTGCAAGTGCCCGCGGCGCACATCTGGTATCTCGCCGACGGCGACCTGACGGAGTTGATCCTGACCGAGCTGCGCAGCCTCACCCAGCCCGACACGCCGATCCACGTCGAGCGCGCCACACCGCAGCAGGCGCTGCTGGGGCTGCAGTTGACGACCGACCCGCGGCGCTTCGAGGCCGAGGTCGTCGCCGCGGCGCGCAGCGCGCTGACGGACAGAGAAACGGGCCTCCTCGCGCCGGAACGCCTCGGCATCGGCAGGCCGCTGTTCCGCAGCCGGGTGTTCGAGTTCCTGCTGAACGTCGAAGGTGTCGAGTCCGTGACCGGGCTCTGGTTCGGGTTCGGGCCGTTCTCGAATTACGGCGTGAAGCCGCCGGCGGGCCGCTACTTCGATTTCACCAACCTCCTCTACATCAACGGCGGGTTCGACTGATGGCAGCGCAGGATCACTTCGACCGCTATTACGCGGAGAAACTCTGGGCCACGATCCCGGAGCACTATCGCGATCAGGACGGCCTCGCCGATCCGCCCGGGGTGCTGCGCGGCTTCATCGAGGTGCTGGCGCAGCAGGCCGCGACGCTGCGCCGCAGCAGCGACCGCCTGTGGGACGACCAGTTCATCGACCTCTGCGCCGAGTGGGCGGTGCCGTACATCGGCGAGCTCGTGGCCACGCGCATGGTCTCCGCGCTCAATCTGCGCGGGCGCCGCGTCGACGTGGCCAAGACCATCTACTACCGCCGCCGCGCCGGCACGCCCCGCATCCTCGAAGAGCTCATCGCGGACATCACCGGCTGGGAAGGCAAATTGGTGGAAGAGTTCCGCCGCCTCGGCCGCATGCGTCACGGCCTCGATCCTTTCCCGCAGCCGCTGGCGGGGCTGCTCACGAACACGCCGCCGGGCGGGTGGGCGGACGTCCGCAACGCGAACGGCGCCGAGCTGGCGGGCTCGCCGTTCGAGGAGTTCCACCACACGCCGGACGTGCGCCGCCCGCGCGGACGCGACGGCCGCTACGGGATCGCCCGCCTCGGCTTCCATCTCTATCGGCTGGCGTCCACGCGGCTCGAGGACATCACGCCGCGCCCCGGTCCCAATCCCGGAACGTTCACCATCGACCCTTCCGGCCGCGACGTGCCGCTCTTCATCCGCCGCCATCGCACCGACGACCGCGAGCGGGTGGACTGGGAGGAATGGATCTCCGCGCGGGAGTGGGAAGTGCCGTCGCCGATGCGCTGCCGCGTGCTCAACCACGCGCCGCTCGTTCTGACGGAACAGGTCCTGGCCATCGTGCGGCCGCTGCTCCTGGCCGCACCGATCTCGCTGACGCCGGCCAACGCGGACATCGTCATCGCCCTGCTGCGCCGCTTCGTGCGCCTGCGCATCCCCGGCGAGGCCCGGCTCTTCGAGATCACCGGCGCGCTGGCATTGCCGCTGCGCACCGCCGTCCGCAACCCGATCGTCTGGAATCCGATGGTCGCCGCGGCGATGGACGCCGAGTGCGGCAAGCGCGCGCTGCTGCCGATCGGCGTCTACGCGAGCAACGTCGCGCCCACGACGGCGCAGGAAGACACGTCCGACGCGTCGATCGTCGTGAAGGTGTTTCGCAACGACCTCGTGCCGCCGCGCTTCGTGCCGGTGGCGCGCGAGCTCGTCGCGGGCGGCGACCTCGCCGGCTGGACCGTCGCCGGCGCGATTACCAAGCAGTGGGTCGTCGATCCCACCAACGGGCGCCTGCTCTGGATCGGAGGCGGCGCCGCGCCGCAGCCGCTGATCGAGCATCACTACGGCTTCTCCGGCAACATCGGTGCGGGTGGCTACGACCGGTCGCACGCGCTGACGGCGCCGCTGACCAGTTCCATCAGCGGCGGCGGCGCCATCCAGACCGGCTTCCCCGCCAATCCGAACTTCCTCCCCCCGGCGGGCGTGGCCGAGATCACCGACTCCGCCAACTACACGCCCATCGACAACCGCAACCAGATCACCGACCTGGAGTTCCGCGCCTTCAACGAGGAGCGCCCGTATCTGCGCCTGACGCACAACTGGCTGCTCAACACATCGGCGAACACCGAATCGACCCTGACGCTGGACGGGCTGTGGATCGGCGCGGGCGGCAACTTCTCCATCCAGCTCCTCGGCGACTACGAGCTCGTTACCCTGCGGCACATGACCCTCGACCCCGGCGGCGTGGACTCCGCGGGAAATCCCATCCGCTCCGTGTCGCTGCGGATCGTAGGCAACGTCGAGCGGCTGGTCATCGAGAATTCGATCACCGGGCCGATCATCGTCGACCCCACGGGCGAGCTGACCAATCTCGAGATCCGCGACTCCATCGTCGACGGCCAGAATTCGGCGGCGCCGGCCATCAGCGTCCCGGCCGGACGCGTGACCATGCGCCGCGTCACGGTGTTCGGCGAGGTGCTGGTGGAGTGGCTCGACGCCTCGGAGACGCTGATCACCGGGCTCACGCACGTGACCAATACCCAGGAAGGGTGCTTCCGCTTCAGCGCCGTGCTGGAGCGGCTCGATCCGCTCAATCCCGCGTCTACGCGCAGCCGCGTGCCGCACCCGTACGAGTCGTACTTCATCCGCGATTTCGACGGAGCGTTCACCTCGGTCGTCTTCGGCCAGCCGGGCTACGCGCAGCTGGCGGAGAGCGCGCCGGAGTCGCTGCGGCGCGGCGCGGAGAACAAGTCCGAGATCGGCGCGTTCAGCGCGCTGCTCAACCCCATCAAGTTCGACAGCCTGCGCGCGAAGGTCGAGGAGTTCGCTCCGTTCGGCCTCTTGCCCGTTTACGTATTCGAGACCTGAGGAACTATGCCGAACATCGACATCACCCGGGACGCCACCGACCTGCGGAAACACTATGACCGCGTCCAGATGCAGCAGGGACGTGTGCTCACGGACGACGACTTCAACGAAGCCGAGCGGCTGGACGCGGAGGACGCGCGGCGCGTCCGCGTGGACGTCATCGGCCCGGCCGGCAGTCCGGACGACGGCTTCCGGCTGAGGGTCGTCGCCAACACGCTGACGCTCTCCGCCGGCACGTACTACGTCGGCGGCCTGCGCCTGGAGCTCGAACAGGACGAGGCCTTCAACGTCCAGCGCGACTGGCTGCAGCAGCCGCCGGCGGAGATGATCGCCGCGCCGCCGGCCGGCCAGCGCTACGACTTCATCTGGCTGGAGGTCTGGCAGCAGCCCGTGACCGCGGTCGAGGACAAGGAGCTGATCGAGGCCGCCCTCGGCGGCGCCGACACCTCGGCCCGCGTGCGCACGATGCGCCGCGCGCGCGTGCTGCGCGGTGTCGGCGATGTCGACTGCGCCGACGCCTGGACGCAGTTGCTCGCGTCGCTGGCGGCCGAGGGGACGATCAATGGGGAGCTGGAGCTGGTGCCGGATGCGCGGCTGACGGTCGCGCCGGACGGTACCTCGGGCACGGCCGACCTCTGCACGCCGCCCGTCAACGGCGGCTACCTCGGCGCGGAGAACCAGGCCATCCGCGTGCAGATCACGGGGCCCAATCAGTTCACCTGGGGCTTCGACAACGGCGCGCCGCTCTATCGCGTGAACCTCCTCGCCGACGGCGTCGGCCAGCTGCGCCGCGTGTCCATGATCAACGTTCCCAAAGACCAGGCCCACTTCCCCCTGGAAGGGCAGATCGTCGAGCTGCTGCCGTGGTCCGCGCTGCTGTCCAACGGCCAGAAGAACGCGGAGCAGGCGGGCTTCCTCACCAGGGTCGGCGGCGGCTTCAACCCCAACACCCGGGAGCTCTTCCTCACCAACGCCCCGCCGGCGGGCTTCGGGCAGGACTGGGTGCCGCGCAACGGCGCCCTCGGCATCTCGAACGAAGCTCCGCCCGAGAACGTGTTCTTCTACATGCGGGTGTGGAACCGCGGCGGCGATACGTTGTCGCCCGCCGCGATCCCCTTCGCGGCCCTGCCCGTGCCGCTGACCGGCACGGGACTGCAGGTCACCTTCGCGGGCGCGAACCTCCGCCGCAACGACCACTGGATCATCGCCGTC
Organism: uncultured Acidobacteriota bacterium; assembly: GCA_963821585.1. Classification (GTDB taxonomy): domain Bacteria; phylum Acidobacteriota; class Thermoanaerobaculia; order Gp7-AA8; family Gp7-AA8; genus QHVT01. Next base: position 403,698 of record CAWGEI010000003.1, read on the forward strand.
CGTCCGGAGACGCCGGACGCCGTCGTGCCGTGGGAGCTGAGCGACGGCAGGGCGCCGCATGGCGTTCGCCGCTGGCTCGCGCCTCTCGGCGTCGTCCGCTGGCCGGGCGGCAACGCGCCGGTTGAAGTGGTCGATGACTGCCGGCCCACGTTCCTGCCGCTGACGCGGCTCAAGGGCTGCTGCACGTACACCGTCGGCGACGGCACGCACAGCTACGGGAACTTCAGCAGCATCCAGGCCGCGGTGAACGCGCTGCCGCCCGCGGGCGGCAAGATCTGCGTGCTGGCCGGCGTGTACGACGAGAGCGTGATCATCGACCGCCGCGTGAACATCCAGATCCACGGCTGCGGCCCGCGCTCGCGCGTGCAGGCGGCGGCGTTGAACAACCTGCCGCTGCCGGCGTTCTTCGTCACCAACTCCGACACCATCGCCATCGAAGACCTGGCCATCGAGTCGGGGCCGCGGAGCGCGGTGCAGATCCGCAACTCGCGGCGCGTCGAGGTCCGGCGCTGCCTCGTGCAGATGCGCGACCAGGCTACGCTGTGGCAGGCCATCTACTCGCGCGGCGACGACGTCACCATCGACGGCAACACCATCGAGGTGCTGCCCCGCCAAGGCGGCGTGCCGGCGCCGGTCGTGCCTCCGTTGCAGGGGCTGCCGGGCGCGCCTTCAGGCACGAACACCCCTCCCGCGCCGGTCGTCGTCGGCTTCGCCACCCGCGGCGGGATTCAGCTCGCCGGCGGGTCGGACCGCGTGAAAGTCACGAACAACATCATCCGCGGCGGCATCTGGAACGGCATCACCCTCGGCAGCCTGCAACTGGTCGGCTCGCCGCCCGATGGGGACGACGAGCCCGATCAGCCGCCGTCGCTCGACCCGTGCGATCCGTGCCGGCCGCCCGATCTCACCAGCATCCCCGACCCGCAGAATCCGAACGTGGTCTGGGTGTCGGCGGGGGACCTGTACGACGTCGAGATCCGCGGCAACACCATCACCGACATGGGCATCAGCGGCATCAGCGTCGTGCGCTTCTTCGATCCCGCCCAGGGCGGCGATCTGATCGGCGTGAACGGGCTGCACATCGCCGACAACCGCATCACCCGCTGCATGCGCCGCACTCCGGCCGTGGCCAGCCAGGCCATGCAGTGGCTGGTGGCCTACGGCGGCATCGCCCTGGCGCGCGTGCGCGACCTGCGCATCCTCCGCAACGAGATCGTCGCGAACGGGCAGAACCACCTCCTGCCGATCTGCGGCGTCTACGCCATCACCGTGCAGGGGATGCAGCTCGACGAGAACCGCATCCGCGACAACGGCGTGAGGACGCAGGAGCCTGTGGCCAACGCCCAGAACGGGATCCGCGGCGGAGTCCACGTCTGGATCGTGGGGACGGTCGCCAACGACTCCATCCCGGCCTGCTCGATGCGCGACAACATCATCGTCGCGCCGCTCGGGCGGGCCGTGACCTTCCTGGCCCTCGGGCCCGTGGTCGTGGCCCGCAACCGCCTGATGACGCGCGGCGTCACCCGGCGCGGGCTCGACCTCGTCGCCTCCACGGTGCTGATCGCGAACTTCGGCGTCAGCAACGAGTGGACCCTCGGGCTGCTGACCATGCTCGTGCTGTCCGTCGTGGGCAAGATCAGCTTCGACGACGTCTGCGACGTGGCCAAGCTCGGCGGCTTGTTCAATCAGGAACAACCGCCCGGGTTCTGGCCCCCGCTGGTGCGCTACTGGAGCAGCGGCAAGACCCTCGTCACCGAGAACCAGATCACCCTCGACGTCGACGACGAGCCGATCGGCCTCGCCAGCCTCACGTCCGCCACCGTCGTCTCCCTGGACGACGTCGGCATGACCGACAACCAGCTCGAGATCACCACCACCAATTCGTTCTTCTACCTCGACGCGCTCGTGGCCGGCAACTCCGTCCGCCTGGCGGACAACCGGCTGTCCGAGACCTGGATGCACGCGTTCTTCTCCGCGTGGACCGTCGCCGGCATGAACACCACCACCGACAACCAGTCGACTCACTGCATCCGGGCGAACGAGCTCTATCCGAACATGCTCGTCTTCCGCGACAACCTCGCCCTCCTCACCGCCTTCTGCGACGACTGCAACCAGGACTGACGAACATGGCCAACCAGACACGCGACAACTCCGGCTTCCCTAACATCTTCAGCGCCTTCCGCGGCGAGGACCCCCGCAAGCAGCTCATCGACATCAAGGCGGCCCGCGGCGAAGCCCTGGCCACCGTCGTGGAGGTGGCGGGCCTTCTGAGCGTTCTCCCCAACGCCGCGATCGCGTCCCAGCAGCGCGAGCTGGAGCGGCTCAAGGCCACCCGAGGCGACAACGATCCCCGCGTCGTCGAGCTCCAGGCCACCCTCGAGCGCGCCGCCACCCTCAGCGCCATGGCCGAGCGCGGCCAGGCCCGCGCCGAGCGACTCGCCGTCGCCTTCACCGAAAGCGAAGCCGCCTTCCACGGCTTCGTCTCCGACAGCGACCTCAACCCCCTCTCCGGCCTCACCGTCCGCGCCGGCCAGCAATACTCCGCCACCACCGACGCCGACGGCTACTTCCGCATCCCCCTCGGCACCAAGACCACCCGCGCCACCACCGCCCGCGAGCTCTTCCAGAGCCTCAGCCGCCGGACCCCCAAAGACACCGCGGCCGCCCCCGCCGCCGGCTCTGAGCCCGGCAAAGAGCTCGCGACGGCCCAGGTAGAGATCGTCCAGAAAGGCACCATCATCCACACCGACCCCTTCCCCCTGCCCCTCGACGACGGAGGCGTCTACCGCGAATACGTCCTCCCCAAAAACCCCGCCACCCCCCGCGACTTCAAGAGCTTCATCGGCAAAAACACCCCAGCCGCCGAGGCCCCGGCGGCGAGGAAAGGCGGGGCCAAGGCCAAAGCGAAGCGGAAGTAGCGAAGTAAACAACGTAGGGCGTGGCTTCAGCCCGCCTCCCGGGCGGGGCGGGGGGCTCTCGCGAGCCTGTCATGTTCACACCTGGGAGGGCGGGCTGAAGCCACGCCCTACGTTTCGCTTTTCCTGGTTGTGGGAGACTTTCGCGGCAGAGGCACCCGGGATCACGGAGGGGCGCCACCGCCGCCGTAGGCGGCAACAGACAATAGACCCCGGCTTTAGCCGGGGTATGACGGCGCGTCTCAGGAACGAGCCCGCGTTTCCGGCGGCGTCCGCGGCAAGTACTAGGAACGGGCGATGCAGGGATCGAACGTCGTCCTGCCGGAGGCCGACGGTGAGTACCTGTCGGAGCACGGAGCCCCTCCGACCACGCCTCGGCGCTGATCGCAGAGGGCGGTTGTGTGTCGCTCGCGTGGCCTACCCTTGGACAGCGAAGTCTAACCCTCGTCATTCGAGTCCCACCCCTGTCCACCGCGAGGGCTACCCTTGTCATTCGAAGTCCCGCCTTTGTCCATCGCGAGGACTACCCTTGTCAATTGAAGTCCCACCCTTGTCCATCGCGAAGACTACCCGCGTCAATCGAAGTCCCACCCTTGTCCATCGCGAGGATTACCCTCGTCAATCGAAGTTCCATCCTTGTCCATCGCGAGGACTACCCTCGTCATTCGCAGTCCACCCTTGCCCATCGCGAGGACTACCCTTGGCAATCGCAGTCCAACCCTCGACCATCGCGTGACCACATTGAGACACCCTCCCGCCCCGTCGCTTTCGAATCCGCGGCAAGATCGCAGCCGTGTCTGTCTTGCCGCGCGTGTGGACGGGGGCGTCTACCGCGAATACGTCCTCCCGAAAAGCCCGGGCACCGCCCGCGACTTCAAGAACTTCATCGGCAAAAACGCTCCAGCCGCCGAGGCCCGGCGGCGAGGAAAGGCGGGGCCAAGGCCAAAGCGAAGCGGAAGTAGCGATGGAGTCATGTGGTGCCGGCGGGCCGCCGGCACCACTTTGTCTCCCGCCGCCGTAGGCGGCAAAAGACAATAGACCCCGGCGTCAGCCGGGGTACGACGGCGCGTCTCACGAACGAGCCCGCGTAGCGGGCGACAGCGCCCGGGCGCATGATCTCTGTCCTGAATGTCGGGCGCGACCGCACCGGCGCCGCCCCGAAGCGGGCGACGCAGGGGTCGAACGTCGTCCTGCTGGAGCCTGATGTGGCAAAGATTTCCGCGATTCCGCGGTCGTGAGTCAGGCTCTCCGTGAGTACTTGTCGGAGCACGGGGTTCCTCCCACCGTTCGCAGGTGATTCCGACCGCACCGACACGCTGATCGCAAGTGTGAGGTTGCCTTTCGCGGCCGGCGCTTCCTGTGGTGCAGGTGTGAGGCGCGACGAGGATCGGCCGTCGCGAGACGCTCTCGGATCAGCCGGCGTGGGATCGCTCGTGATGGGAAGCTATCGACGATCCGCGGTCGCCAACGTCGGCGTCGTTCCGAAGGCAGTACGAAACGTGCGGGTGAGATGCGCGGTGTCGGCGAATCCAGCATCCATCGCCGCCGTCCGCACGAGCTGCCCCTCGGCGATCTGACGCGTCGCGGCGCAGAGCGCCGTCCACCGCTTGAGCTCGCGGAACGTCATGCCGGTCCCGACCTTGAACGCGCGCATCGCCTGCGTGCGCCCGAGCCGCAGCCGTTCGGCCAACTCGCCCTGGTTCATCCTGGTCATGGGATCGTGGACGATGGCGTTGATCACTCGTGCAACCGCTGGCGGGCACCGTTCCTGTCCGCGCGAGAACCTCGCGCGCAACTCCTGCTGCGCTCCCCAGCTCGAGGCCAAAGCTTCGATCGCGAGCGTCGCGACTGCGCGTGGCACACGGGCCGCGAGCACCGCGGTGAGCGGAAACTCCAGGCCATCGAAGTACAGCACCTTCGCCCTGCCGTTGATCTCGACCCAGTGCTCGACGCCCGGGCGAATGACCACGATGTCGCCTTCGATCCGTTCCGTCTGCGTGCAGACCGCGAGCGGCCGGTCGATGCCTGCGAGGATGCAGGTCACGGGGTTGCGATGCGGCGCCAGGGTGTCCGCAACGAACGGGAAGAGTGAGATCGCGAACGGCGACTGGCGGTCGCTCATGCGTCGACTCTATCAAATCGCACGTTTGTTCAACGCAACAGTACCGAGGCAGTGATACGAATGTGAAGATCTTGGAGGAACGGAATGAACGCCACGAATGCGCATTCGCCCAGCTCGCGGAACAAGGCCAACTACGTTGCGGCCAAAGAAGCCTACAACGCCCGCGAGCTGGATCAGTGCCTGGCGTTCTATGCGCGAGAACACCAGATCATGTCGCGGCCCACGCCGCCCGGTCGCGAGCAGATTCGCGCGTTTCTGGAGGGGACACTCACCGGCTGGCCCGACCTCCGGCTGGAGGTCGCTCAGGTCGTTGCAGAAGGCGATTGGGTGATGGGCCGCTGCCTCGTGACCGCGACGCACACCACTGCGGTCATGGGCGTACCGCCGACCGGCAAACAGGTCGTGACTACGTTTTGGGATCTGCACCGATTCGACGAGACGGGCCTCATCGTGCAGACGTGGAACCTGATGGACAGCCTCGCGCTCATGCAGCAATTGGGATTGCTCCCCGCGTCGTAGCAGGAGTTGCAGCGCGACGAGACAGTGGCGCGTTGCTAGAGCTTCGCGTCGATCTCGGCGACCAGCTCGTCAAGCCGCAAGAGATACCTGCCCCCCCCGTTTGTCGTGACAGCGTCCAGGCGAGGCGAATGAAGACAAAGTAGAATGATCGAGCGATGCCGGCACACGTACAAAGGCAGTTCTCCCTGGAGGAGTACTTCGGGATCGAGGAAATGTCAGCGGTCCGGCACGAGTACCTCGGCGGTGAGATCTTCGCCATGGCCGGAGGGTCGCGCAATCACAATCAGATCGCGCAGAACCTCACTCGGGCGTTCGACGGCGTTCGCGGCCGGGGTTGCCGTGCGTATCTCGCGGATGTCCGGCTTGGGACGCCCGGAGGTCTCTACACATATCCCGACGTGATGGTCATCTGCGGTACCGCGTCGCTGTCGCCCGATCGTCTGGAGACCGTCACCAACCCGGTCGTGATCGCCGAGGTGCTCTCCCACTCGACTCGCGAGTACGACTCCAGCCAGAAATATGCGCTCTATCGCGCGATCCCGTCGCTACGCGACTATCTGCTGGTGGATCAGTACACGGTCGAGATGCAGCACCGCTTCCTCGAAGCGCACGAGTGGCGTGCGCGGACTTACCGCCTGCGCGAGGATCAGGTGTCGCTCGCGGGAGTGCCCGTGACGGTGAGTCTGGCCGAGGTCTACCAGTTGGTCGATCTCTGAGTCAGTTCCACGGTTGGGATGTAGGGTGATAGAAACGGGTCGCTCTTCTCCTCGAGCCGCCCCCGAACCAAGCGCCACACGCGGAACTCGTTTTCGTGGTCAGCCCCCCGGTCGTGGTCTTCGTCATCGTAGATGTACAGGAGCCCATACGAGTCGGGAAGCTCGGCGGCTACCGAGCGGAATAGCTCAATCACTGGTTCATAACGGTGATTGCGAAGACCATGGACCAGCAAGACGATCATTTCGTTGGATGTGCGGCGCAGATCAAACAGAGAGAAGTCGTCGGTCGTTCGGCGGATCGCGGCCTGCACGAGATCGATCGCATGTTCCTCTCGATCTCGCAGCACCTTCAGATCGGGGTCGTCCCGGTCATCGACTCGGATGTTCGCCCAACCGTGGAACTCGAACACGCGCCACCTCCGCCGCCTCACGCCCGCAGTTCGTCGGACGTAGGTCGCGACGAAGGGTAGCGCAATTTGAAAACGGCCTACCGTTCCCGCGGCGCCACCGCCAACCGCGCCGCGCGGATCGCGGGGGACAGCCCGCCCACCGCACCAACAGCGCGGTATCCAAGTCGAACGGGTTTGGCCAAACCGGCGCGCGGGGCGAAGCCGCTGAGCTGTGAACGTTGGACGGTGCAACCTTCGTAGCTTCCGGTGCGTACCCGTTGGTGTGCGACGCCTCACCCTGCCGCTCATCGCGCCGTGCACCATCGCGTTGGTTGGAGCGCTGTGGATGGTACTGGCGTCGAATCACTACCAGGGCGTAACCGGTCGCCGGTTGTATGGTTTGGCTGGTTATCACTACTCCGCGCCGGAATGGGGCTTTGAGTATCACCCAGACGGTCATGCCATTGCTGCCCGCACTGTGATCCATCCACCGAACACTACGTTCCTTGCGCTAGCCTGTTCGGCGGCTGCATTCGTCATTCGTCGGTGGGGCTCGGCCTGGCGGATTGCAGCCGTGCTTTGGGCCCATGCAGCCGTAGCAAGCGCCTTCGCTCTCCTGGCTGTCTGGTTCTGGATCAACGTGATGGGTGTGTTCATCTAGCCCGGCCCGGTGCCGTCCCAGCTCCGCGTTCCCGCCGACCGGAATCGCAGCACCAGTGTCGTGGGCGTGCCGGTGAGCCCCTCCGACCGTTCGCAGGTGATTCCGTCGACCATGCCGCGGCACTGATTGCGGGAACTGAGGTTGCCTTCGCGTCCGGATGGGCCGGTGAGCCGCCGGTGGACGGGCCGGTCCGCAGCCGGCGCTGCTGATTGCCACCCGTATTACGATGATGCCGTGAGCGGAACGATCGTCTACCTCGACATGTGCGCGCTCAAGCGTCCGTTCGACGACGCTCGGAGCGAGCGTACCCGTCGCGAGGCAGACGCGGTGCCGCGCATCTTCGAGAGCGTGGAAAGTCCCATGAGCAAGTCTTCGTCGATGTCGGCGTATCAGATTCGCCTGGAAGGCTGGAAAGCGCTGACCGAGCGGCTTGGGCCTGCCGGCGCGATGCGATTCATGATGCAGTACGACCCAGGCCATGGCGACTATACGAAGGAACGGCAGGAGCTCTTCGCCGATCTCGAGATCGAGGATCTGCTCGCTTCGATCCGTCGACAGGTGACGCCACCTTCTGACGGCGATCAGTAAGGGGTACTGTCAACGCCGCCGCGGGTGTGCCTTTCAATAGCAGGGCAACCTGGGAAGCGCCTGAATTGTATTTAGGAGATCGTGAACTCGATCTTCCTCGGCTCCATCGATTGCGCCTTCCAGGCGCCTCCGATCCGAAGGGATCGGCGGTTGGCGAATGGGACTCTCCTCGAGATGAAGGAGATCCGTACCACCGCCCACCGCCGGCGGACGACGGTCGCAGACTGAACTGCGCTCTCGCATGAATTTCGAGGGTCGACTCGACCGGTCCCCACAGCCCTCCGCAGCATGTCGCGACTGCCGGCTCCCGGCCTCTACTGGCCCGGCCCACCTCGTCCAATTTGCTGGCTATCGATGAATTTCAAGAAAAACGCACCGGTCACGTCCGTCCAATCGCGCACAACCCATGGTCGTCCAATGGCCACTCCGCGCTCGAAGGAGTGCACGTTGCGTCGCCATCGGAAGTCGAGGAGCGAGAGGAACAGCGTCATGATCGTACGTTCACATAGCCGGAGGAGTCGTTTCGTCAGTCAGGTCTTCGCCTTGATGCTGGCGGCATCGTTGGTGAGCGCCCCGGGAGCGCAGGCGGGAGATCATTGGCTGTCGCGCGTGACCGTCAGGAGGCCCAACCGGCCGGCCATCAGCATGTGGTCGAACCTGGCCGTCACTCAGGGACCGGTCAAGGCCAATGCCAGCGGTTCGACGGTCATCTTCGACGTGACGGTCTCGCTGGACACGAATCCATTGGGAGATGATGACTACCCAGTCGACGGTGGCACGACCGACGTCGCGCAGAAGGAGTACGAAAAACGGCTCGAGCAGTTTGCCAAGGCGGTCTATCAGTCCTCGAACGGCGCGCTCCGCATCGGCAAGGTTACGATTTTCCGGAGCAAGCCGGGCGAGAAGCGTGTCGATTCGGCCGATGTGCTGTGGGACGACAATTGCGCGGCGAACAGCGGTCCGCGAGCGACTCCTTCCGGTCTCGGCAAAACCGGCAAGATCTGGTTCTGCACGAACTGGCCCGGCGCGGCGAGCATGGCTACGCCGAAGGGGAGCGGGTATACGCTGGCCCACGAATGGGGCCATTTCACCTACGGCCTCTATGACGAATACGCTCATGAGCAATGCACGCAGCCGTCCTGCCAGCCGTCGGTTCCACGCGGAACCGACACCGCGGCGGCCCCGTCGATCATGATGAACCAGTGGCTCGCGGTATCCGGTAACACGGATTACCTCGAGTTCTCGACGCAGAACATTCATCCCTACCGGGCCGACAGCACCGGCACGAACGCGCAGAAGCGGATGTTCGGAGAGAGCGGCTGGCAGACGCTGACGCGCGATGTGTCCACGGATCCGAAGTCGCGCGGCCTGCCGCCACGCACGCAGTTCGTTTCCCTCACCGCGCCCAGCGCGCCGAATTGGATCGTGCACGATAGTGAATCATCGGCACTGGATGATTTCGACATTCGTTGGGCCGGGAACCTGGTCAATGAGCTGTCGATCGACACGTCGGGCTCGATGGCCGGCTCTCCCCTCAGCAATGCCAAGAATGGCGCCAATCTCCTGATTGACGCCATTCAATCCCCCTCGGCCCTCGGCCTCAGCTCGTTCAACACCGACGTCCTGCGCAACTTCGCCATCACCGATATCCCCGATCCCGATACCGGTGTGAGAGCCGGTGCCAAGGCGGCGGTCAGTGGGCTCAGCTCGACAGGGGTCACGTCGCTGTATGACGCGTTGATGGCTTCCCTGAGCGGCGTTCAGTCCTTCAGCAGCAATCGACCCAGCGTGGTCTATGTCCTGACGGACGGCGCGGACAACGACTCGACGGCAACCGAATCGGACGTCATCGCCGCATACCAGGCTGCTCAAGTTCCAATCGTCGCCTTCGCCTATGGCATGTTCGCTCCGACCGGAACCCTCTTCAAGATGGCCCGGGACACAGGAGGCGCGTTCTACCAGTCGCCGACGACCTTGGCGGAGATTCAGACAGCCCTGATCGCGGCCGAAGCGAAGTTTTCGTCGAACGTCCTGGTCGCGTCGTCGAAGGTGTCCGCTGGCGAAAACACCACCACCACAAGGACGATCGCTCTGGACGGTACGCTGGCGTCGGCGCGGATCAACCTCGCCTACAGCGGTAATGCGTCCGACTTCGAATTCCGGCTGCTGCTTCCGAACGGAACCGCCTCCGGCGCCATATTCACCTGCGAGGGCAATGTTTCCTGCACGGCCATTCTGGACGATGCCTTCCTCTCTACCGCCGGTCATGGTGACTATCAGATTCAGATGATCAACAAGACCGCGCTGCAAAAGGACGTGACCGTCCTGATCTCGGCCACTCCCTCCAGCGCCGAAACCTATGCGCTCGCAGTCGGCTTCGAGACCAAAAACGTGACCTATCCCGCCGACATGGCACTGGTCGCGAGCGTGACCAAGGGGCCGGCCATCGCCGGACTCGACGTGGTCGCGACGATCACGACGCCCTCCGGCAGTACGTTCGACCTGACTCTGCTCGACGATGGCAAAGGCGCCGACCTCATCGCCGATGACGGCTCCTACTCCGCCAGCATTCCCTATCGCGCCGATGGCATCTATTCGGCGAGCGTCACCGCCTCGAACGCAGCAGGCACGGCGAGCACCACCTATGTCGGAATCAGCGTTTCGTTGCGCGAGGATGGCTCCGCGGTCATCCCCATCTCCACTCCCGTGACGGAACACTTCACGCGCGTCGAGAGCGCCGCGGCCAGCGTCACCGGATTCCAGTCCGACGATCACTCAGGAGGCCCGGCGTCCGGGCCCTGTACCGCGATCTTTGACAACAACGCCGATACTCCCGGCCGCATCGACGCCGCGGGAGATGCCGACTGCTTCAAGTTCGTGCCGAGCTCCCTCGATCGCCCCATCGTCGTGCGCGTCACTTCGCTGACGTCCGGCATGGATCCGCTGCTCACCGTCTATGACCACACCGGAAACATACAGATCGCGCAGGTCAACCTGACCACGACCGAAGCACCCGATTCGGGCGCAGTGGTGACCATTCCCGCCGCCCGCCTCGACGCAGCGGGCATGGTGCTGGTCGTCAAACATCTCAGCCCATCCGCGACCGTTGGCGGCTACGCGGTTTCGGCCGGGGCGAAGATCCCTTCCGACGGCGGACCTGCTGCCGCGCCGGCCGAGCCCATCCCGACGCTGGGCGACTCCGCAATCTGGTTGTTGAGCGCGTTGCTCGGCGGGCTGGGTTTGTGGATGCTGAGCCGGCGCGACTTGGCTTGAGGACCTTTCGTGCCCGGTTCCGCTTCCTTTGACGCAGCTTACAAGTCGCACCCAGTCTCCTTGCCGCCCGGAGGGCGGCAAGGAGCCATTGAAAGGATCACGGTGTGTCAGGAAAGGCGATCGTATCGCCCTTGCCGCAGTTGTTCCCCAGGGCGTTGTTGTAATTCACGACCCGGCCGGTGAGGGTGTCCACGACACGAACCGTGTAGTCCCTGTCCGTGAGAGAGCCGTAGAACACCCAGTAGTGTTCATTGAGGCCGCTGCCGTCCAGAACCTTGACGAAAACTTCGGCATTTGCGGCGTTGAAGAACCAGAACGTGCCGGTCTCTGGTGTGAGCTTGACCGCGGGTTGGGCAATGGCACTGCGAAGGACTTCCACCTGGAATCGGTCGTTCTGGAGGCACAAGCGGGTCGAGGAGGGTGTACACCCGCCCGCATTGTTCTCGACGGCAGAGCTCTCGGATTCGTTTTCATCGGCCAGAAGGCCGGGAGCGGAGACGGGGAAGGTCTGAAAGTCTGCCTCGCCGCAGAAGGAGCCATCGGGTTTCACAAAGGACCGAACCTCGCCGGTGACAGTGTCGGTGACTGCGAGTGTGTACTCACGGTCGGTGGCAGGGCCGTGGAATACCCAGAAATGGCCGTTGACGGGACCGAGGACTTTGACTCCAGCTTCGAGGTTGGCCGGGCCGAAGAACCAGAAAAAGCCGCTCTCGTCAGAGTAGGGTTTTGCGCGGGCCGCATGACCGTCGCCATTGCTGACGTAGAACGCCTCAGCCTTGAAACGATTGTTCTGGAGACACAGGGTGGTGGGCCCGGGCGTGCAGATACCGGCAGATGAATTGCTGATGGTGAAGTTGATCGTTCGCGAGGTTTCTTTGCCGGTGCCATCGGTCGCGACGACGACAATGGTGTGGGAGCCGTTTGCGTAGAGTGTCGAGTTGAAGGTCGCTCTGAATCCAACATTGGGACAATTGGAATCACTGACGGGCACCGCCTGGCACACGTCCGGGCGCGACGTGCCATAAGTCACGGGAATGGTGACCATTCCATCGAGTTTGACGGTCAGGGACGTCACCCTGTTGGGATCGGTGGCCCAACCGGAGATTTCGGCTGCCGTACCGGACACGGTCGCAGTGGCAACGGGCCGGTCGACCACCATTTCCGGGTTACTGACGACGTGCACCGTTCTGGTGGTCGAGATGCGATCGTTGCCGCAGGCGTCGAAAGCTACGGCTTTGAGGGGATAGTTGCCGGTCGGGTAGCCGTCGACGTTTGCCTGACAGCTCCACGGGGCGTTGTTCCGGGTGCAGGCCACCTGATTGCCAATGAAGAATTGGACTTTGGTCACACCCACATTGTCCGACGCGTCGGCCGACAAAGTCGCGTTGCCCCAGATGGGTTGATTGTTTGCCGGTGCGGTGAGTGAAACGTTGGGTCTGGTCGTGTCCCCGCAGGAAACGGACACCGGCCGGCTGGCCGTGCTGGTCTGGCTGAGAGCATCGGTGACGGTCAATTGCACAGTGTAGGTGCCGGTGCCTGCGAAACTGTGGCTAACGTTGGCGCCGCTTGCCGAGCCTCCGTCCCCGAAGTTCCAGGCATACGAAATGCCCCCGTTCCCGCCGGTTGTGCAGGCAGCGTCAAAGTTGCAGAGAAAACCATTACAGCTATTGGTAAAGCAGGCCGCCGGTGGTGTGGGAGGGGCGGGGCCGGAGATGGAGATCGGTGACGATACCGCTTCATCCCCGTCGGCTTGACGGACGACGATGTAGTAGTGGTTGCTGCCGGAAGCATTGGGGTCGTTGAATGTCAACGCCACGTTGTTGCCGGAGACCGCGCGGAAGTCGATCAGGTGACCGTCCCGGAAAAACTTGGCCTCCACAAAGGGGTCCGCTGCGCTGTCGTTGGCTTCGACACGGAATTCACGGATCGAGTTGGTCAGTCGTGACCCCATGGGATGTCCCTGGACACGGACGTCCAGGAGCAGATTCTTGTCTTCGGTTGCGTAGAACCGCCGGTCGAAATAGGCGTTGACGATGTCGTTGCGGGTGAGTTGGGTCGCGAGGACCGCCACTCGATAGTCCGTATTCGTGCCCCACTGGCGATCATGATTGTCGCCGCCACCCAGGGCGCCGAGCCGCCAGCCCTTGCGGATGCCTTCATCCAGGAAGGTCGGGGCCTGGCACGAGCTCCAGGAGCAGACATAGAACTGTTCGGCGAAGTCGTGCCACTTGTTCCAGACCTCCAGACCGACCATGTTATTGGCGACGTAGGGCTCGTACCGGAAATGTCCGAATTCATCGCCTGTGCTGTCCTCTCGACCGGGATGATTGAACTGAGCGATGGAATAGGGGCGCTCGCCAATCCAGCGGTAGATGGAGCTCAAGGTCAATCGGCGATAGGCGTGCGTAAAGGATCGCACGTTGATGACGTTGATATGACCGAGCCAGAGATGGCTCCATTCGAATCCGTAAAGAGCGGCATAGGAGCCCGGAGCATCGTGGTCGTCCGCGGCGCGCAGCAGGCGTTCGTATTCGTCGCTTTCCCAGGGCCAGGTGATCATCCGCTCACCGTGATCGGTCAGCGCGAAAAAGTCCAGGCCGGCGACGTCACGCGCATAGCTGTAAGCCTCCTCGGGACTTCCCTGGCCATCGGAGAGATTGCTGTGAGCGTGGAGAAATCCGAAATAGGTGTTGTAAACGGTGCCGGCAAGAGCTTCTTGTACAGGCGGCGCTTTCTGATCCGGAAAAGGTCCCAGCTCGGACAATTCCTTTTTCTCTTCTTCCTCGATGGCTGCCAGGATGTCTTCCTTCGAAGCAGAGGCGAGGATCTCGGCACTCTTGAGCGTGCTCGCGCTGCTCTGGAAATCGAGTGCCGATCGATTGGCGAGGAACCCTCGGACCTGATTCCAGGTCGGCTTTTCTTGATCGCCGGCGATCGCAATGGCGAGCACAGTGCGCCGGTCCAGATTGATATCCGTGCCGTTGTCGTTGATGACTGCAAACTCGAGGAGCGTCGGATCGACCCCCCGCGCGAGCTGATAACACAGAACGATATGCTCGGGCCAGGAGACAGACGACGCATAGGCTCGGGAGTCGAGGAAGTCGATGATGTCACTCATCCGCTTCGTCAATTCCGCGGCATCCGCGGGTGGTGGGGCCGTTCGGCCTTGCGCGAATGAACTGCCAGGCGTCAAAAACAACGCGAGCAGCAGGATGGCCGGAAGAGTAAATCTCCGCATCGGATACTCCTTTAAATAAAATTGGGGACCGAGGCGATACGATACAGGCAAAACGATTCGCGCAACCTCAAACATAAGAACAAACGGTGAGAGAACGGTTGAAGAGAAAGAAACCCGGTTTGCCAAACCGCACGTGGAGCTCACGCGGAGTGTTTCGGCCGGCGGTTCACCGGCGGCTCGACGTTGCGCAACGTACCCCGTTTACGAGCGGAGACGAGGGGGAGCGATCGAACCGCATCGCCAGGCGAAGGGACATCGTGGCCGGGCTACGGGTGCTCAGCGGCCATCATCGCCTTTCGTGATCGCCGAGCGAGATCCCGATTCGGGACGGCATAAATCAAGTTGCGAAAAGGGTTAAGTCACCCCCAAAGAGCGTTAAGGCAGCCCCAAAGAGCGTGAAGTCAGCCCCAAAGGGCGCGAAGTCAGCCCCCAAAGGCGTGAAGTCAGCCCCAGAAGGGCGTTAAGTCAGCCCCGAAGGGCGTTAAGTCAGCCCCGAACGGGCGTTAAGTCAGCCCCGAAGGGCGTTAAGTCAGCCCCGAAGGGGCGTTAAGTCAGCCCCGAAGGGCGTTGAGTCAGCCCCGAAGGGGCGTGAAGTCAGCCCCAAAGGGCGTTAAGTCAGCCCCAAAGGGCGTTAAGTCAGCCCCGAAGAGCGTTAAGTCAGCCCTAAAGAGCGTTAAGTCAGCCCCAAAGAGCGTTAAGTCAGCCCCAAAGGGCGTTAAGTCAGCCCCGAAGGGCGTTAAGTCAGTTCCAAAGGGCGTGATGTCACACTCTTCGGGTCTGACGTCACGGAGGGCGGAGGTACCGGCGGCTCGCCGGTGCCGTCACCTCTCCCGCAACGCCACCGCCACCGGCAACCTCGCCGCGCGGATCGCGGGGAACAGCCCTCCCACCACCCCGATCACCACCGCCGACACGATTCCGCGGACCAGCAGGGCCATATCCACGTCGAACGCGAACGCCACCTGGCTGAACGTCTGCCAGTTCAGCGTCGCGGTCCGGACGCCGTCGAAGACGACCCACGCCAGGAAGGCGCCGATGATCCCGCCGAGGAGGGCCAGGACGACGGATTCGATGAGGACGGAGAAGACGATGGGGGCGCCGCGGAAGCCGATGGCCTCGAGGGTGGCGATCTCGCGGGCGCGGGCGGCGACGGCGGTGTACATGGTGTTGAGCGCGCCGAAGATGGCGGCCAGGCCCATGAGCGTCGTGACGATGCCGGCGAGGAAGTTGACGATCTGGCTGAGCGTCTGGGACTGCTCGGCGTAGTAGTCGCTCTCGCGCACGATCTTGAGGCTGACGCGCGGGTCGGAGGTGAGCGCGTCCTTGAACGCATTGAAGCTCCCCGGCGAGGCGAGGCGCACGACCGCGTTCTGGTACGCCGAGCCGCGCTGGTACGCGGGCGCGAGGACGGCGGCGTCGCACCAAATCTCGGATTCCGAGATCGAGCCCGCGGCCTCGAAGATGCCGACGACCTTCCAGTTACTCTGGCCGAAGGCGAGGTCGGAGCCGATGTCCAGCCCCGCGAACTGCAGTTGCGCCGAGCGGCCGACGATGATAGGAAAGCGGCGACTCGAAGACGACATCCCCGAGACCGACTTTCCGGCGGCGTCCGACGCGCTACGCGTACTTCGTCTTCCCGCGCGAAGCTTGTATGGAGTGCGGAGGCCCGCGCCTCCGCTTTCGAATCCGCGGCAAGTTCGCAGCCGCGTCAGTCTTGCCACGCGATTGGAACGCGAGCGGGGGAGAGGATGCCCGAAGGCCGACTCATCTCCTGAAATGCGCGTCAATCTCAGCGGCCAGAGGATCCTCCGAAGGAAGCGCGGCCCGCGTCAAGCCACACGAGGATACCTGCGCGCCCTGTTCCGTCACGACGATGTACGTGCCACCCAACTCGAACCGGACACCGCAGGTGCACACGAGAACCTGATCGCCGCAAGTGTTGACCGTGACGCGTTCGTTCTTCGGCCCTTTCCACCGCTTGTCGACCTGGATCGTCGCGGCCGTGTACTCGATGGTCTCGCCGTCCACCTGTTTTGTCCGAATCGCCAACCCAACCACCCGGCCCAGGACGACAGTCTCCGCTGCGCCCAGTTGATCCCCGGTCGAGCCGGACTCGAGGCAAACGCAGGCCAATGCGCGGGGCGCCGTAGCGATCGTGGCCATCGCCATCGCAGCGATCAACAGAAGTTTAGTCATGGTGAAGGTAGAAACGGTTCCAATCGAGGTCCTCTCCTCTGTGCTCCTTCAAGGGGACGTCTCGTCCTCTCGGTCCGCCCGCATTGCTTCCGCGAGCTCGTCCCGCGATTCGGGCATGTACTCCCACATCTCGTTCTGATGCAGCCAGATAGGATCGGCATTGGCCAGAATGAATTCTTCCGTGGTCATTCCTTCAATTTCGCCACGACGGCGTACTCGCTTCTACTTCCCGTTCACAAAGATGATCTCGAACTCGGTATTGCGGTGCGCCTTCGCCGCCTTCTCAGCTCGCGTGAGTTTTCGCTTCAGTCTTGCCATGCTTGAAGCACCTGACGGCCGTGACGCTCACGGCGCTGAACCACGGCTGAAGAGTAACGCACTTGGAGCTCACGCGGAGCGGTTCGGCCGGCGGTTCACCGGCGGCTCGCCGATGCGCAACGCAAGACTTCAGTTTGGGTTCAATCCTCCAAATCTTCCGACCTGACACGGTGTCGACCAGTTTCAATGACCCCGACCGACGAGGGGTATTCACCCAATGACTCGCAATGAATCGTGACGCCAGCAGTGGTGTGCTCGACGCTCACCCAGGGATGAGTCACACCGCACGCGGACGCAAGGAGGATGAGCGCAACGACAGATACGAGTTGGCGGGCATGGGACGTTTCGGCATCTAACGACTCAAGCGCAGCGAAGGGCGCACGTTCTGTCCGTCGCAAAGAACCGGTTCACTTGGATCTTGCGGAATCCCGTTGCGCAAGGGTCGGCGCGTCTGGTCGTGGGTGAGTCAGAAGAAAGAGGGCCACCGCTATAGCGACGACAGATGCGATGTAAACGAGGCGAAGCCGGAGAGTCATTGGAGGAATCAGGCCCAACCAAGAGAGGGGCTCTACGATGAGCCACACAGCGATGTAGGCACGGGCGGCGGCCGCACTTATCCTTTGCCTGGTCCCCCGTCCGCTGTGCGGAGGCGGCTGCTGAAAAGAGTCCGACGGGGGGGGCACTCAGTAGACCAGGGCTAGGGACCAGGGACGCGTTAGCTGAGTGACCGCCCGAATCAAGCTCGGGTGCGTGATCCGCTGTTGCTGCGGAATGCGCAATTGAAAGGGCTTCCAAGAACCCCAGTTGCGCCGCTCGGCGTGTTTCCCAGTCCGAAAAGCGGGTTAGCCGCTTGCTCTTGAGTGCAAACTCCGATGCCGTGACATCGTCCGTCGCCTTTGCAAGAAAGGAATGGGTGTGCGCAGTCCACTCCAACCACTCGTTGTACCCGCTGAGTTTACGGCCCGATCCGAGGAGATCGGATAGGGCCAGAGCTATCGCTCTTTCTTCACGCGCGGTACGCATTCTCGTGGGTTTCTTCGGCGCCTAATTCACTTGACTTAGGCCGCGATTCTATCACTCCAAACGCCGCACATCCCGCTGCTCCCGCGGGCGGCGAGACGCGGGCGGGAGCGGAGCCTCCACTTTCGAATTCGCGCGATCGGAAAGCGGAGGCGCTGCCTCCGCACTCCATAGCTTTACCTCTCCCGCAACGCCACCGCTACCGGCAACCGCGCCGCGCGGATCGCGGGGAACAGCCCGCCCACCACCCCGATCACCACCGCCGACACGATTCCGCGGACCAGCAGCGCCATATCCACGTCGAACGCGAACGCCACCTGGCTGAAGGTCTGCCAGTTCAGGGTCGCGGTGCGGACACCGTCGAAGACGAGCCAGGCCAGGAAGGCGCCGATGATGCCGCCGAGGAGGGCGAGGACGACGGATTCGATGAGGACGGAGAGGACGATGGGGGCGCCGCGGAAGCCGAGGGCTTCGAGGGTGGCGATCTCGCGGGCGCGCGAGGCGACGGCCGTGTACATGGTGTTGAGCGCGCCGAAGATGGCGGCCAGGCCCATGAGCGTCGTGATGATGCCGGCGAGGACGTTCACGATCTTGACGAGCGCCTGGGACTGCTCGGCGTAGTAGTCGCTCTCACGCACGATCTTGAGGCTGACGCGCGGGTCGGACGTGAGCGCGTCCTTGAACGTGTTGAAGCTCCCCGGCGACGCCAGGCGCACGACGGCGTTCTGGTACGACGAGCCGCGCTGGTACGCCGGCGCGAGGACGGCGGCGTCGCACCAGATCTCGGACTCCGAGATCGAGCCTGCGGCCTCGAAGATCCCGACGACCTTCCAGCGGCCCTGGCCGAAGGCGAGGTCGGAGCCGATGTCGAGGCCGGTGAACTGCATCTGCGCCGATCGGCCGACGATGACTTCGTTGCGTCCGGGCTGGAAGTTCCGCCCTTCGACGATCTTCACTTCGTCGCGGACGTCGAACGCGGCCTGTTCCACGCCGCGCAACGGCACGTTCGCGTCCGTGCCGGTGGAGCGCTTCGGCAGGTTGACGATGACGAACAGCTCGGGCGACACGAGGGCCCGCCCGTTCTTCCGCGCCACGCCCGGCGCCTCGGCGATGATGTTCGCCTCTTCCCGGCTGAGGATGCTGGCCATCTCGGAGTCGGCGCCGGTACGCAGGACGAACACCGTGTCCGGCGAGCCGGCGCTGGTCATCGTGCGGCGGAAGCCCTGGCCGATCGAGAGCAGGCCGACGAGCACGGCGACGACGCCGGCGATTCCGGCGATCGCCGCGGCCGCCGAGCCTTTGCGCGCCGGCAGCGTGCGGATGTTGTAGCCGATGAGGGCCGCGGTCTGGGCGAAGAATCGCATTTACTCTCTCCTCATTACTCTCGGCGAAGGGCATCGACGGGATTCATACGCATCGCCTGCAACGCGGGGATAACGCCGGTGACGATGCCCAGCAACACGATGCAGACGACGCCGAAGGCGAGGTGGGCCGGCCGCAGCATGAACGCGGGAAGCGCGCCGCCGGTCGGATCGCCCGCGCCGACGAACAGTGCGCCGAGGGCGAGGCCGATGGTGCCGCCGGCGACGGCGATCAACAGCGCCTCGGCCAGGACCAGCCCGAGGACCTGGCCGTCGGTGAAGCCGATGGCCTTCAGGACGCCGAGCTCACTGGTCCGTTCGCGCACCGCCTGGGCCATGGTGTTGCCCGCGACGAGGAGGATGGTGAAGAAGACGACGGTGAGCACGAAGATCACGATCGCGCCGATGTTGCCGGCCTGCTCGGCGAAGCCTTTCACGAACGCGCCCTCGGTCTCGGTCTTGGTCTCGAACGGCGAGTTCGCGAACTCCACGTCCACGGCCTTCGCGACGTCCTCGGCGTGCTTCGGGTCCTTCACCCGGATGACGTACCAGCCGATCCGTCCCTGGCCGCGGGTGCGCATCTCGTCGAAGTAGTCGTAGCGGAAGTAGAAGTTCGACGTGTCGGTCTCTTTCCGCGCGCCGTCGTAGATCCCGACGAGGTCGAACGTCCACAACCGGTCGCCCTGCTTCGAGCGCCAGTACGTGCCCATGAGCGGGATCTTGTCGCCGACCTTCCAGCCGAACCGTTCCGCCGTCTTCCGGCCGACGATCGCGCCCGTGCGCGTCTTCAGCCAGGCGTCCATCTGTTCCTTCGGCAGGAGGAGCTCCGGGTACATCTTCCTGAGCTCTTCCGGGTTCACCGGCATCTGGGCGAAGAAGTTCCTGGGTTCCTGGTAGATGGCGCCGAACCACGTCAGGTGCATCGCGTCGGCCACGCCGTCCATACGCTCGATGCGGGCCTCGTAGGCTGCCGGCAGGGGCTGGATGATCGACACCTTGTGCCGCACGACCAGGCGGTCCACGCCGGCCAGGCTGACGCCGTAGTCGAACGCCGCGCGGATGGCGCCGAGGTAGGCGAAGAGGACGAACGCCACCATGATCGACAGGACGGTCAGGATCGTGCGCGTCTTGTGGCGCTTGAAGTTCGAGAAGAGCAGCCCCGCGAATTTCATGCGGCCATCTCGGTGGAGAGCTGGCCGTCGACCATCTGCAGGCGGCGGGACGCGCGCTGCGCCGCGTGCGGATCGTGCGTGACCATGATGATGGTCTTGCCGTGCTCGCGGTTGAGGCTCTGCATCAGGTCGAGAATGCCGCCGCCGGTCTTGCGGTCGAGGTCGCCGGTGGGCTCGTCGGCGAGGATGAGCGTGGGATCGGTGACGATGGCGCGGGCGATGCCGACGCGCTGCTGCTCGCCGCCGGACAGCGTACGCGGCGTGTGCTTCGCGCGGTGGCTGAGGCCGACGATCTCCAGCGCCGTCGCGACGTGGCGCTTGCGCTCACTGCCCGACAGGTTCGTCAGCAGCAGCGGCAGCTCGACGTTGCGCTCCGCGGACAGCACGGGCAGGAGGTTGTAGAACTGGAAGACGAAGCCGACGTGGCGCGCGCGCCAGTGCGCGAGCTGCGCGCGTCGCGAGGTTGTCGATGCGCTCGCCCGCGACCTCGATCGTGCCGCCCGACGGGCGGTCCAGCCCGGCGAGGAGGTTGAGCAGCGTCGACTTGCCCGATCCCGAGGGACCCATGAGCGCGAGGAACTCGCCGGTGGCGATCTCGAGGTCGAGATCGCTCAGCACGCGGATGTCCTCGGAGCCGCGATGGAAGACTTTTTCGACGTGGTGCGAGCGTGACGAGGGTCTCGGACATTGCGTCTCCGTACTTCTTCACATTTACTTTGTCGCCGTCGGCAAGGTTCTCGCCGGTGACGGCGACGGTCTCTCCGGCGGACAGGCCGGAGATCACGCGCGCGATCTCGCCCTCGGTGCCGCTGACTTTGACCGCGCGGCGCTCGAGGCGCTCGTCTTTGACGATGAACACGACGTCCTGCTCGCCGTCGCGGCGCACGGCGCCTTTCGGGATCTCGACCATCTCCGTCGCCGCCGTGGCCGCGGGCTCGTCGGTGATGAACGTGACCTTCACGCCCATGTCGGGCAGGATGCGCGGGTCGCGCTGGTCGAAGGCGATGCGCACTTTGACCGTCGCCTTCTGGCGGTCGGCGGTCGGGCACGGCGGTGATCACGTGCGCCGGGATCTTCCACTCGGGGTAGGCGTCGAGCACGGCTTCGACGCGCTGGTCCGGGCTGACGCGGTTGATGTAGGCCTCGTTGACGTCGACCTCGATCTCCAGCGAGGACATGTCGACGATCGTGCAGATGCCGGTGCGGGTGAAGCCGCCGCCGGCGGAGACAGGGGAGATCATCTCGCCCGGCTGCGCGTCCTTGGAGACGACGATGCCGTCGAACGGCGCGCGGATGATGGTGTCCTCGACGGTCTGGCGCTGGACGTCCACGTTGCGGCGCGCGGTAGTGAGCTGGTCGGACTGGGTGCTGAGGCGCGCACGGGTGGCGTCGAGTTGCGCGCGTGCGCGGTCGAGATCGGCGCGGCTGGCGATCTCGTTGCGCGTGAGGCGCTCGGCGCGGTCGTAGTCGAGCTGCGCCTCGCGGATGCGCACGCGCGTCTCTTCGAGCGCGCTGGCCGCGGCATTGGCCTCGGCCTGCGAGAGCGCGAGGCCGCGTGCGACGGATGCGGCATCGAGGCGCGCGAGCTCCTGCCCCTGCGTCACCTTCATGCCTTCTTCGATGAAGACCTCGACCACCTTGCCGGTGACTTTCGAGGAGACGGTCGCCCGGCGGCGGGCGGTGACGTAGCCGCTGGCGTTGAGGACCGCGCCGCGGCTCGTCGACGTGACCGCCTTCGCGGAGGCCGTCGTGACTTCCTTTGCGCCTTTGCGGGTGAGTGCCCAGGCGCCCAGGGCAAGGAGGAGGATGAGGATCGGAACGATCGCCATCCACGGCGTGCGCCGGCGGGCATCGGCCGCCGGTCGCTCAATGCGAAGACCATCGAGTGTCGCTTTGTCGACCATAAGTGAACGGCGCGCATTATGGCCGCACGGGCGGTGGATTGTCAGTTGACGAATGTCAGCAAAATGATGTGCGGAGCGAACAACGTAGGGCGTGGCTTCAGCCCGCCCCCCGGACGGGGTGGGGGACTTCCTCATCTCAGCCGCACCCACCCACACCGGAGGGCGGCATGAACGCGGTCGTGCGGAGCGCCGGGGACGTGGCGCGCGAAGGCGCGCCGTCCAACATAGCCCCGTGCTGTTGCGCGGGGATCGCGGGGGTGGGGGAGGAGACGCGGCCGCGAAGGCGGCCGCTCCAACTCGTGTTTGTAGCGGCCTCCTTCGCGCGCGACACCGTTCGTTCACTCCCGACACCATTCTTCACACCGTGTTGCGTCCGGTGCAGGTGGTGTCACTCCCGCGGGAAGACTGCGCGGACGCGGGAACGCATCGTGGACGGCATGCTCCCGCCAACCGCCAACCGTCAACCGCCAACCGTTTGTTAAAACTTGTGACAATCGACGAGAGCGGAATCGACGGCATGCCACAATCGCGTTCAGGTACGCCAATGCGCCGTCTCTTCCGCCGTTCGATGATCTGGTTTCTGCCCGTGGTGATCATTCCCCTCGGCGCGCTGCTGGTCATGCAGTACCGCTTCCTGCGGGCGCTGGAGCAGAAGAGCGTGTCGGCGGAGCGGAACTGGCAGCGCAGCGCGATGGAGGCGGTGGCCACGGACGTGGACGCGCGCTTCCGGAAGGACGCGTCGGGCGCGCTGACGCTGACGCACGTGCAGCTCCTCAGCGTGGGGACGCTGGGAAAGCATTTCCGCGAGCATCCGATCCCCGGCGTCCGCCGCTACTTCGCGGTGGAGTTCCACGGCAATCACTCCACGAGCCAGCTCTTCGACGCGAACGGCGTGGAAGTGACCTCGGACTGGGGTGACGCCGAGGCGGTGAAGCTGGCGGCGATGCCGTGGCACATGGCGTACAAGTGGGAGCGCGTCGCGCAGTCGGAGCTGCAGGCGGACGAGCGCGATCGCAAGCATCGCATCATCCTCCGGCCGGTGGTCGACGCGTCGATGCGGGTGGTCGGCGTGGTCGGGGTGATGCTCGACGCGGATCGCGCCCATCGCAAAGTCACGCACCTCGCGGCGAACTTCTTCCAGAACCGCCATCCGGCGCGGTCGGTGAACATCCGGGTCGGCCCGGGCATCCCGGCGCGCACGCCGCGCGGCCGCGACTTCATTTCCCAGCCGCTGGGCTTCGTCTTCACGGACTGGCGCGTGGGTGTGCGCGACGCGTGTACGAGCCCCGAGGAGCTGGCGGCGGTGCAGTTCCGGAACAACATGGCCTGGACCGGGGGCGCGTTCATCGTGCTCCTCGGCGCGATCGGGCTGGCGGGCGGCGCGGTGGCGCGGGCGATGCGGCTGTCGCAGATGAAGAGCGACTTCGTGTCGAACGTGTCGCACGAGCTGCGCACGCCGCTGTCGTCGATCCGCGTGTTCGGCGAGTACATGCGCCTCGGGCGGGTGACGAAGGCGGAGAAGATTCAGGAGTACGGCGAGTACATCGAGGCGGAGAGCCGGCGGCTGACGCAGCTCATCAACAACATCCTCGACTTCTCGAAGATCGAGTCGGCGGAGAAGAAGTACCGCTTCTGCGCGACGGACGTCGTGGATCTGGTGGAGCAGACGGTGGCGGGCTTCGAGATGCCGCTGCGCGAGGCGGGAGTGTCGATTGCGTTCGCGTCCGAGGGGACGCGTCCGCCGCTGCTGCCGCTGGACAAGGACGCGATCGCGCAGGTGCTGGTGAATCTGCTCGACAACGCGGTGAAGTACTCGAACGGGAACAAGAACATCGAGGTGACGGTGCGTAGCGCGCGCGACGAGGTGTCGATCTCCATCCGCGATCACGGCATCGGCATCGCGCCGGCGGAGCGGAAGAAGATCTTCGAGAAGTTCTACCGCGTCGGCAGCGGCCTCGTTCACGACGTCAAAGGCAGCGGCCTCGGGCTGTCGATCGTGGAGCACGTGGCCAAGGCGCACGGCGGCCACGTCGAAGTGGAGAGCGAAGTCGGCGCGGGGAGCACGTTCACGATCGTGCTGCCCATCCGCGCAACGTCCGAAGCGGCGCAGATGACACAGGAGCTGGCATGAACCGAATCTTGATCGTGGAAGACGACCCGGCGATGAGCGTCGCGCTCAGAGACGGCTTCGAGTTCGAGAAGTACACCGTGGAGATGGCGGCGGACGGCGAGGAGGGGTTGCGCCTCGCGGGACGCGGCGATCACGACCTGATGATTCTCGACGTGATGCTGCCGAAGAAGAGCGGCCTGGATGTGTGCAAAGAGCTGCGCCGCAACGGGAGCCGCACGCCGATCATCATGCTCACGGCGCGCGGCCAGGAGATCGACAAGATCGTCGGGCTCAAGCTGGGCGCGGACGATTACGTGACGAAGCCGTTCAGCTTCATGGAGCTGCTCGCGCGGGTCGAGGCGGTGCTGCGGCGCATGACGCGCAATGCCACGGGCGACGAGTACGCGTTCGGCGACGTGACGCTGGACTTCCGGACGTATCAGGCCACGAAGGCGGAGGCGTCGATCGACCTCACCCCGCGCGAGTTCCGCATCCTGCGCTATTTCATCGATCACGCGGACGAGGTGGTCACGCGCGAGTCGCTGCTGAATCACGTGTGGGGCTACGACAGCGCGGCGTTCACGCGCACGGTCGACACGCACATGGCCCGGCTGCGCCAGAAGATCGAGAACACGCCCGGCGAGCCGCGGCACCTGATCACGGTCCACCGCGTGGGCTACAAGTTCGTGCCCTGACGCGTCCGCTCCGTCACATTTTGTCTCTATCCTTCGATCCGGCCGGCGAGCCATATTGCGGTCTCGAAAGGAGACTGAAACATGCCTCGTCGGATTCGCGTGTTCCTGCTGTTGGCGTTGCTCCTCCTGGGGACTACATCGCTCTTCGCGCTCCCCGATCACGAGATCTACTTCGAGTACTACGCGGACGGCACGTACTTGGATCTCGTCGGTGAACGGCTGATTACGTGTTTCGGCATCTATCAGTGGGGGATCCAGACCCCCTACCGGCTCGTGTTCCACGGTCCGGACTGCTGACGCAGGTACGAAAGGAGACAAGACATGACTCGTAAGATTCGCATCTGGATGTTGCTGGCACTGCTCGCCGTGGGGGCGACATCGCTGTTCGCGCTGCCGCCGAACGAAGTGGACTGGGAGTACTACACGGACGCCTCGAAGACCGTGCTGTGCGGGGAGAAGATCCTCTTCTGCAACGGCCACGTCTGGAAGTGGGGCACCGCGACGCCGTATTACTACTCGTGGAGCTACCCCTGCTGATGAGCGTCGCCACGGATGCAGGACACGAGCAGCGGCGCCCGCTGCCCCTTCTTCGCACACTTCTCGAAGTCGCAGTGGTCGTCGTGTTCGTGCTCCTCATCTGGAACAACTTCGCGCTGCGGCGGCAGCAAGGTCGCTCCGCCGCAGCGGTGAAGTCCTCGCGCGGTTTCGTGGTGCGCGAGCAGATCGGCGCGATCCCGGCGATGACGCTCGACGGCCGGCGCAACGATCTCGATCTGCGCAACACGCGCGGGATCGTCGCCATCGTGAACCCGACCTGCGACTCGTGCCGCGAGCTCATGGCGTCGGCGCGCAACGCGCCGGACGTGTATGTGCTGGCCGCTACGTCGCCCGCCGAGGCGGGAGCGCACGCGAAGAACCTCGGACCGAACGCGCGCCTCCTCTCGCGGGACACCGCCGGCACCCTCGGCGAGCGGCTGCGGATCTATCCCCAGGTGCTGGTGATCGACCACGGCGAGATCGTGCGCACCTGCGCGCGGCTCGAGGAGTGCCGGTAGAACAAACGTAGGGCGTGGCTTCAGCCCGCCCACCCCCGGGGGAGGCGGGCTGAAGCCACGCCCTACGTTTCGTCAACTCGCCAGGCGCTGGAGGATGCCCAGCACCAGGGACGTGAACTCTTTCTGCACGCGCTGGGTGGTCTCCATCACTTCCACGTGGGAGAGCTTCTGCTTGAGGATGCCGGCGGCCATGTTGGTGATGCAGGAGATGCCGAGGGCGGGGATCTGCATGTGGGAGGCGGCGATGACCTCGGGGATCGTCGACATGCCCACCGCGTCCGCGCCGAGGACGCGGAAGGCGCGGATCTCGGCGGGAGTCTCGTAGGTCGGGCCGGAGAGGCCGAGGTAGACGCCTTCCTTCACTTCGAGGTTCAGCGAGGCCGCGACTTCCTTGGCGATCTCGCGCAGCGACTCCGCGTACGCGTCGGTCATGTCCGGAAAGCGCAGGCCGAGGTCGTCGACGTTGCGGCCGCGGAGCGGGTTGACGCCCATGAAATTGATGTGATCGGAGATCAGCATCAGGTCGCCCGATTTGAAGCTGGTGTTGACGCCGCCGGCGGCGTTCGTGACGACGAGCTTCTTGATCCCGAGCTTGCCGAGGACGCGGGTGAGGAACATCACCTCATCCATCTCGTAGCCTTCATAGAAGTGCACCCGGCCCTGCATCACGGCCACCGGCGTGCCTTTCGCGTGACCGAGGATCAGGCGGCCCTGATGGCCCATCACCGTCGATGCGCGCGCGCCCGGGATCTCTCCGTACGGGATCGCGACCTCGACGTCGACGGCGTCGACGACGTCGCCCAGACCCGATCCGAGGATCACGCCGACGGCGGGCTGGATCGAGCTTTTCGAGCGGATGAAAGCAACGGCCTCATGGATGGCGTCCATCATGGCGGCGGAGTATACCGAGTTGGCCGCCCACAGTTTGCAGTTGGCAGGAACCGGACTCCTGTGTTACTAGCTCAGCGGTTCAAATCGTCAAGAGAACGGAGTCTGCACGATGGAGCGTTTCACTGCGCTGATCGGGTTCACTGCAATCCTGCTGATCGCCTGGGCCATCTCCACGAACAGGAAAGCCATCAAGTGGCGTCCGGTCGTGTTGGGCCTCATCCTGCAGATCGTCGTCGCGATCCTCGTCCTGAAGGGACGGCAGATCGCGGAGGCGCTCGCCGGCGTCGCGCCTCCGCTGGAGCAATGGGGCGCGGCGCTGATCTTCATCCTGGTCGCGATTCTCGTGACCCAGATCGCGAAGCGCATGCCCCTCGGCGGCGCGCGCCGGGGTCTGTGGGCCGTGTTCGGCGTGGTCTCGCTGTTCCTCTTTCTTGCCTACAACCTGCTCGCGTACCTGTTCGAGACGATGAAGCACGTCGTCAACGGGCTGATCGGCTATACGCAGGAAGGGTCGAAGTTCGTCTTCGGCACGCTGGGCGCGCCTGACGGCGGGGACGCGAAGCTCGGGTTCATTTTCGCGACGCAGGTGCTGCCGACAATCATCTTCATCGCGTCGATCTTCGCCATCCTCTACTACATCGGGGTGATGCAGATCGTGGTGAAGTTCTTCGCCAAGCTGATGTCGCGCTTCATGGGCGCGTCAGGCGCGGAGTCGACTTCGGTCGCGGCCTCGATCTTCATGGGGCAGACCGAGGCGCCGCTGACGATCCGGCCGTTCCTGCCGGAGATGACCCGCTCCGAGCTGATGACGATCATGACCGCGGGCATGGCCCACATCTCGGGTGGGATCATGGCGGCGTACGTGCTCGTGGCGAAGGTGGACGTCATTCACCTGCTCACGGCCGTGATCATGACCGCGCCCGGCGCGATCATGATGTCCAAGATGATCGTGCCGGAGACGGATCAGCCGAAGACCGGCGGCGACGTCGAGGTGGTCGTGCCGCAGCAGGACGTGAACGTGATCGACGCGGCCGGCCGCGGCGCGATCGAGGGCCTGCACCTTTCGCTCAACGTGGCCGGCATGCTGATCGCGTTCATCGCGCTGGTGGCTCTGGTCAACGGCGTCTTCGGTTACGTCCACGGCGTGTGGGCGTGGTTTCCGGCGAGCCTGGACATCGTCTTCGGTTACGTGTTCCGTCCGATCGCATGGGCGATGGGCGTGTCGTGGAAGGACAGCCTGACGGTCGGCAACCTGCTCGGCACGCGCATGGTGCTGAACGAGTTCGTGGCGTTCGTGAAGCTGGGCGAGCCAGCTGTTCGCGACTCGCTCGATCCGCGCAGCCTGGTGATCACGACGTACGCGCTGTGCGGGTTCGCGAATTTCTCGTCGATCGCGATTCAGATCGGCGGCATCGGGTCGCTCGCCCCGACGCGGCGCGGCGATCTCGCCCGCCTCGGCCTGCGCGCGATGATCGCGGGCACGCTGGCGAACTTCCTCACGGCGACGATCGCGGGGGTGTTGTTGTAGATCCGTGACCCGTGACCCGTTGCCCGTTGCCCGTGACCCTGTGCGGGTAACGGGCAACGAGCCGGCCTGTCACTGCACCGATGAGGATGAATGACACTGCCGTGCGCCGGAGGCGCCAAAGAGGGTAGAGAAGATGGAGTGACCCGCTCGCTCGCGCACTATCGTGGGTTAGGCCCCGAGGGGGCGCAGAGCCACATACAGGAGGAACGGGTCATGAGCATTATTCATTGGATAGGGATCGATGATCACGCCGACAAGTGGACGATCGCGTGTTTTCGCGGTGGGGAGGAGAAGCCGACCAAAGAGTTCGAACTTGTGCCGAACGAGGCTGGGTATCGAAAGCTGATCAGCTTCGCCAAGAAGTTGGATGGAGAGGTCCGGATTGCCTACGAAGCGGGGCCGTGTGGATACGATCTGTATCGGCGGCTGACCAAAGCTGGACTGAATTGTCAGGTCGCCGCGCCATCGCTCACCCCACGGAAGCCGGGCGAGAGAGTCAAGACGAATCGGCGCGATGCCGCGAAGATAGGACGACATTTGCGCTCAGGCGATCTGACGATGATCGCCATCCCTGATGAACGGCGCGAGGCGTTGCGCGATCTGGTGCGGGGACGCAGCGCTGTGCAGGCCGATCTGGTCGGGATTCGGAATCAGATCACCAAGCTGATTCTCCGGTACGGCCACCGCTACCGGGACGGAAGGGCCTGGACTGGACGCTTCTGGGTCTGGCTGGGCAAGCTCGAGATGAGCGGGTACTCGCAGACGGTGCTCGACGAAATGATCACCACGCACGAGCATCGTTTCGATCAGCTTGCACGCTATGACGCGGAGATCGAGAGTGCATCGAAGCAGCCAGAATACGCCCCTTACGTGGCCGGGCTGTCGGTGCTGCGCGGGATCAACACGCTGTCGGCGATGACCCTGCTGTCAGAACTCGGAGATCTGCGCCGATTTCCGAGCGCGCCGCAGCTGATGGCCGCCGTCGGTCTGGTCCCGAGCGAGTACAGCACGGGCGACAAGACCAGTCGCTTTTCGATCACCAAGACCGGCAACGCGCACGTGCGGCACATCGTGGTGGAGGCAGCCTGGCACTATCAACGACGCCGCACCAGCGGGCCACGCATCAAGGCCAGACGAAAGGGACAACCCAAAGTTGTGGTGGACATCGCCGAGAAGTGCGATCTCCGACTGCATCGTAAGTTCACCCGAATGACCAGCCGCGGAAAACGGTCGACGGTGGCCGCCGTAGCCGTGGCTCGCGAGCTCGTCGGATTCATCTGGGCGCTCGGCCAGGAGCTCAAACTCACCTGACCTTGATCATGCAGCAGCGCAGCCGGCCGAGGGTCCGGTACTCGAAAGGAGAACCCTCGACACCGGCTATTTCTGACACGGGTGGTCAACGTGATTCACGCAGGTAGACCGAGGCAGCTCCCGACGGATCGTTTTCATGCGGTAACCAACCCGCGAATATCAGGATGATCATCGTCGCCGCTTTTCCTCGGCCGACTGCACTGCTGCAAACCAAGAGTCAAAACCAGGAGACGGCAGGTAGGAAAAAATCAAAAGCAACGGCAGCGAGCCGCGTAACTTGACAAGGTCACTCCATATCAGCCGGTGGCAAGCGCGGAGCGCGCAGCCACCGGACCACGTCGCGCCCATTTCGGCCCCGGAGGGGCCGCAGACGGTGCTCTGGCGGCCCTCCGGGGCGTGCAATCGTCGTGATCCTATCTATCCGGTGGCTGCGCCGCTACGCGGCTTACCACCGGCTGATATGGAGTGACCTTGTCAAGTTACGCGGCTCGCTGCCGTTGCTTTTGATTTTTTCCTACCTGCCGTCTCCTGGTTTTGACTCTTGGTTTGCAGCAGTGCAGTCGGCCGAGGAAAAGCGGCGACGATGATCATCCTGATATTCGCGGGTTGGTTACCGCATGAAAACGATCCGTCGGGAGCTGCCTCGGTCTACCTGCGTGAATCACGTTGACCACCCGTGTCAGAAATAGCCGGTGTCGAGGGTTCTCCTTTCGAGTACCGGACCCTCGGCCGGCTGCGCTGCTGCATGATCAAGGTCAGGTGAGTTTGAGCTCCTGGCCGAGCGCCCAGATGAATCCGACGAGCTCGCGAGCCACGGCTACGGCGGCCACCGTCGACCGTTTTCCGCGGCTGGTCATTCGGGTGAACTTACGATGCAGTCGGAGATCGCACTTCTCGGCGATGTCCACCACAACTTTGGGTTGTCCCTTTCGTCTGGCCTTGATGCGTGGCCCGCTGGTGCGGCGTCGTTGATAGTGCCAGGCTGCCTCCACCACGATGTGCCGCACGTGCGCGTTGCCGGTCTTGGTGATCGAAAAGCGACTGGTCTTGTCGCCCGTGCTGTACTCGCTCGGGACCAGACCGACGGCGGCCATCAGCTGCGGCGCGCTCGGAAATCGGCGCAGATCTCCGAGTTCTGACAGCAGGGTCATCGCCGACAGCGTGTTGATCCCGCGCAGCACCGACAGCCCGGCCACGTAAGGGGCGTATTCTGGCTGCTTCGATGCACTCTCGATCTCCGCGTCATAGCGTGCAAGCTGATCGAAACGATGCTCGTGCGTGGTGATCATTTCGTCGAGCACCGTCTGCGAGTACCCGCTCATCTCGAGCTTGCCCAGCCAGACCCAGAAGCGTCCAGTCCAGGCCCTTCCGTCCCGGTAGCGGTGGCCGTACCGGAGAATCAGCTTGGTGATCTGATTCCGAATCCCGACCAGATCGGCCTGCACAGCGCTGCGTCCCCGCACCAGATCGCGCAACGCCTCGCGCCGTTCATCAGGGATGGCGATCATCGTCAGATCGCCTGAGCGCAAATGTCGTCCTATCTTCGCGGCATCGCGCCGATTCGTCTTGACTCTCTCGCCCGGCTTCCGTGGGGTGAGCGATGGCGCGGCGACCTGACAATTCAGTCCAGCTTTGGTCAGCCGCCGATACAGATCGTATCCACACGGCCCCGCTTCGTAGGCAATCCGGACCTCTCCATCCAACTTCTTGGCGAAGCTGATCAGCTTTCGATACCCAGCCTCGTTCGGCACAAGTTCGAACTCTTTGGTCGGCTTCTCCTCCCCACCGCGAAAACACGCGATCGTCCACTTGTCGGCGTGATCATCGATCCCTATCCAATGAATAATGCTCATGACCCGTTCCTCCTGTATGTGGCTCTGCGCCCCCTCGGGGCCTAACCCACGATAGTGCGCGAGCGAGCGGGTCACTCCATCTTCTCTACCTTCTTTGGTCCCTTCGGGACCCCGTGTCCATTAGAAGCGTCGAGCGAGGGACCTGGCCCAGGTCCCTCGCTCGACGCTCGCGATGACAGGACGGTCAACGGTCAACGGGTCACGGGCAACGTCAGCGCAGCGCTTCGATCACCCTCGCGAAGTCCTGAGGTAACGGCGCCTCGAACGTCATCGGCGCGCCGGTCGTGGGGTGCGCGAACGTGATCCGCGCGGCGTGCAGCATCTGCCGCTCCAGTGATGACAGCAGCTTTTGCAGGCGCTTGTCCGGGATGCCGCGCCACTGCGGGCCGGAATACAGCGGGTCGCCGACGATCGGGTGGCCGAGGTGCTTCATGTGGACGCGGATCTGATGCGTGCGGCCGGTGCGGAGGCG
The DNA here is from genome assembly GCA_963821585.1 of uncultured Acidobacteriota bacterium. Lineage (GTDB taxonomy): Bacteria > Acidobacteriota > Thermoanaerobaculia > Gp7-AA8 > Gp7-AA8 > QHVT01. The sequence continues at coordinate 436,005 of CAWGEI010000003.1, forward strand.
GCAACGGACGAGCGAGACGTGGCGCAGGCGCTCGGCGACTTCGTAGTCCGTGATGGCCGCGCGTCCGCCGGCGACGACGGCCATCTTCTTGCGGTCGCGCGGATCGCGTCCGATCGGAGCTTCGACGGTGCCGCGCTCGCTCGAGGGCGTGCCGTAGACGAGCGCGAGGTACTCCTTCCGCACCCGCTCCGTGTTCCACGCCTCGGTCAGCTTGCGGTGCGCGGCGTCGTGCTTGGCGATGATCATCACGCCGCTCGTGTCCTTGTCGAGGCGGTGGACGATGCCGGGGCGGATCTCGCCGCCGACGCCGCTGAGGTCTTTTACGTGGAAGAGCAGGGCGTTGACGAGCGTCCCGTCGGAGTGGCCGGCGGCCGGGTGGACGACCAGTCCGGCGGCCTTGTCGATCACGACGACGTCGGCATCTTCGTACAGGACCGTGAGGGGGAGGTCCTGCGAGGCGATCCCGGCCGGGGCCGCCTCCGGCACTTCGATCTCGAGGCGCTGGCCGGTCTCGACGCGCTGCGACGGCTTCGTGGCGAGGGCGCCGTCGACGCGTACATGACCGTCTGTGACAAGGTTTGCCAGGAAATTACGCGAGTAGTCAGTGAAGAGCTCACCTAAGGCGCGGTCAAGGCGGAGTCCGGTCTGGACCTCTGTTACGATCGACTGGCGGGCGACGCTCACGGGTCCGAAGTATAGGCAGAAAAAAATTGTGACGTTCGTCCTCGAAACTGCGTATAAGTTTAGTGACAACGGGGCGCATTCGTTTAGAATGCGCTCGCAGCATATCGATCCATCAGCAGTCAAAGACCAAACTTTCACAGGTGTTAGAGGGGAGATTATGTTCATGAAAAAACTCGGTGTCGCGACGCTCCTGATGCTTTGCGCGTTCGGCGCTTCGGCCAGTAACTTCCGCGCGGCAGATCAGGTCTACGTTCCGATCGCCGGCCATGCAGGCGGCTCGAGCGGTACGTTCATCACCGACGCGTTCATCGCCAACCTTTCCGGCGATAGCGTCGACGTCGCGGTCATCTACGTCCCGCTCTCCCCGAACGAGGGTGCGAACACGCCGCGGCTTCTCGAAGAGCTGCGCGGCAAGATCACACTCCGCGGTCACGAGCGCAAAGAGCTGCTCGACATCTTCGTGAATACGCTCGGCAAGGCCGCCAATACCAACCCGCTCGGCCTGCTGGTGTTCAACGGCTGCAAGGCGAACTCGAGCTGCGGTCCGGAGACCCAGGATGCGGACGGCTACAGCGAGAACTTCCGCTCGATCAGCGTCCAGACCCGCATTTACCAGATCACCTCGTCCAACCCGAATCCGCCGACCACGGGTCAGCTCTTCACGGGCCTTCCCTGGTACCACTTCGTCAGCGAGCTGCAGAGCAACGTCGGCCTGGACAAGGTCTTCGTCACCGGCCTGACGCACACCGGCGGCGCCGGCACGCCGGGCACGTTCCGCGCGAACATCGGCGTCGTGAACGCATCCGAGTACTCGAAGACGGAGATCGTCTTCCGTCTTTACCAGGGCACGATGACCGAAGCCGACAAGAAGGGCGAAGCGGTCCGTTCGCTCGGTCCTCTCGGCAACCAGCAGTTCGGCTTCGCGCAGCTCTTCCCGGGAATCACGGGCTCGAACTTCTTCGTGACCATCGAGCAGCGCAACTCCACGGCGGTCACCGGCGTTCCGGTTCCGTCGACCTGCGAGCGCGGCTGCCCCGCGTTCCTCGCGTACGGCTCGGTCCTCGACAACATCTCGGGTGACGCGACCACGATGGAAGCGCAGTACCTGAAGGAGATGGATCCGGCCGCGCTCGAGATCCTCTACCCGATCGGCTCGGGCAAGGGCCCGCTCCGCCGCCTGGTCCGCCACTAAGACTCATCGCCGTTTCCTTGAAGAGCCGCGCCGCAAGGCGCGGCTCTTTTTTTTGGAGTGCGGAAGTTCGGTGATCCGTGACCCGGACGGCCTGCTGCCGCGGGTACCGTGTCGGCGAATGCGGTTTGCGACGTCTCTCTGTCTCGTTCTCACACTCTTCTCCCTCCCGCTCTTCGCCGACCCTGAGGCGGTGAAGAAGGCGCGCGAAGCCTCGGACGCGCGTCCGCAGCATCCGACGCTGTTGTATCGCCTCGCGCAGGCGCTCGAAGCGAACGACCAGCGGGAGGAAGCCGTTCGCGTGCTCGACCGCATCGCGTCGATGGGCTTCGTCTATCCCGTCGGAAAAGACTTCCCGGACCAGCGCTACGCCGAGGTGGCGAAGCGGTTCGCGGTCAACGCGAAGCCGATCGGCACCGCGAAGCGCGAATTCGCGATCGACCGCCTCGGGCTCATCCCCGAGGGGATGGCGTGGGACGGGAAGCGCTTCTTCGTGAGCAGCGTGCGCACGAGCACGATTTTCGCCGGCGATAAGCCGTTCGCGACTGCGCCCTGGGGCGTCTTCGGCATGGCCGCCGACCGGAAGCGCGGCGTGCTCTGGGCGGTGACGGCGGCACTCCCGCAGGTCGAGGGCTTCAAGGCCGAGGACAAAGGGAAGTCCGCGCTGCTGCGCATCGACCTGCGCGACGGCAAGATCCTCGAGACCATCCCCGCGCCGGAAGGGGAGCACCACTTCGGCGACGTCGCGGTCGCGCCCGACGGCGAGGTCTACGTGAGCGACAGCGCCACGACGGTGGTCTATCGCGTGGAGGACGGCGCGCTGCAGCCTCTCGTCCAAGGCCCGTTCCGGTCGCTGCAGGGGTTCGCGGTGTCCGGCGGGCTGCTCTACGTCGCCGACTACAGCAACGGCATCTTTGCCATCGACCGCCGGACCGGCGATCTCCACCCGCTCCGCGTTCCTTCCAATGTCTCTCTCCTCGGCGTCGACGGGCTTTACGCCGTCGACCCGACGACCCTGATCGCCACGCAGAACGGCACCAACCCCTTCCGCATCCTCCGCATCACGCTGGCGCCGGGCGGCCTGTCGGTCTCGTCCGTGCAGACCCTGCTCGCCAACAGCCCGCTCATGGGTGATCCCACCCTCGGCGTCGTCGCAAACGGCCGCTTCTACTTCAACGGGAACGCCCAGTGGGACCTCTTCGACGAGGCCGGGAAGATTTCCGATCCCCTCAAGCTTTCAGAAGCTGTGGTACTTTCCGTGCCGGTGCGGTAGCCTGCGGTAGCCGGAATCTCCTCTCGTTACCGCGTTGTAACGGTCGGGAGTGGTGTGTTAGTATTCGACGGCTTTCGAGCAGGTCTTTCGAAAGCGGCCGATCGGCCGCTTTTTTTGTTGTAAGGGGAAAAAGTCAGAACCATGAGTGGGTTAGCCGACAGTATCGAGCAGCAGATCCAGCGGATCGTCGAATCCGAGGGGCTGGAGCTCGTCCACGTCGACTACCGCCGCCAGGGCCCCGGATTTCTGCTCCGCATCGACATCGACAAAGAGGGCGGTGTCACCGTCGAGGATTGTTCCCTCATCTCGCAGCAGGTGTCGACGTGGCTCGACGTCGAGGATCCGATTCCCGGCGAGTACGAGCTGCAGGTGTCGTCCCCCGGCCTGGACCGGAAGTTCTACAGAGACTCCGATTACGAGAAGTTCCTCGGCCGCCTGGTGCGGGTGAAGACGAACAGGTCCATCCGCGGCCTGCACGTGATCGTAGGCAAGCTGAAATCATTCGACGGCACGACGGCGGTGGTCACGGATCCGGTGATGAAGAAGGATCCGGATTACGAGATTCCGCTGGAAGCCGTGAAGGAAACGCGTTTGGAAGTGGAGATCTGAGGCCACAACGATGTTCAACGACAAAGACATCAAAGCGCTCGCGTACGAGAAGTCGATCGACGTTGATCGCGTATACAAGGCGCTCGAAGACGCGCTCGCCACGGCGGCGCGCAAGTACTACAAGACGCGCGAGCCTCTCGAGGCCGAGCTGGACCGCAACAACGGCGGCGTGAAGATCTACGCGGTCAAGGAAATCGTCGAGAACGAGGACCAGATCGAGGATCCGCAGGCGCAGTGGACGCTCGACCAGGCGCGCAAGATCACTCCGGAAGCGGAGATCGGCTCCACGATCCGCCTCGAGCACATCAGCAAGGAAGTCGTCGACGTGGTGAAGGATCCGAACACCCAGATCCGCACCTACGAGGCGCAGAAGATCGATTCCGAGGTCGAACAGGGCGACGAGGTAAAGATCCCTCTCACCACGCCCCCGGCGGACCTCGGCCGCATCGCGGCGCAGTCGGCCAAGCAGGTCCTGTATCAGAAGGTCCGCGAGGCCGAGCGCGAGAAGGTCTTCAACGAGTTCAAGGACAAGATGGGCGAGCTCGAGAACGGCTATGTGAAGCGGTTCGAGCGCGGCGACATGATCATCGACCTGAATGGCAAGACCGAGGGCATCATCCCTCGTCACCATCAGTCGCGCGCCGAGCGCTACTCGCAGGGCGACCGCATCAAGGCCGTCATCGCCGACGTCCACACGCAGCCCAAGGGACCGCAGGTCGTGCTCTCCCGCACCGACCCGCGTCTCCTCATCAAGCTCTTCGAGATGGAAGTGCCGGAGATCTACGACGGAACGGTCGTGATCAAGGGCGCGGTGCGCGAGCCGGGCGAGCGCGCGAAGATCGCGGTCATGTCGCGCGAGCGCGACGTCGATCCGGTCGGCGCGTGCGTGGGCATGAAAGGCTCACGCGTGCAGTCGATCATCCGCGAGCTTCGCGGCGAGAAGATCGACATCATTCCCTGGCACGAGGACATCGTCAATTACGCGCAGAACGCGCTCGCTCCGGCGAAGATCACGCGCGTCTCCGTGACGAGCGACGAGCAGGCTCACCGGCCGCATTTGGACGTCATCGTCGACAACGATCAGCTCTCGCTGGCCATCGGCAAGCGTGGACTGAACGTGCGTCTCGCGGCGGAGCTCATCGGCGCGAAGATCGACATCAAATCCGAGGAAGAGGTCAAGGGCGAGGTCGCCGACGCGCTCGCGGCCATGCTCCAGGAAGCGATGGCCGAGTCGCGCTCGCAGACGGGCGTGCGTGAGATCGAGAGCATGCCCGACGAATGGGCGCAGTTGCTCGAGGGCGCCGGCTACGACGACCTCGACTCCGTCATCAACGCCTCGGTCGAGGACCTCACCGCGATCGAAGGCGTCGACGAAGAGACGGCGACGCAGATGATCGAGCTCGCGCGCAAGCACGAGCAGGTCGACGAGACCGAGGGCGGCGACGACGACGAGCGGTCGGAAGACGAACGCGCCGAAGCGGCGGCAGCAGCAGCAGCAGACGAAGAAGAAGCATCCGAAGAAGAAGAAGAAGCATCGGACGAACAGCAGACCGAGGCTTCGGTGGAATGACCACCATGTGACAAGTACGCGATCAGACGGACGACCCAAGGGAGATTGAATGGCGGCAGCAGCAAAAATCAAAGTGAGCGACATCGCGAAGAAGATGGGCAAGTCCGAGAAGGACGTCATCTTCCAGTTGCAGTCGCTCGGCGCCGATATTTCGGATGCCAGTCAGGTCCTCGAGCCTGAGGTAGTCCAGGCGCTCATTACCGGCAAGAAGCTGGTCTCCTCTCGCGCGAAGAGCGTCATCATGCGCGAGGACAAGCCGGTCGAGATCAAGAAGAAGGAAGCGGTGCGTCCGCCGCGTCCCATCGTGCAGCCGCCCGTGCGGAAGAAGACCGAGGCTCCGAAAGAGGAACCGGCTGCCGCACAGCAGCCGCCCGCCGTCATCATCCCTGAGTTCATGGAGGCCGCGGAGGCCGAGGAGCGCGCAGCCAAGGAAGCGCCTCCGCTTCCCGAGAAGCAGCCGAAGATCGCTGCCGAAGCGCCTCCCGCGCCCGCTCCCGTCGAGGAAGAGCCGAAAGCGGCTCCGCCCGCTGAGATCGAGGCTCCGGCTCCGGTTGCGCCGCCGATCGCCGCGCAGCCGCATGCTCCCGCGCATCATCCGCATCCGCAACCCGCGGGTGGCGGACGTCAGATCGGTCCCACCGGACCGCGTGCGCGCTCGCCGCAGTCGCCGCGTCCGAATTACGCGGGTCAGCAGACCGTGCCGACGGGTCGTCCCGCCGGTCCGGGCGCTCCGCGTCCGAATGCACCGATGGGTGCGCGTCCCGCGGGTGGTCCGGGCATGCAGCAGCAACAGCAGCAGCGTCCCGGCGCGCCGATGGGCACGCGCCCTTCCGGTCCTGGTGGTCCAGGCGGTCCTCGTCCGGGCGGCCCGATGGGCACGCGTCCGGCGGGCCCGGGCGGTCAGGGCATGCGTCCGGCCGGTCCTGGTGGCGCTCGTCCGGGTGTTCCGGGACGTCCGATGGGCGGTGCGCCGCCGTCGATGCCCGGCTCGAACATCATCCGCCGCAAGAAGGAAGATGATCGTCCCGAGGAGTCGCACGACAAGAAGAAAGCCACGGGCAAGCGCGGCACGAAGACCGTGCGCAGCGCGGAGTTCGATCAGGACCTCCTGACCAAGGGCCCGTTCTCCGGAACGCAGATCATCAACGACGACATCGGTCCGGACATCGTGCTGCCGGATCTCGAAGACGAGCCGAAGCGCGTCTCCTCGCGCCGCGACGCGCGTAAGCAGACGTCCTCGAACGCGAAGGTCCTCGACTTCAAGCGTCCCACCGGACGCGTTGCGCTCACCGAGGGCGTGACGGTCAAGGAGCTCGCCGAGAAGCTCGACGTCAAAGCCAATGACCTCATGAAGCACCTCTTCCTCAAGAAGGGCCTCATGGCGTCGATCAACCAGCCCCTCGGCGGCGAGCTGGCTCTCGAAGTCGCGCGCGAGCTCGGCCTCGAGGCGGAGATCGTCTCGTTCGAAGAGGCGGTCGAGATGTCGGCGCTGGAGCGCACGGAAGCGCAGGGCACCATGCCCCGCGGTCCGGTCATCACGGTCATGGGTCACGTCGACCACGGCAAGACGTCGCTCCTCGACGTGATCCGCGAGACCAAGGTCGCGGAAGGCGAGGCCGGCGGCATCACGCAGCACATCGGCGCGTATCACGTCGAGAAGAAGGGTCGGAAGATCGTCTTCCTCGACACGCCGGGCCACGAGGCCTTCACGATGATGCGTGCGCGCGGCGCGAAGGTGACGGACATCGTCATCCTCGTGGTCGCGGCCGACGACGGCGTCATGCCGCAGACGAAGGAAGCCATCGATCACGCGCGGGCCGCGAAGGTCCCGATGATCGTGGCCATCAACAAGATCGACAAACCGAACGCGAACGTCGAGCGCGTGCGCCGCGAGCTCGCGGACGCCAACGTGCTCGTCGAGCAGTGGGGTGGCGAGGTCGTCTCGGTGGAAGTCTCTGCGAAGCAGAAGACGGGCATCGAGGATCTCCTCGACATGATCCTGCTGACCTCGGACATGCTCGACCTGAAGGCCAACCCGGACATGCGGGCGAAGGGCGTCGTCCTCGAGGCGAGGAAGGAAGTCGGCCGCGGCATCGTGGCCACGGCGCTGATCCAGGACGGGACGCTGAAGGTCGGCGATCCGTTCTTCTCGGGCACGACCTGGGGCCGCGTCCGCGCGATGACCGACGAGCATGGCAAGCGCATCTATGAAGCGGGTCCCGCGACGCCGTTGCAGATCACCGGCTTCGAAGACGTGCCGAACGCCGGTGACGGTCTCGCGGTCGTCGACGACGACACGCAGGCGCGCATGATCGGCCAGCTCCGTCAGGAGAAGGCCCGTGAGGTCGCGCACCAGAAGACCGGCCGCGTGTCCCTCGATCAGCTCTTCCAGCGCATGCAGCAGGGCGGCACGAAGGAGCTCAACCTCATCGTCAAGGCGGACGTGCAGGGCTCGGTGGAAGTGCTCGGCGAGACGCTGCGCAAGCTGTCGACGAGCGAGGTCAAGGTCAACATCATCCACACGTCGGTCGGCGCCATCACCACGAACGACGTCCTCCTCGCGACCGCGTCGGACGCGATCGTGATCGGCTTCAGCGTCCGGCCCGAGCGCAGCGCCGCGGAGCTGGCAGAGAAGGAAGGCGTCGACCTCCGTCTCTACACCGTCATCTACAACCTGGTCGACGAGATCAAGGGCGCCATGGTCGGCCTCCTCGATCCGAAGTTCCAGGAGGTCTTCCAGGGACGCGCGGAAGTGCGCGATACGTTCAAGGTGCCGAAGATCGGGGTCATCGCCGGCTGCATGGTCACGGAGGGCGTCATTCCGCGTACCGCGAGCGTGCGCCTGCTGCGCGACAACCGCGTGATCCTGGAAGGCAAGATCGGCTCGCTGCGGCACTTCAAGAATGACGTGGCCGAGGTCCGGCAGGGCTTCGAGTGCGGCATCGGCATCGACCGGTTCCAGGACGTGAAAGTCGGCGACGTGATCGAAGCCTTCAAGGTGGAGAAGATCGAGGCCGCGCTGGCGTAATTCCGATGCTCGTTTGTGTTGCCTTGTTCGAGCTGCACATCGAGTACGCCCAATCTCTCAAGGACAAACGGCAGGTGGTGCGCAGCATCCGCGACAAGCTGCGCAACACCTTCTCCTGTTCCTGCAACGAGGTGGCCTTCCAGGATCTGCACCAGCGGGCCCGGATGGCGGTCTCGTTCATCGCCGACCGCAACGACTCGGCAGACTCATTGCTCGATAGAATCCAGCAGTTCGTCGAGGCGAACAGCAACGCCGTGCTCGCCGGCTGGACCAGCGAGAAGCTCGACTTCGACGAAGAAGCGGATCTATGAAGAAAACACGACGCACCTCCCGAGTGGGCGAAAACGTCCGCGACGCGCTTGTCCAGGTCCTCCGTTCCGACGTCCGCGACTTCGATCTGGGCTGGTCTTCGATCAGCGAGGTCGAGGTCAGCCCGGACCTGCACTACGCGCGGGTGTACATCACCGGCCTGAAGGAAGAGGACACGAAGAAGACGGTGGAAGAGCTCCGCCACGTCGCCGGCCAGGTCCGCCACTACCTCAGCAAACGCATCCAACTCCGCTACACGCCGGAGCTGGACTTCCGCTACGACGAGACGGCCATGCGAGCGCTGCGCATAGAGACGATCCTCCGCGAGGTGCTGCCGCCGCAGGCGGCCGAGGCCGAAGGTGAGGACGGCGAAGAACGCGAGCCGGACGAAACCTAATCCCCTCCGTCCCCCTCTGTGTCCTCTGTACTACTAACGTTGCGTTTCTTCGCGCCCCGCAAAGAATTCTCGGCCCCCGTCCCCTCTCCCCGCGCGTGAGCGTGGGGAGAGGGTGGCGCGAAGCGCCGGGTGAGGGGACGCGCCTCGTGCGGTGCGAGGAGCGTCCCCTCACCCTAACCCTCTCCCCACCGTCTACGCGGCGGGGAGAGGGGACTTCCCTCCGAGCGCCTGAACGGATTTCTTCACGTGGCGCAACGATTTGGCGGCGAAGCCTCTGTGGTCCTCTGTGGTCTCTGTGGTGAACCGGTCCTCCTTCGTACTGCCGCGCCAAAGAGACCCGATCACCACAGAGACACAGAGAGCACAGAGGGGGACGGAGGCGCGACGATCAGTAGCCCGGTTCGGCGGTAAGGCGCTGCAGATCGGCCAGCACCTCGCGCTCGTCCCACGACGCGTTCCGGTATTCGCGCGCGACGCGGCCGTCGCGGTCGAGGACGAACAGCTCCACGCCGTGGATGTTCGGCCGTCCGTCCGCGAAGTTCACGCCGAGGCCCAGGGAACGCACGAGCGTATCGAGAGCGGCGGGGGTGGAACGGAGCAGCCGGATCCCGCCGTGTGCGCGCAGTCCACGCGACTGTCCGAAACGTGCGAGCTGGAGCGGCGTGTCGTACGCGGGGTCGTACGTGATCGCGAGGAGGCGCACTTTGGAGCTGAGCCCGGCGCTCTCCGCCGCCGCCTCCAGTTGGGCCAGCCGCGAGAGGTTCAGCGAGCACTTCCGGTCGTTGTCGCAGCGCGTATAGAAGAAGGTCAGCGCGACCGGCTTGTCTGCGAGCTCGCTTTCGATCACCGCGCGTCCGGATTGATCGTCCGCGCGAAATGAGGTCAGCACAGCCGCGCGGCGATCCTTCGGCGCGAGCCACGCCGATGCTGGCTGGAACACGGGCGCGGCCGCGATGTGGCAGTCGTGCGAGGGTGGCGCGATGCGCGCTGCCGCGGTTTCGATTGCCTCGTGGAGTGCGTTGCCGAGGCGATTCGCGGCGAAGCCCGGCTGCGCGTCGAGCGCGCGGAGGGCGGCCAGCGCGTCTTCGCCGGCGCCGGGACCGATCGCGCCGAGCGCACGCACCGCTTCGATGCGAACGCTGGTGAGCATGCCGTTGTCGTCGAGCGAGAGCTGCTCGTCGTGAAAGCCGGGCTGGAGCAGGCGGATGAGGTGCGCTGCCGCCGCGGCCGCATCGGGACCGGCTGCCGCGGCCGCGCGTGCCGCTGCGGCGAGCGTGCGCGGCTGATGTCCCTGTGCGAGCTCCGCGATGATGAACGGCAGCGCGTCGCGCGGGACTCCGATCTCTGCCAGCCGGACGAAGACCCGCGCGCGCAGGTGCGACACCTCGGACGGTGTACGCCCGGAGTACAGCGGCGCCTGCTCGCGCAACTGCGCGGTGAGCATCGCAGCCGGATCGTCCGCCGGCTGCGCGATCGCCGCGCACGCCATCACCACCGCCGCCAGGCGCGCGTTCATGGCTTCTTCGCCGAGTACTCCTTCGCAGCCTCGCGCACGGCGGCGGACTTCGTTTTCGCCTGCAGTTTCTTCACTGCGTTCGCGAACGCTTTCTCCTCCGCCGTCGGTGCGGCGGCCGGTCCTTCGAGGATGCTCGCCTGTGCCTCCTGATACGTCTGCACGGCCTTGATGGCGTAGATGCGGACGTCGTCGCCGGCCCCTTCATCGTTCAGCAGAGGGAGTGCCGCGCCGGCGATCTTCTCCGGCGCATTTGCGTTCAGCGCGCCGACCGCGGCGAAACGCAGCGTGTCCGGGGATTCGTTGCTCCGGATGACGCTCTGCAACGCGTCGTGACTCTGCACGTCGGCGCCGAGGGCGCGGACGGCTTCTTCCTGGGCGGCGGGATTCGGCGGCTTCGCCAGCATCTCGCGCAGCACGGGCAGCGTGTCGCCGTCCGGATGCAGCGCGAGCAGCGCTACCGCTTCCTCGGGTGCCATCAGCTGTTTGCCGGGATCGCGCAAATCCTCAGTGAGGATCGCCTGGGCGACGCCGTCGCCCTCGCCCGCCAGCGTGCCGAGCGCGGTTGTTCGCACCTCGACGTCGTCGTCCTGCGCGACGGCGCGCAGCGCGGCGAGGATGTCTTCGCGGCGGGCTCCCGGGGCACTCCCTCCCACGAGCAGCAGTTGGAGCGTGCGCGCGACCGAGCGGCGCAGCGGCAGCGGCGTGTCCTTCGCGACGAGAAGCGCGAGAATGTCCGTGAGGATCTCGTCGTCGCGGCTGATGCCGGGCCAGGCGATCTCCAGCGCACGCGCTCGCACCGCGACCGGCTCTTCCTCGTTGCGGACGATCTCCAGCGCGGCCGCGGTGTCGCCGCGGTCGAGCAGCGTTGCGACGTTCTGCGCGGCTGCGATGCGCGCGTCCGCGGGCTTGGACCGGTCGAGGAACGTAGCGGCGGCGGCCCGGTTCGCGCGCAGGGCGGTGTCGGCTTCCGCCTGCGCCTGCGCGCGCATCCCGCCGGTGTCCTGTCCGCCGCAGCCGATCGTCACGGACAGGATCATCGTCAATGCAACAGTGCACCTCAAGAGCAGCCCTTCTTTCTCAGGAGAACGGAATGTCGTCATAAGAGAACCCCATGCCGGCGAGACTGCCCGGAGGATTGGTACGGTAGTCGATGTTGTTGAACGGCCGCGGTGTCGCCGGCGGCGAGCTCGGATAGACCGTGCTGGCCGGGAACGCTCCGCCCGGCGCCGTGGATGGCCGAGGCGCCCCGGTGACGCCGTTCCACGGCCACATGGTGTCGTTGATGTACGAGCCGATCGGCGTCGATCCCGAGCCCGGGAATGTGCCCAGCGGACTGTAAGACGCCGTCGAAGTCGTGCTGAAGCGCGAGTTCACCCATTGCCAGCGCGCCCAGAGCCGGTCGACGTTCGCGTGCAGCAGAAAGAAGAGGGGATCGCGGACAGCGGTGGAAAGGCTGCTCAGCCATCCGAACGCGGGCGACGTCGATCCGGCGACGTTGTGCGCCTGCCCGTGAGGATTTCCCTCCATGACGCGGAAGGAGCTGTAGATCGTGCCGAGGGCCAGCGTCGCGGCCTGCGAGCTCACACCGGGAGGAGTATTGGCGGGTGGGAACTGGGGGCGCCGGCGCACACCCGCGTTGCCTTCGATCGACCAGGTGAAAAGCGGATTCGTATTCGCGAACGTCACGACCGTATTCGTGTTCGGCGTGGTCGCGGTCACACCCATGAAACTCGTGTTGAAGACGTTCGGCGCGGCGAGATCGAATCTCCAGTACGGAAGGGACACGCTGGGATCGATCGCCTGCAGGTCGCGCTCGAAGCGGAGGATGTACGAACGGTGCCACGGCAGGAACGCGGCGGCGTTATGGGCATCGACGAACTGCGGCGGCACCTGCAGCCTGTGGACCTGCTGATACGGCAGATAGCGGCCGGTCGTGTTCAGCGTGCGCAGTGCAGTCAGGAAGCGTGTCCGCTCTGCCGGAGACAGATTGTTCGCGTTCTTCCGGACGCGCACCATGAGCGTGCGCGAGCCGACCAGCGCTCCTGCCGCCGTGCCGTTTCGCGCCTGAATCACGGCATCCTTGTCATTCGCGCTCGGAGAGTTGAACTGTCCGGCGACGAAAAACGGAACGAACGCGCCGTTTCCGGGAAGCGTGAGCGTGAGCGTCGTGGCGGTGGCAGTCGAGCCCTGGGGCAGCGTGGAGGGCGCAAAACGGACCTTGCCCACGCCTGCCGTCCCGTTGATGAGAACCACCGTCATGTTGGCGCCGGCGGACGTGCGGCGTGCCTGCGCCCGGGCCGGACCCCATCCGATGTAGTCGTCCGTGAGCGCGGACGTATTGTTGATCTGGATCTCGACCTGCGCGACTGCCGGTACGGCCAGGCAGCACGCGAGAAGAGAAAGCAACAGCATTGCCCTGCGTAGCAGAACCACGTTTGCACCTCCGACCGTTAATGAATGGTGGACTCTGGGTGCAAGATAGGCCCGTAATGGCGGAAATCAAGAAGCAAACATGGTGAGTGGACCGTCAGAGGGCCGCGCCGCAGTACTTGCAGTGCGTGGCGTCATCGTCGTGTCCCTCGCGCCCGCACGCCGGGCACGCCTGGCGCGAGTGCCCGCGGCCCCGCGCCGCCGTCAGTTCGGACGTGACGATCCCGGTCGGGACGGCGATGATCGCGTAGCCGAGGATCATCACGACCGATGCGAGCAGCTTCCCCGCCGTCGTCTTCGGCGACAGGTCGCCGTATCCGACGGTCGTCAGCGTCACGACCGTCCAGTACATCGACGTCGGGATGCTCTCGAATCCGTTCGCGGGACCCTCCACCATGTACATCAGCGCGCCGATGACCACGACGAGTGCGATCACCGCGAAGAGGAAGACGAAGATCTTTCTCCGGCTCGCGCGGAGGGCTCCGGTGATGACGCCGGCCTCGGACAGATACTCCGTCAGTTTCAGGATCCGGAAGATGCGCAGCAGACGAAGGACGCGAATGGTGAGAAAGTAATGCGCGCCGGGCATGATCAGCGTCAGCCACGTAGGCGCGATCGCGAGCAGGTCGATGACACCGTAAAAGCTGCGCGCGTAGGCGAGAGGCCGGTGGACGGCCAGGAGCCGGAGGACGTACTCGAGGGTGAAGAGGACGGTGAACGTCATCTCCGCCGCGAACAGCTCGCGGTGCCACCGGGCGTCGATGGACGCGATGCTCTCCAGCACCACGACGACGACGCTGGCGAGAATGCAAACGATGAGCGATCCGTCGAAGAGCCGTCCCGCCCGCGTGTCGGACTCGAAGATCACCGTGTGCAGGCGCTGCCGCCAGCGCGAGCTCTCGTAGCTCATTTCTTCACGAACACGTTTTTCCGGTAGTAATCCAGCTCGGCGATCGACTCCTCGATGTCCGCCAGCGCGCGGTGCAGCTCCTGCTTCTCCGGGGACTCGTACTTGCCGTCGTACCACTCCTTGATCAGCACCTTGATCGAGCTGACGTCGACGACCTTGTAGTGCAGGTATTCGTGGAGCTCCGGCATGTAGCGCGCGAGGAAGCGCTTGTCCTGCCCGATGGAGTTGCCGCAGAGCGGCGCGGTGCGCTTGTAGCAGTGCTTCTTCACGAACGCGAGCGTCTGCCGCTCGGCCTCGGCCACGCTGACGCCTTCGTTGCGCACCCGGTCGAGGAGGCCGCTCGTCTTGTGCGTGCGGCGGTTCCACGCGTCCATGTTCCCGATCTTCGTCTCGCTCTGTTTGATCGCGAGCACGGGGCCGTGCGCGACGATCTCGAGGTCGTAGTTCGTGACGATGGTCGCGATCTCGAGCAGCCCGTCCTTCATCGGATCGAGGCCGGTCATCTCGCAGTCCATCCACACCAGATGCTTTTTGCTTTTGCGCGTGGCCATGTCGCGGCGCATTCTACCGGGCGTTCGACTTCTCATACCGCGTGCGTATGAAATCTCATACTCTGGTGGGCACAGCTCGCGCTAAATCGCTGAAAACACGAACGGCTGGTGTGGCTTTGCAATTGCGCATTCAGAGAGGACTTCGAAAGGAATCCTCATGATCTTCCAGCGAGCCCTGTGGTCACTTCTGATTCTGGTCGCCGCGCACGCGGCGATGGCTGTCGAATACGCCGAAGAGAAGAACCTGTCCGTCTCCGGCCGCATCTCGTCGGTCGACGTTGCGCAACAGCTCGTCCGCATCCTCGACGACGCCATCACGATGGACGCGAGCCACTCGCGGCTCATCGGTGTGACGCCGCCGGAGTCGCTCGACCAGCTCACGGCCGGCATGGACATCGTCGTCACCTTCGACTCGCAGCGGAGGGATGATTCCGGCCACACGGTCCTGCTCGCGCAGTCGATCGCAGTCTCCCCGGCCGGGACGATTCTCGGCGAGGTGTGGTCGTTGAACATCGAACGGAACACATTCACGATCCTCGGCCAGGAGATCCAGGCGACGCCTGAGACCCGGTGGGCGGGCACCGTCTCCGGACGTCCGATCGACGGCGTACGATTCATGATTCCGAACGTCAGGTTCGAGGTGGAGCTCGCGAAAGGTCTGCCTCTCAGGGCCCTGCGCGTGACCGCGCTTCCGAACAAGCCGTCGCAGAACTTCCACACCCAGGGCATCGTGTACAGCATCGAAGGCGACCGCTGGATCGTGCTGGAGACCGGAGGCCGCAGGACGACGTTCGTCGTGCCGGACGGCACGGAGATCGTAGGCGGTCCCGTGCTCCCTCTGGACACGGTGAGCGTGCATGCGCGCATGGAGCCGGAATTGAACGTGGCGCACCGGATCAACGTCCTGCGCATCATCCCCAGTGGCCCCTGTTCCGCTCCGTCCCTGTCCCTCGAAGGCGTGCTCACCGCGCGCACCGCGGACTCGATCACGGTCGACGCCGAGCTCCGAGGACCGACGACGCTGCGCGTGACCGCGGCGACGATCTTCCACCTCGATCCGCAGCCGGGCGACAAGGTCACGGTCCTGGGCGATTACGACGAACAGTACAACCTCCATGCGCGCAAGGTGATCAAGGAGGTCGAGCCTGTACCGGCCGTGCGCACCACCATTGAAGGCACGATTACCGTGCAGGATGGCAAGAGTTGGACTGTCGGTGACTACACGGTCCAGGTCGACGAGCACACGCGGGTCCAGGGCACGCCCGTCCTCGGCGACCGCGTCCGGATCCTCGGCTGGCTCCAAGGCAATTTCATGATGGCACTCCTCGTCGAGGAGTTGTGAGCCGTCATCGGGAGGGGAGGCGGCATTGCCTCTCCTCCACGGTTCCCGCAAACTGCCGGGACTTCGTGATCCGCGTTCTGCCGGTCCTTTTCTTCGCGGTCCTCCTGGCGCTGCCGGGGGCGGCGGACGAGCCGCGCTTTTTCATCGAGCGGATCGAAGTGAACGGCATCCGCTGGAGCTCCGAGAGCGTGCTGCGTGCGGAGTCGCGGCTCGATCCCGGTCGCACGTACGCCGAGGATGAGCTGCGCGATGCGATGGCGCGGATCCGCCGTCTGCCGTTCGTCCTCCACACCGCCTTCCGGCTGGAGAAGGGCACGGAACGCGAGCAGTACGTGCTCGTGATCGACGTCGACGAGACGTCGCCACTGTTCGGCAGCCTGACCATCAGCCGGCACATCCTCGAGCCCGCGGAGCGCCCGGGTGAGCCTCCCGGCCAGCCTCGCGTCGCGCTCACCCGGAAGCGGGCGACGTTCGGCGGACGCGTGTTCGCCGGTGCGAACGGCGTCTTCCACGCGGGCCTGGAGAAAGCCGGCCCCGATCTTCTGCGAGGCAAAGCGCGCGCGACCGCCGGCTATACGCACTATGACGTCTTCGGCTCCGGCGCTTCGCTCGCGCTGCTCGTGACAAAGGACGATCGCGACTTTATCGGGGCCGAGAGACCGGTGATGGGGACACGCGACGACTTCTCGTACGCCGCGGTCGCCGCCGTGCCGCTGTTCGGGAACCAGTCGCTGCGCCTGAGCTGGGACCGCACCACGTACCCTGCCCGTTTTCCGACCGCTTCCGGCTTCCGGGTCTTTCGCTTCCACCGCGACACGACGAAGCTCTCGTGGCTCTACGACACCACGGACGATCCGCTCCTGCCGTCGCGCGGGACGTTCGTCAACGCGGGCGTGCAGCTCAGCGAAGAGCCGGGTTTCGACAAGATGAATCAGTCGCGGGACGTGAGCGCGATCGTGGCGCGCTACTGGGACGTGACTCCGCGGCACTCGCTCTTCGCCAGGGCGGACTACCAGACGCTGTTCGGCTGGGAGGAGAACCACCGGCAGGTGCGTCTCGGCTACAGCGGGAAGCTGCTCGGCCGCGATGCCTCGCTGCGCTGGGGCGATGTGCGCTTCGACGCGACCGTGGAGCGCTTTTACTACGCCCTCCGCGGCGAAGTCCTGGAGTCTTATACGACGATCGGCGGAGGGCTCTCGTATCGCAACCGCTGGGGCATCGCGCGCTTCGAGATCCAGTATCTCGGCTGGAGGGATCTCCGCTGATGTCGCGGCGGGCCGCGCTCCTGCTGGCCTTCATCGCGGTGGCGGCCGCGGGCCGCGACGTCGAAGTGCCGCGTGCGGTGACCGCAAACGGTGCGGTCGAGATGACCCTGCCGTCCACGATCCTCGCGAAACGCGAGGTTCGCGAGCAGCTCGACAGCGGCCTCACGACCATCTTCGTCATCTCGATGCGGGGCGGTGGCGATTTGCGCGGCGGCGCACGGATCGAGGTGCGGTACAAGCTGTGGGACGAGCACTATGCGGTGACGACGCTGTACGGCGACGGACGCCGGCAGGAGCTCACGCTGACGTCGTACGAGAAGCTCGCCGCGTGGTGGAAGAGCGCGGCGCACCGGCTCACGCCGGAGCGTGCGGTGGCGCGGGACCGGTCTTCGCTGCGGATCACGGTCGAAGTCCTGCCGTTCTCCGCGCGCGAAGAAGCGGAGACCAAACGCTGGCTCTCCGAGTCCCTCGGCAGCGCGCGCGGGGACGAGCGCACGCCGGCGTCGATCAACGTGCTGGACGTGATCATCGGAACGTCGATCCAGCGGCGGCCGATTCTCGAGTACCGCTGGACGGTTCCGCTGGAGGTGCCGCGATGAAGCTGCGCGTGGCCGCGATCGTCTCCGTCGCGCTGGCGCTCGTCTCGTTCGCGTGGCTGGTGCGCCAGCTCTCGTTCGGGTCGCTCGGAATGGCGGCGAACGACGAGGTGCGGGCCCAGTTGCGGGCCTCGCTCGACGATCAGAAGCAGCTCGCGCGGATCGATCCCGAGCACCGCGACGCGTACCGCGCGCGCTTCGAGAGCATCGAGCGGCTGCTCGTCCACCTCGGCGTCCTTGGGCACAGCCGCGCGAAGCTCACGCGGCAGATCGAGATCGCGCTGGTCGCGGCGTTCGGCGCGATTCTCGCGGCGGCGATCACCGGTGCGGTCTTCGCGCAGCGGCGGCGCGACCGGCGGCGGCTTCGTTCGCTCGAGCACCTCGCCGCGTGGCAGGAGGCGGCCCGGCGTCACGCGCACGAGATCCGCACGCCGCTGACCGCGGCGCAGATGGAGATCGACCGGCTGGTGTCGCTCGTCGCGCGCAAGTTGCCGTCCGAGGCCGGGGAGGTGGAGCAGGCGCGGACGAGCATTCGCGAAGAGCTCGAGCGTCTGCGCGCGTTCACGAAAAGCTTCACCTCGTTCGCGACGATCGGCGAGCCGCAGCTCGCGGCGCACGACCTCGCCGCGATCGTCGATGAGTTCTGCGCGACGTTCGCCGGGGCGTGGCCGCTGCGTCTGGAAGCGCGGGCTGTGGGCCCGTACGTCGTCCTTGCGGATCGTGCGCTCCTGCGCCAGTTGCTCTTGAACCTCTGCAACAACAGCGCGCTCGCCGGCAGCACGATGGTGCGCTTCTCGCTGCGGCGGGATGCCGCGAAGGTGTACCTCGACGTCGCCGACGATGGCTCGGGCGTCGAGCCCGCGATCCGGCGGCGCATCTTCGAGCCGTACACGACGACGCGGCCGGTGGGCGAGGGGATGGGCCTCGGCCTGGCGATCTCGAAGAAGATCATGCTCGATCACGGCGGCGACCTGACGCTGCTGGAGACTGCGCGCGGCGCGGCGTTCCGCCTGACGCTCGCCGCCGCGACGGAGGCCGCCGCATGAGACGCGAGACGCCGTTCATCCTCCTCGTCGAGGACCACCAGAAGATCCTCGCGAACACGATCCTGCAACTGCGCGAGGAGGGCTTCGCCGCGCACGGCGTCTCGTCGGTCGAAGACGCGCGCGCGTTCCTCAACGCGTCCGCGGAGCCTCCCGATCTGCTGCTGCTCGACGTGCGCCTCGGTGGCGCGAGCGGGATCGAGCTGATCCGCCTGTTGATCGACGAACAGCGCTTCCCGCCGACGATCATCGTCTCGGGCGAAGCGTCGATCAGCGAGGCGGTGGCGGCCGTGCACCTCGGCGTGTACGACTTCATCGAGAAGCCGTTCACGCGCGAGCGGCTCCTGCAGTCGGTGCGCAACTGTCTCGAGCACGCGTCGCTCAAGCGGGAGGTCAGCGCGTTGCAGACGCAGGCGCGCAGCGGTCAGACGCTCCTGGGGCGCTCGCCGGAGATCGCGTCTCTGAGGGAGCGCATCGAACGCGTGGCATCGACGAATGCGCGTGTGCTGATCCGCGGCGAGAGCGGCACCGGGAAGGAGCTCGTCGCCTCGGCGCTGCATCGCGCGAGCGCGCGGCGCGACGGCCCGCTCGTGAAGATCAACTGTGCGGCCATCCCGGCGCATCTCGTCGAGGACGAGCTGTTCGGCCACGCCCGCGGCGCGTTCACCGACGCGAAGTATCCGAAGCCCGGCCTGTTCGAGGAGGCCCATCGCGGCACGTTGTTCCTCGACGAGATCGGCGACATGGACCTCGCGCTGCAGTCGCGGCTTCTGCGCGTCCTGGAGGACGGGAAGGTGCGCCGCCTCGGCGAGACGCACGACCGGCAGGTCGACGTCCGCGTGATCGCCGCGACCAATCGCGATCTCGAATCGATGGTGAGCGCGCGGACGTTCCGCGAGGACCTGTACTTCCGCCTGGCGGCGGTGCCGGTCGACGTGCCGCCGCTGCGCGAGCGCGCCGGCGACGTCGCGCTGCTGTTCGCGCACTACCTCGATCTGTTCGCGTTGCAGAACCAGCGGCGCAAGATGCAGATCGAGCCCGAGGCGATCCAGCGGCTGGAGCGGTGCCGGTGGCCGGGGAACATCCGCGAGCTGCGCAACGTCGCGGAGCAGCTGGCGATCTTCGGCACCGATCCGATCACGGCCGCGCAGTTGCCGCTGTCGGTCATCCGCGACGACGGCCGGCGCGAGGGCGGCGTCATCCGGCTCACCGAGACGCCCGAGCTGCTGCCGCTGCGCGACTTCAAGGAGCAGTGCGAGAAGGAGTACATCGAGCGCGTGCTGCGCCGCACGGGGTGGAACTTCGTCGGAGGCGGCGAAGGTGCTGGACATCCAGCGGACGTACCTGCACCAGAAAGTCACGGCCCTCGGCATCGAGCGGCAGACGTAAGATTGGTGCATCTTGCACAAGCTCGCGCTGTTTGCCGCGCTCCTGACGCTCGGCTGCGGGAATGCGGCCGATGATCCTGCGTCGTGCGAACAAGGTGCGCTCGGCATCGAGGCCGGCGCGGCCGAGGGCGAGGGTGTGGCGATCGCGGAAGTGCTGCCGCGGAGTCCCGCGGACCTCGCGGGCATCCGGCGCGGCGACATCCTCCTGAGCATCGGTGGGAAACGCGTGCGCTACGACTGCGAAGTGCCGCAGCTCGCCTTCACCCGTCCCTGCACGCCGGTGGCGGTGGTCGTGAAGCGGGGAGGGGAGACCATCGAGAAGCAGATCACGCCGGCCGACCAGCAGTCCCTGTACGCCGAGGCGTGCGCGGCGGGCGAAATGACGGCGTGCTATCGCGCGGCGTGGCTCAACAGCGAGGCCATGGAGTCTGTCTGCGAGCGCGGCTCGCCCCAGGCGTGCGCGGACTACGGGTACCAGCTGGTGGAGGCGAAGGACGAGAAGGCGGTGAAGGTGCTGGAACGGGCGTGCGAGCGCGGGAACGGCTCCGGCTGCGCGTCGCTCGCGTATCTCTACGCGACCGGGCTGTTCGTGCCGAAGAACGACATCCGTGCGCTCGACTACTACACGCGCGGCTGCAGCTACGGGTCGTCGGACGCCTGCTACAACGTGGGCGTGATGTACAACTTCGGACGCGGCACGTCGGTGAGCACCTCGCGCGCCGCGACCTTCTACGAGCAGGCGTGCGCCGCCGGCGTTCCGATGGCCTGCACCGACGCCGGGTTCCTCTACGAGCGCGGCCTCGGCACGATGAAAGATCCCGTGCGCGCCGCGGACCTGTACCGCCGCGGCTGCGAAGGCTCGCCGTGCTCGCCGTCGAACCTCCGCGGCTGCGTCAACCTCGGTAACGCCTACCGCGACGGCATCGGCGTCAAACCGGATCCGGTGCGCGCCGCCGAGATCTTCCGCGAGGCCTGCGGACGCCAAGGCGTCGAGCACGAGGGGATGATCCAGGTCCGCGCCTGCGTCCTCCTCGGCGCCTTCGAGATGAACGGCCTCGGCGTCGCGCAGAACATCGAGAGCGGGCTGGCGCGTTCGATGGACGGCTGCACCCGCGGCGACGCCTTCGGCTGCTTCAACGTGGCCGCCCTGCACGCGTCGCGCGAAGAGTTCTCGCGCGCGGCGCCGTTCTACGAGAAGTCCTGCGAGGGCGGCGACGCCCAGGCGTGTTACCAGCTGGCCCTGCTGTACGACGAGGCGAAAGGCGTCCCGTTCGACCCTGCGCGCAGCGCGGAATTGTTCCGCAAGGCGTGCAACGCGGGCGTCAACGCCGCGTGCGGGCGGTGATCGCGTTTCTGTCGCCCGCTACGCGGGCTCATTCGCGTGCCCGCATCACGTCCCCCGGCTGAAGCCGGGGTCTATTTCCTGCAGCCCGCTACGCGGGCCAGCTGCTGCCGTAGGCAGCTGGAGACAATAGACCCCGGCTTCAGCCGGGGGAACGCGCGCGCGGAGTTCGATCAAGCCCGCGTAGCGGGCGACAGCGCAACGCGCCACAATACGTTCATGACCGCCGAGGACCGCTTCTGCTCGAACTGCCGCGCGGAACTACCGGAGGTCGCCACCTCCTGCCCCGAGTGCGGCGTCTACGCCGGCGATTTGTACGACGAGCGCGTTCAGCGGCCGAAAACACGCTTCGCCCTCTTCGCAACACTCCTCGCACTCGCGCTCATCGCTGGAGGCGCAGCGGTCTGGTGGAACACTCGGAACGCGTTCCCCGAAAAGAAGACCACAACCCCCGAAACACCCTCCGTGCGTGTCGTCGGCGACCGTCCCGGCGGAGTGCGCCGCGCGCCGGGCGCGGACGTCAATGAGGCCGAGGCCATCCGGTTCGTGCGGCGCCATCTCGTGGAGACCCTCGGCGTGAAGGCCGATTGCGTCGCCATCCTCGGCCAGGGCAACCGCAACGGCGCCTACCTCGTCAACGCCCATGACCGCTGTGCCTCCACACGCCTCGGCCGCTGGCGCGTGGACGGGAAAACGGGTGCAGTTACCCGCGCCCGCTAATCCTCTGTTTCGAACTCGTTCAAAAATCTCATTGACGTCCGCCCGCTCCGGACCTATCTTTGAATTGAACGAGTTCAAAACAGGAGGCAAACCATGAAAATCGTCATCCCCGGCGGCACCGGACACCTCGGCACGATCCTCACCAACGCCTTCCGGCGCCGCGGCGACGACGTGGTCGTTCTCAGCCGGAACGTCGAAGCGCCGGCGCTCCTTTGGGACGGCCGCACTCTCGGCGCCTGGGCAGACGAGATCGACGGCGCGGACGTCGTCATCAACCTCGCCGGCCGCAGCGTCGACTGCCGTTACGGCGCGAAGGAGCGCAAGGAAATCCTCAGCTCGCGGGTCGACTCCACCCGCGTCGTCGGCGAGGCCATCGCCCGCGCGAAGCGTCCGCCGCGGGTGTGGCTCCAGGCGAGCACGGCCACCATCTACGCGCACCGCTACGACGCGCCCAATGACGAGCGCACGGGCATCCTCGGCGGCGACGAGCCCGATGTTCCGGAAGAGTGGCACTTCAGCATCGACGTCGCGCGGGCCTGGGAGCGCGCGCTGGACGAGGCCCGGACGCCGTGTACGCGCAAGGTGAAGATGCGCACGGCGATGGTGATGAGCGCGTCGCACGGTGGCGCCTTTCAAGCCCTCCTCCGCCACATCCGCCTCGGCTTCGGCCGTTTCGGTGACGGCCGGCAGTACATGTCGTGGATTCACGAGCGCGACTTCGTCCGTGCCGTGCGCTGGCTGATCGACAACGACGTGGACGGCGCGATCAATCTCGCCGCCCCCGAGCCGCTGCCGTGCGAGGAGTTCCTCCGCGAGATCCGCGAGGCCTGGGGATCGTCGCTGGCGATTCCGGCGAGCGGCCTGGTGCTGGAGATCGGCGCGATGCTCGCGCGCACCGAGCCGGAGCTCGTGCTCAAGAGCCGCCGGGTCATGCCCGGACGCCTGATGGAGCACAACTTCGTTTTCGACTTCACGACGTGGCACGACGCGGCGCGCGATCTCTGCGCGCGGTGGAAGGGCGGAGTGGCGACCGTCGAGCGGCAATCGCTGCCGATGTACTGACGGTATGCTTGCGCCGGTGACGATCATCGAACGGCGTCAGACGGCGAAGGCGGATGAGACGCGGAACCGCATCCTCGACGCGGCCCTGCGTCTCTTCCGCGAGCGCGGTTTCGGCGAGACGACCATGCGCGACGTCGCCACCGCCGCGGGCGTCGCCACCGGCGCCGCGTACTACTACTTCCGCTCGAAGGAAGAGCTCGTGCTCGCGTTCTACGTCCGCACCGATCAGGAAGCGGCCGAGCTATTCACGGGTGCGATCGCGACCTCGAAGGAGTTGAGAAAGCGCCTGCGCGGGCTGATCGAAGCGAAGTTCGCGCAGTTCGAAGAACATCGCGCACTGCTGACCGCGCTGCTCAAAGCGGGCGTCGATCCGCGCGACCGGCTGTCGCCGTTCGGCAGCGAGACCGCCGCCGTGCGTGACGACAGCATTGCCTGGTACGCGCGTGCGCTCGACGGCTCGGATGTGAAGCTGCCGCGCGACCTCGCGCCGCACGTGCCGCGGCTGCTGTGGATGTACCACATGGGCCTGATCTACTTCTGGATCACGGACGAGTCGCCGCGGCAGCAACGCACGCAGCGACTCGTCGACGCGACACTCGACCTCGTGGTGCAGCTCCTCAAGGCGTCTTCCCTTCCGTTCATGGGGCCGCTGCGGAAGCGCGCGCTGAAGGTGCTCGAGGCCATCGAAAGCCGTTAGATCTTCTTGGCTGTCTCGACCACGAGCTCGTCGCCCTCGGCCTCGTCGCAGCTCACGATCTTCCCGGTGACCTGCAGCGTCGCGCCGCCGGCGCCGAGTTTCGCCAGGTTGGCCTTCGACTTGTGACAGACGGTGTAGCTCTTGTCGCTGTTGGCGACGCGGAAGACCGTCGTGTCGTCCGCTCCGGCGGCGATCGTTCCGGTCAGCGAGACGGACTTGGCCTTGTGGTTCGTGTCGCAGCTCTTACCGTCTCCGGCGAACAGCGACCCCGCGGCGAATACGACGATGAGGGTGAGAATCAGTCGTTTCATCAATGTTGCTCCTTTCGTCGTGAATGTAGGCTCCGCGCCGGGCGGAGTCTTGTCATTTCGGACAACAATCGACCACGTTGAGTATCATCGCGCCCGCATGATGGAACCGAAGAAGTCTGTCGACGGCGTTCTGCTGGTCGACAAGAAGTCCGGCCTCACTTCCCACGACGTCGTGGACAAGTTCCGCCGCCGCGCAAAAGTGAAGAAGGCCGGCCACACGGGAACGCTCGATCCGCTCGCGACGGGCCTGCTCGTGTTGTGCGTCGGCAAGGCCACGCGCCTGCAGGCGTATCTGATGGGGATGGAGAAGACGTACGAGGGCACGATCCAGTTCGGCTGGGCCACGGATTCGTACGACGCCGCGGGCACGCCCGCCGGCGACCCGGTCGAGCAGGACGTCAGCGCGATCGATCTCGAGCCGCACGTCGCGCTCCTCCGCGGCGAGATCGACCAGATGCCACCGGCGTTCTCCGCGAAGAAGATCGACGGCGTGCGCGCGTACGAGCTCGCGCGCAAGGGCGCAGAGGTGAAACTCCAGCCGAAGCGTGTGACGGTCTACGAGTTCACGATCGTCGAAGTCAACGGCTCGCGCGTCCGTTTCCTCGTGCGCTCCTCCGCCGGCACCTACATGCGCTCGCTCGCCCACGACCTCGGCCAGGCCATCGGCGTCCCCGCGCATCTCAGCAACCTCCGCCGCACGGCCATCGGCAACTTCAAGATCGACGACGCGATCTCGTTCGACGCCATGGTCGAAGCGACGCCGGAGAAGATCCTTTCCCAGCCGCACTTTCAGTCGCTCGCCGAGATCGACCTCCCGCTCGCGAAGCTCCGGATCGACTGGGCCCAGCAGGGCAAGCTCATGCAGGGCCAGGGCGTGATCATGGTCCCGCCCGTTCCCGTCCGCCGCGGCGACCTGCTCGCCCTCGGCAACCCCCACGACCAGCTCGTGGCGATCGGGGAGGTCGTGAACGTGCTCCGCGAGGGCGGGCCCGTGGAGGTCAAGCCGAAGGTGGTTCTGGCGGGGTGAATTAGGATTCTACCGTGCCAGGCGGGATTGATTTCACTCCCCCCGCTGTTATGGTGGCGCGTCTCAAAGAGAGACGTGTATCGTTTTTCCCGGTTCAACCATTGACAGGAGACAGATTTGTCGACCACCAAGGAGCAGAAGTCCAGCCTCATCAACCAGTATCGCGTCCATGACGCCGATACCGGGTCGCCAGAAGTGCAGATCGCACTTCTCTCGAACCGCATTAGCTATCTGACTGAGCACTTCAAGTCGCACGCGAAGGATCACCACTCCCGCCGCGGCCTCCTGAAGCTCGTCGGCCGCCGCCGCCGCCTGCTGGATTACCTCAAGCAGGTCGACGTGGAGCGCTACCGCTCGATCATCGATAAGCTCGGCATTCGTAAGTAAGTCGACCCCTCGGGGCGGGCCCTTAGGCCCGCCCCTCGTGTTTTCAGGCCCGGAGCCTGCACGAACCTCCTTCCAAGGCCGGATCCCATCGTTCGGCCCCCGCGGCATCAAATCTACAGCCCGAGGTGATGAGTGGCCTCGCGGCGCAACGAAGGGAATCCATGAGTTTCAAAAGAGAATTGCAGATCGGCGGGAAGACCCTGTCGCTGGAGACAGGTGCGATCGCCAAACAGGCCCATGGCGCGTGCGTCGTACGCTATGGCGATACGGTGGTGCTCGCCACCGCCTGCTACAAAGACGGCAACGTCATCGGCGACTTCATGCCGCTCACCGTCGACTATAAGGAGTACACGTACGCCGGCGGCCGCATCCCGGGCGGCTTCTTCAAACGTGAAGGCCGTCCCACCGAGAAAGAAATCCTCACCTCCCGCCTCATCGACCGTCCGCTCCGCCCCTCCTTCCAGAAGGGCTACCGCCAGGAAACGCAGGTCATCGCCCTCGTCCTCTCCGCCGACGGAGAGAACGATCCGGACGTTCTGGCCATCAACGGCGCTTCCACCGCGCTCGTGATCTCCGAGATCCCGTTCCACAACCCGATCGGCGCGGTGCGCGTCGGCTACGTGGACGGTGAGATCGTCGTCAACCCGACCAACTCGCAGCGCGACCTCTCCGACCTCGACCTCGTCGTCGCCGGCACCAAGGACGCGATCGTGATGGTCGAAGCCGGCGCGCGCGAAGTCAGCGAGGCCATCGTCCTCGACGCCTTCGACGCCGCGCACGCCGAGATCCGCCGCATCTGCGAGCTGCAGGAGCAGCTCCGCCAGGACGTCGGCAAAGAGAAGCTGCCGGTCGCGTACACGCCGAAGTTCACGGACGAGCAGCTCAACGAGCTGCTGGGCCAGTTCGGCGACCAGCTCAAGACCGCGATGCAGACGACCGGCAAGCACGCCCGCTACGCCGCGATCAAGGACGTCAAGAGCCAGATCGTCGCCAGTGTGCCGGCCGAGGAGCTCGAGCGCGTCGTTGCCGTCAGCGCGGCCTTCGGCGAGATGGAAGTGCAGATCTTCCGCAACCTCATGCTGAACGAGCAGAAGCGCGTCGACGGCCGCCGCTTCGACGAGATCCGCCCCATCACCATCGACGCGGGCGTCCTCCCGAGAACGCACGGCTCCGCGATCTTCACCCGCGGCGAGACCCAGGCCCTCGTCACCGTCACCCTCGGCACCCCGAACGAAGCGCAGAAGATCGAAGACTTCGAAGGCGAGACCTTCCAGCGCTTCATGCTCCACTACAACTTCCCGCCGTTCTCGGTCGGTGAAGTGAAGTTCCTGCGCGGTCCCGCACGCCGCGAGATCGGCCACGGCAACCTCGCCCGCCGCGCTCTCGCGCCGCTGCTGCCGACCGAGGACGAGTTCGCGTACACGATCCGCATCGTGTCGGACATCCTCGAGTCGAACGGCTCGTCGTCGATGGCTTCGGTCTGCGGCGGCTCGCTGGCAATGATGCAGGCCGGCGTGCCGATGCGCGCCTCGGTCGGCGGCGTGGCCATGGGCCTCGTCACGGACGACAGCACCGGCAAGTACGCGATCCTCTCCGACATCGCCGGCATGGAAGACCATGAAGGCGACATGGACTTCAAGGTCGCGGGCACGCGCAACGGCATCACCGCCTTGCAGATGGACATCAAGGTCACGGGCGTCGCTCGCGAGCTGATGGCCAAGGCGCTCGAGCAGGCCAAGGCCGGACGCCTGCACATCCTCGACCGCATGGACGCGGCGATCGCCACGCCGGCGACCGAGCTGTCCGAGTTCGCGCCGCGGCTCTACACCATCCAGGTTCCGAAGGACCGCATCCGCGACGTCATCGGCTCGGGCGGCAAGACCATCCGCTGGATCGTCGAGGAGACCGGCACCAAGATCGACGTCGCCGACGACGGCAAGGTCACGATCGCCGCGACCGATGCCAAGGCGGCGGAACGCGCCATCGACATCATCAAGGGACTCACGGCTTCTCCCGAGATCGGCAGGAACTACAAAGGCACCGTCAAGCGCATCGAGCCGTACGGAGCCTTCGTCGAAATCCTCCCGGGTCAGGACGGCCTGCTGCACATCTCGGAGATGGCGCACTCGCGCGTCGGCCAGGTGACGGACGTCATGCAGATGGGCGACGAGCTCGAGGTCCAGGTGGTCGGTATCGACCCGGACAGCGGCAAGATCCGCCTGTCGCGCAAGCCGCTCCTTCCGCCTCCGACGGAGGAGGAAATGGCGGCCGCGCGTCAGCGCGAGTCGCGCGGCCCGCGTGAAGGCGGCGGTGGCGATCGCGGCGGAGACCGCGGAGGCTTCCGCGGCGGAGATCGCGACCGTGGCCCGCGCCGCGATGGCGGCGGCGGTGGCGGCTTCGGCGGACACCGCGAGCATCGCGGCGGCGGCGGAGATCGCGACCGCGGTCCGCGCCGCGACGACCGCGGCCCCCGTCCCCCGCGCCGCGAAGGCGGCGGCGGTGGTCCCCGTGAAGGTGGCGGTGGCGGCGGCAACGAAGGCGGCGGCGGCGAGCCGCAGAGCTGATTCGACAACAAAGGGCGGCCTCACGGTCGCCCTTACTGTTTCTAACCACTGGCTGTCGCCCGCTACGCGGACTCGTTTGCGCCCACTTCCCGTTCCCCCGGCTGAAGCCGGGGTCTATTGCCTCGAGCCGCCTACGGCGGCGAGAACCCCGGCCCGCGTAGCGGGCTGCAGAAAATAGACCCCGGCTTCAGCCGGGGGAACGGAGATGCGTTCCCGTTGAGAGCCTGCGTTAGCGGGCGACAGAAGTGAAAACAGTGACCGGACGCGCCGATGTGCGCCGCACAACTGCGCGATCATCGTTCGCATCATGCCGCTCGAGATCCGGCTCAAGCCTGTGGAGGCGCTGCTCTTTCGCAGCGACGTCGTCGCCGTCGGGAAGTTCCGTTGCCCGGTGACGCATCCGCTGTTCCGCGACTCGGGACCGTGCAGCCATCACACGTTCGTCTTCCCACGCACGGTGACGGGCATCCGCCACGCGAACGGTGCTTCGTTCGTCGGCACACCGGGCGGGGTGGCGTTCTATAACCAGCATCAGGAGTACTCCCGGACGCCCATCAGCGAGATCGACGCCTCGGACTGGTACACGGTCGCGGACGACGTGCTGTTCGACATCGTCGATACGGATTCCGCGGAGCGGCCTTTCCGGGCGGCGTCGGCGACAGTGGATGCGCGGACGTTCCTCGAGCAGCGGATGCTGTTCGACGCCCTCGATCGCGGCACGGAGCTGGATCCGCTGGAGGTGGAAGAGACGGTCCTGCGCGTGCTCCAGCGCGTCGCGCCGCGTGCGGCGGACGGACAGTCACGCGACGCCGACGCCGTGGAGCGCGTCCGCGAGCTCATCGCGCGCGATCCGTCGCACAACACGCCGCTGCGCGTGCTCGCGCGCGCGGTGGCGCTCTCGCCGTTCCAACTCTGCCGCGCGTTTCGCGCGCACACGGGCGAGACGATGACGGCCTACCGCCACTCGTTGCGTCTGCGATTCGCGTTGGATCGCCTCCGCGATCCCCGCCTCGAGCTCACGACCCTCGCCTTCGACCTCGGCTACTCGAGCCACAGTCACTTCACCGCCGTCTTCCGCCGCCACTTCGGCCTCACGCCGTCGGCGTTTCGTCACACTCCCTAGCAATCCCATGACAGCGCGTCCCTGCGCGTGAGCCCATTGTGTCCGTATGCGCCTGCTGCTCATCCTGCTGCTGTTCACCACTCCCCAGGAGTACTTCCAACTCGGCATCACCCGCCATGACGCCGGCGATTACGCCGCCGCGCGCGACGCGCTGGAGAAGGCGCGCGAGCTCAAGCATCCCGCGCCGATCCTGTTGCCGCTGCGCCTCGCACGGACGTATGCGCGCCTCGGCGAACGGGAGAAGGCTTTCGAACATCTGAAGACGGCGATCGACCGCGGCTACGGGCAGGTGGAGCAGCTCAACGCCGAGAACGACTTTCTCGCGCTGCGCGAAGACCCGCGCTGGGCAGGGCTCGTCGCCGCGGCGGGGCGCAATCAGCATCCCTGCCGCAATGCGCCGGAGTACCGCCAGTTCGATTTCTGGCTGGGCGAATGGGACGTCGAGACGAGCGGCCAGAAGATCGCCCGCAGCAGCATCCAGCTGATCCTGGACGAGTGCGCGATCTTCGAGAACTACGAGGCGAACGGCTACAGCGGCAAGAGCCTCACCTCGTGGGACGCGGGAGAGCAGCGCTGGGAGCAGCACTACACCGACACCGCCGGCCTCTCGCGCTCGTTTGTCGGGAAATTCGAGGACGGCAAGCTCGTGATGCTCACCGAGTTCGAGCGGCAGGGCGCAAAAGTGACGACCCGCATGACGTATTCAAAAGAAGGCCCGGACCGCGTGCGCCAGTACCTCGAGACGTCGCTCGACGGCGGCAAAACGTGGGCGGCGGGATACGACGGAATGTACGTGCGGAGACGTTAGAATCCGCGGCGCCGATGCCGCGCGCGCTTCGCATCCTGCTGCTGGTCGCCTCGATCGCCGTCGCGGCGTGGGTGGTCGTGCGGATGTGGCGCGGGCTTTCGCAGGTCGCCGCGGTGGACTTCTACCTGGTCTGGGTGAACGTCCACGTCGCCGGCCGCGACGACATCCCGAACATCTACGCCGACGCGGCGCAGTCGTCGATCGGGGAGGAGTTTTTCGCGCGCTCGCTGGACTCCGGGTCGCGCGCCTTCCACGAGACCGCGACCATCCGGCGGCGGCTCGACAGTCGCGGGAGTCCGTTCCTGTACGCGTCGTTCGCCTGGGTGAGCCGCGACTTCGGGACGGCGCTGTTGCAGTTTCGCGTCCTGATCCTCGCGACCTGCCTCGGAGGCATGGTGCTGCTCGGCCGCTACTGCCGCTTCCCGCTCTGGTTCTCGATCACGCTCTTTGCGGCGACGGTGTATTGCTATCTGCCGTTCATCGCCGACTTCATCGTCGCGAATGTGAACGCGATCCAGCTCTTCCTCCTCGCGCTCGCGCTGACGCTCAGCGAGCGGCGTCCGGTGCTCGCGGGCGCGATCCTGGGGATGATGCTGGCGCAGAAGCCGAACGTCGTGCTGGTGGTCGCGGTGCTGATGCTCGCCCGCGTCCTCACGAAAGACTTCCAGCGCCTGAAGCGCGAGATCCTCGGCGGCGCGATCGGCGGGATCATCGCGTTCGTCATCGGCTCGTGGTGGTTCGAGACTCCGCGCATCTGGCTGCTCTGGCTCGGCTCCGCGGGCAATCTCTACGAAACCCTCCTCGGCGTCGAATTCAACAACGTCACGCCGGCGCTGTCGCTGTTCCAGCAGTACGGGACCTGGCTCAGCTACGCGATGGCGGCGGTGCTGCTCGTGATCGCATTCATCCCGCTGATGCGCGGAGCGAAGGGCGACGATCTCCTGCTGATCTCCCTCGGCCTGCTGATCTATTTCATGTCCGCGACGCTGGTGTGGCTGCACTATCTCGTGCTCTGTTTCATCCCGGCGTTCGCGCTGTTCCGCGCGCGGGTGACGGCAGCGATTGCGTTCCTCGCTTTGCTGCTGATGGCGGACGGGCCGTACGCGATGAATTTCGGGACGTCGACGCCGCAGTTCCGCGCGAAGCTGATTCTCGTGGCGCTGGTGCTGCTCTACGGAGGGTGCGTCGCCATGCTCTGGCGGGAACGCGTCAGCCGCGTCCCCGCCCCTGACTCGCTGCGGGGCCTGCAGTGATCAGTCGCGTGACGAAGATGCCTTGAATGGCTCGTCGTCGCTAGAGACATTCTGTGCGCGGCGGTATTGATCGGGCGACAGTCCGGTGTTGCGGCGGAATGAGCGGTAGAACGTGCGCCGCGTCCCGAAACCGCAGAGGTAGCCGATGCGCGTCGTGGAAAGGTCCGACGCCGCGAGCAGGCGTTGTGCGTGGCGGATCTGCCGCCGCTTCAGATACGCGGACAGCGCGACACCGTATGCGCCCATGAAATCACGGCTCAGACGCTCGCGGGTGAGCCCGAGGAGCGTTGCGAGCTCGGACACGCGCGGCGTCTCTTCGTCGGAGAAACACCGGCGCAGGTATTGATCCACCGCATGACGGAGATCACCCAGCATTCCCCCAAAGTGCATGACGGAACTTATTTGGATGTTGACGCGCGTCACACAATCAGCAATCGACGTAAACTTCGCGCCGCATGCCGCGCGTTCTGCGTATCCTTTTGAACACGCTCGCGGGCGCTGCGGTGCTGTACGCGACGTTTACTGTGTGGCGGCAGAACGAGCGCGCCGCGGGCCTGGACTTCTACATCTATTACGTGGCCGGCCAGCTCGCGGGCCGCGAGGACGTCGCGAACATCTACGGCCCGGAGGTGCAGGAGCGGGTAGGGGAGGAGTACTTCGAGCGCGCGCAGCAGAGCGGCTCGGAGCTGCGCAAGTACGACGCCCAGCGGCGCCGCCGGCTCGATCTCGTCTCCAGTCCGTTTCTCTTCTCGACATTGCGGTGGGTGAGCCGGGACTACGAGCGTGCGCTGACGCAGTACCACGCGTTTGTGCTGCTCTGCTTCATCGCCGGCGTGCTGCTGTTCTGCCGCGCGGCCGGCGTGTCGTGGGCCGCGACGTTGTTCCTCCTCGCCGGACTGCTGCTCTGGTACCGCGGCTTCGAAGCGGACCTGCGGGTGGGGAACGTGAACTCGATTCAGCTCCTCGCGCTCGCGGTCCTCGTTGCCGTCCCGCGCCTTCGCTGGCCGCTCCTCGGCGCGCTGCTGCTGTTCAAGCCGAACGTGATGTTCGTGCCGCTGCTCTTCGCCATCGCGCGGCTCGCCCGTCGCGAGCATCGGGCGCTCGTGCGCGAGCTCGTCGAAGGCGCGATCGGTGCGGGGATCGCGTTCGTGATCGCCAGCATCTCGTACGGGTCGCCGCGCGTGTGGCTGCAGTGGGTGAGCGCGGCGAACGACTTCTACCATCGCCTGCCGACGCGCATGGAGCGCAACGTGACACCCGCGCTGGCGCTCTTTCACCAGTACGGCGAGTGGGTGAGCTACGTGCTGGCCGCGGTGCTGATCGCTTTCGTGTGCGTCGCCATCGCGCGCTCGAAAACGAACGACACTCCGCTCCTCGCCGCCCTCGGCGTCCTGATCTACCTGCTGACCGCGAACGTCGTCTGGCTGCACTACATGGTGCTCGCCATCCCGGCCGCGATCGTACTCCTGCGCAAGCCCGCGACGGCGGTTGTCGCGATCGCGGTGCTGCTGCTGATCGCCGAGGAGCCGTTCGAGATGCTGACGGGCCGCGCGGCCGCGCCGGTCGAAGCGTGGCTGATCACGCCCGCGCTGCTGGCGCTGTTCATTTTTGGAGTGCGGCGGCAAGGCCGCCGCTTTCCAATTCGTGTGGCGCGAGCGACACGCGCGCGGCTCACGGCAAACGAATGAGAAAGCGGCGGCCCTGCCGCCGCACTCCATACCTTTCCCCTACACCTTCGCCCACCCCCCGTTAACCGAGGACCGGCGCGCCGCGTCGAGCACGCGCTGCTGCACGAGGCCATCCTCGAACGTCGCCGCCGGTGCGAGCGCGTCGCGGTCGCCGTCGTCGAGCGCGGCCCGGAGCGCGCGGCCGAGGTGGAGCGTGCCGGTGCCATACGCTCCGCCGTACGAGTTCCCGGGGCGTTCTTCCAACGGTCCGCCGGCAATGCGCTCGTACGGCCCGCGGCCTTGCGACAGCAGCACCTCCTCACCCGTGAAGCGCATCGCGCCGCGGTCGCCGTGGATCGCCATCCACGCCGGTTCGTCCGGCCCCGACGACACCGCGCACAGCTCCAGCGAGGCCACGCCGCCGCCGTGAAAGCGGAGGTCGACCGAGGCCCAGTCGTCGGCGGTGACTTCCCGGGTGCCGTCGCCGAACGGGCGCTCCCGCACGATCGTGTGCAGCAGCGCCTGCGCCGACTCGACCTCGGCGCCGAAGTAACGGAGGGCATCGACATAGTGCGAGCCGACCGCGCCCCAGATCCCGCCGCCGCGCGAGGCGTCGCTCCACCAGTTCCACGCGCGCGCGGGGTCGTTGCGCGTGGGACTCGTGTACCGGACCTCGGCGAACCGAATCCGTCCTACGTCTTCCGCGATGCGCGCCCGGGCCTCGCGCCAGGAGGGGAGGAAGCGCAACTCGTGGTCGACGATCGCGATCTGTCCGGGACGCCGCTTCGCCGCGGTGAGGAGGTGCTCGGCCTCGAGCGGGCTCAGCGTGGTCGGCTTCTCGCAGAGAATGTGCTTGCCGGCCTCGAGCACGGCGAGCGCGATCTCCCGATGCTCGTACGGTGGTGCGGTGATCGACACCAGATCGACGGCATCCGAGGCGACGAGCTCCTTCCAGTCGTCATAGGGCCGCAGGCCGAGCTTATCCGCCATCTCGCGGGTCTTGTTGCGGTGGAACCCCGCGATCCCGACCACGTCCAGCCCGGCTTCCCGGAACGTCGGCGCCTGCACCCGCGCGCCCCAGCCGGTCCCGACAATTCCGATTCTCGCCAACGCGTCCTCCTTGGCAGTTTCTTTGGCAGCTTCTTTGGCAGCTTCTTTGCGGTAGAAAAGGCATGAGCCCCCACCCCGATCTTATCGTTCCGATTCGCGATCGCCGCCAGGGAAAGCGGATCGTGACCCTCAAGAACTTTGGCATCTTCCTGGCCGTGCTGGCCGTCGTGTTCGTGGCGATCAGCATCCGCTCCGAGATGCGCGGCCTCAACCCTAACGGCTACGGACGCCTCTTCAACAGCGAAGTCCCGCCCGCCGTCGAGGCGAAGCCGATGGAGGTCGTCAGCGAGGCAGATCCTTCTGCAGTGGACTCTACAGTAGCCGACCAGACCCACGCCGATCCCATGCTCCTCCAGCCGATGGCGCGCGCGCAGTGGCTCGACGACGCCGACACCACCGCGACGCCGGCGGCCGTCGTGCCGGTGGTGACCGCGGCATCCGTGCGCGGGGATGGCGACGTCGCGATCGTCAACGGTACCGACGGCGTGACCGTCGTGCGGAAAGAGCGGCGCAAGCCGGTCTTGGCCGGCGGCTTCGGCCGCTAGATCACCGCACCGCGCGCCGCCGCCCCAGTAGCCGCACCGTCGCCGGCAACGAGTACTCGCTCACCCCCGCGTCGCTCCATGCGCGCATGCGGAGCTGATACCTCACGTTGTTCAACCACGGCTGAATCGACACCGAGGTCGTGGTGGCGCTGAACCACTCGTCGAACTCGTTCCACGTCCCGTCATCCACGCGATACTCCACGCGATAGCCGTTGACCGGATCGATCGGCGGAGCCCATTCCAGCACCATCAGTTTCGCGCCGTCCGTCATCGACGCCCGGACGATCTCCGGCGGCAGAGGCATCGTGTCGCGCGGGATCACCCCGCCCGTGGTCAGGAAAAGGTGCGAAGAGCCGTGGTACGGCATCACGTCCCGAGGCTGCGCCTGCACGTAGGCGACGTCCGGTCCGAGATTCACCAGCGCGTCGGGCGAGTTCGGATTGCCGAGGGTGTAGCGCTGGATCAATTCGTTGTTACGAAGCAGCAGCACCTCCCCGTCGCCCGCCGTGATCGTCGTGCCGAGCGGCGTCAGCGTCGCGCGCAGCTTGCCCGTGTCGATCTGCGCGCCCGCGATGCGCGTCGTGCCCGAGCCGCCGGCATCCGGCCGCAGCGAGCGCGTCTCGAGCGCGCCGCCGTCGAGCCAGAAGATCTGGAAGCGCGTCCCGTCCCAGTAGAGGTCCGGAGATACCGCCTCGTCCTCCGCGATCGCGAGGTTCAGCGGATGGTCGCGCTGCAGGCTCGGGGTCAGACGCGTGCCGTGCAGTACCGAGTCATACGGATCGCAGACCGGGAAACAGATCGTGAAATCCGAGTTCTGCCACACCGCCAGGAAGCCGCTGCCGCCCGCGACGATGCGCGGGTTCTCCAGCTCGCGGGTGCCTTCGCGCTGCTCGATCAGCACCGGCGCGGAGACCGCGCCCCACGGCATCACTCGCGCTACGAAGATCTGCGTGCTTCCGCCGAGGCCGATCACCACCCAGGACGTTCCGTCCCACGTGATGCCCGTCGGCGTGAACGTCTTGATGAGCGGCGTGCTCGCGAGGATCTTCGCCTCATCGCTCAGCGTGACCGCCGACCATCCCTCGTCCGACTTCTTGATCACCAGGAAGTTCCGGCCGTCGCTCGAAGCGAGCGGCGACTCCTCCACCGTGCCGATCCGGTTCTCGCTCCATCCGCCATCCGCCGCCCGCACGCCCGCGTGCAGCGTGCGCTTGCCGTCGCGGACCTCCGACCACACCAGGAGCGCGGCTTCGTGCGACCACGTGGTCGTCTGGAGCGTCTGGTCCGCCGCCGCGAACGCTGCTTCGTTGCCGTTGCCGGACCCGGCGAGATCGCGCAGCAGCACCGGCTGGGCCGCGCCTGTGCCGCGCCACGCCGCGAGCGTGCGTCCGTTCAGCGAGGCGATGCTCACCGGCGACGCGTCGTGCGCCTTAACCGGCGCGTGCGCTTCCACGCTCGTCACGCCGCTTGTCACCCCATCGAGGAGCCGCGTCTGCAGCTTGCCACCGGCGATCGTCGACACCACCCACTTCGCGCCGTTCCACGAGACCGCCACGTCGACGGCGCCATTCGTGCCGGTGATCGACGCCCGTCCGCTGACATTGCCGTTCGCGTTCACGAGCACCCATTCCGCCGCGGCGGTGCCGTTCGTCCAGACCACGAGCACGTCGTGGCCGTTGCTCCCGGCCGCCACACGGCGCTCGAGCACCGGCGGCGCGGCGAGCTGTGTCGCGCCCGAAAGCTCGCTCGTCGGGAGCAGCTTCGCGATGTGGATCGAGTCCGCGTAGGCCGAGGCCGCGACGAAGCCCGTGCCGCCGGCCGCGGCGGCCGCGTCGATCGGATCCGGCGAGATCACCTGACTGTGCGGGTCCGTCGCGAGCACGCCGTCCGGCCGCAGGAGGAGCGAGGAGAGCTGCGAGCCCGATTCGTAGGTCAGCAGCACCCGCGCGCCGTCGAACGCGAGGCTCGGGGAGTCGCCGCCGGACACGATCGTGAACGGTCCCCCCATCGGCTCGCCGTCCACGTTCACCACCCGTCCTCGGATCTGATGGAAGCCCTGAGAGTCCAGCTCGTCCGCGGCCACGAGGAAGTGCGTGCCCGTCCACACGACGTCGAACCGCAGGATGTTTCCGCTGAGGATCGGGCGTCCGGCCCGGTTCTGTCCGTCGACCAGCCGCGTCACCCGCAGCTTCGACTCCGTTGCCCAGAAGAGGAAGAAGCCCTGCCCGTTCGTGGCGAGCTGCGGCAGCGCGCCGGCCGCGCCGTAGCGCGTGTGCGTCTGCGGGGCGGAGTCGCCGAAGAAGAGCGGCTGGGCGGCGAGCGCCGGTGCGAGCAGCAGGAGCGCCAGCGCGGCGCTGCAAATCCTGATTGGCATATCAATAACTTTATGTTGATACCGCATAGATTGCAACGGGACGCGGCACCATAGAATGTGCGCTCATGTCTGGATCCATCGTCTTCGGAACCGACGGCTGGCGCGCCGTCATCGCGGATCAATACACGTTCGACAACGTCCGGCTCGTCGCCGACGCCATCGCGGTCGGCGCGCGGACGCTGCGTCCGCCCGCGGACGTCGATGCCAACGCGCTCGTGGTCGGCTTCGACCGGCGCTTCCTGTCGCGGGAGTTCGCGGCGGCTGTCGCCGAGTGCCTGCGCTCCGCGGGCTTCCGGGTGATCCTGTCGGATCGCCCGACGCCTTCGCAGACGATCTCCTTCACGGCCCGCCACCGCAAGGTGCTGGGTGGCGTGGTGGTGACGGCCAGCCACAATCCCGCGCAGTACAACGGCCTGAAGTTCAAGGCTTGGTACGGCGGCTCCGGGCTCCCCGAGATGTACGACGCCATCGCCTCCTCCCTCGGGCAGCGCACGTCGCGCGAGGGCGGCGCGATCGGGGAGGAGAACATCCTCGACGATTACATCGAGGCGCTGCGGTCGCAGCTCGATCTGTCGTTGCTCAAGTCGGCGAAGCTGACGATCCTCCACGACGCGATCTACGGCGCCTCCGCCTCGATCCCTTCGAAGGTCCTCGGCCTCGACTATGTCGGTGCGCACCGCATCGTCACCGGCGAGCGCGGGCCGATCGAGGCGACGATCGTCGACGCGATCCGCGGCGAGGTGAATCCCTCCTTCGGCGGCGTGAATCCGGAGCCGATCCCGGAGAACCTGTTCGCGGCGAGGGACGCGATGATCGCCGGCGATTACGACCTCGCCATCTGCAACGACGGCGACGCCGACCGCCTGGGCATCCTCGACGAGCACGGCGAGTTCGTCTCGCCGCACAAGATCATCTCCCTGCTCGCGCTGTATCTCGTGCGCGAGAAGAAGCTCGAAGGCGAGCTGGTGAAGACGTTCTCGACGACCCGCCTCATCGAGAAGGTCGCGACGGCGCTCAATGCGACCCTGCACGAGACGGCGGTCGGCTTCAAATACGTGGCGGACCTGATGCTCGCGCGCAACGTGCTCGTGGGCGGGGAAGAGAGCGGCGGGATCGGCTTCGGCCGCTTCATGCCCGAGCGCGACGGCATCCTGTCCGGGCTGATGGTGGCCGAGGCGATCGCGCACTACGGCCGTCCCCTGAGCGACATCATCGCGCGCATGGAGGAGGAATTCGGCGCGCTGCACTACGACCGCCGGGATGTGCATCGCCCGATGGAGCAGAGCGCGCGGCTCATCGAGCGCGTACGCGCGCGGGAGCTCGACGGCGCGTTCGGCGTGGCGCTGGCGAGCTTCGAAGAGAAAGACGGCGTAAAGATGAACTTCACCGACGGCTCCTGGCTGCTGTTCCGCAAGTCGGGAACGGAGCCGATCATCCGGATCTATTGCGAGAGCCCGGACAAGGAGCGGATGAAAGCGATTCTCGATCTTGCGATCGTAGAACTGGACCGCTCCTAGACTCGCCGGTCGTAAAGGACCAGATCGCAGTACGGAACGAACCCGATCGCGCGATAGACGCTGAGTCCCATCGTCGACGACTGCAGCGCTCCCTGCGCAGCGCCCAACTCCTGCGCATATTGCAGCGCCGCCGTCGTAATCGCCCGGCCGACACCCCGCTCGCGCGCCGGCGGCAGCGTCACCACGTGATAGATCCCCGCGAGCCCGTCTCCGCACTGCAGGACCGACGTCGTGGCGACCGGCATGCCGTCGAGATAGCCGAGGAAGTGCGTCCAGACGTCGGCGCAACGTTCATAGGCGGACTTCCACAGGGCGCGGTCGGATTCCGGACGGTTGAATCCGTCCATGAGCACGCGCGCCCACTCGCCCAGCTCCGTGACGCGTTCGATCGTCAATCCGGACGGCATCGTCGTATCCAGCGGCGCACGGAGGTCGATGGCCATTCCGGTCGCGTCATACGTGTGGTGCAGGCCCTGCCCGGCGAGGATCTGCGCGAGATTTCTCGGCCGCGTCGACGGCGAGATCCACCACCGGAACGGCCGCGCG
Source organism: uncultured Acidobacteriota bacterium (assembly GCA_963821585.1). Lineage (GTDB taxonomy): Bacteria > Acidobacteriota > Thermoanaerobaculia > Gp7-AA8 > Gp7-AA8 > QHVT01. Next base: position 475,158 of record CAWGEI010000003.1, read on the forward strand.
CCCATTCGTTCCAGCACCGCCGGCACCTCCGCCTCGGACACCTCACTCATCGCAATGCCGCTGAAGAAGTTGAGCGGCACGTCCGTGAGGACGCCGAAGACGCGCCCGTCGTCGATCAGCCGCGCGTTGGGAAGCTGGCTGAAACTGCGGTAACACTCGCGTGAGATCCTCTCGATCGCCTCGACGCCGCTCAACATCGCGGCGGATTGTACAGTCCGGCAGTTCGGGTATCCTTTTGTGCATGCCGAAAATGGATCGGTTCCCCGAGGAGTTCGACGACCTCCTGAATGCGCGTGGGCGCCGGCTGCTGCGCGACGTCCCGCGGCTCGAAGCGCTCATCGCCAAACGGCAGACCCCGATCGTCGTCCTCGACGACATCATGGACGACGGCGTCGCGCGCGAGTGCATCGGCCTCCTCGACGAGGCCATGTACCCGTACCTGAAGCGCATGCACACCCCCATTCCCCGCACCGCGCTCACAGAGATGACGGAGAACTACACCGACAAGCTCCCCAAGACCGTGCGCGTCAAGACCGTGACGTTCAATTCGCCGCGCTCCCAGGTATTGGACGCGGCGCGACAGTGCGGCCTCGCGTCGCTGATGTGGTCCAAGAGCTTTCACAATCTCGCCCAGCGCGCCACGAAGCCGCCGCTGCGGACGGATTACTGGGCGCGCCAGGTGATCTGTTACGAGCACGGCGATTACAGCGGCCCGCACAATGACCACCACCCCGAGCGCGCCGAGACCCGCAACGGCTTCGTCGACCTGCACATCATGTTCTCCAATGACGGCGTCGCGTCGCAGTCGCTCGTGTACGAGGAGAAGCATTACCTGTCCGCCATCCGCAACGTCACCTCGCGCGCGGCGATCGCGGTGTATCGCCTCCCGTTCTGGCATTACACGACGCCGCTGGTCGCGCGCCCAGGAAGAGAGTCCACCGCCCGCCGCTGGTTGCTCCTGGGATCGTTCGACTACGACCCGCCGCTGACGAAGCTGCAGTACTGAGTGGGCTGTCGCCCGCTACGCGGGCTCGTTGTTGGATCGCGACGCCTTACCCCGGCTGAAGCCGGGGTCTATTTTCTTGAGCCGCCTACGGCGGCAGTGCGCCTGCCCGCGTAGCGGGCTCCAGGCAATAGACCCCGGCTTCAGCCGGGGGAACGGCGTGCCCCAACAACGAGCCCGCGTCAGCGGGCGACAGACATCCCCAGCGCCATCTCCGCCGCCGCCCGCGCGTGCAACGCCGTCGTGTCGAACAACGGCACCCCCACATCCCGCGCACCGACCAACAACCCAATCTCCGTACAGCCGAGGATGATCCCTTCCGCCCCCGCGGCCACCAGCCGCGCCATCACCGCCTGATACGCCCCCCGCGACCCATCCTCAATCCGACCCACGCACAACTCGTCATAGATGACCCGGTGCACGACCTCGCGATCCCGCTCATCCGGCGTAATCACCCGCAACCCCGCCCGCTCCAGACGCGCGCGATAGAACTCCTTCTCCATCGTGAATCGCGTCGCCAGCAGCCCCACCGTACCGATCCCGCTCCGCTGCACCGCCGCGGCCGTCGGATCGCCGATGTGCAACAGCGGGATCCCCACCGCCGCCTCGATCTGCGGCGCCACTAGGTGCATCGTGTTCGTACACAGCACCAGGAAATCCGCCCCCGCGCCCTCGAGCCGCCGCGCCACGTCCGCCAGCACCGCCCCCGCGTCCTCCCAGCGGCCCTCGTGCTGCATCCGCTCGATCTCCGCGAACTCCACGCTGTACAGAAGGATCCTCGCCGAGTGCAGTCCGCCCAGGCGCTCGCGGACCGCCTCGTTGATCATCGCGTAGTACGGGACCGTCGATTCCCAGCTCATCCCGCCAATCAGGCCGATCGTCTTCATCTGAGGACGCCGAGTCTATCCTCTGCTAGGATTCGGCTCGTGTTACGACCCGAAACCCAGACCCGGACGCAGTTCACGCGCGAGAGCATCATCGACGACTACCGCATCGCCGTCCGCAGCCGCCACGCCAGCATCATCGGCCGCCGCGAAGTGCTGACCGGCAAGGCCAAGTTCGGCATCTTCGGCGACGGCAAGGAAGTCGCGCAGCTCGCGTGGGCACGCGCGTTCCGGAAGGGCGACTGGCGCTCCGGCTACTACCGCGATCAGACCTTCATGTTCGCCGCCGGCGCGGCCACGCTCGACGAGTTCTTCGGGCAGCTCTACGCCGACGCCGACGTCCAGCACGATCCCTGGTCCGGCGGGCGCTCGATGAACGCGCACTTCGCGTCGCGCTTCCTCGACGCCGGCGGTAGCTGGACGAACCAGCTCGACGCCTTCAACGTCTCCGCCGACGTCTCGCCGACCGGCTCGCAGATGCCCCGCCTCGTCGGCCTGGCATGGGCCTCGCGCCTCTACCGCGAGCTGCAGATCCCCGGCTCCGAGCGGTTCTCCCACAACGGCGACGAGATCGCGTGGGGCACCATCGGCAACGCCAGCTGCGCCGAGGGGATGTTCTGGGAGTCCCTCAACGCCGCCGGCGTCCTCGGCATCCCCATGATCGTCTCGGTCTGGGACGACGGCTACGGCATCTCCGTCCCCAACGAGCACCAGGTCACCAAGGACAACATCTCCGAGCTGCTCAAAGGCTTCCAGCGCGAGCCGAAGTCGAAGCAGGGCTTCGACATCTACACCGTCAAAGCCTGGGACTACCCGGCGCTGTGCGAGACCTACCTCGCCGCGGCGACCATCGTCCGCCACGAGCACGTCCCGGCGATCATTCACGTCATCGAGGTGACGCAGCCGCAGGGGCACTCCACCTCCGGCAGCCACGAGCGCTACAAAACGCCGGAGCGCCTCCGCCTGGAGGAAGAGCTCGACGGCATCCCCAGGATGCGCGAATGGATGATCGCCCAGGGCCTCGCCACCGCCGCCGAGCTCGAGGCGATGGAGAAGGAAGACCTCGAACGCCGTCCGCGAGGCCCAGCGCCGCGCGTGGGACGCCTATCGCGCGCCGATCGACGCCGAGGTGAAGGAAGCGATCGCGTTGCTCGACAAGGCCGGCGCGCAGGAACAGAAGCACGAGCTCCAGCGCAACCAGTCGCCGTACCGGCGCGACGCTCGTGCGCGCCGTCGCCACCGCGGCCATCGAGACCCGCGATGCCGAGCGCCATCGCCTGGGTCCGCACCAAGCTCGGCGAGGGCGACGAGCGCTACGGCTCGCATCTCGTCGGCCAGGATCGACGTGGCCGAGAGTGCCGGCCGAGTACGCGGACGACGCGCCGGTGCTCAACGGCTTCGAGATCATCAACCAGTGCTTCGACCAGGCCCTGCGCCGCGATCCGCGGGTGATCATCTTCGGCGAGGACGTCGGCAAGCTCGGCGACGTCAACCAGGGCTGCCTCGGCCTGCAGGAAAAGTACGGCGTCTCGCGCGTCATGGACACCGGCATCCGCGAGTGCACGATCCTCGGCCAGGCCATCGGCGCCGCGATGCGCGGCCTGCGTCCCATCGCGGAGATCCAGTATCTCGACTACGTGCTGTACGCGCTGCAGATCATGTCCGACGATCTCGCCACCGTGCGCTGGCGCTCCGCGGGCGGGCAGGCCGCCGGTGATCGTCCGCACGCGCGGGCACCGGCTGGAGGGCATCTGGCACTCCGGCTCGCCCATGGCCGGCATCCTCAACCTCCTGCGCGGCATGCACCTCTGCGTCCCGCGCAACATGACCCAGGCCGCCGGCTTCTACAACACGCTCCTGCGCGCCGAAGACCCGGCCACTCGTCATCGAGGTGCTCAACGGCTACCGCACCAAGGAAAAGCTGCCGTCGAACATCGCCGACATGACCCTGCCCCTCGGCGTCCCCGAGGTGCTGCGGGAAGGGAAGGACGTGACGCTGGTGTCGTACGGCGCCACCCTGAAGATCGTCATGGAGGCCACGGAGCTCCTGGCCCGCACCGGCATCGACCCGGAGATCATCGACATCCAGACCCTGCTGCCGTTCGACGTGCGCGGAATCATCGCCGAGTCCGTGAAGAAGACCAGCCGCGTCGTCTTCATCGACGAAGACGTCCCCGGCGGCGCGTGCGCGTACATGCTCCAGCAGGTCGTCGAGCGCGACCGCGCGTACGAATGGCTCGACTCCGAGCCGCGCACCATCGCCGCAAAGGAGCACCGCCCGGCCTACGGCTCCGACGGCGACTACTGGTCGAAGCCCAACCGCGAGACGATCTTCGCGGGCGTGTACGACCTGATGCACGAGACCAACCCGCGCAAGTTCCCGAAGATCTTCTGACGTCGCCGTGAGCAAGCCCGCAAAGACCCCCGAGCCGCCGTACTACGCCGTCATCTTCACGTCCACGCGCACCGAGGTGGACGAAGGCTACGGCGCGATGGCGGACAAGATGGTGGAGATGGCCTCCCAGCAGCCCGGCTTCCTCGGCGTCGAAAGCGCCCGCGACGCCGACGGCCTGGGCATCACCGTGTCGTACTGGGAGAGCGAGGATGCGATCGCCAACTGGCGCAAGAACGCGGAGCACCGCATCGCGCAGGGCCAGGGCAGGGCGCAGTGGTACGACGAGTTCGTGACGCGCGTGGCGAAGGTGGAGCGCACGAACCACTTCGTGGTGCCGGCGCCCCGCCGGCCGTAACGCCGGCGCCCTCGCCGGCCCGGACCGCTGGCGTCCCGCCGGCTGTTCGGGCGGCGTCCCCGCCGCCCGGGCACTCGGGAGGACGAACCTTTCGCCCACCCAGGTGGCGGCGCGGGACGCCGCCACGACAGCCGGCGAGGCGCCGGCGAAACGGCCGGCCGGGGGCCGGCCCTACGTCACGCGTACACGTTGAAGCGCCCCTCGCGGACGAACCCCAGCAGCGTGAGCCCCATCTCCTGCGCCAGCTCCACGGCCAGCGTCGACGGCGCGCCGACCGCCGCCAGCACAGGAATCCGCGCCACCACCGCCTTCTGCACGATCTCGAAGCTCGTGCGTCCGCTGACGACCAGCACGTGTCCGTCGAGCGGCACGCCTTCCCGGAAGAACGAGCCGATCACCTTGTCCACGGCGTTGTGCCGGCCGACGTCCTCGCGCAGGCGGAGCAGCGTGCCGTGCGCGTCGAAGATCCCCGCCGCGTGAATCGCCCCCGTCGCGTCGAAGCTCTTCTGCTCCGCGCGCATCCTCTCCGGCAGCGAGACGATCACGTCGCGCGCGACCTCCAGCTTCCGCGCGATGGAGGAGGTCTGCACGCGCAGCGCCTCGATCGACGTCTTCCCGCACACCCCGCACGACGACGTCGAGTAAAAGTGCCGTTGCAGCCTCTGCAGGTCGACGCGGACGCCGTCGCGCAAGGCGACCCGCACCACGTTCGGCGAGCCCCAGTGGCGGTACTCCGCAACGTCGTCCCCGCTCCGCAGGATCGACTCGCTGAACAGAAACCCCGCCGCGAGATCGAAGTCGTCGCCCGGCGTGCGCAACGTGACGGACACCGGCTTGTCGCCGACGCGGATCTCCAGCGGCTCCTCGACCGCCAGCTCGTCCTCGAGCTCCGTGGAGGTATCGCCGTCAACGCGCAGGATGCGGGCCATGGCCGCGCATTATGGCCTCTCGCGGAGCGCCGGCTTCCAGCCGGCCGCTCCGCCGGCATCCTTGCCGGCACGCTCTCGCGAGGAACCCTGCCGGCTGGAAGCCGGCTGGGAAGCCAGCGCTCCGCCAATCCTCCCGCAACGTCGCCGCGGGAGCGACGCGCGCCGCGCGCCACGCGGGCACCGCGCACGCGAGCGTGGTCGCGATTGCGAGCATCGCGACCACCGTCAGCATGCCCGTAGCTGGAATTTGCCCGAAAACGCTGCGGGTGCGGGCGTGCGGCGTTGCCGCACGGTGTGAGTGGCGTTGCTGCACGGGCGTGTGGCACTGCTGCACGGTGTGAGTGGCGTTGCTGCACGGGCGTGCGGCACTGCTGCACGGTGTAAGTGGCGTTGCTACACGAGCGTGCGGCATTGCTGCGCGGTGTGAGTGGCGTTGCTGCACGGGCGTGCGGCATTGCTGCACGGTGTGAGTGGCGTTGCTACACGAGCGTGCGGCATTGCTGCGCGGTGTGAGTGGCGTTGCTGCACGGGCGTGCGGCATTGCTGCACAGTGTGAGTGGCGTTGCTGCACGGGGGTGCGGCGACCTTGCCCGCTGTAGCTTCCGAATTCCGCCGGTCTTTGCCGGGAAAACCTGGCCGGTTCCGGAAGTGGTGGACTTGCGATGACAGCCGCGAGATCGTCGAATTTGAGTCCGCCGCGTGCTCAGCCGAATGACGGGAACGAGCAGATCGTCCATGCGCGGCTGGTGCATCAGGAGGATCTGGCGTCCGGGTGGGGCGAGACCTGGTTGCCGGATGCCATTGCGCGCAAGTTGCCCACCGCCGCGCGCCACCGTCGGTGGCACTGGGTGGTCCCCGCGTCGCGGCGCTGGCGCGATCAGGACGGCAGGGAAGGCCGCCACCAGCTGCACGAGACCCTTCGTGCAGCGCGCCGTGAGCGATGCCGCGCGTGCGTCGGGCATGGACAAGCGCGCACCTGCTACACCTTCCGCCAGTCGTTCGCCACCACCTGCTGGAACGCGGCCACGACATCCGGACGGTCCAGGAACTCCTCGAGCACCGCGACGTCTCGACGACCATGATCGACCCCCATGTACTGCGGCACGGCGCGCGTGGCGTGCGCAGCCCCTCTAGATACTCCTTGAGTCGGATAACGCGGGCGGGGTTCCATATCGATATGAGCGCTACGCTGCGGAACGGGCGAGTCTGTCCGCTAGTGAATTCAAGTTGGGCGGACGGAATCAAAGTTGCGGTGGCTGCACAGGCGAAGGAACGTGCGAGTTCCTACTGTATCGCTGTCGCCGACCGGCGGCCTCGCGAGCAGTCGGAGGGGGTAATCGACACCGGCCCAGACTAACTGCGCCATGCTACTCTTCAACAAGGATGAACGTGGACGAAGTCTCAGCTGAGGTCGCGATTCGCGCTGAATGTCGAGATGACTTCAAGCGACAGGCCGAACGTCTTTTCGACCAGCTTACGTATCTTCGGACGACACTCCACCTCTTGAAGGAAATGGCTGGTTTTCCGATTTGGGTAGTGGCGTGGGACCAACAAATCTTCCTACGAATCACGGCGCGCTCGTTCTACGACTCTGTTGTCCTGGCCGTAACCCAACTCGTGACGGACGACTCCGACGACGTCATCACCCTCCTCAGGTTCCGCAACGCCGTGGCTGGAATGCTGGTGCCGGAGGCCGTGAACAGCTTCCGCGAACGTTTGAAGTTCACGAAGTTTGACGCCGCCACGCGCGATTTGGCTGATCGTGTAAGGCATCTACGAAACACTCATGTTGCACATTCGTCGGTTCGTGAAATACCGTCTACGGTCGGCATTATTGAACTCGAGCAACTTGTTACCGGAGTGGAGAGACTGTACGAACCGCTTATGTTTAGGGCATCGGCCTGGTTTCTACCGATTGATTACGTTCCCGAGGTCCGCGCGGTCAATGTGCCGCTGAAAACAGACATCGAAGAAGTGTTTGATGGATTCGCGCGACGTAGCTACACGATAAATATGCCCGAACGCAATCGGCTCGCATGGCCGCATCACCGCGAGCAGATGTCTCCTGAAAAGCTGTCGACGATTAACCGCTGGCGCGTCCGTATTGGTCTTCCGGAAGCGTGAGTTCAGCCAAGGGTCCAGCATGTCTGAAAACGGCATGCTGTATGCCGCCGGCTAACTTTGGTGTGAAGCTGTCACGGCCGGCGTCGGCCCGCCGGCCGAGCCGGCTGCATCATCGCCAGCGTGACGGCGTCACGGCAGTTGCAGTTCGCCAGTCGTGGCTTCGCAACTCCTCGGCGGCAACCGCCGCGCGGCTTCGGCACGCGGAACGGGCCGTGCAGCTAAACACCAAGCATGTCAGGCCGACGAAAGTCACTCCGCGCGGAGGCACGCTCCCCATGAAGCTCCGCATACTTGCACGCTCACCGCAAGTCATTCTCAGGCCGATCGCGGATAGCGTGCCGGTCAGTCGCCGCAGGGCGTGGATGCCGGCTCACATCAAGGACGTCAGATTAAGCCCGACCGAAAGACGAGGTAGGGATAGCCGGTTGATGCGGCTCTCCTTCTAGAAGGAGGACGTGTCAATGAATATAGCCGCATGCGACTCACTTTCCAAGGATGGCGTGTCTGCAGACGTACCCGCGACACTTTACCACTACACTTCACTCGAAAGTGCTGTCGCGATTCTGGAAAGTAAGACGGTCCGCGCCAGTAGCATCCTTTATTTGAATGATGCGGCCGAATTCGAATACGGTATGGAGCAGCTGAAGCAGCTGTTTAGTGGCACCACCAGTACTGACACGAGGCGCTTCAAGAAAGCCATTGCGCGCAATGAAGAAACAGACGAAGACCGCCGAAACACGAAGAAAATAGATCCGTTTATCATCTCGTTCTCAGTGTACGGCGATCTACTAAGTCAGTGGCGTGCCTACTGCAAGCCAGGCTTAGGTATTTGTCTCGGTTTTGACACTAACCAAATCCGTCGAGCTGCTAAAAACAACGCATTTGAGTTACGCCAATGTATATACGCCCCGGATGAGCAGCAAAGGTTGACCAAGGAGCTTTTCCGCGACTGGCTCGCCAGGTTCGCTGCAACGACAACAACTACGGAAGAGGACGATATTGCCGAAGATTTCATGGTAGCGTACGCGGCTCTGGCCGCCACATTCAAACATCCATCGTTCGCGGAGGAAGCCGAGCTGCGGCTTGTTGCCGTCTCACAGGATCACTCTAGGACGATAAAGTATCGTCAAGGGCTGTCGTTTGTCGTTCCTTATGTGGAGTTCGTCATGGCGCCGGAACCGGAGCATATTAGGCTGCGCGCAGTGGTCGTGGGGCCGTCGCCTCATCGCCGTTTATCTCGACGATCCGTAGACCATATGTTGGAAACATTTAAGGTCGATTGTCGGTGCCTAAGTGACTCGCGAACGCCGTATCGCGCATGGTAGCGGCCTTCTAAGATACTGTTCCACAAGTTATTGAAATACGTGCGCACGGCTGGTCGTCGGAGCGCAGGCGCGTCGCTCGTTCGTCAGTGGCGTATCGCGTCTCCGTCTGCGAGCAGAATGATCGTGTCGGCACTCGCTTGCCTCAGGCTGCGCAGCGGGCGATACATATCCGATTCGTACCACGCAAGTGCGTCGGCTTTGGTCGGGAATTCAAGGACGACGAGGCGGTCGTGTTCCCAGGTGCCCTCCAACGCCTCAACGTTGCTGCCGCGAAAATGATACCTTCCGCCAAATGCGCTCACCGTCGCCGGTGCCTCATCCACGTACCGGCGCATCGCGTCGGCGTCGCGAATCTGAACCCGGGAAATGACATAGGCGGGCATAACCCCTCCAGCTCGAGATATCCGCTCGATGGTACCTCACGGCCACCGACCACACCGGGTACGAGGCGCGCATACGTCGTTCTCGGAAAGCGAGGACCGATGAAGACGACCTTACGCGTGGCGCTCGGGCTGAGCCTGATCGTCGCCGCCGCCCAGAACGCTGCTGCGCAAACGACCTGGCAGCCGGCTGGTGGCCACAAGCAGATCGTTCTCTGGCCGGACGGCCCACCCGATCCACGCCCCGGCGTCGGCGTCGAGGCTCTTCACTACGCGCTGAAGGGCGAGACCAGCCAGAAGCTGGTCGGCGGCAAGCCGTACATGTACATCGAGAACGTCACCCAGCCGACGATCACGATCTATCCTCCGCCCAAGAAAACCGCCGCGACGCCCGCGGTCATCGTGTATCCGGGCGGCGGGTTCAACGTCCTCGCCATCGACATCGAGGGGACGGAAATCTGCGACTGGCTGGTCTCGAACGGAATCGCGTGCGCATTACTGAAGTACCGCGTTCCCTGCGAGCATCAAGGCCCCTACCGTGAGTGCCCATCGGCGCATGTGGACGCCCAGCGGGCGATGAGCATCGTGCGCTCGCGCGCGGCCGAGTGGCGCATCGACCCGAACAGGATCGGCGTCATCGGTTTCTCCGCCGGCGCGCACATGGCGATCATGGCCAGCACGCGCTTCGATCGCCTCTATCCGGCCGTCGATGACGCGGACAAGACGAGCTCGCGGCCGGACTTCGCGCTCGTGCTCTATCCGGGACGCGTTGCACCCGAACGTACAAACTTCACACCCAATCCCGACATTCATGTGACTGACCGTACGTCGCCTACGTTCCTCGTTCACGCGTACGACGATCCCATGAACCCGGCGGAGAACTCGCTCACCTACGCAGCGGCGCTGCGCAAGGCCGGAGTCCCCTCGGAGATCCACATCTTCGCCAACGGCGGCCATGCGTTCGGATTGCGCCGCATCCCCTCGACCGCCACGGCGTGGGCTCCGCTCGCCGTTGCGTGGTTGAAAGCAATCGGAGTTGTCGGACAGTAGCGCTCCGCTCTTCGCGCCATCGCGTCGCGCATTGAAGATCAGCTGCGGCGTGCTCCATGGCCCCCACTGGGGGTCAGCGGGTCGATTCCCGAATGACGAAGTCCGAATCGGGAGATGTGGCTTTCAGAAGCGCATCGAGCTTATCCACTGTAGGAACAACTTCACCTCGCTCGTAGCGAGCGTAGGCATTTCGGGACGACACACCGAGTCGAGCTGCTACATCCCGCAGGGAGGCCCCGCTCGATTCTCGTCGACGCCGCAGGAGCAGAGCCGTCATCGCGGAAATATCGTTGCCGGAAATCTCAAATTCCGACTTGCCGCGTGGATGAACCTCGGCTTTGAAGTCTGGACGATTCACCATCGTCTCGAGCCAGTCGGCGATCATTGTGAGTGCCTCGGTTCTTGTGCGCCCCTGAGTCATGGCATCGAGCAGCGGAATCTCCGCTAACCAGAATCGCCCGTCCCGAACCACCGTTCCTTCGAATCTCATGATCGCTCCCCACAAGCGCGTCTCAAGATGGCCTGCGCCAACCGTTCATTCACTTCGCGATGTCGGGGTACCGCTTCTTCACGCTCACCGTCGGTCCACACGTCGTGTCGGCCCCCACTTCGCAAGAAGCGCCAGCCGCACTGAGCAAGCTTCCTCTCGAGGTCGCGGCGCTTCACGCGTGGAAGTGTACACCAAACCGTGTGCAGGTATTCCGCAGTGGAGCGGCCGGCTGGGAAGCCGGCGCTCCGCTAGTCCTCGCGGAGCGTGGCCTCGGGGGCGACTCGCGCCGCGCGCCACGCCGGCACCGCGCACGCGAGGGTGGTCGTGAAGGCGAGGGTCGCGACGACGGTCAGCAGCGTCGCCGGGTCGCCGTTGCGCACGCCGTAGAGCATCGACGCGAGGAAGCGTCCGAGAACGAGCGACGCGGCGATGCCGCCGGCGATGGCCACGCCTGCGAGCCGCAGCCCCTGCGTCAGCACGAGCCGGAACACGCCAACCCCGCTGGCGCCGAGGGCCATGCGCAGCGCGAGCTCGCGGCGGCGGCTGGAGACGAACAGCGACAGAATCCCGTACACCCCGATCATCGCCAGCACGAGCACGACCGTCGAGAACGCCGTCAGCAGCGCGAGCACGAACTGCCGTCGCGCCTCGGAGCGCGCGACGAGGTCCTGCAGCGCGGCGATCTTGTACACGGGCACGTTCGGCGCGAGCCGCCGCAGCAACGCGCGCAGCGGCGCCGCGCCGGTGGCCGTCCGCGCCACCATCGTCACCTCGGTCGGCGGTCCGAACTGCGTCATCGGGAGGTACGCCTGCGCGACCGGAGCCGCGCCGAGATCGCCGGGAGCGACGTTCCCGGCAACCGCGATCACGCGGCGCCACGGGTTGTCGTCGCCGCCGCCGAGGCGCATGCGTTTGCCGAGGGCTTGGCCGTCCGGCCACAGCATCCGCGCGGCGGCCTGGTTGATGATGATCACCGGCTCGCTCTTCGCCGTGTCGGTCGCATCGAAGGCGCGGTCGGCGTGGAGCGGGATGCGCAGCGTCGCGAAGTAAGCAGGCGTCACCGCGAATCGCTGCGCGTCCGGCGCATCGCCGGGATTCCGCGCCACTCCCTCCGCCGTGATTCCCGCATTGTCCTGGTCCTCGGCGAACGGCAGCTGCGAGGTCAGCGCGATCGACTCGACGCCCGGCAGTTGCCGTGCGTCGCGAAGAAAACGATCGTAGACGGCGCTCGGGTCGTCGGTCTCGACGGCCATGCGGAACGCGATCGCGTTCTTCGCGTCGAAGCCCGCGGGCGTGGCGAAGAGGTTGCGCACGCTGCACAGGATCAGCGTGCTGCCGACCAGCAGCACGACCGACAGCGCGATGTTCATCCCGACCAGCACCTGCTGCGCGCGCGAGCGCCCGGCAACCACGCCGCGGTTGTTGGTCACCAGCGACCATTTCCGCGCACGCAACGCGGGCAGGATTCCGATCACCGCACCGGAGAGGACGGCGATGCCGGCGCAGATCGCGACGACGAGCGGATCGATGGCGAGATCCGCGGCGCGCGGCACGAACGCGCTCGCATTCGCACGCAGCCACGCAATCCCGGCGTACGCGAGCCCGGCGCCCGCGACTGACGCGAGCAGCGCCTGCGTCACCGATTCCAGCACGAGCATCCCCGCGATGCGGGCCGGCGTCGCGCCGAGCGACTGCCGCACCACCAATTCGTTGTGGCGCACGAACAGCTCCGACAACCCCAGGCTGCCGGCGTTCGCGATCGCCGCGACGAGCACCAGCCCCGCGACGCCGAGGATCATCCACAGCGACGACGCGACCTGACGCCCGACGACCACGTCCTGCAGCGAATCGACCGCGACCCAGCCGCGCGCCGGGTATTGATCCGCGAACTGGCGCCGCAGCGCGGCCGTGAACGTCTCCGCCTCGCGCGCCGCCTGCTCCGCGGTCACACCCTCACGGAGGCGGCCGAAGACCCGCAGGTGCCGGCAACTGCGGCATGCCCACTCCAGCGTCGTGTTGTAGCGCAGCGGCACCCACGCCTCCGTACGCTCCGTGCGCCATTCGTCCGGCGTCATGCGCGTTCGAGGCGGCATCACGCCGATCACCTCGAAGTCCGTGTCGCTCATCCGGATCGTGCGTCCGACGATTGACGCATCCCCGCCGAAACGGCGCGACCACAGCTCGTGCGAGAGGATCACCACCCGCGCCGCTTCGCGCACGTCGTCCGCGGGCGTGAACGCGCGTCCCAGGACCGGGCGCACGCCGAACGTCGTGAATGCCTCGTGCGTCACGCCGAGGATCGGGAGCTGCTCCGGCTCGCCGCCGGTGGTCAGCGTGTAGCTCCGCGAAGAGGTCGCGGTCAGCGACGAGAACGAGCGCAGCGAGTCCCGCCAGTCCGCGTACGTGCTGAAGCCCGTCGTGCCGAAGCCCTGGCTATCCTCCCGCTCCTGCACCGTCACCAACTGCTCCGCGCGCGGAAACGACAGCGGCGCGAGCAGCACCCCTCGAATCGCGCTCACGATAGCCGTCGTGGCGCCGAGGCCGAGGGCGAGGGTGAGGACCATGAGCAGAGTGCGGGCGGGATGACGCTGGATCCGGCGGACGAGCATGCGTGAAGCCGGAGCATCGCCGGTGCCACGCGTAAGTGCAACAAACGACGCGCGAGGAGGTCAGCGACGTGCGCGGAAATGGGACGGAGCTGTCCGCGGGCGGACCGTCACTCTTGCTTCAGGAGCCGCGCCTCGATCCGCCGGTCCGGCACCAGCCACATGATCGCGACCAGCACGTAGATCGCGTCGGCGAGCATCGGATGGACGAACGCGAGCCCGATTCCCGTGAGGTACAGCACCGGCGAGATCTTCCCCTTGAAGTCGGAGCCGATGGCCCTGGCCAGCTTCGAATCCGGTCCCTCCTGCCGGATGATCGCGGTCTGGAGGATGTAGTACGCGATCGCCGCCGCGAGCAGGACCACGCCGTAGATCGCGGTGGGGAGGGACGTGAAGTGGTTCTCGCCCATCCAGTTCGTGACGAATGGCACCAGCGAGAGCCAGAACAGCAGGTGCAGGTTCGCCCACAACACCGCGCCGTTCACGTGCTCCGTGGCGTGAAACATGTGGTGGTGGTTCGTCCAGTAGATGCCGATGTAGACGAAGCTCAGGACGTACAGGAGCAGCGTGAAGACCGTGGACCGCACCGCGTTCCAATCCGTGCCGTGCGGGACGTGGAGCTCCAGGACCATGATGGTGATGAGAATGGCGATCACGCCGTCGCTGAAGGCCTCGAGTCGTGTCGTGCTCATGCGTACAAGTGTACTGTCTCCGTCCCCTCGGCGTTCTCGGTGGCTCTGTGATGAATGCACGCGTGTTTTCACCACAGAGGCGCAGAGAACGCAGAGGGGGACGGAGGAGACAGTACACTGCACGCCATGCTTGCCGAGCTGCTCCTCAAGTGGCCGCTGATCCGTCAGCTTCGCGGGGACAAAGACGCCGCGACGAGCGACCGCACGCGCGCGCTGCGCCGCAAGAACGTGGACACCCAGGTCGCGCGCAGCGTCTGTCCCTACTGCGCCGTCGGCTGCGGACAGCTCGTCTATCACCGCGACGGCAAAGTCATCAGCATCGAAGGCGACCCGCAGTCGCCGATCTCGCGCGGGCACCTCTGCCCGAAAGGCTCCGCGAGCTTCGAGCTGGTCACGCATCCCGCGCGCGCGACGAAGGTGAAGTACCGCGCACCGCGCTCGCGGACGTGGATCGAGCTCGACCTCAAGTCCGCGGTGGACATGGTCGCGGACCGCATGTGGACCTCGCGGGAGCGTACGTTCGACGAGGAGCACATGCACACCACCGGCATCGCCCACCTCGGCGGCGCGACGCTGGACATCGAAGAGAACTACCTGATCAAGAAGCTGTTCACCGCGGGACTGGGGATGGTGTGCCTGAGCAATCAGGCACGGATATGACACAGCTCCACGGTGCCCGGTCTGGGCACCTCCCTCGGGCGCGGCGGCGCAACCACCGCACAGCAGGATCTCGCCAACGCGGACGCGATCCTCATCATGGGCTCGTCGATGGCGGAGAACCATCCGGTGGGCTTCCAGTGGGTGATCGAGGCGCGGGAGAGGAACGGGGCGAAGGTGATCCACGTCGACCCGCGGTTCACGCGCACGTCGGCGATGGCGGATTACTGGCTGCCGCTGCGCGCCGGCAGTGACCTCGTCTTCCTCGGCGCGATGATCCGTTACGTGCTCGAGGAGGACCGCTGGTTCCACGAGTACGTCACGCGCTACACGAACGCGGCGGTGATCGTCCGCGATGACTTCGTGGATACCGAGGATCTCGGACGGGACTCTTCTCGCCGGCGGAGACGTGGCTGTATCCCGGAGCGCCGCCAGCGGGTCACGGGACACGGGTCACGCGCGGAGAAGGACAGGGCACGCGCGCACGAACGCCGTCCGATCCTCCGCGCGACGAGACGCTGCAGCATCCGCGCTGCGTGTTCCAGATGATGCGCAAGCACTTCGCGCGCTACACGCCGGAGCTCGTGGAGCAGTCGTGCGGCATTCCGCGCGACGAGTTCCTGAAGATCGCGGACGTGTTCGCGAGCGCGTCCGGGCCGCGAGAAGACCGGCGCGATCTGCTACGCCGTCGGCTGGACGCAGCACTCCACGGGCGTGCAGACCATCCGCGCCGCGGCCATCCTGCAGCTGCTGCTCGGCAACATCGGCCGTCCCGGCGGCGGGATCATGGCGCTGCGCGGCCACGCATCGATCCAGGGCTCGACGGACATCCCGACGCTGTACGACATCCTGCCGGGCTATCTGCCGATGCCCACGTCGGACGAGCTGGACCTCCCGTCCTATCTCGAAGAAGTACCAGGCCGACAAAGGGTGGTGGCACAACATCGACAAGTACATGGTCAGCCTGCTGAAGGCGTATTACGGCGACGCGGCGCACGCGCGAGAACGATTTCGGCTTCGCCTGGCTCCCGCGGCTCACCGGCGACCATTCGTACTTCGGCTACTGGCTCGACATGGCCGACGGCAAGCTCGAAGGCCTGATCGTGATGGGCCAGAACCCCGCGGTCGGCTCGCCGAACGCGAAGCTCGAGCGCGCCGCGCTCGCGCAAACTGAAATGGCTGGTCGTGCGCGATCTGGTCGAGACCGAGACGTCCAACATTCTGGGAGGAAGCGCCGGACGAGATCGACACCGAGGTGTTCTTCTTTCCCGCGGCGTCGCACGTGGAGAAGGAGGGGACGTTCACCAACACCCAGCGCCTGCTGCAATGGCGCGAGAAAGCCGTCGATCCGCCCGGCCAGGCCCGCAGCGAGCTGCAGTTCCTGGTCGCCCTCGGCCGCAAGCTCAAAGCGCGCGCGACGGAATCGCCCCGCGACGCCGCACTGCGCGCGCTGACCTGGAACTACGCCGACGAAGACGCGGATCGAGGTGCTGCGCGAGATCACGGGAGGCAGGCAACGGGTCGGTACGCCGACGGCTCTTCGGTCAGTACTTCGGCGAACTGACGGCGATGGCGCACGTCGTGCGGCTGCTGGATTTACTCCGGCGTGCACGACGGATGCGAATCGCGCCAACGCACGCGAGCCGCAAGGCCGTTACGGCCATGGCTGGGGTTACGCCTGGCCGCTCGACCGCCGCATCCTCTACAACCGCGCGTCCGCCGACCCCGAGGGCAAGCCGTGGAGCGAGCGCAAAGCGCTCGTCTGGTGGGACGCGGAGAAGGAAGAGTGGGTCGGCCACGACATCGCCGACTTCACCCGCGGCAAAGCGCCCGACTACCGCCCCGGCCCCGAGCACCGGCGGCGACGAAGCCCTTCCCGGCGACGCGCCCTTCATCATGCACCCCGATGGCTGGGCTGGCTCTGGGTCCCGTCCGGCTTGAAAGACGGTCCGCTTCCCACGCACTACGAGCCGCTCGAATCCAATATCCGCAATCCGCTCTACGAACAGCAGATCCAATCCCATGGCGCAACGCTTCGAGCGTCCCGACAACCCGTACGCGTCCTCGCCCGACCCGCGCTTCCCGTACGTCCTCACCACCTACCGACTGACCGAGCACCACACCGCCGGCGCCATGAGCCGCACGCTCTCGCACCTCGCCGAGCTCCAGCCCGAGCTCTTCGCCGAGTTTTCGCCCGAGCTCGCGTCCGAAGTCGGCGTGGCCAACGGCGAAATGGTCGAAGTCTCCACCGCCCGCGGCACCATCCGCGCCCGCGCACTCGTCACCACCCGCATGCCCTCCCTGAACATCAACGGCGCGCGCGTCCACCAGGTCGGCTTGCCCTACCATTGGGGCTCGCGCGGCCTCGTCACCGGCGACGTCGTCAACGACCTGCTCGCGATCTCCGAGGAGCCGAACGTGAAGATCTTCGAATCGAAGGGACTGACTTGCAGCCTGAAACGCGCGTAACCGGCTTCTTCACCGACTCCACGCTCTGCATCGGCTGCAAGGCATGCGAGGTCGCGTGCAAGGAGTGGAACGACGTCCCGGCGGACGGCTTCGCCTTCTCCGGCAACTCCTACGACAACACCCTCGGCCTCGGCCACTCCTCGTGGCGTCACGTCAAGTTCGTCGAGCACGACACCACCGATCGGCGCCGGCGGCAACGCGCCGCACGTCATGACCTGGCAGTTCTCCTCCGACGTCTGCAAGCACTGCGAAGTCGCCGGCTGCCTGGAAGCCTGTCCCGACCGGCTCGATCATCCGCACCGAATTCGGCGGCGTCTACATCCAGCCCGACATCTGCAACGGCTGCGGCTACTGCGTCGTCAGTTGCCCCTTCGGCGTCGTCGACCGCCGCCCCACCGACGGCCGCGCCTTCAAGTGCACCTTCTGCTACGACCGCCAGAAAGACGGCCTCCAGCCCGCGTGCGCGACCGCCTGTCCCACCGGCTCCATCCTTTTCGGCGACCTCGAAGAAATGGAGCGTGTCGCCGACGCCCGCATCGCCAAACTCCACGACGCCGGCATGACCGACGCGAAGATCTGGAACCCGAAAGACACCTCCGTCGGCGGCACCCACGCCATCTTCCTCATTCGCGGCGACGAGCGTTCGTACAACCTCCCGACCGCCCCGGAGGTGCCGACCACGCTGCTCAGGCCCGCGTGGACGTCGGCCGCTGCGGCGGCGGGGGTGATGTTGTTCGGCGCGGTCGCGGCGTTCGCGCTGGGGAGGCGCCGATGACCGTTGTCGTGATCGTTGCCGTGCTTCTGGTCATCCTCGCCTGGAAATCCGTGATCGTCGTCCCCGAAGGCGACACCTACCTCGTGGAGCGCCTCGGCCGCTACGACCGCACGCTCTCGGCCGGCCGGCACGTGCTCGCGCCATTCGTCGATCGCATCGCGTTCCGGTACTCCCTCCTCCCGAAGGAGGAAGAGCTCTCGGACACGTACATCACGCTCGACAACGTTCCGGTGCGCGTGACGTCGACCGTGAGCGCCCAGATCCTCGATCCCCGGCAGGCCGCATACGCCTCCGCGAACGCGGGCGATTTCGTGGCGACGATCGTCCGGACCTACCAGCGACAATGGATCGGCGAGCGATCCTGGGAGGACCTCCGCGAGTCCACACGCGACCTGGAGCAGGCCGTGATGACCGCGGCCGCCGACCCGACCATGCAGGTCGGAGTCCGGCTCCTCGCGCTCGACGTGAAAAGCGTCGAGCGCGCCGAGTCGCAGTGACGGGAGACTTTGTCAGAGTCGAGCTGCGCGCGGCTCCTCCCGAGGCAAATTTACTCCGTCGCGGCCAATCTTCCGTCCGACGTTCGTGAATTCGGCTGTCCCGGAGCCGATGCCAGCTCGTTCCGAGCTAATTCTGGCTTACTCGGAGCCAATGTTGGCTTGTTCGGAGCTAAATTTAGCTCGCGGGAAGCCACGGTCGGCTCGAAACCTGCCAAAATTTGGCAGAATCGAGCTGCGATCAGCTCCGTCGTAACCGAAATCAGCGTTGCTGGAGCTGACTCCAGCCTGTTCGGAGCAAGATTTACCTCGATCCGAGCTACCGCTGGCTTCAACGGAGCTAAATTTAGCTCCAACCCAGCCAAATTTAACTCCGGCGCAGCCAATTGCAGTTCGTCCAGCGTTATCAGGCCGTGTAGCGAGAGCAGGAAATCGGCGTCTCCATTCCTCTAAAACGGACAGATCGTTCGATGAGACTCCCAAGCACCGGTTCGTGGCGGATCGTCGCTGTCCACATGGCGACGCTGGCTGCGCTCGTGCTCGGAATTCTGTCGCTGCGCGGCAATCATGCTCAGCCGAAGGAAGGTCGTGTCGACGAATACCGCTCGATCGCTGCGCGGCTTGTCGACAAGCGTCAACTGCCGCAAAGGCACATCGCACGAGGGCGTGACGGCACGTGGCAACTTCCTCCAGTCAAGCCTCGACCGCCGGCGGATGATCGAGTGACGACCCTGGTGTTGACTGGTCAGACCGGAGTCGCGATTCAGAAACTGCGCAGGGAGGCCAAAGGTGGTGATCCGGAAGCGTTGACCAACCTTGCGGCCGCACTGCTGACGCACCGTCCTGCCGTTCCGAGTCCATCGGACTCGTACGAGGTTTCCATCACGCTCGAGGCGCTTGTCGCCGCCCGGAAGGCGATCGCACAATCCCCAAGGCTGGCGGCTGCGCACTTCAATCTCGCGCTGGCGCTGGCGCGACTCGGATTCACGCCCGAAGCGCGCGTTGAATTCGAAAACGCGGCCGCTCTCGAATCGGATGTGGCATGGAGTTCCGAAGCCCGCCAGCAGGCGCGTGAGCTCCGCAGCAGCGGTCCGCTTGCAGTTTCGATGGCGGCGACGAGTTACATCAACGCGACCGCTTCTCGCGAATCTCGCACCATCTTGAAAGAGTACATCGAGGTGCGTGAGCGGCCGCATGCTCGCTCGCACTGGAACGGCGCGGATGTGAACGGCCGACTCCAGAGGGCGTCGGAGCTCTATGCCGGCAGGGCGGTGTATCCCGAGCTCCTGCCGCGGTTGTTTTTGCGAGGGGCCATGGCCCTCAGTCCTCGTGATCAGAGCGATCTGTATGTGCAGCGCTATTTGATTGCGGGCGGACTCCATCGCGCGCGTCGAAGTGCCGAGGCGCTTGCCCTGCTCCGCGCGCTCGACGCCGATGTCTTCCGGATGCACGGGCAGGCCGGGTTGAAAGCGCAGATCGTGTGTGAGGAGGCGATCCACAGGATTGTTCGCCGTTCACCGGAGGAAGCGTTCGATCTTCTTCGCGATGCGTTCCACAGCGCTGCGAAAGGAGAACCTTGGCTCACCGCCCTGTATGCGGGTCTGGTGAGTGAGGTTCGCACGCACTTGCTACAGTCGGCGCTCCGTGATCGCGACATTCCCCACAGCACTCGAGTACACGGATGCATCGGTTTTCAGTCCGCCGAATGGCCACTCTGGAAACGTCCACAAAGAGCAGCGCAAGTCCAGGCGCGAGGAGACCTACCAGCCCACGCCGGATCCTGCGATCACCGTAAGGGGTGATCGCATGGTCAAATTCGGAGATCTCCTCGAGGAGCTCTATGAGCGCACGCAGGATCGTGAGACCACCGTAAAGAGTGATCGCGTGGTCAAACACGGAGAAATCCTCGGCGCCCTCAAACCCTGCCGCCATGTCGGCTTAAACGTCGGCCTCATCGCTCCAGCGAAGAAGTCTCCTCCACCGAAGAAGTCCCCAGGAGAAGCGCAACTCGCCCTGACATCTGATGCCGCAATCGTCGAATACGCCACGGTTCGTGATCAGGTGATCGCGTTCGTCATTCGCAGAAACGACGTACATGCTGTCTTTCTCTTTGCCAGCGCCGCGGAGGTAAAGAGTGCAGCCGACGCGATACGGCACGCGGACGACGATACTTTCGCCGCTGCCGCCGGCCGTTTATACGAGCTCATTTTCGCGCCTGTCGCAGCGCGGCTCGAAGGCGTGTCGACAATCGCATTCATCCCCTATCGGGACCTCGCCGGCATTCCGTTCGGCGCGTTGCTCGACGTGCAGCGCGGCCAGTTTCTGATCGAACGGTTCACTGTGGTCCACGCTCAGAGTACGCGCGCGGCGATCACGGCATCCCGCGCGTCGAAGCCGGCACGCGAACAGAAGGTGCTCGCGATCGCGGCAACGGATTTCGACCAGAAAGGTTATCCCGACGCCTCGGTGCTTCCTGGTGCTCGCCGCGAGGCCGACAGCATTGCAACACTCTCCCAGTGCGCCCGGCTCCTGGCCGGTCCGGCAGCGACCCCCGAGGCAATCCAGCGGCAACTCGTCGAGAACGTGGTCATTCACTACGCCGGGCACATCGTCCGTCGCGGGGCGGATGTGTGGCTTCCGCTCATGCCGGCCGGGGGCCGCGATGGCCTTTCCGCGACTGAAATCGCCCGGTTGCCGTTGAAGAACGCTCGTGTCGTCGTGCTCGCAGCCTGTCGCGGAGCATCGCCGGGCGAGGCCGATGAGCTCATGCCGACCATGGCGGATGCGTTCCTCATCGCCGGTGTGCCGGCGGTGATCGCAAGCTCCTACGACGTCGTCGACGCCGATGCACCAGCGACAATGCGTCGCCTGCACACCTATCTTCGCGACGGCGACGAGGCAGCGGAGGCGCTGAGAAAAACGGCAATCGATGAATTGCGCCGCGGTCGCGGCGTTCCGCTCTCGCTGCGGTTCATGGCGATCGGAGGGGCCGAATCATTGGTGAATTGAGGCGCTTCCGCCGGCGGAACCGATCGCTCCTCCAGCACTCCGGCATTCCATAGTCATATCTTGACTGGTCCTGGTGGCAGTCCTAAGCTTCCACCCATAAGGAGACATCCATGCGGATCATGTCGGTGCTTTCTCGCCACCGGGTTGCTGCGATTGCTCTCACCCTCGCCCTCACGCTGAGCGCCATGGTCACCACACCAGCGGCTGCGTCGGCTCCCTGGATCTGTGAAGACGGCTGCTGGAGCTGGAACAGCCAGCAGGGTTGCACGCAGGAAGTCACCTGCTGCGCCAACGGCGGCACCGGCGGCTGGTTCTGCATCTTGTGGTGAGGTCTCTGAGAGTCGGCACGGCGGAGACGTCCGTGCCGGCCCACCTCCTCCAGGCATCGCAGTGCTGGAGATGGTGCAGTTCCATCCCGGGAATGCGACGTTTCGATGGCAAGAAAACTCGAGATCGCAACGAACATCGCCATCCTGATCGTGGCCACGCTCGCCAGCGCGGTTCTGGTACGGAATTACCTGTTCCCCAGGACGACGACGAGCGAGAGGCCACCGTCTGTCGCCGTGGGCACGAGCCTGTCGGTGCCGGGGTTCGACTGGCGGGCCAACGGCAACACGCTCGTTCTGGCACTGAGCACGACCTGTCATTTCTGTAGCGAGAGCGCTCCGTTCTACCGGCGCCTGGCGGACGAGCTGTCGCGCCGGCGCGTTCATCTGACCGCCATCCTGCCCCAGAACGCGGACGAGAGTGCCGAGTATCTGCGCGCGCTCCAACTCCAGTTCGGCGACGTGCGCCAGGTTCCTCTTCGCACGTTGCAGATTCGGGGCACCCCCACACTGATGCTCGTCGACGAGCGAGGTGTGGTTCGGCACGTCTGGGAAGGAATGCTGACCGCGGAGAAGGAGCAACAGGTGTTCGAGGCCGTTTTGGCCACCCCTTCCCGGGGAGCGCCCGAGCGGGCGCGACTCGGCGGCTGAAGCAACAGGGTAGGGAACCCCTC
Source organism: uncultured Acidobacteriota bacterium (assembly GCA_963821585.1). Lineage (GTDB taxonomy): Bacteria > Acidobacteriota > Thermoanaerobaculia > Gp7-AA8 > Gp7-AA8 > QHVT01. Next base: position 497,795 of record CAWGEI010000003.1, read on the forward strand.
CCGGCCCACCCTCCTCCTGTATGAGCCGTACCGCGGTATCCCTCTTCTTTCTCCTCCTCCTCGCCGCCACCCCCGCCCTCCCGCAGCAGCTCCCGCGCGCGGTGCTGCCGACGCACTACGAGCTCACCTTCACGCCCGACTTCGCGAGCGAGCGCTTCGATGGCGAGGAGACGATCCACGTAATCATGGCCGAGCCGGTGCAGGAGGTCGTGCTGAACGCCGTCGCGATCGAGTTTCTCGAAGCGCGCATCGGGGAGCAGGCGGCGACGGTGACGACGGAGCCGGGCCTCGCGAAACTGGCGGTCGCCGAGGTGCTGCCGCCGGGGCCGGCGGTGATCCGGATCCGCTATCGCGGCACGCTCAACCGCAAGCTCCGCGGTCTCTACCTCGGCGAGGCCAACGGGAAGAAGTACGCGTCGACGCAGATGGAGGCGACGGACGCGCGTGAGGCGTTTCCCTCGTTCGATCAGCCGGACATGAAGGCCACCTTCGCGGTCGCCGTGGTCATCGACAACGGCCACACGGCGATCTCCAACGGCGCACAGCTCTCGGACACGCCCGGTCCCGCGCCCGGCAAGCACACCATCCGTTTCGCCACGACTCCGCGGATGTCGACGTACCTCGTCGCGCTGACCATCGGCGAGTTTCAGTGCCTGCGCGACGACGCCGGCGGCATCCCTGTCGCCATCTGCGGCACGCCTGACAAGCTGCCGCTCGCGAAGTTCGCGATGGACACGACGAAGTTCGTGCTGCCCTGGTACAACGAGTACTACGGCATCCGCTATCCGTTCGGGAAACTCGACCAGACCGGCGTCCCCGACTTCCGGTCGGGAGCGATGGAGAATGCGGGCTCCATCCTCTACCGCGAGCTCATTCTGTTCAGCGATGAGAAGCAGACCACCCCTCCGAGCCTACGAGGCAAGGCCGACGTGATCTCGCACGAGATCGCCCACATGTGGTTCGGCGACCTGGTGACGATGCGCTGGTGGGACGACATCTGGCTCAACGAAGGCTTTGCCAGCTGGGCATCATCCAAGCCGCTCGCGCAATGGCATCCGGAGTGGAAGATGCCGTTGCGCGACGTCGAATCCACGGCCGGCGCCATGGCCGCGGACTCGCTCCGCACCAGCCGCAAGATCCGCCAGCCGGCCTCGACTCCCGGTCAGATCGGCGAGTTGTTCGACGGGATCGCCTACGGCAAGACCGCGGCGGTGCTGCGGATGATCGAGTCGCTGATCGGCGAGGAAGCGATGCGCAAGGGCGTGTCGTCCTATCTCCGGCGCTACTCGTGGGGCAACGCGACGTACCACGACTTTTCCGAGTCGATCCGGGAGGCGTCGTCGCAGCCGGTGGACGAGATCCTGGCGAGCTTCATCGATCAGCCGGGCGTGCCGCTCCTCCACGTCTCGAGCACGTGCGAGAACGGCGAGACGCTGCTGACCGTCGAGCAGGAGCGCTTCTTCGACGATCCCGTCGACCGCGGCGGAGCCGGCCAGCGCTGGACGCTGCCCGTCTGCTTCGGCAGCGGCGGCGATGTCGATCAAGTGAAAAGGGAGTGCCGCGTCGTGCGCGAACGGAAGGAGATCCTTCGCGCCGCCGGCTGCGGCGCGCCGCTGTTCCTCAACGCCGGCGGCCAGGGCTACTACGTCGTCGAGCACTCGCAGCCGATGCTCGATGCGCTCACCGCGTCGATCGCCACGCTCGGACCGGCGGAGAAGATCGTGCTGCTGCGGGACGAATGGAATCTCGTCCGCGCCGCGCGGCGCCCGGTGGGCAGTTTCCTCGCTCTCGCGGACGCGTTGCGCGACGAGCGCGAGCCGATCGTCATTGCCAACGTCATCGACAAGTTCGCGCTGCTTCGGGAAAACATCGCGGCGGCCGAGGACCGGCCGTCGTTCGAGGCATGGGTCCGCTCGTATGTGCAGCCGATCGTGAAGGAGCTGGGGTGGGCGCCGAAACCGGGCGAGTCGAGCGATGACAGCGAGCTGCGCGCCGCGGCGCTCACCACGCTCTTGGTCGCGGGCAACGACCTGTCGGTCGCGCGCGAGGCGCGCAAGCTCGTCGAGCGCGAGCTGTCCGGGAAGCCGGGACTCGATCCGCAACTGCGCGAGGCGCTGATTCTGCTCGCCGCGCGTGAGGGAGACGCCGCGCTGTACGAGCGCTATCGGAAGGCGTGGCGCAACGCCGCCACACCCGATGACCAATACCGCTTCATGTTCGCCCTCGGCGCGTTCCGCAATCCCGTCCTGCGGAACCGGACCTTCGAGTGGGCCTTGAGCGACGAGATGAGGAATCAGGATTCCGGCTGGCTGATGGGCTTCAGCATGGGCTCGAAATACGCTACGGATCACGAGGGCGGCTGGGCCTGGATCGAAAAGAACTGGTCCCGCATCCAGCAGAAGATTCCGGAGCCGGCCCATGGCGACGTCATGTCCCTGGCCGGCACGCTCTGCGATGCGCAGTCGCTGGCGCGCGTGAAGGCGTTCGTCCAGGCGCATCCCGTGCCGTCCGGCGAGCGCCGCATCGCGCAATCCCTCGAGCGAATTGCCCAGTGCGCCGCGCTCCGGGAGATTCAGAGCCAGAAGTTGCACGAATGGATGGTGAAGAGATGACTCCGGCCCCATACAATTGGCGCCCATGCGCCGAGCCTTCTTCTTCCTCCTCGCTCTCGCCCTCGCCACGCCAGCGCTCGCCCAGCGGCTGCCGCGCACCGTCCTCCCGTACCACTACGACCTGACGTTCGCGCCGGACTTCGCGACCAACCGCTTCGCCGGGGAGGCGACGATCCACGGAGTGATCTCGCAGCCGGCGAAGGAGGTCGTGCTCAACGCCACCGACATCGAGTTCCTGGAGACGAAGATCGGCGGGCAGACGGCGACGGTGACGACGGAGCCGGAGATGGCGCGCCTCACGGTCGCGGAGCCGATCCCGATCGGGCCGGTCGAGATCCACATCCGCTATCGCGGCACGCTCAACGACAAGCTCCTCGGCCTCTACCTCGGCAACGCGAACGGGAAGAAGTACGCGTCGACGCAGATGGAGGCGACCGACGCGCGCTCGGCGTTTCCGTCGTTCGACGAGCCGGATATGAAGGCGACGTTCTCCATCACCGCCATCGTCGACGAAGGCCACACCGCGATCTCGAACGGCGCACAGCTCTCCGACACGCCCGGCCCGGCCGCCGGCAAGCACACCATCCGCTTCGCGACCACGCCGCGCATCTCGACGTATCTCGTCGCGCTGACCGTCGGAGACTTCCGCTGCATCCGCGACGAAGCGGACGGCATCGCCTTCGGCATCTGCGGGACGCCCGACAAAATGCCACTCGCGCAGTACGCGATGGAGGCGACGAAGTTCATCGTCCCCTGGTTCAACCAGTACTACGGCGTCCGGTATCCGTTCGGGAAGCTCGACCACATCGGCGTCCCGGACTTCCGCGCCGGGGCGATGGAGAACGCCGGCGCGATCCTCTATCGCGACGCCATTCTCTTCCTCGACGAAAAGGAATCGACGCCCGACGACTTGCGCGGGACAGCCGGCACGATCTCCCACGAGGTCGCGCACATGTGGTTCGGCGATCTCGTCACGATGCGCTGGTGGGACGACATCTGGCTCAACGAGGGCTTCGCGACCTGGGCCACGTCGAAGCCGCTGGCCGCGTGGCGTCCCGACTGGAAGATGCCGCTGCGCAACGTCGCCGGCACCGCCGGCGCGATCAACGCCGATTCGCTGCGCACCAGCCGCCGGATCCGCCAGCAGGCGACGACGCCCGACGAGATCGACGAGCTCTTCGACGGCATCGCCTACGGCAAGACCGCCGCGGTGCTGCGGATGATCGAGTCGCTCATCGGCGAGGAGCCGATGCGCCAGGGGATCTCGTCGTACCTGAAGCAGTACTCGTTCGGCAACGCCACGTTCCACGATTTCTCGGACTCGATCAAGCAGGCGTCGTCGCAGCCGGTCGACGCCATCCTGGCCAGCTTCGTGGAGCAGCCCGGCGTGCCGCTGCTGCGCGTGTCGAGCGCGTGTGAGGGCGGCGACACGGTGCTCACCGTCGAGCAGCAGCGCTTCTTCCTCGACGCGAACGTTCCGTCGAACGATCAGCGCTGGACGGTGCCGGTCTGCTACAGCACCGGCGGCGAGAAGAAGTGCGCCATCCTTCGCGAGCCGAAACACACCATCCGCATCAGCGGCTGCGGCGCGCCGGCGTTCCTCAACGCCGGCGGCTCCGGCTACTACGTCGTCGAGTACGCGCCGGCGATGCTCGACGCGCTCCGCACGTCCGTCGCCTCGCTCGGTCCGGCCGAGCGCATCGTGCTCACGCGCGACGAGTGGAACCTCGTCCGCTCGGGACGGCGTTCCGTCGGCACGTTCCTCGCGCTCGCCGACGCGCTGCGCGGCGAGCGGGAGCCGTTCGTGGCGTCGAACGTTCTCAACACCTTCCGGTCGATCCGCGAGAACATCGCCAGTGACGCGGACCGCCCGGCCGTGGAGTCGTGGATCCGCGCATACGCGCAGCCGCTGGTGAAGGACCTCGGCTACGTGGCGAAGGCGAACGAGTCGGACGACGATCGCGTCCTGCGCGCGCTCGTGCTGGAAACGCTCGTTGAATCCGGCAACGACCTCTCCGTCGCGCGCGAGGCGCGAAAGATCCTCGAGCGGGACCTGCTGAAGCCGGCGCTCGAGCCGACGACGCGCAAGACGCTGATCTACCTCGCCGCCGCGGCGGGAGACCGGGCGCTGTACGAGCGCTACGTCGCGCAGATGCGGGCCGCGAAGACGCCGGACGAGTACTACACCTGGTTCTACTCGCTGGTGGCGTTCCGCGATCCCGCGCTGCTGCGCCGCACGCTGGAATGGGCGCTGACGCCGGAGGTGAAGAATCAGGATGCCGGCGGTGTGATCGCCCGGGTCGTCGCCGGCAACCCGTACGGCCGCGAGCTCGGCTGGACCTGGATCGAGCAGAACTGGGATCGCATCACCGCGAAGATTCCCGAGCGCATGCGCGGCACGGTCACGGGGACCGCGCGTGCCTTCTGCGACCGCGAGTCGCTCGCCCGGGCGAAGGCGTTCATCGACGCGCACCCGGTCCCGGCCGCCGCTCGCGGGAACGCGCAGGCGCTGGAGCGGGTGGCCCAATGCGCCGCGCTGCGCGATCTCCAGAGCGCGAAACTGCACGAGTGGCTGACGCAGCGATAACCAGCGATGACGAGCTACTACGACCTCCCGCTGCTCAAGCCCCCCGTGTGGACGTGGGAGGTCCCGACGTACTTTTTCATCGGAGGCGCGGCGGGCGCCTCCGCGGTGATCGCGGTGGCGGCGCAACTCGCGGGCGCGGATGAGAAACTGGTCCGCGACGCGCGGTGGATCGCGGCCATCGGCGCAAATCTCTCCACGCCGCTGCTCATCGCCGACCTCGGCCGCCCGGAGCGTTTTCTGAACATGCTCCGGGTGTTCAAGCCGCAGTCGCCGATGTCGGTGGGGGCGTGGACGGTGGCGATCTTCGGCGGTGCGTCGACGGCGACGGTGATCGTGTCGTGGAAACCGCTGCGGATGGTGTTCTCAGGCGTTGCGGCGTTGAGCGGCCTCGCGATGTCGACGTACACCGGCGTCCTCCTCGGCGCCACGGCGAATCCATTGTGGAAAGAGCACGTGCGGACGTTACCCGTGCACTTCGCGGCGTCGGCGCTGGGCTCCGCGGCGTCGCTGCTCGAGCTCCGCGGTCACCGCGACCCCGCGCTCAACGCCCTCGCCCTCGGCGCGTCGTTGTTCGAAACGGTCGCGATCGAAGACAAGACCACGCTGCTGCGCCTCTCGGGCGCGCTCGCCGGCCCCGTCCCGTTCGTCCTCCGCCTCTTCGGCAAACGCAAAGCCGCCGCCGCAGCGACCCTCCTCGGCTCCCTGCTCACCCGCTTCGCGTGGGTGGAAGCCGGCAAAAAGAGCGTGTGAACCCCACTGTCGCCTGCTACGCAGGCTCGTTCCTGGGTCGCACCGCCGTTTCCCCGGCTGAAGCCGGGGTCTATTGCCTTACGCCCGCGTAGCGGGCTACAGAAATAGCCCACGGCTTCAGCCGTGGGACCGCGGCGTCGCAACAGAGTTCAGCCCGCGTCAGTGGGCGACAGATCAACGTAGGGCGTGGCTTCAGCCCGCCTCCCGGGCGGGGCGGGGCGCGCCCACCGGGGGGAGGCGGGCTGAAGCCACGCCCTACATGACGCAACGCGTGTGCGACATCCGGTCCGGCAGCGACCGCCGCGACGGCAACAGCGCGAGCACGAACCCCAGCCCGCCCAGCGCGAGCGACAGATACACCGCTGCCCAGCGCATCGACGCGTCCCGCAGCGTCATCGCACCCTCTTCGGCCGCCACCCGCACTTCGAAGATCGCGCCGCCGACGGTCTTTCCCCACAGCAGCCACGCACCCACGAAGTAGTAATACGACAGCACCACCACAAACCCCGCCAGCGCGGCGACCGGCATCCACGGCAGAGGCTGGGGGAGGAGCGGCGACAACGCCAGTACGACCGCTGCGAACAGCGAGAGGTCCGTGAGCAGCGCGAACATCCGGCGCCACCGCGCGGCGTCCCCGGTCGACGCCACGACCGCGACCGCCGGTACGTCCTCATCCAGGCCGCCGAGGGGAACTGCCTCGAGCTCCACTTCATCGAATCGCATCACACACCCTCCCGGCCGCCCAGTTGACAGTTGGCAGTTTACAGTTCACAGGAAGAACGGATCTCCTGCCGACTGCAAACTGTCGACTGTCAACTGATTCTACGTGCCCGCTCGCAATGGCAGATATTTTACGTAAATCCTGTACAACAGGTCCTTCCGCTCGTTGTTGTACCGCACCGCCAGCTCCCGGCTACGGCGCGCGAGCTCGTCGTTCGGGTCCACCTTCAGCACCTCATCCAGCTCGCGGATCGCGTCCGCCGTCCGCTCTTCCTGCAGCGCGACCGCGCTCAGGTTGAAGTGCGCGTCCCCGATCATCCGCCGGATGCTCACATTCTGTGGGTCCGCGGCCAGCAGCGGCTGCAGGCTCGCGATCGCCTCGGAATACCGGCGCTCCGCGAACAGCGTCTTCGCCGCGTCGAGCTTCGACGCCTGCTGCGTCGCCGCGGCGTACTGCGTCTCGAGATCCGGCGGCAGCGGTTTCACGCCCTTCGCCTGCTCGAACGCCGCCTTCGCCGCGACGTAGTCGCCTGCCGCGAACGCCTCGGTCGCCGCCGCGATCTTCTGGTCGTAATACTCCGCGGCCGGGATCCCGTCGATGAGCGTCGCCGACGTCGACTTCTTCTTCTGCAGGTCCGCGATCATCATCAGCGCGTCGTTGTGCTTCGGATCGCCCGGCTTGATGTCCCGCAGCAGCGCGATGGCCCGGTCGATCTGGCCGTTCTTCGCGAGCGTCGTCGCGCGTCCGATGATCTGCGCGCCCTGGTCCGGCGTTTCCTCCTGCTCCGGAGCGCTGCTCATGCGCGACCACACGAACCAGCCGCCCGCGGCGAGCACGAGCACACCCAGCACGATGCCGATCAGCCCCAGCGGCAGCTTGCGCGCCGTCGACGGCGACGGCGCGGCCTTCGCCTTTCCCTTCGCTGTCTGGGCGGCCGCGATCGTGTCCGGATCCGGCGGGATGAGCGTCGTTTCGTAGCCGCTGCCGATGGAAAGCTCGTCGTTGAACAGGTCGCCGCCGAACTTCTCGTCAGGCGGCGGAGGGATATACAGCGGCGACGGCGACGGCTCCGGCTTGTTTCCCGGAACGGTCTCGCCGAGGCGGTCGAGGTAGTCCTGTGCAGTCGCGTTCCGCGGGTCGACGCGCAGCACCTCCGACAGCTCCGCGTGAGCCTTCGCTGTATCGCCTCGCTCGAACGCGTCGACGCCCGCGGTGAGAATCGGCTCGACCTTCTGTTCGATGTCGCGGCGCCTCTTCTTCGCGCGCTCGATGCGATCCGAGGCCTGGTCGTTCGTGACGTCGATGAGGAAGATGCGCGACCACAGGTCGATCGCCTGCGAATAATCGCCCCCGTCGAACGCGCGGTCTCCGTCGGTCAGGTACTGATCGATCTTCCTCTGATCGTCGTCGCTCATGGCCACCGAGGCCGTTGCGAAGTCGAACTCCGCGCCAACCCCCGACGGCGATGCGTGCGCGGACGGAGTGGCGTCGAACGAGAAGCCGCCGAACGGCGACTCCTGCTTCGGCGGCGGCGGGGGAGCGGCCGGTTTGTCGAACGAGAAATCCGTTGCCGCCGGCGTGTCGAACGAGAAGTTCGAGAACGACACCTCCGGCGCCTTCTCCTCTTCGAACGTGAAGCCGAAGTCCGCGGCCTGCGCGGTGGAGCGCCCGCCCGCGGCGGGCTTCGGCTCCTCGACCACGAACGACGGCTGCACCACGGGACGCACGGGCGCGGAATCGCGCGCCGAGATCGCCTGCGCCACACGCAAGACCTCCGGATGCGCCGGATCGAGAGCGCGGGCCTTCTCCAGCTCCATCTTGGCCGAGGCGACGTTGCCGCCCGCCAGACTCTTCTCCGCCTTGCGCGCGAACTGCTCCACGAACGGCGACGCCTCGAGCTTCTCCCGCGCTTCGTCGCCGAGGATGCGGGCTTCGTCGTTCAGGAGATCGTCGGTGAGGACCTCGCTCGTGAGGTGGATGACACGCTGGAAATCGCGCGCGGCCATCGCGTCGCGCGCATGGTCCATCGGAGAGCGCAGATTGAGCGAAGCACCATCGGGTAGGAGCGAATCGAGGTCGATCGACAAGGCCGGATTGCGCAACTTGCTCAGCAGCTTCTTCGCCGGATCGAACATCGGATCCATCTGTAGCAGGAGGTTGCATCCCGCCGCGACCTCATCCGTGCGCCCCTGTTTGAACAGCCCCAGCGTCTGCTGAAAGGTCGACAGGACCCGGTCTTTCACCGGGGCGGGGAGGGAGGGATTGCCTGGATAGCTCACTGGTCGGGCGATTATAGGCTAGAGGGCAGAGCGCAGAGGGCAGAGGGCAGAAGCCGGACGGTCCCTCCTTACTGCCCTCCGCCCTCTGCGCTCTGCCCTGTCCCCGGTATACTGCGCGGCCATGCAGATCGAGTACGTTTCGACCCCCGATGCACCCGCCGCGATCGGTCCCTATTCACAGGGCGTCAAGGCCCACGGCTTCGTCTACACCTCCGGCCAGATTGCGCTCGACCCCGCCACGGGAAAACTGGTCGACGGGAGCTTCGAGGACCAGGTCCACCGCGTCTTCAAGAACCTCGGCGCCATCCTCCGCGCCGCGGGAACCGACTTCAACCGCGTGCTGAAGGCGACGGTCTACGTGACCAACCTGGAGAACTTCACGACCCTCAACACCATCTACGCCAGCTACTTCGGCGATCACAAGCCCGCGCGCACGACGGTGGAAGTGCCGAAGCTGCCGAAAGAGGCCGCCGTCGAGATCGACCTGATCGCACTGGCGTAGCCGTTGCACTTCCGGCGGGTATGCTCCGCCGGCTCGCGGTTATCTCCTTTGCCATCACCCTTTCCGTTCCGGCAGTCGCCGCGACACGGATGACCTTCGACATCCAGGGCGCCCCCACGGCGATCGAGTGGGCACCGACGGCCTTTCCGCTCCGTTACGACATCGACCGCCGCGTCACCGACCTCAACCCGAACGCGGCCGCGATGATCGACCAGGCGTTCGACGCCTGGGCATCGCTGCCCGACGTCAGTCTCCGTTTCGAATCGCGCGGCGTCGTAGCGTCCTCGGTCCCGAACGGCGAAGGGATCAGCGTGACTCTCGCGGACGATCTGCTGAGTGGCCAGGGCGCGATCGCGCTCACCGCGTATACCTACGATGCCACGACCGGCCGCATGCTCGACGCGGACATCCGCCTCGATCCGTCGATCTTCCAGGGTGGCGTCAACGCGCAGGCCGCGCTCGAGCACGAAGTCGGACACACCCTCGGCCTCGACCATTCGGCCGTGCTGTCGTCGGTGATGTATCCGTACGTCGGCCCCAGTGACACGCAGGCTGACCTCGACGCCGACGATCGCATCGCCATCGCGATGATCTATCCCAAGACCGATCCGACCATGCGCGGTGCAACGATCCAGGGACGCGTCATGGGCGACGACGGCGGCATCTTCGCGGCGCAGGTCGTCGCGGTCAACGATCGCGGGCAGCCCACGGCCAGCTCGCTCACCAACGCCGAAGGCGAATTCACCCTCCCCGGCGTGCCCGCGGGACGCTACCGCCTCTACGTCGAGCCCCTCGACGGACCGGTCGTCGTCTCCGCGTTGCAAGGCACCTGGCGGCAGGCCACGCTCAAAACGTTCCCGACCGAATTCTTCGACGCCCCGATCACCGTGGAGAACGGGAAGGTGTACGGCAACCTCGTCGTCAACACCGCCGGCGCCGTGCGCCTCAATCCCAGCCTCATCGGCGCGGCTGAGCCAAGCTCGAACTCCGTGAGCCTCAACAGCTCACCCGTGGCCGTCCACCCCGGCCAGACCGTCAAGCTCACCGTCGGCGGCGAAGGCTTCACCAGCGGTATGACCCAGTTCGAGATTCTCAACCCCGCATTCCAGCGCGTCTCCGACTTCGAATACTGGGGCGGCTCCGTGAGCGCGACGTTCGCCGTCGCGGCGGACGCGCCATCGGCGTCCAGCGTCATCGTCGTCCGCAACGGCAACGAGATGGCCACCCTGACCGGCGCGCTGCGCGTGTTCGGTTCCAGGAAGGCGCGGGCGATGCGGTCGCGGTAGAACAAATGTTCCTTCTTGACAGCTAGCGGTCTATCCTCCTAGCATTTTGGACATATTGATGCGGAGGATGCGCGATGCCTCGTCGTCTGGGAATCGTCGTTTGTCTGTTCGTCCTTGGCATAAGCCCTGCGTGGGCAGAAGACCCTCCGCCTCCTCCACAAACGCCTGAAGCGACGACCGCCGAATCGGCGCCGGATCCGGTTCCGAACCTCCTCTGCCCTTACGACGAGTGTGACGGGAGCGGGGGTGGCGGATATAACGGCTGCTTCGATTGCGACACCATGCCCGGAACGGGCGCCACTTGCTACACGGACGGCAGACACTGGGCAGATTGTCAGGGTGGATCGATCTGCTGGTTCATGCCAGGCTCCGGATGGCACTGTGAGCCTTACTGCGGAAGGCGGCGGTGCTACAACGTCTGAAGACGATTGCGGGCGCATGCCTGCTGACACCGGCGCTGTTCGCTGGCGCACGTGTCGAAGTCCAACATGCCACCGGCCTCCGATCGTGCGGTCCCGTGGTCATCACGGCGACCCCTGTCTGTGCCGCAGGCGACTGCGGGAGCGCGATTCACTGGCAGAACGGCGCTGAAGCCGACCTCTCTTCCGCTGAAGAATGGTCCGTCACGGCGAGGAGCACGGGCTGCTGGTCGCCGGCGCTGTCCGTGCGGCGCGACGCGAAGAACGTCGACCTGCCTCTCTGGCCGGCGACGACCCTGACCGGGCGGCTCGTCGTCCCGAAGAGCGCGGACATGCCGGCGTCGGTCGGTGTGCAGATCGAATCGTCGTCCGTTCCGCGATCCCGATTCGACTGTCCGGTCTCGAAGACCACGTTCCGTTGCACGGTCCCGGCGACGGCGCTGGACATCCGGGTTTCGGCCACCGGCTTCGTTCCGCGCTATTTCTGGCAAGTGGATCGACCAAACCTCGGAGAGATCGTGCTGTCCCGCGGGGGATCGATCGCCGGCACGATCCGATTCGGGGGCGACGGTCCGCCGTTCACGGATGTTGCGCTGGAGTTGAAGCCCGGCACGCCACCCCTCATGAACGAAGTCTGGCCGGCCGAGGAACAACGTCTCGCGTCGCGCGCAACGACGTTGCGTCCCAACGCCCGCGGGTTCTTCCAGTTTCCGCATCTGGCGCCAGGGCAGTACACGCTCACCGCCCGGCGCGAAGGGTGGTCGCGCGCGCGACGGGCCGATCTCGAAGTAAGAGAAGGAGAAGAGATCGCGCTCGCGCAGCCGCTGATCCTCGAGCCGCTCGCCGAGGTCGACGTGCTGATCCAGCCGCCGCTCGATCCCTACGGAAAGCCGTGGCAGGTCTCGCTGAGGGAGATGGTCCCGCTCTCGACGATGTCCACACCGATCGTGGAGACCGATGCGTCGATGAGCGGCATGTGGTCAGCAGCCGGGATCGACAGCGGCTTTCACAGGATCGACGTCCTCGATCATCGGGGAAGCAGCTTTGCCCACTCGGTCGTCGAGGTCTCGCCGCGCATGGCGCCCGTGACGATCGCGATGGCGAGCGTTGCGATCCGGGGCACGGTTCACATCGGCAACGAGCCGCTCCGTGCGCACCTCCAGTTCCGGAATGGCAAGGGAACCATGATCACCATGCGGAGCGACGCCGAAGGACGCTTTTCCGGCGCTTTGCCGGAGGACGGCGCATGGGACATCCTGATCCCTGACGGCCGGCGCAACATGCGGCGGACGGTGGATGTGCGCGCGGACGATGGCGTCGCGGACGTCGACATCCGTCTGCCGGACACGCGTCTTGCCGGGAAGGTCGTATCGTCCAATGGTGAGCCGGTCACGGCCTTCGTGCGTCTCTGGAGCGAAGAACGGCAGTTCCTCGGAAGCACGAGCACCGATGAGAACGGCGAGTTTCGTTTGACCGGCATCGAGCCCGGCGCGGTCTACCTCGAAGCCGAGAGCCGCGCTTCGGCGAGCGCAACGAGCGGGTTCATCCCGCTGACCGTGAGCGAGACGCCTGCCGAGGACCTCACGGTGGTCCTGCGGCAGGCGGCGCGTCTGAGGGGACGGCTGCGGACGCCGTCGGGCGTGCCGGTCGCCGGTGCGATCGTCCGTTACCTGCTGCCCGATCGTCCCGGACACCAGAGGGAGGAGGTGTCCGGGCCGAATGGCACCTTCGCGATCTCGGTATCGCCCGGCACCGCGGCGCTCGATCTCGTCATCCTCCCACCGGCTCTGCCCGCGAAGATTGCGCGTGTCGCGATGGGGGAGCAGGACATCGTGGTGGGCGGCCCGGCGGGGATGCTCGAGATTGAAATGGAGCACCGCCCGCCGTTCGCCTGGATCACGCACGACGGGGTTACGCACTCCCTCGCCAGTCTGCGTTATCCCGCGAACTGGACCGGCCTTCCGCGTGGAATCCGATCCTGGGGGATGGCCCTCGAGATCGAGGCGGGCGAGTACACGATCTGCGGCGAGGCGAAGGCTCGTTGTGTGCGGAAAGTCCTCGCGCCGGGAGCCATCGAGCGCGTCAACGGGAGGGTGCTTCTCGAATGAAGGCCTTTCTGGCGCTGCTTTGCGCGCTCCTCGTTTCCTGTGCGACCGCCAATGACACTGCCACCCCCGGCTACCTCGGCTTCTCCTTCGCGTACTACCCACCCGAGGAGGGCCACGACGCCGGGTGGCTGCTGGTTCAGCACATTCATCCCGACGGTCCGGCGGAGGCGACCGGTCTGCAGCCGCAGACGGTGATCACCGCCATCAACGGACGCGCGCTCGATTTCACCGAGGACCTCGACCTGCTGCATCTGCTGTCGACCATCCGCCCACACGATCGCGTCCGTCTCACTCTCGGTGGGCAACATCAAGGGAAACAGCTCACGCTCGTGGCCGACGAGATGCCGCCCGAGGCGCTGCGCCGGTGGAAGGCGAACTTCCAGGGGCAGTGAACGCCTAGGAACTATAATTCGTCGTTCATGACCGACGAGGAGTTCCTCCGCGCGTTCGGGGAGCGGATCCGAGGCGAGCGTGCCCGCCGCGGGATGAGCCGTAAGTTGCTGGCGGACCATGCCGGGGATCTCCGAGCGCTATCTGACGCAGCTCGAGTCGGGGAAGGGCAACGTCTCAGTCGTCCTGCTGCGCCAGGTCGCCGAGGCGCTCGGGTTGCCGCTGAGCCGGTTGGTGGAGGAGCGCCGTCTCGCCGGAAATGGCGCTGGTGCGGCGTTCCTCTCCCGGCTGACCCCCGCCCAACTCCACGACGATCTACACCTCGCTGACCGAATGGTAGCCGCGGATGCGAACCGTCCCGCACTCAGCGCATCGCCCTAGTCGGGACTCCGCGGCGCGGGCAAGACCACCCTCGGCGCCCGTTCGCCGAGGCGCGGGATGTCCCGTTTCTCGAGCTGGATCGGGAGATCGAGCGCCTCTCCGGCACCTCCCTCGGCGCCATCATGGAGCTGTACGGCCAGCCGGCCTATCGCCGCTACGAATTCCAGGCGTTGCAGGAGTTGCTGGCGGCGCAGCCACAGTTCGTCGTCGCGACCGGCGGGAGCCTGGTGTCCGAGACCGCCACGTACGAGCTGTTCCTGCGCAGTTGCTTCACCGTCTGGGTGCGCGCTACCCCCGAGGAGCACATGCGGCGGGTGGTGGCGCAGGGTGACCTTCGGCCGATGGCCGGGTCCCAGCAAGCCATGGACGACCTCCGCCGGATCCTGGAGGAGCGGAGCGAGCTGTACGGCCGCGCCGACCTCGCCATCGACACCACCGGTACGGATGAGGCGCAGACTGTGCGTGACCTGTTGGCGCGCATGACTCAACAGGAATTATAATTCCACGTCTTCTCTTGGAGGATGCATGATTACTTTCGACCGTGAGCCCGGCAGTTACCAGCATTGGATGCTCACCTTCGACGGCCCGGTGGCGACGCTGACGCTCGACGTCAACGAGGACGACGGCATCGACGACGGCTACAAGCTCAAGCTCAACTCCTACGACCTCGGCGTCGACATCGAGCTGCACGACGCGCTCGACCGCATCCGCTTCGAGCACCCCGAGGTCGGGGCCGTCGTCCTGGCCAGCGGCAAGGAGCGGATGTTCTGCGCCGGCGCCAACATCTACATGCTCGGCAAGGCCACGCACGCCTGGAAGGTGAACTTCTGCAAGTTCACCAACGAGACGCGCAACGGCATCGAGGACTCCAGCGAGCACTCCGGCCTCAAGTTCCTCGCGGCGCGTGAACGGCACCGCCGCCGGCGGCGGCTACGAGCTGGCGCTGGCCTGCGACGAGATCGTGCTGGTCGACGACCGCTCGCGCACGGTCAGCTTGCCCGAGGTGCCGCTGCTGGCGGTGCTGCCGGGGACGGGCGGACTGACGCGGCTGGTCGACAAGCGCAAGCGTGCGCCGCGACCTCGCCGACGTCTTCTGCACCACGGCCGAGGGCGTCGGGCGGCGACCAAGCGCCAAGGAGTGGGGGCTCGTCGACGACGTCGTCGCCGCCGCGGCTGTTCCCGGAGAAGGTGCAAGAGCGCGCCACGCGCTCGCGCGAGCAGACCGATCGTCCGACGGACGCGCAAGGGCATCGCCCTCACGCCGCTCAGCCGCACGATCGATGACGAAGGGCTGCACTACGAGCACGTCGACGTCGCCATCGACGCCGAGGCGCGCACGATCACCATCACCGTCGCCGCGCCGCCGCGGACGAAGCCACGGAGCTCGACGCCATCCTCGACCGCGGCGCGCAGTGGTGGCCGCTGGCCATGGCGCGCGAGCTCGACGACGCCATCCTCCACCTGCGCACCAACGTCCGCGACGTCGGGCATCTGGATCCTGAAGACGAGCGGCGAGCATCGACGCACGTCCTGCGCGTCGACCGCGCCCTCGACGAGCACGAAGGCACTGGTTCGTCCGCGAGACGATCGGCATCCTTCGCCGCACGCTCGCGCGCCTCGACGTCTCCTCGCGCAGCATCTACGCCGTCATCGACCAGCGGCTCCGTGCTTCGCCGGCACGCTGTTCGAGCTGGCGCTCGCCGCGGACCGCTCGTACATGCTGCTCGCCGAGGAGAACGCGCCACACGTCGCGCTGAGCGTCATGAACTTCGGTCCGCTATCCGATGGTCAACGCCATGACCCGCCTCGAGACGCGCTTCGGCGGCAAAGTCGCGCTGGATCAACCGCACGGCGACGCCGCTCGACGCCGAGGCCGCACTGGACGCCGGCCTCGTCACGTTCGCCCCCGACGAACTCGACTGGGACGACGAGCTGCGCCTCGCCATCGAAGAGCGCGCCAGCCTCTCGCCCGACGCCCTCACCGGCATGGAAGCCAGCCTCCGCTTCGCCGGCCAGGAAACCATGGCCACGAAAATCTTCGGCCGCCTGTCGGCCTGGCAGAACTGGATCTTCATCCGCCCGAACGCCGTCGGCGAGCAGGGCGCACTGAAACTCTTCGGCACCGGCACCAAGCCGAAGTTCAACTGGGAAAGGGTGTGAGCCGACGAGCCGACGAGTCGTCCAGTCGACGAGCTCGTGACCGAATCCCTCTGACGACTTGACGACTCGACGACTCGAAGACTAGGAGCAAACCATGCCTATCAACTACGACGAGAAAATCCCCAACAACGTCGACCTCGCCGACGAACAAGACCCTGCAGCGCGCGCTCGAGCACTGGCAGCCGCGCTTTCTCGACTGGTGGAAGGACATGGGGCCCGCCATCTTCCAGAACAACGACGTCTATCTGCGCACCGCGACGTCCGTCGACCGCGAGGGCTGGGCGACGTTCGGCATGGTGCAAGATGCCGGAGTATCGCTGGGGCATCTTCCTCGCCGAGCAGAAGTCCGACCGCACGATCGGCTTCGGCGACGACATGGGCAAGCCGGCCTGGCAGCAGGTGCCGGGCGAGCATCGCTCCACGCTGCGCCGCCTCATCGTCACCCAGGGCGACACCGAGCCCGCCTCGGTCGAGCAGCAGCGCGCGCTCGGGCACCACCGCCCTTCGCTCTACGACCTGCGCAACCTCTTCCAGGTCAACGTCGAGGAAGGCCGCCACCTCTGGGCCATGGTCTACCTCCTCCACGCCTACTTCGGCCGCGACGGCCGCGAGGAAGCGGAAGGGCTGCTCGAGCGCCACTCCGGCGACGCCGACAAGCCGCGCATCCTCTCCACCTTCAACGAGCCGATCTGCGACTGGCTCTCCTTCTTCATGTTCACCTACTTCACCGACCGCGACGGCAAGTTCCAGCTCAAGGCCTCGCCGAGAGCGGCTTCGATCCGCTGGCGCGCACCTGCCAGTTCATGCTGACCGAAGAGGCGCACCACATGTTCGTCGGCGACACCGGCATCGGCCGCGTCGTGCGCCGCACCCTCGAAGTGATGAAGGAGCTCGGGACCGACGACCCGCAGCAAGTGCGCGCCGCGCGGCGCCATCGACCTGCCGCACCATCCAGAAGTACATGAACTTCTGGTTCAGCTCCGCGCTCGACCTCTTCGGCTCCGAGATCTCCTCGAACGCCGCGTCGTACTTCGCCAACGGCCTGAAAGGCCGTCCCGACGAGGCCCTCTACGACGACCATCAGGCCCTCGGCGATTACACGCTGGAGATGCCGCAGGGAACCGAAACGGTCCCGATGCGCAACGCCATGAACGAAGTCATGCGCGTCGCCTACATCCGGGACTGCGAGATCGGCGTCAAGCGCTGGAACGGCATCATCAAGAAGGGCGGCATCGACTTCGAGCTCCGCCTCCCCAGCGCCCGCTTCCGCCGCACCATCGGCGCCTGGGCGAACATCCCCACCGACCCCGCCGGCAACCCCATCCCGGCCGAGGCGTTCGCAGCGGGGATCTCAAGCTGGCTTCCGACGCCGGAGGATCGAGCCTTCGTGCAGTCCCTGATGCAGCCCGTGTACGACGCCGGCAAAGATCGCCGCCTGGATCGCCCCGCCCGACCGCGGGATCAACAACCTGCCGGTGGACTACGAGTACGTGCGCGTGTGAAAAACGTAGGGCGTGGCTTCAGCCCGCCCCTCCCCGGGGGAGGCGGGCTGAAGCCACGCCCTACATTCGCAGCGCCGCGGCCGTCTTCTCGTCCGCCGGATAAAACGCCTCTACCGCCAGCTCCGACAGCGTCACATCCACCGGCGTCCCGAAGATCGTGGTCGTGCTGAAGAACGAGAGCGTGCCGCCCTCCGTGATCAACTCGAGCGGCACGACCACCCCGCCGTAGTCCCGCGTGAATTTCAGCGGCGGCGCGGGATACGAGCGCAGCTCCTCGAACAACGCGATCAGCACTGGATCGCCCGAGGCGTCGATCTGCCGGCGGACGCGCTCGAGCACGTGCGCGCGCCACTCCGCGAGATTCGCGATGCTCGCCGCCGCGACGCTCCTCGAGCGCTGGCTCGCGCTGCCCGCGCCGCTGCTCCGTTCCGCGGGCTTCAGCCTCCTCCCGTTCGCCGCGCTCGTCCTCTATCTCGCCAAACGTGACGTCCTCCCGCGCGGCGGCGTGTGGACGGTGATCGCCCTCAACACCGGCTGGGTGCTCGCCAGCGCCGCGCTGCTCTTCGTGATCCAGCCGACCGCCCTCGGCTACGGCTTCGTGATCGTCCAGGCCATCACCGTCGCCGCGCTCGCCGAACTGCAGTACATGGGCCTCCGCCGCGTAGCGGCGTGAACAAATGTAGGGCGTGGCTTCAGCCCGCCTCCCCGGGGAGGGCGGGCTGAAGCCACGCCCTACGTTCGACTCACTCCCACGACTCCAACAGATCCCGCGCCTCGGCCGCGCGCCGTCCGTGCGGTGCGCGGTCGAGATACGCGCGCAAGTCCGCGATCGCCGCTGCCATCTCGCCGCGGACCGCGCGCAGCAGGCCGCGCTCGTACCAGCTCTCCTCCGGCGCCCTGCCCAGCTCGATCGCGCGCGTGAACAGCGCTTCCGCTTCCACTTCCTCGCCATCGGCCAGTTTCTGCAGAGCGTCGATGTAGAAACGGGCCGCGGGCACCCGAGGCGGTGTGGGATCGGGAAGCTCGACGAGATGGTCGACGTCCGGCTCGTCGTTCCTGCTGACCGTCAGTGGCGCGGCCAGGACTTTCGCCTGTGCGCGCGTGGTCTGCAGCACGATGCGATGCTCGCCCGGCGGCAACTGCCCGTCGACGCGCAGCACCAGCTCGTAATAGCCCGACAGCACGCCGCGCAACCGCGCCATGCTCTGTCCCGCAAGGTTCTGCGTGCCGGCGTAGAACCCGCCCGTCTGCGCCGCCGTCGCGACCAGGCCGGCCGTCAGCTCGCCGCCCAGGCCCGTGCCGAGGGTGATCACCGGAGCGCGGTTGGCGCGGAAGAGCGCCATCGCCTGCACCCACGAGCTGTCCAGCTGGACGCGGCCGTTGAACAACTCGCCGATGCCCCAGCCTCCGAGGATGACCACCTTCTGCCCGTCATTCGCCACCAGCGCGTCGGCGACCAGCTTCAGCCCCGCTCCCGGCGACGACGCGCGCCGCATCTCCTGCAGATCGAGATGCCGCACCAGCGACGGCCCGGAATCCGGCGCCGGAGGAAGCTCCATCCGCCGGATCTCGATGGACTTGTAAATCGCCTGGCGCGTCCGCTCGCGATCGCGCGTGAAGTCGCTCTGCATCTTCAGGTGCGAGTCGTGCGAGACGACGGCGACATAGTCCTCCGGCTGGAACATCTCCAGGATCGTCGAGACCAGCGTGTTGAACTTGAGCTGGCCCATCATGCGGAGCGGCTCGCGCGCGAAATCGGTCTGGATGAAGATCACGATCAGCCGTCCGGCGGGCGGCTGCGCACTCTCCCCGGGCGCCGTGACACTGCTGCTCCTGCTGCCGATCCACTCCACCGACTCGACCGTGGCCTTCTTCCCGCCGACCGTGGCCGTGAGCTCCGCGGCCGTGATGTCCGAGAGCGCGTCGCCCCGCAGATCGACCACCCGCGCCGGGATGATGTAGCGCACGACGTCGATCGTCTCGCTGAAGGGCACCTCCTGCGCGACAGAAAACGGCGCGGCCAGCACCAGCAGAGCGGCAACCAGCCCCCGTCTCATTCCACGCCTTTTCCCGTGACGTACACGCCCGCCGGCGCCCGCAGCGTGCCGCCGTCCTTCGCCGAGACCTCGATCGTGCGCCACTCATCCTCGGCACCCGGCTCGGTGCGGAAGAGCACCAGCGATTGCTTGCGCAGATCCGCGCCGATCTCGTTCCAGATG
Organism: uncultured Acidobacteriota bacterium; assembly: GCA_963821585.1. Classification (GTDB taxonomy): domain Bacteria; phylum Acidobacteriota; class Thermoanaerobaculia; order Gp7-AA8; family Gp7-AA8; genus QHVT01. The sequence continues at coordinate 517,711 of CAWGEI010000003.1, forward strand.
TCGCTCAGGCCTTCGAGCGAGCGGAGGGAGAACGCCTTGCCGCCGCTGCGTTTGCTGAGCGTCACCAGTTCCCGCCGCGCGCCGTACACGATCTCCGCGTTCGACGGCTGCATCACCGAGGTCCGTCCCGGGCGCGCCGGCTCGGGAGGAAGCGGCACGAGGAACGACAGCACGTAGATCGGCACGCCCACGCGCCGCGCGACCTCCTCCACGTCCTGCACCCGCAAGACGCTGCTCGTGTCCATGCCGTCGCTGAAGACGATCAGCGCGCGGCGCGAGCCGCCCACCTGCAGGTCCAGCAGCGCCTGGACCAGCGCGTCGTGCAGAGGCGTCGGCCCCGCCGCCCGCAGCGCGAGAACCGCGCGCTCGATCGCCGCGCGGTCGCGCGTCGGACGGAGCACGTCCACCGACATGCCGAAGCCGACGACCATCGTCTCGTCGCGCGCGTCGAGGTTCTTCTCCACGAACCGCAGCGCCGCTTCCTGCAGGTCGAACAGGTGCGGCACCATGCTGAACGACGAGTCCAGCACCAGCGCCACGCGCAGCGGCGCCTCGGACGCCGCCACGATCCGTTCCACGCGCCTCGACTGGCTCCGCTCGCGGACCTGCAGCTCGGATGCGGCCGGCACGCGGGTCTCGAAGTAGACCGGGACTTCCATGAGGTGGACGTCGCTCGTGAGCGTGCCGCTGCCCGCGTTCATCAGGCGCGCGTCCTCGGCTTCCGTTCCGTCGTCGAAGCGCACCACCGCGCGCAGGACGCCGGGCTCGCCCGCGCCGATGCGCAGCGGCGCGCGATACGGCGGCGCCGTGAACTTCGCCAGCGGGGTGCCGTTCCATTCGAACAGCACCTCCTCGGCCGCCACGCCGTGCGGCGCGCGCACGGTGGCGGACATTTCGCTGCCGTCTTCCACGATGGCGATGGCCGACACGCTGCGCTCGTTGAGCACCACGTTCAGGCGATGCAGGACCTTCCCGCCGCGGTCCAGCGCGGCCATCTCCAGGACCTGGCGCTTCGGGATACGCCCGAAGTTGACCGTCGCGGCGAACGGCGCGCGCTTCGCCGTGGCCACGAGCTTTCCGTCGAGGCGCAGCTCCAGCCGCGCCGTATTCTTCGGCAGCGACCGCGGCTGCAACGTCCGCTTCCCGTAGACCAGCTCCGCGATGCGGCCGGCGCCGAGGACGGTCGAGCGGCGCTCCTCGACATACTGCCGCGTCAGCCGGGCGATCTTCCGCTCCTCCGGCGAGCGCGCCGCTTCCAGCGCCGCGTCCGCGGCAGTTGTCGCTTCGGGGATGCGGCTGTTCATCAGGTGCGTGCGCACCATCGCGATCGACGCCTCGAAGCGCACCCGCGGCGTCGCGCCGTCCCTGGCCAGAGCCGCAACCACCGCCGGGTCCTTCATCCCATCCAGCTTCGCCAGCCAGACCGTCGCCAGCTCGCGCGGCTCGGCCTCCGGCGAGCGGCGCAGCTCCTCGAGCAGAGCCCGCCCGCGCGTGGCATTGCCGAGGGCCAGGGCGGCCAGCGGTGGGTCATACGCGTTGCCCGCGTCCAGATACGGCTTCGCGCCGTCCAGCAGCACGAGAATCTTCCCCAGCACCTGCCGGTCCGGCACGTCGAACCACCGCACCACCACATTGCCCGCCGCGTCCTCCACCGCGAGCGACGACCCCGCGCCCGCGGGCGCCGCCTCCACCCGGAAGTCGAGCGAGTCCAGGTGCCGGACGACCGCCGGGTGCTGCATCGAAGCCAGAAATTCTTTGCACGGATCGGCGCGATCGGCATAGCACGTCGCAGGGCCGGAGAAAACGAGGGAAGGCGTGGCCGCCAGAACGAGCAGGACCCCGAGCATGCCCCCAGAGTAGCCGAGTTAAGTGTGGGTGGGGTCAGACCCCCAACCACACTTAACTGTTCATTTGCCGAAGCGGGCCCCGCGCATCCGCAGCGCGCAGTCCACCGCCAGCGGCCCGCGCGGCGCGCGCAGGAACGCCGTCATGATCTCCGCGCCGCACGCGTTGAACCCCGCTCCGTGGCTCCGGCCGCGAAACTCCACGAACCGCGCGTTCGGCATCGCGTCCAGCAACCGCCGCCCCCATTCCGGCGGCGTGTCCGGGTCGAATTCACCCGAGAAGATCAGCACCGGTATGTCGCTTTTGACCGGCTCGTTCTCCACCGCCGGCGCGGGCGCCACGTTCCACGCCCGGCACAGCGCCGGCGACGCGCCGCCCTCGTCGATGCCGCCGAGGCCGAGGGTGGGGGAGGTCTGCGAGGCGATCCGCTGCGGGTCCTCGAACGGCACCTCCTCCGAGCACCACACCGACAGCCGGAGGCCCCACGTGAACCGCGACGGCCCAAGGTTGTCGCGCACCAGCTGCTGCAGCGCGGCGTAGTTGCCGTTCGACGCGTTCGTGATGATCCGCGGGATCACCGGAATCGCCTGCGGATTGTGCAGCGCGGAGTAGATCGCGCCGACCACCTGCGCCCCGCGCACCGTCGCCTCGGCGTCGATCGGCAGCGGCTCGCGATCCGCGCGCGCCACCAGCTCCAGGAACTTCTGCCGCAGGTTCGGACTCGCCGCGCCGCACTCGCGGTCGATCGCGCACACGTCGAACACGAGGTTCAGCGAGCGGATCAGATTCATCGCCGACACCTCGTCGAAGTTCACCTCCGGCGGCAGCACCGAATCCAGCACCAGGCTTCGCACGCTCGCCGGATGCCTGCGCAGATACGTCAGCATCATCCGCGTCCCGTACGACAGCCCGTGCATGTTCCATTGCCCGTATCCGAGGAGCTTGCGCAGATCCTCGAGATCGTCGGCGCTTTCGATGGAGGTGTACCCGTCGAGATCCACGCCCGACGCCACCAGCGACGCGCGGCACGCCGTCGCCGCTGCGATCACCGCGGCCTCGTTCGCGCGTCCCGCCGCGACCTCCCCGCGCAGGCGATTGATCTCCGGACACTCCAGCGCCGGCTCCGCCAGCCGCGTCCCGCGCTGCTCCAGCACGATGAAATCCCGCTCGTCCAGGAACGGCAGCTCCTTCCCCGACCGCCGCCCGCCCGTGTTGCTGTTCCCCGGACCGCCGGTCATGAACACCAGCGGATCGGGCGCCGGCTTCTCCGCGCGGCTGCGGAAGATCATCACCGGCAGGCGGATCGCCCGCGAGTCCTTCTTCGCGCGGTTCTCCGGCACGAACAGCGCGCCGCACTCGATGCGCTCGTCCGTCGCCACCTCCGCCGCGCACGGGACGCGGTCGAATCGCGGGACGGCGTTTGACAAGACCAGCGCCAGGGCGAGAATCATGGCGCCCGTTATGGCAGCGAACCGGAGCACTGTCCAATATCGATTCGAGAGGTCTGTGATCGCGCCGTGATCTCACCGGTGCTCGACGTCCGCCGTCTCGGCTACTTCATCGCGGTCGCGGAGACCTTGCACTTCCGCAAGGCCGCGGAGCGCCTGAACATCGCCCAGCCCGCCCTCAGCCAGCAGATCCGCCGTCTCGAAGAAGACCTCGGATGCCAGCTCCTGACGCGCAACCGCCGAGGGGTGGCGCTGACGTCCGCGGGCCTCGCGCTGCTCGAGACCGGCCGCCGCGCCCTCGTGCAACTGCGGCACGCCGAAGACGCCGTGCGCCGCACGGCCGCCAGCCAGGTCGCGCTCCTGCGCATCGGCTTCCTCAACCCCGCCGCCTTCGCCATCGTCCCCCAGCTCCTGCGCCGGTTGCGCGAAGAGCACCCGGACGTCTTCCTCGTCCTCCGCGAAGGCGGCAGCGCGAGCCTCCTCGAAGAAGTCCGCCTCGGCCAGCTCGACGTCGCCTTCGTGCGCGGCCCCATCACCCATCCCGGCGTGCGTATCGACGTCCTCCGCCGCGAGCCCCTCATCGCCGTCCTCCCCGCGAGCCACCCCCTCGCGCGCCGCAAGCGCGTGCCCCTGCAAGCCCTCGCCGGCGAGCCCTTCATCGGCTTTCTCCGCGACAGCGCCCCGTCGTTGCACGACGCCATCACCCGCCTCTGCATGGACGCCGGCTTCGCACCGTCGTTCGTGACCGAGGCCAGCGAGTGGTACACGATCGTCAGCCTCGTGGCGGCGGGGTTGGGCGTGGCGATCCTGCCGGAGTCCATCACCACGTTCACGCGCCGCGACGCGGTCTACCGCCCGATCGCCGGCGCGCGGAGGGAGGTGGAGCTGGTGGTGGCCCACGCGTCGGGGGCGCCGAGCGCGGCGTTGGAGGCGTGTTTGCGGATCGTCGCGGAGCTGACCTAGTGTCGTGTCAAGCTTGAAAACGGGGTGCGCACCGGCGAGCCGCCGGTGGACCGGCCGGCCAGCGGCCAGCGCTCCACGCGCCCTTGACGCCGGTGCTTTCGCGAGCAATGCACACAGACCCGCAAGGAGCGCCGGCTGCCAGCCGGCCGGTCCACCGGCGGCTCGCCGGTGCGTGGAACGCACCCCCGTTTTCAAGCGTGACGCGACAATAGGATTCGGAGGGCAGAGCGCAGAGGGCAGAAGAAGCGCGAGGCCCCCGTTCCGGCTTCTGCCCTCTGCGCTCTGCCCTCTGCCCTCCCTCCGAGGGGAACGGAGTGCGGGCGCGCCCTTCCGGACGCGCCCGCGGGTCTACCTTACTCCGCTGCCGGCAGCGTCCGCGCCGCCCGCTTCGCGAGCTTCGCCGCCGCCCTGTCCGCGCGCTGCTGCGCCTTCTCCGCGGCCTCCTCCGGCGTCAGCTTCCGCCCGCGTCCCAGCGCACGGCGCATGTCCGCGACGTACGGCTGCAGATGCGCATTGCGGGGAACCTTCGCCAGACGCTGCGCCAGCGAGTACGTCGTCAGCGCCTCCGTCCCCGCCACATGACGTGCGGCCGTGACGCTGTAGCGGACGAAGTGCGCCAGCGCCTCCAGCTCATCGGCCAGCGGGCTGTACGAGTCCGCGTAGCCCACCAGATCGCGGACCTCCGCCGGCGTCGCGCCCTCCACGCGGACGAGAGACTTCTCGTTCGCGATGGCCAGGTTCGTCAGCTCGATGAAGATCGGAGACACCGACGCCGCGCTGATCAGCCGCTGCGTCGCATTCGACGTGTCCGGGATGACAAAGCGCGGGATCTGCTCCCGCCAGCGCCGAAGCTCGACGACGCGCTCCTGTGCCGTCTCGGCGTAGTTGCCCGGCGTCGTCGCCGTGGCTGTGGATCCACCATTCTCATTCGTGCTCATGAAAAGCCTTCCTTTCCTTCTTTCGATTCGTGCGTGTGATCAGAGCGACGAGATCGAAACGAGAGGAGGAGCACGCCCCTGACAGGTGCGTGGGGGAACCGTCAGAGCGGCCGGACGGGGAATCCGCCGCCGCCTCTGAAGAATGGCTGAGATGCGATCCGCGACCCGCGGCTGCCGGGCGGCCAGAAACGCCCGGACCGGAACCGCGCGCGGAGTCACGACGATGCGCGGGCGGCGGTCCGACGGATGCTCCGGCACCAGCGCGCCGCAAGCCAGCCCGGCCAGCACCTCCACCTGCCGCAGGAGCACTTCCTTCGTGACGTAGTGCAGATAGTTCGTGACGGCCTGGCACCGCTCGGACGCCAGCTCCACGATCTCCGGAGCGTCGCCCGCCGTGAGCTCCGGCTCGCGGGCGACGCACTCCGCCGCCGCGGCCAGCTCCTGCTCCGCCCGGAGCAGCCGCAGCCCCGCGGCCACCAGCTGCCGTGCTCCGCCCTTCAGGCGCTGCGCCGTACGCACCGGCCGCCGTTCCAGGCAGCCCTCCGAGACACTGGCCGCACCCATGGATGATTCGATCAGGCGCACCGCCGAGTCGAGCTTTCGCTGCGCGTTCCGGTAGGGACGGACCCACTCCGGCCGCCGCGCGGCCTGCTGGCGGCGGCGCTTCCGGCGAATGCCGGCGGCGCTTGCGACTGTCCCCAAGTGATGCCGTTTGGTCATGATGGAATAAGAGTAAGTCGAAGTTACTGTGTTGTCAACTGTAAAGTATACGGTCTTCAATGTAGCTCCAAACTAAGAACTTACAGTCCCATTCCCGACAGGCAACCGTTCCCTTCGCGAACCGATCGACGCGTTCGGCGACGACATCGCTGCTGCCCACGAACGGGTCCAGTTCACCGGCGAAGGCACCGGGCGCACGCCCGACGGCGGGCGGCGCACGGAGAAGGGGAGGGGGCGTGCGGGAAAGCGGGGCGGGCGTGCGGGAAAGCGGGGCGGGCGTGCGGGAAAGCGAGGCGGGCGTGCGGAAAAGCGAGGCGGGCGTGCGGGAAAGCGGGGCGGGCGCAAGGGGAACGGGGTTCGACGCAAAAATGGCGAGATCGAACGCAACGGCGGCGCGATCGGATTCGCCGATCGCGAAGGCGGCCTCGTAAAACGTGCGCCGTGCCGCGTAAACCGTGAGCCGTGCCCCGTAAAACGTGCGCCGTGCCTCGTAAATCGTGAGCCGGGCGCCGTGAATCGTGAGCCGGGCGCGGTAACCCGTGAGCCGGGCCCCGTAAAACGTGAGACTGGCGCCGTACAACGTGAGACTGGCGCCGAAAAACGCGCGCCAAGCGCCGCGCGCCCGACACCCTCGCGGAACGAATCGCCCCCTCAGATTTCAGGCCAGGCCAGTGCGGCAAGCATCCCAGGCACCTCTCCGTCGAGCCACGCGGCGTTCTCGGAGACGAAGTCCGGCAGCTCCCAGCGAGGACCCTATCCCCCGACTGCCGGTCCTCCGCGCGACACGACCTGCGGCTGAAGGCCGACTGGAGCAGGAGCCGCTTGCCGAAGTGCCGAGTCGCACCATCGTCCTGCGCATCAGCCGGGCGCTCCGGGTGTCCGTCGCCGAACTTCCTTGCAAGTTGGAGACGGTGCGGCGGATGACGCTCGGATGACCCTTGGGGGAACATGTCACGGTGCGTCCTCAACGCGTCCAATCTCGACCTGCGCCTGAGGGAACGAAGTCGTCAGTCGCACGAGGATCTCTTCGGTGCCGATTCCCCACTGGTTCGAAACGGCGTACGTTTTCGATCCGACGTGGAGCAACTCGTCGTCTTCGCAAAACCAGCGGCTCGCATCGAAGCTGCGGCCGCCCTGCCGGCGCTCACGCGCAAACTGTTCACGGAATGAGGCCGAATCGAGCGTGCTCGACGTAGAAATGAAGAAACGGTCGCCTCTCTCCGGTGCCGTCCCGGACATCTCTTCCGGAGAAATGCCGCGAGCGCTCAGCGCTTTCACCGTCTGCAGTACGGCCTGGCGCTTGTTGAATGTGCCGAGTGGCCTGCCCGCAACCGAGATGACGAATCGCGCGTACTCGCGAGCTCCGGACCGGCGAATCTCACGTCGGCGCTCGTTCTTCTCGCGAACGCGAACCTGGTATTCCTCGGCCTCAGGAAGCGGGATCACCTGCTGCACGTCGAAGAAAACCTCGTCATTGAAGCGATACGGCCGGATGCGGACACACCGGATGTCGAGCTCGCGCTCGTTCAGCCACATCACCGTGGTCGTGATCTCCTTGCTGAAGTCGGCGCTTACGAGCACGATCCTGACGTCGTCGCCGAAGACCTTCTCTCCGAGATCGACGATGCCGAGGAAATCGAGTATCGCCTGACGCGCGTCGCCCTCGATGTTGTACTTCTCCCTGTACGCGGCATGCGCCGTAACCGCCTGCTCGAACGACATCGTTGAAACCATCGCCGCGTAGCGCAGGGCCTGAAGATCGAGATGCCCGCCGTCCTCCGACCGTTTCAGTTCGATGACCACGAGGTTCGCGTCACGATCGATCGCCAACAGGTCGATTCGCCGTCGACTGTCGTCCCACTCGCCGAACTCCTCAGCCAGAACAAAGCAACCCTCCGCCACGACGTCCACCCGCTGACGGAGCAGTCGCTGGAGGTCGCCGCGCTCGAGAATGTTCAACGCTCCGAACGTCTCGTGGCCGAGAAGTTCCAGCATCGTGTTGCTTGCGACGTGATAGATGGCCATCGGTGCACCTGATTTTCCAGCAACTGAGGAGAAACGCTATGTACCTTCGACCTGTCCAACGATTCCAAACCGCTCGTAGAGAACATCGAGCGTGAACCGGTTGCGCAGCTTGCAGGCAGAGTTTTGATTCGCAAACATCCCTTTTTCCCAGATCGCCGCGGAGAGTGGGAGCGTCTTCAACCAGTCCACCCGCACTACGTACTCTGATTTCTCCGGATCGCCGGCATTCTCATTCATTGCCGTCGCTCGGAGCGGCGCGGAGAGAAGCGGCATCTGCTGGCCGGCCACGTTCACTTGGACCTCGGAGACGCGCTTCGGAGGTTCCGATACGGTTCCCACGCCGACGTAGCCGGTTCCTGGAACGCAGGCGAAGATTCGAGCACCCGGCTGGAGGACCGCCAGTGTTCTGCTATACCAACTGCCTTGCCCCGCGGAGATGAACCCGTAGGTGCGAGCGTCTTCCCAGTCACGGTGAGCGCCATGTCCGAACGCGACGTAGTAATCGATCCCGTTCCACGTCTCTCCCTGCTTCCCGGACCGCGACGCACGCACCTCTGCTTCCTGTCTCTCGATGAACCAGGTCCGTGCGAGCAACTCGCCGCCGGAATCGCGGAACGTGCGGAAGAACACCGCGTTGATCGGAATGCCCCGCGCGGAGAGGTATTCAACGATTCGTTCAGTGCTCGTGTCGAGGTGGGAGCAGACGATGATCAGCTGATGCCCCTCTCCTGAAAAGTTGTCAGGCAGCGGAGTGCCGAATCGCGTAGAAAACGTCTTTGAGAGATCAGACGAGTCGCTTTTCGAAAAGCGCGCGTATATCTCCTCAACCTGATCGAGACCGAGCGACGCCGCCCACGCCCCATACTCAAGCACCTGTGCCACGACGTCTCGCGGTGTCTTGTCCCGCTTCAACTCGACAATCGCCAGCCGCCCTTCACTGTCGATCCCGAGCAGATCGATCCGCTTTCCGAACGCGAGCTCCTGTCGGCCGATGATCAGAAGATCGAGCCCGAGAACCTCCGGATCGCTGACGATCAACTCTTCGAGCCGCGCTTCCAGATCAAACCTTGCAGGTGTGAGTGGCTCCAACGTCTTCCCAACCCGCCACAGCGCGACTTCGATCGGCATGTCTTCTCTCCCTTGCGAGGCACCAGTCTGGCGCCATTCTCCCTGACGACCGCTCTTGTCGAGCAAAAGCCGCTTTACCCGCGATGTTGCTCAATACGTCCACATCTCCCGCCGCACCGGCAGGCGATTCAGCAGGTCGCGCCGGACACGCCACTGCGGCATGAAGCGGTCCATCAGCGCCAGGAACCGCACGTTGTGTGTGGGCTCCAGGATGTGAGCCAGCTCGTGAACGACCAGATACTCCAGACACTCCGGCGGCTTCTTCGCCAGCTCCGTGTTCAGGCGAATCGTGCGCTCGTGATGGTTGCAGCTTCCCCATTTCGTCTTCATGCGTTGCACGAAGAAGCCACGGGTTCTGACGCCCAACAGCGGCTCCCATCGGGCGAGGAGGGGAGGGACGGCGGCCTTGAGTTGCTGGCGATACCAGGCTTCGACCAGCGCTTCCCGTGCCGCTTCTGAAGTTCCATGCCGCACCTGCAGGACCAGGCGTTTATGTCTGAGCTCGACCGACGGAGGTGCGTCGTCCTTACGGACCTCGAGAAGGCACCGCTTCCCCCACACGTAATGACTCTCCCGCTCCACGTACTCCCGTGGCGTCTCCCGCTCCTGCTCGCGAAGCTTCTTCTGCTGCTGTTTGATCCAGGCCAGCCTGGAGATCGCGAACAGACGGATCGTCTCGAGATTCATCCGCTTCGGCGCCGAGATCCGGACAGCGCCATGTGGCGGGTAGACGCTGAGATGGACGTTCTTGATGTCCTTGAGGGTGACGTCCACCACCAGATCTCCGAGCTTGATCCTGGACACCATCAGTATTCGGCCTGCGCCTTGACGATCAGAAAGATCCTCTCCACTTCCGCGTCATCGAGCAGGATGTCGTACAGCGCACGCTTGATCGACCGCTCGCGAGCCAAATGCCCGCGCCAGTCATCGGACCGGACCCGTCGCACCTCATCGTCGATCCGCAACGCCAGACGAAGATGCGGATCCTCGGAGGTTTTCTCCACGGCGGGTGCAGGTGTCGTTCTCAGGTTGCTGTACAGCGCGCGCAAGGCAGGGCTGTTCCGAAGCTGCGCGGGCGTGTCGTCGGAGTAGCCGGCCTGCACTCTGATCGCCAGCTCCGCGATGCGCTTCAGGTATTCCTCGTAGGAGATGGCGTTGGCCTTGCGCAACTTGATGACTTCATCGAGCAATTCCGACATCGAATCGTAGAACGCGGGGTCGGCCAGGTGTTCCTTGATGATCTTGCGCCGAACGTTGTTCTCGATCGTTTCGGCGATCGCGTCGCGGTTGCCCTTGAGGCCACCGAGCTGCGCGTTGATGGCCTCGGCGATGCCGCTCTTCACGATCAGCTCGATCAGACTCATGTCCCCGAAGGGTGAGATCGTGCGCGGCTCGCTCGCCTCGATGTACGTGTCGATGAGGTGGCGCATGTCGGCCTCGTATGCCTTGAGGTCGAGGACTTCCCCGCTCGCGAGACGGACCACTTCGCGCAGCTTTACGTAGTGATCGGCCTTTGCGCGAATGCGCGCGATTTCCGGATCGGAGTACCCCGCCGCGGTCAGGTCGGCGGAGATGTTCGCAACCGCGCGAACGAGGCTCGCCGTCGCCTTGTAGAGCTCCGCGCGAAACGGTGCCCGCTCCTCGAGGTCGGTGGCGATCTCGGTGTTGCCGCAGAAATAGTGAATGTGCTCCAGCTCGCCGCGAGGAGGCTCCACCGGCTCGCAGATCAGCGCAAGCCTTTCGAGCGCGTTCTCCAGGCGCTCCCTGGCCAGTTCCAGGCGGTCTTTCAGCAGCACTTCCGGATCTGGTCCCGGTGCGCTGTGATCCAGCTCCGAAGTGTAGACGGCGATGGCGGTTTCCACCTTCCGGAACAGATCCTTGTAGTCGATGATGTAGCCGAACTCCTTGTCGTCGCCGTCCAGCCGGTTCGTCCGGCAGATCGCCTGGAACAGCCCGTGGTTCTGCATCGACTTGTCGATGTAGAGGTACGTGCATGGCGGAGCATCGAAACCGGTGAGCAGCTTGTCGACGACGATGAGCAGCTTCATGTTCGCCGGCTGCTCGATGAACAGCTCCTTGGCCCGCTCCTCGTAGGTCTCGGTTCTTGTCATTCCGGGGGCGGGGTCCACGCGCTCGAGCAGCTCCGTATACGTCTTGAAGATGAACTGTTTGTCGGTTTCGTTGTTGGCGCCGGTCTCCTCGAGTGTGATGTCTCTCGCCTGTGGATCGTAGGACGTGATGAGCGCGCACTTGCCTCGGAGCTCCGTCTGCTGGAAAAGCGCGAAATACTTGCACGCCTCGTAGATGCTCGACGCGACGAGAATCGCGTTGCCACGCTGGCTGGAGAGCCGGGGTTTCGTGCTGAAGTCGAAGATGATGTCGGTCTTGACGCGCTCCATCCGCGACTTCGAGCTGAGGACGTGCTGCATCGTCCCCCACTTCTTGCGCAGCTCGTCCTTCTGCCAATCGTTCAGTCCTCGCGTCTTCGCCTCGAACCACGCGTCGATCTTCTCCTCGGAGCCGAGGTGCTGGTCGATGTCACGTGCCTCATAGATGAGATCGAGGATGACCCGATCCTCCACCCCCTCGCTGAACTTGTAGGTGTGGATGTAGCCGCCGAACACTTCGTAACTGGTCTTCGCATCGTCCCGGAGGAGAGGCGTACCGGTGAAGCCGATGAAGACCGCGTTCGGCATCATCGCCTTCATGACCCGGTGCAGCCGGCCGCTCTGCGTACGGTGGCATTCATCGACGAAGACGAATAGCTCGCCCACCGTGCGGGTCGGACTCGACTCCAGCTCGCGTATGAACTGGTCGAACTGCTCGTCCGTCTTCTTGGCCCCGCGCGGCCCGAACTTGTGGACCAAGGAACAGAGCAGGCGCGGACGCGGCTCCCCTAGCTGCCGCATCAGCTCTCTGCCGCTGCTCGTACGCCTGACCTCCTCACCGCTGTCGCGGAAAACGTGCTCGATCTGTTTATCGAGCTCGTCCCGATCGGTGATGACGGCCACGCGTGCGTTGGCGTTGTTCTCCAGAATCCACTTCGCGAGCAGCACCATGACGATGCTCTTGCCGCTCCCCTGGGTGTGCCAGATGATCCCGCCGCGTTTCTCGCGGACATGCTGCTGCGCGGCCTTGATGCCGAAGTACTGGTGTACGCGGGGAAGCTTCTTGATACCGCCGTCGAAGAGCACGAAATCGTGCATCAGCTCGAGCAGGCGCCCTTTCTCGCACATCTTGAGCAGGTACTTGTCGACCTTGAACCGGCTGTCGTCGGCCTCGTCCTCTTTCCAGCGGAGGAAGTACTTCTCCTCGGTTCTGATCGTTCCGTATTGCAGCCCCTCGGCATCACTGCCGGCGAAGATGAACTGCACGGTGCTGAAGAACCACTCGTGAAACATCGGGGTCTGGTTCGACAGGCACTGCCGGATTCCCTCGGCCATGCTGACCCGGCTGGACTTCAGCTCGATCACGCCGATGCCGATCCCGTTGACGTAGAGCACCAGGTCCGGCCGCCGGTCATGGTTGCCGCGGAGCGTCACCTCCTCGGCGATGGCGAAGTCGTTTTGTTCCGGATGTTCCCAGTCGATGACGTGAACCTTCTCGGTGTTCTTGCCCACCTCGGTCTTCGTATCCACGCCGTACCGCAGCAGGCTGTACACAGCCCTGTTGCTGTCGTAGAGCGAGCGGCCGGGATGGTTCGCCTCGGTGAAGAGCTTGTGGATGGCGACGGTGATCTCCGGAGCCGGGACACTGCGCTTTTTCAGCCACGCGCCGAGGATGTCGGGTTCTACGTTAGAGTTCCCTGGGCGATCCGACCAGTCGCCGAGGTAGCGGTAGCCAAGCTCGTCCCGAAAGAGCCGGAGAACCCGTTCCTGCGTGACCCGCTCCGGCTTGCCGACGTCGCTCATAGGGATGGTGTACGGGCGCCGCGGTCAGACCTTCCGGACCGGGCCGCGATAGCGGGCCAGTTGCGCGTCGGCGGTGAGGAGCGTGATCCCTTCGACGAGCGCCTGGGCGAGCAGAAGCCGGTCGAACGGGTCTTTGTGGAGCGGCGGGAGTGCGTCAACGTTCACGGCGTGCTCGCTTGTGACGGGAAGCTCGATGTAGCCGTTGTCGAGCAGGCCCCGGCGGAGGACGCGCGGCTCGACGCGAAAGTCGTCGCGCCCGAGGCTGGTCTTGATGGTGATCTCCCAGAGACTGGCAGCGCTGAAGAGCAGCTCGTTCTCGGGATCGTTCAGTTGACGTTTGGCGCGCGCCGACAGGCGTTCCGGCTGACCCGCGGCCCACAGGAGGAGCTGCGTGTCGAGCAGGAGCTTCACGCGCTGATCCCGAACAGCGCCGCGATCTCACGCTCGCCCATGCGATCGAAGTCGTCGGGGACTTCGATTTCGCCGTTCAGAAAGCCGAGCCGCTTCGGCTCGGGTGGCGCGTCGACCGCCGAAACCTTTACCAGTGGCTTCCCGGCCTTCGCGATGACGAAGGCTTCTCCGCGCACCGCGCGGTCGACGAGGCGGGAAAGCTGGGTCTTGGCTTCGTGGATGTTGACGGTGTTCATGGCCTGTGGACTAAGCTGAATGGACTAACTGTAGATCGTTCGCGGTCTTTGCGTCAACAAGGCGGATTCGCCCTGTGAGGAGGTTCTGCATGATGCCGTCCTTGACCTGACGCGCCTTCTCAAGCTTCATCCTCAGCAAGGCGATGTCGTCGTCCATAGCGCTGAGGACCTTCGCGATCTCGGACTGTTCTCGCTCCGTTGGCGGCACGCTCACTTGAAATCGCTCAAGCTGCATTTTACCGATCTCGAGGAACGTGCTACCCCCGCAGAGCGCTACGAATTTATCCTTCTGCATGAGAAGTAGGTAGAAGAAAAATTCGACATTTGTGTGACTGAGCGTCACGAAGTTTTTGAAGCCTTGATTCGTTGTTACGGGTACGACGTTGATCGCGCATTCTCCAATCGTTGCCCTCGAAGTCATGACGACGGAGTGGGCAGGAATTACTTCCGCAGAACTCGATTTCAGACCCAACAAAGAAATAGTTCGAGCTGTCGCGCTAAGGTACTTCGCACCGCCGAGCGCGGTTATGTCCGTCGGCGTGCACCAAAGGATTCGCCCGTCCCAAAACGACGGCTGGGCTGTACTTGGCGTTCCGCCGCTGCGAATCTCTGCAAGTTCATCAAGCCGTTTGGGTTGCCAATCCTCTTGAAATTCCGGTAGGCGCCGCTTCCCTGTGAGCAGTTTCTGCATCACGCCTTGTTTGATCTGGCGCTTCTTGGCGAGGAGTTGCCCCAGCGACTCGATAAGGGCATCCGCATCGCTCAACGCCCCGCCGATCACCTCCTGCTCAGATAGTGTGGGCGGAAGGGGAACGCGGATTTTCTTGAGCGGCGCTATTGATAATTCCTGGCGAGTCGTGCCTACGGTAGCGGCAGCGAACCTGATCTGGACGAGATCGGCTCGAAGCACCTGGCTGAGGAACTCGGGAGATACGTCCTTCCGGGGTCGGATGCGCGCGAGATCTCTACTAATGTTTCCTTCGAAATGCGGCGGCACCAACCCGACGCGTCCAATCGTACCTTTTACCGACACAACAACATCACCGGCTTGTGTGCGAGTTCGCACGTACGCTTGCTCAACCTTCGCGGAGGTCCGGTGAACGTTGGTAATGTAGTCGGTGTTCAGGTTCTTGATCGCGAGCACCGGTGTGCCTCGCGCATCGTACTTACCCACCTGAACGATACCGTAGCAGATCGGTTCCTCAGCGATATCCTGCAGCTCAGGGCTTGTCCAATCAGCCGGTAGCGAAGCGCCAATCGCGTGACTATCGTCGTCTAGTTCCACGCGAAACCCATCCTTTCCAGATGCAGATTCACTTTCGCCTCGAGTTCCGCCACCCGTCCGACCAGCTCCGGCAGCGGCATTTCGTAGCGATCGGCAAGCTCCTTTACCCGCCGTGTGAGCTGCTGGCTTACACGATCGATCTCGCCATGAACCGCGGCATCCATCGCAGCGAGCCATTTGTCGTCCACGACCAGTGAGTGAATCTCATCGACCGTGAGCTGCGGATATTTTGCGTAGGCCTTCGCATCCAGCACGCCCTCCGCCTCCTTGAGCCGTTTCTTGAGCTCCGCTTCGCGGTTCGACTGCTGTAGCCACTGCGTCAGGACAGCCGCCTCGTCTTTCGACTCCACGTCGCCCTTGATCTCCTTCAGCCGCTCGGAGACCGCAGCCTTGTTCACCTTGTCGAAGTCGCCCAACACCCCCTCATCGCCGCCATGCTCCTCTTCCAGCTCGGCGATGCTCGCGGTGACGCTCTCCAGCTTCGCGGTCAGTTCGTCGATGGCCTTCTGCTCGGCATCGAAGTAGCGGGCGACGATCAGCTCCTTCGGAACGAGATCGCACACCCAGCCCTTGTCCTTCTCCTTTCCCTTCTTGTCGCGGACGATCACGCGCACGGTCTCGGCCTTCCAATCGTCGGTGGTGATCAGGTAGATGTCGTCCTGCATCGTCTCTGACCAGTAGTCCATCAGGTGCTGGTAGACATCGTAGCGGTCGAGCAGCGGCTGGTCGGCGTAGTGCGCCAGCAGGCTCTCCGAGAGCTCGCCGATCAATTCCTTCGGATGCGCGCCCGCCTGCAGCGCCTTTAGCTTCCCCGCGTTCTGCTCGCGCCAGAGGTCAAAGTGCGCCTTCATCTTCTCGATGAAGCGGCGGAACTGCAGATGCTCGTGGATGGCCGCCTTGATCGACGTCTTCTCGACGGCCAGATCGACATAGCCGGGCCGGTTGTCGCTGAAGAGCGTCCTGCGCAGGCCGGGGCAGACGTCCCAATACTGCTGCAACGCATCGACATCGGCCACCGGGATGCCGCCGCGCAGGTGGCCCTCGATGTCCTGCAGGTCTTCCGGCGTCCGGCTGTCGATGTATCGCGGAAGGTTCAAGTTGAAGTCGTTCTTCTCGATCTCCTCGAACGACACCATCCGCGCATACCGCGGATCGATCTGGTCGAACCGGTTGTAGACGTCGACGATGCGGTGGATATCCATGGCCCGCAGCCGGTTCTTCGGCCCGTCCTTCATGAAGCCGCCGCTCGCGTCGATCATGAAGATGCCGCGCCGTGTCTGAGCCTCCTCCTTGTCCACGACCACGATGCAGGCCGGGATGCCCGTGCCGTAGAAGAGGTTCGGCGGCAGCCCGATGATGGCCTTGATGTATCCCCTCCGCACGAGATTCCGCCGGATGTCTCCCTCGGCGTTCCCGCGAAAGAGCACTCCGTGCGGCAGGATGCACGCACCCTTGCCGGTGCTCTTGAGCGACCGGACGATGTGCAGCAGGTAAGCGTAATCGCCCTGTTTTCCCGGTGGCGTGCCGTACGGCTTGAAGCGGTCGTACGGATCTTCCAGAGGTTTGATCCCGTTGCTCCACCGCTTGTCGGAGAAGGGAGGATTGGCGACGACGTAGTCGAACGTCTTCAGTGTGTCGCCGTCCCTGAACTTCGGATCGGCGAGCGTGTTCCCTTGCACGATCTCCGCGGTCGGGTAGTCGTGCAGGATCATGTTCATCCGCGCCAGTCCGGCCGTGGTGGCGTCCTTTTCCTGACCGTAGATCGTGACCGGTGTTCCCGCCTCGTCCGCCACCTTCAAAAGCAGCGACCCTGAGCCGGCCGTCGGGTCATAGACCGTCGTCGAGGCGCTGGTCTTCGCCTTCCGGATGCCGAGGATCTGCGCGATGACCCGGCTCACCTCGGCCGGCGTGTAGAACTGCCCCTTGCTCTTGCCACTCTCGGTGGCGAAGTGGCGCATGAGGTACTCGTAGGCATCGCCGAGGATGTCGTCTCCCTCGGCGCGGTTCTTCGAGAAGTCGAGCTCCGGCTTCTCGAAGATGGCGATCAGGTTCGTCAGCCGGGCGACCTTCTCCTTCCCATCCCCGAGCTTCGTCGAGTCGTTGAAGTCGGGCATATCGGAGAGCTTGTTGGCCGCCGCCAAGGGGGCGATGATCTGCTTGTTGATCTGATCGCCGATGTCTGACTTTCCCTTGAGCGCGACCATGTCCTGAAAGCTGGCCCCTTCCGGAATGGCGATCGGGGCGTACTTCCGTCCGGCGTACTTGTCGCTGACATATTTGATGAAGAGCAGCACCAGGACGTAGTCCTTGTACTGGCTGGCGTCCATGCCGCCGCGTAACTCATCGCAGCTCTGCCAGATGGAGCTGTACAGCTCTGATTTTTTGATGGGCATCGATCGGCGTCCTTGGACCGGTATTTAGTACGGTCGAGCGCGGAGATCTTACCGGGAAGCGTGGTTACTTCAACGCCCTCGCTCTCTGACCGGAGGGCCACGGCCGTGAACGCTCATTGGAGCCGTTCCCCCCGTCCCCGGGCGGCGAGGACGCCGCCCGGGGCGGGGTCATGCGTCGAGTGGCTGCATGGAAACCTTGCGGGAGGCGATCGTTTCCGTGAGGTAGCCGAGCGCGGTCATGGCCCGCGTGCTCAGGCGCGCGGCACTGAGCTCCCGCACGAGCTGCCTGGCCAGCAGTTCGGCCTCGATGAATTTCGACTGGGCCAGTAGCGCTTCCACGATCTCGAGTCCGCACAGCCCGGCTTCCTCGGGCATGGAGAGGGCGAGGAAGCGTCTCCGGATCGAGCTGAGGTGCAGGAAAGCGCGCATGAAGTCGCCGCGGCGGATGAGGAGTCGTCCGCGCCCCAGCTCGATCTTCAGCTCCTCGACCGGCTTGCGGAGGCGGCGGTTCAGGGCAACGGCTTCTTCGAGGTTCGCTTCGGCGGTGGCGAAGTCCTGGAGCTCGATGGAACAGAAGCCGATGGCCTGGCGGATCGCGGCGAGGCTGTCGAGCGCGATGTCTTTCGCGGAGGCGAGCAGGAGGAGGTAGATCTCCCGCGCCTCGCGGAAGTGCCGCAACCGCTGGTGCAGCACGCCCTCGGCGATTCCGCAGTACACGAGACGCCGGGTGTCTCCGTGGATGCGGAAGATCTCTTTGGATTCGTTCAGGCACCGCAGCGATTCGTCGTAGCGGCCCCCTTCCTGGAGCGTGATGCCCAGATCGAAGCTCACGATGGCGCGGTCGTGGGCGAGGGCTCCGTTATCCCGAACGTAGCCGTCGGCGCGGGTGAGGGCGTCGATCGATTCCTGATGGAGGTTTACACCGCGGTAGGCCTTGCCGAGGTCCTTCCATGCGTGGGCGAGGCATTGCGCGGTGACGAGGGCGGGGTAGGTGGTTTCGGGCACGGCTTCGGCGACGGACACGGCCAGTTTTGCGATCGCGAGGGCGTGGAGGGGGTCTTTGCCGAACCATTCGGCGAAGAGGTTGCCGAGGCGTTCCAGGGCGCCGGAGGTGAGGAGGTCGGGGTGGGTCGAGAGCTCCGGCCAGCGGGTCCGCGGGGTCGTGTCGAGCAGGCGGCCCACGGTCTCCCTGGCTTCGACGCGCTCCCGGGAGAGGCGTTTGGCGAGTTGGAGGATGTCCCGGTGCGAATCGGGTCTCGGGTGGAACGAAAGGCGCCGCGGCCCGCGTGGCGTGTCGTCGCTCATTCCGCGTCCTCGAGGCGACTCTGGACGGCGCAGACCATGGCGCCGGTGAGCCATTCCGCCGATCGCGAATGACGCAGTGACGCGACGAGCACGTCCTCGGCGATGGCCGCCGCGTCGTCCGGCGGCAGCTGAAACTGCGACGTGCCCATCTCCTTCAGCATGTCGAGCTGCCGTGCGTAGATCGCGGAGTCGTCGTCGCTGTCGGTGGTGGTGCGCGCCATGAAGCTCGCGAGCACCCTAGCATCGCGGCGGTGCGGCGGTAAATAAGGAACGAATACGTGTCTTTGTCCGGCTTATGGAGTGCGGCGGCAGCGCCGCCGCTTTCTCATGCGTTTGCCGTGAGTGGCACGTGTGGCGCTCGCGCCGCGCGAATTCCAAAGCGGCGGCGTTGCCGCCGCACCCCAAACGACGTGCAGCCGCTCAGACGGCGGACGCCATCCATCCGCCCACTTTCCGCAGCGCAGCGCGCGCCGCGTCGACGGACACGTGAGGCTTGATCTCGTGCAGCTGTGCGGCAAGTGCCTCGTCGTTCGCCTCCGCCGTCTCGCGCTTGAGGAACAGTGCCGTCGCGAGGGGCTCGAGCTCTTTGACGCCGAGGGGCGCGAGCTCGCGCATGACCCAGTCGATCGCGGGCTCGAATTGCTGAAGTGTCTTCGGGCGGCGATCCTTGACCTGCTGGTAGCGTTTGCCGATGCGGTAGTTCGCTCCCCACTCGTGGGGCACGGTCCGGACGACGTCGAGGCCTTCCATCGTAGCGAGCGTCTCGCGCAGGTCGAAGGAGAAGGGGCCGTAGTAGTAGATGCGGAAGGGCGCGGAAATCGGCGCGCCGAACATCTCTTTGAGGAAGTACGCGGATTTCTGGAGGAGGGTCTCGCCGCAGAATCGCTTCTGCTCCTCCACCCGCTCCACGATCCGGCCGAGAATCGCCCAGTCTCTCAATTCATCCGCCGCCATGTGCCTCCTCCTCGATGCGCATCTGAAGGATACCTCGGAGGTTCTCCTTCAACCATCGTTCCGCTTCGTCGCGGAGCTCGGGAATGATGAAGACGCGGTCGAACGTCGCTGCGGGGATCCGGTCGAGGACCTTCGATTCCTGAAGGGACGAAACGATCTGGCCGTCGTCGCGTGCGACGGCGAAGTCCATGGGCTTCGCCGGCTTCGTCTCACGGTCGCGTGCAACGGCGTCCGTTCCGAACTGCGATTCTGCCGCACGTAGAACCGCCTCGACCGCTTTGATGTTGGTGCTGAGGTCGTCCTGCGTCGGTTCGTAGAGGACGCGGTAGAAGCTCCGGCTGAGGATCCGGCGAGCCGGATCGTGTCCCGCGTGGGCGTCATCGTCCGCCGCAGCAGTCATGGCTACGAGAACGTCATTGTCGGTCCACCGGAGGTGCTCATCCGGCGCAGCCGGATACACGCCGCCCGGCAGAATCGCGCGCAGGAAGTCGCGCAGGTGCAGGTCGAGCGCGCGGCGCACGCGGTGGTAGTACAGCTGCTCGAACATGAAGTAGCGTGCGAGCTGCAGACCCTCGGCGGCGTGCATCCCGCCGCGCTCGATGCCGATCGTCGGTTTCCCTGTGCCCGGTGCGCGGAGAACGTGCAGGGTGTCGATCAGGCGATGATGATCGAAGCGACCGTAAGCGACGCCGGCATGATGGGAGTCGCGGAGGAGGTAGTCGGCGCGATCGGCGCCGAAGGCATTGCCGGTCACGATCTCCGTCAGAAGCTCGTCCCAGGGTGTGAAGTCTTTTGGATCGCGGGGCCAGTCCTTCACGCCGACGGCGACCTTGGCGACGTCGAGCGGCTCCATCGGCGGCTTCATGGTGGACCAGATGCCGCGCATCTCGTCGCTGAGGATCACGTCGACCGAGAGTTGCTCGTGGTGCGTCCCGGGCGGCAGCACGGCCTCGGCGCCGTGGGAGAACGGAATGTGGCCGAGGTCGTGGCAGAGCGCGCCCATCCGGACGACGGTGCGCCAGTAGTCGAGCTCTTTGTCCGACGGAAAGATCCGTAGCACGTCCGCGTGACGCGGATGGCGTGTGATGACGTCGAAGATTCGCCCGGCGAGATCCATGACGCCCAGGCAGTGCTCGAAGCGACGGTGCGTGGCGCCGGGATAGACGAGGAACGTGAGCGCGAGCTGGTGGATGTGACGGAGGCGCTGAAAGGGGCGGGAATCGATGACGCGCCGCTCGTCGGACGAGACGCGGATGAAGGTGTGAATCGGGTCGCGAATCTCGTGCTCGTACTTCGGGAGCATGCGGAACGATGGTAGCAGCGAGCTTCGCCGGACTTGCGGAATCTACACTGTGCAGAGCGACGATGCTGATCGCTACGGCCCGGGGCGCCGCACTTCCAGCGTCCGCGGCCGCACCACCGCCTGCTGCAAAAACGGCACGACCTCGCTCACCGGCAGCGGCTTGGAGAACAGGTACCCCTGCATCATGTCGCACGCGTAGTGCCGGAGGAATGTGTACTGCTCCTCGGTCTCGACGCCTTCGGCGACGACTTTGAGCTGGAGGGTGTGGGCGAGGTTGATGATGTAGGAGACGATGGCGGCGGCGGTGTCGTCGGCGGTGACTTCGCGGAGGAACTCTTTGTCGATCTTGACCGTGTCGATGGGGAAGTGCTTGAGGTAGATGAGCGAGGACTGGCCGGTGCCGAAGTCGTCGACGGCGATGCCGACGCCCATGGCGCGCAGCTCGCGCATGGTCTCCAGGCTCAGCTCGAAGTTCTGCATGGCGGCGCTTTCGGTGATCTCGAGCTGGAGCATGTCGGGCTGGATGCCGCTCTCGTCGAGGGCGGCGCGAACGACGTTGCCGAAGTCGCGCTGCTGGAGCTGGACGGCGGAAATGTTGACGGCCATGCGCAGGCCGAGGCCCTGGTGTTGCCATTCGCGGAGCTGTTTGCAGGCGGTACGCAAGGCCCACGCTCCGATGGGGATGACCATCCCGGTCTCCTCGGCCAGTCCGATGAATTCGGAGGGCGCGACGATGCCGCGGACGGGGTCGCGCCAGCGGAGCAGGGCTTCGACGGAGACGTAGCGCCGCCGGGAGCGGTCGAAGACGGGCTGGTAATAGAGCTCGAGCTGGTCGCGCTCGATGGCGTGGTGGAGGTGCTGCTCGAGCGCGAGCCGGCGGACGTAGCGCTCGTTCATGCTGGCGGTGAAGAGCTGGGCCTGATTGCGGCCGAGCTCTTTGGCACGGTACATGGCGGCGTCGGCGCACTTGAGGAGGGTCTCGGCGTCGTCGCCGTCGGACGGGAAGCAGCTGATGCCGATGCTCGCGGTGACGAAGAAGTCGTGGTTCTCGATGCGGAAGGGCTGGGCGAGGGAGTCGAGGATCTTCCGCGCCACGCCTGCCACCGCATCCGCGCTCACCACCTCGGGCAGGAGGATGCTGAACTCGTCGCCGCCGATGCGGGAGATGGTGTCGGAGGCGCGCAGCGCGGCCTGCAGCCGCCGGGCGATGTCGGCGAGGAGTCGGTCTCCGAAGGAGTGTCCGAGGGCGTCGTTGACGAGCTTGAAGTGATCGACGTCGAGGTACATCACGGCCACGCCGACGCGGTTGCGCCTCGCATGGGCGAGGCTGTGGACGAGACGGTCGCGGAAGAGCAGGCGGTTGGGGAGGCCGGTGAGCGAGTCGTAGTGCGCGCGGTACTCGAGCTGCTTCTCCGTCTCCTTGCGCTGCGAGACGTCGCGGTAGTTGAGGACGATGGCCCGGACGCTCGGCTCGTGCAGCAGGTTCTGGCTGTAGCCTTCGAGCCAGATCCAGTTGCCGTTCTTGTGGCGGAAGCGCAGCTCGCCGCCCATCTCGTGTTTCGGGCTGCTCAGCGCCTCGGCGAACACCTTGCGCGAGGCTTCGACTTCACGCGGATGCACGAAGTCGAAGAGCGAGCGCCCGATGATCTCGGGGTCTTCGTAGCCGAGGAGGTGGTGGGTCGAGGAGCCGGCGAACGTGAAGCGGATGTCCTCGTCGAGCAGCACCACGCCGCTCCAGCTCTTCTCGACGATGGTGCGGAAGCGCTGCTCGCGCTCTTCGAGCTCGCGCTGCGCGCGCTTGCGCTCGGAGATGTCGCGGATGAAGGCGGTGAACGTGACGTCCACGCCGGTGCCTGCCGGCGCGACGGTGATCTCGACGGGGAGCTCGTCGCCGTTCGCGCGGCAGACGACGGTCTCGAGGAGGCAGCCGTGCGGGATGGCGTTCAGGGCGAGGTCGGGGAGCAACTCCTCGTGGAACTTTCGCCCGATCGCCTCGGACGCGGGGATGCCGAAGGTGACCGCGGCTTCGCGGTTCCACTCCAGGACGATCAGGGCGCCGTCGACGGAGACGACGGCGTCGAGCGTCGTGGCGATGAGCTGGCGCAGATGCGCTTCCGACTTGCGCAGCGCCTGCTCGGTCCGGGCGCGGGTGATGGCCTCGCCGACGATGTTCGCGGTGGAGCGGAGGAAGGCCAGCTCGTAGTCGGTGAACGTGCGCTCTTCGTTCGCATACGCGAGGATGACCCCGAACGGTCCGTACTGCGTGCGGACGACGACGCCTGCTCCGCTGCGGACGTTGTGCGCGTAGCGGAGGTGCGTGGCTTTCACGCGGGTCTCGTTTTCGAGGTCGTTGAACGTGAATGTGCCGTCGGAGAGGAGCGTGACCATGCCCAGGGACTCGTCCTCGTCGGCGTCGCGGGTGCAGCGGAGGAAGGACTGGTTGGCGCCGAGGGCGGCGCGCAGGGCCAGGCCGGAGGGCGTGACCTCGAGCGCGCGGCAGTGTCCGACCTGCAGCGTCAGCTCGATCAGCGCGCAGGCCTGGCCGAGGAGGATGAGCGGATCGACGCCGGTGAGGGCGGCCTGACCCAGCTCGGCGATGGCCGTCTCCTGGCGGTTGCGCGCTTCGAGCTCGGCGCGCAGACGGGCGATCTCCGCATCGCGCGGTTGATCGCGTTCATCGCCGTCGCGGACGAGGTGGAACGGCTTGACCTCGGACATTGCGTCTGGTGGAAACCGGGAACAGCAGTTTGCAAGACGTCTGCCGCGCTGGGCCTGGGCGATGGAACCGGTTTCAGAGTTTACGCCTGTCGCCCGCTACGCGGGCTCGTTTTTCGCGACCGCGCTGGTCCCCCGGCTGAAGCCGGGGTCTATTGCCCTTTGCCCGCTACGCGGGCTCGCCGCTTGCCCGCGTGAGCGGGCTGCCAGAAAATAGACCCCGGCTTCAGCCGGGGGACCGGGGCGGTCGCGAAAACGAGCCCGCGTCAGCGGGCGACAGGACAAGAACGTGACGGGGCTCACGCGCCACGTTTCCGGCTCGTGTAAAATCCGCTCGCAAAGCTCACATGGCTCAGTCGCGAAAGGGAGGCGTACCGCACGCCTCCCTTTCCATTTGCCCGAGGTCCCTCATGAAGAAGGTTGTCATTCTGCTGATGCTCGTCACCGTGGCCCTCCTGGGGTGCCGCGGGGAGTCGCTCACGGGAGGCGGCTATGGCTCCTCGACGATCTCGGGCGAGGTCCACCTCACCGGCGTCTCCAACAGCAGCCCGGCCGGCGTGCAGGTCTCGGTGCGCGGTACCGGCATGACCATCACCCTCGGCGCCGACGGGCGGTTCGCGTTCGCGAACATGCCCGAGGGAGCGGTGCTCGACTTCCAGCGCGCGGCGGATGGCATCGCGGCCTCGCTCACGCTGGACGGGAGCTCCGGCTTCCTCTCCGTCGATCTGCGGCAGGGGAAGGCGATCGCTTCGCGCGCCCTCCGGATCGTGGCGGAGGAGTACGAAGGCCGGGTCGTCCGCATGACCGGCGGCGAGCTGGTGATCCTGACCGCGAAGCAGGTGGAAGTGACGTTCCGCGTCACGGACGGCACGGTGATCCAGACCAACAGCGCGAGCTTCAACATGCGGCAGATCCTCAAGGGTGTGCTGGTCTACGTCCTGGCGACGTCGAACGCGGACGGGACGCACACGGCGAATCTGGTCGCCGCGCGAGGGGCGGGCTGACGCCGCCCGCTGCATGTTCAATGAGTTACGGGCCTCATGAAGCCCGTGGACGTGGCGTGCGCCCCCCCGGCGCGCGCAGGGTGGAGAACCCGGTGGCTACGGCTGCCGGGTTTGTTTTATTTGGAGTGAGTGTTCTCCGACGGCAGGGGTGGAACTGGTTTTGGCTCTTTCCTGTTATCATCGGCCTGTCTGTCCGCCACCCAAGTCGTTTGATTGGGCAGTTTTGCGCCCAACTGCCGTGACAACCAAGGAAGGCCTAGCGATGACTCCGAGTCGTCTCGTTCGTGTCGTTGTTGCATTTCTGTTGTTGATCGCCATCCCGTCGTTCGCCGCTGCTGCGACGACGCAGTTCCGAGTCCTCTTCGACTACCAGCCCGATGGGTGCGAGGTCAATGGGATAGACGGGATAGACCTGGTCCTGGTTACCCAGGTCGACGACGCGAGCGGCACCGCGACGGTCACCCAGACCTACCACCAGCTCTGCACCGGCATCGCCCTCGGCGGTGCAACCGGCGTCGTCACCCAGAACGCCGGCGGCGCGACTCTCAACAACGTCAACAAGCTGCTGACCCTCGAGACCCGGATTCCCTTCGGCGTCTTCGGGCCCGAGCTCCCCGCGCAGATCACCGCGTACTTCGACGCCTCCCGCAACGGCAGCGTTCATACCTCGGTCGCGAACCAGGACGGTACCCCGATCATCATCCCGCAGCCGCCCACCCGCCGCCGCGGAATCGGTTTCGGCGCCGACCGGCACATCACCATGGACGGCGCGCTCCTCGACTGGGGCAACGTCAAGCCGGCCGTGGTCGGCCTCGCCAGCAACGGCACCTCGACCCTGCGCCTCCTCCGCATCCTGGCCTGGCCGGATGCAGACCTGGACAACCACCTCTACTTTGCCGCGACGGCCTACCTCGCCAGCGACTTCCCGTACGCCGACGACAACATGTACCTGCGCGAGCCCGACCAGAGCCTCGTGGTCGGCGCCCCGGGCGTCCTGGACAACGACGCCGTTCCGGGCGGCGAAGCGCTGAAGGCACAGAAGGTCCGCGAGGCGACGCGCGGTACGGTCACGCTGAACGACGACGGCAGCTTCACCTACTCGCCGACGCACCCGCAGCTCCTGACCGACGACGAGTTCGAGTACAAGGCCGTCACGGTCGGAAGCGGCAAGGAGTCGAATGTTGCGCGGGTGGTGATCGCGGTCAATACGGGCGAGAACCCGAACCCGCCGTGCGCAGGCCAGCAGCACCCGAACGCGCCGTGCCCCGACGCGTATACGACGCCCGAGGACACGAAGAAGATCGTCCCGGCCGCGACGGGTGTGCTGATCAACGATCCGCACGCGGACAAGCTCGTGGCCTCGTTGTTCTCCCCCCCTCGCACGGCACCGTCGTGGTCAACGCCGACGGCGGCTTCACGTACACGCCGGCCAACAACTTCTCCGGCACCGACTCCTTCGTCTACACCGCGACCAAGCAGCAGGGAGCGCCGCAGGGCATCGGCGGCAACGCCACCGTGACGATCACCGTCACGTCGGTCAACGATGGACCGGACATCGACAACGAGACCTTCACCATCCCGGAGAACAGCCCGAATAATACGATCGTCGGAACGGTGGACGCGGATGACGTCGACGACAGCAATCTGTCGTTCTCGATCCTGGCCGGCAATACCGGCGGTGCGTTCTCGATCAACGCGTCGACGGGTCAGATCCGCGTCGCGAACAGCGCCGCGCTCGACTTCGAGACCACTCCGCAGTTCCTGCTCACCGTGAGCGTGGACGACGGCGACAGTGACGCCGAGGCGACGATCACGATCAATCTCACCGACGGCCCCGAGCCGCCCGAGCTTGTATCCGGACCGGGTTCGCCGAGCTTCACCGAGGGTGGGGCGGCGGTCGTGGTCGACGGGAACATCGCCGTCACGGATGACGAAACCAATCTCGAGTCGGCGACCGTCACGATCACGAACCTCCTCGATGGCGCGTCCGAGACGCTCGCCGCGAACACCGGCGGCACCTCGATCACCGCGAGCTACATCGGTGGCGTGCTGACGCTCACCGGGACCGACACGGTCGTGAATTACCAGGCCGTGCTGCGCAGCGTCACGTACGCGAACAGCTCCGACAACCCGACCACGACGGCGCGGAGCATCTCGTTCGTCGTCAACGACGGTGACGCCGACAGCAACACGGTGCCGAAGAGCGTCGCGATCGTCGCGGTCAACGACGCTCCGGTGAATGCGGTGCCGGGCGGCCAGACGACGAACGAAGACACGGCGCTGACGTTCTCCACGGGGAACGGCAATGCGATCTCAATCAGCGACGTCGACGGTTCGTCGTCCGTCGTAACCCTCGCGGCGGCGAATGGCTCGATCACCGCCAGCGCCGGCGCCACCATCAGCGGCAACGGCACCGCGAACGTCCAGCTCAGCGGTACAAACGCCGCCATCAACACCTCGCTGCAGGGGCTCGTCTTCAACCCGACGCCGAACTTCAATGGCGCCGGCGCACAGATCACCGTGACCACGAACGACCAGGGCAACACCGGCATGGGCGGCGCTCAGTCGGACGTCGACGTCATTGCGATCAACGTCCTCGCCGTGAACGATCAGCCGGTCGTCAATGCCGCGACGTTCTCCCTCGACGAGAGCTCCGCGAATCTCACGGCCGTCGGCACGGTGACGTTCAGCGACAACGATCCGGGCGACACACACACGTTCGCGATCACCGCGGGCAACACCGGCGGCGCGTTCGCCATCAATGCGTCGACCGGCGCGATCACTGTGGCGAACAGCGCGGCGCTCGACTTCGAGACTACGCCGACCTTCAGCCTCACAGTGACGGTCACGGACGACAGCGCCGCGGGCAACGCGGCCGGTTCCGGAACCATCACGGTCAACCTCAACAACGTCAACGAGGTACCGGTGAACGCGGTGCCGGCGGCACAGACGACGAATGAAGACACGGCATTGACGTTCACCGTCGGCGGCGGGAACGGAATCCAGATCGCCGACGTCGACGCCGGCGCGAACCCCCTGCAGGTCACGCTCGCCGTCACCAACGGCACACTGACAGCCGACACCGGCGCCACCATCTCGAACAACAACACCGCGAACGTGACGCTGACCGGCACGATTGCAAACATCAACGCCTCGCTCGACGGCCTCATCTTCAATCCGACGCCGAACTTCAACGGCCTTGCACAGCTCACGATCACCACCAACGATCAGGGCAACACCGGAAGCGGCGGGGCGCTGCAGGATGTCGACACGGTCGACATCACGGTCCTCGCGATCAACGATCAGCCGGTCGTCAACGCGGCTACGTTCTCGCTCGATGAGAACTCCGCGAACCTCACGGCCGTCGGCACGGTGACGTTCACGGACAACGATCCGGGCGACACACACACGTTCGCGATCACCGCGGGCAACACCGGCGGCGCGTTCGCCATCAATGCGTCGACCGGCGCGATCACCGTCGCCAACATGGCGGCACTGGACTTCGAGACGAATCCGACCTTCAGCCTCACCGTTACAGTCACGGACGACAGCGGCGCGGGCAACGCGACAGGCTCCGCGACCGTCACGATCGATCTCAACGACCTCAACGAGGCGCCGGTGGCGAATGACGCCACCTTCAATCTCGACGAGAACAGCGCGAATGGCACGGTGGTCGGCACGGTCACGGCAACCGATCAGGATGCCAGCCAGACGCTCACATACGCGATCACCGCCGGCAACACCGGTGGCGCGTTCGCGATCAACCCGTCGACCGGCGCGATCACCGTCAACGACGTCAACGACGTCAACTTCGAGGTCAACCCGACGTTCTCGCTCACCGTGACGGTGACGGACAACGGCACCGGCAATCTGAGCGACACCGCGACCATCACCGTCAACCTCAACAACCTCAACGAGGCGCCGGTGGTCGACCCGGCCACGGTGGCCATCAACGAGAACAGCGCGAACGGCACCTCGGTGCATACGGTGACGTTCACGGAGCCCGACACCACCGGTCAGACGCACTCCTTTGCCATCACCGGCGGCAATGCCCTCGGCGCCTTTGCGATCAACGCGAGCACCGGCGAGATCACGGTGGCCGACGTCACCGATCTCGATTTCGAGACCAACCCGACCTTCAGCCTCACTGTGCAGGTCACCGACATCGGCGCACCGACGCCGAACCTCAGCGGCACGGCGACCATCACCATCAATCTCAACGACGTGAACGACGCGCCGGTCATCAACGACCAGTCGTTCAGCGTCGACGAGAACAGCGCCAACACCACCGTTGTCGGGACCGTCACCGCAACCGACCAAGACGCAGGCCAGACGCTGACCTATGCCATCACCGGGGGGAACGCCCTCGGCGCGTTC
The DNA here is from genome assembly GCA_963821585.1 of uncultured Acidobacteriota bacterium. Lineage (GTDB taxonomy): Bacteria > Acidobacteriota > Thermoanaerobaculia > Gp7-AA8 > Gp7-AA8 > QHVT01. The sequence goes on from CAWGEI010000003.1 coordinate 546,672, forward strand.
ACGATCAACGCGAGCTCCGGCCAGATCACCGTCGCCGATTTCACGGACCTCGACTTCGAGACCAATCCGACGTTCAACCTCACCGTGCAGGTGACGGACAACGGCACGGGCAACCTCACCGACACGGCGACGATCACGATTAACCTGAACAACCTCAATGAAGCGCCGGTCGTGAACGCGGCCGGACCGTTCGCGCTCGCGGAGAACAGCGCAAACACAACGGTCGTGTTCACCGCGACCGCGACCGATCCTGACAGCGGCCAGACGCTGACGTACGCGATCACCGCCGGCAACACGGGCGGCGCGTTCGCGATCAACCCGAGCTCGGGCCAGGTCACCGTCGCCAACTCGGCCGCGGTCGACTTCGAGACGAACCCGACCTTCACGCTCACCGTGCAGGTCACGGACAACGGGACGCCGAGCCTCAACGACACAGAGAATTTCACCATCAACATCACCAACGTCAACGAGGCGCCTGACGTCAATCCGGCCACGTTCTCGCTGCCGGAGAACAGCCCGAACGGTACGGTCGTCGGCACGGTGACCTTCACCGATCAGGACACCGGCCAGACGCACAGCTTCGCCATCACCGGCGGCAATGCTCTCGGCGCGTTCGCGATCAACCCGAGCACGGGTGAGATCACCGTTGCCGACGTCACGGACCTCGACTTCGAGACCAATCCGACGTTCACGCTCACCGTCGAGGTGACGGACAACGGTGTGCCGTTCCTCAGCGGCTCGGATACCATCACCATCAATCTCACCGACGCCAACGAGCCTCCGGTCGTCAACGACCAGTCGTTCAACGTCGATGAGAACAGCGCGAACGGCACGGTGGTGGGCAGCATCGCCTTCAGCGATCCGGACGGCCCGAGCGACACCTTTGCCATCATCGCGGGCAACGCGGGTGGCGAGTTCGCGGTCCATCCGACGACGGGCGTCATCACCGTCACGAACACGCTCAACTTCGAAGTCGCCGCGTCGTACGTCTTCACCATCGAGATCACCGACGGCGGCACGCCGATCGGCACCGACACGGCGCAGATCACGATCAACATCAACAACCTCAATGAGCCGCCGGTCGTCAACGCGGCCGGTCCGTTCAGCCTGGCGGAGAACAGCGCGAACGGTACGAACGTCGGCACGCCGATCACCTTCACCGAGCCCGACACGACGGGGCAGACCCATACCTACTCGATCACCGGCGGCAACACCGGTGGGGCGTTCGCGATCGACAACAGCGGTCAGATCACTGTCGCGAACGTGACGGCCGTGAACTTCGAGACCAATCCGACGTTCACGCTCACCGTCACTGTGACGGATGCCGGTCTGCCCAACCCGGCGAATCAGGCCGGCTCGACGAATGTCACCATCAACCTCACCAACATGAACGACGCACCGGTCGTCAACGACCAGTCGTTCAACGTGATGGAGAACAGCTCCATCGGCACGGTCGTCGGGACCGTTGTGGCGACCGAGGAGGACAGCGGGCAGTCGCTGACGTACTCGATCACCGCCGGCAACACCGGCGGCGCGTTCGCGATCAATCCGGGCAACGGCCAGATCACGGTCGCGAACCCCATCAATTACGAATCGCTCTCGTCGTACTCGCTCACGGTCCAGGTCCAGGACAACGGCGCCGGCAATCTCACGGACACGGCGACGATCACGATCACTGTGCTCGACTTGAACGAGGCGCCGGTGGTCAACGACCAGTCGTTCAATGTCGACGAGAACGTGTCGACCGGAACGGTCGTCGGCAGCGTCGTCGCGTCGGATCCGGACATGGGCCAGATGCTCACGTACTCGATCACCGCCGGCAATACCGGCGGCGCGTTTGCGATCAACCCGGGCAACGGCCAGATCACCGTCGCGAACCCGATCAACTTCGAGTCGGTCGCGTCGTACTCGCTGACCGTGCAGGTTCAGGACAACGGAGCGGGCACGCTCAACGACACCGCCACGGTCACGATCAACGTCAACAATCTCAATGAAGCGCCGGTCGTGAACGCGGCCGGACCGTTCACTCTGGCGGAGAACAGCCCGAACAGCACGAACGTCGGCACGCCGATCACCTACACCGAGCCCGACACGACGGGCCAGACGCACACCTACTCGATCACGGGTGGTAACACCGGCGGCGCGTTCGCCATCGACAACAGCGGCCAGATCACCGTCGCGAACGTGACGGCCGTGAACTACGAGACCAATCCGACGTTCACGCTCACCGTCACGGTGACCGATGCCGGTCCGCCCAACCCGCCGAACCAGGGTGGGTCGACCAACGTCACCATCAACCTCACCGACGTCAACGACGCACCGGTCTACAGCGACGCAGCGCGTTCGATCGCGGAGAACAGCTCCGTGGGTACGAACGTGGGTCTGCCGGTCACGGCCATCGACGAGGACATCCCGGCCCAGACGCTGACCTACTCCATCATCGGCGGCAACACCGGTAACGTCTTCGCGATCAACGGGAGCACGGGTCAGATCACCGTGAACGGCGCCATCAACTTCGAGGGCCCGGACGATCCGTACGCGCTGACCGTGCAGGTCACGGACAACGGCACGCCGAACCTCAGCGATACGGCCACCGTCACCGTGACCGTGACGGACGTGAATGAAGCGCCGGTTCTGCCCGACGCCTCGCGCAGCATCAACGAGAACAGTGCGAATGGGACGAACGTCGGCGCGGTGCTGCCGTTCACCGATGAGGACACGGGCCAGTCGTACACGTTTGCCATCACGGCGGGCAACGGCGGCGGCGCGTTCGCGATCAGCAACACCGGCCAGATCACCGTCGCGAACTCCACGCTCCTGAACTTCGAGGTGACGCCGTCCTTCTCGTTGACGGTGCAGATCACGGACAACGGCACCCCGAACCTCAGCGACACGGCCACGGTCACCGTGACGGTGGTCGACCTGAACGAAGCGCCGACCGCGGTCGCCGACACCTACAACGCCGTCGGCGGCACCTTGGTCCAAATCGCGGGGCTCCCTCTTCCGTCCCCCACGCCTGTGGCAACGACGGGTGACGTCCATACGACGCCCCGCACCACGGGTGTAAAGGCGAACGACACCGACCCCGATACGAACCCATTGTTCAATAACCTCACGGTCACCTTCGTGACCGGCAACGCCGGCGCCGTCGCCGTGCCGGGCGCGGGCCAAGCCACGACGACCACGACGAACGGCTCCGTCACGATGCACTCAAATGGCTCGTTCCACTACACGCCGAACGCCGGCTACCTCGGCGGCGATTCGTTCACGTACACGATCAACGACGCCGCGAACAACGCCACCGGCGTGGTCAACTTCACGGTGCACGCTCCGGCGATCCGCTACGTCAAGAACAACGCTCCGTCCGCCGGCAACGGTACGTCCGCCACGCCGCACCAGACGCTGGCCGCCGCGATCGCCGCATCGACCGCGGGTGAGCTGATCTACGTGATGGAAGGCGACGGCACGAATGCCAACCACGGCGGCTCCAACCTGATGAAGGCCAACCAGATGCTGTGGGGCCAGGGCGTCGCGCTCAGCGTTACGGCGAACAGCGTGCCTCTGACCCTCATCAACGCCACGAACAAGCCGCTCATCGGACCGAGCGGCAGCGCGAATGAGACCATCCGCATCCTGAACGTCTCCGGCGTCGACGTGCAGGGGCTGTCGATCGACGGCGGTACGACGAACGCCATCGATCTGACAACCAGCGGCGCCAGCGCCGGCGGGTTCTCGGCATCGAACAACACGATCTCCGCGGCAACGCTGCAAGGCATCGACGTCAACCACGCCAGCTCCGGCACCGCGATCGCCGTCGTCCAGAGCAACACCATCACCTCGACGGGCGACGGCTTCCACTACGCCCGAACCAGCACGGGTACGGGCACGATCGTCTTCTCCAGCAACACCGTCACATCCGGTGCTGCCGGTGTGAACATTTCCGGCGGCCTCGTCACGGCGACGACGATCACCGGCTTCACGAACAACAACATCACCGGCAACACCGCGGGCACCGGCGTGAACATCAGTACCGCGACGTTCGACGCGGCGGTGGGCGGTACGTTCCAGACCGTGAGCGGCGGCAACACGAACGTCGGCCAGTCCGGCAATGGTGTCGGCGGCCGCGGCGTCGTTCTCACGACCGTTGCCGGCGATCTCTCCTTCTCCACGCTGAACATCTACGCTGACGGCGGCGTCGGTCTGTTCGCGAGCAGCGGAGCCGCTTACACCGGCTCGGCGGGCTTGCAGATCGTCGCCAACACCAACAACCCGGTGATTCAAGCCGCCGGTGGTCCGGCGGTCGACCTCAATACGGTCACGATCAACTTGCAGCCGAACACGATCAGCAGCACGAACAGTGCGACGACGGGCGTCAGCCTGGCCACGGTGGCCGGTACGTTTACCGCAGGCGCCGGCAGCGCGATCCAGAACGCCGCCACGACGGACTTCGCCATCAGCGGCGGTACAGTGGCGTCGACGTATAACGGCACCATCTACGACAACGCTGGCCAGCTCATCTCCATCGCCAACTCCACCGGCGGCACGAAGATCTTCGCCGGTGCGATCGATGACCTCGACGGAACCACCGATCCGGTCGGCGGAGGCGCCGCCAACAACGGCGGTGGCATCTCGCTGACAAACAACGGCGGCACCACCATCCGCTTCAACGGCGGCCTCGAGCTCTCCACAGGCACCACGACGGCGTTCTCGGCCACCGGCGGCGGCACGGTCGAAGTCTGCGACGACGCGGGCTGCGACGAGACGACGGCCGGATCTCTGATCAATCGGATCGTGACGACCACCGCAACCGCGCTGAACGTCGCCAGCACCACCATCGGTGCGAACGGCATGGAGCTCCGCAGCATCAGCTCGAACGGCGGCGGCAACGCCGGCATCGTGCTGTCGGCGACCGGCTCCAGCGGCGCAGGCCTGATGGTGCGCGGCAACGCCGGATCCTGCACCTCAGCCGCCACGTGCACCGGCGGCGCGATTCAGAACAAGACCGTCAACGGCATCACCATCAACGACTCCACCGACGTCCAGCTGAGCTACATGTTCATCGACAACAACGACGGCAGCGGTATCGGCGGTACGCTGGCGACGGATCTCGTCATCAACAACAGCCGCATTACCAACAACTCCGACACGGCAACCGGTACCGAGGCGGGCATCCGCTTCGACGCGATGGCGGGCACCAACTCCCTGAGCAACACCAACGTCACCGGTTCCTCCGAGGACGAGATCCGCATCACGCCGACCAGCGGCAGCTTCACGCTGAACATCACCGGCGGCACGTTCGGTCCGAACAGCGCCGTGACCGGCGGCAACCTGATCTCGCTCATCGGCACGAATACCGCCAACTGGACGTTCAACGTCAGCGGCACCACCTTCACCGGCGCCCGTGCCAGCGCGATCATGAGCAATATGTCCAACACCGGTAAGGGAACGGTCTCGGTTTCCGGATCGACGTTCACAACCAACGGTAAGGGCGTGTCGATCGGTTCGAGCCAGAGCGCGGATCACGACTTCGACATCGACAACAACAACTTCGTCGATCACATCAGCAACGCGATCGAGTTCGTGTCGTCCGCCGACGCCACGACTTCCTCCACCACGCGCGGCGTCATCAACAACAACGACATCGGCGACGGCTCGCTCGACTCCGGCTCGCAGAACCTCTATGGCATCGCGGTCGATCTCCGGAACAACGGCGATACGACCCTGGCCATCACCAACAACAACGTGCGGAACTCCGACTTCGAACCCATCTGGGTGTCGTCCGCGGACTTCGGCGACGCGGCCGGCGGCGGGTTGCTCGACCTCACCCTGACGAATAACATCGGCGGCCAGCCGGACGACAACAGCGTCGCGCCGGTCGGTCAGTTCTACGGCATGCTCGTCGACGTGCGTCACACCACGAGCGCGTGCGCGAACATCAGCGGCAACAACGGCGACGGCCTCGTGGTCGAGGATTTGCGCGCCCGCGTCCGCGATAGCGCCGTCTTCAGGATCGAGCGTCTGACGGATGGCGACGGGACTCCTGGCGAGATCCTCACCACCGCGCAGACCGAATCGCACCTGAATGCCGAGAACCCCGCCAGCTCTCCGACGGATGCGAGCACGTTCGGCGGCGCGACCGGGTTCACGGAGGCGACCAACGGCCAGTGCCGCACGTGGCCGGGTTTGTAGAGTCCTGCACTTCGCACCAACCGAAACCGGGAGCGCCCGCAAGGGCGCTCCCGATTTGCTTTTAGGCTGAATGCGCCCTTTCGCAAGGCACTTGTTTCATTTGGGACTCAGCGCGCAAATCAGTGCTTGCGCCCCGCCCCCAAGTGACGCTAAATTGTCTGCTACCGTCCGAGAGAGATTCACGTAACGTCTTTGTAATTAACTCATTACGGTCGGGCGTTCCGGCACTGTGGAACCGGACGCCATTTCCATTCGCAGGTCCAACCTCAGTTTCTGTTCACGGCAGTATTACGGAGGGGCTTCTGTATGCGATCCCTGTCGGTCAGGCTTCTGCTTTCCTTTCTGGTCCTGATCATCGTTCCCACCGCCTTTGCTCACGACATCACAATCAGCGGCACGACCACATTCGCCGCTCTCGACGGCGGGTCGAGCGACCATGACGGCGCCAACAACGGCGTCTTCACGGTGAACGACGGCAATCTCACCATCAACGGCACGGTGAACTGCAACGACGGCCTGATCGGCGGTCCGTGTGCCATGACCTTCAACGTCAGCGGCAACATGACCCTGAACGCCGGCAGCGCCCTGTATTCCGAGGATCGCCTCGGAACGGGAAGCCCGGCGAGCATCACGCTGAATGTCGGCGGCAATCTCGTCGTGAACGGCACTGCCGGAGCGACTCCCGGTGCGATCGTCTCGACGGCCGCGCTGGTCAGCTCCGTCGCGAATGGCGGCAACGTCACCGCGAACGTGACCGGGACGACCACGATCGGCGCGGGCGCGACGATCGACGCCGGCAGCTTCAGCGGAACCGCGGGCAAGATCACCGTCAACGGCTCCGGCCCGGTCAGCATCAACGGCAACCTCTATTCTGGCCCGAGCCGCAATCCGTCCGGACTCATGGGCGGATACCTCTTCGGTGGCGGCGGGCTGCAGAAGGGCGGCGAGATCGTCGTCAAGTCCAGCACCTTTGCCGAGCCCGGCGTCGTCATCGGCGGGAACGCCGCGATCATTACGCAGGGTGAGACGCAAGGCACAGGACCGATCTCGATCGAAGGCTGCGGCGTCGAAGTCAAGGGCCTCGTCGCGTCGACGTCCCGCCAGAACACCTCCAGCCGCGTCTCCATCCGCTCCGGAAAGAACCTGACCGTCGACTCCCGCGACCTCGGCGTCGCCGGCGCGACCCTCGGCCGCAAAGGCAACATCCGCGCCGATGGCATGCTCACGGGCAACGCGCAGAACCGTGGCGTGGACCTCTTCGCCGGCGGCAACATCACCATCCTCGGACCCGCTCCGGGAAGCAGCTCCGTGTATCCGCTCTCGTCGTCCGCGAACGCGCTGACGGCCCTGGCCGACGGCGGCACCATCCGCATCATCGCGCTCGCCGGCGGCGTTACGGCCAGCGGCCGCGTTGCTGACGCGAGCTCCACATTCACCGGTGGTGAAGGCGGCAACATCAATGTTGCGTCCAAAGCCAGCGCGAACCTGGACACCGCGCACCTCCGCGCGATCGGCCAGTACAGCATTCCGGTTCCCGGCCGCTCCGGCGGCGACATCACCGTCCGCTCGCATTCGGGCAACGTGGTCTGGACCAACGGCAACGGCGACGTCCGGCCGATCGGCTCGACCTCCGGCCTGCCGCCCTCGCAGCAGGGGACGATCACCCTCACTGCCTGCGGCACCGTCAACACGATGGGTACAACCTTCCCGGCGAACGGCGTCCCGACGGGCGTGTTCCCGGTCGTCACGACCGGCGTCTGCTCGCCGGCCGGGCCGTCGCTCCCGGTGGGCGTTGCTCCGCTCATCACCTGCAACACACCTCCGGTGGCGAACGACGTGGCGGCTTCCACCAACGAAGACACCACCGTGACCATCACTCTGAGCGGCAGTGACGCCGACGGCAACCCACTGACGTTCTCCATCGTCTCCGGGCCGGCCAACGGCACCCTCGGTCCGATCGTGCCGACCGGTCCGACCACGGCCACGGTCAACTATTCGCCGAACCTGAACTTCTACGGCAGCGATTCGTTCGTCTACCAGGCGAATGACGGCAACGGCGGCACCGACAACGCAACGGTGACCATCACTGTCGGCCCGGTCAACGATCCGCCGTCGTTCCTCGCCGGCCCGACCGTCATCGTCCTCGAGGATTCCGGCCCCCAGACCTACCCGAACTGGGCCACATCCATCTCCGCCGGTCCGGCCAATGAATCGGGACAGACCGTGACGTTCACGGTCACCAACGACAACAACGCGCTCTTCGCCGTGCAGCCGGCGCTCGCGCCGAACGGCACGCTGACCTTCACACCGGCCGCCAATGCGAACGGCTCCGCGACCATCACCGTCGTCGCACAGGACAACGGTGGCACCGCGAACGGCGGTGACGACACCTCGAACCCGCAGACCAGCACCATCACCATGACCCCGGTCAACGACGAGCCGTCGTTCACCGGCGGCGGCAACGTCACGGTCAACGAGGACTCGGGCGCCTACTCGGCGGCTTGGGCGTCGGCGATCTCCGCCGGTCCGGCCAACGAGTCCGGCCAGAACGTGAGCTTCGTCGTCTCGAATGACAACAACGCGCTCTTCTCCGCGCAGCCGGCCATCTCGCCGAGCGGCGTGCTGACCTTCACGCCGGCCGCGAACGCGAACGGCAGCGCGACGGTGACGGTCTACCTGACCGACGACGGGGGCACCGCGAACGGCGGCGACGACACATCGCCCAGCGTGACCTTCACCATCACCGTCAACTCGGTCAACGACGCGCCTTCGTTCACGAGCGGCGGCAACGTCACCGTCAACGAGGACAGCGGCGCGTACTCGGCCGCGTGGGCGACCGGGATCAGCGCGGGTCCGGCGAACGAGTCGGGCCAGACGGTCTCCTTCAACACCTCCAACGACAACAACGCCCTCTTCGCCGTCCAGCCTTCGATCTCGCCGAGCGGCGTGTTGACCTTCACGCTCGCCTCGGACGCCTTCGGCAGCGCGACGGTCACGGTCACGCTCTCGGATAGCGGCGGTACCGCGAACGGCGGAGTCGACACCTCCGCGCCGCAGACGTTCACCATCACGGTGAACGCGGTCAACGACGCGCCTTCCTTCGCGGGCGGCGGCAATGTCACCGTGGCCGAGGATAGCGGCGCGTACTCGGCCCCCTGGGCGACGGGGATCAACGCGGGCCCAGCGAACGAGTCGGGCCAGACGGTCTCCTTCAACACCTCCAACGACAACAACGCCCTCTTCTCCGTTCAGCCGTCGATCAGCCCGGCGGGCGTGCTCTCGTTCACCGCGGCGCCGAATGCCTTCGGCACGGCGACGGTGACGGTCACGCTCTCGGACAACGGCGGCACGGCGAACGGCGGCGTCGATACATCCGCCCCGCAGACGTTCACCATCACCATCACGTCGGTGCCGGACGCGCCGGTGGCCGCCAACGATTCGTGGGAGACGGAAGGCAACACCGAGCTTCGCGTCGACCTCGGGCCGGCCGGCACGCCGTTCGTCGGTGACACCACGCCGTCCTCGACGGGCGTGCTGGATAACGACTCCGATCCGATCGAAGGCAATCCGATCAGCATCACCGGCGTGGTTGGCTGCGCGGACGGCACGGCGCCGTACGACTGCGCCGTCACCGGCGGCAACGTGAGCCTGAACAGCAACGGCACGTTCAGCTTCCAGCCGTCCCCGGGCGCCACCAGCGGCTCGTTCCAGTACACCCTCAGCAACGGCGTCGCGACCGCCACCGGCACGGTGTCCATCACGATCCACGACATGATCTGGTACGTGAACGGTTCGGCTCCGGCGGGCGGCGACGGTACGTCGGACGCGCCGTTCAACGACTTCGCTTCGCTCAACGGCGGCGGCGACGTCGACGGCGCGGGCGACTACATCTTCGTCCACACCTCGGCCGTCGCGGGCAGCATCGCCCTCGAGCCGTCGCAGAAGCTGTGGGGCCAGGGCATCGGCCTGATCATCCCGCGCAATCTCAACGGCAACGGCTTCCCGACGACCCTCGTCGCGCCGGGCATGCGCCCGACCGTGACCGCGATCGCGGGAGACACGGTTCTCGTCAGCAACGTCACCGGCGTCGAGATCGCGGGCCTCAACATCGCCAGCCCGAGCGGAAACGGCATCGACGTGACGTCGGGCGCGGCCCCCGCGTCGGCGACGATCTATTCGAACGGGGTCAACGCCTCGGCAGGCGAGGGTATCGACATCAATGCCAACAACGCGGTCGGGACGACTGTCGCCATCAACACCACGGACGTCGTGGCGATGGGGGACGGCATAAACCTGCTGGCCACGGACGGCAACGTCGTGTTCTCATACAGTAACGGAAGTGTTACATCCATGACCGGCAGCGGCATCGTCGTCAATGGAGCGGCGGCAGACAGTCTCGTGATCAACGGTGTGGCGAACGTCACCATCGGCGCTGGCACACCGGGTCAAGGCATCTCCGTCAACACCGCCCGGTTCGACGCGAACGCGGGCACCGCGGCGTTCGACACGGTCAGTGCCGGTACGTGGACGGTTGCGACCAACGCCAGCCCGACGGGCGGGACCGCCGTCTCCTTCACCAACGTCAGCGGCGACCTCGCCTGGGGCTCGCTGAACGCGTACGGTACGACCGGCGGCGTCACCATCGCCGGCTCGGGTCTCTTCACCGGTGTCGCCGGTATGCAGGTGACCTCGGGTGGCGGCGCGATCAGCGCAGCCGCGGGGGTCGGCCTCTCGGTCACCAACACCTCCATCGGCGCGGCGAACCTCGGCTTCACTAGCATCTCTTCGACCGGCACGGTGAACGGGATTGTGGTGAACAACACTGGTACCGCGGGGGGCCTGAAGGTTCTCGGCACCGGTGCTGCGAACAGCGGCGGCACGATCGTCAATACGACCGGCGACGGCATCTCGCTGGTCAATACCGCTTTGGCCGCCTTCAACTGGATGAGCATCTCCGGGTCGGACGGCAATGGGATCTTTGCCAACGGTGTGAACGGTCTGACGGTTGCGAACAGCAGCGTCACGAACAGCGGCGACGCGGTCGGTGAAGCGAACATCCGACTCAATCAGGTGACCGGTAACGTCGCGATCACAAGCTCCACGCTCAACGGATCGTACGAAGACGAGGTCCGTGTGACCAACTCCAACGGTGTGCTCTCCGGTCTCAACATCACCAACAGTCTGATCGGTCCCAACTCGGTCACGACCGGCGGCAACGGCGTGGCGGTCCTTGGCACCGGTACGGCGCAGGCAACGATCTCGGTTTCCGCCTCAGAGTTCCAAGGGATCCGCGCGAGTGCATTCCTGACGAACTTCGCGAATACGAGCGCTCAAACGGTCTCGGTCACGGGAAGTGAGTTCCGCAACAACGGGAAAGCGATCAGCCTCGGCGCGAGCGACAGCGCCGATCTCACTTTCGACATTCTCAACAATCTGGAGATCATCGGCAGCATCAGCAACGCGATCGATGTGGTCACCTCGACGACGTCGACGAACGCGGCACTCGTAAAGGGGACGATCTCCGGCAATGTCATTGGCAACGCAAACGTCGATTCCGGGTCGCGCGATCTCTTCGGTATCGCCATCGATATCCGTGGCGACGCGGACGCGGTCGTTGCGGTGACGAACAACGACATCCGGCACACAGACTTCGAGGGCATCTTCGTATCCGACGCGTTTGACAATGATCCCGATGCGGAGAAGGGCCGTCTCGACCTCACGTTGACGGGCAACACGGTCGGCGCGCCCGACGACAACTCCGTCGCTCCGCTCGGCTCCGTGTTCGGCGTGCGCATCGAAGCGCGTCACACGACCGCGGTGTGCATGGACATGTCGGCCAACAGCGCAGGGTCGGTGGGTGGTGCGGCCCACTTCCGCGTACGCCAGCGCGACACGTCGACCTTCAATCTCGAGAACTTCGCAGGTTCCGGGACGAGCATCACAGACGTTCAGAACTACATCGTGGCGAGGAACGTTGTGGGCAGTACCGCCAGCGCAACGCTCACGAGCGGCTTCGGCGGCGTGCCCACGGGCACCTGCCGCAAGCCTTGAAATATTGAATCATTTGAGAGGAGGAAAGAATGGCAGAACCATTCCTCAGCGAGATCCGGATCATGTCGTTCGTGTTCGCGCCGAAAGGGTGGGCGTTAAGCAACGGACAGTTGCTGCCCATCAATCAGAATCAGGCGCTCTTTTCGCTGCTCGGCACCACGTTCGGTGGGGACGGCAGGGTCAACTTCGCATTGCCCGACCTGCGAGGCCGGACACCGATTCACGTGGGCAGTGGCCACACGCTCGGCGAAAGAGGAGGCGAGCCCGCGCACACTCTCAGCATCGCCGAGCTGCCGACGCACACGCACGTACTTAGTGCGTCCTCGACGCAGGCTAACTTCCCGGCGCCGTTCAATGCGACCACCAGCCAGGGGAACGTCCTTGCATCGTCGGCACCCGATCAGATCTACGGGCCGCCCGCGAATCTGGTTGCCTTGAACGCCGGCACCGTCACCAACACCGGCGGCTCCCAGGCGCATCTGAACATGCAGCCGTTTCTGACGCTGTCGTTCTGCATCGCGCTACAGGGCATCTTCCCGTCGCCGAATTGAGAAAGGAGTTGCAACCATGGCACAACCTTACGTTGGCGAAATTCGCATGTTTGCGGGCAACTTCGCGCCCGCGGGATGGATGTTCTGCGAAGGGCAGCTCCTCCCGATCTCGGAGAACGAGACACTCTTCCAGTTGCTCGGCACGACCTATGGCGGCGATGGAGAGTCGACGTTCGCGCTGCCCGATCTGCGTGGACGCATCCCTATCCACCAGGGCAACGGGTTCATCCTCGCCGAGACTGGCGGAGCGGAAGAGATCACCCTCACGGTCAATCAGATCGCGGCGCACTCCCATCCGATGCTGGCCAATTCCGGCCTTGCCGCGGACGTCAACCCCGGCAGTCGCGTGCTCGCACAGCCCTTCACGGCCGGTGCGTTCCTATACCTCGAGGACGTTTCCACGGTGACCATGGCGCCGAACTCGATCTCGCCGGTTGGCGGCAGTCAACCTCACACCAACTTCCAACCTTACCTTTGCGTGGATTTCATCATCTCGCTCTTCGGCATTTTCCCCTCTCCGACATAGGAGAAGGCTGTGTCACGGCTGGTGAATGAAGCACTGGAGGAGATAGAAAATGGCCGATCCGTTTGTCGCTGAAATCCGGATTTTTCCGTTCAACTTCGCCCCGAAAGGGTGGGCGTGGTGCGACGGTCAACTCCTGCCTCTCTCTCAGAACACCGCGCTGTTCTCGCTGCTTGGCACCACCTATGGCGGGGATGGAAAATCAAACTTCGCTCTCCCCGATCTTCAGGGACGCGCGCCGATGCATCCCGGACAGGGCCCGGGACTGTCGCTGCACGACCTCGGCGAAACCGGCGGCTCCGAGACGGTGACGTTGCTGGAGTCGGAGATCCCCGCGCACTCGCACTCTTTCCGCGCGAACAACGCGGTCTCCGATTCGCCGGTGCCCGCCGGTAACACGCTCTCACGTTTCACCAATGCCTATCAGACCACGACGAACGCGAACCTGATCTCGATGGCTCCCGAGGCCCTCCCACCCGCCGGCGGCGACCAGCCCCACAACAACCTCCAACCCTATCTGACCTTCTATTTCAACATCGCGCTCCAAGGTGTCTTCCCTCCGCGTGGCTAGTAGTTAGCAGCAACCTGTGATCGAGAGAGAGACACCGAAGGAGAAGTATCATGTCGAACCGCCACCTCATGGGGAGGCGCCAGTTCCTCGTCCTTTCATCGACGTGTGCCGTGGCCGCAGCGACGGTCGGGCCGAAGTTGTTCGCCGGTGAATCGGCTTCGCCGAAGCGGCTGGCGGTGGGCTTCAAGGCGTTCGAACAGGACGCCGTTGTCGCCGCCGCGAGCATCGCCTCGGGCGACGGAACCTTCATCGGACGCGGCGCACGCATCACGGCTTCCGGCGCGAGTGGGACATCCGCCGAGCCGCGCGCACGCCGCGCCGTGGAACTGGTCGCGCATTTTTCGTACCTCGACGGCGCCGAGCGTAAGGTCGCGCCGTTCCGCGCCTGGGGATGCAGCCGCGTCACCGGGTGCCAGGGCAGTCCTGTTGGTTTCACCGTTCCTGTCGATGAAGTGCAGAGGGTCGTTCTCAGTGTTGGCGTCGAGCGCGGTCGGCCGGAAGGGACGATCTCCCGCCGCGACGCGCTGATGGATAGCACCGAGAGCGCCGCGCTTCCGCTCGTTCTGAGTCTGCAGAACGAAGCGGGGACGTACGCGCTGGCCCGCGGTTTCTACGTGGTCGTTCCGATGTTCGACGGCGACTCCGACCCGAGCTGGTCTTCCTGGACCGTGAGCGCGGTCGACGGCCGCTTCGCGCTCGTCGACGGCTCCGGAAACGTCGCCTCGTTCGAGCACATCGTGCTCCGCGTCGACTACGCTAAATTGTGACCGTGACCCAATCCCATCGGGGTGATCGCATCTCTCGTGATGCGATCACCCTTCGTCCCGCCACCCCCGCCGACTACCACTTCATGCGCCTCCTCTACGGTTCCACGCGCGAGGAGGAGCTGAAGCAGTTTCCCTTCGACGAATTCCAGAAGAAGGAGTTCCTCGACCAGCAGTTCGGCGCGCAGTACCAGCACTACCAGATCCATTACCCGACCTGCGAGCGGAACATCATCGAAAAGGATGGTCAGCCGGTCGGCCGCCTGTGGATCGACGAGTGGCGCGATCAGATCCGCCTCGTCGACATCGCGCTCGTGTCCGAATGGCGCGGCTCGGGAATCGGGTCGATGCTTCTTGACGACGTCCTCGCGCGCGGCGCGAACGCCGCGAAGCCGGTGACGATCCACGTCGAGAGCTACAACCCGGCGCTCCGCCTCTACGAGCGCCTCGGCTTCGAGAAGGTGGACACGAACGGGGTCTACTTCCTGATGAAGTGGACGCC
This sequence comes from uncultured Acidobacteriota bacterium, assembly GCA_963821585.1. Lineage (GTDB taxonomy): Bacteria > Acidobacteriota > Thermoanaerobaculia > Gp7-AA8 > Gp7-AA8 > QHVT01. The sequence continues at coordinate 561,823 of CAWGEI010000003.1, forward strand.
GCCGCCGGCTACGTGAAGACGGCCTCGTACTGATACGTCTGCGCATCCTGCCCGACGGGCACGATGAAGATGTCCAGCGGCTCCATCGCGGGGTGGGTGACGTGATAGATCGCCTGCTCCAGCCGGTACGACTTCGGTCCCACGAAGAACACGGAGAACGGATGCCGGGCCAGCCGCGCGGCCTCGCTCTCCATCACCTTCGCCGCGCGCGTGAGCCTGAGCTCGACCTTGCCGCCGGTGGGGAACTCCACCCAGAAGCTGGTGCCGACGTGCGGTTCGAAGGTTTCGGCGGTGAGTTGATCGAGCATGGTGGCTTTGTAGCACAATGACCGCATGTCTGCAGTCGAAGAGCGGGTGACTGCGGCACAGCCGCCGCAGGACCAGCCTCCCACCGACCTCGGCTTCGGTTCGGTCGTCGTTCGCGAGAGCCGCCGGCGGCTGCTCAACCGGGATGGCTCGTTCAACGTCCGGCGCGAGGGGGCGCGGTTCTGGGCGTCGCTCTCCGCGTACCACTACCTGTTGACGATTTCCTGGCCGCGCTTCTTCTCCATCGTTGTCGCGGCGTTCCTCTTCACCAATGCGATCTTCGCCGGGATCTACTCACTCGCCGGCGGGGGCGCGTTGCACGGCGTTCATTCGATCACCCTGGGCGGGCGCTTCGTCGAGTCCTTCTTCTTCAGCGTGCACACCCTGGCGACGATCGGCTACGGCACCATCTCGCCGGCCACCCTGGCGGCGAACATCATCGTCACGCTGGAGACCCTCATCGGACTCGTCGGCGTCGCTGTGATCGCCGGCATCTCGTTCGGGCGCTTCTCCCGGCCCGAAGCGCACATCCTCTTCAGCCGGAACGCCGTCATCGCGCCGTACCGCGGCGGGCGCGCGTTCATGTTCCGCATCGTCAACCAACGCAGCAACCAGCTCGTCGATCTCTCGGCGCGCGTGCTCCTCAGCCGCCGCCTGCGTGACAGCGCGGTGAACGACCGCGAGCTCATCACCCTCCCCCTCGAGCGGGACAGCATCGCCTTCTTCCCGCTCTCCTGGACCGTCGTCCATCCCATCAACGCGGAGAGTCCGCTCAGCGATTGGGTTGCCGAGGACTTCAGCGCGTGCGAGGTGGAGTTCCTGGTCCTGCTCAACGGATTCGAGGAGACGTTCTCCCAGACCGTCCACACGCGCTCGTCCTACAAGGCTGACGAGGTCATCTGGGGCGCGCGCTTCCGGAGCATGTTCAACCCGACCGACGAAGACGGCGTGATCAGCGTCGATATTCGGAAACTCGACGAAATCGATCGGGTGCAGGTTTAAAATAAATGTAAACGAACAAGCGGGAAGGAGCGTCCGTTCTGCATATGAAACGCGCGGCCGTGCTTTTCCTGGTTCTCCTGATGTGTGCCGTCGCGGCCCCCGCGCGCCAGCGCGCCGTCCGCTCGTCCTCGGGCAACCCTATCGATACGCACATCTTCGCCAAGCTGTCGCAGGACGGCGTACAGCCGGCCGCGCGGGCCGGCGACGCCGAGTTCCTGCGCCGGGTCACGCTCGACCTCACCGGGACCATCCCTACGCCGGACGAGGCCCAGGCCTTTCTCGCCGATGCCGCGTCCGACAAGCGCGCGAAGAAGATCGACGCGCTCCTCGGGTCGGAGGCATTCAACGACCGCTGGACGATGTGGCTCGGCGATCTCGTGCAGAACGTCCAGGTCGCCCAGAACTCGCGTGAGTACTACCTCGGCCGCAACGTGTACTACGCCTGGATCCGCGAGTCGATCGCGTCGCGCAAGCCATACGACGCGATGGTGCGCGAGGTCCTGGCGGGGGAGGGGATCAGCTTCAACGTCGGCGTCGCGAACTACGTCGTCCGCCAGCTGCAGCGGAACGGGCCGCCGCAGGACACGTACGACAACCTCGCCGCGCACTCCGCCGAGAAGTTTCTCGGCGTCCCGATGCTCTGTATCTCCTGTCACGACGGCGTCGGCCACCTCGAGCTGGTGAACACGTATCTCCGGAACAAGAAGCGCGAGGACTTCTGGAAGATGGCCGCGTTCTTCGCGAAGACGAGGGCACGCGGCGAGCGTTATACCGATCCCGCGAACCCCAACGCCAATCCGATCCGCTACACCGTCGACGTCAATCCTCAGGGCGCGTATCGGCTGAACACCACTGACGGCAACAAGACACCGCGCCAGCCGAAGAGCGGGCAGCCGGACGTCGTCGCGCCGGCGTTCCTCCTTACCGGCGAGCAGCCGAAGCCCGGCGAGCCGTTGCGCGTCGCCTATGGACGCATGCTCACTGCCGACCGCCAGTTCGCGCGCGCGACCGTGAATCAGCTGTGGAAGGAGATGTTCGGCCGCGGCCTGGTCGAGCCCGTGAACGCGTTCGACCTGTCGAAGCTCGACACCCAGCCGTCGCACCCCGCGCTGCTCGAAGACTTGGCGAGCGAGTTCATCGCGAAGAACTACAGCCTCCGCGAGTTGCTGCGCACCATCGCGCTGTCGAACGCGTACCAGCTCTCGTCCGCGTACAGCGGGCCGCATCCCGATGAGTCGTACTTCGCGCGGCGGCAGCCGCGGAGACTTCCGTCCGAGGTGCTGTTCGACGCGGTATACACCGCGACCGGGTCGAGAGTGCAATTCCAGGTGCAGGGCATGGGCCTCATCCCGAAGGCGAATCAGCTTCCCGACACGCTCCAAGGCGGGCGCTCCGCCGCGGGCCTGCTGCTGAACACGTTCGGCCGCGGGGACCGCGACGACGTGATGCGCACGAACGACAGCTCGATCGCGCAGGCGCTCGGGATGATGAACGATTCCGTCGTCGCGAACCGGGTCCGCCGCAGTAGCGGCAACACCGTGCAGGTGACGCTCGCGGCGACGAACGATCCGAATGTCGTCGCCGAGAAGCTCTATCTCGCCGCGCTCTCGCGGCCGCCATCGGCGGACGAGAAAGCCATTGCTGTCGAATACCTCCGCGCCGGTCCGCTCGTGGAACGCACCGAGGACCTGCTGTATGTGCTGATCAACTCCCTGGAGTTCCTCTTCTCATGAACGACTTCTCGCGCCGCTACTTCATGCGTATCGCCGGCACCGGTCTCGTCGCCTCCTGGTTCGCCGACGTGCTCGACCCGCGGCTGCTGCTCGCGGAGACCGCCACCGGGTCGCCCACGCTGCGCAACACCGCGAAGAGTTGCATCTTCATCTTCCTCACGGGCGCCCCGAGTCAGACCGACTTGTGGGACCTGAAGGAAGGAGCGTGGACGCCCATGGACTTCGCGCCGACCAGCTTCGGCGACGTGCGCTGGCCGCAGGGCCTCATGCCGAAGACGGGTGCGCATCTCGACAAGCTCACGCTCGTCCGCAGCGGACTGGCGTGGGCCGCGGTGCATCAGCTCGCGCAGACGTGGACCCAGATTTCACGCAATCCCACCGGCGCGACGGGGGCGATCGCCCCACACATCGGCGCGGTCGTCGCGCTCGAGTCACAGGCAGCGCGCACGCCGGCGGACGTGCTGCCCGGCTTCATCGCGCTCAACTCCGGCCAGATCCCGAGCTCCGGTTATTTCCCCGCGAAGTACGCGCCGTTCGGCATGATCGCCAACGCGGACGGGCTGGCGACGCTCAGCCATCCCGAGGGCGCGGAGCGTTTCGCGCGACGCTGGGACCTGCTGCACAAGCTCGACGCCGCCCGCGCGAACGGCTCCCTCGGCAAGCCCGCGAACGATATGGACGACTTCTACGATCAGTCGAAGACGCTCATGGAGGCGCCGGGGATCAACGGGCTGTTCTCCTTCAACGACGAGGAGCACCAGCGCTACGGCGCCACGACCTTCGGCGACTCGCTCATCGTCGCGCGCAATCTCGCCGCGGCGAAGAAGGGCACGCGCTTCATCCAGACCACGCTCGGCGGCTGGGACCATCACTCCGACATCTACAGCCGCACCGCGGGTCCTCTACGTGCAGGCCGCGGAGCTCGACAACGCCCTCGGCGCGCTGCTGACGGATCTCGCGTCCATGAACATCCTCGACGAGACCCTCGTCGTCGTCACCAGCGAGTTCGGACGCACCGTCGGGCCGCTGAACGGACAGAGCGGCCGCGATCACTACCTCCGCAACTCCGTCGTCTTCGCCGGCGGCGGGACGCACGGTGGCCGCGTTCTCGGCAAGACCGACGCGACGGGCGCGCAGGTTACAGAATACGGATGGAGCGCGAATCGCGATGTCCGCCCCGAGGATGTCACCGCGTCGATCTACTCCGCCCTCGGCATCGACTACACCAAGGTCCGCATGGACGATCCGCTCGGCCGCGGTTTCGAGTACGTACCTTACGCGAAGGACGGCGGCTACGCCCCGATCGAAGAGTTATGGTGAGTTACACTTACCGTAACCATGCAGGTCGTTCTCCAAGGAAGCCTGCGGCACTTCCCGGCCGCTGAGCTGCTGACGTACCTCTGTCAGCATGGCCGGAGCGGGACGCTCGACCTCGAGGCCGTCGGCCGCAAGACGCGCATCGTCTTCGACGCCGACACCATCGTCCGCGCCGAGTCCAATCGCTTCGAAGATCCGTCCGAGGCCGTGCTCGACGCGTTCGAGTGGATGGCGGGGACGTTTACTCTCCTCGATGCAGCGTCCGTCCCCGAGAATGCGAAGCGCGAGTCGCTCGCGCTCCAGACGCTCGTCGAGGCCGCGAAGATGAAGGCTGAAGCGAGCTCGCTGTATACGGACGGGACGCTGTTCCGCCTCGTCGACGATCCCGCCATGCAGCAGCAGGTCAGTCTGAGCGGAGAGGAATTCAAGCTCCTCTTCCGGCTGTCCGCGGCGCGATCCTTCCGCGATCTGGCGATGGACATCGGCCTGCCGCGCCCGGAGCTCGCCGATCGTTTGAAGAAGCTGGAGAAGCTGGGCCTCATCGCGTCCGTGCGCGAAGAGCCGCCGCCCGAGCCGACGGCGCAGCAGAAGAAGATCACCCTGCGCAAGCGGACGATCGTCGGCTCGCTCACGCCCGACGACCGCCCTGACTCGGTCTATCCGCTCCTCGACGCCGAGTGCACCATCGGCCGCGCGCAGGACAACGGCCTGGCGGTGCCCGACGGCAGCGTGTCGTCGAAGCACGCGCGCATCCTCAGGACGGACGACGGCTTCGTCATCGAAGACCTCCAGAGTCGCAACGGCACGTACGTCAACGGCGAGCGCATCGTCGAAGGGCAGCGCAAGCTGTCCGACGGAGACCTCATCCGCGTCGGCAAGGTCATCATGACGTTCAACGTCGCGCGCGAGACGAAAGCTGGCGAGACGACCCAACCGGAGATGCGACTTGGCTAACCATGTCATCCCGAGCGTCGAGCGAGGGACCTGGGCGGGCGGGGCGGCAGGCACGTGCCTCGTGCCCCGCCCGCCCAGGTCCCTCGCTCACGCTCGGGATGACATCGGAGCAGCGCAATGAAATACGACCTTGCCATCGTCGGCTCCGGCCCGGCCGGCCTCGCCACCGCCGCCCACGCGCAGGCGAACGGCCTCTCCTACGTCCTCCTCGAGCGCACCGACCACCTCTCCGACACCATCTACGCCTACCAGGCCCGCAAGTTCGTCATGGCCGAGCCGGTGATGATCCCCGCGCGCGGCGACATCCCGTTCGAGGCCGGCTCGCGCGAGGCGATCCTCGCCGCGTGGCAGCAGTACGTCGAAGAACGCAGGCTCAACATCGATTTCGGAGCCGAGGTGAAGTCGATGAAGCGCGAGGGCAGCGCGCTTTCTCATCAGGACCGCCGCCGGCGCGGAATACGACACGGGCAAGGTCGTCCTCGCGATGGGCACACAGGGCAATCCGCGCAAGCTCGGATGTCCCGGCGACGACGCAGCCGCACGTCCTCTATCGCCTCGACGATCCCGCCGAGCATGCAGGACCAGGACATCCTCGTCGTCGGCGCGGGCGACTCCGCGCTCGAGATTGCCATCGCGCTCTCCGACGAGAACCGCGTCGGCCTCGTCGTCCGCGGCCCCGAGATCACGCGCGCGAACGAGATCCTCACCCGCGAAGTCCTCTCCCGCCAGGCCTCCGGGCGCATGACGATCTACTTCAACACGACCGCCAAGGAAGTCTTCGAAGGCTACGCCGATCTCAGCGTCCGCGGGGACGTCACGCGCGTTCCCGCGGAGCTGATCTTCCTCAAGCTCGGCGCCGATGCCGCCGCGCAAGTTCTTCGAGTCCGTCGGCATCAAGCTACAGCGGCGACGGCGCCGACGCGCGTCCGATCCTTACGCCCGTCCACGAGTCGAGCGTGCCCGGCCTCTTCCTCATCGGCGCCGCGAGCGGCCGCGATCTCATCAAGCTCGGCATGAACCAGGGGTGGGAAGTCATCGAGCACCTGATGGGCCGTGAAGTCGAGCCCGCGGACGAAGCGGTGCTCAAGGAGCGCCTGCCGTTCTGGGAAGGCTCCGTGCGCGAGCGCATCCAAGCGATCCGCAGCCGCGTGCCGCTCCTGGCCGCCGCGGATGAACAGCAATTGCGCGAGACCTTCCTCGCCACGCGAGTCCGCGAGTACGCCAGCGGCGAGCCGATCATCCGCCAGAACGACTACACGAACGATTTCCTCATCGTCGCCGCGGGACGCGTCGAGCTGCGCCGCGAGCCCGAGTCCTCCGCGCCCGAGGTGAAGATCGCGGAGCTCACCGCCGGCAACTTCTTCGGCGAGATGAGCCTCATCTCCGGACGCCGCCGCACCGCCACGGCACTCGCCGACGGCGCCGACGCGCATCCTCGAGATCCCGCGCAAGTCGATCCTCAAGATGCTCGCGAATGCGCCGCGCGCGAAGAACCTCGTCGACCAGGCCTTCATGCTCCGCGCGTTCGGCGGCTATCTCTTCCCCGGCGTGCCCGAGGCGCTGCTGGGCGAGCTCGTCGACCGCGCGGTCGTGCAGACACTCGGCAAGGACGCCGTCGTCTTCAAGCAGGGCGACATCGCGCCGACGCGTTCTACCTGATCCGCAACGGCATGGTGAAGATCTCCAAGAAATCGGGCGACAAGGAGGTCGTGCTCTCCTACCTCGTCGCCGGCAACTTCTTCGGCGAGGCCGCGCTCTTCTCCGAAGCCGCGCGCACCGCCACCGTGACGACGATCTTCCCTTCGGACCTCATCAAGCTCTCGAAGCGCGACTTCGACAACTTCCTCGCCGCGCATCCCGATTTGCGCGAGGCTCCGCTGCGCAAGCTCGAGGAGCGCCGCATCGCGGGACTCATCGCCGAGGCGACGCCGGGCTCGGGCAACATCCTCGGCGACCTCATTCGCGAGGAAGTGGTCATGGGCACCCAGACGCTCATGATCGACGAGCACCGCTGCATCCGCTGCGGCAACTGCATCTCCGCGTGCGAGGGAGTCCACGACGACGGGCAGGCCCGCCTGTCGCTGACCGGCATCAAGCTGTACAACCTGCTCGCGCCGAACTCCTGCTGGCAGTGCGAGAACCCGCTCTGCATGCTCGATTGTCCGCCGGACGCGATCGCCCGCGACCCGCGCGGCGAGGTGTACATCAAGAGCAACTGCATCGGCTGCGGCAACTGCGAGCGCAACTGCCCCTACGGCAACATCTTCATGGTCCACAAGGAGCCGAAGCGGACGCTTTTCTCGTGGATCACGTCGCTCTTCAAGAAAGAAGAATCAGACGTCGAGCAGACGGTCGCCGTGAAGTGCGACTTATGCCGGGGCATCGGCGGTGGCCCCGCGTGCGTGCGCGGCTGTCCCACCGGTGCGGCGATCCGCCTGACGCCGGAGGAGTACCGGGAAACCCTCGAGGAGCTGGTGATCTCGCGCGGGGAACGATGATATGGCGATCGCGCGCAGCGGACGGGTCTGGCGGCCGATCTTCTTCGTCCTGCTCATCGCCGTTTCGGCGAGCTACTACTTCTACGCGCAACGCGAGTTCCCTCACGGCGGCTCGAACTGGGGTCTCGCTTACGGCATCGCCGGCACCGCGCTGATCCTCCTCCTCGCGTTCTTCGGGATCCGCAAGCGCTGGTATCGCTCGACGTTCGGCACGCTCGAGCAGTGGCTGCAGTCGCACATCTATCTCGGCCTGCTCGTGCTGGTCGTGCTGATGTTCCACACCGGCATGCGCTTCAACGATCGCGTCGCCGTCGCGACGCTGGTCCTCGTCATCATCGTCGTCGCCAGCGGCATCTTCGGCGCGATCCTCTACGTCACCGTGCCGCGGATGCTGACCGAGGTGGAGAGCAACCTGAGCGTGGAGGACATGTCGGATCAGCTCAACCAGCTCGCGCGCGCGATGGCGCGCATCGCGTCCGGACGCAGCGCCGCGTTCCAGCGCATCCATGACGAGCTGGCGAAGCAGACCATGCCTCGCGGCCTCGCGGGTTGGCGCCTGCTGGTGTCGCGTCGGACGTCGGGCGAAGCAGGAAGCGGCCGACTGGGCGCGATTGATCGGGCTCGTGCCGAAGCGAAGAACAGGAAGACCTGCGCCAGATGCTCGTCCTGTCGCGCCAGCGCAAAGAGCTCCTCCTGCGCCTGGTCTATCAGCAGCGGTACAAGAACGTCATGGAGGCCTGGCTGTACATCCACGTGCCGTTCACCATCGCCCTGCTGGTGATGGCGATCGTGCACGTGGTGGGAGTGTTCTATTACGGGAGGCTTCCGTTGTGAGCTTCCTCGTCCAGCGCGCCGCCGGCCGCAACCTCACGCTCACCTCGATCAACACGCCCGTCCTGCGGATCGGCCGAGGGACGAATCAGGAATTGCGGTCCGAGAACCCGGCCGTCGCGCTCGAGCACGCGATCATCGAAGGCGATGCCGCCGGATACCTCATCACCGACAAGGGCTCCATCACCGGCACGTACGTCAACCGCAAGCCCGTCGAGACCGCGCGGCTCGCCAAAGGCGACGTCATCGAGATCGGTGATCTGCGCATCGACGTCCAGCTCGCCGACCCGGCGAAGCCGCTCTTCCTGCGCATCACCGTCGAGCGGCCGAATGTCGTGCTTGTCGATGAGAATGACGAGGAAGGGGAGGAGGCGCGCTCCGCCGTCGCCGCCGCGCCGGGTGTGAAGGTCGTGAAGTCGCGCAAGTTCGATTACGCCGGCGCGTACAAGCTCCATCGCCCCTGGCTCACGAAACTGACCATCACCGCGCTACTCCTCATCGTGACGCTCGCGGTCATTGGAGAAGTGATCCGCCCCGAGCGCCAGAAGGTGTTCATGCCCGGCGGTCTCTCCTCCGCCCACTCCCGCGCGCGCGATCCGCACACCGATCGGGCCGTAGCCGACGACTGCGCCGCGTGCCATCTCCCGTGGCGCAGCGTCTCCAGCTCGAAGTGCATCGACTGCCACCCGCAGCAGCCGCACGCGGTGACCGCGAACAACGACCCCGACTGCTTCGCCTGCCACGCCGAGCATCGCGGCGCGACGAAGCTCGGCGCGATCCCCGATACCTCCTGCGTCACCTGTCACTCCACGCAACGCGTCGCGGTCAGCGGCTTCGGTGCCCCGAAGCATCCCGAGTTCTCCTATCCGAAGGACGCGAACACGCTGCGCTTCGACCACAAGTTCCATCTCGCGCCGAAAGGCGTGTTCAACGCGAAGGGGAGGCGCACCGTTCTGCAGTGCGCGACCTGCCACGATCTGACCGGTGCCGCCGATCCGAAGCCCGTCACCTTCGCGAAGCACTGCCACGACTGCCACCGCCTCGACTTCGACAACCGCTTCCCCGAGGACGAGGTCCCGCACGGCGGCGACAACGGCATCGTCTACGGCTACATCGCCGCGCGCTACTCCGGCGACCGCGACATCATCGGCAAGCCTCCCGCGGAAGTGCGGCGCATCCTCACCACCCGCAAGCGAGTGAACGTCGACGACCGCGCCGTCGTCCTCGGCGTCAAAGTCTTCGATATCCGCTGCCGCTTCTGCCACGAGGTCAAACCGCGCGGGGGCCGCCTGGCCGTGACGCCGCCGGTGATCCTGGCGAACTGGCTCGCCGGCGCGAAGTTCACGCACGACCGCCACCGCACGGTGGACTGCGAGAAGTGCCACCAGGGCGTACGGGCGAGCGTCCCGACGAGCGACGTGCTCATGCCGGCCCAGTCCGCATGCACCGACTGCCACGCTCAGAACGACAGGACGGCGCAGGCGCGCAGTACATGTCTGACCTGTCACGAGTATCATCTTCAACCACAGAGACCGATTTCGAAGGCAATGCTCGCCCAGGCAGGTCTCGGCGGGCTCGGAGGGGATGGGCGCATGCTTCAGGGGATCCTGCTCGCGGTGATCGTGATCCTGTTGCTGGTCGTGCTGGTGCCGGTGGGGATCGCCCTGTTCCGGCGACTGAGCCCGGAGCGCACGCCTCCGGCGCGAGAGAAAGCCGCGCCTCCGCCGCCTCTCAACCTTCCCACCTCGAAGATCCGCGCGATGACCGAGGATATCCCGACGGACAAGGTAACCCGCCAGCCGGCCGCTCCGCCCCCTCCGCCGCCCGATCTGACGCCGTCAGCCGCTCCGACAGTCGCACCGGCGCCGGACCGCACCCGCATCCCGGACCCCTCCGACAACGCCCCCTCGGGCACGGAGATGATGCAGTGGTACGGCATGCTGCACTGCACGTCCGGCCCGCTGGAAGGGCAGCGCTTCATCGTCGAGGACGACGGCTTCTACATCGGGCGCGATCCGGTGCTGTCGAAGGTCGTGGTGCCCGATACGCGTATCTCGAAGCGCCACCTGCGCATCGTCCCGCGCGACGGGAAGGTCTGGGCGATCGACCAGAGCTCGACGAACGGAACGTTCATGGGCGGACAGAAGATCACCGAAGTGCAGCTCAAGCGCGGCGACACGCTGATCCTCGGCGACAACGCCGCAACCTTCGTCTATCAGGTATGAGAGTCGCGGCCGCGCTGCTGACGCTAGTCCTCGCGGCAGAGACGAACGCGGCGGGACGCACCCGCACGGTACGCTCTCCGTCGAATCCCGCGCCGCAGCCGGTCGTGACCGCGCTCGAGCCGCCGGCCTGCGCGATGACTCCCATCGCCCCGCTCACGTGCTCCGACGGCGGAACGTCACTTGCCGCGAACGAAGTCGACGCCATCGTCCGCGCCGCTGCGAAGGCGCTGCCGGACCGCATGACCATCGCCGTCGTCGATCGCGCCGGACGCGTGCTCGCGCTGTACGAGAAGCCCGGCGCGCCGGTGAGCGATCGCGACCTCGCCATCGGCGTCGCACGCACCGCCGCGTTCTTCAGCCATAACCAGGCGCCGCTCTCGTCGCGCACCGTGCGCTTCATCAGCGGCATCCACTTTCCTCCCGGCATCACCAACACGCCCAGCGCCGCGCTGTACGGCATCGAGAACACGAACCGCGGCTGCGACTTCAACGTCACCTTCAGCGACCCGTCGAAGTGCATCCCGCGCGCGCGCGCGTTCAACGGCATCCGCTGCGACCCGGCGGACAAAACCGGCTGCGGCCCCGGCATCGTCACCGGCAAGCAGTTCCCCGCCGACTCCGACCCGGCGAGTGTCAACGCGGGCGGCATTCCCCTCTATCGCGTCACCGCCACCGGCGCCCGCGCGTCGGACGGCAAGCTCCTCGGCGCCATCGGCGTCGTGGGCGTCACCGGTGATCCGCAGCGTGCCGAGTACGCCGCCACCACCGGCGCCTTCGGCGGACTCCCGTTCGGCATCGTCCCGGTTCCGTTCTATCCGCTGCCGTTTCCCGGCAACGTCTTCATCGACGGCATCCGCCTCCCGTTCCTCGGACCCGGCATCCGCCTGACGTTCGCCACCAGCGGACTGCCCAACGGCGTGCGCCTCGACGATACGACCGCCGGCACGGACAACGGCGCGTTTGCCCTCGCCGCGCAGAACGGCGGCTGCGCGGCGGACGAATATCTCGTCAGTCCGAGCGCGGGCGCGCACCCGAGCCTCACCGCCGCCGCCGTCGACGCCATCGTCCAGCGCGCGATCGCGACGGCGAGAAAAACGCGCGCCGCCATCCGCCTCCCGCTCAACCGCTTCGCGCGCATGGTCATCGCCGTCGCCGACACGGACGGAAAGATCCTCGCCCTCTACCGCATGCCCGACGCCACGGTCTTTTCCGTCGACGTCGCCGTCGCCAAGTCGCGCAACGTCGTGTACTTCAGCCAGCACGGTATTGGCTCGTCCATCCCCGCGAACACCGCCGTCTCCAACCGCACGATCGCCTTTGGCGGCCAGCCGTTCTTCCCTTCCGGGATCGATTCCGAGGTGCTCGATCCGCGGGAAGGGCCGTGGTACCAGTCGCTGTTCGTCAACGACCTCGCCAACGCCTGCACGCAGGGCGACCAGCCGTCGAACCCGAACCAGAACGGCATCGTCTTCTTCGCCGGCTCGACGCCCCTCTACAGCAACGACACCCTCGTCGGCGGTCTCGGCGTCAGCGGCGACGGCATCGAGCAGGACGACTACGTGACCTACTTTGCCGCGGGCGAGTTCCTCCCGCCCGAGAACATCTGGGCCGACCGCATCGTCCTCGACGGCGTGCGGCTGCCGATGTTCAAGTTCCCGCGCCACCCCGAGGGGGTGGACGAATGACCCGTAGCCCCGGGATCTGCGCGCTTTCTAGCGGCCGCCTTCGCGGCCGCACCGATGCGCGAGCCCCGCGTACCCCGGGCAGAGCCCGGGGCCACAATTGTGAGCCGCGCCTTCGCGCGGCTTCGCGCGTATCTGCAGCGCAAGCACTGGCGCGCGAAGGCGCGCCATACAATCGTAGCCCCGGGCTCTGCCCGGGGTACGCGGGTTGTGTCGGATCGCGGCCGCGCAGGCGGCCGCTACAAGACGCCTCCGTACTTCTGCCCTCTGCCCTCTGCGCTCTGCGCTCCGGAGGTAGGGCGTGAACACCATCCTCGCGCTCCTCCTCTCCATCGCCATCAACGGCGACCCTGTCCTTTACACGACCTCCGTCCCCTTCGTCATCAGCGGCACCACCGACGCCGTTCCGGGCACGCCCGTGCGCATCGTCATCGGCTCCGCGAAAGGGGAAACGACCGTCGCGGCCGACCGCACCTTCTCCCTTCTCTGGACCGCGCCACTGACCACAGGTACGTACGACGTCGAGATCGAGATCAACGGTGAGAAGGCCACGCAACTCCTCCGCGTCCAGCTCCCCGGCAACCTCTCCCGCCAGCCCGGATTCGAGACCGTCCCGCGTTACGCCGACCCTCTGCCGCCCGAGCCGTCGATGCAGGAGATCACCGACCGCTGGCGCATCGTCCCGCCGCCGTACGAGCTCGACGAAAAGTCGAAGAACCGCTACGACCCGTACCACCAGAACATCCTCAAGGGCGATCTCCCGATCCGCGGCACGCAGGACAGCTTCTTCGTCCTGACCGGCATCAGCGACTCGCTCGTCGAATCGCGCACGCTGCCCACACCCTCCGGGCCCAGTTCCGCGCGCCCCGGCAGCTTCCAATTCTTCGGCCGCGATGCGCAGGGTGTGTTCGTGCAGAGCCTCATTGTCTCCGGCGACGTCTTCGAGGGCCTCACCACCTTCCAGCCCGCGCGCCAGCGTTTCAAGGCCACGATCGTCGCGAACCTGAACCACGTGCGCGTCGAAGAGAACGCTATCGTGAAGCCGGACGTGCGCCGCGGGCAGGAGCGCACCGACGCGCGCGTGTCGATCCAGGAGATCTTCTACGAGCGCAAGCTGCGCGACCTCACGCCGAACTACGACTTTCTCTCCATCCGAGGGGGCGTGCAGCCGTTCGTCAGCGACTTCCGCGGATTCGTCTTCTCCGACACCAACCTCGGCGTCCGCCTCTTCGGCAATTACGCCGCGAACCGCTTCCAGTACAACCTCGCTCTCTTCGAGCGGCTGGAGAAGGACACGAACTCCGGCCTGAACATCATTTCTGAATTCCGGGAGCAGCGCGTCGCGGTCGCGAACTTCTACTGGCAGGACTTCTTCCGCAAGGGCTACACGCAGCAGTTCTCGATCCACCACATGCGCGACGACGACTCGGTGAAGTACGACCGCAACGGAAACCTCGTGCGTCCCGCGCCGATCGGGGCGGCGAAGCCGCACGACATCCAGGCGACGTACCTCGGCGAATCCGGACTCGGACACTTCGGCCGCATCAACGTCGACCACGCGCTGTACTTCGTCTTCGGCCGCGACTCCATGAACCCGATCGCCGGACCCGATCCGCTGCTGCGCGAAGGCGACAGCGTGAACATCCGCGCGGGGATGGCGGCTCTGGAGGTCTCGTACGACCGCGACTGGCTCCGCCCGCGCATCGGCTTCTTCTACGCCACCGGCGATCGCAACCCGCGCGATCGCACCGCCCGCGGCTTCGACTCCATCTTCGACTCGCCCGCGTTCGCCGGCGGCGGCTTCTCGTTCTTCAACCGCCTCGGCATCCGCCTCTCGCAGACCGGCGTGGCGCTCGTCGAGCGCGGCAGCCTCCTCCCGTCGCTGCGCAGCAGCAAGGACGAAGGCCAGCCGAACTACGTGAACCCCGGCATCCAGCTCGCGACCGTGGGCCTCGACGTCGACGTGACCCCGCGCCTGAAGGCGATTTTCACCGGCAACTACATCCGCTTCGACGCCGTCGAGCCGATCGAAGAAGTCCTCTTCCAGGGCGACATCAGCCACGACCTCGGCACGGACCTCAGCGCCGGCCTGCGCTACCGCCCGTTCCTCAGCAACAACGTAACGATCGTCGGCGGTCTGGCCACACTGATCCCAGGCCAGGCCTTCGAAGACATCTACGAGACCAAAGACCCGCTGTACCACGCATTCATGAACGTGATCCTGCAGTTCTGACCAATGCGAAAAACACTCGCTGCTCTGACGCTGACTGCTATCGCGATGACGCTCCTCGGGCAGACGGGTGGGCGCGACTCAGCACTGCTCAAGCAACCCCAATCCGTCGCCGACACGAAGTCCTCCGGCTGTCTCACCTGCCACGAAGACATCGAGCCGATGCACGCCTCGCCCGCGGTCAAGCTCGGCTGCACCGACTGCCACGGCGGCAACGCGAGCACGAGCGTCAAAGAAGAAGCCCACGTCCAGCCCAAAAACAAAGACATCTTCAAGACCAGCGCGAATCCCCCGCGCACCTACACGGCCCTCCTCGACGAGTCTCCCGAGTTCGTCCGCTTCATGAACCCCGGCGACCTCCGCGTCGCGCGCGAGACCTGCGGCGGCTGCCATCCCACCCAGACCGCCGCCGTCCCCCGCAGCACCATGACGACCAGCGCCGTCTTCTGGGCCGCCGTCGGCTACGCCAATGGACTCATCAGCCAGAAGCCTGCGTTTCTCGGCGAGTCCTACAATCGCGACGGCAACCCGCAGGTCCTCCTGCCCGCGCAGCCGCCCACCGCGTACCAGATCGCGCGGGGCGCGCTCCCGCAGCTCGTGCCTCTGCCACGCTGGGAGATCTTCCAGCCCGGCGAGTACTTCCGCGCCTTCGAGCGCGGCGGCATCGCCAACAACACTTTCCCTCCGGAGATCGGCAATCCGAATCCCGGCGAGGAAGCCGGCAAGCCCGACACCCGCCTCGGCAACCGCGGGCGCGGCACCGGCTCGCGCATCTCACCGGGCCTGATCAACCTCCACAAGACCCGCCTCAACGACCCGCACCTCTCATTCCTCGGCACGAACGAGCATCCCGGCGACTACCGCTCCTCGGGATGCACCGGCTGTCACGTCGTCTACGCCAACGACCGCGAGCCACTGCACAGCGGGCCCTTCGCCGCCGCCGGACATACCGGCCTCTCGCAGACGGCCGACAAGTCCATCCCGAAAGACGAGAAGGGCCATCCGATCCGTCACCAGCTCACGCGCGCGGTGCCGACGAGCCAGTGCATGTCCTGCCACATGCACCAGCCCAACTCCTTCGTGAACACTTACCTCGGCTACATCATGTGGGACTACGAGTCCGACGCCGAGCTGCTGTGGCCGAAGGAGCAGCGCTACCCGACCGAGACCGAGAAGCGCGCCAGCCTCGATCACAACCCCGAGGGCGCGGCGCCGCGCGGGCTGTGGACGAACATCGACTTCCTCGAAAAGGTCTCCAGCCTCAACCCGCAGGCGAAGCACACGCAGTTCGCCGATTACCACGGCCACGGCTGGAACTTCATGGCCGTCTACAAGCGCGACCGCAAGGGCAACCTCCTCGACGCGAACGGCGACGTCGTCCCCTTCGACGATCCCGGAAAATTCAAGAAGGCCGTCCATCTCAAGGACATCCACCTCGAGCGTGGCATGCACTGCAGCGATTGCCACTTCTCGCAGGACGAGCATGGCAACGGCCAGCTCTACGGCGAATACGGCAACAACATCGAGATCGAGTGCCAGGACTGCCACGGCACGACCACGACGTATACGAACCTCCGCACGTCCGGTCCGGCCGCCCCTCCGGGCGGCAACGACCTGCGCATGGGCGTGACGCCGTTCGGCAAGCGCCGCTTCGCCTGGCTACCGACCGGAAAGCTCATGCAGCGCTCCATGGTGAACCCCGGCATGGAGTGGGAAGTGAAACAGGTGAAGGACACCATCACCGCCGGCCACGCGAACTACAACGAGCGCAGCCACGCGGCGAAAGCGATCCAGCTCCACAGCGCGAAGCTGACCTGCTATGCGTGCCACACGTCGTGGATGACGTCGTGCTCCGGCTGCCACTTACCGCAAGAACAGAACGTTGCCAGTCCGGTGCAGCACTACGAGGGCACGACCACGCGCAACTACGCGTCGTACAACCCGCAGGTCATCCGTACCGACGCCTTCATGCTCGGCGTCAACTCGCCGATCAAGGGCGGCAAGCTCGCGCCTGTACGTTCCTCCAGCGCGCTCGTCATCAGCTCCACCAATCAGCAGAGACAGCGCATCTACATCCAGCAACCGCCGATCGCCTCGTCCGGCCACAGCAGCCAGGCCTTCAACCCCCACGTGCCGCACACCGTCCGCAGCCGCGAGACGCAGAGCTGCGGCAGTTGCCACGTCACCGACAGGAACGACAACAACGCCTGGATGGCCCAGCTCCTCCTGCAGGGGACGAACTTCGTCAACTTCATCGGCCGCTACACCTACGTCGCCACGGGCCACGACGGCTTCGAGGCCGTCGCCGTCACCGAATGGGACGAGCCCCAGGCCGTGATCGGCTCGTCGCTGCACAAAGTCGTCTATCCCGACTTCTACGCGAAGCACGAGAAGAACGGCAAAGAGCTGGAAGTCGCGCACCACCACCACGCCCACGACGCGCGCAGCATCCAGCTGCGAGGGGAGTACGCCTTCGTCGCCAACGGCGAGGAGGGCTTCGAGGTCTACGACGTCGCCAATGTCGACAACAAAGACTTCTCCGAGCGCCTCGTCAGCGCGCCGGTCTCACCGTTCGGCCAGCGGACCTACGTGAAAACGAAATTCGCCGCCGCCGTAGCGCTGCCGACGACCATGCCGATGGACCCGACGCGGAAGACGCAGTCCATCCCCGAAAACCAGGAGCAGCCCATCCATCCCCTCTATCGCTACGCGTACATCGCCGATCGCGAGGAGGGACTGATCCTCGTCGACGTCACCACGCTGACCGATGGCAATCCGTCGAACAACTTCTTCACCCGCGCGCTGACGTGGAATCCCGACGGCATTCTTCATGGTGCGAACGCGATCACCATCGCCGGACGCTGGGCGCTCGTCGGCGCGGAGAAGAACCTCGTCATCGTCGACATCGACAAGCCGCTCGAGCCGAAAGTGCTTGCAAATCTCGAGATCGATCAACCGACCGCGATCGCCGTCCAGTTCCGCTACGCCTTCGTGACCGACGCGAGCGGGCTGCACACGATCGATATCACCGATCCCGCGAAGCCCCGCATCGCCGCGACCGTGCCGATCAAGGACGCCCGCAATGTCTACGTCGCCCGCACCTACGCCTACGTTGCCGCCGGCAAGGAAGGCCTGGTCATCATCGACGTCGAGAACCCCGAGAAGCCCTTCATCGACCAGGTCTTTCACGACGACCTTCACGACGTCCACGACGTGAAGGTCGCATCGACCAATGCCAGCGCCTTCGCCTACGTCGCCGACGGAGAGCACGGACTCAAGATCCTCCAGCTCACGTCCCCTGACTGGACCCCCGGCTACGCCGGCTTCAGCCCGCGCCCGGTGCCCAGGCTCATCGCCAAACGCCACACCCACGGCCCCGCGCTGGCGATCTCCAAAGGCCTCGACCGCGACCGCGCCGTCGATGAGAGCGGCAACCAAGTCTCGACCTTCAACCGCATCGGCGCGAGGCCGATGACCCTCACGGAAATGCAGCGGCTCTACCTGCGCAACGCAAAGCTCTACACAGTCACCGAGGTGAAGAAATGAAGCGCCTGGCGTTGATCTCGATCGTCGCAGCCGCGACGCTGCTCGCGCAAACCCCTCCGGGCAACGGGCAACGGGCAACGGGCACCCCCCCCGGCCAATACCTCGGCTCCACCTCCTGCTCCAGCTCCGGCTGCCACGGCTCCACCCAACCCCTGGACGCGAGCAAAGTCCTCCAGAACGAGTACTACACCTGGCTCAACTCCGACCGCCACGCCCAGGCCTACAACGTCCTCTTCGAAGAGCGCTCGGCGCGCATCGCGAAGAACATGCGCCTGAAGAAGCGTGCCTACGAAGAAAAAGTCTGCCTCGACTGCCACACCTCCAACATCCCCGCGCAGCAGATCGCCGGCAACATCGACCTCGAGGATGGCGTGCAGTGCGAGGTTTGCCACGGACCGGCGTCCGGCTGGCGCGCCGAGCACACCGAAGAAGGATGGACCCACGAGCAGAGCATCGCCCGCGGCATGATCGACCTTCGCGACCTCTCCGTGCGAGGCCACACCTGCCATCGCTGTCACCTCGGCAACGCCGACAAGGAAGTCGACCACGAGCTCATCGCCTCCGGCCATCCCATCCTCGCTTTCGAGCTCGACAACTACACCGAGTCCATGCCCCCGCACTGGACCCCCGGCCGCGACACCCACGGCGTCCGCGCCTGGGCCGTCGGGCAGGTGATGAAGTTCCGCGACTCCCTCCGCAACCTCGCCCGCCACGCGCGCGGCGACGAATGGCCCGAGTTCTCCGACATGAGCTGCTACAACTGCCACCACGACCTGAAAGGCAGCCAGTGGCGCCAGACGCGCGGCTGGCCCGATCGCGCCGGACTCCCCACGTGGTCCCCGCAGCACTGGGCCATGCTCCGCCTCCTCATCGGCCGCGTCTCCCCGCAGACCCGCGATGAGCTCGATCCCCTCGTCCGCCAGATTGCCCGCGGCGTCTCCCGCATGAACAATCCCTCCGACGTCGCGGCCACCGCCGACAAAGCCCGCGCCGTCGCCGAGTCCATCATCCCCAAAGTCGACGCCGTCCGCTGGAGCGACACCGAAGTCCGCTCACTCATGCGCGCCATCACCGACGACCGCGACTTCATCCTCACCTCGGACGTCCACGCCGCCGAGCAGCACGCCCTCGCCCTGCAGAGCCTCAACAGCGCATTGACGCGCCGCAACCCGCGCCTCCTGCGCAGCCCGCTCACCCGCTCTATCGACACCCTCTTCGACGAGATCGCCAACCGCGACGACTACGAGCCGTCGCGCTTTGTGGCGAAGCTCAAAGCCGTCCGCGCATCTCTCTGACGCCCCAGCCCTGAGCGAAGCCGAAGGGCCAACTTAGCACCTGCGGGACAGGAGCCCACAGGCTACTGCACGTTTTTCCGCGGTAAAGCACGCGTAGCGTTGCTGCTAACGTGGCCCTTCGGCTTCGCTCAGGGCTAACAACTAAGGCCTCGCTGATATCCTGCGAGCCCCGTGGACATCGCGCAGTTCCTTCTGGCCCTCATCGCAATCTTCATCGCTGCGAAGGTCTTCGGCGAGATCGCCGAGCGTCTCGGCCAACCCGCCGTCCTCGGGGAACTCCTCGGTGGCGTGATCGTCGGCGTGTCCGGCCTGCATCTCGTCGACTCCCACGATGTCACCATCCACCTCCTCTCCGAGCTCGGCGTCATCCTCCTGCTCTTCCTGATCGGCCTCGAGACCGATCTGAGGAAACTGATCCAGGTCGGCGGCTCCGCGACCGCCGTGGCGATCGTCGGCGTGCTGCTGCCCCTCGCAGGCGGCATCGCCATCGGACAGTTCCTCGGCTACGGGATGATGGTCTCCGTCTTCCTCGGCGCGTCCCTCACAGCGACGTCCGTCGGCATCACCGCGCGCGTGCTCTCCGACCTCGGCCACCTAAAAGACGACGAGTCCCAGGTGATCCTCGGCGCCGCGGTCATCGACGACATCATCGGGCTCGTGCTGCTGACGCTCGTCGGGACGCTCGCTGCCGGCGGCGCGCTCACGGTCCTCGGCGTCAGCCGGGTCGTCCTCATCGCATTCGGCTTCGTCATCCTGGCCATCGTCATCGGCTCGAAGCTGGCGCCGTGGCTGATCCGCGCCATCGACAGGATCGAGGTGAAACGCGGCCTGTTCTTCTCGTCCCTGATCTTCGCGTTGCTCCTCGCATACATCGCGCAGCAGGTCGGCTCCGCGATCATCATCGGCTCCTTCGCGGCCGGACTCGTCCTCGCGCGCACCCAGCACGGCAAGCGGATCGAGCGCGAGGTCCACGACGTCGCGCAGTTCTTCATCCCCATCTTCTTCGTCGTCGTGGGCGCCGCCGTCGACGTGAAGAGCCTCGACCGCCAGTACCTCCTCATCGGGCTCGCCCTGACGGTCGTCGGCATCCTCGGCAAGCTTGCGGCGGGCTACGTCGTCTGGAAGAAGGGGCTGCGCCGCGCGGTCATCGGCGTCGGGATGATCCCGCGCGGCGAAGTCGGCCTGATCTTCGCGCAGATCGGCCTGTCGACACAGCTCCTCAGCACAGGCCTCTACAGCGCCGTCGCGCTGATGGTCATGCTGACGACCTTCATCACCCCGCCGCTCCTCCGCCGGCTCCTCGAACAGGGCACCCCCCAGAAGCCTGACGACTTCACGAGCGAGTACGTCATGGACGCCCCCATGGACCGCGACAGTTAAGTGTGGATGGGGTCAGACCCCAATCACACTTAACCCACTCGCGACCTGGCCGCCTGGAATCCCGGCTCGTCCAGTGTTCCGCGCTCACCGAGCTGCTGCGCACGATCCCGTGCTTTCCGTGCGCGATCCGCCGTCACCGGATGGGTCGAGAAGAACTGTTCGACGCGACCCGGCTGCGACTGCTGGTGCTCGAGCAGCTCCTCGAACATCGTGGCCATGCCGATCGGGTTGTAGCCCGCCGCCGCCATCGCCCGGATCCCGAGCTCGTCCGCCTCTTCCTCTGCCCCGCGGCTGAAGCGCGCCAGCGCACCGCCCGCGACGATCTGCGCCGCGATCTGCGTGAGCTGCCCCGGGTCCTGGCCCAGGACGAGCCCGGCGAGGATGCTCAGCCCGTACTGCCGCGTGATCTGCTCGGTCGAGTGCCGGGCCGTCACGTGACTGATCTCGTGGGCCATGACGCCCGCAAGCTCCGCCGCATTGTCCGAGTTCGCGATCAGCCCCGTGTTCACGTACACGTGCCCGCCCGGAATCGCGAACGCGTTGATCGCCGGGTCCTCGACCACGTGGAAATGCCACGGCAGCTGATTGAACGGCGCCGGAGTCTGCGCCACGATCCGCTGGCCCATGCCCGACACATAGTTATTGAGCGTCGAGTCGTTGCTCAGGCGTACCTGACGCGCGACGTCTTGCGAGAGCTGTTCGCCCAGGCGCCACTCGTCTTCGATGGAGATGAGGTTGAAATCGCCTGCTCCGCCTCCCCCCGACCCGCAACTGATGGCCAGGAGCGTAACAAGCGCGATCGCGAGAGTTGTGCTGCGTTTGTCCATGGCAGATCGAAAGTGCAAGAGAAAAGCCCGGACCAGTCCGTCCATACTGATGGAAGCAGGAGGGTCTCATGCGAAAGTTCGTCGTCTTCTCTCTCGTGTCGGTGCTTGTGGCTGGCAGCGCCATGGCCAGCGGGTTTCAGGTTACGGCCCAGAGCGCCCGGTCGCTGGGGATGGGTCTGGCGACGACCGCCGTCGCCGATGACGCGTCCGCGGTCCATTTCAACCCGGCCGGACTCGCGTTCCAGACCACCGGCTTCGTCGCAGGCGCTTTGGTGGCGACGAACACTGAAGGGCGGTACACCGGTCCGTCCGGTACCGCCGAAGATCAAGTCGCGGCGCTCAACCTGGTGCCGGAGCTGTACGCAACGAAGCAGTTCGGAATCGCCCACCTCGGCCTCGGCACGAACACACCGTTCGGGCTGCCGATCCGCTGGGAGAACCGCGACACGTTCTCCGGGCGCCACGTGTCCTATCTGGCGAATATCCGCACGTTGAACGTCAACCCGACCTTGGCCGTGCTGGTCAATCCGAATCTCGGCGTCGCCGTCGGGGCGGACTGGGTGCACTCGAAGATCCAGCTCGAGCGCCGGCGTGCGTTCTCCGGCTTCGACGTCGCGGACGCCAAGCTGAAGAGCGACATCACCGACGCCGACGGCTGGGGCTGGAACGCGGGCGTGCTGTGGAGATCCGGCTCGTGGCGGGCCGGCGCTTCGTACCGCAGTGAGGTCGAGATCGATCACGAGCCGACGCTGGAAGTCACGCAGATCCTCACCGGCATCGCGGCCATCGACACCGCGGTCGCGACGACGATCCCCAGCGCGCCGCTGGACGCCGAAGTCCCAATCGAGCTCCCGTCGTCGCTGAACCTCGGGCTGGCGTGGGTGAGTCCGGCCGGCACGACCGTCGCCTTCGAAGCCGACCGGACCGACTGGTCCTCGTTCTCGCAGCTCATCGTGAACGTTCCGGCGCAGCCCGCGTTCAACATCACCCGCAACACCGGCTGGAGCGACTCGTGGGCGTACCGTGTGGGGTTGGAAATCCCCTGCATCGGGTTGCAGTGCCGCGCGGGCGTGTACCGGGACGAGACTCCGCAGCCCCTCGCCGACGTCGGCCCCGTGCTGCCGGACGCGGACCGCACCGGCTACACCCTCGGTCTCGGCGTTCCGATCGGCGGCGGCTGGAGGATCGACGTGGGCTACGTGCTCGTCCGCTTCGACGACCGGACCACGACCATCGGGACCACCGACCACCTGGCGGGACTCTGGGAAACGACCGGCCAGGAGCTGGCGATCAACCTGCGGCTCAACTGATTTCTGTCGCCCGATCGCGCTACGTTCCCCCGGCTGAAGCCGGGGTCTATTGTCTCGTGCTGCCTACGGCAGCAGACTCTTTGCCCGCGTAGCGGGCTGCCAGGAAATAGACCCCGGCTTCAGCCGGGGGACGCGCGCGGGACGGACGAAACGAGCCCGCGTAGCGGGCGACAGGAACCCCAACCCCACGCCGACCGTCCCAAAGGGGAAGGGAACGGTTCCCGTACCCTCCTTGTTGCCTCCTCGCGCATGGTCCGCCGCCTCCTCGCCATCCTCTTGATCGCCCTGCCCGCGCTCGGCGCCAGCCGCTACTTCGCGGACCGCGCGGGCGCGCCCGTGCGGTGGCAGGCGTGGGGCGACGCCGCGTTTGCGCGCTCCAGAAAAGAAGGCCGGCCGATCTTCCTCCACATCGGCTTCGCCTCCTCCAACGAGTGCTACCGCATGCACCGCGAGGCCTTCCTCAACGGCGAGAACGCCGAGTCCCTCAACGCGTACTTCGTCCCCGTGCTCCTCGACCGCACCGAATACCCCGAGGTCGCGGAGGCCTATGAAAACGCCGCCCGCGCGATGAGCAACGTCACCGGCTCGCCCGTCCACCTCGTCCTCGACGCCAAGCTCCAGCCCTTCGCCGCCGCGGGCTTCCTGAAGTCCGACGAGCTGATGCGCTTCCTCGTCATCAACGCGAACAAATACAAAGAAGGTGCGGCGCCATTCGTCGCGCCCGACGCACCGCGCCCCGCGGCCCCGCCCGACATCGAGGGCGTCGTCGACGCCATCGCCAAGACCTACGACGCCACCAACGGCGGCTTCGGTGCGTCACCGAAACGGTCGCAGCCGATGACCATCTCCTTCCTCCTCCGCTACGCCGCCCGCGCGAAACACGAGGGCATCCGCGGCGTCGCCGTCGACACGTTGAAGAAGATCGCCATCGCCCCCGTGCGCGACCAGCTTGGCGGCGGCTTCCATCGCGCGACGCACGACCCAGCGTGGCGCGAGCCGTACTTCGAGAAGATGCTCCCTGACCAGGCGCTCCTGGCGATCGCCTACCTCGACGCCTGGCAGACCACGGGCGAGGACGAGCTCGCGTACGTCGCGCGCACCACGCTCGACTACGTCGTCCGTGACCTCCGCGGCGGCGGCAGGGGTGCGTTCGACGCCTCCCAGGACGCCTACAACTTCGTCCCCATGGACGGGCCGGAGCTGATCAACGCGAACTTCTACCTCTGGAACAAAGACGAGATCACCCGCCTCGTCGGCCGCGAGCCGGCGTCGAAGATCTTCACGATCTACGGGATGAAAGACGGCGTCCTCAATCTCCCCGTCCTCGGCGAATGGCGGTTCCTCCGCGAGACCTACAACGAGCTGCGCGAGCCGCTCGCGAAGGTGCTCGACGTGCGGCAGAAACGCCCCGAGCCCTCGCGCGAGTTCAACGTCATCTCCGGGTGGAACGGCCTGGTAATCTCCGCGCTCTCCCGCGCCGGTGCCGCGTTCGGCGAGCAGGCGTACATCGACGCCGCGGCCAGCGCCGCGAACGTGATCGCCACCTCGCACTGGAATCCGAAGACAAAGACACTCCTCCATTCGCCCGGCGTCGAGGCCCTGGCCGAGGACTACGCGATGCTCGTGCAGGGGATGCTCGACCTCTTCGACGCGAGCTACGACGTCCGCTGGCTCGAGCTCGCCGTCGCGCTCCAGCAGCGCCAGGACCAGCTCTTCTGGAACGCCAGCCTCGGCGCCTACGCCACCGGCAGCACCGCCCCCGTGCCGGTGCGCTCACTCATCGTCGAGAGCGACGTCGAGACGCCATCCGCGAGCTCGGTCGCCGCGCGGAACCTCCTCCGCCTCGCCGCCCTCACCGGCAACGAGACCTGGCGCACCCGCCCGTCGACGATCTTCGAAGCCTTCGGCGGCCGCATGCGCGCCGCCGGCGCCGAACAGGCGCACATGGCCCACGCCATCGAGCTCGCGCGCATCACCCCGCAGATCGTCGTCGTCACCGGCGACCCCCGCAAGAAACAGACGTTCGAGCTCCTCGCGGCCTACGCGCGCAAGCCCGAGCCGATGCGCGCGCTGATCTTCCTCCCCGCCAAAGGCGCCCCGCGCGAACGCGTCACCCGCGCCCTCCCGTTCACCCGCGCCCTCGCGCCCGACGAAGAGCAGGCCATCGCCTACGTGTGCGCGGCAGGGGAGTGCAAGAGACAGTAAACTTCCCCCGTGCGTCCCCCCAACAGCGTCGTCGCCGTCGTCGACGATGAAGACAACATCCGTGAGACCGTGGGCTTCGCCCTCCGTCGCGAGGGCTATCCGGTCGAGCTCTACGCCACCGGCCTCGAAGCCTGGCGCGTGTTCCAGCAGAAGCTCCCCGGCCTGGTCATCCTCGACATCATGATGCCGGAGATGGACGGCCTCGAGCTCTGCCGCCGCATCCGCGCCGTCTCCGAGACCACCCCCATCATCTTCCTCACCTCCCGCGACGAAGAGCTCGACCGCGTTCTCGGCCTCGAGATCGGCGCCGACGACTACCTCTGCAAGCCCTTCTCGATGCGCGAGCTCCTCGCGCGCGTCAAAGTCCTCTTCCGCCGCGCGGCCATCGACCAGAACGCGACCCAGCGTCCCGCCGCCGACGCGCCGCTCCGCCACGGCGATCTCGAGCTCGACCTGCAGCGCTACTCCGTCCGCTGGAAGGGCCTGGCCGTGAACCTCACCGTCACCGAGTTCATGATGCTGCACGCGCTCGTCCGCTATCCCGGCCACGTGAAGACGCGCAAGCAGCTCCACCAGGACGGCTACCCGCACGACGCCTACGTCAGCGACCGCACCATCGACAGCCACATCAAGCGCGTGCGGCGGAAGTTCGAGGAAGTCGACGGCGCCTTCGATCGCGTCGATACCGTATATGGCCTCGGCTATCGCTGGAAAGAATGAAACTCCGTTCGCTTTCCCGCCTCGCCGTTCGCCTCCTGGCCTTCAACGTCGTCCTCATCTTCATGCCCATGGCCGGCGCCCTGTTCCTCGGCCAGTACGAAGAGCAGCTCGAGACCGCCGAGCTCCGCGACCTCACTCATCGCTCGCGCCTCATCGCCGCGACCATCGCCCGGCAGGGGACACTCGACGCCGACGCCTTCGAAGACGTCATCCGCCGCGCGAAGATCGACGACCTCCGCGTGCGCCTCATCGACTCGCGCGGCCGCGTCGTCGCCGACTCGCGGGAGATCGTCGTCCCCGCGCCGCAGCGCCCGCCGCGCACCGACCGGCGCAACATCCTCTATCGTGTCGGCGCCTTCATCGTCCGGCCCATCCTCCGCTACGTCCGCCCCCCGAGGAGCCGCTGGAAGTGGACTTCTTCGAGAACGCGACGCGGCTCAGCGGCGAGGAGATCGCGTCCGTGCTGCGCGGGCGCGAAGAATTCGTGAAGAAAATCGCGCGCGAGCAACGCTCCGTGACGCTCTATCGAATGGCCCCCGTGGTCGTGGGAGGCTGGACCGTCGGCGCCGTCGTCGCGTCGAAGAGCACCTTCCAGATCCTCCAGGACCTCTACGTCGTCCGTCTGCGCCTGATGCGCATCTTCTTCGCGTCGATCCTCGTCGCCATCCTCGTGACGATCTTCTTCGCCACGACCATCGTCGGTCCGCTCCGCCAGCTGCGCCTCGATACCCGCGCCGTGCTCGATCGCCGAGGGGGATTGCAGGGGAAGACCTTCAAAGGCTCCGCGCGGCGCGACGAGATCGGCGAGCTCTCCCGCGCGCTGGAGCGCGTCATCCGCCGCCTCGACACCCACGTCGGTTTCATGGAGCGCTTCGCCTCCGACGTCGTACACGAGCTGAAGAACCCTCTCGCCTCGATCCGCAATGCGAACGAGATGGTCAGCGACGTGCGCGATGCCGCCGACCGCCGCCGCTTCGTCGCCGTGATCGACCAGGAAGTCGCACGGATGGAGCGCCTGCTCTCGGGCGTGCGCGAGATCTCGATGATCGACGCCCAGCTCGTCCGCGAGACCTCCCGCTTCGTCGACCTCGGCGCCCTGCTGATGCAGATCGTCGAAGGCTTCCGCCTCCGCGCCGGCGACCGCGTGCGCATCGACCTCCAGCTCCCTCCACACAGCGACAACGGGACGCTTACCGTTGAGGCGTCTGAGGACCGGCTGATCCAGGTATTCGAAAACCTGCTCGACAACGCGCTCAGTTTCTCGCCGCCCGGCGGCACCCTGACGGTGGCCTGCGCGCCCGAGGACGGCGAGATCGTCACGCGCGTCGTCGACCACGGGCCCGGCATCCCCGAGGCCAACCTTGTCCGCATCTTCGACCGCTTCTTCACCCACCGCCCTGACACCAGCCGCACCGGCCACACAGGCCTCGGGCTCGCGATCGTGAAAGCCATCGTCGACGCCTACGGCGGCAGCATCACCGCGGCGAACGGGGAGCGCGGGGCGGTGTTCACGGTGCGGCTGCCGAAGCGCTGATCGACAAGCATGTCTTCCTTGACAAAACAATTTGTCGGCAACACAATCTCATCATGCCGATGGAGCTCGTCAAAGAGTCGCGTCACGCCGCGACCATGCTCCACCCGATGCGTCTGCGCATCCTCGACGCGCTGCGCGAGCCGGGATCGGCGAGCACCGTCGCCCGCGAGCTGGGCCTCGCGCGGCAGAAGGTGAACTACCACCTGCGCGAGCTGGAGAAGGCCGGCTTCCTCGAAGAAGTCGAGCAGCGCCGTGCGGGCAACTGCATTGAGCGCATCGTCCGCGCGAAGGCGACGCACTACCTCATCGACCCCGAGATGCTCGGGCGCCTCGCCGCGCACGGCGGCTCCGTCGAGGACCACGTCTCCAGCGCGTACCTCATCGCCCTGGCCGCGGGGCTCATCCGCGACATCGCCGTGCTTCAGGACCGCGCGGCGAAGTCGAAGAAGCGCGTGCCGACCTTCGCGCTGCAGACCGACGTCCGCTTCGCCACGGCCGCGGACCGCAAGCAGTTCACCGAGGAGCTGGCCAACGCCGCCGCGAAGCTCGTGGCGAAGTATCACGACGACGAGACGCCAGGTGGGCGAGTGACCCGATTCATCGTCGGCGCGTATCCCGCGCCCAAAGGGGAGGAACCATGAAACGAGGCCGTAATGTCTGACGAAAAGAACGTCATCGCAGAAGTCTCCATCGCCGCCGACGCGGACGCGGTTTGGCGGGCGGTGTCCGAGGGAGAGGAGCTGAAGCGCTGGTTCCCGGTCGATGCGCGCGTGACCCCCGGTGTCGGCGGCTCCGTGTGGCAGTCGTTCGGCGAGGGGATGGACTGGGAGACGCCGATCGAGATCTGGGAGCCGGGGCGCCATCTGCGCACCGCCGATCCTCCGCCGAACAAGATCGCCGTCGACTACTTCATCGAGGCCAAGGGCGGCGAGACCGTGATGCGCATCGTCCACTCAGGATTCGCGGCCGACGCCTGGGACGATGAGATGGACAATCTCAACTCCGGCTGGCGTACGTTTGCGCAGAACCTCAAGCACTACCTCGAGCGCCATCGCGGCGAGCCGCGCACGTTCGCGAAGTTTCGTCATCCCGCTGTCCAGCTCCCGCGCAGCGAAGTGTTCCCCCGCATGCTCTCCGCCCTCGGCGTGACGCTTGTCGGCGAAGGGGAGCGCTTCACCGGCCCGCTCTTCGAGGGCGTCGCGCGCGTGTCCAAGTCTCCAGTGAACTTCTCCGGCCCGCTCACGAACTTCGGCGACGGTTTCCTGATGATCGAGATCGAGCCGGGGAAGGAGCAGTGCCGGCCCGCGGTGTGGGTATCGCTGTACGGCGACGCGCAAAGCGAAGCACCGGCCCTGGAAAGTCGTCTCCGCGATCTGGTCAGCCGCGAATTCGCGTCGTAGACGTCTCTGACGAAAATTTCATCACTTTAATGTTGCCCTTCCGCGGCGAGCAGGTAATATGTTGCCGCGGAAGTGCAGTTATGCCTATCCGCCCCAAAGGTCCGGGATGCAGCACCACAACTAAGCGTGTGGAGGAAGCCTGTCGAAGGTTTGTCCCAGTGATGTGGGACGGCGTTAGGCAGGTACGGAAAGATAGACTTCGGCTGGGGAACCGATTACACTAAGTCGTCCTTCTTCCGGTCGAACAATCAAATACAAGGAGTACGTGTGAGTCCTGCTAAGAGCAATCGCGGTCGTCCTATCGTCCATACTGAGCCCTGGGCCAAGATCACGGTCGTCCTGCTTGACCGTCACGTGGCTTATCTCGATCGCCTGGCCATCGACATTCGTCTCAGGCACGGGAAGGCAATCAGCCGTGCTGAGATCATCCGCGGCCTGATCGAGGCGTCCTTCCAGAGTGGTGTTGATCTGTCACAAGCGGACTCGATCGATCAGATCGTCGAGCTGCTGACGACGAAGAAAAAAGCCGCTCGGTAGGTCGGGTAGCTCGCCGGCGAGCTGTAGACGATTTCCCGCGAAGCCGCCCTGCGGCCAAACGGGCAATCTCTTCTTCACTGCACGCGTCAGTGAGGTCGATGCCGCTTTCTTCCACACGATCCAGGATCGCGCGGATGAGGTGCGGCAAGCCAAACGACGCAGGCATGTCGGGATTCATTTCGAGGGCAATCTGCCCGAGGTAGTCGAGGTGTTTTCCGGAGAGGGCAATCGTCTCCAGCTCGTTCGGCGAGCCGGTTTGTCTGTCCTGTGTCGTTGGCATGAGGCGCATTGAAATACTGCTCCGATTGAGGAGTGACTGGCGCGACCGAATCCCTACCCTGAATTTCTGATTTTTTTTAATGCCGCCCCTAAATAGCCCCGAATCAACAGCTTAACGGGTCAGTTTTGCACCACGTGGCACCACCCGTGAACCTCCAGCGCCCGTGATGGACGCCGTCATCGTCGGTTCCGGCCCCAATGGTCTCTCCGCCGCGATCACCCTCGCCAGACAGGGGCTCTCCGTCCTCGTCCTCGAAGCGAAGGACTCCATCGGCGGCGGCGCCCGGACCGAACAGGTCACCCTCCCCGGGTTCCACCACGACATCTGCTCCGCCATCCACCCGATGAGCGTCGTCTCGCCGTTCATCCGCTCCCTGCCTCTGGCGGACCACGGCCTGGAATGGGCCTTCTCGCCCGCCGCCATCGCCCATCCCCTCGACGACGGCAGCGCCGCGACGCTCGAAGTCTCCGTCGACGCCACCGCCGCCCGCCTCGGCGAGGACGAGCAGACCTATAGAAAGATGATGGCGCCCTTCGCCGCGGTCGCCGGCAAGGTCTTTGACGATATCCTGCGCCCGATCGGCGCGCTCCCGCCCCCGAAACACCCGATCACCCTCGCGCGCTTCGGCCTCCTGGGGCTCCAGTCCGCCGTGCGGCTCGCGAAACGGTTCAAGACGCCGCACGCGCGCGCCCTCTTCGCCGGCTCGGCCGCCCACTCCTTCCTCCCGCTCGAGCACACCGGCTCCGCGTCCTTCGGCCTCGCCCTGATCCTCGCCGGCCACGCCACCGGCTGGCCCGCGGCGAAGGGCGGCTCGGTCGCGATCGTCCGGGCCATGGCCGGCTACCTCCAGTCCCTCGGCGGCGAGATCCGCACCGGTCACCTCGTCCGTTCGATGCGCGACATCCCGGAGTCGCGCGTCGTGCTCTTCGACGTCACGCCGCGCCAGCTCGCGAACATTGCCGGCGACGCATTGCCGTCTCGCTACGTGAAGAAGCTCCGCCGCTTCCGCTACGGTCCCGGTGTGTTCAAGATCGACTGGGCGCTCGACGGCCCGATCCCGTGGCGGAACCCGGAGTGTGCGCGCAGCGCGACGGTCCACGTCGGCGGCACGCTCGAAGAGATCGCCGCCCACGAGCACGCGGCGTTTCACGGCGCGATGACGGAAAAGCCGTTCGTCCTCTGCGCGCAGCAATCCATGTTCGATCCCACGCGCGCCCCGGCCGGCAAGCACACCGGCTGGGCCTACTGCCACGTCCCGAATGGGTCGACCGAGGACGTGACGGAGCTCATCGAGCGCCAGATCGAGCGCTTCGCCCCCGGCTTCCGCGACCGCATCCTCGGCCGGCACACCATCAACTGCGCGCAGTACGAGGACTACAACCCGAACGCGGTCGGCGGCGACATCGCCGGCGGCGCGAACACCATGCTCCAGTTCCTCACGCGCCCCTTCCCCCGCCTCGATCCGTACTCCACGCCCAACCGCCGCCTCTACATCTGCTCCAGCTCGACCCCGCCGGGCGGGGGAGTCCACGGCATGTGCGGCCACTGGGCCGCCCGCAGCGCGCTGAAGAGGGGATTGCTGTGAGCCCCGAGCGAAGTCGAGGGGCCAGGTTAGTACCTGCGGTGCAGGTGCACGAAGCACGATGCACGTGCATCGCCCGTTGGAATGCGCGTCCTGAGTACTAAGCCGGCCCCTCGACTTCGCTCGGGGCTGAAAGGCGGCTTTCCTCACGCTTCCTCTCCTGTACGATCCCCTTCACCCGCTCCTCCACCCGCGCCGCGTCGTCCTCGCTCAGCATCTCCTTCTCCTGCTGCACGCCCTCGGACGTTCCACCGCTCGCATCGATGACGCGCTGCACCACCGCGCGCCAGTTCGCGTCCTGCGCGGGCGCGCCGACGGTGCGCACCGCGATCCAGTCGAGGAAGGTCGACGCGCGCGTCCACGTCTCGATCGCGAACCGCAGGACGCCGCCGCTCTCGCTGGTCTTGATTTCCACGATCCCCGCGAGCGGATGTCCTTCGATCGTCGCCAGCACCACGTGCGTCGGCTCTGCGACCTCCACGCGCACCTGGAAGTTTCCCCGCAGCGGCAGCGAGCCCGTGAGCGTCGCGCCCTTTTCGATGCGGTCCGGTGCGCCGGGCTCCGCGACGAATTCGATCGGCATGAAGTCGTTCACGCGCTCCCGGAACACCGTCATCAGCGTCGCCGCCGTGTACCGCGCGCCGCGGATCTCCGCGAAGAACGTCTTGTGCTCCAGCGCCCCGAATCCATCCTCGGGCAACGACTCCTTCAGTGCGTCGGCCAGCAGGCGCAGACCGTCAGCGAGCGGCGTGGCGGTCACCCCGAAGACGTCCACGGCGTTGCGGCCGCGCACGACGTTGCGCTCCTTCAGCATCACCAGCACGTTCTCGTCGACGCCGAACTGCGCGAGCGCGCTCGGCACCGGCACGCGCACCGGCGAGCGTCCCGTGATCTCCC
Organism: uncultured Acidobacteriota bacterium; assembly: GCA_963821585.1. Classification (GTDB taxonomy): domain Bacteria; phylum Acidobacteriota; class Thermoanaerobaculia; order Gp7-AA8; family Gp7-AA8; genus QHVT01. The sequence goes on from CAWGEI010000003.1 coordinate 594,114, forward strand.
GGAAGCGCTCGAGGACGTCGTTCATCGTCGTGATCTCCGAGCCCGCCGCTTCGAACGTCTGTCCCGCGGCGTCGCCCCGCTCCACGACCGCCGCCAGGACCTTCGCCAGATCCTCGTGCCAGATCGGCTGGAACTCCTGATCGCCGCTATCGATCACCGGCACCGCCGGCAGCGAACGGACCATCTTCAGGATGCGCGACAGGACTTCGTCGCCCGGCCCGTAGACATTGCCCGGCCGCACGATCGTCCACTCCAGCCCCGCCGCCTCGACGAGCTGCTCGGCCTCCCGCTTCGACTGGTGGTACGGCGACTTGCCGACGTCGGCGCCGAGGGACGACACGAACACGACGCGCTTCACGCCCGCCCGCTTCGCCTCGGACAACACATTGCGCGTTCCGCCAACGTTCACGGACGCGAACGTCCGTTCCGGCGGATCCTCGACCGCGATGCCGGCGATGTGGATGAGCGCCTCGCACCCGTCGGCCGCACCGTGCAGCGTCTCCGCGTCGGTGACATCCCCCGCAAACGGCTCGACGCCCGGCCACTGCTTCGCGTCATCCTCCGCGTGCCGCGAGAGCAGCCGCACGCTGTGCTTGCGCCGGAGCAGCTCCGGAATCACCCCTTCGCCGATGACACCTGTCCCGCCCGTGACGATGATCTTCATCCCGTGCGAAAGAGCACGGCGGGTGCCCATTCAGTGGGGGAGGCCGAACACGTAATACAAAACGCACAAACCCGCGAGCACGAGCGTTCCCGCCCGCAGCTCCCGCGCGCGTCCCGCCAGCAGCTTCATCACCGGATACAGCACCAGTCCGGCCGTCAGTCCGTTTGCGATGTTGAACGTGAACACCATCACGATCACCGTCGTGAACGCCGGCACGAGCTCCGTCAGGTCGTCGAAGTCGATCTTCGTCGCCGCGCGCAGCATCAGCATCCCCACGATTAGCAGCGCCGGCGCGTACGCGTACTGCAGCGACTGCATCGGCTCGAAGATCGGGATCACGAACAGCGACAGCGCGAACAGCGCCGCGGTCACCACCGACGCCAGTCCCGTGCGCGCGCCCTCGCGGATGCCCGTCGACGACTCGATGTACGCGCCGCTCGTCGACGTTCCGATCAGACCGCTGAACGTACACGACAGCGCGTCCACCAGCATCGGCTTCTTCAGGTCGCCGTCCGGATCGAGCGCCACCAGTGTGCCGAGAGTGTCGAAGAGAGCCATCAGGAACAGCGTGAGCAGGATCGGCAGGAACGCGATCCGGAGAATCGACGCGACGTCCAGCTCGAACGCGATCGCACTGAGGTCGTACGCGCCCGTGAACGGCATCGCGAAGATACGGTCCGGCAGTTTGCCGACCCCCAGCAGCGAGCCCGCGATGGCTGTGATGACGATGCCGATCAGAATCGCCCCGGGCACCCGGCGCACCATCAGCACGCCGATCGCCACGAACCCGAACACCGCCAGCAGCACCGGCGCGCTGCGGATGTCCCCGAGCTGCACCGGCACCGCCTGCGAGCTCTTCACGATCCCCGCCTCGTACAGGCCGATGAACGTCAGGAACAGGCCGATCCCCGCCGCGAAGCTGTGCTTCATCGACTTCGAGATCGAGTCCGCCAGCCACGTCCGCAGCCCGAGCAGCGTGATGACCACGAAGATGATCCCGCTGACGAACACCGCCCCGAGACGCTGCTGCCACGTGATCCCGAACGCCGCCAGGCCGAACGCGATGAACGCGTTCTCACCCATGTACGGCGCCACCGCGAACGGACGGTTCGCATAGAGCCCCATGAGCAGCGTGCCGAAGACCGCGGTCAGGATCGTGGCGACCGTGGCCGGTCCCTGAGGAAACTGCGCGGCGGAGAGGATGGCCGGATTGACGACGATGATGTACGCCATCGAGACGAACGTCGTCACACCGCCGACGACTTCGTTCCGGACCGTGGACCCGCGCTCGCGAATCTCAAACAAGCGTGGCCATTATCTCCCAGTCCCCCTCTCCCCGCCGCGCGGGGAGAGGGTAGGGTGAGGGGTCTCGTTAACTTACGGTCAGGCCGCTGGCGTTCACGCTGCGGACGCCGTTCACCTGGCGCACCTTGCTGATGATCGCGTCGCGGTCGGCCGAGTTGTTCACTGTGCCGGTCAACGTCACGCCGCCGCCTTCAGTGACATCGACGCCGAGGTCAAAAGTCTTGCCGGGGACGGCAGCGGCGATCGCCGCGCGAACCTCGACCATCATCGCCTCTTCATCGGCGGCTTCCGGGAGCTGCCGGTTCATGGAGCATGCAGTGGTCGCCATGATCCCCACCAGGACCAGGGCCAATAGAACAAAACTACGATTGCGGGACATACAGGTTGAATCCTCCTTACGGCAACGGTTCATAGCAACGGCTGTTCCATGAATGAAAGGGCATGCCCATTGCTCTTAATAACCAATAAAGGAGAACCCTCATGGGCAAGCTCAATCCAATGCTCGCAATCACACTCGCCGCGTCCCTCGCGGCGCTCGGATGCACCACCAACCACAACCTCGGCAACGGCACTCCCACCCGCAGCGGTCCGGAGGTGCGCACGGCACCGACCTCGGGCGTGACGGGCGGAGGCGAAGTGCCGGCGAATCCGCCGATGACTTCCTCGTACAACCGCTCCGAAATCCTCCCCGTCGTGAAGCCGCGCTTGATCCGCCGCAGTGCGGATGAGGCGGCGGCGATCATGGCCGGAAGCCAGCCGGTCCGCGGCCGCTACCTCGGCGTCGTCAATCCCGGCTCGGCCGCCCGCGGCTATCAGTCCGATGGCATCCAGAACTTCCAGAACCCGGCGCTGATCACCAACCCGCAGCTCACCATCAACTCCTCGATCAGCTCCCAGCCGAACGAGGTCATCAACACCAGCGCGGAAGACGTTGTCGCGACCGGAGTCGCCGCGGCAGCGACGATCGCCGGCACGGCGACACCTACAACCGCCGCGACGGCCGCGACACCCACGACCGCCGCAACGACGCTCCTGCCGACCTTCGCCAGCGCCGGCAACCCGACCGTAACCGCGGCCTCCGTGGGCCTCGGCCGGACCACCGCGCAGGCTGCCACGAGCCCAAGGACACTTACTCCGACGGCGACTGCGGCAACGACTGCAACTGGCACACGCGCCGGCGCGATCACTTCACCGGTGCGCATCCTGCGCAGCAGCGGCACCGTGACCGTGACCAACGCCGGCACCCCCACCGGCCGCAATCAATAGACTTATGGAGTGCGGCGACGACGAGTCGCCGCTTTCCTTTCTTCGGAGCGATCAACGCGCAACGATGAAAAAGCGGCGACATCCGTCGCCGCCCTCCACATGACTATGGCAGACATCCACATCGGCACCTCCGGCTATCACTACAAACATTGGCTCGGACGCTATTACCCGGCCGGTACGAAGCCGGGAGCGATGCTCGCCCACTACGCCCGCGACTTCGACACCGTGGAGCTCAACAACACCTTCTATCAATTGCCGAACGAATCGACGTTCGACGCGTGGCGCGACAACACCCCCGACGACTTCCTGTACGCCGTCAAGGGCAGCCGCTTCATCACGCACATGATCAAGCTCAAAGACGCCCGGCGCGGCCTCGACAACTTCCTGCCCCGCGCCGAGCGGCTCGGATCCAAGCTCGGGCCCATCCTCTGGCAACTGCCTCCAGGCTGGAAAGTGAACGTCGAGCGCCTCGAAGAGTTCCTCTCCATCCTCCCGCCGCGGCACCGGTATACCTTCGAGCTGCGCAACGAGACCTGGATGACCGGCGCCGTCCTCGACGTCCTCAGGAAATACAACGCCGCCTTCTGCATCTATGAGCTCGCCGGCTACAGGACCCCGCTCGAAATCACCGCCGACTGGACCTACATCCGCCTGCACGGCCCGACGTCGTTCAAATACCAAGGCAGCTACAGCGACGCCCAACTCTCGGAATGGGCCGACCGCATCCGCGGCTGGAGCCGCAGGATGAAAGCGGTCTACGTCTACTTCGACAACGACGACTCCGCGTACGCCGTCGACAACGCGATGACGCTCCGCAAGATGATGAAACGATCGCACCGCCGCGCCGCATAGCATCTCCGTCCCTCTCTGTGCCTCTGTGGTGAATAGGCGCGTGCGTCGCGCGAGGCATGGGAGGTATAGACACAGAGACACAGAGACCACAGAAGGGGACGAAGGGCGGCACCGGCCCGGGGCCGATGCCGCCTGACTTTGACTACTTCTTCCCGATCACACCCGGATCGAACCGCGGCGCCCCCGCGTACTTTTGCGGATGCCGAACCGGCTCGCCGTGCTCGGTGGTCAGGACCATCGGCTCGCCGCCTTTCAGCTTCTCCCAGTCGGGGTCGTGAAAGGTGAGGATGACGCGGTTGCCTTCGAGCTCCGTGGCGATCGGACGCAGCTCATGGCTGCCGATGTAGAGAAACGTCTCGATCGACGGCGGGAGACTCTCCCACTTGCCGCGCTCCGCTTCCAGGCGCAGGACGAGCGCCTGCTCGTAGCGTCCCGTCCGCGACTGCATGGTCCGGTCGAACTTCTGGACCTTGGCGTTGAGGATCTTGACCGTCAGCTCGACGTTCTGCGGGTCCGCGGCCATGGCGGCGGTGCCGAGCATCGATGAGAGAACAATGGCGATGAATGTGCGCATGGTGGTCGGTCTCACTTTCCAAACTCGATGTCGTCCAGGCCAATTTCCGCGGACCCGGTGGTGAGGATCGTGATCTTCACGATGTCCGTCAGGTCGACCTGCGAGTTGTTCTTGGTGAAGTTCTGCAGCGGGATGCGGATGCCGGTCAGCGTGGCCAGGTTCGCGGCCAGGCTGCCGAGGTACGGGTGGGGGATGCGCTGGTAGTTGCTGGTGTCCGCCAGGTACACCCCGGTGTGCCCGGCCCCGTCTTCGATGTTGATGCGCAGTACGACGTCAGGGCCCACGACGGTCGGCAGCACGGTGGTCTTCTTCCCGACGCGCAGCGTGAAGTGCGTGTACATGCTCACGTCGCGGGCCGGTCCCGGCGGGATGTTCGTGGTGTACGTCTGGGGCGCCGCCCAGGCCAGCTTCAGCCCGAGCGTGTCGTGCCGGAAGGCATTGTCGACCGGCGGGGCCGGGAAATACGAGCTGCTGTCGGAGTTGAAGAGGCGCTCCTCGAACGTGCCGAACCCCGGCGCGGTCACCAGACCGAGGACGGTGTTCGCCGCCGGGTTCAGCGGCTGCTGCTCGAAGTTGTCGATCGCGTTGCGCTGGCCGTCCTGGAGCGTCCAGAACACGTTCGCGTTGTCCATCGCCGCCGGCTCGAGCACGCCGGTCATGATCTCGCGATACCCGCTCGCTCCCTGCAACTGCCAGCGGAAGAATGCGGTCACGGTCGACAGGCCGACCTGGCGCTGCACCGCGGCGGTCATCTTCAACTGGCAGCGCGACGGCTGGTTCGCGCTGGGACCGGCAGAGCAGTCGTCGACCGAGCCTGCCCACGGGTTCGGCGAGCCGAGGTCCGCCGTCGGCGTCCAGATCGTGTTGAAGTAGTTGTGGTTCGCGCCGTACACCCACGCCGTTGACTTCATCTCGCGATTGAGCATCCCCTGCGGGAACGCGTGATCGTAGGTGCGCAGGCCCTGCATGTTGCTCACGTCGCCGTCGCGCGCGGCGATGAGCAGATAGTACGGGGCGGACGGGAGGTAGTCGGTGGTTGCGTCCTGGTCCGTCGGCGCGATCGCGTTGACGCCGACGATCGAGTGCGGAGCCGGCCAGGTCGCGTTCAGCTGGTCCGCCGCCACCACGCCCTCACCGCCGCGGCTGTGGCCCGACAGCGCGACCTTGCTCATGTCCAGCTTGCCGTTGAACAGGCCGAACGGATCGGTGCCCAGGTTCGTCCAGTCGCGGAGCTTGTCGAGGAACTTCAGGATCAGCCGGCCGCGCGCGTTGTAGTTCCAGACGCCGTTGTCGTGCTGAATGTCGTAGGCGTTGATGGAGATGCAGAAGACGCCTTGGCTGGCGAGCTTCTCCATGATGTAGTTGTAGCCTTCGTGGCTGGGGATGCGGTCCGCCTGCCCGCAGGTGCCGTAGCCGCCGGCCAGGCCGGGACCGCTGCCGTCGTTGTCGCACCGCCAGTGGCGGCCGTGCAGGAACAGCGCGACCGGATACGGGCCGCCCGGCGCCACCGGCGTGCCGGTGCCGGCGGCCGTCGCCGGGTACATGATCCTCGCCCAGCCGAGCGTGACCGGATAAGTCGGGCCGGTGACGCCGCCCGGATCGGTGATGCCGGAGATCCCGGCCGGGTCGAGATACTCGACCGTGCCCACCGCGTGCGGTCCGGTCGTGTCGGGCGCTTCGCCCACCCAGAAGCCCGCGTCGACGTAGCCGTCGATGAAGTCGAGCCCTTTGTCGTACGTGTTGTCCGGCACGAACGACGCGACGTCCACCGCCGGCACCGCGCCGAAGTCGACGATCACGTCATACGGGGCGATCGCCGCCGCCTGCGTCGCGCCCTGCCAGAGCCGAATGCGCGTGCCGTTGATGCAGAAGTACTTCACCCGATGGATCTCCGGCCCGTCCCCGGACACGTCCACGAGCGGCGGATTCACGCCGTCCCAGTACGCCGGCGGCTGATCCGCGACCGTCCAGTGCGCCGCGTAGCTGCCGCCGGTATGGCCGGCCGGGACGTCGGTCGGGTCGACCGCGCCGTACACGTCCTCTCCCTTCTCGAAGAAGTTGGAGAACTCGAAATGCGCCGTCGCGTTCTTCATCCGCCCGGCCGATTCGATCACCGTGTTCCCGTTGACGATGATGAAGTAGAGGATCACGCCGGTGTCTTCGCCGAAGCTGATGATGTCGTTCGCCAGGATGGCGTGCACCGGGTTGGTGTCGACGCGGGCGATGATGTCGTACGCGCCGGCGATGCCTTTGCCGGCCGGCATCAGCTCGGCCGTGAAGCTGGTCTCGCTCGGGCCGAGGACGACCGTCCTCACGGCCGTGGCCTTGAAGGCGTCCGCCGGCTCCCAGCCGAAACGGTTCGGCACGAGGAAGAGCTGCACCTTCGCCCCGGCGGGGAAGTTCCGCCCGCTGGCGTAGAGGGTCTCCTCCCGTACGTCGACCGCGTTCTCGAGCACCCCGGCCTTGTTGGACGGGTACACGAACGGCGTCTTGCGGCGCGCCGGGCGGATGTCGCGCATGGCCAGCACGCGCTCGCCTTCGCGCTCGCGCACGATCAGCTGCAGAGCGTTCTGGTCGAAGAACTTCTCCGCTTCATCGAAGTTGATGAAGGCGGGATCGGGCCGGAACTCGATCTTGCGCGCGGTCGTGCCGATGACGCCGGACTGGTACCAGAACAGCGTCCGCGGGATCGCCCCTTTCCTGTCGCTGTGGACCCGCGAGTACGACCACTCGCGGCCGCGGTCGTCCTGCAGCAGCATCTCGACGGTCGAGCCGGGCCTGGCTCCGCTCAGCTCGACGGCCAGCGAGTCGCCGACCTCGAGATCGTGAAGCGATTTGAACTTCGTGCCGGCAGGATCGCCGACGTCGATGGTCACACCGGGCGCCGTGTAGTCCTTGGCCAACGCCGTGAAACTGAACAGAATGAGGAACGCCAACCACATCCGAGTGGGGAAACGCATCACTTGCCTCCTTTTGAGTGAGGGCAGGATGCGGTTCCGCCTCGTTACGCGCCTGACGGTTGGGTGACGGTTTGGTTCTGCGATGAAACGTTCCTGTGCTTCGCGTCACTATTTCCACCGGAACGCAACCATATATTTCCATCCTCATCGACAAACCCATGAATCGCCCAGATGGCGTCATCCTGCAGTTCGGAGCCTTCCATCTCGCCCCCGCGGTCGATCTTCTGTATCGCGGCGGCGAGGTGGTGCCGCTGGAGCCTCGCGCCGTGCGCGTGCTGCGGTACCTCGTCGAGCACAGCGACCGCGTGCTGTCGAAGGAAGAGCTGCTCGAAGAGGTGTGGCCCGACCTCTTCACGACCGACGGCGTCCTCAAGAAGGCCGTCATGCAGATCCGCCGCACCCTCGGCGACGACGCCGAGCAGTCCCGCTTCATCGCGACCTATCACGGCCGCGGCTATCGATTCATCGCGCTGATCACGCGGGTGACGGCGACGCCGCAGCCCGACTCCGCAGCCGGCCGGACTCATTCCCAACTACGACCAGCTCGCCGGACGCGAAGCGGAGCTGCTCACGCTGCGCGCCGAATTGCGCAGCGCGCTGGAAGGGGCGCCGAGGCCGATGGCGATCATTGGCGAGCCGGGCATCGGCAAGACCCAGCTCGTCCGCCACTTCCGGCGCTGGGCCGTCGAACAGGGAGCGATCTCGCTGTACGGCCGCTTCTTCGACTACCGCGGCGCGCGGCTCGCCCCGTACGAGTTGTTCCTCGACCTGCTGCGGACCGCCGTGGTCAACGGCAAGCCGCCCGGCCTCACTCCGTTGCGCGAGGCGATCGAGACGGCCTGCGGCGTCCGTTTGCCGGCGGAGCTTTTCGAAGACCCGAGCCGCGCCGATCCCGTCGGCGGCGGCAACGCCGGCGACCAGTTCCGCTTCATCGTGCCGATCTGCCGCGCGTGGCTTGCCCTCAGCCGGCGGCAGCCGCTGGTGATCGTGCTCGACGACCTGCAGTGGGCCGATCCGGCCAGCCTCGATGTGATCGGCTGCCTGATGCGCATGCTCGCCGACGAGCCGCTGATGCTGATCGTGATCGTACGCGCCGACGAGGCCGAGAGCGCGGACCATCCGGTGTACAGCTGGCTCGCCGAGCAGGCCACCCGCCGGGCGTACACGACCGTGCGTCTGCAGCGTCTCGGCGAGGACGGATGCCGGGAGGTGATCGGGAAGATCTTCGGCATCCGTCGTAGCGGCGAGATCCCGCGCCGCGAGCTCGAGAAGTTGTTCACGCTCACCGGCGGGAACCCCTATTTCCTGGTCGAGACGCTGCGGCACCTCGTCGCCGGTGGCGCGATTGCGCCCGACGACGCGTCGCATCGCTGGCTGTGGAAAGGCGTGCGCGATCTCACCCTGCCCGAGACGATCGTCACCGCGGCGCGGGCCAAGGTGGCACGGCTGCCGAAGCGCGTGCGCGCGATGATCGAGCAGGCGGCCGTGATCGGCGAAGAGCTCCAGGTCGCGACGCTCTGCCGCCTCACCGGCGCGGACGAAACGGAAGTCGAGGAAGTGCTGAGCGAAGGCGTTCGCGGCGGCGTGCTCACGATTCAGGGACTGACGCCAGGGGAGGACTGCCGCTTCCAGCACTCCATCCTGCGGCACGTGATCTACGACGCGATTCCCCCGCACCGCAAACGGACCCTCCACGCGCGGGTGGCCGAGGCGTTGAAGGCGGTGTACGGCGCGGAGAGCGAGCGCATCGCCGAAGCTCTCGCGGCGCACTACTCCGCGGCGCAGGACGGGAGACGGGCGTTCGAAGCGGGCATGCGCGCGTGGCGCACGGCCAGCAGCCGGTCGGAGTGGCGCAAGGCGGTGGCGCTGATCGAGCGCGTCGAAGAAACCTCGCGCTGCCTCACGCTCTCCTCCGCCGAGCGCATCGAGCTGCTCCTGGCCCTCGGCGAGACCTGGCGCGCGGCCGGACGCATCCGCGAGTCGGCGACCGTGCTCGAGAGCGCCGTCTCCCTGGCCGTGGCCGAAGGCGATCCGCCGCGCCTCGGCCGGGCGATGTTCCTCCGCGGCGTGACCGAGATCTCACTCAGCAATTACGTCGAGGCCCGCGCGTCGCTGGCCCAGGCCCTCGATCTCTTCCTCGATCGCGACAACGGTCCCGCCATTGCCCGCACCCTCGTCCACCTGGCCGAAGTCGAGGCCGCGGTCGGCCACTACGAGCGCGCGGCGGCCCTGGTGGAAGAGCTGCGCTCCAACCATCCCTCCGCCGAGATCGCCGCCCTCGCCGACGGCCTCCTCGGCTGGTCCCACGCGCTCCGCGGCCAGTACGCGGAGGGGGCAGTCCTCCTCGAGCGCGCGCTCGACTACCACGACCGCGCCGGCGCGGTTCGCGAGCGCGCGCTGCTCTTGCGGCGCCTCCACTGGACCTACCTCTCCCGCGGCGAGCACGAGACCGCCATCGAGCTCGCCATCCGTTCCCGCGCCGACTCCGCAACCGTCGGCGACGCCCAGGGCGAGGCCAGAGCCAACATGGGCATCGGCCAGTCTCACCTCGTGCAAGGCCAGCACGACCAGGCCATCTCCTACCTCACCCGCGCCATCGAGCAGCTCGCCGCCATCGGCAACGCCCACGGCGAAGCCGAATGCCTCTGGCTCCTCGGCCGCGCCCGCGGCGAGACCGGCCAGCGCGAAGAGGCCGCCGTCCTCCTCGACCGCGCCCTGGCCATGATCCGCGAGATCGGCGCCCGCGACGACGAGTTCCGCATCCTCACCGACATGGCCCGCCTGAAGATCGCCCACGGCGACCTCGACGGCGCCCGCGAGCGCGCCGTCGCCGCCCGCGACATCGCCCGCTCCCTCCGCCACCGCGAAGGCACGGACCTCGCCGAAGCCGAGCTGTTGCGCACCCGCGCATCCGCGCGATGATCTGCGTCCGCAACCGAGTTTTTTCGCCGCAAAGCCTCTGTACTCATCTCGTGTTTCTTCGCGCGGCGCAGCGTTTCGCGGCGAAGCCTCTGTGCTCTCTGTGTTCTCTGTGGTGAATCGGTCCCCCTTCGTGCCTGCCGCGCGAAAGAGACCGATCACCACAGAGAACACAGAGACCACAGAGGTTTCGCCGCGAAACTGCCCTGTCATCCCGAGCGTCGAGCGAGGGACCTGGGTGGGCGGGGCTCGAAGAACATGCCTGTCGCCCCTCCCGCCCAGGTCCCTCGCTTGACGCTCGGGATGACAGTTTGGTTGCGGCTTCGCCGCGCTGTGTTCTCTGTGCTCTCTGCTGCGATAGTCTCCTTGCAGCTACGACGAGCCAATGTAGGGCGTGGCTTCAGCCCGCCTCCCTGGTGTGAGGAGCATGGCAGGTTCGTAAAAGTCCCCACCCCGCCCGAGAGGCGGGCTGAAGCCACGCCCTACGTTGGCTCGTCTGCACCGCTTTCGTTACCGGTGGCCGGCTGCCGCCGATGGGACCTGTGGTGATCAGCACAGAGGCTTCGCGGCGAAAGGAAATCAGTGCGATGCGGCGAGCTTGCGCGCCATATGCTCCTCCAGCACCGGCAGCGGCATCGACCCGCTGCCGATCAACCACTCGTGAAACGCACGGACGTCGAACCGTGAGCCCAGCTCGCGCTCCGCGCGGCGGCGCAGCTCCAGCATCCGCAGACTGCCGATCTTGTACGCGAGCGCCTGCGCAGGGATGTCCACCGCGTAACGCAGCGTCTCCGTCGCGATCTCCGTATCCGAGAGCAGCGTGTTGTCCTTCATGAACTGCATCGCGCGCTCGCGAGGCCACCCCAACGCGTTCATTCCCGTGTCCACGACCAAGCGCGTCGACAGCAGCATGTCCATCATCAAACGCCCATAGCGGTCGTACGGATCGTCATACAGACCCATCTCATTGCCGAGGAACGCGGCGTACTCGCCCCAGCCCTCGGCGAACGCCGTGTCATAGCGCTTTCGGCGGAACAGCGGGATCGCTTCATTCTCCAGCTGCCGCGCGAGCTGGAAGTGATGTCCCGGCACCAGCTCGTGCGCCATCAGCGCCGGCGCGAACAGCAGATTGCGCTCCTGCAGCTTGGAGCCGTTGTATAGATAGCGGCCCGTCGGGTCACCCGCCGTCGGCACCTGGTAATACCCGAACGTCATCGACGGCTCATACGCCGGATCGAGCCGCTCGACGCCATACGGCGCGCGTGGCTGCGTGGCGAACAGACGCGCGACGTACGGCTCCACGCGTCGCACCTGCGCCATGAGCCGCGTGCCGATCTCCTCCGGCGTCTGCGCGAAGAACCGCGGATCCGTGCGCAGGTGTTGATGAAACTCCGCCTTCGTCCCCGTGAAGCCGAGGCGCTCCCGCACCTCCGCCATCTCATTGTTGATGCGCTCCACCTCGCGCAACCCGAGCGCGTGGATCTCCTCAGGCGTGAGATTCGTCCCCGCGTGGACGCGGACGAAATAGCGATACGCCTCCGCGCCGCCCGGATACTGGCCGATGCCCACGTTCTCCGGAGCCGCCGCCTCATACTCGGTCGAGAAGATCGCCGCCAGCCGCGCCATCGCCGGCTCGTTCTTCGCCGCGATCGTCTCCTGCACCCGCTCGTCCGGCCGCTGCAGCGGCGCCGTCGTGAGGAGCGTCCGCGCGACCGGCAATTCCACTTTGGGGAGCAGGATCCCGCGCCGCTGCTGCTCGCGCACGACCTCCGCGATGCCGTCGATGAACCGCGCGTGCTCCTCCAGCAGGCGCACATAGCGTGTGCGGTCGTCGTCGTTCTCGAGCGGCAGCCGCGCGAAGATCAGATTCACCTGGGAGATCTGCGACGCATACGGCGTCACCGGCGACTCCAGCCAGAAGTGCGGCAGCACGTCGATCGTCTGCCGTTGCAGATCCTCGAGGATCGCCCGCGTGATCCGCTCGTCGTCCGTCAGCGCCGCTGCGTCGATGCGCTCCAGCTTCGCCAGCAGCCCCCGCGCAAACTCTGCCTCGGCCACCGCATGCTCATACGAGACGTCCGGCAGATGCTCGACCGGCAGCCCAAGCTCCGAGCGCGTCGAGGCATTCTGCTCGAGCTCGTGCTGCCAGTACTCCTCGACCACAGAGCTGAGCATCGGCTTCGACGAAGCACATCCAAGCGCGGCGAACGCGAAGAGCACGACAAACTTGCGCACGCCCGGAATGATAGGACGTAGGGCGCGGCTTCAGCCCGCCTCCCCGGGGAGGGCGGGCTGAAGCCGCGCCCTACGTTTTACGGCTTACCGCCGGTTGCCGCCGAACAGCCGCAGCAGCATCAGGAACAGGTTGATGAAATCGAGATACAGCGCCAGCGCGCCGTACACCGCGAGATTCCCCCGCAGCTCCGGCATCGTCGCGTACGACTTCAGTTTCTGCGTGTCATACGCCGTCAGGCCGAGGAAGATGAAGACCCCCAGGAACGACACCGCCCACGCCAGGCCCGGCGAGCGCAGCCAGAAGTTGATCACGCTGCAGATGATGATGCCGATCAGGCCCATGAAGAAGAACGAGCCCCACGACGTCAGGTCCCGCTTCGTTACCATCCCGTACACGCTCATCGCCCCGAACATCCCCGCCGCCGTGAAGAACGCCTGAGAGATCGTCCCGATCTGATAGACGAAGAAGATCGAGCTCAGCGACAGCCCCATCACCGCCGAGAAGATCAGGAACGTCGCCGCAGCCGTGACGGCCGACATCTTCATGATCCGGAAGCCGAGGAACAGCGCCATCCCGATCGGCGCCAGCATGACCACCCAGCGCAGCGGCGTCCCGAAGATGAGCTGCTGCAGCGCCGGCGAGCGCACCACCCACACCGCCGCGGCCGCCGTGATGAGCAGGCCCCCGAACATCCACGCGTACACCAAGCGGATGAACTCCCGCACGCGCACTTCCGTCCCGTCCGTGCTGGCGCTGATCCAGGCGGGCTGCTGATCTCGATAAGGATACTGGCTCATGTGCTCCCCTCCATTTAACTGAGCGATTCTAACAACCTTCATGCCCGGCGCACTCCTTGCAGCCAAGGAATTCACAATGCTAGACTCAGGTTTCACAGAATAGCGAAATTTGATGACGATACGCTCAACCGTATCTAAGTTATAGAAGGAGAACACATTATGTCCAAGATCATCGGCATCGACCTCGGAACGACCAACTCGGTCGTCGCGGTCATGGAAGGAAACGAGCCGAAGGTCATCGTGAACGCCGAGGGGAGCCGGATCACGCCTTCGGTGGTCGGTTTTGCCAAGAACGGCGAGCGCCTCGTCGGCCAGGTGGCCAAGCGCCAGGCAGTCACGAACCCCGAAAACACCGTCTTTTCGATCAAGCGCTTCATGGGACGCAAGTTCAACGAAGTCAACGAAGAGATGAAGATGGTTCCGTATCACGTGGCTCAGGCCACCAACGGCGACGTCCGCGTCGACGTGCAGAGCAAGATGTACTCGCCGCCCGAGATCTCCGCCATGATCCTGCAGAAGCTCAAGCAGGCCGCGGAAGATTACCTCGGCGAGAAGGTCGACCGCGCGGTCATCACCGTCCCCGCGTATTTCAATGACTCCCAGCGCCAGGCCACCAAGGACGCGGGTGAGATCGCCGGCCTCAAGGTCGAGCGCCTCGTCAACGAGCCCACCGCGGCCGCGCTCGCGTACGGCCTCGACAAGAAGGCCAACGAGACCATCGCCGTGTACGACTTCGGCGGCGGTACCTTCGACATCTCCATCCTCGAGGTCGGCGACGGCGTCGTGGAAGTGAAGTCGACCAACGGCGACACCCACCTCGGCGGCGACAACATCGACCATAAGCTCATCGACTGGATCATCGACGAGTTCAAGAAGGACCAGGGCATCGACCTGTCGAAGGACAAGATGGCCCTGCAGCGCCTGAAGGAATCGGCCGAGAAGGCCAAGATCGAGCTCTCGTCGACGATGTCCACCGACATCAACCTGCCGTTCATCACGGCCGACGCGTCCGGTCCGAAGCACCTCACCCTGGCGCTCACCCGCGCGAAGTTCGAACAGCTCATCGGCGACATCGTGCAGCGCACGATGGGACCGCTGAAGCAGGCCCTCAGCGACGCCGGCGTCGATCCGAAGAAGATCGATGAGGTCGTCCTGGTCGGTGGCTCCACGCGCATCCCGATGGTGCAGCAGATCGTGAAGGACTTCTTCGGCAAGGAGCCCCACAAGGGCGTGAACCCGGACGAAGTCGTCGCGGTCGGCGCGGCGGTCCAGGGCGGCGTCCTGGGCGGCGACGTGAAGGATGTCCTGCTCCTCGACGTCACCCCGCTCTCCCTCGGCATCGAGACGCTGGGCGGCGTGATGACGAAGCTCATCGAGCGCAACACCACCATTCCCACGCGCAAGTCCGAGACCTTCTCGACCGCGGCGGACAACCAGACGTCCGTCGAGATCAAGGTCTACCAGGGCGAGCGGGAGATGGCCTCGGCCAACAAGCTCCTCGGCGCGTTCCACCTGATCGGCATCCCGCCGGCGCCGCGCGGCATCCCCCAGGTCGAGGTCACGTTCGACATCGACGCCAACGGCATCATGCACGTCACCGCCAAGGACCTCGGCACGGGCAAGGAGCAGAAGATCACCATCACCAGCTCCTCCGGCCTGTCCAAGGACGACGTCGAGAAGCTCGTGAAGGACGCCGAGGCGCACGCGGACGAAGACCGCAAGCGGCGTGAGGAGATCGAGGCCAAGAACCAGCTCGACAGCCTCGTGTACAACGTCGAGAAGATGCTCAGCGAGAACCGCGAGAAGCTCCAGGGCTCCGACGTGCAGACCCTCGAGAACGCGATCAGCGAAGCGCGCAAGGCGATGGAGCAGGGTGGGGTGGACAACCTCAAGCGCGCGACCGACGGCCTGCAGACGGCCTCGCACAAGCTCGCCGAAGTGATGTACCAGCAGGCAGGCGCCCAGGGCGCGGGCCCCGGAGCGGGCTCCCCGGACGCCGAAGGTGCGTCGTCCACGAACAAGGACGACGTCATCGAGGCGGAAGTGGTCGACGAGAACAAGTAAGCGGTTGGCGGTTGGCGGCTGGCGGTTGGCGGGGGAGAACACCCCCGCCCGCCGCCCAACCGCCGGCTACCGCCGCGTTTACCATTGAAGCAAGGAGTCGCGATTGGCTCCTGCGCGGCCCCGCGGGCTCCGTTCCTCCCGCCAACCGCCAACCGCCAACCGCCAACCACCATGGGCAAGCGCAGAGCAGACGGCTACGTGATGATCTCGATCATCTCGGAGCGATACAACATCCATCCACAGACGCTCCGGCTCTACGAGCGCGAGGGATTGATCAAGCCCGCGCGCACGACCGGCAACACCCGCCTCTACGGTCTCGACGAGATCAAGAAGCTGGAGATGATCCTCACCCTCACCCGCGACCTCGGCGTCAACCTCGCCGGCGTGGAAGTGGTCCTCCAGCTCGCCCGGATGATGCACGAAGCCGACGTCGAGTTCGACCGCCTCCTGGACTACATCCGCCAATGTATGCTCGACAAACGCCACGGCATCGAACGGGAGAACGCACTGGTGAAGGCGATGCCGCGGGGATTGACCCGGACGCGGTAGGACATGGAGAGAAGAGAGGACCGCCGCCGTCCCGGCGGCTGATGTGGCGGCGTCCCGCGCCGCCACCTTGGGTGGGGGGCTGTCGCATAAACTTTTACCCCACCACCTCTCCTTACCTGTCGCATGAAGTTCTATGCCGCGGGTCGGGCGTTTCACAGTCATCACGTGCCGCGCCCGGCGCGCTTGGCCGTGTCATCGGGCATATATGTAGGGCGGCAGACAACATACGCGTATGCGTCGCACTACGTGGAAAATCAAGATAGCTCGGCGCTGTCGATATGCTTATTGGGCTGACGGAGGATCGGACGAAACCCGACATCCAGAGTCGCGATATCCTGTCGTCATGGCAAGACTGCCGGCAGAAAGAGGTGGAGACTTTGTCCGAGTAAAGCAGCGGCCGCTGCCATTCTCGTACTGGCCGATGTACAAGGGAGCGCGTCGCTACGGTCTCCAGTCGAATGTGTTCTCAACCAATCCGTGGGCGCTGATCAGAACGGCCGTCAAAACCGGCTGTGTATCGAGCGCGCGACCGGAGGCTCTCGCATCTGTCGATCAGGCGCAGCAGTTCTTTGCTGCTGGTGTTGACGCTGAACTTGTTGCTGCTAAGCCTCTGCTGCTTTACTACGCGTTTCTGAATCTTGCGAAGGCCTTGGCTCTGGCTCGCCAGCGACGCCCCACGTTTGACCGAGCACAGCACGGTCTAAGCGAGAAGCTCACACCGAATGGGAAAGAGCTTGTCGATGCGTATCTTGAGGCTCACGCATCACGAGCCGGGCGTACTCCGAACCTCTTCGACGAGTTTCTAGGCGCCGTTGCCACCGCAACGGTTGTTAACCGGTACGACCTACCTATCCTGCTGCCTCAAATTCTTGCTGGCCACCGTCTGTGGTGCGATGCGACCGGAAAACACGAGCGATTCATCTCGCTGGAAAGCATCAACATCATGGAAGATGCTCATGCCAAAGAAATCTGGATCCGACTCCACATCTACGCGGATGATCTGACCCGGCTGGGAATCACGCGTAAGCGATTGCTCGAAGAGGCACGATTACTCGGATCGTGGCGTGAGGTCGAATCCGTTGAGCAGAACGATCGAAAGTTGTTGCGTTTCGAACAATTGACCGCCACGCGGTATTCACATCGAGCGTCCGACGAGATCCCCGATCTTGTCGCGACGGTTCGACCGTTGGTGTGGGCTACCGTCAACTCTGCCCCGCCGTTTCGCCGGTACTATCTGTACCTTGCGCCTTCAAGCGAGCACCCGCAAGTCCTTCCGCAGCTGGGTTCGATATACGCCATCATGTTTTTCCTTGGTTCGATCGCGCGCTATCGCCCGCAACAGATGGCTGCGGTTCTCGAGGGTCTGTACGGTGAACACATTCAAGAGTTAATCGCTAGTCAACCCAATCAGTTTCTGTACCTGATCGCATCAGAGTTTACGCGTCGGGACGTTACGCGCGCAGCGATTGTCTGACTGCAGCCCAACTTCACTTACGTGCCCGGTCTGTACCCACGCTGAAGCTGATGCGGCCCGGCTTCGGTCCGCCGGCCGAGCCGGCTGCGGTATTCATCAGCATGGCGGCGTCACGGCGGCTGCAGATCGGCGGTCGTAGCAGATCGCGACTCGGTTCTTCGAACGTCATTCGCCGCAACCGCCGCATCGTTCCGTCTTCGGCACGTGGGACCGGCCGTGCCAAGTTGGTCCAGTGCATTTACGGAAACGATCACGCCCGTTGCCCCTCCCACCGCTTGCTACCCGGGCCGAAGAGGCGAAGATGGCGCGACGGCTTCGTCGATGTGGCGTGGTCGGCAGCTCGCCCGCCTCTGCTACCATCCCAAGCAATGAACGTGTCGGTTGAGGAGATCGAAAAGAGTCCGCGCGAGTATCTCCACCGAATGCTGGAGGGAGAAACGGTCGTCGTGCTTGAAAAGGGTCGACCGGTCGCGGAAATGCGACCGCTAGTGACCCGGAGGATCAAGCGGCCGATTGGACTCGCAAAGGGTGACTTCGTCGTCCCCGACGATTTCAATGATCCGCTACCCAACGATGTCCTTCAGCTGTTTGAAGGCGCAGGAGGGTGAGATGACACTTCCTCGCACGAAAGCCATCCTCGAAGTCCTTCGCCGCGGCCGCGAAGAGAAGCTTGCCAGCAAGGTTCTCCGCGTCTTCGGTGCGTCCACGATCGACGAGGTCCTCGCCACGTACGACGCCGTCGGCGCCGCCGAGCGCGCCACTATTGACGAAGCCGTTGCGCGAATGGCCGCCGATGCCAGCGCCGCGTTCCTGCTAGGCGTCGACAACCTGTCGACGTAAGAGCAGCGAGATGACGATTTCACGGACGCGGAACGCCTAGAGCTGTTGCGGTTCGACTCCTCTCACCGCGAGGAAGGCCGATCTGTGTCGGAAGCTCGTGAGGTATTCTTTTTCTCAGCATGGATCCGAGGCAGATCGTTCATTCCGATCCCGAGATCCTCGGCGGTACGCCGGTTTTGTGGGGACGCGGGTGCCGGTCGATGCGCTCATCGACTTCCTCGAGGGCGGGGACACGATCGAAGACTTCCTCGCGAACTATCCCGGTGTGTCGCGGGAACAGGTCTTCGCGTTTCTGGAAGAGGCCAGTCGAGCACTGTTCGCAGAAATCGCGCCGATGTGAGCGAAAGCGCTATTCAGCGACCCTTACCCGCGACCTCAACGCGAAGAGGCGTTCCCATGCGGCTTCACCACACTCGCGCAACCCCATACCGTTCAAAGATCGGATCGGCGCTCACGATCGGAAGGCGCTGCGCGGTAGCTTGAGCAACCAGCAGACGATCGAAGGGGTCGCGATGGTGAGGCTCGAGAGTCTCGACCATCGTCGCATCGTCGAAGGTAATCGCCAGCAATTCGAAGTTGTTCCTGGACAACTCCTGCTGGAGAAAGGAACGGCTCGGTGCTCCAAGGTGGAGCTTCTTCAGCCCTGTCTTGATCGCAATCTCCCAGCAACTGGCAATGCTCACCAGTTTTCGGTTGTCGGCATTCTCGATCGCTACCTTCGCCGTGGAAGAAAGAAGCGGGTCATCCCAGAAGAACCAGAGCACCGCGTGGGTATCCAGGAGCAAGTCGCTCATTCCGTGTAATCCCGGAAGTCGTCCAGTGGTTCGTCGAAATCCGGTGCCATCCAGTGAGGAATCTCTTTTGCGCTGCCGGCCTTGCAGGGCCACTGCTTGGACGCAGGGCGGGTCAACGTAGCCACAGGCTCACCATCCTTCGTGATGACCAGGGGCTCGCCCGGGTTCAAACCGTCGATGATCTGAGGCAGATGAGCCTGGGCTTCTTCCAGGTTGATGGTTGCCATTTCGAGTCCTCTGTTTCCTTGATCAACGTCTGGATAGAACGGGAAAAGTTCCCATCCAGGCCGCTGCGCTGCTCCACCATCCGGCCAGTGTCCGAGGGACTACCCCCGCGTCCCGATCAACGGGAAGTTAACGCGTCGATGAAGCGGTAAGCACCGCCGTCAAGACCCCATCCACCACACGCGCCATCTTCTGATAGTCGAGCGTATCGGCGGTATCGCCCCGCGTGTGGTAGTTCGGATTGCGGAGGAACGCGGTGTCGGTGACCATCACGGCTGGCCAGCCGTGGTTCCAGTAGTTGCGGTGATCGGAGGCGTCGGAGGTCTCGCGCGGGCCGGTGAAGCTGACGACGCGGATGTCGCCCGCACCGGCGATGCCTTTCTTGACGATCCTCGCGAGCTGGCGATCGTGCCAGCCGCCGGTCACTCCGATGAAGTCGCCGGTGGAGGGGTAGATCCACCGGAACAGCGCGTTGGGCCAGGACTGGCCGGCGGAGTAGTAGCCGATCATTTCGAGACAGATCATTCCGGCGACGGGTTTTCCGGACGACGCCAGGGATTGCGCGTGTACGGCGCTGCCCATGTCCTCGGAGCCGAAGAAGGGCGGTTCTTCATTGGCATAGGCGACGACCTGCACCGGCCGACGCACTTCGTGTGCGCCGAGGAGGCGGGCCAGTTCTAGCAGGCCTGCCGTGCCGCTGGCGTTGTCGTCGGCGCCGGGCAGGGCGCCGGTCTCGGTGAAGGCGTCGTAGTGCGCGCCGATGATCAGCAGCGGCTCGCGCGACGACGCGGGTCCGAATTCGGCGATGACGTTGGTGTAGCGCCGTCCGCGTGCTTCGAAGACCTGCAGGTGTGTTCGCGCCTTCGCCGCGCGGAAGTGTCTCGCGATGTACGCCGCCGTGCGTTCGAGGTTCTCCGGCTCCGACGCCCCTCGCGGCGCAACCTCGGTCGTGAGGTACTGGACGTGCTTCTGGAGTGTCGCGGCATCGGCGCGCTGCGCGCCTCGGAAGGGAGTGTTCGTGAATACCGGTTGTCGCAGGACGACGGCCAGGGCGCAGAACAGAACGGTGCCCGCCACGATGACGCCGAGGAGGATCCTCAGCAGCGAGCGGGCGATCGTCCTGGCCGGATGCACGTTCGTCTGACGCAGGCGCGCGGCGCAAGGTTCGGCGCGGCCTGTGGAGTGCGGAGGCCGCGCCTCCGCTTTCGAATTCGGGTGCCTCAGCGCGTCAGCCGCGCGAATAGGAAAGCGGAGGCGCTGCCTCCGCACTCCAAATGGTGGCGGGGAGGATCGGACTCCCCGCCACGGACTATCCGAGGTACGCTACTGCTTGGGCGCCGGTTTCACGGATGGGTCGGAAGCGGGCTCTGAGGTCGCCTTCCGACGTCCGCGCTTGAGCTTGCGCTGCATGTCTTTGACGTGCGGCACGAGCTCGGCGCCTTCCTTCCGTTTCGCGAGACGCTGGGCGATCGCGTACACGTCGAGGGCGCTCGCGCCGGCGGCCGCCTTGGCCGCGCGGATGGTGTGCGCCACCGCGCGCTTGAAGGCATCCGCCTCGGTGAGCACCGCCTCGAACGCCAGAGCGAAGGCGAACGAGTCGCGCAGCGTCGTGGCGTTCGTGCCGGAGGCATCCTCCAGGAGCGGAGACCTCTGCATCACGGTGCTCGCCGATTCGAGGAACTCCTCGCTGAGCGAAGCCGTCGGCGACAGCTGCTTCGCGTCGTTCGGTCCCTGGAGCGTGAGACGGGGAATCTCGGCGATGAGCGCGCGGACCTTGTCGGCCATCACCTTCGCGCTTTCGGCATGGGGGGAGGGGACAATCACTTCTTCTGCCATAACTACCTTTCCTTTCTTTCCGTTAGTCGACGGGGGTGGGAAGAGAGAACGATCGGCGAGACGAACCCGGCGGGGCCCGGCTTCGCGCATCGGGCCGTTTCGTCGCTCGAAGAGATCGATCTCTTTGATGAAGAGAAAGATCTCTTTGACGAAGAGAAAGATCGCTTGTTCGAAGAGAAAGATCTCTTCGATGAAGAGAAAGATCTCTTTGAGGATCAGATCGATCTCTTTGACGAAGAGAAGGATCTCTTCCTCGATCAGATCGATCTCTTTCTCGATCAGATCGATCCCTTGCGGCCTCCTTTCTTTCTGACTCGTGTCGCATGATGGTGCATATAGTAGGTCAGTGATCTATACGGGTCAAGAGGAATTTGTGTTACAAAAGATGAATGTGATACATTCGACTCTATGGAACTCCATGAAGAAATCCGCCGCGCCCGCAAAGATCTGGGATTGAGCCAGGACCGTCTGGCCGAGCTCTGCGGCATCCAGCGCCGCCAGTTGTCGATCCTGGAGAGGGGAGGGAACGTCACCATCAACACCCTCCGGAAGGTGATCTCCTTCCTGCCGAACCTCGAGGAGTTCACCTTCGAGCAGGTCCGGATGAAGCCTTCCTACATCGACTATCCACCGTTCGAGTGGAGCCTCTTCTACGCGAACATGTACGGCTTTCAAAAGGCCCTGGAGGACATGAGCACCGCCCTGAAGGGCTGGCTCGACAACCCTCCGGGGAAAGACGTCGACCCGGACCTCGTCGCCCGGCGCACCACGAGCCTGGCCACGGAAATGGTCAAGGCCTACGCCCGGGTGGTCGACCCCGCGGGAGCGGAGTTGAGGAGCGAGGAAGAGGCGCTGCAGCGCGAGGAGGAGAAGAAGGCGGAGCAGAAGCGCAAGAGAGCGGAACGCAAGCGCATCAAGGAGGAGATCGCCGAGAGGCAGGAGTACCTCGCCATGCTCAGGGCGGAGGGAGTCCTCGGCGAGGACGAGGAGTTGGAGTTTGAGGAGGAGGCCGAGTAGCCGCGAGTGCATAATCCCTCACTCGCGCTCTCTCTCCTGAATCGACCGCCGAAAACGAGGAGGCTTCCTGTGTCTGCTTTGCGAGCTCCGTTCGTCTGGATTGCCCTGTGTGTTGCGCT
Source organism: uncultured Acidobacteriota bacterium (assembly GCA_963821585.1). Classification (GTDB taxonomy): domain Bacteria; phylum Acidobacteriota; class Thermoanaerobaculia; order Gp7-AA8; family Gp7-AA8; genus QHVT01. Next base: position 616,605 of record CAWGEI010000003.1, read on the forward strand.
GCTTTGCGGGTGCCAGCCTGAGAAAGAGCGTCCCGCCGCTCCATCGGCCGGCCGGACGCAGACAGAAGAGGCGACGGTGACGGCGAAGCCGGCGTCCTCGTCTGTCGCGCTTGCGTCGTCCCCGCTCCCCGCACCGTCGCTCGACCCGGCCCGCGGGAAAGAGATCGGGCTCGTGGTCGAAGCCTTTCTCACCCCGCACCAGGAATCGAACGAAGAGCAGAACACGCCGTCGTCGGTCCCTGCCCAGTTCCGCTCGACCACGGCCTCGCTGACACGCGATCAGCGCGAGGCCGCGGGTCATCGCGGCCACGGGCAGATCCGCTTCAGCAAGGATCTCAGCCGGGCATACGTCGACGTGCGGATCGAAGGCGTCGATCCCGCCACCGTGAACATGTTTCACATTCACTGCGGAGAGCCCGGCATCCTCGGCCCGATTCTCGTGGACTTTTCGTTGGCGACGGACGTCAAGGACAACCTCGCGGATGGTCTGTTCTCGATCGAACTGAGGAACGAGCACATCGCCAAAACGGCCGAGCAGGGACACGGCGCGCTGGGCGCTTTCACCATGGGATGCGTCATCGGAAGCCCGTCGCTGGAATCGGCCAGGCCAGCCAAGGTCATGACCATCGGTGGAATGGCGGACCTCGCGCTGTCGCGGGAGCTCTACTTCAACCTCCACACGACCGGGCAGACCTACTACGGAGACATCCGCGGGCAGTTGTACCCCGTCGAGCACACCGCCGGCCGGGAGTAGGCATCACAGGAAGCGCCGCCACACGCCCCACGCGCAGAGTCCGAGGAGCACGAGCACCGTGATCAGCAGCAGGAAGTGCTTGAAACGCGATGCCACCGATCCGACGCCGGCCATCGGGCCGAGCTCGCGGCCGGCCAGGCGGCGGCCGATCATCGAGACGACGGACAGGTTCTCGACGTAGTCCGCCAGCGCCGCCGCGAGCGGCAGGAACACGAGCCAGCGCGGCGCGCCGACGTAGCGCGCCAGCATCACCATGGCCACGGCGAAGCCGAGCCCGTAGACGAGCGGGAAGAGCAGATCGGTGAGCAGCTCCTGCATGCGATACACACGAAGCTGCTGCTCGTTCATCCTCGCCAGCGTTGCATTTGCGTCCGCCACGGTGAAGCCCCAGGGATTGCCGTCCAGCGTCGTGATGCCCTTGTAGTGCCGGCTCGTGAGCGGGAAGAGCACGAAGATGAAGATCAGCGAGAGCCCGAAAAAGCCCGCGAAGACCCCGAGGCTGGTGAATGCGGAGATCTGCCCCCAAACCCAATTGGTCATGAACCCCTCCTGTGACGCAGTGTCGCGCCATTGTGCTCCCAATCAGGCGGAGGACCCTCGAAGGGCTCTTCGCACCGCAATCGCCAGCGCCTCGTTCAGGACCGGGATCCAGGTCGCGTACCCGCGGTTGTTCGGATGGAACCTGTCGCTGGCGAAGAGCGACGGGTCCGAGGCCATCAGCGGCCCGGTCCGATCCGCGATCCGGGCAAAGACGAGGTGATCCGACGCTGCCTCTTCCGCGTGAAACATGCGATTCACCTGCTTCGAACGGCAGGCGGCGATGCCGCGGAGCAGCCGCGGGATCCGCGGCGGCGTGCCCATGGCCGGAGATCCCGTGATGACGATCTGCACGTCAGGATTCGCCGCGGTCAGGGCCTGGACGATCGCGCGAAGATCCGCGCGCATGCTGCGGACGCTGGTCAGATGGGTGACGTCGTTCCCGCCCGCGGAGAGGAGCACGACGTCGGGGCGGAGGGCCTCGGCGAGCGGGAGCTGCAGCTTGCGTACGTCGCTCATGCGCGCACCCGAGACGCCGAAGTTCGTCATCGTGACGATCCTGCTGCGCCCGAGCTCCTTCGCGGTGGAGATCGCGATGCCCAGATCGTAGTTGCCGCCGACCCCCGCTGCCGTGCTGTCGCCCAGAACGACATAGGTGATCTCCGGGCCGGAGGAGCCGAATTGTGCTGCGAGGGCGGTCGCGAGCACCGTGACGATCAGGAGCTGGTTCATCGTTGCCGCGTCAAGTGTGCAGAAGGAGCGCCAGCGCCCGGATGCTCTCCCGCAGCGCCGTCAGCGTTTCCTCATCCGTCACCTCGCCGGCGATCTTCCGGCGCACGAACGGCTTCACCCGCGACGCCGCCTCCACCACCCGCCAGTTCATCGTCCGCAGCGTCTCCAGGATCGCGTTCTGCGCGTACTCGCCTCCGGAGGGCGATGCGTTCCACAGCGCCACCGGCTTGTCGACCAGCTCCCCCACGGACACCAGCCAGTCCAGCATGTTCTTGAACGAGCCGGGCACGCCATGGGCGTACTCCGGCGACGAGATGACGATCGCATCCGCGCCGATGAGCAGTTCCCGCAGGACCCGCACAGACGCCGGCGGCTCGGAGCCCTCGGCGTCCAGATCGGGGTTGAAGTGCGGCAGATCGCCGAGGCCTTCGTAGATCTCGACCTGCACACCGTCCGGTGCGACCCGCGCAGCGGCGCGCAGCAGGGTCGCGTTCGAGGATTGCGCGCGCAGGCTCCCGCTGATGGCCACGAGCTTCATCGCACCATTGTAGGAGCGCGTTCTCTGTCGCGCGCTACGCGCGCTCGTCTTCCCCTCCCGCCCAAGCCCCCCAGCTGAAGCTGGGGGCTATTGTCTGGCAGCCCGCTACGCGGGCAAGAGACAATAGACCCCGGCTTCAGCCGGGGGACGACGGTGCGGCTCACGAACGAGTCCGCGTAGCGGGCGGCAGCGCCCGCGGCGCATAATCGACACCACCCCATGCCTGACGAAGCCACCCTCCGCCTTCGGGCCGACATGCCCGCGGCCATCGGACCCTATCGCCTCATCCGCTCCCTCGGCGAGGGCGGCATGGGCGCCGTCTTTCTCGCCCAGCAGGACGACCCCGTCCGCCGCAGCGTGGCCATCAAAGTCATCCGCACGCCGTTTGCGCGGGCCGAGGACCGCATCCGGTTTCAGGCGGAACAGCAGGCCATGGCGCGGCTGCAACATCCCAACGTCGCGCAGATGTTCGAGACCGGGACGACGCCGGAGGGCTATCCGTACTTCGTCATGGAGCTCCTCGAAGGCGAGGAGCTCGCGGACTACTGCGACCGCCGCGCGCTCTCCGTCGAGCAGCGCCTGGCGCTGTTCATCGGCGTCTGTGACGGCGTGCAGCACGCGCATCAGAAGTCCATCGTCCACCGCGACCTCAAGCCGTCCAACATCCTCGTCGTCGACATCGACGGCCGTCCCGTGCCGAAGATCATCGACTTCGGCATCGCCAAAGCGCTCGACCAGCCCCTCGTCGACTCCGCCGCGCCCACGGGCGACGGCATCATCGGAACGCCCGCGTATTTGAGCCCCGAGGCGGTGACCGGGCACACGCGAGGCGACCTGGATACGCGCGCGGACGTCTACGCCCTCGGACTCGTCCTCTACAAGCTCCTCGCCGGCAGCCAGCCGTACGAGACCGACGGCATGCTGTTCGAGCGCATGCTCCGCATCGCGCACTTCGACACGCCTGCGCCCGCGCACTTCTTCGCGTCGCAGCCGGAGCAGGTGCGGGAGCTGATCGCGAAGCAGCGCGGAGTGACGCCCGCCGTCCTCGAAAGGCTGCTGCGCGGCGACGTCGCGCTGGTCGTGCTGAAGAGCATCGCCAAAGACCGCGACCGCCGCTACCCCTCGGTATCCGAGCTCCAGTCGGACATCCGCCGCTTTCTCGCGCGCGAGCCGGTCGAGGCGAGCGCGCCGGGCACGCTCGCGCGCATGCGGATGTTCGCCGTACGCCACCGCGGTGCCGTCGCGGCGACGGTGCTGATCGCGCTGACGCTCATCGGCGGCATCGTGGCCCGGACCATCGAAGCCCGCCGCGCGCGCGACGCGCACCGGCAGGCCGAGCTCGTGACCCGCTTCCTCGTCGAGCTGTTCGACGAAGGCATCCCGCACAACGGCAAGGGCGACGAGGTCTCGATGCACGACCTCCTGCGCGAAGGCGCGAAGCGCATCGAGGGCCAGCTCACCGACACGCCGCTCGCCCGCGCGCAGGTGCTCAGCTCCATCGGCCGCGCGCTCATGCACCAGGGCGACGACGAGCTCGCGCATCGCCTCCTGCGCGAGGCGCTCGCGCTGCAGCGGAAGGAGCTCGGCCCGGACGACCGACAGGTCGCCGCCACGCTCGTCGAGCTGGGCGTGCTCCGCCAGCGCTACGACCTCGCGGAAGGGGAGCGCTACCTGCGCGAGGCCGTGCGCATCCGCGAGCTGGTCTTCGGTCCGGACGACCTCTGGCTCGCGAACTCGCTGGCCGACCTCGCCGACATCCGCCGCCAGCAGAAACAGTTTTCCGACGCGGAGCGGCTCCTGCTCCGCAGCATCGCCATCCGCGAGAAGGCCCTCCGTCCCGACGATCCCCTCCTCGCCGCGAGCCTCAGTGGCCTCGGGCGCGTCTACCGCGACGCGGGGCAGTTCGCCCAGGCGGAGCGGTATCTCTTCCGCGCGCTGGCGATCCGCACGAAGGCCTACGGCCCCGATCACTACGTGACGTCGCGCAGCTACGACTCCATCGCCGAGCTGCGCTCAGCGCAACGCCGCTGGCCCGAGGCGGAGCAGTACCTGCGGAAAGACCTGGTCATCGTCGAGCGCGTCCGCGGCGCGGACCACAAATACACGGCCTGGGTCCGCGTCGACCTCGCCGAGACGCTCGTCCAGCAGGGCCGCGACGCGGAGGCCAAAGCGCTCCTCGAGCGCGCCCTCCCGCACCTCGAGCACGCGGCCGACCTCCAGCAGGTCCGCGCCAGAGCCGCGCGCATGCTCGACGCGATGTAACAGGCTGATGTCCGGACGCTGGCGTAGGAAGATGTGCCGGATGCAGGCGATCCCGCTCGACCCATCGGGACAGGGCTGCTAAGGTTGATGACGTGACACGGCTAGCGAAGCTCAGCGTCCGCGGGTTCAAGTCGATCCGCGAGCTGGAAAACTTCGAGCTCACGAAGCTCAACGTGCTGATCGGCGCCAACGGCGCAGGGAAGAGCAACTTCATCAGCTTCTTCCGGATGCTCGCGGACATCGTGGACGGCCGGCTTCAGCTCTACGTCAAGGGTGAGGACGGCCCGGACGCAGTCCTCTTCGGGGGTCGGAAGCGGACGCGCCACCTTGATGCGGAGCTGTACTTTGGGCGCAACGGTTATCGTTTTTCGCTCGTACCCGCTGCGAAGCAATTGGTTTTTGAGGCGGAAGCGACCTATTTCGCTGGTGACTATGCACCGCCACATTGGCGCTCCCTCGGCACGGGCCACGCCGAAGCAAGACTCCCGTCAGCCGAGGAAGACACGATTGCGCGCTACGTCATCCCGGCAGTGCAAAGTTGGCGCGTCTTTCACTTTCACGATACCAGCGCGCTCGCGCCGGTGCGGACGGCTCAGCCGGTTCGCGACAATTTGAAGTTGAAGCCTGATGCCTCGAACCTTGGCCCCTTTCTGCGGATGCTTCGCGAAAAGCATCCAAAGAGCTACGCATCAATCGTTGACACGATCCGGATGGTTGCTCCGTTTTTCAAAGACTTTCTCCACCGCGACGATCCCGGGGAGCGGATGGAACTGGAGTGGCTCGAAGAAGAGGATCCCGACACGCCGCGCGGTCCGCTCCAGCTTTCCGATGGGACGCTTCGTTTCATCTGTTTGGCGACGTTGCTCCTGCAGCCCCGCGGCCTCCAGCCCGATGCGATCCTCGTGGACGAGCCGGAGCTGGGCCTGCACCCCTTCGCGCTGGTGATTCTTGCCGGCCTCCTCCGGCAAGCGAGCGAGCAGAAACAGATCATTGTGTCCACGCAGTCAGTGGAGCTGATCAATCAATTGGAGCCGGCCGACATCATCGTGACGGAGCGACGAGACGGTGCCTCGATTTTCAAAAGACTCGAGGCCGATCGGCTGTCGGAGTGGCTCGAGGAATATGCGCTCGGCGAGCTCTGGAAGATGAACGTGGTCGGCGGGAGGCCGAGCCGTTGATCGAGGTGATCGTCGTCGCCGAGGGACAAACCGAGGAGACATTTGTTCGGGATGTGCTCGCGCCGGTATTCGGGGCTCGCGACATTTTCCTTCATGCCAGGCCGATCGCAACCTCGAAGCAGGGCAGAGGCGGCGCGCTTTCACGAGACCGCGTGATCAGCTTTCTTCGTAAGACGCTTTGCGAGCGCCTCGATACGTATGTAACGACGATCTTCGACTTGTACGGTCTCCGGCCGGATTTTCCCGGGCTTGCGGGTGCCGTGGCCGGTGGCCCGATCGCGCGATGCTCGGCCATCGAAATCGCGTTCGAGGCCACGGTGGTGGCGGCGAGCGGGTGCCGTCCGGATCGTTTTATCGGGCACATCCAGCCGTACGAATTCGAAGCTCTTCTCTTCTCCGATGTATCGCGATTCGGCGAGGTGCAGTCGGGCTGGAGACGCTTCGTGCCTGCGCTTCAAGCCGCGCGGGATCAGGCGGAGTCGCCGGAACACATCAACGACGGCCCGCAAACGCATCCGTCCGCGCGGCTGGAACAGCTCCGTGAGCCGTCCTACGACAAGCGGCTGCACGGGAGTCGGCTGGGCGAACGCATCGGCATCGAGCGGATGAGGAGCGAGTGCTCACACTTCGACGCGTGGTTGACGCGAATCGAAGCACTCCCGTCGCTGGTGTAGTCAAGGTGCAGGCCGCGGAAGATCCTGTCCGTTTCTCCTGAGCCCTGCGCCCCGCGCCCTGCCCCCTGCGCCCTTACGGGTATACTGAAAGAAATCCGCCACCGGTCGCGAAAGGAACATCCGATGCAGAAGCTCGGTCGTCTCGTTCTCGTTCTACTTTCCCTGGTCGTCGTTCTTCCTCTCGCCGCGCAGAGCGCCGTCATCCGCGGGAGGGTCACCCTCTCCGACGGTTCCCCCCTTCCGGGTGTGACCGTTTCCGCCGGCGACACCACCGCAGTCACCGATTCCAACGGGCAGTACGAGATCATGGTGCCGTCGCGCGGCATCGTGCGTCTCAGCGCCATGCTGCAGGGCTTCTCGACCCGCACCGTGAGCGTCGATACCTCCGGCGGCGACGCCACGCAGGACTTCACGCTCGCGGTCTCCTTCGGGCAGGAGATCACGGTCGGCTCGCGCGCGATCGGCGCGGAGCAGGAGAAGGCCGTCCCCATCGACGTCATCCCGCAGGAGCAGATCGAGAGCTCCCCGTCGACGGAGACCAACCAGATCATTGCGAAGATCGCTCCGTCGTTCAACTTCCCGCGGCCGACGATCAGCGACGGCACGGACAGCGTCCGTCCCGCGACGCTGCGCGGCCTCGGCCCCGATCAGCTCCTGGTGATGCTGAACGGCAAGCGGCGCCACGCGAGCGCGCTGGTGAACGCGAACAACACCGTGGGCCGAGGCTCGAGCGGCGTCGATCTCAACGCCATCCCCGCGGCGGCGCTGCAGAACATCGAGATCCTGCGCGACGGCGCGGCGGCGCAGTACGGCTCGGACGCGATCGCGGGCGTCATCAACCTCGTGCTCAAGTCCGACATCGCGCCGCTGACCTTCAGCGCGAAGGCCGGCACGACCACGCACGGCGACGGCGAGATGATCGACATCAGCGCGGACGGCGGCTGGGGCATCGGCCGCGGCGCGCTGGTGGTCACGGGCGAGTACCGGGTGCGCTACGAGACGAACCGTGCGGGCGTCGATCCGCGCGACCAGATCGTCCCGGGCGACGCGGGCAACAACCCGGTGTCGCAGCCGAACACGCACTGGGGCGACTCGTACGCGCGCGACAGCATGCTGTTCGCGAACTTCAACATCCCGATCAGCGCGGACGGGAAGCAGTTCTTCTACGCCTTCGGCGGCCACAGCAACCGCCACGGCTCGCACGGCGGCAACTATCGCCGCGCGATCCAGGCCCAGAACTGGCCGCAGATCTATCCGCTCGGATTTCTCCCGCTGATCGAGCCGCGGATCGTCGACACGTCGCTGACGGCCGGCGCACGCGGGGAGCTGGTGCGCTGGTTCTATGACCTCAGCGCGGGTTACGGCCGGAACAAGTTCGACTTCTATGTCACGGACTCGCTGAACACCTCCCTCGGACCCACACTCCCGCCGAATCAGACGCGCTTCTACGCGGGCTCGCTGGAGGACGATCTCTGGAGCATGAACCTGGACGTGTCGCGTCCGTTCACGGTGGGCGGACTCTCGGGACCGCTGAATGTCGCGTGGGGTCTGGAGTGGCGGCGGGACGGCTTCGCGCAGGGCGCGGGCGAGCCGAACTCGTACATCGACGGCGGCTTCAAGGACCGCGGCGGCACACTGCCGGCGGCGCCGGGCGCGCAGGTGTTCCCGGGCTTCCAGCCGTCGAATGAAGTGGACACGTCACGCAACAGCAAGTCGGTGTACGTGGACCTCGAGGGCGACGTGCTGCCGAAGCTCCGCCTCGGCGTCGCCGGCCGCCACGAGCGGTTCAGCGACTTCGGCAACACGACGAACGGGAAGATCACGGCGCGGTTCTCGCCGATCCAGCAGCTGATCCTGCGCGGCTCGGCGAGCACGGGCTTCCGCGCGCCGTCGCTGAGCCAGGGGAACTTCTCGGCGATCAGCACGAACTTCCTGCTCAACCCGGCCACGCAGACGCTGGAGCCGTTCCAGACCGGCACGTACCGCGTGGACAGCGCGATCGCGCGGGCCCTCGGCGCCACGCCGCTACAACCGGAGAAGTCGAAGAACCTGAGCGCGGGGATCGTGTGGCAGCCGATCGCGAACCTCGAGCTCACGGCCGACTACTTCCACATCGACATCGACGACCGGATCGTGTTCTCCGGCAATTTCACCGGCGCGCGCATCCTGGCGCTCATCCAGCCCCTCGGCGCCACGGCCGCGCGGTTCTTCACGAACTCGATCGACACGGAGACGAATGGCTACGACCTGGTCGGGAATTACCAGCGTGCGCTGTTCGGCGGCCGCGTCGACCTGTCGGCGGCGTACAGCCGGAATGAGACGGACATCGTCGGCGTCGTGCGCACGCCTCCGGAGCTGGAAGGCCTCGGCGAGGTGCTGTTCGATCGCATCGAACGGCGCCGGGTGGAGTGCGGACAGCCCGAGGACAACGTGCGGCTGATGCAGAGCTACACGCAGGGTGGTCTGAGCGTGACGACGCGCGAGAGCCGCTACGGCGAGTACTGCAGCTTCACCGCGCTCGTCGGCACCCTGCCGCTCGACGATCAGGTGTACGCGGCGGAATGGCTGGCCGACCTCGAGCTGGCCTACCGCTGGAACCAGTACACGTTCGCCGCCGGCGCGGAGAACATCTTCGACAACTTCCCCGACCGCAACAAAGTCTTCCGCGACGGCACCACGGTGTTCACGGCGACGAGCAACAACGGCATGTTCACGTATCCCAGCCAGTCCCCGTTCGGCATGAACGGCCGCTTCGTCTACACCCGCGTGACCTACACGTTCTGATCCGGGAGAGCGGCGGCGGCAGTGCCGCCGCCGCTCTTCGATTGGCGCGTCGATGCCCATTCCCTTCCGTAACCTCACGCCGTTCGCCTACGTGCGCGACGTCGAAGCGTCGATCGCGTTCTATCGCCTGATCGGCTTCGAGGTGGGCTCCACGTTCCCGGAAGAGGGCACGCCGAACTGGGTATGGCTGCACAGCGGCGGCGACGGCGCGCAGTTGATGATCGCGCGCGCGACAGAGCCGGTCGTCGCGAGACAGCAGGCCGTCTTCTTCTACCTCTACGTCGAGGACGTCGCCGCGAAACACGCCGAGCTCGCGGCGGCAGGTGTCGCGGTAGGGGAGATCACCACGCCGTTCTACGCACCCCGCGGCGAATTCCGCGTGACCGATCCCGACGGCTACGGGTTCATGATCACGCATACATAAAGGTCTCCGTCCCCCTCTGTGCTCTCTGTGTCTCTGTGGTGAATCCACACGTGTTTTCACCACAGAGACACAGAGAGCACAGAGGAGGACGGAGATAGAATCCTCGCCATGACGAAAACCACATCACACCAGCCCGGCTCTTTCTGCTGGATCGAGCTCATGACCAGCGACGCCGCGGGCGCGCGCTCGTTCTACACACAGCTCTTCGGATGGTCGGTCAACGAGAATCCGATGGGCGATCTGGGGATCTACTACATCTTTCAGCAAGACGGCGCGGACGCCGGCGCGATGTACGAGCGGACGGCGGAGATGGCGGGAATTCCGCCGTTCTGGATGTCGTACGTGCGCGTCGACGACGCCGATGCCACGACCGAGAAAGCCAGGTCCCTCGGCGCGACGGTACAGAACGGGCCGTTCGACGTCGGGCCGCAGGGGCGCATGACGGTCTTCGGCGATCCGCAGGGTGCGGCCTTCGCGATCTGGCAGCCGTACGAGCAGCCCGGCCTCGGCGTTCGCGACGAGGTGGGGACGCTCTGCTGGAACGAGCTGCACGCGCGCGACGTCGACGCGGCGAAGAAGTTCTATCCGGCGCTCTTCCCGTGGACGATGAAAGAGTCGCCCGAGTACACCGAGTGGCATATCGGCGAGCAGGCCATCGGCGGGATGATGCTGTCCCAGGCGCCGGCCGAGGTACCGTCGATGTGGCTGGCGTACTTCTCGGTGGCGGACTGCGACGCCGCGGTCGCCCAGACGGAATCCCTCGGCGGCCGGGTCATCGTTCCCCCGTTCGAGGCGGCGAACGTCGGACGCATGGCCATCCTGGGCGATCCGCAGGGCGCGACGTTCGCGGTGATCAAATTGATGATGTAGACGCGTCCCTGAGGAATGCAACCCCTGTTAGTAGTGTTGCGACTGGAGCTTGAAGAGATGCGCAGCACTGTGGATCTCCGTAGGGCAGCATTTTCACGAAAGGAGATCCATCCCATGCGTCAGTCAGGAACTGTCAAGTGGTTCAACGATGCCAAGGGCTTCGGTTTCATCACGACCGAAGGTGGCGAGGACGTGTTCGTTCACTTCTCCGCCATCCAGAGCCGCGGCTTCCGCTCCCTCGCCGAGGGCGCGCAGGTCGAGTTCGACGTGGCCCAGGGCCCGAAGGGCCTGCAGGCTCAGAACGTCACCGTCAGCTAATCGACCAATATCCGCTGTGGGAAAGGCCGGGCTTCGCGCCCGGCCTTTTCATTTGCACTCACTTCCGTGTGTACACGATCTCCATCATCTTGAAGCTCTCCCCGTCCGGTCCCGGCGCCCACATCTCCATGGTGTGATGATTGGCGTCGGTGACGGTGATCTTGTTGTTGATCGTGGTGTCCTTCCCCGTCATCGGATCGGCCATCGTGCCCTGGAACGACCAGACCTTTCCGTCGGGTCCTCCGGTCGACGTCATGACGCCGGTCGACATGCTGTCCATCCACGTGCCCCAGTACTGCTTCTTCACGTTGTCGTAGCCGGTGTAGCCGAGGCCTTCGAACGGCGCGCCGAAGAAGCTTCCTTTGAACCGCTCCTCGAGGTAGCGGCCGCCCATCACCCATCGCGATTCCGACGAGCCTTCCATCACCGTCGGCGGTGCGCCCGGCGCCATCCACGACGTGACCTTCGTGGTCCACGAGCCGACGAACGGCTCCAGCGACTTGTGCGCGTCGCCCGGCGTGCCGGCCTTCATCATCGCTTCCATGGCCGGATCCACGGGAGGCGCTTTTTTGTCCTGCCCGAGTGCGACCGAGCACACCAGTAGCAGGGCTGCCGCGAGAGAGAGCTTGACCTTCATCCGTTCCTCCTGTTGTTTCGTGCGTTGAAATCCTACTCTTCCTCGTGCGCCCACGTCCGCGAGATCACGCACGAGTTGACGCCGCCGACGCCCATGCTCAGTTTGCCGCTGTAGCCGCCGGGCGATCTCGCAGCCGTGCTGGTCGACGAAGCGCGGGCTGTGCACCTGCACGTCCGCGTGCAGCTCGCCCTCGGTCAGCGGCATCGGGAAGAGCTTGCCGCGTGCCATGCCGAGGTGCTGCGCGGTGAGCTCCCAGCCTCCGCCGACCGACATGCCGTGGCCGAACGTGCCCTTGCGCGCGGTGAAGATCACGTCGGGGTGCAGCATCTCCAGCGAGTTCTCGATCTCCGTCGCGTCGCCGGGCGTGGCGGTGGCGTGCATGTCCCAGGTGCGACGTCGGCGGCCTGGATCTGTCTCGAGCGCGGCCTTGATCGCGAGCTGCGGGCCGCCCTTCGATGGCGTGATGATGTGGTGGGCGTCGGCCGAGGTGCCGACGCCGACGATCTCCATGCCCAGCGGCTTGAAGCCCTTGGCCATCAGCTCCTCGGCGTCGCCGACGATCCAGACGCACGAGCCGCCGGCGACGTGCGTGCCTTTCAGGCCGGTGAGCGGGCGGGAGACGTCGCGCGTCTGCGGAGAGCACGTTGGCGTTGTAGAACGCGGAGATCGACCATCTCGTGCGGGGGAGGGTCGGTCATGCCGATGACCACGGCCGTGGCCTCGCCGCGCGGATGGCGTCGGTGGCCATCTTGACGGCGATGCCGAATGAGGCGCAGGCCGCCACCGGGCGCGATGGTCGTGCCGACGATCTTCGCCGATCATCGAGATCTGCGCCGCCGGGATGTTGGCGATGTTCCAGAGCAGGTTCGGCGACACCGCACGTCCACGGCTCCGCCGGGCAGCCCCAGCTCTTGTTGAGCGCACGGATGCGATTCAGCTTCTGGCGGATCATGGACAGCTTCGCCGATCCCGAGCCCGACGACGCCGGCACCGGCTCCGCATGGACGTCACGCGCGTCGGCGAGGTACTTCGCGAGGTCGTCGCTCTTCGCGCGCCCAGAAAGCCTCCCAGTCGTACTTCGCCTCGATCCACTCTTCGGTGCCGATGCTCGAGCTCCGACGGGCTGCGTGGTGCGGCCGGATCGGGCTCGCCATCGCCAAGGTGCCTGCGCAGCGGCGTGCAGCGCTCGGGCGCCCCCCAGAACTCGTTCCAGCGCCGCAGCGTGCGCTCGTAGACCAGCGACTCACGCTGCGTGATGGTGATGTCGCCGATGCCCGTGCCGACGTAGATGTGGCACTTCAGGCCGAGGGCCTGGAGGTACTGCTCGATGCCGGGGTTCTGGCCCAGGGACTGGATGAACGCGCCCATCGCGAACTGCACGACCGGCCCCATCTTGTCCTTGAGCTGCGCGAACTTCGCCGGCGGGAAACCGCTCGTCGAACCACGCATGGTATGTTTCGAAGTCGAAGTCCGGGTAGCCGACCAGGAAGTTCGATTGGCCGTAGCCGGTGAAGGGCGAGAGCCAGTGTGCCGGCTTGTTCGAGGTTCTGGGCGAAAGCGTCGACGTTCAGGGATTTCGGGGCGACGACGCCCCACCCGAAAACGCCGACCCTCCTGAGGTGAGTCATCGGCGGCGCATTGTACCGAAATTGCAAGATGGCCTATCCGGTACTAGTCTCACGCACCAGGAGAGAGGTTTTTTCGTGAAGAGCTCAACCATGCGCAGCCTCGTCATCGCCGTCTCGCTCCTTCTCGTTCTCGGCGCCTGTAAAGGGCGCAAGCAGAAGGCGCACGGACGAGTCCACCGCAACGATCGCGCCCGCCTCGCCGCAGCCCGGGGAAACCGGCACGGACGCCATGACCCAGACCGTGGAGCTCGGCGACGGACGTTCGGTGTCCGAAGGCGGGGCCAGTGCGGAGGGGACGACGGCGACCGACACCGCGACCGTCACCATGACCGAAAACCCGACCACGACCACGGTGACGACCACCACCCGGTGACAAACGAGCTGTACGAGCCCCTCATCGAGCGCGAGCGTCGACGCGTTCCCGCCCGTCGCGCAGGCATTCCTCGAATCGCATTCGGTGGAGGAGCTGTGGGTGGCGGTGACGCGCTTCGCCGTGCTGGCGTACGCGCCATCGCAACACGCGAAGCGCGCCGTGACGGCGCTGTCTACGCGGCGCACGACGCACTCGACGTGGACATGATCGTCGAGTGCGCCCGTTACGCGGCGGAGAGCCGCCAGCCGTGGAGCGAGCCGCCGATCCTCGATCCGCCCGAGCCATCCAGCGGGGCGGTGGAGGAACTGCGCGCCGCAGCGCGCGACGGCGACCGCCCGCGCGCGGAGCGGTGGCTGTCGGCGCGGCTCGAGGATGCTGACGTCGCGCTGCGCGACCTCGTACACTGCGACGCGCTGCTCATGCTCGATACCGCCGCCGGCCTCCTCCCTCTCCTCGGCGAAAAAGGCCGCTACGCACTGCTGCGCATTCCGGTCTGGGAACTGGTCGCCGATCCCGACGCGCGGGACGACGGCACGCCCCTCCCGACGCTGATCACCCGAGCCGTCGATTCCAACGGCTCCCCGGATGCTGTGAGTCCGGTGCTCTATCGTGGTGCCGGCGCCCCGCCGGCCGTTTCGCCGGCGCCCCGCCGGCCGCTCTCGCCTTACCGCCTGTCCCGCGACTACGCCCAAACCCTCCTCGCCCACCACTACGCCCCCCGGTTCTCCCCCGAACACGCGGAACAGCTCCTCCACGCCGTCCACCACAACCTCCAACACGGAGACAGCTTCGCCGACTGGAGCTTCGCGTGAAGCGGCTGGCCGTCCTGCTCCTGCTGGCCGCCTGCACCACCACCAAGCCCTACACCCCGCCCATCCCCGCCAACTTCGACAACGCCCTCTGGGCGATCCTCATCGAAGACGACGGCGGCACCGTGCTCTACGAACAGAACGCGGACAAGCTCATCGATCCCCGCGTCCAACCGCAAGCTCTTCGCCTCCGCCACGATCGCCAACTGCCTCGGCCCCACGACCCAACTGAGCACGGAGGTCTACCGCGACGGCGAAGACCTCGTCGTCCGCGGCGACGGCGATCCGTCGCTCGGCTCCTGGCGCTACTTCCGCGAAGGCGACTTCGACGCAGCTCGCGGAAACGCTGCGGGCGCAGCGGCATGACCAACATCCGCGACCTGGTCATCGACGTGTCGGCATTCGACCGCGTGCTCTACCCCGGCGGCTGGAAGATCGGCAACATCGGCAGCGACTACTCCGCGCCCGTGGACGCGACTCCTGGGGCGAGAACGAGATCGCCAACGACCGCGCGGCCGAGAATCCCGCGCTGCACGCCGGGACCGTGTTGCGCGATGCGCTCGATCCTGCGCGGCATCCGCGTCGCGAACATCCCGCGTGAACACCGAGCGCGCGCATCTGGAGCGAACAAGCGTCGCCAGCATCCCATCGCCGTTCATCGCCCAGCTCCTGCAGACGGTGCTCAAGAACAGCCACAATCTCTACGCGGAGATGCTGTTGAAGCGCTCGTCCAACGGAACGTACGACGCGTCCTTCGCCCTCGAGCGGACGCTGATGAGCGAGATCGGCGTCCCGCGGCGACACGTTCCGTTTCGTCGACGGCTCCGGCCTCGCGCCGGACGACCTCGTCGCCGCACGCGCGACGGTGAAACTGCTGCGCTGGATGAACGAGCCGTCACGCCGTGCATTCTGGTGGCCGATCCTCGCCCAGCCGAACAACGAAGGCACCCTCCGCCGCCGCCTGGTCACGCTCGAAGACCGCCTGCGCGGCAAGACCGGCACCATCAACGGCGTCGCCGCCCTCAGCGGCATCATCGCCATGCCCGAGGGCCGATTCCGCTACTTCTCCATCATGGTCAACCACCACATCGGCGAGGGAGACGAGGCGGTGAAGATCATCGACGAGATCGTCATGTGGAGTGCGGAGGCAGCGCCTCCGCTTTCCAATTCGCGCGTTCAGGGCGCGAGGCGCACGAATTAGAAAGCGGAGGCGCTGCCTCCGCACTCCAAAAGCGCACACGGAATCCCACCAACGGACACCTCGGCAAGCGTCGCCTCTCACAAACCCCGCGGCAACCGCATTGCACCCGCGGCCATGACATGCACGACCTCCGCTACGCGATCCGCCTCTTCGCGCGACGTCCGCTGCTGACGATCGTCGTCCTGGCCACGCTCTCCGTGGGCCTGGCGGCGGCGATCGCCGCGTTCGCGGTGGTCGATCGCGTGGTGCTGCGCGAGCCGGCGCTGTACGACCCGCAACGCCTGGTGACGATCAAGGAGATCTCGCGCAAAGACCCGGGCGCCGAGCACCTCGTCTCGCCCGCGGACTTTCACGATCTCCGCGTGAGCGGCGCGTTCTCCTCGGCCGCCGTATGGATGCCGTGGAGCTTCAACCTCACGGGCGAAGGCACGCCGGAGCGTCTCCTCGGCGCGCTGGTGTCCGAGGAGCTCTTCCCGACCCTCGGACGCGGGCCGGCGTTGCGGGAAGGCGTGATGATCAGCCACGCGCTCTCGCAGCGCGTGACCGGCCGCGCCATCACGCTCAACGGCGAGCGCGTCACGATCGCCGGGGTGTTGCCGCGCGATTTCGCGTTCCCCGATCAGGAGATCGACGTGTGGGTGCCGCTGGTGTGGGGCACGCACTTCCAGCGCGACGATCGCGAGGGCCGCAATCTCCGCATGATCGCGCGCCTCGCCGGCGGCGTGACCGTCGCGCGCGCGGACGCGATCGCGAAGACGGTGATCGCGCGTGCGCACCCGGAGGAGCCGTGGTCCGCGCGGGCGATGCTCGTCCATGACGAACAGACGCGCGAATTACGTCCGACGCTCTACGCGATCCTCGCGGCGGCGGTCGGCATGCTGGCCATCGGCTGCGCGAACGTCGTGAACCTGATGTTGATGCTCGGCGCCTCGCGACGGCGGGAACTGGCGACGCGCATGGCTCTCGGCGGCACCCCGCTGCGCATGCTGCGGCAGGCGCTGGCGGAAGGCTTCGTCATCGGCGCGACCGCGGGCATCGCCGGGATCGCGCTCGCCGCCGCGGCGCTGCGTGCGCTGTCAACGGCACAACTCGATGCACGCATCATCGCCGTGGGCTTCGTCGCGTCGATCGTGGCTGGCCTCGTCGCGTCGTCGATCCCCGCGCTCCTCGTCCGCCCCACGCTTCGCGCCACGCACCAGATTGTCACCTCGGGCGGCCGTCTCCGCGGCGTGCTGGTGATCGTGCAGGTCGCTCTCGCATCCGCGCTGCTGATCTGCGCGGGCGTGCTGGTGAAGAGCTTTACGGAGCTGATCCGCGTCGATCCCGGCTTCGATCCGCGCAACGTGCTGACGGCGCGCATTTCGCTGCCGTCGTCGTACACCGCGGACCAGCAGCGCGCGTTCCACGACGCGCTGCTCGAGCGCATGCGCGCGTTGCCGGGCGTCCACGCGGCGGCGACGATCCAGGACCTGCCGCTGCGCCGCAATGCGATGACGTTCGACCTCACCCTCGACGACACGTCCGTGAGCAAGGCCGCGTACCGCGTCGTCAGCGACGGCTACTTCGACGCGATGCGCATCCCCGTCCTGCGGGGACGCGCGTTCACGCTCGCGGATGACGCGCGCGCGCCGCGGGTGTTCGTGATCAACGGTGCGCTGGCGCGACGCGCGTTCGCGGGCGGCGATCCGATCGGACGCCGCGTGCGGGTTGGGGAGGACGGCGCCTGGGGCACCATCGCCGGCATCGTCGGCGATGTGAAGCAGATGGGTCTCGATGCCGAGGAAGTGCCGGCGATCTACGAGCCGGCCGCGCAGAAAGACTTCGCGTGGCTGCGCTGGACGACGATCGTCCTTCGCACGGACGGCAGCATCCCGCCGGTGCGCCGCGCGGTCATGGACCTCGACCCGAACCAGCCCGTCTACGAGATCCTCACCCTCGACGAGATCCTCGGCGAGACCGTCGCGAAGCAGCGCCTCTCGGCGTGGATCGTTGCGACGCTCGGGTCGATCGCGTTCGCGATCGCGTTGATCGGCATCGGCGGCGTGCTGTCGTACGCGGTTGCGCTGCGCAATCGCGAGCTGGCCGTGCGGCTGGCATTGGGTGCGCCTCCCGCGCAGCTCGTCCGCCTCGTGCTCTCCGACGGCGGACGCCTGGTGATCCCCGGCGTGCTCGCGGGCCTCGCCATCGCCGTGGCCGTGTCGCCGTTCGTCGAACGGTTGTTGTTCCGTGTTGCCGCGCTCGATGGTGCGGTGTACGCGGGCGTGACGGGGGCGGTGGTGGTTGCGGCGCTGCTCGCGGCGCTGGTGCCCGCGCATCGTGCGGCGACGGTCGATCCCGCGTTGACGCTAACCGAAACGTAGGGCGTGGCTTCAGCCCGCCCCTCGGGCGGGGAGGGCGCGCCACCGCCCACGAGTGAGGCGGGCTGAAGCCGCGCCCTACGTGTTACTTTCGAACGAACTTCTCCCCGAAAAAGGTCAACCCGGCGACCTTCTTCTCGTCATCCAACCCGAACGTCACCGTCTCCTCCAGCGCGTGCGCCTTCTCCTCGGCGTCGAAGACGTCGTAGTGGTAGTGCGCGAGCGGCGCTTTGATGCGGATCCACTCGAGCACGAGGCTGCCGTCGACGAGCGACACCTTCAGCGGGCCGTAGGCGTCGTTCGTGTACTCGCCGGCGTAATCCGCGAGGGGGCGGGTGGGAGTGGTGTTCGGGACGCGCTTCGCGAGCCGCTCCAGTTTGTCTTTCGCGGCTTTCAGTTCCGCGTCGTGGTCGAGGGTCAGGTAGTACGTGTTCCAGTCGCGCGACGGCTTGCCGCTGAGCATCATGTCGATGATCGCGTTGCGAAGGCCGGCGATGGACCAGCCGCGGCCGGCGTTGATCAGGAGGACCATGCCGATGTTGCGCTTCGGCAGGAGGGCAACCTGGGTGCGGAAGCCGTTCAGCGCGCCGCCGTGGGCGACGAGCTGCTCGCCGCGGTAGTCCTGGACGTTCCACCCCATCGCGTACGTCATCAAGTGCGTCTCGGGATTCACGTCGCGCGTCGAGCCTTCCAGACGAATGATCGTGTGAGGTGTCTTGGTCTCCGCGAGCAGGTCCGGCTTCACGAGCTGCTTGCCTTCGAACGTGCCGCCGGCGAGCTGGAAGCGGACCCAGTTCGCCATGTCGCGCGCCGAGGACTTGATCGCGCCGCCTGCGCCGATGGTGGTCGTGTCGATCGGCGTCTGCACCTCGATCCGCGAGGTCTTCCCATCCCACGAATAGCCGGTAGCGCGGTCGGTCGACGCGTTCCATTCCGCGTCGGAGATCACGGTGTGCGACATGCCGAGGGGCTGGAAGATGCGGGTGCGGACGAAGTCGTCCCAGGGGAGGCCGGAGGTGTGCGTCACGGCCTCGCCGGCGGCGATGAACATGATGTTGTGGTAGCCGTACGACGTGCGGAACGGCCGCGCCAGCGACACGGTCGCCATCTTGCGGACCACGTCTTCGCGCGTGAACGGCGTGTCGTCCCACAGCTCGTCGCGGCGCGCGAGGCCGGTGCGGTGCGTGACGATGTCGCGCAGAGTGACCTGCGAGTCCGCGCACGTGTCCGCGAGCCGGAAGTAGGGAACGTGCTTGCGCACGGGATCATCGAAGGAAAGCTTGCCGTCGCTGGCCAGCATTGCCAGCGCGGTGCTCGTGAACGCCTTCGACGTCGACGCGATCTGGAACAGCGTATCCGGCGTCACCGGCTGCGTGCCGTCCTTCGTACCGTACGCCTTCAGATAGACGACGCGATCGTTCTGGACGATGGCGATGGCCGCGCCGGGGATCTGCCACTGCTGCAGCGTCGTCGTCAGCAGACGATCGACGGCTTTCGTATCGAGGGTTTGCGCGGAGAGGGAAGTCGCAAGGAAGAGCGCGAGAAACAGACGCATGGCCGGATTGTAAGGGAGCGTGACCCGTGACCCATCGCGGGCAACGGGCAACGGGCAACGGGTCACGGGCTACGTCGTCAGAGCCGAACGATCTGATTGATCGCCGCCACGACCTTCAGCGAGCGCGCCGACCGTCCCACCGTCACCTCGGACATGTTGTGCGACATTAGCGACTTTCCACCGTGCTTCTGCCACCAGCGGCCGACGAAGATCTGCTTGCCGATGCGGCCGATGACGAGCTCTCCGGTCGCGGCGCGGCCGCGCGGACGGAGCTCGACGATGAGCAGGTCGCCGTCGTGGATGCCCTGATCGTGAAGCGTGTCGCCGCGGGCGCGGAAGACGATCTCGCCGTCCTCCACCAGTGACCGTGGCACGGCCACCTTGTCCTTCTTCGACTCGTCGATCGGGTAGCCGTGGCGGATCTCGCCCGCGAGCTCGATCTCCGTCCATTCAGGACGCTCCCGGATCTGATCGCCCGTCGGGACGCTCTGTGACGAGAGGCGGCGGACGGGCATGGTCGGGAAGCTCGAGTGCACGCGGAACTCGGAGCCGCCGCCGAGGAGGTTCTCGGCGCGGGCGAGGATGGCCTGGGCGCGCTCGGCGTCGGCGCGCGCCTCACGGATCGCGTCGGTGACGAGCGGATAGTTGATGTTGCGATCCGAGTCCCGGGAATGGAGCGAGAGGTCGCCCAGGTGAATCTCCGTCAGATCCAGCACGCCGGCGACGCGTTGCAGGATGCTGACCGAGACGTTCGCCCCCTTTTCGAGCGCGGCGAGGTGTCTCCGGCTGACCCCGGCGAGCTTCGCCAGACGGGCCTGCGTGAGGTTCTTGCGGATGCGAGCTTCGCGTACGGTATCGCCGAGCATGTCAGGTAAGGAACTTATAGGTTACTGAGCGTCTGTGAATTAGGCAACACACCGAAAACTGCAAGGGATCGTGTCTCAGAGGGGTGCGAGAGTTCAGCAGCTCAGCGCGAGCTCCGGGGCAACGAACACTTCATGCACGACACTCTCGCACACGGAGTGACGATAAGACACTTTTCCACCCCCTGTGGATGCAGATTCTGCAAAGGACGATGGAGTCGCCGGACGGAAGGGTGGATCAGCGCAAGTCCAGAGGAGTGCGAAGGTTGCGCACTATCGTGCTCCGGCACGCCCGATTTCGGCATCTGCGCATTGACATCCATCCTGCACCTCTTTAGTATGCAAGATACTGCACATGCCGACACGTCTCGAATCCTTTTTGAAGTCCCGAGGGATCAAACCGGCGCACCTCGCACGGGAGTCGGGTTACAGCCGTCAGCATCTTTTACGGTTGCGGACGGGGAGGATGGAGCCGACGCGGCGTTGTATTGCCGCGATTGCGGCTGCATGCCGCCGGCTCTCGGGCGAGAACGTCCGCGCTTCCGACCTGTTCGACCTGGAAGGGGAGGATCAGTAGCAGCCATTGCAGCCTGCCAAGTCTAGCCCCGTGGTCGAGATGTTCT
Organism: uncultured Acidobacteriota bacterium; assembly: GCA_963821585.1. Taxonomy (GTDB): domain Bacteria; phylum Acidobacteriota; class Thermoanaerobaculia; order Gp7-AA8; family Gp7-AA8; genus QHVT01. The sequence goes on from CAWGEI010000003.1 coordinate 637,722, forward strand.
CAACCAGGCGTGTGGCGCTGGTGGAGGGGGATCGCCGGGCTGCGGAAATGCTGCACATGTTCTTCCGCCTGATGGAGTTTGAGTGCTCCATCGTGCCCCCTGACGCGAATGCAGTTCCCACCTTACGTAGACTCGACCCCGACGTTCTGCTCCTCGACCTCGACCTCCCGGATCTACGGGCATTGGACATCGCCCGCGAGCTCCGGAGCTGTCCGATCATCCTTTTGACCGCCCACGACCCCCAGCTCGTCCCCATCGACGCCCAGATCATGCGCAAGCCAGACGGCGTCTTTGAGGAGCTGTTGCGGCTGTTCGAGCTGATTTTGGCCGTTGACCGTTGCCCGTGACCCGTTGCCACGGGTCACGGGCAACGAGTCACGGGCCACCCTCTGCTAGCATTCGCGCGCCATGAAACGCGCCATTCTCCTGCTCACCGCGTTGATCGCGGTCGCTTGCGCCTCCACCCCGAAATCCGCCCCCGCTCTCGAGACACCGAGGGCGAGGCCTCTTCTCGGATTGAACGGCTTCGACCTCGCGCACGTCGACCGCTCGGTCTCGCCCTGCGACAACTTCTATCAATACGCCACCGGCGGGTGGCAGAAGGCGAACCCGCTGCCGGCGACGTACGCGCGCTTCGGCCGCTTCGAGGAGGTCGCGGACCGCAATCGCAACCGCCTGCGCGAGATCCTCGAAAGATCCGCCAAGACGGAGAACCCGGAAGCGGGGAGCGCGACGCAGAAGATCGGCGACTTCTGGTCCGCGTGCATGAACGAGAGCGGGCTGGAAGCGCAGGGCGCCGCCCCGATCCAGGCGGACCTCGCGCGCATCGACGCCATCAACAGCCGCGGCGCGGTCATCGGCGAGATCCAGCGCCAGCAGCAGCAGGGCCTGTCGCCGGTCTTCCGCTTCTCCGCGCAGAACGACTACAAGAGCAGCCGGATGGTGATCGCCGCGGTCTCGCAGGGCGGCCTCGGCCTGCCGGATCGCGACTACTACCTTCGCGATGACGAAAAGTTCGCGACGACGCGGAAGCAGTACGTGGAGCACATCGCGAAGATGTTCGAGCTGGCGGGCGTGCCGGCCGCGAAGGCGCGCACGGACGCGGACCAGGTCCTGGCGCTCGAGACGCAGCTCGCCAAGGCGTCGATGGCGCGCGTGGACATGCGCAAGCCGGAGAACGTCTATCACCTGATGCCGCTGTCGGAACTGCAGGCCAACGCGCCGCGCTTCGACTGGCCGGAGTTCTTCAAGGACATCGCGCTGCCGGACCTCAAGTCGCTCAACGTCGCGCAACCGGAATACTTCGGCGCCGCGAGCCGGATGCTCGACGAGCTCCCGATCGACACGTGGAAAGCGTATCTGCGCTGGACTGTCCTCGACGCGGCCGCGCCGCTGCTGTCGACGCCGTTCGTGAATCAGGACTTCGCGTTCCGCGGGGTGACGCTCTCCGGGCAGAAGGAGATCCTGCCGCGCTGGCAGCGCTGTGTCCGCGCCGCCGACGCCAATGTCGGCGAGATCCTCGGCCAGGAGTACGTGAAGCGCGCCTTCAGTCCGGAAGCCAAGGAGAAGATGAATGAGCTGATCTCGAACCTCGTGGCGGCACTCCGGGAGGACATCCCGCGCCTGAGGTGGATGAGCGCCGATACGAAGACCGCGGCGCTGGCGAAGCTGGAAGCGTTCCGCCGCCGGATCGGCTATCCGGACAAGTGGATCGACTACACCACGCTGAACGTCGGACGGGAGTCGTACGCCGCGAATGTCTTCGCGGCGAATGCGTTCCGCGTCCGCCGCGCGGCAAGCCGCGTCGGCAAGGAGGACGATCCGAACGAGTGGGGCTTCTTCACGCCGGCGACGGTGAACGCGGGCTACAGCCCGACGCGCAACGACATCACGTTCCCCGCGGGCATCCTGCAGCCGCCGTTCTACGACCCGGCCGCCGATGACGCGTACAACTACGGCGGCATCGGTACGGTGATCGGCCACGAGATGACGCACGGCTTCGACGATCAGGGCGCGAAGTTCGACGCGGAGGGGAACTTGCGCAACTGGTGGTCGGACGCGGACCTCAAGAATTTCCAGGCGAGCGCGGAGTGCATCGCCAAGCAGTACGGTGCGTGGCCGGTGGAGGAGAACCTCACGCTGCAGGGCACGCTGGTCACGGGCGAAGCCATCGCCGACCTCGGCGGCGCCACGCTGGCGCTGCGCGCGTACCTGAAGTCGCTGGAAGGCAAAGGCCGCGCGGTCGTCGACGGCTTCACCCCCGAGCAGCGCTTCTTCCTCGGCTTCGCACAGGTGTGGGGGCAGAACATGGCGGCGGAGGAAGCGCGCCGTCGCGCACTGACCGACCCGCACGCACCCGGCCCCGCGCGCGTGAACCTGACCGTGCAGAACATGCCGGAGTTCGCGGATGCCTGGAACTGCCCGCCATCCTCGAAGATGGTGCGCGCGGAAGGGGCGCGGTGCACGATCTGGTGACATATGGAGTGCGGAGGCAACGCCTCCGCTTTCGAACGGCCACGGATGGGAAAGCGGAGGCGCTGCCTCCGCACTCCATATGACCTATCCGCTCGAACCGTCCGCCTCCGAGATGCGCGCGCTCGTCGACCAGGCGATGCAGCGCATCGTCGCGCACATCGAATCCCTCCCAACCCAGCCGGCGATGAACGTCGAGGGCGCGACGGAGTACGCGCGGACGCTCGTCGAGCCGTTGCCGCGGCGCGGGGAGTCGTACGAGACGCTACTGGATTTCCTGTTCGACGACGCCATTCCGCGGTCCTTCACGGCCGCGGGGCCGGGGTATCTCGCGTACGTTCCGGGCGGCGGGCTCTTTCACTCAGCGGTCGCGGACCTGATCGCGAACGCGGTGAACCGCTTCGTGGGCGTGTGCGCGGCGGCGCCGGCGCTGGTGCAACTCGAAGCGAATGTCGTCCGCTGGTTCTGCGAGATCCTCGGGCTCCCGCACGGCTCGGGCGGCGTGCTGACGAGCGGCGGGTCGCTGGCGAACTTCACCGGCGTCGTCACGGCGCGGAAGGCGATGCTGCCGGACGACTTCCTGCGCGGCACGCTGTACTGCTCGAATCAGATCCACCACTCGTTTCAGAAGGCGGCGAATCTCGCGGGCTTCCCGTACGCGAACATCCGCGAGCTGCCGGTGGACGAACAATTCCGCATCCGGATCGACGCGCTCGAAGAAGCGATCGCGAACGATCGCCGCGCCGGGCACACGCCGTTCCTCATCGCGGGCAGCGCGGGAACGACGGGCACGGGCGCGGTGGATGACCTCGAAGCGCTCGCGCGGATCGCGCGCGAACAGCAGATGTGGTTCCACGTCGACGGCGCATATGGCGCGCTGTTCGCGCTCACCGAGCGCGGACGAGCGACCCTCAAGGGCATCGAGCAGGCCGACTCGGTGATCCTCGATCCGCACAAGACGCTCTTCCTCCCGTTCGGCACCGGTGCGGTGCTGGTGCGCGACGCGCGCACGCTCCGCCGCGCGCACTCGCTCCACGCGGACTACCTGCCGGACATGCAGCAGGAGGACGAACTGGTGGACTTCTGCGAGATCTCGCCGGAGCTCTCGCGCGACTTCCGCGGCCTCAGGGTCTGGCTGCCGCTGAAGCTGTTCGGCATCGAGCCCTTCCGAGAGCAGCTCGACGAAAAGCTCGACCTCATCCAGTACGCCGTCGGCGAGTTGCGGAAGATCGACGGCATCGAGATCGTCGCCGAGCCACACCTGACCATCACCGCCTTCCGCTTCCGCGGTGACGACGCGCTCACCCGCGAGCTCCTGCAGCGCATCATCGCCCGCAAGCGCGTCATGCTCACCCCGACGACCCTGCCGGACGGCCGCTTCGTCATCCGCATCGCCATCGTTTCCCACCGCACGCACAAAGACCGCGTGGACATGATGCTCGACGACATCCGCGCGTCCGTTGCGTAGCGCGTTACCATCTCCCGCCATGAGCGAATTTGCGGATGCCATCAAGGCCGGCGACGCCGCGCGCGTCAGCGCCCTCGCCGAAGCAGACCCGGCGCTGCTGTCGGCGCCGGAGAACAATACGACCCCGCTGCTCCTCGCCCTCTACCACGGCAAGCCCGACATCGCCCGCCTCCTCGCCGACCGCGGCGCCCCGGTCTCCTTCGCCGAAGCCTGCGCCCTCGGCGACGACGCGCGCGCCAAACAACTCCTCGACCCACAAGTCCTGCACGCACGTACCGCCGACGGCTTTCCGCCCGTCGGCCTGGCGATCTTCTTCGGCCACGGCGCCCTCGCACGCTGGCTGATCGAACAGGGCGCCGACGTCAACGCCGCCGCCGACAATCCCCAGCGCGTCACCCCCGCCCACGCCGCCGCCGCAACCTGCGACCACGAGACCATGCGCCTCCTCCTCGAGTGCGGCGCCGACGCCAACGCCCGCCAGCAGCTGGACTACACCCCCCTCCACGGCGCCGCCAGCCGCGGCGACGTCGAGATGGCAGAGCTCCTCCTCGCCCACGGCGCCGACCGCAACGCGAAAGCGAGCGATGGGATGACGCCCGCGGACGTCGCTCGCAAGTACGGGAAGGGAGAGTTTGCGGGGTGGATCGAGTCGGCCTAGCGTCGATCGCACGGTCGCGACGAGGCCTCTGTGCTCTCTGTGGTGAATCGGTCCCTTTTCGTGCTTGCCGCGCGCACGAGATCGATCACCACAGAGAACACAGAGAGCACAGAGGCTTGAGCGCGAAAACGACCTTTGTCATCCCGAGCGTCGAGCGAGGGACCTGGGTGGGCGGTGCTCGAAGAACATGCCTGTCGCCGCGGTCAGCGCTCAGTCCGAGGTCTTCTTCTTTTTTTTCTTCGACACATCGACCCAGTTCGCCGCGCTGAGAACGATGCTTCCGTCGAAACCGAACAGGGTCTTCCCGCGCTTGGTCTGTGCGGCGATGGTGCGATATTTGTCGTTGCTGTCGTCGAGGATGGTCAGGCTTTCGATCGCGTCGGTGGCGGAGGCGAGGCGCCGTTCCCAGAGGGGCGCGAGCTTCTTCGGATGGAAGAGATAGAGGCTGGTCGCGCTGGTGACCGCGATGCGCGGGTCGTGCATGTTCGTCCAGCGGCCTACGGCGACGTCGAGGAAGCGGCCGGGGTGCTGGTAGCGCGAGAGCTCCTCGCCGTCGCTGTTGAAGACCGTGAGCCTGGACGTTCGGGCGTCGTTCCACAGGGCGACGACCTGGCGGGTATGTTTCTCGAAGAGATCGCCGGTGGTGAGCTTCGCGAGCCGCATGCCGTCGCCGTCCTCTTTCCACCGCACGTCGCCGTCGCGGTTGAAGACGGTGATGCCGTCGGCGGTGGCGGCGACGACTTCGTAGAACGCGTCAGCGTCGAGGTCCGCCGGCTGGGCGGAGACGACGTCGGCAGGCAGCACCTTGCGCCACAACTGCCGCGATGACTGGTCGTACGCCGTGACCTGGCGCCCGTCGATCTCCGCGCGGATCGGAAACTTCGGATCGCGCCAGCATTCGGCCAGAGCCATGTTCTGCGCGGAGCCTTCCTTGGTGAACTGCGTGGCCGGAAATGCGTCGATGTCCTTGTTCGACTTGATCCACTCCCGCACGGTGCGCTCGACGTGCGTGTTCAGCGTCCCGGCGTTGACGAAGCCGCGGGGAGTGGCGGCCTGGCAATCGAGGCCGTCGAGCACTGCCTTGGTGAAGACGCCATTCTGGCTGACGAAGTCGTCGTATGCGACTCGGTCCGCCGCGGCCGCGTAGAACACGACCTGGCCGCGAATGTGACGCATCCGGTCGAGCAGCGGCGCGGCGGCTTTCGGATCGGGCGCGGCGCTCCGCGCCGAGGCTACGGCGCGATTGCGGCAGGCGTCGATGAACAGGAGGGAACGGGTGGCCTTGCCGGCGACGTCGATGAGTCTCGCGACCGGCAGCGACGTCTCCGGCGAACCAAACTCGGATGTGGATCCGAGGATGTAGGCATCGCCGTCGTCGTCGAGGAAGCCATGAGTGGCGAGGGAGAAGACGACCAGACCATTCTTCCCCGCGCGTGCGACCTGCCTGCGCAGCAACTGGTGGATGTCGCCGGACGTCGCATGCCCGACTTCGGCGCCCGCATCCTTCAACTCCTGCAGGCGCCGCTGCGAGTCCTCCTTTTTCGGGCTGCCCGAGAGCGCGAGCACAACGTGCCGCGGCAGGACCAGGCTCGAACGCTGGTCGAGCGAGAACTTCCAGGCGAGATCGACGGCGTCGTCGACCGCGAATGGCACGGTCAGCGTGGGGTCGTGATGGAACTCGCTCACGCCGACGAAGAGCCCGGTCGACTTCAGCCTCTCCGCGACCTCGGGCGTTTCCATCAGATCCACAAAACCCACCGAGCGCGTGTCTGGACTGGTCACGGTGAGATAGGCCGCGACAGCCGTCATCAGCGCCCCGATCGTGGCGAAGGACAGCATCTTCCAAGTCTTCATGTCAGGGGAGACACGTATTTTCGCCAATCGGTGGCGGCGGCGCCACAAAAGTCTCGCATCCGGGTCTCACCGGTCCATGAGACTTCCAATGGCGGTTGCGGTGCTGCTGGTCGCCGGCGTGGCACACGCGCAGAAGCTCGGGCCGGTCGATTGGATTTTTCTCGTCGACACGTCGAAGTCGATGCGCGGGGTTGGCGGGGCGAACGATATCTGGCGGACGTGAAGGCGAGCATCGACACGTTCGTCGCGAGGCGAATGACGGCGACACGGTCGCGATCTACGCGTTCGACGCGGGGTGCGACTGCAGTCGGCGACGAAGGTCGATGCCGCGGTCGCGCGCGGATCTGCACACGATCGTTCGTGATCTCAGGCGGAAGGGGAGCGGACGCATCTCGGCGCCGCGATCGCGCAGGGGCTGGAGCGCGTGCGTCGCTCCGTCCGAGGGCGGATGCGACCCGATCGCGCGCGGTCGTGCTGTTCACTGACGGAAAGCAGGACGTGCGGGGCATCGGAAAGGCGCGATGCCGATCGATGCGAATGTCGACGAACGTCGCGCGACACGTTCCTCTTCTTCGTCTCGATGGGGGAGCACGACAGGGGCTCGATGACTTTGCGGCGAAAACTCCGCGCACGACGGTGCTGAGAGCGCCGACCGCGGAGGCGATCCGCAACGTCGCGCGAGATGTTCGGCTGAAGATTCCGAAGCCGCCGCCACCGCCGCCCGTGGTGAAGCCACTCCCGATCAAAGCGCCCCAGCCCCCTCCCCAACCCTCGCCATGGCGCGAGCCCTGAAGGTCGCCGCCGCGCTGGCGCTCCTCGCGCTGATCGCGTTCTTCGTCATGAAACAGCAGCGCAGGAAGAACCGGCTGGAGGGTGAGCTGGAGATCCTTCGTCCGCGGGCCGCGCCGGATGTGGCCTTTGTCGGACTGCCGGGCCTGCAGGCAGCGAGGTTGCGCTCAGCGCGATCCTGCCGGCGGAGACGCTGGGTGGCAGCGACGCGCGGCTGTTCGTACGCCGGAAAGCGGGGCGAAGAAAGTGTGGATTGCGGCGCAGAGCGGGTCGCTGCGCGTCAATGACGTCGAGACGCCGATGAGCGAGCTGTACGACGCCGACACCATCGACATCGGCGACGCGAAGCCTGCGCTTCAACCGCGTCGGCGACGAACGTCCATCCGAAACAACCAGGAAGGTGAACTATGAAAAACAATGTCGTCTTTCGTCCCACCGTCGTCCTCGGCCTCGGCGGTACCGGCTACAACACGCTGCTCAAGCTGAAGAAGCGTTTCATCGACGCCTACGGATCGGTGCCGCCGATCATCCGCTTCCTCTCCATCGACACGACCGAGAACGCGGAGGGGCGGCGAAAAGGGCTCCGCCGAGGAGGGCAGCGGCCGGCTCGATCACAACGAGACCTACGTCCTGCAGGTCGGCAATCCGGCCAACCTCGTGAACGGCACCAACCCGCACATCGACGAATGGTGGCCGCCGGAGATCCCGACGCAGGCCATCATCGCCGGGGCCGGACAGGTGCGCGCCCGCGGGCGGCTGGCGCTGTTCGCGAAGGCGGCGGAGATCCATGCGCGCATCCGGCGCGCCGTCGACGACGTGCGGAACATCCGCAATCAGAAGCAGATGTACGCGGACGAGTTTCAGGTCTCGGAGCGCTCCGGCGTTGAGGTGCAAATCGTCGGCAGCCTGGCCGGCGGCACCGGCAGCGGCACGTTCCTCGACATCGCCTTCATGGCCCGCGACGTCATCGGCGGCGATGAGCAGTCGAACTTCACCGCGGTGCTGCTGCTCCCCGGCATCTTCACGCGCATGAACGGCGTGGCGCTGGTCAAGCCGAACGCCTACGGCGCGCTGAAGGAGATCGAGCAGCTCTCCACGTCGCGGGCCAGTTTCACCATCGACTACGGCTTCCGCCGCGTCGACGTGACCCGTCCGCCGTTCGACGTGGTCTACCTCATCGACAGCGTCAACGAGCAGGGGCGCGTGGTGTCGGAGCAGAACGACCTGCACACGCTGATCGCCGACGGCATGTACGTGCAGATCGGCTCGCAGCTCGGCACCGACGCCGCGAACGCGGTGGACAACATCAAGACGCAGATCGCCACGCACCCGCGGGTGAAAGGACGCTCTCCGCAGTACTGCAGCTTCGGCGTGGCGTCGCTGACCATGCCTAGCTTTGATGCGCTGCTGTACGAGGACGCGAAGCGCCTGGTCAACGACGACCTGCTGAACGGCGCGGTGTCCGACTCCGAGATCGAAGAGGAGGTGCAGCGTTTCATCGACGCGAACCGGCTGCGGGAAGACGACGCGGACCAGGTGATCGAGCTCCTCAGCCAGCGCGAAGGGGGCGGACAACTGCGCATCCCGATGCCGCTGGCGCAGATGACCTTCGACGCCAAGGCGCTGCTGGCGATCAAGAACCTGCACACGGTGCATCGCTCGAAGGCGGAGCGGCAGATCGCGCAGGCCGTCGGCGCGAACTTCGAGACGCTGCGCGACCAGGTGGTGCCGGCGATCAACGCCGTGTGGGAGTCGATGGTCAACCGGAGCAACGGCTTCACGCGCGCCGAGCGCTTCTTCGAGAAGCTGCAGGCGAAGCTGGAGTGGTACCGCAACATGATGGACGGCGAGGCGAAGGACGAGCGCACGAAGCTGAAGGCCATCAGCTTCAAGTCGGCCGAGGAGCAGATCGGGGAGGCGGGCGGCGCGTTTCTGCGCCGCGAGGCGCGGGTCAAGACGGCGTGCGAGGTGTACGGCGGCCTGGTGGATCGCGAGACGGAGCTGACCATTCGCGTGGCGCGGCTGGAGAAGGCGGCCGAGCTCTACTCCGCGCTGCACGCGCACACGCAGGCCATCCTCGACAGCTGCTACCGGATCCGCGAGAACCTCAACGCCGCGCGGAAGCAGTTCGAGCAGCAGTATCTCGACGCCATCAACCCGCGCGGCGCGTCGCGCCTCTTCGAACAGACCGTTCCGTTCGATCCTGGTCCGCAGCGCCCGAAGGTCAGCGGCGACGATTTCGTGAAGTGGTACGCCGATCACCACCGCGCTTCGCTGTCGCAGTGGGCGGGGCTGCGCGCGGCGGAGGTGCACGCCGACCTGCAGCAGTTCGTCAACAAGTGCTACGAGCCGCTGACGTCGCTGACGATGGACGACATCCTCCGCCGCTCGACGCCGGACGGCGTGTCGCAGCTCCTCAAGCGTCTCGACAATCTTGCCGTGCCGCTCTGGCGCTACGACCTCGGGCGCATCCCGGTCGTCAACCAGACCCTCATCAACGAGTTCTATCACTACGGCGTGGCCGACGCCGACACGACGGTACTGAAGGAATCGCGCTACGAGACCGGCCTCCCGAAAGGGATGGCCAAGCCGTCGATGGTCTCGACGCGCGACGCGAAGCGCATCGTGCTCTTCAAGGTCAAGACCGGCATGCCGCTCTTCGCGCTGGCGGAGATGGAGGACATGGAGCGTGCCTACACCGATCCGAACAAGATCATCCCCGTTCACGTCGACCGCCGCTGGCAGGAGTTCCCGAACCTGATCCCGCGCAGCGGCGACGGCGAGGCGCTGCGCTGGTTCGCGCTGGCGCAGGCGCCCGAGCCGTTCGCCATCATCCGCCGCGACGGCGCGTGGTATTCGATCAAGTCGAAGAACGGACGGCGCGTCGACAACAACCTGGTGCGGCTGGCGCAGGGTCGCGTGCCCGCCTTCGCGGCGTTCGAAAAGAACCGCCAGCTCGTGCAGGAGGTGGAGGAGGCGGTCGACGCGATCGTGACGCGCGAGGGAGCGGTGCGCGCGGCGCAGATCCTCCGCGAGTACAGCGAGGCGCTGTCGAAGCAGATGGCCAACGCGGTCGAGCCGCAGGTCAAGGACCAGGTGGAGAACGAGATCCTGGCCATCGAGGACTACGTACGGCGGATGGAGACGCTGACCTAAATGCTCAAGCCGGTCAGCATCCTCACTCTCGACGACTCCGTGGCGCCGCTCGCGCAAGCCGTGCAGCAGCGCGTGGCTGCGCATCACGGCGTCGCGGACCTCGTGCAGACGCGCGCGGTGAACGGCGCCGATCCGGAGGCGGACCTCCAGTCGATGCACGCGCAGCGGCAGCGCCCCGACAGCCCGCTGCGCCTGCTCGACGTCAGCACGCGCGAGCTGGTGCTGGTCCTGCTGTCGGCGAACGGCGAGGCGCGGCTGTCGCTGCTGCAGACCGTGCGGCGCATCCGCACGATCTACGAGACGCGCCGCTTCGCGGCGTACGTCTCGATCGAGATTCTCTGCCTGCTGCCGGAGGCGGCCGGCACCGCGCAGCCGGAGGACTATGCGGCCGCGTACGGCTTACTCAAAGTGTTGAGCGCCGCGGAAGAGAAGCCGTTCAGCGAGGTGTGGCTGCTCGACGCCACGAACGGCAAACGCGTGCACTTTGGCGACGCGGGCGCGTTTCTCGATGCGTATGCGGACGCGATCGCCGGCGCGCTCACGTACGAGCCGGAGATGAGCGGCGCATGCCAGGCCAGCGTCCGCGCGGCATGCATCCGACCTTCAGCTCGTTCGGCTACGCGTCGCTGGTTTCCCGCGCGAGGTGGCGTCGCAACGTGTAGAGTCGCGTTTCGCCGCGGAGCTGGTGCGGGAGAAGCTTCTCGGCGGTGAGCGCCGCGCATGCGCAACTCGCGGCAAAGCAGTTCGTCGTCGCCGACGAGGTTCGCGCTGCCGCTGTCGCGCATCGGCGTGGAAGGCGGGCAGTCGCTGTTCCGCCGCTTCCAGGCCAAGACGCGCGTGAACGAGCGGACGCGCAGCGCGGAGGAGATCCTCGCCGCCGTGCGCGGCGAGCTGCAGGCGTTCCGCGACTCGACGCATCTCGGGAATCTGCAGACACTGGCGAAACAGGAGGAACAGACGGCGTCCGCGATCACGCCGCGCTGCTCGCCGCGGACGGTCGACGAGTCGCTCGACCGTGACGAGCTACGACTCGGCCTCGGGAAACTGCTCGAGGCGCTGGTCGATCCGCTGCCGGAGCTGCGCCCCGATGCCGAGCTGTCGCCGCGGAACCTGGTGACGAGCTGCGCACCGCCACGGCGGCGCTCGACGCACGGCTGCGCTTCACCGCCGAACACGTCGTCGAGCGATGCGGCGCGAGCGCGCGTGCGCGAGCTGGAGACGTCGATCGAGGACCAGCAGCTCATCGCCGACACGCATGCGGCCAGCCGATGCGGCGCAGCGGCTCGCGGCGCTGGAGCGGGAGAAGGCGGCGCTGCTGCAGCAGGTGCCGGAGATGATCTCCGCGGAGGAGCGGGAGAACAGCGCGGCCCGCGCGGCGGCGCGCGAAGCGGAGACGGCGCGGCTCGACGGCGGAGACGGGAGCGCGCGAGCAGGAGCTGCGAGAGCTGTTCGCGCAACTCCCGCGTGCGGAGCAGGCGATTGCGCGAGGCGCTGGAGACGCGGCGGGCGTGGCTGTGGCAGCAGTTGATCATCGCCATCGCCGGCGTGGCGGCGATCTACGGGATCGGGTTCGGGTGGCGCACGTGCTGGTCACGTGGGTCGGCTGTCCGCGCTCGCGCGTTCGCCGTGATGACGGCATTCGCTACATGACGCAGATCGTGCCGCTGGTGCAGGGCGCGCGCGAGCGGCTGGCGCGAGTGCGTCGCTGATCGAGACGGCGGACGAGGCGAAAAACGCCGCGCACAACGCCGAGCTGCAGTTCGAGTACGACCTGCACTCTCGCCGCACGGCGCTGCGCGTGCTGCGCGGGGCGCACGATGCGGCGAAAGAACTCTGCACGCGCTGCGCGCACACCGCGACGATGCTGGAGGGATTGTCCTTCGCTCCGCCGTCCATCACGCGAGCGGAACCGTGTCGCTGAGCGTGGTGGACGATGAGGAGGTCGACGCCTGGTACGCGCGGACGGTCGACGACCGGAAGCCGTTCGCACGCGAGTTCCCGATCCGCCGTTCCGAGTCGCGCCATCTGGTCGATCGACGAGACTCGGCAGCGCATGGCGGCGCACGCGCGCTCCGCATTCACCGGCTTCCGCAAGCTGACCCTGGCCACCGCGGCGTCGTCGCTGGCCGACGCGGCGAAGCTCGAGCAGCGCATGCAGCGTTTCGGCGAACGTGAGCGCGCCGCTGATCGAGCTGCGCGACGACGATCTGCAGGCGCAGCAGCTCGATGCAGCGCGACTCCACGCTCTGGCTCGAGACGAACGACGGGTCGTGGATCACGCAATTGCAGCGGCGTTTCCCCGAGGCGCACCTGTGGAGCCGGCGCCCGATGCGCTGTCCGTGCACGCGGTGACGCGCGTCCTCCACTATCCCGGCTACGTCCTGGCGCAGATCGAGTACTACCGCGCGCAATACGAGGCCGTCCTCGAATCCCGAGCATGCCGACGTGGCCGATCTCCTGCCCGCGGAGCTGCTCGTCGGGGCCGCGCGTCCGCGACGCCTACGAGCAACTCCTCCTCGCCCGCGCCCTCGGCATCGTCGACGATGCGCGGTAATGAGTTGTTCGTCAGCGAGGCCCTCCTCGGTGACTCCAACCTCGCCGCCGCCCAGGCGCTGGCGGCACCCGGCCGGGCGCGAGAGCTCCTCGACGACGCGCTCATTCCGCGTCTGGAGGTGGCGGGCAACTTGACGCGCGAGCTGCGCGCGCTGCGCGAGTCGATGCCGCTGACGCCGCTCGATCGGAACGTGTTCGAAGGTTTGATGAGACGGTACGAAGGTCAGTGAGGGCTCCATGGGTTTCTATCTGCGCAAGAGCGTGTCCGTCGGCCCCTTTCGGTTCAACCGAGATCGTGCAGGTGTCGCGTGCGGGTGTCGCGGAAGGCTTCGCCTCGGCGCTACGTATCTCGCGAACGCCGTCCGGACGTGACGCACCAATGGCGGTCTCCCTGTCATCTCGAGCGTCGAGCGAGGGACCTGGGTGGGCGGGGCGCGAAGCACGTTCCTGTTGCCCCACCCGCCCTGGTCCCTCGCTCGACGCTTCCAAGAAACTCAACTTGGAGCTCATGCGGTGTCTCGAAGGCGTTGCGCGCGAAGGCGCGCAGTCCAATTGTGGCCCCGGGCTTGTGCCCCGGGCTTGTGCCCGGGGTTGGCCGGTGCAGACGGGTCTCGCGGCCGCAAAGGCGGCCGCTACAAACGTGCGCCTTGGAGCGGCCGCCTGCGCGGCCGCAATACCCCTGCGCCCTCGCGTTCCCCGGGCACAAGCCCGGGGCCACAATTGGATTGCGCGCCTTCGCGCGCAGACGCAGCGCTGCCCGTGCAATTCTGTTTCTCTTCTCAGGTGCTGCGCAGCGCGACGTCTCCCGCTTCTAAGAAACCCCTGGTATTTATGCGGGTTTTCGTCTCACGCTGCCTCGTGTTGGTCGATGGGAACAAGCCTCATGTTTAGGCGACGAGCGCGTTTTTGGAGAGAGGCCATGGAGCGCTCACGATCCATCAGTTCGTAGAACGGCTGCCCCCGATCAGAGTAAACGCGTCCCGTGCGGAGGGAGTCGTAGATGCGGCGGGCGAGCTTTGCTGCGGTAGCGTTAATCGCCTTTTCAGGACCGATCTGGCCCTTCTTGCGGCGGTAGAAGGCTCCCAGCTCCGTGTTCGAATCCGCCAGAGCCTGAGCAGCGACACGCAAAGCGGTGGAGGCCCGATTGGCCGTTCTCCGGCTTCGCGAGCTGACCACCCTTCCCCCAGTGATGTTCGTTCCAGGCGATAGGCCGAGCCAGGAACAGAAGTGCTTGCCGGTCGGAAAGCGACTCAGGTCGTAACCGCATTCGGAAATGACGGTCAAGATCGTCAGGACGTGCAGCCCGGCGATTTGGGTCAGATCAAGTCCGAGGCGCTCGTAGAGAAGAGTGCGTGCATCGAACTGCACTTCGTTCTTGCGCGGCTTGCCCCGTTTGCCGCGTGCCTTCGGCGTGGTCGTGGGGTCTGCTTTGACCGGTAGCTTTTCGATCACTGCTCGCATCTTCTGGTCACACTGCTGGATCAAGTCGCGGTGAAAGTCCCACAGCTGGACCGATTGCTCGAGCGCGAACAGCTGTTCCTCGCGATAGTGCCCGGTCAATGCCTCGGCGATCTGCTCCTCGGATTTGGCACAAGCAGGGTCACGCAGCTTGGCCAACTCCTTCGGATCTCGCTCCCCTTTCAGAATGGTGCGAAGGATCTTCATGCCGTTCACTCCCGTGATGTCGCTCACGGCCTGATCGAGTCGCACATTCATGAGCACCAGCGCCTTTTGCATGTGCTGAATATGCTCGGATGCTCTCTCGGTCAGCATCCGACGCTGACGCATGTACGCGCGCAACTCGATCATCTCCACTTCTGCCCGAAGCGAAGCCTGCAAGATCCCGAACGTGTGCAGCAGATGCAGCCACTGGCAGTCGATGTAATCGCTCTTCTTCATCCCGTTGAAGCTCCGGATCGCCCGGGAGCTCACCAGAACCGGATTCAACCCGTACTCCTCGTAGATCTCGAAGGCAGCCACCCAGTACACCCCGGTCGCTTCCATCGCCACGGTGTCAACCCCACAGCTGCGCATCCACTCGGCCGACCGTCGCAACTCATTGGTCGTCGTTCCGAACTTCTGGACCGGTTCGTCCGAGACATGGTCTCCGACCGCGATCCACACTTCCCGCGCTCCCATGTCCGCTCCGGCCGCGTTGTGGTTGATTTGCTCCAGAACTCGTCTATTCTTCTTCCCGGTCCTGGAAGATCGTTTCTTGGACATCTCGCCTCCGCATCTCGAAGTGGTGCGCAGCGCGAAGCGGAAGATATTCCGAATTGCATTCTTCTAAACGGGGCGACGGCATCTGATTCATGCCGCTCCTCCAACTCAACGACGCGATCTTCCGGGACCATGCTCGGGATCGGGCCTTACAGCACCAAGCGTTTGCCGGTCTTGACATCGCGCTGCACCGCCTAAAGCTACCAAATTGCCACCGGTTTCTTTCCTCAACCGCGGCCCACGCCGTGCTCCCGCTCGGGATGACAGGCGTGATCAAGAAATTACGAGCCGCTCCACCGCCTCCCGTAACTGCCGTACCTCGTCCCGCAGACCCGCGATCTCCGCGTCCGTCGCCTCATCCTCGGGGACCAGGAACCAGGCCGCGAGGGCGGCGGAGAAGGCGCCGAAGAGGCCGATGCCGGCGGTCATGAGGATCGCGGCGATGATGCGGCCTTCGAGGGTGACGGGGTAGAGCTCGCCGTAGCCGACGGTGGTGATCGTTCCGAATGCCCACCACAGCGCGTTGTCCGCGGTCTTGATGTTCGCTTCGGGCGGCACTTCGAAGTGGAGAATCGCCGTGCTGCTGGCGATGACGAGGACGAGCGCGACGAGGGTGGCGGCGAGCAGCGTCGACTGGCGGCGCTTCGTCAGGAGGACCGTCGACAACATGCGTGCGGCGCGGATGGAGCGCAGGACGCGCGTGATGCGTGCGATCCGGGCGATGCGTCCCCACCGCACGAAGTCGAGCATGGGAATGGACGAGAGCAGATCGAGCCAGCCCCACGTGAGGAGATAGCGCTTGCGGTCGGGCGCGGTCCACAGCGATACGCCGAAGTCGATCGCGAATGCGACGCAGATCAGGAAGTCTGCGGCATCGAGTACCTGCTCGATCTCGGCATCGCGCTGGAACACGTTCTGCGCGGCGATGCCCGCGAGCGCGAGCACGCACAGAGCGAACATGAACAGCTGATACAGCGGCATCGTCCGCGGAGCCGGAGGGTCGACGTTCGTCATGCACCTCTCGACCCGGTTCGCGCGAGAGAGTGGCGCCACAAACGGAGCGCATGCGGGTCATTCCCAGCGGAGGCTCACATGAACGCACTCGTCTTCATCGCGGCGGCGGCCGCGGTCGCATCGTTTTTTCTTCTGCTCTGGATGGTCCGGCGCAGCGATGCGAGCGCCGCTGCGCTTCGTCAGGAGGTGACGAACACCGTCAGCGCGCTCACCAGCACCCTCGGCTCGTCCGTGACCGCGCACGGCACGGTGCAGCGCCAGGATCTGGAAGCCATCCGCGCGCAGGTCGCGCGGCTCTCGGACGTCATCGACGGGCGCCTCAAGGACATTCAGGCCAGCAATGCGCGCGAGCTGCAGGAGATGCGGGTCACGGTGGACGAAAAGCTTCAGGGCACGCTCACGCAACGCCTCGGCGAGTCGTTCGCGCTCGTCACCGAGCGCCTCGAGCAGGTCCACAAAGGGCTGGGCGAGATGCAGACGCTCGCGAACGGCGTCGGTGATCTGAAGAAGGTTTTCTCCAACGTGAAAGCGCGCGGCGGCTGGGGCGAGGTGCAGCTCGAGACGCTTCTGGAGCAGATGCTGTCGCCCGAGCAGTACGAGCGGAACGTCGTGACGAAGGAGCTGAGCCGCGAGGCCGTGGAGTTCGCGGTGAAGTTCCCCGGCAGAGGCGACATCCCGCTGCTGCTGCCGCTCGACGCGAAGTTTCCGGTCGAGGACTACCAGGACCTGGTCGACGCCCACGACCGCGGGGACGGCGAGGCCATCGACGCGGCGGGCCGCAAGCTTGACACCTCCGTGCGCAACTCCGCGAAGACGATTCGTGAGAAGTACATCAACCCGCCGGTCACCACAGACTTCGCGATCATGTTCCTCCCGACCGAGGGGCTGTACGCCGAGGTGCTGCGGCGGCCGGGACTGGCCGAGCAGATCCAGCGCGAATGCGGCGTCCTCATCGCCGGACCGACGACCCTCACGGCGATTCTCAGCAGCCTGCAGATGGGCTTCCGGACGCTCACGATCGAGAAGCGCTCCAGCGAAGTGTGGCGCCTGTTGGAGGCGGT
Source organism: uncultured Acidobacteriota bacterium (assembly GCA_963821585.1). GTDB lineage: Bacteria > Acidobacteriota > Thermoanaerobaculia > Gp7-AA8 > Gp7-AA8 > QHVT01. Next base: position 654,967 of record CAWGEI010000003.1, read on the forward strand.
GAAGTCCGAGTTCGTGAAGTTCGGCGGCGTGATCAAGAAGGTCAACCGCAATCTCGAGACCGCGCGCAACCAGATGGACGCGCTCGCGACACGCACGCGCGTTGTCTCCCGCAAGCTGCGCGACGTCGGCGAGCTCCCCGAGGCCGACGCAAAGCTGTTGTTGAAGCTCGCGCCGGTGGCGGGTGGTGAGGATGACGACGATGCCTGGATCGAGGGTGACGCGCGTGGGCCCGAGGCGCGGCCGTGACATCGCCCCTCGCTCGCGAGCTCGATGCGGCACGACAGAGCCTGCTCGATCTCACGCTGCGCAACAGGCTCCTCAACTACCGGCCCAGCTCCTTGCGCAGCATTCGCGTGGCCGGCGAGCTGCCGGTGGAGATCTACGACGCGCTCGTGCTCCGCGAGAAATCGCTCGAGTTCCGGGCCGCGGGGAAGTCCGTCGACGTTTCCACGGCTCACGATGACACCTGGTCGGTGGCGACGTCGCTGGAGGCCCGGCACACCGACCGCTTCCTGCAGACACCGTACGATGGCGACGCGCTGGCGAAGAAGCTCTTCCGCGTGTACCACGAGGGGCGCAGTGCGGTCGAGGAGCAGGGCTACACGGTCGCGCACCTCGCGATCGGCTTCCTCGAGTGGTTCGAGAGCGAGGAGTCCGGGCAGCCGCGGCGCGCGCCGCTGATCCTGGTCCCGGCGGAGCTCGAGCGCGTGCGCGCCGGAGATTTCTCCAAGGTGCGCTGGACCGGCGAGGACGTGTTCGCGAACATCTCCCTCGCCGCGAAGCTCGTCGAGTATGGCGTCGCACTTCCGCCGTTCGAGGCGCCGGAGGAGAAGAGCGGGATCGACGCGTGGCTGCAGCGCGTCGTCGAGGCCATCGCGCGCAAGCCGCGCTGGCGCGTGCTGTCCGAGCTCACGCTGGACTTCTTCAGCTTCACGAAGTTCGTGATGTTCAAGGACCTCGACCCGTCGACCTGGCCGGAGTCGCGCAAGCCGCACGATCATCCGCTGCTGCAGACGCTCTTCCGCCCTTCGGGAGACGCGAGGGAGCCCGGCTTCGACGAGCGCGAGATCGACGCGAGGCTCACCGCGCGCGACCTGTGGCACGTGATGGATGCGGACCCGTCGCAGATCGCCGTCATCGAGGACGTGAAGGCGGGACGGAACCTCGTCGTGGAGGGGCCTCCCGGAACGGGGAAGTCGCAGACGATCACGAACGTGATCGCGGAGACGCTGGCCGCCGGCCGGACGGTCCTTTTCGTGAGCGAGAAGATGGCCGCGCTCGAAGTGGTGAAGGCGCGCCTGGACGGCGCCGGCCTCGGGCCGTTCTGCCTGGAGCTGCACAGCCGGAAGTCGAACAAGAAAGCCGTGCTCGAAGAGCTGCTCCGCTCCATGAGCACGAAGCCGTACGCGGCGTTGCCCGAGTCCGAGGAGCACGAGCTCCTGAAGCGCGACCTCAATCGCTATGCGCGCGAGCTCGGCGAGCCGCTCGGCGCGTGGCGGCGGACGCCGTATCAGCTCTTCGGCATGCGCCAGGCGGCACTCGTACAGCTCGGAGAGTCGCCCGCGGCGCCGGCGATTCCTGATGCGGCGGCCGTTGACGGTGCCGGTGTCGCCGCCGCGGAGAATGCCCTGCGTGAGCTCGCGTACGTGTTGCCGTCGGTGCAGCCTGCGGCGTCGCACCCGTGGCGTGCCAGCACGCGTGCCGCGATGCTGCCGGACGAGGAGCACGACTTGCGCGCGCGGCTCGCGCGTGCCTCCGATGCGACGCTCGTGTTGATGGGTGCGGCCTCGACGCTCGCGCGCGAAGCGGGCGTGCAGGAGCCCGCGAGCTTCGGAGACATCGCCCGCGCCGCCGCCGCGGCGGAAGTCATCGCCCGCGCCGGCACGCCGACCGAGGCCGCGCTGCTGCTCAGCAGCGAGTGGAACGCGGCGAGTCCCGCGGCCGAGGAGCTGGTGCGGCGCGTGGAGGCGGTGCAGCGCGAGCGGGCCAGTCTCGCGCAGCTCTTCCGCGAGGACGGACTCGAGCCCACCGTTGCCGCGGACCTGCATGAGCTCGGGCTGCTCGCGGCGAAGTTCTTCCGCGCCTTCAGCGGAAGATACCGGGCCCTGCGCCGGCGTCTCGGGTCGCTGTACGCGAGCGGCGCGCCGGACATCCGGCAGATGCTCGCGGACCTCGGGCGGCTCGCGGAGCACCAGGGCGTGCGCGACGCGTTGCGCGGCGATCCACGCGGGCGCGGCTTGTTCGGCGCGCGCTGGCTCACGGACCGCAGCGACTGCAATGCGCTGCGCGCGTTCGCGGAGTGGATCGTCGTCTTCCGCCGCGAGCTGCTCGGGAATGCGTTGACGCGCCGCGCGGTGGAGGTCGCGTCGGCGCGGGTCGACGGGCAGACGATTCGCGCGCGCATCGACGAGTTGCGGGCCGCGGCGGTGCAGTGCGCCGCCGCGATCACCGCGTTTCTGGAGGCGGTCCGCATCGATGACCCGTTCGGCGAGACGACGCCGTTCACGGCCATCGCGGCGCAGCTCGAAGAGTGGCGGCAGCAGCTTCCGTCGCTGTTCCGCTGGACGCAGTTCAACAGCGCGCGGGAGACGCTGCGCGCCACCCCGGCCGCGGCACTGGAGCCGTATCTGCTCGCCGACGCGATCGGCGCGAGCCGCGTGATCCCGTTCTTCCAGCTCGCGCTGGCGGAGTCGCTGCTGCGTATCGCCTTCGCGGAGCGTCCGGCGATCGGCCGCTTCGCGGGCGAGCTGCATGAGAAGAAGATCGCCCGCTTCCGCGAGCTCGACGCCGGTCTGGTGGCGATCAATCGCGCGCGTCTGTCCCGGAAGCTGCACGCGGCGCGACCGCACCTCAGTGGCGGCGCCATGCCGAATTCCGAGGCCGGCATCCTCCTCGGAGAGATCCATCGCCGGCGTGGCCACATGCCGATCCGCAGGCTCCTGACGAAAGCCGGCGGCCTCGTTCAGCGCATCAAGCCGTGTTTCCTCATGAGTCCTCTGTCCGTCGCGCAGTTCCTCGATCCGCGCGCCGTGCATTTCGACCTGATCGTGTTCGACGAGGCCAGCCAGGTGCGGCCGGAAGACGCGATCGGCGCTTTGTTGCGCGGCTCGCAGCTCGTGGTCATGGGCGACACCCGGCAGCTCCCGCCGACGAGCTTCTTCGACCACCTCGCCGCCGGCGACGACGCGCCGGAGCAGGAAGACGATCCAGCGGCGGCGATGAAGGACGTCGAGAGCATCCTGCACCAGTGCGCGCGCAGCTTCACGACGCGCACGCTGGAATGGCATTACCGAAGCCGCCACGAATCGCTGATTGCGATCTCGAACCTCCACTTCTATGGGAACAAGCTGCGCATCTACCCTTCGCCGGTCGACTGGTCGGACGAGCTCGGCCTGCACTTCGTCCACGTGCCCCGCTCGGTCTACGACCGCGGCCAGTCGGGCACGAATCGCATCGAGGCGCAGCTGGTCGCAGCGGCGGCCCTCGAACATTTCCGCAGGTTCCCGCGGAAGAGCCTGGGCATCGGCACGTTCAACATCCAGCAACAGCAGGCGATCCAGGAAGAGCTGGAGCTGCAGTTGCGCGCGCATCCGGAGATGGAGGCGGCGATTCAGAACGCTTCCGAGACGTTGTTCGTGAAGAATCTGGAGACGATCCAGGGCGACGAGCGCGACACGATCCTGATCTCCCTCGGCTTCGGCCGCGACGCCACGGGCAGGCTGTCTCTGAATTTCGGCCCGATCAATCGCGAAGGCGGCGAGCGCCGCCTGAACGTGCTGATCTCGCGCGCCCGGGAGAAGTGCGTCGTCTTCTCGAACTTCACGGCGCAGGATCTCGCGCTCGAGGGAACGCACGCGAAGGGGCTGGTGGCGCTGAAGGCGTTTCTCGAGTTCGCGCAGACCCGGCGCCTAGCCGCCGCCGACGCGCCCGACGAAGACGATGCCTCGGCATTCGAGGACGCGGTCGCGGACGTCCTCCGCGAGCATGGATACGACGTTCGCCGGCGCGTGGGATGCGCGGGGTTCCGCGTGGACATCGCGATCGTCGATCCCGCACATCCCGGCCGCTATCTCCTCGGCATCGAGTGCGACGGGCCGAAGTACCACGAGGCCGCGGTCGCGCGCGACCGCGACCGGCTGCGGCAGCAGATGCTCGAGCACCTCGGCTGGTCGATCCATCGCGTCTGGTCGACGGACTGGTTCCGGAATCGCCAGGAGACGATTGCGCGCCTGCTGGAAGCGGTGCGTACGCCACGTGAGGTCACGGCGCCGCCTGCTCCCGAGCCCGTCGTCAGTCCCCTTGTTGAGGACATGGAAGAGGCAATCAACGTTGCGCGTGTCGAAGACGTCCCGGCGTACGAGCCGTGCCGCCGTCTCCGGATCCCCGCGATCGGCGAGCTGCACCTGGTCGCGCCGGAGATGCTCGCCGCCGCCGTCGAGGACGTCGTCGCCGTCGAAGGTCCGGTACACGTCGACGAAGTCGTGCGCCGCATTCGCACCCTCTGGGGCCTGCAGCGCGCGGGCAACCGGATCCGCGAGGCCATCGAGCGCAGCGTACAGATCGCGGTGCGTCTGCGGGCGGTCGCGCGCGACGGTGAGTTTCTGAGCGTGCCGAACGCCCCGGTAGTCGTCCGCCGCCGCGACGGCGATCCTCCCGCGCGGGTGGAACTGATCTCGGACGCGGAGTTGTCCGAGGCGGTGCTGGCCGTGCTGCGGGCGCAGTTTGCGACGCCGCGAGAGGAGCTGATCGACGCGGCGGCCCGGCGCGTGGGTATCCAGGCGACGAGCAGCGCTGTCGCGGCGCGGTTCTCGGCGGTGATCGATGGTGGCGTGCGGGACGGCCGGTTCCGCGCCGACGGCGACGTGATCCGGGCGGCTTGACCGCCTGTCATCCCTCGCTCGACGCTCGGATGACAACGGCGCTGCCGGCTGAACTTGCGTGCCTTGGACACAAATCGCTCAATTCGAGAAGGCATAAATTAAGTTCGCAAAAGGGTTAAGTCAGCCTCAAAGAGCGTTCAGTCAGCCTCGAAGAGCGTTCAGTCAGCCCCAAAGAGCGTTCCGTCAGCCCCAAAGGGCGTTCAGTCAGCCCCAAAGAGCGTTCCGTCAGCCCCAAAGGGCGTTCAGTCAGCCCCAAAGAGCGTTCAGTCAGCCTCGAAGAGCGTTAAGTCAGCCCCCAAAGAGCGTTCAGTCAGCCTCGAAGAGCGTTAAGTCAGCCCCCAAAGAGCGTTAAGTCAGCCTCAAAGGGCGTTAAGTCAGCCTCGAAGAGCGTTAAGTCAGCCCCCAAAGGGCGTTAAGTCAGCCTCGAAGAGGGTTAAGTCGGCTCCAAAGGGCGTTAAGTCAGCCTCAAAGAGGGTTAAGTCGGCCCCAAAGGGCGTTAAGTCAGCCTCAAAGAGGTTTAAGTCGGCCCCAGAGAGCGTTAAGTCGGCACCGAAGGGCGTTAAGTCGGCCCAGAAGGGCATGAATGACAGTGCTCTAACTAACGGCGTTGCGGCGCGATCGACTCGAACGTGACGCGGTCGAGGGACCATGCGCGCGTCATCAGCGTGCTCCTTCCGCGCGCGCCGGTGATGGTGAGCAGGAGCAGCTCCTCGAGAGGCGTGAGCGGTCCGGACCACGTCGGGATGCGGACGCCGTCCCACGCGAGGATGGACGGATTCGGGAGCGGCTCGTCGGTCGACAGGAGAAAGTACGTGTCCACGCCGTAGGGACGCTTGATCCGGAAGGTGTGTGGGCCGCTGAGCGGGATGGCTGCGGGGGCGGTGTCGCCGAGGGGGAAGCGATTCTCGATCGAGCCGCCGCGCGGGAAGAGCAGATGACTCTGGCCGTGAGCATCGACGACGAACACGTAGTAGTAGCGCGGTTCGGGCTCGGGCAGCGGCTCGCGCGCGCGGAGGACGAGCTGGTAGGTCTTGCCGCCGATGACCGTACCGCCGCGGACAGGTTCGCCGGTTTCGGCGCGCTGGAGAGCGAGGCGATACGGCGACGGGGTGTCCGGCGGAGACTCGAGCGCGTGCCACGCGTGGATGCGGCGGAGCTTCAGCAGCGCGTCGCGGAGCGTCGTGGCGGAACCGGTCCATGCCGTGCGAGGTGGGAGCACGCTGCTACGGCTGTCCTGGTCGCGAACGAGCGGACGCACCCAGGCGTACTCCATGCGGCCCGCCTGGTAGCGGCCGACCAGAATGTAGTCAGCGGCGCGTGGGTCGTTCACGTGCTCGATGCCTGGACCGGTGCCGATGGTTCGGATCGTCGCGGCAGACGCGGGGAACTGGACGAACAGGGAGGAGCCGGGGCGCAGGCGCGCGACGGCGGCGATGGCGGAAGCGTCGTCAGGAAACTGCGATGCGGCGCTGTCACGGGCGAGCAGTTCCCAGGCGCTGCCGCGCGGGCGCAGGACGTGTGTCGTCCTGTCCTCGGTGGGGTCGTCCGTCCAACCTCCCTTGTACGCGGCAGCGAGAGCTCGTGCGACGGTCCTGGGTGGTGCCGCCGTTCTAGGCACCCAGATTCTCAACGGACGTCCCGGCGGCGCCGCCCATGCGACGACCTCCGCGAGCGCACCGGGGTGAGCAGCCTTGAAGCGCGCATTCTCCATGCGCGCCACACTCCGTCCCGGTCCGAGGATGCGCGTGACGCGGAGACGCGCGGCCGCGATGCGCAACTCCGTCCCCACCGCCAGGCCGTTCGTCCAGCCGCCCTGCAGAACGATGTTGCCGTCCGGCTCGACGCGCTCGACCGCGATGACGGTACGGTCGCCGCGACGGTCGCGGCGCGTGGCGAGGAATGGCCGGCGGCGGGCCGCGGGTGGGCCGAGCATCGCCGCGGCCTGATACGGCTTGTCCGCGCGCAGCCGGGCCTGCGCGCGCAGGAAGGTGTCCTGCGCGGGCTCGCCGCCGGGCGCGTCGCGGATGGCGCAGATCCACGCCCACGTGAACGCGCCGTGCATCCGGCCGTCGCCGCCGAGTGTCTCCCACGCCGCGTCGGGATCCTGCGTCGCCACCAGCACCAGCGCACCGCGCTCCTCGGGACGTGGTCCATACGGGCCGGGATCGGAGACAGGGCGCCCGGGACGGATGCCGCGAGGCTGCGCTCCGCTCGGCAGGCCGCGGAATCCGGAGCCGCTGTGGCAATGATCGAGGAGCAGCGTGAGCTGCGCGCCGCGGTCGAGGATGCGATTGAACAAAGACCGGAGCTTCTTGTCGGGAATGTCGGGCGCGCCGCGGCGGGAATCGGCCGGAACGATGGACTCATCGAGCCGGTCGGGCTCGTCGGATGCGGGATTCGGGACCTGCGACCCGTGTCCGGCGAAATAGAAGAAGAGCACGTCGTCCTTCGCCGCGGGGCGGACGAGATGCTGCTCGATCGCGCGGAGGATCGCCGCGCGGGTGGCCTGCTGGTTTGTCAGCACGACGACGTCCCCGGGGTGAAATCCGAAGGTCGAGACGAGCATCTCGCGGAGGATGCCGGTGTCATTGGCTGCGCCTTTGAGGTCCGGCCAGCCGCGGTGGTCCGTGCTCGCAACGGCAGGGATTCCGGAAGCGCTGTAGTCGTCGATCCCGATCAGCACCGCGCGCTTTCGCGGCGCAACCTGCGCGGCGGCGGACACGTTGATGAGGAGTGCCAGGAAGAGCAGACGTTTCATCGTGAGAGTCCTTCAGCGGCATGGCCGCAACGACCGCGCTTCATCGCTGGTGACGGAGCCGTACGTCCACAGGCCGCGATCCGAATCCGTGTACACGACGGCCCGGAACCCGTGATCCTCGAGGAACTGCCGGACGCCGCCGCTGTATCCGGCGATCTCGCCGGTGCCGTAGTAGATGGACTCGACGGCCGCATCCCCGAGGCGCGTTTCCGCGCGGATCAGGAGGACGAGACAGTCGTCGCCCGCCGCGGCCGCGTGAACGTCGTGCTTCGCGTACAGCGCGGTGAACTGGCGTGCGGCGTGGACGAGCCGTTCCGTGCGGGGATTGAACTCGCAGGCGTACAGCGCGAGCAGCACACCGATGACAGGGAAGCGCTTCATCGAGCCTCCGCGTGAGGGAACGGTTCGCCATCCGAGGATGGCGAACCGTCGAAGGGAAAGGGGACGGCTAGAAGATCATCGGCGGGCAGATCGTGCGGTCGTACAGTGTGCGGCCGACGTCGTAGCGCAGGCGATTGAGCAGTTCGGAGTAGACCGCCGTGGAGGGGTGGACGCTGGTCCAGCTCACCTGCGGGACGGTGGTTCCGGACGGCGCGCCGGCGCGCGGCACGAGCCGTTCCTCCTGCGCGGGCGGCTCCTGGAGCAGCTCGTAGTACATCTCGAAGTGCTTGCCGACCTGGGGCGCGTTATTGCTGGACGACGCGGGCGGAACGCTGGGCGGCAGGTTGACGACCGCGACTTCGATCGTGCCGCTGGTGTCCGGCGAGAGCGTCATCGTGCGGCCGGTGCCGCCGTCGTGCTTGGTCTCGACGAACTGAATGCTGCTGCCGGTCACGCCGATGTCGACGCCCACCCAGCTGGCGACGGCCTGCACGTACGCGGACGTGCTGCCGGTGCCGTCGAGGCGCTTGAAGCTCACGGGCGTGACGTCGCTGCCGAGGCGGGCGACGCTGTGCGTGAACAGCTCGCCGCTGTCGATCGTGAAACGCGCGGCCAAGATCGCCGGCGGCACGGTGTCAAAGACGTCGGAGTCGAGCGCGCAGCCGCTGCCGCAGAGCTCCGCCATGCTCGCGATCCACGAAACGTCGCCCACCTGGGCCGAAGTCGTGGGGATGATGTTCGGCTGGCCGTTGGTGGTGCCGCGGACGCCGTCGCGGATGGTGAGCGCGGGCAGGTCGGTTGCGCCGGAGCCGGACTTCTGCACGCCGATGTCGGAGCCCGCGATCAGCCATACGCTGCCGTTGCCGACGGTGTTGGCGAGGGATGTGAGTTTTGCCGCGGACGAAGTTTGGTCGCGAAAAAAGAATGAGGCCGCGGTGAGGTCATCGTCGACGCACGCGCCGGTGCAACTGCCGGAGCGCGCGACCAGATACGCCTGGTGCGCCTGCATCGCGGCGCCGTCGGACGTGTGGTAGTGGTTTGCGTTGAGAAGCAGGACGGTGACTTGCGTCCCGTTCTCATTGGGAATGAAGGCCATCAGGCCGGTAAAGAAGATTTTGACAAGGATCGAGCTCATTGTTGTCCTCCAATGCTGCGGGGCGCGGATACGGGGAGCCGGCATAGCCGACGACCTGGAACAGCGCCCACGCGCCTGCGGAATGGTGTTTCCGGAGCATTACGCGTTGCGCTTTCTGCAGCGCCACGGCCACGTCGTCTCCGTTCCGATAGTGACAATGGAGGGACACCAGCAGGTCTTTGACAGTGGCGTCGTTCACGTCCGACAACGTACCGACGACGGCGGGAACCCGCGCCGCCAGGAGCGGCCGAATCAGGGGAGCGACGCCCTCCGGGCCGACGGAGCGGCCGGAGGCGGTACTGCACGCGGCGAGGACGACGAGGCGGGTCTTCGCGAGATCGGGCGCCTCGGTGAGCAACCTTCTCGCTGTGAGCTCGCCTCTGTCCGTTCCCTCCGGCGTCATGACCAGCATCGACGTCCACGGAGAGGCCGAATTGGCAATGCCGTGTCCCGCGAAATGGATGATGGTGGCGTTCTTTGCGGCAGCGAGAAACCGCCGCGTCGTGGCCTCCGTGCCATAGAGCGTTTCCGCATCTTTGTACAGGAAAGACTTGAGGTCACGGGCTTCTGCCACGGCGCCGGCGAGGAGGGGAAGGTTGAACCACGCGTCGGTCGCGGGCTCGCCCACGATGAGCGCGGTGGGTTTGGCGTTCGATGCAAGCTCGCGGTCGCGGTGGAGGGCGTAGAGATACAGAGAGGTGCTGCCGGCGACGGCGATGCTCGCGCGCTCGATGAGATAAGTGCCTCTATCGTTCAATGCGGCAAAGGGGAGGGCGTGCATGGGCCCGTCCGGGACGATGACGATCCGCGGCCGGGAAGCGGCCTCCCTCAGGGCCGGCCGGATGAGCTGATCGTATGCGGCGCCCATTGCCTGATCCATCAGCAGCCATTGACCCTTTGGAATCGCACCGAGCGCGGTGTCGACCCACCGCTGGATCGTCGCTCTTGGGACAGGCAGCAGTGCAAGGCGCAGCCCCTTGCTCGTGAGGATCCACAGGTACGTCCTGTCCTCCAGGACGAGGTATTGAAGAACGACCGTGTCTTCCGGCAGAAGGGTCATATTCCGGAAAAGGTCAGCGACCGTCTCGATCCGGACGAATCCTCGCGGAGGCGTGCCGCTCTGCAGGAGGAGGTGCATGGGCTCGGACGCTCGCGTCTGTTCCGCAGAGACGAACGCGCCGTTCACGTCATCTGCATTGATGCGACTGACGATCAGGTCCCGCTGCATCTCTTCGAATCGGGCGAAGTACTTCGACCACAGCTCTTCGAACTCGCCTCGTTTTGATGTTTTCAGCAGCCCGTCCGCTTCCGCACGCAGAATCCGGAGCGCTTCGAGAATGTCCTCGTCAGCCGTGGGGTCGCCTGCCGCCCGCCGGGCGATGGCGCGTTTGTAGCGGAGAATCGCACGGTGGGAAGAATCTTGGGCGGCCGCGAGCGCAATCGCATCCGTGAACGCCGTGACTGCATCGCGCGGCGCGGTGTCGGTGCTCATCTGGCCCTCGATTTCGCGGATGCGCATCTTCAGCAGCGTCCGCTGCGATGTATCGGCAACCGACTCCGCGAGATCCGCAGCCTCGCCGAGATCGCGAATGGCGTCTCCGCGCTGGCCCATGGCCATGAGGGTCTCCGCGCGCTGTCGCAGAGCGATCGACCGAAACTTTGGGGGCACACGAAGTCTGCTCGCTGCCACGAGCGACGCGTTTCGATATTGCAGTGCCAAAGGAAGCTGACCGATTCTTTCCATGACGAATGCGGCGCTGTCATAAACGCGAGTCTGGTCTTCGAAGCGCGGCACGCCCGGAAGGAATGCGATGGCGTCGATGGCATCGCGCATCGCCAGTTCCCGGTTGCCCAAAGCCAGATAGTTATTGCTGCGGCGGAGGCGGACGGCCGCGTTTGCGCTTGCGTCCTTGCCGGCGAGTCGCAACGCTTTGTCATAGGAACCGAGCGCTTCGAGATAATGGCCGGCGTACTCCAGCGCATGGGCGCGCAGGATGTAGGCGCGCGTCGAGAGGTCTCGATATTCAGGCGGGACGCGCATGGAGTCGAGCAGCCGTAGAGAACGCTTACCCGCCATGAACAGGGACGCGGCCTGTTCATACCGAGCGTACAGATCCTTCGTGCCTGGCACAGCATCGACCAGATCCGCGGCGTAGCGATCGCCGGTTTCCGCGAGCACCGAGGCGAGAAGAGGGGGTCGCTCGCGATCGGGCTCCTCGAAATAGCGCATGGCCGCATACGGCGATGGCGTCACGAGCCTCTTGACGGCGTCGCGGTCGTTTCTCCGCAACGCACCATCCAGATCGGTGCGCCAACTGCGGTTTCGTTCCATGCGGGCGCGGAGATCCTCTCCACGCGTGCGCGCCTCCACCGCCCACTCCGGGTCGTCGTCGGTGGCAGCCTGATCCCACGAGCGGATCGCTTCGTCGAAGAGCCCCAGCTTCTGTTGTGCGAGGGCCTTATTGAAGCGGGCCTCCTGTGATCGGGGGTTCTTCTGGAGCTCGTCGCCGGCTGCCTTCAATGCACGGGGCAGATCCAATGCGTTGTTGCGCTCCGCGCGAATGAGGTAGGCGGCCGGGAGATCCGGCGAGGCAAGTCTCTCCAAGACGGTAATGGCCGTGTCCAGACAGTCACCGCCGGCCGACTCCAGGAGCTTGGGCGCCTCGATTTCGTTGCAGGTCATTACGAGGCGATCCGGTTCGGCGCAGCACGGCACCGGGCGTGTCCCGGCCAGCCGCGGCTCGACGACACGCCCTCTTTTCACCGGAACCGGGTCTTCTGAATTGCAGGCCAACACGGCCGTGCAGAGAGAGACGACGATGCATACGATCGTTTTCAAGCAATCCATACGATACGCGCTCCGCGAGAATGGGTGCCGGCAATGACGACGCGAAACAATGGAGGCGGCGACGAGTTGTTCCGAGCTCTGTACGGCCGGTATTACGGCCGGATGCGGCGGTACTTCCGGCGGGTCTTCCGCGTTTCGGACGTAGACGCGGAGGATCTGACGCAGGATACGTTCGTCCGTTTCTACGGGAGCCTGCGCGAATACCGCGGCGAAGCGGAGTGGGCGCTGCTCGAGACCATCGCCCGCAACGTCGGCTACAACCGGGTCCGGTCGCTCCGGACGATCAAGCGCGGCGCGGTGAAGCCGGAGTCGCTCGGCGACCCGGACCAGTCCCACCAGGAGCCGGCGGCGGAGCAGCCGGACCCTGTCGACCGCATGATCGCAGCCGAAAACGCCGCACGCCTGTACAAGGAGATCGAGACCCTTTCCTCCGGCCAGCGACAGTGCACCATGCTGTGGCTCTCCGGGTATACCTATGACGAGATCGCGAAGACGCTGCGGATGTCGCTCGATGCCGTGAGATCGCGACTTCGCGACGCAAGACGGTTGTTAGTCGAACGACTGGGAGCACAAGGTGAGCTCCCGGAGGATGAATCATGACCAGCAAATCAGAGTGGCAGGAAGCGAACCGCGAGCTGATCGCGGAACGGCGCCGGGCGCTCGGCGACCCGCCGACGGCGGAGGAGCTGCTCGCCTTCAGCCGGGGAGAGCTCTCGGAGTGTGAGGAGGAGCGGATCCGCGACCTCATCGCCGCCTACCCGCAGCTCGCGCGGATGTACAACGAGCCGTTTCCCGAGGAGGGGGACGAGGTGACGGAAGGCGAGATGCGTGCGAGCTGGGAGGCTCTGCAGCAACGCCTGGGCAGGCGTTCCGACCCCGCCAGCGCGCGGGAGGAAGCGCAGCGCGGGCGGGTGGTCATCATGCGCTACGTGCCGACGGCCGTGGCGGCGGCGCTGGCCATCGTGTTCTTCGGGCTCTTCGTCCGCGCCGAGAAGCGGGCGCGCTTCTTCGCCGAGGAGAGCACCCGGCCCCGCGTCCTCGGGATCGAGCAGCAGCTCGATCCCGACGCCAACCGCGGCCCCGAGGCGGCCACGGTGCTGCAGATGGATGGGGAGGTCTACCTGCTGAAGCCGAGCCTCATCACCCAGATCGACTATCCGCACTACCAGCTCGAGCTGCGCGACGCCAAGGACGCGATTCTCTACGAGAACAGAGATGCGAAGCCCCTGCTGGAGAACCAGACGAAAATGTTCCGGATCATCGTGCCGCACGCGCTCTTCGAGCCGGGCGAGACCTACCAGCTCCGCATCTTCGGCCTCGACGGCGGCTCACGGCGAGAGATCGGCGTGTACCACGTCAGCGCGCCGGCCCGATAGCGGGCAGACCGAACGCGCGGCGGAAACGCCGTGTTGTAGACGGCCATGAGCAACGAAAAAGCACTTCGTGAACAACTGGTCCGCCTGCTCGATTGGGATAGCGCGCACGCGCGCTTCGAGGACGCGGTGAAAGACTTCCCGGTGGAACTGCGCGGCACGCGGCCAGGGGCCGGACCGCACTCGGCCTGGGAGCTGCTGGAGCACCTGCGCATCGCGCTGTGGGACATCCTGGAGTTCTCCCGCGATGCGGAGCACGTCTCGCCGGACTTTCCCTCAGGCTACTGGCCGGCGACGGAGACGCCTCCGTCGCCGGAGGCGTGGGATGAGAGCGTGGCGGCGTATGGACGCGATCTGCGCGCACTGGCGGAGCTCGTGGGGGATGAGTCAGTCGACCTGTACGCGCGGATCCCGCACGGCGACGGGCAGACGATCCTGCGGGAGATCGTGATCGCCGTGGACCACAACGCGTATCACGTGGGCCAGCTCCTGATGGTCCGCCGCATCCTTGGCGCGTAACCCGCCAATCGACGAGCCGACGAGGGGTCGAGTCGACGAGGGGTCAGCCCCTCGAAGACTCGGCGACTCGAAGACTCGTCGACTGCACGTCGGGGAACGACCCTCGCGCGAAAAACACGTGCTCGGCGATGCGCTGGAAGAGCGGCATGCGCAGCATGGTGAACGCGGCTTCGAGCAGCGCCGGGGCGGCGGAGGCGACGCGCATGGCGTTGCGCATCCAGCGGCGGGCGAGGATGCGGGTGCGGAAGCGGTCGCCGGTGTATTGGCGGAGGACGGAGGGGTCGCCGGTCTCGAGGTACGCGACGATGACGTCGGCGGCGAAGGTGGAGAGGCGCATGGCGCCGTCGAGGCCTCCGGCGGTGAGCGGGGAGACCGCTCCCGCCGCGTCGCCGATGAGGAGGCCGCGCTCGCTGGCGATGCGGCGGAGGATGCCGTTGACGGGAATGAGTCCGCCGCGGCGCTCGAGCGCGGGACCGACGGCGAACGGCAGTGTCTCGCGCAGCTGGTGGAGGGCCTTCGAGGCGTCCCAGCCGCCGCGGCGGTAGCCGGCGACGCCGACGTGCGCCTCTTCGCCGTCGTTTGCGACCCAGGCGATATAGCCGGGTGCGAGGCGCGAGTCGAGGAAGCAGTGCAGCACGGGCTCGCGTGAGATCGGCGGGACGATCTCTTCCACGCCGAGGAGCATCTCGCGGTTCTGGTCGAGGCCGAGGTGCTGGGCGATGAGGGAGCGGGCTCCGTCGGCGCCGACGACGAACCGCGCGTTCAGGCGCTCGCGGCGGCCGTGACGGATGAAGGTCACGCCCCCGGGGTCGCAGGCTTCGACGCGCGCGCCGGGGATCCAGCGGACTCCGGCGCTCGCGCACTGGTCGAGCATCTGGAGGTAGAGCCAGGACATCCGTCCGACGCGGAACTCATCGCGCGCAGCCCGGATGTGGAACGATTTGCGGGACGGCGAGTACAGCACCACGTCGCGGATCGCCGGCCCCAGCTGTTCCTCGGGCAACGGGAAGTCCTCCCACGTCTTGCGGACGAAGATCCCGGTGGTGTGGACCGGGGCGGCGATGGACGGCTTGCGGTCGAGGAGCGTGACGCGCAGTCCACGGGTGGCGAGGAGGCGGGCAAGGCGGAGGCCGGCGAGTCCGGCGCCGACGATGACGGTGTCTTGCATGGCGAGTACTTTAATCTGCAAAGTACATGCGCGCAAGTGAGGCGGATCACGTGGATGGGCTCGATCTACCCGTGCCGCGAGAAGATCAGCGTCGCGTTCGTCCCGCCGAAGCCGAAGGAATTGCTCAGCACGTGTTTGATGCCGGGCGCCTGGCGCGCGACATTCGGCACGTAGTCGAGGTCGCAGCCTTCGTCGGGGTTCTCGAGGTTGATCGTCGGTGGGAGGATGCCCTCGCGGATGGCCATCGCCGCGATCGCGGATTCGAGACCTCCGGCGGCGCCGAGGAGGTGGCCGGTCATGGACTTGGTGGAGCTGACGGCGAGCTTGTAGGCGTGCTCGCCGAAGACGGTCTTGACGGCGATGGTCTCGATCCGGTCGCCGACCTGCGTGGACGTCCCGTGCGCGTTGATGTACTCGATGTCCGTAGGCTGCAGTCCCGCGTCCTTCAGCGCCCGCCTCATCACGCGCACCATCCCGTCGCCATCCTCGGACGGCGAAGTGATGTGGTACGCGTCGCTGGTCATGCCGTAGCCGGTGAGCTCGCAGTAGATCGCGGCGCCGCGGGCGATGGCGTGTTCCCGCTCTTCCAGAATCAGGATGCCCGAGCCTTCGCCCATGACGAAGCCGTCGCGGTCGCGGTCCCAGGGACGGGAGGCGTGCGTCGGGTCGTCGTTGCGCGTGGAGAGGGCGCGCATCGCCGCGAAGCCGCCCACCGCGAGCGGTGTGACGACGGCCTCCGAGCCTCCGGCGAACATCACGTCGGCGTCATCGCGCTGGATGATCTTGAACGCGTCGCCGACGGCATGGGCGCCGGTCGCACACGCGGTCGCGGGCGCGGAGCTCGGACCCTTCGCACCGAAGCGGATGGAGACCTGTCCCGTGGCCAGGTTCACGATGAGGCCGGGGATGAAGAACGGCGAGATGCGCGCCGGTCCCTTCTCGACGAGCTTGCGGTGCATCTCCTCGATGAGCGGCAGTCCGCCGATGCCCGACCCGATGATCACGCCTACGCGATCCCCATCCTCGGCTTTCGGATCGAGCTTCGCGTCGTCGACGGCCATCTGGGCGGCGGCGACGGCGTAGTGAATGAAGGTGTCGGATTTTTTGACCTCTTTCTTCTCGACCCAGTCCGCCGGATCGAAGCCCTTCACCTCGCCGGCGATGCGGGCGGCGTAGGCGCTGGCGTCGAATCTCGTGATCGGCCCGATCCCGGAGCGACCTTCCATCAATCCCTGCCACGTGGCTGCGTTGCCCACGCCGAGGGGGGAGATCATTCCTATGCCGGTGACCACGACACGACGTTTGTCCAAGAGGTCGCTCCTTCACACACGTAGGGCGGGCCGATGCCCGCCCCGGAAGCAATCGAATGAACTGCGGGATTACGCGGACTTGCCGGCGCCGCCGGCCGCGCGCTTGTCGATGTACTCGACGGCGTCTCTGACCTTGCGGATTTTCTCCGCGTCATCGTCGGAGATCTCCACGCCGAATTCCTCTTCGAATGCCATGATCAGCTCGACGGTGTCGAGCGAGTCGGCGCCCAGATCCTCGACGAACGACGCATCAGGAGCCACTTCTTCCGCGTCCACGCCGAGCTGCTCGACGATGATGGCCTTGACCCTGTCCTGTACCGACATCGGTATGTCCTCCCTCAAGTTGTAGCAGTGCGCGTTTTAGCACAGAGCTGTCGTTTCGCACAAAACCGGATTTATCATTCGCCGCACGTGCCAAAACGAATCTTCTCCTACGAACAGGCTGTCGCCCTGCTGCCCGAAGTCGCGCGCCTCACGAGCGAGGCGGTGGAGCGCCTCGACCAAGCCATCTCCGAAGAGCCTGCCGAGTACGAGTCCATCGTCACGGAGTGGGCGGAGTCGATCCTGGGCATGGGAGTGGAAGTGAAAGGGCTCTGGCTCGTCGACTTCGACAGTGGCGGCGGGTACTACTGCTGGAAGCACCCGGAGCCGGCGCTGGAGTACTTCCACGGCTACGAAGAGGGCTTCGGGGGGCGAGTGAAGCTGAATTAGTGCTGAGTGCTGGGGTGCTGAGTCCCGCCCCCCACTCAGCACCCAGCACTCAGCACTCAGCACTTATGTTGCGCGCGGTGGCCTTCGACCTCTGGGAAACGCTGATCACCGACACGCCCGAGCTGTCGAGACAGCAGGAGCGCCTGCGGCTCACGCGGATGGAGGAGATCCTCGCCGCGCACGGCTTCGGCGAGCTCGCGGACCGCATCGAGCACGCGTACCGCGCGCTCTGGCACCGCTGCCAGGACCTCTACTGGTCGATGGACCTGGACGTGCCGTGCCGCCGCCAGATCGAGCATTTCCTCGAGGAGCTGGAGCTCGACCCGGCGGCCTTCAGCGAGAGCGTGCTCGAAGCGCTGGAGGATGCGTACGCGGGCGCGGCGCTGGAAATTCTGCCGCAGACGGTGGACGGCGCGGAGGAACTGCTGGCCGCGCTCCAGGCGCGCGGCCTGCGGGTGGGCCTGATCAGCAACACGGGACGGACACCGGGCTCGGTGCTGCGCTCGATCCTCGAGGAGTTGCGCCTCGCGCCGTCGATCGACGTGATGGTGTTCTCGAACGAGCACGGCGAGTGCAAGCCGCAGGCGTCGATCTTCGAGGAGCTCCGCCGCGGGCTGGACGTCGCGTACGAGGAGATGATGTTCGTCGGCGACAACCCGTACGTCGACGTCCACGGCGCGCAGCGCGTGGGGATAAAGGGCGTCCACTTCGATCCGCCCACGCGGGGCACGGCGGTGGCGCCGGCGGTGGAGCACGGGCTGGAGATCGTGCCGTACGCGCGGGTCACGTCGCTGCGCGACCTGCTGCGGGTGGTTGTGGAGTGCGGCGACGGTTAGTCGCCGCTTTCTATCTTCGGAGCGGCTGGCGTGAAAAGATAGGAAAGCGGCGACTCGCCGTCGCCGCACTCCACATGAGTACAGAGCTCTGCCGCCTCCAGACCGCGCACTTCGTGATCGAAGGGAGCTCGCGTGCAGGCCACGAGACCTGGTTCCGCATCCGGGAGCTGGGGGTGGCGCTGGACATCGGGCGGTGTCCGGACCCGGTCGTGTCGATGGAGCACGTGTTCGTCACGCACGCGCACCTGGACCATGCGGCGGGGATTCCGTTCTATGCCGCGCAGCGGAAGCTGCAGCAGCTCGAGGTGGGGACGGTGTATGTGCCGGCCGAGTCGAGGGAGGGGTTCGAGGAGCTGCTGGCGGTGCAGCGAAAGCTGACGGGATCGACGCTGGCGCTGGAGATCGTGGGGCTGGCGGAAGGGGAGGAAGCGCGTTTCGGGCGGAATCACCTCGTGCGCGCGCATGCGGCGACGCACCGGGTGGCGGCGCGGGCCTATGAGCTCATCGACGTGCGGCATCATCTGCGCGAGGCGTTTCTCGGGATGGGCGGCGAGGAGATCGGGCGCCTGCGGCGGGAGGGTGTGCAGGTCGACGAGCCGTATGCCCGGTCACTCCTGTTCTACACGGGCGACACGGACCGGGGCCTGCTGGAGAACTGCGAGGCTCTGTTCAAGTCCGAGGTGCTGATGATCGAGTGCTCGTTCGTGCTGGAGGGGCACCAGGACCGTGCGGCGCAGTACCGGCACATCCACATCGACGACATCGCGGATTTCGCGGACCGCTTCGAGAACGAGCTGATCGTGCTCACGCACTTCTCGCGACGCTATTCGCGCGACGAGATCCAGAAGCAGGTTCGCCGAAGATTGCCGGTTTCGTTGCACGATCGCGTGCGGCTCGCGCTCCCGGAGCAGTGGCAGCGGATTTAGGGACGGCTGGCGTAGCACCAAGATTGCACTATCCTTCGCGCCAATGACTCTGATGCGAACGCGCGTGGGCGCGATCCTCGCCGTACTCCTCCTCCTGCTGGTCGACCCGACGGTCGACGCGCAAGCGAAAAAGAAGAAAAAGACGACCCCGCGGAAAAAGACCACCGCGACGAGAAGGGTCGCGCCGCCCGCGGTCTCGGTGCCGGTGGGACGCACGTTCGAGGAGCGACTCAACTCCCTCGTCAACGGCTCGGTCGCGGCCAGCGGCGACTCCAGCATCCAGGTCGTGGAACTGGAGAGTGGGCGTGTCGTCGCGGAGCGCAACCCGCACATGCCGGTGGCGCCCGCGTCGAACATGAAGCTCTTCACGACCGCCGCCGCGATCGACCTCCTCAAGCCGGGGTTCGAAGTGACGACGAGCGTCTACGTGCGAGGGGAGATCGACCCGAGCGGGACGCTCAACGGCGACGTGCGGTTCGTCGGCCGCGGCGATCCGACGATCGGCGGGCGCTTCCACGACGGCAACGCCACCGCCGTCATCCAGGATTGGGCGGCGGAGTTGAAGCGCGCCGGGGTCAAGACCGTGGCGGGCAATCTCGTCTTCGAGCACGGCTACTTCGACTCGGAGCACATCCATCCGACTTGGCCCGTCGACCAGCTGACGGCCTGGTACGAGGCGCCGATCGCGGCGTTCTCGATGCAGGAAGGCTGCATCGCCGTGCGCGTCCTGCCGAGCCGCGCCGGAGAGCCGTGCGTGGTCCAGCTCGATCCGCCGACTTCGTACGTCTCCGTCCGGAACAGCTGCCGCACGGGGCGCGGCCTGCCGTTCATCACCCGCCACAACGGCAGCAACGAGATCATCATCCGCGGCGGAGTGCCCGCGCGGTCGGGGAAGACCGAGGTGTTCATCACCGTCGAGAACCCCGTGCACTACTTCGCGGCGGTGACGAACGAGACGCTCCAGCGCAACGGGATCAGCATCCAGGGACAGATCGTCCTGACGCCGCGCGACGCGCGCACGGACTGGCGGCTCGTGACCAAGCACACGACGCCGCTGAACATCCTCATCTACGTCATCAACAAGAAGAGCCAGAACCACTACGCCGAGCAGGTGCTGAAGATGATCGGCGCGGAGCTGCGCAAGGACGGGTCGTGGGCCGGCGGCAATGCAGAAGTGAAAGAGTGGCTGACGACGAAGATCGGCGTGCCGGCGAACGAGTTCTATCCGGTGGACGGCTCGGGGATGTCGCGCAACAACCGCGCGTCGGCGAACGCGTTCATCTCGCTGCTGCGGTACATGTGGAAGAGCCCGTGGCGGGAAGAGTTCGTCAGCTCGATGCCGTACACGGGCGACCCTGATTCGAAATTCGGCAATCGCCTGAAGCGGCCACCATTCGCGCGGCAGGTGTACGCGAAGACCGGCTACATCTCCGGCGTGATCGGGCTCTCGGGCTACGTCCACGCGCAGAGCGGCAAGGTGTACGCGTTCTCGTTCCTCTTCAACCGCTACCGGGTAGGCGTGTTCGGGGTCTACAACCTCGAGGACGAGATGCTGAAGGAGATCATTCGATCGGGGTGATCAACGTAGGGCATGGCTTCAGCCCGCCCCCCCCACGGGGGAGGGCGGGCTGAAGCCACGCCCTACGTTTACAACTTGTACTGTTGCGAGGCCGGAGTGAACTGCAGCGTGTACACCCCGCTGGCCTTCCGGACCGTGGTTACGGCCTGGAAGCCGGGGAACTTCAGGACGTTCCCGATGATCTCGCCCTCGTCCTTCTTCACGAAGAGCCGGACGGCGTCGTCCACCGAGTCTGCGTCGAATGTGTGAAATGCGACCGCGCCGGGCGCCGTAGCCGGCACCGGACGGCCGTCGCGATCGGTCAGGTGCCTTTCCTCCACCACAAATCGCAGGGTCACGTGAGCGATCTCTCCGGGAACCCGTGCGTGCAATTCCGGTGCATGCCCTCCCGTTCTATACTCAAATCGGAGGCGGACATGAGCGACGAACGTGTATTTCGTGACATTCCTGTAATCGGCCCTGCAGTCGGCCGAGTGGAGCTCCTGGAAGCGGAACGCCCCCAGCCGCGCACCTCCGCCGACCGCTTCGCCGCAGAGATCCCCCTCGGCCTCACCTTCGACGACGTCCTCCTCAAGCCGGCCAAATCCGACCTCCATCCGAACTTCGTCGACGTCTCCACCCGCCTCACCCGCGCGATCTCGCTCAACATCCCCATCCTCTCCGCGGCCATGGACACGGTCACCGAGGCCCGCCTCGCCATCGCCATGGCCCAGCACGGCGGTCTCGGCGTCATCCACAAGAACATGCCCATCGATCGGCAGGCCGAGGAAGTCGATCGCGTGAAGCGCTCCGAGGCGGGGATGATCGTCGACCCCGTGACCATGCGCCCGTGGCAGTCGATCTCCGAGGCGCTGCAGGTCATGGAGAAGTTCAAGATCTCCGGCGTGCCGGTGACCGACGCCAACGGCAAGCTGGTGGGCATCCTCACCAACCGCGACCTCCGCTTCGAGACCCGCTTCGATCTCCCGATCGCCGAGCGGATGACCAAGGACAACCTCGTGACCGTGCCGGTCGGCACGACGCTCGAGCAGGCCCGCGAAGTCCTCCATCACCACCGCATCGAGAAGCTCCTGGTCGTCGACCAGAACGGCGACCTCAAGGGCCTGATCACCGTCAAGGACATCCAGAAGGCCCGCCGCTACCCCCAGGCCGCCAAGGATCCCCTCGGCCGTCTGCGCGTGGCCGCGGCCATCGGCGCGGGCAAGGACGGCATCGAGCGGGCGCGCGCGCTGATCGACGCGAAGGTGGACGTGATCGTCCTCGACTCGTCGCACGCGCACTCCGCTGGCGTCGTCGACACGATCAAGCAGTTCAAGAAGCTCTTCCCTTCGACGCCGCTCATCGCGGGCAATGTCGCAACTTACGAGGGTGCGATGGAGCTCTGCGACCTCGGCGTCGATGCTCTGAAGGTCGGCATCGGGCCTGGCTCGATCTGCACGACCCGTGTGGTCGCGGGCGCAGGCATGCCGCAGCTCACGGCGGTCATCGACTGCGTGCGCGCGGCCGAGCGGTTCGACGTGCCGGTGATCAGCGACGGCGGCATCAAGTTCTCCGGCGACGTCACCAAGGCGCTGGCCGCGGGCGCGAGCACGGTCATGATCGGGTCGCTGTTCGCGGGTACGGACGAGGCGCCGGGCGAGACCATCCTCTATCAGGGCCGCACGTTCAAGGCGTACCGGGGCATGGGCTCGATCGGCGCGATGCAGGCCGGCTCCAAGGACCGCTACTTCCAGGAGAACACCGACGACGTCGGCAAGCTCGTGCCCGAGGGGATCGAAGGGAAGGTGCCGTACAAGGGGTCCATCGGCGCGATGATCCCGCAGCTCGTGGGCGGCCTCCGCTCCGGGATGGGTCTCGCGGGCGCGAAGGACATCGAGGACCTGCGCACCAGGACGCAGTTCGTCCGGATCACCGCCGCGGGACTGCGCGAGTCGCACGCGCACGACGTGGTGATCACGAAGGAAGCGCCGAACTACCGGATCGACGATTCGGCGTCGTAGCGATAAATAACTATTGCGAGCGGGCCCTTCCGAGTCGTATGCTGTTTCAGCATACCGATTGAGAGAAGGAGATTCCCTTGTGACCGCTCCCCGGGCCGCACTCGTTGTCCTCGTTTTCGTCCTCTTCACACTCTCGCTCGCGGCGCAGACACAGCGGATCGTCCTCGATCCGCCCGGTCCGACCTCCGCTACGCCGGTCGTGGCCCGCCTCTACGTGGCCTGCCATCCGGTGAGCCACACGGCGACGGCGCTCGGCAACGTGATCAAGATCCATGTCACGACCGGTCCGACCGAGAACCGGTGCGATCCGCCGATCGCGTCGCTCTACCCAGTCTCCCTCGGCGCGCTGCCGGTGGGGGTGTACCGCATCGACGTGACCGTGGGCGCGCTGGACGCCGTCACCTCGCGCACGTTCATCGTGCGCAACGCCGAGGCGAGCGTGTTCGACGTGCATCCTTTTGCCGTCCCGGTGCAGCCGTTCGGCTTGCCGGTGCGCCTCTACGCGGGCGAGCTGGAAATCGTCAGGGTCTACGTCGACGACGTTCTGGTGACTCCTCTCACCTACGACGGCGTCGCGTACTCATTCCCCGCGCCGGCCCACGCGCCCGGTCTGGCCAGGGTGAAGATCGAAACGAGGTTCGGCGTGATGCACACGCTCCTCGGCGCGCTCTACTACTACGACCCCTCCGCTCCGCCCGACTTCTCGGTCTTCGAGCGCATCCTCTTTCCCGTTCTCTTCGAGACCGCGGGGGCGCACGGCTCGGCGTGGGTGAGCGAGGCCGCGATCGCCAATCCGCAGCCGTGGTCCGTGGAGACGTACAACCACGTCTTTTCGTTCGTGTGTCTCGGCTACCCGTGCGGCGAACGGCTCTCGCCCGATTCGTCCCTCGCGTTCACCGGCGCCGGCTATCCGCGGGGCGTCGCGCTGATCGCGCCGCGCGCGGAGGCCGGCGATCTCGCGTTCTCCCTGCGCATCCGCGACACGTCCCGGACGGCCGAGGGGTATGGGACGCAGGTGCCGGTGGTGCGGGAGAGGGACATGTTCCGCGGCACCGACCTGACCCTGCTCGACATCCCCGTCGACCCGCGCTATCGCACGAAGTTGCGCATGTACGTCTTCGACTCCGGCGAGCACGACGCGCAGGTGACGCTCGATCGCGCCGGTGGGACGCAGACCTTCAGCGTGCCGGTGCGCCGCACCTGTACAGACCGCGACTGCCACGCCATCCCCTGGTACGCCGAGCTCGATCTTCCCGCTGGTGCGGTCAACGAGGTCGTGAACGCCTACGTCAGCATCGGCGGGCACGAGTCTCCGGCCTGGGCCTTCGCCTCGGTCACGAACAACGTCACGCAGCAGGTCACCATCGTGACGGCGGATGGAAAGGGAGGCCGCCCGTGAAAATCGCCATCGTTGTCGCAACGCTGCTCGTCGCAGCGACGCTTTCCGCGGACGGAACCCACGTCTTCCCGTTCGCGCCTACGACCGCGACGCCCATCGAAGTCCACTACCTCTCCAGTTGTACCGCGCGCGAGCACTCGGTCCGGCGTGACGGCAATCTGATCTTCATCACCGCGATTGATGCGCAGTGCCCGATCGTGTTGCCGATCCCGGTCGTCGAGAAGGTGAGGCTGTCGGAAGTGTTGCCGATCGGCGTGTACGGCGTCGAGATCCAGCAGGAGCAACAGCCGTTCTTCCTCACGGGGACGGAGTTCGTCGTTCGCAACGCGGGGCCGAAGCCGTTCGAGCTGCATCCCTCCGCGATGCATTCGAACGACGGGCTTCCCGTGCGCATGACCGGCGTCACGTGTGACGAGGCGGACTGCTCCGACGTCACCGTCCGCGTCGACGGCCAGCCGGTCGCGGTCACCGTCGCGGACGATGGGGCGATCGTGTTCACCGCTCCGGAGCACGAGCAGGGGCTGGCCGACGTGACGGTCCAGAAGACGGACTTCGTCGAGATCTCGCCGGGCGCGCTCTATTACTACTCCGGGAATCGCGATCGCAGTGCGTTCGAGCCCATCCTCTTCCCGGTGCTCTTCTCCGCCAACGGCGCATTCGGCTCGCGGTGGCGGACCGAGGCGACGGTGTCGAATCCGGCGCCGTGGACGGTGTATGCGGCCTACACGCTGCACAACATCGGCCCGTGCATCGACGACTGCGATCCGCCTTTCGAGCCGAAGTCCATCGAGCGATTCCAAGACGGCTATCCGCGCGGAACCGTGATGTGGGCGCCGCGGTCCGAGGCGGGGCAGCTCGCGCTGTCCCTGCGGATCCGCGACGTGTCGCGGGAGGAGCAGGGGTACGGCACGGAGATTCCGGTCGTGCGCGAGCACGACTTCATCCACGGCAAGAACATCCATCTGCTCGACGTGCCCCTCGATCCGCGCTATCGCGTGAAGGTGCGGATTTCCATGATCGAGCCGGTGCTCCCGCCGGCGCTGGGCGGTACGGTGCGCCTCCGCCGCGGCAATGCGGTGCTGAGCCTCCCGTTCACGTTCTCGGCTGGCCGGGACGACCTGGTCATCGAGCCGCACTACGCCGAAGTCGATCTGCCGCAAGGCTCGATCGGGGAGCGGGTGAACCTCGAAGTGTTCATGCCCCTCGACGCGACCGGCTGGGCGTTCGCAACCGTGACGAACAACGAGACCCAGCAGGTGACGATCGTAGCGCCGTAGGGAGTTGCGGAGCGCCGGCATCTTGCCGGCACGCTCTCGCGAAGGCGCGCCGTCAACTTTAGGCGAGTGCGCCCCTCACCCGGCCTTCGGCCACCCTCTCCCCGCGCTCACGCACGGGGAGAGGGGATGACAAGGTTCCGTCTCGCAAGATGCAAATAGATAGCCGGCGCCTCTCGGGAGAAGCAACCCCAAGATAGCCCTCGCCCCGCGTCAGCGGGGAGAGGGTGGCCGAAGGCCGGGTGAGGGGCGCTCTCGCTTAAAGTGAACGCCATCGGGGGCCGGTGCGTCCTCCCTAGCGCGTGCCAGCAAGATGCCGGCGGACCGGCCGGTTGGGAAGCCGGCGCTCCGATAGAATCCGCCGTCCGATGACCGCGCTCGACGCCTCCCGCCGCTTCGCCCATGACCTCGTCGATCTGCTCTTCGATCACGTCGAGCAGATCGAGTCGAGGCCGGTGGTGGAGTGGGCGCCGCTCGCGGATCTGCGCGGGCTCGTGCGCATCGGGGGCGAGCCCGTGGAGCCGCTCGAGTTGGCCCGGCTCGTCGCGCGGTACTCGAATCAGCTCCATCACCCGTCGTACATGGGCCATCAGGTCTGTCCGCCGCTATACGACTCCGCGTCCGCCGACCTGCTGATCTCGTTCCTCAACAACTCGACCGCGGTGTTCGAGATGAGTCCCATCGGCACGGCGATCGAGAAGGAGGTCGTCCGCTGGCTGGCGGACCTCGCGGGCTATCCCGAGACCGCGGAAGGCACCGCCGTCTCCGGCGGCTCAGCGGCGAACCTCACCGGACTGATGGCCGCACGGGCGCGCTGGAACACGGACGCGGCGTCCGCGGGCAAGCGTCCCGTGGTGATCGCGTCTGCCGATGCGCACTACTCGATCGCGCGCGCCGCGGCGATCATGGGCATCCCGCCGCCGGACGTGCTCAAGGTCGCGACCGACGACGCGCACCGCATGGACGTTGGCGGGCTCGAAGAAGCGCTGGCCGCGATCGAGGCGCGCGAGGACGCGGGCGTGCTGGCCATCGTGGCCACCGCCGGCTCGACGGCGACCGGCGCGTTCGATCGCCTCGACGAGATCGCCCTGCTGCGCGACCGCTTTCGCACCTGGCTGCACGTCGACGCGGCGCACGGGGCGTCGGTGCTGCTCAGTCCCACGCTCGCTCAGCTCGTGCGCGGCCTGGAGCGGGCGGACTCGTTCTCGTGGGACCCGCACAAGATGATGTGGATGCCGCTGTCGCTGGGCACGGTCCTCGTGCGCGACGGCATCTGGCTGCGCCGCGCGTTTGAAGCCGACGCCCCCTATCTCTTCAGCGGCAGCAGTGAAAACCTCGGCGAGATGACGATCCAGTGCTCGAAGCGCGCGGACGCGATCAAGCTCTGGTTCATCCTGCGCGCGCACGGGCGGGCGCCGATCGTCGAGGCGCTGGAGCGTGTAACCGCGCTAACCCGCTATCTCTACGTGCGCGTCGCCGCCTCGGACGACTTCGAGCCGGTCCACGAGCCGGAGCTGAACATCTTCTGCTTCCGCCGCCGCGGCTTTGACGACGAGCAGCACGCGGAGCTGCGCGAGCGGCTGATCCGCAGCGGCCGGGCATGGATCACGTCGACGGTGCTGCGCGGCGAGCGGGTGCTGCGCGTGACGATGATGAATCCACGCACGACGGAGGCGCACATCGACGCGATGCTCGATGCGCTGCGCGAGGTCTGATGCCGCGCCTGCGCATCGTACTGGTCGAGCCGCGCGAGGCGGGAAACGTCGGCGCGGTCGCGCGGGCGATGAAGAACTTCGGCTTCGCCGAGCTGTGGATCGTCGGCGAGCATCCGGAGCTGCTGCCCGTGGCAGGCTGGTGGGCGAGCGGCGCAGACGACCTGCTGGCGGAGGCGCATTTCGCGGCGACGCTCGGTGAGGCGATCGCCGACGCGCACGTCACCGTGGCCACGACGTCGATGCGCGGACGGACGACACCCGTGACGTTCTCGCCCAAGACCCTCGCGGCAAAATTTGCGTCACTGGCACCGGAACAGCTGCTCGCGCTCGTTTTCGGACGGGAGGACAGCGGCCTCACCCGCGAAGAGCTCATCCTCTGCCAGCACACCGCGGCCATCCCCGCGAACGACCGCTTCCCGACCATGAACCTCGCCCAGTCGGCGTGCGTCTTCTGCTACGAGCTGACGTCCATGGAGCCGCGCGAAGAGTCGCGTGAGCTGCCGGACGCGGCCACGGTCGAGCGCATCCACCAGCGCGCGCGGGCGCTGCTGCTGGAGGTGGGGTTTCTGCACGAGAACAACCCCGATCACATCTACGAGGACCTGCGCGCCATCGTCGCGCGCGCGGAGCTGGACGCGCGTGAAGCGACGATCGTGCTGGGGATGATCAGACAGATCGAGTGGAAGATTCGGGACTCGTCTCGTGGTCTTTCTGAACGCAATCCGTGATGATCTCGATGAAGGTGTCGAGGTCGAACGGCTTGAGGATCGAGTTGCACACGGCGCTGGGCGGGATCTTGTCGACGCCGCGTTTGCCCGCCGCCGTGAAGACCACGATGTGGGGGCGGGTGTCGGGGTAACGCTGGGTGATCTGCTCGATGAACTCGTAGCCGTTCAGGCGCGGCATCATCAGGTCGAGCAGGATCAGGTCGTACGTGTTGCCGGCCTGCAGCTTCTCCAGCCCGGCCGCGCCGTCTTCCGCCAGCTCGACGTCGAACTTCATCCGCCGCAGCACGGCCTGCAGGAGAACGCGGATCGCCAGATCGTCGTCGATCACCAGAATCCGTCGTCCGCTGCCGTCGAGTTTTTGTACAGGCATCTCGTTGATGGTGCTATTGAACAGGCCGTATCTGCGAAACCCATACCGGCCTGAGGCATCGTCAGTGTAGGCTCTCGCCGCCACGGTTTCAATGCAGCCTTCACAAGAACTTACGACAGGTGCACGGTTCGATTTCCGGCCCTGGGTCCGCCGCGCCGGATGGACCATCGTCCTCGTCGCCGGTCTCGTGTCCGCGACGATCGCCGGCACGCTGATGCTCTTGCCGTCCTCCCGCTACGGCTGGATCGGCGAGCCGTTCGTGTGGGCGTACATCGGGACGCTCTGGCTCGGCGGCCTGAAAGTGTGGCTCGGCACGCGCCGAGCCATCGCGGAGCTCACCGGCGAGACGCTTACCCTTCGGCCGCTGCACCAGTTCAAGACCCGCGTGATCGCCTGGGACGCGATCAGCGGCACGGAACAGATGATCGGCGGCGACCGCCTGATCGTCTATTTCGATACATCCCGTGGGATGCGATTTGTTGCGCTCAACCTCAATTTGGTGAAGGGAAGGCGCGACTTTCTTGCACAACTCGACGCCCGGCTGCGCGCCATGGGATTCGCCGAGAAGATCGTGGAGCGGTCGCGGTATCTTTCCCGCGGAACATGAGCAAGAGAGAGATCCCGAAGCTCCGCACCGAGCTCGAGCGCCACAACCGTCTCTACTACGAAGGCACGCCCGAGATCTCCGACTACGACTTCGACCAGCTGCTCCGCCGCCTGCAGGAGCTCGAAGAGAAGCACGGCGATCACGATCCCAACTCGCCCACCCAGCGCGTCGGCGGCGTGATGATCGAGTACTTCCCGACCGTGATCCACGAGCCGCCGATGCTCTCCATCGAGAACGCGTACACGCTCGAAGAGCTCACCGAGTGGCACGAGCGCGTCCTCCGAGGGATCGGCCGCGAGACCGTCGAATACGAGGCCGAGCTGAAGATCGACGGCGTCTCCATCTCCCTGCTCTACGAGAATGGCGAGCTCGTTCGCGCCGCCACGCGCGGCGACGGCGTCCGCGGCGACGACGTCACGCCGAACGTCCGCACCGTGCGCGTCCTGCCGCTGAAGATCGACGCGAAGAAAGTGAAGCGCCTGGAAGTGCGCGGCGAGATCTACATCACCAAACGCGACTTCCTCAAGCTCAACGAAGAGCTCGAAGAAGCGGGCCAGGAGCCGCTCGCGAACGCCCGCAACGCCGCGGCCGGCGCGGTCCGGCAGAAGGACCCGAAGCTCGTCGCGAAGAAGCGCCTCAGCGCGTACCTCTACCACGTCCCCTTCGTCGACGGCCGGCAGGTCGAGTCGCAGTGGGGCGCGTACGAGCTGCTCGACAAGCTCGGGCTGCCGACCAATCCCCAGCGCGCTCTCTGCGCGTCGCTCGACGACGTGATCGCCTTCATCGAGACATGGCGCGAGCGGAGGCACGCGCTCGACTTCGAGATCGACGGCATCGTCGTGAAGGTCAACCGCCGCGAGGAACAGCTCGAGCTCGGCGCCACGTCCAAGGCCCCGCGCTGGGTGATCGCGTTCAAGTACCCGCCCGAGGCGGCGAAGACGGTGGTGCGGAACATCAATCTGTACGTGGGGCGCACCGGCACCGTCACCCCCGTCGCCGAGTTCGATCCCGTCTCCCTCGGCGGCACGAAGGTCGTCAACGCGTCGCTGCACAACTTCGACGAGGTCGCGCGCAAGGACATCCGCATCGGCGACACGATCGTCGTCGAAAAAGGCGGCGACATCATCCCCAAGGTCGTCGACGTCCTGAAAGACAAGCGCCCCAAAAGTGCGCAGGAAGTCGTCCCGCCGACGCACTGCCCCGTGTGCGGCGAGCCGGTGCACAAGCTCGAAGACGAGGTCGCGATCCGCTGCATCAACCAGGGCTGCCCCGCGATCGTGCTGCAGTCCATCACCCACTTCGCCTCCCGCAAAGCCATGGACATCGAAGGCCTCGGATGGCAGACCGTCGAGGCGCTGCTGAAGGAAGGACTGGTCACCGACTACAGCGTCGATCTACGAGCTGACCGTCGAACAGGTCGCGGAGCTGGAGCGCAAGGCGGAGAAGTCGGCGACGAAGCTGATCGAGAACATCGCGAAGTCGAAGACCAACGAGCTCTCGCGTCTCATCTTCGCCCTCGGCATCCGCATGGTCGGCGAGCGCGCGGCGAAGATCCTCGCCGAGCGCTTCCGCACGATCGACGCACTGATGAATGCGACGACCGAGGAACTGGTGGAGGTGCACGAGATCGGCCCGAAGGTGGCGGAGTCGATCACGTTCTACTTCGCCGTCCCCGCCAACCGCGAGCGCATCGAGAAGATGCAGCGCCTGGGGATGCAACCGACGCACGTGGCCACGGCGACGGGCGATCGCCTCGCGGGGAAGACCATTGTCGTAACGGGAACGCTTTCGCGTTTTTCGCGTGACGAAATCCACAAAATGATCGAGCGCGAGGGAGGCAAGGCCTCGGGATCGGTATCCTCCAAAACCAGCTATCTCGTGGCCGGCGAATCCGCCGGCTCCAAGCTCGACAAGGCGAGATCGCTCGACGTGGAGATCCTCAGTGAAGACGCGTTTCTCGCTCTCGTTGGCTTGTAGCGCGAAATGAGTGATATGGAGTGCGGCGGCAAGGCCGCCGCTTTGGAATTCGCGTGGCGCGAGCTCCACGCGTGCCGCTCACCGTAACCGAATTCGAAAGCGGCGGCGCTGCCGCCGCACTCCATATTCACCACGTGAACGGGATTTCCGGCGAGTCCGCGGGGACGCGCCAGTGATCGGGGTCCTCGTAGTCGTACGCGCGGTCGACGGCGTTGATCACGATCGACGTGCCGTCGGACACGTTCTGGACGCCGTGCCACACCCGCGCGGGGACGTGGATCATCGCCGGACGGATCGTGCCGAACCGGAACTCGTTCACGAGGCCGTGCGTCGGGGAGTCTTCGCGGGCGTCGTACAACACGATCCGCGCGCGGCCGTAACTCACGAACAGGCGGTCCGTCGTCGTCGCGTGTGCGTGCCACGCGGAGATCGCGCCCGGGTCGAGCACGACCTGGAACACCTGATCGACTTCGCCGCGCGACTCCGCCCAGTCGCGGCGGAAGATCTCCGTCAGATACCCATTCGACTTCGGGACGTTCAACACCTCGCGGATCGCCACCCCGTCGATGAGCCGCATCTCCGACGGTGTCCAGCGTGCGGTGATGGTCTGCCGGTCTTTCACGGCGCCAGTGATGCGCCAAGCATCAGTCATGTCGATTCTTCCTCGGCAACGGCGACAACCCGCGCGTGCGGCGGAGTGCGTCGATGAAGCCCCCTCTGCGCCGGTATTTTAAGGCGAACATCAGGCCGTGCGGCTGGACGCCGATGGCGATCGCGGCCCGGGCCACAAAGGCCATCACCGTTCGCGCGGCCGTGTAGGACGGCCTGGCCACGTCGCCGCGCAGCCGGACGATCACGTCCGTGAGAATTCTCGCGATGAGCTCCGGATCGTCGCGCAGCAGCGCGGCGTAGCGCTCGTGCTCCTCCGCGCTGCCCTTCGTGTACGACCCTTTGCGCGAGCCCGACTGCAGCGCGATGATCGTCGGTTTCGGGACCGCGACGAGCCGGTGCCCCTGCCGCCAGGCGCGAAAGAGCCATTCCTGCGACGGTGCGCCGAAGACTTCCCTCCCGCGCCGCCACGGGCCGACGCTGTCGAAGAGCGTGCGGCGCATCAGCCAGCTCGACGCCGGCGCGAGAGTGCGTCCATCGTGGACTCCCGACGGTGCCACCCCTTCGAGCTGCGGCACGTCCTCCGCGTCGATCGAGACCGTGATCGTGAAGACCAGGTCGGCCTGCGACTCGCGCAGCTTCGCGAGCGTGACGGCGAGATGGTCGCGCGTCCAGAGATCGTCGTGATTGAGGAAGGCGACGAGCTCTCCGGACGCGAGCCGCACGCCCTCGTTGTTCGGCGCGGCCTGATCGCCGCTGTTCTCCGCCAGGTTCACGAAACGCATGCGCGGGTCGCCGAACGACGCCACCACCTCGGCGGTGTCGTCCGTACACGCGTCCCCGACGACGATCAGCTCCCAGTCCGTGACCGTTTGCGCGAGCAGCGACTCGATGGCCAGCTTCAGGACATTCGCGCGGTTATACGTCGCGGTGACGACGGAGATCAGCGCCATGCGTAGACGTCGACGTTGGCCCGTGAGCGGAGCTGGGAGGTCCAGCGGTTGATCTCGACCTGCAGCCGCGACAACCGCAGCGCGGACCGCACTTCGTCCCGCACCTCACTCAGCGGCGGTACCGCCAGGCCACGCTCGCGGCGCTGCTCGCGCCATGGGCCGCGGTAGTACTCGTCGATCTCTTCATTCGTCACGAACACCAGCGGCGCGAAGCGCTCCTGGATGTACGCCTCGACCTGCAGTTGCCGTTTCACGAGCGCCCGCAGCTCCTCCGCCGTCAGCTCCGCGCGTGGGAGTGCCGCCGTGAATTCGGCCTCCGTGGGGAAGCGGCGCTGGATCTCGACGACGCGGGCTTCGATCGTGTCGCTCGGGATGTCCTGCGCGCCGAAGCGTTCCACATCGCGATAGCGCAGCGCCTGCGCGATCAGAGCGTCCAGCACCTCGCGGCGGTACTCCTCCTCCGTGTTGCCCAGGCGTTGGAAGAAGCGGAGCTCGACCATCTGCGAGATCTCGCTGACCGTCAGCACCTGACCGTCGATGACCGCGGCGATCCGGTCCACCGTGACCGCGGCGGCGGGGAAGGCAATCAGCAACGCGAGCAAGAACGGGCGCATCCGCACGAGATACTAACTTGCAGACGCCGCACCGTATCCAGAGAAAATCGTGATCCACGCCCTACGTTCCTGAGGCGGTCCGAAGAATCTTGACCCTCCGGCCCGTGTTAACCTCTGTCTGGCACTCGATCCGCCGGAGTGCCAGCGAGAAACATGGTCACCAGACAAGACTACGATCTCGATCCGCGCGCCCGTGAAGTCCTGCGCGAGATCGTCCTGCAGCACATCGACTCCGGCGAGCCCATCGGCTCACGGACGCTGTCGAAGTGCGGCAAGTTCCAGCTCTCGCCGGCCAGCCTCCGCAACGTGATGTCCGATCTGGAAGAGCTCGGCTTCCTGGCCCAGCCGCACACCTCCGCCGGCCGCGTTCCCACGGACCGCGGGTACCGCTTCTTCATCAACAACCTCATGAAGTCGCGCTCGCTAAGCACGCGCGAGCGGGAAGTCATCGACGAAGAGGTCTCGGTCGGCAGTGAGATCGACGAAGTCCTGCACCACGCCTCGGCGCTGCTCTCGAAGCTCAGCGACCAGGTCGGCCTGGTCTTCATGCCCACGCTGCTCCAGTTCGCCATCCGGTCGATGGACTTCATCTCCGTCGCCGACAACCGGATCATGTGCGTGATCGTCGGCACGAACGGCGTCGTGGTGAACAAGGTCATCGAGACGCGGTTCCTGTTCACGCGCGACGAGTTGGAGAAGATCGGCCGCTACATCACCGTCGAGTTCGCCGGCCTCACCCTCGACCGCATCCGCCGCCGTCTCATCCGGATGACGGAGGAGGAGCGCGCGCAGCACGACGCCATGCTGCAGAAGACCATCTCCCTCGGCATCCACGCCGTGAACGCGCCGTACGAGCACGAGCTCTTCGTGGAGGGGGCGACGTCGATTCTCAACAAGCCCGAATACGCCGACGCGGCGTTGCTGCGGAAGACGTTTCTCGCGCTGCAGGAGAAGGAGAAACTCGTCGACCTGCTGGAGACCTGCCTGCGGGAAGAAGGCTTGCAGATCCTGGTCGGATCCGAGAGCGACTTCACACAGATGAACAACTTCAGTATCGTCGCGCGGCGTTACGGGTCCGGCTCCGCCCCCTTGGGGATGGTCGGCATCATCGGTCCGATGCGGATGGAGTACGCCCGCATGGCGCCGCTGGTCGACTATCTGAGTCGCGCGCTGAGCCGCAAGATCGAGGAAGAGGAGCACCACAACAATGGCTGAAGAAAACGGACAGGGCGTTGACGACGGGGACGACGCCTACGTCATCGAAGACATCGAAGGGTCCGTCGAGGACATCGAGCGCGAGATGCGCGAGGCCGCTCAAGAAGCCGCGGCTGAGGCGTCCGCGGAGCCCGAGCCTGAGGCGGCAGCCTCGCCACAGGACGACTACAAGAACCGCTACGTCCGCGCCATCGCGGACTTCGAGAACTTCCGCAAGCGCAGCGAGCGTGAGAAGGCGGACTTCTTCCGCTACGCCACCGCGGCCGTCCTCAGGGACGTCCTCCCGGTCCTCGACAACTTCGACCGGGGGCTCGATCACGCTGAGGAAGGGGACGAGTTCCACAAGGGCATGCTGCTGATCTACAAGCAGCTCTACGACGTCCTCCTGAAGCACGGCCTCAAGCCGATCGACGAATCGGGCGTCCCCTTCGACCCGAATATCCACGAGGCCGTCGTGCGCGACGAAGACCCTTCAGTGCCCAATCACACCGTCGTGGCCCTCCTGCAGAAGGGCTACTTCCTGCACGATCGCCTGTTGCGGCCGGCGCTCGTGAAGGTTGCCGTCGGCGGGCCGGAACGCGCATAGTTTCACGAACGAATGGCGAAAATTCTCGGAATCGATCTCGGCACGACCAACTCGTGCGTGGCCGTGGTGGACGTGACGACGCCGCAGGTCATCCCGAACCGGGAGGGCAGCCGCACCACGCCCTCGGTGGTCGGTTTCACCGAGGACAACGAGCGCCTGGTCGGCCAGATCGCCAAGCGGCAGGCCATCACCAATCCGTTCAATACCGTCTTCGCCATCAAGCGCCTCATCGGACGGAAGTTCGAGTCCGAGGAGGTCTCGCACGCGAAGAGCGTCCTGCCGTACAACGTCGTCGCGGCGTCGAACGGCGACGTGAAAGTGAAGATCCGCGAGCACGAATACTCGCCCGAGGAGATCAGCGCGTTCGTGCTGATGGAGATCAAGGCCTTCGCGGAGGACTTCCTCGGCGAGCAGATCACCGAGGCGATCATCACCGTGCCGGCGTACTTCAATGACTCGCAGCGGCAGGCCACGCGCGACGCCGGCAAGATCGCGGGCCTGGAAGTTCTGCGCATCATCAACGAGCCGACGGCGGCGGCGCTGGCATACGGCCTCGACAACCGCCAGAACCAGGTCATCGCGGTCTACGACCTCGGCGGCGGCACGTTCGACATCAGCATCCTGAAGCTGGAGGACGGCCTGTTCGAGGTGCTCTCGACCTCGGGCGACACGTACCTCGGCGGTGAAGATTTCGACAAGCGGATCATGGACCGGCTGATCGATTTCTTCATCAAGGAGAGCAACCTCGACCTGCGCGACGACCGCATGGCGCTGCAGCGGTTGAAAGAGGCGGCCGAGAAGGCGAAGTGCGAGCTGTCGATGGAGACGGAGTCGCGCATCACGCTGCCGTTCATCTCCCAGGACGCGACCGGTCCGAAGCACCTGAACTACATCCTCACGCGCCGGGAGTTCGAGAACCTGGTCGAGGACCTGATCCAGAGGACCATCGACCCGGTGAACGACGCGCTGCGCGCCGCGGGCGTGTCGGCGAAGCAGGTGGACGAGGTCGTGCTCGTGGGCGGCCAGACGCGCACGCCGAAGGTGGTGGAGGCGGTGCGCCAGGTGTTCGGGAAGGACCCGAACCGGAACATCAATCCGGATGAGGTGGTCGCGGTTGGCGCGGCGATCCAGGGCGGCATCCTGCGGGGCGACATCAAGGACATGGTCCTGCTGGACGTCACGCCGCTCTCCCTTGGCCTGGAGACCCGCGGCGGTCTGTTCCAGAAGCTGATCGAGCGGAACTCGACGATCCCGACGAAGAACTCGCTGGTATTCACGACGGTCTCGGACAATCAGACGCGCGTGACCGTGCACGTGCTGCAGGGCGAGCGCGAGTTCGCGAACGAGAACAAGTCGCTGGGCAAGTTCGACCTGGTGGGCATCCCGCCGTCGCCGCGCGGCGTGCCGCAGATCGAGGTGACGTTTTCGATCGATTCGAACGGGATCGTGAGCGTAACGGCGCGCGATCAGGCGACGGGGCAGTCGCAGGGTGTGCAGATCAATCCGGCAGGCGGTCTGTCGAAGGACGAGATCGACCGGATCATCAACGAAGCCTCGGCGCACCAGCGCGCGGACGCGGCCCGCCGCGAGATGCGGCTGCTGGCCAACAAGCTCGACGGAATGATCTATACGAATGAGAAGGTTTTCCGTGAGTTCGGAAAGCTCCTGAAGGACGAAGAGAGGGACCGCGTGCAGAAGATCATCACGCGGGCGAAGGAAGCGGTGGGGGCGGAGGACAAGCAGAAGATCAACGACGCGATCTACGAGCTGCAGTCGGCGTCGCGCATCCTGACGAGCGTGATGCTGTACAACCCCCTGAAAATGTCCGCACCCACAGACAAGTAATGATGGCAACCACGGAAAAACGCGACTACTACGAAGTGCTGGGCCTGCAGCGCAACGCCTCGATCGACGAGATCAAGAAGGCGTACCGCAAGCTCGCGGTGAAGTACCACCCCGATAAGAACCCGGGCGACGCGGAGGCGGAGGAGAAGTTCAAGGAGGCGGCGGAGGCGTACGGCGTGCTGTCCGATGAGGAGAAGCGCGCGCGGTATGACCGCCACGGCCACCAGGGCCTTGGCGGGATGGGCGGGTTCGACCCGAATCAGTTCGCGGACTTCGGCGACATCCTCGGCGACCTGTTCGGCTTCGGCGATTTCTTCGGGACGCGGGGACGCCGCGGCGGAACCCGTCCGGCGCGGGGCAATGATCTGCGCTACGACCTGCGCCTGGAATTCATGGAAGCGGCGTTCGGCAAGGACGTTACGCTGCAGGTGCCGCGGATCATCACGTGTACGACGTGTACCGGCTCGGGCGCGAAGCCGGGGACGCAGCCGGTGACGTGTACGGGCTGCGCCGGCCGGGGCCAGATCCGCTATTCGCAGGGTTTCTTCGCGGTGGCGCGCACGTGCCCGCAGTGCGGCGGGCAGGGGAAAGTGATCAAGGACCCGTGCGTAACGTGCGGCGGCGCGGGACGGGTGCGCGAGGAGAAGAAGATCCAGGTCAAGATCCCTGCGGGCGTCGACGACGGCTCGCGCCTGCGCGTCGCGGGCGAAGGGGAGTCGGGGACGAACGGCGGACCGGCCGGGGACCTGTACGTCTTCATCGGCGTGGCCGACCACCCGAAGTTCACGCGCCGGGACTACGACATCCACGCGGAGCACGCGGTCAGCTACACCCAGGCCGCCCTCGGCGGCGACGTGAATGTGGAGACCATCGACGGCTCGGAGTCGCTGAAGATCACGTCCGGCACGCAGCCGAACCAGGTCTTCCGCCTGCGGAACAAAGGTGTGCCCTTCCTCGACGGCACCGGCCGCGGGGATCACTACGTCCACGTAGCGGTACGCATCCCGACGTCACTCAACGACGAGCAGCGGGCCTTGCTCGAGCAGCTGGCCGCCTCGCATGGCGACACGGTGTCTGCGGAGAAGGGCGTGTTCGAGAAGGTGAAAGACTTCTTCGCGAACTAGAGCGTGCTTGTGGGCTCTCGCGAGAAGGAGCCCCAGGATAGCCCTCGCCCCGCGTCAGCGGGGAGAGGGTGGCCGAAGGCCGGGTGAGGGGAGCACTCGCGTAAAGTTACCGCCATTGGGCTTCCATCCGGCAGGTTTCCCAAGGAGGGCACCACAGCCGGCCAGTCCGACCCCGCAGCCCGGCCGAAACAAGTAATTACCTGACCAGAGGACGCAACTACGTGCCCTCTGACGCGACGTACGTGACCTCCGGAGCCAAGTGC
Organism: uncultured Acidobacteriota bacterium; assembly: GCA_963821585.1. Lineage (GTDB taxonomy): Bacteria > Acidobacteriota > Thermoanaerobaculia > Gp7-AA8 > Gp7-AA8 > QHVT01. The sequence continues at coordinate 692,671 of CAWGEI010000003.1, forward strand.
GTGCCTTTGGACGCCCAGTACGTGCCCGAAGCACGCAACTACGTGAGCACGAGTCACGTACTTCGCGACCACAGGTCACGTACTTGGCGTCGGAGGTCACGTACTTGACTCCGGAGGTCACGTACTTGGCGTCCGGGGGGCACGTACTTGGCGTCGGAGGTCACGTATTTGGCGTCCGGGGGGCACGTACTTGGCGTCGGAGGTCACGTACTTGGCGTCGGAGGTCACGTACTTGGCGTCCGGGGGCACGTACTTGGCGTCGGAGGGCACGTACTTCGCGTCCGAGGGCACGTACTTGGCGTCAGAAGGCATCTAGTTGCGTGCCGCAATCTAGACGGTCTCCTCGCCGTCGCCGCACTCCACATGCACACGGTCGCGTGCAGTCATTCGCGCGGGCTCTTCTCCCACACGCCTTCGCGGTTGAGGACGTGCAGCTCGGCGATCCTGCCGTTCGCGTCGCGGACGAAGCGCACGCGGGCCTCCGGGATGCCTTCGATTCCGAGCTCGTCGGCGGCGATCGGGATCAGTTTGAGTTTCGGGCCGCCGTCTCGCTGGAGGTGCAGTTCTTTGTTCTCGGCGGAGATGGTTCGGGTGCCGTAGCGCCCTGCGTAGTCGCTGCGGACCTCGGGTTGGTCTCCCTTCTCCAGAGAGACGAGGTTGTTCTTCTGATCGATCGTGACGGCGTAGGAGCCGAGAACCCGCGAGCCGATGTGGGATTCGGGGAGCACTTCGTTGAAGACGACGGTCGGGGAGGCGATCGTGTGGCCGGCGATCTCGAGGTTGCCGTCGACCTGCGCGGAATAGACGACGAATTCGGAGTTGACGGTCCGGCCGCGGCCGGCCTCCCGGAGTGGGGTAGCGAGCTTCAACCGCTCGGTGTAGCGCTTGGGCAGGCTCAATCCTGACGGCGAGCCGGTGTCGAGTGCGGTGTCGACCGCCACGCCGCCGATCTTTACCGGGATGCGGAAGATGCCGCCTTCGCTCCGGATCAAACCGATGGTGTGCCCGCCTTTCTCCAGCGCACCGCGGCGGAGGCGGACTTCGCTCTGCGGGTAGTCGATGGTGAGCAGCATGGAGGAGAAGAGGGGGATGCCCAGGACGCCCCGCGGCGCGCCCTCCGTTCCGGCGTAGAGGGCGGAGCGGTCCCACGTCAGGGCCTGGAGACCCGAGAACGTCGCGCCGCCGACGTCGAGCCGGTCCACCGCCACGGTCGTCGCCTCGATCGCCTGCGGATTCGCGGGATCGCCGACGGCGGTGGTCCCGGTCGCGGGGAGGCCGAGCTCGCGCACCAGATCGGCGTCCAGAACGGTGGCGCCGGCACCGGTGTCGAGGAACATCGGGAACGGCCCTTTGCCGTTGATCTTTGCATCGACGATCACTTTTCCCTGGGTCAGGCGCATCGGGATGGCGACACCGGCGGCGGGGAGCTCGACGGAGGCCGGAACGTCGGAGAGCGCAACGGTGAGGAGGAGCTGAACGAACATGCGGGATAGACGCGTGGAGGAGAGGTTTGTTCCGGAGCGCCTGTCGCCCGCGTACGCGGGCTCGTTGCCGGTTCTTGCCGCGTGACCCCGGCTGAAGCCGGGGTCTATTTTCTCTGGCCCGCTACGCGGGCTCGTTGCTTGCCCGCGTAGCGGGCAGGCAGACAATAGACCCCGGCTTCAGCCGGGGACCGCGATGCCGCCGCAAAATCGAGCCCGCGTCAGCGGGCGACAGACACGCGGCAGTAGAATCGCGCCCGCAATGGCCGAACAGTCGTTTTCCCGCTTCCGTCCGCATCCGTGGCATGGGCTCTCCGCCGGAGTTGACGCGCCGCGCGTGGTCAACGTGTTCGTCGAGATCACGCCCTTCGACCTGATCAAGTACGAGGTCGACAAGTCGTCGGGCTACCTGAAGGTCGACCGCCCACAGCGGACGTCGTCGCAGCCGCCGGCGTTGTATGGGTTCGTTCCTCAGACCTACTGCGCGGAGCGGGTGACGCGGCTCTCGTCGGGAGCGGCGAAGGGGGACGGCGATCCGCTGGACATCTGCGTCCTGAGCGAGCGCCCGATCTCGAAGTCGGAGATCCTCGTGGCGGCGCGCGTGATCGGCGGGCTGCAGCTCATCGACCGCGGCGAGGCGGACGACAAGATCATCGCGGTGCTGCAGGGCGACTACGTGTGGGGCGAGGCGCAGGACATCGCGGATGTTCCGCCGGTGCTCGTCGAGCGGCTCGAGCACTATTTCTCGACGTACAAACTCGTGCCGGGCGAGGAGCAGCGCATCCGGGTCGCGAGCACGTACGGCTACGACCACGCCGCAGCGGTGGTGCAAGCGGCGATGGAAGACTACCGCGTGCACTTTGGGTCGGTGGATGCCTAGTCGAGTCGACGAGTTGTCCAGTGAGATAGGTCCAGTCGCTGCCCCGACCCGGTCCCGTTGTCACTCTTCCTGGACCGAGCCATCCGCGAAGAGCAGGCGCCGTTCGTCTGCGGTGATCACCTCGGCGATCAAACGCGGACGGCTGCCCCGAAGTGCGTCGCAGATGCGGTCGTGAAGCATTTGAAAGGACAATGTTGCGTACTCCGAACCCGACAGCACAAGGAGCGGACCGATGTACTCCTGGCCGACCTTCTCGGTGCGCTCCCGAACGACTACGACCGCACGCAAGTCACCGGAATCATCGTCGGTCACGGAGATAGCCGGGGGAAGAAAACTGGCGTACGGATCTCCTGACTCGTAGCCGTAGCCGTCCGTGGGCGTCCCTATGTGTGCCGGAACCCCCTGACCCCAGACATCCACCCACTCGCAGCCGGAATACACATCGCCATGCGCGGGGAACCGGAGAATCCAGAGGGTCGCGTAGATGCTCACAGTGAGTACGATACTCCGCGCAGCCGCATGCGCCCGTCCGCGTGGGAAAAGCTGCGCCGTCTCTCTCAATGAGGGAGATCGAGTGATCGGCGGCGTCATTTGTGGTCACGCCTTCCGCCCCGGTCCGCACAGATTTGTCCCGGCTTCGCTCCGATTTTCCACCGGTCCGATCGGATTCTTCCCTGCTTTGAATTGATTTCTCGCCGCTTTGAATTGATTCTTTTCCGCTTCGATCGGATTCCCCGCCGCTTCGACCATGCTCCCGCACTGCTAGCCGTGCGGGTCGATTCCCGAGCCTTCGTCGACGCTCACGCCGTCGCCGAGGAGGATGCCGTCTCCGAGCAGAATCCCGTTCGTGGCCACACCGACGAGGAGAGCGAGTGCAATCATCCGGACAAGAGTCATCTGAAGCTCCTTGTTGTGGAAGTTGGGTCCGGTTCCGCCGCGGCACAAGTGCGTTCACGACGCCGTTCCCGGAACGTTCCGCGATTGCGTTATCGTGCGAATCGTGTCGCTGCGAGACTTTATCCTGGAGATCGACTCCGAAAATCCCTCCGACGAGGAGCACATTTTGTCGATGCTCTTTCTCACCGCGTCGACCGGCAGTACGTCGACGCAGAACACCATTGCTGCGTACTTCGACTCGCCCGAGGATCGCGACGCGGCGGCGGAGCTGTTCGCGGAGCTCGAGACCCGCGTGTTCGAGCGGGAGCGGCTGGACTGGCTGGAGCAGTACGAGCAGTCGCTCGAGCCGCTGTTCATCGGCGAGCGGTTCGTGGTGGTGCCGGATGCGGCGTTGCTGCAGGGGCGGGCTGAAGCCGCACCCTACGTGATCATCGTGCCGCAGGAGCAGGCCTTCGGTACGGGCTCGCACGAGACGACCGCGCTGTGCATCGAGGTGCTGGAATCGCTGGACGTGCGCGGGAAGCGCGGCCTGGACATCGGCGCCGGCAGCGGCATCCTCGCCCTGGCCATGCACCGCCTCGGCGCCGCGAAGGCGATCGCGTTCGACAACGATACCGACGCCTACGGCGCGCTGCGCGACAACCGCATCCGCAACGACGTCCCCGACGCCGCGATGCCGCTCTTCATCGGCAGCGTCGAGGCGTTACGAGGCGGGACGTTTGACGTCGTGACCATGAACATCATCCCCGAGGTGATCCTGCCGCTGCTGCCGGAGGTCGTACCGCGGCTGGCCGCGGGTGCGCGCCTGATCCTGAGCGGGATTCTGGTGATCAAGCGGGACGAAGTCGTCGCCGCCGCGGAAACCGAAGGTCTGACCCTGCTCGACGAGCGAAAACGTGGCGAGTGGTGGGCCGGCATCTTCACAACACGTCGATCGTGACGCACAGGCCGCCCTCAGCTGAGCGTCCGAGGGTGAGGGTGGCGCGGTCGCCGTACATGCGATCGAGGCGCTGGCGCACGAGATCGAGTCCGTGGCCGTTCTCTGGCTCGGACTTGAGGCCGGGACCGTCGTCGGAGACGGTGATCCGCACGCGGCCCTCGTGACGTTTCGCATGGACGTCGACGCGCCCGCCCGCGGCGCGCGGGGCGATGGCGTGACGGACGGCGTTTTCGACGAGTGGCTGGAGCGTCAGGACGGGGAGGGGCACCGTGGCAACGTCCGCGTCGAGCGACGCCGTCACGCGCAGGCGTGCGCCGAGGCGGAGGCGTTCCAGGGCGAGGTAGTTGTCGACGAGCTGCCACTCCTGCTGCAGCGTGCGCTCCTCGCTGCCGTCTCCCGCCGCGAACGTGTAGCGGAGGATGTCGCCGAACTGCTCGATGGCCTCCTCGGCGCGGCCGGGGTCCTGTCGCACCAGGGCCAGGAGAGAGTGGAGCGTGTTGAAGAGGAAGTGCGGATCGATCCGTGCCCGCAGCGCCGCGAGCTCCGCCTTCGCCCGCGACGCCTCGGCCGCCGCGGTCCGCTCACGCTCGTGCGCGAGGTCGCTCTGCACGCGCTGGAGGTGCGCCGTCGAGGCGATGATGACGAAGAGCAGCGCCGAGATCAGCCAGCCCCAGACCAGCCCTTCGAGCGTGAACATCCACGGCTTCCGCCCGAGGAGGGCCAGCGCGATGAGGTGCTGGCCGAGGTCTGAGGCTGTCGCGTACAGCGCGGCCAGCGCGACGTGCATGGGCCAGAACCACTGCCGGCGCGCGCTGTAAAACCGCACCACGCCGATGCCGAGGAGCGAGTGCGGGAGCGAGCTCGCGAGGGCCCAGGCGAAGATCTCCGCGTCGGGAAGGTTCATGACCTTCATCACCACTGCGTTGATGCAGAAGTAGAGAAAGCATCCCAGCGCGTATGGCCGCCACGAGGTCACGATCGATACGGTACCGCCAAACGCGCGATCCGTTGGCGCGTTCGGCGATGGGTCCGGCGGGTTGGGCGATTGACGCGGAGCGCGCGTGGCGGATTGCGCGAGAGTTTGCAGCATGAACTGGCTCGCACTCGTTCTGATCCTCACGTTGCAGCAGCTCGTCGATGGCGTGTTCCGAGGGGAGCGCGTCACGGACGCCGATGCCGCGCGGGTGGAGTACCACCTCGCGTTCTCGGAGTGGATGGACAGCCAGAACGTGGGCGGGGATTCCGCGCTCGCCACCGCGGCGGCGCAGCGCGCGATGGCCAGCGTCGACCGGGCGCTCGCGCTCGATCCGAAGCTCGTGCCGGCGCACGTGCTGCGGAGCCGTATCGGCTTCGTCCTGATGTTCCATGGGGCCATGCCGTTCCCCGAGGCCCGTGCGTTGATGACGGAGTCGTTCACGGCGGCGAAGAAGCTCGCGCCGGACGATCCGCTCGTGACGAGTCTCGAAGCGGCGTTCCTGTATTACGGCAATAACGGGCGGGAGCAGGGACGCGGGCTGCTGCGCAAATCCATCGACGTGATGGCCGCGCGCGACGACGAGGATTCGAAGCTCTGGCTCCCGGTCGTCTGGTCCTGGTACGGCATCATGCTCCTCAGCGAGGCGGAGATGGAGCAGGCGCGCGCGGCGTTCGAAGCGGCGCTGGCAGTGCGGCCGGACTATGAATACGTGAAGACCGCGATGCTGCCGATGACCGCGGCCGTCGACGCGGGTACGGCGCCGCAGTTCGATCGCGCGGGGTGGACGCCGTTCGTCTCGGACGAAGAGGGCGATGGGAAGTCGAAGAACCTCCCGGATTTGCGCGGCGTCGCGTGGCGATACGAGGGGGATCGGGTGTGGTTTCTGTTCGGGCTGGCGGCGGCGCCGGACCCGTCGCGGATCGGGATGAACCTCGCGCTCGATCTCGACGGCGACCCGGGCAACGGCGGGAGCTGGTGGGCGGGGAACAAGGGCTTCCGCTACGATCGTGTGGTCACGGTATGGGTCGCGCGCGGCGCGGACGGGCGGTATCGTGGCAGCACGGGAGTGGCCGACGCGGCGGACATCGTGCGGGGACGCTTCACGACGTCGCCGCCGGGAACGGTGATGTTCGCGGTCGACTCCGGGAATCAGGCGCTGCTGATCGGCGTGAAGCGCGACGTGCTGCAGCGCAGCATGCGCGTGGTGGCGACGGTGGGGACGAACACGGACTGGAACGACGTCGCGCCGGCGGAAGGCTCGGCGCGGCTCGACCTGAATTGATGGATACGCGCGTTCGTGCGGTGATCGCCGAGGACGAGGAACTGGCGCGAACCGCGCTGCGGCGGCTCGTGTCCGAGGTGGAGTGGATGGAGCTCGTCGGCGAGGCGGGCGACGGCCACGCGGCGGTCGAGACGATCGACCGGCTCCGTCCCGACCTCGTGTTCCTCGACGTCATGCTGCCGGAGCTGACGGGGCTGGAGGTGCTGCAGCGCATCCAGCACCAGCCGCTGGTCGTGTTCACGACGGCGTACGAGCGCTTCGCGGTGACGGCGTTTGAGCTGGAAGCGCTCGACTACCTGGTGAAGCCGTTCGGGTCGCGGCGGTTCCACGAGACGATGGAGCGCGTGCGGCGGAGGTTTCAGGGCGCGGGGGGCAGGGCGCAGGGCGCGGGAGCGGAGTTGCCGGCCGGGCCGCTGGAGCGGTTGTTTGCGCGGGTCGGGTCGCGCATCGTGCCGGTGGCGGTGCGGGAGGTGTCGCACTTCCAGGCCGAGGGGGATTACGTGCGGGCGTTCTCCGGCGGTGCGTCGTACCTGCTGTACGTCTCGCTGGCGCAGTTGGAGGAGCGGCTGCAACTGCCGTTTCTGCGTATCCACCGGTCGCACATGATCAACGTCGATACCGTGCAACGCGTGGAGCGGCATGACGAGCGAAGGTACGTGGTGGTCCTCAAGGACGGGAGCCGGATCGTGGCCAGCCGCTCGGGAACGGCGGCACTGAAGAAGATGATGCGCTAATCGTCTCCGTCCCCCTCTGCGTTCTCTGTGCCTCTGTGGTGAATGCCCACGTGTTTTCACCACAGAGGCACAGAGAACACAGAGGGGGACGGAGGGGCTTTACCGCTGGCCGATGTCCACGTAATCCCGGCGCGCGGCGCCCGTGTAGATCTGCCGCGGTCTTGCGATCTTCTGGTCCGCGTCGCCGAGCATCTCCTGCCATTGCGAGAGCCAGCCGGATACGCGGGGGATGGCGAAGAGGACGGTGAAGATGGGTGTCGGGAAGCGCATGGCCTGGTAGATCAGGCCGGAGTAGAAGTCGACGTTCGGGTAGAGCTTGCGCTTGACGAAGTAGTCGTCCTCGAGGGCGATGCGCTCGAGCTCGAGGGCGATGTCGAGGAGCGGGTTGCGGCCGGTGACTTCGAAGACCTCGTCCGCCACCTTCTTGATGATCTTCGCGCGCGGGTCATAGTTCTTGTAGACGCGGTGGCCGAAGCCCATCAGGCGGCCGCCTTCGCCGCTCTTCACGGTTTTGATGAAGTCGGGGACGTGCTTCACGTCGCCGATCTCGGTGAGCATCTGCAGCACGGCTTCGTTGGCGCCGCCGTGCAGCGGGCCGTAGAGCGCGGCGGCCGCGGCGGCGACGGCGGAGTACGGATCGACGTGCGAGCTGCCGACGGCGCGCATGGCGTTCGTCGAGCAGTTCTGCTCGTGGTCCGCGTGGAGGATGAACAGGACGTCCAGCGCACGCTCGAGCACCGGGTTCGGCGTGTACTTCACCTCCGTCATCCGGTACATCATGTTCAGGAAGTTGCCGGTGTACGACAGGTCGTTGTCGGGATACGCGTACGGCATCCCCACCGTGCTGCGGTAGTTGAACGCGGCGATGGTGATGACCTTGGCGATGATGCGGTGGATCTGCTTCACGCGCGTGGCCGGCTCGAAGATGTCCTTCGCTTCCGGGTAGAACGTTCCCAGCGCGGCCATGGAGGCGATGAAGCGGCCCATCGGGTGCGCGTTGTAACGGAAGGCGTCGATGAGGTGCCGGAAGTTCTCGTTGAGAATGGAGTGGTGGGTGATCGTGTGCTCCCACTGGCCGAGCTGCTGGTCATTGGGGAGCTCGCCGTGGAGCAGGAGGTATGCGACTTCGAGGTAGGTGCTCTTCTCCGCGAGCTGTTCGATCGGATAGCCGCGGTATTCGAGGATGCCTTTGTCGCCGTCGATGAAGGTGATGGAGCTGCGGCACGACGCGGTGTTCATGAACGCCGGGTCGTAGGTCATGATGCCGAAATCGTCGTTGTCGACTTTGATCTTGCGAAGATCGGGGGCCTTGATCGTGCCGTCGGTAATAGGGACTTCGTAGGTCTGTCCAGTGCGGTTGTCGGTGATGCTGAGCGTGTCGGCCACGAAAAGGAGCCCTCCCCCGGAATTCGGAGGCGTAATCTACTACAGATCCCCGAAGCGGGAAGCGACGACGGACACCGCGGCAATGGCCGCTGTTTCGGCACGCAGACGGCGGGGCCCGAGGCGCTCGAAATGGACGCCGTGATCGCGCGCGGCGCGGAGCTCGTCGCCGGTCCAGCCGCCCTCGGGACCGATGAGGAGGGTGAGGGTGGTTGGCGGTTGGCGCTCTGTTAGTGATTGATATCCGGTTGGCGGTTCGTCCGCGTCGAAGAGCATCTTCGTTCCGGCGCGTGCGATGACGTTAGCGAAGTCCACTGGCGGCTTCGATCTTTGGGACCAGCGTTCTCCCGCACTGCTTCACTGCCTCGAACACGATCTTCTCCCAGCGGTCCATCTTTCCCGAGTAGCGCTCGGGGCGCAGCTCGACGCGCTCCGTGACGAGGGGGATGAAGGTCTTCACGCCGAGCTCTGTCCCCTTCTGCAGGACGAGCTCGAATTTCTCGAGCTGGATGACGGCCATCGCGAGGTGGATGGCGAGGCTGGATTCGCGTGAGGGGAGCGCCTCGCCGGTGCGGATGACGGCGCGATCCCGCTCGATCGTCTCGACGACGCCGCGCGCGGCGTTGCCGGCGCGATCGAACAGCTCCACCTCTTCGCCGGCGCGCGCGCGGACGACGCGAATGGAGTGGTGAAACTCGTCACCTTCGACGGTGACGTGGGGCTCGATTGCATCGACGAAGATTCGATGGCGCATGCGCTCCTGAGTTTATCCCCCTCTGTGAATTCACCACAGAGACACAGAGACCCAGAGTGGGACGGAGGGTATGATCTGCAAAGTGTCCCTCGAGTTGTTGCGTGACGCGAAACAGATCGCCTACGTCTTTTCCGGCGGCTCTTCCCGCTGCGCGTTCCAGATCGGCGTCATCGAGCGCCTCGGCGCCCTCGGTATTCACCCGGCGATGACGATCGGCGTCTCGGCGGGCTCGTGGAATGCGGCGGTCGTCGCGGCGCGCCAGGAGCATCGCCTCCGCTATTACTGGCGGTCGTTCATGCGGATGCCGGATCTGGACCTGCGCAATCTGCTCATCGAGCTCTCGCCGTGGCGCTATGCGCACCTGCACCGCCGCAATTTCGCGCGGTTCATCGGCGACCGCCTGCACGCGCCGGATGCGCTGCCGTGCTACGTCTCCGTCACCCGGCTCCGCGACCGCCAGAATGTCCTCCTCGGCGCGCACGAGGTCGAGCATCCGATCGATCTGCTGATCGCGGCGAACTATCTGCCGCCGTTCTACACGCGCACGCCGCCGATCGCGGGCGAGCGTTACGGCGACGGCGGCGTCACGGACAACGCGCCGTACGAGCTCGCGTTCGCGCACGGCTGCGACGCGGTGGTGCTGGTGACGATCAAAGGGGAGTCCGAGGGGGGGATCTACAAGAGCACGCGTGACGTCGATCACGTGATCCCTCACCAATACCGCGACCGGGTCGTGGTCATCCGCCCGCGGCACCGCGTGCCGGTCAGCTTCACGGAGCGGCGCTGGGAGAAGCTCTCCTCGCTGATGACCCTCGGCGACCTCCGCACCCGCGAAGTCCTCCTCGGCGAGCGCCATCCGGAAACGGACGTCCGCGCAGCCGGCGATTCGCCTACGGTGCGGGTGCTGCGGGCATGGCGCTGGGTGAAGCGAGCCGTGCGCGGATCAGCGGCAGGAGCGCAAGGCCCGGCAGAGCCAGAGCCGCGGTGAGCCAGTAGTAGTTCGCGAAGCCGAGGTCTTTCGCGAGGAAGCCGCTGACCGAGATGGCGAACGTGCGCCCGACGGCGAAGAGCGCGCTGAGCATCGCGTACTCCGTGGCGGCGTTGGCCTTGTCGCAGATGAACATCAGGAACGCGAGAAACGCTGCGGTGCCGAGGCCGCCGCAGAAGGTCTCGACGACCGCGGCGCCGTACATGGCGGGGCGGCCGGCGTTGGTCATCGCGACGACGGCGTACGTGAGGTTCGACAGCATCTGCACGATGCCGAGCACGAGCAGCGAGCGATAGACGCCGTAGCGCGCGACGAACCAGCCGCCGGCGATGGCGCCGAGGATGGTGCAGATCATCCCCAGCGTCGTCGTCACGTTCGCCACCTCGGTCGCCGTGAAGCCGCGCGAGACCCAGTACGGCCGGACCATGGCCATCATGGTGTTGTCGCCCATGCGGTAAAGGAGGATCACGGCCATGAGGAGGAAGGCGCCGGGACGCTTGATCCAGGCGAGGAGGCCGCGGAGGGGGTTCTCGTGGCGCTCCAACACTTCGCGCTGGACCGGCTTCCGGAAGCCGAGGAAGGCGAAAATCAGCAGCGGCAGGATGGCGACGGCCATGAACGCGCGCCCCCAGCCGAGGCGGTCGGCGAGCACGCCCAGGGCCGCTCCGGCGACCAGCATGGCCACGCGATAAGCGGCCACGCGCGCGGAGTTGACGACGCCGAGAAGGTCGTCCGGGGTGGTGCGGATGATGAGGGCATCGATGGCGATGTCCTGCGTCGCCGACGCGAACACCAGCGCGATCAGGATCGCCCAGAAGGCCGTGCTGCCCGGAGGGACCGTGCCGAGAGCGGCGATGGTGACGGCTAGCGCGAGCAGCGCGCCGAGAATCCAGGCGCGATAGCTGGCGATGGCGTCGACGGCAGGCGCCCAGAGGAACTTCAGCGTCCAGATGATTCCGACGCTGCCGACCAGTCCGACCGTGCGGAGATCGACCTTCGCGAAGGAGAGATAGAGGTTCACTCCCTCGTTGACGATGCCGAAGGGGAAGCCCTGGGAGAAATAGAGGACCGCCGCGAAGGCGGGGAGGGCGTAGCGGTTCTGCAAGTCGGCGAGGAGTTTAGCGCACGAGCCAACGTAGGGCGTGGCTTCAGCCCGCCCCACCCCGCCCGGGAGGCGGGCTGAAGCCACGCCCTACGTTTGGCAGCGCTACCGCGTCGAGTACACCGTTACCGGAAACTTCAACCTTCCGATCGGAGTGTCGTAATACGCATTACCGCGCAGCTCGTATTTGGCGCGGCGGCCGCGGGCGATGTCGACGATCTCGCTCCAGAGGTTCCGGATGTTGTCGTAGCCGATGCGGGTGCGGAGCTGGACGTCGCCGACGCCGTTCGCGGGGATGCGGAGGCCCTGCTGGCTGGTGCTGTCCAGGACGCGGGTGTCGTTGATGAAGAGGTTGAAATCGAGCTGGTCGAGGCGGAGGCCCACGGAGTTGGGATTGTCCACTTCGAGGTTGAAATCGATATCGATCGAGGACGCCGAGAGGGGGATGGCGATGTCGACGCTCGGGCGGATGTCGCGGATGGAGTACCGCGGATTCTCGATGTTCAGGGCCTGCTGGACCGCCGAGCAGCCCGAGAGAAGCAAAACGAAGGTTGCGAGAGGCAGTATCCGGTTCATCACGCCAGCCGGAGTTGCAAAGGACGTGTCAGGGCGCCCTCTGAAGTAGAATCCGTGGTCCACCGGTTGCACTGATCCCTGGGAAATGCCTGTGTCTGAGGAGAAACGAGTGAGGACGACCGCAATAGTCGCGGCTTACAACGAGGAAGGGACGATTGCCGACGTCCTCCGGGCGTTGACGCAGAGTCCGCTGATCGACGAGGTCATCGTTGTGAGCGACGGCTCCGAGGACCGGACCGTGGAGATCGCCCGGACCTTCGAGGGCGTCCGCACCGTCGCCCTCAAGGAAAACCACGGCAAGGGCTACGCGATGGCCGTCGGCGTCGCGAACGCTACCAACGACACGCTCTTCTTCTGCGACGGTGACATGTACAACGTCACCGAGGAGCACATCCGGGCGCTCATCCTGCCGGTTGTGGACGGCACGTGCGAGATGAACATCGGCGTCCGCGACCGCGGCGACGTGAAGAACTTCTTCCACCTGAAGATGAAGTGCGGTCCCGTGCTGTCGGGCATCCGCGTCATGCGCCGCAGGGTCTTCGAGACCGTGCCGGTGCAGTACCAGTCGCACTTCAAGATCGAGGCGGCGCTGAACTACTTCTGCGCGCGCGCGGGCTACAGGCAGCAGCAGACGATCATCTACGGTCTCAATCACGTGCTCAAGGAGTCGAAGCGCGGGTTGAAGGACGGGCTGCACGCGCGCTGGCGGATGTCGCGCGAGGTGGTCCTGGTGATGTTCGACCTGTACGTCTTCGAGACGTGGCGGTGGGCCGAGCCGGCGGAGCTACCCGTGGCCGAGTACGAGCTGTTCGAATAGTTCTACCGCTGCGCCAGCATCTTCGAGAGCACGCGGCGGAACCCGCCGGCCGGTGAGTCGAAGATCGCCGTGACCCGGACGGTGATCGGCGCGCTGGCGTCGGACGACATCCCGTCGCCGAGGGCGACGGCTTTGGCCCAGAACGTGACGTCCTCGTACTTTTCAGGCGCGATCACGCGCTCGAAGTAATACGTGGCGGGACGCAGGCGGTACGAGCCGCCGAGACCGACGGTCTGGACCTCGATGTTGCGCAGCGTGATCGGTACGTCGGCGCGGTTCGCGATGCGGACGCCGTACTGCACTTCGATGTTGCCCTGCGCGTAGTTCTCCTCCGCGGGGCCGGAGAGTTGCACGAAGTCGACCTCTGGCTGCGCGATCTTCGCGTTGGTGCTCGCGCAGGCGAGGAATACGCAACACGCGAGGGAGGCGAGCAGCGCTTTCATGACAGGATGGTAATGCCAATGCACCAGCACGACGCCATCGATCGCATCACCCCCACGCTCGAGCCGGACCGGCAGGTACTGCTGCACCAGAACTGGCATCACCTGCTGTTCCTGCACTGGGAGGTTCCAGCCGGGGAACTGCAGGCGCTGCTGCCGCCGCGGCTGTCGCTCGATACGTTCCAGGGGAAGGCGTACATCGGACTGGTTCCGTTCACGATGACCGGCGTGCGGCCGATCCTGGTCCCGCCGCTGCCGTGGATCTCGTCGTTCCACGAGGTGAACGTGCGGACGTACGTACACTTCGAAGGACGCGATCCGGGCGTGTGGTTCTTCAGCCTGGACGCGTCGAGCAAAATCGCGGTTGCGGCGGCGCGCGCGGCGTATCACCTCGCGTACTTCGAGGCGGAGATGGACTTCCGCGTCGGGCCCGGCGCGCTGCCGGTGATCGAGTGCGACTCGCGCCGCATGGATTCACGCGGTACGAAGCCGGCGAATGCGCACCTGCGCTATCGCCCGGTCGAAGGCCCCGTGCAGCCCGCGATGCCGGGGACGATCGAGCACTTCCTCATCGAGCGCTACCTTCTCTACGCGCAGGACGACGACCGGCAGCTGTACCGCGCGCAGGTCCACCACCAGGCGTATCCCGTCCAGCGCGTCGAGGTGCTCGCGATGAACGAGACCCTGGTCTGGGCCGCGGGCGTGAAGCGCGCGGAGAACGTAGACCTCCGGCACTACGCGCGGGAGGTGAATGTGAAGGTGTACGGGTTAGAGAAGGTCTAGATGTGGAGGAGCCCAGGGAGGGCCGGAGCCGAAATTTTTCCCTCCCGGCGTATTCTTTCGACCGGAGTTGTTCTCCTCTACCTCCCGTGATCGCCCCATGACCGTCCGCCGCCAGCATGATGTGCTCGTCGACCTGGCCCGCCGGCCATCGCTGCACGCCGGACGCCTTGGCGCCGCGCTGCGCGACATCGCGGAGGCGGCGGCGGACACGCTGGGCGTCGAGCGCGTTGGGTTCTGGTTCTTCACACCCGACCGTCAGGCCATTCGCTGCAGTGAGCTGTACGAGCGCACGCCGTTACTGCATTCCGAGGGCGCCGAGCTGACGGCGATCCGCTACCCGCTCTACTTCAGGGCGCTGGAGAGCGAGCGGACCATCGCCGCGTTCGACGCGCGGCTCGATCCGCGCACGAGCGCGTTCACGGAGACCTACCTCGATCCGTACGGCGTCACCTCGATGCTCGACGCTCCGATCCGCCGCCTCGGCCACATGGCAGGCGTGGTCTGCTTCGAGCACACGGGGACGCCGCGGGCGTGGACGTCCGAGGAGGAGCACTTCGCGAGCTCGGTGGCGGACCTGGTGACGATGGCGATGGACGCGAGCGAGCGGCGCCAGGCGCAGGAGGCGCTGCGGCACCGTGTGGAGTTCGAGAAGCTCATCGCCGGGATCTCGACGCGCTTTGCGAACACGGCCGACGACGAGATCGACGTGGCGATCAAGGACGCGCTTGCGGACATCGGCGAGTTCGTGGGCGTCGACCGCTGCTACGTGCTGGTGGTCGACGACGAAGGTCTCGGGGGGCGCATGACCCACGAGTGGAGCGTGATCCTGGGCGACATCCGCGCGCCGCTCTACGGCGAGCTGTCGGCGGCGGCGTTTCCGTGGTGGATCGAGCGGATGACCAGCGGCGAGGCGATCCGGTTCTCGTCGGTCGACGAACTGCCGCCGCAGGCGGTCAACGAGCGGCGCATGCTCGAGGGGCAGGGCATCCGCAGCGGGGTGTTCATGCCGATGCTGCTGAAGACCCGCTTCGTCGGCAGCGTGGGCGTCAGCACCGTGACGCGTGAGATGCAATGGACGGACGAGACGATCGCGCTGTTGCGGATCGCGGGCGAGATGCTGGTGAGTGCGCTGGAGCGCGCGCGGACGTACTCGGTGCTGAGCCAGAGCGAGCGCCGGCACCGGCTGTTGTTCGAGCGCAATCTGGCGGGGGTGTACCGGAACTCCGTCGACGGACGGATGCTGGAGTGCAATGACGCGATGGCGCGGATCCTCGGATATGCATCGCGCGATGAGCTGCTGGCGATCGACGCGAACGCGCTGTATTTCAGCGAGGCGGAGCGCGAGGAGCTCATCGAGACCATGCGGCACGAGGGTGGCGTGCGCGGCGCGGAGGTGCGCCTGCGCCGCAAGGACGGCCGGCCGGTGTGGGTGCTGGAGAGCGCGCATCTCCTCGGGGACGTGTTCGAGGGGACGATCGTCGACATCACGGACCGCAAGCAGGCGGAGACGGCGCTGCGGGACAGTGAGGAGCGCTACCGCCTGATGGCGGAGAACTCGACGGATCTGATCGCGCGGACGACGCCGGAAGGGATCTTCGTGTATGCGTCCGACGCGCTGCGCAATCTCCTCGGCTACGAGCCGTCGGAGGTGATCGGGACGGCGATCCGCGAGCTGATTCATCCGGACGACCGGCCGGCGCTGCGGGAGATCGTGCCGAATGCGGTGGGCCAGACGTTCAGCTATCGCGCGCGGCGCAAGGGCGGCTCGTTCGTGTGGTTCGAGTCGACGACCCGGGCGATCCTGGATGAGACGGGACAGGTCTCGGAGATCGTCTCGGTGTCCCGCGACATCAGCGAGCGGCGGCGCGCGGAGGAGCAGATCGAATATCAGGCGTATCACGACGCGCTGAGCGGCCTGCCGAACCGGCTCCTGTTCCGCGACCGGCTGACGATCGCGCTGGCGCACGCGAAGCGGCAGCACGCGTCGCTGGTGGTGATGTTCCTCGATCTGGACCGCTTCAAGATCGTCAACGACACGCTCGGCCACAGCCTCGGCGACGCGCTGCTGCGCGTGGTGGCGGAGCGGCTGAAGTCGGTGCTGCGCGAGGGGGACACGATCGCGCGCATGGGCGGGGACGAGTTCACGGTGCTGCTGAGCGATCTGAAGCACGACGGGGACGCGGCGAAGATCGCGCAGAAGCTGCTGGATACGGTGGCCCAGCCGGTGCGGGTGGAAGGGCACGAGCTGTACGTGACGACGAGCATCGGCATCGCGCTGTTCCCGAACGACGGGGACACGGCGGAGGCGCTGCTGAAGAACGCGGACAGTGCGATGTACCGGGCCAAGGAGCTGGGGCGGAATTCCTTTCAGCTCTGCACGCCGGCGATGAACACGCGCGCGGCGGAGCGGCTGTCGGTGGAGAACGCGCTGCGGCGGGCGATCGAGCGCGAAGAGCTGGTGCTGCACTTCCAGCCGCTGGTGCGGCTCGATACGCGGGAGATGGTGGGGATGGAGGCGCTGTTGCGCTGGAACCGTCCGGGACACGGGATCGTGCCGCCGGCGACGTTCATCGGGATCGCGGAAGAGACGCGGATGATCGTGCCGATCGGGGAGTGGGTGCTGCGCGAGGCCTGCCGCCAGGCGCGCGCGCTGGGCATGCGCCGCGTGGCGGTGAATCTGTCGCCGCGGCAGTTTCAGCAGTCGGATCTGGCGGACGTGGTCTCGCGCGCGCTGGAGGAGAGCGGCCTCGATCCGCGCCTGCTGGAGCTGGAGATCACGGAGAGCACGGCCATGTTCCACACCGAGCGCTCCATCGCCACGCTCACCGGCCTCCGCGACCTCGGCGTGAGCATCGCCCTCGACGACTTCGGCACCGGCCACTCGTCGCTCAGCTACCTGCGCCGCTTCCCTATCGACCGCGTGAAGATCGACCGCGAGTTCATCGCGGAGATCGACAAGAGCCGCAGCAACCGCGCCATCGTCTCCGCGATCGTGGCCATGGCCCACGGGTTGGACCTCGCGGTGACGGCGGAAGGAGTGGAGACGGAGGCGCAGGTGGAGTTTTTGCGCGAACAGAAATGTGAGGAAGTGCAGGGGTTTCTGTTCGGGCGGCCGGCGGCGGTTTGACCGAGGTACACTGGTCGCGTATGGCGGAGATCAGAAAGATCCGGACTCTTCCACGAAAAGGGACAGTGCCACGTGCTCTGGTCCGCAAGGCGATCCGAGAAGTGATGGCGGAACGCGCGGCACAGGAAGCCGCCGAGGCAGAGGCGAAACGCACGGCGCGGCGGGCAGCACGTAAGACGTCGGGTTGATGCGAGACTCGCTGTACGAGCATTCCGTCTTCGTCAATTGTCCGTTCGATGACGAGTTTCGCCCGCTTTTCGAAGCGAGCGTGTTCGCATTGCACGATTGCGGCTACGCGGTGCGCTCGGCGTTGTCAGTGACTGATGCCAGTCAGGTCCGTATCGAGAAAATCGTCGGGATGATCGCGGGCTCGAAGTTCGGTCTTCACGACATTTCGCGAACCGAGATCGATGCGATCACCGGGCTGCCGCGATTCAACATGCCGCTTGAGCTTGGACTCTTCCTCGGCGCGAAGCGCTTCGGCACAGGTAAGCAGAAGCAGAAGAACTGTCTGATCATGGATGTCGATCGCTACCGTTATCAGAAGTTCATCTCGGACATCTCAGGACAAGACATCGTCGCGCATGGCGGCGACACCACACGGGCGATCCGTCTGATCCGGGACTGGTTGAGCGATACCGATCCTTCAGCAAAAACTCCGGGCGGCGCGACGATCGCTCAACGGTATGGCAACTTTCGAGCTGTGCTGCCAGCCTCCTGCGCGAAGATCGGACTCGACCCGGACGATCTCACCTTCAACGATTACGTTCTTCAGGTCGAAGAGTGGCTGAAATCCAACCCTTGGACTCCCTCCTAACTGTCGCCACAATCCCACCGCAACAAACCGCGATCCTCGCCACCGCATTTGCCGAACCGGGCGATACACTGCACCGCGTGATGAAAAGATGCGTCGCTGCGCTGCTGGTTGTCTTTGCTTCCTTCTCCGCCCTCGCCGCGAATGGGTTGCGGGTCATCAGCGCCGGGCCGGTCGGCGAGACGGCGACGCTGGCGGAGGCGAATGAGGTCCGCGTCGTTTTCTCCGAGCCGATGGTCGTGCTCGGTAAGATCCCGGATCCCGTCGTCGCGCCCTTCTTCAAGATCGACCCGGCGGTGAAGGGGAAGTTCCGCTGGTCGGGGACGACGACGCTGATCTTCACGCCGGACAAGCCGCTGCCGTTCGCGACGCAGTACAGCGTCACGGTCGACAAGTCGGCGAAGTCGGTCGCCGGCAGGACGCTCGATCAGCCCTATCAGTGGACGTTCTCCACGCCGACCATCCGGATGCGCAGCACGGACTGGTACCGCAAGAAGAGCGGCGCGATCGTGATCGCCCTCCGCTTCAACCAGCCCATCGATTCGCAGATCCTCCTCCCACACCTCCAGCTCCGCACGGTCGCGCACGAGATCACGCTTCCGTCGCAGCCGAAGGGGGAGCCGGCGTTCGAGGCAAAGAAGGCGAAGGCGCTCGCGGCCGCGCAGTCGGACGGCCAGCCGGTGTTCTCCTTCCTCGCCACGGACTGGGACAAGGAGCGCTTTGCGCCCGGCAAGGATCTGGTCGTCCTGGAGACGAAGCCGGGTCTCGTGCCCGACACGAACATCGAGCTGCTCATCGACGACCAGCTCGCGCAGTCGGCGCGCCACGTGCGCACAGGTACTCCGCAATCGTTCACGATCGAGCTCGGCCCGACGCTCTTCGTCAACGGGATGGACTGCATCGTCGAGTGCGATCCGGAGATGCGCAACGGCATCAACTTCCGCTCCGGCCCCGGCCTGATGTTCGCGAGCGTGAAGCCGTATGTCACCGTCACGGACATCACCGATCTGAAGAACGAGAAGGCGCTGAAGCCGAAGGAGGTCAAGCCGGAGTACGACTATCCATCGTGGAGCTACGGCCTCGACGAGCTGGGGTTCACGCTCCAGCCGGGCCGCCGTTACCGCGTGCGCGTCGGTCCCGAAATCTCCTCTACGGATGACCAGAAGCTCGGCTATCCCTACACGGTCAATATTGAGAACTGGAACAAGTCGGCGTTCGTGAGCTTCGGCTCCGGCCATGGCGTGTGGGAGGCGACGGGCGGACCGGTCCTGCCGTTCCACGCCCGCAACTTCAAGAGCGTGAAGCAGTGGCTCGCCCCCCTCGGCATCAACGACCTGATGCCGACGATGCAGCGCCTGCGCGAGAGCGGCTTCAACGTCGCTCCCGAAGTAAAACCCACCACCCGCAAGCTCACTCTCGGCCTCAACAAGATCTCCGCGATCGGGTTCGATCTGACGCCCGCCATCGGCGCCGACAACCTCGGCATCGCCTGGGTCGCGGTCGAGCCGGGCGAGACGCTGACGAAGTCGAAGGTTTACGACCCGAGCATCGTCTCGACGGTGGTCCAGTCGACGAACCTCGGCATCAGCGTCAAGGACAGTCCCCAGAACACGCTGATCCTGGTGACGCGCCTCGAGGACGCGAAGCCCGTCCCGGGCGCGAACGTCTCCATCCGCGACGCGGAGAACAAGGTCTTCTGGAGCGGGGTCACCGGCGCGGACGGCATCGCCATTGCGCCGAACACCGACCTGCGCCGCAACAAGGAGATCACGGATCAGTGGGAGGACTACTGGTCCGCGGTGAACGCGCTGAGCTTCGTCGTCGTCGCCGAGAAGGACGGCGACGTCGCGTACGTCGCCAGCGACTGGGTCGAAGGCGTCGGTCCGTGGGAGTTCGGCGTCGAGTTCAACTTCGGCGAGGCCGATCCGCAGTTCCGCGGGACGATCTTCGCGGACCGCGGCGTCTACAAGCTCGGCGAGGAAGTGCACCTCAAGCTCGTCGCCCGCGCCGACACGCCGAACGGCATGCAGCTCCTGGCGCCGGGCGCGAAGGTCGAGATCTCGCTGCGCGACAGCCAGGCCAAGGAGCTGGACTCGCGCACGATCGAGCTGAACGCGTGGTCCAGCGCCGAGTGGACGTTCAAGGTCCCGGCCGAAGGGGCGCTGGGGAACTACAGCATCACCGCGAAGACCGCGAAGCATCGCGGCACGCTCTACGGCGACTTCCTCGTCGCCGCGTACCGCCGGCCCGACTTCCGCGTCGACGTCACGCTCAATGCCAACAGCACCATCGCGGGCACGCCGCTCGACGGCCGCATCAACGGCCGCTACCTGTTCGGCGGGGCGATGAACGGCGCGGCGGCGAACTACACGTACTCGAAGATGGAGCTGCTCGACGTCCCGGCCAAGGTCACCGACCGCTGGCCGGAAACGCAGTACGCCTTCCTGGGCCGCGACTGGGAGCTGGGCTCGCCGTCGTGGGCCACCATCGAGCAGAAGGAAGGCACCCTCGACGCGAAGGGCGTGCTCGCGCTGAAGCTCGAGACGCAGAAGGACGCCGGCGCGCCGTATGAGTACAAGCTCGAAGGCGTCGTTACCGACGTCACGCGCCAGGAGCTCGCGGGACGCGCGTCGTTCCGCGTCGATCCGGCACCCTGGTACATCGGCCTGCTCAAGCCGCCGTTCTTCGCCGACACCAACACCGGCATCGACACCGCCGTCGTCGCCGCCGGCCTGGACGGACTCGCCGTCGGAAACGTGAACGTCAACGTCGCGCTCAAGCGCCTGCAGTGGACCAGCGTCCGGCAGTCCGAGGGCGAGGGCTTCTACAACTGGGAAAGCGAGCGGAAGGAAATCGACGCCGGCCAGTGGACCGTCACGACGAAGACCGAGCCCGTGCCGCTGCACATCCCGCTGACCGAGGGCGGCGAGTATCTGCTCATCGCCACCGCGGATGATGGCAATGGCCGCTCGACCACCACGCGCATCTGGTTCTACGCGGTCGGCGGCGGCTACACCGCTTGGGAGCGCTACGACCACAACCGCATCGATCTCATCCCCGAGAAGCAGACCTACAAGCCGGGCGAGACCGCGCGCATCATGATCAAGTCGCCGTGGGAGCGCGCCACCGCGCTGCTCACCACCGAGCGCGAAGGCGTGCGCACGTGGAAGCCGTTCGAGCTCACGTCCACGCAGCAGACCATCACCGTCCCGATCACCGAGAAAGACATCCCGAACTTCTACGTCTCCGTGCTGCTGATCAAAGGCCGCACGCAGCAGGATCCGGGCAAGGACGGCAGCGACCCCGGCAAGCCCGCCTTCCGCCTCGGCTACGTCGAGCTGAAAGTCACGGACGACTCGAAGCGCCTCAACGTCGACGTCAAAGCCAACCGCGACGAGTTCCGTCCCGCCACGAAGGCGAAGATCGACATCAACGTCAAAGACGCCGCGGGCAAGCCGTCGCAGTCGGAGGTGACGCTGTGGGCCGTCGACTACGGCGTGCTCTCGCTCACCGGCTACGAGACGCCTGACGTCCTCGAAGACATCTACCTCGACAAGGCCCTGCAGGTCCTGAACGAAGACTCGCGCCAGCGCATCGTCAGCCGCCGCGTCCTCACGCCGAAAGGCGCGACCGACGGCGGCGGCGGCGGCCGCGACGGCGGACCGGGCACCATCCGCAAGGACTTCCGGGTCCTCGCGTTCTGGCTCGGCTCCGTCGTCACCGACGCCAAGGGCCGCGCCACGCG
This sequence comes from uncultured Acidobacteriota bacterium, assembly GCA_963821585.1. Classification (GTDB taxonomy): domain Bacteria; phylum Acidobacteriota; class Thermoanaerobaculia; order Gp7-AA8; family Gp7-AA8; genus QHVT01. The sequence continues at coordinate 714,390 of CAWGEI010000003.1, forward strand.
CGAGATCACGCTTCCCGAATCGCTCACGACGTACCGCATCATGGCCGTCGCGGGCGACAAGCAGTCGCGCTTCGGCTGGGACAACGCCGAGATCCGCATCAACAAGCCGCTGATGCTCACGCCCGCGTGGCCGCGTTTCCTCGCCGTCGGCGACAAGGCGCACTTCGGCGCGGTCGTCCACAACCAGGGCAAGTCCGCGGGCAAGGCCACAGTGTCGATCGAGTCGCTCGACCCGAACATCCTCAGCTTCACGACGAACAAACAGACCATCCAGAGCGGCGCGGGCTCCGCGACCGAGGTGCGCTTCGACGCCGAGGCGAAGTCCGTTGGCATCGCGCGTGTCCGCATGCGCGTGCAGATGGGCCGCGAGAACGACGCCTTCGAAGACGTCATCCCCGTGCGCATCCTCATCTCACCCGAGACCGTCGCCGCGTACGGCGAAGCGAATCCGCGCGCCGAAGAGCGCATCGAGATCCCGGCGGACGTCGTCCCTGGTTTCGGCGGCCTGCGCCTCGACCTCTCGTCCACGCTGATGGTCGGCCTGGCCGAGGGCGCGCAGTACCTCATCGAATACCCGTACGGCTGTGCCGAGCAGCGCTCCTCCCGCGCTCTCGGACTCATGCTCACCGCCGACCTCGGCGAAGCATTCAACCTCCCGGGCATCGATCCGGCGAAGGAGCGGGAGACCGTCCAGACCACGCTCACCGAGCTGCAGAAGTTCCAGTGCGGCGACGGCGGGTTCGCGTTCTGGCCGGGCGACTGCTACTCGACGTCGCCGTACCTGACGAGCTACGTCCTGCACGTCTTCCAGCGCGCGCAGAAGCTGAACTACACGGTCGACCAGTCGCTGCTCGATCGCGCGTACCAGTACCTCGAGACGAAGCTCGCCGAGCCGCCGCCGTCGAATGAAGGCTGGCGACCGGCGTACAACGCGTGGCAGGCCTTCGCCATCAAGGTGCTGGCCGAGGGCGGACGCAAACCGGACAGCCACCTCGAGCGCGTGTACGGCTATCGCGACCGCATGCCGGTGTTCGGCCTCGCGTATCTGCTCGATGCCATGCAGGCCAAGGGGGAGACAGGTGCGCGTCCGGCCGAGCTGCGCCGCCGCATCGGCAACTCCATCCTGCCCGAAGGCGGACACGCGTTCGTCAACGAGCTCAATGATCCGTACCTGCTGTGGTTCTGGAACTCGAACGTCCGCTCGACCGCGATCGTCATGGGCACGCTGGTCCGCGGCGGCCAGGACGAGGAGATCGTCAAGCGCATGGTGCGCTGGATGATGAAGGTGCGGAAGAACGGGCGCTGGGGCAACACGCAGGAGAACGCGTGGGCGCTCGAAGCGTTCGTCGACTACTACCGCAAGTACGAGAACGAAGTGCCGGACTTCGTCAGCACGGTCATGCTGGGCACGGAGACGCTGAGCACCACGCCGTTCCGAGGCCGCTCGACCGAGGTGAAGACGCAGCAGTTCTCGATGCAGCAGTTGCTCGCGAAGGGACCGGCGGGGCAGGAGCTCCCGGTCGTCTTCACGCGCGAGGGCACGGGGACGCTGTATTACATGATGCGCCTGCGCTACGCGGCGAACGTCGCGCGCCTCGGCGCACTCGATCGTGGATTCAAGGTCGAGCGTGCGTACGCTCTGCAGGGCTCCGGTGAGGATGCGACCTCGTTCAAGGCCGGCGATCTCATCGAGATCACGCTGCGCATCCGCGCGACGAAGGAGCGCCGCTACGTCGCCGTGACCGATCCGATTCCCGCCGGCACGGAGCCGGTGGAGGCCTGGTTCGCGACGACGGCCACGGCGCTCGTCGAAGCGCAGTACAACTCGATGTCCAGCGGTGGCTGGTCGTGGTGGGAGCGCGGCGGCTGGGATCACACCGAGCGCCACGACGACCGCGTGAACGTCTTCGCCACCCGCCTCGCCGAGGGCGAGCACGTGTTCACCTACCTCGTCCGCGCGACGACGGCCGGCACGTTCGTGGCCGCGCCGACGTTCGTCGAGGAGATGTACGAGCCCGAAGTGTTCGGCCGCACGGCGACGACGGTCGTGGAGGTCAAGAAGTGAAGCTGGAGCGCCGGCGTCTCGCCGGCTGGTCCGCCGCCGTCCTCGGCGGCGGACTGCTCGCGGCATGGTTGCGTTTCGGTCCCATCGATCCGCAACTCCTCGACCGCACCAAACACGCGTCCCTGACCATCACCGACCGCCACGGCGAAGTCCTCTACGAGTCCCTCGCTCAATCCGGCGCTCGCGCCGAATGGCTGACCGCGGACAACCTCCCACAACACGTGGTCGCGGCGACGCTCGTGGCCGAGGATCGGCGTTTCCGATGGCACGCCGGCGTCGACCCGATCGCCATCACCCGCGCGATGGTCCACAACATCAGGGCCCTGCGCGTCGTCGAAGGCGGCTCGACCATCACCCAGCAGGTGGCCAAGCTGCTCCTCCAGTCCCGGAGCCGGTCGCTCAAAGAGAAAGCCCGCGAAGCCATCCTCGCGGCGCGACTCGAACATCGCTACACGAAGAACGAGATCCTCGCGCTCTACCTGAACCTCGCACCGTACGGCAATCGCATCCACGGCGTCGCGCGCGCGAGTCGCGCGTACTTTGGCTGCGCGCCAGAGCAACTGACGCCCGCGCAGGCCGCGTTCCTCGCGTCGCTGCCGCAGCGTCCGAGCGCGTTCAATCCGCTGCGCGATCCGCAGGCTGCACGCCCGCGCCAGCAGCGCATCCTCGCCAGCATGAAACTCCCTTCGGACGAGCTACAGCGCGCGCAGCGCGAAGAGCTGCGGTTCACCCCGACCAACCAGCCCGTGCTGGCCATGCACTTCGTCGAGCGCTTCGGGAAACGTTCAGGACGCACCACCCTCGACGCCAAACTCCAGCGCACCGTGCTCGGCATCATCTCCGCGCAGCGCGCGAACCTGCTCGAGCACGGCGCGCACAGCGTGGCCGTCGCAGTGCTCGACAACAAGACCGGCGAGTGGCTGGCGTGGGAAGGATCGGGCGATTACTTCGGCAAAGACTTCGGCGGCGCCATCGACGGCGTGATCACGCCGCGCCAGCCGGGATCGACGCTCAAGCCGTTCACGTACGCGCTCGCCTTCGAGAGCGGGCGATCCCCGGCGACGGTCCTCGCGGACGTGCCGTCGCACTTCCCGACCGGTGAGGACGGCGTCGTCTACACGCCACGGAACTACGACGGCCGCTACCGCGGCCCGCTCCGCGCGCGCGCCGCGCTTGCGGGATCGGAGAACGTCCCCGCGGTCGCGCTGCTTCATCAGGTCGGGTCGGAGTCGTTCCTCCGGCTCCTCCGCAACGCCGGCTTCATCGGCCTCAATCGAACCGCCGAGTACTACGGCCTCGGACTCACCCTCGGCAACGCCGAGGTCACGCTGGAGCAGTTGATCCGCGCGTATGCGACGTTCGCGCGCGGCGGCGTGCCCGTAGGGCGACGCGGGCAGCTGGTCTCGAAGCGCACGGCCTTCTGGATTACGGACATCCTCAGCGACCCCGACGCCCGCGAGTACGCCTTCGGTTCCGGCGGCAGCCTCGACTTCCCGTTCCCTGTCGCCGTGAAGACCGGCACCTCGCAGGCCTATCGCGACAACTGGACCGTCGGTTACACGCGCGAGGTGACCGTTGGCGTCTGGGTCGGCAACTTCGACCTCCAGCCGCTGCACGGCTCCAGCGGCGTCACCGGCGCCGCGCCCATCTTCAACGGCGTGATGCTCGCCGCCGTGAAGCACGTCCGCGGTGAGCTGCCCATCGGCGACGTCACGCCCATCGTGGCTCCGCCGGCAGACGTCGAAGAAGTCGAGATCTGCGCCCTCAGCGGCGCGCGTCCGTCGACCTACTGCCCGGCGATCCGCAAAGAATGGCTCGCGACCACCGAGGCTGCACGCTTCTGCGCCTGGCACCACGACGGCACCATCGACTGGCCCGCCGAGTACCGCGCCTGGGTCCGCGCGACGCAGCCCGCGGCGCCCATGCCGGCGACGAGGCACGCCAGCGTCTTCCGCATCGCCAACCCACCCGACGGCGCGACCTACCTGATCGACCCCACGCTCCGCTCGCAGTATCAGACGTTACGTTTGCGCGCCGATGCCGCCTCCCGCGTGCAGTGGCGCGTGAACAACCGCCCGATCGCCACGACGGAGTGGCCGCTCGTGCCCGGAGAGCACACGATTACCGCGATCGACGCGCGCGGCCACCGGGATTCCGTGAAGATCGTCGTGAAGTGACGTAGGGCGTGGCTTCAGCCCGCCCGCCCCGGGGGAGGCGGGCTGAAGCCACGCCCTACAACTGTCTTTTCGCCAACACACTGAACCGATCCCGCACCGAACACGATCGCCCCTCCCACCGCTCCACCGTCCACTCCTCCGCAAACTCCACATCCCCTTCGAACGCCCGCGCCAGCTCCTCGGCCACGCTGCGGTCGTAGATCGCGACGCTGATCTCGTCGTTGATCTTGAACGAGCGCGGATCGAAGTTCGTCGAGCCGATCGTGCACCACTCGCGGTCGACGACCATCACCTTCTGGTGCAGTCCCGCGCGCGTGTACTCGTAGATCGTCGCGCCCGCGGCGAGCAGCGGACCGTAGTAGTAATGACTGGCGTGTTGCACGATCGGGAAGTCGCTCGTGCCGGACGTCGGCAGCATCAGCTTCACCCGCACGCCGCGCTGCGCCGCCTCGGCGTACAGTCGCAGCGCGTGCCGGTCGGGGATGAAGTACGGGTTCTGGAGGATGATCTCGCGCCGCGCCGCGGAGATCGCGAGGTAGTACAGGCGCTGGACCGCGGTGGAAGTCTCCGGCGGCGCCGCCCATGCGACGTGCATTGCGATCGTGCCCGCCGGCTCGAGGTGCGGAAAGTACTCCGGACCCGCGAGCGCGCGCCGCGTCACCTTCGTCCAGTTCTCGAGAAACGCCGACTGCAGCTCGCGCACGACCGGTCCTTCGAACCGCGCCGCCGTGTCGCGCCAGCCGTCGTTCCGGCCGCCCCACATGTCGGCGATGCCGTGTCCGAACGTAAAGCCCACGCGCCCGTCGACGACCGCGATCTTCCGGTGATCGCGGTTGTTGTAGAACCCGATCTCACGCCATCGCGCGCGGTGATAGACGCGGAAGTCCACGCCGCTCTCGCGCAGCGTCGCCCACACCGCAGGGGACGTCGTCTTCGCGCCGCGATGGTCGACCAGCACCCGGGTCTCGACCCCCCGCCGCGCGCACTCCGTCAGCGCTTCGACCACGCGATCCGAGACGAACCCGTTCTGCCAGAGGAACGTCTCGAGATGGACGTGATGGGTCGCGCCCAGGATTTCCGAGAACAGCTCGTCGAAGAACGCGCTGTCCTGCACGATCCGCACGGCGTTGCCTTCCACGACGCTGCCCCACGTCAGCGCCGCGATCGAGTGCATGAGCGAATTCACGTCGCCCTCGGGCAAGTCGAAGTGGACTGTGCGCCGCCGTGTCCTCGACCAGAGGATCAGGGCAAATACCGCGGCAATGGCGAGCGCGAGCGTCAGGGCGAGGAGCAAACAAAAAGTTCACAGTGCAAAGACGCCGCCCCGGCACGGGACAAGCATTTCCAGGAGACATGGCTACTGCCCGTGCAATGTGGAAAGGCGTCGTTCATGTCGGCACGCTCACCGTGCCGGTGAAACTCTACTCGGCCGTGAAGGACCACACGGTCCACTTCCGGCTGCTCCACAAGACCGACAAACAGCCGGTCCGGCAGCAGCTCATCAGCTCCGCGACCAGCGAGCCGGTCGAGTACCCCGAGGTGAGGAAGGCGTTCCCGATCACCCGGGGGCGGCTGGTGATGCTGGAGAAGGAAGAGCTCGAACAGCTCGAGCCGAAAGACTCGCGCGACATCGAGATCACGCGCTTCGTGAACATCGGCGACATCGACCATCGCTGGTACGAGCGTGCCTACTACCTCGGCCCCGACAACAGCGCGAAGGCGTATTTCGCGGCGGTCGCGGCGCTGGAGCGGAAGAAGAAGGAAGGCGTCGCGAAGTGGGTGATGCGCGACCGGTCCTACGTGGGCGCGCTGCGTGTGGAGCAGGGTTACCTGATGCTCATCACGCTCCGTCACGCGGAGGAGATCATCGCCGCGGACGCGCTCAAGCCGCCCGGCGGCCGTCCGCTGGTACAGCGCGAGATCCAGATGGCCGAACAGCTCCTGGAGGCGCTGCACGATGAGTTCGATCCGGCGCAGTTCCGTGATGAATACCGCGCCCGTGTGATGGACCTCATCGAGGCGAAGGCGGCGGGCAGGAAACCGAAGATCGTCAAGTTCCGCCCGAAGGCGGACACCGAAGACGTCACCGACGCGCTGGCGGCCAGTCTCGCCGGCATGAAGAAGAAGGCAGGTGGCCGTGGCTGAGCCAGAAGAAGACTTCGAACAACCCGGCGGAATGCGGTCGTTCTGGACCGGCACGATTACCTTCGGTCTCGTGACCGTCCCCGTCGCGCTTTACTCGGGGACGCGCCCGCGCGGCACCGCCTTGCGCATGATCGGACCCGACGAATCGCCCGTACAGCGGCGCTACGTCTGCTCGAAGAACGACCAGGTCCTCGACGCCGGCGACATCATCCGCGGCTACGAGATCGAGAAAGGGAAGTTCGTCGTCGTCACGGACGAGGAGCTCGAAGCGATCGAGCCGAAGAAGTCGCGCGAGATCGACCTGCGTGTCTTCGTGAACGTCGACGACATCGACCCGGTCTACTTCCAGCGCGCCTACTTCCTCGTGCCCTCCGGCGGCACGAACAAGGCTTACCGGCTGCTGGCCGAGGTGATGGAGAAGAAGAAGCAGGCGGGCATCGCGACGTTCGTGATGCGCGCGAAGGAGTACCTCGTCGCGATCATCGCCGAGAACGGCATCCTGCGCGCCGAGACGCTGCGGTTCGAGGACGAGATCCGCAAGCCCGAGGACGTCGGTCTGCCGAAGGCCGCAAAGACCGCGCCGGCGGACGTGAAGAAGTTCGAGGCCCAGATCGCGCGCCACGCGAAGAAAGTGAACCTCCACGAGTTCCTCGACGACTACAGCGAGCGCCTGGAGAAGCTCGTCGCCGCGAAGGAAAAAAAGAAAGCCGACATCGTCAAGGCCCCAGAAGAGCCGGAGCGGGAGGAAGAAGGCGGCGGCGAGGTCATCGATCTGCTCGCAGTGCTCAGCCGGAGTCTGGGCGGGAAGCCCTCCAGCTCTCGATCATCCACCGCGACAAGGAAATCCGCGAAGAAAGCGACCCCTCGTCGATCTCCTCGCGCGAGAACCACCGCGCCTCGACGAGCTCGCTCTCGTCGATCGTGATCTTGTCGTCCGCCGTCTCGATGGTGAAGCCGATCATCAGCGACGCCGGCAGCGGCCACGGCTGCGAGCCGAAGTAGCGCAGCTCCTTCGCCGTCAGTCCCGTCTCCTCGAACAGCTCGCGCCGCACCGCGTCCTCGAGCGATTCGCCCGTCTCCACGAAGCCCGCCAGCGTCGACCAGAACTTGCTCGCCCGCCCCTTGTGCTGCGCCAGGAGCAGCCGCCCGCCGTGCGTGACCATCATCATCACCGCCGGGTCCGTGCGCGGATAGACCTCGTGCGCGCACTGCGGACAGACCCGCACGTGTCCGCCCTGACGCACCTCCAGCGCGCTCCCGCACGCCGGACAGAAACGCGAGCGCCGCGTCCAGTTGAGGATGCCCTGCGCAAACGAGAGCAGTGCCACGTGTTCCGGTTCGAGCACCCCGGCCGCCGCGCGGAAGTCGAGCATCGTGTCGGTCTGCCCCTCGCCGAGAAACAACGGCGCCCCGTCGAGCCGCCCGAGGTAGATCTCGCCCTCGCGCTCTACGGTAGCGAACCGTTCCCCATCGATCCCGAACCGATCCCCGTCGACGACCAGGGAACGAGCATTCTCGCGGGGAGGGGAGGAGCGCTCGTGCGCAGCCCGATCAAACATGCCCGCAGTCTACTTTGGAGTGCGGTCTTAAAAGTGGTGCCGGCGCCACGCCGGCCGTAGCGCCGGCCACTGGCCGGCCGGGTGGGGGAACCGGCCGGCGAGGCGCCTGCGAAACGGCCGGCGAGGGCGCCGGCACCACACAGGTCCGCTGAGTACATGCGCGGAACTTGTTGAGAATACTCAGGATGGGTAGTGCTTATGCAGATTGAAAGTGAAAGTTTCAATCTGCACGGAGGCCAGCTACCGCCGCGCCGCCACCGTCCGCGAGCCCCGCGTCCCGCTCGCCGGCTCCTCGGTCGCGCCCCAGCGTGCGACATACCCCCGCGCGTCGACGTGGATGTACGGGCCGTGGGCCGCGTTTGCGTGGTACACGCCGGCGCCGCCCTTGAGCCAGCTCCACTCTTCCGACTCGTCGATCTTCTCCGCCACGCGGAGGAGGAAACGGGCGTCCGAGGTGTCGATGTGGCCGTCGCGGTTCACGTCGTCCATCTTCCCGTCGCGGTTCTGGTCGATGTAGATGTCCATCGCGTCCCCGTACAAGTGGCGCGAGTAGCCGGTCTCGTTGCCGATCTTGGCGTTGTAGTACGGCGTCCGGTAGCCGGACATGATCGTGAAGCGGTCGAACTGCAGGCCGTGCTGCGTGGCCAGCTCGTGCTGGAGGATCTCCAGCTTCACCAGCGCGTCCGTGCGCACGATCAGGTACTTCGTCGTCCCGTCGAGCTTGCACTGGAAATCGCGCATCCGGTAGTGGTCGGAGACCCACAGATCATCATTCGTATCGTTGAGGCGGATGAACCCCTTCGGCCGCTCGTACTGCGCCAGACCCTTCAGCGGCACGGCGTTGTATTCGCCGACGCGGTATCCGTCGAGCGTGCCGTCGCGCATCTCGCCGTACGGCACCACCGTCACCAGCGTGAGCGTCAGCTCGCGGCCGCCCATGCGGACTTTCGCGTAGCCCGCGGCGTTCCCGCCGTCCGCGTACGCCACGATCGCCCCGTTGCGCACCCGCACGTCGAAGCCCTGCGGCACACGGATCACCTCGCTCGCGGCGAGAGTCCCGATCTGCAGCGTGTTCTCCGTCTGCGGCACCACCGGCACGAACAGGCGATCGACATACGACGGCAGCGCATCCAGCTTGATGCGGGAACCGGTGGAAGGCGAGGCGTGGAGGGCAGGAGCGAGGCCAACGGCGGCGAGCAGCAGAACGGCGATTCTCGTCAAAGAGTTGATCATCAGAATTGAAGTTTCCCGGATTGTTGTTTGAACGCGACGTAAAACAGGGTCGTTGCGGACCTCAATTTCGCATAAAGTGAATTGGAATAGGAGCGGAAATTGATCAAGCCCATCATTGGAATCGGATCCGACGTGCAGAGCCCGGAAGGCGAGCGCGAGCGCGCATTCACGTACCTCACGTACGTCGAGGCCGTCCGGCGTGCCGGCGCGATTCCGGTCCTCATCCCCCCGCAGCCCGAGAACGCCGACCAGCTCATGCGCGAGCTCGACGGCTTCCTGCTCGCCGGCGGCGACGACTGCGATCCCGCCGTCTACGGGGAAGAGCGCCATCCCACCGTCGATCCCATGGACGTCCGGAGACAGGCGAACGACCTCGCCCTCGCCGAGGCTGCACGCAAGCACGATGTTCCGATGCTCGGGATCTGTCTCGGGCTCCAGGTCATGAACGTCGCCGCGGGCGGCACGCTGATCCAGGACATCGACTCGCAGCACGACACCGAGATCCGGCACGCCAGCATCCCGGAGGACCGGGCCCGGCATGACGTCATCATCGAGAAGGGGACCCAGCTCGCGGGCGTTCTTCCCGCTCTCGAGCTCAACGTCAACTCCTCCCACCACCAGGCCATCCGCAAGGTCGGCCAGGGGCTGCGCGTGACCGCGCTCGCGCCGGACGGCATCGTCGAAGGAGTGGAGGACCCGAAGCATCCTTTCTATCTCGGCGTGCAGTGGCATCCCGAGGACATGACCGCCGAGAAGAGCGGGTCCGCGCTCTTCACGGCGTTCATCGAGGCCGCGCGAAAGCACGCGCAGATGAAAAATCAGGCCACGGATTTGTCACCCGTCGGTGCAAAACGCTCGGAATAGGGGTTCCGGACCCCTCGTTTCGAGCCGCGGAGGCCCTCTCTTGACCCGACGATTAACCCTAGCCGCAGCGCTGGCGCTTGCCTTTGCTTCACAGACATTTGCCGGGCCGTGGCACAAGTCCGTCGCCGCGGCGCAGAAAGTCGCGAAAGAGAAGAACCAGCTCATCCTCGTCGACATGTTCGCCGAGTGGTGCGGCTGGTGCCATCGCTTCGAGCGCGAGGTCTTCCCGTCCGAGGCGTTCCAGAAGGCCACCGACGACGTCGTGCTCCTCCGCCTCGACACCGAGGACAAGAAGGACGGTTCCGAGTTCCAGCGCAAGTACGGGGTGACGTCGCTGCCGACGTTCCTGCTCCTCACCCCCGACCTCGCCCTGGCCGGCTCCATCCGCGGCTACGCGCCTCCCGCGCAGTTCGTGCAGATGCTCGCCGAGACCCGCACGAAGCACGCGGCCTTCGAGAAGCGCGTGAAAAACGAAGCGGCCATGGCCAAGGACTACCCCGGCCGCCTCGAGCTGGCGAAGGAGTTCGTCAGCCGCAGCGCCTACGGTCAGAGCGAGGCGCGGCTCAAGAAACTGACGGCTGAGAAGGGGGTTCCGGCCTCCATTCGCGACGAGTCGTATTACCAGCTCGCGTTCGTGTATGCGCTGCAGAACCGCTACGACGATGCCCAGAAGTCCATCCGGGCGCTGACCGCGGTGAGCACCCGCGGCGACGCGGTGGAGCGAGCGACGCTCCTCGGCGCACAGATCTACGTGGCCCAGAACAATCTCCTCGGCGCCGTCAACGAGCTCCGCGCGTTCAAGAAGAAATTTCCGGCTTCTCCGCACCTCGGCACCGTGGATTCGGTGCTGCCGGACCTCGAGCGGCGCCTGGCGGCCCCGGCGGGCAATACGGGTAATTAGAATTGAGACAGTACGCCTCGGTCCTTGCCTTCGTCCTTCTCACCGCCGTCCCTTCCTTCGCGCAGTTCGGCTTCGGCGGCGACGCCACGCCGAAAGCGTCCCTCGAAGGGTCGCTGCACAAGCGCGCCGGCGATGACGTCGAGGGCACCGTCACCGTCACGATCGTCGACGGGTGGCACGTCAACTCGAACAAGCCGACCGAGGACTTTGCGATCCCGACGGAGCTCGTGCTCGACGCGGACAACGTCGAGCTGAGCTACCCGCCGCACCAGATGAAGGCGTTCGAGTTCACCAACGGCAAGCCGCTGGCGGTCTTCGACGGCAAGTTCCAGATCCCGTTCCGCGCGAAGCTGAAGCCCGGGGCGACGGCGCTTGCCGCGACGCTGAAGTATCAGGCGTGCAGCGACAAGGTCTGCCTCGCGCCCAATCAGGCGACGGCAACCATCGACATCGCGAAGATTTCCGCGGGCGTCGTAGCCTCCCCGAACTTCACGCCGCTCTCCGCTGCACCGAAGAACCCCCAGCGCTCCTCGCTGCTCTCGAGCGACGTGGCCGGGACGCTGGCCGCTCGCGGCCTGCCGCTCACGCTCCTCGCGATCTTCGTTCTCGGCCTGGCGCTGAACCTCACTCCCTGCGTCTACCCGCTGATCCCGATCACGATCGGCTACTTCTCCCAGCAGTCCGGCTCGAGCACGGGGCGCCGGGTGGCGCTCTCCTCGCTGTACGTCCTCGGCCTCGCCGTAACGTACTCCGTGCTGGGCGTTTTCTCCGCGCTGTCCGGCAAGCTGTTCGGCGCCTGGCTGCAGCATCCGGGCGTGCTGATCTTCTTCGCGGCGCTGATGCTGATCATGGCCTCGTCGATGTTCGGCGCGTTCGAGCTGCGCGTGCCGCAGTTCATCTCCAATCGTTCCGGCGGCCAGAGCGGCCTGGGCGGCGCGCTGGTGATGGGCCTCCTGATCGGCATCGTCGCGGCGCCGTGCGTGGGCCCGTTCGTGATCTCGCTGATTGCGCTGGTGGCGGCGCTGCAGAGCCCCTTCCTCGGCTTCCTGATGTTCTTCGTCCTGGCCCTCGGCCTGGGCGTGCCGTACCTTCTCCTCGGCATCTTCTCGTCGTCGGCGTCGACCCTGCCGCGGTCGGGGATGTGGATGGTGCAGGTGAAGAAGGCGATGGGCTTCATCCTCATCGCCATGGCGTTCTACTTCCTGCGGCCGCTGATCGGCGAGCTCGCGTTCCAGTACGGCGTGGCCGCGAGCCTTCTCATCGGCGCGGCGTTCCTGTTCTTCTTCTCCCGCTCGCAGGGCGCCACGGTGTGGCGGATCGCGATCGCGATCCTGCTGCTGGTGTCCGGAGTCGCGTTCGCGATTCCGCGGAAGCAGGGCGACGGCGTGCAGTGGGCGAAGTACGACACGAAGGCGCTGGCTTCCGCGCGGGAGTCGGGCAAGCCGGTGGTCATCGACTTCTACGCCGACTGGTGCCTGCCGTGTAAGGAGCTCGACGCGAAGACGTTCTCGGATCCGGCGGTCATCGCGGAGCTCGACCGTTTCGTCCGCGTGAAGGCGGACCTCACCGTGACCAGCGACGAAAAAACCATGGCGCTGACGAAGCAGTACGGGATCGCCGGCGTTCCGACCATCGTCTTCATCGACGCCAGTGGCGCCGAGATGAAGGACGCGCGGCTGACCGGCTTCGAGCCGGCGGACGCGTTTTTGCAGCGCACAAAGGCCGTGAAATGAAAGCAGCAGAGCTGACAGGCAAGCAGAAGCAGTTCCTCAAAGGCCTCGCGCACCCGTTGTCGCCCGTCGTGCGCATCGGCAAAGGCGGCGTGACGCAGTCGGTCATCGAGGAGACCCGGAAGTCCCTCGACATCCACGAGCTGATCAAAATCCGCATCGACGTCGAGGACAGCAGCGACCGCCGCGCGATGACCGCGCAGCTCGCCGACGCCGCGGACGCGCTGATCGCGGGCGGGATCGGCAAGATCGCGATCCTCTACCGCCAGCGCGAGGAAGAGCCCGAGATCAAGCTGCCGGCGTAGGGGCGTTCTGTCGCCCGCTGACGCGGGCTTGTTTCGGGACCGCGCCCGGCTACCCCGGCTAAAGCCGGGGTCTATTGCCTTGGGCCCGCTACGCGGGCCGGGTTTTCGCCGCCGTAGGCGGCTCCAGATAATAGGCCCCGGCTTCAGCCGGGGCAACCCGCGCGGGCGGGAAAACGAGCCTGCGTAGCGGGCGAAAGGGAAGGGTCACCGTTTCGGCGAACCGCCGCCGCCCACGCCCGGCGCCGCGACCACGCTGGCCGCCACCACCTTCGGCAGCGGCTGGTCCGCCGCGGGGGCGGGCGGCTTGAGGGGATCCGGCAACCGGAACACCCACGTCGCCTCGACGCGCTTGCCGGTCTTCGTATCCGTGCCCCACACCACCGCCCGGTGATACCGCGCCTTCATCGCGTTGATCCCGTCGCGCACCGCCAAGCTGATCGCGCCGTTCTTCGCGTCGTACGAGTACGGCACCGTGTTGCCGAGGCTCAGGAGGGCCATGCCGACCGACTTCGGGTCCAGGTTCTGGAACCCCGGGATCTTTGCCGACACCGTCGTCACCCCGGTGTCGATCACGCCCGGCTTCGGCGTCATCTCCGCGAGCTGCATCGGCGTCGCGCCCATGTACTTGCGGAACGCGGTGAAGTCCATCCGGTCGTCGATGACGAACCGCTTCATCTTCAGAGGATCGCTGCCCTTCTTCACGCGGCCGAAGTCGCACGTCAGCGCCGCCGTATATCCCGCCTTCACCGACGCCTCGGCCACGCGATCGTCGTAGTCGCCGTACGGGTAGGCGAGGAACTGCACCTTCTGGCCGGTCTCCTTCTCCAGGATCCGGCGGCTCTCCCCGAGCTCCCTGGCCAGCCACTCGGCGTACGCCTTATCGCCCTTCGAGCTGTGCTTGCGCTTAGTCAGGTAGGGATGGGAGAGCGAGTGGCTCTGGATGTCGACGCCCGCGTCGGACATTTCCTTGATCTGCTTCCACGACAGCGCGTTCGAGGTCTGGCCGATGATCTTCGGATAAATGAATACCGTGAACGGAAATTTGCGCTTCTGCAGCTCGGGGAACGCCTCGGTGTACGTGCTCCGCCAGCCGTCGTCGATGGTGATGACCACCGCGTTCTTCGGGATCGACGCGCGCTTCCCGGCGACGTACTCGTACAGGTGACGCAGCGGGATGACGTTGTAGCCGGTCATCTCCAGATAGCGGAGATGCTGGCGAAACGTCTCACGATCGATGTGCATCCGGGGAGCGGCCGGAGCTTCCACGATGTGGTAGCAGAGCACCGTGGCGGTGGGAGATTCCGGGCTGGTGCGCCGCGGGGCAGCGAGCGCAGCGACGGAGACGAGTGCGAGGATCGAAGCCGTTAACGCGCGCCGCGCGGTCATGATTCTCCCGTTCTGCCAGATCGAATTCGTGAAGTCGCCTCAGTGCAACAACAATGCCCCGCTCTGCTGCGCTGAATTGGACTGCGCCATTGTAAATCCACGAGCGGGAATCCGTCGCGGAGTTTGACGGTTGCCCGCGCCTGAACTAGAGTCTCCCCCTCTACTTTCGGAGGCATTCCTCTCCATGGATCGTCAACAACGACATGATTTGAAACACGACAAGTTCGTCGACGAGATCGGCGCACTGTCGGTACGCGCCCGCGCCAACCAGCGGCTGCTGCTGGCCATCGGCGGCGGCATCATCGCCATCGCGGTGATCGCGTACGGCATTTACTTCTACCGGGGCAAGAGCGAGGAAGCCGCCCAGCAGGCGCTGGCCGTCGCCATCGAGACCGCCGACGCCTCGATCGGCGAGACGAAGCCGGAAGGCTTGACCGGGCCGCACTTCAAGACCGAGGCGGAGCGGACGACCGCGGCGGAGAAGGCGTTCAAGGACCTGCGCGACAAGCACTCGGGCACCGACGCGGCGGACGTCGCCGGTCTCTACGTTGCCCGCATGGCCGTGAGCAAGGGCGACGTGAAGACCGCCCGCACGCTCCTCGAGGACTTTGTCAGCGACCACGGTGACCACATCCTGGTGAGCACGGCCAAGTTCAGCCTGTACCAGCTCCGCATCGAGAACGGCGAAGCCGCGAAGGTGGCGCAGGAGCTCGACGCCGAGCTCGCCAAGACCGAGCCGGTCCTCCCCGGCGACTCGCTGCTCGTCCTCCTCGCGCAGGCCTGGGAAGTCCAGGGTAACGCGGCGAAGTCGAAGGAAGCGTACAAGCGCATCACGACCGAGTTCCCCGAGTCGCCGTACGTCGTCGAGGCGGCCCGCCGAGCGAGCTGACACGCCAGTCCTGAGTCCTGAGTCCTCAGTCCTGAGGGATTAGCGGTACTCAGGACTCAGCACTCAGGACTCAGGACTTGCTTCTTCTCTCGTATCTGATCCTTGGATTCTGGGTCCTCGCGTTCGCGCGGACCCTCCTCAATCTCGCGCTCACGCCGAAACTGACGCCGCGGCTCCCGCGGCGCTTCCCGCGCGTCTCGGTGATCATCCCGGCGCGCGATGAGGAGCGGGCGATCGAGCGCACCGTGCGGGCGTTCCTGGCCCAGACATATTCCGAGCTGGAGATCATCGTCGTCAACGACCGCTCAGTCGACGGCACCGGCGAGATCCTCGCGCGCTTCGAGACGCTCCTCGTCGTGGACAACGAGGAGCCGCCCGTCGGCTGGCTGGGCAAGCCGTGGGCGCTGCACCAGGGCAGCCACCGCGCGACGGGCGAGCTGCTCCTCTTCGTCGACGCCGACGTGATCTATGCGCCCGACGCCATCACCGCGGCCGTCGCGCACCTCGAATCCTGCGACGCCGCGCTGGTCTCGCTCTTCCCGCGCCTGGAGATGCACGGGTTCTGGGAGCACATCGTGATGCCCAACCTCGCGGTCTTCGCGTTCTCGTTCCTCCCGCTCTGGCTCGCGAACCGGATCCGCACGCCGCTCCTCGCCGTCGGCGGGGGCCCGGGGAACCTCGTGCGCCGCGAGGACTACGAAGCCATGGGCGGCCACGAGTCGCTGAAGGACGCCGTCATCGATGACGTGGCCCTCGCGCGGCTCATGCGCCGCGGGGGCCGGCATACCGAGGTCGTGCGGGCGGAGAGGCGGGTCTCGGTCCGCATGTACCACGGCCTCGGCGAGATCGTCCGCGGCTTCACCAAGAATGCCTTCGCCGTCTTAGGCTACAACTACGTCTTCGCGGTGCTGTTCTTCACCCTCGCCATCGCCTTCCACCTGCTCCCGTTCGCGCTCGCGCTCACGGGCAATCCGGTCGCCATCGCGGCGGTCGCGCTCGTCATCCTCACGCGGGTCGTCCTCTTCGCCGCCATCGGCTACCGCCTCGACAACGCGATCCTCGGGCATCCGCTGATGATCGGCACGTGGTGCTGGATTCTCGTCCGCTCCGTCTGGATCACCGGAATCCGGAAACAACTCCACTGGCGGGGGCGGACCTACGACGCCGGCAACACGAAGTTCGGTTCCTGACGAGGGGGACGGAGCCTCCTCGGAAATATGCTAGATTTCTCGCGGTTGTACGGCTGCTATGTCCAAACCCGCCGAACGCTACGATCAGCTCCTCGACCAGATCGTCGGGCCGTTCGACCTGAGCCACGATTTCGGTCGCAAAGGTGCGTATGAAGCCGCGATCGAATACGCGCGACAGAACCTGATCGAAGATCCGCACTGCAACGAGTTCCTGCTCGCCGCGGCCAAACGCCTCGACTTTGCCCCCATCACCCGGGAGACGCTCGAGAGCCGGATCAAGCTTCCGAAGGAAGCCTGGCTCGACCTCTGGATCTCTGACGAGGACGACGAAGTCGCCCTCACCGGCACCCGCGAGGGCCTCCAGTACCTCATCGACCTCCTCACCCAGCTCCGCGACGCCACCGATCCGGAGCAGCACATCCACCTCGACCGCGGTGCGCTGCCGATGACCGAGAACTCCGCGAACCTCGTCCTTTTCAAGGAAGACGAGACCTGGTTCACCGGCGTGGGCGCCGAGGGGGTGCAGGAGTATCCGCAGCGCGAGATCGATCCCAAGACGATCTACGCCATCCAGTTTATCCACTACCCGCCGGACGACCTCCCCATCAGCGCGCACCGCCTCTATCGCGTGATGAAGGTGGAGGAGGAGAGCGGCCAGTCGACCAACATCAAGGAGTTCGGCGACGGAACGGAGAACCGCTACTTCCGGTTCACCTTCGTCGCCGACAACGACGAGCGGTTCACGTACACGTTCCATCTGGACGATCCGGCCGTGAACTACTTCACCCACCGTGAGATCCTCTCGCTGGCGATGAAGGCGGTATGACGAAGCGCGTCCTCCGGGTCGTCTTTGTCTGCGCGGTGGCCGTGATGGCCACTGCTCTCCACGCCGCCGAGCTGTTCCCGATCTATCAGAACTACCAGAAGGCCATCGCTCAGGACGACGCCGCCGCCGCGAAGTTTTATCTGTCCGCCGGCCGCCGCGCGGAGCTTTCGAAGAAAACGGCCAGCGAAGCCCTCTCGGCGATGGACGTCCTCTCGCCCAAGGCGAATCTTCGCGCGCACGACGAGATCATCGACGGCGACGACGCGACCCTGATCGTCGTCGCGGACGTGGAGGAGAACGCGTCGACGGGGCGCATCAACTTCGTCCGCGAACAGGGCACCTGGAAGATCCTCAGCGAGATGTGGAACCTCGGCGGCTCGCCGGACGAAGAGCCGACCGCGGAGAAGGTCCGCCAGCCCGAGAACGCCGCGCAGCGCGAGGCACTCCGCAAGCTGCGCGAGCTGGGCTATCCCGAGCCGACCGGCGACTTTCTCACCGGGGCGGCCGTCGACGGCAATCTGGAAGTGGTGAAGCTCTTCATCGCCGCCGGCTACTCACCCGACCACAAGGCCGACAGCACGCCGCCCATCGTCAGCGCCGCGATGTTCGGCCATCCGCACATCGTGAAGTACCTCATCGAAGCCGGCGCGGACGTGAATGCCACCGACGATGTGAACACCAACGCGCTGATGCGCGTCGCCACCGACTGCGACAAAACCGAGATCGTCCGCCTGCTCGTGAAAGCTGGCGCCCGCGCGGACATCAAGTCCTCCGGCGGAATGAACGCGATCCAGCTCGCCGAGGCGCTGAACTGCACGGAAAACGCGAAAGCGATGCGCGCGAAAAAATAGGCGCTAGATCAGCCTCGCCGGCGCCGCCGTTCCCACCGTCACCGAACAATACCTGCAACGCTTCGCCTCCAGCGGGATGTCGGACAGGCACTCCGGACACGCCCGCGTCGTCGCGATCACCGCCACGGCCTCCTTCCGCGCCGCCGCGTTCAGCCGCCGCACGATGAGGAAGATCGCGAAGGCGATAATCATGAAGCTCACGATCGCGTTCAGGAACACGCCGTAGTTCATCGTCACCGCCCCCGCCGCCTGCGCCTCGGCCAGCGTCGCGAACTTCTGGCCCTTCAGCGTCACGAAGTGGTTCGTGAAGTCGATCCCGCCCAACAGCAGGCCCAGCGGCGGCATGAGGACGTCCTTCACCAGCGAGTCGATGATCTTGCCGAACGCGGCGCCGATGATCACCGCGAACGCGAGGTCGAGCACGTTTCCTTTGACCGCGAATTCCTTGAACTCCTTCACGAATCCCATCGTCGTCCTCCTGCTATACACTCCGTCCAATGATGCGCCAGATCTCGATCCTTGGCACCGGAACGATGGGCCGGGGTATTGCCTATCTCGCCGCGGTGGCCGGTTACGAGACCGTGATGTTCGACGCGGAGCCCGCCGCCCTCGATGCCGCGCGCGCCGCCGTCGAGTCGATTCTCCGGAAGGGTGTCGAAAAGGGCAAGCTCGGTGAAGACGCCGCCGTCCAGGCGCTGGCTCGCGTGCAGCTCATCCCCGAGCTCGAGCCGGCCGTGAACGGCGCGGACCTGATCATCGAAGCCGTTCCGGAAAGCCTCGAACTGAAGGTCGAGCTCTTCGCGCAGGCGGACCTCTTCTGCTCCGAGCAGACCATCCTCGCGACGAACACCTCGTCGATCTCCATCAGCCAGCTCGCGGGCAACGTCGAGCGGCGCGACCGCTTCATCGGCATGCACTTCTTCAATCCGCCGCATCTCATGAAGCTGATCGAGATCGTCCGCGGCGAGCGCACCTCGGACGAAACCGTCGCGCAGGTGCGCGAGGTGGCGGAGAAGATGGGCAAGACGCCGATTCTCGTCCGCGACAGCCCGGGCTTTGCCACCTCGCGTCTCGGCGTCGCGATCGGGCTGGAGGCCATCCGCATGCTGGAGGAAGGCGTCGCGTCGGCGGAAGACATCGACCGGGCGATGGAGCTCGGCTACAACCATCCCATGGGACCGCTGCGCCTCACCGACCTGGTCGGCCTCGACGTCCGCCTCGGCATCGCCGAATACCTCGCCGCGACCCTGGGCAACCGCTTCGAGCCGCCACAGCTCCTGCGCGACATGGTCCGCGGCGGCAAGCTCGGAAAGAAGAGCGGGGAAGGCTTCTACCGCTGGCCTGGCGAATGACGTCCGAGGCCTATGACGCGTTCGCCTACGCGTACGACCGCGCCCTCGGCGAGCGCTTCTTCAAAGCCGCCAGCCGCATGGTGTCCGAGGCCCTCGATCGCCATCCGACGCCCAAGCGCACGCACCTCGATGTCGCCTGCGGCACGGGCATGACCGTGCGCTGGTTCCGCGAGCGCGGCTGGAAGTCCGTGGGCGTCGACGCGTCGCTCCCTATGCTGCAGATCGCGAACGGCGGGGTTGCCGGCGACATGCGCATGCTGCCCTTCCGCCGCAGATTCGCGCGCATCACCTGCCTCTACGACAGCCTCAACCACATGCTCGAGCCCGACGACCTCCAGGCCACCTTCCACTCCGTCCGCGGCGTCATGGACCCCGATTCGCTGTTCCTCTTCGACGTCAACCATCCCGAGATCTATCCCGAGGTCTGGGGCCTGTCCGAGCCCTACATCGCCAAAGGCCGCGACTACCACCTCGAGATCGCCACGACCTACCGCCGCCGCGAGAAAATCGGCCGCGCCGCCGTCACCGGCTGGGCCAGGATCAACGGCGAGCGCGTCGACATCCGCGAACAACACCGCCAGCGCGCCTACAGCGAGCGCGAGATCACCAGGATGCTCGCCACCGCCGGCCTGACGCCCGTCCAAGTCCTCGACTTCGACCCCTACGACGAAGCCGACTCAATGAACGCGGCGACAGTCAAACTCTTCTTCATCGCGCGGCCGATGTAGGGCGCCATCATGCCGCTCCGCGCCTGCGGAGCTCCTCCCGGATCACCCGCCGCAGCGTCTTTTCCAGCGGCACGCTCCGGTTTTCGATGTACTCGCGTAGAGCGCTGTTGATCATCGTCTGATAGTTCCCACCGCCGGCGGCGTTCACCTGATCGCGGAACCAGTCGAGCACCTCGTCATCGATCCGGATCGTGATGCGCGTCTTCCCTTTCGGGACCGGAACGACCGCCCCTCGTTTCCCGGCTGAGAAATCGTCTGTCTTTTTCATCGTCGTGTTCCCTCGTAGGCTGCCCGTTGCCGCGCCGTCGCTTCACGCGCAGAGATCAGCCGGATACTGTCTTCGCGATAGGTGTAGACGACGACCAGGACTCGCCCAAGGAAGTCCATCCCGAGCGTTTTGAATCGCTCCTCGTTCGTGCTGGTGTCTTCGATCGTGATTGCAAAATCGTCGTTGAACACACCAACGGCATCGGCGAAGTGCACACCATGCTTCGCGTGGTTGCTCGCAGCCTTGGTCGGATCCCATTCGAACTCGGCCACAGGGCCATGATATGCACGGGTGTATGCACGTGCAATCAGGGCGCCGTGTCGGAGCGCCGCCGTCCCGGCGGCTGGTGTGGCGGCGTCCCGCGCCGCCACTCGGGGTGGGTGGGGGGAGCGCCCCCACCCACGGGGGGGCGGGCTGAAGCCACGCCCTACGTTTAGTTACTGCCCTAAAACGCCCTTCTTGAAATCCCCGCCGGGGCCTGGCTTCGGGCCGATCCAGGTGTTGAGGATCGCGTCGGCGACGGCTTTGCCGCCGAGGGTGCCTTTGTTCTTGCCGTTCACTTCGACGGTCGTGCCGGTGCCGGGCGCGTAGGTGAGGACGATGCGCTGGCCTTCCTTCATGTCTTCCATCCAGGTCGACAGGGTCTTGAACGCGGTCTTGACCTCGGCCGATGCATTCGGCGTGTTGTCCTCGAGGCCTTCCTCCCACGCCTCGGCCATCTTGCCCTTGTCGACGTCGTACAGGAAGTGCATCACCTGGCGGCGCGGGGCGTCGGCGGCGAGGATCGCCGCGGCGTTGGCCTGCTTGGACGGCAGGTAGAGCGCGCCGACGTACACCTTCACTACGAACTTCTTCCGCAGCGCGGCGCCGTTGAGGACGAGGTTCTGTCCGGCCACGCTGCTCGTATCTTCGATCTTCACACCGGCGATGGTGGCGGCGCTGGCGGTGACGGCCGTGAGCGCGAGCGTCCCGGCGAGAATGAGTTTCCGCATCTTTTTCCTCCTGGTTGGGTAACGACTGGAGGCGGATTGTACTTCCGTCAGTGCCGCACGGTCCGCCGCCGTTCGTCCTTGATGCGCACGTCCTGCTGACTGCCGAGGTAGCGCAGGTCGCCCGAGTAGGAGACCGTGAGCGTGGTCGTGCTCTCCGGGACATCCGGCAGCGTCACCTCCGCCGTCGCGATGCCGGGGCCGATGGAAGTCAAGGGAACATCCGCGCCGGTGCCGATCCGGATGGTGCCTTCCGGGCCGGCGATCGGCGATCCGGTGATGTGGGTGCGCACGATGACGCTCGATCCCTTGCGGACCGCGGTCGCCTCCAGGGTCACGAAGCCGCGCGTCCCTTCGACCTCGTGCGGCTGCGACGACGGCAGGAAATTCGCGTCCCCCGAATATTCGACCGTGAACGTGCTCCTGCCGATCTTCGGGACGTACGCCGCGAGCTGCCCCTGTTGCCGCATCCCCGGCCTCAGCGTCAGGCGGCCCAACTCGACGCCGTTCTCTCTCAGCGTCACGGTGCCCGTTGCGCTCTGGCCGTTGAACGGCGCGGTGGCGGTCGTGAAGAACCGGAACACGGCCTGGGCGTGGAACCCCAGATACTGCGCGTTCATCGACGTCCACACGGCGCCGGGCCAGCGCCGCTGCGTCCCCGGGGCGACGACGTGGACCACCAGCGTCTCCACGGGATTCGCCGCCGTGAAGGCGCGGATCGTCGCCGTGCCCGGCGCGACCCCGTGTACCGTGAAGCTCACCGGCGTGCCGCTCACGTCGATGCTCGCCGGCACCGTCAGCACCGCCGGGTCGGACGACTCGAGGCTCAACGTCGCCGAGGAGTACGACGCGATCCAGACCTTCGCCTGCGCTCCCGGCGCGAGATCCAGGCCCTCCATCGCCATCGACCCGTTCATCGTCCAGGCCACGCTGTTGTTCGCCGCGTTCGGGTCGTGCTCACGTGCGCTCACCGTCGCCGTGAAGTACTGCTGCCCGATCGCCTGCCGCCAGAAGGCCTGCGTCGATTCGCCCGGTGCCAGACTGAGGAAACGGCAGCGCGCACAAATAGAGGGCTCGTAGGACTCCGGCGTCGACGTGAAGCGTGGCTGGAGGTTCGTCGCCGTGCCCGGGCCGGCGTTCGTCAGCAGCACGTTCCCGTACCGGTTGCGGAGCTGCGAGAAGTCGAGAGCGAGTCCCGCGTCCGCGGTGCGGTCGTCGTCCTCGATGATCCCCGCCGCGGCCGCCGTCTCGATCGTGGCTCCCGACGGCTCCCGCAGCGTCACCAGGAAAGTCTCGTCGTTCTCCGCCGACGCATCCGCGTGGACGCGCACGTCGATCGTCCTCGACGTTTCGCCCGCGGCGAACGTGAGCGTGCCCGAGGCCGCGTCATAGTCGCTGCCGCCGCTGGCCGTTCCGCTGGCTGTCGCGAACGCCACCGTCACCGTCTGCGCTGCCGCGGAAGCCAGCGACACCGTGAAGCGCGCCGTCGTCTCCGCTTCCGCCACGCGGACGTCACCGATCGCGATGCGCGGCGTGAGCCCGAGCGGCATCGCCCACAATTCCTGTCCCAGTGCCGCGGTCGAGGCGGCGAAGAAAATCCGTTCCCCGGCGCGGTGCAGAGACTGTGGCGAGCTGCTGAGGATCCCCGGCTCGACATCGGTCACGAGCTTCGTCCCCGCGGCCGTGCCGTCCGTGACCCACAATTCCCTTCCGAGTGCCGGCGTGTACGCATTGAAGAACACCTGTCCGCCCGCGCTCAGGTATCCGACCACATACGTCGTCGTCGCACCTTGTCCGAAGTCGTAAAGCTCGTGCGTTCCCTCCGGCGTCCCGTCGCTGATCCACAGCTCATGGGTCGTCCCGACCGTCTGGTGGAAGAGGATCGAATTGCCGAGGGTGACCGTGTATCGCTCGATGGGCTTGGCCGGCAACGGACGTGTTCCCGCGGCGGTTCCGTCCGTGACCCACAACGTTCCGGCGCTGTCGAAGCAATACAGTTGCGAGCCGGCCGGCACGAGGCCTCCTCCGGCACGGATCGGCAACCCGGGGACGGCGACTGTGCCATCGGCTGTCCCGTCGCTCCGCCAGACCGCCGGCGTCGAGCCGGCCGTGACGAAATAGACGTGACCGCCCACGGCGGCCGGTACGCCGGAGATTCCGTCCGGGAACCTCCTGACGACGTATGTCCCCTCGGGTGTGCCGTCGGTCGACCACAAGACGGACGCGCCAGAGTCGTTCGTGAGGTAGAAGGCGCGGCCGGCGACCTCCACGAACCCGGATCCGCCCGCGGAGCCGAGCGGCACGGCGGGTGCGCCCGGAGTCAGCGTCGTCGCCCAGAGCTGCTGGCCGGCGTTGGCGAGGATCCTGTCGCCGAGGACGAAGCGCAGCGACGGCCGCTGCGGGAAGCGTTTCTCCATCTCCGTCGCCCGCTTCCTGCCATCGGGCGTGCCGTCGGTCATCCACAGCTCGGAGGAATTCCGCAGGAAGAACAGGGTATGTCCGACCGCGACCTGCGGGTCGCTGGACGGGACCTCTTCCGAGATCTTCACCGTTCCCTCGGGCGTCCCATCGCTGCGCCAGAATGAATTGCGATCGCTGGAGCCGTGCGCGAGTCCGTCCCAGGCGTTGAAATAGATCCAGTCCCCGGCGATGCGGAAGTTCGTCGGATCCGACGATGGTGCACTGTCTCGCCGGATGTTCGCGATCATCGCGGTGCCCGCGGCCGTGCCGTCGCTCTTCCACGGCTCGTAGCCGTTCAAGGCGTTGGCGGCGGAGAAGTACAGCGTGCCGTCGATGTTCGTGAAGCGCGACCCGAAGAAAAGCGGCGGTGCGAAGGCGGCGGTCTCGCGCGTGCCCGCGGCGGTGCCGTCCGAGGTCCAGAAGTGCGTGCTGGTGGACGTCGTCGTGGTGAACACGAACGAACTGCCGACGGTGATCAGATGAGTCACCAGGCCGGGGCGTGGGCCCGGATCGAATTCGCGCAGCAGCGTCGTGCCCGCGGGAGTGCCGTCCGTTTTCCAAAGCTCCGTGCCTGATTCCGGCGTATGGGCCACGAACAACGCGATGCTTCCGTTCGACGCGATCCAGGTGCCGGGGAATCCGCCCTCCGAGCCGGGATCGATGTCGCGCAGGAGCCGGGTCCCGGCCGCGGTGCCGTCGGTGATCCATAGCTCGGTGCCATGCTGCGGTTCGTGCGCGCTGAAGAGCACGCGATTGCCCAGGGGCATCATGACGTCGGAGTACAACGCCGTTCCCCCCGGGCCGGGATTGACGTCCACGATCTGGTGCGTACCACCCGCCGTGCCGTCGCTGACCCACGGCTCCCTGCCTGCATTCTCCGAATACCCATAGAAGAACATGCGCGAGCCGGCGACGATGAGATTGCTCAGGGAGGCGTCCGGCTTCACCAGCACGGTGCCGGCCTCGGTGCCGTCCGTCTTCCAGAGCCCGTTCTCCGCACCGAAGTAGAAGGTGCCGTTGAGCTGCGCGAACGAGTGCGGACTGGAGCTCTCGGGACCGGGGACGAGGTCCTTGAAGAACCGCGTTCCCGCGGGAGTGCCGTCGGTGATCCACAGCTCGCGGCCGTTCACACCGTCCGTCGCGGCGAAGATCATCTTCCCGTCGATGACCGCCCGATCGCCCGGCGTAGACGATTGCGACAACGTATAGATGTCCGCGATGCGGCGCGTGCCCGCGGCCGTGCCGTCGGTCGCCCACAGCTCCTGCCCGTACTGGTCCGACGCATTGAAGAGCAGGATCCCGTTGAGGGCCGTGAACCGCGACGGCGCCGACCCGAGCGTGCCCGGAACGAGGTCCGCCACCATCACCGTGCCGGCCGCCGTGCCGTCCGTGGACCACAGCTCTTCGCCCAATGCGCTCGAAAGCGCGGCGAAATAGATCCGTGATCCGAAGCGGGCGAAATTCTTCGGCGACGACGAGATGGGGGATGCCGCGGTCGTCGAATTGATGTCGTCGACGAGGTACGGCGTCTGCGCGCCGAGCGCGGATGCGGCGGCGAAGAGAACGGCGAGTGTGACTTTACGCATGGATGTCCTCAGTGGCGAACCGCGCGAGTGCGGGACTCGACGAGACGGAAGTCCTGCGATTCCGGGTCGTACAGCGCACTACCGTCAAAGCGCACCGTGATCGTGGGCGACTCGGGCAGGTTCACGAGCGTCGTCTCCGCGGTCGACGCCCCGTTCGGGGACGGAGTCAGCGCCGCCGACCCCTGGACCACGCCGTTGTGGAGCAGGAGCAGCGATCCCGTGGGTGCGTAGCCGGGGACGCCTTCCACGCGGACCTTGACCACGTACGCATGGTTGTCGCCCGCGACCTTCTCCAGACGTCCGGTGACGCTCACCTTGCCCTTGCTGACGGACACCGAAGCGTGGTGTGTCTGGGGGAGGAAGTTCGCATCGCCGCTGTACTCGATCCGGTAGGGGAACCCTCCGGCGGAGGGGAAGTACACCGGGATGTTCACCGGCGACGCCCCGTTCAGCACCTGGCGCGCGAGCTCCTGCCCGCCCGACAGAACGGCGATCGCTCCCGTCGCCAGAGCTCCCGTCAGTGGCGCGGTGCTTCTAGGCGTGACCGTGATGCGCAGCGGCGTGTCGAAGCGCGTGACCGAGGAGGGGATGCGGAATTCGACGCCATCCGGCCAGCGCGGGGTCGTTCCCGGCGCGACGACCAGCACGTCCAGGGAGCGTTGATCGCCCGCCGTGAGCCGCGATGTCCCCGCTTTCACCGCCGTCACTGTGAACGTGGCGATGTTCCCGTTTCTCGTCACCGGCGAAGAGATGGCCAGCACCGACGGGTCGGAGGAACCGGGGATCGGAGTCGCGACGGACGCATGCGCCGACACCGTCACCGTGGCCGTCTTCCCGGCGGTCACATACGCGGGACTCATGGCCATGGTCTCGTACGGTGACGTCGTCCAGGAGACCGCGTTGTCGGAGGAATTCGCGTCGCTCTGCAGCGCGCTCACGATCGCGCTCCGGTAGTGCTGCTTCTGGGCGTACGTCGACGATACCGGGTGCTCGGCCATCGCTCCGGGCGCGATCTGCGGAATCCCGCAGCTGGAGGGACAGGGCTGGTCGTACTGGCTGCCGGGAAGGTTCGTGAACATGAAGTCCACGTTCGTCGCACTGCGCGGTCCGTGATTGGAGACCGCGACTGTTTCGTGGAAGCTGAACCCGTCGCCGCGGAACACCATCGCGGCGCTCAGGTCGGCGAGCTGATCGTCGTCGTCGACGATGCCCGCGGCCTCGGCGCTCACGAGTCGCGCACCGTTCGGGGTCCGCAGCGTGAGCACGAACGTCTCGTTGTTTTCCGGAGACGTGTCGCCGAGGAGGGGAACGTCGATGGCCTTGCCGGTCTCGCCGGGTGCGAAGGTCAGCCTGCCCGACGCCGCTTCATAGTCCTGTCCGGCCCGGGCGGTGCCGTCGGACGTGCTGTAGTCGACCGTCACCGCCGTCGTCGCCGCGGCTCCCAGCGACACCTGGAAGCGCACCGCCGGCGCCGACTCCGCCGCGCGTGCATCGCCGATCGTCAGGCGTGCGTCGGTCAGCGGAAGCGCCCACAGCTCCTGGCCGGTGCCCGCGGTGTGTGCGCTGAAGTACAGCACGTTGCCGACTTTGGTGAACTCCTCGGGGTTGGAGCTCCCCGGGCCGGGATTGACGTCGAGCCGCAGCCTGGTCCCTTCGGGGGTGCCGTCGGTCGTCCAGATCTCCGATCCGTGCTCCGGATCGCTGTGCGCGAAGTAGCCGATCCCGTCGATGACGGCGGGGAAGCCGGCGCCGCTCGTGGTCACGAGCAGTTTCGTTCCGGCGGGAGTCCCGTCGCTGCTCCACAACTCGTACTGGAGCTCCGGCTTTCTCACGAGGAAGAGGATGCGCGCTCCGAGCGGCTTCAGATAGCTGGACTGATAAGGCCTCTCGAGGACGGTTTTCACCAGCTCGATCGTGCCGTCCGCCGTGCCGTCGCTGGTCCACAGCGCCTGGCTGGCCGTGAAGAAGACTCTCCGGCCGGCCCCTGCGATCTCCTCGGTGGAGTCGAACGGCAGTTCTTTCACCGGGACGGTACCGTCGAACGTGCCGTCGCTCCGCCAGAGCTTCGCCTTCTCTTCCTCCTGCTTCTTCATGACGAAGTACGCCGTGCCGCCGGCGTTGGCGAGCCCGCTCAGCCCGTAGCTGGCATTCTCGAGCTCGGGCACGACCGGGTAGGTGCCGGCAACCGTTCCATCCGTGATCCACAGAGCGGAATCGAAGCTGTGAGGCGACTCCCCGAAGAACATGTAGCGGCCGCCCACCGGGAGCAGCTCGCTCCCGCTTTTGGCGCCGAGGTTGACGGCGGGTGCGTTCGGGGCCGGCGTGGTTTTCCAGAGGGTGTAGTCGTGGGTCCCGATGGACGCGAACAGCGTGTCGCCGAACGGGAAGAGGCGATAGATCGACCCGTCCTGGAAGCGCCGCCTGAAATCGTCGGCAGGCTTCGTCCCGGCATGCGTGCCGTCGCTGATCATCAACGGGGAGTGGTTCACCTGTGGATAGAAGAATACGAAGGGGCCGGCGCTGGTGAGCGGGGCCGGGTGCTGGCCGGTCTCGAGGAGCTTGAACGTGCCGGCGGCTGTGCCGTCGGTGCGCCAGAGCGACGCCTCCGCGATGTTGGAGGCCGCAAGCATCCCCTCGGTCGCATGGAAGAAGAGCAGGTTGGTCGTCCCCGTGAGGAGCCGCGGGAACGACGACGGCGCGCGGTCGGCGCCGAGGTTGGCGATCATGTGCGTGCCGGCGTCCGTGCCGTCGCTCACCCACGGCTCGGTCCCGGCCAGGAACGTGTGTCCGGCGAAATAGAGCTTTCCGTCAATGGCGCGCATGGCCCCGCCGGGGAAGTCGAAATCCGATCCGCCGGCTGCGCGGAGCCGCCGCGTCCCGTTCATCGTGCCGTCCGTGACCCACAGGCGCGAGTCGTATGCCCCCCCGCCGCTCTCGGCGATGAAGAACATCTTCTGGCCCGCGACGACGAACGCGTACGGGACCGTCGATTCGGGTCCGGGAGTCAGGTCGAGAAACAGCGACGTGCCTGCGGGCGTGCCGTCCGTGGCCCACATCTCCCGGCCGTGCTCCTGATCCTCGGCGGAGAAGACCGCGCGGCCTTGGAACAGGGCGATGGACATGTAACTCAGGCCGGCCGGTCCCGGCAGGAAATCGCGCAGCACCTGCGTGCCCTCGGCCGTGCCATCGCTGGTCCACAGCTCTTTTCCGTGCTCGTCGTCGGTGGCCAGGAAGAGCACCCGGTTGCCGATCGCGGTGAACCCCTGGCCCGCGTTCGGCAGCCAGGGGCTGCGGGCTCCCGGCAGGATCTCCTTGACGATGTGCGTGCCCGCTTCCGTCCCGTCGCTGGCCCAGGGCTCCCAGCTCGACTCCGCCGTGAACCCTTCGAAGAAGATCCGGGACCCGGCCACGATGAGATCGCGCGCGGTGACCGTGGTCACCCGCACGGTCCCGGCCTCGGTGCCGTCGGACTTCCACAGGCCATTGCCGGCGATGAAGTAGAGCGTGCCGTTGAGCGTCACGAAATAACGCGGAGACGACGACGCCGCGCCGGGCTGGAGGTCCTTGAGCTGGCGCGTGCCGGCGGCGGTGCCGTCCGTGGTCCACAGCTCGCGGCCCGTCAGGCCGTCGTCCGCGACGAAGTACAGACGGTTCTTGTAGACCGGGCCGAACGACGGCTGCGAGGAATTCGGGCCGGGGCTGAGGTCGAGCAGGAGCTTCGTGTCCGCGGCCGTCCCGTCCGTCGTCCAGAGCTCGATGCCGTGATTGACGTCGCGGGCGGAGAAGAGAAACGTGTCGTTGATGACGGCCAGCGCTGCGGGGCTGGAGCTGGCACTGCCCGGCAGGATGTCCGCGACGATCGACGTCCCCGCACTCGTGCCGTCCGTGCTCCACAGCTCCGTGCCGGATTGGTCGTTCAACGTGGCGACGAAATAGACCCGGTTCCGCCAGGCCACGAAGGACGCGGGCGACGACGACTCGGTGTCGACCGCGTACGTCGTGTTGATGTCCTTCACCAGATACGGCGCCTGAGCGGAGAGAGAAAGAGCGGACAGCAGGCAAAGGAGTACGCGCATGTTATTAGGACAGCCGGACCGACCCTGAATTCTAACAGGATCGAGGCGCGCCGGCCGCCGGCCGGCCGGTCCACCGACGGCCCGTCGGTGGGCGTGCCGGGATCGATTTCACGGCGGAGTGCGCGAGGCCCACGCCAGACGGGGCGAGACTCACGCCAAAGGACGGGAGGCTCACGCCAAAGCGCGGGAGGCTCACGCCAAAGCGCGGGAGGCTCACGCTAAAGCGCGGCAGGTTCATGCTAAAGCGCGGGAGGCTCACGCTAAAGGGCGCGGGGCTCGCGTTTTACGGGGAGTGACTCGATCGGGACGGGGCGAGACGCACGGCTGGCGAGATCGATCCCTCCGCCGTTGCGTGCGATCTCGCCGGCCGTGAGCCTTGCCCCGTAAACCGCGAGCCCCGCCCCGTAAATTGTGAGCCCTGCCCCGTAAATTGTGAGTCTTGCCCTATAAACCGTGAGCCCCGCCCCGTCCGGAGCGAGCCTCGCCCTGTCGCGCCTGCGATCGATGCCTCAGCCGAAGGAATCGTTCCGTTCGCGCGAGGCATCGATGCCTTCATGGAAGGGATCGATGCCGCCTGACGTTCCACGACTACCCGATGACGGATTTTCTCCAGCGCTCGTTCTCGATCGGGTCGGTGTACATCCCGACGCCGCTCGCGCTCGCCCCGATGGCCGAGGTCACCGACACGTACTACCGGTCGCTGATCAAAGAGCTCGGCGGCGTAGGCCTCGTCGTGTCCGAGTTCGTCTCGGCCGAGGGACTGACGCGCAAGAACGACCGCGCCCACCAGATGCTCGCCTTCAACGAAAACGAGCGCCCCGTCGCCATCCAGATCTACGGCGGCGACCCCGAGCGCATGGACGACGCCGCGGCCATCGTCGAGCAGCAGGGTGTCGACATCGTCGACGTCAACATGGGCTGCCCGGTGAAGAAGGTCGTCAACAGCGGCGCCGGCTCGGCGCTCCTGAAGGACTTCGACAAAGCCGCGCGCGTGGTCGAGAAGATCAAGGCCGCGGTGAAGATCCCGGTCACGGTGAAGGTGCGCAAAGGGTGGGAGAGCGACGACGTCATCCCCCTGCTCAAGCGCTTCGAGAATCTCGGCGTCGCCGCCATCGCCATTCACGGACGCACGCGCAAGGAGTCCTACACCGGCGCCAGCGACTGGGGGTACATCGCCAGCGTGAAGCGCGAGCTGACCATCCCCGTGTGGGGCAACGGCGACGTGAAGACGCCCGAGGATGCCGTGCGCATGTTCGAGCAGACCAACGTCGACGGCGTGATGATCGGCCGCGCCGCCCTGCACAACCCGTTCATCTTCCGCGACATCCACGCCCACGTGAACGGCGAGCCGGTGGTCGCCAACGAGATCGAGCGCCGCATCGACGCCATGCAGCGCTATCTCTCCAAGATCGACGCCGCCCCCCAGATCGACCGCTGGAAGCTGCACAAAGCCCGCACCGTCATCGGCTGGTTCTCCAAAGGCATCCCCCACGGCAAAGACATCCGCACCGGCCTCCAGGACATCACCGCGGTGTCGGACGTGCAACGGCTGCTGGACGGGGTGCGCGGACGGGCGGAAGCGGCGTAGCAGTCGCGCCGGGAGAAAGAGAAAAGAAAAAGTAGCTGTGCCTTCGACAGCGACCCCCGGTATCCGGCGGAGCCACCCTTCTCTTTTACCTTTTCCCTTTTATCTTCGTTCGAAGCGTCCATTCGTGCTCCAGCATGGCCAGCATGTCCTGGCGCCTGTTGCGTGAGATCAGCGGCGGCCGTGCATGTTCAAAAAGCCGCTGAAGTGTTTTCAGATCGGGCGTCTCCAGTTCGGCGATCCTCTCGGCTGCGAGGGCGCGGCGAACGATGGGCTCGCGCGACCAGCGTCCGCTCGCAGTCACGAGTGCCGCCGCCTCGACGAGGAGGAGCGTGAATCGGCAGCGCGCAAAGACCTCGAGGAAGGCAGGCTCCGACGCGTGCCGGTCCGCGAGCAGACGGGCGCTCTTCGCCAGCTTGCGGGCAGCGCCCGTCTCATGCGAGCCGACGCGGCCGATGGCGAGCACGCCATGAAGCAGTTCCGCGACGGCGTCGACATGGCGGCGATCGGCGTTGCCGCTCATCCTCCGCAATGCGCCGATCAGGTCCGCCGTGCGCATCTGCGATACGTCCGTGGTGCCGGCGTTCCGGGTGAGCGGGCCGGCGGCGTACATCGCCGCTGTGGCGATCGCGCGCGGGGTCTCCTCCCGCTTCGTCGGAAGTTTCCATCCTTCGGCGAGCCTGGTCAGGTCGGCACGAGATTGTTTCGTAATCGCCGCCGCCGTCCCGCCGCTGGACTCGACGGCGATTACCGGTAACCCGCGGCGGCGCGCCAACGCGTATTCCTCGAGCGTGCCCTCCGCGCCGCCGAACACGATGACTACCCGGGCGTTGGCGATCATCGCCGCGCGAATGTCGCGCAGCGAGTTGCCGGCCACGCGCACGCTGGCTCCGACCGGCGCCCGGGCAGTTCTGGCGCTTCGGGTCAGGAGCACGACGACACCGGGTGCGAGCGGATTCCGCATCTCCTCGCACATCGCTTCGGCGAGGCGCTCGCTCGCGGTCACGATGGGCAGCTCGCGAGTGACCAGAGCGGCCCCGAGCTGGCTGCAGAACGGTTGAAACGGAACGTCTGCCTCGCTGCCGACCACCGCCACCGGACCGTACGATCCGTCCGGTTGCTCGGCCTGTTGCTCCAGCCGCCGTACGAGTGCGCCGTGCGCGGCGCCAAGGCTGATGCTGCGGAAGCGCGAGCGCGCCTCGCGCAGCAGTTGCAGCACATCCTGCAGCTCGGCGCCGGCGAGGCTGGTCTCGAATCGTTCGATCACGCCGGCAGCGAGGGACAGCTCGATGGGCCAGTGCGGGGTACTGAGCGCCTCGCGCACGATCGACAGCGATGCCGGATCCAACGAAGAGATCAGCCGCAGCACCAACCGGCGATGCCCCTCGCTGCTGTTGCGGAACAGGAAGGAAAGCTCGTCGCCGGCAAAGACCTGATCGCGCAGGCTGGCAGGAGGCTGGGGATGGGGAAACGTCTTCAGCGGAATGGCCATGGCCCCCCGGGCCGCGCGATCGATGGCCCGATTGATCTTTCCCACTTCGGGCGGCATCGTATCCAGGATGACTCGGGCCACTCGGCGCATGGCCGCATCCTGCGTCGATTTCGGATCGCGGAAGTAACGCGTCACCGCATACTCCAGAGCGCGCGCCACCAGGCGCAGATTGGATGGAGAGGCCTCCAGCAACCCCAGCAGCGCGGCGATTCCGCCCATCAACGCAATCAGCAACGGGACCGGGTCGCCGCTCGCCTTTGCACGGGCGGTCTCCTCGATGATGAGCTTCGCCACCTGTGCGGCCGACGGGGCCTCGACGGAGGAGAGGAGGTCGAGTCCGGCGAAGCGGACGCGATCGTCTTTCGACGAGAGGTAGGGGCCGAGCCACTCCACGCGCGGCCGGATCCGGAGACTCAGCTTTTCGGCGCGCGACCGCGTCCTCCCGGCGTTTGCGGATGACGCTCTTTCCCATACCGGCTGCGGAATCGACGCGCGGAATGTCCACTCGGCGAGCGGTACGCCGGTCGATTGCTCGATCCACGAGGCCAGGTCGGACTCGCGCGGAAAGAAGTGTCGCAGCTCCGTGCGGAGCGCCGGAGCGGGTCGCATCAGATCGACGGTGGCGGCTTCGACGGCGCGCCGCTGCAGCCACCACAGCGCCAGGTCGCGCGATTTCGCCGCCAGCGCCTTTGCCAACGGGCCGGCGCAGATCTCCGATTGCGCATCTTCCGCCTCCACCTCGGCCAGACGCAGGAGGTCGAACACGGCCCACTCGGCTGCCTCGGGAAGTGCTTCATCGAGGGACCGCGCCGGCATGTTCGGGACCTCGGGAATCAGCGTCCGCAGGTCCGCGATGACGGTATTGACCAGGGGGAGGGTCCGCACGGGCGCGAGCACGTCGATCAGCGCTGTTGCGTAACCAGCTCGCCTGGCTCCGATATCGGCGTCGACGCGGGCGTCGATCTCGGCGACGACCCGGCGGATGAGGGCGGGAACGACGGCGGCATCCAGCGGAGGGTCCGTCGTCAGAAAGCGCTTCTGGCGCTCCGGCTGCGGTGCGGCCGCGGAGGCGCCGCCCGTCCATGGAAGCGGCAGAACCGGCAGGTTGTGCTGCTTCGCCGCGCGCTCCAACGTTGCGGGAACGTGCGCGTGCCCTCCGATCGAGACGACGGCACGAAGATCCACAAACGCCTCGCTGCGCGGTATGGTCCCGGAGACATTCCGGGTGCCGCGCCGCAACCGTGGCTCGGACATGAGGCGTTCGATGCGCTGGCCCAGCCTTCCGAGAAACTCGAGCTCCGCTTCCGCGCTTTGAGCGACGACGGTATCGACGCCGATGAAGTTGCCGGCTCGAACCGAATACCCGGAGCGAATGAGCGCAGCCCCGAGCTCCTCCGCCGCGGCCTGCAACCATGGGGACAGCATCCTGCTCGCGCTTCCGGTCACGAGCACGGAGCCGCGATCGGGCACGGGGTCGAAAACGAGAGCGTCGTCGCGCAGCAGGTCGGCCAGGAGAACTTTCGTGATCTCTTCGCGCAGTCCGCGTTGCCCGGAGAGGGTCATCATGTTGGCGACCAGCCGTTCGATCTCCTGCACGACGGGCGTGCGGCTGCGATACGCGAGGCCGGTGGCGAACGCCGCGAGCGCCGCGAAAGTCGACGGCTCGACCTTGGTGCTCGGACTTGAGATCCAGTCGTCGAGGAGCTGATCGAGCTCGGGATCGCGCCGGCGCTCGCGTCTTGAGAGGCACGCCCGTGCCGCGGCGAGGAGCGGATCGCCGGCCGCTCCGGTGAGCTCCGCTGTGGTGATTGCACATTGGAGCAGGACGCGCACGCCCCAGGCCGAGAGTCCGGCGACCCAGCTGTGCGCGGATGCGGTGTTCCTGGGCCTGCGCGTGAGGCGCATGGCCTCGCGATCTCCCAGATACGCGGCCAGCTCCACGCGTCTGCGGCGCGGGTGGCCGGAGGCGAACCACTTGCGAAAGCGGCCCGCCGGCTTCGCCGCCGTCCCCGCTCGTTTCGACGCTTTCTTCCTCGCCAGGCGCCGCTCGACCCGGTCCGCGATCTCCTGGGAGCGCAGGTCGCCGATGCGGCGGAGCGAGTCGATGCCCAGACGCGCGAACGGCTCGCTGCCGGCGTCGATCGACGCCGGAATGGCATCGGCGGCGGGGTTCTCCATCAACGCGCCGAAGTCGATCAACTGGCCGAGGTGTTCGCCGACGTACTCCGACATCCGGAGGGACATGACGCGCTGGGTGTCGGACTTCCTGCCTTGATCGGCCAGGCAGTTGCGGATCTCCGGCGTGTCGAAGTCGTAGACGACGCGATCGCCGTTGATGCCTTCGCCGGAGACGCGGCGCATCAGCCCTCCGAGAATCGTCTCGGCGACGATGCTGCCGTCGGACGAAGGGAGGAGCGTCCGGCGCAGGAGCCGGATGATCGGCAGCGTGAGCGGATAAGGAGCGACCGCCAGGTGCCGCGCCAGCTCTCTCGCATCCGCCGTCGAGTTGAGGTTGAAGTCGGCCACGCGCTGCTCTGCAGATGGGGCGGGCACCTGTGCGTCCGTTTGCGTCAGCTCGGCGATGGTGGCCTCGTCGACGACGAGCGGAAAGAGGAAGCCCGGTGCCGACGCGCCGCCGGTTGCGGCGATGAGGTTGGCGCATTGCGCGAGCAGTCCGCTCTCGAGCGTCGTCACGGGCACGCGCACGGACGGGGACTGCGACCCGGCGGCGGCGCGCTCTCCGGATGCGATCATCAGGCTGTTCGGAACGGCCGGCGCCGTCGTGTTGAGCGTCGTTCGCCTGGCCAGTGCCAGCGCCGTGCGCGACCAGAGATGCCGGGGCATGACCTGCACGATCATCAGGGGACTGCTGGCGCTCCACTTCGAGAGGAGCGTTGCGGCCTTGCCGTCGTGCCACGACGGGGCGATGCAGTCGCTCACCACGACGGTGAGCTGCCGGCCGGTCGGCGAGATCGGCTCGCGCTCCTGGACGGTGCGCGGCATCCCGCTCCAGGTTCGCAGTTGCAGCTGGCCGTCGAGCGTCCAGCAGCGGACCACGCGAAATGCGCTGTGCCGCTCCAGGAGCACACGCAGCTCGGCGACGACTTTTTCCCAGATGTCCATGGCCCCGCCGCGGTCGATCACCAGTGCCAGATCCAGCCAGCGCGAGGGCACCGGCCGCATCGCCGCGACGTAGAGTCCTGTCTCGGCGATTCGTTCCGCCGTCGCGGTCTCGTCGATGACCCTCCGGTTTCGCGACGGGATGCGCTTCATCAGCGGCCGAAGCGCTCGCGCGATGCGCAGCGAGTTGGGAAGCGCAGCCGCTCCCGGCGCGCGCATCGGCGTGGCCGGCAGGTCCCGGCGGGGCATGCCCGGCGAGGTGGCGTCGACATACACCTCCGTGTCGTCTTCCTGCTCTTCCTCGTCCTGCTCTTCCTCGTCCTGCTCGTTCTTCTCATTTTCCGCCGGCGCCTGCTCGGACTTCGACTTCGATACGGGGAGCTGGTCCCGCTCCGTTGGAGTTCGGGACTCCGGCTCCGCCTCGGTCATCGGTTCGGCCGGTTGCCGGGGAAGCTCCGGGGTTGCGATGCCGATCGTCCTGGCCAGCCAGAGCGCATCGAGAAGCTCGAACGCGGTCACGGGATCGTCGGGCGGCCGTTTCCCCTGCAGCGCCGTGATGGCTGCGGTCAACAGGGCCAGATCGCTGCGAGCGTCCATCGAGATCACTTGCTGAGAGGGGCCGTGAGCCGGCCTTCGAGCGGTGCTTTCTTCGGCTCGCTGAGGTCGACCCCGTTTTTCGCGGAGAGGAACACGGCATTGAGAAGCTGATCGGTGGCAACGTCACTGCTCGGCATCGCGGAGGCGAAGCGGCGGATGAGATCCGTCGAAGCCGCTACGGCGTCGTCGCCGAGATGAGCGGCAACGATGCGGCAGAGCTTGTCGTGGTCGGGCGTTTCCATCTCCAAGCGGATGCAGCGGCGCAGGAACGGCTGCGGAAAGTCCCGCTCGCCGTTGCTCGTCATCACCACGAAAGGGAACTGTTCGACAGTCACCCGGCCATCGGTGATCGGGACCGGCGGTCCCTGATCGGCCGGTGCCACGTGCACCGTTCGCCATTTTTCCTTGACGCGCGAGAGCATCGGAATCTCGAACCACCCATCCTCGAAGATGTTGAGCAGATCGTTCGGAAAGTCGATGTCGCTCTTGTCGATCTCGTCGATCAGCAGCGCGCGCGGGCGATTGCTCGGCAGGAATGCCGTGCCCAGGGGCCCGAGCTTCACGTACTTCCCGAGCCGCTCGTCGGCGTTGTCGGAGGCCAGGTCGGCAGGAGTGCCCTCTTTGGCCGCCTGCTCCTTGAGCTTCTCCTCTTGCAGCCGGCCGATGGCGTCGTAGCGGAAGAGGCCCTCCTCGAGCGAGGAGCGCGTGTTGATGGGCCACACCAGGACCGGGCCGAGGTCGAGCTCGCGGGCGACCGCGTGGATCAGCGAGGACTTGCCGATACCCGGCCGGCCGGTGATGAGGAGCGGACGGCGAAGGTAGAGGGCGGCGTTCACGACCGCGGTCTCTTCAGGCTCGACGAGGAACTGCGTGTTCCGGCTACCGCCCCGGTCGAATGCGCGCCACGGCGGCGCATCCGGAAACGTCTCCATGCGATGAATGGTGTTGTCTCCGCGGAACAACCACCACTTCGGTTTTTCGTCCGTGCTCTCGATCGACTCAGACATGAGATGCTCCTATCGTCGGAATTGCGACCTGGGTTGATCGGGCGGGAGACGCTCGGGG
Organism: uncultured Acidobacteriota bacterium; assembly: GCA_963821585.1. Taxonomy (GTDB): domain Bacteria; phylum Acidobacteriota; class Thermoanaerobaculia; order Gp7-AA8; family Gp7-AA8; genus QHVT01. Next base: position 751,829 of record CAWGEI010000003.1, read on the forward strand.
TCGTCCCACAAAAGGGTGAGGTGGCAGCCGAAGTGGTCGCCGCCCAGTCTCGCAGCGGTCCTGCGGACTTCGAGGAGCTCGTTGCGCCAGTCCGGCAGCGGCACCTTGGTCAGGCGCTCCAAGAAGTCCGCCACATCGCCGGCGTGAGCCTGGATCTCGCATCGGGGCCACAATCCGACGGGCGTACCGATGGAGAGCAGCGTGAAGATCTTGCCCTGTTCCGCGTAGTCGGCCGGCTGCGGAGCGAAGGTCAGGGCGAACTGCGATACGGACGGCGCCCGCGCGCGGAAGGAGGCATCGATGTCTTCGACTTTCGACGCCTCGACGGCATTCCGGTGAAGGTTCCACCGGCGTTTCCAATCCGCCCGCCACGCCGCGAGGTCCCGCTGGTAGGTCCGGTTCCAGGACCGCAACAGCACCTGGTGCTCTGCGCCGACGGCGACGGCCGGCTGCTTCGCCTTCGGCCCGATCTGCCACTGGTCGACGGCATCGCGCATCAACTCCACCGGCAGGAAGAGCTCGATCACGAGCTCGCCGCCGGTCTGTGCGCGAACTTCCGCGACCTCGGCGGTCAATTCGTCGAGAACGCCGGCAAGATTCTCCGGCGGGGCGGGGGAGAGGTTGCGAAGCTCCTCTCCTTCGCCAAGACTGCCATCGGGCTCGATGAATCTCCACCACGCCGAGAGGAGATACGGAGCATTGCCCGCGGCGCGAGGATCCGTGACCTCGTTCGCGGGCCATACCGAGATCATGAGCACGACGCTGCGGTTCTGGGACCTCGCCGCGGCGTCGTCGACGTTCTGCTGCGCATGCCTGATGTCGGCCGGCTTCAGTTTCAGTTTTCCACAGGCCTGCTTCAGCCAGGACGTCACCGCGCGATAGAACGCTTCATCGTGGTGCTCCGCCCTGAGGTAGACGGCGAATTCGATCAGCGGGAAGCGGCCGCCGGCCTGGGCGTTCGCGAGTTTGGCGGTCAGCGCCGCCGGGGGATCGAGGATGGCGGGGCGCTTCACCCGGAAAGCCTCGGAGCTCGGCCTCAGGAGCTCATACCCGAGGAACAGCGTGTCCTCGGGCACGTCGTGTTTTCCGATGATCTTCGCCAGCGCGAGGGCGAGCTCGTTTCCGCGCTCCGTTCGCAATTGGTCGAGCATGTCGTCGGCCAGCGCGACGAACAGCGTGTTCTTCGCGCGTTGTTCGCGCGCCTTCTCGACCAGCTCCTCCAGCCACCCTTCCCGCATCGCCGTGCGCACGGCATCGCTGATCTCGTTCAGGCGCCTTCCCGGCTCCGCGACGACTTCGAGCTCGTGTCCGACGGCTTGCAGCAGCAGCTTGAACTGATCGACGTCGTACAGCTCATCGAGCTGCCTGGCGAGCTTGTCGATGTAGCTGTCCTTCATGGCAATGGCTGCGGCGCCGGCACGGCCACTTTCTGCCGGACGGCCTCTGCGACGAGTTGGATGGGAATGGCTCGGTTGTGAGCCTCGGGACCCTCGCGTGTCCCATGGTGCAGGGCGATCAGCTCCCAGTTGGCGTTGAAGCACGGCGCGCCTGACGAGCCGTCGTACGTGTTCGTCCGGTGCAGGAGCCGCGTGCCGTTCGCGTTCAGTCCGATGATCGATCGCGTCTCGAGGTTCAACGTCAGTGCATAACCGTCGGGACGATGTCCGTGATGGAGGATCTGCAAGGGCGAATCCGGCGGATATCGAGACTTCTGGGGAAGCGCCACCCAGCTCCGCTTCGGCATCTTCGGTTCCGCGGCCTTGCTGCCTACCGAGTGCTTGCCGGCGGAGGACGCCAGACGGATCACCGCGAAGTCGAGCTCTGCGGCGGTCGGGTCACGCTGCGGTTGCACCTCTGTATCCCCTGGACTCTCCGGACTGAAAGCGATGAGCCAGTCGCGGTGGAGGTTGTAATACACGCCCCAACTGACTTGGCTTCCCTGGAGGCGTTTGTAGTCGAAGCGGAATGCAACACTAGTGGGTGCGGCGACGAACTTCGCGTCGACGCCGTTCAGAAAATGGATCGCCGGTTGAACAACGTGACAGGCGGTGAGGACGAGGTCGGGACCGATGAGAAATCCCGTACCGCCGGTCCGGTCCCCGGTCGTCGTGCGGATCTCGATCGCGCAGACCGTTGGCTCCAGCGACTCCTGTCGCGTGCGTGAAAGGACCGGATCGATGTCCGGCACTTCCGCGTAGAGCTTTTGCTGGAGTCGCGCGGTGGCCGGCTCGACGGTCGGGACGAAAACGTGCTCCGCGAGGTCGTGAAGCTTTTCGTTTCGCGGCCGCGCCTGATGTGCGGCCAGGAGCAGGTCGGTCTCCCATCCCTCGTGCTCCGCGTTCTGGATGATCTCGACAATGACGTCCGGCCGCCGCCCGCGCGCCGCGACGTTTTCGATGTCTTTGCCGAGCCGAAACAACAAGAGCTTCAACTCGGCGAGATCGAACGCTCGCCCGAGCTCGTCCAGCAGCGCATTCCGGATATCGAGCGGAAGCATGAAACGGAGATCTTTCCACTATGGAGAGACTTGGATGCGGGGAATCCCTACCCCGGTGGAGTCGAAACCGGGAAAAGTGAAAGAGAAAAGAGAAAAGTAGCTGCGCCTTCGACAGCGACCCGTGCGATCGGCGGAGCCACGGTTCTCTTTTCTCTTTTACCTTTTCTCTTTTCCCTTTACCTTTACTCCGTGCCCTTCCCGGACCACATCGAACGCGTCCTCGACGCCTACCGCGTTCCCGCCGCCACGAAATCGGCCCTGTACGACCTCTACCTGGTCATGGGCGACGAGGTCCTCGAGGTCTTTGCCGATCTCGCCGACGGCGTCACCGCGGCCACCATGCTCTCCCCCGACGACACGCTCCTCATCCGCGAGCGCGTCGTCGAGCGCTACCTGCGCCGCAACCATCCGCGCTGGCTCGAGGGCAAGCCCACCGCGAGCCTCTGGCACCCCCGCGTCGCCGAAGGCCGCGCGTCCGGCGCGGCCATCCCGATGGGCGACTTCCCCGAGCTCGCCCGCAACGTCAGCGACCAGCCCCTGCCCGACGGCATCCTCATCCTCGGACGTAACGCCCACTCCGGCGGCCGCGCCGAGACCATCTCCTTCGACGTCGTCGCCCGCGACCTCGACGACGCCATCGCCATCGGCAAAGCCGCCGGCCAGCAGCACACCATCCCCGGCTCCATCGGCGAGACCTCCGGCACCTTCGACAGCGCCCACAACGTCGCCCTGCTCTGGGAAGTCCAGTCCAACGTCTACAAGCCCGCCGGCGACCGCAACCGCGAGCTCGCGAAACTCTGGCGCCGCCACCGCAACTGGCACCTCATCACCCTCGCCGTCGCCATCGAATGGCTGCGCGGCCAGCAGGCCGAGACCTACATCCTCCGCGGCGACGCCATCGCCGCGACCCACGAAGTCAATCCCGCCAAACCCGTCTCCGCCACCATCACCGCCCTCCACGACCGCACCGTCCAGCAGGTCGTTCGCACCGCCGGCGCCACCCTCATCGAGCCCACAAACGAGGACGAGCTCGTCCTCCTCGACTCCGGCGTCATGAACCACGCCCTACGCAAACACGTCCTTCTGCGCGGCGCCGCAGCGGCCATGGGTAAGCTCGTTACGCCATGATCTCGGAAAATCACACCGTGAACTTCGAAAGTCACACCGTGAACTTCGAAAATCACACCGTGAACTTCGAAAGTCACACCGTGAACTTCGAAAGTCACACCGTGAACTTCGAAAGTCACACCGTGAACTTCGAAAATCACCCCGTGAACTTCGAAAATCACCCCGTGAACTTCGAAAATCACACCGTGAACTTCGAAAATCACACCGTGAACTTCGAAAATCACGCCGTGAACTTCGAAAATCACGCTGTGAACTTCAGAGTTCACGCTATGAATTTGAAAAATCACGCTCGCGAATTCAGAGTGTTCGCCTGAGATGACAACACTGCTCTCCGAAACTCTCCTGCGCCGGTATATCGTGCAGTGCACGAAGCAAAGCGACACCGGCCCCGAGCTTCTCCTCGAGCTGGCGCGGTGCGCCATGCTGACGCCGCAAGGGGAGGACGCCGCGCCCTTCCTCGAGATCGGAACGCGCAGCGGCGGCTCGGCGCTCCTCATGCTCAAAGTGCTCGACCGCGTCTACCGCACGCTGGGCATCCGCCCGCCCCAGCTGTTCACGGTCGATCCCTACGGCTCGCGGCCGTATGAGGGCGCACCGTACCTCTACGACGAGAACCACTACGGCAGGATGAAGAAGAACCTCGCACCGCACACGAACCACATCCATTACATGATGGATTCGGAGCTCTTTCTGCGCGAGCTCGACAACCTGTATCTCTGGACCGGCGGAGCGAAGCGCGCCTTCCATCAGTTCTCGCTCGTCTACCTCGACGGCAGCCACGATCCGGCGATCGTCTGGTCGGAGATCCAGGCGACCTTGCCGCGCATCGTCTCCGGCGGCTTTCTCATCGTCGACGACACGGACTGGTTCGGCTACGCGGTGCGCAGGAAGCTCGATGCGGCGGTGCAGGACTGGGATGTGAGCATGCGCCACACCGAGAAGCAGAGCATCATTCAGGTGCAGACGGCAGTCACCGCGGCCCGGATACCGGCGTGAACACGTGCCCGCGGATTCATCAGTCATGGAAAGTGGGGGAGCGGTGCGCTCGAAGTCGTTGCGGGTTCCCACGACGTTCGACATAATCTCGCCTCCCCCCGCGATCGAGAAGGAGTGACATGAATCGAATTTCCTCGCGCCTGGCCATCGTCACGGCTGTGCTGATCAGTGCGTCCTTCACCGGGACGGCGTTTGCGCAGGCCGCCTCCGCGGTCATCACCAAGAGCTTCGACCCCGCGGTCGTCCTGCTCAATGGCACTTCCATCGCCACCATCACGGTGACGAACCCCAACGTTGCCCTGCCGCTCACGAACGTCCAGTTCAGCGACATCATGCCGGCGGGGATCGATCTCATCACCCAGACCGGCGGCACGTGCAGCACGGTCGCAACCGGGGGAGGGATGTTCTCCATCAATCCCGGGACGGAGACCTTTTCCAGCACGTCGGCCGTGCTTGCCGGCGGCCAGTCCTGCACGATCACCGTGCGCGTGACGGGAACCATCATCGGCGTCCATCTCAACACGACGTCGCAGGTCACCTCCAACGAGGCGCCCCCCGGCGCCGCCGCGTCAGCAACGCTCACCGTGCAAGGGGCGGCGCAAGCCGGCGGTGTTCCCACGTTGTCCGGGTGGATGTTGATGACCCTTGCCGGGGCATTGGCCTTCGGGGCCGCAATCAAACTGCGAGCGTAATCGAGCAGGGTCAGACCTTCGTTTTGCAGGCGGGCCGCATCTCGGTGCGACCCGCCCGCTGGCGGCTCCAGGCACGGCACGTTCGATGCCTTTGGCTCACCATGGGAGAGACGTGCGTGCGAACTTTCCTACCTCAGTCCGACGGGTCCACTATGAGACAGCATGATCGATCGGAGCCGGAAACGACGGTGAGATCTGTGGAGTGCGGAGGCAGCGCCTCCGCTTTCGAATTCGCGTGGCGCGAGCTGGGCGCGTGCCGTTCACTTCAACCGAATGCAAAAGCGGAGGCGCTGCCTCCGCACTCCACATGACTGCCTTCCGGAGTTGTGCCATCATGACGTCGCGGACCGCGCGGCTGAACCCGGGTCCGTTGGAAACCGATGGACCAGCACACCGCAGAGGCTCTTCGCCAGGTTGGCTACACCATGCGCGGGATCACGGATGAGTGCCTTGTGGCCGTCCGCGGCGGCCCGGCTTGGACGATCGACGTGGCGGCGAAGCCCGTGACCGTGGCTCCGGCTGCCAAACGGGCCGCCAAGCTGGAGTTGCACATCGATGCCGCGCTCATCGGGCCATATGCCCCCCGTGTCAGCTTCCGTGTCATCGAGTCCTGGATCGATTCCGGACGGGTCGCCGTTTCGGGCGATGAGGAGACGGTGGAACGTTTCCGGCGGCGCATGAAGGCGGGCGGTGTGTCCAGCGGGCTCTATATCGAGCTGGCGGACTGGATCCATGACCCGCGCTACGTGTTCATGAATCACGGGTTTGCGGAGCTCGACCAACCCGAGGACTTTCACTGGCTCAAAGCCGAAGACGCGCCGTGGCGCTATTCCATCAACCTGGTCCGGCACGTGCTCGAGGGCGTGGATCTGACCGGGAAACGTGTGCTGGACGTGGGCTGCGGCCGTGGTGGCACCTGCTCCTATCTTCGTCGCTACCATGAACCGGCGCATGTCGTGGGTCTCGACCTGGTCGCCGCCAGCATCGAATTCTGCCGCATCACCCACCCGCTGGACGGACTGGAGTTCGTCGAAGGAGACGCCCAGAGCCTGCCCTTCGAGGATGGCTCCTTCGACGTGGTCACCAATATCGAGTCCTCCCACTGTTATCCCAGCCTGGCCCGCTTCTATGCCGAAGTGCGGCGGGTGCTGAGACCCGGCGGTGTGTTCTGCTACACCGACAACATGGAGCCCCGGGCCGACAATCGTCACGACCAACTGCTTCAAGCCGCCGGCGGGATCATCACCGCCCAGCGTGACATTACCCGGCAGGTTGCCGAAGGCTCCAGCCGCTGGCAGCGACTCGTGGGCTCCGATTTCATGAACGAGATGGTTGACGAGAACGGCTCCAATGCTGCCTTCATCGCGGACTTGACGGGCAAGCTCATGGTCGTTGACCGCATGTACCAGAGCCGCGCCATGGTCTATCGTTCCTGGCGCGTCCGGTTTGCTTCCTGAGCCAGGGTCTCTCCCCGCTACGGCAGGCCGCTGGTTGGCACGGGACCGTCGGGCGGGCTCCGGTTCCTCGGTGGGTAAGACCAGCGTACACGTGCGCGCGACCCGCCATCCTTCCGAATTACGGAGTCGTGGAACGAATGATCTGCGTGTGCGTATATCTTCCATATTGACTTCGTATGGTGGTGTTGGGAAGATGAGCTCGTCCGTCCTTCAGGAAAAGTGGGGCTCCCGCCTAAACGGTGGGAGCAGCAACATTTACCCGGCGCAAGCGGTGATTCGGCGGTTGTTTTGTAACCGAGAGGGCGAAGCGCCGCCGCGGCAACGCCAACCCCCTTCCGCACGTGCAGGATCTCGTGTGATCAACCCGGGAGGGGCTCGCTCCAGCCCGCCTGGACGATTGCTGATGGTAATTACAGATAACAATCCGCCTGATGCTACGGAGCAAACATGGATGTCTTGATTCAAGAACCGAAAAAGCCTCTGTGGCGGCGCAAGTGGATGGCCCTGCCGGTCCTGGGAATTCCGATCGCGGTGCTGATTGCGAACAGCAGCTTTGGCAATGCCGACTCCGTGGTCGATAAAGATCGTGTGAGCATTGCCGAGGTGCAGAGGGGTGAGTTTCTGGTCCAGGTGCGCGGCGCCGGAGTGCTGACGTCCAAGCACAATCAGGTGATCGCCGTCAATGTGGAGGGCCGCGTCGAGCGAATCGAGCGCGAGGCCGGTGCCGAGGTCAGGAAAGGCGACATCCTTGCGCGGATTGCCAATCCGAAGCTCCATGAACAGTTGTCGGAAATGCGGTGGGAGCTCGAGGCGCTGAGGAAGGAAAACCATGCCGCCGCGGTGGTCTTGCGCGCCGAACTGGCCAACCTGCGAGCGGATTCAAGAGACGCCAAGTCCAACTACGAGCTTGCCAGGATGAAGGCCGAGGCCGAGCAGACCCTGCTCGAGCGCGGCATTGCGTCGCGGCTCAGTTTCGAGCAGACCAAGCTCGCCGCCGAGCAGCAAAAAGAACGCATCGAGTCCTCGAACGAGGGTGTGCGGATGATGGAGGAGCGGCTGGCGGCCATGCTCGACGCGCATCAGGCGCGCACCAGCAAGATGAACAATGGCTTGAGCTCGATTCAGCAACAGGTGGACGACTTGCTGGTGCGGGCGCCAATCGACGGTGTCGTGCAGCAAATGGCGCTGAAGCTCGGTCAGGCCGTGACCGCAGGAACTGAGGTCGGCCGCATTGCCCCGCACGACAACCTGGTGGCAATCCTGGACATCCAGGATTACCAGGCCGGCGACGTCCGCGTCGGTCAAGCCGTTCATATCGACGGCCACGGCAGCGCGATTCAGGGCAGGGTGGTGCGCATCGAACCGACCGTGAACAATGGTGTGGTCAAGGCCGAAGTGGAGATTCTGGGCGACCTGCCGCCCGATCTGCGCGCCAATCAGAGCATCGAAGGGGTGATCGACGTCGCTCAGCGCCCGAATGCGCTGTTCGTGGCCCGCCCGCAGCTGGCAAAGGGGCATGGTCGTACCGCGGTCTTCCGGCTCGACGGCGATACCGCGATCCGCACGCCCGTGGATTTCGGCCTGGTGTCGACGCGCCATATCGAAGTGTTGTCCGGGCTGAAAGCAGGCGATCGCATCATCGTTTCAGACTCCGCGGCCTGGGAAAAGTACGAACGCGTTCAAGTGAAATAGGGACCATTGATGACGAAATCGCCATTGATTCAACTGGAAGGTGTGCAGAAGTCTTTCTTCAGCGAAACGGTAGAGACCCGTGCTCTGCACGGAATCGATCTGACCATCGATCAGGGTGAATATGTCACGCTGTCCGGTCCTTCCGGCTGCGGCAAGTCGACGCTGTTGTCCTTGCTCGGTCTGCTCGATGTATGGAACGCCGGCCGCTACATCCTGGACGGCCACGACGTCACCTCGCTCAACCGCGAACAGCGCGCCCGTATCCGCAACCGCGAGATCGGTTTTGTGTTCCAGTCGTTTCATCTGATCAGTGACATGACGGTAGAAGAGAACGTAGCCCTGCCGTTGACCTACCGCAGCGATCTCGGCAAGACCGAACGCGGCCAGAGGGTGGCCGAAGCCCTGGAAAAGGTGGAAATGTCCCACCGGGCCAAGCATTTCCCGGCACAGCTTTCCGGCGGGCAGCAGCAGCGCGTGGCGGTGGCACGTGCGGTGGCCGGCCGGCCGGCGCTGCTGCTGGCCGACGAGCCAACCGGCAATCTCGATTCCAAGAATGCCGATGCGGTGGTCGAGCTCCTCGAGCAACTGCATCGGGAAGGCTCGACGATCTGCATGGTCACGCACAACCCCGAGACGGCGGCGCGGGCGCCGCGTCAGATTTCTCTGTTCGATGGCGCCATCGTTGCGGATCTCCGGCGCCCGATCGATCGCCCTCGACCCACCGAGCGCCTGCTCGCGACGAATTGAGGGGCTGGCCCATGCTTTCCCTGGACGATCTGAAATACGCATTTCGCCTGCTGAAGAAGCAACCGGTCTTCAGCCTGCTGGCCATTGTCGTGCTGGCCGGGGGCCTCGCCGTCAGTTTGTACACGTTCGCGCTGCTGCAGACGGCCCTGTACAAGGATCTGCCGCTGCCCGATGGCGGGCGTGTGATCACCGTGCGTCCGAAGACCGAGACCGGCGATGGAATGTTCACGTTCGAGGTCCAGCAGATGCGCCCGCGGCTCACGCGGGTGGAAGAGCTGGGTCTGTATCGCGTCAACTCGGTGACGTTGAAAGAGCAGGACGTCAGTCGGACCGTGAATGCAACACTGGCGGAATGGAACCTCTTCGAGTTCACGCGCACGTTGCCTTTGCAGGGGCGCGGCCTGGCGCCTGCGGACAGCGCTGACGGTGCCGAACCGGTGGTGGTGATCGGGCATGCGCTCTGGCAATCCCATTTCGCGGGCGACCCCAGGATCCTCGAGCGGGTCGTACACGTGGATAACGTCCCGCGACGCATCGTCGGAGTCATGCCTGACGGCTACGCATTTCCGGTTCGCTCCATGCTCTGGATTCCGCTCTCCCAACGCGAACTGAATGCGCCGGCGTATGCCGGCGGCGGCGGCTTGGCCGGGGTGGTCTCCGTTTACGGCCGTCTGCCCTCGGGGGTGTCGACCGAGGAGGCAGCGGAAGAGCTCAATGGGCTGCTGCGTGATGTGCGTCAACAGCATCCGCGTCCGGAGAAGGAAGGGTACCGGTACGACGCGGTGGAGGTCATGACGTTTCAGCGCGCCGATCTCGGTGACGGGGGCGTCGTTCTCTTCTCCATCCTGAATCTTGTCGCGCAGGCAATCCTCCTCCTGGCCTGCGCCAATGTCGGCAATATGCTGCTGGCGCGCACGAATGAACGTTCGGCCGAGATTGCGGTGCGGGTGGCCCTGGGCGCCCCGCGCCGGCGGCTGATCGCGCAGATGACACTGGAGAGCGTGATCATCTGTGTGCTGGGTGGCGGCATCGCGCTGCTGCTGGCGACCTGGTGGCTCAGGGGAACGGACCGCGTGCTCCACGCACTCAACCCGAGCCTGCCGTACTGGATGCACTGGGGACTGGACGGCCAGGCCATCGCAGCTTCCGCGGGTTTCGTGCTGCTGGCCGTGCTGCTGGTGGCCGCCCTCCCGATTCTCAGCGTCAGTGGCGTTCAGAGCGCCAGCCTGCTGCGCGAGGGCACACGGGGAGCGCAGGGCAAGGCCAGCGGCCGCATTTCGCGGTTTCTGGTGACCCTGCAGATCGTGTTGATTTCAGTGGTGATGGTGGCTGGTGGCGCACTGACGGTCATTGCCAGGCGATTCGTCAACGTCGATTTCGGGATCGACGCGGACCGTCTCCTGTTCCTGGAAGCGTATGCTGATATCGAGAAGATCCCGGCCGCGACGCTGGACAAGGAGCTCCGAAACCTCGATCAGCGGATGCTGGCGGAGCTGCGCGCCGAAAGCGCGGTCGAGGCCGCGATGATGTGGACGCAGGCCGGCGACGCCAACCTCGCGACCGACACTGCCGCTTCGGATACGGTTGGCCAGTTCCAGGCATCGGTGGTGGTGAGCTCGGATGCGCCGGTCCAGCTCGGAGCCAAAGTGCTGGAAGGCCGCTATTTCGATCATCGCGAAACCGTGGCCGGTGCCAGATCGGTGCTGGTCAGCAAGACGCTGGCGGATACGTACTGGCCGGGTGTGTCGGCAATCGGCCGCAGCCTGTATTTCCTCAACGACAGCGGAAATCGGGGCCTGCCGCTGACGGTCGTTGGTGTGGTCAGCGATGTTCTCGACCGTGGCCGGGTCATGCAGGTCGATCGTCGCGCCTACACCACGGTCGTGATTCCGCCGACGGGGGACACGTACAAATCCCCCGGCGAGTTTCTGGTGCGCCATCGGGGGAATGAAGAGGAAACGCGGCGCGCTCTGCAACGCATCGTCGAACGGCAGGGTGCCACGCTTTCGCAACCGATCGTGCCCTATGCCGAGGAGCTCGAGAATGCGATCCGCCTGGCGAGCGCGATGACGAAAGCCTTCCAGGCGGCGGGATCGTTCGCGATGCTGCTGGGCCTGACCGGCATCTATGGACTCTGCCGCAACGACGTCATCCGGCGCACGCAGGAAATCGGTCTGCGCCGCGCCATTGGCGCCACGGACCGCTCCATCGTGCAACTGCTCCTGCGGCAAAGCGTCCGCCGCCTGCTGATCGGCCTGCTGCTGGGCGCCGGTCTCTCCGCGATCGCTCTGTTCGCGCTGCTGAAATTCGCGGCGGTAGGGGTTCCGACGCTTCTCGTGATCGGCCTGTCGGTCGTGGCCACGATCAGCCTGCTCGTTGCTTCCGCGTCCTATTTTTCGACACAGGGTGTGTTGCGCGCGGAGCCCGCGGAGGGCTTGCGCTATGAGTGAGGCAGTGGCCGTTGCCGACCTGTCCACGATCGACTGCTCGGATCTGCAGCCCGTGAAGGGCAGGCCACTGGTGTTACAGGTCGATCAGAACGGAACCAAGACCGTCGATTGGGCTGAGCGAAACCGGGAGCACATCGAGCGTCTCCTGCAGACCAATGGTGCTCTGCTGATCCGCGGGCTGAAGTTCGTCGGCAGTCAGCAGTTCGGCTCCGTGCTGGCCACTCTGTTCGCATCGGAACTGTTGGAGTACGTGTACCGTTCCACGCCCCGCACCGAGCTGCGCGGCAACGTCTACACGGCCACCGAGTACCACCACGATCTGCGCATCCCACAGCACAACGAGAATGCGTATGGCAACTGCTGGGCAATGCGTCTCGGTTTTCTCTGTACCCTGCCGGCCGAGACAGGGGGCGCCACACCCATCTGTGACAGCGCAACCGTCTATGCGCAGATCCCGGATGCAGTGCGTGCCCGTTTCGAGCGGACTGGCGTGCTTTACGTGCGCAACTATTCGGAGATCGACCTGCACTGGAGCGAAGTGTTCCAGACCAGGGACCGTGCGGTCGTCGAAGAGTTCTGTCGCGCCAACCACATTGACTACGCGTGGCTCGATGGCGATCGCCTCAGAACCCGCCAGATCAACCAGGCCAGCGCGGTGCATCCGGTGACCGGTGCCAGGGTCTGGTTCAATCAGGCCCATCTGTTTCACGTATCCAGTCTCGAACAGGAGATCCAGGGCCAGTTGCTCAGCGTATTGCCGGAGCTCGAGCTGCCGCGCAACACCTACTATGGCGATGGCGCACCGATCGAAGCGGAGACGCTGCGGCAGATCCGGGAGGTCTATGCGCGGAACCAGTTCTCTTTCGAGTGGCAGAGAAATGATCTGTTGCTGCTCGACAACATGCTGTACTCACACGGCCGCGAACCGTATTCCGGCAATCGCCAGGTGCTGGTCGGAATGGCGCGGCCTATCGATGCCGATCGAGTGGAGACCCTCCCATGAATGCCCGACTCATGCTGGTGGATCAGAGGAAGGCCAGTAATCCCTGGCTGGTGCGACAGGCCCGAGCGTCCGCGGCTGAACAGCGGCTTTTCTGCTTTCCCTATGCCGGCGGCGGCGCGCAGGTGTTCCAGGGATGGAGTGACTTGCTGCCGCCTTCGATCGAAGTGGTGGCCATCCAGGCGCCCGGGAAGGGTACCCGCCTGCTGGAGCCGCCGTGCGCCGGCGTGCATGCGCTGTGTGACGAGCTGCTGGCTGCCATGTCGCCTTTGCTCCGCGACAAGCCGTTCAGCTTCTTCGGACATAGCAACGGTGCGTTGGTTGCCTTTGAACTGTCCTGCCGGTTGCAGGCCCGTGGGTTGCCTCAGCCCCGGCAGTTGTTGTTGTCGGCCAGCCCTGCACCGTGGACACGGGACTTCGAACGGCCGTTTTCCACGATGACGGATCTCGAATTCAAGGACGCGTTGAAAGAGCTCAATGGCACTCCGCCGGCGATCCTGGATGAGAAAGACATGTTCGACCTGCTTCTCCCCGGGTTGCGTGCGGACTTTTCCATGGCGGAGAACTATCAATTCGGCTGGCAGCAGAAGTTGATGATTCAGACCCATGTCTTCTATGGCGCGTACGACGAGATCACGGAGCAGCAAATCCTGTCATGGCAGGACCATGTCAGTGAGGCGCTGACATTCCAGAAGATCGCCGGAGGCCATTTCTTCATTCACAGCCATGTCGAGGAGTTGACCACCGCGATCAGCGGCCGGTTGACATCGACCGGAAATCTTCGAGCTCGACCTGCTCTGAACGCTCAGAGCTGAGCGGCAAGCTTTCCTTCCTGCATGCGCGCATCGGTCTTTGCGTGCAATTCACAGACAACTAAGAGTCTTGCGTCGCCGAGCCGGACGGACGAAGAAAGTCCGGCCGGGCTGGTACATCCCTGGGGTGTGTAGAGCGGGAGCAACGAGAGCGCCATCAATGAACGACGACAAAAGCTGGTTTCTGAGAGAAGACGTTTATGTGGATCCGCTGATCAACAACTGGTACGCCTGGGCGAACCTCGTTGCACCGATTACCTACTCCATGTACATGACCCGAACGCATCGACGCTTGATGACATCCTTCGTCAAGAATGCGGAGTTGCACATTCTGGCTCACCAGGATCCGGCGCTGGCGGGCGGCGGTGAGTTTGTGGACTGCTCGCTGGAGCAACTGGATCAGGTCAAGGCGCTTTTGAGGAGCTACGACTCCGAGTTCGCCATCTACGGGCAGCTTGCCAACGCGGTCAAGGAGCTGGACACCCTCGTCAAGCAGCACAAGAGCGGTGAGACCATCGAGCCGCTCTACGAAAGAATCCCGGATCTGCTCAAGGGCTATGTCGAGCTGTTCATGGACCTCTATCATCAGCCTTCTTACCGCCTGATCGAAGGCCTGCTCTACAGGAGTCCGTATTACGACGAAAAGCTGCAGTCCGTCTCGTTCGGGATTCTCGCGCATGCCAAGGCCCGGCCCTTCGTGCTCAGCACGCCGCGCCTCCCCGACGCCGAGCACCTGCACGTCCGATTGCCGTTCCGGTCGGAGAGGCTGGACAGGCTTTTCCGGACGCGGACGACTCCCGTTTCTCTGAATGAAATCGATGGTCTGTTCGAGGGCCTGGCGATGGAGGGCGGTCTGGCTCCGCGGGACCTGTTCACCACGGCCAGACCTGCATCCAGCCATTCAGCCGTGAGCAGCGGGGTCAGGCTGCAGTACATGGGCCATGCCGGATTCCTGATCGAAAGCGCGGAGTGTTCCATTCTGATCGACCCGGTTCTGGCCAACCGCACAGCGGAGAATGCCGACCAGACGTATGCCCATGCGGATCTTCCGGAGAAGATCGACTATCTGTGCATCACGCACAATCATGCCGACCATATCAACATCGAGTCGCTGCTGCAGATCAGGCATAAAGTCAAGCAAGTACTGGTGCCGAAGAACAATGGCGGCACCCTGGCCGACCCCTCCCTGCGGCTGCTGCTCCGGCAGATCGGCTTCAACGTCATGGAAGTGGACGACGTCGATGAGATTCCGGTTCCATCCGGCAGGATCATCAGCATCCCCTTCCTCGGCGAGCATGGAGATCTGAACATTCGCAGCAAGTCGGCGTGGTTCTTCGAGCTGAACGGGAAGAAGATCTACGCCGGTGCCGATTCCTCCAATCTGGAACCGCGCATGTACCGGTTCCTGCATGAGATCACCGGCGATCTGGACGTGCTGGCGATCGGGATGGAATGCGTCGGTGCCCCTTATACGTGGCTCTATGGCGCTCTCACCACGGAGATCATCCCCAAGAACATCAAGGAGTCGCGGCGCTTGAACGGCTCCGACTTTGCGAAGGCTGCGATGATGGCGGAGTCCTTCCGGCCCAAGAACATGCTGATCTACGCGTTGGGCATGGAGCCCTGGTATCGATACTTCATGGGCCTGGAGTACTCCGACGATTCGGAGCAGATGGTGCAGTCGGCGAAAATGGTCGAGCACTGCAAGAGCGTCAATCTGCCCGTGGAAAGACTCTGCGGAAAGTACGCGCTGGCGTTGTAATCGCGGAAAGCACAGAGGGGGCCGCGCCCGTCAACCGAGCGCAGCTCGGCCTGTCGTCCTTCACACCCACCCACCCACCTACCCACCACCCGCTCAGGATGACAGCTGGTCGTGTTCTTCGCGCGAAGAATTTCGATCCAAGGATGGATGCACGCTTGGCGAATTCATTTCCGATCTTGAAACGCTTCGCCGGCTTGGTCGTTCTGCCGCTGATGCTCGCCGGCGCGGGTGCCTGGTATCACATGCGGCGCTCCTTGCCGAAGGCGAACATTCAATTGAGCGCCGCCGGTCGCGGGCCCGTGCAGATCGTGCGCGACGATCATGGTGTTCCGTTCGTTTCGGCGACGCGTGACGAGGATGTCTACTTCGCCATGGGCTATGTCCACGCCCAGGATCGCATGTGGCAACTCGAGTATCAACGGCGGATGGTGCAGGGCAGGCTGAGCGAAGTGATCGGCAAGAAAGCCCTGTACCAGGATGCCTGGATGCGCACGTTGGGGATTCATCGTTCGGCCCGCTCCGCATGGGATGGACTGAGCGGGCCGGCGAAGAGCTCCCTGACAGCCTATGCGGACGGCGTCAATGCCTGGCTCAGTGAAAAACACCCCCTGCCCATCGAGTTCCGGATGCTCAACGTCGAGCCGGAGCCTTGGACGCCGATCGACTCCCTGGGATGGAGCAAGGTCTTCGCGCTGAATCTCGCGGGCAATCTCGACAATGAGACCGCAAAGTATGTTGGGCGACGGATCCTGAGCCCGGCGCAGACGCGATTCTTCTTCTCCGGGGACGAAGGTGCTCCTTCACCGGCGAGCACTCCGGCGGCGGATCGGGCCCGTGTGGCGAGCATGGCCGGCCTGGGGCACCTGCAGCGAAGACTGGAACAGGAGCTGAAGCTCGGCGGCCAGTACGCGGGCAGCAATGCCTGGGCGGTCTCGGGAAAGCTGACCAGGGACGGTACAGCCATTCTCGCCAATGATCCGCACCTCGGACTGGTGATGCCTTCAGTCTGGTATCCCGTGGTTCAGCAGGGGAAACGCCTGCGTGCCTCAGGCATGACCCTCGTGGGGCTGCCGGTGGTCATCTTTGGCCAGAACCAGAACATTGCCTGGGGCGGCACGAGCCTGATGGCCGACGTGCAGGACTTGTGCTTCGAGCAGATCGATGACCAGGGCACTCGCTACCTCGCTGACGGAACCTGGGAAAAGATCGAGACCACCGTGGAGCACATCCCGGTGGCTTCGGAGTTTCCGTCGGCTTTGCACAAGGCCATCAGTCCCGTGCGCATGGAGGTTCGTAGAACCCGCAATGGCCCGATGATCAGCGACGTCAATGGCAATATCGGCCAACCGGTGTCGCTTCGCTGGACGGCCCTTGCGGAGGGCGATCGGAGTTACGAGACCTTCTACCAATTGAGCTACGCGGAGGACTGGAGCTCGTTTCGTGCGGCGTTCCGTGACTACGTTGCTCCTGCCTTGAACGTGCTGTACGCCGACAAGAGTGGGAACATCGGCCGTCTCGTCGTCGGTCACATCCCGGTCCGACAGAGTGGCGACGGTTCTCTGCCGGTTCCGGGGTGGGACGAGGGGTACGCGTGGAAAGGCGTCATTCCGTTCGACGACTTGCCGATCCTCTTCAATCCGGAGCAGGGCTACATCGTATCCGCCAACGACAAGTCCGTCGGTGATCACTACGCCTATTTCATCTCGGATGACTGGGCGCCCCCGGAACGGGCCGCGAGAATCGGGAGCCTGCTGCGTGCAGCGCTGGCGCGGTCGGGACGCATCAGCCTCGATGACAGCAAGTCCATTCAGGCCGATGTGGTCAGTTTGTCCGCCAGAAAGCTGCTGCCCGTGCTGACAGCCATGAAGGCCAGGGACGATCGGCAGCAGCAGGCCCTGGATCGTTTGCGGGCCTGGGATGGAACGATGGACAAGGAGAGCGTGGCGGCGTCGATCTTCAACGGGTGGAGGAGATCTCTCGGCAGTGAATTGTTCGCGACGGCCGTTCCTGAAGATCTGTCGCGTGCCGGCCAGACCGCCTATCTGACGGACGTGCTGAATGGCGCCTCAGTCGACGTCCTCTACAGGGCACTGACCGATCCCACGGAGACCTGGTGTTTCCGCAATGCGCGGGCGCGCTCGCGCCGGTGCGAGACCATCATCTCCAGCACCCTCGACACCGCCTTGGACGAGCTGGAGAAGCTCGCCGACAGCGACCCGGATTCCTGGAAGTGGGGATCCATTCATCAGACCACCTATAGACACCAGCCGTTCGGCCAGGTGAAGGGCCTTTCCTCCATATTTGGTCGAACGGTGGCGAGCGGAGGAGGTCCGGATACGGTCGCGGTCTCAGCGTACGCCTTCAGTGCCTCCGATGGATACCTGGGCACACTGGGCTCCGGATTCAGGCAGATCATCCAGCTGGGCCAGGGAAGCAGCTCGCACGTGTACATGAACTCGACGGGGCAATCCGCCAACGTCTTCAGCAGTCACTATTCGGACATGGTCGGCCCGTTCGAAAGGGCCGAGTACTACACATTGAACGGTTCTGTAAGCACCGAAAAGCTGGACCGATGAAAAAGACGATGCAGGTCGGGACCGGGGCCGGCAACGGAGAGGCCTCCTCTGCAAGTACGCCGAAGCGCAGGAAGAGGCTCGGCGGGAGCCTGGGTTTGCTGTCGACGTTTGGGCGCTTCGCACCCAACACGGTGTTTGCGTCCGTCATCCTCGGCGCATTTTCCGGCGCTCTCTATTCGCTGGCGATTCCGCTCATTCTCACGGCGATCAAGCGGACAGATGACGGTCTCGTCTACACAGAGGCGGCGGTCCAACGCGTTTGGTTCTTCGACGTCTCGAACATCGAGATGGCCACGTTCTTCCTGGCCTTCTGTTTACTGATCCTGTTGACACGCGCTCTCGCGGGGATTCTGTTGATGCGCGTCTCCCTGGAGCTCACCTCCAATCTGAGACGCAGACTGTACGATCGCGTGGCCCGTGCACCCTACTCGGAGATCGAACGGTTCGGGCAGGCGAAGCTGAGGTTGGCGGTGACCGATGACGTGCGCAGACTCATCGGCGGAGCGGAGATCCTGCCCCAACTGCTCGTCAATGGCGTGATGCTGATCGGCATCTTCGGATTCCTTGCGTATCTGAATCAGCACGTGTTTTTCTTCGTGCTGAAGGCCATCGCCTTTGGTGTGGTTACGTTCCAGATCCCGGTCTACTTCGCCCGCCAGGACTTCAAGCGTGCCCGCCAGATCTACGATTCGCTGGAACAGGGTATCCGCGGCCTGATCCTGGGGCTGAAGGAACTGCAACTGGACCGTGCAAAACGCACCAGGTATTTCCGTGACGTGCTGGTGAAGAACGAGCGAGCGCTGATCAGAACGGAGAAGCGAGCGCTCACGACGCTGATGGCCGCCAACAGCTATGGCGATCTGCTGTTCTTCTTCGTCATCGGCGTGATCGCGTTCGTCTTCACGAACTATCACTCCGTCACCCCGGACGAGTTGGCCGGCATCGTCCTGGTATTGCTCTACGTCACGGGCCCGGTGGCCATGATTCTCAGCGCCGTTCCCAGGATGTCGGTGGCAGCCGTCTCTCTACGGAAGATCGAAGAGATGTTCGGCGAGCTTCCCGAGCAGATGGGAGAGGATCACCCGCTGACCGCGCGGGACTGGCAGAAGATCTCCTTCCGGGACACCTGCTATGTGCATCGAAGTGATGGGCATCGCGAAGGCTTTGCCGTGGGTCCGGTCAGCTTCGAGATTCATACGGCCTCGATCACGTTCATCGTCGGCGGCAACGGCTCCGGAAAGTCGACGCTGGGCAAGATGCTGTCTCTGCACTACGTGCCTTCCGGCGGCTCGATTGCCTTCGACTCACGGGAGCTCGACGAGGGGTGTGTCGACGACTTCCGCCAGGATATCGCGGCAATCTTCTCGGACTACTACCTCTTCGACCGCTTGCTGTGCGACTTCGACGAGAAGAAGTTGGCGATGACCGAGCGCTATCTGAGTGAGCTCGGCCTCCAGCACAAGGTCACTGTCAAGGACGGGATCTTCTCCACCACGGACCTGTCGGACGGCCAGCGCAAGCGTCTGGCCCTGGTCGTTTCGCTCGTCGACGACAAGAAGCTCTATCTGTTCGACGAGTGGGCCGCCGATCAGGATCCCGCTTTCAAGAAGATCTTCTATTTCAAGGTCGTGCCCGAGCTGAAGGCACAAGGCAAGGCGGTGGTCGTCGTGAGCCATGACGATCGCTACTTCCATGTGGCGGACCAGTTGTTGGTCATGGAGGACGGGAAGCTGGTCGAGTGTCGCGTAGCCGAGCCGGCCCCTGACACCGGCGGCCCGGAGGCGGGCTCGTTTGCCCCTCAGCAGGCTGCGGTCGAGATGGTCCAAGCCGTATAGAACGGAGTGAACATGAGCCCCGAATCTCTGCAGAAGCACATGGCCGCCGGGGAGCCGACTGCCCCAACGGGTGGGAACGGCGGTGAAGCGGCAACGATGCCGGCGAAGAGCGCGACGATCCCGAGAGTGACCCCGGACCAGTTCGCGACGAGTTTCTTCCCCAGAAACATCCCGGCGATCGTCACGGACGCCACCTCGGAGTGGGGCATGTCCGGTCGCTGGTCCCCGGAATTCCTCACGTCCTTGATTGGAACCAGGCCCGTGATTGTGAGTATCTCGGCGGAAGGCAAGTTCACCTACGATCCTTCGGGCAAAGCGACCAGCGACAGCTTCTCGGAAGAAAGCATGACTTTCGCTGAGGCAGCCCGCCAGATCGCAGAAGCGGACCGTGGTCGCCGGCTGTACGTCATGCAGCAGTCCATTCCCCTCCATTTTCCGGAGCTCATGAGAGAGATTCGAGTTCCGCATTGGATCTCCAGCGTCGGAGAGACGTCGATCAACCTCTGGTTCGGCCGGGGCAGCGTGACGCCTTTGCACTACGACGCCACGAACAACTTTTTTGCGCAGCAGTACGGCGAGAAGCACTTCACGATCTTTGCGCCCGACGATACAGGGCACCTGTACCCACATCCGATCGACTCCGGGATGCCGCACTTGTCATCCGTCGACGTGGACAGCCCCGATCTGCGCGCGTACCCGCGCTTCAGTCAGGCGACGCCGATCCGTTTCACCGTCAAGGCTGGCGAGCTGCTCTTCCTGCCGGCGTTCTGGTGGCACCAGGTTCGCTCGCCGCACATATCGACATCCGTGAGTATCTGGTGGATGCCCGATCTCGCTCAGTACGTGCAGGCACCGAATGGTCCGCGCAAACTCTACCGGCTGTATGAGACGGATCGGTTGTCCGCACTGAGGGCGACACTGTTGGCCTCGAGTGGTCTGGGCTTTTCCACTGCCGCAACTCTCGTGCTGAGCGCGGGACGGAGATGGGCGGCCTGTTTGCTCGCCCTGGCCGCGGTTGACGAGCTCCTCGGAAGCCTGTGCAGCAAGTACGGCATTCCGAGAACCCCCGGATGCAACCTGCACCAGCTTGCGGCGGACCTGAGGGAGACGCTCAGGAACCTCGTCCGAGCGGGGGCTCCCGCGAACAGTCTGCCTCAGGCAAACGCTCTGGAGGTCATCGTCGCGCTGGCCGGCCGTGTGGCCCGAGGTGATGACGAGCAGTTTTCGACGGAGGAGATCAGCAACATGATCAAGCTTGCGTCGACCCTCGAGCAGCGGGACTGATCTGCAAGGGATTGAAGAATGGCCACCCCTTCTGTTGAAGAGGCCTGCTGGTTTCCGCTGTCGGTTGCGCAGCGCAGCCGCTGCTTCGTCTATGAGCTGGAGCCTCGCAACCGCGGCAATCACAACAACGTCTTCGTTGCCCGGCTCCAGGGCGCCGCCGACGCGGCTGCCATCGAAATGGCGCTGCGCGGTCTGATCGCCCGTCACCCGATGCTGCGTGCGGAAGTGTCCATCGAGCATGGGCAGCGGATTCTTGCGGAGATGCCGTTCACGTTGGACGTCGTCGACGCCACCGGGATGAGCGCGGAGGCGCTGCTCGAGCGGGTGCAGGGGGATGCCTGGGCGCCGTTTCTTCACACGTTTCACAATGGCAACGAAGGTCCCCGTCCGCTTTTGCGCTCGTGTCTGTATGTCACGGGGCCGGCGGAATCCGTATTTCTGCTGGCGCTCGATCACCTGATCTGCGACGGCTGGTCGTATTGGCATCTGCTCGAGCAGCTCGGCGCGGCATTGTCTGGCGTCGGGACATTACCCGATGCGGCGGCCGCGGCCCTGTATCGCGACTATGTGTCGTGGCAGCACGAGCTCGTCCACGGCCCCAGGGGTGCAAAGCAGTTGGCCCACTGGCAGAAGGTGCTGGCCGGAGAGGCCGCGCCTCTGCGCCTGCCGTTCGATCGGC
The DNA here is from genome assembly GCA_963821585.1 of uncultured Acidobacteriota bacterium. GTDB lineage: Bacteria > Acidobacteriota > Thermoanaerobaculia > Gp7-AA8 > Gp7-AA8 > QHVT01. The sequence continues at coordinate 773,436 of CAWGEI010000003.1, forward strand.
GGCGCCCGGCGCAGTCGAGCCACCGGCAGGGTTTCGTCACCCGCAAGCTGGGCACGTCGTTGAAAGAACGCCTGCAATCCGGCCGGGCCGATGAAGGCGCCACACTCTACAACTCCGTCATGGTGGCGCTGCAGATTCTCCTGCACCGGTACACCGGGCAGGATCGCATCGTGATCGGCGCGGCGGTTCCCGGGCGCAGCCAGCCGGCCTGGAAAAGCGTGGTCGGTGATTTCGCCAACGTGGTCCCCATCCGCGCGGACTTCGACGCCCAGCCGACGGCGCGCACGATGTTGCGCAATTGCCAGCGTTCTTTGTTGTCGGCGTTGCGCAATCAGGATTACCCGTTCCCCCGCCTGGTCGAAGAACTGGGCGTCGCATACGGCGGGGAGAACCCGCTTTACCAGGTTTCGTTCGTGTTTCAGAAGCCGCGGCGGGCGGACGTGCTGGCCCGTCTCTGGAGGGAGCACACTTCCGGTGAGGACGCGCCCCGTTGGGGCCGACTAACACTGCAGCCCTTCCCGATCGAGCAGCGCGTCGGTCAGGACAGCCGCGTTGCGCTGACGTTGCACGCCGTCGAGATCGACGATGACGCCCGTTGCGATTTCGTCTACGACGTGGACGTCTTCGACGCGGCGACCGTGGAGCGCATGGCCGATCACTTCATGGCCCTGCTCGAAGGGATTGCGGCTAATCCCGATCAGACGGCGCAGCAACGCCCGCTGCTATCTCCATCGGAACGCCGGCAACTGCTGGTCGAGTTCAATGCCGCGCCCGGCCTGCCCCTCGGCGATTCCAATGACGCGCTGATTCACGAGCTGTTCGAGCAGAAGGCTGCCGCTCAGCCGGACGTGACGGCGATCGTCTTCGAAGATCAGAGTCTCACGTACGCGGAGCTCAATGAGCGCGCCAACCAGCTCGCCCATGAACTGATCGCGCTCGGCGTGCGGTCCGACGACCGCGTGGCGATCTGCGCCGAGCGCAGTCTCGAGATGGTCGTCGGCCTGCTCGGGATTCTCAAAGCCGGCGGCGCATACGTCCCGCTGGATCCGGCGTATCCTGCCGACCGCCTGCGGGCCATGCTGCGCGATGCGCAACCCCGGGTTCTCTTGACGCAGCAGGCGCTGCGGCAGGCACTGCCCGGGACTGAGTTGCCGGTGCTGTTCCTCGACAGCGATACATGCGAGGTGCGCTCCGCGACGAACCCGGATTCGCGCGCTCTCGGGCTCACCGTCCGCAACCTCGCCTATGTGATCTACACCTCCGGTTCGACGGGCACGCCGAAAGGCGTGATGATCGAGCAGCGTTCCGTCCTCAATCTGTGGAAGGCGCTCAAACGTCTCGACTTCGTCGATGCAGAAGTCAGCGCCCGGATCGGACTGAACGCTTCGATCGGGTTCGACGCCTCGCTGCAATCGCTTCTGCAATTGCTGTCCGGCCATTGCCTGGTGGTCTTCCCGCAGAGTGTCCGCGCCGACGCGGAAGCGTTCCTGCGCTACGCCCAAGTGCACGCGCTGGATGCCTTCGACTGCACGCCCGCACAGCTCGCGTTGCTATTGCAGGCCGGTCTCGGAAGGGAAGAAGCTGTCTATCAACCGAAAGCCGTGCTGGTCGGCGGCGAGAGCGTCGGCGTTCCCCTGTGGCAATCGCTCCAGGCCATCCAATTCACGCGATTCTTCAACGTGTACGGACCGACGGAATGCACGGTGGACGCGACGGCGTGCGCCCTCGACGAGGCCGGAGACCGGCCGGTCATCGGCCGGCCGCTCAGCAATGTCACGGTCTATATCCTCGACGGGCATGGTGAGCCGGTGCCGCTGGGGGTGCAAGGCGAGCTTTACATCGGCGGCGTCCAGGTCGCACGCGGCTATCTGAATCGTCCGGAACTGACCGCCGAGCGTTTCCTCCGCGATCCGTTCCAGGCGCGATCCGGACGCCCGGATGTACAAGACCGGCGATCTCGGTCGCTGGCTGCCCGACGGCAATATCGAATACCTGGGACGCAACGACTCCCAGGTGAAGATCCGCGGCTTCCGCGTCGAGCTCGGCGAGATCGAGGCGCAGCTCGCTCAGTGCGTGGGTGTGCGCGAGGCCGTGGTCATCGCGCGCGAAGACGTGGCTGGCGACCAGCGTCTGGTTGCCTATCTGGTTCCGCAGGACGGCGTGGCACTCCAGGCCGTTGAGCTGCGCGCTGCGTTGCAGTTGCAACTGCCGGAGTCCATGCTGCCGTCGGCGTTCGTCGTGCTCGAGGCACTGCCCCTGACGCCGAACGGCAAGCTCGATCGCAAAGCGCTGCCCGCACCGGAGCTGGGCGCGCTGATCACGCGAGCGTACGAGGCGCCTGAAGGCGAAGTCGAGCGGACCCTGGCCACCCTGTGGCAGGACCTGCTCCGCGTCGAGCGGGTCGGCCGCCACGATCGGTTCTTCGAGCTTGGTGGTCACTCATTGCTCGCAATGCAGGTGACCTCGCACGTGAGGACGGCGTTCGGCGTCGAGCTCCCGCTGCGCCAGGTGTTTGCGAATTCCACCCTGAGCGCGCTGGCCGAGGTGGTGCGCGCGGCGGGGGCGAGCACGATGGGGCGGATTCAGCGTGCCGACCGCAATCAGGCGCTGCCGCTGTCACCAGCGCAGCAGCGCCTGTGGTTCCTCGATCAACTCGATCCGGCAGCGAGTGCAGCTCATTACCTGCCCGCTGCACTGCGGCTGGTTGGCCAGCTCGACGTGGCCGCGCTGCGGGCTACGCTGGACCGGCTGGTGGCGCGGCATGAAAGCCTGCGCACGTCGTTCGTGGCCCAGGGCGGTGTGCCCTATCAGCAGATCGCGCCGGAAGACTGCGGCTTTGCGCTCAGCCATGAGGACTTGAGTCTTTTGCCTGCCGGCCAGCGCGAAGCCGTGGTGGCGAGGTTGGCTGCGGAAGAAGCGCGTGCGCCGTTCGACCTGAGCACCGGCCCGTTGATCCGCGGCCGCCTGCTGCGCGTGAGCGATGACGAGCATGTGCTGCTGGTGACCCAGCACCACATCGTCACGGACGGCTGGTCCATCGACGTGATGGTGCGCGAAGTGGCCGCGCTGTACACGGCGTTCCGCAATGGCGAAGCCGATCCGCTGCCGTCGCTCGAGATCCAGTACGCGGACTACGCGCAATGGCAGCGCGGCTGGCTGCAGGGCGAAGAGCTGACGCGTCAGGTCGACTTCTGGCAGCAACATCTTGCTGCCGCACCGGCGCTGCTCGAGCTGCCGCTCGACCGGCCGCGGCCGGCGGTGCAGAGCTATGCCGGCAGCACGGTGCCGGTCACGCTGTCGCCGGAACTGACGGCCCATTTGAGAGCCTTCTCGCGGCGTCATGGCGTGACGCCGTTCATGACGCTGCTGGCCGGCTGGGGATTGCTGCTGTCCCGGCTGTCGGGACAACAGGACGTCGTCATCGGAACACCGGTCGCGAACCGTCAGCGGCGTGAGGTCGAAAATCTCATCGGCTTCTTCGTCAACACGCTGGCTGTGCGGCTGCGTTTCGAGGAGCAGCCCAGCGTCGCCGCCCTGCTTGCGCAGGTGAAGGCGACGACCCTCGCCGCGTTCGCGCATCAGGAGCTGCCGTTCGAACAGGTGGTCGAGGCGGTACAGCCACAGCGCAGTTTGAGCCACAGCCCTCTGACGCAGGTGACCTTCACCTGGAACAACCTGGGGCGCGTCCATGGGGACGGCAGCACGCTGCAACTGCCCGGACTCGAGCTGGTGCCGGTGAACCGCGCGCACGAAACCACCCAGGTCGACCTGCAACTGCTGCTGGACGATGCCGGGGATGCCATCCGCGGCGTGCTGGTGTACGCCCGCGATCTGTTCGACGGCCAGACCATCGAGCGCTGGACCGGCCATTTCGTGGAGCTGCTGGAAGCGATGGTGTCCGATGCCTCGGTGGCCGCGGGCACGCTGCCGCTGCTGTCCGCCGCCGAACGCCGTCAGCTGCTCGAGACATTCAATGACACCAACGTCGATTACCCGAGCGAGGCGCTGATCCACGAGCTGTTCGAGCAACAGGCTGCGCAGCAGCCCGATGCCGTAGCGGTGGTTGATGAGAACGAATCGCTGACCTACGGCGAGCTCAATGAGCGCGCCAACAAGCTGGGGCATTACCTGATCGGCCTGGGCGTGAAGGCCGACGACCGCGTGGCCATCTGTTGCGAGCGCAATGCGGATCTGATCGTAGGCCTGCTGGGTATCTTGAAGGCCGGCGGCGCCTACGTGCCGCTGGACCCGAGCCATCCGCGGGAACGTCTGGCCTGGATGCTCGAGGACAGCGCGCCCGTGGCGCTGCTGATCCAAGCCGAGGTCGAAGAGCTGTTGCCCGAAACCGAACGGCCAATGCTGCGGCTCGATGTCGATCTGCCGGTACTGGCGCGGCGCCTGCCGTCGCACAACCCTGTTGTGAGCGGGTTGCACGCGCGTCATCTGGCCTACGTGATTTACACCTCAGGCTCCACCGGAACGCCGAAAGGCGTGATGGTCGAGCATCGCAGTGTCGACCGGCTGGTCATCAACAATCCGTACTTCCGCGCGACCAGCGAAGACTGTTTCGCGCATTGTGCGAACCCAACGTTCGATGCCGCGACGTGGGAAATCTGGGGCGCGTTGCTCAATGGCGCGCGATTGCTGGTCTTGCCGCCGTCGGTGGTCATGGAACCAGCGCAGCTCAACGCCCGTCTGCACGCCGGTGGCGTCACGGCGCTATGGCTGACCGTCGGTCTGTTCAACCAATACGTGGACAGTCTGCCCGATGCGTTCGGCCAGCTGCGCTATCTTCTGGTCGGTGGCGATGCCCTGGATCCGAGAACGATCCGGCAGCTGCTCGAGAGTGAGCAGCGGCCCGCGCACGTGGTCAACGGGTACGGTCCGACCGAAACGACGACGTTTGCCTGCACGCACGACATTGGCGAAGTCGGCCGCTGATGCGCGCTCCGTTCCGTTGGGTAAGCCGATCGCCAACACGCGGATTTACGTGCTCGATGGACACGGCCAGCTCGTACCGGTCGGCGTTGAAGGCGAGATCCATATCGGCGGCGACGGCGTTGCCCGTGGTTACTTGAATCGCGCCGAGCTGACCGCAGAGCGCTTCCTTGTAGATCCGTTCCGTGCCGACGTAAGTGCGCGGATGTACAAGACAGGCGATCGCGGTCGCTGGTTGGCGGACGGCACGCTCGAATATCTGGGTCGCAACGATTCCCAGGTGAAGATCCGCGGCTTCCGGATCGAGCTCGGCGAGATCGAAGTAGCGCTCAGTCAATGTGCCGGCGTGCGCGACGCGGTGGTGCTCGCTCGCGAAGACGTACCGGGTGACAAGCGCCTGGTCGCGTATCTGGTAGGCGAAGAGGGCTTCGATTTACTTGTGGCCGATCTGCGCGACGTGCTGTCGCGACAACTGCCGGAGTACATGCTGCCGTCGGCATTCGTGCAACTCGATTGCCTGCCGCTGACCGCGAACGGCAAACTCGACCGGCGAGCGCTACCGGCGCCGGAAGCCACTGCACTGAGCGTGCGTGAGTATGAAGCGCCGCAAGGTGAGGTCGAGCAGGCCCTGGCCATGCTCTGGCAGGAGTTGCTGCGTGTCGAGCGCGTTGGCCGTCACGATCAGTTCTTCGAGCTGGGTGGACACTCATTGCTGGCGGTGCAATTGGTCTCGCAGATTCGTGCGACGCTCGGGGTCGAGGTGCCGCTGCGCGAGCTTTTCGCCGGATCGAGCTTGAGCGTACTGGCCGAGGTGGTGCGCGCCGCCGGGGCGAGCACGATGGGGCGGATTCAGCGTGCCGATCGCACCCAGCCGCTGCCGCTTTCATTAGCCCAACAACGCTTGTGGTTCCTCCATCAACTCGATCCGGCAGCGAGCGCGGCGTACCACATGCCCGCCGCATTGCGGCTGGTTGGCCAGCTCGACGTGGCCGCGCTTCAGGCGACGCTGGACCGGCTGGTGGCGCGGCATGAAAGCCTGCGCACATCGTTCGTGGCCCAGGGCGGTGTGCCCTATCAGCAGATCGCGCCGGAAGACTGCGGCTTTGCGCTCAGCCATGAGGACGTGAGCTCTCTGTCCGCCGGCGAGCGAGAAGCACTGGTGGCAAAGTTGACGGTCGAAGAAGCGCGTGCTCCATTCGACCTGAGCACCGGACCGTTGATCCGCGGCCGCCTGCTGCGCGTGAGTGATGACGAGCATGTGCTGCTGGTGACCCAGCACCACATCGTCACGGACGGCTGGTCGGTCGACGTGATGGTGCGCGAAGTGGCCGCACTGTACACGGCGTTCCGCAATGGCGAAGCCGATCCGCTGCCGCCGCTCGGGATCCAGTACGCGGACTACGCGGAGTGGCAGCGCGACTGGCTGCAGGGCGAAGAGCTGACGCGTCAGGTGGACTTCTGGCAGCAGCATCTCGCTGCCGCACCGGCGCTGCTCGAGCTGCCGCTCGACCGGCCGCGGCCGGCGGTGCAGAGCTATGCCGGCAGCACGGTGCCGGTCACGCTGTCGCCGGAACTGACGGCCAGGGTGCGGGCCTTCTCGCATCGTCATGGCGTGACGCCGTTCATGACACTGTTCGCCGGCTGGGGATTGCTGCTGTCCCGGCTGTCGGGACAACGGGACATCGTCATCGGCACGCCGGTCGCGAACCGGCAGCGGCGCGAGGTCGAAAATCTCATCGGCTTCTTCGTCAATACGCTGGCGGTTCGGCTGCGTTTCGAGGATCAGCCCAGCGTCGCCGCCCTGCTTGCGCAGGTAAAACAGACGACGCTCGCTGCGTTTGCGCATCAGGATCTGCCGTTCGAACAGGTGGTCGAGGCCGTGCAGCCGCAGCGCAGCCTGAGCCACAGTCCGCTGGCGCAGGTGACTTTCACCTGGAACAACCACGAGCACGTCCAGACGGATGGCAGCACGCTGCAACTGCCCGGCCTGGCGCTGGCACCGGTGAGCCGCGCGAACGAGACCATCCAGGTCGACCTGCAGCTGCTGCTGGACGATGCGGGAGGTGCCATCAGCGGCGTGCTGGTGTACGCCCGCGATCTGTTCCACGGCCAGACCATCGAACGCTGGATCGGCCATTTCGTGCAACTCCTGGAAGCGATGGTGGTCGATGCCTCGATGGCCATCGACAGGTTGCCGCTGTTATCAGATGTAGAGCGGCAGCGAGTGCTCGAGACATTGAATGACACCGACGTCGACTACCCGAAAGATGCGCTGATCCACGAGCTGTTCGAGCGGCAGGCTGCGCAGCAGCCCGATGCCGTGGCGGTGGTTGATGAGAACGAGACGCTGAGCTACGAGCAACTCAACAAACGCGCCAATCAACTGGCGCACTACCTGATTGGTCTGGGCGTAAAACCCGATGACCGTGTAGCGATCTGTTGTCAGCGCAATGCGGATCTGATCGTTGGCCTGCTGGGCATTTTGAAGGCCGGCGGCGCTTACGTGCCGCTGGACCCGAGCCATCCGCGCGACCGTCTGGCCTGGATGCTCGAGGACAGCGCGCCGGTAGCGCTGCTGATCCAAGCCGAGGTCGAAGCGCTGTTGCCCGAGACCGAACGGCCAATGCTGCGGCTCGATGTCGATCTGCCGGTGCTGGCGCGGCGCCTCCCGTCGCACGACCCTGTTGTGAGCGGGTTGCACGCGCGTCATCTGGCCTACGTGATCTACACCTCAGGTTCGACCGGAACGCCGAAAGGGGTGATGGTCGAGCATCGCTGCGTCAACCGTCTGGTCATCAACAATCCCTATTTCCGCGCGACCAGCGACGACTGTTTCGCGCATTGTGCGAACCCAACGTTCGACGCCGCGACGTGGGAAATCTGGGGAGCGTTGCTCAATGGCGCGCGATTGCTGGTTTTGCCGCAGTCAGTGGTCATGGAGCCAGCTCAACTCAACGCCCGTTTGCACGCCGGTGGTGTCACGGCGCTATGGTTGACGGTGGGTCTGTTCAATCAATACGTGGACAGTCTGCTCGACGCGTTCGGCCAACTGCGCTATCTACTGGTCGGCGGCGATGCCTTGGATCCCAAGTCGATCCGTCGGCTGCTGCAGCGTGAGCAGCGGCCCGCGCATGTGGTCAACGGATACGGTCCGACCGAAACGACGACGTTTGCCTGCACGCACGACATTGGCGACGTCGCCGCTGATGCGCGCTCCATTCCGTTGGGTAAGCCGATCGCCAACACCCGGATTTACGTGCTCGATGGACACGGCCAGCTCGTACCGGTCGGCGTTGAAGGCGAGATTCATATCGGCGGTGACGGCGTTGCCCGCGGTTACTTGAATCGCGCCGAGCTGACCGCAGAGCGCTTCCTTGTAGATCCGTTCCTTGCCGGCGCAAGGGGGAGGATGTACAAGACCGGCGACCGCGGTCGCTGGTTGGCGGACGGCACGCTTGAATACCTGGGGCGCAACGATTACCAGGTGAAGATCCGCGGTTTCCGCGTCGAGCTCGGAGAGATCGAAGCGAAGCTCAACGCCTGCGCCGGCATTCGCGAGGCGATCGTGGTGGCTCGTGAAGACGCGCCGGGGGACAAGCGGCTGGTCGCGTATCTCGTGGCTCATGAATACGCGGAATTGTCGCTGTCCGGCCTGCGCGAGGCGCTGTCGCGGCAACTGCCCGAGTACATGGTGCCGTCGGCGTTCGTGCAGCTCGACACGTTGCCGCTGACGGCGAATGGCAAAGTCGATCGCAAGGCGCTGCCCTCTCCGGAAGCGACGGCGCTGATCGTGCGCGAGTATGAGGCGCCGCAGGGCGAGATCGAAGAAGCGATTGCGGCCCTGTGGCAGGAACAATTGAAAGTGCCGCGCGTCGGCCGCCACGACAACTTCTTCGAGCTCGGCGGGCACTCGCTGCTGGCGGTGCAGTTGATCTCGCACATCCGCGCGGTGCTCGGCGTCGAGGTGCCACTGCGCGATCTCTTCGCCAGTCCGAGCCTCGCGGCGCTGGCTGAGGGCGTGCGCGGGGCGGGGGCGAGCACGATGGGGCGCATTCAGCGCGCCGATCGCAATCAGCCGCTGCCGCTGTCCCTGGCCCAGCAGCGGTTGTGGTTCCTCGCACAATTCGATGAAGCCGCCAGTGCGGCGTACCACATGCCGGCCGCCTTGCGGCTGGTCGGCAAACTGGATGTGGCTGCACTGCAGGGGACACTGGATCGGCTCGTGGCGCGGCACGAAAGCCTGCGCACACACTTTGGCGCGATCGACGGTGTGCCGTATCAGCAGGTCGCAGCAGACGACTGTGGCTTTGCATTACGCCGCGAAGACCTGAGCTCACTGCCTGCTGACGAACGCGAATCCGCCGTGACCAGGCTCACTGCCGAGGAAGCGCGGGCGCCCTTTGATTTGAGTGTGGGACCGCTGATCCGCGGCCGCCTGCTCACTCTCGGGCACGACGAACATGTGCTGCTCATCACGCAGCACCACATCGTCTCGGACGGCTGGTCGCTGAGCATTCTGGTGCGCGAAGTGGCGGCGCTGTACACGGCGTTCCGCCGCGGCGAGACCGATTCTCTGCCGCCGCTGGCGATTCAGTACGCTGACTACGCGCAGTGGCAGCGCAGCTGGCTGCGCGGCGAAGAGCTGACGCGTCAGGTCGGGTTCTGGCGCGAGCAACTGACCGGCGCCCCCGCGTTGCTCGAACTGCCGCTCGACCATTCACGGCCGGTGATGCAGAGCCATGCCGGTAGCAGCGTGCCGCTGGTCTTGTCGCCGGAACTGACCGCCAGTTTGCGGGCGCTCAGTCAAGAGCATGGCGTGACGTTGTTCATGACGCTGCTCTCGGGCTGGGGCGTGCTGCTGTCCCGGTTGAGCGGACAGCAGGATGTGGTCATCGGGACGCCGGTGGCGAACCGTCAGCGGCGCGAAGTGGAAGGGCTGATCGGATTCTTCGTCAACACGGTGGCCCTGCGTCTGCGGCTGGATGGTGAGCCGACCGTGGCAACGCTGCTCGCGCAAGTGAAAGAAACGGCACTCGCCGTGTTTGCGCATCAGGAGCTGCCGTTCGAACAGGTGGTCGAGGCGATGCAACCGCAGCGCAGCCTGAGCCATAGCCCGCTGGTTCAGACCGCGCTCGCATTCGACAACACGGCGGACTATGGCGACGCACTGAGCTTGCCGGATCTGAGCCTGATCCCAGTGGAGCAAGCGCTGGCGACGGCGCCATACGAGCTCTCTTTGCATCTCAGCGAGGCCGGCGAAGGATTGTCCGGCTCGATTGTCTATGCCAGCGATCTGTTCGACCGCTCGTCCGTCGAGCGCTGGGCTGGTCATTACATCCGGCTGATGGAAGCCATGGTGGCGGATGCGACGGCCAGCATGGAGAAGCTGTCGCTCCTGTCGGCATCGGAGCGTGAGCACCTGCTGGCCGATTTCAATGCTGCCGATGCTTCGTATCCCCAGGACACACTCATTCACAAGCTGTTCGAGCAGCAGGCCGCCGCGCGGCCCGATGCGGTGGCGGTCGTCTTTGAAGATCAGAGCCTGAGTTACCGCGAGCTCGATGCTCGCGCGAATCGGCTCGCAAATGAGCTGACCGCGCTTGGCGTGAGGCCGGACGATCGCGTGGCCATCTGCGTCGAACGCAGTTTGGAGATGGTGGTCGGCTTGCTCGGTATCCTGAAAGCCGGCGGTGCCTACGTGCCGCTGGATCCGGCGTATCCCGTCGAGCGCTTGCGCTACATGCTCGAAGACAGCGCGCCCGTGGCCCTCCTCACGCACAGCCGGCTCCAGAATCTTATGGTCGACCTGGCCAGCCACGCCCCGGTCATCGACATCTCGGACGCGCAGCCCGTGACCCGGTCAGGCCGGAACCGGTTGCCGGTTTTCGCTTCCTCCGTAGCGGAGGATCCTCTCGCTCCCCACCACCTGGCCTACGTGATCTACACCTCCGGCTCCACCGGCACCCCGAAGGGTGTCATGGTCGAGCATGGGAACGTCGTGCGCCTGTTTGCGGCAACCGATCCGTGGTTCCACTTCGATGACCGCGACGTCTGGACGCTGTTCCATTCGTACGCATTCGACTTCTCGGTCTGGGAGATATGGGGGGCATTGCTGTACGGCGGCCGCCTGGTCATCGTGCCACAGGAGACTTCGCGTTCGCCGGAAGAGCTCTACGGGCTGGTCTGCCGCAGCGGAGTGACGATTCTCAACCAGACGCCAAGCGCATTCCGTCAGTTCATCGCTGCGCAACGTGCCAGCGACGAGGAACATCACTTGCGCCACGTCATCTTTGGCGGTGAAGCGCTGGAAGTGGCCACCCTCGAGCCGTGGTTTGAGCGTCACGACGATCAGCGGCCGCGGCTCGTCAACATGTACGGGATTACCGAGACGACGGTTCATGTGACCTACCGTCCGATCGATCGTGCCGACGTCCGGCGAGGCGGTAGTCCGATCGGACGCCGCATCCCCGACCTGGCCATCTACCTTCTCGATGCTCACCGCCAGCCTGTGCCCATTGGCGTAGTGGGAGAGCTGTACATCGGTGGTGCAGGCGTGGCCCGCGGCTATCTCAACCGGCCGGAGCTCACGTCGGAGCGATTCCTGGCCGACTCATTCGCCGCGCGTGACGGAGCGCGGATGTACAAGAGCGGCGACCTCGGACGGTGGCTCCCGGACGGATCGATCGAGTTCCTCGGCCGAAACGACGCTCAGGTGAAGATCCGCGGCTTCCGGATCGAGTTGGGCGAGGTCGAAGCGAAGCTCAGTCAATGTGCGGGTGTTCGCGAAGCGGTGGTTCTTGCGCGCGAAGACGTGACGGGGGACAAGCGCCTGGTTGCGTATCTGGTGGCTGAGGATGGCGTCACGCTACAAGCCGCCGAATTGCGTGCGGCGCTGCTGTCGCAACTGCCCGAATACATGGTGCCCTCGGCGTTTGTAGAGCTGGATGCATTGCCACTGACGCCCAACGGCAAGCTCGACCGCAAGGCCTTGCCGGCTCCGGAGACGACGGCGTTGATCGCGCGCGAGTACGAAGCGCCACGAGACGAGATTGAAGAAATGCTGGCGGCGATCTGGCGAGAGCTGCTGCGCGTCGGGCGCGTAGGCCGTCACGACGATTTCTTTGAGCTCGGCGGTCACTCGCTGCTGGCGGTACAACTGATCTCGCGTATCCGCGCGACGCTCGCTGTCGATGTCCCGTTGCGCGAGCTGTTTGCGCAGCCGAGTTTGCAGGCATTGGCCGAAATCATACGGCGCGCCGGCGCGAGCACGATGGCGCGCATCGAGATCGCGGACCGCAGCCAGCACTTGCCACTTTCCATGGCACAGCAGCGGCTGTGGTTCCTCGATCAACTCGATCCAGCAGCGAGTGCGGCGTACCACCTGCCGGCGGCTCTGCGGCTGCTTGGCAAGCTGGATGTGGCCGCGCTTCAGGCTACGCTGGACCGGCTGGTGGCGCGGCATGAAAGCCTGCGCACGTCGTTCGTGGCCCAGGGCGGTGTGCCCTATCAGCAGATCGCGGCGGAAGACTGCGGCTTTGCGCTCAGCCATGAGGACGTGAGCTCTCTGTCCGCTGGCGAGCGCGAAGCGCTGGTGGCAAGGTTGACGGTCGACGAAGCGCGTGCTCCGTTCGACCTGAGCACCGGCCCGTTGATCCGCGGCCGCCTGATACGCGTGAGCGATGACGAGCATGTGCTGCTGGTGACCCAGCACCATATCGTCACAGACGGCTGGTCGATTGGCGTGATGGTGCGGGAAGTGGCAGCACTGTACACGGCCTTCCACGATGGACAAATCGATCCGTTGCCGCCGCTCGAGATTCAGTACGCAGACTATGCACAGTGGCAGCGCAGCTGGCTGCAAGGCGAGGAGCTGGCGCGCCAATCCGAGTTCTGGAAGAACCACCTCTCTGCCGCGCCGGCGCTGCTCAACCTGCCTCACGACCGGCCGCGACCAGCGGTGCAAAGCCATTCCGGCGGCACGGTACCGGTCATGCTGTCGCCGGACCTGACCGCCCATTTGCGGACGTTCTCGCAGCTTCACGGCGTGACGCTGTTCATGACGCTGCTGTCGGCCTGGAGCCTGCTGCTGTCACGTTTGAGCGGACAGCAGGATGTGGTCATCGGCACGCCGGTGGCGAACCGTCAGCGGCGCGAGGTCGAAGGGCTGATTGGCTTCTTCGTCAACACGCTGGCGCTGCGGCTGCGCTTTGACGAGCAACCCAGCGTCGCGTCGCTACTCGCAAGAGTGAAAGAGACAACGCTCGCAGCGTTTGCGAATCAGGAGCTGCCGTTCGAACAAGTGGTGGAGGCGGTGCAGCCGCAGCGCAGCCTGAGTCACAGTCCGTTGGCGCAGGTGACCTTTACCTGGAACAACCGCGAGCACGGCCAGACGGATGGCACCACGCTGCAACTGCCCGGCCTGACGCTGGCCACCGTGAACCACGCACACGAAACCATCCAGGTCGATCTGCAACTGCTGTTGGACGATGCCGGGGATGTCATCAGCGGCGTGCTGGTTTATGCGCGGGACCTGTTCGATCGCGAGACCATCGAGCGCTGGACCGGCCATTTCGTGCAGTTGCTGGAAGCGATGGTGTCCGATGCCTCGGTGGCCGCCAGCACGCTGCCGCTGCTGTCCGCCGCCGAACGCCGACAGCTGCTCGAGACATTCAATGACACCAGCGTCGCTTACCCGAGCGAGGCGCTGATCCACGAGCTGTTCGAGCAGCAGGCTACGCAGCAGCCCGGTGCCGTAGCGGTGGTTGATGAGAACGAATCGCTGACCTACGGCGAGCTCAATGAACGCGCCAACAAGCTGGGGCATTACCTGATCGGCCTGGGCGTGAAGGCCGACGACCGCGTGGCCATCTGTTGCGAGCGCAATGCGGATCTGATCGTAGGCCTGCTGGGTATCTTGAAGGCCGGCGGCGCCTACGTGCCGCTAGACCCGAGCCATCCGCGCGACCGTCTGGCCTGGATGCTCGAGGACAGTGCGCCGGTGGCGCTGCTGATCCAAGCCGAGGTCGAAGCGCTGTTGCCCGAAACCGAACTGCCGGTGCTGAGGCTCGATGTCGATCTGCCGGTGCTGGCGCGGCGCCTGCCGGCGAACAACCCTGCTGTGAGCGGGTTGCACTCGCGTCATCTGGCCTACGTGATTTACACCTCCGGCTCCACCGGAACGCCGAAAGGCGTGATGATCGAGCACCGCTGTGTCGACCGGCTGGTCATCAACAATCCGTATTTCTCCGCGAGCAGCGAAGACTGTTTCGCGCATTGTGCGAACCCAACGTTCGATGCCGCGACGTGGGAAATCTGGGGGGCGTTGCTCAATGGCGCACGATTGCTGGTCTTGCCGCCGTCGGTGGTCATGGAACCAGCGCAGCTCAACGCCCGTCTGCACGCCGGTGGCGTCACGGCGCTATGGCTGACCGTCGGCCTGTTCAACCAATACGTGGACAGTCTGCCCGATGCGTTCGGCCAGCTGCGCTATCTACTGGTCGGCGGCGATGCCCTGGATCCGAGAACGATCCGACAGCTGCTCGAGAGTGAGCAGCGGCCCGCGCACGTGGTCAACGGGTACGGTCCGACCGAAACGACTACGTTTGCCTCCACGCACGACATTGGCGAAGTCGCCGCTGATGCGCGCTCCATTCCGTTGGGTAAGCCGATCGCCAACACACGGATTTACGTGCTCGATGAACACGGCCAGCTCGTACCGGTCGGTGTTGAAGGCGAGATCCATATCGGCGGTGACGGCGTTGCCCGCGGTTACTTGAATCGCGCCGAGCTGACCGCAGAGCGCTTCCTTGTAGATCCGTTCCTTGCCGGCGCAAGGGGGAGGATGTACAAGACAGGCGACCGCGGTCGCTGGTTGGCGGACGGCACGCTCGAATACCTGGGTCGCAACGATTCCCAGGTGAAGATCCGCGGCTTCCGGATCGAGCTCGGCGAGATCGAAGTAGCGCTCAGTCAATGTGCCGGCGTGCGCGACGCGGTGGTGCTCGCTCGCGAAGACGTACCGGGTGACAAGCGCCTGGTCGCGTATCTGGTAGGCGAAGAGGGCTTCGATTTACTTGTGGCCGATCTGCGCGACGTGCTGTCGCGACAACTGCCGGAGTACATGCTGCCGTCGGCATTCGTGCAACTCGATTGCCTGCCGCTGACCGCGAACGGCAAACTCGACCGGCGAGCGCTACCGGCGCCGGAAGCCACTGCACTGAGCGTGCGTGAGTATGAAGCGCCGCAAGGTGAGGTCGAGCAGGCCCTGGCCATGCTCTGGCAGGAGTTGCTGCGTGTCGAGCGCGTTGGCCGTCACGATCAGTTCTTCGAGCTGGGTGGACACTCATTGCTGGCGGTGCAATTGGTCTCGCAGATTCGTGCGACGCTCGGGGTCGAGGTGCCGCTGCGCGAGCTTTTCGCCGGATCGAGCTTGAGCGTACTGGCCGAGGTGGTGCGCGCCGCCGGGGCGAGCACGATGGGGCGGATTCAGCGTGCCGATCGCAGCCAGCCGCTGCCGCTTTCATTAGCCCAGCAACGCTTGTGGTTTCTCCATCAACTCGATCCGGCAGCGAGTGCGGCTTACCATATGCCGGCGGTCCTGCGGTTGCTCGGCAAGCTGGATGTGGCGGCACTGCAGGCCACCCTGGACCGGCTCATCGCGCGGCATGAAGGCTTACGCACATCCTTCATTGCAATTGACGGTGTGCCCTATCAGCAGATCGCGCCGGAAGATCGCGGCTTCGCGCTCAGGCACGATGACCTGAGCTCTCTGTCCGCGGAGGACGGCGAAACCGCGGTGCTGAGGTCAGCGGCCGAAGAAGCATGTGCGCCGTTTGATTTGAGCACCGGCCCGTTGATCCGGGGCCGCTTGCTGCGGGTGAGCGTCGATGAGCATGTGCTGCTGGTAACCCAGCACCATATCGTCACAGACGGCTGGTCGATTGAGGTGATGGTGCGGGAAGTGGCAGCACTCTACACGGCGTTCCACGATGGACAAATCGATCCGCTGCCACCGCTCGAGATCCAGTACGCCGATTACGCACAGTGGCAGCGCAGCTGGCTGCAAGGCGAGGAACTGGCTCGTCAATCCGAGTTCTGGAAGAACCATCTCTCTGCCGCGCCGGTGCTGCTCGAGCTGCCGCACGACCGGCCGCGTCCAGCGGTGCAAAGCTATTCCGGCGGCAAGGTGCCGGTCACGCTGTCGCCGGAACTGACCGCCAATTTGCGGGCGTTCTCGCAGCGTTACGGCGTGACGCTGTTCATGACGCTGCTCTCAGCCTGGGGCTCGCTGCTGTCACGCCTGTCCGGGCAAGAGGACATCGTCATCGCCACACCGGTCGCGAACCGTCAGCGGCGTGAAATCGAGAATCTCATCGGTTTCTTCGTCAACATGCTGGCGGTACGACTGCGGTTTGAGGACAAGCCCAGCGTCGCGTCGCTACTCGCAAGAGTGAAAGAGACAACGCTCGCAGCGTTTGCGAATCAGGAGCTGCCGTTCGAACAAGTGGTCGAGGCGGTGCAGCCGCAGCGCAGCCTGAGTCACAGTCCGTTGGCGCAGGTGACCTTTACCTGGAACAACCACGAGCGCACCCAGACAGATGGCACCACGCTGCAACTGCCCGGACTGACGCTGGCCTCCGTGAACCCCGCACACCAAACCATCCAGGTCGATTTGCAACTGCTATTGGACGATGCGGGGGATGCCATCAGCGGCGTGCTGGTTTACGCCCGTGATCTGTTCGATCGCGAGACCATCGAGCGCTGGACCAGCTATTTCGTGCGACTGCTGGAAACGATGGTGGTCGATGCCTCGATGGCCATCGATAGGCTGCCGCTGTTGTCCGATGCAGAACGCCGGCAAATGCTCGAGACATTCAACGACACCGGCGTCGATTATCCGAAAGAGGCGTTGATCCACGAGCTGTTCGAGCAGCAGGCGGCGCAGCAGCCCGATGCCGTAGCGGTGGTTGATGAGAACGAAACGCTGAGCTACGGCCAGCTCAATAAACGAGCAAATCAACTGGCGCACTACCTCATCGGCCTGGGCGTAAAACCCGATGACCGTGTGGCTATTTGCTGTCAGCGCAATACGGATCTGATCGTAGGCCTGCTGGGTATCTTGAAGGCTGGCGGCGCCTACGTGCCGCTGGACCCGAGCCATCCGCGGGATCGTCTGGCCTGGATGATCGAGGACAGCGCGCCGGTGGCGCTGCTGATCCAAGCCGAGGGCGAAGCGCTGTTGCCCGAGACCGAACGGCCAATGCTGAGGCTCGATGTCGATCTGCCGGTGCTGGCGCGGCGCCTGCCGTCGCACAACCCTGTTGTGAGCGGGTTGCACGCGCGTCATCTGGCCTACGTGATCTACACCTCGGGATCCACCGGAACGCCGAAAGGGGTGATGGTCGAGCATCGGTGCGTCAACCGGCTGGTCATCAACAATCCGTATTTCCGCGCGACCAGCGACGACTGTTTCGCGCATTGTGCGAACCCAACATTCGATGCTGCGACGTGGGAAATCTGGGGAGCGTTGCTCAACGGCGCGCGATTGCTGGTGTTGCCGCAATCCGTGGTCATGGAACCAGCTCAGCTCAACGGCCGTTTGCGGGCCGGTGGTGTCACGGCGCTATGGCTGACGGTGGGTCTGTTCAATCAATACGTGGACAGCTTGCCCGATGCGTTCGGCCAACTGCGATATCTACTGGTCGGTGGCGATGCCTTGGATCCCAAGACGATCCGTCAGCTGCTTCAGCGTGAGCAGCGGCCCGTGCACGTAGTCAATGGGTACGGTCCGACCGAAACGACTACGTTTGCATGCACGCACGACATTGGCGACGTCGCCGCCGAGGCGCGCTCCATTCCGCTGGGTAAGCCGATCGCCAACACGCGGATTTACGTGCTCGATGGACACGGCCAGCTCGTACCGGTCGGGGTTGAAGGCGAGATTCATATTGGCGGCGACGGCGTTGCCCGCGGGTACTTGAATCGCGCCGAGCTGACCGCAGAGCGCTTCCTTGTAGATCCGTTCCTTGCCGGCGCAAG
Source organism: uncultured Acidobacteriota bacterium (assembly GCA_963821585.1). Taxonomy (GTDB): domain Bacteria; phylum Acidobacteriota; class Thermoanaerobaculia; order Gp7-AA8; family Gp7-AA8; genus QHVT01. The sequence goes on from CAWGEI010000003.1 coordinate 791,412, forward strand.
GGGGAGGATGTACAAGACAGGCGATCGCGGTAGGTGGTTGGCGGACGGCACGCTCGAATACCTGGGTCGCAACGATAACCAAGTGAAGATCCGCGGCTTCCGGATCGAGCTCGGCGAGATCGAAGCGAAACTCAGCTCGTGTAACGGTGTGCGCGAGGCGTTGGTGCTGGCACGCGAAGACGCACCGGGTGACAAGCGCCTGATCGCGTATCTGGCGGCCAATGAAGGCGCGGAGTTGTCCGTGGCCGACTTACGCGATGCCTTGTCGCGGCAACTCCCCGACTACATGGTGCCGTCGGCGTTCGTGCAGCTCGATAGTCTGCCGCTGACGGCGAATGGCAAAGTCGACCGCCAGGCGCTGCCTGCCCCGCAAGCGGCTGCACTCAGCGTGCGCGAATACGAAGCGCCGCAAGGGGAGCTCGAGGAAGCCATCGCGGCACTCTGGCAGGAACAGCTGAAAGTGCCGCGCGTCGGCCGCCACGACAGCTTCTTCGAGATCGGTGGTCACTCGCTGCTCGCGGTGCAGCTGATCTCGCACATCCGTGCGGTGCTCGGCGTCGAGCTGCCTCTGCGTGAGCTCTTTGCCCGCCCCACTCTCGAGGCGGTGGCCGAGGCGGTGCGCGCGGCCGGGGCGAGCACGATGGCTCGCATTGAAGTAGCGGACCGCGGCCAGCAGTTACGGCTTTCACTGGCCCAGCAACGGCTGTGGTTCCTCGCACAGCTCGATCCGGCAGCGAGTGCGGCGTACCACATTCCGGCGGCCTTGCGGTTGCTCGGCAAACTGGATGTGGCGGCACTGCGGGCCACGCTGGATCGGCTCGTGGCGCGGCACGAGAGTCTACGCACACATTTCGTCGCGATCGACGGCGTGCCGTATCAGCAGATCTCACCAGCAGACTGCGGCTTTGAATTACGCCGCGAAGACCTGAGCTCACTGACTGCTGAAGACCGCGAAGCCGCCGTCGCCCGGCTCACTGCCGAGGAAGCGAGCGCGCCGTTTGATTTGAGTGCGGGCCCGTTGATCCGCGGCCGGCTGCTCACTCTCGCAGACGACGAACATGTGCTGTTGATCACGCAACACCATATCGTCACAGACGGCTGGTCACTGGGTATTCTGGTGCGCGAGGTGGCAGCGCTGTACACGGCGTTCAGTCGTGGAGAGACCGATCCTCTGCCGCCGCTCGCCATTCAGTACGCCGATTACGCGCAGTGGCAGCGCGGTTGGCTGCGCGGTGAAGAGTTGACGCGTCAGGTCGAGATCTGGCGCGAGCAACTGCGCGGCGCACCGGCCTTGCTGGAACTGCCACTCGATCGATCGCGACCGGCGGTGCAAAGCTATGCCGGTAGCAGCGTGCCGCTGGTCTTGTCACCGGAACTGACCGCCAATTTGCGGGTGTTCAGTCAACGTCATGGCGTGACGCTATTCATGACGCTGCTCTCGGCGTGGGGTCTGTTGCTGTCACGGTTGAGCGGACAGCAGGATGTGGTCATCGGCACGCCGGTGGCGAACCGTCAGCGGCGCGAGGTCGAAGGGCTGATTGGCTTCTTCGTCAACACGCTGGCTCTGCGGCTGCGCTTTGACGAGCAGCCCACCGTTGCGTCGCTGCTCCAACAGGTGAAAGAAACGACGCTGGTGGCGTTTGCGAATCAGGAGCTGCCGTTCGAACAAGTGGTCGAGGCCGTGCAACCGCAGCGCAGCCTGAGCCATAGTCCGCTGGTTCAGACCGCGCTGGCACTCGACAACACAGCGCGCTATGGCGACGCACTGAGCTTGCCGGATCTGAGCCTGATCCCGTTGGAGCAGGCGCTGGCGACGGCGCCATACGAGCTCTCTTTGCATCTCAGCGAGGCCGGCGAAGCATTGTCCGGCTCGATGGTCTATGCCAGCGATCTGTTCGACCGCTCGTCCGTCGAGCGCTGGGCTGGTCATTACGTCCGGCTGATGGAAGCCATGGTGGCGGATGCGGGCGCCAGCGTGGAGATGCTGTCGCTATTGTCGGCATCGGACCGTGAGCACTTGCTGGGCGATTTCAATGCTCCCGACGTTTCGTATCCCCAGGACACGCTCATTCACGAGCTGTTCGAGCAGCAGGCCGCCGCGCGGCCCGATGCGGTGGCGGTCGTCTTTGAAGATCAGAGCCTGAGTTACCGCGAGCTCGATGCGCGCGCGAACCGGCTCGCACACGAGCTGATCGCGCTTGGCGTGAGGCCCGACGACCGCGTGGCCATCTGCGTCGAACGCAGTCTGGAGATGGTGGTCGGCCTGCTCGGTATCCTGAAAGCCGGCGGTGCTTACGTGCCGCTGGATCCGGCGTATCCCGTCGAGCGCTTGCGCTACATGCTCGAAGACAGCGCGCCCGTGGCCCTCCTCACGCACAGTCGGCTCCAGCATCTCGTGGCCGACCTGGCCAGCCACGCTCCGGTCATCGACATCTCGGACGCGCAGCTCGTAAGCCGGTCAGACGAGAAGGGGTTGCCGGATTTCGCTTCCTCCGTAGCGGAGCATCCTCTCGCTCCCCACCACCTGGCCTACGTGATCTACACCTCCGGCTCCACCGGCACCCCGAAGGGGGTCATGGTCGAGCATGGGAACGTCGTGCGCCTGTTTGCGGCAACCGATCCGTGGTTCCACTTCGATGACCGCGACGTCTGGACGATGTTCCATTCGTACGCCTTCGACTTCTCGGTATGGGAGATCTGGGGGGCATTGCTGTACGGCGGTCGGCTGGTCATCGTGCCACAGGAGACTTCGCGTTCGCCGGAAGAGTTCTACGGGCTGGTCTGCCGCAGCGGCGTGACGATTCTCAACCAGACGCCAAGCGCATTCCGTCAGTTCATCGCCGCGCAACGTGCCAGCGACGAGGAACACCACTTGCGCCACGTCATCTTTGGCGGTGAAGCGCTGGAAGTGGCCACCCTCGAGCCGTGGTTCGAGCGCCACGACGATCAGCGGCCGCGGCTCGTCAACATGTACGGCATTACCGAGACGACGGTTCATGTGACCTATCGTCCGATCGATCGTGCCGACGTCCGGCGAGGCGGCAGCCCAATCGGACGCCGCATCCCTGACCTGGCCATCTACCTTCTCGATGCTCACGGCCAGCCTGCGCCCATTGGCGTAGTGGGAGAGCTGTACATTGGTGGTGCAGGCGTGGCTCGCGGCTATCTCAATCGGCCGGAGCTCACCGCGGAACGATTCCTGGATGACCCATTTGCCGCGCGTGACGGAGCGCGGATGTACAAGAGCGGCGACCTCGGACGGTGGCTCCCGGACGGATCGCTCGAGTTCCTCGGCCGAAACGACGCTCAGGTGAAGATCCGCGGCTTCCGGATCGAGTTGGGCGAGGTCGAAGCGAAGCTCAGTCAATGTGCGGGTGTTGGCGAAGCGGTGGTCCTTGCGCGCGAAGACGTGACGGGGGACAAGCGCCTGGTTGCGTATCTGGTGGCTGAGGATGGCGTGACACTACAAGCCGCCGAGTTGCGTGCGGCGCTGCTGTCGCAACTGCCCGAGTACATGGTTCCCTCGGCGTTTGTCGAGCTGGATGCATTGCCGCTGACGCCCAACGGCAAGCTCGACCGCAAGGCCTTGCCGGCGCCGGATGCAACGGCGCTGGTCGCGCGCGCGTTCGAACCGCCGCAAGGCGAGATTGAAGAAATGTTGGCCGCGATCTGGCGGGAACTGCTGCGCGTCGAGCGCGTTGGCCGTCACGACAAATTCTTCGAGCTCGGTGGTCACTCTCTGCTCGCGGTGCAGATGCAAACCCGAATCAGCGAGCAGTTGTTGGTGGAACCGTCCTTACGCACTTTGATCGTTGCCGGCGATCTTCGCCAATTGGGTACGGAAGTGGCCTCATTGCAGCTGGAAAAGTTCATCGGCAAAGAGATGGAGCAGGAACTTTCGTCCATGTCCGCGGACGAATTGAACGCGCTATTTGAAAGCGAGAGGATTTGAATGAGCGACCATCCGTCCGATGTCGGGCAGCTGAAGCAGGCGGTGTTGCAACAGCGCCTGCGCAAGCGCATGGCAAGCTATCGTGAAGGCCAGCAGAATCCGGGCATTCCCGTTGCCGATCGCAGCCAGCCGCTGCCGCTGTCGATGGCCCAGCAGCGGCTTTGGTCCCTCGATCAGCTCGATCGAGGTGCGAGCGCGGCCTACCACATGCCGGCCGCGCTGCGACTGCTTGGCAAAGTCGGAGTATCAGCGCTCCAGGCCACGCTGGATCGGCTCGTGGCGCGGCACGAAAGTCTACGCACACACTTTGCCGCGATCGACGGAGTGCCTTATCAGCAGATCGCACCAGCGAACTGCGGTTTTGAATTACGCCGCGAAGACGTGAGCTCACTGCCTGCTGAAGAACGCGAAGCCGCTGTCGCCAGGCTCACTGCAGAGGAAGTGCGCGCGCCGTTTGATCTGAGTGTGGGCCCGTTGATCCGCGGCCGGCTGATCACTCTCGCTGACGACGAACATGTGCTGCTGATCACGCAGCACCATATTGTCACGGACGGCTGGTCACTGAATATTCTGGTGCGCGAGGTGGCGGCGCTGTATACGGCGTTCAGTCGTGGCGAGACCGATCCTCTGCCGCCGCTGGCGATTCAGTACGCCGATTACGCGCAGTGGCAGCGCGGCTGGCTGCAGGGCGACGAGCTGACGCGTCAGATCGAGATCTGGCGCGAGCAATTGCGCGGCGCGCCAGCCCTGTTGGAACTGCCGCTCGATCGATCACGACCGGCGGTACAAAGCCATGCCGGTAGCAGCGTGCCGCTGGCCTTGTCGCCGGAACTGACCGCCGATTTGCGGGTGTTCAGTCAACGACATGGCGTGACGCTATTCATGACGCTGCTCTCGGCCTGGGGCCTGCTGTTGTCACGGTTGAGCGGACAGCAGGATGTGGTCATCGGCACGCCGGTGGCGAACCGTCAACGGCGCGAGGTCGAAGGGCTGATTGGCTTCTTCGTCAACATGCTGGCGCTGCGGCTGCGCTTTGACGGGCAACCGACCGTTACGTCGCTGCTCAAACAGGTGAAAGAAGCGACGCTGGCGGCGTTTGAACACCAAGCACTGCCGTTTGAACGAGTGGTCGAGGCGGTGCGGCCGGCCCGTAGTCTGAGCCACAGTCCGTTGTTCCAGTCCATGCTGGCGCTGAACAACACCCCTGACGACGGCTCGGTGCTGAGCTTGCCGGACTTACAACTGGAGCCGGTGGAGCAGGTAATAGCGACGGCGCAATACGACCTGGCCCTGTACCTCAACGACGCCGAAGAAGCGCCGACCGGCTTGCTCGCCTATGCCACCGATCTGTTTGACCGGGCGACGGTCGAGCGTTGGGCTGGTTATTACGTTCGCTTGCTCGAAGCGATGGTGGCCGACCCCTCGGCGATCGTCGATACGCTGCCGATCCTGTCGGATGCCGAACGTGGCCTGGTGCTGGCCGAGTTCAATGCCACGCAGGCGGAGTACCCCGAAGAGTCACTCATCCATGAGTTGTTCGAGAAACAGGCGGCGGCTAAGCCGGATGCCGTCGCCGTTGTCTTTGAAGGACAAAGCCTGAGTTATGGCGAGCTCGATGCGCTCTCCAATCAGCTTGCACATGAGTTGATCGCGCTTTGCGTGCAGCCGGACGACCGCGTGGCGATCTGCGCCGAACGCAGTCTGGAGATGGTGGTCGGCCTGCTCGGCATTCTCAAAGCCGGCGGTGCTTACGTGCCGCTGGATCCGACGTATCCAATCGAGCGGCTGCAGCACATGTTGCAAGATGCGGCGCCGAAGGCCTTGTTGACGCAGCAGGTGTTGCTGCCATCGCTACCCGCGAGTGATTTGCCGACGCTATTGCTCGACAGCGACGCTCTGCGGATGAAATTGTCGGCGCTGCCGGCGAGCAATCCCGAGGCACGGCGGCGCGGTCTCACCGCCCGCAACCTGGCCTATGTGATCTACACCTCAGGCTCCACCGGCTTGCCGAAGGGCGTGTTGAATGAGCACCAGGGAGTCGTCAACCGGCTGTGGTGGGCGCAAGAGGAGTACCGGCTGGGGGAGGATGACCGGGTCCTGCAGAAAACCCCCTTTGGTTTCGATGTGTCGGTCTGGGAGTTCTTCCTGCCGCTGCTGGCCGGGGCACGCCTGGTCATCGCAAAGCCCGCTGGTCATCAGGATCCCACGTATCTGACGGAAGTGATTGCGCGGGAGCAGATCACCACGATTCATTTCGTGCCGTCGATGCTGCCGGCGTTCCTGACGCGGTCAGATCCGGCGAACAGCAGAAGCCTGCGCCGGCTGTTATGCAGTGGCGAGGCGCTGTCGCACGGCATGCTGCAGGAAGTGGCCGACCGGCTTGCGCACGTGGAAGTACACAATCTCTATGGTCCGACCGAGGCGGCCGTCGATGTGACGGCGTGGCCGTGCAGACCAGGGCAGTATGGGCAAACGGTGCCGATTGGCCGGCCGATCGCGAACACACAGATGTATATCCTGGATACGCGCGGCGAGCCGGTGCCGATCGGCGTAAAAGGCGAGCTTTACATCGGCGGTGTTCAGGTTGCGCGTGGCTATTTGAACCGTCCGGAGTTGACCGCCGAACGGTTCCTGCTTGATCCGTTCAGCGCCGCTCCGAACGCGCGGATGTACAAGACTGGCGATCTGGGCCGCTGGTTGCCGGATGGCACGATTGAGTATCTGGGCCGCAACGACTTCCAGGTGAAGATCCGCGGCTTTCGAATCGAGCTGGGGGAGATTGAAGCGACGCTCGGGGCTTGCGCCGGCGTGCGCGAGGCGGTGGTCATTGCACGCGAAGACGTGCCGGGTGACAAGCGCCTGATCGCGTACATCGTTGCTGACGAGAACGTAACCCTGCAGGCGTCGGAACTGCGCACGGCGCTGTCGACGCAACTGCCGGACTACATGCTGCCCTCGTCGTTCGTGATGCTCGATGCGATGCCTCTGACGGCAAACGGCAAGCTCGATCGCCAGGCGCTGCCGGCGCCGGATGCGTCGGCGCTGATCACGCGCGCGTACGAACCTCCGCAGGGCGAAATCGAGCACGCCGTCGCCGCGCTGTGGCAGGCGCTGCTCAACGTGCCGCTCGTCGGTCGCCACGATCAGTTCTTCGAACTGGGCGGCCACTCGCTGCTGGTGACGGCGATGGTCGAGCGGCTGCGTGCACAGGGGCTGAGCGGAGAAGTCCTGGCGATCTTCAATGCTCCGACGCTTTGCGAGTACGCGGCTACGCTCCGCCGTGATGCAGAGGCAGAAGGAACGGATGTCCCGCCGAATCCGATCACGCCGGAGACCGATGAGATCACACCGGAACAGTTGCCGCTGATTGCGCTGACGCAAGCGGAAATCGATCGCATTGTCGCGACGGTGCCGGGCGGCGTCGCCAACATCCAGGACATCTATCCGCTGCTGCCATTGCAGGAAGGCATGCTGTTCCACCACCTGCTGGAAACCGAAGGCGATACCTATCTGTTGCGGGACCTGATTGCCTTTGACAGCCGGCAGCGTCTCGACGACTTCCTGGTGGTGCTGGAACAGGTCATCGCACGGCACGACATTCTGCGCACCGCGGTGATCTGGGAAGGGCTGTCGCGACCGGTGCAGGTGGTGTACCGAAACGTCATGCTGCCGCTGGAGATGGTGGCCTTACCCGAGGAGCGCGACGCCGTCGAGGCACTGAGTGAACATACCGATCCGGAGAATATCCGATTGAATTTGCGGCGTGCGCCGCTGCTGTCGGCGTATGTGGCAGAAGACGTTCAGCGTGGCGAGTGGCTGTTGTCGCTGCTCGTCCATCATCTCATCTGCGACCACGTGACACTGGAGCTGATCCTGGCCGAAGTGCGCACGCTGCTGCGTGGAGAAGGCGAGCGCCTTGCTTCACCCTTTCCGCTGCGCAATGTGGTGGCCCAGGTTGGCCAGGTACCGCTGTCCAAACATGAAACGTATTTCCGCGAACAACTCGGTGATATTGACGCACCGACTGCGCCGTTCGGCATCCTCGATGTGCAAGTGACGAGCAGCGCGCTCGAGACCGCCGAGATGCGAATCGACAGTGCCTTCGCGCGACATCTGCGCGATTGCGCCGGTCGGATGGGCGTGCCGCCGTCGGTGCTGTTTCATGTTGCGTGGGCCCAGGTGCTGGCGCGTTGCACCGGCCGCAGCGAGGTGGTGTTCGGTACCGTGCTCTCGGGGCGTCTGCAAGGTGCTGCCGGCGCCGACAGAACGCTGGGAATGCTGATCAACACGCTGCCGCTGCGGGTCTCGCTCGATGCTGATGCGCGACAGGTCGTGCGGCAGAGTTATCAGCGGATGGTGGCGCTGCTGGCGCACGAGCAGGCCGCCCTGTCGCTGGCGCAGCGTTGCAGCGGGGTAGCGCCGCCGTTACCGCTGTTCACGACGTCACTGAACTATCGACATAGCCCGCATGCGGAGGGCGAAGACCGCGAAAGCCTGTGGCGTGCACATGGCGTGCGATCGATCTCCGGTGCCCGCGATCTCGCGAACTTTCCGATGGGCCTCAAGGTCGATGATCTTGGTCAGGACTTCACGGTGACCGCAGTTTGTGCGAGAGGAATCGAAGTGGCGCGGATCAACGCCTACCTGGCCACGGCCCTGGCCACTCTCGTCCATGCCCTGGATGCTGCGGACGACCAACTGCTGTCCCAGATGGATGTTCTGCCGGCAGGCGAGCGCGCGGAACTACTCGATGGCTTCAATGCCGCCGATGGCGCCGTTCCCCAGGACAAGTGCGTTCACGAGCTATTCGAACAGCAGGCGATGGCGCGGCCCGACGACGTGGCCGTTTCGTTTGAGGAACAGAGTCTAACTTACGCAGAGCTCAACACCCGCGCCAATCAGCTTGCGCATTACCTCATCTCCCTCGGCGTCCAGCCCGACGATCGCGTGGCGATTTGCGTCGAGCGCGGTCTCGAGATGGTGCTGGGCCTGCTCGGCATTCTCAAAGCCGGCGGGGCGTATGTGCCGCTCGATCCGGCGTATCCGGCCGAACGGTTGCAGTACATGCTGGAGGACGCCGCGCCCAAGGTGTTACTGACGCAGTCGGAGACGGAAGCGCATTTGACATCCGGGGATGTGCCGGTCTTGCGACTCGACGTCGACCTCCCGGTGCTGGCACGCAGGCAACCGGCGCACAATCCAGATTTGCTCGCACTGGGTCTCACCCCGGACAACCTGGCCTATGTGATCTACACGTCGGGCTCGACCGGTTTGCCGAAAGGCGTGATGGTCGAGCATCGAAGCCTTTGCAATATGGCCATGGCCCATGCGGAGCGATTTGCGCTGGCGAAGGACAGCCACGTTCTGCAATTCGTGTCCGTGGCCTTTGACGTGTGCGCGGCCGAAGTGTTCATGGCGCTGACGAGCGGGGCCACTCTCCACCTTGCCCAACGCCACAGACTACTGCCGGGGACACCCCTGCGGACGACGCTGCGGGAGCTCGCCATCTCCCATGTACTGTTACCGGTTCACGTCGCGGCGGTCTGTGATTTTGAAGACCTGCCGGCTTTGCGCTGTCTGATCGTCGGCGGTGATGTTTGCCCGCCGGCGCTGGTGCGGCGATGGCGCCAGAGTGTCCATTTCTTCAATGCGTATGGCCCGACCGAGACCACCGTGTGCGCGACCGTGCAGTCCTGCGAAGAGACGTACCAGGACACGGTGCCGATTGGCCGGCCGTTTGCGAAAGCGCGCATTTACATTCTCGATGCGCACTACGCGCCGGCGCCAGCGGGAGTGGCCGGCGACATCTATATCGGCGGCGTTGGGGTTGCGCGCGGGTACCTGAACCGCGCCGAACTGACCGCCGAGCGTTTCCTGGTCGATCCGTTCAGCCGCGACCCGCGCGAGCGTATCTACAAGACCGGCGATCGCGGCCGCTGGCTGCCCGGCGGCACGATCGAATACCTGGGCCGTGACGACTTCCAGGTGAAGATCCGTGGCTTCCGAATCGAGCTCGGCGAGATCGAATCAAAACTCGGTGCCTGCGACGGCGTCCGCGAGGCAGTGGTGATCGCACGCGAAGACACGCCGGGAGACAAACGGCTGGTCGCCTACCTCGTGGCCAATGACGGCTTCTCGTTGCAGGTATCAGAGCTGCGTGCGGCGCTATCGGCGCAACTGCCCGAATACATGCTCCCCGCGGCATTCGTGCAGCTCGAGTCCCTGCCCCTGACGACGAACGGCAAGCTCGATCGAGAAGGGCTGCCCGCGCCGGAAGCGACAGCCTCGAGCGCACGGGAGTACGCGCCGCCGCAAGGCGGCATTGAGCAGAGCCTGGCGGAAATCTGGCAGGATTTGCTGAAGCTGCCGCGCGTCGGCCGCCACGACAACTTCTTTGAGCTCGGCGGCCACTCGCTGATGGTGGTCAGTCTGATCGAACGTCTGCTTGACCGGGGACTGTCGCTGGCCCTCAGCGATGTTTTCGAGCAGCCAACGCTGATGGCGTTGGCGGCGAGAGCTGCCGAGAGGGAAGCCGATGACACGCCGGAGTCCGAGGTCGCGCGCGACCCGATCGCGTTGGGCTGTCGCCGGATCACGCCGGAGCTGTTGCCTCTGGCAGATCTTACGCAGTCGGAGATCGATGCCGTTGTCGCCAGCGTACCGGGTGGTATCGACAATGTGCGGGACATCTATGGTCTATCTCCGCTACAAGAGGGAATTCTCTTTCATCACCTGATCCAGGAAGAAGGCGACCCTTATGCGTCGCGCATGGTCCTCTCGTTTGACAGGTCGGACCGGCTCGATGCATTTCTGATCGCACTGCAAAAGGTGATCGATCGCCACGATGTCTTACGAACGGCATTCCGGTGGCTGGGGCTGTCGCGGCCGGTGCAGGTTGTTTTCAGGCAAGTGAAGCTGGCCGTCGAGGAAATTCGATCGACACCGCCCCTGCCTTGTTTGCTCGACGCAACGACGTCGGATCGTTACCGCCTCGATCCGCGGCAAGCGCCTGTGCTGGCTGCCTTCGTTGCCCGGGAGGATAGCGGAGGTTCCTGCTATCTCGCGTTGCTCTATCACCATCTCATCAGCGATCACCAGTCGATGGAGTTTCTGGTGAGCGAAGCTCTTGCTTTTTTGAATGGACAGGAATGGCAGCTATTGCCACCGCTGGCCTATCGCCGCTTCATTGCGCAGGCACAACAGATGTCGGCCCAGCAGCATGAAACCTATTTTCGGGATTCTCTGAGCGATGTTCTCGAGCCGACAGCACCGTTCGGTGTCATCGATACGCATGGGAATGGTTTCGAGGTCACGAAAACGGTTCGTGCTGTCCCGGTAGATTTGGCTCGGCGCATCCGTGACGCAGCGCGCCGCGAACGGCTGTCGCCCGCGGTCCTGTTTCATGCCGCCTGGGCGCTGGTGGTTGGCCGGCTGAGCGGGAGCGACGACGTCGTGTTCGGCAGCGTGCTGTCCGGGCGCCAGGGCATCCGCGGAGGCGAGCGCGCGGTGGGCATGTTCATCAACACGCTGCCAGTGCGCGTACGCCTGAGCGGGCTCGGTGTGCAGGAGGTGATTCGTGACACCGGGACGAGGCTGGCCGGATTGCTCGAACACGAGCAGGCGCCTCTGGCATGGGCGCAGCGCGCCAGTGGCGTGCGTCCGCCGCTGCCTCTGTTCACGGCATTGTTGAATTACACCCACGACACGGAGCTGGCTCTCGACGAAGCAGCGGCCCGCCGTGCGTCCGGAATCGAGTTCCTGCATGTTGATACGCAGAACAACTTTCCGTTGACGATGTCGGTGGGGGATAGCGCCGGCGATTTCGTGCTGGTCGCGTTGACGGCTGCCGGCGTCGATGGGGAACTGGTCGGCCGCTGCCTGCAGTCGGTCCTGTCCACGCTCGTCGACAAGCTGGAGCGTGATCCGGAGTGCCCGTTCGAGAGCTTGTCCGTGCTCTCGCCCGACATGGAATCGGCGCTGCTGCAACTGGCGCAAGGCAAGGTCAGTGCGCAGGGCCGCGAGCAAATGCTGCCGAACGCGATCGCAGGTCAGGCCGCGCGGACACCGGAAGCGATGGCGCTGCGCTGCGGCGAGCTCGCGCTCAGCTATCGCGCGCTGGAATCACGCACCAACCGGCTTGCGCAGTTGCTGTCGAGCAGGGCGTCGGGCGCGGCTCTCGCGTGGGCGTCCACCTGGGCCGTTCGATCGAGCTGCTGATTGCCCAGCTGGCGGTCATGAAAACCGGTGCGGCCTATGTGCCGCTCGATCCGACGCAACAGGGCGAACGTCTGGCGGCGATGGTGCGCGATGCCGGCATCTCCGTCGTGTTGCTGGACAGCCAGACGATGCGATTGCCCGTGCTGGGCGTCGACACCGTGTTCGTCGATGGCGCGGCCACCGAGAGCGACTGGCTGAGCGATTACCCGGACGCGTCACCCGCGGTCGATCTTCGGGCCGATGACTCGATATACGTGCTGTACACCTCCGGCTCGACCGGTGAGCCGAAAGGTGTCGAAGTGCATCACGGCGGCGTCATCGATTACTGCGCGTTTGCGCGCAGCAATTATTACGGCGAGCACCTGCAAGGCTCGCTGGTGGCGACTTCGCCGGCCTTCGACCTGACCCTGCCGGCGTTGTATGTGCCGCTGCTCACCGGTGGCTGTGTCGAGCTGTTGTCTCAGCAGGACGAGCTCGACGCGCTGAGTCGCTGGCTGGCCGGCGATGCCGCCGCGGTTCTGCTGCGGCTGACGCCGTCGCACGTTCAGGCGCTGCTGACGCTGTCCGATGCCTCGCCGCGTCACGCGGCGCACGTGTTCGTGATCGGTGGTGAAGCGTTCGAGCCGGCCCTTGCGCGCCGACTGCAAGGCAAGTTCCCCGCCAGCCGGATCTATAACCACTACGGGCCCACCGAGACGGTGGTCGGCTGCGCCTGGTTCGACGTCAGTGAGAATCCGGATGCACTGGAGGCGCGCATTCCGATCGGCCGTCCGATGGAGAACACCGCGCTTTACGTGCTCGACGCGCAGGGGCGCATGCAACCGCCGGGCGTTCCGGGCGAGTTGTACATCGGCGGAGCCGGCGTGGCCAAGGGCTATCTGAACCGCCCGGAACTGACCGCGGAGAAGTTCGTCGCCAACCCGTTCGGCGAAGGCCGTTTGTATCGCAGCGGCGACCGGGTTCGCTGGCGCACCGATGGGCTGCTCGAGTTCCTGGGCCGCGTGGACCGGCAGGTGAAGCTGCGCGGCTTCCGCATCGAGCTGGGCGAGATCGAAAGCCGGCTCGAGCAGAGCGAGCACGTGGGCGAGGCCGTGGTGCGGCTCTGGGGCGAGGCCGATGCCGCACAACTCGTCGCCTATCTGGTGGCGGCCAACAATGACGGCACTCAGGACGAACGGCAAAGCGCCGTACAAGCGCAGTTGACCGCGCAACTTCCGGCTTACATGTTGCCGGCAGCGTATGTCTGGCTCGACGAGCTGCCGCTGACCGTGAACGGCAAAGTGGATGTGCAGGCATTGCCGGCGCCGGACTTCGCCGCACTGCGCGCACGCGACTACGAGGCGCCGCAGGGGGACATCGAAGAAGCGATGGCGGAGCTGTGGCAAACGCTGCTCAAGCTGCCGCGGGTTGGCCGGCAGGATAACTTCCAACTGCTCGGCGGCCACTCCTTACTGATGATGCAGCTGGTGGTCCGTGTCCGCGAGAAGTTCAATGTCGATCTTTCGTTGCGAAAGATCTTCGAGGCACCCACGCTCTGTGAGCTGTCCGACATGGTGGTGACCGAACAGCTGCGCCGGTTTTCAGAGAACGAGATTGCAGGGCTGGAAAAGGACCTGGGCGCCCTCTCAGAAGAAGAACTTCTTTCCATGTTGTCGGATTCGGACAGGGCTGCACAGTGACCACCAAAGACCCCCGGAAGCTGGAGCAGTTGCGGCGGGCTGTGTTGCTGCGGCGGCTTCAACAGCGCGACGGCAAGAAGTGGGAAAGCCACGTCGAGTCCTTGATTCCCGTTGCGGATCGCAGCCAGCCGTTACCGCTTTCACTGGCACAGCAGCGCCTGTGGTTCCTCGACCAGCTCGACAGAACGGCCAGCGCCGCGTATCACCTGTCCACCGCGCTCAGGCTGCTCGGGAAGCTCGACGTCGCCGCGCTGCAGGCCACGCTCGACCGGCTGGTCGCGCGTCACGAGAATCTGCGGACACACTTCGTGGCCATCGACGGTGTGCCCTATCAGCAGATCGCGCCCGAGGACGTTGGTTTCGCCTTACACCGCGAAGACTCGACAGGCTTGTCCGCCGGCGAGCGCGAGGACTTTGTCGCTACGGCGGCGGCCGACGAAGCACGCGCACCATTCGTGTTGAGCAGGGGGCCGTTGATCCGCGGCCGATTGCTCGAGCTCTCGGATGAGGAGCACGTGCTGCTGATCACCCAGCATCACATCATTACGGACGGCTGGTCGCTGGGCATTCTGGTGCGCGAAGTGGCGGCGCTGTACACGGCCTTCCGCCGTGGCGAGGCCGATCCGTTGCCGCCTCTGGAAATTCAGTACGCCGATTACGCGCAGTGGCAGCGCAACTGGCTGCAAGGTGAAGAGCTGGCACGCCAGCTCGATTTCTGGAAGAACCAGCTCTCGGATGCACCGGCCTTGCTGACCCTGCCGCTCGACCGGCCGCGGCCGGCCGTCGAAAGCCATTCTGGCGGCATGGTGCCGCTCATGCTGTCACCGGAACTGACGGCGAACTTGCGGGCGTTTTCGCAGCGTCACGGCGTGACGCTGTTCATGACACTGCTCTCAGCCTGGGGCTCGCTCCTGTCACGGCTCTCGGGACAACAAGAGATCGTCATCGGCACACCGGTGGCAAACCGCCAGCGGCGTGAAACGGAGGAGCTGATTGGCTTCTTCGTCAACACGCTGGCGTTGCGGGTGCGATTCGACGAACAGCCTAGCGTCGAAGCTCTGCTGGAGCAGGTGAAAGACGTCACGCTTGCGGCGTTTGCGCACCAGGAGCTGCCGTTCGAGCAAGTGGTCGAGGCGCTGCAACCGCAGCGCAGCCTGAGCCACAGTCCGCTGTTCCAGACCATGGTGGCGTTCAACAACACCAACACGCTGGGCGACGGCGCGTTGGTGTTGCCTGGGCTGGCGCTGGAGCGGGTGGCCAGTGAGCAGAACAGCACGCACTTCGATCTGTCGCTCCTGGTCGCCGATAGGGGGGAGTATTTCGAGGCCGCGCTCGGCTACACCAGCGCGCTATTCGATCGCGCGACGGTGGAGCGTTGGGCTGGCTACTACGGTCGCTTGCTCGAAGCGATGGTGGTCGACGCCTCGGCGGCTGTCGATACGCTGCCGTTCCTGTCGGATGCGGAACGCCGTCGGTTGCTGGTCGAGCTCAACGCCACCGAAGCGGACTATCCCCAGGGCAAGCTCATTCACGAGCTGTTCGAACAGCAGGCCGCCGCGCAGCCGGATGCGGTGGCGGTTGTCTTCGAAGAGCAGAGACTGAGTTACCACGAGCTCAATGCGCGCGCGAACCAGCTTGCACACGCGCTGATCGCGCTGGGGGTGCGGCCCGACGATCGTGTGGCGGTTTGTGTCGAGCGCAGTCTCGAGATGGTGGTGGGGCTGCTCGGCATTCTCAAAGCCGGCGGCGCCTATCTGCCGCTGGATCCCGCGTATCCGAATGAGCGACTGCAGTACCTGCTGCGGGATGGTGCGCCCAAAGTCGTGTTGACGCAGCAGGCCTTGCAAGGCCTGCTGCCCGCAGCCGATCTGCCGGCCTTGTTGCTCGACAGCGAGGAGGTAAGCGAACGCCTGGCCGCGCAACTGACCACCAATCCGAGCCCGCACGCGTTGGGGCTGACGCCGCAACATCTGGCGTACGTGATCTACACCTCCGGTTCGACGGGGCTGCCGAAAGGCGTGGCCATCGAACATGCCAATACCGCGAATCTGTTGCACTGGGCGTTGGCCAATTTCACGAATGAAGAGCTGTCCAACAGCCTGTTCTCGACCTCGATCAACTTCGATCTGGCGGTGTACGAGCTGTTCGTGCCGCTGGCAGCCGGCAACACCCTGACGCTGGTCGGCAATGCACTGGCGCTGACGGCGCGGTCTGAACCGGTGACGCTGATCAATACCGTGCCCTCGGCCATGAGAGCCTTGCTCGATGCCGGCGGAGTGCCCGCCGCGACGCGGCTGGTCAACCTGGCCGGCGAGCCGTTGAAACGGGAGCTGGTGGAGCGGCTCTTTGCCGAGACCGCGGCCGAGAGCGTAGCCAATCTGTATGGCCCCAGCGAGACCACGACCTATTCGACCTGGGTCCGGATGACCCGTGAAGAGGGATTTGCAGCGCACATCGGCCGGCCGGTCGCCAATACGCGAATCTACATCCTCGATGCTCATCGGGAACCGGTGCCGATGGGCGTGGCTGGTGAGATCTACATCGGTGGTGCCGGTGTTGCCCGCGGCTATCTGAACCGCCCCGAGCTGACCTCCGAGCGTTTCCTGCGCGATCCGTTCAGCGCTGCGCCAAACGCGCGGATGTACAAGACCGGCGACCTGGGTCGTTGGCTTTCCGACGGCAACATCGAGTACCTGGGACGCAATGACTTCCAAGTGAAGATCCGCGGCTTCCGGATCGAGCTCGGCGAAATCGAAGCGAAGCTCAGTCAGTGCGTGGGTGTGCGTGAGGCGGTGGTCATCGCGCGCGAAGACGTGCCGGCAGAGAAGCGTCTGGTCGCGTATTTCGTTGCTGGCGAAAACGTCACCATACAGACGTCTGAGCTCCGCGCGGCGCTGTCGGTGCACTTGCCTGAGCACATGGTGCCGCAGGCCTTTGTGCGGCTGGATGCCTTGCCGCGGACTTCCAACGGCAAGCTCGATCGCAGGGCCCTGCCGGCCCCGGAGGCGTCAGCACTCATCACGCACGAGTACGAAGCGCCGCAGGGCGAAATCGCGACGACGCTGGCCGCCATCTGGCAAGAGCTGCTGCGTGTCGAGCGCGTTGGCCGCCACGACAACTTCTTTGACCTTGGTGGGCATTCGCTGCTCGCGGTGCAACTGGTCTCGCGGGTCCGATCGGTGCTCAGCGTTGAATTACCGCTGCGCGAACTGTTTGCCAGGCCCAGCCTCGAGGCTCTTGCCGAGGCGGTGCAAGCGGCCGGGGCGAGCACGATGGGCCGCATCCGGCGTGCGGATCGCAATCAGCCGCTGCAGTTGTCCCTGGCCCAGCAGCGCCTTTGGTTCCTCGATCAACTCGATCCGGCGGCGAGCGTGGCTTACCACATGCCGGCGGCACTGAGGCTGCGCGGTCAACTCGATGTCGTTGCATTGCAGGCCACCCTGGATCGCATGTTGGCGCGGCACGAAGGGCTGCGCACGCACTTCGTGGCAATCGACGGTGTGCCGTATCAGCAGATCGCGCCAGAAGAGTGTGGCTTTGCACTGCGCCGTGAAGACCTGAGCTCACTGCCCGCGGAGGAGCGCGAAGCCGCCGTCGCCCACCTTACGGCCGACGAAGCCAGAGCGCCATTTGACTCGAGCGCGGGCTCCTTGATCCGCGGCCGTTTGCTGCGCGTCAGCGACGATGAGCACGTGCTGCTGGTCACCCAGCACCACATCGTCAGTGACGGCTGGTCATTGGGCATCCTGGTGCGGGAAGTGGCGGCGCTTTACACGGCTTTCCGTCGTGGAGAATCGGATCCACTGCCTCCGCTCGAGATCCAATATGCCGACTATGCGCAGTGGCAGCGCAGCTGGCTGCAAGGCGAAGAGCTGACGCGTCAGTTTGATTACTGGAAGAACCATCTCTCGGATGCACCGGCGCTCCTGAATCTGCCGCTGGACCGGCCGCGGCCGGCCGTACAAAGCCACGCCGGCGGCGCGGTACCGCTCGCGCTGTCACCGGAGCTCACGACGAATCTGCGGGCGTTCTCGCAACGTCATGGCGTGACGCCGTTCATGACTCTCCTCGCAGGCTGGGGCTTGCTCCTGTCACGGCTGTCGGGACAACAGGAGATCGTCATTGGTACGCCGGTCGCGAACCGTCAGCGGCGCGAAATCGAGGACCTGATCGGTTTCTTTGTCAACACGCTGGCTCTGCGGCTCCGGTTCGACGAACAGCACACTGTCGAAGCATTGCTCGCCCAGGTGAAAGAGACCACGCTCGCGGCATTTGCGCATCAGGATCTGCCTTTCGAGCAAGTGGTCGAAGCGGTGCAACCGCAGCGTAGTCTGAGCCACAGCCCGCTGTTCCAGACCATGCTGGCGTTCGACAATGCCCGCGAGCGCGGCAGCGTGGAGCTTCCGGGTTTGACCTTGACGCCGGTAGATCGGGTGACGGCCAGCACGCACTTCGAACTGTCGGCCGGTTTTTCCGATCAAGGGTCGATCATCGGCGGGGTTCTCGAGTACGCCAGCGATCTGTTCGATCGCGCCACGGTTGAGCGTTGGGCCGATCATTACGTCCGGGTGCTGGAAGCGATGGTTGCGGATGCCGCGGCGGGCGTCGAGACGCTGCCGATTCTGTCCACAACGGAACGGAAGCAACTGTTGTACGGCTTCAACGCCACGCAGGCGGAGTACCCGGAAGACACACTCATTCACGAGCTGTTCGAGCAGCAGGCCGCCGCAAAGCCTGAGGCGGTGGCGGTCGTCTTTGAAGACCAGCGCCTGACGTACGGGGAGCTCAATGTGCGCGCCAACCAGCTCGCGCATGAGCTGATCGATCGCGGCGTGCAGCCCGATGACCGGGTGGCGATCTGCGTCGAGCGCGGCCCCGAAATGGTGGTGGGGCTCCTCGGCATCCTTAAGGCCGGTGGGGCCTATCTGCCGCTCGACCCGGCGTACCCGGCCGAACGGCTGCAGTACATGCTGGAGGATGGCGCGCCCAAGGCCCTGTTGACGCAGCAGGCCTTGCAGCAACGGCTGTCCGTGACAGATGTGCCGGCGTTGCTGCTCGATCGTGAAGAGCTGAGTGCGCGCCTCTCGGCACGGCCGACGTCCAACCCGAGCCCCCGGACGAGAGGACTGACGCCGCGGCATCTCGCTTACGTGATCTACACTTCGGGGTCCACCGGCCTGCCGAAAGGTGTGGCCATGCCCCAGTCGGCCTTGCTGAACCTGCTGCATTGGCAGGAACGGGACAGTACGCCCGGGCAACCGCAGGCGAACACTGCGCAATACTCGGCGCTCGGTTTCGACGTCGCGTTCCAGGAAGTGTTCTCGACGCTCTGTGCCGGCGGGACCCTGGTGCTGATGCGCGAGGAGGTGCGGAGAGATCCTGCCGCGCTGCTCGCTCTGCTGTCCGAAGCGGGCGTACACCGCCTGTTTCTGCCGTTTGTGGCACTGAACGCTTTGGCGGAGACGGCATTGCGAACCGGGGCGGGCCTGCCCTTGCTGAGGCACGTCATCACCGCAGGAGAGCAGTTGGTGATGACGCCCGCGATCCGGGCACTCCTGGCCGGGTCTCCCAACTGCCGGCTGCACAATCATTACGGGCCGACTGAAACGCACGTCGTGACCGCGCTGGCGCAGGAGCTGGCGCACAACGGCTGGCCCGAGCTTCCTCCGATCGGCCGCCCGATCGCCAATACGTCGATCTACATTCTCGATGCGTGGCAGGAGCCCGTTCCGATCGGTGTGAGCGGCGAGATCTACATCGGAGGGGCCGGTGTGGCGCGCGGCTATTTGAACCGTCCCGAGTTGACCGCGGAACGTTTCCTGCGCGATCCGTTCAGCGCGGAGCCGCAGGCGCGGATGTACAAGACCGGCGACCTCGGTCGCTGGTTGCCCGACGGCAAGATCGAATACCTAGGGCGCAACGACTTCCAGGTGAAGATCCGCGGCTTCCGGGTCGAGCTCGGCGAGATCGAAGCGAAGCTCAGCGCTTGCCCGGGGGTGCGCGAAGCGGTGGTCGTCGCGCGCGAAGAAGTCCCTGGGAACAAGCGCCTGGTCGCGTACCTCGTCACGGACGAAAACGTCGCGTTGCAGCAGGCGGAACTGCGCACGTTGCTGCTGCAGAAGCTGCCCGAGTACATGGTTCCAGCGGTGTTCGTGCAGCTCGAGGCCATGCCGCTGTCGTCGAACGGCAAGCTCGATCGCAAGGCGTTGCCGGCGCCGGAAGCATCGGCGCTGAGCACGCGCGAATACGAGGCGCCGCGAGGACCGATCGAAGAGACGCTGGCTGCCATCTGGCAGGAGCTGCTGCGCGTCGGGCGCGCCGGGCGCCACGACAACTTTTTCGAGAGCGGCGGGCATTCGCTGCTGGCGGTGCAGTTGATCTCGCGCATCCGCACAGTGCTGGGTGTGGACATCGCCCTCCGTGAACTGTTCGTGCATCCGAGCCTGCAAGCCCTGGCCGAGGTCGTGCGCGCGGCGGGGGCGAGCACGATGGGCGCCATTCAACGTGCCGATCGCAGCCAGCACCTGCCGCTGTCGCTGGCGCAGCAGCGCCTGTGGTTTCTCGACCAGCTCGACAAGGCGGCCAGCGTGGCGTACCACATGTCGGCGGCCTTGCGGTTGCACGGCAACCTGGACGTTGCCGCCCTGGAAGCCACGCTGGACCGGCTCGTGGCCCGGCATGAAGTGCTGCGCACGCACTTTGTGGTGAGGGGCGGGGAGCCCTGCCAGGCAATCGCGCCGGCGGATTGCGGCTTCGCACTGAGCCGGACGGATCTGACGGCGTTTGCTGCAGTCGAGCGTGAGGAGACGGTCGCGGCGTTGGCGGCAGAAGAAGCGAGCGCGCCGTTTGATCTGAGCATGGGCCCGTTGATCCGCGGCCGGTTGATCACGCTCGCTGCTGACGAATATGTCCTGCTGGTCACGCAGCATCACATCGTCAGCGACGGCTGGTCGCTGGCCATTCTGGTGCGCGAGGTGGCGGCGCTGTACACGGCGTTCCGCCGCGGCGAGGCCGATCCGCTGCCGCCGCTGGAGGTTCAATACGCCGACTACGCGCAGTGGCAGCGAAGCTGGTTGCAGGGCGAGGAGCTGACGCGCCAACTCGGTTTCTGGAAGGACCATCTGGCGGGCGCGCCGACCCTGCTGAACTTGCCGCTGGACCGGCCACGACCGGCGGTGCAGAGCCATGCCGGCGGTGGTGTGCCGTTCGGGTTGTCCCCGTCACTGACGGCACGACTGCAGAGCTTCAGCGAGCGTCATGGTGCGACGCTGTTCATGACGCTGCTCTCGGCCTGGGGTCTGCTGCTGTCGCGCCTGAGCGGTCAGCAGGACGTGGTGATCGGCACCTCGGTCGCGAACCGGCAGCGGCGCGAAGTGGAAGGGCTGATCGGCTTCTTCGTCAATACGCTGGCGTTGCGTCTGCGTTTTGATGAGCGGCCGACCGTCGAGTCGCTGCTGGCGCAGGTGAAAGAGACGACGCTCGCCGCATTTGGGCATCAAGAGCTGCCGTTCGAGCAAGTGGTCGAGGCCGTGCAGCCGCCGCGCACCCTGAGCCACAGCCCACTGTTCCAGTCGCTCTTCACGCTCAACAACACGCCCTATACCGGCGTGCTGGAACTGCCGGAACTGACCTTGGCACCGCTCGGACGGGCGCTCGACAGCACGCACTTCGATCTGTCCGTGTCCGTGAGTGTGCAAGGGGGGCGGCTCGAAGGCGTATTCGGATACGTCAGCGCGCTGTTCGATCAGGAGACCATCGCTCGCTGGGCCGGGTATTACGAGCACCTGCTCGAAGCGATGGTCGGCGACGTGGCGGCGCATGTCGATGCACTGCCGCTGTTGTCGGCGGCGCAGGAGTTGGCACTGCGGCAGTTGGGGCACGGGGAGACTCGTGCGCAGGGGCGCGAGACGCTGTTGCCCCGGCAAATCGAGCAGCAGGCCGCACGCACGCCGTCGGCGATCGCCCTGCGCAGTGGTGCGGCCAGTCTGACGTATGCCGAATTGAATGCCCGGGCCAATCGCCTTGCCCACTTCCTGCTCGGGCTGGGAGTGAGCCGAGGCGCGCGCGTGGGCGTGCATCTGGGGCGCGGCATCGAGCTCCTGGTCGCCCAACTCGCGATCATGAAGACGGGCGCGGCCTATGTACCGCTCGGCATGGGCCAGCAGGATGCCCGGCTGGCCGCGATGATGCGCGATGCCGGCATCGGGATCGTGTTGTCCGCCTACGCGGAAAGCCGCTGGCCGGATCTCGATCTTCAGATCGTGGCGCTGAGCGGCGAGGCGGACTGGCTGCACGAATACTCCGACCAGGATCCGTCGATCGCGCTGCATGCCGGCGACACGATGTACGTGCTGTACACCTCCGGCTCGACCGGCGAGCCCAAAGGCGTCGAAGTTCATCACGGCGGCGTCATCGATTACTGCGCGTTTGCGCACGGCAACTACTACGGTGAGCATCTGCAAGGCTCGCTGGTGGCGACTTCGCCGGCCTTCGACCTGACCCTGCCGGCGTTGTATGTGCCGCTGCTCAGTGGTGGTTGTGTCGAGCTACTGCCTGAGGTGGACGAGCTCGACACGCTGAGCCGTTGGCTGGCCGCCGACAGCGCCGCGGTACTGCTGCGACTCACACCGTCGCACGTGCAGGCGCTGCTGACGCTGTCCGATGCCGCGCCGCGTCACGCGGCGCACGTGTTCGTCATCGGCGGAGAAGTGTTCGAGCCGGCCCTCGCGCGCCGGCTGCAAGCCAGGTTCCCCAACAGCCGGCTTTATAACCACTACGGGCCAACCGAGACGGTGGTCGGCTGCGCCTGGTTCGACGTCAGTGCGAATCTGGATGCGCTGGAGTCGCGTATTCCGATCGGCAAGCCGATGGAGAACACCGCGCTTTACGTGCTCGACGCCCAGGGGCGCATGCAGCCGCTGGGCGTGCCGGGCGAGCTGTACATCGGCGGCGCCGGTGTGGCCAAGGGCTATTTGAATCGTCCGGAACTGACCGCCGAGAAGTTCGTCGCCAACCGCTTCGGCGAAGGCCGTCTGTATCGCAGCGGCGACCATGTGCGCTGGAGCGCCGATGGCCAGCTCGAGTTCCTGGGCCGCGTGGACCGGCAGGTGAAACTGCGCGGCTTCCGCATCGAGCTGGGCGAGATCGAGAGTCGGCTGAGGCAGAGCGAACACGTTGGTGAGGCCGTGGTGCGGCTCTGGGGCGAGGCCGACG
This sequence comes from uncultured Acidobacteriota bacterium, assembly GCA_963821585.1. Classification (GTDB taxonomy): domain Bacteria; phylum Acidobacteriota; class Thermoanaerobaculia; order Gp7-AA8; family Gp7-AA8; genus QHVT01. Next base: position 814,473 of record CAWGEI010000003.1, read on the forward strand.
CTGCACAACTCGTCGCCTATCTCGTGGCCAGCAACAACGAGGGCACACAGGAAGAACGGCAAGGCGCCGTGCATGCGCGGTTGTCCGCGCAACTGCCGTCGTACATGTTGCCGGCCGCCTACGTGTGGCTCGACGCGCTGCCGCTGACCGTCAACGGAAAAGTGGATGTGCAGGCGTTGCCGGCACCGGACCTCTCAGTGCGCGCACACGAGTACGAAGCACCACAGGGGGACATCGAAGAAACGATGGCGGAACTGTGGCAAACGCTGCTCCGTGTCGAACGCGCCGGCCGGCACGACAACTTTTTCGAGCTCGGTGGACACTCGTTATTGGCCGTCAGCCTGGTGGGGCGCCTGCGCGAGCGAGGTCTTGCTCTGCTCGTACGGGATGTCTTCGTCGAGCCGACGTTGACGGCTCTGGCCGCACGAGTGTCCGAATCCGCGGCGACGAACGATTCCGAGGTGCCCGAACAGCAGATCGGCGCCGACTGCAGACAGATCACACCTGAGCTGCTGCCATTGATCGACCTGGACCAGGCGGAGATCGATGCGGTCGTGGCCAGCGTGCCGGGAGGTGTCGCCAATGTGCAGGACATCTACGGTCTCTCTCCCTTGCAGGAAGGCATCCTTTTTCATCACCTGCTCCAGGAAAAAGGCGATCCCTATCTGTCGCGGCGGATGTTGGCGTTTGAATCGCGCGACCGGCTCGATGCCTTCCTGGCTGCACTGCAGAACGTGATCGATCGCCACGACAGCTTGCGCAGCTCATTCCGCTGGGAGGGTCTGACGAAGCCGGCGCAGGTCGTCTGCCGGCAGGCCCAAATGCCCATCGAAGAGCGGAACCTGCCGGCGCCCACGCTCCAGCACCTGGTGGAAGCCACGGACCCACGCGAGCAGCGGCTCGATCTGACCCGGGCTCCGCTCATGGCTGCGGTGGTCGCATGCGAGCCGGATGTTGATGAGGACGGGGGCAGATGCCATCTCGCGCTGTTCAGCCACCATCTGATCACCGATCACTTGTCGACGGAGTTTCTGATCGCCGAGATCGATGCGTTCATGGCCGGCCGTCAATCGGAACTGCCGGCCCCCTTGCCGTATCGAAACTTCATCGCGCAGGCGCGACGGATGTCGGCGGAACAACACGAGGCCTGGTTCCGTACCGAGCTGGCCGATTTCGAGGAGCCGGCCATTCCGTTCGGGATCGTGGAGACGCTGGGAGGAGGCGAAACGCTCGCGGAGACGCGGCGGACTGTGCCCGCCGACCTGGCACGGCGCATCCACGAAGCGGCGCGCCGCGAACGTCTGTCGCCCGCCGTATTGTTTCATGCTGCCTGGGCGTTGCTGGTTGGCCGGCTGAGCGGACGCGACGATGTCGTGTTCGGCAGCGTGTTGTCCGGACGTCAGGGGATTCCCGGCGGAGATCGCGCAGTCGGCATGTTTATGAACACGCTGCCCGTCCGTCTGCGCCTGAATGGGCGTGACGTGCAGCAGGCCGTCCGGGAGACCGCAACGCGCTTGGCCGGGCTGCTCGAGCATGAACAGGCGCCACTTGCTTTGGCGCAGCGCGCCAGCGGTGTCCGGCCGCCTTGGCCGCTATTCACGGCATTGTTGAACTATCGACATAGTGCAGGGCTTTCCGATCGCAACCTTGCCTCGGCGTCGGACGGCATCGAGATGCTGGAAGCGGGTGAGCGCAACAATTACCCGTTGACGATGTGTGTCGGAGACCTGGGGCGCGATTTCGTGTTGACCTCATTGACAGTTCCTGGCATCGACGGGGAACTGATCTGTCGTTGTCTGCAGTCGGTGCTGTGCGCGATGGTCGACAAGCTCGAGCGCGAGCCGCAGTACCCGTTCACGCGGCTGCCCCTGTTGTCGGAAACGGATCGCCATCAACTGCTTTACGACTTCAACGCCACCGAAGCTGCCGTTCCGGCGGACAAGCTGATTCACGAGTTGTTCGAGCAGCAGACAGCGGCGCAGCCCGATGCGGTGGCGGTGGTCTTCGAGGATCACAGCCTGAGTTACCGCGAGCTCAATGCGCGCGCGAATCAGCTTGCACACGAGCTGATCGCGCTTGGCGTGCGGCCGGACGACCGCGTGGCTATCTGCGCCGAGCGCAGTCTGGAGATGGTGGTCGGCCTCCTCGGCATATTAAAAGCCGGCGGCGCCTACGTGCCGCTGGATCCGACATATCCCATCGAGCGGCTGCGGTACATGGTGCAGGATGCAGATCCCAAGGCCGTACTGACCCAGCAGGCGTTGCGGACCTTGCTGCCCGGGAGTGAGGTTCGGACGCTCGTCCTCGATAGCGACGAATTGCGGATGACGTTGGCGGCGCAGCCGGCGAGCAATCCCGAGGCACGAGCGCACGGACTCTCCGTCCGCAGCCTGGCCTATGTGATCTACACCTCCGGCTCCACGGGCTTGCCGAAAGGCGTGTTGAACGAGCACCAGGGTGTCGTCAACCGACTGTGGTGGGCGCAATCGGAATATCGGCTACAGGACGATGACCGCGTCTTGCAGAAGACGCCGTTCGGCTTCGACGTGTCGGTCTGGGAGCTCTTCCTGCCGTTGCTGGCCGGTGCACGCCTGGTCATGGCCCGGCCCGGTGGTCATCAGGATCCCACGTACCTGACGGAAGTGATTGCGCGGGAGCAGATCACAACCATTCACTTCGTGCCGTCGATGCTGCCGGCGTTCCTGACGCAAGCGAATCCGGAGAATGCCAGGAGCCTGCGCCGCATGTTGTGCAGCGGCGAAGCGCTGCCGCACGGCGTGCTTCAGGACGTCGCGGATGCCCTGGCGCACGTGGAAGTACACAATCTCTATGGTCCGACCGAGGCGGCCGTCGATGTGACGGCGTGGCCGTGCAGACCAGGACAGTATGGGCAAACAGTGCCGATCGGCCGGCCGATCGCCAATACCCGGATGTACATCCTGGATGCGCACGGCGAGCCGGTGCCGGTCGGTGTGGAAGGGGAGCTGTACATTGGCGGGGTCCAGGTTGCGCGCGGGTATCTGAACCGCCCGGAGCTGACCGCCGAACGGTTCTTGCGTGATCCGTTCAGCGCGGCACCAAACGCGCGGATGTACAAGACCGGCGACCTCGGTCGCTGGCTGTCGGACGGCAATATCGAGTACCTGGGACGCAATGACTTCCAGGTCAAGATCCGCGGCTTCCGGATCGAGCCGGGTGAAATCGAAGCGGCGCTCAGCGCTTACCCCGGTGTGCGCGAAGCGGTGGTCATTGCACGCGAATTTGTACCAGGTGACAAACGCCTGGTCGCCTATCTGGTGGCCAATGAAGGCGTCAGCCTGCAAGCGTCGGAATTGCGGGCTGCGCTGTCGAAGCAACTACCGGAGTCCATGGTCCCGTCGGCATTCGTGACGCTCGAGGCGCTGCCGTTGACGGTGAACGGCAAGCTCGATCGCAGAGCGCTGCCGGCACCGGAAGCGGGCGCGCTGAGCGTGCGTGAATACGAGGCCCCGCAGGATCACATCGAAGCGACGCTGGCCGGGCTGTGGCAGGAACTGTTGCGCATCGAGCGCGTCGGCCGTCACGATGATTTCTTCGAGCTCGGCGGGCACTCTCTGCTCGCGGTTCAAGTGGTCTCGCGTCTGCGCTCCACGCTGGATGTCGAATTGCCGCTGCGAGAGCTATTTGCGAGCTCCAGCTTGAGTGCGCTGGCCGAGGCCGTGCGTAATGCCGGCGCCAGTACGCTCGGGGCGATCCCTCGTGCCGAGCGAGACCAGCCGTTGCCGCTGTCGCTTGCGCAACAACGCCTATGGTTCCTCGATCAACTCGACAAGACCGCGAGCGCGGCCTACCAGATGCCGGTCGCACTACGACTGCTCGGCGAACTGGATGGGATCGCACTGCAGTCGACGCTCGACCGACTGGTGGCACGGCACGAGAGCTTACGGACCCGCTTTGTCGAGCACGAGGGGGTACCGTATCAGCAGATCGCACCGGCGGAATGTGGCTTTGCACTGCGCCGCGAAGACCTCAGTGAGTTCATCATCAATGAACGTGAGGCGCTCGTGGCCACGTTGGCGGCCGAGGAAGCCGCGACTCCCTTCGATATGAGCACAGGGCCGCTGATCCGCGGTCGCTTGCTGAAGCTTGCCGCCCACGAGCATGTGTTGCTGCTCACTCAGCACCATATCGTCAGCGACGGTTGGTCCATCAATGTGATGGTCCGCGAAGTGGCCACGTTGTACACGGCATTCCGCCGTGGCGAAAGCGATCCGCTGCCTCCTCTGGAGATCCAGTACGCCGACTATGCGCAATGGCAACGCCACTGGCTTCAGGGCGACGAGCTGGCGCGTCAGGTGGACTTCTGGAAGGAACATCTGGCCGATGCACCGGCGCTCTTGAGCCTGCCGCTCGACCGGTCGCGACCGGCCGTACAAAGCCATGTTGGTGGCCGCATCCCGTTCGTGCTCTCGACCGCGCTGACCGCCGATCTGCGCGTGCTGTCGCAGCGTCACGGTGTCACGCCGTTCATGACGTTGTTGTCGGCGTGGGGTCTGTTGCTGTCACGACTCTCGGGACAAACGGATGTCGTCATTGGCACTCCGGTGGCGAACCGGCAACGGCGCGAAGTCGAAAACCTGATCGGGTTCTTCGTCAACACACTGGCCGTGCGGCTGCGTCTGGCGGACAAGCCCACCGTCGCGGCACTGCTCGCGCAGGCGAGAGACACCACGCTGGCCGCGTTTGCGCACCAGGAACTGCCGTTCGAACAAATCGTGGAGGCGGTGCAGCCGCGGCGGAGCCTCAGTCACAGCCCGTTGTTCCAAAGCCTGTTCGCGTTCAACAACACGAGCACGGCCGGTGACGTGCTGGAGCTCCCGGGTCTGACATTGGCGCCGGTGAAGTCGGCCGCCGAGAGCGCGCATTTCGATCTGTCGCTTTCCATGGCCGATCGCGACGGTCATCTTGCAGGCGCGCTCGAATACGCCGGCGATCTGTTCGATCGCGCCACAATTGAACGCTGGGCCGGCTACTTCGTGAAGCTGCTGGAGTCGATGGTGACCGACGCATTGGTGGCCGTTGACGCACTGCCACTGCTGCCGGCGGCGGAACGCCGGCGACTGCTGCACGAGCTCAATGCCTCCGAGGCGGTCTATCGCAAAGACGAGCTCATTCACGAACTGTTCGAGCAGCAGTGCGCGGCGCAGCCCGATGCAGTGGCGGTGGTCTTTGGCGATCATCGTCTGACGTATGGCGAGCTCAATACGCGAGCCAATCAACTCGCGCATCATCTGATCGGCCTGGGCATCCAGCCCGATGATCGCGTGGCGATCGGTGTGGAGCGCAGTCTCGAGATGGTAGTGGGGCTGCTCGGCATTCTGAAGGCGGGCGGCGCCTATCTGCCCCTGGATCCGGCGTATCCGGCCGAGCGGCTGCAGTTCATGCTGGAGGATGGCGCGCCAAGAGCGGTGCTGACGCAGCAGGCGTTACCGCAGCCACTCCCCATCGTCGCGATACCGACACTATTTCTCGACGGTGCCGAGCTGAAGGCCGAACTGTCGGCACAACCGGTGAGCAATCCTGACGGGCGCAAGCAGGGCCTTACCTCAGAACACCTGGCCTACGTGATCTACACCTCGGGGTCGACAGGGACTCCGAAAGGCGTGATGGTCGAGCACCATCACCTGTCCAACATGGCCCAGGCACATGCCCGCGAGTTCGGAGTGGCCAGGGAAAGCCGGGTCTTGCAGTTTGTTTCGCCGGCCTTCGACGTCTGTGCGGCGGAAGTGTTCATGACGCTGGCACATGGTGCGAGCCTCCAGCTTGCGCAGCGGGACAGGTTGCTGCCCGGCGCGCCCTTGCAGGCCACATTGCGCGAGCTGGCCATCACGCACGCGCTGTTGCCTGTTGCCGTGGCGGCGCTTTGCCAGCCGGATGAGTTGCCCGCTCTGCGTTACCTCATCGTCGGGGGCGATGTCTGCCCGCCAACAGTGGCGCGGCGCCGGCATCGGGAGTTGCAGGTCTTCAACGCCTATGGCCCGACCGAGGCCACGGTATGTGCGAGCGTGCAGGTTTGTGACGAGGTCTATTCGCATACGGTGCCGATCGGCCGGCCGTTCGCAAACGCGCGCATCTACATTCTCGATGCGAATCGTGAGCCGGTGCCGATCGGTGTCGAAGGGGAAATCTACATCGGCGGTGCCGGTGTCGCGCGCGGGTACTTGAACCGGCCGGAGCTGACCGCCGAACGTTTCGTCAGCGACCCTTTCAGCGCGGACGCCGATGCGCGGATGTACAAGACCGGCGACCTGGCGCGCTGGTTGGCGGACGGCAAGATCGAGTACCTGGGCCGCAACGATCTCCAGGTGAAGATCCGCGGCTTCCGGACTGAGCTCGGCGAGGTCGAAGCGAGGCTCACTGCCTGCGCTGGTGTGCGCGAGGCGGTGGTCCTGGCTCGGGAAGATGAACCGGGCCAGAAGCGCCTGGTTGCCTATCTTTTGGCCGATGAGGGCGCCAGCCTGCAAGCATCGGAACTGCGGGCGGTGCTGGCGAAGCAACTGCCGGAGCCCATGGTGCCGTCGGCGTTCGTGCTGCTCGATGCGCTGCCGTTGACGGCGAACGGCAAACTCGATCGCAACGCGCTGCCGGCACCGGAGGCTAGCGCGCTGAGCGTCCGTGAGTACGAAGCACCCCAAAACGAGATCGAAACGACGCTGGCCGGGCTGTGGCAGAACCTGTTGCGCGTCGAGCGCGTCGGCCGTCAGGACAACTTCTTCGAGCTCGGCGGGCACTCGCTCCTCGGAGTGCAGCTGATTTCGCGTCTGCGCTCGGCGCTGGATGTCGAGCTGCCGCTGCGGGAGCTGTTTGCCACTCCCACTCTCAGCGCATTGGCCGATGCTGTCCGCGCCGCGGGCGCGAGCACGATGCAGCGCATACTGCCGGCCGATCGCAATCAGCCGCTGCCACTGTCCCTGGCGCAGCAGCGCCTGTGGTTCCTCGACCGGCTGGACAAAGCCGCCAGCGCGGCCTACCACATGCCGGCCGCACTGCGGCTGCTTGGCGAACTGGATGTGGCCGCACTGCAGTCGACGCTCGATCGACTGGTGGCCCGGCACGAGAGCTTGCGCACCCACTTCGAGGCGGGCGATGGCGTGCCGTATCAAAACATCGCACCGGCGAACTGTGGCTTCGCCCTATGTCAACAAGATCTGAGTGAGCTGTCCGTCGATGAACGCGAAGTGCGCGTGGCCACGTTGGCGGCGGAGGAAGCCGCGGCTCCTTTCGATCTGAGCATCGGGCCGCTGATCCGTGGTCAGTTGCTCAGGCTTGCGGGCGACGAACACGTGCTACTGCTCACCCAGCACCATATCGTCACGGACGGCTGGTCGTTGGGCATCCTGGTGCGGGAAGTGGCGACGCTGTACACGGCATTCCGTCGTGGCGACCCGGATCCGCTGCCGCCGCTGGAGATCCAATACGCCGACTATGCGCAGTGGCAACGCCAATGGCTGCAGGGCCACGAGCTGGCGCGTCAGGTGGACTTCTGGAAAGGCCATCTGACCGGCGCACCGGCGCTCTTGAGCCTGCCGCTCGACCGGCCGCGACCCGCCGTGCAAAGCCATGCGGGTGGCCGCGTACCGTTCATGCTGCCGGTAACGCTCACGGCCGATTTGCGCGCCTTGTCGCAGCGCAAGGGCGTCACGCCGTTCATGGCGTTGTTATCGGCGTGGGGTCTGTTGCTGTCCCGGCTTTCGGGCCAGACGGATATCGTGATCGGCACGCCGGTGGCGAACCGGCAACGGCGCGAGGTCGAGAACCTCATTGGTTTCTTCGTCAACACGCTGGCCGTACGTCTGCGTCTGGAGGAGAAGCCCAGCGTCGAAGCCCTGCTCGCGCAGGCCAAAGAGACCACACTGGCCGCATTCGCGCATCAGGAACTGCCGTTCGAACAAATCGTGGAGGCGGTCCAGCCTCAGCGGAGCCTCAGCCACAGCCCGTTGTTCCAGAGCCTGTTCGCGTTCAACAACACGAGCGCTTCGGGTGAGGGCCCGCTAGCTCTCCCCGGACTGACGCTGGCGCCGGTGAAGCTCGTCGATGAGAGAGCGCGTTTCGATCTGTCGCTCTCGATGGCCGATCGCGGCGGTCATGTTGCCGGCGTGCTCGAATATGCCAGCGATCTGTTCGATCACGCCACGGTCGAACGCTGGGCCGGCTATTTCGTGAAGCTCCTCCAGTCGATGGTGGCCGATGCGTCGGCGTCCGTCGATACGCTGCCACTGCTGGCACCCTCGGAACGCCGGCAACTGCTGCACGAGTTCAATGCCACAGAAGCGGTCTACCCCGAGGACAACCTCATTCACGAACTGTTCGAGCAGCAGGCCGCGGCACAGCCCGATGCCGTGGCGGTGGTCTTCGGAGATCGACATCTTACGTATGGCGAGCTGAATGCGCGCGCCAATCAACTCGCGCACTATCTGATCGGCCTGGGCATCGAGCCCGATGACCGCGTGGCGATCGGTGTGGAGCGCAGTCTCGAGATGGTGGTGGGGCTGCTCGGCATTCTCAAGGCGGGCGCCGCCTATCTGCCCCTGGACCCGGCGTACCCGGCGGAGCGGCTGCAATTCATGCTGGAGGATGGCTCGCCGAAGGCATTGCTGACGCAGCAGGCGCTGCCGCAGCCGCTGCCCGTCGTCGCGGTACCGACGCTGCTCCTCGATTGCGAGGATCTGCAGGCAGCGCTATCGGCGCAACCGGCGAGCAATCTTGATGCGCGCACTCGGGGCCTTACCTCAGGTCATCTGGCCTATGTGATCTACACCTCGGGGTCGACCGGCTTGCCGAAAGGGGTGATGGTCGAGCACGGCGCCCTCCGTAATCTGGCCCATGCACAAAGCCAGTTGTTCGGCGTGGATGCGCAGAGCCGTGTGCTGCAGTTTTCTTCCGCGGCCTTCGATGCCAGCGTTTGGGAAGTTGCCATGACGCTGCCGCGCGGGGCCTGCCTGTGTCTCGCGCCGCGTCATGCGTTGATGCCCGGCGAGCCACTGCAGACCACGATGCGCGAACTGGCCATTACGCATGCCACGTTGCCGTCAACGGCGCTGGTCGCGTGCGGTGACGCGGAGTTTCCCGCGCTTCAATGCCTGATTGTTGCCGGCGACGTCTGCCCGCCGGCCCTGGCGCAGCGCTGGCGCGACCAGCTGCGGTTCTTCAATGCTTACGGTCCGACCGAGAGCACCGTATGCGCGAGCGCGCAGTTGTGCACTGAGGCGTATCCGGACATTGTCCCGATCGGTCCTCCGATTGCGAATATGCGCATGTATATCCTCGATGCGCACGGCGAACCGGTACCGCTCGGTGTGGAGGGGGAGATCTACATCGGCGGCGCGGGCGTCGCGCGCGGGTATTTGAACCGCCCGGAGTTGACCGCCGAACGCTTCGTGAGCGACCCGTTCCGCGCAGAAGCCGATGCGCACATGTACAAGACCGGCGATTCCGGTCGCTGGCTAGCATCCGGCAACGTCGAATATCTGGGCCGCCACGATTTCCAGGTGAAGATCCGCGGTTTCCGGATCGAGCTCGGTGAGATCGAGGCCAGGCTCGATGCTTGCGCCGGTGTGCGCGAAGCCGCGGTGGTCGCACGCGAAGACGTGCCCGGGGACAAGCGGTTGGTCGCGTATCTGGTGGCCGAGGAAGGCGTCACGTTGCAGGTGCCGGCGCTGCGCGCCGCGCTGTCCGCACACTTGCCCGATTACATGCTGCCGTCGGCGTTCGTCCTCCTCGCGGCATTGCCGCTGAACGCGAATGGCAAACTCGATCGCAAGCAACTCCCTGCACCGGAGTCCGCCGCGCAGAGTGCCCGCGAATACGAGGCGCCGCAAGGAGAGATCGAGGCCATTCTGGCGGCCCTGTGGCAGGACCTGCTGCGCGTCGAGCGCGTTGGCCGTCACGATCACTTCTTCGAGCTCGGCGGCCATTCACTCCTGGTCGTGACGATGGTTGAACGGCTGCGTGCATTGCGTCTGAGCGGTGAAGTGCGGGCGGTCTTTACGGCCCCAACGCTTTCTGATTACGCGGCCACGCTGCAGGTGAATTCGACCGCCGGAGACGACATTCCGCCCAATCTGCTGACCCCGGAGGCGGAGGCGATCACGCCGGAGCTGTTGCCGCTGGTCGCGCTGACGCAGGCAGAAATCGATCACATCGTCGCGGCGGTGCCGGGCGGCGTCAGCAACATTCAAGACATTTATCCGCTGTTGCCATTGCAGGAGGGGATGCTATTCCATCACCTCCTCGAGACGGAGGGGGACACCTATCTATCGCGGAACGTGATCGCCTTCGACAGCCGGCAGCGTTTGAACACTTTCCTCTCTGTGCTGGAGCAGCTGATCGTGCGGCACGACATTCTGCGCACCGCGGTGCAGTGGGAGGGGCTGCCCACGCCCGTGCAGGTAGTCTACCGCCAGGCAACTTTGCCGGTAGCGTTCCTGACGCTGTCCGCGGAGGGTGTGCTGGACTCACTCCTCGAACGCACGGATCCGAGAAGCCTGCGGCTGGATCTGCGAGGCGCGCCGCTGATGGCGGCCTATGCGGTCGAAGACCCCTCACGCGGAGAGTGGCTACTATCGCTGCTGTCGCATCACATGGTTTGCGATCATGCCACCATTGAACTGCTGTTGGCCGAAGTGCGCGCGCTCCTGGATGGTAGACAGCAACTGGTGCCGGCCCTGCCGCTGCGCAATCTGGTGGCGCAGGTTGGCCGCGTGCCGGCGTCCGAGCACGACGAGTACTTCCGTGAGCAACTGGCTGACATTGATACCCCGACAGCTCCGTTCGGAATCCTCGATGTGCAAGTCAAGCGCATGCAACTGGAGACGGCTCGCATGCGGCTTGATGGCGATCTTGCACGCCGGTTACGCGATTGCGCCGGGCAGGTTGGCGTCCCGCCATCGGTGTTGTTCCATGTCGCTTGGGCACAGGTGCTGGCGCGCTGCTGCGGACATGACGAGGTCGTGTTCGGCACCGTGCTGTCAGGACGTCTCCAGGGTACGGCCGGTGCCGACCGCGCTCTCGGCATGTTCATCAATACGCTGCCGCTGCGGGTGTCACTTGATGGAGATGCACGGCAGGTGGTGCTGCAAAGCTATCAACGGATGGTGACGCTACTGGCGCACGAGCAGGCACCCCTGTCGATGGCGCAGCGCTGCAGTGGCGTACCGGCGCACCTGCCATTGTTTACGACTCTACTCAATTACCGCCATAGTGTTGATGGATCCGCGGTGGAGGAAGCAGAAACAAAGGGCATACGCTTGTTGAGCATCTATGAAGCCACGAACTATCCGATCTCGGTTTCTGTGGATGACTACGGCAGCAACTTCAGTATTTCTGCGGAATGTGTCCGGGGTATCGGTCCCAAGCGGATCCTCACGTATTTGTCGACGGCCTTGACTGGATTTGTCGACGCGTTGGCGGCAGCGCAAGCGGTATCGACGTCTCAGATCGGCATCCTGACGGCAGATGAACGCACGGAGTTGCTGTACGGATTCAACGCCACCGAAGCGGACTATCCGAACGACCATCTCATTCACGAGCTGTTCGAGCAGCATGCAGCAACGCAGCCCGACGCGGTGGCGGTGATCTTCGAAGGTCAAACCGTGACCTACGGCGAGCTGAACGCACGGGCCAACCAACTCGCGCATTACCTGATTGGGCTGGGCATTCAGCCCGACGATCGCGTGGCGATCTGTGTCGAGCGTGGTCTTGACCTGGTGATGGGGCTGCTCGGCATCCTCAAGGCGGGTGGTGCCTATCTGCCACTCGACCCGGCGGATCCCGCCGAGCGTCTGCAGTACATGCTGCAAGATGCCGTGCCGAAGGCATTGTTGACGCAGCGCACTCTGCTGACCAGACTGCCAAGCGCGGAGTGGCCGATCTTGTTGCTCGATGGCGACGAAGGCCGCGAGGCGCTGGCGGCACACCCCAGACACAACCACGATGCGCGGGCGTCCGGGCTCACGGCTCGACATCTTGCCTATGTGATCTATACCTCGGGATCGACTGGCGCGCCAAAGGGCGTCATGGTCGACCATCGCTGCGTCAACCGTTTGGTCATCAACAATCCGTATTTCGAGCCCACACCGGAGGATTGTTTCGCCCACTGCGCCAATCCGGCCTTCGACGCCGCGACCTGGGAGATCTGGGGCGCGCTGCTCAACGGTGCACGGCTGCTGGTGGTGCCGGCGTCGGTGGTCATGGATCCGGTGCTGCTCAATGCGAGGTTGCACGACGGCGGTGCGACGGCACTGTGGCTGACCGTCGGCCTGTTCAATCAATACGTAGACAGTCTGCCCGACGCCTTCGGTCAGCTGCGTTATCTGCTGGTTGGTGGTGATGCCCTCGATCCGAGGACGATCCGGCACTTGATCAACGGCACGCGCCGTCCCGTCCACGTGCTCAACGGGTACGGGCCCACCGAAACGACGACGTTTGCCTGCACGCACGACATCGACTTTGTCGCGGGCGATGCGCGTTCCATTCCGCTGGGCAAACCGATCGCCAACACGCAGATCTACATTCTGGACGCGCGCGGCGAGCCGGTGCCGGTTGGCGTTGAAGGGGAGCTCTACATCGGTGGGGACGGCGTTGCGCGTGGCTATCTGAATCGTCCGGAGCTCACGAAGGAGCGCTTCCTTCGCAACCCATTCGTCGCGCGATCGGATGCGCGGATGTACAAAACCGGCGATCGTGGCCGGTGGCTAGCCGATGGCGCGATCGAGTTTCTTGGCCGCAGTGACCTTCAGGTGAAGATCCGAGGGTTCCGGATCGAGCTTGGCGAGATCGAAGCAAGGCTCAGCCAGTGCACCGGTGTGCGCGACGCGGTCGTCATCGCGCGCGATGACGCGACGGGTGACAGGCGCCTTGTGGCGTATCTGGTGGCGGACGAGGGCATCGACATATCGATAGCGGAGCTGCGTGAGGCGTTGTCCCGACAACTGCCGGAATACATGGTGCCGTCAGCGTTCGTGCTACTCGGTGAGCTGCCCCTGACCGCAAATGGAAAGGTTGATCGCCAGGTCTTACCTGCGCCGGAAGCAACTGCGCTGCACGTGCGCGAATACGAAGCGCCGCAGGGTGAGGTCGAGGAAGCTGTCGCCGCGATCTGGCAGGGATTGCTGAAGGTTCCGCGCGTCGGCCGGCATGACAACTTTTTCGAGATCGGAGGGCATTCGCTGCTGGCTTTACGAATCACGGCCGCTATCAATGCGCGGTTCAGTCTGCAGGTTTCGATTCGCGACGTATTCGAGAGCACGACCGTTCTCGCGCTTGCAAAGTGCCTTGAGCATCATCGACAGCTCAATGCGTTGCGCAGTGACCTCACCCGTGTAGACACGCCCGCTGAACTGCGCCGGGAACTGGTGGAGATATGAGATTTCTCGAGGTATTGCAGGAATGTCAGCGCAGCGGCATCAAGCTGACGGTTCAACAGGGAAAGCTGCTGGCGGACGATTCAGATGGAAATCTGACGGCAGAGCTTCGCGCTGGGCTGGTTGAGCACAAGTCCGCGATCATCGCCTGGCTGGTCGGCGAATCGTCGACTCGCGATGGAGTAACGGCGCAACCGACACGCAATCAGTATCCGTTGTCATTCGCGCAGCAGCAGCTATGGCTCGTGGACCGGTTGCAGGGCGGGAGCCCGGAATACAACGTTCCCGCGGCGTTCGAGTTGACCGGAACCTTGAATTTGGCGGCCATGCAGGCCGCGCTCGATCTCATCGTCGAGCGACATGGGGTGCTGCGTACGGTGTTTCGGTTAGAGGATGAAGAGCCGGCTCAGATCATTCAGCGGCCGGGGCCGGTGCCGATTCAGCACGTCGATCTGGAGGCGATGGACGCCGGGACTCAGCAGGCCGCCGTGCACCGCATGATTCAGGACGAATCCGGGCGCGCGTTCGATCTGTCGTCCGATCTGATGCTGCGCTGCACACTCATAAGACTGGGGCAGGAGCGTCATGTGGTGTTATTTACCATGCACCACATTGCCTGTGATGGCGGATCGCTCTCCGTCCTGGTCAGGGAATTCGTTGCCGCGTATGATGCGTGCTGCAATGGACGGCAGCCGGTGTTGCCGGAACTGCCCATTCAATACTCCGACTATGCGATCTGGCAGCGCGAGTCGGCGCAGGACGGATTGTTTGCGGCGGATGTCGCTTATTGGCAGAAGCGGCTGGCCGGGATTCCCGTGGTCCACAGTCTGCCGCTGGACAAACCTCGCCCGGCCGTGCAGCGATTCGAGGCGGAACGCCATCAGCAGAGAATCGGCAGATCGCTGTTGAATGAATTGCGGCAGCTTGGTACCGCACACCAAGCCAGTTTGTTCATGGTGCTGCAGTCGGCCTTCGCGTTGTTGCTCAGCCGCTTCAGCGGTGATGCTGATGTGGTGATGGGTGTGCCGAACGGTGGCCGGTCCCAGCAGTTGCTGGAGCCGCTCATTGGATACTTCATCAACACACAGGTTATCCGGACCGAGATCGACGAGCGCCAAACGGTGTCGGATCTGGTGAATCAGGTCCGGCGCAATGTGCTGGACGCATTCGCCCACAACAATGTTCCCTTCGACCATCTGGTCGACGTGCTGAAGCACCCGCGCAACCTCGCATACAACCCCCTGTGTCAGGTCAAGTTCGTATTGCAGAACTACGAGACCGGTGAGCTGCAATTGACCGGGCTGCAGCTCAGATCCATAGGCCGGGCTGAGGAAAGGGTGCATTTCGACCTGGATCTGACGATCGTGGAAACGCCAGATGATCTTCGGCTCAACTGGGGGTACAAGTCCGGTCTGTTCCAGCCGGGCAGCATTGCGCGGATGGCGGAGACCTACCACCGTCTTCTGGAGGAGATGGTGGCCCATCCCGATGGGAAGCTGGAGACTCTATCCGGCCTCGACGATAAGGCCATTCACGCCTTGCGGGAGGCGGGTACCGGCCGAGTGGTTGCGGAAGGCCGCGACGAGATGCTCCCGCGAGCCATCGCACGACAGGCCGCGCAGACACCGGAAGCGGTGGCGCTGCGCCGCGGCGATCTCGCTCTCAGCTATCGGGAGCTGGAGTCGCGCAGCAACCGGCTGGCGCAGTTGCTCGTTGAGCAGGGCATTGCCCGCGGTTCTCGCGTCGGCGTGCATCTGAGCCGTTCCGTTGAACTGCTGATTGCGCAACTGGCGGTTATGAAGACCGGCGCGGCCTATGTGCCGCTGGACCCCATGCAACAGAGCGAACGGCTGGCGTTCATGATTCGCGATGCCGGCATCGCAGTGGTGCTCCTCGACAGCCGGACGATGCGCTTACCGGTGCTGGGGATCGACACCGTCTTCGTTGACGGCGCGGCGACCGAGGACCACTGGCTGAGCGATTACCCGGATGCCGCACCAGCGGTCGACCTCCGCGCCGATGACACGATCTACGTGCTCTACACGTCCGGCTCGACCGGCGAGCCCAAGGGCGTCGAAGTGCACCACGGCGGCGTCATCGATTACTGCGCGTTTGCGCGCGACAATTATTACGGCGGCCAGCTGCAAGGATCGCTCGTGGCGACTTCTCCGGCCTTCGATCTGACCTTACCCGCGCTGTATGTTCCGCTTCTCCGTGGTGGCTGTGTCGAGCTACTGCCCGAGCTGGACGAGCTCGACGCCCTGAGCCGCTGGCTGGCGAATGACAGCGCCGCCGTGCTGCTGCGACTGACGCCGTCGCATGTGCAGGCGCTCTTGACGCTGTCGGATGCCGCACCGCGCCAGGCGGCGCACGTGTTCGTCATTGGCGGAGAAGTGTTCGAGCCGTCCCTCGCGCGTCGGCTGCAAGCCAGGTTCCCGAACAGCCGCATCTATAACCACTACGGTCCCACCGAGACGGTGGTCGGCTGCGCATGGTTTGACGTCAGTGAAAATCTGGACGCACTGGAAGTGCGCATTCCGATCGGCAGGCCGATGGAGAACACCACCCTGTACGTGCTTGACGCCCAGGGGCGGATGCAGCCGCCGGGCGCGCCGGGCGAGCTGTACATCGGTGGCGCTGGTGTGGCCAAGGGCTATCTGAATCATCCGGAACTGACCGCCGAGAAGTTCGTTGACAACCCGTTCGGGGAAGGCCGTTTGTATCGCAGCGGCGACCAGGTGCGCTGGCGCCCTGTTGAGCAACTGAATGAGCAACTGAATGGGCAACTGAATGGGCCGCTCGAGTTTCTGGGCCGCGTGGACCGGCAGGTGAAACTGCGAGGCTTTCGCATCGAGCTGGGCGAGATTGAAAGCCGGCTCGAGCAGAGCGAGCACGTGCGCGACGCCGTGGTGCGGCTCTGGGGGGAGGGCGACGCCACGCAACTCGTTGCGTATCTGATCGCGACCAACAGTGAAGGGCCCACGCAGGAGGAACGGCTGGACGACGTACACGCGCAGTTGTCCGCGCAACTGCCGTCGTACATGTTGCCGGCCGCCTATGTCTGGCTGGACGTGCTGCCGCTGACCGTCAACGGAAAAGTGGATGTGCGGGCTTTGCCGAGACCGGCCACCTCCGCACTGCGTACACGAGAGTACGAAGCGCCGCAGGGGGACATCGAAGAGACGATGGCGGAGCTGTGGCAAACGCTGCTGCGCGTCGAACGCGTCGGCCGGCACGATAACTTCTTCGAGCTCGGGGGGCACTCGTTGCTCGCCGTGCAGTTGGTCTCGCGCCTCCGGGCGACGTTGAACGTCGAACTGCCGCTTCGCACACTGTTCGCGACGCCCATCCTCAGTGCATTGGCCGCGGCCGTGCGAACCGCGGGCGCGAGCACGATGGGGCGCATTCTGCCTGCCGATCGCAGCCAGCCGTTGCCACTGTCGCTGGCACAACAGCGCATATGGTTCCTGGACCAGCTCGACAAAGCCGCGAGCGCGGCCTACCACATGGGTGCGGCGCTCCGGCTGCTTGGCCGGCTCGATCGCGGCGCATTGCAGGCCACACTGGATCGCCTCGTGGCCCGGCACGAGAGCCTGCGTACACGCTTCGTGGCCGTCGACGGTGTGCCCTACCAGCAGATCGCACCGGCGGACTGCGGCTTGCTGTTGCGCTTCGATGATCTGCGCACGCTGTCCGGCGATGAGCGCGAGACCACCGTTGCCGCGCGGGCAGCAGAAGAAGCACGCGCTCCATTCGACTTGAGCGAGGGCCCGCTCATTCGCGGTCAGTTGCTCGAGCTTGCCGAAGACGAGCATGTGCTGCTGCTCACCCAGCACCATATCGTCGGCGACGGCTGGTCGCTGGGCATCCTGGTGCGGGAAGTCGCGACGCTGTACACGGCCTTCGGGCGCGGCGATGCCGATCCGCTTTCGCCGTTGGAGGTCCAATACGCGGACTACGCGCTGTGGCAACGGAGCTGGCTGCAAGGGGAAGCGCTGACCCGTCAGGTCGATTTCTGGACGAACCATCTCGCCGGCGCCCCGGCGTTGTTGGAGCTCCCGGTCGATCGCCCGCGCCCGGCCTTGGAGAGCCATGCTGGCGGCACGGTGCCGCTGATGATGCCGGCCAGTCTGACGGCAGATTTGCGCGCGTTCTCTCAGCGCCATGGCGTCACGTTATTCATGACCCTGTTGTCCGGCTGGGGCCTGCTGCTGTCCCGTCTATCGGGACAGACGGATGTGGTCATTGGGACACCGGTGGCAAACCGGCAGCGGCGTGAGATCGAGAATCTCGTTGGCTGCTTCGTCAATACCCTGGCGTTGCGGCTGCGCTTTACTGAGCCGCTCACTGTGGCGTCGTTGCTCGCGCAGGTGAAGGAAACGACTCTCGCCGCGTTTGCGCACCAGGAACTGCCGTTCGAACAAGTGGTCGAGGCAGTGCAGCCCGTACGCAGCCTGAGTCATAGCCCGCTGTTTCAGACCATGCTGGCACTCAACAACACCAACACGTCCGGCGAGCGCCCGGTGCAGTTGCCTGGATTGACGCTGACGCGGGTGGCCGATGAACAGAACAGCACGCAGTTCGACCTGTCGCTCGTGTTCGCCGAGCGGGGCGAGCGCCTCGATGGGGCCCTCGGCTATGCCAGTGCCCTCTTCGACCGCGCGACGGTGGAGCGCTGGGCCGCCTTTTACGTTCGCGTGCTCGAAGGCATGGTGAGCGACGCCACGGTGACCGCTGATGCTCTCCCGATCCTGTCGGATGCGGACCGCCGGCAGGTGGTGGTCGAGCTCAATGACACGCAGGCGGAGTATCCCCAGGACACCCTCATTCACGAGCTATTCGAGCAGCAGGCGGCCCTGCAGCCCGATGCGGTGGCGGTTCTCTTCGAAGATCAAAGCCTGACCTACCGCGAGCTCGACGCGCGCGCGAATCAGCTTGCCCATGAGCTCATCGCGTTTGGTGTGCGGCCGGACGACCGCGTGGCGATCTGCGCCGAGCGCAGTCTCGAGATGATCGTGGGACTCCTCGGGATTCTGAAGGCCGGCGGCGCCTATCTGCCGATGGATCCCGCGTATCCGACGGAGCGGCTGCAGTCCCTGATCGAGGATGGCGCGCCCAAAGTCCTGTTGACGCAGCAGGCATTGCTGGGACGGCTGCCCGTGGCGGCCATGCCGACCCTGTTGCTCGACAGCGACGAGCTGAGCGCGCGCCTGTCCGCGCATCCGACCTCCACCCCGAGCCGACGCCAGCTCGGGCTGACCACGCACCATCTGGCGTATGTGATCTACACCTCGGGCTCGACCGGCACCCCGAAGGGCGTGATGGTCGAGCATAGCAGTGTCCTCAACATGCTGACTGCCCATGCTGGGATGTGCGGGCTGACCGCTCGTGACCGCGTGTTGCAGTTTGCATCGTTTGGTTTCGACAGTTCGGTGGCCGAGATCTTCCCGGCCTGGTCGGTCGGAGCGACCGTGGTGCTGCGTCAAGCCGAGTTCGATCTGGATCAGTTCGGGTCATTCCTCAATCGGCACCGGATCAGCGTCGTAGATCTGCCGACCGCAGTATGGCAGCAGTGGTCGGACTCCCTGAGCAGCGGTGCGGAAGCCGTAGCTGAATCATTGCGTCTGGTGATCGTCAGTGGCGAAAGCCTGCAGAGCCGTGATGCACAAAAATGGTTCTCCCATCCGGGCAGTAGCCGCATCGCCTTGCTGAACAACTATGGACCGACGGAAGCGACGGTGAATGCCACCGCGTATGTCATCGAGCCATCGCGGTTGAGCGACGATCAGGCGATCCCGATCGGTCGTCCGATTGCCAACACGCAGATCTACCTTCTGGATCGGCGCGGCGAGCCGGTGCCGCCCGGCGTGGAAGGCGAGATTTACATCGGAGGAACTGGCGTCGCCCGCGGCTATCTGAACCGTCCCCAATGGACCGCCGAGCGCTTCTTGCGGGATCCGTTCAGCGCGGACCCGAACGCGCGGATGTACAAGACCGGCGATCTGGGTCGCTGGCTGGCGGATGGCAATCTAGAATTCCGAGGCCGCAACGATTTCCAGGTGAAGATCCGCGGTTTCCGCATCGAGCTCGGTGAGATCGAAGCTGTGCTCAGCGCTTGCGTAGGTGTGCGCGAAGCGTTGGTGATTGCTCGGGAAGACGTACCGGGCGACAAGCGGTTGGTCGCGTATCTGGTGGCGGATGCAGGCGTCCCATTGCAGGCCGCCGAGCTGCGCACGGCGCTCTCGATGCGATTGCCGGAGTACATGCTGCCGTCGGCGTTTGTGGCATTGGCGGCCATGCCGCTGACCGCGAACGGCAAGCTCGATCGCAAGGCTCTTCCGGCGCCGGACGCTACGTCCCTTGTCGTGCGCGAATACGAGGCGCCCCAAGGTGAGATCGAGACGGCCCTGGCAGCCATCTGGCAAAACTTGCTAAAGGTTCCGCGGGTTGGTCGTCAGGATCATTTCTTCGAGCTCGGCGGCCATTCGTTGCTCGCGGTGCAGTTGGTGTCCCGCATCCGCGCGGCGCTGGGTGTCGAGCTTCCGTTGCGTGCGGTGTTTGCCGGGCCCAGCCTGGGTGCGCTGGCCGGCGCGGTAGCCGTTGCGGGCGCGAGCACCCTGGGGCGCATTCAACGTGCGGATCGCACGCAGGCTTTGCCGCTGTCGCTGGCTCAGCAACGCTTGTGGTTCATCGACCAGCTGGACAGAGCGGCGAGTGCGGCCTACCACATGTCGACCGCGCTGCGGTTGTTCGGCAAGCTCGACATCGCGGCACTGCGGGCGACGCTCGATCGCCTCGTGGCCCGGCACGAGAGTCTCCGTACCAGTTTCGGGACGGTCGATGGAGTGCCGCATCAGCAGTTTGCACCGGAAGACTGTGGCTTTGCACTGACGCTGCGCGATCTGCGGAATCTTGATGAAGACAGTCGCGCCCGCGCGGGGACCGAGCTCACGGCTGAGGAAGCGCGCGCACCGTTTGATCTGAGCACGGGTCCATTGATCCGCGGCCAACTGATCACATTCGCCGAGGACGAGTATCTGCTGCTGATCACACAGCACCATATCGTCAGCGACGGTTGGTCGACCGACGTGATGACCCGGGAAGTCGCAGCGCTGTATGCCGCGTTCGCCCGGGGCGGGCCCGATCCACTGCCGCCACTGGAGATCCAGTACGCCGATTATGCGCAATGGCAGCGTGAGTGGCTGCAAGGCGACGAGCTGACGCGCCAGTCGCAGTATTGGAGCCGGCACCTGGCCGGCGCACCCGCCTTACTGGAACTGCCGACCGACCGCGTGCGACCGGCGGTGCAGAGCTATGCCGGCGATAGCGTGTCGCTCGTGTTGCCGGAGGAGCTGACCGGCAAGCTGCGGGCGTTCTCACAGCGCCATGGCGTGACCTTGTTCATGACGTTGTTGTCCGGATGGGGACTGCTGCTGTCGCGCTTGTCGGGACAGACGGACGTCGTCATCGGCACGCCCGTGGCGAACCGGCAGCGACGTGAAGTGGAGAACCTGATCGGGTTCTTCATCAACACCTTGGCACTACGTCTTCGTTTTGAAGAGCAGCCGAGCGTGGAAGCGCTGCTCGCGCAAGTGAAAGAGTCGACGGTGGCGGCCTTCGCCCATCAGGAGCTGCCGTTCGAACAGGTCGTCGAAGCGCTTCAGCCGGAGCGTAGCCAGAGTCATAGCCCGCTGGCGCAGGTGACGTTCACCTGGGACAACCTCGAGCGCGGCCGAACGGATGACAATCGATCGAACGGCGATGCACTGACGGCAGCCGATCTGGTGTTGGCGCCGGTGAACCGAGCCCACGAAACCACCCAGGTCGATCTGCAACTATTGCTCAGCGATGGGGGTCTCGCCGTGACCGGCAGGTTGGTCTACGCCACCGCGCTCTTCGACCGCGCCACGATCGAACGCTGGGTTGTGTATTACGTTCGCGTGCTCGAGGCCATGGTGGCCGATGCGTCGGCAGCGGTGGACACGCTCCCGCTGTTGTCCGCCTTCGAACGGCAGCAACAACTGAGCGCGTTCAATGCCACGGAAGCGGCGTATCCCAAAGGCCAGCTCATTCACGAGCTGTTCGAGCAGCAGGTGGCCACGCAGCCCGATGCCGTGGCGGTGCTCTATGAAGACGAATCTCTCACCTACGCCGAGCTCAACACGCATGCCAACCAACTCGCGCATCACCTCCTCGGCCTGGGCGTGAAGCCTGATGACCGCGTGGCGATCTGCAGCGAGCGCAATGCCGATCTGATCGTGGGCATGCTGGCGATCCTGAAAGCGGGCGGTTCCTATGTGCCGCTCGACCCTAGCTATCCGCGTGAACGTCTGGCCTGGATGCTCGAGGACTGCGCGCCGGTGGCGCTGCTGATCCACTCGGATGTCGAGGCGCTACTGCCCGAGACCGAGCTGCCGGTGCTGCGGCTGGACGTCGACGTGCCGGTGCTGGCCCGTCGCATGCCGGCAAACAACCCTTCAGTGCCGGGCTTGCACGCGCGGAACCTGGCCTATGTGATCTACACCTCGGGATCGACCGGCACGCCCAAGGGCGTGATGGTCGACCATCGCTGCGTCAATCGCCTGGTCATCAACAATCCGTATTTCGAGGCCACGCCTGAGGACTGTTTCGCCCACTGCGCCAATCCGGCCTTCGATGCCGCGACCTGGGAGATCTGGGGCTCGCTGCTCAATGGTGCGCGGCTTTTGGTGGTGCCGGCGCCCGTGGTCATGGAGCCGGCACGGCTCAACGAGACGTTGTCTGCGGGCGGTGTGACGGCGCTATGGCTCACAGTTGGGCTGTTCAATCAATACGTGGACAGCCTGCCCGATGCCTTCGGCCAACTTCGGTATCTGCTGGTTGGCGGTGATGCCCTCGATCCGAGAACGATTCGGCATCTGCTCAATCGCGAACAGCGTCCCGTACACGTGGTGAATGGGTACGGTCCGACCGAAACGACGACGTTTGCCTGTACCCACGACATCCGCGCCGTTGCAGACGATGCCCGGTCGATTCCGTTGGGCAAGCCGATCGCCAACACGCAGGTCTACATTCTGGACACCCGCGGCGAACCGGTGCCGGTCGGTGTGGAAGGCGAGATCACCATCGGTGGCGACGGAGTCGCGCGCGGCTATCTGAACCGTCCCGAGCTGACCGCCGAACGCTTTCGGCGCGATCCGTTCAGTGCCGATGTCCATGCCCGGATGTACAAGACCGGCGATCGCGGTCGCTGGCTGGCCGATGGCACGGTCGAGTTTCTGGGCCGCAACGACTTCCAGGTGAAGATCCGTGGATTCCGGATCGAGCTTGGCGAGATCGAAGCCAGGCTCAGGGAGTACGCCGGTGTGCTCGACGCGGTGGTGCTCGCGCGCCCGCGGGACGCGCGAGCCCCAGACGTCGCGCCAGGTGACAAGCGTCTGGTCGCGTATCTGGTGGTTGAGGAGGGCGTCGAGCTCTCGGTCGCCGACCTGCGGGAAGCGCTGGCGCGACAACTGCCGGATTTCATGGTGCCGTCGGCGTTCGTGCAACTCGATGCGCTTCCTCTGACCGCAAACGGCAAGCTCGATCGCCAGGCATTGCCTGCACCGGAAGCAACCGCGCTGAATGCGCGCGAATATGAAGCGCCGCAGGGCGAGATCGAAGAAACGCTGGCCACGCTCTGGCAGGAGCTGCTGCGCGTCGAGCGAGTCGGTCGTCGCGATCAGTTTTTCGAGCTCGGTGGGCACTCGTTGCTGGTGGTGGCCATGGTCGAGCGGCTGCGCGGGCTCGGTTTGAGCGGTGAGGTGCGGGCGGTGTTTGCCTCGCCAATACTTTGCGACTACGCAGCCACGCTGCAACGCGACGCCGCGGCGAACGAGACAGATGTTCCGCCCAATCCGCTGACGCCGGAGACCACGGTCATTACGCCGGACCTGTTGCCGCTGATCACGCTGACGCAGGCGGAGATCGATCGCATCGTCGCTGCGGTGCCGGGTGGGGTCGGCAATATCCAGGACATCTATCCGCTGCTGCCGCTGCAGGAGGGGATGCTGTTCCATCACCTGCTGGAAACCGAAGGCGATACCTATCTGCTGCGGGACGTGATTGCCTTCGACGACAGGGAACTGCTGGAGGGTTTCCTGGCCGCATTGAACCAACTGATCGCTCGGCACGACATTCTGCGCACTGCGGTGTCCTGGGAAGGCTTATCCACGCCGGTACAGGTGGTGTTCCGAAAGGCGTCGCTGCCCATCGAGTTCGTGTCGCTGTCCGGTGAGCGTGATGCGCTGGAGGAGCTGCGCGAGCGAACCGACCCGCACCGGACGCGGCTGGACCTGCGGCGAGCACCGCTGCTCGCGGCCTATGTGACTGAGGACGCGCAGCGTGGCGGCTGGTTGATGGCGCTGCTGTCGCACCACATGGTCTGCGATCACGCCACGATGGAGCTCCTGGTGACGGAAGTGCGTGCCCTTCTGCGGGGTGAACGGCAACAACTTTCGTCGCCGTTGCCATTGCGCAATCTGGTGGCGCATGCAGGCCGGGTTGCACAGACCGAGCACGAGGCGTACTTCCGCGAACAGCTAGCCGACATCGAGGAGTCGACGGCGCCGTTCGGCATTCTGGATGTGCAGATCCGAAGTATGGAGCTCAGACCGGCGGTCCTGCGCATCGACACGACGCTGGCAATTCGGATCCGCGAGTGCGCAGGAAAACTGGGCGTACCGCCGTCCGTCCTGTTCCATGTGGCCTGGGCGCAGGTGCTGGCCCGCTGTACGGGACACAGCGACGTCGTGTTCGGCACCGTGCTGTCAGGGCGTCTGCAGGGCGCAGCCGGTGCGGATCGCGCGCTCGGCATGTTCATCAACACGCTGCCTTTACGCGTGTCGCTCGATGGCCAGGCCGCACAGGTTATCCAACAAAGCTATGAGCGCATGGTGTCGCTGCTGGCGCACGAGCAGGCACCGTTGGTATTGGCTCAGCGTTGCAGCGGGGTGCCCCTTCCGTTGCCGTTGTTCACCACGATCCTGAATTACCGTCACAGTGAGGCCGCGACGGAGAGCGCCACCTCAGACACGGAAGGCATTCGCGTCGTAAGCATGCACGAGGCCGTGAACTATCCGCTCTCGGCCTCGGTGGATGACTACGGCAGCAGCTTTGCCATCACCGTCGAGTCCTCCAGAGGCGTCGATCCCAAACGGATTGCAGCCTACATGGTGACCGCGGTCGCAGGACTGGTCGATGCCGTGGCTCTGCCGAAAGAGCAGACAGTGGCGCAGATCGACATTCTGCCGCCGGAAGAGCGCGCCGCGCTGCTGCACGAGCTCAACGCCACACAAGCGGTCTATCCCAAAGAGATGCTGATTCACGAGTCGTTCGAGCAACAGGCGGCGCTGCAACCCGATGCTCCGGCTGTGATCTTTGACGATCAAAGCCTGAGCTACGGCGAGCTCAATGTGCGCGCCAATCAACTCGCGCATGAGTTGATCGCCCTCGGTGTCCAGCCGGATGACCGTGTCGCGATCTGTGTCGAGCGCGGCCTGGACATGATGGTGGGCATGCTGGCCATCCTCAAAGCCGGCGGCGCCTATCTGCCGCTCGACCCGTCGTATCCCGTGGAGCGTCTGCACTCCATGTTGGAGGACGGCACGCCGAAGGCGTTGTTGACGCAGGAAGCCCTTCGGCAACGTCTGTCCTCTGTCGCGGTTCCTACGCTGGTTCTCGATCGAGACGAGCTGAGAAAAATGCTGTCGGCGCAACCGGCACAGAATCCGGATGCGCGCGCACGAGGCCTGACCACACGCAACCTGGCCTATGTGATCTACACCTCCGGCTCGACCGGCGTGCCGAAAGGGGTGATGGTCGAGCATGGCAGTGTCCTCAACATGCTGACCGCCCATGCCGGGATGTGCGGGCTGACCTCTCGCGATCGTGTGTTGCAGTTTGCGTCGTTTGGATTCGACAGCTCGGTAGCCGAGATCTTCCCGGCCTGGTCGGCCGGTGCGACCGTGGTCCTGCGCCATGCCGATCTCGACCTGGATCGCTTCGTGTCGTTCCTGAGCCAAAACCGCATCAGCGTGGCCGATCTACCGACAGCATTGTGGCATCAGTGGTCGCGGCACCTGAACAGCGGTGAGGCTTCGGTATGTGAATCGTTGCGTCTGGTGATTGTCAGCGGTGAAGCCTTGGAGCGCAGTGATGCCGAACAATGGTTTGCCCATCCGAGCAGCAACCGCATCGGCTTGCTCAACAACTATGGACCGACGGAAGCGACCGTCAATGCCACCGCGTATCTCGTCGAGCCATCGCGGTTGAGCGACGGTCAGCCGATCTCGATCGGCCGTCCGATTGCCAACTCGCAGATCTATCTCCTGGATCGGCGGGGCGTGCCGGTGCCGGCCGGGGTGGAAGGCGAGATCTACATCGGTGGGGACGGCGTCGCCCGCGGCTATCTGAACCGCCCGGAGCTGACCGCCGAGCGCTTCCCGCGGGATCCGTTCAGCGCGGAACCGAACGCGCGGATGTACAAGACCGGCGATCTGGGACGCTGGCGGGCGGATGGCAATCTCGAATTTCGAGGCCGCAACGATTTCCAGGTGAAGATCCGTGGCTTCCGGATCGAGCTGGGTGAGATCGAAGCGAAACTCCGCGAGTACGCGGGAGTGCGCGAAGCGGTGGTCATTGCGCGCGAGGACGTGCCCGGCGACAAGCGATTGGTCGCGTATCTGGTGGCCAATGAAGGCCCCACATTGCAGGTCGCCGAGTTGCGCGCAGCACTCTCGACGCAGTTGCCGGAGTACATGGTGCCATCAGCGTTCGTGGCACTGGAGGCCATGCCCCTGACCACGAATGGCAAGCTCGATCGCAGGGCGTTGCCGGCACCGGACGCGACGGCGTTGGGTGCGCGTGAGTATGACCCGCCCCAGGGTGAGATCGAAACGATCCTGGCGGCCATCTGGCAGGACTTGCTCAAGTTGCCGCGGGTTGGCCGTCGCGATCACTTCTTCGAGCTCGGCGGTCATTCGCTGAAAGCAATCACACTGTCCGTTCACGTTCAGGATCAACTCCATGTGGCGTTGCCCGTAAAGACGATTTTCGCCAATCCGCGACTCCTGGAGCTGGCGCAATCCATTGCCGAAGCGCAGCAGTCTCTGGTTTCCGAGCAGGAAGTCGCGGCGATGCAATCCGAATTGGAATCTCTATCCGATGAGGAGCTGCAGGCATTTGTAGGGGGCAATACTCTTGGATAACGGCGCCATGACACGGGAAGATCTCCTTCGGGCTGCGCTGCGGAAAAAGATCAAGCAACAGGTCGATACCAGCCACATTCACGAGGAGATCAAGCCCGCCGATCGCAACCAACCACTGCCGCTTTCGCTGGCGCAGCAACGCCTATGGTTCCTCGATCAACTGGACAAAGCGGCGAGCTCGGCATACCACATGTCCACCGCGCTGCGGTTGCTCGGTCGGCTCGATGTGTCCGCACTTCAGGCAACGCTCGATCGGGTCGTGGCTCGGCACGACAGTCTGCGCACTTCGTTCGGGGCGATCGCGGGTGTTCCGTATCAGCAGATCGCGCCGCAGGACTGTGGCTTTGCTTTACGCCATGAAGACCTGAGCCGGCTTTCGGCCGTCGAGCGTGAGGCGATTGTGGCCAGAGTGACTGCCGAGGAGGGTCGTGCGCCGTTTGATCTGAGCACGGGGCCGTTGGTCCGCGGCCGGTTGCTGAAGCTGGCGGACGGCGAGCATGTACTGCTCGTGACTCAGCACCACGTCATCACCGATGGCTGGTCACTGGGAATTCTGGTGCAAGAAGTGGCGACGCTCTATACGGCATTCAGCCGCGGCGAGAGCGATCCGCTGCCACCACTGGAGATTCAATATGCCGACTACGCGCAATGGCAGCGGAACTGGCTGCAAGGCGAAGAGCTGACGCGTCAGCTCTCTTTCTGGAAGGAGCATCTGACCGGTGCGCCGGCGCTGCTCAACCTGCCGCTCGATCGGCCGCGGCCGGCGTTGCAAAGCTATGCCGGCAATGGTGTTCCATTTGTGCTGTCGCCTCAGTTGACGGCCGCCCTGCGGGCCGTCTCGCAAGGTCATGGCGTGACGCTGTTCATGACGCTCTTGTCGGCCTGGGGTCTGTTGCTGTCACGCTTGTCCGGCCAGGCGGATGTCGTGATCGGCACGCCGGTGGCCAACCGTCAGCGGCGTGAGGTCGAGAACCTCATTGGCTTCTTCGTCAACACGTTGGCGCTGCGTCTGCGTTTCGATGACCGGCCCAGCGTCGCCGTCTTGCTCGAGCGGGTGAAAGAGACGACTGTTTCGGCATTTGCGCACCAGGAACTGCCGTTCGAGCAAGTGGTGGAGGCTGTACAGCCGCAGCGCAATCTGATTTACAGCCCGCTGTTTCAGACCATGTTGGTCTTCAACAACACGTCGGCAGGCGATGGGGCGCTGAGCCTGCCGGATCTGAAGCTGGCACCGGTGAAGCAGGCGCTGACGACGGCGCAATACGAGCTTTCTGTTCATCTCAGCGACGGCGGCGACGCGCTGTTCGGCATGCTCGTCTATGCCAGTGATCTGTTCGATCGCGTCACGGTGGAGCGCTGGGCCGGTCACTACGTCCGGCTGCTGGAAGCGATGGTGGCGGATGCCGCGGCGGGCGTGGAGACGCTGCCGATTTTGTCCGCGACGGAACGGCAGCAACTGCTGTACGGCTTCAACGCAACGCAGGCGGAGTATCCGGAAGACACACTCATTCACGAACTGATCGAGCAGCAGGCCGCAGGCAAGCCCGATGCGGTGGCGGTGGTCTTTGAAGATCAAAGCCTGAGTTACGGCGAGCTCAATGCGCGTGCGAACCAGCTTGCCCACGAGCTGATCGCGCTTGGCGTACGGCCGGACGATCGTGTAGCCATCTGTGTCGAGCGCGGTCTGGAGATGGTGATCGGCCTCCTCGGCATCCTGAAAGCCGGCGGCGCCTACGTGCCGCTGGATCCGACGTACCCCATCGAGCGGCTGCGGTACATGGTGCAAGATGCAGCGCCTAAGGCCGTGCTTACGCAGCAGGCGTTGCAGCCCTTGCTGCCCGAGAGTGAAGTTCGGCCGCTCGTGCTCGACAGCGACGCACAGCGAATGACCTTGGCGGCGCGGCCGGTGAGCAATCCGGAGGCACGAGCGCACGGTCTCACCGTCCGCAACCTGGCCTATGTGATCTACACCTCAGGCTCGACCGGCTTGCCGAAAGGCGTGTTGAACGAGCACCAGGGTGTCGTCAACCGGCTGTGGTGGGCGCAAGGGGAGTATCGCCTCCAGGAAGATGACCGCGTCTTGCAGAAAACATCGTTCGGCTTCGACGTGTCGGTATGGGAGCTGTTCCTGCCGCTGCTGGCCGGTGCCCGCCTGGTCATGGCGCGGCCCGGCGGTCATCAGGATCCCGCGTACCTGACGGAAGTGATCGCGCGGGAGCAGATCACCACCATTCATTTCGTGCCCTCGATGCTGCCGGCGTTCCTGACGCGGGCGAATCGTGAAAATGGCAGGAGCCTGCGTCGTCTGCTGTGCAGTGGCGAAGCACTGCCGCACGGCGTGCTGCAGGACGTCACAGACAGGCTTGCGCACGTGGAAGTCCATAATCTCTATGGTCCGACCGAGGCGGCCGTCGATGTGACGGCGTGGCCGTGCAAGCCGGGACAGTATGGACAGACGGTGCCGATCGGGAAGCCGATCGCGAACACGCAGATGTACATCCTGGATGAGCGTGGCGAGCCGGTGCCGGTGGGTGTGGAAGGGGAGCTGTACATCGGAGGGGTTCAGGTTGCGCGCGGCTATCTGAACCGTCCGGAGCTGACCGCCGAACGATTCTTGCGCGATCCGTTCAGCCCGGCGCCAAACGCGCGGATGTACAAGACCGGCGACCTCGGTCGCTGGCTTTCGGACGGCAATATCGAGTACCGGGGCCGGAACGACTTCCAGGTGAAGATCCGGGGCTTCCGGATCGAGCTGGGCGAAATCGAAGCGAAGCTCAGTCAGTGCGCAGGTGTGCGCGAAGCGGTCGTCATTGCGCGCGAAGATGTCCCCGGTGACAAACGGCTGGTCGCGTATGTCGTGGTGCAAGAAGGCTCTGGATTGTCGGTAGCCGGCTTGCGCGACGCAATGTCGCGGCAACTGCCGGAGTACATGATTCCTTCGGCGTTTGCGATGCTTGACGCATTGCCGCTGACGTCGAACGGCAAACTCGATCGTAAGGCGCTGCCGGCACCGGAGAGAACGGCCCTGACCTTGCGCGAGTACGAAGCGCCGCAAGGGGAGATCGAGGAAGCGTTGGCGGCGCTCTGGCAGCGGCTGCTGCGCGTCGAGCGCGTTGGGCGCCACGATCAGTTCTTCGAACTGGGTGGACATTCGTTGCTGGTGGTGGCCATGGTCGAGCAGCTGCGCGCGCTCGGCTTGAGCGGTGAGGTGCGGGCGGTCTTTGCCTCGCCTACACTGTGCGACTACGCAGCTACGCTGCAGCGCGGTACCTCGGCGAAAGAGGTAGAGGTTCCGTCCAATCCGCTGACGCCGGAAACGAAGGTCATTACACCGGAACTGCTGCCGCTGGTCACGTTGACGCAAGCGGAGATCGATCGGATCGTCGCCTCGGTACCGGGCGGGGCCGGCAACATCCAGGACATCTATCCCCTGCTGCCACTGCAGGAAGGGATGCTGTTCCATCATCTGCTGGAGACCGAAGGCGATACTTACCTGCTGCGGGATCTGATTGCCTTCGATGACAGGGAACGGCTGGATCGTTTCCTGGCCGTACTGGAGGAGCTGATCGCGCGGCACGACATTCTACGCACGGCGGTGTCCTGGGAAGGGCTATCCACGCCGGTGCAGGTGGTGTTCAGAACGGCACCGCTGCCGATCGAGGTCGCGGCGCTGTCAGGTGAACGAGATGCGGTCGACGAGCTGCGCGAGCTCACCAATCCGGATCGGATGCGGCTGAATCTGCGGCGAGCACCGCTTCTGGCGGCGTATGTAGCAGAGGATGCTCGGCGCGGCGAGTGGTTGCTGTCGCTGCTGTCGCATCACATGGTTTGTGATCATGAGACGCTGGAACTGGTCATGGCCGACGTGCGCGCGCTACTGCGTGATGAAGGGCAACAGCTGGCCGCGCCTCTGCCATTGCGTAATCTGGTGGCACATGCCAGCCGGGTACCACTGTCTGAACATGAGGCGTATTTCCGCGAACAACTGGCCGACATCGACGTGCCGACAGCTCCGTTCGGTGTTCTCGATGTGCAAGTCAAGAGCACCGAGATTGAAATGGCCACCATGCGGCTCGACGACGAGCTGGCACGCCGGCTCCGCGAGTGCGCCGGACAGATGGGGGTTCCTCCCTCAATCCTGTTCCATGTGGCCTGGGGGCAGGTGCTGGCACGCTGCGTCGGACGCAGCGAGGTCGTGTTCGGCACCGTGTTGTCGGGGCGTCTGCAAGGCGCAGCCGGTGCTGGTCGCGTGCTTGGAACGTTCATCAACACGCTGCCGCTGCGCGTGTCGCTGGAGGGCGATGCGCGGCAGGTAGTGCGGCAGAGTTATCAGCGCATGGTGTCTTTGCTGGCGCATGAACAAGCGCCGTTGGTGCTGGCACAGCGCTGCAGCGCCGTGCCGTTTCCGTTGCCGCTGTTCACCACGTTGCTGAATTTCCGTCACAGTGTGGATGCGCCAGAGACCGAGACGTTGGATATGGAAGGCATCCGACTCTTGAGTGTCCATGAGGCCGTGAACTATCCGATCTTTGCCGCAGTCGATGATTTCGGACGTGACTTTTGGCTCAAACTTCATTGTGTTCGCGCGGTGCAGGCTAGCCGCGTGCTGGGTTATCTGCTGACGGCCATCCAAACGCTGGTGTCGGCGCTGGAGACGGAGATCCAACAGCCGCTGCGTGAGATGGACGTTCTGCCGCCGGAGGAGCGTACGAAGCTGCTGTACGGCTTCAACGCCACGCGGGCGGAGTACCCGGAAGACACACTCATTCACGAACTGATCGAACAGCAGGCCGCAGGCAAGCCCGATGCGGTGGCGGTGGTCTTTGAAGATCAAAGCCTGAGTTACGGCGAGCTCAATGCGCGTGCGAATCAGCTTGCCCACGAGCTGATCGCGCTGGGCGTGCGGCCGGACGACCGTGTTGCGATCTGTGTCGAGCGCAGTCTGGAGATGGTGGTCGGCCTCCTCGGCATCCTGAAAGCCGGCGGCGCCTACGTGCCGCTGGATCCGACGTATCCCATCGAGCGGCTGCGGTACATGGTGCAGGATGCAGCGCCCAAGGCCGTGCTTACGCAGCTGGCGTTGCAGCCCTTGCTGCCCGAGAGTGAGGCTCGAGTGCTCGTGCTCGACAGCGACGCTCAGCGGACGATCTTGGCGGCGCAGCCGGTGAGCAATCCGGAGGCGCGGGCGCACGGTCTCACCGTGCGCAACCTGGCCTATGTGATCTACACATCAGGCTCGACCGGCTTGCCGAAAGGCGTGTTGAACGAGCACCAGGGTGTCGTCAACCGGCTGTGGTGGGCGCAAGGGGAGTATCGCCTCCAGGACGATGACCGGGTCTTGCAGAAAACATCGTTCGGCTTCGACGTGTCGGTATGGGAGCTGTTCCTGCCACTACTGGCCGGTGCCCGCCTGGTCATGGCGCGGCCCGGTGGTCATCAGGATCCCGCATACCTGACGGAAGTGATCGCGCGGGAGCAGATCACCACCATTCATTTCGTGCCCTCGATGCTGCCGGCGTTCCTGACGCAGGCGAATCCTGAAAATGGCAGGAGCTTGCGTCGTCTGCTGTGCAGTGGGGAAGCACTGCCGTACAACGTGCTGCAGGACGTCACCGACAGGCTTGCGCACGTGGAAGTTCATAACCTCTATGGTCCGACCGAGGCGGCCGTCGATGTGACGGCGTGGCCGTGCAAGCCGGGACAGTATGGACAGACGGTGCCGATCGGGAAGCCGATCGCGAACACGCAGATGTACATCCTGGATGCGCGTGGCGAGCCGGTGCCGGTGGGTGTGGAAGGGGAGCTGTACATCGGAGGGGCTCAGGTTGCGCGCGGCTATCTGAACCGTCCGGAACTGACCGCCGAACGATTCCTGCGCGATCCGTTCAGCCCGGCGCCAAACGCGCGGATGTACAAGACCGGCGACCTCGGTCGCTGGCTTTCGGACGGCAACATCGAGTACCTGGGCCGCAACGACTTCCAGGTGAAGATCCGGGGCTTCCGGATCGAGCTGGGCGAGATCGAAGCGAAGCTCACTGAATGCGCGGGTGTGCGTGAGGCGGTCGTCATCGCGCGGGAAGATGTCCCGGGCGACCAGCGCCTGATCGCGTATCTGGTGGCGGACGAGGACTTCGACCTGTCGGTGGCCGACCTGCGTCAGGCGCTGGCCCGCAAACTGCCGGAATCCATGGTTCCCTCGGCCTTCGTGCAGCTCGAGGCATTGCCGCTGACCGCGAATGGCAAACTCGATCGCAAGGCGCTGCCTGCGCCGGAAGCGACGGCGCTGATCAGGCACGACTACGAACCACCGCAAGGGGACATCGAGCAGACCCTGGCCGCGCTCTGGCGAGCGCTGCTGCGGGTCGAGCGCGTCGGGCGTCACGACAGCTTCTTCGAGCTCGGCGGACACTCGTTGCTCGCCGTACAGTTGGTCTCGCGTTTGCGCGCCGCACTGGATGTCGAGCTGCCTTTGCGTGCGCTGTTTGCGTCGCCCAGGCTCATTGCGCAGGCCGAGGCCGTACGTACGGCCGGTGCGAGCACGATGGGTCGCATCGTGCTCGCTGACCGGACTCGGGCGTTGCCGCTTTCACTGGCACAACAACGCCTGTGGTTCCTCGATCAACTCGACAAAGCAGCGAGCGCGGCGTACCACCTGCCGGCCGCATTGCGGTTGCTCGGGAATCTGGACGTGGCAGCACTGCAGGCCACGCTCGACCGGCTCGTTGCAAGGCACGAAGGTCTGCGCACATCGTTCGTGGCGATCGACGGTGTGCCCCATCAGCAGTTTGCACGGGTGGACTGTGGCTTCGCCTTGCGCCGCGAAGACTGGAGTCATCTGTCTGCCGACGAACGTGAGGCACTGGTGGCCAGGGTCACGGCCGAGGAGGCTCGAGCGCCGTTTGATCTGAGCAAGGGACCGTTGATCCGCGGGCAGTTGCTCACTCTCGCGGACGACGAGCACGTGCTGCTGATCACCCAGCACCATATCGTCAGCGATGGCTGGTCGATCGACGTGATGATCCGGGAAGTGGCGGCGCTGTATACGGCGTTCCGCCGCGGCGCAGCCGATCCGCTGCCGCCGCTGGAGATTCAGTACGCCGACTATGCGCAATGGCAACGTCAGTGGCTGCAGGGCGACGAGCTGACGCGGCAGTTCGCGTTCTGGCAGGAACATCTTGCAGGAGCGCCGGCACTGCTCGAATTGCCGCTCGACCGGCCGCGGCCGGCGGTGCAAAGTTATGCCGGCGATCGCGTGCCGCTCGTGCTGTCCGGGGAACTGACCAGCAAGCTGCGCGCGCTCTCCCAGCGTCACGGCGTGACGTTGTTCATGACGCTGTTGTCCTCCTGGGGGCTGCTGCTGTCGCGCTTGTCGGGACAGATGGATGTCGTCATCGGTACGCCGGTGGCGAACCGGCAGCGGCGCGAGGTGGAGAACCTGATCGGCTTCTTCATCAACACGCTGGCTCTGCGCCTGCGCTTCGATGAGCGGCCGAGCATCGGAGCGCTCCTCGCGCAAGTGAGAGAGACGACGCTGGCGGCGTTCGCTCATCAGGAACTGCCCTTCGAACAAGTTGTCGAAGCGCTGCAGCCGCAGCGCAGCCAGAGTCATAGTCCGGTGGCGCAGGTCACCTTTACCTGGAACAACCTCGAGCGCGGCGTCACGGATAGCAGTCGATCGGATGGGGGCGCACTGGCGGCGCCCGACCTGTTGTTGGCGCCGGTGGACCAGGCCCATGAAACCACGCAGGTCGATTTACAACTGATGCTAGGCGATACGGGCATGGCCGTGGCCGGGGAATGGGTCTACGCCAGCGCGCTCTTCGATCGCATGACCATCGAACGCTGGGCCGGCTATTACGTTCGCGTGCTCGAGGCGATGGTGGCGGATGCGTCGGCAGCTGTGGACACGCTACCGCTGTGGTCCGCGTCGGAGCGGCAGCACCAACTGAGCGCGTTCAATGCCACGGAAGCGGCTTATCCCAAAGACAGCCTCATTCACGAGCTGTTCGAGCAGCAGGTGGCCGCGCGGCCCGATGCAGTCGCGGTGGTCTATGAAGACGAATCGCTGACCTACGCCGAGCTCAACGTGCGCGCCAACCAACTCGCGCATTACCTGCTTGGCCTGGGGGTGAAGCCCGATGACCGCGTGGCGATCTGCAGCGAGCGCAGTACCGATCTGATCGTGGGCCTGCTGGGCATCTTGAAAGCGGGCGGTTCCTATGTGCCGCTCGACCCGAGCTATCCGGGAGAGCGCCTGGCCTGGATGCTCGAGGACAGCGCGCCGGCGGCGCTGCTGATCCAGTCGGATGTCGAGGAGTTGCTGCCCGAGACCGAACTGCCGGTGCTGCGACTGGACGTCGACGTGCCGGTCCTGGCCCGTCGCATGCCGGCGGACAACCCTTCAGTGCCGGGCTTGCACGCCCGGAACCTGGCCTATGTGATCTACACCTCGGGATCGACCGGAACGCCGAAGGGCGTGATGGTCGACCATCGCTGTGTCAATCGGCTGGTGATCAACAATCCGTACTTCGAGGCCACACCCGAGGACTGCTTCGCCCACTGCGCCAATCCGGCCTTCGATGCCGCGACCTGGGAGATCTGGGGAGCACTGCTCAATGGTGCGCGGCTCATGGTAGTACCGGCGCCCGTGGTCATGGAGCCGGCCCGGCTCAACGCGACGCTGCACGCGGGCGGTGTCACGGCGCTGTGGCTGACGGTCGGCCTGTTCAACCAGTACGTGGACAGCCTGCCCGATGCCTTCGGCCAGCTGCGGTATCTGCTGGTGGGTGGGGATGCCCTCGATCCGAGAACGATTCGGCATCTGCTCAATCGCGCGCAGCGTCCCGTACATGTAGTGAATGGGTACGGCCCGACCGAAACGACGACGTTCGCCTGCACGCACGACATCCTCGCCGTCGCAGACGATGCCCGGTCGATTCCGTTGGGCAAGCCGATCGCCAACACGCAGGTCTACATTCTGGACACCCGCGGCGAACCGGTGCCGGTCGGCGTGGAAGGGGAGATCTACATCGGCGGCGACGGCGTCGCGCGCGGGTACCTGAACCGCCCCGAGCTGACCGCCGAACGTTTCCTGCGAGATCCCTTCAGTGCTGACGTCGACGCGCGGATGTACCGGACGGGAGACCTGGTCGCTGGCTGGCCGACGGCACGATCGAGTTCCTGGGCCGCAACGACTTCCAGGTGAAGATCCGCGGCTTCCGGATCGAGCTCGGCGAGATCGAAGCGAGGCTCGGCTGAGCATGCCGGCGTGCGCGACGCGGTGGTGCTGGCGCGCGAGGACGTGCCGGGTGATAAGCGGCTGGTCGCGTATGTGGTGGTTGACGAGAGCCGCGATCCGTCGGTAGCCGAGCTGCGGGAAGCGCTGGCGCGACAACTGCCGGAGTACATGGTGCCGTCGGCGTTCGTGCGGCTCGATGCCCTTCCGCTGACCGCCAACGGCAAGCTCGATCGCCAGGCCTTGCCGGCGCCGGAAGCAACCGCGCTGGCCGTGCGCGAATACGAGGCTCCTGAAGGCGAGATTGAAGAAGCGCTGGCCACGATCTGGCAGGAGCTGTTGCACGTCGAGCGCGTGGGTCGCCGCGACAACTTCTTCGAGCTCGGTGGTCACTCGCTGCTGGCGGTGCAGTTGATCTCCCATATCCGCTCGACGATGGATGTCGAGTTGCCACTGCGTGAGCTGTTCGCAACGTCGAGCCTCATTGCCCTGGCCGATGCCGTCCGCGCCGCGGGTGCGAGCACGCTGGGGCGCATCGAGATTGCGGACCGCAGCCAGCCGCTGCCGCTGTCATTGGCACAACAGCGCCTGTGGTTCCTCGATCAGCTCGACAAAGCGGCCAGCGCCGCGTACCACATGCCGGCGGCGCTGCGGCTGCTCGGCCAACTGGACGCGGAGGCGCTGCAGGCCACGCTCGATCGAGTGGTGGCCCGGCACGAAGGTCTGCGCACGTACTTCGTGGCCATCGACGGAGTGCCGTATCAGCAGATCGCACCGGAAGACTGTGGCTTTGCGTTGACGCCGCGCGATCTGAGCGCCCTCGATCATGAGAGTCGGGCCCGCGCCGTGAGCGAGCTCACGGCCGAGGAAGCTCGGGCGCCATTTGATCTGAGCAAGGGCCCGTTGATCCGCGGTTGGTTGCTGCGCGTGAGCGATGACGAACATGTGTTGCTCGTCACGCAGCACCATATCGTCAGCGACGGTTGGTCCCTGAACATCCTGGTGCGCGAAGTGGCCACGCTCTATACGGCGTTCAGCCGGGGCGAGAGCGATCCGCTGCCACCGCTGGAGATCCAGTACGCGGATTACGCGCAGTGGCAACGGAACTGGCTGCAGGGTGATGAGTTGTCGCGGCAGTTTGATTACTGGAAGGCTCACCTTGGGGGAGCCCCAGCGTTGCTCGAGTTGCCGATCGACCGGCCGAGGCCGTTGGTGCAAAGCCATGCTGGCGGCATTGTGCCGTTCCTGCTGTCCGCGGAACTGACCCGCAATCTGCGGGAGCTCTCGCAGCGTCATGGCGTTACGTTGTTCATGACCCTGTTGTCCGGGTGGGGCTTGCTGCTGTCGCGGCTGTCCGGACAGACGGATGTCGTCATCGGTACGCCGGTGGCGAACCGGCAACGGCGCGAAGTGGAGAATCTGATTGGATTCTTCGTCAACACGCTGGCCGTGCGGCTGCGCTTCGATGAGCAGCCCAGCGTCGAAGCGCTGCTCGCGCAAGTGAAAGAGACCGCGCTGGCGGCGTTCGCCCATCAAGAGCTGCCGTTCGAGCAAGTCGTGGAAGCGCTGCAGCCGCAGCGCAGCCTCAGTCATAGTCCGCTGGCACAGGTCACCTTCACCTGGAACAACCTCGAGGGAAGTCAGACGGACGACGACACGCTGGAACTGCCCGGTCTGAGGCTGGCTCCGGTGGAGCGAGCTCACGAAACCACCCAAGTCGATCTGCAGGTGCTGATGGACGATGCCGGCGAGGTGTTGGCCGGGGCATGGGTCTACGCCAGCGCGCTCTTCGATCGCACGACCATCGAACGCTGGGCCGGTCACTACGTTCGCGTCCTCGAGGCGATGGTGGCGGATGTATCGGCAGCGGTGGACACGCTACCGCTGTGGTCCGCGTCGGAGCGGCAGCACCAACTGAGCGCGTTCAATGCCACCGGAGCGGAGTATCCCAAAGAGAGTCTCATCCACGAGCTGTTCGAGCAGCAGGTGGCCGCTCGACCCGATGCCGTCGCGGTGGTCTATGAAGACGAATCGCTGACGTACGCGGAGCTCAACCTGCGCGCCAACCAGCTCGCGCATTACCTGCTCGGCCTGGGCGTGAAGCCCGATGACCGGGTGGCGATCTGCAGCGAGCGCAATGTCGATCTGATCGTGGGCCTGCTGGGCATCTTGAAAGCCGGTGGCGCGTACGTGCCACTGGACCCGAGCTATCCGCGCGAGCGCCTGGCCTGGATGCTCGAGGACAGCGCGCCGGTGGCGCTGCTGATCCAGTCGGATGTCGAGGCGCTGCTGCCCGAAACCGAATTGCCGGTGCTGCGGCTCGACGTCGACGTGCCGGTGCTGGCCCGCCGCATGCCGGTGCACAACCCTGCAGTGCCAGGCTTGCACGCACGGAACCTGGCCTATGTGATCTACACCTCGGGGTCGACCGGCACACCCAAGGGGGTGATGGTCGACCATCGCTGCGTCAATCGGCTGGTCATCAACAACCCGTACTTCGAGGCCAACCCCGAGGACTGTTTCGCTCACTGCGCCAATCCGGCCTTCGATGCCGCGACCTGGGAGATCTGGGGAGCGCTGCTCAACGGTGCGCGGCTGATGGTGGTGCCGTTGTCGGTGGTCATGGATCCGACCAAGCTGAACGCGATGCTGTACGCGGGCGGTGTGACGGCGCTTTGGTTGACGGTCGGCCTGTTCAATCAGTACGTGGACAGCCTGCCTGATGCCTTCGGCCAACTGCGGTATCTGCTGGTTGGTGGTGATGCCCTCGATCCGAAAACGATCCGGCAACTGGTCAGCCGCGCGCAGCGTCCCGTCCACGTGGTGAACGGGTACGGCCCGACCGAAACGACGACGTTTGCCTGTACGCACGACATCCGGGACGTCGCACTCGATGCGCGTTCCATTCCGCTGGGCAAACCGATTGCCAACACGCAGGTCTACATTCTGGACACCCGCGGCGAACCAGTGCCGGTCGGCGTGGAAGGGGAGATCATCATCGGTGGCGACGGCGTCGCGCGGGGCTACCTGAACCGCCCCGAACTGACCTCCGAACGCTTCCTGCGGGATCCGTTCAGTGGTGACGTTGACGCGCGGATGTACAAGACCGGCGACCGTGGTCGCTGGCTGGCCGACGGCACGATCGAGTTCCTGGGCCGCAACGACTTCCAGGTGAAGATCCGCGGCTTCCGGATCGAGCTCGGCGAGATCGAAGCAAGGCTCGGTGAGTGCGCCGGTGTGCGCGACGCGGTGGTGCTCGCACGCGAGGACGTTCCGGGTGATAAGCGCCTGGTCGCGTATCTGGTAGCGGATGAGGGTCTCGAGCTGTCGGTAGCCGATCTGCGGGAGGCACTGGCGCGGCAACTGCCGGAATACATGGTTCCGTCGTCGTTCGTGCGGCTCGATGCCCTTCCGCTGACCGCAAACGGCAAGCTCGATCGCCAGGCCTTACCCGTGCCGGAAGCAACCGCGCTGGCCGTGCGCGAATACGAAGCTCCTGAAGGCGAGATTGAAGAAGCGCTGGCCACGCTCTGGCAGGAACTGCTGCACGTCGAGCGCGTGGGTCGCCGCGACAACTTCTTCGAGCTCGGTGGTCACTCGCTACTCGCGGTGCAGTTGATCTCGCATATCCGCGCGACGTTGCATGTCGAGTTGCCACTTCGTGAGATCTTCGCGACATCGAGCCTCAGTGCCTTGGCCGATGCCGTGCGCGCCGCGGGTGCCAGCACGCTGGGACGCATCGAGATCGCGGACCGCAGCCAGCCGCTGCCGCTGTCATTGGCACAACAGCGCCTGTGGTTCCTCGATCAGCTCGACAAAGCGGCCAGCGCGGCGTACCACATTCCGGCGGCCTTGCGGTTGCTCGGCCACTTGGACGTGGCGGCGCTGCAGGCCACGCTCGACCGGGTGGTGGCCCGGCACGAAGGTCTACGCACGTACTTCGTGGCCATCAACGGAGTGCCGTATCAGCAGATCGCACCGGAAGACTGTGGCTTTGCGTTGACGCCGCGCGATCTGAGCGCCCTCGATCAGGAGAGTCGTGCCCGCGCCGTCAGCGAGCTCACGGCCGAGGAAGCTCGGACGCCATTTGATCTGAGCAAGGGCCCGTTGATCCGCGGTTGGTTGCTGCGCGTGAGCGATGACGAACATGTGTTGCTCGTTACGCAGCACCACATCGTGAGCGACGGTTGGTCACTGAACATCCTGGTGCGCGAAGTAGCCACGCTGTATACGGCGTTCAGCCGCGGCGAAACCGATCCTCTGCCACTGCTGGAGATCCAGTACGCCGACTACGCGGCGTGGCAACGCCACTGGTTGCAAGGTGATGAACTGACGCGGCAGATCGCGTTCTGGAAGACGCATCTCGGAGGGGCGCCGGCGTTGCTCGAGTTGCCGTCCGACCGCCCGCGTCCCCCCGTGCAGAGCCATGCCGGCGGCACCGTGCCGTTCCTGCTGTCCGCGGAACTGAGCCGCAATCTGCGGGAGCTCTCGCAGCGCCATGGCGTGACGTTGTTCATGACCCTGTTGTCCGGGTGGGGCTTGCTGCTGTCGCGGCTGTCCGGACAGACGGATGTCGTCATCGGCACGCCGGTGGCGAACCGGCAACGGCGTGAAGTGGAGAATCTGATTGGATTCTTCGTCAACACGCTGGCCGTGCGGCTGCGCTTCGATGAGCAGCCCAGCGTCCAAGCGCTGCTCGCGCAAGTGAAAGAGACCGCGCTGGCGGCGTTCGCCCATCAAGAGCTGCCGTTCGAACAAGTCGTGGAAGCGCTGCAACCGCACCGCAGCCTCAGTCATAGCCCCCTGGCACAGGTCACCTTCACCTGGAACAACCTGGAGGGCAGTCAGACGGACGACACGCTGGAACTGCCCGGTTTGAAGCTGGCGCCGGTGGAGCGAGCTCACAAAACGGCCCAAGTCGATTTGCAAGTGCTGATGGACGATGACGGCGAGGTGTTGGCCGGGGAATGGGTCTACGCCAGCGCGCTCTT
The DNA here is from genome assembly GCA_963821585.1 of uncultured Acidobacteriota bacterium. Classification (GTDB taxonomy): domain Bacteria; phylum Acidobacteriota; class Thermoanaerobaculia; order Gp7-AA8; family Gp7-AA8; genus QHVT01. The sequence goes on from CAWGEI010000003.1 coordinate 855,325, forward strand.
CGATCGCACGACCATCGAACGTTGGGCCGGTCACTACGTTCGCGTGCTCGAGGCAATGGTGGCGGATGCATCGGCAGCGGTGGACACGCTACCGCTGTTGTCCGCCTCGGAGCGGCAGCACCAACTGAGCGCGTTCAATGCCACGGAAGCGGCTTATCCCAAAGACCAACTCATCCACGAGCTGTTCGAGCAGCAGGTGGCCGCTCGACCCGATGCTGTCGCGGTGGTCTATGAAGACGAATCGCTGACCTACGCCGAGCTCAACGTGCGCGCCAACCAACTCGCGCATTACCTGCTCGGCCTGGGCGTGAAGCCCGATGACCGCGTGGCGATCTGCAGCGAGCGCAGTACCGATCTGATCGTGGGCCTGCTGGGCATCTTGAAAGCGGGCGGTTCCTATGTGCCACTGGACCCGAGCTATCCGCGCGAGCGCCTGGCCTGGATGCTCGAGGACAGCGCGCCGGTGGCGCTGCTGATCCAGTCGGATGTCGAGGCGCTACTGCCCGAGACCGAACTGCCGGTGCTGCGGCTCGACGTCGACGTGCCGGTGCTGGCCCGCCGCATGCCGGTGCACAACCCTGCAGTGCCAGGCTTGCACGCACGGAACCTGGCCTATGTGATCTACACCTCGGGATCGACCGGCGTGCCCAAGGGGGTGATGGTCGACCACCGCTGCGTCAATCGACTGGTCATCAACAATCCGTATTTCGAGGCCACACCCGAGGATTGTTTCGCCCACTGCGCCAATCCGGCGTTCGATGCCGCGACCTGGGAGATCTGGGGCTCGCTACTCAATGGTGCGCGGCTTTTGGTGGTGCCGGCGCCCGTGGTCATGGAGCCGGCCCGGCTCAACGCGACGCTGCACGCGGGCGGTGTCACGGCGCTGTGGCTGACGGTCGGCCTGTTCAATCAGTATGTGGACAGCCTGCCCGATGCTTTCGGCCAACTGCGGTATCTGCTGGTTGGTGGTGATGCTCTCGATCCGAGGACGATCCGGCAACTGCTCAGCCGCGCGCAGCGTCCCGTCCACGTGGTCAATGGGTATGGCCCGACCGAAACGACGACGTTTGCCTGCACTCACGAGATTCGGGACCTCGCACTCGATGCGCGCTCCATACCGCTGGGCAAGCCGATCGCCAACACGCAGGTCTACATTCTGGACACCCGCGGCGAACCGGTGCCGGTCGGCGTGGAAGGCGAGATCACCATCGGTGGCGACGGCGTCGCGCGGGGCTACCTGAACCGCCCCGAGCTGAGCGCCGAACGCTTCCTGCGCGATCCGTTCAGTGCGGACGTCGACGCGCGGATATACAAGACCGGCGACCGTGGCCGCTGGCTGGCCGACGGCACGATCGAGTTCCTGGGCCGCAACGACTTCCAGGTGAAGATCCGCGGCTTCCGGATCGAGCTCGGCGAGATCGAAGCAAGGCTCGGTGAGTACGCCGGTGTGCACGACGCGGTCGTGCTCGCGCGCGAGGATGTTCCGGGCGAGAAACGACTGGTCGCGTATCTGGTGGTTGACGAGGGGCTCGATCCGTCGGTGGCCGACCTGCGGGAGGCGCTGGCGCGACAACTGCCGGAATACATGGTGCCGTCGGCGTTCGTGCAACTCGATACCTTGCCGCTGACCGCAAACGGCAAGCTCGATCGCCAGGCTTTACCGGCGCCGGAAGCAACCGCGCTGGCCGTGCGCGAATACGAAGCTCCTGAAGGCGAGATTGAAGTAGCGTTGGCCGCGCTCTGGCAGGAACTGCTTCACGTCGAGCGCGTGGGTCGCCGCGACAACTTCTTCGAGCTCGGTGGTCACTCGTTACTCGCGGTGCAGCTGATCTCCCACATCCGCTCGACGATGGATGTCGAGCTGCCGCTGCGTGAGCTCTTCGCAACATCGAGCCTCTTAGCCCTGGCCGATGCCGTTCGCGAGGCGGGTGCGAGCACGCTGGGAGGCATCGAGATCGCGGACCGCAGCCAGCCGCTGCCGCTGTCATTGGCCCAACAGCGCCTGTGGTTCCTCGATCAGCTGGATAAAGCGGCCAGCGCTGCGTACCACATGCCGGCGGCGCTGCGGCTGCTCGGCCAACTGGACGGGGCTGCGCTGCAGGCCACACTCGACCGGGTGGTGGCCCGGCACGAAGGTCTACGGACGTACTTCGTGGCCATCGACGGAGTGCCGTACCAGCAGATCGCACCGGAAGACTGTGGCTTTGCGTTGACGTTGCGCGATCTGAGCGCCCTCGATCAGGAGAGCCGTGCCCGCGCCGTCAGCGAGCTCACGGCCGAGGAAGCTCGGGCGCCGTTCGATCTGAGCAAGGGCCCGTTGATCCGCGGTTGGTTGCTGCGCGTGAGCGATGACGAACATGTGTTGCTCGTCACACAGCACCATATCGTCAGCGACGGCTGGTCCCTGAACATCCTGGTGCGCGAGGTGGCTACGCTGTATACGGCGTTCAGCCGAGGTGAGAGCGATCCGCTGCCACCGCTGGAGATCCAGTACGCCGACTACGCGGCATGGCAACGTCACTGGCTGCAAGGGGATGAGCTGACGCGGCAGATCGCGTTCTGGAAGACGCATCTGGGCGGGGCGCCGGCGTTGCTCGAGTTACCGCTCGACCGGTCGAGGCCACCGGTGCAAAGCCATGCTGGCGGCATTGTGCCGTTCCTGCTGTCCGCGGAACTGACCCGCAATCTGCGGGAGCTCTCGCAGCGTCATGGCGTGACGTTGTTCATGACGCTATTGTCCGGGTGGGGCTTGCTGCTGTCGCGGCTGTCCGGACAGACGGATGTCGTCATCGGCACGCCGGTGGCGAACCGGCAACGGCGTGAAGTGGAGAGTCTGATTGGATTCTTCGTCAACACGCTGGCCGTGCGGCTGCGCTTCGATGAACAGCCCAGCGTCCAAGCGCTGCTCGCGCAAGTGAAAGAGACCGCGCTGGCGGCGTTCGCCCATCAAGAGCTGCCGTTCGAGCAAGTCGTGGAAGCGCTGCAGCCGCAGCGCAGCCTCAGCCATAGTCCGCTGGCACAGGTCACCTTCACCTGGAACAACCTGGAGGGGAGTCAGACGGACGCTGGTGAGCTGGAGCTGCCCGGCCTGAAGCTGGCGCCGGTGGAGCGAGCTCACGAAACCACCCAGGTCGATCTGCAGGTGCTGATGGACGATGCCGGCGAGGTGTTGACCGGGGTATGGGTCTACGCCAGCTCGCTCTTCGATCGCACGACCATCGAACGCTGGGCCAGTCACTACGTTCGCTTGCTCGAGGCGATAGTGGCCGATGCGTCGGCAGCTGTGGACACGCTACCGCTGTTGTCCGCCTCGGAGCGGCAGCACCAACTGAGCGCATTCAACGCCACGGAGGCCTTTTATCCCAAAGACCAACTCATTCACGAGCTGTTCGAGCAGCAGGTGGCCGATCGACCCGATGCTGTCGCGGTGGTCTATGAAGACGAATCGCTGACCTACGCTGAGCTCAACCTGCGCGCCAACCAACTCGCGCATTACCTGCTCGGCCTGGGAGTGAAGCCCGATGACCGGGTGGCGATCTGCAGCGAGCGCAATACCGATCTGATCGTAGGCCTGCTGGGCATCTTGAAAGCGGGCGGTTCCTATGTGCCGCTCGACCCGAGCTATCCGCGCGAGCGCCTGGCCTGGATGCTCGAGGACAGCGCGCCGGTGGCGCTGCTGATCCAGTCGAATGTCGAGGCGCTGCTGCCCGAAACCGAACTGCCGGTGCTGCGACTGGATGTCGATGTGCCGGTCCTGGCCCGTCGCATGCCGGCGGACAACCCTTCAGTGCCGGGCTTGCACGCGCGGAACCTGGCATACGTGATCTACACGTCGGGATCGACCGGAACGCCCAAGGGGGTGATGGTCGACCATCGCTGCGTCAATCGGCTGGTCATCAACAATCCGTACTTCGAGGCCACACCCGAGGATTGTTTCGCCCACTGCGCCAATCCGGCCTTCGATGCCGCGACCTGGGAGATCTGGGGAGCACTGCTCAATGGTGTACGGCTTATGGTGGTACCGGCTCCCGTGGTCATGGAGCCGGCCCGGCTCAACGCGACGCTACACGCGGGCGGCGTCACCGCGCTGTGGCTGACGGTCGGCCTGTTCAACCAGTACGTGGATAGCCTGCCCGACGCCTTCGGCCAGCTGCGGTATCTGCTGGTTGGTGGTGATGCCCTCGATCCGAGGACGATTCGGCATCTGCTCAATCGCGCGCAGCGTCCCGTACATGTAGTGAATGGGTACGGCCCGACCGAAACGACGACGTTCGCCTGCACGCACGACATCCTCGCCGTTGCAGACGATGCCCGGTCGATTCCGCTGGGCAGACCGATCGCCAACACGCAGGTCTACATTCTGGACACCCGCGGCGAACCGGTGCCGGTCGGTGTGGAAGGCGAGATCACCATCGGGGGCGACGGAGTCGCGCGCGGCTATCTGAACCGTCCCGAACAGACCGCCGAACGTTTCCTGCGAGATCCCTTCAGTGCTGACGTCGACGCGCGGATGTACAAGACCGGCGACCGTGGTCGCTGGCTGGCCGACGGCACGATCGAGTTCCTGGGACGCAACGACTTCCAGGTGAAGATCCGCGGCTTCCGGATCGAGCTCGGCGAGATCGAAGCAAGGCTCGGTGAGTACGCCGGTGTGCGCGACGCGGTGGTGCTGGTGCGCGGGGACGTTCCGGGCGAGAAACGCCTGGTCGCGTATCTGGTGGTTGACGAGGGCCTCGATCTGTCGGTAGCCGACCTGCGGGAGGCGCTGGCGCGACAACTGCCGGAATACATGGTGCCGTCGGCGTTCGTGCAACTCGATGCCCTTCCGCTGACTGCAAACGGGAAGCTCGATCGCCAGGCATTACCTGCACCGGAAGCAACCGCGCTGGCCGTGCGCGAATACGAAGCTCCTGAAGGCGAGATTGAAGAAGCGCTGGCCACGCTCTGGCAGGAACTGCTGCACGTCGAGCGCGTGGGGCGCCGCGACAACTTTTTCGAGCTCGGTGGTCACTCGCTGCTGGCGGTGCAGTTGATCTCGCATATCCGTGCGACGCTGGACGTCGAGTTGCCACTGCGCGACCTGTTCTCGACGGCGAGCCTGAGTGCCTTGGCCGATGCCGTCCGCGCCGCGGGTGCCAGCACGCTGGGAGGCATCGAGATCGCGGACCGCAGCCAGCCGTTGCCGCTTTCACTGGCCCAACAGCGGCTGTGGTTTCTCGATCAACTCGACAAAGCGGCGAGTGCGGCGTACCACATTCCGGCGGCATTGCGGTTGCTCGGCCAACTGGACGTGGCGGCGCTGCAGGCCACGCTCGATCGACTCGTGGCCCGGCACGAAGGTCTGCGCACGTGCTTCGTGGCCATCGACGGAGTGCCGTACCAGCAGATCGCACCGGAAGACCGCGGCTTTGCTCTGACGCTTCGCGATCTGCGTGCCTTGGATCACGGCAGTCGTGTACGCGCCGCGGCGGAGCTCGCGGACGAGGAATCTCGTGCACCATTTGATTTGAACTCAGGTCCATTGATCCGCGGCCAACTGCTCACGCTCGCGGACGACGAACATGTGTTGCTGGTCACGCAACATCACATCGTCACCGACGGCTGGTCTCTGAACATCCTGGTGCGCGAAGTGGCCACGCTGTATACGGCGTTTTCTCGTGGCGAGAGCGATCCGCTGCCGCCGCTGGAGATCCAGTACGCCGACTACGCGCAGTGGCAGCGGAACTGGCTGGAAGGCGAAGAGCTGACGCGTCAGCTTTCTTTCTGGAAGGACCATCTGACCGGCGTGCCTGCGCTGCTCAACCTGCCGCTCGATCGGCCGCGGCCGGCATTGCAGAGCTATGCCGGCGATCGTGTGCCGCTTGCCCTGTCGCGAGAATTGACGGCCCGCCTGCGCGCCGTCTCGCAAGGCCATGGCGTGACCTTGTTCATGACTCTATTGTCGGCCTGGGGACTGTTGCTGTCACGCTTGTCCGGACAGACGGATATCGTCATCGGCACGCCGGTGGCGAACCGCCAGCGACGCGAGGTCGAGAGCCTGATCGGCTTCTTCGTCAACACGCTGGCGCTGCGTCTGCGTTTCGATGAACAGCCCAGCGTCAGGGCACTGCTCGAGCAGGTGAAAGAGACCACGCTCGCAGCGTTTGCGCACCAGGAGTTGCCGTTCGAGCAGGTGGTCGAGGCGGTGCGTGTGACGCGCAGCCTCAATCACAGCCCGCTGTTCCAGACCATGCTGGCGCTCAACAATACGCCGGAAGGTGATGAGGCGCTGAGCCTGCCGGAACTGCAACTGGCACCGGCGAAACAGGCGGTGACTACGGCACAATACGAGCTGTCGTTGAGTCTCAGCGACGTCGGCGAAGAGCTGTCCGGCACGCTCGTCTATGCCAGTGATCTTTTCGACCGGTCGACGGTGGAGCGCTGGGCCGGTCATTACGTCCGGCTGCTGGAAGCGATGGCGGCGGATCCCACGGCCAGCGTTGAGATGCTGCCGCTGCTGTCCGTATCGGAGCGCCAGCAACTGCTGGGCGAGTTCAACACCACCGAGATTGCGTATCCGGACGAGCTCATTCACGAGCTGTTCGAGCAGCAGGCAGCTGCTCGGCCCGATGCGGTGGCGGTCGTTTTTGAAGGTCAGAGCCTGAGTTACGGCGAGCTCAACGCGCGCGCGAACCAGCTGGCACACGAGCTGATCGCGCTTGGCGTGCAACCGGACGATCGGGTGGCGATCTGCGTCGAGCGCGGTCTCGAGATGGTGGTGGGGCTGCTCGGCATTTTGAAAGGCGGCGGCGCCTATCTGTCGCTGGATCCCGCCTATCCGAATGAGCGGCTGCGGTATCTCCTGAACGATGGCGCGCCCAAAGTCCTGCTGACGCAGCGGGACTTGCAGGGACGACTCGCCGCGGCCGAGGTGCCGACCTTGTTGCTCGACAGCGAGGAGGTAAGCGAACGACTGGCCGCGCACCTGACCACCAACCCGAGCCCGCGCGCGTTGGGGCTGACGCCGCAACATCTGGCGTACGTGATCTACACCTCCGGTTCGACGGGGCTGCCCAAAGGCGTGGCCATCGAACATGCCAATACCGCGAATCTGTTGCGCTGGGCGTTAACCAATTTCACGAAGCAGGAACTGTTCAACAGCCTGTTCTCGACCTCGATCAATTTCGATCTGGCGGTGTACGAACTGTTCGTGCCGCTGGCAGCCGGCAGCACCCTGACGCTGGTCCGCAATGCGCTGGCGCTGACGGCGCGCCGCGAACCGGTCACGTTGATCAACACCGTGCCCTCGGCCATCAAAGCCTTGCTCGATGCCGGCGGAGTACCCGCCGACACGCGGCTGGTGAACCTGGCCGGCGAGCCGTTGAAACGGGAATTGGTAGAGCGGCTCTTTGACGAGACCGCGGTCGAGAGCGTGGCCAATCTGTATGGCCCGAGCGAGACGACGACGTATTCGACCTGGGTCAGGATGACCCGGGAACACGGCTTTGCAGCGCATATCGGCCGGCCGATCGCCAATACCCGGATCTACATCCTGGATGCCCGTCGGAAACTGGTGCCGATGGGCGTGACGGGTGAGATCTACATCGGGGGTGCCGGTGTTGCACGCGGCTACCTGAACCGCCCCGAGCTGACCGCCGAACGCTTCCTGCGCGATCCGTTCAGTGCTGACGCCGACGCTCGGATGTACAAGACCGGCGATCTCGGTCGCTGGCTCTCGGACGGCAATATCGAGTACCTGGGCCGCAATGACTTCCAGGTCAAGATCCGCGGCTTCCGGATCGAGCTCGGCGAAATCGAAACGAAGCTCAGTGAGCACGCGGGTGTGCGTGAGGCGGTCGTCATCGCGCGTGAGGACGTCCCGGGTGATCAGCGTCTGGTCGCGTATCTGGTGGCTGACGAGGGCCTCGAGCTTTCGGTAGCCGAGCTGCGGGAAGCGCTGGCGCGACAACTGCCTGAATACATGGTTCCGTCGGCGTTCGTGCGGCTCGATGCCCTTCCGCTGATCGCAAACGGCAAGCTCGATCGCCAGGCTTTGCCCGCGCCGGAAGAAACCGCGCTGGCCGTGCGCGAATACGAAGCTCCTGAAGGCGAGATTGAAGAAGCGCTGGCCACGCTCTGGCAGGAGCTGCTGCGCGTCGAACGCGTCGGTCGCCGCGATAACTTCTTCGAGCTCGGTGGTCACTCGCTGCTGGCGGTGCAACTGATCTCGCATATCCGGGCGACGATGGACGTCGAGTTGCCACTGCGGGAGCTGTTCTCAACGTCGAGCCTGAGTGCCTTGGCCGATGCCGTCCGCGCCGCGGGTGCCAGCACGCTGGGACTCATCGAGCTTGCGGACCGCGGCCAGCCGCTGCCGCTTTCACTGGCCCAACAGCGGCTGTGGTTCCTCGATCAACTCGACGAAGCGGCCGGCGCGGCGTACCACATGCCGGCGGCCTTGCGGTTGCTCGGCCAACTGGACGTCGCGGCGCTGCAGGCCACGCTCGATCGACTGGTGGCCCGGCACGAAGGTCTGCGCACGTCGTTTGTGGCGATCGATGGAGTGCCGTACCAGCAAATCGCTCCGGAGGACCGCGGCTTTGCTCTGACGCTTTGCGATCTGCGCGCCCTGGATCACGAGAGTCGTGCCCGCGCCGCGGCGGAGCTCGCGGACGAGGAATCTCGTGCACCATTCGATTTGAGTGCAGGTCCGTTGATCCGCGGCCAACTGCTCACGCTCGCGGACGACGAACATGTGTTGTTGGTCACGCAGCACCACATCGTCAGCGACGGCTGGTCCCTGAACATCCTGGTGCGCGAAGTGGCCACGCTGTATACGGCGTTCTCTCGTGGCGAGAGCGACCCGCTGCCACCGCTGGAGATTCAGTATGCCGACTACGCGCAGTGGCAGCGGAACTGGCTGCAAGGCGAAGAGCTGACGCGTCAGCTTTCTTTCTGGAAGGAACATCTGACTGGCGCGCCTTCGCTGCTCAACCTGCCGCTCGATCGGCAGCGACCGGCGTTGCAGAGCTATGCTGGCGATGATGTGCCGCTTGTGCTGTCATCGGAATTATCTGCCAGCTTGCGCGCCGTTTCACATCGCTATGGCGTGACGTTGTTCACGACCCTGCTCTCGGCCTGGGGTCTGTTGCTCTCGCGCTTGTCCGGACAGACGGATGTTGTCATCGGCACGCCGGTGGCAAACCGCCAGCGACGCGAGGTCGAAAACCTGATTGGCTTCTTCGTCAACACGTTGGCGCTCCGACTCCGTTTCGATGAGCAGTCCAGCGTCAGGGCACTGCTCGGGCAGGTGAAAGAAACGACGCTCGCAGCGTTTGCGCACCAGGAGTTGCCGTTCGAGCAGGTGGTCGAGGCGGTGCAGGCGACGCGCAGCCTCAGCCACAGTCCGCTGTTCCAGTCCATGCTGGCGTTCAACAATACGCCGGAAGGGGATGAGGCTCTGAGCCTGCCGGATCTGCAACTGGCACCGGCGAAGCAGGCGCTGACGACGGCGCAATACGAGCTGTCAGTCCACCTGAGCGACAGCGGCGAAGCGCTGTCCGGCATGCTCGTCTATGCCAGTGATCTGTTCGATCGCGCCACGGTTGAGCGTTGGGCCGATCATTACGTCCGGGTGCTGGAAGCGATGGTTGCGGATGCCGCGGCGGGCGTCGAGACGCTGCCGATTCTGTCCACAACGGAACGGAAGCAACTGTTGTACGGCTTCAACGCCACGCAGGCGGAGTACCCGGAAGACACCCTCATTCACGAGCTGTTCGAGCAGCAGGCCGCCGCAACGCCTGAGGCGGTGGCGGTCGTCTTTGAAGACCAGCGCCTGACCTACGGCGAGCTCAATGTGCGCGCGAACCAGCTCGCGCATGAGCTGATCGATGGCGGTGTGCGACCCGATGACCGGGTGGCGATCTGCGTCGAGCGCGGCCTCGAAATGGTGGTGGGGCTCCTCGGCATCCTGAAAGCCGGTGGGGCCTATCTGCCGCTCGACCCGGCGTACCCGGCCGAACGGCTGCGGTACATGCTGGAGGATGGCGCGCCCAAGGCCCTGTTGACGCAGCAGGGCTTGCAGCAACGGCTGTCCGTGACGGATGTGCCGGCGTTGCTGCTCGATGGTGACGAGCTGAGAGCGCGCCTCTCGGCACGGCCGACGTCCAACCCGAGCCCCCGGACGAGAGGACTGACGCCGCGGCATCTCGCTTACGTGATCTACACATCGGGGTCCACCGGCCTGCCGAAAGGTGTGGCCATGCCCCAGTCGGCATTGCTGAACCTGCTGCATTGGCAGGAACGGGACAGTACGCCCGGGCAACCGCAGGCGAACACTGCGCAATACTCGGCGCTCGGTTTCGACGTCGCGTTCCAGGAAGTGTTCTCGACGATCTGTGCCGGCGGGACTCTGGTGCTGATGCGCGAGGAGGTGCGGAGAGATCCTGCCGCGCTGCTCGCTCTGCTGTCCGAAGCGGGCGTGCACCGCCTGTTTCTGCCGTTTGTGGCACTGAACGCTTTGGCGGAGACGGCATTGCGAACCGGGGCGGGCCTGCCCTTGCTGAGGCACGTCATCACGGCAGGAGAGCAGTTGGTGATGACGCCCGCGATCCGGGCACTCCTGGCCAGGTCTCCCGACTGCCGGCTGCACAATCATTACGGGCCGACTGAAACGCACGTCGTGACGGCGCTGGCGCAGGAGCTGGCGCACAACGGCTGGCCGGAGCTTCCTCCGATCGGCCGCCCGATTGCGAATACGTCGATCTACATCCTCGATGCGTGGCAGGAGCCCGTTCCCATCGGCGTGAGCGGGGAGATCTACATCGGAGGGGCCGGTGTGGCGCGCGGCTATCTGAACCGTCCGGAGGTGACCGCGGAACGTTTCCTGAGTGATCCGTTCCGCGCGGAGCCGCAGGCGCGGATGTACAAGACCGGCGACCTCGGTCGCTGGTTGCCCGACGGCAAGATCGAATACCTAGGGCGCAACGACTTCCAGGTGAAGATCCGCGGCTTCCGGGTCGAGCTCGGGGAGATCGAAGCGAAGCTCAGCGCTTGCCCGGGGGTGCGCGAAGCGGTGGTCGTCGCGCGCGAAGAAGTCCCTGGGGACAAGCGCCTGGTCGCGTACCTCGTCGCGGACGAAAACGTCGCGTTGCAGCCGGCGGAACTGCGCACGTTCCTGCTGCAGAAGCTGCCCGAGTACATGGTTCCAGCGGTGTTCGTGCAGCTCGAGACCATGCCGCTGTCGTCGAACGGCAAGCTCGATCGCAAGGCGCTGCCGGCGCCGGAAGCATCGGCGCTGAGCACACGCGAATACGAGGCGCCGCGAGGCCCGATCGAAGAGACGCTGGCTGCCATCTGGCAGGGGCTGTTGCGCGTCGAGCGCGCCGGCCGCCACGACAACTTTTTCGAGATCGGCGGGCATTCACTGCTGGCGGTGCAGTTGATCTCGCGCATCCGCACAGCGCTGGGTGTCGACATCGCCCTCCGCGAACTGTTCGTGCACCCGAGCCTGCAAGCCCTGGCCGAGATCGTGAGCGCGGCGGGGGCGAGCACGATGGGCGCCATTCAACGTGCCGATCGCAACCAGCTCCTGCCGCTGTCGCTGGCGCAGCAGCGCCTGTGGTTCCTCGACCAGCTCGACAAGGCGGCCAGCGCGGCGTACCACATGTCGGCGGCCTTGCGGTTGCGCGGCAACCTGGACGTGGCCGCACTCGAAGCCACGCTGGACCGGCTCGTGGCCCGGCATGAAGTGCTACGCACGCACTTTGAGGTGAGGGGCGGCGAGCCCTGCCAGGCAATCGCGCCGGCGGACTGCGGCTTCGCACTGAGCCGGACGGATCTGACGGCGTTGGCTGCCGGCGAGCGTGAGGCGACGGTCGCGGCGTTGGCGGCAGAAGAAGCGAGCGCGCCGTTCGATCTGAGCCTGGGTCCGTTGATCCGCGGCCGGTTGATCACGCTCGGTGATGACGAACATGTCCTGCTGGTCACGCAGCATCACATCGTCAGCGACGGCTGGTCGCTGGGCATTCTGGTGCGCGAGGTGGCGACGCTGTACACGGCGTTCCGCCGCGGCGAGGCCGATCCGCTGCCGGCGCTGGAGATTCAATACGCCGATTACGCGCAGTGGCAGAGAAGCTGGTTGCAGGGCGAGGAGCTGACGCGCCAACTCGATTTCTGGAAACACCACCTGGCGGGCGCGCCGACCCTGCTGAACTTGCCGCTGGACCGGCCACGACCGGCGGTGCAGAGTCATGCGGGCGGTGGTGTGCCGTTCGGGTTGTCCCCGTCGCTGACGGCACGACTGCAGAGCTTCAGCGAGCGTCATGGTGCGACGCTGTTCATGACGCTGCTCTCGGCCTGGGGTCTGCTGCTGTCGCGCCTGAGCGGTCAGCAGGACGTCGTGATCGGCACCTCGGTCGCGAACCGGCAGCGGCGCGAAGTGGAAGGGCTGATCGGCTTCTTCGTCAATACGCTGGCGTTGCGTTTGCGTTTTGATGGGCGGCCGACCGTCGAGTCGCTGCTGGCGCAGGTGAAAGAGACGACGCTCGCTGCATTTGCGCATCAAGAGCTGCCGTTCGAACAAGTGGTCGAGGCCGTGCAGCCACCGCGCACGCTGAGCCACAGCCCCCTGTTCCAGTCGATGTTCACGCTCAACAACACGCCCGATACCGGCGTGCTGGAACTGCCGGAACTGACCTTGGCACCGCTCGGGCGGGCGCTCGACAGCACGCACTTCGATCTATCCGTGTCCGTGAGTGTGCAAGGGGGGCGGCTCGAGGGCGTATTCGGATACGTCAGCGCGCTGTTCGATCGGGAAACCATCGCTCGCTGGGCCGGGTATTACGAGCACCTGCTCGAAGCGATGGCCGCCGACGCGGCGGCGCATGTCGATGCGCTGCCACTGTTGTCGCCGGCGCAGGAGCTGGCACTGCGGCAGTTGGGACACGGGGAGACTCGTGCGCAGGGGCGCGAGACGCTGTTGCCCCGGCAAATCGAGCAGCAGGCCGCACGCACGCCGTCGGCGATTGCCCTGCGCAGTGGTGCGGCCAGTCTGACGTATGCCGAATTTAATGCCCGGGCCAATCGTCTTGCGCACTTCCTGCTCGCGCTGGGAGTGAGCCGAGGCGCGCGCGTCGGCGTGCATCTGGGGCGCGGCATCGAGCTCCTGGTCGCCCAACTGGCGATCATGAAGACCGGCGCGGCCTATGTACCGTTGGCCCGTGTACCGCTGGCCCATGTCCCGCGCGAGATGGGCCAGCAGGATGCCCGGCTGGCCGCGATGATGCGCGATGCCGGCATCGGGATCGTGTTGTCCGCGGACGCGGAAAGCCGCTGGCCGGATCTCGATCTTCAGATCATCGCGCTGAGCGGCAAGGCGGACTGGCTGCACGAGTACTCCGACCAGGATTCGTCGATCGCGCTGCATGCCGACGACACGATGTACGTGCTGTACACCTCCGGCTCGACCGGCGAGCCCAAGGGCGTGGAAGTGCATCACGGCGGGGTCATCGATTACTGCGCGTTTGCGCACGGCAACTATTACGGTGAGCACCTGCAAGGGTCGCTGGTGGCGACCTCGCCGGCCTTCGACCTGACCCTGCCGGCGTTGTATGTGCCGCTGCTCACTGGTGGTTGTGTCGAGCTACTGCCTGAGCTGGACGAGCTCGACGCGTTGAGCCGCTGGCTGGCGGCCGACAGCGCCGCGGTGTTGCTGCGGCTGACACCGTCGCACGTGCAGGCACTGCTGGCGCTGTCCGATCCCGCGCCGCGCCAGGCGGCGCACGTGTTCGTCATCGGCGGAGAAGTGTTCGAGCCGGCCCTCGCGCGCCGGCTGCAAGCCAGGTTCCCCAACAGCCGGCTTTACAACCACTACGGTCCAACCGAGACGGTGGTCGGCTGCGCCTGGTTCGACGTCAGTGCGAATCTGGATGCGCTGGAGTCGCGCATTCCGATCGGCAAGCCGATGGAGAACACCGCGCTTTACGTGCTCGACGCCCAAGGGAGCATGCAACCACCAGGGGTGCCGGGCGAGCTGTACATCGGCGGAGCCGGTGTGGCCAAGGGCTATTTGAATCGTCCGGAACTGACTGCGGAGAAGTTCGTCGCCAACCCGTTCGGTGAGGGCCGTCTGTATCGCAGCGGCGACCAGGTTCGCTGGCGCGCCGATGAGCAGCTCGAGTTCCTGGGCCGCGTGGACCGGCAGGTGAAACTGCGCGGCTTCCGCATCGAGCTGGGCGAGATCGAGAGCCGGCTGAGGCAGAGCGAACACGTTGGTGAGGCCGTGGTGCGGCTCTGGGGCGAGGCCGACGCTGCACAACTCGTCGCCTATCTCGTGGCCAGCAACAACGAGGGCACACAGGAAGAACGGCAAAGCGCCGTGCATGCGCGGTTGTCCGCGCAGCTGCCGTCGTACATGTTGCCGGCCGCCTATGTCTGGCTCGACACGTTGCCGCTGACCGTCAACGGAAAAGTGGATGTGCAGGCGTTGCCGGCACCGGACCTCTCAGTGCGCGCACACGAGTACGTGGCACCGCAGGGGGACATCGAAGAAACGCTGGCGGAACTGTGGCAAACGCTGCTCCGCGTCGAACGCGCCGGCCGGCACGACAACTTCTTCGAGCTCGGTGGGCACTCGCTGCTGGCGGTGCAGCTGGTCTCGCATATCCGTGCGACGCTGCATGTCGAGTTGCCTCTTCGTGAGATCTTCGCAACATCGAGCCTGACAGCCTTGGCCGATGCGGTCCGCGCCGCGAGTGCCAGCACGCTGGGACGCATCGAGATTGCTGACCGCGGCCAGCCGCTGCCACTTTCGCTGGCCCAGCAACGCCTGTGGTTCCTCGATCAACTCGACAAAGCAGCGAGCGCGGCGTACCACATGCCGGCCGCGCTGCGGTTGCTCGGGAAACTGGACGTTGCCGCCCTGCAGGCCACGCTCGACCGGCTCGTTGCAAGGCACGAAGGTCTGCGCACCTCGTTTGTGGCCATCGATGGAGTGCCGTATCAGCAGATCGCGCCGGAGGACTGCGGCTTTGCTTTGACGCTGCGCGATCTGCGCACCCTGGATCACGCCAGCCGGGCTCGCGCCGCAGCGGAGCTCACAGGAGAGGAAGCTCGGGCGCCATTCGATTTGAGTGCAGGTCCGTTGATCCGCGGCCAACTACTCACCCTGGCGGACGACGAACATGTGTTGCTGATCACGCAGCACCACATCGTCAGCGACGGCTGGTCCCTGAACATCCTGGTGCGCGAAGTGGCCACGCTGTATACGGCGTTTTCTCGTGGCGAGAGCGATCCGCTGCCGCCGCTGGAGATTCAGTATGCCGACTACGCGCAGTGGCAGCGGAACTGGCTGCAAGGCGAAGAGCTGACACGCCAGTCTGACTTCTGGAAGGAACATCTGACCGGCGCGCCGAGGCTGCTGGACTTGCCGCTCGATCGGCCGCGGCCGGCATTGCAGAGCTATGCCGGCGATCGTGTGCCGCTTGCTCTGTCGCGAGAATTGACGGCCCGCCTGCGTGCCGTTTCGCAAGGCCATGGCGTGACCTTGTTCATGACGTTGTTGTCGGCCTGGGGTCTGTTGCTCTCGCGCTTGTCCGGACAGAGGGATGTCGTGATCGGCACGCCGGTGGCGAACCGCCAGCGGCGCGAGGTCGAGAACCTGATTGGCTTCTTCGTCAACACGTTGGCGCTCCGGCTCCGTTTCGATGAGCAGCCCAGCGTCACGGCACTGCTCGAGCAGGTGAAAGAAACGACGCTCGCGGCGTTTGCGCACCAGGAGCTGCCGTTCGAGCAGGTGGTCGAGGCGGCGCAGGCGGCGCGCAGCCTCAGCCACAGTCCGCTGTTTCAGACCATGTTGGTGTTCAACAACACGTCGGCAGGTGATGGGGCGCTGAGCCTGCCGGATCTGCAACTGGCACCGGCGAAGCAGACGCTGACGACGGCGCAATACGAGCTGTCCGTTCACCTGAGCAACAGCGGCGAAGCGCTGTCCGGCATGCTCGTCTATGCCAGTGATCTGTTCGATCGCGCCACGGTGGAGCGTTGGGCCGCTCATTACGTGCGGCTGCTGGAAGCGATGGTGGCGGATGCTGCGGCGGGCGTGGAGACGCTGCCGATTCTGTCCGCGACGGAACGGAAGCAACTGCTCTACGGCTTCAACGCAACGCAGGCGGAGTACCCGGAAGACACCCTCATTCACGAACTGATCGAGCAGCAGGCCGCAGGCAAGCCCGATGCGGTGGCGGTGGTCTTTGAAGATCAAAGCCTGAGTTACGGCGGGCTCAATGCGCGTGCGAACCAGCTTGCCCACGAGCTGATCGCGCTTGGCGTACGGCCGGACGACCGCGTGGCCATCTGCGCCGAGCGCAGTCTGGAGATGGTGGTCGGCCTCCTCGGCATCCTGAAAGCCGGCGGTGCCTACGTGCCGCTGGATCCGACGTATCCCATCGAGCGGCTGCGGTACATGGTGCAGGATGCCGCGCCCAAGGCCGTGCTTACGCAGCTGGCGTTGCAGCCCTTGCTGCCCGAGAGTGAAGTTCGGACGCTCGTGCTCGACAGCGACGCACAGCGGATGACGTTGGCGGCGCAGCCGGTGAGCAATCCGGAGGCGCGAGCGCACGGTCTCACCGTGCGCAACCTGGCCTATGTGATCTACACCTCAGGCTCGACCGGCTTGCCGAAAGGCGTGTTGAACGAGCACCAGGGTGTCGTCAACCGACTGTGGTGGGCGCAATCCGAATATCGGCTACAGGACGATGACCGGGTCTTGCAGAAAACGCCGTTCGGCTTCGACGTGTCGGTGTGGGAGCTGTTCCTGCCGCTGCTGGCCGGTGCACGCCTGGTCATGGCGCGGCCCGGTGGACATCAGGATCCCGCGTACCTGACGGAAGTGATCGTGCGGGAGCAGATCACCACCATTCATTTCGTGCCCTCGATGGTGCCGACGTTCCTGACGCAGGCGAATCCTGAAAATGGCAGGAGCCTGCGTCGTCTGCTGTGCAGTGGCGAAGCACTGCCGTACAACGTGCTGCAGGACGTCACCGACAGGCTTGCGCACGTGGAAGTTCATAACCTCTATGGTCCGACCGAGGCGGCCGTCGATGTGACGGCGTGGCCGTGCAAGCCGGGACAGTATGGACAGACGGTGCCGATCGGGAAGCCGATCGCGAACACGCAGATGTACATCCTGGATGAGCGTGGCGAGCCGGTGCCGGTGGGTGTGGAAGGGGAGCTGTACATCGGAGGGGCTCAGGTTGCGCGCGGCTATCTGAACCGTCCGGAGCTGACCGCCGAACGATTCTTGCGCGATCCGTTCAGCACGGCGCCAAACGCGCGGATGTACAAGACCGGCGACCTCGGTCGCTGGCTTTCGGACGGCAATATCGAGTACCTGGGCCGCAACGACTTCCAGGTGAAGATCCGGGGCTTCCGGATCGAGCTGGGCGAAATCGAAGCGAAGCTCAGTGAATGCGGGGGTGTGCGTGAGGCGGTCGTCATCGCGCGGGAAGATGTCCCCGGTGACAAGCGCCTGTTCGCGTATCTGGTTGCGGAAGAGGGCTTCGACCTGTCGGTGGCCGACCTGCGTCAGGCGCTGGCCCGCAGACTGCCGGAATACATGATTCCGTCGGCGTTCGTGCAACTCGACGCCATGCCGCTGACCGCGAATGGCAAACTCGATCGCCAGGCGCTGCCGGGACCGGATTCGATGATGCTTGCCGCCCGCCAGTACGACGCACCGCAAGGCAAAATCGAAGAGACGCTGGCGGCGATGTGGCGAGAACTGCTGAGAGCTCCGATCGTGGGTCGCCAGGACAACTTCTTCGAGCTCGGCGGTCACTCGTTGCTGGTGGTGCAGTTCATTCACCGGCTGCAGGCGGAAACGTCGTACCGCGCTGCGGTGCGCGATCTCTTCCAGCACCCCGTACTGCTGGAGTTGGCTGCGCACATTGCGGCGGCCGAGTTGCTCGTGCAGGTAGCCGTCCCGGCTGACGCTTCGGACGAATCGGTGTCGGTTTGATTTACCCTGAAGAGCACTGCGCCGGGGACGATCCTGAAGGGTCTCGTGCATCCGCGCGGCATCCGATCGAGTGTGTGGAGGCAATGCGATGAACAAACAGTGGATCGAGAGACGCCGGCCCTTTGCGCTGTCGCTCGACATCAGTGACGAGGCATTCATTGCCACGAGCGACCCGGCGCAGCGGAACTGGGTCGTGACCCGGGCCATGGAAGAACTGGCGGACGACCTCGAGCATCTCGACGCGGTGGCGCGGCGTTTCGTCAGCGGCTCCGAGCGGCGGCAGATCGTCGACGACTGGGCCAAGAGCCAGGCGCGTTACGACGACGCGCAATTGATCATCGACGGCCAGCAGGTCATGCAGGACTGGGAGCGCCCGTACATGGAGGCGATGGCGAAAGTAGTCACCGAGACCCACGGGGACGTCCTCGAGATCGGGTTCGGCATGGGCATTTCGGCCTCGTATATCCAGGCCATGGGTGTGCGCTCGTACACGGTCATCGAGTGCAATGACGGCGTCATTCAGCAATTCGAGCAATGGAAGGCGCGGCATGGCGGCCGGGACATCCGGCTCGTCCCGGGAAAGTGGCAGGACGTCATCGACACGCTGGGGTCGTTCGACGGGATCTTCTTCGATACCTATCCATTGTCGGAGGAAGAGTTCGAACGTTTTGTCGTCCGCGACGTCACCTTCGGCCAGCATTTCTTTGCAGCGGCGGCGCGGCATCTGCGGGAGGGCGGAGTGTTCACGTATTACTCCAATGAAATCGATTCGGTCTCGAGGCGCCACCAGCGCGTGTTGCTGGAGCACTTCAGTAGCGTGAGTTTCAGCGTCTGCCGTCCTCTGTTTCCGCCCGCCGATTGCAATTACTGGTGGGCGGATTCGATGGTGGTGACGAAGGCCTTCAAGTAGCGGCGCGCCGCGGTTCTCACCTCGCGCTTGGCGCGAGCCGCAGGCGTAGCGTTCACCGCAACCGAATGCAAAGCGGAGGCGCTGCCTCCGCACTCCATATGACTGCTTTCCGTGACCGCGCCACGGACGCGGGCGCGTTTATCATCCCCGTCCCATGAGACGGCTTCTCCTCCTCCTCTTCATCGCAGCCTCCCTCTCCGCGCAGCAGCGCCCAGGGCTGACGGTCGACACCGTCATGCGCGGGTATGGGCTGGCGGGGTACCCGCCGCAGTCCGTGCGGTGGTCGCCGGACGGGAAGTTCGTGTACTTCGGGTGGAAGCAGCACTCCGATCCGGTCGAGGAGGACTTCGACACGTACGTGGTCGGGCGGGACGGGAAGGGGCTGCGGAAGCTGTCCGACGTGGAGGCGAAGGATGCGCCGCCGTCGCGGGCGGCGTGGTCGCGGGACCGGCAGCGGGCGGTGTTCGTCGATGACGGGGACGTGTTCCTGTGGGATGGGAAACGGCGGGCGCTGACGAAGACGAACGACGGGGAGTCGAGCGCGCGGTTCACGTACGACGAGAAGCGGGTGGCGTTCGTGCGGGACAACAACCTGTACGTCGTGTCGCTGGCCGATGGCTCGACGGTGCAGCGGACGAACATCGTCTCGGCCGACGAGAAGGGGCCGCACGTCACGCTGTTCGAGGACGAGATGAAGGACGCCACGGCGAGCCAGAAGTGGATCGCGGAGGAGGCGAAGAAGCTGAGCGACGTGGTGGCGCGGCGGGCGGCGGAGAAGAAGGAAGACGACGCGGAACGGAAGAAGGAGATCGCGATCGCGCCCCTGAAGCTGAAGAAAGGCGAGTCCGTTCAGGACATCTATCTCACCGCGGACGACAAGTACGCGATCGCGCTCATCGGTACGAACAGCGACGCCGGTAAGCGGCCGGTCGTGCCGAGCTACGTCACCGAGTCCGGCTACACCGTCGATCTGCCCGCGCGGCGCAAGGTCGGGGATGCTCAGAGCGCGACGCGGGTGGTCAGCATCTCGACCGCGGACGGCAAGGCCAACTGGCTGAAGCATGGACTGACGCGTCTGCGCACGGAGGCTGAGCAGAAGACTGCTGAGCAGAAGACGGCGGAGAAGACGGAGAAGACGGAGAACGAGCCCATCGAGCGCGAGATCGAGCTCGAGCCGCTGTTCTGGTCGGAGGACGGCAAGGCCGCGGTGCTGCCGGTGCGGGCGGCGGACAACAAGGACCGCTGGCTGTTTGCGCTCGATCCCGCCACCGCGACCACGCGTGTGCTGCACCACGAGCATGACGACGCCTGGGTGCAGTGGTTCGACGACGACGCGGTCGGCTTCGTCCCCGGAACGCAGACGGTGTGGTTCCTCAGCGAGGATACCGGCTGGCTGCACCTCAACACGGTCGACTACGCCGGTGGCACGCCGCGGGCGTTGACGAGCGGCAAGTATGAAGTGCTCGAGGTGAAGGCGGACAGGAGCAGCTTCACGTTCACGGCGAGCAAAGACTCGCTGCACGAGCTGCACCTCTATCGTATGCCGATTGGCGGTGGCGCGATCGCCAAGCTGACGACAGAGCCGGGCTGGCACAACGCCGAGGCGTCACCGGATGCGAAGACGCTCGCGGACATCTACTCCTACACGAACAAACCGCCGGAGCTCTACGTCGGCGGCGTGAAGGTCACGACCTCACCGGCGCCGGAGTTCGGGTCGTATCCGTGGCTCGACGCGCCGATCGTCCACATCCCCGCGCGCGACGGCGCGTCCGTCCCCGCGCGCCTCTACAAGCCCGCGAACTGGAATGGCGGACCGGCAGTGATCTTCGTCCACGGGGCGGGCTATCTGCAGAACGTCCATCGTGGCTGGTCGAGCTACTTCCGCGAGTACATGTTCCACCACCTCCTGATGGAGCGCGGCTATCTCGTCCTCGACGCCGACTACCGCGCTTCCGCCGGCTATGGCCGGGACTGGCGCACGGCGATCTACCGGCACATGGGCGGCGTCGATCTCACCGACCACGTCGACGCCGCGCAGTGGCTCGCGCGCGAGCACCACGTCGATCCGAAACGCATCGGCATTTACGGCGGCAGCTACGGGGGCTTCATCGCCCTGATGGGCATGTTCACCACGCCCGACGTCTTCGCCGCCGGCGCCGCGCTGCGCCCCGTCACCGACTGGGCCCACTACAACCACCCGTACACCGCGAACATCCTCAACACCCCGCAGACCGACCCGGAGGCCTACCGCAAGTCGTCGCCGATCTATTTCGCGGAAGGGTTGAAAGGCGCGCTGCTGATCTGCCACGGGATGATCGACGTCAACGTCCATTTCCAGGACTCCGTCCGTCTCGTGCAACGCCTCATCGAATTGCGCAAGGAGAACTGGGAGGCGGCGATGTATCCGCTCGAGGACCACGCGTTCGTCGAGCCGACGAGCTGGGCAGACGAGTACAAACGGATCCTGCTCCTGTTCGAGCGCGAACTGAAGTAACTCCTCCGTCCCCCTCTGTGCTCTCTGTGCCTCTGTGGTGAATGCACAGTGGCATTCACCACAGAGGCGCAGAGAACGCAGAGAGGAGACGGAGAGCTGTTACACTTCGGGAGTCCATCCATCCCGAAAGGTATCCTCATGGCCCGTCTGCCACTTGTGCTGTCGCTCTGTCTGCTCGCCGCCGCAAACGCCTTTGCCGGCTTTGCCAAATACCAGGAATTCCATCCCGCCACGCCGGAAGAGCTCGCGCTCAAAGACGTCTCCTTCGCGCCCGGCGCGTCCGCGGTCATCCTGGACTGGAGCGAGGTCGACGAAGACCCGCTCTCCGTCGCCTCGGAGTATTACCGCATCAAGGTACTGACCGAGGAGGGGCGGAAGTATGCGGACGTGGAGGTGCCGTATCTCGCGGGCTCTCGGTACAACGGCCGCGTCACCGACATCTCCGCGCGCACGATTCAGCCGGACGGCCGCGTCGTTCCGTTCAACGGCAAGGTCTACGACAAGATCATCTACAAAGCCGGCGGCGTGCGCTTGCGCGCGAAGACCTTCAGCCTTCCCGACGTGCAGCCGGGCAGCATCCTCGAATACCGCTACCAGCGCCGCTGGGCCGACCGCGTGCTCATGGACACCTACTGGGCCATCCAGCGCGACATCCCGATCCTGCGCGCGCGCATGAGCCTCACGCCGTACGATACGAAAGGCGAGTACCGGAGCTACTTCACGTACTTCAACCTTCCGGCCGGGAAGGTCCCGACGCTGACCTCGCGCCACACCTACGACCTCGAGCTGACGGACGTCGCGCCGTATCGGAGCGAAGACTTTGCGCCGCCCGAGGAGTCGCTGAAGATGCGGGTGAACTTCTATTACACCTTCAGCAAGATCGACCCGGCGAAGTTCTGGGACGTCCAGGCAGCCGCGTGGAACAAGGAAATCGAAGGCTACCTCGGCAAGCCCGACGGGCTGCGCTCGCAGGCGCAGCCGCTGGCCGGCAAGGAGCCGCTGGAGACGCTGCGGAACATCTATGCAAAGGTGCAGACGTTCCGCAACCTGAGCTTCGAGGACGAGACCAGCGCGGACCTCAAGAAGAACGCCGCCCAGGTCGTCACGCAGGCCGAAGGCTACCGGAGCGAGATCAACCGCGCATTCGTGGCGCTGGCCCGCGCCGCGGGCATCGAAGCCCACGTCATCTACGTCGCGCCGCGCGACCGCTTCTTCTTCTCCCCGGAGATCACCGATGCGGGACAGGTGCATGGCGAGATCGCGGTGGCGGCGATCGGTGGCCAGACGCACTATCTCGATCCCGGCACCCCCACCGCACCGTTCGGCATCGTCTCGTGGGAGAAGTCGAACGTCCCCGGCCTCCGCATCGCGAAAGGCGTGCAGCCGGTGTTCACGCCCGTCGCCGAACAACAGCCGGAGCAGTCGGTCACGCGCCGCAGTGCGGATCTCCGGCTGAACGGCGACGTCCTGGAAGGCTCCGTCACCGCGACGTTCACCGGCCAGGAAGCGCTGCGCCGCCGCCTCCGCACGTGGGGGGAAGACGATGCGACGCGCACGAAAGACCTCGAGGACGAGGCCAAGCGCTGGTTCCCCGACGGCGCGACCGTGAAGCTCACCCAGGTCACCGGCGCGACGACGCACGCGGAGCCGCTGGTCGCGAAATACGACGTCACCCTGCCCGGTCTCGTGTCCGAGGCGGGAAGCCGGACCGTGCTGCCGATCTCGGTCTTCGAGGCGAACGCCCGGAATCCCTTCTCCTCGGCCACCCGCACCCATTCGATCTACTTCCACTTCCCGCGCCGCGAGGAAGACGACGTGAAGGTGACGCTGCCGGAATCGCTGTCGCTCGCCGACGTGCCGCCGCCCGCGGTGCTCAAGGGCGGCGCGCTGCAGTACGCGAACGAGGTGAAGCACAACGCCAATGCGGTGACGTTCACGCGCAGCATGAGCGTGAACACCATGCTCGTCGAGCCGCAGTACTACCGGGCCCTCCGCAACTTCTACAGCGCCATGGTGGCCGCGGACCAGAAGCCGCTGGTGCTGGTCTCGAAATGATCGCGCGCACGCTGGCCGTGCTGCTCTTCGCGGGCGCCCTGCAGGCCGCGACGGCCCCGGACTGGGTGCGCGCGGCGATGGCGAAGACCGTGCCGCCGCAGCCTCCGCGCACGGCGGCGGTCGTGCTGTCGGACACGACGACGCTCACCCTCGCGGCTTCCGGCGAGATGACGACGCAGCGCCGCCGCGTGGTGAAGATCCTCGCGCCCGCGGGCCGCGACTACGCGTACGGCTACGCGGCGTTCGACGACCGGACGAAGCTCCGTACGCTGCGGGCGTGGAGCGTGGAGCCGTCGGGGGAAGTCCACAAGTTTCGCGAGCGCGATGCGATCGAGACCTCGGCCGCGAGCTTCGAGGTGTTCACCGACGCGAAGATGAAGTTCATCGACATCCCGTCGGAAGTCGGCAGCGTCGTGGCGATCGAGTACGAAACGCGCGAGCAGCCGTACGAGGCCGCGACGGTGTGGCGGTTCCAGGAGCGCATCCCGGTGCTGCACGCGCGGCTCGAGGCGCGCGTTCCCGCGGGCTGGCAGCACACGGCGAAGTGGATGAATTACGCGCCCGTCGAGCCGACGGCCGGCCCGGCGTGGGAGCTGTCCGATATCCCGGCCGTGGCCGACGAGCCGCGGATGCCGGCCGGCGCCGCGGTGGTGGGCCGCATGGGTGTGCAGTGGAATGCGTCGCGCTCGTGGAACGACGTGGCGGCGTGGTTCGACGGACTGGCGGCTTCGCGGCTCGCGCCGACGGCACCGGTGCAGGCCAGGACGCGCGAGCTGACGAGCGGCGCGGCGGATCCGATCCACGCGCTCGCGCGGTTCGCGCAGCGGGACGTCCGCTACGTGGCGGTGGAGATCGGCATCGGCGGCTATCAGCCGCACGCGGCGGGCGAGGTGTTCACGAACCGCTTCGGCGATTGCAAAGACAAGGCGACGCTGCTCAAGGCGATGCTGAAGGAGACCGGGGTCGAGTCGCACTTCGTGCTCGTCCACACGACGCGCGGCGCGGTCGATCCGTCGTTCCCGTCCGTGTCGGCGTTCAATCACGTGATCTCCGCGATCCGGATTCCGCGCGAGCGCGCGAAGGGCCTCGACGCTGTGATCGAGCATCCGCGTCTCGGCACGCTGCTGCTCTTCGATCCCACCAGTACGACCACGCCGCTGGGACAGCTCCCGCCGTATCTGCAGGCCAGCCGCGGCCTGCTGGTGACGTCGCCGGGCGGGGAGCTCATCGAGCTGCCCGCGCACGCACCGGAGTCGAGCGCCCTGCGCCGCACGGCCAAGTTGCAGCTCGACGTCAACGGTGCTTTGAGCGGCACGGTCGAGGAGATCCGCACGGGCGCGATGGCGGCGTCGATGCGTGGAGACTTGCAGTCCCTGAGCGGGCCGGAGCGTGTGAAGTTCATCGAGTCCGGACTCGCGTACCACCTCGCCAATCAGACGGCGTCGGATGTGAAAATCGAGAACCTCGACGAGCCGGAGAAGGACCTCGTCGTGCGCTACAGCGTCGCCGCGCCGGGTTATGCGAAGCGCGTCGCCGGTATGATCCTGATCCGTCCCCGCGTCCTCGGCGTCAAAGGGGAGAGCACGGTCGCCATGGCGGAGCGGAAGCACGCCTACGTCACGGACGGCCCGTCGCTGCAGACGGATGACGTCGAGATCGCGATCCCGCCGGCGGTGACGCTCGACGAGCTGCCGAAGCCGGTCACGGTCACGTCGCCGCACGTGCAGTACACGAGCAGCTCGACATTCGCCGGCGGCGTTCTCCGCTACTCGCGCAAGTACGCGATGAAGTCGTGGTCGGTGGAACGCGACGCGATTCCCACGCTGAACGAGGCATTCGCGAAAATCGCGGCGGACGAACGGGCGAGCGCAGTGTTTAAATGACGCGATGCGCGTCGCGCTTGTCGCTCTGATCGTCGCGAGCACGGTGTTCGCGGGCGCGCGGCGCCTGTACGAGACCGCGCGGCTCGCGGTGCTGCTCGCGCGCGTGCCGGATCTCGAAGCGCGGCGCAGGGTGGTGTTCGGTCCGTGGTACGAGGGCGTCCAGCGCCTGCGGCGCGAGACGCCGCCTGGTGCGACGATCGACTTCGTGATGTTGCGCCCCGAGGCGCGGGACATCGCGGTCCTCGGCGCGGCGGAACTGCAGCCGCGGGACGTGCGTCTGTTCGACGGCTGGGACGCGTGGAAGCAGCGCAAGCGCGCGGTGCTGCTGCACGACGCACGCGCGGCGAACGCGGCCCCGGGACCGCCGCCGCCGCGCGGGCAGTTCGTCGTGGCCGTCGATCCGAACGCGCCGGAGCCGTTCCGCTGGTGATCGCGCTGATCATCACCGTCGTGCTGTTCCCGTTAGTCGGCGCGGCGACGGCGCTGCTGCTCCGGATTCCGCTCCCCGCGCCGATCGCGGCGCGCCTCGCGTTCCTGTTCCTCCTCGGCACCGGCATGCACGGCGCGCTGCTGTTCGCCTTCGGCCCCTGGGCCTACCTCGCGGTGCTGGTTCTGTTTGGAGTGCGGAGGCAGCGCCTCCGCTTTCTCATTCGCGCGCCGTCGGAAAGCGGAGGTGCTGCCTCCGCACTCCAGATGATCCCCCTCGTCCTCCTCTTCCTCGCCGCCGCCGTCATCCCCATCCGCGACTACGACGGCCGCGTGACCTGGCTGCCCAAAGCGCGCGCGATCGCGCTGGAGGGCTCGACCGCCGGCCCGTTCTTCCAGGGCGAGCGCGGCCTCAACCTGCACAACCGCTACCCCTTGCTCCTGCCGCTCGACGCGGCGACGGTGATGCGCCTGAGCGGCGACACCCGCAACGAAGCCGCACGCTGGCTGTACGTCCTGATCCCCATCGCGCTGTTCGTCGTCCTCCGGGCGATGCTCCCGTCGCCCTGGATCGCCGCCGTGCTGCCGTGGCTCGGCGTCGTCGCGGCCCTCGAAGGCGGCGCGCTGGCCGCGTACAGCGACTTCGCGCTTGCCGCCTTCTTCGGCCTGGCTGTGCTGTTCCTCCTCGAAGACGACACCCGGACCGCCGGCCTCTTTGCCGCGTTTGCAGTGCTGACGAAAAACGAAGGTCTGACCCTCGCCATCGCCCTCCTCGGCGCCGCGCTGGTCGCGCGCAGGTTCCGGCTGTGGCTGCTCGTACCGGTGGTGCTGGCCGAGGGGATCGTCCTCGCGTGGCGGGTGCGGGTGCCGGCCGCCTACGACGAGCAGTACGAAGCGCTGGTAGCCACGCTGCCGTCGAAGCTCGAACGCGTCCCGGCGGCCCTCGCCGCGATCGGGAGGCACGCGGTGGACTTCCCGGAGTGGGGTGTGTTCTGGATCGCAGTCGCCGTGGCCGCGGTCGTGGCCGGGCGGCGGGTCGCGATCCCTCTCGTCGCAATGTCGCTCGCGCTGGCCGCGTACGTCGCGGCGCTCTGCGTCACGAGCTGGCGCATCGAAGATCTCGCACCGGTCGCCGTGAACCGCCTGCTCCTGCACTTGCTGGTGCCGGCCGCGTCCGTTCTCGCGGCCGCGCTTGCCGGTCGGAACACACCACCCCCAACCGCTGTTACACCCGGTCCATGAGTGTAGTCCCCTCAGAAAAAGTCCGCCGCGTGGGCATGATCTCCCTCGGCTGCCCGAAGAATCTCGTCGACGCCGAGATCATGCTCGGGCAGTTGCAGGCGGAATCGGCCGTGGTGCTCACGAACGACCTCGAAGAGGCCGACGTCGTGATCGTCAACACGTGCGGCTTCATCGACGCGGCCAAGCAGGAGTCGATCGACACGATCCTCGAGGTGGCGGCGAAGAAGGGGCAGGGGCTCGAACGTCTCATCGTCACGGGCTGCATGGTGCAGAAGTACCGCACCGACCTGCAGCAGTCGATCCCGGAGATCGACGCCTTCGTCGGCCTCGACCACCTCCAAGACATCACGGCGGCCGTCACCGGTCTCGCGGGCGACGACCTCGCGCCGACGCGGCGGAAGATGTCGCAGCGGCTGTACGAGGACCTGCCGCGCGTGCTCACGCAGGGCACCGCGCACGCGTACCTCAAGGTCAGCGAGGGCTGCTCGAATCCGTGTACGTTCTGCGCGATCCCGCAGATGCGCGGCAAGTTCCGCTCGCGCGGCATCGCCTCCCTGGTGCGCGAAGCGCAGGCCCTGCAGCAGGCGGGTGTGCTGGAGCTGAACCTCGTCGCCCAGGACACCACCCGCTACGGCGAAGACCTGGGCATTGCCAACGGCCTGACGACGCTCGTCGAGACGCTGCTGGCGGAGACCGACTTCCGCTGGATCCGTTTCCTGTACGCCTATCCCGGCTCGCTGGACTGGAGCCTCTTCGAGCTGATGGCGCGCGAGCCGCGTTTCGCCTCCTACGTCGACATCCCCCTCCAGCACGTCACCGCCAACGTCCTCGGCCGCATGCGCCGTCCCGGCTCGCCGAAGGAGTACCGCGAAATGGTCTCGCGCATGCGCGAGCTCGTGCCGGACATGACCCTGCGCACCACGTTCATCACCGGCCACCCCGGCGAGACCCCGAAGGACTTCGGCGAGCTGTACGACTTCGTCGAGTGGGCGCAGTTCGACAACATGGGCGCGTTCGTCTACTCGGCCGAGGATTCGACGCTGGCCGCGCGGATGCCGGACACGCCCACGCGCAAGTCCGCCGAGCGCCGCCGCGAGAAGCTCATGGAGCTCCAGCAGAAAGTCGCCCTCTCCCGTAACACCCAGCGCGTGGGACAGACGTACCACGCGATCGTCACCGGCGTCTGCGAGGAGACCGAGCACCTGCTGGAGGGCCGCATCATCGGCCAGGCCGCCGAGATCGACGGCCGCCTCCTCATCAACGACGGCATCGACCTCCTGCCGAAGACGCTGCCCGCGTTCGCGCGCGTCGAGATCACCGACGCCCACCCGTACGACCTCGTTGGCAGCGTCGTGTAGTTCCGATGAAACGTTACGAACGCTACGTCGCCATCGGGGACAGCACGAGCGAGGGTCTCGACGATCCGGATGGCCGCGGCGGCTATCGCGGCTGGGCGAACCGGCTCGCCGAGCGGCTCGCGGAGCAACAGGGGAGCGTGCTGTACGCGAACCTCGCCATTCGCGGGCGCACGACCCGCCAGATCTGCGACCAGCAGCTCGACCGCGCGGTGGCGATGCGTCCCGATCTCGCGACCGTCGTCGCGGGGACGAATGACGTGCTGCGCCGCCGTTTCGCTCCGGACACCTTTCGGAACGATCTCGAAGCGATGCAGAGCGCGCTGGTGAGCGCCGGCGCGACCGTGATCACGTTCACGCTCCCCGACCTTACCCCGGTCATGCCGTTCGCCCGCGTCCTCGGCGATCGCGTCACGAAGCTGAACGCAGCGATCCGCGCGGCGTGCGCGCACAGCGGCGCGATCCTCTGCGACCTCGCGGCGTATCCCGTCGCCTCGGACCCGCGACTCTGGTCCGACGATCGCCTGCACGCCAACTCCGCCGGCCACGAGCGGATCGCCGAGGCGCTGGCGCACTCGCTGGGGTTACCGGGGACGACGGACGCGTGGAAGGAGCCGCTGCCCGGCCGGCCGGAGCCAACGGTCGGGGATTTCGTGCGCGCGGAGCTCGGCTGGGCACGGCGGCATCTCCTCCCGTGGATGTGGCGTCACCTGCAGGGACGCTCATCCGGCGACGGCATCACAGAAAAGCGGCCAGCGCTGACGCCTCTTCATC
This sequence comes from uncultured Acidobacteriota bacterium, assembly GCA_963821585.1. GTDB lineage: Bacteria > Acidobacteriota > Thermoanaerobaculia > Gp7-AA8 > Gp7-AA8 > QHVT01. Next base: position 884,459 of record CAWGEI010000003.1, read on the forward strand.
CAGCGCCTTCTTCGCCGTCCGATCGAGCTTGACGAACGGCTCGAGCTCCAGCTTCTGCCCCTTCTTCTTCGGCGCGTTCCACGTCCCGGCGACGAGACCGTCGACGAGGAACGTGCCGACGATGCGCAGGTTGTTCGTCACGAGCCGCTTCCGGTGCTCGTCGGCGACGATGCGTGAACGGTCGGCGTGCGCGAGCAGGAGGTTGTCGTACTCCGGGAGGAAGCGGACCGGCGCGGGCGTGTCTTCGTCCGGACGCGCCGCGTCGGGGAGGTCGAACAGCTCCGTCTTCTTCTTCTCCCCTTCGAACGCGACCAGCCGCGGACGCAGCTCCTCGAACACCGCCTTCGCCGTCCGCAGCCCCGACCAGGTCTGAAAATCCGTGGCCGTCGCCGGCCCGAACGCGGCCAGGTAGCGCAGCGCGAGCTCGCCCGCTGCCGTTGATTTCGCGACCTTTCTGCCGAGGTAGGTTTCGGCGACGGCGAACGGCGCGTTGCCGGCCCAGCCCCACGGCGAACCGTCCGGCACCAGCACCAGGGGGAGGTGCATGCGCACCGCGTACCCCATGTAGCGGTCGTTGCCTTTCGGGCAATGCTCCACGAGATGCTTGCGCAACGCGTCGAACGTACACGGCGCTGCGTCGAAGAACTTGCGCGCGAGCGCGGTGAGCGTCGCGACGTCCTGCTCCCCCGCGATCGCCACCGCACCCGCGTCCAGCACCGGCTGAATCGGCATCCGCCACGCGAGGTAGTCCTCCGCCGTGACCAGATGGATCGTGCCGCGCATCATCGTCGCCCGCACGACCTTCCGTGTCGCGATCAGCCCCCGCAGTTCCTCGGCCGCGAACTTCTCCAGGCGCGTCCACAGCCCGATGAACGGCGGCTTCGGGACCTGCGCCTGCATCCCCGCGAGGCGTTCGATCGCGTCGAGAGCCGCGACGCGCTCGCGCTTCAGCAGCATCTGCCGCGCGAGCGTCGCGCGATTGAGGGCCCGGTTCGTGAGCTTCACGGGTGGATGGTAAAGCAGGATGTCAACCGGAGCCCGATCTGGACGCGAGCTCATGACGCGCGAGCGCAGGGGAGCGCTTTCCGGCCGTAACGGAATGCCTCGATCGGGCGGCTGCACGGGAGATGAGCGCGACGACGTGCTTTCGGAGCGTGACCAGATGATTTCGGAGCGCAACGAGACGCCCCGGGAGCCGAACGACATGCCCGCGGAGCGTAACGACACCCTCCGGGAGCGTAACAACACGCCTTTTGGGCGTAACAACTTGCCCGTTGAGCGTAACGTTACGCCCGCGGAGCGTAGCGTTACGCTCCAAAGGCGTGTCGTTACGCCCAAAAGGCGTGTTGTTACGCCCAAAAGGCGTGTTGTTACGCCCAAAGGTCGTGTTGTTACGCTCAAAAGGCTCGTTGTTACGCCCTGAAGGGCACGGGTTGCGCTCGGGAGGCGTGTCGCTGCGCTCGAAAGGCACGGAATCACGCCCGCGGAGCCTGCACACGTGGCCGGGAAGCGTGCGGTTACGACCGAGGAGCTCTCATGCTCGCCCGGTGAGCGAGCAATTACGCCCGCGGGGCACGTACTTGCGCCCGAGTAGCGTGCAGTTGCGAAGGGTGGGGCGGCGGTGTTCGTTTGGAGTGCGGCGGCAGCGCCGCCGCTTTGAAATTCGCGCGGCGCAAGCGGCGCGCGTGCGGCTCACGGCAAAACGAATTCGAAAGCGGCGGCGCTGCCGCCGCACTCCAAATAGAATGCGACGCATGCGCAGGATCGCCCTTCTGCTTCTGTTCGCCCTGAGCGCGCGCGGCAACTATCGCGAGTTCGCGGAGGTCCCGCCGGATCCGTCGATCGCGACGCGGGTGCGGCTGGCGGCGGAGGCGACGCTGAAGGTGTATCCGAAGCTGAAGGCGGAGGATCTGGCGATCACGGTCGTCGACGTGACGAATCCGGCGCTCGTCGCGCGGGGGGACTATCGCGGGGACGAGCGGTTCTACCCGGCGTCGGTGATCAAGCTGTTCTTCATGGCGGACGTCTACGCGACGCACAAGCAGGGGATCGGGGACGTGGACCGTGCGCTGAAGGAGATGATCGTGGTCTCGGACAACGATGGGACGGCGTACCTCGTCGACCTCCTCGCGGACACGGTGCCCGGGCCGCCGCTGGAGGGGCGTGCGCTGCGCCGGTATGTCGAGCGGCGGCGGGAGATCAACGAGCGTTTTCAGAAGCTGGGCTACGCGGACAATGTGAGCGCGATGATGAAGCCGTGGAGCTTCGGCCCGTACGGCGTCGACCGCCAGGTCCTCGGCGAGAATCGCGTGAACCGCAACATGCTGACCGCGAACGCGTGCGCGTCGCTGCTGTTGTGGATCCAGCGCCTGCGCGCGCCGGGGGCGTCCGAGATGATGAATCTCCTCGCGCGCCCGCTGGCGCCGGCGCGCGAGGAGGAGAACCAGGTCAAGGAGTTCATCGGAGCCGCGCTGCCCGAGGGAGCGCGGCTCTGGTCGAAGGCCGGGTGGACGAGCGAGGTGCGGCACGACGCGGCGTACGTGGAACTGCCGGGCGGAAGGAAGCTGATCCTGGTGATCTTCACGCGCGGCATCGCGGACGACGTCACGCTGATCCCGGCGATCGCGAAGAACGTGCTCGCGGAGCTGTAAAAAACTTTCTCCGTCCCTCTCAGAGCACTGAGAGCACTGAGAGAGACGGAGGAGTCAGTCGGGTTCTTGGGTCGGATTGCCTCAGGCAGCAGTTCGTCTTACACTTTTGCGTTCGATCGGAGAACGCATGGCTCGCACGAAAGTCTCACCCAAATTTCAGGTCGTGATTCCGAAGGAAGTGCGTGATGGGATGAACCTTCGCGTCGGGGAGGAACTGCAGGTGGTCGCGAAGGGAGGAGTGATCACGCTCGTACCGGAACGGCCGCTTTCTTCGCTGCGTGGTTTCGCGAAAGGGATCCGAACGGACGACTTGCGTGAAAAGAAGGACCGCATGTGATCGTCGTCGATTCGTCAGGCTGGATTGAGTTCTTCACAGATGGTCCTCTGGCCGAAGCCTACGCGAGCCGGCTGCGGAAGCTCACCGCCGTCATCACACCCGTGATCGTGATTTACGAGGTATACAAGCGTCTGAAGAGGGAGCTCTCCGAGGATGACGCAATCATCGCCGTTTCGGCGATGCAGCGGTCGCAGGTGGTCCCGATCGATCAGGAGCTCGCGTTGACGGCCGCAGACCTGAGCCTCGATCATGGTCTTGCCATGGCGGACGCAATCGTACTGGCCACAGCGCGCAGGTTTCGTGCGGAGTTGGTTACGAGTGACAGGGACTTCGACCAGATCGCGGGTGTGACGTACCTTCCGAAGAAGTGAGGGCCGCGGCAACGACCGCGATCTTCACGCGCGGCATCGCCGATGACGTGACGTTGATCCCGGCTATCGCGAAGAACGCCCTCGCCGAACTGTGATCTATGGAGTGCGGCAACGACTAGTTGCCGCTTTCCTGTCTTCGAGCGCTCAGTGTGAAGAGATAGAAAAGCGGCGACTCGCCGTCGCCGCACTCCACAATTTCACCGCTTCGTCCAGCGCCGCCTCCGGTTTCGTCGCAACGTCAGGGATGACCCCAACGCCCTGCCACGACGTCTTCGACTTCGGGTGCTCGACGGTCGCGATCGACACCGACACCGTGTAGCCCGCGCCGATGGGGACGAACGAGTTGTGCCGGCCGCCGCCGCGGGTCTTCTCGCCGACGATGGTGGCCCGTCCGAACTGCTGGAGGATGTAGGGGAACGCCTCGCCGGCGGAGAAGGTCTTGTCGCTGATGAGGATGTAGAGCTTCGCGTCTTCGAGCGCGCGCGTGGGGGTCTCGACGACGCGGGCGATGATGGGCTCGGGCATGCCGCGAAAGCGGCTGGTGAGCAGCGGCTCGTGGTCCTCGGGCAGGAAGTAGCTGGCGACGAAGTCGACCATCGGCTGCGCGCCGCCGCGGTTCTCGCGGAGGTCGAGGATGACGGCGTCCGCGTTCTGGATCTTCCCGAGCGCGGCGCTCATGGCGGCTTCACCGTCGAACGGGTTGGGGAACTCGTCGAGCTTCAGGTAGCCGATGTTGCCGTCGAGCATCTTCGGCTCGCCGATGCCCTTCGGCTGCGGAGCGGCGCCGTCCGGGACGCGCCGCCGCATCATCATCGGGGAGGCGAGCTGCTTGCGGATCTCGTCGGCACTGACCAGAGCGTCGCCGGCCTTGGCGGCGTCATAGCGGACGTTGAGGTGCCCGTCGTTCTCGATTTTGTGGATGGCGTCGGTAATCGCGACGGCGAGGTCGCGGCCTTCGCCGCGGACTTTTTGTTCGCGGAGCTTGCCGGCGATCTCGCGTCCGCGCGCGGCGTCGACGAAGCCTTCTTCGAGGACGATGGCCGTGCGGTCGAGGATCTCTTTGGGCGTCGCGGCGAGGACGGGGAGGGCGAGGAAAAGGGCGAGGAGCGTCTTCATGAGTAAAGAGTACGAAGCAGTTGTGAATGATTGATGAAGGAGCGCTACACTCCGCGCCCCGATGACTGCCGTTGCCCGAATCGCAACCGAATTGCACATCCGCCCGCAGCAGGTCGAGCGCGTGCTCGAGCTGAGCGACGGCGGCGCCACCGTCCCGTTCATCGCCCGGTACCGCAAGGAAGCGACGGGCAATCTCGACGAGGTGCAGATCCAGGCCGTGCTCGACCGCGCGTCCGAGCTGAAGGAGCTCGACGAGCGCCGGGCGACGGTGCTGAAGTCGATCGACGAGCAGGGGAAGCTGACGCCCGAGCTGGCGCGCGCGATCAACGATACGAAAACCCGGACCGAGCTGGAAGATCTCTACCTGCCGTACCGCCCGAAGCGCCGCACGCGCGCGACGATCGCGAAGGAGAAGGGCCTCGAGCCGCTCGCCGACTGGATCTGGGGCACCGGTCCCCATGCCGGAGCATTCGACGAGGAAGCCCTCGCCGGTGCGCGCGACATCTGCGCGGAGCGGGTGTCCGAGGATGCGGAGCTGCGGCGGTACGCGCGGGCGCTGGCGGCGAAGAAGGGCGTGCTCAGCTCGGCCGTGCTCTCGGACAAGAAGGAGGCTCGCAGCAAGTTCGAGCTGTACTACGACCATCGCGAGCCGCTCGCAACCGCGCCGTCGCACCGCGTGCTGGCGATCTTCCGCGGGGAGTCCGAGGAGTTCCTGAACGTGCGGCTGCGCTTCCCGGATGAGGAGATCGTCGCGGGACTGAAGTCGCGCTGCGCGCACACGCCGTCGCCGATGCCCCAGGAGCGGGACAAGGCGGTGGAGGATGGCTGGAAGCGGCTGCTCTCGCTGTCGCTCGAAGGCGAGCTGCGCGCGGACCTGAAAGCGCGCGCCGACGCGCAGGCCATCGAGGTCTTCGCGCAGAACCTCCGCAACCTCCTGCTGGCGCCTCCCGCGGGGACGCGTCGCGTGCTCGCGCTCGATCCGGGACTGCGCACGGGGATCAAGGTCACCATGCTCGACGAGACGGGGAAGCTCGTCGACGTCGCAACGCTGTACACCGAGCGCTCGGCAGGGGAGCGCGCGAGCGCGCAGAAGCAACTGAGCGCGATGGTCGAGAAGCACCACCCCGAGCTGATCGCCGTCGGCAACGGCACCGGCTCGCGCGAGGCCGAGGGGTTCGTACGCGGAGCGATCCAGGTGCCGATCGTCTCCGTCTCCGAGCAGGGCGCGTCGATCTATTCGGCGTCCGAGGTGGCGCGCGACGAGTTCCCGGACCTCGACGTCTCGCTGCGCGGCGCCGTCTCCATCGGGCGCCGCCTGCAGGACCCGTTGGGAGAGCTGGTCAAGATCGACCCGAAGTCCATCGGCGTTGGGCAGTACCAGCACGACGTCAGCCAGCCGCTGCTGCGCAAGAAACTGGGCGAGGTCGTCGACTGGTGCGTGAACGTCGTCGGCGTCGACGCGAACACCGCGTCGCCGCAGCTGCTCGAGCACGTCTCCGGCATCGGTCCCGTGCTCGCGAAGCGCATCGTCGAGCATCGCAACGGCTCGGGTGCCTTCACGTCGCGGAAGAACCTCCTCGACGTCCGCGGCCTCGGCGCGCGCGCGTTCGAGCAGTGCGCGGGGTTCCTGCGCATTCGCGACGCGCACCCGCTCGACAACAGCGCCGTCCACCCGGAGCGCTACGCCCTCGTCGAACGCATGGCCGCCGACCTCGGCGTCGCCGTGCGCGAGCTGGCCGGCAACGCGCAGCTCGTCGACCGCATCGACTGGAAGCGCTACGTCGCCGGCGACGTCGGAGAGCCCACGCTGCGCGACATCCTGGCCGAGCTGAAGAAGCCCGGCCGAGATCCGCGCGGCGAGTTCGAGCCGCCGCAGTTCCGCGACGACGTGCAGAAGCTCGAAGACCTCCGCGACGGCATGCAGCTCGACGGCGTCGTCACGAATGTGACGGCGTTCGGTGCGTTCGTCGACATCGGCGTCCACCAGGACGGCCTCGTGCACGTATCGCAGCTCGCGAACAAGTTCGTGCGCGATCCGCATGCGGTGGTGAAGGTGGGGGATCGTGTCAGCGTGAAAGTGGTGAGCGTTGACCTCGAACGCAGACGCATCGCGCTCTCGATGAAGTGATATGGAGTGCGGAGGCAACGCCTCCGCTTTGTAATTCGCGCGGCCTGCGCGTGAAACGTGCGAATAGGAAAGCGGAGGCGTTGCCTCCGCACTCCATATCATTCGGCGCGTAAGGCCTCGTTGGCTTCGATCGCGGTTGCTTTGCGTGCGGGGAGCCAGCAGGCGGCGAGGCCGACTCCGATGAACGCCAGCGACGCGGCGACGAACGCCACCGGGTCCGCCGGGCCGACGCCGAACAGCATCGACTGGATCAGGCGGCTCGCGCCCGCGGCCAGTGCGATCCCCACCACCACGCCGATCAGCACGAGCCGCATCCCCTGGCGCAGCACGAGGCGGACTACGTCCGCGCGTTGCGCGCCGAGGGCCATGCGGATGCCGATCTCGCGGGTGCGGCTCGTGACCATGAAGGCCGTTACGCCGTAAATGCCGATCGCCGCGAGCAGCAGGCCGACGATGCCGAGGCTGCCGGAGACTGAGGCCGCGATGCGCTGGGGGAGGAGGCCGAACGCGGCGTAGTCTTCCAGCGTCTGCGACGTCACGATCGGCAGGTTCGGATTCATCGACGCCAGCAGCGCGCGCAGCTCGCCCGCGAGCCGCTGCCCCTGCGTCGAGCGCGCCACGATCGTCGTCCGCGACTCGTACTGCTGCTGCAGCGGGACGTAGATGAACGGCGCCGGCTCCTCGCCGAGGTAGCGGTACTTGCCGTCGCGGGCGACGCCGACCACGGTCAGCGTGTGCTTGTCCTCCGGCCCGCGGACCTGCACCAGCGTTTTGCCGATCGGGTCCTGATCCGGCCAGAGTTGATTGGCCATGCGCTGATTGACGATCGCCGCCCACGGCGCGCGCGCGTCATCGGCGGCCGTGAAATCGCGTCCGCGCAGGAGCGGCGTGCGCATCGTCTGGAAGTAGCCCGGCTCGACGAGGTTCCAGTCCGTGCGGATCGCGTCGCGCTCCGGATCGCCGCCCGGCAGCATCAGCTGGCCGAGGCCCATGCCGCCGAGGCCCAAGGGGATCTGCGCCGCGAGCGACGCGCTCTCCACGCCCGGGGTGGCGCGCACGCGCTCCAGCAGTTGCCGCGCGAACAGCGGCCCCGTGGCATCCGTGTAGCCGCCGAGGGCGAGATCGAGCGATGCCAGCTCGACGCCGCGCGGATCGAAGCCCGGGTCGATCGTCGCCGCCCGCTGCAGGGCGCGCACGAACAGCGCTCCGCCCACGACCAGCACGATACTCAGTGCCACCTGCGCGACGACGAACACGCTGCGCAGGCGCATGCGCTCCCGGCCGCTCTGGTCCGATTTCAGGGCACTGACGACGTCGCGCTTCGACGCATGGAGCGCGGGCGCGAGTCCGGAGAGAATTGCCGCGACGAGCGACAGGCCTACCGTGAACGCGATCGTCCGCGCATCGATCGCCGGCGCGAGGCCCACCGGCACCGGCAGCGTCGGGAGCAGCGAAATGATCAGCCGCGTCATCACCCGCGCGACCAGCAGCCCGAGGAACGCGCCGCCCGCGAACAGCACCACCGTCTCGACGAGCATCTGCCGCACGAGCCGCGCCCGTCCGGCGCCGAGGGCGAGGCGCACCGCGATCTCGCGACGGCGCGCCGTTGCGCGCGCGAGCAGGATTCCCGCGACATTCGCGCACGCTACCGCCAGCACCAGTCCGACGACGCCCATCAACCCCGCCATGAACGCGGCGATCGGCGCGCCGTTGCCCGGGATCGGCGACAGCGCCACGGCGCGCAGTCCGCGGCCGCGGTTCGCGTCCGGATACTCGCGCTCCAGGGCCGCGCCGAGATTCTTGAGCTCCGCCTGCACCTGCTGCAGCGTGACGCCAGGCTTCAGTCGCGCCCCCATCAGCAGCCAGACCGACTCGCGGCTCGTCAGCATGTCCGCGCCCTGCCGCGGCGACGCCTCCGCCGCCATGTTCATCGGAACCCAGAGGTCCGGCGTCATGACCGTGGTGCCCTGGAATCCTTCCGGCGCCACGCCGGCGACGGTGAACGGATGGCCGTTGAGATCGAGCTTGCGTCCGACGATGGACGGGTCGCTGTTGAAGCGCCGCGCCCAGAAGCGATGGGACAACACGACGAGCGGCGACGCACCCGCCGCGGCGGGATCGTTGCGGGAAAGTAGCCGGCCCAGGCCCGGTTGAACACCGAGAGTGTCGAAGTAATTGTTCGACACGATGCCGCCGAAGATCCGCTCCGCGCCGCTGGGATTGCCGAGGCTCATCGGCTGCGGGTCCATGCGGTAGGCGTAGACGTCCGTGAAGACGCGATTGCGCGCGCGGACGTCGAAGAAGTTCGGATAGGAGTTGTTGTCGAAGCCCTCGCCGTCCTGCGAGCGGCCGACGTCGACGATGCGGTTCGCGTCGACGACGCCCGCCGGCGGCTGGAACAGCAGCGCGGTGGCGAGGGAGAAGATGGTGGTGTTCGCACCGATGCCGATGGCCAGCGAGAGGGCCGCCGTCAGCGTGAAGAGCGGGTTGCGGCGGAGCAACCGAAGCGCATAGCGGAGATCCTGCAGGATGCTGTCCATGATCGTATTACGCTGAAGACGTCAGATGGTTAACGAGATGCTCGAATACTCCGGTGACAATCCCGGCATTGCGATCGCCGTGCTGCGCGACGGGGAGGTCGTACTTCGCGAGTGCCACGGACTGGCCGACCTCGAATCGCGCACGCCGGTTACCCCCTCGACCAACTTCCGCCTCGCCTCGGTCACGAAGCCGTTCATCGCCGAGGCGATCGCGATCCTGGTGAAGGGTGGGGCGCTGCGGTACGACGACGCCATCTTCGGTACCACCGTCCAGCACCTGCTCACGCACACCTCGGGCATCGCCGACTACGAGGACCTGATCCCGCCGGAGCAGGTGGAGCAGGTGAGCGACGCCGACGTGCTGCGCACGCTCACGACGACGAACCGCACGGGCTTCCATTACAGCAACACCGGCTACGTCCTCCTCGGCCTGCTGATCGAGCGCGTGTCGGGGCGCTCGCTCGAATCGTTCCTGCACGACGAGGTCTTCGCGAAGCACGGCATGCACGCCACGACCCTCGGCCCGCCGGCGACGAATCGCGCGTACGGCTATGACCGGGAAGGGGGACGGTGGGTGCGCCGCGATCAAAGCGTCACCAGCGCGACGCGCGGCGACGGCGGGATCTATTCGTCGATCGACGATCTCGCGCGCTAGGTGGCTTCGCTGGACGACGGCTTCCCGTACGTCGACACCGGCGAGCCGGGCGTCCGCTACGGCCGCGGATGGTTCTACGCGGACGACACGATCTACCACTACGGCGACACGGTGAGCTTCCGCACCGCGATCGTGCGCTGGCCCGCGGAGGGGCGGGCGGTGATCGTGCTGATGAACCGCAATGAAGGCGATCCGGTTGCGCTGGCGAAGCGTATCTGAAGGCGCGCCGGCCGCCGGGCCGGCCGGTCCACCGGCGGCTCGCCGGTACCGCCCAGCGGGCGGTGGACCGGCCGGCCGGCGGCCGGCGCGCCTTATGCGATAAACAACTTCATCCAGACCGCGCCTAGGAGCTCGTCCGCGCGCGTTGCGTCGCCGAAGAGCCCGACGAGTGCCGGACGCCGCGAGCGGAGGATCGCGCGGATCACGCCGAGGACTTCGGCGTCGTCGGAGGCATCAGCGAGGGGCGTGAGGAGCGTTTCGACGTCGCGCAGCACAGCAGCAACGTCGGCGTACGCCCCTGGCGGAGGGATCAGCGCCGTGATGAGCGCGCCTTTCGACGGCCAGCGGCGATAGACGGTGGTCTTCGCGACGCCTGCGCGTTCCGCGACGGCGTCGACCGTCAGCTCGCTATAGCCGCCCTCGGACAGCATCGTCCGCGCCACGGCGAGGATCTCCTCGTCCGCACCTTCACGCCGCGGTCGGCCGCGGCTCCGTTTCTCGGTTGACACAGCGGCGATTATAGACAGGCGTGAAATTCGTCCTGGCCTTCGTGGCGGTCGCCGTGGTCGTCCTCCATCTCACTTCGCTTCCGATCACGATCTGGGAGTACGACGAGAACCTCTTCGCCAAAGGTGTGGAGCGGTACGAGCCGCTGAAGCATTTTCCGCCGCCGCCGGGGGCTCCGCTGTTCATCGGGGCGGCGAAGGTCGTGAAGCCGCTGTTCCGCCCTTTCACGGGGGGGGACGCGTTCCGGACGCTGATCGCGATGAACGCGTTCCTGACCGTCGCCGGCTTCGCGCTGCTGGTGCTGGCGTTCCGCGCGATCACCGGCAGCACGCGCGCTGGCGTCCTCGGCGCGGCGCTGTTCTACGGGATGCCGGCGATGCTGGTCCACGTGACGCTGGCGCTGGCGGACGCGGGGGCGCTGGCGTTGCTGGCGCTGGCGTTGTGGCTGGGGGCGCGGCGGTCGCCGCTCTGGTTCGGCATCGCGTGCGCGGCGACGGTGGGATGGCGGCCGCAGTTCGCCATCGCCGTCGTGCCGATGCTGTTCGTGACGGTGGCGCTGATGCGCACATGGCGCGAGCGGCTCGTGGCCATCGGCTCGTTCGGCGTGGCCTGTCTGGCGTGGCTGGTGCCGCTGATGGTGTCCACGGGCGGCGTGATGGGATTCTGGAAGTGGCTGTCGGGACAGGCCGCATATTTCGCGGAGCACGACGCGGACATCTCGCGGTCGGGCCGCACGCTCGCGCAGATCGGGATGCGGTTCGTCGCACACCCGTGGGGGCCGAAGTGGCTGGCGGCGCCGGTGCTGCTGCTGGCGGCGCTCGGGCTGGTGGCCGCGGTGCGGCGGCGGATGTGGAATGTGCTGCCGGTGGTGGTGATGACCGTGGTCTATCTCGCGTTCGCGATGTGGATGATGGACCCGGCGGACGGCGCGCGTTACGCGCTGCCGGCGCATCCGGGCATCGCGCTGCTGGCCATCCTCGGCATCGAGTCGCTCCGCGGCGTGTCGCGCGCGGGGTGGGTGCTGGTCGGGGCATACATGGCCGGCGCTTATCTCTACGCGGCACCGATCCTGCGGCAGCGGACCGTGAGTCCGTCGCCTCCGGTCGCGGCGATCCGGTATCTGCGCACGGTCGCTCCCCGGAACGCGCTGATCCTGTACGACCTGCCGCTGAAGCCGCACGTGCAGAACCTGCTGCGCGATTACACGTGCATGCGCGTGGATGAGGGGCTGCTGCGGTTCGGCAACCGCGTGGACCGGCCGATCTTCGAGCTGACGGACAGCGCGGTGACCGGGCCGGGCGGAAAGGTGTTCCGCTGGGAAACGCCGGACGCGTGTTCGAAGCTGACGCGCGATCACTACGGCGCGGTGTCGGTGCTGCCGATGCCGGCGGAACGCCGCTTCCTCGCGGTGGAGGGAATCTGGCCGCCCGAGCGGAAGGGCTCGCAGACCTGGCGCTGGCTGGGCGCGCGGGGCGCGATCGTGCTGCCGGACCTCGGCGCCGACCGCGTGCGGCTGACGTTCGCGGTGCCGGAGGATTATCCGCTGGCGTCGAACGGGGTCTCGGTCGCGGTGGAAGGGGGTGCGAGCGCCGGAGCGATCGTTGCCCGCGATCGCGAGACTGTGATCGAGCTCCCGTTACCGCGCGGCGTCGCGCGGTTGCACATCACAGCGGTGCAGACGTTCGTGCCGGCGGGGTTGAACCGCGACCGGAGGCGGTTGTCGGTGATGCTGACAGGTTTGGAGCAGGTCAGGATTGCAGCTTCACAATCGACACGCGCAGCGACTTCCCCTCCCAGATGATGGTGACGTTGCCTTGGCCGACGTCCGCGTCTTTGCAGAGCTGGAGGATCTTGCTCCGCGAACGTCGTTCGACCGAGAACGCCAGCGTCCCCCCTTCGGGCATCACGCCGTAGATGATCCGGATGATCTCAGAGGCGTCGCCATCATCGAGATGATCAAAGAGCGAGCCCTCGATGTAGACGTCGTCGTCGGTGAACAGAGGATGGACGTAACGGAGAATCTCGTCACGCGTGAGATCGGCATCGCTGCACGCCGCCACCGCGTCGCGGAGCTGTGTAAGCGCAATCTCCCGCTTCTCGCCATCAGCGATGATCTCGCTGTCGTCATCCAAGTTTTTCCTCCTGGCATTGCTACGAACCTCTTGCGTCTTGGGAGGGACGCAGCCACCTCGATTCCCGAGGGGAGTATAGGATGCGCGCATGACACACGCATCGAAAAGTGGCACTTTCCACCTCGGCGGCGACCTCCCCGTCCACCGCCTCGGATTCGGCGCGATGCGCATCACCGGCGATGGGATCTGGGGCCCGCCGAAGGACCGCGACGAGGCGCTGCGCGTGCTGCGCCGCGCGATCGAGCTGGGCGTGAATCTCATCGACACCGCGGAGTCGTATGGCCCCAAGGTGAGCGAGGAGCTGATCGCCGAGGCGCTGCATCCGTATCCGAAAGACCTCGTGATCGCGACCAAGGGCGGCTTCGACCGCGGCGGCCCCGGAAAGTGGACCGTGAACTGCCGTCCCGAGCGGCTGCGGGAGGAGCTCGAAGGCTCGCTGCAACGCCTGCGGCTCGAGCGCATCGACGTCTATCAGCTCCATCGCATCGATTCCAACGTGCCGGAGGACGAGCAGTTCGGCTTCCTCGCCGATGCGCAGCGCGCCGGGAAGATCCGGCACATCGGCTTGTCGGAGGTGACGATCGAGGAGATCGAGCGCGCGCGGCGGCACTTCCCCGTGGTGTCCGTGCAGAACCGCTACAACCTCGCCGACCGCGAATGGGAGCCCGTGCTCGAGCACTGCGAGCGCGAGAACATCGGCTTCATCCCCTGGTACCCGCTGCAGACCGGCAAGCTGGCGACGCCCGCGCCGAAGGCTCTCGCGTGGTTGTTGCGCCGGTCGCCCGTCATGCTGCCCATCCCCGGCACGTCGAAGGTGAAGCACCTCGAGGAGAACATGGAAGGGGCGGAGGTGGAGTTGAGCGACGAGGAGTTCCGCGAGATCGCTGAATTCACTCCGTGAACAACCGTTGTTCCCCTGCCCCGATGAACACGAGCTCCGCGCCGGGGTGGTCGAGCCACTCGGTCGTGTCGAGCTGCGCGAACTTGCGGTCGCGGAAGCGTTGCTGGAGGGCGGGTGGGAAGGGGGTGGGCACGGTGACGTGCATCTCCAGGGCGTCGAAGAGCGTGGACTGAAGTTCGGGCGTCTCGACGACACCCCAGACGGCCGGGTCGGGATTGGCGATGGTGAGGATGTAGTCGGAGTCCTCCTCGACCGGGATCTCCATCGCCACCGCGTCCTCGTACTCGAACCGCTCGATGTGCCAGCGGAGGTGCGCGTGTGGCCCGTGCGTCTCCACCTCGTACGTCCCCTCGGCGAACGCACGCGCGGCGGGGAGGTGGCGGAGGCCGCGGGTCTCGGTGCCGTACATCTGGGCGCCGAGGGCGGCGTGCATGTCGTAGGGGGTGAGGATGAGGTCGACGAAGCCCCAGAAGCGGTCGCGGTGCGCGGAGCGGGGGAGGCGCTTGCGTCCGACGGCGATCAGCCGCTCGAACGCCGAGCCCTCGGGCGCGAGGAGGAGCAGCAGGCGCTGCACGTCTTCGAGCTCGTTCGGATGCTGTTCCTCCACGCGCGGACGGTAGAAGAACGTGATCGAGCCTTGCTCGAGAGTCACAGACGTGCCCTTCAGTCTCCCGCCACCCAGGCGTTCATCCGCCAGCCGTCTTTCGTCTTCAGGAAGCCCGCCCGATAGCCGACCGGGCTGCGGAGGGACTTCGACTCCACGAAGCCGGTCTTGCCGTCGGCGGTCTTGACCTTCGTCCATGCGCCGCCTGCCCCGGGTGCGGACGCGCGGGTGACGAGATCGCGGGAGAGCGTGGCGATCGGCGGCGCATTCGCATCGCCGGACTCGCGCAGGGGGACGTCATCGCCGATCACGGCGAGGGTCTCGAAGGCGTCCTGCGACTCGGGCCAGGCGGCGTAGACGTACGGCGCCCAGAACATCCCTTCGCGGAAGGTGCCGCCGAGGGAGAGGATCTGTTCGAGCTCGCCCCAGGTCTCCTCCTTCAGCGCCTGCTCCAGCGCCGCGCGGCCGCCGCCTCCACCGAACGACGTGCGGATGTTCGGATCGGAGAGCGCGACGACGGTCTTCGCGTCGCGGGCGCGGACGGCGGCCAGGAGCTGGTCGCGATAGGCGGCGAAGGACGGATCCTTCGCCGCTTCATCGACGAACGCGAGCTTCGGGCCGGTGACCGAAGGGAGGGCGGGCGGGGTAGGGGAACGAGTCGTCGAGTCGTCGGGCACCGTCGTCGTCGTCGAGACCGTCTCGGTCGTTTCAACAGCTTGAGTCGTCGTCGACTCCACCACTTCCGCGCGCTGACACGCGGCCACGAGCAGCAAAGCAAATACAAGTTTCTTCATGTGATTGGATCGAGTCCCTTCTTCTTCAGTACCGCATTGATCCCGGGCAGCTCCTTCGCCGACCAGGCGTCGAAGTCGCGCACGACGTCCGCCAGCTCGCGGGCGAGCGCGTTCGCGCGCTCCTCCTGCGCCGCCGATGGGCGGCCTTCGTAGCCGTTGACGGAGCCGTACAGGTCCGCGAGAAATTCGCGGAGCCGCTCTTCACCGGTGATCATGCCGCCTTCCTTCGTGGCGACGACCCGCCGGCGGATCCCGTCGACGCCTGCCGACGCGGTCCGCATCTTCCTGGCGAGCGCGTCACTGCCGAGTTTCGCCGCCCGATCGTCGAGGGCGAGACGCACGGAGTTGATGCGCTCGACCGCGCGGGTCATCTCCCCCAGCTGTGAGTGCAGTTTGTTGGCCAACGCGAGCTGCGCGCGCCGATCGTCGATGGAGTGCGTGGTACGCGGGTCCTGCAGCAGCTCCAGCTTCGAGGAGAAGACGTTGCGGTCCTTGGTTACATTCACGGTGTACGTGCCGGGCAGCACGCGCGGCCCGACGGACGCGGCGAACGCCGCGGTGGCCGCGGGCGGCACCTGCGGCGGGGGAGTGCGCATGGACCAGGCCACGCGGTTCAGGCCGCGGCGCTTGCTGCTCGGGATCGTGCCGATGGTCTTGCCGTCCGCGCCGGCGATGTCGATCTTCAGGTCGCCGAAGATGTGCCGGCGCTTCTGGTAGTACGTGATCACCGCGTCGCCCGGAGGATTCGGTCCCGTGTACACGGCGTCGCCGTTCGACCAGCCGGCGAAGGCTTCCAGGCTCTGCACGACCTTGTTCGTACCGACGAAGGCGATGTCCTGCTGCAGCACGTCCGGCGTCAGCGCGCGCAGCGGCGTGATGTCGTCCACGATCCAGATCCCGCGGCCGTGCGTGGCGATGACCAGGTCGTGATCGCGCGGATGGATGACCAGGTCGCGCACCGCCACGTTCGGCAGGTCGCCGCCCGTGTACTGCGCCCACTGCTTCCCGCCGTCGATGGAGACCCACAGGCCCAGCTCCGTGCCGAGGAAGAGGAGGTCGCGGTTGACGAGATCCTCGCGGATCACGTGCGCGTAGCCGCGGACGTTTCCATCGGCGGGGACGACGGACGTCCACGTCCTGCCGAAATCCATCGTGCGGTACGCGTACGGGCGCATGTCGCCCGACGTGTGCATGTCCACGGTGATGTACGCCGTGCCCTCGTCGAAGTGGCCGGCGTCCACGTACGAGATCCACGCCGGCTTCGGCAGCCCGGCGATGTTCGCGGCGGTGTTCGTCCACGACTTGCCGCCGTCGCGCGTCACCTGCACGTTGCCGTCATCGGTGCCGGCCCAGATCACGTCCGCGTTCTTCGGCGACTCGGCGATCGCGTAGATCGTCGTGTGCATCTCGGCCGCGGAGTTGTCGACCGTGACGCCGCCCGACAGCTCCTGCTTCTGCTTGGCCGGGTCGTTCGTCGTCAGGTCGGGTGAGATCCGCTCCCAGGTCTGCCCCTTGTCCTTCGTGCGGAAGAGGAACTGCGATCCGAGGTAGACCGTGCCCGATTTCGAGACATGGATCGGCGCGTTCCAGTTGAAGCGCAGCTTGCCTTCCTTGTAGCCCGGCAGCGGCTGCACGTTGCGGATCTCGTGCGTCTTGCGGTTGACGCGGCCGATGTTGCCGCCCTGGTACTCGGCGTAGATGTAGTCCGGATCGGTCGGATCGACGAACATCCAGAAGCCGTCGCCGTAGAACATGTTCTCCCAGCGGCCGTTGGTGATGCCGCCCGGGTATTCGGAATCGCCGACCCACGAGCTGTTGTCCTGCAGGCCGCCGTACACGTGGTACGGCGAGTCGTTGTCGACGCTCACGTGGTAGAACTGCGAGACCGGCAGGTTCTCCGCCTTCCACCAGCGGTTGCCCGCGTCGTACGAGTACCAGAGGCCGCCGTCGTCGCCGGTGATCAGGTGATCCGTGTTCTGCGGATCGATCCAGACGTCGTGGTGGTCGCCGTGCGTGCCACCGTTGATGTTGGTGAACGTCTTGCCGCCGTCGTTGGAAGCGATCAGCGAGAGGTTGGGCTTGTAGACCTTGTTCTCGTCCTTCGGATCGACGATCAGGTGCGCGAAGTAGAACGGGCGCCAGACCACCATCTGGCTGCGGTCGCGCGCTTCCCAGGTCTTGCCGCCGTCCGCGGAGCGATAGAGGCCGTTCTTCGGCGGCTCCGCTTCGATGAGCGCGTAGACGACGCTCGGATTCGACGGCGCGGCCGTGACCGCGACGCGACCCCACGGCTTCGACGGCAGGCCTGGCGCGGACTTCGAGTCCAGCTCCGTCCACGTCGCGCCGCCGTCGGTCGACTTGAACAGGCCGCTGCCGCTCTGCGCGCTCGGACCTTCACCGCCCGAGCGGAAGGTCCACCCCGTGCGGCGGAAGTCCCACATCCCGGCGTAGACGGTCTTCGGATTCTTTGCGTCGAGGGAGAGCATCGAGCAGCCGGTCGACGCGTTCGCGCCCTTCAGGGCCTTCGTCCACGTCTTGCCGCCGTCCGAGGTCTTGTAGACACCGCGCTCGTCGGAGTCGCTCCAGAGCTTGCCGGGCGCGCAGACCCAAACCGTGTTCGAGTCCGTCGGATCGACCGCGATCTTGGTGATGCGCTCGGAGTCCTTGAGGCCCATGTACGCCCAGTTGTCGCCGCCGTCCACGGATTTGTAGACGCCCTCGCCGATGGAGACGCTGTTGCGCGTCCACGACTCGCCGGTGCCGGCCCAGACCGTCTTCGGGTTCTTCGGGTCGATGGCGATCGCGCCGATGGATTGCACGGGCTGCTTGTCGAAAACGGGCTTGAACGTCGTTCCCCCGTTGACCGACTTCCACACGCCGCCGCTGGCGGTGGCGACATAGATCGTCAGGCGCTGCCCTTCGCGGACAGCGTCGACCGCGGAGATGCGCCCGCTCATCGTTGCGCTGCCGATGTTGCGCGCGCCGAGGCCGGAGATGGTGTCGGAGTCGATCTTCACCGGCGCGTTGCTCGCCGCCGCCACCGGCGCCTCGGACGCCGCGATGGGGGGCGCCGCGGGCATCGGCTCGTCGGCCGGGGCCTGCGTGCCCGGCTTCGCGAAGCGGGCGTTCGCGACCGGCACGTTCGCCTCGATCTGCTCGTAGGTCACGGACGAGCGGAACGGGCTGCCCTTCAAGCCCTGCTCGAGGGAGTGGGGGAGGTACCAGCCGTTCACGGACTTGTAATCGCCGAACGTCGTCTCGAACTCGCGCTCCGCGCCACGGATCACGCGCCGCGTCTCGATCTTGATCGGGACGAAGAAGTCGGGGTCCATGAAGTAGTAGCGCACTTCGCCGTTGGCCAGCGTGACCTTGAGCTTGTGTGTGTCGGTGCCCTCCACGGGCTCGGTGCCCATGAGCTCGACCTTGTTCCCCTTCTGCTGGTAGTTCACCAGCGGGCCGTCGAAGTCGGCGTCGGAGAGGATGGACTTCGTCTCGTCCTCGCTGAGGTTCTCGACGTCCTTCTTGCCGCCGAACGGGGAGATCTTCCAGCCGCTGGAGCCGTCCCACGCGGTGATCTGGGTCATGCCCTGGAGCGTGAGCTCCTGGCGCACGCCGCTGGGGCGTTTGTTTTCTTCGAGGATCTTCGCTTCGAAGCCGCCTCCGCCGGTGAAGGTGCCGGAGCGGCGCAGGGTGTGGACGGACTGGATGCGCTCCATGCCTCCCGACTGTGCGATGTACTTCCGGATGATCTCGTCTGCTGTCTGTGCGGTGAGGGTGAGGGATAGGGCGAGCGTTACGAGGACGGCGAACGCGGCTCTGCGCATCAAGAGAAGCTCCTCCTGCCCGAAATGGACGGAGGCGATGATAGAGGCCACCCCTGTTGCGTTGTGGTGTCAAGTCTGCATCAAATCCCCTCATGGCTCGCGGATGGGAAAGCAAGTCGGTGGAATCGCAGCAGGACGAGATCTTCGAGCGCGGCGGCGCGAGGCGGAAGGAGTCGGCCGAGGAGGTCGAGCGGAAGCAGAAACGCGCGGGGCTGGAGCTCTCACGTTCCCGCGTCTCGCGCGAGCTCGAGGCGGCGCGAAGTCCCGTGCATCGCACCGCCCTCGAGAACGCGCTGAGGTTCCTGGATGATGAGCTGAAGAAGTTCTAGTTGGCAGTTTGCAGTAGGCAGTTGACAGGAGTTTCTTCTCGCTCCTGCCAACTGCAAACTGTCGACTGTCAACTATCAACTCACTTCGAGGCTGTCTTCACCGGGGGCGGCGGCGCGAGGATCGCGTCCGGCACTTGGTTGTTCACCGGATTCAGGCTGCGCAGGTACGTGTAGATCGCGCTCAGGTCTTCGTCCGTCGCGCGGGCGTAGTTCTGCCACGGCATCGGCGGGAGGATCGGGCGTCCCACGCCCCAGTGCCGGCCGCTGCGGATAGTCTTCTTGAACATCGCCTCGTCCCAGATGCCGATGCCGGTGAGGCGGTCGGGCGTCAGGTTGCGGGCGAAGCTCACACCCCATGGACCGGCGAAGGCGGTGTTCGTCGCGGCCCCCGCCCAGATCCACGGCCCCTCGCCGAGCTGCTTCGGCGGCGCGGGCATCGGGAAGTTCTCGGGGTGGCCGGAGAGCGCGCGGGTCATGTCCGGCTCGGGACCGTTCGGGCCCAGCTTGAAGGGCGTATGGCAGTCATTGCAGCCGCCGATGGTGACGAGGTACTCGCCTCGCTTGATCTTCGCCTGCGCGGCCTGCCGGGCCTTCGCCTGCTGCTCGGCCTGCGCGGACTTCTTCGCGGCCGTAGCCGTGAGCGTCCCGGCGACGGTCAGGCTCGCGACGGTGATCAGGACTGTGGTGATGCGCTGACGGGTGTTCATTGCTTCCTCCAACGTTCGTTCGAGGTGCAATGTGCGTTTGCGCGGGCGTTCGCGTTGCTAAGTGTTTGCTAGTTAGTTCGGAAAAGAAGCGTGCGTACGCGCGTCCGGCGAGAGAACTTCTTAAGGGATTCTTAAGTGTGGCCCGTGGCCCGTGGCCCGTGGCGCGCGAGGCGCGCCGTCCAATCTAGCCCCGCGCTGATGCGCGGGGTTCTGGGTCGAACAGGATCGCGGCCGCGAAGGCGGCCGCTACAACCGCGCCTTTCGAGCGACCGCCTTCGCGGCCGCAATTCGACGGCGCGCCTTCGCGCGCCACGGGTCACGGGCAACGAGTCACGGGCAACGGGTCACGCTGTCACACGCCTCCGCTTTCCCTTCAGTTTCGCTCGGGTCGTCTCATATGCCTGCGCGATCACCGCGGCCATCGCCTTCTCGGGCAGCTTCCGGTCCAGGCGCATCCCGATCCATCCCCCCGGCCCGACGTACGGCGGCACGAAGAAGTGCTCCTCATCCGAGGCCACGATGTCCCGCTGCGCCCCCTCGGGCGCATTGCACCAGAGCGCGATCCGCCCGTCGCCGTGGTGGTCGTTGGCGAACATGGCGAAGAGCCGGCCGCCCACGCGGAACGTCGGCTCGCCCCAGGCGATCTTCTCCTCCGAGTCCGGCAGGGCGAGGCAGAGCCTGCGGACGAGCGCCAGCGCTTTCTCTGCGGCTTTGATCATGCTGCGAGGGTACACCTGCTACGCTTTCCGGGATGCGGTTGCGTGGGATCGTCCTGCTTCTGGTCGCCTCGATCGCGCTCTATCTGGCCTTCTGGCCCGTGCCCGTCGATCCCGTCGCCTGGAACGCGCCCGTCGACGCCGGCTTCACCGGACCGTTCGCGAAGAACGAGCGGCTGCGCGCTCTCGAGCTGCTGCCGATCGGCGGCGACCACGGCCCCGAGACGATCGCCGTCGACGAACAGGGCCGCGTCTGCACCGGGACGAAGGAAGGCCGCATCCTCCGCGACGGCCGCGCATGGCTCTCCACCGGCGACCGCCCCCTCGGACTGAAGTTCGATCGGGACGGGACACTCTACGTCGCGGATGCGCTCCTCGGCCTCCTGCGCGTGACGCCCGAGGGGCAGGTGACGACGCTGGTAGGCGAGATCGGGTATCCGAACAGCGTCGACGTCTCGCCCGCGGGCGACGTCTACTTCACCGACTCCTCCGCCAAGTTCAGCCCGCGCACCTGGAACGGCTCCTACGAGGCCAGCCTGCTCGACATCCTCGAGCACGGCGGCCACGGACGCCTGCTCGTCTACCACCCGTCGACCCACGAGACGCGCACCCTCATCGCCAACCTCAACTTTCCCAACGGCGTCGCCGTCTCGCCCGACGGCGCGTTTGTCCTCGTCGCGGAGACCGGCAGCTACCGGGTCCTTCGCCACTGGCTTGCAGGCCCGAACAAAGGACGCACCGAGCCGCTCATCGAGAACCTCCCCGGCTTCCCCGACAACCTTACCGCGGGCCGCGACGGCCGCTACTGGATCGGCCTCGTCTCCCCCGCAACCGCCTCCTCGACCGCCTCTCCGGATGGCCGCGCCTGCGCAAAGCCGTTCAGCGCCTCCCGCAATTCATCCGCCCCAAAGCCGTCGCCTACGGCCACATCGTCGCCATCGACGGCGACGGCCGCGTCCTCGCGAGTCTCCAGGACCCCGAGGGCCGCTACCGCCTGGCTACCGGCGCCGCGGAGACGGAGGAGTTTCTGTACGTCAGCAGTCTGGAGATGCCATCGGTGGCGCGGATGCGAACGCCGGTGATTCGACGCTAAGAATCACGCATGTGCGGGGGTGAGCTCCAGCGCGGCGCACACCGCGTCCAGCTCGCGCTCGATCCATTCCGGCGCGACGATCGACTCGATGATCAACGGGCAGTCCGCGGGCACCTGATGCGCCACGCGCGCGAACGAGTGGCGAGCCGTGGCGCCGAGGGGGAGGTGCTCGCCGCGAGGGCCGACGTCGCTCACGTGCAACTGGCGGAGGCGGTTGCCGAACGTCCGGAGCATCAGCAGCGCTGAAGCCATCGTTGGATCGATCTGCCGTGCGTGTCCGAGGTCGAGGCAGAACGTCGCGTCAGGAAAGATCTCGAACAGCGTGCGGAGCTCGTCCACCGTCCGGCCGGTGCTCTTGCGGTGATCCATGTTCTCCAGACACAGACGCTCGCCGAGGCGTCTCCAGAGGGTGGGCGTTCGCAGGACCTCCGGATGCGTGACGATCGGCCATGCGGCGGGCAGTTGCAGCAGCAGCTCGAACACGAGCTCCTCATCGAGGGACTGCAACCTGCTGGGCGCGTGAAATGAGACGTAGGTGAAGCCATCGAGATCCAGCGCGGGAATCGCACCGACCAGCGCCGGCAGCTCGTGATCGCGCAGAGCGGACAGCTCCACCGCGTCAATCCGCACGATCCCTCGCTGCAACGCGAGCCCTCGCGCGAAGTCGCCTTTCGCCAATGCACCGGTGGAAAAGCCGATCGGTCTCATCAGAACACTCCGAAATCCCGGATCAGTTTAGGCAGTTTCGGGTGTGCGTCGAAGAAAAGACGAGTGATGCCGCTGCGAAACCGTTGACTCGCATCGCGCAATCCTGCGTAGGCCGGTTCCTCAAGCGCTTCCTCGAAACGAACCGATTCCAGCCGTACACGAGCTTCGGGATCGGAGAGCACGCCGAGGAACTGATCGTAGGACGTGAAGATCTCGTCGGCAAGTGCGTCGTCGTTGCATTCGAGAACGACGCGCGCGAGCAGTTCCAGCGGCGGAACGTCGGTCTGTGTCCGGATCAGGTCAGCGAGCATCAGGAAGTACTCGCGCCGAGTCAGGTTCTCGTTCGAGTCGCGCGTGCCGGCGATGTAGTGCACGAGCTCGTGGCTGGCGACGATGCCCCCGAACGTGCGCGTCTGGCCTACGTTTTTTGGTACGACGCCGAGGATGCGGCTCGCGATGCGAGGTGCGAGAAGCGCGTGCTCCGGATCGGAAGGCCCGTCGACGAGGAAGACCCAATCCGCGTCGCTCGCCTCCGTAGCTTCTCCGCGTCCGAGGGAGCCGGTCACGACGATCGAGAAGTTCGCGTCGTCGAAGTCCGAAAGCACCTCCCCCAGCCGCGCGACGATCTCCTCGGTCTTCGTGCGCGCACCGCGGATCGCAGACCAGTTCGCGCCGAGTCGCGCTTCGAGTGCGTCGATGGCCGAGCTCACCGGGTCAGTGTGTCAGATCGGATCGAGACACCGGTAGCGTTCTACTGGTCGTAGCGGAACGTATAATCGCCGCACTCCATGAACTTCTATCTCGCCGGCGCGGCTGTAGCGGTGATCGTGCTGGCCATTGCGGGCGTGACCTGGGGCAAGCGCTCCGCACGGAGGCTGCAGCGCGAGCGGCGCATCCGCATCGACAAATTCAAGCTCAAGCGCCGCCATGCGGAGATCGAGCTGGAGGTCTTCGGCAGCCCGGAGATCGTCCACGCCGTGCAGGCGTATGCGAAAGAGCACCACGTCTCCGTCGAGCAGGCGCGTGCCCATGCGCGGAAGTACCTGCAGGAGATCGTCCCGAAGTTCAACCTCCTTGCGTACTACCGCATCGGCGCGCCGGTGGCGCGGGCGATCATGCACTTCCTGTATCGCGTGGTCGTCGAGCGCAAGCCGATCCGCGACTTCAACGAGACCGCGGCGAACAAGGGCGCGGCGGTGGTCTACATCATCAACCACCGTTCGAACGCGGACTACGTCCTGGTCGCGCACATGCTCTTCAAGTTCATCTCCCTGTCGTACGCGATCGGGGAGTGGGCGCGCGTGTGGCCGCTCAATCACGTCTTCAAGTGGTTCGGCGGCTACTTCGTGCGGCGGCGGTATCGCGAGCCGCTGTATCACGCGATCCTCTCGCAGTTCGTGCAGACCATCACCCGGCACGGCGTCACGCAGGGCGTGTTCATCGAGGGCGGGCTTACGCGTGACGGCGCGTTTCAGAAGCCGAAGCTGGGGATGCTGGACTACCTCGTCACCGCCAAGCGCGATCCGAAGTTCACCCAGCCGCTGTACGTCATCCCCACCGCGGTGAACTTCGACCGCGTGCTCGAAGACCGCAACCTGACCCAGGAGCTGCTGGGACGGGAAGAGCGCTCGACGCGCGGGCAGAAGTTGAAGACCACGTTCGACTACCTCTTCCGCAACTTCTTCCGCGGCCTGTTCAAGCGGTTCAAGCGGTACGGGTACGCGGTGGTGTCGTTCGGGCGTCCGGTATCGATCGACGAGTTCATCCGCGAGCATCCGAACGTGCTATCGACGAGCTTCGACGAGCGCAAGGGCGACCTGCAGAAGCTCGCGGACCTGGTCATGACCGAGATCTCCAACGCGCTCCCGGTGACGCCGGTAACGCTCGTCGCGACGCTCTTCGTGCGCCGCGAGACCTGGACGGAGACAGAGATCCTGCGCGAGCTCGGCCGGATGCGCGAAGAGCATCGCGACCGCTGGCTGCTGCGCGAGAAGACCCCGGGTGAGGTGTGGAAGGCGGCGAAACACGTCCTCGAGCTCCGGCACCTGATCGTCCCTGTGGAGCAGTGGAAGGACGATCTGTTTGACCGCGGCGGCATCCCGGAGATCGAAGACGCCTGGCAATGGCACCCGGAGCAGACGCTGCTCCGCGACTACTACGCCAACTCGCTGATGCCGTACGAGCAGGTGAAGGCCCGCGGCTGGCCGGAGCGGAAGAAGCGCGACGCGGACGCCGTGGCGGCGCGGGCGGCCGCGACGTAGGGTTGCGAAGCGAGAGGCAAAGTTCTCGCGGCGAAGCCTCTGTGATCTCTGTGTCTCTGTGGTGAATCGGTCTCTTTCTCGTGCAGGCAAAAGGGAGACGTTCACCACAGAGACACAGAGATCACAGAGGCTTCGCCGCGAAAACTTCATGTCGCGCGACGCCGCGATGCCCGCCCAAGCGGCCCGGGCCACGGGCAACGGGTAACTTCCCTTTTCCCCCCGCGGAAAATATGCTCCCCCCGCAATGCCTCATAACACCTTCGACACCCTCGACTCCTTCGACCTCGGCAACGGCCAGCGCGGGCAGTTCTACTCGCTCCCCAAGCTCGAGCGGGCCGGCATCGGCCCGGTCTCCACGCTGCCGGTGAGCATCCGGGTCGTCCTCGAATCCGTCCTCCGCAATGTCGACGGCAAGAAGATCACCGAGAACGACGTCCGCACCCTCTCCAACTGGGCGCACGGCGGCGAGCGCACGGACGAGATCCCGTTCATGGTCGCGCGCGTCCTGCTGCAGGATTTCACCGGGGTGCCGCTGCTCGTCGACCTCGCGGCCATGCGTAGCGCCGCACAGCGCGCGGGCAAGGATCCGCGCATCATCGAGCCGCTGGTCCCTGTCGACCTGGTGATCGACCATTCCGTGCAGGTCGACTTCTCCAACCGTCCCGACGCGCTCGATCTCAACATGGACATCGAGTTCAAGCGCAACCGGCAGCGCTACCAGTTCCTCAAGTGGGGCACGCAGGCATTCAACGGCTTCCGCGTGGTCCCTCCGGGAATCGGCATCGTCCATCAGGTCAACCTCGAGTACCTCGCCCTCGGCGTCCTGGAGAAGGACGGGGTCTGGTATCCGGACTCCCTCGTCGGCACCGACTCCCACACCACCATGATCAACGGCCTGGGCATCGTCGGCTGGGGCGTGGGCGGGATCGAGGCAGAGGCGGGGATGCTCGGCCAGCCGGTGTACTTCCTGACGCCCGATGTCATCGGCGTGCACCTCACCGGCGCGCTGAAGGAAGGCGTCACGGCCACGGACCTGGTCCTGACCATCACCCAGCTTCTCCGTCACGCGAAGGTGGTCGGCAAGTTCGTCGAGTACTTCGGCGAAGGCGCGGAGTCGCTCCCCGTCGCCGACCGCGCGACGATCGCCAACATGGCGCCGGAGTACGGCGCGACGATGGGCTACTTCCCGATCGACGAGGAGACCTGCCGCTACCTCGCGCTCACGGGACGCACGCAGGAGCAGATCGACACGTTCCGCAACTACTACCAGGCGCAGGGGATGTTCGGCATCCCGCGCAAGGGACAGGTCCACTACACGAAAGTCCTCGAGCTCGACCTCTCCACCGTGCGTGCGTCCGTCGCCGGACCGAAGCGCCCGCAGGACCGCATCGAGATCGACGTGCTCAAGCCGACGTTCACGAACATGCTGCAGGCCGAGGCGCCGAACGGCTACGGGAAGTCGGCGTCGGAGATCGCGCGGAAGGTGAAGACGATCGTCGGCGCGAGCGCGTCGTCGGATCACGTGGCCGGTGGCGGCGAGCAGGATCACGCCAGCGTTCCCGGTCCGAAAGACACGCGCAATACGAGCGAGCTGACCGAGTACGAGATGATCAACAACCGGCCGTCGCCGGACCGCGTCGACGCCGTCGCATTCGCGGAGGACACGCCGACGCACGTGGCCGACCTCCATCACGGCGATGTGCTCATCGCGGCCATCACGTCGTGTACGAACACGTCCAATCCGTCGGTGATGCTCGCCGCGGGCCTGCTCGCGAAGAAGGCCGTCGAGCGCGGGCTGGAGGTGCCGAAGGTCGTGAAGACGTCGCTGGCGCCGGGCTCGCGCGTGGTGACGGAGTACTACCGCAAGGCCGGTCTCGACACGTACCTCAACCGCCTCGGCTTCCACACCGTCGGCTACGGCTGCACCACGTGCATCGGCAACTCCGGCCCGCTGGACCCGCGCGTCGAGGACGCGATCACGCGGCACGACCTCATCGGCGTCTCGGTGCTCAGCGGCAACCGCAACTTCGAAGCGCGCGTACACCAGTCGATCAAGGCGAATTTCCTGATGTCGCCGCCGCTCGTGGTGGCGTTCGCGCTCGCGGGCCGCATCGACATCGACATGATCAACGACCCGCTCGGCCGCGGTACTGACGGCGACGTCTACCTGCGCGACATCTGGCCGACGCTCCAGGAAGTGCGCGACGTCCTGGCGATCGCGTTGCAGCCCGAGGACTTCCGGACGATGTACTCGAACTTCGCGGACCAGAACCCGCTGTGGAACGACATCCCGTCGTCCACCGGGCTGCTGTACGAGTGGGACCCGGAGTCGACGTACATCCAGGAGCCGCCGTTCTTCGAGGACCCTGCCGCGCAGGCGGGAGCCGCGAAGGACATTCTCGACGCCCGTCCGCTGGCGATCTTCGGCGACTCGGTGACCACGGACCACATCAGCCCCGCGGGCTCGATCAAGCCGTCGTCTCCGGCGGGCCGCTATCTGCAGGAGAACGGCGTCGACGTCCAGGACTTCAACAGCTACGGCTCACGCCGCGGCAACGACCGCGTGATGACGCGCGGCACGTTCGCGAACGTGCGCATCAAGAACCTGATGGTGCCGGGCGTCGAGGGCGGCGTGACGGTGCACTATCCGTCGAAGGAGCGCCTGGCGATCTACGACGCGGCGATGAAGTACGCCGAGGAAGGCACGCCGCTCGTCATCATCGCCGGCCAGGAGTACGGCACCGGCAGCTCCCGCGACTGGGCCGCCAAAGGCACGAAGCTCCTCGGCGCCCGCGCCGTGGTGGCGTCGAGCTTCGAGCGCATCCATCGTTCCAACCTCGTCGGCATGGGCGTCCTCCCACTGCAGTTCGAGGAGGGGACGAACGCGCAGACGCTCGCGCTCGACGGCACGGAGACGTACGACATCGCCGGCATCGAAGGGACGCAGCTGCGCCCGCGCCAGAAGGCCACGCTGCGCATCAAGCGGAGCGGCGGCACGACGGACGAGGTGCCCGTGATCGTGCGCATCGACACGCCGATCGAGGTGGATTACTACGAGCACGGCGGCATCCTGCCGTTCGTGCTGCGGCAGCTCATGGCTTCGTGAGCACCTGCACGCTCGAATCGTTCGTCGCGTTGTCGACGGTCGAGCCGTAGACGATCGCGGAGCCCGCGCGGACGATGACCTCGATGGCGTCGTCCGCGTTCAGGGCGATCCCCGCGAACGTGTTGCCGGGCTGTTGTTCAAACTGGTGCGCCGCGTACTCCGCCGTGCGGCGGTTGCGCTCCGCGCCGTTCGCGGCGCGCACGATGATCTCCAGCGTCGCGCCGCTGTCCAGCGCGCGGATGCCGATGTTGAACCGATAGCGCGTCAGGTCGCGCGGGGCCACGAGCGCGGCGAAGTCGTTGCGCCCGAGGATCGACTCCGCGCGGACCAGCGGGATCGTCGCGCCGGTCGTCCCCGCGGGCTGGTCGTCATAGGCGCGCGCGACGATCGTCGGAACCCGTCCGCGCTCGACGAGGATGTCGAGCGATCCCAGCCCGCTTGCGCCCAACTCCGCGACGATGTCCGCGAAGGAGATCGTCGTGTGCGGCTGCAGCTCGTAGTGCCGCACCGCGCCCTGCGGCCGCAGGAACAACCACCCCGCAATCACCACCTCGGACGGATTGCTCAGTTGCAACTCGGTCTTGAAGCTCGCATTCGCCTGCCCGCGCGTCGAGCCGACCACCGGCACGATGGCGTCGGCGGGGCGTGGGGAGAGCTGCGCGAAGAGCGCGGGCGCGAGGAGGAGAGTGAGGAGAACGTTCTTCACGTTTGGATGATAGCCGCCTCTGCCCCGCTCTGTGTGTGGGCGCGTGGCGCGCAGGCGCGCCGTCCAATCTAGCCCCGCGCTTGTGCGCGGGGTTCGCGCGGCCGCACCCTCCACACGCTTCTGAACCCCGCGCATCAGCGCGGGGCTAGATTCGACAGCGCGCCTTCGCGCGCCACGTCGCTCTTGGCGAGTTGGAGACTTTCACCACAGGCCCCCACCGACGGTTGCGGACCGCCGTTCACGAAAACGGTGCAGATGAGCCAATGTAGGGCGGGGCTTCAGCCCGCCTCTCGGGCGGGGTGGGGGACTTTACGAACCTGCCATGCTCACACCGGGGAGGCGGGCTGAAGCCACGCCCTACATTGGCTCGCCGTGGCTGCAAGGAGACTTTCACAGCAGAGAACACAGAGAGCACAGAGGGGGAAGGAGGCGGCTTCCGCAATTGGACGCTGACGCCGCGGAGGACCAACCCCTACAATCTTTCTATGCGTAAATACCTGCTTGCCGCCGCGTTCCTGTTGCTCGCCGCGTCCGCCGCACACGGGCAGTGCCTGCTGACGTACGAGACCGAGTCCCTCCCGGCGTTCTTCGTCGACACGCCGGACCACTTTCAGATCGTCGCGGTCAGCGGCACCAAGCCGTACACGTTCTCCGTCTACAACAACACCCTCCCGGACGGTTTCCACCTGACGCACAAGGGCAAGTTGATCGGCAAGCCGAAGGTCGAGATGGACACGGTCGTCTTCGTCACCGTGACCGACGCCGCCGGTTGCTCGCTCACGCAGGCATTCACGCTCGTCGTCTTCCCGGAGAGCGGGCCGCCGGTGTAGGCGGCGTTGCTCGTGACCCGTGACCCGTTGCCCGCCCGGTCCACGGTCCACGGTCAACGATGCTCTCAGGCGTTCACCTTCCTGCGGACCGCGGCGAGCGCGATTCCTTCATTGGCCTCGTACGAGCCCGTGCCGTGCAGCCGCGGCGTCTCGCTCGTTCCCGCATGGTGCAGCGCCATGACCTGCCATCTCGCATTGAACACCGGGCTGCCCGAGCTGCCCGGGTCCGTCGGCGTGCGGTAGTGCAGGAGGCGCTCGAATTCGTCGATGTCGAGCAGCATGCTGTCGTGCAGCGAGATCTGCAGCCCCGCGCCGCGCGGATGACCGGCGACGAACGCCTTGGTGAGCGGCTTGACGTTCGGCAGTTTGTCGGTGGCGTGGAGCACGGGGGTGTCCGCCGGGAGTCCGTCCAGGGTCACGATCGTGCAGTCGAGCTCCGCGCAGTCGCCATTCGTCACGCCGATGCGCCCGGGATCCGAAGTGAACAGCACGTCCTTCACGTTGTATGCGCGCCGCGCGCCGTTTACTTCCACGTCGAGCTCGAACGTGACGCGCGCGTCATTCCTCAGGATGGCATTGCTCACGCTGTCGCTGATGACGTGCGCGTTCGTGACGAACACGGGCGAGTCGCCGAAGCCGTCCTTGAACCATGAGCCGCGCACCAGAAAGCCCGTACCGAGCCGCTCGCCCAGGGAATTGGACACGCAGCCGATGGACGCGCAAGCCTCGAGCAAGTCCCGGATCGATTGCACGCCGAAGCTCGACTCGCCCAGAAAATTCTTTTCCAGGCCCGCCGCGTTTGTCTCGATCGCGGAGATCATCGCCGGCACCTGGGCGGGATCGAGCACGACGCGCGATTGGAAGCGCGCGAGGTGACGGGCGATGATGCCGGCGAGGCGGCCGGCGCAGGAGCCGCCGGCGAACGGGTCGCCCTGCCAGATCTCGCGCAGCTGGCGCGAGTAGCTGTCGATGTCGAAGGGTTTGGTGTCACTGAGGTTGAGAAAGCGGTACAGCCAGAGCTCGGCTTCGTCGCACTTGCCGAGGGCGAGGCAGGCTTCCGACGCCGTCGCGGCCAGCCAGGAGCTCGGCTTCTTCTCGTAGGCCTTCGTAACGGTGCGGCGAATTTCCGTGGCCAGCCCACGGACCTCGCTGCTCCCATCTCGTGCGAGCAGGGCGACCGCGTTGATGCCGTGCCAGAAATTGTTCCGCCGGTCCTTGTCGTATTCGGTCAGGTACTGGTCCGAAGCCTGGCTCAGCCAGTTGCGGTCGTCGGTGAGCACGAATCGCTGCTTGAAGATGCGCCCGAGCAGGCCCTGATACTCCGGAATCTCGCTCGCAGCCTGCTTGTCATCCGGCAGGCTCCGGCAAATCTCCAGGCCGTTTCGGGCAAGGCCCTCCGCCACATCGATCCGCCCGGTGTTGATGAGCGACTGGACGAGCCGTTTCTGGATGGTGGGATCGAACCCGCGCGAGGCGAGCCAGGCATCGGCCACCTTGTGCGTGAGATCGAAGTGGCGGTTGTCGTTGAGCACCTTGACGGCTTTCCGGATCTCATCGACCGGGACCTGGTTGCCTCTCGGAATCAGCTCGTCGGCAATCGCTTGCGCCGCGGCGGAGAGATTCCACGGTTGGGCGTCAGGGTACCTGCCGCCCTTCAATTCATTCGCGATCTCCCAAGGCGCGTTGAGGTGCACGTGTCTAGATTCCGAGCGCGCCGCGCAGATGCTTGCGGAAGAGGGTGCCGGAGAAATAGTGGTTGATGCTGTGGCGCCACTTTCCCCAGTTGGATTCCTTGACGTCTTCGACATGCTTGCCGCCCACGGCCTTGAAGTCGTTGGCGAACTTCGGGTCGGCGCCGCAGATCGGGTCGAGCGGATCGTAGATATTGATCCACCGGCCGGTAGTCGTGGCCGGAAAGTCGACGTTCTTCACGCCGGCCGCCCTGAGCTCGTCCTGCACTTCCTTCACTCCCAGCGGGGAGCCGAGCGTGATGAGCGTGTCCACGGGCGGACAGGTCGCGCAGTTGCGCAGCACGTCGTACGCGACGATGGTCCCCATGCTGTGCGAGACCACGACGGTCTTTTCGGCCTGCTCCGCGGCCTTGCGGAGCTTGTCCAGCAGCCGCGTGCGCAGCTCCTCCCGCACCATGAAACGCTTGCCGTCCTTGCGCAGGTACTCCTTGTTGAACAGGAAGTAGTACGCCTCCATCGCGGCTTTCTTGATGATGGCCTCCCGCAGCGGCGCGGGCAGAAGGCCGGCGATCTCCAGACCGTCCTGTCCCGCGGCGGGTGAGGTCGCAGCGGCCACCGGCGGCTTGGCCACGAGATTCGCCGCGAGCTTTGCCTCGAAGCCCGCCAGGAATTCCAGTTCCTTGGGGGTGACGACCTCCGGCGCGGCCACATCCGGATCGGCCAGGCCATCGGCCTTGATCTCGGCCTCGGCGCTCGCATCCGCTTCGAAGTACGAGTCGAAGTTGGTCACGTAGTCCGTGCCGTAGAACACGTCGGCGTAGTAGTTGAGCTCCTGCGGAACGCCTTCGTCGTCGAGGCCGATGCCCCGATTGGGCGCGGCGAAGACGTCCGGCCTCGGGTTGTCGCGCTGGATGCCCCCGAGCCACAGTTCGAGCAGCTTCTCGGGCGCCGGCTTCTGTGCGAGGCCATGAATGAACACGATGGCGTAAGGCTTTTTCGGCATGGTCCTGGTTGTAGCACAAAAGCGGTCCGCTGATGGTAGCCGCCTCCGTCCCACTCTGTGCGCTCTGTGCCTCTGTGGTGAATGCACACGTGTTTTCACCACAGAGGCACAGAGGACACAGAGTGGGACGGAGGTCAGACGATGACCGGCACCAGCTCCGTGGTCGTGTCCCGGCGCTTCTTCGTGCGGAAGTCCTTGACGTACTGCAGCGAGCCGGGCGTGTTGTATTTCGTGGCGTAGGCTTCGTCGATCTCGTCCTTGAGGCGCTCGCTGCGGGTGCGGACGGCGCGGATGGCGTATTGCTTTCCGTTCGCCTCGATGACGCCGGACGGGTCTTCGAGGAACGTCCGCCACCAGCTGCGCTCCTTCATGCTCCAGGAGCGCACGAACACGCGGCGCTCGACGACGACCGCCCAGATGCCGATGATCCGGTGCGGACCTGCGCCGGCGCGGATGCCGAGGATCTTGGTCTTGCCGATCCAGGCGAGGACGTCGTCCGGAAAGCGGTTCATCGTTCGCGCTCCCATTGCGCCTTCGCGATCTTCCACTCGCCCGACTCCACGACGAAATCGAGCGCGAAGCGGTAGGTGGCGGAACGGGGGAGGAACTGGTCGAGGCCCGCGGCCTTCTTCGGGACGCCGGTGAAGTCGACGCGGAACGTGGCCACCCCGCCGTCGGGCGTGCTCTGGGACTGGAGCTCGCGCACGGTGATGCCGAGGTGCTCGTAGCCGAAGAAGTAGCGCCGCAGCTCCTGTGCGACTTCCGCGCGTCCGGGGTAGCCGGAGGAGAGCGCCTCCACGACTTCCGCGGAGTCGCGATCCTCGGCGGCGTCGACCACGCGATCGATCGTTCGCACGACCGGATCCTTCTTCGCGCAAGCGGCGAAGAGAAACAGGGCGGCGAGCAGGGCACGAAGCCGCATACGCCGATGATAGTCTCCTGCCCGCATGAAACGCTTGGTCCTGCTCCTCCTCCTTGCCACGCCGCTCCTCGCGCAAAAGAAAGCTCTGACCCTCGAGGCGCTGTCGGATCCGAAGAACGCGATCCGCTTCGGCGGGGCGGTCCAGCGCGGGTTCCAATGGATCGACGACACGACGTTCCTCTGGCCGCGCACGGGCGGCGACGACACGGTCGTGGAGTGGCGGATCTTCGACGTCGCGACGGGCAAGGAGCGCCCCCTCTTCGACAAGGCGAAGCTCGAGCGCGCCCTCGGCGAGGACACCGCCAAAGAGGCCCTGAAGGCGCGGACCCTGAACTTCGACGCAAAGAAGTCGGCGGTCGTCCTCCAGGCGTCGGACGATCTGTTCGTCTACTCGCTGAAGTCCAACACCGCCACGCGCCTCACGTCTGTACCGGGTGAGGAGGAAAGCCCGACGTTCAGCCCGGACGGCCAGAAGGTCGCCTTCACCCGCGCGAACGATCTCTACGTCGTCGATCTCAACGGCCGCGAGCGGCGTCTCACAACGGATGGCAATGCCCAGCGCCTCAACGGGAAGCTCGACTACGTGTACCAGGAAGAGGTCTACGGCCGCGGGAACTTCAAGGGTTTCTGGTGGAGCCCCGACTCGTCGCGCCTCGCCTTCCTGCAGCTCGACGAGCGCATGGTGCCGGAGTACACGATCGTCGACGACATGGAGCAGCACCCGAACGTGAAGACGTTCGCGTATCCGAAGGCAGGCGATCCGAATCCGCGCGTCGCCTTCAAGATCGTGCCCGCGGACGGTGGGAAGATCGTCGACGTCGACAACGGGCGCTACACGGGCGGCGAGTTCCTGATCGTGAACGTCACCTGGGCGCCGGACGCGAAGAGTGTCACGTACCAGGTGCAGAACCGCGAGCAGACCTGGCTCGATCTCGTCTCCGCCACGGCGGACGGCAAGAGCAAGGCCCTCCTCCGCGATACCACCAAAGCCTGGGTCTCCCCCCTCGGCGAGCCGGAATGGCTGCCGGACGGCTCGTTCCTCTGGCAGTCCGAGCGCACGGGCTGGCGTCACCTCTATCACTACAAGAGCGACGGCACGCTGATCCGGCAGGTGACGGACGGCGAATGGGAAGTGCGCGACGTCGCCGGCTCGGACGGCCAGTACGTCTACTTCTCCGGGACGGAGCGCAGCCCGATCGGCGGTGACACGTATCGCATCAATCTCGACGGCACGGGCCTCAAGCGCCTTTCCCAGGCCGAGGGGACGCACGCGGCGACGTTCAATCCGAAGCTGACGCATTACGTCGACAAATGGAGCGACATCCGCACGCCGGACCAGATCCGCGTCCACCGCAATGACGGCCGCGAGGTCTACGTCGTCGAAGCGAACCCGGTGAATCTCGACTACGACCTCCCGCGCCTGGAGCTCATGCAGGTGAAGACCCGCGACGGCTTCCCCATGGAAGCGATCCTCGTCAAGCCGGCGAACTTCGATCCGGCGAAGAAGTATCCGGTCTTTCAGCTGACGTACGCCGGGCCGCACGCGCCGAAGGTGGCGAACAAGTGGGGCGGGCAGGGGCTGCAGTCACCGCTCTTCCTGCAACTCGTTGCGCAGCAGGGCTTCATCGGCTGGATCTGCGACAACCGCACCGCCAGCGGCAAGGGCGCGGTCTCCGCGTGGCCGGCCTACAAAAACCTCGGCGAGGTCGAGCTGCGCGACCTCGAGGACGGCGTCTCGTGGCTGAAGACGCAGCCGTGGGTGGACGGCGACCGCATCGCCATCTTCGGCTGGAGCTACGGCGGGTTCATGGTCGCCTACGCGATGACACACAGCAAATCGTTCGCCGCGGGCATCTCCGGCGCGCCGGTCACGGATTGGCGAAACTACGACTCCATCTACACCGAGCGGGTCATGCTCATGCCCCAGAACAACCCCGAGGGATACGACAAAAGCGCGCCGAAACTGGCGGCGAAAGACCTGCACGGACACCTCCTGCTGATCCATGGCGCCACGGACGATAACGTCCATCCGCAGAACACGATGCAGTTCGCGCAGGAGCTCCAGCAGGCCGGGATCGAGTTCGAGATGATGCTCTATCCGAGGACCCGTCACACCGTGGTCAACAAGAAGACAACGATGCACATCCAGAAGTCCGTTCTGGACTTTCTGAAGAGGCGGCTTGTGCCTTAAACTGGCAGCTCCTTCGCAATTTAAAGATGGATGAGCAAACAAAACCCGAACCAGGACTACTACAAGACCGGCGGCCGTTCGCAGTCTGAAGGACCGGACCGGGGCGACGCGGGCCTGCCCGCGGATAAATACCCATTCAACCAGGCCCAGCCCGGGAAGGATCCGAAACATCCGGTATTCCGGCACGCCAAGAAGAAATAGATGACCTTACTCCAGGAGCTTGAAGTACGGCGCGTGCCGGGGTTGTCCCGGCGCGCGCTGGAGATGCCGGCCTCACCCATTCGCAAGCTCGCGCCACTCGCCGAGGCGGCGAAGGCGCGGGGGACGCGCGTGCTGCACCTCAACATCGGCCAGCCGGACATCGAAACGCCGGCGTGCATGCGCGAGCGATTGAAGCAGATCGACACGCGGGTTCTCGAATACTCGCCGTCCACCGGCACGCCGGAGTTCATCCGCTCGCTGCAGCGCTATTACGAGCGCCGCCTCGGACTGAAGCTCGCGACCCATCAGATCCTGGCCACGACCGGCGGCAGTGAGGCGATTCTCTTCGCGTTCCTCGCCTGCGCGAACGAGGGCGACGACGTGATCGTCGTCGAGCCGTTCTACGCGAACTACAAAGCGTTCGCAACGATGTCAGGCTTGAATCTCGTGCCCGTGCTGAGCCATGGCCGCGACGGCTTTCATCTGCCGTCGCGCGAGGTCTTCGAGCGCGCGCTGACGCCGCGCTCGCGCATCGTGATGCTCTGCAATCCCGGCAATCCGACCGGGACGGTGTACCGCCGCGACGAGCTGGAGATGATCGCGGAGTTCTGCCGCGACCACGGGCTCTTCCTGATCTCCGACGAGGTCTATCGCGAGTTCGTCTACGACCCCGGCGTCCGCGCGATCAGCGCGTTGGAACTGGACGACATGGACGATCAGGTGATCGTGGTCGACAGCCTCTCCAAGCGCTACAGCGCGTGCGGCATCCGCCTCGGCTCGCTGGTGACGCGCAACGCGGACGTCTACGACGCGGCGTTCCGCATGGCGCAGGGGCGTCTCTCGCCTCCGGGTCTCGCCCAGTTCATCGCCGTCGGCGCCGAGACCCTCGGCGACGACTACACGCGCGACGTCGTCGACGAGTACCGCCGCCGCCGCGACGTGCTGTACGAGGGACTGCACTCGATTCCCGGCGTGCAGTTGTCGAGGCCCGAGGGCGCGTTCTACTGCATGCCGCGCCTGCCGGTGGCCAACGCGGAGGCTTTCTGCAAATGGCTGCTGTCGGAGTTCGAGCACGACGGCGCGACGGTCATGCTCGCCCCCGCGAGCGGCTTCTACGCCACGGACCTCGGCAGAAGCGAGGTGCGGATCGCGTACGTGCTGAATGTCGAGGATCTGCGGCGGGCGATCGAGGTCCTGTGCGTGGCGCTCGAGCGATATTCGCTGTCATCCTGAGCCGGCGAAGCGCGGCGAAGGATCCCGTGCATTGAGCGCGTCGCGTGCATCCGCAGGGGATCCTTCGCCGTCTTCGCGGCTCAGGATGACAGCTACCGCTTCATCGCCAGCTCCACGATCTCGCCGATCAGGTCCGTGTACGACCGCCCGCTCTCCTTGGCCGCCATCACATACTCCGCGGCCGGATCGAGCCAGGGATTGGGGTTCGCCTCCAGCACGTACACCTTCCCGTCCGCGGCCAGGCGCATGTCGATGCGGCCGTAGTCGCGGAGCTTGAGCGCGCGGTACGCGCTGACCGCCGTCTGCTGGATGCGCTCCGTCGTCTCCTCGTCGAGGTCGCGCGCGGGCGCCGACTTCGTCACCTTGTACGCCTCGGTGTTCACGTCGAACTTCACTTCGTACCCGGCGATGCGCGGCATGCCCTCCGGCAGCTTCGAGAGATCCAACTCGACGAGCGGCAGGGCCTCCGCGCGGTCATTGCCGCGGTCATTGCCGAGGACGGCGGCGTAGATCTCGCGGCCTTCGATGTACTCCTCGAGCAGCACCGCCGAGTCGAACTCGTCGTGCAGGTACGCGATCTTCTCCAGCAGCTCCTTCACCGAGCGCACCACCGACGTCACGTCGATCCCCTTCGACGCATCCTCGCTCGCCGGCTTCACGATCACCGGGAAGTTGATGTCCTGCGCGTGCTCCACGCGGCCGCGGTTCACGACCGCGGAGAAAGGCGTGTGGAGGCCGTGGTAGCGGACGATCATCTTGGCGATCGACTTGTCCATCGCCAGGAACGAGCCCTGCGGCCCCGCGCCGGTGTAGCGCTTGCCGATCAGGTCGAGGTACGCCGCGAAGTGCATCTCCATCGTGTCGTCGCCCGCGTACGACTCGACGAGGTTGAAGAACAGCTCCGCGTCGTTGCGGCGGACGTTCGTGAGCGTCTCCGGACGCCCGTCGATCGCCAGCGTCGACGGCTCGTGGCCGAGGGCGCGGAGGGCGTCGCCGATGGCCTCGATGTCGGTCTTCTTCTTTTTCTTCTTCTTCCCGCTCTGGGCCTCGGCGTTGGCGCCGGGATACTCCTCGTAACCCTCGAACGTGTTGTACAGGATCGTGACCTTCATCGCGCTGCCCTCGTATGCCGCAATCGTTTCTTGCCGGTCAGGAACGTCATGGAGAGCGCGGTGATGTAGACCGTCAGCTCGATCATCTGCTCGCGGGTGCCGCGCAGCTGCAGCTCGCGCAGCTTCCGCTCGATGGCCAGGACGAGTGTACGCACCAGCGAGCGGCGGACGCCGGTCCAATAGTGAACGTCGTCGATGACGTTGCGGCGGTGCCGCGCGAGCATGTCCGCCGCGAGGCCCGCGGTCTCCGGCGCGGACGTGAAGACGTCGAGGAGGTCCGTGTCGAGCGGGAGTCCGTCGATGATGCCGGTCTCGTCGACGTGGTACTCGCGCAGCATCTCCTCGACGGTCTTCTCCATCTCGTCGGTGGTGATGTCCGTCTCGCCGTGCGGCCGCGGCGGCGGCTTGTCGGCCAGCGCTCGCGCCGTTCGGTCCAGGTACTCGAGCTTGTGCAGGGCGCCCCAGCCCTGGTAGCGCTTGCGCCATTTCGAGCTCGGGTCGAGCCAGACGGCGAACGTCTCGGCGAAGTCTTCGTCCGGATGCTTCTGCGCGTACCAGCCGGGGATGTAGCGGACGAAGTCGCGGGAGAAGGGGATGAACGGGTAATCGTCGCGGTACGGCTTGCGCGTGGAGCCGAAGATCTCGCGGAACTCCGGCGTGCGGTCGAGCTGGTAGGCGTGGTTGAACGCGTGGCCGGCCTCGTGGCGGAGGTACATCATGATCTCGCGCTCGCCCTCGACGTCGTGCAGCGCGTCTTCGAGCGTGGCCACGCGCGGGTCGCCGAGGTAGAAGGGGATCCCGATTACCGGCTCGCCGCTGGGCGAGCCCCATTCGTCCGACAGATAGCAGCGCGGGCGGAAGTGGCGCAGGCGGGCACGCCCGAGCTCGGCGTACAGGTGGCGGACGAGCTCCGCGACGGGCGAGCTCTCCAGGGCCAGTCCCAGGTCACGGATCCGCACCGGCAGGAGCTGCCGTGCCTCGGGCGGCGCGTGCTCGAACGAGACCATCTGGTTGACTCCGGTTCAAAAGGGTTGCCACTACAATCCGCGGGCATGAAGCACTGGCTGATGAAGTCCGAGCCGTCAGCGTACTCGATCGACGACCTGCAGCGCGACGGCTCCACGAACTGGAACGGCGTGCGGAACTACCAGGCGCGCAACTACATGCGCGACATGAAGGCCGGCGACCGCGTGCTGTTCTACGCGTCGAACGCCGATCCCGCGGGTGTGACGGGAATCGCCGAGGTGAGCCGGGAGGCGCGGCCGGAGCCGGAGGATGAGACCTGGTCCATGGTCGACATCAAGTTCGTGGAGAAGTTCAAAGGCATCGTCCCGCTGGAGACGCTGAAGTCGACCAAGGGGCTGGAGAAGATGGTCGTCACGCAGAAGGGCTCGCGGCTCTCCGTACAGCCGGTGACGCCCGCGGAGTTCCGGATCGTGGTGAAGCTGGCGAAGACGTAGGGCGTGGCTTCAGCCCGCCGAAGTTTTCTTCCGGACGTCCGGCGCGTCCAATGGGGGCGATGGAGGTGGATGTGAAGAAACTGATCCTGATGATGGTGCTGGTGGTCGCGTGCAACCGCAGCGAGAGCGTCGCTGGGATCTCCAGCGCCGCGCCGCCGCGACAGCAGGGCGACACGTCCGAGTCTGCTGTGGTGTCCGGGGCGCCGGCCCGTGACACGCCGGGCGTGGCGGCAGTCACAACTGGAGCCGCCGCTCCGGCGATGCCGCGCATGATCGTGCGCACCGCGGACGTGCGGATCATCGTCGCGGACACGTCGAAGACCGTCGACGCCGTGACGAAGTCCGTCGAGAGCGCGGGAGGCTACGTCTCCGGCTCGAACATCTGGCGGGAAGGGGAACTGCTGCGCGCGAAGCTCACGCTGCGCGTGCCGGCGGACAAGCTCACGTCCACGCTCGCGTCGATCCGCGCGCAGGCCAAGCGCGTGGAGACCGAGACCATCGCCAGCGAAGACGTGTCGCAGGAGTTCGTCGACCTCGAATCGCAGGTGCGCAACCTGGAGGCGACGGAGACGGAGCTGCTGGAACTGCTGAAGGTCGCGCGCGTGAACTCCAAGAAAGCCTCGGACGTGCTGGAGGTCCACGAGCAGCTGACCCTCATCCGCGGCCAGATCGAGCAGGCCCGCGGGCGCATGCGCTATCTGTCGCAGGTCACGTCGATGTCGGCCGTCGCGCTCGACGTCGTCCCCGACGCCATCGCGCAGCCGATCGTGAAAAAGGGCTGGCAGCCGTTCGTCGTCGTGAAAGACGCCAGCCGCGCGCTCGTGGAGCTGCTGCAGAACGTCGCCACTGTCGCCATCTGGTTCGTGATCTACGTCCTCCCGATTCTCGGTATGCTCTGCCTGCTGATCTACGCGATGGTGAGAGCCTCGCGGAAGTCGCGGGCGCGCGAGGCATGAACGAGCTGGCGAGCTACATCGATCGCATCCGGGAGCGGACCATGCGCGTCATCGCATGCGTCCCTCCCGAGCGGATCGAGTGGACGTACAAGGAAGGGAAGTTCACCTTCGGCGACGTCATGCGCCACCTGGCCTCGATCGAGCGCTGGATGTTCGTCGAGAACGCCCTGCTCCGCCCGAGCCGCTACCCCGGCCACGGCCGCGACCTCGCCGACGGCTACGACGCCGTCGTCGCCTATATGCACGCCATGCACGCCGAGTCGATGGCCCTGCTGTCGGAACTGTCCGACGAAGACCTCGCCCGCAAGTGCACGACCCCCGGCGGCGCGCCGCTGGCCGTGGGCAAGTGGCTCCGGGCCATGATCGAGCACGAGTCCCACCACCGCGGCCAGTTGTACCTGTACTGTGGCCTCCTCGAAATTCCCACCCCGCCCATCTTCGGCCTCACCGAGGAGCAGGTGCGGGAGCGCAGCCGCTGATCCTCCGTCCCACTCTGTGTCTCTGTGCCTCTGTGGTGAATACATCCTCGCCTATGTCGGCACACGTGTATTCACCACCACTGCTGTCCAAAACGGCTGAACCCCGAACTGGGTGATGCTGAAGGATCAAAGGGTTAACGGGATGGAGAGCGCGAAACGAGAACGACACCCCTGGATGCTGTCTCAAACGGTGAGCATGAGTTGTAGTTCGGTGAGCCCGACATCGGGAGGCGTAAACGGCTTATTGAGCCATCGGTGCAGATCGCGATACGTGAACAGGTTGAGGCGGATCATCGCCACGAGATTGGACATCGACCATCCCCAGCTCGAGGAGAGCTGAAGGAAGCGGAGCATGAGAATGGCGATCAGGGCCGTCCAGATCTGAATGTGGAGGGCGTTCTCCGAAGTGCCGACGAAGGTCTTGATCTTCAGATTCTGCTTGATGGCCTTGAAGAACAATTCGATCTGCCAGCGCTGGCGGTAGATCTCGGCGATGGTGGCGGCGGCCAGATCGAGACGATTGGTGAGGAAGACGTACGCTTTCCCCTCGGCATCGACGAACTCGATCCTGCGAAGGCGGACAGGTTGTTGGTCCACTGCCGGTTGTTGGGTTCTGATCGTGATGATCTGGTCACAGACCACCCCCTTGCCTTGCGGCAGCCGGTTTTCGAGCACTTCGTAGCGGGTCGCCTCCTTCATGCGGGTGACGAAGCCGACATTGAACAGGGTCAACTCGGTGAACCACAGGTGGTCGTTGTAGCCACGGTCGAACACCACGATCGAGCCTGAGGGAAGCTCCAACTGGCGGGCCACTTCGATATCCGAGGTCTTTCCCTCGGTGATCACCGCGTACCTTGGCAGGTGCCCGTCGTGGTCGAGCAGCAGATGGAGCTTGACCGCTCCCTTGGTCCGCTTGTATTTGGCCCAATCGAAGATCGCTGCGCAGAGGTCGATGGTGGAGGCATCCAGAGAGAGCAGGGGGCTCCGGAATCGAAACTTGTGCTTGGGTGCGATGGCGTGGCAACGCGCATACAGACTCTGGAACACGTCCTGGTACAACTGCCACGGCCGATGAGCGTTCGCGTACGCCAGCGTCGTGCGCTTGGCCCCTGAGTCCAGCCCCAGTTGCTGGAGTCGTCCTTCGGCGCTTGCCAATCCTTGCTCGATCTCACGCAGAGACTGCGCTCGCCCAAGCTGGCAGAAGATCATCGCCACGAACTGCGACCAGGAGCTGAACCCCTTTGAACGTCGATCCGATCCGTGCCGGTCGACAAGCTGTTGGAACTCCGCACGAGGAATGAGCTTGAGAATTTGATGGAAAACGCTACAGAATCGCTGCACCGCCGGGCACCTCCGTGTCTCGAGCTTCGACAACCCGATTCTACGGGGACTCGGCGGTACTTCCTCGCTCTCTACAGCTGTTTTGGACAGGTGTGATTCACCACAGAGACACAGAGGCACAGAGTGGGACGGAGGAAGGATTAAGATCGCATTGGCGCACGCATTGAACTTCAGCACGGGCATCGACAACCGCTTTCATATCCGCAGGCAGATCGGCACCGGCTCGTTCGGCGTCGTCTACGAGGCGTTCGACACGCAGCGGAACCGCACCGTGGCGCTGAAGACGCTCGCCCGCGCGGACGCCGACTCGGTCGCGCGGTTCAAGCGCGAGTTCCGCTCGCTCTCCGAGCTGCGCCATCCGAACCTCGCCGCGATGTACGAGCTGATCGCTGACGCCGACGAGTGGACGCTCTCCATGGAGCTCGTGCGCGGGACGGACCTCCTCGAGCACCTCTCCTTCGCCGAGCTCCAGAGCTCTTTCATCGAACAGTCGCACTCCGACGTCCCCTTCGATCCCGACGCGCGCATTGCCATCCGCCGGCGTCCCGCGGCCGAGGGGAAGCTGAGCGCCGTCTACCTCGGCCATGTGCGCGAGACCTTCCGCCAGCTCGCCGAAGCGCTCGCGTTCCTCCACGCCCATGGCGTCGTCCACCGCGACATCAAGCCGACGAACGTCCTGATCACGTCCGAGGGGCGAGTCGTGCTGCTCGACTTCGGGCTGGCCATCGACGCGGCGAGCGATCCCGCGCTCGAGGCCGGATTCGTCGTCGGCACGCCCGGCTACATGAGTCCCGAACAGATCGCCATGGCGCGCGCGACGCCCGCCAGCGACTGGTACAGCTTCGGCGTGATGCTCTATCAGGCGCTCAGCGGAGGGA
Source organism: uncultured Acidobacteriota bacterium (assembly GCA_963821585.1). Lineage (GTDB taxonomy): Bacteria > Acidobacteriota > Thermoanaerobaculia > Gp7-AA8 > Gp7-AA8 > QHVT01. The sequence continues at coordinate 927,161 of CAWGEI010000003.1, forward strand.
AGCCGTTCCCGGCGACGAATCCCTCCGACATGCTCGACCAGCAGTTGCGCGCGACGCCGGTGCCGGTGGCGGTGGTCGCCCCCGGGCTCCCCGCGGAGCTCTCCACGGTCACCGACCGCTGCCTGGAGCGCGATCCGCTGCAACGTCCCACCGAAGGCGAGATCCTCGAAGTCTTCGGCTCGAACCTCGTGCAGGCCAGGGGAGACATCCGCGCGCACGCCCGTTCGGCGGACCTCGTCGGCCGCGGACGCGAGCTGCGCACGCTGACGAAGCACGTGCTGACGCGGATCTCCGAGGGCTCGGGCTTGGTGCTGTTGCACGGGTCGCCCGGCATCGGGAAGAGCGTCGTGGCCGATCACCTCCTCGATGAGGTCCGCGTGAAGACGGACGCCCTCCTCCTCGGCGGCCGCTGTCATGGCTGGGAGTCGCTGCCGTTCAACGCCATCGACGTGATCGTCGACTCGATCGCGCGCGCCGCGCGTGCGGAGCCGTCGCCCGCGATCGACCGCGTGCTCAGCCACTCCGTTTCGATGACGCGCCTCTTTCCGACGCTCGACTTTCCGTCCCCCTCGGTCCTGGACGACGTGACGCTGATCCTCCCCGCGACGCCGGCCCTGGCGATGGAGCGCGCGGCGGAGGAGCTGCACGCGCTGCTCGCCGCGCTGGCGGGCGAGCGGCCGATCGTGCTGTTCCTCGACGACGCACAGTGGGGCGACTACCAGAGCGCGGCGATCTTTCTCCGCCTCCTTCGGGCCGCCGGGCCGCGGATCGTGCTGGTGCTGGCGTATCGCACGGAGGACTGGCGGACCAGCCTTCTCCTGCAGACGATCCTCGGCAGCACGGTCCCGCGCGCGGAGGTGGAGCTCGGGAAGCTGTCGCCGCCGCTGACGGAGAAGCTGGTGCGGCGCGAGCGCCCCGAGGCGTCGCGGGCGTTCCGCGAGGTCGCGGTGCGGGAGGCGGACGGGAACCCGGGGCTGCTGGAGAAAGTCCTGCGGGACGGGCCGGTCCTCGGCGCCGCGGTGACCGCGCGTCTCGAAGAACTGTCGGCCTCCGCGCGCCGCGTGTTCCAGTTTTTGTGTGACGCGGAAGGTCCGGTGACGGAGGATGCCGTGGAGCGAAAGCTGGAGCTGTTCGAGAGCGACGAGCCGCTCCGGACGCTCACGCGCGAACGGCTGATCCGCCTGCGGAGAACGGGAGATCTGCTGGAGCTGGACGTGTATCATCCACGTTTGCGCGAGATGTAAGATTGCACAGCCCGGTGTGCAGCTTGCAATGCACTCAGACATGGCAGCTCCGAAGGTCCTGGTCGTCGAGGACGACACCGCAATCCGCACCCTGGTCGTCGCGGCGCTGAAGCGCGAGCCGGTCGAGGTCCACACGGCGAGCGACGGCCTGGCGGCACTGGAGTGCGTCCGCGCGAACGACTACGCGGTGATCCTCCTGGACCTGATGATGCCACGCCTGAACGGCTTCGAGTTCCTCGAGAGCCTGGACTCCGTGCGCGGCGAGGGCGAGCCGGTGGTCCTCGTCATGACCGCGTTCGACACGACGTCCCTCCGCCGGCTGCCCCCGAACCGCGTCCACGCGGTGCTGCACAAGCCGTTCGACGTGGAGCGCGTTGTAGACCTCGTGCGCGACTGCGCGTTCGTGCGCCGCGAGGAGCCGGAGGAGACGGAGACGCGCCGTCCGCGCCCCTCGGCGGAGCCGGACGAAGAAGCGCCTGTCTGCTAGCGGAGCGCCGGCTTCCTTCGGGGAGGAAGGAGCGCATCTCGCAAGAAACAAGATCGATAGCCCGTTTCTCGCGAGAACGAATCTTGTCATCCCCCTCTCCCCGAGCGTGAGCGCGGGGAGAGGGTGGCCGAAGGCCGGGTGAGGGGCGCGCTCGCCAAAAGTTAAGGTTAAGGCCATTGCCGGCAGCCGGCGCTCGAATCGGTGTCCTCCGCCGGAGACATCGATCCCTTCCGCGAACGCAATGATCCCGGGCGCGAACACATCGATCCCTTCGGCGAAGGCATCAGTCTCACGCCTGACGGGGCACGGCGTACGTTTGGCGGAGCACGACGTACGTTTAAGTGCGCACGACGTACGTTTTAGTGCGCACGACGCACGTTTTACGCGATCGAGCGCAAGAACGGCGCGATCGAGCGCGCCGATTTCGACGGCGATTCCTCTCGGCGTGAGTCTCGACCGCTTCTGCGTGAGCCTCGACCGCTTCTGCGTGAGCCTTGTCCGCTTCTGCGTGAGCCTCGACCGCTTCTGCGTGAGCCTTGTCCGCTTCTGCGTGAGCCTCGACCGCTTCTGCGTGAGTCTCGTCCGCTTCTGTGTGAGCTTCGACCGCTTCTGCGTGAGCCTCGCCCGCTTCTGCGTGAGCCCCGTCCCGTCCGACGTGCGCCTGGTCCCGTCCGACGTGCGTTCGGTGCCTTCCCGAAACGAATCGACCATTCATACGCACGGGTGAATCGACACCTTTAAGCGTCTTACGTCAGGAAAGACGTAAAGGCATGTTTACGTCGTGCGAAGCCGGTGTTAGTGTGCGGCTCATGCTCTCCGGTGGTACGACTCGGACCGATTGGACGGCCGCTTACGCCACGCACTCCCGGGCGCTTCGCAAACTCGCCAGAGAGTTGGGTCTTCCACGGCCGGTCGCGAACGAGCTGATCGAAGACGCGCTCCTCGCATCGCTCCTGCGGAAGCCGGACGTGGACATCGAGAAGTGGCTGGCCGCCATGCTGACGGCCGCGGCGAAGCAGTACACGGAGCGCGGCCAGTGACGCGCGGCCGCGGCGGCGATGACGTCGAGCCGCCGCTCATCTTTCGCCGGCGCTGGCGAGACCGCACTGCAGAATTCGCGGACGCGGCCCGGCAACTCCAGCAGGAGCGCGTGATCGCGGGGCAGACCGTGGACCGGTTGCTGCGCACGACACCGCGCGAGCAATGGTCCGCCCTCGCCGACCATCCCGAGCTGACCACCGCCGGCGCCCTCGAGCGCCTCGGCAACACCGTCGCCGCGACGCTGACGAAAGATCCGAAAGAAGCGCTGGCGATCGCGGAGCTCGCGGTAGCCACGGCCGAGGCGGTCCGTGGCCACGCGTACTCCAGCGTGATCGTGGCGCAGGTGCGAGCCCTCGCCTGGAAGGACCTGGGCAAGGTCCTGCGCTTCCTCGGCAGGAACCACGAAGCGATCGACGCCCTCGACACGGCGGAGGAGAGGCTGGAGGATTACGGAGTCCTCGCCCACGACCGGGCGCTCATCCGCTTCCACCGCGCCGCCTCGTTTCAGGAGCTCGAACGGTTCGAGGAATCGCACGCGCTCCTGGCCGAGTGCAAACAGGTCTTCGACGATTACGGAGACGTTCGCAACCTGCTCCTGTGCGGATTCACGGAGGGCGTGCTCCTGCAGCGGCTGCGGAGATACCGCGAGGCGCGGGAGATCTGCCTTCTCCTGTTCACGTCGTCGAAGGACATCGACACCGAGACGCGTGCCGCGCTCCATCACGCGATCGGCATGTGCTCGCTCGAGCTGGGCGAGCTCCGTGATGCGGAACCGAACCTCACCCAATCCATCGTGCTCCACGGGCTGCTCGGCCAGCGACTGCAAGTCATCAAAGGCCAAAGATGCCTCGGCGTTCTCTTCATCCGTCGAGGTGAGGTCGGCCGCGGAGTCCAATATCTACGCCCGCTCCGGCGCGAATTCATCAGCAACGGACTCGCCGAAGAGGCCGGACTCTGCGGCCTCGACGTCGTCGAGGGACTGCTCCTCCTCGGCCGAGCCTCGACGGCGGAGATGCTCGCCCGCAGGATCATCGGCGAGTTCACGGCCGCAGGGCTGAATACACGAGCCATCGGTGCTCTCGGCTACCTGGCCGAAGCCCTCGCCGCCAACCGTGCATCGGCGACGCTGGTCACCGCAGTGCGCGAGTACATCATCTCGCTCCGGACATACCCGGAGCGAGACTTCGCAACCTCTTCCTGACGGGTTACGGCTGTTGCGGCCTTGGTGCGGGCGCCGGGATCGGGATGATGATGAAATCACCGAGAGCCCGAATCAACCGCTTGACCGCCTGCACCGGCCGGCTCCGCGCCGGCTCCGTCCGAGGGGCCGCGACCGCGGTTGCTGAGAGAACGACGGACAACACCACCACCGCAACGCGGGAACTGAGACCACGCATAAAACCCTCCTCACGCCGGCCAACGCCGGCAGGTCTAAAGTGAGGAGGGGCGCCCCTCCGATGACAGGGTGACGCGACGCCGAGATCGCGCCCCTGACGGAGGGAGAGTATGACTCATTCAGGTGTCTGATGAGAGCGCGTGTCGTGAGCTTCATGCACGGCTGCGCGAAGTGTGCGGGTAGGGAACTTTTCTTCCGTGTCACTCCTAAGGTAAGCCGCGCAGGAGGGTCGAACTTCGAATGGACACACGACGGAGGTTTGCCGCATCACTCGCTGCCGCAGCGGGATTGGCTCCAACTCTGCGGCTTCTGGCTTCCGAGAGAAAGCCTGCATCACCACGCCCCGACCCGTCGTTGTTTCAGTCCGGTGATCTGGTCTGGCCCAAGAAGCCGGACGCATACGTGCCGTATCACGCGGGGAGCGGCAATACGCTGGAGGAGGATCGCCAGCAGTGGGTGGGCGAACGGGATGCGTACGTCGAATCGGCGAGCGCGCGGAAGCTGGAGGGCGTTGAGCGAGACCGGATCCAGATGCTCAAGCAGATGGACTACCGCGAGTTCCTGGCCGTCTATGAAGGAGACCAGAAGCCAAGGGTCCCGGGAGCGTACTCGAACGGCTCGGTCTACGTAGGCCACGTCGGCATCATCGACGTGGACGAGCAGGGGGTGCCGCATGTCGTCGAAGCGATGTTGCACCGCGGCGTGATCCGGAGCGCCTATTCCGACTGGTTGGCCGGAAGAAAAGACAATCTGGTCTGGCTCGGGCGGGTCCGTGGTCTTCACGCAGAGGATCGGGCGAAGATCGTGACCGAGGCGAAGAAGCATCTCGGCACCCGCTACGACTTCTGGAACTTCGACCTCAACGATTCGTCGGGGTTCTACTGCTCCAAGCTGGTTTGGCTCAGCATGTACCGGGCCCTGGGTTTCCCGATCGACGGCAGAGCGAATCCGCGACGGGCGCTGTGGCTGTCGCCGAAGCAAGTGCTCTATACGGAGAAAGTCGATCGGCTGCACGATCCTGGATCCTATGGAACCGCGTGACCGGAGAGTCGTTCTCGCGCTGCAGCTCCTCTTGTGCGCGATGCCCTGTTCCTTGCGGGCGGAGGACTGGTCCCGTGTACGGGCCCGGGCGGAGAACGCGGTGGTTTTTATCGAATCCATCCGCGAGAAGACCGACGGGACCGGGGTGCCGGACGTCAGCAGAGGGACGGGTTTCATCGTTTCCGAGGATGGATACGTCATCACCGCCGCACACGTCATTCTGGACCCGACGCCGGAGACGCGGGTGACCACGAAGGCGAGCATCCGTTCCCGGAAGACGTTTCCTTACGAACTGGATCTCGTCAAGAAGGATCGGGACCTGGATGTGGCGGTGGCCGTCCTGCCGGACATGGGCACCGTGAGCCACTTGGAGCTGGGGAACAGCCATGCGGTCCTGAAAGACGCACCGCTGTACACGCTTGGCTTTCCGGGAGACTCTGATCTCGCTTCAGCCGAAGGCTTGCTCAGCAACAAGCGTGCGCCGGGCGGAAACTGGCAGACGACGCTGCCGATGAACCGTGGCAACAGCGGCGGGCCCGTGTTCGACAGGGAAGGAAAGGTCGTCGCCATCGCGAGCAGCGGAATCGAGACGCAGCAACTGGTCACATTTGCCGTCCCCGAGGCCCACGCGCGGTCGCTCATGCGCATCGCCGTGGCGGAAGCAAAAGCGTATGGAGATGCACTGGCTCAGAAGGTTGCCGCGTATCTCGGCGGGAAGAAAGCGATTGATCAGATCTCCACTCTCCGGGAGACCGCGTCGTACACGGTCAGTGCGGCGGGCAGCGAGATGAAGATCGGAGCCACTGCGGTCAGACGCTTCCCTGATACGCAGCGCATCGACATCGTCATGAGCGGCATGCCCATTACTCGAGTCATTTCACCGGAGGGTTCTTACACGAAGGGCCTGATGATGGGATCGTTGGTGCAGGAAGTCCCGAAAGAGGAACGAGAATCCGCCATCGCAGAGCTTCGCTCGGATCTTTTCTCGGTCGTACAGAACATCGGCAAGCCGTCGTACAAATTTGCTGCGCATGGAACGGTGAACGTGAGCGGCGTCGATGCGAAGGTGGTGCAGATCGAGGCCGACGGAATGCTTCTGCACTGGTATGTCGACCCGAAGGATGGCAGGGTTCTGCGGACGGTGACCCGGAACACATCGAGGGACAGCGGGTTGGTGGTCAAGGATTTCAGCGGCTGGCGAACCTTTGAAGGAATTCGTTACCCGACCACATCCGTAATCAGCCAGGACGGAAAGGTGACCGGCAAGGTCCATGTCTCGAACATCGAGCTCAACCCTGAGTTGCCCAGCGAGATCTTCGATATTCCACTCCTCCGCAAAGGTCCTCAAACCACGAATCCGATTCGGCAACGATGACGGACCTTCAGAACCACGACGATAGCCGCGCGGCTCGCATCGGTTGGATAACGCTAGCGCAAGCTCGTGACGGCGTTAGAATCGGGTGATGTGGGTCACGGAAGCAACACGTCGTGACATCTTCGACGCGCTCCGCATGGAGAACACTTCATGGAGCGGCCGGCTCGATGAAGTTGAGTTTCTGGGGCGAATCTTCAATCTTCAAGCGCTACCCTCCTACGATCACCGGTTTCACGACGCGGCAAGCGATATACGGCAGCACCGCGTGAACAATTACGACTGGTCGGATGACTGGATCTATAGTGACAAGCGGCTTGACCTCCTCGAGTGTGATGACGAAACCTTTCTCCGGTTTCTCTGCGAGATACTGCACCCTGTGGTTCGGGCCGATAAGGCCGAAGTCGAGCGGCTGAGGCAGACGTTCAACGTCGCCCTCGTGAAGGACGGGTATGAACTGATACAGCATGGTCTGCTCTCCGATCGCCCCATATTCGCCGCTCGCGTCACGGCCGCCCAAGTCGAGCCCGCGTCTCAGAAGCTAAAAGCGGCATTCGAGCACGCGACCATGACGTACGTCGTTCAGCAGATCAAACGAATGGACGCGGCGGTCGACGCTGACCCGGGCCTAGCCATCGGCACAGCGAAGGAACTTGTTGAGACATGCTGCAAGACGATACTCGCTGATCGGAATCTGACGGTCGACAAATCGGCGGATCTGCCGTCGCTCGTGAAACAGGCTGCCAAAGCTCTGGCGCTGACACCGGCCGACATTCCTGAGCAGGCAAAAGCGGCGGAAACCATTCGACGACTTCTGAGTAATCTTGGAAGTATCACAACGGGAGTCTCTGAATTGCGCAATCTTTACGGGACAGGTCACGGAAAGGACGCACGAACCAAAGGCTTGCAGGCTAGGCACGCTAGACTTGCTGTCGGCGCTGCTTCAACCCTTGCGCTGTTTCTGATTGAAACACACGAAGAGCGTAGTAGGTGAGTGGCTGCCGCGTCGAATCATGATCGCACGCGGCATCGGCACGCGTGACGCGCCCGGCATTTGAGATCTTCATTAGCCGTCAGGGCGAATGCCATGAGGGTCGAGGTCAAACCGGAGTTGCTGCGGTGGGCGGCGGAGCGGTCGCGGATCGAGCCTGAGGCGCTCGCCGATCGCTTTCCGAAGCTGGAGGCGTGGGAGGTTGGAGATGCTCAGCCGACGCTCAAACAGCTCGAAGACTACGCCCGCGCGACGCACACACCGATCGGGTACTTCTTTCTTCCGGAGCCACCGGTCGAGCACATCCCGATCCCCGACTTTCGCACCGTGGGCAGTGCGCGTCTCCAGCGGCCGAGTCCGGACCTGCTCGACACGATCCACCTCTGCCAGCAGCGGCAGGAGTGGTATCGCGAGTTCGCACGGACCATCGGTGAACGGCCCCTCGCATTCGCCGGCGCTGCTGCGGTCGCTTCCGACGAGATCGAGACGGCGGAGCGCATCCGCCACGCGCTGGGATTCGACCTCGAAGAGCGACGGCGCATGCCGACGTGGACGGACGCGCTCCGGCGCTTCATCGAGCTGGCGGATCACGCGGGCGTGATGGTCATGGTCAGCGGTGTCGTCGGAAGCAACAACCGGCGCAAGCTCGACCCGGATGAATTCCGTGGATTCGCACTCGCTGATCCTCTGGCACCGCTCGTCTTCATCAACGGCTCCGATACGAAGGCCGCGCAGATGTTCACGCTCGCCCACGAGCTCGCGCACATCTGGCTCGGCCAGTCCGCCGTCTCCGATGCGCAACCGGTGGAGATCGAGGGGAACGCCGTCGAGCGGTGGTGCAATGCGGTCGCGGCGGAACTGCTCGTGCCGCTGGCGATGCTCCGCGACGAGTATGACCCGCGTGCAGACCTTCGTGCGGAGACCGCCCGGCTGGCGAGACGCTTCAAGGTCAGCACCCTGGTGATCCTGCGGCGGATGCACGATGCCGGTGGCCTGACGCGGCCGCACTTTCGTGCGGTGTATGCCGCCGAGGTCGCGCGCCTTCTGGCGCTGCCCACGGGAAGCGGGGGCAATTTCTATCTGACGCTCGGCGCACGCGCGAGCAAGCGTTTTGCCCGCGCACTCGTAGTCAGCACGCTCGAAGGCCGCTCCTCCTTCACCGAGGCGTTGCGCCTTCTCGGCTTCAGGAAGATGTCGACGTTCCGCGAGCTGGGAGAGAACCTGGGGCTCGCGGTCTGATGACCTATCGGCTGGATTCCGGTCCGGCAGGGTTCACGGGCAGATCGGCGATCTCCACCAACGTCTCGCCTGCCTCGACCAACTTGCACGCGTCGGGAAATGTGGGTCCGAGCACCCGTTTCAGGTGTGCGTTTGATGTGTTCCCGCAACGAACCCAGAGAACTGCGGGAGGCGGGCCGAATCGCTCGTACAGCAGGACGAAGTCCGAGTCTTTGGTCAGGACCGCAACGTTTGCTTCTCGCGCCGCGTGAAAGATCGGCGGATCCTTTGCGCGCGCCAGATTCAGATAGCGAACGCTGAACGCTTCGACTCCGAACTCCTGCGCGAGCCAGGGTGCGAGCGCCGGTGACAGTTCGCGTCGACCCAGACGGTCAGGCGACCAGTACCGGATGGTCCAGCCATCGCGATGCGAAACGGAGCGATGCCTGCAGATCTTCAGGTTCGAGGTCGGGCATTTCTTCGAGAATCTGTTCGGCGGTCAGGCCCGCTGCGAACAGGTCGAGAACGTCACTCACGCGGATACGCATGCCGCGGATACACGGGCGACCGCCGCACTGCTCCGGGTCGACTGTAATTCTGTCGGCGAGCGTGTTCACAGGCCAAGAGTATAGCGGAGCGCCGGCTTCCAGCCGGCCGCTACGCCGGCATCCCTGCCGGCACGCTCTCGCGAGAACGCTGACGCAGCCGGCGCTCAACCTCGGACAACGCGCCGGCCGGGGGGCCGGCGCCACGGCCGGCGGAGGCGCCGGCACCACGGCGGCTCGCCGGTACGGTCTGCTCAGCCGTCGTCCTCCACCTTCCCTAGAAAGAGGTCCTGCAGATCGCCGTCGAGGCGGGTGCGGGACTTTGCTGTCTTGTGGAAGAGCTCGAAGTCCCCGCCTCGGACGATGAGCGTGCTCGAGCCATCGAGGATGCCGAAGATCCCGGACACGGCGCTGCCAGTAGGGGTCCGTGGCCTCGCCGGGGTCGGTGGCGAGCAGTTTCTCGTACAACGTGACGCCGTCTTCGACGACCGTCTTCAGAACAGCGTCGACAAATTTCTCGGGAGTCATTTCCTGGCCTTTCCCTTCAGCCGTCGAGATCGAGCGGCGGGCGGTGCGGGGCTGCCAGGCTCCACTCGGATTGCTCTTCGAGGTCGTAGAACCAGTCGAGGCCGTGCTGTTCGATGCCCTGGTATTCGCTCTCGTGGATCGGGACGATCCACAGCAGGTCCGCATGTGCGCCCTGGACGTGGAAGGTCGCGAGCTCTTCGGGCTCGCCGGCCGGTTCGTCGAGCAGGATCGCGCGGGTGGGCCACGCGGCCGGCACGAGAGGTGTTGGAGCAATTCTGTAGCCGACGCTCAGGGCGACGTCGCGCTCCAGCCCGAGGGCGAAGACGTCGAGCATGAACGACGAGACTTCGGTGAAGGTCGCGCCCCCGAGGTCGGGGGGCAGAACCATCAACAGCTCGAAGGACGCGGGCTCGCCGTCGTCCCGTTTCACCAGGGAGGCGCCGACGGTCACGGCCCGGAACAACGCGGGAGCGTTCCGGTCCCGGAATCCGTAGACATCCACGATCTCGTCGTTTCTCGAGGTCGTCCGCTGGACCTCGGGCGCTCCCCACTGCTTGGTGAAGAGACTGAGGATGCCGCGACGAGCGGCATCAGACGTGTGTTCGGGTCCCAAGCTCATTTTCTGCTTCTTCGCCTCTTGTATTTCGGCCCTTTATCGGTCCGGTAGGTCGTGGTGGAGCTTCCGCCTTCGATGGCCTGGCATGCTCTGCACCACCACTCCACAGCGAGGTCATTGTAGGCGTCGGCACGATTCTCGGGGGTCGTGTTCCAACCTTTCTTGTTGTGGTAGTCGACGAGGGTTCCCTTCTTCCCGAATCGATGCTCCGGTGTGCCTGCTCCGGGCGCGAGCACGTTCTTGCACTTCTGGCACTCGATCTGCCCCTTCGCATTGGTTGCTCGCGCCTCGAGAAGCTCCTTCGTTTTCTTGCGAATGCGCGTCGGATAGTCTTCCTTGCGCACGCTGAAGTACTTCTTGCGTTTCTTCGGCGCGCCGCCGCAGTTGTGCGCGAGCAGATCCGAGCCGGCAATGAAGTAGGAGTGGTCGGACTCGATCTCGAGGTCGAACACGCGCGCGGATTCCTGCTGCTCGACGGCGGCGATCGTGGCTTTGCCGTCGCGTGTGCGGACGTCGTCGCCCGGCTGGAGCTCGGATGCCGGGATCCAGTTGTCGTGTCTGACGGAGAAGACGCGATGCGACGGCGTCAGCTCGAGTGCCGGCGCTTCGCCTTCGAAGTGCAGCTTCAGGAGCTGATCGCGGTGGGTGAACCTGGAGAGGACGACGCGTCCCGGCCCATCCGCGATCTCGGGCATGCGCTCGAGGGAGACGACGTAGGCGGTCTCGTCGGGATTGCGCTCGGTGGCGAAGGTGATGGTGCGGCCGGCGTAGGCTTCGTGCTCGACGACCCAGGCGAGCGGCCGGAGGGTCTCGATCTCGTAGACGTTCTCCGGGTCGTCGGGATTCGGGACGCGTAGCTTCAGCAGGTGCCACTGGCGCGCGTCGAGGCTGTCGGTCTCTTCGGGGATGCCGCTGATGAGCGTTGCCGCGACGCGATCGCCGACGCGGAGCTCATCGATCGGCTTGACCCCTGCGGGCGTCGAGATCGGCGTTCCTCCGGCGAGGCATTCCAGCGCCGGGACGACGCTGAACGGGCACGGCGCGTCGTAGCCGGCGTTCTGCATCGGCTGTTTCTTCGGCAGGTGCGTTCTCGCGGCCTTCGCGGCTTTGCGGACGCCCATGCCGACCTGCACGACGTCGAACACGTTGGCGATGCTGAGCTCACCCTTGGTGTAGTCCTCGTAAAGGCGCACCCCAGCCTGGACGGCACTCGCCGCCTGTTCGATGCCTTGCGCGACGTCGAGGACCTTGGCCGCCTTGCGGCCAACGTTGTAAGTGTCGTAGGCAACGTTGCCGACGCGGTAGGCCTTCAGTCCCGCGCCGACGCCGCCGGGGATGAACGGGAGCGCGAGGGCGGCGCCGTCGAGGCCGACGCCGACGACGTCGAGGGCTTTCTCCCAGAACGACGTGTTCTCGTCCCACTGGGAGATCGAGTAGATGCCCATGCCCAGGGAGGCGGCGTCCCAGATGCTCTCGACGATCTCTCCGCTCGGGTCGGCGTTGTTCACCGGATCGCCGGCGAAGCCTGCGTAGAGATTCGAGGAATCGGCGTAGCCGGCCGGGTCGGGGGTGAGGAAGGCGCCGGTGGCGGGGTCGTACCAGCGGGCGCGGAAGTAGACCAGGGACGTCGCGGGCTCGACGAAGGGCGCGGCCTTGAACCCGGTGAAGAGCTTGGTCTTCGACTCGGGGCTGGCCGCGAGGTACAGGTCGGTCATGCCGTAGACGTTGGTCTTCTTCGTCCCACTGGCGGCGATGCCGTCGATGAAGGCCGTGAGCGACGCGAACGACTGGCGGGCGATGACCGGGGCGTTGGGCTCGGCGAGGACGCCGTAGACGTCCTGCGCCCACGGCGGTGCGTTGCTGACCGGGGTCGTTCCCCACTTGATCGAGCGGAGGGTGTCGCGGATGCGGATCTCGAGCGCGGTGCCGTTCCCGGTGAGCGCGGTCCATTCCTCGGCATCCAGCTCCCACAGGAGGGTGAACGGGTCCTGGAGCTCGGGGACGGCCGCGGTCTCGCGGACGAGCGCATTCTGCGCGTTGATCGCCGCGAGGCGCACGCCGCCGGAGAGGGAGGTGCTCTCGATGGCCTCGGTGAAGTGGACGAGCACCTTCACCGTGTCGACGGTGTCGTCGACCGCCTTGTCGACTTCGACGTCGATGGCGTCGACGACGGCGCCCTGGAGGTAGCGGGGGGCGTCGCCGTAGGAGTCGGCGTAGAGGACGCGCTCGACGATGTTGCCGGTGGCCGCGTCGACGATGCTGTGGAGCGAGCCGGTGCCCGCTTCGTCGACGAGGGGCAGGTAGGTGTGAACGACGCCGCTCGCGTCGGCGGCGAGCACGCGGATGGGATCATCGTAGCCCTGGTCCCCGTGGAGGTACTGGCGGAGCAGTCCGGCGTCGGCGTCGCCGACGACGGTGGTGCTGCGGCCTTCCTCGAAGATGGCTACGAGGCGGTCTTCGATGGGATCCCAGACGAACGTCGTGCGGGCAGGGAGGCCGTCGGACTGGAGCACCGCGAGGCGGTTCTCCGGCAGCCACTGCGGCGTGGCTTCGGGATCGGAATTGCGGCGGAACGCGGCCCGGCCGACCATGCGGTCGTTCGGATCCCATGCGTACTCGATGCGCCGCCCGAGGACGGTGTTGGTCGAGGACTGCAGGCGTCCGAGCTCGTCGAACTCCGCGGTCCAGTCGCCGTCCTTCGTGCGGCGCCCGCCGGTGAAGGTATAGACGCGCGAGTCGGCGACCTGGCCGTCGAGGGTGGCGTCGCGCTGGACGAGCTGGTTGGCGGCGTTTTTGGTCGCGGTCCAGCTCAGCGGCTCGATCTGCTTCGCGACGGGACCGAGGTCCTGGTGCTGCGACGGGCTGAGGAACGGCGGGATCGTGCGCGACGCGCGGAAGCTGGCGGGAGTGAGACCATCAACGGTGGGCGGCGTGGATGCGCCGAGGTCGAGCCAGGACTGCTGGAGCCGGCCGCGCGCGTCGTACATCCACTGGGACGCGCGGTTGCTCATGCCGACGTCCTGCGTCGTCTTGATGCGGTCCGCGGCGTCGCGGGTGTTGACGCTGCCGCCGATCGTCGCGGCGCCGGCCTTCGTCGTCGCGGACGCGATGCGGAATGACTTCGCGCCGATGGTGCCTGCGTCGCCGGTGTAGGCGTAGAGCGTTTCGAGCTGGGTCGGGCCGGCGCTGCGGAGGCGCGACTTCAGCTTGGAGACGGCACGACCGTCGCCGGTGGTGAGGATGCTGGAGCCGCTCTGCTGCTGGACGAGGTTCGAGCCGGCGTCGCGGGTCTCGACGATCGTCCCGAGCCACGGGGACGCGGTGTTGTCGCCCATCGGGAGCGGTCCCGCGGCGGGCATGCGCCACGACTCGCGCTCGTCGTCGAACACGGACCAGGTGTGGGTCTGGGTATGGACGTCGAGAGTGACGGGCGCACCGAGGCCGGAGCCGTTCGTGTAGCGGATAGTGCGCGTGAGCTTCGGACGTCCGAGGAGGTCGTAGTCGTCGTACTCGATGGCGGCGTCTTTGTTGCGGACGCGCGTGACGTGGCCTCCGCCATCGTAGGAGTACTCGACGAGCACCGGCGCGTCGGGTCCCTGCCCATCGTGTACGGAGAGGAGGCGCCCGCCCGGCCCGTACTTGTTGCCGAGCCACTTGTCGTCGCGGCCCTTCGTGGCGAGCACGAGACCGCTGCCGGCCTCATAGACCGTCGTTTCACTCGTGCCGTCGGGATAGCTGACCGCGGTGACGCGGCCCAGGCCGTCGGTGGTGAAGCTGGTGACGGCGCCACTCTCATCCGTGTAACTGCGCCTGCCACCGAGGGCGTCGTAGGTGGTCGCTACCGAGCCGCCGCCCGGATGGGTGCTGCTGGTCACGAGGCCGCGGCTGTCATACGTCGCCGCGGAGACGCCCAGACCCGGAGCCTCGAGCGTGAGCACATTGCCCGCTTCGTCGTAGGTCATGGTCGTCGGCTCGGCGCCTTCGACCGCCGTCGCGAGCGGGCGCTCCAGACCGTCGAAGACCGCGCTGGTCGTCGAGGACGCACCGGCGCGCGGCTCCTTCGCCGTGACCTGCGTGGGTACGCTGCCGTTGCCGTAGGCGTACTCGTTCTCGCTGAAGATGTCCGCGTTCGTGGGCGCGCCCTCCGTGCCGGACGATGCGCCGAAGACTTCGCGGGTGAGGCGGCCGACGGCGTTGAAGGACTGCTGCTGCACGCGGACGGGGCCGTCCGGTGCCTGGTCGGAGATGGAGCCCGCCTCGCCGATGCGCGTCCCGCGCTCGGTGTCGCCCTCGGTCCAGGTCAGGTAGGTCGACCGTGCGCGTCCGCCCGCGTCGACGCCTTCGGTCGTGGAGCGGAGGCGGCCGAAGTCGGTGAAGAAGTTCTTGGTGTGGCTGACGACGGAGCCGTCCGAGCCTTTCTCGACGATCTCGAGCGGTTCGTCCCACTCGCCCCAGGTGGTCTCGGTGCGGATGCCGTCGGCGGTGACGGCCACGATCTGCCGGCCGCGCGCGTCGTTGAGGGCGACGGTCGCGTTGCGGACGCCGTCGCTCTCATACGAGACCGCGCCGCTGCGATCGTAGCCGGTGATGGTGCGGACCAACGCAGGGCCGCTCTTTTCCTCGGTGACCATGGGCCGGCCGAGGGCGTCGAGCGTGGTGACCGTGGTCTTGGCACCCGGGCCGGTCTCGGTGATCTTCCGGCCGGCGTAGTCGTGGTCCGTGGACTGGGCGAGGGACGCAGGGGAGCCGTTGACGCTTGCGCCGGTGGTCGAGCGCGAGGTCTCGCGGCCCATGTCGTCGTAGCCAATGCGGGTCTCGACGTTGCCGACGTCTCTCTGTTGGCGCGAGTGGTAGGCGAGACGTCCGGCGGCGTCGTAGCCGAACGACTCCTTCGTCAGGACCGTTTCGTTCGTGTCGGTGACGAGGATGTAGGTCTTGCGGCCGTGGGTGTCGAGATGGGTCTCGGTGGTGACGCCGCGTTTGTCGTCGGTGATCCCGATCTTCTCGCCGCCGGCGCCGTCTTCGAGATCGCTGTAGACGAAGCTCTGGCTGACGTCGCTGCCGGACTCGATCTTGCTGGTGCGCGAGCGCGCGAGGAGCGGCTCGGTGGCGGCCGGGTAGTACTCGGTGGTCGTCTGCTGGACGATCTCGTCGCCGTCTTTCTTGAGGAAGGCGGTCGGGAGGCCGAAGTCGTTGTACTTGGTCTCGGAGGTGAAGCCCTCTTCCTTCTGGCTGACCGTGGCGCGGTCGCGGCTGGCGCTCTGGTCGTCGCGATACTCGAAGTCGCCGCCGCTGCCGCGGCCGACCGCGATCTGCGTCGCTCTCGCCGTCGGGCTGGAGGTGTCGTACTTGAAGTCCGTGTCGACCGAGGATGGGAGACCCGGTCCGGTGACGGACGAAGTTTCGAGCACCATGCCCGGCGCGATGCTGGGCTCGCGGTTCCCGTTGGAGCTGGGGTCTTTGGCGTAGCGCCACGTGTTCTCGACGCGGAGGCCGTTCGCATATTCGATGAGGTCGTGCAGGCCTTCGGCGTTGTAGGTGAACTCGGCGGTGAGGGTGGCTGTGGTGTGGGCCAGAGCGACGCTGGGCGCACCGCCGGCGCCGGACTCGATCACCGCCACACCCTGGACGGTCCCTTCGGCGATGTGGTTGCGCTCGTCGTACTCGTCAATCTCGGTGAGCGTGTAGTGGCGCGTGGTTCCGTACGCGTCCGTGCTGGACGCGTTGGTCGCGGAGGCGTAGCCGAACGTGACGTTCTCGCCGGTGGCCCAGCGCTGCTCCATCAGGTGGTCGCGCTGGTTGCTGCCGCCTTCGTCGTAATCCAGGGTCACGCGCGGGTTGGTGCCGCCCGGCTCCTTGATGGACTGGAGGTTGCCGACGAACTCGATGTAGTTGCTGAACGCCTGGGTGGGGGTGGCGCCGCTCGCGGGTGCGGCGATGGTTCCGTACCCGTATTCGGTGGTGGGGCGGTTGTCGCCGGAGTGGTTGAATTCTCCGGGCACGCCCTCGCCGGCCTTGACCTCGGGCGCTTTCACTTTGACGAGGCGTCCGCGGTCGTCGTACTCGTAGAGCGTCGAGCGATCGCGCCAGTCGCGCACTTCCTTGAGGAGGCCGGGATAGGCGCCTTCCTCATCGGTGTCGTCCTGTTCCCAGTACGTCAGGCCGGTCGGGCGCTCGACGGGATCGACCACCTGCACGAGACGGCCGGTGTGGTCGTAGAGGTAGCGGATGACGTTGCCCTTGTTCGTGCCGGCGGCGACGGCGATGTCTTCCGCGAACTCGTCGGTCTCGAACATGAGGCGGCCGAAGTCGTCGAACCCGGTGGCGCGCCACTTCTGGTCGAGGAGCATCCAGCCGCGGTCGATGCGGAGGAGCTTCAGGAAGAAGCCGCGCGGGGACTCGTACGTGCCGTCGGCGTTGACGGTGAAGAGCCAGATCTCGCCGCTGCTGTCGCGGAGCTCGACGTCGCCGTTCGGGAGCGCGCGGAGGCGGCGGAAGTTCGACGACTCCCAACCCTGGCCCAGCGCGGTGCCGCCGATGGTGCGCGAGCGGTAGGTGCGGTCGACGAGGACGTCGAAGCCCGCGCGGCCGCCGGCGTTGAGGTCGAGCGTGCCGGTCTGCAGCTCGCCGGAGTGGAGATAGACGGTGTCCTGCACGGCGCCGTCGGCGACGGGCGGATTCTGGCCGGCCGCGCGAGCCTTGGTGTCGCGCACGGTGTCGGCCATGACGGTGGCGAAGCGGGTGACGAGCCGGTTCTCTTCGCCGAGGTAGGCGTAGGGCGTGCCGGCGAAGATGTTGTTGCCGTCGGCGATGACCTCGGGGCGCACGGCGATCAGGCGCCCGTTCGTCCAGAGCTCGTACACGCCGTCTTCTTCGGTGCGGTCCTCGAGGTACTTCGGACGCTCGCAGAAGTGGCAGCCGGCCTTGGCCTTCTGCTCGGCGGACTCGCCGTTCGGCCAGGCGTACTGCGCGCTGGCGCGGGGATCGGCGAGGGCGACGATCCAGGGGGAGACGAACTTGTTGAAGCCGGCCTGATAGCGGAGGGCCTCGGTGAGCGCTGCGTCTTCCTCGGGAACGAGGCGCTGCAGGCGGAAGGTGGCCGCGTCGCGGTTTTCCTCCTCGGGCTCACCCCCGCGGTGGAAGCGGCGGAGATGGGAGCGGGGGAAGCCGACGGGGGTCTGCTCGGTGACGGCGTTGAACACGCGCTCGCTCTCGACCGCGACCTGGAGCTCGTTGTTCGACTCGGTGAGGAGCTGCGCGATCTGTCCGGGCAGGGAGATCTCGATGCGGAACGTGCCCAGGGACGCGTTCTCCCTGCAGCGCGGCGTGGAGCCGTCGCACAGCGGGAGCTCGTTGATCTGATCGAGGATGCGCTTGGGCGGGTCGATGCCGTGCGGGACGATGCCGCCGACTTCGCTGAGCTGCTCCTTGCCGAGATCGACCTTGAGCTGCACGCGCGGGTCGATCGCGGCGACGGCCTTCAGGGTCTTGTTGATCAGCTGACCGCCGTACATCATCCCGGTGTCGGGATCGACGACCGGGGCGAGCGCGCCGAGGGCGACGTTGGGCTCGGACGTCCAGACGATGCGCGGATCGGGCGCGCCGACGGCACCAGGCCACTGCGGAGCGCCGGCGATGGCCGCGGCCGCGGTGGGGAAGAGCACGTTCTCCGGGATGGCGGCGCCGGTGGAGCCGAAGCGCTCGTCGATGCGGGAGAGGTCGATGAGATGGACGCGCCCGTTGCGGCTGGTGACGACGGCGAAGTTCGTGCGCGGGATGACGCGCACGGCGAGCGCGCCGCTCGGCGTCCAGATGATGTCGGCGAGATGGATCGGGTTGAGCGGCCAGTGGAGGATTTCCGGAGTGGGGCTGGGGTTGCCGGCCACTTCGATGACCAGCAGTCCGAGGTCGCCGCCGGCGAGCAGGACGTAGTCGCGCTGCACGGGCTGGTTGGCGACGGAGCGGCGCACGCCTTTCTTGTTGTCGGCCGCTTCGAGGCGCCAGGTGTAGTTCGCGACGGAGTAGAAGTGCACTCCCGGATTGCCGGGATAGAGGGCCTTGAGGGCCTGGATGCGCGGGTGGTCCTGGGAGGGATCGACGGCGCGGATGATCAGTCCGGCCGGGCCGCGCTGATCGCAGGAGATGGAGTTGTTGATCGACGTGCCGGCATTCGGCCCCGCGGGCGGCTTGAAGCGGAGGTCGAGCAGGCCGCGGTAGGGATCAGGCGCGTAGGCCAGCAGGTTGCTCGTCCCGGGCTCGGGGCGGATGGCGGTGTCGGAGCTCAGCCAGATCTCGTTGATCTCGTTGACGTTGATGTCCTGCGAGGTGCCGGGGCAGCGGCGGTCGATGAGGCCGCGCGTCAGGGCCACCTGCTCGGCCGCCTGCCGGGAGCCGCCGGGCGGATTCGGCACGCGGTTCGACTCGATGGCATTGAGGTCGTACATGCCGATGCCGTAGCCGAGGTGCGAGATGAAGCCGTAGGTCGTCCGGTTGCGGATCACGCGGATGCGGTCGTTCGGGCCGGCGAGGATGTTCTGGATGGTCGTCCCGCCCTGGTCGGTGGCGTCCCCGGACCAGCGCATGTCGAGGGTCTGGTTCTCGACGGTGATGCGCTGGATGCGGTACGGATGACCGGCATCGATGCCGAACGAGACGGACATCTTCACCATGCCGTTCAGGTACGGATCGCTCATCGAGGCGCCGGTGGCGTCGACGAAAGCCGCACGCCCCTCGTAGACCTGTTCCTGGTCCTGCACCGCGAGCTGGAGCTTCCGCGGGAAGGACTCGGGGCGGTCGGACAGCATGGTGTTGCTGAAGAGGCCGAGGTTGGAGCTGTAGCCGACGCGCCAGTTCGTGAGCGTGCTGCCGTAGACCTTGCAGCAGGTGCCGCCGTCGGTGAAGTCCTCGAGACGGTAGCTGCGCAGCGCGCCGGCGACGGGCCCGAGGTTGGTGGTGTAGATGCGGCCGTGGTGATCGCTGGCGAGGGCCCAGACCTCGTCGGTGGGCGACGGTGCGACGGCGATCGGCGTGGGGACGCCCTGCAGCGACGCGGGGTCGCCGACGTCGTACGCCACCACGCCGCCGCCGGCGGCGCCGACCAGGAGGACGTTGCCGTTGAGGGCGAGATCGCGGGTGATGCCGCTCTGGAGCTCGAACGTGCCGATCGTGCCTCCCGGTTTGCGGACGCGGAGCTCGAGATGGAAGTCGTTGCCGCCGCCGATGCCGGAGGCGGTGCCGCTGGAGACCTGCGCGCCCTGGCCGAGGGTCAGGCCCGGGCTGCCGCTCTCGCCGCCCTTGTCGGCGATGGTCCTGTCGAGCGTGACGCGGTAGGTGGCCTCGCGCTGCAGCGACGAGGGCAGGCCGAGGGAGATGCGGCGGCCGCCGGAGTCGGCGGTGAAGCGCACCTGGTCGCTGATGTCGGTGAAGGTCGGCGGATCGTCGGCGTCCTCCGGCAGCGGAGCCTTGAGGAGCTTGATCTTCGTCTTCAGGAACTCGTGGATCTGGTCCTCTTCGGTGCCCACGATGTAAATCGGCTCGCTGAAGACGACGGAGATCGGCGTGTTGGGATCGATCTGGCGCTCCTCGATGAGGAGCACCAGGCGATGGCCGCGGTCCCCGCTGAGGACCATGGTCGAGCTGGCGGTGCCGGAGGCGAACTGGCCGTTCGTGACGTTGAGCACCTCGACCTTCGTGGTGGCCGGAAGCGGATCGGACGAGGGGCGGACGTAGACGTTGCCGTTGGTGAGCTCGACGATGAAGTTGCGCGCGGTCTTGATCTCCATATCCGGGACGTTGAGGTCGACGATGTCGACGCGGAACGGCGCGGCGAAGACCGGGTAGGGACCGCCCTGGTTGACCTGCGGGGACGGGAGCGTGCTGATGCCCGGATCGCCGATGGGGATCGGATCGTAGTCCTTGGTGAAGGCCTGCATCCCGGTGCGGGCGTCGACGCCGACGACGGTGAAGGGCACGTTCTGCAGGACGGGGATGGCGATGCGCCCGCGCTCGACGATGTACGTGTGCGCGGCGTAGAAGGAAGCGAGGACGTTCCAGAAGATGTCGTAGCTGGATTGGAGTCCTTCCATCGCCGCCCAGCCGACCGCGCCGCCGACCGGGACCCTGATGTCGACGACCGTGTAGATGCCGCTACGCTGCACGCGCAGCAGGTAGTCCTTGAGATCGTTGCCCGTGAGGGTCTCGTTCGTGGCGACGCCGCCGGAGTGCGTCTGCACCTGCACGCGCCGCGCGCCCGGCGACGGGTCGAGCGTGGTGCTGAACTTGCCGTTGACGATGCGAAGGGTGTCGACGGCCATGATCCGCGGTCCGCGGATGGACTGGCCCTTGAGGGCCAGGATGAAGCTGCGGTTCGCGGTCTCCATCCCGGCCGGGACGGGGACCTCGACCTCGATGGGATTGTTCGCCGTTCCCTCGAAGTCGAGTTTGACGGTGGCGGCGACATTGACGTCGTTGTCGAGCGCGGGGACGTCGTTGAGCACGGTCTTGGCGACGACGTTGGCGGTGACCATCGTCGGCTCGTCGAACGTGCCGGCGGGGACGTCGACGACGATGTTGTCGGCGGTGACGAAGCGCGTCGCCACGCCCGCGGGCACGATGAATCCGCGCCGGTCCTCGGTCACGAACGGCGTGAGCGGGATGATCGCGGCGAGGTTGCCGGCGTTGTTGACGACGCGCAGGTCGATGAGGTCGCCCATGGATACGCGGTCGGCGTGATCGCCGCCGTTGCCGGCGAGGAAGGTGAAGCCGCCGTCGGCGGCCGCGGTGGCCTGGTAGCGGGTGATGAAGTCGCGTCCGCGGCGGACGACCAGGGCCTGCCAGCCCGCGGGGAGCGCGCCGGCGCCGCCGGTGACGCGCGAGACGCCGTTCACCGGGATGGTGATGGAGATCCGCTCCGCCCGCACCTCGGTGTTGAGGACGACGGCGGCGGTGGCGAAGCCGTAGGTGGTGACGTTGCCGAGCTCCGCGCCGTTGGGCGCGCGGATGCCGGGCGAGATGACGACGATGTAACGGTGGCCGGACTGCAGCGTCGTGCCGGGCGTGAGGGCCCAGTTCACGGCGAGGTTGCCGTCGGCCGTGGCCTTGCCGCTGACGGCGATGCCGCTGGAGGCGTCGACGACCTTGATGGCGTCGTCGGTGACGGAAGCAGGATCGATCGCCGGCGTGAACGTCGCGCGCACGCCCGTGGAGGGCGAGACGTTGGTGATGTCGCCGCCGAGGGTGATCTGCGCGGGCGGATTGCCGGCGAAGACGGAGACGGAGGTGAGGCGCGGCGGCTGCGGTACGAGCGTGAGGTTCACGGGGACGACCGCGCCGGCGGCGGGAGACGAGGCGTGCGTGTACGTGGCGCCGTCACCGGTCTCGGTGCGGCGCGGCGTCAGCGAGAACGGCGCGGCCGGCGCGGCCAGGACCGGGATGTTGTAGATGCCGTCGGTGCGCGTGAGATCGGCGACGCCGAGGGAGTTGGCGGTGATGCGCGCGCTCGGGAGGAGCGAGCCGGTGGCGCTGCCGAGGCGGAGCACGCCGGTGGCGAAGGCGATCGGTGCGTCGGCGGCGAGGAGGAGGTAGCGGCCCTCGTGCGCGATGCCGTCGACGGGGAGTACGGAGCGGTCGATGGTCGTCGTCGTCGCGCGCGCGGCGGACGGACGCTCGATCTGCGCGGCGAGGCGCACCATCTTGCCGTACGGCGTCTGGTCCAACAGCTCGACCACCACCATGGGAGTGCTGAGTGCTGAGTGCTGAGTGCTGAGGGTGAAAGTCGCTCGGGCTGGTTTGAAGAGCTCGACGGCTGGTGGCTGCGCGTCGGGTTGGCCGTCGCCGTCGATGTCCTGGGGTTGGGCCGGCGTTGCGCGTTGGAGGGTGAGGGTGAAGCCGCCGAGGATCTGGAAGCCCTGGATCGCGCCGACGGAGTCGAGGTCCTGTTGCGTCAGGGAGACGGCGGTCGCGCGCAGCGCTTCGGGCGTGGCGCCCGCGGGGATGTCGACGGCGATCCTGTCGTCGCCCGGGATGCGGCCACCTTCGTTGCCGACGAGCGTGCCGCGGTCGAGTCTTCCGGGGTAGGGGACGACGCGGATGTGGTCGAAGCCGACTTCGAGGATGACCTGCGCGGCTCTCGGGCTGGGCGCGAGGTGGAAGTCGGAGTTGCCGGTGCTGCCGCCGAGGCTGCGGTAGAGGAGGAGGTCGGTGGCGAACGGCGGATCGAGGAGGCGCGAGCCGTCGGCGAGGCGCAGCTCTTCGTCGATGTACGCCTGGACCGCGGTGCCGCTGGGGAACGTGGCGCCGGCGGTGCCTTCGATCTGCAGCGTGGCGACGGTGCGGCCGTTCGGCAGGACGATCGGAGGATTGAGGGTGAAGGCTTGCGAGACGAGCGGCGCCTGCTCGGCGGGCGCCGCGACTCCGGCCAGCGCGGCGCCGGTCTGCGCGAGCGGCGGCACGGCGAGGCCGGGGGCCTTGTCGGCGTAGACGAGGGCGTAGGAGCCGGCCGTGGTCATCGGGAGGTCGACCTTGCCGTTGGTGATGGTGACGACGGCGGCGAGGACGTTCCACTCGTCGCGCACTTCGTCATAGCGCACGGCGGTGAGGGTCTGCGATACGGCAGTGATGTCCGCGGCGGGGACGGTGAAGCTGAGCGTGGCGTTGGTGGCATCGCCGAGAACTTCGGCGGCGGTGAGCGGAGACCAGCCGAGGGGGAGCAGGCCGGTGAGGGCCTGCGCGCCGATGGCCGTGACTTTCGCGGGCGCGGTGACGGTGACCGGGCGGGTGATGGCAGTCTCGCCGCCGTGGGTGCCGGTGCCGTTGCGCTCGGTGAGGCGGATGTCGATGGGGACGATGCCGGCGCCGGCGGGCACGAGGATCTGCCGCCACACGCTGGTGAAGCCGGTCATCGAGGCGCGGATGGTGTGCGCCCCCTCGGGGAGGCGGACGAGGTAGCGTCCGCGGGAGTCGCTGTTGGTGGAGAACGACGCGTTCGCAATCTCCACGGTGATCGTCGCCCCCGCGAGGGGGCGGCCGGTGGTGGCGTCGTAGATCTCGCCGGAGATGAAGCCGGAGCCGTCGCCGGTGGGCGGCTGTTCGCCGCCGGCGGTGAAGGTCTGGCTGTAGGGCACGACCAGGTGGTTGCCGATCGGGTCGGTCACGGCGGTGGTGACGTTCAGCGTGAAGGTCCGGGCGGTGAGGTCTTCGGCCGGAGTGTCGTTGCTCACGGCGACGGTGCGGCCGTCGGTGAGAGTGGCGTAGACCGCGCCGGCGGGCACGGTGACGGGCTCGGAGTATTCGATGGTCAGGCGGTTCGCGCCGCCGCGGTCGTAGGTGGCGTTGAGGACCTGCGGGCCGATGCAGTCGACGCGGAAGGTGAGCTCGGCGGCGGGCGAGAGGCTGCCGTCGCCGCCGACGATGCGCACGCGGACGACGGCGTAGCCGGACTGGCCGCTGAGCGGGAAGTTGAAGGTGAAGTTGCCCTGCGCGTCGGCGAGGGTGGTGAGGGTGAGCGTCGATGCCGAGAGCTGCAGGCGCGCGCCGGCCGGCGCAGTGCCTCGGATCATCACGGTCTGTCCGCAGAACGCCTCGGATACCGGGGTGAGCGTGGGCGGCGTGGAGGGGGCGCTGGTACCGACGGTGAACGGTGCGGCCCATTCGGTCTCCAGCGCGGAGCCGGCGACGTCCTTCGCGCCGGTGGTGACGCGCAGCGTGTAGCGCGCGCCGCGCGTGAGGAGCGCGGCGGGGGCGAAGGTGAGGACGTCCTTGTCGAGGAACAGTGTGCCGCTGACGGTGGCGCCGTTGGCGTCTTCGAGACGGAACGCGCCGCCGGCGAGGGTCGAGCGGTCCATCGGCGCGGAGAAGAGAACGAGCAGCAGCGCGCCGGCGTCGACTTCGACGGCGTTCGGCGCGGGGAAGGACTCGAGGACCTTCGGCGCGGCGGCGAGCTTCGTGACGACGACGGTGTCGACGGCGCTCAGACCGCTCGGCTCGCTGACGCGGGCGATGACGGTGGTGTTGGAGCCGATGGTCGAGAACGGCGTGGTGGCGGTAAAGGTCGTGCCGTCGATGGTGGCGGCGGTGCCGGCGACGTCGACCGTCGATCCATTCGCCGCGGCGAACGTGCCGGTAACGGTGAAGCTGGCGCCTGCGTTCGGCCCGAAGTAGGCCTGGTTCGTGGGCGAGGTGATGCTGATCGACGGTGTGCCCGGCGTGACTCGCACGGTGACGGAAGCCGTGGCGGTGCGGTTGGCCTGATCGCGGCCGGTGACGCGCAGGGTCTGCTCGCCGGACACGAGCGGGACGTCGACGGCGGTGTACGTGCCGTTGGTGTCGCTGAGGCGCACGGACTGCGCCGGCGTGGTGGCGCTGTTGGCGAGGTTGGTGACGACGATGGTCGCCGGATCGAGCTCGCCGAAGGTGCCGGCGACGTCGATCTTCGCCGCGCCGGTGCTCGTGCCGGAGACGGGCGAGCTGATGGTGATCACGGGCTCGTTGCGCAGCGCGAAGATGCGGCGCGACGCGGTGGCCACGCGGCCGGCCGCGTTCCGGCCGTGCGCGACGAGGACGTTCAGGCCGCTCGCGAGGCGCACGCCGGGGACGGTGAACGGGCGGGCGATGGACGGATCGTTGCCGGCGATGACCGCGGCGGCGCCGTTGACGTCGGCGGAGACGACGCCCGGTCCGACGGTGCCGGTGACGGTGATGGCTTCAGCGGCAGTGACGAAGCCTTCTTCGGGGGACGTGATCTCGATGGACGGATCGCCGGTGACGCGGTTGAGGGTGAGGGTGACGGGATCGCCGAAGGCGACGCCGGCGGCGTCGGTGCAGCGCAGGGTGACGGTGTTCGCGCCTTCCTGCGGGAGCTCGACGGTGGCGCGGAACGAGCCGTCGGCCACGTTCGCGGCGATGTTGTTCGCCTTCACGCCCTCGGACGTCGTGCGCCCGAGGAGGGTCGTCGAGGCGGAGAGGACGACGGCGCCGTTGGCGGGATCGAAGCCGTCGAGCGTGCAGGTCGCGCCGCCGCCGCCGGTGGCGCCGACGAAGAATGTCCGCTCGACGCGGGTCTGGTTGCCGGCCTGGTCGCGCGCGACCGCGACGGCCGCGTGGCCGCCGGTGGCGGTGACGGTGTGCGGCGTGGACAGGACCTTGGTCCCGTCGATGGTCACATCTACGGTGACGGTGCCGCGGTTGTCGCTGGCCTGTGTGGACAGCACGGCCTCGGTGGCGAAGCGCGCGCCGTCGTTGAGGGGCTGGTTGGATTCGAGGATGGTCAGCGCGGGCGGCGTGAAGTCGGCGGTGACGACGACCGACGCGGAGTTGACGGTCGTGCCGCCGGCGGTGGTCGTCGATGCGGTGATGGTGTTGTCGCCTTCGACGAGCGGATAGCCGCTGAGGCGGAACGCGCCGAGGGGATCGACGGGCGTGGTCTGCGTGCCGATGGTCACGAAGCCGGTCGGACTCGTGGACAGGACGCGGCCGAGGACTTCGGTGGCCGGGCGATTGGTCAGGGCGCGGTCGGGCGGATAGGTGAGGATGATGCCGGGCCGCACGTCGTCGCGCGTGACCTCGACCTCGTCCATGCCGAAGTTGCCCGCGCTGTCGCGCGCGGTGACGACGATGCGCGTCGTGCCGAATTCGAGGTAGAGCGTCGGCAGCACGAAGTTGCCGTTCGCGTCGAGCGTCACGGGGTAGCCGTTGACGTCCGCGCTCACCGCGTTCGTGGCCGTGCCGCGCACTTCGATCTGCTCGGACGGCACGAGGCCCGACTGCGGGAAGGTGATCGTGACCGTGGGCGCGGTGCGGTCGATGCGGAAGAACGTCTCCGCGCGGCCGGTGTGATTCAGCGCGTTGGTGGCGGTGGCGATGATGCGGTACTCGCCGTCGGCGGTGAGAGTCGTACCGCTGGTGAACGGCGCGCCGTTGTTCGTCGCGCTGAGCGTGGCGGCGGGGTCGTTGACCTTGATCTCCACCGTGACCGGGCGCGTGAAGACGCTGTTCGTCACGAGCGGTGCGCCGCCTTCGAGGATCGAGACGACGGGGGCGTTGGTCTTGACGGTGACGGTGTAGTCGTATTGCTCGCTGTTGCCGGCGCGGTCCGTCGCGCGGAGGACGAAGCGGTTCGTCCCCTCTTCGAAGGCGACGCCGCTGAGGACGAACGTCGCGTCGGGCGCGGGCGTGGCGGTGATGGCCGTGCCGAGGAGCTCGATCTTCACGGCGTCGGGATCGGTCGTCGCGGCGATGCTGGTGGGCATCGTGCCGACGGTGCCGCCGTGCGCGGGGTTGTGGTTGCGGATCGCGGGCGGCGTGCGGTCGATCGTGAACGGATACGAGCGCGTCTCGCTGTGGCCGGCGCAGTCGACGGCGGTTACGGCGAGCGTGTGCGCGCCTTCCGCGCTGATGGTCGTACCGGAGGTATACGCGGCTCCGTCGAGCGTGGCGGTGACCTGCGCGTTCCCGTCCGCGTCGGTCGCGCGCACGAGGAGGGTCACGGCGCGGTTGAAGAGCGTGCCGGTGAACGCTGCGCCGCTCTCGCGCACTTCGAGCTCCGGTGCAGTGCGGTCGATGAGCACCGAGCGCGTGACCGTCGTCAGGTGGCCGAGGGTGTCGGCGGCGACGACGGTGAGGGTCTGCTGGCCTTCGGCGACGGGTACGGATGCGGTCCAGTTTCCGTTGGTGATCGTCGCGGTGACGTCGTTGACCTTCACGCTCTGCACGCGCGGATCGGTGACGGTGCCGGTGACGGTGAGCGACGTCGCGTCGAGGCAGGCGTCGGCGGCGGGCGCGGTGATGGTGAGCTCCGGCGCGCGGGTGTCGAGCTCGAGGTGCAGGACGGCCGTACCGATGTTGCCGCTGCTGTCGGTCCCGATGGCGGTGATGGTGTTCGTGCCTTCGACGAGGGTCAGCGTGCCGCTGACGAAGGTGCGGAGCACGGGGTCGACCGTGGCCGGCGCGCCGTTGACGGTGACGGATACGGCGTCATCCGATCCGCCGCCGACGATCACTTCCGGCGTGGAGACGACCGCCCCCTCGGTGTGGGAGGTGAAGGTGAGCACCGGTCCCGAGTTGTCGATGACGATGGAGAAGGGGATCGGGGGGACGGTGGTCACGTTGCCGAGGGCGTCGGTGACGCTCACGGTGAGCGTGTGCGCGCCGGGCACGGCGAAGGGCTGCCTGAGGACGTACGGCGCGCCGTCGATGCGGACGTCCTTCGTGGTCGTACTGATATCGACGATGACCAGGTCGATCACGACGGCGCGGTGGAACACCTGGCCGGCCGGGAACGGAGCCGTGCCTTCGAGCACGGTGACGGCCGGAGGCGTGGCGTCGATGAAGAACGGCACGGTCTTCGTGGCGGTGTTGCCGGCGGCGTCGCGCGCCTGAACGACCAGGACGTGCTGGCCGTCCGCGGAGACCGTGGTGCCGGAGACGAACGGCAAGCCGTTGAGCGTGGCCGTGACCACGGGCGCGGGATCGACGGCGTCGGCGGCAGTGATGACCGGCACGACGGGAACGCGGAACGAGGAGTTATCGGCGAGCGGCGCTCCGCCGTTGGTGGTGGTGATGACGGGGGGCGTGGTGTCGACGGGAGGCGGCGGAGTGCCGTTGACGGGGAAGGTCACCGGTGAGGTGGTGCCGCCGCACGCGGATGCGGTGAGGGTGATGTTGCCGCCGGTGACGTTCTGCGGAAGCTTGACCGAGAGCTCCGTGGAGCTGATCCACTCCACCTCGGTCGAGGCGGTGCCGCCGATCTTCACGACCGTTCCGCCCGGGACGAACCCGCTGCCGAGCACGCGCACTTTCGTGCCCGCGGTCACGGTCCCGGTAGGGGTGAAGAAGCCGGTGACGCGCAACTCGGCGCAGAGACGGCGGATGGCGTCGTTGTCTTCGTCGGCCACGTAGATCGCGCCGGCGACGGTCAGGCCGACCGGATCCTTGAACTGGGCGAGGTGGCCGGGTCCGTCCGTGTCGCCGTTCTTGCCCGTGCCGGCGATGGTGGTCATGACCGGAGGGGTGACCGAGAGGATGATCCTGCGAATGCGGTCGTTGTGGGAGTCGGAGACGATCAGATTGCCGGCTTCGTCGACGCCGATGCCGATGGGACGCTTGAGGACGGCCGCCGGCGCGCAGCCGTCGTCATCGCCGTCGCACTCGTCATCGCCGTCATCGCCATCGCCGTCGCCCGTGCGCGGGAAGCCGATGACGGTGGTGACTTGTCCGCCGGAGATTTTGCGGATGGCGTTGTTCTTGGTATCGGCGACGTAGAAATCGTTGCCGTGCGCGACGATGCCGAGGGGATCGTAGAAGGTGGCTGAAGCAAGTGGGCCGTCGACGGGCCCGTTGCCGCTGCTGCCGGTGCCGGCGAAGGACGTGGTCACGCCGGCGGTGGTGACCTTGCGGATGCGGTAGTTTTTCGCGTCGGCGACGTAGATGGCGCCGTCGGCGCCGACGGTCAGTCCATGGGGGTCCCTGAATTGCGCGGCGGAGCCGGTGCCGTTCTTGTAGCCCTGTTTGCCGTCGCCGGCCAGGGTCTTGACGGTGCCGTCGAGGGCGACTTCGCGGATGGAGCTGTTGCCGGTGTCGGCGACGTAGAGCACGCGCCGGACGGGGTCGAAGGTGATGCCGCGGGGACTCTTGAAGGAGGCGGCCGTGCCTTTCCCGTTCTTGAATCCCTGCTTGCCATTGCCGGCGAGGGAGCTGACCGCTCCGGCGGGCGTGATCATGACGACGCGATGGTGTTGCTCGTCGGCCACGGCGATGGTGCCTTCCGGCATGACGACTGCGGCTCCCCAGGGATGTTTGAGCGGTTCGTTGCCGGAGCTCTTTCCCCCGGCGAGGGTGGAGACGGTGTAGCTGGGAGCATTCGAGACCGTGAAGGGAAGCTCGCGGACGAGGGTGGCGCCGCTGGTGATGCGGACGTTGCCGGTGACGGCTTTGGCGGGGACGACGACTTCGAGATAGCTGTTGTTGCGGCTGACGATGAATGCGCTGGCAGAGGAAGTAAACGAGACGGCGAGCGTGGGATCGGCCAGGCCCTGGCCGGTGATCAGCACGCGCGCGCCGGGAGGTGCGGAAGAAGGAACGAGCTGGCTGACGGTCGCCTGCGCGAACGCGATCACCGGCAGCAGCAGCGCCAGGGCAAAGTTCAGGGTTCTGCTCATGGTTCGTCCTTCTCGCTACGGTCTCGTGATCGTGTGGAGCTGTAGTGCCGGCTTCCAGCCGGCCGTTTCGCCGGCACCCTGCCGGCACGCGCTCGCGAGGAACCCTGCCGCCTGGAGGGCCGATGGCGCGCGGAGGCGCGCGTTTGTAGCGGCCGCCTTCGCGGCCGCGTTCCTGCTCGACCCCGTGAACCCCGCGCAGAGCGCGGGGCTAGATTGGACGGTGCGCCTTCGCGCGCCACGTGCCGGCTCTCGCCGAGTTGAAAGACTTTCACCACGGAGACACAGCGCGGCCAAGGCGCAACTAACCCTGTCATCCCGAGCGTCGAGCGAGGGACCTGGGTGGGCGGCGCGGCAGGCATGGTCTTCGAGCCCCACCCGCCCAGGTCCCTCGCTCGACGCTCGGGATGACAGGCGTTGCGGCGCAAAGTTCAGGGTTCTGCTCATGGGTTTGGTCTCACGATCGTGTGGAACTGGTTGTCGGCGGCGGCGTAGACGGTGCGGCCCACTGCGGACACGCCCACCACGTTGCTCGCGTTCAGCGGGTGCGTGCCGAGGAGCACCGGGGCCGTGCGGTTGGTGGCGTCGATGAAGGTCACGCCCGCGGAGCCGTCGGCGACGGCGATCTCGCGGGTGCCGGAGAGGGTCACGCCGCGCGCGGTGCCGGGGGTGTCGATGACGGCGGTGGTGAATGCGGGCGCGGCCGGGGTGCCGGTGAAGTCGAGGACGGCCACACCGGCGTTGCCGCCGGCGAGATAGATGGTCGTGCCTTCGACGACGCCGTCGAGGGCGTCGAAGCCAGGGACGTCGACGTCCGCGAGCTTCACCAGCGCCGCGGGATTGGTGGCGTCGATGAGCACGAGGTCGTGGCCGACATTGTTCGGGCGTTCGGGGGTGATGCCGATCGAGATAGTTCGTGCCGAGGGGCAGGAGCTTCGTGAAGGTCACCCCGCTGATGCCCATCCCCTGCTCGCGGTAGAACACCGGCGCCGCGGGATTGGTGACGTTGTAGAGGCGGAGGCGCCCGTCGCCGCTGCTGTTCGTCGAGGTGTACGCGTAGGTGCCGACGACGGCGATGGAGTACTCGATGTTCCCCTGGTCCGGCGTGGTGAACGCGGTGGCGTTCGGATCGCCGAGGTTGAGGGAGGAGACGTCGTTCCCGGCGAAGAGCGCGTAGCCGTTGTAGAGCGTCATCTCGTTGACGTTGGCCGTGACGGTGTAGGCCTTGGTGAGGCCGGGGCGGTAGACGATCACGCGGCCCGAGCCGGTCACGGAGATCCCCGAGCCGGAGCCGCTGCCGACGACGGTGCTCGTGCCGTCGCTGATGACGCGGCGGGCGCGGAAGTTGGTGTCGTTCAGGGCCTGCGCGGAGCCGGCGAGCACGGTGGTGGTCGTGCCGAACGGCGCGCGGCCGAGGGCAAGACGGCTGACGCGCGCGCCGTTGTCGGTGACGGTCAGCTCCAGCGGATCGTTCGGAATCGCGGCCAGCGTCGTCGAGAAGCCGCCGTTCGCGGCGACGGAGACCGGGCCGGTGGCGGCGTTCGTCCGCGTGTTGCGGATGTTGACGGTGAGCGGTGCCACGCCCCCGATGGCGAACGCGGAGCCGGTGATGGCTGCCTCCGTCGTGCTGCTGGCGGCCAGCGTGATGCGCGTGCGGTCGATCACCGGGGCGGCGACCTCGTCGATCATTACCAGTCCCTGCTCGTTCACGGCGTAGAGCGCGCCGCGGCTGAACTGCGCCGACCACACCGAGCCGCCCGTCGGCTGGGTGCCGATAACCTGCGGGGCGAACGGGTTGGTGATGTCGAGGAAGGTGATGCCGGCGCTGCCGTCGGCCACCGCGAACGTGGAGCCGTTGCCGTCGCCGCCGAAGGCGTCGCCCGCGGTCTGCAGGACCATCTTCGTCACCGGCTGGAGCGGGTCGCTGAGGTCGACCACCGCCGTGCCGCCGGCGCCGCCGCCGATGTAGAGCGTCGTGCCGACGACCTTGCCGCGGAAGGCGTCGAAGTTCGGGATGTCGATGTCCGCCACGCGCGCCAGCGAGTAGACGTTCCTGCGGTCGATGACCACCACGTCGTGGCCGACGTTGTTCGGGCGGTTCGCGCTCATGCCGATGATGTAGTCGCTGCCGAGCGCGGCGAAGCCGCTGTAGATCAGACCGCTGATGCCCGTCGACTGCTCGCGGATGAACTTGGGCGCCGCGGGATTGGCGATGTCGTAGACGCGGATGCGGCCGTCGCCGCCGTTGTTCGTCGACGTGAACGCGTAGCCGCCCGAGACCAGGACCTCGTATTCGATGTTGCCCTGGTCGGGCAGGTAGACCGGCGTCGAGGTCGTGCTGCTCAGGTCGAGCAGCACCACGTCGTTGGCGGAGACGACCGCCCAGCCGTTCTGGATGGCGACGTTGCTGACCGCGCCGTTGCTGAGCGCGACCGAGCGCACGAACTGGGGCGGGCCCGGGTCGCTGATGTCGAAGACCATGAGGCGGGTCGAGCCGCCGTCGCTGTAGCCGCCGGCCACGAGATGGGTGCCGTCGGCCGCGAGCGTGCGTGGGCGGAAGCCGCCTTCGCCGCTCAGCGCCGCAGTGATGATGAAGCTGGAGACGTTGCCGAAGGGCACGGTGCCGACGAGGACGCGGCCGGACTTGCGGTTGGCCTCGTCCGTGGCCTCGATGGTCAGCGCGTCGCCCGGCTGGGCGGCGATGTCGATCGAGAAGCTGCCGTTCGCGGGCACGCTGCCGCCGTAAACGATGACGCCGGTCCTGCTGTTGCGGGCCTCGAAGGTGAGCTCGCCCGAGCCGAAGATCGAGCGCGGCGCGCCTTCGATGGTGGCCGTGCCGGCGCCGTCGGTGGAGAGCGTCACCAGCGAGGGCATGACCACCGGCGCGGTGCCGACGTTGCGGATCACGACCACGCCCTGATCGTTGGCGACGTAGATGTTGCCGCGGTTGAAGGTGAGGCTCCAGGCATGGCCGCCCACGCGCTGCGTGCCGATGAGTTGGGCGTCCGAGGGGTTGGCGATGTCGACGAACGTCACGCCGCTGCCGCCGTCGGCTACCGCCAGCAGACTGCCCGTGCCGTCCAGCCCGTACGGCGTACCGCCGGTGGCGATGACCTCCACCAGCACCGGCGCCGCCGGATTGCTGACGTCGACGATGGCCAGTCCGCCGGTCGTCCCGGCGATGTAGAGCGTCGAGCCGACGACCTTGCCGCGGAAGGCGTTGAAGTTCGGGATGTCGAGGTCGAAGACCTTCACCAGCGAATGGATGTTCGAGCGGTCGATGATCACCACGTCGTGGCCGACGTTGTTCGGCCGCTCGCCGGTCATGGCGATGATGTAGTTCGAGCCGAGGGCCGCAAGGCCGGAGTAGGTCACCCCGCTGATGCCCGTCGACTGCTCGCGCACGAAGCGCGGCGCGTCCTGGCGGGAGACGTCGTAGACGCGGATGCGGCCGTCGCTGCCGTTGTTGGTCGCGGTGAACGCGTAGCCGCCCGAGATCAGAACGTCGTACTCGATATTGCCCTGATCGGGGATGTAGACCGGCGTGGAGCTCGGGTTGCTCAGGTCGAGCAGAATGGGGTCGTTTGCGACCACGACCGCCCAGCCGCCGTGGATGGCCACGTTGCTGATTGCGCCGTTGTTGAGCGCGACCACGCGCTGGAACACCGGCGTGGTCGGATCGGTGACGTCGTAGACCACGAGCTTCGTCGTGCCGCCGTCACTGTAGCCGCCGACGATCAGGTGCGAGCCGTCGGTGGCGAGTGTGCGGGAGTTGTAGTTCTGGCCCGTGAGCGCGCTGTTGATCTGATAGGTCGTGACCGCGGTTCCGAACGGCACGGTGCCGACCGGCACGGGGCCGGACACGCGGTCCGCGGCGTCCGTGGCTTCGACGGTGAAGGCCTCGCCGACCATGCCCGTGAGGAGCACGGAGAAGCTGCCGTCGCCGGCCACCGCCCGGGTGAGCGAGGCGCCGTTGCTGACGTTCTTCACTTCCACCGTCAGCGGCGCGGCGCCGCGGACGCTGTTCGCGCTGCCGGCCACCGTGGCCATGGTGCCGCTCAGCGGAGTGATGGTGATGCGCGCCGGATCGACCATCGGGGCCGAGGCGATGTTCTGGATCACCGCCAGACCCTGCTGGTTCGCGACGTAGAGGTTGCCGCCGTTGAAGGCCACGCTCCACGCCGAGCCGCCCACGCTCTGCGTGCCCAGCGTGGCCGGGGCCAGCGGGTCGCCGAGGTGGAGGAACGTGACCCCGGCGCTGCCGTTCGCCACCGCGACCGTCGCGCCGATGGCGTCGACGCCGCGCGCGTCCGCCTGCGCGACCACCGTGCGTACGACCGGCGCCAGCGGATTCGAGAGGTCGACCACCGCCAGGCCGCCGCTCGTGCCCGCGAGATACAGCGTCGTGCCGAGGACCTTGCCGCGATAGCCGTTGAAGTTCGGGATGTCGAGGTCCGCGACTTTCACCAGGCCGTACGCGTTGGAGCGGTCGAGCACCACCACGTCGTGGCCGACGTTGTTCGGCCGGTCGTCGGTGATGCCGATGAGGTAGCGCGAGCCGAGAGCCGCGAGGCCGGAGTACGTCACCCCGGTGACGGTCGCCTGCTCCCGGATGAACCGGGCCGCGGGCAGCGACGACGCCTCATAGATGCGGATGCGTCCGTCGTTGCCGTTGTTCGTCGCCGTGAAGGCGTAGCCGTCGCGGATCAGGACGTCGTATTCGAGGTTGCCCTGGTCGGGCAGGTAGACCGGCGACGACGTCTGGCTGCTCAGGTCGAGCAGCACGACGTCGTTGGCCACCACCACCGCCCAGCCCTGATGGATGGCCACGTTGTTGATCGCGCCGTCATTCAGGGCGACGGTCCGCTTGTAGACCGGCGCGGCCGGGTTGGTGACGTCGAAGATGACCAGGCGTGTGGTCGAGCCCTCACCGTAACCGCCGACGATGAGGTGCGTGCCGTCGGTGGCCAGCGTGCGAGCCCGGAAGTTGGTCTCGCCGGTAATGGCCGGGCTGAACGCGAAGAAGGAGACGCCCGAGCCGAACGGCACGTGGCCGAGGACGACTGTGCCCGACGTGCGCGACGCGCTGTCGGTCGCTTCGAGCGTGATCACGTCGCCCGCGAGCGCGGGGATGGTCAACGAGAAGCTGCCGTCCGCGGCGACCGGCTCCGTGGTCGTCGTATTGAGGTTGGCGTCGTGGATGGACACGGTCAGCGGCGCGGAGCCGAGGATGGCCTTCGCGCTGCCCGTGACTACGACGGCCGTGCCCTGCGCGCTCATGGTGATGCGCGAGGGCTCGACCTGCGGCGGCGTGGAGACCGGCACGATGGCCAGGCCGATGTCGTTCGCGACGTAGGCGTACGGCGTCGTGACGTTCACGTCGTAGGCCGTGCCGGTCGTGGCGATGGCGCCGACCACCGTCGGAGTCGCCGGATTCGAAGCGTCGATCTCGATCAGGCCGCTGGCCGTGCCGGCCGCGAACACCGTCGTCTTCACGACGCTGGTCCGTCCGCCGTTCGACGGCATGGTCACGCGCCCCACCACGGCCGGCGTGGCCGGCGTGGAGAGGTCGACGATGACCACGTCGCGGCTGGCCGCGCTGGAGAGATAGAGGAGGTTGCCGGAGATGCGCCCGTAGTTCGCGTCGAACGCCGGGACGTCGAGGTCCGCGATCTTCACCAGGGCGTGGATGTTGGTGCGGTCGATGACCACGACGTCGTGGCCGATGTTGTTCGGGCGGGCGCTGGAGATGGCGATGAGGGAGTTGCCGTGGTTGAGCAGCGTCTCCCAGGTCAGGCCGCTCTGCATGCTCTGCTCGCGGATGAAGCGCGTCGAGCCCGGCGAGCTGACGTCGTAGATGCGGATTCGCCCGTCGCTGCCGTTGTTGGTCGCCGAATAGAGGTAGCCGCCGGCGATGGCCATGGCGTAGTCGAAGTTGCCCTGGTCGGTCACGTGGACCGGCGCCGACGACGGGTTGTTGAGGTCGAGCACCGCCGGGTCGTTCGAGTTGACGACCGCCCAGCCGTTCACGATCGAGACGTCGTTGATCACGCCGTTGGCGAAGTTGACCGTGCGCAGGAACGCCGGGCGGGCCGGATCGGCGATGCCCAGGATGGCCAGCTTGTCGGAGTTGCCGCCGTGGACGAGGAGGAAGCGATCGTCCATGGCCAGGTGGCGCGCGCGGAAGTTGGTGTCGGTGGTCCAGGTGGTCCGGTCGATCTGCGTCGGCGCGGGGGTGCCGAACTGCAGCGTGCCCACGTTGAGGAGCGGCGATTCGAGCGGGAAGAAGTTCGAGTCCCTCGCCTTCAGCGTGACGGCGTCGCCGACGTTGCCCTGCACCGGCAGGGCGAACGAGCCGTCGATGTTGGCGTTGACGGTGAACGTGTTGCCGCTGGTGAGGTTCTGCGCCGTCAGGACGACCGGCTGATCGGGATCCGTGGCGGCGCCCGCGCTGCCGATGATCGACGCGCCGGTGGCCGTGGTCTGCAGCGTGATCAGCGACGGCGTGAGGACCGGCGCGATGTTGCTGCCGAGGAGGACCGAGGGCCCGTCCTTGTCGACGGCGTTGACGCTGTCGATCAGGTCGAGCACCTCGAGGCGCGCGTTGCGCAGCTTCAGGTTGTCGAAGCGGTACAGCCCGCGGAACGAGTTGCCGTTCTGCGCGGTGAGCGCGTTGGCCGAGGTGTCGACGTTGAGCGTCGTGGCGTCGTTCGAGACGATCGGCCAGGTCGTGGTCTTGTCGTGGTTCAGGACCAGGCGGATGCGCGCCAGGAAGCCGGGCGCGGGGAAGCTGGCCGCGGAGTCGCGGACGAAGGCCGCGCCGTTCGCCGTGACGGTCCGGTAGCCGACGCTGGTCAGCGCGGTGTTGTGGCTCGCGCTGCGGCCGGTGTTGTCGACGATCAGGTCGCCGTACTGCTGCGCGGTCTGTTTCAGGTAGACCGTGCCGGCCGCGCCGGTGCGCGTGGTGTTGCCGGCGTGTAGCCCGCCCAGCGCGAGGATCTTCGCGCGGTCGAGGGTGAGGGTGTCGTAGTAGACGGCGATGCGTCCGCCGCCGCCCGCGGCGTGGGTCGTGAGGCCGCCGTCGGCGCGGATCTCGCCGGCGCCGGACAGGACTCCCGCGTCGATGCGGATCGAGCCGCCCGCGCCGCTGCCGCTGCTGCCCTGCGAGCCGTTCGAGAGGATCTTGCCTTCGACGGCGACCGTGGGCGCGGTGATGCGGACGATGCCGCCGCCCGCGTTGCACGGGTCGCACGTCGCGTTCGAGTACTGGCCGCCGGCCGCGCCGGGGAGGATCGGGTCGAAGAGCGAGCCGTAGGTCGCGCCGGAGTCGCCGGCGGCGTCGTGCGCGCCGCCGCGGCCGCCGTGGCTGCCGCCCGCGCCGTTGTAGCTGCCGCCGGTGGTCGTGCCCGTCGCGGATGCCGCGGACCAGGTGCGGCCGAAGCCGGCGGTGGAGCCGGTGAAGCCGCGGCCGGTGGCGTCGATGGAGCTGCCGGCTTCGATGAACAGCGCCTGCTGCACGTCGACGGTCAGGCGCTTCACGGCGCTGGCCGAGGCGGGCGCGTGGGTGAGGACCGCGCTGTTCTGCAGGGAGAGGTTGAGCGCGGCGAGGCTGCCCGTCTCCACGCGGCCGCGCAGGGTGACGTCGTCGCCGCGGAGGTCGTTGGAGCGGACCAGTCCCGTGGAGGTGGTGTCGATGGCCGCAATGCGGAAGACGTCGGCGAACACGATGCCCTGGCGCCGCGCGGTGATCTGCCCGAAGCGCCACGAGCCGCGGTAGGCATCGCCCTGGGCGACGCCGGGGCTGCCGTTGAGCGTGACGGTGGTCGCGGTGCGCGCGACGATCTGCGCGGACCCGGCGGGGAGCTCGATCCACGAGCCTTCGACCCAGTCGGGGACGGCCGCGGACAGCGTGAGCGTGTTGCCGTTCACCGCCGTGACCGTGCCGGTGCCGAGGGTGGCGAGGGAGGTCTCCTTCGCGGAGACGCGGTCGGAGTTGTCGGCGGCCAGCTCGTCGGCGATGCCCGGCACCTGACCGATGCCGCTGAAGTAAACGGTGCCGGCCGCACCGGTACGCGTGGGGGTGCCCGTGTGCAACCCGCCGGCGGCGGTGATCCTGGTGCGGTCGAAGCTCAGATCCGTGACGTACAGCGCGATGCGTCCGCCGCCGCCGGCGGCGTGGAGAGTCGGGCCGCCGTCGGCGCGGATCTCACCGCTGCCGGAGAGGCTGGCCGCGTCGACGCGGATCGAACCGCCGGCGCCGCTCTGCGCGCCGTTCGCCCACAGCTTGCCGTTGAGGACGAAGGTCTGGGCGACGATGCGGGCGATGCCGCCGCCGGTGAAGCACGGGTCGCAGGTGCCATTGGAGTAGTAGCCGCCGGCGCCGCCGGGCGTATTGGGATCGCGGACCGAGCCGTAGGCCGGCGCGGAGTCGCCGGCGGTGTCGTGCGCGCCGCCGCGGCCGCCGTGGCTGCCGCCCGCGCCGTTGTAGCTGCCGCCGGTGGTGGTGCCTGTCGGTGACGTGGCGGACCACGTCCTGCCGAAGCCGCCCGCCGCGCCGGTGAAGCCGCGGCCGGAGACGTCGATGGAGCTGGTGGCGTCCACGTCGATGTTCGTCGCCTCGACCCGCAGCCGTGTGACCTCGGTCGCCGACGTCGGGATCTGCGACAGCAGCGCGCCGCCGGTCAGGGTGAGGTTCGTGGACTTCACGAGGCCGTCGACTTCGAGCTTCGAGCCGCTCTCGAGAGCGAGTGTGGTGACGTCGACTTCGCCGTCGACCCGGACCCAGCCGCGCAGCGTGATGGCGCTGCTGCGGAGCTGGTTGAGGGCGAGATACGCGTTCGCCGTGGAGGTGAGCAGCGGTGTGTCGAACGAGTCGCCCGACACCAGTGCCGCGCCACGGATGGTGGTGAGGTCGAAGCGGGCCACGCCGCGATAGGTGTTGCCCACGCTCACGTTCGGCGAGGCCGCGTCGATGGTGACGGTCGTCGCGGTGTGGGCGGTGATGACGTACTGGGAGACCTTCGCGCCGGTGGCGTCGAAGAAGTCGATCCAGGAGCCGTCGACCCAATCAGAAACCGGCGAGGAGAGGGTGACGGCGGAGCCGTTCACCGCGGTGACGGTGCCGGCGCCGGCGGTGAAGAGCGGGGTGAGCTTGGCCGTGACGCGGTCGAGGTTGTCGAGCAGGAGCTCGTCGGCGACCTTCGCGCCGCCCGCGTCGATCTGGCGGAAGTAGACCGTGCCGGCGCCCGCGGTGCGGGTCGGGCTGCCGGAGTGCAGGCCGCCCGCGGCGGTGATCTTCGACCGGTCGAGCGCGAGGGTGGAGTAGTAGACGGCGATGCGTCCGCCGCCGCCGGCCGCGTAGTAGGTGGGGGCGCCTTCGGCGCGGATCTCGCCGCTGCCGGAGAGGCTGCCCGCGTCGACGCGGATCGAGCCGCCGGCGCCGCTGCCCTGGGTGCCCTGCACGCCGTTCGCGAGAACCTTGCCGTCCAGGGCGATGGTCTGCGCGCGGATGCGCGCTACGCCGCCGCCGTTGTTGCACGGATCGCAGGTGCCGTTGGAGTAATACCCGCCGGCGCCGCCCGGCGTGTTGGGATCGGTGAGCGAGCCGTACGTCGCGGCCGAGTCGCCGAGGGCGTCGTGCGCGCCGCCGCGGCCGCCGTGGCTGCCGCCGCCGCCGTTGTAGCTGCCGCCGGTGGTGGTGCCGGCCGGGGACGTGGCGGACCAGGTCCGGCCGAAGCCGCCGGTCGAGCCGGTGAAGCCGCGGCCGGTGACGTCGATGGAGCTGGACGCGTCGACGGTGAGCGTGCCCACGTCGATGGTCAGCGTGTAGACGGCCGCGCTGGTGGTGACGGCGTGCGAAAGGAGTGAGCTGTTCTGCAACGCGAGCGACGTTCCGTTGACCGTGCTGGCTTCGACGCGTCCGCGGAGGGTGAGGTCGTCGCCCGTCCAGCCGTTCACACGCACCAGGCCCGTGGACGTCGTGGTGACGAGCGGCGTGCGCAGGATCGTGGCTTCGAGCATGCCCTGCTTGCGCGCGGTAACCTGATCGAAGCTCCACAGGCCGCGATAGGCCGCGCCCGGGGTGACGTTGGGCGTGCCCGCGACGGTGACGGTCGTGGCCGTGCGCGCGGTGATCGTGTAGCGCGTGCCGCCGGTCTCGAGCAGCGAGCCTTCCACCCACTCCGGCACCGCTGCCGAGAGCGTGAGGACGCTGCTGTTTACGGCGGTGATCGTGCCGCTGCCGAGGCTGGCCAGCCCGGCGCCTCGCGCGGCGGGGCGGTCGGTGTTGTCGAGCACCAGCTCGTCCCCGACCTTCGCCCGCGAAGCATCGACCTGCTGGAGGTAGACCGTGCCGGTCGCGCCCGTGCGCGTCGCGCTGCCGCTGTGCAGGCCGCCGGACGCGGTGATCTTCGTGCGGTCCAGCGTGAGCGACTCGTAATAGACGGCGATGCGCCCGCCGCCACCCGCGGCGTGGTGTGTCGCGCCGCCGTCGGCGCGGACTTCACCGCTGCCCGAGAGCGTGCCGACGTCGATGCGCACGCTGCCGCCCGCGCCGACGCCGGTGGTCATGTTCAGGCCATTCGCCAGGACCTTGCCGTCCAGGACGA
This sequence comes from uncultured Acidobacteriota bacterium, assembly GCA_963821585.1. Taxonomy (GTDB): domain Bacteria; phylum Acidobacteriota; class Thermoanaerobaculia; order Gp7-AA8; family Gp7-AA8; genus QHVT01. The sequence continues at coordinate 967,395 of CAWGEI010000003.1, forward strand.
ACGTCGACGCCGTGACGCGCGCGATCCCGCCGCCCGTGCTGCACGGATTGCACGTGCCGTTGGAGTAATAGCCGCCGGCGCCGCCCGGCGTATTGGGATCGTAGAGCGAGCCGTACGCCTGCGCGGAGTCGCCGATCGCGTCGTGCGCGCCGCCGCGGCCGCCGTGGCTGCCGCCCGCGCCGTTGTAGCTGCCGCCGGTCATCGTATTCGGCCACGTGCGTCCGAAGCCGGAAGTCGAGCCGCTGAAGCCGAGGCCCGACGTGTCGATCGACGCGTCGCAGGCGACGTAAAGCGCGTTCGCGTTGAACGTGAGGCGCTCGATCGTGGTGCTGCTGGTCGCCGCGTGGACGACCTTCGCGCCGCCGAGGACGAGCAGGCGCGCGAAGGTGTGCTGGCCGGCAATCGTCAGTGTGCCGGACTGCACGATGACCGTCTGGCCGTCGTACGTCGTGTCGCTCGCGGAGATGTTCGTGTTCGCGGTGAGGACCGTGCCGCTGACGGCCGTGAACTGCGTCGTGGCGTCCGTGGAGAGGCCGGCCGTGTTCGTGGCCAGGGCGCGCACGGAGATCGTGGTGCCGTCGGTCGTGCCCGCGGGGATCGGATACGTGGCTTCGTAGTGGTTGGCCAGTCCGCTGACCGGGGTGGCGAGGATCGGCGTCGTCGCGTCGTTGACGAACAGCTCCACCTTCTGGATGCCGTTGGCGGGGTTGCCGGCGTCATTGCCGATCGCGTAGACGCGCAGCTTCGCGGCGCCGTTGACCGGGACCATCGCGCCGATGGTCGAGCAGGTCCACTGCATCACCGGAGCGTTGGGATCGTTGAGCGGGCGGATCTGGATCGGGATCGCCGGCGAGGCGGTGGCGTTGTCCTGGTAGTCCTTCGCCGTGACGACGAGCTGTTTGGTGACGATGTCGATGCCTTCGACGTTCGGGACCGGGATGTTCACGGACCACGAGCCGCCGGTACCGGCGGTGAGCGGGACCTGCGTCCCGCCGTCGATCTGGACGTAAACCTGCTTGACCCCTACTTCGGCGTCCGTCGCCGTGGCGCGCACCTGGATCAGCGCGCCGGTGCCTTCCTGGTAGATCGTGCTGCTGACCGGTGAGGTGACGTTGAGGGCCGGCGGGACGGTGTCGGTGAGGATGGTGACGTTGAACGTCTGCGTCGTGGCCGTGCGGCCGGGGTACGCGTCTTCCGCTCCGACGACGAGGGACATCGGCGCGCCGCCGGGTGTGGCGATCGGGACGGCGACGGTGAACGTCGAGTCGGTGACGACCGCGGTGTTCGGGGTCTTCGTCTGTGTCGCCGGCGTGCCGTTGTTGATGGTGCTGGTGAGGGTGAGCTTTGTGACCTTGAGGTCGTCCGTCGCGGAGATCGTGGCGACGAGGCTCTTGCCCGGATAGAGCGAGGGCGGGACGACGTCGAACTTCGTGATCGCCGGCGGTGCGTTCGCGACGATGGTGAACGGCAGCGGCGCGTTCTGGACCGTCCGTTCCGCGCGGTCGATCGCGGTGAGGGTGAGCGTTGCCGGACCGGCGGTCGCGTTGGTCGGAACGGCAAGTGCGATCGCGGCCGGCGCGACCGTCACCGGGTAGTTGTTGTAGGAGTCGTTGCGGTTCGGCGTGACCGGAGTCCACGCGAGCGTGACGTCGCCGATGCCGGCCAGGGAGGTGGCGGAGTAGGTCGTGCTGAGCGTGCCGCCCGGGACGATGGACGACTCCGCGGGAGGCGCCGTCGACACGGTGATGGCGGGGAGATCGCCCGGGAAGAGCACGACGGCGGTGTTGTCCGCGACGAAGGCGGTGCGGTCGTCGATGACGCCGTTGATGTCGATGGACGAATCGGCGCGCAACAACGCGCGCTGCCCGAGCTGGACGCGGTCGAAGTGCAGCGTTCCGGACGGATCGCTGAGAGGCGTGAAGCGCGAGAGATGGATCGTCGTCGGGCGGCGCTCGTCGTAGTTCCCGACGAACAGCTCGCCGAGCGACTGGCCCGGACGCTTGAGGTAGACCGTGCCGGCGCCGCCGTCGAGATACGCCGCGCCTTCCTGCGACGTGCCGTTCCGGCCGCCGCGCGCGGCGATGTTGAGGCCGAGGCTCTCGACCTCGAAGCGCTCCGTCGCGGCCACGGCGACGCGTCCGCCGCCGGCGCCGCGCGAGGCGTTGTTCACGTCGTCGTCATCGCCGCCGTTCGCGGAGATGCGCGCGGCCGGGCCGGAGATGAACTGGCGAGCGCTGAGGTTGACGCTGCCGCCCGCGCCCGGGTGGGCGCCGCCGAAGCGGCTGTTGCCGCCGGCGCTGACCGCGCCGGAGATGACGAACGTGTCGCCCTGCAGCTTGATCGCGCCGCCGCCGGCCGCGCCGGACGTGCCGTTCGCGGCGCCGCCACCGCCCGCGCCGAGGTCGGTCGGATTGGTGAGTGAGCCGTACACGGCGTTCGTCGTGCCGGTGCCGCCCTCGATGCCGCCTGCGCCGCCGTGCGACCCGGACGCGAGCGTCGTCGCGCCGCCGATGACGGTGTTGCCCTTCGTGCGGCCGCGGGAGTCGTTGTTCACGCCGCTGCCGTCCGGACTGGCCGCCCAGCCGCCGAGGTAGCCGCGGCCGGTCACGTCGATCGACGAGGCACAGTCGATGTACAGGTTCTCCGTGATGGTCAGGTTCAGCTTCCGCTCGACGGTGGTCGAGGTGCCGAGCGTCTCCACGATGCCGCCCGACAGCACGATGAGGTTCTTCACCGTGAGCGGAACGTGCGGCACGAGCCGCGCCGTCGCGCCGCGCACGACGATGGTCTTGTTCTCGTAATTGGCGACGTCCGCCGAGGTGATGGCCTGCACGCGGTTGTCGACGAAGATGTCCGCGTCCACCAGCGCGATGGCGATCGGCAGCGTGACGTCGTGCTCCGAGTTTGCGTCGCTGATCACGGCGCTGATCGTGAACGTCGTGCCGGCCGCCGGCGTGGCGAAGGCCGTCGTGGTCTGCCACACATCGGTCGTGCCCACGCGCGCCGCGGGCACCGGGTTGGTGATGCCGGGGATGAGAAACTTCACGCCCGTGACGGAGATGTCGTCCGTGGCCCGGACCTGCAGGTTGAGCGAGAGCGCGGCCTGGTTCGCGGGGAGCGCCGCGCGGTCGAGCGGGCAGAGCCACGTGCCCTTCGGCACGGTCGGATCGTTCACGCCGGCGTAGATGATCTCCACGATGAACGTCTGCACGTTGCCGTGGTAGTCGTACGCCGTGACGGTGATGGGGATGCGCGTGTCGACGTTCTTCGCCGGCACGGTGATCTGGCCGGAGGCGAAGCGCCACGAGCGCGGCTGGAAGCCCGGCGTCACCGACGGATCGGTGCCGAGGATGGTGATGGTCTGGCCGTCGAAGTTGAAGACGACGCGCTGGACGCCGCTCTCCATATCCTGGATGACCGCGTCGATCTGGTACTTGAAGCCGATCGGGTAGCGCGCCTCCGCGGGCGGAGACACCGAGACCACCGAAGGCTTGGTGAGGTCCTGGAGGATGGTGATCGACGCCGGCACGGACGAGGCCTGTCCGCGCGCGTCGGTGACGGTCACGGTGAACGTCCCCGTCGAGCCTTCCTGCAGCGTGGAGGGGAGGTCGAAGTCGAAGACCGGCGTGGTCCAGGGCGAGCTCACGTTCGCGCGGGTGGACTGCTGGACGAGCGACTTCGAGTACGCCGCGCCGTTGGACTGGGTCGCGGTGAGCACGACCTGCACGGTGGCCAGGATGCCCTCGTCCTCGAACGCCACCACCGCGTGGACGCGGTTGCCGGCGTAGCTCGCCGACGCGGGCGTCAGGGTGATGCCCACGTTCTGCGGCGGCAGGTTCGGATTGACGGTCCACGAGATCGTGGCCGGCTCACTGGTGTTGCCGGAGAGGTCGAGCGCTTCCGCGCGCAGCGCGAACGGCGCGCCGCCGGCCGGAACGTCTGGCGCGACGAAACGGTACGAGTACGGCGCCTTGGTCTCGCTCTTGATGAAGGTCTGGGTCGCGCCCTCGACGCGCAGGTAGTCGACGCGCGCGATGTCGGTCGACGCCGGGCCGTTGGCGTCCGTGTCGCGGATGACCGGCACGAGCGTGTACTCGACGCCGCTGATCAGCGGGAAGCCCGCCGGCAGCGGAGACGGCAGGGTGATGAACGGCCGGATGGTGTCGAAGGAGAAGAAGTGGAACGTCTGCGTGTCCGCGGCGTTGCCCTGCATGTCGCGGACGCCGGAGAAGACGGCGCGGTAGAACGACTGTGCCTCCAGCGACTCGTCAGGCGAGAAGATGAGGGTCAGGCTGGACTCCGGATCGACGAACGCGCGGCCCGGGACCTCGCGGATCACCGTCCCGGTCGTGCCGGGCTGGCTGATTTTGTAGAGATGAAAGACCCCGTTGCCGCCCTGCTGCCACGGCGCGGGGTCGATCGGCTCGTTGAACTGGAACTGGAAGACCGTCGCCGCCGACAGCGGCGACGTCACCGGCGGCGTGACTTTCACCACCGAGGGCTGGGCGTAGTCGGTGGTCGTGAACACGGCGCCGCGCGAGCTCGGCATCTTGTTGCCGGTCAGGTCGCGGACCTCGCCGCTCACGACGATGCGGTACAGCGTGTTGCTCTCCAGCGGGAACGGCTTGCCCGGCGCGGGAGGCGGAGGCGTGACCCGCACGACGAACGTGCCGTTGGCGCCGGCGAATGACACGTAGATCGCGTTGACGGCGTTCGAGCTGTCCGCGGGGAGGAGCTGGATGTAGTTGCGGTTGACGTACTGCGACTGGATGGCCTCGCTGAAGACGAATTCCAGCGTCGTGTCGGGCGACACGTTCTGCGAGCCGTCCGTGGGCGTGAAGCTGAGGAGCTGCGGCGGCGTGGCGTCGAGACGCACGTCGGGCAGGGTCACGGTCTTCGACGCGTCGGTGCTCTTGACGGTGTACGACTGGCGCGCGCCGACGGTGATGTCGTCGGGGCCGACGTAGACCAAGCTCACCGTGCTGCCGGTGGTGATGCCCTGGAACACGTAGCGGCCGCCGGCGTCGGTGAACATCTCCAGTGTGCGGCCGGGCCACGAGGCCACGACGCGGGTGTTGATCGACGGGCCGCCGAGCTCCGCCTCCACGTAGCCGGTCACGCCGGCGAACGCGCCGAGGGCGATGTTCACCACCGCGGGAGTGGACTGGCTGGCCAGCGTCGACGAGGCCGAGCCGGAGAACGCGTTGTCGATCGTCGACGCCTGGACGGAGATCGAGCCGAGCCGGATGCCGGTGATCGTGGCCACGCCGGCGTTGTCGGTGTAGACCGTGCCGCTGGTGCCGCCGCCGGAGACGTGAACGCGGGCGTTCCCCGCGGGCGCGCCGCCCTGGGTCACGTTCACCCGCACGCTGCCGTACGCCGGCAGCACGAGCTTGAGGGGATTGGACGCCGTGCCGGTGGGGAACGACGCGGACGTGGAGATCTCGCGGTGCTGGCCGCCGATCTCCTTGATGAAGACGGAGTACGGCGAGTTTTCGAGCGCGCCGGCCATCGCGAACGGATTGCCCTGCAGCGTACGGAAGAAGTCGCAGGGGTTGCAGCGCTGCCGCACCGTGGCCTCGACGATGGGCACGAGGATGTTCGAGTTGCCGCCGGTGTCGTTCGGCTCGTAGACCGCAAGATGGAGCGTCTCGATCGGCTCGAGCTCGAGGATGACGTTCGGGCGCGGGTCGGCCTGGGTGAGGTTGCGGGTCGCGCTCGCGCGGCGGTTGCTGAGCGTGTCCTTCACGCTGAGGGTGAACAGCCCCTCGCGCACGCCTTCGAAGAGGAAGCCGCCGAGGGTGTCGGTGGTCGTGCGGGTGTCGTACTGATAAGCCGTGAGGTTGACGTGCGCGCCGGGGATCCCCCGCCCGCCGTCCTCGGGGTCGATCAGCTGTCCGGTGACCGCGCCGCTGAACTCGAGGACGATGTTGATGGCGGTGTTCTGGTTGGCGGTGACGGTGAACGTCCCGCTGCCGCCGGACTTGCCGAGGGCCTTGGAGTACGCGGTTGCGCTGTACGTACCGGCCGGGATCTGGTCGAACTGGACGTGTCCCGCGCCGTCGGTGGTCGCGAAGTCGAACAGCGGTCCCTTGTACAGCGACACCTCGGCGTTCAGCACCGGGGCGTTGCCGTTGTTGGGATCGACGACCGTGACCGAGGCGCTGCCGAAGCCGACGCCGCCGACGGCGACGATGGCGGTGACGCGCTCGCCTTCCTGCGTGAGCGCGCCGTTCCACGTCCCGCGCATCTCCTGGTTGCCCGGGTCGGAGGCGGACACGCGGAGCGGGCCGGTGAAGACGTTATTAAAGGAGAAGCGGCCGAGGATGTCGGCGCCGAGGGTGACCTGCTGCGTGCCGAAGTCGCGCCGCGGGAAATCGAGCTCCTTCATATAGAAGCGCGCCAGCGGCACGGGCGCGTTGTCGGAGAGGTCGGCCGGCGTGTCGTCGAGGACGTTGTTGGCCGGGTTCTGAGGGTCGTAGACCTTGTACGCGGAGTAGACGATGCGGCCGTCGATGCCGCCCTGCGTCCGCATGATCACCGAGACGTTGTCGACCGGTCCTCCCAAAGCGGGAGTGGAGCCCGAGCCGAAGCCGGTGCGGTACACGCCGTTCTGCGTGATCTCCGCGACGATGCGGAAGCCGGTCGCCGCCGGGACGTTGAAGAAGACGAAGCTGCCGTCGAGCAGCGTCGTGTAGATGCCCTGGTCCTGCCGCCCGTCCTCGAGCCGCACCGCGGCTCCGGGGACCGGCGTGCGCCCGTCGATCGCGTAAACCACGCCGCGGACCGTGGAGAGCTTGTTCAGCTGCAGGGTGATGTTCTTCAGGTCGCCGTCGAAGGCGAGCTTGGTGGTCTGGCCCGCGTGGCCGTAGACCGGGTGTACGCTGGCCACGCTGACGTTCTGCGTGACCGCCGGGACCTTCTCGAAGACCGCCCAGTCGGCCACGCCGTTCTTGGCCGTGTTCGCGGTGACGGTCTTCGGAGCGGTGCCCTGATCGGCCTCATCCCAGACCTGATAGGTGAGGTGGATGTCCCCGATGATCTCGATGTCCGCCTGCAGCTTCACCCGCACCGTGCCCTGCCCGCCGAGGCGGAGGGTGAGCGCGGCGACGTGGCCGTTGAACTCGACCTTCGCAGTGCCGCTGGTGAACTGATCGCCGTACGTGCCGCTGGTGGAGATGGCCCAGGCGTTGACGGCGCGCCCGACCTGGACGTCCTTCATGAGGTACACGCCGTTGCTGGTTTCCTCGAACAACGTCGGCGGGAAGCCGGGCTCGATGACCCGCAGCCCGGTCACCGGCAGGCCGGTGGCGCTGAGCACGCGCACGCGCACGGTGCCGGTGCCCTGGCCGCTCGCTGCGTCGATGAAGATGGGGACGTTGTTGGTGCCGGTGGGGCTGAGCGAGGGGAGCGTGACGGTGCGCGACCGCGTGGTCAGCGGGTCGTAGCCGGTGATCTCCTTGCCGGCCGCGGACGCGGGGACGCTCTGGATGATGTAGTGGCCGCTGGCGTCGGCGGTGACGACCTGGCCGCCCTCGATCTTCACCAGCGCGCCGGCGACGGGCTCGTACTTGCTGGCGTCGCCGGGGAAGAGCGGGTTCTCGCGGATGACGTTGCCCTCGACGGTGACGAGAGGAACGTTGGGCGCGACGTTGAGGGTGAGGACGAGGTCGCGGCGCTCGTCGGGGGCGAGGTCGAAGTCGAGGGCGACGCTCTCGCGGGAGACGGTCCACTCGGCGGCGAGCACGGTGACGAAGCCGGTCGGCACCTCGGTGAACTCGAACCGGCCGGTGGAGTCCGTGAAGTCGTCGATCAGGCCGTAGCCCTGGCTGTAGACGCCGACGTGGGCGTTGGGCACGGCCGCGCCGGTGTCGGAGCGCTTGACGATGCCGCGGATCACGCCGACGCCGGGGAAGGGACGGCGGAAGATGGAGAGGTCTTTGACCAGCACCTGTCCGGGCGTCTTGATCTCGGACGCGGCGAACGTGACGTTGCCGTCTGCGTCGGTAGCGCTCAGGGTGAGCGGCCCGACGGGGAGCTCTTCGACGCGGTAGAAGCCGGTGGCGTCGGTCTCCGTGGTCTTGAACTGGTCGAACATCGTGCTGCCGATGGTCACGCGCGCGCCCGCCACGACCTGGCCGTTGTCGTAGCGCACGTAGCCCTCGGCCGACCCACGCCCGAGGAAGACCAGGTTGACGAAGTGGACGCGGCCGGGGAGGCGGACGGCGCCTTCGACCTTCGTGGTCTTGTTGTCGGTCGTGATCGCGTACATCGAGTACGCGCCGCTGATGCCGTTGTCGATGTCGCGGGCGACGAACTCGAAGAGGAAGCTGCCGTCGCCTGTGCGGGAGGTGTCGTACTGCGACGCGCCTTTGTCGGGCGTGAGGACCACCTCGGCGTCGGCGATGGGCGTGTTGTCGCCCTTGAGGACGTGGCCGAAGATGATGCCGCCGGGCGCGTCGTTGTCGATGACGGGTGTGAGCGGCTGCGTGAAGCTGACGGGCGCGCCGCTAATGGGATCGCGCACGGGATCCACGGCGATGGAGTACGCCGCGTTCTGCGAGAGCGCGTGGTCGAAGGTGATGTTGACGACGCGCTTGCTGTCCTGCAGCGCAGCCGACGAGATCGGACGCACGCCCGTGTAGTTGACGCCGTCCTTGTTCAGGATGATCTGGCCGTGGAACTTGGCCAGCCAGTCTTCGCCTTCGTTGATGGACGCGGGCCGGTTGAAGAGGACGGAGACCTTGCGGGCGTTGGGGTCGAGGTGCAGGTCCTGCCGCGCGCCGATGAGCGCGAGCGCCTCGGGCTCGACGGAGTCCGCGTCGCCGGTGGTGACGATGGCGCCGAGGTCGTTGCGGACGGTGAAGTGCTCCTCGCCGCGGTCGAGGGTCACGGTGACGGCGCGGCCGGCGGTGCCGTCGACGTCGAAGCGCGCGCGCAGCAGGGTGCCGTCGGTCTCGTTGGGGTAGATCAGCTCGAGGGTGTGCTGTCCGCTGACGCTGGGCGTGAGCGTGAGCTCGATCCCCTCGGTCCAGCGTCCGATGACGGCGATCTCGCCGCGGCGGTTGCCGTCGGCGCTGGTGAAGGTGGAGAGGTCGGCGAATGGCAGCTCGCGGACCCAGCCTGGCGTTGTCTCAACAGGTGCCTCATTCGGGATCTGCAGCTTGCGGTTGGAGGTCACGCCGCGCGCGGAGAGCGCGTACGGGCGGTCGTTGCCGGCGACGGCGGGGCCGTGCAGCAGGGCCAGGACGTAGCCGTTGCGGTGCGCGGTCTTCTGCGCGAAGCGGTCGACGAAAGCCTCGACGCTCGTCCCGCCCGCCGTGCCTTTCTCCAGCTCGCGCGCGACCGCGGCGCCGGCCGTGCGGCCGCTCTTCTCGCGGCGGCGCAGCTCGTCCCACTCCCGCAGCTCCACGCCGTTGCCGAGGAGGTCGAGGGTCATGTGGGCCATGGAGTCGCGCGGGTCTTCGCCGAGGAAGATGTGCTGGCCGGCGCGGGCGATGTCGACCGCGCGCATGAACACGTCGGTCTTGATGACCTTCGGATGCTTCGCCAGGGCCTGGGTCAGCGGCGCGGTGGCCAGGGAGTAGCCGAGGCCGAGGAGCTGGAGGTTGGCTTCGACGAGGTCCTGGTTCACGAACTGCGCGTAGTACGGCATCACCAGCGTCGCGGGGGAGAGCGGGATGCCGCTCTCGCTGACGCCCATGTGCAGCTGCACGGCGGCGGTGATGTTGTCGTCGCTGACCGTGCCGGCGGTGGCGAACACGGAGCCGGTGACGGAGGGGCGGAGCCGGTACTCGATCATCCGCATCTCACCCGGCGGGATCGTGACCTCGGCCACCGGCGGCGCGTCGTCGACTTGGCAGATGTTGGCCAGCGGCGACTGGGCGCAGGTCTGGACTCCGCTGCTGACGCGGATCGTCTGCGCGGCCGCGCTCATGTTGGTGATGAACGAGTACGTCGAGTAGTCGATGTTCTTCCGCACCGTGTCGGGGTGGGAGAAGGTGATGTTGAAGCGGGGGTCGTGGACGACGACGGAGGCGCGGACGGTGCCTTTGAGAGGGAAGTCGGCCTGGCCGGGGGATTTGTAGGTGGCGCGGACCTCGACTTCGAGGGTATGCGTGCCGGGCTTGAGGCCTTCGACGGTCCAGTCGACGTCGCCGCGGGCCTGGGCGACGAGGAAGGTGACGCCGTTGGAGGCGTCGACGACAGAGATGGGCTGGTTGAAGGCGGCCGCGGGAACGGACTTGACGACCTTCAGCTCGGTGGGCGTCCGGATCATGGCCGTGACGCCGTCGAGGGTCACGGTGCTGCCGTCGGGCGCGCCGTTGGTGACCATGAGGGTGACGGCGAAGAACTGGTGCAGGACGGCGAGGTTGTTGGGGATGACCAGCGCGGCTGGGATGGAGGGACGTCCGCCGCCTCCTCCGCCGCCCTCGGGGGGCCCTTCTTCCTGGGGGAGCTCGCCGCCGGGTCCGAGGCCGAAGGAGATGACCTCGGGCGGGGACCAGCGCGGGGGCACGACGTTCTGGATGGGGGGCAGGACCCAGGGGGTCTCTTTCGGCAGGGGACGCACTTCGCGGGTGCGCTTGTCGATGACGACGGGATACGGGATCTCGACGAGCTGCCCGTCGATGAAGAAGGAGAAGGTGTATTCGAAGACTTCGTAGTTGCGGGCGTCGATGGTGATGCCGCGGGCGCGCAGCTCTTCGGGGGTGAGCTGGCGGACCTTGACGGAGGTCTGGAGGAGGTTGGAGACGGTGATGGTGACGATGGAGGGGGTCGCGGACTGGAGGAAGTCCGTGCCGTTCATCAGCCGGATGTTGCGGAGGAAGTAGATGCCTTCGCGGGAGAGGGCGGGGATGGAGAACTTGTGGCCGGGGGCGGTCTCGAGGCGGATCGGGAGCTCGATGCCGGGGCCGTCGAGCTCACCGACGGCGAGGAGGTCTTCGACGGCGGGGGCTTCGTCGTTCTGCTTGCCGCCGAACTCGGTCTGGACGGAGGCGGGGATGTCGATGCCGGTGGTGACGGAGACGTTGACGACGCGCAGGCCGACGCCCTGGATCTGGAGGTCGGCGGTGGCGATGTGCTGGGCCTGCGCCACGCCGCTCCCTCCTGCGGCTATGAGGGAGAGGACGATGAGGGCGATGCGTCTCACGAGCTTCATCCAGGACCTCGCTCTTCGGCGTTACTGCTTCTCGGGGGACTGGGGTGTGCGGCCGGCGCTCTCGATCTGCTCGAAGGCCTGCATGCGCTGGAGGAGCCGGGACTGCACGAGCTTGGCGTCCGGCGGGATGGCCACAAGGTCGGCAGGCACGAGCTCCGCGCCGACGCGGGTGACGACGTCGCGCACCTCGGCGCGCAGTCCGTCGATGACGAAGCTGTGCTGCTGCTCGACGGGGAGGGCGAAGGTGTTGGTGGCGTTGGCGGTTTTCGCAGCCTCGAGAACAACCGTGTCTTCGACCTTGCGGCTGTTTGGATAGGCGGCGCCGATGAGGACATCCAGCGCGTCTTTGGAGAGGCGCACGCTGCGGTCGACGGCCACGCGGCTGTGCCGCTTCGTGCCGCCCTCTTCGAGCTCGCCTTCGAAGGCGTTGCCTGCACGGATGTTGCGGATGGCCCACTTGCCCTTGGCAGGAGGCTCGGCGGTGCCGACGCGGAGAGATTTGGCGACGTCGTCGAAGCGGGTGACGCTCCACGTGCCCTCTTCGCGGTTGATCTCGGTGAGCTCGCCCTTCCCGTAGTCGGCGATCGTGGTGACCGCCCCCTTCACGGAGATGACCCGGTCCCCATAGCAATACTGCTCCACCACCTCCGTCGACCCGCCGATGGAGTCATGGACCTGGCGGGTGAGGTGCAGGGGTGCGGGAAAGAGGACGTCCGCCGCGAACGCGGAGACCGCGACCACGGCCGCGACACAAGACGCGACTAGGTGTCTGAAGCGCACAGAGATCTCCAGTAAGGATGTGGTTTGTTTGGACGAGAACCGGCCCCCACCCTGCACGCCCGGGACGAATCTGACGGAACGGAGAGGATAGTTAAGGGAGGGTAGTTTTGCAAACTTCCGGAGAGCCCTCAGTCCTGAGTCCTGAGTCCTGAGTCCTGAGTGTGGTGCCGGCTCCCAGCCGGCCGTTCGGGCGGCGCCCCCGCCGCCCGTGCCCTCGGGAGAACGGACCTTCTTGCGTCGTGTCACCCGCCTGCGGGCGAAACTCGTTCGGGCCGGGTCACGATCACTCGATCCCTTTTCGAGCACTCTCGATGTTTTTTCGAGCGCACTCGATCTTTCATCGACGGGTCGTGCTCGCGCGCGCCGTTCCGTTGCCCGCGTCGACATCCGGACGTCGTCTCCCCGCAGTCGGGGGGCCGGTCACCCTGCAGCCGCGTGGAACGATTCGCGTGGATGAAGACGGCCGCTGGAAAAGCCTACCCCGCCTTCTCCCGCTCCGGCGTGGCAAAGTCGTAGAACACCCGCAACAGATTCCCGTCCGGATCCGCGGCCGTGAACTCATACAACCCCCACGACTTCGCCTCCGGCGGCGAAACGATCTTTGCCTCACTTCCACGCCACTCCTCGTGCAGCGCATCCACCTCGTCCCTGCCGTCGAGATTCAGCCACGTCAGCACCGGACCGGTGTTGCCGTAGTGCTCCCGGAAAGCCGGGTCGGTCAGGAACATCCGGCAGTTCCCTCTGGAGATCCCGCCGATGTCGCCGCCTCCCTTGCCCCAATCGATGGTGAAGCCGAGGCGATTCTCGTAGTACTCCAGCGCCGCGTCGAGGTTGCTGACCGGGATCTCAGGGACGGCACCGGGGAATTCGGTTTTCATGACGTGCTCCTCACTTCGGCGCCACCAACTCCTGATCCTGCATCCCGGTCGCTCCGGTCAGCATGTTGGGCGGGATGTGACCGCTGTCCCCGACCGAGATCACCTTGAAGCGTCCGTCGGGCTCCACCCGGATCTGCGTGAGGCTGGCGTGTGCGATCGACATCTCCAGCCATGCCGTCGAATCCACGCCCAGGGCGCGGGTGACGAGGTAGCGGGTCACGTTGCCATGGCAGACCAGGAGCTCCCGCCGCTCTTTCCCTCGCGCCGGAACGAACCGCTCCCGGAACAATGCGTCCAGCTTCGCGGCGCACGCCGCAAGATCCTCCGGCTTTTCGCCGGCAATGATCTCTTTCCGGCGCGTGGCGGGAGTGCACTCGGCGAGCTCCGGCACGACCTCCAGCGCCACGCCCGGCAACTCGGCGGAGATGACCTTCGCGGTCTGCAGCGCGCGCGTCATCGGACTGGCCATCAGCGCGTCGAACGTCCCCGGCATCCCGGCCAGGCGCGCCGCCGCGAGTCTCGCCTGCGCAATGCCAAGCGGGGAGAGGCCGGGACCGGGTGACTCATCTTTCGGGTCGGCCACATAGGCCCCGTGCCGCACGAGGATGATCGTGCGCGCCTTCGCGGCCGGATCGTCGGCCGCGTGCAGCCGGCACGCCGGCCAGAGAGAGACCATCACCGCGAATGCGAAGAGGCGGGCGGCGGCTCGGAGAGCGGTTCGATGGATATTCATCCTGCGCAATCTACCAGTGTCGCCGGGTGTGCTGACGTTCGGGCCGAAAATCCAGCGTAGGATCAGAGGGTAGGAAAACGTTAGGAGGTAGTGATGGCCCTGGCACAGTGGCTCGATATCATCCAGACCGCGTGTGTCGTCTTCGCTTTGGTCGGCCTGATCGTACAGCTGAACTTAGCCGCGCGGACGGCGAAGGCCGCGGCCTATCAGAGCGTCGTAACCCAGCTACAGTCCTTTCACGATCGACTCTCCGACTCCGAAGATGCCCAGCTTCTCAAGGAAGCGCTTGCGCCCAACCTTGATATCACCCCGCGAGAGATGGTGTTCGCCCTGTCGCTATTGAACCTTCTGGAAAGCGCTCACTTCCAGCATGCTCAAGGCGTAATCCCGCGTGAGCTTTGGTCGGGCTGGCAGGATCAGATCGCGGTGTACTTCAGGCTTCCGTTCTTCCAGGAGTTCTGGCGCAGGAACAGAGATTCCTACAATGCAAAATTCAGAGCGGTCATGGACGTCGCTGAAACACGTGCAGAGATGATGCATCGCGGCGCTGCCGCAACACGGAGGTAGCCTGCTGGCCAGGCCGTGTCTTGCGGATCGGCTCTAGGATGTTCCGGCCTGGATGACAGGAGCGCTCCAGCCGTCGTACGTTCCATTGAACCTGGCCGCGCGCGTGCTCAGTGCGACGACGAAGATGTTTGTCCAGAGTTTGTCGACGGATTGCATGCTCGTGAGGGTCACTTCGAAGTGTTCATCCGGCAGGTCCGTGACCGACGCGCCGTCCGGCGTGAACAGGCGGGCCTGATCTTCCTGCTCGAGAAGATCGAGGAATGCCTGGCGATCCGCTGCGGTCCGAAACCACAGTGTGTGCGCCACCTCGCGTTCCTGATCCAGATCGTCTCCGTGCTGCACTCGCATCTCGATCTGCTCATCTCCCAGAACGATCGCGTTCAGCGCGGCGCCTGGATGCAGGTCCTCCCGGTACGTCGCGTATTCCGGATCTTCCAGCTCCACGCTTGCGATGTCATAAGGCTCGAACCTCGCATCCGAGAGCACGCGCTCATACACAATTGCCGGTATTACGGTATTGCCGTAAAAGTACAGTCGCCGCGAGCCCTCGCCCGTCACGCGGCCGACATAGCAAAAACGTGGAGGAGGGCGCCGTCGGATTCGATCGAAAAAGCCGCCTCGGAGATTGTTCGCGACGTGCTCGATCTGCTCCTGCAGCGCGTCCAGGACTTCCGCTTCCGTTCCGACGGCAAGTCCTCCGTCCGGTGCAAGAAGATCGATCTTGACGATCGTCAGCCACGAAAGGCTCGCATCCATCGGGCCGGTGCCGAACGTCAGATCGACGGCGATCGACGTGATGGCATCGTTGTGCATGCAGAAATAGAGGTACCAGTCGAGCTTGACGTGGAGTGTCGGCAACTCTTCGATTCTGCTGTTGTCCATGTCCATCGATACTGGAATCGGATCGTAGCAGAGGAGACTCGAACGCAAGCGCGGGGCGACGCAAGCCGGCCGTGCCTGAGTACCGCGTTGCAATGTCGATAATGGTCCCGGCGACGATCGCCGTGGTCAACGGTCGCGGGATCCCTTCAGTAGTCTGGCCATTCACTCTCACCGGCGTAGCCCTCTTCTGCCAGTGCCTTCTCCTCGCGAATGTCTAATTTCGCGCACTCACGCGTAAGTCTGGAGCGACGCAGTCTGGCCATTCGCTCGTGAACGTCGTTCTGGATTGCCTTGCTACGGTTCGGAAACACTCCACCCTCCACCAGGCGGTCAATGTCTGCGAGCGCGCGCTCGCAGAGGCTGATCGCGATCTTGCTTTGCCCATTGGTGATGATAGGTCATGAGAGCTCGTCCTCGAGCGGCGGCTGCTTTCACAGTGATGATGATGGGTTGTACCATGATGGCGTTGATCGTCATTGCGGGTGTTGCGCTGCTCATCGTTTTCTTCACGGCCGTGGGCGTGTACGAGTTGACCTCGGCAGCGGACGCCGATCCTTCCGTGCCTCGCGAAACACGCCGGCGGAACGCCCTGTTTCTGATTCTCGCCGCAGTCGGGGCGTTGGGGCTTTGCGCCGCAGCCGGCTCGTTCTTCAGTTGGGCGGACGGGAGCAGCGCGCACTTGTCCTGGGAGGCCGGGGAGGCGAAGCTGAACCGCGAGCAACGAATTGGGAAGGCAGGGATCGTGATGGCGATAGCGTCCTCGCTCGCCGGGTTGGCGGTGCCTCGACGGAATGCGTTATGGGCTCTGAAAGTGGCGGCGATTCTCCCGCTTCCTCTGGTGGTGGTATGGTCGGGATTCGTGCGCTTTGTGCTCAGAAACTTGAGGGTTCAGTAATGGCGATGTTGTCGCATTTCACGGGAACGCCCTACAGATGATCCGATCGCATCACGATCTACCTCATCCGGTATTCGTCGGCTTCTTTCCGAAGTTGACGATGCCGGCGCCGCCTGAGCTCGTGGCTGCGGGGGTGGCGGAGATTGCATCGGTCAGTGACTGCATGTCGAGTGCTCCGGATGGCTGGATCGACGCATGGAAGCACAACGATCACGGCTTTTACGACACTGAAGATGCCGCAGGATCCGTCGTGCCGGCTGATGCCGCGACTGCCTATGATTTCTATGCTTACGAGCTCGTGCCTGTCGAACACGACGATGAACTGCAGCTCATCGCGGTAACGCCCGCTCCTGGCGGTGTGCCGGCCGATTACGAGTTTTTTGGTTATGACGTCGTCAGCCGGTCCATGTCGAGTTTCTTCGAATGCTCGCCCTTGTCGTGCAACTTCGGCGCGAGGACCTTCCGAGTCAACAGGTACTGTCTTGTCGACACGCTGGAGGAGGCCTACGCCACGCTGTCAGGGATCGGTGCCGCAGACGGAGGGTACGAGCCTGGGCCGTACTCCCTGCTCACCGTTCATCGGAAACGCGCGAATCTCGACCGCTCGGGCCGATGACAGTTAGCGTTGGGGTGGGCTTACCGAGTTGAAGTTAGATGTAGCTGGGGTCAGACCCCAATCACATTTCCGGAAACGCGCGGCCCTTGACCGCTCAGAACTGCTCGGAACGATGACGGTGCGCAATCGGTTGGAGAGGCTTTGAAGCGGGTGTATGCACCCAGAGCGAAGGCGGGTGGCTTGGCCCTCGACCACCTTTGAGACTGAACGTAACCCGTGGAGTGGTCGAGCACTACGTCCGACACACGTTCATACTCGGGCGCAGCAGATCTGCTAAGTCCGGTTGTTCCTCGACCATTTGCTCCTCAAGTAAAGGCCAGCCATGGCTCTGCCCATACGCAGCCTCGTCTCTGGTGATCGGTACGAGTCCTACCATAACAATCGGCGGCTGTTGCTCAATCTGGTCGAAATCGTCAGGAAAGTACGGTGGTGATGAACAAAGGAGCGCTTCAACGGTGGCGCCACGAACCAGCGGACCAGCCGGTCCGAGGATTTCCCCTTTCAGTAACACAGTGCCACGCCGCACGACGTTACCACCGACTACGAACAGTAAGTCTTCGATGTGACGATCAGCAAAGGCTGGATACGCAATGAAGACAATCTCCTGCACACCTTCGAGAGAATCAGGCCGTTTGAGAGGAAATTCGCTCATTCCAAGCGTTGCATATGTGATGCAGCCTTCATAGGGCTGATCGTCGAAGCGACACACTTGGAATGGATAAAGATCATTTATCCAGGTCGTCACGGGTTGCCCCATGAAGCGGTGATAGTGGTGCGAAACCAGGTCGGCCATGGTTTATTTCTCGCTGCTATTCGTTCGGCGCCAAGCGCGCTACCGAGTTTGGAATTACAGGGTACGCAGATTGCCCTTATCTCTTCTTGATAGACCTCTTTGACCTTCGCGCGTGTCCATCCTTCCGTGCGGGCTTTTTCCTGTATCGCTACCCAGGCCAAGCCGACGTGATCATACGCGTAATCGACTTTGGGGTCCCCTTTCTTAATGTCTCTAGGCCCCTTCCCCGTGATGACGGCTAGCTGACACGCGGGACATATCCTGTTGCCGGTGTGGGCGTCGACCGCTAGTGTAGCGAATGCGTCGACTTTGGTTTTTATCCAGAACTTCGGTCGTCTGCCAGCAGCATCTTCGCTCACCGGCTTCACCAGTCGCTTCTTCGAGATTTTCTTGGCTTTGTCGGCGCAGTTGTGAACCAGCACATCCGCGCCGTCGACGAAGTACGAGTGGTCGGACTCAACCTCGAGGTCGAACACCCGCGCAACTTCCTGCTGCTCGATGGATGCGATGACGGCCTTGCCGTCGCGCGTGCGAACCTGGTCTCCAACCTTCAACTCCGACGCAGGGACCCAAGTGTCTTGCTCAACGGAGTAGATGCGGTGGGACGGGGTGGCCTCGAGAGGCTCCTCTTCACCTTCGAACCGCAACCGCAGCAACTGGTCGCGGTGAGTGAAGGTCGACAACACCACCCGGCCGGGGCCGGGGGCGATCTCGGGCATTCGCTCGAGGGCGAGGACGGTGGCCTGGTCCTCCTTATTGCGCTCGGTCTCGAAGGTGATGGTGCGGCCGGGCCAGGCTTCGTGGGCGACGATCCAGGCGAGGGGGCGGAGGGTCTGGACTTCGTAGGTGTCGCCGGGGTCGGCGGGGTTGGACATCCTCAGTTTGAGGAGGTGCCATTCGCGGGAGTCGAACGTCAGGGAGTCTTCGGGGATGTCGGTGACGTGGGTGGCGGCGACGCGGTCGCCGACGCGGAGGGTCTCGATGGAGACGGCGTGGCCGTCGGGGGTGGAGATGGGGGTGCCGGCGGCGACGCAGGCGGGGGTGGGGCGGAAGGGGCAGGGGCCGGCGTTGGGGGTGTCGGCGGCGTGGGGGGTGTGCTTGGGCAGGGCGGCTTTGGCGAGTTGGCGGAGGCCGAGGCCGACTTGGACCATGGCGAGCGCGCTGCCGGCGCCGAGGCGGTTGTGGGTGTAGTCGTCGTAGAGGTGGGTGCCGGCCTGCATGGCGCTGGCGGTCTGCTCGATGGCCTGGCCGGCGTCGAGGACTCTCGCGGCTTTGCGCCCGGCGTTGGCCGCGTCGAAGGCGACATTGGCGCCGCGGTAGGCCTTGAGAGCGGCGCCGACGCCGCCGGGGACCAGGGGGAGAGCGAGGGCGGCGCCGTCGAGGCCGACGCCGACGAGGTCGAGGGTCTTCTCCCAGAAGGAGGTGTTCTCGTCCCACTGGGAGATGGAGTAGAGGCCGATGCCGAGGGAGGCGGCGTCCCAGACGCTCTCGACGAGCTCGCCGCTCGGGTCGGTGTTGTTGACGGGGTCGCTGTCGAAGCCGGCGTAGAGGTTCGAGGAGTCGGCGTAGCCGGAGGGGTCGGGGGTGAGGAAGGCGCCGGTGGCGGGGTCGTACCAGCGGGCGCGGAGGTAGACGAGGGAGGTGGCGGGCTCGATGAACGGCGCGGCTTTGAAGCCGGTGAAGAGTCTGGCCTTCGACTCGCGGCTGGCCGCGAGGTAAAGGTCGGTCATGCCGTAGACGTTGGTGGCCTTCGCCTGTCTGGCCGGGATGGTGGCGAGGAAGGCGGTGAGGGTGGAGAAGGACTGGCGCGCGATGACGGGGGCGCCGGCCTCGGCGACGACGCCGTAGACCTGGGCGGCCCAGGACGGGGCGCTGCTGGCGGGGGTGTCGCCCCAGCGGGTGAAGCGCAGGGTGTCGCGGACGGCGACTTCGAGGGCGACGCCGGCGGCCGACAGGGTGGCCCACTCGTTGGCGTCGAGCTCCCATTCGACGGTGTAATCGTCGTAGAGCCGGGGGACGGCCTGGGTGGTGTAGACCATCGTCCGGGCGGCGTCGATGGCGCCGAGGCGCACGCCGCCGGCGAGTGACGCGGCCTCGATGGCCTCGGTCAGGTGGACGCGGACCGTGACTTTCTCGAGCTGGTTGGTGTCGTTCTTCTTCGCTTCGAGGTCGATGGAGTCGACGACGGCGCCCTGGAGGTAGCGGGGGCCTTCGCCGTAGGCGTCGGCGTAGAGGACGCGCTCGACGACGTTGCCGGTGTTCGCGTCGAGGACGCTCTGGAGCGATCCGGCGCCGGCTTCGTCGATGATGGGGAGGTAGGTGCGGACGACGCCCGCGTTATCGAGGGCGAGGACGCGGACGGGGTCATCGAAGCCCTGGTCGCCGTGCAGGTACTGCCGCAGCAGTCCGGCCTCGGGGGCGACCGGGGTGTCGGCGGTGCTGCGGCCTTCTTCGTAGATGGCGAGGAGGCGGTCGGCGATCGGGTCCCAGACGAAGGTCGTGCGGGCGGGGAGGCCGTCGGCCTGGAGCACGGCGCCGCGGTCTTCGGTGGACCAGCCGCCGCCGATGTCGGGCTTGAGGGCGGCGCGGCCGACGATGCGGTCGCTGGGGCCCCACTTGTACTCGATGCGGCGGCCGATGGCGGTGTTGGTGACGGAGAGGAGGCGTCCGAGCTCGTCGAACTGCGACTCCCAGGCGCCGTCCTGGGTGCGGCGTCCGCCGGTGAAGGTGTAGACGCGCGCGTCCTGCACCTGGCCGTCGAGGGTGGAGTCGCGCCGGAGGAGCTGATTGGCGTCGTTCTTCGTCGCGGTCCAGCTCAGCGGCTCGATCTGCGCGGCGGTGGCGCCGAGGGCTTGGTGTTGCGGCTGGCTGAGGAAGGCGGGGATGTCGCGTTTCTCGCGGAAGTCGGCGGTGGTGATGCCGTCTTTCGTCGGCGGGCGCGGGCCCGCGGCGTCGACGTTCAGCCAGGAGCGCTCGAGACGGCCGCGCGCGTCGTAGAGCCAGGTGGAGACGCGGTTGCCGAGGGCGAGGTCGATCGAGCTCGCGAGGCGGTCGGCGGCGTCGCGCGCGTTCTGGCTGCCGGCCACGATGGTGCCGGCACCAGTGCCGGTACCCGCAACCGTGGACGCGGCCTTGGCCATGAGGAACGACTTCGTGCCCTGGCCGTCGTCGCCGCTGTAGGCGTAGTCGGTCTTCAGCCAGGTGGTCCCAACGGCGCGCTCGCGGTGTTTGAGCTTGCCCGAGGCGCGGCCTTCGGCCTTGGTGATGGGGACGCCGCCTGCCGCTTGCTGGATGAGATTCGAGCCGGCGTCGCGGGCCTCGATGATGGTCTGCAGCCACGGCGAGGCCGGGTTGTCGGGATCGAGCGTCGCCCCCGCGGCAGGCATGCGCCACGAGTCGCGCTCGCCGTCGAACACGGACCAGGTGTGCTTCTGGGTGTGAACGTCGAGGAGCACCGGCGTACCGGTGAAGCCGGAGCTGTTGGCGTAGCGGTACGCGCGCGTGGTGGTGGGGCGGCCGAGGAGGTCGTAGCCGTCGTACGCGATGGCCGCGTCCTTGTTGCGGATGAGCTCCAGGCGGCCCGCGGCGTCGTACTTGTACTCGATGAGGAACGGGTCGGTGGGATTGGGGCCGGTGTGGACGGAGAGGAGGCGTCCGCCCGGGCCGTACGAGTACGCGAGCCATTGGCCGGCGCGGTTGCGTGTGGCGACCACCATGCCGGTGTCGGCCTCGTACTTCGTTTCCTCGCTGGTGCCGTCGGGATAGTCGACCTTCGTGACGCGGCCGAGACCGTCGGTGGTGTACCTCGTCAAAACGCCGTCCTCGTCCTTGTACTCGCGCATGCTGCCGAGGGCGTCGTAGGTATAGGACATCGTGCCGCCGCCGGGCTGCGTGCTGCTGGTGAGCAGACCGCGGCTGTCGTACGTCGCGCTCGCGACGGCCATCCCCTGCGCGTCGAAGGTGAGGGCGTTGCCCGCTTCGTCGTAGGTGGTCTTCGTCGAATCGGACGCGCCTTCGACCTGGACCTCGATCGGGCGCTCCAGGCCGTCGAAGACGGCGGTAGTCGCGGAGGACACGCCGGCGAGCGGTTCCTTGTACGTGACCTTGCCGGGCACGCTGCCGCCGCTGCTGTAGTCGAAGAGGGCCTCGTCGAAGAGGTTGGCGCCGGACGGCGCGCCGCTGTTGCCGGTAGACGCGCCGTAGATCGTGCGCTCGAGACGGCCGGCGGCGTCGAAGTACTGGTGTTGGACGCGCACGGAGCCGGACGGCTGCGTGGCGGAGAGCGACGCGACCGCGCCCATGCGCGTGCCGCGGTCGGTGTCGGCGTCGTTCCAGGTCTGATACGTGGTGCGCGCGCGTCCGCCCGCGTCGACGGCTTCGTTGGTGCTGCGGAGGCGGCCGAAGTCGGTGAAGAAGTTCCTGGTCTGACCGATGACGCTGTTGTCGGAGTCGCGCCCTGTGATGTCGACCGGCTCGTCCCACGGGCCCCAGGTGGTCTGGGTGCGGATGCCGTCGGCGGTGACGGCGTCGACCTGGCGGCCGCGCGCGTCGTTCAACGTCAGCGTTGCGTTGCGGACGCCGTCGCTCTCATATGAGGCGGAGCCGCTGCGGTCGTAGCCGCTGATCGTTCTGAGCGTCTCGCCGGTCGTGCCGGTGCTCTCGACGCGCATGGGCCGGCCGAGGCCGTCGACGGTGGTGACGGTTGTCGGGGCGTTACTGCCGCTGCCGCCGGTGAACGGACCGGTCTCGGTCATCTTCCGGCCGGGGTAGTCGTGCGCGGTGGTCTGCGTGAGCGTGACGGGCGCGCCGTTGACGGCGGCGCCGGTCAGGGACTTCGAGATCTCGCGTCCCATCGCGTCGTAGGCGATGCGCGTTTCGACGTTTCCGACGCCGTTCTGCTCGCGCGACAGGTACGCGAGGCGGCCGGCCGCGTCGTAGCCGAACGACTCCTTCGTCAGGACGGTCTGGTTCGCGCCGGTGACGACGATGTGGGTCTTGCGGCCGTGCGTGTCGAGCCAGGTCTCGGTCGTGACGCCGCGCTTGTCGTCCTTGATCTCGATCTTCTCGCCGCCTGCGATGCCGGTGATGGTGGAGTAGGTGAAGCTCTGGCTGATGTCCACGCGGGACGGGTCGGACACGATCGTCTTCGGGCGCGAGCGCGCGATCTCCGGCGTGGCGTCGGGCGGGTAGTAGTCGGTCTTGGTCTCGTGCCGGACGAAGGTGCCCTGTTTCTTGCGGACGCTGGTCGGGAGGCCGAAGTCGTTGTAGTCGGTCTCGAAGACAAAGCCCTCTTCCTGCGACGAGACCAGCTTGCGGTCCCGGCTCGGGCTCTGCGCGTCGCGGTAGGTGGCGGCGCCGCCCGAGCCGCGGCCGATGGACAGCTGGGTCGCAAACGCGGTGGGAGTGGTCTTGTCGTATCGGATGTCCGTGTCGATCGGCGCGGGGAGATGCGGGCCGGTGGTGGACGCGTGCTCGAGCAGCATGCCGGGCGCGATGCTCATCGCGCGGTTCGCGGTGGCCGGGTCGCTCGCGTACTTCCAGGTGTTCACGACCTTGAGGCCGTTCGCGTACTCGACGGAGTCGTGCAGCCCTTCGTCGTTGTAGGTGAGCTTGACGGTGAGGTCGGCGGACGAGTGCTGGAGGCCGACATTGGCGGGGCTGTTGACGGAACTGGGCTCGATGGTCGCGACGGCGCTGACGCGCATGTCGGCGATGTGCGCGCGCTTGTCGTGCGCGGTGATGGGCGTGAGCGTGTACCCGCGCTGCTGTCCGTACGCGTCGACGCTGGACACGTTCGTGGCGTCGGCGTGCGTGAAGCGGACGGTCTCGCCGGTGCCCCAGGTCTGGGTCAGCAGGCGGTCGCGCACGTAACCGGTGGTGTCGTCGTAGGCCGCGGAGACCCGCGCGACGCCGGCGGTTGCCGCGACCTGGTCCGGCTCTTTGACGGTCAGCAGGTTGCCGAGGAAGTCGACGTAGTCGTTGAAGAGCTGCGACGGCGCCGCGGGTACTGGCGGCAGCGTCACGGCCTGGTAGCCGTACTCGGTGCGCGGGCGGCTGGCGCCGGCGAAGGTAAAGTCGGGGGGCACGCCGGTGCCGGCCTGCACCTCGGGCATCCTGACGGTGATGAGGCGGCCGAGGGAGTCGTACTCGTACTGGGTGGTGCGCTCGCGCCAGTCTTTGACTCCTCGCAGGAGTCCCGGATAGGCGCCCGGCGTTCCGGCATCGCTGGCCTGCCAGTAGGTGAGCTCGCTGGCGCGCTCGACGGGATCGACGATCCGCGCCAGGCGTCCGGTGTCGTCGTAGAGGTAGTGGACGGCGTTGCCCTTGTTGGTGCCGGCGGCGACGGCGATGTCCTCCGAGAACTCGTCGGTCTCGAACATGAGGCGGCCGAGTTCGTCGAACGCGGTGCCGCGCCACCTCTGGTCGAGGAGTATCCAGCCGCGCTCGCTGCGCATGAGCCTCATGAAGAAGCCCTTCGGCGAGAGGTAGCCGGGGATGTTCGGGTCGAAGGGGAAGAGCCAGATCTCGCCGCTGCTGTCGCGCAGCTCGACGTCGCGGTTGGGCAGTTCGCGGAGGCGGCGGAAGTTCGACGACTCCCATCCCTGTCCGAGGACGGTGCCGCCCAGGGTGCGGGAGCGATAGGTGCGGTCGAAGATGACGTCGAAGCCGTTGCGGCCGCCCGAGTTCAGGTCGGTCGTGGCGGTCTGCATCTCGCCGGAGTGGAGGTAGACGGTGTCCTGGATCGCGCCGTCGGCGACGGGCGGGTTCTGTCCGGCGACGCGAACGTCGTTCGCGCGCACGGTGTCGGCCATGATCGTGGGGAAGCGGGCGACGAGGCGGTTCTCCTCGCCGAGGTAGGCGTAGGGCGTTCCGGCGAAGATGTTCCTGCCGGCGGCGACGATCTCGGGACGCACGGCGATGAGACGGCCGTTGGTCCAGAGCTCGTACACGCCGTCGGCCTCGGAGAGGTTCTCGAGGGATTTCGGGCGGTTGCAGGAGCGGCATCCGGCGTCGGCCTTCTGCTGCGCGGTGGTGCCTGTGGGCCAGACGTATTTGGAGCTGGCGCGCGGATCGGCGATGGCGACGATCCAGGGGGAGACGAACCTGTTGAAGCCGCGCTGGTGGCGGAGTGCTCTCTCGAGCGCGGCGTCGTTGGGGACGAGGCGCTCGAGGCGGAAGTTGGGCGCGGCGCGCAGGACATCCTCGGGCGATCCATCGCGGCGGGCGCGGCGGAGATGGGAGCGCGGGAATCCGGGCGGGGTCTGCTCGGCGATGCCGCCGATGACGCGCTCGCTCTCGACCGCGACCTGGAGCTCATTGTTGGCGGCGGTGAGCAATTGCGCGATGGCGCCGGGGAGCGAAACCTCGAGGCGGAACGCGCCGAGGGACGCGTTCTCCCGGCAGTGCGGGGTAGCGCCGGTGCAGGGCGGGAGATTCCGGATGTCGTCGAGGATTCTCGTGGGCGGGTCGATGCCGTGCGGAACGACGCCGCTCACTTCACTGAGCTGCTCCTTGCCGAGGTCGACCTTCATCCGGATGCGCGGGTCGATCGCGGCGACGGCCTTCATGATGGTGCTGACCATCTGGCCGGCGTAGAGCATCCCGGTGTCGGGATCGACGACCGGGGAGAGCACGCCCTGGACGAGGCGGGCCTCGGAGCTCCAGATGATGCGCGGGTCGGAGGCGCCGACGCCCTCGGGGAACGGGCTCTGGCCATCGAGGGCAGCTTTGACGGTGGGGAAGAGGGCGTTCACCCCGATGCCCTCGCGCTCGTCGATGTGGGCGAGGTCGACGAGGTGGACGCGTCCCGCGCGGCTGACGACGACGGCGAGGGTGGTGCGGGGGATGGTCCGCACCGCGAGCGCGCCGTCGGGGATCCAGATGATGTCGGCGAGGTGGGCCTTGTCGAGGGGGAAGTAGGGAATGCTGGCGTTGGGGGTCGCCTTGGGATCGCCGCCGACTTCGACGACCAGGAGTCCGAAGTCGCCGCCGGCGACGAGGACGTAGTCGCGGCGCACGGCCTGGTTGGCTTTGGATTGGCGCTCGCCGCCCTTGTTTTCCTGTGCGTTGAGACGCCAGGAGAAGTTGGCGACGGAGAAGAAGTGCGGATAGGGCTCGTGGCCGCTGGCGACGCGGAAGGCCTGCCTGAGCGCGGCGATGCGGGGATACTCCTGCGCGGAATCGGTGGGACGGAAGACGAGTCCCTGCTTGCCGCGCTGGCCGCAGTTGGTGTCGTTGTTGATCGACGTTTCGCCGGTCTTGAAGCGGAGGTCGAGCAGCCCATGATAGGGATCGGGCGCGTAGACGATGAGGTTGGACGTCCCTTCCTCGGGATGGATGGTGGTGTCAGAGCTGAGCGAGATGTCGCGGATCGGCTCCGGGACCAGCACTTGCGGGGGGGCCGGGAGGCAGCCGTCCGGGTTGCTGCCGTGCGTGAGTGTGATCTGCTCGGCCATGCGCGCGTAGCCCGCCGGAGCATTGGCGAGGTGATTCGACTCGATGGCGTTGAGGTCGTACATCCCGATGCCGTAGCCGAGATGGGAGATGACTCCGTAGGTGGTGCGGTTGCGGATGACGCGGAGCTGGTCGTGGGGACCGGCGAGAATGTTCCTGATGACGGCGGGCTGGAAGTCGCGTGTATCGGCGGACCAGCTCATGTCGAGGGTCTGGTTCTCGACGGTGATGCGCTGCATGCGGTAGGGGTTGGCGGGATCGGGAGTGAACGACACCTCCAGTTGCACCATGCCGTTCGGATAGGTCTGGACGACGGTGGCATGCGTGCCGGCGACGAACTGCTGGCGGTCGAGGTAGGCCTTCTCGACGTCTTGCAGCGCGAGCTTGATCTGGCGCGGGAAGGACTCGGGGCGGTCGCTGAGCATGGTGTTGCTGCCGAGACCGAGGTTGGCGCTGTAGCCGGGACGCCAGTTGGTGAGCGCGCTGCCGGCGATGGTGCAGCAGTTCGTACCGCCGGCGACGAAGTCCTCGAGGCGATAGCTGCGCAGCCAGCCCATCGCCTGCCCGAGGCTGGTGCTGTAGATGCGGCCGTGATGGTCGCTGGCCATGGCCCAGAAATCGTTGCCGTTGGCGGGAGCCGTGGCCATGGGCGCCACGTTGCCGGTGAGCGAGGCGGGATCGGCGGTGTCGTAGGCGAGGATGCCGGCGCCGGCGGCAGCGACCAGGAGGACGTTGCCGTTGAGGGCGAGGGAGCGGGCCGCGCCGCCCGGCAGGTCGAACGTGCCGAGCGTGCCGCCGGGCTTGCGCACGCGGAAGTCGAGGTTCAGGTCGTTGTTTCCGCCGATGCCGGTGACGTTGCCGTTCGAGAGGATCAGCGCGCCTTGGCCGAGGGTCATGCCTGGGCCGCCGGACGGGCCGCCGCGGTCGGCGATGATCCGGTTCAGCTGGACCCGGTAGAGTGCCTCGCGCTGCAGGGATGACGGCAGGGTGATGGTGATGCGCCGCCCGCCGGAGTCGGCGGTGAAGAGGGCCAGGGCGCTGACGTCGGTGAACTGCGGCGCGGGAGGCACGGCCGGTGGCGCGACGACCGGCGGCAGCAGCGCCTTCAGCAGCTTGATCTGCGACTTGAGCTCCTCGTCGATGGCCTTTTCGGTCGTGCCGATGAGGGAGATCGGCTCGTTGAAGACGATGGTCATCGGCGTGTTGGGATCGACGTCGTGCTCCTCGACGAGGAGGACGATGCGGTCGCCGCGCTCCGCGAACAACACGAGACCGGCGCCGGACGTGCCGGCGATGAAGCCGCCGTCGGTGACGTTGAGCATCTGCACCCTGGTCCTGGGCGGCAGGGGCTCATTGGACGGAGCGAGGGTGACGAGGTTGTTCGAGAGACGGAGGACGAAGTTGCGCGCGGTGCGGATGTCGACGTTGGCGACGTTGAGGTCGATCAGGTCGACGCGGGCCGGCGAGGCGTAGACGGGATAGGGACCGCCCTTGTTGTTCTGCGGCGGGGAGAGCGCGCTGACGAAGGCGTCGCCGAGCGGCAGCGGATCGTAGGCCTTGACGAAGGACTGCATCCCGGTCGTGGAGTCGACGCCGGTGACGGTGAAGGCCACTCCCTGGAGCACGGGGACGATCACGGTTGCGCGCTCGACCATGTAGTAGTGGGGGACGAAGAAGGCCTGCAGGATGCTGAGGAAGATGTTGTGCGAGCCGGTGATGCCGCTCATCGCGGCCCACCCGGGAGCGGCACCGTGGAAATCGTGGACGATGTAGTCGCCGCTCCGCTCGGTGCGCATGAGGTAGTTCTTGAGATCGTTGCCGGTGAGGATCTCGTTGACGGCCACACCGCCCGGGCGGCTCTCGACGGCGATGCGTTTCGCGTTCGGCGACGGATCGAGGGCGGTGGTGAACTTGCCGCCGGCGACGCGGAGGGTGTCGACTGCGAAGAGGCGCGGGCCGCGGACGGACTGGCCTTTCAGGGAGAGGATGAAGTCGCGGCCGGCGGTGTCGAGGCCAGCGGGGACGGGGATCTCCAGCTCGATGGGCTTCTTCGCGCGGCCTTCGAAGTCGAGGCGGATGCTGGTGGCGTAGTTGACGTCGTGGTCGAGCGACGGGATGTCGTCGAAGACCTGTTTGACGGCCGGTGCGGCGCTGACCAGGGTGGCTTCGTCGAAGGTGCCCTCGGCGACGTCGATGGTGATGCCGTCGACAGTGACGAATCGCGCGGCGCCTCCGGCGGGGACGACGAAGCCGCGGCGGTCTTCGGTGACGAAGGGCGTCAACGGGATGATCGCCGCGAGGTTGCCGGCGTTGTTGACGACGCGGAGGTCGATGAGGTCGGACAGCGTTACGCGATCGAGGGGGTCGCCGCCGTTCCCGGCGAGGAAGGTGAAGCTGCCGTCGGCGGCGGCGGTGGCCTGGTAGCGCACCACGAAGTCGCGTCCCCGGCGGACGGCCACGGCCTGCCAGTTGGCGGGCAGTGCGCCGGCGCTACCGGTGACGCGGGAGAGACCGTTCTCATTGGGAATGGTGATGGAGATGCGCTCGGCCCGGACCTCGGAGTTGAGGATCACGGCGGCGGTGGTGAAGCTGTAGCTGGCGCCGTCGGGGAGCTGCGCGCCGTTGGGGGCCTTGATCGCGGAGGAGACGACGACGGTGTAGCGGTGGCCGGCCTGGAGGGTCGTGCCGGGGGTGAGGGCCCAGTTGACGGCGACGCTGCCGTCGGCGGTGGCTTTGCCATCGACGGCGATGCCGGTGTCGGCGTCGAGGACGGTGATGGAGGCGTCGTTGACAGACGCCGGGTCGATCGCTGGAGTGAAGGTGGCGCGCACGCCGGTGGAGAGGGAGACGTCGGTGACGCTGGCGCTGCCGAGAGGGACCTGGGCGGGGGGATTGCCGGCGGTGACGGTGACGGAGCCGAGGGTGGGGGGCTGGGGGACGAGCGTGAGGTCGACGCGGACGATGGCGTCGGCGGCGGGCGCGGACGCGTGGCTGTACGGGGCGCCGTTGCCGGTGTTGGTGTGGCGCGGGATGAGGGTGAACGGCGCCGCGGGGGCCGCGGGGACGGGAATGTTGTAGATGCCGCCGGTGCGAGTCAGGTCGGCGACGCCGAGGCCGGTGGCGGTGATGCGCGAGCCGGCGAGAAGCGAATTGTTGATGTGGACGACGCCGGTGGCGAAGGCGATGGGGTTCTGCGCGGCGAGCAGCAGGTAGCGGCCTTCGTGGGTGATGCCGTCGAGAGGGAGCGTCGAGCGATCGATGGTTTTCGTGATCGCGCGCTGGTCCAGGCGCTCGATCTGGTTCGCGAGGCGCGTTAACTGTCCGTAGGGCGTCTGGTCGAGCAGCTCGACGAGGATCAGTTGAGTGCTGAGTGCTGAGTGCTGGGTGCTGAGGGTGAAGGTTGCTCTCGCGGGTTTGAAGAGCTCGGGCGCTGGGGTTTCGGTGTCGGGGATGCCGTCGTTGTTGAGGTCTATGGGTGGGGCTTGCGTGGCCCGTTGGAGCGTCAGCGTGAAGCCGCCCACGATCTGGAAGCCCTGGATCGCGCCGATGGCGTCGAGGTCTTGTTGGGTGAGGGATACCGCTGAGGCGCGGAGGGGCTCGGGGGTCGCGCCGGCGGGGATGTCGACGGCGATCTGGTCATCGCCGGGAATGAGGCCGCCTTCGCTGCCGATCAGGGTTCCGCGGTCGAGTCGTCCGGGGTAGGGGACGACGCGGATGTGGTCGTAGCCGACTTCGAGGATGACTTGTGCGGCTCGCGGGCTGGGCGCGAGGTGGAAGTCGGCGATGCCGAGAGCTCCGGTGAGGTTGCGGTAGAGGAGTAAGTCGGTGGCGAAGGGGGGATCGAGGAGGCGGGAGCCGTCGGCGAGGCGGAGCTCTTCGTCGATGTAGGCCTGGACGGCGGTGCCGCTGGGGAAGTCGCCTTCGACTTCGAGGGTGGCGACGGTGCGGCCGTTGGGGAGGACGACGGGGGGGGCGAGGGTGAAGGCGCGGGAGACGAGGGGCGCGGTGGGCGCTGGCTCGGCGAGCGAGGTGAGGACGGGGCCGATGAGGGTGGGCGGGGTGTCGGGGTAGACGAGGGCGTAGGCGCCCTGCGCGGTGATCGGGAGGTTGACCTGGTCGCCGGCGATGGTGACGACGGACTGGAGGACCTTCCATTCGTCGCGGACTTCGTCGTAGCGGACGGCGGTGAGGTTGCGCGAGGTCGCGGGGACGGTGAAGGTGAGGGTGGCGGTGGTGAAGTTCCCTGTTACTTCGGCGGCGGTGAGGGGCGACCAGCCGAGGGGGAGCAGGCCGGGGAGGGCCTGGGCGCCGATGGCGGTGAGGGTGGCGGTGGCTCCGGTGAGGGTGACGGGGCGGGTGATGGCGGTCTCGCCGCCGGTGTCGCCCTGGCGGGTGAGGCGGATGTCGATGGGGACGACGCCGGCGCCGGCGGGGACGATGATCTGGCGCCACACGCTGGTGTAGCCGGTCTTCGACGCCCGGATGGTGTGCGCACCCTCGGGGAGACGCACGAGGTAGCGGCCGCGGGAGTCGGTGGTGGCGGTGAAGGTGTTGGTCGCCGGGACCGCCGCCGTCCCGGCGGCTGATCGGGAGGCGTCCCGCCGCCCGGGCACTCGGGAGACGGCCGCCCGCCCGCCCGGGGTGGCGGCGCGGGACGCCGCCACATCAGCCGGCGAGGACGCCAGCGGTCCGTTGGCTGGGATCTCTACCGTGATCGTCGCGGCCGTCAGGGGCCGGCCTGTCGTGGCGTCGTAGATCTCGCCGGAGATGAAGCCGGAGCCGTCGCCGGGGGTGGGTTGCTCGTCGCCGAGGGTGAAGGTCTGGGTGTAGGGGACGGCGAGGGGGTTGCCGAAGGTGTCGCGGACGGCGGTGGTGACGTTGAGGGTGAAGGTGCGCGCGGTGAGGTCTTCGGCGGGGATGTCCCCGTTTACGGCAACCGTGCGGCCGTCGGTGAGGGTGACGTAGACGGCGCCGGCCGGGATGTCGACGGGCTCGGAGAAGTCGATGGTCAGCCGGTTCGCGCCGCCGCGGTCGTAGGTGGCGTTGAGGACCTGCGGGCCGACGCAGTCGACGCGGAAGGTGAGCTCGGCGGCGGGCGAGAGGCTGCCGTCGGAGCCGGCGATGCGGACGCGCACGACCGCGTAGCCGGACTGGCCGCTGAGCGGGAGGGTGAAGGTGAAGTTGCCCTGGGCGTCGGCGACGGCGGTGAGGGCGAGGGTGCCGGAGGAGAGCTGCACGCGCGCACCCGCGGAGGCGGTGCCCCGGATCTCGACGGTCTGGCCGCAGAACGCCTCGGATACCGGCGTGAGGGTCGGCGGGGTGGGCGGCGCGCTGGTGCCGATGGTGAACGCCGCGGTCCACTCGCTGTCGAGCGAGGTGCCGGCGAGGTCTTTCGCCGCGGTGGTGACGCGGAGGGTGTAGCGCGCGCCGGGCGTGAGGAGCGCGGCGGGGGCGAAGGTGAGGACGTCGTCGTCGAGGTAGAGGGTGCCGGTGACGGTGGCGCCGTTCGGGTCTTCGAGGCGGAACGCGCCGTTGGCCAACGACGCGCGGTCCATGGGCGCGGAGAAGAGGACGAGCATGGCCGCGCCGGCGTCGACTTCGACGGCGTTCGGCGCGGGGAAGGTCTCGAGGACTTTCGGCGCGGTGGCGAGCCGGGTGACGGTGACGGTGTCGATGGCGCTCGCGCCGGCGGGCTCGGTGACGCGGGCGACGACGGTGGTGTTGTTGCCGATGGCCGTGAACGGCGCGGTCGCGGTGAAGCTGGAGCCGTTGACGGTTGCGGCGGTGCCGCCGACGTCGACGGTCGAGCCGGGCGCGGCGGCGAACATGCCGCTGACGGTGAAGGTGTTGCCCGCGCCCGAACCGAAGTACGCGTTGTTGACGGGCGACGTGATGGCGACCGACGGCGCGCCGGCGGTGAGGCGCACGGTGACGGAGGCGGTGGCGGGGCGGTTGGCCTGATCGCGTCCGGTGACGCGCAGGGTCTGCTCGCCGGCAACAAGGGAGACTTCGGCGGCCACGTAAGTGCCGGTGGTGTCGCTGAGCTTCGTGGTCTGGACGGATGCGGTTGCGCCGCTGGTGACGTTGGTGACGACGATCGTCGCCGGGTCGAGGTCGGCGAAGGTGCCGGCGAGCTCGATCTTCGGCGCGCCGGTGATGGCGCCGGAGAACGGCGAGCTGATGGCGATCGCGGGCTCATTGCGCAGGGCGGTGACGCGCCGTGAGGCGGTGGCCACGCGGCCGGCGGCGTTCCTGCCGCGCGCGGCGAGGATGTTCAGACCACCCGCCAAGCGTACGCCGGCGACGGTGAACGGACGCGCAACGCTCGCGTCGCTGCCGGTGATGACGGCGGCAGCGCCGTTGACGTCGGCGGTGGTGACGCCGGGGCCGACGTTGCCGGTGACGGTGATGGTCTCGTCGGCGGTGACGAAGCCTTCGGCCGGCGCGGTGATCTCGATGGAGGGATCGCCGGTGACGCGGTTGAGGGTGATGGTCACGGGATCGCCGAACGCGGCGCCCGCGCCGTCGGTGCAGCGGAGGGTGACGGTGTTCGCGCCTTCCTGCGGCAGCTCGACGGTCGCGCGGAAGGAGCCGTCCGCGACGGATGCGGCGACGTCGTTGGCCTTCACGCCCGCGGAGGTCGTGCGGCCGAGGAGCGTTGTCGACGACGACAGGACGACCGCGTTGTTGGCGGGGTCGAAGTCGGAGAGCGTGCAGGTCGCCGCGCCGCCGCCGGTCGTGCCGACGAAGAACGTGCGCTCGACGTGGGTCTCGTTGCCGGCCTGATCGCGCGCGACGGCGACGGCGATGTGGCCGCCGGTGGCGGTGACGCTGTGCGGGAGGTCCGGGACCTTCACGCCGTCGACGGTGATCTCGGTGGTTACGCCGCCGCGGTTGTCCGACGCCTGCAGCGACAGCACCGCCTCGGTCGCGAAGCGCGCGCCATCGTTGAGCGGCTGGCTGCTCTCGAGGATTGCCAGGGCGGGCGGGGTGAAGTCGGCGGTGACGACGACGGACGCGGAGTTGGTCCCGCCGTTGTTGGTCTTCGTCGACACGGTGATGGTGTTGTCGCCTTCGACCAGCGGGTAGCCGCTGAGGTGGAACGCGCCGAGGGGATCGACGGGGGTGGTCTGGGTGCCGATGGTGACGACGCCGTCCGGATTGGGCGAGAGGATGCGGCCGAGGACTTCGGTCACCGGACGGTTGGTGACGGCGCGGTCGGGCGGGTAGGTGAGGAGGATGCCGGGACGGATGTCGTTGCGCGTGACCTCGACCTCGGCGATGCCGGTGTTGCCGGCGAAGTCCCGCGCCGTGGCGATGATGCGGGTCGGCCCGAATTCGAGGTACAGCGACGGCAGGACGAAGGCGCCGTTCGCGTCGAGCGTCACGGCTTTCCCGTTGACGTCCGCGGAGACGGCGTTCGTGGCGATGCCACGCACCTCGACCTCCTGGGCGGAGACGGAGCCGGACGGCGGGAAGGTGATCTGCACGGACGGCGCGGTGCGGTCGATGCTGAACACCGCTTCCGCGGTGCCGGTGTGATTGAGCGAGTTGGTGGCGGTGGCCTTGAGGCGGTAGTTGCCGTCCGCGCTGATCGCGGTGCCGCTGGTGTACGGCGCGTCATTGAGGGTCGCGCTGAGCGTGGCCGCCGCGTCATCGACGCGGATCTCCGGCGTGACCGCGCGCGTGAACAGCGAATTCGGCTCGAGCGGGGATCCGCTCTCGAAGATGGTGACGATCGGTGCCCCGGTCTTGACGGTGACGGTGTAGTCGAGCTGCGCGGAGTTGCCGGCGCGGTCGGTGGCGCGGAGGGTGAACCGGTTCACGCCCTCGGCGAAGCTCATGCCGTTCAGCGTGAATGCGGGCGTGGACGCGGCGCTCAGTTCCGTGCCGAGGAGCGCGACGGTGGCGGTGTCGTCATCGGTGGTGCCGGCGATCGACGTGGGCAACACGCCGACCGTGGATGCGTTCGCGGGATTGAGGTTGATGATCGACGGCGGCGTGCGGTCGATGGTGAAGGCGAACGAGCGCGTGGTCTGGTGGCCGGCGCAATCCGTGGCCGTCACGGCGAGCGTGTGCGCTCCCTCGGTATCGATGGGCGTGCCGGAGACATACGGCGCGCCGTCGAGCGTCGCGGTGAGCTGGACTTTCGAGTCTGCGTCGATGGCCCGGACGAGCGGCGTGACGCCGCGGCTGAGGAGCGTGCTGGTGAACGGCGCGCCGCTCTCGCGCACTTCGATCTCCGGCGCGGTGCGGTCGACGAGGACGGAGCGCGTGACGGTGGTCAGGTTGCCGAGGGTGTCGGCGGTGACGATGGTCAGGAGCTGCAAGCCTTCGTTGACGGTGACCGTGGTAGTCCACTCGCCGCCGGCGATGGTCGCGGGAACGCCATTGACCTTCACGCTCTCGATGCGTGGATCGTTGACCGTGCCGGAGACGGTGACCGTCGCGCCGTCGACGCAGGCGCCGGCCGCGGGTGTCGTGATGACGAGGTTCGGCGCGCGGGTGTCGAGCTCGAGGTGCAGGACGGCCGTGCCGATGTTGCCGGCGCTGTCCGTGCCGATGGCTGTGATGGTGTTCCTGCCCTCGACGAGGGTGAGCGTGCCGCTGACGAAGGTGTGGAGCGCGGGATCGACCGTGGCCGGCGCGCCGTTGACGGTGACGGATACGGCGTCGTCCGAGCCGCCGCCGACGATCACCTCCGGCGTGGAGACGACAGCACCCTCGGCGTGCGAGGTGAAGGTGATCACCGGCCCCGAGCCGTCGATGACGATGGAGAAGGGGATCGGGGGAATGACGGTCTCGTTGCCGAGGGCATCGGTGACGCGCACGGTGAGGGTGTGCGAGCCTGCCACGGCGAAGGGCTGTCTGAGAATGTACGGCGCGCCGTCGATGCGGACGTCGCGGGTGGTCGTACTGATGTCGACGATGGCCAGATCGATGAAGACGGCGCGGCGGAACACCTGGCCGGCGGGGAACGGCGTCGTGCCTTCGAGCACAGTCACGGCCGGAGGTGTGGCGTCGATGAAGAAGCGCACGGTCTTTGTGGCGGTGTTGCCGGAGGCGTCGCGCGCCTGGGCGACGAGGACGTACTGGCCGTCGGCGGAGACCGTGGTGCCGGAGACGAACGGCAGGCCGTTGAGCGTGGCCGTGACCACGGGTGCGGGATCGACGGCGTCGGTGGCGGTGATGACCGGCACGACGGGAACGCGGAACGAGGAGTTGTCGGCGAGGGGCGCCCCGCCGTTTGTGATGGCGATGACGGGGGGCACGCTGTCGACGGGGGGCGGCGGCGTGCCGTCGAGGGGGAAGGTGACCGGGGCGGTGTTGCCGCCGCACGCGGATGCGGTGAAGGTGATGCTGCTGCCGGTGACGCTCTGCGGGAGCTTGACGGAGAGCTCGGTGGAGCTGATCCACTCCACCTCGGGCGAGGGGGTGTCGCCGATCTTCACGACTGTTCCGCCCGGGACGAATCCGGTGCCGAGCACGCGCACTTTCGTGCCCGCGGTCAGGGTCCCTGTGGTGGAGAAGAACCCGGTGACGTCCAGCCTGGCGCAGAGGCGTCGGATGGCGTCGTTGTCTTCGTCGGCCACGTAGATCGCGCCGGCGACGGTCAGGCCGACCGGATCTTTGAACTGCGCGACGGAGCCGGGGCCGTCGTTGTCGCCGTTCTTCCCGGTGCCGGCGATGGTGGTCATCAGCGGAGGGGTGACCGAGAGGGTGATCCTGCGGATGCGGTCGTTGTGGGAGTCGGAGACGATCAGATTGCCGGCTTCGTCGACGCCGATGCCGGTGGGACGCTTGAGGACGGAAGCCTGCTCGCAGTCGTCGGCATCATCATGATCGCCAGGGCGGACATGGCTGTCGCGGACGTCGTGGCTGCGATCGTCGCCGGCGCACTCGTCATCGCCGTCATCGTCGTCGCCATCGCCGGTTCGCGGTGAGGCGATGACGGTGGTGACCTGTCCTTCGGAGATTTTGCGGATGGCGTTGTTCTTGGTATCGGCGACGTAGAAGTCGTTGCCGTGGGCGACGATGCCGAGGGGCTCGTGGAAGGTGGCCGAAGCGAGTGGGCCGTCGACGGGCCCGTCGCCCTTGGCGCCCGTGCCGGCGAAGGACGTGGTCACACCGGCGGTGGTGACTTTGCGGATGCGGTAGTTTTTCGCGTCGGCGACGTAGATGGCGCCGTCGGCGCCGACGGTCAGTCCGTGCGGGTCCCTGAATTGCGCGGCCGAGCCGGTGCCGTTCTTGTAGCCCTGTTTGCCGTCTCCGGCCAGGGTCTTCACGGTGCCGTCGAGGGCGACTTCGCGGATGGCGCTGTTGCCGGTGTCGGCGACGTAGAGCACGCGCCGGATCGGGTCGAAGGCGATGCCGCGCGGACTCTTGAACGAGGCGGCCGTGCCTTTGCCGTTCTTGAAGCCCTGCTTGCCGTCGCCGGCCAGGGAGCTGACCGTCCCCGCGGGCGTGATCGTGACGATGCGGTGATTCAGCTCGTCGGCCACGGCGATGGTGCCTTGCGGCAGGACGGCGGCGGCCCCCCAGGGATGTTTGAGCTGGTTCTTGGCGAGTGTGGAGACGGTGTACCTGGGAGCATCCGCGACCGTGAAGGGAAGCTGGCGGACGACGGTGGCGCCGCTGGTGATGCGGACGTTGCCGGTGACGGCGTTCGCGGGGACGACGACTTCGAGAAAGCTGTTGTTGCGGGCGACGACGAGAGCGTTGGCAGAGGGAGCAAACGAGACGGTGAGCGCGGGATCGGCCAGGCCCTGCCCGGTGATCAGCACGCGCGCGCCAACCGGCGCGGAGGAGGGAACGAGCTCGCGGACGGTCGTCTGCGCGAACGCGATCACGGGCAACAGCAACGCCAGTGCGATCGCGCGGAGCGCCGGCCTCCACAGGGTGCGCGGCGCAATGTTCAGGGTTCTGCTCATGGTTTGTCCTTACCGTCTCGTGATCGTGTGGAGATGTGGTGCCGGCTTCCAGCCGGCCGTTCCGCCGGCACCCTGCCGGCACGCGCTCGCGAGGAACCCTGCCGCATGGGGGCCTTCGCGCGCCACGTGCCGGCTCTGCGCGGAGCGCCGGCTTCCAGCCCCTGTCATCCCGAGCGTCGAGCGAGGGACCTGGGCGGGCGGGGCGGCAGGCATGTTCTTCGAGCCCCGCCCGCCCAGGTCCCTCGCTTGACGCTCGGGATGACAGGTTGCGGCTCGGCCGCGCTGTACTCCTAGTCTCGTGTTTCATCGCGTGGCGCAACGATTTCGCGGCGAAGCCTCTGTGCTCTCCCTCGTCTCTGTGGTGAATCGGTCCCCCTTCGTGCCTGCCGCGCGAAAGAGACCGTTCACCACAGAGACACAGAGACCACAGAGGCTTCGCGGCGAAAACTTGGTTGCGGCTTAGGACTCCGCTCATGGGTTGAACCTCGTGATCGTGTGGAACTGGTTGTCGGCGGCGGCGTAGACGGTGCGGCCGACGGCGTGGACGTCCACGACGTTGCTCGCGCTCAGGACATGCGTCCCGAGGAGCACGGGGGCGGTGCGGTTGGTGGCATCGATGAAGGTGACGCCGGAGGAGCCGTCGGCGACGGCGATCTCGCGGGTGCCGGAGACGGTCACGCCGCGGGCGGTTCCGGGGGTGTCGAGGATGGCGGTGGTGTACGTGGGCGTCCCCGGGAGGCCGGTGAAGTCGACGACGGCGATGCCGGCGTCGCCGCCGGCGAGGTACAGCGTCGTCCCTTCCACGGCGCCGTCGATGGCGGTGAAGTTGGGGATGTCGATGTCGGCGAGCTTGACCAGCACCGCGGGGTTCGACGCGTCGATGAGGACGGCGTCGTGGCCATCCGCGATGCCGACCAGGTAGTTCGGTGCGAAGGCGAGCACTTTGGTGAACGTCAGGGCGCCGAGGGCCATGGACTGCTCGCGGTAGAGGACGGGCTGCGCGGGATTGGCGAGGCTGTACATGCGGATGCGCGCGTCGTTCCCCGCGGGCGTGGCGGTGTACGCGAAGCCGTTGAGGACGGCCACGGAGACCTCGGCGTTGGTGATGTTGGGGACGACGAACGCGCTGGCGTTGAGATCGGCGAGGTCGAGCGCCGCGAAGTCGTTCGCGGCGATGTAGGCGTAGCCGCCGGAGATGGCGACGTCGTTGATCCCGTTGCTGACGCCGTAGTTCTGCACCGACCCGGAGCGGAAGACGACGGCCTGTGCGGAGGTCGGGACGCTGACGCCGTACGTCGACCCGGAGGTGACGATCGTGTTTGCGCCGTCGCTGGCGATGCGCCTCGCGCGGTAATTCGTGTCGTTGGCCGCCTGCGGGGGGCCGGCGAGCCGGGTGGTGACCGTGCCGAAGGCCGCGTTGCCGAGGGAGAGGGTGTTCGTGCGGCCGACGGCGTCGGTGACGGTGATCTCGAGCGGATCGTTGGGGGCGGACGCCAGCGTCGCGGTGAAGCTGCCGTTGGCGGCGACGGAGACCGGGCCGGTGGACGCGCTTGTGCGCGCGTTGCGGAGGTTGACGGTCAGCGGGGCGATGCCGGCGACGGAGCGCGCGGCGCCGGTGACCGTGGCCGGCGCGATCGTGATGAGCGAGCGGTCGAACATCGGGACGACGTTGGTGAGGACGATCAGGCCCTGCTCGTTCGCCGCGTAGACCGCTCCGCGGTTGAACGCGGTGGCCCAGACCGTGCCGCCGGTGGCCTGCGTGCCGAGGTGCTGCGGCGCGAACGGACTGGAGACGTCGAGGAACGTGATGCCGGCGGTGGCGTCGGCGACAGTGAACATCGAGCCGTTGGCGTCGCCGTCGAGCGGGTCGCCCGGCGTCTGGTAGATCTGCTTCACGACCGGCGAGGCCGGGTTGCTCAGGTCGACGACGGCCAGGCCTCCGGTGGATCCGCTGAGGTACAGCGTGCTGCCCGAGGCCTTGCCGCGGAAGCCGTCGAAGGCGGGGATGTCGACGTCGGCGACCTTGGCCAGTGCGTAGACGTTGCGGCGGTCGATGACGACCACGTCGCGGCCGTTGCCCGTGGCCACGAGGTAGTCCGGGCCGACGGCCGTGAGGCTGCTGTGGGCGCCCAGGATCTGCTCGCGGATGTAGCGCGGGGCGGCGGGGTTGCTGACGTCGTAGACGCGGATGCGGCCGTCGCCGTAGTGCGGCGTGGTGGTGAGCGCGTAGCCGCCGGAGACGACCAGCGAGGTCTCGATGTTTCCGTAGTCGGGGACGTAGATCGGGGCAGCCGTGGGGCTGCTGAGATCGAGCGTGATGATGTCGTTCGCGGCGATGATCGCCCAGCCGTTGTGGATGGCGACCGCGTTGACCGCGCCGTCGTTCAGCGGGATGTTCCGGAGGAACTGCGGGGCGGCCGGGTTGCTGACGTCGAAGATGACGATGCGGCCGGAGCCGTCGCCGTAGGAGGCGACGACGAGGTACTCGCCGTCTGTGGCGAGCATGCGCGGGCGGAAGTTGGTCTCGCTCATCGCCGGGGTGATGGGAATGGCGGTGATGGTGCCGAACGGCACCATGCCGACGTGGACGCGGCCGGACGAGCGGTCCGCCTCGTCGGTGGCTTCGACGGTCAGCAGGTCGCCCGGCAGTGCGGCGACGGACGTGATGAAGCTGCCGTTGAGCGCGACGGTGCCCTGCGCGGTCGCGCCGGTGCGGGGGTTGCGGGCCTCGAACGTGAGCGTGCCGGCGCCGGAGATGGCGTGCGCGGCGCCGGTGACGGTCGCGGTGTCGATGCCGTCGAAGGTGACGGTGACGAGCGACGGAGCGACGTTGGGCGCGGCCCCGAAGTCGCGGATTACGACCAGTCCCTGCTCGTTGACGACGTAGAGGTGGCCGCGGTTGAACGCGACGCTGTACGCGTTGCCGCCGATGGGCTGCGTGCCGAAGAGCTGCGCGGCCGAGGGCGTGGTGATGTCGAGGAACGACACGCCGCTGCCGCCGTCGGCGACGGCCAGGAGCGAGCCGTAGCCGTCGACGCCGTTCGTGCTGCCGGCGGTGGCCATCACCTTCAGCAGCACAGGCGTGCGCGGATCGGTGACGTCGAGGATGGCCAGGCCGCCGCCGCGGCCGGCGACGTAGAGCGTGTTGCCGACGACCTTGCCGCGGAAGGCGTCGAAGTTCGGGATGTCGAGGTCGAAGACCTTGACCAGGTTGTAGACGTTGGTGCGGTCGAGGACCACGACGTCGTGGCCGACGCCGCCCGGCCGGGACTCGCTCATGGCGACGAGGTAGTTCGTGCCCACGGGCACCAAGCCGTTGAAGCCGAGGGAGAGGCCGATGAACTGCTCGCGGACGTAGCGCGGGGAGTATGGGCGGGAGACGTCGTAGATGCGGATGCGCGCGTCGCCGTAGTGCGGAGTGGCAGTGAACGCGTAGCCGCCGGAGATGGCGAGGTCGGTCTCGACGTTGCCGTAGTCGGGGAGGTAGAGCGGCACCGACGACGGGTTGCTGAGGTCGAGCAGGACGAGGTCGTTCGCGACGACGACGGCCCAGCCGTCATGAATGGCGACGTTGTTGATCGCTCCGTCGCTCAGCACGACCACACGCTGGAGCTGCGGGAGCGCCGGATCGGCGACGTCGTAGACGAGCAGATTGGTGGAGTACCCGTCCGCATAACCGCCGACGAGGAGCCAGCGGCCGTCGGTGGCGAGCGTCCGGGCGGTGTAGGACTGGCCGGTGACGTTGCCGTCGATGCGGTACGTGTCGACCGCGGTCCCGAAGGGCACGCTGCCCGCGGGGACCCAGCCGGACTTCCGCCCGATCGCATCCGTCGCCTCGACCATCAGCTCCTCGGACAGCGCCGCCGGGATGAGCACGGAGAAGCTGCCGTTCGCGGCGACGGCGCGTCCGGAGATCGTGGAACCGGTAACGATGTTCTTCACGGCGATGGTGAGCGGGCCGAGGCCGTAGACGCTGGTGGCGGTGCCGGAGACGGTGGCGAGCGTGGCGCTCGACGGCGTGACGGAGAGGCGCGACGGCTCGACCATCG
Source organism: uncultured Acidobacteriota bacterium (assembly GCA_963821585.1). Taxonomy (GTDB): domain Bacteria; phylum Acidobacteriota; class Thermoanaerobaculia; order Gp7-AA8; family Gp7-AA8; genus QHVT01. The sequence goes on from CAWGEI010000003.1 coordinate 1,008,137, forward strand.
GCGCGGTGGCGATGTTCTGGATCACCGAGAGGCCCTGCTCGGTGGCGACGTAGAGGTTGCCGCGGTTGAACGCGGCGGCCCACGCGGTGCCGGGGAGCTTGAGCGTGCCGAAGACGGACGGCGCGGCGGGATCGGTGGTGTCGACGAGCGCGACGCCGGCGCTGCCGTTGCCGACGAACACGGTGTTGCCGATGGCCTCGATCCCGCGCACGGCGGCCAGCGGAACCATCGACTTCACCGCCGGCGCCAGCGGGTCGGTGAGGTCGACGATGGCCATGCCCCCGGTGGTGCCGGCCAGATAGAGGGTGTTGCCGACGATCTCTCCGCGATAGGCGTCGAAGTTCGGGATGTCGAGGTCGGCGACCTTGACGAGGTTGTGCAGGTTCCCGCGGTCGATGACGACGACGTCGTGCCCGACACCGCCCGGGCGGGACCCGCTCATCCCGACGAGGTAGCGCGAGCCGAGGGCGGCGATGCTGGTGTACCCGAGCGAGAGGCCGGTCGGCTGTTCGCGGATGTAGCGCACCGTCGGCAGGCTGCTGATGTCGTAGATGCGGATGCGGCCATCGCCGTAGTGCGGCGTGGTGGTGAACGCGTAGCCGTCCTGGATGGCGACGTCGTATTCGACGTTGCCGTAGTCGGGGACGTAGACCGGCGTGGAGGACGGGTTGTCGAGGTCCAGCAGGACCAGGTCGTTGGCGGCGATGATCGCCCAGCGGCCCTGGATGGCGACCTGGTTGATCGCGCCGTCGTGCAGCGGGACGGTGCGCTTGTAGACCGGCACCGCGGGATTGGTGACATCGAAGACGAGGAGGCGCGTGGAGTTGCCGTCGAAGGCGCCGCCGACGATGAGGTGGTTGCCGTCCGAGGCGACGGTGCGGGCGCGGTAGTGCGCCTCGCCGGTGAGCGACGGCGGGAAGATCGTGTTGATGACGCCCGAGCCGAGCGGCACGCGGCCGAGGAGCACGGGGCCGGCGGTGCGCGCGGCGGAGTCGGTGGCGGTGAGGGTGATGACGTCGCCCGGCAGGCCGGAGACGCTCGCGGTGAACGTGCCGTTCGCGGCGACGGAACCGGAGCCGGTCGCGCCGCTGCTGACGTTCTCGATCGCCACGGAGATCGGCGCCGAGCCGCGGATCGCTCCCGGCGCGCCGGAGACGGTGACGGTCTGCGACGCCACGCCCATGGAGATGCGCGACGCGTCGATCTGCGGCGGCGTGGCGATGGCGATGACGGAGAGTCCGAGGTCGCTGGCGACGTACGCCCACGGGGTGCGGAGCTCCACGTCGTACGCGGTACCCGTGGTGGGTCTCACGGCGATGACACCGGGGTTCGCGGGGTTCGCGGCGTCGACTTCGACGAGGCCGGCGGTCGAGGCGGGGACGAAGACGGAGTCGTCGATCATGGCCGGACGCCCGCCGTTCGCGGACATGGTGGTGCGGCCGGCGACCGCGGGCGCCGCCGGGTTCGCGAGCTCGACCACCACCACCTCGGCGCTGCCGGCGCTGGTCAGATGGAGGCGGGTGCCGTTGATGGTTCCGTAGTACGCGTCGAAGTCCGGCACGTCGAAGTCCGCGACCTTGATCAGCCCGTAGATGTTGCTCCGGTCGATGACGACCACGTCGTGGCCGACGTTGCCCGGTCGCGAGGGGGTGATGGCGATGAGGTAGCGGTCGCCGTAAGCGACGACCGAGGTGAAGTTGAGGGACTGCACGAGCGCGTGCTCGTTGACGTAGCGCGGGTTCGACGGCGTGCTGACGTCGTAGATGCGGATGCGGCCGTCGCCGTAGTGCGGCGTCGTGGTGAAGGCGAAGCCGTCGGCGACGGCGATCGAGGTCTCGATGTTGCCGTAGTCGGGGAGGTAGATCGGCGCCGAGGTCGTGCTGCTCAGGTCCAGCATCATCAGATCGTTGGCGACGATGAGTGCCCAGCCGTTCGTGATGGCGAGGTCGTTGACGGCGCCGTCGTAGAGGCTGACGGTGCGGACCAGCGCGGGCCGCGCGGGGTCGGAGATGCTGAGGATGGTCACCTTGTCGGAGTTGCCGCCGGCGACGATGATGTTGCGGTCGTCCGAGGCCACGATGCGCGCGCGGAAGTTCGTGTCGCTGGTCCACTCGGTCTTGTCGAGGAAGCCCGGCGGCGGCGTGCCGAACTGCAGCGTGCCGAGGTCGAGCAGCGGGGTCTCGAGCGGGAAGAAGTTGGAATCCTTGCCCTGGAGGGTGATGCGATCGCCGAGGTCGCCCTGCAGGGGGATGACGAACGAGCCGTCGGCGCTGGCGTTGGCGACGAAGGTGTTGGTGGTCGTGAGGTTCGTCGCGGTGAGGACGAGCGGCGCATCGGGGTCGAGCGCGGCGCCGGGAGCACCGACGATGGCCGAGCTGGTGGCGGTGCTCTGCAGCGTGATCAGCGACTGCGTGAGCACGGGCGCGAGGTTGCTGCCGAGGAGCGCGGAGGGTGCGTCCTTGTCGATGGCGGTGCCGGATTCGAAGAGGTCGTGGACCTCCAGGCGCGAGCTGCGGAGCTTCGCGTTGTCGAAGCGATAGAGGCCGCGGAAGGAGTCGCCCACCTGCGCGGAGAGCGGGGCGGAGGATGTGTCGACGTTCACCGTCGTGGCGTCGTTGGTCACGATCGGCCAGGTCACGGACTTGTTGTGGTTGATGACCAGGCGCATGCGCGCGAGGAAGTCGGGCGCGGGGAAGCTCGCGCTGCTGTCGCGGACGAAATTCGGGCCCGTGTGGGTGACCGTTCGGAAGCCGATGCTCGGGAGCACGGTGTTCTTCGAGGAGGTGCGTCCCTCGTTGTCGACGATCAGGTCGCCGTACTGCTGCGCGGTCTGTTTGAGATAGACCGTGCCGGCCGCGCCGGTACGCGCGGGGCTGCCGCTGTACAGGCCTCCGGGCGCGAGGATCTTCGCGGCGTTGAAGGTGAGGTTGTCGTAGTAGACGGCGATGCGTCCGCCGCCGCCGGAGACGTAGCCCGGTGCGCCGCCTTCGGCGCGGATCTCGCCGGCGCCGGAGAGCGTGCCGGTGTCGATGCGGATGGAGCCGCCCGCGCCGCCGCCGTGGACGTTGCCGCCGGCGCCGTTCGCCAGGATCCTGCCGTCGACGGCAACTGAGCCCGCGTTGATGCGGACCACGCCGCCGCCGGGGTTGCACGGGTTGCAGGTGGCGACGGAGTAGTGGCCGCCGGCCGCGCCGGGGAGCGCCGGATCGAAGAGCGAGCCGTAGGTGGGGCCGGAGTCGCCGAGCGTGTCGTGTTGTCCGCCGCGTCCGCCGTGGCTGCCGCCGGCGCCGTTATAGCTGCCGCCCGTCGTTGTGTTCGGCCAGGTTGTTCCGTAGCCGTTCGTGGAGCCGGTGTAGCCGCGGCTGGAGACGTCGATGGTGCTGGTGGCGTCGACGGTAACTGCCTGCTGCACGTTCAGCGTGAGGCGGTAGACCTCCGACATCGTCGTGACCGGATGCGCGAGGAACGCGCTGTTCTGCAGGGCCAGACTGCGCGCGGTGACCGTGTTCGTCTCGACGCGGCCGCGCAGGACGAGGTCTTCGCCGCGCAACTCGTTCGGACGGACGAGGGCGCCGGCGGTGGTCTCGACGAGGGACGTGCTGAGGACGTCGGTCGAGAGCACGCTCTGACGCCGCGCGGTCACGGCGTCGAAACGCCACAGGCCGCGGTACGGCGTCCCGGCGCCGGCGGCCGGCGCGCCCTGGACGGTGATGACGTTTTCGGACGTGCGGGCGGTGACCGGATAGACGTTGCCGGCGAGCTCGATGAACGAGCCCTCGATCCATTGCGGCGCGGCGTTGGAGAGCTCGATGCTGCTGCCGTTGATTGAAACGACAGCACCGGTGCCGAGGGAGGGGAGGATGGTCTCTTTGGCGGCCGGACGGTCGAAGTTGTCGACGAGCAACTCGTTCCCGCCGCTGGTCTGGATGTAGACGGTGCCGGCCGCGCCGGTGCGCGTGGCGTTGTTGGTGTAGAGGCCGCCCGCGGCGGTGATCTTCGTCTTGTCGATGCCGAGCGCCGGGACGTAGATGGCGATGCGGCCGCCGCCGCCCGCGGCGTGGCCGGTGGGTCCGGCGTCGGCGTGGATCTCGCCGGTGCCAGTGAGGGACTGCGCGTCGATGCGGATCGAGCCGCCGGCGCCGGCGCCGCTGCCGCCCGAAGTGCTGCCGTCGGCGAGAATCCTGCCGTTCAGGATGAACGTCCCGGCCTGGATGCGGGCGATGCCGCCGCCGGCGTTGCAGGTGTCGCAGGTGGCCAGGTACCACTGGCCGCCCGCGCCGCCCGGCGTGTCCGGATCGAAGAGCGACCCGTAGGCCTGTGCGGAGTCGCCGTGCTGGTCGTGCGCGCCGCCGCGGCCGCCGTGGCTGCCGCCGGCGCCGTTGACGCTGCCGCCGGTGACGGAATTCGGGAAGGTCCGGCCGTTGCCGTCGATGGTGCCGGCGTAGCCTTTGCCGGAGACGTCGATGGCGCTGGCCGCGTCGACGTTGAGCGTGGCCGCGTCGACGGTGAGGCGGGTGATCTTCGTGCTGGTCGTCGGCATCTGCGACAACACCGCGCCGTCGGTCAGGGTGAGGGTCGTGGACCTTACGAGGCCATCGACCTCGAGCTTCGCGCCTGCCTCGAGGGCGAGCGCCGGGACGTCGACGTCGCCGTTGACGCGCACCCAGCCGCGCAGCGTGAAGGCATCGCGGCGGAGCTCGTTGATCTCGATGTAGGCGTTGCTGGTGGAGATTAAGAGCGGCGTTGCGACGGTGTCGGAGGAGGCGATCGCCGCGCCGCGGATGGTGACGCGGTCGAACGTGCCGGCTTCGAGAGGCGTGAGGTGCGTGCCGGCGCGGTCGCGGTTGTCGAGCACCAGCTCGTCGTCGAGCTTGTTGCCGCTGGCGTCGACGCGGCGGAAGTAGACGGTGCCGGCGCCGCCGGTGCGGGTGGGGCTGCCGTTATGGACGCCGCCCGCGGCGGTGATCTTCGTGCGGTCGAAGGTGAGGTTGCGGTAATAGACGGCGATGCGTCCGCCGCCGCCCGCGGTGTGCGTCGTCGGCCCGCCCTCGGCGCGGATCTCGCCGTCGCCGGAGAGGGTGCCGGTGTCGATGCGGATGGAGCCGCCCGCGCCGCCGCCGCTGCCGGTGTTGATGCCGTTCGCCAGGAGCGTGCCGTCGAGGACGAAAGTGCCGGCCTCGATGCGGGCGATGCCGCCGCCGCTGCCGCACGGGTCGCAGTTGGCGGCGTAGTAGTTCGAGCCCGCGCCGCCCGGGGTGTCGGGATCGAAGAGGGAGCCGTACGTGGCCGCGGAATCGCCGACTGCGTCGTGCGCGCCGCCGCGCCCGCCGTGGCTGCCGCCGGCGCCGTTCACGCTGCCGCCGGTCGTTGTGTTCTGCCCGGTGCGGGCGAAGCCGTTGACCACGCCGGTGAGGCCGCGGCCGGTGACGTCGATGGAGCTGGAGGCGTCGACGGTCAGGGTGTCGACGTCGACGGTCAACTTGTTGATCTTCGTGCCGGTGGTGAAAGGATGACCGAGCGATGCGCCGTTCTGCAGCGCGAGGGTAGTGGCGGTGACGGCGCCTGCCTCGACGCGGCCGCGCAGGGCGATGTTGTCGGTGTTGTCATGCGGATGCAGCACGTCGGCGCGCACGAGTCCCGTGCTGGTGGTGGTGATGAGCGGCGTCTCGAGACCCGCGGTCTCGACGGTGGCCTGGCCGCGCGCGGTGACCCGATCGAAGCGCCAGAGGCCCTGGTACGCGGCGCCTGCGGCGATGCCGGTCGCGCCGGGCACGGTGACGGTCGTCGCGGTGCGCGCGGTGATGGCGTAGCTCGTTCCGCCGAGCTCGATGCGCGAGCCTTCGATGTGCTCGGGCACCGGCGCGGAGAGGGTGAGGACGTCGCCGCTGACGGAGACGACGGTGCCGGTGCCGATGGTGGCGAGTGTGGTCGGATTGAGGGCAGGCCGCTCGAGGTTGTCGGCGATCAGCTCGTCCGCGCCGCCGGTCTCGATGTACACGGTGCCGGCCGCGCCGGTGCGGGTGGAGTTGCTGGTGTACAGGCCGCCGGCCGCGGTGATCTTCGCGCGGTCGAGAGTGAGGGACTGGGCGTAGACGGCGATGCGTCCGCCGCCGCCGGCGGCGTGGCCGGTCGGTCCGGCGTCGGCGCGGATCTCGCCGCTGCCGGAGAGGGTGCCGGCGTCGATGCGGATGGAGCCGCCCGCTCCGGCGCCGCTGCCGCCGTCCGTGACGCCGTTCGCGAGGACGTTGCCGTCGACGATGAGCGTGGCCGCGGCGACGCGGATGATGCCTCCGCCGGCGCTGCAGGCCGGGCAGGTCCCCTGGTACCACAAGCCGCCCGCGCCGCCCGGCTCGTTCGGATCGAGCAGGGAGCCGTAGGCCGGCGCGGAGTCGCCGTTCTGGTCGTGCGCGCCGCCGCGTCCGCCGTGGCTGCCGCCGGCTCCGTTGTAGCTGCCGCCGGTCGTGGTACTTGGCCAGGTCCGTCCGTACCCGCCGGCCGCCCCCGCGAATCCCCGCCCGCTCGCATCGAGCGAGCCGTCGCAGGCGACGTAGACCGCATCGGCGTTGAAGGTGAGGCGCTGGATGGTGGCCGCGTCGGTGGCGAGGTGCGTGACCTTCGCGCCGCCGAGGATGATGAGGCGCGCGAAGGCGTGCTGTCCGGCGATGGTGAGCGTGCCGGACTGCACGATCACGGTCTGGCCGTCGTAGGTGGTGTCGCCCGCGGCGATGTTCGTGTTCGTGGTGAGGATCGTGCCGGTGACGACCGTGACGCGCGTGGTCATGTCGGACTGCAGGCCGGCGGTGTTCGTGACCAGCGCGCGGACGGCAATCTCGGTACCGTCCGCGGTGTCCGCGGGGATCGTGTAGGTGGCCTCGTAATGATTGGGGAGACCGCTCACCGCGGAGGCCACGATCGGAGTCGTGGCGTCGCCGACAAAAAGCTCGACTTTCTGCACGCCGTTGGCGGGGTTGCCGGCGTCGTTGCCGATGGCGTACACGCGCAGCTTCGCCGCGACGCCCGCGGGGAGCAGGGCGCCGTTGCTGGCGCAGGTCCACTGCACGACGGGGGCGTTCGGATCGTTGAGCGGGCGGATCTCGATGGGGATGGCGTCCGCCACGGCGGCGTTGTTCTCGTAGTCCTTCGCGGTGACGACCAGCTGCTTCGTGACGGTGTCGATGCCGTCGACGTTGGGGACGGGGATGTCCGCGGAGAACGAGCCGTTCGCGCCGGCGGTGAGCGGATATTGCGGCCCGCCATCGAACTGCGCGTAAACCTGCTTCACGCCCACCTCGGCGTCGATCGCGGTCGCGCGGACCTGGATCAGCGCGCCGGTGCCTTCCTGGTAGACCGTGCCGCTCGCGGGCGAGGTGACGTTGAGCGACGGCGCGACGGTGTCGGTGAGGATGGTGACGCTGAGCGATTGCGTGGTCGCCGTGCGTCCCGGGAACGCGTCTTCGACGGCGGCGTCGAGAGTGAACGGCGCGCCGCCCGGCGTGGTGATCGGCACGGCGACGGTGAAGGTGTCGGTCACGGCGGCGAGGTTCGGCGTCCTGGTCTGCGTCGCCGGCGTGCCGTTGTTGATGGTGCTGGTGAAGGTGAGGCTCGTGACCTTGAGGTCGTCGGTCGCGGAGACGGTGGCGACGATGCTCTGGCCCGGATAGACCGAAGGCGGCGCGGCGACGAGCTGCGTGATCGCGGGCGGCGCATTGGCGATGATCGGGAACGCCAGCGGCGCGCTGGTGGTGGTGCGTCCCGCGCGATCGGTCGCGGTGACGGTGAGTGTGGTGGCGCCGGCGGGTGTGCTCGTCGGAATCGTGAGCGCCACCGTGGCCGGGGTGGGGGTGGTGGGGTACGCGTAGTAGGGGATGGTCCGGGTAGCGATGGTCCCGTTGACCGCCACCGCTCTGTCATCCTGAGCCGCGGAGACGGCGAAGGACCCCCTGCGGTTCGGGACGTCCGCGCATCCATCAGGGGATCCTTCGCCGCGCTTCGCCGGCTCAGGATGACAGGGAAGGGCCGCCATTCCGGAGCCGCCCTCGGCCCAGTCGATGGTCACCAGCCCCACGCCCGCGGGCGACGTCACGGTATACGTCGTGTCGAGGGCTCCGCCCTGCGGCAGCGACGCGCTCGCCGGCGGCGTGGTCGTCACGCTGAGGAACGGTTTGTCGTTGGGGAAGAGCACGGCCGCGCTGTTCTCGATCGTCAGCGCGGCGCGTGTGTCGATGGCGCCTCCGACGTCGATGGACGAGTCCGCGCGGACGAGCGCGCGCTGGCCGGCTTCGACGCGGTCGAAGTGCAGCGTGCCGCCCGGATCGCTGACCGGCGTGTAGCGGCTGAGGTGCAATGTCGCGGGGAAGCGGTCGTCGTAGTTGCCGATGAACAGCTCGCCGAGGGATTGGCCGGGGCGTTTGAGGTAGACCGTGCCGGCGCCGCCGTCGAGGTAGGTCGGCGCTTCGGCCGACGTGGCGTTGCGGCCGCCGCGCGCGCCGAGCTGGATGCCGAGCTTCTCGACGTCGAAGCGCTCGGAGACGATGACGGCGATGCGTCCGCCGCCTGCGCCGCGGGACGCGTTGTCGACCGCGTCGTCGTCGCCGCCGTTGGCGGTGATGCGCGCGGAGGGGCCGGTGATGAACTGACGAGCGTTCAGGTTGACGCTGCCGCCGGAGCCGGGGTTGCCGTCGCCGAACAGCGGGCTGCCGTCGGCGCGGATCGCGCCGGCGATGGCGAAGACGCCGCCCTGGAGCTTGATCGCGCCGCCGCCCGCACCGCCGGCAGTGCAGCAGCTCGCGCTGCCGCCGCCGCCGGTGCCGAGGTTGGCGGGATTGGTGATGGAGCCGTAGACGGCGTTGGTGGCGCCGCTGGAACTCTCGCCGCCCACGCCGCCGTGCGACGCGGCCGCGAACGCGGACGGTCCGCCTTCGGCCGTGTTGCCGATGGTGCGCCCGCGCATGTCGTTGTTGCGGGTGCCGCTGCCGTCGGGGTTGAGGGCCCAGCCGCCGAGGTAGCCGCGGCCGGTGACGTCGATGGCGGAGGCGCAGTCGACGTAGAGGTTGTCGGTGATGGTGAGGTCGAGCTTTTGTTCGGTGTTAGTCGTGGTCGACAGCGTCTCGACCTTGCCGCCCTGCAGCACGATGAGGTTCTTCAGCGTGAGCGGGACGTGCGGCACGAGGCGCGCGGTGGCGCCGCGGACGACGATGGTCTTGTTCTCGTAGGTGGCGACGTCCGCGGCGGTGATGGCCTGGATGCGGTCGTCGACGAAGACGTCGGCGTCGGCGAGGGTGATCGAGATCGGGAGCGTGACGTCGTGCGCGGCGTTGGCGTCGCTGATGACGGCGGTGAGCAGGAACGGCGTTCCCGCGGCCGGCGTGGCGATGTTCGCGGTGGTCTGCCAGACGTCGGTGATGCCGACGCGCGACGCGGCGATCGGCGCCGGGTTTCCGGGGACGGTGAACTTCACGCCGGTGACGGAGATGTCGTCCGTGGCACGCACCTGCAGGTTCACAAGCAGGCTGGCCTGGTTGGCCGGCCACGTGGCCCGGTCGACGGGGCAGAGCCACGCTCCCCTTGGGAGGGTGGGGTCGTTGACGCCGGCGTAGACGATCTCGATGGTGTGGGTGAAGACGTTGCCGTGGTGGTCGTAGACGGTCGCGGTGATGGGGATGCGGGTGTCGAAGTTCTTCGCGGGAACGGTGATCGGCGAGGTGGCGAAGCGCCACGTGCGCGGCTGGCCGCCCGGGGTCACCGAAGGATCGGTGCCCAGGATGGTGACGGTCTGGCCGTCGTAGGTGAAGACGACGCGCTGGACGCCGCTCTCCAAGTCCCGCACGACCGCCGCGATCGTGTACTGGTTGCCGATGCTGTAGCGCGCCTCGGCGGGAGGCGTGAGCGAGACCAGGGCGGGCTGGCCGAGGTCTTCGAGGATGGTGAGGGAGGCGGTGGCGGGAGTGGCCTGGCCGCGCGCGTCGGTGACGGTGGCGGTGAAGGTGGCGACGCTGGATTCTTTGAGAGTGGCTGGGAGATCGAAGTCGAAGCTCGCGGGGGCCCAGGGCACGGCGACGCTGGCGCGGGTGGCCTGTTGCACGAGCGACTTCATGTAGGGCGAGCCGTCGGCCAGCGTGGCGGTGAGGACGGCCTGGACGGTGGCGAGCAGGCCTTCGTCGTCGAAGGCGACGCTGGCGTTGACGCGATTGCCGGCGTAGCTGGTGGCGTTCGGCGTCAGGGTGACGGCGACGTTCAGCGGGGCCTTGTTGGGCTGGACGGTCCACGTGCGCGACGCTGGCTCGCTGGTGTTCCCGGAGAGGTCGAGCGCCTCGGCTCGCAGCGTGAACGGCGCCCCGCCTTCCGGAACGTCCGGCGCGACGAACCGGTACGAGAACGGGGTCTTCGTCTCGCTCTTGAGGAAGGTGGTGCTGGCGCCGTCGACGCGGAGATAGTCGACGCGGGCGATGTCCGTGGCCGGGGGACCGTTGGCGTCCGTGTCGCGGATGTCGGGGGCCAGCGTGTACTCGACGCCGCTGGTGAGCGGGAAGCCGTCGGGCAGCGGCGAGTTCAGGATGACGAACGGCCGGATGGAATCGAACGAGAAGAAGTGGAACGTCTGCGGGTCCGCGGCGTTGCCCTGGCGGTCGCGGACGCCGGAGAAGACGGTGCGATAGAACGACTGCGCCTCGATCTGCTCGTCCGGCGAGAAGACGAGCGTGAGGCTGGACTCGGGGTCGATGAAGGTGCGGCCGGGGACCTCGCGGACGATCGTGCCCGCGGCGCCCGGCGCGCTGATCTTGTAGAGGTGGAACTGGATATCCCCCTCAATAGGCTCGTTGAACTGGAACTGGAAGATCGTCGCCAGAGACAGCGGCGTGGTCACGGCCGGCGTGACTTTGACGACCGAGGGCTGGGCGTAATCGGTGGTGGTGAAGACGGCGCCGCGCGAGCCGGGCATGCGGTTGCCGGTGAGGTCGCGGATCTCGCCGTTGACGATGATGCGGTAGAGCGTGTTGCTGGCCAGCGGGAAGGGAGTGCCGGCCGGCGGCGTCATGCGCACGACGAACCTGCCGTCGGGCTGCGTGAACGAAGTGTAGATGCCGTTCACCGGCGTGGAGCTGTCGGCGGGGACGAGCTGGATGTAGCCGTTGTTCACGTACTGCGGCTGCAGAGCCTCGCTGAAGACGAATTCGAGCGACGTGTCGGGCGAGACGTTCAGCGAGCCGTCCGCGGGAGTGAAGCTGACGAGCTGCGGGGGCGTCGCGTCGAGACGCACGTTCGGCAGCGTGACGGTCTGCGACGCGTCGGTGGTCTTCACGGCGTACGACTGGCGCGCGCCGACGGTGATGTCGTCGGGTCCGACGTAGACCAGGCTGACGGTGGTGCCGGTGGTGATGCCCTGGAAGATGTAGCGGCCGTTGGAGTCGGTGAACATCTCCAGCGTACGTCCGGGCCACGCTGCCACGACGCGCGTGTTGGTCGAGGGTCCGCCGGCTTCCGCTTCGACGTAGCCGGTGACGCCGGCGAAGGCGCCGAGGGCGATGGTCACGACCGCCTTCGTGGACTGGCTGCTGAGCGTCGCGGAGGCCGAGCCGGAGAACGCGTTGTCGAGGGTCGACGCCTGGACGGAGATGTTGCCGAGAGGGATGCCGGTGGCGAGCGCCACGCCGGTGTTGTCGGTGTAGAGCGTGGCGCCGACGCCGCCGCCCGCCACCGTGACCCTGGCGTTGTCGACGGGCGCGCCCGCCTGCGTGACGCGCACTTCGACGTTGCCGTACGCGGGGAACACGAGCTTCAGCGGATTCGCCGCGGTGCCGGTGGGGAAAGAAGAGCTGGCCCGCAGCTCGCGATGCTGGCCGCCGATCTCCTTGATCTCGACGTTGTAGGCGGCCTGCTCGAGCGCGCCCGCGAACTGGAGGGGATTGCCCTGCGCGGCGCGGAGGTAGTCGCACGGCCCGCAGCGCTGCGACACCGTGGCTTCGACGAGCGGCACGAGCACGTTGGAGATGCCGCCGGTGTCGTTCGGCTCGTAGACGGCGATGTGCAGCGTCTCCGTCGGCTCGAGCGCGAGGACGACGTTCGGGCGCGGATCGGCCTGCGTGAGCTCGCGCGACCCGGACGCGCGGCGGTTGGTCAGAGTGTCTTTCGCGGTGAGGGTGAAGAGCCCTTCCCGGACGCCTTCGAACAGGAAGTCGCCCAGGATGCCGGTGGTCGTGCGCGTGTCGTAGTTGAGCCCCTGGAGGTTCACGTGCGCGCCGGGGATGCCGCGATCGCCGTTCTCGGGGTCGATCAGGCTGCCGGTGACTCCGCTGCTGAACTCGAGGTCGATGCGGACGCTGGTGTCGGTGTTCGGGGTCACGGTCAGCGCCACGCTGCTGCCGGACTTGCCGACGGCCTTCGAATACGCGGCGACGCTGTACGAGCCGGGAGGCAGCTGCTCGAAGTGAACGCGGCCGGCGCCGTCGGTGGTGGCGAAGTCGAAGAGGCTGCCCCCGCGGAAGAGCGAGACTTCCGCGTTCAGGACCGGGGCGTTCGCGGCGTTCGGGTCCACGACCAGGACGCTGACGCTGCCGAAGCCGGTGTCGCCGATACCGACGTACGCGCTGAGGCGCTCACCCTCCTGGGTGAGCGTCCCGGTCCACGCTCCTCGGATCTCCTGATTGCCCGGATCGGACGCGCTCACCTGCAGCGGCCCGGTGAAGATGTTGTTGAAGGAGAAGCGGCCGAGGATGTCGGCGCCGAGGGGCTCGGCGGACGTGCCGAAGACGCGCTGCGGGAAGCCGAGCTCCTTCATGGAGAAGCGCGCCAGCGGCACGGGCGCGTTGTCGGAGAGATCGTTCGGCGTGTCGTCGGCGACGTTGTTCGCGGGATTCTGCGGGTCGAAGACCTTGTACCCCGAGTAGACGATGCGCCCATCGACGCCGCCCTGTGTGCGCATGACCAGCGCGACGTTGTCGACGGGGCCGCCGAGAGCAGGCGTCGAACCCGAGGCCACGCCGGTGCGGTACACGCCGGCCTGCGTGATCTCCGCGATGACGCGGAACCCGGTGCCCGCGGGGAGGTTGAAGAAGGCGAACGACCCGTCCTGCAGGGTCGTGTAGAGGCCCTGGTCCTGGCGCCCGTCGACCAGGCGCACCGCGGCGCCGGGGATCGGCGTGCGTCCGTCGATCGCGTAGACCGTTCCTCGGATCGTCGAGAGCTTGTTGAGCTGCAGGGTGATGCTGGCGAGGTCGCCGTCGAACGCGAGCTGGCCGCTCTGGCCCGCGCTGCCGTAGACCGGGTGGACGCTGGCGACGGCGAAGCCCTGGGTCGCCGCGGGGACTTGCGTGAAGACCGCGTAGTCCGGCTGGCCGTTGACGGCGGTGCTCGCGGTGACGGTCTTCGAGCCCTTGTTCTGCTCGACCTCGTCGAACACGTCGTAGGTGAGGGAGACGTCGCCGATGATGTCGATGTCCGCCGCCAGCTTCACGCGGACCGTGCCCTGGCCGCCGAGGCGGAGGGTGAGCGAGGCGATGTGGCCGTTGAACTCGACCTTCGTATTGCCGTTCACGGACTGATCGCCGTACACGCCGCCGTTCGAGACCGCCCAGACGTCCACGGTCTTGCCGACCGGGACGTGCTCGAGCGTGTAGACGCCGTTGCCGGCGTCCGTGAAGAGGATCGGCCCGATGGGAGGGAAGCCGGGCTCGAAGACGCGCAGGCCCATCGCGGGAGAGCCGGCGGCGTTGAGCACGCGCACGCGCACGGTGCCTTCGCCGCCGCTCTGCGCGCCGATGAAGATGGGCACGTTGTTGACCGCGGCGGGATTGAGCGCGGGGAGCGCGACGGTGCTCGAGCGCGTAGTCAGCGGGTCGTACCCGGTGATGCCGCTGCCGCCCGCGGAGACGGGGACGCTGGGGATGACGAAATGGCCGTTGCCGTCGGCGGTGACGACCTGGCCTTTGTCGATCTTCACGAGCGCGCCGGCGACCTTCTCGTACTTGCCGGCATCGCCGGGGAAGAGCGGGCTCTCGCGGATGACGTCGCCCTCGACCGTGACCAGCGGCTCGCTGGCCGCCACGTTGAGAGTGAGCACGACGTCGCGCCGCTCGTCGGGGCCGAGGTCGAAGTCGAGGGCCACGCTCTCGCGCGACACCGTCCACTCCGAAGCCAGGACGGTGACGAAGCCGGTCGGGACCTGCGCGAACTCGAAGCGGCCGTTCTCGTCGGTGTAGCCGTCGATGAGGCCGTAGCCCTGGCTGAACACGCCCACGTGCGCGCCGGGGACCGGCGCGTCCGTGTCGGAGCGCTTCACCAGGCCGCGGATCACGCCCAGGCCGGGGAACGGGCGGCGGTAGATCGACAGGTCCCTCTTCAGGACCTGGCCCGGGGTCTTGATCTCCGAAGCCAGGTAGGCGACGTTGCCGTCCTGGTCGGTCGCGCTGAACGTCAGCGGCCCGACCGGGAGATCGGTGGCGCGATAGAACCCGGTCGCGTCGGTGGTCGCCGTCTGGAACTGGTCGAAGAGCGTGCTGCCGATGACCACACGCGCCTCCGCGACGGGCGTACCGTCGTCATAGCGCACGTAGCCTTCCGCGCTGCCGCGCCCGAGGAAGACCAGGTTCACGAAGTGGACGCGGCCGGGGAGGCGCACCGAGCCCTGGAGCGACGCGACCTTGGAGTCGGTGGTGACGGCCCGCAGCGCGTAGGCGCCGGTGATCTGCAGGTCGATGTCGCGCTGGACCCATTCGAAGAGGAAGCTGCCGTCGCCGGTGCGCGAGGTGTCGTACTGCGGCGCGCTATCCGCCGGCGTCAGCACCACCTGGGCGTCGGCGATGGGCGTGTTGTCCGCGGCCAGGACGTGGCCGAAGACGATGCCGCCGGGCGCGTCGTTGTCGATGACCGGCGTGAGCGGCTGGGGGAAGCTCACGGACTCGCCCCCATCAGAATCACGTAGTGGGTCTTTCACGGGGTCGACGGCGATCGAGTAGGCCGCGTTCCGCGAGAGCGCGTGATCGAAGGTGAGATTCACGACCCGGCCGCTCCCCTGGAGGGCAGCCGCCGAGATCGGGCGCGTGCCGGTGTAGTTGACGCCGTCCTTGTTGAGGATGACCTGGGCGTGGAACTTCGTCAGCCAGTCGTCGCCATTCGCGATGGCCGCGGGGCGGTTGAAGAGCACCGAGACCATGTGGGCGTGCCCGTCGAGGTGGAGGTCCTGGCGCGCGCCGATGAGCCGCAGCGGCTCGGGCTCGACCGGCGTGACGGCGCCGACGCCCACGATGGCGCCCAGGCCGTCGCGCACGGAGACCGACTGGTCGCCGCGGTTGACGGTGACGGTCACGGTGCGGCCCGCGGGGCCGTCGAGGTCGACGTGCGCGCGCAGCAGCGAGCCGTCCGTCGCGGCGGGATAGATCAGATCGAGCGAGTGCGGTCCGGCGACGGAGGGGACGAGCGTGAACTGGAGCTGCTCCGTCCAGCGGCCGGCAATCGCCAGCTCGCCGGTGCGCGAGCCGTCCGCGCTGGTGAATTTCGAGAGATCGGCGAAGGGCAGGTCGCGGATCCAGCCGCTGCCTGCCTCGTTCGGGATCTCCAGCTTGCGGTTCGTGGTCATGCCGCGCGCGGAGAGCGCGTAGGGGCGGTCGTTGCCCGGCACGGTCGGGCCGTGCAGCAGCGCCAGCGCGTAGCCGGTGCCGTGCGCGGTCTTCTCCGCGAAGCGGTCCACGAACGCCGGGAGGTCCGTCGCGCCCTTCTCCAGCTCCCGGACGACCGAGGCGCCGGCGGTGCGGCCGGACTGTTCTTTCCTGCGCAGGTCGTCCCATTCGCGGAGCTCGACGCCATTGCCGAGGAGGTCGAGGGCCATGTGCGCGACAGCGTCGCGGGGCTCCTCGCCGAGGTAGATGTGCTGGCCCGCGCGGGCGATGTCGACGGCGCGCAGGAAGACGTCGGTCTTGATCACCTGCGGGTGGCCGGCGAGCGCCTGCGTCAGCGGCGCCGTCGCCAGCGAGTACCCGAGGCCGAGGAGCTGCAGGTTCGCGCCGACCAGATCCTGGTCCACGAACTGCGCGTAGTACGGCATCACCAGCGTGGCCGGCGAGAGGGGGATGCCGGTCTCGGAGACGCCCATGGTCAGCTGGACGGCCGCGCTGACGCTGCCGTCGATGCTCCCCGCGTTGGCGAAGACGGAGCCGGTGACCGAGGGGCGGAGCTTGTACTCGACCATCCGCATCTGCCCCGAGGGGATGGTCAGCTCGACAAACTCCGGCCCGTTGTCGGTGCGGCAGGTGTTCGCCAGCGGCGACTGCGCGCACGTCGGCACGCCGCTGTTCACGCGGATGGTCTGCGTGACGGGGCTCATGTTCGTCACGAACGAGTACGTCGTGTAGTCGATCCCTTTGCGGACGGTGTCGGGATGGGAGAAGGTGATGTTGAAGCGCGGGTCGTGGACGACGATCGACGCGCGGACGTTGCCCTTGAGCGGGAAGTCGGCCTGGCCGGGCGACTTGTACGTCGCGCGCACTTCCACTTCCAGCGTGTGCGTGCCGGGCTTCAGGCCCTCGATCGTCCAGTCGACGTCGCCCTTCGCCTGGGCCACCAGGAAGCGGACGCCGTTCGCCGAGTCGACGACGGGCACGGGGAGGTTGAAGCCGGATGCGGGCACGGACTTCACGACGCGCAGCTCGGTGGGCGTGCGGATCATGGCCGTGACGCCGTCGAGGGTCACGGTGCTCCCTTCCGGCGCGCCGTTCGTCACCATCAGCGTGACGGCGAAGAACTGGTGCAGGACGGCCAGGTTGCTGGGGATCACCAGCGCCGCCGGGATCGACGGCCGTCCCGGACCGCCGCCCGAGCCGCCGCCAGCCCCTCCTCCCTGAGGCGGGAGGTCGGAGGTGCCGCCGAGGGGGAAGCTGTAGATGCCCGGGGGGCTCCAGCGCGGGGGGGCCACGTTCGTGATCGGCGGCAGGATGAACTCCACCGGCTTCGGCAGCGGCCGCACCTCGCGCGTGCGCTTGTCGATGATCACCGGGTACGGGATCTCCACGATCTGCCCGTCGATGAAGAAGGAGAAGGTGTACTCGAAGACCTCGAAGTTGCGCTCGTCGATGGTGATGCCGCGCGCGCGCAGCTCTTCCGCGGTGAGCTGGCGGACTTTGACCGAGGTCTGGAGGAGGTTGGAGACGGTGATGGTGGCGATGGAGGGCGTCGCGGACTGGAGGAACTCCGAGTCCTTCATCAGGCGGATGTTCCTGAGGAAGTAGATGCCCTCGCGGGAGAGGGCGGGGATGGTGAACTTGTGGCCGGGCGCGGTCTCCAGACGGATGGGGACGTCGATGCCGGGGCCGTCGAGCTCCCCGGCGGCGATGAGTCCCTCGACGTTCGCCGCTTCGTCGTTCTGCCTGCCGCCGAACTCGGTCTGGATCGAGGCCGGGATGTCGACGCCGGTGGTCGCGGAGACGGTGATGACGCGCAGGCCGGCGCCCTGGATCTGCAGATCGGCGGCGGCGAGGTGCTGTGCGCGGGCGCCTCCCGCTGCCAGCAACGAGAAGAGGGCGGTCAGGGCTGCGCGTTTCATCGCGAGGCCGTCTCGAGCTGTTGGAGCGCGTGCATCCGCTGGAGGACCCGGGACTCGACGAGCTTCGCATCCGGCGGCACGGCGATCAGGTCGGGCGGGACCAGCTCGTTGCCGACGCGGGTGACGACGTCGCGCATCTCCGCGCGGTCCTCGCCGAGGGTGATGGTGGTGTGCTGCTCGACGGGGAGGGCGTAGTCCTTCTGCCCCTTCGCCGCCTGCAGCACCACGCTATCCTCGGCCTTCCGGGTGTTCGGATACGCGGCGCCGATGAGCACGTCGAGCGCGTCTTTCGACAGGGACACGCTGCGATCCACGGCGATGCGGGTGTGCCGCTTCGTCGTGCCCTCGTCCAACTCCGCCTCGAAGGCGGCGTTCGCGCGGTTGGTCCTGAGCTGCTCCAGCCCGCTTTGCTTCACCTTCCACTGCGCCTTCGTCGCCTCGCCCTTCGGCACCCCGTACACCAGCGCCTTGGCGACGTCGTCGAACCGCGTGACGCTGTACGTGCCGTCCTCCCGGTCGATCTCCGTGAGCTCGCCCTTGTCGTAGTCGGCGATGCTCGTGAGCTTGCCGTTCACCGACACGACCCGGTTGCCGTAGCAGTACTGCTCCACCGTGACCGTCGCCCCGCCGATGGAATCGTGGACCTGGCGGGTGAGGTGGATGGGCGTTGGAAACAGGACCTCGGCGGCGCCAAGGCGCACCGTCAGGACGACGAGCAGGGACACGACTAGCGATCTAAGGGACACGGCTCTCTCTCCGCTTGCTGAAGCTTCCCGGGACCTACGGGCGAGGGTGTCCGACAGGTTCGTCGGGAATCCTCTTAGTTAGAACGCGCAAACGGGGGTCGGTTTCCCTCACGGGTCGCGGTAGGTTTTCGCGCATGGAGTGCCGGCGCCCCGCCGGCCGTTGCGTCGGCCCCCCGGCCGGCGCGCACTCGCGAGGAACCGGGCCGCGTAACGACGCTGGGACCTCGTCGATCGCCGGAGTCGACGAACGTCAGCCTCAAAGAGCGTTAAGTCGGCCCCGAAGAGGGTTAAGTCAGCCCCGAAGAGGGTTAAGTCGGCCCCGAAGAGCGTTAAGTCGGCCCCGAAGAGGGTTAAGTCAGCCCCGAAGAGGGTTAAGTCGGCCCCGAAGAGGGTTAAGTCGGCCCCGAAGAGGGTAACGTCAGCCTCAAAGAGCGTTAAGTCGGGCCCCAAAGAGCGTTAAGTCGGCCCCAAAGGGCGTTAAGTCGGCCCCAAAGGGGCGTTAAGTCGGCCCCAAAGAGCGTTAAGTCGGCCCCCAAAGGGCGTTAAGTCGGCCCCAAAGAGCGTTAAGTCGGCCCCCAAAGGGCGTTAAGTCGGCCCCGAAGGGCGTTAAGTCAGCCCGAAAGAGGGTTAAGTCGGCCCCAAATGGCGTTAAGTCGGCCCCAAAGAGCGTTAAGTCGGCCCCAAAGGGCGTTAAGTCAGCCCCAAAGGGCGTTAAGTCAGCCCCAAAGGCGCTCTGCCCGGGATCGATCAGGCGGGGAGGCAGGCTGGAACCGCCGGCATCTTGCCGGCGCGGTGCGTCGCAGGCACGAAGGGGGACCGACTCACCACCGTTCCCGAAAAGCGGTGCAGCTGAGCCAATGTAGGGCGTGGCTTCAGCCCGCCTCCCGGGCGGGGTGGGGATTCGACGACCTGCCATGCTCACACCCGGGGAGGCGGGCTGAAGCCACGCCCTACATTGGCTCGCCGTGGCTGCAAGGAGACTTTCGCCGCAGAGAACAGGGGCGAGCACAGAGGCTTCGCTAAAAGCATTGCGCGAAGCCAGGGACGGAGGCAGGGTCTTCGGACCGCCGCCGTCCCGGCGGCTGATGCGGCGGCGTCCCCGCCGCCGCCGGCGCTGGCGAAGAACGTGCGGTCAAGAGAGCGGAGGCTTCGCATCCCTCGCTGCGATGGCTTCGCTCAGGTAGTCGAGGGCAATGATCGCCCTGGAGCTCAGTCCGGCGAGGGTGAATTCGCTGATGATCGTACGCGCGAGCGTCTCCGCCTCGCCCGGCCTGTCGAGCAGGAGGAAGGCTTCGACCATCTCCAGTCCGCAGATTCCGGCCTCCTCGTGCATCGAGTGGCGGAGGAAGTCGAGGCGTACGAGCCGAAGGCGCGAAATGCCTTGCGCCGGTTCTCCCCGCCGGATGGCGAGCCGTCCGCGGCTGATCTCGGCCCGGAGCACGTAGATCGGCTTCTCGAGCTCGCGGAACAGTTCGATCGCGTAGGTGAGGTTCTCTTCCGCCTCGCCGAAGTCTCCCAACTCGACGGAGCACATCCCGATGACCTGGTGAATGGAGGCGAGGCTTTCCCTGTCGATGTCGCGGGAGGAACCGAGGAGCTGAAGGTAAGTCTCCCGCGCCTCACGGAACCGCTTGAGACGCTGCAACAGCACCCCTTCCGCGAGGCCGCAGAGAATGTAGTTCCGGATGTCCCCGTGATCGCGGAAGACCTGCTTCGATTCCGCAAGCAGCGACCGTGATTCGTCGTACCGCTCAACCTCCTGCAACGAGATGGCGAGATTGAAGCGAACGATCGCCACGTCATGAGCGAGAGCGCCGCGGCTGGCGTCGAGGTGCCTCTCCGCCGTGCCGAATACCTCGATGGCCTCATCGTTCTTTCCCAGGAACCGCAGCGCCTTGCCGAGGTCTTTCCAGGCATGCGCGCGGAACTGGCCCATGATGGCCGCCGGGTACGCCGTGTCCGGCATCGCCTCGGCGGCGGATACAGCCAATTCGGCGATCGCCTTGGCGTACACGACGTCCTTCGTCAGCCACTCGGCGAAGAGGCTCCCGAGTCGCTCCAGGGCACCAAGGCTGTGTAAATCAGGAAGCTCGGCCAAGTCCGGCCAATTGGTTCGGGGCGTGTTCTGAAGGAGAGGGTCGACGATTGCTGGAGCGTTCTTCCGTTCTTGCGCGAGGCGCCTCGCGGTCTCTGCGAATTCACGGACCCGTTCTCCGGCGCGCCGGCTGCGGAAGCTCATGAAACGCACACTCCACGCTGACTCGCAGCTCTGGTGAAAGCCGCGGTTACCCACGCGTCGACGTCGTAGACGTGCTGGCTTACAAGCGTGCTGAGGAGGATGTCGCTGATCAGCTCTTCGGCTTCATCGGTTGGGATGCCAAGGTCCGCCGCCAGGGCGGCGAGAGCGGCGAAGAGCCGGAGGTACTCTGCCTCATTCATCGGAGATCGCATTGGATCGCTGCCATGACGGAGACATTAGCAGCGGGGACCGTGGCGGTAAATAAGTAGCGAATAAGTGTCTGAAGCAAAGGGATATGCCGTGGGTCGCTTTGGAAAAAAACGCGCAGATGGCTGATCGCCGCCGCTGGGCATGCCGAGCCAATTCATCCGATCCTCTGGGTGATTAACGATGTGCTGTTGATACTCAGGAAACTCCATCATGGAGAAGCGCACGAGCTCGTCGTAGATGAATCGAACATCGTGGGTGTCCTGTCGTGCCATTCCGGGTCACCCCTCTTCAAGTGTAATTAGGCCGCCGGAGAGCGATGGGTCAGTCCGAGCACGGCTTGTTCAACAGTATCTGGTAGGTGGATCGGGAGGAACCATTCCTTTGGATAAAGGTAGCCCTCACCTTCCTCATCAATGACACGAATCATTCCGTGCTGGCCAGTCTCCCGGTTGGGATCGTCCAAATCGTCGGAGGTAGAGATCTGCGATGAATTCAGGCAGGGGAGCCTTCCAGGGTTCCTGATGATGGTTGTTCAAGCCGCCGAGCTTTGTCGGGTTCATCCCGAGCTCGCGAGCCATCTGGATCACGGCATGGGATAGCCGGTGTCGCTTTCGCGCGTCGA
This sequence comes from uncultured Acidobacteriota bacterium, assembly GCA_963821585.1. Taxonomy (GTDB): domain Bacteria; phylum Acidobacteriota; class Thermoanaerobaculia; order Gp7-AA8; family Gp7-AA8; genus QHVT01. The sequence goes on from CAWGEI010000003.1 coordinate 1,029,484, forward strand.
TCCAGCGTTGGAGATCGGGTGGCATGCGAAATGTGGTAATCGATTTCTTCCGGGTGTTTGGTCGGCGTCGAGCCTTCGGGACAGGGCTGACCCTCGCGAGGCAGGCGGCCTGCGGCTCCGCCGCGCTGTGTCTCTGCGGTGAACCCGCGCGTGATTTTACGCGGCCGGTGAGGAACCCACCTCCTTTGCGCGTTCTCCCGCAGCTGATCTCTGCCCTGAGAACGTAGCCTGGCCTTTTGCGCTCGCGGAAAGCTTGATCGCGTAAGAGGTCACCACGCGACCACGAGGCGAGAAGGACGTCCATCTTGCATCTCCCACCTGTGAGGCGCATGGTGACCATAGCAGGAGCATCAATGCAGGATGAATCCCAAGTGTCGTCCATGAGGATTGTCGGAACCGATGGGAATGTCGGTCGGTGGCAATACCAGCGATTGTTCGCAACAAAAGGCGCGGTGCCGTTTTCTTTTCAGGAATTGGGTCTCTTGGGAGGCTGGGCTCTGAAGATGCTCGACCTGCCTTGGTGCGTTGGTACCGATGGAAACGTGGGTGCCTGGAACGGATCAGGATGGGATGACAAAGGCCGTATGGGTGGTTGGACGCTAAAGATGCTTGCGTTCCGCTTTGACGGAGTTTGGTGCATTGGGACGAAGGGCGATGTGGGCGTATGGACCGGGACGGAGTGGCACGAGCAAGGGCGGATCGGCGGATGGACTGCGGATTGGCTTTCATAATTGTTATCGATGAAGCCGATCGTTCGTGTGAGGCCAGCCTCGCCTGTGCGTAATGGACGATCGGATCACGGTGTCAGGTGCGTCTTACGCGGGAATCATTATGGACTGGCGACTGAGCTTTCGCGTGTGCTGAGGCACGGGGACGACGCACGCTTCTCGCGAGTGCCGCGCAGGCGGTGACGCCTGCGCATCAGCCGGCGGGACGCCGGCGGTCCGGCCGGCCGGGGGCCGGCGTTCCGGCCGGCGGGGGCGCCGGCACTACACCACCACCCGCACGATGCCGTTGCTTACCTGCTCGGTCGTGATCTTGCGAGCGGCGAACTTGCCGATGGTCTCGAGGTTGGTCAGGGAGTGGCCGCTGAGGGGGGTGGTGGTGAACGATCCGCCGGCGCCGATGGCCAGGGGGAGGAGGAGCTGGTCGGCGAGGTGCTCGCCGACGGCGGCGTTGCTGTTGAGGTACCGGCGCGCCTGTTTCGCGGCGTTGTGCGCGACCGCCTCGGCCGGCACGCCGCGCTCGCCGAAGGCGGTGAAGACGTCGGTGACGTGCTCGAAGCCGGCGATGACGGAGATGCAGTTGCCGGGGCCGGTGGAACCGGTGAGGGTGTGGGCCTGGAGGCAGTCGTCGGGCCACTCCAGCTCTCCGGCGGCGGCTTTGGCCTCGCGGTCGGCGATGGTCCACGGGAGGTTGGCGACGACGGCGCGCACGCAGCGGGTGGTCATGGCGCCGCGCTCGTCGAGGTCGAGGCGGGCGAGGGTCTTCGTCGGCGTGATGCGGACGCGGATCTTCCCGCCGCCGGCCGGATAGAAGCCGGGCCGGACGAGCTCGATCGCGACGTCGGCGCCCATGCGCCGGAGCAGGGGCAGGAAGGCGAGGTCGATGAAGTCGAAGGGCGGGGCGGCGGGATTGTGCGTGCCGCCCTCGAGCTCCAGCGTCGACGGCCCGTCCGCGACGCGCGAGCGGGAGGAGGATCGTCTGCAGGACGAGCATGGTCGAGCCGGCCGTGCCGATGGCGAACGTGTAGTCGCCGCTGCGCAGCGCGCGCGGGATGAACGTCAGCATGGTGGCGCCGAGGGCGGCGCCTTCGACGGCGGCGTCGCCGGCCTGCGTCGCGGCGCTGCACCGCCGTCAGGTGCTGGCGCAGCAGCCCGGGCTTCTTCCGCTTCGCGCGGATGTTCTCGATGCGGAACGGGGTGCGCGTCAGCAGCGAGAGGGCGAGCGAGGTGCGCAGAACCTGCCCGCCCCCTCTCCCGTGGGAGCCGTCGATGACGATCATGGCGCTGCTATCCCTTCACGCACACGACCTGCTGCAGCGTATGGACGACCTCGACGAGGTCGCGCCTGCGCCGCCATCACCGCGTCGATCGACTTGTACGCCACCGGCGTCTCGTCGATCACGTCCGCGTCCTTGCGGCACTCGACGCCCTCGGTCGCGCGCGACGTGGTCCGCGACCGTGAAGCGGCGCTTGGCCTCGGTGCGCGACATCGCCCGTCCGGCGCCGTGGCTGCAGCTCTCGAAGCTCTCCGGGTTGCCCTTGCCGCGCACGATGAACGACTGCGCGCCCATGCTGCCCGGGATGATGCCGAGGTCGCCTCGCCCGCGCGCACCGCGCCCTTGCGCGTGACGAACACGCGCTGGCCGTAGTGCTGCTCGCGGCGACGTAGTTGTGGTGGCAGTTCACCGCTTCCGCGTTCGCCTCGAACGGCGGCAGCAGCTCCGACGCGCGGACCGCGTCGACGATCGCCGCCATCATCAGCTCGCGGTTCTTCATCGCGTAGTCCTGCGCCCAGTCCACCGCCTCCACGTAGTCGTCGAAGTGCTCCGTGCCCTCCGGGAGATAGGCGAGGTCCTGGTCCGGCAGGTTGATCATGAACTTGCTGCATGTCCTTCTTCGCCAGCTCGATGAAGAACTGCCGATGCGGTTGCCGACGCCGCGCGAGCCGCAGTGCAGCATGATCCAGACGTCGTCGGCCTCGTCGAGGCAGACCTCGATGAAGTGGTTGCCGGTGCCGAGCGTGCCGAGGTGGTTGAAGTCGTTGCCGCGGCCGAGCTTCGGGTGCTTGGCGACGATCGCCGCGTACTCGGCTCGAGCTCGCGCCCACGCCTCCGCGTTCGCGCGCGGGCGGATTGCGCCACGCGCCGCGGTCGTTCGCGTCCGCCGTTGTCGGTGCGGCCGTGCGGGACGGCCTGCTCGATGGCGCTGCGCAGCGGCGCGAGGTTGTCCGGCAGGTCGCTCGCGTTGAGCGACGTCCGCACCGCCATCATGCCGCAGCCGATGTCGACGCCGACCGCCGCCGGGATGATCGCCTGCGTCGTCGGGATCACGCTGCCGACCGTCGCGCCCATGCCGAGGTGGACGTCGGGCATGACCGCGATCCAGCGGTAGATGAACGGCAGCGACGCGATGTTCCGCAGCTGCTGCTTCGCCGCGGCCTCGACGGGCACGCCGCGCGTCCAGGCCTTGATCGGCTACGCCGTGCTCGGGCTTGAAGACTTCGTAGTTGCTGGTAGTCATGTTCGTTTTCTCGCATTCAAGAGTGACAGCGACAAGAGTTGCCGGGAGCTTCCGGATCGCTCCGGGCGGGTTTCGAGGCCCGCTTGACAGGTACTCCTGGCTGCATTCGCTGCCGTTGCTGCTGATCGTAGAAAGTGAGGCCGACAAGGGATTTACCGAGACTGTGCATTATCAAAAAATGTAGTCCCGGCGGCATTCGGCCTCGGATTCAGTTCCTTATGCAACTTCGCTTTCCGTGAGTGCAATGTTGTCGATGATCCCGGTCCAGTGCCCGGACCCCAGGCGTCCGGCGGCGAATTCCGCGATGGTCGTGAACACCTCGTCGCTGAACCCGCCGATGTTCAGGACGTCTTCCCGCTCCTGTGCCTGCGTCGTGGCGTACGGCTGGAGGTCGATGCACACCAGGCGCGCCTTCGGATTGTGTTTCCTGAACCGGTTCCAGTGTTTCAGGTTCATCCTGGTCATCTGCCACGGCGCGTTGCGCGCGATCTCCGTCCACGCCGCCGAGTCGAGCGCGAGCGACGTGAGCATCTGGAACGGGACGTCCGGCACGTGGGCCGTCGCACCGTACTTAAACTTCTCGAATGCGCTCACGAGCGCCGGGAGCTTCCCGGCGTCGTGCGGGCGGCGAAGCAGGTAGCCGTAGAGCGCCTCGCGCTCCTTCGACTCCGGCTTCGGGTGGACCATCCGGATGACGTCGACCAGCGACGGCGACTGCCCGACCGACGCGCGGAAGAGCGTCTCTGCGGACGTCCTCTCCAGCCAGCGGCGGACCATGCGCTTCGGCGCGGGGCCGAGGGACTTGCGGCCCGCGGTGCCGGAGCGGAGGATCTGCACGAAGGTGCGCAGCATCTTGCCGTTGTCGATGACGCGCGGGAAGATGGCCTCCAGGAGCGGCACGTTGCGCGATGCGAGCAGCGCGCAGAGCAGGGCCGGCATGTCCTTCATGAGCCCGCGCTCGCGGCAGTAGATCGCGGTGCGGGCGATGAAGACGTCGTCGACCTCGGCGCAGAAGCCCAGCACGTTCGCGAGCTGCTCGCCGGCCGAGGCGTAGTACGTGCCGTTGAGGCAGCCGGTGGCGGCGTACTGGGCGAGGGCCTGCTTCGCCGTCAGCGCGTAGGCGTTTCCGCCTGCCTCGTTGATCGCGTCGGTCGGCTTTGCCCCGAAGAGCTTCTTGTTCGCCATGATGGGCTCGATTAAGGCGAGCGGAGTGCCATGTGGGCTGGATGTCTCGTAAGTGATTGGCCTGTCGTGTCGAATGACATGTCTTGATGTTTCCGCTGTTCCTTTGCACGTGCGGAATCTTTATCCCTAGAGATACGACGTTATACTTCTACGTACGCATGAAGACCGTCGCCATCGGCCTGCTCGGCACCACGCTCGATCTCGGGAAGCCGGCAAACCGGTGGGAGCGCTGGCGCCCCTCGGTGTCGCTCTGCCAGCAGGAAGACCTGGTCGTCGACCGCTTCGAGTTGCTTCATCCGCCGGCGATGTTGCAGGCGGCGCAGGCCGTGGCCGCGGACATCGCATCCGTGTCACCGGAGACCTCGGTCGTGCTGCGGCCGCTCGGGTTCAGCGATCCGTGGGATTTCGAGCAGGTGTATGGCGCCCTGCACGAGCTCGCGCGCTCCTATCCGTTCGACGTCGAGAACGAGGACTACCTCGTCCACATCACGACCGGGACGCACGTCGCGCAGATCTGCATGTTCCTGCTGACCGAGTCGCGCCACTTCCCGGGGCGGCTGGTGCAGACCTCACCCGGCCGCGACGGGCGGTACGTCCAGGGGAGCGTGCAGATCGTCGACCTCGATCTCTCCCGCTACGACGCCATCGCCTCGCGCTTCCGCGAGGAGCAGAAGGAGGCGGCGTCGTTTCTGAAGTCGGGGATCGCCACGGACAACGCGAAGTTCAACCGCCTCATCGACCGCATCGAGCAGGTGGCCATTCATTCGCGCGAGCCGCTGCTGCTCATGGGCCCGACGGGCGCCGGCAAATCGCGCCTGGCGAAGCGCATCTTCGAGCTCAAGCACGCGCGCCATCAGGTGGCGGGGGAGTTCGTCGAGGTGAACTGCGCCACGATCCGCGGCGAGGGCGCGATGTCCACGCTGTTCGGGCACGTGAAGGGCTCGTTCACCGGCGCGCTGCGCGACCGTCCGGGCCTGCTGCGGGCGGCAAATCGCGGGGTACTGTTCCTCGACGAGATCGGGGAGCTGGGGCTGGACGAGCAGGCCATGCTCCTCCGCGCGCTCGAGGAGAAGGTGTTCCTGCCGCTCGGCGGCGACCGGGAGGTGAAGAGCGACTTCATGCTCATCGCCGGCACGAACCGCAACCTCGGCGACATGGTCCGTGAGCGCCGTTTCCGCGACGATCTGCTGGCGCGCATCAATCTGTGGACGTTCTTGCTCCCGGGGCTGCGCGAGCGGGTGGAGGACATCGAGCCGAACCTCGATTTCGAGCTCGAACAGTTTGCCCGCCGGTCCGGCCCGAGCGTCCGCTTCAATCGCGAAGCCCGCGAGCGCTTCCTCCGCTTCGCGACGTCGGCCGAAGCGACGTGGCCCGCGAACTTCCGCGACCTGAACGGCGCGGTCGTGCGCATGGCCACCCTCGCGCGCGGCGGCCGGATCACGAGCGAGATCGTCGACGAGGAGATCGCGCGCCTGCGCTCCGAATGGCACCCGCGCGCCACCTCCCCCAGCGCCGAGCTCCTCACCCGCTGCCTCGGCGACGACGCCGTCGCGGCCATCGACCCGTTCGACCGCGTGCAACTCGAGCACGTCGTGGCCGTGATGCGCAGCGCGCGCTCGCTGTCCGAGGCGGGGCGGCTTTTGTTCAGCGCGTCACGGCAGCAGAAGACCAGCGCCAACGACGCCGACCGCCTGCGCAAATACCTCGCCCGCTTCGGCCTGGACTGGCGAACGGTACGGGACGATTAGAAGTACGAGCGGACGCCCAGGGTCAGACTCGGCCTCGCCGTTTGCGGGCTTCGGCGATCTCGGCGACGACGTCGCCGGAGCTGTTCTTGATGAACCCTTCAAAGTCGAGCAACGACTGCCGTCCGGTGGTCACCGTGACTCTGCCGCCGTGGACTTCCCATATGAGCTTGTCGCCGGGTGCTATCGCAAGCGCATCCCGCACTTCTTTCGGGACGGTTGTCCGGGCTTTGGCGGTGAGCGTCGAGATAGGCATATGAGATGTCATCCTTACAATAGTGTGGCATGGCAAGCCTGCACGGTAATCTAGGAGTGCGGTGGCGACGAGCCACCGCTCTGGTAGGGCGGGCGGGTGGGTGGAATTTGAGCTGTTTGATGAGCTTCGCAGGCACACGATTTGCGCCCTCTTTGGTCGGAGGAATCTATGCCGAACACTGCACTGGCCGCCGAGCTGCTCGATCTGGAGAAAGAGTATTGGCAGGCCATGAAGGACAAAGACGTCGACGCGGCCATGCGTCTCACGGACGAGGAGTGCATCGTAGCAGGCGCGCAGGGCGTCTCACGAGTCAGCAGACAGGGCCTCTCCGACAGTTGAAAGACGCACCCTACACGTTGCACTCCTTCGAGTTGAAGGATGAGGAAGTGCGCGAGCTACAGGATGACGTCGCCATTCTTGCCTACAAAGTGCACGAGGAACTGACCGTCGACGGCAAACCGGTGAAGCTCGACGACGCAGACGCCTCGACGTGGATTTGGCGAAACGGGCGCTGGCGTTGTGCTCTCCACACCGAGAGCATCGCGGGCGACCCTTCGGCCGCGATCGGCGCGGATAGTCGCGTGATCTAGGAGTGCGGTGGCGGTGAGCCACCGCACGACGGCCCAAGGTGAGCTGAAGGCTGACGTGGTTGCGTTGTATCGATGCACAGTTGCTGACGTCATTGAAACAACGCCTTGAGGTCGAGTGCAAAACCGAACGCGCCGGGTTTTGCCTCAACGGCATGGAACAATCTTCGCACGAGACTTGACTCGTCCTCGGCGCGTTGTTCGATCAAGATAAATGGATCGTCACCGCGCGCTATCATCGCCGCAAGGTCGCGAAGGTTAACCAGTGCGCTTTGTTCGTCGACAGGAAGGTGAACGAACGCATAGCGATGCTCCGCCAGGTTGAAATGGGCGAGCAATCTGTCGGTAAGGAGCAATTTAGGCTCGGATGACTGCAGCGTTGCGCGAGCATCCTCCGACCAGTTCTTGTCTAGCACGCGTTGCTGTTGGCTCGGGCGAGCGGAACTGAAAAAGTCGAATACGGCGCCGCGTTCTTTTAGACCCGGTGCAAACACTTCGCGGATGAGGCGCAGAATCGCCTGACCTTGCGTAGAACACTCGAAGTAGTCGTCCACCATAACGGTGAAGTAAAAGTCGAAGCTGTTGCGCCACATCTCGATTTCAGCGCTAGTGATCATCAGATGCCACCTGTGCAAGTATACGTCGCGATTCTCTAATAGGAGACACGCGACCAACTCGGCGTCTCCGGGCGGGAGCAGCGACGGCGCGGGTGGCGGATGATGGGTGGTGACGGAGGGGGCGCCCAGCGCACCGGGGTGGGGGGGGCGGAAGCTGGTCGCGGCATCACCTCAACTTCGACACTGCGAAGGGGAAAGGGGAACGTTTTCAACGGTAATGAATTCGATGAAGAACTCACAAGGACGCGAAGCGCTGTGGCCACGGACCGTCCTACGTGGCTCCATCCGCAATCCTGATCTCCGGCCTTCGCCCATGATCACTCCGGCCGGACGCGACCTGCTCTCTGACGCGTGCAAGCGCGTCCGGCGGATTCCGGATAGAGCTCCTGACATCAGACATTGCGTGGACGAAGTCCGCGGGTTGACGCGGGCTGCCTGCTCCTAACCGTCTATCTCGTATAATTTCGCTACATGAGCACTGAAAGTAACGGTAAGTCATGGCTTCAGCGTTTGGAGGCAAAATACGCGTGGGGCGTTCTCGGTGCGCTAACCGGTGTCGTCGGTGTTGTATTGGCGGTCTTGAGCATGCGTGAACTTCGCCCGGAAGTTACGTTCACCACACTCAGCGAGTCCAACGTTCTTGATGTACACGCTGCGTTACCACGGTTGGATGTGTTATACGAGGGACGCAGTATCCAGCGCACGGCGCAAAACCTTCGGATCGCCACGATCCGAATTCAGAATACCGGCGATGTTGACATCTTGCCGTCATTCTACGATCCGCGTACGCCGTGGGGCGTCAAAGTTAGTAACGGTAAGGTGGTCGAGGTGCGGATGCTCGGCGCCAGCAATCAATACCTTCGATCGACGTTTCGCACGCTACTGGCAAGAAACGACTATATAACCTTTAATGACGTCATTTTGGATCGTGGCAGTTGGGTTACTGTTCAGGTACTCGCGCTCCATCGCAAGACCGAGAATGTCGTTTTGTCACCTACCGGAAAGATTGCTGGCATAGAGCAATTTGTGACTACCCGCATTCGACCGACCGAGCAGTCGAATGTGCTTGATCGACTATTTGGAGGCTCACCGCTAACTCAATTAGCTCGGGTTATCGTTTACGGTGTCGTGTTCGCATTCATAGCTGCTGTCGCTCTCTTTATATTTATCAGCACACGCGATTGGAGCCAAACTCGTTCACGACGCAGACGGCGCGCTAAGATTGACCCTCTACTGCGAACTCTGGCGATCGATAGTAAAGTCGGCCGTGACCTCCGCCATGTTTATATCTCATCCGGCGTTGCCGGACTCGCGGAGGTGGCTGAGGCGCTGAAGGACGTCGACAATCTGCACGCCATTCTCGAGCGGAAAAGGCGACGTGATGCGTTGCTTAAAGAATACTTCGATAAGCGGGTCGAGGACGAAGATCTCCCCTACCCGTCGGAAATCGCCTTGGATTTTCTCGATCGTCGTGGAAGGAGCATGGCAGCGCTGGCTGAGCGAGGTGTGATAACTCTGGAAGGTGGACAGGCGAAAATCGATGATTCCTTTGTCAGCGCTCTGGAGGTGATTTCTCCGTTGCTCGCGTAATTTTCGTCTGCCCAACGACTTTGCCAATCAGGCTGCGCAGCCTAACCAGCATACCGAAGTTATAGCGGCGCGCTAAATCAACGGTTCCTTGTCAGCGGGCTAGCCTAGTTCCTGTCCCGAAATCGGCGATTTCCGGATGCTGCCATGGCGTGCGAAGAGGTTGGTAAGCGATCTAGATTGAGTATGTTGGAATGGATTGATGTGGCTGCGGCAGCGAGATTCCAAAACACGTAGTCCGATTGCTCGTTGACCATGCGGCGGCCGGCCATGGAATCATAGCCAGTCGTCACACTGCAGGACGTTCGCTTAGGTCTGAAGCTGGTGGCGGGCGATGACGAGCAGGTTGAAGGAGACGACCGAACTCCAGACGTAGGTCTTGAACGAGTCGGCCGATTTCCATGTGCATCGATCAAGACCAAACGAGCGCTTGAGAAACGAGATGGTTGCCTCGATCCCTGCTCGGAAGTCGCGAAGTTTGTTGTAGACCCAGTTGCTGCGAGCCATGTCGGCGATGGATAGAAAACGGGCCTTACTGAACACGACGTCTTCCACGCCTTTTGCTTTGATGACGTCCAGGTTTGCTCGGGAGGTGAACCCGCCGTCAAACGCCACTTGGCGTGGGGCATGGCCAATGATCTCGATGTGGCGATCGATCATGGTCTCGGCCAAGGTCGAGTCGGCAGGGTTACCTTCCAGCACTTTGCAATCAAGAATCAAGGTTGATTTCCCTGTGCCGAAAAGGACCTTGTGTCCATACAGAGTGTCGCGCCGGTCTTTCACGATCACGTCCGTGTGCTCTTCGAAGATCGATACGATCTTCTCGCCCGAAGGCACGCTCTCGCCCTTGAAAACACGTCGTCTGGTCTGATCCACTACCCGCGTTGCCAGCGTTGTGTAGTGCGAGAGCTGAGCACCAAGCTTCGTCAGAGAGCTGCTTTCGATCTTCTTACGCTGGGTCGTCCGCGTCATCGTCGCGTCCATCTCTTGTGCGCGTCTGATGATCTCTTCGGTGACTTGCACGAGGTCTCGGTAGAGCGGCTTGCGCTGCTCCATGTTCCGAGCATTCAAGATTCCCAACGCTCTCCGCTTGGCCCTTCTAGTGCGATTGGGAACGGATTGCTTCAGCCCCAACTCGCCCGCAATGACACCCATGATGCGACAGAGCACTCGGACGCTGTCATAGAGCAAGCTCGAATCGAGCGGCGCGTGAATGTTCGCTTCGACAACAGTCGTGTCAATGCGCGCTTTCTTACCGTCATCGATCTTCTTGGACTTCGCGTCCGCCACCAGTATCCGATTGATTTTCTCGAGGGTATCGGCGCGGATCGCTTTGATGCAGACGGCGAGTGTGGACTTCGAGGGAGTCTGCCCCCATCCCAACTCGCAGAACCTCCCGTAACTGACCGAATCTGCAAGATGAAACGCCAGTGCGCGATAACTGAACCCGTTCAACTGCTTGATCACCAGCGCTCGCAGCACCTGCTCGCCACTGAGCCCGACGGCATCAACAGCGCCCTCGCGGGCAAGACCGGCCTCGGCCAAGTCTTGCCAGACCATCTCTCCGGCCCTAGGATGCTGGTTCAGGAGTGCCGAGATCGCTCCGAGTTCCTGGGCTTGTTCAAAAGCCAGCCAGTTCTCGCTCAGACTGAGCTGTTTTTTACGTTTAGGGCGCATTCGTGCTCGCTCCTGTTGGCGTTTATCTCGTTTGGAATCAGACGTTTGGACACGAATGATTCTAACGGATCGCCTCGCAGATAGCTATCGCGAATGCGCCCTATTTGCTTTTATCTCAATCACTTACGTCTCAGGACAGGAACTAGCCTAGCAGCTAGATTACAGCGTGACAGCAGCACCCAGCGGCAAGCGGTGATCATTTCGCACACGACGCCTGGCTCCCCTCACCCGTCCCCGTGGCTAACGCGCACGCGTCTCCCGAGCGACGCGCAGGCGGGGACGCCTGCGCATCAGCCGGCGGGACGCGAGCGGTCCCCTCGGGCTTTCGTCCTACCCCTTCAACCGCAACACCCACCGGTACGCCGTGATCATGTCTCTCGAGAACCCATCCGCGCAGCCCCACAGATACAACCGGAACGTGCGGTACAACGCCCGCCCCCACCTCCGCTCGATCTCCTCGGCGTTGGCGTCGAGGTTGCGGGCCCAGGCGCGGGTGGTGAGCTCGTAGTTGTGGCGGTCGTTCCAGACGCCTTCCAGCTCGAAGGGCGACTGGGCGACGGCGGTCACGTAGTCCTGGAGGCAGAGGACGGTGCCGTTGCCGGGGAAGATGCGGCGGATGAAGAAGGTGGAGAGGTCGTAGCGTTTGCGGGAGGCGCTGGCGTCGAGGTAGATGGCGCGGCCGGGTTTGAGGAGGCGGGCGTAGTGTTTGAGCGTATCCGGGTAGTCGGGGAGGTGCTCGGTGACGCCCATGTTGACGATGGCGTCGTAGGGCTCGGCCTGGTGCTCGTAGAGGTGTTCGCGGATGACCTGGGACGGCAACTGCTCGCGGGCGCCGAGGTCTTGGAGGAAGGCTTCGGATTCCTTGGAGATGGTGAGGGAGGTGACGTGGATGCCTTTGCGGCCGCCGTATTCGAAGAACGCGCCCCAGCCGCCGCCGATGTCGAGGACGCGCATGCCGGGCTGGATGCCGGCGGCCTGGATGGCGAAGTCCATCTTGCGGGTCATGGCGTCTTCGAGGGGCTCGTCGTCGGCGGCAAAGACGCCCTGGGAGTAGCAGCGGTGACGTTTGTCGAGGAAGAGGCGGAAGAAGTCGGGTTCGGAGTCGTAGTGCTCGGCGATCCAGACTTTGTCGCTGGCGGGCTGGCCGTAAATCATCGGCCGGAGGAAGCGCCAGATGGAGGCGAAGCCTTTGCGGTCGCGGAACTGGGAGCGGAAGGAGAGGAGCTGCTCGAGGTCGCCTTCGACGTCGATGTCGCCGGCGAGGTAGGCCTCGCCCATGGCGTTCATGTCCATGGTCGCGAGCGCGCTGGTGCCGCGGGAGTTGTTCGCGACGATGCGCGCGACCTGTTTGCCGCTGCCGAAGGTCCGCGTGGACTGATTGTGGAGCACGACCGAGAATGCGATGTCAGACATTCATCACCTTCGCCAGTTGTCCGTTCTCGCGCCACGTGGAGAGCTCGGCGCGCGCGTAGTCGTAGCCGACCTGCACGATCGCGTGCAGCGACTCGAAGTCCATGAGCGCGAATTGATTGATGGGGGGATGGAAGACGAGGTCGGCGTCGGCCATGATCTCCCGCTCGCGGCGCGCGCTGGCGAGCATGGCCGCGCGCATGAGGATGCCCAGCATCGACGGGAAGGGCCGCAGCTCTTTCCTCCGCATGATCTTGCCTTTGACGACGTCCCACACGCTCGGCACGCGCGCACACGTGAAGTCCGCATCCTGCTCCACCGACACCTCGGAAATGATCACGCGCCCGCAGCCGAGCTCGCGGAGGATGTCGCCGGGGACGTTGTTCATGAGGGCGCCGTCGACGAGGAGCTGGCCGTCCGCGAGGACGGGGATGGCGACGCCGGGGATCGACGCGCTGGCGGTGACGGCCCACAGCAGCGAGCCGGTGCGATGGATGTGCGCGGCGGCGGTGGAGAGGTTGCTGGAGACGCAGAAGAACGGGATCCAGAGGTCTTCGATCAGCGCGTCGCCGTACATCATCTGTCCGCAGCGGGTCGAGCCGCGGTTGCCGACGATGGAGAGGATCGGCAGCGTGAGCTCCTTGTGCGGCGCGATCTCGACCCACACCTGGCGGTTCACGTCCTCGATCTTCGCGGGCGTCCAGCCCATGGCGTGCTGCGCCGCGAGCGACGCGCCCATGCTCGTGCCGCCGATCATGTCGATGGGCACGCCCGCTTCCTGCATCGCGCGCAGGACGCCGACGTGCGCGAAGCCGCGCGCGCCTCCGCCGCCGAGGACGACGCCGACGGCGCGGCCGGTGAGGAAACGGCCGACGCGCGCGAAGTCGTCGGGACGGTCCCAGCGGACGTGATAGTGATTGTCGACGCGACGGTGCTCGAGCCAGCGCTTCGTGCCCACCGGCAGGCAGTCGCCGTTCGGGTGCAGCAGGACGAGCGAGCGGCGCGGACCGACCGGCCCCGACGCGAGCAGCCGCTCGATCTCCGCGGGGGAGGGGTCTTCCGAGGCGTCGGCAACGAGGACGACGTGATCGGCCTGGCGCAGGCAGCGCTCGGTCCATTCGGTCGGACCGGTGTCGGCCTCGTACACGATGATGCCGTACCGGCTCTCGTGCTGATTCAGCCACGAGACGAGCTTTTCGGACTGCGTATCGTTCTCCGGCAGTTGGGCGGTGCCGGCGCCGAGCTCGCGGTCGATGCTCTCGGAGTCGAGGTGGAGGTCGGTCCCCACCGCCTGCGCAATCCGCTGCACCACCTCGGCGAACGGCGTCTTGAGGCGCAACGGCACGATGGCGATGCTCGTCGCGGCGAGGTTCGGGATGTGCGCCGTCCGGGCCATGCGTCCGATCTGCATGCGCATCAGGTCGCGGACGATCTCCGGGTGCATGGAGATGATCCGCTCGAAGGCCTCGGTGGTGAACTTCACGACCAGGGAGTCGCGGACGGCGATGACGTCCGCGGTGCGCGGCTCGCGGGTGAAGAAGCCCATCTCGCCGATGCTCTCGCCCGGCGTGGCCTCGCCCAACACGACGGTCGTGCCGTCGCTGTTCGTGCGCACGATCTGCAGCCGGCCGCTGACGACGACGCACAGGCCGTCGCTCGCGTCGCCCTGGCGGAAGAGCGCATCACCGCGGACGAGCTGGATCCACTGCGCGAGCGGCTCCAGGGTGTCCAGGGCCGGACCGCTCAGTGAGCCGAAGAGGCGGGAGGCCGCGGCCACGAATTGTTCGTGACGATCTTTTAGTCCTGAGTCCTGAGTCCTGAGTCCTGAGTGGGGCTCGGTTGTTACGTTCGTACTGTCGGTCATCGTTCGGTTAGTAGTGTTGTGCGCGGAACTGTGCGGGTTCCATGGTTCTCGCATAGACGACCCGCGCGAGGCGCAGGAAGGCGAGGATGCGGATGTACATCCAGCCGAGATCGAACTCCCACCAGTGGCCGCGGAAGCGGGCGGAGCGCGGGTCGGCGTGATGGTTGTTGTGCAGCTCCTCGCCCAGCATCCAGATCGCGATCGGATACAGATTGCGGCTGCGGTCGCGCGTGTTGAAGTTGCGGTAGCCGAGGGCGTGGCCGAGGCCGTTGATGATGCCGGCGGCGAAGAGGGGGATCCACGTGACCGTGCCGATCCACGTCAGGATGCCGGCCAGCCAGCCGAAGATCGCGATGTTCACGATCAGCAGCAGCAGGATGCCGTGCGGCCGGAAGCGCGAGTAGACGTTGCGCTCCACCCAGTCGTCCGGGGTGCCGTAGCCGTACTTCGTGAAGAGCTCCGGATCGTGGAACGCGCGGCGGTAGCAGAAGTAGCCGCCGAAGAGCACCTGCAGCAGGCCTTCGAGCGCGGGGGAGTGCGGGTCGCCCTCGCGGTCGGGGAAGGCGTGGTGCTTCCGGTGGACGGCCACCCATTCGCGGGTGACGATCCCGGTCGTCAGCCAGAGCCAGAAACGCATCGCGTGCACGACCACCGGCCGGAAGATGACGCCCTGGTGCGACATCGAGCGGTGCAGGTACAGGGTCACGCAGATGTTCGTCACATGTCCCAGGATGAGAACGTAAAGAACCGGGAGCCACCATGGATGAGCCATCGTGCGAACCTCCTGTTATCGAGGGACCGATGTTACCTGATGGGCGGGTATATTGTGAGTGCATGCGAACCGTGGTTGCGATTCTGACGCTGTGTCTGGCTGTCCTGCCGATGGCGGCGGAGCAGCTCCCGTCGTTCGAGCTGCCGGATGCGCTGACCCGCGTCCTGCGGGATTACGAGCAGGCCTGGCGGGCGCGCGACGCCGCGGCGCTGGCGGCGCTGTTCACGGAGGACGGCTTCGTGTTGTCCAACGCCCGCCCGCCCGTACGCGGGCGGGAGGCGATCCAGGAGTCGTACAAGAACGCGGGCGGGCCGCTGTTTCTCCGCGCGCTCGCGTACTCGGCCGACGGCGTGACGGGCTACATCATCGGCGCGTACTCGCACGAGGCGAACGCGCCGGACACCGGGAAGTTCATCCTCGCGCTCCGGCAGCGGCCGGACGGGCGGTGGATGATCGCCGCGGACATGGACAACTCGAACCAGCGCGAGCGCGAGTCCGGGACGCCGGGCGCGGCTCCGACGTATCACACGCTGCCCGAGCGGGCGGGCCTGGGCCTGCCGTACTCCGATGCCGTGCGCGCGGGGAATCTGTTGTTCCTGGCCGGGACGATCGGCGCGCCGCCGTCCTCGCGGCAGCCGGTCGCGGGAGGCGTGGTCCCGGAGACGCGGCAGGCGCTGGAGAACCTCAAGGCCAACCTCGAAGCGCACGGCTCGTCGCTCGACCGCGTGGTGCGGTGCTCGGTCTATCTCGCCGACATGGCGGACTTCGACAAGATGAACGGCGTGTATCGCGAGTATTTCCAGTCGAATAAGCCGGCGCGGACGACGATCGCGGTGGCGGGTTTGCCGATGGGAGCGCGGGTGGAGATCGAGTGCATGGCGCGAACCGTAAGCGGCCCGTAAAACCAATGTAGGGCGTGGCTTCAGCCCGCCTCCCGGCCGGGGTGGGGGCTCGCATCCTGCCGTGTTCACACCGGGGAGGCGGGCTGAAGCCACGCCCTACGTTGCGCTACCGTAAGCACTGCGTAAGCGCCTGTCCGCAGACTGCGCGGCATGAGATCGCGAGTTCTGCTGCTCCTTTCCGCCATCCTCGTTGCCGCCTCCGTTCACGCCGCCGATCTGGCCGGTTCGAACGTGCTGGTCCCCGTCGCGGGCCGCACGACTGGCGCGTTCGGCTCGCAGTGGCAGACGGACCTGGTCGTCACGAACCTCGACTCCGAGCCCGTTTCGCTGGTGCTCACGTTCTACGGCGCCGGCGGGGAGCGCGTCTTCACGACGACGTCGCTCTGGGGCCGCGGCACGATCGTCCTGGAGGACGTGCTGTTCCGCGCGTTCCGGGTGTCGAATGCGACCGGGATGATCCGCGTCAGCAGCGCGCATGAGGGCGCCCGCGTCACCGCGCGTGTGTACATCGTGAACCGCAGCGACTCGGGCGGCGAGTACGGGCAGGGCGTTCCGGCCGTGCCGGTGGATGCGCTGGCGACGGAGCACGTGCTGAGCGGCATCACCGCCGACCACACCCGCCGTACGAACCTCGGCGTCTCGAATCCGTGGCAGGTGCCGGCGAGCGTGACGCTCACTCTGTACGGCCCGGCCGGACAGCAGCTCGGGCAGTTGCACCGCGTGGTGCCGGCGCTGGAAGTGCTGCAGATCAATGACGCGTTCGCGGCGTTCGGCGCGGAGCCGGTCGCGGAGGCGAGTGTGGGCGTCACGTCGCAGGTGGGTGTCTATGCGTACGCTTCGATCATCCGCAACGACACCGGCGACGCGATCTTCGTCCCGGGCACGGGTGTCAGCGTGCAGGCTGCGTCCGCGGACGTCGCGCCGCGCTGCGCGGAGCCCGCGTCGCTGACCTCGGCGCGGAAGGGGCAGCGGGCGAGTGAGGGCTGGATCGTGATCATGAAGCCGGAGACGACGATCGACTACATGATGAACATCCTTCCCCAGCAGCACGGCTACGAGCTGATGGGCGTGTACAACGAGCTGCCGGGCTTCGCCGCGGAGCTCAATGCCAGGCAGCTGGCCGCGCTGCGCTGCGAGGCCGCGGTGCTGTTCATCGAGCAGAACGTCACGCCGGAGTAAGGTTGGAGTGCGGCGACGGCGAGTCGCCGCTTTCTTATCTTTGCGCGCCGACCGCTCCGAATGATAGGAAAGCGGCTCTGAGCAGCGCGATCCCCACTGCCTCTGTTTCACGCAACGTCGTCGCGAACTATCTCGGCCAGGGATGGCGCGCACTGATGATGCTGGCCTTCGTGCCGCTGTACATCCGCTACCTCGGCATCGAGGCGTACGGTCTGGTCGGCGTCTTCACGCTGCTCCAGGCGTGGATGACGCTCCTGGACCTGGGCATGCGGCCCGCGCTCACGCGGGAGATGGCCCGCTACAGCGGGGGAGGGGTGGCGGTCCAGGAGATTCGCGACCTGCTGCGGACGGTGGAGGTGCTGGCGCTCGCGCTGGCGGTGGGTGCGGCAACGGTCGTCTGGGGGCTTTCGGGGTTTCTGGCGACGCACTGGCTGAATGTGCAGCGCCTGGATGAAGGCGTCGTGGCGCGGGCGGTGGGGATCATGGGGGCGGTGGCGGCGCTGCGGTTCCTGGAATCGATCTACATCGGCAGCGTGCTCGGCCTGCAGAGGCAGGTCCTCGAGAACACGGTGTCGAGCGTCATGACCACGGTCCGTGCGGTGGGCGCGCTGGCGGTCCTTGCGTGGGTCTCGCCGAGCATCAGCGCGTTCTTCGCGTGGCAGGGGCTGGTCTCGCTGGTGACGGTCCTGATCTTCGGCCTGATCGCGAACGGCCTGCTGCCTCGGCCGCCGAGGGCGGCGCGGTTCTCGCGGGCCGCGCTGCGGGGGATCTGGCGATTCGCGGCGGGGATGGTCCTCATCACCCTGTCATCCCTGCTGCTCGGACAGATGGACAAGATCCTCCTGTCGCGCATGCTGCCGCTCATGGAATTCGGCTACTACACGCTGGCGGCGACTGCGGCGGGGGCGCTCTATCTCCTCGTGACGCCGATCAGCACGGCCGTCTATCCGCGCTTCGTGGAACTGGCCACGCAGCAGGACGAGGCGTCGCTCCGGGGCGTCTATCATCAGGCGGCGCAGTTGGCGACGGTCGTCGTCGGCACCGCGGCGTCGCTGCTGATCCTGTTCGCGGACCGCATCCTGCTGGTCTGGACCGGCGATGCCGCGCTCACCGCGCGCGCGGCGCCGATCCTCACGATGCTCGCCGGCGGCACGCTGCTCAATTGCCTGATCTGGATCCCGTACTACCTGCAGGTCGCGCACGCCTGGACGAAGCTCATGGTGAAGGCCAACGCCACGGCTGTCGCCGTGCTGGTGCCGGCCATCCTCATCGCTGTACCGCGATACGGCGCGGCCGGCGCCGCGGCCATGTGGGTCGCCCTGAACGTTGGATACGTGATCTTTCTGATCGGGCTGATGCACCGCCGCCTGCTGACCGGCGAGCAGACCCGCTGGTACGTGCGCGACGTCGCGGTCCCGCTGCTGGCGGTCTTCGCCGTGACCGCGCTGTCGCGCGCCGTGCTGCCCGCGCACACATCCCGGATCGCGGGCCTGCTGTTTCTCGCCGGCACGGGAGCGGTCGCGCTGGCGGCGGCGGTCTCCGCGGCTCCCTTGGTTCGACAGCTCGTGTTGCGCGGGCTGCTGCTGCGCCGTCTGCGCGGTTAGCTTTGTGGTGCCGCGACGAACAGGACGTCCGGCAGCGCGGCGGGCGCCGGCCAGTTCGTGAGCTGTCCGTCCGGCAGGATGGCCTGGGCGGTGTATCCCGCGGCTCTCATGAGCGCGACGACGTCCGCCGGCGTGGTGCCGTACGCGCGGGAGTTCGGCTCATGTGCCTCCGCGAGGACCAGCCTCGGGCGCCGTCTCTCGTCGCGGAGGATCTCGGCTCCGCCGCGCAGGACGAGCAGTTCCGCGCCTTCGACGTCGATCTTCAGTACGCCGGGAGGACGGTCGAGCGTGGCGATGAAGGCGTCGAGGCGATTCGACTGCACCGTGACCGTGGTCTGCTGGGCCTTCCGCGCCGTATGCCGCATGGACGAGTAGGCGCCATCGGTGGCGACGGCGAAGCTGACCTCTCCGACCTGGTCGCTGAGGACCTCGGTGTGCAGGGTCGCGTTGGCGATGGCGTTGAGCTCGAGGTTCAGGCGCAGGACGGACGCGCTGTGCTCCATCGGCTCGAATGCGTGGACGTGGCCCTGGGGCGCCCAGCGGGACATGAGCACGGTGAAGATCCCGATGTTCGCGCCGACGTCGATGCAGATGTCATCGGGTCGGATGTGCTGCCGCAGCAGCTCGAGCTCGACGGGCTCGAAGCTCCGGTCGCGGAACAGTTGCCAGCCGACGTCTTCGTGGGCCCAGACCAGGAACTTCGCGCCGCGGTACGACACGACCTCGAGGGTCGGAGCGGACGGTTTCGTCCGCAAAGACAGGCGCCGGCGGACTTTTGCGAGCAGGAGCTCGATGGAGAGTGAGGGTTTCATCCGTGCCGCGCCAGCGGGGCTGCGGACGATATCACGAGGGTGAGACCGTGTAAGATGCCGTCCCGCGCGCCGCAGCACGGTTCTCGAAACTCGTTGCCCATGAAGATCAACAGGCGCCTCCGCCACTGGGTCAAGAAAGCTATCCATGCGGTGGGCTTGGACCTCCACCGCCTCGATCCAGCGATCACGCCGGGGTATCAGCTGCACCTCGCGCTGCAGACGTTCGACATCGATCTCGTGCTCGACGTGGGGGCCAATACCGGCCAGTTCGGGATGGAGTTGCGCGAGTACGGATACGCGGGACAGATCGTCAGCTTCGAGCCGCTCGCCGCCGCCCATGCCGCGTTGTCCGCCTGCGCCTCGGGCGATCCCCTGTGGCGCGTTCACCCGCGCATCGCCATCGGCGACACCAACGGCACGATCGACATCAACGTCTCGGCCAACCTCGTGTCCTCGTCGATTCTGCCCATGCTCGACGCGCACGCCAATGCCGCCAGCGACTCGGCCTATGTCGCGGTCGAGAGCGTTCCCATCTCCCGTCTCGACGCGGTCGCGGTTCCGTATCTCCGCGATGCGAAAAAACCGTTTCTCAAGATCGACACCCAGGGCTTCGAGAAGCACGTGCTCGACGGCGCGAGCGGGATCCTCCCGCGCGTCTGCGGCATTCTCAGCGAGGTCTCGCTCGTGCCGCTGTACGAGGAACAGCCGCTGTGGCGGGAGATGCTCGCGCGCATGGAAGCGGCGGGCTTCACGCTCTGGGGCATTACCCCGGTCTTCGCCGATCCCCGCGACGGCCGCACGCTGCAGATCGACGCGCTCTGGTTTCGGCAGTAAATGTAGGGCGTGGCTTCAGCCCGCCCCCCCGTGGGCGGGCTGAAGCCACGCCCTACATTTACAACACCGGCCGGCGGAACGACTTCGTCCGCAGGAAGCGGATCGCGTACTCCCGCGCGTTTCTCCAGCGCCATTTCCACCGCGCCGCCGTCGCCGAGGGCCTGCGGCCGCCCGCGGCCTCCGCGACGCGCAGCGTCTCCTTGTGCATCTCCGCCGCGCGCGTCATCGTCTGCTGCATCTGGTGAATGCGGAACGCGCACACCGTGCGGTTCAGCCGCGCGAACCGCGCGCCGCTCTGCAGCGCGCGCAGGAAGAAGTCGGCGTCGGCCGTCAGGCGGAAGTCCGTTGAGAACCCGCCCAGGCGCTCGAAGAGCTTGCGCGAGAAGATCGTTCCCGGCTGCGGCAGCCCCATCACCGAAGTGGCGAACAACGCCTGCAGATCGCTCGGGTCCGCCGAGCGGAGCGAGAACAGGAACCGTCCCTCGTCGTCGACGAAATCATGATCGCCGTAGACGACGTCCGCGGACGTTGTCTCGCCGAGGGCGATGAGATCGTGGAAAGAGCGGGCATAGACCGTGTCGTCGGCGTTGAGATACGTCAGCCACTCCGTGCCCGCCTCGCGCAGGCCCTCGTTCACCGCGCGATACATGTTGCCGCGCTCCGCGAACCGCGTGTCCAGGCCCCACCGGTTGCAGATCTCCAGCGTGCCGTCGGTCGAGCCGCTGTCGACCACCACGAGGCTCACGCGCACGTTCTGCTGGCTGCGCAGGGACACGATCGTCCAGTCCAACGTGGAGGCGCCGTTCAGAACGGGGATGGCACAGGTCACTGCGCGCGCATCGGACGGCATCTGCGTCATGGAGTATAGCCGCTGCGCCCGGCCGCGCCGGAGAGGCGTACGGTATCCTCGCCGCGGATGAATGTGCCTCCGCGGTCACCGATCCTCGTCACGGGCACACACCGTTCCGGAACGACGTGGATCGGCCGGATCATCGCCGCCGATCCCGCCATCGGATACATCCACGAGCCCTTCACGCTGGGCTGCAGAAGGGGCGTGTTCCCGTACCGGATTCCGTACTGGTATTACCGCGTCCCGCCGTCGGCGCCCGAGGAGCTGGTGGCGACGTACGAGGATCTGCTGCGGTTCCATTACGCGCTCGGCGCGGAGCTCCGCACGATCCGCTCGCCGCGCGACTTCGGCCGCATGATTCGCGACGCCGCGCTCTTTGCCACGTACCGTCTCCAGCAGCGCCGGCCTCTGGTCAAAGACCCGCTCGCGCTGCTCTCCGCGGACTGGGTGGCGCGCACGTTTCACAGCGAGGTGATCGTGAGCATCCGCCACCCGCTCGCATTCGTGAGCAGTCTCGTGCGCCTCAACTTCCGGTTCAACTTCCCGGACCTGCAGCAGCAGCCGTCTGCCATGGAACTGCTCGGCGGCAACGACGCCGCGGAAGACGTAGCCCTCGGACGCACCCTCGGCGAGCACGACGCGGTCATCGAAGCCGCATATCTGTGGAAGGTGCTGCACCGCGTGATCGCCCGCTATCGCGAAGAGCATCGCGACTGGATCTTCGTCCGCTACGAAGACCTCGCCCGCGACCCCGCCGCGGGCTTTGCCGCGATCCTGCCCAAGCTCGGCCTGGACTTCGACGACCGCGTGCGGAAGAAGCTGGAATTCCTCTCCGGAGAATCCAATCCGGACGACCGCTCGAACGATCCACGCGTGACCCGCGTCGCAAGCGCAGCGCATTCCGCGAAGTCGCTGAACCGGTTGTCCGCGGAGGATCGGGAGCGCGTGCGGCGCATCGTCGATCCCGTGTCGGCGCTGTTCTACTCGGACGCGGAGTGGTAGGGCGGGCCTTTGGAGTGCGGAGGCAGCGCCTCCGCTTTCGAATTCGGTTCCCGTGAGCGGTGCGGGTGCAGCTCGCGCCATGCGAATTCCAAAGCGGAGGCGCTGCCTCCGCACTCCCAAAGAGTGGCATACTCCGGCGCTCTGCGACAGCGCATCCTCGTCCTCATCGAGTACTACCTGCCTGGGTATCGCGGCGGGGGTACGATCCGGAGTCTCGCCAATCTCATCGACTCGATGGGGGACGAGCTGGAGTTCTTCGTGCTCACCACCGATCGCGACTGGCGCTCCAGCACTCCGTATCCGGGGATCGTGCGGGGGGAGTGGCAGCCGGTAGGGAAGGCGATGGTGCGGTATCTCGCGCCGCGAGAGCGGTCGTTCGGCCGCCTCGGGCAGATCATTCGCGACACGCCGCACGACCTGCTGTACTTCAGCAGTGTTTTTACGCCCCGCAGCACGATCCTCCCGCTGCTTCTCAGGCGGCTCGGCCGGATCGGCGGCAGTCCGGTGGTTCTCGGGCCTCGCGGTGAGTTCTCGCCCGGCGCGATCCGCATCCGGGCGCTGAAGAAGGGCGTGTATCTGCGCGTCGCGAAGGCGCTCGGCTTCTTTCGCGGCGTCGTCTGGCAGGCGTCGACGGAGCTGGAGCGCGAGGACATCCGCCGGGAGATTGGCCCCGGCGCGGAGATCGTCGAAGCGATCGACTTCTCGCCTTCGTACGAGAACTGGACCGGCGGCGCGTCCCGTCCGCCGAAGCAGTCCGGCGCGGCGCGGCTCTGTTTCGTGTCCCGGATCAGTCCGAAGAAGAACCTGCTCTTCGCGCTGGAGCTGGTGCGGGGTATCACCGCGCCGGTGGAGCTGGACATCTACGGCCCCGTCGAGTCCGCGCACTGGGCGGAGTGCGAGGCGGTGATCGCCACGCTGCCGGCCAACGTCCGCACGACCAGTCACGGCCCGGTCTCGTATGGCGAGCTCGGACCGCTGCTCGTGCAGTACGACCTGTTCCTCTTTCCCACGCGGGGGGAGAACTTCGGCCACACGATCGTCGAGGCGCTCGCGGCCGGGTGTCCCGTGCTCGTCAGCGATCAGACGCCGTGGCGCGATCTGCAGGCCGCGGGCGTAGGCTGGGACCTGCCGCTCGACGAGCCGGACGCCTTTCGGAGTGCGATCGAGGAGATCGTGGCAATGCCCGAGGCGGTTCATGCGGAGATGCGCCGCAAGGCGCGCGAGTTCGCGCTGCGCGTTTCCGATCCGCATGCTGCGATCGAGCAGAATCGCGTGCTGTTCCATCACGCTCTGCAAAGGACCCCGCGATGAGTACCCGACTGTTGATCCTCGGAGGCGCGGGCATGCTGGGCCACAAGGTGTGGCAGCGACTCTCGCCGCGCTTCGACACGCTCGTGACGCTGCGCGCCTCGGCCGCGGTGTCCCGCCTGTTCGATCCGCAACGCGTCATCGAGGGCGTCGACGTCACCGACTTCGCGCGCATGGAGGCGCTCGTTGCCAAGGTCCGCCCGGACGTCGTCGTGAACTGCGTCGGCATCATCAAGCAGCTTTCGCAGGCGCACGAGGCCATCCCGTCGATCACCATCAACTCCCTCCTCCCGCACCGCCTCGCCGCCGCGTGCACGCAGATCGGCGCCCGCCTCATCCACATCAGCACGGACTGCGTCTTCAGCGGACGCCGCGGGATGTATCGCGAGGACGACTTCTCGGACGCCGAGGATCTGTACGGGCGGTCGAAGTACCTGGGGGAGGTCGGTGGGGGTGCCCTGACGCTGCGGACGTCGATCATCGGACGCGAGCTGCGCGGCACCTCGGGACTGGTCGAGTGGTTCCTCGCGAACCGCGGCGGCGCCGTCGACGGCTACGAGAAGGCCATCTTTAGCGGCCTGACGACGATCGCGCTCGCCGATCTCATCGGCGACCTCATCGAGGGCCATCCCGCCCTCGCAGGTCTCTACCAGGTTTCCACCGAGCCGATCGACAAGCTCACCCTGCTCAATCTGCTCAACGAGGCCTACGGCGCGAATGTTATTATTCGCCCCTCATCCGCGGTTTGGATCGATCGCAGCCTCGACAGCTCCCGTTTCCGCGAGGCCACCGGATGGTCGCCCAAGTCCTGGCCCGCTCTCGTCGAGGCCATGGCCGCGGACTCGACACCCTACGATGAATGGAGAAACATGAGGTGACGAACCTCGAAGGCAAGCGGATTCTCGTGACCGGTGGCACCGGCTCCCTCGGCAAGTGTGTCGTGCGCCGCCTCCTCAGCGGCGAGCTGGGGCGTCCGGCGAAGATCGTGGTCTTCTCCCGCGACGAAGCCAAGCAGCACTACATGCGCCTGTCGTACCTGCACAAAGAGGCAGCCACGGACGAGGTCATCTACCGGAACTTCCAGGACCTCCTCCAGTTCCGCATCGGCGACATCCGCGACTACCCGTCGGTCGTGCAGTCGCTGCGCAACGTCGACGTCGTCATCAACGCGGCCGCGCTCAAGCAGGTGCCGTCGTGCGAGTACTTCCCGGGCGAGGCGGTGCAGACGAACATCCTCGGCGCGCAGAATATCGTCCGCGCGATCCGCGAGAACGTCACGCCGGTCGAGGTCGTGGTCGGCATCTCCACGGACAAGGCCTGCAAGCCGATCAACGTGATGGGCATGACCAAGGCGATGCAGGAGCGCATCCTCGTCGACCGCGAACCTCGACTGCGCCGCACACGCGCTTCGTCTGCGTCCGCTACGGCAACGTCATCGCGTCGCGCGGCTCGGTCGTCCCGCTGTTCATCGACCAGATCGCGCACGGCGGTCCGGTGACGATCACGACCACCGACATGACGCGGTTCCTGCTGAGCCTCGATCAGGCCGTGGACACGGTGTTCGCCGCGGTGCTGGAGGCGCGTGCGGGGGAGACGTACATCCCGCGCGTCCCCGCGGCGCGCATCACTGATATCGCGGAAGTGCTGATCGACGGCCGCGACATCCGCGTCGAGGTCACGGGCATCCGCCCGGGCGAGAAGATCCACGAGATCATGGTGTCGGAAGAGGAGTGCTACCGCACGATCGAGCGCGGGCAGTACTACGTGATCTGCCCGATGCTGCCGGAGCTGCGGCCGCAGATCGATCAGCCCGCTTTGACGTCCGAGTATTCCTCGGAGAGCATCACGCTCGATCACGACGGCCTGCGCTCGCTGCTCGCTCCGCATCTGATCGACCGCGACTACGCGGCGCGCCAGCCCGAGCGGCGCGCCGCGTCCTGGCACACGTATGAAAGTCATGACCATCCTCGGCACGAGGCCGGAGATCATCCGCCTCAGCCGGGTCATCCCGCTGCTCGACGGCCTGTGCGAGCACGTGCTCGTGCACACGGGCCAGAACTACGACCCGACGCTGAGCGACGTGTTCTTCTCCGAGCTCGGCGTGCGCCAGCCCGATCACTTCATGGGCGTGCGCGGCTCGATCGGCCGGGCAGATCGCCGGCATCCTCACGCACGCGGAGGAGCTGTTCACGCAGCACAAGCCCGACCGCCTGCTGATCCTCGGCGACACGAACAGCGGCCTGTCGGCGATGATCGCGGCGCGGATGGGCATCCCGGTCTTCCACATGGAGGCGGGCAACCGCTGCTACGACGATCGCGTGCCGGAGGAGATCAACCGCCGGGTCATCGATCACACGAGCGACGTGCTGATGCCGTACACATACCGCAGCAAGGAGAACCTCGTGCGCGAGGGGATCGCGCGCGAACGGATCTTCGTCACGGGCAACCCGATCTTCGAAGTACTCGAGCATTACGCGCCGCAGGTCGGCGCGAGCGACGTGCTCGATCGCCTCGGCGTGCAGGCAGGGGAGTACTTCCTCGTGACGCTGCACCGCGCGGAGAACGTCGACCAGCCGGCGCGGCTCGACTCGTTCCTCACCGCGCTCGCGCGCGTGGCGGACGAGTACGCGAAGCCGATGGTGGTGAGCGTGCATCCGCGTACGGCGGACGCGATGTCGCGCCATGGGCTCACGCCGGGATCCGATCGCGTACGCCTCATGCCGCCGCTGGGCTTCTTCGACTTCGTGAAGCTGGAGAAGAGCGCGTTCTGCGTCCTCAGCGACAGTGGCACGGTGCAGGAGGAGTGTTGCATCTACGGCGTCGCCAACGTCACGCTGCGCGACGTCACGGAGCGCCCGGAGACGGTCGAGTGCGGGAGCAACATCCTCTCGGGCGCCCATCCGGACATGATCCTCACCGCCGTGCGCATCGCGACGACCATGAACCGGGGCTGGAATCCGCCGCCTGAATATCTCGAGCCGCGCGTCGCCCCCACGGTGGCCCGCATCGTCCTCGGATACGATCACGCCTTGTCGCCGCCTTCAGCCCCGAGCTCGTCGCCTTCAACCCCGAGCGGGGTCGAGGGGCCGTGTTAGCACCTGCGCTGCACGATGCCACAGGCGGAGCAGATGCGAACTTGGCCCCTCGACTTCGCTCGGGGCTGAGAAACCCATGCGCGTCCTGATCCTCTCGCAGTACTACGATCCGGAGCCGGTCCCGAAGGCCGGCGAGCTCGCGCGCGAGCTCCGCGACCGCGGCCACGACGTCGAGGTGATCACCGGCTTCCCGAACTATCCCTCAGGCGATCTCTACGAGGGCTACCGGCTGGCGCTCATGCAGCGCGCGACGCTCGATGGCATCCCGGTGCGGCGGACGTACGAGTATCCGTACCACGGCACGAGCGCGATCAAGCGCCTCATCAACTACTGGTCGTTCGTTTTCAGCGCGCCGCTGGCGTCGCTCTTCATGCGCCGCGCGGACGTGATGTACGTGTGGCATCCGCCGCTGACGGTCGGCGTCGCGGCCTGGCTGATCTCGCGCCTGCGCGGCATCCCGTTCGTCTACGACGTGCAGGACATCTGGCCGGAGAGCGCGGTGCTCTCGGGCATGCTCCGTCCGGGCCTCGTGGTGCGGCTGATGTCGCGGCTGGAGCGCTTCGTCTACGCCCGCGCCGCACACATTCTCGTGGTCACGCCCGGCGCGCGGGAGAACCTCATCGGCAAAGGCGTCGTGCCGGAGAAGGTGACGGCGATGCACCACTGGATCGACGAGTCGCTCTTCGAGGGCGGCAGCGCGGCGGATGGTGATGCGGTGCGCGCGGCGCGGGGCTGGGGCGAGCAGTTCGTCGCGCTCTTCGCCGGCAACCTCGGCCTCGTGCAGGGGCTCGACACCGTCGTGCGCGCGGCGGCGCTCCTGCAGGCGGAGGATCGCATCCGCATCGTGCTCATGGGCGACGGCGCGGACCGGGCCCGTCTGCAGGCGCTCGCGCGCGAGCTGGGCGCCGGCGAGGATCGCCTGCAGTTCGTCGAGCGCCAGCCGATGAGCGCCGTGCCGCCGTTCCTGGCCGCGGCCGATACGCTGCTCGTCCACCTGCGCCGCTCGGAGTTGTCGCGCTGGGTCATCCCGACGAAGACGCTCGCGTACCTCGCCGCGGGCAAGCCGGTGCTGATGGCGATGGAAGGCGCGGCGGCGGATCTCGTGCGCGAAGCCGGCGCGGGCGTGATCATTCCGTCCGACGATCCCGCCCAGCTCGTGGACGCCCTGCGCAACCTGGCCGCGCTGTCCCCGGCCGAGCGCGACGCGTACGGACAGGCGGGGAGGAACTTCCTGCAGAAGACCATGACCAAACAGATCGTCGTGCCGCAGTACGAGGAGGTCCTGCGCCGCGCGGCGCGCAAATCATGACCGAGCTGCTGTGTGTCGTGACCGGCGCCACGGGCGCCATCGGGCCGCTCATCGTGGACGAGCTCGCGCGCGCGGGCTTCCGCGTGCGCGGCGTCAGTCGCCACGGAGCAGACGCGGCCGACGTCACGGACCTCGACGCCATGCGCCGCGCGATGGACGGCGCCGACTGCGTCGTCCACGCCGCTGCGCTGTTGCACATCAACAATCCTTCGCCCGAGCTGCACGATCAGTATCGCTGCGTGAACGTGGGCGGCACGGAGAACGTCGTCCGCGCTGCCGTCGAGGCGGGCGTCCGCCGGGTGGTGTACTGCAGCACCATCGCCGTCTACGGCTACAACCGCCAGGCGATGCTGACGGAAGAGGACGAGCCACGGCCCGACACGATCTACGGCGAGACCAAGCTGGCAGGGGAGCGCGCGGTGCTCGCCTCCGGCCGAGGCACGGTGCTGCGCCTGAGCGCCGTCTACGGCGCGCGCGTGAAAGGCAACTACCAGCGGCTCCTGCGCAGCATCGCGCGCGGCCGGTTCGCCGTCGTCGGCGACGGCTCCAACCGCCGTACACTCGTTCACGAGCGCGACGTCGCGCGAGCCGCGGTACTGGCCGCGACGCATCCCGACGCCGGGAACGGCGTCTTCAACGTGACCGACGGCACCACGCACACCGTGCGCGAGATCGTCGACGCGATGGCCGCCGCCGTCGGGCGGAAGCCGCCGCGCCTCACGCTCCCCGTGGCCCCGATCCGCCTGGCCATCGGCGCCACCGAATCGCTCGCGCGCCTCGCTCACATCCGCCCGCCCGTGACCCGCGCGCTGTTGGAGAAGTACCTCGAAGACGTCGCCGTCAGCGGCGACCGCATCCGCCACACCCTCGGCTTCGAGCCCGCGTACAACCTCCGCCGCGGCTGGGCGGATGCGGTGGAGATGTTGCGCGCACGCTAACTGTCATTCCGAGCGTCGAGCGAGGGACCTGGGCGGGCGGGGCACGCAGCTCGTGCCTGTCGCCCCGCCCACCCAGGTCCCTCGCTCGACGCTTCTAGCCCGCATTTCTCACCAGGGCGAAATGATCCGCGCCGTGGGCTGTGGAAAACGCGATTTACGAAGCGGGTGGCTGATGTTGAAGCCCGCCGCTGGCAAGCATGCACACGTCCGTGTGCAGTTTGGCGGTGGAATGGGCACTCCGGCCGTGGGAAAGCGTATGAATGCGGCGGTTCCGAACCATTCCGAACACACCTGTCTCCCATCGCAACCGGGAAGCAGGGTGATCGCAGGAGGTCGGAACGGGATCAGGGCGAGGCGTGAGCGAGGTTGCTGCACACTCTGAGCGAACAGGCTGGCCAACGGATAGCTGCTCGAGAGCGAGATCCAGATCTTGCGCGTGGTGACGGTGATGCGTGCTCCGATCTTGAACAGCTTGAGCCGGATCGTGTCGCATTGCGCTTTGGCCAGATCCGTGTCCTTCAGTCCCAGCCTGCGCAGAGCGCTCATCAGCAGATAGGCAACCGAGGAGAACCAGAGCCGCAGTTGATTGGCGCGCATCGTGGCCGCCGAGGTGCGATCCGAGAACAGAAAGGTCTTCTGCTCCTTGATGCGGTTCTCCATGTCACCCCGTCCGCAGTAATCGTTCTCGTAGAGCGGCTGGGCAGCAACTTCCTCGATAGCAAGCGAGGTGACCACGAATCGCGCGTTGGGTTTATCGACCAGATACTCGGCCTTGCCCACCACGCGTCGTTCGCAGCTCCAACTCTCACGGGTCTGATACTCAAAGTTCTTGTAGCTGCGGAACGGCCGGCCGGTGCGCTTGGACTCGGCACAGGCCTGCTCCATCTCGCTGGCGATCATCCTCTCCAGCCGGGCGTTCCGGGCCAGTCCGAGCACATAGTCGACCCCGTGCTCCTCGCACCAGCTCATGATGTCGTCGCGGCTGAATGCCGAATCCGCCCGGATCACGATCTTCACGTTCGGCCACTGCTCACGAATCTGACTCACGATCCGCTCCAGCTCATCGAGCGTTCCCTCGGCAGGGCCGACGTTCGACTGCCGTAACCGGGCACACAACAAGTGCTCGCCCGAAAAGATGTACAACGGCAAGTAGCAGTACGACCCGTAGTAGCCGTGGAAGAAGCGCCCTTCCTGGCCACCATGAATCTCGTCGTCGGTCGTGTCCAGATCGAGAACGATCCGTTCCGGCGCCTTCGCATACGACTGCAGAAAGGCGTTAACCAGGAATCGGTCGATCGCTGCTGTGTCGTAAACGATCCTTTTGTACCGGTCCTCTCCGTTGCCCTCCGGCGTCAACTCCAGCCGGTTCAACGTGCTCTTGCCTGCCAGCGTCTCGTCTCGGATCAGCCTTCTCCACCAGCGTCGCGATCAGCGGATCATGTCGGAGCTGGTCATGATCGTTCAGATCCTCGTAGCCCAGTGCCAGCCCGATCACCCGTTGGCTGATCAGACTTTTCACGGTGTGCTCGACCAACTGCGGGTCCCGAAAATCACGAAAACAGGCCGCGAACTGACTCAACAACCCAGTCCGCCTCTCGACCTCTCGCAACAGCAGCCCTCCGCCATCTGAACTGAGCTGCCCGCCATCGAAACGAGCCACGATCTGCCGCCCTCCCACCCCTTGGAAACTCAGTTGTTCCCCGTTACACTCTGTCTGTCTCACGCCGCCGCCTCCCCGCCATCAAGTTGTTGCTGACACTCAACTTAATAGCACGATGCGGCGGCTTTTTGTCTCCCTGGTGAGAAATGCGGGCTAAGAAACCCCTGGTATTTATGCGGGTTTTCGTCTCACGCTGCCTCGTGTTGGTCGATGGGAACAAGCCTCATGTTTAGGCGACGAGCGCGTTTTTGGAGAGAGGCCATGGAGCGCTCACGATCCATCAGTTCGAAGAACGGCTGCCCCCGATCAGAGTAAACGCGTCCCGTGCGGAGGGAGTCGTAGATGCGGCGGGCGAGCTTTGCTGCGGTAGCGTTAATCGCCTTTTCAGGACCGATCTGGCCCTTCTTGCGGCGGTAGAAGGCTCCCAGCTCCGTGTTCGAATCCGCCAGAGCCTGAGCAGCGACACGCAAAGCGGTGGAGGCCCGATTGGCCGTTCTCCGGCTTCGCGAGCTGACCACCCTTCCCCCAGTGATGTTCGTTCCAGGCGATAGGCCGAGCCAGGAACAGAAGTGCTTGCCGGTCGGAAAGCGACTCAGGTCGTAACCGCATTCGGAGATGACGGTCAAGATCGTCAGGACGTGCAGCCCGGCGATTTGGGTCAGATCAAGTCCGAGGCGCTCGTAGAGAAGAGTGCGTGCATCGAACTGTACTTCGTTCTTGCGCGGCTTGCCCCGTTTGCCGCGTGCCTTCGGCGTGGTCGTGGGGTCTGCTTTGACCGGTAGCTTTTCGATCACTGCTCGCATCTTCTGGTCACACTGCTGGATCAAGTCGCGGTGAAAGTCCCACAGCTGGACCGATTGCTCGAGCGCGAACAGCTGTTCCTCGCGATAGTGCCCGGTCAATGCCTCGGCGATCTGCTCCTCGGATTTGGCACAAGCAGGGTCACGCAGCTTGGCCAACTCCTTCGGATCTCGCTCCCCTTTCAGAATGGTGCGAAGGATCTTCATGCCGGTCACTCCCGTGATGTCGCTCACGGCCTGATCGAGTCGCACATTCATGAGCACCAGCGCCTTTTGCATGTGCTGAATATGCTCGGATGCTCTCTCGGTCAGCATCCGACGCTGACGCATGTACGCGCGCAACTCGATCATCTCCCCTTCTGCCCGAAGCGAAGCCTGCAAGATCCCGAACGTGTGCAGCAGATGCAGCCACTGGCAGTCGATGTAATCGCTCTTCTTCATCCCGTTGAAGCTCCGGATCGCCCGGGAGCTCACCAGAACCGGATTCAACCCGTACTCCTCGTAGATCTCGAAGGCAGCCACCCAGTACACCCCGGTCGCTTCCATCGCCACGGTGTCAACCCCACAGCTGCGCATCCACTCGGCCGACCGTCGCAACTCATTGGTCGTCGTTCCGAACTTCTGGACCGGTTCGTCCGAGACATGGTCTCCGACCGCGATCCACACTTCCCGCGCTCCCATGTCCGCTCCGGCCGCGTTGTGGTTGATTTGCTCCAGAACTCGTCTATTCTTCTTCCCGGTCCTGGAAGATCGTTTCTTGGACATCTCGCCTCCGCATCTCGAAGTGGTGCGCAGCGCGAAGCGGAAGATATTCCGAATTGCATTCTTCTAAACGGGGCGACGGCATCTGATTCATGCCGCTCCTCCAACTCAACGACGCGATCTTCCGGGACCATGCTCGGGATCGGGCCTTACAGCACCAAGCGTTTGCCGGTCTTGACATCGCGCTGCACCGCCTAAAGCTACCAAATCGCCACCGGTTTCTTTCCTCAACCGCGGCCCACGCCGTGCTCCCGCTCGGGATGACAGAGAGAGCGCCCTAGCGCAAGAGCCACAACGCCGCGAACACGCCCGTCGCGGCGAGGGCGATGTACAGCAGCGCCACCGTCGCGTGCGAGTACCCGGCGATCACCATCCGCTGGTAGAGGTGTGAACGGTGCGCTTCCATCACGTTCTCACGCCGCAGCGCGCGCCGCACGAAGGTGAAGAACGTGTCCAGGATGAACGGCCAGACCAGCAGCGCCGCTGGAACGAGCAGCGCGTCCGGCGACGGCGTGACCAGCGGCAGCGACGCGAACAACAGGCCCAGAGGTGCGCTGGCGGAGTCTCCCATGAAGATCCGCGCCGGCCACCAGTTGTGGACCAGGAACCCCAGGACCGCCGCGCCGATCCATCCGGCGAGCAGGAAGAGCGTTGTGTCGCCGAGGCGGAGGGCGATCAGAGCCCAGCCGATCGCGGCGACGAGCGCCTGTCCACCCGCGATCCCGTCGATTCCGTCCATGAAGTTGAACGCGTTCATCATGCCCACGATCCAGATGCAAGTCGCCACCGCGCCGAACCAGCCCAGCGGAAACTCCCCGACGGAGCTGAAGAAACCGCAGCCCGCGACGACGATCGACGCGGCGGCGATTTGCAGCAGCAGCCGAAGCCGCGCCGGCACCGGCTTGAGATCGTCGCGCAGGCCGACCAGCGCCATCAGCAGGAACGCCACGGCCAGCGGCGCGACACGTGTGCCGGCGTAGATCAGGCCGGCCAGCGACACGAACACGATGGCCACGCCCCCGAGGCGCGGTGTGGGACGCGTGTGCGAGCTGCGCGGCGTGACCGGATCGTAAAGCCCGCGCGCGATGCACCAGCGGCGCACCGCTTCCACGAGCACCGCCGACGCCGCGGCGGCTGCCGCGATTGCGATCGTGGCCGTCAGCGCTGGCATCGGCGCGGGAGTCTAACACCCGCTTCGTTGTGCCTCGCCGCCGTCCATGATTCAATCCCGTTCCCGTACGCATGCCCATCCTCGTCACCGGCGCCGCCGGCTTCATCGGCTTCCACGTCTCCAAACGCCTCCTCGGGCGGGGAGAGACCGTCGTCGGCCTCGACAACGTCAACGACTACTACGACCCCTCGCTCAAAGAAGCCCGCCTGCGCATGCTCCACGAGCTGCCCGGCTTCCGCTTCGAGCGCATCGACGTCGGCGACGGTCCGGCCATGCGTGCGCTGTTCGAGCAGCTCCAGCCCGAGCGCGTCATCCACCTCGCCGCCCAGGCCGGCGTGCGCTACTCGCTCATCAACCCGCACGCCTACACCGAGAGCAACGTCACCGGCTTCCTCAACATCCTCGAAGGCTGCCGCGCCGTGCGAACGGCGCACCTCGTGTACGCGTCCTCGAGCTCCGTGTACGGCTCGAACAAACGCCAGCCGTTCTCCGAGCACCACAACGTCGACCATCCCGTCTCGCTCTACGCCGCCACGAAGAAGGCCAACGAGCTGATGGCGCACACCTACGCGCACCTCTTCGCCATCCCCTGCACCGGCCTGCGCTTCTTCACCGTGTACGGCCCCTGGGGGCGCCCCGACATGGCCCTTTTCAAATTCACCCGCGGCATCCTCGCGGGCGAGCCGATCCCGGTGTTCAATGAAGGCCGCATGGTCCGCGACTTCACCTACATCGACGACATCGTCGAAGGCGTCGTACGCGTCCTCGACCATCCCCCCACGCCCGATCCGACGTTCGATCCCGCCGATCCCGACCCCGCGCGCAGCGCCGCGCCGTACCGCGTTTTCAACATCGGCAACAACCAGCCCGTCCCCCTCCTCGACTGCATCCACCTCCTCGAACAATCCCTCGGCCGCCGCGCCGAGATGGAGCTTCTCCCCATGCAGCCCGGCGACGTGGCGTCGACCATGGCCGACGTGAGCGAGCTCGAAGCCGCGGTCGGCTTCCGCCCCACGACGTCGCTGGCGGATGGCATCGCCGCGTTCGTAAAGTGGTACCGCGAATACCACGGCCTCTGATATGTGCGGGTTTGTGAACGCGAAAAGGTCCGCGGTTGCGTAAACTGGCGTGGTGAAGTTCACGTGGGATCCACGAAAGGATCTCAGCAACCAGGCGAAGCACGGCGTATCATTTGCCGAGGCCACGACGGTGTTCGATGATCCACTGGCCTGGACCGTCGGAGATCCGGATCATTCGATTGGCGAAAGCCGGTATCTCACGACTGGACTCACAGCGTCCGAGCGGTTGCTCATCGTCGCGCACACCGAGAACGATGATGGGCGAATTCGAATCATCAACGCGAGGCCGACCACCAATGCAGAACGACGCACCTATGAAGAAGGCGACGAATACACCCGATGATGACGAGATGAGGCCGGAGTACGACCTGCGCGGTGGCGTTCGCGGTAAGTACTATGAACGTTATCAGCAGGGAACCAACGTGGTCCTGTTAGACCCCGATATTGCCGATATCTTCAAAGACTCGTCCACTGTTAATTCCGCGCTGCGGCAGTTCCTCAGGGAGCACGGAGAACCACCGGCTCCGGCAAACAAGGCGGGCTGACGGATTACAGGCGCACGAGGAGGGTGAGGGCGGTGAGGGTGCCGTAGATCGCCTCGGCGTCGTCGCCAGAAACCGCGTGCTCGTCGCACGTCACCACCAGAGGTCCCGACGCGTCGAGGGGGACGATGGTGATGGCGGCGAAGCGGCGCAGATATGCGGCCAGTGCGACCGGGTCCAGCTCGCCGATCGCGTCGCGCGTCAGCACCTCGGCGAGGAACCCGTGCCGCGCCAACACGTCGCGCAGCGACGACGCAACAGCCAACGCATCCGCGCCTGCGATTGTGATCGACAACGGCAGCTGTCCCACGCGGCGGCTCCAGTCCGGTGCGGACGCCACCGGCTCGCGGCGGGCGGGATCGCGGTCGAGGATCATGCCCGCGGCGATCGTTGCGTACGTCAGCCGGTCGATCAGGATGAACGCACCGGTCGTGCGGTTGCGCTCGTACGAGTCGAACGCCAGCAGGCGCGGGGTCTCGATGCGTACGCGGCCGATCTCGTTCAGCGCGAGGGTCGTACACGGCTCCCGCGACAGCGTGTTCACGTTCATCCGGTACCGCGGCGCCGACACGGTCGCCGGGACGATGTTCGCCGTGTGCTTGAGCAGATACTCACGTCCCGGTGCGAGCCCGTCCTCGTGCATCCACACCACCATCGCCTCGAACGCGTGCTCGAGGTGCGGGACGTTGTTCGGGTACACGAGCATGTCCCCGCGGCTCACGTCCACTTCGTCCGCGAGCGTCACCGTCACCGGCATCGGCGCGAACGCGCGGTCGCTCTCGCCCTTCACCGTCAGGATCGAGCGCACGCGCGTCACCTGCCGGGAGGGGAGAATCATCACCTCGCTGTTCGCGCGCAGCACTCCCGACGCGATCGAGCCCGCGTAGCCGCGAAACGCCGCATCCGGCCGCACGACGAGCTGCACTGGCAGGCGGAAGTCGATCAGGTTGCGGTCGCTCGCGATGTGCACGCTCTCCAGGTGCGCCAGCAGCGGACCGCCCGCGTGCCACGGCATGTGCGCGCTCGCGTGGACGACGTTGTCGCCGAGGAGGGCGGACATCGGGATGAACTCGATGTCGCTGACCTGCAGGCGCGCCGCGAACTCGCTGAACTCGTCGCGGATGACGCGGAACACCGTCTCCGACCAGCCCACGAGATCCATCTTGTTCACTGCGACCACGAGGTGGCGGATGCCGAGGAGGCTGGCGATGAACGCGTGGCGCCGGGTCTGATCGAGCACGCCCTGCGTCGCGTCCACCAGCAGCACCGCCAGATCCGAGTTCGACGCGCCCGTGGCCATGTTCCGCGTGTACTGCTCGTGCCCCGGCGTGTCCGCGATGACGAACTTGCGCCGGGGCGTGGAGAAGTAGCGATAGGCGACGTCGATGGTGATGCCCTGCTCTCGCTCCGCCTGCAGCCCGTCGACGAGCAGCGCGAAGTCGAGGTCATCGCCGCGATGCGCCGCGCGCATGTGATCGTCGAACACCGCCCCCGAATCGTGCAGCAGGCGGCCGATCAACGTCGATTTGCCGTCGTCCACGCTGCCGCAGGTCAGGAATCGCAGCAACTCCACGTCAGAAATAGCCCTCGCGCTTCTTCTCTTCCATCGAGCTGTCTTCGTCGAAGTCGATGACCCGGCCGGAGCGCTCCGAGGTGCGGGCGGCGAGCATCTCTTCGATGATCTTCGGGACCGAGTCCGCGTCCGACTCGATGGCGCCCGTCAGCGGATAACAGCCCAGGGTGCGGAAGCGGACCCGCCGCATCTCCGGAAGCTCGCCGTCCCGCAGCGGCAGCCGCTCGTCGTCGACCATGATCAGCGAGCCGTCGCGCTCGACCACCGGCCGCTCGGCCGCGAAGTACAGCGGCACGACCGGGATCTGCTCCCGCTCGACGTACAGCCACACGTCGAGCTCCGTCCAGTTCGACAGCGGGAACACGCGGATCGACTCACCCTTGTGGACCCGGCCGTTGTACAGGTTCCACAGTTCCGGGCGCTGATTCTTCGGGTCCCACTGATGGAAGCGGTCGCGGAACGAAAAGATCCGCTCCTTGGCCCGGCTGCGCTCTTCGTCGCGCCGCGCGCCGCCGAACGCCGCGTTGAATCCGTAGTGATCCAACGCCTGCTTCAGCGCCTCGGTCTTCATCACGTGCGTATAGCGCTGCGTGCCGTGGTCGAAGGGATTGATCTGCTCGCGCAGCCCTTCCGGATTCGTCCACACCAGCAGCTCGACGCCCGTGTGGCGAACGACGCGGTCGCGGAACGCGATCATCTCCGCGAACTTCCACGTCGTGTCGATGTGCAGGATCGGGAACGGCAGGGGCGCGGGGAGGAACGCCTTCCGCGCGAGGTGCAGCATCACCTGCGAGTCCTTGCCGATCGAGTACAGCATCACCGGCCGCGTCATCACCGCCGCGACCTCGCGGAGGATGTGAATGCTCTCCGCTTCCAGGGCCTCGAGGTGACTGAGGATCGACCGGCTCACCGCAGCGCTCCGCGGCGGACCAGCTCCGCGTGCAGAGACTCCACGCACTCCTCGACGCTGGTGTCCCCGGCGCGCAGGATCAGATCCGGCGCGTCCGGCACTTCATACGGCGAGCTGATTCCCGTGAAGTCCGCGATCTCGCCGCGCCGCGCCTTCGCGTAGAGGTGCTTCGGATCGCGTGACTCACACACCGCGAGCGGCACGTCCAGGAACACCTCGATGAAGCGCTGCGAGCCGACGATCGTCCGCACCCGTTCCCGGTCGCGGCGGAAAGGGGAGATGAACGCCGCGATCGCGATCACGCCCGCATCCACGAACAGCGCCCCCACTTCGCCCACCCGGCGGATGTTCTCCTCCCGATCGCGGTCGGAGAAGCCGAGGTCGGCGTTGAGGCCGTGGCGGAGGTTGTCGCCGTCGAGCACATACGCGAGCTTCCGCTCCGCGAACAGGCGCGCTTCGAGCGCGTGCGCGATCGTCGATTTCCCGGCGCCGGACAGCCCCGTCAGCCAGACCAGGATGCCGTGTTGCCCGAGGAGGCTCTCGCGCTGCTCCTGACGGACGTCGCCGGGTTGCAGCACGACGTCGGGACTGTGTTGTGGGACGGGCATCGGAGGCGGGGCGGGATTGTAGCGCGTCGAAAGCCTGTCGCCCGCTACGCGGACTCGTTCCGTTGCGACGCCGCCCGTCCCCCGGCTGAAGCCGGGGTCTATTGCCTGTTGCCCGCTACGCGGGCTCGCCCTTGCCCGCGTAGCAGGCAGCAGACAGTAGACCCCGGCTTCAGCCGGGGGAACGCGAGCGTTGGAGCGAATCAGCCCGCGTAGCGGGCGACAGAAACCGCTACCGCTGCTGCTGCTCTTCGAGCCGTTTCCGGCGCTCCAGCGCCTTCGCGTAGAGTTGCGCGCGCAGCGTGGGCTCGTAGCCGTCCGCATATTCGAGGCTGAACGTCGTCGCCTTCTCCGCGTTCCGCAGCCCCTCGTCCGCCTGGCCGTTGACGAGCTGCAGGACGCTGATCGCGTGATAGATCTCCGGCCGCTCTTCGAGCGTGAGCGCTGCCTGATAGCGGGCCGTCGCGAGCGGGGTGCGTCCCGCGACCTCGTACAGCGCTCCGGCCAGGAAGTGGACCTGCCAGTCGCTCGGCGTCTCGGCGATGCACCGCTCCATCCGCTCCGCCGCACGCGTTGCCGTGGCTTGGCGTTGGAAGTCCGAGGCGATCGACTGCGCGTTCGCGAGGAACGCCAGCGCGCTCCGCTTCTCGACGTTGCACCTCTGCGTCCGCCACGGCACGCGCAGCGCAAACAACGCCGCGCACACCACGGCGATCGCCAGCACCACCCTAACGGCTCGCATCGGACCCCCAGGCGAAACACAGCGCCGCCGCGAACACACACGTCGAGCTCACCGCCGTTAGCTCCAGCGGAAACTGCCCGAGCGCCACCGCCGCGAACCCCGCGGCGGCAGGCAACGCGAACAGACGCGTGAACCGCCCGCGGTCGTCGTCCGGCACCGTTCTTCGCACCGTGATCGCCGCGATCGAGAACAACATCGCCGCGAGCAGGACGTACCCCGGAAGCCCCGTCTCCGCCAGCACCTGCAGATGGTCGTTGTGCGCTTCCCCGAAATTCTCACGTGCCAGCTGGATCCAATGCGGGTTCCGCTCCTCGGCCGCCAGGCGGTACGGCATGTACCGCGCGGCGAACACACCCGGCCCGAGGCCGAGCAGCGGGCGGTCGAGAAACATGTTCAGCGTCGCGGCCGCGGCGGGAAGGCGGTTCGTCGTCAATGCCTGATAGTTGCCCCTGCGCAGCAGCTTCGCCAGCGAGACCAACCGCTCCCGCGTCGGCGTATAGGCCAGCACGCCGATGATCCCCGCCACGACGACGCCGATCGCGAACAGGCGCGTGCGCTTCGTGCCCGTCGCCGCGAACGCCAGGAGGGCCACCGTCAGTCCGAACATCACCGTGATCGTCTGCGCCAGAAACAGCCCTGCCAGCAGCACGATCGTCACCGTGCCGAACAGCGCGCGCCACCGGCGCAGGGCCACCGTCGCCGCGAGTGCCGCGAGCACCGGCACGAGCAGGTACGTCCCCGCCGTGTTCGGATTGCCGATCAGGCCGACGTTGCCGTACCGGTCCGACCCTTCCACCGCGACCCCGAACGGCTCCCAGAGGTCCAGTGCCTGCAGCACGATGAGCACCGCATTCACGACCGCCGGCGCCAGCAACGCTCCCAACGCCGCGAGCGGCTCCCCTGAGCGCAACACGGCCACGGCGATCACGAACAGCAGCGCGTGGCAGAAGATCGAGAACGGTGCGGAACGGCTCACGGCCGGCAGCGTCGACGTCACCGACACGATCGCTACCCAGGCCACCCCTGCGCAGCCGAGGATCACCGCCCGGCGATGACGGATCAGCGACGCCGCGAACGCATCGTTCCGCAGCGCGGCCACCGCGGCGATCGCTCCGATGACCAGCATCGCGCCCTGGAAGAACGCCGTCTTCCCCACGCGGAACAGGTCGCGTCCGCCCGGATCGACCAGGAGCGGCGTCACGGCAATGACGAGAAACAACGCGGCCTGCAGGAGGCGCGTTGCGTTGCGCGTCGGACGATCCGCTGGGACTTCTGTGACCGTCATCCGGCGATAGGCGGCGCCGGAACGAACGGAGCCGAGACCCGCTTCGCTTCGACCCGCGCCGCGCTGACCGTGGAGACCGGCGTGGCCCCCGGCGTCTTGAACTCCGGCACGAGCGTGCGCAGCGCTTCGACCGCCACGTTCTTGTCACACACACGCGCGCCGTTCTTCAGCCACGCCTGCACGTGCTGCCGGTTGGGTTGCGGCGCTTCGGTCACGACGATCTGCGGATGTTCCGTCGCCCGGATCGCCTCGCCGCGCAGGCGGATCTCTTCGAAGAGCTTCTCGCCCGCACGCAGCCCCGTGAAGACGATCGGAATCTCCTCCTCGGTGTGGTTCGAGAGCCGGATCAGGTCACGCGCGAGCTCGGCGATCTTCACCGGCTCGCCCATGTCGAGCATGAAGATCTGTCCCGCGTCTCCGAGCGTCGCCGCCTGCAGCACGAGCGAGATCGCCTCGGACGTACGAATGAAGTAGCGCGTCACGTCGGGGTGCGTGACCGTCACCGGACCGCCGGCGGCGATCTGCTCCATGAACAGAGGGATGACGCTTCCCGACGAGCCGATGACGTTGCCGAAGCGGACGATCGCCACCTTCATCGAGGTCGTCTGCGCGAGATCGAGCAGCAGGATCTCCGCCGCGCGCTTGCTCGCACCCATGACACTCGAGGGATTGATGGCCTTGTCCGTGGAGATGCACACGAACCGCCGCACGTCGTGCTTCGCGCACAACTCCGCCAGGTTCCGCGTGGCCGTGGCGTTGTTGCGGATGTACTCGGGCGGATTCTCCTCGCCGAGGGGAACGTGCTTGTGCGCGGCGGCGTGCAGGACGATGTGCGGCTTCTCGCGCGCGATCAGCGCGTCGACGATGTCGACGTCGCAGATGTCCACCAGATTGCACGTCAGGAGCAGATCGAGCTCCGAGGCTTCGCGCGACAGGCGCTTGCGGACCTCGTACAGCGCGAACTCCGAGCGCTCCACGAGGGCAATGCTCTCCGGCTCGAACCCCGCGATCTGCACCGCCAGCTCCGAGCCGATCGTGCCGCCGGCGCCCGTGACCATCACCCGCTTGCCCTTGAACAGGTCGCGCACCGGATCGCCCGGCAGGTCGATGCGGTTGCGGCGGAGGAGGTCCTCCACGTTGACCGGGCGGAGCTGCGTCACCTGGACCTTGCCGCTCACGAGCTGGTCGATCCCCGGCATGGTCTTGAACGCGACGTTCGCGGTACCGAGATGATGGATGACCTCGCGGATGCGTTTGCCCGAGGCGCTGGGGATGGCGATCAGCACTTCATCCACGCGCAGCGCGTCGGCGATCGCTCCCACTTCCGCGATCGGCCCCGTGACCTTGATCCCGCGGATCTCCGAGCTCCACTTCGAGCGCTGGTCGTCGATGAACCCGACCACCTTCATGCCCAGCTGCGGACGGTGTTGGATCTCGCGGGCCAGGGCCTCGCCGGCGTCGCCGGCGCCGACGATCAGCACCCGCTTCGCGATGTCCGGCGTGTCCGTGCCGCGGAGCCCGTCCCGGCCCAGGCGGACGGCCACGCGCGCGCCGAGCAGGATCAGCACCGCGAACGCCCAGTCGACCAGCAGCACGCCCCGCGGGACCTTGAAGTAGATCGTGGGGATGTCCAGGTAGCTGCCCGTGTACCAGAGCAGCACCAGCGTCGCTGTCGCCGAGGTCAGGCCGACCCCCAGACGCAGAACGTCCGTGATCCCGACATACCGCCACCAGCCGCGATAGAACCCGAACACCGCGCCGAAGAACAGCTGCACCCCGAGGATCACCGGCATGCTCGAGCGCATCGGGAGCAACCACTCCGGCGGGATGGTGAACTCGAACCGCAGCAGCCACGCCAGTGCGTAGGCGCTCGCGAACACGATCCCATGAAAAACGAACAGCAATGCGACGCGCGCTGCGACAGCCTGGTGCAGGAGCGAACGGACGGGCGACATGCTGCTTGGCAGTTTCACTAGGCCTCGGGGATCACGATGGATTGACGAAACAATACGATTATAGGGGAGCAACGGAAGATTCAAAATATCTTTCGCCCTGTTTCTTGGGCTATATGAGAAGCAAATTACTGTCCAGACTGCTGTTGGAGGCGATGCTATCCTTCGGCCGTCCATGAGCTACACCCTCCAGCATCTCTCCGAGGCGACCGAGATCCTGGGCCGCTTCGACACCGGCGCGATCGAGCGGACCGCCACCCTGCTCGCCGAGACCCGCGCGCGCGGGGGACGCCTCTTCCTCCTCGGCGTCGGAGGCAGTGCCGCGAACTGTTCTCACGCGGTGAACGACTTCCGCAAGATCTGCGGCTTCGAGGCGTACGCGCCCACCGACAACGTGTCCGAGCTGACCGCGCGGACGAACGACGAAGGGTGGGCGTCCGTCTTCATCGAATGGCTGAAAGTCAGCCGCCTCCGGAAGGAAGACTGCGTGTTCGTGTTCTCCGTCGGCGGCGGAAACGTGGAGAAGAACGTCAGCCCCAATCTCGTCTCCGCGTTGCAGTACGCGAAAGAGATCGGCTCGACGATCCTGGGCGTCGTCGGGCGCGACGGCGGCTACACCGCGCAGGTCGCGGACGCCTGCGTGATCGTCCCGACCGTGAATCCCTCCAATGTCACGCCGCACACGGAAGCGTTCCAGGCCGTGGTGTGGCACCTCTTGGTGTCGCATCCGGCTTTGAAGGTCTCGCAGACGAAGTGGGAGTCGACGAAGTAGTGAGCCGCGCGGTGTTCCTCGATCGCGACGGCGTGCTCAATCACGCCGTCGTGCGAGAGGGGAGGCCGTACCCGCCGCGGGACGCCGGCGAGCTGCGGGTCGTCGACGAGGCCATCCCCGCGCTGCAGCGCCTCCGCGACGCCGGCTACCGGCTGATCGTCGTCACCAACCAGCCGGACGTGGCGCGCGGGACGACCTCCCGCGAGACCGTCGACGCCATCAACGCGAAGCTCGCCGCGGCGCTGCCGGTCGACGAGATCGTCGTCTGCGACGAGGACGGCGACGCCGCGCCGTGCCGCAAGCCCAATCCCGGCATGCTCCTCGACGCCGCGAAGCGCCACGGGCTCGATCTGCGCCGGTCCTTCATGATCGGCGACCGCTGGCGCGACGTCGCCGCCGGGCAACGCGCCGGCTGCATCGCCCTCTTCATCGATCATCATTACAGCGAACGGCAGCCCGAGCCGCCGTTCGTCCGCGTCCCCTCGATCGGCGCCGCGGCCGACTGGATTCTGCGCAGGAGAAACGAACCGATGACATCCGTAGCCGACCTGAAGGTCAAGATCTTCGCCGACGGCGCCGACAAAGCCGGCA
Organism: uncultured Acidobacteriota bacterium; assembly: GCA_963821585.1. Lineage (GTDB taxonomy): Bacteria > Acidobacteriota > Thermoanaerobaculia > Gp7-AA8 > Gp7-AA8 > QHVT01. Next base: position 1,072,706 of record CAWGEI010000003.1, read on the forward strand.
TGCTGGAGATGTATGCGAAGCCGTTCGTCCACGGCTTCACCACCAACCCCACGCTGATGCACAAGGCCGGGCTGACGGACTACCGCGCGTTCGCCAAGGACGTCCTCGCCGCCATCCCGGACCGTCCCATCTCCTTCGAAGTCTTCGCCGACGACTTCGACGAGATGGAACGCCAGGGCCGCGAGATCGCCACGTGGGGCGAGCACGTGTACGTGAAGATCCCGGTGACCAACACCCGCCGCGAGCCCGCGTACGACCTCGTCCACCGCCTCTCCCACGCCGGCGTGAAGCTCAACGTCACCGCCATCCTCACCCTCGGCCAGGTCCGCGACGTCGTCCACGCCCTCGCCGGCGGCGCCCCGTCGTGTGTCTCCGTCTTCGCCGGCCGCATCGCCGACACCGGCGTCGACCCCGTGCCCATCATGTCCGCCGCCGTCGAGCTGTTGCAGCTCGCCCCCGGCGCGGAGCTCATCTGGGCCAGCCCCCGCGAGCTGTTGAACATCTTCCAGGCCGACGCCATCGGCTGCCACATCATCACCGTCACCAACGACATCATCAAGAAACTGTCGCTGGTGGGTAAAGACCTCGGCGACTACTCGCTGGATACCGTGCAGATGTTCTTCAACGATGGGAAGAAGGCGGGATTTACCCTACGATAGCCACATGTCTAGCGTCGTGACCGTCGAGTCGGGTGTAGTGCAGGCTTCGATCGTCGAGGCGATCGTGGACATCGACTGCGACTTGCCGCCGGCGACGAGCGTGCTCGACCTCGAGGAGGTTGCGAAGGAACGGTTGCGGGACCAGTATCCCGTGATGCGGCGCGTCACCAATGGCGTGACGGCGCTGCAGTTCGTGACCGCGGACGAAAAGCAGGTCGTTCAGTTCCGTGCCGAGGGCTTTTCATTCAATCTCCTGGAACGCTATGGCGGTGCAGTTTGGTATTTGCCGGAGATCGAGAGAACGTGGCGAATTTTTCGCGACCTAGCTGCCCCCGTGCAAATCCGAGCGGTGGCGTTGAGACGCATCGACCGATTTCTCTTCTCTCCCGGCATCGGTACTTTCGACCGCCTGCGCAGCATGAGTGATTCGTTCGAGACGCTCGAGTTCGACGGGTTCCTGAATTACGACTCGCGCGACGATGCGGCAACAGGCTTTCGCGTGAACGCGACGATGGTCCTGCAACCGCCCGAAGACGACAGAATCCTGGTTCTCTCGGACATCGAATCGTCCGACTCTTCAACGTTCGCAACGGAAGATTGGTGGAAGGTCCAGGAAGTGATCTTGCTGCTCGATCGTTTGACCGATCAAGTCTATGAGCATACGGTGACTCGCACATGGCTGAACCTTCTTTGATGGACTACAAGGTCGTTCATCACGTGGCCACACGCCGGAATGCCGTGTCGGAAGAAGGGGCGGCCGTTCGTGAGCAGGCTCTCGCGTACCTCGCCCGGACGGAGCGTTCCAACCCTCTCCTGAGCCTGAAGAACGCTGTTATCGCACGCATTCATGAGGTTGCCGCAGAGGGCTGCGGCGATGAGGACTCGACGCCGGTGTCGTCGTCGGTCATTGAGCGTGCAGTGAACTTCGTCCGTGCCCTGCCTTCGGATATTGCCCTGCCGGATGTCGGTGTAGATCCCGATGGTTCCATCGCTTTCGACTGGATCGTCACTCGCGCTCGCGTCTTCTCGCTGAGCGTCGGAACGACGAACAGGCTGGCGTTTGCATGGATCGACGGCACGGATCGCGGCCATGGCGTCGCCAGTTTCGACGGTGACGCCGTCCCGCCTCGCGTGCTCGCCGGCATTCGAGATCTCGCTGATGAACGAGCGGCTGCCATCCGGACTGCCTGATCTCGTCGCGGATGCGGAGGATCTGGCGAGATTTCTTCGCTCGTCCAGCCAGTTCAGCTCCGTCTTCGTCAAAGCCTCGGCATTTCTGCCCGCGAAGGATGAGACGACGTCGGTTGCGCGTCACGGCGCCGAGCCGCGCGGCGAGTTGTGGAGACTCGCTGAGGTATTTCTCGGAGCCGATGCGAAGATCCACGGCGCGGCGGTTTGTACCGCGCGTACGATTCGAGAACAGGGGATCGATGTCGTCGCGACCGAGCCGCCGCCTAGGCACGCGAACATCGTCGGGTGGCCGGTCAACGCCGATCCTGATCTCCAGAAAGCGCAGCGGAAAGAGCTCGCGCTCGCGATCGCTGCGCAGTCGGTGCTGTTCAGGACAGACTCGTAGACCTCGGAACATGTCCTCCGCCCTCCAACGCCGCATCAAAGCCCTCTCCCGCGAGGATCTCGAAGCCTTCCTCCTCGAGAACCTGCCCGCGCTCTCCGAGGAGGAGGTCGTGGCGGCGCTCGAGAACGCGTTCATCACTCCGAACCTCATCTCGAAGATCGCCCAGAACCCGCGTCTCACCGGCTTCTATGCGGTGCGGCTGAAGCTCGTCGCTCACCGCCAGGCGCCCCAGGCCCACGCGGTGAAGCTCGTCCACTACCTCTACTGGTTCGATCTCCTCCGCCTCTCCATCGACGTCCAGGTCCCCGCGCCCGTCCGCCGCGCCATCGAGACCCAGCTCCTCCTCCGCGTCGACAAGCTCACCCTCGGCGAGCGCATCTCCTCCGCGCGCGCCTGTTCCGCGGCGCTGATCAAAGTCTTCCTCCACGACCCCGACCCCAAAGTCTTTGCCGCCCTGCTGATCAACAACCGCCTCCGTGAGGACGACCTCCTTGCCCTCGTCTCCTCCGATCGCGCCACCGCGGAGCAGCTCCTGATGATCGCATCCGACCCCCGCTGGTCCTCCCGCTACGCGCTGCGCAAAGCCCTGGTCCTCAACCCCCTGACCCCCCGCGCGGCCGCGGCGTCCCAGTTGCGCTTCCTCCGCCGCATCGACCTCCGCCGCATCCACGCCAACCCCCAGACCTCCATCTACCTCTGCCGCTGCATCGAACGGATGGCACTCGATTAGAATGGCGCCCTGATGCCTGACCAGGAGCCGCAGCCGCACGATGCGGCGTCGGAGCTCGCCTCCTTCGGCGACGACCTCCGCCGCGAGCGCGAGATCCGCGGCATTTCCCTCAAGGAGATCGCGGACGCCACGAAGATCAGCAAGCGTTTCCTCGAAGCCATCGAGCGCAACGACCACAAGACCCTCCCCGCGCCCGTCTTCACCCGTGGCTTCGTCCGCGAGTACGCCCGCTACGTCGGCCTCAACGCCGAGGAGATGGTCAACCGCTACAACTTCGCGGCTGCCAACGACGACCGCATCGAGAAGCCGCCCCAGGTCGCCAAATACGCCGAGACCCTCCCGCGCGACATCAGCCCCAGGCCGGCCGCCAAGCGCGGCCTCCCGTCCGCCTTCGCCCGCGTCGACCGCAACATCTTCGTCGCCGTCCTCATCATCGTCGCCCTGGCCGGCGTCGCCTACTGGGCCGTCCAGCGGAAACGCCAGGAGCAGCTCACCGAGACCGCGGCCATCCCCGTGACCACCCGCGCCGCGGTGGCCCGGCCGGCTCCGGCCGCGCCGCAGCCTCCCGACGACTCCAGGCTGCTCCTCGGCGTCGAAGCCCGGGAGAAGTGCTGGGTCGAGCTCGAAGCCGACGGCCTCCGCGTGCTGAAAGCGGAACTGGAAGCAGGGGAGCGCCGGAACTTCGAAGCCAATGAGCAATTTCGCTTCCTCGTCATCGGAAACGCCGCGGGACTGAGCCTCACCCTCAACGGGGCAACCGTTCCCTCTCTCGGCGATCAGGGCGAGAGGCTGCGCAACCTCGTCTTCGACCGCACCTTCCTCGCCAGGCTACGCGCCGCACCGCAGGATCCCTCATGAGCGCCACGGGCGAAGAGCTCTCCGCCTCCTCGGTCATCGGCCTCATCGAGTCCGGCGGCTATCCGCGCGAGACCGTCCTCACCATCGCCCGCGGCTTCCTGCCCCTCGGCCAGCACGATCTGATCGCCGTCCTCGCGTATCTCGCGATGTCTCCCGACAACGAGATCTCCGAGCTCGCCGAAGCCTCGCTGCAGGACGTTCCCTCGCGCCTGCAGGCCGAGCTCGCGGCGAACGAAGAAGTCCCGGTCGACCACCTCGTGCGCCTGATGTGCGTCAGCACCGACGCCCTGGTCCTCGAAGCCCTCATCCGCAACAAAACGGTCCCCGACGAGCAGGTCGCCGAGCTCGCCCATCACGCCGAGCCGCGCGTCCAGGAAGTCATCGTCATCAACCACGCGCGCATCCTCCGGGCGCCGCACATCCTCGACGCCCTCCTCGGCAACCCTTCGCTCACCAACGACGTCCGCCGCCGGGTCCACGAGGCCCGCGACGAGTTCTTCGTCAAGCAGAAGGCCCGCGACGACGCGGCGGCGCTGCTCGAAGAAGAGGAGCCCGAGGTCATCGACGTCCCGCTCGACGCCATCGTCGACCTCCTCGAGCGCGCCGAGCAGCAGCCCGACGAAGTCTCGCAGGTCACGCTCACCGAATCCGAGAAGACCGACGAGCGTGCGTCCGCGGTCTGGACGCGCCTCGGTCAGATGAACGTGGCCGAGAAAGTGCGTCTCGCGTACCGGGGCGATCGCATGATCCGCATGCTCCTGGTGCGCGACCGGAACAAGCTCATTTGCTCCGCCGTGATGCGCAATCCGCGCATCAGCGAACAGGAAGTCGAGGCCATCGCCGGAATGCGCAACGTCGACGACGAAGTTCTGCGCATCCTCGGCACTCGCCGTCAGTGGACGAGCAAATACAACATCCTGCTCTCCCTCTGCCGCAATCCGAAGGCGCCGGTGGGGGTTGTCCTGCCGTTCATCAATCGTTTAACCTTACGAGATTTGAAAGGGTTGAAGGACGACAGAGGCGTCCAGCAAGTCGTTCGCGAGATGGCGAGAAAGGCCTACCTTTCTCGCGGTGCCAAATCGGGATGAAGGTCAACTATTACGAGGTCCTCGGCGTGGACCGGTCCGCGAGCGAACAGGAGATCCGCGATCGCTTCCGGAGGCTTGCCCGCGAGAATCATCCCGACCGCTACCGCGGCCCCGACAAGGCCGACGCCGAGCGCAAGTTCCAGACCCTCACCGAGGCGGTCAACGTGTTGACCAATGCCGACAAGCGGCGCCAGCACGATTCCGAGATCGTCTCCGGCCTCGACAAGGCCACCGTCGACTACATCCAGATCGCCAAGGCCTACCTCCAGAAGGGCGTCAAGGCCTACAAGGAAGGCAACTGGTCCCTGGCGTACGAGGCCTTCGACCTCGCCACCAAGCACAATGCGCACGACGCCAAGGCCTTTCAGTATCTCGCCCTCGCGGCGGCGCGCATCCCCGCGTACATGCGCCAGGCCGTGCAGGCCATCGAGAGCGCGCTGCGCCTCGAGCCCATGAACGCCAGTTACCTCAAAGACGCCGGCCTGCTGTGCAAACGCGCCGGCCTGAGCGCCAAAGCAGAGCGCTATCTCGAAGAATCACTCAAGTGGGACGCCTCCAACGTCGAGGTGCAGACGGCCCTGGCCGAGCTGCGCGGGACGAAAGAGGCGGGAAAGGGCGGCTTCTCGATTTTCGGGAAGCGCTGATCAGGTCATGGATGTGAAGGCATACGGTCTCACACACGTCGGCCGCCAACGGCAGCACAACGAGGACGCGTTCCTCGTCGAAGGCGAGGCCGGGCTCTTCCTCGTGGCCGACGGCATGGGGGGCCACGCGGCGGGCGAGATCGCATCGCGCATCGCCGTGGACTCCATCTCGGAGTTCATCCTCCACACGAAAGAAGACGACGGCACCTGGCCGCACGCCTACGACGAGCACTTCCGCCGCTCGACGAACCGCCTGATGGCCGCGCTGCGCATGGCCAACACGCGGGTCCTCGAAGCGATGCGCAAGGACGCCCGCCTGCGCGGCATGGGCACCACCGTGGTCGCCTGTCTCGCGGATGAGGAAACGGTCTCCGTCGCGCACGTGGGCGACTCGCGCGCCTACCTGATCCGCGACGGCGCGATCTCCCGCGTCACGAACGATCACTCGTGGGTCTTCGAGCAGGTCCAGGCGGGGATGCTCACGGAGGCCGAGGCGGAGAAGCATCCGCTGCGCAACGTCATTACCCGCGCCCTCGGCGGCGCTCTGCAGGTCACGCCCGACGCCTCGGAGATCGAAGCGAAAGCGGGGGACGTGGTGCTGCTCTGTTCCGACGGTCTCACGGGCATGGTTCCTGAAGCTGAGATCCTCCGGATCGTGACGTCGACCAACGGCGACCTCGAGAAGGCCTGCCAGCAGCTCATCGACGCCGCGAACGAACGGGGCGGTCTCGACAACGTGACCGCCGTCCTTGTGAAAGCGATCTGACAAAAAGCGACCCAATGCATATCCGAATCGATTACTGCGGAGTTTGAAACTACCTCCCCCGGGCCTCCAGTCTGGCGGCCGAGATCAAGCGTTCTTTCGGCATCGAGTCCGAGCTCGTCCGCGGCGCCGGCGGCATCTTCGTCGTCAGCGCGGACAACCAGAAGCTCTTCTCCAAGAAGGAGGAGGGGCGGTTTCCCTCGGAAGCGGAGATCGTCGAGAAGCTGCGCGCGCTGGGGTAGCATATGGAGCGATGTCCGACCTCCTCGAGCGCCTCGCGCAGCAGATTCAGGTCAACGCCAACGCGAAGCAGGTCTACGGCGAGCCCGTGGAGCGCGACGGTACGACCATCATTCCGGTCGCCAAAGTCCAGTGGGGCTTCGGCGGCGGCGGCATCGGCCGCGGCGCGGCCGAGCGGGGTGGGGGAGGCGGCGGCGCCCGCGCCTATCCGACCGGCTTCATCCACCTCCGCGACGGCAAGGCCGAGTTCCGCCCCATCACGGACCCCATGACCCCCGTCATCCTCGCCGCCACCGGCCTGGCCATCGGCATCCTCCTCGCCAAGCTCATTCGCGGCTGACGACGACTTACAATCCCGCCCGTGCACCCTGACGTCGAGGAGCTCAAGCCCAGACTCAAAGAGGTCCTCTACGACTGCGCGGTGAATATTCGCGCGACGAAGGCCGCGCTCTACCTCTACGACGGCGCCAGCCGCTTCGAGCTCGTCACCGAGTACGGCTTCCGAGGGGCCGTGCGGAACGCCGCAGATTTCAACGACCCCATCGTCGACCGCTGCGGCCGAGGGCGCACGCCGTTCTACGTCAACGGTCTCGCGGTTGAGCCCCGCTTTTCCAAGATCCTCTACGAAGCCTCCACCGACCGCATGCTCGCCGCGCCCCTCTACTCGCGCGGGAAGCTCATCGGCTTCATCGACATGCGCGACAAGCCGGGCAAGATCCAGTTCGACAACGACGACCTTCCCAAGGCCCAGACCATCGCCGAGCGCACCGTCGAAGTCTTCGGCGAGAAAAACATCTTCGGCCACCGCTTCATCTCCCTCTCCACCGAGCTCACGCAGGCCGCCTCGCGTCCCGCGACCGGCGAGATCCCCGCCGTCACCAATCTTCCGTCCAAAGTCGCCGACCTCGAGCACGCACCCATTGCCGCTCCACCCGCCGCGCCGGCGCCCATCACCACGCGCTCCCACGTTCCGCGGGCCAGCCTCATCATCGACGCGCGCGCCGCCGCCACCCGCATCCTCGTCCCGTCCTCCAATGAAGCCCTCTCCGACAGCGAGCTCGTTGCCGCCCGCGACGTCCTCCGCGCCGTTCTCTTCATCCCCGGCGTCGTCGCCGCCACCTTCTCCGCCTTCGGCCACCTGGGCGGCGTCCAGGAGATCGCCGCCCGCGCCGCCATCACCGACGAGGCCAGGGACGTCATCCAGTCCAGGCTCAACGTCTGGCTGACCAAGAGGGGAGAACGCGGAGGCTTCGTCCGCACCGCCGTCACCACCCCCCTCGGGAAGAGCGGCGCTTCGCTCACCGCCGCCGACATCCAGAAAGTCTTCACCGCGCCCCTGCACGTCGGCACCCTGCGCGGCCTCTACCTCACCGTCGTCTTCGCCGGAAACCCCGACCGCCCCACCCACGAGCTCATGGCCGTCCTCCACACCCACCTCCAGCTCGTCCTCGAGCAGTCCATGCACCGGCGCGCCACGGCCGTCGTCCAGACCCGCATCGCCGAAAAACTCATCGAGCCCGACTTTGCCCGCTACCCCGAGCTCAGACGCCACTCCGAGCTCGTCTCCAGCCTCTGCGAAGACTTCGCGCGATACCTCGCCCTGCCCCCCGCCGACGTCGAGACGGCCCGCCTCGCCGGCCTCGTCCACGACTGCGGCCTCCGCCTTCTCGACTACGACCGCCTCTACCGCAAACGCGACCTGACGTCCGAGGAACTGGCCTTCCTCCGCGAGCACCCCAGCGTCAGCGCCGCCATGATCGAGCCCGTCCTCGGCCCCGCCCTCGCCCGCATCGTCCTCTGCCACCACGAGCACGCCGACGGCACCGGCTACCCCAACCACCTCCGCGGCGCCGAGATCCCCTTGCTCTCCCGTGCCCTTGCCCTCTGCGACGCCTGGACCGCCATGACCGACCCGGACACGTACCAGGCGCCGAAGTCGCCCGAGACTGCCATGGCGTCGCTGACGCGCGCCGCAGGCGCGCAGTTCGACGCGGAGTTGACGGGCAGGTTCATCGAGATGATCCGTTCGGCGCGATAAGCACGAAACGTAGGGCGTGGCTTCAGCCCGCCTCCCCGGGGGCGGGCGGGCTGAAGCCACGCCCTACGTTTCGACGAGCGAAGGCGGCCCGTTCGAACACGACGCACCGGCTACGCTGAAGAACCCGATGCCCGACAACACCGAACCACCCCTCGCGCCGGTCTACATCGCCGCCGATGTCGCCGAGGCAGAGCGCGTCGAACAACTCCTCGAACGCGAGGAAATCGACTTCGAGATCCGCCCCGAGGCCTTCCTCCACCGCACCGGCGACGCAACCTGTATGCAAGGTCTCCTCTTCGAGGTCCCTGCTGCTCAGGCACAGCACTGCCGACACATTCTGGCGAGCATCGGGCTGGTTCGCGGTGTGGTGTTGTAGTGTTTGGTCCACCGGCGAGCCGCCGGTGGACCGGCCGGCCAGCGGCCGGCGCTCCCACGTGTGTTCTCACGCCGCCTGTCGTGCGTTGGTTCTCTTTCTCGAGAGGCAGAAGGCGCGCCGGCTGCCAGCCGGCCGGTCCACCGGCGGCTCGCCGGTACGTAACGCACCCCCCAGCCTGGAGCGACGGGGGTGGCCTGCCTCAATCGCCCAAGGGGCCATGCTGTACGATTCCACGCATGGGCACCGGTAAGTGGAGCCGTTTCTTCGCGGCCGCGTTGTTTGTATTCCTGTCTGGTTGCGCGACCACTCCGGAGCCGCAATGGGTGGACACCTCGGTCGGCAGGGCTCTGAAGCTCTGGGCGCCGATCCCGCCGACGACGACGCGGCGGGATGCGGTGTATCCGGAGGCTTTGCGGACGGAGCGAATCGAGGGCTCAGCCAACCTGGACGTCGTCGTGGATGAGCAGGGGACGGTCCTCGCAGTGGAGCGTGTGGAAGCGACGCATCGGGAGTTTGCGAGCGCTGCCCTGGCAGCGATATCGGGATGGCATTTCCGGCCGCACCTCGACGCCGGCCAGCCGGTAAAAGCGGTCTACCTGATCTCGTTCTCGTTTCGTCTGGATTAGCCGAGGGATACCGGCGGCTTTTCGAAGCTCGAAGAGATCGATCTCTTCGACGAAGAGAAAGATCTCTTGCCCGATCAGATCGATCTCTTCGACAAAGAGAAAGATCTCTTGCCCGATCAGATCGATCTCTTCGACGAAGAGAAAGATCTCTTGCTCGATCAGATCGATCTCTTTGATGAAGAGAAAGATCTCTTCATCGATCAGATCGATCCCTTCCCCGAAGCGATCACCCCCTCCCGGGCTCCTTTCGATCGAGGGCCGGAACCGTTCGCCGCGACGAGTTGTTGCCCGGGGACGACCAGTTGTCGGATCATGATGCTCCCCGACTACCCACCCAAAAGGAATTCAGCAGGGACGGAAAGATGCTAGCATCACTTCTGTCGAGCCTGCTCGCGCGCGCGTCCAGTGCGACGACGGAGGAAAGGAGGTGAACCCATGAAAAAGTTCGTCATCCGCGAAGTCGAGACCGTCAAAACGACCGCCGCTTTCTACGAGTGCCGCATCTGCTTCCCTGATTGGCTCTGCGACATCATCGAAGGCGCCAACTAACCCGAACGGGCACCAACACGGGGCGTGCGTACGGCGTCCCGTGTTCCCTCCAGAGTCATGGCGCGCTACACATCCGACACACACGTCGTCGTCCATCCGCTCACACGGCAGCCCGACGCCGGCGGCATTCTCGTCGGCCGCAAGGACCTTGGCGTCTTCCTGCTCCTGCCTGCCGATGCCGTCGAAGTGCTCGACGATCTGGCCGGCGGGATGAGCGTTGGCGAAGCGGCGGCCCTCTATCACCAGCGCCACGGCGAGACTCCCGACCTCGACGATCTTCTGACCGCCCTCGAACAGCGTGGCTTCGTGCAGCCGGCAGCCGCGGACGGCGCGGCTTCCGAAGACGCGGACGCGCCGGAAACGGTGCATCGGCGTCCCCTGAAGTCGTTTCATTTCGAATGGATCTCGCAGCGCTGGGCGGCGCGCCTGTGCAGCCGTCCGGTGCTCGTTGCCGGCGGAGTGATCGTGCTCCTCGCGGCAACGGCCGCCCTCCTGAACCCCTCGCTGATCCCGGGATGGCGCGCGGCGTACTTTCCGAACAAGACCGTCGCCGGGCTGCTGTTCCTCATGGTGCTCGGACTGTTCACCACGTTCCTGCACGAGATGGCCCATCTCACCGCGGCGCGCAGCCTCGGCGTCTCCTGCCGGTTCGGCATCGGCAATCAGCTCTGGTTCCTGGTCTGGGAAACCGACATGACCGGGATCTGGTCGCTGCCCCGCCGGCAGCGGTATCTGCCGATCCTGGCCGGGCCGCTCTTCGACCTGCTCACCGCGTCCGTCCTCGTCCTGATCGGTTTCGCCCAGGCCAGCGGCTGGATTCCTCTCCATCCGCGCGTGGTGCAGCTGGGCAGAGCGCTGCTCTTCGTGTACCTGATGCGCCTGGCCTGGCAGTGCTACTTCTTCCTGCGCACCGACTTCTACTATGCGCTCTCCAACCTCTTCGGCTGCAAGAGCCTGATGAACGACACGAAGGTCTACCTGCGGAACCGGGCCGTGCGCCTGCTGCGGATCGGCAAAGAGGTCGACCAGACCCACATCCCCGCCGTCGAGCGGCGAATGATTCCGGCCTATTCGGTCATCTGGCTGGCCGGGCGAGGGCTGGCGTTCGCGCTGCTGCTCTTCGTCCAGCTTCCCCTGCTCTTCCAATACGGGATGCTGATCATCGGCAAATTCCGGAACGGAGCCCCGGACACGGCCACGGACAGCGTCCTCGTGCCGATGCTCACCGGAATCTTCTTCTCCATCATCTTTCTCGCCGGCTTCGGATTGTGGATCCGGCAACTGTGGCCGAAGAAAGGATCGAGCGTATGACCGTGAGCACCGCAGTGGCGTCCGGCACTTGCCGCATCGTCGAAGGAGGGCGCAGCGCCGTCCGCCGGGACTACATCGCCGGCCTGCTCGCGCAGGCGAGAGCAGACGGGATCGAGACCCATGACATCTCCTGCCGGCTGGAGACCGGGGGCGTCTGGGCCGGTCTCGCCGATCTGCTGCGTGCGCTCCTGCCGCGCATCGAAGAATCGCGGCCCGATCTCATCGCGAAACATTCCTACGAACTGGCGCTGGCGCTTCCGGAATTGCGCAAGCGCTTTCCGCTGACCGATGCCAGTCTCACCGACTCCTCGCCGGTAAAGGAGCGCATCCGCAGCTACCCGATCGATCGCGCGTACCGCCTCCTGCACGGCGTCATCGACCTCCTCGCCGAATGGCTTCCGCAGAACGGCGCGCGGCTGCTCGTGGTCTGTGAAGACTTCGACGGCGCGGGCGCGTTGATGCGCCGGTTTTTCCGTGAATTCGTGCGCAGGCGGGTCAGCCGGCTCCCGCTCGATCTCGTCTTCGTCGTGGACAACGGCGGCGGCGCGGCGGCATCCGCGACTCTGGAAGGGCGCGGCGGAGAGATCCTCCGGCTCGGATGCGCCGCGGAAGAGGAAGCGGCCGATCCGGCCGAAATGGCCCGGATGGCGGACGCACTGGAAGCGCGGCTCGAGGCGGCTCTCGGACTGTCCGAGAACTATCTCCCGCAGCTGGTTCACTACTGCCTGGCCAGCGGCCAGCTCCAGCGCGCGCAACGCTGGCGCGCCGTGACCCTCGCCGTCTACAACCATTTCGGGTTCTACGAGGACGCGCTCTTCTTCGGCGAGCCGCTCATCGCCGATCTCGACCTCACCTGTTCCGGTCCCGAGTCCTTCACCCGCTGGCACGTGATCTCCGGCCTCTTCAACGCCCTCGTGGCTCTCGGCCGGCCGGAGCGTGCATACCAGCTCGTCCACGACGAAGCGCTGTTGAAGATCGACGATTCCACGGACCTGGTCAGCATCTACTACACGCTGGCGATGCTGCACTGCCGGTTCCTCCCGCAACGCGATCTGGCCATGGCGGAGGACTACCTCATGAAGTCGCTCGACATGGTCGAGCGCACCGACCTGGGGGAGAGCGAGAAGCACTACCTCGCGGTCTTCAACCTCAACGGCCTCGCGTTCATCCGCCACCTGCAGGGACGGGTGGCGGAAGCGACGGAGCTCTGCCGGTCCGGATTCGAGCGCCTCAGCCGCCACCTCGACGAGGATCAATACCGGCTGCACCGCTCCGTCCTTCTCTACAACATCGCCCAGGTCCACACGTCGACGCGCTCCTACGACGAAGCGCTCGCGTACTACTCCTCGGCGCTGGAGATCGATCCCCGCTATTCGGAGTACTACAACGAGCGCGGAAGCGTCTATTTGCGCATGGGCCGCGTCCCGGAAGCGATCGCCGACTACCGGAAGGCTGCGGAGCTCTCCGCGCCCTACCACGAGGTCTTCACCAACCTCGGCCAGGCTCAAAAGCTGGCTGGGGACGCGGCTTCCGCGATCGACGCCTACACGCGCGCTCTCGACCTCGATCCGCGGCAGTTCCTGCCCCTCGTCGGCCGCGCCCAGGCATACGAGCTGGCAGGGGAGGCTGAAGCCGCGCTGGCGGACTACGACGCGGCGCTCGGGCTCGACGCGTCCGATCCGCAGACGTGGTCGAACCGCGCAGTGCTCCGGTACGACCGCGGCCGCATCGAGGAGGCGGTCGCCGATCTCGACCAGGCCATCAACAGGGCGGCGGCGATGCCGGAGTTGTACGCGAACCGTGCCATCGCCCTGACCGACCTCGGACGTTTCGACGAGGCGGTGCAGGACTGCAGAACCTATCTCCGCCTGCGTCCGGAAGCACTCGATCGCGACGAGGTCCTGCAGAACATCTCCACGCTGGAGCAGCGGGCCGCCGGTTCGCGCAGCGCGTCCAGCAGTCGCGCGTACGACTGAGGTCTGCGACCTCACGCGTGAAGTCGTCCAACCTCATTCGTGAGGTTGCGGATCCCGTTCGTGAGGTCGTCGACTATTGATCTCCGAACAAAATCGACGCGGCCGGTGTGAAAATAGTGTCATGACACGAGGAAAGACCGTGCCGCCGAAGAAAATGGATGCCGAGGCCATCCTGGCCAAGCTCACCGAGATCCGGCGTTCGATCCCGCGCCTCAAGACGAAGCCGCGGCCGGAGAACAAGTCCCTGACCGCCGCGCGATCGCTCGAAGACTTCGAAAACCTCGCCGTCATCGAAGCTCTCGAGTCCCTCGCCGACGACGTCCACACCGCGGTCGAAGAGGCCCGCCAGCAGGCCTATGAGAAGGCCCTCGACGTCTACTACGCCGCCGAGGAGCTTGCGCGCGACCCCGAGCACGCGGAGCTGATCGCCCAGGTCGAAGCCATGCGCCAGGCCCACCAGAGCTCCTACGGCCGCCCCATCCCTTCCAAAGAAGCAACGGAGGCGCGCCGGAAGAAGTAGTGGAGCCCCTCAATCCGCCCCCATCGACCGAAGGAGAGACCAGTGGACCAGTGGTACGTAGCAGTTGACGGCAGACAGGAAGGACCGTTTCCGACGGAGGAGGTCGTCCGGCGGATTCGGGCGGGACAGGTTCCGCGAAGCGCCCACGTGTATGCGCAGAGTCTTGCCTCGTGGGAACCCGTCGTGTCGCGTGGAGAGTTCGCCGCGGCGTTCGGTGAAGCGAGAGTGCCACCCCCGCCGATCCCTCACGGGACCGCCGGCGTGGACGAGATCGATTACGAGATCTTCGGCCAGGAGATGCAGTTCGTCGAGATCACGCTCGACCCGCGCGAAGCGTGTGTCGCGGAAGCGGGTGCGTTCATGTACATGGATCCGTCCATCGAGATGGAGACCATCTTCGGCGACGGCTCGGCCAAGGGGAGCGGCGGCCTGATGGGCATGCTCATGTCGGCAGGCAAGCGCGTGCTGACGGGCGAGTCGCTGTTCATGACCGTCTTTGCCAACAAGGGCGGGGCGCGGCAGAAGGTGGCCTTCGCTTCGCCGTATCCCGGCCGGATCGTCCCGCTCGACCTGCGGCAGCTCGGCGGCACGATGCTCTGTCAGAAGGACTCGTTTCTCTGCGCGGCGAAGGGCATCTCGGTCGGCATCGCGTTCCAGCGCAAACTGGGCGCGGGCTTCTTCGGCGGCGAGGGATTCATCCTGCAGAAGCTCGAGGGACATGGGCTGGCGTTTGTCCACGCCAGCGGGGCGATCGTCGAACGCGACCTCGCGGCGGGCGAAACGCTCCGGCTCGATACGGGCTGCCTCGTGGCGCTGCAGCCGCAGGTCGGCTACGACATCCAGTTCGTCGGGGGGGTCAAGACTGCGCTGTTCGGAGGAGAAGGGCTCTTCTTCGCAACGCTTCGCGGGCCAGGCAAAGTGTGGATCCAGTCGATGCCCTTCAGCCGTTTCGCGAGCCGGGTGTTCGCCGCCATGCCCGGCAACCTGACCGGACGCAGACAGGGTGAAGGCTCCATCCTCGGCCCCCTCGGCGACCTCCTCGGCGGCGATTGACGCGGCCGTGCTCCGCCGGCGTGCGGCTAACGCGTGATCGAGTCCTGAGTGCTGAGTCCTGAGTCCTGAGTGGAGGGCGGGACTCAGGACTCAGCACTCGTCGGCTATGGCTTCGCGGGCGCCGGCTTCACGTCCTCCGGAGCGACGGTCGGCGTGGCCATCGGGGGAGCGCCGCCCTCCGAGGCGATCCAGAGCTCGATGGTCGGCTCCTCGCGATAGCCGCCGACGCCGGAGAGCGTGCGCGCGCCGTCCAGCTTGCGCGTGTTCATCGTGTAGTCGGTTGCGTTGTTCGCCGCCGTCTGCGCGTCGTCCGGACGGCTCGTCCGCCCGCCGTACGCGATGACGTAGCCCTGCGCGGCGGGATCGTTCATCAGCGCGAGGACGAACGCGTCGAGCATGGCCGCATTCGCCTTCAGATCACGGGTGACGTACTCGCCGGCCTTCGTCGCCGGTGCGGCTTTGCCGGACACCGAGGTCGTACACGAATTCGAAGTGCTGCACTCGCGGGGAAAACCGCCGACGTCCACGGTCGCCGTGATCGTCATGCCGCCGGTGTCGGTGGTGTCGACGATGATGGTCGACGTCCCCTGGCCCGAGCTGATCGTGCCGGCCGAGACGGTCCAGTTGTACGTCGGGTCCACGCTCGCGTCGCCGCCGCTGACACTGGCGGTGAACGTGAGCTCTTCGCCGGCCTGGACCGAATCCGGACAGGAAACGTCGACGGTCGGGCAGCTCACGGCGGCTACCTGAGCGGACGCGGGGAAGGCCAGCAGGAGTACGACGACGGCGATGCAATGTCTGGATGTTTTCACGCTCTCTCCGGGAATCAGACTTTAGCGGCGCGAGTGCTCCCGGTCAACGGAGCGTTTTCCGTGCGGGACTCAGCGGCGGAGCGCGCGCGGAACCACTCGGCGATCCCTTCCATGTGCGGCTCGAAGTCGCCGGGCGCCGAGAAGTTGAGCGCGCCGGCCCGCTCGGCGCTGCGGTTCTCGAAGTCGTGCGCCGTGCCTCCGGGCGCGATCACCAGCGAGCCCTTCGGCGCGTCGATCCACGCGCCGCCCACGAAGAAGCTCATCGTCCCCTCGATCACGTAGAAGACGTCGTCTTCCTCGTGCGTGTGCGCGCCGGGGCCGCGCGTGTAGGGCTCGAGCCACCACTCCGAGATCGAGTACTGCCCGCGTGTCTCGTCGCCGTCCGCCTTGAAGACGGCGTGCAACGGGCCCATGGCGTATGGGCGGCCTGCGCCCGGAGGCAAATGGATCGGAGCACGTTTCTTTTTGCGCGGCACCGACGAGGATGTTAGCTGTTCGGGGAAAGGACTGCCAGTGCGCCAGCGGGAACTCGTGCAGGCGCTGCTGTTGACTGCGTTGTCAACACATCGACCGTCAGTCGAGACCCCATGAAACGGTACAGATCTGATCGACGTAGTTCGAACCACCGCTCCTGGATCCCGACACGCGGATGCTGCTGGTAAACCGAATGTTGAAGGGTATGAACCCATCGTTGACGAGGTCAGGGGAAAAGGTAAAGGTCTCGGCTGATCCGCCGTTCACGTAGACGCTCAACGTCAGAAATGTGTCGGTCTTGCATTGCACGCCCTTGATATTGCCGGCGCCATTCGTTGTAGCGATGATGTCGTAGCTGGTGCCGGAGCTGGGAAGATTGGCTTGGCTCAGGCGCCATTTGGTGTTGCCGTCATCGGCACCGAAAGCGGTCACAGAGGCCAGAAGGCTCAGTACCGCCATCGAAAGGAAATGTCGTCTCATGATTTGTCTCCTTTCCCACGAGATTCAATTGTCCGGACGAGATTCACATAGTAGTGTCCGTAAAGATGGAAGGCTAGAGACATTCTGTGATCACGGCGGTTGCAGATCGCGCGCGGTGCGGTGCTTTGCCGCGGCTGTGTAACGTCCTCACCCCACCGTCCGCCCGATCAGAAACAATCCCGGCCCAACGACAATCACGCCGATCGCTCGCGCGACGCGCTCGCCGTCCGGTCTGAGACGTTCGACGGTCATCGCGGCCGTCACGACGGCCATCACGCGCAGGCCCATGACTCCGAGGACGAGGAGGATGGCAGTCAGCCGGCGTTGCATTCACCCCTTGGCGTACTCGTCGTGCCGGCGCCACCAGACGCCGGTCTCGTTCCGACCCAGGGGTGCGCGGTCGAGCCACTGGTACATGCCCCACAGGGCGTCCACTCCGCGTGAGTAGGTGGAATAGGTGTGGTAGACGACGCCGTCCTCGAGCACGAACGCGCTCAGGCCCGGCCTCTCGCGCGTGTAGGTGGCTGCGTCGGTTCCGGTGGTGGCCGCCAACTCCGCGGCGGGCCCCTCGCCGCTCCCGGCATCCATCGGCACCGTCTCGCGCCTGTAGTTGTATTCGACCCTCCCTTCGCGCTGTTGCTCCTCGGTGAGCGAGGTGTTGAAGTCGAAGTTGAATGCGCCGCCGTGGGAGGACGCCCAGGGGAAGGTCCATCCCATTCTCTGTTTGTATGTCTGCAGCTTCGCGAGGGGTGCGCGCGACACGGCGGACAGCGTGACGTCGTGGTTGGCCAGGTGGACGGCGAAGCCGTTGAAGCCGTCGGCGATCGCCGAGCAGGAGGGACACCCGGCCTTGTAATCGGGGCCGAACATGAAGTGGTAGACGAGGAGCTGCGAGCGCCCTCGGAACAGGTCGGCCAGCGGGACTCGTCCTTCCTCGGTCTCGAATTCGTACTCCTTGTCGACGCGCACCCAGGGCAGCTCCTGGCGCCGACGCGCCAGCTCGTCGCTGCGCCGCGTGTGCTCTTTCTCCTCCTGCAGCAGCTCGAGCCGCTGCGCCAGCCACTGTTCCCGCGTCCCGGTGATGTGTGTCGTCATCGTTGTTCTCCCTTTCGTCAGCGTCGTTCGTAGGACGTGCGATAGATTGGGGCCGGCGCGGCGAACGATGGGAGTGACAAGTGTGGCGGGATTTCGATGGACTCTCTGATCACCGCCGCCGCCCGTGCACTCGCCGCGGGTGATCCCCTCGGCGCACTGAAGCGGGTCGCGTTGCGCGAGGACGCGCCCGCGCTCGCGCTTCGCGGCATCGCGATGGCGCAGCTCGGTGATCTCGTTCGAGCGAAGGCTCTCCTGCGGCGGGCTGCGCGCGCGTTCGGTGCGAAGGAGGCCGTGGCCCGCGCGCGGTGCGTCGTTGCCGAAGCGGAGATTGCGCTCGTGTCGCGCGATCTGGGCTGGCCCGCGAAGACGCTCGAGGCGGCGCGGGCGACGCTCGAGGAGCACGGCGATCTGCGGAACGCCGCGCACGCACGCCATCTCGAGGTCCGGCGCCTGCTCCTGATCGGACGCCTGGACGAAGCCGAGCGTACGCTCGCCGCGCTCGATCCCGCGCCGTTCCCTCCCGCGTCGAGAACTGCGCACGAGCTGGTGGTCGCGGGGATCGCGATGCGGCGCCTTCGGACTCGCGAGGCGCGCGCGGCGCTCGATCGGGCGGAACGAGCCGCCGGCCTCGCGCGCATCCCTGCGCTGACGGCGGAGGTCGAAAGCGCAGTCCGCGTTCTGGATACGCCCGCCGCGCGTTTGATGGCCAGTGGCGAGGATCGCCTCCTCCTGCTCGAAGAGGTCGAGATGTTGCTGGCGTCGAACGCGTTCATCGTCGACGCGTGCCGTCATGTCGTGCGTCACGCGGGCACGGTGGTCTCGCTCGCGAGGCGCCCGGTGTTGTTCGCGCTCGCACGTGCGCTCGGCGAAGCGTGGCCGGGAGATGTGTCGAGGGATGCGCTCGTGGCGCGGGCGTTCGGAGCGAAGCATGCCGATGAGTCACACCGCGCGCGATTGCGTGTCGAGATGGGGCGGCTCCGCGCCGCGCTCCGGAAGGTGGCGGACGTGCGTGCGACGAAGCGAGGGTTTGCTCTGGTGCCCCATCTGGCGCGAGAGCTCGTCGTGCTGGCGTGGCCTGTCGAGGAGGAGCATGCGGCCGTGCTGGCCTTCCTCGCGGACGGGGAGTCGTGGTCGAGCTCGGCCCTCGCGCTTGCGCTGGGAACGAGCCAGCGCACCGTGCAGCGGGCGCTGGACGCGCTTGCGGCAGCAGGCCGGTTGCAGTCGTTCGGCCGCGGGCGGGCGCGCCGCTGGATGACTCCGTCCGTGCCGGGATTCACGACGATCTTGTTACTCCCTGCTCCGCTGGCGGGCGACTAGGATCGTGCCATGAAGAGATCAGCGGCCCAGATCGTCCGTGAGTACGGACCCTTCCCCGGCGTCGACCATGTCCATGGAGTCACGTATGACGGTCAGCAGGTCTGGTTTGCTGCCGGCGACAAGCTGAACGCGTTCGATCCGGCGAGCGGGGAGCCGCTGCGCTCGATCGACGTCGCCGCGCACGCCGGAACGGCCTTCGACGGACAGCACTTCTATCAGCTCGCCGAGGATCGCATCCAGAAGATCGATGCGAAGAGCGGGCGGGTGCTCGCCACCATCCCCGCTCCCGGCGGCGGCGGGGACTCGGGGCTCACGTGGGCCGAGGGAACGCTTTGGGTGGGGCAGTACCGGGACCGGAAGATCCATCAGGTTGATCCCGAGACCGGAACGGTTCTGCGCACGATCGAATCCAACCGCTTCGTCACCGGGGTCACCTGGGTCGACGGAGAGCTCTGGCACGGCACCTGGGAAGGGGAGGAGAGCGAGGTCCGGCGCATCGATCCCCGAACCGGAGAGGTCCTGGAGACGCTGGAGATGCCGCCCGGGGTGGGTGTGTCGGGGTTGGAGTCGGACGGCGGCGATCAGTTCTTCTGCGGCGGCGGCAGCAGCGGCAAGGTGAGATCCGTCCGCCGGCCGCGCTAAATCGCTCCACTCTGCGTTCTCTGCGCCTCTGTGGTGAAAACACGTGTGCATTCACCACAGAGGCACAGCGCGGCCGAGCCGCAACCATGTTTTCGCGGCGAAGCCTCTGTGGCCTCTGTGTTCTCTGTGGTGAACGGTCTCTTTCGCGCGGCAGGCACGAAGGGGGACCGATTCACCACAGAGAAGAGGGAGAGCACAGAGGCTTCGCCGCGAAAACGTTGCGCCGCGCGAAGAAACACGAGATGAGTAGTACGGAGGACGGAGAGGGGCCGGCTTGCGCTCATGTACTTTACAGAATAAAGTGAACGCAAGAGAGACCCCATGGAACTGACCATTCAGAACGTATCCAAGACCTACCCCAACGGCGTCCAGGCGCTGAACGACGTCACCCTCACCATCCCGGCCGGGATGTACGGCCTGCTCGGTCCCAACGGCGCCGGCAAGTCGACGTTGATGCGGATCATCGCGACGCTGCAGGAGCCGGATGCGGGGAGCATTCGACTCGGGGAGATCGACGTCCTCCACCAGAAAGACGGCGTTCGCGAGACGCTCGGCTATCTGCCCCAGGAGTTCGGGGTCTACCCGAACGTCACCGCCGAGAAGCTGCTGGATCACTTTGCGATTCTGAAAGGCATCATCGGCCGTAAAGCGCGCAAAGAGGTGGTCGAGGCTCTGCTCCGGCAGACGAATCTGTGGGACGTGCGCAGGCAGAAGCTGGGCGGCTACTCGGGCGGCATGAAGCAGCGGTTCGGCGTCGCGGTAGCGCTGCTTGGGAATCCGAAGCTCATGATCGTGGATGAGCCGACGGCGGGGCTCGATCCGGCGGAGCGGGTGCGGTTTCTCAATCTGCTGAGCGAGCTGGGGGAGAACAGCGTGGTGCTGCTCTCGACGCACATCGTCGAGGACGTGTCGGAGCTGTGTACGCGGATGGCGATCATCGATCGCGGGAAGATTCTGCTCGAGGCGGAGCCGCTCAGTGCCGTCGACGAGTTGAAGGGACGGATCTGGCGCCGCGTGATCGAGCGGAGCGCGCTGGCTGGGATGGAGCGGGAGCACCAGGTCATCTCGACCAAGCTGCACGCTGGCCGCACGGTGGTCCACGTGTACGCCGAGGGGTCGCCGGGTGCGGGGTTCGAGGCGGTGCAGCCGGATCTGGAAGACGTCTACTTCAGTGTCATGGCGGGCCACCACGCATGAAGTTCCGCGAGATCTTCCGCTTCGAGCTCGCCTACCAGATCCGCCGCCCGTGGTTCTGGCTGATGTTCGCCGTCCTGCTGGTCGTCTCTTTCCTGATGACGCGAGAGGACGCCCTCGCCGATGCGCTCTACGACGACTTCTTCGTCAACGCGCCGTTCGCCATCGCGGTGACCACGGTCATCGGCGGCCTGTTGTGGCTCGTGGTGTCGCCCGTCGTCGCCGGCGACGCTGCCGGGCGTGACGCGGCGATGCGGATGGATCCGCTGGTCTACACCGTCCGGATCAGCAAGGCGGAGTATCTGGGCGGGCGATTCCTCGCCGCGTTCGTGCTCAACGCCTTTCTCCTGCTCGCCGTGCAGGCGGGCATGCTGCTGGCCGTCTACTCGCCCGGCGTGAATGCGCAGCTCATCGGTCCGTTCCAGCCGGCGGCCTATCTCACCGCCTACCTGTTCCTCTCGCTGCCGAACGCCTTCGCCGGGACGGCGATCCAGTTCGCACTCGCCTTGCGCAGCGGCCGCCCCATGGCCAGCTACCTCGGCAGTCTCTTCTTCGTCTTCATGGGCTTCTTCGTCGCCTCGCTGCTGCTGTTCCGGCGCGGGCTCGGGACGCTGCTGGACCCGGTCGGGATCCGGTTCATCGTGGAGGACATCGCGCATCTGTGGACGACGATCGAGAAGAACCGGCGCCTGCTCGCGTTCGAGGGCATCGTGCTGCAGAACCGCCTCGTGTGGCTCAGCGCCGGTCTGGCGGTTCTCGCGGTTACCTGGGTGCGTTTTCGCTTCGCGCATCGATCTGGAGTGCGGAGGCAGCGCCTCCGCTTTTCGATTCGCACGAATGAGAAAGCGGAGGCTCCGCCTCCGCACTCCACATTGCGCGTCCCGCGCTCGTTCGGCTTCGCCGCGCACGCGCGTCAGACGCTCGCGATCGCGTGGGCGTCGTTCCGGTCGATCGCGAAGAGCTGGGCCGGCCTCGGCTTCCTGGTGGTCATTCCTCTGCTCACGATCCCCGTGCTGCTCGATCAGATGGTTGCGAGCGGCACGCCGCTTTTGCCCGTGACGGGCCAGGTACTCAAGCAGCTGACCGGGCCGCTGACTTCGGAGCTGAGCCGCTGGGTGATCATCCCCCTTCTCTGCGTGTTCTTCGCCGGCGAGCTGCTGTGGCGCGAACGCGAGGCGGCGCTCGACGAGATCGCGGATGCGGTGCCGGTCCCCGACTGGGTCCCGCTCGCCGGCAAGCTCCTCGGACTCGGCCTCGTGCTCGCAGCGTTCATGGCGCTCCTGATGACGGCCGGGATGCTCAGTCAGTTGATCCTCGGGCATCAGGACTTCGAGATCGGGCTGTACCTGGCGGTTCTTTTCGGGCTCCAGCTCCCCGAGTACCTGCTCTTCGCGGTGCTCGCGCTGGCCGTCCACGTCGTCGTGGGCCAGAAGTACGTCGGGCACCTCGTGGCGATCGCCGTTTACGCCGTCATCGTGCTCGCCCCGGCGTTCGGGATCGAGCACAACCTGTTCGTTTACGGTGCCGGGCCGTGGGTGACGTTCACGGAGATGCGCGGACTCGGGCCGTTCCTCGCGCCGTGGCTGTGGTTTAAGCTCTACTGGGCCGCGTGGGCGCTGCTGCTCCTGGTCGTGGCGCGGTTGTTCTGGCTGCGCGGCAGGGAGAGCGGATTCGGCGTGCGAGTCCGGCTCGCGCGTCAGCGTCTCACGGGTGCCACGGCGCGAACTGCCGCCGCCGCGATGGTGCTGATCGTCGCGCTGGGTGGATTCGTCTTCTACAACACGAACGTGTTGAACGAGTACGAAACCGCATCCGACATCGCGCGGCGGCGCGCAGAGTACGAACGGCGCTATCGGCAGTACGCGCGCATCCCGCTACCGCAGGTGACCGCGGCCAGCCTGCACGTCGACATCCATCCCGCGCGGCGCGAGGTCGACATCCGCGGCTCCTATCGCCTCGTCAACCGCGGCAGCGTGGCGATCGATGCGATCCACGTCGCCACCCCGCTCTCCGTGGAAACCGCGGCGCTGACCTTCGACCGTCCGGCGACGCGCACGCTGCTGGACGATGATCTCGGCCACCGGATCTACAAGCTCGAAAGCCCGCTCCCGCCCGGCGGTTCGATGCAACTGAATTTCGAAGTGCACGTCGAGCGGCGTGGCTTCCGCGAGGGCGGCGCCGACGTCTCGATCGTGCCGAACGGCACCTGGTTCACGCAGCACTGGTTCCCTGCCATCGGATACCAGCCCAGCCGCGAGCTCGTGCTGCCCAGCGACCGTCGCGAGCAGGGACTCGTCGCGCGGCGCGTGATCCCCTCGCTCTACGACGTCGAGGCGCGCAAGGGTCGCGGGCCGGGCATCCTGTTCGAGGCGGTGCTCAGCACCGACGCCGATCAGACCGCCGTCGCGCCGGGCGCCCTCCGCCGGACGTGGACGAAAGATGGGCGCCGCTACTTCCACTACGCGACGGATGCTCCGATCGGAAGCGAGTGGGCGTTCGCCTCGGCCAAATACGCGGTCTATGAAGCACGGTGGAAAGACGTCGTCATCCGCGTGTTCCATCATCCGGCGCACGCGGTACACCCGAAGCGGATGGCACGGAGCATCCAAGCCTCGCTCGACTATCTCACCACGCAGATCGGGCCGTACCCGTACCGGCACATCACCGTCCTCGAGGTCCCGGGCGACGGCATCGGCATGCACGCCGACGCCGGCATGCTCACGCACGGCGAAGGCGTGACGCTCATGAACGTGGCGGACGCGCGGACCTTCGACTTTCCGTTCGCGATCGTGGCGCACGAGACGGCGCATCAGTGGGCAGTGCCGATGGCGCCGGTCGAGGGCGCCCCGGTGATCGCCGAGAGCGTCGCCACGTACTACGCCATCAAAGTCGTGGAGCACGCGCAGGGTCCCGATCAGCTGCGCCGCTACATGAGCTTCCTGCGGCAGCCCTATCCGATCGCCCCGATCCGCCGGGGAGAGCCGTTGCTCCGCGGGCTCGACCCCTGGATGTCGTATCGCAAGGGACCGTACGCGCTGTACGCAATGAGCGAGTCCATCGGCGAGGACCGCGTGAACCGAGCCCTGCGCCGGCTGTACGAGCAGCACGAGCCGCTGGAGGCTCCGCTCGCGACGACGCTCGACCTTTACCGGGAGCTGAAGGCGGTCACGCCGGATTCGGTGCAGCCCCTGCTGCACGACCTGTTCGAGGTGAACACCTTCTGGCAGTTCCGGACGGAGCGGGTCACGGCGAAGCAGCTCCCGTCGGGCGCGTGGCAGGTGACGCTCGACGTCAAGGCGCGCAAGACGGTGATCGACGAAGCGGGCGTCGAGACCGAGCTCCCGATGGACGAGCCGGTGGAGATCGGCATCTTCGCCCGCGCCGAGGAGGGTCGCGGGGAGCTGTCCGCGCCGCTCCACCTCGAGCAACACCGCATCCGCTCCGGCCAGCAGACGATCACGGTGACCGTACCCCGCCAGCCGGTCCTCGCGGGCATCGACCCGCGGCATCTGTTGGATTGGGAGGAGAACGAGGATGACGACAATGTTGATGGGGTGAAGTAGCGATATGAGTGCGGCGACCAGGTTAAGTGTGGTTGGGGTCAGACCCCAACCACACTTAACGCGGTCGCCGCACTCCAAATCTAACCCACAGGCAGGACGTTATCCGCCGAGCTCCGGTCGATGTAGAAGTTGTAGGGGTCGATCCCCGCGAACAAAGGCTTCCTGTCGGTCACGAACTTCAGCACCTGGCGGCCGGAGTGGATGGGGCGGCGCTCCATCGCGATCACGTTTGACTGTTGAAACGCGTCGCGCCCCGGCTCGGCGGTGAAGAGGCCCACTTCGATGCGCTCGGCGAGGGGCGTCTCCGACTCGCCGCCTTTTTCGTCGGCGTAGAGCTTCTTTGCTTCGACCGGCACGGTGACGTCCCACTTGCCGTCGGGACGGCGGACGGCGGTGGGCCCGGTGACTTTCAGGTCGTAGAGGGTGATGCGCTCGAAGAGGTCGGTGATCAGGGTCTGCTCCTCGGCCGTCTTTGCCTCGGCGCGCAGGGCCTCGACCAGGTCGAGCGAGCGGGGGTAGGGCGCTCCTTGGAACTTGTATCGCGTGATGAGACTTCTCAACGCGCGGTTGACCGCGTCTTCGCCCAGCCGCTTCTGCAGCAGGTACATGGCCAGCGCGCCCTTGCGATAGGTGATGTGGTTGTGGCCGCCCGTCACGCGGGCCAGCGTCGGTTCGTCCTTCGGGGTCCAGGCGCGGCCTTCGAGATAGCGATCGAGCTCGTATTGCAGGTAGCGGCGGATCTGATCCTCGCCGTGGAGCTTCTTCATCACCATCTGCGCCGAATACTGGGCGAGGGTCTCGGACAGCACCTGCTGGCCCTCCATCTCCGCGCCGATGACCTGTTGCGCCCAGTACTGGTGCGCCAACTCGTGGGCGGTGATGCCGGTGACATAGTCGAGGGTGTCCTCCTTGTTGTAGACGGCGATGAAGCCTACCGATTCCGAGAAGGGGATGGTGCCAGCGAAGGCCTGGGCGAAGTCGTGATAGGCCGGGAAACTCGACGATCCGGAAGTGGTCGAACTGATACGGACCGAAATTCGCCTGGTAGTAATCGAGCCCTGCCGCCATCGCGTCGAGCATCCGGTCGACGTTCCACGCGTGCGCGGGGTGGTAGTAGACGGCGAGGTCGATCCCGGCGTGGCGGCGGTGCTTCTCCGCGTAGCGCGCGGACAGGACGGCGAAGCGCGGATGAATCGGCGCATCCGAAACGAAGCGGGCCACGCGCCTGCCGCCGTGGGTGACGTCCGAGACCTTGTTGCCGGGTGCGAGCGGGGTCTGGTCGGCGGTCGTCGACACGGTGACGTCCGCCTTCGCCCAGCCACGGTCGAACGCGGGGTCTCTGGTCGCGGATAGATCTTCGAGCTTCGGCGGGCGAGGCGCCTCCGGCAGACCGTACTTGCGGCGCGCGGCGGGATCCCAGAGATAGCCGGCGTGGCTCATGCCGATGACCGGCATGAGCTGGACCTCGCTGAGGAAGGTGCCGTTCTCGACGAGCCTGGTTTGCGGGCTCCCATTGCGAAACCCGCGGAGCCAGAGCCGCGACTCCACCGTGAGGTCGCGCGCTTCGCCCGGCTGCATCGGGCGGTCGAGGTGATAGATGCGGTAGTGGTGTTTCGCGTCCTCGAGGGTCAGCCGCGCGCCGGTCACGGCGGCACGGATGATCTCGAGGTCGCCGTCCAGCACGCGGACGTGAATGTCCGGGATGGGCTGCGCTGTCAGGTTACGGAGCCGGTAGCGGCCCTTGGTCACGGCCCGCCGCTCCTCCGGATAGAGGGCGACGTCGAGGGTCAGCTCTTCGACCATCGGCTGCGGCAGGCCGATGTATTTTCCGAGCCGCTTCTCGAGGTCCGCCGCCTCGTCATCGCCCGCGCTCCCGGTTCGATAGTCATTGAGGATGTTGGTGTTGTAGTACGCGTACGCTCCCGTTGCGACGAACGTCACCAGGGCCGCGGCGGCCACCCATCCAGGGAGACCGTCCAGACGCCGCCGCGCGCGCGCAAGTCTCGGCTTCAGCCGGATCTCCGTGCCGCGCCTCCACAACAGGTGCGCGGCGACCAGCAGCAGGACGGAGAACGCTGCCCAATAGATGCGGAACGTCCATGCGCCCTGCCAGAAGGAGCCAGCGCCGTTGAGGTCACTGAGCGGAACCCGCGGCGTCCCTGCGTAATTGAGGAGGTTGTGATCGATGGTCTGGTTCAGCTCCTTCCACATCAGGAAGAGCACCATGACTCCCCAGCCGACGGCTTTGTGCGGGCTGAGCGACTGGACGAAGATCGTCAGTGCTGCCAGGAGCAGCATGTCGAAGCTCGCCGGCAGCACATACCAGAGCAGGTACTTGCCGAGCTCCAGTTCGGTGTATCCGAGGGAGAGTTGGAGGGTGATGGCCGCGACGACGTTGACGAGGAGCATCGCCACGAGCACCAGCGCCAGCGCCATGGTCTTGGGAACGACGTAGGCCCAGTTCGGAAGCGGGGCCGCGTCGATGAGCTCGTGGACCCTCCGGTCGCGCTCCCGCCAGACCAGTTCACCCGCGTAGTAGACGGCGACGACCATCGTGATCACCCGGAAGGCATCCTCGATCTCGGGAATCAGCGAGAGCGTCGTCGGGTAGGTGGGTCGGAAGTCGGGGTAGCGCTGGGTGAGCAGGGCGAAGATGGTCGTGAACAGGCCCCAGGCCAGCAGGACGGGAAAGGCCGGGCTCAGGATCACCTGCCTGGCTTCGAACTTCATGCGCATCCACACCAGTGCGCGCAGCGCCGCACTGCCGTGCCGGGGGTTGGGTAATGCTATGGATATCGTGGGCCTGGAGCCTGAGGCGGACGCTCGCTGCACCAGCTTCTGCTTCTTCCGCTCGCGCTTGGACATCCCTTGGTCGGCGAAGCGAAAGGCGGCATACGCGACAGCCAGAAAGCCGATGGCGACGCCGATCCACAGCAACCGGTTGTAGAGCAGGGCCCCGGCGAGATCGGGCAGCGTCGCGTTCCGCTCGGGCACCGTCCAGTAACGAACGGCGTCGCTGAGGGCGCGCGATCCGAACGGCTCCGCGATCGCGATCGCCGTCTGGAGCTGCGGCCGATCCTGAAAGGCACCCTCCAGGGTGAAGAAACCGGAGACGAAGCCGATGACGCCGAGGTAGGTCGCCATGATCGAGCGGGTGATCGTCGCCAGAGCGAAGAAGACCGCGGAGTGGATGAAGAGGTTCGGCAGCGCGATCAGGAAATAGGCATAGAGATGGTCGACGAGCCGGTTGGGGCCGAGGCTGGCGGGGTCGGCCCACGGCATCAGCGATCCGAGCCCCATGCCCGCCGGCACGAGCAGCGTGAGGAGCGCCGCGATCGCGAAGGCGCCGAGGAACCGGCCCAGCAGGTAATCGAGCTTGCTGATCCTCGTCGAACGGATGATCGGGCCGAAGCCGGTCTCGTCGTCGCGGATGATCACGTTGGCGACGAATGACGTCGTCACGAACATGAAGAGGACCGAGACCACCAGGTAGTTGCGCAGTACGGTGTAGGCCGCGTTCCTGAAGAGTCCACCCTCGGAGCCGAGCTCGAAGCCGGCCATGTTCATCGACAGGAAGAACATCGTGAAGGTCACCGCGGCGGTCAACCACACGAGCGGGTTCCGGAGCAGGTAGCGGAATTCGAAGCGGGCGATCGTGGTGAGCATCGTCGTGGTCCTCAGGCCGCGCGGCGCGCTTCCACGAGCGTGGAGAAGTAGACGTCCTGCAGGCCGGCGTCGACCGAGGTGAAGCCGTTGCCGGGATCGCTGTCGGCGAGAACGTGCAGCACCGTCCGTCCGGCGAAGAGACGGGTGGAGAGGATCTCGTACTGCTCGCGATAGCGGGCGAGCTCGCCGCGATCGACGACCTTCATCCAGACCCGCCCGCGGGTGGAGTGGATGAGCTCCTGCGGTGCCCCTTCGCGCTGGACGCGCCCGTCCGCGAGCACGGCCATGCGGTGGCAGAGATCCGACACGTCCTCGACGATGTGGGTCGAGAGGATCACCACCACGCTCTCGCCGATCTCCGCGAGCAGATTCAGAAAGCGGTTGCGCTCTTCCGGGTCGAGGCCGGCGGTGGGCTCGTCGACGATGATCAGCGCCGGATTGCCGATCAGCGCCTGGGCGATGCCGAAGCGCTGGCGCATGCCGCCGGAAAAACCGGAGAGCATCTTCTTGCGGACGTCCCACAGATTTGTCTGTTGCAGGAGGGTCTCGACGGTGGTTTTGCGGTCGGCCGGCGTGGCGACGCCTTTGAGCACCGCCATGTGGTCGAGCATCTCGTACGCGGAGACGCGCGGATAGACGCCGAAGTCCTGGGGGAGGTAGCCGAGGGAGCGCCGCAACTTTTCGGGCTCGGCGATGACGTCGATCGCCTCTCCTGACGTCGGGTCGCCGAAGCGAATCGTCCCCTCGGACGGCGTCTGCAACGTGGCGATCGCGCGCATCAGCGTGGACTTGCCGGCGCCGTTCGGGCCGAGGAGGCCGTACATGCCGCGGGGGATGGACAGGGTGACGTGGTCGAGCGCGCGCGTGCCATTGGCATAGACGTGACTGACGTCTTGAAGGGTGAGCATCGAGTTCTCCGAAGGATTGATGGTTGGTTGAGAGTTGATGGACGTCAGGTCCGCCGGCGCTCGCGGTGTCGCGAGGCGGCGATCCAGAGCACGGCCGCGCCGGCTCCGAACCAGAGGAAGATGGTGATCGACCACCGTGCGGCATCAGGCAGCGTTTGCCAAAGCGCCGCCGCGCGTTCGACCGCGGAAAAGAAGGCACTCGCTCCAGGGACGTGCTGCCACTCCCCATCGTTCGGCTGGCTGAGGACATCACTGAGAGTGCCCATCAGGAAGAGCACGCCGACGGCTCCGAGCAGCCAGCGCAGGGGGTGGCGCAGGCCCAGCACCAGCGCACTGCCGAACAGGTACGCCGCGAGGGTCGCGGTGAACGGGATGCGCGCGAGGATGGGAGCGGCGGGCGTCGCGCGGGACAGGAACGTCAGCGTGAGCAGCCACGAGACGAAGACCGCCAGGGCAGCCATCAGCCACACCCACCCCGCCAGCACTTTTGCGAGCGCCAGCCGCCGCCTGTCTACGGGAAGGGTCCAGAGGAAGGCGGGCCCGAAGAGCCGCTCCCCTCGCCAGACGGCAAAGGGATAGAGGAAGGAGACCAGGGCGGTCGGGAACGTCTCGCGGGAATCGAACCCCGGACCTCCGCCGATGATCTCGCTCCCGATCATGAGCGTGCCGGCGCCGAGGACGATGGCGAAGACCAGCGCCACGGTGCGGAGACTCAGACCGACGATCCGGACCTGCTCGAGCACGACGTCGCGCCAACGCGGGATCGGGTGAAGAGTCACTGCACTCATGGCGTTCCCTCCTCGGCCAGAAACGCGAGGGCCGCCTCTTCGAGCGCCAGTGGCGTGACGTCGCGCACCGTTGCGCCCGCGCCGGCGAGACGCGCGGTGACGTCGTCCGGTTCGCCGATCAACGTCAACTGCACTTCGCGGCCGGCGCGCGAGCGCCGGAGGCTCGCGATCCGCAGCTCAGGCGGCGCCTCCCAGCCCTCAGCGACTTCGACGCGATAGCGGCGGACGGTCCTCCGCAGCTCGTCGCGGGTCATCTGTGAGACGAGACGCCCCTCGCGGAGCACGCCGACGTGATCGGCGAGGCTCTCCACCTCGGTGATGTGATGCGTCGCGATCACGACCGTGGTGGGGGTGTCGGCCAGGTGCTCGGCCAGGTGCGCGAGCGTGCGGTTGCGCATCAGCGGGTCGAGGCCGTCGGTGGGCTCGTCGAGCAGCAGGAGGGGAGGGCGATGGGCGAGCGCGAGGACGAACTGCAACCGCCGGTTCTCGCCTTTCGAGAGCGTGCCGACCTTCCGCGCGAGGCGGACGCCGAAGATCTCGACGAGCTGCGCGGCGTACGCGTGGTCCCACGCGGGATAGTGCGCCGCGACGTGTTGGATCAGCCGCCCGGACGTCATCCATTTGTAGTCGTGCTCGTGAGACTCCGGGATGTAGCCCACGTGCGCCCGCACCTCCGGACCGTGGGAGGCGGTGTCGAGCCCGAAGACTTCCGCGCGCCCCGCATCCGGCCGTTCGAGGTTCAGCAGGACCTTCATCGCGGTGCTCTTCCCGGCGCCGTTGGCTCCGATGAGGACGTAGACGGCTCCCTCGGGGACGCGCATGTCGACGCCGGCGAGTGCGGTCTCGTTTCCGTAGCGCATCGACAGGCCGTGCGTGGTTACAGCGAATGAATCCGGCAAGCCGCTCATTCGTCCTCCTTGGCTACCAGTTTCTGAATCATCGCCACGAGCTCGTCGGCCTTCACGCCGTTCCGCCGCGCCTCGAGCAGCGCGCGTTTCGCCACCGCCATCGCCAGGCTGCGCCGCTCTCCGGCGCCGCGCCGGACGGTGGGAGAGACGAACGTCCCCTGCCCCCGGCGCACGTAGATGACGCCCTCCCGCTCGAGCTCCTGATAGGCCTGGGAGACGGTGCGGGGATTCACGACCAACTCACCGGCGAGCTCGCGCACTGAGGGAAGCGGATCCTCGGCCCGCAGCGTGCCCACGACGACCGCCCGCCGCACCTCGTCCATGATCTGGAGGTACAGCGGCCGCGCATCCTGCGGGTCGAGGTTCACCAGCATGAAGCGTCCGTGGCGGTGTTGTACACAAGCGCAACACTACACCACTGTTGAAGGTGGCACAAGCCTATAAGGAGTGCGGCGGCAGCGCCGCCGCTTTCCTATTCGTGCGCCGCAAGCCGCAACCGTTACGCAGTTGCCGCGCGAATTCGAAAGCGGCGGCGTTGCCGCCGCACTCCACAGGGGGGACGGAGAACTATTTCGCGCCGCGATCCAGCGGATACCGCTGCAGCATCCCCTCTTCCTTCATCAACGCCTCGATGCCGTCCACGTCCAGCGGGATGAAGAGGCTGGGCACGTCCTTGCCTTTCTCGGTGATTACGATCAGGTCTTCCAGCCGGATGTAGATCCGTTCCTCGGGGATGCGCAGCGCGGGCTCGATGGTGAAGACCATGCCGGGGCGCAGCGGGCCGGAGTCGGTGCCGACGTCGTGCGTGGCCATGCCCACCCAGTGGCCGAGGCCTCCGCGGGGGTAGTCGGCGAAGCGGCGGTAGCTGTCGACGAACTCCTTCGCGCCCTTGGTGTAGATCTCCTTGGAGAACTTGCTGCGCGCGAGGAGGGCGTCCATCTTCACGAGCGCTTCCTTCTTGACCTGCTGCGCGGTGATGCCGGGACGGATGGCGTCGAGGATGGCGCGGTAGCAGCCGAGGTAGAAGGTGTAGAGGTCGCGCTGGTCGGGAGTGAACTTGCCGTTGACCGGGAACTGGCGCGTGATGTCGCTCATGTAGTAGCCGACGTCCGGCGCGTAGTCCATGAGCACGAGGTCGCCGTCGCGGAGGCGGGTCTTGCCGGCGCTGTAATGCGGGAAGTAGGCGTTGGTGCCGTTGGCGATGAGGGAGTAGTACGCGTCGCCCTGCGCACCGTTTCGATAGAAAACGTACTTCGCGACGGCGTCGAGCTCGGACTCGAGGATGCCCGGCTCGGTGGAGCGCATGGCTTCCATGAGTGCAAGGCCGGAGAGGCGCGTGGCTTTGGTGATGAGCGCGATCTCGCGCGGGCTCTTGATGAGTCGCAGCTTGTCGAGCGTGGGCGTGAGGTCGCGCAGCTCGTATTGCGGATAGCGGGCGCGCAGCGACGCGAGGAAGGTGGCCTCGCGGGAGGCGCGGCCGTCCCACGGATCGTTGCTGGTGTCGGCGATACGCCGCAGGGCGAGGTCGCGGCTGGTGGCGGTCCCTTCGCTCGGCTGGAAGGGCGTGTAGAGCGCCCGCGCGGGCTCGGAGCGCGCCAGCCGCGCGAGGTGCTCGGAGAGCATCTCCAACGGGAACACGGCGTCGACGCCGGTGAGCTTCTTGATCTCGTCGGCGTCTTCGGCGGAGAGGAGCTTGCCTTCCGACGACTCGCGTCCTTCATTGCGGTGCGGGAGGTAGAGGGACGTGCGCTTCATCCCGCCGTCGATGGCGAGGTAGGCGTGCGGTACTTCGACGCCGCAGAGGTAGTAAAACTCGTTGGTCTGCCGGAAGCGCGCGTAGTTGTCGGGCGAGGGTGCGCCCTGGACGACAGCGACGGCGTTCTCGCCGATGGCGGCATAGACCTTCGCCCGCCGCGCTGTGAACTCCTCGGGCGGAAAATCGCTGGTGAAGAGGGGGACATCCTGGGCTGCGGCGGTGAGGGCGAGGGCGGCGGTGAGGAGCGCGGCGAAGAGCTTCTTCTGCATCGCGGAGGAGTTTGCTGGAAGGCGGGCAAAACCGGAAGGTTTTTCCTAGCGGGTGCCGCTCAACCACGATCCGTAGATCGCGTTGGGCAGGATGAACCAGCGCGTGCCCCAGTTCTCGGGGGTATCGGCGCTCGGGAAGTCATTTCGGGCGTCGCCGAGGAGGAGGAGAACGCGGTAGCGCGCGGCGACGGCGTTGCGGCGCGCGGTCTTGTCGGTAGTGCCGTCGAGCTCGCGCAGGAGGAGCGTGTCCGCGGCGAGGGGGAAGCCGAGCTTCCGGAGGTTTGCTCGCGTCGCGGCGTCCATGTCGGTGGTGCGGTTTGTGATGTAGACCGGCGTGACGCCGCGGCTCTGCGCGTAGACGAGGAACTCCCGCGCGCCGGGGATCGCCGCTGACGCGGACTCGTTGACCCACGCGCTCCAGTCCGCGCCGAAAGTGAAGGATTTGTGTTGCGCGATCATGCGCGCGGCGAAGACGCTGTTGTCGAGCGCGGTCTCGTCGAGATCGAGGATGACCGCGGGCGGGAGGGAGGATTTCTCCTCCAGCGCGGCATCGAGCGCGAGACGCGCGGCGGTGTAGGTCTGCAGCGCCGCGACGCGGTACTCGGCGGCGCTCTGCATCCACAGGGTCGGGTTGACCAGCGGGATGCCCGGGTCGCACGGCAGGGCCAGCGCGAGGGTGAGCAGGAGTGCGCGCACGTTCCGAGGCTACCAGAGGAATACGCGCTTGTTCTGATCAGTGAGATGCGACTGCACGACGACACACTCCTCGACGCGTACTCCGTGGCCGTCACCGAGGCGGCGGAGCGCATTACGCCCTCGGTGGTCAACATCGCGGTGAAGACGCTGGGCAAGGGCGGCGAGCACCGCAGCGGCGGCTCGGGCTTCCTGTTCACGCCGGACGGCTTCATCCTCACCAACAGCCACGTCGTGACCGGCGCGACGTCGATCGAGGTGACGCTCGTCGACGGCACGCGCTGTACGGCGAGCATCATCGGGAACGATCCGCACACGGACCTGGCGGTGGTGCGGATCTCGGCGCCGAACCAGATTCCGGCGCAGCTCGGCGATTCGGATTCGATCCGGCCCGGACAGCTCGTGGTCGCGGTAGGGAACCCTCTCGGCTTCCAGACCACCGTCACCGCCGGCGTCGTCAGCGCCCTCGGGCGCACGATGCGCGCGAAGAGCGGACGGCTGATCGACAGCGTGATCCAGACCGACGCGGCGCTGAATCCGGGGAATTCCGGCGGGCCGCTGGTGAACTCGCGGGCGGAGGTGATCGGCGTGAACACGGCGGTGATCCTGCCGGCGCAGGGGATCTGCTTCGCGATCGGAATCAACACGGCGAAGTTCGTCGCGACACGGCTGATGCGGGACGGACAGATCACGCGCAGCTACATCGGCGTCTCGGGGCAGTCCGTGCCGGTGCACCGTCGGATGGTCCGGTATTATGACCTGCCGGTCGAGAGCGGCGCGCTGGTGGTGGGCGTGGAGAAGGGGAGTCCCGCGGAGCAGGCCGGCCTGCACGACGGCGATCTGATCATCGCCTTCGACGCCCACCCGGTCTCCTCGGTCGACGACCTGCACCGGCTGCTGACGGAGGAGCGCGTCGGCCGCCAGGCGCTGCTGACGGTGATCCGTCTGACGGAGAAGCTCACGCTGCCGATCGTGCCCGCGCTGGCGAAGTAACGGAGCGCCGACGGCCCGTCGGCCGGTCCACCGACGGCCCGTCGGTACCGGCCAGCGGCCGGAGGACCGGCCGGCCAGCGGCCGGCGCTCCTGTAAGCTGCACCGTGAATGCGTGCGTCGCGGGTCCTGGCCGTTCTCATCGCCGCCAACGTCCTTCTCGGCGTGCTCGCCGCGGGCGTGGTGCTGTCGCCGGAGTACGCGGCACTCGACGCGGCGGTCCGTAAGGGCGCCACGCTGCCGCGGCCGTCGCTGGCGGTCGTGCAGCAGGTGACGTCGCGGCCGGAATGGAAGCGGGAGATCGTGCTGCGGTCTCCCTGCGGCCTGCTCTGCCGCACGAGGATCTCCGTGAGCCTTTTTTTCCGCTCTGACGACGAGCTCGTGCGCGCATATCTCGCCACGCGTTGATTCGAGCGTCAACCCGGCTGCCTCACGATTGCGCGAAGCGTGTTCAGTCACCTATAAGGGTCACCCATGGACATCGATCGTGACGAAGCGCGCCGCGTGGCCGAGCTGGCGCATCTGGAGTTCGACGACGCGGGCCTGGACCGGATGGCCTCGGAGATGACGAAGATCCTGACCTACATCGATCAGCTCCGGGAGGTGGACGCGTCGGGGTTCGAGGAGCGGGACGTCACGGTGACTCCGTTGCGCGAGGACGAGCCTCGGCCGTCGATCGAAAGAGAGCAGGCGGCGCGGAACGCGCCGGCATGGCGGGACGGCTTCTTCGTCGTACCGAAGGTGATCGGCGGTGAGTGAGCTGCTCGAGCTGCCGTGGACGGAGGCGCGCGAGGCGGTCTCGCCGCGGGAGTACGTGGATGCGTGTCTGAACGCGATCGACATCCGCGACGGCGACCTGCACGCGTTCCTGCACGTGAATCGCGACGCGCCCGCGGGGGTGCTGCCGATCGCGATCAAGGACAACATCGTCACGACCGACATGCCGACGACGTGCGCCTCGCGCATCCTCGGCGATTTCGTCTCTCCGTTCGACGCACATGTGGTGGAACGGCTGCGAGCGCGGGGCGCGTCGATCGTGGGGAAGGCGAACCTCGACGAGTTCGCGATGGGCTCGTCGACGGAGCATTCGGCGTTCGGCGTTACGCGGAATCCGTGGGACCGGACGCGTGTGGCGGGCGGGTCGTCCGGCGGTTCGGCCGCGGCGGTGGCGGCACGGATGGTGCCGGTGGCGCTGGGGTCGGAAACGGGCGGCTCGGTGCGGCAGCCGGCGGCGTTCTGTGGCGTAGTCGGTCTGAAGCCGACGTACGGGCGGGTGAGCCGGCGTGGCCTGGTGGCGTTCGCGTCGGGGCTCGATCAGATCGGGATCGTCACGAAGACGGCGCGTGATTGCGCGGAGGCGCTGGGGATCATCGCGGGACACGATCCGCTGGACTCGACGTCGAGCACCGTGCCGGTCGACGATTACGCTGCGGACGTTGCCTCAGGCGTGAAGGGCCTGCGCTTCGGCATCGTCCGGGAGGCAGTCGAGCGCCTCGAAGGCGAAGTGCGCGCGAACTTCGACGCGGCGGTGGACGTCCTCCGCGGCGGCGGCGCGATCGTCGAGCAGTCGAGCATTCCGACGATCAGCTACGCGATCGCCGTCTACTACATCGTGGCGAACGCGGAGGCGAGCGCGAACCTGTCGCGGTTCGACGGGATCCGGTACGGCCACCGCAGCGCCCGCGCGCGTACGCTCGACGACGTCTACTTCGACTCGCGCGGCGAGGGATTCGGCGCCGAGGTGAAGCGGCGGATCATGCTGGGGACGTTTGCGCTGTCGTCCGGCTACTACGACGCGTACTACGGCCGCGCGCAGCGCGTGCGGGCGAAGCTGCGGCACGAGTTCGCCGAGGCGTTCAAAACGTTCGACTACCTGATCACGCCGACGACGCCGGAGCCGGCGTTCACGATCGGCGCGAAGACGGACGACCCGCTGTCGATGTACCTCTCCGACATCTTCACCGCGCCGGCGAACCTCGTCGGCGTCCCGGCCATCGCCGTCCCCTCGGGGTTGGACAAAGCGGGGCTACCGCTGTCGCTGCAGATCATGGCTCCGCACTTCGGCGAACGGTCGCTGTTCCGCGCGGCGGGGTTTTTCGAGAGCGAGACGAGCTATTGGCGGCTGCTGCCCGCCGGGGTCATCATGAGTTCGGGCTCGTTCCGAAGTTGAACACCGCGTCTCCGGTGTCGTTCCGCACCTCGGACGAGTAGCCGTAGATCGGAGCGCCGCTTGTGTAGATGTTCACGGTCAGGTTCGCCTGGGCCGGGATTGCGAAGGAGTTGAAGATGTCGCTGTACTGAACGTAGGCGTGCGGGGCGATCGTCGTCGATCGCGACGCCACAGGGGCGCCTGTGCCGTCGATGACGGAGAACGTCACTTCGACCGGCGCGTCGTTGGGGTTCGCCGCTCCGATGTTCACGCGGCTGCCGCTGATGCCGGAGAGTCCGAAGAGGAATGCCTGGCGGTTCAGATAATCCAGGGCGATTCCCGGGACTCCCTGACCGAACACTCCCGCCGGGTTGCCGCTGTTGTAGATCGTGGCCCGGGCCTGGATGGCAAATCCTGCGGCGACAGACACTTCCAGCACTCCACCCGCGTTCTCCATGCCGAACGTGTTCAGCACGATGTCGGGGAACGTCGCCGTCGAGAACGGTCCCATGGTGACGGTAGCCTGCCGCACCGTACCGCCCGTCGGGTAGAACCTCAGCGTCGCGAGCTGCGTCCCGCTCCCGGGACTGCTGAGGAAGACGTCCGTACGCCACTGCGTCCCGCCGCTGCCCGGAAACCGCCCGACGACCGGAATGATCATCGGCGAGCCGCCGAAGTTGATGGCGAACAGGGGGGCGGCGGACACGAGGGACAGGGCCAGGACGAAGCCCAGCATCAATTTACGCATGGTCGTTCTCCGATGCCTCACGGTAACCCGAAGTGGGGAGAACGAGGTGTACAATTCGTCCGTGCGTTGCGGGTGGGTGTGGCTTTTCCTGATCGTCCAGGCGGGTTCTCTCTCCGCACAGACTCCCATCGCCACCGCACAGGTCTCTCCCTCCCTGCGTGCAACCCTCGCGCGCGACTACCAGATCGACGTCACGGTCAATCCACACCAAGGCGACGCGTGGACGCGGCTCGCCCGGCGGGTCACCGGGGACGCTGCGAACTGGGAGGAGATCGCGGCGCTCAATGAAGCCAACGAGACGCTGAAGACGCACAAGCCGATTCACGTTCCGTATGCGCTGCTGCGCCCCGAGCTGCAGCGCGACATCGTCAGCACGCTCTTCCCGAAAGACCGGCGCACGGCGAACGGCTGGAAGCACGTCGTCGTCGGCGCGCGCGGCATCGAAGGGGAATCGCTCTGGAACATCGCGGAGTGGTTCACCGGAGCCGGCGGGAACTACACCCTCATCCGCAAGGCCAACCCGAGTCAGGGACTCTCGACCCGAAAAGGTGACGTGATCCTCATTCCCAAACGGTTGCTCACCGCCGCATTCGGCGGGAGCTCGGAGGAAGAGAATGCACCGAAGACGGCAGCAGAGATTCGGAAACCCGCGGACGATGCGACTCAGCGTGCAACAGCGGATGAAGATGTTCCGGAGGCGACTGTGGTCGCGGTTCCGGGACCACCGTCTCTGACGTCGTCGCTGCAGTACGCGCGTTCCGCCGCCGAGCCTCATGCCGTCTATCGACTGCAGAAGGGCGAGGCGCTGTACTCGTCGGTCGCCATCCGTTTCACCGGACGCGTCTATGCCCGGGACGTGAACGACGTCATCGACCGCATTGTGAAGTTCAATGAGATCGAGGACGTCGCGAGGATCCCGGTCGACTATCCGGTGCGGATCCCGATGGACCTGCTGTCGCCGGAGTTCCTGCCGCGCGATGCGCCGGAGCGCATCGCGCAGGAGGCGACGCGGCGCGAGAGCGCGATGGTCGCGAAGCGGACGCGGGCGACGGGGTTGTCGGGAGTGCATGTGATCCTCGACGCGGGACATGGCGGGACGGACCCGGGCACGGCGCACGACGATCTGTGGGAGTCGGCGTATGTGTACGACGTCGCCTGCCGGCTCATGAAGATCCTGGAGAAGGACAGCGAGGCGAAGGTGTCGATGACGACCAGGTCGAAAGAGAACGGCTTCGCTGTCGTCGAACAGGGACGTCCTCCGTGGCGCGAACGACCATTTCGTACAGACCACGCCAAAGTACCAGCTGGACGACGCCATCGTGGGCGTCAATCTGCGCTGGTATCTCGCGAACTCGATCTTCCGCCGGGCCATAAAGACGGGCGTGCCGCGGGAGAAGGTGATCTTCATCTCCATCCACGCGGACTCGCTGCACCCGTCTTTACGCGGCGCGATGGCCTACATCCCGGGCGCGAGCTTCGTCAAAGGCTCGTATCAGAAGACGGGCGAGATCTACCTCGCGCGGGCCGAGGTGCGGGAGCAGCAGACGGTGACGCACACCCGGCGCTCCGCACTCGAGGCCGAAGGGTTGTCGCGTGAGCTCGCGGAGTCGGTGATGGAGTCGTTCGGCCGCAAGCGGTTGAAGGTGCACCCGTTCGAGCCCGTACGCGACAACGTCATTCGCCGCGGCAAGGAATGGGTCCCCGCCGTCATCCGCCACAATCAGATCCCCACCCGTCTCCTCCTCGAAGTCGGCAACCTCGGCAACCGCAAAGACCGCGAGCTGATCCAGACGAAGGCGCACCGCCAGCAGCTCGCGGAAGCGGTGTACCAGGGCATCGTGGATTTCTACGCGACGCAGGGCGAGGAGCGCAACGCGCCGGCGGCGATGGTGGCGAAGGGCGCGAAGTAGGGGCGCTTTACCAAGGTGTTACTTTCAGCCAGGCAGTGACCAGATGCACGTAGTCGCGGAAGGTGAGCTCGCGATGATCGAGCCTCAGGTTGCGTGCCTGCTGTGGTAGCTGCAAGCGAAATACTTCGTACCGTTGAAAGATGACCGCCCCACCCGGAAGCAACGCATCGCTGCGATGATTGCTCAGCCAATCCCGCACCGCGCGAATTGCGTTTCGAGGGTCGCCGCCGTGGGCGCGGATGTCCTGCCCGGCGATATCCGAGCAGAAGTCCCGATACCGGTATCGATCGCGGTCGAGGATCAGACAGTGCTTCTCCCGATCTTGGGGAGAGCCGTAACGTTTGGCGCCGAGGAAGAATCCCAGCTCGAGAGGCATGTTGAACCGGGCGAGTTTCGTACGTCGGTCCAGACCCGCACGCGAGATGTCATGGATGCCGAGTTTCGACTGCTCGATGATGTCGAGAATCTTTTCGACGCGTGCCCGGCCGCTGTCTTCGACTTCAAGCGCCGACCGTACGTCGAAACCGCAATCGTGAACTGCAAAAATGATGGCGTTGGAAAGGCGCGCATACGTCTCGTCATAGGGAAAGTTGACGAAGACGCTACGTTCGTAAGACGGCATTCATCTCAGCGCTTACGGGATTTCGCGGCGGCATTCCTGGCGCGTACGCGTTTGCGCAATTCTGGCAACGACTCACCGTGTTCTCCCACCACGAACTTTCCGGTGGCAGGGTTGCGGTAGACGGCACGAACTGCGGCCATTGCCTCTTCCAGCGTAAACCCGCTTGACGAAGGGAATGCTGGCGAAAGAATCTCGCGCTTCTTCAACATCGCAATCGATGGTAACACGCCCTCTTCAGCGTACGTTCCGCCGGCGCCGCAGGTGCTCGCTGCGAATCCGGGGTAGGATGCGGCCATGGACGATCTCGACGGAGACGGATACGCGCTTGCGGACATTCTGCTCGCCAAACATCAGTGTGACCACATCGCGGCGTCGTTGCCGGCGGTGATCGGGGCGGGGCGGGGTGGAATCCGGAACCTGATCTCGCATCCGACGGTGATCAAGCTGCTGAACCATGAGCGCCTGGGCAGCTACCTGTGGTCGGTGATCGGCCGCGATCTGGTGGCCGTGAAGGCGACGCTGTTCGACAAGACGATGGATGCGAACTGGCGCGCGCAGTGGCATCAGGACTGTGTGATCGCGGTGAAGGAACGGATGCAGGCCCAGGGATATGGGGCCTGGAGCACGAAGGCGGGTGTGCTGCACGCGGAAGCGCCGGCAGGCGTGCTGTCGCAGATGATCGCCATCCGGGTGCACATCGACGAGTGCGGCGCGGACAACGGGCCGCTGCTGGCGATCCCCGGCAGTCATCACGCCGGCAAGCTGGAAGAGGAAGAACTGGCGGGTGTGGTAGCGGGAGGTCCGGTCGTGGAGCTGTACGTCCCGCAGGGCGGGATGCTCCTCATGCGGCCGCTGCTCGTCCACGCCTCATCCCCGGCGCGCACCGCCCAGCACCGCCGGGTTCTGCACATCGAACTGGCGCCCCCCGAGGCGATCTCGCCGCTGCAGTGGCACTCGGCGGTTCCGCTGCGTCGCGCCGCGTGACAGTGATTCGCAACCTCTATAATGCGCGCCCGCAATGCCCCGCTCTTTCGAAGGTGACCTCGATGCCCAGGGACTCCGTTTCGGAGTCATCGCCAGCCGTTTCAACGACGAGATCGTGTCCGGACTGCTGGACGGCGCGCTCACGTGCCTGCAGCGCCATGGCGCGACCGACGACAACATCTCGGTCTACCGCGTCCCGGGGGCGTTCGAGATCCCGACGCTGGCCGCGACCCTCACCGGGACCCACGACCACGACGCCCTGATCACCCTCGGATGCCTGTTGCGCGGCGACACGCCGCACTTCGACTTCATCTCGGCTCAGGTGACGAACGACCTGTCGCGCGTAGCGGTCGAGGCGCGGTTCCCGATCGCGTTCGGGGTGATCACCTGCAACACGCTGGAGCAGGCGGTGGAGAGGTCGTCGCCGGGGACGTCGAACAAGGGCTGGGAGGCGGCGCTGGCGGCGATCGAGATGGCGAACTTGTGGCGCGCGCTTCGCACGGAGGAGACGTTCTGATGGGTGCCCGCCGGAAAGCGCGTGAGCTCGCGTTGCAGATGCTCTTTCAGCACGACATGTCCGGGAATCAGCCCGAGCAGATCATCGACACGTTCGAGGAGCTGCAGAAATCGAAGCCGAACACACGCGAGTTCGCGACGAAGATCTTCCACGGCACGGTCGCGCACATGCCCGCGATCGACGAGATGATCCAGAACCAGGCCGAGAACTGGCGGCTGTCGCGGATGGCCGCCGTGGACCGCAACATCATCCGCATGTCGGTCTACGAATTCCTGCACGAGGACGACACGCCGAAGCTGGTGATCATCGACGAGGCCATCGAGATCGCGAAGAAATACGGCACGCAGAAATCGAGTCAGTTCATCAACGGCATATTGGACGGGATTCTGAAACGTTACAATCTCGCCCCGTGATGCAGAGGGCAGAGCGCAGAGCGCAGAGGGCAGAAGCCAGCCGCCGGATTCCTTTCTGCGCTCTGCCCTCTGCGCTCTGCCCTCCGGCCGGGAGGGGGCAATGAGCCTGCTGGGGCGCCTCGAGGATCTGTCCCTCACCGACATCATCCAGATCGTGTACCTGTCGCGAAGGACGGGTGTGCTGGAGATCATCAACGAGGTTGGACGGCACACGGTGCTGTTCCGGCAGGGCCTCGTCGTCAATGCCGCGTCGCCGGAGTATCCGGACCTGGTGGCCTTCCTCGAAGGCACGCAGCTCCTCAATGCCGCGCAGGCGAAGATGGTGCGGCAGATGGAGGAGAACGGGATCTCCGCCGGGATGACGATCCTGGAGATGAACATCCTCTCGAAGGACGACCTCGCGAACGCGGTGCGGCAGCGGGTCCTGAACGTGGTCACGCCGCTGCTGCTCAGCAAGGAGGGGGAGTTCAACTTCATCCTCAGCGAGACGATGAGCGCGGCGGATCTGGAGCACGATCCGGATGGGCTCTTCAAGGACGGCGGCTTGCCGCCGAACAAGCTCCTCGGCTCGGCCGACGGCGAGAAGATCAAGCCGCTGAAGGGTCTGGAGGAGTCGC
Source organism: uncultured Acidobacteriota bacterium (assembly GCA_963821585.1). Taxonomy (GTDB): domain Bacteria; phylum Acidobacteriota; class Thermoanaerobaculia; order Gp7-AA8; family Gp7-AA8; genus QHVT01. Next base: position 1,115,228 of record CAWGEI010000003.1, read on the forward strand.
TGAAGGCGGGGAAGGCGCTGCTGCGCGGCTCAGCCTCCGCGGAGACGACGCCTGCCTCGCTGAACCTCGGGCTCGGACAGCCGCTCGCGGCTCCGGAGCCTCCGAAGCTGGCGGAGGCCGCGTCGTCGGACAACGTCGCTGCCGTTCCCGAAGCCTGCTTTGACCGAAGCCCCGAGCGAAGCGAGGGGACGCGACGGGTTCACGCCGATCGAAGAAGAGTCGTCGTTCACGGCGCCCGAGGGGTTGCGGCCCGCGGCGCCGCGCGTGCAGCCGCCGGCCGCCGCGTCGGGACAGTTCAAGGTCGCGGGCGGGTTGTTCGAAGTCGAGTCGCCGGAAGCGGCGTTCCGCAACGTGGTCCTCTTCGAGCGCAACCCGCTCGTGCGCGTCGCGGCGCGGCGGGCGTTCACGAAAGAGGGCGTGAAGATCTTCGCAGTACGGCACCCTCGACCACGTCCGTTCGGCGATGACGGACCTCTTCCGGGCGAACAGTTTCTTCGTCACGTTCCTCGAGCTCACCGACGACGACTCCTCGGTGCGCCTGATGCAGCAGGTGAAGCGCAAGAACCCGCGACTGCCGGTCGTGATGGTCGACAGCCGAGACGGACCTGCGCCGCCGGCATGACCTGCTGCGGCCGGCGCCGATCTCTACGTCACCAAGCCCACGCCCGCGCGCCTGCAGCCGGGGCTGGTCGAAGAGGAGCTCGCGCTCTTCGCGGACGAGCTGGTGCTGTTCGCGGAGCGCTCGTTCGAGCAGTGGGAGCAGATCACGGGCGGCGGGCGTGGAAGCGGGGAAGAAGTTCTACGAGCTCGCGACGCAAGGAGACCATCGACCGCTCGTTCGGCCTCCTGCGGCAGCTGATCAACGAGCTGTCGAATCCGAACGACATCGGCCAGGTGTCGGCGACGATCCTCCGTCTGTCCGCCGAGTACCTCGACCGCGGCGCGCTCTTCATGGCCTCGGAGGACGCCTTCGTCGGCCTCGGCGGCTTCGGCGATCACGCGGGGGCGAGGACGCGATGGACAAGCGCGTGCGCGAGGTGCGTCTCGCGCGCGAATCAGCCCTCGATCCTCGCGGACGTGGTGGCGGCGGGCGAGCGCGCATCACGGGAAGATGCGCCGCACGCCGGTGAACGTCGAGCTCATCGAGCGCCTGGGCGGGCTACTGCCGACGGAGGTCGTCGCGCTGCCGATCATGCACAGCAACCGCGCTGATTGGTATCCTGTACGGCGACAACGCCGAGCATCGCGCGCCGATCGACAGCATGACCGGACTGGAGATCTTCCTGTCGCAGGCCGGGATACGCGTTCGGAAACGCGGTGTTCGCATCGGAGAGGGCGGGGCGGCGCTGACGTCATGAAGATCCTGGTGGTGGAAGACTCCTCGTCGATGCGGGCGTACCTCACGACCATCATCGAGAGCGGAACGGAGAGCTACGACCTCGAGATCGTCGAGGCGGCCAGCGGCTTCGAAGCGCTCAAGACCCTCCCGCACCACAAGTTCGACGCCATCCTCACCGACATCAACATGCCGGACATCAACGGCCTGGAACTGGTGAGCTTCCTCAAGAACCACCCCGTCTACCGCTCGATCCCGATCATGGTGATCTCCACCGAAGTCGACCGAGGAGGACCGCCGCCGCGCCGCGGCACTGGGCGCGGAGGAGTACCTGGTCAAGCCGTTCGAGGCCGGGGATCTGGTCGAGAAGCTGCGGCGCCTGCTCCGCGTGGCGTGAGGCGTTGTCCGTGACCCGTTGCCCGTGACCCGGGCCGTAGTGGAGTCGTCGTCGTTCGTGTATCTGGCGAGATCCACGGTCAGTTGCCCTTCTCCCCTCGGCGAGGGGAGAAGGTGGCCGAAGGCCGGATGAGGGGTCGCTTCCGGGTAACTGGTCTCGGGCAACGGGTAACCCATGCGCTACCATGCGCACTGGTCCGCGATGGCAAGAGAAGACGATCGGGCACGGGAAGAGTTCACCAGCGAGGCCGAGGAGCTGCTGGACACGCTTTCGCGTGACCTGGTCGAGTTCGAGAGCCAGGGGCAGAACGTCCGGCCGGAGCTGGTCAACAAGATCTTTCGCGAGGTGCACTCCCTCAAAGGCCTGGCCGGGATGCTCGGGTTCGGCGACATCTCCGAGCTGTCGCACAGCCTCGAGGACATGCTCGACAGGCTGCGCATGGGGAAGGTCGCCATCTCGAAGGACCTGATCGATCTCCTCTTCGACTCCGTCGACAGCCTGAATCGCCTGGTCATCGCCATCAACGACCCGTCGCTCGTCGGGGCTGGTCGACATGACGGCCTGACCAGCCGCATCCACACGATCATCACCAGAAGCCGCAGCAGAAGGCGGACGACCCGCTCTCGCAGCTCACCCTCGACGAACAGACGAAGAAGTCGCTCACGGAGTACGAGGAGCACCGCCTCCTCGAGAACGTGCGCAGCGGGAAGCACATCCTCTCCGTCGAGGTCACGTTCGATTTCGCCGACTTCGACGAGCGCCTGCGGGCGCTGACCCAGGGCCTGAGCGAGGCCGGCGAGGTCATCTCCACCCTGCCGGCGATCCCGAGCGGCAACATGAACGGCATCGCCTTCCGGCTGCTCTACGGCTCGATCCTCGACTCGGCCGCCGTGCAGGCGCTGGCGCCCGAGGCGGCGGTGAGCTCGCTGCGGAGATCGAGCGCGGTGATGCCGGCGGCGGCGCTGCCGAGCGGCATCTTCCCGCCGCTCGACCCCGCCCTCATGCAGCAGCGGGTCCCGGCTGCCGAGGAGGACGTGTCGCTGCGGTCGCTGTCCCAGACCGTGCGCGTCGACATCTCCCGGCTCGATCACGTGATGAACATCGTGGGCGAGCTGATCATCGAGAAGACCCAGCTCGACGCGCTCACGCGTGCGCTTTCCTCGGGAGGGGCCACGCGCCGCAGCAGGGGCGCGTGGCGTCGCACGAGCTGGGGAAGATCGCACGCAACCTCGACCGCAAGCTCAACGAGCTGCAGAAGTCCGTCATCGAGATCCGCATGGTGCCGGTGGGGCAGATCTACTCGAAGCTCTCGAGAACGGTCCGCAAGCTCGCGCGCGAGCTGAACAAGGAGATCGAGCTCGTGTTGCGCGGCGAGGACACGGAGCTCGACAAGATGATGGTCGAGGAGCTGACCGACCCGCTGATGCACATCATCCGCAACGCGCTCGATCACGGCATCGAGAGCGCGGACGAGCGGCGCGAAGAAAGGGAAGGCCCCGGTCGGCCGTGTCGTCCTGAACGCATACCAGCAGGGAAACTCCGTCGTGCTCGACGTGACCGACGACGGCCGCGGGATCGATGCGGAGAAGATCCGCCGCGTGGCCATCGACCGCGGGCTGGTGGGCGAGAAGGAAACGATCGACCAGCAGCGCGCCAACGAGCTGCTGTTCATGCCGGGCTTCTCCACCGCGACCTCGGTGAGCGAGATCTCCGGCCGCGGCGTCGGTCTCGACGTCGTGAAGAAGCAACATCCAGGAGCTGAAGGGGTCGATCGAGGTCATCACGCGGATCGGCGAAGGGACGACGTTCCGCGATCTCGCTGCCGATCACCCTGGCGATCATCCAGGCGCTCATCGTCGACGCGGGTGGGGAGAAGTTCGCCATTCCGCTGACGTCGGTCGAGGAATCGATGCGGATCTACTCGCGCGACATCCGCACGGTCGAGCGCCGCGAGGTGTTCACGCTGCGCGACTTCACGCTGCCGCTGCTCCGGCTCGCCGACGCGTTCCACATCCACGACGCCCACGACCACGGACCGGACACGAAGTGGTTCATCGTCGTCACGCGCGCGGGGGAGAAGGACGGTCGGCCTCCTCGTCGACGCGCTGGTGCGGCAGCAGGAAGTGGTCATCAAGTCCATCGGCGAGCGGCTCAAGACCATCCCCGGAATCGCCGGCGCAACGGAGATCGGCGAAGGGGAGATCGTGCTCGTCGTCGACGTGGGCACGCTGATCGACAACTTCGGAGGAAAGGCGAGGGAGGCACGGGCGCAGGTAGCAAATGTTTGAGGAGTTCTTCGGCCTTGCGGCGAAGCCCTTCGGCAAGACGCCCGATCCGTCGTTCCTCTACGAGTCCCGGCAGCACCGCGAGGCGCTTGCCCGCCTCGAATACTCGGTCGACGAGAAAGAGCTCGCGCTGCTCGTCGGCGACATCGGCTCGGGGAAGACCACGCTCTCCCGCGCGCTGATCGACCGCGTCGGCGACTCGCGGCCGGTGGTGCTGCTCATCAATCCGCGCCTCACGCCGATGCAGCTTCTCCGCTCCATCGCCCGCGGGCTGGAGCTCGATCCGCCGCGGTTCCGCAACGACGCTGCTGGATCAGCTCCACACGAAACTGTACGAGCTGTATGAACAGAAGCGCGAGCCGGTGCTGATCATCGACGAGGCGCAGCTGATCCCCTCGAAGGCGACGTTCGACGAGATCCGGCTGCTCACGAACTTCCAGCTGGACGACCAGAATCTGCTGAGCGTCGTCCTCGTCGGACAGCCTGAGCTGGAGGCGCGCCTCGACCGAGAGGCCTACGCGCCCCTTCGGCAGCGCATCGGGATGCGCTACTCTCTCGGTCCTTTGTCGCTGGAGGAGACCATCGAGTACGTCGAGCACCGCATCCGCGTCGCGGGCGGCTCGCGCAACCCCTTCAGCAGGCGAAGCCATGGAAGAGATCCATCAGCGCAGCGGCGGCATCCCCCGCCTGATCAACACTCTCGCGACGACCTCGCTTCTGGACGCGTTCGGCGAGGACGCGGAGACGATCGAGCCCGCGCGCGTGCTGTCCGCGGCGCGCGAGCACCGCATGGAGGCCGCGCATGGTTGATCTGGCGAAGATCCGGAAGAAGGCGAAAAAGGGCGCGGGGGGCGGGGCGCAGGGCGCAGAAGAGAAAGCGCCGGAGTCGACGAGTCTTCCAGTCGACGAGCCGACGAGTGTCGACGAGCTCGGCGACTCGCGCCACTCGACGACGCGGCAGCCAGCGCCAAGCTCGAGCGGTTCAAGGCGGAGGCCGGGCAGCGGCGGGTGGCGCGGGTCGAGCAGGTCGTGGAGGCGAAGGAACAGCTCGAGCTGCTCACCTTCCTCATCGCCGGCGAGCAGTACGCCATCGAGATCGAGAAGATCGTCGAGATCGTCACGCCGCCGTCCGATCACGCGCATCCCGAACGCCGATGCCTCGGTCGTCGGGATCATCTCCCTCCGCGGCACGATCGTCACCCTCGTCGACGTGCGGCGGAAACTGCGTCACGGCACCGCAGACCGAAGAAAACGGGCTCGCCCGGATCGTCGTCATCGACATGGGCAACGAGATCATCGGCTTCATCGTCGACCGCGTGCTGCGCGTCGTGAAGATTGCGCCGTCCGAGGTCGAGCCGCATCCGGTCGTACACTCGATGGAGCTGGAGGCGGCCGTACGAGGCGTCTTCCGCGTGGCCGATGCGTTGACGATCCTCCTCGATTTGGACAAGCTACTCGACCAGCCTCCGCAATGGACCTGACCTGCAAACAGTGCGGCGCGATCTTCCGCGCGGCGATTCCGTCTCCTCTGACCGCGGCGGTGCGCGTCGCCTGCCCGAGCTGCTCCTTCCAGATGGTGCTCAAGCCGAAGGCATCCGGCGGCATCCCGGTCCTCGCGCGCATGCCGCGCCGCCGCGTGCCGCCGCCATCGCCGACGAGCCCCGCCCCTTCCGCAAGTTTCTCGGCGACCACCTGCAGGCCCTCGGATTCGAAGTCGCGTATTTCGAGACCGGGATCCCGACCCTCGAGTTCGTCCGCCGGACCCGCGCCGAGCTCGTGATCGTGAACGTCTACCTTAAGGGCATGCTCGGCGTGGAAGTGACCGAGGAGATCAAGGCCGACGCGACCCTCGAGAACACGAAGGTGATCCTCATCGGCGCGCTCTTCCGGGCGAACCGCTTCCGCGCGAACCCGACGAACCTCTACGGCGCGGACGACTACATCGAGGAGCTGATCCCGGAGAAAGAGTTCCGCCAGATCATCCACAAGCTCTTCCCCGACGTCGGGGACATGATCGACCTGCCTCTGGAGTCGCGTGAATACGACGAAGCCCGGCGGCTCGCGCGCCTGATCCTGTCGGACATCATCATTTACCACGCGGCGAAAGTGGAGCAGGGCATCCGCGACAACAACTTCTTCGACGTCCTCAGGAGCGAGATCGAGGAAGGACGCCAGTACTACGACTCACGCGTGCCTCAGCGCGTCCGCCGCGACACGGAGATCTACACGGAGACGCTGCAGCAGTTCGTGCAGATGAAGCGAGAAGAGTTGGACAGACTCAGGACAGGGACACAATGACAGTGCTGAGTGCTGAGTGCTGAGTGCTGAGTTTTCGGACGGCACACTCAGCACTCAGCACTCAGCACTCAGCACTTTTTTATGACCGCCGACCCACAGATCATCGAGCAGGCCCGATCGGCCGATCCGGACGCCCGGCAGAAGGCCGCGTTCCTGGTCGCGCAGTCGACGACGGGCGCGAATCTCCCGCTGATGTTCGAGCTCCTCGGCGACAAGGACTGGCGCGTGCGCAAGACCATCGTCGACGGCTTCGTCCGCGACGCGCGCGCGGAGATCGTCGAAGGTCTGCTGGACGCACTGGCGGACGCCGAAAATGCCGGCAAGCGGAATTCGTCGACCGAGGCACTGGTGCGGATCGGAGAGTCGGCGATTGCGCCGATCGTGGCGCGGCTGCGGCGCGAACAGGACATTGACGTCCGCCTCTCGCTGGTCAACCTCATCGGCGACCTGCGCAGCCGCGAGGGGTTCCAGATGCTCCTGGACCTGCTGCGCCGCGAGACCGACGTCAACGTCGCGTCGTCGATCGTGTCTTCGCTCGGCAAGTATCGCGACGCCGGGGCGTTGCCGCACCTCATGCGCGTGCTCCGCGAGCGTGAAGACCTCTGGCTCAAGTTCCACATCATCGAGGCCCTCGGCGAGATCGGCGATCGCGCGGCGCTGCCGGCGATCCTGCCGCTGTACGCGGAGAAGTCGCTGCGCAAGCCGGTGCTGGAAGCGGTCGGGAAGATCGCGGACGTCGGTACGGTGAACTTTCTGCTTGCGGATCATCACCACGGACGAGAAGCTGAACCTCACGGCGCTGCGCGCGCTGGTGCGGATCGCGGAGGCGTCGAAGCCGCGGATCGTGGAGGAGGCGGAGCGGCAGCCTCATTCAGTCGCGCTTCCGGGAGTCGTTCCCGCGCGACAAGATCGAGCCGCTCGCGGAGCATCTGCAGACCACGCCCAAGCGCGAGGTCAAGATGTTCATCCTCAAGTTCCTGGGCTGGTCCGGGGACGTGCGCGCGCTGCCGGTGCTGATCGGGAACCTGTCGCACCCCGAGACGGCGGAGACCGCTGCGCAGGCGCTGATCGACTTCGGCCCGGCGGCGGTGCCGGCGATCGTCGAGGCTCTGCTGAACGAGGAAGAGGACGAGATCATCGGCCTGCTGCTGCGCGTGCTGAACGTGGTCGGCGGCCGGGACATCATCCCGAGCGTGCTGCAGTTCCTGGATCACGAGAATCCGATCATCCGGCGCCTGGCGATCGAGACGCTGGGGGAGATCCCGGACGGGTCGTCGATCGACTACCTGCTGGCGAAGCTCGACGACTGGGACGTGGCGTCGCAGCAGGCGGCGGTGAACTCGATCTCGGCGCTGGTGGTCGCGTTTCCGGAGCTGAAGAACGAGGTGCTGGCGAAGATCCGGCGGCTGCTGCAGTCGTCGTCGACCCCGATCAAGCTGAATTCGCTGTCGGTGTACGTGAACATCCTAGGCGAGGGCTATCACGACGAGCTGCTGCTGGCGTCGAAGGACAGCGACGCGGTGATCCGGCAGAAGGCCGTGTCGCTGATGGGCAAGTTCGGGGAGGAGCGGTTCGCCGATCCGCTGGTGCTGTCGCTGGCGGACGAGGCGACGGCGGTGCGGCTCGCGGCGATCAACGCGATCGCGCACCATCGCCCGGAGACGGGACTCGTTCCGCTGATCAGCTCTCTTGACGATCACGACATCTGGATCCGCACCGCGGCGGCGCAGTCGCTGGGTGAGTACCGCCATCCCGATTCGGTCGAGCCGCTGATGCGGCACCTCATTCACGATCCGCCGCCGGTGCGGATTGCCGTGATCGAGGCGCTGGGCAAGGCGGAAGACCCGCGCGTGAAGGGCGTGCTGTTCCAGTGTCTCGACGAGACGGATCTGGAGATCCGGCGCGCGGCGATGCTCGCGCTGGCGCGCATCCCGGGGTGGGATGTGTTCGAGCGCCTGGTGAGCGCGCTGGTGAGCGAGGACTGGCGGCTCCGCGCCGCGGCGGTCACCGCCCTCGGCATCCGCGGTGACAAATCGGCGCTACCGATGCTGCACCGCGCTCTGGAGGATGCGGACACGTACGTGCAGCAGTCCGCGGTCCTCGCGCTGGACAAGGTCCCGGACCGCTCGTCTTTCCCGCACCTGTTCAAGGCGCTGGAGAACGCGGCCGTCCTCGACGACGTGTCGGACGTGTTCGTCCGCCACGGCGATCTCTACCGCGATCTGCTCGAGGAAGCGTGGCGTACGGCGGACAGCCGGAGGGAAGTCGTCATCGCAGCGATTTTGCAGGCCATGAAACGGAGCCCGGAGTGAGTGCTGAGTGCTGAGTGCTGAGTGCTGAGTCCCGCCCGCCCGGACCCAGCACCCAGCACTCAGCACCTCAGCACTTCGTGCCCCAATGTCGAACTTCAGCTTCTCGTTGAACCATCATCTCGAGCTGCCGGACGATGTCTTCCGGCTGCTGCGGGACCAGATCTATCGCCGCTCGGGCATCTGGTTCAACGACTCGTCGAAGTACCTGCTCCAGAAGCGGCTTTCCCCGCGAGCGAGGGAGCTGAACTTCGACTCGTTCCAGAAGTACTTCTACTTTCTGCAATACGACCCGCGCGCGGATGCGGAGTTCGACCAGATCTTCGACCTGGTCACGACGAACGAGACCTACTTCTTCCGCGAGCCGGCGCAGCTCCAGGCGTTCATCGACGAGATCGTGCCGGACCTGATGGCGCGGAAGCCGGTGAAGAAGGTCCGCATCTGGTCGGCGGGCTGCTCCTCGGGGGAGGAGGCATACTCGATCGCGATGCTGCTGCGAGGAGTCGGGCTGGTACGACCACGCCGCGTTCGAGATCTTCGCCAGCGACATCAACCAGCAGGTCCTGGCGAAGGCGCGCAAGGGGTTCTACCGCGAGAACGCCTTCCGCGCGACGCAGCCGCTGATGCGCGAGAAGTACTTCACCCGCGAAGGCGACGGCTCCTGGCGCGTCCGCGACGAGGTCCGCAACCGGGTCTCCTTCGGCCGCCTCAACCTCTACGACGAAGCCCGCGTCTCCCTCCTCGGCCACCTCGACGTCGTCTTCTGCCGCAACGTGATCATCTACTTCGACGACGCTTCGAAGAAGGTGGTGGTGAGCAACTTTTACAATCGCCTCATCGAAGGCGGGTATCTGCTCCTGGGCCACTCCGAGTCGCTGATCTCCCTGTCGACGCAGTTCAAGCTGCGGCATTTGAAGAACGACATGGTGTATCAGAAGTAGTTGGCGGCTATCCGTTAGGGCGTTCCTCCTATAATTCTCGTACTCCCATGAACGACTACTGGTTTTTCCTCAGCTACGCGCGTCGTAACGACATTAGTTACACGACGAACGAGGAAGGACAGACCAAGCAGCTCGTCCGTCGCTTCTACGAAGAACTGGCCGCCGAAATCGTCAGCCGCGGCAACACGGGCGCGGCGACCAAAGCGGAAGAGATCGGGTTCTTCGACCAGGTCGGCATCGAACCGGGTGATACGTGGAGCGAGCCCGTGGCCGAGGGACTGCGCACCGCCCGAGTCATGTTGTGCCTATACACGCGCAACTACTTCCGTAGCAGGGTGTCGGGGCAAGAGGTCGACGTTTTTCTGCGGCGCGTGACGCAGTACGCCCGCGCCAAGCGCCTCGTGCTGCAGCCGCCGCTCCTCATCCCGGTGCTCTGGCATCGCGAGGAACTGCTCCCGTCGCCCTTGCCGCCAGCCGTCGCCGATCTCCAGTACCGATTCGACCAGTTCCCTAGGGTGTACGCGGAGGAAGGCCTCGAGTACATCATGCGTACTCCCAACAAGCACGGCGACGACTACCAGCAGTTCCTCATCCGGTTCGCCGACCTGCTCGTCAGAGCCGCGGAAGAACACCCCATGCCGACACTGCCGGTGTGCCCTCCGCTGAGCAGCGCGCGTAACCTGTTCGAGCGTGAGGCCGGCGCTCCGGCGGCGGAGGAGGAAGAGGCGGGGAAAGGGCCGGGATTCCTGCACTTCGTGTTCGTGGTCGGACGGCGGAGCGAGCTGGAAGGGATCCGGTCGCGGCTCGATCCTTATGCGAACGACGCGCGGCTCTGGAAGCCGTATGTGCCCGCCGCGGACCGCGCGGTTGCGCTCTTTACACAACGGGCCGCGACGGACGCGGAGCTGCAGCACGACGTCATCCAGTTCACCCCGGCCCTTCTGGATCAACTCGCGGAGGCGGACGACACGAACACAATGGTCATCCTGATCGTCGACCCGTGGACGCTGAACGTTCCTCTGTACGAAAGGCAGATGCGGGAATACGACAAGCGCAATCTCGTGAGCTGCGGGGTGCTCATTCTCTGGAACGACCTGGAGCAGGACCAGGCCGCGACGGACGCGTTGCGGGCGCGGGTGAAGCAGACCTTCCGGAACGTTCTGACGAACAACAACATGCACATCCGAGCCGAGGTCTCGTCGGAGGCGGACTTCCGAAACGAGCTGGCCGCGGCCATCGTGGAGATCCGCCGACGCCTCAACGAGCGTGCCAATCTCCTGCGTCCCGTCGACACCGCGGGTTATAACGCCGTGCCCCAACTGGCCACGCCGGCGGGAGGCACGCCATGACTATCCCGGCGGCCGAGCCGGGCAGGATCATCACCTTCTATTCGTACAAAGGCGGCACCGGGCGTTCGATGGCGCTGGCCAATGTGGCGTGGATCCTGGCCAGCAACGGGCATCGCGTCCTCGCCGTCGATTGGGACCTGGAGGCGCCGGGGCTGCACCGGTACTTCGCTCCTTTCATGCTCGACCCGGAGCTGACCGACTCCGAGGGTGTGCTGGACCTCGTCCACGACTACGTGACCGCCGCCATGACTCCAATGGAGAGCCCGGCGACGGCGGCGGACCCGCCGGCTGGCCCTTGGTACGAGCCGTACGCGAACGTGTTGCGCTACACCAGCTCGCTGGAATGGACGTTCCCCGAGTTCGAGGGCCGCAAAGGCTGGATCGATCTGCTCCCCGCGGGAAAGCAGGGTCTCTCGTACGGCACGAGGATGAATTCCTTCAGTTGGCAGAACTTCTACGATCGCCTCGGCGGCGGCGGTTTCGTAGAGTCCATGAAGCAGCGGATGAGACAGGAGTACGACTACATTCTCATCGACAGCCGCACGGGTGTCAGCGACACCTCGGGAATCTGCACGGTCCAACTGCCCGATATCCTGGTGGTCTGCTTCACCCTCAACCGGCAGAGCATCGAAGGTGCATCCGCGGTCGCCTCCTATGTGAGCACGCAGCGTGCGGACCTCCGCATCCTGCCCGTTCCGACGCGCGTGGAGAAGGCGGAGAAGCAGAAGATGGACGTGGCCATGGAAGCTGCGAAAGACGCATTCGCGCCCTTCGTCGCCGATCTCGGGCCGGAGGAAGAGAAGGCCTACTGGGGACAGGTGCAGGTGTTCTACGAGCCGTTCTACGCCTACGAAGAGATCCTGGCGACGTTCCGGGACGAGCCGCTGCAAACGAGCTCGCTCCTGGCGTCGATGGAACGGATCACGGGCAGGCTGACAGGCAAAACGACGCAGCTCGTTCCGGCCGAGGAGACGGACCGGCAGCGCGTCCTCGCGAAGTATACGCGCCAGAGTCGAAGCAAAACGGCCAGGAGCGCACAAGCGCAATCGGCGCGCGAGTATGTCTTCTACGTTAGCTATGCGCGGATGGATCTCGACGAGTTGCTGGAGCGGTTTCTCGACGATCTCAACAAGGAGGTGAGGACACTCACCGGCACCCGCGAGGCGGTGGGCTTCGTCGATCTCGATCTCACGGCCGCGGACCACTGGGCGGCGGGATTAGCAGATGCGCTTCAGCGGAGTAAGGTGCTGGTCCCGGTCTTTTCGCCGTCGTATTTCAACAGCTCGTTTACGCCGAAGGAATTCGCTTACTTCCGGCAGCGAAACGGCGCATCCAGCGAGTCGTCGATCGCTCCGGTCCAGTGGGTCCAGTCGCCTCTTCCCGCGGCGGTCGCGGAGATCCAGGTAAACAGCGCGGAGTTTCCGGAGACTTACCGGCAGGTGGGACTGCGCATGCTGATGCGGCTGCGGCGTTATGCGGACGACTACCAGCTCTTCCTCGCCGCATTCGCGGGACGCGTAGTAGCCATGGCGCAGTCTTCGCCGCCGCTTTCGGATTCTCCGGCACCGTCGTTCGACGACTTGCCGTTCTCCTTCATGGAGCCGTCCGACGCAAACGAGACGCAACCGGTGCTCGACTCACTGCCCGCATCCGAAGAGCGGCTCCGGCAGTTCACGCAGGCGATCCCGCGCTTCGATCGTCAGGAGATCATCGATTTCTGCGACACCGAAGTCGTCATCCATCTGCGGCGCAGGTCCGATCCCTATCCTCTCGCCGACGCGAAGAAGCTCCTCCAGAACCTCGCCCGGCGGCGGATGTATGACCTCATGGAACGGGTCGCGAACGAAATGATTCAGGGTGGACAGGAGGCGCCGGAGATCCGGCTGCTGCACGCGCAGTCGCTCATCCGACAGGACAAGACGTCTGCCGCCCTGGCAATCGTCAAGACCTTCTCGTCGGAAGCGGGCACCTTCGATCGCTCCGAGGTGAAGGTGCTGCTGGGCGAAGCCTACAAGCGACTCTATGTCGAAGCCGACACGCCGGCCCTGCCGCGCAACCAGCAGAACCTGGCTCTGGCGATCCGCGCCTACGAAGAGGTCCACAAGGAATCTCCGCAGCGCCTCTGGTACGGCAGCAATGCCATGGCCCTCGTGGCGCGTTCCATCCGCGACAACGTGCGCGTGGCGTCGATCATCGCGCCGGCGAAATACGTCGAGACCACCGCCCATGCCCTCCTGGACACGCTGCGGACCCGCATTGCGGAAGGTGAGGCGACGATCGGCGATTACGCTGTCGGCGCCGAAGCTTCTCTGGCCCTCGGTCAGGACGAGGAAGCCGTTCGATGGGTCGCCAGTTTCGTGCAGGAGCCTGAGGTCGGCGCCTTCGAAATCGCCGGGCTGCTACGGCAACTATCCGACGTGTGGCAACTGCGGTCGTCGTTCGGGGTAGGCCAGACCATCCTGCCCGTTCTTCAGGCCGAGTTATTGCGGCGGGACGGAGGGGGCGTCACCGTCTCGAGCGCACAGGTCCGCGATGAAATGTCGACGGCCGAGGCGGAGACTTCGTTCGGCAGGAACCATTCGATGAACCTGCGCTGGTTCCGCACGGGACTCGAGCGCGCCCGCTCCATCGGACGCATCGAAGATGAAAGCGGCAGGGTGTGCGGCACCGGCTTTCTGCTCGACGGCGGCGAGCTCTTCCCCGATTCTCGCGGGGAGTGGCTGCTGCTCACGGCAGCGCACGTGATCCAACCCATGTTCTCCGGCGGGTCGTTGAACGCGCGGGTCTCGCTTGGGATCCTCGGCCTGCGCCACTCGCCAGTCCGGGAGTTCCTCTACCTGTCTCCGCCGGACGCGCTCGACGTTGCCGTATTGCGCCTCGATCGCATCGCGCCGAATGTGGCGTCCTATCCCGTCGCCACAGAGCTCCCGGTGCCGGACGGGAGCACACGCGTGTACGTCATCAACCATCCCGGTGGCGGTGCCGCGTCCGTTTCTATCAAGGACGGTCTTCTCCTAGATTGCGAGGATCCTCGGATTCACTATCGCGCACCGACCGATGCCGCCAGCTCCGGAAGTCCCGTGTTCGATGACCAGTGGAGGCTCATCGGGATTCACCACGCGGCTGGCGGACGAATGCGGCGATTGCACGGCCGGCCGGGCGCATACGAAGCCAAAGAAGCCATCTGGATCGGGGCCATCCGCCGCGCCATCGTCGAACGCAATGCAATGCCCGAGGCCATGGTCACGTGACGCGCCGCCCGTGAAAGTTCTTCTGCCCTCTGCGCTCTGCCCCCTGCCCTCTGTAGAATGCCGCCGGTGTCGGTCCGCGCGCTCGTCATTGATGATTCCGCTTACAACCGCGTCACGCTCACGCGGATGCTGGAGGCCGATCCGCGCATTAGCGTCGTGGGCACGGCCGTGAACGGCGAGGATGGGATCAAGCAGGTGATGAAGCATCGTCCCGATGTCATCACCCTCGATCTCGAGATGCCGCTCATGGACGGCTTCGCCTTCCTGCGCTGGCTGATGGTGAACCTGCCGACGCCGGTGATCACGGTGTCGTCGAGGTCCAGCGACCGGAGCGTGTTCAAGGCCCTGGAGCTGGGCGCGCTGGACTTCATCGCCAAGCCCGGCGGGCGCGTCTCGCCGCGGCTCGAAGAGATCCAGCGCGACCTGGTCGCGAAAGTCCTGCAGATCGCCGATCTGCGGCTCGAGAACCTGCGGCCGCGGGTCGAGCAGGAGCCTTTCGAGGCGGCGAAGGGTCCGGCGGTGTCGGTCACGTCGCCGGTCGACCTCGTGGCCATCGGCTGTTCGACAGGCGGCCCTCCCGCGCTCCAGCACCTCTTCCAGTCGCTGCCGCGCATGGCGGTACCGTTCGTCGTCGCGCAGCACATGCCGTCTACCTTCACGCGCCTCTTCGCCGAGCGGGTCAACAAACTCTCCGCGTACGACGTCCGCGAAGCGTCCGACGGCGAGATCCTCGTGCCCGGCACCGTCTACATCGCGCCGGGCGGGATGCAGAGCGAAGTGCGCCGCATCGCCGAGGGGCTGCAGGTACGGGTCTTCCACGCCGGCATGAACGATCTGTACGCCCCCTCGGTCGATCGTCTGTTCCGCAGCGCGAGCGAGGCCTGCCGGGAGAGGCTGGTGGCCCTGATCATGACCGGCATGGGCGACGATGGGGCGGAGTCGATGCGCGTCGTGCGCGAGCGCGGCGGGCGGACCATCGCCGAGTCGAGCGAGAGCGCGATCATCTTCGGGATGCCGGCCGAGGCGATCCGGACCGGAGCGGTGGACGACGTGCTGCCGCTGTCCCAGATTCCGGCGGCAATCCGGAAGCTATGCGCCTGATTGCGCGTCGGCAACCTTGTGCTACTCTCAGCCGTCTTTTGCAGGGTCCGAATTCATGAGCGACGAACAGAGAGCTGAGAAGTTCCTGGAGATCTTCAACAAAGGGAAGGAGTTCACCGAGGAGCTCATCCGTGAGAACCAGCGGCTGCGGTACCGCGTCGCCGCGCTCGAAACGGAGCCGCCGACGGTGTCCCAGGAAGAAGTGCAGCGCCTGCGCGATCAGCTCACGCACCTCGCCGAGGAGAACCGGCGCATCCAGCAGCGCTTCCGCGAAGTCGAGGAAGAGAACAAGGACTTCGCCAACCGCTACATCGAGATCGAAGAGCAGAACAACAACCTCGCGAACCTGTACGTCGCGAGCTACCAGTTGCACTCCACCCTCGACTTCCGCGAGGTCATCCAGATCGTTCAGGAGATCGTCATCAACCTGATCGGCGCGGAGGCGTTCGCGATCCTGCTGCTCGACGAGAAGACGAACGAGCTGAAGACGATCGCGTTCGAGGGCGAGGACGTGCAGCCCGGACTGGGCCAGATCTCCACCCGCCTCGGCGAGGGCGTTCTGGGCAACGTGGCCAAGACGGGCGAGAGCTACTACGTGAATCAGGACATCGACGGCGGCGCGATCTCGCTGGAGAAGCCTCTCGCCGCCGTTCCGCTGAAGATCAAGGAGCACGTGATCGGGCTGATCGTGATCTACAGGCTCCTGCAACAGAAGGACGCGTTCTCGGCCGTCGACTACGAGCTCTTCTCATTGCTGGCCGCGCACGCTGCCACGGCCATCTTCTCCTCGAAGCTTTACTCGCAGTCCGAACGGAAGCTCAACACGATCCAGAGCTTCCTCGATCTGCTCACAACGACCAGTTAAGACGTCAGAGAGGTCTGCAAACGGTGGGGATGGAGAACGCGAATTTCCTGGTCGTCGAAGACTCGCCGACCATGCGTCAGTTGATCTCGTTTTCGCTGAAGCGATTCAAGAACGCGAAGATCATCGAAGCGGTCGACGGCGTCGACGCGCTGAAGAAGCTGTCCGGTCCGGAGAAGATCGACCTGATCCTCACGGACATCAACATGCCGGTCATGGACGGCCTCAAGCTCGTCTCCCTGGTCCGGCAGAACGCCCAGCTCAAGAACATCCCGATCATCATCATCACGACCGAGGGAGCGGAGGAAGACCGCGAGCGCGGCCTGGCCCTCGGCGCGAACGCCTACATCTCCAAACCGATCCAGTCGTCTCACCTGATCAAGACGATCAGCGAGTTGCTGTCGGTGTAGGTATGGAGTGCGGCGGCAGGGCCGCCGCTTTCGAATTCGTTTGCCGTGAGCCGCACAGGTGTCGCTCGCGCCGCGCGAATTCCAAAGCGGCGGCCTTGCCGCCGCACTCCATATCGGGGGATCCGATCAGAGTTTTCTGCGCCGCAGCAACAACTCCAACTCGTCGAGGATCTCCGGCATCTCGAGGATCGCTGAGAACTCGCGTACCCAATGCCGGATGCGGTCGACATCGAGATCGGACTGCACTTCGATGATTCCGGCGATGTCGGCGATGTCCTGCGGACGCCGCGCCAGCGCCTTCATGATGACGATGTCTTCAGGAGTGGCCACGCTGATCTGCAGACCACCGGCATCGATGACCTGCGCTCGCTCGACCACTTCCTTCTCGAAGGGAAGCGCCCCGAGCGACAGGTCTAGATCCACGCCGGACCGATGTCGCATCAGGAGAACGCGGGTGCGCCGGGAGAAGTCGAGCGCGTCTGGAACTCGCGCGTCGAACCCATGCCGCTTTCCCGATGCGAGCAACGCGCTTGCGTCCGCGTCGAAAATGACCGCATCGATGTCTTCCGTGAGTCGCGGTTGTCCGTGGAGGCCGGCGGCAATTCCTCCGATCACAGTTGCCTGAAGCCGATCTGCTGTAATCCACCGCATCAGATCGGCGAGAGTGGCGCGAAGCTGATCGTTTGGTGCAGTCATTCGCGGTGTGGCGAGCGTGCACGAAGTTGCTGCCAGAGGTCGATCACGAACTGATCGCCCGCGTCGCGGCGGGACATTTCGAAGAGGCCGGTGGAGCTCATGAGGCGGCTGAGCTGACGAAGCTTTTCCTCAGCGGTCATCGCCGCCATCTGATCGCGTTGTCGCGCGTTTGCGATCTCGTGACCCGCGAGCCACGCGCGAAGCTCGTCTCCGACCCCCGACTCAGGCATGAATCGATGGTATCACCCACCCCATGGGTCGGTTTCTCCCTTTGGGCATTCCACTCTTGACGTCTCGGTTACACTGACCAGCCATGCCTCACTTCATCACCGACAAGTGCATCGGATGCTCGGTCTGCGAGATCAAGTGCCCGACGAACACGATCTGGGGAGAGGCCAAGGGTCAGTACTACATCCATCCCGAGCGCTGCATCGACTGCTCGGTTTGCGGTATCTACTGCCCGGTCGACGCGATCCAGAACCAGCACGGCGACCTGATCCCTCGGATCAAGCCGAAGGACATCCCGAAAGCCGAGGTCATCAAGGACCTCTGCACGGGCTGCGAGTTCTGCGTCGACATCTGTCCGTTCGAGTGCATCCGCATGATCGACGCGGACGACGAGACGCTGGCGAACCACTACAAGATCGCCTTCGTCGAGAAGAACAAGTGCGTGGCCTGCCGGCTCTGCGAGAGCGTCTGCGACAAGGACTCGATCGTGGTGCCCGAGGCGCCGACGCAGCTCAAGACCTACCTGCCCGACTTTGTCGTGCTGGGCACCGGCCGCTAAATGACCGATCAGCATTCCGCCGACATCCCCAAAGAATCCTCCCGGACCATCCTCTTCCAATTCGTCGTCTTCCCCCTCGGCATCGTCGCCGTGGCCGTGGCGATCTTCTTTCTCTTCGGCAAGCTGGCTTCCGATGAGCAGACCATCCCCGACTACCTGAACGAGGTGCAGTCCGGCGGCCGGCGGGAGCGGTGGCAGGCGGCGTATCAGCTTTCGCAGCTGATCAACGTGGGGCAGGCGAAGAAGTACCCGGACCTGGTCAACGACATCGCGAGGGTCTACACGGACGCGAAGACGGACGACCCCCGCATCCGCCAGTACCTGAGCATGGTTCTCGGCAACCTCGGCGACCGCCGGGCGACGCCGCTCCTGGTCGAGGCCCTCGGCGACCCGACCGAGGAGACGCGGATCTACGCGGCGCTGGCGCTGGGACGCCTGCGCGATCCGGTAGCCGTCCCGGCCCTGCTGAAGAGTTTTTCGACAGATGAGCGCGACGTGCGCAAGGCCGCGGCCTACGCGCTGGGGGAGATCGGCGACGTCCGCGCGGCCGGCCCGCTCGCCGGTGCGCTGGGCGACCCGATCGCGGACGTCCGCTTCAACGCCGCGATCGCCCTGGCCCGCCTCGGCGACACCCGTGCGATCGGCGTGATCCGCGAGATGCTCGACCGCTCGCGCCTCGACCGGGTGGAGGGGATGCGGCCCGAGCAGAAGGAGCAGACGGTGCTTGCCGCGATCCCGGCGCTGAAGAAGATTGCCCCCGAGGAGGCGGCGAAACTCCTTGCCCCGCTGGCCCAGAGCGACCCCTCGCTGCAGGTGCGATCCGCCGCGAAAGAAGCGTTATCCAGAGGCTAGTGTCGTGTCCAGGTCATTTCCGGGGTGCTTTGCGGCGGCGGCGGACCGTCTGCTGCGTCGCCGCTCCTCGACGATGTCCCAGCATCGCTTCGTCGCGGCGACTAGCATCCGGCCCACCGCCGCTCGCAAATCACCCCGGAAATGACCTGGACACGACACCAGGTCAACTCAGCACTCAGCACTCAGCACTCAGCACTTAAGTCCCTTGACTCGCTTTCCTTTTTCACCGATAGTAGCGCGCACCGCAGAGACTCAGAAAAATCGTCAATGTCTGAGCAAATCACGCCATATCAGGTGGCCCCCAAGACCCCCCTAGCGGGGAGTGCCGCGGCAGAAATTCGCGAGCAGGGGGAGATCACCCGCCGCAGCTTTCCCATCGCGCTCACCACCGCGTGGGTGGCGCTCGCCGCAGCCGTCGGCGGACTGACCACGGTCTTCGTCCGCTTCCTCTTCCCTAACGTCCTCTTCGAGCCCGTCCAGAAGTTCAAGGCAGGGCTCCCGGGCGACTACTCGGTGGGCGAGGTCGACGAGCGCTGGAAGGACAAGTTCGGCGTGTGGATGGTGCGCAACGAGACCGAGATGTACGCGCTCATCACCACGTGTACGCACCTCGGGTGTACGCCCAACTGGCTTCCCTCCCAGAACAAATTCAAGTGCCCCTGCCACGGCAGCGGGTACTACAGAACCGGAATCAACTTCGAGGGCCCGGCGCCGCGGCCCCTCGAGCGCGCAAAGATTGCCATCGACCCCGCCGACGGCCAGATCGTCGTCGACAAGTCGACCCAGTTCCATCAGGAACGCGGCGAGTGGACCCTGCCCGATTCGTTTTTGAAATTGTAGATGCGTGACCCGTTCCTCGTTCCCCGTTGCCCGGCCATCGCAGCCCGGGCCAGACAACGGGTCACGGGCAACGGGTCACGGGCAACTCATGAGGGAGCTCGATGACGCTGAAGCAGGTTCAGGAAGGCATCGTCAACTCGCAGGTCTGGAAGTCCGTCTTCCGGGTCGGCATCCCCAATACGAACCGCAAACGCGTTCTCGCCGTTCTCGGCTCCCTCATCCTCCACCTCCACCCCGTCAAGGTCCGCCGCTCCGGCGTGCGCATGTCGTACACCTGGTGCATGGGCGGGACGTCGTTCTTCCTCTTCCTCGTCGAGACCGTCACCGGCCTGCTGCTGATGTTCTATTACCGGCCGACGATCGAATACGCCTTCACGGACATCATGGACCTGCGCGAGCAGGCGCCGTTCGGGATCATGCGCGAGATGCACCGCTGGGGTGCGCACGCCATGGTCATCGCGGTCTGGCTGCACATGTTCCGGGTCTTCATGACCGGCTCGTACAAGCCGCCCCGCGAGTTCAACTGGAACGTCGGCGTCATCCTGCTCGTCCTCACCCTGCTCCTCTCCTTCACGGGATACCTGCTCCCCTGGGACCAGCTGGCCATCTGGGCCATCACGGTCGGATCCAACATGGCGCGCGCGTCCCCTGGCGCGGGCACCGAAGGGCCCATGTCGAGTCTCATGAAACTGGGGGATGTGCCGTTGATCCACGCCGGCGACGACGCGCGCTTCGCGCTCATTGCAGGCCGGTCCATCGGCGCGGCCACGCTGCTGCGCTTCTACGTGCTGCACTGCATGGTCATTCCTCTGGCGGCCGGCTTCCTCATGGCCATTCACTTCTGGCGCGTGCGGAAAGACGGAGGGATCTCCGGTCCACTATGAGTGACGTTCGCCGTTCCCCGTGGCCCGTGACCCGGGCTTTTCCGTCGAACGCGAATGTCCGGGCAACGGGCAATGGGCCACGGGCAATCCGGAGCGAGCGCGATGACGTTCATCAAAAACTTCGTCAACGTCCTGTCCGTCGCGTCGATCTCGTTCATTCTTCTGACCGCCGTCTTCTTCATGCTCGTGTACTTCAACCTCATGGACGGGCAGGTGAAGTCGAAGGGCGGCATCGGATTCATCGTCTTCGGCGCGGTCTGCCCGTGGCCGGACTCTTCGTCCGGCCGCTTCTCTTTCTGGCCGTGGCCTACTTCCTTGTGCTGTGGGTCCTGGCGAGCCTGGGCGGGCGTCTCTGGGACGGCAAGACCGGCAAGTGGATGCTGATCTTCGGAGCGATTGCCTTTGCGCTGTCGCTCCTCGATCCGAACTTCTATCTCATCGCCGCGAAGCCGGACAACGTTCCGATCGCCGCGATGATCTTCCTCCTCGGCATCTTCACGTGGATCTCGCTGCGGAAGGCGTATTACAACGACCACGCGATCGCCACCGGCGGGATCCCGTACGAGAAGACCGAGTCGGACGAGAAGCTCTTCACCTGGCCCGACCTCGTCTACACCGAGATGCTGTGCATGATCGCGCTGACGATCGTCATGATCGTCTGGTCGATCGGCCTGCGCGCGCCGCTGGAAGAAGCGGCGAACCCGACGACGTCTCCGAATCCCGCGAAAGCGCCGTGGTACTTCCTCGGCCTGCAGGAGATGCTCGTCTACTTCGACCCCTGGCTGGCGGGCGTGGTCCTGCCGACGCTGATCGTGGTCGGGCTGATGGCGATCCCGTACATCGACACCAACCCCAAGGGCAATGGCTACTACTCCTTCCGCGAGCGGAAGTGGGAAGTGGGCGTCTTCCTCTACGGCTTCCTCGTGCTCTGGTCGTTCCTCATCATCACCGGAACGTTCCTGCGCGGCCCGAACTGGAGCTTCTACGGGCCCTACGAGTTCTGGGATCCAAACAAGCTCGAGCCTCTGGTCAACATCAACCTCTCGGAGCTCTTCTGGGTGAAGATGCTGGCCATGCCGTTGCCCAAGCTCTGGCTGATCCGCGAGGCGCCGGGCCTGATCCTGGTGCTGCTCTACCTCGCGCTCGCGCCTCTGCTGGCGTACGGTCCGTTCCGCCGTTTCTACAGAAAGATGGGCGCCGCCCGCTATTACGTCGGCGCCTACCTGTTCCTGACCATGCTGTCGCTGCCGATCAAGATGGTCCTGCGATGGCTGTTCAATCTGAAGTACCTGGTGAATATTCAGGAGATCTTTCTCAACATATGAGAGCGCAGAGCGCAGAGGGCAGAGGGCAGAAGAGTAGACCGCCGCTCGGTGGAGGGGAGGGGACTCTTCTGCCCTCCGCGCTCTGCCCTCTGCGCTCCGAGGCAAAGCCGTGAAGCCGCAAGAGCCCATTCCGCACAACTACTCGATGAGGACGCTCAACCTCATCTTCGCGCTGACCAGTCTCGGCCTGCTCGCCGTGACGGGCGGCATGGTCTTCTACGACTACGTGCGCGGATGGAAGTGGTTCCAGCTCGAGTTCAACCGAATCCAGGAAGCGCGCATCGAGCAGCAGATCACTGCTGCCGACGACGCGGAGCGGCGCAAGCAGCTCGCGGCGCTGGACAAGGAGATGCGCGAGGGGCAGGTCGAGATCGCGCGACAGCGCAACGCGTACATCGAGGCGCAGAAGGGCCTCGAGGAGTGGGAAGGGAAGCACTACGCGGCCGACCAGGACTACCGCTTCGCCAAGGCCCTCCTCGACGCCAAGCGCTATGAGGTCGAAGCCGCGCACGTCCAGCATTGGCCCAACGAGCACCAGAAGCAGACCGAGTACGCTGAGCTCACCTCGCGCGTCAATCGCCTCAACCTCCAGCTCCAGCAGGTCACGCGCGACCGCGACGCGGCACGCGCGCGCCTCGGTATCTACCTGGCCGGCATCCAGAAGGTCGAGGACCGCAGGAAAGAGATCACCGCGGACGTCGAGCTGCTGAACAAACTGCTCGAGAGCGTCTCCGCGAAGTCGAAGCGCATGGTCCTCAATGCGCCGATGATCGACTTCATCGCCCCCACGCTGAAGATCGACCAGGTCGTCCTCGACGACCTCTTCATCGACATGAACTACATGTCGGTGCCGCGCGTCGACCGTTGCCAGACCTGCCACCGCGCCATCGACCGCCCCGGCTTCGAATCGAAGAAGGAAGCCGACCGGCTTCTGACCGAGCTGCGCACGAAGCTAGACAAGAACCTGATCGAGCCCTCGCGCCGCTCGGACGCCGAGGAGCGCGTCGGGCAGCTCGAGCGGATCGTCAACGGCAAGACCGACCTCCTCAACCCCTTCCGCACCCATCCGAAGCTCGACATGTTCGTCGGCTCCGCGTCGCCGCACCCGCTCCTCGAGTACGGCTGCACCGCCTGCCACCGCGGACAGGACCGCGCCACCGAGTTCGGCCGCGCCGGCCACACGCCGATGAGCAAGCGCATGGAGCTGCGCTGGGAGAAGGTGAGGTTCCCGCTCTTCCCCGGCAACTGGGACTACAGCCAGCGCAACTGGGGCTATCAGGTCAATCCGTTCCTCGACACGCCCATGTATCCGCGGCAGTACAGCGAAGCCGGCTGCGTGAAGTGCCACGCCGGACAGATGGACATCGACGGCGGCGAGCAGATCAGCAAGGCCGAGCACATGGTCGAGCTCTACGGCTGCCATGCGTGCCACAAGATCGGCAACTGGCGCTTCACCGATCTGCAGAAGCCCGGCCCCTCGCTCGACGGCATCGCCGAGAAGACCACGCCGGAGTTGGTCTTCCGCTGGATCGCGAACCCGAGCCGCTTCCGTCCCACGACGCGCATGCCGTCGTTCTTCTATCAGCGCAACATGGTCGGCCCGGCCGTCCCGCCGGCCGAGCGTGCGCAGAACGTGAAGTACCAGGACGCCGAGATCCACTCGATCGTCACCTACCTCTTCGCGAAGTCCACACGCCGCCAGTGGTCCGCTCCGACGTCGGCCGGCGACGCCGCGCGCGGCAAGGAGCTCGTCGAGTCGATCGGCTGCATGGGCTGTCACATCGCCCAGGACACGATCAAGGACGATAGTGGTCCTAACAAGGGCGTCGTGCGCGTCGCGAAGCGCGACGACTTCCCCCTCGAGCGCCACTTCGGCTTCAACCTCGTCGGCGTCGGCACGAAGACCAACCCCAACTGGATCTTCAACTGGATCAAGAACCCGAAGGCCTACGATCCGAACGCGCCGATGCCCAGCCTCCGCCTCTCTGATGCGGAAGCGTCGGACATCACCGCGTACCTGCTTTCCCTGCAGAAGCCCCGCTTCCTGCAAGACCCGATGCGGCCGCCCGACGCGACGGCCGTCCGCGAGCTCGCCAAGGGCTACCTCATCAACTCCCTGACGGATCGGGAGGCCGAGGCGAAGCTGAACGGCATGCCTCTCAACGCGCAGCTCGAATACCTCGGCCAGCGCAGCATCGAGAAGTACGGCTGCTACTCGTGCCACGACATCCGCGGCTTCGAAGGACTCAAGCCCATCGGCACCGAGCTGACGACCGAAGGGTCGAAGAACCTGCACCTGTTCGACTTCGGATTCTTCGGCGACTCCACCCACACGCACGACTACCAGCACATCGACGGTACGAAGGAGCACGTCCTCCACACCGTGCCGTCGTGGGTCTACAACAAGGTCCGCAGCCCGCGCGTGTACGACGACCGCCGCACCAAGCCGTACAACGACAAGCTGAAGATGCCGAACTTCAACCTGTCGCCCGAGGAGGCGAGGCTCGCGACGAGCCTCATCCTGGGGCTGACCAAGGAGAAGGTCGCGGCGAACCGCATGGCCGGGAGCGATCCGCGCCATCGCGCGGCGGAACAGGCGCGCAAGCTCATCTCGCAGAGCAACTGCCGCGGGTGTCACGTCGTGAATCAGCGCGGACGGGCCATCGCGGCGCTGATCGACGATCCCAACTTCCTCCCGCCCGACCTCACCCCGCAGGGCGAGCGGGCGCAGTCGCCGTGGCTGTTCAACTTCCTGAAAGACCCCACGGTGATGAAGATCCGTCCGTGGATGCGCGTGCGCATGCCGACGTTCCAGTTTACCGACCAGCAGGCATCGACGCTCGTCACCGGCTTCGCGGCGGAAGGGGACGAGCCGCCGTTCGACACGGCGCAGTTCCGCACGCCGTCCGCGCAGAACGTGGCCATCGGGCGTCAGGTCTTCGAGATGCTGCGCTGCCAGCAGTGCCACGCGCTGGCGCCCGTCATCGACCCGGCCAATCCGCCGGTGCCGGACGTGGCGGACACGCAGTCGCTCGCGCCGAACCTCACGCTGTCGAAGATCCGCCTGCGCCACGACTGGATCGCGGACTGGATCCGTCGTCCGGACGAGATGATCCCGGGCACGCGCATGCCCACGAACTTCCCGCGCGATCCGCAGACCGGCGGCTTCCAGTCGCCGCTGGGGATGGCCATGGACTCGCCGCAGTTCGCGGCGCAGAAGGCGGCGCTCCTGCCGTACTTCGAGAATGAAGCAGCTCTGAAGAAGACGATGGGCGACGCGGTTGCGCTGACGAACTACATGCGCGACTACATCTGGTCCATCGGCATCGACCGTATGCGGAGCGCGGGCGCGGACACCGTGCCGCAGCGCGTGCCGCAGCAACCTCAACCCACCACGCCGCCGCCGACTCCCACTCTGGAGACGCGCCTGCGCTAGCAGCCAAAGGAGAAACGATGTCCCTCAGGAAGTACCTCACGCTGTTGTCTTCGGTCCTGCTCGTCGTCGCCATCGGCTGCGGGAAGGGGAAGGAAGTCGTCGACGAGAAGGACCTCGGCGAGGACGATCAGGCGCTGCAGACCGCGGCCGCGGAGAGCACCGCGGGCGGCGGCACGCCGGCCGTTGCAGCGGCGGCCGATCCCAACGCCGCCACGGTCGCCGGTGTCGTGAAGTTCGAAGGCGCCGCGCCGAAGATGCCGAACCTGCAGATGAGCGCGGACGCGTACTGCGCGTCGCAGCACCAGGCTCCGGAGCCGGACGAGGAAGTCGTCGTCGGCCCGGCCGGCGAGCTCGCGAACGTCATCGTCTACGTGAAGAACGGCCCGGCCACGCCGGTGCCCGCCCAGGCCGCGGTCCTCGATCAGCATGGTTGCAAGTACGTCCCGCACGTCACCGCGGTGCAGGCCGGCCAGCAGATCCAGATCAAGAACAGCGACAACACGCTGCACAACGTCCACGCGATGCCGGCCGTCAACGGCCAGTTCAATGAAGGGCAGCCGGTGCAGGGGATGGTCTCGACCAAGAAGTTCGACAAGGTCGAGCCGACGCCGTTCCGCATCAAGTGCGACGTCCACGGCTGGATGAAGTCGTACATGGCCGTGCTCCCGAATTCGTACCACAGCGTCTCCCAGGGCAACGGCAGCTTCTCGATCGCCAACCTCCCGCCGGGCAGCTATACGCTCGTCGCGTGGCACGAGAAGTACGGCGCGCAGGAGCAGCAGGTGACCGTGGCCGCCAAAGAACAGAAGCAGGTGACGTTCACATTCAAGGGCTGACGGGAAAAATAGGACGAACAGGACCTATACGTCCTATAGGTCCTAGATGTCCTATCCGTCCTAGAGGAGGCGAGAAGTGCCCCCACAACGACAAGTCCGCGTAGGCACACAATGGATGCGCGCCCGCGACGCCCAGCGCGCGCTCGAGGAAGCGCTGCGCGTCGCGCAGGAGGAGGAAGGGTCCCACGGGCCGCAACAATCCTTCATCAGCAAATACGTCTTCTCCGTCGATCACAAATGGATCGGCGTTCAGTACGGCGTCACCGCGCTGACGTTCCTCATGATCGGGTTCTCGATGATGCTGCTGATGCGGTATCAGCTCGCGTGGCCCGGCCAGCCGTTCCACCCGTGGATCGCCAAGTTCCTCGGACAGGCCAACGCGCCGGGCGGGGTCATGCTCCCCGAGTTCTACAACCAGCTCGGCGCGATGCACGGCACGGTCATGGTCTTCCTCGCCATCGTGCCGCTCGCCGTCGGCGCCTTCGGCAACTACCTCGTGCCGCTCCAGATCGGCGCGCCCGACATGGCCTTCCCGAAGCTGAACATGATGTCGTACTGGCTCTACCTGCCGGGCGGCCTGATCATGCTGGCCAGCTTCCTCATGCCCGGCGGCGCCGCGAACTCGGGCTGGACGTCCTATCCACCGCTCTCCATCATCGCCACCGACGGGCAGACGGTCTGGATCCTCGGCATGGTCCTGCTGATCACGTCGTCGCTCCTCGGATCGGTCAACTTCATCGTCACGATCTTCCAGCTCCGGGCGAAGGGCCTGACGTTCATGCGCCTGCCCTTCTTCGTCTGGGCGCAGCTGGTGACGTCGTTCCTCCTCCTCCTCGCGTTCCCGCCGCTCGAAGCCGCGGCGGTGCTGCAGCTCATGGACCGCGTTGCGGGCACGAGCTTCTTCATGCCGTCCGGCCTCGTCGTCAGCGGTACGCCCCTGACGAACGCCGGCGGAGGCAACCCGCTGCTGTGGCAGCACCTCTTCTGGTTCCTGGCGCACCCCGAGGTCTACGTCCTGATCCTGCCGGGCATGGGGATCATTTCCGAGGTCATCGCCAACAACACGCGCAAGCCGCTGTGGGGCTACAAGAGCCTCGTCGGCTCGGGCGTCTTCCTCGGCTTCATGTCCTTCGTCGTCTGGGCGCACCACATGTTCCTGACGGGCATGGGCACGGCCATCAGCGCCTTCTTCCAGACCACGACAATGATCATCTCGATCCCGTCGGTCATCATCCTCACTGCGCTGATCATCTCGCTGTGGGGCGGAGCCATCCGGTTTACCGTGCCGATGATGTTCGCGCTGGCGTTCCTGCCGATGTTCGGCATCGGCGGCCTGACCGGCCTGCCCCTCGGACTCGCCGCGGCGGACATCCATCTCCACGACACCTACTACGTCATCGGGCACTTCCACTACGTCGTGGCGCCCGGGACGATCTTCGCGATGTTCGCCGGCATCTACTACTGGTTCCCGAAAGTCACCGGCCGCCAGCTCAACCAGTTCTGGGGCAAGGTGCACTTCTGGGGCTCGCTGATCGCCATCAACGGCGTGTTCGCGCCGATGTTCCTCCAGGGACTGGCGGGCGTCTCGCGCCGGCTGTATGACGGCGGCGCGCAGTACGCGCACGCCAAGCCGATCATCCACACGAACGTCTTCATGTCGGTCTCGGCGTTCATCCTGCTGGCCTTCCAGCTTCCGTTCATCATCAACTTCTTCCACAGCATCTTCCGTGGACGGAGGGTGGGGGCGAACGTGTGGGATGCGACGACGCTCGAGTGGGCCGCCACTACGTCGCCGCCGCTCGCGCACGGGAACTTCGCCGTCGCGCCGGTGGTCTACCGCGGGCCGTACGAGTACAGCGTGCCCGGACATCCGACCGACTTCTTCCCGCAGAACGAGCCGGAAGACGCCGCGCCCGCACCGGTACACGGCGGAGGCATGCTGCCCGCGGGCGCTGTCGCGCAGAAGGAGAGCTGACCGAGCATGGACGCACACGCTGGTACTGTCGACGCGCATGGGCATGCGCATGCTGAGCACCACGAGATCGAGATCCCGTTCACCGTTCACGCGCGCCCGGACACGGGCTTGTACAACGGCAAGCTCGGGATCTGGCTCTTCCTCGCGTCGGAGGTCATGCTCTTCGGCGCGCTCTTCTCGACGCTGATCCTCCTGCGCACCTCGGCGCCGGTCTGGCCGCATGGCTGGGAAGCAGGCCTGAACGTGCCCCTGGCCACGCTGAACACGTTCGTGCTCATCGCCTCCTCGGTCACGGTCATCCTGGCCTGGGCGAACCTGCGCCTCGGGGAGCTGAAGAAGGCGAAGATCTTCCTGTTCCTGACGCTGCTCTGCGGCTTCGGCTTCATGATCATCAAGACCATCGAGTACGCGACGAAGTTCAGCCACCATCTGTACCCGAGCACGAACAACTTCTACGCGACGTACTTCGTCATGACCGGCCTGCACGGCCTGCACGTCCTCGGCGGCATGGTGGTGTTCGCCTACCTGCTGCTGACGGCGGACAAGTGGTACGCGGAGAAGCGCGATCAGTTCACGAACCGGGTCGAGGTCACGGGCCTGTACTGGCACTTCGTCGACCTCGTCTGGATCTTCCTCTTCCCGATTCTGTATCTCCTGTAGGAGCGTGCCATGACCGACACGGCGATCCCTCACGAACACTCTCCCGGGAACCCCGACCAGCATGCGGGCGGGTCTCCGCACGAGAAGTTCTCGGAGGCGGAGCATCCGACCCACAAGGGCGATCACGACCCCGCGCACCACAACGATCCCGAGCACGTGCGGGCGGAGATCCGGCGCTACCTGATCGTCTTCGGCGCGCTGGCCGTGCTGACGGTCGTCACCGTCGCCATCGCGCAGCTCCACCTGCCGACGCACCTGGCGGTCATCCTCGCGCTCGTGGTCGCCACGGTCAAAGGATCGCTGGTGGCGGCCTTCTTCATGCATCTCATCTCCGAGCGGAAGCTCATTTATGCCGTGCTCGTCCTGACGGTGTTCTTCTTCGGCATGATGATCTGGGGCCCGTGGCACCAGCGCAATAACGCCATGGAGTCGTGGCCGGGCTATGACCTCCACGCCAACCAGCCCGCCCCGAAGGCACCGGCCCAGCCGCACGGATCAGGACACTAGCCCATGTCTCTGCGCGCCTTCCACATCGTCTTCGTCATCGTGACCATCGCGTTGTCGCTGTACGTGGCCTTGTGGGGAATCCGCGAGTTCAGCGAAGAGCGCAACTTCGGCGCCCTCGCCCTCGGCCTCCTCTTCGCGGTCACGGCGGTGGGCCTGATGATCTATGGGAAGAAGGTCTTCGTGAAGCTGAGGGACCTGCCATGAGAATCGCGAGGGGAGTGCTGAGTGCTGGGTGCTGGGTGCTGAGTGAGTTTCGCCGCCGGTTGGGCGGGACTCAGCACTCAGCACTCAGCACTCAGCACTTCGTGATCGCAGCGATCGCCTTGTTTCTCGCGCCGGATGTGATGGCCTGCTCCGTGTGTTACGGCGCGCCCGGCGACCCATTGGTCAAGGGCGCGAACAACGGGATCGCCTTTCTCCTGGGGATCATCGGTTTTGTCCAGATCGGATTCATCGCAATGTTCTGGAGCTTCTGGCGGAGGGCGCGCGAACAGCGGCGCTTCCGTGAGTCGCTCCGCGTGATTGAAGGGGGACCGCGTCCATGAAGGAGTTCCTCGAGTCGTACATGCCGCCGGACTATTCCGCGCACGGCCCCGAGCTCGATGCCCTGAACCTCTACGTCCACTGGCTCATGCTCATCCTGTTCATCGGATGGGGCCTGCTCTTCGTGTTCATCCTGCTGCGCTTCCGCGCCTCGAAGAATGCCAAGGCCAACTACCACGGCACGCAGTCGCACCTCTCGAAGTGGGCGGAGATCGGCATCTTCGTCGTCGAGTGCGTCCTCCTCTTCGGCATCTCCATCCCGGCCTGGTCGCGCTGGACCACCCGGCCCGAACCGCAGAAGAATCCGCTGGAGATCCGGGTGGTGGGGGAGCAGTTCGCCTGGAACGTCCACTATCCAGGGCCGGACGGCATCTTCGGGAAGACCGACGCGCACCACGTCACGTCCTCCAATTCGCTGGGACTCGATCCTGCCGATCCGCACGCAAAGGACGACGTCGCCACGCTGAACCAGCTCCACCTCCAGGTCGACCGGGACGTCGTCATCCGCCTGACCTCCAAGGACGTCATTCACTCGTTCTCCCTGCCGTACATGCGCGTGAAACAGGACACGCTGCCGGGGATGGAAGTTCCTGTACACTTCCGGCCGTTGAAGACCAGCGGCGCCGAGACGTGGGAGATCGCCTGCGCCCAGCTCTGCGGCCTCGGCCATTACCGGATGAAGGGGCAGTATCACGTCCAGACGAAGGCCGACTTCGACAAGTGGCTGGCCGAACAGATTCCGGTGATCACGACCATCTCAGGATAGAACTCGTTGACAGTTGGCAGTTTGCAGTCGACAGGAGCAGGCACCTCATGCTCCTGCCAACTGCAAACGGTCAACTGCCAACTCAACCCCCATGAAAGCCGTCGAGCCCATTCAGTACCCGAACCCGACCCCCGTCTGGCTGCGCCGCTTCACGAAGCTCGTCGCCGTGGCGACGTTGTTTCTCATCTTCGCCGGAGCAATGGTCACGTCGACCGATTCCGGCCTGGCCGTCCCCGACTGGCCGAACACCTACGGCCGGTTCATGTTCTCGTTCCCGCTGAGCAAGATGGTCGGCGGGATCTTCTACGAACATGGCCACCGCCTGATCGCCAGCACGGTCGGCTTCCTCTGCATCGTGCAGGCGCTCTGGCTCCAGTTCCGGGAGCCGAAGAAGTTCGTCCGCCGCCTCGGCTGGCTGTCCCTGCTCGCTGTCTGCGTGCAGGGCGCCCTCGGCGGCCTGACCGTGATCTTCCTCCTGCCGAAGACGATCTCGGTCTCGCACGCCGCGCTGGCGGAGATCTTCTTCTGCATCAACGTGTCGATCGCGTTCTTCACGTCACGCTGGTATGGCACTCTGTCGACGATGGAGAAGGGCGACGCGCCGGTGCGCATGGCCTGGGGCCTGACCGCGCTCGTCTTCCTGCAGATCCTCGCCGGCGCGGTGATGCGTCACCTCGGCGCCGGTCTCGCGATCCCGGATTTCCCGCTGTCGTTCGGCCGCGTGGTCCCCGACTTCGCGACGAAGGAGATCATCTCCGCATACGTCCACCGCGTCGGCGGCTTCGTCGTGGCCGCGGCCGTGGTCGCTATGGCGGTGCGCCTTCTCCGCTACGAGCGCAATCACCCGCTGCGCGGTCTCGCGCAGCTCATGCTCCTCGTCGTCTCCGGCCAGCTCCTCCTCGGCGGCTACGTGATCTGGAGCGGCAAACAGCCGCACATCACCAGCATGCACGTGATGCTCGGCGCGTCGATCCTGGCGCTATCGTTGATCCTGACGCTGTCCGCGCGAACGCTGCGCTGGCGCACGGATCGGTTGGCGGTTACCCCGTCGAGTCGTCGAGTCTACGAGTCTACGAGTCTCCGAGTCCCCTCGACGACCCGACGACCCGACGACTCGACGACGCCAACCGCCAACCACGAGGTGCTCGCGTGACGTCCGTTGCGCTCGAAGCGCCGCGCCGCCGGATCATCTCCGACTACCTCGAGCTCTCGAAGTCGCGCATCGTCTTCATGGTCGTCATCACCACCGCGGCCGGCTTCCTCTTCGCCGCGCAGAAAGTCGACCCGTTGCTCCTCCTGCACACGCTCATCGGTACGGCCCTCGTCGCGGCCGGCACGAATGCGCTCAACCAGTACGTCGAGCGCGCACACGACGCGAAGATGCACCGCACCCGTACGCGCCCGCTCCCGGCGGGACGCATCACGCCGCGCGCGGCGCTGGTCTTCTCCTCCGCGATCGCCATCGTCGGCACGCTCTACCTCGGCGTCGCCGTCAACTGGCTCACCGCCCTCCTCGGCGCGTTCACGCTGACCAGCTACATCTTCGTCTACACGCCCCTCAAGCGCGTCTCCACGATCTGCACCGTCATCGGCGCGATCCCCGGCGCCGTACCGCCGCTGATGGGCTGGACCGCCGCGACCAACGAGCTCGCCATGGGCGGCTGGATCATCTTCGGCATCCTCTTCCTCTGGCAGCTCCCGCACTTCATGGCCATCAGCTGGATGTACCGCGAGGACTACGCGCGCGGCGGCTTCGTCATGCTCTCCACCCTCGACGAGCACGGCGCCGCCGTCGCCCGCCAGGCCATCTACTACTCCCTGGCCCTCCTCGCCGTCAGCATCCTCCCTTCGCTCCTCGGCATGACCGGCCTGATCTATCTCACCGGCGCGACCCTCTGCGGCGCGGCCCTGCTCGCGGCCTCGATCCGCTTCTACTTCGACCGCGGCACCCGCAACGCACGCAGCCTGTTCATGATCTCCAACCTCTACCTCCTCACCGTGATGCTCCTGTTAGTCGTCAATGCGCGCACTTAGCCTCGCCCTTCTTCTCCTCGCCGCCTGCGCCCCCAAGCCCGACCTCCCCAAGCTCTACCCGGTCCCTGCGACCACGCTCGTTAACGAGCGCGGCGAGTCCGTCAACCTCGACGCCCTCAAAGGCAGCGTCGTCGTCTACAACTTCATCTTCACCACTTGCACCGGCACCTGCCCGATCATGACCAACAACATGCGCGCCCTCACCCCCCTCGTCGACAAGAGCGCGCCCGTCCGCTTCGTCTCCATCACCGTCGACCCCACCCGCGACACCCCCGCCGTCCTCTCCCGATACGCCGCCCGCGTCCGCAACGACCCCCGCTGGACCTTCCTCACCGGCAACCGCGACACCATCGTCACCCTCTCCGTCAAAGGCTTCAAACTCATCGCCGGCGATCCCATGCCCGGCGGCGAGCCCCTCCTCCACAGCTCCAAATTCGCCGTCGCCGACAAACAAGGCACGATCCGCGGCTACTACGACGCCACGGATGGCACGGTGCCGGAGGATGTGGCGAAGGCGGTCGAGCAGTTACTCGACGAGTAGCCTCCCGTGGCGCGCGAAGGCGCGCTGTCCAAATGTAGCCCCCGCGCTATGCGCGGGGTTGATCGGCGCGGACGAAGGCGGCCGCGAAGGCAGTCGCTCCAAATCGTGCTCACGGCCGAGCAGCAGGCGGCGCTCGAACGGTTCACCGGCGGCTGACGCTGGACACGATCAGATCTCCCGGCGCGGCGCGGCCGTTTCCACATTGCCCGTGTTTGGCGTCCCCGTCGGCTCGATGAGGACGAGCTCCACCTCCTCGGCGGCGACCGGCTGATGCTCCACGCCGCGCGGCACGATGAAGAGCTCTCCCGGATTGAGAACGACGTCGCGGTCGCGCAGGCGGATCGTGAGCCGGCCCTTCAAGACGAGAAAGAAATCGTCAGTCTCGGCATGGCTGTGCCACACGAACTCGCCGTGGACCTTCACGACCATGATGTCGTGACCGTTGAACTGCGCGACCGTGCGCGGAGACCAGTGATCGGAGAAAAGCGCGAGCTTGGCGGCGAGGTTGACCTTGTCGTTCATCGGTCACAACTCCTGTTTCCATCGTGTGGAACGACACCGCGCGATCGTGCGCGCCTCGTTCCCGGCGTTTTGGAGTGCGGAAGCCATCGCTTCCGCTTCCTTATTCGCGCGCGAGCGGCGAGCCTGGCCTTGGTCATCGATCGTATCGCCTCCGTCGTCTCGCTTGCCCACGCCGTCGCTGATGTCGATGGCGGTCGTCGTCAATCTTACAGTCCGCATCGCCGCGATCGATGGGGCCGGCCGTCGACCGTGCAGCGAACGGCGCGACGTTCGATGCGGTGCGTCATCGTGCGAGTCCAGCCGCCCCTGCGATCGATGGAGGCCTCCATCGATTCTGGAAAGCGCGAGCGTGAACGTACGGTGGCGTGAGCCGCGATCGATGACACCGGTCATCGATCGTCTCGAAGAAATCGTCAGTGTTATCGACTTCGTCGTTGATGTTGATGGAGGTCGTCATCGAATCTCACATCCTCGCCGCCGCGATCGATGGAGCCTGTCATCGATCGAGCCTCCCGCGACGCCACGATCGATGATGCGTGTCATCAAACGTGGACGCCAGCATCACGAAATCGATGAAGGCCTCCATCGATCGTGGCGTGCGGGATCGTACGCTTACGGTCGCACACTGTACGGTCGATGACCGCCTTCATCAACCGCGGCGGCGGGATCGTGAACGGAAGCGACGTGGCTCCCGGTGTCGATGCATCACGACCTCGGCGACATGAACGCCACCGGCTCACCCGGCGGAGCCAGAGCTCGTCGAGGAGGTAGCAAAGCGTTCCTCAGGATCGGGATCCGTGTCGTCCTCGACGTGATACCAGCTGTGCGAGTGATTCCGGCCGACGGTTCCTCGGTCGGGAGCGAAAGCGCTGCCGCTCAGCGCGGGCACGGCAGCTCTGCGCCTGCGCGCGAAGGCGCGCCGTCCAATTGTGGCCCCGGGCTTGTGCCCGGGGAACGCGAGGGCGCAGGGTATTGCGGCCGCGCAGGCGGCCGCTCCAAGGCGCACGTTTGTAGCGGCCGCCTTTGCGGTCGCGAGACCCGTCTGCACCGGCCAACCCCGGGCTTGAAAGCCCGTGGCCACAATTGGACTGCGCGCCTTCGCGCGCAACGCCTCCGAACCACCGCGTGACCTCCAAGATGAGTTTCTTGGAAGCTGCCTCACCCGTCGGTTTGCGGCCCGGTCAGAAGATCTGGGCTTTCGTCAGCGCGACGGAGAACGCGGGGGAACAGGTCACCCCTGATCACGCCGCAGTAAGCGTGACACGACACTAGCGAAGCACTCCGCGCTTTCCCATCGCATGCGCATACCAACTGAAGAACAGCAGCAGGCTCGCAATCACAGCGCTCGTGATGGCCATCTGACGGCCCATGATGGCGCCGCCGTCCGTGAGGACGTAGGTGTAAACGAGGCTGAGCAGGAACGCCGCGAGCGATAGGACGAACACGGCGAAAGCCAGCTTTCTCCGCAGCAGGAGAAGGATCGAGGCCAGGAAGGCGCCCCACACGCCGATCGCCCACACCGCCGTCATCCAGGCGGGCATCTCCTGGTAGTGAGCGATCTGCTGCGGCGTCATGCCGGCGCTGGCCATGTACTTGGCCCCCTGGGCCATAGCCATCACGAAGTCGAACACGCCGATCGAGTTGAACAGCAGGGCGATCACGCCGATCAACCATAGATGCCAGGGTGCTCTCGAGGTTGTGGTGGTCATACGCGCGACAGCATAACCCGCACTCCATACACTTTCGCAGCAGGGATCTGAGAAGTCTCCGTCCCCCTCTGTGCTACGTCACGCGAGATCAATGGCGAGCGCCTGCCGTCCGACCACGGTCTTCAACGCAACCGTCAGCGGGATCTCGTCGCCGCGTTGGACCGGGACCAGCCCGGAGAGCTCGCGGACGTCTCGTCCCCAACTCGTCACGGGGACGAAGGGGCCATTGCTGATGACGGTCGTTTCATCCAGATGCGCCTTGAAGTAGACGATCACTGCGCCCAATGAACCTGCATCGTTGATTCTCAATGTCACGGTTGAAGGCTCGTCTGCATGGCGGGTGCAGTCTCCATAGAGATCGATGTCGAGCAAACGGCACTCATCGGAAAGCACTCGGGCTTTCAGAAAGGAGTTTGCGAAGGCGTCGACGGGCGGGCGAAACAAACGAGGGCTCACTCGCGACAGCCTTCTGGTGAAGGGGGTGAAGTCGAGACCGTACATGCCGCTGAATTGTGCCGCCTCGATCAGACAACGATCGAGGTCGTAGTGAGGTTTGTCCTCGACTTCGATTCCGATGCAGAACACTTCGAGGCGATGCGGGATGAGGCGTCCTCCTTTCCGGAGCATGCGGTCTCTCGCGTCCGCAATGTAAGGAAGGACGTTCTCGCCGAAGGGATCGACGCCGATGATCTCGTGGATGATGACGTCGGCAGGCTCGTTCAATTGAATGTCGCGGCTGTTCCCGAGACGGAGCTCGATCGACGAGCCGCAGCCATTTGCTTCGAACATCTCCTTGGCCAGGGCCGCGATCGCGCTTTCCTCGATAGCCGTCACCTTCGTTGCTCCGGCCTTTGCCGCGAACAGGGAGAGGATGCCGGAGCCACAGCCGATCTCGACGACGCTCTTTCCGGCCACGTGCGCGCTGATGGCGGATTTGTAGCTCATGACGCGATAGTTGTCGCGGAGCATGTAGTGGTGAGGAAGGATCCCACCGAACCCCATTGGCGCGAGAGAAGCTGTCCCTCCGGCGGACGTCGCCTCATTGCGGGCCGGGGTCAGAAAATTCTGTTCGATCAGACTCTCCACGACGATCTGAAAGCCCTCGTCTTCGAGCTCCCAAGTTTCTTTCAGTTTGACCAGGGCCTCTTGCGGAGACGTCGGCGTGGCAAAGCACTGCATGACCGGGATCGCGTCGAGCTCCACTTCCTGAGGGATACGCGAATGCGAATTGTTGCCGGCGAGCTTCCCGGACTGAGTGACTTGCAGCGTGAGCGACTGCGATACGACATAGGGCTCTTGCCAATTCATCGGAGATCTCCACCCGCACCCATTTGTACTGGGGGGAAAGACCCGGCGGCGCCATACGATGCTCCGCCGGGTCTGACGTGATTGTCTGAGCGATTAACCCGTCGGGCAGCTTCCTTCGAGCGTGCAGGCGCCGCCGCTGGTGCAGGTGTTGCTGCAGTTCTCGTAGGTGTTCGGGCACCCGTCGTACGTGCCCGTATCGCAGTAACGGGTCTGCATGCAGGGGTTGCTACAGGCCCTCGTGGCCAGCGTGCGTTCGATGCCGCCGGCAACGCCGCGCAGATCCATGGCGTGCAGCGTCTCGCGATGGAGAACCAGCTTTCGTGTTTTCTTCATTGTTTTCTCCTTGATTACGACTGTTCTTTATTCCGGCTCGAGCTCGGAATTCCGGTCGTTGCAACGCTCCTTACCGTAGGGATTGTGCGCATTCGGGACAAGCGAATAGTGACTGGACGATTGCGCATGAGGACGGGGCGTTGCACACCGTGACGAGACGGACCAGAGCGAGGTCCGGTGCTCCGGAGTGCCGAAAGAAGGTCCCTGACCGGGAACTGGCCGACGCTTACGCCGAGGTCTCGCTCAACGCGATCGCCTGTTGCAGTTCCGCGATCACCTCGCGCACACCCACCATTTTCTCGTCGTAATCGCGCTGCGCTTCGGCGAGATTGGCACCGCAGAACGGGCACTCGGGAGTCTCCGGCTTCACGTACTGATTGCACGCGCGGCAGAGGGGGAGGATGGGCGGTACGCGATCCTCCGCGGAGCGGGGAGGGGGCGTCGCGCGCGCGGGGGGCGGCACGAGGCGCTCGCCGCCGCCGCTGCCGTCGAGCGGCTCGAGAATCAGATCGAAGCGGCCGTTGTCGAATGGGAGGCCGGGCGCGTCGGCGACTTTCTCGACGCGCTCGCGCAGTCCGTGCTTCGCGAGCTCCAGGACGCGGTAGTGGCAGTACGGGTTGTTGCCGGCGCGGTCGAGGAGGGAGTGGGCCGTCCAGGTGCAGCCGCCGCGGCAGACGTCGGCGTAGTAGCACGTCGAACAGAAGCCCCACAGGTCCTGGGGCGTCCGATCCCGCGCGAAGCGGAGCTCCGCGGTGGTCTGCCAGATGTCTTCGATCGTCATCTCCCGCACGTTGCCGCCGGCGTAGGGCTTCGTTGCCAGCGACGGGCAGCCCTTGATCGTGCCGTCGGCCTCGATGCCGAGACCGGTGTGCCCGGCCGAGCACCCCTGCCAGTGCCGCCCCTCCTCGGCCACGCGCCACTTGTGCTCGTAGGGCCCGAAGTAGCCGATGTTGTTGCCGGGCTGGAGGAGGATTCCGAGGTCGAGGGCTTCGTCGTAGAGGTCCGAGAGGAAGGGCATCAGCTCGCGGAGCTCGTAGGGCTGGAGGATCAGCTCCGGATGATCGGCGGCGTTGCCCATGGCCACCGTGAGCTGCAGTTGCCAGTTGCGCACGCCCTGGCCGGCCAGGACGTGCAGCAGCGGCCGGAGCTGGGGCATCGAATCGGCCGTGATCTGCGAGTTGACGCTGTAAGGCACGTCGTGCCGGCGGAGGTTCGCCAGTGCCTCCAGGCAGCGGTCGTACGAGCCTTTCACGCCGCGGATGCGGTCGTGCAGATCGCGCAGGCCGTCGATGGAGATGCCCGCCGACTTGAGGCCCGCCTCTTTCGCGAGGCGGACCTTCTCATCGGTGAGCGTGTAGCCGCCCGACTGCAGGTTGCAGCGCATGCCGTGGGCGGTGATGGCGCGGATGATCTCGAGCCAGTCGGGGCGCATGTACGCCTCCCCGCCGATCAGCGTGATCTCCCGCGTGCCGAGGCGTGCGCATTGGCGGATGACTTCGAAGCACTCCTCCGTGGTCAACTCGTTGGGGCGCTTCTTCCCCGCCCGCGACCCGCAGTGGCCGCACTTGAGATTGCAGGCGAGAGTGAGCTCCCACACCACGACCACGGGCTTGCCGTGCGCGAAGTCGTCGTCGGTCTCGAAGCGGCCGGGCAGGCGGCGCTCTTCCACTATTTCTTAGCCTTGGGCTTGTTGAGCTTCTTGAGCGCGGCTTCGCCTTTCTTGATGACCTTACTCAGGTCATTGCCGTAGGACTCATGGAGCTCCTTGGCCTTGGCGACGAGGGACTCGAGCTTGCGCGCGTCGCCCTTCTCGATTGCCGCCGAAACCGCCACGTCATAGGGTCGCATGTTTGCCATTCGTTCATTCTCCCTTCGTACTCATACCTGGGAGTGATGAAACGAGACAAATCCCTACCCGTCCGGACCGGCGAGCCGCCGGTGGACCGGCCGGCCCGCGGCCGGCGCTCCTTGTGTACCGGCGCCGCCGAAAGGAGCGCCGGCTGCCAGCCGGCCGGTCCACCGGCGGCTCGCCGGTGTTTCAGCTCGCACTCGCCAGCCGCACCTCCTTGGCCGCCCGTGCGGCCCGCGAGTCGTAGATCGCGCTCAGGAGGTCGTACAAAACCAGCTCGTGCGCGCGTTGGGCCGAGCGGATCATCCGGTTCACCTGCATGTGGACCAGGCTGGGGGCCAGCTGGGCCACGGGCATGGTGAGGCGTCCCGCCGCTTCCAGGCGCCGGAGCTCGGCGGCGATCGGAGCGTTGCGCTCGGACCGGCGCCTCAGCACGGCCAGTCCGGCGGCGACCTCGCCCGTTCCGCCGGGGGCCTGGTCGAGCAGCGCCTCCACGGTGCGGCGTTCCCTGCGTTGTTTCCCGTCGAGCTGCACGCGCAAGGGCTTCCCGCCGCCGAATTCGTGGAAGAAGCCGTCGCGGACCTGCCCGAGAATGGCGCGCTTGCCGGCCGCGTCGATGCCGAGGTCGCCGAGCAGCAGGTCGATCCCGTAGGCCGCCAGCCGCCACCGCGCTTGGGCGCCCTCGTCGCCCTCCAGGATGTCCAGGACGGACAGCACCGCATCGCTGTCCGCGTGGAACAGCCGTTCGCACAAGCCGATGCCGGCAGGGCCTCCGTAGCGCTCGGTCTCGCGGTCGTACGTATCGAGCTGCATGCGCCAGAGCCGGCCATCCCCGAGCAGAGGCGCAATGGCCGCTTCGAGTGCCGGCACGACGGTCCCCAGGAGGCGCTGCGGAGTGCCGTGAAACCGGACCCGCAGGTGCCAGTGCGGATCGCCATAGCGAAGGAAGAACCAGGAGTCGGCGGCCCCCGACGCCAGAACATCGCTCACCACAGGACCGATCACCTCACGCAGCACGGTGTCGGCGGTCGCGGTTCCGAGGTAGAGCTTTGCGTACAGCCATTCGGAGCCGGGGAGGAACGAGCGCTGGACGGCGCCGGCAGCCACGGGTGAAAAAGAAGCCTCGCGGGGCACCGAAGCCGGCTTGTGCGCGCGCACGAACGGCACGACCAGCTCGTGGACGAAGGCCCCTTCCGGGCCGCGCGCACACAGGTCTCCGGGCCCGGGGAAGAACTCGAACAGCACGGACTCGGCGCGCCCTTCGAGGACGTCGAGACAGGCCTCCACCGAGAGCACGTTGTCGAAGTCCAGCAGCAGCTCGTTGTCGCCGTCGGCAAGGAGGAGGTGCCGAGGCATCCGGCGTGCGGTCCGCAGGTGTTGCGCGGCGGCGAAGCGGGCTGCTCCCGATCCCTTGCAAAGGGTCTCGATCTCCTCTTTGGACAACCTCCAGCGGGCGCGCTCGAGCACCAGCCGGCCGCTCCGCACCCGCGGCAGAAACGCAGCACTTTCCAGCGGCCCCCAGCTCCAACCGAGACCGTTGACCATCCCCTGATCCTGCAGGCCGCAGAGGAAGCGGTAGAACCCGAGCCCGAGCATGAAATTGTGAGCACTGGTCAGGCGCGGGATCACTTCCCGTCCCAGCCGCGCGGAGCGCAGCACGATCCGCTGATTCGACACCGTCACCAGCAGATCCGTGAGCGGGATCTGGCGTTCGGGCGGCGCGCCCGAGCGGCCCAGAAACGAGATCTCGTAGTCGCGGAGGACCGGCCGGGAGAGGATGTTGCCGATGCGGCCCTGCGGCAGGTGGACGATCTCCGCGAAGATCGCATCGGGCCGCACGGCCTCTTCGGCCGCGAGATGACCGCGGAGGAGGGTCTCCAGTTCGCCGTCCGCGTGGCAGAAGCGGCCGAGGATGCGGCCGCCGGAAGGTCCGCCCGAGCCTTTCCAGAGGAGCTGGAAGCGTCCCTGGTCCGCATCCTCCTCGGAAGCCGCGGCCAGCACGCTCGTCACTTCCAGGGCGTCCGACAGGGGGTGCGTCTCGCGCAGGGCCAGAGTTTCTGCGTCCTTCTCCGTCAGCTCGATCTCCTGCTCGCCGCGAGCCAGAGCCGCCTCCAGCTTGCGGAGCTGCCAGACCTGCATCGGGCCCCATGCGGCCGTGCCGCCCCCGGCCTGCTTCCGGCCCAGGTCGAGGCCATCGAGAAGCGGCGCGGAGTCCCGGTGCCCGCCGCGGTCGAAGCCGATCCCGGCCTCGTCGTCCAGAACCTCGACGAGCGGCACCCACCGGTCTTCCGAGTAGCGATCGACGAAGTCCGTGCGGAAGCGCTCCAGGACCTCCTGGCGCGTGCGCCCGAACAGCCGGTGGAGCAGAGTCAGCCCCCGCTGCAGCTCCTCCACCACGGCCGGGCCGAGGTGAGCGCCGGGCGCCGGTTTGACCAGGTCCACCTGAAAGAGGCGGGAGAATTCCACGGTGGTGGGCAGCTCCCGCAACGACTCGGCGATGGAGCGATAGCGCTCCGTCGCCCGGCCGAGGCCTTCCGCGTCCAGCGCGGCCAGCGCTTCGCGCGCGCCGCCCAGGGCCGCCGCCGCCGCTTGGCCCGAAGGGACCGCGGCCAGCTGCTCCTCGAGGCCGTGAATCGCCTCCGGCCCGGTCACCGCGGGCGTCAGGTCGGAGACCAGGACCTGCGTCTCGATGAGCTGATCGACGTACTCCCCGGCCTCTTCGGGCGTGACTTCGCCGTCGGGGTCGGAAGCGACGAGAGCCGCCGCGAGATCCGCGGGCTTCGCGCCCGTGGCGGCGCGGGCCAGCGTCGCTTCGAGATAGTCGGTCGGATCCAGGGCGACCAGAACATGGGAGCGCGCCTGGCCCGCGAGGCGCGCCTCGCCATAGCGCAGGCGGCCGGCGGCGCGATACAGACTGGAATTCGGGCGGTACGCCAGCTCGGCGCGCAGCGCCGGATCCCGCCCCAGGTCCTCGCACAGCGCGAAGAGATAATCCATGTCCAGCCGGGTGTGCCGCTGATAGCCGTCCCGAGGCGCCAGCCGGAGACGCGTGGCGGCGCCGAGATCCCCCAGCGAGCAGCCCGAGAAGAGGCCGAACGGCGTGGGGCGGGAGGCCATGCGCTGGAAGTAGCGCACGAGAGAGTCCTCCGCACGCTTGCCCTTGCGGGAGTCGGGATCGGCGCGCCAGTTCCCGGCCGCTTCGAAGAGCGCGGGAGAGGCGAGGAGCAGGGCCTCGGCGATCTCGGGGCGATCGAGGGCCTCCCGCATCCGGGCCCGCAGTCGCGCGCGGTCGCGCGCCAGGGCCTGTTCGAGCGCCCCGGCGTCGTCGAGAGTGGAGGGGCCCTCGACCCCTTCCGCCCACGCCTCCAGCTCGTCGAACGGCAGCAGCGGCGAACGAAGCCCGAAGAACCCGGAGGGCTCGAACACGGGATCGGCGCGGCGGCCGGTCATACGGCGACCTCCGTGCGACTCACCTGCTGGGCGATCAGCCCGGCGTAGGTCCCGCCGCTGGCGGCCAGCTCGCCGTGCGTGCCGTACTCCACAATGCGCCCTTCGTCCATCACCAGGATCAGGTCCGCATGGCGGATCGTGCTGAGCCGGTGCGCCACCACGATGCGCGTGCAGCGCAGCCCCGCGAGCTCGGTCTGAATCAGCTTTTCGGTGATCGCGTCGAGCGCGCTCGTGGCCTCGTCCAGCAGCAGGATGGCCGGCCGCGTTACCAGGGCGCGTGCGAGAGCCAGCCGCTGCCGCTGGCCTCCCGAGAGAGAAGCTCCGCCGTCGGAGAGAAGGGTGTCGTAGGCAAGGGCCATGGCTTGGATGTCCTCATGGATGTGGGCAAGCCGCGCGGCCTCGACCACGCGGCTCAGGGGGAGGGTGGGATCGGCCAGCATGATGTTCGCGCGGATCGACATGCCGAAGAGATAGGGGTACTGCGGCACCACGCCGAGCTGGCCGCGGACCGACCGCAGGTCGAGCTCCGCGAGGTCGCCGCCGTCGAAGAGGATGCGGCCCTCCGACGGCCGGTACAGCCCGACCAGCAGGTTGGCGAGCGTCGACTTCCCGGCACCGGAGCGGCCGACGACGGCCACGAAACTGCCGCGGGGAATGTCGACCGAGACGCCGCGCACCACCTCGGGCGCGGCCGGCCCGTAGCGGAAGCTGACGTTCTCCAGGCAGATGGCGCCGCGCAGCGGGGCGGCCGGCCGGCTCGCTCCCGGCTCCTGCTCGCGCGAGGTCTGCATCACGTCGTCGATGCGGTCGAGGTAACTGTCGAGGAGCTGGAACTGGAAGCCGGTCATGACGAGCTGGGTCAGCGGAACGAGGAACCCGGACGCCAGAGCGTTCAGCGCCAGCATCTCGCCGAGGGAGAGCGCGCCGGTGAAGACCTGCTGCACGCCGTAGATCAGGATCGCCAGCGGCGAGGCCATGGCCAGGCCCCCGAGCAGCGAGTCGATGATCGCCTGCAGACGCCCACGGGCCAGCGAGACGTTGAGCGTGTCGACGAACAGATTCGACCAGTGCTCGACAGCCCGGTCTTCCGAGCCGCTGGCCTTGAGGGTCTCGATGCCGGCGAGCAACTGCACCTGGTAGGACTGGGCCGCGGACTGCGTCTCCAGCGACTGGGTCATGAGCTCTTTCTGGCGCGCCCGGGTGGCGAACAGCAGAACGATGCGCAGCAGCGCGAGGACGAGCACGAGGACGCTCAATCGAGGGCTGGCGATCACCAGCACGACGAGGTAGAGGCTCACCATCAGGCCGTCCAGCACCGCCGACAGCGCGCCGGAGGTGAGGACCTCGCGCACGGTGGCGTTGCTGTTCATGCGCATCATCAGGTCGCCCGCGGAGCGCTCCTGGAAAAAGCTGAACGGCAGGGCCACGAGGTGGTCGACGAAGTCGAGCGTGAGCTGGGCGTCGAGCCGCGTGCGCAGATCGAGCAGGAGGTGCGAGCGGATCAGCACCGCGAGCATGTTGAAGCCGACCAGCGCCGCCAGGCCGGCGGCCAGCACCACCAGCAGGTCGGCGTCCCGATGGGGGACCACGCGGTCCACCAGCACGCCGATCAGCAGCGGGACGGCGAGGGCGAAGAGCTGGATGAGGAACGACATCGCCAGCACGCGGGCGAGGGAGCCGGAGCGGGCCAGCAGGGGTTGGAGGTAGCGTTGCAGTCCGCGCCGGGGCGCGCCGGCCGTCGTCCGTTCGAAGTTTTCCGCCGGCTCGAACAACAGGGCCACGCCGGTGAACGAGCGGCGGGCCTCCTGAGCCGAGACCACGCGCCGGCCGCCGGCCGGATCGACGATGGACAGCCGGTCCGCGCGCAGGTGCTCGAGCACGACGAAGTGGCTGAACCGCCAGTGCAGGATGGCCCCCGGCTCCAGCGCGGCCAGATCCTCGACGCGGTCGATGCGCACGCCGCGGCCGCGCAGACCGAACCAGCGCGCGGCCGTGAGCACCGCCTCGGCGCTGGCGCCGCCGCGGCCGCTGCCGACCACCTGCCGCACGTCGGCCAGGTCCAGCAGCTTGCC
The DNA here is from genome assembly GCA_963821585.1 of uncultured Acidobacteriota bacterium. GTDB lineage: Bacteria > Acidobacteriota > Thermoanaerobaculia > Gp7-AA8 > Gp7-AA8 > QHVT01. The sequence continues at coordinate 1,159,692 of CAWGEI010000003.1, forward strand.
GTGAAGGCCGAGGACCATCGTCAGGCAGGCGGCGGCGCAGTCCATGTTCGTGTCCTGTTGCACGAACGGAATCCGCCGCTGCTTCCGCCCGCCGAGCCGGCGCAGGGCGGAGAAGCGGCTGAAGGCGCCGGGCGGCGGCGTGCGCTCAGCCACGGCCGCGCTCCAACACAGCGCGCAGGCCCGGGATGAGAGCCGCCAGCACGGACTCGGAGCGCACGCGCACTTCCGCGGAGCCCCACATCCCGTCGTGCAGCTCGTAGCTCTTGCCGGCGGACTCGAAGGTGCCGCCAGGGAAACGCGCCTCGACGCGCACCAGGGGTCCGTTCAGCGGGATCGCGGCGGCGACCTCGGGGCCGAGCAGCCGCCTGGCTTCCTCCGGCCCCACCACCTCGTCCGAAACCACCGTGACGACGAGATCCTGGGGGGCGCCGGTGTAGCCGCGCAGTTTCAAGCTCAGCGGCATCCCGGGCCGCAGCATCGGCCGGTGCTCGCCGGGCAGCATGGCCACCAGCGCCGGTTGCCCGCCGGTGGCGGTGAGAGAGAGCAGGATGTCCCCGGCTGCGACGTACTGGTCCGGCCGGCAGCGGAGATCGCCGACGATGCCTGTCCGCGGCGCGCGGACCACGCGCTCATCGAGGCGGGCCCGCGCGAGGTCGCGCTCGGCGCGCAGCCCGATCAGAGCCTGAGCGGCGGAGCCCCCGGACAGATCGCGCAGCCGCTCGACTAGCTGCAGCTCCCACTCGCGCTCGATGCGGGCCAGCTCGGCGGCCTCGCGCGCGTCCTGAAAGCGGACCAGGATCCGCCCGGCGTCCACGCGATCGCCGGGCCGCACCTCGACCGCGGTGACCTGGCCGGCCTGGCTGGCGGTCACCTCCGTACGGCCGGCCAGCCTCACGACCGCGGGCCCGGTCGAGTATTCGCCGATCGAGCTCACCGCGGCGAAGCCGAGAAAGACCACCACCAGTCCGATCAGCAGCCACAGCATCGCCGGCGCCCATGTGGGGGAGAGGCGCAGCCAGTCGCCCTCGCGCACTCCCGGCGCGGCATGGTGCTCCAGCGCCTCTTCGCGAAAGATGACGGGCATCGGCTCGCCCGATTCCAGCTGGCTGGCCAGCGTGAGCTGGGCGAGCGACGGGGCGACCGTCGCGGCGAGGAGCTCGAGCGCCGCTTCGTCTTCGTCCGAGAATGGCGCGTGCCCGGGATCGCGGACGGCGCAGAGCACCGCCAGCACGGGGGCCTGTGGCTCGGGCACGCGCACCGGCACCGCCAGAAAATGCTCGCAGCGCGCGCCGAGAGGATCATCGGCTTGGCGCTCGAAACGCGGATCGCCGGACGCGTGCTCGATGCGCAGCCGGCACCCGGTGCGCGCGACGAAGCTCACCAGCCCCACCGCCGAGCTCTCGCGCCGCTCTTCCCTGGCCATCCCGGCCGCGCGGGACCAGAGGGTCTCCGCGCCGGGATCGTGGAGCAGGCAGTAGGCCCGGTCGGCATTCACGGACTCCTCCGCGGCCAGCTGCAGCAGGTCGCCGGCGCTGGCCGCATCCGGCTGCGCCGCGACCCGCCGGGCCGTTCGCAGAGCGTCGGCCAGTCCGGCCGGCGCCGGTCCTTCCGCACGTGCCGCGCCCCAGCGCGTGAGGGCGGCGCGGACGAGCGGGGCCAGGTCCGCCGGCGGCGGTTCCCCCGGGCTGAGATAGAAGAGCCGGTCCGCGTCGATCAGATCCTGGAACATCGCCGGATCCGGCCCCGCCCCGGTCAACACGAGGAGTGGGCCGCCCTGGCTCGGATCGCCGGCCTCCGCGATGAGGTGGCGCGTTTCGATCGTGGACAGGAGCGATCCGATGCACACGACCGCGGCCTTGCCGGCCGGCAGCGCCAGACGTGCGTCGCGCGGGGAGCGGGCCGCGGCGATCCGGCACTCCGCCTCCAGCAGCGCGCGCAGCTCCCCGGCCTGCTGTTCTCCGAAACCGGCCAGCACGACCAGGGGAAGGGGCGCTTCCGGGAGAGGCTTCCGCGATTCCGCTTCGATGGACATGGATGCTTTCATTTGTCAGATGGGATTGAGGGCCCGGCGGGGCCATACGGTGCTCCGCCGGGTCCAGTGCGAATCTCTCGGCGATCAGCCGCCGGTCGGGCAGCTTCCTTCGAGCGTGCAGGCGCCGCCGCTGGTGCAGCCGTTGCTGCAGTTTTCGTAGGTGTTCAGGCAGCCGTTGTAGGTGCCGTCGTCGCATTTCCGGCTTTGAATACAGGGGTCGCTACAGGCTCTGGTGGCAAGCGTGTTGGTGTAACCGCCGGCGACACCCCGCAGGTCCATGGCGTGCAGCGTCTCGCGATGGAGGACGAGCTTCCGTGATTTCTTCATGGTTTATCTCCCTTGAGTGAACTGTTTCTTCCGTCTCGAGCTGCCCGACAGCTGGCCAGATGGGTAGCTCGGATGAAGGGGCCCGGCGGGGCCATACGGTGCTCCGCCGGGTCCAGTGCGAATCTCTCCGGCGATTACTCCGGGCAGCCTCCTCCGGTCGTGCAGGCGCCGCCGCTGGTGCAGCCGTTGCTGCAGTTTTCGATGGTGTTCGGGCAGTAGCCGTACGTGTCGCCATCACAGCGACGGCTTTCGATACAGGGGTTGCTACAGACCCGTGTGGCGATCGACGTGTATCCGCCGGCCACCCCGCTCAGGTCCATGGAGAGCAGCGTCTCGCGATGGAGAACGAGCTTCCGTGATTTCTTCATGGTTTCATCTCCCTTGAGTGAATTTTTTTCTTCCGTCTCGAGCTCGGAAGTCCTGCTGTTGCAACGCTTCACACCGTAGGCCCGGGGCCTGGTGGGGACAAGGAATTAGTGACTGGACGAGTGCGCGCGAGGACGGGACGCTGCACGCGGTGACGAGACGGACCAGCGCGGGGACGGGGGCTCCGGAGCCTCGGAAAAGGCTCCCTATAATCCGTTGCCATGAGAGCGAATCTGCAACGGATTGCCATCGTGGCGTGCCTGCTCGCCGCATGCGGCAGAGCACCGCGGACGGGCGCGGCGGGTGAGGCCGCGAAGACGCTTCGGGACGGCGCGCGCGCGTTAAGTGCGGATGGGGTCAGACCCCAACCACACTTAACGGGTGACGCGGGGTGGCTCGGCGTCGTGCTGCCCCGCGAGAGTCTCGACCTCGCGCCCGAGATCTCCGGACAGGTCGAGAAGATCTATGTGCGCGAGGGCGACCCGGTCCGCCGCGGACAGACGGTGGCGGTCCTCGACGCGGCGCAGGACCGCCAGGAAGTGGCCATCGCCGAGGTCAACCTGCGTGCGGCCGAGGCGGAAGTCTCCCGAAGCCGGTTGGATCTCGCCGACGCCGACAATCGCCTCGCCGGCCGTCTGGCCATGCCCGACGCCTTCCCGAAAGAAGAGATCCGGCGGAGCGAGATCCAGAAGCAGATGGCCGAGGCCAGTGTGGAAGGCGCGCGTGCCCGGGCCGCGGCCCAGAAGGCCCGCCTCGCCCAGGCGGCGGACCGCGCCTCCAAGGCCGAGATTCGCGCCTCCGCGGACGGTACCGTCGCGCGCCGTTACATGGAGCCGGGTGCCTTGGCCGGCCCCGGGCAGCCGGTCGTGCGCCTGATCAGCGACGAGCGCCTGATCGTGCGGTTCGCCGTTTCTCCCGAGGAAGCGCGGTCCCTGCGCCCCGCCATGCCCGTGGGGATCGCCGGCGGCGGCGACACGCTGCCCGCAGTCGTCGAATGGGTTGCCCCGGAGGTCGATCCTCCGTCGGGCATGGTGATTCTCGTCGCGGTCCTCGACCCGAAGGCGCGGCTCAAGCCGGGGTCCGTAGTGCGGGTCCATCCCGCGTCCGAAGCCGCGGTGCAACGCGAAGGAGTCTGATGAACATGAATACCGGAACCTGGCAGCCGCTTCTCGAAGGGGATCTCGCAGCCCGCGCGGATGATGCGGTTCGCGCCATTGCCGACGCTCTCGCGGTTCGGGCCGCGTCCTCACCCGATCCCTCGGACGGGGAGGGGCCCAACCACGGTTTCTCCGTGGGTGGCGGCACGGCGGGACAGGCGCTCTTCTACGGCTATCTCGCGAAGTGCGGCGACGCGGCCCTGTCGCGTCATGCCGGGCAGGCGGACCAGCTCCTCGAGCACGCGGTCGATGCTCTGGCCACCAATCCTGTGGGTCCGGCCCTCTTCGGCGGCTTCACCGGCGTGGCGTGGATCGCGGAGCACCTGAGGGAGGAGGACGCGGACGGGGAGGACGCGGATGGCGAAGACATGAACGAGGAGATCGACGCGGCCGTCCTGGCCATGCTCGACGAGCCCTGGAGCGGCCACTATGACCTCATCACCGGGTTGGTCGGCCTCGGCGTCTATGCCCTGGAGCGCGTTCCCCGTCCCTCTGCCGTTCGCTGTCTGGAAGCAATCGTCGACCGCCTGCACGAGACCGCGCAGACTCTCGGGGCCGGGATCACCTGGTTCACGCTCCCCGGGATGCTCCCCCCTCGCCATCGGGAGATGTACCCTGGCGGCTACCACAACCTGGGCGTGGCGCACGGAATCCCGGCCGTGATCGGCTTTCTGGCCGACGCCTGCCGCCTCGGAATCCGGTCCGACAGAGCGCGCCCCCTCCTGGAAGGCGCCGTGCGCTGGATCCTGTCGCACGAGCGCCCGGAGCGGATCGGCGCGCGCTACCCAACCGTGATCCTGCCCGACGGCGAGGCGCCGGCGGCGAGGCTGGCGTGGTGCTACGGCGATCCCGGAATCGCCGCGACTTTGCTGTATGCCGCCCGCGCCATCGGGGTCGAGGATTGGGAGCGGGCCGCCCTGGACCTGGCCATCCACGCCGCCACGACCGCTCCCGAGGACGCCGGCATCCGCGACGCCGGACTGTGTCACGGCGCCCTCGGGCTTGCCCACATGTACAACCGCATCTACCAGGCCGGTGGCGGCGAGCTGTTCGCCGACGCGGCGCGCCTGTGGTACCGCCAGGGTCTCGACATGCGGCGGCCCGAGGGCGGCATCGCCGGCTTCGAGTCGTGGGAGTTCGGCTGGGACATGAAGATGAGCTGGCAGGCGGATCCCGGATTCATGACCGGCGCGGCCGGCGTCGGACTGGCGCTGCTCGCCGGTCTCACGCCGATCGAGCCGCGGTGGGACCGCCTGCTGATGGTCGCCATTCCACCGCGGGATCGGACCGAGACACAGTAATGTTTCCGCGTTCACCCGATCTCGTAGCACCTTTCCGATCGATTCCGCGTCACATTGGAACTTATGCGGATCATCATCGTGGACGACGAGCCTCTCGCCCGTACCGAGCTCCGGGAAATTCTGGCCGGCGACCTCGGGCAGCACGTCATCGCGGAGTGCGGCAACGCCAACGAAGCCAGGCAGGCCATCGCCGACCGCGAACCGGACGCGATCTTCCTGGACATCGAGATGCCGCGGGAGAGCGGTCTTCAGCTCGCGGCCGAATTGGATGCGGCAGGCCGCGTCCCCATCGTCTTCGTGACGGCGCATGCGAAGTACGCCTGCGACGCCTTCGACGTCGCACCGATCGACTACGTCCTGAAACCCGCCGATCCCTTTCGCTGCCGCCGCGCGGTCCGGCGGATCGAGCGCCTCATGCAGGCGCGCAAGCGCGCGCCGGGCGAGCCTTCCGGGGCTCCCTATCTCGATCGCGTGTTCGTCAAAGACCAGGGCCGCCTGGTCCATCTGCCGATGCGGGAAATCGAGGCCCTGGAAGCCATGGGGAACTACGTGAAGATCCACGCTCGATCGCGAGCCTTCGTCGTCCGGGCCAGCCTCACGTCGATTGAGTCGCGCCTGAACCCGGCGATCTTTCTGCGCGCCCACCGCTCGCACATCGTGAATCTCGCGAAAGTCAGCGAGCTCATTCTCGCCAGGCACGGGGACTACACCATCATCCTGCAGAGCGGGAACACCCTGCCCCTCAGCAGGGTGTACCGCGACCGCTTCGATTCGCTGGTTCTTTCCGGGGTTTCGTGATGAGACCTCCGGCACTGACGGCACGGGAACGGGTTCTGATCGCCGTTGCGGTGGTCGGCGTGACCGTGGGCATCCGCGTGGCCATCATCTACGCGACAGGAGTTTCCCACCAGCAGGACTGGCGCTTGCTCCCCCTGGCGTCCCTCACACCGGCGGTCCTGCTTCCCTGGGGGCTGGCCGTCCTCGAACGGTTTCATCACCACCGGACCGCCGGGCGCGGCTGGCGTACCGGCGCGCTGGTGGCCGCCTACGGCTGCCTCACCGGAATCCTGGCCGGGGTGGGCTACGCCGCGGTCGTCCTCCTCGGCGGCGAATCCCCGAGCCCGGCCGTCATCGTGAGATTCTCCTGGCAGCTGGCGGTGTGGGGCCTGGTCCTGCTCTTCATCGGGGACGGGATTGCAGAAGCCATCCACGGCCACCGGGCGGCGGTCCGCGAAGGGGAGCGGCATCACGAGGCGGAGATGGCGGAAGCGCAGGAGGCGCGCCAGGCGATCGAGCTGAGGACGCGCCCCGATACGGTCATCGCCGTCCTGGAGAACATCGCCGGGAGCACGCTCGCCGATGCCGCCGGCGCCAGGCGGCGGCTCATGCGCCTGGCCCGCCACCAGCGAATGCTGCTCACGCAGCCTTCGCCGCCGTCGTTTGCCGATGAGCTGCGCATCGTCCGCGGTACGGTCGCGCTCTTCCGGAGCGACGTGCAGCTTGAGATCGGCCGATGCGACGCGCTTCCCGCTCCCGATGCCGCGCAGCCGTGGCTGCGGGCCCTGGAAAGCGCGTTGATCGAAGGCCCCCCGGGGCGGTATCTCGTCGAATGCGACCGCCCGGACCAGGCTTTCGCGCTGTACCTGAAGCCGATGGACGCCGGTCAAGCGCCGCTTCCGGCAGGGGCGTCGCAAGGCATCTCCGTCGAGCTGCCGCCGATTGCGCCGCAGCCGGACCAGCGGCAGCCCGAGACCGGCGAAGAGCTCTCTTCGTCCTTCGGCTCGTCTGTGTTCACGGCTGCTCTGGTCGTCTATCTCCTGGCCTCCATCCTCCCGGACCTGGGGTCGGCACTGGACCGCCAGCCCGTGTGGAACCTCACCGTACTGACGTTGACCTCGGCCGCTCTGTGGCTGGTCGTCGGCCCGGTCGTCTACCGGCTTACCGGCGTCTGGGTGCGCGTGTGGTTCTCGGGAGCCCTCATCCTGTCCAGCGCGTCCGCCCTGCTCGGAGCGGTCTTCGTCACGGCCGCCAGCTTCGCCCTGCTGCGCCTGGTGACGATCGGGGACGAGTTCCTGACGGCGTACCTGCCTCTGGTGACGTCGCGCAACGCGAACGTCGCGCTGGTGGTGTGTACCAGCAGCTTCGCCGGGGGCTTCAGCCGGATGCTGCTCGCCGCGCGGGCCGACGCGATGCGCGCGCAACAGGAGACCATTCGCGCGGAAGCCCGCGACCTCGAGACCCGCTTCCACCCGCACTTCCTCTTCAACGCTCTCGCGTCGATCGTGGGCCTGCTCCGCTTCGATCCCGGCGCCGCCGGCGACATGTGCCGGCTCCTGGCGCGCCTCGTCGCCCGCAGCCGCGAGCACGCCGGCCTCCCGTCCTGGACCGTCCGGGACGAGGTCACCTTCGCCGCCGACTACCTCGCCATCCAGCAGCGGCGATTCGGCAATCGCCTCCGCATCGACCGCTGGGAAGTGGTTCACTCGACGATGGACGCCGCCATCCCCAGGCTCTCCCTCCAGCCCCTCATCGAAAACATCTTCACCCACGCCGTCGCCGCGTCCTACGGCGTCATCTCCATCGGACTCTCCATCGAAACGCGCGGCCGCATGCTGGACGTCGAGCTCTGGAACGACCTCGCCGACGGGCCCCCCACCCCCGGCCACGGCTACGGCCTGGTCTTCGTCTCCCACCGCGTCCGCGCCGCCGGCGGGCGAATCCTGATCGTGCCGGCCGCGGATCGATTCCTGGTCCACCTGACGATCCCGATGGCCAGATCCCCGCGCCGGGTGTTCCCCGGAATGCCATGGATCGTTCCCGGCGATCCGCACAGTCGTGGATAGGTCGATCGCCCGCGCGCGAAGGCGCGCGCTCCAATCGTGGCCCCGGGCGGACCGCCGCCCGGGGAACGGGAGGACGCCCCCAACAACGCGGCCGCGAAGGCGGCCGCTCCAGGGCGTGCCAGGTTGGGAAAGCGCGCCTTCGCGCGCAGACGCCCCGGCGCTCACCCCACCCGGATGACCCGACTCCCCGGATGATCCTCGAACGCGCGCGCGGCGTCGCGCGTGCGGGCTTCCACGCGGCGCACGATCTCGAGGAAGCGCGGGTCGCAGCGGAGTGGATCGAGCCAGGGGTCGCGCTCGAAGGCGGGAAAGCAGAAGAAGCCGTTGCTCTCGGTGCGCGCGAGGAACTCGAGCGCGCGGTCCATGGCCCCCAGCCGCACCAGCGAGCGCCCGAGGTAGTACTGGCCTTCCGGGTCGGGGAAGGTATCGAAGCGGGCGAAGAGCGGGACGACGCTTGGGTCGCGGTGCAGGGTGCCGGCGTAGATCTCGAGGAACGATACGAATTCGGGGGTGCGGTTGGCCCCGACGGCGGCCTCGCGCGTGCGCTTCTCGAACAGAGCCACTGCCTCTTCGTGGTGGCCCATCGCCTCGTGAATGAACGCCGCGTCGACGATGTCGCGCTCAGGATTGATCGCCGCCAGGGCGTCTTCATAGCGGCTCATCATGCGGAAGGTGTGCGCAACGCTGGTCAGGATGTTGGCGTCGAGGCGGCGGGCCTGCTCGTGCGCCGCCACGGATGCATCGAGGAGCCCGCAATACCGGAACGCGATCACCAGGCCGGAGAAGACGACGGGATCGTTCGTGCCGTGATGGACGCGGTCGAGGAGGCGCAGCATGGCGTTCTTCGCGCGTCCCGTGGCCACTTCGATCTTCGCGTACGAATCGTGCGCCGCCGCCAGATCGGGATTGAGCTCGAGCGCGTGACGGGCCGCGCTCTCCGCGAGATCGTAGTACTTCGCGGTCTCGCTGCCGTACTTGCCGAGGAGCAGATAGATGCGCGCCACCCGCGCCCAGGCGGGGGCGTAGCGCGGATCTTCGTCGAGCGCGCGCCGGTAGAGATCCCGCGCGATCTCCCATCCGTCCGGCATTTCTCTCTGCTGTCCGGCACGCAGGTAGAACTCGTGAGCGCGCGAATTCGCGGGAACGTCGCGGCGGACGAGCTTCGCCTCGCGCTCGCTGAGCGGCAGCTCGAGCGAGCCGAGGATCTTCTGTGTGAGACGGTCCTGCAGCTCGAACACATCCGACATCGCCGTCTGGGACGTCTGCGACCAGATCACCGCGCCGCCCGGAAGCTCGACGAGTTGCGATGTGATGCGAATCTGTTCTCCGGCTCGCAGCAGCGTGCCCGTCAACGCGACGTCGACGTCCGCCGTCTCCGCCAGTTTTTTCGGATCGAGATCGACCAGTCCCGCAGCCGCGGCCGACGACCGCACGATCAGCGATCCGACGCCGGCGAGCGTCGTCGTGATCGCTTCCGGGATCGCGAAAGCCAGGAAATCGGTTTCCGGATCGCTTCGCAGGATGCGCAGCGGCAGCGCGATCATGCGCGTGATGCGCCGCGCGACGACCGGTGCGGCCGCGTCCGAGATCAGCATCACGTCGCGAAGGTCGTTCGCCATCGCCCCTGCCGTCGCGTACCGATCCTCGGGACGCTTCGCCATCGCGCGATGGAGGATGCGGTTGATCGCCGCGATCGCCGCCGATCCGGCGAGGTTCGGCGGCGTCTCATAGACGATCGCGTGGAACAGCTTCATCGCGTTGTCGTCGACGAACGGCGGCTTGCCGCTGATCATCTCGAACAGGAGCGCGCCCCCGGTGAAGAGATCCGCGCGGCCGTCGACCTGCTGTCCGAGAACCTGTTCCGGCGCCATGTAGCGCGGCGTGCCGATGATCATTCCAGAGAGCGTCAGCGGGGAGGCGCCCTGCATCGTCGGGTCTTCAGGCGAGGCCGCCACGGCCGCCGCCGGGTGCGCCTCGCGCGCCAGCCCGAAGTCGAGGATCTTCACCCCGTGCGCGGTGAGGAAGACGTTCGACGGCTTGAGATCGCGATGCACGAAACCGCGCGCGTGCAGCGCGTCGAGCGCCGTGAGCATGCCGATCGCGAGCTGCACCGCTTCGGTCAGCGGCAGAGCGCCGCCCCGAAGCCGGTCGGCGAGAGATTGCCCCTCGAGCAGCTCCATGACCAGAAACGGCCGCCCGTCCTCGTCGCCGATGTCGTGGAGCTGGCAGATGTTCGGATGACTGAGACTGGCCGCGGCGCGGGCCTCGCGGAGAAACCGCTCTCTCGCCGACGAGTCGACCGACTCTCGAAGTGTCTTGATCGCCACCGTGCGATTCAGGCGCTCGTCTTCCGCCGCATAGACGATTCCCATGCCGCCTTCACCGAGCTTGCGGAGGATGCGATACGGGCCGATCTGGTCCATGTCCCGGAGATTCTATGGTGCGCGCTCGCTGGTGGCAGAGCTGACGGCGCGAACGCGCGGCATGCCCAGCGTGTTCTGATCGGGCATGAAGGTAACGGTTTTCGGCGCCTATGGCCACACCGGCCGGTTCATCGTCGCGGAGTTGCGCCGGAGAGGCTGGACGGCCGTCCTGTCCGGCCGCGATCGCGAGAAGCTCGAAGCGCTGCGCGAGGCGTTCCCGGACTCCGGATACTGCGTCGCGTCGGTAGACGATCCGGACTCGCTCGATGCCGCGCTCTCCGGCAGCGTGGGGGTGATCAATGGCGCGGGACCGTTTCTCGATACCTCCGGCGCGCTCATCGAGGCGGCGCTCCGCGCGCGCATCCCTTATGTCGACATTGCGGCGGAACAACCCGCGGTGCTGAGCGTCTTCGAGCGTTTTTCAGACGAGGCGCGGCGTGTGGGTGTCGTCGTCATCCCCGCGATGGCGTTCTATGGAGGTCTTGGTGACCTCATGGCCGCGGCCGCGATGACCGGATGGGACCGCTCGGATGAGATCTCCATCGCCGTCGCCCTCGACAGCTGGAAGCCGACGCGTGGCACGCGTCTGACGGGCGAGCGCAATCCCGGTCCGCGCTTCGTCTTTTCGAACGGTTCGCTGACGCGCGGCGAGTTGCCGCCTGCGCGCACGTGGGACTTCCCGTCGCCGTTCGGCAGGCAGGAAGTCGTGTCACTCCCGTTGGCGGAGACGATCGTCATCCCGCGCCATCTCCCCATTCGTGATCTTCGGATGTTCCTGAGCTCCGCGCCAATTGCGGAGCTTCGCAATCCCGATACACCTCCGCCGTCGCCGTCCGACGAGACCGGACGCTCGACGCAGATCTTTGCCATGGACGTCGTCGTTCGCAGGGGAGCGGAAGAGCGCCGGCTGGTCGCGCGCGGACGGGATATCTACGCCGTGACCGCCCCTCTCGTCGTGGAGGCGATGGAGCGCATCGTGGATGGTCGCGTGAGCGCCACCGGTGTCGTGGTGCCGGGCGAGGCGTTCGACGCGGTCGACTTTCTCCGCGCGCTCTGCGCTGACAACGCGATCGAGATCCATGATGGTGCAAGCGGATGATGAGATGAGCTGATGCGTGACGCGACACGTTCGATCGCGATCTTTGGTGCGGCGTCACTGGTAGCCGTTGCCGCCGGATGCGTGGCGATGGCGCAAGCGGGCGTGGTGCCGTCATCCTGGTTGCGGAGCGTGGTGGCGTGGGCCGTGGGCGCCGGTCTTGCCTGGCTCCTGGCGCGTTACGGGGAAGCACGAAGCGCATCAACGGGAGCCGCGGTGCTGGCGGCAGGGGCGCTGATCGCCACGTTGTTCGGTGCGGGAGTCGAGGGCGTTCACCGGTGGCTCGACGTCGGTCCTCTGCACCTCAACGCCGCGGCCCTGTTGCTGCCGTCTCTGATCGTCGGGCTCGCCGCGATGCGCATGACGCGGCCGATTGGACTCGTGCTCACGGTCATCGCTGCAACGGTCTTGCTGGCGCAACCGGACGCTTCTCAGCTCACGTCGTTCGCAATCGCTGCCTCCATCCTCGTGGTCCGGTCCCGTGGGGCGCTCCCGTGGAAAACGTTCGCACTCCTGATTGCGGTGGTCTTCGCCATCGCTGGTTGGAGGCGACCCGACCCGCTCGATCCCGTTGCGGAAGTCGAGCAGATCTTCACGATGTGCGTTGCGGTGTCGCCGTTCCTGGCGTTGCTCGCGGGTCTCGGGCTCGCTGCTGCGGCCGTGGCGCCTCTCTCTTTTTCGTCACCGGCCGGCCATGCCGCCCGGGACGGAGCCATCGCACTGTCCGCGTACTTCGTGTCTGTGTCGATCGTTCCGCTCTTCGGCTGGTTTCCGGTCCCGCTGGTCGGGCTGGGCATGAGCTTTCCCGTCGGGTTCTGGTTGGGAATGGGGCTGCTGGTGGTGATCGGTCGACATCCACATTGACCTCACGCGCGTCACGAACAATTTTCCTCTGAAATGCGGAGAGGCGAAGCGCCAACCGGCGCTTCGCTCTCCGCAGCGACCCTCGCGAGTCGCCTTTCGATGCCGGCGAGCTGCCGTCGCTGAAGATCGAGGCCACGTGCGGCGCGATCCTCAGCAGCCGCGCGTCACGACGGCGCCGCGTCCTGCACCGCGTGGCGCACGATGACCTGGCCCGGCGTGACGAACCACGGGAGCCCGTCGAAGTCGACGGAGATCGAGGCCGCCGGACCGGGGAAGCTCCGCCAGGACGTCCCGAGCCAGTACGCGATGTTGCCATTGGTCTCCGCGATCCACACGGTGCCGTCATGGCCCGCACCGATATCGACCGCGGTGCCGGGCATCGGCACCCAGGTCTCGCCATCGCGGTAGTGGATCGTACCGTTGGCCTTGACCAGCCACGGACGTCCGACCGCGTCGACCGCGAGCCGCACGCCCGTGCCGTCCACGCCTTGCCAGGTACTGCCGGCGAGCCGATAGAGCTCGCGGTCGCCATTGAAGTTGAGCGTGCCGAGGAGCCACATGCTTCCGTCTCCGCCGGCGGCGATGTCGGTCGCGCGCGGGGAGGAAATGGTGACCCACGTGCTGCCGTCCAGCCGCCGCACGGAGTTGTTGTTGCCGTCGACCGTCCATGGTTTTCCGTCGCGATCGACGGTGATGCGCGCGCCGCCGCCACCCGCCACCTCCACCCAGTTGCCGGCCGGGAAGGTGCCGGGCACCCACCGCCAGACACCGCCGCCGCCCACGCCGGGATTCGTGCCGATCATGTACACCGAGCCGTCCGGGTGCATCGCCGAGCCGGCCGGGCTCATCGCCGCGACGTCGCGGCCCTTCGGCAGGAACGCATTCTCGAATCGCACTCCCGCCAGCGCCGACTCCTCGGCGGAGATGACCGGGATCGGCGCGGGACGCGCACCCGGGTCCGGGAACGCCAGACCGTCGGGTGTGGCCAGTTTCATCCCGCCGAGCTGCCCGTTCAGACCCGCGTACGAGAGAAAGGTCTCGTGCCACCGATGGGCGTAATTCAGGTTCTGTCTCTGCAGCGCGACCTTCGCGTAGATGGCAGGATTTCTCTGCGCGAGCGGGAAAGCGTCGGAGTCGCAGATCACACTGAACGCGCGTCCGGGATGAGCGGCGTACAGCGTCTTCAGCTGCGCGCTCGTGCTGGCGGCAATCTGATCCTCGGGCGGCGGAGTCGTGCCGGTGTCCGGTCCGCCCCATTGGTTGCCGTGGAGCGAGACCACGTCCACCAGGTTCTCGCCGTTGTGCACCAGCGCGTTGATGATCTGCGCCCGGATGTCGACCGGGGTATTCACCGCGGAGATGGTCACCAGGTGCGTCCGTTTCCCCGTCCCGTCGTTGAGATCCTCGTCCAGCCAGCGGGCCACCGTCTTGTGCCACTGCACCACGTGCGGGTGCGCCTCGGCACGGACGCCGGCCTCGTTCATGATCTCGAACATCACGTTCCAGAACGGCTTCACCGCCGTGACCACCGAGCGCACCATGTCCCGCAGGATGCCGTAGCGCGGCTGCTTCGGCGCCTCCGGAGTGCCGATGTCGAGAAATGAGGTGAAGCCGGCCTCCCCCGAAAACTGGCCGTTCGACTGGGCGTGGTAGAACGGCATCCGTTTCCAGGACGCCTGCCGCAGCATCTGATCCGAAGCGATCGTGAGATGCACGACGATGCCGTGCCGGCGAGCCAGGTCGACGAAGCGCAGCAGACGGCGGCGGTAGCGCGTCGACGCTTTGTTCAGGTCGTACTTGTCGGCTCCGAACAGGTGAAAGAAGGGATAGGAATCGCCTTCATTCAGATCGAAGAGCCACACCCGCACGAGGTTGACGTCGTGCGCCGCCAGCATGGCCAGGTACTGCGAATACAGCAGGCGGATCCTGTTGGAGGATTGGCCGCCCGTCACGCGCTGCCAATCGGTGGCCTCGTGTTCGGGAAAGAGCACCACCGAGCCGCCGGCATCCAGTCCGACGGGGATGTGCCGCAGCCCTCCGATCTCGCCGAAGTAGCTGAAGCCCGAGAGCTTCAGCCGCGGCTCCGTGCCGTTGTCGAGACGGATGTGTGTATGAAAGCGGGCCGGGTTCGTAGAGTCGTTCCAGGCCGGATTCGGCTTGACGATCAGTCTTCTCATGATTTCCTCCCTCGTTGCGAGCATTGTGGAGAGCGCGCGGAGGCGCGGCCATGACGTAGGTCACGCCGGACGTCGGAGCCGCCAAAACACCCAAGAGCGCCAACGGTTCCCGTCACGCGTGTCACGAACAGTTTTCCTCTGAAATGCGGAGATGCGGGTAATGTCCGGCTTCCGAGGAGGCCGCCTTGAAAAGACTGTTCATCGCCACGTTGGTTCTGACGATTTCCGCTTCTGCACAGACGGCAGCGAAGAAGAAGTTCGATCCGGCCGAGGACATCAACAAGCCGCGGCCTGACGCGCGGAAGGTCAGTTTCACGGCCAGCGAGGGGACGTGGATGTCCATCGACCTCTCCCCCGACGGCACCACCCTCCTCTTCGACCTCCTCGGCGACATCTACACGGTGCCTGTGGCGGGCGGGAAGGCCACGGCGATCACGCGCGGCCCGGCGTTCGACTGGCATCCGCGGTATTCGCCGGATGGGAAGACGATCGCGTTCACGACCGACCGCAGCGGGATCGACAACATCTGGCTGATGAGTGCTGAGGGGAAGAATCCGCGCTCGCTGACGACGGAGAAGGACGAGTACGTCCGCTCCGCGATGTGGTCGCCCGACGGCAACTACCTCGTCGGGAGGAAAGAGACCGGGAAGCGCGGCGGCATCCCGCCCGTGGAGTTGTGGATGTACCACGTCCACGGCGGCTCGGGCGTGAAGCTGACGAGCGCGGAGGAGATGAACAACGCGTCCGGCCCGGCGTTTTCGCCCGACGGCCGCCACATCTATTTCTCCGGCCGGAACCAGGGGTTCAGCTACACGCCGGACGTGTCCCGCGGTCTCTGGCAGATCTACCGCTATGACCGGCAGACGGGGAGCACGATTCAGCTGACGTCCGGCTACGGCGGCGCGGTGCGGCCGGCGATCTCGCCGGACGGGAAGTCGATGGTCTTCGTGAGCCGCCGCGACGCTTCGACGGTGCTCATCGTTCGCGATCTCGCGCGCGGATCGGAGCGCATCGTGGCGCGCGACGTCACGCGCGACGAGCAGGAGGGCTTCGCGCAGCAGGACCTGTGGCCGCCGTATGCGATCTCCCGCGACGGCAACTCGATCTATTTTTCCAATCGCGGAAAGATCACCCGCCTCGAGGTGGCGTCCGGCGCGGCGCAGCAGATTGCGTTCACCGCGGATGTGGAGCAATCCCTGGCGCCGCGCGTGGCGTGGCAGGAGAAGGTGGAGACCGGACCGGTTCGCGCGCGCATTCTGCGGTGGGCGAGCCAGACGCCCGACGGCAGCGGAGTGGTCTTCGATGCGTTCGGCCGCATCTGGATGCAGCGGATCTCCGGCGGCAAAGCAGCCGGCGAGCCGCAGCGGATCACGGCCGGCGGCGGACCGAATCGTGAATACTCGCCGTCCGTTTCGCCGGACGGACAGTGGATCGCGTACGTCACGTGGAGTGACGCCGACGGCGGTCACGTCTGGAAGACGAAATTGAATGGCGGCGGCGGCGCTCCGGTACGCCTCACCACCGTCCCCGGTCACTATGCGAATCCGGAGTGGTCGCCCGACGGACAGCGCCTCGTGCTCATTCAGGGCAGCGGTCTCGAGTTCCGCGGCCGCCAGCCGGAAGAAGAGCAGTTCTTCGACATCCGCTGGCTGCCTGCCTCAGGCGGCGAAGCGCAGTTCATCGCCAACGTGAAGATCGCGGACACGTTCCGCTTCCACCCGCAGGCGTGGTGGAGTCGCGACGGATCGCGCGTCTTCTATCGCGACTACATCCAGCCGGCGAAACCGACGGACGATCCGAAAAACGAGCTCGTCTCCGTCCGGCTCGACGGCACGGACAGGAAGCGTCTGCTGCGCTTCCCGGCGATCGGGGATCTCGTTCCGTCACCCGACGAGCAGTGGGTCGCGTTCACGTCGCGCGACAACGTGTATGTCGCCGCGCTGCCGAACCTCGTGATGAAGGACCCGCCGGAGGTCGGCATCAAGGAAGGGTCGGTGCCGGTGTGGCGTCTGTCGGAGAACGCCGGCGGCTATGTCGACTGGGCAGACCACGGGAAGACGATCACCTGGACCGCGGGCGGCACGTTCCATCGCCTGCCGCTGCAGAGCGCGATCGCGTTCGTCGAGGAAGAGCGGCGCAAGGCGGAAGCGAAGGCGAAGGCCGGGGCGGAAGAAGACGACAAGAAGAGCAAGGACAAAGCGCCCATAGACAAAGCGACCGACGAGCCCAAGCTGAAGGTGCCGCGCTCGGAAGCGATCGCCATCACTCTCACGCGGCCGCGGGCGATGCCGTCCGGCAGCTTCGTCGTCCGCAATGCGCGCATCATCACGATGCGCGGCGATGAAGTGATCGAGCGGGGCGACGTCGTCGTGACGAACAACCGCATTGCCGCGGCAGGGGAGGCGGGGAAGGTGAGTGTCCCGGCCGGAGCGCGCGAGATCGACGGCAGCGGCAAGACCATCATCCCCGGCCTCATCGACACCCATGCGCACCTGCACTACTCCGGTCTCGAGATCTTCCCGGAGACGAAGTGGGAGTACGCCGCGAACCTCGCTTACGGCGTCACGACGACCTACGACCCGTCCGCGCCGTCGCTGGATGTATTCGCCCAGGCGGAGCTGGTCGAGGCCGGCCTCATGATCGGTCCGCGGATCTATTCATCCGGCGACGTGTTGTACGGCGGCCAGCAGGCCGACGTCTTCGCCGAGGTCAATGACCTGGAGGATGCGCGGCGGCAGGTGCGGCGGATGAAGTCGTACGGCGCGCGCATGATCAAGGTGTACCAGCAGCCGCGCCGTGCGCAGCGTCTGTGGTTCGCGGAGGCGGCGCGTGACGAGAAGATGCTGCTCACCGCCGAAGGCGCCGGCGAACTGTCCACGGACCTGACCATGGCCATCGACGGCTTCACCGCCTTCGAGCACTCCCTGCCGATCGAGCTGGAAGAGGATGCGGTGCAGCTGATTGCCCGGTCGGGAACGTATTACACCCCGACGCTGCTGGTGTCGTATGGCGGACCGTGGGGCGAGCAGTACTTCTGGCAGACGCAGACCGCCGTTCACGACGATCCGAAACTACGCCGTTTCGTGCCGCACTTCTTCCTCGACGAGCGGACTCGCCGCCATCTGTGGATCAATCCGTCGGAGTATCACTTCCCGACCGTAGCCCGCGGCGCAGCCGAGGTGGTCAGAGCGGGCGGCAACGTCTCCCTTGGAGCCCATGGCCAGCTGCAGGGTCTCGGCCCGCATTGGGAGCTCTGGGCGATGGCCGGGGAGGGCGGTCCCGGAAACGCCCTCACGCCCCACGCGGCGCTGAAGGCAGCGACGATCCACGCCGCGGACAAGATCGGCTTCGCGCCGGATCTCGGCTCGATCGAAGCGGGCAAACTCGCCGACTTCATCGTCCTCGACGCGAACCCGCTGCAGGACATCCACAACAGCACGCGCGCCCGGATGGTGGTCAAGAACGGTGAGATCTACGACGCGGACACGCTCGCGCGCATCTGGCCGGCGGAGCAGCCGCTGCCGCGGTTCTTCTGGGCGGAGAGGTAAGTTCTTTTCGTCGCTCGCTCGGATTCACCACAGAGGCACAGCGCGGCAGAGCCGCAACCAAACTGTCATCCCGAGCGGGAGCACGGCGTGGGCCGCGGTTGAGGAAAGAAACCGGTGGCAATTTGGTAGCTTTAGGCGGTGCAGCGCGATGTCAAGACCGGCAAACGCTTGGTGCTGTAAGGCTCGATCCCGAGCATGGTCCCGGAAGATCGCGTCGTTGAGTTGGAGGAGCGGCATGAATCAGATGCCGTCGCCCCGTTTAGAAGAATGCAATTCGGAATATCTTCCGCTTCGCGCTGCGCACCACTTCGAGATGCGGAGGCGAGATGTCCAAGAAACGATCTTCCAGGACCGGGAAGAAGAATAGACGAGTTCTGGAGCAAATCAACCACAACGCGGCCGGAGCGGACATGGGAGCGCGGGAAGTGTGGATCGCGGTCGGAGACCATGTCTCGGACGAACCGGTCCAGAAGTTCGGAACGACGACCAATGAGTTGCGACGATCGGCCGAGTGGATGCGCAGCTGTGGGGTTGACACCGTGGCGATGGAAGCGACCGGGGTGTACTGGGTGGCTGCCTTCGAGATCTACGAGGAGTACGGGTTGAATCCGGTTCTGGTGAGCTCCCGGGCGATCCGGAGCTTCAACGGGATGAAGAAGAGCGATTACATCGACTGCCAGTGGCTGCATCTGCTGCACACGTTCGGGATCTTGCAGGCTTCGCTTCGGGCAGAAGGGGAGATGATCGAGTTGGGCGCGTACATGCGTCAGCGTCGGATGCTGACCGAGAGAGCATCCGAGCATATTCAGCACATGCAAAAGGCGCTGGTGCTCATGAATGTGCGACTCGATCAGGCCGTGAGCGACATCACGGGAGTGAACGGCATGAAGATCCTTCGCACCATTCTGAAAGGGGAGCGAGATCCGAAGGAGTTGGCCAAGCTGCGTGACCCTGCTTGTGCCAAATCCGAGGAGCAGATCGCCGAGGCATTGACCGGGCACTATCGCGAGGAACAGCTGTTCGCGCTCGAGCAATCGGTCCAGCTGTGGGACTTTCACCGCGACTTGATCCAGCAGTGTGACCAGAAGATGCGAGCAGTGATCGAAAAGCTACCGGTCAAAGCAGACCCCACGACCACGCCGAAGGCACGCGGCAAACGGGGCAAGCCGCGCAAGAACGAAGTACAGTTCGATGCACGCACTCTTCTCTACGAGCGCCTCGGACTTGATCTGACCCAAATCGCCGGGCTGCACGTCCTGACGATCTTGACCGTCATCTCCGAATGCGGTTACGACCTGAGTCGCTTTCCGACCGGCAAGCACTTCTGTTCCTGGCTCGGCCTATCGCCTGGAACGAACATCACTGGGGGAAGGGTGGTCAGCTCGCGAAGCCGGAGAACGGCCAATCGGGCCTCCACCGCTTTGCGTGTCGCTGCTCAGGCTCTGGCGGATTCGAACACGGAGCTGGGAGCCTTCTACCGCCGCAAGAAGGGCCAGATCGGTCCTGAAAAGGCGATTAACGCTACCGCAGCAAAGCTCGCCCGCCGCATCTACGACTCCCTCCGCACGGGACGCGTTTACTCTGATCGGGGGCAGCCGTTCTACGAACTGATGGATCGTGAGCGCTCCATGGCCTCTCTCCAAAAACGCGCTCGTCGCCTAAACATGAGGCTTGTTCCCATCGACCAACACGAGGCAGCGTGAGACGAAAACCCGCATAAATACCAGGGGTTTCTTAGAAGCGTCGAGCGAGGGACCTGGGCGGGAGGGGCGACAGGCATGTTCTTCGAGCCCCGCCCACCCAGGTCCCTCGCTCGACGCTCGGGATGACCGGCAGTTTCGCGGTGAAGCCTCTGTGCTCTCTGTGTTCTCTGTGGTGATCGGTCTCTTTGGCGCGGCAGGCACGAAGGGGGACCGATTCACCACAGAGAACACAGAGAGCACAGAGGCTTCACCGCGAAATCGTCGCGCCACGCGCCACGCGAAGAATCTCAAGGTTAGTAGCACAGAGGGCACAGAGTGGGACGGAGAGCTTTTCAAAAGAAGTCTCCGTCCCGCTCAGTGCCCTCTGTGTCTCTGGGTGAATCCCCCTGGACCGACGGAGCACGCACCACTTCAATGACGCGCAGCACGTAAGAATTCAGCCACCCGCCTCTCCCGATGATCTCGATCTCCTGCGAGAGCACTTCGAACACGACCGTGTGCGTGACATCCCGCTTCTGGAGCTCGGGAAACGCGTCGATGTTCTCGAAGAGCGCGCCGATGAAGTGATGATGCGGCGGATCGAGGTGCTTCACCAGCCCGAGGATCTCGTTCTCCCAGTGGACGTCCGCGCGATAGCTGTGTCCGACCTCGACGCTGCCGCCGTAGTCCTCGACCCGGCGCTCCGCGGGAAGCACGCGAAGCTCCTCGAAGCGGCGAAACGCTCCGTCGCACGCGTTCCACTGCACTTCCAGGTCGAATGTCTTTCCCACCGCGCGTTCCCTACCGAACTTCTGCGACGGACTGTGGATGCCGAACGAGTACGTCGTTCCCGCGCGCACGGCCCGGTCGCCGGACGGCGCGCTCAGCACGTCGATCGCGACGACGTGTCGAGGATCGAGATCCACCGGCGCAAGGAGCAGGTCGCGCCCGGCGATGGGCTCCAGCACGCGCACGACGCCGCGAAAGCGCGTCACCGTGCGGAACATCCGGCCACAGTTCTCTTCGGCCAACGCAATCGTGGGAACGAGCGCAACGAGAAGAGCAGCGATGAGGCGCATGGAGTGCTCCTTTGCACCGCGCAACACCCATGGCCGCTGCGTCATTGCAAAGAGTCCCTCCACGCGTTTACGTCTCGTCCTTTCGCCGACGACCGCGACCATCGCATCGTCGCGGGATCCATCAGATCACTCCATCACGATGTCCATCGGCCCCGGCGCCGTGATTTCGACCGTCTTGATCGAATGGTCCTTCACGTAGGCCATCACCCGGTACCGGCCCGGTGCGACGGTGAAGAGATACGCCGTCCCGTCGCTGCTGCGGCGGGGCAGGACGGCGAGGATGCCGCCGTCGTCGCTAAGGGGCGGCGCACCCGGTAGCCTCACGGCAACCGCGCGAACGTCTTCCGGTAGCTCTCCGACGGCAGGAACTGCTGCCATTCATCGCGCGTGAGATTCCGGCTGACGGTCTTCTCCGCGAGCCGTTCGAGAACGGGAAGGCTGCGCTCGAAGGCACGCACCGAGACCCCCGCGCTGGAGATGTTGAACTGGACGAAGAGGCGTTCCCCCTTCGGACCGCCGAAGTGGACGCCGTCGACGAAGAGGCCGCCGCCGTCGAACCGGACCGGCACCATCGATCGCGCCTCGGACGCCGTATCCCACAGGTACGCGTGCCCGTCGACGCTGCCGACGGCCAGCCAGCGGCTGTCGCGCGAGAACGCCGCCGCGATCACGAAGTGCTCGGAGACAGGCAGCCGTGTGGTCGCGAAACGTCCGCGCCCGTCGAAGCGGACCAGATGGACGCTGCTGTCGTAGCTTCCGGCAACCACCATCCGTCCATCGGGGCTATAGCGGACCACGCGCAGATTGTCCGTCGTCCGCACCAGTGGGACCGGTGGCGTTGCCGGCGTGTCGAGGCTCCAGCGCCAGGCCGTATTTCCGAAGCCGGTCACGAGATACCGTCCGTCGGGACTGAACGCGGCCGTGCGCAGACTCCCTGACCCGAGGCGTGCCCCCGACGGCGGATGGCTCAGCGGGTAGTGGCCCGGCGTGCCACTGAGACGCGTCAGCACGGTGTTGGTCAGCAGCCAGCGCTCATCGTGGCTGAACGCAATCACCGGATACGAACTGTTCCCGGCCTGAATCGGCGTAGAGCTGTTGTCCGTCGTGTCGAAGAGGATGGCGTTGTCCGCGTGCAGCACGGCGGCATAGCGGCCGGTGCGGCTGAAGGCGGCGACCGTACCCACACCTTTTTCCATCAGCACGTGCACGTCATACGGACTGCCGCTGCCCCGCAGCAACACCTGTTCGCTCTCGACGCTGATCCACTGCTGGAGATCGCTTTTGACCGCGAGGAGCACCCCCTCGACCGGCAGGCTCGCCATCGGAACGATCTCGGGTGCATCGGCGTCATACATGTCCGCGCCGTCTGGCTTCGCCACGATCAGGTGACGCTCGTCCGGCGTAACGAGCATGTGCGTGCCTTCGCCGGTGTAGCTCGTCAATTGTCGCGAGGCGAGGTCGGCGAATCCGCGTGCGGCGCTCCACAAACGTGCCTTCTGCCGGTTGACCGTGACCAGCCAGTGGCCGTCGGTGCTGAAATACGGAGCGAGCTGGTCTCCATCGTCCGCCCGGAGGATCGTTTCGATCCCGGCCGGATCCGCGGCGCCCAGATTCCAGGCACAGATGCGAATGTCGTCCTCGACACGAGCCGTTGCGGTGAGCCAGCGACCGTCGGGGGCGATCGCTGCGTACACGTTGCCGTGCCTGGAACAGAGCAGTTGTGTGACGCCTGCCTCGGTCCAGACGTCGACGCCCCCGTTGTGGCGGCTCGAGACGACGTGTCTCGCGTCGTCGTCGATCGCCACGGCATCTCCCTCCATCGCGATCTGCCGGACTCGCTGCGGCGGGCTCGCATCGGTTTGCCACACATCGACGATCTTCCCGTTCGATACCGCAGCCCAGCGGCGGTTCGGACTCAGAGCGACGGGACGATGGTCGCTCGATCCCCTGGCCGGAGGCCGCAAGACGACGGATGCGGGAGGATCGCTGCCTGCGTCCCACCAGGCGACGCCGCGGTCGTAGCCAATGGTGAGGAATCGCGAGCCGCCGAGGGAGGCGACGTCGACGAAACGGTCGTGCGCGGGGAACTTCCTCGGCGATGGCTCGGGGGAGGCGAGATCGTAGACGGCGATGCCGCCGTCGACGCCGCCGGTAACCGCCCAGCGGCCATCGGTGCTGAGGGCGATGTTCCAGTTGTGGCGCGTCCATCCGGGAAGCACTCGCGAGCTCCAACCGCCGTCGCCTTTCTTCCACAGGACCGGACCGGAAACGCCCTCCAGTTTTTCGTTGTCGGTGCCTGCGGCGACGGTGCGTCCGTCCGCGGAGATCGCGACCGAGGTGAACTTCATGTCCGGCAGGCGCAGCGGCGTCTTCGTCGCGGATGGATCGTCCGATGCGAGATCGAGCACGTCGACGCCGTCGGTGCGGAGCAGTGCCAGCGCCGGCGACTCCGTGGCAAATGCCAGCCCGCGTCCCGCGACGACCGCGACTTCACCGAGCGGCGTCCCGCCCGTCGTCGAGAGCGCGTCGAGGAGCGCCTGCTCCACCGCGGCGATCCGTGTCGGGCCGTCGAGACTCGTCCGTCGCGCCGCCTCGATCGCCAGCAGCACGCCGACGTCGGGGCGCCGCCTCAGATAGTTCGTCGATTGCGCGGCAAGCCGCTCGCCGACGGCCCGCCGTGTCTCCGCCTCGGCGATCCGCTGCTGTGCCCGCGCCTCGGCTGCCGCCCTTCGCTGCAACACCGCGAACCAGATCGCGACGACGGCAAGAAACGCGAGTCCCGCGATCGCGGCCGTGGCCAGCGCGAGGCGCGTCTTCTGCTTGCGGCGGTCCTCTCCGGTGAGCGTCGCCTTGTCCTTGCCGGTGAGCGACGAAGAGAGCGTCGCGACGGCATCGAGGAACGCCGGGTCGCGAAGCGTGACCGCCTTTCTCTCGAAGGGGCGCAGATCGAGCCAGGTCGGGACGTCTTTGAACTGACCCTTCAGTGCACCCGGAAGGCAGTCGGTTGCGCTCCAGCCGAAGTCGCCGTTCGCCTCGTCCCAGCCAATCGATCCGTCCGCCACGACGAGCAGCAGCTTGTCGAGAGGGCGTTTCGAGTCGATCCAGTGGGCGATCTCGCGGCCGACCCACTCGGACTGCGCCGATGCCTTCGACACGACGACGATCAGATACTCCGACTGGTCGAGCGCCGTCCGGATCAGCGTGCCGAGACTCGACTGGACCGTACCGTCGGCGGTGTCCTGAAACACGCGGACGGACCAGAGCGCGTACCACGGCCGGTTGAAGGAATGCAGTCCGTGGCGCAGCGACGTGGCGATCGCGCTGTCACGGCGGCTATACGAGAGAAACGCCTTGTATCGATACGCGGGCGCTGTGGCCATGAGAGTCGGGATGGCTCATGCTACTCCCGCACGTCGCCGATTGACCACCCGGAGGCCGCGTACCCTGCCTCTATACTGGTCACCCCGATGAGCAATCCCGAGGCGCCGCTGGCGCGGTATGCGTTCCGCCGGTCGGTGCTCGAAAGCGAGGTCACGTACACGCTCTACGACGACCGTCTCCTCATCGAAGGAGGCAGCGCGCCCGGGCCTCGCTTTCATCTCCTGAGCGACGTGCGCATGGTCCATCTCCGCTACGAGCACACCAAGCAGCGCGAGTACTACCAGTGCCGCATTCATACGAAGGAGCGCCGGATCGACCTCCGCCACGTACATTGGCGGGGCGTGATGGACTTCGAGGACCGCCGGGCGACGTACACGCCGTTCGTGAAGGCGCTGCTGACGGCGCTCGCGCCCTATCCCGGCGTGCAGTTCCGCGCCGGCTCGATGGCGAACTTCATCGGCGCCATCGTCGGCGCGCCGATCATGGCCGGGCTGCTCTGGGTGTGCGCGTCGCTCGGCCGTTTCGGTGCGGCCATCCTCGCCGGACTGATGCTCGGCATCTGCCTGCTGATGATCGGTCCCTCGCGCCCGCGCCGCTTCGAGCCGCATGCGCCGCCGCCGAACGTGCTCCCCGAGGTCAAGCCGGCGGTGCGGTGACGTCCACAACTTTCCCACAAAAACACCACATCTGAAGACACCGCGCTCTCTACATTGGGGGCAAGCGCCGGGCCGGACGACGGCCTCATTCGCGATGCGATCGTTCCATCCCATTTCAGCGAGGACATCCCGATGCCGATTCGGTTCACCTGCTGTATCAGCCGGAAAGCCGCTTCATGAAGGTTGCGCTCGTCTTCGTCGTCGCGCTGCTGGCCGCTGCGTACGGCATCTGGCACGTCAGGACCCGGGAAGCGGCGAACGCGGAGCAGCGCGCTCGCGTGCTGCGACTCGATCAGCGGAAGGTCGAGCCTTCGACGCGGGCGCTCCTGCTCTTCGAGACGATCCCGCACCTGCGGGACGCCGAGCGCGACGTTGCCGTGAAGCAGTTGCGCGACGCGCTCCAGGTGGTTCCGCGCGGACTCCTCGTACACCATCCTTCCTTTACGGTCGAGACGCTGCGTTTTTCCGGCGACGGCCGTTCCATGCTCTGGTACGGCAAGCCGGCGGCAGACGGCGGCATCACGATCGAGAAATCGTTCAACCACCCGCCGTCCGTCGTGCGGACTACCGGGGCGTCATACGCCACGTTTCTGAATGAAGCGGGGACGGAGCTCCTCAGCGAGCAGCAGCTCGACCGCAGGAAAGGAAACTCCGGGAGGGGATTGCACCGCATTCTGAGCAGCGACGGTGGGTATCTGGCCTACGTCCGGGATGACCTTCTCTGGCTCTGGAGAGTGGGGGAGCCAGGCGAGCCCGCCGCGCTTCTCACGGATCTGCCGCACGGCACGACGCGTCTGCACTGCGTGCGGGCCATCGATCTCTGCGGCCTCGAGAGTCCCGGCAGATTCACGCTCATCGACGTGAAGAAGCGCAGAATCCTGCGGTCGATCTCCGTAAACCGCACCGCCGCCGTCCGGATGAGCCCGAGCGGTCGCCTGGTCGGCGTGGCCGCTCCGCGCGCGGGGATCACGATCCACGCCGCTCAGCATGGCCGGACCATTCGCCTCGATCCCTCGAGTCTCGCGCTCCAGGACTTCGCGTTCAGCGCCGATGAAAAATCCGTGGTGGCCGTCGACCGCGATGGCGTGCTCCATTCGTATGACCCCGGAACCGGAAAGCCTCTGGCGCGGTCGCCGCGGCTCCGTCTCGAGCAGGGGAAGAGCCCCGCGCGCGTCGAAGCCGTCAGCGATGGCCGGTTCGTCGTGTGGGATGCCGAGAAGGTGCGGCTGGTCAGTGCCGACCTGTCGACCGTGACCGCGAGCTTCGACGAAGGCGGTGAGGTCCTCCTGGTGAAGACGAATGCGCGCGGCGACCGGCTGGCCATTGCCCGGCGATCGGGCCCGCTCACGCTGTGGGACATTTCGGCGAAGCCGGCGTTGCCCTTCATCGAGAGCGAGTTGTTCGACTCGGTCTGCGATCACGTCGGCCGCTCGCTGACTGCCGAGGAATGGGCGACGTACATTCCAAACCGCCCGTACGGCCCGAGGTGTCCCTGATGCGGCAGAGTGACCGACCGCTGCTCGTCTCCGCGTGCATTGCGCTCACGCTCGCGCTCTCCGTCCGCGCAGTGGAACCGCCGAAGCCGGCGGAAAAATGGGTCGCGCTGGACGCCGGCGACTTCCGGTTCGTCAGCGCCGTCTCTTCGCGCCAGACGCTGGAGATCGCGCGCAACCTGCTGCGCATGCGCGCCGCGCTCGGCAAGGTCTCGGATTTCGAGCTGCACACCACCGAGCCGACGCGCGTGTTCGTCTTCCGGACGCAGCACGGTTTCAGCCGGTACTGCGAGGCCCTGCTGCGCGCGAAGTGCGACACGGTGACGGGCCTCTTCGTCGACGGCAGCAGCGGTGATTTCATCCTGTTGTCCGGCGATGCGAAGGTTGGCATCGACCGCATCGTCTACCACGAGCTGACGCATCAACTCGTTGCGAGCTCGCGCGCTCAACTGGCGCCCTGGTACGACGAGGGACTTGCCGAGTACCTCTCGACCTTCCGGACGGTCGGCGCCGAGACGCACCTCGGCGTTCCGGTCGACGAGCACCTGCGCTGGCTGCGCGACGAGATGCGTCTCGGCTCGCTGCGCAAGCGCCTCATCCCGCTGCGCGAGCTCTTCGCCATCACCGCAGCATCGCGGATTTACGACGAGCGGACGCGTACCGGCGTCTTCTACGCGCAGTCGTGGGCGCTCGTACACTACCTGACCCAGGCTCCGGACCGGCGCGAGCAGCTCCCTCAGTTCCTCGAGCTCCTCCGCAGCGGGCAATCGCCCACGGACGCAGTCACCGGCGCGTTCGGGATGTCGCTCAGCGAGCTCGAACAGGCACTGCGCACCTACATCCGCGGCGACACCTTCACCTTCTACGGCCGCAACCTCGGCGAGCTCGCCATCCCCGAGCTGCCGGAGCCGTCCGCGATGCCGCACGACGCCGTGCTCCATGAGCTCGCGTACCTGCTCATGCACCTTCCGGCGAATCTCGCGGACGCGGAGCGCTTCCTGAGCGACGCGGTTGCCGCGAACGACAGGAACGCCGAGGTGGAGCATGGAGAATCTGACCTATACTAGTCAGAATGACTAGAAGTCGGGCGGGTCGTGCCCAAGCCCACGCGAAAAGCCGAAGTTGGGCACTCCAGGATGCGAAAGCCCGGTTCAGCGAAGTCGTCCGGAAGGCAAAGACCGAAGGACCGCAACACATTACCGTCCACGGCCGGGAAGAGGTCGTCGTCTTGTCGGCGGAGGAGTACCGGCGTGGGCAAGACCAACGAACGGGTCAGGCGCTCGTCGAATTGCTCCAGGACTCGCCGCTCCGCGACGTCGAAATCGAGCATGAGCCCACATACGCGCCCGTGCGCGGTGTTGACCTGTGACGGGCTGGCTGCTCGACACGAACGTGCTTTCCGAGCTGCGGCGGCCGAGGCCGAATGGAACGTGTTGCAGTTCATCGGTGGGCAGCCCCTTGATCTTCTCTACGTGAGCGTTGTCACCTTCGCCGAGATTCGCTTCGGGATCGAGCTCGTCGAGGACGCGAACCGGAGGATGGAGATCAACGGCTGGTTGGAGAACAAGCTACGGCCGATGTTCGAAGACCGGGTTCTCGACATCGCGGAAGACATCATGTTGAAGTGGCGGCTGTTGGTCGAAGAGGGGCGAAAGACGGGCCACACTTACGCGCAGCCGGACCTCTTGATCGCGGCCACCGCTCTGCACCATGGCCTCACGGTGGTGTCGCGCGATACGGCCGTCTTCGAACGAGCGAACGTACCGGTGCACAATCCGTGGACGCCGTTGCCATGATCGCACCCTACGTTATGCTTCCCGTCGAATGTCCGCGGTCGAGTTCTTCCCTCCACTCAACGCCAGCCTGAACGCCCTCAGCGGTATCCTGCTCCTCATCGGCTACCGCCACATCCGCGCGAAACGCATCGCGCAGCACAAGCGCTTCATGCTCGCGGCGTGCACGTCGTCGGTGCTGTTCCTGATCTGCTACGTGACGTACCACACCATCCGCGGGGGGGTGGTCACGAAGTTCGCGGGGACGGGTGGGTGGAAGACGCTGTACCTCACCATCCTCACGTCGCACACCATCCTCGCCGTGGTCATCCTGCCGCTGGCGATCCTCAGCGTCTGGAACGGGTTGAAGATGCGCGTGCCGCAGCACCGCCGGGTCGCGAGGTGGACGTTCCCGCTCTGGATGTACGTCTCGGTCACGGGAGTGCTGGTCTACTTCTTCCTCTATCATTGGTTCCCAGGAGAGGCATGACCCGACACGAACGGCTGCTGGCCGAGCTGCATCGCTACGACGCTTCGGACGACGCCGAGGAGCGGCATCGCGCGGCGATGGTCGCGCTTCTGGAGGAGCCGGAGGCGTTCTCTCGCGCGCACTTTCAGCCCGGACACTTCACCGCGAGCTGTTACGTCGTCGACGGCGGCGGGCGGCTGTTGCTCCACCATCACCGCCGCCTCGATCGCTGGCTGCAGATGGGCGGTCACGTGGAAGGCGACGAGTCGCCTGAGCTCACCGCGTTGCGGGAAGGGGAGGAGGAGTCGGGACTGCGCGATCTCGCGCTGGCCGGCGCCGGCATCTTCGATCTCGACATCCATGGCATCCCTGCAGGGAAAGGGGAGCCGGACCATGATCACTACGACGTGAGATACCTCGCACGGACAGCGTCGCCGGATGCCATCACCCTCGATCGCGCGGAGTCGAATGACCTCGCGTGGGTGACGCTCGACCGCGCCGCGGAGCTCATGTCCGGCAGCGAGTCGCACCGCGTGCTCCGCAAAATCGAACGCCTGTTGACCGAGAGGAGCCTGTTTTGAATACCCCGTTGCTCGAGAGCGATCTCGACTCCAGCCCCTTCCGCCAGTTCGGCCGCTGGTTCGACGACGCGAAGCAGCACCAGCCCCTGCAGCCGGAAGCGATGACCGTGTCCACGTGCGGTGCGGACGGCGTGGTCTCCTCGCGCGTGGCCCTGCTGAAGACCTTCAGCGAGCACGGATTCGTGTTCTTCACCAACTACAACAGCCGCAAGGGGATGCAGCTCGCCGAGAACCCCCGCGCCTCCCTCTGCTTTCACTGGCCCGGACTCGAGCGCCAGGTGCGCGTCGAAGGCGTGGCCGTCAAAACGACCGCCGAGGAGTCGGATGCGTACTTCGCGTCGCGCCCCCGAGGGAGCCAGATCGGCGCGTGGGCGTCCAACCAGAGCTCGGTGATTCCCGGCCGCGGCGACCTCGACCAGCGCGCTGCGGAGCTCGACGCCTGCTACAAGGAGCGCCAGATTCCGCGGCCGCCCCACTGGGGCGGCTACCGCGTCATCCCCGTCGAGATCGAGTTCTGGCAGGGACGGCCCGACCGTCTGCACGACCGCTTCGTGTACCGGCTCCGCGAGCCGAAGGACTGGGTGATCGAGCGGCTCTCGCCGTAAGTGCCACCGCCCCAGCGACCGTAACGACGTGACCTGAAGTCATGTCGCACATGACCCCAAGTCATGTCGCACATGACCCCAAGTCATGTCGCACATGACCCCAAGTCATGTCGCACATGACCTCAAGTCATGTCGCACATGACCCCAAGTCATGTCGCACGTGACCTCAAGTCATGTCGCACGTGACCTCAAGTCATGTCGCACATGACTTCAAGTCATGTCGCACGTGACCTCGAGTCATGTCGCAGACCCCAAGTCATGTCGCACGTGACCCCAAGTCATGTCGCACGTGACCCCAAGTCATGTCGCACATGACTTCAGGTCATGTCGCACATGACCGAAACACGCAACGACGTGACCGCGGGGCACGCCGTTGCGTCCCACAATCACCACTCGTGGAAGATCGAGTCAGCGCGCCTCGATCCGCTCCACTTCGCCGAGGCGCGGGGGCTTGCCCGTCACCATGCCCTTAACCAGCTCGAACAGCACGACCGGCTGGGGCTTGTTGATCTCAAGGAACATGGCCAGCTCCACATCGACGCCGATGAGGACGATGCGCGGGTCGTCGGGGGGTGCCGTCGTGCTCGCCGCCTTCGTCGCCGAACCAGGCGCGCCAGTCGGGGGCGTACAGCTCGCGGATCTTGGCACGGTCTTCCACGACACGGGCGCGGCCGGAGACGGAGACCCACTCCTTCGTCCGGTCCTTGAAGTAGGCGAGGTTCACCTGCGGGTCGTGGCGGAGCTCGTCGAGCTTCTCCGAGCCGCGGGCGGTGACGAACCAGAGGTCGGCGCCGGACGCGCGTTTCTGCGTCGCCATGGGACGCGAGACCAAGCGGCCGTCCGCGCGGCGGGTGGTGAACATCGCGGTCTCGATTTCCTCGATGAGCTCGTGAAGCTTCTGCAATTTATCGTCAGCCATGCGATGGGAAGGGAGCAAGACGACTGCCACGACGCCCCGATCGCGGGATTCCCTACACCAGCCGCACCTCCCGCAAGCGCGGCACCTGCAGCACCGACGGGCGGTCCCGGAAGTCGACCTCGACTTCCGCGCCTCTTCCCTCGAAGCGATAGCGCGTGCCCGTGACGCGTCCGATGACGACGATCGGTTGCTCGCCGTCGTAGCGGAACACGGTCCGCGCCGGGCGGGCGTTCGACGGCGCCATCGCCGCGCTGCCCACTCTCTGCGTGACCACCGGGACCCTGGGACGACCACCACCGCAGCAGCTCATGACGGCTTCTCCTCTTCTTCTTCCATCCACACCGCGGCGTCGTTGCGCACGGTAACTCGTTCCAGCACGATCGCGCCGCCGGACAGCGCCAGGATGCACAGCACCACCACCCGCCACTCCCGCGCGAGCAGCAGCGCGAACGGGATCGCGATCCAGACGCTCGCGCAGTAAAAGCAGTCCGCCAGACGGCGCAGCCCCACCGCCGCGGCAGCGCGGCGCAGGTGGGCGAACAGATTCCACGGTCCGTCCTCCGCGACCAGCAGATGCGTCACCCGCCATACGGCGAGTACCGCCAGGAGGACCGCGACGAAGCTCAGCTCGATCATGGCATTCAAAAAGGGTGCGGCCGGAGTCGCACCTTTTGGAGTTAGTGACTCAGGCCGGGCAAACGTTTCACTCCGCGGTGGTGGCATACTTCGAACGATGCAGAAAAAGCGGATGCTCTTCCTTTGCACCGGCAACGCCGCTCGCTCGCAGATGGCCGAGGGGCTGACACGTGCGTTTTATGGCGACGTCGTCGACGTCGTCTCCGCAGGATCGCGCCCCGCCGGTTGGGTCCATCCGCTCGCCATCCGCGCCCTCGCGGAGATCGGCATCGACGCCAGCGGTCACACGTCGAAGTCCGCCGACCAGTTCATCGACCAGGACTTCGACGTCGTCGTTACGGTGTGCGACTCCGCGGCGCAGGACTGCCCGCTCTGGCCGGGGGCGAAGCGCATCGAGCACTGGCCGATCAAGGACCCGTCGTGGGGACCGGATGATCCGGCCACGCGTTATGACCGGTTCGTGGAAACGCGCAACGAGCTGCGGCGGCGCATCGACGAGTTGATGCCGACGCTTACAGCGGGCTAGATCACTGTCGCCGTATCAGGGACGAGCAACCGCAACGATTGCGGCACGATCCGCACGTGGATCTCCGCGGGCAGCGGGAATGGCTCACCGTCCAGGTGGGCCGGACCGGCGGCGGGGCGGTGGATGTGGACGTCCGTGCACTGCGTCATCGAGACGGTGTTGGCGCGGTCGAGTGTTCCCTGGAAGAGGCGGGCGAGGAGGAAGGGGGCGGTGAGGAGGGTGAGGTCGTGCACGATGACGACGTCGAGGAGGCCGTCCTGCAGCGACGCCAGAGGGGCGATGCGGGCGTTGTTGCCGTACTGGCTGGCGTTGGCGATGGCGATGACGAAGGCCTTCTCGCGCCGCGTCTCGCCCGCGCAGGTCACTTCGTATGCTTCCGCGTGAAAGTCCGCGAAGGCGCGGAAGCCTTCCTTCACGTAGGTCTCCAGGCCGCGCACCTGGCTCGACGCGAAGCGCTCCGCGACGACGGCGTCGAAGCCGATGCCCATGACGCCGAGGAAGGGGTGGCCGTTCACCTCGGCGGTGTCGATGCTCACGATGCGGCCGGCCGCGCACGCGCCCAGCGTCAGCGCCGGGTCGACGGGGAGGCCGACGTGGCGCGCGAAGCCGTTGCCGGAGCCGATGGGGAGGATGCCGAGGGCGGGCTTGCGTCCGATGAGGCGCTTGGCGGTCTCGTGGACCGTGCCGTCGCCGCCGACGGCGAAGACGACGTCGAACTGCTCCGCCTCCGCGCGGTCGATGATTCCGTCGACGTCCTCCTTGCGCTCGCAGCCAACGATCTCGTGCTCGAACGGCGCGGTGCGGCGGATGACGTCGGCGACGTCGAAGTCGCGCCTGCGTCCGGAGCGTTCGTTGACGAGGAAGAGGGCCTTCATTTTCGGTTGGCGGTTGGCGGTTGGCGGTTGGCGGGAGAACGATGTCTGTCGATCCAGGCGCCCCAGGGGACGAACAGCCATTGCGCGAGACCCGCCCAACCGATCGTGCGTGCGTCCGGTGGAGGCGGGGACGTGAGGTTTACGAAATAGATGACGCCGAGGAAGGCGACGAGGGACCAGAGGGCGAGGGAGCCGGTGCGGTCGCGGGCCTTGGTCGCACGCAGGTAGAGCGCGAGGCCTAGGATGAACATCGTCCATTCGACGGCGATCGTGCCGGGAATCGAGCTCCAGAGGCCGAGGCCGACGCGCGGGCCGTTGGGCCAGAGCGGGAGGTCGGGGCGGTGGGCGATGAAGTCGACGATCCAGTGACTCAGGACGAGGACGCCGACGATCGCCGCGTCGCGCGTGGACTTGCGGAACAGCCAGTACACGACCGCGGCGAGGACGGACCATCCGAGGACGGCGAGGAGGCTGTGCGTGACGGGGTACTTGTAGAAGTCGAGCGGCGTGAACGCCGTGATCCCGGGCGCGACGCGCACGTCTTCGATTCCGAGGAGGAGGAGGATCGGCCAGATCAGGTCGAGGAGGATCGTCGCGGCGAAGAGCGTCCCCAGCGAGACGCGCGGCGCGACGGGCTTCGCGGCGAAGGCGACGGCGTGGTGTCCGATGAACATCTACTGTCCCGCCTTGATGATCTCCGTTAACACCGGTTTGAGTCCATTGATGATGAACTGGATGCCGATCGCGCCGAGGAGGAGGGCCATGACTTTGGTGAAGACGGCGCGGCCGCGGTCGCCGATCCACTGGGATAGCGGCACGGCGGCCAGGAGGACGATCCAGGAGACCAGGCCGACGCCGACGATGGCGAGGAGCACGGCCATTTTCTGATCGAGGCGCGGGTAGAGGTTGACGAGGAGCATCGTGGACGTGATCGCGCCGGGGCCGGAGAGCATGGGGATGGCCAGCGGGACGACGGCGATGGACGCCGGGTCGATCTCCGCCTTCGCCACGTCCTTTTCCTCCATGCGCTTCTCGCCGCCGAGGTTGTATCCGCGGCGCTCGTCGTCATGGACGAGGGTGCGCAGGGCGTTGGTGAAGAAGATCACGCCGCCCATGATCTGGAAGGCGGGGACGGTGATGCCGAAGAACTGGAAGACCCAGTTGCCGGCGACGAAGAACGCGGCCAGGACGGCGATGCAGGCCATCGCGGCGACGAAGGCCACACGTACGCGCGCGCGCGCGGGGGACGTCGTTGGTGAGGGCGACGAACGACGGGATCACCGCGAGGGGGTTCACCATCGTGATCAACGTGATGAACGACAGCAGGAGTACTTTGGACAACGGCACGGGGGGATTGTAGTGCCGGTGCTGCCGCCTGCTACGCAGGCTCGCCATCGACAACGCCGACGTTGCCCCGGCTGAAGCACGGCGGCCATTGTCGTGCGAGCCCTGCTGAACAGCGGGCGAAAGGATTAGATCCCGACCAGCACGATCTTCATCGAGATCGATGTACCAGAGCATTCCCCCGCACTGCCCGCCCGGTCATCGCGCTGATCGCGCGCGGCGTAGCGCGCAACCTGTTCACGATCCTTCTCCAGGCGCGACGCTTCCGGGGCGCCGCTCTTGTAGTCGAGGACGAGGTCGCGGCCGTTCTCGCGGATCAGGCGGTCGATGCGGCGCTCGACGGGGATGCCGTTCTCGATGAAGCGGATGGGCAGCTCGCGGCCGAGGGTCTCGGCGGCCAGCGATGCGCCGGAGCGCCGGGGATCGCACGATGGTCTGCAGCCGGCGGCGCACGAGCGACGCGGCCTCGGCGTCGGGCGCCAGTTGCTGGAGGAGCGCCTCGATGTCGGCGCGGCCGTCCCAGAGCTCGAGGACGCGGTGGAGGAGGATGCCCGCGGCCTTGTTGCGCGAGCCGGCGCGTTTCGCGGCGACTTCGGCGGGCGTGAGGATGTCGGCGAGCATTTCCGGCGGCGTGATCGTCAGCGGGAGGATGTCTGCGCTCGCGAGGTGCGACTCGAGCGCGGAGTCGTGCAGGCGGCGGCGCGTGCGCTCCGCGGACTCGCGGACTTCGACCTTCTCGAACGCGATCGGTCCGAGGTCGGTCATGCGCACTTCGCGGCCCTGATCCGGCCACTCCAGTTCGGGGATCAGCGACAGCAGCGCCTTCTGGAAGCCGCTCTTGCGCTCCTTCGGGTTCACGACGAACACGACGTCCGTCTGGGCGCGCGTCACGGCGACGTAGAACAGGCGCAGCGACTCCGCCTCGTCGCGCTCGCGTACGAGCTTGCGCAGCGGCTCGCCGTTCGCGAACCGGAAGTGCGCGGAGATGGTGTCGGTGCCGTTGGCGATGACGATGCTCGCGGGGCTCTTCCACCGTGAACAGTTGCAGCGATCCGCTTGCGCTGCTGAAGCTGAGGTCGGGGAGGATGACGGTCTCGAACTCCAGTCCCTTCGCCGCGTGGACGGACATGATGCGCACCGCGTTCTGCGTCTCGTCCACGAGACTCGGCTCCGCCTCCTCCGGCTCGCCGCGGCGCCGCGCGATCTCGTCGACGAACTGCTGCACCGAGCCGCCCTGCCGCGGTGTCGTACTCGAACGCGATCGCGCGCACGTGTTCGAGGTGCGCGAGGTGGCGGTCGCCGCCGGTCATCGCGTCGTAGACGCTCTCGATGGCGCACGTGGAGGTCACGAGATCGATCAATCCGCTGACGGTGAGATGGCGCGATTCTTCGCGGAAGCGGAACATCGGCATTGGTGAATCGTTCTCCCAGTCGCGCGTCGACGATCTCCACATCCGTCAGCGCAAAGTACGGCGTCCGTGCCGCGGAGATCTGGGCTCCGAGGTCGAAGGGGTAGGCGATCGCGCGGAGGACGGCGAGCAGGTCGACGGGGGCGCGGCGGTCGAGGAACAGGCGCGTCGGCGGGAGTACGAAGTCGATGCCGTGGCGGCGCAGGGTGTCGAGGTAGTCGTCGAGGCGCGTCAGGCGCCGGAACAGGATGGCGAAGCGTTGCAGGTCGCGCGGACCGCCATCCCGTCGCGACTGGATCCACTCCGCAATCGCCTCCGCCTCGGCGAAGTAGCGATCGGACTTGTCGTCGTGTTCGCGCGTGCAGGAGCGTGATGCGGGCGTCGAGGTCGCGGCGTGAGGCTGCGCGCGCGGCTTCGAGCGTGTGGTACGCGGGGCGGAAGACGTTCGGGTCGTGACGGCTGCGGCGGGAAGATGCCGCGCGAACATCGCGTTCATGACGTCGAGCAGCGGCGGATCGCTGCGGTACTGGTCGTCGAGCACGCGCGGCTCCGCGCCGGCGTCGCGCAGGGACTGCGTCATCCGGTAGTACGTCTCCGGGTCGGCGCGGCGGAAGCCGTAGATCGACTGCTTCGGGTCGCCGACGACGATGGTCTTCCCCGGCACGTACGCGTTCGTCGCGTCGCGCGCGAGCAGGTCGATGATGCGCGCCTGCGTGCGGTCGGTGTCCTGGAACTCGTCGACGAAGATGAAGTCGAACTGCATGCGCGCGCGGGCAAGCACCTGTTCGTCATCGAGGAGGGCGAGCGTGCGGAGGAGGAGATCGTCGAAGTCGACGACGCCGAGCTTGCGCTTCTCCTCGTCGATCCAGGCCAGGAAGCGGCGCGTCAGCGAGACCAGGGCCATGCCCGCGCGGTGGCTGACGAGGAGGTCGGAACCGACGTGCCCGTGCCGCCGCGCGCAGCGTGGACATCGGCTTCCTTCAGCGTGCCGCAGCCGGGGAGCTTGACGTCGCGGATCTCGCCGCGATCGGTTGGAAGTACTCGATCCACTTCTCGATCGTGCGCCGCCGGGGAAAGGCTGCGCCGCACGGTACTCGGCGACGCGCGCCGCCGCGGGGTCCTTGCACCTCGCCGGGTCGCGGCGGATCCAGATCAGCGCGTCCGTGAGCCGCGGCTCGAGCGACTTCCTCGAAGATGCCGAAGTCGTAGCCGGTCTCGCCGAGGAGGTCGCGGCGGTCGATGAGAGTGAGGATGAGGTTGCGGATCAGGAAGAGATAGCCGGAGTGCGCGAAGAGCAGGTCCAGCTCGTGGACCGCTTCCTCCGACCGGATGCACGCGCGTCTCCTCGTCGAGCCACGCGTCGTAGAGCTGGCCGTAGAGCAGCGAGCGCTCGAATCCTTCGACGATCTTGAACTGCGGGTCGAGTCCCGCCTCGATGGGGAACTGGCGCAGGAGCGGACTGGCAGAAGGAGTGGATGGTCTGCGAGCGGAGGCGGTCGATGTTGGCGAGGTGGTGGGCGATGGCGCGCTGGGCGCGTCGGGTCTCTGTCGTGAGAGGATGGGCGACGACGGCCAGCGGGGTGCGGTGAGTCGGCAGTCGCGTCAAGGGCCATCCGGCCAACCTGCCAGACACCTGATCCCCGCTCGCGAGCTCCCACCTCCAGCGCTCCCCGGATACGGTCGGCGATCTCGCCCGCTGCTTTCTCCGTGAACGTCATCAGCACGATGCGCTCGGGATCCAGCTCCTCCCGCTCCAGCATCAGCTTCAGTACCTCGGCCACGATCGCCGTGGTCTTGCCCGTGCCCGCGCCGGCCTCGATGACCAGGTTGCGGCGCGTCTCGACGGGCTCCTTCTCGGTGCGCGGTCCGAAAGCGAACGTCTGCTGCTGCATCACTGCGTGCTGCCTCCAAGGAGGGTGCGGGGGTCGCGGAGCTGCTGCACGGCGTAGCGCTCGTCGAGGTCGTGCTTCGTCCGGCAGGAGTGATTCACCGGGCAGTACTTGCACGAGTTGAACTCCGCGTCGTTCGCGTTCGGGAACGCGGGGAAGTGCCCGTCCATGATCGCGCGGATGAAGATCTCCAGCGTCTCCAGCAGCGTCGTGCGCTTCTCGTTCAGCGTGAATGCGAACTTCGCCGGCTTCTCCTCGCCCTGCACCAGCGGCTTGATCGTCGCCGCTGACGTGCGCCGGATCGGCCTGGAAGAACTCCACCACCGCCATCGCGTACAGCGCGAGTTGCAGGCGCACGCCGCGATCGATCTTGTCGCCGAGGTTCACGTGGCGGAGGGCCTTGCCGGACTTGTAGTCGACGATGCGGAAGCGCGACGTCGATTCGTATCGATGCGATCGATGGTTCCTTCCACGCGCACCGGCATGCCCGCCGTCTCGATGATGAACGGGTGCGGGTGGTCCGCGGGCACCTTGAACTTCGTGCCGAAGCGGAACTCGAAGAAGCGCGGGAGGAGGTCCTGCTCGGAGAGGTCGCCTAGGTCGGCGACGACGAACTCGCGGAGGATGCGCTTCGTCGCGCGGCGCTCGATGTCGCGCACCGTGCGGTTGAACGGCGGCACGTCGGCCTCGTGGTCGTCGAAGTGCTCGTCGATGAGCTGCTCTAGCCGTTCGCCCAGTCTCTCCGGCAGGTGCGGGAGGGACGCCATCGCGGTCCGGAAGTCGTCCGCGGACATCTCTTTGTAGAAGGCCTCGAGGACGCGGTGATCGAGGATGCCCTTGTCGCGGTGATGGATCTGCAGCTCGCGCTCGGGGTGATCGACGTCCTTGACGCCGAGGACGTGCTTGAGGAGGAACTTCTGCGGGCACTCGCCGAAGTCTTCGAGCTGGGTGGGGGAGAGGGGGCGGTCGAGGGTGATGGGGCCGATGTAGCCGTCGAAGACGGAGCGGGTGCCCGCGCGGGCGGTGAGTTGGAGTTGGCGGTTGGCGGTTGGCGGTTGGCGGTTGGCCGTTCGCTCGGGTAACGGGGAACGGGGAACGCTGCGCACGAATCGTGAGGGGCGCAGGATCTTGCCGAATCCGTCGCCGGATGCGAACGAAAAATGTACCTGCGAGGAAGTGGATTCCGCGAGGAGCGAGAACAGCAGCTGTTCCTCGTCGCGTCCGTCGCCGATCTCGCGGAGGCCGAGGAGCCGGCGGTCGGAGTCCGGCAGCAGCGGGTCCTCGGTGCGGCGCTGGGGGAAGACGTCGTCCTGCATGCGGAGGACGAACAGATGTGCGAACGACCGGCCGCGGAAGCGGAGGATCTCGCCCGTCCAGATCGGTTGGCGGTTGGCGGTTAGCGGTTGGCGGTTGAGGGATTCGTGTTCGATGGCGTCGATGACGTCCGGGGTGATCGCGCCTTTGATGCGGTCGGAGAGCGCGGCGATGGTATCGAGTTTTTCCGCGGCGATCAGGTCGGTGTCGGTTTCGATGCGGAAGTTGCTGGCGAGCTTCGCGAGGTCGAGATTGGTCACCAGCTCTTCGAGCTCGGCGACGAGGGCGATGTAGGCGTCGATCACCGGCGAGCGGCTGCGCATGCGGCGGAGCTCTTCACTCGTGCCGCCGGCGATGCGCGCGCGGCGCGTCTCCTTGTCCGTGGCGTCGACGTCGAGGCGGGTCTTCGTGTGCAGGCCGTCGCGCAGGAGGCCGAGGACCTCCGCACGGGGGAAGCCACGGTCTTTCAGGCGGAGGAGGGTCAGTGCGCCGCGGCCGATGCGGTGGGCGGCGAGCGGAATCTCGTCGCCGAGGGTGGTGGTGAAGCCGTGCTCCTCGGCGAAGCGATGCAGGAGGCGGATATCGTATGGCTCGAGGGAGCGCGCAACGATGCCGATCTCGTGCGCAGGCGTTCCGGCGGCGAGCAACTGCGCGACGCGGGCGCAGACATCCCGGAGCTCGTCGAGGCGCGTGTTGTACGCGGTTGACGCCAACGTAGGGCGTGGCTTCAGCCCGCCCTCCCCCGGGGGAGGCGGGCTGAAGCCACGCCCTACGTCAGTCATCGCCTGAATGAACGGCTGCGCGAACGGGGCCTCGGACGGCACCCAGATCCCGTTCACCCGCCCGGCGCGCAGCAGCGCCTCGGCGAGCTGTCGCTGTGCGCCGGTCATGTCATAAAAACCGGCAATGAGCTGCGGCCGGACGCGCTCGTCGACGGCGCGTGTGGCGCGGGCGAGGAGGTCGGCGGGATCGATGACGCCAAGCTGGGCGATGAGGCGCTCGTATTCGGTCCAGGCGCGGACGACGAGCTCCGTCCGCCTCGGGTTGCGCAGGCCGCGTGTGCCGCGCCGCGTGAAGTCGGCGAGAGTGAACCCGCTGTCGCGGACGTCGCGATAGGAGCGCTCGAGCATGGCCGCGACGCCGCGGCTGGACATCATCACGTCGTCGATGGAGCGGACGGCGATGCGCATGGCGAGGCGGCGCTCGGCGTCGGTGGCGACGCGCGGGGTCTGGTTGTTCGCGGCGAGGATGCGCCGGGCGAGATCGTCGAGGGAGTGCAACTGCAGGCCGGCGAGGCCGCGGGGCAGCCGCGTCAGGAGGTCGCCCGCGATGGCCTCGGCCGCCCCACGGGAGGGAACGATGACTTCTTCGTCCCACGGGGCGAGCGGGTCACGTCCGTCGCGCCCGGCGGCCAGGCGCGCGGCAATCTCAATGGCGATCTCGCGATAGGGGGCGAACCGGAGGGAGGGCATGAAAAGTTACATGGATTCTAGCAGTTGGCAACCGCCAACCGGCTCTGGTCCGTATCTCGCAATCGCAGGCAAACCGGACCATGCCGCGTTATCAGATATTCTCCCCATATGGGAAAGCGCCACGTAACAGTGATCCCGGTGCGCAAGCCGGCGACGTTCGCGCTGCTGGCGATCGTCACGGCGGCGATGGGGTCGCTGCTGTTCGTGCTGAGTGGGCGGGCGTACGCGGGGGAGCGGAATCCGCTGCTGGAGCTGACGGCCCGCGTCCTCGGCGGCGGAGGCGCTCCGGTCTCGCGCGACGCGGTGCTGGCGTTCCTGATGCCCGTCAGCGCGAACATTCTCCTGTTCGTGCCCTGGGGCTTTCTTGCGTTCGTCGGGCTCGACAGGCCGCAGCGGCGGCGGGGCATGACGTATCTGTTGACCATCATCGGCGCTCTCGCGGTCGCCGTGGCGATGTCGGTGTGGCAGGAGTTTCTGCCGACGCGCGTCACGTCGTTGCCGGACGCGCTCGCGAACGCCGCGGGCGCACTGGCCGGCGCGGCTTTGGGACACGCGCGGAGAAGCGTGCGCGTCCAGTTCGACTTCTGAGGAGGCATTTGTGATTCTCGTGGTCGAAGACGATCCCCAGGTGGCCCGCCTCATCTCGCTCGTGCTGCAGCGGTCGGGGCACAAGTCCCAGGTCGTGGCGGACGGCGAGAGCGCGCTCGACCGGGCGCTGGAGCACCGGCCGGCGATGATCTTCGCGGACCTCACCATCAAGGGGATGGGCGGGGAGGCGCTGTGCAGCGCGCTGAAGGCGCACGAGGAGACCAGGAGCATTCCGTATGTCGTCGTGTCGGGAGACCGCGACATCGCGGAAAAGGCGAGGCAGTGCGGCGCGGATGACTACATGGGGAAACCATTCGAGTTCGAAGACCTGATTCGCCTCGTGAACAAATATGCAAAAGCTCACAGCTGAAAAGCCGTTGGAATCGCCTGCAGGAACGGATCCCGTCGTGCGCCTCATGGCCCGCCTCAAAGAGGAGGGCTTCACGACGGAGCAAGGCCCGGAGTGGTGGGACGACTACGGCGAGACGATCTATCGCCGAGACGAGAAACTGCCGCTGACGGCGGGGGAGACGATCTTCATCTTCACGCGCGTGCCGGACGTGAACGAGCGCCTGCTGCGCCAGACGTCGGACTCGGTGGTGCACACGTACGGCGCG
Organism: uncultured Acidobacteriota bacterium; assembly: GCA_963821585.1. GTDB lineage: Bacteria > Acidobacteriota > Thermoanaerobaculia > Gp7-AA8 > Gp7-AA8 > QHVT01. The sequence goes on from CAWGEI010000003.1 coordinate 1,201,133, forward strand.
CGGAATATCGGGCAGAAGGCGTTGTCGGTGCTGCAGTCGACGACGGTGTATCACTGCCTGGTCTGTACGACGGACAGCCCGCACAACGAGCCGCTCGCGGATTACATCGCGCGCTTCGGCGGCGCGACGTTCATCCCGGTGGTGATCGTGCCGGGGATCAACGAGGTGCTCTACCCGAGCGTGGAGGAGAAGGTGGGCGTGCTGCGTCCGCGCGTGGAGTACCTCCAGTACCTCCTCGGCGAGCGCCGCGAGACGGTGAACATGCACAAGCCGACCATCCAGGCGATGTGGATCTCGGCGGCGGTGGTGCTGCTGTTGCTGGTGGCGGTCGTGTTCTCGTTCTTCACTTAGTGCGGCGCATCTACCTCGTCCGTCACGGCCGCTCCGCGCACGTCCACGCGGGATGGGTGGACCTCGCGGGCTTTCGCCGGTGGCGGGAGAGTTATGAGGCCGCGGCGATCGTCGAAGGGGAGACGCCGCCTGCTTCTCTGACGGAGATCGCGGCGACGGCGGCCGTGGTCGTCGCCAGCGACGCGCCTCGCGCGATCGCGTCGGCGAAGTTGTTGCGGGAGGACGTGCTGGTGTCGCCGCTGTTGCGGGAGCTGGAACTGTCGCCGCCGAACCTGCGCGGCGTGAAGTTGCCGCTCGCGCTATGGGCGTTGTCGTTTGGGGTGAAGTGGCTGTTCCGGCGGTCGCACGCGACGCCCGAGGAGGAGACGCGGGCGCGGGCGGCGGCGGCGTGGCTCGCGGAGCTCGACGGCCCGGTGGTCGCCGTCACGCACGCGACGTTCCGGTCGCTGCTGGCGAAGACGCTGGTCGCACAGGGGTGGCGCAGCGAGACGCCGCGGCGGAGCCATCACTGGAGTGTTTGGGCGCTCCTGTCGCCTGCTACGCAGGCTCGTTTTCCGGCCGTCCCGCGTTCCCCCGGCTGAAGCCGGGGTCTATTTCCTGAAGCCCGCTACGCGGGCGAGATTGCTGCCGTAGGCAGCTGCAGAGAATAGACCCCGGCTTCAGCCGGGGGGACGCGGGGATGTCGCCAGCACGGAGCCCGCGTAGCGGGCGACAGTTACAATGCCGCCCCGCATGACCTTCCCCCTGAAACCGAAGGACATCTTCGAGGAGCTGCGCAAGTCGGTCGTCGGGCAGGATGACGCGATCCGGGAGATCTCGGTCGCGCTCGTCAAGCACCTCGTCGGGCACCCGGCGCCGAACATCCTCCTCATCGGGAACTCGGGTTCGGGGAAAACGACCCTCATGCGCGCGGTGGAGCAGTTCCTCGCGCGCACGCCGGACCTGGGCGAATACTCGAATGTCGTCCGCCTGAACGCGAACGTGCTGGCGGAGGAGCGGCAGGGCTACGGGAAGGCGGTCCTCGGCCGGCTCTACGCGAATGCGCGGAAGATGCTGGGCGCGAGCGCGACGCCGGACGAGATCATCCGGGCGGTGCAGCGCGGGATCGTGTTCGTCGACGAGGTGGACAAGATCCGCGCGCAGGTGAGCGGGCAGCCGAACGTGCGGGGCATCGTCGCGCAGGAAGCGCTGCTGACGCTCATGGAAAACGAGAACGTGGAGTTCGAGGCGGACGGCTGGACGTTCGTCATCAACTCCGGGCAGATCCTGTTCGTCGCGGGCGGGGCGTTCGAGGAGCTGTACGAGAGCGTGCACCGTCGGGCGACGATCGGGCAGGACGTGGTGCCGATGAAGCCGGTGGTGGTGGTCTCGGCCTCGGGCGAGGTGCGCGAGGAGCTGCCGTTCCACCTGGCGGACTATCTGAAATACGACGATCTGTTCCGCTACGGGATGACGCCGCAGTTCGTGTCGCGTTTCGAGTCGATCGTGGTGCTCAACGACCTCGCGGAAGGCGATCTGGCGCGGATCTTCGTCGAGCCGGACGCGTCGATCTTCCGGACGTCACGGGAGTACTTCGGGCGCTTCGAGATCGACCTGCAGATCACGCGGGGCGCGCTGATCGCGATCGCGTGGGACGCCGCGCGCCAGAAACGCCTCGGCGCCCGCGCGCTGCGGGAGACGTACCGGCGCGTGATCCGCGCGCTGGAGTTCGAGCCGCGCGCGGCGGGCGTGCTGACGATTGATGAGGAGATGGTGAAGCGGGCCATTGCGGCTCGCGATGCCGGTACACGTTGACCATGGGCGAACCAAAGAAAGGTTTCTTCGACAAACTGAAGCGTGGGCTCTTCATGACCCACACCGAGATCATCGAGAAGGTGAAGGAGTCGATGACTCCGGATCTGCCGATCGATCAGTCCGCAATTGACGGCTTGGAGGAAGGACTCCTCGGCGCGGATGTCGGCGCGGAGCTGACGATGGCGCTCGTGGGGCGCGTCGAGCAGCGCGTGCGCGACGAGAAGATCACGAAGATGGAGCGCTTCACGGAAGTGATGCGCGAGGAGACGCGGGCGCTGATCCCGAAGCGGGTCGCGTCGGGGATCGACATCGGCAAAGCGAAGCCGTTCGTGATCCTGGTCGTGGGGGTGAACGGAACGGGGAAGACGACGACCATCGCGAAGCTGGCCGCGCGCTGGAAGGGTGAAGGGAAGACCGTCGTCCTCGGTGCGGCGGACACATTCCGCGCGGCGGCGATCGAGCAGTTGCAGATGTGGGCGGATCGCGTGGGCGTGTCGCTGGTGAAGCACAAGGCGGGGTCCGACCCCGCCGCGGTCGCGCACGATGCGGTCGCGGCGGCGAAGTCGAGGAATGCAGACGTGGTGATCATCGACACCGCCGGCCGCCTGCACAACAAGTCGCACCTGATGCAGGAGCTGTCGAAGATCCATCGCGTGGTCGAGAAAGAGCTGCCGGGCGCGCCGCACGAGACGCTGCTCGTCATCGACGGCACGACGGGCCAGAACGGCGTGAGTCAGGCCGCGGCGTTCCTGGAGGCGGCGAAGGTGACGGGCATGGTCGTCACGAAGCTCGACGGAACCGCCAAGGGCGGCGTGATCCTCTCGATCATGCGCCAGTTCGACATCCCGGTGAAGTTCATCGGAGTGGGCGAGGCCGCGGATGACCTCATTCCGTTCGATCCGCAGGCGTACGTGGACACGCTCTTCGAGTGAAATGTAGGGCGTGGTTTCAGCCCGCCTCCCCCGGGGCGGGCGGGCTGAAGCCACGCCCTACGTTTTCTTCGCCACTAAGAGCAACCCGGGGCCGTAGGGCAGCCACGTGAACAGGTAGTCCACGTTGAACATCGCGCGCACGAGTGCGACCAGCGGACGCAGTTTGCCCACGCGCGCGACGCCGCGGAGCATCTTGTCGTCGCTGACCGGGCGCGTCGCGCGGCGGCGGTTCATGCGGCGGAGGAACGCGATGTCGTACGCGAGCGCGGTGGGGAAGCCCCAATAGCGTGCTTTCGCGACGGTCATCCCTGCGGAGCGGAACAGCCCGCCGATGGACTCGCGCGAGTAGCGGCGGAGGTGGCCGTAGTAGTCGTCGGATGAGCTCCAGAGGCTCATCAGCGCGGGCACGGTGATGACGCAGATCCCGCCGTCGCGGATGACGCGCCGGATCTCGCGGGCGGCATCGGCGTCGCCTTCGAGGTGCTCGAGAGTCTCGCCCGAGGTGACGCCGTCGAAGGCGCCGTCGCGGAAGGGCATGCGGGTCATGTCGCCCACGACCACCGGCACGGTCGTCGTTTTCCGCACGTGCAGCGCGGCGTCGAACGAGTAGTCGATGCCGAATGCGCGGTGGCCGCGTTGCTGCATGCTGATGGCCAGAGTGCCGAGGCCGACCGCGCCGTCGAGAATGCGGGAGCCACTCGGGAGGTTAGCCACCTCGCGGAGCATCCTCCCGAGGCGGTGCGCGTGGAGCGGGCCGAACATTTCGGGCTGGGAGCCCCAAGCGTGAATAGTCATTGTGTTAGATTGAGTTAGACGGAACACTTCTGTCATCCGTACCTATAAAAATATGGCGCGCATTCTACTGATCGGACCGCCCTGGGGCGATGTTTACGGCAACTTCAAACACGTCGCCAAGGTCGGAGTTTTCTATCCGCCCCTGGGACTCTGTTACCTCAAGAGCCCTCTGCAGGCTGACGGCCATCAGGTCAAGGTCGTGGATGGCGAAGCGTCGGGCCTGTCCCTTCCCGACATCATGACGATCGTCCAGGACTACAAGCCGGACATCGTCGGCATCCAGATCGTCTCGCCGCTGTGGCTGACCGCGGTCGCGATCGCTACGGCGATCAAGGAGCGGTTCACCGGCATTCAGGTCATCGCCGGCGGCCCGCACGTGACGCTGACGCGCGAAGAAGCCCTTCGCGAGGCACCCGCGTTCGATTACGCGGTGCTGTCGGAGTCCGAGGATGGGATGCGGGAGCTGTGCGAAGCCATCACGCGCGGCGAGTCGCAGGACGCTGCCAAGGTCCTCGGCATCCTCTACCGCAAAGGGGACGAAGTCCGCGCGACGCCGCCCCGCACGCTGCGGCCGGACGTCGACCACCTGCTGTTCCCCGATCGCTCGGACCTCGATCACGGCAAGTACCTCTTCAGCGTCCCGGGCGCGGGCATCCGCCGCTTCACGACGCTCATCACGTCGCGCGGCTGCCCGTACAACTGCACGTTCTGCACGGAGCCGCTGATGTACGGGCGGACGACGCGCTTCCGCTCGGCAACGAACGTCGTGGATGAGATCCAGGACTTCCACGACCGGCACCAGATTAACCACTTCATCTTCGTCGACGACACGCTCACGACGCGCAAAGAGCGCATCATGGAGATGTGTGCGCAGCTCAAAGACCGTAAGCTCGACATCACCTGGGAAGGTTGGACGCACGTCAACACGGTCGCGCCCGACTTGCTGCATGTCATGCATGACGCGGGGCTGCGGCGCCTGTCGTTCGGCATCGAGTCCGGCAACGCCGAGGTGCTGAAGTCGCTGCAGAAGAACTCGACGCTGCCGCGCGTCCGCGATGCGTACAAGTGGGCGAAAGACGCCGGCATCGAGACCCGCGGCTCGGTCATCCTCGGCCTCCCGGGCGACACGAAGGCGTCCGTGCAGGAGACGATCGACTTCGTCGTGAACCTGAAGGATTGCGACCACGCGTACTTCAACATCGCGATGCCCTATCCGGGCACCGAGATCCGCCGCCAGGCGCTGGCCGGTGAGGCGGGCATCCGCCTGCTGACCGAGGAGTACTCGGAGCTGCGGCGCCAGGGACAGAAGGTCGTCATGGAAGTGAACGACCTGGATACCAAGGCCCTCCTGCAGCTCCAGCGGCAGGCCTACCTGCGGTTCTGGCTGACGCCGCGACGCATCTGGTACAACGTGGTGCGCTCGGGCTTCAAGGCGGCGCTGCAGAACGGATGGGCGTTCTTCCGCTCGTTCATCATGCCGTCGCGCAACGGACGCATCAAGTTCCTCTCCGAGATCACGGACATCTACGAAGCCGTCAACGGCGCGGAGCGCAACCGCCCCGCGGCGTAGAACGTAGGGCGTGGCTTCAGCCCGCCCCCCCACGGGAGAGGCGGGCTGAAGCCACGCCCTACGTTGTTACACTGCGCGGCGCAAATGCGCCGCGTTTTTTTCTCCTTCTCCTTGCTGTACCTCTGCACGCCGCAGAGATCGAAGCCGGCGCGCAGCATGCGATCGCGGTTCCGCGCGGGGACGCGGGGGAGCTGGACATCGTGACGAGCCGTGGGTTCGGCGCGCACGTCGAAGTCTTCTGGTCCAGCCGCGTGTCGACGCGGGTCACGGCGGTGTACCTGAACCCTGCGGCCATCCTGTACCCGGACAACCCTCCGCCGTCCGACCTCGACCTGGGCACACTCGGTCTCGACATCTACTCCGCGACGGCGCGCTTTCATTTCGCGCCGCGCAGGGGGTTTTCCGCGTTCGCGGGCGGCGGAGCGGCGGTGGTGGCGGTCGGGAATCTGGACGATCGGTTCGGCGACGAGATTGAGATCGACTTCGATCCGGTGACGACGTTCGTCGCCGAGGCGGGGGTGCGGTATCGCGTTCACCCGCGGGTCGTGCTGGAGGTGGGGGCCGCGTATCTGCCGCTGGAGCTCGACGATGCGCCGCCACCGCTCCAGCCGACGGTCGGGATCGACCCGCTGATCGTCAGCGCCGGCGCGGCGTGGAGCTTCTGAGCTGCACGCCGATGACCGCCGCGGAGAAGTTCAGTCCCGGATTGCGCGGCGAGTAGCCGCCGTTCGAGATGTGCAGGTAGCGGTAACCGGCGAAGACCGGCAGGCGGCCGTCGCTGTTCAAGACGAAGCCCGCGCCGGCCTGGCTCATGAAGTTGAAGCGCGACGTCGACGCGGGCACGCGCTTCTCTGCGACCATCGGGCCGGTCGCACCTTCGAGGTAGGGGCGGAAGCGCGCGCCCGGCCGCCAGGTGTGGCGGACGAGCACCGATCCGGACACCCCGCGCACGGACTCGTTGCCGTCACGGTACTGGTCGCCGAACCAGCTGCGCGGCTGCCAGAGGTTCACGGCGCCGGCGACGAGTGCCACGGTGGTGCGCGGCGACAGCGCGTGTCCCAGCTCGAGCTGCAGGAGCTGCAGATCCGCCTGGCCGTGCCAGGTGGCGGAGCTCTTGCCGCCCGCGGCTACCACGCGGACGTCATCGATCGTCTGGGCGAACGTCGTGGCCGCGAACAGCGTCAGCAGTAGCGTCAGCAGGGCAATCGTAAAGTTGCGCATCCCCCATCTCCGCGTCATATACGGTCCGTGCACGTGCACGGTTCAAACCCGAATACAACTCTCCGCTCGGCAGGACGATCATGTTCGGTCCGTAGTCGCAGAAATCCAGACACGAAACCGCACACACGCGGACGGTGGGCTTGCGGCCCATGTCCTTGTTGTGGTCCTTCAGCTCCGCGCGGATGGCCTCACCGCACTCCTCGCCGCGGGAGGGATCGTTACAGCGCGCGCCGGTGCAGACGAGGAAGACTTTCTCGAAGGGATACTTCATGCGTCAGATGGCGACGAACTTCCGGCCCGCATCGAGAATGTGTTTCAGGTCTTTCGGGCTGCACGCCTCGGCATACACACGCGCGACCGGTTCCGTCCCGGAGAGGCGGAACAGCAACCAGGCGCGGTTGTCGAAGAGCAGCTTCACGCCGTCGGTCGTGTTGACGTCGCGGACCACGTGACCGTCGATCTCGGACGGCGGATCCGAGAGTTTCTGCGCCAGTGCTTCCTTGATCTGCGGGGTGAGCTTAAGGTCGACGCGCTTCGAGTAGTAGTGCCCGAACTCCTCGTGCATCTCCTCCACCAGCTGGCCGATCTTCTTCCCCGTGCGCGCGACCATCTCCGCCACGAGCAGGCAGGCCAGGATGCCGTCCTTCTCCGGCAGATGCCGGTACATCGACATGCCGGCGGACTCCTCGCCGCCGAGGGCGATCTTGTCCGCGAGAATCAGCTCGCCGATGTACTTGAAGCCCACCGGCGTCTCGTACAGCGGCACGTCCAGCTTGCGCGCGATGGAGTCGATCAGGTGTGTCGTCGCCACCGAGCGCGCCAGGCCGCCGGGGATGTTGCGGAAGCGCTTCAGGTAGACCGCGAGCAGCGCGATGATCGTGTTCGGCGCGACGAACCGGTTGCGGTCGTCGATGATGCCGAAGCGGTCCGCGTCGCCGTCGGTTGCGAGGCCGAGGTCGTATTTCTCCTCCGTGATGACCCGCCGCAGCTCGCTGAGGTTCTTCTCGTTGCACTCGGGCGAGAAACCGCCGAAGTACGGGTCGCGGTAGTTGTGGATGATCTTCATCTCCACGCCCGCTTCGAGGAGGAAGTAGTCGAGGTAGTCACGCGAGGTGCCGTAGAGCGAGTCGATGGCGATGCGCAGCCCCGATTTCCGGATCGCGTCGATGTCGACCTTCGTCCGCAGCTCGGTGAGATAGCGGTCCTTCGGGTCGATCTCCTCGATCAGCTCCGTCTTCTCGTACACGTCCATCCGCTCGTTCTTCTGCTGGACGAGATGGATCTCCCGCTCGATCTGCTTCGTGATCTCGGGGAGCGCGGGCGCGCCGTTGGCCGTCGAGAACTTGAGGCCGTTGTACTCGGGCGGGTTGTGGGACGCCGTGAAGTTGACCGCGCCCATGGCCTTGCGCCGGACGGTCTCGTACGACACGCAGGGCGTGGGGACGTCGCGCGTGCAGAGGTAGGCCTTGATGTCGTTGAACGCGAAAATCTTCGCCGCTTCGGCCGCGAACTTCTCCGAGAGGAAGCGCGTGTCGTAGGCGACGATGACGCCGGAGCCCTGCTGGCCGGACTTGCGGAGGAACGACGCGATGCCCTGGCTGGCGACGCGGACGTTCTCGAACGTGAAGTCTTCACCGATGATGCCGCGCCAGCCCGAGGTACCAAACTTGATCATGAAAGAAGCTCTCTCTCCACGCCCCTACAGGGCGGAGTTGGGGGACGGAACGTTAACACATTGCACTACCCAGTCCTGAGTCCTGAGTTCAGAGTCCTGAGTCCCACCCGCCCCTCGGACTCACTCAGGACTCAGGACTCAGCACTCAGGACTACAAGTGCTTCCCCTCTGGCCTGTTTTCCGCAATGATCGTCGCAGCCTATGTCCCGGCCGGTGGTGCTCATTGCTGATGATGACGAAGAAGTCGCGCTGTTGCTGAGGACGTACCTCAAGCCGCTCGACGTGGAGGTTCTCGTCGCGCGCGACGGTGAGGAAGCGCTTGCCATCGCGCAGTCGCGCCTTCCGAACGTCGTCATGCTGGACGTGATGATGCCGAAGAAGAGCGGCTGGGAAGTCTGCCAGGCGCTGAAGGCCGTGCAGCGGACGTCGCAGATCGGCGTTATCCTCGTCACCGGGCGCGGCGACGTGAAGGACCGCCTGACGGGACTGCAGGTCGGCGCGGACGATTACCTCGTCAAGCCGTTCGACCGCAACGAGGTCACCAAGCGCGTACAAGCGGTGCTGTCGCGCGCGCCGGAGCTTCGCAAGGACGCGATCCAGGCGGGGCGCAGCGCGGCCGAGGCGATGCTGCTCGATCGCGCGACGGCGCTCCCGACGCTCCCGGCCATCCTCGATCGCATCAAAGAGATCCTCATCGAGCAGGGCGAGATCGGGATCGTTTTCATCGACCTCGAACAGTTCGAGGCCATCGAGGCCGAGTACGGCTGGGCGTTCTTCGACGAGCTGCTGTGCAACGTCGGGCAGATCGTGTCGGCCGAGTCGAAGGAGCGGTTCCGCAATCCGCTCGTGACGTGCCATCGTTCCGGCGGCTCGAGCTTCTACATCTTCTTCGAGACCCGCGGGCAGGATCTCAGCGCGGAGAACGCGTCGGAGCGCCTGGCGAACGACCTCCGGCAGCGCCTCATCGACACGACCCGCAAGCGTTTCCCGCATCTCGCCGCCGAGCAGATCGGCTTCTTCGTCGGAACCGCGCGCGTCGATTACCGCCCGCAGATCCGCCTCGAACGGCAGATCTACGCGGGCATGCAGACCGCGACGGATGCGGTGCGCGACGCGGAGCAGCAGCGGAAGAAGCAGCTCACGCGCGAGCTGCGGGACATCATCCGCCGCAAGCGGATCACGACGCTGTTCCAGCCGATCGTCCGCGCGAAGGAGTTGACGGTATTCGGCTACGAGATCCTCACGCGCGGCCCGGCGAACTCGTCGTTCCGCAACTCGGACATGCTGTTCTCCTTCGCACGCGAGGCCAAGCTGGCCTGGGCGCTGGAGGCGATCGCGCTCGAAGGCGCGATGCGCCGCCTGCGTCAGGTGGACTTCGCGGACCGCAAGTTCCTGCTCAATCTCGAGGCCGAGATGTTCGGCGAGTCGGAGTTCCGCATCCACGAGATGGTGACGTTCTTCGCGGAGAACAGAGGCCACTTCGTCTTCGAGCTCACGGAGCGGGCGGCCATCGAGGACTACGTGCAGTTCCGCGAGCTGCTGAGCGAGTTCCGCGACAAGGGCATCGAGGTCGCGATCGACGATGCCGGCTCGGGCTACGCCTCGCTGGAAGCGATCGCCGCGCTCGCACCGGACTACCTGAAGATCACCAAAGGCCTCGTCTCGACGCTGGCCGAGGAGCCGATCAAGCAGGACCTGGTGCGGATGCTGGTGGACCTCGCGGGGAAGATCAACGCGAAGACGATCGCCGAGGGGATCGAGACGCAGGAGGAGTACGAAACCTGCCGCGAGCTCGGCATCGACCTGCTGCAGGGGTACTACCTCGCCCATCCCCAGGAGGAGCTGCGGCTCGGGGATGAAGAGGTGGCGGCTTCGCTGTCGTAGACACCTAGTCCCTGAGCGAGCGAAGCGAGTCGAAGGGCCAACTTAGCATCGACGATGCCCGAGGCTCGTGCGCTGCAGGTGCTAAGTTGGCCCTTCGACTCGCTTCGCTCGCTCAGGGCTGGGGAACTTGAACTCATAATGTCCCCGTGCGTCCGCCAGTCATTCGCGCCGCGGTCATCGTTTTCACGGCTTCGTTCTGCACGCTCGTGATCGAGCTGGTGGCGGGGCGGGTGCTCGCGCCGCACGTCGGCGTCTCGCTATACACCTGGACGAGCATCATCGGCGTGGTGCTCGCGGGGATCAGCGTGGGGGCGTATGCCGGAGGGTGGATGGCGGACCGGCGTCCGGCGGCGTCGACGCTGGGCTGGCTGCTGTTCGCGGCTGGGGTGACGGCGATCGCGATCGCGCCGGCGACGTCGATCCTGGCAGGGGATCAGGGGCTGCTGACGACGCTGGGGATCGCGCGGACGCTGCTGGCGCGGGTGGTGGTCCTCGCGTTTCTGCTTTTCTTCCTGCCTTCGTTCTTCCTGGGCATGATCTCGCCGGTGGCGGTGAAGCTGGCGGTGCGGGATCTCGACACGGCGGGGAGGACGGTGGGGAAGATCTATGCGTTCTCGACGCTGGGGTCGATCGTGGGGACATTCGTGACCGGGTTCTGGCTGGTGGCGGCGTTCGGGACGCGGTCGACGCTGATCGGCACGGGCGTCATCCTCATCACCACCGCCCTCCTCCTCGGCGATCTCCTCGGAAAGCGCGGGCGGGTGTACTCGGTGCTGGTGATCGGGGCCGGGGCGGTGTTCGCGTACTCGCAGCAGAAGCCGCCGCTGCCGCCGTACCACGACCCCGTGCTGCACGCGGGGATCGGGATCGTCCATTTCGAGGAGAGCCAGTACTACACGATCCGCGTGGAGCGCACGGTGCGGGAGGACAACGGGTCGGCGATCAACGCGCTCCACCTCGATCACCTCGTCCACTCGTACTCGGATCCGCACGACCTGGCGTATCTGGAGTACGACTACCTGCGCACGTTCATGCACGTCGTGCGGGACGTGGCCAAGCGGCGCCCGGACTTTCGCCTGCTGTTCGTCGGCGGCGGGGGGTACACGCTGCCGCGGCTGGTGGAGTGGGAGTATCCGCTCGCGCGGGTGGACGTGGCGGAGATCGATCCGGCGGTGACGCGCGTGGCGCGGCGGTGGTTCGGGCTGTCGCGCAACGGGCGCGTGCGGACGATCAATCAGGACGCGCGGTGGTTCGCGATGCGCTCGCCGGAGGAGGGGGTGTACGACGCGATCTTCATCGACGCGTTCAACGACCTCTCCGTGCCGTATCACCTGACGACGCGGGAGATGACGCAACGGCTGCACGAGCTGCTGCGCGCGGACGGCGTGCTGGCGGCGAATGTGATCGACGACTACGGGAAGGGGCGGTTCCTGGCGTCGTACGTGCGGACGCTGCAGGCGGTGTTCGGCGCGCCGAAGGTGACGGTGGTGATGGAGCTGCGGGAGGACATGAAGAGCGACCGCTCGACGTTCGTGGTCGCCGGGACGCGCGGGACGATGCCGTCGTTCCGCGGGGCATATGTCCTGCCGCATGCGGAGCTGCAGAGCTACGTCACCGGCCGCGACTCGATCGTGCTCACGGACGACTACGCGCCGGTCGACAACATGCTCGCGCCGCTGTTCACGCAGCGCTTCGCCGACGAGATCGCGGAGTAATCAGGCCCACTCGCAGACGTACTCGCAGTGCGCGGCGCCTTTCGCGCGGCACGCCGTTTCGACGACGCGCGCCCTGGTGCCTCCGCACATCTCGATGGCCTTGCGGTGCCAGCCGACGACGGTGAGGCAGTCGTTGGAGGAGAAGGACTCGGCGTCGAAGGTCCGGAGGATCGCTTTCTTCACCCCCGAGCCTTCGTACTCGCGGCGGCCGGTGTTGTAGTACATCTGATAGATCTGCGGCGCCCGGCGGAGGAGGCCGTGGGGATCGCCGGCGGAGAGCATCGCTTTGTGCGGTCCGCTGAGGTTCTGGACGGCGGACTTCTCGCCCATCAGGAGGAAGACGTCGTCGCCCATGCCCATCTCGGCCGCGACGGCCGCGTCGATGCGCTCGTTGAGCTCGAAGGGATACCAGCCGCCGGTGAGGATGCTCGAGCACGCGGTCCGGTCCGCCTCCGACAGCCGCGCGAGGACGCGAGCGACGGCCTCTTCTCCGCGCTGCTCGCGAACGAAAGTAAAGCGGGCGAGCAGGGGACCGCCTTTGACCCGGATACTCATGAGTACGCATGGTACGTCGTTGCCCGGAATGCTGAGTCCGGAGTTCCGTCCATCCGTGCCGCGTTCCTCCGATCCCCGTTGCGCTCGCGCCGCGCGCCCCCTATAATCCGCGCTCCCAACCGGCTGGAATGAAGGTTCCGGCCGGTCCGTTAAGGGAGCCGTTGTGGGGCTGTAGCTCAGTTGGGAGAGCGCCTCGTTCGCAATGAGGAGGTCGTCGGTTCGATCCCGTCCAGCTCCACCAACCCACAACCAACGATCCTGAAAACGGCGGCCGAGAGGCCGCCGTTTTTGGTAGCCGGCCATCGATGGCTTTCTCCACCACCGCCCACATCGTTGCGGCCCAATGAGCGTATCCAAGGTCGGATGGGTGCAGCCCGTCTGAGGAGAAGTACTCCGGGTTCGACCTGAGCAACTCGCCGCTCGGCTTGTGGAGATCGACCACGAGCACCCCGTGCCGTCCGGCGATGTCCTCGATGGCTTTGTTGAATTGTTCCAGCCGTAAGCGGAGGGACTCGTCAGACTGCGCCTGCAAAGCCGGCGCGGAAGCGACGTCAGGGAGGTTCGCCACGACGATCACCCTGCCGGGCCGCCTTACCTTCGCGACGAGCGTCTCGAAGTCCCCGGCAAACTGTTGCGCCTCCCGGCCAAGTAAGAGGTCGTTTACGCCCACGCAGATCGTGACGAGCGTCGCCTGTGTGTCTTCCAGTTGAGTGAGCTGTCGATGGACCGCATCAGCCGTCGTGGCGCCAACCATGGAGAGGTTCAATAGAGTGGAGCCCGGCCTCTTCTGCTCGATACGCGCGAAGAGGCGGTCGACGTAGCCGCCGCCGTCTCTGGCGCCCAAGCCTATCCCGCTCGAGTCGCCGACCGCCACGTATATAACCGCGGGCGCGCTATTGCCTGCTGTAGAGCTCGGGCGGGCGCAACTCACACAGAGGAGAGGCGTGAGCAACAGGCTTAAAAATACCCTATGGCCGGGCATCAGGGAAATTACGCCCCGCGGGTTGGAACCCTCCGCGGGCGGAAGCGAGCGCTCGATGCGACCGGCCCGCTTCCGCCTGCGGAGAATCATGCTAGAGGATCAGAGCGTTCGGGTTGCCCGATGAGCTGACGAGGGCATCAGTATATGGGCTCGTCCAGACAGATACCCTCTGAGTTACAGTTGCAGCTGGAACTGTAAGGGTAACAATCCTCATCGTCGTACCACCCGTCGCCGTCGCTGTCGAGCCGGTCTCTCCCCCACCCGGTCATGGTGGCGGAGCCGACCACGTCCATGTAGTAGCCGTCGGCTCTCTTGTTGGTCACCTTCACCTGATAGGTGCCCGAGTAGACGTAAGACAGGTCGGGCATGTTTGCCTCCAACGACGTCCCACCCCCTGACACGGAAGTCGCAGGGACTGACCCGACCAGATAGCCGTTGCCGTCGTAGTAATCAACCCTCGGCATGCCGTAGGTGGTATCGAAGCTATTGCCGGTAATGGTCCCTGACGTGGGCGGGCTTGGCAGGTAAACCGATGAAGGGCTGGCCGTGAGCGCCACGCCCAGGATGTTCCCGAAGCCCACTCGCAGGCGGAGCTGGGAGCAGTTCTCGCCCCCGTGCTTCGGAATTTTGAAGGTCCCGTCCGGTGCGACGTTGCCGGTCCGCACCGTGAGGTCGCTGTAGACGATGATCCACGGCGCGTTGGGCGGCCCGCCCGAGTAGCTGCAATAGTTGATCAAGCCGCCGCACCCCGAGAAGAAGAACGCGAGGCAGGCCGAAGAGAGTGTGAGCACGGAAAGCCGGAGTCTTTTGTTCACTTTTTACCCCCTTCGCTGCGATTGAGAAGATTCTCGATGCCGGCCTTGAAGAAGAGCTGGGGGGCAGACGGGTGCACCAGCCCACGCGGGCCGTAGGGTCGTCCGGAGACGTTCTTCTGCGCCTTCCTCTGTTCCCTCGTCACGCGCGCATCCATCCTCTTCTGAACGATGATCTGCTCGATGTCGCTGCGTGAGTCGGTCAGGGGGTCGTCGGCGGCCACGGAGTAGGCGATGAGGAGCGCCTGCGTCGGCGTGACGCCCTGCTTGACGGCTCGCCCGAACTGCTCGGGGATGGCGGCGCTGAGCACAGCCGCGCGGTTGTTGACTTCTTCTTCAATCATCCGGCGCAGCGCGCCACGCAACGCGGAGTCACCCTGCCGGCTCCACTCGCGACCCGACTTCGCCTGCTGAATCAACTGCCTCTTCGTCAAGACGCCCCACTTGCCGTCGGCGCGCGAGCGGATTTCACCGTGCTCGTCGGAGGAGCTCTCGGCGGCGAGCTCGATCTCTTCGTCCGTGAGGGTTGCCAGGCGGTCGACGACCGCCGTTGTGAGGTTGTCGGTCAACTCGCCGAGGGTGATGTGCTTGATCTTGCCCTTCAGCACGTTGCTTTCGGCCTTCGTCAGCCTCTTCTTCGTTTCATCCGACATCCGAAGGCCGGAGCGCCAATAGATGAATTCGTTTGCGGACCCGACCGCCTCGTCGATCTGCTCAGGCTTGGAGGCGGCGGACGCGAAGCGGACTTCGCCCCCGACCCCCCTGCGCAATCGCGCCGGCGAGGCCTGTTCATCAGCCTTGGGGGAGGCCTCCGTCGAAAGCCCTACGATGACGAGGGCGGCCACCAGCGCGAGAGCGGTCGCGCTCCTTCGTCGTAATCCTTGAATCAAGCTCATAGCATTCTCCTTGCACGTAAGGGGTGAGAGCAGTTGAGCACCTTCCACAAGGTGCTCAACTGCCGGAGTGGAACGACCGGAGTAGTGCCATCGCCGCCCCGGATTTACCCGAGGGGCGTGTGAGTGGCCGCACACACGTCTCCGCTCACGCTGGTAAGGCACTGCGCGAACAACAACGCGCGGCAGCGTTACGGCGCCAAAGGATGCGTGGGTGATGCACGCCTTGTAAGTGTTTTCGAGGGGGGCATTCTATACGTCGACCGCCGCTTGTCAATCTTATGTTTGGATTGTAGTAAGGACGTATATCACCATTACGCCACAACCAATTGTCCTGAAAACGGCGGCCGAGAGGCCGCCGTTTTTGGTAGCATCGTCCCTTCAGCAAGTAGGGTTGTTTCTGGAAGGGAGAGGCATGAGCTTGGCGACGACGGCGGCGCGGGTCGCGGACCTCGTCCCGGACCAGCGTTTGAGGGAAGTCCTACAGGGGAGTTTCTCCCGGGCTGCTGCTTCGGTCGAGAAGGTCCAGCACTGCTTTGAATTGCTGCCTGCGCAGCGATGGTCCGAGGAGTTGCTGTCGACCTTCCTGCACTCGTGGAAAGCGACGCATCTGAAGATGCTGGGCATCTACGGCCTATCCTGCCGGATCCAGCGCCTGGCGCTCGCCGATGAAGGCGAGGCGAGGGAGCACCTGTGGATGGCGGCGGCGCGGAACGCCGAGACCAGTTACGAAGACCTCGGCCTGGATTATGAGGGAGTGACTCACGCGTCGCTATACGACGACATGGCTCGCTCGTTCGTCGCGAGCGACGCGTGGCTGATGGAAGAGAACGGGTTGCCCTCGGCGCTCGAGTTCAAGCGCTGGGTCTACGAGAAGATGGTCGTCGACGAGATCCCCATGGGACTGCTGACGAACATGTTCTCGGAGATCTACAACCACGCCGAATACTCGCTGGCCCTCCGGGCCTTCACCGACTACGTCGACTCGCACTATGACTTTACAGACGCCGAGAAAACGCGGGCGCTGACCTACATCGGCGCGCACGTCGGCGACGACACGGAGATGAAGCATTTCCTCGTGGTCGTGGACGCGCTCAACCGCTACAACCTGGCCAGACGGGTCGAGATCGACTACGAACGGGCGGAAAGCCTCTTCACCGAGTATCTGGAGCGGATCGGAGTCGTCATGGGGGAGATGCGGCTCCGGATGGTCAGCGAACAAATAGGTGCGATCTGAAGGCAGCGGGTGAGTTCGCTGTCGATCAATGTGCCGAGTTCGTCGATCGCGGCACTGCGATGGACGCCATCCATGCCCACATCCAGCGGCTTGCGGCGAGTGCGGCCGAGCGGCGCCGCCGAGGCGAGGAGGTGTGCGACCAGCATTTCCCGGTCGAGCTCTTCGTACTCCGGCCCGCCCGCACGACGCTCCCGCCGCTCGTCCTCCTCGGAGGCATGGGCCCGCTCGCTGGGGCCGAGGGTTTCGCCCGCGCGTGCTCGCTGTTCGGAGAGAGCCGGGAAATCGTGCTCCTGCAGGCCTGTTCGATCCCGGACCGGACACAGGCAGCGCTCGCGGATGCACGCTCGCGGAGCGGAGTTTCGCCGGAACACGTCGCGGTCGGCTGTGCGCTCGAAGCCGCTCTGGACGAGGCGATCCGGCAGGTGGCCGCGACGCGGCGCCCGGTCGACGTCATCGTCCTGTGCAATGCGGCCCATGCGTTTCTGCAGGACGTGCCTCGCGGAGACGTCCGGCTGATCTCGCTCGTGGAGTGTGTCGTTGACGCGCTCGGACGGCAAGACTCGCGGCCGGCTCTGATCCTGAGCAGCCTGGGGACGCGGGTCAGCCGGATCTTCCCGCGACGGCTCGACCAGGCGGGCATCGCGTACGCCGAGCCGTCCGCCCGGATCCAGGACGCGCTGATGCGCGCCATTTACGAGGGTCTCAAGGCGCTGGACTGGGAAACGGCGTCCGCCGCGGGCGAGGCGGTCTTCGCGGAGCTTCTCGGAGCGGGCACGGACGTCGGGTGCATCGTCGCCGCGTGTACGGAGATCCCGCAGATTCTCGATCTGGTGAAGCGGACGGGTAATCAGGATCTCAGGGACCGGCTGTCCCGCATCGACATCGTCGATCCGGTGGAACTGGCGCTGCACGCCGTTGCGAAAGCCGCCGCATGAACGAGCGGGTCAGCCAACGCTACGACGCCTTTTTCCGGCAGTTCACCGCCGAGCGTTATCAACGGTATGTGTCGGGGATCGAGGAGACCCTCGGACCGACCATTTATCGATTCGCCACGACGCCGCTTTTCCTGCCTGAGGAGCGGTACGCGAGGCTCTTGGAGATCACGAATTCGGTGGTGAGGCTGCTCGCCGCGCCGCGCTATCAGGAGCTGGTCACGAGCACACCGTGGTTCGCGGCTCAGTACCCGATGCAGCCCTCGGACTACTTCGGCTGCGTGGATTACCACCTGGGCGGCGACACGGAGAAGCTGATCGAAGTGAACTTCTGTCCGCCCGGGCATGTCGGCCTGACGGAGATGTTCGAGCGGCGGTTCTACGAGGCGTTCGACCTCGGGCCGTCGCGCCCGATGAACGAGGGCTTCGAGCAGGCGCTGGTCCGCCTGGTCACGGACAATGGCCGGCACACGAAGGTGGCCATCGCTCTGAACCACACGACTCGCAGTCAGAACTACGTTCCCCACTACAAACACGTGGCGCGGATCTTCGCGGCGCACGGCATCGACGCAAGGCTGCTGCACGCGAAGGACGTGGAGCTCGACGCCGAGTCGCGGCCGATGTGGGACGGGGAGAGGTTCGACCGCATCTTCAACCTCGTGATCCCGCGCATCATGCAGTACGAGCCGGAGCCATTCGCGCGGTACCTGGAGGCCTTCCGCGCCCATCCCGCGATCTTCTTTCCCAACCCACTGGGGTGGAAGCTGGCCACGAAGGCGTTCCTGCCGGTGTGCTCGAACCTGAGCAGCGAGAACTTCGGGATCGCGAAGGAAGACCAGGAGCGGATCGAGGGCGCGACGCTGGAGACGCATCATCTCTCGCGCTTCGGCAGCGCCGGCGAAGCCGCGGATCACTTCGGCGGCGCGTCGAACGTCGTGCTGAAGCCGCTGGACAACTATCACGCGCAGGGAGTGTTCATCCGCCCGTCGGTGGAGGAGCTGGAGCGCGTGTTCGCGGACGACCGGGACTCGTACGTCATCCAGCGCTACTTCCCGGCGGACAGCAATCCGCGCATCTCGCCGGAAGGGGAGATCGAGCTGTACCGCCACTCGGTGAGGGTGGGGTTCGTGGACGGCAAGGCGTTCAGCGTGCGCAGCTACAGCTATACGAACCCGCTCGGGTGGGACGAGATCACGCCTGTCGTGATCGCATGACGGGGGAGCGCATGGAGGACTGGAAGGAGCCGCCGCGATTCCTGGATTCCGATCCGTTCGTCCTTTCCCGCCGTTACGCCGCCGAACACGGGTGCGACCTCGCGGTCCCGGGCGCGATCGGCATCGGGAGTCTCGTCTGCTACACGCGGCTCGTCGAAGAATTCGCGTTGCGGCAAGGCCGGCCGGTACGGCTGCTGACCGTCCCGCTCGACTGTTCTGAGGATAGCCGGCGTTCCGAGGGGGAGGGGGACTATCCGCTCTGGGAGGGGAACCCGTTCGTGGAAACGATCGTGAACGCCGACCTCATCGACCCGGCGATCTCTGAGGATCTCAGCGCGGAGATGGATAACTTCTGCCAGGCGCGCCACGAGATCGAGAACCTCTGCGCACCTTACGGGCTCCGTCCGCGCGCGCTGCGAGGCTCGCTGTTCCTGTCGCGCGACGAGATGCAGTGGGGGCTCGCGCAGCTCTCCGCGCTCCGGCGTCCGGTGATCTGTCTGTGTCCGTACGGACGCTCGTCGAGCCTTCCCGGCTCGCCTTGGTATCTGGACCGCTGGCTCGAGCTGGTCGAGGCGCTGGAGGGGAAGGCGGGGCTGGTCCAGGTGGGGCACGACGACTTCGAGCAGAAGCCCCTGCCGGGGTTCACGCCGAAGACGACGATCCGGCAAATCATCGCGCTGATCTGGGCGAGCGATCTTTACATCGGGTTCGACACGGGCCCGTCCCATATCGCGACGGCGCTCGGAAAACCGGCCGTGGTCCTGTGGGACGCGTTGCGCAAGGCTCCGCTGGAAGAGGCCAAGCAGGCGGGGTTCAGCATCGCTCACATGAACCGGTGGGCCTATCCGCAGAACCGGAACCTGGTCATCCTCGGCGAGAAGCAGCGGGAGGTGCTCGACGGGTGTCTCGAGTACGCGTTCGAGACCCTGGCGTCGTTCCCGAGGGGGATATGACGACCGCCGCCGTGTTGTTCCTGCTGCACGACAACATGGATCGGCTGGAACGCAACTTCGCGCTGGTCGACGAGCTGATGCAGCGCACGTTCGATCGGGTGCTGTATTGCGTCTATGAGAACGACTCGACCGACGGAACGGCCGAATGGATCTCCGATCTGGCGGCTCGGCGCGAGGACGTGCGGGTGCTGTCGGAGAACGGATACCGGCCAGCCATGGCGGACGGACGCGATTCGCAGTGGCGCTATGAGCGGATGGCCACGTGCCGCAATCGCTGCCTCGATCTGGCGCGGAAGTATGCCCCGGACGTGGACTATGCGGTCGTGCTGGACATCGACTTCGCCGGCTTCGATCAGGTCTACCTTGCCGAGGCCATTCGGGAGATCGACGAGCTCCATCCCGGCTGGCAGGCCTTGTGTGGCAGCGGGTTGAGTCAGCGCGATCTGGGTTTCTATGGACCGAGCATGCGGGTGGTGCCGACGCGCGGGAGCCTGCCCGTGCGCCTGTACGACATTGCAGCCATGGAGACCGACACCCCTCAGCAGGACGCGTTGGCGGCCGCCGCGTTGGCCGGCCCGGCGGATGATCCGCCGGTGCGTGTGCGATCCGCTTTCGGGGGCATCGCGGTATACAAGCCCGAGGTGTTGTACTCGCTGCGGTACGAAGGCTACGACTGCGAGCACGTTTGCCTGCACCGTGGGATGCAGGACGTGTTCATGTCCTACAAGTTGTGTCCAATGATGGCAACGCTCGAATGATTACTGTCGCCTATATCAATCTGCTGAGCCGCCCGCAGCGAAACGAGGACTTCCTCGGAAACAATCGTGCCGAGCTGGATGCGTCGGCGTTTCCGTGGCGCCGCGTGGACGGGGTGGATGGTGGGCAACTCAGGGCGGAAGAGCTGATCGCGCGCGGGATCATCGCGCAGGACGGACTGGCGGAAGGGTATGAGCCGCACACCTGGGGGCATCTGGGGGCCGCGTTGTCGCATCGGGCACTCTGGGAGCAGGCGGCTCGCGCGGGAGACGAGGATGTGCTGGTCGTTCTCGAAGACGACGCGCAGGTGTGTCCGCAGTTCGGTGCCCAGGTGCGCCGCGTGCTGGAATTGGCGAAGGCGCGGGAGCCCTGGGACGTCCTGTGGGATGTTCTGCATTTGGGATTCAACACGGATGCTCCGGTGACGATCCGGCTGGACAGCCCGCGGATGGAGATCCAGCTGATCTGCCAGGAGAACGGCCGTCCGATCGCGGCGGGAGCGCCATTCGCGGTCTCGTGGCCGGAGAGACCGCGGGAAGGGGAGGTGCTGCTGGCCCGAGTCCTCGACATTCACGGCATCTGTGGTTATGCCGTGAGCACGCGCGGCGCGCGGCGCCTGCTCGAGGCTTGTTTCCCGATGACGGCGACGAGCATCGACGGGACCATCAGCCGGAAAACGCGGGAGGGGCTGCTGGAGGCCTGGATCGCGATTCCGCCGCTCGTGTTGTCGCCCAACGATCACGCGGCTTCCGACACGGTGTCTTCAGCGACCTCCCGATACAACGAATCGATATGACCGACAACCGGTACTACGCGGAGCAGTTTCCGCTCGCCATCTATGACTCCAGGCCCGTTCCGTGCGGTGATACGCGCGGCTACGAAGTCCACATCCTCACCTGCGAGCGGGACCGGACAATGGCCTTCTGGGGGTTGAAATCGTTCTATCACTACCTCGGCGAGCGTCCGCCGCTGGTCGTGCATGACGATGGGTCGCTGACCGCGGAGTCCTTGCGGTTGTTCAGCGACCATTTCCCGGGATGCACCGTGGTGCGCGCCGAGCAAGCCGACGGGGACACCCGCCTGCGTGAGTCTTTGAGCTCTCTGCCGCTGTGTGAGCTGTGGCGGTTCCGGTGCGATTTCCAGCTGGCGAAGAAGCTGTTCGACTTTGCGTGCCTGTCGACCGAGCCGTTCATCGTGGGCCTCGATTCGGACATCCTGTTCTTCCGGCAGCCTCTGGAAATTCTCGAGTGCGTGAGGGCCGCGGCACCATTCATGTCGTCCGACTATCAGGACGCGTACGAATTCGACGCTCCGGGACTGCTTCCGCGATTGAACACGGGGCTGTTCGGCCTGCGGCGAGAGGATTTCGATTTCACGCTGGTGGAAACGTTGCTCCAGTCGTCGGTCGACGCGTCTCCCGCGCGCCGTTTCCAGTTCTGGAAAGGGTGGCTGGAGCAGACCCTGCTGGCCTGTCTGTTCTCGAGAAGTGCCGGCGGGCGCGTCCTCGATCTCTCCCGGTATCAGATCTCGTCGATGCTCATCGGCGACCAGACGGTCTCGCAGCACTTCGTCAAGGACGGTTCCCGGAGCGCGTTCTACACCTGGGGCTTGAGACGGCTCGACGAGACCGGGTTTCTGAAAGCAGTCTCGCCTTGACGTTCCTATACTGCGCGGGCCGGCCAGCGTTCCCGTTCTTCATCGGAGGCGATGGAACGATCGCGCACACGATGCTGACCGAGTTGCACCGGAGCGGTGTCGACTGCCGGTTCGCCGGGACGTTCGGAGACTACGTCCTCCCGAAGCTCGGGCGGCTCGACGACCTCGGCATCCCGTACGCCCTCGATGGCCAGTCTCTTCGCTACGACGCGCCGTATCCGGTGACGCTCGCCCTCGACGAGCAGTTCACGGCTCTGGTCGAGCAGACGCTCGTGGAATTCAGGCCGGACATCGTGCTGGCGCAACTGGAGCAGGCGCGGGAGGTGCTCGCGCTGGCGAAACGGTACGGCTGCAGGACGGCTCTGTATGTGCTCGACGTGGAGCACAAGGAGAACTTCCTGGCCCTGGAGTCGGAGCCGGACGTGATTCTCGCGGTGTCGGAGCTCACTCGGAGTGAGCTGCGCAGACGGTTCGGCAAAGAGTCGCACGTGCTGTATCCGCTCGTGGACTTCGATCGTTACGTAGGGCGTGGCGCCCCGTTGTCATCCCGAGCGTCGAGCGAGGGACCTGGGCGGGTGGGGCACGAGGCCTATGCATGGCACCCCGCCCTCCCAGGTCCCTCGCTCGACGCTCGGGATGACAACAGGAAGCCGCGCCCTACGTTCGTCACCATGATCAATCCGATGGCGGTGAAAGGCGCGGACATCGCGCTGGAGCTGGCCGAGCGCCTGCCCCGGCAGGAGTTTCTGTTCGTCGAAGGGTGGGGGCCGGACCCTGCCATCGTGGGACGGATCGAGCGGCAGCCGAATGCGACTTACCTGAGGAAGCAGATGGACATGCGGGCGGTGTACGGCAGGACCGCGGTGCTGATCGTCCCGTCGCAGTGGCAGGAAGCGTTCGGCCGGGTAGTCCTGGAGGCGCAGGCGAGCGGCATCCCGGTGATCGCGAGCCGGACGGGCGGGCTGCCGGAGGCCGTCGGCGACGGCGGCATCCTGATCGACGACTATCGCGATCCCGATCGCTGGCTTTCTGCGTTGCAGGGACTGCTGGAAGACCCGGCCCGCTACCGGAGCCTCTCGGAAAAGGCGATCGCGAACACCCGGCGATTCGACCTCCGGCGCGGACTGGATCGGCTGGCCGGGATCCTGGGTCTCAGCCGGGTGGGGTGATCGCGAACACCCGTCGATTATCATGGCCGGCTCATGTCGTCGGGCCGCCGATCCAAACGCCGCACGCAACCGAAGGGCGCGGTGGCGGATGTCCCAGCCCCGCCGTTGCCGCGCGCGCGGCATGCGCTGCTCATCCCGGTGGTGGCCCTCCTCCTGATCGCGATCGCGTACCATAACGCCCCCGTCGCGGGATTCGTCTACGACGACCAGACCCAGATCCTGCAGAACAACTACATCCAGGACAGCCGGCACTTCTGGAAGTCGCTGACGGTCGACGTCTGGGCTTTTCGCGGGGACAAGGGCGAGGCGTGGAGCAACTACTGGCGGCCAGCCTTTGTAGCCTGGCTGCACCTCAACCATGAGCTCTTCGCATTTCGCCCCGCCGGCTGGCATGTTGCGAGCGTCCTCGCGCACGCGCTGGCCACGCTGCTGCTCTTCCGCTTCCTCGTGCGGCTGCAGGTAAGCGCGGGGGTGCAGGCGATCACGACGTGGTGCTTCGCGGTGCATCCGGTCCACGTTCAGTCGGTCACGTGGATCTCCGGCGTGCCGGACGTGCTGATGACGATCTTTCTGCTCGGAAGCACGCTGCTGTTTCTGCGCGCACGGGCGACGGGATCGTACGCGGCGTGGGCCGGCGCACTCGCCCTCTTCGGAGCGGCCCTGTTGAGCAAGGAAGCGGCGATCGCGTTTCCGCTCGCCCTCTTCGGCCTGGACTGGTTGCTCGACCGCAAGTCATTCCGCGTGCTCGTGCTCCGTTCCCTGCCGTTGGTGGGGGTAGCGGCCCTGTATCTCGTCGTGCGGATCTCCGTCCTCGGCGGATTGCGCGAGCTCGCTCCATTCGCGCCGTCGTTGGGGGGAGTGCTGCTCAGTGTCCCCGAGGCGCTGGCCTTCTATGTGCGGCAGTCCCTGTTCCCTACCGGGCTCGGGCCGATCTACGGGCTGCGCCCGGTCACGACCGGCACCATCGGGTTTGCCAACCTGGCCGGTCCTCTCCTGTTGCTCGTCGCCGTGGGCCTGGCCAGCTGGTGGTTGGCGCGGAGGAACCGGGTCGTGCTCATCGGCGTGCTCTGGTTTCTCGCGTTTCTCGCGCTGGCGCTCGACATCCGGATCTTCCTTCCCGAACTGATGGTCCAGGACCGCTATCTCTACCTGCCGGTGTTCGGACTGCTCCTCGTCGCCGCCATCGGCATCAACACGCTGACGCGCTACGGAACGGCCGTGGGACTGGTGCTGGCCCTGGTGATGGCCGGCCAGACGATCTCGTACAACCGCGCCTGGAAGAGCGACATCACGCTCTGGGAGCGGGGCGTGCGCATCGATCCGACCTCCGCGATCGCATTCAGCCACCTCGGCGAGTCCTATCGGCATGAGAACCGCCTCGCGGAGGCGCGCGCCGCGACGGAGAGATCGCTGGCCATCGATCCCAACATGACCGTCGCGAACATCGCCATGGGCGCCCTGGAGATCCGCGAAGGCCGGTATGCCGAAGCCGAGGTCTATCTGCGCCGCGTCCTCGCGGTCTACCCGGACTACGCCGCCGCCCTCGAACAACTCGGCCTGGCGTACATGCAGCAGAAAAAGTTCGACGAAGCCATCGCCCTCATGCGGGACGGCGCCCGCACCATGCCCTATAACGCCACCCGCTACGGCCTGAACGTGGCCGTCCTCTTCCGTCTCTCCGGCCGCCCCGCGGAGGCACGGGCCGAGCTCGAATCCCTCCGCCCCGCCTTCGCGGCATCCACCGATCCCAAGGTCCTCGTCGGCTGGTACTACCTCGCCGACCTCGCCCGCGAGGAAGGACGCATGGAAGACGCGAAGACGGACTCCCTCCGCTACCTCCGCGCCACCGATTCGATGCGCGACGATCCGGCGGTGGAACAGCGCCGCGAAGAGATCCGGGGCTACGGGGTGGAGTAGGTTGCGACCGTCGGCCGCGTAGCGGTCAGCAGCCAGCGCGCGAAGGCGCGCGTTCCAAGCCCCGGGCGGGCCGCCGCCCGGGGAACGGAGCCGAAGTCGACGCGGCCGCGTTGTTGGGGGCGTCCTCGCGTTACCCCGGGCGGCGGTCCGCCCGGGGCTAGCTTGGAACGCGCGCCTTCGCGCGCCACTAAAGTTAACGCCATAGCGGCTTGTCCCTCAAAACAAAACCGGCGGCCTTTCGGCCGCCGGTTTTTCACTTCATGAGGAATCGAGTCGTCAGCCCTTCAGAACCTTGAGGGCGACGATTGCGGTGCAGAGGGCGAGCATGATCAGACCGAGGGTGGAGAGCGACGGGATGCCTTCGAAGAGGGCGAACGACGTCGGATCGTCCACAGCTGCCGTTGCCGGGTTGTCGCTCAGGACTGTTGTGTCGTTCGCTCCGTCCCCGTCGGAATCGTAGATGTGCGTGGCCTGATTGCTGATCACCGTTCCAGGCGGCACATTTTCGATCGTGGCCTGGATGGTGATGGTCACGCTGCCGCCCTGCGGGATGCTGCCGTTCCACGTCACGGTGTTCGTACCGATGTTTGCCACCGCCGTTCCGGACGTGGCACTGGCGCTGACCAGAGTGAGGCTCGACGGCAGAGTGTCGGTGAGCTCGTTGCCGGGGTTGTCGCCCGTCGCGGAGTCGCCGGTGTTGTTGATGACGATGGTGTAGGTGATGGACCCACCCACCCGGAACGAGCCCGACACCGACTTGGTGACGTCGTCGATGGCCGCGCCTTCGACTTCGACCACGATGGCCGTGCCGTCGTTCGAGGTGCCGGTACCAGGATCATCCGTGACGCCGCCGCTCTCATTGGTGCCGTCGTTGTTGGCGTCGTAGGCAATCGTGCCCTGGTTGGTGATCGTCGCTCCGGCTGTGCCGGCGTCGATCGTGGCGTTGATGGTGATGGTCACACTGCCCGACGCCGGAATGGCGCCGTTCCAGGTGACCGTATTCGTGCCGACGTTGGCGACGGCGGTGCCGCTCGAGGCATTCGCGCTGACCAGAGTCAGGCTGGCCGGGAGCACGTCCGTGAGCTCGGCACCGGCGCTGTCCGGAGCCGTTGCATTGCCCGAGTTCGTGAGCGTGATCGTGTACGTCACGTTCCCGCCCTCGGTGTACGGTCCGGCGCTCACCGTCTTCGTGCCGGTCACAAGAGCGGCGAGGACGGTGAAGTTCGTCGGATCCGTTGCGCCGCCGACCCCCGGATCATCCGTGGGAACCGAGCTATCGTTCGTCGAATCGCCGTTCGAGTCGTAGGATGCCGTGCCCTGGTTCGAGACCACGGTACCGCCGGCGGTGCCGGTATTGATCGTGGCGTTGATGGTGATGGTCACGCTGCCCGACGCCGGAATGGCGCCGTTCCAGGTGACGGTGTTCGTGCCGACTGTTGCCACCGCCGTTCCGCTCGATGCGCTTGCGCTGACGAGCGTCAGGTTGGAAGGCAGCACGTCGGTGAGCTCGTCGCCGGTGTTGTCTCCGGTCGTTGCGCTGCCGTTGTTGGTGAGAGTCACGGTGTACGTCACGGCGCCGCCCGGCACAAAGGTTCCGGTCACGGTCTTCGAGGCCGAAACCGTGCCGCCGAGGACGGTAAAGTTCGTCGGATCTGTCGCGCCGCCGACCCCCGGATCATCCGTGGGAACCGAGGTATCGTTCGTCGAATCGACGTTCGAATCGTAGGATGCCGTGCCCTGGTTCGAGACCACGGTACCGCCGGCGGTGCCGGCATTGATCGTCGCGTTGATGGTGATGGTCACACTGCCCGACGCCGGAATGGCGCCGTTCCAGGTGACGGTGTTCGTGCCGATCGTTGCCACCGCCGTTCCACTCGATGCGCTCGCGCTGACCAGCGTCAGGCTGGAAGGCAGCACGTCGGTGAGCTCGTCGCCGGTATTGTCTCCGGCCGTTGCGTTGCCGCTGTTGGTGAGAGTCACGGTGTACGTCACGGCGCCGCCCGCCACAAACGATCCGGTCACGGTCTTCGTGGCCGAAACGATGGCGCCGACGACGGTGAAGCTCGTCGGGTCGGTTGCGCCTCCGACACCCGGATCGTCCGTCAACCGTGAGGCCTCGTTGCTGCCGTTGGCTTCGGTGTCGTAGTGGATCGTGCCTTGGTTGCTGATGACCGTGCCTGGCGGAACATTGTTCACGGTGGCCGTGATCGTGATCGTCACGGAGCCGTTGACCGCGGCCAGCGCTCCGTTCCAGGTCACCGTGTTCAGGCCGACGTTCGCTACGGCCGTACCGGACGACGCACTGGCGCTGACCAGGGTGAGATTCCCCGGCAGAACGTCGTCGAATTCATTCGTGGCGTTGTCCGGCTGTGCGATTCCGCCGGTATTCGTCAGCGTGACGGTGTAAACGACGTTGCTTCCGGCGGCGAACGTGCCGGCCACCGTCTTCGTGCCGAATACGTTCGCCTGGAGCGGCGGTGCGTTGCAGATCGCCGGGGTGATGATCAGTGAGTAGGCGCGGATGTTCCCGGTGTCTCCGTTGAAGAAGTCCTGGACTTCCAGCTGCCACGTGCCATTGCCGGTCGCGCCATGAAGGGCGGACAGCGGCGCATTCGGAATGAAGGAGCCGGTGAACGGCGCCGAGGCGCTGGGCGCCGTCTGAATGGGGGAGCCGCCGCCTTCATCGTTGAGCACGGTCTGACAGAAGTTGTTTCCGTTGCCGTCCGGTTCGTCGCCCATGAGCACGGTGGTGCCGCCGGGCGAGCGCAGCGTGAGCTCGAGATCCGATACGAACGTATGGTCGAGCCCGACCGTCGCCGAGCCCGCGGCGTTGGAGCACGCGGTACCGTCGAAGCGGAAGTCAATGTCCCAGACTCCGCCCGGGAGTCCCGCCACGAGCAGTGAGGCAATCGCAACCGCCCCCGGGTTGGTCCCCGTGAGATCCGGGGAATCCGCGATCGGTACGACCGGTCCGACGTACGAGAACGTCTGGGGCGTGCCGGGCTCGCCGACGCGGAACGAGAAGGGGAACGCCTGCGGGCTGGTCCCGCCCGTGTACGTGACCGTGAGGATGAAATCGATCGACGATCCGCACGGGACGGAGGGTCCGACCGTGAAGTTGAAGGGAGTGGTGTTGTTCGCCGAGCCGCCGCCCGCGATGTCGGGATAAGCCGAGTTCCCGTTGTTGATGGTCACGCCCGGAGTGGACGTCGTCAACACGCCCGTAATGGCCGTGGCGGACGTCGTCCCGAGGTTGTTCAGAGGGATGGTGAGGTTGAAGATCTCGTTGTTCTCGATGAACGCGTCGCCGTCGCCGATGGCTTGCGACGGAACCGGGGTTCCGGCGTCGATGAACGCGACCGCCGTTGCACCTGCGGCCTGCAGCGCTGCCTGGGCCATGACGACACCGGCGCCGGTGTCCCGGTCGGTCCCGGCGATCTCGATGTCGATCGCGGTGGAAAGGAGGTGCGTCCGCACCTGTGCAGGAGTCAATGACGGCACGGCAGAGATCATGAGGGCCGCGATTGCGGCGGCGTGAGGCGCAGCCGCCGAGGTGCCGTAGAAGGTCGCGAATCCCGGGGCCGCGCAGGAGACACCGTCGGCTGCGGTAATGTCAGGTTTCTGCCGGACGACGCCGCCGGTGCTCGTGCGGTTGCCGGGCGTGATTTCGGCGCCGGCCGGGCTCAGGAGGATGCGGCGCGGGCCGTCCGAGGTAAAGCTCTCGCTCTCGTTTGCCCCGGTGAACAGTCCCGGGTACGGACCGTCCGGGGTGATCCCGTCGAACGAGTCGGCGGCGGGAGTGGCCGCGGTGCTGAATGCGGCGGCCGCGGCGCTGTGTCCGCGAGTTGCGCCTCCCGTGGCGAGCGCGTCGTCGAGCTCTCCGCGGAAGACGATCAGATTGAACATCGGGACAGTCGACGTCGCACCCGCGGCGAACTGGGCAACGACCAATCGCTCGCCGGTGAACGTGCCGCCGCTGACGAACTCGATGGGGAAGTCGTCGCCGCCGACGCCATCCTGCACGTCGGTCGACGCGTCGAAGATGTTGGCGAGGGTGCCGTCCATGACGTACAGGTCGAAGTCCGTCGAGGCGTTGCCCGTCGCGAGGTCGTAGTGCTCAGCCCAGATGAGGAGCGGCTCGTTGAGAAACGCGTTCTCCACGAGGATGGACTGGCCGCCGTCGCCGAAGTTGTGAACCGGTCCCGCGCCAGCGAGTGCCGCGGGCGTACCGTTGGGAACGAAATCGCCTTCCCACGTTCCGGAGGTCAGGTCGTTGGCGTTGCCTTCGTTACCCGCCGACGAGAAATAGAGGACCCCGGCTGCCGTGACCGTGTTGACGGCTTGGGCGACGGGCCCATCCTGGAACGGCGACTCGTCGAGGTAGATGATGTCGTCGACGATGATGTCGCACCCGGCGGCTGCCAGGTCGAGGATGTTTTGCGCGAACTGGGCTTCGCTGGTAACGGCGGTCGCGAATGCGAGGTCTGCTCCCGGCGCGAGGTCGTGAACGATCTCGAGCATCGCCGAGCCTTCGTCCCCCGATCCCGCCTGGCCCGCGAGGACGTCGACGACGGGCGGCAGATCGCCGCTGGCCTGCAGTGCGGCAAGGGAATCGACTCCATCAGAGATGACGCCGACCTTCACGCCCACGCCGGTCGTGCTGAAAAGCCCTCGGGCGGTGGCGGCGCCGTGCGTCGCGTCCCCTTCCGACGTGTTCAGCGCGCTCTTGTAGTACGGCATCGGCTGCCGGACACGAAGAACTTCCGGCATCGCCGCCAACGCCTCGAGGCTGGACAGGGCGGCTCGCGCGGAAATGCGGCGGAAGCCGACGTGCGTCGACTTGACGACCCCACCCGTCTCCTCGAGCCTCTTGACCACCGGCTTCAGGCCGGTCGCCTTGACGAGAATGATGTCGACGTCGACGAGACCGTTTCTATCCGGCTTCATGAACCGGAAGTGGGTCAGAGGCCCAAGCGCCGGATCGTTTTTCTGTCGCAGACTGGCCAGGTAGAGCCGCGAGTCGAGCTTCGACTGCGCCGGCGTCTGAGCCTTCTTGACGGATTCGAGCGCCGCGATCTGCTTCAACGCGCTCGGAGCGATCGGCAGTTTTTCGAGCTTCGGAGCGGCGAATGCCGCGACCGAGACGAAGCAGAGCGCGAGCGCGAGTCCGATGGCGAGAGTGTGCGAACGGGAAGAGTTACCGGCCGGATGGGAACGCGAGTCGTACTTGACCACGGATATGGTCTCCTTACCCTGAAAAAAATGGACGCCACGCCACGAGCGCGGCATTGTCTACTTCTCTGGGACGAACGTTTGGGGGCTGAAAGTGGGGGCAGATCGTAGCACGAACCGCACAAATACAATCCAAAATTCGGTCGGTAAAAGGACGACAAACCAATAGAAAAGGATTACAGATCACTAGTAAGAAGGACGACAGATCACCAGAAAACGGTCGAACGATCAACAAGAGGACGCGCCGAGTTGAGGACGACGAAGGGGGGACAGGTTGCGTGACGTTAAGGCGACCCACGCGAAGTGTCAAGGGGGGACGAGAGAAATCTCGAAACGATTGAGATCCGCGCGGGTCAACAACTCGATCAGCTCGTCCCGATGGACCTTGCCGAGCTCCGAGCGCGGAATGGCTTCGGTGAAACCGAAGACTGCGGGAACCTTGTGGGCATCCAGGCGCTCGCTGCAGAACGTCCGCAACTCGTCCACCATCGCGGACCGGTCGGCCTGCTTCGTCAGTACGACCAGAGCGCCGGCCCGCTGGTAGCGGATGGGGTCGGGCACTCCGACCACGGCGCAATCCACGACCGCGGGATGTGCGAGCAGCACGTCCTCGATCTCGCGCGGCAGGAACTTCAAGCCGTCCACATTAATATTGTCGTGCAACCGCCCTCGGATCGTCAGGAACCCCTCGGCGTCGACGGTGCCGAGGTCTCCGGTGTGGAACCAGCCGTCGTCGTCGAAGCCGTCGCGGCCGCGTCCCCAGTAGCCGGCCATCACATTGCCGCCTTTGATCAGGACCTCGCCCACGCCCGCGCCGTCGGGCTGGTCGATGCTGATGCTCACGCCCGGAGCTGGGCGGCCGGCGGCGGAGACGTGTGCCGGCTCCTCGTTGTAGCACTGGTAGACGCTGCGGCTCGCTTCGGTCAGGCCGTAGTACGTGTGGAACCGGGTGTTGGACAGCAGCTCCAACAGGTCGCGGACGAGGTCGGGCCGGATGGGACAGACGTTGGTCAGGATGTACCGCAGGTTCCGCGCCTTCTCGCGGAACGACTCCCGGTGCTCCGTGGCCAGCCGGCCCAGCAGACCGGGAGTCGCGAGAAAGCCGGTGGCCCTTTCCTCGGCGATGGTCTCCAGCATCTGCTCCAGGTCCGCCGCGCTCATCGAGCCGAAAAAGAAAGGCAGCAGGACCATGCGATTGCCGAGCACGAGATTGCCGTGAAAGTGCCCCAGCCCTCCGGTCGAGCCCAGCGGCATCACGATCACTTCCCGGTCGTCCCGGCTCATGCCCGCCATGCGGATCAGGGTCTGGGTCACGAACAGGATGTTCTCCTGCGTCGTGACCACCGCCTTGGGCTGACCGGTCGTGCCGCTGGTGAACATCATGTACGCCGCGTCGGAGACCGCGCCCGGCCAGACCCGCGGCAGGCTCGCGTCGTCAAGATCGGGATAGTGCAGCACCGAGTGAGGAAAGGCGGACCAGTCCACCTCCTGCTGATCCGTGATCACCAGTCCGGCTCCGGTATGGGCGGCGGCGAAATCGACATAGCCTGCCGGCCGCTCGGGGTAGAGGTGCACCGCAATCGCCCCCGCGGCCATCGCGGCCAGGTAGGCGGTCAGGTATCGGGTCCGCCGCGCCAGGTAGAGCACGACGCGATCGCCCACGCCAACCCCGCGCGTCCGCAGCACGCCGGCCAAGCGCTGCACGCGCGTAGCGAAGTCGCCAAACGTCAGTCGCTCGTCCTGTAGGACGAGGAACTCCCGATCACCCTGCGACTGGGCGTGCTGTTCCAGGTAGTGAAGAATCGTGTTCATCGTCCGCCCGGCGATCGTAAGCCATGGAGTGCGGCGACGGCGAGTCGCCGCTTTTCTATATTTGGGCGTCCAGCGCGCAAAGATAAGAAAGCGGCGACTCGCGGTGGCTGCCTCTGAGGAGAAATTTGCCCGGTCGCAGCCAATCTCAGGTCCGAGCGACCTGAATTCAGCTCCTTCCAAGCTGATCACAGCTGGCTCGGAGCTAACTCTGGCTCGGTCGGAGCTACTGTTGGCTCACTCGGAGCTGGATTTGGCTCCATCCAAGCTAATGTTGGCTCCGACCGAGCCAACATCAGCTCCGACTGAGCCAACATCAGCTCCGACCGAGCCAACATTAGCTCCGAGCGAGCCAACATTAGCTCCGAGCGAGCCAACATTAGCTCCGACCGAGCCAACATCAGCTCCGACTGAGCCAACATCAGCTCCGAGCGAGCCAACATTAGCTCCAACGCAGCCAACGTCAGCTCCGGCGCAGCCAGCATCAGCTCGGCGCGACGCGTCCAAAACCATGGGACCGCCGGCGTCCCGCCGGCTGAGCGAGCGGCGTCCCGCCGCCGCGTACTCGGGAGGACGCAGCAACGGGGCGGCGAGACGCCGCCCCGGCAGCCGGCGGGGACGCCGGCGGTCCCAGAGGCTTTAAAGCCATCTCCTCGCCGACGGTGGTTCGACAGTGGGTGTCGAGTGGGGTGATCGTGTCGACGAGGTCAGCGACCGGTCTTGTCCTTCACCGCTTGTCCGGCGTTCGATTCTTCGTGTATTCATCCAACTACTGGAGATAGCGCGGATTGCCGGGGCGGGCTGAAGCCACGCCGTACGTTGGACCTCGGGAAGAACGTTTCGCTCGCGTCGCGAGTCGAATACTCACGATGCAGAAGACTTCTGACAATTGTGAGGCTGGCCATGCCTTCGTCGCATTTCTTCTCGTGCTCGCCACGTTTGCGGCTGTGGCGGACGAGCCCCAACCGGTCGGCCGGATGATCGACGTCGGAGGGCGGCGCCTGCACCTGTACTGCACAGGGTCGGGTGTACCGACGATCGTTCTCGAGGCATCCGGCGGCACCGGGTTCTACATGTGGCACGCGATTCAGGCGGATCTCGCGAAGGACTACCGCGTCTGCTCGTACGACCGTGCCGGGACGGCGTTTAGCGACGCCCGGCCGAACTACGAGAAGAGCATCGCCGGGACGCTCAACGACCTCCACGAAGCGCTCCGCCGCGGCGGCGAAAAGCCGCCATTCGTCCTGGCGGGCCACTCGCTCGGCGGCTATCAAGCCTGGAAATACGCGGAGCGGTATCCGGGCGAGGTCATCGGCCTCGTGCTTCTCGACTCGGCGATCCCCGGTGGCGGGAAGACGCAGCTGCCCGAGGACCGCGAGAAACGCAGGAAAGCGATGGAGAAAGCGCAGAAGCAGATCGAGCAGTGGCGAAAAGACGGGCGCTGGGAGGAGATGTACATCCCGGCCGCGATGCCTCCGGACCTGCAGGAGAAGATCCGCCAGTTGTCGAAGACGGAGAAATGGTGGGCGACGCGTTTCTCGCCGCTGGGAATCGACTACGACGAGCCATTCAAGACCTTGTCGATTCCGATCACGGTGGTGACTGCCACGCAACGGACGAAAACAACCGGCATCTCGGATGAGCTCCAGGCAAAATCGGAGGCGATGTACATGACGTTTCTCGAGGAGCTCTTCTCGCCGATGAAGAACGTGAAGCACATCAAAATCGACGAGCGGCACGACTTTCATGAGGACGAGCCTCAGTTCGTCATCCAGGTGATTCGAGAAATGGCGAAACGCGCGCGGGAGTGACAGGCTGTTGCCCGGCCCGTCTGCGCTTGCCCATCACCCGGAATCTCCAGTAGATCAGCGACCCGATCAGGAACAGGTGCGGAAGGACCAGGACTCCGCTTTGCCGCAGCCAGCCGGAGAAGAGCTTCGCCTGCCCGGGGAAGAAGGAGAAGGTGGTGATCAGGAGGGCGAAGCACATGCGGTAGAGGTGTCGCGCGATGCGCCTGGGGCCGGTCACGCCGCCGCGCCGGAGCATGCGGATGTCCGACACGGCGCCGAGGAGAGCCATGCATCCGAAGAAGAAGTAGAAGCTCGCGGACTCGCCGTCTTGGATGCCGCTCGCGAAGGCGAGTGCGGCCACGCCCAGCACAAACGCGAGCGCCCTGACGTCGAAGATGCTCGTGCTGCCATCTTTGCGCCGGGCGGCCCACCACGCGGTCGAGACGAGGTAGAACGTCAGCAGGCCGGCCAACACGTTGACCCGGTTGGGGCGCAGGAAGGTCGCGATGAACACGGCGGTCGTGGACATGGTGAGCATGGACACGAAGAACACGTTTCCGGCCGCGCGGTGCAGTCCTCCGCCTTTGCGGAGCAGCATGGACAGGAAACCGGACAGCAAGCCCACCGTGGCCGCGCAGATGTGCAGCAGTAAGACGGGCGACGATGCACTCATGGGAGGCTCCCGGGTCAGGACGCCGCGCGAAGGAGGCGGTCGTCTACGATCTGTCCATCGAACAGCGCGATCTGGCGCCCGGCCCGCCCGGCGAAGCGCGGGTCGTGCGTGACCATCACGATGGTGCTGCCCTGGCCGTGGAGGGCGTCCAGCAGGTCCATGACGAGCTGCGCGTTCTTCGAGTCGAGGTTGCCGGTGGGCTCGTCGGCGAGCAGGACTTTCGGTTTGCCGACCAGCGCGCGCGCGATCGCGACGCGCTGCTGCTGGCCGCCCGACATCTGCGCGGGGTAGTGCTTCTGCCGCTGGGCGATGTTCACCTGTTCGAGCGCCGCCAGCACGAGCTCGCGGCGCTGTTTGCGATTGAGGTCGCCGCGGAAGGTGAGCGGCAGCTCGACGTTCTCGAACGCGCTCAGGTCGCCGATCAGGTTGAAGGCCTGAAAGATGAAGCCGATGTCGCGATTGCGGACGCGCGCCTGCTCGATCGCGCCGAGTCCCGTCACCTCCGCGCCGTTGAGGAAGTACTTCCCGGCGGTGGACGAGCTCAGAAGACCCATCACCGACAACAGCGTGGATTTGCCGCAGCCCGAGGGGCCGCTGATGGAGACGTATTCGCCCTCGTCGATGGTGAGGTAAACGCCGCTGAGCGCGGAGGTCTCCATCTCGTCGGTGGTGAAGATCTTGTTGATGTCCTGCATGTCGATGAGGTGCTGGCTGTTCATGGCTGGCTCCTGAATGGATTCGCTATTCGTAACGCAGCGCGTCGCTCGGCTCGAGATCGACGGCGCGGCGGGTCGGCAGATACGACGCGGTGGAAATGACGGCGGCCATGAGCAGGACGACGCCGGCGGTCACGGGAACGACGCGCTCGAGAATGTTCGGAATGGCCCGGCTGAGCAGCGGCATCACCATGATGCCGAGGGCGAGGCCGAAGATGGCGACGGTCACGTACAGCGTGCCCTGGCGCCGGAACATCGAGGTCGCACGCCAAGGCGTGGCTCCGAGGGCGCGGCGGATGCCGACTTCCTGCGTGCGCTGCGCTACCGACCGGCTGATGAGACCGAACAGGCCGGACGCCGCCAGCAAGGCCGTGATCAGCGCAATGGCGATGAAGCAGCGCGTCATGGCCGGATACGACATGCTCGTCGCGGCCAGGTAGTCGTCGAGCGTCTGCAGGTTGTGCAGCGGCAGATCGCGGTCGACGGCGTAGGCCGCGGCGCGGAGTGCGGCGCGATGTTCGGTGGCGGTGCCGGGAAGGCTGATCAGCACGTGGAAAGCCGATGGTGTGGCCTGGCGCAGCGGCCGGTAGATGGTCCCGAGGTCGGCACTCGCGCGATATGGAGCGCCGCGGACACCGGAGACCACACCGACGATCGTCAGCCACGATCCGTTGTCCGAGGAGGTTACGCGAATGCGTTTGCCGAGCACGTCGCCGGTGGGCCAGTACCGCGCGGCCATCTGCTCGTCGATGACGGCGACGGGGAGGGAGCCGCTGTTGTCGGTGCTGTCGAACAGGCGTCCGGAGCGCAGGCTCACGCCCATCACGCTGAAGTAGTTTTCCGAGACGCTGGTGAGCGGCAACGTCAGCGCGCCCTTTCTGTCCGCGCTCTGGCGCGTTTCGATCGAGATTGCCACGCGGGCGGGCCGGGTCGGCGGCGACGTCGTGAACGCCGCCCGGGCACCGGGCACCTTGCTCTCGATCGACGCCGTGAGATTCTCCCAGTAGCGCAGCCGTTGCGAGGTTTCGGAATAGCGCGCGTCGAATACCGTCGGGTAGGTCGACATCGTGACGCCGCTGGTTTGCAGACCATTCGGCTTGGCCACTTCTTTCTGAATGGCCATCACCATGTTTCCGCAGGTCACCAGCACGATGCAGGAGATCACCACCTGCAATCCGACGAGCAGACCTACGCCCTTGTTGCTGCCGCGAACCGCCACTCCTTTTCCGCCGCTCGCGAGCGCGACGGCCGCGTCCTGCCGCGTGATCCGCCACGCCGGAATGAGCGTACTGAGCAGCCACACCGCCACGGCGAACAGCACCGCGGAGAACAGGTCGAACGGCCGCAATTCGGGGATGTTGGTGGAGCGTCCCCCTGCGAGGATCCGCGACCCGAATTCGCTGATGCCGTGAGTCCACTCGATCCCCATGGCGGCGAGCCCATACCCGGCGACGAGTCCGAGCAGCACGATCAGAGCGGTCTCGATGAGGCATTGCCGCAAGAGGCGCGACCGCGCGGAGCCGAGGGCGGTACGCACGGCGAGCTCGCGGCTGCGCTCCAGCAGGCGGGCCAGGAACACCATGCTGATGTTCATGCAGCCCAGCAGCAGGACCCCCGCGGCCATGAGGCTCATCATCACGACGATCGGCGTGATGCCGTGGGTGAACGTCTGGTGCGCGGGAATCAGCCCGACATGGCGGGCCGGGTTGAACAGATCGGGGGAATCCGCATTGACGCGGGC
The DNA here is from genome assembly GCA_963821585.1 of uncultured Acidobacteriota bacterium. Taxonomy (GTDB): domain Bacteria; phylum Acidobacteriota; class Thermoanaerobaculia; order Gp7-AA8; family Gp7-AA8; genus QHVT01. The sequence continues at coordinate 1,238,107 of CAWGEI010000003.1, forward strand.
CAGCGCGGCTTTCATCTCGTTGACGACGGCCGCGGCGCCCTGGTTCTCCCGCAGCGCGATGAGCGGCACGAGCGACATCGTCGAGTCCTGCGGCCGCGCGAGCGGCGGCAACCGGAGCGGCTGCCACAACTCGTAGTCGTCGATCACGAGGAAATCCCTGGGCAGGACGCCGACGATCTGCACCGGCGCGGCGTCGATCCGTGCGAACTTGCCGATGATGGCGCGATCGTCCGCGAAGTAGCGCTGCCAGGTCTCGTAAGAAAGGAGGGTCACCGCGACCGCTCCGGGTTGCGCGTCCGTCTCCGCGAGGGTCCGGCCGAGAAAGGGGACGACCTGCGCCACCAATCGCGGGCTGATGGAGACCGATCGCAGGCTCGTGCTGGCCTGGCCTTCACTGAGAACGGCGTTGTTGCCCGCGAATGCGCCGAGAGGCTCGGCCGACCGGCTGTGCTTCGTCAGCTCCTGCCAGGTATAGGCGTCGACGCTGGCCCGCACCGGGGCGCCGGCATCCGCGCCGATCTGCACGCTGTACCAATCCTCGGAGCCGGGGAGGCCGAAGGGTGTGAACAACTGGCTGTAGACGAGCGCGTTTGTCCACACCGCCAAACCCACGCTGAGCGCGACGACGCTCGCGCACATCAGCGAATAGCCCCACGACTTCCTCATGAGGCGCCACGCGTATTTCAGATCGAACCAGAGATTCATGAGGACGCCTCCTTCACTTCAACAGGATCCGGTCCTGGTCCTGCCACGCGCCAACTTCCGAGGTGATGATGCGATCGCCTGCCTGCAGGCCATCCAGGATCTGCATGGCATTGAGCGAGACCTTGCCGGCCTTGACCGTGACGCGCGATGCGTAACGGTCGGCCGGATCGAGCTTGTAGACGGTGATGTCCGCATCGCTCTTCACATAGGCGGGCTTGCCGACGTACAGGGTGTTCGGCAATTGGCTGGTGTAGACCGTGCCCTCGATGGCCAGCTGCGGACGCGCGCCCGCGGGCAGCTTGCCTCGCAGTTCCACATCCACGACGACCGTGCCGTTGGTGACTCCGGGATCGACGCGGGTGACGATCCCGTCGATGGTGCCGTTGCGGGTGTCGACGACGACTTTCTGGCCGATCTGCACCTGGGTAGCCTCGCGCGCCGGAACCCTGAGCTCCGCGTAGAGCTGGTCCTGCCGGGCGATACGGCCGATCGGGCTGCCGGGCTGCAGTTGCTGGCCGACTTCGACGTTGATGGTCTGCACGATGCCGCTGATGCCGGCGACGATCGTCAGGTCGGCGACCTGCGTGAGTGCGCGGTCCAGCGCACGCGCGAGCTGGGTGACGCGGGACCGGCGGACGGCCAGCTGCACCTGGATGTTGTCGCGGACTTTCTTCAGGCGGCTCGCTTCGATGTCGTAGGTCTTCCTGAGTTGGGCGAGGTCGAGCTGTGAGCGTCGCAGCTCGACGTCGGAAAGGAGCCCGTTCCGCGACAGCGCCTCGTCAGCCTCGGTTTTGGCTTTTGCTTTTTCGGCGTTGAAGTGGACCTGCGTCAGCACGACTTCCTGGTTGAGCATGCTGGTCTGCAGCTCCGCCTCTGCGGCCTGCAGTTCCGCCAGCGCACCTTCGTAGGCCGACTGCGCTTCTTCCGCGCTGGCCGTGAGCTGCGGGTTCGTGAGCTCCACGAGGACCTGGCCGACCTGCACGACGGTGCCGGGCTTGAGGTCCGCCTTTGCGACGCGGCCGGCAGCTCGTGCGGCAAGCTGCTCGATCTGCCGGGACAGGAGTTGCCCGTTGGCGGCGGCCTTGACCTCCATCGAGCCGTGCTGCACGGTCTCGATGCTGAGCGTCGTCCGGTCGACGCGCTGGGTGTTGAAGTCGATGTTGCCCAGCACCACGCCGCCGCTGATCAACGCGAACAATGCCGTCGCGATCATGGCCGGGCGCTGGAGTCGAGACACGTTCGTCCTGGTTCTCGTGCGATCCATGGGAAATCCTCCGTGATCAGACCGGCTCGCGGAGCCGGCGCAGCCGAATCGCCGCGGCGATGCAGGCCGCGGCGAAGATGAGTCCGAGCCACAGGCCCGGGCGCGTCAGGAATTTGAGGAGAGTGAGCTGGCCGAGGCGGTCGATGTCCCCGGTGGCGCCGGGTCCGGAGATGAACGCCTCTCCCATCACTCCCGTGAAGCGGTACTGCAGCATGGACAGGAAGCCTGTCGTGCTGAACACGATCCGTTCGACCGCGGCGATCGCCAGCACCGGCAGCACGGCCCAGAGAAAGACCGAACGGCGCGCCCAGGCCGAGAGCAACAGCAGCCAGCCGTAGACCGGCGCATACCAGAGCGCGTGGACGCCCAGGCCGTAGAACATGATCACCAGCCCCTCGAAGAACCGGAATCCGGTCCAGAGCGGGGCCGGGCTTAGACCGTAGCCCAGCATGACCGCGGTGCCCGTGACCAGGAGTACGAGCTGGGTGGCGACGCTGAGCACATAGGCGAGCACCGGCAGGAAGACGAGCGGAATGCCGGCCTTGGACAGCACGGCCGTGCGATCGGAGACCGGCAGCGACTTCCAGAACAGCAGGCTGCGGTCGCGGCGCTCGCCGTGCAGCGCGTCGAGACAGTAGAACAGCCCGATGATGAGCGTGGTGAACATGATCGGCGCGGGCGCGATGTTCAGCGGCTGGACGATGGCCGTTTGCGGCTTCGCCGGGTCCTGCTTCTGCATCCGGTGCGCGATCATGACCGTGCTGACGAACGTGGCGAAGAGCACGACCGCGGTGACGATCAGCGGCGCGAGATAGAGGTACCGGTTCTCCCACAGCTCGCGTCGCACCGACCAGTACACCGGCCTGGTCTGTGACAACGGTGCATAGGCCAACGGTGCATAGGCCAGCGGCGCGTCTGCGCCCGGCTCGGCGTCCACGCCGTACTGCGGTGAGGTGTCAGAAGGAGGAATCATCGAGTCTCTCCCTGCGCTTGGCCGGCGGTGTTGCCGGTGTTGCCCATAAGGGCGACGAACAGATCGGCGATGCTCGGCGTGCGCGTTTCGCCGAGGGCGGCGAGCTGGCCGCGGTCGGCGCGGTCGAACAGCAGGATGCTCCGGCCGAAGACCTGCCGCTCGTGGATCGGCCCGTGTGCCCTTGCTGCCGCGACGTGCTCCGGGCTCACCATCACTTCGACATAGCGCGTCTCGAGGTCGTCCATGCTGGAGGCGAACACGATCCGGCCGTGGTTGATGAACAGGACGTCGGTGAGGACGTCCTGGATCTCCTCGACCTGATGCGTCGTCACGAGGATCGTGCGCCGGCGATCGAAGTAGTCGTTCAGGAGCGAGTCGTAGAACTGCTTGCGGACGAGGATGTCCAGCCCGAGGGTCGGCTCGTCCAGGACCAGCAGTTTCGCGTCGATGGCCATCACCAGCGCGAGGTGGAGCTGGGCCACCATGCCCTTGGACAGCTCCCGGACCCGGCTGCGGCGCTGGATGGAGGTCTTCGCCAGGAACCGTTCCGCCTTCGCGCGGTCGAACCGCGGATGGACTCCGCCGACGTAGTCGAGCACCTGCGAAACGCGGATCCAGCGGGGGAGGACGGCCACGTCGGCGATGAACGCGACGTCGCGCATCAGCAGCTCGCGCTCGGTCCAGGGGTTGTGTCCGAGGACGTTCAGCTCGCCCTGATAGGGGGTGAGGCCGAGGATGGCGTTGAGGGCGGTGGTCTTGCCGGCGCCGTTCGGTCCGATGAGACCGATGATCCGTCCCTCTTCCACGCGCAGGTCGATCCCGTCCAGGGCGACGGTCGTGCGGAACGACTTGCGAAGGCCGCGGGCTTCTATCGCTGCCATGGCGTCAGCGCTCCTCCCCGGCGTCGGACGCCGGCGGTTTTGGGGCGGCGTCCAGGAGCTCCTGGGGCGTCAACCCCAGCCGCTGGATGGTTGCGTGGATTCTCGGCCACTGTTCGGCCAGGAACTTCTGGCGCTCCGCATCGAGCAACAGGCTGCGCGCGCCGGGCTGGATGAACATTCCGCGACCTCGCTTCGTCTCGACGAGCAGCTCGTCGACGAGCTGTTGATACCCTTTGAGGACAGTCAAGGGATTGACCCGATACTCCGCCGCAACGGTCCGAACCGAGGGCAGCGGGTCGCCTTCCTTCAGGACGCCGTCGAGGATCAAAGCCACGACCCGGTCCCGTAACTGGCGGTAAATCGGCTGACTGTCGCTCCACTGATCGTCCATCCTGTCGTCCAACGTATGTGGTGATATAGTTAACTACAACACCAGACCAGACGCAAGCCTTTTCTCGAGGACAGACGCGTAGAATCACTTCAATGCTCACCCGACACGGTACCCTCCTCCTGCTCGTTCTCCCGGCCTTCGCCGCAACTTTGACCGCCAGCCCGGTCATCGATCAGCAGTCGCCGTACGGGAAGGAGACGATCGCCGTCGGGTTCGTGGGAACCGGGAACCGGATCGTTGCGCAGACGGTCACGGCGGGGGTGACCGGCGACCTGATGCAGGTGGAGCTGGGAATCGGATGCGAAAGCGGGACTCTCCTCGTCGAGATCGTCAATGTCGACGCGCTGGGACTGCCGGGGAGCGCCGTGCGGGCGCGGGCGACGGTGGACGCGGCGTCCATCCCGATGCCGGCTTCGTTGCGGACGTTCGACCTCGACGTGCGTCCGGCCATGAGCTCCGGCGACCGCTTCGCCATCGTGCTGCGGAACGAGACCGGCACGTGTACGGCGCTCAAGGGGCCGGAGGCGCTCGACGGCTCCTCCTATCCCGGCGGCAACGGATGGTTCCGCCGGGCGGATGCCGACGGCTGGTTGCAGTTCCTCGATTTCGGCAGAACCGGCGACCTCGGATTCAAGACGATCGTGAACGTCGTGCCCGCCGCGGCGCCGTGCCGGGTCAACGGAATGGACACGCAGTTCCCGTCCTGGGTGCCAGCCTGCCGCTGCATCGAAGACGCCGGGCTGCGTGACTTCCGCTGCGCGCTGCTGGATCCGTCGTTCTTCCTCTTCCGCCACCTTCCGATGCCGATCCACGCCGGCGAGAAATTCACGGTGAAATGGACCCTCGTCGTCTTCGCGCAGATGAAAGGCGTGGTCGAAGTGACGGACGTGCTGCCTCCGGGGTTCACCGGCGCACCGAAAGCCCCGCTCACGTTCTTCGTCGAACAGATGCCGGTGGGACAGAGCCTCACGCTTCAGTACGAGGCGGTCGCGCCGCTGAAGCCGGGACGGTACCAGGTGGCGACGGGGGTGGGTGGAGGCCAGATGCACACGGTGATCGACGTGATCAAGTGATGGCTGCTCGGGCATGCAGGGTCCCGCCACTGGACACTTGGCGCGAGAATGCTTTTTCTGTCATCAAGAAATGACAAAACAGGGTTCGTAAATGGAGCTACTGGCATTTTAAAAGGACAAAACACCGTGCGAAACGCCCGATTCAGGCTTTCGAAGAGCTTTTTCACCCTTCGAAGACCCTCCGGCACCCTTTGAAATTGGAACAAAACCCCTTCGAAAAGGCTGTTTTGTCCTCTTTAAACGGCACAACCACTATTTTCGAACGGTGGAAGTGTCATTTCTTAATGACGCCAGCACTGATTTCGAACCCCTAAAATCACGTTTTTTTGCACCCCAACTCCTCTTTCAAGATATGTCTGCGGTGTTCGTCAGTTCATCTCAAGCATCGAGCGAGGGACCCGGGTGAGCGGGGAACCCGACAGAAGTCGTGACCGAGTCACCATCGAGTGTTGAAGGGGTCCGGAGGCGTTAAGGGAGCGTCGGCGTCTCTGCCGCCCGGGCACTCGAGTGAACGAACCTTCCCCCGCCCACCCAAGTGGCGGCGCGGGACGCCGCCACGCCAGCCGGCGGGACGCCGGGGCTCCACTGAGCAACGTTGGACACGTGCCGGTACGGCGGGTGAGTAATATCGTGACATCACTGCTTATGGCCCAACTCATGGTTCGTATCGACGAAGATTTGAAGGCGAAGCTTCAGCGGCGCGCGCGACTTCACGGGCGCAGTACCGAAGCAGAAGTTCGCGAGATCCTCCGGAACGCCGTGAAGGACGATGGCCTGCCTTGGCCAGCGTTGAGCTCCAGGCTGGTTTAAGTCACGCGCCCCCTGCCGCTTCTTCTTCCGCCGCCCGCGCTCTCCGCGCTCCTTCCTCGACGTTGACGAACAGCAGCAGCGCACCGCCGACGATGAAGAACAGCGACACGGACGACACGGCGCTCCGGCTGGAGCCGGTCGCGCCGATGATGCCGGCGAAGACGAAAGGGCCGAAGATCCCGGCGAACTTGCTGAAGACGCTGTAGAAGCCGAAGAACTCGCCGGACTTGTAGCGGGGGATGAGCGTTGCGAAGAGGGATCGGCTCAGCGCCTGCGTGCCGCCCTGCACCAGGCCGAGGATCGCGGCGAGGATGTAGAAGTGCGCCGCGGTGGTCATGAAGTACGCCATCACGCTGACGCCGAGGAAGACGAGGAGGCCGGCGAAGATCGAGGCTTTCGCGCCGATCCGGCTCGCGAGCGCGCCGAAGACGAACGTCGCCGGGACGCCGATGAACTGCACGATCAGGATCGCCGTGATCAGCGAGCCGCGCCCGATCCCGAGCTCCGTTCCGTATGCCGCCGACATCCGCTGGAACGTGGCGATCCCGTCGTTGTAGATCAGAAACGCGATGAGCATGAGGAATGCGTGCTTGAAGGCGCGCAGCTCGCGCATGGTCTCGAACAGCCGCACGAACGCGACGCGCACGGAGCTCTGGTCCGCCCGTTCGTCCGACTCCAGGCGCCGCGGGGGCTCGGGCACGCGGCGGAACAGCGGGATCGAGAAGAGCAGCCACCAGATGGCGACCGACACCATCGACAGCCGCACGGGCAGCGTCGCGTCCGCTCCGCCGAGACCGAGCCACTCCGGCCTCTGGATCATCGCGAGGTTCAGCGCGAGCAGGATTCCTCCGCCGAGGTAGCCGATCGCATAGGCCGAGGACGAGACGCGGTCCACCTCGGACGTCGTCGCGATGTGCGGCAACAGCGAGTCGTAGAACACCAGCGCCGCGGCGGCGGAGATGGCGACGACGACGAGCAGTACCGACGCGAGCAGCAGGTCCCCGCGCTCGATGAAGTACATCCCGGCGCAAGCGAGCACCCCGATCGCCGTCCACACCGCGAGCAGCTTCTTCTTTGCCGCGGCGAAATCCGCGATCGTGCCGAGGATCGGGGAGAGGAGGGCGACGATCGCGGTGGCGATGCCGTTCGAGAGTGCCCACCACTGGCTCGCCGTGGTCGCGCCGGCCTCGGCGCCTGCGACCTGGATGTAGAAGATGGGGAACACCGCGACCAGTACCGTCGTCTGCACGGCAGAGAGGGCCCAGTCGTACATTGCCCACGCGCGAAGCTCGGGGCGATCGAGGGCGAGGCGTTTCAGGATCGGCATCAGTCCGTATTGTGCCCGATTACACCTCCACGGCGCCGCCGATCGCCGTGAGGTGCTTGCGCAGCGTGTAGGTCGCGTCGCGCTCGCGGACGGTGAGGTATTCATCGAAGCGGAGCTGCGCGCGGAGCGAACGGCCGTCGCGAATGGAGGTCGCCTGCCTCCGCTCCACCGCCGCGATCGACTCCGCCACGTCGAGTACTTCCGCGACATGATCTGCCTCGACGAAGATCGCGCCGTCGTCATCCGCGAAGACGTAGTCCGCGTCGCTGAACGGCGCGTCGCCGAAAGTCGGGGTGCGCGAGGACGGTGGATCGAGCCGCCGCGGTCCCGCGGGATAGGAACCATACGAGAACACAGGCAACTCGATCTGCTGCAGCTCGGCCGTGTCGCGGTGACAGCCCCACACGAGTACCCCCCCGATCCCCGCGGACCAGGCGTCGAGCACGGTCAGGTCGCCGATGCACCCCTCGTCGCGCCGGCCTTCGTTGTCGATGACGAGCACGTCTCCACGCTCGGCCCGGCTGTGGGCCGCGAGGAACACGTCGACGCTGCCGAGGTGCAATGCCGGCGCGACGCGGCCGGCCACTCGCCGCGCCGTGGCGTGTACCGCGGTCAGCCCCACCGGCGCGAGCCGCAACGCGAGTCCCAGCCGCAGTGCGGCGTCGCTGACGAGAGGCGTAGTGAGCTGCGTGAAGCGTTCCGCGACGTTCATGCCCCCAAGCTACGCGGCCGGCGCGGGGAATGCCATTCCATCCTGCTCATCAGATTGATGACCGGAGGTCATGCGTTCTTCGGCCCCTCGACTTCGCTCGGGGCTTCGGGGGTCACCAGCAGCTGTCGCGTCGGCCACACCTCGATGGTCGCGCGTGGCGCGCTCGGAAACCGCGTCGCGATCTCGATGGCCTCGTCGCGGTCGCGCGCCTCGATCAGATAGAAGCCGGCCACCAGCTCCTTCGTCTCGGTGAACGGGCCGTCGCGCACCTGCACCTTGCCGTTGCGCACGTGTACCGTGGCCATCGTCCGGGAAGGCTCGAGCGCCTCGGCCTCGATGAAGTGTCCGCTGTCGCGCAGGTTGTCGTTGAGAGCGAGGTGACCCTGGTTCAACAGGTTCATTTCCTCGGCCGGCAGGGCGTCCATCTCGTCTTCGTTGAGGTAGATCAGGCAGAGAAATTTCACGTGCGCATCCTACCGCTATCCGGAGCGCACGAGATCGTGGCGCCGATCGGCGCGGGCAGGCCCTCGGCCGCGTTCCCAAAGTAGAGGGCAGCGCTGCGTCTGCGCGCGAAGGCGCGCAGTCCAATTGTGGCCCCGGGCTTGTGCCCGGGGAACGCGAGGGTGCAGGTATTGCGGCCGCGCAGGCGGCCGCTCCAAGCGTATGTTGTAGCGGCCGCCTTCGCGGCCGCGAGACCCGTCTGCACCGGCCAGCCCCGGGCACCAGCCCGGGGCCACAATTGGACTGCGCGCCTTCGCGCGCGGCTAAGGGAGATAATCCCCGTCTATGAAAACCCGCCGTCTCGGCTCTCTCGAAGTCTCCGCACTTGGACTCGGCTGCATGGGCATGAGTCAATCGTACGGCCCCGCCGACGAGGCGGAGTCGATCGCCACGATTCATCGGGCGATCGAACTGGGCGTCACGTTCTTCGACACGGCGGAGGTCTACGGCCCGTTCCACAACGAGGAACTGCTCGGGCGCGCGTTGCGCGAGTACCGAGACCGCGTCGTGATCGCGACGAAGTTCGGGTGGAACATCGAGGGCGGGAAGGTGAACGGCATCACCAGCCGGCCGGAGCGGATTCGCACGGCGGTAGAGGGATCGCTGAAGCGGTTGAACGTCGACACGATCGATCTGCTGTACCAGCACCGCGTCGATCCCGAGGTGCCGATCGAGGACGTCGCGGGCGTGGTCGCGGGGTTCGTGAAAGAGGGAAAGGTCCGCCATTTTGGGTTGTCCGAGGCGGGGGAGCAGACCATCCGGCGGGCGCATGCGGTGCTGCCGGTGACAGCGCTGCAGAGCGAGTACTCGCTGTGGGAGCGGAATCTCGAAGAGGGCATCATCCCGCTCCTCCGCGAGCTCGGCATCGGGCTCGTTCCCTTCAGCCCCCTCGGGCGCGGATTCCTCGCGGGCAACGTGAAGCGCGCGGAGGAGTATCCCGAGGGCGACTTCCGGCGGGGAGACCCGCGGTTTCAGGGGGAGAACTTCGACGCGAATATGCGCGCCGCGGGTGTCGTGAAAGAGATCGCGGCCGCGCACGGCGCCACTCCAGCACAGATCGCGCTGGCCTGGCTGCTGGGCAAAGGCGACAACATCGTGCCGATCCCGGGGACGAAACGGCGCTCGTATCTGGAGGAGAACGTTGCCGCGGCAGACATCGTCCTCGGCGCGGACGAAGTGGCGCGTCTCGACGCGGCGCTGGCGCCCGAGGCGATCGCCGGCCCGCGGTACAACGAGAAGTCCATGCGCTGGGTGGACCGGTAGCGGTCAGCCCTTACGGAGGACGTCCCGGTACGCCCGAATGGCGGCGCTGGTGGTTGGCCGGTCCAGAAAGGCGGTGAGCTGAGGGAGATCGATGCCCGGCAATACCTCGCTCTCGGCCGCGGCCTCGTAATGTTCACCGCGTAAGACGTGCGGCCTCAGCTCGCCGCGGTGCCAGATCCAGACCTCGGCGACACCCAGCTTCCGGTAGATCTCCAGCTTGTTGATGCCGCCCGAAGTCCAGATGACCTCGACCGCGAGATCGGGGCGAAGAGCCCCACGCGGCGGGCCGAAGACGTAGCACTCGTCCGGCTCGACTCCACGATCGGCGTTCTTGTCCTCCAGGGTCCACGACCCGAGGATTGTGAACTCGATCCCTCGCTCAAGACACCATTCCTCGACGAGACAACCGATGAGCGACTTGATCCGTTCGTGACTTTCGGACGGACGAAGGATTTGCAGCCTTCCCTCGACGTAGGCGATGCGAGGCGAAGAGCGATCACCCCGGATTTCCAACACCCGCTGATAGTCAGACCACCTGACATCGTGCAGGACGACAAAGTGATCTTCACGCACGGCTGTCAATCTATCTGGCGTAATCGATACTGACAAGAACATGCGCGATTCAGACCCCCTTCGGTTGCAAGTCACCGGTTTCCAAGGCCATACTGTCACCGGTCCAAATACAGAGGAGCGCGACGGAACGCCGGGACGGACAGCCGACCAGCATGGATCACAAAACCATCGGGCAGTACGAGGTCGTCAGGCTGATCGGCGAGGGCGGGATGGGCCGCGTGTTTCTCGCGCGCGATCCTATGCTCGATCGTCATGTCGCCGTGAAGGTCCTGTCGAGCTCCGCTCCGCTCGGAGAAGAAGTCGCGCGCTTCGAGCGCGAGGCCAAAGCTCTGGCCGCGCTGGATCACCCTAACATCCTGTCCATCCACGAGTTCGGCCGCGTCGGCTCCACGCCGTACGTCGTCATGGAGCTCCTGGACGGACGCAACCTTCGCGAGCTGATCGGCGAGGGGCCGATGGCCTACCGCACCGTCGTCCGCTACGCGATCGAGGTCGCCCAGGGGCTCGCGGCCGCGCACGAGAAGGGGATCACCCACCGCGACCTCAAGCCCGAGAACATCTTCATCACCAGGGGCGATCACGTGAAGATCGTCGACTTCGGCCTCGCGAACGTCCGCGTCCACCAGCCGGTGGCGGGGGCCTCCGCGAACAAAACCGTGCTCACCGCGCCCGGCTCGGTAATCGGCACCGTTGGCTACATGGCCCCCGAACAGGTTCGCGGCGAGGTCGCCGACTACCGGGCGGACATCTTCACGTACGGCGCCGTGCTCTTCGAGATGCTCACCGGCAGACGCCCCTTCGAAGAGCCCACCATGGTCGAGACGCTGCACGCCATCCTGAAGACCGAGGCACCCCTGCGGCGGCTCGAGGACGTCCACGTCCCGCCGGCGCTCATCGACATCATCGGCCGCTGCATGGAGAAGAACGTCACCCGCCGCTTCCAGAGCGCCCGGGAGATCGTCTCCGGACTGCAGACGATGCCCTTGCTGTCGGAGTGGGTGAGCACGCCGCGGTCGATGCGCACGTCGTCCACCTCGTCGACCCCTTCCGGGATCTCCATCGGCCGCCGCACGTCCATCGCCGTCCTCCCGTTCACGAACATCGGCGGCGACGCCGACATGGAGTACTTCAGCGATGGCGTGACCGAGGACATCATCAATGCCCTGACGCAGGTCGAGGGGCTTTACGTGGCCGCGCGCACCTCGTGCTTCGCGTTCAAGAACAAATCCGTTCCCATCCCCGAGATCGGCGCCGCGCTCCGCGTGAACACCGTCCTCGAAGGCAGCGTCCGCCGCGCCGGCAAGCGCCTCCGCATCACCACCCAGCTCATCGACGTCGGCGACGGCTACCACCTCTGGTCCGAGCGCTACGATCGCGAGCTCGACGACATCTTCGCCATTCAGGACGACATCGCCGTCAGCATCGCGCAGAAGCTGCGCATCGCGCTCACCGACAGGGAAGCCGACGAGCCGCTCGTGAAGCCGGCCACGCGCAACCTCGATGCCTACGAGCTCTACCTCAAGGCGCGCTTCCTCGTCGAGCAGCGCGGCGAGGGACTGGTGAAGGGCCTCGAGTTCTTCCGCCAGGCCATCGCCGCCGACCCGAACTACGCGCTGGCCTACGCGGGCATGGCCGAGACGCTCTGTCTCCTCGCCGTCTACGGCGCGGCCGATCCGCGGCAGGTGATGCCCGGCGCGAAAGGCGCGGCGCACAAGGCCCTGCAGCTCGATGATGGACTGGCCGAGGCGCACAACGCGATGGCGCTGGTGAGCGTGCTGCACGACTGGGGCTGGAACCGCGCCCTCACGGAGTTCGATCGCGCCCTGGCCATCAATCCGAACTTCGTTCCGGCGCACTACTGGAAGGGGCTGTTCCTGCGGCTCTTCGTGCAGCGCAACGGCGAAGACGCACTGCGCGAGACCAAGCGCGCGGTGGAGCTCGACCCCATCGCCGCGCTTCCCGCGTATGCGCTTGGCCTCGTGTACCTCGGCACCGGCCGCTACGAAGAAGCCCTGCACGTCGCGGAGCGGGTGCTCGCGCGCGATCCCTCGCACGCGATCCTCTATCGCGTCCTCGGCGTCGCCCGCCTCTGCCTCGGCCAGTACGACGAAGCCGCGGTGGCCTTCGAGCGGGGCGCCGGGCTGTCGATGCGCCATCCGTGGTTCGTCGGTGAGCTGGGCGTAACGCGCGCGGCCAAGGGGGATTTCGCGGAAGCGCGGCGGCTGCAGGAAGAGCTGCTGGCGCGCTCGCAGACGACGTATATTTCCCCGATGTCGCTGGCGGTGATTCCGATCGCCCTCGGCGATGACGAAACCGCATTCCGCTATTTCGAGCTGGCGTTCGAGCAGCGCGACCCGCTGCTGATCGCGGCAACCACCTGGCCGATCGTGGCGCGGCTCGGGAAAGAGCCGCGCGTCGTACGTCTATTCAATGAGATGGGGGTCCTATGAACGCGGTCCCGGATCGTTCTCTCATCGCGCGCGTCACCACGAGCCCGATCAACTACTGGGGGTCGTTCGTGACCGATGGGCTCGCCGCGGCGACGTTCGGCTGGCTCGGAGCGACGCGCTATCACGGCTCGCTGATCGTCGCGGCGCTGCTGGTCGTCGGGGGGATTCTGCTGTGGACGCTCGTCGAGTACCTGCTGCACCGGTGGGTGCTGCACGGCTGGACGAAAGCGGCGCGCGAGCATGCGAAGCATCACCGCGACACGCACGCGCTCATCGCCACTCCGCTGATGGTGATCCCGCTGCTTTCCGTGGTGGTTTTCGCGGCGATCGCCTTCGCGACGTCCGCCGGCGACGCGGCGCTGCTGACCTTCGGCTTGTACGCCGGCTACAACTACTTCGTGATCGTGCACCACATGCAGCACTTCCATCCGGAGCTGCTGGCGCGATCGCCTTTGTTGGAGCGCAACCTGCGGCTCCACGAGCTGCATCACCGGCATCCCGAGACGCACTTCGGGATCAGCTGCTCGATCTGGGACCGTGCGTTCCGGTCACACTTTCTCGAGCGTAATCAGGTCGTAGTGCAGCAGCCCCGTGGCGAGACCCAGGGCGACGAGCTGTGAGTAGTACGCCATCTTGAGCCACTCGCGGCGCTCGCCGCGGCTCATGCGCGAGCGGGGGACGGTCTTCAGGATCTGCGTGACCGTCATCTGGGCGCCGGGCCGCGTGTACGGCGCGATGTCGACGATCGCGCGCGTCCTGAACCAGCGCTCCCACTCTTTCTGATTGGCATTGCGGGTGCCGACACGCTTCAGGTCTACGGAGTTGCGCGCGAAGCGCGGCATCCTCTCGGTGAAGGCGATGTCCGCGAGCACGAGCAGTCCGCCGGGCTTCAGCACCTCGGCCGCCCGTTCGTAGAAGCGCGCCCGGTCGAAGTAGAAGGCACACTCGACGGCCATGACCCGGTCCACGGACGCCGGCGCGATGCCCGGCAGCACCTCGGCCTGGCCGTGGCGGAACTCCAGCTTGTGCGCGAGGGACTCGCGGGCCGCGCGCTCGCTCGCATAGGCCACCTGCTTCGCGGCGATATTGAAGCCGGTGAGCCTGGTGAACGGGAAGTTGCGCTCCAGGAGGAAGTCCTGCTCGCCGCTGCCGAAGCCGACGTCGACGAGCACGTGCTCCGGCTCGATTGCCGCGGCGCGGAAGACTTCGAGGCAGAGGCGTTCCTGCCGTTCCTCGTACGTCTGCCGCCGCGCCACGGTATAGCCGTAGTTCAGGTACTTCCGAGGCTTCTCGATCGACTCGAGCGAAGTCTGAAAGAGGTCGTACTGCCGCGATACGGCACCGGTGAGCTCGTCCATGACGGCCATTGTCCACACAAACTCACGCCGAGGGTCATGAAAACTGACAAACGGCTGAGCCGGGGCACGACTCATCCGTACCGCCTCCGCGCACCGCGCGTGCAATTCACGCCGCCCGGTGAAAGGAGATCTGTACATGAAATCGAGGTTGATCCTTCTCTTCGTCATGGCCGCGACGCTGGCTGCCCAGCCGTCGATGGTCGACCCGAGTCTCGACGTCCGTCCGGTCGTCACCGGTCTGACGATGCCGACGGCTGTGGCGTTTCTTGGCCCGGGCGATCTGCTCGTCATCGAGAAGAACAGCGGGATGGTGAAACGCGTGACGGATGGTGCGGTCCAGGGTGTCGCGCTCGATCTCGCGGTGAACAACGCATCGGAGCGCGGCCTGCTCGGCATCACCCTGCATCCGGACTTCCCGTCGGATCCGGGCGTCTATCTGTACTGGACGTGCTCCGCGGCGCCGCCCTCGCCGGACTCGCCGTTCTTCCCGACGGAGACGGAGTGCATGGACGTCCCCGCGCCCGGCGCCGACACGGAGGACATCAATGCCGTTCCGCTCCTCGGCAACCGCATCGATCGCTTCGTCTGGAACGGCTCGACGCTGACGTTCGACCGGAACCTGATCAAGCTGCGCGTCTTTCAGGCGGACGGCGCGCCCGTGCCGGCCGGGCAGGGCGACGGGACCCAGCCCGCGCGCGGCAATCATGACGGCGGTGTGATCGCATTCGGCCCGGACGGCAAGCTGTACATCTTCGTCGGCGATCTCGGCCGCCGAGGGGAGTTGCAGAACCTGCCGCTCGGTCCCGTGTCGCGTGGTTCCATGGAGCCGATGGAGGACGATCAGTTCGGCGGTCCGGAGGCGGACGCCGCGCATCTCTCCGGCGTGGTCCTGCGGCTCAACGACGACGGCTCGACGCCGTTTGACAACCCGTTCGCCCGCTTTGCCAACAACAGGCTGCGCAAGGTTTTCGCGTACGGCTTCCGCAACGGCTTCGGCATGGCCTTCGACCCCGAGTCCGGCGACCTGTGGGCGCAGGAGAACGGCGACGACTCGTTCAGCGAGATCAACCGCGTCGAGCGCGGCATGAACGGCGGCTGGATCCAGATCGCCGGTCCGCTCTCGCGGATCGCGGAGTTCAAGGAGATCGAGACGACGTTCGGCGCGGGCACGCTGCAGCAACTGCGGTGGGATCCTCGGAACATCGCCGGTACGCGCAAGGAGGCCCTGGCTTCGATGTTCATGGCCGGCGGCGCGTTCTACAGCGATCCGGAGTTCAGCTGGAAGTGGGAGGTCGCGCCGGGCGGCATCGGCTTCGCGGGAGGCGGCCTCGGGCCGCAATTCGACGGAGACCTGTTCGTCGGCGCGGCGACGCCGACCCTCGAGGGCGGCTATCTGTTCCGCTTCAACCTGACCGGCAACCGCCGGAGGATCGGCGTCGACGATCCTCGGCTCGAAGATCGTGTGGCGGACAACGTCGCGAAGCACGAGCTCACCGAGAGCGAGTCGCTGCTCGCCGGCCGCAATTTCGGCGTCGTCACGGACATCGAGACCGGGCCGAACGGCAACCTGTTCGTGGTCTCGCTGACCGAGGGCGCGGTCTACGAGATCTTCCGGAAGTGACTCCGATCAGTCCCCTCTCCCCACGCGTAGACGTGGGGAGAGGGCTAGGGTGAGGGGCCGGTGCACGAGGCGGTGTACGCTCTGCGCGTCATGCGCATCCTCCTCGCCGCACTCATCCTTCTCCTCGCGGGCGCCTGTATGTCCGCGCGGCGCGTGGTCACCACCGACGGCGTGCGTCTCTGGACCATGTCGCGGGGCCGAGGCGCGCCGGTCATCGTGATTCACGGCGGGCCGGGGATGGATCACAACTCCCTGGCCGCCGACCTCGCTCCGCTGGAGCGCAACCATCGCGTGATCTATTACGACCAGCGCGGCGGTGGACGCTCGACGCTATCCGGGCAGCTCTTGATCGACGATCACGTGAACGATCTGGAAGCGCTGCGCCGGCACTACGGCCTCGAGAAGGTCACACTCCTCGGCCACTCGTTCGGACCGGCGATCGCGGCGTTGTATGCGATCCGGCATCCGGAGCGCGTCGCGCGGATGATCTTCCTCGGACCGATTCCTCCTCGCAAGGCGACGTTCTTCGAAGACTACGGCACGGCGCTGGAGTCGCGGATGACCGCCGAACAGCGCATGCGGCAGGAAGAGCTGGGGGCGATGTTCGGCAGCGGGGATGCGGACGTCCTCGCCGTCTGCCGGGAGTACTGGTCGATCGGCACGCCGCCGCGCGTGGCGCGATCGCTGCCGGCGAAAGTCGTGAAATCGGACTTCTGCACCGCCTCGGCGGAGGCGATCCGTTACGGCATGACGAAGACGGGCGCTGCAACCTGGGCGTCCCTCGGTGAGTGGGACTGGATCGCAGACCTCCGGCGCGTGACCGCTCCTGTGCTCATCATCCACGGTGAAGAAGACGCGATTCCGATGGCGCTCGTGGCGGAGTGGGCGACCGCGCTGCCGAACGCGCGGCTCCTGCGCCTGCCGGACACGGCGCACTTCCCGCATGCGGAGCGGCCGGAGATCGTGTTCCCGGCGATCGAGGAGTTTCTGCGATGAAGTTTCTCTACGGCACGGCCTGGAAGGAAGACGGCACCGAGCGGCTGGTGCGGCACGCGATCGACGCCGGCTTCCGCGGCATCGACACCGCGAACCAGCGGAAGCATTACTTCGAAGCCGGCGTCGGGAACGCGGTCGCCCGCGCGATCGCGGACGGCGTCGTGCGCCGCGACGAGTTGTTCCTGCAGACCAAGTTCACGTACGCCGAGGGGCAGGATCACCGGTTGCCGTTCGACGCCGGCGCAGATCCGGCGACGCAGGTGGGGCAGTCGTTCGCCCGCTCGCTGGAGCACCTGCAGGTTGAGACGATCGACTCGTACGTGCTGCATGGCCCGTCACACCGCCACGGACTGTCATCGCGCGACCGCGAAGTATGGGCCGCGATGGAAGAGCTCCCGGTGGCATCCCTAGGCATCAGCAACGTCGCGCTCGATCAGCTGGAAGAGCTCTGCTCGATCGCGAAAGTCCAGCCGAAGTTCGTGCAGAACCGCTGCTACGCGCGCACGCACTGGGACGCCGCGATCCGGGAGTTCTGCCGGCAGCGCGGGATCGTGTATCAGGGATTCTCGCTGCTGACCGCGAACCTCGCGGAACTGCGCGGCGCGCGCTTCCGCGAGATCGTCGCGCGCGTCGGACGCACGCCCGCGCAGATCGTGTTCCGCTTCGCGGTCCAGGTCGGGATGCTGCCCCTCACCGGCACGACCGACCCCGCGCACATGCGCGAGGACCTGGCCATCGACGACTTCGTGCTGTCCGACGAGGATGTGAGGACGATCGAGAAAATGTAGGGCGGGCTTCAGCCCGCCTCCCCGTGGGAGGGGGCGGGCTGAAGCCACGCCCTACGTTGGATTACCGCACCAGTCCCGGGATCTTCCAGTTCAACCGCACGTAGTACGACGCGCCGTTGAAGCCCATCTGCACGTTTTCCCACTCCCCGCCGTTCTCGGTCTCGGCCGGGTCCTGCGCGGTAGGCTGCACGTCGAAGACGTTCGTGCCGCCGACGGTCAGCTTCATGTTGCGTGGCAGTTCGTAGCCGAAGTAGAGGTCGGTCGAGAAGCGCGAGTCGTAGTGCTGCGGCGGCGCGGTGGGGTCGTCGATCTGCGTCCAGGTGCCCGCCTCGACCTCGCCGAAGTAGCTGACCCGCGCGCCGGTGTTCCAGCCGCCGGTGCGGTAGTCCGCGCTGAGCGTGCCCTTCGTCTTCGGCGCGGAGCCTTCGACGAACATCCGCTCGCGGGTGTTGAAGTAGATGTCTTCCTTCCCGGCCAGCCCCGGCGCGGTGTTGACCCTCTGCACCTCGGTCTCGTTGAGGTTGAGCGCGGCGCCGAGGGTGAGCGAGCCGGCGGAGAGCGTGCGGGTGTTCGAGACGCTCACGTCCACGCCGCGCGTCTGCGTGTCGATCGCGTTCGTGAAGAACCGCGCCTCGGCCAGGTTCTGCGCGGCGATGATGTCGCCGATGTCCGGATCGTCGGTGGTGAAGCCGCCGGTGAGGACGATCCGGTCGTCGATGTCGATCTGGTAGACGTCGAACGTCAGCGACGTCGACGTGCGTGGATTCCACGTCAGGCCGAGGGAGTAGTTCATCGACTCCTCTTCCTTCAGTGCCGGGATGCCCACCAGACGCGCAAGCTCGCTGTCGTTGCGCGCGAGCTTCACGTCCGCGGCCTCACCGGCGATGAAGTCCGTGAAGGTCGAGGAGAAGTAGCGCTGGTGCAGCGACGGCGCGCGGAAGCCGCTGCTCGCCGAGCCGCGCAGGTTGAGTAGCGCCGTCGCGGCGTATGAGAAGGAGATCTTGCCGTTGATCGTATTGCCGAAGTCGTTGTAGTCCTCGCCGCGCAGCGCGGCTGTCAGGAGCAGCTTCGGCGACGTGCGGAACTCCATGTCCACATACGCGGCCTTGCTGTTGCGGCTCGCGTCCACTTCGTCGACCGGCTGGAAGCCCGGGAAGCCCTGCGAGCCCGCATTGCCGCCGCCGGGACCGTCGAAGTCGGCCCACGACCCGTCCTCGCCCGCGAAGATCTCGTACGACTCACGGCGGTACTCCAGCCCGGCCGCCAGGCTCACGCCGCCGAGCCATTCGCGGTAGTAGCGCGAGAAATCGAGGTTCGTGGTGTGCTGCATGAACTCGAATCCACCGGCGTCGAACTCGTTCGGCGAGATGCCGTTGTTCAGCGTAGCGATCGACGCGTTCAGCGTCTTGCTGATGAGGAACTCCATCTTGTTCGTGCCGTAGGTCGTGCTGACGTCCATCGACCACGGACCGATGAGTGTGCGATAGCCGAAGGCGGCGGAGAGGTCTTTGATGGCCGTGCCGATGTCGGGGACGAAGCCGCCCGGGTACATCGCCGCGGAGTTGCGCGAGGGGATGTCGTCCGAGCCGACGCCGTCGCGATACCACGCGCCCGCGAGGCCGTCACGGTCGTTGTAGCCGCCGTGGCCGTAGAACGAGGACGTGTCGCTCGTCGGGAGGTCGAGGTTGTAGAAGAAGGTGAGGTTCTCGGAGGCGGAGTCGCCGATGACGCGCGGCTCCGCGGGCGCGGCGCGGTTGGTTTTGTCGCGGTTCAGCACTTCGCCGGTGAGGCTCAGCACGCCGCTCTGGCCGATCGGGATGCCGTAGTTCACCGCGACCTGCTCGTTCTGCCCGTCTCCCTGGGTGTATTGCCCTGCGGAGACGAGGACATCGCCGCCGGTGCTCTTCTTGAGCACGATGTTGATCACGCCGGCGATGGCGTCCGAGCCGTACTGCGCGGCCGCGCCGTCGCGGAGGATCTCGATGTGCTCGATCGCGCTGACGGGGATGGTGTTGAGGTCCGTCCCGACGTTCCCGCGTGCACGCGAGCCGAAGATGTAAACCAGCGACGAGGTGTGGCGGCGCTTGCCGTTGATCAGCACAAGGACCTGATCGGGCCCGAGTCCGCGGAGTGTCGCGGCGTCGATGTGATCGCTGCCGTCCGAGCCCGACTGGCGGTTCGAGTTGAACGACGGCGCCACGTACTGCAGGAGCTGGCCGAGGTCGAGCTGGCCGGCTTCGTCGGCGATCTCTTCGAGCGGGACCACGTCGACCGGCACCGGCGTATCCGTGCGCGAGCGCTCCGGACTACGGCTGCCGACTTCGATCTCCATCGTCGTCTTCGGCGGTTCCTGTTGTTCTGGTTGGTCCGGGGGTGGAGTGGTTTCCTGCGCAAAGATGGGCAATGCCAGGCAAAGGAGCAGGAGAGAGAGCTTCCCGTAGAACTTCATGGGTTCCTCCGACGTTGTTCGGGACGATTTCGACGGATCATAGCAGGACGTTCATTCCTTTGTGACGGAAGGGCGATCAAAGTGCAGGCACACTTCCGCGCATGATCCGCAAATGTGATTACGACGCGATCCGCGATCTGTATCTGCCGATCCCGTCCAGGTCGTTTCGAACGAGGAGTTCGTCCCGATCCCGCAGACGTGGGCGCAGCAGCAGGTCGAGGCGAAGCTGCAGCGAATCGCGGACGACGCGGCGAAAAAGCTGGGCGTCAGCCGGCGGAGCTTCCTCGCGTCGAGCGGCGGCATGGCCGCGGCGTTCCTGGCGATGAATGCGGTGTTCGGCTGCCGCTCGTTCGACGTCGATCCGGCCGAGGTGCTGGAGCCGGGGGCAATCGCCGAGAAGTGGCCCAAGAAGGAGTTCATCTTCGACGTCCAGACCGATCACTTCGCAGCCGGACGGATCATCGAGACGCCGCCGCTGCTGCGCTATCGCGAGTTTGGCGGAATCATGAGGAACGAATCGCACTTCGGCCTGTCCGCCGCGAAGATCTACGGCATCGACCCCGCCGCGAAGTTGCGCGCGCTGCCGGACGACGCGCTGACGAAGCTGAAGACGGCGTACCGCGCCGCGGGGGCCAGGCCGTCGAACACGCAGTATGGGTGGTGGTGTGACTCTGGCAGATGATAGGGAGCGATGGCGTCCCCACTCCTCTCCCTCTTCACCGGCCGCGGCTCGCGTCGCGCGGTGGAGACGGTCATCCCCTCCCGCACATTCGCGGACGTCGTGCTGCCAACCGAGACGCGGCGCACGCTGGATGACGCGCTCGCGCAGGTCCGCAACCATCAGCTCATCTTCGGCCGCTGGGGTCTCGGCGAGCGTCACGCCTCGGGGCTCGGGCTCGCGTTCAACTTCGCCGGACCTCCGGGAACGGGGAAGACCATCTGTGCCGAGGCGATTGCTCACGCGCTGGGGATGAAGCTGCTCGTCGTCGACTACGCCGAAGTCGAGTCGATGTGGATGGGCGAGACGCCGAAGAACATCGCCGGTGTCTTTCGCGCGGCCGCCGAGCAGAGCGCGGTGTTGTTCTTCGACGAAGCCGACGCCATCGCCACCCGCCGGTCCGCCATCTCCGGCCTCGGTCATGACCGCGAGAGCAACCTGACCGTGAACGTCCTCCTGCGCGAGCTCGACGGCTTCAACGGCGTCGTCATCTTCGCGACGAACCTCGCCGCGCACTTCGATCCCGCGTTCGAACGGCGCATCCGCACGCATGTCCGCTTCGTGATGCCCGGCGCCGAGGAGCGCGAGCGGATCTGGCAGGTGCAGATCCACCCGCGGAAGACCCCGCTCGCGCGCGACGTCAACTTCCGCGCGCTGGCCCAGAAGTACGAGACCAGCGGCGGCGACATCAAGAACGCCGTGCTCAAGGCCGCGTCGGCCGCGGCCGCGGAGCCGGGCTCGGACATGAGCAAGGTCATCCACCAGCACCACTTCGAGCGCGCCGTAGAGGACGTGCTCGCGGCAAAGTCCGTGATGCAGCAGTCGCTGTTCGACGAAGGGCCGTCCCAGGTCCTGCGGATGCCCGATTCGAACGCGAAGATCGCGCTCGCGGCGCTGGTGGTCGCGGCCGCGGCGCTCGTCATTGCGCTCATCGCGCTGTTCTGAACAGCACGTCCCACGCGACGAAGAACATCCCGAAGTTCGCGCGGCCGTTGCGGTGATGGACGCCGTGGTACGCGGGGCCGACCAGCGGTCCGAAGCGCCAGTTCAGGTCGGAGTGCGCCACCAGGTTGAAGACCAGGAGCGCGAGATACACCGCGCTCGGGATCGCCGCCACGACGCCGAGGAGATAGAGCGGGAGGAACTGCACCGCCATGCGCCACGCGATCTCCACGGCGTGAAAGCGGAACGTGGTCGACGGCCCGAGGTCGGGGTCGGAGTGATGGACGCGATGGATGCGCCAGAGCAGCGCGTTCGCGTGCGCCGCGCGGTGGACCCAGTAGGCGAGGAGGTCGAAGACGAGCAGCGCCGCCACGCAGCGGACGACGAGCGGAATGCGCTCGACGTCATCCGCGATCAGGTTCCGTAGCGGCGCCGCGATTGCGGTGACGGCGGCCGTGACCGGCGGCCACAGGACGAGCCCGTACACGCCGCAGGCGTACAGCAGGATGTAGAGGGCGTTCCGCCGCATCGGGAGTATTCTGACGCATCATGAAAAAAGCGCTCGCTGTGCTCGTCCTGGCAGCCCTGCCGCTCTGCGCTGACGTCATCATTCCGGAAGACGAACGAAAGTCGCCTCCGCCGCCCACGGAAACGGCCGCGACGACCACCACCGCCACCGCCACGACGGCCACCACTCCCGCGACTGCTCCCGCCGCGCCCCCGGTGGCGTCCGCGCAGGCGGTGTCGCGCAGGCAACCGATCCTGTGGTTCTCGGTCGCCGGCATCGCGATCATCATCCTGCTGGCCGCGCGCCGCAAAGCCGCCACCCGCGCGGAGTGATCGCCCTCGCCATCACGATCATCGTCGAAGGCGCCATCGCCTCCGCGATCCTCCGCCGCGTCCCATGGCTCGAGACGATCGCCATCCAGCTCACCACCTGGCCCCTCGCACAATGGCTCCTCTGGCGCACGGGCGCCTTCTGGCCGATCGAGCTCGGCGTCGCGATCGTGGAGACGCTGCTGTGGCGCGCCGTGTTGCCGATGTCGTGGAGGCGCGCGGCGCTGGTGTCGTTCGTCGCGAATGGTGGTACGGCCGCCATCGCGCTTGCGTTAGCCTGATTTGCTCGCACGGAAGTCGGTGTCCAGTGCCCGCGTAGCGGACTGCAGAAAATAGCCCACGGCTTCAGCCGTAGGACCGCGGCGTCGCAAAAATGCAGCCCGCGTCAGAGGGCGACAGAAGCGAGCTGTCGCCCTCTACGCGGGCTCGTTGTTTGGTCACACTATCGGCCCCACGGCTGAAGCCGTGGGCTACTTCCTGCCGCCCGCTACGCGGGCCGATAGCTGTATTAAGAGAAGATCCCGTGCTCGATGCGTCCGATGAGGTGGTCGACTTCGCAAGCGCCGATTTCGGTTCGAGCAAACTGGATGGGTGGCACGCCCCCGAGCGCGACCTTCGGGCCGGTCAACCACTCGGTCGCGGCGTCGCGGTGGCCATCGAACAGCTCGAGCGAGCGGCCATAAATGCGGGCGGCGCGGAACAGGCGATCGGACTCCTGCGACGTCAGCCGTCCTTCCCGTTTGCGCCGTGCGAGTGTTTGTTGCGGGATGTCGACGAAGTCTGCGATTTGATCGGTCGTGAAGCCGGTGTTTCGCACGAACCGCTGGAGCGTCTTCCACGGTAAACCCCTGCGGATCAGATGGAGGAGCACCGGCAGATCGAACGCATCGAGGCCGAGGAGAATGACGTATGCACGCTCTCCCGAGCGACCGTTTCTGACGAGCGTGTAATAGCGGACAACGTCATCACTAGAGCGGTTCGCGTACATCTGTGTTCAATGTGATGTCGCCTCGATGGGAGGTCAAGAGACCTTCAGGTGACTAAGCGCAGGTCGAGCGAGAATGGCCGCGGCTCGCCGATGTCGATCGAGGCAAAGTCGGGGTGCTCGGGGTTCAACAGGTAGTTGAATTCGACCAGAGTCACCGCGCTGGGAACCCGAAGGACGGCGGACACGCGATTGCGCGCCCAGGCGTCGCCGAAGCGGCGAAGTCCGACGGGGGCGACCGTGGCAGACCAGTTCTCGGGAAGCTTCGCGATGTCGAGCACTTCGACCAGCCTCTCGTGAAAGGAACAGGGGATGAGGGTGTACGCCGGAAGGTTGGAGCGGCGCATGTGGACGAGGATCTCGAGAGTCGCCACGGAGACCGATTCGGATGTGTAGACGACCCGCGTACCCTCGGAGTGCCAGCGTCCGGCATAGAGCGCTGCACCTTCGCCGCTGAACGCGTCGGCCGCGTACTCGGTTTTGACGATCCGCCACGCCTCGATCACTACAACAAGACGCCCTGTTCGAGTGCACCGATGACACGCTCGACGTCGCGTGCGCCGACTTCGGTGTGAATGAGATCGGCGGGCGCTTTGCCCAGGGCTCGCTGGATGGTCAGCAGCCATCCGACCGCTTCCTCGCGGTCACCGTCGAAGAGCCGCAACGCCTTGGCGAAGACGCGCGCACCTCGGAGCAGCCGCTCGGACTCATCCGACGTGAACCGCTTCTCGATCTTCCGCCGCGCCAGAGTCCGCCGCGGAATCCCGACGATCTCCGCAAGGCGATCGGAGGAAACGCCGATGTTGTGCCCAAGTCGCTCGAACGTCTTGAAAGGAAAGCCTTTCTCCACCGCGTCGAGCACGTTCGGCAGGTCGAAGTATTCGAGGCCGAGGAGGACGATATACGCATGCGGCCCGGGCAATCCGTGCTTCAGGAAGACACGGTAGCGGTCGACGTCTTTCGGCTCAGCTATAGTCTGCACATCCATCTGGCACTCCAATATCGTGCCAGATTGTAGCATTGTCAAGGTCCCGATACGCTCCACCACAGCGCGTTGAACACCAGCGGGAACGTCGCGTGCGTCTGCCCGCGGTGCTGCGGACGGAAGCCGAACAGCACGATCTTTCCCTTGCCGTACGTCATGGCCACCGCGGCCGCCTTGCGCGTCAGGCGCTCCGCGCCGTGGATCCAGCCGGAGAGGAGGATGTCATTGTCGTCATCCGGATAGGTCGCGAGCACCCAGCGTTGCATGTTCGGGCCAGGCGCCGTCGTTTCGAACGCCATCGCCGAATCGAGGAACGCCACCGTTTCCTTCGGCATCCCGGCTGTCACCGGGTGATCCTGGCGTACGTGCAGGCGCACGAGCGAGCCGGGATTCACGTAATCCTCCGCACGTACCCCCGCCAGCGCGTTGCGCACCGGCACATTGAGCTCGCCGATCACGTACTCGCACGCATCGCCGAACGCGATCAGCGTGCCGCCCTGCTCCACGAACGTCTTCAGCGCCTTCGCGCCCGAGGCCTCCAGGGCGCCGCGATACTCCGGCGGCATCTCCTCCTCGTACCGCATCGAGCCCTCGCCGGTGCGGCGTCCTGTCGCGAGCAGATCCTTTGAGATGTCCGGGAGGATCACCGCATCGAAGCCGCTCAGCCCCTTCTGCACCTCCTGGGGCGAGACACCCTTCACCTCCACGCCGTACGTCTCGAGCAGCCACCGCGTCCAGCCCTCATCCATCGACGCCTGCCACGGCTTGTACGTCGCCACGCGCGGCTTGCGCGCGAGCTTCGCCCCCCGCGCGATCACTTCCTTCGTCTCCGGCTTGATCTCCGTCACCCGCGTCGTTCCCGGCGGCATCGCGGCTCGCTCCACACGCACGCCGAGTTGCAGGGGAAGCGTCCACGTCGCAACGTCATACGGCCGCAGGATGTCCCGCCCCGGCTGCAGACGCACCTCTGGATACCTCTGCGGCTCCATCATCTCCAGCACGAACTTCGAGTACGGCTGCGCGAGCGGAATCCAGTAATCGCCGTTCGCCGCCTGGCGCACCTCCACGTTGTGCTCCGCCATCAGCCACGCCAGATGCTGCGCCGTCGGCCAGTCCCGCTGGTCGCGCGGAATCCGGTACGCGTCATTCGCCGCGGCCGAAGCGACCGCCGCCCGCGAGCGCACCAGCAGATTCCGCAGGAGATCCTCGCGCCGGTCCGCCGCCAGCTCGATCAGCGCATCAGATGCGATGCGGCCGTAGTCCATGATGTCGCGGAGGCGCCACCAGCCGCCCTTCCACGGGTTCGGATGATTGATCGTCGCCTTATAATCGATGAGACCCTTCGTCCCGCCGCGCAGCTCGTTCGGCTCGATGAACACCGGCGACGCGATCCGCGCCGAGGCGATCTCCAGCAGCATCCCGGACACGTTCTTCCACCACCCCGTGTTGCGCGTTCCGCCCAGCCAGTACGCGTCGAACGAATAGCCGTAGATCAGGCCGCTCTTGTTCCGCTGCTCGAGCCGCAGCGCCATGTTCGCGCCGATCATGTTCACTTCCCGCCAGATCAGCGGATGCACATCCGGATCGACCGGATCCGCGAACGGCGGGATGAACATCCGCGGCCCCTCGCTGCCCATCTGGTGCTCGTCGACGAACACCTGCGGATTCCACTCGTGGTACACCGCGCGATTGAGTGCGCGCGTCTCGAGCTGTGTGAGCATGTACCAGTCGCGGTTGTTGTCGTGCCCGACGTAGTGATGGTAGAGGTACGGCAGCCGCCCGCCTTCGTACGGCGTGCCGGCGTATTTGCGGTAGTAGTCGACGATCATCTGCTGCCCGTCGGGATTCAGCGACGGTACGAGCAGCAGCACCACGTTGTCGAGCCGGCGCTTGGTCTCCGCGTCGTTCACCGTCGCCAGCGCGTGCGCCCACTCCATCGCCATCTGGCTCGAACCGATCTCGCTCGAGTGGATGTTGCACGTGACGAGGACGACCACCTTCCCCTCGCGCACGAGCCGGTCGGCTTCGGCATCCGCGAGTCCGCGCGGATCGGCGAGGCGCTTCGCCGTCTCCTGGATCCGCGCCTTGTTCCGGATGTTCTCCTCGGAAGAGATGACCGCCATGATCATCTCTTCGCCGAGAGTGGTCTTGCCGAGGACTTCGACCTCGACGCGAGGGGAGGCCTTGTCGAGCGCGGCGAAGTAGGCGCGGATCTGTTTGTAATCCGCGAGCGTGCGGTCCGCGCCGACGTCCAGCTTCAGGAACTGCGACGGTGACGGGATCTGCGCGGCGAGCGAATTGGCGAAGAGGAGGATGGCGAGGATGCGCAAGGCTCCAGACATGGCGCGCGATTATGCGGGTTTTTCAGGGCGCAGGGCGCGGTGTAGCATCCCGCGCATGAGGTCCATTCGTTTTTTCCTCGCCGCCCTCGCTGCGTTTGCCCTGACCGCGTGCGCGACCGTGGTGCCGTCCCGCCCCGTGGCGCGCTTCAAGATCCTGCAGATCAACGACGTCTACAAGATCGAGGGGCTGGAGAGCGGCAACACGGGCGGCCTCGCGCGCGTGCGGACGCTGCGCAAGCATCTCGAGAGCGACGGTTCGACCGTGCTCGTACTGCACGCCGGAGACGCGCTCTATCCCTCGGTGATGAGCAAGTACCTCGAGGCACGGCCGATGGTCGACGTCCTGAATCTGCTCGACGGCGACGCGGCCAAGGAGGACCTCGGACTCATTGCGACGTTCGGCAACCACGAGTTCGACAACAGCACCCCGGACATTCTCCTCGAGCGCCTGAAGGAGTCGCAGTTCCAGTGGGTATCGACCAACGTCCGCCGGTGCAATCCGGCGTGCAACCAGTGGTTCCCAGGCCAGAGCGACTCGTTCGAGATCACGGTGAACGGCGTGCGGATCGCGATCTTCGGCCTGATCTATCCGCTGCAGAAGCCGTACGTCCTGTCGACCGATCCCGTCACCGCGGCGCACGAGCTCATCGAACCGCTCCTGCTCGACGGCGTGGACGTGTTCATCGCCATCACCCACCAGAACATGGACGACGACGTGAAGCTCCTGCAGCAGGTGCCGGCGATCGACCTGGTCGTCGGCGGTCACGACCACCTGTACATGATGCAGCGCGTGAACGGGGAGTGGATCACCAAGGCGGACGCTGACGCCAAGAGCGCGATCGTGTACGACATCACGGTCCTGTCCGACGGCACGCTGCACACGACGCCGGTGCGCGTCGCGCTCGATACGACCATTCCCAAAGACCCCGAGGTGGACGCACGGGTGCAGAAGTGGATGAACGAGCTCTCGGCCAAGCTCGGCGGCAACGAGACCCTCGGCCGGACCGAGAACCTCCTCGAGGGCGTCGAGCCGGTGATCCGCGGACGGGAGAGCGCGCTGGGCAACCTGCTGACGGACGTCGCCCGCGAGCAGATGCAAACCGACGTCGCGGTACTGAACGGCGGGAGCGTGCGCATCAACGACAACATCGTCCCCGGTCCGATCACGACCTACGACATGGAGGGGATCTTCTACTACACGAATACACTCGTGGCCTTCCGCGTGACCGGCCAGCAGCTCCTCGACATGCTGCGCAACTCCGTCTCGCGCGTCGACGCCGGCGACGGCCGCTTCCTGCAGGTCTCGGGACTGTCATTCACGTACCACCCGCAGGGAGGTGCCTTCGTCGTGAACGCGGAGGACGTGAAGGTCGGCAGCAAACTGCTGGACGTGAACGCCACATACACCGTCGCGTCGATCGACTACCTCTACACAAATGGCGCGGACGACGGCTACACCCTCTTCGCCGACCCCGCCACCCGCCCGCCCAAGGTGAACGAGTCCCGCGAAGCCGACTTGCGCAAGACGGTGGAGGCGTACCTGCGGGCGAAGGGGGTGGTGGATACGGAGATCGAGGGAAGGATCGTGCGCAGCAGCCCATAGCCCCTCGACTTCGCTCGGGGCTGCGGGCCGTAAACTACAATCCGCCCCAATGAACCTCGCTCGCCGCATCGCGTGGCGTTACCTCCGGCGGCCGACGGACAACCTCGTCTCCGCGGTCGGGCTGGTCTCCGTGCTCGGCCTGGTCATCGGCGTCATGGCGCTGGTCATCTCGATGGCGCTCATGACCGGGTACCGGCGCGATCTGCAGCAGAAGCTGCTGGGCGGGAACGCCGAGGTGTTCGTCTATTCGATCGGGACGCCGATCGTCGAGCCGGAGCGGCTCGCGGCGTCGTTGAAGGCGATGCCCGGGGTGGCGCATGCGTCGCCGGTGCTGTTTCAGCACGCGGTCGTGACCACGGAGACGAACACGACCGGCTCGGAGGTGATGCTCAAGGGGATCGAGCCGACGCGTGGGCGGACGTCGCCGATGCTGGCGAAGATCGTCGGGCCGCGGGAGACGTTTCGCACGACCGCGGGCGAGCGCGGCGTCGCGGTCGGGCGCTATCTCGCGACGAAGCTGGGCGTGAAGGCCGGCGACGCGATCAGCGTCACCGTCGCCGCGCAGGGGGCGGAAGGATTCATGCCCCGCTCGTCGACGTTCCTCGTCACCAACGTCTTCGGCACCGGCTTCTACGAGTTCGACGCGCGGTGGCTGTTCGTCGACCTCGCCGACGCGCGCGAGCTGATCGGCGCCGGCTCGACCGCGAACCTGGTCGAAGTCAAGCTGCAGCCCGGCGCGAACATCGACCGCGTCACCGGCGAGATCGAGCGGCGCACCGGCAACCGCTACACCGTCAGCGACTGGCGGGAGATGAACCGCCAGCTCTTCTCCATGCTGCAGATCCAGCAGCTCGTCCTCTTCATCGTCATCGGCCTGATCGTCTTCGTCTCCACGTTCAACATCGTCTCCACGCTGATCATGACCGTGCAGGAGAAGCGACGCGAGATCGGCATCCTCACGTCGATGGGCGCCGAGGGCTGGCTGGTGCGGCGCATCTTCATCTGGTACGGGACGATCGTCGGCATCGCCGGCACCTTCACCGGCGTCGTCGTCGGCTCGCTGGTCTGCTGGGTGATCACGCGCTACGAGCTGATCTCGTTTCCGCCGGAGATCGCCGAGGTTTACTTCGTGTCGTCGATCCCCTTCGTGACGCGGCCCATCGACCTCGCCGTGATCGCCGCGTTCTCGATCGCGGTGTCGTTCTTCGCGACAATCATCCCCAGCATGCGCGCCGCGCGGCTCAATCCCGTCGAAGCGCTGCGGTACGAGTAGGGCGCGGGGGGCAGGGCGCGGGGCGCGGGAGAAAAGTGCGAACTCGTTCTCCTGCCCCCTGCGCCCTGCCCCCCGCGCCCTGCATGGTACGATCCCCGGCCGGTTGATGGCACAGGCACGGCTGGTTCTCGAAGACGGAACGGTTTACGAAGGGGAGTCGTTCGGCGCGACGGACGACACGATCGGCGAGGTCGTTTTCAACACCTCGCTCACGGGCTATCAGGAGATCGCCACCGATCCCTCCTATCGCTTTCAGATCGTGGTGATGACGTATCCGCACATCGGCAATTATGGTGTGGAGAGCGCCGTCGAGCAGAGTGACGAGCCGCAGGTCGCGGGCTTCGTCGTACGCGACGCGATCGAAGAGCCCTCCAGCGCGCACGCCGAATCCTCCCTCGGCGACTACTTCCGCCGCACCAGGGTCACGGCCATCGCGGGCATCGACACGCGCGCCCTCACCCGGAAGATCCGCAACGAAGGCGCGATGCGCGGGATGATCACGACCGACACGCAGCGTGCGGCCGAGGACATCGTCGCGGAGCTGCTGCGCTCGCCGTCGATGTCCGGCCTCGACCTCGTGCAGCGCGTGACGGCGCTCCGTCCGTACTCGTTCGAAGAGCTCGCCGACCCCGCGCTGCGCGTCGCCGTCTACGACTTCGGCGTCAAGCGCGACATCCTCCGCCAGCTCACGAAGCAGGGCTGCGACGTCACCGTTTATCCCGCGACGACGCACGCCGACGAGATCCTCGACCGTGGCTTCGACGGCGTGATGCTTTCCAACGGTCCCGGCGATCCGGAGCCCGTGACCTACGCCCAGGACAACATCCGCCAGCTCATCGGCAAAGTCCCGATCTTCGGCATCTGCCTCGGCCATCAGCTCCTCGGCCTGGCCCTCGGGGGCCACACCTACAAACTGAAATTCGGCCACCGCGGCGGCAACCATCCCGTGAAGGACCTGCGCACCGGACGCGTCGAGATCACCGCCCAGAACCACGGTTTCTCCGTCGATCCCGACTCCCTGAGCCAGAACGACGTCGAGTACACCCACATCAACCTCAACGACCAGACCCTGGAAGGCTTCCGCCACCGCCGCGAGCCCGTCGTCGCCGTGCAGTACCACCCCGAGGCCGCCCCCGGCCCGCACGACTCGTTCTACCTGTTCGACGACTTCGTGCGGATGATGGAGGAGTGGAAGCGTTCGAAATCAGGATGACGAGGTGAGCCACGTGTCCAGCGCCCGCGCCACTTCTTCCGCATCCGTGCCCGGCGGCGTGACCTCGTAGCGGTTCCCGTTCAACACCTCGATCGCCGCCCCGCGCGGCGTGTGTACGACCTTCGTCACGTGGGCCCGAGGAATCGGATACGCGCGAAAGAACGTGCGCACGATCAGCGTCTCGCCGCGCAGTTCGATCTCCTTCACCTCCGCGCGGAACGTCCCGAAGAGGCCGACCAGAAAGCCGAGAGGAAGGAGCAGGCCGGCCCAGTTCAAGGTGAGGATCCAGAACGCCACGCCCAGCGCGAGGAAGCCGAGGAACAGTACGAGGATCGTCGTGACCTCGGACGGCGAATGCTGGCGGCCGAAACGCATCAGAACGACTCGCGATGCTCGCCGAAGGTTTTCGTCAGCGTCCCGACGATCTCGCCGATGGTGCATTCGTTCCGCACGCAGTCGACGATGAGCGGCATGAGGTTTCCGGTGCCGCGCGCGCCGTCGTCGAGATGCGCCAGCGCCGCCTGCCAGCCGCTCGTGCGGGCCGCGCGGAACGCGCGCAGGCGCTCGACCTGATCGCGCTCGACGCTCTCGTCGATGACCATGATCGGCAGCGTCGTCTTCTCGTTGTCGATGAACTCGTTCACGCCCACGACGATCGCCGTCTTCTGCTCGAGCGCCCGCTGCGCGTGATACGCGGCGTCGCCGATCTCGTGCTGCATGAAGCCCGACTCGATCGCCGCCGTCGCGCCGCCCATCCCGTCGATTTTCTCGATGAGCGCCCGCGCCTCGCGCTCGATGTCCAGCGTGAGCGCCTCCACCGCGTACGAGCCGGCCAGCGGATCGACGATCTGCGCCACGCCGGTCTCGTAGGCGACGATCTGCTGCGTCCGCAGCGCGATTTTCACCGAGTCCTCCGTCGGCAGCGCCAGCGCCTCGTCGCGGCTGTTCGTGTGCAGCGACTGGCAGCCGCCCAGCACCGCCGCCAGCGCCTGATACGCCACCCGGACGACGTTGTTCTCCGGCTGCTGTGCGGTGAGCGTCGAGCCCGCGGTCTGGGCGTGGAAGCGCAGCACGATCGAGCGCGGGTCCTTCGGCGCGTACCGCTCCGTCATCAGCTTCGCCCACAGCTTCCGCGCGGCGCGGAACTTCGCCACTTCCTCGATGAAGTCGTTGTGCGCGTTGAAGAAGAACGAGATGCGCGGAGCGAACGAGTCGACGTCGAGACCGCGCTCGACGGCCGACTGCACGTACTGCAGACCGTTCGCGAGCGTGAACGCCACTTCCTGCACCGCCGTCGATCCCGCCTCGCGGATGTGGTACCCCGACACGGAGATCGTGTTCCAGCGCGGAACGTGCTGCGCGCAGAACTCGAAGATGTCGGTCACGATACGCAGCGACGGCGCGGGCGGGAAGATGTATGTCCCGCGCGCCGCGTATTCCTTGAGGATGTCGTTCTGGATCGTGCCGCCCAGCTTCGACCAGTCCGTGCCGCGCCGCTCGGCCACGACCAGCAGCAGCGCCAGCAGGATCGACGCCGGCGCGTTGATGGTCATCGAGATCGACACCTCGTCCAGCGGGATCGCGTCGAGCAGCGTCTCCATGTCCGCGATCGAATCGATCGCCACGCCGACCTTGCCCACCTCGCCGCGTGCCCGCGCGTCGTCGGAGTCCATGCCGATCTGGGTCGGGAGATCGAACGCGACGGACAGTCCCGTCGTCCCGCGCTCCAGGAGATAGCGGTAGCGGCGATTCGACTCCGCGGCGGTGGAGAAGCCGGCGTACTGCCGCATCGTCCACAACTTCCCGCGGTACATCGACGCCTGAGGGCCGCGGGTGAACGGGAACTTCCCGGGCTCGCCGAGGTCGGCGGCGGCATCGAAGCCGCGCTGGTCGAGATCCCGGGAGGCAAAGTGGGGAGGACGGTCATTCATTCGCTGTAAGTTTATCGTTCGATAGTGTCGAACCGAGCAGGGAAGCCGCATACTGCCCGCCATGCGCTTCCAATCTGCCGTTCTTGCGGCCTTGTTGTGTCTTTTCGCGGGGGTTGCTTCAGCAGCGATCACCTCCATTTCGCCGTCCGTGATTCCGTACCTCGGCAGCGGAGAAGTCATCTCGATCCAGGGGACCGCTCTCCTCGGTACCGAGGCGACGACCGTGGTGTTCGACGGGATCTATGAGGTCGAGCCGGGCATCAACTCCGGCACGTCGCTCACGGTCGTCGTACCGATCGATGTCACGGTCTTCGAGGGCGCGCACACGCTGGAAGTGCGGTCGTACGACGCCCTCGGCACGCGGGTCCACGGACCGGTGACGTTCACCGTCGAGGCGGAGCCCGGCTCCGGCCCGCCGCTGCTGACCCTTCCGGAGTTCGTGGTCGCGGAGTCCGAGAGCACCCGCGGTGCGAACGTCACGTTCGATGCGACCGCGATCTCCGCGATCAACGGCGATCCGGTGCCGGTGACGTGCACGCCCGCGTCGGGTGCGTTCTTCGCCCTCGGCTTCTCGAGCGTGTCGTGCTCCGCGACGGATGCCGGCGGCACGACGTCGGGCTCCTTCACCGTCTTTGTGACCGACACCACGCCTCCGGTACTGACACTGCCGGCAGACATCGAGTCCGAACCGCCGGTCGTCACGTTCACCGCGACCGCGGTCGACAATCTGGACGGAACGGTTTCCGTGACCTGTACGCCCGCCTCGGGCTCCTCGTTCCCGACCGGGACGACCCACGTGCGCTGCACGGCGGTCGATTCGCACGCCAATTCGGCGACCGGCTTCTTCGACGTTCGCGTCACCAGCGGTCCGCCGGTTCTGATCGTTCCGGACAACCTCTTCGCCGAGGCGACCAGCCCGGCCGGAGCGGCCGTGGAGTTCGAGATCTTCACCGAAGAAGCCACGTCCTCCGGTTGCACGCCGGCGTCGGGATCGACATTCGCCCTCGGCACGACCACGGTCACGTGTACGGCCAGCAACACGTTCGGCACGACGACCGGCTCGTTCACCATCACGGTCGAAGACAACGCCGGACCGGTGCTGTCGCTGCCGGCCATCGTCGAAGCGGAAGCCACCTCTCCCGCGGGCGCGACGGTGTCGTTCGTCGTATCGGCGCACGACGCCGTCGACGGCGTCCGGCCGGTCGAGTGCGTCCCGGCATCCGGAGCGTTCTTCGCGTTCGGCACGACCACGGTCTTCTGCTCGTCCCTCGACACGCTCGGCCACGTGTCGACCGGCGAGTTCGACGTCGTCGTGCAGGACACGACCGCGCCGCAGATCACGGTGGCGACGGCGAATCCCTCCGTCCTCTGGCCGCCGAACCACAAGATGGTCCCGATCGCGCTGACGGTCCAGGCGACCGACGCGGTCGATCCCGCGCCTTCGGTGCAGATCCTCTCGGTCACGTCGAATCAGCCCGTCAACGGCGGCGGCGACGGCAACACGACGCCGGACTGGATCATCACCGGACCGCTCTCGCTCCAACTCCGGTCCGAGCGCGCCGGCAGCAGCGACCGTATTTACACGATCACGGTCGGGGCGACGGACCTGCACGGGAACGTCGGTACCGCGACGATCACGGTGCGCGTGACCAATTCCAAGAAGGCGAACAGCATGCACTGAACGTCCTTTCACGAGAGATCGCAACGGCGGGCTTCGGCCCGCCGTTGTTTTTTGTCCACTATAATCGCCCTCCCTCGATGGCCCTGTCCGGCAACCTGCGTACGATGCTCCCCGGTGATCTTCTCCAGTGGCTCAGCCTGGGACAGAAGACCGGGACGCTCGTGATCTCCAACAAACGGGTGGAGAAGAAGATCTTCTTCCGCAGCGGCCGTGTGATCTCTTCCGCCTCGAACGACCCGCGCGAATACCTCGGGCAGTTCCTCATGAGCCACGGCTACCTCTCCGAGCCGGAGCTGAAGAAGGCCATGGAGGTGCAGCAGCAGTCGGGCATTCTCCTGGGCAAGATCCTGGTGATGATCGACGTCATCAACGAGCCGGATCTCGTGCGGTTCATGCGCCTCAAAGCGGAGGAGGAGATCTACGACATCTTCCTCTGGAACGACGGCGACTTCTTCTTCGTCGACGACGAGCTGCCGCAGATGGAGATGATCCCCCTGCAGGTGGACGTCACGGGGATCATCATGGAAGGGACGCGGCGCGTGGACGAATGGGCGCGCATCCGCGAGATCATCCCGAACGAGGCCGTGATCCCCCAGCTCCTCAAGGACGTCGACTACACGGAACTGGAAGAAGTCGAAGAGCCCATCGTCCGGGCCATCGACGGCAAGCGGACCATCGTGGAGCTCGTGCTGGAGTCGCGCTCATCGGCGTTCACGGTGTCGTCGACGGTCTCCGCGCTGGTGCGGCACGGCTTCGCGAAGCTGGTCGATCCGTCGACCCAGAAGCTGAAGAAAGTCACGGAAGAGCAGGTCGCGGCGGTGTTGTTGCCGCCGGCGGAGTTCAACGAGGACGACGAGATCCTCTCCCTGCTCAGCGGCGCGCAGAACGCGCTCCGCGTCCGCGACTACGAGAAGACCCAGCGCCTCCTGCGCGCCGCGCAGAACCTCGATCCGAACCACCCGAAGATCCGTACGGCGATCAAGGGCGCGGAAACGGTCATCCTCGGCGAGCTGCGCAATCAAGGCCTGCTCGAGAACAAAGTGCCGAAGGTGTCGAAGCCTCTCGAGGAGATCACGCAGATGAACTTCTCCCCGAACGAAGGCTTCATCCTCTCCCGCATCAACGGCACCTGGGACATCGGCTCGCTAATCAAGATCAGCCCCATCCGCGAGACGGACGCGATGCTCATCTTCCACAAACTATGGAAAGACGGGATCATCGCGCTGGATTGAAGGCGTCCCCGTAACGTACCGGCGGCGCCGGTACCGCCGGCGCTAGAGTCCCACCAGCCCCCGCGCCTCGACCTCCAGCTCATTCATCTCCCCGTTGTCCGTCTCGTGGTCGTAACCGAGAGCGTGGAGGATGCCGTGGAGAATCAGGTAGCGGACTTCGGTCGCGGTGGAGTGTCTTTCCTCCGCCGCCTGGCGCCGGGCCTGATCGATCGAGATCACGATGTCGCCCAACGGGCGCCCTGTTTGCGACGGATCGTTGTACGAGTCGTCCGCTGGAAACGTGAGGACGTCCGTCGTCTTCGCTTTCTTGCGGAACTTGCGATTGAGGCCGATCATCGTCTCGTCGTTCACGAACGCGATCGAGATCTCCGTGATCTCCTCGGTGATCCGATTCAGCTTCTCCAGCGCGAGCAGCGCCTGGCGCGTATACGCGCCGATCTCGCGCCGGCTGAAACGCGGCACCGGCTCGCCTGTCACCTCGACGTTCGTCACGCTCTCGCAGCCTCGGCCGCTTCTTTCTCGCGGTCGTTTTTGTCGTAAGCCGTGACGATCTTCGCCACGAGCGGGTGGCGCACGACATCCTTCTGGTTGAAGTCGAAGAACTTCAGATCGTCGACGTAATCGAGGATGCGCCGCACTTCCCGGAGGCCCGACTTCTTCCCGTCGGGGAGGTCGACCTGCGTGATATCGCCCGTCACGACGGCCTTCGATCCGAAGCCGAGGCGGGTCAGGAACATCTTCATCTGCTCGGGAGTCGTGTTCTGCGCCTCGTCGAGGATGATGAACGCGTCGTTCAGCGTGCGTCCGCGCATGAACGCCAGCGGCGCGATCTCGATGATCGACCGCTCCATCAGCTTCTCCACCTTCTCGAAGCCGATGATGTCGTACAGCGAGTCGTATAGCGGGCGCAGGTACGGATTGATCTTCTCCGCGATGTCGCCGGGGAGGAATCCGAGGCGCTCGCCGGCTTCGACGGCCGGCCGGCACAGGACGATGCGCTTGACCGACTTGTCCTGCAACGCGGCGGCGGCCGCCGCGACGGCGAGGTAGGTCTTGCCCGTACCCGCTGGACCGACGCCGAAGACGATGTCGAAGTCCTGGATGGCCTGGAGGTACATCTTCTGCGCCATGTTCCGCGGCGTGACCACGCGTCGGATGGACGCCGGCACCGCGTCGTCGGTGAAGAATTCGACGAGGTTCGTGTCCGGTTTGTCGCGCAGCACGCGTACGCCCGTGGCCACGTCCGACTTCTGCATCGGATAGCCCTGGGCGATCAACTGCTGCAGGTCGCCGAGGAGGCGCTGCACGCTGCCGCGGTTCTCTTCGGCACCGGAGACGTAGATCTCTTTGCCGCGCGAGGAGATCTTGACGCGAAAGGCGTCCTCGATCGCGCGGAGGTTTTCGTCGTGATTTCCGAAGAGCGTGTGCGTCTGCCGCTCGTCGAGGGTGAGCTCAATGGTGGTCTTCTCGTCAGCCATGCAACCTCATGCAATGAAAAAACTGATCCACACTTCGCTGTATTCAGCCCTGCGGAGCGGCCGGAGCCGGGTCAACGCCGTCTCGAAGGGATTGGTATTCCGCCTGTGCTCGATCGCCACGACCGCCTCGGACGCGAGGGTCAACCCGGTGTCGATGGCGGTCAGCAACGGGTCGTAACTCGCATAGGCGTAAGGGGGATCGGCGTAGATCACGTCGAAAACCTCGCCGCGCAGACGCTTAATCCCCGCGAAGACGTCCGCCCCGATCGCCCGAATGGGGACGTCCAACTCCCGCGCCTGCCTTTCGATCGCCGCAGCATGGGGCCGCGACGCGTCGATGGCCACACTTTCTTTCGCCCCGCGGGAGACCGCCTCGAACGAGAAGATCCCGCTCCCGGCGAACAGATCCAGGAAACGCGCGTCCTGAATGCGCTCGCCGAGGATGTTGAAGAACGCCTGACGGGCGCGCTCCGAGGTCGGGCGGACGTCGTTCTTCGGGACGGGAATGCGGCGCCCGCGAAGGGTGCCGGCGGTGACGCGGAGGGTGCTCATTGGTTGGCGGTTGGCGGTTGGCGGGAGAAACGGGGGCGGGCCTGCTCTCCCGCCAACCGCCAACTCATTCCGCTGCCCGCCTCCCGAGGAAGTACAGGTGCAGATCCTTCTTCGCCACGAACATCTTCGTCGGCGCGTCGAGGCAGCGCAGCTCGATGATCCCCTCGCCCATGGCCACGCGCGTGACCCGGTAGACCTT
The DNA here is from genome assembly GCA_963821585.1 of uncultured Acidobacteriota bacterium. GTDB lineage: Bacteria > Acidobacteriota > Thermoanaerobaculia > Gp7-AA8 > Gp7-AA8 > QHVT01. The sequence continues at coordinate 1,276,213 of CAWGEI010000003.1, forward strand.
GTGGTCGTCCGCCACCAGCTCGTCGCCCTCCTTCGGCTCATACCCCGCCAGCGACGTCGTCACCCCGCGATCTTCCGAGATCGCCCGCAGCAGATCGCGCAGCGGCGCGACATGATCGTTCAGCTCCTTCGGCGGGACCCGGTCCGGGTGGAAGACCCTTTCCACGAACGTGCCGTCCGCCGCGTAAATACGCACCGCCGCCCGTCGCGTTGCCTCCGCCGGCACCAGCTCGCGCTGGTCGATCTTCTTCAGCGACTGCGCCGTGAGCGCCCCCATGTACTGCGCCAGCGCATCCGGCGGGAGGATCACCTTCTTGTGCATCGACGCCGCGCCCGTCATCTTCACCACCACCAGCCCGCCCTCGAAGATCGAGATCCGCTGCTCGATCGAGCCATCCAGCGCGATGTAATCCACCAGCGGCTTCGGCAACCACCCGTCGACCAGCTGCGGCCCCAGCGCCTGCTTCGCCCCCGCCAGCTCCGGCATCTCGTACTTCTTGAGCTGCCTCTGCCGCCGATCCGGCACCGGCGTCGCGATCGCCGCATCCGGCGCCACCGGCTCGACCTTCGAGATGTCGTGCTGCACCGCGGCGAGCACGAGGAGGAGGAGAAGCATGAGGGGGAGTGTAGCAGGGCGCAGGGAGCGGGGCGCGGGGCGCAGGCGTTGACGACGATCGCGGCGAGCGGCGCCTTCTTCAATGTTCCTCCGTCCCCCCTCTGTACCACTAACGTTTCGTTGATCGCGGCATCGCGCGCGGTCGCCGTTTGCTGCGGCACGACCCCCGAGTCCTGCGGCACGACCCCCGAGTCCTGCGGCACGACCCTGGAGTCCTGCGGCACGACCCCTGAGTCCTGCGGCACGACCCAGTCTGGCTCCATCGGGACAGGGCTGTCCCTCGCGAGGCAGACGGCCTGGCGGCGACGGGACTCCGTCTGGCTTCGTCGGGACAGGGCTGACCCTCGCGAGGCAGACGGTCTGGCGGCGACGGGACTCCGTCTGGCTCCGTCGGGACAGGGCTGTCCCTCGCGAGGCAGACGGCCTGGCGGCAACGGGACTCCGTCTGGCTTCGGCGGGACAGGGCTGACCCTCGCGAGGCAGACGGCCCGGCGGCGACGGGACTCCGTCTGGCTCCGTCAGGACAGCGCTGACCCTCGCGAGGCAGGCGGCCTGGCGGCGACGGGACGGAGACCGAATGCGCTTACCGCGCCTCTTCGAGCAGCCGCTTCGCCACGGCCTTCGCGTACGACCGTGCCTGCTCCGCAGGGATCTCACCGCTGAACACGGCCTCGCGTGTCTGTTCGAGGGCGCGGGCGATGTGGGGGCCGCCGGGGACTTCGAGGTCGTTGCCGCGCAAGGGGAGGCGGAAGTTCTCGAACTCGACGAAGCGCTGGAGGTGCTCACGCTCGGTGGGGCGTTCGGCGGCGACGAGGGCGAGCATCTCGGGCGAGACGCTGCGGTAGATGCGGAAGCGCTCGCGGTCTTCGGTGGCCACGGCGAGGGATTCGAGCATGGGGGGAAGCTCGTTCGCGATCTCGACGACGGCGCGGGCGCGTTTCTGGGTGAAGCCCGAGCCTTCGAAGTCGACGGGCGACGCGTCACCGCGCAGGAGGAGGCCGGTGTAGAGGACGTAGCGATCGAGGTCGGGATACAGCTGCTCGCGGATCGACTCGAGGCGCGCCTGGAGGTCGCCGTTGCCGCGGCGTCCGAAGAGGGTCACCAGTGCGCCGCGGTGGGAGAGATCTGTGAGGACGGCCGGTGCCTCTTCCTCGTCCATGACCAGGAACAGCTCGCGCCAGATGCGCTCCTTCGACACGGTGGACAGGGCATCCGACTCGATCGCCGCGCGCATCAGCTCCTCGGTGTGCGCCTCGAGGGTGAAGCCGAGGCGGGCGGCGAGGCGGGCGGCGCGGAAGATGCGGGTGGGGTCGTCGATGAAGCTGCGGTCGTGCAGCACGCGCACGAGCCGCGCCTCGATGTCCTGCACGCCGTTCGTCGGGTCGTGCATGTTCCCGTCGAGGAGGTCGAGCCCGATGGCGTTGATCGAGAAGTCGCGGCGGATCAGATCGTCCTTGAGCCGTCCCGCGGTCACCGCGGGCAGCGCGCCCGGCTTGCGGTAGCGCTCCTTGCGGGCGGTCGTGAGGTCGATCTCAGGAAATTCTGACGCGGTGACCTTGTAGGTGAGGAACTGCGGGAACGAGCGCAAGCGCCCTTCGAGCCGCTTGGCCAGCGCGCGGGCGAGCGTCGAGGCGTCCTGTTCGAGGGTCAGGTCGATGTCGATCGCCACACGGCCCAGGAGGATGTCGCGGACCGGGCCGCCGACGAGATAGGGGTGACAGTCCTTCTCCAGCGCGATCTCACGGACGAGGTCGATCGCACGCCGCTGCGGGTAGGGAAGGTTCTGAAGAAGGTTCATGCGTTCAGCGTTTCGTACAGCTGCAACAGGACGCGCAGGCGCTGCCGCATCCGGAACTTCGCAATCGTTTGTCTTGCCGCTCCGACTCTGGCCTGCGCTACCTCAGGTTTGAACAGGGCGGACAGTATCGCATGAGTCATCTCGTTGGGATCGCGCATCGGGACGAGCATGCCGGTCCGCCCCTGTTCCAGGCGTAGTGCGTTGACGGGGGTCCGCGCCGCAACTACTGGCAGGCCAACAACTAAGGCCTCGGCCACGAAGCCGTCGTAGTCCTTTTCTTCCACCGCCGGATCGACCCAGAGATCTACTCCCGAAAGATCCTCGGGCGCCGGCGGCGTGGCGAAAAGTTTCCAGCGGACGTCGTCCCGGAAGCGCTGGATGCGATGGAGGGTCTGTTCGACGTGATTGCGGGTGCTCCCGCGGACGAAACTGCCGATCGTGTTAGTCCCCGGAGGGGTGGCCGGCGCGGCAAAATACTCGTCCGCGACGACTTCCGGCAGGTTCTCCGGAGTCACCACGACGCGCGGCTCCACGGGGTTTCGCCAGTTCCACCGGGCGGAGGTCATGGGCGCCGAGGCGAGGTAGGGGACGGGGAAGCCGGTGAACGTGGCGCGGGGGAGATCCACACTGCTATAGACGTGTGCGACGTCCGCATTTCGCACGTCTTCCACGATTTCGTGGCGCTCCGCCAAGGCGGCGCGATCGGCTCTGTGGGACTTGAGCTCGTACTGGGAGAGGCCGGGAAGGACGATCTGAGCGATGCGCATGACGTAGAATCATTAACTTAGCGCATGTCGCACATCGTCGGGATCTACAGCTCGGGTAGCGACCTCACCGGCCGCCTGCGCGAGGCATGTCCGGACTGGACGTTCGCGGATGCGGGCGACGAGCGGCTCCGCGCGCGCATCGCGGTCCTCGACGGGGAAGAGCCGGCGGCGGACAGCAAAGCAGTCGCGCGGATCGTCGTCGATGCCGCGCGCGAGCGGCGTCCCGGTGAGCTGCACGTCACGCGCGACGAGCTCCTGCGCGACCCGAAGAACGCGCTCGCGTTCGCGGGTGACCTTGCCGACGCGGTGCTCCACGCGGCGCAGCTCGAGCAGGAGGGCAGGTACCTCCGCGAGATCCACGACCTGATGACGATGGTCGAAGCGGAGGCCGTGTCGGAGCGCATCACCACCACGGTCCTGGACATCGTCGGCCTCGATTACGGCACGCTGTTTCTCCACGACCCGCGCTACGAGCGGTACGTCGTCAGCTACAGCAACGATCCCGGCTATCGCGAGACGACCGAGTTCCTGCCCGGCATTCCGTCGGACGTGCTGCAGAAGGCGCTGGCGTCGCCGTCGCTGTTCGCCATCGCGAGCGGCATCATGGTCATGCCCCTGCAGGTCCACGACGACCTCCTCGGCGTGATCCGCCTTCCGGTCGATCCCGCCCACCAGATCGACGAGGCGCACGCCGCGAACGTCACGCGCTACCTCGCCGCGGTCGCGCAGGTGCTGAGCAACATCTACCAGCTCACGCGCAGCCGCGATCTGGCCATGCGCGACGACCTGACGAAGGCCTACAACCGCCGCTTCTTCGAGACGTATCTCGACGAGGAGATCGAGCGCTCGCGCCGCTACGGGACGCTGTTCAGCATCATCTTCCTCGACCTCGACGACCTGCGGATGGTGAACAACTTCTACGGACACCTCAGCGGCTCCCGCACCCTCCAGGAAGTCGCCAAACGCATCCTCGGCGCCGTCCGCGGCATCGACAAAGTCGTGCGCTTCGGCGGCGACGAGTTCTGCGTGATCCTCCCCCAAACCGACCAGGAACAGGCCATCGCCGTCGCCAACCGCATCTCCCGCGCCATCGCGTCGTCCCCCCTCCACATCGACGCCAGCATCGAAGTGACGATCACCGCCTCCTTCGGCATCGCGACCTACCCCCTGCACGCGATGACCAAGGACGCGTTGATCAGGCAAGCCGATGCCGCCATGTACCGCGTGAAGTCGACGACGAAGAACGCGGTGGGGGTGGCGGTCGTCGAAGACGCCACGCGCCCGGCCCTTTAGTTGACAGTTGTCAGTTGGCAGTTGACAGGAGCTTCTGGTGATGGCGAATCAGGCCGTTCAGGAGCCTGACCACATCCAGCAGTTGTCGAGTCACCGCTTCCGAGCATGTTGGCTGGATGTAGTCGAGATCGGTGGCGATGATCACTTGCGTTTCGATCTCGAACAACGAGCCGCGGGCGATTCGGAGGAAGTGGAGGATGTCCTTCGACGATCTCCGCCCATGTCCTTCCGCGATGTTGCTCGCGATCGAGATGACGGCCCGGCGCATCTGTTGTGTCAGACCGAACATTTCTACTCGCGGGAACTGCTGCGTAACTCTGTAGATCTCAACGGCGAGTTTGCGTGCCTTCTGCCACACGACGAGGTCGCGATAATTACTTTTGCTCATATTTCGGGGTGACCGAGAAGAGCAACGCGAGGAGCAGCGCGCGGAAGGCGGCGCCCGTGTGGAGCTGCGATTCTAACTCCTGCTAACTGTCAACTGCCAACTGCCAACTAAAATGGCGTCCTATGGACGAAGACAACCTCTCCATCCAAGGCACCCTGGCCGAGACCACGGTGCCCGATCTGTTCCGTTCCATCGTTCGCAGCAGCGAGACGGCGGTTCTCTCGCTCGATGCCGTCGGGCGCAGCGACACGATTTACTTCAATGAAGGGCGGCTCGTGTCTGCGGCGAGCACGGATCCGGACATGGGGTTGGCGGAGACGTTGTTGCGGACGGGGGAGCTCAACATCCAGCAGTACAACCACGCGATGGAGCGGCTCGTCGTCGCGCGGCGGGTCGGCGGGCTGCTGTGCGAGCTGGGTTACTTGAAGCCGGACGACCTCACGCGTGCGGTCGAGCGGCAGGCGAATGCGATCGTGTTGAATGCGATGTCGTACCGCAGCGGCAGCTACACGATCGAGTTCACGGGCGAGCTCCCGGACGGCATCATCGCGTTGCCGCTGGCGACGGAGCGGCTGATCCTCGACGGCGTGCGGCGGATCGAGTACTGGTCGCTGATCACGCGCGGCGTGGGGCGTCTCGACCGGACGCTCGAACAGGTCCCCAACGCCGACACGCGTACGTTTCAGCTCGAGCTGACGGAGGACGAGAGCCACGTGCTGAACCTCCTCTCCGACCCGCAGACGGTCGAGGAGCTGTGCGCGCGCAGTTATCTCTCGCACTTCCAGACCTTCCGCACGATCTGGGGGCTCCTCGCCGTGAATCTGATCCAGGACGCAGAGGTTGCGGCGGTCGACGAGAAGCGGTCGGCCATCGAGACGGAGTACGAACTGGAAGCAATGGTCGAGAAGTACAACGGCGTGTACCAGCGCCTGTTCGGCCTCGTCTTCCAGAAAGTCGGCGACCACGTCTACGACTTCACCGATCGCGTCGTCCTGCACCTTTCGCCCGGCACGCTGCCGTACCTGTCCGGCATGACCTTCGTGAACGAAGGGCGGCTCGACTTCGACCAGCTCCTCAACAACCTCTACGCCTCCGGCTCGCGCGATCACGGCACGGTCGTGCAGAGCGTCCTCGATGAGCTGCTCTACGGCTGGCTGTACGAGATGAAGACCGAGTTCGGCGCGGCGATGGAGAGCGAGGCCGTGAGCGTGGCGGGGGCGCTGAAGAAGTGAAGGGGCCGGTTGGCGGTTGGCAGTTGGCGGTTGGCGGAGGAACCGGCAAGCTCCGCCTCGCTACGTGTGAGGACTTCCCCGAGATCGGGCGCGTCATGCGAGCCTCCCTGGCCGCGCTCAGCGCCGGCTTCTACGACGAACAGCAGACCGCCAGCGCCGTCCGCTACATCGCCGTACCGGATCGTCAACTCATTGACGACGGTACCTACTTCGTCATTGAGGACGTCTCTCCCGCCAACCGCCAACCGCCAACCGCCAACCGGATCATCGCCTGCGGCGGCTGGAGCGCACGCCGGAAGCTCTTCACCGGCACGAGCGACCAGGTCATCACCGACGAGTGGCTCGATCCGGCGACCGACGCCGCCCGCGTCCGCGCCATGTTCGTCGACCCCGCCCACGCCCGCCGCGGCCTCGGACGCCTGATCCTGCATGCCTCTGAGGAAGCGGCGCGGCAAGCCGGCTTCCACGAGTGTGAGCTGATGGCCACGCTCCCCGGCGTCCCGCTGTACCGCGCGTGTGGCTACGAGGACGTCGAGCCCACGACGCTCCACCTTCCCGACGGCACCGACCTCGGCGCGGTGCTCATGCGGAAAGTGAATAGAAGCGCCGACCTTTATACCGATGACGGTTTGATGACGTAAAATCCGTCTGGGTCAAAGCAAGGAAGGAGGCAACACGCCGGCGTCGGCCCGACGTGTGCCATAACAATGCACGACGTCATCGACGAATTCAGACAGAAGCGTCCGCTGTACGACGAGTTTACGCATAGGCTGGAGGAGTTCTTCCTCGATCGGATTGAAGCGAAGGGCATGCAAAACGTGGACATTGACGCCCGCACAAAGACTGTGGAGAGCTTCGCTGGGAAGATCTCGCGGCCCGGAAAGCAGTATACGGATCCGATGCAGCAGTTCACGGATCTGTCGGGCGTGCGAATCATTGTCTGCTATGCGGACGAGATCGATCGTGTCGCTGAAATTATCCGGTCAGATTTCAACGTGCACGCCGAAGCATCCGTGGATAAGCGTGCGCATCTTGCCCCCAACACGTTTGGATACCTCTCTTTACACTATGTCATCTCAATCGTGGGCTGGAAGGAAAACCACGAACTGTGGCAAAGGTTCAAGGATCTGCGCGCGGAGATTCAGATTCGCACGATTCTCCAGCACTCGTGGGCCATGGTGTCGCATGCGCTTCAATACAAGCGCGATACGGACGTTCCTGAGCAACTGCGGCGGCGGCTCTTCCGTCTCGCGGGTCTGTTCGAACTCGCCGATGAGCAGTTCATCGATATTCGTACCGCACACGAAAGCCTGACCCGAGAGGTGTCGCGTGACTTCGCCGCGGGCCTTCATGGCATGGACGTCAATATCATCAGCGTGGTCGAGCTTACCAATAGCTCGCCCGCAGTTCAGCAGGTCGTGGATGAGGCGACTAAGATTTCGGCGTTTACCTTCTTCGACCAGCGCGCAGTCCCCGGAGCACGTGATGACTACTCGCTTGTCGCCGAAGAGGCGCGACGTCTGAACATCCCGACCGTTGCGAAACTCGAGCAGACGATCGCGTCGGTCGTGCCGCGCATGCCGACGTTTCTTGCTGCGGTGGCAGAGATCGATACTTGGCATGTGACGAGAGCTTTCATGATCTTTTTCGCGTTGATGGTCGCTCACCCGAAGCGGTTCAACGCGTCCTATCTGATGACGAATCGTGGATGGCATGCGGCAATCGCCACGCGGATCAGCTCGCAGGCTTTAAGGGAGGCCGCGGCGTGAGCGGCGCGACCGACCGAATGTACGACGTCTTCGTTTCGTGCAACGCCGATGACCGACCGACCGTCGAGCATCTCGTCCAACGGTTAGAAGCGGTGGGATTGCGAGTCTGGATGATGTCGCGAATCCTCGCAGGAGCTCCGTGGGTTGAGGCGATCGAGAACGCGATGAACCAGTCCATATCGATGATCGTTTGTTTCGGACCGGACGGGATGGGCCGATGGCAACAAACTGAGGTCGATGCGGCGATGGATCGGCATCGTCGCGGGGAGATCAAAAAACTAATCCCGGTTCTCCTTCCGGGCGTCGCCCCCGGGGATCCCAAGAACGCTGGTCTTCCGCTCCTACTGGCAACCTTTCACCTGGTCGATTTCCGTGCAGGACTGAACGTCGATGCGCCGTGGCGTGAGCTTCTCGGGGCACTCGACATGCCGTCGCCGGCGGAAGCTCCCCCACAGAAGATGCCTAGAGTCTCGCCGGAGGCTCGAGAACGGCGTGCTGCCAGCGTCGCACTGATACATCGCGATCGGATTCTGCTCGTTCAGCGTGCGAAGACGCAGCGGACCGGTGGAGGAATGTGGCAGCTTCCTGGCGGCAAGATTGCCCCAAGAGAGCGGCCCAGCGACGCTGCTCGCCGCGAGATACAGGAAGAAATCGGAATCCGCCTTTCTGACGGTGAGCTGCGCGAGATCACCGAGGTGGCCGACGTGTGGCTCGATCGTCGATCGGGGCAGTCGATGATCATGCATCTCTTCGCGGCCGCTGTGTCCGACGATCGCGTGAGGCTTGCTCCAGAGCTAATTGGCTACGAGTGGGTCCACCTCTCCGAGCTCTTCGTCAGCGATACGCGCACGTACTTCGGAAGCACTGGTCATTTTCTGCGGCTGCTGCGACGCTACTTTCTGCTGCACTTGCCGCTAGGCCAGCTCGCGGACTATCTGGAGAGTGGCGGGACATCACGTGTTGATCTACCGCACACGCTCGACGGCCTGTCGATGGAGTCGACGCAACTCCTTTACGCCATGCTGAGTCTTCTCGGATTTCTCGACGATCGTGGACGTTTCTCGGCGGCGTCGGTACTCTCCGCATCGCTCGTGAAGACGCTTGCGGCCTGGGCCTCAACGGGCGGCCAAATTTTCGAGGCCCGCGGTGTCGATGCTGCCGACGACCGCTGGTATCGGTTGGCGACTCAGAAAGGCGAACGGGAACAGGTCGAACGCTATCGCAGTGGTGTCTTTCAGCAGCATGAAAATCTCTTGGGCTTTCTCTCTCACCGGCTACAAAAAGCGCTCAGTACTCGCACGGTCGCTGATGTCCTCCTCTTTGCGCGTGACAATGCATCGGGTCGATTGCATGTGCTTCTTCGGTGGGACCTCCTTGCCGAGAAGTTCCAGGTGCCGGCGCGAGGACTTGAGTCACTCGAAGGAGATCCGGCGTCAATCGACGCGGCGCGGTACGTTGTCGATGATCGGCTCGACCCCCGCCTGGTCGATCATTTTGAGTATGACTTCGTGGGTGCATTCGAAACCACTCATGTGAGCGCGGGTAGTCTGGATGACGGTCCTCTGATGCGGAAGTATCTCGTCAACGTGTTTCGGTTGAAGCCACGCGCTGATGCCGGCGATACGATCGGCCGATATTTGTCGTTGGCAAATGAAGAAACGCTGCGCCATTTGCGCGCCGCGCAGCAAATGCAGAGCGGCGAGCGGAAATGGCTACGTTATTATGTCTGGGCTTCCCTTGAGAGCGTTCTCGCACATCGCGTTGTGCTGCTCGGAAGAAAGCTACAGGGAATCGAGGAGCTTCTGCAGCATTTTGGACCGGCCGTCATCGAGCCTCCGGCGCAGACGATGTCCGCGGATCTCCACAGCGGGTCGATTCCGGTGATCGATGTAACGTCGTCCAGTCGATCCGACGATCTCGAGTACGTATTGCACCGGTTTGATCACAACTAGAGACAGGAGTTCTGGTGAACGATTCGAAGTGGTCGCAAGACCTCTACCAAAAAGCCTACGAGTTCGCCGCGAATGCGCATAACAATCAGAAGGTGCCCGGCAGTGAGCTGCCCTACATTACTCACGTCACCCTCGTGAGCATGGAACTGCTCGCGGCAGCGATCGACTGTGACGATGTCAATTTCGCGATGCAGTGCTCGCTTCTGCACGACGTTCTGGAAGACACCTCCGTTGTGTATGAGGATGTGCTCTCGCAATTCGGGAGCCGAATCGCCGAAGCGGTGTCGTCGCTCACCAAAGACCGGACGCTTCCGAAGCCGGATCAGATCGCGGAAAGTCTTACGCGCGTCAAGATCCAACCGCGCGACGTGTGGCGGGTGAAACTCGCCGACCGGATCACCAATCTCCGCCGCCCGCCCTCGACTTGGGTGGACGACAAGAAGGCGCGGTACCGTCAGGACGCGAAATTGATCTGCGACGAACTTGGTCCCGCCAGTGACATCCTGTCGAAACGTCTACGCGCGAAGATCGATGAGTATGCTGGGTACATCAGGAGCGACGTGTAGAATCCCCCTTCACCCGATGCGGAAACTCCTGCCTTTCCTTCTCCTCTTTGCCGCCTGCGCCGTCGCTCCGTCCGGTCCGCCCACGACGCCGAACGATCGCGAGTGGACGCTGCTCATGGCGGACTACCAGTGGATCCAGACCCTCCGCCAGGCGCAGAAGCAGCCGGCCGCGAGCGCTTCGCGCAAGGAGCAGATCGAGATCCTGCTCGACAATCACAAGAAACTCGAGCCGACGTACGTCGCGTTCGTCGACAAGGCCCGCGAATATTTCGAGCGTACCGCCGACCCACGCTCCGGCTCGCTTCTGGCCCGCGAAAAGATCATCCTCGGCGACGAATACATGGGCGTCCTGGCCCGTTATGACAGGGCGATTGCTCTTTATCGCGAGGCGCTCGAATTCGACCCCGCCAGTCCCGACGCGCAGGCGCGCATCGCCCTGGCCGAGCAGCGCCGCTACGTGAACATGACCTCCTTCGCGGCCGTGAAAACGGGCATGAAGGAGGACGACGTGAAGCGGCTCGTGGGCGTCCCGCGGGAGGACTGGATCAAGCAGGTGGTCCAGAACAAGCGGGTGTATTCGGTGTGGATCTACCCGAAGGCCGACGGGGGCGCTTCGGCGGTCTACTTTGACAACGGCATCGTCTATCACACAAACTGGAACGCGGCGGCACCGCCAGCCAGGTGATGTTCCGGGGAGGAAGGGCGCGAGATGGAAGAACACGCTATCGCTGACGATCAGTCTCATTACGAGATCTCACTCACCGCGGGCCAGGCCTTCGTGGCCTTCGTGCTCCTGCTGCTCTCACTCGCCGCGGCATTCGCGTTCGGGCTCATGATCGGGAAGGGTCAGGCCGACGACCGCCTGGTCGTGCAGAAGGCCACGCCGGTTGTGACCGAGGCGTCGCTGACGCCGAGGAAGAACGAAGGACGCATCGTCGAGCTGGGCGTCGAAGCGGATGATTTCCGGGACGACGCCGCGGCCACCGAGACCGCCGCGTCCGAGACCACGGTGACGGCGACGGTGGTCGAAGAGGCGCCGGTCGTGACCGAGACAGGCGAGACGCCGGCCGCTCAGCCGGCGGCAACGCCGGCGGTCCAGCAACAACAACAGCCGCCGCCGGCGCAGGCCGCGCCGCCGCAGCACCATGTCACGACGTATGCGCAGCTCCTTTCGACGAGCGATCAGAAGACCGCCGAGACGCTCGCGGTGCGCCTGATCAACCGCGGCTTCACCGCCGCCTACGTCGAGCGCGGCTCCTCCTCGGACAAGGGTCCGGTCTTCCGCGTGCGCGTCAAATTCGACTCCGAGCCCGAGGCGCGGGCGGCCGAGCCGAAGCTCAAGGAGTTTTCGAAAGAAGTGTGGATTACTTCGAAGTAGGCAGTTTGCAGTTGACAGTTCACAGGAGAAGAACCGTCAGGCAGCACTCATCTCCTGCATACTGCCAACTGACAACTGCCAACTATCATGGCTGACCAGCACGACCGCAGGACCACTACTCCCGAGCTGGAGGAGCTTCGCAACGCGCAGGCCGCGAAGAAGCAGCCGGGCGCCATCGATCCCACACACGTGCTGGATCGCGCGATCTACCAGCTCTGGGAGACCATCAACGATCTCGACCAGATCCAGCCCGAGCGCGTCGAGCACTACCGGGTCTCGATCTTCGGCAGCTCGCGCATCCGGCGCGGGGACCCGATCTACGAAGAAGTGAAGAAGCTCTCCACCGAGCTGTCCCGCCTCGGCGTCGACATCGTCACCGGCGGCGGGCCGGGACTCATGGAAGCGGCCAACGCGGGCGCGGTCGAGGGGCGGGCGAACGGCAAGTCGCGTTCTTACGGCCTGGCGATCCATCTGCCGTCCGAGGAGGCGGCGAACCCGTTCGTCGACAAGGTGTTCCGGCACCGGACGTTCTTCAGCAGACTGCACCATTTCATCCGCCTGTCCTCGGCGTTCATCGTCTTCCCGGGCGGCATCGGCACCGCCCTCGAGCTCTTCATGGTCTGGCAGCTCCTGCAGGTCAAGCACATGAAAGAGCATCCGCTCATCCTGGTGGGTACAATGTGGCCCGGTCTGATCGACTGGATGCGCGGGACCATGGTCGAGCGCGGACTGGTCAGCCCCCCCGACTTCGACGTGATCAAGGTCGTCGGCTCCTCCGACGAAGCCATTCCGATCATCCGCGAGTCGTATGAACGATGGCTTCCACAGGAGAGAGCAAATGCCAACGCAGGAACAGATTCTTGACGCGCTGAAGAAGGTCAAATTCCCCGGCCTCTCGCGCGACATCGTTTCATTCGGGTTCGTCCGCGACGTGCGCGTCGAGGGCAGCACGGTCGCCTTCACTATCCACTTCCAGACCGAGAACCCGAACGTCGGCCAGCAAATCGCGCGTGACGCCGAGGCGGCGGTGCGGGCGATGGAAGGCGTGAGCGACGTGCAGCTCAACCTCGAGATCGGCGCGAAGCAGGGCGGGGTCTCCAGCGGGACCGCCGCGACGCAGCCCACGGCCCTCAGCGGCGTGAAGTACCGGATCGCCGTCGCTTCGGGCAAAGGCGGGGTCGGCAAGTCGACGGTCTCCACCAACCTCGCACTCGCGCTCCGGTCGCTGGGATACACGGTCGGCCTCCTCGACGCGGACATTTACGGCCCGTCGCAGCAGATGATGCTCGGGATCGAAGGCCGTCCGCAGATCGACGAGCTGGACGAGAAGATCATCCCCATGGAGCGCCACGGCATCAAAACGATGTCCCTCGGCCTCATCACCGATGCCGACACGCCGGTGATCTGGCGCGGACCGATGGTGATGAAGGCGATCGATCAGTTCCTCACCGACGTGAAGTGGGGCGTGCTTGATTTCATGGTCATCGACCTCCCGCCCGGCACCGGCGACGCACAGCTCACGCTGACGCAGAAGGCGGGCCTCACCGGCGCGGTGGTCGTGACGACGCCGCAGGACGTGGCGCTGATCGACGCGCGCAAGGGCCTGGCGATGTTCCGTAAGGTGAACGTCCCTGTCCTCGGCATCGTCGAGAACATGAGCTACTTCATCTGCCGCCACTGCGGCGAGCGGGAAGAGATCTTCGGCCACGGCGGCGGCAAGAAGACCGCGGAGATGCTCGGCGTCCCGTTCCTCGGCGAAGTGCCGATCGACCCGAAGGTCGTGGTCGGCGGCGACACCGGTGAACCCATCGTCGCGAGCGATCCGCAGTCGCTGGCGTCAGCCGCGTTCCGCGAGCTCGCGCGGCAGGTCGTAGAGCAGGTCGAGTCGGGGATGGCCGGGCACACGCACGATCATGCTCATGATCACGATCATGACCACGACCACGCGCACACGCACTGAGAACTATTTGCGGCTGGCTGCCTTGACCGCGTTCGCGAAACGCGTCACGTCCGCACGCGAGAAGTCGCGCAGGACGTCCGTGCCGTTCACTTTGATCTCGGTGAATACGGGCTTGTTGTCTGCGCCGATCACGCGGAGCGCGCCGTTGGCGTAATCGAAGGACCGGATGCTGGCGATGGGGTACTCGACCGACTTGCCGACGGCGAGCTGCACGCCGGCGAGGACGAGCTCCTCGAAGAAGCTGGTCTCTTTCTTGTTCTTCTTGGACTCCATGTTTTCCAGCGTGGCGTCCGTGAGCTGCATCGCGACGCTGCCATCCAGGAGCAGGAGGACGGTCGAGCGGTCGCGGGTGTAGATCGCCATGCGGGCGTCGTGCACGTCGTGACGCGGGCCGAGCGCTGTCCGCGAGTCGTCCGAGTTGATCGAGATCGAGAGGCCGTCTTTCGCCAGGGCCGGGGTCGACAGGAGGAGGGCGAGTGCGCACGTCGCGAGGATCTTCATACTGCCAGATACGGCGAAAGGTCAGGGCGGTTGCACCCGGTACAGCAGAATCGACTTGCCGACGCGCTCGACGGGCTGGTGTTGTAACAGCCAGTCATAGGCGCCGCGCGGACGGTTGCGGGCGCCGAGGTCTTTGAGGTGCATCTCGCTGATGGCGATCCAGCCTGTTACGGGAACGCCTGGCTGGAGGCGGGCGAGCCTGGGCAGGTGGTGGCGGCGGAGGTCGGCGCTGCCGAAGTAGGCAAGGTGCAGCTCGCGGATGCCGTGCTTCGCGCACGCTTTCTCCAGGCGTAGCAGGTCCTGTCCCCAGTCGAGATTGCTGTCGAGAAGGATGCGCGACGGGTCGCGTCCCGCGGTGACGTTGAAGTACGCGAGGTGGTCGGGGTGGGCGAGGGCGAAGGTCGCGAGCTGGGCGACGACGACCGCGATCGCGAGCGGCTTGCGCAGTTGCGTGATGCCATACGCTGCGATGATGGCCATCAGCGGGTAGAGCGGCAGGACGTGACGCACGCCGATGCTGATGCGGCTGAGCATGGCGATCGCGAGGATCACGGCGAACGCGGCGACGAGTGAGGCGGTGCGTTTGCGGATGCCGAAGGCGAAGGCGACGAGGAGCGGGAGCGTCGACTTGAACCAGAGCGCGACGGGGAAGTAATACCACCAGCCCTCGCGGCGGACTTCGCCGAAGAGGTAGCTGGGATGGCCCTGAGCGTTGTGCGCGCGGAGGTCCTGGATGCCGCGGAGGAAGGCGGCGGCGTCGAAGCGATAGAGGGCGAGGACGCCCAGAATCGCGATGGCGGCTGCGACGAACAACGTAGGGCGTGGCTTCAGCCCGCCCCCCCGGGGGAGGCGGGCTGAAGCCACGCCCTACGTCCGAAGAGCAGCACGGCAGAGAGGAAGACGAGGGCGGAGAACTTGGACGTGATGGCCGCGGCGATGGCGAGACCTGCCACCACGGGCGATGCGAAGGCCACCGCGTACATCGCCGCGATCATCGTCGCCGCGGCGGCCATGTCCGTCGTCGCCAGACCCGCGTGCCCCAGGACGGTGGGCTGCAGCGCGAAGAACAGCAGCGCCACCAGCGCCGCGACGTCGCCGAACAGCTTCCGCGTCCATGCGAACACCACCCAGCAGCCGAGGAGGAAGAACACCAGCGTGCCCGCACGCGCGCTGGCGAGCGTTGCCAGATAATCGCCCGCGCCGTAGAGAATCGCGTTTCCGCTGAACAGCCAGTGCGGCTGCTGTACGTAGTGCGCGCCGCGCAGCAGCGGGCCGATGGCGACGAAGATCCGCGCCAGCGGCGGGTGCTGCGGATCGAGCTCGTACGTCCCGCTCAGCCACTCCGCGCCCGCCGCCACGTGCGCCGGCTCATCCACCGTCTGCGAGAACACGGTCCACGTGTGGACGATCGCCGCCAGCGCGACGAGCACGATGGCGCAGGCAGCAACGCGCACTCTCACGCGTGTGATGTTACATTCTGATCATGACCCGAGCGCGTGTCCGTCAGTGGCTGGAGGATCGTTTCTTCCTCCGCATCCACATGACCCTCATTCTTCTCGGCACCTTTCTCGCCGGGGTGGTGACGACGCGCTTGCTCATGGAGCTGGGCGTGAACGTGCTCGCGCTGCGCTACGCGATCGCCGTGTGCCTCGCGTACCTGGTCTTCCTCGTGCTCCTCAAGCTCTGGCTGATGTACGTCGGCTCGGGCCATTCGCCGATCGACGCCGGCGACGGGCTCGACCTCGCCCTCGACGAGGCGTCCAGCATCAGCTCGCTGCACACGAGCAGTGGCGGCAGCGGTTCGAGCTCGTCGTTCGACCTCGACGTCGACGGCGATCTCGAAGGCCTCATCTTCATGATCGTCCTCATCGCCATCGTCCTCCTGCTCGGCGGCATCGCCGTCTACTACATCTACACCGCCCCCGCGCTGCTCAGCGAAGCCGCGTTCGAGGCCGTGCTCGCCGCGTCGATCGCGCGCCGGGCGAAGAAATCCGAGGGGACAGGCTGGATCGGAGCGGTGACGCGCGCGACGGTCGTACCCTTCCTCGTCGTTCTCGCCCTCTCGATCCTCCTCGGATGGCTCGCGCAGCGGCGCTGCCCCGACGCGCTGAAGCTGCGGGACGCGGTGAACTGCGCGGACTCCGCGTCAGATCGTGATTCCTTCGAGCATCAGCTCCTTACGCTGTTTCGTCGTCGAGCGGAGCCTAGTCTCGCGCTCCAGCGCTTTGGTTTTCACGAATATAGATAGACCACCTTAGTTTAAGCGACAATCGCGCGGTGGCGATCGTCGGGATCGATCTCGGGACGACGAACTCGCTCGTCGCGACGGCGAAGAGTGAGCCGGAGATCCTCTCGGCTCCGCATCGGCTCGTGCCGTCGGCGGTCAGGATTACGCCTGAGGGTGTCGTGGTCGCGGGCGAGGCTGCGAGACGCGAGGCCATTCGCGATCCGATTCACACGATCACGGGAATCAAGCGCTTCATCGGGCGCCGCTACAGCGAAGTTGCCGATCTCGCCGACTATGTCCCGTACAACGTAGTTCCGGGACCGGACGACTACGCGTGCGTTCGGGTCGGGGGCCGCGATTGGCGGCCGGAGGAGATCTCGGCAGAGGTGTTGAAGCTGCTCAAGCACGCGGCCGAGCAACACTTGTCCGAGGAAGTCGACCGCGCGGTGATTACGATCCCGGCGTATTTCAACTACGAACAGGCGAACGCCACGCGCCGCGCGTCGGAACTTGCGGGAATGCAGTGTTGGCGACTCGTCGCCGAACCGACCGCGGCGGCGTTTGCATACAACAGACGCATCGGCAAAGGTGATGCACGCGTGTTGGTCGTCGACCTCGGCGGCGGCACATACGACGTGTCGCTCGTGGAGCTCTATGAGGGACTCGCAGAGGTCATCGACGTGGACGGTGACGGCTATCTCGGCGGGGACGACTTCGACGTGGTTCTGCTTGAGTGGGCGATGGAAGAGATTCGATCGCGTTGGCGCGAAGACATCTCGCACGAGCCCGAAGCGCGTCAGCGCGTGCACGAAGCCGTGGTTCAGGCAAAATGCGAGCTCTCGTCACGGGCCGTAACCTTGATCGAGATCCCCTACCTCTTCGAGGGAGTCCGTGGATGGGAATCAGTATCGCTGGAGATCAGTCGGCGGCTCTTCGAAAGTCTCGCGGAGGAGTTGTTCCGTCGTCTTGCGCCGCCGATCGAGCGCGTCTTCGAGTTCGTAGCGCAGTCTGTCCCGCATAAAAGTAAAATCGATCAGATCCTCCTCGTCGGCGGAGCGACGCGCATGCCGCGTGTTGCACGAATCGTCGCGAATGTGACGGGTCACGAGCCGCTGCGGTCGCTGAACCCTGACGAAGCGGTCGCGCTCGGCGCGGGAGCTCAGGCGGGCGTGCTTGGCGGAACGAACAAGGACATGCTCCTTCTCGACGTGGCAGCACATGCCGTCAGCGTCGAGACCGAGAGCAACGGAGTCGCGCTGATTATCGACGCGAACACCACGCTGCCGACGCGCCAAGAGGGGATCTTCGCGCCCGCGTCGGAAGATCAGACCAGTGTCGAAGTTAACGTCCTGCTCGGAAGCGCGGCGGTCGCGACGTCGAATCGGCTCATTGGCACTGTGGTACTTGAGGGGCTCACCGCTCCGATCGGAGACCTCTCGGTGACCATCGACATTGATGTAGATCACGAACTTCGCGTCGCAGTGCGCCATCTTGGCTCCGGGCGTACTGAAACGCTACGTGGTCACGTCTGAAGCAGCGGATGCGGCCCGGATCAGCAGCGGTCGGATCTCGCCGTCCTCTTCCTCGGCAGCGATCGACTGGGCCATCATCGGATGCACTTCGGCAAGGTGACTGAGCGATCGGATGCGGACCGACAGATTCTCCGCGCGCGCAAACGACTCGAGGATCGATATGATCGCTGGAGAATCACGGCCGCGGCCGGGACGCATTATCAAGTCGATGAGATTGCGTGCGTACCACGGCTCGATCGGTTCTTCGGAGGCGAGACGCGCGATGATCGCGTCGAATAGCTCCGGCTCCACGTCCCGCTGCCGGAATTGCCGGTAGGCGTACCGGTGCACCCGCCTCTCACGATCGAGCAGCAGCCGGAGCATCAGGCCTGCTGCGGTAGTGCCATAGCGGTTGCGCAGAAGCCAACAGCTGTAGATGCGGTATTCGGGCAGGACCGAGCCGGAGAATCGCTCGACGAGTGTGAGCACGATTCCGTCCGCGGCTTTATCGATCGACCGGAACGCTTCGAGCGCTGCGTGCATCTGCGACTGGCCGATCCGCGCCATGGCGTCGATGAGCATGCTCACGTCCTCGTCCCGCCCATGACGGGCAATAGCGGCTAGCGCATTGAGACGTGCGGTGCGGCTGTAGCGGTGGCGCGCCGGCGGAAGCATCGGCAGAGGCTGCTCGTCCTTCTCTAGCGTGGGGTGCGCGGTTCGGAAAAATGTGATGATCTGCCGGTTTTGCGCCCGCACGATCGCCGGCGCCGCGTTGCTGGCGACGGGCACGAGGACAATGTCCAGGTCGACGCCGAGGATTCGCCCTGCCATCCGTCGGAAATCGATGTCCGACGGCTGCCGTTCAAGCAGTTTCAAGACGACCGGAGCGACCTCTTCGCGCACGGCCGGCGACGCATGGCTCTGCATCATGTACAGAAGGGCCTTGATCTCCTCCGGCGCGTCTTCGGCGCGCAGGTTGCGCAACGCGAGCAGGATCGCACCCTGCGACCGCACCACAAATTGCTCACCGCGCGCGACGATGCGTGCGATTGTGAGGCGGAGAATGTCCGCGCCATTCATGCGCTGCAGGAACACGAGCGCACCCATGGTTGGGGGGAAGTCGAGGCACTCCAGTGCAGCCTCGATGATCGCGTCGATCGTTTTGCCGCCCTTTCTTCTTTCGGCTTTCTCCACCGCTCTATTCCAACTTCGCGCGAGCATGTATTCGCACAACTCGTCGTACGTGAAGCGTACGTCGCGGGAGTGCTCGTCTTCTTCCCACGACTCGCGGAGGATCGAAGCAGCCTTTAGGTCCGAATACATCGAGACGGCCGACTCGAGTTGCTCCTCGCTGACGCCGGAATCCTCGAGAGGGAGCGCCGTCGTGCCGAGCTCCCACATTCTCGCGGCGATGCTCTCCAGTAGCCGCACTCCGCTGGAGGCATCGAGCTTGTCGCGTCGCTGCGCAATGTCCTGGACGGAGCGCGCGACGTAACGATCAAAGACCTCGAGCGGACGGAGATCGCCGATCGTGCCGAGATCTTTCCCGCGGTTGGTCAGACAGAAGAATCGCAGCAGGAGCGGATTGCGCAGTTTCTGTTCGGCAGCCGGCTCGAGGTGGCAGCTGATCTCATAACGCTCCAGATACCGTTTCACGGCGTCTGCCCATTCGCCGTCCTCGAACGGCGTAAGAACGATCGGCGATCCCGCTGCGAGTTGAGCCTGCACGGCCGGCTCGAAGAACGGCCAGAACGTGTCGCGGCAGCCGACCACGGTGTTGATGCGCAGATCGGCAGTATCAACGAGAAATCGCCCGATGGCCTGCGCGGCGGTGACGTGGTCCGGCGTCTGATCGAGCGTGTCGACGATCACCCAGAGCCGATGCCCGCTGCGCGCGAGTGCGGCGCCAACGGCATTCAGCGACAGCGGCGTCGGTGACAGCGTCTGCGTCACCGCGCGCTCGATCGCGAGGTCGTCCGTGAATCGCATGGCGCCGTTGATGAGGATAACGGGGTCGTGCTCGATAATCCGCTCGACCAGCGCGCAGAGCGCGTTCGTCTTCCCGTGTCCCGCCGCGCCGGTGACAATCGCACAACGGCGCGACATCGCGTCGATCAGTGTCGCGAGATTGTCGAGCAGGGAAGAGGCGAGGATGGACGGTTCCGCGAAGCTCCTGGACGGGACGCAGGGGAGGCGCTCCCAGAGCCGATTCAATTTGGGAATCGTGTTGCGTACGATGTCTACGCGTCCCGCCGCCAGCCGCTCGGCCGTAGCCTGCGGCGCCTCATATTTCGCGACATCGCAAGAATCGAACAGCTCGAGCACGCGACGGACTCCCGCACGGAATCGATCATCATCCTTTTCGCGGATGGTGCGTTGTACCTGGGCTTCGATTGCCGCGATGGCGTCGTGATGGAACTCCGTCTTCAGCCTACCGAGGTTCTCGAGCAGCCGCCGTGGCGACGGTGAAGTTTCGATTTCACGTGCGAACGATTCGACGGCTGCGATGGCGCGGGGTAACTCGGCATAGTTGCCCGCTATGCCCAGCCTGTCGAGAAGACCGGTTGCGTTACGCCGGAACGTGGTCTCTACTTCGGCGAGGGCGTCGAGCCGCCGCATTACCGTCCGCGGAACGAACATCTCGCGGATGTATTTTTCTCCGCCGACGCGCTCGATCTGGCGCGGTAGCGCCGCTTTACAGATCTCATGGATGCGCATGCCGGAGATCCATACGTCGCTGTCGTGGTCGACTATACGGATCCCAGCGTCCCGGAGGCGACGGCGGAGCTGATCGGCGGTGGCCCCGCCTCGCTGTCGCGCGAACGCGACCGTTTCGGCAATGAGTGTGTTCCACGCGAGCTCGACGTCACCGCGGTTAGCCACCACCGCGATCCCAAGGCGGTCCTTGGAAACGTCCTCTTCCGCGCCGCCGCTCTCGATGTCGGCGCGTTGCACGTGCAGCGCGGCGAAGAGCTCGCGCAACTCGCGCGCGCGGGGTGGCCTGCCGGCGTGATCGGCCCACGAGAGAGTTGCCGCTTCGATGAGTTTGGTCCGCGCGTGCGACTCCTTTTCGCTCAGAACGAGTTCACCGAGCGCCAGATGTGCTGGCGAGTCGCGGAGCCGCTCAAGAACGCGCCGCAAGTCGATGAGCACCGACATCGCGCTGTCTCGACCCGCCGCGAGGACCAGCCGGTCGTGCTCGCGATCGAACGGCCGCTGCCATGGCTTCGCGGGATCGGCTGTGCCGGTCGAGAGAAACTGTCGGACGAACTGGTCGATCGACGAACGGAATTGCGCGTCGAGCGACAATGCGCGCTTAGCTTGGATGTATACGACGCCGCCGTTCGACAGGCCAACGTTGAGGTCATCGACGGCCTGAGGCGCTTCGCACCAGACGAACTCGATGCGCGTTCCGGACGGAAGATTCCACGCGCTGATCGTGCCGCCGGACAGCATCGCCACTGCGACGGACGCCGCGAGAAGCGACTGGTATTCGACGCCACCGGCGGTTGCATCTCCACCTCCGGCCGCCATCTCCCTGGCATCGCGGCTGGTCATGATGCGCATCAGAATACCGTCGGTGGCCCCATCAACCGCCGATGACCTTCTGATAATCTTCGCGCCGCCATGATCGACAAAGTCATTTCCTCCGCCGCAGAGGCGGTGAAGGACGTTCCGGACGGCGGCACGCTCGTCGTGGGCGGCTTCGGCCTCTGCGGGATTCCGGAGAACCTGATCAACGCGCTCGTCGCGAAGAAAGTCAGCGGTCTCACCTGCGTCTCCAACAACGCCGGCGTCGACGACTGGGGCCTCGGGCTGCTGCTGCAGACGAAGCAGATCCGCAAGATGGTCTCGTCGTACGTCGGCGAGAACGCGGAGTTCGAGCGGCAGTACCTCGCGGGCGAGCTGGAAGTGGAGTTCGTGCCGCAGGGGACGCTCGCCGAGCGCATGCGCGCGGGAGGCGCGGGCATCCCCGCGTTCTTCACGCCCGCCGGCGTCGGCACCATCGTCGCGAACGGCAAGGAGACGCGCGAGTTCGACGGCCGCATGTACGTGATGGAGCGCGGCATCGTCGGCGACTTCTCGCTCGTCGCCGCCTGGAAGGGCGACCGCCTCGGCAACCTCGTCTACCGCAAGACCGCGCGCAACTTCAATCCGATGGCCGCGACCGCGGGCCGCATTTGCGTGGCCGAGGTCGAGGAGCTCGTCGAGCCGGGCGAGCTCGATCCCGACTGCATCCACACACCCGGGATCTTCGTCCAGCGCGTCGTCGTCGCGCCGCGCCAGAAGCGCATCGAGCAGCGCACGGTGAGGAAGGGATAACGATGCCACTGACACGCGAGCAGATCGTCCGCCGCGCCGCGCAGGAGCTGCGCGACGGCTATTACGTCAACCTCGGCATCGGCATGCCGACCCTGGTGGCGAACATCATCCCGGAGGGGATGGAGGTCATCCTGCAGTCCGAGAACGGCATCCTTGGCCTCGGTCCGTTCCCGCGCGACGAGGAAGTCGACGCGGACCTGATCAACGCCGGGAAGCAGACCGTGACGGTCCTGGCCGGAGCGTCGTTCTTCTCCAGCGCGGACTCGTTCTCGATGATCCGCGGCGGCAAGGTCGATCTCTCGATCTTGGGCGCGATGCAGGTCTCGGAGCAGGGCGACATCGCGAACTGGATGGTGCCGGGCGCGATGGTGAAGGGGATGGGCGGCGCGATGGACCTCGTCGCCGGCGCGAAGCGCCTCATCGTGACGATGGAGCACGTCACGAAGAAGGGCGAGAAGAAGATCCTGAACAACTGCAACCTGCCGCTGACGGGCGTGGGCTGCGTGAACCGCATCATCACCGACTACTGCGTCCTCGACGTGACGCCGGACGGCCTCGAGCTGATCGAGGTCGCACCGGGTGTGACGGCGGAGCAGGTGCAGGAGATGACGGAGCCGACGCTGCGGGTGAGCGAAGGGTTGAGGGAGATCGCGGTGTGAGCATCCCCACGCCCCGGGCGAAGTCGAGGGGCCAGGTTAGCAGCAACGCTGAGCGCGGCCGAAACGCGCTGGATGTGCAGTCGCCTGTGGGATCGAGCGCCGTCGGTGCTACCTTGGCCCCTCGACTTCGCTCGGGGCTTCGAGGGAGGGACCGCCGCATCGCCGCCGGTCTCTTCCTCCTCGCCTTCATCACCTACGCGTGGTTCTTCAGCGGGGGCGGCTGGAATCAGAACGCGCACTTCGACCTGACCCGCGCGCTGGTCGAGCGGCAGACGCTGCACATCGACACGTCCCACCTGAATACGGGCGACGTCTCGTGGATCCGCAAGGGCGGCGAGTGGCGCGCGTACATCAACAAGCCGCCGGGCATCTCCTTCCTCGGCGCGATCCCGTACGCGGCGCTGTGGCTCGTGGAGCGCGCGGCGCGGGTGCCGGTGGACTCGTGGATGTGGATGACGCTCAACGCGTGGCTCGTGACCGTGTTCACGTGCGGACTCACGGGCGCGTTGATTCCCGCGGTGCTCTATCTGTACGGCGTGCGGCGCGTGTCTCGCGTGGCGGCGCTGGGCGTCGCGCTGGCGGTGGCGTTCGGGACCGGCATCTTCCCGTACGCGACGCTGATGATGGCGCACGTGCCGCCGGCGCTGTTCCTGCTGCTGGCGTTCGTGTGGCTCGACGAGCGTCCGCTGCTCGCGGGGATCTGCGCGGGGATCGCGGGCGTGTCGTACTACCTGTGCATCCCCGCGGCGATCGTGCTGCTGATCGCGCTGGCGATCCGCGACCGCAAAGCGGCGCTGCGCTTCGCCCTCGGCGGCGCGCCGTTTGGCATCGCGCTGGCGGCCTATCAGTACGCATGTTTCGGTTCGGCGTTCGTCACGTCGCTGGAGACGAGCCAGAAGTTCACGGAGAAGGGGCTGCTGTTCGGCGTGTTCCGCCTGCCGATGCCCGAGGCGATGTGGGGACTCTCGTTCAGCGAATACCGGGGGCTTTTTTTCGCGTCGCCGTTCCTGCTCCTCGCGTTCTTCGGGATCAATCGCATGCGGCGGCGCGACGCCGTGGTGATCCTCGCAATCGGCGCGATCTTCTTCTTCGCCATGACGGGCTTCAACGGCTGGCACGGCGGCGCGGCCTTCGGTCCGCGGTACCTCATACCGATGGTGCCGCTTCTTGCGATCCCACTGCTCTACCTGCGCGGCCGCGCTCTCGGCTCGATCGCGCTCGTACTCGGCATCTTCGCGTTCGGCCTGCACCTCCTCGCGACCGCGGTGAATCCCACGCCGCGCCGCGCCGAGCGCCACCCGGTGCGGTACCTGCTCGCGGCCGGAGGCACGTCCATCAACGAGCAGGCCATCGACGAGGCGCTCCCGCATCGCAGCTATCCGCGCGGCTCGCACGAGTCCGCGTGGGCCAGCTTCAACCTCGGCGAGACGCTGTTCGGTCCTGGGAATCCGCTGTCGGTGCTGCCGGTCGCGTTGTGGGTCCTCGCGGGCTCGGGTGTTATTCTCGCGCGCTGTCGATGACTCTCCATCGCTGGCTGACGTCCTGCGCCTTCCTCGTGGTGCTCGCCGTCTACGCGTTCCTCGGCAGCGACGGCCGCTTCACGTTCCCGCTCGTGTCGTGGGAGGAGTCGTACTACGCGAGCCTTTCGGAGGGTTTCCTGCGCGGGCAGCTCAGCATGGCGCACGAGCCTTCGCTCGCGCTCGCGCAGCTTCCCGATCCGTACTCGTGGCGGATGCGCAAGGCGGCGCGGGTGCCGGTGCTGTGGGACGCGAGCTATTTCGAAGGGAAGTACTACCTCTACTTCTCGCCCGTGCCCGCGTTGCTGCTGCACCTCCCGGTGCGGCTGGTGACGGGTGCGTATCCCTCGGACGCGCTGGCCTCGACGCTCCTGACGTCGGTCGCCTTCCTGCTGTGGGTGCTCGTGCTGCAGCGCGCGGTGCCGCGCTCGCAGGTGCCGCTCTGGTTCTGGGTCCTCGTCGCCGGGGTCGGGAACGTCATCCCGTACCTGCTCGGCCGGCCGAAGTTCTATCAGCTCCCGATCGCGTCGGCTGCGCTGTTCACGGCCGGTTTCGCATACGCGCTGCTCCGCTTTCTCGAATCGAAGAGCGCCCGCGCCGCGGTGACGATGGGACTCTGCCTCGCGCTGGCGATCGCTTCGCGCCCGAACCTCGGCGTGCTGTTGTTCGTCGCGGGTGCGGTCGTGCTCGTGATCGCGCGGCGGCGTGCGATCGCATTTCTGGCGCCGCTCGTCGTCATCGGTGCGGGCGTGATGGTCTACAACTACGCGCGCTTTCACTCGCCGTTCGACTTCGGTATCTGCTACCAGCTCAACATGGCCCGCATGGATGACTGCGCACATTGTGGTCTGCGCAATGGCGCCGAGGCGCTGCGCTTCGCGAACGGGGTGCTGCACTACGTCGCGTGGTCGCCTGCCGTGCTGAGTGACTTCCCGTACGTCGAAGTGCAGCGCGCCCGGCTGGACGCCTCCGTCAACTACCTCGGGCAGCCCGAGCGGGTCGCGGGCATCGCGGCGGTCACGCCGTTCGTCCTGATCGGGACGGCCTTCGCGGCCTTGCTGGCGTTGCGCCGCACACCGCTCGACCCGGGGTTCAAGGCCGGCGCGATCTACGTCCTGTCCGGCTGGATCGTGCTCCTCGGCCTCGCCACCTGCCGCTGGACGACCGCACGCTTCATGCTCGAATTCGCATGGCCGATGATCATCGGCGGCGCGATCTGCACCGAGGCGGGGCTCGTGTTCCTGGAGAGCGCGGGCATCGCGACCCGGCCGGTACGGCTCGCCATCGCCATCCTCTGCGCGCTGTCGATCGTGGCGGGCCTGCTGCTGCCGTTCGGCCGCCCGCCGTGGATCTAACTCTAACGGGACCGCTGGCGTCCCCGCCGGCTGATGCGCAGGCGTCCCGCGCCTGCGTTTGGGTGGGTGGGGGAATGTTGCGCGAGAGCGCCGGCGGCGAGGACGCCGCCGGATCAGCCGCCGGGACGGCGGCGGTCCGGACCGCTGGCGTCCTCGCCGGCTGATGCGCAGGCGTCCCGCGCCTGCGCTTGGGCGGGTGGGGGAGTGTCGCGCGAGAGCGCCGGCGGCGAGGACGCCGCCGGAACAGCCGCCGGAACGGCTGCGGTCCGGACCGCTGGCGTCCCCGCCGGCTGATGCGCAGGCGTCCCGCGCCTGCGCTTGGGCGGGTGGGGGAATGTCGCGCGAGAGCGCCGGCGGCGAGGACGCCGCCGGAACAGCCGCCGGAACGGCTGCGGTCCGGACCGCTGGCGTCCCCGCCGGCTGATGCGCAGGCGTCCCGCGCCTGCGCTTGGGCGTGTGGGGGAATGTCGCGCGAGAGCGCCGGCGGCGAGGACGCCGCCGGATCAGCCGCCGGGACGGCGGCGGTCCGGGGGAGCGCCTACGCTGACTCGGCCGCCGGTTCTGTCTCCGGCTTCTTCCGCATGTCGAAGAACAGCAGGGCGATGCCGATGCAGATCGCGGAGTCCGCGACGTTGAACGCCGGCCAGTGGTAGCGGCCGACGTACACGTCCAGGAAGTCCACCACGTACCCGAAGCGGAAGCGGTCCAGCAGATTGCCGATTGCGCCGCCGAGGATGAGGTGGAGGCCGGTCTGCAGCAGGCGGTCCGTCACCGCGGTCCGCAGCGCGTACACCACCACCACGCAGAACACCGCGATCGCCCCCGCGTTCAGCAGGATCGGCACGAGCTTCGACGACGCGTTGGCGCCGAGGCCGAACGCCGCGCCGGTGTTGCGGACGTGGACGAGTTGGAAGAAGTCCGGGATCACCGGAATCGCGTCGTGCAACTGGATGCGCGCGAGCACCAGCGACTTGGTCCAGAGGTCGAACAGGATGATGACGGCGGACAGGATCAGGTAATGGACACGCTTCAAGCAGGTTCTCCGACGGCCGATTTCTCTTCGATGAGACGATCGAGCTCCACGCGCAGGCGGCCGAGGATCTCGTCGTAGGTGAAGTGCCCCAGCGACTCCTCGCCGCGCTTCAGGTTCACATAGCTCGGCGCGCACCACATGCCGAGGTCCGCGTCGTCTGTTTCGCCCGGACCGTTCACGCGGCAGCCCATCACCGCGATGGTAATGTCATGTTCCTTCGCGTACAGCGTCATTTCCCGCACGTTCTGCGCCAGCTCGATGAACGCTTCGTTCTCCACGCGCGAGCACGACGGGCAGCTGATGATGTTCAGTCCCTTGTGCTCGAACCGCGGCACGGAGCGGAAGCGCCCGGCTGCGATGTCGTCGAGGATCTGCCGTCCCACCGTCACCTCGTCGCCCTTGCTCTCGAAGGGGAGGGTGAGCGAGACGCGGATCGTGTCGCCGATGCCGCGGGTGATGAGCTGCTCGAACGCGATGCGGGTCTTGATGATCCCGTCCGGCGGCATCCCCGCCTCGGTCACGCCGAGGTGCAGCGGCACGTCCGGCCGCGCCTCGGCGAAGCGGATGTTCGAGTCGATGACCTTGTTCGGATCCGAGTCCTTGATCGAGACGCAGTACTGGTCGAAGCCGAGGTCGTCCAGCATCGCGCAGTGCTCGAGCGCGGACTCCAGCATCGGCGTGATCGAGTCGTCTTTCGAGTACTTGGCCAGCTTCTCCGGATCGACCGAGCCGGCGTTCACCCCGATGCGCATCGCGCAATTGTGCTCGCGCGCGACGGAGACGAGGTACGCCACCTTCTCTTGCACCGACTTGTCCCGATCGAGGTGATACAGGTGGCCCGGGTTGTAGCGGAGCTTCTGGACGTACGGCGCGACTTTTTCGGCGAGCCTGTAGTTTTCCTGCAGGTCGATGGAGAGGTTCGCGTTCGGGCGCGCGGCGCGGATCTCCGCGAGCGCGGCGACGTCCTTCGGGTTGTCGACGGCGATGCGGATCACGTCCGCGCCGGCAGCCTCGAGCAGCTCCACCTGGCGGATGGTCGCCGGGATGTCCACTGTGCGTGTCGCGGTCATCGATTGCACCGCGATCGGGTTGCTGCCGCCGATCGTTACATTTCCGATACGGATCTCCCGCGTCTGTCGCATAGTCACGGCGGTACCAAACGCGTGCGTTTTCATAAGATTCCGCGGCGGTAGGCCGGCCGCGCGGGCGGACGTCCACACTTGCGCCCGCCGGCCGCTTTCCAGTACCTTCCTACCACTCCCAGCACAGGTCCAACGTCCCAAAAGAGAGAGAGAGTCTTTATGTACCACGCAACCGTCAGGCGTGTCGCCCTGGTGATCCTTGTCCTCATCGGCATCACCCAGGCGGCGGATGCGCAGTCTTGCGCGCCGCCCGTCATCGAGGCGCCCGCCGAGATCTGTCCTGCCGCCTATGGTGTCGCCAGCGTTCCACCGCCGGCAGGCGGAGCGTGGGAATCGGTCTGGTGGACCATCAGCAACGGCAACTTCGTTCAAAACGGCTACCCGTCGAGCTCCGCCCAGGGGCTGAGCGTGACGTTTCAGCCCGGCTACACCAACGCCCCGGTCACGCTCACGGCCTTTGGACGCGACACTGCCGGATGCGTGACCTCCACGAGCTCGGTGCAGGTTCCGTTGCGGGAGATCGATCCGATCGTGATCAGCGCGCCCCAGACGAGCTGTGGCGGCAGGTTCATGGCGAGCGTTATGCCGCCCGCGGAAGGGGAGTGGAACAGCATCTGGTGGACGATCAGCGGTGGAGGCCATTTCGACAACGGACACGGGTATTCAGAGACGGCGCAGGGCGAGACCGTCACGGTCGTCGTCACCAACATCGACGCCATCCAGCTCGACGCCTTCGCGATGGACACCTTCAACTGCACGTCGCCACACGGCACCGCGCAGGTGACGTTCGAAGAGCTCGACCCGGTCGTCATCGATGCACCGGCCACATCTTGCGGCGGCCAGGCGACAGCCAGTGTGCAGCCGCCGGCCGAGGGGGAGTGGAACGGCATCTGGTGGACGATCAGCAGCAACGGCTACTTTGTCAGTGAGTACGGCTACCCCTCGCAGCAGGCGCAGGGCGAGACCGTGACCTTCGTCGCCACCACGACCGCTCCTCTGACGCTCAGCGTCCTGACGATGAACGAGTCCGGCTGCCAGTCGAGCGGAACGGAGCAAGTCGCTTTCCAGGAAATGGCTCCGGTCGTCATCGACGCACCGGCCGAGACCTGCCCGCACACTCCCGCCTCGGCGAGCGTCCAGCCGCCGCCCGACGGCTCGGGCTCGTGGAACGGCGTGTGGTGGACGATCACGAACGGCTATTTCACCGATCCGTATTACGGCCAGTCGACCTCCGCCCAGGGACAGAACGTGACGTTCGCCGCCGACTCGACCCAGCCGGTCACGCTCTCGGCGTTTGCCCTTTCCAATGCCGGCTGCCAGGCGTCCCAGGGCACGGCCCAGGTGTCGGTCCGCGAGATCGATGCGGTGGTGCTTACAGCCCCGGCGCAGGTCTGCCCGTACATGCCGGCCAGCGCATCGGTGGAGCTGCCGGCCGAGGGGACGTGGGAGTCGGTGTGGTGGAGCATCACCAACGGCAAGTTCGTGGATCAGTTCGGGAACCAGAGCACGTCGGCGCAGGGCAGTGAGGTGATGTTCATCGCCGACACGACCAGCCCCGTGACCCTCTCGGCGTTCGCGCGCGACAGCTACGGATGCACTTCGCCGCAGGGGAGCCGGAATGTGTCGATCCGGGAGATCGATGCAGTTGTGCTTACAGCCCCGGCGCAGGTCTGCCCGTACATGCCGGCCAGCGCATCGGTGGAGCCGCCGGCCGAGGGAACGTGGGAGTCGGTGTGGTGGAGCATCACCAACGGCAAGTTCGTGGACCAGTTTGGAGTCGAGAGCACGTCGGCGCAGGGCAGCGAGGTGATGTTCATCGCCTACACGACCAGCCCCGTGACCCTGTCGGCCTTCGCGCGCGACAGCTACGGATGCACTTCGCCGCAGGGGACCCGGAATGTGTCGATTCGCGAGATCGGTGCGGTCGTGGTCACCGCGCCGGCCCAGGTCTGCCCCTATATGCCTGCCGGCGCGTCGGTGGAGCCGCCGGCCGAGGGAGCGTGGGAGTCGGTGTGGTGGAGCATCACCAACGGCAAGTTCGTGGACCAGTTCGGGGTCGAGAGTACGTCGGCGCAGGGCAGTGAGGTGATGTTCATCGCCAACACGACCAGCCCCGTGACCCTCTCGGCCTTTGCCCGCGACAGCTACGGATGCACTTCGCCGCAGGGGACCCGGCAGGTGTCGATCCGGGAGATCAACCCGGTCGTGATCCATGCGCCGGCCAGCTTGTGCTCTCTGGATCCCGTTGCGGTGACGGTGGAGCCGCCCGCTGAGGGGACCTGGAACACGTTGTGGTGGTCGATCACGAACGGATTCTTCGTCGACGGCACCGGCAACACGAGCACCTCCACGACGGGCTCGGATCCCATGTTCGTTCCCGATGGCGCGGGCAACGTGACCCTCTCCGTCTCGGGCAGGGATTCGTTTGGCTGCAGCTCGCCGGCGGCGAGCGTGACCATCCCGTACAGCGAGGGGCCCGCGTTCTCGATCGACGTGCGCGCGCAGGGCTCGGAGGAGCCGAGCACGCCCGGCAGCGGCTCGTCCTATGACTTCTGCGGTGTGCCGGTGGTGGAGCTGACCGCGACGGGGAACGATCCGTCGTGGACGTACGCCTGGTCGACGGGTGCCACGGAGTCGCACATCGAGGTGACGGAGGGCGGCACGTACACGCTCACCGTGACGAACGCGAGCGGCTGCACGTCCAGCCAGTCTGTGACAGTGGTCATGAACCCGCTCCCGGTGGCGTCGATCTCCGGCAATCTCACGTTCTGCCCGGGCGGCTCGACGACGCTCACGGCCGCCGGCGGCGACTCGTACTCCTGGTCCAACGGAGCGACGACGCCGTCGATCGTGGTCGGCTCGGCAGGGACGTACAGCGTGACGGTCGCGAACGCGAACGGTTGCAGCGCGACGAGCGCGGCGACTGAGGTCGTCGTGAACGCGGCGCCCGCGACTCCGGTCGTGACGGCGGGCGGTCCGACGACGTTCTGCGAAGGCGGATCGGTGACGCTCACCGCGCCTGCCAGCGCGTCGTACCTGTGGTCGAACGGCGCGACGACGCAGTCCATCGCCGTGAGCGCGGCCGGCTCCTACAGCGTCACGGTGACGAATGCGAGCGGTTGCAGCGCGACGAGCGCCGCGACGAACGTGGTCGTGAAAGCATTGCCCGCGACGACGATCACGGCCAGCGGACCGACGTCCTTCTGCGACGGCGGGTCCGTGACGCTGACGGCGCCCGCGAGCGCGTCCTACCTGTGGTCGACTGGCGCGACGACGCACTCGATCGTCGTCAGCGCATCCGGCTCGTTCAGCGTCACTGTGACGAGTGCGAACGGCTGCACCGCTGTCTCGGCGCCGGTCACCGTCACCGAGAACGTCCCGGTGAAGCCCACCATCACCGCGTCCACCACGAACGTCTGCCCCGGCGGCTCCGTCACGCTCGGGTCGAGTGCGGCCGTGAGCTACCTGTGGTCGACCGGCGCGACGACGCAGTCCATCACCTTTACTCCGTCCGGCAGCGCGAGCTACTGGGTCGAGACGATTGACGCGAACGGCTGCACGAAGCGGTCGGACTTCATCACCGTCCACGTCGATGCCCAGATGAAACCGACGGTCTCGATCTTCGGAAACCCCGCGCCGTACTGCAACGGCGAGACCGTGACGCTCAGCGCCCCGCAGTACATCCCCGCCCGTACCTACCTGTGGTCGACGGGGGAGACCACCCGGAACATCCAGGCCCACGCGCCGGGCACCTATACCGTCACGGTCACGAACCCGACGGGCTGCTCGAATACCTCGGACCCCGTGGTGCTGAACGCCGAGGTTCCGACGGCGACGGCGAGCGGTACGGATGCGATCTGTCCGGGCGGCCCGGCCACCATTCAGGCCGATCTCACCGGCACGGCGCCGTGGAGCATCACCTGGTCTGACGGCGTGACGCAGAGCGGCCTCACCGCGTCGCCGGCGACGCGCGTGGTGTCGCCGTCGGCGACGACGACGTACACCATCATCGCCTTCTCCGATGCGATCTGCACCGGCACGAGGGCGGGCTTCGCCAGCGTGACGGTCAACCCGGCTCCGGCGGCCACCATCACCGCTGGCGGCCCGACAACGTTCTGCGAAGGCGGGTCGGTGACGCTGACCGCGTCCGAGAGCGCGTCGTATCTGTGGTCGACCGGCGCAACGTCGCAGTCGATCGCGGTGAGCGTGTCCGGCGCGTACACGGTGACGACCACGAACGCGAGCGGTTGCAGCGCGACGAGCGCGGCCATGAGCGTCACGGTCAACGCGAATCCCGCGACGCCGGTGGTGACGGCGAGCGGTCCGGTGACGTTCTGCGAAGGCGGATCGGTCACGCTGACGGCGCCTGCAAGCACGTCGTATCTCTGGTCCAACGGCGCCACGACGCAGGCGATCGCGGTGAGCGCGTCCGGCTCGTACAGCGTGACCGTCACAAACGCGAGCGGTTGCAGCGCGACGAGCTCGGCGACGAGCGTCACGGTGAACGCGAATCCCGCGACGCCGGTGGTGACGGCGAGCGGACCGACCACGTTCTGTGAAGGTGAGTCGGTCACGCTGACGGCGCCTGCGAGCGCGTCTTATCTATGGTCGAACGGCGCGACGACGCAGTCCATCGTCGTCACCGCGTCGGGCCCGTACAGCGTGACGGTCGCGAATGCGAGCGGCTGCAGTGCGACGAGCTCGGCGACGAATGTCACCGTCAACACACTGCCCGCGGCGACGATCGCGGCCAGCGGCCCGGCGACGTTCTGCGAAGGCGGGTCGGTGACGCTGACCGCGTCCGAGAGCGCGTCGTACCTGTGGTCGACCGGCGCGGCGACGCAGTCGATCGTGGTGAGCGCGTCCGGCTCGTACAGCGTGACCGTCACCAACGCGAGCGGTTGCAGCGCGACGAGCGCGGCCACGAGCGTCACGGTCAACGCGAATCCGGCCCAGCCGGCGATCAGCGCGAGCGGCCCGACGACGTTCTGCGAAGGCGGGTCGGTGACGCTGACCGCGCCCGCGAGCGCGTCGTACCTCTGGTCAACCGGCGCGACGACGCAGTCGATCGCGGTCAACGCGTCCGGCTCGTACAGCGTGACGGTCACCAACGCGAACGGCTGCAGCGCGACGAGCGCGGCGACGAGCGTCACGGTCAATGCGAATCCGGCTCAGCCGGCGATCAGCGCGAGCGGCCCGACGGCGTTCTGCGAAGGCGGCTCGGTGACTCTCACCGCGCCCGCCAGCGCGTCCTATCTCTGGTCGACCGGGGCGACGACGCAGTCGATCGCGGTCAACGCGTCCGGCTCCTATAGCGTGACGGTCACCAACGCGAGCGGTTGCAGTGCGACGAGCGCGGCGATGAGCGTCACGGTCAATGCGAATCCGGCCCAGCCGGCCATCACGCCGAGCGGCCCGACGACGTTCTGCGAAGGCGGATCGGTGACGCTGACGGCGTCCGCAAGCGCGTCGTATCTCTGGTCGAACGGCGCGACGTCACAGTCGATCGTGGTGAGCGCGTCCGGCTCGTATAGCGTGACGGTCACCAATGCGAGTGGCTGCACGGCCACGAGCGCGGCGACGGCTGTCACTGTCAACACACTGCCCACGGCGGCGATCACGCCGAGCGGCCCGACGACGTTCTGCGAAGGCGGGTCGGTCACGCTGACGGCGTCCGCGAGCGCGTCCTATCTCTGGTCGACTGGCGCCACGACGCAGTCGATCGTGGTGAGCGCGTCCGGTTCGTACAGCGGTGACGACTACGAACGCGAGTGGTTGCAGCGCGACTAGCGCGGCCACCGGCGTCACCGTCAGCGCGAATCCCTCCCAGCCGGCGATCACGCCGAGCGGCCCGACGACGTTCTGCCAGGGCGGTTCGGTGACGCTGACCGCGCCCACCAGCGCGTCGTATCTCTGGTCCAACGGCGCGACGACCCAGTCGATCGCCGTGAGCGCGGCCGGGTCGTACAACGTGACGGTCACGAATGCGAACGGCTGCAGCGCGACGAGCGCGGCGACGGTAGTCACGGTCAATCCCACCCCAGACACTCCGGTGATCTCGCCCAATGGTCCGACGACGTTTTGCGAGGCAGGCTCGGTGAGGCTCACCGCGATGGCGAGCGGGTCGTATCTGTGGTCGAACGGGGCGACGACGCAGTCGATCGTCGTGAGCACGTCGGGTTCGTATAGCGTGACGGTCACAAACGCGAACGGCTGCAGCGCGACGAGTGCGGCCACGACCGTCACGGTCAACCCCAGACCCACGGCCACGATCACGCCGAGCGGCCCGACGACGTTCTGCCAGGGCGGTTCGGTGACGCTGACCGCGCCCGCGGGTCTGTCGTACTCATGGTCGAACGGCGCGATGACCCGGTCAATCGTGGTGAGCACGTCCGGCTCGTATACCGTGTCGGTCACCAACGCCAGCGGATGCAGTACGACGAGCGCGCCGACGAGCGTCACGGTCAACCCCACCCCCGCGGCCACGATCACGCCGAGCGGCCCGACGACGTTCTGCCAGGGCGGGTCGGTGACACTGACCGCGCCCGCGGGTCTGTCCTACGCATGGTCTACCGGCGCGACGACGCGGGCGATCACGGTGAGCGCATCGGGTTCGTACTCGGTGACGACCACGAGCGCCGCCGGCTGCAGCGCGACGAGCGCGCCGACGAGCGTCACGGTCAATCCGTTGCCGGCCGTCCCGGTCATTACTCCCAGCGGCCCGACCGCTCTCTGCCCCTTTGCCAGCGTTACGCTGACCGCTCCCCTGAGCACGTCATATCTCTGGTCGAACGGGGCGAACACACGGTCGATCACGGTGAGCACGCCGGGCTCGTACGTCGTCACCGTTTTCAACGCGAATGGCTGTGGGCGCACCAGCGCGCCGGTGAGCGTTACCGCCAATCCGCCGACGGTGATCACCACCCATCCGCTGAGCCAGACCATGCCCCGCAACGTGACGCGCATCCTTTCGGTCGTGGCCAGCGGTACGGCCACGCTGCAGTATCAGTGGTACAACGGCGCCAGCGGCAACACCTCGTCGCCGATCGCCGGCGCGACGACGTCGTCGCACACCATCGGTCCGTACACGAAGAAGGGGACGTCCCTTTTCTGGGTGCGCGTGACGAGCTCCGGCTGCCCGTCGTCCACCGCCAACAGCAATACCGCGACGATCACCATCAACTGATGATTCGCAGGGCCATGTAGTGTTGATCCACTGCATGGCCCTCGTAGCGCAGCGCGTCGGGCTGCGTCCCCCAGATCGTGAAGCCCGCCCGCTCGTACAGCCGCCGCGCGTCCTCCGCGGCCGTCGTGACGCTGAGCTTGATCCAGGCCACCGCATTCATCCCGCGCGCGTGCGCAATCACCGCGTCGAGCAGTTGCGCGCCGAGCCCGCGCCCGCGTGATTCCGGCGCGACGTACATGCCCCACAGCTCCAGCCAGTGCGTGTATTTCGCGTGGTGCATGCGGATGACGCCCACGGCGCCCGCAAGCGCGGCGCCGTCGAACGCGCCGAACAGCATCCAGTCCGGCGCGCGCGCGATCTGCGGGCGCAGCGCGTCGTGCGACGACGCAAAGTCGTTGTCCGCCGATGCTCCGAACGCCAGCGGACACTCGCGCAGCGCCCTCTGCCGCAGCGCGATGTAAGCGTCGAGCTCGTCGTCTCCAAGAGCGCGAATCATCGCGGCATTATGGAGTGCGGAGGCAACGCCTCCGCTTTCGAATTCGGGTTCCTCAACGCGCAAGGCGTGCGAATAGGAAAGCGGAGGCGCTGCCTCCGCACTCCATAGCGATAGAATCCGTCCCATGCCGGACACGCGTCACATCACCCCCAGCAGCGGCGACATTCTCCTCCTCGTCGGCACCATGAAAGGCGCCTTCCTCCTGCGCGCGGATGCCGCGCGCAAACAGTGGGACGTCGGCGGCCCGTACTTTCCCGGGAGCGCCGTCTACGCCATGGCCTACGACGGCCGCGAAGGCCGCCGGCGCATCTGGGCCGGACCGCAGAGCATGCACTGGGGCGCCGTCCTCCGTTCCAGCGACGACTTCGGACAGGACTGGACTAACCCCGAGGAAGCCAACGTCAAGTTCCCCGAGGGCGCGGACGCTGCGCTCACGAACATCTGGCAGCTTGTCCCCGGCCGCGCGAGTGAGCCCGACACGCTTTACTCCGGTGTCGAGCCCGCGGCTCTCTTCATCTCTCGCGATGCAGGCGAGAGCTGGCGGCTGACCGAGGGACTGTGGAACCACCCGCAGCGGCCGAAGCTGGCAGCCCGGCGGCGGCGGACTCTGTCTCCACACCATCCTCCTCGATCCCGACCGATCCGCGGCGCATCCGCATCGCCGTATCCACCGCCGGCATGTATGTCGACCGAGGATGACGGCGCGACCTGGCGGCCGTCGAACAACGGCGTGCGCGCCGAGTTCCTCCCCGACAAATACCCCGAGTTCGGCCAGTGCGTCCACAAGGTCGCGCAGTCCGAGACCAAGCCCGAGCGGATGTTCCTGCAGAACCACTGGGGCCTCTACCGCACCGACGATCGCGGCGAGACCTGGACCGACATCGCCAACGGCGTCCCCTCGGACTTCGGTTTCCCGATGGTCGTTCATCCCGAGGATCCGGATTGCGCGTGGATCGTGCCGCTGGAGTCGGACGGATTCCGTTGCGTGCCCGAGGGGAAGCTGCGCGTGTACCGGACGCGCGATGCGGGGGCGAGCTGGGAGCCGATGACGAACGGGCTGCCGCAGGAAGGCGCGTACGAGACCGTGCTGCGCGATGCCATGGCCGTCGATCCGCTGGCGGGCGGTGTCTACTTCGGCACCCGCAGCGGCAAGGTTGTTCGGCTCGGCGGACGCAGGCGAGAGCTGGATGGAGATCCTCGACGGACTGCCGCCGGTGGTCTCCGTCGAGGCCGCGCGGATCGCATGATGTTCGCCTTCGTCATCCCCGGACCGTTGCGCGAGCTCGCGGGCAATCGCGGCGAGGTCCGCGTGAACGGCGACGCCGCCTCGGCGTCCGAAGCGCTGTCGCTGCTGTGGCGGGAGTGCCCCGGCGTGCGCGACCGCGTGCTGACCGAGCTCGGCGAAGTGCGCCAGCACGTGAACGTCTTCGTCGACGGCGAGAGCATCCGCGACACGGACGGCCTGGCCACGCGCGTGCGCGACGGCACGGAGATCTACATCCTGCCCGCGCTCAGCGGGGGGTAGGGGTTCTTCACCGCCAGCGCCATGTGCCGCTCCGGCGCTTCCAGCGGCGCGAACCCGAACTGCGCGTAGAGCGCGTGCGCATCGCGCGTGAGAGGTAGCGGTGAATGGTCTCGCGTCCATCCGCGCGCGATCCGTGCTGATCTCCATCATCAAAGTCTCCGTCTCCCTCTGCGCTCTCTGTGCCTCTGTGGTGAATACTCATGTGCATTCACCACAGAGCCACAGAGAGAGGGGGACGGAGAATTCAAACGATCGGCTCACGGATGCGCTCCTCGCCGATGCCGGCGATGACATTCAACGCCGCTTCCAGCTCCGAGATCGTCCCCGGCGCGCCGATGCTGATGCGCACCGCGCGCGGCACGTCCTGCGTCACCGCGAACGACGACGCGCTCGCGATCCGCACCCGCCGGCGCCGCGCCTCTTCCACGAACGCATCCGCCGTCCAGCGCTTCGGCAGCTCGACCCAGAGGTGCATCGCGCGCGGGTCGCCGCCTTCGTGCCGCAGCATCCGCCGCGAAATCCGCTGCCGCAGCGCGACCTCCGCCCGCTTCTGCTCCGCGATGCGCGCGGCCGTGCCGTCCTCGATCCATGTCGTCGCCAGCTCTGCCACGACAGGGGAGGAGAACAGCACCGTCGCGTTCAGCGCGCTCTGCACGCGCGATCGGTACGCGTCCGGCGCGACCAGATAGCCGACGCGCAGCCCCGCGGCGATGGCCTTGCCGAGTCCGGAGATGAAGATCGTCCGGTCGGGTGCGAACGTAGCGATCGCAGGCGGTGTTTTGTCCAGCAGGAACCCGGAAACGTCGTCCTCGATGATCGTCAGCCCGTGGCGCTCGGCCACTACGGCGATCTCGCGCCGGCGCTTCTCCGGCATGACGATGGTGGTGGGATTGTGCAGCGACGGAATCGTATAGACGACTCTCCCGGTACGTGCTTTTGCTGCGCGCTCCAGCGCGTCGGGCATCAGCCCGTAGCGGTCGAGCGGCAGTGGCTCGAGCTTGAGGTGCAGCACCGCCGCCACCGCCTTCACGCCGTGATACGTCACCGCCTCGGTGAACACGACGTCGCCCGGCTTCGTCGTCGCGGCGAAGGCGAGGAAGAGCGCGTGCTGCGTGCCCGCGGTGACGATGACGCGCGCGGGGTCTGTCTTCCGGATGCTGGAAGCCTGACAGAGCCACGCGGCTCCGGCGGCGCGATGCCGCTCCGTCCCCATGCCCACGGCATACGTCCCGTTCATGAGCATCGATCCCGCGCGCTGCAGCATTGCCGGCGACGGCGCGGGCAGCGCGATGCTGACGGTGTTCGTCGCCAGATCGAGCTCTTCGCCCACGGCCAGGTCGCGGCGCGTCGCGCGGACGAACGTCCCGCGCCCGGTCGACGACTCCACCAATCCCCTCCGCGCCGCCTCGGAATACGCCCGCGTGACGGTGACCGGCGTGATGCCGAGCTCGCGGGCGAGCTCGCGGTGCGTGGGGAGCTGGCTGCCCTGGATGAGCATGCCCGAGCGGACGTCGCGCTCGAGCGCGTCGGCGATGCGTCCGTAGATCGGAGCATCTGTTTCGGGAAGTCGCGGTGACCAAATTGTCATAAGCCGATTGTCATACTTGACGCCAGAGGAGTGTAACACTATGTTCGCGCACATGAGCCGTCACGGATTGGTCGACGAAGCCCTGCTGGATCGCGTTCACCACCACGCCGCCGAATTCCTCCGTGCGCTGCCCGAGCGTCACGTGGGCGCCCGCGCCACGCGCGACGAGCTCCTCGCCGCGCTGCGCGCGCCGCTCGGCGACGGCGGCGAGGACCCTGCGAAGGTCATCGACCTTCTCGCGGCGCAAGGCGACCGCGGCGCGATCGCCTGCGCGGGCCCGCGCTACTTCGGCTTCGTCATCGGCGGCAGCTACCCGGTCGCGCTCGCGGCGGACTGGCTCACGAGCACGTGGGACCAGAACCCCGGCATCTACGCCACCTCGCCGCTGGTCTCGGTGATCGAAGACGTCGCGCGCGAGTGGCTTCTCGACCTCTTCGATCTCCCGCGCGAGTCCGGCCTCGGTTTTGTCACCGGCTGTCAGATGGCCAACTTCACCTGCCTCGCCGCCGCGCGCCACGGCGTGCTGCGGCGCGCGGGGTGGGATGTGGAGGCCGAGGGGCTGATGGGGGCGCCGCGGATCAACCTGGTCACGAGCGCGGAGTCGCACATCACCATCGACGTGGCCATGCGCTACCTCGGGTTCGGCACGCGCCACCTGCTGCGCGTCGAGACGGACGGGGAGGGGAGGATGCGCCCCGACCGCCTGCGCCGCCTGCTCGACAACCTCAGCGGCCCGACGATCCTCTGTGCGCAGGCCGGCAACGTGAACACGGGCGCGTTCGACCCGCTGCGCGAGATCGGCGAGATTGCGCGAGAGCATGGCGCCTGGATGCACGTCGACGGCGCGTTCGGCCTGTGGGCGCGCGCGTCGCGCGAGCTGCGGTACCTCGCGGACGGCATCGACCTCGCGGACTCGTGGGCGACCGATGCACACAAGTGGCTCAACGTCCCGTACGACAACGGCGTCGCGATCGTGCGGCACGCCGAGGACCAGCGGGCGGCGATGACGTCGACAGCGGCGTACCTGGTGCAGACCAAGGGCGTCGAGCGCGACGCCGTCGACTGGGTGCCGGAGTTCTCCCGCCGCGGCCGCGGCATCACCGTCTACGCCACCCTGCGCGCCCTCGGGCGCACCGGCGTGGCGCACCTCATCGAGCGTTGCTGCGCGCGCGCGCGGCAGATGGCGGATGCGTTGCGCCGCGCGCCCGGCGTCGCGGTGCTCAACGACGTGGTGTCGAATCAGGTGCTCGTGCGCTTCGGCGACGACGACGACCTCACCCGCCGCGTCGTCACCGGCGTGCAGCAGGAAGGCACCTGCTGGCTCGGCGGCACGACGTGGCAGGAGAAGGCCGCCATGCGCATCTCCGTGTCCAACTGGGCGACCACCGAGGAGGACGCGGCGCGGAGCGCGGACGCGATTTTGCGCGTCTTCTCCAACATCACCGCGCCCGTCGCATCATGACCGGCCGCCCGGAGATCGGCGAATACGCTCCCTACGCCGCGGACGACATCGCCTTCGTCCCCGGCGACGACGCCATCGAAGCGCTGCGCGCGTGTGCTCGTGAGACCGTTGGTTTGTTCGGCGCCCTGCCCGAGGAGCGCATCGTTTACGCGCCCGGTAAATGGACCCTCAAAGAAGTCCTCGGCCACCTCATCGACGACGAGCGCATCTTCGCCTACCGCGCCTTGTGCGTCGCTCGCTCCGACAAGCGGCCGCTGGCCGGCTTCGACGAAAAGGAGTACGTCGCCGCGACGACCTTCGAGTCCCGCACCTTCGCGCAGTTGTTGCGCGAGTACAAGGTCGTGCGCGAGTCCACCGTCGCGTTCTTCGAATCCCTCACCCCCGAGGAATGGCTCCGTCGCGGTGTAGTGAACGGCTACGAAGCGTCCGTCCGCGGCCTCGCTTTCCACGTCGCTGGACACGAGTTGCATCATTTGCGCGTTGTCCGCGAGCGGTACTTGTAACCGCCGGCCTACTTGTTCGCGATGCCCTTACGCTCTAGCATGAACCTGTGACGACGAACGCACAGAAGGTGTTCCAACAGGCGTTGACGCTTGCGCCCGCGGACCGTGCCGAGCTCGCGGCGCAATTACTGGCAAGCCTGGACGCAGCCGAAGCCGACGTGGAGTCCGCATGGGCGGCCGAGATCGAGCGCCGCGCCGCGGACGCCCGGCAGAATCCCGACGACGATGAAGACTGGCGGCTCGTCCTCGACGAAATTCAGCGGGACGTGTTGTCGCGTTGAAATCCGTTCGCCTTCGCCAGCGTGCGCGGCGCGAACTGCGTGAAGTAGTCGCCTGGTACGGAGAACGCAGCGGCGAGGTAGCACGGCGATTCGCCGCAGAAGTTCGGCAAACACTCCGCCACCTTGAACAGTTTCCCGACACTGGAGCATTCGTTCCCGGCGTTCGTGACCCCGACGTACGACGCCTTCCGGTCCACAACTTTCCGTATCACGTCGTATTCATTCGTCTCGAGCGTCACATCACGGTACTCGCAATCGCGCACGACCGGCGACGGCCCGGGTACTGGGATGAGTAGAGCGCGCAGGCGAGACGCCTGCGCGTCAGCCAGCGGGACGTTGGCGGTCCGGTCAGGTGGCGCGCGAAGGCGCGCCTTACAAATGTAGCCCCGTGCGAAGCGCGGGGTTAACGGGAATCGCACACAACCGCGGCCGCGAAGGCGGCCGCTCGAACACGCCATTGGAGCGACCGCCTCAGCGCCCTACCCCTCCAGGACCCGCGTGATCTCCTCCACCGCCTGATCCTTGCCTACCACCGTCAACTGCAGGCCGAAGTTGCGGCGGACGGTGTCGCGGTCGGAGCTGGTCATGAAGATCACGTTCCGGAGCTCTTCGCCCACTTCTTCGCGGAGGTAGGCCAGGACGCCGTAGCCGCTGTGGTGGGGGACGTCTGCGTCGATGACGATG
Source organism: uncultured Acidobacteriota bacterium (assembly GCA_963821585.1). Lineage (GTDB taxonomy): Bacteria > Acidobacteriota > Thermoanaerobaculia > Gp7-AA8 > Gp7-AA8 > QHVT01. The sequence continues at coordinate 1,317,924 of CAWGEI010000003.1, forward strand.
GCGGCGTAGTCGCCGGTCTCGAGCTTTTCGATGGCATCCCAGCCGTCCGTCGCGCAGTCGCAGTTGAAGAGCGCCTCCATCGAACGGCAGATGATGGGGTTGTCCTCGACGACCAGGATCTTTTCGTCTCTCCGCATGTCCTGCACTCTAGGTTCGTGCAGGAGCTGGAGGCAAGCGCTACCGTAAAACCTTCGACACCCGCGCCAGCAGCACCGAGTTCTTCACCGGCTTGCGGATGAAATCCGCGGCGCCGATGGCGAACGCACGCACCTCCGGCTCCTCGCCTGGCAGGCCGGAGATGAAGATCGTCGGGACGTCGATGCCTTTCTCGTGCAGGGCCTCGAGGACCTTGTGGCCATCGATGAAGGGCAGGTCGACGTCGAGCAGCATGAGGTCCACGTGCTCGCGTCCGATGAGCATCAGCGCCTCGGCGCCGTCCTTCGCCAGCAGCACGTTGTACCCGGCGCTCTTGAGCACCGCGTTCGTCAGCTCGCGATTGAGGAGGTTGTCCTCGACGATGAGGACGTTCTTGCGCGTGTCGCGCTCGGCGGGCTGCTGAACGTTGCGCTTCTTGCGCAGCTCCACGATCTCCAGCTGCAGGCCGCGCGTCTCCGCGTCCGGCTCGACGTCCAGCTCGCGGCGGAGGATCTTCGAGCAACTGTCGAACTGCTGCAGGGCGTTGAGCAGGTCGCCGCTCTGCTGGTAGAGCCTCATGAGCGTGCGGTGCATCGACTCCTGCAGCGGATCGACGCGCAACGCCTGCTGCGCGACGGCGATGGCCTCGTCCAGCGACCCGCTGCGCGCGAGCTGTTCGACGAGCTGCGCGTGCGCGCGCAAAGCCATGCGGTGCAGGCGGTCGCGCTCCGCGAGCACCCACTGGTCGAACTTCTCCTCGTCGATCTGGAACCCGTCCAGGAAGTCCCCGCCGTACAGCCGCGTCGCCGGATCCAGCGCCTCGGCCGTCCCGGTGGCGACGAGCGTCTCGAACTCGACGACGTCGCAATGCACTGCCGTGGAGTCGAGGGAGAGGAAGTCACCTTCCTCCACGAGAATCTTCTGCGACGACACGGCGGCGAGCTCGCGTCGCAGCGTGGACAGTGTCTGACGCAGGCTCTGCCGCGCCTGCTCCGGCGCGGTGCTGCTCCACAGCAGACCGGCCATTTTGTCGCGAGAGACGAGCTGCGCAGGCTTCACGCCGAGGTACGCGAGCATCGCCTGCGATTTGCGCGCGGAGATCGTGATCGAGCGATCCCGTCTCAGCGCGGAGACGGAAGTCGCCGAGGAGCTCCAGATGTAAGACTGCCATTTGCGCCGCGAATTATATTCGGTCCGTCCTCTTATCCGGCGGCGGCCAGCCGCCGCTCCTCGCCGAGGAACGTGCGGATCTCCGGGAGGCGGGTGTCGACGTCGGCCTCGCCGATCTCGATGATGCGCTTCGTGTACTCCGGCTCGAACATCAGCAGCGACACGAAATCGGGTGAGTCCGTTTCCTTGGCGCCGAGGGCGCGGACGAGGAGCTTGAGCTTGCGGGGGAGGAAGCGCTCGTATTCGCCCGCGAGCTTGCCGAGGTCCACCGACGGGCGGAGGACGAGCAGGTCGATCGGCTTGAAGCCGTCGCGCTCGTGCGGCGCCATCTTCCGCAGCAGGTCGTTCATCCGCTCCATGCGCGCGGCGTCCTCCTCGAGCACGTCCAGGAAGATCGCGTTCACGAGCTGCCCGAGCACCTGGGCCGCGGGCGGATAGCCGCTGACCACCGGCGTCGACGCCTCGTCGGGCGTGCGCTGATACGCCGTCGACATCGCCAGAATGCGTTTCGCGCCGAGGTGGATGGCGGGGGAGAGCGGGGCGGCGAGGCGGATGCCGCCGTCGCCGTACCACTCGTCGCCGATGCGCACGGCCGGAAAGACGAACGGCAGGGCGGCGGAGGCGAGGATGTGCTCGATCGTGAAGTGCGTCGGCGCCACGCGGCGGTTCGGGCCCTCGTAGATGTCGTAGTTGCGGCCCTGCACCCAGCGCACGGTCTGGCCCGTGTTGTAGTCCAGCGTCATCAGCGCGAGCGCGCGCAGGTCGCCGCTGCGGATGTTCTCCTCGATGCCCGGGATGGCCAGTCCCGGCGGCACCTTCAGCACCCGGCAGAGGAGGTCCCGGAGCGGCGTCGTGTCGACGATGCCGTGCGGCTGCGAGCGGGCCCAGCGGACCTTTTTCGGCGAGATCGACGCGAGGGCCGAGCGGAAGGGCATCAGCACCTTCCAGTCGAACTGATAGATCGAGTCGCAATTCAGCTCGCACCACATGGCCGCGAGCTGGTCGGCCTTCTCCGCAAGTGTGCCGCGGTACGCGGCCAGGTATGCGGCGTTGATCGCGCCGGCCGAGACGCCGACGATGATCTCGAAGCGGAGGTGCGGGAAGTGCCGGGCGATCCCCTTCAGCAGGCCGACCTGGTAGGCCGCCCGCGCGCCGCCCCCGGTGAGCATGACCGCCAGATCGGTGCTTGCGTCCTGCGCAACTTCCGTCGGTTCGATTGCAACAGCCGACATACTGTTGAGCGATATTGCAGGGGCGTTGCCAATTCAGTTGACAGTTTGCAGTTGGCAGTTGACAGGAGCTGGAGGGCGGGGGCCTCCTGCAAACTGTCAACTGCCAACTGTAAACTGAAGGCATGGCCAACCGGATTGCCGTCATCGGCGGCGGCATCAACGGCTCGGGGATCACCTGGGAGCTGGCGCGGCGCGGCTACGACGTCACGCTCTTCGACAAGGGCGCCTGCGGCGCGCAGACGTCGTCGGCCACCACGAAGATGATCCATGGCGGGCTCCGGTACCTCGAGCACATGCACTTCGCCCTCGTGCGCGAGTCGCTCCGCGAGCGCGCCTGGCTGCTGAAGAACGCGCCCGGCCTGGTCCGGCCGATGGAGATCCTCCTCCCCGTCTACGAGGACAGCCCGCGCAGCCGCTCGGCCATCAAGGTCGGGCTGACGCTCTACGACCGCCTTGCGGGAAGCGAAAACATCGGTGAGCACCGGTCTCTCGAGGCGCAGGAGATGCTCGCCCGCGCGCCGCTCGTTGAGGCAGGACTGCGCGGCGGATTTTCCTACTGGGACGCGCAGGTCGACGACTTCGCACTCGTCCGCACGGTGATCGCGTCCGCGATCCGCGACGGCGCGACGGTGCGCGAGCGGACGCGCATCGACAGCGTCCAGCGCGATGGCGAGGAGTGGATTCTCCGGACCGAGCACGGCGACGAGCCGCGCTTCGATCTGGTCGTCAACGCCGCCGGTCCGTGGATGAACGAGCTCCTGCGCGCGAACGGCATCGACGCGCCGTACGTCCTGTCGCTCGTCCGCGGAGCGCACATCATCCTCACGCATGCCATCAGCAACACCGGCCTGCTGCTGCAGTCGACCACCGATCGCCGCGTGTTCTTCGTCCTGCCGTGGAAGGGGACGACGCTCGTCGGCACCACCGAAGTCGTGCAGGAAACGCCGCCCGATCTCGCCCACGCCTCAGCCGAGGAAGTCGAGTACCTGATCCAGCGCTTCAACCGCTACTTCCGCACGCCGATCGGGCAGGCGGACGTGCAGTCCGCGTTTGCGGGCGTGCGTCCGCTGGTCGGCCGGGCCACGAATCCCAGCGCCATCGGCCGCGACTTCCGCGTCGTCCGCGAGGGGAACCTGATCAACGTCTTCGGTGGGAAGATGACGACGTTCATGGCCCTGGCGCGCAAAGTGGCCATGCGCGCGGACAACTACTTCGGTAAGTCCCGTGACGCGAAGGAAGCCGTGTTCGAATCGACGGCGCTAGAATCCGCGGCATGACGTTCATCCCCACCCTCGACACCGAAGGCAAACACCGCCCACGAGTCCCCCGCACGCTCGACCCGGTCGAAGTCCGCGTCCTGGGATCGCTGATGGAGAAGCAGCTCTCCACGCCGGAGTACTACCCCCTCACGCTGAACGCGCTGGTGGCGGCGGCGAACCAGAAGTCGAACCGCGAGCCGGTGATGGAGCTGAGCGACGCCGAGCTGCAGCGCTCCCTCGATCGCCTCCAGGACGAAAAGCTGGTCTGGAAAGTCCTCGGCGGACGCGCCGTCCGCTACGATCACAACCTCGACCCCGTGTGGCACCTCGACCGGAAGGAGAAGGCGCTGCTGACGCTCCTCTTCCTGCGCGGCCCGCAGACCGCGGGCGAGCTGCGCGGACGCAGCGACCGGCTCCAGCAGTTCGATGCCGTGTCCGAGGTGGAGGAGACGCTGCGGGACATGGCCGCGCACTCCGAGCCGCTGGTGAAGCAGCTGCCGCGCAGGCCGGGGCAGAAGGAAGAGCGGTGGGCGCACCTCGTGGGCGGGGCGGTGGTGGAGGATGTGGTGGCCGCGCACGAGCCGGAAGCGCGCAGCGAGCCGCTGTCCGCACGCGTGCAGAAGCTCGAAGAGCAGGTGGCGCTGCTGGCGAACGAGCTCCGCGAGCTGAAGACGAAGTTAGGGGAGTGAAACGTAGGGCGCGGCTTCAGCCCGCCCTCCCCGGGGAGGCGGGCTGAAGCCACGCCCTACGTTGTTCAGACGAAATTCACTTTGTGCTTCTTGAGGAACGGGTCCGCGGCTAGCTTCCACAGCGGCACCGACACATTCCCCTTCAGATACTGCCCGCCGAAGTGCAGCGCGATCACGTTTCCCGTCTCCAGATCGATCACGCACGACCCTGAGTTTCCGCCGAGCGTGGATGCGTCGTGGCCGAGGACCGCCGGCGTCTGGGACGTGCCCGTCGACTTGCCCGGCTGCAGGCGTTTCACGTTGAAGATGTTCTTGAAGATGTCCATCTGCTCCGTGCGTCCGTTGCGCGAGTCGAACGCCGGGTAGCCGATCACCGCCAGGTCCGCGTCCTTCGTCACCTTCGGCTGCTTTGCCGACAGGGTCAGCACCTTGGGCGCCTTCTTGCTCCCGGCTCTCATCGCCACGCTCAGAAGAGCGAGGTCGTACGTCGGGTGGACACCGAGGACCTTGTCGATCTTGAACTCGTTGGACTTGTCGCGCTGATACTCCTCGCGATAGTCCACCTTCGCCTTCACACCCTTCGTGATCGTCCAGCTCTTCCCTTGCACCGCGGCGAAGATATTAGCCACGTGGCGGTTCGTCATCAGGACGCCCTCGCCCACGAGGAACGCCGTGCCGCACCACGGGAATGTGTGGTGGCCGTCGAGGTCGACGCGGCCGACGCTCGGGAGGATGCCCTTCAGCATCTCGCGCTTCTGCTCGAGGTGCTTCCACTCCTCCGGCGGCGTGGCGAAGTCGTCGTCCTGCACGAGCAGCGCAGGGCGCCCGAAGAGGAGCACGATCGCTTCGAGGCCGAGCTGCTCGTTCGGCGTGAGGTCGGTCTTGCCCTTCTTCATCTTGTCGAGCGCCGCGCCGCCGTCGCGCAGCCGCTTGTCGACGACGTCTGTCGGCGGCAGGCCGAACACCTCCGCCTCGCCCGGGGGCGAGAACGATTCCAGGCCCGCGGGTGATGCTGATGACGCCGCCGACGCCGGTTTCAGTGACTCCAGACCCGGTGCGCTCAGGTCACTGGTGTGCGCGGCCGCCGCCGCAACTTCATCGCGCGTATTTCCCGGTTTCGGGAAGACACGCTTCGCCATTTTGAGGAGTTGGTCTTTGTCCATGCAGAATGCCTCCGTACCAGAGGAGTGTCGAACGGAGGGCAGAGTCCTACCCGAGATCACTCCATCACGATGTCCGCGGCACCCGGCGCCGTCACCTCGATCGTCTTCGTCGTGTATCCCTGCACGATCGCCATGACCTGATACTTGCCCGGCGCCACCGAGAACACGTACGTCGTCCCGTCCGCCGTGCGGCGCGGGCGCACCGGCAGGATGCCCGCGTCGTCGCGAAACACCACGTGCGCGTCGAGCGGCGCGCCGTTGCGCGCGTCCAGCACGCGGATGCGCAGCTCGGGCACGGGAGACAGCTCGAACGCGTACGGTGACGATGACCCGCTCAGCGGCATCACGCGCTGCGCGTAGCCGTGCGCGGAGACGATCACCCGCAGCGCTCCCGCGGCCGCGGTGACGAGGCGGAACCGCCCGTTCGCATCGGTCTGGACTTCGGCGACGATCGACACCATGGCCGTGGGTGCGAGCGTCACGATCGCGTCCTGAATCGGCAGCCGCGTCACCGCGTCCACCACCATGCCTTCCACCACCTGCTCGCGCAGGTCGATGTCGATGGTCTCCCCGCCGCGGATGTCGCGGGTGGCCTGGAAGTTCCGCTCCTGGAACTGCTCCGCCCGCGCGTAGATCTGAAAGCGGCCCGATGCGGGCAGCGCAATCTCGTAGAAGCCGTCGTCGCGCGTCTGCGCGCCGGCCATCATCCCGTCCTCGCTGGAGAAGGCGACGTACGCCTCGACCGGCTTTCCGTCGACCGTGACTCGTCCGCTGACGCGCACGTCGCCCGCGATCTCGAGATCGGCGCGCACCGGCTGACCGGCGGTCACCTCGACCTGCTTGCGCGTGGACGACCGCGTGGAGCGCGCCGCCGACTCCACGAACGCCGACACCCACACGGTGCCGAGGGGGGCGTTCTCGATGCGGTAGTTGCCCGCGTCGTCGATCAGCCCTTCCGCGCCGCCGTCTTCGCTGTACACCATCACCACGCGGCGCACGTACTTACCCGCCGCCGGCGGGATGCCGGTGGCGATGCCCGTGACGACGCCATAGAGCACGCCCTTCGTCTTCGCGTCGAGCGCCAGCACGAGCTCCTTCTGCCGCGCCGGATCGACGTCACGCACCTCGGTGTGCAGGTCTTCGAGGAACGCGCTCACCGTGTAGCGCGCGGCGATCAGACCGGCGAGGGTGAAGCGCCCGTCTTCATCAGAAGTCGCGGCCTGGTGCTCGCCACCGACCGCGGGCGACGCCGCGCCGACCTGCGCTCCCGCGACCGGTTTGCCGCCGCGCGTGACCACGCCGCTGATCGCCAGCCCGCGCGTGAGCGTCACGTCGAGCGACATCACCCCCGCGGCCTCGACCGGTTTCCGGTACGGCACATAGCCCTGCTTGCGGACCGTGAGCAGTACCTCGCCGGGCTCCACGCCCCGGGAGGTGAACGTGCCGTCGTCCGCGGTGACGGCCTGCGGCGGCCCCACCCGCGCGGTCCGCCGCGCGCGCGACGGGTTGGCCGCTGTGACCAGGACCTCTGCCCCCGCGACCGGCAGGCCGCTCTCGTCGGTCACGCGCCCGGTGATCGTCACCCCGCGGCTGAGCGGGACGTCGACCGTCGCCGTCTCGTTCTCGACGACCCGCGCTTCCACGGGCTCGCTCGACGCGAAGTTCTGCGCGCCCGCGGTCACGCGATACGTGCCCACCGGAATCTCGACGGTGAACGCGCCGTCGGACGAGGACTGGCCGCGGTGAATGCTGCTCGCGCCCGGCAGCGTGGACTCCACCGAGAACGCGAACTCGGGCACCGGCTCGCGCGTCTCCGCGTCGATGACCCGTCCGCGCAGCTTGCCGCTCAGCGGCAGTGCCAGGTCCACGTTGCCCGGAGCGTCGACGTCCATCGTCCGGTCGATCAGCTCGCCCTCCTTGAAGAACACGAGGCGATACGTGTCCGGCGCGAGTCCGTTGATCGTGAACTTCCCGTCCTTGTCCGTCATGACGTTCGCGTTGCGCGAGCGCCCGCCGAGGAGGTTGACGCTGACGCCTTCGACGCCGCGGTCGCCGCGATGGACGCGCCCGCGCAGCGGCGCCTCGCGCTCCAGAGGGATGTCCACCGTCGCCGGCTTCGCGATCGCCTTCGTCACCGTCCCGATCTGGAATCCCTCGGCCGCGGCAGCGAAGTCGTACGTATCCGCGGCGAGCTGCACGACGACCTCGCCCTCGGCGTTCGCCCGCGGCACGCGCTGCTCGAGGGCGTATTCGACGAGGAAGGACGGGGACTCGACCGCGGCGGTGTCCGCGCTCGACGCGAATCCGACCCGCGCTTCGGGCACCGGCTTCCCCGCGCGGTCGAGCACGCGGATGCGCACGGTCTCCAGCTTCGGCAGCGTGACGTCGACGGTGCGGTCGGCATCGCCGAGGGCGAAGGGCTTGGTGCGGACGGTGGAGTGGAGCAGGGGAGTGACGGCGACGCTGACCTGCTCGTTCGCCGTCCAGTCGGGCGCCGGAAACGCGAACCGCCCCTCGGGCGTCGTCCGCGGCGCGGTGAGATCGAACGCGAAGTCGAGGGTGGAGCGGTTGGCGAGGACGAGCTGCACCCGCGCGCGGGAGACGGGCTTCCCTTCGGCATCGACGACCGTCCCCCGGATCATCGGGGCGGAGCGGAGCTCGAGGTCGCCGGTGGTCGCGACTTTCGGGAACCGCAGGCGGGGGTAAAGCCTTTCGTCGACGGTCACGGAATGGTTCGTCGCCGGGAGGCCGGTCGCGACGTACTCGCCTTTCGCGTTCGTGACGATGCGCGTCTCGCCGACGATGACCGGTGCGTTGGCCAGCGGTTTCCCGTCGACCGTGACCTTCCCGCTGACCGTCGCCTCGCCCCTCGCGTTTGAGCGAGGAACGGCCTGTTGCTCGACTTCGACCAGCGTGACGCTGACGACGTCTCCCGCGAGTACCAACGGCCTCACGGTGGGCAACCCCTTCGCCGCGATCTCCAGCTCGACCACGCCCTCAGGGAGGTTGTTCAGGGCGAACGCGCCGTCCTTGTTCGTCGTGACGCTCGTGTTTCCCGCGCGCACCGTGGCCCCTGCGACGGCGTTCCCGTCGACGGTGTACACGTACCCCGAGACGTCGAGGAGCAGAGCGAGCAGAAGCGCGTTCATGTTTGGAGTGCGGAGGCAGCGCCTCCGCTTTTCTATGCGCGCGAATAGGAAAGCGGAGGCGCTGCCTCCGCACTCCAGATTACGCCCGCATCGTCACTCTCTCTCCGAAACGTGCCGCCACCGCCCCCATCATTCCCTCCGTCGCCGCGTTGATCGTCTCGCCGGTCAGCGCCTCCTCGGAGAGGTACTCGATCTCGAACGTGACCGCCCGCGCCTCCGGCAGCTCGAACAGGTCGACGATGCGGATCTCGCGGAGGAACGGCGGGCCCGCGGACGCCAGCGCGTCCCGCACCTCGGCAGCCGTGATGCCGCGCGGGAGCGCGTACGCAACGCTGCGGACGATCGGCTGCCGCGACGGCGGGTCCGTGTACACGCGTGGCAGCGGCGGTGTCAGGAGCGCATCGGCTTCGAGCTCGAAGTACACGGGCCGTTGGCGCTTGATGTCGAAGCGGGCGACGAGCGTCGGGTGCAGCTCGCCGAGGATGCCGATGAGGCGGTCGCCGAGGTGGATGCCGGCGCGGCGGCCGGGGTGGAAGAAGCGCTCCAGCGGATGGCCGTCGCTCGCGCCAACCCGCAGGTCGACGCGCAGGTCCAGCCGCAACTGCTCGATGATGCCTTTCAGATAGACCGCATCCGCGGGGCGTCCCTTGTCGCCCCAGAACGGGCCGCGGTCGCGGCCGTTGGCGAGCGCCCACAGCGTGGCCTGCTCGCTCATGTCCGGGCGGTACACGCGCGCCCACTCGAACATCTTCACGTTGGCGAGCTTGTTGTTGACGTTCGTGGCCAGCGCGTCGAGGGCCTGGGCGATGGTGTTGTTGCGCATGAGCGAGTAGCTGCGCTCGATGGAGTTCTGCATCTCCACGTGCGCCCACAGCGGGTCGCCCTCGGCGAGCCCCAGCCGTTCGCGCTGCTGCCGGCCGTAGAAGCTGTCAGTGAAGATCTCGTAGAACCCCTCGGCGACGAGGACTTCGTTCACGCGCTCGGCGACGTTTTCCGCGTGCGAGGGGAGGGCGCCCATGTCGACCGGCGGCAGGGTGATCGGGGTAGCGTTGTAGCCCACGGATTTGAGCAGCTCTTCCGCGAGGTCGGACTCGAAGTGGACGTCCCACAGGCGGTGCGGCGGGATCGTAACGGTCAACTTGTTGACCTCCGGCTCGACCGTGAACCCGTAGCGCGTCAGCCGCTCCGCCATCTCCAGGTGCGACATCGTCGTATTGATGAAGTGATTCGTCCGCACGACGTCGACTTCGATCTTGCGAATCGGATCCTTCCAGTCGCCCGCGGTGTACGCATTCCCCACGCGGTAGCCGGCGTGCTTCTCCAGCAGATACGCCACGCGCGCCGCGCCGAGGAGAGGCGAGGTCGGGTCGCCGCCGCGCATGAAGCGGGCGGCCGCGTCGGTCTGCTGATTGAGCTGCCGCGACGAGATGCGCACCGCCACCGGATCGAAGCACGCGGACTCGAGCAGGATGCGCGTGGTCTTGTCCGTGATCCCCGACTCCACGCAGCCGATCACACCGGCGATGCCGAGGATCTTGGAGTCGTCGGCGATGACCAGCGTCCCCTCCGGGATCTCCACCGCCTCGGCCGTGAACAGCATCCACGCCTTCTCGCCTTTGCGCGACAGGCGGATGGTGATCGGCCCGTCGATCGTGTCCGCGTCGAACGCGTGCGTCGGCTGCCCGATGTCGAAGTTCGCGAGGTTCGACGCGTCGACCGGCGCGCTGATCGAGTGAACGTCCGCGGCGATGAGCGGCGCGAGGACTTCCGTCGGCAGCACGCCCTCTCCGCGGAACAGCTCCGTGACGGTGTAAATGAGACACAACGGCGACTCGATGCGCACGCGCGTGGCGTCCGCGGGCAGGACATTCAGCTTGTGCAGGGGAGGGAACCGCAGCGCGCCGCCCGTCCGCCCGCGCACCTCGCGCGCGACGCCGTGGTAGCAGTAATGATCGCCGCGGTTCGCGAGCAGCTCGCAATTGACGACCGTGCCGAGGGAGGACGTGTCGAGCGACTTCACCTCGATCCCGACCTCGTCCAGCAGCTCCCGCGCCTCGGCCGAATGCGCCGGCAGGTCGGTATGCGTACGAAGGTGCTCCAGCAGAAACTTCACGCCCACCCCCCGCCCGGAGCGCAGAGCGCAGAGGGCAGAGCGCAGAAGCTTCGGAGCGCTGCCTTCGCGCAGGCAGCGCGCGAAGGCGCGCTGTCCAATTGTGGCCCCGGGCTCTGCCCGGGGTTGATCAGTCGGGGCAAAGTCGCGGCCGCGAAGGCGGCCGCTACAAGCATTTGCGTACGAATTGGAGCGGCCGCCTTCGCGGCCGCATTCATCACTCGCTCCGCGTTCCCCGGGCAAAGCCCGGGGCCAAGATTGTAGGGCGCGCCTTCGCGCGCAACCCGATGCCGGCGCTCCGCGTGAGCTTCTGCCCTCTGCCCTCTGCCCTCTGCCCTCCCCCTCACATCCCACCTCGGTGAATGGTCTTGTGCACCCGCAGATCCTGTTCGTACAGCGGCTTCAGCGCCGTGATCCCTGCCGCCTGCGCGGCGATGCGCGTCGTGCCGATGCCGAAGGCGATGCCGCTCAGCTTCGTGTGGTCGTAGCCGAACTCGATGAACACCTTCGGGTGGATCATCCCCGAGCCCAGGATCGTGATCCAGCCCGCGCCGCGGCAGGCCGGGCAGTCCGGGTCCTTCGCCAGGCACACCGTACACTGCATGTCCATCCCCACCGACGGCTCCGTGTACGGGTAGTACTTCGGCTTGAAGCGGAAGACGTGGCCCTCGCCGTAGATCGACTTCGCGATCTCCGTCAGCGTCCCTTTCAGGTCGCCGTACGTCAGCCCCTCCTCCACCCAGATCCCCTCGAACTGATGGAACATCGCCAAGTGCGTCGCGTCGACCGCCTCGTTGCGGTACACCCGGCCCGCCGCGACCACCTTGATCGGCAGCGGCGGGTGTCGCTCCAACACGCGCGCCTGCACCGTCGTCGTGTGCGACCGCAGCAGGTGCTGGTCCGGCAGCCAGAACGTGTCCTGCATGTCCCGCGCGGGATGGTTCTCCGGGATGTTGAGCGCGTCGAAGTTGTAGTACGGCGTCTCGATGTCCGGCCCTTCCTCGAGATGGAACCCGAGGCGCCGCATGACGTCCATGGCCTTCTTGTGGACCTGCGTCAGCGGATGCGTCGCCCCGCGCTCCTGCGCGATGCCGGGGAGCGTCAGGTCCTGCCACTCCGCCTCGATCTGCTTCGCCACCGCCGCCTCGGCCACCCGCGCCGTGGCCTCGTCGAGCGCGCGCTCGACTTCCTGCGTCGTGTCGTTCACCTGCTTCGCGAACTTCGGACGCTCCTCCGCGGGCATGCCGCCGAGGGATTTGAGCGCGGTTTTCAGCTCACTTTTCTTGCCGAGATAACGGACGCGAAGCTCCTGCAGCGCGTCCGGAGTGGAGGCTTGACTGAGCTCGGAGCGGAAGGTCTGGAGCAGTTCGTCGATGGCCATTCGTAAGGGGTGCGCATTATACGATCGACACTCTTGCGTTCCATTTTTTGCGAGCGTACCATCCCGCAATCCTTCGTCAATTAAAGCCCCCTGCACGTGTGTCGAGGCACCCATCCAGGGACTCATCGACGTTCAAAAACCTTCCCGGAGGCTTATCCTTTGAATCGAGATCGCCGACTTCTCCTTGCCGTCCTGTTCCTGTTTACCGTCGTTCTGCCTCTCTCCGCGTGGGAGCGCCAGACCGCGCGGATCTACAGCTCCGATGACCGCGGCGCGCTGACGCTGCCGTCGAGCGCCGCCGCCGGCGCCGTCGTCACGGAGTTCCTCGCCGCGCGCGGACACGATACCCGCGGGCGTGTGGCCACCGAGGCCGCGAGCCGCGAGGCCGACCCCTCGACGGGCCTCATTCACATCCGCGCCGACCAGCGCGTGAACGATCTCGTGGTCTACGGCTCGTACGTCAAGGCCGCGCTCAACCAGCAGGGGCAGATCGTGCACCTGATCGAGAACTTCGCGCCGGTGACGGACGTCGCTCCCGCCGCGATCGACGAACAGCGCGCCCTGGGCGCCGCCATCGGCCGCCTGCACCCGTACGCCGCCGCCCCGCGCTTCGCGGGCCGCGAAAACGGGAAGGCGCGCTTCGAGCGGGACGCGTTCTTCTACACCGAGCCCACCGTCACGCGCGTCCTCGCGTCGGTGGAAGGCTCGCTGCGCGAGGCCTTCCTCGTCCAGACCTGGACGAACCGGAAGAACCTCCTGCACCACACCCTGGTCAGTGGAGACGGCGAGATCCTCGACGTCGAGCTGCGCACCAACAGCGACCAGTACTTCGTCTACTTCGAAGGCCCGGACAAGGAAGCGGCCCAGACGCTCGTCAGCGGTCCGGCTCCGGTGTCGCCGGTGGGAACCGTCCCGTCGCCGAACGGCTGGCTCAACAGCGGCACGCACAAGACCATCCTCATCACCGGCAACAACGTCCGCGCGTATCTCGACGCGGTCGCGAACAACAACCCGGACAGCGGCGGCACGAACGTCACCACCGGCGTTTTCAACACCGTCCACAACCGCACGGCGGCTCCTTCGACGACGGCCAACAAGGCCGTCGCGGTCCAGAACCTCTTCTATCTCAACAACCGCATCCACGACACCCTGTATGTGGCCGGCTTCAACGAGTCCGAGTTGAACTTCCAGGAGAACAACTTCGGCCGCGGCGGCTCGGGCAGCGACTCCGTCAATGCTGAAGCGCAGGACGGCACGGGCCTGGACAACGCCAACTTCGCCACGCCGAGCGACGGCCAGAACCCGCGCATGCAGATGTACCTGTGGGCCGGCAAGCCGTCCCATCAGGTCGTGGTCGGCGCCTCGACCCACTCCGCATCCGGCGCCGCCTTCGGCCCGGCTCTGACGAGCACCGGCAAAACCGGCATTCTCACCATCGCGTCGCCGGCCGACGGTTGCACCGCCATCTCCACGACCCTCACCGGCCGCATCGCCATCATCGACCGCGGTACCTGCGACTTCACCGTGAAGGTGAAGAACGCGCAGCTCAAGGGCGCGATCGGCGTCATCGTCTCCAACCATGCGGCCGGCGGCGACTCGCTCATGACCATGGGCGGCACCGACGGCACCGTCACCATCCCCTCGGTCTTCGTCGGCTTCACCAGCGGCGGCACGATCAAGGCCGCCGCGGGTACGTCTTCGACCATCCGGCTCACCACGCCGGCCCCGCTGCAGCGCGACGGTGACCTCGACGGCGACATCGTCTGGCACGAGTACGGCCACGGCCTCACGTGGCGCATGATCGGCAGCATGAGCGGCCCGCTGTCCGGCGCCATCGGCGAGGGCATGGGCGACGTGCTCGCCGTCGTCGTCAACGGCGACGACCGCGTGGGCGAGTACTCGTCCAGCAACCCGACGGGCATCCGTTCCGCGCCCTACACCAACCACCCGCGCACCTACGGCGACGTGACCGGCGCCAATGGCGTCCACTACGACGGCGAAGTCTACGGCGCCATCGGCTGGAAGCTCCGCGAGCTCTATCTCGCCGGCGGCCTCACCGAGACCGACCTGCTGCGCGACCTCGTGCAGGGCATGCGCTTCACGCCGGCCGGCCCGAGCTACCAGCAGATGCGCGACGGCATCCTCTCCGCGACGGCGACCAACGACTGCAAGGTCTGGACAGCGTTCGCGCTGTACGGCGTGGGCCAGGGCGCCACGTCATCGGTCAGCGGCTCGACCGTGACGGTCACGGAGTCGTTCGTGATTCCGGCAGGGGTCTGCCCGTAATCGAGGTATCGAGTCTTCGAGTGAACAAGTCGTCGAGGGGTCGTTGCGACTCCTCGACGACTTGACGGCTCGTCGACTTGTCGACCGGAGAGAAGTAGTCAATGATTTCCGGAATCCTGTCTTCCCGTTGTGGCAACGCTGTCTCCAAGAACGCGCTGGGCGTCGACTCCAACGGCAACCTCGCCCTGTTCGCGTCGGGCTCGCCGGGCCCCCCGAACGTGACCTGGTACCTCGGCGTCGGCTTCGGCACGAACGGCGCCCCGATCGGCGCCTACCTCAGGAACAAGCTGACGGGCGGCTTCCTCTACACCTACTGGAGGGACGGCTACCTCATGCCGTTCCTCGGCGTCGGGCCGCGGAACGTTCTCGACGGATGGTCGACCTGGAGCTTCGGCGGCCCCAGGGACGACGGCTACCTGGCGGTGCGTCCCGCCGCCAACGATGACTACAACCTCAACATCCTCGGCGGGTGCGGCGGCACCCAGGTCGGTCTCTGGGGATGGGGCGGCGGAAGCGCGAATGAGATCTGGATCTTCTCGCCCGATCCCGTCCAGACCCAGCCGTCCAGGTACCAGCTCTTCGCGAGATGCGGAGGGTTCATGGGCGTCGATGCCTCGAACCGGGTCATCTACAACGGCACGTACAAGCGGCCCTTCGGGATCCCCGTCCCCTTGTCCCCTCCGTACGTCTGGAACGTCGAGGTGGCCATGGGAAGGACGCCGTTGCAGAAAATCGCATACCCCCTGTCGGGGTGCTCCTTCGTCAGCCCGTCCCTGAATAAGGCCATCAAGGCCAACGGGCCGAACCAGGCGGTGACCCTCGTGGACCTCGGCAGCGTCGACCAGGACTCGGCCTGGAACACGGAGGACACTAACGGAGAGGGGTACATGGCCATGCGCCCGCTGGCCGACGACGACTGGAACCTCAACATCTCGGGCGGCTGCGGCGGCACCCAGATGATCACCTACCCGTGGACCGGTGGGAACTGGAACGAGCTCTGGCGGTTCGCCGCGGTTTGATTACTCCTCGACGGCCGGACGACCCGTCGACTCGTCCTCCTGCTCCTCGTCCGTGGCCGGTTTCATCAGCGGGAACCACACCACGTCCCGGAGGTTCGGCGCCTCGGTCAGCAGGGCCACGAAGCGGTCGATGCCCATGCCCCAGCCGGAGATCGGCGGCATGCCGAATTCCATGGCCATCAGGTAATCCTCGTCCAGCGGCATGGCCTCGTCGTCGCCGCCGGTACGCAGCGCGGATTGCTCCTCGAACCGCTGGCGCTGGTCCAGCGGGTCGACGAGCTCGGAGTAGGCGTTGATGACTTCCCACGTATCGACGACGAGCTGGAACCGGTCCACCGCCTCGACATTCTCATCGTTGCGGCGCGCGAGTGGGGAGAGGTCGACGGGATGGCCGACGATGAACGTCGGCTGAATGAGCGTCGGCCGCGCGGTGCGCTTGTAGAGCTGATCGATCAGCGAGCCGCGGCCGGCGTCGGGGTTGTCGAGGTCGACCTTCTCCGCGAAGATCGCCGCCTTCAGCGACGCCGCGTCCTTGTACGCGTCGATGTCGATGCCGCTGTTCTCGAGGATCACGTCGCGCAGGCGCCGCCGCGGCCACGGCTGCGCGAAGTCGATCGTCTTCCCGCCCCGCTGGATCTGCAGTGTCCCCACCGCTTCCTGAATCGCATAGCGGATCAGATTCTCGGTGAAGGTCATGTTGTCTTCGTAGTTCCAGTACGCCGCGTAGAACTCCAGCATCGTGAATTCCTGGAGGTGCGACGCCGCCAGGCCTTCGTTGCGGAAGCAGCGCGCGAACTCGTACACCCGGTCGTAGCCGCCCACGATGAGGCGCTTCAGGTACGTCTCCGGCGCGATGCGGAGCACGACCTCCATGTTGAGCGCGTTGTGCTTCGAGTAGAACGGCCGCGCGAGCGCCCCCGACTGCTGCGTATTCAGGATCGGCGTCTCCACCTCCACGAAGCCGTCGCGGTTCAGGAAGTCGCGCAGCGCCGTCGTCGCCTTCGTGCGGATCCGGAACCGCTCCCGCGTCTCCGGATTCGATACCAGGTCGAGATACCGCTTCCGCCAGTTCGTCTCGACGTCCTTCACACCCTGGTACTTGTTCGGCGGCGGCTGCAGGGTCTTGCCGAGGAACGTCCAGTCATGGACCTTGATCGTCAGCTCGCCCTTGTCCGTGTGATACATCTCGCCTGCGACGCCGAGGAAGTCCCAGCGGTCGACGGACTTCGAGAACAGCTCATACTTCTTCCGCGAGATCTCCGGATCCGCATCCAGCTGATCCCGGACCAGCGCGAGCTGGATATGCCCGTCGAAATCCTCCAGCGTCGCGAATGTCAGCTTCCCGAACTTCCGCAACTGCCCCACGCGCCCCGCCGCGCGCACCTTCGTGCCGTCCGGCAGCGACATGATCTCGCGCAGCGTGTGCGTCCGCTCGAACCGGTCCGGATGGACCTGCAGCCCCTCCTTCTCCAGAAGGTGGCGCTTCTCGATGCGGACGTCTCTCAGGGATTGCTCGGCCATGGGCGCGGAGGATACCAAACCAGTGCTGAGTGCTGGGTACTAGTCCCGGTCCGACACTGCACTCCATAGCCCGAAAAATTGCCGCAGACCCTGCGAAAATCGCCGCAACCGCGGCGAAATCGCTGCAAGTCTCGCGAAAATCACCGCAATTGCGGCGATTTCGCGCAGGATCTTGCCGCGGATTTCCGGAAATTCCGGGAAATCGCTGCAGGCGCGGAGCAAACGCTGCACGTGCGGAGGCAATCCCCGCAAGTGCAGCGATTCTGCCGCGAGTGCGGAGGCGATCCCCGCGTTTGCTGCGCTGACGCCCCGAGTGCAGGAAAACTCGCGACCCCTGCTGCGCTGACGCTCCGATTGCAGCGATCGCTCCGCCCTTGCGGCGATCGTGTCCACGCCTGCAGCGATTTCGCCGGGCGTCAGCCGGTGTTCTGTCGGAGCGCTGGCGTCCCCGCCGGCTGTTCGGGCGCGCGTCCCGCCGCCCGGGCAATCGGGAGAACGGAGCGTCTCGCGTCGTGCAACCGGAAGTCACCGTAGAAACGCCCCTGCAAGATCGGGGGACAACGCCTTGAGCGAACGTGGACACACGCGACCGGAAACGCTCGGAAGTTTCGTCAAACGGCAACCACGATCGTTTCGAAGCGATCGGCCGGGACAGGAAGGTTGTCATCTTCCAGTGCCACGACATACTCCTGGATCGCGTCTCGAACATTGGCGATCGCTTCCTGTCGCGTCGTCCCCTGCGAGATGCAGCCCGGAAGGCTCGGACACTCCGCGACCCAATATCCGTCCTCGCCTGGATAGATCATCACTTGCCGCACGAGATTCCTCCTGCGTTTCATCGCTTCATCGTAGTCGTTGAGCCAGGCACTAAAAGGGCGCGGCTCACCGCGCAGAGACTCCCGGAGCTCACCGGCCAACGCGCGCGGGACGTCGTAGAGGCTGAGCATCAGCTCCAGCGCGCTGGTGAAGTACGCGTCGGGCGTCCCGAAGTCACCGTAGACGCGGCCGTGCAGGATCGGTGGCAAGGCCGACCGAACCGTCCGCGCTCTGCCCTGCGGGCGGATGAACCGGCCGGCGAGGCGCCTGCGAAACGGCTGGCGTGTCGCCGGCACTATATCCTGGGAAGCTCCGATAAAGTCGCCGCAACCTTGGCGACGCGGACTCGGTGTCGACCGGCTGTCAGCCTACCTGCGACGGCTGCAAGGTCGCCCTCGCTCCGCGTCTCGTCTCATGGCGATCAACTATCCGCTGCAACCGAGCGGTTCGTCGCGCAGCGACTCGCGGAGCTGATCGGCTACCACGCGTGGGATGTCGTAGAGGCTGTGCAGCAGCTCCAGCGCGCTGGCGAAGTACTCGTCCGGCGATCGAAAGTCGCCGTACACACGGCCGTGTAAGAGCGGTGGAAACGCCGACTCTTCGTCCCCTTCGAGCAGCAAGGGCAGGACCGTCTGCTTTCGCGCTTCGCTTCCGATCATGCGTTTTCCGATGAGGTCTCCCTCTGCGGCGACGACGAACCCGCGCATCGGCTCGTCGTTGTCGTATTTCCGCCGGTAGATCGGCGTCCCAACTACGATTACCAAACCGGCCTTCTGAGCCCGCTCGATGAATCGCGGCACGCTCATGCCGATGCGGGCGTTTTCCCAACGGTCGAGGATGACCTCAACGTTCGCTTTCAACAGGTCGTTCGCGAGCTGTTCGACCCAGCGCTCGTGCTCCGCGTCGCCCCATGCATAGCTGATAAAACATTCCGGCCGCGAAAGGTCTCGTTCAACGACATATGCCTTGAGGCGAAAGAGCGCCTGCTCGAAACGCGAGCGCTGGTCGGCACTGCGGCGTTGCTCGTCGACGTCTGCCTGCTGCTGCCGGGTCAACTGAATGGGCTGGTCAGTCTTAGGCAGGGCCATCTTCTCGCCGCAGTTGGGGCAGAACGCGAACGGTTCGTTCGCCGCGGCCCGTTCGCGAAGAACCGCGCGGTTCAGTGGATGTCCCTTCGAACAGATCACGGGGTCGAACCGGAGCACCGTCAGGTTTCGCCGGCCGAGGAAGCTTTCGAACAAGCCCTGAAAGACGGTTCGGATCGTCGTCCCGACAGTGCGGCCGAAGTAAAGGACGAGATCGAGCTCACCTTCGCGCTCCCCCTCCAGGCGGAACCCACATGCGCGGCCTCCTTCGACCTCATACCGTGCATGGTTGTGCCACTGATTCGTGCGGGTGAATTTTTCTGTGTAGCCCAGGAGAACCACCAGCGACGCGTAGACGTTCTGGACGGCGCCGCTGACGGTGTACGCCACGCTGTCCTCGCCGGGCTCTTCGTCGAGGAGCGGCTTTTTGAGATTGATCAGTTCCGGAAAAACTAGGTATGAGCGGCCGTTCAGCGGATCGGTCTCGCGGAAGCAGACGTTGTGCTTGAGGAAAAGAGCGGCGGCCGAATCAATAAGAATATCCCGATCTCCTGGGGCGAGACCGTGGAACTCGAGGATCGGGTACCGACCCGCGAGCAGCGCCTGCTCTTCCAACGAGCCCAGTCCCTTTGGATTTGCGCGTGCTGCGATGATGAGCGACGCGGCGACGTTATTCAGCAACTCCGGCACGAGCAGGATGCGCGGCTCGCCTCGCGAAGTTTGGACCTGCGCGACGTAGCCATGAGTGGAGAGATGACCGACGGCGGTGAGCATCTCGTCGTCGGTGAACTTCCACTGCTGGTCCAAGTTCTGCAGCCGCTGCCGTAGCTCGGCGGGCGTGAGAAGCAGTTCCTTGCGGCGCTGGTCTTCCTTCAATGCGAGGACGTGGTCCTTGATGTGCTTAAACGTGGCGGTGGTGACCGTAGTCGGCTTGTCGTTCCAGTCGAATCGATTGCTGCAGGCGGTTGATGACCTCGTCGATGCCGTGTCCGTGCAACGCGCTTGTTTGCAGACAGCCTTGGACGCCTCGGCTGCGGCAGAACACGTCGAGCTCTTCTTCGGTGAGCTGCCCGGTCCCGCGGTCAACGCGGGCGGCGATGAGGATCGCCGCAGGGCTCCTGTCGCCGCCGACGCGCAACTGCTTCAGCCAGAACTCAACTCCCTTCATGGGATCGTCGGTATGCGCCGGATCGAACACCACCAGCGCGACGTCCGCGTCGTCGACGAATAACGCGTGGATCATTCGGTAATCGGGCTGGCCGGCGAGGTCCCAGAGGATGGCTTCGCACTCCGTTCCGTCACCACGCGACGTCTTGAGCTGATCGAGGAGCCAGAACTGCTGACCGTGCGTAGATGCATGCTCCTTGAAGGAGCCATGCGCGAGACGCCACCCGAGACCGGTCTTGCCGACGCCGGAGTCCCCTACGAGGACGATCTTGGCGGTCGTGTAAGCGACGGCGGGGGCGAGCGTGGGTTCTGCGAAGTTGAGATCGAATTCTAGGATGGCGATCGACTTGGCGTCTGCGGTGATGCTGGCGAGCCATGTGTGTTGGGGCTGAAACGCAAGATCACTGTACGGTGCGGTAGAGGTTCTCCCGAGTGGTTGCCATGTCCGTGCGTCCCACAAACGAAGTGTACGGTCTACACCTACCGCCGCGAGCAGCCGACCGTCGGACGATAGCGCTACGTGCCGGACCGTGTCGGTGTGGCCTTCGAGGACAGCTATCAGCTTGAGATCTCTCGCGTCGAAGATTTGTACATTCTTGCGTAAGCTCCCTACCGCAATTCGAGAGGAGTCTGGCCACCATGCAACGTCGTTGTAACCGTGTTTGATCTCCCCTGATCGGACCTGTCCTGTTTCGATGTCCACGATGCTCACGTAGTCGTCGGCGAGTGCGAGATGGTGGCCATCGGAGGACCATGCGATGGATACGCCGCCAACCTCCAGCACGCGGGGCACTTCAGGCGCTTTGAGATCCCAAACGATGGTTTTCAGAGGGGAACTCGTTGAAGCCAAGTGGCGGCCATTCGGTGACCACGCTAGATCGCGAGGCGAGGGTCCAAGGAGTTTATCCACCCATTTGCCGGAAAGCGCGTGCCAGAGCGTGATGCCGTCGTCGCTTCCGACTGCGAGTACGTGACCATTGGGCTGGAACCTCACAGCTAGTGCCGCGACCTGATCCACCTTCAGTACGCGAACACATTCGCCGGTATCGGCATCCCAGATTCGAATGGTCCTGTCCCATGACGCCGAAGCAAGCAGCTTGCCGTCCGAAGACCAGGCAATGCGGCGGATTTCGTCGGTGTGTCCGTTGAACGTCCGGACGCGCCTTACACCGGAAGGATTACTCGCGGTTGTCACAAACCAATATTAGACTCCGCGCCGCATGAACGTCGAAGACATCCGCGCGCAGTTCCCTGCCTTACAACGCACCCACAACGGAAAACCGGTCGCGTACTTCGATGCCCCCGGCGGAACTCAAGTCCCCCAGGCTGTCGCCGACGCGATGCGCGACTACCTCTTTCACCACAACGCGAACACCCACTGGGCGTATCCGACGAGCGAGGAGACCGACGCCATCATCACGAACGCGCGGGAGGCGGTGGCGGACCTGCTCAATGCGCGGCCGGAGGAGATCGTCTTCGGCAACAACATGACCACCCTCACCTTCCATCTCGGCCGCGCCCTCGGTCGCATGTGGAGCGAGGGGGATGAGGTGATCGTCACGGAGCTCGATCATCACGCCAACGTCGCGCCGTGGCGGGCGCTGGAGGTCGATCGCGGGATCGTCGTGCGCACGGCGCGGATGATCTGCGAGACAGGCCAGCTCGACTACGACCATCTGGCGAGCCTCGTCAACGACCGGACGAAGCTCATCGCCGTCGGCGGGGCGTCGAACGCGATCGGGACGATCAACGATCTCCCGCGCGTGGTGAAGATCGCGAAGGACGCGGGCGTGCTGACGTTCATCGATGCCGTCCACCTCACGCCGCACGAGCTGATCGACGTGAAAGCGATCGGCTGCGACTTCCTGGCGTGCTCGTCGTACAAGTTCTACGGCCCCCACGCCGGCATCCTCTACGGACGCCACGAGCTCCTCGATACCTTTCCGTTCCCCAAGCTCGCGCCCGCGCCCGACCGCGCGCCGGAGCGCGTCGAGACCGGGACGCAGAACCACGAGGGCATTGCCGGCATCGGCGCGACGGTGGACTTTCTGGCGTCGATCGGCGGAGAAGGCGGTACGCGCCGCGAGCGCCTGCGGCGAGCGTACGAGTACGAACATGAATACGGCCTGAAGCTCACGCGCACGCTCTGGGACGCGCTGGCGTCGATGAAGCACGTCCGCGTCTACGGCCCGCCGCCCACCCAGCCGCGCACGCCGACGATCTCGTTCGTCGTGGAAGGCATGGACTGCGACGACGTCGCGCGCGCGCTCGCCGGCCACGCCCTCTTCGCCAGCAGCGGCGACTTCTACGCCGCCACCGTCTGCCAGCGGTACGGCCTCGACAGCCTTGTGCGCATCGGCTGCGGCTGCTACACGTCCGAGGAGGAAGTTGCGCGGCTGATCGAAGCCGTCGCGACGCTGCGCTGATTCATCCGTCCCCCTCCGTGCTCTCTGTGGCTCTGTGGTGAAAACACGTGAGCATTCACCACAGAGCCACAGCGCGGTGAGGCCGCAACCAAACTGTCATCCCGAGCGTCGAGCCTTTGTGGTCTCTGGGTCTGCTGCAAGGGCGGGGCTTCAGCCCGCCTCCCCCGGTGGGCTCGTGGCAGGATCGCGACTGTGCCGCCCCCGGGGGGGGGCAGGCTGAAGCCCCGCCTACGTTTACGGAGCCAGACGGAGCTCCATCGTCACCAGGCCGTGTGCCTCGCGAGGCACAGCCTGTCCTGACGAAGCCAGACCGAGTCCTATCGTTACCAGACCGTGTGCCTCGCGAGGCACAGCCCTGTCCTAACGAAGCCAGACCGAGTCCTATCGTTACCAGACCGTGTGCCTCGCGAGGCACAGCCCTGTCCTAACGAAGCCAGACCGAGTCCTATCGTTACCAGACCGTGTGCCTCGCGAGGCACAGCCCTGTCCTAACGAAGCCAGACCGAGTCCTATCGTTACCAGACCGTGTGCCTCGCGAGGCACAGCCCTGTCCTGACGAAGCCAGACCGAGTCCTATCGTTACCAGACTGTGTGCCTCGCGAGGCACAGCCCTGTCCTGACGAAGCCAGACCGAGTCCTATCGTTACCAGACTGTGTGCCTCGCGAGGCACAGCCCTGTCCTAACGAAGCCAGACCGAGTCCTATCGTTACCAGACCGTGTGCCTCGCGAGGCACAGCCCTGTCCTAACGAAGCCAGACCGAGTCCTATCGTTACCAGACCGTGTGCTTCGCGAGGCACAGCCCTGTCGTGACGAAGCCAGGCCGGGTCGTGACGAAGGCACCCGCGGATGCTGCCGCAGGACTCGGGTGTCGTGCCGCAGGACGGGGGGGCGTGCCGCAGGACCCCAACCCGAAACGGTACCAACCGGTTTTGGAAGACTTCTTCGCGTGCCGCGGTCAAACGAAGCGTTAGTAGTACAGAGAGCACAGAGGGGGACGGAGAGGACTTCCGAAGGTGGTAGCATCGTCCCCGTAATGGCGAAGACACGACATCAACCCGAACCCTCCTCGAACAAATCGGCCATGGCGCTGATGGCCGTGGGCGGCCTCCTGGTCGGCGCGCTGGTGGTGTGGGCGCTAACCCGCACCGTGCAGCCGGCCTCTGACCCGCTGGCCACGACCAGCGTTGCCACCGAGCCGATCTCGACCACCGCTTCGGCGACCACCACCCTCCTCCCACCGGGCGCGATCTCCACCGCCGCCACCGCGACGTCCACGCCTCGTCCCCAGGTCCATGGCGACCGCAGCGCCGTGACGCGCATCGCCGTCGAAGACCTCCGCGCGAAGATGGGCCGCAACGAGGTCACGGTCATCGACGTCCGCGACGCAAACTCGTACAACGCGAAGCACATCACGGGCTCGATCAACGTTCCGTTCGCGAGCGTCGAGACCATGCTCGATCAGATCCCGAAGGACAAGCCGATCGTCACGTACTGTACGTGACCCGCCGAAGAATCGAGCGCCGGTGCGGCGCTCATCCTGAAAGAAAAAGGCTTCTCCGACGTGCAGGCTCTCTACGGTGGCTTCACCGCCTGGAACAGCCTCGGCTACCCGACCACCCCGTAAAAACGTAGGGCGTGGCTTCAGCCCGCCTCCCCCGGGGGCGGGCGGGCTGAAGCCGCGCCCTACGTCAGGAAGGTGAAGTGAGCGATCCCGAGAAGAACAAGCAGACCGTCGTTGCGTTCTACGACACGATGTTCAACCAGGCCCGGCCCCGGGAGGCCGTGGCGCTGTTCGTCGGTGACGAGTACATCCAGCACAACCCCGCCGTGGCCGACGGCAAGGACGCCTTCATCGAGTACTTCGAGCGCATGGCCACCGAGTATCCGGGGAAGCGCGTCGAGTTCAAACGAGTGCTCGCCGAAGGGAACTACGTCGTGCTGCACTGCTCCCAGCAGTGGCCCGGCGATGACGATTGGGCCGGCATCGACATCTTCCGTCTCGATGACGCGGGCAGGATCGTCGAGCACTGGGATGTGCTGCAACGGATCCCGTCCACGGCAGCGAACGCGAACACGATGTTTTAGCGCGTCTGGGCGGACAGCTCCAGCTCCAGCACCCGCCGCCGCTGCATCAGCTCCGCGAAGCGGCGTCGCGCCGACAACAGCATCGCGACGGCGACCATCAGCATCAGGGCCCCGAGGCCTGCCGCGGCGAAGGCCGGCCTTCCTACCGGGCTCCAGATGCCCAGAGCGACGGACCCGAGGACGAAGACCGTCGTGAACGTGACGGCCATGCGTGCCGCGATGACGCGATGTCCGGCCAGCAGCACCCGGCGGCGGGTCAGGACCCACGCCGCGTACGCCACCCACGACAAGCCGATTCCCACCATCACGCCGAATGCGATCTGGGTGCGCACCGGCAGGGAAGGCTCCGTGAGCCACAGCGACGCGATCACGACCGTCATCGCGAGGGCGACCAGCAGGAGCGCCGTGTGCCCGAGGCGGGAGCGGAGCGACAGCTCGCCGTTGATCAGACGCTGCATCTCGACGACAGAAACTTTGGGAACCTGGACGTCATTCATCGTTTCACTCCTTTGAGAATCAGTTGATCCCGCAGCGCTCTGCGGGCGCGGAACAGCCGCGACTTCACGGTCCCGGCGGGAATCCCCGCCACCTCGGCGATCTCGAGCAGCGTCAGCTCCTCGAGATAGAACAGCACCAGCACCTCGCGCTCCGGCACCGGCAACCGCGCCAGCTCTTCCTGCAGCAGCGCGAGCTCTTCCCTCAGGTCGACCGCGTCGTCCTCTGCCGCCAGGTCGACGTCATCCGTGGAGACTCGCGCCGGCTCGGCGTACTTCTCGCGCAGGCGGTCCATCACCACCCGCCGCGCGATCCCGAAGATCCACGCGCGCAGCCGGCTGGCGTCCCGGAGCCGCGGCATGCCGCGCAGGATGCGCAGCCAGGCATCCTGCACCGCCTCCGCGGCCGCGTCCTCATCGCCGGTCAGCCGCCGCAGGTACTTCCACAACGGCTCGTGCCAGCGCGCGATCAGCGCGTCGAAAGCGGCGGGCTCTCCCAGTTGACAGCGGATGGCCAGCAGCTCGTCTTGTTTCCGGTCAGCGTCGAACATTCACTGGCAGGAGTCGGGAAACCGGGGAAAAGGTTCACGATACAGCGCCGCGCTTCACGCGATTATCCTTAGATGATGGAAGTCGCCTTTCGCATCACCGTGCTCGATCCTCCGCGGGGCGTGGCGTTCTGCCTGCAGCGAGGGCGATCGGAGCTGATCCCGCCATCGCGGGAGAGCGAACGCTCGATCTCGTTCGACTTCACGCTTCGCGTCGAGCGCGGCGTGGGGGACGGTCCTCCGCGGCTCCTCGGTCCCTTCGCGCAAGGTCCGCCCGCGAGCAGATTCGTCTATGTGTGCTCGGGCAAGCGGGCAGGCCAGTGGGATTCGTGCTGGGACCGGCGGGCGAAGGTGCCGCTGACTGGGGTTGCAGCGTCGCTGATCGAGCAGGCGGCGGCGCTGCCGGGAGCCGTCCTCGAAACGCAGATCGTCGGCACCGGCCGCGACGGAGGACCGTCGTGCGCGACCGTGCCGCTCGTCGGCGGGTGGCGCGTGGTTCCCTCGGGGTAAGGGTGTTCCGCACCGGCGAGCCGCCGGTGGACCGGCCGGCTGGCAGCCGGCGCGCCCTGTGGTGCCCCTGTGGTGCCGCCGCCCCGGCGGCCGTAACGCCGGCGCCTCGCCGGCAGTGCAAAGGATGCGGCCGGCGGGGCGCCTGCGCAACGGCCGGCGAGGGCGTCGGCACCACAAGCCCGTCTCGGTCCGGCACTCAGGACTCAGCACTCAGGACTCAGGCTTCCACCAACTGATACCCAAGACTCCCCCGGCTCACCAACCGCGCCTTCCCCAACTTCCTCCGCAGGCTCTTGATGCGCGACTCGATCGTGCCGCGTTTGACCGGCAGCAGCTCGCACATCCGCGTGATGCTCACCGGCGCTGGCGCCTGTTGCACGAGGATCGCGAGCACCTCGGTCTCTCCGCGCGTGAGGTCGTACGTGGCGTTCCCCGCGTGGACGCGCATCTCGGACAACGACGTCTCCAGCGAGTCGTAGTCGTCGCGGTGCGGCGTGCGGCGGAGCACGTTGTGGACCCGCGCGACCAGTTCCCGTCCCGTGGTCGCGCGCGGGACGCAGTCGTCCGCGCCGGATTCCAGCGCGCGCACGCAGGAGTCCTCCGCGCACTCCGTCGCGACGGTGATGAGCGGCAGGTGCGGGCTGACCTCGCGGCAGACCGCGTACGGGTCGGTGTCGCGGAGGTCGAGGCCGAGGATGGCGAGGGCGAAGGCGCGGGTGCGGAGCTCGGACATGGCGGTGGACGCCGTCGTGAAGCACTCCGCTCGGAACCCCGCGGCCTCCAGCGTCGCGCGCAGAGACGCGGCATACACCACGTCGGGCTCGATGATCGCCAGGGGTCGCACCGCGCGCGAATGTAGGGGGTGGAGGTTAAGCCCGCGTGAACGAACGCGGGTCCCGCTGTGAATTGAGACGAGTTCACGCGCGTGCCGCGACGCTTTACGCGTGGTTTACATCGACCGCAATCCCTCCGCGCACCGCACGACTAAAACCTCGCCCTCATGACGAGGTTCCTCACCGCCATTTCTTTGTTGTTCGTCGCACTCTTCGCTTCCGCACAAAACTCCGGCCTCGCCACCGTCGTCGGCATCGTCACCGACGACACCGGCGCGCCCATTCCCGGCGTCACCGTCGTCGCCGCGCGCGAACAGGCCGAGCCCTCCGTCTCCGTCACCGGCAGCGCAGGCGAGTTCCGCCTCGAGAACCTCGCTCCCGGCAGATACGACGTCGAAGCCAACCTCGACGGTTTCCAGCCCGTCAGGACCCAGGTCAAGCTCGTCACCGGCCAGAAGCTCGACGTCGCCTTCAAGCTCGTCCCGGCCTTCGGCGAGATCGTGGAGGTCGTCGCCCAGGCCGCACGCACCGGCGAGGTGGCCATCCTCGACAGCCGGCGCCAGGCGGCGGTGGTCAGCGACTCCATCTCCGCGGAAGAGATCCGCAAGACTCCCGACTCCAGCGCCGCGAGCGTGGTCGAGCGCCTCACCGGCGTCTCCCTGGTCGGCGACAAGTACGTCTTCGTCCGCGGCCTCGGTGAGCGCTACAGCGGCACGACCATCAACGGCTCCGCGCTGCCGACGACCGAGACCGAGAAGCGCGTCGTGCCCCTCGACCTCTTCCCGGCCAAGCTCCTCGATTCCGTCAACGTTGTGAAGACGTACACGCCCGACAAGCCGGGCGACTTCGGCAGCGGCGTCGTCGAGATGACGACCGTGCAGTTCCCGCAGTCGTCGACGCTGAAGCTCAGCCTCGGCACGTCCTACGTCAGCGGCGTGACCGGCGGCGGGTTCCGCCAATACTCGGGAGGACTGAGCCGGTGGGGCGGGGGAGGGCAGGCGTTGCCGGCCAGCGTGCCGAAGGAGTTCGTGCAGCGCCGCAGCATCCTCAACCCGTCCGGCTTCACCGCGCAGGAGCTGGAGACCATCGGCGAGGGCTTCGTCGGGCCGTGGACCGGACGCGAACTCAGCTCCGCGGACCCGGGCTCGGACTTCTCCCTGACCTATGGCACGACGCTCGGACGTCTCGGCGTCGTCCTCTCCGGCGTCTCCACCCGCGGCTATGACGAGGTCGACGAAGTGCAGCGCTACTTCGGCTTCGACGTCGGCGACGATCTCATCGCCTACAACGACTACGACCTCCGGAGCGCGCGCGAGACCGCCAGCGCAGGCCTGGTCGGCAACCTCTCCTATCGCCTCACGGACTCGAACCGCATCTTCCTCAATACCGTCCTCACACGTGATGCGTCGTCCGAGGATCGGTTGCAGGAGGGGTTGCAGACGAACTCGGGGGGCGATATCCGCGACTTCCGCGTGCGCTACCAGCTCGAAGAAGTGCGGTCGGCGCGCCTCAGCGGCGAGCACAACCTCGCCGGCCCGGGCATGGGCAGCCTCGTCGACTGGAGCCTCACGTCATCGCAGGCGACAAACGACTCCAACCTGCGCGAGAACATCTACCGCGAGTCCGACCCCGGCGTCTTCGAGATGCAGACCGGCTTCGCCGACTCCGGCAAGCTGGAGTACTTCGGCCTCGAGGACCGCATCGCCCAGGGCGGCCTGGGATACACGGCGTTCTTCGCCACGTCGAAAGACATCTCCGGCTCGTTCAAAGGCGGCATCAGCCGCCTCGACCGCAGCCGCGACTTCGCGGCGCGCCGCTTCCGCTTCGTGACCTCGAACCACCAGCAGTTCGACCTCACCGGCCTGCCCGACGACATCTACTCCGCCGCGAACATCCGGCCGGACGGCTTCGAGATCCGCGAGACCACCGGCCTCAATGACGCCTACGAAGCCGCGCACACGGTCGACGCGCTGTATCTGATGTCCGACACGACCTTCGGCAAGTGGCGCCTGATCGGCGGTGCGCGTTACGAGGCCTCGGAACAATCCGTCACGACGTTCAATCCGTTCGACACCGCCAACGCGGTGGAGTCGGTCAACGAGAACAACGACCTCCTGCCGTCGCTCAACGTCGTCTATCAGGCCGCGCCACGCACGAACGTCCGCGTCGCGTACGGCCGGTCGCTGAACCGCCCCGAGTTCCGCGAGCTCAGCCCGTTCGCGTTCACGGAGGTGGCGGGCGGACGGTCGGTGGCGGGCAATCCGGACCTCGAACAGGCCACCATCGACGGCGTCGACCTCCGCTGGGAGCATTTCCCGCGCGACGGGGAAGTCGTCGCCGCCAGCGTCTTCTTCAAGAAGATCGACCAGCCCATCGAGCGCATCGTGCAGCCCACCTCGGACTTCCGGCAGTCGTTCGTCAACGCCGATTCCGCGGACCTGTGGGGCCTGGAGCTGGAGCTGCGGCGCTCGCTGGACGTGGTCCTGCCGGCCCTCCACCACTGGTCGGTCAACGCGAACTTCACGTACGTCGATTCGAAGGTCGTCGTCGGCGAACACAACCTGTCGGTCGTCACCAACGCGGAGCGCGCGCTGGAAGGGCAGTCCGACATGGTCGGCAACCTCGCCGTGCAGTTCTACCACCCGCAATGGGGCACGATGTTCCGCGTCCTCGGCTCCTACACCGGCTCGCGCCTCGCGGACGTCGGCGCGCGCGGCCTGCCGGACATCTTCGAAGAGCCGTTCACATCCTTCGACGTCGTCGTCTCCCAGTGTCTCGGTCCCTTCGCGCGCGGCCTGGAGGTCAAGCTCGCCGGAAAGAACCTGCTCGGCGAGGAGCGCCAGTACACGCAGGGCAGCGAGATCCAGCGCATCTACGACCCTGGCCGCAAGGTCAGCCTCAGCCTCAGCTACTCACCGTTCTGAACAAGTCAAGGAGGACTTGAACCATGCGTAGACTCTTCATCCTCGTCACACTGTTTCTTCTGGGCCCGCAACTGCTGGCCGGAGTGCAATGGGCGCGGCGAGCCAACCTCGCTACCGCGAGCCTTCTCAACGCGGAGGCGAACCTGTCCGCCGTTCCCGCGTCGCGTCCCGTCGTCCTGCTGGAAACGAACTACTACACCTACGTCGCGGGCGATCCGCTCAGCTGCGCCTCACCGTCAACCCGAACGGCTACGGCGCTCCGGTGACCATGTATCTCTATCGCGAGAACCGCGTCACCGGCGAGCGGCGCTACTCACGGCGTCAGCGGCGAGCTCGCCGCGGGCGTCCAGTCCGACCTGTTCGGCTCCGCCGGCTCTCCGGTGCCGGTGTTCGTCCCGACGCTCAGTGACTTCGTGCTCTTCGGCTCCGGCGCCAGTGCGTCGGACCTGAGCTGGAAGATCAACGGCGCGCTCGGTGCGGCGGTCACCGTTCCGGCCGGCCAGCCGGGCCTGCACCAGTACGTCGTTGAGCTGCGCGACGCCGCCGGCAAGCGCGTGCTGTCGCGCTCCAACGCGATGTACTCGTACGTCACCGGCAGTGTCGAGGTCACCGGCAAGCTCACCGCGAACACGACCTGGACGGCGGACAAGCGCTACATCCTGCACGACTACGTCGGCGTGGCCGGACCGGCCGTGCTGACCATCGAGCCGGGCACCGTGATCTACGGCGGCGACGGCCGGGCCACGCTCTTCATCCAGCGCGGCGCGAAGATCATGGCCGACGGCACCAGCCGCCGCCCGATCATCTTCACCTCGCCGCAGAAGACCGGCGACCGCGCCCAGAAGGACTGGGGCTCGCTGGTGGTCCTCGGCAACGCGCCGATCAACCAGGGCACGGCCATCATGGAGGGCCTGTCGTCGTTCCCCGAGTACACCTACGGCGGCCGAATGCCGCGGACGACAGCGGCGTGATCCGCTACGTGCGCCTGGAGTTCGGCGGTTTCGAGATCGCCACCGCGCAGGAGATCAACGGCCTCACCCTCGGCGGCGTCGGCAACGGCACGGTCGTCGATCACGTGGAAGTGCTGCACAACAAGGATGACGCGTTCGAGTTCTTCGGCGGCACGGTCAACGCCTCGCACCTCCTCGGCGTCGCCTTCGCGGACGACGGCCTCGACTTCGATTTCGGCTATTCGGGCAGCGTGCAGTTCGCGGCGATGATCAAGCGCTCCGCGAATGACGAAGGCGACGCGAACTTCCTCACCGAATCCGACAACGACGCCGACGGCAGCACCAAGACCCCGCAGACCAATCCGAAGGTCTACAACGTCACCGCGGTGCGCGTGGCCAGCGACACCGGCTTCTACGCCGGCCGCATCCGCCGCAACAGCGCCGGCCAGTGGCACAACATCATCGTCGCCGGCGCGAAGAACGCGCCGATCTTCATCGACGGCACCTCGACGCAGAACAACGCCGCGGGCGGCCTGCTGGTCTTCGACCACTCCATCCTCTCCGGCGACTTCTCGGACGCGAAGTATCCGAACGTCAACGGCGGCCCGTCGCGCACGCACCTGTTCACGACCTGGGCGCACAACCGCAACATCGACCCGATGCTGGCGATGGGCACGCCCTCGCTGCTGAAGACCCTGATGCCGGACCTCACGCCGCTCTCGGGCTCGCCCGCGCTGGACGCGGACTACGCCGGCAATCCTCCCGACGACGGTTTCCTCGTACCGGTCGACTACCTCGGCGCGGTCGGCCCGGGCGACAACTGGATCCTCTCGGGCTGGGCCAACGTTTTCTGACAACTGATCACGCGCAGAGAACAAACGATGAAACGCATCGCAACTCTGCTCTTCCTTGTCGCGCTCGTGCCGGCGCGCGTCTTGCGCAGTCGTACAGCGCGACGCTCACCGGTTCTGGCACCGACGGCAGCCGGCTTCGCCGTCGTCTCGCTCGACGGCACGACGCTCGACTACACCCTCTTCGTCCAGAACATCGGCACGCCCACGCTCGCGCAGATCCATCGACGGCGATCGGCAGCGTGACTCGCTGAACGTCAACACATTGACCAACGGCACGACCAGCCATCACCCAGAGCTCGCGAACAAGATCGCGGCCAACCCATCCGCCTACGTGGTCACGGTGAAGAACGCGGAGTTCCCGAACGGCGCGATCCACGGCCAGCTCGTGCGCGCCGAGGGCGACGGCATGCGCACGGCGTGGATCCCGGTCATCGGCAGGGTCAAAGGCCAGGCCGGCACGAACTTCGTCACCGACATGCGCATCATCAACAACGGCGGCAGCACCGCCACGGTCGACGCTCGACTACTTCGCGCAGAACCCGGCTGGCAGCGCCGCGCCGACGACCACGAAGACCGTGACCGTCGCGCCGGGCGAGTCAGAAGGTGCTGAACGACGTCGTCGCCAACCACGCTCGCCGACCGGCGACGGTCTGGGCGGCGTGAAGATCACGTCGGACCAGAACGTCGTCGTCACGGCGCGCG
Source organism: uncultured Acidobacteriota bacterium (assembly GCA_963821585.1). Classification (GTDB taxonomy): domain Bacteria; phylum Acidobacteriota; class Thermoanaerobaculia; order Gp7-AA8; family Gp7-AA8; genus QHVT01. The sequence goes on from CAWGEI010000003.1 coordinate 1,350,434, forward strand.
TCATCAACGACCTGCGCAGCGAGAACAAGGGCACGGCCGGCTTCGCGTACGACGCGGAGGAAGCGGGCGGCACCAGCGGTACGCTGTCTTTCCTCTTCCAACAACGCCAGCTTCCGCACCAACATCGGCTTCTTCAATCCCAGCTCCTCGCCGGTCACCGCGACGTTCGTCGCGCGCCGCGCGGACGGCTCGGTCCTCGGCTCGAACACCGTAACCATCCCCGGCTACGCGATGTCGCACCAGGCGGCGTTCGCGCTGCTCTCCAATGTGTCCGAGGGAAACCGGACGCAGGACGACTTCTTCGTGACGTGGACGTCGTCGGCGCCGCTCTTCCCGTACGCCTCGGTCACCGACAACATCACCGGTGACGCGGTGTTCAATCAGTAAACGCGCACGGTTTCCGCTCGCGGGACGGCCACGCCTCTGGGGCGTGGCCGTTTCGCACTTCCAGGTCGAAGGCCACGATCCCTGCGACTGGAGCGCGTGGCCGCGCGCCGCGGAGCCGTGCGGCGCCGCGGTCGATGCGTGGACGCGCTATGAAGAGGACGCGCGGCTGGCGAAGCAGGCCGGCGCGAACTCGTTCCGCTTCTCGATCTCCTGGTCACGCGTCGAGCCGCGCCGCGGCGAGTTCGACGCCGCCGCGCTCGCGCGTTACCGCCGCTTTGTCGACCGCCTCGTGAAGCTGGACCTCGAGCCGGTGGTCACGCTGTTCCACTACACGCATCCGCTCTGGTTCCATGAGAAGACGCCTTGGACGTCCACGGCTTCGGTGCTCGCCTTCGGCCGCTTCGCGGGACGCGTGGCCGCGGCCCTCGGCGACGCCGTGCGCTTCTGGGTGATCCTCAACGAGCCGCTGGTGTTCCTCCTGGCCGGCTATCTCGACGCCCAGGTCCCGCCGGGCTTGGCCGACTCGCGCACCCTGAACCGCGTCTTCGATCACCTCCTCGCCGCGCACTGCATCGCGGCAGGGGAGATCCGCTCGCACAACGCCCGCGCGGCATTCAGCGTCGCGCACAACATGATGGGCTTCGCCCCGCAGCGCGAGTCGAATCCTTTGGACGGCCTCCTCGCCAAGGCCGCGCACACGATGTACAACCGCGGCATGCTGGAGGCGTTTGGCACCGGACGCTGGAAGTTCCTCCTGCCTCCCGCGACGACCATCCGCGGCCGCCGCGACGAACTGCCGGCCTGGCTGGACGCGTTCGGCATCAACTTCTACTCGCGCCTGCACATGACCTTCCCCGGCCGCAAGCGCGTCATCGGCGATTACGACTACCACGACCGCACCGGCCACGGCCTCACCGACAACGGCTGGGAGATCGCCCCCCACATCCTCGGCGAACTGATCGACGAGGCCAGCCTCATCGGCCGCCCCCTGGTGATCACCGAGAACGGCCTCGCCGACGCCACCGACCGCCTCCGCCCCGACTTCCTCCGCACGCACTACGGCGAGATCGTCAAAGCCGAAGCCCGCGGCATCCCCATCCACGGCTACTTCCACTGGTCCCTCCTCGACAACTACGAATGGCTCGACGGGTACAAACCGAAGTTCGGCTTGTACGCGGTGGACCGGCGGAGCATGGCGCGGACCGCGCGGCCTTCTGCCGCGGTGTTTCGTGAGCTGGGGCGGGCCTTCCTCGGGCGGTGACGTCTCAAAGTCTCAAAGTCTCAAGGGTTCGTGTGAAACGTAGGGCGCGGCTTCAGCCCGCCCCCTTCGGACGAACGGGCTGTTTACGTATACCGCACTGGCGCACCGGGGGGCGGGCTGAAGCCGCGCCCTACGTTTCGTGAGCTGGTCGGCACAGCGCGGCGAGCCGCAACCAAGTTATCGCCGCGAAGCCTCTGTGGTCTCTGTGTCTCTGTGGTGATCGGTCTCTTTCACGCGGCAGGCACGCAGGGGACCGATTCACCACAGAGACACAGAGACCACAGAGGCTTCGCGGCGAAATCGTTGCGCCAAGCGAAGAACACGAGATTAGTAGTACAGAGCTTGCCAGCCCGCCCTTTGAGACTTTGAGACTTTGCGACCCCACCTCTGGAACCGGCGCAGCGAGGTCGCGCACCTCGTCGACCTCTGGGAGCTCGCCTGCCGCTGGGACCTCTTCCCGCCCGTCGCCCGCGCCCGCCTGCGGTACATCGGGAACAGCGACTTCCATCGCGAAGAGCACCTGTACGCGTGGAAGACGCTCGTGCCCTCGCGGCGGAACGAGATGGCCATCTTCCGCGCCCTCAAGCACGGCAGCGGCTTCGCCGTGACCCGCCTCGAGCCGCCCGCGCTCGCCGAGGTGAGCGCGTGATCTTCGCCCTGCTCGCCGTCCTCAGCGTCGTGCTCACCACCGTGCAGGTCCTCCTCGTGCGCCGCTTCCGGACACCGGCGAGCCGCGAACCCGTGTGCGAGCGTCCCGAATTCGTCTCCATCCTCAAGCCCGTCTGCGGACTCGATGACCAGCTCGAAGAGAACCTCCTCTCCTTCACCAACCTCCGCGGCATGCGCTACGAAGTCATCGTCTCCGCCGAGGAGTGGGAAGACCCGGCGCTCGAGGTCGTGCGGCGGGTCATGCGCGACAACCCGTTCGCCCCGTTCCGCATCATCGTCGACGGCGGCTCGCGCAGCGGCGTCGTGAACCGCAAAGTCGAGCGCCTCATCGCCGCCGCCCGCGTCGCGAAGGGCGACGTCTTCTTCATCAGCGACTCCAACGCGCGTGTCGAGCCCGACGACCTCGCCCGCACCCTCGAAGCGTTCGACGACCCGCGCACCGGCTGCGTCTCCAACGTCTTCACCGGCGCCGGCGCCCGCACCCTTGGAGCCACCATCGAGTCCCTGCATTTGCTCTCGTTCGTCGCCCCCGGCGCCGTCCTCGCTGCATCCGCCAACACCCCGTGCGTCGTCGGCAAGTCCATGGCCATCACCCGCCGCGTCCACGACGCCATTGGCGGCTTCGAGCGTTTCCGGCGCGTCCTGGCCGAGGACCAGGCCATCGGCGTCGCTGTCCGCGAGGCCGGGTACGACGTCGCGTTGTCGCCCGTCGTCATCCGCAACATCGTCGTCGACCGCACCGTCCGCCGCGCCCTCGACCGCCAGGTTCGGTGGAACAAGATCCGGTACTCCTTCTCCCGCTCCCTCTACGCCGCCGAGCTCCTCCTCAACCCCCTCCCGTTCGCCCTCGCCGCCGCCTTCTTCGTCCCCGCGTTCCCCGTCCTCGTCCTCATCGCCCGCTGGCTCCAACTCGCCCTCCTCAACCGCGCCCTCCGCGCCGGCCTGTCGTGGAAGCAACTCGCCCTGACCCCCGTCCTCGACGCCCTCATGCTCTACGCCTGGTTCGTCCCGTTCTTCTCCAACGAAGTGACCTGGCGCGGCTACCGCGCCCGGATCGGGCGGGGCACGGAGATGATCGAAGTCGCGGCGTAGACGGATGGAGTGCGGAGGCAACGCCGCGCGCCGACTCAGTTATGCTCGCGAAGACATGACAGCCAAACAACGTGAAGAGCTGCTCGGAACGCTGAAGGCCCGTTTTGAGAAACACCCGAAACGCCACAAAAACCTCGAATGGGCCAAACTGGAAGCAAAGCTGGAAGCCAATCCGAAGAAACTCGGGGCGCTTCAGGAAATGGAGAGAACCGGTGGGGAGCCGGATGTCGTCGGGTATGACAAAAAGACGGGCGAATACGTCTTTTACGACTGCTCCGCGGAAAGTCCCAAAGGCCGCCGAAGCGTTTGTTACGACCGCGAAGCGCTGGATTCACGGAAAGAGAACAAGCCGGCAAACAGCGCCATCGAAATGGCGTCCGCCATAGGCATCGAGCTCTTGACGGAAGAACAATATCGAGAGCTGCAGAAACTCGGCGAGTTCGACACGAAAACGTCGAGCTGGGTAAAAACGCCTCCCGAGATCAGGAAACTCGGCGGCGCAATCTTCTGCGATCGCCGCTACGACACCGTCTTCGTGTATCACAACGGCGCAGATTCTTACTACGCCGCCAGGGGATTCCGCGGCTCGCTGAGGGTCTGACCGTATGGAGTGCGGCGACGGCGAGTCGCCGCTTTGCCATCTTTGCACGCTGACCGCTCCGGATCATTGGAAAGCGGCGACTCGCCGTCGCCGCACTCCACACAGTGGCAACACCTTAAGCGTCGGTTTCAATAAAGACAGAACGGCATGTTTACGGCCTGCCGTCGCGGTCGGAGCAACGCCGGCAGGTTGAATGGAGGAGAGGCCTTTCCGATCACAGGGTGACGCGACACCGAAGTCGCGCCCCCGCCGCGCGAAGAGGATGACTCATATCCGAGTCTGTCGTGAGTGGTGCCGGGCGACCCGCCGGCCGTAACGCCGGCGCCCTCGCCGGCCCGGACGCTGGCCAACCGGGGGGAAAGTTGGGTGGCCGTTGACGCCTGCGGAACCCAGCGGGTCGTAACTACCGCTTGTCACTCAGTTTACTTTTCGTGAGTGGTGAGTGTGACACGCAAATACGTGCCCTGCGGCGCCAAGTACGTGCCCTGCGACGCGAAGTACCTGCCCTCAGTACGCAAGTACGTGCCCTCAGTACGCAAGTACGTGCCCTCGGGAGCCAAGTACGTGCCCTCGGGAGCCAAGTACGTGCCCTCGGGAGCCAAGTACGTGCCCTGCGACGCTAAGTACGTGCCCTGCGACGCCAAGTACGTGCCCTTGCGACGCCAAGTACGTGCCCTGCGGCGCCAAGTACGTGCCCCGTGACGCCAAGTACGTGCCCTGCGGTCGCAAAGTACGTGACTCGTGGTCACGTAGTTGCGTGCTTCGGCCACGTACTTGCGTGGCGCGGTCCCGTAGTTGGGTGTTCCGGGCAGGCTGCACGTGACCGGCGATCACGCAGTTGCGTGCGTTGGTCATGGAGTTCCGTCACCCGGTCAAGTAGTTACGGTCCCTCCGGCACGTAGGTGCGTCCCAGGGGGCCGTGACGCCTACAGCGCCATCCACGGTCTGCGCATGGCCGGCGAGACAGTGTGCCGCGAGTGCGTATTCCCGGAACGCACCTCGATGACCAGCCTCGGACTCCTGTGTGCCGGAGAACGCGAACGGGTCCATCGAGGAGTTGCGCAGCTCGAGGATCACGGTCCCATCGGACGCGATCGATCCGACGGAAAGGCTGAGTCCACGCGGAGCTTCGTCTTCCTCCTCCGCACTTTCGCGCGGAGCGAACAAGCCCGTGCCTGTGCGGGTGACGGACGTCGTGGCGACGCATCCGACCGCGCAGAGCAGGAAAGCAAGTGCAATTCGATGCAACGTCAGGCTCCGGATTCTGCCGGGAATTGTAAATGTCCCCTGCGCCAAAAGCGCCCGATGCGACGAATGTCACCGGTCCGTGAATTCAACCGTAGAGCGGCTGCCGAGTGTGTCCAAAGTGGTGCCGGGGCCCTCGCCGGCCGTAACGCCGGCGCCTCGCCGGCCCGGACACGGCCGGCCGGAGGCCTGCGAAACGGCCGGCGGGTCGCCGGCACCACTTTGGTCCAAAGGCAGGCGCGGAGTGCACAGCAAACGTGACCTTGACCGGCCGATAATGGTGCAGGTGAAACCTGAGCTCCGGATCGACTACGCTGCCGGTCTGCAGTCGCTGGCAGGGGAGACGCTCGAAACGATCATTCAGGTGATTCAGGCGGAAATGCCGTCGGCCTGGCTCACGCGCTATCACCGGATGTGCGACGGCCCGACGAATGTCTTCAAAGTGACGCTCCAGAACTTCTCGTACCTGTTCGACTTCTGCACCGAACTGGTCGACGGAGGCGAGCTGCCGGCTGGTGCGCGGGAAGATCGTGCCGTCGCTGCCTACGGGATCGCGCAATCCGCCAGGGATAAACGCGATGCCTCCCGCATGCGAGGCTTCCCTGGGTCCGACGAGCGCGGCGATCGTGGACATCTCGCCGCCCATGCCGCGGGCGGGGGACTGGATATCAACGTCTTTCATCAGGATGCATACCTGAACCGAGGCTGGTCACCGCAGGGGAAGAGATACCGTGAGATGGAGCGATACTGTGTCGAGAACGAAGGCACCTTCTTTTTCGCGCGTTTGATCTACACCGACTCAACAGCGAGACCCGCGGAGGTCGAATTCGGCCTTCTCAAGCCGGACCGCACCTTGTGGGTCGAGGTCTTTGATAATGCCGGTGCGATCTGAACTTCGAGCGATCGCTCGCGTAATCAGCTGCGCGGTGCTGTGATCGAAGTGTCCGTTGACGTAGACGTCGTACCGGATCACCCACTGCGGGTCGACGTCGTCGGTGGAATCGTCCCAGTTCAGTTCCACCTCGCAATCTCCTCAGTTCCCCGCCCAGAGATTTGTCGGCACGGTCGGCGGGGTGACGTCGTTTGGGTCCGGGGTCGTGGTCGTTGCCGCTCCGGATCGCTCATCGGCGAATAGTTCACCCGTCGTCGCGCGCATTGACCGTGAAGTTGTAGTTAGGCGCGCCAGAGCGGAGTGCCCACCGGTTCGGCGGCGATCCTACAGGCGCGTTCCGGAGAGGCTGACGAGGTGCGTTCAGGGAGGCGGCTGAACGTGTCTGCTAGAGTGCAGGCACATGCATTCAATCGTGCTGGCTCTGGCATTGGTGGTCGCGTCGCTGCAGCTCAGCGCGGCACCCGCATCAACGGTCTTCCGCGCCACATTGCTCGGGACAGGAACCCCTCGGCCGAGCATGGAGCGTTTCGGGCCAGGCATCCTGGTCGAGGTGGGCTCGGAAGTGCTGCTGTTCGACGCGGGCCGTGGCGGCTTGCAGCGCCTGGAGCAGATCGGTGTGCCGTACGCGGCGCTCACGGGGGTGTTCCTCACGCATCTGCACTCCGATCACGTCGGGGGGCTCCCCGATCTCTGGCTCTGCGGCTGGCTGGTCTCTCAGCGGACGACCCCTCTTCAGATCTGGGGGCCGACGGGAACGGAGAAGATGATCGCGCATCTCCGTGAGGCCTATCAGTTCGATCTGAACATCCGGGTCGAGGACGACAAGGCTCATCCCGAGGGTGGGAAGCTGAGCGCGAGCGACGTGGGGGAACAGGTGGTCCTGAGCCGCAACGGCGTCACGGTGAAATCGTTTGCCGTGGATCACGACCCGGTGAAGCCCGCGCTGGGCTTCCGGATCGACTATCAGGGTCATTCCCTCGTGTTGTCCGGCGATACCAGAAAGTCGGCGAACCTCGTGGCGCACGCAAAGGGCGTGAACGTGCTGATTCACGAAGTGGCGGCCGCCGGCAAGCAGGAGCTGCAACAGCCGCGCGTGCGATCGGTCATCGCTCACCACACGACGGCGACCGAGGCAGCGGAGGTCTTTCTCGAAGCGAAGCCGCAACTGGTGGTCTACTCCCACATCGTGCTGCGCGGTGCGACTGTCGAGGACGTGATGCGCGATACACGAAAGAGCTACGGAGGCCGCGTCGTGATGGGCGAAGATCTGATGACGATCGACGTCGTCAGCGGGCGAACCGAGCAACGGAAGCAACGGGCGGCTTAGCGGTTCCGTATAGTGACTGCATGACGATTCCACTCGGGCACGTGCGCGAACTGGTGCGGTATCCCGTCAAGTCGATGGCCGGGGTCGCGACGGAGTCTGCGTTTCTCGGATGGCACGGTCTCGATGGGGACCGGCGCTTCGGCTTCCGGCGCCTGGGGGACGAGAGCGGCTTCCCGTGGCTGACGGCGAGCCGCATGCCTGAACTGCTCCTGTACCACCCGTTCGGCCGCGACGAGAGCAGCGGCGAGCCGCTGCCCACTCACGTACGGACGCCGGCCGGAACGGAGGTCGAGCTGCGGAGCGAAGCGCTCCGGGGCGAGGTGGCCGAGCGGAGTGGCCTCAGCCTGGAGTTGATGAAGCTCAAGCACGGGATCTTCGATGACGCGGCGGTGTCGGTGATCAGTCTGGCGACCATTGCCGGCATCGGTGACCAGGTGGGCGTGGCGCTCGACCGCCGGCGGTTCCGCGGGAACATTGTGCTGGAGACGGGCAATCTGGAGCCGTTCCTCGAGGATGGGTGGGTTGGGGGGACGCTGCTGTTCGGCGACAGGGAGCCCCGGCCGGCCGTGAGCGTGACGGCGCGCGACCTGCGGTGTGTGATGGTCAACTTCGATCCGGACACGGGCAAACAGGACGCGCGGGTGATGAAGACCGTCGTGCGGCTGAACAAGAACAACGCGGGGGTGTATGGGACGGTGGTGCGGACCGGCACGATCCGCGCCGGCGATCCGGTGAGCCTGGTGATTCACGAAACGAAATCGTCCTCGACGGCGTCTACGGAATAGACGCGGTGCGTCCGTCCAAGAAGGTGCGGGAACAGAGCTGAGAAAGGAACGAAGATGCAGAGAGTATCCGTAGTATTGGCGCTTGTGGTCATGACGAGCGCCGGCTTTGCCCAGACACCGGCGTCGCCGACGCCACCGCCGACTCTCGATTTGCAGGCCACCGCGTTCCGTGAGATCACGGTCGGCACGGTCGTTCCGTCGGGTCCGAACTTCGGGATCACGCTGGACGAACGAAACATCGACCGGGCCTACGCTGAGTGGGCAGGATCGCTGGCAGGAGCGTGGAAAACCGTCGCCACCAGGGAACAGTTCCGATCTTTAGTACGCGACGTCGTCAGCCGAAAATTGGCGGCAGCGTTCCCGGCGGGGCCTCCTCCTGATGCTGGATCCAACATGATGATCGAGATCAAGGTCACGCTCGGCAAGACGCCCGAGATCGGCATCACGATGGGTTGCTGAAGATCCGGTCCAGGCGTGCGGCGGCGAGGTGGGGGACGTAACTGTGAAGCGATTTCCGCATCGCGGTAGAATCGATTCCCAATGAACTGGCGCGAGCACATCGCCGTCGAGCCGAGCATCTGTCACGGTCAAGCGTGTCTGATCGGTACCCGCATTCCGGTCTCGGTCATTCTGGACAATCTTGTCGCGCACGTGACGCCCGACGAGATCGTGCGCAGTTATCCGTCCGCAACCCGTGAGGGGATCGACGCCTGCATCGCGTATGCAGCGGAGCTGGCGCGTGAGCGCGTCGTCGAGCTCCCCGCATATTCGCCTCATGCGGTTTAAGACGGACGAGAACCTGCCGGAAGAGATCGCGGAGATTCTCCGCGCCGCTGGTTGGGACGCGTTCAGCGTGATCGAGCAACAGCTCGGCGGAAAGGTCGACCCACATCGCCGCGATCTGTCGCGACGAATCTCGCGTTCTCCGCATTCGATCGATCACGAACTCTGTTTGGTGAACGGCCGGCGAATCTGGATCGGGTTTAGGGTGATCGCACGTTACGGCAACAACGATACGATCTGCCCGCCGTGAAGCCGTATTGCTCCTGCAGGTCTGCCTGTTCCCAGACGTCGTTGTATTGCGTGCGGTAGTTGAAGACAGCTCCGGATTGCGGCTGACGCGCCGTGACATGGGCGGTTTGCCAACGTGTCCCGTATAGTGACGGCATAACGATTTCACTCGGATACGTGCGCGAGCTGGTGCCGTATCCCATCAAATCGATGGCAGGGATCGCGACGGAGTGGGCGTTCTCGGGTGGCACATTTAAGCAGATCCAACGTCGCGGGTCGTCGGAACCGGCTGATAAGCAAACAAGAGCCCTTGACGCTTATCGTACGCCGTCTCGTTAGTGAGGCTGAACACGTCAGCTGCCGCTTTTCGAACACGGAGGATTCTGTCATCGGCGTGTTCCGGTGCTACGAAGACGTAAACTGACCAAAGCCCAAGATGGCGCTCGTACGCGCCGATATGACTTCGATGGGTTTCGTCGCGGACGGTCGTAGCTCCAGGTTTCTCCTCGACGAAGTGCTCGACCTTCTGGAGCCCCGGCACTCGTTCGGAGCAATAGATGATGACGTCAGTCGCCGGGATTTTCGCCTCTTTCGCAATCTCAGCTTCACGCTCGGCACGGCCCTCCGATGTGAGCAGGCGTCTGTCCCTAAACTGATGCAACTTTGCTTCGTACTTCGACCTGCTACGATCGTCCCCGGGGAGCGCGCGCGACTGAAAAGCTGGCTTGTACAGCACGCGGTTGTTGATGCGGCGTGCAAGCTCTGACGCTCGCTTTCGCCGGGAATGCAATAGCATCTCAAGGAGTTCGCTGTCTCCCATCTGCTCTACGTCTTCTTCCTTCAGGCGACCCTGCATGGCATCTTCCAGTGCCTTGCCAAGCATCGCGCCTGCCGCAGTCTTAGTAGAGTGCGTGTACACCTTCATGAAAAGACTGAAACGCTCAAGCAATACACTTTCCAGTGCAAACTCGGCATCTAGGCGAAGCCCGTGTCTGCCATAAATTTGCGCGACGAGTCGCTGTTGCTGCGCTGCGCCGGTAGCACCATGATCGGCGACACTAAAGCGACGATATATTGCAGTATCAACAGTGTGATCTAGTCCGCAGAAGTGCGAGTCGCGATCGATGTAATCCAGCACATCTGCACCCGCCGGCCCCGATACCAGTTCGCGGATATACTCGTACTTAGCCGCAGCGGGGCCGCTCATTAGAAGTTCTATGGCAGCACGGCCGTAATCCGTCTTTCGAAGTAGCTTGCCGATCTGCGATGAATCGCCTACTAGTCGATCCAGGCGGGCAGTGTTTTGGTCGTGACGCGTGAAGAGGCCAAGTTCGTCTTCTAACGTATGGCCGAATGCGACGTGTGTTACATCGTGTACGAGCGCAAAGGCGCGAGCCATTAAACGTTCCTCCGCGTCGAAGAATGTCTCGCCACGATCTTCTATCGATCGCAGAATCTTGTCAGAGACATGGAGCGTTCCCAGCGAATGATTCGAACGAGTGTGCTGCGCCCCCGGAAAGACGAGCCGAGCGAAGCCGAGTTGCTTGATGCGATGTAGTCGCTGAAATTCTGGTGTATCAATCAACTTCCACTCATAGTCGGTGAGGCGAATATCGCCGTGCACTGCATCACGAACGACACGGGGAAAGGAGATGACGCGTCCCTGCGTCGAAAACGGTTTGTCAAAACGGTCCTGCAGGATCTTGCGCACCGCAAGTGCTTCGTCGCGGGCTTCCGAGGCTCCGAGCCGTCGCGCATCGTCAATCGTCAACAGGCGTTCGATAAATTCGTTCAATTCTCGCGCTACGAGGGTGTTGATCACCGAAACTGGGATGGGGCGCCGCGTCCGCATGCGCTGCTTCAGATCGCCGACGTCCTCTTTGTCGGAAAAGTCCCATGGATACTGATTCGTAAGTAGGAGGTATGCGACCACGCCAAGGGCAAAAACGTCGTGTGTTGGATTCGCATCCGCTGGGTGGTCAAGCTTCTCGGGTGGTGCGTATCTCGCCGCGCCTGCATTCCAAACCGTCTGCACTTGGCTCGGTTGAGCGTGCCCTTTGCAAAAGCCGAGATCTACAAGGGTCACCTCACGTCCGGCGTCGGTAGCGATGATGTTGTCATCTTTCACATCACGGTGATAGACGCCCTTCTCATGCATGTAGCTCAGTGCATCTAACACCGCGGCCATAATGTTTAACGTCACGATCTGGCTTGTCGTGCCACCAACGGAACGCTGTTCATTGTAGCGAACACGAAGCGATGAACCGCGAGCGAGAGTCATGACTAGGAACGGCTGTCCATCTTCCTCTCCGGCCGACACAAACTCAGGCAGGTGAGGGTGTTTCAGCAACCTGAGCGCCCACTCTTCGTTCCGCATGCGCCGCTTCGCGGCTTCTTCGGCGCCGGGTCTTAGCCATTTCAGGACGCAAGGTTCTGTCTTGGCAGCATCACGCTTTACGACGAACGTATAACCGAACGAGCCAGCGCTTAGCGGCCGGACGACAGTCCATTCGCCGAACCGAGTCTTCTCTTCAGGCACACCCATCCCAAACCTCCCTCGCCTAGACTAGGAGTAAACATCCCCACTAAAAACCCTACCTGATAATGGCCAACTTCAAATGCACGGCCGGGAACATAGATGATAACCAGACTGGGCTCAAAGGTTATGCCGAATGTCTGTTTCCGAATGGGCGCGATGTATCCCACGAAGATACGCGAGTGAGCGGGTGACTCCCATTCTTTCTAGATCACAGCAGCAACGACACGATCTGCCCGGCCTGTTCGGCGTCCGGATACCGCGCCGTGAAGCCGTATTGCTCCTGCAGGTCGGCGCGTTCCCAGACGTCGTTGTACTGCGTGCGGTAGTTGAAGACCAGTTCCGGATTGCGGCCGTCGCATTTGCCGTATTTGATGATGCGGGCGATGGCTTCGCGGTCGGGGTGGTAGAAGTGATCGCCGTTGGAGGAGATCAGGTAGCGCGGGCAGTCGAGGAGGGAAACCAGCTCGGTGCTGACATTGTTGCGGCTGCCGTGGTGGGAGACTTTGAAGGCGTCGATCTTGAGGCGAGGCTGTCCACTCGCGGCAAGCAACTTCCGGATCGATCCGGCGAGGACGGGAGCGTAGGCATCGGCGGCCAGCAGCGCGGACGCTCCGCGATACTCCGCGAGCACGGCGATGCTGGACCCGTTCGGGGCGGCACTGTCGCCTCCGCCGAATGGCGTCTCCGCGAGCTGGTCGACGTCGGTCGAGGTCGACGGCTTGCCCTTGAGGAACTTGCTGTAGTCGACGCGGGCGCCGGGGGTCAGGCCGTAGCGCTTCAATTCGCGCGTCCAGACGGGGGCGAGCTTGCGCAGCTGTGTGGGCGTCGGCGAGAGGAGGGTCAGCTTCAGTCCGCCGGGCAGGGTGCAGGCCGGGAGCGGTCCCTCGCCGACGACGATGGCCTGGCCGTCGAGCCACACGTTCCAGGGAAGCTCGAAGTCCTGGATGGCGGTGGAGAACATCTCGCCCTGTCGTGCGCCGAGCTGGCCGGACAGGTGACGCCATCCATTGAACCAGACGTCGCCGACGCGCAGGCCGTCCTGGATCGCTTTGAAGAACGGCAGTGCGCCGCCGATGTGGTCGGAGTCGATGTGGGAGAGGATGAAGAGCTCGAGGAACTGCTCGCGCTCGGGGAGGGCCGCGACGCGCCGCAACAGCTCCTTGGCGGTCTGCTGCGTCCCGCAGTCGATGAGGCACCGGTGGATGTTGCTGTCGGATTCGCCGTATTCGATCCACAACGAGTCGCCGTGGCCGGCGGGCAGCATTTCGATCTCGAAGAAGGGATCGGGACGCGCGGCGCGGGGTGGCGGTGCGGCCGCCGTAGCCCGGCCGGAGCCGCGGCGCTTCGCAAGCGTGCCGCCGCCGCCCGCCGGGGTCGGGGAGGGTTCCGGATCTCCTCCGGGTGCGCCGCCGGGGACGTCTGAAGGAGGAGTCGCCGGCGATCCTCCGGGAGGGCGAACATCGCGCTGGAGGATCGCCACGAGGCGCTGCGCCACCGCGACGACGCCGTGCTCTCCGTCCCAGGCTGCGCGCCGGCTGCGAGGCCCTTCGTCGAGACCCTTCGCGAATTGGGGCGTGCCCCACCAGTTCACGTACCGCAGAAACTGGAAGCGCGTCGACCGGACCGGGAACTCGTCCCGCCTCGGATAGAGGCGCCCCAGCTCGCGCGTGTGGTGAACCGCCAGCCCGCTGATTTCTTTCCGCTGCGTCTCGTCGGTCAGCTTCGGATCGCCGAGGCGGAGGAGGTAGAGCTCGGCGAGGCTGCCGTGCGCCCAGGCGCGCTGCTCGGTCTCCTGATGATCGAGGTACATCTGCGCCGACATGCGGGCCGAGGTCCAGCGGCCGTCGTCGGGATCCCGCCCGAGGATGAGCGCCATCGATTCGACCTGTCCGAGAACCCAGTGCAGCGTGGCGATGCGCTGTGCGGGGCCGGCTTCGACGACCAGCAACGCACGCGCCGCACGGTCGTAGTTGTGGTGGGCTTCGTCGAGAAGGTCGTACGGATCGCGCCACCCCTGACTGGAAAGCGTGAATGCCGCCTGGGCGAGCCGCTTGCGCGAACTGGCGTGGATGCCGGTACATTCGGCGGCGTACTGACCTTTGACGGGCAGCCGGCGGACGGCGGCCTCGATGTCATCGTCCAGACTCTGCAGGTAGGCCTTGCTCGGATTCTGCGCCAGGTCGAGGTGCTCGAGCGCGGCGTTGATCGCCCGCTTCGCCTGGAAATACTGCACCGTTTCCAACTGCTCGGGCAGCGCCTGGGGCAGCGCCTCGTACACCACCAGGCTGGCCCAGTCGTGCCAGTTCGACGTGTAGCGTGCGTGCAACTCTGCCCGGAGCTGCTGCAGCAGAACGAGCGGGTTCTGGCCCCACAGGAGCCCCTTGTACATTGCCGCGAGCGGAACCGAGCCTTCCTTGCTGAGCGGGAACTGCGAGGCGACGACGAGGGGGATGCCGGACTGATGGAGCGCGTGCGCAAAGCTCGCTCCGGGCATGATGACGGTCCCGATATTTCCGCTGTCGCAGCTGGCCACCGTCACGACCGTGGGGCGATGGATGCGCTCTGCACCGACGGAGGTCAACGCGCTGGCGAACTGGTCCCCCGAAACGACTTCGCTCGAATCATCGGGGCCGCGCAGCACCAGTCCGTACGCGTCCGGAGAGGTCTCGCTGAGGTCGCCGTGCGTCAGGATGTGGACGTGGGTGTATGGCGTATCCCGGCACTCGCGGAACACTTCGGACAGGGACGGGTTGATCAGAATCGTCAATACCTTGCCGAACTGCTCGCGGCGTTTGTCCGGCGAGACGACGCGATCGTCCCCGCCTGGATATTGAAATGGCTTGATGGCGGCGAGCAGCTCCTTGCAATGATCCTCGTAGGGCACATTGGCCGGATCGCCGGCGACGAAGAGGATGCGCGGCTCCACCGGCCAGATCACCCCCTCAGAGGAAACCGTCCGGATGTTCCTGGTGAGGCAGACCGGAGGGCGGGTCTGAATGGACAACCAGTTCTCCGCCGTGGTCGTGGCCGACACCGGCGCCTTCGCCAGCTCGAAGGGCAGCATCGCGAGTTCCGAGGCGGAGAGGGTGATGCGCAACTGGATCAGCGTTCCCTGTTGCTTGGGATCCGTGGTCAGCGCTCCGGGCAGTCCCGGTACGGAGCCGAGGATCTTTCCCATCTCGACGCCCGTGGCGTGGAGCATGGCCATGCGGTCCTCGGCATCGCCTGCCTCATAGCGCAGCTGCTTCAGGCGGCGCCAGAACTCGCCCTGTTCGTACGGCACCGTCACCACGCCGGCGCCGGTGTCGCCGGCGATCGCCAGGTACTGCGTGAGCGGCGAGAGCAGCTGGTTGTGCGGCGGCCCTGGCCGCAGAAACTCGACGTGTACCAGGCGAATCTGAATCTCGTCGGTCATGGGATCACGCTACCTGGGAGTCATTGTAGTGCCGCCGCCCCGGCGGCCGTTCCACCGGCGCCCCGCCGGTGGGGGGCGCGGCCGCCGCGGCGCCTGCGTTACGGCCGGCGGGGCACCGGCACCACACCGCTGGCGGAACTACAACCTGGCGTCCGTCTAGTCGCTCAGGGGTAGGGATTTCCCTTCCTCCGGTACTCCTAATTAGTTCCACCTGAAAAAACAGCCCCCATGGGAGGTTCCCAATGCGGAGATTCCGTCAACGAGCTTTCGTCGGATTCCTGATCGTGGTCCTCATCGCGACGCTGGCCGGCTGCGCGAGCCAGCCTGCGAAGCAGAGTTGGGTCGAGGACTACAAATACGTCGACTTCGATCCGTTCCCGGGGATGAACGTGCAGGGGCGGAACGTCACGCTGACGTCGAGCGAGATCAACGGCCGCGTGATCTGGAACCTCTGGTCGGGCGATAACGCCGGCTTCTGGAACTGGTTGGCCAAGTACGGCTTTGGCACCGGCGACATGCTGAAGATGGTCGCCTCTCCGCGTGAAAAACGCTTCCAGACTTACGGCGTCTTCAACCAGCCGGGGTACATGCAGGCAACGGAGAAAGACGAATACGGCCTGTACATCGATGTCCCGCGCGAGCCCGGCTCGAAGTACGACATCGACAAGCGCCTCGACATCCCCACCTACGGCATCTCCAGCGGCATCATGGGGCTGCGGCTGTTCAAGAATCCGAAGTTCGATCGGAACAAGTGGAAGCCGGAAAAGTACTGGAACGACGCGAACTACTACAAGGACCCGAAGCTAGAGCGGCCCTACATGATCGGGATGGCCTGCTCGTTCTGCCATGTCGGCGCGGACCCGGTCAACCCGCCGGCCGATCCGAACGAATCCGATTACGCGAACCTCTCCGACTATGTCGGCCAGCACTACCTGAAGATCTATGAGGTGTTCGGCCATGAGCTCGGCCCGGACAACTTCATCAAGCAGATCCTGCTCTCGAATCCGGCCGGCTCCCTCGACACGGCTTTCATCGCCACCGACTACATCAACAACCCGGGCACGATGAACGGGGTCTACAGCCTCCCCGGACGCGTGTCCGTGGCGGTGCCGGAGAAGCTCGCCGGCGGCGCGACCGATCTGAAGAACCTCGAGTGGGTGCAGGGGCAGCCCGGCCATGTGCTGGCGCCGCGCGTCCTCAAAGAGGGCGCGGATTCGGTCGGCCTGCACGGCGCGCTTTCCCGCGTGTACCTGAACATCGGGGAGTACTGGGAGGGGTGGACGCAGCACTTCAAGCCGCTGCTGGGCATCAAGAAGCAGAGCCCGATCCGGGTGAAGGACGCGCAGAAGTACTCGCCGGCGTGGAACTGGAGCGAACAGGCAGCGCCCGATCTGGCGCAGTACCTGATCAAGTACGCGCAGCCGCACAAGCTCGCGAACGCGCCGGGTGGCGGCAAGTACCTCACCGCCGGTGCGGCGGAGCTCGAGCGCGGGAAGCGCGCCTTCGCGCAGAACTGCGCGCGCTGCCACTCCAGTAAGCGTCCGCCGTCGGGCGTCGTCCCGGATTCGCCCGAGGGGCGGGCGTGGTTCGAACAGGAAGTGATGAAGGCCGACTTCCTGGACGGCAACTTCCTCGGCAGCGAAGAGCGTGTTCGCGTTACCGAGGTCGGGACCAACGCCGCGCGCGCGGCGGCCACCAACGGCTTGAAAGACCACATCTGGGACAACTTCTCGTCGCAGACCTACAAGGACCTGCCGGCCGTCGGCGAAATCGACGTGTGGGATCCGATCACGGACACCCAGAGCAAGTGGACCGTGCCCAGCCCGGGCCGCGGCTATTACCGTCCGGCCTCGCTGGTCAGCGTCTGGAGCGCTGCTCCCTTCCTCCACCACAACGTCATCGGCAAACACGTCCACGGGGTCTCGGTCGACCAGCGGATGGAAGCCTTCAATGACGGCATCGCCAAGATGCTCTGGCCGGAGAAACGCGGCGGCAAGGCGGGGAACAAGGACGGCGCGGACGGTCAGTCGACGTCACTCTGGCTGACCACGGTTGAGAGCGAGCTGAAAATGCCGGCTTCCTACCTGAAGCACAAGCCCATCCTGCGGTTTCTGCTGCGCAAGAACCGGAAGAAGGACGGGAACGGCGAGGATTACTTCGCCTTCGGGCCGATCCCGAAAGGGACGCCGGTCAACCTGCTGGCCAATACCGACCTCGAGAAGCACAACGCCTGGAAGCTCGGGAAGCTGTTCGTTCACTCGGTGAAGGTGATGAGGGACATCAGGACGCAGGGACTGACGGGAGATGCGGCCACGCAGCGCTGGCTGAGCTCCCCCGTCGTGAAGGAGCTCTACGCGCTCAATTCCTGCCCGGACTTCATCGAAGACCGCGGCCATCTGTTCGGGACCGAGCTACCCGACGCCGACAAGCGTGCGCTGATCGAATATCTGAAGACGTTCTGATCTACGGGGAAGGGGAGCCTTATGCGTAGAGCCGGATTGGGTTGTGCCGTCCTGCTGCTCGTGGTGACGGGCGCCGCTCGAGGACAGAAGATTCCGAGCCCGCCACCCGACCAGAATCCGCACGCCTGGGCGGATTCGAACGAGCAGTACCCGTCGGCGCGGGTCTGTGGCGAGTGCCACCCGAACCAGTACAAGCAGTGGAGCCTCTCGTCGCACGCGTACGCGAACCTCTCGCCGATGTTCAACAAGTTCGAGCAGAAGATCAACGATCTGGCGTCGGGCACGATCAACTACTTCTGCGTCCGTTGCCACGCCAGCGTAGGCACGGCTCTCGGCGAGAAGCGGAGCATCGCGTGGTGGGACCGCAGTCCGGCGTCCCGCGAGGGGATCACGTGCGTCACGTGCCACCGCATCGGTGAGGGCTATGGCAAGACGAACGCCGCGCGCCGGATCACGCCGGGCGGCATCCACGAGCCGGTCTTCGGCCCATTCGACACCACGGGCGGTCTCCTGGCCATCAGCCGGGCCAGGAACTACGGCATCCTCGTGAGCCCCGACCAGCCCGACAAGGAAGGCTTCCTCCGCATCCACCAGACGGCGATCCAGTCGGAGATCCTCACGCAGTCGGAGTTCTGCGTCACCTGCCACCAAGTGCAGGTCCATCCCGGGATCAAGCTGGAGACGGTCTGGGAGGAGTACCGGAACTCTCCCGCGGCGAAAGAGGGGATCACCTGCCAGGAATGCCACATGAGCACGACCCCCGGGCAGCCCACCGGGTTCGCGCGCGGCTGGGTGGCCCGGGTCAACGGCAACATCGTCAACAACGACCGGCCTCTGACTGACCACACGTTCGTCGGCCCCGGCTATCCCATCAGCCATCCGGGTCTCTTCCCGTTCCGGCTCGAGGACACGCCGTTCACGCCGCAGCAGTGGCTGAAGTTCGACTACCGCGCCAAGTGGGGGAGTGACGACTACGAGAGCTCCGCCGCGGCGGGCTCCGCGAGCTTCCCGGCCGAGTGGCAGAACGCCGCCGACCGCAGGACCGCCTGGCGCATCGTCGTGGAGAACCTCGCGAGGTGGGAGGAGCGGAAGCAGATGCGCCTGCAGCTCCTCGAGAAAGGCTCCCGCCTCGACGGGCCGTTCTTCGACGGAGCTCCCGCGGCCGGGAAAACGCTCTCGTTCAACTACAAGCTCACCAATCTCAATAAAGGCCACAACCTGCCGTCCGGCTCTCTGGGCGCGCAACCCGAGCTGTGGATCAACGTGACGCTCATCGATCCCGACGGGAAGAGGATCTGGGAATCGGGCTACGTCGACAGCTACGGCGACATGGCGGACATGCAGTCGCGTGACGTGCGCGAGCGCAAGATCCCGTTCGACGACCAGCTCTTCAACATGCAGGCGAAGTTCATCACCACCAACGTAAAGGGCACGGATCGGGAGATGTATCTGCCGATCAACCTCGATTTCGACCAGCTGCCGTTCATCCGCCCCGGCGGCACGCCGACCTCCCTGCTCAATCATCCTCCGTTCGCGCGCATGGAGAAGCGAAGCATCCCGCCGCTGGGAAGCCGCCTGGCCAAGTACAAGGTCCCGGCGAAGCTGATGACGAAATCGGGGACCTACAAACTGGCCATCCGCATGCGCGGCCGGACCGAGCCGATCTACTTCATGGATTTCGTCGGCGCCACGACGGACATGAAGCGGGCCGAGAACGACTGGGTCACCGACACCCACATCTATGCCGTCGAATTCCAGGTCCGTTGAGGGAGGGCGAACATGAACAGAAACGCTTCGATTCTGCTCCTGGGCCTGCTCGTGCTCGTCCTGGCCGTCCCGTGCGCCTTCGCTCAGGAGGAACACAAGAGCGAGCATGACATGGCCCCCGAGGCGAAACTCGTCGACACCGATCCGGTGGCCGGCGGCTGGTTCGGCCCCGACGCGACCTACGCGGACCAGCCGTACGACGCGCAGGCGCAGCTGGACATCTACGACAAGAAGTACGAGAACGAGGCGGTCCAGCCGATCCAGTTCGGCATCCGCATGTACGACCGCGGCGCCTATACGCCGCGTCCGACCTGGCTGGGCAAGAAGAACCCGATCAATTTCCACTTCCTCGCTTATGGCGACGTCCGTGCCGCGGTCGCCGCGTATGACAACGGCAGCGGCGGCGGCGACCAGTCGGTGCTCGCCACCCGTCTCAACCTGGACATGGATCTCGCCCTCACGGCCACGGAGCGCATCCACGCCTTCGTGAGGCCGCTCGACAACGGGAGCTCGTTCACGCGCTTCCAGATCAGCGGCCCGGACGAGGGTGAGTTCATCGACCAGTTCGACTTCGATCTGAACACGCTGTTCTTCGAAGGCGACGTCGGTGCCATCACCCAGGGCCTGACCAACAGGATCAACAAGATCGACCTGCCGATCACCTTCGGCCGGGTGCCGCTCTTCACGCAGAACGGCATCTGGTTCGACGACGCCATCGACGGCGTGGCCATGGGCATCACCGCGAAGAACAGCCCGAGGCTCGACGTCAGCAACACGGACCTCACGTTCTTCGCCGGCTTCGACAACGTGAATACCGGGGCCGTTCCCACCAGCAGCGACAACAGAGTCTTCGGCATCGCCGGCTTTGCCGACGCGAGACAGGGCTACCTGGAGTACGGCTATGGCTACCTCGACGCCGACAACGGCGATCTGAGCTACCACAACGTCACCGCCGCGTTCACCCGGCGCTACAAGGGCCGGCTGGCCAACAGCGTCCGGCTGATCGGCAACTTCGGCCAGAAGGGGATCGCCGGCCAGAAGACGGCCGACGGCGTGCTGCTCCTCCTGGAGAACTTGATCATCCCGCGGTATGCGCCAGACGCCAACAAGTTGACGGTCCTGAACTTCGTCCCGTACTTCAACTTCTTCGCCGGGTTCGATTCCCCGCAGCCGCTGGCGCGGGCCGCCGATTCCGGCGGGGTGCTGAAGAACACCGGCATCAACTTCGAGTCCGACGGACTGACGGGCTACCCGACGCTCAACGCCACGGCGAAGGACGCCTACGGCGGAGCGGCGGGGGTGGAGTATCTGTTCGACCTGTCGCGGCAGATCGTCCTGGAAGGGGCGATCGTCCGGAGCATGGACGACGCCACCAGCGGGAACGAATACGCCCTCGGCGTCCGCTATCAGCACAAGATCAAGAACGCCTGGATCGTACGCGCCGACGCCATGCACGGCTGGCTGCAGGGCCAGGACGACGTCTACGGAGTCCGCCTCGAGATCCGCCGCAAATTCTGAGAGGAGGTTCGCGATGTCTGTATTTCAGCTCAACGTCAACGGCCGGATGCACACCGTGAACGTCGACGGGAACATGCCGCTGCTGTGGGTCCTGCGCGACGTCCTGGGACTCAAGGGAACGAAGTTCGGTTGCGGCGTCGCGCAGTGCGGCGCCTGCACGGTCCATCTCGACGGGCGCGCCGTGCGCTCCTGCGTCACCGACGTCGGCGTGGCGGCCCTCTCCAAGGTCACCACGATCGAGGGCCTGTCGTACGACGGCGATCTGCACCCGTGTCAAAAGGCGTGGGTCGAGGGCGGCGTGCCGCAGTGCGGGTTCTGCCAGCCAGGCCAGATCATGTCCGCCGCGGCGCTGCTGGCCGCGAATCCCAATCCGGATGACGAACAGATCGACAACGCGATGCGCGGCAACATCTGCCGCTGCGGCACCTACCCTCGGATCAAAGACGCCATTCGCAAACTGGCCGGGGGCTCGACGTCATGAGCACCCGGTTCAAGGTTTCCCGCAGGGACTTTCTCCGCACCGCCGGTGTGGGCGCCGGCGCGCTGGTGTTCGGCTCGTATCTCACTCCGTCGCTCGAGGCCCAGGGCCTCATCCAGAATCTGATCAACGGGTTCCCGGTGAAAGATGTCCCGGTCGTCGCACTGAAGATCAACGGCGACGTGGTGATCATCACGCACCGGTCGGAGATGGGACAGGGCACCCGCTCCAGCCTCGCCGCGGTCCTGGCCGACGAGATGGAAGCCGACTGGAAGCGCGTCACGCTGAAACAGGCCGATGCCGACGGGACCAGGTATGCGGTCGCATTCCCGGCGGAGGTGACGGAAGAGTCCAAGCTGCCCTTCCCCTACGAAGGCATCCCCGGAACCAGAAAGCCGAAGGTGCAGTACCTCGTCCCGCCCGAGGGGTCGCAGTTCACCGACAGCTCGCGGAGCATGACCGCGTACTTTGCGGTCATGCGGCTCTACGGCGCCGGCATCCGGCTGGCGATGATTCGCGCGGCGGCGAAGAAGTGGGGCGTGAAGCCGGAGGAATGCCGCGCGGAGAAACACCGCGTCTACGGTCCCGGGGGCCAGTCCAGCGACTACCGCTGGCTGCTGCTGGGCGCGAAGAAAGAGCAACCGACGTATGAGGAGATCAGCAACGCCCTGAAGAAGCCCGAGGAGTGGCGGTACATCGGCAAGGGAAAAGAAAAGATGCCGTTCTACGACGCGCTCGACATGGTGCGCGGGAAGACGGTGTACGGCGCCGACGTCGACCTCCCCGGCATGCTGACGGCCATGATCGTGCGCTGCCCGGTCGCCAACGGGACGCTGGTTTCGTACGACGATGCCTCTGCTCTCGCCGTGCCCGGCGTGCGCAAGGTCGTGCCCCTCTATCCTCCGGGAGCCCACGGCGGTGGGGTGGGGAGAGCCTTCGCGCCTCATGCGGGCGTCGCCGTGATCGCCGACAACACCTGGGCCGCATGGCAGGGCCGCCGGGCGCTGAGACCGACCATCAAGTGGAACCTCGGTCCGCACGCCACGTACGACTCGGCGGCGTTTCGCAAGGAGCTCGAAGAGTCGACCTCCAGGCCGGGGATGAGCGTGCGCAAATTGGAGGATGTCGACGGCGTTTTCGGGCTGGCCGCCGTGGGCGACACTGTCGAAGCCAGCTATTACGTGCCGCACCTGGCGCAGGCTCCGATGGAGACTCCCGTGGCCGTGGCCCTTTTCGAGAACGGACGCATGGAGGTGTGGGCGCCCACGCAGAGTCCGGACGCCACGCAGTTTTCGGTCGGAGCGGTGGCCCTCGGCATCGAGTGCTCCCTGACCGACCAGGACTGCCTGGAGAGGGCGCGGAAGGCCGCGACGGTCCACGTGACGATGCTGGGCGGCGGCTTCGGGCGCAAGTCCAAACCCGACTACGTCGTCGAGGCGGCCATCCTCGCCAAGCAGATGCCCGGCGTGCCGATCCGCGTGCAGTGGACGCGCGAGGACGACATCAAATTCAGCTACTACAACGCCGCCAGCAGCCAGTATCTGAGAGCGACGCTCGGCGCGAACAGACTTCCCACCGCGCTTCTGCAGCGCAGCGCGCTGACCTCGTTCTTCGGGACGCTCTTTCCCAACTCGGATACGCCCGGCGCGTCCGCCTCTGAAATCGAGGCAAATGTGACGGCTCGCGAGGCGTTCTCCGGAGGCGGCGTCTACCCCTATGCCTCGGGCATCGAGCGCGCGCAGGGGCTGGAGGACATGCCGTACGACGTGCCGAACATCCGCCTCGAGAACTGCGAGGCCAGGAACCATATCCGCGTCGGCTGGATGCGCTCGGTGGCCAACATCTATCACGCGTTTGCCATCAACTCCTTCGCCGATGAGCTGGCGATCGCCGCCGGGCGCGATGCCAAGGACTATCTGCTCGCTCTGATTGGAGAGGGCCGCATCCTCGACGAGAAAACGATGGTCAGCCAGGCGGTCGCGCGTTACCGCAACAACGAGCTCCCCCTGGCGGGGATCGATGCGCCGGTGGTCCCCGGTGGGAAAGCAACCCAGGTTGTCGCCGGCTATCCTCCGGACACGTCGAAGCTCCGCGCAGTCGTGGAGGCGGTGGCGAGGGAGTCCGGCTGGGATCAGAAGGTCCGGCAGTACAGGAACGTGAAGGGCCGCGGCCTGGGCATCGCCGCTCACCGCAGCTTCCTCAGCTACGTGGCCATCGTGGCCGACGTTTCGCTCAACGAACGAAACGAGCTGACCGTCAACGAGATCTGGAGCTCGATCCACTGCGGCCTCGCCGTCAACCGCGACCGCGTCGAGGCCCAGATGGAGGGCGGCATCGTCTACGGCCTGAGCTACGCCCTCCTCGGCGAGATCACCGTCAAAGAGGGCGCCGTCGTGGAGAACAACTTCGACGACTACCCGGTGCTCCGCATGCACCAGACCCCGAAGATCAACATCCACATCATCGACAGCCAGGACGCGCCGACCGGCGTCGGCGAACCGCCGACACCCGCGGTGGCGCCCGCGGTTGCCAACGCCATCGTCGCCGCGGGCGGCCCCCGCATTCGCGAGATTCCGTTCTACAAGAAGGTCGTGGTGCTTTGAGCGCCGAGCCCCTGGGGATTCAGGAATTCACCGCCGACGACAAGCGTGTCGTCGCCGGCTCGCGCTTCAGCGTCGTGCGGGACGCGATTTTCGCCAACCCGTATCAGAAGGTTTGGGGCGCTGCGGGGAACGCGCCGTTCGAGCGCTTCCCGGTGACGTTCATGCCGCTGCTCAAAGGCATGCTGCCGGGCGGGAAGAGCTGGCATTTCCTCGACGCGGCCAAGCGGGTGCTCGCGTCGGACTCCGACCTGCGCTGGGGGCCGGACGGGAAGGGTTTCCGCCGCATGCTGCACGCCAACGGGATCTGCATGACCGGCGTGTGGGAGGTCACGGAAGACACGCCGTACACCGGCTACTTCCGCAAGGGGAGCCGGGGCCTGATGATCGTCCGCTACTCGACGTGCTGCACCGAGACGCGGCGGGGCAACACGCGGTCGCTGTCGATGATCGGGCGCATCTATCCGACCACGGATCCGAATCATCCCGAGCCGCTGCCGACGGCGAGCTTCATCACCCAGGAGGACATCGGCGGGGAGGACACGCCGAACATCAACGACGCCAAGCTGCGCAACGCGCCGAACACCACCGTCACCCGCCGCGGGAGCGGCATGCCGATCCTGCTGCTGACGGGACTCGTCCTCAACATCGCCGAGAAGAAGCCGACGATCCGGCAGGTCTACCAGATCGCGGAGCTCGGGAAACCACCCGGCGAGCCGACGCGCGCGCCGGAGTTCCTGCAGCTCACCGTCGCCCCGGGTCAGCCGGTCATCCCCGGCGCCGATCTCGATTTCCGCGACGAGATCCTGTCCCACATCTACGACCCGGGCGATCCCACGCCGAAGCGCAAGCTCGTCTTCAACGTCGAGACGTCCGACACCGGCACCACGCACGGCCTCCCGATCAAAGAGCGCCGCGACATCACCAACTGGAAGAAGATCGGAACCATGACCTTCGACGCCGCGGTGGCGTCGTTCAACGCGGACCACGTGTTTCACGTGAACCACCCGGCGTGGCGGGAGGATCGGAACGATCCGGCGACCGTGGTGCAGTCGAAGGTGTAGTGCCGGCGCCCCGCCGGCCGTTCCGCCGGCCCCTGGCCGGCCGGGCGGGCGGGGGAACCGGCCGGCGAGGCGCCTGCGTTACGGCCGGCGGGTCGCCGGCACCACATGAGAAGTCCTGGCGCCTCGGACCGCCGCCGTCTCGGCGGCTGATGCGGCGGCGTCCCGCCGCCGCCGGCGCTGGCGAGGAACGTGCCGCGCGAGCGCCGCGCAGGCGAGGACGCCGGCGGTCCGAAGGTCCCTGTAATCATTCAGGGGCGTCGAGCGTCTTCAACGATGACGTCCGCGGCCTTCTCGCTGATCATGTAGATCGGCGTGACGATGAAGAAGCCGGGGATGCGCGGAAAGACCGACGCGTCCACGATGCGCAGGGCCTTGGTACCGATGACCCGGAAGCGGCTGTCGACGACGGCGTCGCGATCGTCGGGCTTGCCCATCTTGCAGCTGCAGGAGGCGTGGTGTCCCCAGGCGTTGCTGGCGACCCATTCGCCCAGCTGGTCGTCGCTGTACTCCGGGCCGGGGAGGAGCTCGCGGGCGATGGCGTCGTTGCCCTTGTTCATCCGGCGCACGAGCTTCACGGCCATGACCACGGCGTCGAGGTCTTCGCGCTTGGTGTCGTTGCCTTCTTCGAAATAGTGAAAGCGGATGCTGGGCCGCTCGAAGGGATTGCCGCTGCGGAGCCGCACGGTGCCGGCGGTGTTGTTGGTGTGCGCCTTCAGGATGGCCCAGGTGAGGTGGTCTTTGCGCTTCTCGATCTCCTCCGAGTACCCGGGGAAGTAGCCGCGGAAGTCGCCGGGCAGGCTGAAGATGAACAGGTCCGGGTCTTTCTTCGAGGAGTCGGATTTCAGGATGAGCGCGGCCATCGCGCCGTTGGAGGTGTAGAGGCCGGCGCCGCGGAGCCACTCGTCGAAACAGGGATCGGGGGGGACGCCCTCGCCGGGGGCTCTGAAGGCCGCGTCTTTCAGCATCGCGAACGGTTTGTGCGTCTCGGCGACGACGCCGACTTCGTAACGGTCCTGCAGGTTGCGTCCGACGCCGGGGCGGTCGACGCGGCACTCGATTCCGATTTCCTGGAGATGCTCCTTCGGGCCGATGCCGGAGAGCATCAGGAGCTGCGGGGTGTTGAACGCACCGCCCGCGAGGATGACTTCGCCCGTGCAGCGAACTTCCTGCTCGGTGTACGACCGCGGCCGGGTCGTGTCCGGATCGGCGTGGTAGAGGTTCCGGCCTTTGCAGTATTTCACGCCGACGGCGCGGTGGTCGTCGTCGAAGACGACGCGCGTGACGAAGGTTTCCATCCAGACCGTCAACCGGTCGCCATGGGTTCTCTGGACGTCGCGGATGCGCTCGCGCGTGCCGTTGCGTTTGCCGCCGACGGTGGCCAGGGGGATGGTGGTGGTGACGCCTTCGAAGGCCGCGCGATTGCGCTGGTCGTTGGGATCGTCGCCGGTCAGCAGGAAGCGTTTGATCCGCCAGAACAGGCCGCGGTACCAGAAGCGCCGCGCCGCCCAGCGCAGCGTGGACAGGATCGTTCCGACCACCTCTTTGTCGCCGAGGGCGATGGTGGGATCGACGCGGCTCGTGGCGAGCCAGCCTTTGAATCCGTGACCGGTGCGGTTGGTCTTGCCGGGTTTCGGCTGCTCGCGGTAGAGACAGCGCTCGACGCGCTGGAAGTACTGCCACATCTTGTCGGCGCGCCACGACTCATCTCCGGTGAGGTCGGCGATGCCGTTCCAGTCGCTGTCGTGCGGGACGAGGGTGATCATCGCGTTGTGCGCGGTGCAGCCGCCGAGGGTGCCGGCGCGGGGGTACAGGACGCCGTCGTGCTCTTTCCGATACTTTGGGTCGCGGCTCTCGTTCTGGTCGTAGTGGTGAACGAAGAAGTTCCACGCCATCTCCTTGTCCTCGGTGGACAGGGCGTGAAAGCAGGGGACCTGATAGTGGTACGACTCCGGATCGGAGCCGGCCTCGATCAGGAGGACGCGGAAGCCCCTGACGGCGAGGTTCGCCGCCAGGGGACCACCGCCGGCTCCGGAGCCGACGACGATGTAATCGAATGTCTCTGCCGAGGTCTCGATCGCGCTTTCCTCAGAACGTCTTCAACAACTCGATGAGCGCCCGCTTGTCCGCCAGCGGAAGGTTCCGGCCGAACTCGTGCCCCTTGTCTTCATAGAAGTCGGGACATTTGTTCACCGCGAGGAACTTCGGTACGAGCTCGTTCCTCATCAGGTCCCTTACCTGCGTGTCATTGAGGTTCTCTCTCTTGATCCTCGCCAGCGTGTCGACGATGGCGCCGATCAACTCGGCGCGCTTGATGGCGTTGCCGATGCCGGGATCGAGGTTGGTGTTGGCGATGAGATTGACCGGCGTCCCCTCCGGAATCGGCCCGAGCTTGAGGCTCTGCGTCGTCTGATCGACGAGATGGGGATGGCGATTGACCGCGGCCTGCAGCACGTCGGGGAGATAGGCCAACGGAATGTTGATGTACGACTTCTGCGTGGTCTTCCAGATCTGCGTGCCGCGCGGCTGGATCCAGAGCATCTTCTCGATGCCGTCCTGGAAGGCCTGCATGCGCGCGGCGACGCTCACGTCGACGCGGCCGTCGCGCCGCCAGACTGCCGTCGGGTCGATGCCCACGGTGTTGTTGTGCAGGTACGGTGCGCTGGACCAGAGGCTGATCAGCGACGGCGGGCGGTAGTAGCCCGGGCCGCCGGCCTCGATGTTGATCGTGCTCCTGCCGGTCGGGGAGTAGGGGTTGTCGACTTCGAACGGAGGGATCCCCGGCAGGTTTTTGTACGTCTCGGAGGAGAAGTTGTCCCAGATGTGGTTGCGCATGGCGTTGGTGGCCGCGGCGCGCGTGGCGTTGGTGCCGATCTGGGTGACGGGATGGCGGCGCTCGTCGCTGAGGAAGTTGTCGGTGAAGAAGTCTGCCTTCACCACCTCGCCGCGGAACCAGCTCTTCGCCTCCTCGGTGATCTGCCCCTCCGGGCTGAACGGATCCGCGGAAGGCTGCCGGCTGGAGTGACAGGCGGCGCAGTTCTCGGCGAAGACGATCTTGCCGCGATCGACGACCTTCTGGTCCTTCGGCAGGAACGGCTCGTTGCCCGGCGCGTCCTTCAGCAGCAGCGGCTTTGCGTAGGTGATGAAGTATTTGGCCAGCGCCTGCGAACGGTCCTCGCTCCAGTTCCAGGAGGCGGAATTCATCTGCAGCTCTTTCACCGGGACCGGCGACTGCGCTGCGAATTTCGGGTTTCCCTTGAGAGGTCCGCCGACGAGCGGCCGGAAGTGCTTCCGCCACTCAGGCCAGGCGTGACCGATGTTCACGTAGACGCGGCTGAGCGCTCCTTCGAAGCCGACCGAGTCGTCGCCCTGCTTGAGGATGCGAGGCACTTTCTGGCCGTTGTCGAGGGTCAGCCATTTCAGGTCGAGCGCGCCGCCGGCCAGTTGCTCGACCATCGGATCGTATTTCCCCGGACTCTTCGTCACGCCGTTCGCCGCACGGCTGATGCGCTGCGAGACGTTGAACACTCCGTTCATGGTGCCGGGGTTGTTCATGTAGTCGGTGGCGATGAACGACGTGTCGAGCGCTCCCGGAACGCTGGTGTGAATGAGCTGCCAGATGAAGCTCTCCTGATCGGCCTGGGAGATGTTGATCGGCTGTCCGTTCGCGCCGCCTGTGACCAGCCGGGGCACGAAGAACTCCGTCACGTCGAAGTATTGCGCGCCGACGTAGTCGTTCAGGTTTTCCCACTTCGGGTCGTTCACGTCGGCCGGCGGCCGGACCGGATCGAAGCTGACGTGGCAGAGAGCGCAGGACATGCCGACGATGTAGGGGCGGACCAGGTCCTTCTTGTTGAAGTAGTTGGGGTCTTCGTAGAAACGCTTGGCGTAGCCGCCGGTCTTGGCGATCTCGGCCATCCATGCCTGTTTGGCCGCGCCGGTGAAGGCGGGGTTGTCGGAGATGCGCAGTCCGACGACGCCGGTGGATCGGCCGTACGTGGCGTAGTCGACCTGTGCGTCAAAGTTGTTGCCCGGCGCCGGGACGTCGATGAACAGCCCGTACTGATCGGGCGCGGTCGCCTGCACGAAGCCCGGCTGATTGATGATGCCGATCTCCCGGAAGCGCGTGCCGTGACGGCGCGAGTCGACGGTCTTGATCAGATCGGCGGTGCCGAAGCCGTTCTGCGCGAGCCAGTCCCACATCAAGCCGCTGTCGCCCACCCAGAGGTTCCAGACGATGCGGCCGCGCAACGCTTCCTTCTGATCCGGAATGTTCGGATCGAGGGTGACGCCGTTCATGCCCGGAAAGACGTCGACCGCCGTCTCCTTCCAGTTTGCCGGCTGGGCCTTGTAGCGGGGAGTTTCCGCGGTGGGCTTGGAGGGTTTCTCTTTCTCCCTGCACTGGGTGAGAGAGACCGCCAGGAGCGCCGATACAACGACGACGAGGAACCCGAGACGGAGCCTGGACATTTGCTTCTCCTCCTCCCGCGCGTCACGCGGATGGTCGCATTGGACGGATATCTATAACTAGGAGTGCTGGCGGGAAGTTTTTCCCTACCCACGGGCTGCTAAACGGAGAGCCGCAGCGAAGCTCACGGAGGCGAGACAGCCAGCGCCGCGCAGGGTGTCGGGTCGTCGTCCAGCGATCCCGGCTTGAGCCGCGACGATTGCTGCAGGAACTCGCCGATGTACGCCGTCAGGAACGTGATGAAGCGCGGGGTGTAGATGTCGCTGTGCTGGGAGATGATCTCCGGCGCGACGCGGGCCACGATGTACGGCGAGCGGGGATCGCGCAGCTTGCGCGGGCGCAGCGAGACGTTCTCGTTTGTCGCCGTGCGCACCGAGCCGCTGGCCAGCGTGAGGTTCGGATTGTCGCCCGTCGCCGCCAGCAGCGAGGGAACGTCGTACTCACACTTGCACGTGGCCAGGTCGCCTTCCTTCACATTGAGATGGCAGCGCTCCGTCGTTTTCGCGTCGGCCGGTTCCACCTTGGGCCGCTGGGCGGCGGGGGGATGAATGACGTTGTTCGCGTCATCGGCGACGACGAGATTGTGCGTCGTCTGCGGGTCGTAGTGTCCCGCGCCGATGATGTCGCTGATTCTGCGGAAGCGCCACGGAAAGACGGAGAAGTAGGCACTGCGGCCGGCAGGGAATGCGATTTTCACCGCGTCATCGCCTTCGGATGCGACGGTCAGCAGCACCGGCAGTTGCGTGTCGGCGTAGCGGCCCGGCGTGTTCTCGTCGTTGACGAACTCCTGGTACCGGCTCGCCTCGAACGCCGGATTCACGAGGACAACGAGGTCCCCGATGCCCGGACGCACCGGCCGCACCTGCGTCCCGTTGCAGTCCACCGCGCGCTTGCCCATCGCCAGGACGCTGCCGCGGCCGTTCCCATTGCGCAACTGGCGCACGAGCGCGCCTTCCACCGCCGAGAAGACGAGCGCGCCGCCGAAACTGTGGCCGGCCGTGACCATCGTCACCGGATGCGGCCGGGCCGGTGTGGCGATCCGGTCGTTCAACTCCCGGTACATGCGGTCGAGATCGAGCAGGACCTCGCGCCCGGCCTCATGTCCGATGCGTTCCGCGGTCGCTTTCCGGTTGTAGAACGACAGCGCCTTGGCCTTCTCCAGATTGTCGCCGCGCCACCCGATGTAGATCCCGAAGACCGGCCGCTGATCGCCCGGCGCCTCACTCAGCGCCTGCAACACCCGCCGGAAGCACGCCAGGTTGTTGTCGCACACCTTCGAGCGATGGTGCCAGCCGTGGACAAACGTGACCAGCACCACGCCCGGACTGTTGCGAACGTCCCCCGACCGGTTCTTCCCGCCCAGCGCCACCTCGCGCAGACGCGACAGGACCATGTCCTTCTGCACGTCATCCGCGACATGGCCGTTGTCGCTGATCTCGATCACGCCGAGGTTGAACTCCGACCCGTTGCGATCGTGAAAGCGCTCGATGGACGTCTTCCGGAGAAGGAGATCCGCGCAGACCGCGTTCCCGGCCGCGTCCCGGACGTCCTCCCGGTTTTCCAGCGCCTCCAGCGTGATCGGCTCCGCCAGCCGGTCCGTCCCCCGCAGCGGCGGAGGCGTCGTCAATGTGCACGCGGAGAGACCGAGCACGATCAGCAGTGCGGTAGTGAGCTTCATGAGCGACGACGCGACTCGCACGACGTAGTTTTTGGGCATGAACCCTCCGGTGTGTACTTAGTACAGCCCCCCGGAAATAGGTGTCCAGCCTTTGCGGCGCCGACCGGCCATCTGCTTCGTTGCCGCTCCTCACCGATGTCCCCGCATCGCCTCGTCGCCGCGCCTCGCATCTGACCGGTCGGCACTCGCAAATGCTGGACACCTATTTCCGGGGAGCTGTACTAAGGAGGGTCGGGAGGGGAGGGTTTCCATACCCGCGATGCGGTGACTGGTGCTCGCTGCAGGGTGCGCTGTCCGCATTCGGTTGCTGGCCGTGAAGATGCGCCAGATCGACTTTCGCAGGGCTTACCGCTTGGTTCGAGACTTCGCTTCGGGTAGGGAAACCGTGCTCTTGGGTCTCTCCTTACCAGAGAGGTTCCCCATGGCCAGACTTCCGGTCGTCATTCTTCCTGGCTACTACGGCACGATCCTGGTCGACAGCGAAGCCAACGATCGAACGGTTTGGCTCACCCTCGGCGAGATCTTCAACTCCGGCGACCTGCTGGATGCGATCAATCTCGAGATGGGGGATCCAAATCGCATCGTCGCGGCCGGCATCCTGGAGGAGGTCCCGATCCTCGGGAACTGGGCGCCGAATGTCTACAAAGGCATCCGGCTGTTCCTCGGGAACATCGGGTATCTGCCCGATGAGGTCACCTCGTTCGGGATCGACTGGCGCCACTCCCTCCGCTTCAACGTCGGCAAGCTCCACGAGATGATCCAGAAGATCGGCAGGGTTAACATCGTCGCCCACAGTCACGGCGGACTCGTGGCACGCGAGTACCTGCGCCAGCACGCCGAAGACGGGTTGGTCGATCGCCTGATCATGCTCGGGACGCCGCACAGGGGCATGCTCAAGACCTTCAAGGCGCTGGTCCACGGCGACGACATCCTGAAATTCTCGAAGTCCCACGTGAAGAAGACGGCGCGTTCGTTTCCCTCTGCGTACGAGCTGCTTCCGTCCCACGCAGTCGATGGGTTCTTCCAGTGGAACGGTGCGGACGCCGATCCGTTCACCGTCAAGGGGTGGGCCGAAGCCGCACTGCATCAGAAGCTGAACGATGCGCACGGCGTGATCTCGGCGCTCCCCGGGAAGCTTCCGGTGAAGACCGCGATCATCTTCGGGACGCACCTTCCCACGAACGTACTGGCCGAAGGTGGGACGAACCGGAAGTTGAAGTTCACGGACAGGCCGCAAGGCGACGGTACGGTTCCAACGATCTCCGCGTCGGGAGGCCTACTGACCGGCGACATCGAGCGTTACGCGATTCCGTACGGCCAGCACACCCAGCTGTTCGAATACGAATCCGCGCAGAAGGTGATGAGGAACTTCCTGTTCGACGAGCCGAAGTCGCATTTCGCATACAGGTTCCAAGGCCAGGGCACCTACAGGCGGCGCCAGAAATTAGGCCTTGCCGTCGATTTCCGCGGTCCCCATGGCGAGTTCCTTCCCGACGCCGAAGTGCACCTGCTGATGGGTAGCCAAAGAATCCCGATCCCGCGCCACGCAGAGGGCGATTACTTCAAGAGCATTTCCATGCCGAATTCTTCGCAGCTTCTTCGTTATGAAGTAGTCGCGACGTCGGCGTCGTTGAACGAGACCTTCAAGGAGACAGGTGAGCTGCATCCATTGAACGTCTGATCCGGCTCCACACGCACGCCACATCTCTCCCATGCCTCCGGCCCCGCGCGGCGTGATGATTTCGCGGACACGATTCCAGAGGATGTCGCGATTTTCTCTACCATGCCCGGGATGACAAAGAAGTGGACATTGCCCATCTCGCGATCTACGCGGAGAAACTGCCTCAGGCAACGATACGCAAGCCATTGGGCGGTGGTCATCAGTTCGGTGATGATCTGACGGAAATCGCGCGTGACATCCAGAGTCTGGCTGTCCGTCCAGCCCTACGGCTACTTTGAGGTCGAGAAGGGATTCCGGATCGTCACACGCGCCTCGATGACTTGGCCGTGCTGCATGTCTTCGGAATAGAGCGTCTTGCAATCGGCCTGCAGCGCCGCTGCGACAACCAGGGCGTCGTAGATGTGGTATCCATACTGTGCTGCAATTCGTAACGCGGCCTCGTGCGTGTCCACCGTGATCGGAACCGGCGAAGGACACAGCGTGCGAAACGCAGCCAGCGCCTCGGAGATCTCGTTCCACGTCAATCCAAGCTTGCGACGGGCGACGGCCACGAACTCGTTCAGCACCTGGATACTGACAACTCCACCACCGGCGAGCAGGGCTTCCGCCGTGTCCGTTCGCTGGTCGTTCGCGGCCACGACGTACAGCAGTACGTTCGTGTCGAAGAACGCCTTACCGCTCATTGGCCTCTTCGCGGCTGAACGTGAAGCCGGGAGGCAACGCCCGTCGTAGCCGCCGGAGTCGTGCGATCGCCCGCTCCTTGCTGCGATCGCGCTTCACCTCGAACGTGCGATCTCCGGCGATTCGAATCTCGATGTCATCCCCTTCTTTCAACTCGAGCGCTTCCACAACGGCCGAAGGCAAACGGACGGCAAGACTGTTTCCCCATCGTGAGACTTGCATGGCTCTTCTCCTGGCTGGATATACTTTAGTACCGTCTATCTATTCCCGGTCGGGCCGTCATCGATCTGCTGTTGAGCCCAGTTTTCTGGGGCTGTCCGTACAATTGAGCGCCATGGCCCCCATTCGCCGGCTTCTCCCGCTCGTCGTCCTTCTCTTTGCCGCGACCGTGTTCGCCGACGAGCTCCGCTGGCGCTCGCTCGACGTCAAGGCAAAGATCGACGACGACGGAACGCTTCACGCATCCGAGACCCACACCATGATCTTCGACGGCGAGTGGAGCGGAGGGCAGCGCGCGATTCCGCTGCGCGAAGCTCCGCCGGAGCAGCGGCTCACCTTCGATCGCGTGGCCCGGGTCGTCTCGAAGAACAAGGCCGTCGACCTCACGCGGGTCAGCGGCGCGCCGGACCGGATCGACGAATACGGCGTCTACAACGACGGCACGACGATCCGCTGGCGCGGGCGTCTCGCGGACGACCCTCCGTTCCGCGGCAAGCGCATCACCTACGTCATCGACTACACGCTGACGAACGTGCTCGTCCGTAATGGCCCGGCGTTCCAGCTCGACCACGATTTCGCGCCCGCGGACCGCCCCGGTCCGATCGAGCACTTCTCGCTGATCGTGGAGCTCCCGAAGTCGCTGGGCCAGCCGCCGATCAAGATCGCGCGCGACGATCTCGCGCCCGGCGAAGGTGTCCTGGTGCGCGAGACCTACTGGCTTCCGGAAGACGCGAGCGGGCTTGCGGCGCTGCAGCCGGCCGCCGCAGCGCCGGCTGCCGCCTCCGTGCCGTCCGCTCCCGCCCCCGCGCCTCCGAAGAAAGAACCATCGTCCACGAAGACGCCGGTCACGCTCTTCACCGCGCAGGTCCTCGCGTTCGCGCTCCTCGTGCTCGCGCTGCTCTTCGTTTTCCGCTTCTTCTTTGGCGAGCGCGCCGCCGGCCGCTTCATCCGCGTGCCGCGAGCTCAGCGCGAATGGGTCGATCCATTCCTCGCGAAGCTCGACGCCGAAGTCGTCGGCGTCGCGTGGGACGGCGTCGTGGGACAGGACGAAGTCGCGGCGATCCTCGCGCGCATGACCGCGGAAGGAAAGATCACGAGCAGCACCGGGCCGAACGACCTGACCCTGAAGCTGGAGGTGCCGTTCGACACGCTCCGCGGCTACGAAGCCGATCTCGTCCAGGCCCTCTTCCTCGGCAAAACCGAAACGACGACGCGCGCCGTGCGCGATTACTACGCGTCGAGCGGCTTCGATCCCGCGCGCGTCGTCGAGAACAACCTGAAGAGCGCGCTCGTCGGCCTGCCGCAGTGGGAGGACCAGGAGCGCAGCGAGTGGGTCGTGTTCTGGGCCCTCGCCGCGCTCACGTGCGTCCTCGCGATCGCGGGAGGCCGCAGTTCCGACGTCGACGCGGGGATGGCGTCGGTGTTCGGCGTCCTCGCGATTCTCGCCGGCGGTCTCACGCTGCTCCTCACCATCGGCGCGAAACGCGCGCTGACCGCCGTGCGGGTCCGCTTCTTCTTCGGCTTCCTCGTCCCGTGCTGCAGCGTCCTGTTCGCCGCGATCTTCATCGTGCAGGGACCGGAGATTCCGATCCATCACCTCACCGCGATGATGGTCGGGTCCGCGGCGCTGACCATCGTCGTCCTCGCCGTCGAGCGCATGAAGATCGATCAGACCGAGCAGAAGGTCGAATTCCGCAGGGACCTCGCGGCCGCGCGCGAATGGCTGAAGACGGAGGTCTCGACCGCGGGCACGCCCATTCCCGACCGCTGGATTCCGTACCTCTACGCGTTCCGCCTCGCGAATCAATACTCGTGGCACGTACAGCGTGTTCCGCCGCCGCCCGTTGATTCGCCGGTTCGGCAGTACTACGACATCGTGCCGCCGCAGTCGTCGTCGATGCAGTCGGCCGCGAACGCGATGGAGCGGGAAGCGGCGCGCATGCGCGATGAGCGGCGGCGCATGGAGCGCGCCCGCGAGGAGATGGAGCGCAAGGCGCAACGTGCGAGCTCGTTCACGAGCTCGTGGGGATCGAGCAGCAGCAGATCGAGCGGCTCGTCATCACGGGCCTTCTCCTCCTCGGGCCGCTCCTCGAGCACGAGCGGCGGCGGCAGCGCGGGCGGCTGGTAGGAGCAGCGATGCCTGAAGATCAGCCGGCGAAGAGGCAGGTGTTGTTCATCCACGGGGGAGGGGACACCGGGTACGAGGATGACGCAACCCTGGCCGCTTCTCTGCAGCAGAGTCTGGGAACGGCTTACGACGTGCGTTATCCGCAAATGCCCGACGAGCCGGCACCGGATTTTGGGTGGGGACACAAGATCGGCAGCGAAATCGCCGCGATCGAGGGGGACGCACTCCTCGTCGGCCACTCCCTCGGCGCGTCGATGCTGCTGAAATACATCTCCGAAAACCAGCTCACCAATCCGATCCGCGGGATCTTCCTCATCGCCACGCCATTCTGGTCTGGTGACGAAGACTGGAAGCAAGGCCTGAAACTTCGGGAGGATTTCGCGGCCACGATGCCAGAGGATGTCGCGATTTTTCTCTACCATGCCCGGGATGACGGAGAAGTGGACATTTCCCATCTCGCGATCTACGCGGAGAAACTTCCTCAGGCAACGATCCGCAAGCCACCGGGCGGTGGCCATCAGTTCGGTGATGATCTGACGCAAGTCGCGCGTGACATCCAGAGTCTGGAGTGAGCTTCATGGATGGATTGCGCTGTTGGGCTGCTCCTGCCGAAGCCGGCGCCACTCGTCAGGGCTGAGCGCGACAAACCCACGGTCGTCGTCGTGAGCTCCTCCGCTGGCGATCTCCAAGCGGCGGGCGAGATCGGTGACCGATCCGAGCGACGTTAATTTCCAGAGGCGTGCGCTGGAACCGTCGCCGGACCACACGCACGACACGGCGTCCCTCACGCAGGCGCGGATCGAGCCGTCGCGAACGCTTCTCGAGCGCGTCCTGCAGGGACCGCGCGAACGCCAGGTCTTCTCGGCTGTAGCTGATGAAAGCGTCGACGGCGTCATGTGCCGGCTGGACCGGCGAGGAGGAGGCTGGCCCCGCGGTGGCAGTGCGGTCGTCGCTGGCGTGTGATGTCACGGGTTCCGGCGTCTCCCGAGTCGACGACATCGACGTAGTGTACCGAAGCAGTCATTGCCGGAAGACGATTGGCTGCTGCGGCTTATCGGCTTTCCGTGCACACGATTCGAAAGCGGAGGCGCTGCCTCCACACTCTCGCCGGCAGGGGTGGTGATATGGATGTCATCACATGCATGATGCCGTAATGCAGTAGTGACAGATAAGCCGCCGGATGGTACATTCACGGCGCACCAACAACGGAAAGAGTTCTTCGCACGGTAGGGAACGCGGTCCGGGCATTCCGCTGTCTTCGTGGCAACGCCCGGTGTCAGTCTGCTTCTCATCGTCTCTTTCTTCTGCTTTACCCGAAAACCGAAGTTCCGATGGCCGGGCGACTGCCCGGGTTGTGACGTTCGTTCAGTTTCTCGACGAGTGCAGGAGGCAGATCTATGTGGCGAAGCTCCATCTTCCGCGCGGCCGTGGTGGCCGCAAGCGTCATCGCGCTTTTCCCCTTCAGCGCAGCGGCGCAGTACCAGACGGGCAACATCTACGGTTCCGCGAAGTCGAAAGACGGTACGTCACTGCCCGGCGTCACGGTCACGGTGACGGGCATCGGCGCGCCGCAGACGACCGTCACCGACGATCAGGGACAGTTCCGGTTCCTCAATCTGTCGCCCGGCACGTACGCCTTGAAGGGTGAACTGGCGGGGATGGGCACGGCCAGCCGCACCGGCATCGGGGTGCGCGTCGGCGCCAGCGCGGACATCGAGCTGATGCTCAATCCGTCGATGTCGGAGGCCATCACGGTCTCGGCCGAGGCGCCGCTGCTCGACGTGCGCAAGAGCGGGACGGGCACGACGGTCGATCAGGTCATGCTCGACTCCGTTCCCACCGCGCGCGACCCGTGGATGATCCTGCAGTCCACGCCCGGCGTCTTCGTCGACCGCATCAACGTCGGCGGCACGCAGAGCGGCCAGCAGTCCATCTACATCTCCAAAGGCGCGCCGCGCGCCGACGGGACGTGGAACGTCGACGGCGTGAACATCACGGACATGGGCGCGACCGGCTCCTCGCCCACGTACTACGACTTCGACACGTTCGAGGAAATGCAGATCACGACCGGCGGCTCCGACCCGCGCATCCAGACGGCCGGCGTGCAGATGAACATGGTCACCAAGCGGGGCACGAACGATTACAGCGGATCCGCGCGCTACCTGTACGCGCCGGGGAGCGCGTCCGCCGAGGCGTCGGTGCCGGCGGAGGCGTTCGAGCGCTATCTGTCGGTGACGAACAAGGTCAACTACGTGCGCGACTACGGCGGTGAGATCGGCGGACCGGTCTGGCGCGACCGGGTGTGGATCTGGGGCGCCCGCGCGGACCAGAAGGTCTCCACGTGGCAGTCGCTCATCTATCCGGCGCCGTCGTTCGTCATCCCGGACGACACGATCCTCCGCAACAAGAATCTCAAGGTCAACGCGCAGATCCTCACCAGCAACAGCTTCGTCGCGTCGTACACGTACGGCGACAAGTACCGCAATGCGCGCGATCTCTCGCCGACGCGGCCCTTCGAGACGGCGTGGAAGCAGACCGGCCCCACCAAGGTCTACAAGATCGAGGACACGCAGCTCTTCGGCTCGAACTTCTATCTCACCGGCATGGGGTCGGAAGTCGAGGGCGGTTTCGGTCTCTTCGGCAACAGCGGCACCGGCCCGGACGCGCCGTCGTCGTGGGTCGACGCGAGCGGCTCGTACCAGGACAATTACTACACCTACGCCACCGACCGTCCGCAGAAGCAGTACCGCGGCGACGGCTCGTACTTCCTCGACGTCGCCGGCGTGAGCAACGAGCTCAAGTTCGGGTACGGCTACCGCGACACGCCCGTGAGCTCGGCCTCGGTCTACGCCGGCCCGGCCTCGGGCTACTGGGACGACAACCTGGGCGTTACGGACTGCCCGCGCAACAACATCCCTCTGCCCTGCTCCGTGGCGTTCCTCTATCGCCCGCCGCTGGCCTCGTATTCGGGCGAGTACAACGAGCTCTATGTCGGCGACACGGTGCTGTTCGGCAACCTGACCGTCCAGGGCGGTCTGCGCTGGGACGATCAGACCTCGGCCATTCAGGCTCTGGACGTCCAGTCGAATCCGATTCTGGCGGATCCTCTTACCCTCCCGTGCGTCTCGGGCCTGAACTGCCCGGGCGGCTCGCTGACCGCGCAGTTGCCGGGCATCAACTATCCGGGCCAGAGCGAGGAGCTGAACTGGAGCAGCATCTCCCCGCGCCTCGGTCTGACGTATGCGCTCGGCACGGCCAGGAAAACGCTGGTGCGCGCCGCGTACAACCGGTACGTCAGTCAGATGGGCTCCACCGTCTCCAGCTCCAGTCCGGTCAACGCCAGCCTGTTCACCATGCTCGGCGTCGACGCGAACAACGACCACACCATCCAGAGGAACGAGCTGATGATGGTGCGCAGCTTCGGCGGCATCAACCCGGCGGATCCCACCTCGATCATCTCGACGCGGCGCATCGACTACGACATGAGCCCGCCGACGACCGACGAGCTCCTGATCGGCGCGGAGCGGGAGCTCGGGGAGGACTTCTCGGTCGGGCTGACGTTCACGCACCGCGTCAACAACGACCTGCCGGCCGTGCGCTATGAGAAGACGCAGGGCGCGGGCGACTGGTACACCTCGGCCGATTACGAGCTCGCCGGAACGGTGGGCGGAACCTTCGAGGGGAGGTTCTACACGGTCACGACGCCGACGACGGAGATCTACCGCCTGAAGCCGGGCGTCGCGCCGCCGACGTTCGGCGTCATCACGAACCGTCCGGATTACTCGCAGACCTACGACGGCGTCGAAGTGACGGCGACGAAGCGGATGTCGAGGAACTGGATGCTGCGCGTCAACGCCAGCTACAACGACTACAGCGAGGATTGCGGGGCGGATTCGTTCGCCAATCCGACCAAGGCCCTGCCGAGCACGGGCATCGTCAACGGCGCGAGCGTCTACGGCGGTCCGGCGGCGTGCGTCGGCGGCCAGTACGCGCCGCAGTCGTCGGGAGCGGGCGCGTTCAGCAACGTCTTCGTCAACTCGAGGTGGAACGGCAACATGAGCGGTGTGTACGCGGCGCCGTGGGGGATCAACATCGGCGCGAACCTGCTGGTGCGCCAGGGCTACCCGAACGTCCAGCGCGTGAACGTCGGCGGCCTCGGCGGAGGCACGGCCACGGTCGTGTTGGAGCCGGTCGGCAACCGCCGTTTCGACGACGTGGTTCAGCTCGACCTGCGCGTGGCGAGGGACTTCCGGGTTCTGAACGCCGCGGCGTTCTCGCTGTCCGTGGACGTCTTCAACGCTACCAACCAGCGCACCGTCCTGCAGAGAAGCGGCATCCTGGTGAACAACAGGGTCAGCGGCACCGGCGATGCGATCACCGAGATCCAGGCGCCGCGGGTGTTTCGGTTCGGCGCCAAGATGACGTTCTGACGTTCGAAGGGGCGGAGCGCCTGGCGCTCCGCCCCCAAGTCATGGCACAGGCGTAGCCGGATCGCGTCCGCGGATCTCGTTCCAGAGCTGCGCAGCCTCCGGCTTGCGCTCGCGGGTGCGGTTCACCCACTCGAGCGGCGGATCGGATCCGGGCCGGAAGCGGATGCCCCACACGGGCTCGTAGCGGTCGGTGCGCAGCGAGTAGCGGGCGTCGCCGATGACGCTCGCATCGCTCGGCGAGCGGGCGATCCAGCCGCCGGAGAACCAGGCGAAACGTTCGAAGTCGCGCCGCAGCCGTGCA
Organism: uncultured Acidobacteriota bacterium; assembly: GCA_963821585.1. Taxonomy (GTDB): domain Bacteria; phylum Acidobacteriota; class Thermoanaerobaculia; order Gp7-AA8; family Gp7-AA8; genus QHVT01. The sequence continues at coordinate 1,391,130 of CAWGEI010000003.1, forward strand.
TCACCGCGCGCGGCCTCGACGGTCGTGAGCGGCAGCGCGTCGACGGCTACGTAGGTCGCGTGGCCGAGCCAGGGCACGCGGATGCGGTCGACGTGGAGGATTCCGTTGCTCTCGTAGATCGAGCGCCAGACAAGCGTGTTGCCGACGGTGGGAAACACTTCGCCGCGCACGAGCCGGTCGCCGCGCGCGAAGGCGAGCCGCGCCTGCGCGGCGGCGGCGCGTTTGCGCTGCACCAATCCGGCGCCAAGCCATGCGACGCAAAGCGCCAGCGCCATGACGGCGATGCGGCGGCGGCCGAGACATGCGGCGATGAGTCCTACGAGGAGCACGAAGGTGAACAGGGGATCGATGATGGAGATGGCGTCGAGGCCGACGCGGTATCGCGAGAACGGCCAGAGCCACTGCGTCCCGTAGGTCGTCGCCCCGTCAAGAATTGTGTGCGAGGCGTAGGCGAGAATGCCCGCCAGCGCGGCCCATCGCCATTGCATCCGCTCCAGGCGCGCCGCAAACGGCAGCGCCGTGACGATGCCGCCTATGGGCACGAACAGCAGCGAGTGAGTGAAGCCGCGATGATGCTCGATGGCAAGCAGCGGATCGGAGGCGCTGCGGATCAGGATATCGATGTCCGGCAGCAGCGCGGCACTTGCGCCGATCAGCAGCGAACGACGCCCGAGGCGGTCGCCGGTCGCGATCCAGGCGAGCGTCGCGCCCGCAAGCGCATGGGTGAGCGGATCCATATCGAAACGGTCTCGAAAGTTATCGCGGGAGCAGCAGCGCATCGATCGCCGCAATCGATTCCGTCACGCGCAATTCGAGCGGACCACGCAGCAGCAGCCACGGCGTGGTCTGCGCTCTCAGTGCTTCTTCGAACCAGCGGTGCATCTCGTGCCGGCGATGCTCTCCGTCGCGCAGCCCGTCCTGCACGAACGGGATCTCGTCGCCGGTGAGCAGATAGAGGTCGCAGCGCGCGCCGGACGTCGCGGCGCGAACGCGCTCGTCGTCGTGACCCACATAGCGCCGGTGCCAGAGCGCGGTCGCGAACGCATTCGTGTCGCAGATCAGGACGCGATTCGCCTCGCGCGCGGCGCGCTCTTCGCGCGCCTTCTGCTCGCCGGCGATGTGTACGAACTCACCGCTGGTCCAGCGATCGTCGCCGCGCAGCTGCTTCTCCGCTGAATATTCGCGGCCATACTCGGGCACCCACGCCGTCTCGTAGTGCCGCGTCAGCGCCCTGGCGAGCGTCGTGGTTCCGGTGGACTCGGCCCCGACGACGCAAACCCGCAGCGCGTACCACGCGCGGACCGGCGCCTCCAGGGAGTCCCACATCGCGAACGGATTGTGTCGAACGCGCGTCGAGGAGCAGGGAACCCGCGTCCGTGGCCGGTCCACCGAAACGTGGACCGATCCCATCGCCCGCGCGTACGGCTCGCCATAGTCTTCCGAGGAGAACGCTGCGTCGGGAGGGCCTCCGAGCCAGCGGATGGTGTTGGCTGCCCAGACCGCCGGATCGTTTTCATCGTCGCGATCGTCGATCACCATCACGTGTGCGTCCGGGTGAAGCTCCTGCAGCCACCGCCCGCGCAGCTCGCCCGGAATGGGGTCGGCCGGTTTGGCGCACACGAGGACCGTGACCTTGCCCGATTGCGCCAGCGCCGTATCGATGAGGAGCTTGTGACCGCGATGGGGCGGACAGAACTTGCCGAAGACGACCGCGGTGGCGAAGGTCATCGCGTCGCGGCCGAACTTCTCCACGTCCGTCGCCAATCGCGCCAGCCGATGACGCACATCACCAGAAAGACGCCGTACAGAACCGCGGTGAGCGGCAGGCCTCGTGCGGCATAGAGCGGAATGTAGATCAGATCGGCCGCGATCCAGAGCAGCCAGTGCTCGAATTGCTTGCGGCACATCATGGACTGGGCGGCGAGGCTGAGCACCGTCGTCAGCGCGTCGAACAGCGGCGCCGAGCCGTTGACCGCGATGAGCACCGCGCGCAGGACCAGCGTCGCGACCGGGATGGCTGCCGCCATGATCCACCATTGCAGCTTCGGCGTGCGCGAGATGTCCAGCTCCGTGCGCGCCGCGCCGCCGTGAATCCAGAGCAGCCAGCCATAGACGCCGAGGATCATGTAGACGATCTGCAAGCCGGCGTCGCGAAGAGAGCGGTACGCCAGAAGAGGATCAGGAAGACGATGTTGTTGGCGATGCCGATCGGCCAGTTCCAGACATGCTCGCGGACGGCGAGCCAGACGCAGATGCCCCCGGTGACGAAGCCGAGGACCTCGACGCCGGTGATCGGCCACCACTGGAGGGCCGTCGCCGCGATGGCCAGCGCGGCGACGATGGCCATGACGATGATCTCGCGGGCGGGCAGGCTCCGGCCGCGGTGCGGCGCTGCTGCCGGCAGGCTCGGATCGGCGATCGTGGACAAGTCGGGAGATTCTATCGCCGTCGACCGCGTTGTGAGCCTCGCTGAGGGCGTCACCGCGCGGGTGCCGTCGCGATCGCGGGCGAACGCTGGCGTTCATCCGCGCGCGATTCCGCCGATCCCTGGTTATGGTCGCTGGCCGATCATCGATCACGCGCCGATCGCATATGAAATATGACCGCGCTCCTTTCAGCGCCGCGATCGCCTCCTCGGGAGCGGGCGGAGGGAGCCGGCCCCCGGTTCAGCCGATGACACGCCCGCCGATCGCTGCCGAGCGCGAGGTACGAGACACGCAAAAACGGGCCGTGGCCGAGGGCTTCTCCTCTTCCACGATGAGGGTGCCGAAGCGCTCGTTGCTGCGCATCTTCGCCGTGCGGTACGAAAAACTTCGTGAGTACTGACCAAACTTTCGTGAGTACTGACCAAACTTTCGTGAGTACTGACCAAACTTTCGTGAGTACTGACCAAACTTTCGTGAGTACTGACCAAACTTTCGTGAGTACTGACCAAACTTTCGTGAGTACTGACCAAACTTTCGTGAGTACTGACCAAACTTTCGTGAGCACTGACCAAACTTTCGTGAGTACTGACCAAACTTTCGTGAGTACTGACCAAACTTTTCGCAAGTCCTGACGAAAACTTCGTCAGTACCGAGTCTTTTGGGGCCGTCGTTCAGGAAGTGAACGCAACGACTCCGCGGAGTCGGGGGCGTTCCTCTCGGGAACCCAGGAGGGATGGCAGTCAAAAACGATCGGATCCAGTGATGGACGAGAGGGCACGCCGCACGGTGTGCGCCCTCTCGCTGCCGCGCGCCGGGAACGATCAGACCACCGCCGGGCGCAGGGGTGGAGCGAGCGCGAACGCGCGCCCCACCGCCGGCGTGTACGTCCCGCCCCGTCGTGCGTGCGCTCTTCCGCCGTTCTGATCCCTTACGGATAGACCTCCAGTTCATTGACGCGCACGTACCCGGGCTGGTGACTCGGTCCCGACCGGCCCCATACGCGCAGTCGCGTCGTGGTGATCGGTGCCGGGAGGGTGTGGATCACGTGAGTGTTGGGATTGCCGTTGACCACGACGGCATTGACCCACGCCGATCCGTTCCAATACTGAAGATCGTAATCGCGAACCGCGTAGCCGGCGGTCGTGAACAGCTCGATTCGCCGGGCGGTGACGGGGGTGCTCCAGGTCAGCTCCACCCACGGCGTTCCCGGCTGATAGCCGGCATTGGTCCAGCTGAAGAATCCGCCGAGCGCGGTGCTCCGGTTTCCGTCGTTGACTCGTGCCGGCGAATAGCAATGTTCGCCCGTCCCCTGACAGTACGTCGAGGAGGCGGAGACGCCTGCCGAGAGCGCAAGGTTCGTATTCGGCGGTGTCACAGCCAGGCTCTCGCTACGCTCCCACAATCGCAGGAAGGTCTCGGCGGAGCGGTTCAGGTGATCGGTGTACTGCTGCGGCACGCCGACGGCGCGGAGGTCGGCCACCAGCGACGGGAGCAGGCCGACATGGGCGAGCCCCTTCTGGTGAAACTCGTTCGGACCGCCCGCGGCATCGATCAGGGCCCGGTCGGCGGAGCAATAGTAGCGTCCCCTCATCTGTTCGATGAAGCCGTTCAGATCGGCGCCGAACCCGACGTCCAGCCCATTGTCGACGGCGTACATCAAGGACTGGGCGAAGGAGCGCACCGTGCCCGGGCAGGTGTTCGGAACCGCGGTGCCGTAGGTGGAGGCCGACTCGTATCCGGTACGAAGCCCGATCATGCCGCCGGTGTTCCTGATGAAGGGGAACTCCGCGGCCTTGAGGTATTTCTCGTTCTTGTCGGTACCGGGGATGGTGTCCCACATGTGCGTGTGGGAGTAGAGGAGCGGGTAGCCGCGCGCCAGGGCCAGGTTGTACGTGTCGCCGAAGGCACGGCGTGAGAGGTGGGCGACGTCGAGGATCATGCCGCGATCCATCAACGCCCGGGCGAATGCCGTTCCTTCGAAGCTGAGGCCGCGGACGTTCAGGCTCTGGTCCCCGTCGCAGTCCGCCGTGTTTCCGGAGGCGTCGCGGCAGACGATGTCGTTGACCGGCGTCTGGATGCCGAGCCAGTTCTCGACGGTATTGGCGGTCTTCATCAGCTTCGGAATGGGCGCCGCTCCGGCGAATCGATTGTCGGCGTGGTGGGCGATCTGCACGGAGCGGACGCCCAGGGCGCGCCACTCGTCGAGCTGCGCCAGCGGGTCTCCGGTCGGATAGAGCTTGGTGATCTCGACCGAGAGCACGAGGGCGAGCTTGCCGCTGGCGATGAGCGCACGCGCCTGCGCCGGCGTCTCCGCGATGCCGACCCAGTTGCTGTAGGTATTGGCAAAGCGCCGGGCGTGCAGAGCCTGTCTGGAAACGGACGACATCTCGTCGCACGGGAACCGCCGCCGGTTCGGCGGAGTGGTTGCGCACAGCAGGCTCGAGTCCGCGAGCGAGACCACGAGCACGCGCAAGCCTCCCTGATGCGCCTGTTGCAGCCAGCCCTGCCACATCTGCTGATGGGCCATCGAGAAGTAATTCGGCCAGTGCTCGAAGTGCGGCTGCGGACAGGTCCCGGGAATGGTGATGCCGAAGATGCGGCGGCACCGGCGAGGGTCATAGCCGCGCCGCTGCCCGAGATGCCACCCGGTGTCGAGCCCGACGAATTCCGAGAGGATGGGGACGATCGTCGCCCCATGGCTCTTCGTCAGAAAGTTCCCGTCGCACCGCACGACCGCGGGATCGATGTTCCCCTCGGCCCGTCCCCAGAACCAGCTTCCTCCGAAGCTGTCCTCGGCCATGAGATGCGAGTGCAGATCGACGAAGCCCTGAACGGGCTGCGCCAGGGCCGTCGCGGAGAGGAGGAGCAGCGCGACGAGCGCGAGCGTGGCGCCTTTCATCGGGTGGCTCCCGGCAGGGCCACGGCCACGGGGCCGCCCTCGAAGATCAGCGCGTCGACCTGCTTGTCCGCGAGACGCACTCGCCGCGCCATCATTCCGTACCCGTCCGCGATGTAGAGAACACCCGACGCGAGGTCGAGGGCCAGGCCGTGGATCGGCGGCACCGGATCGATCCGCTCCTCGGCAGTTCCCACCTCCACGATCGAGCGGCGCACGGTGAGAGGCAACGGCTCGGGCTCCCCAGGCACGAGGACTTCGGTCGCATCGGAATCGCCCCCATAGTCCTCCGTGACCTTCACGACGCTGGCATCGACGACGGCATACGCGGTCCTGACCTCACCCTCGAGGACGATCGCATACGGCTCCTCGAACGCGCTCTGCAGCGTCCCCAACTCGCCGGAAGCGGGATTCCAGCGCTGCACCGTGCCGTCGCCGCCGCTATTGGTCCAAACCAGAACCCCGGCGATCGGATCGCGCGCGAGACCGTAAGGAGCGTCGAGGCCGGCGACGACGTTCTCGATGCCGGAGCCGTCGAGATTCGACCGCCGAATCGCGCCGGCAGCCGCATCGGCCCAGTAGCGCTTGCTCTTGATCGTCACCGATCGCCCGGGAACCTGAGCCAGGAGCGGTGCATCCGAAACGAGTGTCGCGGCGAACAGTGCGCCAGCCAGAAAACCAAATCGACCAATCCGCATGATCCGCTCCCAAACATCAAGTCACGGCTGAACACCTTGGAGTGCGGAGGCAGCGCCTCCGCGGTCCTTTGAGTGTGTGCAGACGAAAGCGGAGGCGCTGCCTCCGCACTCCACATTGACGAGTTGCCAAAGTGTATCCCGAAGTGGCCGTTCCATCACCTCTGGATGGTGTGCCGGAACACCGCACCCTCAGAGGGATCGGCAACAAAAAAGCCGCCAAATGGCGGCTGATGAGCGTCTTGAATTTGGCGGGGCCGACGGGGCTCGAACCCGCGACCTCCGGCGTGACAGGCCGGGGGGGCTACTGTTGGTGAGGGATTTCGGGGGCTCTACCCTGCTGCTGTCGCAGCGAAGCGAGGTTCGCTTGGATCCGCTCTCGAGGGGGAGAGAGTCGCATATGGGGAGCGTCGACAATGCGTCCGAGTTCTTCGGATAAGAGCACCGCGGTCACGCGTGCGTCCACGTGTGCGGTCTCGAGAAGCGCTTCGATTAAATACTGCGACGTCGACTCGTGCACACTCTGGCCGAGTAGAAACGGCACGTCTACGTCGCAGCCGCGACGGAGCCCCACGACGAGCATTGCCGCAGCGATAGTCGGGGCCATGGCAGCAGAGTCATGGATGGCGTTCATGGATTTCTCGAGCAGCTTGTCTGACCAAGAGTGCCTTGTGAACCAGCCCACGCCCCATACGATCGTTCCTGGATCATGCGACACCCTGTAAATCCATGGAACATTGTCTGGCCCCAGGTCGACAACTCGACCGTAGATTCCGGTGGCATAGGCCAGCCAGCCGAGGCTGCGGACCAGTGACGAATCGTCGCTGACATAGCGATCATCGCTCGCATGACTGGGGAACAGGGACGCTTCGGCTAGCAGGCGCTCGCCCAGGCTCTTCCGCCAGGACTTGAGTCCGATCAAGAGCTTGGCCGTCCGTTCAGCGCCGAGGACCACTACCAGCCGGAGCGGGTCGAGAGTGTCCAACGCGTCAAGCAGGCGATCCGCGGCATCGAAGCACTTGAGGTTGCGGAGCGCTCCGATCAATGCCTCCGCCCACTCCAGATCGTATTTCGAACCGGTCTTCAGACGCTGCGCGATGCGCTCGATCGAAAGGTTGTCGGCGAGCGAGGCGGTGCGGCCGAAATCCCAGGCGGCCAGCGCGCGCAACAGCATGACCAAGGCGGGAGGGCTGGTGACGTTGCTGATACCGGCTCGCCACCGCGCGAAGACGTTGTTGGCCTCGTCGGGGTCCGGTACGGCGCCGAGCCGCGCGAGCATCGAGAAGATCGTGCCCTGTTCGCGCGGGTCTTGAACATGAGCGATCTGCCGCATCGTCGCCGTCCAGGTGCGCGACGTCCGCTTCATGTCTCCGATGATTTCGCGCCCTGCACCGGGCAACGTGGACTCGATCGCGTCAAGCAACTCCACGCCGCCTTGCGGATGGCGCCGCATCGCCTCCTGCGCTCGTTCCGCCAAATGGCGGCGGATGGCGGCGACTGTCGTCTGCGCTAGCTCCTTATCGAGCGCAGCCAGGCCGCGGACCGACTCAGCGAGGTCGCCGTCGGTGCGCGCCGCCCGGAGCCATCGCGACCAGTCGCGATGGACGCCGCGTAGCGCCTCCTTGCCGCCAGCGTCGTCGCCGCCGCGACGCAGAGTTTGGCTCACCGTCCGCGCAGCACGTATGACCTGTTCGGGCCGGTGTCCGCCGTTCAGCTTCTCGTATAGCGGCGTAGGGTCTTTGCCGAAGGCCACCGCGAACTGCCGCGGCACGGAGTCCTGATGGAGGTAGGTTCCCAGGCGATGGAACAGCTCCAGCGAATCGACTGCTGCCGATTCGGTCATGCACTCCAGCAGCCGTCTGGGCGTGATCTTCTTCGAAAGTTCCGCCGCAATGGTGTCGCCGACGGTGGACGAGTCGGCGAGGAGCAGCGCGAGGCGCGGTGCCCAACTCCGCGTGTTCCGGTCGATCTGCTGCGCGATTGCTTCGACTGCCGTCTGGAGCACCGCCGTCAGGAACGAGGCGTCGACGGCGATCAGGCCTTCCAGCAGGTGGAAGAGCACGGACATGCGCGGCTCCCACTCGCACTGCTGCAGGAAAAACCCTTCTCCCAGGCGATCGGCCAGTCGTCGGGCGAATCCGTTGCTGAACGACGCAAAGTTCATGTCGACGTTGAATGCGGCGCGGAGCAACCGGCCGGCGCCCTTGCCGTCACCACGGGTGACGATGGTTTTGTAAGCCAGGCCGAGCGTCGACGGCCGTACGCCCGCGCTCACCGCGCCGCCGTAGCCGTGCAGGTCCTCGTACAGTATTCGGTATGCGGTGTGGAGGTGGGCGTGCGCGACCAGGTCGATCAGGTTCGCGATCTCTCCTGCCGAGGGGAAACGGTCAACACTGCTCACGAGAGCGCCGGCGACGCGCGGCTGATTGAAGAGACCCGTAGCCAGGGCGCGATCGAATTTTCCGAAGATGGACACGGCGTTGCAGATCTGCCGTGGAGACGACTGTGCCAGCAGGCGGGCAAGCAGCGGTACCGCGACTGGAAACAGCTCATCCTGCCAATTGATCCGCTCCTGCGACGATCGAAGGACCAGTTGCGCGGCATAGAGATCGGCGGACGAGCCGGAGAGGTCCGCGCGAATGAGCGCTTCCACGCCGTCGGATTCGAAGAAGCTGACCGCTTTGGGCAACTTGCCGTTGATCTCTCCGAACTCCAGCGCGAGTTTGTAGTCTTCAAAGGCATAGGGCGCCTTGAACTTCAGGAAAAGCTCAGCGTTGCCCGCGATCGCTACATAGGCGGCGGAATCGTGCAGGCGCCAGAGCGCGCGGAGCAGATCGAGCTTGGCTCGGCTGTCCTGCTCGCGCTCGAGGACCGGCGCCAGCTGCGTTTCCAGCCGCCGCATCAGCGTCGACCAGCTCATCGATCCGTCCGCAGTCTGCTCGACGGAGAACTGGTGTACCTGTAGCAGATCCAGAATCAGAGCGAGGTCAGTGGCCCCGCAGTCGGGAAAGTCACCAAGGAGGAGCCGCAACAGGCGGTGAGCCCACTTGCGGCGCTGCGGAGGCTGGATGTGTTCCTTGACGGCGTCGAGTGCGCGGCCGAGCAACTCCGGCCGTAAGACGACGTCCATCCACTCGTCCAGGTTGGTTAGGCGCTCTTTGCAGAACATCGCCAGCATCTCCGGCGCCTCGCGCGACAGTCGCCGCAGAATGCGCGGCACCTCGGCGTCGTCTCTCCTCATCGCCTCGACGACGAAGCGGGAGAGGATCTTCTCCGCCTCGCGGCGCGGCGAGCGGCTCTCCTGCCTGAGGACGCCGGTGGCGACGTAGCGGCTGGCGATGAACGAGCGGCCCCGACCCCGCTCGCGTGCGCCGAGCTCGCGCAGAGAGGCCACGTCATCAACGAACCACTCGGGAGCATCGAGCCCGACATATGCCAGCGCCGCCAGCGACCGCGCGTTCTGCTGTTGTGCGCTGGTGAGCTTCTCCAGGCGTGGCTTCACGAACTGCTCCACGGTCGGAGCGAACTGGCCCTCCTCGTAGGCCAGCTTGGCCAGACCGACGACCCAGTTCAGGTCTCCCCCCTCCGCGATTTTGCCTACGAGCGGCGCCAGTCTCTTCCGCGCGTCGCCGAATGCTTCGTGGTTCAGCAGCCGTTCGGTGAAGTCGCGCGTGCGGCGGATCCCGACCACCGGCACCAGCCCCTCGTTCGACTTCCAACTCGTGTCGTCGTCGGAGCGCATGACCGCCAGTACGTTCACGCCGAGCGCCTCGGCCACGCTGCCGAGCTGGTCCTCGAAATCTTCGAGGCGCTCGTCCCACTCGATGTTGTCGATGATGACCAGCACCGGGCGCGGGTCGGCCGCGCGGAGGCGGACCTCGATCGCCGCGGTGAGGTTGTCCTGCGTCAGCCGCGCGTCGGCGAGCGGGTTGAGCACGATGGTGACCCATTGCCGCGCATTCGCCTGCACCTCCAGTTGCTGCGCGATCCAGGTCTTTCCCGACTGCGGCGGGCCGCCCAGAAACGCCGTCTTGCCTGACGTGCCGGTGAAGCGTTCCACCAGCTGCGCGACCTGCACCATCGGCACGATGACCGGCTGGCTGCCGATCCTGAGGGCGCCCGGCCAAGGACCTTCCAGCCACCCGCCCTCAAACCCGAGATCCTTGAGGCGCGCGCGCGAATGCGTTTCGCGCCACTGATCCCACTTCGCTCCCCAGACGTCGCGCGCGGCGTCGTTCAGCGTCGCACCTTCGATGAGCTTCAACCCCTCGGCCGCCGCTTCTCCTGCCGGCGCGTCCGGCGCGTACGCCACCAGCGTGTGGTTCACACCGTCCGCCGTCATGGCGCGATGTTTGGCCACGACGTCGCGCCAGGGGAGCGGCTCGAGCATGAGCGTCTGCGGGTCGATGGCGCCGGTGGCCACGTAGCCGAACGTGGAGAGGTCGCTCTTGTCCGCGAGGATGCGCAGCGCCAAGGGGAGTCCGGCTGACGCGTCGTGGACCGACGCGGCGGGCGGCAGCGGTCCGCGCATTTCGAACACCACGCCGAGCGTCTGCACCGCAATGCCGCACTCGCGCAGCAACCGCACCGCCGCCTTGCGCCCCGCCTCCAGACCGGCGTGGAACGATTCGTCGGCCACGGGCCATTGCGGCGGGATCCTCCCGTCGACCTGCGCCGCGCCCTTCAGCTTCACGGTCACGTGATCGCTGTCTCGGTCCCAGACGGCCGTGACGTCCGCGCCGAGGAGCATCTCCAGCGGCCTCTCGCGGTCGATGACGGGGAAGTCGAGGCGCCGCAGGCGCGCGGCGATCTCCCATCCGAGCACCGTCACGTCGTACTCCTGCTCGGCCGCCCATTTCTGCACCTTGCGCGTCTGCAACACGGCGGCGGCGGAGAGAGCCGCCGTGGGGAAGGCGGCCTTGAACCGGCGCGTCTCGATCGGCAGCCGGTAGAGAGCGTTCCAGATGCGCGTCAGCTCCTCGTCGTAGTCCTCCTGCTCCATCCGCGTCCGCATCTCACGCCAGGCGCCGTTGTCGGACTGGCGGGTGAGGATCTCGCCGACGCTCAGGGTCAGCTGCTCCAGCAGCTCCTTCGACAAGCCGTAGCCGACCTGGTCGAGAACGTCTTCGCTGCAGAGAGCGCAGAGCTCGCCCACCAGCGACACGCCCGTGCCCACCATCGTCTCGTCGTCTTTGTCCAGGGCCTGCACCGCGGCCGGCAGAGAGATCGCGCACGCCACCAGCACGTCGCGGTTCGTCCAGCCGGTGAACTGGTGCCCAAGCCATCCGGTATGCATGTCAGTCCACCCATTCCAGCGCCGCAGTGATGACGCTTTGCAGGTCCGCGCCGCCGGGCGCGATGATCTCTTCGAACCGCTGCCCGAGCGCCGCGGCCTGTCCCTTCAGCCGCACCGGCTTGCCCTGCAGCCAGCGGATGAAGAGCTTTCCGTCGCGCTCCTGAAGCTCGATCGCCGTCCCGTCGTCCAGCGGCACCTCGTGCCGGCCACGGACGAGGAAGCGGCGGCCCTTCTCGATCAGTCGTGTCGAGCCCGATGCCGCGGCGAGCCTTCCGGCAATGCGGATGGAGCGGTCGCGCTCCACCACCACGTCTTCCGGCAGGACCTCGACGTCGTAGTCGTCTAGGTCGGGCGAGAGCCACAGTTGGTGCGGAAGGTCGGAGCCGATGACCACGTCCGCGCCGCCGAAGCCGCGGACGGCGGTCCAGCGTCCGATGCGGTCGCCGTCAAGCGACTCGATGTCTCCGCAGGCCGGCTGGGCGGAGGAGCTGAAGCGCACCGGGCGTCCGGGGGTGTCCTCGACCAGCATGGCGGCCAGCGCGACGGCGGCGGCGAGCGGATCGTGCGGCGAGTGCGGCGCCGCGATGCGCAGGCGGCAGGGCGCCTGCCGCGCGCTCGCCGCGTCGCGCAGGGTAGGCCGGCACAGGGTGCCGTCTACGTAGGCCTGCCACTCGCCGTCGGGCATGGTCACCGCGCACGCGGCGGTCTCCAGCACGGCGCCGCTCTCCAGCGCTGCCTCGGCGCGAAGGGTGCCCGGCGCGAATCGGAGCGCCGGCGCCGCGGCAGACTCCGGCGCGAACGTCACCACGGCCGAGGTCCATTCCATCTCCTCAGCCGCCGCGACTTCGAGCTCGCCCGTCAGGCGCCCGTCCGCTACGGTCAGCCGGAGCGTCCAGATGCTCCGCGGGAGCAGCGGCGAGCCGGCCGCCCAGCGCAGCTCTCCCTCCGCGCCGGGCACGTGCCACACCACCGGCGTGGGGTCGCTGCGCGGCGCCGTCGTGTCGTCATCTCCGTCGAGGCGTGCGGCGCATGCGCTGCACTCCTCGAGGTGGACGGCGAGGGGCGGGAAGGATTGGAGATGCTCCGACGCGTCGTCCAGCGACGTGATCTCGTCGAGGGTGGCGGTGGCCAGATGCGGCCACAGCCCCGGGTCCTCGTCGTCGAGCGAGGCGTACACAACCCGCCCCGCCGCGCCCAGGCGTGAACGGCAGGAGAGGCACAACTTCACGTGCGTGAGGTAGTCCCGCCGCTGCCGCGCGTCGAGGTCTCCCGTCCCCAGGCGCACGACCACGCGGTTCGTCAGCTCACACCAGACTGAGATGTTCATGTCATTCACCTTCATCCATCACGCCGATCCAGTCGGCTGAAACTTCCGCGCCCTCTGCGGCGATGCGCGCCAGCTCAAGGAACGTCGTGGGCTTCAGCGGGAAGTCGTCTGGCAACTGAGCGAAGATGCTCCTAACCCACCTGGGCCACTTCGGAAGCATGTGCAGCGAGCCTCGTCGCTCGCGCGCCTGCTCGATGAGATGCTCTTCCTGTTCGCGTTGCGGCGGCCCGACCATGGCCACGCCATCGCTCGGCACGAGGTCGAACCGGAGGATGCGGAAATCCGCGTAGCCCGCAGTGGCCGAGAACGGCCGCCGTTCCCATCGCTCCACGCCGTTCGAGGTCTCGACGAGCCGGAAGTCGACGAGCTCGGCCAGCTTGCGGCCCCTGCGGATCGCCTTCCGCACCGCCTCCTGGGTCTTGGCCGCGCGCTGCGGTGCCGAGCCGAACGCCCCCTGCGAGATCTTGCTGCGGAAGAAGCTGATCAGGTTCGTGCGCCGTCCTCCGAAGAAGTACCTCTCGGGAGTCAACGGCTCGCCACTCCCGGCGAGCGTCTCCTGTCGATAGTCGAGGTAACTGGCCAGGCCGCCTGACTGAATGAACTCCCACAACATGCCGTCGATCTCATCCTCGATGCGTCTGTAAAGAGTCGGGAAGGTCCGGCTGATGCGCCGGATGGCGCGGGGCCGCATCCACGCCATCAGCTTTCCCAGGCCATCCTCGAAATCGGGAGGCAGCGTACCCGCCGTCCGCCAGCGCTCCACCGTCTCGATCCAGTCGAGGGGGGCGTCGGCGTCGGTGACATTCGCGAGATCGGACATCGTCTTCCACTGCTATGGAGAGCGGACAAACAGGCGATGGCTTCGTTCGGAAGACCCGTCGGCTATTGTCCTCCACTTCCTCCTGAAATATGGCGGGCGGTCCTGGCCGTAAGTGCCAGGTAGTCGCTGGTAGCCAGGATCACCGACTGCGTCAGCAGGCCGGCGTTGAAGGCGACCTCCGCTCCGTCGGCGATCGAGTCGTCGAGCAGCAGCTCGAACGGGAGCACCGGCGGCCCGAACGGCGGCACCGCTCCGGGGACCAGGCCGCCGGCGTTCGTGGCCAGCTCCTCGCGCGTGGCGAAGCGGAGCTTGCGCGCGCCGAGGAGGCGCTGGACGGCGCGCGAGTCGAGCTTGCGGTCGGCGCGCAGCACGGCCAGCACGAAGCGGTCGTCCGCCTTGAGCAGCAGCGCCTTGGCCCCCGCCGCCAGCGGCAGTCCCCGCGCCTCGGCGGACGCCGCGGAGGTCAGCGTCTCTCCATGCTCGACCACGCGATAGGCCACGCCGCTCGCGTCGAGCAGTGCGCGGATCCGGTCGAAGATCATCTCGCTCACGCCGCCACCTCTTGGAGATCGAGGGCCACGGCGCGACCGCCGTCGCTCAGGTGGCGCAGCGGCCACAGCGTCGGCGTGACGTACACGCGCTGCAACCATCGGTCTCGGCCGTCCCAGCGCGGGACGAACGTCGTCCTGCCATGTACGGTCCGCCGGTTCGCGATGACCACCAGGTCGCCGCGGTCGATGCGCGTCCGCCGCAGAACCTCCGGGTGCGCCAGCGCCGCGGCGAAGGCTTGCAGCGCTTCCTCCGCCGCCGGGGTCGTGCCGCGCATCCGATCCATGTTGAGGGTCACCTGCGGCGCATGCTCCGGGCCGGTGATCACCGGCGTCAGCCGCGAATACTCCACGCCGCTCTCGGCGAAGGACTCCGGCGCCAGCAGCTTGAACGACGGGCTACGCAGTTCGCCGACCTGGCGCGGCTCGAGCCGGCGCTGCGCGTCGCGCACGTCCGCGGTCAACGTGCACGCCACCCGGTCATGGTCGGCGCGGAGTCCGAGAAGAAGGAGGTACTCCGGAGCCGCGCTGCCGAATGCCGCCGCCTCGATGTGGAACCCGAGCGGCTCCAGCGAGCCGGCGTTGGAGTGCGCCGTTTCCTTGCCGTGGACTGGCACGATGTCATGGACCAGGCGCCCGCCCTTCTCGGGCAGGAACGCGTAGGGCTCGCCGAGGAGCGTGGCGAAGCCGAGCATCACCGCCTCGGATACGTACGTCCGCTTGTCGGCGCTCGGCTCGCCGTCGGCGGGAGTGGCCGGGAGGTAGCGGTCGATGGGCAGACCGCGCACCAGCACGACGCCGGGCGCGTGCGGATCGCTGCGGTAGTGGATCAAGGCCAGCAGCGCGTCCTGCGGCAGGTGTGTCGCGATCGCCGTGATGCCCGACGCCATGGAGCCCTCAGGATCTTGGAGCGGATCGGGCGCTCGGAGCAGACACTCATACATCGGTTCAGAGTTTTCGGACGGGACATGGATGAGGATTGTTCGTGGCGAATTCATTTGTGTCTCCTTCACCCGATTTCAGAGCGGACATGCATCTGTCGAGTTTGCGCGGATGCGAGCGACAGGAGGACGCGTCGGGTGCCTTCCAGCCGAGCACCGCCGAACTCTTTCGATGTGGACCGGACGCCGATCTGCAGCTGCCGCTCCGATCCAGCATCACTTCGCGCGATGTAGAAGGTGCGAGACAACGCTGTCGCCGGCTAGCCTAGCGCGCGTCGCTTCGCTCACACATCACGGCGCCATGCTACGCATGACGCTTCGCAACATCGCACCACTCGCGGCGCTGCTGCACGCTCGCTCTAAGTGCTCTCGCGATGCGCTTTTTCCGTGGAACACTCGCTCCGAAATGTGAAACATCGCGCGCGTTCGCGGCGGTTTCTGCGCAGGTTTTCGCGTCCAAGAATCGCGACCTTGCGAGTCAGCTTGCGAGTTACAACTTTCTATGCAATCCACTGAAAACGCGAAAGCCGCCAAAGTGGCGGCTAATGAGGGTGCTTTATTTGGCGGGGCCGACGGGGCTCGAACCCGCGACCTCCGGCGTGACAGGCCGGCGTTCTAACCAACTGAACTACGACCCCGCGTCGTAGGAATCTCTGCTAACCCCCTGAGGGCGAACTGCATTCCCCGAGGAGGCGCGCATCGTAAACGGCGCCCTCGGAGGTGTCAAGACTCGAAGACTTCGGCGTCGCGGAAGCGTTTGCCGGCGGCGTCTTTGGGGGAGAGTTGGGGGGTGCCCGGGATGCCCCAGTCGATGGCGAGGTCGGGGTCGTTCCAGAGGATGGTGCGGTCGGTGGCGGCGTCCCAGGCGGTGGTGCACTTGTAGAGGACGTCCGCCTCGTCGCTGAGGACGGCGAAGCCATGGGCGAAGCGGGGGGGACCCAGAGCATGCGGCGGTTTTCCTCGCTCAGCTCGGCCGAGACCCACTGGCCGAAGTGGGGGGAGTCGCGGCGGATGTCGACGGCGACGTCGAGGATGCGGCCACGCGGGCAGCGGACGAGTTTTCCCTGCGGGTCGTGCAGCTGGTAGTGCAGGCCGCGGAGGACACCACCCCGCGAGTGGGAGTGGTTGTCCTGGATGAAGGTCTCGGGGAGGCCGAGCTCGCGGAACTTCGCGGCGTTGTAGGTTTCCATGAACCAGCCGCGGTCGTCACTGAACGTCGCCGGCTCGAGGATCAGCACTCCCGGCAGGGTGGTTTCGAATGTCTTCAAGCGCGGCGGATGATACCTCCAGCTCGACCTTCTTCGGCCAGATGACCGAGGCGAGCACCGAGAAGGCGAGGAGCGACGCGATGGTGAGGAGGGAGCCGACGATCGGGACCTTGTACCACTCGGTGACCAGCATCTTCGCGCCGACGAACAGCAGCACCAGCGCGAGGCCGATCTTGAGGTAGTGGAACTTGTCGATCACCCCCGAGAGCAGGAAGTACATCGACCGCAGTCCCAGGATGGCGAAGATGTTCGACGTGTAGACGATGAACGGGTCGGTCGTGATGGCGAAGACGGCCGGAATAGAGTCGACCGCGAAGACGACGTCGGTGGCCTCGATCGCCACGAGCACCAGCAGCAACGGCGTGGCGTAGCGCACGCCGTTCTTGATGACGAAGAACGACTGCCCGTGGTACTCCGGGACGGCCGGGAAGAGCCGTCGCGCGGCCTTGTAGATCGGGTTCTTCTCGGGATGGGGATCGTCGTCCTCGCCCTGGCGCAGCAGCTTGATCCCGGTGTAGATCAGGATTGCGCCGAAGACGTACATCACCCAGTGAAACCGCGCGACGAGCGCCGCGCCGAGACCGATGAAGACGGCGCGCATGACGATCGCCCCGAGCACGCCCCAGAAGAGCACGCGATGCTGATAGATCTTCGGGACGGCGAACGAGGCCAGGAGGATGACGAAGACGAAGATGTTGTCGACCGACAAAGCTTCTTCGAGCAGGTAGCCGGTCAGGAACTCGAGCGCCTTCTGGTGTCCGTAGGCGAAGTAGATCCAGCCGTTGAAGATCATCGCCAGCGAGATCCAGATCGTGCTCCAGATCGCCGCCTCGCGAAAACGGACTTCGTGCGCCTTCCGGTTGAAGACACCGAGGTCCAGAGCGAGCATCCCGAGGACGAAAGCCCCGAAGCCGCCCCAGAGATAGGGAGGTACCGTCGTGTGCATAAGGCGGCGTATCTTACTCGTACGCGCCGCGCGACTGCGGACCGCCGTCCAACGCTTCAGCTTCGAGGGTCAGGGCTCGCCGGCCGGGTTCTTCCGGATGTCTTCGAGTGCGTCCTCGGCGACCTTTGCCTCCACGTGTTTCGGCCAGAAGACCGACGCGATCACGGAGAGCGTCAGCAGCGCCGCGATCGCGCCCAGGGACACGAGGATCGGCACCTTGACCCACTCCGCGATGACCATCTTGACGCCGACGAACAGCAGCACGCACGCGAGCCCGTACTTGAGGAAGTGGAACTTGTCGATCACGCCCGCGAGGAGGAAGTACATCGCCCGCAGGCCGAGGATGGCGAAGATGTTCGAGGTGTAGACGATGAACGGATCGGTGGTGATGGCGAAGATCGCGGGGATCGAGTCCACCGCGAACACGACGTCCGTCGCCTCGATGGCGATGAGCACCAGCAGGAGCGGCGTGGCGAACCGCCGCCCGTCCTTCACGACCGTGAAGCTCTTGCCGTGATACTCCGGCGATGGCGGGCATGAGCCGCCGCGCGAGTTTGTAGATCGGGTTCTTCTCAGGATGCGGCTCCGAATCTCCCGTGGCCATCAGCTTGAAGCCGGTGAAGATCAGGATCGCGCCGAAGACGTACATGATCCAGTGGAACCGCGACACGAGCGCGGCGCCGAGGCCGATGAAGATGGCGCGCATGACGATCGCGCCGATGACTCCCCAGAACAGCACGCGGTGCTGGTAGATCTTCGGCACCGCGAAGGACGCGAAGAGGATGACGAAGACGAAGATGTTGTCGACGGACAGCGCCTTCTCGATGAGGTATCCGGTCAGGAACTCGAGCGCTTTCTCACTGCCGAACCGGGCGTAGATCCAGCCGTTGAACACCATCGAGAGCGCGACCCAGATCGCGCTCCACGCCAGCGCCTCTTTGAAGTGGACCTCGTGGGCCTTCCGGTTGAAGACGCCGAGGTCCAGGGACAGCATCCCGAGAACGAAGACGCTGAAGACTGTCCAAAGCAGGGCGAGAGGCAATCGTTTCCATCCGGTCGAACAACGGATGCGGTCCCGGTGCCATTCATAGGTTGGATGGATTGTTTCAATGGGAACGATTGATTTAACCTATGTCGCGTGGAGTGGCTGAACTACCATCACCTCCTGTATTTCTGGGTCGTGGCGCACGAGGGCAGCATTGCGGCGGCCACGCGGAAGCTGAATCTCACCCAGCCGACGATCAGCGCTCAGCTCCGCCTGCTGGAGGAGTCCCTCGGCGAGAAGCTGTTCGAGAAGTCGGGGCGGTCGCTGGTGCTGAGCGAGGCGGGGCGGATCGCGCTGCGGTATGCGGACGAGATCTTCGCCCTCGGGCGCGAGCTCCGCGACACGCTGCGCGACCGGCCGACGCAACGGGCGGTGCGCGTGCAGGTCGGGATCGCCGACGTGGTGCCGAAGCTGATCGCGTACCGCGTGCTGCGGCCCGCGTTTCAGACGGACGTCGAGATGGTCTGCCGCGAGGCCTCCTCGGAGACACTGCTCCAGCTCCTCGCGCAGCACGAGCTCGACATCGTGCTCACCGACGCACCGGCTTCCGGGGCGCCGCTGCGCGCGTTCAACCATCTTCTCGGCGAGAGCGGGACGACGTTCTTCGCGGCGCCGGCGCTGGCGGCATCGCTGAAGAAGAAGCCGTTCCCGAAGTCGCTGCACGGCGCGCCGCTGTTGCTGCCGGGCGCCGCGACGCAGATCCGCCGGGCGCTCGAGCTGTGGCTGGATTCGACCGGGATCGTGCCGAAGCGCGTCGGCGAATTCGACGACCTCGCGCTGATGGCCGCCTTCGGACGCGCGCGGAACAGGTATCTTTCCAGCACCCACGGTCATCGAGAAAGAGATCGAAGCGGAGTACAACGTGCGCGTCGTCGGACGGCTGCCCGAGGTGAAAGTGCGGTTCTACGCGGTGTCCGCGGAGCGGAAGATCAAGAACCCGATCGTCAGCGCGATCACCAGCGCCACACGTCGCGAAGTTATTCGAGGGAGGTTCCCGTGATTGAACAACCCAGTGAGCCGGTCGAAAGCCCCATCGAGCACAAGCCCCAGTGGCGTCTGACGGGAGTGATCTTCTTCGGACTGCTCGCGCTGCTGCTGCTGTACGCGGCGTTCCGCATCATCTGGCCGTTCATGACGGCCATCCTCCTCGGAGCGATCCTGGTGACGCTGACGTTCGGCATCTTCCGGCGCGTGCGCGTGAGGCTGAAGGGGAGCTCGACGAAAGCGGCGGTCGTGATGCTCCTCGGCACGACGCTGCTGCTCGTGATCCCGGCGCTGGTCCTCTCGATCATGCTCGTGCAGCAGGCCAACGTCGTCGTGGAGAAGCTGCAGTCGGGCGAGGCGCAGGCGATGGTCAAGCGGATCGACATCGGGCCGGGCTTGGCGCTGATCCGGCGCATGGCGCCGAATTTCGATCCGAAGACGCTCAGTCCCGACAAGCTGCTGCTGCCGGCGATGCAGCAGATTCCCGGATGGGTTGCGCGCAAAGGCGGCGCGGTGCTGGGCGGCCTCGCGGGGATGGTCCTGGGCTTCGCGCTGGTGTTGCTGACGATGTTCTTCTTCTACACGGAAGGGGAAGTAGATCGTGTCGCAGCTCTCGGTGCTGTCGCCGCTGCCGAAACGGTACGACCGCGAGTTTGGCGAGCGATTCAAGGACGTCATCGACGCGACGTTCCGCGGGCAGCTCTTCACCGGACTGGCGCAGGGCTTCATGACCGGCGTCGGCCTGGCGATCGCGCAGGTGCCGGGCGCGGGATTCTGGGGCGCGGTGGCCGCGCTGCTGTCGCTGATCCCGATGGTCGGCGCCGCGGCGGTCTGGGTGCCGGCGTCCATTTATCTCGTCATCGCGGCGTCGATGGGCTCGCGGCCATGGTGGCAGGCGATCTTCCTGATCATCTGGGGCGTGCTGTTCGTGTCGCTGGTCGACAACATCGTCCGGCCATGGGCGATGAAGGGGAAAGCCCAGCTCCCCGCGATCCCGCTGCTCTTCGCCGTCCTCGGCGGCCTGCAGGCGTTCGGGTTCGTCGGCCTGGTGATCGGGCCGCTCGTGTTCTCGCTGCTGATGTCGATCATCGACATCTACAAGAGCTCGTTCTCACCGAAGAAGACCGGGGCGGTGATCAAGGGATAGGAGCGCCGGCTGCCAGCCGGCCGGTCCACCGCCGGCTCGGCGGTCCGGCCAGCGGCCGGAGGACCGGCCGGCCAGCGGCCGGCGCTCCTACTCGACGCCACGCCGCGTGACGAGGTACGTGGCGAAGCTGCCGAGCCAGTGGCCACCTTCGTAATGCTCGCCGGTGACCGCGGCGAGTCCCGCTTTGGCGTGCGCGTCCGAGGCGGTGCGGTACGTCTTCACGCGCGGGTCGTTCGATGGGAGTCCGGACGCGATGCCGTCGAGCATCCACGCGCGGCTGAGATTCAGTCCGTCGAGATGCGCGAGCTTCGGATCGGTCGGATCGGTGACCACGGCGGGCTTCAGCGTCATCTTCGGCAGGAACTGCGTCAGCCACTCGCCGTACGCTTTTGGCGGGAGCACGCGGCGCATGACGTCGGCCTCCGCGAGACACGGCGACAGGAAGTCTTCGCCCGAAGGCTCGTAGGCGAGGGGACAGTTGCGATCGGTCGCGTAGAAAGCCCGGGCGCGCGACTTCACCAGGTCGGTGAACTCCCCGCCGCCCGCCTTGGAGTCGATGATGAGGCCGAGGGCGAACGCCGTCTGACTGTGCTCGCCGGAGCGGACGGGATAGGAGAGTTTCGGCAGCCACGTGCGTAGGCGCTCGACCGCGGCGTCCTCGAGCGGCTTGATCGTCGCGTACAGAGGACTGTTCGACTCGCGTAACTCGCCCGTGAGCTGCAGCAGCCACGCGAGTCCGTACGGCCGCTCGAACGACGCGCGTCCCGCGCCGTTCAGATACGCCACCTCGGCCGCAATCGTCTCCGGCGTGATGCTCTCCTTCAGCGCCGCGCGCGCTTTCTCCGCGAAGGGAGCGTCCGGCGAGAGCCGCGACAACCGCGCGAGCAGCCAGTGTCCGTGCACCGAGGAGTGCCAGTCATAGCAGCCGTAGAACGCGGGCGTCAGCTCCCGCGGCGCCTTCGCGTCCGCGTCCGACTGCAGCACGTGCGCGATCTTGTTCGGATACTCCTTGTGTACGCACGCGAGCGCCAGGCTCGCGAAACGCTCGGCGGCCTCGGGGTTCAGGGTGAGAGCGGAGGCGAGCAGGATCGAGCGCAGCATGCGGGGCGCGATTTTACGCGCTAACGCATCTGCATCACGACCCACACGATCAGCGCCAGCGCGATCACGACGACCACGCCGATGGTGATGGCGCTGCTGCGCGTGGAGCTCGAGCTCACCGTTTCGTAGACCACCCGGCGTTCGACGTGGTGCTCGCTGTCTTCAGGATGTTCCGACATGCTCAGCGTTCTCAGCAACTGCCGTGCCGCGCACGAAGCGGCGGGACGTCACGATGAAGATCGGGATCGAAAGGCAGGCGATCAGGGCCGCGACGTTGTACGCCGTGGCCAGTCCGGCGCGCTCGCCGATGGCCCCGATGGTCAGCGAGCCCATGCCGATCCCCGTGTCGAACGCCAGAATCACGCTGCCGAACGTCCGCGCCCGGCGGTCCTCGCCGGTGTTCGCCACCACGAACGCCATGAATGCCGGAAACGCGGTGCCGAGGCCGAAACCGAAGAGCGTGGCTGCGACGATCAGCTCCAGACGATTCGTCGACCGCGCGAGGAGGAAGAATGCCACCGGCATCGCGACGAACGACGGATAGAGCAGGACGTTCGGACCGAACCGATCCCCGAGGCGGGAGGTGAAGACGCGGATGACGACCGTGCTGATCGCGAAGGCCGTGAAGAACAGCGACTCCGGCCGGATCCCCTGCTCGCGCGAGAACAGCGCGACGTAGCTCGTGATCCCGCCGTACCCGAACGCCGCCACCGCCAGCGAGAGCGACGTCGTCACCACGCCCCAGTCCCACAGCTCGCTCGTCCGGAACTGCGTCTTCGCGGCGGGCGCTGCGCCGGCCGGCAGGCGCGAGGCGAAGACCGCCGTCAGCGCGGAAAGCGTCGCGATCTCGACGCAGAGCGCCAGCCAGCCGAAGCTCGTGTGCATCCACAGGCCGACCGCGGGCGCCACGGCGATCGCCGCCGTCGGGGCCAATCCCCAGTACGCGAGGCCCTCGGTCCGCCGCGCGGGAGGGATGAAGTCGGTCATCAGCGCGCCGGCCGCGGACAGGATCGACGACCAGAGCGATCCGTGCACGATCGCGATGCCGAGGACGACCGGCATCCACGGCGTCACCCCGTAGGCGAGCGAAAAGACGACGAACAGCACCGACGCCGTGACCAGCATCCGCCGCCGGCCGAAGCGGTCCGCGATCGATCCCATTACCGGCGCGGAGAACGCGCTCGCGAACGTGTACACAAACAGGAACAGCCCTGCGGTGGCCTTGCTGCCGCCGAGGTCGACGATGCGGAGCGGGATGACCGGGAGGAGTTGGAACGCCGAGAAGAACGTCGCCGCCTGGAAGAGCCAGAGGGAGATGAATTTGCGGGTGAAGAGGGGCTCTGCCACGGGTGGGGGATTGTAGCGGGTGAATGGTAGTGTTCCGGTCGCTGATGAAAGTCAAACGCGCAGCCAAGTACGGCTTCTGCTCCGGCGTCCGCATCGCCGATCTGAAGGTGAAGCGCTTCGCCGCCGCCGGTGGCCGGGGTGCGATCCTCGGGCAGGTCGTTCACAACGAGCGGGTCGTCGAGGAGATGGAGCGCCTGGGCGTCCGGACGATCAACGAAATCACGGCGGTCGAGGAGCCGACGATCGTCTTCTCCGCGCACGGCGTCCCGCCGTCGTTCCATGACTCGGCGCGCGACCGCGGGCTGCAGATCCTCGACACGACCTGCAAGTTCGTCTACGACATCCACCGCGAGGCCAAGCAGGCTCTCGCGGGGGGCTACCACCTCGTCTTCATCGGCGATCCGAAGCATCGCGAGGTGATCGGTTACACCAACGACCTCGATCCGTCCGTTTACCACATTGTTTCAAAGATCGATGAAGCCGAATCGATCGACTGGTCGTCTTATTCAAGGATGAAGATCTTCTACCAGACGACGCTCAACGCCGAGGATTTCGAAGACGTGGTGCGGACCATCGAGCGCCGGGCGACGCAGGTCGAGCGCGGAGACACGATCTGCTACGCGACCAAAGAAAATCAGGACGCCGCGCGCGTCCTCGCGCACGACCCCGAGATCGACGTGATCATCGTCATCGGCGGCAAGAAGAGCGCGAACACGAAGCACCTCTGGGAGATCTGCCGGGAGGCGAAGCCGGCGTATCTGATCCAGGGGAGGGACGACATCGACGCCGCATGGCTGAGCGGAGCGCGGACAGTCGGCCTCACGGCGGGCTCGTCCACGCCCGACTACGTCATCGACGAGGTCGAACAAGCGCTCTCGGCGATGTGAATAACTCCGCGGAGCATCGTGTTTCAGGACGCAACCATGAAAATTATTCGCAAGATCGGTGTGGTCGCTCTGACGATGGTTGTGTCCGCCAGTGCTTTCGCTGCGAATCCGGGCAGCGTGGAGGAGTTCCGCTACTCCTGGCGCCTGCGCGGCGGCGTGCGCCTGCTCGCCGGACTCATGTTCCCGACGTCCGGCGTCGGCAATCTGCGAACGACGTTTGGCGACACCATTCATAGCGAGCTGCTCATCACGGCGCCGGAAGGCAAGCAGGGCGGTTTTTACGCCTATGAGTCGCAGATGGACGAGCGCGCCAAGACGCTCGTCACCGAGCACGGCTATGCATGGGGCAAGAAGTCGCGCAATGAGCGCACGGTCTTCGATTACGTGAAGGGCCTGGCGCGCATCAACAAGGAGACGCCCGAGGACAAGGAGTATCGCGTGAAGAAGCTGCCCGCGGCGGGCGGCGAGTACCGCGACATCCTCACCGCGATCTACTTCCTGCGCCAGAACGCGAAGACCATGACCGCGCCGGTGCAGACGACGATTTACAGCGACGGCCGCGAGTACCCCGTCATCTTTCGCCCCGGCGTGGCGAAGTCGTTCGTGATCGAGGGCAAGAACACGACCGCCCGCGCGTTCCACATCGTTGATGCGCCGGGCGGGAAGAAGTGGTCAGGCGGCGTCACCGTATGGGTGACGAACGACGACCGCCGCGTCCCGGTGCGCATCGAGATCCAGCAGAGCCTGGCGTCGTTGCAGCTCGACCTCCAGAAGATCGAGTCGGGCGCGCTGCTCGCGGGGATGTAATTACGTTGCGGGGCTGATCGGGGTGCCGAGGCCGCAGAACAGCCCGACCATATCGAGGAGCTCCGCGACGTCGACCGGCTTCTGGAGCACGACGCTCGGCTGCAGGTCTTCGTCGGCGGGCCCGAGCTTGGCGCTGAAGCCGGTGATGACGACGACAGGGGAGTCCTGCCGCTGCTGTCGGAACCAGCGGAGCCACTGGCGGCCGTCCATGCGGGGCATGGACAGGTCGAGGATGACGAGCTGGATATCCGGGTTGCGCTCGACGAGGGGGATGGCCTGTTCGCCGTCGTGCGCGATCAGGACGTCGAACCCGTGGGGCGTCAGAAGCTCGCGGTAATAACGGACGGTTGCCTCGTCATCGTCGATGACGAGGAGCTTGCGGAGCTGGTACGTCTTACGGGCTCGAATGTTCAAACCGACACTCCACTCGTTTGGCGATTCCGATCGCTGCAGACTGCAAGTGCCGCGCCCGTTACCGCGTCTCGCTCATGGGCGGCACGACATCCGTGGGCACCGTGGTCTGCAATGGCGCGCGCTCGCGCGCAATCAGTGTGAACCGGGTCGGGTCGTAACGCAACGCGAGCAGACGGCCTTTATGGACGTTGGCGCCCGAGGGGAGCTCGACGCGCAAGGTGACCCCGCCGCTGAGGACGCCGTGGGCGATCCAGCGCCCGTCCGAGAAGCCGGCTTCCTCGACACCGAAGATGACATCCGAGTCCTCGCCCGGCTTGGCCGGCGCGAAGTCTGCCGGGCGCACGAGGGCGATGCCGCTGCCCTGGAACGGCGGCGGGTCGACCTCCCACGAGCCGATCACGGACTCGACCGTCGTGCCGCGGATGTCGATCGGGATCGCGTCGACGTCGCCGATCGCCACCGCCGCCGCGTCATCCACCGGCCGCGCAAACACCTCGGCCGCCGTGCCGGTCTGCGTGACGCGGCCGTCGTGCAGAATGACGACGAGGTCCGTCATCGCCAGCTCGTCGCGCGCCGACGGCGCGAAGATGACGGTCGTTCCGTGAACGCGCAGGGTGCGGAAGAGCATGTCCGCGAGGCTGGCGCGTGCCGAGGCACTGACGCCCTCGAGGAGGCGATCGGCGACGAGGATTGCGGGACGCAGGAGCTCGATGCGTGCGAAGTGCAGCCGCGCGAGCTCCGTCGACGAGAGCGTCGAGATGCGCCGCTCGAGCAGCGGCGCGAGCGCCCATTTCTCGGCGGCCAGGGCATACTCCTGATGGCGATCCTCCCGATCGAGCGACCGCGTGCGCACCGCCGCGACGAGTGCGTGCTGCACACTCCACCGCTGCGGGACATCGATTGCGGACGTGGCGAAGAGCAGCGGCCGGTTCGCCGCTTTGACGTCGTTCACGCGGCGCTGGCCGAGGACGACGTCACCCGATTGCGGGCGCAGGGTGCCGGCGAGGAGACGCAACAGCGTCGTCGCGCCGCAGGCGGGCGGACCGGTGATGGCGGTGTGGGTGTTGCGGGGGAAGGTGAGGGTGACGTCGCGCAGGGCGAAACCTTCCGGGTAGCGGAAGGTCAGGTTGCGGAGGGCGACGTCGAGCACGTCGCGCAGGATAGGACGAATAGGACGGATAGGACGAATAAGACCTATAGGTCCTATCCGTCCTATGCGTCCTATAGGTCTTACGGTCTCCGCCCCCGCGGACGCTGCCCCTGCCGGTCCAGACGTTTCCGCATGCGCGACCACTGCTGTTCGTTGAGCACCCCGCGCATGTCCACCAGCATGGTCATCTCGCGCTCGAACAGCCTGCCCCGCGCCGCCGACAGCTGTCCCGCGATGCGCAGCACCTCGGCCTTGCGGATCTGCGGGCGGTCGAGCTCTCCGCGGATGGCAATCTGCAGTTTCTCCACGGCGCCTTTCGCATCGATCAGATCGTTCGCGGCGCCGCGGAAGATGTCGTCGAGGCGGCTCTGCTGCTCGGTGGTGAGCTGCAGTTCCCGGATCACTTCCGGGCGCTGCCACCACTTGCCGGGCGGCATGCCCTGGGCATCGACATCGAAGGGGGCAATAGCAGCGCACGCGAGCACCGCAACCGCGATCAGCAAACGCTTCATGACTGGTCTCCCTCCTCGACCCAAGATTCCCACGCCACCATCGAGGAGTAATCTTTCAATTCGTCGGACTGCCAGGGATCGTCGGGTCGTCGAGTCGACGAGTCGTCGAGGGATGTGGCTTCAACGGCGGCCGTCTCGACGACTGGATGACTCGTCGGCTCGTCGACTCGATCCCACGTCACCAGCGCACCCAAAACCAGGACCAGCATCGCGGCGGCGGCGATGCGCGTGATGCGCGCGAGCGATGCCTTCCGTTCCCGGCGCACGTCGATCTTCCGCATGATCGCGATGCGCTGGCGGACCCAGAACGTCTCCTGCTTCTCGTGAGGGCACTCGCGCAGGCCGGCCATCTTGCGCTCCAGGCTCTCATAGCGCGCGGCGCAGTCGGCGCAGTCGGCGAGGTGCATCATCACCGGCATCGATTCGCCCGGCTTCGTGTAATACGTCTCCAGCAGATCGGCTTCACTGAAGTGCTTCATGTTCGGTCCCCTGAATACCACGTGCGACGCGCCACTCCGCGAGCTCTTTGCGGATCTTGTGAATCGCGCGGAACAGATGCGCCCGCACGGTGCCCGCCTGCAGGCCCATCGCCGCGGCGATGTCCTCGAGCGGGAGATTCTCGTAATGCCTGAGGCGGAAGATCGTCTTCTGCTGCGCGGACAGGTGCCGCTCCGCCTTGCCGATGGCTGTCCGGAGCTGCGACGCCATCAACTGCCGCTCCGGGTCCGGCCGCTCGTCCACCGGCTCGATCAACGTCTCGGACTCCGTCCCGTCATCCCGCAGCTTGAAGAGACTGACGAAGCGGCGCCGCCGCAGTGCGTCCCGCGAGCGGTTGATGGCGATCCGCGTCAGCCACGTCTCCAACTCCGCCCGCCCTTCGAACTTCGCCAGGTGCGTGTACGCCTGGACGAACGTGTCCTGCGTGATCGTGTCCGCTTCCATCTCGTCCCGGACGATCGAGCGCGCCACCCGGAAGATCTTCCGCTGGAACCGCTCGACCAGCATCGCGAACGCGTCGCCGTTGCCGGCCAGTGTGCGGTCGATCAGCTCGCGGTCGCTCGGAAGGTTTTCGGGGTCGTTCATACGGAACGCGGCTAAGTTACTTCTCACGCAGCTTGGACGGCCCAAAGCGGCAATCGTTTACATCTTACGGCTCGTCAGCCAGACCCCGGCGAAGATCATCACCGCCGGAACGACGATCATCGGCCGGATGTGCTCGCCGAGAAAGACGGCGCCGAGAATGGTGGCCAGGACGGGCTGGACATAGACATAGGACGCCACGACCGAGCTCTCCGCGTGGCGCAGGGCCCACGCCTGCAGCAGATACGCGGCGACCGTCGGCCCGAGGATCACCGTTCCGAGGGCGAGCCAGGAGGCGGGGGAGATCGACGCCCACTCCTCGCGCGCCAGCGGCACCGCCGCGATCGGCAGCATCAGCACCGTCCCGATCGCGAACATGCGCGCCACGACGGCTCGCGCGGAAAGGTGCGCCATGACCGGCTTCGAGAGGACGAGATAGAGCGCGTACGCGAAGCAGTTCGCGAGGATCATCAACGCGCCGATGAGCGAGCGCCCCGCGCCTTGGAACCCCTCGCTGCCGACCACCAGCAATGCCCCCGCGCCCGCCAGCACGATTCCGCCGATGCGCGACGGCGACGCCCGCTCGCGGCCCATCACCACCGCTGTCGCCACCGCGAACACCGGGATGGACGTGATCAGGATCGCCGCGACCTGCACCGTCGTGAACGCCAGCCCGCTGAGGAACATCGTCTGGTTGATGACGACGGCCAGGACCGCGAAGAGGGTGATTCGCCGCGAGAACTCGCGCGGCAACGTTTCCCCGCGAGCGATGCCCCACAGGACAGCCGCCGATCCGGCCACCCGCAGCCACGCGAACGACAACGGGCTCAGCTCGCGCATGCCCAGCTTGGAGATGATGTAGTTCGAGGTGAACAGCAGCGCGACGGTGAACATCGCGCCATGCACTTTCAGTTTGGACATATAGAACGTAGGGCGTGGCTTCAGCCCGCCCCCCCGGGAGGCGGGCTCGAAGCCGCGCCCTACGTTTCTTTCTCCACCCAGATGTCGTGATACCGCACCGGCGGCGGCACCAGCGACGTCCGCACGCCCCGTACCTCCGGCTTGTGCAGCACGAACAGCCGCTCGTGGAACAGCGGCACGATCGGCGCTTCGCGGATCACCGTCTCGTTGAGGTCGCGGTACACCGAGGCGCGGTGCTCCACGTCGTTCGAGCGGCGGGCCTCGAGGATCTTCGCGTCGATCTCCGGCCGGCTGAAGAACAGCCCGCGCACCGACGTCGCGTCGCTGTGGAAGAAGATGTAGAAGAAGTTGTCCGAGTCCGGGATGTCCGCGTACCAGTTCGCGACATACAGCAGCCCGTGACCGCGGTGCGCGCGCGGCGCGCTTGCATCCGTCGCACTGTGCCGCGTCACGTTCACCCGGATGCCCACCTTCTGCAGATCCTCGAGGATCAGCGGCACCATCCCCGAATTGTTGAAGTCATCCGAGTCCCACGTGCGGTACTGGATCGAGAAGCCCGAGCCGTAGCCCGCCTCGCGCAGCAGCGTGCGCGCGCGCTCCGGGTCATGCTCGTAGCCGCGCAGCTTCTCGTCGTAGCCGAGGAGGCCCGGGGGGAGGAGCGACTGCGCGATGACCGATTCGCCTGCGTAGACCTGCTCGTTGATCCGCTTGCGGTCGATCGCGTAATTGAGTGCCTGGCGTACCTCGGGGCGATTGAAGGGAGCCGACGACGAGTCCCACGCGAGATACGACGTGTGCAGCTGGATCGTCGTCAGCAGGTACGGCGCATAGCGCGGGTCGTTGCGGATCTCCGCCACGAACTTCGGCGGGATGCCGTGCGCGATGTCGAGCTCCCCGCGGACGAACGCGTCCGCGACGTCGCGGAAACTGCGCAGGTCGAGGCGGAAGGTCAGCTCGTCCACGTACGGCTCGCCCGGGATGAAGTAATGGTCGTTGCGCACCAGGCGCGCCCGCTCGCCGTCGATCGCCTCCTTCACCTGGAACGGTCCCGCGCCGATGCCGCGCAGGCGGAAGCGCTCCGCGTCCTTCCCTTCCTCCGCCGGAATGATCGCCGTCTCCGGAGTGGTCATCAGCGACAGGAAGAACGCCAGCGGCTCGCTCAGGTGAATGTCGATCGTGTACGGGTCGCGGATCACGATGCCGCTCAGCGTCCGCGTGCGTCCCGCCAGCACGTCCTCCGCGCCGCGCACGTTGCGCAGGATCCACGAGCCCGTCGACTTCGTCTCCGGCAGCAGCAGGCGGAGGAAGCTCTCGTACACGTCGCGCGCTTCGAACGTCCGCCCGTTGTGGAACTTCACGCCGTGGCGCAGGTGGAAGCGGTAGAGGCGTCCCTGCTCGAGCACTTCCCAGCGCTCCGCCAGATCGGGGATCAGCTCCGCGCTCTCGCCGTAGCGGATCAGCGTCGCGTGGACCGCCTTGGCGAGGAAGCCCAGCGCCGTCGCCGACGTGTACGCCGGATCGAACGTCAGGTGTTGCCACAGCACCGTGGCCGTCGTGAGCTTCCCGCCCGGCGAAGGCGTGGGGAGCTGGAAGCGCCCGAGCTCCTGCTTGAGCAGCGTCGACTCGTGGCTGAGCGAGCCGGCCATCTGATTGAGGTCCGCCACCCCGAAGCTCGACTCGCGCGAGCCCTCGTTGATGACGTCCATCGACTTGACGATGGCCGAGCTCTCCGCCGCCAGCACCGACGTCGACTCCAGCACCGTCTGCACGAAGCCCATGATGTTTTCCATGGCCCGGCTGATGGCGCGGCTGCCCGTCTCCTGCTCGCCCATGGCACGCTTGAGGTGCTTCGTGTAGTCGCGGACCATGGCCGCCTGCTCGCCGATCTTCCGCGACGTCTGCGACTGCTGCTGCGTCGCGGTGGCGGTGGTCTGGACCATCTTCGTCACTTCTTCGATCGCCGCCGTCGCCGCCGCGCTCCCGCGCGCCTGCTCTTCCGTCGCCCGCGCGATCTCGGAGATGGAGTTGGTCGACCGGTCGGTGAGCTCGAGGATCTTGTCCAGGACCTGCGCCGCGCGTGCGGTCAGGCCCACGCCGTCCGCGACGCGGTCCGCGCCGACGGTCATCTGTTCCGCCGCGCGCTCCACGCCGTTCTGCACGTTCAGGATCAGCGTCCGGATCTCTTCGGTCGACACCGACGTGCGCTCGGAGAGGTCGCGGATCTCGTCCGCGACGACCGCGAAGCCGCGGCCGCGCTCGCCCGCCTGGGCCGCGATGATGGCGGCGTTCAGGGCGAGGAGGTTCGTCTGTCCGGCGATGTCGTCGATGACCCGCACGATGTTGCCGATCTCCTGCGAGCGCTGCGCGAGCTCGGTGAGCGCGCTCTTGGCCTCGTCGACGGCGATCTGGATCTTGCGCATGCCGTCGACGGTGCCTTCGACGGCGGTGCGGCCTTCGTTGGCCGCGTCGGTCACGTACCGCGACAGCTCCGTCGATTGCCGCGCCGAGTTCCGGATCTCCTCGGTCGTCGCATTCATCTCCACCATCGACGAGGCGGTCTGGGTGGCGAAGGAGGAGAAGCTCTCCGTGTTCGCCGCGACCTCGTTGATCGACGCGATCATCTCTTCGATCGCCGAGCCGGTCTGCTCGACGAACTCCGCGAGCGTGTCGGCGATGCGGCTCACTTCTTCGATCGACGCCGACATCTGGAGGATCGACGTCGACGTCTCCTCGGCGTTCACGGAGAGCTCTTCCATCGACCGGCGGACGTTGTTGATCGACTGGTCGATCTGGGTGACCGAGGCGGTGGTGGATTCGGTGGAGGTGAGCTGCTCGGTGGCGCTGCGCGCCAGCACGCGGGAGCGCCCGCTGATCTGATCGCTGGCGCGCGTGACGTCCGTGGCGAGCTGCCCGAAGCGGCGGATCGTGCGCTCCAGGTTCGTGACCAGGCCGCGCATGGCCGCGGACATGCGCACGGACTGCGTCTGCAACGCGATGTCGCGCGCGGAGAGGGCCAGATCGCCGCGGGTGATGCGGTCGATGAGCTCGATCACGCCCGTGCGGCGCAGGATCACGCGGCGGAGCCAGAAGTTGAAGAGGACGATCGTGACGGCCGAGGCGGCCATGCCGGCCAGGAAGACCCGCCAGAAGAAGGCGAACGTCATCCCCGGCACGAGCCAGAGAAACCCAGCGAACAGCAGCAGGCAGGCGACGATCAGCACCCACATCTGTTGAGTCCGGCCGAATTGGCTCATCTGCATCAAGGTCCCGACGCCCGATGCTAACATGCGAAACGCGGCCTGTTTTGAACGATTACTTCTCCTCCCGGCGTGCCCTTATCGATCGATTTTTGATGGACTTGCGTCCAAACGCACCTGCGCCGCTCGACGCGCCGTTGCGGCGGTCGCTCGGATCGGCGGGGAAGCGCGTTCGCGGTGTGCTGACGCTGGCGGTGGGGGAGGCGATGGGCGCGAAGCCGGAGCGGCTCGTCCCGGCGGGCGCGGCCATGGAGATGATCCACGCGTCGTCGCTGATCCTCGACGACCTCCCGGCCATGGACGACGCGCTCCTGCGCCGCGGCGCGCCCGCGCTGCACCGCGAATTCGGCGAGGACCTGGCCATCCTCACCGCCGTCGCTCTGCTCAATCACGCATACGGCTTCGTCGCCGAGGCCCACGCCGCCTGCGCGCCGCGGCGCTGGCCGATGCAGCAGGTCCTGCAACGCGTCGTCGACGCCGTCGGCTGGGACGGCACCATCGGCGGGGAAGCGGTCGACCTCCACAGCGAAGGCTCGAAGCTCGACTTCGACACCCTCGAGCTCATCCACTCCCGCAAGACCGGAGCGCTCTTCGTCGCGGCGGCTGCCGTCGGCGGCATGCTCGCCAACATCCACACCGCCCCCCTCCAGCGCATCGAAGTCTTCGCCAAGAACCTCGGCCTGGCCTTCCAGATCACCGACGACGTCCTCGACGTCACCTCCAACCCCGAGACCCTCGGCAAGGACGTCGGCAAAGACGAGCAGCGCCTGACGTTCGTGAAGCTCGCCGGGGTGGAGGGCGCGCGCAAGTTGAGCGTGGAGCTCGTGGAGACGTCCCTCGCGGCCATCGAGCCGTTGGGGACCGCGGCGAAGCCGCTGCGGGATCTCGCGGTGATCGTGCGCGACCGGGTGCGGTGACGTGCATGCGACCGCGCGGCCTTCAGGAGCGCCTCTATTCGCTTCTCTGGAGGCTCGGCCTTCGCGTTCGCGCGCTCTCGTCGGTCCACCGGGACGTCTTCACCGGCATCCACGCGCACAACGAGTGGGGGAGCGCGGAATCGCGCTCCGGCGGCGGCTCCACGCGCGAGCGGGGCGCGCACTTTCGGGACGCGCTGATGCACGTGCTCGAGCGCTTCGCGATCCGGAGCATCGTCGACGCGCCCTGCGGCGACTTCAACTGGATGCGCGACGTCGTTCGACGGGCGCCACGCCTACACCGGCATCGACATCGTCGAAGAACTGATCGCCACGAATCGCGAACAGCACGGCAGCGCACACCGGCAGTTCCTCTGCGGCGACCTCACGCGCGACGCGCTACCGAAGGCGGACCTCATCCTCTGCCGCGACTGCCTCGTCCACTTTTCCTACGCCGACATCCGCGCGGCGATCGCGAACTTCAAACGCAGCGGGGCGAAGTACCTCCTGACCACCACCTTCCCCGGCGCCGCCAACCGCGACATCCGCACCGGCGGCTGGCGTCCCCTCAATCTGCAGGCGCCGCCGTTCGACTTCCCCCCGCCCGTGGCCACGATCGACGAAGTGCCCGCGGGCGTGCAGCACGACTATCCCGACAAGAAGCTGTGTCTGTGGGAACTGGCGTCGCTGTAGGCATTCGTCTGCGCGCGAAGGCGCGCAATCCAATTGTGGCCCCGGGCTTGTGCCCTGGGCTTGTGCCCTGGGCTTGTGCCCGGGGTTGACCGGTGCAGACGGGTCTCGCGGCCGCGAAGGCGGCCGCTATAAACGTGCGCTTTGGAGCGACCGCCTTCGCGGCCGCAATGCCCTGCGCCCTCGCGTTCCCCGGGCACAAGCCCGGGGCCACATTGGACTGCGCGCCTTCGCGCGCAACGCCCCGCCGGCTTCCAGCCGGCACCCGAACCGCCTATCCTTACCCCATGTCCGAAATCGTGGCAGTTCCCCGGCGACGCGTCTGGCTGAACCTCGCCACCACCGGCGTCGTGCTCGTCGTCATCGCCATGGCTGTCTCGGCCCTCGTCGTCGTCGACAAGCCCGACTTCGGCTGGCTCGTCGGCTCCGCCTTTCTTCCGGTCATCACCTCCGGCGTCATCATCGGCTCGATCCTGCTCCTCGTCAGCGCATGGAAGCTCCCGCAACGCAAGACCTGGCGCGGCATCGCCCTCATCCTCTGGGGCCTCATCGCCCTGACGTCCCCCGCGTTCGGCATCATGTTCCTCTTCCCGTGGGGCGTGCTCGCCCTGACCTTGCCGGTGATCATCGTCGCGCTGGTCGGGCTCCGCCGGTCCGCAGCCGCTTGAGCACGGGCGTGCATTGCGTCCCCTCCCTCGCACGGCGGATACTGCCGCGCATGCGATTGGCGTTGGTGGCGATGCTCGTGGCGGCATCGCTGGGGGCGGGGGAGAGTGAGCGGGGCCGCGTGGGCGTCCGCAATCTGCGGACGCGCGATCTGGAGGCCCTGGGCGCGAAGGCCGGGCCGCAGAACTTCGCGATCGTGCAGGACCAGCGCGGGCTGGTCTATCTGGCGAACAACCTCGGCGTGGTGGAGCTCGATCAGCACGCGGCGCGGTTGATCACGCTGCCGCATCGTGCGTCCGCTCTATCGCTCGATCTCGGCGCCCGGGCAACCGGATCTGGGTCGGCGGCAGCGGCAATCTCGGCTATCTCTCACCGGGCGCGCAGGGGGAGCTGACGTTCGTGTCGCTCCTGGATCGCGTGCCGGCGGCAGCGCGCGATTTCGGCGATGTGTGGCAGACCAGCGTCGCGCGGGACGGCATCTACTTCCGTACGCCGACGCACCTCCTCCGCTGGAACGGACGGGCCGTGCAGGTGTGGACGGCGCCGGACGGCTTTCACATCGGGAACGTCGTGGACGGGCGGCTGATCGTCCGCCAGACCGGGATCGGTCTGTCGACCGTCGAGCGCGACCGCCTGATCCTGCTGCCGGGCGGCGAGCGCTTCGCGGACGAGAAGGTGTACGTGATCCTCCCGTACGGCGACGGGCGGCTGTTCCTCATCGGCCGGACCAGCGGCGTGGTGCTCTTCGATCCGTCGGGGAAACGTCCCCCGGAGAGCCGGGCCACGGAGGCGGATGCGTTCCTGCGGGAGAGCCAGAGCTACTACGGCGCGGCGCTCGGGGACGGCACGTTTGCCATCGCCTCGCTGCGCGGTGGCGTGGCCATCATCGACCGCGAGGGGCGGCTGCTGGAGCGCCTCGACAAGAAGCGCGGCCTCAACGACGACATGGTGTTCCACGTCATGGAGGCCCGGAACCGGAAGCTGTGGCTCGGCCTGAACTACGGTGTGAGCATCGTCGACGATGCGGCGCCCGTGACGAAGCTGCCGAACGACGGCGAGCTGGGGTTCGAAGGCTTCGTCGAGTCGATCGCGCGTTTCGAGGGACGGCTGTTCGTCTCCACGAGCCGCGGGGTGTTCCGGATGACGCCCGGCGCGGATGCGGAGGGCGAGCCGCGCTTCACCTCGGTGGCGGGCATCGACGCGCAGTGCTACACGCTGCTGCCCGCGGCGGGAACCTTGCTGGCGGCGACGCGCGACGGGATCCTGCAACTAGACGGCGATCGGGGTGGCGGCCATCGGAAGGTCCTCGTCGACGGAGACTTCGCGTACCACCTCGCGCCGGCGCGGGGGAATCCCAACCGCGTCGTCGTGGCCTATGACAACGGGGTGGGCGTGCTGGAGCATGGTCCCGAGGGGTGGCGGGTGCTGGCGCGCAACCGCGAGGCGGGCAACGTCAGTGTGTCGATCGTAGACGTCGGCGGCGGCGAGCTGTGGGCGGGGACGGAGAGCGACGGCGTCTACCAACTCCGACTCGAGGAGCGCGGCGCGCCCTGGCTCGTGCTCGTGCAGCGCTTCGACGCGAAGCACGGCTTTCCGGAAGGCTGGGTCTATCCGCAGCTCATCGACGGGCGGTTGCTCTTCCTGACCCGGGAGGGGATCTTCCGCCGCGACGGCAACAGGTTCCGTCCGGACCCGGTATTTGCGCCGAGCCTCGGAGCGCGGCAGGCATTCCGCGTCGATCCGTCCGGCGACGGCAACACGCTCTGGGTCGTCTCCGACAACCGGATCTTCCGCCTCGACAAGACGAAGCTCCACTCGACGAAGAATGCCTGGACGAACGTGCCGATCGGCATCCGCGACATCGGCGGGGGAGGGCGCATCCTGTCGTTCCTGCCGGAAGGCGACGTGCTCTGGATCGGCGGCGACGACGGCCTCTTTCGCTACGTGCCGGCGCGCGACCGCCGCCCGCCCCCGCCCCGCGCCCTGATCCGCGAAGCACGCCTCGGCGACGGGACGCGTCTCTTCGGCGGAAGCGGGAACGTCGCGATCGCGCCGATCCCGCACGCGCGCAACGCCATCCGCTTCACGGTGGCCGCGGCACCCGGCAGCGACGCGGAGCTGATGTGGAAGCTCGACGGCTTCGACCGCGACTGGTCCGCGCCGGGCCGCGACGCGCGCAAGGAGTACACGAACCTGCCGGGCGGCGACTTCACGTTCCGCGTGGCGGCGCGCGACGTGTACGGGCAGCGCGGCCCGCAATCGACGTGGTCGTTCACAGTCCGTCCGCCGTGGTACGCGACGTGGTGGGCGAGGCTGCTCTTCGCGGCCGGGGGCGCGCTGCTGTTCGCGCTGCTCTCCCGCGTGCGAGGAGCGCAGCTGCGCAGGCGCAACCAGGAGCTGGAGCGGATCGTCGCCGCGAAGACCGCGGAACTGCGGGAAGCCTCGCACACCGATCCCCTCACCGGCCTGCGCAACCGGCGCTACTTTGGCGACGTCCTTGCCAGCGAGAGCGGCCCGATGCTGCTCGTGTTGATCGACCTCGATTACTTCAAGACGGTGAACGATCGCTACGGCCACAGCGCCGGCGATTCCGTTCTCATCGAGACCGCCCGTCGGCTGGAAGCGGTGGCCGGTCCGGACGATCTCCTCTTCCGCTGGGGCGGCGAGGAGTTTCTGCTCGTCGCCCGCGCCCCCGGCGCGACCGGCGAGGAACTGGTGCGGCGCGTGCTGGCGGCCGTGGAGTCCGTGCCGTTCCCGGCGGGCGGCGACGCCATCCCCCTGACCGCATCGATCGGCTGGACGCCGTTCCCGCTGTCGTCCGCCACGTTGGAAGGTGCCCTCGATCTCGCCGATCGCGCCCTGTACCAGGCCAAGAACGAAGGCCGCAATCGCGCCGTGCGGACGCCGGGGTAGTGCGTGACACGACACTAGAACCCTCGGTGCAGCACGATCCAGATCACGGCCGGATACGTGGCCAGGAACGACCAGACGAACGTGTTCAATCGCATCACGAACGCATTGGTCAGGTGGAAGAAGACGCCCATCGCCAGCATGGCCCAGGCGGCCGGCGCGGGAAGGATGAGAACCAGCGGGAACGTGCATTCCCACGCCAGCACGGCGAGCGTTGCCGCGCGCGCGAGCCGCGGGTGAACGGCCAGGATCTCGCCAACCGCGGGGGAGCCGTAGATGTGCGTGCGCAGGATCGCCGTCAGGTAGGAGCCGTCGCGCCAGCCGGGCATCGGTGCTTTGGCCCAGCCCGCGGTTCCGTACGCGAGACAGGCCTGGAACGCGAGGAAGCCGAGGCAGGCGATGCGGCTGAGATCCGTGGGCACCAGGCCGCTGACGGAGAGGCTCAACAGGATCATGGCCGCGAGCTGGTCGGCGCCGTCGTGACCGTAATTCGTGCGCATGGTCCCGACGATCAGAGTGGCCCACAGAAGGAGCGCGGGGATCGGGGAGAGACTCCAGGCTTGTGTTCCCACGGCCATCGAGGCGGCGACGATCACGGCGACGGCGTGGACGACGGCGATGTTCGGGTACCCGGCCACGAAGTCCCAGAATCGCGCGAAGGGCCCGACGGCGAAGCCGCGCACGCGCAGCCGTCCGATCTTCCAGCTCATCAGGCCCTCGTCGCGGAGAATTTTGCGATTGACCAGCATCTCCAGGCTGGAAATGAGCACCGAGACGGCGGTGATGCGCGCGCAGAGGCTGAGCGATTGTTCGGCGGTCATGGCGCCACTCCGTGGGCATGCGAGCGCATGCTGAGCTGAGGCCGCCCCTCGTCCAGGGCGGCCTCGCTGTACATCAACAGGAACTGGGTTCGGAACGGCGGCAGCGTCCGCGGCTGCGCCGTGACGAAGGTGAGCAGGGTCAGGTACGGGATCGAGATCGGCGCGCTCTCTTTTCGCTCCGGTGTGAGGTAGGCCGGCATCTCGCGCGCGGCGTCGAAGACGGCTTTGCCCTCCCGCCTGTGCGGATTCCACAGGAAATTCCACCATCTCCGCTCGTTGCCGAACGCGACCTCGGTCCACTCCGTGGCTCCCTCGAAGTAGAGATCGCGATACAGGAGGTGGAAGTCGCCGCGTCCGGGAATCGGCGCGAAGAACTTCCATTGCGGAAGGAGACCGATGTAGTCGCGGTCCCGCATCCACGTCGAGCACCGCGGCACGAGCACGGCCAGCGATGCGGCAGCCCAGACGGCGAAGAACCCGATGACGAGCGCACTCATGGTCAGGCCCTCGCCGCCCGTGCCGCCGCCTGCAGCGCCTGCAACCGCAGGTCGAGCAGCTGCTTGGCCGTCAGCTCCGGTCCCGTGCGCCGCAGCGCGTCGGAGGTGAGGTTCGTATTCGGAGCCGTGGTGCGGACGCTGGCCACGAAATGCACCAGGGCCACGTCGATCACCGCCCCGACCACCGCGCCCGCGACCGCTCCCTTCGCACCGCCCACCAGCGCCCCGCCCACGGCGAACGCCGCGGCCATGAGCGTGGTGTACTCGCACTCATAGGCGGCGCCGACCAGGAGGTTGGACATCTCGCGCGGCACCAGGTCCAGCGCCGCCTTTTCCGCCGGGCTCAATGCCGGATCGGTCTTCAACACGAACAGCTCCAGGCCGGACGATTCCGGCTCCTCCACGTACTCCACGAACGTGAAGCCCTTGCCGATCAGCCGCCCGCCGCTATACGGGACGACGAACGCGGTCAGGTCCAGGCTCGCCGGCAGGAAGATCGGATCCGCGATCGTCGCCCCGGCATACGTCAGCGCGCCGAACGCGGAAGTCTTCGCCACTTCCTGCGTCACCGCGTCGATCGGCCCCGGCTTGAGAGCGTTCATCTGCTTGCCGATCCGATCCACCATGCGCTGTGTCTCGGCCTGCCCCGCCTTCAGCGCGCCCTTTGCTTCGTCCAGCCGCTCCTTGTCGCGCGCGACGAAGACGATCAGACTCCCCGGCCTGCCGAGCGCCGTCTTCTCCGGCCCTCCGAACTTCTTGTGATCGACCACCTCGATCGACTGCGTCCTGCGAAACCGCGTCTGCCGCGCCTCAATGAGCGGGCGTAACGCTTCCACGTACTCAGATGTCTTGATCATCGTTGCTTCCTCCGTTTGAAGTAGATGCACGATGTACGGAGGGGTCGCACGGGAGGATGCCGTACGGCCGTCGGAATTCCTTGATGGGACGCTGGGCACAGTTCACTGATTCGTTGAGGGTCGCCGATGACGGTGGGGCTACATTGGCGGGCATGAGCCGACGCTGGGCAATGGTCCTCCTCCTGGCCTTCGTCGCCGTCGATGCGCGCCCCTGCACCACCTTCTGCATGACCGTGGACGGCCAGGTGGTGTTCGGTGCGAACTACGACTGGGACGTTCGCATCGGCATGATCATGGTCAACAAGCGATCGGTGTCGAAGGAATCACTCACCCAGCGGCCCGCGCAGTGGACGTCCCGGTATGCGTCGATCACCTTCAACCAGTACGGGCGCGGCTTTCCGACCGGCGGGATGAACGAGGCGGGATTGGTCGTGGCGCTGATGGATCTCGGCGAGACCGAGTATCCCGCCGCCGACACCCGGCCCTCGGCGGGAGTGCTGGACTGGATTCAGTATCAGCTCGACCTCTCCGCCGACGTCGACCAAGCCATTGCCAACGCATCCGCGATCCGCATCGCCACGGGCAACCGAGGACTCCACTACCTGATCGCGGACCGCTCCGGACGCGCCGTAACCATCGAGCACCTCGGCGGCGTCCTGGTCACGCACAGCGGCGACACCCTTCCCGTCTCCGTCCTGGCGAATGACCGCTACGACCAGTCCTGGGCCTACCTGACCGGCATCACGGGCTTCGGCGGCAACCAGCCCGTGCCCAACGGAGCGGGGTCTCTGCAACGGTTCGCGCGCGCCGCCTCGATGATCCGCCAGACCGCTTCCGGCGCCGATCCGGTCGCGCGCGCATTCACGATCCTCGACTCCGTCCGCCAGACCCACACGCGCTGGAGCATCGTCTACGTCCCCGCCGCCGGCACCGTGTCCTACCGCACCGACCAGAACCGCGCCATCCGCTGGCTCGCATTCACGTCATTCGACCTGAGCTGCCCATCGCCCGTGCAGATCCTCGACCTGAACGCCCCGCTCTCCGGCGACCTGGCGCCGCACTTCACCGACTACACGTCCGCCGCGAACATCGCCCTCGTCAACCAGTCCTACGACGCGACCCCGTTCCTCCGCGACACGTCGGAGGAAACCCGCCTCCGGTACGCGATGCACCCGGAGAAGGACGCGTGCGTTCCGCGCCCCCGGGCGCGGGCCGTGCGGCACTAACGTCGCAGGGCGTGCGCCCCGCGGAGCGCCGGCTTCCAGCCGGCCGCTCCGACGGCATCCTACCGGCACGCTCTCGCGAGGAAGTTGAGTCATCGCTCAGTCGAGTTGAGTCGGCGATCAGTCGAATTGAGTCATCGGCCAGTCGAATTGAGTCATCGGCCATTCGATCTGAGTCACCAGCCGCTCGATTTGAGTCATCGGCCACTCGATCTGAGCCACCGGCCACTCGATTTGAGTCATCGGCTACTCGATTTGAGCCATCGGCCGCTCGATTTGAGTCATCGGCTACTCGAGCTGAGCCACCGGCCGCTCGAGCTGAGTCATTGGCCACTCGAGTTGAGCCATCAATCCCTCAACTTGAGCCATCAATCGCTCCGGCAGAGCCTCACCACAGTCCGCACCAGTGACTGCCCGCCACCGTTGACGACAGGGGCGAACGAGCGAAACGTAGGGCGTGGCTTCAGCCCGCCTCCCGTGCGGGGCGGGGTCTCTCGCGAGCCTGCCATGTTCACACCCGGGAGGCGGGCTGAAGCCACGCCCTACGTTTCGCTTTTTCGTGGTTGTGGAGACTTTTCGAGGCAGAGGAGAGGGCGAGCAGGGAGGCTTCGCGGCGATTCGTGGCAGGATCGCCGAATGACGCCCACGCCACAACTCACGTACGTGATTCTGCTCGCCGTTCAGACCCTGCACCTGCTGCATCACCGGCTCGCCAAACGCCACATCAGCTTCGCCGAGGTCCTGAGCAGCGCGATCCTGTGCGTCCCGCTGACGGCCGGTCTTCCCCCGTGGCTGTTCATGACCGCCCACCTCGGAATGGTGGCGACGCAGGTCGTGGGGAGTGTGTGGATTCGCCGGCTCTCGCCGGAGTGGAAGGGGTGAGGCTGCGTCAGGGAACTGCAGGTTGTCCTCGGCGACGTATGCGTAAAGCGGTCCGGAATCGACGATCAGCGTGATCGGCGCGCGCCATACCGAATGATCTCCTCGATGCGACGCGCTGTGTCACGCATGGCGGCAGACAAGGCGATCAGTTGTCCACCGCCGCCTCGCTGAGGCTAATGTGGACGTGGTTGTTGTGGATGCCGTCGAAAAGAAGATTCGTTCCTCCGGGCCATGTCGAGCCGATGTTCAGCAGCACCCGATCGTTTGCTTCGACCATGCCGGAGATCAGCAGGCTACGCATCCACCCTTTCGGCAGGGCGGCGCCGGTCGCGCGCGACTCCTCGGCGCCGATCCCGAAGATGACAACCCGCACGTCGGACATGTCCAGCAGCTCGCCGAGCCGTGTACGCGCCGTCGTGAAAAACGTTGTCACCTCGGCCTTGGCCGTCGCGTTGCCGTCGATTGCCGCGAACACCTTGTTGCGCAGCAGGCGGTAATTGTCGGTGCCGTTCCGTGTTGCGCTGTACACCGTGAAATGGAATCCATCGATGTCGACGCCGCGCTGTGCGATTTGTGCCCGATGTTGCGTCCATGCTCCCCTGAAATGTCGTTGACGTAGGTAGTCTTGAGGAATGCCTCGTTCTCCTCGATCCAGTGACACGCGCCGCGCGAGCACCAGTCGTCGCCACCGACTTCGTTTTCGCGAGTCGAATACCTCCCGATGCCGAGCGTGTCGCCCGGCCACTCCCACAGGGCTTTCCACACCGACGAGTCCCGTAGGTTCGTCAGCACGTGGAGCGCAACCGCGCGAACCGGGCTGACGGCGCGGCGTTTTCCGGCTGCAAATAGTTCGAAGTCAAGAAAGAGCAAGACGAGAACGCAGAGCGAAATCTTTGTGCGCACGTGGGCCACCTCTCATTGGAGGTGAGTCGCCGGACGTGCGGAACCCTACCTGCGCCGAAGGCGCTGGAGTACGACCGCGAGAATGGCGTAGCGATCGGGAAAAGCCATGATCGGTCCGTCCAAGCAGGTGGAGGACAGTCATGCAACGAAGAACCTTCATCTTCGCGGCGATAGCGCCACCGTGCAGGTCCTTTCTTGAATCGATTGACCGGCCTGGCCCAATTTGCCGCTGTGTCGTGCAATCTCCTGACCCCGGAACCGCAAGGAGTAATCCCCATGAAGAGAAATAACCCTCGCAACGACGGCCGGCAACGCATATCCGGTGGATACGCGGGTCTGGCCCTTCTCACAATCGCCGCCATGCTGCTCGTCGCGCCGTTCCTGCAGGCTCAGTTGCATTCGATGCCAGGCTCGAAAAGCGAGCCTCCGGTCCTCTGCACCGGCTGCAAGGGCACCAACCTCCACAACCAACCGAATAACGGCCTGAAGACGTATCCCTATTCGAGTCCGATCAGGAAATTCGTCGGCCGATACGTCGATTCGACGAGCATCGGCGGCTTCCAGGGTGGCAACGGCTTCCGCACCGCGCGGGCGCGCTACATCCGCACAGCTCCCCAGCAGCGCGGCACCGCGCCTCCGCGCGTGTACATCGTGATCGGCAACGGGATCCTAGGCTATGCGCTGGACCGGTTCTTCACTCAGATGTTGCCCGGCGGCATGCAAACGGTCAAAGAGATCAGGACCGGCATCCCGATTTCGGGTGTCGGGCGCAGGCCGCCCGAAGACGTTCTCGTCGGCCACGGGTTCTTCTATCCCGAGGCGAGGTCGTCCCCGAAGTGGTTCATCCCGTCTCAGGATGACCAGGACCCCATCGGCGGCGGGGCGCCGTTTGACTTCGATGACCGCGGCCACATCTACGGGGCCTACACCTTCATGGGATGGGGAATCGTCAAGGACGATGGTCGCACCGATGGGCTTCTCTTCCCGCGGCTCGTGCAGATGAGCTCCGACCCTGGTGCCACGGGTCCGATCACAAAGAGAGACACTTCGGACGTCTCCCCGGAAAGCGTCGTGGCCCTGAAGGTCGGGACGACGTATTACGCGGTCACCGCGACGCAAAACAACCGGGACGCGGTATGGGACGTCACGGATCCGGCATCGCCCAGGCTGCTCCGGACCCGGAAGGCGCTGCCCTTTGGCATCCGAAGGTTCGACCGCAATGACGCGCGTGGACACATTGCGGTCATCACCGGCAAGAAGCGCCTTCGCATTTACGACTACAGCGCGTTTGTGAGCAGCAACAACCCTGTGCCGGTCTATGAGAACACCGGCGTTTTCGTGGATGTCTCGTACGACGAGTCAGGCACCTTGTGGGCGGCCGAGGGCGAGAACAGGATCTGGAAGTTCACACCCACACTCCTCGGCTACACGGCCACGGCGTACACCCCGGACCCGGCCAGGTTCGATCACCTGGCCATGCACGTGGCCGCCGGACACATCTTCGTCCAGGGCATGGACCGCACCGGCGGGGCCGCATTTAACGCCCGGCTCCTGAAGATCGAGCCCGGCGCGCTGCGCAACATCGACCTCGACGGGTTCTTCCGGAAGTACTATCACAGCTCGCCGATCAACTTCGCGAACCCTGCGGGGAACAACAGCCCGGCAAGCATGGGC
The DNA here is from genome assembly GCA_963821585.1 of uncultured Acidobacteriota bacterium. Classification (GTDB taxonomy): domain Bacteria; phylum Acidobacteriota; class Thermoanaerobaculia; order Gp7-AA8; family Gp7-AA8; genus QHVT01. Next base: position 1,434,982 of record CAWGEI010000003.1, read on the forward strand.
GACGTGCAGATCGTCAAGTCGGGCGGCAAGACCTACCTCATGTACAGCACGATCGGTCTCGGCGACGTCTTCGAGATCGACGGCGGGGTATAGGCGAATTCGAGTCGCAGGACACGACGGGGCGCGGTCACGGCCGCGCCCCGCCGTCGCATCGGGGCCCGTCACTCCACGCAATAGCCCGCGAGGTTCGACCACGTCCGCTGGAAGTAGAAGACCTGGGTCGGATAGTAAGAGCCCGTGTCGTACGGACCGCCGGGAACGATTCTGCGAAACACGGCGGCGTCGCATTTCTCGTCGCCTTCGAGTGGGAAGTACCCTGCGGTTCCCGAGTCCAGCCACCCTGTATCCGGCAGTGGGTTGGTCATCGTTCCGCGAGTGGCGTGAATGAGCGCGATCTGCGCGTTCTGCGAGTCGTTGGCGGCGATCAACACGCCGTTCGCGCCTGGCGCGCTGTGCCGGCAGACGGAGCAGTCCGGGTATCCGATGACAGAAAACTTGACGTAGATGCCGGAACCCGGGGAATCGTGGAAGACCCAGTGAGCCGAGCAAATGGTGGGGTTCGGCGACCCGCAAGTCGTATCGAATCCAGGTGCATCTGCATAGCGATCCAGATAGTGGCCGGGCGGTAAGATGACCGTATAGATCGCATTGTTGTCGTAGCGCCCTGCGAACCACTTCCTGACCTCGTCCGCCGCCTGACGGGTGGCAATCACCACCGGTAGGGGCGTCGGGTCGAAGACGTCCGCCTGCGAGCCGACGAGGCTTCCCTGCGGTGCGCCGTACTGCGCGAGCATCGCCATGTGACTGGCCATTCCTCCATAGACCCCCCGGTAGTACTGGAGGTCCTTCGCGTACACCGGGTCCACATTTCCCCAGAAGATGTACACAACCTTCGCGTTCGCCATCACGGGACCACCGTGGCGGTAAAGAGGCGAGTCCGCGACGAGGTTGCTGTCGCCGTTGCCGGATCCGTCCGCGGGTGGCGCAATCTCGGTCTGCGCGAGAGCGCTAACGCTGCAGAGGGCGATGAGAAGAATGGCGATGCGTGTCCTGTTCATAGGCCGGAGCGTAATCGCCGGAGAGCGGGCCGGACGACCCGATGACACGAAGGCACCGCATGGTGATGCGAGAACGGGTTTCAGGGTGACCAGGACGTCGAGCCTTTCGCTCTTGACTCGCGGGCTCCGGGTAGGGAAGTGCGTCACTGCGTCACTCCTTCATTGCAGGAGAGCCGATGAGCTATCTCGATCCCATCCGTCTGCACTTCAGCGGCCGTTTCCAGGCCGATCCGTCGACGGTCAACAACCTCACGGACAACTACGACCCGTCCACGTTCGATCCGGCCAACGGCTTGTGGAATCCGACGGGCAGCGGTGCGTGGCGTCTGGTCGACTGCAGCGTGACGCGAGTCTGCTACTCCGACGGCACGAGCAGCGTTTCGGCGACAGGCGATTCCGCGGTCGGTCTGCGCGTGATCGGCGCGAACGAGCGCGTGGCCGGCAAACTGGTCGATCTCGATCCGCAGCAGCAGATGGTCTCGCAGATCTGGGGCCTCGTCGTGCGGCTGACGAACGGCACCAGCGATCTGGCCAAGGGACCGTTCCAGGTCGCGGCGTTCTCCGACCTCTGGCAGCGCGCCGCGTCGGCGGGCACCGAGGGAAAGATGCCCCTGGGAGCGTTTTATCAGTCTGTCATCGGTCCGGTGGAGTGGGGCGACACGAAAGGCTCGCGGTTCCTCGAAGAGCTGCGCGCCGCGGCGAAAGACGGGATGCTCTCGATCAAGTTCAACGTCGACGGCTACCAGATGGGGCAGACCCCCGACTTCACCTACGGGCGCATCTGCGGGACGATCGGCCCCGCGTACGCCGGCGAGCCGCGCCACTTCGTCCTCGGCCGGCAGCTCGGTGTCCCGGGCGGCCCGTTCCTGCCCTGTGTCGTCGACCCGAAACGCAAGCGCGTGCTGGCCGACTTCGGGAACGTGCTCGTCACGACCGTCCCCGGCGGTCCGCTCAGCGACGTCGGCGACCTCTCCCTCGGCTACCTCGACACGACCGGCACCTTCCAGTCCCTCGGCGCGCTCGCGTACCGCGACGCGAGCTTTTACGAGACGACGGCCGGGGTGGAGGCCTTTCCTCCCGATCGCGATCTGACGAAGGACGAGCTGAAGGCGCTCGCGTCGTCGCCGATGGCCGTCTCCCGCGGCGGCACCGTCATCCGGCGTGAAAACGTCGACGGACTGCACCTGCGCGCCGATGCGTTCGTGTTCCGGCTCTATCCCGGCGACAGCGCTGAGGTCGACCTGTACGCGACGCAGTACGGCGAGCTGCTTCCGGACGCGGAGATCTTCGTCACCCTCAACCCGCGCGGACTGCAGGGCAATCAGACCCAGCCTCCGGTGGTCGGACTTCCCACGAACGCCCTCGGCGGCTTCGATCCGGCCACGCCGGTCGTCGCGAAGAAAGGGCGCGCGACGCTGACCATCACCGCCTCCGATCCCGGCAACCCGCGCGTCTACATCGACGGCCAGGTTTACGCCGTGCACTATCAATTGAGCGCCCTTCGCCAGGCCGGCACCCGCGCGTTCACCAATCGCTGGGATTTCATCAGCCTGCTCGTCTGGACGGAGTACGAGCTCGATCACGCGCCGGCGTGGCTCGACGACATGCAGCCGATCTGCACGCAGTACGCGAACCTCTACCCGGTCATGGACACCGTCATCGACCTCTCCGACTACGAAGACGTCGCGAAGCACGCGGACCTGCTCGCGTTCGCGTTCGGCCTGCCGGACGCCGACCCGAATCAGATGCCGGTCACGCGCGATCTCTCTCCCGGCAAGCGCAAGGCCATCCTGCAGTGGCTCAACACGAGAGGCCCGGACGGCAAGCCGCTGGAGGGCATGTCTTCCGCGCCGGAGGAATCGTTCCTGCCCGCCGCGGCAGGCGAAGACGACGAAATGTTCCAGATCAAGAGCGGCCGCGTGCTGCCGAAAGGCTGAACCATGCTCTACGTCCAACGCCAGCAGCTCGAAACGCTCGACGACCTCAAGGAAGCGCTGAAGAACGCGATCCAGCTCGAATTCAGCACCATTCCGCCGTACCTCACGGCGCTGTACTCGATCGTGCCGGGGAAGAACGACACCATCGCCGCGATCCTGCGCAGCATCGTCTTCCAGGAGATGCTGCACTTCGGCCTGGTCTGCAACATCCTCAACGCCGTCGACGGCCGTCCCGACATCCCGTCGATCGTGCCGGTGTATCCCGGCCCGCTGCCGATGGGCATCGGCGACCAGCCCGGCCACGAGTTCATCGTGCCCCTCAAGAAGCTCTCCGTCGACACGGTGCAGAACGTCTTCATGGTCATCGAGGAGCCGGAGAAGCCGATCGTCTTTCCGGTCGACGAGGTGGCGCTCGAGGCTCTGCCGGAGTACCACACAATCGGCGAGTTCTACACGGCCGTCTCCCGCCTCATCGCCGACCTCGGCAAGAAGATCTTCACAGGAAACAAGGACCGGCAGGTGACGGGCTACGTCGGTCCCGACGAGCTGTTCGCGGTGACGGACGTCGCCTCCGCGCAGCGCGCCATCGAGATCATCATCCGCCAGGGAGAAGGTACGCCGACCAGTCCCGTCGGCGGCCCCGACGGCCTCGCGCACTACTACCGTTTCGAAGAGATCGCGAAGGGCAAGACACTGCATCTCAATCCCGCCGTGCCGGAAAAGTACTCGTTCGGCGATCCGCCGATTCCGCTGGACGAAGCGACCGACGTCTACCCGATGGCCGACAATCCGGCCACCGTGCCGATCGATCCGCAGTCGCAGCTCGGACGGATGTCGCAGCGCTGCGACGACACGTTCAGCGCGCTGGTCGACGGACTGCAGGTCACATTCGACGGCACCCCCGACCACCTCGGCGCCGCGATCGGGCTGATGTTCACGCTACGCATCCAGGCGCAGGAGCTGATGGCAGAGCCCCTCACGACCGGCGGCGGCAACGCGGGGCCGCGGTTCGTCTACAACCCGGCTACAAGCGCGGGGTGAGGGCGGTCTGTAGATCGGAGACACAGTGCGACGACTTTGCGTTCGCGGGCGGGTGGGGGCGGTGGTGCCCAGGGACGGAATCGAACCGCCGACACGAGGATTTTCAGTCCTCTGCTCTACCAACTGAGCTACCTGGGCAGGGAGCCTCTCGACGAGCGGCGCGCACGATACCAATGGTACGCCGCGCTGGCAAGCGGAGATGTAAACGGATGAGGGGAGGAATCATTCCGGGAGGGGTGGTGGGGGGCGGGGGAGACGAGGCGGGGCGGTGATCATCGGCGGCGCGGGTCCACCGGCCGCTGGCCGGGCCGGCGAGGCGGCGGACCGGCCGACGGGGCCGTCGGCGCTCCACGCGAGACGCTCCTGTCAACGGACTGTGAACGGTCAACTCGGTGTAACGGCGCGCTTCCCCCGCCCGGGGTGGCGGCGCGGGACGCCGCCACCCCGGCCGGCGAGGACGCCAGCGCTCCCGGGCCGGCGAGGCGCCGGCGGAACGGCCGGCTGGAAGCCGGCACCACATGCGCCGCCAAGCTCCTGCCAACTGCCAATTGCCAACCGCCAACCGCCAACCGCCAACCGCCAACCGCCAACCAGCTTGATCCTCACAAACTTGTTGGCCCCAGCCCCCCACCGGCGTACACTCCCCATCGCCGCTATTTGGGTGGCGGCCTTGTCGCCTAATCCTCGGCGCCGAGGAACGGGGGAACCAACATAAAGACGGCTTGCCACCGTCCGGGGTGAATCCAGCCAGAAGCTGGTAGGGCTTCCAGCCCGAATCCGTCAGCTAACCTCGTAGGCAGCCGGAAGGCTCGGCCACGCAAACGCCGCGAAGATCTCGCGGCGTTTGTCATTTCCGATTCAAAATGCAGAACTTCCGCAACGGTGGACTGAACTGGCGGTCCGTCCGGAGTATGCTCTTTCCAAAGGAAAAGACATTCAGGTCAACCACTTGTGCTCCTTTCTGGCGTACGGCCGGAAATCTGCACAAAATGGCCGGTCCATGACCCAGGATAAGGAGACCCCATGAAACGCTGCTCTCCTCTCTCAGCTCGCGCGGCGTGCGCCGCCCTGCTCTTGCTGCTGACCGCCGCCAGCGCATTCGGGCAGGTTCAATCCAGCACCCTCTACGGCAACGTCGTCGCCAAAGACGGCTCCGCACTTCCTGGCGTCACCGTCACCCTCACCGGCGTCGGCGCGCCCCAGATCACCGTCACCGATGCCCAGGGCCGCTTCCGGTTCCCGAATCTTCCACCCGGCAGCTACACCCTCAGGGCCGAGCTGGCCGGCTTCGGCACCGCCACCCGCGCCGGCATCGGCGTGCGTCTCGGCGCCAGCCCCGACATCACCCTCACCCTGAATCCCTCCGTGACCCAGACCATCACCGTGACGGCCGAGGCGCCGCTGCTCGACGTGCGCAAGACCGGCACCGGCGCGACCATCTCCCAGGTCGAACTGCAGACCATCCCCAGCGGCCGCGACCCCTGGGTCGTCCTCCAGCAGACCCCGGGCGTCCTCATCGACCGCATCAACGTAGGCGGCAACGAGTCCGGCCAGCAGTCGACCTTCACCGGCAAGGGTGCCACGGTCTCCCAGACCTCGTGGAACATCGACGGCGTCAACATCACCGACGTCGGCGCCCTCGGCTCCTCGCCCACGTACTACGACTTCGACTCTCTCGAAGAGATGCAGATCGCCACGGGCGGCTCCGATCCGCGCATCCAGACCCCCGGCGTGCAAGTCAACATGGTGACCAAGCGCGGCACGAACGACCTCTCCGGCTCCGCGCGCTACCTCACCACCCGCAACGCCTGGCAGTCCGATCCGACGATCCCGTCCGAGGCGGTGGACTATCTCAACGTGGTGAACGAGATCGACGAGATCTACGACCAGGGCGTCGAAGCCGGCGGCCCGATCATCCGCGACCGTCTGTGGCTCTGGGCCGCGTACTCCGAGCAGCAGGTCGATCTCCTGCAGGCGTCGAGCACCGTGCACCTCAGCGACACGACCACCCTCGAGAACATCAACGGCAAGCTCAACGCCCAGCCCTTCGCCGCGAACAGCCTCACCCTGACCTATTCGTACGGCGACAAGATCAAGCTCGGGCGCAATGTCGGTCCGACCCGCCCGCAGGACACCGGCTGGAACCAGTCCAACAACTACGGCGGCCCGACCATGTGGAAGATCGAGGACACGCACGTGTTCAACTCGAGCTTCTACCTGACCGGGCTGTTCTCGCAGGTCGAGGGCGGTTTCCAGCTGATCTCCGACAACGGCGAAGGCTGCCGGACGCTCGAGTGCGGTCTCGGCGGCCTGCCGGCCACGTGGGACTACGCCGATGACGGTCTCCCGCACAACAGCTACGTCAACGTCTTCTCCGAGCGTCCGCAGGACCAGTACCGGCTCGACGGCTCGACGTTCTTCAACACCGGCAGCGTGGCGAACGAGCTGAAGTTCGGCTACGGCGTCCGCGACGCCGACGTCCGCTCTCTCAGCGCCTGGCCGGGCGACGTGCTGCTGTTCCTCAACGGTTGCTCGCAGGCGGACGTCGACGCAGGGGACTGCGTCGCCACCAGCACGTTCCAGGCGAACAAGTTCACCGACTTCACCTACAACGTGAAGGCGACCGATCTCTACGTCGGCGACACGATGCTGTTCGGCAATCTGACCCTCCAGGCCGGCCTGCGCTGGGACAACCAGAAGTCCTTCATCAAGGGCGGCCAGGTCCCGGTGAACAACCTGCTCCCGGACATCCTCCCGGCCTACTCCTATCCGTCGAGCGAGGAGCTCGAATGGACGACGGTCTCGCCGCGCATCGGCCTCACCTACGCTCTGGGCGCCGAGAAGAAGACGCTGTTGCGCGCGGCCGCGAATCGCTATGTCGACCAGATGGGCGGCTATGCGCTGTACAGCACGTCGCCCGCCGCGTACGGCTACGTCGCGGCGTACTTCAATGATCTCAACGGCAACCGTGCCGTCGACGTGAACGAGATCGTTCCGGACAGCATCTACAACTGGCTGGGCCTCGATCCGTTCAACCCCGGCGTGCCGACGCGCCGCTGGGACGACGACCTCGACGCTCCGCACACCGATGAATTCCTCCTCGGCTTCGAGCGCGAGGTCCTGGCGGACTTCTCCGTCGGCGTCAACGGCACGTACCGCAAGCTCTACGACATCATCGAGCTCGCTCCGGAGAAGACTCCGGGCGGCGGCGACTTCTACACGCGCGCGGACTACGTCTTTGCCGGCACGGGAGAACACCGCATCGCGAACGGCGGGCCGGCGTTCAGCGTCGACGTCTACGACCTCGCCCCGGGCATCGACGCGCCGGCGTACTTCGTCTTCCGCAACCGCCCTGATTACAGCCAGACGTACAAGAGTCTCGAGCTGATGGCGACCAAGCGCATGTCCAGGCGCTGGATGATGCGCGGCAGTCTCACCTGGCAGGACTGGACGCAGAACGTAGGGGAGGACTCGTTCTCCAATCCCACGCGCCTCCGGGACAGCCTCACCGGCAACTGCACCACCTGCGACGGCGGTCAGGTCGTGCAAGGCTCCGGCACGGGCAGCGGCGCCAAGGGCGGCATCTACATCAACTCGAAGTGGGCGTACAACGTCACCGGCGCGTATCAGATCCCGGTGATCGAGACGTCCTTCGGCTTCAGCCTCACCGGCCGCCAGGGCTACCCGATCCCGTACATCTATCGCGCGAGCACGAGCGAGGGCCCGCAGCCGGTGCTCATCGACGAAGACATCGCCACGTACCGTCTGCCGAACGTCAACGTCCTCGATCTCCGTCTGGCGAGGGACCTTCGCCTCGGGCCTGTAGGGCTGACGATCTCGGCCGACGTGTTCAACGTCTTCAACCGCAACACCGTGCTGCAGCGGAACGTCGCGAGCGGGATCGACACGAACGAGGATCCGGACGATCCGACGTTCGCGGTGCAGAACCGGATCACGGAGCTGCTCTCGCCACGCGTGATCCGTCTCGGCGCGCGCCTGACGTTTTGACGTAATGTAGGGCGTGGCTTCAGCCCGCCTCCCCCCCGGGGGTGGGGGGGCTGAAGCCACGCCCTACATTCGATCATCACGGAGGGTTCATGCGCAGAATCACGGTCCCGGTCATCGCGTTCATCCTACTCGTCACGGCGGGCGCGGCATCCGCTCAGGTGCGAGGCAAGGGCCGCTTGCAGGGCCTCGTTACCGACGCGGCGACCGCGAAGCCGGTCGAAGGAGCGACGGTCACGCTCTCGCCGGCCGACGGCGGCACGAAGCCGATTGTCACGAAGACGAACGCGAAGGGCCGCTGGTCCGCTCTCGGGCTGACGAACGGACAGTGGAACATCGACATCGAGGCCAAAGGCTACGGCGCGAGCCGCGGCACGGTCGGCGCGAGCGAGTTGCAGATGGCGCCGCCGATCACCACGTCGCTGCAGGCTGAGGCGCCGGAGCAGGTGGAAGTGCCGGCGCCGGTGGAGACTCCCGGCGTGCCGCAGGAGATCGTCGACGCCGTGAACCTCGGGCAGGAGCTCATGAAGGCGGCGAAGTATCCGGAAGCGGTGGTGCAGTTCGAGAAGGCGCTGCCCGCGCTGCCGGACAACATGGGCCTCAAGCAGGTCGCCGCGCAGGCGTACTACAAGACCGGGGAGCTGAAGAAGGCCATCGCCCTCCTGGAGGCGGTCACGGCGTCGCCGGAGTCGAACAACGGCGTCGTCCTGCTGCTGACGAACCTCTACCTCGAGAACAATCAGCTCGACGAGGCCAAGGCCCGGTTGGCGACGCTCCCCGCCGAAGCCGTCACCGATCCGACGGTCTACGTGAACATCGGCATCCTGTTCCTCAACAAGAACAATCCGTCCGAGGCGCTGACGTACTTCTCGAAAGCGGTGGACATGGATGCGGCCCGGCCGGAAGCGTACTACTACCGCGGCCTGGCTGAGATCCAGTTGAAGAAGAACAAGGAAGCGAAGGCCGACTTCGAGAAGGTGCTCCAGCTCGCGCCCGACTCGCCTGAAGGCAAGGACGCGAAGCAGCTCATCGACAGCCTGAAGTGAGAACCTTCGCCGCGGCACTGGCCGCGTTCTTCGCGCTCTCCTGCGGCCGGTTCGGCGGAACCGCTCCGTCGAATACGACTCCGGTCATTCTCATCTCTATCGACACGCTCCGCTCCGACCGTCTGCCGATGTACGGCTATGACCGCGTGTCGACGCCGAGCCTCGACGCGCTGCGGGGCGACGCGATTCTCTACGAGCGCGCGTACAGCCATTGCCCCCTCACGCTGCCGTCGCATTCGAGCATGATGACCGGCCTGCTGCCGTCGGAGCACGGCGTGCGCGACAACACGGGCTATCGCCTCGATCCGAAGACGCCGACGCTCGCCGAGCTGCTGAAGAAGAACGGTTACGCGACGGGCGCCGCGGTCTCCGCGTACGTGCTGCGGCGGGAGTCGGGTTTCTCCCGCGGCTTCGATTTCTACGACGACGACGTCGAGGCCCTCGGCAAGGGCGCGACGATCGGCGCGGTGCAGCGGGACGGACGCCTGACCATCGAGTCGGCGCAGCGCTGGATCAATGAGCGGGCAGGGAAGCCGTTCTTCCTGTTCGTGCACCTGTACGAGCCGCACACGCCCTACACGCCGCCGGAGCCGTTCGCGTCGCGGTACGCGGACAAGTATGACGGCGAGATCGCGTACGCCGACTCGCTCGTCGGAAACTTCGTCGCGGATCTCAAGGCGCGCGATCTCTATGACAAATCAATGATCGTGCTCCTGTCCGATCACGGCGAAGGGCTGAACGATCACGGGGAGGAGGAGCACGGCGTGTTCCTCTACCGCGAGGCCATCCAGGTCCCGCTGCTGGTGAAGCTGCCGCGGTCGGCGCACAAAGGGAAGAGCGTCGCCGCGCCGGTGCAGCTCATCGACGTCTTCACCACGATCCTCGGCCAGACCGCGACGCCGGGGAGCTCTCGCAATGCGACAGCGCGGTCGCTGCTGGCGTTTCTGGATGCGGACGCGCCCGCGCGGCCGATCTATTCGGAGACGTACTACCCGCGCCTGCACTTCGGCTGGAGCGATCTGCACTCGCTGATCGACGGCCCGCACCACTACATCCGCGCGCCGCAGCCGGAGCTCTACAACGTGGTGACTGACCGTGCGGAGAAGCGGAACGTCATCGAGGAGAACCGCCGCGTGAATGTGCGCATGCGCACGGCCATCGAGCCGTTCGTGCGTCTCGCGAGCGCGCCCGCTCCGATCGACCCGGAGGAGGCCGCGAAGCTCGCCGCCCTCGGCTATGTCGGCTCCACCGTCACCACGGATTCCGGTGAAGCGCTGCCGGATCCTAAGCAGACCATCGGCATCTTCCGCGAGATCCGCGAGGCGTACGTGCTGTTCCGCGATCTCAAGCTGGAGGAGTGCGTCCGCATGGCGGACAAGCTGCTCGCGCAGAACGACCGGATCATGGACATCTGGGACGTCAAGACGAAGGCGCTGGCGAAGCTGGGACGCCTCGACGAGGCCGTCGCCTCCGCGCGCGAGGGACTGAAGCACCAGCCGAACAACGTCGGCCTGCTGATGACCGTCACGAACCTCTCGATCCTCACCGGCAACCTCGAGCAGGCCGAGGATCACGCGGGGCTGCTCCTGAAGATCGAGCCGTCGCGCGCGCGGGAAGTGCTCGCGCGCATCGCCGCGCAACGTGCCGACTGGCCACGCGCGACCAAGGAAGCGGAGCTCGCAGTCCAGGAAGCGCACGATCCCGCGAACGCGCTCATGACCCTCGGCCTGATCCAGAAGCAGCAGGGGAATCTGGAGAAGGGACTGGAATATCTGGACCGGGCGGCGGCGACCGTCTCGCGCCACAAGAACAAAGACCTGCCGCAGCTCGAGCTCTATCGCGGCGACCTCTTGGCGCGCCTCGGGCGCAATCGCGAGGCCGAGGCGGCATTCCGCAAGGAGATCGCCGGCCACCCGACCGACCCCGAGGCGTACGGATCGCTGATCCTGCTGCTGTCGAGCGAGAGACGGGTGGACGAGGCGACGAAGCTGGTGTTCACGCTGATCGAAGTCGCGCCCCTGCCGCCGTCGTACGTGACGATCTCGGAGACGCTCAAAGCCATCGGTGACGAGCGCGGCGCGCGCTTCTGGATCCAGCAGGGCCTGAAGAAGTATCCCCACCATCCCGTGTTGAACGATCTGCAGAAGGCGGTGCGGACGTGAAGAGCGCCCCTCATCCGGCCTTCGGCCAACTTCTCCCCGCGCGGCGGGGAGAAGGGTCACAAACGTCGTGCCTCGTGCAATCGCCCCCTCTCCCCGCGAAGAGCGGGGAGAGGGTGGCCGAAGGCCGGGTGAGGGGCCGCGCCTGCGTCGCAACATTCGCTCTCCTCCTCCTCTTCGCTTGCAAGCCCCCCGAGACCCCCGCCCCCACCGCCCCGCCCGGCGACGTCATCCTCGTCACCATCGACACGTGGCGTGCGGACGCCGCGGGCTTCGCCGGCAACACGAACGTGAAAACGCCGTTCCTCGACTCGCTGGCCGCGCGGGGCATCGTCTTCACCAACGCTCACGCGCACAACGTCATCACCCTGCCGTCACACGTCAACATCTTGACCGGTTTGAACCCCTACCAGCACGGCGTCCACGAGAACGCCGGGTTCGTGGTGTCCGAGGAGACGGTGACGCTGGCGGAGCGCCTGAAGGGGCAGGGGTATGCGACCGGTGCGTTTGTCGGCGCGTATCCGCTCGACGCGAAGTTCAATCTCGATCAGGGCTTCGACGTCTACGACGACAACTACGGCAAGGGCCGCGCGTCGCTCGACTTCACCATCCAGGAGCGTCCCGCTTCGGCCGTGCTCTCTGCCGCCGCGCAGTGGTGGAACGCGAACGCGAGTCAGAAGCGCTTCCTGTGGGTGCACCTGTACGACCCGCACGCGCCGTACGTCCCGTCGTACCTCGGCGAAGTCGCGAACGTCGACGCGGCGCTGCAACAGCAACTCGCGCCGTTGCTCAAAGACGACACGACGGTCATCGTCACTGCCGATCACGGCGAAGCCCTCGGCGACCATGGCGAGCTGACGCACGGTTTGTTCGCGTACGAGGCCACGCTGAAGGTGCCGCTGCTCGTCGTGGCGCCGGGCGTGAAGCCGCGCACCGAGCCGCGCGCGGTCGCGCACATCGACATCGCGCCGACGGTGTTAGGCGCAACCGCGGAGCTGCCCGGACAGTCGCTGCTCGCGGACATCCAGCCGCGCGACACGTACTTCGAAGCGCTCTCCGCGTCGCTCAACCGCGGCTGGGCGCCGCTCACCGGCATCATCCGCAACGACGCGAAGTTCATCGACCTCCCGGTCGCCGAGCTGTACGACCTGCCGAAGGATCCAGGCGAAAAGGTGAACCTCTACCAGGACCGCCGCCGCGATGCGGTGGCCGCGCGCAACGCGCTCGCGGCGGTGCGGGTGATGCCGTCTACGGAACGAAAGATCGACGCCGAGGAGGTCGCGCGCCTGCGCAGCCTCGGATACGTCGCCGGGAACGCGGGGACGAAGACCATGTTCACCGCGGCGGACGATCCGAAGAACCTCGTGGAGATCGACGCGAAGATGCACCGCGTCATCGATTTCTACCAGCACGGCCGCGGAAAAGAGGCGGTGCAGGTCGCCTTTGACGTCGTCGCCCGACAGCCGCGTATGACCGCGGGCCGCGAACTGCTCGCGTTCGTGCTGCAGCAGGACGAGCAGATCCGCGAAGCGATCGACGTCCTCGGCACGCTGATCGCGGAAGGGCAGGGGAGCGAGGCTACCAAGGTGCAGATGGCGCTGCTGCTCACCGACACCGGACGCGCCGCGGACGCCGTGAAGCTGCTCGAGCCGGAGTCGCGCGAAACGAAGAATCCCGATCTGCTGAACGCGTACGGCGTCGCGCTCGACGGCCTGGGCCGCTCGCAGGAAGCGATCGCGCAATTCCGCCGCGCGCTGGAGCTCGATCCGAACAACGCCCCCGCCGTGCAGAACCTCGGCATCGCCGCGCTGCGCCTCAACGACGTCGCGACCGCGGAGCGCTACCTCACGCGCGCGCTGGAGATGAATCCGCGCCTGCCGCTCGCGCTGAACACGATGGGCGTCATCCACGCGCGCAAGGCCGACTTCCTGCGCGCGATCGAGTCGTGGAACAAGGCCGTGGATCTCGACGCCCGCCAGTACGACGCCCTCTTCAACATCGGCCTGGTCGCCTTCCGCACCGGCAACCGCGCCGAGGCGCGCCGCGCGCTGGAGCGCTTCGTACGCACCGCCCCGCCCGCCAGATACGGCCGCGAGATCGCCGATGCGCGCAAGGCCCTGAGCACGCTGTAACGCGTACAATTGGTTCCCCATGCGCCGATTACTTCTCGCGGTTCTTCTGGCGACGCCGTTGTTCGCGCAGCGCATCGCGGAGTCGGTGCAGGTCACGGTCATCGAAGTGCCGGTGACGGTCGCCGATCGGGCCGGCAACTCCATCCGCGGGCTGGTCGCGGAGAACTTCGAGGTCTACGTCGACAACCGCCGCGTCCCGATCGAGTACTTCGAGACGCTCGACCTGACCGCCCCGATGCCAAAGCCGGGCGATCACGCCGTCCCCGCCGCCGCGTATCGCAATTTCCTGCTCCTGTTCGACGTCGCGTACTCCGACCCGGGCACGCGATCCCGCGCGCAGGACGCGGCGAAGCAGTTTGTCGAGACGCAGCTCCAGCCCCGCGATCTCGTCGCCGTCGCCACGTACACGGCCGAACAGGGCGCGCGCATGGTCGCCAGCTTCACCCGCGACCGCAATCTCCTCCTCCAGGCCATCCGCACCCTCGGCGATCCGACGTACTTCAAGCCGATGGATCCGTTGCTGCTCTCCGTGAAGACCAACCCGAATCAGCCGGAGGCGGCCGAGGGGAACGAGGCGATGGTGGCGGAGCACCGGGCGGATCTCGACGCGCGCACGAGCCAGATCAACGACGCCGAGATGCGCGAGCGCGTGCGCACGCAGCTCAGCAACCTCGGCGCCGTCGCGCGTGCGCTCGACCGGCTGCACGGGCAGAAGCAGATCATCCTCCTCTCCCAGGGCTTCGACGCCCGCGTCGTCACCGGCCGCACCGATCTGTCGTCCGAGGCGGCGCGGCAGGAGAACACGGCGGTGGAGCGGGGGGAGATCTGGAAGGTCGACAGTGACCAGCGCTTCGGTAGCGCGACCGAGACCAACATCATCCGCGAGATGGGGGAGGTCTTCCTCCGCTCGGACGTGCGTCTGCACGCCATCGACATCCGCGGACTGCGCGCCGGCGTCGACGCGCGCGAAGGCGTGCGGAAGGCGAACAACGAAGGGCTGTTCCTCGTCACGCGCCCGACGGGCGGCACGGTCATCCAGAACTCGAACGATCTCTCCGGCCAGTTCGCGCAGCTCATGCGCCAGCAGGAAGTGATCTACCTCCTCGGCCTCACGGCCAAAGACACCGGCAAGCCAGGTACGTTCCACCGGATCAACGTGAAGCTCGCGAAGGCGAAGGGCGAGGTCACGCACCGCGCGGGCTTCTACGAGCTGCCTCCGCAGATGAGCGCGCTGGAGTCGACGATCACGCTGTCGGAGATGCTCACGACCGGCCGCGAGGTGCGCGACGTGCCGCTCGCTGTGACGGCGACGCCGGTGCCCGGCGCGAACGACGGCGCGCGCGTGCCGGTGGTCGTCGACATCACCGGCGCGAAGCTGCTCGAAGGTGCGAGCGGCCCGAGCGCGGCGGCGAATGTGTTCGTCTACGCGTTCGACGAACAGGGGAAGGTCCACGACTACGAGCAGCAGCACATCGCGCTCGACCTGACGAAGAGCGGCGACGCGGTGCGCGCGACGGGTGTGCGCTTCGTGAGCACGCTCGGCCTGCCGCCGGGGGAGTACTGGATAAAGACCCTCGTGCGTGTGGACGAGACGGGCCGGACGGGTGTCACGCAATCGCGCCTGGTCGTCCCGAAGTACGGCGAGACGGCCGTGCTGCCGCCGGTGGCGGCCGGCGCGGCGAGCGGCTGGGTCACGCTGGTCAGCCCCACGCGCGGCGCCGCGGCGGCGGAGATCCTCACCGTCGGCGAAACGCCATTCATCCCCGGCACGCGCATCGAGATGGCCGCGACCGCGGAACAGCAGATCGTGCTCATGGTGCTGGGGCACGCGGCGGAGAAGCTCACCATCACGCCGATGCTCGTCGCCTCCGACGGCTCCGCGCAACGCGCTCCGGTGACGGTGGTCGGCCGGACGTCGCCGGACGCACACGGCGTGGCCAAGCTGTTGTTCACGATGCAGCCGAAGGATGTGGCGCCGGGCAGCTACGAGCTGCGGTTCACAGTGGTGCCGCCCGGAGCGATGCCTACCGTCGTGAAACTCCCCGTGGTGATCCGCTAACTCTCTGTGTTCTCTGTGCTCTCTGTGGTGATCTCGTCACCCCGAGGACCGTTGAACCACAGAGAGCACAGAGAGCACAGAGGCTATACTTCCCCCGATTGCAGAACGGCGTCTCTGAATTCGAGCAGCGCATCGGCTATACCTTCACGAAGCGCGAACTGCTGCGCCGCGCTCTCACGCACAAGTCCTATTCGCACGAAGCCAAGGAGCTCGACGTCCGCCACAACGAGACCTTCGAGTTCCTCGGCGACTCCGTCCTCGGCTTCGTCGTCGGCGACCTGCTCTTCCAGCATTTCCCGCAGCTCGACGAAGGCGCGCTCTCGAAGATGAAGGCGCACCTCGTCAGCGCGCCGAGCCTCGCCGCCAAGGCGCGCCACTACGAAATGGGCGACGTCATCCTCCTCGGCGTCGGCGAAGAGAAGACCGGCGGCCGCAAGAAAGATTCGCTGCTGGCGAACCTGTTCGAGGCGATGATCGCGGCGGTCTACCTCGACGGCGGCGTCGAGCCCGCGCGCGAGCTCATCGTCCGCTGCTTCGCCGGCGACATCGAGCGCATCGACCAACAGGACCTGCTCTTCAGCGACTTCAAGACCGCCCTGCAGGAGGTCGCGCAGGGACGGGGTCTGCAGCTGCCCGAGTACAGCGTCGTCGGCGAGGTCGGGCCCGATCATGACAAGACCTTCATCGTCGAGGTGAAGGTCGGCAGCCTCGTCGCCCGAGGCGAGGGCTCGTCGAAGAAGGAAGCCCAGCAGCAGGCCGCGCGCACGGCCCTGCTGGAGTTCGCGGCGAAATATGGACCGCCTGCGTAAGAGCGTCGCCGTCGCCGTCCTCCTGCTCGCGACGACCGCGCCCGCGCAACGCACCGACCTCGACCGGATCCGCGCCGACATCTCCCGCTTGCGCACGCGACTCGATGACGTGCGCCGTCAGGCGCAGTCCGCCGCCCGCCAATTGGAGGAAGTGGATCTCGAGCTCGGCATCCGGACGCACGAGCTGGAGCTTGCGTCCGCGGCCGAGGCGAGGCTCGCGCAGGAGCAGCAGGGGATCGAAACGCAGGTCGCCGCGCTGGTGCCGCGGATCGCGCAGCAGAAAGCCGACCTCCGCAAACGTCTCGTCGCTCTCTACCGCCTCGGCGGGCTGAGCTACGTCCGCATGTTCCTGGCGCTGGACGAGAACCAGAACCCGATCGAGGCGATGTCGATGCTCAGCTATCTCGTGACGCGCGATTCGCGGCTGGTGACGCAGTTCCAGACCGCGCGTGCCCAGCTCGCTACCCGGCGACAGCAACTCGCCGACCGCCAGGTGCGGCTGGCGCAGACGCGTTCGGTCGTCGAACAGCGCCGCCGCGCCGTGATCGCCGCGCGCGAGCAGCAGCAGCGCGTCGTCACGAAGCTGCGGTCCGAGGAGACGGGGACGGCGACGCAGCTCGCGACGCTGGAGGAGAAGGCGCGGCGCCTCCAGCGGCTCGTCGACGTCCTCTCCCAGCAACAGCGCGGCGTGATGAACCCGCTGGACATCCGCAGCGTCCAGGGCGCGCTCGAATGGCCGGTCAAGGGGACCGTCCTCGAGCACTTCGGGCGGCAACGTAACCCGAAGTTTTCAACCTTCACAGTCAACAACGGCCTGAGAATCGAAGCCGTCCCGGGCGCGCAGGTGCGCGCTGTGTTCCAGGGAACAGTTCTATTTTCGCAATGGTTCAAGGGATACGGCAACTTGATCATTCTCGATCACGGCAATCGCATCTTCACGTTGTACGGAAACCTCAAGGCGCCGGCCGTCGCCGTGGGCGACCGGATCGCGACCGGCCAGCCGATTGCAGGGGTGGGCGAGAGCGAGGACGCGAGCACGGGGCATCTCTATTTCGAGGTGCGCCAGGACAATAAACCGGAAGACCCGCAGAAGTGGTTGCGCTGATGACGAAAAAACGAATCGTGTTTCTCTCCCTCTCCGTCGCCCTCATGGTCACGCTGCTGGCCGGTGCGCTGTTCGGCCAGTCCGCGCAGAAGGCGAACGTCTACCGCTACCTGAGCACCTTCCATGAGGTCTTCGACCTCGTGCGCACGAACTACGTCGACACCGTCTCGAACGAGACGCTGATGGACGGCGCGTTCTCCGGAGTCACGGACGCGGTGGACGAGTTCAGCTACTACGTCCCGCCAGCGCAGATGAACGCGTACAAGGGCTTCACCGACGTCGAGGACAACAACGTCGGCGTGATCGTCACGAAGCGCTTCGGCTATGCATACGTGATCGCGCCCGTCGCGGGCTCGCCGGCGGAGAAGGCCGGCCTCGAGCGCGGCGACTTCATCGAGGCGGTCGACGGCGCGTCGACGTCGAAGATGGCTGTGTGGCAGGTGCGCGCGGCGCTGCAGAAGAGCCGTCCGATGAAGGTGCAGATTCTTCGTGGCGGGGAGACCAAGCGCACGACGATCACCATCGAGCCCAAGTCCTTCCACCCGGTTGCGCCGTTGACCGAGACGATCTCCGGCGTCGCCTACGTGAAGATCCCGTACTTCGAGGAAGGCTCGGCCGCGCAGTTCCGCGCCGCGCTCGAAGACGCGCGCAAGCGTAACATCCGCAAGCTCATCGTCGACCTCCGCGGCAACGCCGGCGGCTCGGTCGAGGAAGCCATCACCGCTGCCGATGAGCTCCTCACCAGCGGCCTGATCACGTCGCTCGAAGGACGCAAAGTCGAGGCGAAGCGCTGGCAGGCCAACCGCGACACTGCCTACGACGGCGAGCTGCAGGTCCTCACCGACATCTCCAGCGCCTCCGGCGCCGAAGTCTTCGCCGCCGCCATCCGCGGCAACAACCGCGGCAAAGTCGTCGGCATCACCACCTACGGCAAAGCCATCGTTCAGAAATTCATCGCCCTCCCCAGCGGCGGCGGCGTACAGATGACCGTCGCGCGCTACACGACCCCCGACCTCAAGACCATTACTGACACCGGCATCAAGCCCGACGTCGTCGTCGACCTCTCCGCCCAGTCCATCCAGGACCCCGACGGCAAGCGCAAGGACGACGAAGAGGACCTGATCCTCGAGAAGGCCCTGGAGTTGTACGGAGTGAAGCGGGTGGCGGAGAAGAAGGCGGCGTAGCCTCGAAGCGCTCACCGCGGTTGACTCAAACTGTACAGCGCTGTACAGTTTGATCCATGAGTCGCGCGAAACGTAGTAGTAGTAGAGGTGCAGAAGAAGCCCGAAATCAGTTTTCGGATCTACTCGCGGCTGCCGAGAGTGGTGATTCGACCATCATCACCAAGCACGGACGCGCGATCGCGGCATTGGTTCCCGCCGATCAGTACGATCCGGCCGGCCGGCAGCAGTCGCTTCTCGCGCTCCGGGGCAGTGGCCGGGGAATGTGGGGCAACCGGAGTGCGGAGATGATCGCCAGTCTGCGTGACGAATGGGACGGCTAGATCTCGAGTGGCTCCCGCTGCAGGCTCTGCTCCTCCTCGATTCCGCGCCGATCATCTACTTTCTCGAAGCTCATCCTGAGCTCGGTCCGCGCTTCGACCCGCTTTTCGAGATGCACGCTCGCGGCCATTTTCGATTCGCGGTCACGACGGTGACGATCGCCGAAGTGCTGACCGGGCCGATCGCGAAGGGAGAAGAAGCACTCGTGCGCCGTTACCGCAGCATTTTCGAGTCCTGGCAGGTCATCGCGCTGGACTCGTCCATCGCCGAGAGCGCCGCTCGATTGCGTGGATCTCTGCGCCTGAAACTACCTGACGCGGTTCAGGTGGCGAGCGCGCTCGCCGTGAATGCCGACGCACTGGTGACGCACGATCGGGATTTTGCGAAGGTGAATGCGCTACGCGTCATCTCCTGATCGGCGGCTGGCGCGCGCTTGTTGCCCCGGTGACCGCAGCGTAGACTGCCCTCGATGTCTGAAGCGGCGCGGCGGCCTCAATACACGTTGGATCAGTACCTCCGTCTGGAGGAGATGAGCAACGTGCGCCACGAGTATTTCGATGGCGAGATCTACGGCATGGCGGGGGGGACCCCCGAGCACGGACGTATCGCCGCGAACATCATCATGCTGCTCGGGATGCGGGCGTCGCAGCGGCGCTGTGCGGTGTTCACTTCCGATGTCCGCGTGCGCGTGGCCGCCACCGGTCTCGATACCTATCCAGACGTGACGGTCGTGTGCGGCCGGCTGGAGCACGACTCGCTCGATCCGAACGCCATCGCCAACCCGACCCTGCTCGTCGAAGTGACGAGTCCGAGCACCGAGGCGTACGACCGGGGAGAAAAGCTGAATCACTACAGACGAATCCCTTCCCTGCAGGAGATCGTCATCGTCTCGCACGGCGAGCGTCGCGTGGACCTGTGGTCCCGCGAAGCCGGGGATCACTGGCGTGTCGAACAGTTCGGATCTTCGGAACAGGTGCGACTGGCTTCCATCGACTCTGATCTGCCACTGGATGAGGTCTACGTCGATCCTCTGACGCGATAACCCGGGGCCGATCGCGCTACAATTCTCCCTGCGCATGATTGGACGGGAGGGAGCGCGCGGCTCATTTCGCACGATTGCAACCCTGGCGGCCATTCCTATCCTCGGACTGGCCGCGTTTTTTTTGTGGCAGTGGCTGAACGGCGGGGAGACGCCTCGCGAGACGTACGACGAGGCGCGGGCTGCCGGGGTCATCCCGAGGGGGAGTGAGCGCGAGGCCCGTTCTTCGCGCCCCGCCCGCCCAAGTCCCTCGCTCGACGCTCGGGATGACATGAGCGCGTTGCCGCGGGTCCGGCCGAAGAACCGCGGCACCGGCGGCAACATCGTCCTCATCATCGACGACCTCGGCTTCGACGGGCAGTCGCTGGAGCGCGTGATGGCGCTCGATGCGAACGTCAACTGCGCGATCTTGCCGAACGGCACGCGCGCGAGTGAGTTCGCCGAGAAGCTCAACGAGCGCGGGTTCGAGATCCTGGTCCACCTGCCGATGCAACCCCAGGGCCGCGAGACGCCGGGTCGCAACGCCATCCTCACGTCGATGTCCGACGACGAGATCACCCGCGCGACGCTAGAGAACATCCAGGCCATCCCGTACGCCCGCGGGCTGAACAATCACATGGGATCCCTCGCCACGACCGACCGTCGCGTGATGACCAACGTCCTCCGCGCGATGCCGGACGGCATGTACTTCATCGACTCCCGCACCACCGGTGGCTCGATCGCCGGGGATGTTGCGCGCGAGCTGAACGTTCGCACCGCCACGCGCAACGTCTTCCTCGACGACGTCGCCAGCGAGCGCGCCGTCCGCAAGCAACTCGCCGAGCTCGCGGATGCCGCCCAGAAACGCGGCGTCGCCATCGGCATCGGCCACCCGTATCCCGTCACCATGCGCGTCCTGGCCGAGGAGCTGCCGGAGCTCAAGGCGCGCGGGTTCCGCTTCATCCGCGCGAGCCAAGTCGTCCGCTGAACGTGAGCTGGCTCACGGCGGCCGGGCACGCTTCGTGATCCCGTACCGCGGTCATGAACGTCTTACGCGTGGGCCGCTACCGCGTGCTGCAGCATCTGGGAGGGGGAGGCTCATCCGAGGTCTACCTCGCCGAGGACATGCTCATGCGGCGGAAGGTCGCGCTGAAGGTGCTGCGCCGGCGTGACGCGAACGATCGCGAGCTCACCGCATTCGACCGTGAGGTCCGTTCTGCGTCGATGCTCAATCATCCGAACATCGTGACCGTGCTCGACGTCGGCGCCGAGGATGATGTGCAGTACATCGCCAGCGAGTACGTCGACGGCGAGACCCTCAGGCAGCGCATGCAGCAACCGATGGAGGTTACGGAAATCCTCGACGTCGCCATCGGAGTCGCCAGCGCGCTGGTCGCCGCGCACGAAGCGTGGGTCGTGCATCGCGACATCAAGCCCGAGAACATCATGCTGCGCCGCGACCGCGGCGTGAAGATCCTCGACTTCGGCGTGGCCACGCTCGCAGGGGTCGGCGACGGCACCGATCCGCTGCGCCGCTCGCGCATCGGGACGCTTTACTACATCTCGCCCGAGCAGGTTCGCGGCGAGGCCATCATCGACACCCGCTCCGACATCTACAGCCTTGGCGTCGTCCTCTACGAGATGCTCGCCGGGTATCCGCCGTTCGACGGCCCGACGATGCTGGACATACTCGCGGCCATCGTGGAGCAGGACGCTCCGCCGCTGCCCGCGACGGTGCCGCTCGGCCTGCACGGCCTCGTCGAGCGCGCGATGCGCAAGAGCATCTACGAGCGGACCCAGACCGCCGCGCAACTGCTCGAGGAGCTGACCGAACTGCGGCTGGACTTCGCGATCCGCGCGCGGGAGCAACTTTATCCCCGCGGGTAGACGCGAGATCCCGCGTCTACCCGCGGATAAACTGAAACCGCGGGATAGACTGAAGAGCAGATGCTCCTCGCGCTCTTCCTCATCGACGCCGCCGCGGGCCTCTATCTTTTCCTGCCGCTGGTCGGACGCCGCAACGCGGGGGTGAAGTTCTACCGGATGATCCTGATCATCGGAGGCGTGCTCGCGGTCTGCGCCGCCGTCGCCCACGCGATGGCGGGGCGTCGCGACCTCGCGCTTGCGGACTCCGCGGTCGGCGTGCTCACCGCGCTGACGTACATCGTCCTCCGCTATCCGAAGCGCCTCGTCTTCAAAGCCTCGGCCACACTGCTCGGCGCGGCGTACGTCGTCGCGGCGGTGCTGGCGTACGACGCGGCGGTGAAGCCGTCGCACATCGCGTGGAGCATCGCCGGCGCGCTGGCCTCGATCGCGCTCCTCGGCAGCGTCAATCTCGCGATGCTCCTCGGCCACTGGTACCTGGTCGTGCGCGGGATGCCCATCGACCCCTTGAAGCGTCTGACGATCGCGACGCTCGTCGCCGCGATCGCGAAGATCGCGCTGGTGGCGATCGTGATCGCCGCCTCCTGGCCGTCGCCTGTCGTGAAGGACATCTTCTTCTGGATGCGCGCCGGCTGGGGCCTCCTCGGACCGCTCGCGCTCTACCCGATGGTGTGGGGGACGGTGAAGATCCGCTCGACGATGGCCGCGACGGGGATTCTCTACGTCGACGTGGTGGCCGTGGTCATCGGCGAAGTGCTCGGCGGATGGCTGTCGGCACTTGCGCACTTACCTGTGTAATTCGCTCCCCGTCTGTTAACATCCGCCACCGTTCTTCATGAAACGCCTCGTCGCAGTTCTCGCGGCCGTGGTGGTGACTGTAACCGGTTGCACGACGGTGCAGCAGCAGCCGGTTTCGGCACCGCAGATCCAGCCTGTCGCGACTCCGCCAACGCCGCCGCCGCTCGCCGAGTGGCCGGACGCGGTGCTTTACTTCGTCGTTCTCGACCGTTTTGCGGACGGCAGCAGCGCGAACAACGTGGCGGTCGATCTCAGCGCGAAGGGGACGTTCCACGGCGGCGATCTGGCGGGGCTGACGCAGCAGCTCGATGAGATCGCCTCCCTCGGCATAACCGCGCTTTGGATCACGCCGGTCGTGGACAACATCGATTCGTTCGTGACCGGCGCGGGGTTTCCGGACTGGGCGTATCACGGCTACTGGGCGGACGACTTTACGAAGCTCGATCCGCGCTTCGGCACCGAAGCGGAGCTGAAGGCGCTGGTGGACGAGGCGCACCGGCGGGGGATCCGCGTGCTGCTCGACGTCGTGTACAACCACGCCGGGTACAACTCGAAGTACATGACCGACCCGAAGACGAAGGGCTGGCTGCGCTCGAACGAGAACGGGACGTGCGGCAGCGACGACATCACGAGCTGCGTCGCAGGGCTGCCGGACTTCAAGACGGAGCTGCCCGAGGTGCGGGATTATCTGATTGATGCGCACCTGGCGCTGGCAAAGCGGGTGGGACTCGACGGCTTCCGCCTCGACACCGTCAAGCACGTCACGCACGAGTTCTGGCAGGAGCATCGCCGCCGCCTGAACGCGGGTCTGGGCGAGAGCTTCTTCCTCGTCGGCGAAGTGTGGGGCGGCGACGCGCAGTCGCTGGACCCGTGGTTCGCGGGCGACGAGATGGACGCCGGCTTCGACTTCTCCTTCCAAGGCAGCACCCTCGGGTGGCTGCAGGGCCGCGGGCGCACGGTTGCGTACGACCGCTACCTCAAGCAGCGCGAGAAGGTGCGCAGCGGGTATCTGCTGTCGCACTTCCTGTCGTCGCACGACGTACGCGGGGGGCTGGATCAGCTCGAAGGCGACACGGATCTGTTCCGGCTCGCGGCGCTGTTGCAGATGACGACGGCGGGCGTGCCGATGATCTATTACGGCGAAGAGGTCGGGCGTCCCGGCGGCGACTGGCCGGACAACCGGAGCGACATGCCGTGGGGCGAGCGGAACATCCTGCCAGGCAAGAGCAAGCCGCGCGACGAAGCGCTGCGCGGTGACTACACAAAACTGATCGCGATCCGCAAAGCGCATCCCGCGCTGTCGCGCGGCGTGCACACCACGCTCTCCACGAACGGCGATCTGCTCGTGTTTTCGCGCAAGCTCGACGGCGACGAAGTCATCGTCGCTGTGAATCGCGGCGACGCAGCGGCGGAAGCGAGCGTGCCCGCGCAGCACACTGCATACGACGAGTGGAACGGCGAGCCGATTCCGATGGTGGACGGCGCCATGAAGTTCAGCGTCAAGCCGAAAGAGGCGAGGATCATCGCATGGCGGGAGTGACATTCGACAACGTTGCAAAACGCTACGGCGCGGTCTCGGTGATCGAAGGCATGAGCCTCGACATCCAGGACCACGAGTTCATGGTCCTGGTCGGCCCGTCCGGCTGCGGCAAGTCGACCGCGCTGCGGATGATCGCCGGCCTCGAGGACATCACCGATGGCAAGGTCCTGATCGGCGAACGCGTCGTGAACGACCTGCAGCCGAAAGACCGTGACGTGGCGATGGTCTTCCAGAGCTACGCGCTGTACCCGCACATGACCGTGCGGCAGAACATCGAGTTCGGCCTGAAGATCCGGAAGACGCCGAAGGCGGAGATGGAGCGGAAGGTGAGCGGTGCGGCGGAGACGCTCGGCATCTCGCACCTCCTCGACCGCAAGCCGAAGCAGCTCTCCGGCGGCCAGCGCCAGCGCGTGGCGGTCGCCCGTGCGATCGTGCGCGACCCGAGCGTGTTCCTCTTCGACGAGCCGCTCTCGAACCTCGACGCGAAGCTGCGCGTGCAGACGCGAGCGGAGATCACCAAGCTGCAGCAGCGGCTGCAGACGACGTGCGTGTACGTGACGCACGATCAGATCGAGGCGATGACCATGGGCCATCGCATCGCCGTGATGAACGCCGGGAAGATCCAGCAGGTGGGCACGCCGCTGGAGGTCTACGACACGCCGGCGAACGTCTTCGTCGCGCAGTTCATCGGCACGCCGCCGATGAACTTCTTCGACGCGACGGTGCGGAACGGCCGGCTCGAAGCGGCGACGTTCTCTATCCCCGTGCCGTCGGGGCGGAAGGTGTCGGAAGGGCAGAAGGTGGAGGTCGGCGTCCGGCCGGAGAACATTCTGGCGGGGACGGAAACGGGGAGAGGCGCTACGGCACGCGTGCAGGCGGTCGTCGACATCGTCGAGCCGATCGGATACCAGGCCATCGTCCACAGCCGCATCGGCAACGACCTCCTCGTGGCCGCCTTCGACGCGCACAACATGCCGAAGGTGGGGGCGACGATCGACCTCGTCATCGAGCTGGATGCGGTGCATCTGTTCGACGCTTCTTCGGAACTGCGTTTGTGAGATTGGCAATACAAAGGACCCCATATGAAAAAAACACTCATTCTTGCCGCGCTCCTTCTAAGCGCAACCGCCTACGCCCAAACCGAGATCGTCGTCTGGCACGCCTACCGCGGCGGCGAGAAGACCGCGTTCGAGAAGGTCGTCAACCAGTACAACGCCAGCCAGAACAAGATCAAAGTCTCGTCGCTCGCCGTCCCCTACGACGCGTTCGCGGACAAGATCACGGCGGCCGTCCCCCGCGGCAAGGGTCCCGACATCTTCATCTACGCCCAGGACCGCCTCGGCGGGTGGGTGACGGCCGGGAAAACGATCGAGCCGATCGACTTCTATCTCGACAAGAACCTGACGTCGCGCTTCATCCCTTCGACCATGCAGGCCATGACCTATCGCAAGACCATCTACGGTCTGCCGCTGAACTACAAGGTCATGACCATGGTCTACAACAAGGCCCTGGTGAAGACACCGCCGAAGACGACGGCGGAGCTCGTGCAGGTTGCGAAGGCGAACACCAACGCGGCGTCCGGCCGTTTCGGCCTGGTCTACTGGTACTCGAACTGGTACTACCACGCGCCGCTCTTCAACGCGTACGGCGGCGGCGTGTTCGACGCGGCCGGCAAGCCGGTCGTCAACAGTGCGGCGAACGTGAAGTCCGTCGAGCTGATGATGAAGTGGGCGGGGACGGACAAGATCCTCCCTGCCGAGCCGTCGACGGCGCTCATCACGTCGCTCTTCAACGAAGGCAAGGCGGCCATCGTGTTCAGCGGCCCGTGGTTCCTCGAGGAAGTCTCGCCGAAGATCCAGTGGGGCCTCGCGGTCCTGCCCACCGTCACGGAAGCCGGCGGCAAACCGATGAAGCCGTGGATGACGGTCGAGGGCGTGTACATCGCCGCGCCGTCCAAGAAGAAGGACCAGGCGTTCGAGTTCGCGAAGTACCTCACCGACACCGCGGCGACGAAGATCCTCGCGCTCGAAGGCTCGCAGACGCCGGCGAACAAGAACGTCTACAACGACCCGCAGGTCGCGGCGAACGCGACGCTCAAGGTGTTCCGCGCGCAGGTCGACAACGCCGTGCCGATGCCGAACGTGCCGGAGATGACGCTCATGTGGACGCCGGTGACGACGGCCATGAACGCGATCGTGCAGAAGTCCTCCTCGCCGAAGGCGGCGCTCGACAAGGCCCAGAAGGACATCATCGAAGGAATCGTGAAGCTCAAGAAGTAGGACATGTCCGCGCAAGCGCAGATGGAGGAGATCCGCCGTCTCTCGGGCGAGCACAGGCCGGCGCCGCCGGCCGCGCCGGGGCCGGAGCGTCCTCTGTCGAAGCGCGTGGCGATCGCCATGCTGCTGGCCGCGCTCCTCGGCGTCGGGCTGCTGCACTGGGTGCTGATTCAGCGCTTCGCCGCGCAGACGGACGCGCGCGCCGAGCGCGCGGCGATGATCTCCGCGCGCGCCGCGGCGGACGTCGCGAGCTCGTTCGGCGGAGAAGGCGACGGGCTCCGCGCGGCGATGGCCGCGTGGCAGAAGGAGCATCCGAACGTCGCCGCGCTGCGCGTCGTGAACATCGACACCCGCTCGTTCGAGGCGTCGTCGCTCGCGGAAGACCTCAAGGAAGGCGAAATGCCGCGCCAGATGCAGCGGCCGGAGAAGCCTCTCTACGACCTCGGGCAGGAGATCCGCGCGGACGTCGAGACGAACGCGTCCGAAGGGAGGAAGCGCGAGGACGAGGTGGCGATCTCGCGCGAGTCAGGTGCGATCCTCATCGCAGCGCCGGTCGAGAAAGACGGCTCCGTCATCGGCTTCGTGCAGGTGAAGGGACGTCCGGAGATCGTTGCCGTCGAAGCGCCGAGCTTCTGGTTCGCGCTGGCGTTCGCCCTCGCGCCGTTCGTGGTCGTGTTGGCGCTGTCGTTCGTGATGAAGCGCGAGCTCGCGCTCGTCGTCATCGCCTGCGCGTTGCTCCTGATGACGCTCTTCGCGTACCGCCAGTGGGCCATGCGCACGCTGGAAGGCGGCGCCCGCGCGGCGGAGCAGCGCTTCACCGAGCGCGTCCTGCGCGAGTCCGGCATCGTCGCGCGCATCGCGCCGGGGACGGAAGCGAAAGCAACGACGTGGGACGCGGACATCCGCCGCGTGCCGTTGAAGATCGATCCGGTGCGGGCGGTGGAAGGGGAGAAGAGCGCCGTCGCGAACGCGAGCTACGGCATCGGGTTGCTGTCGCTGCTGCTTCTGCTCTTCGTCGGGACGACCGCCGCGTCGCGCACCGCCGCGAGCCTCTCGGAGCACCGGCAGGCGTACTTCTTCGTCCTCCCGGCAATGCTCGGGATGCTGCTGCTGGTGTTCTTCCCGTTCGTCTACGGCGTCGCGATGTCGTTCACGAGCCGGACGATCTACAGCGTCAACAAGCCGTACGCCGAGGTGTTCGTCGGAGCTCAGAACTACCTGGAGATCCTCGGCGACTTCAACCTCCGGGGCGCGGCCGGGATCAACTACGAGAACTTCTACTGGACGTTCTTCTTCACGATCGCCTGGACGATCACGAACGTGGTCATCGGCGTCACGGTTGGTCTGTTGCTCGCGCTGATCCTCAACACGAAGGACCTCCGTTTCAAGACGCTGTACCGCGTGTTACTGGTGCTGCCGTGGGCGATGCCGAACTACATCACGTCGCTGATCTGGAAGGGGATGTTCCACCAGCAGTTCGGGGTGATCAACCAGGTCATTCAGCTCTTCGGCGGCCAGCCGATCGCGTGGTTCGAGCGGCCCTTCACGTCGTTCTGCGCGGTGATCGCCACAAACGGCTGGCTGAGCTTCCCCTTCATGATGGTCGTCTCCCTCGGCGCCCTGCAGTCGATCCCCGCGGATCTGTACGAGGCCGCGCGCGTCGACGGTGCCACGCGCTGGCAGCAGTTCCGGTCCATCACCCTCCCGTCGCTGAAGCCGGCGCTCGTGCCGGCGATCATTCTGTCGGTGGTGTGGACGTTCAACATGTTCAACATCATCTATCTCGTGTCGGCGGGCGAGCCCGCGCACTCGACCGAGATCCTGACGACGCAGGCGTACAAGATCGCGTTCGAGCAGTACCGGTATGGATACGCGGCCGCGTACTCGGTGGTGATCTTCGCGATCCTGCTGATCTACGGCGTGTTCCAGAACCGCGTGTCGCGCGGTACGGAGGCGATCGCTTGAACAGAGCGCAGAGGGCAGAGCGCAGAGGGCAGAAGCGCCCGCCTGTCCACGGGTTGTCCTGTCGCCCGCTACGCGGGCTTGTTCCGCCGTCGCCGCCGTCCCCCCGGCTGAAGCCGGGGTCTACTTTCTATCGGCCGCTGACGCGGCCTGGTTCCGCCGCCGTAGGCGGCACGAGAGCAATAGCCCCCGGCTTCAGCCGGGGGACTGAGCGCAGGTCTCCAACGAGGCCGCGTAGCGGCCGGCAGAGACTTGGGCGGGCGGGCTCTTCTGCCCTCTGCCCTCTGCGCTCTGCCCTCCAGCAGGGAGGCGGGTCGTGAAGCGCTCCCATTGGCCCCTCCACCTCTTCCTCATCGTCTTCACGATCATCGCGTGCTATCCGCTGATGTGGGTCTTCACCGTCGCCTTCTCCGGCAAGCAGAGCCTGGCCATCGTCAACCTGCCGCCGAAACCCGCGTTCTCCGACCGCCTTCGCGCGATCACCCCGTGGCCGGACGAGCCCTCGGCGTCCAACTTCGTCTCCGTCGTACGCGATCAGCCGTTCTTGCGCTGGGTCTTCAACAGCGCCATCGTCGCCGCGGCCACCACCGTTCTCGGGGTGATCATGGCCTGCACCGCAGCGTACGCGTTCTCGCGCTTCCGCTTCCCTGCCCGCCGCGCCGGGCTGATGTCCTTCCTCGTTTCGCAGATGTTCCCCGGCACGCTGATGATGATCCCGCTGTACATCATCCTCGTGCAGTGGCTCCAGCTCGGGTCTTCCTGGACCGCGCTGGTGCTGATGTACTCGACCACCGCCATTCCGTTCTGCGTGTGGATGCTCAAGGGCTACTTCGACACCATCCCCAAGGAGCTCGAGGAATCCGCGCTGATGGACGGCGCGTCGACGGCGCGCATCTTCTTCAGCATCGTGCTGCCGCTCGCGAAGCCCGCGGTCGCGGTCACGGCGCTCTTCTCGTTCATGACCTCGTGGAACGAGTTCATCCTCGCCGCCACGTTCATGGACAAGGAAACCATGTACACCGCGCCGATCGGGCTGCGGTTCTTCGTCGGCGGCTTCTCGCAACAATGGGGGTACTTCGCGGCGGGCTCCATCATCGTCGCGATTCCCGTGGTCGTGCTGTTCATGTTCCTGCAGAAGTACCTGGTGTCTGGTCTGACGGCGGGTGCCGTCAAAGGCTGAAGGTCCAATCGTTCGTATCCATCGTTCATCTCAAGGAGGATCCATGAAGAAGTTCTTGTGCGCACTTGCGCTCACGCTCGTGGCTGTTTCAGCGTTCGCCCAGACGGTGTCCCTCAAAGACCCGACCGGCGACGACAATGGTCCGGGCACCTACACCTATCCGACCGACGCCGTCTACACGCGCGGCTCGTTCGACCTCACGTCGTTCACGCTGAAGGTCAACGGCGCGAAGACGGATGTCACCGTCGGCGTCAACGGCAACCTCGCCGACCCGTGGTCCATGGGTGGCGGCTTCGCCACGCAGATGGTCTTCGTCTTCATCGACAAGGACGGCAAGGAAGGCAGCGGCCACACCAACGCCCCCTCGGGCCTGAACATCGAGTTCTCGCCGGAGAGCGCGTGGGAGAAGCTGATCATCCTCTCGCCGCAGCAGCCCGCGCGCCTGAAGACGGAAGTCGAGGCCAAGGCGGCGGCACTGCAGGCGGACATCATCATCCCGGCCCGCACCCGCGGCGCGGGGCGCAACATCTCCGGCTCGATCGACACCGCCGCCCTCGGGGAAGGCGATCCGACCACGTGGTCCTATCAGGTCGTGGTGCAGTCGAACGAGGGCTTTCCCTCGGGTACCGACCTGCTCACGCGCAAGGTCAACGAGTACGAAGGCCAGCACCGCTTCGGCGGCGGCAACGACGGCGACTGCGATCCACATGCGATCGACATCCTCGCCGGCGACGCCACGGGCGCGAAGGAAGAGGCCGACCTGCAGCACCAGATGCTCGCCTACGAGTGCAACGACGACGGCACGTCCAAGAAGATGGCCGTCATCTCCATGGTCAAAGCGAAGAAATGACGTGAGGAAAGTATGAGAATACGCAGCATCGCAGTTCTAGTCGTCCTGTTGGTGGCCGCAACGGCCGGCTGGGCGCAACCAGCGCCGTCGACCATCAACATTTCCGGCGTCACATATACGAAGTGGCTCTGGGGCAATCAGCGTTTCGACGGGAGTCTCTACAACTTCACCACGGTCCCGGGCGAGGGCTGGGGCGACAACGGACAGGGCACGGAGATCGAGCTCCTGGTCTCCGCGAAGCCCAACCGCTACCTCGAGGTCAGCGGCCGCATCCACTCGCGCTTCAGCCAGAACTTCTGGACTAACTTCGGCGGCTTCGGTGGCAGCGACGACAGCTGCGGCGACGCCAACGGTGGCGGCGACTGCGGCGAGAACGATCCGCGGTCGAATCAGTACATCAAGCTGCGGGGCATGACCGTGCGCGTCACGCCGGGCTGGAAGTACATGGACGCCATCACCTTCGGCTCCACCGACCTGGGTATGTTCGACGCGTTCACGATGGGCAAGATCCGCTACATCGACCGTGACAACCTGAACGTGCTCATGGGCCAGGGCTCGATCACGCCGAACCTGCGCTACGACGCGACGCGCATCTCCCTGCCGCGCCTGTGGGCCGGTCCGAACTTCAACACGGGCGAGTACGCCGCCGATGACGGCGCGTACGGCCTGCAGCTCCGCTGGACCGGTCCCGTCGTCGACGTCACCGGCATCGGCCAGTTCGTCAACGACGTGGAGGTCGACTCGGGCGACATCATCGTCGACGATGGCCGCGAGCTGACGAACCGCTACAAGAACAACGTCATCGGCATCAAGGCCGACGCGCACCCGGCCGGCCCGTATGCCTTCCGCGGCGCGTTCTATCACTCCACCTCGGACCCGAATCTCGACCTCACGCCCGCGGCCTTCGGCGTCAACGGCTACTCGCCGGTCATCGCCGACGACGTGAGCGACAACGCGTGGAAGCTCAACGCCGACATCACCGATCCGTTCGGCGTCGGCCTGTCGTTCAACGTCGAACTGTTCAACATCGGGTCGGATTACGCGTCGATCCTCGCGGCGCGCCGTGAGTCCGACGTGCTCCTGACCGAGGGCCATGACGGCACCTGGGCGTTCCCCGGCCCGTCGAACACGGCCTACGGCACGTTCGGCAACGCCGACATCTCGAAGATCGGCTACTCCGGCTGGCAGGGCAACATGCAGCAGGTGGCGACGATCAACGTCGACAACGAGTTCACCGACTTCGACGAGCCGGCCGCCGAGACGGTCATCGGCTGGAAGGGCTTCACCATCGTTCCGCGCTGGCAGCGTGACGCGCTGGAGATCGCGGGCGAGTTCACTCACATCGACTACAACACCAACTGGCAGGCATGGGGCGACGACACTCGCGCGATCAACGACACGAAGTACCCCTCCGCCGAGATCGGCGGCGTCGGCCTCGGCTCGTACCGCTCGGCCTACGCTCCGTTCCAGGACAAAACGACCGACATCGCGCTCGTTCGCGCGAAGACGACCATCAACGTCGGCAAGGGCATCGACGTCTACGGCAAGGTCAAATGGATTCAGGAAGAGGACAAGCGCCTCAATGAAGCTCGCTTCCTCCCGTATCAGGCGGGCGACTGCCCGGGCGGCGGCGTTGCGTGCGCGAACAACTTCAACTTCTTTGCACCGGGCCTCTCGACCGGGAACACCGGCGACGGCGGTCTCTACTCGAATCCTCCGGTGATCACTGGCGCGGGCGGCGCGGTCGGCTACCAGTGGGCGCCGTTCGACGACATCTCGGACGATGACCGCGACCTCGACTACAAGATGATCCAGCTCGGCGCGGGCTACCAGCTCACCGACATCATCTACGGCTCGCTGACCTTCGAGCGCTATGACGCTGACCTGCAGGACGGCAATTCCGCGTTCCAGGCCTATCGTCTCCACGAGATGTCCTCGGGCGACCACGAGAAGAACAAGTTCATCATCGGGCTCCGTTACCCGATCGGCGGTGCCGAGGCGGGCTTCAATTACGAGTACACGTTCGGTGAGTTCGAGCCGGACTACGGCACCGGCTTCGTGCCGCAGGTCGCGGACGAAGCCGCGGCCACGCGTTTCCACGTGCCCGTCGGCTCCCTCGGCTTCGCCGGCCGTTACGGCGGCTGGAACAGCCTCGAGACCCGTGAGTTCGAGCACCAGCACCTGAAGGCGTACTTCAAAGTTCGTTTCTAGTTTTCGAGTGTGCGATGCGGAGCGGCGGGAGCCGCTCCGCATCAAACGTAGGGCGTGGCTTCAGCCCGCCTCCCACGGGGGAGGGCGGGCTGAAGCCACGCCCTACGTCCCAGGAGAATCGATGAAATCAGTTCTACTTTGCTGCCTCCTCCTCGCCGGTTGCGCGTCCGCCCCAGCGACCAGCGACGCGCTCTGGACCCTCACCGATCCGCGCGGCGACGACTACGGCAGCGGCCCGCTGGTGTATCCGCTCAACTCCGACTTCGAGCGCGGCGACCTCGATCTCGTCCGTCTCACCGCGACGCGCGTCCCCGGCGGCACGCAGTTCGAGGCGGAGATGGCGCGGCCGATCCGTGCGCCGCAGCGCCGCACGGTCGACTCGATCGGCACCCAGCTCGACCAGATCGCGCGCCTCGGCTTCTACACCTTCAACATCGACATCTACATCGACACCGATCGCGCCGCCGGCTCCGGCTCCACGACGACGCTGCCGGGGCGGGGAGTGCTCGTCGACCCGTCGACGGCCTGGGAGAAAGTCATTTCCCTCACGCCTGACCCGGATGCTGCACGCAGTGAGCTCAAACGGATCGTCGTGCGAGACGAGCGCCGCCGCGAGCAGGCCGAAGGACGCAAAGGGATCATCGAAGACCAGCAGCGTGCGGAGCTGCAGGGGAGCGTCGACGAGTTCGTCTTCTTCCCGACCCAGGTCCGCGTCAACGGCCACAGCGTCACCTTCGTCGTCCCCGACTCCTTCCTCGGCGGCGAAGCGAAACGCGACTGGAGCTACCTCGTCGCGGTGAGCGGCGCCGACGTCATCAACCGCCTCGACCAGCAGAACCGGTTCCTGTCGCGCAACGACCAGTCCGAGTCGCTGTTGATCCTCCCGGTCACCACCGGCCGCCCCACCGACCGCTTCGGCGGCGCGGTGCAGAACGACACATACATGCCTCCGCTGGTCGACATCGTCGTTGGCCCGGGCGAAGACCAGAAGGCGGCTCTTTCGTCCTACGACGCGGACGCGGACAAGCCCGCGGTCCTCAAAGGCGTCATGCCGTGAATGTCTGCCGGATCGACAAGAGCAACTACGAGCGCGAATACGAAGAGTCGACCAACGCCGTCAAAGATTTTCTCTACATGGCATTTGAGATTGCCGGTGACTGCCAGCCGGTTGGCGATTGGACGAGAGCCGAGCTCGGAACGGTCGATCCCTTCCGATACCTGGACATCGCCTACGAGTATGAATACCAGTTCCGCAGCGAGGGGGAGATCCACTTCCTGCACCGGTTCGCGGCGCTGAACCTCCTCTGCCGCCTGGCGGTTCATGACGAAGACGGGACCCGACATGATCCCAACCTCGTCCGGATCCGCGATGCCTTCGAGTCCGGCCGCGTCGTTTCCCTCCCTGTCCTCGATCGCGCATTCCGCGCTGGCCTGTACGGCACCGAGGATTTCGTTCCAGCATTGAAGCTGGTGAATGCGGAGATCGTCCAGCGCACCTTCGCCGCACTCTCTGGAGTGCCGTAGCGTTCGGTGCCGGAGCGCCGGCGTCCTCGCCGGATCCCGAGGCGGATGACGAGCTTGCTGAAGCGCGGGAATGATGGCGGACCGCCGGCGTCTCCGCCGGCTGTTGCGCAGGCGTCCCGCGCCTGCGCTCGGGTGGGCGGCGGAAGTTGCCGTCCGCGACGAATCCCCCACCCGCCCAAAGTGGCGGCGCGGGACGCCGCCACATCAGCCGCCGGGACGGCGGCGGTCCCTGTCGGCTGCTACCGCACCCGCCACACCCCCGTCGAACGCGGCGGCATCGACACCTTCCACGCGCCTGTTCCGCCCGACGGCGTCGGCACCGACGCGTCCACGAAGATGGCGTCGAACCCCGCGGCGGGGACGTTCATGTTGCCGGTGGTCGCGTGCGAGTCGCCGACGTTGTGGACGACGAGCACGACTTCGTCGCCGCTGCGGCGGAGGAAGGCGAGGATGGGGGAGCCGCTGCCCAGGAGCTCGAGCTTGCCTTTGCGGAGAGCGGCGGACGAGTTGCGCGCGCGGATCAGCGAGCGATAGCGGGAGAGCAGGGAATTCGGGTCGCCGGTCTGTGACGCGACGTTCGTCGTCGCGACGCCCGGTGCGTACTGGAACCATGGACTGCCCGAGGTGAACCCGCCCTGGGCCGTCCACGGCATGGGCGTGCGCTTCGACTCGTCCCCGCCGGTCGGACCGTTCTGGATGCCCACTTCCTCGCCGTAGTAGAGGAACGGCACGCCGGGCAGCGTGAGCAAGAGCGCCGCGGCGTTGCGCATCTTCGCGCTGGAGTTGCCGAGGGTGGAGGCGAGGCGGCGCTGGTCGTGATTGGTGAGGAACGGCGCGTCGAGCACGCCCTCCGGATAGAGCGAGCGCATGTCCAGCAGCGCCGTGCTGATCGGGCCGGACGTCCCGTTGTTCACGCCGTTCACGATGGCATCCGACAGCGGAAAGTTGAAGTTGGCCGGCATCTCGTCGCCGCCCTTGATGGTCGTCGTCGAGCCGTAGTACTTCGCGATGATCGGCGCCGTCGTCCAGTTCTCCGCGACCAGCATCGCGTCCGGCTTCGCCGCGCGTACCGCCGTGGCGAGATCGCGCAATGCCTCGTGCGTCACTGGCGTGTCCGCCTGACCGGTCCCCGGGCCGGTCTCGACCAGGTACCGCGTCGCGTCCAGCCGGTAGCCGTCGACGCCCAGTTGCAGCCAGTGCCGCGCGAGGCGCAGCATCTCCGCTTTCGCTTCCGGGTTCGTCCAGTTCACGTCCGGCATCCCGCCCCAGAACACGCCGTAGTAGTACGCGCCGTTCTTCGGGTGCCACGTCATACCGCCGCCCCACGGCTGCTGCCATGACAGCGCCGTGTTCGACCACACGAACCAGTTCCGCTTCGGCGAGCTCGGCGACGACGCCGACTCCTCGAACCACGGGTGCTGGCTGCTGGTGTGATTCACGACGAAATCGACGATCACGCGGATGCCGCGGCGGTGCGCCTCGTCCAGCAGCCGCTGGAAGTCCGCGTTCGTGCCGTAGTCGCGCTCAATGGTCTCGTAGTCAGTCGTGTCGTAGCCGTGATAGCTGGGCGACTCGAAGACCGGCATCAGCCAGATACCGTCGATGCCGAGGTCTGTGGTCGTGGCGGGATTGCCGTCGTTGAGATAGTCGAGCTTCTCGATCAGGCCGTTGATGTCGCCGATCCCGTCGCCGTTCGAGTCCCGGAAGCTCCGCACGAAGACTTCGTAGAACACCGCGCCGTTCGCCCATTCGTGGTTCCACTGCACCGGCCCGCGCGCTACCCGCGACACCGCCCGCTGCTTGCCGGCGTACGCGTCCGGCGCGACAGCGGCGGTACATCCGAGGATGAGGAAGAGGGTGGAGGCGAGAAAGGACCGCAGGACAGGGGCCGTCATGACCCGCTATTCTACGTGCCGATGACGGACTTAAGGGGACAGGTCGCAATCGTCACCGGTGCCAGCCGCGGCCTCGGCCGCCACATCGCGATGGAGCTCGTCCGCAAAGGCGTACGCGTGGCCGCGTGCGCGCGCACCGCGGTCGCGGATACCGGCGCGGAGCTGTGCGTCGAGCTGGACGTCGCGCGCTGGGACTCCGTCGAGCGCGGCGTCGCCGTCGTCCGCGAGCGCCTCGGCAAGATCGACATCCTCGTCAACAACGCTGGTGTGGGCTGGTACAAACCGTTCGACGAGTGGAGCGTCGCCGAGCTCGATCTCACGATCGACGTGAATCTCAAAGGGACGATGTACATGACCAAGGCGGTGCTGCCGGAGATGGTGACCTCGGGCTACGGCCAGATCGTGAACGTCGCCTCCGACCTCGGCCGCCGCGTGATCCCCAACATGGCCCCGTACGTCGCCAGCAAGTTCGGCGTGATGGGCTTCGCCGGCTCGCTGCTGCGGGAGGTGAAAGGGAAGGGCGTGAAGATCATGACCATCACCCCCGGCATCATCGACACCTACTTCGGCGGCGGGACCGAGGGGACGAAGGAAGAGTCATGGTCCCTGCAGCCTGAGTTCGTGGCGCAGACGGTGGTGGAGATGCTGGAACTGCCGCGCCACTGGGTCGTGGACGAGCTGTCGATCCACGCTCTGGGACAAGACTTCTAATGCCCTTCTTCCGCGCCCGGCGGCGCCGCGCCGTACACGTGGCGGTCGTGGATCACCAGGTCGAACGGCTGGATCGCCGGGTTCGGCGGATAGCCGCGGTGGACGGCCTGGCAGCGGTAGCAGACGATGACGTCCTTCACGATGCGCCAGACGATGTAGTCGAGGATCGTCACCGCGAGGAGGGAGATGCCGTAGGTCCACGGCACGAACACCGCGCCGACCACCACCAGCGCGACGCCGGTGGTGCGGTTGAAGTCCTTCTGGAAGTACAGCTGGTCGTGGCCGCACGCGGCGCAGCTCTCGACGAAGTCCGCGGGTGCGACGACGTCCGTCGCGGCGCCGCAGTGCTCACACGGGCGCGGAGGCTCACCCGCGGTGCGGGCGAGCCGTTGCTCGCATTGCGTGCAGAGATAGTGGACCGAGGGCATTCAGTTGACAGTATGCAGTAGGCAGTTGGCAGGAACAGCTCCTGTGGACGGCCAACTGCCAACGGTC
This sequence comes from uncultured Acidobacteriota bacterium, assembly GCA_963821585.1. Classification (GTDB taxonomy): domain Bacteria; phylum Acidobacteriota; class Thermoanaerobaculia; order Gp7-AA8; family Gp7-AA8; genus QHVT01. The sequence goes on from CAWGEI010000003.1 coordinate 1,472,179, forward strand.
AACTATCTCGCGCGCTCGAGGTAGCGGTTGTCCACGGGGTCGACGATGATCTCCTCGCCCTCGGTGACGAACGGCGGGACCTGCACCACGACGCCGTTCTCCAGCGTCGCCGGCTTGTACGATGAAGACTGCGTCGCGCCCTTGACCATCGGCTGGGTCTCTTTGATCCGCACCCTCATCGACTTCGGGAGCTCCACGCCGATCGGCTTAAGGTCGTGGAACTGCACCTGCAGCTTCACTCCCGGCTCGAGCCACGCCGCGGCGTCGCCGAGATCGTCTTCGCTGATCTCGATCTGCTCGTAGTTCTCCGTGTTCATGAAGTGATGGGCGTGGCCGTCGGAGTACATGTACTCCATCTCGTGCTGGCTGATGTAGGCCTGCTCGATGTCGTCGTTCGACCGGAAGCGGTGCTCGAACTGGTTGCCCGTGCGCAGGTTGCGCAACTTCGCCTGGACCATGGCCCTGAGGTTGCCCGGCGTGTGATGGCGAAACTCCATCACCTTGCAGAGGTCGCCCTCGAATACGATGACGATGCCTTTGCGGATGTCGTTGGCGTTCATTTGAATCCTTTCAAACGATAGACTCGCGTCCGAGGAGAAGACCGTGAGAATGTTTCGATTGTTTCTTGCAGGCACACTTTTCGTGTTGGCCTGCCGCCCCGGCCGCGAAGCCCAAACGGCGGGCACGACAGGGGATATTCCAGTTGGCTTCTACGGTGCCCTGACCGGCAGCGAGGCCGCGTTCGGCACCGCCACCGTCAACGGCGTGAAGATCGCCGCCGATGAGATCAATGCCGCCGGCGGCGTACTCGGCCGCCAGATCCGGCTGGTCGTCGAAGACGACCAGGGACGCGCGGAGGAGGCCGCGTCGGTGGTCACCAAGCTCATCACCGCGTCGGGCGTGGAGGCCCTGATCGGTGAGAACTCGTCGAACCAGTCGCTCGCGGCTGCGCCGATCGCGCAGGGGAGCGGCGTCCCGATGATCTCTCCGTCGTCGACCAATCCCAAGGTCACGGAGAAGGGCGAGTACATCTTCCGCGTCTGCTTCACCGACCCGTTGCAGGGCAAGGCGCTGGCGGTGTTTGTGCGTGATCGGCTGAAGCTCGACACCGCGGCAATCCTCGTCGACAAGAAGAACGACTACTCCGTCGGCCTCGCCGGAGTCTTCCGCAAGGAATTCGAAGGCGCGGGCGGCAAGATCGTGGCGGAGCAGAGCTACTCCGGCGGCGACACGGAGTTCCGCCCGCAGCTCACGACCATCCGGGCGGCGTCGCCGCAGGCGCTGTTCATCCCTGGTTTCTACACCGAGGTGGGGCAGATCGCGATTCAGGCGCGCGACCTCGGCCTGACCATCCCCCTCGTCGGCGGTGATGGCTGGGACTCAGCCGCGGTCATCGAGATCGGCGGCAAGTCGATCGAAGGGTCGTACTTCTCCGATCACTACTTCGTCGGCGACACGCGTCCGGTCGTGCAGAAATTCGTCGCCGAATATAGCAAGCGTCACGGCAAGAAGCCCGAGGCGAATGCAGCCCTGGGATACGACGCGCTGCGGATCTGGGCGGACGCGGCGAAGCGCGCGGGCTCGCTGGACAAGAAAGCCATCCGCGACCAGATCGCGCAGACGAAGGGCTACGAAGGCGTCGCCGGTACGATCACCATGGGTCCGGACCGCAACCCGATCAAGCCCGTGGCGATGATCAAGATCGAGAACGGAAAGATGAACTTCGCGGGGTGGGTGCAGCCGTAAGTGTGGTTGGGGTCTGACCCCAACCACACTTCATTCGCTCCTACAGCGTCACCGTGAAGCTCACCCCCGATCCGCTGACGCCGGTGGCGCCGTTGAAGCTCGCGTGGACGACGTACAGGCCGGGCGGCAGGGCGGGGAGCACGATGCCGCCGGCGCCGTCCGTGACCAGCGGCCCGTTGAACACCTCCGTGCCGTCCGGGCGGGTGGCGATGACGCGCACCGCCTGGCCCGAGACCGCGGGCCCGTCCGCCCGCACGAGGCGTGCGACCTGGCCGCCGGCCAGTCCGTCGCGGCGGTAGTACGTGGCCGCCGGCGCCAGTTCATATGCCCGGACGCGCCAGACCGAGCGTCCGTCGATCGCGGCGTACACCGCCTCGTGGTCGATCCCCACGGAGCCGATCGCCGTCAGTGGCCTCGGCAGGAAGGGCGTGAGCGACTGCCACGTCCCGCAGGCCGTGTTGCGGTAGAACAGCCCCGTGTACGGCGACGCGACCACCAGCTCGGTGGAGTTTTCGCGCAGGAACGCGACGTCCGCGAGCGTCCCCATCGCGCGCGCCTGACTGAAGTGCACGACCTGCGTGGGGTTCGCGCCGCTGTACATCGACGTCAGCGGGTAAGTGCCCGATCCCGTGATCAGCGCCGTCAGCACTTCGTCGTCCGCGAACGTCGTGCCGCCGTTGAGCGACACGCGCACGCCGCGGCTGGTCAGCACGAGCACGTGATTGCGGTCGTACGGATTCGGGAACACTGGTCCGCTCACCGCGCCGTACGCCGGAGGCAGCAGCGGCGCTCCGATCGCCGGCGTGAGATCGATCCACGGCGAGCCCGCGGCCGCGCGCCGGAACACGCGCGGCGCGCCGTCCTCCGCGTACAGGTAATACACCGGTCCGCCCTGCACGGTGCGGCCGCCCGAGGCCCACACGCGCTGTGCGCCGTTCGGAAGGGCCGCGTCCTCGACCGTCCACGCCGGCGCGGCGAACTTCGACGTCGGCTGATCCGGGTTCGACGCGAACGTCCGGCTGCGGATCAGCACCTTCGTGTTCGCCGGATTGGGCGTGGCCAGCGGCAGATGGCTCAGCATCACGACGTCGAGCAGCGGATTGGGCGGCTCGCCCTTCGCCGACTGAATGACGTGGATGAACTGCTCCGCCTGGAACCCTCCCGCCGGGTAGATCGTGAACCTCCTCGGCGCCTCGGCCCAGAACTTCGCGGCCGGGGGCGCCGGATCGCCGAACGCGGTCAGGTGCACGGTCTGCCCGTTGCGCATGATGATCGCCAGCGCGCCGCCGTTGTCCGCCGCCGTCCAGTTCGAGTCCCCCTGAAACCCCCAGTGCCTCCACGTCGCTTCCGGCGCGACGATCGGCGTCGACGTGCGCACCCACTCGTTGTTGTCGGCCGTCGCGAAGGCGACCTTCGAGCGGCGCACCGGGCTCTCCGTGACCAGCGAGATCGTGTGCGCGTGCATGGTCTTCAGCCCTGCGTTCTGATGGCGGTAGGGCGGGGAGACTCCCGGAGCGCTCGCGACCGCCGCCGACAGCGTCGTGCGATAGACGCCGCCGTCCGTCGTCAGCCAGATGACGGGATCGGGCCCGTCGGCGACGTGCGCATCCCAGAGGTCGACGTGAATCGTGGAGACGGGCACGAACTCATGCTTGTCCGGCGCGACCGCGATCCACGGCGTCTCGGCGATGCGCTTCCACCTGTTGATGCGGCCTGCCGCGACGTCGCCCAGGAACATGCCCTGTCCCGTGCCCGCGAGCAGCACCCAGCGCGGCGCCGGATTGTTGACGAACACCGCCTTCACGAAGCGGCGGCCGCCCAGGCCGGTGCCGTCGCCGTCGCGGATGTCGGTGAGCGACCAGATCTTCGTGTTGCCGTCGAGCGCGAGCGCCGCGCCGCCGCGCGACGTGCTGCCGATCGTGAAGGCCGTGGTGTCGAAGGCCGCGATGGAGAACGGCTCCCCGCGCGTGCCATGACGGATTGCATCCGGGCCGATCATCGCCGGAATGGCGATGCGCTCCCACGTCGTCCCCGCGTCTTTCGACAGCAGAAACTCACTCTGCGTCCGCGCCCACACCCACACCGCCGTGCCTACGGTGTGCGTCACCACGTTCGTGACCGGCGCGCCTCCACTGCCGGCGAGCAGCGTGAACGCGCTCGCGCCCGCGAGCCGTTTCGCGATCCCGCAGTCGGTTGCCGCATACAGGGCGCCGTCCCTGTCGAACGCCAGGGCGGGGATCGCCTGCGACGAACAGCCTCCGCCGAGCGTGCGCGGATTCAGGATGTACGACCAGCTGTTGCCGCCGTCGCGCGACTCCCACACGCCGCTCCGGTTCAGCACCGGATCGCCCGCGTCGCCGGCGCGCTCGCCCGCGGCGATGTGCAGCGCGTTCCCCGGGTCCTGGGCCATCGACGCCGTGCGCTGCGGCGAATTTCCGAGCTGCCGCCACGCCCGCGCTGCATCGGAGCGCCACACGCCCGCGTTGAGGCTCACGGAGTACAGCACCACGTCGTTGCCGGCGACCGCGGTCATCAGCCCCGCGGTCGACGAATACGGCTGCGGCTGCACCGCGTTCGGCCCCTCGGCGCTCGTATCCTCGCCGGCCGTGAATTCCTGCGTGTACGTGCGGAGCACGCCCACGCCCTTGCCCGTCGCCGGGTTGAAGAACAGCTCGCGCACGCTGCCGTCGTCGAGGCCGAGGATGACGTGGCGCGTGCGGTCGTGCGGGGCGGTCGTGTAGCCGGCGATGTGCCGTACGCCCGGGACCGTCGTGACGACCGACGAGCCCTTGCCTTTGACAGGATGGTAGAAGACCTCCTGGATGCCGCCGCCGCGCAGCGCCAGGATCGCGTGGCGGAACTGATCGTCGTCGCTGTAGAAGCCGGCCACGTCGACGATCGGCTCCGCCGTCGTGGCGATGACGCTCTTCCCGATGCTCGCCGGGTTCTTGTAGAAGATCTCCCAGACCTCGTTGCGATTCGTGGTGACGAGGGCGATGTTGACGAAGTCATCGCGCGTGAAGAACCCGGCCACGTGCGTCGCGCCGGCGATGTTCGTCAGCGTCGTGCGGGTGACGCCCATGCCGGGCTGCCACGCGAGCTCGACGACGTCGCCGGTGTTCGTGACGGCGATCGCGCGCTGCCGGCCGGTGTCGGACGAATAGATCCCGCCCACGTCGATGGTGCCGTTCACGCGATCGAGCAGCGCGCTGCCGATGCCTGAGGGGCCCAGCCAGACCTGATGAATCTCGCCGTCGCGCCGCGCGGCGAGGATGATCTGGCGGTTCGCGTCCAGCGGCGCCGCGAAGCCGGCCAGGGCGATGGTGTCGCGCAGCCGCGCGACGCTGGACTGGAAGATTCCTCGGGCGGGGTCGAAGAAGATCTCGTAGAGCGAGCCGTCGTTCGAGACGATCGCGTGCTGATAACGATCGCCGGGCGTGTAGTAGCCGGCGACGCCGTTCAGTCCCCGCTCGCGCGGACAGACGTTCTGGGCGCCGAGCGGCAGAGCGAGAGCGAGAGCGAGGAGCAGACGAACTCCGAGCGAAATGCGCATGCATTCTCCTGATGAAGCGAATTTCCGGGGGGTGCGGATCTGGTGGACGGCAATGTACGGTCGGGTGTTCGGTTTGGCAATAGTTCCAGCCAGTCAGATCTGACTTAACTCCGGAGGTGAACCACACGAACCTGCCGAACGGGGAGTACGCGCTGATCCACGGCGGCGCGGACAAGGACGTCCACGCGCTGGTCATGCTGTTCCCGAGGTCGAAGGAGGGGCTGGTCGTCCTGACGAACGGGGACAACGGACACAAGCTCTACGGGATGCTCGTCCCGGAGGCGCTCACCCTGGGCGCCGAGATCATGAAGCGGGCGAACTAGTCGACGTCCGTTTGACGCGCTCGGCCCACCACAGCTGGGCGCACATCAACAGCATCCCGATGTCGCGGACGACCACGATCCACATGTCGCGGATGCGCTCCTCGTGCGTCAGGTTCGCCGCCGACGTATCGAAGCAGCCGCAGTCGATCGCATTGTCACGGAAGAGGTTGATGCTGATCGCGATGATGAAGACCACCAGCATCGCCGTGACGATCCACCGCGCCGGCCGTACCCACACGCCGAGAATCAGGCAAAGCCCGACGATCAACTCGACCCAGGGCATGACCAGCGCGCTGATGTTGATCAATCCCGCCGGCAGGATGCGGTAGTTGAAGATCATGTGCGCGAACGACGGCGGATCGACGATCTTCGGCCACGCCGCGACGACGAAGATCACCCCGAGCGCGATCTGCACGCGCACGGTGAGCCAAGGGTGGGTAAGCCAGTCTTTCATGCGGTCCGCATCTTATCGGACGTACGACCCCGCAAAGGGTTTCGGAGCGCCGGCTTCCAGCCGGCCGCTCCGCCGGCATCCTTGCGGGCCCCGCTCTCGCGAGGAACCCTGCCCGCCGTCTCGTTTGTCCACGCCGTCGCTAATGTTGATGGCGGTCGTCGTCAATCTTACGTTCCGCACCGCCGCGATCGATGGGGCCGGCCGTCGACCGTGCAGCGAACTGCGCGAGGTTCGATTGGGATACGTCGTCGCGCGAGTCCAGCCGCCTCCTGCGATCGATGGAGGACTCCATCGAGTTTGGAAAGCGCAAACGGGACCGTACGGTCCCGTGAGCTGCGATTGATGACGCCGGTCATCGATCGTCACTCGGAAATCGTCAGTGTTATCGACTTCGTCGTTGATGTTGAGTGAGGTCGTAGTCGAATCCCATGTCCTCGCCGCTGCGATCGATGGAGCCTGCCATCGATCGAGCCTCCAGCGACGCGACGATCGATGACGCGTGTCATCAAACGTGGACGCCGGCATCGCGAAATCGATGAAGGCCTCCATCGATCGTGGCTCGCGGGATCGTACGCTTACGGTCGCACGCCCTACGGTCGATGACCACCTTCATCAACCGCGGTGAACGGGAAGTCTGTCTCGGATCGCGACGAGTGATCCGCGAGTCACGGATTGTCATTTACGATGACACTCGGCCCCTAACTATTTGGCAATGTAGTTCGCAGCAACCGGATCAGGTTCCCGCCCATGATCGCCGCCACTTCTTCCTCGGAGAATCCCTCCGCGAGGAGCGCGCCCGTGATCTGGACCAGGCCGGTGGCGTCAAAGGGCATCTTGTCGCCGTCGAAGTCGGAGCCGAGGGAGACGTGTTGGATTCCGGCGAGGTTGACCGTGTGGCGGATGGCTTTCGCGATGGCGGGGGCGTCGGGGCCGCAGACGGCGCCGGACCAGAAGCCGATACCGATGACGCCGCCGGTGCCGGCGATGAGGCGGACTTCTTCGTCGCTGAGGTTGCGCGGGCGGTCGCAGGTGCCGCGGACGCCGGTGTGGGAGACGAGGACGGAGCGTTTGGCGATCTTGACGACGTCGCGGAGGAGGGCGGGGGAGGCGTGGGCGAGGTCGATGATCATGCCGCGCTGTTCCATCCGCTGGACGACGCCGCGTCCGAACGGCGTGAGGCCGCCGCGGTCGAGGCCTTGGGACGATCCTCCGAGCTCGTTGTCGAACTGGTGGACGAGACCGGCGATGCGGTAGCCGGCGTCGAAGAGGACGTCGACGTTGTCCATGTCGTGCTCGAGCGAGTGCAGTCCTTCGAGGGCGAGGATGCCGCCGAGGGTCTTGGTGGCGAGGGCGCGGTCGAGATCGGGGCGGGTGCGGATGACGGTGAACGCGCCGTCGCTCTTCTTCGCGAAACCGTGCAGCAGCTTCGCGGCGTGGCGCGCGCGGGAGTCGCGGCGGAACCAGGTCATCGGCGGCCACGCGTTGCAGAACGCGGCGACGGTCAGCAGGTCGAGCTGATCGCGGCGCGTGCCGACGCGCGAGCGCTCCTTCGGCACCTGCGTCGGGACGCTGAACACCTGCACGGCGACGTTCGCCTCACGGAGACGGGGGAGGTCGACCTGGCCGCGGTCGTTGCGCTCGAGGAGGTCGCGTCCCCAGATGAGCGAGTCGGCGTGGAGATCGGCGATGGTGAGTTTCGCGTGCAGGGCCTGGGCGCGCGGGGAGACCGGAGAGATCACGCCGTAGACGCGGTTCTGCATCCGATCGACGCGGGGCGGGACAAGGATCACCGTCGCGACGTGCAGCGCGGCCAGCAGCAGGACGAGGGCGATGAGGAGCTTCTTCAACTATTGATTTTTCTGAACTATTGATTTTCTGAGCTTAGGGATTCGCGCCGGTGCGGACTGCGCCGCCGCGCTTCTGCCAGTCCGGGAAGCCGTCCTTGTAGACGTACACGTTGTTGAACTGGATGCCCCACAGCTTCTGCGCGAGCATGTGCGAGTCCTCGCACGCGCCGCCGGAGCAGTAGATGACGATGGGCTTGTTCTGGTCCGCGGGATCGGGGCGCTCTTCGAAAAGCTTGTTGACCTTGTCGTCGATGTCCGATTCCCATACCGAGAACGACCGCGAGCCGGCGATGTGGCCCTCTTCGTAGACCGAGGTACGGCGGGCGTCGAGGAAGAGCGCGCCGGCGGCGTACAGGGCTGCGACTTCATCGCCGCTGACGTCGACGGAAGCTTTGTCGGGGTGCGGCTGGAACTTCGCGAGATCGACCTTCGGAGCGGGCGGGGCGATGGGTCTCGCGACCGGCTCGGGTGTCTGGGCCGGCACGGTGGGGGTGGTTGCCGTTGTCGTCAGGGCAGGTGCTGCCGTCGTCGTGGTGGGCGTAGTCGTGGTCGTCACCACCGGGCTCGGCGCGACGGTCGTCGTGGTCTCGAAGACCGCCGTCTCCGTCCGCGGCGGAGGTGGCACGCGCTCCGGCTCCCGCGGCGGGACGCGCAGCGCGTTCGGGTAGTAGCCCGGCAGCACGAGCATGCGCGTCCGCGACGCGAATGCGTTCGCGACGATGGCGAGCACCGAGGCGAGGACGACGAGAGCGAGGGCCTGGACGAAGACGTTGCGTTTCATGGCAGTCCTTCCGTTAGACGCACGGACCGGCCCATCGTAACGCAAGGCAGAGGGCGGAGCGCAGAGGGCAGAGGGCAGAAGAGGGAAGCCGGCTGTCTCTTCTGCCCTCTGCCCTCTGCGCTCTGCCCTCTAATCCGCGCGTCGCAGGACCACCAGCGAGTATCCCTCCACCTGCACGTGCGCGCCCGCCTGCCACTCGTGGTGCTCGCGCAGGTCCGGGACCGGCTCGTTCGTGTCGATGACCTTCTCCCACCGGTTGCCCCAGGGCCCGGTCGGCAGCGTGAACGGCAGCGCCTGCTGGTGGGCGTTGAAGAGCAGGTAGAAACTGTCGTCCACGACCGGCTCGCCGCGCGAGTCCGGGTTCGGGATCGCCTTCCCGTTCAGGAACACCCCCACCGTCCGCGCGAACCCCGCCTGCCAGTCCTGATCCGACATCTCCTGGCCGTCCGGTTTGAACCACCCGATGTCGCTCACCCCGCGCACCTGGCGTCCGTGGAACCAGCGCCGCCGCTGGAACACCGGATGGTCGTTGCGGAAGCGGATCACCCGCGCGACGAACGCGTACAGCCCGTCGTCCACGTGCTCCCAGTCGAACCACGACAGCTCGTTGTCCTGACAGTAGCCGTTGTTGTTTCCCTGCTGCGTGCGTCCGAGCTCGTCGCCGCCGAGGAGCATCGGGACGCCCTGGGAGAGGAAGAGGGTTGCGAGGAAGTTCCGCTGCTGCCGCGCGCGCAGCGCGTTCACGTCCGGGTCGTCCGTCGGGCCCTCGTGACCGCAGTTCCAGGAGCGGTTGTCGCCCGCGCCGTCGCGGTTGTCCTCCCGGTTCGCCTCGTTGTGCTTCTCGTTGTACGAGACCAGGTCCCGCAGCGTGAACCCGTCGTGCGCCGTGATGAAGTTGATGCTCGCGTACGGACGCCGTCCATTCGCGGCGTACAGATCCCACGAGCCCGTGAGCCGCGTCGCGAAGTCGTCGAGCGTCTGATCCGTACCTCGCCAGTAGTCGCGCACGACGTCGCGGTACTTGCCGTTCCACTCCGACCACAGCGACGGGAAGTTGCCGACCTGGTAGCCGCCTTCGCCGACGTCCCACGGCTCCGCGATCAGCTTCACCTGCGAGATGAACGGATCCTGCTGGATGATGTCGAAGAACGCCGAGAGGCGATCGACGTCGTGCAGCTCGCGCGCGAGGGTGGCCGCAAGGTCGAAGCGGAATCCGTCGACGTGCATCTCCAGGTGCCAGTACCGCAGCGAGTCCATGATCAGCTGCAGCACGTGCGGGTGCCGCATGTTCAGGCTGTTCCCGGTGCCGGTGTAGTCCATGTAGTACCGATGGTTGTCCGGGACGGTGCGGTAGTACCCCGCGTTGTCGATGCCTTTCATCGACAGGACCGGCCCCAGGTGATTCCCCTCGGACGTGTGGTTGTAGACGACGTCGAGGATGACTTCGATGCCCGCCTGGTGCAGGGCCTTGACCATCTGCTTGAACTCCGTCACCTGCTGCCCCGACTGCCCGCTGGCCGCGTACTCGTTGTGCGGCGCGAGGAAGGAGATGGAGTCGTAGCCCCAGTAGTTGCGGAGTCCCTTCTCGAGGATGTGGTTGGCGTGGATGAACTGGTGGACGGGGAGGAGCTCCACCGCGGTCACGCCGAGCTGCCGGAGGTAGCGGATGGCGGCGGGGTGGGCCAGACCGGCGTACGTGCCGCGGATGTTCTCCGGCACGCCGGGGTGTTTCATGGTGAAGCCCTTCACATGGACTTCGTAGATGATCGTGCGGTGCCAGGGCGTGTTCGGACGCCGGTCATCCTCCCAGTCGAAGTAGGGGTTGATGACCACCGATCTCGGCATGTGCGGCGCGCTGTCGGCGTCGTTCTTCGAATTTTCCGGATCGTCGAAGTGATACGGGAACACCGCCTCGTCCCACCGCACCTGGCCTTCGACGGCTTTGCCGTACGGGTCAAGGAGGAGCTTGTTCGGATTGCAGCGATGGCCGTTGTCCGGCTCCCACGGCCCGTGGACGCGGAAGCCGTAACGCTGCCCGGCGCCGATGTTCGGCAGGTAGCCGTGCCAGATGAACGCGCTGCTCTCCGGAAGGTCGACGCGGGTCTCCTGGCCGCTCGCGTCGAACAGGCAGAGCTCCACCCGCGTCGCGACCTCGGAGAACACGGAGAAGTTGGTGCCGACGCCATCCCAGGTGGCGCCCAGGGGGTAGGGTTTGCCCGGCCAGATGTGCATCGGACTGGTCGGTACAAGGGGAGTGCCACGACCGAGGAGAAAGAGAAAAGTGAAAAGAAAAAAGTGAAAAGGGGTTTCTCTTTCTCCTTTTCCTTTCTCCTTTCTCCGTCGCTCGTGATGGCACGTTGCTCGCTCTTCCCCCTCTGTCAAGATGGCTACGAAACGTCCCCAGGACCGGAGCTGCAGTTACGTCGTGCTGGTGCGGAACGCAACGGCTTCGGCCTCCGAGCTCCGCGACCTCGCCACCTATCTCTCCACCCTCGCCGTCGCCGACTGCGACGTCGTGATTCTCGATCCTTCTCCGCGGCTGCGATTCGAGCGCAATGCGCGCATCCTGCGCTGGGTGGGCCGCCATGTGGCGGTGCCGGCGGAGCACCGCGCGGGCAGCGGCATCGACATCGTGCGGGCCGCGTCGGCGTACGCGGCGTGCGAGAAAGTGATCGTCGCCGCGGAGGACATTCGTTACACGACCGAAGCCGCCGGCCAGCTGTGCGACCTGCTGGACGTGCACGAAGTCGTCGAGCCGCAGGATTACCTCGATCCCATGCCCTGGTGGGGTGGGATCGACGCCGGGAGGATCCTCATCCATCGCGGCATCGAGCCGCAGCCCGATCACGGCGCGACGTTCGGTTTCCGCCGCAGCGCTCTCCGGGCGTTACGCGCGCTCACGACGGCGACCTCCGCGGAAGCACAGGCGCGGCGCCTCGCCGCCGTCGGCGCGGAGGTCTATCCCGCACCCGACGTCTTCGTCCGCCGCGAGCCCGGCGCCCTCGGCGAATGGCTGTCGGCGCGTCCCCGTCTCGCGGGCGACGACTTCGAGCTGCCGGTGAAGACGGCGTTCTTCTTCGCGCTCGTTCCGCTGCTCGTGCTCCTCGCCGTCGCCGGCGGCCTGCAGCTCGCGGGCGGCTACGCGGGCGTCATCGCGCTCGCCTCCATGGCTCTTGCCATACGAGGACGGGTCGGCGCGTCGTCGTTCTTCCCGCTGAAGGCGTGTCTGTTCGCGCCGCTGTGGGTCCTCGAGCGCTCGCTCAGCGTCTACTGGGCGCTGCTGCGCAAACTGCGCGGAGCGGACGAAGACACCGCGGGCGTACACGTGCCCGATCGGGCGAGCGGAACGAAGGTCGCGAGCGGGGAATAGCGCGTGCAGCTCCGAGAAGGACTTCAATGCGTCCTCTTCCGTGTCGTACACCTTGAACATGGGGAGGAGGTTCGTGAGCCGGAGCGTCTTGGCCACGCGGTCGTGCGGTTTGAGGAGGCGCAGAGACGCGCCTCCGCGCTTCGACTCGCGGAAGACCTGCACCAGCTCGCCGAGTCCGTTGCTGTCGATGTAATCCATGTCCGAGAGGTTGAGCAGGATCTTCTTCGATCCGTCGCCAAGGATCTCGCCGATGAGGCTCGGGAGCACGGAGTCGCTCACGCCGATCGCGAGGCGCCCCTTGAAGTCGACGATCGTCACGTCTCCGACTTTTCGTGTGGTGATGTCCATTGGCGGCGGATGATATCAACTTCATCACTTCTTCATCAGTCTCGCTACGATGACCCGGTGAGGCGCCGCATCCTGCTCGTCGAGGACGACCCGAAGACCCGTGAGATGATCGCCCTTTACCTGCAGCGCGAGGGGTACGACGTCGCTACGGCCGAGGACGGTGTGCGGGCGCTGGAGGTGGCGAAGGAGCGCGAGCCGCACCTCGTCGTTCTCGATCTGATGCTTCCTCGGATGGACGGTCTCGCCGTCTGCCGCGCGCTGCGCGAATCTCCCTTTGTGCCGGGGATCATCATGGTCACCGCCCGCACCACCGAGGAGGATAAGCTCACCGGCCTCGACCTCGGCGCCGACGACTACGTCACGAAGCCCTTCAGCCCGCGCGAATTGATGGCGCGCGTGCGTGCGGTGCTGCGCCGGGCGGCCGAGGACGACGTCGTCGAGATCGCGGGAATCACCATCGATCGCGTGCGTCGCGAAGTTCGCGCGGGGGAGTCCGAGGTGCTGCTGACGCCGACGGAGTATCGGTTGCTGGACGCGCTTGCCACCGCGGCGGGACGGACGTTCACGCGGCAGGAGCTCGTCGACCGCGCGTTCGGCGAGGACTACGACGGCCTCGACCGCACCGTCGACGTCCACATCAAGAATCTCCGGCGCAAGCTCGGCGCGGCGGGCGAGGCCATCGCCACCGTGTTCGGCGTCGGGTACAAGTTCGCGAAATGATCATCCGCTCGCTACGGTGGCGCCTCGTTGTCCCGATGGTCCTGATCATCGCGGCCGCGATCTCCGCGGCAGGCATGTTCTCGAGCTTTACCTACCGGCGCGAGCTGGACCGGTTCATGGTGGCGCAGCGGCGCTCGGCGACTACGGGGGCGATCGACATCATTCGCGGCGGAGGGGATCTGCGAACGGCACTTCAGCAGATCCACGCCCGCACCAGGATGCGCACGATCGTCATCGGCCCTGACGGGCGTACGACGCGCTATCCGCCTGAGCTCGAGGCGTATCGACTGCGACTGCTGCCGGATGGGTTGGAGCTGAGCCGCCGCGAGGGACGAGGTCTGGAGGCGATCCTGCTCAAGACCGAGCCGTTTCGGGTGGAGGGTGTAGGCGCGGTCTACTTCCTGCCGCCGAATGATCCCGCTGGGCCGCGGCTGCGCCTCGTCCCGAATCGTTTGCTCATGATCGGCCTCACCGCCGCGGCGCTGCTGGCGGTACTGGTCATGCTGACGATCTTCCGCCGCGTCCTCGCGCCGGTCGAAGCCCTGACCGCGGGAGCGCGTGCACTCGCCAGCGGGCGGCTCGACGCGCGCGTGCCGGTGCGCGGCGAGGACGAGGTTGCGGAGCTCGGGCGTGCGTTCAATTCGATGGCCGAGGGGCTGGAGCGGAACGAGCGGGCGCGGCGGAACATGGTGAGCGACGTCGCCCATGAGCTGCGTACGCCGCTGACGAACATCCGCGTCCACATCGAGGCGGCGCAGGACGGCGTCGTCGCCGCGGACGCGAAGTTCCTCGGCTCGATCGAGGAGGAGGCGACAACGCTCGCGCGTCTCGTCGATGACCTGCAGCAGCTCTCGCTGGCTGAGGCGGGCGTGTTGCGGTTGGAGCTGGCGGAAGTGAGTGTGGCGGAGATCGTGGAGCGCGCGGCACCCGCGTCTGTGATCCGTGATGTGCCCGAGGATCTGGTCGTGCGCGCGGACGCGCGGCGGCTGGTGCAGGTGGTGCGGAACCTCGTCAACAACGCGCTCGTGCATGCGGAGAGTCGCGTCGAAGTGAGCGCGATGCGCGTGGGCTCCGGGGTCGAGATTCGTGTTTCCGACGACGGTCCGGGCGTCCCGCCGGAGCATGCCGAGCGGATCTTCGACCGCTTCTATCGCGTCGACGAGTCGCGCTCGCGCGCGACCGGCGGCGCTGGCCTCGGCCTGGCGATCGCGAAGCAACTCGTCGAGCTGCACGGCGGCCGGATCTGGTATGAGAAGCCGGCATTCGTGATCGCGCTGCCATGAATCTCATTCTGCTGTTCGAGGACGACTTCGTTGCTCCCGGCGTCGCGCAGTTGCGCGGGCGGCGGCTGGAGCACGTGACGGGCGTGCACCGTGCCGCGGTTGGTGCGTCGCTGGTCGTGGGCGTCCTGAACGGACGCATCGGCACGGGTGCCGTCAGTCGGCTCGACGACGTGCTCGAACTGCAGGTCACGCTCGATCGCGAGCCGCCTCCGCCGTTGCCGCTCACTTTGATTCTCGCGCTCCCGCGGCCCAAGGTGCTGAACCGCGTCATCGCCTCCGCCACCTCCCTCGGCGTCAAGCGCATCATCCTTATCAACGCCTGGCGGGTGGAGAAGAGCTACTGGAAATCGCCGCGGCTCTCCGAGGAGAACCTCCTCCTCCAGCGCGTCCTCGGGCTGGAGCAGGCCAGGGACACGGTCCTGCCGGTGATCGAGACGCGACGCCTGTTCCGGCCGTTCGTCGAGGAGGAGCTCCCGTCGATCGCACGCGACTCCCTGGCGCTCGTCGCCCACCCCGTCGCCGCCGGCTCCTGCCCCCGCGCCGTCGGTCACCCCGTGACGCTCGCCATCGGCCCGGAGGGCGGCTTCATCACGCAGGAAGTCGAGTCCCTCCAGCGCATCGGCTTCGCGCCGGTCTCCCTCGGCGCGCGCATCCTGCGCGTCGAGACAGCCGTCGCCGCGCTCATCGCGCGGCTGTTCTAGCCACGCTCTCGGCCGTCCAGACGATTTCGGTGGCGCGAATCGGCACTTCTGCGAAGACCGATTCGAGCGTGCGACTGAGATTGGCGCTCGCAGGGAATGACAATGTCACCCGATGCGTGATCGTGCCGTATACCACTACGACATGTAGACCGCTCTCGAGGCGCACGAGCGCCCCATCCGACGGCTCGGGCTCGGAATACGGATCCATCGGTACGAAGGGAACGGGGAACAGCTCGCGAAGGCGCGTCTCCGAGAGGCTGAGGACCAATCCGGGGATGGCGTCTTCCTGCACTTCGTGTGGCTCAGCGTGTTTCATCGGTCCACCCGCCTGATGATTGTAACGGCGATCAGGACAAGATCAGGGTCTTCCCTGGAAACAAGAACACCTTCGCGCGGTCCGCTCCACACGGGACAACCCGGAACATGGTTGGGATCGGGAGCGACGGCGGTGTAGAACTCGATGCCGATTCGTCCTGGCGGCAACGGCCCCTCGAACGCCTTCACCTTCGGAAACAACCCTGCGGCTATGTTTCTCGATGGCCGACCACCCAGTAGACCCGTGGTGTGAACGAGCTCGTTGTCCTCAGCCGACTGGAACCTGTGAAAGGGACCGTATGTCACCGCGGGAGTGATCGTACCTCGGTGCGATTAAGTGTCTACGGGGCGTAGGGCAGGGACGGGGGGAGGCGGGCTGAAGCCACGCCCTACGTTTGGCCCGTGCTACCATCCGCGCCGTCCTATGCAGCGCACCCAGGTCCTGTTTCTCGTCAAATTCTTCGCCATCCTCGTCGCCGCGTACCTCCTCATCGCCTGGAGTCCGGTCAACGACAACGTGATCGTCCCCTTCACGAAGGGCGTCGCCGAGGTTTCGGGCGTGCTCCTCAACGTCATCGGCCAGAAGGTCACCACGACCGGCACGGTCATCAGCTCGTCGCGGTTCGGGGTGAACATCAACAACGGCTGTAACGGCGTCGAGGCGATGCTGATCCTGCTGGCGTCGATCGTCGCCTTTCCCGCATCGATGAAGGCACGCGCGGCGGGGCTGCTTCTCGGCGCGCTGGCGGTGCAGCTCCTCAACGCCGTCCGCATCGTCACGCTCTACCTTCTCGGCGCCTACCAGCCGCGCCTGTTCGATATGTTCCACACCGCCGTCTGGCAGATTCTGATCATCCTCTCCGCCATCGCCTTCTTCCTGTTATGGAGCGCACGCGTTGCCCCGAATCGACTGGCGACTCGCTCTTAAAGGCTTCGCCGGATTCGTGGCCGGTGTCGTGCTCTGGGCGTTCCTGACGCCCGTCTACGACCGCGTGATCGCCGCCTCGGCCGAGAAGCTGATGCGCGCCTTCGAGAAGCCGCCGGTGACGCGCCTCCGCCCGCAGGAGGACAACCACACCACCGTCGACCGCGAGGATTTCGACCGGCGCTCGAAGCAGCGTCCGGCGATGCCGATCCGCGACCTGACCTTCAACATCGCCCTGCTGACGGCGCTCTTCGCGGCGTCGCGGCGGACGTTCTCGGACCGCAACATGGGCGGCTTCGTCATCGCGGCGATCTGCCTTGCGCTGACGCACGTCCTTGGCACGGTCGTGGAGGTGATGTCGATCTACGTGGCGAAATTGGGGATGTGGAGCACGGTCCACTACACCCCGCTGGAGCGGAACGTCTGGGGCGTACTGAACCACTTCTACCGGCTGGTGCTGATGTACGCCATCGCGTTTGCGCTCTGGTGGATCTTCCGCGACCCGGGCACGGCCGCCGCACCTGCCGTGACGGCAAAAAAGAAGAAGCGCCGCTGACGCTTGCGTGTCACGCACCCGGCGAGGTAAAAAACACTTCTCCGGAGGATTGCGATGCGGTTGGTCACCCGCGGTGACCTCGATGGCCTGACGAGTACCGTCATCATCACGATGAAGGAGCAGGTGGACGACCTGCTGCTCGTACACCCTCAGGACATCACCGACAAGCGCATCGAGATCAGCGCAAACGACATCCTCGTCAACCTGCCGTACGACTCGCGCTGCGGGATGTGGTTCGACCATCACCTGTTGACGGACAGCAACGAGAAGCCGCCCGCGGAGTTCCAGGGCCGCTATCGCCTCGCTCCCTCGGCCGCGCGTCTGGTGTACGAGCACTACCTCGAGCTCCACCCCGGCGATCCGGACCTGTTGCGCCTCGATCGGCTGGTGGACGAGACCGACCGCCTCGACGCCGCGCTGCTCACGCCGGATGACGTCGAGAACCCGCGCGACTACATCCTCCTCGGCTACACGATCGACAGCCGCACGGGCCTGGGGTCGTTCGAGGACTACTTCCGCAAGCTCGCCGAGTGGCTGAAGACGATGCCCATCCGCGAGGTGCTCCAGCAGCCCGAGGTGCGCGAGCGCGTGGAGCGCATCCGCGGCGAGGTCACGGACTACAAGCGCCTGCTCTCGCGCAACAGCTTCCAGCTGCACAACGTGGTCGTGACCGACCTCCGCGAGGTCGAACGCCTCCCCGCCGGCAACCGCTTCCTCGTTTACTCACTCTTCCCCGACGCCAACGTCTCACTCCGCGTCCACTGGGGCCCGCGCCACGACACCGTGATCGCCGCCGTCGGCCACAGCATCTTCAACCGCACCTGCAACACCTCGGTCGGCGAGCTGATGTCCCGCTACGGCGGCGGCGGCCACCGCGGCGCGGGGACCTGCGTGCTGCCGCTGGACAAAGCCGCGGACGCCATCGACGAGATCCTGTTCGAGTTGCAGGCGAACGGCTGATCAGAACGTCGGCCAATGGCGAAGCTGCGTGGGCGTGGAGGTCTGCACGTACAGCACGGCGTCGAACTTTGCGCCGAAGTCCGCGGAGACTTCGAGGGTGGGCACGCCGGAGCCGGCGAAGCGGTAGGTGCGCGTCCCGGCGAGCCAGGCGGGGAGCGGGCCGCGCAGGGGGATGATCGTGGACGGGAGGTTGGCTTGCGCGAAGAGCACGGCGTAGTCGTCGAGCGTGGACGGGGCGGGAAACGCGTTCGTGCGGATGGCGCCGCTGCGGCCGTCAGGAGCGTACTGGACGGCGTGGAATGTGCCGCCCAGGAGGACGGAGCCGAGGACGAAGTAGCGGTCGCCGAGAGCGGAGGCGAGGTGCTCGCCGGCGCTGGTCACGAGCGGCGGCCTGTCGAGCAGGTACGGCACACGTCCCCAGTGCTCGTTGTGCCCGATCAGGATCACCTTCCGGCCCTGGCTCACAAAGCGAAGGGCGTTCTCCGCCATCGGCCCGTCCTTCTCGTACCGGTGGTTGACGAGCAGGCGCTCGCCCTGCTCCACGACACGCGCGGTGTGCAGCATCTCTTCGTATTCGTCGAGCGACGACGCCAGCACGTACGCATCGCGGCGGGCGAGCATGGCCGGCCGGACGGAGGCAATCGCCGTGCGGCAGCGATTGGTGCCCCGGTAGCCTTCGCGGATGCAGTGATAGATCGACGCGGCTTCGACGGCATACGCCGGATCGACGTGCTCCAGGTACGCGAGCACCTCGGCGGCGGTCACGCGCGGCGACGTCGCATCGAGGCCCGCGATGCGGATCGGCGGCGTGAGCCCGGCCGCGTTCTGTGCCCGCGCCCAGGACACGAGGTCGAGGATCTCGTTCGTATCCCAGAACCAGTACGGCGCCAGGTTCAGCGTGGCCGCGGGATCGCCGGTGCCGTGCAGCACGTACTCGTCGAGCGCCTTGTACTCCGTATACGGCGCCTCGAAGGCGATGACGCGGAAGCCGCGAGCGACGAGCTCCGGTACGACCGCCTGCTTCGCCGCGTACGTCTCGTGCGTGCCGTGCGTGACGTCGCCGAAGGCGACGATGTCGGCGGCCGGCGCGACTGTGCGGGCGAACGACGTGTAGGACAAGGCGCGATGCCGCAGCCACGCCGCGGGTGTGTCGAGCGGACCGGTGCGCACGGCGCGCGTTCGCGCGAAGAGCGCGAACGGGACCAGAAGCAGGAGCGCGAGAGCGGTCCGTTTCATAGAATGACGTAATGTTATTGCGAACCGCCACGCTTGACGATACCGGCTGGATCCAGGAACAGTACGAAAAGGTGCACTTCATCCCGTCCGACCTCGCCCGCGATACCGTCGTGGTGGCTGAACTGGATGGCGAGCGGGTGGGGATCGGACGGCTCGTGCCCGCGGGCGAGGGCGCCTACGAGCTCGGCGGCATGTACGTCGATGATGCCCACCGCGGCCGGGGCATCGCCCACGGGATCGTCGCGGAGCTCATCCGGCGCGCCGGCACGAAAGAGGTCTACTGCGTCCCGTTCGCCAACCTCGAGACGCTCTACGAAGCGACCGGCTTCCGCCGCGTCGAGCCGGTGAACATCCCGGCGAAGATTCAGGAGAAGCTCGACTGGTGCGCGCGGGAGATCCCGGATCGCGAAGTGATCCTGATGAAGCTCACCACCTGAAGAACGCCGGGTGGCCTTCTTCCACCGCGACGAACGTCCCGCGGCATGTCGCCGTGACTTTCCCGTTCGCCTCCACCGTCGCCTCCACCACCGCCCGGTCCACCGTCGACTCCACCACGTGCGCGCGCAGGTGCAGCGTCGCCTCCAGTGGCGTCGGGCGCTTGAGGGTCACGTGGAAGTCCGCCGTCACCGTCGGGGGTAGCTCTTCGAGGGCGTTTTTCTTCTTGAGGTGGACGGCCGCGGTCCAGTTGCTGTGGCAGTCGAGGATCGACCCGATGATGCCGCCGTTGACCACGTCGGGGAAAGCCAGATGGTGCGGCCGCGGGGTCCAGTCGCAGACGATCTCGCCGTCGCCTTCAAAGCTGCGGATGTGCAGGCCCTGTTCGTTGGCGGGGCCGCAGCCGTAGCACTGGTTGTTCGGCGCGTAGGTTTCCTGCAGGCTCTTCATGACGGGCGATCGTATCAGCGGGGCGTCTGTCGCCCGCTACGCGGACTCGTGATCCGTTGCCCGTGCCCCGTTGCCCGTAAGCTGCCTGACCGAAGTGCACGGGTCACGAGTAACGGGTCACGGGCCACGCCGTTCACCACCGCGTTAGCGGGCGGCAGAGCGGTCCGCGAAGCGCACGACGTCCGGGAAGAACTCCTCGAACCGGCGCTCCAACTCCGCGCGCGAGTCCACCAGATGCCGCGTCGCCGTCTCCAGCCGCGGTTTGCGCGAGAAGCGGCGCGACATGTACGTCAGGGCGAGATGGATCCCTTCGATCTCGCGATACGACAGCAGCCACGCCTCGTCGCGGATGCGCGGGTAGAGCTCGCCCAGCATGCCTGGCAGCAGATGCTGGTGCGGGTCGATCGTCGCGAACGTGCGCCCTAGGAACGATTCGAGCGGCTCGCCGGCGTACTCGTCGAAGCGGCAGGCGAGGAAGTGATCGAAGAACATGTCCGCGATCACCCGCGAGTAGTGTCCGTGGTCGGGAATCAGCACGCGGCAGAACGCGGCGACCGCGGGGTGCGAATCGGTGAACGCGTCGATGCGCCGATGCTGCATGATGCCGTCGTGAATGCCGCGGGGGAAGCGGTCGCCTAACGGGCCTTTCACGAAATCGCCGGCCAGGTTGCCGATGAGTGACTCGGCGTCGTCGCCGGCGAGAAATAGATGTGCGAGGTGATTCATGAACGTCGACTACTTCCGCCGCCTCTTCTCCTACACCGAATGGGCCAACGCCGCCTTCTTCGAGTGCATTCGCGGGCTCACGGAGGAACAGTACACGCGCGAGATCCCATCCAGCTACCCGACCATCCGGGACACGCTGGCGCACATGATCTTCGCGGAGTGGCTCTGGCTGTGCCGCTGGAAAGGGGAGAACCCCTCGGCGCGTCCGGAGTGGGCGAAGGAGTCGGCGCTGGAAGCGCTCGCGGCGCGGCTGCGTGAGATCGAGAGCGAGCGCGCGGAGCTCCTCGGCTCGCTCACGGACGAAGACGTGCAGCGCGACTTCCCGTACCGGAACATGGCCGGCAATCCGTACTCCGCCATCCTCGGCGAGCAGATGGCGCATGTGGTCAACCACGGGACCTACCACCGCGGCCAGCTCACGACGATGATCCGGCAGGCCGGAGGGACACCGCCGTCGACGGATCTGGTGAACCTTTTTGTGGCGACTCGTCCATAAAAGTTTTCTTGCGTTCGCGTTTCGTTTGCCGCACCGTGAGTGACGTCGTCCCCGGTCCAAGGGACAGTCAAGGAATTCAGGGAGCCCGGGTTGCCACGGTCCATCGTGCGGTTGGCGCTGGTTACAGCGCTCGCGTTGTGTGCCTTTCCCACTCTCGCGCAGGTCTCATCGACACACTGCGCGGAAACTGAAGTCTCGCTCGACGCGCTCTACTCGGTGGCGCGTCTGGAGCGGTGCGGTGACGACGTCCGGGCGCCGCTGCTCTGGCACCTCGACCGGATCGACCAGGTCGATGCCGCGCTCGACGGCCACTTCGATCGCCGCAATGGCGGCTCGGGCAGCGTGATCTATGTGATGGACACGGGCGTGATGGCGTCGCACGGCGAGTTCGCCTCGGCGGACGGTACTTCGCGCGTGGTCGCCGGCTTCGACGCGACCGGCTCCGTCGACCTCGGCCGCTCGAAGTGCGTGAGCGGCGACAAGGCCACGGCGCCGTGCTACGACGTCATCGACGAGCTGGCGGCCGCGTCGCACGGGACGAGCGTCGCGTCGATCGCGGCGGGACGGAACGTGGGCGTCGCGCCGGACGCGGCGGTCATCAGTGTGCGGGTGATGAACGAGCGCGGCCTGGCGACGACGCGCACGTACCTCGAAGGGCTGGACTCGATCATCCAGCACGCGTGGAAGACCAATGCCGCGCGCACGTCGATCGTGAACATCAGTGGCTGGGTGCTGGAGCGCCTGAACGGAGCGACGGTCGTGAAGCCGCTGGTGACGTACGCCGCGGTGGAGCAGAAGCTCCGCGACATGATCGCGGGCGTCGACGCGAACGGCGCTCCGGACGCGAACGGCAAGCGCTTCCTGTTCGTCGTCGCCGCGAACAACACCGACGGTGGCTGTGGCCCTTCGGGTGTCATCGACCGTTTCCCCGCCACCCTCGGCACGAAGCTCGGCGGCCTGATCACCGTCGGCGGCATGACCGCGGACAACCGCAACTGGAGCGGAACATGCCGCGGGGGCGTGGAAGTGCTCGCCCCGGCGCAGGGCATCTTCAGCGCGACGATCACCGGCACGGACCACTATCGCGGACGCCGCCCGAACCTGCGCAGCGGCACGTCATTCGCCGCACCGATCGTCGCCGGCATCGCCGCGCGCATGCTCGCGCAGCGGCCGGACCTCACGCCCCAGCAGCTCGAGTGGTGGATCACCTCGACGCCGTCGCGCGTCGAAGACCCGAGCGAGCAGATGGCGGGCGGGCGGGTGGCGTACGTGCCCTCCATCGCGGGCGTGCAGTAACTCACTCGAACATGGGCATCTGCGCGGTCTCGGGACTCTCGAGATCGGCGATGAGCACGGCGACGCCGAGGGTGCCTTTCCAGAGGGCGTGCTCGCGGGGGGCGGGGGCGGTGATGGCGTGGTTGGCGAGGTGCCGCGCACGCGATACCCACGCACGATCCCCGGTGTGCTTGTATAGATTGAGCAGCGCGTAGGCGCGGCCGGCGGAGCCGCAGCAGAGGTCCGCGTGGTTGAGGGGCTCTTCCCACGCGTTCCACGCCGCTTCCTCAGCGATCCGGAGAAATTCTTCGTCGTGGAAGAGGTTGTACGCGGCGGTGTATGTGAAGACGTGGCCCGCGGCGCCGTTGCACCACCCGGGCATCATGTCGCGTGCGCCGCTGTCGGTGAGGCGGGGCCACCACGCGCCGCGTCCCCGGCGGACGCGGAATGACGCGAGCGCGTGCAGACGTGCCTGCGTCTCCGCGGGCGGTGCATCTCCCGAGGCGAGGCACCAGCGCAGCGTGGCGTAGAGCTGGCCGCTCCACCCGTGGGCTATGCCGAGGTACGTCGTTGCGGGCCACGGCTGCGACTCCAGCGCGGACAGCGTGGCGCGGCCGAGGGCGGCGACGTCGCTGCCGAGGGGCAGGAGCAGGGAACAGGCGAGGAGCGTTCCGGCGCGGCCGAGGGTGAGGTCGGGACTTTCCACGGCTCCGGAGGACGCTTCGAGAAATGCCTGCGTGGCCATGCGCAGCGCGCTCGGGTCGGCGCGCGCATACGCGATCATCGCCGCCGCGGCGTGCAGGCCTGCGCGTGTGTGAAACGGAGAGATCGTGCCGACCATCGACAGCGGCGCTTCCTTCTCCTCGTACCACCCTTCGTCCACGCCGATGAACTGCGCCGCGCGCGAGCGCCATACCTCCGCCTTGGCCAGCAGATGCGGATCGCTGCGGACGCACGCGACTCGCAGCAGCCCGAGGGCGGCACCCGTGGCGCCGTAGTTCACGGAGGCGCGCGGCGCGAGCGGATACTCCAGCGACGACAGCTCGCGCTCCGCGAATCCCCGTGCTTCCTCGGATAGCGGCGTTTCGTCCTCGACCCGCACGGCGGCCAGGGCGTCCGCAAACTCCCGCATCGACGGAAACCGTCGCGCCGGATCCTTCTCCAGCGCCCGCACGAGAATGGCCTCCACCTCCGGCCACGGCGGAATCCCCCGCGCGGTGAACGGCAGCGGTGGATCGAACTGCGTCTGCCGCATCATCTCCTCCCGCTCGTAGCGGAAGTCGAGGTAGTGCTGGCCCGCGATCAGCGCGTACAACAGCGCCGCGAGCGCGTACTGCTCGCCCGCGTACGACGCCGGCAACTCGTAGCCGCGCAACCCGGCCGCGAGGTACTCCGGCTCGAAGAAGTAGTACATCCCTCCCCTGGGCATGAGCCGCTGCGACACATCGTCGACGCGCGACAGCCCGAAGTCGATGACGCGCACACCCCGGTCCGCGGCGATGATGAGGTTGCGCGGATGGACGTCCGCGTGGATCACCTGGCGCTGGTGCAATTCCGCGTAGGCGTTGGCGATGGCCGTACACAACGCGAGCACCGCGCCGCGATCGTGCGCGCCGTACTTGGCGGCGGTGCCGGCGTCCGCGCCGTCGCACCATTCGACGACGAGCCAGGGGCGCCCGTCGTGCTCTCCCGAGTCGAACAGCTTCGGCGCGACGGTGCCGTCGAGCCAACGCAGCACCTCGGCCTCGTTCGCGATCAAGGCGTCCGCACCGCCGCGGGAGATCTTCAGCGCGCCGTCGATACCGTCACGTCTCACGCGATGGATCTCGCTGTCCTCCATCACGTTGACGGTGTGCAGCACGTCCCAGTCGCCGACGCGCGCGCCGCTGGCCACGAGCTGCCGGGTCTCGACTTCTTCTTTCTCGCCGGCGGGAACGAGCACCTTGTTCTGAATGAAGCGGCCGATGTGCGGCAGCAGCTCTTCCAGCCAGTTGCGCGGGTCTTTCGACAGGGCGAGCCCGTTGCGGATCACGGCGTTGGCGATCGTGATCGGCTCGCGGAAGAGCTCGAGCAGCGACGCGGTCTCGCTGTCGATGATCTGCGACGTCATGCGGCCGTGCAGCCGCGACAGCGCGTAGTCGCCTTCGTCGTATTCGATCTTCGCCCGTACCTCGGACGACAGCTCCGTCACCGGAACGAGCACGACGTCGCGGCGCAGCACGAAGGCCTCGCCGATGTTCACGCGGCGGGTCTCCAGAGAGTGTCGGACGGCGTCCACGTGTCTACGTTGACGCCAAGGCGCCGCACGCGCTCCATCGCGAACTGCCACGGTGGGACCGGCGGCGCGGCCGAGAGTTTCGCGACGGCGAGCGCGCTCGCGAGCGACTTCACGATCCAGAGCCGCCAGCTCTCGCGATCGAGCCAGCTCAGCGCGCGCTCGGAGTCGGGGGGATCGGCACCCCAGGAGAGCAGTCCTTTCGCGTCGACGGCCGCGGTGAACGGCACGCCGTGGGCCGGACAGTCGCGCAGCTCGTTCGCGAGCGTGGCCGCCGCGGTGTCCAGATCGCGCTTCGCCGCGAAGTACGCGACGAGCTTGTCGGGCCGCAGCAAGCCCGCGGCGTCGGTGCCGATCTTCATCTGCGACCCGGGAATCTCCGCGAGGACGCGCACCAGCGCGTGGAAGGCCTCGCGGACATGCTCGGGGCGGGGACTGACGTACAGTTTCCAGGTGACGCTGTCCGCCCTCGCGGGCGTCCCGGCAATCGCCGCCCACGAGATCCATCCGCGCGACCGCTCCTCGGGCACGAGCGCCCAATGCCGCGCGAGCAGGGGGGAGTGGCCGAGGTGGGCGAGGACGGAGTCGCGGTCGGGGAAGCGGGTGACCCAGGCGCGGGTGCGGGGGAGGCGGTTGTACGAGTAGAGCGCGCTCGTCAGCGTGGAGGCGTCGCTCGCCGCCAGCTCCTCGGCGTGCCGCAGAGCTTCGGTGGAGAGGGTGTCTGTCGCCACGGGAGTGTCGAAGAAGAGCGGGAACGCATCGACGCCGGAGACAAACCGTTCGTCGTGCTCGGCCTCGAGGATGCCGTCGAGCACGAGATCGATGGTGTCGTCATCGACGACTCCGAGATGGGCGGGTGTGCTGAGAGAAAGGAACAGCTCGGCCGTCTCGCGCGAGACGGCCTTCAGCGTCGCCGCTGCGTCGAGAGGCACGAGGACTCCGTAAAAGTCCGCGTCCTCCTGCAGCTCGCGCAGCGCCGTCCGGTGCTCCTCGGGGAGCTCCTCGAGACGGCGCAGCGCGAGCCTTGGAGTCGCGCGAAAGCGCGTACGGGGACGATCCGTCACTTCTTCTTGCCGAGCTCCGTACGAATGGTCTTCAGTTTCGCCAGCTCGTCATTGAGCTGTTTCTCGCGAGCGTCGACCTCCTCGACGGACTGCGGTCCGAGAGCCTTCTCGATCTCGTCGAGGGCCTTCAACTGCTCGGCGATCTGCACGCGGAGCTGGTTGATGTCCTCCTGACGGAGGCCGCCGGCGATCTGCTTGATCGTCTCCGGCCCGACGAACGAGCCGCCGCACGGCGTCGTGACGTCGAGAATGGTCGGGAACCGGCTGCCGAGACGGCAGGCGACCGCGCCGCGCGTCGTGCCGCAGATGCTGAATGCCTGGTTCGTGCAGTCCGTGCATGGCCCGGGCGTGGTCCCGCAGATACTGAACGGCTGGCTCGTGCAGTCCGTGCATCCGAACGAGCGGGTGCCACACGTCGTCCCGCAGATGCTGAACGGCTGCGTCGTGCAGTCCGTGCAGGGGCCGGGCGAGGTGCCGCAGATGCTGAACGCCTGCGACGTGCAGTCCGTGCAGCCACCCGGGCCCGCGGCCCCGACGGCCGCGCCGCGCGTCGTGCCGCAGATGCTGAACGCCTGGTTCGTGCAGTCGGTGCATCCACCGCCGGGCGTGGTCCCGCAAATGCTGAACGCCTGCGTCGTGCAGTCCGTACAGCCGCCTCCGGCGGCTCGTGCCGCCACTGTCTGGGGTCCGGGCGTCGTTCCACAGATGCTGTAGGGGACGTTCGTACAGTCCGTACAGAACGTGTAGCCGCAGCCGCCCCAGCCGCCGCCGCCACCGATCTCCGGGGGCCGGAACTGTTCCGGTACGACCGTGATCCCGAGGTCTTTGATTTTTGGCATGGCCAAACCTCCTTCAATGGGAGGAGTGCCGTGACGGAAGAAATCCCTACCTCACAATTTTTTCGAGTCCCGGAAATGTATGGATGAGGTTGTTTCTCCCCGCCGTTTCCGGCGGGGAGAGGGGTGGTTACTGCGTGGCGGTGGGTAGGGGCACGTCGGTCGCCGTCGGCTCCGTCGTGGTCTCCGTCGCGGTGGTCGCGCTCGTTTCAGTCGTCGCCGTGGTCTCGGTGGCCGTGGCGGTTTCCGTGGTCGTCGCTTCCGTGGTCGTCACAGCGGCCGGTTCAGACGTGGTGACGGGCTCGGCGGGCTTCTTGTCCTCGCGGCAGGCCATGGTGCCGGCGACGAGAACTGCCACTGCTGCGAATCTCAGAATCGTTTTCATTGTGCTTCGATCTCCTTGCACGTCAAGATCGGCCACGACGCGGCCGGAGTCTTGACCCGCGTCTGCGAGAGTTCTGGGAAAATTCTGGGATGCGGGTTCTGTTCGGCGACTGCACGTTCGACTCCGAGGCGCGCACGCTGGTGTGCGGCGGGGAGGGTGTGCGCATCTCCGGGAAGGCGTTCCAGCTCCTGGAGATCCTCATCACCGCGCGGCCGAATCCGATCGCCAAGGCGGACCTGTTCACGAGGCTGTGGCCGGATACGTTCGTGTCCGAGGCGAACCTTGCCAGCCTGGTGAAAGAGATCCGTGCGGCGATCGGGGACGACGCGCGCGCGCCGCGGTTCGTGCGCACCGTACACCGCTTCGGCTACGCGTTCAGCGCGCCCGCGACGGAGACGCCCGGGAAGAGCGGCATCGAGTCGATCGCGGTGCTCCCGTTCGCGAACCGCTCCGGTCACGCGGACCTCGACTATCTCGCAGACGGGCTCGCGGAGTCGCTGATCAACACGCTCGCATCGATCGAAGGGCTGCGTGTCGCGCCGCGCGCCTCGGCTTTCCGCTATCGGGACGCCGACCTCGCGGTCGTGCGGCGCGAGTTGAACGTCCGCGCTGCGCTCACGGGGCGCGTGCGCGCCGTGGGCGACGCCGTGAATCTGCAGGTCGAGCTGATCGATCTCGTGAAGGACGCGCAGCTCTGGGGACGGCAGTTCCAGGCGCCCATCCACGGCATCTTCGCCCTGGAGGAAGAGCTGTCGCGCGACGTCGTCACCGCGCTGCGTCTGCGCATCACCGGCGAGACCGATCGCCGCCTGCGCAAGCGCTACACCGAGAGCTCGAGCGCGTATCAGCTCTACCTCAAGGGACGGCATCACTGGAATCGGCGGACGGCCGAGGGGATCGAGCGGGCGATCTTCTTCTTCGAGTCGGCGATCGACGCCGATGCCGCGTATGCGCCCGCATACTCCGGGCTCGCGGACAGCTACATCGCCCTCGCCAGTCGCGACCTCTATCCGCCGCTGCAGCTCATGCCCAAGGCCGAAGCCGCGGCGCGCCGCGCGCTCGATCTCGACGCCGAGCTCTCGGAAGCGCACGCGTCGATGGGCGCGATCCACGAGGTCTTCCACTGGCGCTGGGAGCGCGCGCAGGAGGAGTACCTGACCGCGCTGCGCCTCAATCCCGGCTACGTGACCGCGCGGCAGTGGTACGCGCTCGCGCTCGCGCACCGCGGACGCGTGGCCGAGGCGCTGGCGCAGATGAGCGTGGCGGCGGAGAGCGATCCGCTGTCGTTCATGGTCAACGCGAACACCGCGGTCGTCCACTACCTCGGCCGCGCGTATGACGAGGCGGAGGATTTCTGCCATCGCGCGCTGGAGATCAATCCGCACCACGAGCCCGCCCACTTCACCCTCGGCCTCGCGCACCAGCAACGTGGCCGCGTCGACGACGCGCACGCGGAGCTGGAGAAGGCGCTCGCGATCTCGCGCGGCGAGCCGCACGTTGTGGCCGCTCTCGGCGCGCTGGAGCGCTCGCGCGCGCGGCTGGAAGCGCTGGCGGAGCTGTCGCTCACGCGGGACGTGTCTCCGGTCCACTTCGCGACAGTCCACGTCGCGCTCGGCGAGCTCGACGAAGCGCTGCAGTGGCTGCACCGGGCGGTGGAGGCGCGGTCGGGCTGGCTGGTCTATCTGGCGACCGAACCGCGGTTCGATGTGCTGAGAGGCACCTCCGCGTTCGAAGACATCGGGAGCACGTTGTCCGAGGGATCGTTGATCCGCACGCGCCAGAGGTAGTCGAGAGCGAGCGCGAGACCCTGCCGGTGGCGCACCGTCGCGGCCATCGGTACGACCATGAATCCGAGGAAGAGGATACCGGACCAGACGTTCGTGACGCGGAAGCCGAAGAAGAGCGCGACGACGCCGAACATGATGGGCAGGCGGTCCATGATGTTGGTGAACATCCAGATGTCGCCGTAGTTGCGCTGGAACAGCAGGTCGCATACGTCGCAGCGCAGCTTGGTCTTCACCCACTTGGCGAACAGCTCGCCCTCGCCGCAGCGAGGGCACTTGCCGCGGATGCCACGGCTCAGGACGGTGCGGGCTCGGGGGCTCATGGCCAAGAGAACGCCCGCGGAGTCGGCTGTCATCCCGAGCGGGGGAAGCACGTGGCAGCACTCGTCTGCGCGCGAAGGCGCGCTTTACAAATGTAGCCCCGGGCTTTTTTGCCGCGAATGGCGTTCACTTTAGGCGAGCGCGCCCCTCACCCGGCCTTCGGCCACCCTCTCCCCACGCTCACGCGCGGGGAGAGGGGACAATCCGGTTTCCCTCTCGCAAGAAACAAAGATTGATCGCCAATCTCTCGCGAGAAGGAACCCCACGATAGCCCTCGCCCCGCGTCAGCGGGGAGAGGGTGGCCGAAGGCCGGGTGAGGGGCCCACTCGCCAAAAGTGAACGCCATTGGGGCTTTTGCCCGGGTTCCGAGCGCGGACATGGCTCGCGACCGCGAAGGCGGTCGCTACAAATGTACTTCGAGCGGCCTCCAAAAGTGGTGCCTGTGCGGGTGGCCGGCTCAACGCTGGCCGGGGCCTGCGGAATGGCCGGCGCTACATCGGAACGCAAGTACTCCTTGCCTGCGGACGAGTACTTCTTATTCGCGAGCAAGAACAGCTTGCCGGTGGGCAAGTACAGCTTGTCCGCGAGCAAGTACAGCTTGTCGGGAGCTAACGCCGGCGCCTCGCCGGCCGGCTGGGAGCCGGCGGAACGGCCGGCGAAGACGCCGGCACCACAGCTGATACTCCGCGGGCTCAGGATGACAGCGGATCGTGGTGGGGGAACAGCCCGGCGGCGGCTCCTCAGTAGGCCCACGATCGAGGATTCTGCGTCTTCGCCCACCGCGGCCGCCGCTCCGACCATGGCTGCTGGTCTGGCTGGCGGTGTCGTTCGACACGATCTTCGCGTACGAATTCCTCAAAGGGATCACCTACGACCAGCGGAGCGCGCGCAAGGCCATGCTCGGCTGACCGTATGATTCCCTCATGCACGCAATCGAGGTCGTCAGCCTCACCAAGTCCTACGGCTCGTTTCTGGCCGTGCGGGACTTTTCCTTCACCGTCAAGCCGGGCGAGATCCTCGGGCTGGTCGGGCCGAATGGGGCGGGCAAGACGACGACGCTTCGCGCGCTCGGTGGCATTCATCCGCCGACCTCGGGGCAGGTACGCATCGGGGGGCACGACATCATCGCCGATGCCGTAGAGGCCAAGCGGCGCCTGGCGTTCTTTCCCGACGAGCCGCGCCTCTTCGACTACCTGACCGTCGAGGAGCACCTCCAGTTTGCGGCGGCGATCTATGGCGTCGCCGAGTGGCGAGCTCCGATGAACGCGCTGCTCGAGGAGCTCGAGCTCACCGAAAAGCGCAAAGCGCTCCCGGCCGAGCTCTCGCGCGGGATGAAGCAGAAACTGATGATCGCCTGCGGCCTCATTCATGCGCCCGAGGTGATGATCTTCGACGAGCCGCTGACGGGGCTGGATCCTCTCGGGATCCGCCGCATGAAAGAGTCCATCACCCGGCGCGCGCAGCAAGGCGCCGCGGTCATCCTCAGCTCGCACCTCCTGCACCTCGTCGAGGAGATGTGCGACAGCGTCGCGATCATTCAGAAAGGCGAGCGCATCGCGTACGGCACGATCGACGATCTGAAGTGGCAGATCGCGCAGGGCCGCGGCGACGTCTCGCTCGAGGAGGCCTTTCTGCAGATCACCTCCGGCGCGCCGCCGCAGGGGCCGCGCGCGTGATCCGGGCGTTCGTCTTCGTCACGGTGCGGTCGTTCCGCAACCGCATCGTCTCGCGCCTCAAGCGGCTGCGGAACGTCCGCTATCTCATCTCCTTCCTCGTGGCGATGGTGTATTTCTGGTTCACCGGGTTCCGCCATCTGTTCAGTGCGCGCTCGCCGCTGATGGGCGGGGGCATCCCCTCGAGCGGGCTCATGATCGACCTGGCCGCCGTGGTCGTGCTGGCGCTGATGATCCTCGCGTGGGCGCTGCCGGAGCAGTCGGCGGGACTCAAGTTCAGCGAGGCGGAGATCCAGTTCCTCTTTCCCGCGCCGATCACGCGCCGGCAACTGCTGCTCTACAAGATTCTGCGCGCGCAGCCCCAGGTCTTCATCAGCGCGGCGGTGATGACGCTTCTGATGTTCCGCGGCGCGAAGTTCATCGGCCTCTGGGTCTGCTTCATCTTCCTGTCGATCTACTTCACGTTCGTCGCGCTGGCCCGCGCACGCCTCAAGCTCCTCGGCATCGGCTTTCTCCTCCGGCTGCCGCTGATTGCGGCGGTCGTCGTGGGCGTCTCCACTCTGCTGTGGCGCACCACGGATCTCCGGACTTTCCGTGAAATGGGAGCGAGGCTGCGGCCGGGACGTCTCCCGCACCTTCCCGCGCTCTTTCACGATCCGATGGCGGACGCGATCCTCTTCGTGCCGCGGCTCTTCAGCCAGGCCGTGCTGCCGGTCTCGATTCCGCAACTGCTCGCGTCGTGCGGCATGCTGCTGGTGATCGCTGTGGTGTTTCTCGAGCTCGCCGTGCGGACGAACATCGCATTCGAAGAGGCGTCGATTCACGTGTCGCAGAAGTCGGCGGCGCGCCGTGCGCGATTCAGCGAGCAGCGCATCGGCAAGGTCGTGACGTTCCCTCGCATCCCGCCGCCGTTCCGCATTCCGCCGCGTGCGCGTCCCGAGGTGGCGATCTATTGGAAGAACCTGACGGCGGGACTGCGGATCTCGTCGCCGTGGCTGCTCATCATGGCGGTGTGTGCACTCTACTTCCTCGGCCAGGCGTACTACAGCCCGGAGCCGGCCGTGCGGACCGCGATCGCCGGGATCGCGCTCATGCTGGCCGCCCTGTTCCCGTTTCTGGGCAGCAGCCTGTTCACGCAGGACATGCGTCTCGACCTGTCCCGCATGGAGCTGCTGAAGAGCTATCCGATCTCCGGGGAACGCCTCGTCGCCGCGGAGATCGCCGGTCCGCTGACGTTCGTCGCGGCCGTGGAGATCATGCTGCTCACGGTCGCCGCGATCATCCTCAACGGGGCCGAGCTGCCCGCGCCGGCGCGCTTTCTCGCCACACCGCAGTTCGTCGTGGTCGCGCTGATGCTCGCCACGCCCGTCTGCGCCGCGCAGCTGCTGATCCGGAATGCCGTGCCGATCCTTCTTCCCGGCTGGGCCATGCGCGCGCCGGACGAGCAGCGCGGCTTCATCGTGATGGGCCAGCGCCTCCTGATGACGGTGGGCAATCTGCTCGTGCTGCTGTTCGTGCTCCTGCCCTCGGCGTGCATCGTCGTCCCCGGCCTGCTGATGGCGAAGTTCTGGTTCCACGGCAGCGTGCCGGTCGTCGCGTTTACAACGGTCCTGGCCGCGGCGGTGCTGTTCTGCGAGGTCTGGCTCGGCATCGGCTTCCTCGGCCGCCAGTTCGAGAAGATCGACGTGACCAACGAGTTGGATACGGTAGCGTCGTGACGCCTTACGGGAAGAGCGGCGGCGGTACGCGACGCTTCGTGGCCTGTTCGAACGCGTAGGCCAGGCGCAGCAGCGTCGGCTCGCTGCAGGCCATGCCCGTGAAGCTCACGCCGTACGGCGCCAGCTTCGCGCTGAACCCTTCGGGGAACGCCGGTGTCGGTGCGTTGGGAATCATCGCGAACGGGACGATGACGGTCGGATAGCCGGGCCGCGCGGCGATCGACGCGCCGACGGAACCAGGGAAGAGCAGCGCGTCGAGCTGCTGCGTCTTCATCACCTCGTCGATGCCGTGGGCCGCGGTGAGCTGGAGGTCGCGCGCGCGGTCGGCGGCGTAACGTGCCTTGAACAGCTCCAGGTCCATGGCATTCGAGACGTCGAGCAGTGACTGGCCGTAGCGGATCGTGCCGAGCTTTGCACGGTCGCGGTTCCACTTCCGCAAATCAGTCAATGTCTTGACCGGTGCCTTGTCGCCCAGCGACGCCAGCCAGAGGTTGAAGTCGCGCTCCATGCCGTAGGCGAAGTCGATCGAGCACTCGCCCTTTTTCACGTCGTCCAGGTCGGTGCAGATGCCCCAGTTCAGGAGGTTGTTCTTCGCGTCCTTGTCGACGACGCTCGGGATGTCCGCGGGATCGACGATCACCGCGCCCTGCGCCTTCAGCACCGCGATGGCCTCGTTCATCGCCTTCAGCTGATCGTCATTCAGGCCGCCGCGCGGGCTCGTGGCGCCGGGAGGGGTGAGCTTGTCGTAGTAGAACGCGCGCGGGATGCCGATGCGCGCGCCTTTGAGGCCGTCCGCTTTCAGGTACTTCGTGTAGTCGCGCTCGACCGTGCAGCCGTCCGCGACCGGATCGTGCGGGTCGTCGCTCTCCAGGGCGCCGAGGAGGATGGCGGCGTCGGTGACGGTCCTCGCCATCGGGCCGGGCGTGTCCTGGTCCGCGGTGATGGGGATGACGCCGTAGCGGCTGACGCGGCCGACGGTCGGCTTGACCGCGGCGAGCATGTTCGCGTTCGCGGGGCTGAGGATCGAGCCCGACGTCTCCGTGCCCACGTTCGCCGCCCAGAAATTTGCGGCCGTGCCGGTGCCGGAGCTCGACCCGCCGGTGTTCAGCACGGGACGGCCGTCCGCTGTCGCCTCGCGTGGGTCGCGCCGCGGGTCGTACGGGTTGAACCCATAGCCGTTCAGCGAGTTGTAGTTGTTCGGCATCGGCGTCGCGCCGCCGGCCACCCAGTTCGCCAGCTCGGTCATCTGCGTCTTCGCCAGGATGATCGCGCCCGCGTCGCGCAGGTTCTTCGTCAGCGTGGCCTCGTACGGCGGGACCAGTCCCTCGAACGCCAGCGCGCCGCCGGTGGTCGGCATGTCGGTCGTGTGGATGTTGTCCTTAAGCGCGACCGGAATCCCGTGCAGCGGCCCGCGCACCTTGCCCGCGGCGCGCTCGCGGTCGAGCACTTCCGCTTCCTCCAGCGCTTTCGGGTTCACCGTCATGATCGCGTTCAGCCTGTCCTCGTACGTCGCGATACGCACCAGGTACTGCAGCACCAGCTCGCGCGACGTGACCCGCTTCTCGCGCAGCGCTTTCTGCATGTCGGGGATGGACGCCTCGACGACGGAGAAGGGTTTCTGCTGGGCGGCGGCGGTGACGGTCAACGCGAGGATCGCGAGCAGGCGTTTCATGGCGGGTGATTCTAGCGTTGACCGTTGCCCGTGACCCGTTGCTCATTTCGTGATTTCATATGCGGTTGGAGGTAGGGAAGCGTCCGTTCCCGATCGACCTATGGGCGAAGATCCGAAAGAAGTGCCGGCCGCCGAATCAACTGCCGATCCCGCTGCACAACCGCTACGCGATCCCGACTTCGAGCGCATTTACGAGACGTACGTTCCGCTGCTCCGCAAGATCGCGACGCGGCAGTTGGGCATCCCGCGGGAAGACGCAGAGCTGCTCGTCCACGACATCTTCGCCACGTATCTGACGCATCGGGATCAGGTGTACGAGCTTTACCCGTACCTGATCGGCAGCATCTGCAATGCCGCGCGGCATTACTGGGGGAAGAACGACGCGGAGCAGGCGCTGTCCTGCGGCTCCGTGCCGTGCGTGGCCACGCCGGACCAGGTAACCCTCGACGCCGTCGCCCGCAGCAGGGAGCTGAGCATTGCCCTGGGACGCCTGGACGCGAACTGCCGGGAGACGCTGTACCGCTTCTACATGGGCCGCGAGAGCGTCGGCAGCATCGCCGAATCGCGGGCCACTACGAAGGACGCGATCGTTCAACTCATCATCGACGGCCGTCGCCGCGTGCACGCGGAGGTCCGTTCGATCCGGGAAGCGTCGTCGCCGTAGTCCCCGCGGGAGGAGACGTGAGTCGTCTACAATCCGCGACGGCTCATGACCACCACCTACGATTCCTCAGCCATCGAAGTCCTCACCGGTCTCGAGCCCGTCCGCAAGCGGCCGGGCATGTACACCCTCACCGAGCGCCCCAACCACCTCGCCCAGGAAGTCATCGACAACTCCGCCGACGAGGCCATCGCCGGCTTCGCGGACGAGATCGTCGTCACGCTGCACGACGACAACTCGGTCTCCGTGCAGGACAACGGCCGCGGCATGCCGGTCGACAAGCACGCGAAGGAAGGCGTCACCGGCGTCGAAGTCATCCTCACGCGACTGCACGCGGGCGCGAAGTTCTCCGACAAGAATTACCGCTACTCCGGCGGTCTCCACGGCGTCGGTGTCTCGGTCGTCAACGCGCTCTCGAAGAGGCTCGAAGTGTGGGTGCGCCGCGACGGCAACGAGTACAACATGCGCTTCGGCGACGGGAAGAAGAAGCAGGAGCTGAAGATCGTCGGGCAGGTGGGCAAACGCAACACCGGCACGACGGTGCGCTTCTGGCCGGACGAGACGTTCTTCGACTCGCCGAAGTTCTCCGTCCCGCGGCTCAAGCACGTGATGCGCGCGAAGGCGGTGCTCTCGCCGAAGCTCCGCATGCGCTTCATCAGCGAGCTCGATCCGGCGGACAGCGAGGAGTGGTACTTCGAGGACGGGCTCACGGACTACCTGCTGTCCGAGCTCGCCGGCAGCACGATGCTGCCGGAGTCGCCGTACACGGGGCACTTCAAAGGCCACGACCACGAGGTCGACTGGGCCGTGGTGTGGCTGCCGGAGGATGGCGACATCGTCGGCGAGAGCTACGTGAACCTCATCCCGACCGCGCAGGGCGGCACGCACGTGAACGGATTCCGCACGGGGCTGACCGAGGCGATCCGGGAGTTCTGCGAGTTCCGGGACATGCTGCCGCGCAACGTGAAGCTCGCGCCGGAAGACGTCTGGGCGCGCGTCAGCTACATCCTCTCCGTACGCATGACCAACCCGCAGTTCACGGGACAGACGAAGGACCGGCTGTCGTCACGCGAGGCGTCGGCGTTCGTCTCCGGCGTCACGCAGGACGCGTTCTCGATCTGGCTGAACAACAACGTCGCGGACGCGGAGAAGATCGCGAATGTCGCCATCAATCAGGCGCTGGTGCGGCTCAAGCAGTCGAAGAAGGTTGAGCGCAAGAAGCTCACCTCGGGGCCCGCACTGCCGGGCAAGCTCGCCGACTGCACGGCGCAGGATCTGAATCGCACGGAGCTGTTCCTCGTCGAAGGCGACTCCGCGGGCGGCTCGGCCAAACAGGCGCGCGACCGCGAGTTCCAGGCGATCATGCCGCTGCGCGGGAAGATCCTGAACACCTGGGAGGTGGAGTCGAGCGAGGTGCTCTCCTCGCAGGAAGTCCACGACATCGCCGTCGCGCTGGGCGTCGATCCCGGCTCGAACAATCTCGGCGGACTGCGCTACGGCAAGATCTGCATCCTCGCCGACGCCGACTCCGACGGCGCGCACATCGCCACGCTGCTCTGCGCGCTGTTCGTCCGGCACTTCCGCAAGCTGGTCGAGGAAGGCCACGTCCACGTGGCCATGCCGCCGCTGTACCGCATCGACGTTGGTAAACATGTTTACTACGCCCTCGACGACGGCGAGCGCGAAGGCCGCCTGGCGCAGATCGCGGCGGAGGGACTGAAGGGCAAGGTCAACATCCAGCGCTTCAAGGGCCTCGGCGAGATGAACCCGTCCCAGCTCCGCGAGACGACCATGGACCCGAACACCCGCCGCCTCGTGCGGCTCACCCTCGAAGACGCCGAGCCTGCGTTCGCGACGATCGACATGCTGCTGGCGAAGAACCGGGCGGGGGATCGGAAGGTGTGGCTGACGGAGGAAGGGAACAAGGCGGAGATCCTGGAGTAGATTTGGAGTGCGGAGGCCGCGCCTCTATAGCACTCACGTCATCCGGCACACCACGATCGTCACGTCGTCCGCCGCCTCCGGCGTCCCGCGGAACGTCGACACGTCCGTGAGGATAGCGTCGCGGAGCTCCTCCGCCGTTCCGCCCCCGTGTACGCGCACCACCTCCGTGAGCCGGTCGAGGCCGTAGTCCTCGCCCGCGGCGCTGCGGGTCTCGTAGATGCCGTCGCTGTGGAGGACGAGGACGTCGCCGGGGGCGACGTCGATGGTGCGCTGGGGGATGATGACGGGGAGCCGGACGCCGAGGGGTGGGGCGTAGAGGTCGATGGTCTGGACGGTACCGCCGGCGCGGCGGAGGATCACGGGCGGGTGGCCGGCGCTGGCGATGGTGGCCTGATTGGGGCCGACGAGCACGACCGACACGGTCACGAGCATGCGCCGGCGGCTGGTCTGCAGGACGAGGTCGTGGAGGCGTTGCAGGACGGCGGCGGGATCGTGGAGCGAATCGCGGAGGAGGGTGAAGCCGCTGCGCAGGCCGGCCAGCACGAGGCCGCTGGACATGCCGTGGCCCGCGACGTCGCCGCAGACGAGGGCGATGTGATGGTCCTCGACGAAGTAGTCGTAGTAGTCGCCGCCCACCTCGGTCGCCGGCACGGAGATGCTGCAGATGTCGGCCCAGTCGAGCTGCGGCGCACACTCGGGGAGCATGCTCAGTTGCAGCTCGCGCGCGTAGCGCAGCTCGTCGCGCATGCGGATCTGTTCGCGGGCCGAGGTGCGGCGGACGGTCCATTCGCCGACGACGGTCTTGCGCATGCGCCGCGACATGAACAGCTCGGTCCCGCAGGTGAGGACGTTGAGGATGGTCCACGCGAAGTAGAGGGGAATCCGCTCGTTCCCCGGGACCGGTGCGATGAACGACGTCACGAAGCTCGTCGCGACGAGGAAGCCGTGCAGCAGGACGAGCTCCGCGACCGGCATGCGCAGGCCGAGCATGAAGAGTGGGATCGTGACCGCCCAGCCCACCCAGTTCTTTGCGTCCCCCGCGAACAGGAGCAGCAGCACGTACTGGACAGCCACGTAGGCGATCACCGTGGCGTTCGTGTTCCGGCGCAGCCACTCGTTCTTCCGCCACGCCAGGAACAGCCCGAACGCGCAGAGGGCGAAGTTCGCGGTCGCGACCAGCACGTCGAGGGGAGTATTCGTCCGCTCGTTCGTCACCGCCTCCATGAACGAGACGACGCCGAAGAAGATCAGCAGGACGACCAGCCACACGCGGTTGCGGTCGGCGAAGCGGCGGCGAATGACCGCGTCGTCGGAGGTGCGTGCGACGTCTTCCAGTGCCCAGGTGAGATCCATGCGTGCCGCATGGTATTTCGTTCGAACGCGGAAATGGTTTACACCGCGCCGGTCCGGCCCACCACCACGCCCACGAGCTCGAACCGCTGCGAGCCATCCGCGACCTCGATCGGCGGGTAGCGGTCGTTGCGGCTCAGGAGGCGGATCCGGCCGCCGCGAACGTCGAGGACCTTCACGTACTCCGCGCCGTCGATGCGGCAGATGACGATCTTTCCGGTGGCCTCGCGCGGGCTGCGCAGCGGCTTGACGAAGAGCAGGTCGCGCTCGGCGATGCCGGCGCCGATCATCGAGTCACCGTCCGCCTCGTACACGATGCGCGCGCCCCGGTTCGCGTACGTGCGGGGGATCTCCACGCCCGGTGCGCCGGCGGGGACGGCATTGGGCTCCTGCCGCTCGCGGCGGTGGCCGGCGCTGAGGGCGTCGTCGAGGAAGCGGACGACCTTATGCAGTTGCTTCTGCTCGTCCATGGACAGGGAGAAGCCGTGCTCATCGAGGATCCAGCCGACGTTCTCGTTTACGGCGCGGGCGATGCGGATGATGGTGTCGAACGCCGGTTGGGCGTGACTCGCGTTGAGGATGCGGCTGAGGGTCTCGGGCGCGATCCCGGCATCGCGGGCGACCACGCTGTGCTTCTTCCCGCTGCGCTTGACCGCCGCGCGCAGTCGCTCCCGCCAGTCCACCACGAGAGATAGTCGCGTGACGCTCATCGGCGGGAACCAGCATTTAAAACCGGGGTTAACCGTCACATAGAAACATTACCTCGGACTGCATCGCCGAGATCAACGACGTATCGAGAAAAAATGGTTTACCCTTCGCCCGACTCAGAATGGCAACCAGGAAATCGCGCAGCAATCAGCTCTCCTTCAACCCGCCTCCTCCTACCTTCCCGGACATCGAATCGCAGCCGGTCGGCGAGTTCGCTCGGAAGGCGTATCTCGACTACTCGATGTACGTCATCCTCGACCGGGCCCTGCCGCACTTGGCCGACGGTCTCAAGCCCGTCCAGCGGCGCATCATCTATGCGATGTCCGAGCTCGGCCTCGGACCCAACTCGAAGCCCAAGAAGTCCGCGCGCACGGTCGGCGACGTCATCGGCAAGTTCCATCCCCACGGCGACTCCGCGTGTTACGAGGCCATGGTCCTCATGGCCCAGCCCTTCTCGATGCGCTACCCCCTGGTCGAGGGGCAGGGCAACTGGGGCGCGCCCGACGATCCGAAGAGCTTCGCCGCGATGCGGTACACCGAGGCGAAGCTCGCGCGGTTCGCGCAGTCGCTGCTGTCCGAGCTCGAGCAGGGGACGGTCGAGTGGGGACAGAACTTCGATGGCACGCTGAAGGAGCCCAAGCTCCTCCCGTCGCGGCTCCCGCACGTGCTCCTCAATGGCGCGAGCGGCATCGCCGTTGGCATGGCTACCGACATCCCGTCGCACAACCTCCGCGAGGTCGTGAGCGCGTGCATCGAGCTCCTCGACAACCCCGAGGCGACCTTGGCGGCGCTCACGAAACACATCAAGGGGCCGGACTTCCCGACCGCGGCCGAGATCATCACGCCGCCCGCGGAGATCCGGGAGATGTACAAGACTGGCAACGGTGGGGTGCGGCAGCGCGCGAAGTGGGACGAAGAAGAGGACGGCTCGA
Organism: uncultured Acidobacteriota bacterium; assembly: GCA_963821585.1. Classification (GTDB taxonomy): domain Bacteria; phylum Acidobacteriota; class Thermoanaerobaculia; order Gp7-AA8; family Gp7-AA8; genus QHVT01. The sequence continues at coordinate 1,512,002 of CAWGEI010000003.1, forward strand.
TCGTCATCAGCGCCCTGCCGTACATGGTCTCGGGCAACAAGGTGCAGCAGCAGATCGCCCAGCAGATGAACGCGAAGAAGCTGCCGATGGTCGAGGACCTGCGCGACGAGTCGGACCAGGACAGCCCGACGCGCATCGTCATCGTGCCCAAGCCGCGCGCGAACCGCGAGGAGCTGATGACGCACCTCTTCGCGACGACGGACCTCGAGCGCAGCTACCGCATCAACATGAACATGATCGGCCTCGACGGCCGGCCGCGCCTGTACAACCTGCGCGACCTGCTCGCCGAGTGGCTGGAGTTCCGCATCGAGACGGTGCGGCGCCGCCTGCAGCACCGCTACGACCACGTCAACGCGCGGCTGCACCTCCTCGACGGCCTCATGATCGCGTACCTCAACATCGATGAGGTCATTCGCATCATCCGCACCGAGGACGATCCGAAGGCGAAGCTGATGCAGCGCTTCAAGCTGACCGAGGTGCAGACCGACTACATCCTTGAGCTGCGTCTCCGGTACCTCAACAAGCTCGAAGAGATGGAGATCCGCGGCGAGCAGAAGAAGCTCCAGGAAGAGCGCGCGGAGCTCGAAAAGGTTCTCGGGTCGAAAGCGCGCCTCCGCAAGCAGGTGCGCGACGAGCTGCTCAGGGACATGGAGGAGTTCGGCGACAAGCGCCGCTCTCCGATTGTCGAGCGCGAGGCGGCGCGGGCGCTCGATCCGACGGCGCTGATCCCGTCCGAGCCGGTGACGGTCGTGCTCTCCGAGCGCGGCTGGATCCGCTCGGGGAAGGGGCACGACCTCGACCCGACCGCGCTGCAGTACAAGTCGGGCGATCAGTTCCTCCACGCGGCGAAGGGCCGCAGCAATCAGCTTGCGGTCTTCCTTGACTCGACGGGCCGCACGTACGCGATCCCCGCGCACGAGCTGCCGTCGGCGAAGGGCCACGGCGAGCCGCTCACGTCGTCGTTCGCACCGCCTCCTGGCGCGACGTTCGTCGGCGTGATGATGGGCGATCCCGACGATCTCTGGCTGCTGTCGACCGACGACGGCTACGGCTTCGTCGCGCGGCTCGAGGACATGATCACGGACCGCAAGGCCGGCAAGTCGGTGGTGAACGCGGCCGACAACGCGAACGTGCTGCGTCCGCAGCGTTTCCACGAGTACGAGACCGACCGCATCGCCGCGGCGTCGACGGAAGGCAAGCTGCTGTTGTTCGAGGCAGCCGAGCTCCCGCAGCTCGCGCGTGGCAAGGGCGTGCAGACCATCAAGCTGCACCGGACGCCGATCGCGCCGGAGAAGGTCGTGGGCACTGCCGTCGTGCCGCAGGGCGGGACGCTCATCGTCAACGCGGGCAAGCGTCACATGACTCTCAAGGGGAAGGATCTCGACGAGTACCTCGGCAAGCGCGCGCAGCGCGGCCTGAAGCTGCCGCGCGGCTACCAGAGCGTGGACGCGATCCGCGCATGGAACGAAAGGGACCGGGCCCCGGACCCGGTGAACTGAGACACAGAGTGGGACGGAGATGGCGTGTGAGCTACGTCACGCTCGGTCCGTATTAAACTGTCGCTTACACGAGTCATGCTGGAGCGCCTGCGAAACGCCATTCGGCCCAACCCGGAGGACAAGCCGATCCTCCGGAAGACGACCGAGGTGCGGCTGGAGACCGAGGATCCCCTCGACGCGGTCGAGCGCGCGCACCAGCACGAGCCCGCGCTGATCATGCTCGAGGGCGACCTCCCCGGACAGGTCTTCCGCCTGCGGCCGGGACGCCAGGTCATCGGACGGCGTCCCGAGTGCGACATCCGCGTCCGCGAGCGCGCCGTGAGCGGCATGCACGCGGAGGTCATCCGCGTCCGCGACACCGTCACCATCAACGACCTCGCCAGCACGAACGGGACGCTCCTCAACGGCCTGCGCATCCGGACTCCGGTGCCGCTCGCCCAGGGCAACCTGCTCAAGCTCGGGAACTGCGTCTTCCGCTACGTCGATTCGCGGCTCGAGGTCGAGTTCACGGAGGCCATGCACGCGCGGGGGACCATCGACCAGCTCACCGGTGCGATCAACAAGTCCTACCTCATCGCCCGTCTCGGCTTCGCCATCGACATGGCCAGCGACGTGCGGCCGGTGAGCATCGTCGCGTTCGACTTCGACAACTTCAAGCAGGTGAACGACCAGTTTGGCCACGCCGCCGGCGATTACGTGCTGCGCGCGAGCTCGGCGCTGATCACGGAGTCGTTCATCCGGCCCGGCGACCTGTTCGCGCGGATGGGCGGCGAGGAGTTCGTGATCGTCATGCCCGACACGACCCTGCAGCGCGCGGCCGAGGCGGCGGAAAAACTGCGCGGGACGCTCGAGGCCCGGTCGTTCGAGTACGACGGCGAGGAGATCCGCCTCACGTCCTCCTTCGGCGTCTGCACCGCCACCAGCCCCCTCGAGCAGCCGGAGTTCCTGCTGCTGCGCGCGGATGAGCTGCTCTATCGGTCGAAGCGTGAAGGCCGCAACCGCGTCTCGGCATAACGCCGCCGGGTGTATTCTCACCCGATCATGAAGAAGCTCCTGTTCCTCGCCCTCGTCTCTCTCCTTGCCGTCGCCGCATTCGCCGCCGAATTCCCCCCGGTCAACGCTCCCGCTCCCGATTTCAAGCTGAAGAGCGATCAGGGGACGGCCACGTCGCTGGCCGACTTCCGAGGGAAGTGGGTGGTGCTGTACTTCTACCCGAAGGACTTCACCAGCGGCTGCACGATCGAGGCGCAGAACTTCCAGCGCGACCTGGAGAAGTACGAGGCCAGGAACGCCGCGATCGTCGGCGTGAGCGTCGACACGGCGGAGTCGCACAAGGAGTTCTGCACGAAGGAGAAGCTCGCCTTCCGCCTCCTGTCGGATACGGACGCGAAGGTCTCCCAGGCGTACAACTCCGTGATGGAGTACAAGGGCGCGACCCTCTCCGCGCGGAACACGTTCCTCATCGATCCACAGGGCAAGCTCGTGCGGGTGTTCTCCCCGGTGAAGCCGGTCGAGCACAGCGCGGAAGTGCTGGCCGCGCTGGAAGAATTGCAGAAGAAGAAGTAGCCAAAAACAGGATGGATAGGACTCATAGGACCTATAGGACTGCGCTCGTCCTATAGGTCCTATCCGTCTTATTCGTCCTATTTGTCATTTTTGCCCTATCATCACCCCCACGCCGGGGTCGTCCTCCGGCGAATTCATCGTCCTGGGAACCCATGAAGCGATTGATCCTCGCCGTGAGTGCAGGCATTTTGTTGTTGTCGAGCGCGCCACAACTGGTGGCGAAAGAGGCGCCGTGCGCCAGGTCCCACTCCGAATCGCTGGCGAAGCAGCTCCTCCGGCAGGCCCCCGGTCTCAAAGCCGAAGTGCTGCGGATGGCGTTGCGGGCGACGGGATGCGCGGCCGAGCAGGGACTGGTCAAGCGCAAGAACCTCCTCACCGTCATCGACTACTCGCTCCCGTCCTCCCAGCCCCGCCTCTTCGTGTTCGACCTCGCCGCCAGGAAGATCCTGTTCCGGGAGCTGGTCGCGCACGGCAAGAACAGCGGCGACAACCTCACGCAGTTCTTCTCGAACTCTCCCGGCAGCCTGGCCACGAGCCTCGGCCTCTTCGTCACCGCGGACCCCTACGTCGGCAGCAACGGCTACTCGCTGCGCCTGAAGGGTCTGGAGGAAGGGGTGAACGACATGGCGTGGGAGCGGGCGATCGTGATGCACGGCGCTCCTTATGTCAGCCGCGCCGCCGTCCGCGCCCTCGGCCGCCTTGGCCGGAGCTGGGGATGCCCGGCGGTGCGTAAGGAAGTGGCGCGGAAGATGATCGACACCCTGCGCGGCGGCAGCCCGATCTTCGCGTACTACCCGGATCAGGACTGGCTGAAGCAGTCCCCGTTCGTCCGGTAGACGCAAAAAGGGCGGGCTCGAAAGCCCGCCCTGGTCGGTCGGATTACTTCTGGGATTTGACCGGCGTCGCCAGCTCTTCGAGATCGAGCGACCCGTTCTTGTTGAGGTCCCGGCGGCGGAACGATGCGTCGTCGCGCTTCCCGGCGGTCCACTCCGCGGCGGAGATCAGGCCGTCCCGGTCCGTGTCGAACTTCTCGAGCTCGCCCTTGGCCTGCGTGTGATGCTTCTCGATGGCACGGTCGAGCTTGGACCACACACCGTCGTGGTCGAGATCGACGGCGTCGAACTCTTCCTGCGTCCCCTGCCACTCGCGGCGGGTGACGAAGCCGTCCTTGTCTGCGTCGAGCTCGCGGAAGTTCGGGGCGGTCTCGACCTTTTTGGCGGCCTGGATCTCATCCATAGTGAGGACGCCGTCCTGGTTGGCGTCGTAGGCATGGAAAAGGGTTTTTCCGCCCTGGAACTCGTCGGGCGTGACCTTCCCGTCCTTGTTCTTGTCGTAGCGCGCGAACAGGACTTCGCCGCTGGCGGCCTTCGACGAGCGATCGACGACCGGCTTCGGTTTCGCCGGCGCCGGCTCGTCAGCCATCAGGACGGTGGTCAGCGAGAGGGCGAGGGCGGTGGTGATTGTGCGGATCTTCAAAACGTGGAGCCTCCTTCAGCAGGGAACGTAATCGAGCACGTCAAGGCGCGCATTCCTTAGGACGGGTGAAGGGGCGGATGGTCACGTAGGGCGTGGCTTCACGCCCTACGTTTCTTTACGCGAAGCTCTTCGGACGGTCGTCCAGGCGGGTAGCCAGGTCGATCATGGCCGCGAGATAGATCGGCTCGGTGGCCGTGAACTCCAGGGCGCGTTTGAGGTCCGAGGCGCGAAGGGTGACGAAGTGCTGGTCCGCGTTGACCGTGATGTCGTCGATCTTCGGCACAGGCACATCCAGCGGCTTCGCGCCCTCCACGATGAACCGCTTGTTCGTGACGTACGCGTTCGTCTCCGTCCCGTCGCGCAGGCGGATCGGCGTCGTGTACATGCACCACTCGTTCAGGTTCAGCGGCACCGTCGCGTCACACCGCGGCGCGTTGCGGTGATCGACGCCGCGCAGCCGCTCGAATTGCGCTTCCGAGGACGTGTCGACCGGCACATCGTCCGGCTTGATCCCGAAGCCCTCCTGCACCGACCGGACGATCTTCAGCTGCTCGGCGCCGAGGCGATCGTCGGCCAGGAACTGCCAGAGGATCGTCGAGTACAGCCCCTGCTTCACCGCGCTCGCGTCCTCCGCGATCAGCCCGGCCGCATCGCTCGAGCGATCCATCAGCGATGCCACTTCCGAGGCCCGCTCGGGACCGACCTTCGCCAGCGTCGAGAAGCCGACATAAAGCACCGTGCCGATCGCCGTGTCCGCCCAGACGGCGTAGGGGAGGTCCAGCTTCTCGTTCTCCGCCAGCACCTGCGCCAGCGCTGCGTCGCTCGGATCCTCGCGCAGCCGCTCCAGCGACGTCGTGTAGGCCGCCAGCAGCTCGCGGTTGCGCGCGTCCCGCTCCTCGCGCTCCTTGTGCTTGTGCATTTCCGCCTGGAGGACCACCCGCCGCTTGAGCGCGGTAGTGACCAGCGGAATGACGATCAGGATCAATCCCACGATGATCCAGATCCACCCAACGCCGCCTTTGTTCGCCAGCGCGGTCAAGCCCAGCAGCAGGAGCAGGCCGCCGAAGCCGATCAGGCCGAGGTTCACGAACCGGCGATTGCCCTCCAGCAGCGACGCGACGAACGGCGTCCCGGAGAGCGTCCGCGGTGGAGGGACTTCCGGAACGTGGATCTGCCGCAGGTCGGCGGAGTAGAAGATCTCCGGCCGGTGGCGGATGAACTCCCCGGACGGGCCGGTGCTCATCTCGGTGTTTTGATCGATCGACTTTAGCTCGCGGCGCCGCCCGACGGCGAAGCGGAACAGCGAGTTTCCCAGGGACTTCTGTGCGGTGAAGCTCATGACGCACTCAACGGTGCGTAAGTCATGCCTGTTTTGCACCGGCTATGATCGTGGCGTGAAGAAGCTGAAAGTCACGCTGGCGTTGCTCGTCGTCGCGGTCCTCGGCGTCGCGATCGGGATGCGGCTCTGGCCGCCGCTGGGCGGCCGCATCGAGGGCGCGCGTCTGGAGCGGGTGCAGCAGTCGGCGCAGTGGCACGACGGACAGTTCCGGAACCGCGTCCCGACGCGCACGATGGCGCCGGGGACGCTCGGGAAGACGTTGCGGATGCAGTTCTTCGGCGACGAGGTGCGCACGCCGCCCATCGCCATTCCGGTGCAGCGGCCGTCGCTCGCGCCGAAAGCGCCCCCGGGGCTCCGGGCGGTCTGGGTGGGGCACTCGTCGGTGATCCTCGACATCGACGGTTATCGCGTGCTCACCGATCCGATCTGGAGCGAGCGTTGTTCTCCGTTCCAGTCGATCGGACCGCGCCGCTTTCACCCGCCGCCGCTGCCGCTCGCGGAGATCGGCCACGTCGACGCCGTGGTGATCTCGCACGATCACTACGACCACCTGGACATGGACACGGTCCAGACGCTCTCCGCCGGCGGCGCGACGTTCTTCGTCCCCTTGGGCGTCGGGGCGCACCTGGAGCGCTGGGGCGTGCGGGCGGCGCAGCGGAAGGAGCTGGATTGGAACGAGAGTGCGCGCCTCGGTGTATTGGACATCGTCGCGCTGCCGTCCCGCCATTTCTCCGGCCGCCGCGGCATCGACGCGTACGAGACGCTCTGGGCGACGTGGGCGATCATCGGGCCGTCGCACCGCGTGTTTTTCAGCGGCGACACCGGTTGGTTCGACGCGTTTGCCGACATCGGCAGCACCCTCGGTCCGTTCGATCTCACCATCATCAAGATCGGTGCGTACGGTCCGACCTGGCCGGACATTCACGTGAACCCGGAGCAGGCGGTGGCGATGCACCTCGCGGTGCGAGGGAAGCTGATGCTGCCCGTTCACTGGGGCACGTTCAATCTCGCGTACCACGACTGGAACGAGCCGCCCGAGCGCCTGATCCGGGCGGCGGCAGGACGGATCTCGTTCGTGCTCCCGCGACCGGGCGACGTCGTCGATGTACGGAACCCGCAGCCGGTCACGAAGTGGTGGTGACGGGGTGTGCGCTTTTGAAACCCGGGGTGTCCGGATTCGTACACTCGCCCTGTGGGAGGTCTTCTGATGAAAAATGCAGCGATCACAGCCTTGAGCCTGGTCCTGACCACGGGGTCCGCTTTCGCAGGCGGACTGTTCGACGGCGACCAGTGCCGTCACACGGCGCCTCGCAAGGGCGCGTCACCGGCCGCGGGCATCTCGCGGGTGGTGATTCACGCCGATTCCGGCTCGTTGAAGGTCGACGGGACGCCCGGCGTGACGCAGATCGTCGCCGCGGGCACGGCCTGCACTAGCGATGAGGATTTCCTGGAGCGCATCACGCTGACGATGCGGCGCTCGGGCTCGGACCTGCACATCACGACGGACATCCCGGAGAAGACGGTCATCTTCGGCTTCTTCAGCGCCCGCCTCGACCTCGGCATCACGCTTCCCGCGGGGCTGCCGGTGGTGATCGACGACGACAGCGGCTGGATGAAGGTCTCGAACACCGGTACGACGACGATCGACGACGACTCGGGCTCGATCGAGGTGGCGAACATCCGCGGCGACCTGACCATCCATGACGACTCCGGCGCGATCGAGATCAACGGCGTCTCGGGCAACGTGCTCGTCGAGGACGACTCGGGCGAGCTGACGATTAAGAACGTCGGCGGCAACGTCGAGATCGAGGACGACTCGGGCGCGATCACGGTCGCGATCGTGCAGGGCTCGCTGCGCATCCGCGAAGACGACTCGGGCTCGATCCTCGTCCAGAACATCAAGCGCGACGTGGTCATCGACGACGACGGCTCCGGCAGCATCGACGTCGCGGACGTGGGCGGCAACTTCACCGTCGGCCACAAGAACGGCGGCGGCGGGATCGACTACGCGCGGGTGGCGGGCCGGGTGCGGGTGCCGGAAAAAGACTAACTTCCCAGAATCGCGTTCATCATCGCGCCGAGGTCGGCGGCATTCTCGAAAAAATGCCGCGGATTCTCGGCGCGAAGCGTTTCCGCCGGAGTCTTGCCCGACGCGACGGCGATCGTCGTCGCCTCGTACGGCACGCCGCAGCGGACGTCGTAGATCGAGTCGCCGATGATCACCACGTCCGCGCCGCGGAAGTGCTTCCCGACCTCCGCCGACGCGCGCTGCATGGCGATGGGCGGGAGCTCGGTGCGGTCCGCGGAGTCGCTCCCGAACGCACCGAAGGTGAAGTAGTCGTTCAGTCCCGCGCCACCGAGCTTCAGCCGCGCGCCCGGCTCGATGTTGCCGGTGAGGAGGGCCAGGACGACGTCCTGGTGCGTCTCCAACTCGGCGAGCAACTCCGGGATGCCGGGCATCACGAGCACGCGCTCCGGGGTGGCGTTGCGGGCGAGGCGGTGGAGGTAGATTTCCCACAGGCCCGGCAGCCGGGCGTCGATGTCCGCCGCGGCGTGGCCGGCGTCGCGGAGCACCATGTGCGCGATCTGCGGGTCGGTGCGACCGGAGAAGTCGTACCGCGAGAGATCGCCGTCGTAGCCGAAGACGCTCTGCAGGGCGTCAGCGAACGCCGAACGCGACGCCCCTCGGTCGGTGAGGATAGTGCCGTCGATATCGAAGAGGACGAGGCGTCGCAAGGGAAGGGACTGTAGCAGATGAAGCGTTGCCCATGACCTGTTGCCCGTTGCCCGTGGCCTGTGACCCGTCGGGCTGCGGACCACCGCCGTCCCGGCGGCTGATCGGGCGGCGTCCCGCCGCCCGGGCACTCGGGAGAACGGAGCCTCTCGCGTCGTGCCACAGTCCCCCGCCCGCCCAGGTGGCGGCGCGGGACGCCGCCACATCAGCCGGCGGGGACGCCAGCGCTCCGCAGGTCAACGGCCACGGGTCACGGGTCACGATCGTTCACCACTCCGTTTTCGCCCCAGCCTCGCCAGCCCGCTATCATCCCGCGCCATGTCTGAAATCACGCGCCGCTCGTTCGTCGTCACTGCCGCCGCGGTCACCGGTGCGGCTGCACTCGCGCAGATCCCCACGCTGTCCGCCTCGCCGAAGCCGCTCCGCATCCTCATCCTGGGCGGCACGGGCTTCACCGGTCCGCACCAGGTCCGCTATGCCGTCTCGCGCGGGCACAAGGTCACGGTGTTCAATCGCGGGAAGACGAACCCCGGCTCCGTGCCGGCGGGCGTCGAGCGCCTGCAGGGCGATCGCAGCACCGGCGCGCTGGACGCGCTGAAGAACCGCGAGTGGGACGCGGTGATCGACGTCCCGTCGACGTTGCCGCGCTGGGTGCGCGAAGCGGCCACGCTGCTGAAGGGCTCCGCGGGGCAGTACGTCTTCGTCTCGACGATCTCCGTGTACAAGGACAACAGCAAGCCCGGCATGGACGAAACGGCGGCGCTGATGGAGCTCGACGATCCGACGGTCGAAACGGTCTCGGGCGGGAACTACGGCGGGCTGAAGGCGCTCTCGGAGAAGGAAGCGGAGAAGGCCTTTCCCGGCCGGGCGACGATCATCCGTCCGGGCCTGATCGTCGGCGACGGGGACAACTCGGATCGCTTCACGTACTGGCCGGTGCGCGTCGCGCGCGGCGGCGAAGTGCTCGCTCCGGGAAATCCGTCCGACCCGGTGCAGTTCATCGATGCGCGCGATCTGGCCGAGTGGATCATCCGCATGGTCGAGCAGAAAGCGTTCGGCACGTACAACGCCACCGGCCCCGCGCATCCGCTGACGATGGGGGAGATGCTGTACGGCATCAAGAGCGTGACCACCGCGGGCGCGCAGTTCACGTGGGTCCCGGCGTCATTCCTCGAAACGCAGAAGGTCGAGCCGTGGTCGGACATGCCGGTCTGGATTCCGCCCGCCGGCGACATGACCGGCTTCGCGGCGGTCAGTATCAAGCGCGCGCTGGACAAGGGACTCACGTTCCGCTCTCTCGCCGACACGACCCAGGCGACGCTGGCGTTCCATGAGTCGCGTCCGGCGGAGCGAAAGGCTAAGCTGCGCGCAGGCATCACGCCGGAACGCGAGGCCGAAGTCCTCGCAGCGTGGAAAGCCTCGCTGAAGAAATGAAACGACTGATCCTCGTCCTCGCGCTTGCCGTACCAGTTCTCGCCCAGCCGGCCGTGCTCCCCGAGCGCGCCCGGCCGGCCGCGGTGAACGCGATGCTGAAGGATCGGCTGGACAACCTCCTCCCCGCGCTCATGCGCGAGACCGGCATCGACATGTGGCTGGTCATCAATCGCGAGTACGCGGAGGACCCGGTCTACCTGACGCTGGTCCCGGACCCGACGTTCGCCGCGCGCCGTACGACGATGCTCGTGTTCTTCGACCGCGGCGCGGAGAAGGGCGTGGAGCGCCTGACGGTGAACCGCTACCCGATGCCGGGCTACTACGAAGCGGCCTGGGAAGGCGGCGACCTGGACGCGCAATGGAAGCGCCTGGCCGAGGTGATCCGGGAGCGGAATCCGAAGAAGATCGGTGTAAACGTGAGTCCCACCTGGGCGTTCGGCGACGGGCTCACGCACGGCCTGCACGAGCGGCTGATGGCGTCGCTCGACCCGTCGCTGCGCCCGCGCGTGGTCAGCGCGGAGGCTCTGGCGGTGCGCTGGCTGGAACAGCGGACGGCGATGGAGCTGGAGACGTATCCGCAGATCGTCGCGCTCGCGCGGTCGGTGATCGCGGAGGCGTTCTCGTCGAAGGTGATCACCCCGGGAGTGACGACGACGGACGACGTCGCGTGGTTCATCCGCCAGCGCTATGCCGACCTGGGGCTACCGATCTGGTTCATGCCGTACGTCAATGCGCAGCGTTCCGGCCTCGCGTGCGCCGAACCGCAGCCGTTCTGCGGGGAGGACGGGATCATTCGCCGCGGCGACGTCCTGCACACGGATGTGGGCATCACGTATCTACGCCTGAACACCGACACGCAGGAGATGGGCTACGTCCTCCGGCTCGGCGAGACGGACGTTCCGGAAGGTCTGAAGAAGGCATTCACGACCGGGAACCGCTGGCAGGACCTGCTCACGGGCGAGTTCCGCACGGGACGCACCGGCAATGAAGTCCTCGCGGCGGCGCAGGCCGCGGTCGCGAAAGAGAGCATCCGCTCCTCGATCTACACCCACCCCCTCGGCTTCTTCGGCCACGCCGCCGGCCCGACCATCGGCATGTGGGACAACCAGGGCCCGACGCCGGTATACGGCGACTGGAAGATCCGGGCGAACACGGCGTATGCGATCGAAGGCAACGTGAAGGTGCCGGTGCCGGAGTGGAACGGCCAGCTCGTGCAGATCAAGATGGAGCAGAGCGCGGTGTTCGACGGGAAGAGCGTGGTTTATCTGGCTGGGCGTCAGACGGGCTTTCATGTTGTTGCCTACCCATAGCCCCGAGCGAAGTCGAGGGGCCGGCTTAGCAACAACGCAGCGTGCACACAATGCGCGCCGAGCGTGCAGCGTCGATGGGATCAGCTTGCGTAGATGCTAAGCTGGCCCCTCGACTTCGCTCGGGGCTTGAGAACGAACAGTGCGCCGCGCCTCCCTCCTCGTCCTTTTCCTCACCGTCTTCATCGACCTGATCGGGTTCGGGATGGTCATCCCGTTCCTGTCGTACTACGCGCGCGAGTACGGCGCGAGCGGGTTGGTCGTCGGCGCGGTGGTCGGGGTCTACTCGATCATGCAGTTCTTCTTCGCGCCGGTGTGGGGGAGGCTGTCGGACCGGGTGGGCCGGCGGCCGGTGCTGCTGGTCAGCCTCTGCGCGTCAACGACGGGGTATCTCCTCTTCGCGTTCACGCACAACCTTCCCATCCTCTTTCTCTCACGCGTGATCGCGGGCATCGGCGGTGCGAACATCGGGACGGCGCAGGCGTACATCGCGGACTCGACGTCGCCGGAGAACCGCGCGAAGGGGATGGGGCTGATCGGTGCGGCGTTCGGCCTCGGGTTCATCCTCGGCCCGCCGCTCAGCATCGTCCTCGCCGCGATCGGGACGTCGCAAGGGCTGCACGGCAACCTGTTGCCGGGACTCATCGCGGCCGGACTCTCGTTCACCGCCTTCCTGATCGGCCTCTCGGTGCTCGCGGAGTCGAAGCCTCCCGGACTCGTGCCGCGCTCGGGCATTCCGCCGCAGTTCGACAAACGGATCTGGCGGGAGATCTTCGCCAGCGGCATCCTCCCCGCCCTGATCTCCAGCCTCTTTCTCACGCTGCTGGCCGTCTCGGGGATGGAAGTGACGGTCACGCTCCACGGGCGCGACCGCTTCCACTTCGAGCAGCGCGACCTGGGATTCCTGTTCCTGTTCATGGGCGTGATCGTGGCCGGGATCCAGGGCGGCCTGATCGGACGTCTCGTGAAGCGCCTCGGCGAGCAGCGCGTGATCGTCATCGGCGCGGCGTCGTTCGTAATCGGCTTCGTGCTCGTGCCGTCGGTCTTCCGCGTGCCGCTGCTCTACGCGGTGGCGTTCTTCATCGCCATCGGACAGGGCTTGTGCTACCCCGCGCTGACGGCGCTGGTGTCGAAGGTGTCGCCTGAGAATGAGCGCGGGAGCATCCTCGGCCTCGCGACGTCCGCCGGCTCGCTGGCGCGCTTCCTGGGGCCGCTGCTGTCGGGGTTCCTCTACGACCTCGCGAAGTCCGCGGGCGCGTTCTACGGCGGCGCGGTGCTGATGACCGCCGCGCTGGTGATCGCGATCCGCATGAGAACTCGTTAGACTTCGTCTATGTCGATTCTCAAAGTGTCGCGCCTCGGGCATCCCGTGTTGCGCGAGAAGGCGTCGGACGTCGAGATCAGGGACATCAAGGCCGGCAAGTTCAAGCAGCTCATCGACGACATGGTGGAAACGATGCACGCGTACGAGGGCGTCGGGCTCGCGGGGCCACAGGTCCACCAGCCGCTGCGCGTGTTCGTGTTCGAGGTGCAGGAGCGCGTGGCGAAGCGGCGCGGGGTGAAGGCGGTTGGCGTCGGCGCGATCTTCAACGCCACGTACGAGCCGGTGGGCACGGACAAAATCACGGACTGGGAGGGCTGTCTCAGCGTCCCCTTCCTCGGCGGCGAGACGCCGCGTCACCGCAAGATCCGGCTACGGGGCATCGACCATGACGGCGATCCGCTCGAGCTCGAGGTGGAGGACTTCACGGCGCGGATCTTCCAGCACGAGATCGATCACACGGACGGTCACGTCTACCTCGACCGGATGCCGGAGCTGAAGACCCTCGGATACACGATCGTGCTGTGATGGAGTATCGCGAGCTGACGCTCCCCGAATCGTCGCCGATCGCGCGGCTGTGGATCGCGCGCGGCGACGGCGGTCCGGGCGAGACGATCCTGCCGGACGGCCGCTATGAGCTGATCTTCAACTTCGGCGACCGGGTGCTGCAGGATGGCGTCGCGCAGCCGCGGGCGATGCTCGCGGCGGAAACGCGCCGCGCCGTCTCGATCGCGCCGAGCGGGCGCGTGGACTTCCTCGGCGTGACGCTGCGCGACGGCTGCGCGGCCGCGATTCTGCGCGCGCCGCTGCACGAGCTGCGCGACCGGATGCTCGACGTCCGCGACGTCGACGCGCGCCTCGATCTGCACGAGCAGCTCGCCAACGCGCACGACGATCGCCGGATCGGGATCATCCTCGACGCGTTCCGCAGCACGACGGCCGATCCGCTCGCGCGCGCCGCGGCCTCGACGATCCGCACCGCGCACGGCCGGGTCTCGATCACCCGCCTCGCCTCGCGCCTCGGCGTCACCGTCCGCACGCTGGGACGCGCCTTCGACCGCGCCATCGGCATCACGCCGAAGACGCTGGCCCGCGTCACGCGCCTCGGCCGCGCGGCCGCGATGTTGCGCGAGGGAGTGAGCGGTGTGGACGCCGCGCTGGACGCGGGCTTCTTCGATCAGGCCCACATGACCAACGAGTTCCGCTCGATGGCCGGCCTCTCCCCCTCGCGCTGGCTCGACCTCCCCACCGGCCTCGGCGTCCAATTTCTCCAAGACGCGCCGGAAGCGAGCGCGTAACTTGAGCTCATGAAAACACTGTTGCTCCTGCTCGCTCTCTCCGCGCACCCGACGCTCGACAACCTGTCGTGGATGTCCGGACACTGGACCTCGACGAAGGATGGCCTGGTGATGGAAGAGGTCTGGACCGAGCCGCGCGGCGGGATGATGCTCGGCCTGCACCGCGACGCGAAGGGAGCCAAAGCCTCGTTCGAGTTCCTGCGCATCGCCGAGACCAACGGCGAGATCGTCTACCTCGCCCAGCCCGGCGGCAAGCCGCCGACACCGTTCACGCTCGTCGAGCTGGACGGGAAACGCGCGGTCTTCGCGAACCCGCAGCACGACTTCCCGAAGCGCATCATCTACTGGCTCGAAGACGGGAAGCTCTGCGCGCGCGTCGAAGGTGACGGCGACAGCGCGGAGCAGTGGTGCTGGGCGAAGAAGTGAGCCCGACGGACCGCCGGCGCCGGAAGTGCGGTTGGGGTCTGACCCCAACCACACTTAACGAGGGCGTACCGGATCATCGTCACCTCCGGACCGTTCTCCTCCGCCGCGCTTCGTATCCCAGTTCCTGTTCGACGTACGCGACCGCGCGTCCGCCGCTGTTGGCGTCACATTCCTGGAGGGCCACGATGCCGTTGCCGCTGATGGCGACGGCGATGCTGGGCGTGGTGTCTGCACTGTCGGTGGGGGCAATGGTCGCGACTCGCGCGCGGGCGCCGTCGCGGAGATCCGCATCCAGCCTGCGGACGGTGAGCTGATCGCGCTCGCGCAGGGCGAGGACGAACGCGCTGCCGTCCCACGTCACATCCCCCGAGCCGTCGAACGATCGCGTGGCCTTCTGTTCGAGCGACGCGTCGAAGGACGTCGCCAGCGCCTGGTAGCCGTTCGTGATGGCCACGACCTCGTCCCCGTTCGTCGCCAGCGACACCGATCTCGCGTTCGCGAATGGATCGCTGATGCGATGAGGCGCGCCGACGTTGAATGCGAAGCGGTCGATGGTGGTGACGAAGGCAGGCCGGTTCTCGGGGCACACCATGTTGCACGGGTAGTACTGCCCTTCGATCCACGCCACGAGGACGCGCTCGCCGTCATACGCGATCGCGACGTCGTAGACGCCGCTCCGCGCGTGGCCCTCGGGCAGCGGTCCCTCGAGCTTCAGCTGTTCCCACGAGGACCGCTTTCCATCCGGCGCCACCTCCGCGTGAAACGCGATCACCGAATCCGCCCCGACGACTTCCCAGCGATCGCCGGCCCAGACGACCGCAACGCGCGGCGGAATGGGACCGCTTCCCGCGCTGTACAGGAGCATCGCGCTGCCGACCTTCTGGCCGAAGGCGTTGAGGCGCTGCGCGCGCAGCTGCTCGTTGCGGTAGATGACGGTGAGGTATTCCGAGCCGTTCCAGGCGAGGTCGGTGCTCGCGAGTGTGGCGTTCGGATCGATGACGGAGCTGCTGAGAGGAGTGCCGTCCGGCGCGATGTGCGCGGACCTCACGATCGACGTCGTCCTCTGCTTTTCCGTCCACGCGGCGACGAGCGAGCCGCTGCCCGCGGCGATCGCAGGCGCGAGCTGCCGCGCCGGGACGATGGAGAGGATCCCGGTCGTCGTGATCTCTCCGCCGGCCTCGACCAGTCTCGTGCGCACGCCGCCGCGCAAGACTGGCGATACGTAAGGGATGTCCGCGACGAGGATGTCCCGGCCATCCGTCGCAGCGCCGCCGGGGGAGCCGAAGCTGCTGGCCATGCTCTCGTTGACCGCGATCGGCACACCGTCGCCGTCCAGGATCCTCACATGCAGCGCGGTGTGCGTCACGTACGGCAGCAGATAGCCTTCCGAGTTGATGGCGAGGGCCAGCGGCACGTACGCCTGTCCGCCGCCCTGGGCGATGGTCTTCGGCGTGGAGACCGTTCCCGAGACGGAGACGACGGCGGCCTTCAGCGACTGTTCGTTCTCCGCGTCGCCCCACACGATGAGCGTGCCGTTGTTCGCGGCCGTCGCCGCGGCGGCGCGCACGCCGGGGCCTGTGAACGACGGCTCGAGCGTCGTCGTCAGAATGGATCCGTCGTTGGTCAGGAAATCCGCGCGCAGGCTGCCGTCATTGCAGGTGCTCGCGACGATCACGTCCGTGCGGACGGTAAGGAGCTCGTGGCGCTGGGGACGGCAGGGGAGCGTGACCTTGCGCGCGATCGTGCCGTTCCGGTCGAAGAACACGGCCCGCGTATTCTCGACCACGACGAAGTACGAGCCGTTCCAGGCCACCGCGGGATCGTAGCGGGCGTTCTCGATGGGGATGATCCGGCTCCCCGTCACCTGGCCCGCGAGATCGATGTCGAACATCTGCACGCCGTCTTCGAGCGGGAAGAAGAGCGCGAACGAATCGCCGGTGCCGAGGAGCGTTCCCGGCCCGACGATGCTTCCCGGAATGACGACGAACGCAGACGGCGACAACCGGTCGCCGTCTCGATTGCTGAACGCACCGAGATAACGCCAGCCGGCGCGCTCGAGGTTCTCGAGCCAGACCGTCAGGTACTTCCCGCCCGCGTATGCGACGAGCGGCGTCTGCTGCGAGTAGGCCGACGGCCCGAGCGGGCGCGGCGCGAGATCGCGGCCGGTCGCAAAGGCGGCGGGCGCGAGAAGGATTGCTGAGAGGACAACGGAGAGCAGGCTCGGCATAGGACCCGAGCGCATTATAGTTATTTAGCGTGCAGCGCCAACACCCGATTCGACACGACGTCCACGGTCCGCCCGACTTCGTCCGCTGTCGTGTACCGCGAAAGCGAGAAGCGCACGGCGCCCATCGCAATCCGGAGCGGCCTGCCCATCGCCTTCATCGTGCCGCTCGGCTCGACGGTGCCGGAGTGGCACGCCGCTCCCGCCGAGACGCAGATCCCCTCGACGTCGAGCGCGCGGACAACCTCGTCGGCTGCGACGTCGTGGAAGGAGATATTCGCGGTGTTGCCGAGGCGCGGCTGGGTGCCGCCGTTGACGGAGGTTTCTTCGACGCGGGCGAGGATCGACGACTCGAGCTGGTCGCGGAGCGCGCGGATGCTGGCGTAGCTCGCGAGTGCCTCGCGCGCAAGCCGTGACGCCGCCGCGAGACCGGCGATCGCCGGCACGGCCTCGGTGCCCGACCGCATCCCGAGCTCCTGTCCGCCGCCGAGCCACAGCGGCTGGAGGGCCAGTCCGCGCCGGATCGTCAGCGCGCCAATGCCTTTCGGCGCATGGAACTTGTGGCCGGAGATGGTGATGAAGTCGGCGCCGAGGGCGCTCTGGTCGAGGGGAACTTTCCCAGCAGCCTGCACGGCGTCGACGTGCACGTACGCGCCGCGCGCGTGCGCCAGCTCCGCGATCTGTGCCACCGGATGCAGCACCCCGGTCTCGTTCTGCGCCAGCATGACGCTGACCAGGAGCGTGCGCTGGTCGATCGCGTCGCGCATCCGGTCGAGGTCGATCGTCCCTTCGGTGTCGACCGGCACGATGGCCAGCTCGATCACGCCTTCGCGCTCGAGCGCGCGGAGGAGGAGGAGCACCGAGGGATGCTCGACCGTGGTGGTGACGACCTTGCGGTGGTCGGGGTGGCGATCCACGAGCCCGCGGATGACCATGGCGTTCCCTTCGGTCCCGCAGCTCGTGAAGATTACCTCGGAGCGGTCACAGCCGAGGAGGCGGGCCAGCTCGTCGCGCGATTCCTCGACGGCGTCGTGGGCGCGGCGGCCGAGAGAGTGGATGGCGTGGGGGTTTCCGTAGATCTCGCGGTAGTACGGCGTCATGGCCGCGAGCACTTCGTCGGCGACCCGGGTGGTGGCGTTGTTGTCGAGGTAGATCATTCGAGGGCCTATTTTATGATTTTGCGGTTCTCTGACAGGGGACCTCTGCGTCACTCACGTTCGGGCGGCCGGGACCGCGCGGAATGACCGATTTTTTATGTGAGCGATCCGAGTCGCTGACCGCCGATGCCTACTATGCATCTCATACAACGCACCGTTTCGAGAACCGGCAGCGTGTTGTATGAGAGAGAGCAGACGGCCCGGTGGCGCAAGTCACCGGGCCGGATGCTTTTTGGGCGATTCACATGTCGATCAGGAACTGATCCGGCCCCGCGCTGGTGTCGTATTCGGCCTGGAGGTCGGTCTTGTGCTTCCACTCCAGCTCGGCGAGCTCGACGAACAGCCTGCCGAGCTCGGTCGTCGCCGGGACGCGCTCGGCCAAGAAGCGGTAGTAGCTCTCCGAGTCGCGCTCGCGCTCCAGGGCATACTTCAGCGCGCGGCTGAGATCGAGGGAGACGATGTCCGGGGGCAGGTCGATGTTCACGGGGGCGGGCTCCGGAGGATTGTCGCCGACCAGGTCCCGATACCTGCGCTCGAGCTTGGCGCGATGGACGAGCTCCATGTCCGACAGCTGCAGGATCCGTTTTCGCGTCTCGGGCGTGGTCGTCCGCTCGGCGAGCTTCTGGTAGTAGACGCGGGTCTCGACTTCGGACTGGATGGCCTCGCGCAGAACTTCCTCGACCGTGGTCTCGAGCGGTTTCATGAGAGCGCGTGCATGATAGCGCTTGTAGTGCCGGCCCCCGGCCGGCCGTTCCGCCGGCGCCCCGCCGGCCGGTAGGCTCTCGCGATGAACCTGGCCTCGTCGGCCGCCGGGGCGGCGGCCCTACGCCCCCCGGTAGACGTCCGAGTTGGGCGGGTCCTGATCCTCGTACGACGCATCGCGCAGCGGCTGGCCGATGCCCGTGCCGCCCGCGGTGCCGCGCTTGTCCATCGTGCCGTAGTACGGGCGCCAGCCCATCGGGCCGACCGGGAAGTTCGGCGGCACGACCAGGTCGCGCAGACCGACCACCGCGCGGGCGCGGGTGTCGATGGCCATCTCGTAGTCGCGGGTCATGTAGATCGCATCCTCGGGGCACGCATCGACGCAGTAACCGCAGAAGACGCAGCGCAGCAGGTCGATGTCGTAGCGCTGCGGGAACTTCTCGCGCGTGCGCTGGTCCTCGCCGGCCTCGATGGTGATGCACTCCGCCGGACACGCGGTCGAGCACATGTAGCACGCCACACAGCGCGTCGTGCCGTCCTCGCGGGTGGTGAGGATGTGCCGCCCACGGAAGCGCTCGGAGTACACGCGCTTCACCTCGGGATACGAGATCGTCGGGAGTTTCTTGATGTTGAAGAGGTTGCGGACGAGGTGCTTGATCGTGCGCAGCATGCCGCCGACGATGGCAGGCAGATAGGCGCGCTCGGAGAGCGTCATCGCTTCACGCTCGACGCGGACGACTCCGGGAGAAACTCGGGTGATGGACATTAGCGATCGAGCTCCCCTGCGATGATGTTCAGCGATCCCAGCGCGGCGATGGCGTCGGGGATCGTCTGGCCGGTGATCATCTTCCCGTAGGCCTCGAAGATCGGGAAGCAGGGCGGCCGGGCGCGCACGCGGTAGGGGTTCTTGGTCCCGTCGCTGACGAGATAGAAGCCGACCTCGCCGTTGCCGCCTTCGACCTGGAAGTACGTCTCGCCGACCGGCGGCTGGATGCCGTGCATGATCAGCTTGAAGTGATAGATCAGCGACTCCATCTCGTTGTAGACCTTCTCCTTCGGAGGAAGGGCCACGTACGGGTTGTCGACCATCACCGGTCCCGGGGGCAGCCCGCGGTTGATGGCCTGCTGGATGATGCGCATCGACTGGCGCATTTCCTCGAACCGCACAAGGAACCGCGCGTACGTGTCCCCGCCGTCGGCGATCGGAACGTCCCAGTCATAGGTGTCGTAGCCGAGGTAGGGGTTGGACTTGCGGACGTCGAACGGGACGCCCGTCGCGCGGAGGCACGGTCCGGTGAAGCCGAAGTTGATCGCGTCTTCCTGCGACAGCACGCCCACGCCCTCGGTCCGCTCCCGGAAGATGCGGTTCTTCATGATGAGGGCTTCGACTTCGTCGATGAACTTCGGCAGCATGTTGATGATCCGCTGCGAGTTCGAGAGGAAGTCCGGCGGCACGTCGACCGCCAGTCCGCCGATGCGGAGGTAGCTCGGGAGTAGGCGCGCGCCACTGCACGACTCGGCCAGCGCGATGATCTCCTCGCGCGGCTGGAAGAGGTACCAGAAATTCGTCAGGGCGCCGAGGTCGACGAGGTTCGTGCCGATGCAGACGATGTGATCGGCGATGCGGTAGAACTCGGAGAGCATCAGCCGCACGTGCTGCGCGCGCTCCGGCGCGGACAGGCCGAGCATCTTCTCGACGGCCATGCAGTAGCCGACGTTGTTGATCACCGCCGAGCAGTAATTGAGCCGGTCCGTGAACGGGATCACCTGCTGGTAGGTGTGCGTCTCCGACATCTTCTCGAAGCAGCGGTGGAGATAGCCGATCTCCTGCTCCGTGCCGACGATGGTCTCGCCGTCCAGCGTGACCACGACGCGCAGCGTGCCGTGCATGGCCGGGTGCGACGGTCCGAGGTTGAGGGTCACGCGCTCGTAGTCGGACTCCTCTTCCTCCCGCGCGAACTGCGGCGCGATCTTCGGCTGCAGCATCGTGATGCCGCTGTCGTTGAGCAGCCAGCGCTGCGCGGGATCGTAGTCCTTGCGCAGGGGGTGGCCCTGGAAGCTGTCGTGGGTGAGGATGCGGCGAAGGTTCGGGTGTCCGTCGAACTTCACGCCGTACATGTCGAAGACTTCGCGCTCGTACCAGTCATAGCCCTGGTACACGCCCACGCTGGTGGGGATGCTCTCGTTCTCGGCCACGCGCACCTTGAGGCGCACGCGCTCGTTGTTCTGCAGCGAATAGAGCTGGTAGACGACGTCGAAGCGCTTCGCGCGGTTCGGGTAGTCCGCGCCGAAGAGGTCGAGCGGCAGCGTGAAGCCCTCGGCCGACCAGCGCGCCGAGGACGGCGACGATCTGGTCCTTCTCGACGATGAACGTCGGAAGGTCCTGGCCCGTCTCCGGCGTGAGGCCGGAGACCTTCGCCGCAATCTCCGCGGCGCGCGCGTCCATGACGGCGGCGTCGACGGGGATGTACGGCTGGCGGTTCGTCGGCGCGGGGCCGGTGTAGGGGAGTGGGGCTGTATTTAGTAAGAGTGCTCATCCTCGTTTGATCTCTCCCGCGCTGCACCTTCTCGCGGAGCTTGAGGATCGCGTACATCAGGCCGTCCGGCGTCGGCGGACAGCCGGGAACCCAGATGTCGACCGGGATGATCTCGTCGATGCCCTGCACGACGTGATACGCGCGGTAGAAGCCGCCGGAAGTCGCGCAGGCGCCCATGGCGATGACGTACTTCGGCTCCGGCATCTGGTCGTAGATCTTCTTGAGAACGGGAGCGATCTTGTCGACGATCGTGCCCGCCACGATCAGCAGATCGGCTTGGCGGGGCGAGAAGCGGACCGTCTCCGCGCCGAAGCGGGAGATGTCGTAGTGCGACGAGACCATGGACATGAACTCGATCGCGCAGCACGCCGTCCCGAAGGGAAGCGGCCACAACGAATTGCCGCGCGCCCAGTTCACGACGGTGTCGAGCTTGGTCGTGAGATACGTTGCCCCGGCGAGATCGTCGACCTCGCGGTCGGCCTCGCCCGGCAGGGTGATCAGCCCCTTCTCCGCACCTTCGCCCGGAGCCACTCCCGGCTTGCGCGGGATGATCGAGTCGTTCCTGTCAATCTTCTGAACTGGCATAAGTTACTCGGACACAGCGGGCGGGATTCTATTGGACTTGAGAAAGTTTTCACAAGCAGCGTGAGCCACCCGCCCGAGGCGATGCGAGAAGGTTGCCGGGACGTTTCGGACCGCCGCCGTCCCGGCGGCTGATGTGGCGGCGTCCCGCGCCGCCACCCGGGCGGGTGGGGGAAATGCGCGCGAGAGCCGCGCGGGCGAGACGCCCGCGCATCAGCCGGCGGGACGCCAGCGGTCCGCGGAGCCTCCCGTTCCCGCGTGCTACGATCGCACCCATGACGCGTGCCACTCGTGAGTTGCTCGCCGAAGCGTTGGAGCTTCCCCTCGACGAACGCGCCAAGTTCGCTGCCGAACTGCTGGAAAGCCTGCAGGAGGCGGAGTCGGCGGTGGAAGAGGCGTGGGCGGCTGAGATCCAGCAGCGCGTCGTCGCGGCACGCGCGGGCGAGCTCGCAAGCACCGACTGGCGCACGGTGCTCGACCGGGTGGAGAAAGAAGTCCTCGGTCGTTGAAGCCGCTGAACATCACTGAGCCGGCGGAAGCCGAGTACGCGGAAGTCGTAACCTGGTACCGCGATCGGGATGCGCGCGTTGCTGAGCGGTTCGTCGCGGAGGTTCGACACACCTTCGAACTGATCGAGATGTTCCACTGATCGGCGGCCGTGTACCCGGCGTTGTTGACGCGGACGTACGAAGGATGCCGATTCACACCTTCCCGTACCACATCGTCTTCGTCGATCTTCCGGATCGGTTGGAGGTCGTGGCATTCGCGCACAACCGGCGCCGGCCCGCGTATTTCATGGACCGTCTGCGGCGGGCGTGATGAGTGACAGTATGGAAGTGCGGCGGCAGCGCCGCCGCTTTTATATTCGCGCGCCGCAAGCCGCAACGGTTACGCACTTGCCGCGCGAATTTCAAAGCGGCGGCGTTGCCGCCGCACTCCAAACTACCGCAGCCGCGCGATCTTCTCCTCGGCGAAGTCGTTGCCGGCCGTCTCGTACGAGATCGCGGCCATCCCGCGCGCGGCGACGAGCCGCGGCCAGGACGTGTACTGCCCCCAATCCTTCAGGTCCGGACGCCCGGCGCCGTTGAGGAAGATCACCACCGGAACGACGCCCGCGCCGCGGGGCCGGTAGAAGTCGAGCTTCCTTTCGCCGTCGTACGCGACGTTCTTCCGCACCTCGACGTCGTCCATCCCGGCCAGGCGCAGGACGACCGGCTTCTCGAGCTGCGCGGCGAGGGGCGTGGCGAGCAGGAGGGCAACGAGCAGGAGCTTGCGCATGCCGCGCATGGTACGCGCGCGATGTTGCAGAGATGGATATCGAGGTCACGAGAGGGTGACAGGAGGGTACGAGCGGATCGGGTTTGGGACGAACCCCCGTTTTTCGATGACGAAGACGGCCGGGTGATCTTGCGTGGGTCGCGGTGCGCAGGCACTATGCGGGCAATGCCCCGCCTCGTCCGGATCGCTTTCGTGTACGTGCTCGTCTGGACGGCCCTCGCGATGTTCGCCACCAGCCAGGAGTACCGGATCCGGGTGGCCATGGGCTGGCAGTCCTTCCCGCTGATGCCGTTCCTGACGATGCAGCTGGCGGGGGCGCTTTTGTGGGCGGCCTTCACGCCGGTGGTGGTGGCGGTCGGAGAGCGGCTGCCGTTCCGGACTCGCTGGGCTCGCGGCATCGTGCTGTTGGCGATCAGCGTGCCGTTGCTGGCCCTCGCACACGGCTTCCTGGAGGCCGCGGTGTTGCCCAGGCGGCCGAATTTCTACACCGACGTCGTCATGATCGTGGAGATCCTGGCGGTGACCCGGCTGGCCTGCGCCTGGAACGAGGCCCGGCAGCGCGAGACGCACGCGGCGGAGCTCCTGGCCACGCTGATGCGCGCGCGCTTCGACGAGCTGCACACCCGCTTGCAGACCGACTTCCTGGAGCACACGCTCCACACCATCGGACACCGCATCCGCGCCGGCGATCCCTCCTCGGAAGCGCTCATCGTCGCCCTCAGCGATCTCCTGCGCCACGTTCTCCATCTGGTCCGGCAGGGCCGCACCACGCTCGAAGAGGAGCTCGACCTCCTGGACAGCTACCTCTATTTCCACGAGCTGCTGTCGGGACGGCGCATCGAGAGCCGCTACGAATTCGCCGAGCCGCTGCTGTCGGCGGAGGTGCCCCTGATGATGCTGCAACCGCTGTTCGACGAGGCCATCACCGGCGCGCGCTCCCGCTTCCTGCACATCACCGTGCGGGGCCGCGTGCAGAACGGCACGCTGCGCCTCGAGATCGAGGACGACGCCGGAGCCGCTCCGCGCACCAGTCTGGGCAAGGTGCGGGAGCGCGTCACGCGGTATCTGGCCGGCGCGACCTTCACCGCCGACACGCGTTCGCTGCTACACACGACGCGCATCGACCTGCCGTTCACGGCGGGGGCGGTGGCGCCATGATCTCCCCCACGATCTCCGCGGTAATCGCCGAAGACGAGCCTCTCGCCCGCGAGCGCGTCAAGCAGATGCTGGCCGCGCACTCCGACATCGAGGTCGTAGGGGAGTGTGCGACCGCCGCCGAGCTGCTCGTCCTCGTGCGCGAGGCGGCTCCGGCCCTGCTCCTGCTCGACATCAGCCTGATCGGCGGAAGCGGCGTGACCGCGCTGGCGGAGCTGCCGGCGGCGTCGAGGCCGGCCGTGATCTTTCTGACCGCCCATCCCGAATTCGCCATGGACGCCTTCGATCTGGCCGCGGCCGACTATCTGCTCAAGCCGTTCGATCAGAAGCGTTTCGACCGGGCCCTCGATCGGGCCCGGCGGCTGTTCAGCGTGCAGCCCGCCCGCGACGTCCGGCGGACGGCGCGGCACCGGGAGCGGTTCGCGGTCAAGAAGCGGGGCGAGATCGTGTTCGTCAAGGCGGCGGACATCGACTGGGTCCATGCCGAAGGGAACTACTCCCGCCTGCACACCGGCCGGGGCACGCACCTCATCCGCGAGTCGCTGCAGAGCGTGGCCGAGGCCCTGGATCCGCTGGTCTTCGTGCGCGTCCACCGCTCGGTGGTGGTGAATCTCGATCGCGTGGCGAAGCTCGTGACCGGCGACGACGGAGGCATGCTCATCGTCCTCTTGTCCGGCGATCGGGTCCCGCTGGGGCCGTCGTATCGCTCGCGGCTGGAGGAGCTGTTCGGTGCCGCATGACGCCGTGCCTCGGGCCCTGCGCCTCGTGCGCATGGCCGTGGTCATCGTGGGCGTGTGGGCGGTGGCCGGCGCCTTCTTCGCCTTGCAGAATCACAGCATCGGGGTTACGCAGTCTCTCGAGAGCGAACTGCTGAACATTCTGATCGCGACGTTCGTGTCCGCTCTGCTCACGCCGTTTCTTCTGTATGCCACGGAAAACATGCCGGTCACCCGGACCCGCATCCTGACGCCGGGTCTCGTGCAGCTCGCGGCGGCGCTGCTGTACGCGATCGCACACGCGTTGATCGATGCCTGGGGTACGGAGCTCATCGACGGAGCGCCGCTGAGCGAGCAGGAATTCTTCGCCATCGCCGCGGCCGTGGTCCATCCGCACTTCATGATGGCCGTGATGGTGGTGGTCGTGGCGCACCTCCTGCGCGCGCGGCGCGAGAACGTGTGGAAGGCCGTTCGCGAGAAACAGATCGAGAGCGACCTTTCCCGCGCGCAGCTCCAGTTGCTGCAGGCGCAGATGCAGCCGCACTTCCTGTTCAACACCCTGAACGCGGCGGCCGCGCTGCTGGCCACGGACCGCGAGCGGGCCGCCACCACCGTCTTCACGCTCGCCGAGCTGTTGCGCACCTCCCACGACCTCGGGCGGCAGACGTCCATTCCGGTCTCGTCCGAGGTGGCGTTCCTGGAGTCGTATCTCACGCTGCAGAAAGTGCGCTTCCCCGACCGGCTGACTTCGCGCATCGTCGTCGATCCCGCGGCCCGCGAGGCGCTGGTGCCATCGCTGATCCTGCAGCCGCTGGTGGAGAACGCCATCCTGCACGGCGTGACCGGCCGGGCCGCCGGAGGAAGTGTCCTGGTCACGATCCAGCGCCAGGGCGACCGGCTGCACATGGAAGTGCGCGACGACGGCCCCGGAGCCGCGCCGCACGAGCTCACCAACGGGCGCGGCCTCGGTGTTGCCAACACACGCAGCCGTCTGGAGTGCCTGTTCAAGAAGGATTTCGCGCTGCGCTTCTACCGCGCCTCGGATGCCTTCGTGGCCGCCCTGACCATCCCCGCGAAGTGAGGGTTGCTGCGGTGTGGTGCCGGATGCCCTCGCCGGCCGTTCCGCCGGCTCCCAGCCGGCCGGCGAGGCGCCGGCGAAACGGCCGCCGGGTCGGCGGCACCACATAGGACCGCCGCCGTGGCTCTCGCGCGGCATTCCCCCACCCGCCCGAGGCGCAGGCGCGGGACGCCTGCGCCTCAGCCGGCGGGACGCCAGCGGTCCGGAGGCGTTGCGGACCGCCGCCGTCCCGGCGGCTGGTCCGGCGGCGTCCTCGCCGCCGGGGCTCTCGCGCAGCGTTCCCCTACCCACCCGTATCAGCCGCCGGGACGCCGGCGGTCCGTGAAGAAGCCTTCCAACCGGTCCGCCACAAACCGCACCCGCCACTGCTCGGCCACCTCCCGCCCTCGGCCGCGCAGCCGCTCGCGCAGCGACGCATCCGACAGCAGCTCGATCAGCCGCTCGCCGAGCTCGATCGCGTTTTCCTCGGGGGCGAAGAGCGCGTAATCGGGGACGTCGTCGAACGACCGGAACGACGGGATCGACGTCAGCACGCACGGGATCCCCGAGGCCATGGCCTCGGCCGCCGGCAACCCGAAACCCTCCTCGCGATGGTTGGGCGCGATCAGCACGTCGCACGAGTGGACGAGCCGGGTCATCTCCGCGGTCGTCAGCGCGACGTGGAACTCCTGCACGGAATCGAGCGGCTCTTCCTTCGACGGCGCCCACGGCGACACGCGGATCAGGTCGAGCTTCTGATGGAACCACCGCGCGTGCGTGACGGCGCCGTAGCCCTCGCCGATGCCGCGCAGGTCCGCCTGCGACTGCCCGCACAGCAGCACCCGAAGCGGCTCGTGCTCGCGCGGCGTGCCGGGGCGGTAGAACTCGTCCTCGACCACCTGGCCGATGTCGGTGACCTCGTCCGTGAACCGCCGGCAGATCGGAATCAGCGACTTCGTCACGACCAGCTTCGGGATGGGCAGCGAGTACACGGCTTCGATCTGCCCGCGCACGGCCTCATACGCGGAGAACGACCCTTCGTACCCCTGACACAAATGCACCGCGCGCTCTCCCGCGAGCGCATGGGCGTACGGCACCGTGACCCAGAACGTGCCGACGACGAAATCGTCCGAGCTCGCGCCGTACTCGCGGAAGTCGTCGACGTACACCCAGTCCGCGCGTGAGCTGCGCCACGTCAGCGGCAGCCCCTTCGTGACGATCCGCACCCGATGCCCGCGCTCGATCAGCGCGTCTGCGTGGGCGAGCGGCACGCGCACGCCGCCGGACTGCTCGGTGTCCTCGAGGAGGTAGGCGATGTTCATGCGTTTTTCGCGATGACGTAAAACCCCGTCGCCGTCACATCGTCCCGCGAGTAGGGCAGTCTCGCGCGGTCCAGCGCCGTGAGCAGCTCATCGCGTGCCGGCGTGGCCACCACGTCCTGCGGGTCGATCGCGACCACCGTCCAGCCGGCGATGGTCAGCATATCCGCGATGGTCTGCCTGGTGAAGAAGCGGAGGTGGCCGACGCAGGTCAGGCCCATGTAGACGTAGTCGAAGCGGCCGCGTAGGAGGTCGGTCACGAGCGACGCGTTCGCGAGATTAGGGATGCTCAGCAGCAGATGTCCGCCGGGATTGGCGACGTTGCGCAGGTCGTCGAGGAACGACCACGGCTCATCGAGGTGCTCGACGATGTCGCCGCCGATGATCCAGTCGAAGCGCTCGTCCATGATGGAGACGATCTCGCGCACGTCGCCGCGGTACACGGCGTCGATCCGCTTCTCCGCGACGGCCGCGGCCGCGGGGTCGAGCTCGATGCCGACGACGCGGCACTTCTGCCGCTTCTTCAGCGCCTCGCCCAGCGGCGCCTCGCCGCAGCCGAATTCGAGGATCGACTTCGCGTCCGTGCCGATGCGGTCGAGGAGGTCGAACCGCGTCTGCCCGCGCAGCGAGCTCCAGCGGTGGACGTAGTTCGTCTTCGAGATCGCCACCTCGCGGCCCGCGAGCGCCTCGCGCAGCGGAACGCGCACGTTGTCGAGCATCTCCGTCTTGCAGAGGAACGCGCCGGGATTGGACTGGTCCCAGGTCACGCGCTCCAGCGACGGAGGCTCGCTCTCGATGATCTCCATCGTGGCCTGCAGCTCGCGCAGGGTCAGATAGGCCGGGACCGGCGGACGCTGCTGCTGCGGGTGCGTCGAAGCGTTCGACACCGGCACGACCGCCACGGCCTCGCCGAGGGTCTCGGCGAGGCGTTCGGCAAGCCGCGGCGACGGAAGGAGCAGCGGGTCCGTAACGACCAGCACATGCGACTCCTCGACGTCCGCCGCCACGTCCTCCGCCCGCTCGGCGGCCTCATAGAAGATGATGCGAGAGACCCCGGAACCGCGCTTGAGGAGCATCTGGGTCTGCCACGACGCGTAACGCTCTTCGATGGCAGGATGGTCGTACCTGGGGTAGAGGACGGCGATGGGCATGTCCGGGCGCATCATACGCGGAACATGCCAGGCTCGACTCGCTGTTGTGGCGCGCGAACATGTTGAAGACAAACCCTTTCCTGCACCTGGACGCGGAGCGGATCTATGATCCGCTGACCGGCCGCACGCTGGTGCCGGGGGATGCCGCGTACGAGCGTTTCCGCGCCTTCCAGGCGACGGGCGCCGGCGACGAGATGCTCCTCCGCGACGGGTGGGTCGTCAGCAACGGCGAGGATCTCTCCCGCCGCCATCATCTGAAGATCGTCTCCCTCGAAACGCTGACGACGTGCAACCAGAAGTGCTACTTCTGTCCCGTCTCGATCGCGCCGCGCGAGGACTTCGCGATGCCGGACGCGCTCTTCGCCCGGATCGTCGACGAGCTCGAGGCCTTCCGTCCCACGCTGGACAGCGTCTTCCTCCAGAGCTACAACGAGCCGACCCTCGACCGCCGCTTCCTCGACCAGGTGCGGACGCTGAAGGAGCGCGGCCTGCCCGTCGCGGTGCTCAGCAACGGCTCGGGCTTCACGCCCGCGAAGACCGACGCGATCCTGGAGATGGGATCGCTGCGCTACCTGTGCATCAACCTCTCGACCCTCGACCGCGAGCGGTATCAGAAGGATCGTGGCGCGGACCACCTGCCGGCCGTGCTGCGCAACCTCGACTACATGAAGGACACCCACGTCGCCGAGCAGATGAACATCGTCGTCCTCGGCACCGGCAACGCCACGCACGACGAGGACTTTGCCGCCGTACAGGAGTACTTCGCCGGCAGCCGCTTCGCCGTCGAGCGGCACGTGGTCATGGACCGCGCGGGCTGGCTCGACATCGGCCTCAAGGCCGCCGACCGCATGCGCCCGCTGGCCGGCTGCGACAACGTCGGCTCCCGCCCGCTCCAGCACCTCCACATCACACCCCACGGCAAGTGCGTCCTCTGCTGCGAGGACTACGACGAAAAGTACGTCGTCGGCGACCTCACGCAGAACACGATCGCCGAGGTGCTGGCGGGCGACGAGATCGCGAAACTGCGGCGCTGGGTGTACGGCGTGGAAGAGGCGCCGGAAGACTTCATGTGCCGCGACTGCGTGTTTGCACGCAGAAGCTAACGCCGCACGGCTTGCCTGCGATCCGGTCCCACGAACACGCTCCCGATGCGGATCGCGTGGTTGTACGAGTCTGCGATCAGCAACTCGCCCGTTGCCTTCAGCGCCAGTCCCTCGGGATACGCGAACCGTGCGCGCGCGCCGGTGCCGTTCACGTTGCCCGGGGTTCCCGGGAGTCCGGCGACGAGGGTCAGCGCGCCGGTGTTCGTGACGCGGTAGATCGCGTGGTTGTAGTCGGCGATGTAGAGATTGCCGGCGGCGTCGGAGGCGATGCCGCTCGGCGCGTTCAAGCCTGCGGCGGGCGCGACGAGCGTCGACACCATGCCCGTCGCGCGCGTGTACTTGCGGACGGCGTTGTTGCCGAAGTCGGTGATGTAGACGTTGCGCGCGGCATCGACGGCGATGCCCGAGGGGGAGCGGAAGCGGGCCGAGTCGTCGGGGCCGTCGAAGAAGCCGGGGCTGCCGGTGCCGGCGAGGGTCGACACGTTGCCCGCGGTGCTGATGACGTGGATCACGTGGCGGGAGAGATCGGTCACGTAGACGTTGCGCAGGCTGTCGACGGCGACGCCCCACGGCGAGCCGAATTCATCCGCGCTGCCGGCGAGCAGCGTCACCGAGCCGGCCGGCGTCACGCGGTAGACCCGCCCGGCGGCTACGTCGGCGACGTAGAGGTTGCCGTCGGGACCGATGGCGATGCTGCTGACGATCGCAAAGCCGGCCGCGAGCGTGGTCACGCCGCCGTCCGCGGTGATCTTCTCGATCGAGCTTCTGTTCGTGACGTACGTGTTGCCGGCGGCGTCGCCCGCGGCCGCGTACGGCAGATGAAACAGGCCGGACGCGGGCAGCGAGCCGGCGAGGGTCGTCGTCGTGTCTCCGGTCACGGGATCGACGCGGTGGATCGCGTGATTCAGCCCATCGGAGACGTAGATCGATCCGTTCGCGAGCGCCACCCCCGACGGGGCCTGGAAGGCGGTGGTGATGACCGTCGTGACCACGCCGGACGGTGTGATGTGGCGGAGCTTCTGGTTGTCGTGGTCGGCGATGTAGACGTTGCCGGAGGCGTCGGAGTCGAGTCCCCACGGCGAGTTGAACTGCGCGCGGCTGCCAGGGCCGTCGCGGAACCCTTCGATCGAGCCCGCGAGGGTCGTGACGATCCCGTTCGCGATCTTGCGGATGCGGTGATTGCCGGTATCGCTCACGTAGAGGGCGCCCGGAGCGTCGACTGCGACGTCGGAGGGCACGCGAAAGCGAGCATCGAGGAGAGCGCCGTCGCTCGAGCCGTCGACGAGCATCTTGCCCGCGAACGTGATCGCGAAACCGTCGGCGGTCACGCGGCGGATCACCTGGTTCTGCGTGTCGGCGACGTAGACGGCGCCGGTCGAGTCGACGACCAGCCCGCGCGGGTACGCGAACTTCGCCGCGCTTCCCTGGGCGTCCGCGGAGCCGGGGACGCCCGGCTGGCCGGCGATGGTCGTGACCGTGCCGTCGGGCGTCATGCGGCGGATGACGTGGTTGTCCTTGTCCGAGATCCAGATCGTGCCGTCGACGGGGTCGACGGCGATGCCGGCCGGAAACCGGAAGCGCGCCGCGGAGCCCGCACCGTCCGCGAAGCCCGCCACGCCCGGCTCGCCCGCGATCGTCGTCACGTCGCCCGCGGGCGTGACTCTGCGGATCACGTGATTGCCGGTGTCCGCCACCCAGAGGTTGCCCGCCGCGTCCGCCGCGATTGCGCGCGGGACGGAAAAGCGCGCGGAGACGCCGAACGCATCGGCGAAGCCGCCGCCGCTCGTCGACCCCGCGAGGGTGCGGATGACGAGCGGCTGCGCGAAGAGGGGAGTGGCGAAGGCGAGAGCTACGGCGGCTGCGATTCGGAGGCGCACGCGGCAGAACTATGCCGATCGCGCGCCTGTCAGAACGTAGGGCGTGGCTTCAGCCCGCCTCCCCTGGGGCGGGCGGGCTGAAGCCACGCCCTACGTTGTCAGCACCAGCAACCGGTACCCGTACACGCCCTCGGCGTACCGCTCGCGGTACTTCCCCCCATTCTCAATCAGGTGCTCGATCTGCTCGTTCGTGACGCCGAGGTCGGCGATGAGGCGGTCGCGGGAGGCGGGGATGCGGTTGGTGAAGTAGTCCATCGTCGGTGCGGCCTTCGCCGAAACGTCGAGCTCCTCGGTCACCCGGAACCCATGGCGCCCGGCTGCTTCGATGAAGCCCGTCAGCGAGTGCAGCGCGCCTTCTTCGTCGAGGGGCTGCAGCGCGAACTCGTCGAGGACGATCACGCGTGGCGCGAGCGCCTCCGCCCGCGCGAACAGCGCCTCGGAATCGATGTACTGCGAGGACTCCTGGAACACGATGGCGTCGTACCTGCGGCCGGGGTCGAAGGTCTCGAATGCCGCGCAGTACACCGGCAGTGTGCCGGCCATCGCGATCTGATGCTCGTCCGGAGTGATTCCCTCGGCTTCATATCCGAGAGCGAGGAGGCGCGACAGCATGGTGCCGAGGCCGATGCCTGCTTCGAGCAGCTTCGCGGGCGGCGGCGGAAGCCGGGAAAGCAGCAGCTCCGTGGAGCGTTCCTGCGCCTGGAGGAGCGTGTCCTCCGCACGTTCGAACAGTCCGTAGTGCAGATGGCGGATGCTCCCCTCCTCGTCCGAGAGGATGTGCATGAAGACGTTCAGGGGGAAGGTGAAGCCACGCCAGGGTGGCGGATCGGACGACACCGGTGCATTCTATGCGAGACGGAAATCGTGAAACGGTCTGCATCGGTAGTCTTCCTCATGGCCGTCGTCCTCGTCCTGTACAGGAAGGTGACGCGGCTCTGGTGGACGTACGACGATCCGTGGAATCTCCACGTCAGTCTCGTGCGGCGATGGACCGACGCCTTCACGATGCCGGACATCTGGCCGCAGCACCTGTTCATGCCGCTGCTGATCGCCACGTACGAGACGCTGCTGCGCTTCGCCGGACCGGATCCCGATCACTGGTACCGCATCCAGCTCGTGCTGATCGGCATCTGCGCGGTGGCGGTCTTCTTCGCGCTGCGGCTGTACGTCGACACGCTGCCCGCGGTGGGCGGCGCGCTGGTGTTCGCGGCGGGACCACCGCTGTGCGCGTTCGCGACGCAGCTGATGGTCGTCCACTACCTCGAGTCGATCCTCCTCGGCACGCTGGCGACGATCGTGTACGTGCTGGCGTTCCGCCGGCGGTCGATGGCGCTGGAGCTGTTGTCCGCGCTGCTCTACTTCGGCGCGGTGCTGGCGAAGGTCATCGCGGCGCCGCTGCCGCTCCTGCTGCTGGTGCTGCCCGAGAGCACGCTGCGGGTGCGGGCGCGGCATCTCCTCTTTCACGCGCTCGCGCTGGTGGGGTACCTCGTGTGGCGTTACCAGGTCATCGGCACGATCTTCGGCGGCTATGGCTGGGCCATCTCTCCCTCGGAAATCCCGCGCCTGCTGGTGGTGCTGCCGTGGAAGGTGCTCCTCGCGTTCGCAGGCGCGGGGATGGGCGTGGGGCTGGTGTGTGTCGGCCTGCTGGCGATCGGCGCGGGGCTGGCGATTCGCACGCGGCAGGCGCTGCTCTTCGCGGGGATCACGCTGCTGTTCGCGGTGCTGCCGATCATCCCGGTGTCGAAGGAGATGCAGTCGTGGTACGCGGTGCTCCCCTGGCTCTGGCTCTGCTGCATCTTCGCCCTCGGCGCCGCGAAGCTGAAGCCGTTCTCGCAGGCCGTGCTGCTCGTCGTGGCGTCGGTCGCGGTGGTGATCGCGAACCGGCAGGAGTGGACGCAGGAGTATGCGCGTGCGCTGCGGATGTCGACCGAGGCGCGGGCGTACATGACGCTGGATTCGATGTCGCTGCTGCGGAGGCCTGCCATTCCGCCGTCGTCGATGCCGGAGTTGCGGTGGCTGAAGGAAGAGCATCTGCAGCGCGCGAAGGGCGCGGGATGGTTTTACGACGACCTGTATCTGTGCAGCTCGGCGCTGACGGGAAAGCGGATCTACGAGTACCTGCCGGCGCGGCGGGAGGTCGCGGAGGTGACGGCGCGGATCCCGGACCTGGCGCGCGCGTACTGCTCGTCGATCCGCGAGAACGCGCCGATGCGCGTGGAGTTCCACCATCGCGGCGAGGTGCTGCAGTGGCGGTTCGGGCCGCAGCAAGACGGGCAGTGGAGCGTGGTCGTCGCGGGCGGACTGATGGCGTACCAGGTGCGCCCCGAGGACGGCTTCCGCCTGGGGGGCGTGCCGGGGCTGGCGTTGCGCGTGCGGTACGAGTCGCCGGAAGGCTGGGTGACGTATTCGCCGGAGATCGCCCTCGACTTCGCGCGGCAACCCGACCTGGTGTGGCACCGCTGAAGCTCACCGGGCGTTAAGTGTGGTTGGGGTCAGACCCCAACCACACTTAACGCCCTCGCGTCAGCCACACCCGCCGTTGCGTGACCGGCAACGTGCGCAAACTCTCCACCTGCGCGGGCGTGAACTGGCTGGCGTGGATCTCCGCGATGCGCACGGCGTAGTTCCAGTCCGTGCCGGGATCGTACGTCCACGCATCCTCGCGCGCCGGGCCGAGCACGAAGCCCGAGCCGACGAACTCGGCGCGGGTCTCGAGGAGGTAGACGTTGCGCGCGCCCGTCGCCAGGACGAGCGAGCCGGTCTCGCGATGTGCCGGATGACCGGTCGTGCCGTGCTCGGGATCGAAGGTGAAGATCGTGTCCGGTCCGAACGCCGCGATCGCCGCGTCGATCTCGCGCAGGATCGTTTCGCGGTCCGTCCACGGCGCCATGATGTCGGGATGGGCGTAGCTCACGAGCGTCGCGTGGAGCAGGCTCGCCGAGAGGGCCATCTCGCTCCCCCGCACGGTCGGATCGCCGCCCGCCTCGCCGCGGGTCAGGAGCAGGATCGCGCACGTTGCCGCGCCGCTCGCGCAGCGCGGCCCGAGGTAGGGCGCGAACAGGAGCTCGTCGTCGGGGTGGGCGATGACCAGCAGGATCCGTCGCGGTTGCCACGAGCCCACCGCGCGGACGCGTCCGGCACTGGACTCACACACCCCGAACAACAGGATCAGAAGCGCGAATACTCGCATCGTTCTCTTGTACGTGGTGGCCATGACGTTCGTCGCTTGCGAGCCGCCGCCCGAGTAGCGGCCGCCTTCGCGGCCGCGACGTTGCGCGCTCCGCGAACCCCGCGCTCCGCGCGGGGCTAGATTCTGACGCGCGCCTTCGCGCGCCACGTCGCACGCGCCAACGGTGCGCGCGAAGGCGCGCACTCGAATCTCGCCCCGTGCGAAGCGCGGGGTCCACGGGGCGGGCGGAGGGGTGCGGCCGCGAAGGCGGCCGCTCCAACGCGTTAATTGTGCGTCGGGTCGCTGCTCCGCCGGTACGGCGACAAAAACCGCAGGCTCTCGATCCGGCTCGACAGCTCCGATCCGATCTCTTCCGCCCTCGCCGCCACGTCGCTCATCTCCAGGAGCTTCTGCTTCTCCTCGACGTCGAGGTTCAACGACATGATCAGGGCGTTGGCGAGGGCGTCGAGGTCGACGGTCTCGATCTCGGGGACGGCGGTCTGGTCGGGGAGGTATTGGAGGTATTGCCGGGAGAGGTCGGCGAGCCATTCGCGCTGGGCGTAGGCCTGGGCGGGGTCGCGGGCGAGCTCGGGCTCGGCGATGACGCGGGCGGTGCGGTAGGGGACGCGGGAGACTTCGTCGAGGATCCGGAAGCGGACGTCCCCTCGCACGACGATGTTGTAGCGGCCGTCTTCGAGGGACACGGCTTGCTCGATGGTGCCGAGGGTGCCGAAGCCGTGGACGGCGGGGGCGCCGAAGTATTCGGGCTCCCAGCCGGAACGGAGCAGGACGATGCCGAAGCGAGAGTCGGTTTCCAGGACGTCAGTCACCATCTGCCGGTAGCGCGGCTCGAAGACGTGCAGGGGCAGACGGGTGTGGGGAAAGAAGACGATGTTCGGCAGAGGGAAGAGCGGGAGCAGGAACTCGCCCTCGGGAAGCGGCGCCATCCGCAAAGCC
Source organism: uncultured Acidobacteriota bacterium (assembly GCA_963821585.1). Taxonomy (GTDB): domain Bacteria; phylum Acidobacteriota; class Thermoanaerobaculia; order Gp7-AA8; family Gp7-AA8; genus QHVT01. The sequence continues at coordinate 1,547,386 of CAWGEI010000003.1, forward strand.
TAGCAGAACCACGCGCCGGCGAGCTGTGAGACTTCTTCCCGCGACGCGCGGGTCCGCCGCAGGAGCGCGGCGCCGATGTTCTTCGCGCGCACGAGGGAGAGGGCGGCGTCGAGGAGCCTCGGACGGGAGAGGAGCGCGGCGACGCGGCGGCTCCAGGCGATGCGCGGCGCGAAGAACGCGCGATGCGCTTCGCGGTACTCGTGCTCGATCTCGCCGCGCCGGGACGGGTACTCGAGCAGGCGGAGGATGCGCGGCGCGGCGAGGAGCGCGGACTGGATGGCCATGGCCATGCCGTTGCCGGTGAGCGGGTCGATGATGCCGGAGGCGTCGCCGATCATGAAAACGCCTCCCTCGACGGGGGAGCGGGCGCGGAAGATGACAGGCTCGGAGGAGAGGAAGTGCTCCTGGGCGGGCTCGTGGCGCGCGTAGAGCTCCTCGAGCCGCGGCTCCTCGGTCCGCAGTTGTTCGACGAACGCGTCCCAGCGTCCCTTGTGGCCTTCGAGACGGGAGGCGTGGACCAGGCCGCAGATGTTCGTGAGGCCGCCCTCGATGGCGTTGACGCCGAGGTAGCCGCGGCCGAAGGAGTAGAGGTCGATCTGGTTGGCGGTTGGCGGTTGGCGGTTGGCGGTGTAGTGGCGCTTGAAGCCGAAGTTGCGGTCGCGCACATTAACGAAACTCCGCGCGAGTTGTTGATCGAATCTTCCCCAGCGGCCCCATGCGCCGGCGATCACCGTGGCCTTGGGCAGTTCTGCGACGGCCTCGGTGCGGAGCGTCGTGCCCTTTGTGATGGCGGTGCGCACGAGCAGGTCGTCGAAGAAGAGGCGCGATACGCCGCGCGCGGGATGGGGAAACGCGAATTCGTATGTGCGCGCGCCGACCACGCGGCAGTGCTCGATGCGCGGCGCGCCGGCGCGGTCGATGGCGTCGAGGACGCCGAGGGGCTCGAGGATGGGGAGCGCGTCGTAGGAGAGGAACTCGCCGCAGAGCTTGTCGCGGGGGAAGGCTTCCTTGTCGAACAACACGACGGATACGCCGCGCGACGCGAGCAGCGCGGCCAGCGTGGAGCCGGCGGGGCCGGCACCGATGATCGCTACCTGGTGAGCAGGATCGCCCATCGGAAGGGCCACTTTCTGATGACCTTTGCCTGCGACGCCTTCACGTGCGACGCGATCGCGCGCGCCTCCTTCACCGTGTACCCCTGACGCACCGACGCCGGCGCGTCGAGCCGGGTGATGCGTCCGAAGACACGGAGCAGGCCGAGGAGCTGGACGAACAGGAGCGGGGCGTAATGACGCGCGGTGTCCGTCACCACGACGTTCCGCGCGACGCGCAGCGACTCCGCGAGGATCCCTGCGTTCTCCTCGGGCGAGAAGTGGTGAAAGAAGTGCGACGACATGACTAGATCGACCGCGCCATCGCGGAACGGGAGCTGCCGCGCGTCGCCGACGATGCGATGGACGCGCGAGCCGTAGCGCATGTAGAGTAGGTGATCGATCTTGAAGTCGACGCCGATGCGCAACGGCACGTGCGCCACGGACTCCAGCAGGTCCGAAGTGCCGGTGCCGACGTCGACGATCGACCGCGGCGCGAACTTGCGCACGAGCGAGCGGTAGACGCTGACGCCGCCGAGGTATTTGTTGATGCGGCGGAGGTCGCGCAGGGAGCGCTCCATGTCTTCGCGGGGGACGTCGTGCTCGTCGAGCAGTTCCTCGGACTCGACGCGTTTCATGCGTTGCCCGTTCCCCGTTGCCCGTTGCCCGGGCTGTCGGAGCGCTGGCGTCCCCGCCGGCTGATGTGGCGGCGTCCCGCGCCGCCACCTGGGTGGGCGGGGGAGTGTGGTGCGGCGCAAGGGGCCCACGGGCACCAGGCAACGGGCCACGGGTCACGGGTCACGGGCACCGCCTCAATACGAGCGCCGAGTTCTTCGAGCCAAACGCGATCGTGTTGCACACGGCCACGTCGATCTTCTTGCGTCTCCCCAGCTCGGGAACGTAGTCGAGGTCGCATTCGGGGTCGGGGGTGTCGAGGTTGATGGTCGGCGGGAGGATGTCGTCGCGGAAGGCCATCAGAGTCGCGGCGACGCCCGCGGCGCCGCAGGCGCCTTGGGGGTGGCCGATCATCGACTTCGTGGCCGAGCCGGCGAGCCGGGTCGCGTGCGCGCCGAACGCGCGCTTCACCGCGCGGGTCTCGATGCGGTCGTTGAGATCCGTGGAGGTGCCGTGGTAGTTGACGTAGTCGACGTCGTTCGCGCCGACGTCCGCGTCTTTCATGGCCAGCATCATGGCGCGCGCGGGCTCTTCGCCGGTTTCGTCCATCCGTACGCGGTGGTAGGCGTCGCAGGTCGAGCCGTACCCTGCCACCTCGGCGTAGATCCTCGCGCCGCGTGCCCGCGCGGTGGACTCGCGCTCCATGACGAACATCCAGGAGCCTTCGCCGAGGACGAAGCCGTCTCTGTTGCGCGGTGAAGGGGCGGGAGCCGCTCGCGGGCTGGTCGTTCCACGAGTTCGTCACGATGCGCATGATGCAGAAGCCGGTCAGCACGCCCTCGGTGATCGTGGCGTCGGCGCCGCCGGTGAGGACGTAGTCGCACACGCCAAGCTTGAGGTTGCGGTAGGCGTACCCGATGGCGTCGGTCGACGAGGCGCAGCCGGTGGAGATCAGGTGCGAGAAGCCGTGGAGGTCGTAGGCCATCGAGATCTCGGAGGCGATCGTGCCGATCGTGCCGGACGGGATGGAGTAGATCGAGGCCTGCTTGGTGGCGCCTTTGTACCAGAGCTCGTACATGCGCTCGCTGAACTCGACCGCGCCGCCGCCGGAGCCGAGCATCACGCCGATGGAGCGGCGGCCTTCGAGGTCCATGGCCAGCGGATCGAGCTTCGCGTCGCGCAGGGCTTCGTCGGAGGCGGCGATGGCCATGGGGACGACGCGGGAGACGTGGCGGATGTTCTTGGCGTCGACCCACCGCGTGGGGTCGAAATCGACCTCGGCCGCGATGCGGCAGGGGAGCGATCCGGGGTCGAATTGGGTGATGGTGCGGATGCCGCTGCGTCCTTCGGCGGTGGCGGCGAAGTAGGCTTCGCGGTCCGTTCCGTTGGGGCTGAGCACACCAACTCCGGTAATCACGATGGGTTCGTTCGACGTGGCTTTCGACATGGGCGGGGTGATTCTCGCACCGAGTACGTTTTTCTGACGACCTGATCACCAAACCGGGTCCGGGTGCGAGTACCATGAAGGCGGTCCAAAATGGTTCTCCTGTCCATTCGCCTTCTGGGAGACCTGTCTGCGGTCGATCACAGGGGCAACGCTCTGTCGATCGGCAACCGCCGCACGCAGGCTCTGGTCGTGTATCTCGGGTTGAAGATCGGCAGCAAGCCGTCGATCCGCGAGCTCGGGGAGCTGCTGTTCGGCGATCCCACGGCGGCCGTGCAGGTGCGCGAGGTGATCCGCGATCTGCGCTACGCGCTGCGTTTCCTGCCGCCGGACGTGCTGCTGGACGACGGTGTGACGGTGCGCTTCAACCGCGAGGTGGTGGACGTCGACGTCCAGCGGTTCAACGATCTCATCGCGGCGCCGTCGCTGAGCTCGATCCGCAAGGCCACGGACATCTATCGCGGCGAGCTGCTGGCGAATTTCTCCTCGGGGATCGCGGCGTTCGACTCCTGGATCGTGGGCCGGCGGCTGACGTTCCGCCGCGCGGCGTCCGCGATTTTCGGGAATCTGCTGACGGCGCTGATCCGGGCGGGTTGGTGGGAGGAGGCGAGCGACACGGCGGCGCGTCTGCTCGGGCTCGATCCGTCGCAGGAGGTCGTCCATCGCACGGTCATCCGTCTGCAGCTCGATCAGGGACGCCCGGACGCGGCGATGCGCCGCTATCAGGATTGCGCCGATCTGCTGCGGCGCGACTACGGACGCGATCCGGAGCCGGAGACCGAACGGCTGCGCCGCGAGATCGAGCACGCGCAGCAGAAGACTCCCGCGCCGAAGGAAGTCGGCCGCACGCAGGCCAGGACCGGCCCGGTGCTCATCCTCCTGGTGGAGGACGATCTGGTCTCGGCCGCGCTGGTGGAGGGCTTCCTGAACGAGGCCGGCTACGAGGTCGTGACGGTGAAGGACGGCGGCGACGCGCTCCTGGAGCTGGGGCGCCGCGGCTTCGACCTGCTGATCCTCGACATCAACATCCCGACCCTCAGCGGCATGAAGGTCTTCGAGATCATGGTGCAGAAGCGCATCGAGACGCCCGCGCTGTTCATCACCGGGATGACGGGGACGGAAGTCGAGACCCAGAGCCTGGAGATGGGAGCGGCAGGCTTCCTGCGGAAGCCGATTCACCGGGATGTGCTCGTGCAGAAGATTCATGGCATTCTGCATCGCAGCCGGAGAGAGTCCGTTGGCGGTTGACGGTTGACGGTTGGCGGGAGCCTGACCGTCCATCCCCCGCCAACCGCCAACCGCCAACCATGCCCGAAACTGCCGTCGATCCACCGGAGATCGAAACGCGACGCTACGAGCGCGAACAGAAGCTCGCGTCGTTCGAGCTGCCGCTGATCCGGGTCTCCGGCTCGGTGCTGCTGTCGCTCGCGATCTGGATCCACAACCGCTGGGTCGTGCCGCAACCGATCGGCGACTGGCTGGGCGCGACGATCGTCATCGGGGCGTACGCGGCGGCGTCGTGGGCGATGATCGCGCTCTTCCTGCGCAGCGATCCGCCGCGCGACCTGACCGTCGCGGCGCTCGCAGGCGATCTGCTGGTCTGGACCTTCGCCATCTACGCCTCCGGCGCGGATTCGAGCTGGCTGTTTTTCATCCTGCTGCTGCGCGTGGCGGACCAGACGCAGACGACGTTCCGCCGCGCGCTGGCGTTCGCGATCCTGGCCACGGCGTGCTACGCGGCGATGCTCCTGTGGGTCGTCTACGTCGACGGCCGCGCGGTCGACACCGCGGCGCAGGCCGCCAAGCTGGTCTTCATCCTCTTCGGCGGGATCTACATCTCGCTGGCGGCACGCACGGCGGAGAACCGCCGCGCGCGGCTCAGGGAAGCGTTCCGCGTGTCGCGCGATCTCGTCCACCGTCTTGAGGAGGCGCATGCGCGGGCGGAGGAGGCGAGTGCGGCGAAGAGCGAGTTCGTGGCGAACATGTCCCACGAGATGCGCACGCCGCTGCAGGCGGTGATCGGGATGCTGCAGCTCGCGATCGAGGACGCGCCGACGCAGGTCGAGGCGCGGAGGCTCGTCACCGCGCGGCGCTCGGCGGAGACGCTGCTGTCGATGATCGACGACGTGCTCGATTTCTCGCGCATCGAGGCGCGGAAGCTCGAGCTGGAGCCGGTGTACTTCTCGCTGCGGCAGCTCATGCACGAGACGATGAAGTCCGTGGGCGTGATCGCGGCGTCGAAGAAGCTCACGCTGTCGTACTACGTGCAGCCGGATGTGCCGGAGACGGTCTGGGCCGACGCGGTGCGGCTGCGGCAGATCCTGGTGAACCTGGTCGGCAACGCCATCAAGTTCACGCACGCGGGGGAGATCTCGGTGGTCATCGCGCGGGCCGGGGACAAGGCGCGCTTCGACGTGCGGGACACGGGTGTGGGCATCGCGCCGGCGGTGCGGCAGCGGATCTTCGAGCCGTTCGCGCAGGCGGATTCGTCGCACAGCCGGCGCTACGGCGGCTCGGGCCTCGGCCTCTCGATCGTGGCCCGGCTGCTGGAGGCGATGGGCGGGTCGGTGCAGGTGTCGAGCGAGCAGGGCTCGGGGAGCGTGTTCTCGTTCACCGTGCCGCTGGCGACGGACACGATCGGCGCGGCGCCGGAGCGGCGGCCGTGGGAGAGCGCACTGCAGGGAAAGGCGATCCTGGTGATCGAGCACGACGAGATGGCGCGGGCGGCGGTGGCGCAGATCCTCCGCAGCCGGGGCATCTTCGCGGCGGCGTTCTCGCGGGCGACGGATGCGCCGGATGGCCGGTTCGCGTGCGCAGTGACGGTGGATCCGTCGGTGAGTGTGCGTCCGCAGGTGATCATCACGTCGCCGCTGGATACGAAGGAATACCCGAACCGCGTGACGCGCCCGGTCGGCGAGCGCGAGCTGATCGACGCGGTCGGCGTCGCGCTCGGGCTCACGGACGCGGTGCCGGAGTACACGCTGGAGCCGGCGACGCTGTCGCGGTCGTCGCTGCGGGTGCTGCTGGTGGACGACAGCGACGTGAACCTGGAGGTGGTCTCGGAGATGCTCCGCCGCCTCGGACACGAGGTCTCGCTGGCGGCGGACGGGGAGGTGGCGCTGGCGTCGATGCACTCGCAGCGGTTCGATCTCGTCTTCATGGACGTGCAATTGCCGGGGATGGACGGGCTGGAGGCGACGCGGCGTTATCGCGACGCCGGTGGGAAGACGCCGATCGTCGCGCTGACCGCGCACACCTCGGCGCGCGACCGCGACCGCTGTCTGGCCGCGGGGATGCAAGCGGTGCTGATCAAGCCGGTGGACACGTCGCAGCTGGCGAAGGCGATCGAGGCGGTGACGCACCGCGACTCGATCGTGGACGTGGTCGGCGGGAACATGGAGCTGCTCGCACGCGTGCGGGACGCATTCGCGCGGCAGACGCCGGAGCTGCTCGCCGGCATGCGCGACGCGATCGCCCGCAAGGACGCCGAGGCGCTGGCCGGTCACGCGCACAAGCTCAAGGGGTCGATGAGCTACTTCCCCGGCGAGCGTGGCGCGGACATCGCCCGCAGCGTGGAACAGGCCGCGCGCGCGGGGGACCTCGCGCGCGCCGCGAGCTTGCTGCCGGACCTGGAGCGCGCGGTGATCGAGCTGGAGCGGGCTCTTTCGCCGAAGTAAGCCGAAGCTGCTACTCTTTCCCGCGCAGGCCCCTGGAAAAAATGGCAATCCGTGTGGTCATCGCGGACGACGCACTCGCGCAGCTATTGTCTGTCGAGCGCGACGTCCAGATCCTCGTGCAGCGCCGCGCGAGCGGGGAGGACGTCCTCGCCATCTCCCTCGACGCCCGCCAGATCACCCCCCTCGGCGCCCCGCGGGCGCCGGTGAACGGCGTGCTCACGCGCCGCGAGCTCGACATCGCGCGCATGGTGGCCGTCGGCGCGCGCAACAAGAAGATCGCCGAGCAGTTGGGGATCTCCGAGGGCACGGTGAAGATGCACCTGCACACCATCTACGAGAAGCTGGAGATCTCGGGGAGGGTGGAGCTGAGCATCTACGCGCGGGAGCACGCGCTGGTGTGAATGTAGGGCGCGGCTTCAGCCCGCCCCTCACGGGGAGGCGGGCTGAAGCCACGCCCTACATTTCACTAACTTTCCAATGTCGCCGTCATGGTGATCGTCGTGTTGAGCAACCGCGAGATCGGGCAGCCGGTCTTGGCGTTGTTCGCGGCCGTGTCGAACCCGGCCTGGTCGATGCCGGGGACGCGGGCGGTCACGTCGAGGTGGATGGCCGTCACGGTGAAGCCGGCGTCGGTCTTTTCCATCGTCACCGTGGCCTGGGTGCGGACGCTCTCCGGCGGGCTGCCGGCGTTGGTGAGCTGTCCGGAGAGGGCCATGGAGAAGCATCCCGCGTGCGCCGCGGCGATCAACTCCTCGGGGTTCGTGCCGACGCCGTCCTCGAAGCGGGTGCTGAACGAGTACTGCGTGTCCTTCAGTGCACCGCTGTCGGTGGAGATCGTTCCTTTGCCGTCTTTGAGTCCGCCGTTCCACTGGGCCGATGCTTTGCGTTTGAGAGCCATTCGTTGTTCCTCCTTCAGATGATTCCGTCTTCGACGTTCTTGAGGTGGTAAGAGAGGGATTCGAGGCTGTTGCGGAGGTCGACGTTCTTGACCTTCACGTGGTCGCGGGTTTTGAGCTGCGTGGGGGCGAAATTGAGGACGGCCTGGATGCCGGCGACGGCGAGGGCCTCGTAGACGTCCTGCGCGGAGTCGGCGGGGACGGCGATGATGCCGATCTCGACGCGGTTCCTGCGGACGATCTCGGCGAGGCGGTCCCACGGGTGGACGGGGATGCCTTCGCGCGAGGTGCGCTCGGACTTGGTCGGGTCGGTGTCGACCATGGCCACGATGTGGAAGCCGTTGGTATTGAAGCCGGAGTAGTCGGCGAGGGCCATGCCGAGGTTGCCGGCGCCGACGATGATGACGTTGCGGGTGCGGTCGATGCCGAGAGTCTCGACGAGCTGGGTTTTCAGCCGGGCGACGTCGTAGCCGACGCCGCGCGTGCCGAACTCACCGAAGCAGGCGAGGTCCTTGCGGATCTGCGCGGAGTTCAGGTGGAAGCGCTCCGCCATGTCGTGCGACGAGACGGTCTTCTGCCCCTGGCTCTCGAGGAAGGTGAGGCAGCGGAGGTACACCGACAGGCGCGCGGTGGTGAGCTCCGAGATGGCCTCACGGTCGTTGGAGTTGTTCGGCAGTCGGTTCATGGGGATGAGGCATCAACATCGCGCTCGCCGCATTGCCGGCGACGTCGAACAGAGGCCGCGGATACAGGCCGATGGCGAGGATTCCGACGACGGCGATGATCAGCGCTCCGACCGCGAACACGCCCCCTCCGGCGGGTACCTCGTACCCCTCGGCCGGCTCTTTCATGTACAGGTAGTAGACCACGCGCAGGTAGTAGTAGACCGAGACGATGCTGGTCAGGATGCCGATCAGGGCGACGGTGGTGTGTCCCGACTCGATGGCGGTCTTGAAGATGTAGAACTTCGAGATGAAGCCCGCGGTCGGCGGCAGCCCGGAGAGCGAGAACATGCACAGCGCCAGCGCGAAGGCGTAGAACTTCCGGCGGAAGCCGAGGCCGGCGATGTCGTCCAGCGTCTGCGGATCGTTCTGGTTCTTCACCAGCATGGAGACGACGCCGAACGCGCCGATGTTCATGAACGCGTACGTGATCGTGTAGACCGCGATCGCGGCGACACTGTCGTCGCGCACGGTGAGCATGGCGATCATCATGTAGCCGACGTGCGCGATGCCGGAGTAGGCGAGCATGCGTTTGAGGTCGCGCTGCACGATGGCCACGGCGTTGCCGACGATCATGGAGAGGATCGCCAGCGCGGCGACCATGTTCATCCAGTTCACCTGCGGCAGCACGGGCGCCATGGCGTCGAAGAGACGCACCAGCACGATGAGCGTGGCGGCCTTCGGCGCGACGGAGAGCCAGCCCGCGACGGGCGTCGGCGCGCCCTGGTAGACGTCCGGCGCCCACGGATGGAACGGCGCGAGCGCGAGCTTGAAGCCGAAGCCGGACATCATCAGCACGAACGCCACGGTGAGCAGCGGGGTGGCGTCGTTGGCGGCGAACCATGCGCCCATGGTGCGGATGTTCGTCGACGCGGTCGCGCCGTAGAAGAACGCGATGCCGTAGAGGATGAAGCCCGTCGCGAACGCGCCCATGAGGAAGTACTTGAGGCTGGCCTCGTTCGACACCGCGATGCGGCGGTGATAGCCGACGAGGACGAAGATACAGACGGAGAGGATCTCCAGGCCGAGGACGACGATGAGCAGATCGAGGCCCTTGGCCATCATCATCATACCCACCGTGCCCCAGGCGAGGAGCGCGTAGAACTCGCCGCCCTCGATGCCTTCGCGCTCGAGGTAGTCGCGCCCGAAGAGGATCGCCAGCATGCCGGCCAGGAGGAAGGTGAGATCGAAGATGTGCGTGATCTCGCTGATCTCGTACGTCCCGCCGAAGAACACGCCGCCGGTGATGAAGATGCTCTCCATCCACGCCGCGACGATGAAGATGGTGAGCGCGAGCGGGCCGAGAGCGCCCTTCAGGCGCGGGAGGAAGGCGTCGAAGAGGATCAGCAGCATCCCGCCGCCGCAGAGGACGAGCTCCGGGAGGATGGCGATGACCCAGCCGGGCTCCAGCATCGGGTGGAGGTTCATCGGCCACCTCCCGCCACACGAGTGCTGAGTGCTGAGTGCTGAGTGCTGAGTGAGTCTTCGAGTCTTCGGGTCTTCGAGTCTTCGAGGGGTGGCCGGGCCTCGACGACTCGTCGGCTCGACGACTCGTCGACTTGCCCCGCGAGCATGGGCTCGTTGGTTCGTTCGCCGTTGACCACGCGTACGAGGTGCGTGACGCTGGGCTCCATCTTCTTGAGGAATGTGTTGGGGTGGACGCCGATCCAGACCATGAAGATCACCAGCGGGACCATCGCTGCCACTTCGTGCCAGCGCATGTCGGGGACGTTGCGGTTCTCCTCGTTCGTGATCGGGCCGAAGAAGACTTTCTGGACGAGCCAGAGGAGGTAGATGGCGGCGAGGATGACGCCGCTGGCGGCAATCGTCGCCGCCACGGGGTGGGTCTCGAACGTGCCGGCCAGGATGAGGAACTCACCGACGAAGCCGTTCAGGCCGGGCAGGCCGACGGACGAGAGGACGGCGATGACGAAGAACGTCGCGAAGACCGGCATGGTGCGCGCCAGCCCGCCGTAGTCCGCGAGCAGGCGCGTGTGCCGGCGCTCGTAGATGACGCCGACGAGGAGGAAGAGCGCGCCGGTCGAGATCCCGTGGCTGACCATCTGCAGGATCGAGCCTTCGATCGAGGCCCGCGTCATGGCGAAGATGCCCAGGACGCAGAAGCCGAGGTGCGAGACCGAGGAGTAGGCGACGAGCTTCTTCATGTCCGGCTGCACCCAGGCGACGAGCGCGCCGTAGATGATGCCGATCACCGACAGGGCGATCATCACGTTCGCCCACTTCATCGACATGTCGGGGAAGAACGGCAGCACGAAGCGCAGGAAGCCGTACGTGCCCATCTTCAGCATCACGCCCGCGAGGATGATCGAGCCGCCGGTCGGCGCCTCGACGTGCGCGTCGGGCAGCCACGTGTGCAGCGGGAAGAGGGGCACCTTGATCGCGAACGCCAGGGTGAAGGCGAGGAACAGCAGGAGCTGCGCGTTCGGTGTCAGCGAAGTCCCGTAGAGCTCCGTGATCGAGAACGTCGGGCTGAGGTTGTTCTGGTGGTAGTTCTGGAAGACGAGGTAGATGATCGCCAGCAGCATCAGCAGGGAGCCGGCGATGGTGAAGAGGAAGAACTTGATCGCGGCGTAGATCCGGTTCGCGCCGCCCCACACGCCGATGACCAGGTACATCGGCAGGAGCATCAGCTCGAAGAAGATGTAGAAGAGGAGGAGGTCGGTCGCCAGGAACGCGCCGATCATCGCCGTCTCCATCACCAGGAAGGCGATGACGTACTCCTTCGGGTGCTTGTGGATCGCGTTCCACGCGGACAGGAAGATGATCGGCGTGAGGAACGTGGTCAGCAGGACCAGCCAAAGCGTGATCCCGTCGATGCCGAGGGCGTAGCGGATGCCCCACTGCGGGATCCAGTCGAGGCTCTCGACGAACTGGAAGCCCGCCTGCGCGTCATCCCAGTCGCGCAGGACCCCCAGCGAGACCACGAACGTGATCAGCGAGACGGCCAGGCCGAAGGCCTTGATCGCGGTGTTGGCCCCGCGGGGAAAGAAGGCGAGCACGATCGCACCCGCGATCGGCAGCCAGAGAAAGGTACTGAGCAATGGCATCAATGGTCCTCGAACGGTTGGCGGTTGGCGGTTGGCGGGTGGCGGGAGACCACCGCCCCGCCACGAAGTGCTCGTGGGTGAGTGGTGGCCTCCCGCCAACCGCCAACCGTCAACTGCCAACCGTTTCTCATACAAAGAATGCGACGAACACGAGCACGCCGATGAAGAACATCAGCGCGTAGTTGCGGACGTTGCCGGTCTGGAAGAAGCGCAGGATCTCGCCGAAGCCGCGGACGGTGTAGCCGAGGGCGGCGGCGAGGCCGTCGATGACCGCGTCGATGCCCTTCCAGAAGAAGCGCGAGAGCGCGGCCAGCGGGCGGACGACCATGAAGGCGTACAGCTCGTCGACGTACCACTTGTTCTCGAGCGCGCGCGCCAGACCCGGCGAGCGCTGCTCGAAGGCGACATCCGTGGCGAGCTGCTTGTCCTTGTAGAGACTGCGCGCCACCCACCAGCCGAGGATCGCGATCACCGTCGAGATCGCGGCGAACAGCAACTCCGTCGAGAAGTGCAGCTCGATCACCGGGACGCCGTTCAGCGCCGGGATGATCGGGTGCAGCCACGAGTGCAGCGACCAGCCATGCCAGATCGCGTGCGGCAGGGAGAGCAGGCCGCCGAAGATCGAGAGGATCGCCAGGATCCACAGCGGGATCGTCATCGACGGCGGCGACTCGTGCAGGTGGTGCTCCTGGTCGTGAGTGCCGCGGAACTTCCCGTGGAAAGTCAGGTAGACCAGCCGGTACATGTAGAACGCCGTGCAGAACGCCGCGAGCGTGCCGAGGAGCCAGACCAGTTTGCCGACGCCGGGAAAGTAGGGCGTGGACCAGGCGGAGACGAGGATCTCGTCTTTCGAGAAGAAGCCCGCGGCGAGCGGCAGACCGGCGATCGCATACGTAGCGATCGCGAACGTGCGGTACGTCTGCGGGATCTTGTCCTTCAGGCCGCCCATGTTGCGGATGTCCTGCTCGCCGCTCATCGCGTGGATGACCGAGCCCGAGCCGAGGAAGAGGCAGGCCTTGAAGAACGCGTGCGTGACGAGGTGGAACACGCCGGCGGCGAACGCCCCGACGCCCACGGCCATCATCATGAAGCCGAGCTGGGAGACGGTGGAGTAGGCGAGGACTTTCTTGATGTCGAACTGCCTCAGGCCGATCGTCGCGGCGAACAGCGCGGTGAGGCCGCCGACGATCGCCACGACCATCATCGCCTCGGGCGCCAGCCGGTAGAGCACGTTCGAGCGGGCGATCATGTAGACACCCGCGGTGACCATCGTGGCGGCGTGGATGAGCGCGGAGACGGGCGTCGGGCCGGCCATCGCGTCCGGCAGCCAGACGTACAGCGGAATCTGCGCGGACTTGCCGGCCGCGCCGAGGAAGAGGAGGAGACAGATCGCCGCGAGGATGCCCCCCGGGACGCCGCCGCTCGCCGCGACGTTGGAGACGCGCGCGAAGTCGACGCTGCCGAGGTAGGCGAACATCAGGAACATCGCCACCAGGAAGCCGAAGTCGCCGATGCGGTTGACGATGAACGCCTTCTTCCCGGCGGCCGGCGCGTGGTCGGTCTGGTAGTAGAAGCCGATCAGGAGATACGAGCAGAGCCCCACGCCTTCCCATCCGACGAACATCAGCAGATAGGAGCTGCCGAGGATGAGGATCAGCATGGCCACGAGGAAGAGGTTCAGGTAGGCGAAGTAGCGCCAGTAGCTCTCTTCATGGTGCATGTAGCCGACGGAGTAGACGTGGATCAGGAAGCCGATCCACGTCACGACCATGAGCATGACGATGGAGAGCGGGTCGAGCTGGAAGGCCACGTCCGCGCCGATCGTGCCTCCACTGAGGAACCACTGATAGACGACGTTCAGGTGGCGCTCGCCGTGGTGGTAGTGCGCGTTGTACTCGAAGACCGCCACGGTCCCGAGCACCGCCGGCGCCAGCGACCCGAGGAGGGCCACGGCCGTGACGAACCCCTTGCCGGCGCGCTTCCCGAACAGTCCGTTCAGGAGGAAGCCGATGAAGGGCGCAATGGGGATGAGCCAGAGGGCGTTTAGCATCTTCGGAACGATGAACGATGAAGGATGAACGATGAACAAAACCCGCATTCAGGCCTGTTCATCGTTCATCCTTCATCGTTCATCGTTAGTTCTCCTCGTATCTGCTGACCCGAGGAGAACCCCGAATCAGCCTTATTGTTCGTCTCTCACACGTTCCTGGTAGTCATCCGACGACGCAGGATCGAGCTCCCACCGCTTCTCATCGCGGCTTCGCTCTTTTTCTCCGAACTTCAACTCCTCGTTGTCCTGGTAGCTGACTCCCATGGCCGTCCCGATGTCGTCCACGACGTTGTTGTCGGGAGTGGTCATGCTCGAGACCGCCGACTCGTCGCCGGAGAACTGAGCGCCTTCCCATTGCGCGTCGAGGTCGCCGGCGGTGATCGTCGGATCGGCGAGCGAGTCGTTCCGCAGCCGGTGGGCGAGCTTCGCGGCGCCGGCCGAGATGTCCACGGCAGGCGGCTCGATGTCGTCCCGCAGTCCGTTCCGGTTGCGGTCCTTCCGTTCGTCTTCTTCCCAGTCAATGAGCTTTTCGGTTTTATCCATGTTCAGGCTCCTGCGCCTGAACAATTGCGACCTTTACGCCAGAGTTGAGCTATTCGCTGTTAGCTCTTAGCTCTTAGGAGATCCGGATGGGCTCGTCTCGGTTTTTGTCTCCTAAGAGCTAAGAGCTACTAGCTAACAGCTGGTTCTACCAGTGCATCAAATTCGCTTCGTCCACGTCGATCGTATCCCGGTGGTGGAACAGCGAGATGAAGATGGCCAGACCGACCGCGGCTTCCGCGGCCGCGACCGCCATGATGAAAAAAACGAAGATGAGCCCGTGAGTCTGGCCGAGCTGTTTGGCGTACGCCAGGAACGTCAGGTTCACCGCGTTCACCATCAGCTCGATGGACATGAAGATGGTGATGCCGTTCCTGCGGGTGAGCACGCCGACGACGCCGATCGTGAAGAGGATCGCGCTGAGGATCAGAAACCAGTGCGTCGGGATCACTTCGTCACCTCGGACGCCCGCGTCCGCCCGCTGAGCAGCAGCGCTCCGACGATTGCGGCGAGCAGGAGGATCGACACCATCTCGAACGGGAAGATGTAGGCCTCGAACATCCGCAGGCCGACGTCGTAGGCCGTGGCGCGGAACTGGCCGATGGGCGGGCCGGTGACCGCGTACTTGATGATGAAATAGACCAGCCCGATGCCGAACGCGGCGCCGGAGGTGTAGCCGAGGAACTGCTGGATCGGGCGCGTGGACGGCTCGACGGCGTGCTGCAGGTTCAGCAGCATGATCACGAACAGGAACAGCACCATGATCGCGCCGGCGTAAACGATCACCTGCAGGGCGGCCAGGAACGGCGCGTCGAGCAGGACGTAGATCACCGCCAGGGCGAAGAACGACGCCACCAGCGACAGCGCGCCGACCACCGGGTTGCGGTGCAGCACGACCACCAGCGCGAAGATCACGGCGATGGCGGCGAAGAGGAAGAAGATGATGAATTCGGCCATATCAGTTGGCGGTTGGCGGTTGGCGGTTGGCGGGAGAGACGGACGGCGGCCTCGGCGTGGAGGGGCGGGGGACTCCCGCCAACTGCCAACCGCCAACCGCCAACCGGCTTCTCATATCCACCTCGCCGCGATGAACGCGGCCACGATCACGATGTTCAGGATGGCCAGCGGCAGGAAGAGTTTCCAGCCGATGCGCATGAGGATGTCGTACTTCAGCCGGGGGATCGTCCAGCGCACCCAGACGAAGACGAACATCAGGAAGGACCACTTCGCCAGGAAGGCCAGGAACGACAGCAGGAAGCCGAGGAACGTCGCCGGCTCGTTGTACCAGGGGATGTCCCAGCCGCCGAGGTAGAGGGTCGTCACGAGCGCGGCCATCGTGCCCATGGCCATGTACTCGGCCATGAAGAAGAGGGCGAACTTCATCGACGAATATTCAGTGTGATAGCCCGCGACCAGCTCGGCCTCCGCTTCCGCGAAGTCGAACGGCAGGCGGTTCGTCTCCGCGAAGCCGGAGACGCTGAAGACGATGAAACTGATCCACATCGCCGGGGAGAAGACGTTCCAGGCCGGGAGCTTCACGACGTCGAAGAGGACGAAGTAGCCGGTCTGGCTGGCGACGACGTCCGTCAGCCGCAGCGAGCCCGCCGCGAGCAGCACGCTCACCGCGGCCAGCGTCAGCGCGAGCTCGTACGAGATCATCTGCGCCGAGGCGCGGATGGCGCCGAACATCGAATACTTGTTCGCGGACGCCCAGCCCGCGATGGTGATCCCGTAGACGCTCAGCGACGCCAGCGCGAAGACCACCAGGATGCCCGCGCTCACGTCCGCGACGACCGGCTCGAACCAGCGCCCGCCTTCGAACAGCTGGCGGCCGAACAGCGTCATCTCCGGGATCGTGAAGCCGCGGCCCCAGGGCACGACGGCGATCGTCGTGAGGGCCGGAAAGAGTCCGAACGTCGGCGCCAGCGTGTACAGCCACCGGTGCGCCTGCGCCGGGACGATGTCTTCCTTCATGAGGAACTTCAGCGCGTCGGCGAACGACTGCAGCAGTCCGAAGGGCCCCACCCGGTTCGGGCCCGGCCGGTCCTGAATGAGCGCGCTGCCTCGGCGCTCGACCCACACCATGATCGGCGTGATGTTGAGCCAGATCCCGAGGACGACGGCGATCTTCAGGATCGAGAGCAGGATGTCGGTGGTATCGAAGGCCATTACGCCGGGACCTCCGCCAATTCGGGGAGATACTGCGAACGCATCGTCGGCCGGGAAGAGACGCGCGCCGACGCGGCGGAGCGCCTCGAGGTCGGTCTCGGCCTGTCCCTTCGGGGGGAAGGCCTGGTGGATCTGCTGCACGCGGCCCTGGACGTTGGTGTACGTCCCTTCCTTCTCCGGATGGATCGCGCCGGGGATCACCACGTCCGCGATCTCGGTCAGCGGGTGGGTCGCGTCCCACGCGTGGACGACGAGGAACTTCGCCTTGCGGAGGTTCGCGATGACGGCGGGGTCTTTGGCCCGCTCGCTGAAGCCCGCGTCGCAGATGTAGAGGACGTCGACGCCGTCGGCGCCGTTCGTCAGGAGACTGTCGATGTCGGTGTTGCCGATGGCGGCCTGGACGCCGCGGAAGTTCGGGGCCGCCTGATCGCCCAGGATCCACTCGGTGCGGGACTTCATCTTGATCGGGCCGATCGGGTCGACCATCACGCCGACGCTCGCGTTCAGGCGTCCGAACAGCTCTTTCGCCAGCGACGCTTCTTCGTTGGTCATGTGCGCGGACGCGATCGCGGCGATCTTCTTCGCGCCCTTGACCGCGGTCTCGATGCGGGCCAGCACCTCTTCCCAGGTCGAGATGGCGAGGTAGTCGTCCTCGGTGCGCACCTTGGGAACGACGACGCGGTCTGTTTCGTACTGTTCGTAGGAGAAGCGGCCGTAATCACACAGCCAGTGGTCATTGACCTCGGGGTTCACACGCGGCCGGTAGCGGTAAACCTGCCCGTTGCGGTGCCCGATGAAGAGGTTGCAGCCGACGTCGCAACCGTTGCAGACGGACTCGGTGGAACCGAGGTTCCAGACGCGGGACTCGAAGCGGAACTCGCGGGGGGTGAGGGCGCCGGTGGGGCAGATGTCGGTGACGCAGGCGCTCATCCAGTTGTCGAGCGGCGTGCCGGGGAAGACGCCGACCTCGGTCGACGCCCCGCGCTTGAAGAACGCGAGCTCCGCGGTGCCGGTGATCTCGGCGGTGAAGCGGATGCAGCGCGTGCAGTGGATGCAGCGGTTCATGTTCTGGATCACGTGCGGGCCGATGGCCGTGCGATCCATGCCGGGGTAGGTGCGTTTGAACTCGCCGTAGCGGGAGTCGACGGAGCCGTAGTTGAAAGAGTAGTCCTGCAGGGGGCACTCGCCGGCCTTGTCGCAGATCGGACAATCGAGCGGGTGGTTGATCAGCAGGAATTCCATCTGCCCTTTGCGGGCTTTGTCGACTTTGTCATTCCAGACCGCGATCTTCATCCCGTCCCTGACCGGCGTGGCACAGCCGGCCTGGAGCTTCGGCATTCCCTCGACTTCGACGAGGCACATGCGGCACTGGCCGACGATGCTGAGGGAGGGGTGATAGCAGAAGTGGGGGACGTGAACGTCAGCCGCTTTGGCGGCCTCGATGACGTTGATCCCATCCTGGACTTCGACTTCGATTCCGTCGATGGTAACTTTAGCCATAAAGGTGCTTCGTCGATGCAGATTGAGCGCCCGATGCACGGGCAGGCTGTGAGGGCAAAAGGAAAGCTGTCACAGACGAATCCGTGAAAGATTTCACAAGCGCGCAGCATACTCACGGAGCTGAGGAGCGTCAACGCGCAAACGCAACGATCGACAAGCGATCGCTCGCGCGAAAGGAACCAGTGAGAAAAGACATAGTCATTGCCATCGTCGCCGTCCTGATCATCGCTGCCGTCACGTTCGGACTGGCGAAATTCCGGCCGGATCTTCCCGGGAGTGCATCGTCCCCCGCCGGTGCCAAATCCGATTCCGAGGCCGCGAAGAAGAGCGGGAAAGTGGTCATGCGGGTCAACGGCGATCCGATCACGGAAGCGGAGTTCGAAGCCTTCATGACCGCGGTGCCGGAACAGCAGCGCGCGATGTTCTCCGGCGCCGCCGGGAAGCGCGAGCTCGCCAATGAGCTGGTGCGGATGAAGGCCCTGGAGCAGGAAGCGAAGCGCCGCGGTCTGGACAAGGACCCGGAGCTGCGCTCGCAGCTCGATCTGCTCACGACGCAGCTCGTCGCGACCAAGGCCCTGCAGAAGATCGTCGAGGAGCGGTCGGAGAAGCAGATCCAGACCCTGTATGAGAAGGAGAAGGGGAGCTCGCTCTCGCTGCGGCACATCGTGGTCGCGTACCAGGGGGGCATGATCCCGCCGAAGGGAGGCCAGAAGCCGCCGTCGGGCGAGGAGGCCACGCGGAAGGCGGGCGCGATCGCGGACCGTCTGCGCGGCGGCGCCGATTTCGCGGCCACGGCGCGCTCGGAGTCGGATGACCCGGAAAGCGGCGGGCGCGGCGGCTCCCTCGGACCGCTGCGTGCGGAAATGCTGCCGCCGGAGATCGCGGGCGTGGTGACGAAGTTGAAGCCGGGCGAGATCAGCAACCCGGTGAAGACCCAGTTCGGCATCCACGTCTTCAGCGTCGGCCAGCCGACGCTGGAGGACATGCGCCCGATGCTCCAGCAGCGCGTGCAGAACGAGATCGCGCAGGAGGAAGTGAAGCGCCTGAAGGACGCGGCGAAGGTCGATCTCGATCCGCAGTTCTTCCCGCCGGCACCGGTGGTTCCGACGCCGGGACCGACGCCGGGAACGCAGACGCAGACGGCTCCGCCGGCGGCGCCCGGCGGAAATGGATAGAGGTACACTGTTCGGGTCGATCCCTCCCGATCATGGCCGCGCGCAAAATTCTGGTCGTTGAAGACAACGACATGAACATGCAGCTCGTCGAGTTCCTCCTCGAAGAGGGGGGCTACGACATCGTGAAGGCCACGAGCGGGGAGGAAGCGCTCTCGCTGACGCGCGAGGGCGCGACCCCGGACCTGATCCTGATGGACATTCACCTCCCTGGCATGGACGGCCTCTCGGTCGTCCGTGCCATGAAGGAGGACACGCGCACGGCGCGCATCCCCATCCTGGCCCTGACGGCGCACGCGATGCGGGGCGACCGGGACCGCTTCCTCGAGGCCGGCTGCGACGGCTACATCTCGAAGCCGATCGACGTGAAGACCTTCCTCACGAACATCCAGCAGTACTTGTAGCTCTCCGTCCCTTCTCTGCGTTCTCTGCGCCTCTGTGGTGAATGCACACGTGTTTTCACCACAGAGGCGCAGAGAGCACAGAGGGGGACGGAGAACTCGCTTACAATCCGCGCCCGCTATGCGAATGCTCGTCCTCGGCGCCGGCCGCATGGGTCTCGGCGCGGTTCATGATCTCGTCTCTCAATCCGACGTCGACGGTGTGACCGTCGCGGACTTCGATCTCTCGAAAGCCGAGTCGATCGCCTCGCGGTATCCCGCGAAGGTGCGTGCGGCGCAGATCGACTGCAACGATCACGCGGCGGTCGTGGCACTGATGCAGGGCCACGCTTCGGCGATCAGTTGTGTGAATTACTGGCTGAACGAGAAGCTCGCGCGGGCGGCCATCGAGGCCGGCACGCACTTCTGCGACCTCGGCGGGAACAACGACGTCGTCGACGCGGAGCTGGCGCTGGATGCAGAGGCGCGGGCGGCAGGGATCAACATCATCCCGGACTGCGGGCTGGCACCGGGGATGGTGGCGGTGCTGGTCGCGCACGCGGTGCAGGGGTTCGAAGTCATCGACGAGATCCACATCCGCGTGGGCGGCCTCCCGCAGACGCCGAAGCCGCCGCTGGACTACCAGCTGGTGTTCTCGGTGGAAGGCCTGATCAACGAGTACATCGAGCCGGCGCGCATCATCCGCGACGGGAAGGTGGAGACGGTCGAGTCCATGACCGAGCTGGAGTCGCTGACCTTCCCCGAGCCGTTCGGGAAGATGGAAGCGTTCCAGACCTCCGGCGGCACGTCGACGCTGGTGGAGACGTTCCTCGGCAAGGTGCGGGACCTGGACTACAAGACCATCCGCTACCCGGGCCACTGCGCGAAGTTCAAGGCCATGATCGACCTCGGCCTGTGCAACTCGACGCCCATCGACGTCGACGGTGCGCAGGTGAAGCCGCGCCGCGTCCTCGGCGAGCTGCTGGTGAAGAACCTCCCGCACGACGAGCCGGACGCGGTGCTCGTCCGGGTGGAAGTGACCGGCGGCGGCAAGCGCGTGCGGTACGACATCATCGACCGCTACGATCCCGAGACCGGCCTCTCCGCGATGATGCGCACCACGGCGTTCCCGGCGTCGATCGTGGCGCTGATGATGGCGCGCAACCAGACGACGTCGAAAGGCGCGCTCCCCCAGGAGCGCTGCATCCCGCCGGACGCGTTCATGGACGAGCTGGCGGCACGGAAGATCGTCGTGGACATGACGTAGCGCAAAGCAGAGTGTCATCCTGAGCTGCGTAGACAGCGAAGGATCTTCCCCCATGCCACGTGGAAGATCCTTCGCCGTCTACGCGGCTCAGGATGACACCCGGCGCTAACTCTTCTGCCGTTCGCGGAACCTCCGCACTTTGGCCAGGTTGCCGCAGTCGCGCATGTCGCACCACTGGCGGCTGCGGTTGCGGCTGGTGTCGAGGAACAGCCAGCCGCAGCTCTCGCCGCCGCATTGACGGACGCGCGCAAGCTCATCGGACGTGAGCAGCTTTACGGCGTCGCGGGCCACGGCGGCGAGGATCGAGTCGTCCTCGCCGAAGGTGAGCGCGAAGCGGCCGTTTTTGAACGCGAGCCGTTCGGCAGCGAGCTCGCGATTGAGCGCGGCGAGATCGCCGGCGTCCGGACGCCGGCTGTCGACGGCGGTTTTGAAGATGCGGTACAGCGCCTCGCGAAAGCGGAGGGCACGGCGCAGCAGCGCGGCATCCGGCCGGTCGCTCGTTTTCAGTCCCGCGGCGGTTGCCCATTCCCGGAGATGCCCGGGCTCCTCCAGCCGCTCGCGCGCGACGATGTAGCCGTCCTTCGTCTCCTCACGCCCGCCGACGGTGTTGATGAAGTCCAGGCAAAGCGTGCCGCCCAGCATCCGGAACCGGTCGCTTCCTTCATGAAGCACGGTAACCTCCAAATAGACATTGACTGGTTACGCGACGCATCGCTACGATGTAACCACTAAGGCAACAATAGGAGGTTACGGCAATGCGCGTCAACTTTCTCCTCACGCTCTTCCTCGGCGTCCCGGCTCTGGCCGCTCCGGTCACGGTGCCGCGCTGCGATGCGCCGCCCGCGATCGACGGCAATCTCGGCGATCCCTGCTGGAGCGGCGCGGCCGTGCTCGACGGGTTCGTGCAGACGCGGCCCGGCGATAACGCGCCCCCGTCGCGGGAGACGAAGGTGCTGCTCGCGTACGACACGCGGGCGCTCTATGTCGGCATCCGGGCGTCGGAGGACCGTGAAGTGCTACGGGCGACCATGGCGCGGCGGGACGACGTGCTCGCCGACGACTACGTGCAGCTCCACCTCGACACCTTCGACGACCGCCGCCGCGCGTATGTCCTCATCTTCAACCCCCTGGGCGTGCAGCAGGACGGCGTCCACGTGGAGGGACGCGACGTCGACTACAGCGTGGACGTGCTGATGACGTCGAAGGGCGTGGTCACGCCGGACGGCTACACCATCGAGATCGAAGTCCCGTTCTCGTCGCTGCGGCATCGCCTCGGGAACGGACGGAGCTGGGGCGTCCACGTGCAGCGCCGCATCCAGCACCTGGATGAAGACGTTTCGTGGATGCCGCTGGTGCGTGGAAACGCGGCGCTGCTGGCGCAGGCGGGAAGGATCACCGGCTTCGAGGCCGTGGACACACGCCGGTCGCTGGAGGTGATCCCGAGCGTGACGGTCGCGGAGAGCGGCGCGAGGGTCGGTCCGCGGCAGTTCGACACCGCGCCAGTCGACAGCGACCCAGGCGTGACGATGAAGCTCGCGCTGACGCCGGACGTGGCGCTCGACGCGACCGTCAATCCCGACTTCGCGCAGATCGAGGCGGACCAGCTCGTGACGACCGCGAATCAGCGTTTCCCGATCTTCTTCGAGGAGAAGCGGCCGTTCTTTCTGGAAGGGAGCGACGTGTTCCAGACGCCGCTGCGGGCCTTCCACAGCCGCACGATCGTCGATCCGGACTACGCCGGGAAGGCGTCCGGCCGTTACGGCCGCACGGGCTTCGGCTTTCTGGTCGCGCGCGACCGCGGGGGCGCGAGCGCGGGTGTGCTCCGCATGCGGCGCGACGTCGGCAGGGAGTCGTACCTCGGCGTGCTGGCGACGACTCACGAGCAGAATCATCTCGCCGGGGTCGACGGCCGCATCAGCCTCGACGCGCGCACGGTGCTGTCGTTTCAACTGCTCGGGACGTGGTCGGAGCGAGTCGAGGGGCTCGGCTTCTTCGCGGAGTGGAAGCGTACCGGCCGGCATCTCAACGTGATCGTCTCCGGCGAAGGGAGAACACCCGGTTACCGCGCCGACCTCGGATTCACGACGCAGACCGACACGAACCGCTGGAGCGTCGTGACGGTGTACAACTCGGAGCCGCGTGCCGAGGGGCGGCTGGTGTCGTGGACGTTCACGCATACGGCGTTCGCGCAGTGGGACTGGGACGGGCGCATCAAGTACGCGTACGTCTATCCGCGCCTGCGCTTCAACCTCCGGCGGCAGACGTACGCGATGGTCTATCTCTACTCCGACTATCTGCGCGTGTTCGAGGAGGAGTTGGGCGCGACGTTCGCCGGCGATCCCGACCGCAGCACGGTCTACAAAGGCGTCGTGCTCGAGCTGGGCACGAGTCCGACGAAGCAGCTCTCGGCGACACTGATCCTCGGCCGCGAGTGGGACAACTTCGACTACGACTTCGGCGCGTCGCCGCGATACGCGCGCGTCAGCCCCGCGGCGCTGGCCGATCCGAACGCGCCGCTCGACCCGGGCACGGGGCGCGCCATCAGCGTGACCGGCCGCGTGGAGGTACAGCCGGCCAGCGCGCTGCGGGTCACGCTCGACTACTCGCGCAACCGTCTCGTCCGCGACGACACCGGTCTGCTGGCGTTCGACGAGAGCCTCTACTCGCTGCAGGCGACGCACTACTTCACGACGGCCTGGTTCGCCCGGGGACGCGCCGACTACGAATCGCTGCGGTCCAACGTCCGCGGACAACTCCTCCTCGGCTGGTCGCCGCACCCCGGTACGGCGGTGTACGCCGGCTACACGGACGATCTCACGCGGAACGGCTTCAGCCCGTTCACCGGGTTGCGCGAGCCGGGGATGCACCGGAATCAGAGGACGGTGTTCGTGAAAGTGTCGTATCTCGTGCGCCGACCGCTCTGATCCGGCTCCGTCCCCCGCTGTGTTCTCTGTGCCTCTGTGGTGAAAACACGCGTGCATTCACCACAGAGGCGCAGAGAGCACTGAGGGGGACGGAGAAGCCTTAGAATCAGCGCATGGGTCTGATCATTCGCTGGGTCCTCAACACCCTCGCGCTGCTGCTCGTCGTCAACGTCGTGCCGGGGTTCGCGTACCGGGGCTGGATCTCCCTCGCCATCGCGGCGGCCGTGCTGGGGCTGCTGAACGCGATCGTGCGGCCGATTCTCTGGTTCATTACCCTGCCGATCACGGTCATCACCCTCGGGCTGTTCCTGCTGGTCCTGAACGCGATCATGCTGGAGCTGACGGCGTGGCTGGTGCCGGGATTCGGGATCGACGGGTTCGGCTGGGCGCTGCTCGGGGCGCTGGTGCTGTCGATCATCTCCCTCGTCACGGACCGGATCGGGCGCCGGAAGGAGGAACGTTGACCGCCCCGCCGGTCTGATACACTTCGGCCCGTCCGTATGAACATCATCAAGAATCGGGTCAACGACGTCACCGTGCTCGACATCCAGGGCGTGATCAAGCTCGGCGAGAGCGCGCGCGAGTTCTCCAGCTACCTCGAAAAGGTACTGAACGACGAGACCGGTCCCGTGATGATCAACTTCGAGGCGATCAACTACATGGACTCCACCGGTCTGGGCGAGTTGATCGGCTACCTCCAGAAGTTCGAGGACCGGCAGCGCAAGATGGCGCTGGTGAAGCCGTCGCACCGCATCCTGGCGCTGCTGAAGATCACGAAGCTGGACACCGTCTTCAAGATCTTCGACTCGCGCGAGTCGGCGATGACGTACCTCACCGACTCCGTCGCGTAAGGCCGGCGCCCGCCAGCAGCCTGGCGAAGCGGGCATCGCCGTTGAGCGCGTCCAGCTTCGGATCGACCCCCGCCAATGGGAACGACAGGTTCCGTGCGTCCCGCGCTTTGGTGAGCCAGAGCAGGGCTTGCTCGCGATCGCCGTTCAGCGCGTAGGACACGGCCGTGGCGTACGGGTCGCGCGATTCCTTCACAGGCGACGGCCGGCGTTTCCCGGCGAGCACCTCCGCGCTGTGGATGCAGCCGAGGGCCTCGTCGAACTTCGGGTCGAGGGCGAGGGCGCGGCGGGCCTCGCGGATGGCGTCGTCGTAGCGGCGCGTGTAGATGTACGCCCACGCGACGTGGACGTTCGCGCGGGGGGACACGGGGTCGAGCTCCTGCGCCCGGCGGATCTCGGCGATGCCTTCGTCGAACTTTCCCTGCGTGATCAGCAGCCAGCCGTGGTCGTGCAGCGCGCCGGCCTCGTTCGGATTGAGGCGGATCGCGTTCTGGTAGGCCTCCTCCGCGGCGCGCCAGTCCCACGCGTACCAGAAGGCGTGCATGGCCGCGACGTCGTGGGCCTGCGAGAGTGACGGCGCGAGGCGCAGCGCGGCCTCGCTGGCTGCTTTGATCTCCGCGCCGGCCACGCGGGCGTCGACCAGCTCGCGCATCGCCTCGACGTGCAGCGCCTCGGCCAGCGCCACCTGCGCGAGCACGAACGTCGGCTCGAGCCGGGTCGCGGTGCGCAGCTCTTTGATGTTCGACTGCTGCCGGCCGCGCAGGTAAGCCTCGTGCGCGGCGGGGGAGCGGGCGGTGAGCGTATCGTCGTTGAGCAGCTCGATGCGCAGCGCCCGTGCGATCCGCTCCGCGACGTCGCGCTGGATCGCGAGAGCGCCCGCGCCGGTGCGGTCGAAGGACTCGGACCAGAGCTGGGTCTGGTCGCGGGTGTCGACGAGCTGCGCGGACACGCGCACGCGCTCGCCCTCGCGGCGGACGCTGCCTTCCACGACATACCGCACGCCAAGCTCGCGGCCGATGTCGCGGACGGACTTTTTCGAGTCGCGATAGAGGAAGACCGACGTCCGGGCGATGACGCCGAGGCGCTGCGGCTGGAGGGCGCCGAGATGCGTGATCAGCTCCTCGGTCATCCCATCGGCGAACGGGGTCACACCTTCGAAAGGGAGGACAGCCAGCATCAGGCGTCCGGTCAGCACCGGCTCGTCGCGCTGCCAGGCGATGGCCGCCAGGACGACGAGCAGCGCGGCGGCGGCGACGAGCCAGCGCAGCCCTGTGCGCTCGCGAGGCGGGCGCTCGACGGCGACCGGCGCCACGAACCGGTACCCGCGGCGGGGGAGGGTCTCGACGTAGGCCGGGTTCTTCGCGTCGTCGCCGAGGGCGGTGCGGACCTGGAGGACGCAGAAGTTGAGGCCGCGCTCGAAATCGACGAACGTCTCGTCGCCCCAGACCTCGCGGCGGAGCTCCTCGCGCGTCACCAGCTCGCCCGGACGGGTGGCCAGCGCGAGCAGCAGCCGGAACGGCTGCGGCGCGAGCGACACGACCTCGCCGTCACGGCGAAGCTCGCCGCTACGCGCGTCCAGCGCGTACGGCCCGAACCGGATCGGCTGCATGAGACGTCATCGTACGCCGATCTAACGCACTTCTAATGGACGCAAATCGGTGAACAGACGCATCTTGCGGGACATGAAGACAACGATCGCACTCGCAGTTCTCCTGTTCACAGCCACCGTTTTTGCCGCCGACGAGGTCACCCTCACCGGCGAGATCGTCGACCTCCACTGCTACACGAGCCGGGCCGCACATGGCGAGGAGCACGCCGGCTGCGCGAACGCGTGCATCAGCCGCGACGTCCCGGCCGGGCTGCTGACCGAGGACGGGACGCTGTACCTGCTCGTGAATGAGAAGTCGGTGTCGGTGAAGGAGAAAGTCGCCGGCAAGGCAGGGAAGAAGGTGACGGCGAAGGGCAAGGTCGTCGAGCGGAGCGGCATGAAGGCGCTGCAACTCGCCTCGGTCGAGTAGGACCCCACGGAGTTTCCAAAAGATGTGATTCGGTCTCCTCGGAAATGGACAACGTCCCCTTCGAAGGGGACGTTTTAGCTTTCGGAGGAGACGATGTCCTCTTCGATGGAGACAATCTTACTTTCGAAGGAGACGATGTCCTCTTCGATGGAGACAATTTTACTTTCGAAGGAGACGATGTCCTCTTCGATGGAGACAATTTTACTTTCGAAGAGGACGATGTCCCTTTGGATGGAGACGTTTTTACTTTCGAAGAGGACGATCTCCTCTTCGAAAATGAACGGTTTCCGCTGTCGTGCTCAGCGCACCGGCGTGGGGTCCGCGTTGAGCTCCCGGAGGAATGCGAGGAGCAACCCGCGCTCCTCCGGAGTCAGCGTCACGGCCTTCAACTGCGGGTCGAGAGGCTCCTTCGAGAACCCGCCGCCCAGCATCCGGTCGACTGCCTCCTCGAGCGATGCGATCCGGTTGTCGTGAAAGTACGGGGCCGAGCGGGCGATGTTGAGGAGCGTGGGGGTCTTCAGACGGGCGTCCAGGCCGATGTCGTGATTGAGCCGGTCGCTGAGCAACGGGCCGCTGTGGCAGTTCGTGCAGCGCGCCTTCTTGTCGAAAATGGCATAGCCCTGCCGGGCTTTCTCGGAGAGGGCGTTGGCGTCACCGTCATGAAAACGGACCCACGCGGAGTCGGCGGGGACGAGGGTGCGGATGTACGACGCGAGCGCCTTCCCCACGGTCTCGGGATTGGCCCCGGTGCCGAACGCCGAAGCGAACGCCGCGCGCAGGGCAGGGTCGTCGTTCAGCCGGGCCGTCACCTGCTCCAGAGTGGGGCGGCCTTCGCCTTTCGGCACCAGGATGAAGCGCAGCACGCCGTCGATGGCTTTCTCCAGCGGTACGCGAGCGTTGTCCCAGTAGTAGCCCTTCGCGTAGCCGGCGTTGATGAGGGAGGGACAGGCGCGGTTCTGTTCGATTCCGAACGGG
Organism: uncultured Acidobacteriota bacterium; assembly: GCA_963821585.1. Classification (GTDB taxonomy): domain Bacteria; phylum Acidobacteriota; class Thermoanaerobaculia; order Gp7-AA8; family Gp7-AA8; genus QHVT01. Next base: position 1,574,742 of record CAWGEI010000003.1, read on the forward strand.
CCGATGGGCTTGGCCGCGCCGATGGTGTAGCCGTACTTCGGCTCGTGGCAGCCGCTGCAGGACGTGGAGCCGTCGGCGCTGAGGCGCGGATCGGCGAAGAGTTTCCGCCCGAGCTCTACTTTCTCGAGCGTGAGAGGGTTGTCGGCCGGGATGTTCATCGGCTCGAACCGGGCCAGGGTGGGGAAGACCGGAGGTTGCGGCGCGGGTTTCGGAGCCTCCGCGCGGTTACATGCGGCGAGCAGGGCAGCGAGAGCGAGGACGATCAGCGAGCGCATGCGCCGAACGTCGCGCCGCCGGCTGCCGCCGTCGAGCAGCGGCGCCTTAGAAACCGGTTAGAACGGAGTTTGCTTCAGGGGTTTGCTTCGACACCAAGCCTCCCTGTAGGATTCGCGCCGTTTTATGACCAACAGTTACATCCCCATCCTGATCCTGCTCTTCGTCGCCGGCGCCCTGGGCGCCGTCTTCCTCGGGCTGAACTGGATCCTCGGCCGCCACCAGCGGAACCCGTCCAAGCTCGCTCCATACGAGAGCGGCGTGCCTCTGGTCGACGAGAACCGCAAGCGGGTGAACGTCCGCTTCTATCAGATCGCGATGTTGTTCATCCTGTTCGACATCGAAGCGGCGTTCCTGTATCCCTGGGCGGTCATTTACCGGGACGCGACCCGCACCTCCAGCGCGCTGGCGTGGTTCGTGTTCGGGGAGATGCTGTTGTTCATCCTTCTGCTGGCCGTGGGCTACGTCTACGTCTGGAAGAAGAGAGCTTTCGACTGGAAGTAGAAATGGCCGACCTCCATCCCGACAATCCTTACGCAAAAGACCGCTTCCCGGACCCTCAGAAGACCGTCGCGTTTCCCGAAGACGTGAAGAAGCGCTTCGAGTACATCCTGACGCGTTATCCGAACAAGGAAGCCACGTTGCTGCCGACCCTGCACCTCGTGCAGGAGACGTGGGGGTACATCTCGCCCGAGGCGGTGCACTACGTTTCGGAGCTGCTCGACCTGTCGCCGGCGACGGTGTTCGGCGTCGTGTCGTTCTACGACATGTACGACCAGAAGCCGGTCGGGAAATACCGCCTGCGCGTCTGCACGAACCTGAGCTGCATGGTCTCGAACGCGTACGACATCTACGAGCACCTGTGCGACCGGCTGCAGGTCAATCCGCACGAGACCACCAAGGACGGACGCTTCACGGTCCTCGAGGTGGAATGCCTCGGCTCGTGCGGTACGGCGCCGGTCGTCCAGGTCAACAACGACTACCACGAGAACATGAGCGTCGAGAAGATGGACGCGCTCGTCGATCAATTGAAATAGACACGATGGAACCGATCAGAGTCCTCACCGCGAACATCGACAAGCCGAACTCGGCGTCGATCGACACCTACATCGCCGGCGGCGGCTACGAAGCCGCGCGGAAAGCGCTGGGGATGAAGTGGGAAGACATCATCCAGCTCGTGAAGGACTCCGAGCTCCGCGGACGCGGCGGCGCGGGTTTCCCGACGGGGATGAAGTGGTCGTTCGTCCCGCGCAACGCGCCGAAGCCGACGTATCTGCTCTGCAACGCCGATGAGGCGGAGCCGGGAACGTTCAAGGACCGGGTCATCATCGAGAAGGACCCGCACCTGCTGATCGAGGGGATGATCATCGCCGCGTTCGCGATCGGCTCGAATCCGATGGCGTACATCTACATCCGCGGCGAGTTCCATTACGGCTCGACCGTGCTGGTGAAAGCGCTGGAGGAAGCGCGCGAGAAGGGCTTCCTCGGAAAGAACATCTTCGGCAGCGGCTTCGACTTCGACATCACGGTGCACCGCGGCGCGGGTGCGTACATCTGCGGCGAGGAGACGGGCCTGATCGAGTCGGTGGAAGGCCACCGCGGGCAGCCGCGCGTGAAGCCGCCGTTCCCGGCAGTGGTCGGCGTGTTCGGCGGACCGACGGTCGTGCAGAACGTGGAGACGCTGGCGTGCGTGCCGCTGATCGTGAAGAACGGCGCGGACTGGTTCAAGTCGTTCGGCACGCCGAAGAACACGGGGCCGAAGCTGTATTGCGTCTCCGGCAAGGTGAAGAAGCCCGGCGTGTACGAGTTCCCCATGGGGATCACGCTCAAGGAGCTGATCTACGACCACTGCGGCGGCATCGCGGGCGACCGCAAGCTGAAGGCGGTCATTCCGGGCGGCGCCTCGGCGCCCATGCTGCTGCCGGATGAGATCGACCTGCCGCTGAATTTCGACGCGGTGATGAAGGCCGGCTCGATGCTGGGGTCGGCGGGAATCATCGTCCTGGACGAGACGGTGTGCATCGTCGACGCGGTGTGGCGTCTGGCGAAGTTCTTCGCGCACGAGTCGTGCGGCCAGTGCACACCGTGCCGCGAGGGCACGAACTGGCTGGAGTCGATCCTCGACCGGATCGAGCGCGGCGAGGGCAGGCAGCAGGATGCGGACCTGCTCCTCGACATGTCCGACAACATCGGCGGCAAGTCCCTCTGCGCCCTCGGCGACGCGGCCATCGGGCCGGTGATCTCGTCGGTGAAGAAATTCCGCGACGAGTACCTGTACCACGTGACCCACAAGAGCTGCCTGCCGGGCACGAAGCGCTACCGCCGGCTGGACATGCCGGTCGCCGCGCACTAGCTATCAAATCTCCGTCCTTCTCTGCGTTCTCCGCGCCTCTGTGGTGAATGCACACGTGCTTTCACCACAGAGGCGCAGAGAACGCAGAGAGGGATGGAGGACTGACATGCTTGCAATTCGTCGCGCCATTGCCTCCGACGCCGCTGCGCTCGCGGAGCTCGCCGCGCGCACGTTCGCCGATACGTTCGCGGCGCAGAACCGTCCCGAGGACATCGAGGAGTATCTCGCGAAGACGTACGGCGAGGCGCTGCAGCGACGGGAGATCGAGGATCCCTCGATCGTGACGCTGCTCGTCGAGGACGGCGGTGTGCTGGTCGCGTTTGCGCAGCTCCGCCGTTCGAGTGCGAAGCATGGGCAGGTGGAGCTGGCGCGGCTCTACGTACACGGCGAGCATCACGGCCGCGGGATCGCGCAAAGGTTGATGGACGCATCGGTCGACGTGGCGCGCGAGCTGGGTGGCGCGACGCTGTGGCTGGGCGTCTGGGAGCACAACGCGCGCGCGATCCGCTTCTATGAAAAGTGCGGCTTTCGCGACGCCGGCTCGCAGCCGTTCCTCCTCGGCAGCGACCTGCAGACGGATCGGGTGATGACTTTCGTCATCCCGACGCGCTGACACCGGCCACTCTACATCCTGCGCTTCGCGCCGTAACTTGTTGGGCGAGGAGGCAGTTCATGAAGATGCGGATCGCAATCCTGTTCCTGCTCGCGCTGCCGGTGTACGCGGCGGACGAAATGCGCAAGCTCGACTGGCTCGCCGGGGAGTGGAAGGGCGAGGCCACGGTGCTGAGCGGCCCCGGCAAAGGCGAGGTGGCCTTGCAGACGGAGCGTGTGCAGTCGAGGCAGGGCGGCAGGATTCTGGTCGTCGAGGGTCTCGGCAAGCGCAAGCTCGCGGACGGCACCGCGGGCGACGTCGTCCACGACGCGTTCGGTGTCATCTGGTACGACGAGCAGGCGAAGAAATATCACTTCAACGCCTGGACGGCGCAGCAAGGCTATGTCGATGCGTGGTTCGAAGTGAACGGTGACGGTTCGGCGCGCTGGGGTTTCGACATTCCGCAGGGCAAGATTCGATTCACGATCACCCGCACCGGGAAAGGCGAGTGGCAAGAAGTCGGCGAGTTTTCGCCGGACGGGACTCGCTGGTTCAAGACCATCGAGATGTTGCTGGCGAAGGGGAAGTAGCTCAGCGAGCCCCGAGCGTCGAGGCTCGGCCGAGGTAGGCCTGCGCCTCGATGTGGTTGCCGAGAGCTTCCTGGATCCTGCCGAGGTAGAGGTAGGCAACGCCGCAGCGTGGGTCGATGCGGATGGCGTTCTTCAACGCCTTGATCGTCGCCGGCGCGGGGGAGATGAGGAGCTTGAAGCGCGTGTACGCGACTTCGGCGGCGTACGCGCCGTTCTGGGCGTCACAGTCGGCGGCCATCTCGAAGTAGCCAAGTGCGTCGCGTAGCTTGCCCGCGGCCACGGCGGCGCGGCCTTCACGGTACAGCTGCTCGGGGTCGATGATCGCGCGTCGCCGTTGCGAGGAAGTCTCGCGTGGCGGCGGCGGAGGGGGCTCGGGTGCTGCTGCGATGACCACGGGTTTGTTGGTGCGGCGGTCGATCAGCGCCTGCCGGCGCATCGGGTCGGCCAGCTCGGCGTAGGCGCGTGCGGCGGCGAGGAACAGGTCCTGGGCTTTGTCGCGGACCTGGTCCTCGTAGCGCGAGGGAAGGAATTGCTCCGCCGTGCGAACGAACGCGCGGTTGATCTCGACCGCGCCCGCGGTGGGGTCGAGGCCGAGGAGCTCGAAGGGATCCTGCTGGCGGAAGGTGGCGTAGGCCGTGGTCACGTCCTCGGATGGCGCAAACTGCGCCGCCTGCACGGGAGCGGGTGCTTCGACGCGGGCGGGTGGAGGGGCCGGTTTCTCCTCGGGCGCGATGTCGAGCTCGAAGAGCGGCGCCGTGCGTTCGGCGGCGGGTGCGGCGATTCCGAGGAGGAGGAGCGCGTAGACGAAGCGCTGGAGGTCTTCGTTGGTGGTGATCTGGTTCAGGGTCGTACCGTTGCGGATCGCGCCGAGCACCCGCTGCTGCTCCTCCGAGAGGCGCAGCTCGGGCGCATCGAACAGAGGCGAGGAGCCGAGGGTGAGCTGTGTTGCGCCGGCATCCTGCAGGGCCGTTTCGATCGTTTCGAATGGTTCTACCTTGCCGATCCCGGTGACGATGAGCTGCGGGATGCGGACGCGCTGTGCGGCTTCGACCGGCGGTGCGTCGGACGAGAACTGCCACGTGCCGCTCGTCCAGGAGAAGGGCTCCAGCAGCCTGCGGCCGAGGCTCTGCTGGACGGCGCGGCTCAATTCGGGGGCGGGGAGGAGCTGTTCCACGCCGCGCGTCCCCGAGGCCGAGAGCGCGTCGCGGTACTGCGCCTCGGAGATGCGGCCGGAGGAGACGAGGAAGCGCCCCAGGGTCTCGGTGGCGATGTTCGACTGGCAGTCGATGGCCGCGCCGGAATCGAAGACGACCTCCTTCTCCAGCGGGCCGCGGGTCAGGGTGAGCACTCCGCTCTTTCCCCGGGTGGCGATCGCCAGGAGGAGCAGCCGGTAGGGCTCGTCGCGCAGGTCGCCCTGCCCCCGCACCAGCAGAGCATCGAGATCCTGTCGGGAGGAGACGAAGGAGACCAACGGCGGTTAAGGTCGCATGGCCCGCGGCCTTTCTGCAAGCCCGGCTGCACCCGATCCGGGAAACGTGCGTATATAGCCAGCAGGATGACGGCAATCGCCACAGAGACGATCGAGCTCCCCACCGCGTTCATCCGGGCGCGGGAGGGCGATCACCAGGCCTTCGCGGCGCTCGTCGAGAGACACGAGGCCATGGTCTACAGCCTGGCCTGGCACTTCTTCGGCGACCGGTCGCGGGCGGAGGAGATCGCGCAGGACGTGTTCCTGCAGCTCTACCGGAACCTGCACACGATCGAGTCGGACTCGCACCTGCTCTTCTGGCTGCGCCAGGTCACGACGCGCCGTTGCATCGACGTGACCCGGCGCTCGCGGCTCAAGGCCGTCAGCCTCGATGACGCGGGCGAGCTTCCGGCCGAGCTGAAGCCCGTCGATCCGTTTCTCGACCGGCGGCTGAAGCAGCTCGTCCAGGAGCTCCCGGACACGCAGCGCGCCGTCGTCACCCTCCGCTATCAGGAAGACCTCGATCCGTCGGAGATCTGCCGGATCGTGGGGCTGCCCGTCAATACTGTAAAGAGTCACCTGCACCGCGCACTCCAGGCGTTGCGCAGGAAACTGGAGAACCGTCCATGAACCTCGAAGAAGATCTGAAACGCGCACTGCACCGCGAGTCGCCGGCGCCCGGCTTCGCGTCGCGGGTGATGCAGCGGATCGAGCGCGACGCGGCGCCGAAGCGGCACCCGTGGTGGCGCGCGGTGGCTGCCTCGCTCACGCTGACCGCGCTCATCGGCGGCGGGGCCGTGTATCAGGACCACCAGCGCCGTGTCCGCGAAGGCGAGCAGGCGAAGGAGCAGGTGCTGCTCGCGCTTCGCATCGCCGGCGAGAAAGTCCGCTACGCGCAGACCGAAGTGCGCACCATCGGATCGAACGATTAACAGGAGAAAACATGCGTAAGCTCGTCCTCGTCTTCAGCCTCGCGCTCGCCGCCGCGGTCCCCGCGTCCGCGCAGCGCATCAACCTCGACATGCCCGGTCTCGCGGGCCTCGCCGAACGCGCCGACGAAGTCGTCGACGTCACCCTCGACGCCTCGATGATCCGCATGGCCGCGAAGTTTCTCGGCGGCGACGATCCCAAAGAGCGCGAGATCCGCGACCTGATCGGCGGCCTCCAGGGGATCTACGTCCGCAGCTACGAGTTCTCGAAGGACGGCGAGTACGACCGCTCGCTGCTCGATCGCATCAAGTCGCAGCTCGGGCCGACGTGGAAGCCGCTGGTCACCGTGCGCAGCAAGACCAAGGAGAACGTGAACATCATGGCCGATATGCGCGGAGAGCGGGTCGTAGGCCTGGTGATCATCGCCGCGGAGCCACGGGAGTTCACGCTGGTGAACATCGTCGGCGACATCGACATCGACCGGTTGTCGAAGCTCGAAGGGGAGTTCGGGATCCCCAGGATCACGAAGGAAGGCAAAAATGAATAAGCGTGTGGCAGCGGCGCTCCTTCTCCTTACCGTAGTCGCGCTCCCGCTTCACGCCGACTTCGCGTCGATCGTACGTGCGATCGACGCGAAGGAGGGCGTCAAGCGGATCTGGATCCCCTTCCTCAGCATCGCCCGCGTGGCCGTGAACCTGGTCGAGCCGGAGGGCGTACACGATTTCCAGCTGGCCACGTTCGAGGGTGCGGACGATCTCGATCCGCGCGAGCTGCAGAACATCATCCGCACGAAGGCGGGCGAGGGATTCGTGCCTCTGGTGCAGGTGTGGTCGAAGAAGTCGAGCGAGTGGAGCTTCATCTACGCGAAGCCGTCGGCGAAGAGCGGCCGGATGGAGCTGCTGATCCTCGCGCACGACTCGTCGGACACGGTGCTGGTGCGGGTGGACGTCGACGCGAACGTCATCGCGCGGGAGTTGAAAGACAAACCGCGGGATGTCACGAATATGGCGCGGCGATGAAGGCAGACTGCCGGTGTAGAATGCTCGTTCCGCGAACATGGCCCGGTACGAAGAACGAGACGAGTCGTACGATCTCCTCAATCAGTATCTGCAGGAAATCGCCAGAGTCCCGCGTCTCACGCCGGAGCGTGAGCGCGAGCTGGGCCGCCGCATTCAGGACGGCAGCGACAAAGCTGCGCTCGAGGAGCTGGTCAAGGCGAACCTGCGGTTCGTCGTGTCGTACGCGAAGCGCTATCGCAATGCGCACGTCCTGTTCCTCGACCTGATCAACGAAGGCAACATCGGTCTCATCCACGCCGCGAAGAAGTTCGACCCCGAGAAGAACGTCAAGTTCATCACGTACGCGGTGTGGTGGATCCGCCAGGCAATCCTGCACGCGCTCTCCGAACAGGCGGGCGCGTTCCGTCTGCCGCCGAAGCGCGCGAACCTGATGTATCGCCTGGAGAAGGCGATCGCGACGGCGATGACGGAAGGGAATCACATCCCTACGCCCGACGAGCTCGCGGTGAACCTCGGCGTCAGCGTCAAGGAAGTGCAGACGCTGTTGCAGGCCAACGCCGACAACTACTCGCTGAACGCGGAGCTGGACGACGAGTCGCACACGGAGCTCGCGGACGTCGTCGAGCAGACGATGATTCCGTCGGCCGAGGACGAGATGCAGGAGCAGTCGCGGCGGGAGGAGCTGCTCGCGCACATGTCCGAGCTCTCCCCCAAGGAGCGGCTCGTGCTGACGCTGCGTCACGGCGTGAGCGACAACGTGCCGAAGAGCATCCGCGATCTCGCCTCGTTCCTGAACCGCGAGATCGAGAACGTGAAGGGCGTCCTCGACAGCGCGACGAAGAAGGTCTGCGAGAAGCTGTCGATCACGGACAGCGAGCTGGCCGTGCTGCTGCTGTACACGAACCCGAACCCGAAGGCGTCGTTCCGCTACTGGTACGAGCTGGACGACCGCAACGAAGGGATGAGCCCGCACCTCGCGGAGGCCCGGCTGCCGTACCTGCAGAACGTGCGTCAGCACGCGTTGGTGCAGGTCGCGGTGGACGCCCTGTCGCTCGAGGAGAAGACCATCGTGAAGCTGCGCTACGGCGTCCTGCAGGACGACGAGCTGACGCTCCGCGACATCGGCGAGATCCTCGGCCTGTCCCGCGAGCGCGTCCGCCAGATCGAAAGCCGCGCGGAGGCGAAGTGCCGCCGCAGCGTCAGGCGGGAGCGCTAGCGGAGCGTTTCTCGAAGTAGGGGGTCAGCTCCTTTTTCCCGAGCAGCACTTCACCCCAATTGTTGAACATTCCGCGCCGGATGGCGTCGATGACGATCTCCTCCAGGAAAGGACGGTTCTGCAGGTACGCCTTTTCGATGCGCCAATCCTCGTTCGGCACACCGAAGTACTCCGCGATGGCGCGACCTTCCAGAATGAAGGAGGTCACTTTGCCGCCTACTTTTACCGACGAGGCGACGCCCCCCAGTCCCTTGACCCAGTAGATCTCCTCGTGAAACTCGATCGTCATCTTGTTGCTCCGCCAACCTGCAACGCACGAAGGATGGTGTTCATTCTGTTCGCCGCACGTTCAAGATACCTCGGCAAGCCGTTGAGTGTTACAAGATCCGGATAGTAAGCGGCTCGATCGTAGTGGTCACTCCGATACTCGAAGCGAAAGCCGGCATGGTCAGTTTCGGTGAGCGTGAGTTGCCCGTCGTCTCCCAACTCCGCGGCAATCAGCAGGCCATCCAGAACCACGACCGGCTGGATGAGTTGAGCGACGAGGTCTGCCCGGCTTTCGGCCGCTGCTTCGTATGCCGTTTCGCAGGCTTTGCAGACGGAGACAAATGCCGAGTACCACTTTGAAGTATCGGTCGGTTTCTTGAAGGCCTCGTGGATTCCGGTTGCGGTCCAGCCCTGGCCGAGCGCTTGAGAACGCGTGCGGAGAACCGCTTCGATTTCCCATTTCGTCTCTTCTGCAGCGACGTGAAGGAGCGTTTCACGCGGGTAGTCGAAACGGCGGCTCTCGCTGAGACTGTCCGCAAAGACGATCCATGGCCGCTCGGACTTCTTGACTTGTCCGAGCAGCCGCGCAATCACTTTCGTGCTGCTGCCGTCAGCGCGAAGGCGGCGCCATTCCCGGACAGCCTCGAAATCACACTCCCGCGTGGTCCTCTCATCTTTGTCGAAGTACGTGAAACTGGCATGACACTCCCACTCCGCCGCCCGGCACGCACGGATGGCCATCATCTCCGAATAGAACCCCGAGGTGCGCAGATCCTGACCGAGCCGCTCCCTTAGCTCCTCGTTCATAGCCTCTTCTCCGCACCCCGGCGCCGCACCCACACGATCAGCCCGTCCAGCTCTCGCGCCGCGTGACGCGCACGCTTCTTCAGGTGCTCCGCGACGCCGGGGGCGAGGATGTCGAGCTTCGCCGCGGCGATGACGTGGGCCTGCACTTCGTAGAGCGAGCCGCGGGCCTCGCTGAGCATCTGGCTCCACTCTTCGTTCGTGAGCCGGCCCTGGCCTTCGGCGATGTGGCTCACGACCGACCCGGCCGCGCGGCGGAGATGGGGGCGGAGATCGGACTTCGGCAACGGCTCGGTGGCCGCGTACACGTCGACCATCAGGTCGAGTGCGCGCTGGAACGCGCGCAGGTCTTCGAATGTCTTGCTCATGGGATTCGCTGCGGTGAGGAGGGGAGGAGCGCAACGCGAACGGGTCGCGCCGGCAGCGTGTGGGCTGGCGGCATTGTACATCGCGATACACTACGAAGCCGCATGGCCGATCCTCAGAACGCCCCCATGGGCCGCATCGACGCCTTCGACGTCGCCGCGAAGAAGCTGACCGTCCAGACGGAGTTCTTCTCCCGCTCCGGGTGGCGGATCGAGACGAAGATCTACCTCGGCGGCGCGCTCAAGAAGGTGTACACCGAGGACCTGGACGAGTCGATCGAGCCGCAACTGCAGGCGCGCATCGACGCGTTCCATCAGACGAAGATCACCGAGATCGTCGAAGGGTTGCGCGCGCGCAAGGCATGAGCGTCCCCGGGGTTCAGATCCACGCGCTGCGCAAGTCGTTCCGTTCGTTCCGGCGGACGCACGAAGTCCTGCAGGGGATCGATCTCGAAGTCGTGCCGGGCGAAGTCGTCGGCCTCATCGGACCGAACGGCGCGGGCAAGACGACGCTCATGTCGTGTCTCCTGGGCTTCCTCGAGCCCGACTCCGGCGAGATCGCGATCGACGGCAAGGCGAACGACGACCTCGGCGTCCGCCGCCGTACGGGCTTCGTCCCCGAGCGGATGAATTTCGACCGGCGTGAGACGGGCTGGAACTTCCTGCGCTACATGGCTCGCCTCGCGGAAGTGCCAGGCGCGGAAGTCGACGCACGCTGCAAAGCGATGATCGAGCGCCTCGGACTGTCGAACGCCGCGGACAAGAAGCTGTCGCAGTACTCACGCGGCATGCTCCAGCGCATCGGCATGTGCCAGGCGCTCATCCACGAGCCGTCGTACCTTTTTCTCGACGAGCCTACCTCCGGCCTCGATCCGAACGGCGTGCTGCTCGTACGCGATCTCATCACCGAACAGAAGGCGCGCGGCGCGGCCGTGCTCCTCAACTCGCACCAGCTCGCGGAGATCGAGAAGGTGTGCGACCGCGTGCTGTTCCTCCAGCGCGGCGTGATCGAGCGCGCGGAGACGCTCCGTCACGTCGACAAGATCGTCGTTGCCGTGACGATGCTTCCGGGCTTCGACCCGGCCGCAGTCGAGCGCATCGCCGGCGCCGCACCGCGCGGGAACGTGGTCATCGCGTCCGTGGCGACCGAGGGCGACATCGCGAACCTCGTGCGCGAGCTCGTGGCGAGCGGCGCGGGCGTCATCGACGTCCGCCGGCACACCACGGATCTCGAAGAGCATCTTCCGAGGTGCGGCATGAACCGGGTGGTGATCGCGGAGACGTTGCGGAGGCACGTGACCAGCGGTGCCGTATTTCGCGTTCATCGCATTGCTCGCGATCGTGGCCCTCGGATCATCCGCATTCGACAAGCCCGCCACGGCGTGGCCCTCACTCGTGACGCTGCTCGCGCTCATCACCGGCTGCGGTCCGATCGGGCCGGAGTTCTCCTCCGGGCACGCTGCAGCTCATCCTCGTCAAGCCCGTGAACCGGGCGGTCTACCTCCTCTCGCGCGTGGCCGGCGTCGTGCTCGCCGTGTGGATCCGCCGCGATCGTGGCCGCGCTGCTGCGAGGCGGCCGGCCGCGCGATCTGGGCGCGGAGCGGTCCGGCCGCGAGCGATTCGGCAGCGCCCTGCTGAACGTCATGACCGACACGATCCTCACTGTCTCTTTGCTGACACTCCTCGGCAGTCTCACCCGTGCATACTTCAACATCGCGATCTACTGCGCGGGCCTGGCCGGCTTCTCGATGCTCGGTATGGCGCTCGGGATGATCGCGGCAGTCCAGGAACGCCATTGGCCGCTTCCTCAACGAGAACCCCGCGATCGAGCGCGGCCTGAATCGTCGATCGACAAGAATCTCTTTCCCGATACTGCCGCCCCGTCTCGACGGGCAGTGGATCCTGATGGTCCTGCGAACGCCGCCGTCGCGCTCGTACTTGCGTGCCTCGCGTTCCGGCGCAGGGAGGTGCCGTATGGCGCGGACTGAGTCAGCGTGCGTTCCGGTCGCGCTCATCGCTGTCGCGCTCGTACTCGTCGCTGCACGCGTGGCGGCGCCTCTCGTCGTTCCTCTTGCCGAGCGAACGCACCGAAGGCCGCCGGTGCTCGTGCAGTGGCTCCCTCCGGCCGAGGGGCGCCGTCTCGCCGCGTCGAGCGGCAAGCCGATGCTCCTCGACTTCACGGCCGACTGGTGCCAGCCCTGCCACATGCTCGACAAGCATGTCTTTCGGGAATCCGGCGATGCGCGAAGGAGCATCAACGAGCGCTTCGTCCCCGTCCGCGTCGTCGACCGCCAGCAGGAGGAGGGGCGGAACGCACCGGAAGTGGCGAGCTGCAGCAGCGTTACGCGCGTGCGCGGATTTCCCGACGGTCGTCTTCGCCGACGGCGGCGGCGCGGAACGCGCCCGGATGGAAGGGTTTCGTGGTCCGCGACGAGTTCGCACGGGTGATGGAGACCGTTCGCTGATGCGCTCGAGCACCTGTCGGAAGACGAAGAGGACTTCTGGCGCGGCGAGTTCGCACAGGAGAACTGGATCTTCGGCAGTGCTCACGCTGAGCGTGACGCTGCCGGAGTTCGCCGGCGGCATGCCCGCGCTCCGCGAGATGCACTTCGGCTACTACCTCCAGCCGCTGCACCTCAACGTCGACGACCGCGAAGACCTCCCGCGCAAGCTCGCGTACGTGCTCGCGCGCCGCAAGCCGCCGCTCGACTTCCTCGAGCTCTCCGGCGCCGGCGTGCGCATCCCTCACTGTTTTCCCACGGGCTTCACGCTCGGGTCCGTGCTGCGGATCACGCTGCAGGAGCTGAAGAGGCTGCCGCTGCGCGAACCGTTGGATAGAATGTCCCCTTCATGACGCCGCTCCGCCGTCTGCTGCACTACTTCGGTCTCTACAACCGCGCCTGATCCTCGGTGCGCTGTGCGTGGTCGGGTCGGCGGTCTTCTCGCTGCTCAAGCCGCTGATCATCGGCGATGCGGTGAATACCCTCGGCGGCGGCGGGTTCACGCGCGCGATCCTCGTCCGCTACGGCCTGCTGCTCATCGGCGCGTCGGTCCTGGAAGGCATGTTTCTCTACCTGCAGCGCTGGATCATCATCGGCGCGTCGCGGCGCATCGAGTACGACATGCGCAACGACTTCTACGGTCACCTGCAGAGGCTCCCGCTGCGCTTCTATCAGGAGCAGCGTACCGGCGATCTGATGTCGCGCGCGACGAACGACCTCGCCTCGGTGCGCATGCTGGTCGGCCCGGCCCTGATGCACGCCTTCTCGCTCGCTGCTCGTCGTTGGCGGCAGCTTCGTCATGATGCTGCGCATCGACGGCGGCATGGCGTTGGTGGCGCTGACTCGCCGTGCCGGTCGTGGCCGGGATGGTCAAGTATCTTCGGCGAGCGCATCCACGTCCGCTCCAAGGCGGTGCAGGACTACTTCGGCGACATCTCCGCGCGCGTGCAGGAGAACCTGGCCGGCGTCCGCGTCGTGCGCGCCTTCACGCGCGAGCAGAGCGAGATCGACACCTTCAAGCGGATGAACCACCAGTTCGTAGAGCGCAACCGCTCGCTCATCCGCCTCACCGCCACGTTCTACCCGGCGCTGCACGCACTGGTCGGCGCTGATGTTCGTGGTCGTCTTCTACATGGGCAGCCGCAAGATGATCGCCGGCACGATGACGCTCGGCGCGTTCGTCGCCTTCCAGTTCTACCTCGGCCGCATGATCTGGCCGCTCGATCGCGCTCGGCTGGGTCATCAACCTCTTCCAGCGCGGCATGGCGTCGATGAAGCGCCTGCACGAGATCTGGTCGGTCGAGCCGGACGCCTCGAGCCGCGGAGACGGCGCAGGACTCCTGCCGACACGAGGGCGATCTCGAGATCCGCGACCTCACCTTCTCGTACGACGACCGCGCCCGTGCTGCGCGACATCGACCTCGACGTCCGCCACGGCCAGACCGTCGGCATCGTCGGCCGCACCGGCAGCGGCAAGTCGACGCTGCTCGCGCTCATCACGCGCGCCTTCGAGCCGCCGCCGGGGACGATCCTTCTCGACGGCCGCCCCATCGAGACGATCCCCATGCGCCAGCTCCGCGAGTGGATCGGCATGGTGCCGCAGGAGACGTTCCTCTTCTCCGAGTCGATCGCGGAGAACATCCGCTTCGGCCGCGCCGACGCGACGGATGACGGAGGTCGACGTCGCCGCCAGCGCAGGCCGGCCTGACCAGCGACGTCGCCGGCTTTCCGCAGGGCCTGGGTACCGTCATCGGCGAGCGCGGCATCACGCTCTCCGGCGGGCAGAAGCAGCGCACCGCCATCGCCCGCGCGCTCGTCCGCGATCCGCTGATCCTGATCCTCGACGACTCGCTGAGCGCCGTCGATACGCAGACCGAGGAGCGGATCCTCAATGCGCTGCGCAGCGATCCGGCAGGGGAGGACGGTGCTGATCGTCTCCCACCGCGTCTCCTCGGTGAAAGACGCCGATCACGATCGTCGTCCTCGACGACGGCGCGATCGTCGAGCGCGGCACGCACGAGTCGCTGCTCGCCAAAGGCGGCTACTACGCGGATCTGTATCGCCGGCAGACGATCGAGGCGGAGCTGGAGGAGATCGCGTGATCGTTGACGGTTCTCAGTTGTCGGTTCGAGGCGGCTGTATGCCTGGGCCGCGGGCGGCGCGAGAAGCTGGTGTCGGGTGTCGGTTTAAGGGACTGTTTCGCCTGGACCTCAGACCCTCTGAACCAGTATCGGTTCCGGTTCCAGTGCGACTGTGCCTTAGGCGCTGCTTCAGACACCTGACCCGACACCCGACAACCGATCACTGACAACCGACAACCAGCCCATGTACGACATCGAAAACACGAAGACGAAGGCGCGAAAGCGTTCGACCGCACCTGACGCGGCGGCTGCTGCAGCTACCTGCGTCCGTATCGCTGGCGCGCGGCGTTCTCCGTCGTGCTGGTCATCATCTCGTCGATGCTTCGAGATCGCCGGGCCGGCCGATCACCGCGGTGGCCATCGACCTCTTCGTCAAGCCGCTCCACGGCGCTGAGCCGCTCGGGGTCAGCCGCAGGTCGCGGAATGGCTGGCGAGCCAACGGCATCGTCAGCTCGACCCGCTACCGGCATCAACATCGCGGCCGGCTTGTACCTCTTCGCGCTCATCGGCGGGTTCGCCGTGCTCTACACGCAGATGGTGCTGATGAACCTGATGGGCCAGTACATCATGTACGACCTGCGCAAGCAGATCTTCGGACATCTGCAGAAGCTGGACATCCAGTTCTTCGACCGCAACCCGGTGGGCCGCCTGATGACGCGCGTGACGACCGACGTCGACGCGCTGAACGAGCTCTTCACCGCCGGATTCGTGGCCATCTTCGGCGACATCTTCGTGCTGGCCGGCATCGTCGGCGTGCTGTTCTGGATGAACTGGCGGCTGGCGCTGGTGCTCTTCTCCATCACGCCGTTCATCGTCCTGGTCTCGATCTGGTTCCGCCGCGGCGCGCGCGCCACCTATCGCAAGGTGCGCGCGCGCATCGCCGCGATCAACGCGTTCCTGCAGGAGCACATCTCCGGCATGTCGACCGTGCAGCTCTTCAACCGCGAGGAGCAGCGAGGCGGAGAAGTTCGACGGCCTCAATACGCAAGCATCGCGACGCGAACATCGACTCGATCTTCTACTACGCCGTCTTCTATCCGGTGATCGAGCTGATCGAGACCATCGGCCTCGCGCTGATCGTCTGGTACGGCGGCGGGAAGGTCATCCAGGGGACGCTGTCCATCGGCGCGCTGATCGCGTTCTTCCAGTACTCCCAGCGCTTCTACCAGCCGATCTCGGACCTGTCCGAAAAGTACAACATCCTCCAGGCCGCGATGGCGGCGAGCGAGCGGATCTTCAAGCTGCTCGATACGGCGGTCCGCAGATCGAGGACACGGGCAAGCGCGAGGTCCGCGAAGTTCGAGTCGATCGAGTTCCGCAACGTCTGGTTCGCGTATAACGAGCCGGACTGGGTACTCGAAGGACGTCTCCTTCCGCGTCGAGCGCGGCGAGCGCATCGCGCTGGTCGGCCACACCGGCGCCGGCAAGACCACCGTCACCTCGCTGCTGCTGCGCTTCTACGAGCCCCAGCGCGGCGAGATCCTCATCAACGGCGTCGACATCCGCCGAGTACTCGCTCGAGTCGCTGCGGCGGCTGTATCGCCATCGTCCAGCAGGACTTCTTCCTCTTCACCGGCACCATCGCCGAAAACATCTCCCTCGGGGACCCAGCCATCTCCCGAAGACCAGATCCGCACTGCCGCGGTCAGGGTTCAGGCCGATCGCTTCATCTCCCGGCTGCCCGAGGGATACGCGGCGCAGGTGCGGGAGCGCGGGGTGGGGCTGTCGGTGGGGGAGAAACAACTCCTCTCCTTCGCGCGGGCCCTGGCTTTCAATCCGCCGGTGCTCATCCTCGACGAGGCCACCTCGTCGATCGACACGGAGACGGAACTGCTGATCCAGGACGCGATCCAGACCCTGCTCCAGGGGCGGACGTCCATCGTCATCGCCCACCGCCTCTCGACGATCCGCTCCGCCGACACGATCCTCGTCTTCCACCACGGCGAGATCCGCGAGCGCGGGACGCACGAGGAGCTGATGCAGATCACGGCGGGCTCTATCGGCGGCTCTACGAGATCCAGTACCGTGAGGCGGTGGAGCCTGGGCTAACGGTTCACTTTGAATTGACACCCGCAAAAACCGGCCTAAGGTCGGCTAAGATCCATACATCGGTAATAGGTCAATCCGTGAAGGGAGGGGAGGCGATGACCGTAAGGTTCTTCCCCGGCACCAGAAACATAAAACCAGTTTGATTCAGGGATTTCTCAAGCAGTTCCGCGTCGGCCACGAAATCGTCCGCGCTCGACGAGAGCACGGAAGTCCTACACCATCACGCCGGCTCGGATCCCGCCCTCGAGGTAGACGGACGCCTGTTCGTCGATCCCAACGTCGACGCGTTGAAGAAGATCTTCCACGTCGACGAGGGCTCACGCAGTCGGCTGAACTGCTACGCACGTCCGGAACATCGCATCCGCCTCGCGCTCACCGCCTGGCGGATCGTCGCTCGAACATCTTCGCCATCAGCGGGAGCTTCGCGTCGATCACGATCGCCGCGTCGGTGACCTCCACCGTACCCTCTAGCGACAGCCCGCGGGCCTTCCCCCGGAACTTCATCGTGTCGCCGAGCCACTCGTGCTGGATCTCCTCGGCGCGCCCGCCGAACTGCCGATAGAAGCGCCCCAGCCGTTGATCGACCTTTCCGCGGGCGGCGTGTTTCGAAGTGTGGTGGGGTACGGCGATGCGCATTGATCCTCCGGTTGGCCAACCGATCTTATGCGACTCTCTTGCCTCGGTCGATGGTCCGAGGGATACTCGGGCCGGGACTTCCGCACGAGTCGCCCTCACCATGCTCTCCAAAGTATGGAGCGCCGCCACGTGCGGAATCGACGCCGTTCGGATCATCATCGAAGTGGATGCCCGAATGGCCCACCAGCCGGGATTCACCCTCGTCGGACTCCCCGACGCGGCCGTGCGGGAAGCCTATTCGCGGGTCCGTTCGGCCCTCGCGAACTGCGGGTTCTACCTGCCCACGCGCCACATCACCGTCAACCTCTCGCCCGCAGACGTCCGCAAGGCAGGCTCCGGGTTCGATCTGCCGATCGCCATCGGCATGCTGCACGCGCTGGAAATGCTCGAAGACGAGTACGTCAAGGGACGGGTGTTCGCCGGCGAGCTCTCGCTCGACGGCGCGCTGACGCCGATTCGCGGAACGCTCTCCATCTCCGCCGCGTTGGCGGGCGACGCGGAGGTACGGGAGCTCATCCTCCCTGCGGCGAACGCCAACGAGGCCGCCGCTGTGAGGCGCACGTGCGTCATCGGCGCACTGCATCTCCTCTCGGTTCTCGGGCACATCCGGAACGAACAGCCGATCCGGCGTGCGGTCTCGATGGAAGTCGCCGCGTGCGAGCACGACGCCGACTTCGCCGAAGTGCGAGGCCAGGCGCAGGCGAAGCGCGCGCTCGAAGTCGCGGCCGCCGGCGGGCACAACGTGATGATGATCGGCCCGCCGGGATCGGGAAAGACCATGCTTGCCCGCCGCCTGCCCACGATCCTCCCCCGGCCCACGCTCGACGAGGCCATCGTCACGACGAAGATCCACTCCGTCGCCGGAGTGCTGCCCACGGGCAGCGGCCTCCTCACCCGTCGCCCGTTCCGCGCGCCGCACCACACGATCTCGACGGCCGGAATGGCCGGAGGCGGCACACCGCTGCGGCCGGGCGAATTGAGCCTCGCGCACCACGGCGTGCTGTTCCTCGACGAAGTGCCGGAGTTCCGCCGCGAGACGCTCGAAGCGATGCGCCAGCCGATGGAGGACGGCAGCGTGACGATCGCCCGCGCCGCCCGCACGGTGACGTTCCCGGCACGCTTCACTCTCGCCGCCGCGTTGAATCCCTGCCCCTGCGGCTATTTCAACGATCCCCGCCGCGAGTGCATCTGCTCGCAGACCCAGATCGCGCGGTACCTCGCCAAGATCTCGGGACCGCTGCTCGACCGCATCGACCTCCAGGTCGAGGTTGCCGCGCTGACGACCGACGAGATCGCGTCCGTGGAGCCGGGCGAGTCGTCGGCCGACATCCGCACGCGTGTCGATATCGCCCGGGAGATTCAGCACGAACGCTTCCGCCGGGCCACCATCCGCTGCAACGCGGAGATGACCACACGCCACATGCGCCGCGCCTGCGAGCTCGACCCGCCGTCGCGGCGCATGCTGATCTCCGCGATCGACCGCCTCAACCTCTCCGCCCGCGCCCACGACCGCATCCTGAAAGTCGCACGAACCATTGCGGACCTCAGCGGCTGCGAGCGCATCGAGTCCGCGCATGTCGCGGAGGCGGTCCAGTACCGGGCGCTGGATCGGGCGTATTTCCGATGAGCCGCGTATTCGCAGCGACGCGGGAAGCGGGACGGTTGGGGTACGCCCCACCGTCCCGCAACCTGCAAGGCGAATCAACAGCATCACGCCCCAAGGGATGCAAGTGGACCCCGACTCATCTAAGCCGGCACGAGCTTATAGTCTGCCGGCATCTTCTCCAGGGTGGCGATGCTGATATGCGGCCAGACGGCTCGCCCTGGGAACTCATCCTCGCGGGGATGGAAAAAGTGCAGCATGACGACTTGCGAGTATTGCAGCCGCAACCTCGGCTTCCCGGTTTCGTCCTTCTCGGCGAGCTCCTGAATCCAGAACGTCGACTTCATGCTGACCGGCTCTGCCTCGCGGACCGAGAATGGAACATTCGTGATCCCGCCGCTCTTCCGATCCGTGTCGACGGTCAACGTCGTCGTCCGCACAATGTTCACGCCTTGGTTCGCGAAACGAAGAATCTGGTTCATGTCAGCCGGACTGAATCCAGGAAACCTCGGCACACCGACGACGTTTCCCATGAACGGGTTGTCGATGTAATGCCTGTACGGCTCGAGATACGGGTCGGGGTTCGTGGCATCCCTGAAGTCGTAGTCCGGAGTAAGGACGTCCTCGAAGCGACCCGACGGCAGCCCGCTGATGGGCGGGATCGTCCGGCATGCCGTTATGAACCGCTGATGTGCCAAGGGCAAGAACGGAGTTTCCGTGCGGGATCGATGCCAGTCGTGCGACATCGAGCTCCACTTCCGACACTTCGTCACCCTTGATCTGGTCGTCCTTGGACCTGCGGTTCTTCTCGTACAACCATAAGCCGGGCTCGTGGTGGATCGGCAGTCCGGCCGCACCCGCCAGGCCGCTGCTGTCGGGTCGGTCTTCCGCCGCGACTTGAGCGATCTTCTGCTGGTAATCGAGTGTGACGACGAACTGGTCGGAATCGGGATTGCCGGGCCTTGTCAGACCTCGATTGGGAACGTCATCGTCGACGAAGGTGAATCGAAGTTCTTCGTCGTACTGATTCATCAGCACTCGGAATTTGAATCCCGCAGGCGGCGCCGGAGCGTCCTGAAACGGCAGAGCAATCATGTTCCACCCCGTGCCCCGTCCGATCCAGACTCCCACCAGTTGTTCGAGCGGCCCCAGGTCTGGCGGCGGCGGCGCACCGCGATTGCTCAACGTTTCCAGGTGCGTGGGCTGCGGTGGAACAACCTCAGCAAACTTGCGGGTCCTGCGGTCGGTTTTATCGTCGTTGGCCATGATGTTCTTCTCCTTTGCAATTGAGATAAGGGACGAGCATCAACGTCGCGGCGACGGCTATAGTCGCTGCGAACAGTCCGATCGCTCGTCGATCACTGCATTTCGGTCTTTACAGTAGGAGAGTCTGCCGCTGCCGATTCCCTACCCCGGCAGGGCTTTCATTGTGGCCGAAGCGGTGCATATCGAGCACTGGATCGGAGCACCTTTCGGTAAGTGCCCGGCGCCTACCGTTCCGCTGGGGCGTCGATCGGAACGCGAGCCGCGAACAACCGCCGCAGGCGGCGGTTACTGATCGTCAACCCATTGACGTCGCCCGACGCCGTTCGGGTGAAAGTCACAGTGCCGCGTGAGCCGACGAAGCGATCGCCGCCGACGGCTTCCAGCGCAACGTCGTATCCGCGCGGCCAGGTGAGTTTCAGGCGCCCGTCGGAAACCCGCACCGTGTACGTCATCTCCGTTTCGTCGCTGTGGTATTGCCCGGCGAGCGCGTTCAGGGCTCCAACTTCAGGGAGCGGCAATGTCACGCGGCGGAATACCCTGCTCGTCCGCCATGCATCCCGGATGTGCAGTTCCGTCTGTGCGTCCGCAGCTGGCAGGACAAACCGCCATTCGTGGGGCAGGTCGCTCGGGCGAAAGATGCCGTCGCCGATCGGAATGAAGGGCGTGAGACTCCCGGCCTGCCGCAGTGCGCCATCCTTCCATTCGAGCTGCACCACCTCGTCGGTCGATGGGCTCCAGTACACGCCTGCCCGTACGGACTGTTCGGCGTCCGATGCCGCTACCGCCGGCGCGAGTGCGGGAGTTTTCACTTGATCGCTCAGATAGAGATCGGCCACTCTGCGGGTGCGGTCCGTCGGCTCGACTGTAGCCGCGTTGCACAAGGCGACGATCGCCAGACGCTGGTCTGGAAAGAGCACGGCTTCGGCGCGGTAACCGCCGTCCAGGCCGTCATGGCGCACGGTCCGCAGGCCGCGATAGTCGCCCAGCATCAAGCCTCCGCCATAACCGGTTTCGGTGCCGTCGTTCAACCTGCCGGAGGTCTGCATCCAGGCGACGAGCGCAGGGCCGCCGACCCGGGCGCCGATCAGGTTCTGCTCCCACGTCAGCAGGTCGCCGACAGTGGTGAACAATCCGGTCGAAGCACCGAAGGGGACGTTCACGCTCCACCCACCTCCGGCCCGGGAACTGTAGGCCGGCGCACGCCGCGGCACGATCTCGGTATGGTCTTCGCCGAAGCGGGTGTCGGCCATGCCGAGCGGCTCGAAGATCCGATCCTTGGCGAACGCCCTCAACGATTGACCGGAGACGCGCCGCACGATCACGCCCAGCAGGGTATAGGCGGCGTTGCCGTAGACGATCTCCGAGCCGGGCTCGAAGTTCAGGCGGTGCTGCCGGTTCAAGATCCGCAGAACGTCTTCTTCCGTGTAACTGTCCCCACCGCGCCAGCCCGCGAGGTTCAGCAACTGGTGCTGCTCGCGCACACCATTCGTGTGGTGGATCAGGTGGGCGATCGTAATCGTCGGGCCGTAATCGGGGATCTCCGGCAGGTGCTTGCGGATGTCGTCATCGAACGACAGCTTGCCCTCCTGCGCCAGCAATGCGACCGAGAAGGCGATGAATTGTTTGGCGAGGGACGCGGCTGGAAAAACGGACTGCGGTGTGATCGGGATGCCGTGCTCCAGGCTCGCCATGCCGTAGCCACGCGCGTAGTCCAGGGAGCCGTCGCGGGATACGGCTACGGCGCACCCGGGCGTCGTCCTGTTGTCCCAGGGTCGAAAGATCGCATCGATCTGCTCATGCCGGGCAAGAGCTCCGCCATCAACAACACCGGGTGAGCGGCCGGGTTGGCTGGCGCAAGCCGCTGCGAGCGCCACCACGAACAAGACCGAGCGTGCGGCACGCTCCGAATAGTTTTTCTGTGAACGCATTCGGTGAATCCTACCGGCGTGGCGTGGCGAATCTCGTGGCAAAACGTGTCACGTTGCAACAACCCATGACACAGCGCGCAAGCCGGGCGTACGTCCGTGGCCGAGCAGTGCGGCCCCTCTCTTGCAGCGCAGGCAGGCGCCCGCGACATTTGAGAAAACGAAAGGATTTGGATTTCATGCGACTGCGCGTCTCTCTTGCCATTGCCGTGGTTCTCGTTCTCGCCCTTTCCAGTCATGCTCAGGTGATCGATCCCGCGTTGCAGGCGAAGCTCGGCGCCGTTCTGCCGGGACCGCCATTGCGCGTCGTTGTCACGTTCAACCAGATGCCCAATCTCTTCGAGCGGACCCTGCTCGCGACGCTCTCGTCGCGCGTGCGCTTCCTCCAACAGTTGCCGATTGCGTTGGTGAAGATTCCGGCCGGTGGTGTGAGTACTCTCATCGGCCGTGCGAACATCCGCTCTCTGTATCTCGATCGTCAACTTCAGTACTACCTGCACGACTCGAACGCCGTCGTCGGCGCTCCCGCCGCGCGACAGGAGTTCGCGGTCGACGGCAGCAGTGTGGGCGTGGCGGTGATCGACAGCGGTGTCGACGGGATCCACCAGGATCTTCCCTATGGCAGCAAAGTCGTGCAGAACGTGAAGATCATCGGCACTGTCGGTCTGGCCACCAACATCGTGCAGGCGGTGGAGAATCTTCCGACCAGCGATACCTCCAGCGGGCACGGCACGCACTGCGCGGGTGCGATCTCCGGAAGCGGCGCCGCCTCCGGTGGCTACCATGCCGGTCTCGCTCCGGGCGCGCATCTTCTCGGCGTCGGCACTGGCGACGCGATCTTCGTCTTCTACGCGCTCGAAGGATTCGACTATGTCCTCAAGAAGCGTGCGCAGTACGGCATCCGCGTGATCTCGAATTCGTGGGGAACGACCGGCGCGTACGACCCGAATGATCCAGTCAACGTGGCTTCGAAGGCGGCGTACGATGCCGGACTCACGGTCGTCTTCGCCGCGGGCAATGAAGGACCGGGGGACAACACGCTCAATCCCTACAGTGTGGCACCGTGGGTGATCGGCGTGGCTGCCGGAAACAAGGATGGCAGCACGCTGGCCGATTTCTCGTCGCGCGGCATCGTCGGCGATCCTCTGTATCGACCGACCATCACCGCGCCGGGTGTCGACATCGTCTCTACCCGTGCCCTCAACACCGTCCTTCCGATCCTCGGCGCGCCGAGCGACATCAACCTCGATCCGGCCTGGATTCCGTACTACACGACGATGAGCGGGACCTCGATGGCCACACCGCAGGTGGCGGGCATCTGCGCGCTCCTGCTGTCCGCGAAGCCCAGCCTCACGCCGGCGCAAATCAAGGCGGCACTCGTCAACACCGCCACGCCGATGCCGTCGTATGGACCGCATCAGGTCGGCGCGGGATATGTGAACGCATACGCCGCGATTCAGAGTGTCCTCGAGCCTTGAACACTCCTTCGCTGGGCGGCGGTGAGTGACCTCGCCGCTGCCCGATCGGCGCGGAGAACCTGTCATCCCGAGCGTCGAGCGAGGGATCTGGGTGTGCGGGGCTCAAAGCCTTGCCTGCCGCCCCGCCCGCCCAGGTCCCTCGCTCGACGCTCGGGATGACATGGCTATCATCCCTGAAATCAATGACTTAGGTATTTATTCCGTCACGTCTCGTCACCCGAAAACTGGCCACGATTTCAACTGAACTCGGAATCCTTCACGTTGGCATGACGTTTTCCTGTCGTGAAACACGTCCGATTAATTGTTGACAAAATCATTCCAGTTTTTATGATCGTCACGACGCCAGAGAGGTCAGTGATGGGTGAGGAGTCGGTTTATGGCCTTTGAGAAGTGGGAGCCGCAGCCCGAGTTCGAACGCTTTCCCGCTTCGGCGACGATCGTTCAGTCGCGCCTCATCCGTCTGCCTTCACCCGTTGCCAACATGCTCCGCCTCCGCGGCAAAACCAGCGCGAACCTCTACTACGACAAGAAGCGCAAGGTCATCGGCATCAAGCCGCTCGAGCGCAAGGAAGAGGGCGCCGCGAAGATCCGCCAGTCGGAGAAATCGACTTCGCTGCACGTGCCCGCTTTCTTTCGCACCTACGACATCGACGTTCCGGGCATCAAGCGCTTCCACTGCTGGTACGACGAGAAGGAGCGCATGGCGATGATCGACATCTCGAAGCCATCGCCGCGCGGACGACCCGCAGGAACATAAAAAAGGCGGCCGGTTCGGCCGCCTTTTTCTTGTTCAACGAATGGCTCAGCGAATGCCGATGGCGACTGGCCGTCGCCGGATCGTGGGCTGTGCCCACATCGTGCGAATCTGCTCCGCGGCCGCGTCGGACACTCGCAGATTGTCCGCGCTGTCCTCCGGGAAGAACGCGCCGTTGTTCGCGAAGAGCTGCGCGAGGCCGGCCAGCGGGATCTCCGTTTCGTACGCCGCGTTGATGGTCTTGATGTACTCGTTGGCGAAGAGGAGATAGCCGAGGTCGGTGAGGTGGAAGAAGTCGTAGCCGAAGAAGCCGCCCGTCACCGGCTGCGGGGAGATGGTGACCGGACCGATGTGCATGCCACCCGGCGCGTACACGCGATTGAACAGGCCCGCGATGTCCGCCACCGGAATGTTCCGCGCCGAAGCCTCGGCCTGGATGGCGGCGTTGTACTCCCCGATGCGGGTCATGATGGTCACGAACTCGCCCGGCGTGATGACATCCGAGTCGGGAAGCGGCTTGCCCGCGTTCGGGAGCGCGTTGAACGGCGGGACGTTCGGCAGGCCGTAGCCGGTGGCGAGGTTCGAGCGCGCGTGCAGGAGCACGAAGCTGTTCGCGGGCAGCAGGCCGGGCGTCCCGTCGTCGAGGATGCCGATGAGCGGGATCGGGTTGCCGTCCGGACCCGGCACGGGCTGGCCCGTCGCCGGATTCACCACGAAGCGCGAGATGAGCAGCATGTAGGGGAGCGGCTGCATCGGGATGTTGCCGACGACGATGCCGGCATCCGGCGCGCCGGCGACGAGCGCCGAGAGCAGGGTCGCGTAGCGCGTGCGGAAGTCCGCTGCCGGCGTGAGCGTGGACGGATCGCCGCTGAAGAGCGTGCTCAGCGCGTCATTGCCGCCGATCCACATGACGATGAACGACGGATCCTGGCCGAGTGCCTGGGCGACGGCCGTTCCGCGTCCGCGGAGGATGAAACGCGCCATCGACACGGCCGTCGGCTCGCCGGGAGTCGGCGTCTCGGCGCCCGTGAGCGTGAGCAGCGCGCCGACCGTCGCGCCGGGGATGCTGAGGTTGTTGTACGAGCGGCCGAATCCCGTCATCACCGGAACGGAAGGGCCACCTGCTGCCGGCACGATCGTCGGGGTGAGATTCTGCAGCACGAGCTCGGGACCGATGCCCGGGAACGTGACCAGCGGCTGCGCGAAGCACGGGTCGGCGGCGACTGCGCTTGGCTGGCAGGTCGTGTACCCGACCTGGCGCGCGATCACGGCCGGCCAGCTCCACACCTGATGCCGCTCGTTGAGCGAGCTGCTGACGACGCCGGCGCCGTAGCTGTCGCCGAGCGCCACGAGGTTCGAGAAGTCCGCGGTGCCGCGCTGTGCGGACGCCGGGAACGCCACGACGAGGACTGCGACGACGACTGCCGTTGCGAGTTTCGTGAATCTGTTCATGTGCAGGGTCTCCTTTAGAAGCGATAGCCGAGGTTGATGCTCCAGAGCACCGCGTCGGTCTCGTACGTGCCGTCAAAGCCTTCGGGATTGCGTCCCTCGGTGCTGCGATCCTTGAAATGCAGGATGAACGCCGCGCCGTCGACGACGAACGGGCCACGGTGCCAGCCCACGCCGAAGGTCCCGCCGATGCGATCGGAGTCCGGCAGCAGCGGGCTGACCGCTTCAACCGGCTGCGGGTTCTCGTCGTACACCGCGCCGAGGCGGACGTCCCACTCCGGGGTCGCTGCGATGTTCGCCCCCAGGCGATAGGCGGACGAGTCGTCCCAGTTCTGCGGGCGCACGAAGCTGCGCGCGGGCTGATTGTCGAAGTCGACCGCGAGCGCTTCGAAGCGGCTCCAGGTCATGTGCGTGATGTCGAACTCGAGGTCGACGCGGTCGTTCGGGCTGAACGCGACGCCCACCGCGGCCACCGCGGGGAAGGGAAGAGTGGTGGAGATGGTGTCGTCGGCCGGGAACGTGGCGCCGACCACGGCGTCGAGCTGCGGGTTGCCCGTCGAGATCTGCGTGAAGTCGGCCTCGCCCTCGAGGTCGATGTCCATGTCCGTGCGATAGGAGGCGCCGAAGCGGAAGCGGTCAGACGGCTTGAAGAGGACGCCCACGTTCCAGCCGATGTCGGAACCGTAGTCGCTCGCGAGGCGAGCGTTGCCGATGTCGGTGACGCGGCCCGTGAACGGGTTCGGAAACGGCAGGGGGATGTTCTGGCTGAGGATGACGCGCGCGCGGCGGTACTCGACGCCGCCGCCGACCGCGAAGTTGCCGCTGGACGTCTGCCAGGCGAGCGTCGGCTGCACCGACATCGTCTTCAGGTCGGCGTCGCGCGAGACGAAGCGGCCCACCCACGGGTCCTGCCAGTCGGTGCGAAGACCCCAGGCCGAGAACGCGCCGATGCCGAAGGTCAGATTGCTGCCGATCGGCATGATGCCGTACATGTTGGGCGGTACGAACGTGTGCCGGTCGTACTTCCCTTCAGTGCCCGAGGTGTAGAGGCTGTTCGGGTCGCCGGTGAACTCGTTCGAGAAGTTGATGAACGTCGCGCCGGCGAGCACGGACATCTCGCGTTGCTGTGCGAGACCCGCCGGGTTGTAGAAGATGGCGCTGGGGTCGTCGGCCGTGGCGACGAACGCGCCGGCCATGCCGCTCGCCTTCGCGCCCTGCTCGAAGATCGAGAAGCCGGCAGCGAAGGCCGAGGCGCTGATCGCGAGGCAGCCGATCGTCAAAAGGATTCGTGTGAGGGATCGCAAGGAAGACCTCCTAAGTCTGTTGTTCTTCAGGGAATTACAGAAACGCGGAAAAACGGCCGGAATATACACCGAAGACGAGCACGGACGGGTGAGCCCCATTCAGCGTCAGCTCAGCAGTTCCTTCAGGATCTCGTTCGCCAGGTCAGCTTTCGCCTTCCCTCGCATTTCCTTCATGAGCTGGCCGACCAGGAAGCCGAAGACCTTCGTCGTGCCGGCCTTGTACTGCTCGACCTGTGCGGCGTTCGCGGCCAGGACTCGTTTCGCCGCCTCGCGGATCGCGTCGGGGTCGCTCACCTGACCGAGGCCCTTACGCTCCACAATGACGTCCGCCGCTTCGCCCGTCTCCGACATGTCGTCGAAAACTTCCTTGGCTGCTTTGCCGCCGATGGTGCCGTCGTCGAGCAGCCGGATCAGGCGCGCCGAGCATTGCGGGCGTGACGCGATAATCCGCGATCTCGACTTTCTTCTCATTGAGCACGCGCAGCACTTCATTGCGTACCCAGTTCGCGGCGGCGCGGGGATTTCCCGATTCCTCCGCGGCGGCTTCATAGAAATCCGCAACGGCCCGCGTCATTACGATGACTTCCGCGTCGCCCGCAGTGAGGCCGTAATCGCTCTGATAACGCTCAATGCGCGCCTGCGGCAGTGCAGGCAGTGATCCGCGCACGTCTTCGATCCATCCGTCGCTCAATTCCAGGGTCGGAGAGATCGGGATCGGGGAAATAGCGATAATCGTGTGCTTCCTCTTTGGAGCGCATGACCCGCGTTTCGCCCGCATTGGGATCGTACAGCCGCGTTTCCTGGACCACCCGTCCGCCGTTCTCCAGGACTCCGATCTGGCGCTGCACTTCATAATCGATCGCACGTCCGAGAAACCGGAAGGAATTCAGGTTCTTGATCTCCGTGCGCGTGCCGAGCGGCTCGCCCGGCCGGCGGACCGAGACGTTCGCGTCACAGCGGAGCGAACCTTCCTCCATGTTGCCGTCGCACACTTCCGTGTACATGAGCATCTGCCGCAGGCGCGTCAGATACGCGCGGCCTGCTCGGAGCTGCGGATGTCCGGCTCGCTGACGATCTCGATGAGCGGTGTGCCGGCGCGATTGAGGTCGACCAGCGAGGCGTCGCGCTCGTGCAGTCAACTTTCCCGCGTCTTCTTCCATGTGAATGCGCAGGATCCGCACCTCGTGGACCTTTCCGCCCGTCGCCAGCGGCTGATCGAACTGGGAAATCTGGTAACCCTTGGGTAGATCAGGATAGAAGTAATTCTTGCGCGCGAATACGGAACGTGGATGCACCGCGCATCCCGTCGCGATGGCCATGCGTATCGCCAGTTCCACCGCCCGGCGATTGAGCACCGGCAGCGCGCCCGGATACCCGAGACAAACAGGACAGACATTCGTATTCGGCGGAGCGCCGAACGCGGTCGCGCAGCCGCAGAAGATCTTCGTCTGTGTCAGCAGACGCGCATGGACTTCCAGGCCGATGACCGTTTCCCACATGGAGGCGGATTATAGGGTTGTCCGCAGGAGCCGACCGACCGGTTTTCTCCTGCGCCCTGCGCCCCGCCCCCTGCGCCCTATAATGCCACGCGTGTCCCGCACCGCCTTCTTCCGCGGGTTCAAGATCGCCATCGTCGCGGTAGCCCTGGCGCTCCTGATCTTCGCGGTGATGACGCGTCCCGCGGCCGAAACGCGTACCGCGCTCGTCTTCGCGGCGCTGGTGCTCATCGCCACGTTCCTGCGCATCGACGCGGGCGACGCGTCGGTCGGCTTCGAGGCGGCGGTCGTCTTCGGCGCGCTCCTCATCTTTCACAGTCCGGCCGTCGCGCTGGTCGCGGTGCTCATCGGCAGCGGTGCCCACGCGTTGTACGACGCGCTCACGCGCAGAAAATGGCGAGCTGGAGCCGTTCTACAACGCCGCCCAGCTCGCGCTGTCGTACTCGATCGTCGCACTGCTGTACGCTGTCGCCGTCGCCGCGGACGCGCCTCCCTCCGCGAAGATGGCCGGCGCCACACTCCTCCTCGTCGGCTACGTCGGCATCCACCTGCTCTTCGTCTCGCTGCGCCGGTACGCCGAGGAGGAGACGCGGGCCGATCGATCTCCGGCGCGTGCTGCAGGTCCAGGCCAGGACCCTGCTGCTCGTCGCGCCCGATCGTCGCCATCGAGGTCATGCTCTACGCGAACTGGGGCATCGCCGGATTCGCCATCGCGTTCCTGCCCGGTCCTCATCATCGCGTACGCGATGCGCAACGAGGCCGAGTCCGCGCAGCAGAACGTAGAGCTCCTGCGGCGCAACCGGGAGCTGGCCATCCTCACCGAGAGCTCCACGCAGATCCTCTCCGCGGAGACCGATCACGAGACGCTGCGGCGGCTGATGTCGCTGCTGTCGAAGCTCGCGAAGATGAAGGCCTGCGCGGTTGTGACGTGGGAGCCGAATCCCGACGTCCCGCCGCACGGTCTACCGCTTCGGCGAGTGCATGCCCGACCGATCAGGACATCCTCCGCTGGGTCGAGGTCGCGCCGGGTTCGCGCAGTCGGCGCCCAGCCGCGCTTTCGTCTTCCAGAGCGACATGCGCAAGTTCCCGCTCTCGGGCGGACACGCGATCCAGGTGCTGATCGGCATTCAGACCCCCGAGGTCATCTACGGGATCCTGATCTTCGAGACGGAGGACCTCTCCATCCTGAAAGCGGGGAGCCTCAACCTCCTCACGCTCCTCGTGAACCAGACCGCGCTCTCCTTGCAGGACCAGTTGCTGCGCCGCGAGATGCGTGAGACCACCGCGCAGCTCGAGAGCCACGCCGCGACGATGTCGACGATTCTCGACGTCTCGAACAGCCTCATCGGGCAACTCGACGTCGACGCCGCTCTCACCCGCATCGCCCAGGCCATCCGCCGCGCCCTCGGATTCGATAACGTCGTCTTCGCCATCCGCGATCCGCGCGCGAGCGAGTACGTCCGCCGCGCGCACGCGGGGATGGAGGACGTGTGGGAAGAGGTGCGGAAGAAGCACGTGACACCCGCGGAGATCGAGGCGTTCTTCAACCCCGAGTTCAAGGCCTCGCACTCGTACTTCGTGTCCCACACCGCGCTGCGCAAGAGCGAGCACGACTTCTTCGTGCGCCCCGAGGATGCGGATGACGGGTTCCTGAAGCCGGACGAGTGGCACGAGAACGACCTGCTGCTCGTGCCGCTGATGAGTCCCGGGAAGGGTGCGGACCAGATGATCGGCTTCCTCTCTGTCCGCGAGCCGCACGACCAACGCATCCCGTCGATCGAAAAAGTGCGCACGCTGGAGATTTTCGCGACGCAGGCGGTGACGGCGCTGCAGTCCGCGACGCAGTACGACGAGATCCGCCGCCTGACGTTCATCGACAGCCTCACGCCGGCGTACAACCACCGCTATTTTCAGGATGCGCTGGCGAAGGAGATCCACCGCCACTCGCGGTCGAAACTCGAGATGGCGCTGGCGATGCTCGACATCGACAACTTCAAGAAGATCAACGACTCGTTCGGCCATCCTATCGGCGACGAGATCCTGAAGGGCCTGGTCGAAGAGCTGATGCTGCACGCGCGCGACACGGACGTCGTCGCGCGCTACGGCGGCGAGGAGTTCGCGATCATCTTCCCCGATACGCCCGGCCGCTCCGCGCGGGACGCAGCGAATCGCTTGCGGGAAATCGTCGAGCGCCGTGTGTTCCCCCTGCCGCAGCTGCGAAGACGCTGCACATCACCGTGAGCGTGGGCGTCGCCGTCTATCCCCGCGACGGCATGACTCCCGCCGACCTGATCTCCCGCGCCGACACGGCGCTGTATTTCGCGAAGAAAAACGGGAAGAACCAGGTTGCCATGGCAGGGGAGGTGGTGGGGGCGGAGGCGATGTAAGCTGCGCGCCGCTATGCGTAAGCTCGTATTCTTGCTCCTGCTGACGATGCCGCTCTCCGCTCAATCGCTCGATCAGCGCGTCCAGGCCGCGCTGCCCTCGCTCGTCGAGACCTACCGCACCCTGCACCTCGCGCCGGAGCTGTCGATGCAGGAGGCGAAGACGTCGGCGTTCGTCGCGTCGCGCCTGCGCGAGCTCGGCTACGAAGTCACGTATCCGTTCGGCAAGTACAAGGATCCCGCCGCGACCTGCTACGGCGTCGTTGCCGTCATGCGCAATGGCGGAGGTCCGACAGTGCTCGTGCGCAGCGACATGGACGGGCTTCCCATCGCGGAGCAGACGGGCCTCGCGTACGCGAGTCAGAACGCGGGCGTCATGCACGCCTGCGGGCACGACGTCCACATGACCACCCTCCTCGGCACCGCCCAAGTCCTCGCGGACCTCAAGTCGCAGTGGCGCGGCACGGTGATGCTCATCGGCCAGCCGGCCGAGGAAGTGGTGAAGCGGCGCGGACGGGATGCTGGCCGAGGGGCTGTACGAGAAGTTCGCGCGTCCCGACTTCGCGATCGCGCTGCACGACTGGGCCTCGCTGGAGGCGGGCAAGATCGGCTACCGCCCGGGCCAGTTCATGGCCGCGACGGACTCGCTCAACCTGACCATCCGCGGCGTCGGCGGCCATGGCGCCGCCCCGCACACCACGAAAGACCCGGTCGTCCTCGCCTCGGAGACCATGCTCGCCCTGCAGACCATCGCCAGCCGCGAGCGCTCGCCGCTCGATCCGGTCGTGGTGACGGTGGGCAAGATCGAAGGCGGCACGAAGCGCAACATCATCCCGGACGAAGTGAAGCTCTACCTCACGGTGCGCACGTTCAAGCCCGAGGTGCGCGCGCGGGTGCTCGAGTCCATCCAGCGCATCCCTCGCGGCCTGGCCATCGCCGCCGGCCTCCCCGAGGATCGCATGCCTGTGTTCGAGCACATCGGACACGAGTCCGTGGCGTCGACGTTCAACGACCCCGCGCTGACCGCGCGGGTCGCGAAATCGGTTGGCGCGAGTTGGGGGTTGCGAATGTGTTGGAGATCGATCCCGCGATGGTGAGCGAGGACTTCGGGTTGTTCGGGTTGCAGGGCAAGATCCCCACGGTCCTCCTCGCCCTCGGCGCAGGGGATGCGTCCGCAATCACCGCGGGTACGCAGGCGGGGTTGCACTCCAGCAAGTTCGCGCCGTCCGATCCGTCGCTGGTTCTGCGCACGGGTGTGCGGGCGGCGGTTTCGGCGGTGTTGGGGTTGTTGCCGCGTTAGTCGTTGCCCGTGACCCGTTGCCCGTTGCCCGTGACCCGTGCCCGTTAGTCGTTGCCCGTGACCCGTGACCCGTGACCCGTTAGTCGTTGGGCGTTGCCCGTGATCTGTTGCCTGTTCCGCGGCGGCGGGTCGCGATGTCGCGTTGTTGCACGTAGCGGATCAAGCCCGCGAGCATCTGTCCGACCGCACGTGCCTGCTGCTGTTTGGATCGAAGCGTCGCTTCGTCGATGTAGTCGAGGCGCCAGGATGCGATCAATTCGGCCTCCACTTCGTACAAGGAGCCTCGGGCATGGCTGAGCAGGAGCCTCCACTCGCCGTACGTCAAGCGCCCTTGCCCCTCGGCAATGTCCCGAACGACAGCACCCGCGGCGCGGCGAAGTTGGGACACGATTCCGAAGAGCTCGTGCTTGGGAAACGAGTCCGTCATGCGGTGAACGTCTACGCGCAGATCCATCGCGGCCTGAAAGACCCGGAGATCTTCGAATGTCTTCATGAGTTGTGGGTGATCGAGGCAACGGAGGGTCGCCCCGGAAATCGTGGGACCGAAATCATACCTCGGAGCACGGGCACCGGGAAACGAGCCACGGGTCACGGGCAACGGGTCACGGGCAACGATCCACGCAGCGCCTGCAAACACCTGAGCACCTCCGCAACGCTCCACGCCTGCGCCACGCATCCGCGCGGTGTGTACGGCGCCTCCGCGTCGAAGATCTCGCTGATCGTCCCGATGCACGCCTCCGACAAGTGCGGCACGAATCCATCCAGGAACCGCAACGCGCCCGACGCTCCTCCGGGTGGACCTTCATCCAAGCATCCACGAACGGGCCGATCAGCCACCCCCACACCGTCCCCTGGTGATACGCCGCATCGCGCGAGCGGAGGTCCCCATCGTAGTACGGCTTGTAATCCGGATGCTCCGGCGCCAGCGAGCGCAGCCCCACCGGCGTCACGCAGCCGCTCGCTCCACCACCTCCACCACCGGCGCCCATCGCGAACGATCCAGCACCGGGTGATCCAGCGACGATCGCGAAGATCTGATTCGGCCGCAGCGCCGGATCGTCGCCCTGCTCGCCATCGACGCACATCGTAAAGATATCTGACCTTCCTCGTACCAGAACCGCTCGTTGAACGACTCATACGCGCGATCCGCCAGCGACCGCATCCGCGCCGCGCCTGGGTCGCCCTTCCTCCTCCAGGCACGCCTGCAGCATCCGCAGCGCGTTGTACTACAGCGCGTTGATCTCCACCGCCTTCCCGCGCCGCGGCGTCACCACCCAGCCGTCCACCTTCGCATCCATCCACGTCAGCTGATACCCTCCGCCCCCTGCGACAGCAGCCCGTCCGCGGGATCGACGTGAATGTCGAAGCGCGTCCCGCGCACGTGGTGCTCGACGATGTCGATCAGCTTCGGGATCAGCATGCCCAGCGTGCCGCGGTCGCCCGTCCAGCGGACATACCGCGCCACCGCGTGGAAGAACCACATCGTCGCATCCGCCGTGTGGTAGAGCCCCGCGTGCTCCCCCTCGGGGAACATATTCGGAATGAGCCCATCGCGGATGTACGTGGCGAACGTACGCAGGATGCTCCCGGCCTCGCGATACCGCTGCGTCACGAGCGTCAGCCCTTCGAGGCTGATCATCGTGTCGCGCCCCCAATCCGTGAACCAGTGATAGCCCGCGATCACCGTGCGCGGCGTGTCGCCCGCGGCTGCGATCCGCGCTTCGTCCGCGGTGCGCGTCGTCGGGCGGATGAGGAACTGGTCTGCGGCGAGGACCAACTGCGACGCCACGTCGTCACCGGCCCCCGACTTCGCGAGCATCCTGTTCCGCCGTTCGTTGTCCGCTGCCAGCACTTCCGCGATCGTCATCGCGTGAATCACGTCCCACGATTCGACCGAGGCGACGATCCCCACGTCGCGTCCCCGCGGTAGCGACATGCGGATCACGCCCGGACTGCGCAGCGGCCCCTCGTGGTCGTACCCCCGATCGCGCTCGATCGGGTAGATCACCTGTTCGACCACGTGCGGATCGTCGGCGAACGACGCATCGTCGCCCGCCATCGCGATCCGGAGCGTGGGGAGGTCGTCACTCCCACGGACCTCCATCTTTCGCCTCTCGACACTCACCAGCGGCGGCGTCGGATCCGCCAGCCGGCCTTCGTGCGGACGGAAGTGAATCGACGGACGGAGCTTCAGCGTGAGGCCCTCGGGTCCGTCGAGCAGGCGGAAGATCACATACGTCGTGTTCTGCCCGTACGGCATCACCACGCGCTTCTCCACGCGGATCGCGCCGTGCGAGTAGCGCCACACCGGGATGCCGCACTCGAGCGCGAATTCCTCCAGCCACTCGCTGCCGTTGAGCTCCAGCCGCAGATTGCCGGGCCCGGTGATCCACTCCTCGAGATAGTTCAGCATCATCGTGCGGCCGAGAGGGGCGGGGAGGGCGGCGATGAGCTTCCCGTGGAAGCGCCGCGTGCACGAGCCGCCGATGGTCCCCGATGCATAGCCGCCGAGGCCGTTGGTGACGAGCCATTCGCGTGTGGTGAGGGCTTCGAGAGGGTTGCCGCGTTGCCATCCGATGAGAGGTTGCATCGGAGACGACGGTGCAAGATCAAGGCGCAATGGGCAGGGCGCGGGGCGCAGGGGGAAGGGCGCCACGGGCAACGGGCAACGGTTCGGGTTACTATCAACCGTTCCGCGCTCGTGCCCGACCTCGATTCACTCTTCGTCCCGGACGCCTATGCTGCCAGCGCTCTCGCGGTGGCCACGGCGATCTCGGCGCTCTCGATCCTGCTCCTCGGCGCGGGCGTGCTGTGGCGTGGCCGCACGCGCGGGGCCAGCACGCTGCTCTCCGTCCTCGCGCTGATCACCGCCGGCTGGCTCGGCGCATGGTCGCTGATGTATGCCTCGCGCTCCGAGGATGTCGCCATCGCCTGGGCGCGCCTCGGCTACGGATTCGGCGTCCTCATCCCCGCGGCGATGTTCCATTTCGCGGCGCGCCTCATCGCCCGGGACCGCCGCTATCGCGTCTTCATCACCCTCTCCTGGCTCGTCAGCGCGATCCTGGCCGGCGTCGGGATGGCCACCGGCCTCGTCACCTCGGGCGTGCGCCGCTTCAGCTGGGGGTTCTACCCCGACTCGCGTCCCTCCGCCGCGATCGTGCTCGTCATCATCGGCGCGATCATGATCGCCAGCCTGCAGCTCTACTGGCGCGCGTATCGCGACGCCGACGGGAAGAGCCGCGAGCGCGGCGGGGTGCTGCTGCTCGCGGGCCTGTTCGGCGCGATCGGCCTCTTCGACTATCTCCCGTCCACCGGCATCGACCTCCAGCCCACCGCCTACGTCACCGCCCTCGTCTACATCGTCATCGTCGCGACGGCCGTCTGGCGCTTCGAGCTCGCCGGCATCACCCCCGAGTTCGCGGCGACGCAGATCCTGGAGACGATGAAAGGCGCGGTGGTCGTCGTGGACATGCACGGCCGCATCCGCGTCGTCAACCGCGGCGCCGCGCAGCTCCTCGGCTATCGCGCGGAGCAGCTTCGCGGCGCGCACATCCGCCAGATCTTCCCGCGCGACGAGAACCTCACCACCGGCCAGCTCCTCAACTCCCTCGGCGTCCTCGAGCACACCATGGCGTGGCTCGCGGCGGACGGCACGCGCATCGACGTGCTGGCCGCGTCGTCGTTCTTACGCGATCACGACAACACCCCCGTCGCCGTGGTCTACGTCGCCAGCGACTTCACCGAGCGGAAGCGCGCGGAGGGCGCGCTGCGGGACAGCGAGCACCGCTACCGCACGCTCTTCGAGATGAACCCGCTGCCGATGTGGGTGTACGACTACGACTCCCTGCGCTTCACCGACGTCAACGACGCGGCGGTGAAGCACTACGGGTACTCGCGCACCGAGTTCCTGCGGATGACCATCCGCGAGATCCGCCCGCCGGAAGACATCGAGAAGATGGAGGAGGCCCTGGTGACGGCTACCGGACGCCGCGGCCCCAGCCACTTCCGCCACCTCAAGAAAGACGGCAGCGTCATCGACGCCGAGATCACCTCCTTCGAGTTCGTCTCCGGCGGGCGGCGCTCGCGCCTCGTGATCGCGCAGGACGTCACCGCGCGCATGCGGGCCGAGGACGAGCTGCGGCGCAGCGAAGAGCGCTATCGCGAGCTGTTCGAGAACGCGAACGACATCGTCTTCACCCACGACCTCAACGGCATCGTCACGTCGATGAACCTCGCCGGCGAGCGCGTGAGCGGCTACTCGCGCGACGAGATCGTCGGCACGGCCATCCGCGATCTCGCCGTGCCAGAGCATCGGGACCGGGCGGTGGACGCGTTGGGGAAGAAGCTGCGCGGCGAGATCTCGCAGACCTTCTACGAAGTCGAGATGCGCAGCAAGGACGGCCGCCGGATCCCTCTGGAGCTGAGCACGCGCCTGATCTATCGGGACGGCAAACCGGTCGGCGTGCAGGGCATCGGCCGCGACGTCTCCGATCGGAAGGCGAGCGAGGCGCGCTACCGCCTGCTGTTCGAGCGCAACCTCGCCGGCGTCTACCGCAGCACGCCCGACGGGACGATCCTGGACTGCAACGACGCGTGTGCACGGATCTTCGGTTACGAATCGCGCGAGGAGTTCCTCGGCGCGAACGCGAACGACTTCTACTTCGACGACCGTGAAAGAGAACGAATCGTCCAGATGCTGCGCGAGCAGCGCCAGTCGACCAACCTCGAGCTCCGCCTGCGCCGCCGCGATGGCGCGACGGTGTGGGTCCTCGAGAACGTCACCCTCCGCGACGAAGACGTCATGGAAGGGACGATCATCGACATCACCGACCGTAAGCACGCGCAGGAGCAGGTCGAGTATCAGGCATACCACGACTCGCTGACGGGGCTGCCGAACCGGCTGCTCTTCCGCGACCGCATCAGCATCGCGCTGGCGCACGCGAAGCGCACCGGCCGCCTGAGCGCGGTGATGTTCCTCGACCTCGATCAGTTCAAGCTCGTCAACGACACCCTCGGCCACACCGTCGGCGACCGCCTGTTGCAGGCGATCGGCGCGCGGCTCGTGAACTGCGTGCGCGCGGAGGACACCGTGGCGCGCATGGGCGGCGACGAGTTCACGGTGCTGCTCGCGGACGTCGCCGACCGCCGCAGCACGATCCTGGTCGCGCAGAAGATTCTCGAGGCCGTGCGCCACCCGGTGACCATCGACGAGAACGAGCTGTTCGTCACGACGTCGATCGGCATCTCCGTGTTCCCGGACGAAGGGACGGATGCGGAAGCACTGCTGAAGAACGCGGACCGGGCGATGTATCGCGCCAAGGATCTCGGCCGCGACAACTACCAGTTCGCCTCGGCCGCCGAAGCCCGGCCGGCGGAAACGCGGCTGGCGGTGGAGCGTGCGCTGCACCGCGCCCTCGAGCGTGACGAGCTGGTCGTGCACTACCACCCGATGGTCGAGATCGCGACCGGCCGGGTGGTGGGCGCCGAGGCGCTGCTGCGGTGGAACCATCCGGAGAAGGGCCTGATCCAGCCGGAGGAGTTCATCCCCGTTGCGGAGGAGACGCAGCTCATCGTGCCGATCGGAGCGTGGGTGCTGCGCACCGCGATCACGCAGATGAAGGCGTGGCACGACGCCGGACACGCGTGGCTGCGCATCGCGGTGAACCTCTCCCCGCGGCAGTTCCAGGACCGCGAGCTGGCCGTCTCCATCGAGAAGATCCTCGCGGACACCGGCTTTCCGCCCCAGTGCCTCGACCTCGAGATCACGGAGTCGACGGCCATGCAGAACGCGGATCTCACGCTGGCGATCCTGACGCGGCTGAAGGAGATGGGCATCCGCATCTCCATCGACGACTTCGGCACCGGATACTCGTCGCTCAGCTATCTGAAGCGCTTCCCGATCGACACGGTGAAGATCGATCAGGACTTCGTGCGCGACCTCACCCCGGACGACGCCGCGATCATCACGGCGGTCATCTCCATGGCCCGCGCGCTCAACCTGCGCGTCATCGCCGAGGGCGTGGAGACCGAGGAGCAGCTGGCGTTCCTGCGGCGCGAGCAGTGCGGCGAGATGCAGGGCTTCCTCTACAGCCAACCCCTGTCGGCGGCGGACTTCGAACAGGTACTGGGCGCGATGCTGCGCGTGCCGATAGCGGCCGCGGGATCGAAAGGGTTGAGGTTGACATTGGAATGATCACGAATCACTATCCGCCCTCGTTTCTGGTGGGCTCAGAGTGACGACCGATCCGCATCGCCGCGTCCTCGTCATCGATGATGAGGCGTCCGTCCGCCGCATGCTCGGCACTGCCCTGCGGCAGAGGTCTCTCCACGTCGACGAGGCCGGGGATGGAAGCCAAGCGATCGCGCTGCTCGGCGAGAATCGCTACGCCGTCGTGCTGCTCGACCTGCTGATGCCGAACGTCGACGGCTTCGGCGTGCTGGACGCAATCGCAGACGGCGCGCACCCGCCCATCGTCCTGGTCGTCAGCGGCGCCGACCGCCGCGTGATCGATCAACTCGACTCGCGGAAGATCCACGGCATCATCAGGAAGCCGTTCGATCCCGTCGAGATCGCGGACATCGTCGCCGCGTGTACCGAGATCCGCGGCCGCAGCGCATTCGAGACGATGGCTTACGCCACGGTGATCGCGGGTGCCCCGCTGATCGCGCTGCTCAAGCTCTGACGCGTCACATCTTCCGCAGCAGGTCGGCTGCGAGCATCAGCAGCATCCCGCCCGCGAGCAGCGGCCCGCGGAACGGCGATTCACCGCCCAGGCCCGCGCATTCCCGGACCGCGAACTGCAGCGTCTCGACTTCGAACGGCTTCGGCGAGCAGGCCGTGGATCGGGTAAGTGCGCACGCGACTCAGCTCGCGCTGGGAGAGCGACGCCGTGACCACGATCACCCGGTCGAGCAGGGCGGGATTCTCGCGCTGGAGATGGTCGAGCACGGCGTAACCGTCGACGACCGGCATGAGCAGGTCGAGCAGAATCGCCGCGTACTGCCTGCTTTTCAGTTTCTCGATGCGCTTCACCGCCGTCGTTCGCAATCTCGACGACGAAGTCGCTTGTGCAGCAGCGCGGTGATCAGCGTACAAGTAGCCTCGTTGTCGTCTGCGAGCAGAACGAGCGGTTTCTCTGAAATTGTGAGACTCCCTATTTGGACGATGCAGCTTCGATTGTAACCTATACTTCCGGACAGCCGCTCCGAATGGACCACGAAGAGAAAAAGCTGAAGAAGCACTTCGAAAAGCATCTCGCCTACGACGGGATGAAGGCGCGCAAGGCGGCCGGCAAGCTGCGCAAGAACTTCAAGAAGGACAAAGGCGACGCGGGCGCGCAGCGCGATCACCGAGGACAACTGGGAGAGCCTGCTCGACCAGCACGGCCACGCGCGCAAGCGGCCCAGCGTCACCGAGGCTGATGGCGCCAGCTCGACGACCACGTGACGGCCGTCGACGTGGACGAATCGGAACGCGCCGCCGCGGCCATCGTCATCAGCGTCTCCAGCGGGCGCTGTCGCGTATTTCATGACGACCGAGGAGATCGATTGCGTCGTCCCGCCGGAGATGGCCATCCGTCAGAAGAGCGCTCTGGCCGTCGGCGACCGCGTGCGCCTTCTCGAGGAGGATGGGATCACCTGGCTCGAGACCGTCCTGCCTCGGCGCACGGTGCTGGCCCGTCCCGATCCGCTCCACGCGCACCGGCAGCGCCTCATCGCCGCGAACGTCGACGTCGTGATCCACGTCGTATCGCTGAAATCGCCACCGCTCCGTCCCCGCCTCATCGACCGCTTCCTCATCGCCATCCAGCGCGGCGGCGCGAAGCCCGTGCTCTGCATCAACAAAGTCGACCTCCTCGACGCCGAGGAGCGCGAAGCCGAGCTGCACAAGCTCGAGCCCTACCTCGACCTCGACGTCCCGATCATCGGCTGCTCGACGAAGACAGGGGAGGGCCTGGAGCAGCTGCGCGTGCAGGTCGAAGGGAAGCTGGCCGCGCTGGTGGGCCACAGCGGTGTCGGCAAGTCGTCGCTCCTCAACGCCCTCGACCAGTCCCTGCAGCTTGCCACGAACACCCTCCACCGCAAACGCGGCACCGGACGCCACACCACCAGCGCCTCGACCCTCTACGACTTCGGCAACGGCACCTGCCTCATCGACACCCCCGGCATCCGCGAGTTCGGCCTCTGGGACCTCGACCGCGACACCCTCCGTGACTACTTCCCCGAGTTCGTCGAGCCGTCCGAGCTCTGCCGCTTCACCAACTGCACCCACGTCCACGAGCCGGACTGCGAGGTGCAGGAGCAGGTAGAGAAGGGCGAGATCAACCGCGCGCGCTACGAAACGTATGCGCGGTTGTGGGCCGATTTAGCGTAGCCATGCCGGAGGGTTGCCCGTTGCCCGTTGCCCGTTGCCCGGACGGTTCGGACGGAGCGCTGGCGTCCCGCCGCCCGGGCACTTGGGCGAACGGAGGCTCTCGTCGTTACAGCGAGCCGGGCCCGTCCATCACTGGATCCGATCGGTTTTGACTGCACCCATCCGGTTTCCCAGGGGGAACGCCTGCGACTCCGTGGAGTCGTTGCATCAACTTCCTTAACCACGGCCCCAAAAGACTCAGTACTGACCAAGCTTTCGTCGCTCCCCACAAAGAGTTGATCGGTACTGACGAAGTTTTCGTCAGTACTCGCGAAAAGTTGGTCAGTACTCGCGAAAGTTTGGTCAGTACTGACCAAACTTTCGTCACTCCCCACGAAGAGTTGGCCGGTACTGACGAAGTTTTCGTCAGTACTCACGAAGAGTTGGTCAGTACTCACGAAAGTTTGGTCAGTACTCACGAAAGTTTCACCAGTACTCGGTGCCGGTGTTCACCACGGCCAGCGACCGATCGTCGTGTAGGTGGACATGGCCGAGGGAACCGGGCGACGGTTGCAGCGACTCCGTCGTACGCTACGCCTCTACGAAGACCCATTACCATGGTACTATGTAGGCATGGCACATCCTCAATCAAAGGTGACGGCGCAGGGTCAGATCTCGGTTCCCGCCGAGATTCGCCGGAAGCTCGGGATCGGTCCGGGGTCGGTGCTGGAGTGGGATGAAGACGGCGAGAGAGTGTTCGTCCGTAAGGCGGGCCGGTACTCGTTCGAGGACGTACATCGCGCATTATTTCCCGAGCCACCGAAGCCCCGCACGCTTGAAGAGCTGAAGCAGGGGATCGAGGACTACATCAAAGCGAAGCATGCGCGCCGTTGACACGAATGTCCTCGTTCGCCTCATCGTGCGGGACGATGTGCGGCAGGTCGCTGCTGCGGAGGCGTTTGTCGGCAGAGGCGTGTGGGCTTCCCTTCTGGTGATCGCAGAGACTGTATGGGTGCTTCGCTTCGTCTATGAGCGAGACCACGAAGAGGTTGCCAGCGCCCTCGATCTTCTGCTTGAGAATCCGCGTTTGACCCTGCAGGACGCAGACGTTGTCGCCGCCGCATTGACCGAGTATCGACGAAAGCCGGCGCTGGGCTTTTCGGACTGCCTCGTTCTCGAAATCGCGCGTAACGCTGGTCATCTTCCGCTGGGAACATTCGATAAAGGTTTGAGCAGACTCGACGACGTCGAGCGCCTGTAGCCTGCGACGATCCGGCTGCCTTGCCTGCATTCTTCGGATCGAGCAACCACAGCAGATCAGGGCTCATGGGCGGGCCACGCTGCCATTCGAAGAACGCGAAGACCTCACCTCGTCAGACGCGCCTGTGCATTCTGCTTCACACGCGCGAGGGGTGGCATAAGTGGCATTCGCGTCACACCGCGAGGTAGAGGGCGCCCTCCCAATCAACCACCGGCGGTGAGCCGGATGAGGAGGGCAATATGCGTCGTGTATTCAATTCGTCTGTCCGAGGTGTGGCTGCCGTTGCGGTGATTTTCATGCTCGCCGGGAGCGCGTTCGCGGTTCCGCGTGAAGGGCGGGAGCAAACCCGCGGTCGCGAGCTAACCATCGTGAAGATGGTGAAGAAGATCATTCGCGCGCTCGGCGACGGTCTCACCGTACCGCTTCCGTAGCGTCATCCCGCGGCGACGAACTCTCGCTCCGGCGCAGTCCGGAGCGAGACGATGTAGTCGCGGACATGCGCAACCGTCGTCGTTGAGGCGCGTCGCGCTAGGATGGCCTCCTCGAGGTAACCGAGTGCGCTGATCGCGCGTTTGCTGAGCGCCCCTGCGGTGAACTCTGCAATGATCTGCTTTGCCAGCGTCACCGCGTCGAGCGCGTTGCCGTGCGCGAGCAGACCCTCGACAATCTCCAAGCCGCACAAACCGGCTTCTTCGATCAAGCCGCCACGCAGAAACTGCCCGCGAATGACGCGCAGATGGGCAATGCCGCGATCCACGCGTCCGTTCCGAATGAACATTCGTCCGCGACCGAGTTCCGCCTTCGCCGCCTGCAGCGTATGACCTAATTCGGTGAACAGCGTGGCGGCACGTGTCAGATACGTCTCTGCGGCGTCGAAGTCGCCGAGATCCACCGAACAATGGCCGATGACGTTGTGCAGGCAGGCAGCGGAATCCTTGTCCATCGAGTCGTGCAAGGACGCCAGCAACAGTAGATAGGCTTCGCGGGCCTCGCGAAATCTACGAAGCCTGTGCAACAACACGCCTTCCGCGATTCCCGCCAGCAGGAGCCGGCGGTCGTCGCCGTGATCGCGAAACACTCGCTTGCTCTCCGCCAAGGCTGCGAAGGCCTCGTCGTAGCGATCCAGTTGCTGAAGCGTTTCCGCACGGACCAGCCACACGATCGCCTGATCGTGTGCCAGTGCTCCGAACCCTGCGACTCGAGCATTCGCTTCTTCTGTTGCGCGAAGGGCATCGTCGAGTTTGCCGACGTACAGCAGTGCTTTCGCCAGATCCTTCCACGCGTGCGCCCGCAACTGCGCGTGGATCGGCGCGGGGTACATATGCTCCGGAACCGCTTCCGCGATCGACACCGCCAGCTCCGCGACCTCGCGTGCGTGACGGGGATCGCGGCCGAGGGTCGCCGCCACGTAGTTCCCCAGCTTCTCCAGCGCCCCGCACGTCTGCAGGTCGCCCCGCTCCGCCAGCGCCGGCCAGTCCTCCGGCGGCGTCTCCTTCAGCAACTTCTCCACCACATCCGCCGCCTCCACCCGTTCCCGCTGCAGGCGCCGCGCGGTGTCCGCGAACTCACGGGCACGCGCCGGATCGAATCGGCGCCGGAACCCGGCCAGCACCCAGGGTTTCCTCTCGTCACTCATCGCCCGCGTCCCTTCTCGCCGTACAGCCGTTCCGCGCGCCGGAGGCATTTCGTGATCAGCTTCTGCGCGTACTTCGTCTTCACACCGAGGCGGGCGGCCACCTCCGCGATCGTGCAGCCTTCGAAGTAGCGCATGTGCAGTACTTCCTGACACCGCGGCGTCAGGCACTCCAGCGCCTCACGCGCCGCCAGCTGGTTCGGCAGGCTGTCCAGGATGCGCAGCGACGCGGGATCGACCCGATCCAGGTCGGCGTCCGGGTTGCCATCGAGGATGCGGCCGTTCAGCCGCCAGTAGTGTCGGCTCGCGTAGCAGATCGCTCCGATCAGCCACGAGCGCAGCTCCATGATGGGCTCGGCTTTCTTCAGGTACCCGATCAATACATCGTGGACCAGGGTCTCCGCCTCGGAGTCCGGGACCTGGAACTTGAACACCGCGATCTGCGCGAGGAGATCGAAGTATTCGGCGTAGACGGCCTCGAAAGCCTGATCGTCGACGCGGGAGATCGTCAGCGAAGTCATATGTCTTTTTTTGGACCTTACCACGGGACGTAGGTAGGTAAACATGGATTTCCGCACACTCCGTGAAGGAGGGTGCTCAAGTGACGCTGATAGGAGTCAAAGTCAGGCAAATCAGGAACTTATACGTTCTAGAGGTGTTCCGGCCCGGCAGCCGGCGACGCATTTTCGAGCGCCGGGTCGCGCGGCGGCCGTGGCCGGCGCCAGTGGCAGGCGAAGTGATCCGTTCGGGACGAACGAAGCTCCGCGTGACGTCTGTCGGCGCTCGCGTCGACCGGAGCGGCGACCGCATCGAGCACATCATCGAGATCTATACCCGCGCGATCGCGCGCAAACGGACGCGTCGCCCCGAGGTGGCGATGGGCGCGGCGTCGAACGTGGTGCGCATGCCCACCGGCGACACCTCCGACGTCGCCGAGTTCCTCCATTACCACGTGCTCATCCGCGTCTTCCACGGCGATCCCGACGCTTGGCTCGCGCACCTCGGCGAGAGCAGCGATCGCGGCGGCGACCTCCGCTTCGTGCGCTGGATCCGCTCTCGCCTGCG
The DNA here is from genome assembly GCA_963821585.1 of uncultured Acidobacteriota bacterium. Taxonomy (GTDB): domain Bacteria; phylum Acidobacteriota; class Thermoanaerobaculia; order Gp7-AA8; family Gp7-AA8; genus QHVT01. The sequence continues at coordinate 1,619,217 of CAWGEI010000003.1, forward strand.
CCAGGACCCGTCGCTGCTGATCTCCATCCGCAAGATGGTCGATGCCACGCCGTTCTGGCGCGTGGCCGGGGCGTGAGGGTATTTTCGCGCGGCATGATCGAATCGGACCTCGTCATCAACCCGCGCGAGAGCGGCTTTCATCGTCTCGACCTGCAGCAGCTGTTCGGCAACGCGAATCCCGTGATCCTCGAGATCGGTTCGGGCAAGGGACGCTTCCTCATCGGCACCGCGATGGAGCGTCCCGGTGCGAACCTCGTCGGCATCGAGAAATCGCTGCACTACCACCGCCTCATCCGCGACCGCGTGCTGAAGCGCCACCTGACGAACGTCCGCCTCATCAACCACGACGCGTTCCTCGTCCTGCGCGACATGATCCCGGACGCGTCGATCGCCGAGCTGCACATCTACTTTCCCGATCCCTGGCCGCGGAAGAAGGAGCAGAAGCGGCGGATCATCCGCGCCGAGGTGCTGCAGGAGATCCGGCGCGTGCTCGTCGAGAGGGGGGAAGCGATCTACGTCACCGACCACCGCGAATACTTCGAGGTCGCGGCGCCGCTGATTGAGGCGGAGTTCTGCTCCGGCGCGGAGCGCGCCGAGCGGCGCATCCCCGGCCCGGACGACGTTCCGCGCACGAACTACGAGGCGAAGTACCGGGCGGAGGGGCGGCCGATCTACGAGGTCCGGTTCTGGAAGTGAAGACTGCGAGTCGTCGGGGCGTCGAGCCTTCGAGGGGCGTAGTCGCAAAGTCTCAAAGTCGCAAAGTCTCAAAGGACGCGGCGACGACCTCCTTTGAGACTTTGCGACTTTAAGCCTTTGCGACTGGATGTTCGAAGACCAGAAACGTCCGAATCCGGGAAGACTCGGCGATAATCCTCCCCGGTGCGCATCCTCGGTATCGACCCCGGCTCCCTCACTACCGGCTTTGGCGTCATCGACTACGAGCGCGGGCGGCTCACGCTGGTCGAGCAGGGCTCGATCAATACCCGGCGCGGCGCGGAGCTCTCGGAGCGGCTGGAGGTGATCCACGACGGGTTGCGGGTGGTGATCGAGCGGACGCAACCCGCGGCCGTGGCCGTCGAGACGCCGTTTGCGGGGAACAACATGAAGAGCCTGATCCAGCTCGCACACGCGCGCGGCGTGATCCTGCTCGCGGTGCGCGGTGCGGCGCTGGAAGTTTTCGAGTACGCGCCGCGCTCGGTCAAGAGCGCGGTGGTCGGATATGGCGGAGCGGAGAAGGAACAGGTCGCGAAGATGGTCCGCATGCTGCTCCCCGGTTGTGCGTCGCTGAAGATGTCGGCGGACGCGTCGGACGCGCTCGCGATCGCCATCTGTCACGCGCACACCGCGGGGACCAACGCGCGTCTGAAACTGAAGGCATGAGCGCTTCGCTACCGCAGGAACAGGCACTCGAGCAGGACGCGCGGACTCCATCGCCACCTGAAGGAAGACTCGCGCGCACGTTCTCGGCGCTGCGGTACCGCGACTATCGCGTGGTGTGGCTGGGGGCGTTCCTGTCGACGACGGGGACGTGGATGGCGACCGTCGCGCAGGGCTGGGTCGTCCTGAACATGACCAACTCCGCCTTCCTCCTCGGCGTCGACGGCTTTCTGGCGACGGGACCGATGCTGGTGTTCTCGCTCTTCGGCGGCGTGGTCGCGGACCGCATGGCGCGGAAGAAGATCATGCTCTTCTCGCAGTACTTGCAGATGACGTTCGCGTTCATCCTGGCGGTGCTGATCTTCTCGGGGAACGTGAAGGTGTGGCACATCTTCCTGCTGTCGTTCCTCACCGGCAGCGCGCAGTCGTTCAGCGGTCCGGCGTACATCTCGCTGCTGCCGCTGCTGGTGAAGCGCGAGGACGTGCCGAACGCGATCGCGATGAACTCGATGCAGTTCAACCTCGCGCGCGTGATCGGACCGATCTTCGCGGGTCTCGCACTGGCGGCGTGGGGCGCGGCGGTGTGTTTCGCGGTGAACGGGCTGTCGTTCCTGGCGGTGATCGTCGCGCTGCTGCTGATCCGCTCGCCGCGCGTGCGGCCGGCGGCGGAGCAGGGAGGGATGCTCGACGAGATGAAGGAGGGCTTCCGCTTCGTGGCGCAACGGCCGAAGCTCCTGATGCTGACGTTCCTCGCGTTCGCCGGGACGTTCCTGGGCATGCCCATCGTGACGTTCCTGCCGGTGGTCGCGAAGTCGATCTTCGGGCTGGAAGCCCGGGGCTACGCGTGGATGATGACCACGTACGGCCTCGGCTCCGTGACCGGCGCGCTGGTGATTGCGGCGACGGCGCACGCGGCGAAGAAGGGGACCATCGCCCTGAAGCTGCAGCTCGCGTTCGCTGCGCTGCTCGTGGCGTTCGCGTTCTCGCGCTCCCTGCCGCTGTCGCTGCTGATCGCGTTCTGCTCCGGGATGTGCATCGTCGGCGTGATCGCGCTCTACAGCTCGCTCGTGCAGCTGACGACCGGCGACGACATGCGCGGACGGGTGATGTCCATCTTCATGCTCGCCTTCCGCGGCGGCATGCCCCTCGGCAACCTGATCGCCGGCTACGTCGCCCAACGCTGGTCGATCAGCACCGCCCTCGCCATCAACGGCGTGATCCTGGCGATGGTGGCGCTGTTCTTCATCGTCCGGGGCACGAAGCTGGACGAGGTGGCGCAGCCGGCGTAGGTCTCACGTACCTCGCGAGCCCTTCCCGTATCGAAGGAGCCGGCTCCCCAATCTCATCCACAGCGGTTCGGCCCATATGGTCTTGAACAGGAGCTTCTGATCGTCACTCCGCGAAATATGGAGCCACGTCTGACCATCTCTCTCCGGGCCAAGCACGCGCATGTGCAGCCCACGCCGCCGGCATTCCCGTCGGATCCATCGCAGGCTGTGGTGAATGCACCCCGGCACTGCGGACTCGTGGCTCGTCCCGAACCATTTTGTCCCGCGATAGTCACGGTCACGCCAGCCTGCCGGCAGCACGGAGCTCAGGAAGACGGCTCCTGGCGCTGAATCCCGCACGAAACCGTCGAGCATCGTTTCGATCTGCGGCTTTGCCGCATGGGTCCAGATCGAGTACGCAAGGAAAAAATCGAATTTGACCCCGAAAACGCTCGTGTCGAAGTTCGCGTTCGTATCGAAGCGGGGCTCCTTCGCCTGCACGGTTTCCGGTTCCAGCATGAAGTCCCTGCCCGCCTCGAGCCGCTGGATGTGCGGCTCGATCCCGTGGTAGCAGTGCGGGTCGAGGAAGTGAATCAGCCAATATCCCGCTCGTAGAACTCCACAACCGAGGTCAACGACCTTAGAGGTTGGCTCCAGACCGCTCATCAAAAGCAGGATGAGCTGCAGCCGGCCGCCATTTTCAAAGCCGGCGATGGGTACGCCGAAAAACGTCGCAGGATCAAGTTGCTCCGCCCGCTGTTGTACGCTCGTCAGTCTCATAGCCGTGGAAACCGCGCGAATTCTACATGTCGGCGGCGAACGTGGCGGCGTCCCTTCGAGCAGGTCGCGCTATCCTTCGCGCCCATGGTCCGCTTCTACCTCGCCGCATTCCTGCTCCTGACAACCGCATGCGCGCACACGCCGCCGCAGCCCCTTCCTGCCGCCGGCACACTGGCCGTCATCGACGCGAACCCCGCGAAGGGCTTTTCCTACCCGTACCTGCTGAAGATGCCGACGGCGGCGCGCCTCGACGGTACGACGTACCTGCTCGTGGAGCCGAACAACACGGGCCAGGTCTCCGACAACTTCGACGTCCATGTCGACGCGGCGAAGAAGCTCGCGAACAGCGCGGTCGGTTCCTACGTCGCGAAGCGGCTCGACGTCCCGCTCCTCGTGCCGATCTTCCCGCGTCCGGAGACGGGGTGGGAGCGGTATACCCATGCGCTGGACCGGGACACATTGCTGATCGAAGACGGCCCGATGCACCGCCTCGATCTCCAACTGCTGGCGATGATCGACGACGCGCGGAAGCGGCTGCGCGCGTACGGCGTCACGACGCACGAGAAGGTCCTGCTCACCGGGTTCTCGGCGTCAGGAACGTTCTCGAATCGCTTCACGCTCATGTATCCGGAACGGGTGCATGCCGTCGCGACGGGTGGCTTGAACGCGATGCTCATTGTCCCGTCTGCGACGCTCGACTCCGTCGCGCTTCCGTATCCCCTCGGCATCTCAGACCTGGAGGAGATCGCGGGCACGCGGTTCCGCCCGGCGGCGTGGCGGGCGGTCCCTCAGTTTATCTACATGGGCGCGAAGGACGACAACGACGCGGTGCTGTACGACGATGGCTACTCGGAGTCCGAGCGGGCCATCGTCTTCCGCGTCCTCGGCGAGAAGATGCAGCCGGACCGCTGGACGCACATGCAGGAGCTCTACCGCGAGGCCGGAGCCAACGCGACGTTCCGCACGTACGACCACATGGGCCACGGTACGGACGGGAAGATCAACGACGAGGTCGTGGAGTTCTTCCGCAAAGCGACGGAGTAGCGCAAAATCTCGGCATGTTTCCGGATCTCAGCAAGCTCCATCAGGTGGATGATGACGGCCACCTCTACATCTCGCCCGTGATTCAGGACTGGGGGATCGTGTCTTCCTACGGGATCGACACGGTGATCGACCTCGAGGACGGGCTCGACGAGTGCATCCCGACGGTGCCGAACGGTTGCCTGTACGTCTATTTCCCGATCTACGACGAGGCGCTGCCCGACCTCAGCAAGCTCGAAGCGGTGGTGAGCCTCGGCGCGCACCTCGTGGGCGCGGGTCATCGCGTCCTGTCGCACTGCGGCATGGGATTCAACCGATCCGCGCTGATCGCCGGCCGGATTCTCCATCGCCTGGGCATGCCGGGGGAGCGGGTGGTGGAGCAGCTGCGGTCCCGGCGTCCGGGCGCGCTGTTCAACGAAGTGTTCGCCGAGCACATTCGGACCCTGCCGCGCGCGCGCTGACCTTACCGCTGACGTTCCGTTACCGTACAATGGTGCTCCATCCATGGAGCTTCTCCTCTGGCGCTGGAGTACGTCTGCACAAATCGCATCCGGTCTGATGATCGCGGTGTTCTTCCTCGTGCTCGCACGCTCGGTGCGGCGCGTGGAGCTACGGCCGTGGGTGAACGCGTGGCTGGCGAATCTCGCGGCGCTGGTCGTGACCAGCATCTTCTGGTTCGCGCAGCCGCAATCGCCGGCGGCCTTCATCGCGCTGCGTTTCGGCTACTTCTTCAGCAAGACGATGTTCGTCGTCCTGCTGGCCCTCGGCGCGTGGGCGTTCGTCCGGCGGGGCATGCCCCGGCTTGCCACGCGGCCGGCGGTCATCGCCGTGGCCGTGTACTCGCTCGTGGCCGCGTTCGTCGTCGATTCGATCGAGCGCATCGGGATGGTGCAGTCGGCGGTGATCGGCCTGCTGCTCCTCTTCGCGGCGCTGCTGCTGTTCGTGAAGGGCGTGCCCGGCTCGAGCTGGCTGGCGGGTGGGCTGGCGTTGCGCGCGGGTCTGGCGATCGTCGAGACCGCGGCGTACACCTCGCGCGTCGTGCCCAATGCGTGGGCGAAGTCGGAATCGGTCGGGGTGTTCCTGGCGTCGCACTCGTCCTTCGATACCGGCGCCGAGTGGGTCATCGCCCTCGGATGCGTGCTCACGCTCTACCGCGCCATCCAGCTGGAACTGACGGGCACGAACGCGGACCTGCTCGCCGCGCAGGAAGTCCTGCAGGAGCTCGTCGACCGCGATCCGCTGACGGGGCTGTCGAACCGCCGGGCCCTGCCCGCCGTACTGCGCGAGTCGTTCAAGACCGGCGCGACGATCCTCTTCTTCGACCTCAACGACTTCAAGGAGATCAACGACTCCTACGGGCATCAGACCGGCGACGAGTGCCTCCGCCACTTCGCGAAGGCGTTGCAGGTGACCTTCCGTCCCGGTGATTTCGTGATCCGGTACGCGGGAGACGAGTTCATCGTCGTCGCGCCCGGCGTCGAGCCGGAGGAACTGATGGAGCGCGTCGAGGCGCTGCGCGACCGGCTGAAGTTCGAGCGCGGCGGCGTCCCTCCGATCCGCTTCTCCGTCGGCCACGCCGTCCTTCCCGTGAATGGCGAGCCGGAGGAGGCCGTGCGCGCAGCCGATGCCGCCATGTACCGCGACAAGGCGAACAAGACGCAGAAGCTGCAAGCGGTGCGGTGAAGCCTCGCGCTACCCGAAGACGTCCCGCCGCAGGAACAGCCCGTACGCCACCGCGAGCGCTCCCAGCGCCCACGCGCCCAGCAGCCCGATGCAGAACAGCATCGACATCCCGTCATAGGGCGGCGCCTGGCCGGTGTAGTAGTCGGCCAGAGGGAGAGCGCTCACGAAGAGGTATTTGCCGGCCGTCCAATCGGGGCTGATCCGCGTGAGGATCGTGCCGCCGATGAGGGAGGCGAGCATCGTTCCGATCGACGCCGCGGACGATTTGAAGATCACGGACAGCATCAACGCGATCGATGAGACGGCGAGGAGCGCGTACCACTCCAGGCCGTACGCGAGCAGCGCGTCGTGCCAGAGCGGGAGTTGGCGGACGGAGTCCACATTGAAGCCATCGCCGGTGAACTGGAAGCCATTGAATGACGGTGCGTCCCAACCCCCCGCGGGGAGCACGGGGGCGGTGACCGCGTAAGCCATTGCGCCGCCGAGGAGCAGGGTCAGGGAGGCGAAGAGCCAGAGCGTGACGAGCTTCGCGGTGAGGATCTTCCATCGTCGCACCGGCCGTGTCAGCAGTAATTTGTCCGTCCCTTCCGCGTTCTCCGCGGAGACGATGTCGCTGCCGAGGACGGCCACGAGGAGCGGAAGGAGCAGAAAGCCCGCGGCATTGGCGAACGAGCGCACCACCAGCGGCGCGGTGGGCAGCTCGGGATTGATGTCGCGGTCGAGATAGAACTGCAGCCGGCGCATCTCCGCCCGCATCGAGCGTGCCCACGACTCGTTCACCCGGCCCCGGCGCAGCCGGTTCTCCACCCGCGCGATGCGCTCCTGCAGCTCCGCGCGCCAGTTCGCATTCCGCGTCTCGCGCAGCTGGCGGTACTGCGAATAGGAGACGAGCGTGAGGATCACGAACATGATCGCGACCACGATCGCGAAGCGGCGACGGCGGAGGAGCTTGAGGATCTCGTTGCGGATGAGGGCGATGAACATGAGCCGGCAGATTACTGCAAGACAGACACTTACGGGCTCCGGTCTCCATAATCCTATGTTGACAAACCCGGATTACGACTCTAGATTTTTTACACATTAACCGAGAGGAGTCAATCCCGATGGGTGTCAGCCGGCGTCTTGTGATCCGTGTATTTGCCTTCGTTCTCCTTTCCATGTTCGTGGTCGCCCCCTCAGGCCACGCCAACAAGAACCCATGCGACAACTGCGGCAACAGCTGCTGGATGGACTATCAGCCAGGATGGTCCGATTGCGGCGGATCTCCCGCCGGCTGTCTGAGGGTAGTCGTTTGCTGATCCGGAGATCGCGTCTGCTGAGGGCAGTCGCGCTCGTTGCGCTGGCGTTCTGTACTTCCGCGGTTGCGGATCGCAATCCGGGCCACATCGAAACGGTTGTCGTGCGTCAACCAACCGTCTCGGCGATCGAACAGGGGCCTTTGTGGGTCAGTAAGGCGACCTGGGATCGCGCCGAGGAGCGCCTGATCGTCGCGGACCCAGGCAGCGGCCGGATCTATGTCTACGATCCGTCCGGCAGAATTCTGCGTCGGGTCGCGAATCCAGGTCGCGGGAGCCTCGAGTTCACGAAGCCGAACTATTCGGCGCGCGTCGGCGATCGATATCTCATCGCCACGTCCATGAACCAATGGGTCTCGTTCGACGAGAATCTGGTGGCAAAGTCGGCGTGGGCGCTCGACTGGGAAGAAGGACAGAGCCCCTATTCCCAACTCGCCACTTCCGAGTTCGATTTCAGTAGCACACACCTCTATGCGATCGGCGCTGCGATGGCGTTCGATGGCCAATGGTCGGACCGCGCTATCTTCGCCGTGGCGCTCGGTGATCGTTCCGCGAAGCGCGTAGGCGGTCTGTCCAAAGACGACGACGAGATCAGCTATTACCGGGAACCTCCGTTCAATCTTGCGGTCTGCAGTGGCAGGGTTTGGCTTCTGCAGATGGCATCAACTGTGTCGATTGTGGAAGTGCAGGATGGCGGTAAACGACTCCGGAGCTTTCCGCCGGTGTTTCAAAAGCGTCCTGCGATTCCACTGCTCGTGAACGCCGATACCGTGGCGTCGCGCCATGCGGCATTGCGTCATGCGACGGTCGCCGATGGGTTGTTCTGTGTCGACGATCGCGTCCTGTTGCTTCTCACGCACAGGCCGCGAGCGGGTGGCGGACTGCAATGGCTCGTGTATCCAATCGAGCCCTCGCTGGACGTTGCCGCGCGACCCATCGAATTACCGACGACGGCGGGCGAGATCGTGTTCGTGCCCGGGCGAAAACGCTGGGCCGTTCTCGAAAAAGGCCCTATGAAATATCCCGGTGTCCAACCGTTGACGCGGCTCATCTCATTTGCTCGGCCTGTATCGACACCGGTAAAGGCAGGAGCAGCGCCGTGAGATTCGGACAGCGAGTCCTGTGGTTGCTTGCGACCATGACGCTGCTTGCCTGTAGCCGTGCGAAGGAACAGCCCGAAGCATTGACACGGGCCCTTGCCGCGAAGCCGCATCGCCTCGCCGTCGTCTTCTGGCCCCAGCTTTCCGGTTGTTTCTCCTGTGACCAGATGATCTCCGGCGTGATCTCCGAATGGCAGGCCGCGCCCGATGCCGAGATGGTGGTGGTCTCCGTGATTCCGGACGACCCTCGAGCGAATCAGCCGTGGTTGCCCGGTACCGTCGTGCGTCTCACATTAGAGGACTACACCGCAAACGCGGGGCACGCCCCGCGTCCACGCGTGGAGATCCGCGCTGCCAATGGCAATCTCCTCATGTCCCGTAGCGTCCCCAACTACGGCAGCCAGGCCGAGCTGCTGACCGAAGAGATGCTGGCGGCGCGCTCCTTCACAGCGCCGGTCGCAGTCGCCTCCCGGACAGGAGCTCTTCGATGAGATCCGTGGCCGCCGCGGTCTTCACGCTGTTCGCGCTTCCCATGAGCGCCGGCGTGAAGGTGATCGACGCGGCCGGCCGTCCCGTGGAAGGAGCGACGGTCACGATCCTGCTGGAATCGGGGAACAAAGCGGCCCAGGTCTTTGGAGACGAACCGCTCATCCACAAGACGGACGACCATGGCGCGCTGCCATTCGATCTGCCGCGCGCCGGCGGGGCGATTGCGGTCATCGACCACGAACACTATGCACCCGCGATGCTGACACTCGACGGGGCCCAGCCGCCTGGGGCGATCCGCCTGCAGAACGGCATCACCCTCAGCGGCGGCGTCGGAGGCGACGGACACACGCCGCTGGGACTCGGGAAGGTGTGCGCAATCCGAACCGTATCCACGCGGAAGAGCGGGGAGAACTTCGAAGTCCGCCGGTGTGCACGGGTCGCCGCGGACGGAACCTGGACCCTCAACGCGCTTCCCGAGGGCACGCAACGGCTGGAGATCGGAGTGCCGGCGTACCTGCCGTTGTCGGAGGCAATCTCGCTGCCGGCTCCCCAATGGAGCGGGCATCTCGACACCGGTTTGCGTGCATTCGTGCAGGTCGAAGACGCTGCCGGCCGCCCCGGCGCAGGTGCGACCGTGGAGTGCGACGGCGCGGTGCCGGTGGTTACGGACCCGCAGGGAGGCGCCTGGATCGCGGTCTCGCGCTCCGGCTCGAAGTGCCGCGCTCTCGCCTCGGACGGCGCGGAGTCTCCTTCCGTCGAGATCGAGGTTCCCTCGACCGCGCGTCAGACGCTCCGGCTGAAACGCGCGCGATCGGCGACGGCGAAACTCATCACGGACGACGGCAGCGAGCCAGCTTCGCCACGTTTCATTCTCCTCGGCCGCATCCGCGACGTCGGCCAGAGCGCAACGCGCGTGGAGCCGGTCTCGCAGAAGGATGGAGCGTTCCGCGTCCGCCTCCCGGACGACGAGCCGCACGCGCTCCGCATCGAAACGCCCGGAATGCTCCCTTTGACGACGGACTGGTTCACCCTCCCTCCGGGCGGGGGCACGGCCGATTTGGGGGCTCTTCTTTTGCGGCGTGGTGCGGGCGTTCGCGGGCGGGTCGTGCACGCGTCGACGCAGGAGCCGCTCGCCGGAGCTGTGGTCTCCCTTGAAGCGCAGGGACGCGCACGCATCATCCTCGGCCGCCTGGGAAAGACATCCACGGTTACGGACAGCGACGGGTCGTTCATCGTCGGCGGGGTTCCGATCGGAAGCTACCGGATGCGGGTGGCCTGGCGCGATCTGCCGGCGTCGGAAACGGCGATCGACCTGCGCGAGGAGAATGTCCTGACGGCGGGAATGATCGCCCTCCATCCAGGAGTCCGCGTCACCGGACTTGTGGCGCGGAACGATCACGAGCCGCTGAGCGCCGCCCGTGTGGAGCTCATCCCGTCGCGCTTTTATGACACCGAGGCAGTGGCCTCCGCAGACACCACCACCGAGGGTACGTTTGGACCGGTGACGATCGCGCCGGGCACGTACCGTCTCCTCGTCCGTATGGATGGCGTGCTGGCCGATCAGGAGATCGAAGTTGCCGCAGGCGAGGATTCATTCGAGGTCGACGTCCGGATCCAGTCGACGCGGCTCACCGCCGTGGTGCGCGAGGACGGTGTTCCGGTGCCCGGCGGCGAGGTGCTCCTCCAGCGATCGGCCGACCTGCGCGGAAACCTCGGCGTCGCGGTCGCCCGGAACCCACGCGTGGGGACGCAGTTCTGGTCGGGACGTTCGGGCTCCGACCTCACCGCCGCGGTGAACCAGGCAGGTGTGTTCAGCATCGATGACGTTCCCGCCGGCCGATTGGTGCTCAAGTACTTCGGCCAGTCCGGCGAGAGCGTCACCCGCACGATCGACGTGCCGGACGAGTCCGAGGCTTCGCTGTCGATCGACATCGACGGCTGGCGGGTGCAGGGGCGCGTCGATGACGCGGGCACGGAGACGGGACTGGAAGCGAGAGTGGAGATGGTCGACGTCCACGGGACGATCGTCTTCCAGGGATCGACGCAGCCCTCCGGCGAGTTTTCGGTCGATCGCGTTGCGCCGGGGATCTACAACCTCGTTGTCTCGGCCGAGGGATATCGAACGAACGATCCGGTGCGCGTGGTCGTCGGGAATGAGGCGCTGCCGCCGGTACGCCTGCGATTGGCGAAGGCCGCCGACGCCACGCTCGACGTCATCGTGAGCCGCGCCGGCGCGATCCCCGCGGCGGGAGTGGCGATCTCGATCGTCGACGCGGTGGGGCGTCAGCTTCGCGCGTTCCCGACATTGGCGGACGGAAAGCTGCACGCGACCGGCCTGTCCGCGGGGACGGTACACCTCATCTGGTCGGATCCACTGGCGGGAGTCGGCATGTCGGCGCCGATTCATCTTCGTTCCGGACCGCAGGAGGTCAACGTCCATCTCGAGCCGGGCAAGGACCTGATCGTGCGCTGCGAGGCGTCGGACTGCTCCGGCGCGAGACTGGGGTCACTCGCCTTTACGAGCGAGCACGGGATCGATCTCGCTCCTTTCCTGCAGCGGATGGGCGGGGTCGTCTACTCGGATCGCGGCGCCGCGTACCTCGGCCGCCTCGCCCCGGGCCGCTATGGCGTGGCCGCGAGCGCAGGAGCGTTTCATCTGAGTCAGGATCTCGAGCTGGGGAGTGGACCGGGCGAAGTGGCCCTGTTCCTGACGAGGCGCTAGCAAAGCTATGAGGGTAGCTAGAGGACGCGCGCCAGCCGGCAAATTCCCTCCCGGATCTCGTCCTCCGACATGCGCGAATAGCCGAGCATCAGGCCCGGAGCGCGGCGGCGGATCGCATAGTGCGAGATGCCGTACACGCCGACGCCGGCCGCGGCGGCGCGGGCGATGAGCGTTTCTTCCGAGATGCGGCCTCGGGGCCAGAGGACGAGGTGGGTGCCGGAACGGTCGCCGGTGATCGTCACACGGCCGCGCAGGTGCTCGTCGATGGCCTCGAGGAGCGCGGCGCGGCGCCGGGCGTTCTCGCGGCGGGCCTTGTGCAGGTGGCGCTCGTATGCGCCGGAGGAGATGAACTCCGCGAGGGTCTCCTGCTCCAGCGTGAGCGTGCCGCGGTCGCAGAGCCACTTCGCGGCGGTGAAGGCGTCGACGAGCGACGCCGGCGCGATGAGGTAGCCGATGCGCAGCGCGGGATAGACGGTGCGAGAGAACGTGCCGACGTAGATCACGCGGCCGTCGGTGTCGAGTCCCTGCATGGACGCGACGGGCTGGTTCTCGTAGAAGAACTCGCCGTCGTAGTCGTCCTCGATCACCGCCGCGTTCACGCGGCGCGCCCATTCCAGGAGGGCGAAGCGGCGTGCGAGCGGAAGGATGGTGCCGGTGGGGAACTGATGGGAAGGGGTGACGAACGCGAGGCGCGCGCGGGCGGGGAGCCGGTCGGGATCGAGGCCGTCGGCGTCGACGGCAACGGGATGGAGCTGGGCGCCGGCGGCGAGAAAGATCTCGCGTGCGCCCTGGTACTGCGGGTCTTCGATGGCGACGTGGTCACCGCGATCCAGCAGCACGCGCGCGACCAGGTCGAGGGCCTGCTGGGAGCCGTTGACGATCACGATCTGGGACGGGTCGCAGACCACCGCCCGCGAGCGTCGCAGGTGTGCGGCGATCGCCTCGCGCAGGGCGTTGCTGCCAGCGGGAGGACCGTACTCGTGCTTCGCGACCGAGGCCTTGCGCGCGCGACGGAGGAGGATGCGCTGCCAGGCGTCGAGCGGGAAGCCCTCGACGGGACTGCGGCGGTACGAGAAGTCGTACGGCAGCCGCTTTTCCGGAAAGTCCGTCGCGGTGTCCTGCGCGTGCGCGCCGAACCGCGAGAGGCGGAGCTTCGCCGGCTCGCGCGCGGCCTTCGGCCGCGCGGAGGCGAGTCCCTCCGCCACGTATGTCCCGGAGCCTTCGCGCCCGACGACGAAGCCTTCGGCCAGGAGCTGATCGTAGGCGAGGAGCACCACCGTGCGCGAGACGCGCAGCTGTTCCGCGAGGTCGCGCGTCGACGGCAGGCGCTCGCCCGAGCGCAGCGTGCCGGCGAGGATCGCGACGCGCAGGCCGGTGTAGATCTGCCGCGAGAGCGGTTCTCCGGGACGGGAAACTGGTATCACTAGTTGCATGGATAGTGGCGCTAGGAAAATACCACGCGCGCGCGCATGCTGGCGCGCATGAAGAGTGATTTCGATTTCCTGTTTGGATCGTGGAATGTCCGCAACCGGTACCTCGTCGGGCGTCTGCGCGGCTCGACCGAGTGGACGGAGTTCGATGGCAGCTGCCGCGCGTGGCCGCTGCTCGACGGCAACGGCAACGTCGACTCGTTCTCCGCCGTGCGCGGCGAACAAGTGGTTCATGGCGCGACGCTCCGGCTTTTCAATCCGGCGACGCACGAGTGGTCGCTCTACTGGGCGGACACGATCCGTACCGGCACGCTCTGTCCGCCGATGGTGGGCAGGTTCGAAGGGGAGACCGGCACGTTCTTCGGCGAGGAGGAGGTGGACGAGCGCAAGGTCCTGTGCCGTTTCGTCTGGACGCGCGGCGACGCGCCCCGCTGGGAGCAGGCGTTCTCCGGCGACGGCGGGCAGTCGTGGGAGACGAACTGGGTGATGGAGTTCACACGCGCATGACTTTCGACGTGGTCGAGCTGCGCCGCTACACCATGCAGCCGGGACAGCGCGAGAACTTCGCGGAGTACTTCGACGCGTACTTCCCCGAGGCGTTCCAGCAGCTGGGGGCAATTGCGTTCGGGCAGTTCTTCGAGCGCGACAAGCCGTCGATGTACACCTGGCTGCGTGGCTTCCGCGACATGGACGCGCGCGCAGCGGTCAACGCCGCGTTCTACTCCGGACCGGTGTGGAAGGAGCACAAGCCGACGGTCAATCCGCTGATCATCGACAGCGACGACGTGCTGCTCCTGCGGCCGTTGCGCCCGATCCCGGTGCTGCCCGCGGTCGATCCGGTGCGCGAGCGCTCGCCGCGCGGCGTCGTGATGATGCATGTGTTCCACGACGTCGATCCGGAGATCGTGGAGAGCGCTTACGCGAAGTACGAGTGCGCGGGCCTGCTCGTGACGCTCGACGCACCGAACAACTTCCCGCAGCTCCCGGTACGGACGGACGGGCCGTGGGTGGTGTGGCTGGGCGTGTTCGACGATGCGCGCGAGCTCGAGGCGATCGAGGGTGGGGAAGTGGTTGTGCTGACGCCGACGCGCAGATCGCGTTTACGCTATCGGACCTCATGAAGACGATCGACGAGTACATTGCCGGCTTCCCGAAGGATGTGCAGGGGATCCTGCAGAAGATCCGGGCGACGATCGCCAAGGCGGCGCCGGACGCGGAGGAAGCGATCAAGTACCAGATCCCGACGTTCGTGCTGAAGGGGAACCTCGTGCACTTTGCCGCGTTCAAGAGCCACATCGGGTTCTATCCAGCGCCGTCCGGGACGGAGAAGTTTCAGAAGGAGCTGTCGCGGTACAAGAGCGGGAAGGGCTCGGTGCAGTTCCCGCTGGACGAGCCGATCCCGTACGCCCTGATCACGAAGATCGTGAAGTTCCGGGCGAAGGAAATGGCGGCGAAGAAAAAATAGACGATCAGTCCACCGTCTCGCCGCCCGTCGCTTCGAGGAACATGTCTTCCAGCGACTGCACGCGCTGCCGCGCGTGGAACACGGCCACGCCGTTCTGGGTGAGGGCCGCGATGACGGGCGGCGTGTCGGCTTCTTCGATGGGGACGAGGAGGGTGTGGTCGGTGACGACCACGTCCAGGCCGCGGCCGCGCACGATCGCCTCGGCGCGGGACGCGTCGTCGACGCGGAACTCCATGGCGCGCTGGCTGGAGATCAGCTCGCGCACGGTGCCGCTCCTGAGGATGCGGCCTTTGTGGATGATGGCCACGCGGTCGGCGGTGAGCTCGATCTCGGCGAGGAGGTGGCTGGAGACGAACACCGACAGGCCGCGCTCGGCCGCGAGGGTGCGGAGGAGCTCGCGGATCTCGCGGATGCCCGCGGGGTCGAGGCCGTTGGCGGGCTCGTCGAGGATGAGCACGCGCGGGTCGCCGAGCATCGCCTGCGCGATCCCGAGACGCTGGCGCATGCCGAGGGAGTAGGTTCCGACGCGCTGGTCGAGGCGGTGGGCGAGGTTCACCAGCGACGCCACGCGCTCGATCTCCGCGGAGGGGACGCTGAGCATGCGCGCGAAGTGCTCGAGGTTCTCGCGGCCGGTCATGAAGCGATAGAGATCCGGGTTCTCGACGATGCAGCCGATGCAGCGCATCGCTTTCTCGAAGTTCTTGCGCAGGTCGAATCCGCAGACCGTCACCGTGCCCTGCGTCGGCTTGATGAGGCCGACCAGCATGCGGATGGTGGTCGTCTTGCCCGCGCCGTTCGGCCCGAGGAAACCGAAGACTTCACCGGGGTTGAGGTCGAAGGAGACATCGTCGACGATGGTGCGGTCGCCGATGACTTTGGTGAGGTGGGACGCGGAAAGTGCTGTCATGATGGCCGCCTGATTCTATGCGCCGATTCTTCTTCTGGTATGTGCCCTTTTTCGCAGCGGTGATCGCGGTTGCGCTGTTTGCCTACGGCTTCGTGGCGTATCTGCGTGGCGATCGAGGCGAGCCGGTGGATTTCCTCGCGCGCCCCGCCCCCGCCGCACCCGCCGCCCCCGGGGGCACGTCCACACAGCTCGCGCCGGTGATCCTCGGCGACTCCCTGGCACGCGGTGCAGGCGACGAGCGCGGCCTCGGCATCGCCGGACGTCTGGACGAGGAGCTGCGCCGCCGCGGCATCCGCGCCCGCCGCACCTACAACCTCGGCGTCAACGGCGCGCGCACGAACGACCTGCTGCGCCAGCTCGAGTCGCGGAACGTGCAGGGGCTTCTGCGCGACGCGAACGTGGTCATCGTGTCGATCGGCGGGAACGATCTGTGGCGCGGAACCGACTGGCGCAACGCGGCGCCGGAGAATCCGGACGCCGCCATGGATGACGTCCTCGGGCGCATCGAAACCGCGGTCGAGCGCATCCGCGCGGCGAATCCGCGCGCGCGGATCTTCTTCATCGGGCTGTACAACCCGTTCGTGTCGACTCCCGACGGGGAGGCGATGACGTCGCTCGTCAACCGCTGGAACGCGCGCCTGCTCGAGCGCTTCGGCAACGATCCCAACTTCACGCTCGTCGCGACCGCGGACCTCTTCTCCCACCGCGACCGGTTGTCGATCGACCGGTTCCACCCGGGCGGGGATGGCTACGGGTTGATCGCGCGGAGGATTGCGGAGAGCGTTTAGTGTGCTATAGGTGGTTTGGTTATAAGGCTGGGGAGAGTAAAAGGCGCGGTAAGGCAGTCGCATGAGTGTGTTTAGCGGATAGAACACCGGCGTCAAGTCCTCCACCACCCGAAAGACTAGACCACGGTGCGAGATCCGCAGAGGACGCAGCGATGCGACGGCAGAACCTGTGTGACTGCCGCTGGAGGCGAAGGTAAAAAGCACAGTACGGTATAGTCGCGGACCATGGAAAGCAGAGAACTATTCGCGCTTGCGTTGGGCGAAAATGAACGTGGTATGTGGCCTCGATAGACCTCTCTCCCAAGGAGAATCAACTCAACATCGCACTCGACTTTCGGCGGGGAGGAACGTTCCACTGCACTGAATGCGGTGCAGCGAACTGCAAAGCGTACGACAGCGAGGAGAGGCGCTGGCGGCACCTGAACTTCTTTCAGTACGCGACGGTGCTGCGAGCACGAGTGCAGCGAGTGGATTGCGGCAAGTGCGGCAAGCGAATGGTGGATGTGCAGTGGGCAAGGCAGGGAAGAGGGTTCACGTTGCTCTTAGAGGCGCTGATACTGGCGATGGCGCAGCACATGCCGATGGCGGCGGTGGCACGCTTGGTCGGCGAGCACGACACGCGGCTCTGGCGTGTGGTGCAGCACTACGTCGACACGGCGCGCGCATACAGTGACGATTCGGAGGTGAGGCACGTCGGGATCGACGAGAAAGAAGAAAGAAGCGGCCACGACTACATCAGCCTCTTTGTGAACCTCGACGGTCCTCGGGTGCTGTTCGCGACGGAAGGACGTGACTCTGAGACAGTCGCAGAGTTCGCGAGGGATCTGAAGGAACATGGTGGAGATGCGGAAGGGATCACCGAAGCGTGCGCGGACATGTCGCCGGCATTCATCAAAGGGATAGGGGAATCGCTGACGAACGCAGCGATCGCGTTCGACAAGTTCCACCTCAAGAAGATCATCACCGAGGCTGTCGACAAGACACGCCGACAGGAGAGAGACGAGTACCCGGAGCTCAAGGGGATGCGCTATGCGCTGCTGCGCAACGAGGAAACGATGACCGACAACCAACTCGAGTTCGTCTCGTCGCTTCTGCTCCGGAAGTACAAGATGAAGACGGCGAGTGCGTTCCATCTCAAACTGGCCTTCGACGATCTGTACACGGCGCGCTCGCCGCGCGCTGCGCGTCGCTATCTGACGCGCTGGTGCAATTGGGCTGTTGGAAGCCGAGTCCTCGCCATGGTCGATGACGCCAAGACCATTCGTCGACACTTCGAAGGGATCCTCTGGTGGTTCACCTCGAAGATCAACAACGGCATTCTCGAAGAGATCAACAGCCTCATTCAGGCCGCCAAAGCAAAGGCCCGTGGTTACCGCTCAACCAGAAACCTAGAAAGGCTGCCCCCGATCAGAGTAAACGCGTCCAGTGCGGAGGGAGTCGTAGATGCGGCGGGAGAGCTTTGCTGCGGTAGCGTTAATCGCCTTTTCAGGACCGATCTGGCTCTTCTTGCGGCGGTAGAAGGCTCACAGCTCCGTGTTCGAATCCGCCAGAGACTGAGCAGCGACACGCAAAGCGGTGGAGGCCAGATTGGCTGTTCTCCGGCTTCGCGAGCTGACCACCCTTCCCCCAATGATGTTCGTTCCAGGCGATAGGCCGAGCCAGGAACAGAAGTGCTTGCCGGTCGGAAAGCGACTCAGGTCGTAACCGCATTCGGAGATGACGGTCAAGATCGTCAGGACGTGCAGCCGGCGATTTGGGTCAGATGAAGTCCGAGGCGCTCGTAGAGAAGAGTGCGTGCATCGAACTGCACTTCGTTCTTGCGCGGCTTGCCCGTTTGCCGCGTGCCTTCGGCGTGGTCGTGGGGTCTGCTTTGACCGGTAGCTTTTCGATCACTGCTCGCATCTTCTGGTCACACTGCTGGATAAAGTCGCGGTGAAAGTCCCACAGCTGGAGCGATTGCTCGAGAGCGAACAGCTGTTCCTCGCGATAGTGCGCGGTCAATGCCTCGGCGATCTGCTCCTCGGATTTAGCGCAAGCAGGGTCACGAAGCTTGGCTAACTACTTAGGATCTCGCTCCACTTTCAGAATGGTGCGAAGGATCTTCATGATGGTCACTACAGTGATGTCGCTGACGGCCTGATAGAGTCGCACATTCATGAGCACCAGCGCCTTTTGCATGTGCTGAATATGCTCGGATGCTCTCTCGGTCAGCTTCTGACGCTGACGAAAGTAAGCGCGCAACTAGATCATCTCCCCTTCTGCGAGAAGCGAAGCCTGCAAGATCCCGAATGTGTGCAGCAGATGCAGCCACTGGCAGTCGATGTAATCGCTCTTCTTCATCCCGTTGAAGCTCCGGATCGCCCGGGAACTCACCAGAACTGGATTCAACCGTACTTTTCGCAGACTCGAAGGCAGCCACCGAGTACACCGCGGTCGCTTCCATCGCCACGGTGTCAACCGCACAGCTGCGCATCCACTCGGCCGAACGTTGAAGCTCATTGGTTGTTGTTCCGAACTTCTGGACCGGTTCGTCCGAGACATGATCTCCGACCGCGATCCACACTTCCCGCGCTCCCATGTCCGCTCCGGCCGCGTTGTGGTTGATTTGCTCCAGAACTCGTCTATTCTTCTTCCCGGTCCTGGAAGATCGCTTCTTGGACATCTCGCCTCCGCATCTCGAAGTGGTGCGCAGCGCGAAGCGGAAGATATTCCGAATTGCATTCTTCTAAACGGGGCGACGGCATCTGATTCATGCCGCTCCTCCAACTCAACGACGCGATCTTCCGGGACCATGCTCGGGATAGGGCCTTGCAGCACCAAGCGTTTGCCGGTCTTGACATCGCGCTGCACCGCCTAAAGCTACCAAATCGCCACCGGTTTCTTTCCTCAACATCAGTGGCGGATGCCGCGGCGCCGCGGTTGCGAGGGGAACACGAGCTCCGCGCGCCACGCGCCGCGGCCGTGCGTGAACGCGTACACCGCCGGTCCGCTCAAGCCGGGGGCGATGAACACCGCCTCCGTCACGGCGTTGGCGAAGCCGGTGTTCTCCACGGCCCACGTCGCGCCGCGGTCGAGCGACACGAATACGCCGAGGTCGGTGCCGAGGTAGAGGCGGTTGCGGTCGGTCGGATCGACGGCGATCACGTGGACGGGCATGTCGGGAAGATTGCCGCCGAGCGCGGTCCAGCTCGCGCCGCTGTCGTTCGAGACCCACACGTGGGCGCCGCCGAAACCGGCGTACGTCGCGTAGACCGTCGTGGACTCCACCGGATCGAAGACGATGGACGACACGAAGCCGGTGCGGGGCTGCGTCAGCGTCCACGGCGTCGCTTCCGTGGCTGAGGTTGCCGCGCTATTGCGTGCGATGTGCCCTGCCGCCGTCCCGGCCAGGACCAGCTCATTGTTCGTCGGATGCACGGCCACCGCGGAGATCAGCGCGGGGAACGGCGTGCTCGCGCGGCGCCAGTTCTCGGCGCGGTCCGTCGTCACCCACATCGAGCGGCCGCCGAGCCAGAGCCGGCGCGTGTCGTACTTCGGGTCCATCGTGAACGGTGCCACGAACAGGAATTCTTCGCCCCGCAGGTCCGCCGCCGCGCGCCGCCATCCGAGGCCGCTGTTCGTCGAGCGGGCCATAAAGCCCCATTGCGATTCCCCGTACATGTACCGCGGCTGCTCCTGATCGATGGCCACGTAGCCGCCATCGCCGCCGAGCACCTCCCGCCAGCGATTCGGGCCGTCGTCGATCGTGCCCATGAGCGTGCCGTTGTCCTGCGTACCGCCCAGGAACGTGCGTCCCGTCGGGAGACACCGCACCGTGGTAGAACTGCGTGACGCCGTAACTGTTGTTCAGCGAGGTGAACGCGGCCTTCGAATTCACCGGATTGCACGGAGCCTTCGGGCCCGTCGCGAGCTCCGCGAGCGCGTCATCCATACGGGCGATCCCGCCGTCGTTCGTGAAGAAGACGGTCCGGTTCGACGAGGCGTCGTATTGCGGATGGAACACGATCGCGTGCTGGTCCGCGTGCGCATACGCCGGTTCGTCCTTCGTCGCCCACCAGTACGAGGCGAAGCCGAACGACGAGCCGCCGTCGTCGGAGCGGAAGAGATCCACGCCGCCGGCCCACACGCGATTGGGATCCATGGGATCGACCGCGATCGTGTTGCAGTACCACCCCATGCCGATCCATTCGCGCACGTTGTTGCAGATGCTGCCGGACCCGGTGAGAGGATTCGACAGCAGCAGCGTCTGCAGGAGATCGGTGGAGCGGTTCGTGATGCGCGGCTCCCACGAGCCCGCGTCGCCGTTGGCCGACGAGCGGTAGACGCCGAGGAGTCCCTGGTTGTAGTCGCCTTCCTCGTTGCTCGCGGCGAGGGCGTAGACGATCGACGGGTTCGAAGGCGCAATCGCCAGCGACGTCCGCCCCATGTTCTCCTCCGACAGCACCGGGACCCACGGCGCGCTCGTCTCCGCGTTCTTCGCGCGATAGACGGTGGCGCGCTGGAACGTGCCGCAGGAGGCGAAGAGATAGTCGCCGGCGGTGTCGCCGCGGTAGGCGAGGTCGAGGCAGCCGCCGGTGACGCTCGGATCGTGGATGCGCGTCCAGTTCGCGCCGGAGTCGGTCGTGCGCCAGACCCCGCTGCGCGTCGCGGCGTAGATCCGCGACGAGTCGTGCGTGCTGACGACGAGGTCGTTCACCCAGTGAAAGTCGGTGCTGGATCCGGGCGTGATCCGGGTCCACGTCTCTCCCGCGTCGCGCGTGACGAAGATGCCGTCGCCGCGCAGCGGCAGGGCCGTGCCGCGCACTTCCTCCCGGAAGTAGCCCTCGCCGGTGCCGGCGTACAGGACGTCGTGGTCCCGCGGGTCCATGGCCAGCGCGTTGACGGCGATGTTCGCGAGGTCGTCGCCGATCGGCTCCCACTTCGCGCCGGCGGACGTCGACTTCCAGATGCCGCCGGAGACGCCGCCGGTGTACATGACGGCCGGGTCGTCGGGATCGATGAGCAGGACGCGCGTGCGTCCGCCGATGTTGCCGGGGCCGAGGAAGCGCCACTTGCCGAACGGGGCGGTTTCGAGACTCGACGACTCGACGACTCGACGACCTGGCGACTCCGTCCAGACATCGGCTGTGGTCGAATAGCGGGCCATTGCGCGCATCGATTCGCGTGCGGCCGACAGGCTGGCATACGGATCGTCGCTCCCGGCATGCTTCAGAGCGCGATACTCTGCGGCCTGGTCGGGATCGTCTTTGCCCTCGTCGCCCCGGGGAATCGAGGCGGTACACGCGGTGAGGGCGAGCAGGACAAGGATGCTGAGCCGGCGGACCATTTTCAGTTATCTTAATAAACTTCGAGGAGGGAAGGGATGCAACTCGGAAAAGATTCCTGCGCGTGCGGCCACGCCATCGATCTCCATGACGGGGGACGCGGGGGGCCGTGCAACACCTGCGCGTGCGCGGCGGGCGAGCCGCCCACGGCGTTCCAGGTCGGCGTGATCCACGCCATGCACGAGCTCACGGTGACGATGGTGCGGCTGGTGAAGGAGATCCAGAGCGTGAAAGGCGGGGGAGGCCAAACGTAGGGCGCGGCTTCAGCCCGCCCCCTGGACGGGGTGGGGCGCCCGCCCTCCCACGGGAGAGGCGGGCTGAAGCCACGCCCTACGTTTCTCCTACTGCTTCGGCGCGGGCGGGGGCGGGATCGTGATGTCGATCGGCGTCACCGTTCCCAGCGTCGACAGCGGCTTCTCGAACGCCGACTGGTTGCCGACGACGAGCACCGCGAGGGAGTCGGGGTGGACGTATTTGCGCGCGACGCGCTGCACGTCCTCCGCCGTCACCTTGTCGAGGAGCGCCGGGTACTTCTCGAAGTAATCCGCGGGGAAGCCGTAGAACTCGAGCAGCACGCGCTGGCCGAGGGCCTTGTCGCGGGTGTCCATGGTGAAGACGTAGGCGTTGAGGATCGACTCCTTCGCCAGCGAGAGCTCCGCCGCGGTCACCGGATCGGTGACCAGACGACGCACTTCGCCGCGCAGCGCGTCGATCGCTTCCAGCGTGGTCTCGCTCTTGGTCGCCATCTGCAGGCGGAAGAGGCCCGGGTAGTCCCACGGCGCGCCGATCCCGCCGCCGACGCCGTACGTCAGTCCGCGCTGCGAGCGCAGGGTCTGCATCAGACGGCCGGAGAAGCCGCCGCTGAAGACCTCGTTCATGACGACGAGCGCGGGATAGTCGGGGTTGTTGCGCGTCGTGCCCCCGTGGACCATGGCGATGTTCGCCTGGGTGACGTCGTCCTTGGCGATGAAGTACACGCCCGGCTTCGCCGGCTGTGCGTTCGCGTCCGGCTTCGCAACCTGCGGCCCGGCCTTCCACGACGTGAACGTGTCGCGCAGCTTCTTCTCCACCTTCGCGGAGTCGAAGTCGCCGATGAACGACAGGATGATGTTGTTCGGGTGGACGGTGCGCTGGTGGAACGCGACGAGGTCGTCGCGCGTGATCGACGCGAGCGTCGCGTACTCGGTCTGGCGGGCGTAGGGCGAGTCGAGTCCGTAGCCGAGCTTGGAGGCCTCTCGGCCGACGATGCCGCCCGGCTCGTCGTTGCGGCGGGAGATCCCGGTCCGCGCCTGCGTCTTCGCGAGCTCGATCTTGTCTTCCCGGAAGGCCGGGGTGCGCAGCAGGTCGAGCCAGATCGGGAAGACCGTGTCGAAGTCGCCCTTCAGGACGTTCAGGGACACGCTGGTGGCGTCGATGTCGGCACTGGTCTCGACGGATGCGGCGCGGGACTCGAGGAACTGGTCGAGCTGGTCGCCGGCCTGGGCCTGCGTGCCGCCGGTGCGCCACGAGCTGCTGTAGATGCCGATCATCCCGGCCTTCGCGGCGGGGATGTCCCGGCCGCCGCCGCGGATGAGCGCGCGGCCTCGGACGAGCGGCAGCTCGTGGTCTTCCTGGAGAAAGATGACCATGCCGTTGGCGAGCTGCGATGCGCTTCGGCTGGGGCATGGAGAACTTGCGGAGCGGCGGGGTCTTGATCTCGCGGTAGTCCTTGACCTGCGCGAGTGTCGTTGCCGCCACGAAAAGGCGTTGCGAGAAGTGTCGCGGTCTTTTCATTGCGCGCCTCCTTTCGGCGCATTCTCGAGCTTCGCGACGGTGCGATTGCCCTCGGTGAACGTGGCGTTGGCGACGCGCTTGACGTCGGCGGCGGTGACGGCGTCGATGCGGTCGACTTCGCGGAAGAGCTCCCGCCAGTCGCCCTGGAGGGTCTGGTAGATCGCGAACTGGAGCGCGAGTCCGGAGTTGCCGGTGAGCTGGCGGATGAGCCCCGCCTTGACGCGCGTCTTCACGGACTGCAGCTCCTCGGCCGGGATGTCGTCGGTCTTGATCCTCTCGATCTCGGCGTGGATGGCGGCCGCGATCTCATCCGGCGTGTGGCCGGGCGTCGTCACCCGTAGACCGTGAAGAGGTTCGGATATTTCTCGCCGGGATGCCGTTGAAGCCGGCGGCAACGGCGGCGATCTTCTTGATCGCGCACGAGAGCCTTGTAGAGCCGCGACGTGCGCCCGCTGGAGAGGAGCATCGCGAGGACGTCGTAGGTCGCGCTGTCGGGATGCGAGGAGGAGGGGCGATGGTAGCCCTCCATGTAGAGCGGCTGGAGTGCTCGCGGAGCATGACGGTGCGCTCGGCGGTCTGCGGCGGCTCTTCGACGCGCAGCGCCGGTGGCGCCGGGGACTTGGGCAGCTGGCCGAAGTACTTCTCGATCACCGGCCACGCCTCGGCCGGATTCACGTCGCCGGCGATGGCCAGGACCATGTTCGCGGGCACGTAGTACTTGCGGAAGAACGCGTCGGCGTCGGTGGCGGAGAAGCTGTGCAGGTCGCTCGGCCAGCCGACGCCGCTGTAGCCATACGGATGGGCGATGAAGGCCGCGGCGAGGAACTGCTCCTCCAGGCGGCCGAAGGGGCTCGACTCGACGCGCATGCGCCGCTCTTCGAAGACGACGTTGCGCTCTTTGTAGAACTGGCGCTGCACGGGATGCCGGAAGCGCTCGGACTCCATGAAGGCCCACAGCTCGAAGCGGTTGGAGGGCATGGAGAAGAAGTAGGCGGTCATGTCGGACGCCGTGAAGGCGTTCATGCCGACGCCGCCGGCGCGGTCGATGATCTGGCTGAACTCGTCGTTGGCGACGTGCTTGTCCGCCTCGACGGTCGCATCCTGCCAGGCCTTGCGCGCGGTTTCGACCTTGGCCGCGTCGGGTTTCGTGGCGTAACGCGCGCGGTCGTACGCGGCGTAGGCTTCCTCGACTTTGGTCAAGGCGGCACGCTCGGCGTTCCAGTCCTTCGTGCCGACGCGGTCGGAGCCTTTGAACGCCATGTGCTCGAACATGTGCGCGAGGCCGGTGATCCCGGGGACCTCCTGCGCCGAGCCGGCGTTGATGACGGTGGCATACGAGAAGACGGGCGCGTCGTGGCGCTCGAGGATGATCACGGTCAGGCCGTTGTCGAGCACGCGCATCTGCGTCCGTTTCTCGAACGAGGCGAGGTCCTGCGCCGCGAGGCTCGTGGTCACGAGCATCAGCAGCAGGACGGTTCGAACTGCTCTCATGGAATTTCCTCCTTGTTTCGCACTACATCCTGACATCTGCAACAGCCAGCCGTTCGGTAATATGGCCCTGGCGTCACAGAAAAATTACTTCGCGCTGTACTGACGAGCTCGGGGAGAAGAGAGATGAGCATCAACACACCGTCTGCACCGCCTGCAAATCCGGAGCAGAAGAAGGGCATGAGTGTCTGGGGATGGCTCGCGATCGGCTGCGGAGTCGTGGCATTGCTCGCCCTGGGCACTTGCGTGGGCGTCGGCATCTTCGTTCAGAAGAAGGCCGCCGAATTCGAGAAGAACCCCGCCAAGTCGGCCGCCGAGCTCGCGGTCAGGCTCAACCCGGACGTCGAGTTGGTGTCGAGCACGGCCGATGAGCTGACCGTCCGGGACAAGAAGACGGGCGAGGTGATGACGGTCAATTTCGAAGACGCCAAGGAAGGCAGGTTCACCTTCAAAAGCAAGGAGGGCGAGGCGACGATCGATGCCGACGCCGACCCGAGCGGCGAAGGCGGCACGCTCAAGGTGACCGGGACCGGCGGCGAGACTGCTGTCTTCGGCGCCGGTGCGGGTGCCGGCAAAGTGCCGGAGTGGGTTCCCATTTTTGCGGATGGCGATCGCGTCGCCAACTACGACCTCAACACCGCCACGGAGCATGCCGGCACCGTTTCCATCACCACCTCCGCGCCGGCCGCGACGGTCCTGGCGTTCTACAAGACGAAGCTCGAGGCCGCGGGATTCGAGGTGCAGACGATGACCCTCGAGGGTCCCACCGCCGGCGGAACCGTGATCGGCACGACCGCGGGTCAGAAGCGGGTGCTGAACGCCGTCGTCTCCGCCGCCGACGGGAAAACGCATGCGTTGGTGACGTTCAAAGAGACGAAGTGAGGGGTCCCTCCGCTGGCACGTTGCCGGGCGGGAACCCGAAGCTCAGGCGGATCGCGGAATACTCGGGATCGACGCCGCCGTCGCGCGTGCGGATGGTCAGCGGCGGCTCGACGAAGGTCTCGTAGGTCGCGGGGATGTCGGTGACGCGCGACGCTCCGAAGAGAGTGATCAGCGGCGGCTCGCCTTCCTTGAAGATCACGTCGCGCCTGCGGATCAGTTTCAGATCCGCATCGCTCACGGCAGCGATGGCCCGGTCGAGCTGCGCGGTGGGGAAGACGAACGCGAACAGGCCTCCGGGCGCAAGGATGCGCGTCGCCGCTTTCGCGTAGTCCGCGACGGAGCCGCGAACTTCCAGCCGCGCCGGAATCGCCTGCGCGTGCGTGGCTTCGGACGCCGTGCCGACCGGCCAGTAGGGTGGTGAGCCGGTGACGAGATCGAACGGCGCCTCGTTGCCAAGGACCGACTCGTCGCGCAGGTCGCCGTGGTAGAGCGTCACGCGGGAGACCAGTCCGTTGTAGCGCATCGACTTCCTCGCGAGGCGCAACGAGATCTCCTGCGCCTCGACCGTGCAGAACGTCGCACCGGGCAGCCGCCACGCCGCGATCGTCGCCACCGAGCCGATGCCGGAGCCGAGGTCCGCCGCACGGTCGACGCGGGGCGTGTGCGCGGTGCCGTACCACGCGGTCAGGACGTCGTCCGTCGAGTAGCGATGCCCCTTCGCGTACTGGAAGATGCGGAACCACCCGCAGATGACATCCAGCGTCTCTCCTTCGTCCGGTTCGACGCCCCCGAGGGGAACGGGGCCGGGGCGCCGCCACCCGCGATAAAACTCGTCCATGTCGTCTAGAGTATCGTGATGGCCCTGTCGAAATTGACATCGAAACTGGTCTGGACCTCCGACCCCGAAGAAGCCAAACGCCTCCGCGATTCCGGCAAGCTCGACACGTCCCGCGACGCCGAGCCGTCGAAGCAGACCATCCGCGTGGCCGTCGACCGCAAACGCCGCGCCGGCAAGACCGTCACCCTCGCCACCGGCTTCCAGCACACCCCCGAGATCCTCGCCTCCGTCGCCCAGACGCTGAAGAAGAAGTGCGGCTCCGGCGGAACGGCGAAGGACGCCGAGATCGAGATCCAGGGCGACCACGTGGCCAGAATCGCGGCCGAGCTGCAGAAGCTCGGCTACCGTGTGAAAACGTAGGAATCGTCGGTTTCGCAGAGGGCGATCGTCTCCATCGAAACCTGAATCGTCTCCATCGAAACCTGAATCGTCTCCATCGAAACCTGAATCGTCTTCATCGAAACCTGAATCGTCTCCATCGAAAGCTAAATCGTCTTCATCGAAACCTGAATCGTCTTCATCGAAACCTGAATCGTCTTCATCGAAACCTAAATCGTCTCCATCGAAACCTAAATCGTCTCCATCGAAATGGACATCGTCACATTCCGAGGGGACGCGATCCAGATCTTCCGGAGACCGGCCCTCTACGGACCACCGCCCTCTACCGGCGGGGCGCCGGCGAAACGGCCACCGGGGCGGCGGCACCACATGGCCGTTGTGGTGCCGGCTTCCCAGCCGGCCGTTTCACCGGCATCTTGCCGGTACGCTCACGCGAGGACCCCCGCCCTACAGCTCCCCGGTGTACCGCACGACTTCGCCGAGGTTGAGCTCGCGGATGCCGGCTTCGACCTTCTTCAGGTCGCCGACGATGATCCAGAGGATCTCCTCGGGGTGTACGACTTTGTTGCCGGCCGCGTTCAGCTGCGCTTCGGTGAGAGCGCGGACGTTGCTGGCGTATCTGGCGTAGT
Organism: uncultured Acidobacteriota bacterium; assembly: GCA_963821585.1. Taxonomy (GTDB): domain Bacteria; phylum Acidobacteriota; class Thermoanaerobaculia; order Gp7-AA8; family Gp7-AA8; genus QHVT01. Next base: position 1,646,835 of record CAWGEI010000003.1, read on the forward strand.
AATCGTCGGGGTAACCGTAGTTCGTGAGATTGAGCGCGGCATTCTGCAGCGCGGCCAGCGAGTCGAAACGGCCGGGGAGGCTGAGGGACTGGTTGCGCATCGCGCTGGCGAATTCTTCGCCAGTGATCTTGCGGTCGCCGGCGATTCCTCGCATCTCCTTGATCAGCTCGAGGATGGATTCCTTGGTCTTGTCCGTCTGCACCGGCGCCGTGATCACGAACGGCCGCTGTCCTCGCGCGTCGGTGAGGCCACCTCGTACGCCGTAGCTCCAGTGCTTGTCGAGGCGGAGGTTGCGGTTGAGGCGGGAGGTGGCGATGCCGCCGAAGTTGCGAAGCACGCTCTCGATGGCGATGTCGTCCGCCTGGCCGCCCGGCTCCGACACGTGCGCGGCGATGATCACCGACTGCGGCGCCTCGGGCTTGTCGATGAGATACACCTTCTTGCCCGCCGTCCGCGGGACGGTCGCGAGGTTCTTGCGAGGCGCGTCGCCGCGCTTCCACGACCCGAACACGCGCTCGAGCTGCGGCACGAGCTCCTTCATCGTGACGTCGCCGGTGACGATCACGGTGCTGTTGTTCGGCACGAACCAGGTGCGGTGCCACTCCGCGAGGTCGGTCCGCTCGAGCGGCGAAATGGTGTTGGCGTAGCCCGAGCCGGTGAACGGTTTGCCGTACGCGTGGTCTGCTCCGTAGAGCATCCGCGGGAGGATGCGCAGCGCCGACGCGACGGGCTGCGCCTGCTCCTGCTGGATGCGCGCGACGCGCTGGCGGATCGAGAGGTCGACGAGGCTCTGCGGAAAGGCGGGATGGAGCGCCACATCGGCGAGGAGGTCGAGGGACTTGCCGAAGGTCATCGGCAGCGCCTGCAGTTGCAGGACGGACTGGTCGAGGGTGTTGAAGGCGCTGATCTGCGCGCCGATGGCGTCGAGCTCGTCGACGATCTTGAACGTGTCGCGGGTGGTCGTGCCTTCGTCGATCACGTCGAGCGTCAGCGCGGCGAGTCCCGCTTTCGGCGCTGGATCCGACGCGTAGCCCGCGTCCGCCGCGAGCGCGACGTTCACGATCGGCGTCGAGTGGCGCTCGAGCAGGATCACCTTCAACCCGTTCGGCAGCGTCGCGCGCTGCACGGCGGGGAACGTCACCTCCGGCGCGGCCGCGAGAGACGGCAACACTTTGCGATCGACGCCGGACTTGCCCGCGGCCAGCGGCGGCAGGGGAGTGACGAGCAGGGTGTAGTGCGGAGCGTCGAGCCACGCCTTCGCGACCTTCTGCACGTCGGCGGGCGTCGATTTGGCCATGGTCTCGAGCCGGTCGAGGTATGCGTCGGGCCTGCCGCCGTAGGTCTGGCTCTCGGCGAGGATCTCCGAGCGGCCGCCGAAGCCGCCGAGGGTCTCCATGCCACGGACGAACCCGGCCAGCGAGCGGCTCTGCGCGCGCTGCACTTCCTCGGCCGTCGGTCCTTTGGCGATGAGGTCCGCGACGATGGTGTCGATCTCTTTCTCGACGACGGCCGGGTCGACGCCGGGTTTCACAGTGGCCTGGATGTAGAACGCTCCGGCGATCTCGGAGTCGTCGACGAACGTGCCGATGTTGGTGACGAGCTCTTTCTCGTACACCAGCCGGCGGTCGAGCCTCGCGCTCTTCGATCCGCTCAGCACCTCGGCCGCCAGTTTCAGCGACTGCACGCCCGCGCCGCGCCACGACGGCGCGTGCCAAACGCGATAGATGCGCGTCTGCGGTACGCGGTCGGCCATCTCGTCGCGGATGTTGCGGTCGAGCTTCGGGATCCACTCCTCGGTGCGCGCGAGCGCCGGTCCGGGCGTGATGCCGTTGAAGTACTTCGCCACGAGCTCTTTCGCGCGGTCGACGGTGATATCGCCCGCCAGCGAGAGCACGGCGTTGTTCGGACCGTAGTACGTCGCGTACCACTCCTTCACGTCCTCGAGCTTGGCGGCGTTGAGGTCCTCCATCGAGCCGATGGTGGTCCACGAGTAGGGGTGCGAGTAGGGGTACATCGTCTCGGCGATGCGCGTGAAGGCGCGGCCGTACGGCTGGTTCTCGCCCTGGCGCTTCTCGTTCTGCACGACGCCGCGCTCGCGCTCGAGCATCTCCTGGGTGATGTTGCCAGCCAGGAAGCCCATGCGGTCGGCTTCGAGGTACAGCGTGCGCTCGAGCGCGGACACCGGCACGTCCTCGAAGAAGTTCGTGCGGTCCGTGTTCGTCGTCCCGTTGCGGTTGTTGGCGCCGAGGTCGTCCATCGCCTCGCGGAAGCCGCTGCGGTAGTTCTCGCTGCCGTTGAAGAAGAAATGCTCGAACAGGTGTGCGAACCCCGTCTTGCCCCGCTTCTCGTTGCGCGAGCCGACGTGGTACCAGACGTTCACCGCGACGACGGGCACGCTGTGGTCCTCGTGGACGAGGACCGTGAGGCCGTTGTCGAGGACGAACCTGTGATGCTTGATCTCGAACTTCGAGCGGTCGAACGGCGCGGCGAACATGGGGAGCGCGAGCAGCAGGAGCGGGGCCAATTTTTTCATGTCGGGCGGATTCTAGAGGAGTCGACGAGCAGTCGAGTCGACCAGGCGACGAGTTTGAAGAAAATTGGAGCTCGCAGATCGACCAGTCGTGGATGAATCCACTTCTCGCCGATCCGAATCGGTGGCTGCCTCGTAGAGGAACAAAACCCCTTGAAGAGAGGAGCCACACATGGCAGTCACAGTAACGACACCGTCGGCCGGGCAGGCCTTCGTAGGCAATCAACCGATCACAGTTCAATGGTCCTCGAACGACCTGGTCGATGCGTGGGCCGTGCAGCTCTCGACCAACGGAGGAGCAAGCTACGTCACGGTCACCGTGACGGATCTCGACCCGTTCCCGCGCACCTACACGTTCTCGCTTCCCAACCCGGCCGGCCTTGTGCAGGCTCGGGTGCGAGTGGTGGGAAAGAACGATCTCGGCGTCCAGATCGCGCGTGGCGACAGCGGCGTCTTTACCATCGCGCCTGTCGGCGGGACCACGGTGGACATCACCGCTCCGCTCGGGGGCACGTTCCCTTCGGGATCCTCACTGACGGTTCAGTGGACGACGACGGGGCCGGTCAGCTCTCATGCCGTTCGTATCTCGACCAACGGCGGCGCATCGTTCGTGAACGTGACGCCGGCCAACCTGCCGGCGTCCGCTCGCTCGTTCACGTTTTCGTTGCCGGCGGTTAGCCTCCAGACCACGTGCATCATCAAGGTCGTGGCGAACAACGCCGGCGGGCTGGCGATCGCCGAGAGCAACCTCCCGGTCGTGATCGCGGCCGCGCCACCGCCTCCGAATCCAACGACGGTGCAGATCACGGCGCCCGCGGGCGGCACCTTCACCGGCGGCAGCGCGCTGAACGTCCAGTGGACGACCTCCGGGCCGGTCAGCGCCCACAGCGTGCGGCTTTCGACCAACGGCGGCGCCTCGTTCACCGACCTCACGCCGGGCAACCTCCCCGGAGCGGCCCGCTCGTTCAGCTTCACCCTCCCCACGGTGTCGATGTCGACGCCTGCGATCGTGAGGGTCGTCGCTCTCAATGCCGGTGTGGCGGTCGCTCAGGCGGACACTTCGATCGGGATCGCCTCTTCCACCCCCGGGCCAAACCCGACGACGGTGCAGATCACGGCGCCCCTCGGCGGCACCTTCGCCAGCGGTTCCGCGTTGACGGTCCAGTGGACGACGTCGGGGCCGGTCAGCACGCATCTCGTGCAGCTCTCCACGAACGGCGGCGCGTCCTTCGCCGGCGTCGGTCCCGGTGCCCTCAATGACGCGGCCCGCTCGCTGACCTTCACGTTGCCGGTGGTGTCGGCGCAGGCCACATGCGCCGTGCGGGTTGTCGCCCGCAACTCCGCCGGAGTGACGCTGGCCTCCGCGACCAGCCCGTCGTTCACGCTCGCCGCGAGCGTGACGCCCGGTCCAACGCAGTTTGGTTTCGAGAGCGGATTGGCCGACGACGAGCCGCAGCCGTTGGCGTTCGATCGCATCAGCCTGAGGGCCGGCGAGACCGGCAGCGTCGTCGGCCGCTTCAGGCGCACGGTGAACGGCGTTCGTGTGTCCGACATCGTCGACCCGGGCACCGAAGGCCTGCCGGAGCTCGCGATCGCCCGATTCGACCCCACCCCGTGCCGCACCTTCCAGCGGACCGAGGTAATCGTCAAGACCTCCCCGCAGCTGGAGTCCAGGGTGTACACGTTCTTCATCACCGGCACGTCCCGCATCGACGGCGTGAAGGCGACACCCAAGCCAGTCGAGCTGATCGTCGCGCCCGCCGCGGTGGTGCGCCTCTCCGTCATCGGCGTGCGCGACACCGTCAACGTCGGCGGCGTGGCCACGTACACGGTCAACCTGGACCGGCGCGCGGGTGCCGAGGACGCCGAGATCGCCTTCCAGGTCAACAAGAATCTGTTGCCGCCCGGAGCCGTGGCCACCTTCGATCCCCCGGCCACGCGAGGCAACTTCACCACGCTCCGGATCGCCACCAGCCCGAACACGACGCCCAGGGTCTACCCGGTCCGCTTCAACGGGGTCTCGGACCGCGTGCGTGTGGTGGACCCGCCGGATGCGCGCCTCGACGTACGCGGCCGGGCGAAGATCCGGTTCGAGACACTCCCCCCGGCCGACGTGCAGATCATGGCCGGCGAGGAGGCCCGCTTCCGGATCCGCGTGGAGAAGGAGAACGTGCTGAGCGCGGTGAAGGCGGTGGTCCGGCCCGATGGCGCGGGCACCCTCGATGACCCGGACCTGGAATTCGGCGAGATCGAGCTCCGGGTCCCGACCGTCCCGGACGACCAGGGCGACAGGACGGTGAAGGTCACGGTCGAGGACCCGGGCGTCGACGTGACGCCGGCAGAGGCGCTGGTCCGGATCGACGGCCCTGTGGCGCTGGCCCTCGAGCTCGATGGCGAACCGACGTCTGCCCAGCCGGGCGACATCTTCGTCTTCAGTGTGAGAGTGATGCGCACCAACCTGCCGGACGAAGTGGAGGTCACCGCGGGGTCGTCCCCGAAGGCGAGGCACGTGTCCAATTCAACCCGTTCGCGGACGTCGCCACCATTCGGGTTCCGACCGACGGGTTCGACCCCGCAGTCGGGGTACTCGGTCTTTGTCGACGCCAGGCGGGTCAAGGATGAGCGGGTGATGGCCCGCCAGCTCGCTTAGGACGTGCTGATCGCGCAGACGCCCAAACCACCGATCCGACGGCCATCGACTCTGCCCGCTGAGTTGTGATCCGTCAGCTCGCCTGCCGCGGCCTCCGGCCTGTCATGCCGGAGGTCGCGGGTTTCGAGTCCCGTCGGCCCCGCCAATCTAAGCACTTGATTAGCCGCCACTTCGGCGGCTTTCGTGTTTTCTGCGGCCGAATAGTGAAAATCGGAGTTCACAAGGTTTCATCACAAGATCAGGTTTTTTGAGGCCGTGAGAAGCACCGAATAACACTGCAAAACACGAGTGTTCCACGCGAACACAGCCAACGTTTCACGGCACGTGAAGCGCGCGGAGCGCGCTTGAAAGAGCGAAGCGATCGATTGCAGACGTGAGCGCACGGGCGCGCGAAGCTCGCGCAGCGGCGCGGCGTGGCGAGTGACCGGCGGCGATGCTGGCGCAGGGCAAGTAATGCGAGGGCGAAGGGGCGCGGAAGCGAGCGGCGGACGGATGCAGGCGTGCGCGTGCCGGCGCGTAATGCTCACTCAGCGACGCGGAGGGATGCGTGTTAGTTCGACTTTGTCAGATTCAAAACTGGCGCAGACGATTTAGATTAGCGAGCGAGGAATGACGAATGGGCCACGGCCCACCACGAACGTAAATCGAAAGGGAGGATTGCCAATGCCACGCGCTCACTACGAGCGATAAGTCGTAGGCTTGGCTCCTTTACGCGTCGTTACGATCGTTTCTTCATGACCAAGACTCGACCGTCGATCTCCACCGCGCGGAAGTATCTGCGAGGTCTGCTCCAGACCGAGCGGCGGAACATGGAGCGGATGGAGCAAGCCGTTCCAGACACGAACGAGCAGGCCCTCCAGCATTTCATTTCCAACTCGCCGTGGGATGCCGAGGCGGTGATGCGTCAGGTGGCCCGAGATGCCGATGCCATGCTCGGCGGGAATGACGACACACTGCTGGTGATCGACGAGAGCGGGATTCCGAAGAAGGGGAAGCATTCGGCAGGAGTGGCCCGCCAGTACTGCGGACAACTGGGTAAGGTGGAGAACTGTCAGGTCGGGGTGTATGGCGCGCTTGCCCATCGCGACAAGGTGACCCTGACGGACGCCCGCCTATTCATTCCACGGGAGTGGACGAACGATCCGGAGCGCTGTCGGCGAGCTGGGATTCCCGAAGAGATCTGGAAAACGCCAAAGACGAAGTTCGATCTGGCCCTCGAGATCGTAGTCCAGGCGGTTGAGGAGGGGATCCGGTTCAAGTGGGTTTCGGCAGACGGAGCCTACGGAGAGAACGCCTTCCTGCTACCGCTGGACAATGCCGGGTTGCGGTTCATGGTGGATGTGCATTGCAATCACCTGGTCTGGTTCGAGCGGCCAGAGGCCGAAGGGAGCCGGCGGCGGCGTGTGGATGAATGGGTAGCCGAGCAGCCCGCCAGTGCTTGGCAGGAGGTCACCACACGATGCAGGACGCAAAGAGCGGCCACGCCAGTGGCATCAGCTCGTCGCCCTACGTTGAAAGGCTGAATAGATAAACCACAAATTCCCCACATCTGAGGGACGTGGCGAGCCGACCTTAGGGCAAAGCCCGTCGACCGGCCTGCGGAATCTTCAATGACAGACCGTCCGCGGACGAAATCGAACAAAGGAGAAAAGAATGAAATTTGTTACGAAACGCTTCGCTACAACCCGCCGCATCGTTGCATCGTTGCTGTTGGCCATCATGACCAGCGCTAGCGGCAGCGCGTACGCCGCCAACTGCCTCCCGGATAACTGTGTTGGGCCCTGTAACTACGAGGAACTGCTCGTCGACACAAGATTCAGTTATGACTGTCCCAACTGGGTCAAGAGCAACTCCAAAATCCATCGCGTCCGGGTTGGCACTAACTGGTTGATGGAGCTCAGTGGTATCGCCAGCCTTAGTCAGACCGTCAGCACCGGCTCCTACGTCTCAATGGACATGGCGTTCGACGTCCACATCATCAAGACGAACCCGGGCACCGAACGTCTCTACGTGGAAATCATGCGCGGAAGCACCGTCCTCGAGACTGTGGCCGTGATCTATCCGCAGTCGACTCAGACGTTGTACAGCATGTACATCGAAAACTACAGCAACGACTCGATCAAGATTCGGTTCCGTTACGCCGGCGGAGCGGCGCCGGGCGACACAGTTTATCGTGTCGACAACGCGACGATGTTCGGCTACTTCTACTGATGCGGGTGAAACGGAGCGGGAGCGACGTGTCGTCCGCTCCCCTTCTCCTTGCATCGTACGACTTCGTGTCGGCACCCCCGCAAAAAGAACTGAGAGAATGGGGCTTCATGTGTCGACTTCTGTTGCAGTTTCGGGTTTCTCGCCATTTCTCGCTTCTCAGCTGCACGCCGGTTGTGCGACGGGTTCCCAATTTCCGACAGCGTATCGCCGAAAGGCGCAAGTTCTAAGGCGGGCCGTAGTTCGGTTAGACCTCCGGCCTGTCACGCCGGAGGTCGCGGGTTCGAGCCCCGTCGGCCCCGCCAATCTAAAGTACTCACCCAGCCGCCACTTCGGCGGCTTTCGTGTTTTCAGCGGGTTGCTTAGAAAGTTGTAACTCGCAAGCTGACTCGCAAGGTCGCGATTCTCGAAGGCGAAAACCTGCGCAGAAACCGCCGCGAAAGCGTGTGATGTTTCACGTTTCGGCGTGAATGTTCCACGGAAAATGCGCCGCGTCGATCGCGCTCCACGTCGCGGTCATCGGGTTCCAGGCGAACACGCTGCACCTCGGCGAACGCCGCGGCGCGAACCGCATTTACGTGACGTTGCACAACAAGGGACCTTTCGCCGTGACCAACGCCCGCAAGGCCGCCGAGCGGGAGATATGAGGGCGAGCGAAGCCACGATTCTTCTTCTCCTGCGCCACTTCGCATTCCACGCGGCCTGTCACGGGCTCCACGGCCAGTGCCATCATCGCGAAGCGACTTGACGATCGTCGGCGATACACACGGAGTTTGCACGCAGCCAATCGGAGTGCTTCGTGCGTAGCTGCTCGATCACCTCGCTGATTGGCAAAACGGCTTCGTGTCGACGCCAACCCGGCGTGTATGCCCCGGAGTCCGACTCGCCGTCGAAGAAGACGCCGATGATGTGGTGGCGCTTCCGGTCGAACACCGGTGCACCAGAATTGCCGTGAAACGTATCTGTATTCACACCGATGACCGGTAACTGCTGCCATTTGATGCTGTATTGCTCGTACGTCACCATCGAACCGACCATCTTCAGGCGGTAACTTCTCAGGAATTCATCGAGCTTTTCCGCGCCGTCGTCGTCATCGAGCAATTCCGCCTCTACCGACACGATCAGCTCATCCATTTCCACCTGTGTCAGGCGGAACGGGAAGAATACGTGACTGTTATCGTGAACCTTCTTACGCTCACCTTGAGGATGTCCGATGACGTACACCGGATCCTGCAATCGCAGCCGTTTCGTCGACACACACTCGTTGGACCAGTGGATGCCAGGGTCTTCGCCATCTGAATTCCGACCCAGCCGAACGATCGCGTAATCGAGCGGAGTGTTCGCCGGCGTCTTGCCTGTGCCGAGGATTTCATACGAGAGGATCGGATAAGTGTCCACGACGAGTGGCTGCCGCCTCAGGTCCTCGTCGTAATTGAACTGAACCTCCAGCTCCTCCGGTGAATACTTCTCGACGCAGTGTCGTGCCGTCAGAAACAGATCGCTGCCAATGAGCGCTCCGCTACACTCCGGCAGTTCGCCGCGAAGCGCCACGCCACCGACGGCGCGTGACGCCTTGAAGATTCTTTCGTAGCTCGCCGTCGGATACACGTCATACGATCCGTAGAAAGACTTACCGTCGCGCTGAATCTCTCGGAAGTTGGTGAGGAAGGCACGACGTGCCTGCCGTCCGGCATTCTGAAGATTGCGGTAGTTCTGGATGAATGCTTGCCTGACGTCCTCGATTTTGGCCTCTACTTCCGACGTATCGCCCCCGTCGGTTGCGAATAGTGCCTGGACCGCTCGGCCAAGCTCCTTGTACTGTGGATCGAGAGCGTCAGCCACCGTGCGCGGCAGTCTCTGCTTGGTGGCCTGCCACTGCGCCTCGGACGACAGGATCGCCGACTTGACTTCTGCTCCGCCAGGTGACGGCGCAACACGGATCGACAACGGCAGCGTCTTTGCGATGTCGGGAAATCCGTCACCGTTTGAAACTACGATCGGTTTCGCTTCGGGCTCGTTCGCCATGACCGCTACGCGCCCGTCCGGCAGGTCCATGATCATTCCGAGAATCGTCACCTGCTTCTTGAGCGGCGGCGCGGACACGGAGACTGCCGTTTGTGATGCGGGCACCAATCCCGAAGACGACACTCCGCTGGCCGAATCTGCGCGCAACGCCCGCTGGAAGTCCGTCACACCCTTGTTTAAAATACCGCTCACCGGCGCCGGAGGAGCAGGCTCACCGATGTTGACCGGGATGTTGTGATTGGTCAGCCACTCGAGGACGTCCCCATCGCTGCGCACGTAGATACCACCGTCGCCGCATCGGCGGTAACCTGTCCGGCGTACCGCGCGCGATGTGAGACCCGACAGATATTGCTGCGACCCGTACGTGATGAAGGCGGGGCCGCCGCTGTCGCCGTTGCAACTGTCGCGGTCGAGCAATGGTGAACCCGCAACGAGCTCCTGGCCTTTCTTGCACTTGTAGAATGCAGCGTCTTCGCGTGCGCCACGTGGAGAATCGACAAAGCCATTGCACGCGGTCGATGCTACCGGAATCTCGACCTGTCGCTTGATCCCGGAAGGCTCCGCGTCAGGATCCTCAGTCCGACCGAAACCGACCGCAAGTATGGATTTCGCCTGGTCCGTCCAGGCACCGGTTGCCAATCGGCGCGGTGGAACGTCCGTAACCTCCTCGGCGAGGATCAGAACACCGAAATCGAGAGCCCGTACGCATTGCGTCGCCTTGTCGGTTTTTGCTGCATCCACCTTGACGGTCCTGCGCGGAGCTCGCACGTCGTCACCGAAAGTCACCGTCTCGTCTACATCGCCGCAGAGACAGTGTCTTGCCGTCAGAACCGCATTCGCAGCCACGAGAGTGCCGGTGCAGGCGCCGCCCGGACCCGAAACCTCGACCACATCCGGATAGTCGCCCGGCGCAACACGTTTGCCGCCCCAGATCTTGCCCTTGTCTTTTGACAGTTCATCTAGGTTTTGCTGGTACCGACGGTCGGATTCTACGCCTGCAGGAGAGGAGTCGAGACTGCGCTCGCCCCGTTCTTCTGGCGGACTGCTCGATCCCATGCCGAGAGCGAATGCGAGCCGGAACAGACGTGCGAAGTCTTCACTACCGGGCTCGGCCAGCGCTGACGCGTACGTTCGCGCGGCGGCAGCTACGGTGGCGGACGACGTGGATCGTCCCTGGGACATTTGGCCGTTGATGGCAAATGTGAGCAGTAGCATGACAGCCAAAATCGAAGTGCGCATTGTTCCTCCTGACGATTCTGCGGTCGGCGCTGCTGGCGTAACGGCCACGCAACGCGGTACTCCTGTATTCATTGGAGTGACGAGTCGACCGAAATCCCTACCGGGGTGAGTCGAATGTCGTCTTCGGGTGGGCGGACCAACCGCCGATCTCATGTCCCGAAGACGTGCCTGGGCCCGCGACAAGAACCGTAGGCGAACCGTTCCGGCATCCACAGTGCCGCTCGAGGTATCGACCTCTACCGCTCGCATCGTCTCCGCACAATCGCGCAGAAGCCGTAGAGGCACTTTCATGGCCTTCTTGCCGGTCAGCTGGTAGCCGAGCATTTCGCCGGCGATGGCGAGCAGGCGTTTCCACTGCTTGCGAATGTCCACGTACGGCCGGCCGGTTTCGGGGTTCGCATCGATCGGCCCGGAGGCGTTCGCGGGACGAATCGAGAGCAGGTATTCGACCATCGACGGCGCCAGGTCGCGCCGTGCGGCGCGAGGAGACCCGCTCGCCGGCCAGAGGAGATGAAATCCGACCTCGTGTCGCTCTTCGCACTGCACAAGATGAATCGCCGGTCGCTGCGTAAAGCCAGGGAAAAACCAAACTTCGCCCCTCTCACTTGCTGAAAGGAGTGACCCCCCATGCGGCAAGTGATCGGGCTCTTTCTCTGCACGGCGATGGCATTTCCGGCCATCGCGGCGCGACCGGTGAAGACTACAGGCAATCTCGACATCCAGCATCGCCGGATGCTCGTCGTCAATCCGGAGAAGATCGGCACCAAACTGGAGGCGTCGAACACATATCTGCTCGTCAGCGGCGAGAGCGTGGTGGTGTACGTGCAGGATCGCAATCCGCTGATCTACACGTATAAATGGACGAAGAAGGATGGCGTGGACACGACCGACTTCAAGAACGCCTCGGCGTTCGTCGCCGTTCTGGAGACCTTCGCCGGCGCGCTGGGAGCGGTTCCTCAGACGGATCCGGTTGAAGAGGTCCAGAACCAGGCGGACCGGATGGATAGGTTGGCTATGAATGCCGACACCGCCGGTGAACGCGCCGCCGCGACGGATCGTCGCGCCGCCGCCGACCGACTGGGGAGCGTCGCCGACAACGCGCGAGCGAGGGTAGGCCTTACGGAGGGCTTCTGGAGCGAGAGCAAGTCGAACATCGACGAGTTGAAGAAGTATCTCGAGTCCTATCCAAAGATTGCGCTTGCAAGCATTACCGACTCCGACCAGGCGTTCGCCACGCACAAGACCAGGGCTGACGAAATCCTGAAGGCTGTCGAAGCCGCGCGGACAAACCTCAAAACCGCCACCGACTACCGCAATCTGCTCGCCTCGGGGGAGTTCGCCAAAATGCTGAAGGCAGCGAATGCGGATACCCAAACGATGCTCAACGACATCATCGGCACAGTGCAGACGCTCGCCGTGGTGACGCAGATGGGCGAGATCACCAAGGCCATCGATGCCGCCGAGGACCTCGCCAATCGCGTGAAGGTGGTGAACACCCCACTCCGCCTCGGAGAGCTCTCCTTCGTGGCCACGAAAACCGACCCTGCTGACCTGGAAATCAAATACACCGAGGCGTTCGACGCCCTTTCCGGGGCGCAACGCAAGCCGGTGATCGAGGCCAGCGACGCCAAGCCAGGCACGTACGAGTTTGTCGCCAGTCCCTACTCCCCCGTTACCCTCGGCCTGGGGCCCACGATGGTCTACAGTTTCACCGAGCGGCCGACGTACGAGGCGCAGGCCACTACGGACGGCAAGTTCCGCATCGTCCGCACGGACGAGGGCGACGACATCTCCGGCTTCGACCTCGGCGCAATGCTGACGCTCACGCCGACCTCGTGGCGCAACGAGATCTTCGAGCCGCACGTGCAAGTGGGGATTGCGCCGGGCGACGACAATACCGGCATTTTCGCCGGCGTCGGCTTCACGTTCTATCGGAACGTCTCGCTCGGCGGCGGCATCTCCTTCGAGCGCATCGAGCAGCTCGTTCCCGCGCTGCACGAAGGCGACCTCCTCACCACCGCTGACGAACTGAAGACCTCGAAGCAGTTCGACACTGGGTTCTATCTGAATCTGAGCATGACCTTCAAACTTCGCTGACCCGGAAAGCGAGCCCGTACAATCGCGCGGCCTGCGCCGCGCGATTGTCCTTGTCTTCTTCCTGATCGGATGTGCTTCCAATCGAAGTGTTTCAGCATCGCATCGGCAAAGTGGAGCACGGTAGCAATGTGATCTTCTCGTTTCCTCTCTTGCCGTGTTTAGACCTCCGGCCTGTCACGCCGGAGGTCGCGGGTTCGAGTCCCGTGGGTCCCGTTGAAGTTCACGGACTGCACGCTGGAGTCGACAAGTGGAGCACGCGGCGCGGTTGCTGCTGCGCAGGATTCCGCTCTCGGTCGACGAGATCGCCGCGCGGAGCGCCTTCGAAACGCGATCGGCGATGCACCGTTGGTTCGTGAAGGTGTACGGAGCCGGACCGGCGGCGTTCCGGGACCGCAACCGATGAGACTCACCGGGCCGGACGTGCAGCCGGAGTCGGAGGCAGACGAAGACGGCCGATGCCGCACCGAAGGGGCGCGCTCCCGTTGTCGGCTCTCGTTCGCGTGAGTTGGGGCGCGGGGAGCGCAACTCCGTGCGGCCCGCGCGTGAGTGCGCCGTTCGGGGGCGTAGCTGCCCGCTCGCCGCGCGAGCGTGCGCGCTCCCCGAGCGCAACTGCACGCTTCCTGGGCACGCGTGCAGGTTCCGCGGGCGCGAGTCCACGCCTTCCGAGCGTAACAACACGCTCGTGAAGCGTACCAACACGCCCGCCGAGCGTAACAACACGCTCGCCAAGCGTAACATCACGCCCGCCGAGCGTGTTGTTCCGCTCCGCGGGCGTGTTGGTACGCCCGGAGGGCCCGTCATCAAGTTCCCGGAGCACGTCGACGCGCTCCGAAAGCATCTGGTCACGCGCCGGAAGCATGTCGTTGCGCCCCTCTCCCGCGCGGCCGGCCCGTCAGGGCGCTCGGTTACGGCCGGAAAGCGCTCCCGTGCCTTCGCGCATCACGTGCTCCGGTGCGGCAATCGCGCTCTCCACGCCGGCGAGCACGGGGTGGTAGGGGAGTCGACGAGCGGTCGAGCCGGCCAGGCGGCGAGTTTGTCCATTTGACGGCTGGTCCGCCGAAACGGAGCGCCGGCTTCCAGCCGGCCGCTACGCCGCCTTCCAGGCGGCCGTTTCTCGCGAGAGCCGGCCGGCAGGATGCCGGCGGAGCGGCCGGCTGGGAGCCGCGCTCCTCTGCGCCCTGTCGTGAACGGGTACACTTTCCGCTGCACATGGCGTCACCGGCGGTCGTGTTGTTCGCGCGGAGTCCCGAGAGAGAGGCCGCGGCGAAGCGGATGCGGTCCGGCGCGCGGCTGTTCCGCGCGATCGTGGCCGCCTGGCTGCGCGCCGCGCGGCGTCACGGAGCGCTGCCGCTGATCGCCTGCGCGCCCGAGGACCGGGACGCGCTCGCCGCCATCGCGCCGGAGATCGAGCGCGGCTGGATCGAGCAGCACGGCGAGACGTTCGGCCTCCGGGTCGCGAATGCCGCCGAGGATGCGTTCGCGCGCGGCCATGACGCCATCGTCCTCGCCGCCATCGACGCCCCTCCCCACGGCCTCGGCGTCACGTTCGCCGCGCTCGCCCGCGGGATCACCGTCCTCGCCCCCGCGGCTGACGGCGGCGTCAACTACCTGGGCATCACCCGCGCCGACCGCGCGCTCCTCGAAGACCTCACCACCCAACACTGCCGCGAGCACTTCGCGGAGTTGCTCGTCGTCGAGACCGTCACCGACCTCGATTCCCAACACGCGATCACCGCCGCCCGCCGCGAAAAACCGTGGCGCGGCCTGATCGCCCCCATCGCAACCATCCCCGAGGTCCGCTCGCACGCCCCGTACGGCGAAACCCGCACCTTCCACACCCGCCCCCCGCCCTCGGCGTAACCCCACTCATCACTCATCACTCATCACTCCCAAAGGAGCTCTCTGTGCCCAGCTACTACATGTCCGAGGACCTCGCGCGCTTCGGAGAAATCGCGAAGGCCAATCCCAAAGGTTGGGACGCCTTCCTCAACTGGTACCAGGCCACCATGGCGCCCGGCGCGCTCGACGAGAAGACCAAGAAACTGATCGCACTCGCCGTGGCGTATGCGATCCAGGAGCCGTACTGCATCGACTCCTATTCGTCCGCGTGCAATGACGCGGGCATCTCGCCCGAGGAGATGGCCGAGGCCGTAGGGGTCGCAGCGGTGATCCGCGGCGGCGGGACGATCGCGCACTGGGCGCAATCGTGCAACGCGCTCACCCGACGGGAGGTCTGATGCGCGTGCTGGTCGTCGGCGCGGGGCCGATGGGCGTCGCGGCCGCAATCGGGGCATCCGATCGCGGCCACGACGTCACGGTGCTCGAGCGGGGAGAGGTGGGGTCGTCGCTGCGGACCTGGGGTCCGACGCGCTTCTTCTCGCCGCTGCACATGAATCTCTCCGCCCGCATGCGCGACCTCCTCGGCGAAGACATGCCGGACCCGGACGCGCTGCTGACCGGGCCGGAGTACGCGGATCGCGTGCTGGTGCCGCTCGCCGCGCGCGTGCCGCTGCTCGGCCGCGTTCATCTCGGGCGCAACGTCATCGCCATCGGCCGCCGCGGCCTGACGCGGACGGATTACGCGGGCCATCCTCTGCGCGCGGAGCGTCCGTTCCGCGTGCTGTGCGAGGACGATGAGACGTTCGAGGCGGAGGTGGTGCTCGACGCGAGCGGCGGTCTGACGGTGCCGCGTCCGATGGGCGCGGGCGGCCTGCCCGCGCGCGGCGAGTCGCGGCTCGCACGCCGCCCGATCCGCACGCTCGGCGCCCTCGCGGCACTGGGCGACGACCTGCGCGGCCGCACCGTTTTTGTCCTCGGCGACGGCCACTCCGCGGCGAACGCGATCGGTGTTTCTTGAAGAGATGGCCCGCACGGATGCGTCGCTGCGGGTGGTCTGGGCCGTGCGCTCGCCGAACCGGCGGCCGTGCGAGGAGGTGTCGAACGATCCGCTGCCCGAGCGCGCCGGCGTCGTGGCGCGCGCGAATGCGCTGGCCGAGGCGCCGCCGCAGTTCCTGCGCGTCGAGCGGCGGGCCATGATCGAGAGCGTGGCGCAGAACAACGGGCACGCCGTCGTGGCGATGACGGGAAACCGCATCGTCGAAGTCGATTACGTCGCGGCGTTCACCGGCTACCGTCCCGATGGATCGTTCCTCAGCGAGCTGGCCGTGGAGATTTCTCCCGTGACCGAGGGCGGCGCGCGTTTGTATCGCGCGGTGTCGAACGTCACCGATTGCCTGATGGTGCCGGCCGTGAGCCACGACGACCTGCAGAGTGGCGAGCCGGGATTCTTCTTTGTCGGCTCGCGGGCGTATGGGCGCTCGAACACGTTTCTGTTGCAGACCGGTTTGATGCAGTTGGAGACGGTGCTCGATTCGCTATGACTCCGCACGTTCCGATGCTGGCGCTCGACACGCTCTGGTTCCAGGTCGCGGGGACGGTCTGCAACATCGCGTGTACGCATTGCTTCATCTCCTGCTCGCCGAAGAACCATGCGCACGAGATGCTGTCGCTCGCGGACGTCGAGCGGCGGCTGGCCGAGGCGCGGGAGCTGGGCGTGCGCGAGTACTACTTCACCGGCGGCGAGCCGTTCATGAACCGGGACATGCTCGCCATCCTCGAAGCGACGCTGCAGCAGGGGCCGGCCACCGTGTTGACGAACGGGATGCTGCTGCGTCCCGAGGTCTGCCGCCGCCTGCGCGCGTTGTTCGACGCGAGCGACTATTCCCTCGACATCCGCGTGAGCCTGGACGGCTTCGACCGCGAGTCGCACGACGCCATTCGCGGCGTGGGCGTGTGGGATCGGGTGATGATCGGCCTGAAGAATCTCGCCGATGTTGGTCTCAATCCGGTCATTACCGTGACGACGGCCGCGGAAGGCGTCGCCAGCGCGGAGGGGCGCACGCGGTTCCTGGAAATCATCCGCGGCTTCGGCTTCGACCGCCCGCGGTTGAAAGTGCTGTCGCTGTTCCGCATCGGAGCGGAGGAGACGCGCACGCGCGCGTATGAAGACTGGGAGCGCCTGGAGTCGATCGACGACGGCGACGCCTCGGCGCTGCAATGCTCCGGCTGCCGCATGGTGACGAGCAAAGGCGTGTACGTCTGCCCCATCCTCATCGAAGAGCCGGAGGCGCGGATGGGGGAGACGCTCGCGGAGACGCTGCGGCCCTTCCCCTTGAAGTACGGCGCGTGCCATACGTGCTGGGTCGACGGTGTGACGTGCACCACGTGAGTCCAAAAGGGAACAGACACGGTCTTTAGGATCGTTGGATGACCGCCACCGCCGCCCTCCTGCGCTCGCTCGACGCCATCCACGCCGAAACCGTGACCATGCTGAGCGCCCTCGAGCACGCTCGGCAGCTCATTCCCGACGACGACTACCGTGAGGCGAAGCGCCGCACGCTGGA
Source organism: uncultured Acidobacteriota bacterium (assembly GCA_963821585.1). Taxonomy (GTDB): domain Bacteria; phylum Acidobacteriota; class Thermoanaerobaculia; order Gp7-AA8; family Gp7-AA8; genus QHVT01. The sequence goes on from CAWGEI010000003.1 coordinate 1,663,987, forward strand.
GCTCCGTGCGAAGAGCCAGGAGCTGTTCGCATGGATCGCGGAAAGCCGGCTGGAAGCGCCGGCGAACTGACGCGCGGGGAGAACCGTCTCATCCATGAAGTGCATCCCACCACCCACATCCTCACCGGCTGGTGCCTGGCCGAGCTCGACCCGCGCCTGACGCGACGCGAGAAGGCGGCGATCACGATCGCCGCCGCCGTTCCGGATCTCGACGGCCTCGGCATGCTCGCGGAGTTGGCCACCCGCTACACGGCGCATCCGCTCCTTTGGTGGACGGAGTATCACCACGTTCTCGCGCACAACCTCCTCTTCGCGGTTGTGTTCGCGACGCTGGCCGCCGTCCTCACCTCGCCGCGCGCGGGCGTCCTCTGCTTCATCGGTGTCCATCTTCACCTCCTCGGCGATCTGGTCGGCTCCCGCGGTCCGGACGACTACCAGTGGCCGATCCCGTACCTCTCCCCGTTGCGTGATCAGCCCCAACTCGTATGGTCCGGTCAGTGGTACCTGAACGCCTGGCCTAATTTCGCCGTTACGGCCGCGCTGATCGCGGTGACGTGCATCCTCGCGTGGTGGCGCGGGTATTCGATCGTGGGACTCGTTTCGGGACGCGCGGATCGGGCGTTTGTCGGTGTACTGCGGCAGCGCTTCGGCCAGCCTGCAGCCGGGTAACTGTTAGAATTTGTGCCGTTATGAGCAGGGAGCTGAAGGACATCGCCGACAGCATCGACGACCTCTCCGAAGAAGAGAATGATCAACTCTGGGCACAGGAGGCCGAGCGTCGTTACGCGGAATATAAAGCGGGCAACATCGAGGCAGTTCCCGCTGAAGAAGTGTTTGCGCGTCTCCGGTCTCGCAGGAAGTGATGCGGGCGCGGTTTCTCAAGCCTGTTGGCAAGTTTCCCTTTCGCACATTCAAGTACAACCTGATCTACCTTCTGGACGACGAGGAGCTCATCATCGTCGCAGTTGCCCACCATAGAAGACGTCCCGGCTACTGGCATGGTCGACTGGTGCTTTTGCGGTGAGGGTTGGGGTGGATCCGTCATTTCCGTAGACGGAAATCGAGCACCGTGGCGCGCGAAGGCGCGCGTCAGAATGTAGCCCCCGCGCTTATGCGCGGGGTTCGGAGGTCGCCCGCAAAACGCGGCCGCGAAGGCGGCCGCTCGAACGCGCGCAAATTGGAGCGACCGCCTTCGCGGTCGCACCGGGGAACGCCACGCCAACCCCCGCGCTCCGCACGGGGGCCAGATTGTAAAGCGCGCCTTCGCGCGCCACGTGAGCTTTCACTGTTTGGGAGACATGCTGGCCACGGAGCTCGATTCAGATCCGCTCTTCGTGTTGCCGTGCGATCCGCCGCTCGATCTCTTCATCGGAGATGAACTCTCCGCCTTCCGCTGCCTCGATCCCGCGCTCGATCTTCTGTTGGACATAGACGTGATAGTTGCTGTCCTCAGGAGGGCTGTCATCGAGCGAGGTTTCCATCGGCTTCTCGATAGTCATTTTAGTTCTTAACCGCTCACTTCTTCCGCGCCGGGCGCGCCGCCGCCGCGCGCACGGCGTCGTCGATGCGCTTCGCGCGCGTCTCCGGCTTCTTCGCCCCTTCCACGGCCTCGGCCCATTCGCGCTGGTGGGTGTAGCTCATTTCCTGCCAGCGGTCCCACGCGGGCGGGGCGGCCTTCAGGGCTTTGGCGAGATCGGCGGGCGGCTCGACTTCGCGGGGGGCGTCGTCGAGGGTGAGGGTGACGGAGACGGTCTCGCCGCCTTCCAGCCCCGCGGCTTCACGGTTGCTCTTGCGCAGGGGGATGCAGGTGACGCCGCCCATCGGTGCGATCGTGCTGCGGTAGGTGTAGCCGTTCACCGTGACGGTCACCGGGGCGCGCACTTTGCCGAAGACCGGCTTCGGATCGAACGGGACGGGGATGTAGCACATCGAGCCTTCGCGGACGATCTCGGTCTTGTACGTCTTCGAGGGCATGAGCCTATTCTGGCATAGCGCGGACATCCGTTCAGAGGTCGCTCGTTAGCGGAACCCGGCGCGTCCCGTCCGGACCTTCGACCTCGACGCTCTCGATGCCGATCGAGCGCAGCACGAAGTCGCCGATGCGCTGTCCCCGCAACACGGTGACGACGTCGCCGTCGCGTTTGAATGCTGCGACCGGATGCTGCGGCGGTCCGAACGTGCCGATGTATCGATAAGGAAACGGAATCGGTTGCGGCGCAGGTGCTTCGAGGGCGGGAGCGGGTGTCGCTACGGGAGGGAGCTCCTGTACGACGGCCCGCGCGATGATGACCGGCTGCTCGTGGACGGGATACGCGAAGAGGTTTCGTTTCCCGCGAGATGTGCCCTCGAGCGGAACGCGACGGACGATGGCCGGCGGCGCGACAAGCGGCTCGCTCCGTTGTACGACCGGCTGCTCCGCGCGCAGCGGAGGTGGCGGTTCGCCGAAACGGATCCCGCGAGCGAGCCAACCTGCCAGCGCTGCGAGCACGATCGTACCGGCGATTTTCATTCTGTCGTCTGAGACGAGCGCATCCGCGGAGGGGTTCCGTTCGAGCGCTGACATTCCCTGCGATTATGGACGGCATGCATGCGGTATTGTTCGCACGTGCTGTCCTCCGAACTGAGCTTCGACGACGCCGTCCGCTGGCGCGTCTACGACGTCACCATGCGCGAGGGCGCGCCTCCGTTGGCGTCGCGGCTCAGCGAGGCGATGGACCACCCGCTGGCTGCGATCAGCGCCGGGCTGGAACGACTCGCCGCCGCGCGGATGCTCGTCCTGCGTGACGGTGAGATCCTCATGGCCGGGCCGTTCTCCGCCGTGCCGACGCCGTTCCGGGTCACCACCCTCAACTTCTCCGGTTACGGCAACTGCATCTGGGACGCCCTCGGCATCGCGGGGACGCTGCAACAGGACGTGGAGATCGATACGAGCTGCGGCGACTGCGGCGCGGCGATGCACGTCGCGGTGCGCGACGGCCAGGTCGTGGGCAGCGGCCTGATTCACTTCGCGCTGCCCGCGAGGCAATGGTGGCAGGACATCGTCTTCACGTGAAAGACCATGCTGCTCTTCCGGTCGGAAGAGCACATCGACCGCTGGTGCGCGACGTGGCGCATGCCGCGCGGCGCGGTGCTGACGCTCGAGGAGGGCTGGAGCCTGGCGCGGGTCTGGTACGGTGAGGACCGTCGCGACCCCGCGTGGCAGCGACGGACTCTCGGGGAAACGGAAGCAGTCTTCGCCGGACTCGGGTTCATCTCGGAGTTTTGGAATCTGCGTTGATGGATGACATTCGCGACATTCGCAGCTCGCCGGACCTGCGCCGCTGGATCGCGGAGGTGACTCCGCACTACATCGAAGAGCTGGTAGCGGTTGGCGCGGAATACGAGCGAGACGCGCAGGGAGTGTGGCACCCGGCCCTCCTCAGGTACTGGCTGGAGGAGGCAGGCTGCTCGGCGCTGGCGTTCGTGCGCGGCGGCGAGCCCGTAGCATTCTCATTCCTCGGCCTGGAGGCGTTCCCGTTCCGGCGGCAGCAGACGCAATACGTGCTGGCGGAGTTCTGGGTCGCACCGGAGCACCGCCGCAGCGGCACGGGTGCCGCGTTCGCGCGTTCGCTGTTCGCGCGCTTCCCCGGAATCTGGGAGCTGACCGTGCTGCCCGCGAATGTGTCCGCGCTCGCGTTCTGGCGGGCAGTGATTCCCGGGCGGCAGGAGATCGTCGCCAAGGACGGCATCGACTTCGTGTTCGAGACCCCGCTCAATCCAGCATCACCTGCATCCGCCACTCCACAATCTCGCCCGTGAGCTCGCGATACGCCGCGGACAGGCGCTCCTTCTCGGCGGGCGGCGTTGTGTCGGCGGCCCAACGCGACGCGAGCTGATCGGGGTCGTACAGGGGCTTCAGGACGTGCAGGAGCGTGACGTTGGTCGTCGCGACGGCCGAGCGCATGGCGGAATCGACGACGAGCTGCACGGCGATCGGGATGGCGAAGAAGAACAGCGCGCCGAGGAGCGCGGGGCGGGAGAAGAGGCGTTGCCGGGATACGACGTGATGGTGTCCGCCAAATCGCAGGTAGGCCGCCGCTGCTGCGAGGAGTGGGGAGAAGCCGAGGAGAGTGGACGGGCGAACCGGTCGCGAAGCATAGGAACTTCTTAGGATCGCAACCCGCGGCGGGTCCGCCTCCTTCCACCTTTTCAGCTCCTGCTAGGAAGTTCTTAGCAACGCGCCTCCCGGTGCGCGCCCTACATTGCGCGCAAAGGAGAACGCAGTGACCATCATGGAAACGGTTGTCGAAAAGCGCAGTGCGGCGGCGGAAGCGCTGGAGACGATGCTGACGATCCGGGCCTTCGAGCTGGGGTCCGTCGAGCGCCGCGCGACGGGCAAGGCGGGCAGCGTCTGCACCTCCGTCGGACAGGAAGCCTCGGCCGTCGGCGTCGTCAGCGCGCTCGCGAGCCACGATCTGATTCTCACCAACCATCGCAGTGCGGGACACCTCATCGCCCGCGGCGCCGATCCGGGACGCCTCTACGCGGAGATCTCGGGCAAGGCCACGGGCTACTGCAAAGGGAAGAGCGGCAGCCTGCACATCTCGGTCAAGGAGCTGGGCGTCGTGCTCACCTCGACCATCGTCGGCGGCGAGCTCTCGCTCGCGCCGGGCGTCGGCCTCTCGCTGTCCATGCAGGAGACCGACGCCATCGCCGTCGTCTTCTTCGGCGACGGTGCGGCGACCGAGGGGATCTTCCATGAGGCGCTGAACCTCGCGGCGGTGTGGGAGCTCCCGGTGCTCTTCGTCTGCGAGAACAACCAGTGGCAGGCGTTCGTCCACCGCAAGGAGACCATGCTCACGGACCACGTGAGCGAGTGGGCCGGCTCGTACGGCATGCCCGCGGTGACCGTCGACGGCAACGACGTCGAGGCCGTACACGCCGCCGCGAAGGAAGCCGCCGCGTACGTTCGCAAGAACCGGAAGCCGTACTTCATGGAGACCTACACCTACCGCCTGCGCGGCCACCTCGAGCCGGACGATCAGGCCTACGTGAACAAGGACGAGCTGGCGTCGTGGCAGGCGAAGGACCCCATCGCTACGCTCGAAGCGCGTCTGCTGGAGAACGAGACCCTGAACGTCATCGAACTGGAAGAGATGAAGGCGCGCGTGCAGCAGGTCATCGCATCCGCCGCCGCATTCGCCGAGGCGTCGCCGTATCCCTCGTTCGACGAGATGACGACTGACGTGTACGCATGACGAGTTGGCAGTTGACAGTTAGCAGTTGACAGGAGCCAGAGCTCCTTCCCGTTGCCTCCTCTCCTGTCAACTGCCAACTGCAAACTGTCAACTAAAGGACTTGCCATGAAAACCATGACCACAGACCAGGCACTCAGTGAAGCACTCGCGGAAGAGATGCGCCGCGACCCGCGCGTGATCGCGTTCGGCGAAGGCGTCGCGACGAAAGAACACAAACTTGTCGAAGAGTTCGGACCGAAACGCGTGCGCAACACGCCGCTGGCCGAGGGGATCATTGCGGGGACGGCGGCGGGGGCGGCGGCGACGGGGTTGCGTCCTGTCATCGATCTTCTCTTCGCGCCGTTCATGACCTTTGCGATGGACGAGATCGTCAACAGTGCGGGCAAGCTGCGCTTCATCTCCGGCGGACAGTTCTCCTTCCCGATGGTGGCGCTGGCGCGCACGGGCGGCGGCTGGGGCGTCGGCGCGCAGCACAATCACAACCTCGAGTCGTGGTTCGTGGCCTCGCCGGGCTTGAAGGTGGTGATGCCGTCGACCGCCGCGGACTTCAAGGGGCTGCTCAAGAGCGCCATCCGCGACGACAACCCGGTGGTGTTCTTCGCCGACATCGGCCTGACCTACCAGCCGGGAGACGTCCCTGAAGGCGACCACGTCGTGCCGATCGGGAAGGCTGCGATCCGCCGCGAGGGGAGTGACGTGACGCTGATCTCGTACGCGAAGACGGTCCACTCGTGCCTCACGGCCGCGGAAGCGCTGGCGGAGCAGGGGGTATCGGCGGAGGTGATCGACCTGCGCTCGCTGAAGCCGCTCGACGAGGACGCGATCCTGGCCTCGGTGAGGAAGACCGGACGTGCGATCGTGGTGCACGAGGCGGCGGCGCCGTGCGGCGTGGGCGCGGAGATCTCGGCGATCCTCGCGGAGAAGGCGTTCAGCGCGCTGAAGGCGCCGGTGGTGCGGTTGACCGGTCCGGACGCGCCGGCGGCAGCGTCGTTTCCGCTGGAAGCGGCGTACGCCCCGCAGGCGGACGCGATCGCCGCGGCGGCTCTGCGGATCACCGCCAACTGAAATGTTCTCTGTGCGTCCTCTGTGGTCTCTGTGCTCTCTGTGGTGAACGGTCTCTTCATCGTGGCAGGAACGCAGGGAGACCGTTCACCACAGAGGACACAGAGACCACAGAGGATGCACGGAGATACACTCGCCTCGTGCGCATTGCGTTCATCGGCGGGATCTATTCGAACTATTACGCTCTGACGGCGGCGCTCGAGGAGATCGAGCGCCGCCGTTGCGACACCACTTACTTCCTCGGCGATCTCGGCGCCTTCGGGCCGCACCCCGATCGCATCCCGCGGCTGCTCCTCGAGCGCGGCATCCCCGGCATCCAGGGGAATTACGAGGAGTCGCTGTCGACGCGCGCAAGCGACTGCCACTGCGGCTACACCGACCCGCGAGACAATCACTACGCGCAGATCTCGTACGACTACACGTTCGCGAAGACGAGCGACGCGTACAAGGACTGGATGGGGACGCTGCCGCGGGAGATCCGCTTCGTCGCGGACGGCAAGCGGTTCCTGCTGGTGCACGGCTCGCCGCGGAAGATCAACGAGTTCCTGTGGCGGTCGACGTCGCCCGAGCCGTTCCTCGAGAAGCTCTGCCGCGATCACGACGCGGACGTCCTGGTCTGCACGCACACGGGCCTGCACTGGCACAAGGCGCTGAGCGGCGGGAAGCACGTGATCAACGCCGGCGTGATCGGACGTCCCGCGAACGACGGCCGGACGAACGTGTGGATCACGATCGTCGACGGCGGGAGCGTGGAGTTTGTCCCGATCGCATACGACTACCACGCACTGGCGGACGAGATGCGCGCCGAACAACTGCCGGAGGCGTTCGTGGAGACAGTGGTGAGCGGCTGGTGGACGACGTGTTTAGAGGTGTTGCCGCCCAAGGAACGTGCGGCAGGCCGGTTCTAACCCTGTCATCCCTCGCTCGACGCTTCTAATGACACGGGTCCCGAAGGGACCAAAGAAGGTAGCCGGTGGTAAGCCGCGTAGCGGCGCAGCCACCGGATAGATAGGATCACGACGATTGCGCGCCCCGGAGGGGCGCCAGAGCACCGTCTACGGCCCCTCCGGGGCCGAAATGGAGCGCGACGTGGTCCCGGTGGCTACGCGCTCCGCGCTTGCCACCGGCTACCTTCTGTCGCGCCTCCGGCGCATCAGCAATGTCATTCATCCTCACCGGCGCACCTGCGCCGTTACGCGGCTCGGGATGACAGCTAGCGTTTTGCCAGCTCCGTGACGCCTTCCTGACGATGACCGACAAGAGGCAGTTTGCCGCAGGTTTCACTCTGCCGGTGTCAACGTCGGAGCGGATCGCGCCGGCGGTCGGCCGGGTCGCCTTCCTCCCAGCCGAAATCGCGGTCCTCGAGCTCCTTCAGCTCGTCATCGGCCTCGCGATAACCCGTGGGCGGTCGGTCGTCGTGGCCTTCGAGGGGAATGCCGCGGCCTTCGCCGCCATCGACGAGGCCGGAAGTCTTCTTTTTGCGCTCGAACATGCGCAGGACAGATTGCAAGGTACGTGACCGGACCGGGGTAGACTCGCCGTGGAGCGTAACCGCTTGAACGAAAAACATCCGCCCACGCTCGACGAGCTGAAGATCCGCGGTGCGGCTGCGATGCTGGAGATGCGGAGTGCGATCCTCGCTACCCTGCGGGTCGCGGCCGCAAACCGGCGCACCCTGGATCGGAGCAGCGTGCGGTCGTAAAAAGACGGGTGTCAGCCTTCGGCGAACACCGGGTCGTTCCGCAGGAGGTGGCGGCGGATGACTTCCACGCGGGTGCGGGCTTCCCGCTCCTTCTCCTCGAAACGCTGTGCCAGCCAGTCGTGACCGCGCTGCCGTTCCCGGTCGCCGAGCTGTCGCGACAGGCGCGCGCTCTCTTCGAGCGTCTTCATCGCCGTCCAGAGCGCCTCTTCCAGCACGTCGTCCTGTGCCTCCAGCATGGTATCGGGCGAAAAGGCATGGCCGACCCGGCACCGGAAGCGCGCGTACTCGCCGTCTTCGCCGTCTGCGATCTCCCACAGCACGCCGCCGCAGTCGGGGCAGGAGTACGGCGAAGGAGTGCCGGGGCGGTCGTCGGAGTGCAGCGCGTCGTGCTCGAGCTCGGCCATGTTCGTCTCCAGCCTGAGGTCCGGAGCCTCGGCATCCTTTCTTCGCGGAGGCGCTTCGCGGACGAGCCGCGTCAGCAGCGCGCCCAGGTCCGCGAGCGGCACCACGTGGTCCACCTCCGCGTTCTCGACCGCGCTGGTGGGCATGCCGCGATAGAGGGCGTCGGCCGGGTCCTGCACGACGGCGGTGCCGCCGCACTGTTTGATGGCGATGAGTCCGGCCGTGCCGTCGTCCAGCATGCCGCTCAGGATCACGCCGATGGCCTTTTCGCGCGCGGCCAGCGCCGCGCTGCGGAACAGCGGATCGATCGAGGGGCGGTGCCGGTTCTCCCGCGGCCCGCGCGTCACGGCCAGGGTCAGGGTTGCGCCGCCGTGGCTGAGCAGATGGTGGATGAGCAGATGATGGTCCGGAGGGGCCACGTAGATCGTCCCGGCCTCGAACGCCTCGCCGTCCACCGCGGCCTTCGCCCGAAGATGGCCCTTGCGCTGGAGAATCTCCGCGAGCATGCTCCGTGAATCGGGCGGGACGTGAAGAACGACGGCGACCGGCGCGGGAAAGTCCCTGGGCAGGTCGCGGACCAGCCGCATCAGCGCTTCGACGCCTCCCGCGGATGCACCGATGACGACGACGCGCCGATCTGACAGAATCGGTTCCATTCCGGACACTCCGATGCCAGAACGAGGCCCGAACGAAGATCCCGCGACAGCGGCACCCGAAACGACGTTCCCGATCGTCGCGGTCGGCGCGTCGGCCGGCGGGATCGCGCCGTTTCTCGAGCTCCTCGGGAGCATCGGCGACCAACCGGGAATGGCGTTCGTCTATATCCTCCACCAGGAACCGCACCAGGACGGTCTCGCGCACGTCGTCTCGCGCGCCACGGGCATGCCCGTCACGCGGGCGGAAGAGGGGATGCGCATCGAGGCCAACCAGGTCTACGTCGCGCCTTCGGCGTCGATGCTGACCTTGACGGACGGCCACTTCCTCACCAGCATGCGCGGCGAGACCCGGGGGATGCCCATCGACCTGTTCTTCCGGTCGCTGGCCGAACACCACGGCCCGCGCGCGATCGGGGTGGTCCTGTCCGGCTCCGACTCCGACGGGGCCCTGGGCACCAGGGCCATCAAGGCCGAGGGCGGGATCACGTTCGCGCAGGACGAGACCGCGAAGTTCCCGTTGATGCCGCACGCCGCGGCGTCGATCGGCGCGATCGACTTCGTCCTCCCGCCGGCGCAGATCGGCGCCGAGCTGCTCCGCATCGTCCGCCATGCCTATGTGTCGGGACGGACCCCGCGCCTGCCCGAGCGCGAGCTGGGCATGGTCTTCCGGCTGCTGCACGCGGTCCACGACATCGACTTCACGCACTACAAGCCGAACACGATCGAGCGCCGGATCCGGCGGCGCATGGCCCTGCACAAGCTGGACTCCATTGCAGAGTACGTGGCCAGGCTGCGGGAGGACCGGCGCGAGCTGGAGCATCTCTGCGCCGACATCCTCATCCGGGTCACCTCGTTTTTCCGCGACCCGGAAGTCTTCGCCGCGCTGCAGCTCGACATCTTGCCTACTCTCCTCGCCAGCCGGCAGGACCCGTTCCGCATCTGGGTGCCGGGGTGCGCCACGGGCGAGGAGGTGTACTCGCTGGCCATGTCCGTGCTGGAGCTCGCGCCGGAAGGCGGCTTTGACTGCCCGGTGCAGATCTTCGGTACCGACGTCAGCGACTCCGCCGTGCAGCGCGCGCGCCTGGGGTTCTATCCCGAGAACATTGCCGCCGAGGTGTCGCAGGCACGCATGGAGCGTTTCTTTACCAGGGCCGAGGGGATGTTCCGCGTGACCAAGGAGCTGCGGGACTGCTGCATCTTCGCCAGGCAGAACCTCACCCGGGACCCGCCTTTCTCGCGCCTGGACCTGATCAGTTGCCGCAACGTGATGATCTACCTCGGCCCGGCGCTGCAGAAAAAGATCATGTCCGTGTTTCACTACGCGCTCAATCCGGGCCGCTACCTGGTCCTGGGCAGCTCCGAGTCCATCGGCACGTACGGCGACCTGTTCGCCGTCGTCGACCGGAGACACAAGATCTACCAGAAGAAAGCAGCGCCTCACCGCAGGACGATCGCGTTCGAGCCTATGACGACGCCCGAACGTGTGGAAAGGATGCCCGTGCAGGAAGAGATGACCTCCCCCGGCAACATCTTCCGCGACGCAGACCGGCTCATGCTGTCGCGCTTCTCGCCGCCCGGCGTGTTGATCAACGAACAGATGGACGTGCTCCAGTTCCGGGGACGCACGAGCCTGTTCCTGGAGCCGCCGTCGGGCGTGGCCAGCTTCAACGTGTTGAAGATGGCGCGCGAAGGGCTCCTGGCGGAACTGCGGTCGGCGATTACGGCGGCGCGCAAGCAGGACGCGCCGGTACGGCGGGAGGGTCTCCGCGTCAAGTCGAACGGCGACACGACGCTCGTCGACATCGAGGTGATCCCGTTCCAGACGGCCGCGAACGAGCGCTATCAGATCGTGCTCTTCGAGGCCAAGCCGGAGCCGGAGCCCGCACCGGCGTCCAGGGGGCGGAAGAAGCAGGCCGCCGCGCCCGAGCCCGATACCCGCCACACCGTGCGCCTGCGCCGCGAGCTCGACGCCACGCGCGAATACCTGCAGTCGATCATCGAAGAACAGGAGGCGATGAACGAGGAGCTGCGCTCGGCGAACGAAGAAGTGCAGTCCAGCAACGAGGAGCTGCAGAGCACGAACGAGGAGCTGGAGACGGCGAAGGAGGAGCTGCAGTCGTCGAACGAGGAGCTGATCACGCTCAACGAGGAGCTGCAGAACCGGAACGAGGAGCTGGCCCAGGCCAACAACGACCTGGTCAACCTCCTGGCCTCGGTCGACCTGCCGATCCTGATGCTCGACAGCCACCTGCGCATCCGCCGGTTCAACCCCGGCGCGCAGCGCGCCCTGAACCTCATCGCCGCCGACGTGGGCCGGTCGATCGAGGACCTGAAGACGACGCTGGACCTGAAGGAGCTGCCGCGGCTGATCGCCGACGTGGTCGAGAACCTCGAAGTGCTCGAGCGACAGGTCCAGGACCGCGACGGCCGCCGCTACTCGATGCGGGTGCGCCCGTACAAGACCACCGACAACCGCATCGAAGGGGCGGTGGTGGTGCTGATCGACAAGCCGCGTTGACGCTCTGCGTCAGCGCTTCTTCATGCCCCTGCGCACGGTCTCCAGCTCTTCGCGGAGGAAGTCGATCTGGGCCAGCATCTCGTCGACCTGATTGGCGCCTTCGGCACGGGCGGTGCGGCCGCGTGCGTGCTGTGCGCGCCGCTCGGCCGCCACTTCGCGCCACAGCTCCGTGCGCTTCCTGGTCTCCAGCCTGGCGATGCGGCGGGCCAGGGGATCGACCTTGTCATCCTCTTCCCCGTCTCCTTCGCTGCCGAGGAGCTCGCTGGCTGCGACCTCGAGCACCTTCGCCAGAATCAGGAAGAGGCCGAGGTCGACGGACTGCTTGTCGTTCTCGATGCGGGACAAGGTCGCCACGCTGATCTTCGCCTTGCCGGCGACATCCGCGAGCAAGCGTCCCTGGGATTGCCGCAGCTCTCGAATGCGCTGTCCGATCATGGAGGTCATCGTACGGGTCTTCTTACAAGATGCCAACGGCATCGTCGACGCTGCAATTTCCGCCGATGCGACGCAAGTACGGGACCGCGGCTTGCGCCCCCGCAGGTACGTAGCTGCGCGCCAAGGTGAAGCGGCCGGGCTTGCGATGGGCGCAAACAGTGTGCACGCATGTTGCAGTACCGGGAAACGTCGGCGTTGGCATCCACCATCGGGGCCACCAGCCTTACCAGCGCCGATGCTTTCCCCCTTGTTGTACGGCGACCAGCGGAACGGCGAAGCCGCTGGTCGCCGATTTTTTTGGGGCACTCAGGAAGTTTCTGCCGGAACCGCGGCCCGTTGGGCGCAGCAACCGATCATCTCGGCCTCGAGCAGACGCAGGTCGAACGGCTTGCGCAGGAGGCGCCACACCGCTCTCAGCGGCTTACAGTCGCGGTAGATGGGTTCCGCGGCAGCGGTGATCACGATGATGCGGCGGAGCAGGTGGGGCATGTCCCGCGCGACCTGCCCGAGCACTTCCATCCCATCCACCTCGGGCAGCAGGAGATCGAGCAGGATCAGGTCGAAGTCATTCTCCCGCAGGTCCCGCAGCGCGTCCCGTCCGTCGCCGGCAATCCGCCACTCGAACTGATTGCGCCGGACCAGAGCGGACAACAGGTGTTGTGTGGGAACGTCGTTTTCGACGATCAGGACCGCCTGGGCGCTGGACATGGGTCTTCTCCGTCAGTGCAACTGGCATTGTATGCCTTTGCGTCCGGCGCAAGAAGGAAAACGTTCGCCTCAGCGCTTCTTCATGCCCTTGCGCACGGTCTCGAGCTCCTCGCGCAGGAAGTCGATCTGGGCGAGCATCTCGTCGACCTGATTTGCACTGTCGGCGCGTGGGGTGCGGCCGTTCCCGCGCTGGGCGCGCCGCTCGGCGGCGACTTCACGCCAGAGCTCCGTGCGTTTCTTCGTCTCCAGCATGGCGATGCGGCGGGCGAGGGGATCGACCTTGTCGTCCTCTTCGCCGTTGCCTTCACTGCCAAGGAGCTCGTTCGCCGCGACCTGCAGCACCTTCGCCAGAATCAGGAAGAGTCCGAGGTCGACGGACTGCTTGTCGTTCTCGATGCGGGAGAGCGTTGCCACGCTGACTTTCGCCTTGCCGGCGACATCCGCGAGTGAGCGTCCCTGAGATTGCCGCAACCCGCGAATGCGCTCTCCGATCATGGGAGTCATCGTACGTGTCTTCCTGCGAACTGCCAACGACATCGTCAACCTCTGCGACTCCCTGCGAAGTCGAGCCGCAGCGGAATGGTGAGGGAACTTTTCGTCTGGCGCAAGTCAGATTCCAGTGAATGCTCTGGGCGTTGCATTTCGTGCAAAAAGGGACAGTGGACGCCGGCTGGCTCCTTTCTTGCGGTCCAGTTCGCCGTATGCGTAGTCCCACCATCGCCGAGTCGCTGCGCGAGTACGGGCGCGGACTCGCGGGCGGGTTGATCTTCAGTCTTCCGCTCCTCTACACGATGGAGGTCTGGTGGGCGGGTTTCGTCGCGCGTCCCGGCCGCATGTTCGTGTATCTCATCGCGGTCTTCCTGCTGCTCCTCGGCTACAACCGCTATGCGGGGCTGCGCCGCGACGCGAGCTGGAAGGAGGTCGCGATCGATTCGGTGGAGGAGCTCGGGCTGGGCGTGGTCATCGCGGCGATCACGCTGTACGCAATCGGACGCATCGGCACGCACACGACGCTGGACGAAGCGCTCGGACAGATCTTCATCGAGGCCGGCATCGTCGCGATCGGCGTGTCGGTCGGCACCGCGCAACTGGGCACGGGCGACAACGACGACGCGGGCATGGGCGAGGATGAGGATATCCACTTCGGCGGGCAGCTCGCGATCACGTTCTGCGGCGCGGTGCTGTTCGCCGCGAACGTCGCGCCGACGGACGAGATCCTGATGATCGCCGCGGAGACGTCGTCCGCGCGGCTGTTGCTCCTCGGCGTGTTCTCTCTCGCCATCGGCGCGCTGATCCTCTACTTTTCGGATTTCTCGCGGGCGTCGCGGTACTCGCCGCGGGAGACGCACGGGCAGGCGCTCGCGGGCACCATCATTACGTACGCCGCGGCGCTGGTGGCGTCGGCGGCGATCCTCTGGTTCTTCGGACGCTTCGAGGGTCAGGGGCTGGAGCTCATGGTGGCGGAGGTCGTCGTTCTCGGGTTCCCCGCAACGCTCGGCGCCTCGGCGGGAAGGCTTCTGCTGCAGTCATGAAGAAGAACGGGTTGGAGTGGAGTGTGTTCGCGGTCAGCGCGTGCGTGGTCGTCGCGACGCTGGGCTACCTGGCCGTCAGCGCGGTGCGCGCGGAGCAGACGCCGCCCGACCTCCGCATCTTCGCCGGAGCGCCGGGCGCGCACGGGGACGTCCATCGTATTCCTCTTGTCGTCCGCAATCTCGGCGACGCGACGGCGGAGTCGGTGCGCATCGAAGTCGTCCTGCGCCGCGGCGAGGAGGAGGTGGAGCGCGCGGAGCTGGATCTCGCGTTCGTTCCCCGCAAGTCGGAGCGCGAGGGGTGGGTGACGTTCCGTCAGGATCCGCGCTGCTGCACCGTCGTCACCCGCGCCGTGAGCTACGAGCAGCCTTGAGAGGGGTCTCGTCCTCGAACAGCAGCGGCGCCTTGCGGCCGCTGACGCCGAACTCTTCGACGAACCCCTCCAGCAGCCCCGCGAACTGTTTGCGGTCGCGCGCGGACATGCTCTCGACGGCCGCGAGGATCTTCTGCTGCGCGGGCGGCGGGGACTTGCGGATCACGGTGCGCCCTTTCGGTGTGAGGCGCAGCTCGATGTGCCGGCGGTCTTCCTTCCGGGCGGTCCGCGTGACGTATCCCGCGTCGACGAGGCGCTGGACGACGACGGAGGCGGAGCTCTGGTCGGTGGCGGTGCGCTCGGCGAGGGCGTTCAGGGAGAGCACTTCGTCCTGGTCCAGCACGTGGAGCACGAACATCTGCGCCGCACTGATGCCGTATTTCGATTGCGCTTCGCGGTCGAACAGCCGCAGCGCGCGCACGAGCTGCCGGATGGAGTTGAGGATGCGCTTCCCTTCGTCGTCGGTCTGGGTCGCCATAGGGCGGAGCATCGTATAGTGCGTCCATGCCGATCATCAATGCCATCCTCGCGGGTGACGTCGGTGGAACGAAGACTCTCCTTCGCTGCGTGGATGAGCACGGCGCGGTCATCGCGGAGTCGCGGTTCGAGAGTGCGAAGTACGCGACGTTCGACGATCTCCTGCGCGATTTCGACGCGGGCCCGTTCGCCGCGGCATGCTTCGCCGTCGCGGGCCCCGTGTTCCAAGGCCGGGCGGAGGTGACAAACCTCGGCTGGACGATGGAGGAGGAGGCGCTCGCGCGGACATTCGCGATTCCGCACGTCTCGCTGATCAATGACTTCTACGCCGTCGCCCTCGGCGTCCCGCTCCTCGGCGAGGACGATCTCGTCCCGCTGCAGCGCGCGCCGCGTGACCGGAACGCGCCGATCGGCATCCTGGGCGCCGGCACGGGACTCGGCCAGGCCCTCCTGGTGCGCGGCGAGGTGGTGCCGACGGAGGGAGGGCATCAGGATTTCGCGCCGCAGGATGAGGAGCAGACCCGATTGTTCCTCGAACTGCACCGCCGCTACGGCCATGTGAGCTGGGAGCGGGTCTGCTCCGGCATGGGCCTGCAGAACATCCACACCTTCCTCGGCGGCCAAGCGCTCGACGCCGCGGAGATCGCGGAACGCGCGGACGCCGGCGACCCTCGCGCGCGCCACGCGTTCGAGATCTTCATCGACGTCTACGGCGCGGAAGCGGGGAACATGGGGTTGCGCGTGCTCGCGCGGGGAGGGGTGTTCCTGGCCGGCGGGATCGCCGCAAAGAACCAGTCCTGGTTCACGGACGGCCGGTTCCTGGAGGCGTTCCTGCGCAAGGGCCGCTTCCGGGACGTGATGGAAACCATGCCGGTGGATTTGATCGTGAATCAAGAGGTTGGGCTACTCGGTGCGCTTGCGCGGGCGCGGCGAGTCCTGAGTCCTGAGTCCTGAGTGGGCACGTGGCGCGCGAAGGCGCGCCGTCCAATTTAGCCCCGCGCTGATGCGCGGGGTTCACGGGGATCGCACACGCAACGCGGCCGCGAAGGCGGCCGCTACAAACCGGCTCTTGTAGCGGCCGCCTTCGCGGCCTCACCCCTTGTCCAATCCCGCGAATCCCGCGCATCAGCGCGGGGCTAAGATTGGATAGCGCGCCTTCGCGCGCCCCCGCCCGCCTCAGGACTCAGGACTCAGGACTCAGGACTCAGCACTGGAATCGCGCCGCGGCCCCTGCCGTTCAGGCACGCGCGATCTTTCGCCGGGAGTCTAAGCATGGGTTTAAGTGTCGGCATCGTTGGATTGCCGAATGTCGGGAAGTCCACCATCTTCAACGCGTTGACCGCCGCCGGGGCACAGAGCGCGAACTATCCTTTCTGTACCATCGAGCCGAACGTCGGCATCGTGCCGGTCGCGGATCCGCGGCTCGTCTCGATCGCCGGCCTGGCGGACAGCAAGCAGGTCGTCTTCACCGACCTGAAGGTCGTCGACATCGCCGGCCTCGTCCGCGGCGCGAGCAAGGGGGAAGGTCTCGGCAATCAGTTCCTGGCGAACATCCGCGAGACGGAGGCGATCCTGCACGTCGTGCGCTGTTTCGACGACCCGAACGTCGTCCACGTCGAGGGCAGCGTCGATCCCGAGCGCGACATCGAGGTGATCGAGACCGAGCTCCTCCTCGCCGACCTCGATGCGCTCAGCAAGCGCAACGACCGCGTGAGCCGCCTGACCCGTGTCGGACAGAAAGAGTATGCAGGACAGGCCGAGGCGCTGGTGAAGGCGATCGCGGCGGTGGAGAAGGGGACGGCGTTGCGCGCCGCCGGACTCACCGACGAAGAGCAGGCCGCCCTCGCGGAGCTGAGCCTCATCACCCTCAAGCCCGTGCTGTACGTCGCCAACGTGGCCGAGGACGACCTCGGCAAGGACACGCCGCTGCTGCAAAAGGTGCGGCGGGTGGCGCAGGAGAAAGGCGGCGAGCTCGTCGTCATCTGCGGCGAGCTGGAGGCGCAGATCGCGCAGTTGCCGGCGGACGAGCGCGGCGATTTTCTGCAGGACATGGGTCTCGAAGAGCCCGGCCTCGACGTCCTCGTGCGCGCGGCGTACAAGCTCCTCGCCCTGGAGACGTTCTTCACCGCCGGACCGAAGGAAGCGCGGGCGTGGACGATCCACCGCGGCTCGCGCGCGCCGCAGGCCGCCGGCAAGATCCACAGCGACTTCGAGCGCGGCTTCATCCGCGCGGAGACCATCGCGTTCGCGGACTACATCGCCAACAAGGGCGAACAGGGCGCGAAAGCCGCAGGGAGAATGCGCAGCGAAGGGAAGGAGTACGAGGTACAGGACGGGGACGTGATCCTGTTCCGCTTCAACGTCTAACCGAAGTCCTGAGTGCCGAGTCCTGAGTGCTGAGTCCCTCCCGCCCGGCTCTACTCAGGACTCAGGACTCAGGACTCAGGACTTTCATGCAGTTCACGATCGAGTCTGACGAAGGTTTAGAGATCCGCGGCGACTTCGAGGCGGCGGACGACCCGCGCGCGCTCGTGATCGTCGTACACGGGTTCAAGGGCTTCAAGGACTGGGGCTTCTTCCCGTGGACGGCGCAGCGGCTGATGCAGCACCGCCTCGCGATCTGCCGCTTCAACATGTCCCGCAGCGGCATCGGCGACGATCCGGAGACATTCGGCCGCCTCGACCTGTTCGAGCACGACACGTACTCGACGCAGCTCCGCGATCTGGCGGCGGTCGTGCGCCACGCCCAGCGCGAGTTCCCGCACCTCCCCACGTTCCTCCTCGGCCACTCCCGCGGCGGCGGCGTCGTGCTGCTCGGCGCGCAGGACGTGCCCAACCTCCGCGGCGTCATCGCCTGGGCGCCGATCTCGCGCGTCGACCGTTGGGACGCCGCCACGCAGCGCGAGTGGCGCAAGCGCGGCGTGCTCGAGGTCGAGAACGCGCGCACCAAACAGATCATGCGCATGTCCCCCGTGATCCTCGACGACTATGACGCCAACGCCGAGCGCCTGGACATCCTCGCGGCCACGGCGCGCCTCCGCGTCCCGCTGCTCGTCCTGCACGGTGGCCGTGACGAAAGCGTGCCCGTGGCCGAAGGACGCCTGATCGCTTCCCGCGCATCCGAGCCGACTCTCGTCGTTCTCCACCGCGCGAGCCACACGTTCAACGCCATCCATCCGCTCGTGCACGTGCCGTTCGAGCTGCTCACGGTCGCGGAGCTGAGCGCGCATTTCGTGAACGTGTTCGCGTAGCTATCTACATCCGCACCTGCGCTCCCAGTTCGATCACCTGATTCGGCTGCAGAGAGAAGAAGGTCGAGGCGCTGGTTGCGTTGCGGACCATCCAGGCGAAGAGCTGCTGGCGCCAGGCAGCCATGCCTTTGGCCGGCGCGGCGATGAGCGTCTCGCGGCCGAGGAAATAGCTGGTCGTCATCGAGTCGAAGGCCACGGGTCCCGGGATCGTCGCGAGCAGGCTCGGGAGGTCGGGGTCTTCCATGAAGCCGAAGTGCAGGACGAGGCGGTAGATGCCTTGGCCGAGATCGACCCATTCAAAGCGCTCGTCCTCGGAGAGGTGCGGTGTTTCCTCTACATTGACGCTCAGCAGCACGACGCGCTCGTGGACGACCTTGTTGTGTTTGATGTTGTGGAGCAGTGCCGTGGGAACGCTCTGCTGGTGCCGTGTCAGGAACACCGCCGTTCCGCGCACGCGGCTGATCCGGTTGCCTCCGAGCTCGGCGATGAACAGGTCCATGTCCAGGCCGCCTTCCGCGAGGCGCGCGGCGAGGAGGTGCCGGCCCTTGAACCAGGTCGTCATCACTGTGAACACGACCGCGCCGACGAGGATCGGGAACCAGCCGCCGTCCGCGATCTTGATCACGTTCGCGCCAAAGAACGCGAGGTCGACGACGAGAAAAGGCACGGCGAAGGCGAGCACCGCGGGCAGGCTCCAGCCCCAGCGCTCCCGGGCAATCACCGCGAACAGCAACGTGGTGATGCCCATTGTTGCCGTCACCGCTACGCCGTAGGCCCCGGCGAGATTCGTCGCCGCGCCGAAGCCGATCACCAGCCCGATCGCGCAGATCATCAGCAGCCAGTTCACCGAGGGGATGTAGATCTGCCCGATCTCGCGCGCGGACGTGTGCTGGATGCGCACGCGAGGCAGATACCCGAGTTGCACCGCCTGCCGGGTCAGCGAGTACGAGCCGGAGATCACCGCCTGCGACGCCACCGCCGCGGCCAGCGTCGAGAGGACGACGAGCGGCGTGATCGCCCAGCGCGGCGCCATGAGGAAGAACGGATCGCTCGCGGCGGACGCGTCGTGCAGCAGCAACGCGCCCTGGCCGTAGTAGTTGAGGAGGAGCGAAGGGAACACCGCCGTGAACCACGCCAGACGGATCGGCTTCGCGCCGAAATGACCCATGTCGGCGTACAGCGCCTCGCCGCCCGTCACTACCAGGAATACCGCGCCGAGGACGAGATAGCCGGCGACGTGGTGCTCGAGCATGAACCGCACGGTCCACCAGGGATTGATCGCCGCCAGCACGTGCGGCATGCGCACGATGTTGTAGAGGCCGAGAGCCGCGAGCACGACGAACCACACCAGCATCAGCGGGCCGAAGAGCGTCCCCACGCGTGCTGTGCCGAACCGCTGCACGGCGAACAGCGCGATGAGCGCGCCGACGGTCAGCGGCACGATCCACGGATCGAGCAACGGCGTCACGACGCGTACGCCTTCGAACGCGCTGAGCATCGTGATCGCTGGCGTGATCATGCCGTCGCCGTAGAGCAGCGCCGAGCCGAACAGGCCGAGGGCGATCAGGACGGAGCGGCGGACGCCGCGCTGGCCGGCCGCGCGCGGCTTGACCAGGGACATCAGCGCGAGGATGCCGCCCTCACCGCGGTTGTCCGCGCGCAGCACGAAGATCAGGTACTTCACCGAGATCACTAGGATCAGAGACCAGGTGATCAGCGACAGCACGCCGAGGACGTTGTCGTGCGTGGGAGCGATCTGGTGGCCGTGATGGACCATGAAGCACTCTTTGAGGGCATACAGCGGGCTCGTGCCGATGTCGCCGTAGACGACGCCGAGAGCACCGAGGGAGAGCGTGAAGAGATAGCGACGGGACATTGCGTCGTGAAGGTAGCAACCCCAAAGCTCGTCCGGCCGGATCTTTAGGAAGTCTTTAGACTGCCGCCGTGCGCCCACTCATCCATTGGCTCACCATGCTCGTGGCGATCGTCGCCATCACCGCCGCGGCCTCGGTCGCGCGCAGCGGGCCGGCGACGGTCGCGTTCCTCTATCTCTTCGCCGTCGTCTTTCTCTCCATGTGGGGCGGCCTGAAAGTCGGCATCGCCACTTCGCTCCTCGCTACCGCTTGCTACAACTACTTCTTCCTGCCGCCGCTGCACACGTTCCACATCGACGACTTCCGCAACTGGACCGCGCTGGCCGCGTTCCTCATCGCCGCCCTCGTCGTCACCCGCATCATCCTCGGCGCCCGCGCGCAGGCGGCCGAGGCGGAGCGGCGGCGGCTGGAAGGGGAGGCGAGCGCGCACATCGACCTCCTGCAGCAGAGCGACGCGTTCAAGACCTCACTGCTGCGCGCCGTGTCGCACGACCTGACGACCCCGCTGACCGCCATCCGCATCCACACCGCGTCCCTCGCGCGTCACGCGGCGGCGACGCCAGAGCTGGCATCGACCGTCAGCGCCATTGCCGGCGAGACCGAGCGCCTCCATCGCCGGATCGACAACTTGTTGACCATCGCGCGGCTGGAGTCGGGACGGTTCACGCCGCACCCCGAGCCGGCACCGCCCGCGGACCTCTTCCGCAACGTGCAGGAGAGCCTCTCGGCCGTGTTTCATACGCGCCCGGTGACGATCTCCGTCGCGGCCGATTGTCCGGATGCGTACGTCGACCCGTCGCTCGCGCTGGAGATCCTCGTCAATCTGGTGGAGAACGCCCATCGCGCGTCCCCCGCGGGGGGACCGATCGAGCTCGCGGCGGACGGATCGGACTCGCGCGTGCTGCTGGAGGTCCGCGACCGCGGGCGGGGCATCGCGCCCGACTCCGACGTCGTCCAGCGCGGCCTCGGCCTGGAGATCGCCCGCGGCCTCACGACCGCCAGCGGCGGCACGTTCACGATCGGCAACCGCGAGGGAGGCGGCGCGGTCGCGCGCGTCGAGCTGCCGGCCGCGGTGCTCGATGCCGCCGAGGTGAGCGAGTGACCAGCGAGCCCGTGGTGCTGATCGTCGATGACGACGCGGGCATCCGGGAGTCACTCTGCAGCGAGCTGCGCGCCGACGGCTACGACGCCATCACCGCCGACGACGGCCGTTCGGCGCTGGCCGCCTTCCGCGTGCATCTGCCCGATCTCGTGATCACCGACCTGGCCATGCCAGGCGCGGACGGATTTGCGCTCATCTCCCAGATCCGCGCGTTCTCCCGCACGCCGATCCTGGTCATCTCCGTCCGCGGCGCCGACGCCGACAAGATCCGAGCCCTCGACCTCGGCGCCGACGACTTCGTCACCAAGCCCTTCTCCGTCCCCGAGCTCCTCGCCCGCATCCGCGCGCAACTGCGGCGGGGAAGTGCGTCGTCGTCGTCCGTGCTCACGTTCGACGAGCTGACTATCGACCTCGAGCGCCGCCGGGTCACACAGGCGGGACGGGAGATCAAGCTGACCCGCACCGAGCTCGCCCTGCTCGAGCTCCTCGTGACGCACGCCGGCAAGCCGGTGTTCATTGAGCAGATCATTGCGCGCGTCTGGGGCTCGGCGCCCGGCACGACGCACGACACCGTGCGCGTCCATATGAGTGCATTACGCCGCAAAATCGAGCCCGACCCGTCGCGGCCGCGGTATATCGTCACAGAGCCGTGGATCGGTTACCGGTTCATTGCGGAACCGAACGTTTGAACGGTTTATAGCCGTGTAATCGCACGAATCGCGTGTAATACAGGGCCCTGACGTAATTCGCACTCATAAACCCTCCAGAAACGGGGTATTTGGGCTCATCAGTGAGTGCCCCCGACTATTTCCCGGAAAATTCCGGGAAAAATCTTACGCATGTCCGTCTGAACCGATAGAATGCCCGTCCACTCACAGACAAGCGGGGTTCCTATGGAGCTGATCGGACAGCGGTTCGGGCACATCCGTGTGACTGAAGTCGTCGGCCAGGGCGGGATGGGGGACGTGTACGCCGGCTATGACGAGAAACTGGAGCGGAAAGTGGCGGTCAAGGTCCTCAATGCGGACCAGCGTCCCGATGCCGACGCCCGCGAAAGGTTGCTGCGCGAGGCGCAAGCACTGTCGCGGCTCGACCACCCGAACATCTGCCGCATTCACGACTATCTCGAGAACGAGGATGTCGACCTGCTCGTGCTCGAGTACATCGACGGCACGACGCTCGGCGACGTGTCGCCCGACAGCCTCTCGCGCAGCGAGAAGCTGCGCATCGCCAGTGCCATCGCGAGCGTGCTGGTCGCCGCCCACCGCGCGGGGATCGTACACCGCGACCTCAAGCCGGAGAACGTGATGCTCACGAGCACCGGCGAGGTGAAGGTGCTGGACTTCGGCCTCGCCCGCTGGCTGCAGCGCGTGCGCACTGTGGGACGTGCCGGATCGTCGGACCGGCATCCGAAGGTCGTGCCGATGATCCACGTGCGCAGCAGCGGCGACACGCTCCCGCTTCCGATGGAGTACGACACCGCCGCGCCGCACGGCACCGCCGTCGGCGTCACCCTCGGCACGCCGCTGTACATGAGCCCCGAGCAGGCGCGGGGCGACGCGCTCACGCCCGCGAGCGACATGTATTCGTTCGGGCTCCTGCTCCAGACCCTCTTCACCGGCAGCGAGCCCCACCCCGCCGGCCTCACGTCACGCGAGATCATTCTGCGCGGTGCGCGCGGGGAGACCAATCCGGTCACCGGCGTGCAGCACGACGTGGGAAGCCTCATCGCGAGCCTCAAGCAGATGGCTCCCGCCGAGCGCATCACAGCGGTCCAGGCGGTGGAGCGGCTGAAGCACATGAGTTCGCGCCCGCAGCGGTACATGCGCAATGCGATCGCCGTTGCCATCGCGCTGGTGCTGGCCGTCGGCGGCTGGCGTTATATGGCGGATCTGCAGTACGAGCGCGCACGGGCCATCGCCGCGCAGGCGGAAGCGGAGAAGCGCCGCGCGCAACTCGAAGAGTTCGTCGAGTTCATGCTCGGTGACATGCGCAAGAAGCTCAATGCGGTCGGGAAGCTGGACATTCTCAATGACGTAGGCCAGAAGACGGTCGCGTACGTCGACTCGCTCAATCCCGCGCAGATGAGCGCGGCGGAGCTGACGCGCAGCGCCAAGGCACTGAACCAGCTCGGTGATGTCCGCCTGGCGCAGGGAAACACGCCCGAGGCGTTGCGGATGTTCGAGCGGGCCGCGGCCTTCACGAACGTAGCCACCCGCCGCGAGCCGAAGAACGGAGCGGCGCTTCTCGTTCGCGGGGAGACCGAGTTCTGGATCGGCCACGCGCATTGGGCGGAAGGGCGCAACGACGAAGCGCTGCGGCACATGCAGCAGTACATGGCCGTTGGCGAGAAATTGGCGAAGCTCGATCCGAGCAACAGCAAATACGTCCTCGAGCGCGCGTTCGGACATTCCGGCGTGGCGACGGTGCTGGAGACCAAAGGCGATTTCGTCAATGCCCTGAAGCACTACCGCGTCGCGCTTCAGATCAAGGACGGTCTGGCCCGCCGCGAGCCGAACGACCCGAATGCACAGGCCGAGGTGGCGCGCGCGTACAACAAGGTCGGCACCGTTCTGTACAGCACGGGAGATCTCCTGGGCGCCCTCGAACATTCAAAGCGTGAGGTGGCGATCTACCGCGAGTTGCTCGTCCGGGATCCGAAGCAGAACCAGTGGCGGCAGCGGCTGGCGACCAGCATGGGCTACCTCGGCCGCGCGCTGGAGGAGACCGGCCAGTGGAGTGCGGCGTTCACCCTCTGGCAGGAGGAGTTGGCGATCGAACGGCAGCTCGTCGCGCTCGATCCCACGAACGTCAACTGGCTGCGCGCGGCAGCGACGACGGCCTGCCGCGTTGCAAAGGCCGAGGCGGAGCGCGGACAGCGCGAAAGCGCGGGCGACTACTTCCGCGAATCGCGGTCCGGGATCGCCACCGCCATCAAACATTCTCCGAAACGCACGTCCTTCGCCGTCGACGCGGCGTCCATCGACATCGAATATGCGCGTTATCTCGCGCGCAAAGGGAGTTCCGGCGAGGCTATCGACGTCCTGCGTGCTGTGCAGCGGCGGCTGGAACCACTTGCCCTGAGCGACCGCTCCGCGCGCCCGGATCTCGCCGCCGCGGCCCTGCTCCTCGGTGACCTCGATCCGAGGTCCAGCGAGGCGCAGTGGAAGCGCGCCGAGAGCACGCTCGGGCCGCTCATGGATTCGACCGCCGCTCCAACGGAGCTCGCGACCTGGTTCCACATTCTCGTCCGCCGCCATCGACTGGCCGAGGCGCGCGCAGTGCTGAACCGCATCGAGCGCACCGGCTACGCAAGTTCCGATCTCCAGCAGCTTTGCAGGGAGCGGGGTTGCTTGAGTACAGAAAAATAAGAGAGGTCGAGCCCATGCCCGAAGTCATCGTAGTCCTGGTCAAGAACAGTAAGCAGTACTGCACGACAGTCGTGCCTTACAAGGTGAACGTCGAGTACGGTAACCAGACGATCACCTGGAGGGCCGCCGGTCCCAACGCACGTTTCCCGGAGAGCGACTATTTCTGGTGGAAGACCGATCCGCCTCCGCACGATATCCCGACCCGCAGCGAAGACGGAACGACCCTGACGCTGACGTACGACAACGAAGGGTCAGAGAAGCCGCCCTGGGTCTATGGACTGACGATCGAGAACGGCGACACGTCGATCGAGATCGATCCCGAGATCGACAACGGGCCGCCCCGGCCCTAGTCGCCGCTCTGTTCGTCCCCGCCGCCGGCCAGATGTTTCCCGCGGTTGCCCGGCAGCTCCGTATGCTGCCGGGTACCGCCGCGGCGGCGGCGACGGCGGCGTGAGTTGCCGCCGGGCTCCGGCGTCGTCAGGGTCTCATCCTCGTCATCCTCGTCTTCGCGCGGCGCGACTTTCGTCTCCGGTTTCCCGCCGCGGTTGTCGAGCTTGTCCTCGTCGAGGAGCCACACCCACTGCGTGTCCGGTTTTCCTGCGGCAGCCGCGGCGGCGGCTGGAGCGGCAGCAGCAGGCGCTTCGCGGCGCGGCCTCGGCGGCTGCGGCGCGCGTTCCTCGCGCTTTGGCGCCTCGGGCGGCTGGATGGACGGCTGCGTAATGGTGGTCACCCGGCGGCGTCCGCGTGCGCTCTCCGGCGACTCGAGGCGTTTCACGCGCACGAGCACGTCCTCGCTCAGCCGCCGGTTCACGGCGATGAGGTCCGCGAGCAGCGCGATGAGCCAGGTGTTGAAGCCGGTGATGAGGAACACCGCGGCCAGGATGAGTGACTGCACGTGACCGCCGCGATCGCCCTGGAAGAAATACCAGAGGAACCGGCCGCCCAGCGCGACGCCGAGGAACATCAGCACGGCGCCGATGGCGAAAAAGGTCTTGAGAGGGCTGTAGAGCGTGTAGATACGGAAGATCGTGGCGATCGATTTGCGCAGATACGTGCCGATGCCGCCATACAGCCGCGACGGGCGCGTCGGCGCGTTCGTGCGCACCGGGACGCTCTGGACGCCGAGGTTGCGGTTGCCCGCCTGAATGATCGTCTCCAGCGTGTACGTGAACGGGTTGAAGACGTTGATCTGCATCGCCGCTTCGCGCGAGAACGCGCGGAAGCCGCTGGTGACGTCGTTGACGTTCAGCCCCGAGGCCTTGCCGACCGCCCAGCTGCCCGCGCGCTGGAGCGTACGCTTCAGCGCCGACATGTGCGGCGACTTCGCCACCTCGCGGTCGCCGATGACGACGTCCGCCGCGCCGCGGGCGATCGGCGCGACGAGCCGGGCGATGTCCGCGCCCGCGTACTGGTTGTCCGCGTCCGTGTTGACGATGACGTCCGCGCCGAGGCGGAGGGCGGCGTCGATGCCGGCGACGAAGGCGGAGGAGAGGCCGCGGTGGGACTTGAGCTGCAGGATGTGGTTCGCGCCAGCCTTGCGCGCCACCTCCACGGTCTTGTCCATCGACCCGTCGTCGATGACCAGTGTCTCGATGGCAGTGAACCCGTCGAGCTTCTTCGGAAGATCGCGCAGGGCCTGCGCGATGGTGGCCTCCTCATTGAAGGCGGGGATTTGAACGATAAGCTTCATAGTGTGAAAGTCAGTGTGATCATGCCGGTCGAGCGCATCGGCGGCGACGCGGAGCGTGCCATCGCATCGGTGTTGCAACAGGAAGCGCCGTTTGCATTCGAGCTGATCGTGGTTTCCGCTGAGCCGCTCAAGCTGGACGCAGAGACCCGGTTGAGGAACGTCGTCGAGCGGGATCGTAATCCCGCAACTCGTAGAAATCGAGCGGCTTCCGTTGCTACGGGGGAAATCCTGGCCTTCATCGACGACGACGCGGTCGCCGATCCGAGGTGGCTGGCGAGCGCGTGCGCGTACCTCGACGCCCATCCGGACGTGCTCGCCGCCGGCGGCCCCGACCCTGCGCCGCCGGACTCTCCGGTGAGCGAGTTGATCTCCGACACGCTGCTCGCGACCCCGTGGATCGGCAGCGGCGTGGCGGCGCACGAGAACCGCCGCGGCGTGTTCGACCTGACGCGCGCGAGCGACGTGGCGCTCGTGAACCTCTTCGTGCGCCGCGACGCGTTCACGGGCTTCGACGAGGCCATCGGCTATATCGGCGAGGACACGGCGCTACTGCAGGAGCTGATGCAACGCGGGCGGGTCGTCTATCACGACGGCGTTCGCGTGTTCCATCGCCGCCGTGCGTTTCCCGGCCCGTACCTGCGCCAGCGCTGGCGCTATCGCGTCAAGACGGGGCAATTGCAGCGGACGCGGCGCGATCCGCGGGTGTCCGCGTTCGTCGCCGCGGGCGCGATCGGCTTGGTGTTCGCGCCGGTCGTCATCCTCCCGTACGCGCTCCTCACCTTCGTCCTCGGCGCGCGCGTCACGCGGCTGCCGCTGCGCTGGTGGCCCATCATTCCTGTCGCCTTTGCGATGCATCACCTCACATACTGGCTGGGAATCGTGACCGGGATCACATCGGGTAGGAAGTAAGGCACGGCCAGTGCACCGTCGAGGCGGTCATGATGATCGACCCCGACTCGACGCTCATCCGCCGCGGCGTCACCGCCGCCACGTTCAGTGACATGGCCGATTTCGTCGAGACGATCCAGCATCGTCCGCTCGACAAGCTCCTGACCGAACTGCCCGCGCTGGCGGAGCTGTCGCCGACGAAGTTCAGCCTCGCGCGGCATGCGTTCCGCCGGCGCGCCCGCGCGCTCGACCGCCCGGATTACGAGCAGTTGCGCGTGATGGCGTACGAAGTGGCCGAGGACGCGGGGGCCGAGGTGGGGGAGCGGATCCGGTCGCTGTTCACGTTTGCGTGACGGCTCACGCCAGATGTGTCTCGCGCAGGTTCGGCACGGTTCGCATCTCGTCACGATCCCGAAGGTCGACCGCCAGTTCTGAGCCGGGCCGCGCGAAATGGTATTTGCGGCCCGTTGCCGGACCGTAGGCGGTGAGCGAGGCCCGTCCTACATAACGGAAGATCGCCATCGAATCCCCTTCCACCCGGGCCGTGAACGACCGCGGAGCGGACGGAGATGGGGGTGCGGAGCGGGAGCGATTGCCGTAGCAGGACATCAGACGCCTCCTTCTTTTCTTCTTCCCGGGTTGGCCACAGGTAGTGACGGCAGCAGGGCAAACGTTTCAGGAATCGTGGGAGACGGGCGCGGCAGTGCCCGGAAGCTCCTTGAAATCTCATACACTTGCCTCTGGTTGAGACCAACCGCGGCATGAAGTTCACCGACAAGCTCCAGTACCTCCGTTACCTGGTCGACAAGCGCGGCATGCGCCCGGTCTACCTGATCCTCGGCCTCACCTACGACTGCAACTCCTTCTGCCGGACCTGCTTCAACTGGGAGCAGCTCCGGAAAAACAAGGAGCACGAGCTGTCGCTGGAGGAGATCAAGAAGACCCTGTCGTCCATGGGCGACCTGCTGTTCATCGTGATGTCGGGAGGCGAGCCGTTCCTGCGTCGCGACCTCCCGGATATCTGCGAGTTCCTCTCGACGAACAACCACGTCAAGCAGATCACCATCCCCACCGGGGCGATCACCAGCGATCTGATCGCTCGGCAGGTCGAAGCTACGCTGCAGCGCTGCCCGTCGACGCAGATCGTGGTCAACCTCTCCATCGACCACATCGGCGAGAAACACGACTGGATCCGCGGTGTCCCGAACAACTACGAGAAGTCGAAGAAGACCTACGCGCTGCTCATGCCTCTCACAGAGCGCTACGACAACCTGACCGTGAACGTGCACACCTGCCTGTGCACGTACAACGCGGACGACCTCGACGTGCTGTTCGACGGCATCCGCCGCGATTTTCCGAGAGTCTCGTTCCATTCCTTCGAGATGCTGCGCGGCGATCAGCCGGACAAGAACATCCAGCCGATCACCACGGAGAAGTACCGCGCGCTGCTGCCGAAGCTCGAGGAGTACTGGACCGGCTACCGCAACTACGACGGCTTCCTGAAGTTCGTGAAGATCTACTCGCGGCAGATGGAGCTGGCCGTGCTGGAGCAGGAGACGCAGGTGCGCCCGTGCCACGCCGGCCGGGTCTCGGGCGTGCTCGACGCCCGCGGCGAAGTGCGCATGTGCGAGCTGCGCGACCCCGTCGGCAACGTGCGCGACACCGGCTACGACTGGGACAAGCTCTGGTTCTCGGAGGCCGCGGACGAGCAGCGCCGCTCGATCCGGGCCAAGGAGTGCCACTGCACGCACTCCTGCTTCATGTCCTCCTCGCTCGTGTTCGACTGGCGCACGTGGGGCGCATATCTGCAGTCGACGGTCGTGAACTTCCTCAGCGCCGCGTGAAGACGATCCTCGTAGGCCCGGTCTATCCGTATCGCGGCGGTGTGTCGTACTGCACGGTCGAGCTTGCGAAGCAGTTGCCGGGCGCGGATGTCATCTCCTTCTCGCGGCAGTTCCCTCGCGCGCTCTATCCCGGCAAGCAGGACCTCGATCCGACGCTGCCGGTCTTCCATGCGCGGCGGCTGCTCGACATCCTCAATCCGCTGTCGTGGCTTCGCACCGCGCTGACGATCCGCCGGGAGAAGCCGGACGCGCTGGTCCTGGTCTGGTACATCTGGGTCTGGGCGCTGCCGTATCTCACTCTGCTCGTGTTCCTGCCGAGGGGCACGCGTCTCATCCTGCAGTGCCACAACATCAGCCACAAAGAGCCGGCGTGGTGGAAGAACGTGCTCACGAACTTCGTGCTGCGCCGCGGCGACGCGCTCGTCGTCCACGCGAAGACCGAGGCGGAGGACGCGGCGACGCGCGTGCGGCCGTCGCGCGTGGTCACGTCGTTTCTCCCGGTCCACGAGATGGGCGGCAGGATCCCCACCCGCGACGAGGCCCGCCGCCTCCTCGGACTGACCGGCGACATCGCTTTGTTCTTTGGCCACATCCGTCCGTTCAAGGCGCTCGACGTCACGCTGCGCGCGTGGCACCTCCTGAAGCGCGACGTCACACTGGTCGTGGCGGGGCAGGCGTGGTGGAAGAGCGAGGAGGTGTTCCGCGAGATGGCGAAGGACCTCCCGAACGTCCGTCTCGACTTCCGGTTCATCCCCGACGCGGAGATCGCGGCCTACTTCGCCGCGACGGACGTCGTCCTCGCGCCGTACCGGGTCGAGGCCCAGAGCGGCGTGGCCCTGACGTCCTTCCACTTCAGCCGTCCCGTCATCGCCACCGCCGTCGGCGGCCTGCCGGAGATCATCGAGGAAGGCGTGAACGGGATGCTCATCCCGCCCGAGGATCCGGCCGCGCTGGCCGGCGCGGTGGACGCGTTCTTCGCGCGCACCGACCGTGAGACCATGGAGCGACACGCGGCCGACGCGGCCCGTAAGTACTCGTGGGAGGAATACGGCGCCGTCTATCGGCGCTTGGTTGCTGGCGAATGAAACTGTCTCCGTCCAGGATCAAGGTCGGCCTCGAGCTGACCTCCAAGTGCAACCTGCGCTGCGGGATGTGCCCGCTGCCGGTGCTCCGCCGTCCCTACGAGGACATGGAGTGGTCTCTGGTGGAGAAGGCCGAGCGTGAGATCCACGGGAACGGCCTGCGGCTCAAGTGGCTGCACGAGATGGGTGAGCCGCTCCTGTACGCCCGGATCGACGACGCCATCCGGCTGTTCCCCGAGGCGTCGCTTTCGACCAACGGCCTCGTGCTGACGCCGGAGGTCGGCGCCAAGCTCCTCGCCTCTCCCCTCAAGCGCATCCGCATCTGCGTCGACTCGATCGATCCGCAGATCTACCCGCAGATCCGCACTGGCGGCGACTTCGACAAGCTCGTCGACCTGACCCGCAAGTTCCTCGTGCAGGCCAAAGGCTCGCCGCTGCGCGTCGAGATCCAGAAGATGCGCTCGCGCCTCACGCAGGACGAGACCGTCGACGACTTCCGCAAGCTCTTCGACCTGCGACAGTACAAGAACGCGCGCGTCATCGAGCGCACCTGCGAGGCCCTCGACGTGAACGAGGAGACCGACCTCCACGGCAAGTTCTACGGCTGCGTGCAGGGCGCGTTCTTCACCTGGGTGGTCATCTTCGCCGACGGCCGCGTCACCCACTGCTGCTACGACGCCCACGGCGACCAGGTCCTCGGCGACCTCAAGACTCACACCCTGCAAGAGATCCTCGACGCCCCACGCTTCGCCGAGATGCAGTCCGCCTTCGAGCGCCGCGACTTCTCCAACCTCCCGCGCTGCGGCGAGTGCTTCAAGCACGGCGGCGAGTCCCACGCGTTCAACGACATGCTGACGCGCGTGCAGAACCTGCCGGGGCTGGCGAAGGATGCCGTCCGTAAGGTGATCGATCTTCGCTACCGATGAGTCTCCTTTCGTGACGCTCATCCTGAATCTCGCATTGGGCATCATCCCAACCCTTATCCTTGGCGCGAGCATCGCCGCGGGGATCGAAGACGATGCGCGGCATCGGCGGGTGTTCCTGCTCGTCTACGCCCTCTGGGCGTTCACTCTGGCCGGGTGGAACTGGCTGGAGTCGGCGCACGTGGCTTGGATCATCGTCTGGGTCGTGTTCGGGTTGGTGGCGATCGCGTTGCGGCGTTACTATCGCGAGCCATGAAACGACTGCTGACCGTCACGTTGTTCGTGGGGATCGCTCTGGCCGCCGAGGGGCGGGAAGGGTTCGGGTTCAAGAAGAAGGCTGTCGACATCACGCGCACCATCCCGCCGTCGACGAACGCCGGCGCGCGGCGGGTCGCCGTGCGGGTCGAGAGCGAGCGCGGCGCCGATGAGGACGATGCGCGCACGCTCGAGCGCTACCTCACCGAGCACATCGTCAACGGCGGAGGGACCGTGGCCCAGGGCGGGAAGCCGGAGGTCGAGCTGAACGTGGCCATCGACCGCCTCGACTCCCACGAGACGTGGGAGACCTACACCGACTACGAGCGCCAGCAGACGGGCACGAAGCGGGAGTGGAACGAGAGCAAGAAGAAGTACGAGGACAAGCCGGTCTACAGCAGCGTCGCCGTACAGAAGCAGCGGAAGGTCATCACCGCGAACCTGAGCGGTACGTGGGACGTGGCGGCGAAGAACCGGGACGTCGCCCGGGGAAACCTCGACGAGGACTTCCGCCGCGAGTACGGCGACTACGACAACGCGCCCGCGCCGTCCTCGATCGAAGACGACATGCTGAAGAAGGTCGCGAAGCAGATCGCGGCGCAGCTCGTCCCGACCCAGGAGCGCACGGCCATCCTCATCCCGCGCGCGAGCTTCGAGCCTTTGATCCCTCTCGCGGAGAGCGGCGCGTGGGATCGCTACCTCGCCGCCGTCGAAGCGATGCCGGCGAACAAGAATCCGAAGGACGAAGCCTTCCGCCATTACGCGCTCGCCATCGCGAAAGAGGCGATTGCGTATGGCAAAGAGAATCGCACCGAGGCGCTCGACCTGTTGCGGGCGGCGAAGAGCCACTACGAGACCGCGGCCTCACTGAATTCGGACGAAGAATTGTTCCGCAAGGGCTACACGAGCCTCCTGGCCACCAGCAACATCGGCCCACCGCTCGCGCGCATGACGGATTCCGTCACGCGTTATGACGCGTGGAGCGCCGCCGGCAGCGCGACCCAAATCGCCAGCAGGCAGCCTGTGGCTGCGACGTCCTCCTCGACGAAACCGTCGGGCGGAGGGATGCGCAATCAGACCGTCATCGATCTCGCGAAGGCGGGGTTGTCGGACGAGAACATCATCCTCGCCATCGGCGCCGCTGCGCAGACGCAGTTCGATGTGTCGCCCGAGGGGCTGATCGCGTTGTCGAAGGGCGGGGTGAGCAAGGGCGTGATCGCTCACATGCAGAAGAAGTCGAAGAAGTAGGGGACCGGCGAACCGGTCCCTTGTTCTAGAACATCCAGCTCAGGCCGACGGCATAGCGCAGCAGCGGATCGAAGTCCGCCTCTTCGCTGCGCAGCAAGCGCGTGGCCTCGGCGCGGAACGCTGTTCGCGACGTCAATCGCACGCGCACGCCCGCACCGGCCTGCGCACTCATGCGGTCCTCGAAGCCGTAGCCTTCCCGTACCTGGAAGAGTGGAATGTCGCTCGGAGAGGGGACGGCCGTCGTGACTGCAGCGGGATCCCCTGGCGCATTCACATAGCGGACACCGGCACGCACGTAGGGAGCGATCGCCTGATTGGTGAGGAAGTGGCGGGTCACCGAGAGATCGACTGGCTGAACGCGATAATCGCGGAACTCGGTGACTGGATAGCTCTGCTCCCCGCCCGGCGCCGGCGTGACGAACAGCCGCGTATAGGGCGAACGGTGTGTCTGCGAGGCTAAGGTGAGCTCGACGTCCCACTGCGGCGCCGGCACATACGCGATCCCGAGCCCGACGCCGGCATGAGCATCATCCGACCACGCGG
The DNA here is from genome assembly GCA_963821585.1 of uncultured Acidobacteriota bacterium. Classification (GTDB taxonomy): domain Bacteria; phylum Acidobacteriota; class Thermoanaerobaculia; order Gp7-AA8; family Gp7-AA8; genus QHVT01. The sequence goes on from CAWGEI010000003.1 coordinate 1,697,158, forward strand.
TGTTCCCGGCGAACGCACGGCCTTCCGAGGTGGAGATCTCCGAGGCGAGCACACTGATGCGCCAGCGGCCGGGCGCATCGGCCGCGAACAACGAGCTACTGCAGAGGAGGAGAAGGGAGATAGTTAGAGTTTTTCGCATGTCGTTCGGTCTCGACCCCTGTGACGGGCCGTGAGCGAACATAGTTCCTTGACGTTCACGCCGGGCTGCGGAAGAACACCGCAGTGAAGGCGAGCGCGAACACGACGTAGATTGCAGCCGCGACGAACACCACGGTGCGATGCGGTCCAGCCACCAGTGCCGTTTTGAGAAGTGCCAGCGCGCCAATGACGAAGTGGGTGAGGTTGCCGATGGCGACCGGCCGGTTGTAGATCCCGCCGATCAGGCTCCCGCGCGCCGTCCAGTTCACCATGGCGAATGCGAAGAGGAGGGCCGCGAGCAACTGCACCATGACAGGGAGCAGGCCAACCGGCGCGACGCCGATCGCGCGCAGCAACTCTGCCGGCAGAAACGACCCGGCGGCTCCGGCGAGGCCCATGACGATCGCGCTCGCCGAGAGGATGAGTTTCGAGTTCATCGGCGCATTCTATGCGGGCGTCACGGCTCGAAACGTAGGGCGTGGCTTCAGCCCGCCCCCCACGTGGGAGGCGGGCTGAAGCCACGCCCTACGTTCTCCACACCTGCCGCGGACTCCATCCGAGTGCGAGCGCCCGCGGCGCCCGTACGTTCTGATCGAGCGCTAACGCCTCCGCGAAGCCACCGAGCTCTTTGCGCACTTCCTCCAACGGCGTGCCGCGGATCGACGGGAACACGTCGCGCGCGCGACGCATCTCCGCCACCGCGTGAAACACGCCGCGCGCTCCGCTTTCGGCGACGAGGCGATACAGCTCGGCGACATCGTCGCGGTGGACGAGGGGCCAGCGGTTGTCGCCGTCTCCGATGTACACGGGGTGATTGAAGAGCCAGGCGTCATCACCCCAGATCATGCCGGGGCGGATCACGGCGCCGCCGTGAGCGAGCACGATGCGCTCATGATCCGCACGCGGGCTGGTGGCGGGCGCGGTCTCGTCGGCGTCGTCCACGTTGCCGAGAACGAAGAGCACGGAGGTGTAGATCAGCGCCGGCCCGGCCATGGCGTCGACGAAGATGCGGTCGACGTCGATGCGATCCACGCCGCCTTCGACTCCCGCGTGGACGATGGCATCCGCGGCCAGCGCTGCGTCGCGGTACGACTCGGGTTCGCGAAGATCGCCGTGATGGGGATGGATGCCGTAGCTGAGTACGCGCGCGGCGCTCGTCGACGAACGGACGAGCGCCGTCACATCATGCCGCGCGCGGATGAGCGCGGCTGCGATCGCGGAGCCGAGGTACCCGGTGGCGCCGGTGAGGAATATCTTCACCGGAACGAGATCGCGATGTCGTCCATCGTCAGCACGCCGCAGCGCGCCTGGGTGATGCGCGGGATGGAGTTCACCACCATCGCCGCCGTCGCGCGGTCGCCGTGGACGCCGCCTTTGATCTCCATCTCCACGTCCGGCACTCCCCGCACGATCACCCGATCCGCCGCCACATCCTCGGCACCCACGTACATCCGCAGCTCGAGGCTCACATCGATGCGGCCCTTCCCGTAGATCGTCTGGTGGACCCCCGCGACCTGCCCGGGCGCGACGCGCAGGTACTGCGTCACGACCTCGCGGTCCGCGACGATCGGCTCGATCTTCTCGTCCGTGACGCTCTCGAACTCCACGCCCAGGCCGGCGCCGACCATCATCAGCGACTCGCGGAGTCCCATGTGCTTGATCTTGCCCGCGTCGACCGCGGCGCGGAACTCCTCGACGGTCATGCCCGCGCCGACCTTGCGCTGCAGCGGCTCGCGGCGCGTGGACGCGTTCTGGATGCGGATGATGTCGACGGACTTCACGTCCTGGCACACGGACGTGATCGTGAGCGGCAGCTTGTCCATGACGAAGCCGGGATTCACGCCCGTGCCGAGGAGGCCGACGTTCTTCGCGCGGGCGACGTGCTGGAGGCGCTCGCGGATGTCCCGGTCGAGCGGGAAGGACAGCTCTTCGCACGTGGAGACGACGTGGCAGCCGCGGTCGAGGAGCGCCTCGAGCTGGCCGGCGACGTCGCGGAGGCGCGAGCCGGTGGAGTGACAGACGACGTCCGGCTTGCCCTGCAGCTCGGACGTGACGGTCACGCCCACGCTGCGGCCGAGCCCGATCACTTCGCCGAGGTCCTTGCCGAACTTGTCCGGGTCGATGTCGACGGCGCCGGTGATCTTCACCCACGGTTTGGTGAGGAGCAGCCGGGCGATCTCGGCACCGATCGGGCCGATGCCGTATTGAGCGACGGAGATGGGTTGCATTGGATTCATCGTTGGTCCTTCCTCGAAAAGGCGCGCGCATTCTATTCGCGAAGAGAGTCGCAAAGTCCTAAAGAACGCGATAGGGTGAGAGTGCAATGCGTCCGAGGGTGTACATCGAGACGAGCGTGATCAGCTATCTGGTCGCGCGGCGGAATCAGCGAGACCTGCTGGTTGCCTCGAATCAGGAGCTCACCCATGAGTGGTGGGAAACTCGTCGCGATAAATTCGAGCTGTGCGTCTCGGCCGTCGTGCTGGCGGAGGTGTCGCGAGGAAATGCGACGTTTGCGGCCGCGCGGAGTGCAGTCAGTCGCGAGCTGACGCTCGTCGAGACGTCGCAGGCGGCGATCGACCTCGCAGATGCGCTCGTCGACCGAGCTGCTCTGCCGGAAAATGCGTACGAAGACGCACTTCACATCGCAGTCGCAGCGACGACAGGGATGGACTACCTGCTGACCTGGAATTGCAAACACATCGCAAATGCTTTCATCATTCCGCGGGTGAACAGCGTCATCAGAAGCTTCGGCTACGAGCCGCCGCTGATCTACACGCCGCAGGAGCTTATGGAGGAATAGTCGTGCGTAACGATCCGATCGTCGAAGAGACCCGCGCCGCACGCCGCGAACTGCACGAGGAGTTTCACGGGGATCGCGCGGCGCTCTTTCGCTACCTGAAGACGATCGAGGCCGAAAATGCCGGCCGCCTCGTGAAGCTCCAGCCGAAGCCCGCGGTGCAGACGAATCCCAAGGTTTCGTAGCCGCTTTCACCCGCTCGCGAACAGCGACGGCTCCGCCTCCGCTGCCGGCTCGTCTTCCTCGTCGAGAAAGTTCGACACGCCGACGCCCACGAGGCGGAAGCGCGCGTTGGCGGGGAAGTCGAATTTCTCCAGGAGCTCGGTGCCGATGCGCGCGACTTCGTCGGCGTTGTGGAGAAACTCCGGGGCGCTGAGTTGGCGGGTCTGGGTCTTGAAGTCGGGGGTGCGGAGCTTCACGGTCACGGTGCGTCCGCGCATGGAGCGCTCTTCGAGCGAGGCGAAGATCTTGTGGGCCTGCTCGCGGATCCAGGTTGCGGCTTCTTCGCGGGTGACGTCGGTGGAGAACGTGTTCTCGCTCGACCACGACTTCCGTTTGCGCGATGGCTCGACCGGGCTCTCGTCGATGCCGCGGGCGAGCTCCCAGAGGCGCGTGCCCCATTTGCCGAAGCGGGCGATGAGCTGAGGCTGGTCGAACTGGTGCAGGTCGCCGACCGTGACGATGCCCATCTCCGTCAGCACCCCCTCGGTGGCCTTGCCGACGCCGGGGATCTTGCGGACGGGGAGGCCGACCAGGAAGCGCTCGACCTGGTGGGGCTTGATGACGAACATGCCGTCGGGCTTGCGCCAGTCTGAGGCGATCTTGGCGAGGAACTTGTTCGGCGCGACGCCCGCGGAGGCGGTGAGGCGCGTCTCCTCGCGGATCTCGCCGCGGATCTTTTCCGCGGTCTCGGTGGCGGTGGGGATGCCGGTCAGCTCGTGGGTGACGTCGAGGTAGGCCTCGTCGAGCGACAGCGGCTCGACGAGCGGCGTGTGCCGCTCGAAGATCTCGCGGATGTGGTGTGACACGGCGCGATAACGCTCGAAGTCGGGCGGAAGCCAGACGCCGCTCGGGCAGAGGCGCTTCGCGCGCGACGCGGGCATCGCGGAATGCACGCCGAACTTGCGGGCCTCGTACGACGCGGCGCAGACGACGCTCCGCTCGCCCGGCCAGCCGACGATCACGGGCTTGCCTTTGAGCGCCGGATCATCGCGCTGTTCGACGGACGCGTAGAAGGCATCCATGTCGATGTGGAGTATCTTCCGCATCACCAAGGATGCTAACCGACATCGCCACTCCCGCCTTTCTCGTCGACCGCCCGACCGTCGCGCGCAACTGCACGAGGATGCGAGATAAAGCACGCGCTTCTGGTGTGGGATTCCGCCCTCACGTGAAGACGCACAAGTGCGTGGAGGCCGCGCGCATGCAGCACGGCGGCTCGACAGGGCCGATCACCGTGTCGACGCTGGCCGAGGCGGAGGTGTTCGCGGATGAAGGATTTCGCGATATCACGTACGCCGTGCCGATCGCGCCGTCGCGCGAAAAACTTGCGCGCGCGGCGAAAACTGCACAACTGGTAGAGCGCCTCAGCGTGCTCGTGGACTCCGATACCGCGCTGCGCGCGATCGAGGAGTTCGACTTCACGTTCGACGTTTTCCTGAAAGTCGACTGCGGCTATCACCGCGCGGGCGTCGATCCCGCGAGCCCGGACAGCGTGCGGCTCGCGCTGGCGCTGGCGCGGTCGGAGCGCGTGCGGTTTCAGGGGCTGCTCACGCACGCGGGGCATTCGTACAACGCGCGCGACGCCGCGGAGATCCGCCGCATCGCAGGCGAGGAGTCGGGAGTGCTCACCCGCTTTCGCGCCCTCCTCGCCTCCGAAGGCCTCGGCGACGCCAAGCGCAGCATCGGCTCGACGCCGACGGCCGCGGTGGTCGACCGCTTCAGCGAGTGCGACGAAGTGCGTCCCGGGAACTACGTCTTCTTCGACGCCTTCCAGACGACGATCGGCTCGTGCGCGATCGAGGACTGCGCGGTGTCGGTGCTGACGACGGTCGTCGGCTCGTATCCCGAGCGCAACTCGCTGATCGTCGACGCCGGTGCGCTCGCGCTGTCGAAGGACGCCGGCCCGGACCATGTCGAACCGGGCTTCGGCTATGGCATCGTTTGCGACGCCGACCTGCGTCCGCTGCCTGGGACCCGCATCATCGCGCTGTCGCAGGAGCACGGAAAGATCGCCACGCAGGCGCACGTACCGGTGGGGACGCGGTTGCGCATCATCCCGAATCACTCCTGCCTCACCGCGGCGATGTTCGAGCGGTATCACGTGATCGAGCGCGGGAAGGTCGTGGATACGTGGAAACCCGTTCGAGGATGGTAGAAGAATAGTCCTGAGTCCTGAGTGGACGTCGGGCAACTCAGGACTCAGGACTCAGGACTCAGGACTTATGGATTACTTAACAGACGGTCCCAAGAATTCGAAGCACGTATTCCTGTTCGCCCACGGCGCGGGGGGCCCGATGGATCACTCCTGGATGGGCACCGTTGCGAAGGCGATGGGGGAGCAGGGGATCCGTGTGGTGCGGTTCGAGTTCCCGTACATGGCCGCACGGCGGACGGCCGGGAAGAAAGGCGGGGCGCCGGACCGGCCGCCGGTGCTGCTCGACACTTGGCGGCGCGTCATCGAGGAGCACGGCGGCGGCGGGAAAGTGTGCATTGGCGGAAAGTCGATGGGCGGGCGGATTGCGAGCATGGTCGCGGACGAGATGGGCGTACGAGGGCTGATCTGTTTCGGCTATCCGTTCCATCCGCCGGGGAAGCCCGAGCAGCTCCGCACCGCGCATCTCGAGCAGCTCCGGACGCCGGCGCTCATCATCCAGGGAACCCGCGATCCGTTCGGCACGCGGGAGGACGTCGCCGGGTACAAACTCTCCGACGCGATCCACGTGGAATGGGTCGAAAAAGGTGACCATTCGCTCAAGGGAGGGCTGCCGCAGGCCATCGCCAGCGCTGTTTGGTTCAATACTGAACATTGATTCATTTCCTTCTTCCCGTGATGACTCCCTTGCTGCTAAAGTTACTTCCGGAGATGCGCCCGAGGATCCTCATCGTCGAAGACGACCCGACCACCCGAGAAGCGCTCCGGCGTGTGCTGGAGCTCGAAGGATGTGACATCGACATGGTCGTCGATGGCGAGAAAGCGGTCGGTGCGCTCGCCCAGCGCACGTACGACGTGATCATCCTCGACATCGCCCTGCCGAAGATGAGCGGCACGGACGTGATGGAGTACATCGCCAGCACGACGCCGGAGGTGCTGTCGTCGATCGTGGTGGTGACGGGGCTCGAGGCGAGGGAGATCCGCAAGCTCTTCCCCGACATCTGCGAGACGCTCTCCAAGCCGGTCATGCCGGGACGGCTGGTCGCCGCGGTACGGCGCTGTCTCTCCATCGCCGCCGGACGCGGCGCTGCCGGTGCCGCGGGGATGTCCGGCATCTTCGTGGCCTGATCCCGTTTCGGCGGGAAGCAGACCGTGGCGCATACTATGTGCCGATGTCGTCGCCCAGCCCGAGCCTGCTGACGGAGCGCGAATACCTCGCCCTGGAGCGGAAATCCGAGACCCGGAGTGAGTACATAGCCGGGCGGGTCTTCGTGATGTCGGGCGCGACACGGCGCCATAACCTCATCGCGGGGAATCTCTATCGCGAGATCAACTCGCAACTGCGAGACCGCCCTTGCGAAGCATACGTCAGCGACATGCGTGTGAAGGTCGCACCCACCGGGATGTATACCTATCCGGACATCGTCGCACTCTGCAGCGAGCCGCGGCTGGAAGACGCACACGGCGACACGCTGCTGAATCCGACCGTGATCGTGGAGGTCCTCTCCGATTCAACCGAGGCCTACGATCGCGGGGAGAAGTTCGCGCACTATCGCCGTCTGGAGACGCTCCGCGAGTACGTCCTCGTGGCGCAGAACAAAGTTCGCGTCGAGCACTACCGGCGTGAAGGAGAAGCGTGGGTCCTGTCGGAGATCAGCGATCCCGAGGGCACACTGCATCTGCCGTCGATCGATTGCCGCATCAGCGTCGCCGCGATCTACGAAAAAGTGGACTTCCCGGCGCCGCCGGCGCAGCCATAGGGGAGCGCCGCCGTCCCGGAGCCGACGCCGTACAATTGCCGCGATGCCCGTGCCGAAGAAGGCTGACAAACCGACCCCGAAGATCGACACGTCGACAATCCGCTACCTTCTCACCCTTACCCCCGAAGAACGCGTCCGTCTTGCGGCTGAGGAAGCACGGAACCTGCGCCTGTTCGATCTCGAGGTCGAGAAGTCGAAAGAACGCTGATGGCGGATCCGCTATTGTCGTTCGACCCGATCCGGCTTCTGCAGCAGCTCACCACAGATGCCGTCGAGTTTGTCCTGATCGGCGGCATTGCGGGGCGTATCCATGGATCACCTTCGGTCACCAACGATCTCGATATCTGCTACCGGCGAACCAGGACGAATTGTGAGCACCTGGCGAAAACCCTTCACGCGCTCGACGCACGGCTACGCGATTTCCCGCCCGATCTGCCAACGCGGATCGATGCGACGACGATCTGGCAAGGACACAACTTCACCTTCGTGACCAACGCGGGTTTCCTGGATTGTCTCGCGTCGCCGGAGGAAGGCGCGGCAACGGGTTATGAAGACCTCGCGCGAAGCGCTCGGACCGTCACGATCGCCGAAGCCGCGATCCTCGTCTGCTCGCTCGAAGATCTGATCCGGATGAAAGAAGCTGCTGGCCGGCCCAAGGATCTGATCGAAGTCGAAGTGCTGAAAGCGGTGCTCGCGGCGACGCCCCGTCGAGCGGTCACTTGACGCGCTGCAGCATGCTCGCGCTGTACACCCCGTACGTCTTCCGCGCCTGCCACCCGGCGGGAATGTTCTCGATGCTTGCAATTTTCATGAGGCTCCTCCGAACTTCTTCCGCGCAGCCGGAGATTTCATTTACGCCTTGCGGTTCTTTCGCGGCCGACCGCGCGGGCCGAGGTAGTGGCCGAGGATCTCGACGCGTGCGGCGAATTCGGCGGTGCTGCCGGAGCGCAGGAGAGTCTTGGCGATGCCGTAGATCTGCAGCGACTGCATGGCCAACCTCGCTTTGCGCGACTTCAGGTTCAGTTTCAGCCGGCGGGCCATCGCCATCATCCGGTCGTGAACCATTCCGAACGCTTCGAGAAACTGCAGCGTGTCGCGGCCTTCGAGCGGATCCAGCTTCTTCGTTCCCGCGAGGTCCGGTGTCTCCTCGACGAGCGCGATGGTCGAGATCATGAACGGAACCGGCACGTTTACGTGCGCGCGGATCTGGTCCGCATGCTCGGGAAACTCCCTCTCGAGCCGCTCGATCTTCGCCTGAATCGCGTCGAGATCGCGAAGGATCTCGTCCGCGAGCTGCTTGTGCGCGGTGATGGTGGGCGTCCGCTCGGGTTTGCTGGACAAATGCTGCCTCCTCTTTCGATCGAAGACCATGATACGAGGGCGCCGCACGTCCTCCGATCCCGGAAAACCCATCGCGGATGGCTTTTGCTGGCCTCCCGAGGCGACGAAAGCCGCCGTCGCTGGCTTTCAGTCTGTCCCGGATGTGAAAAAGCCATGCGGCATGGCTTTTCCTCGACTGAAGATCGTGCAAAAGCCATCGCCGATGGCTTTTGCTCGTGATCGAGTCGCGTTCACCAGGAAAACAGTCGAACGAAAGCCGTGGAGGATGGCTTTTCTGCGGTTCAGCGCTCTGAAAAGCCATGGGGCATGGCTTTCACGCGATCTGAAATCGAGCAAAAGCCATGGCGCATGGCTTTTGTTTCATTTCACAGGCGAGTGTGCGGGCGACGGCAGCCAGACACGAGCCTGCCCGACGACGATGCGTCAGACACTCCCCGGACCGCGCCACCGCCATGCGGAGCTCCTCGGCTTTTCGATGCGCTCACCGGCAAGCCAGAGCGTGATCGCGAACATCGCCGCCAGATGCCTGCCCGGGAACAGCATCGGCAGCAGCATGAGTCCCGAGCACGCGCCGATACACCACCACGCGTGAATGAACCCGAAGCGCAGCACGTCGAGATCGGCCTTCACTCCAAATGCTGCGAGCTCCGTGTGGGCGTGGCAGCGATTGAGACAGCGTTGTTTCGCGGGCGAAGCCGGCGTCCACCGCATCGACGGCATTGTGCATACCGCCGCCTCGTGCGGCCGCACCACGAGCGTGAGCCACGCCGCGGCGCTGGCCGCGAGCAGCGGCATACGAACGCGCATCCGTTTCCCGGGCGGCGACCGTCACGTCAGCGGCCCTGGCGGAAGACGCTCACGCGGCCGATGCTGATCCGCGCCTCTTCCGGCACGTTGTCGAACGGCACGATGCGCATGTCGAGTGCGCCGTGTCGAGGTCGTCAACTCACGTTTCATTCAGAAAATCGTCGAGTAAGCGGCGGAACACAGCCGCAGTCGGTCTCCAGTCGCCCTGTAGGGCCTGAGCGCCGGCTTGCCCGTACCCTGCATCGGGCCTCGGGCGTAGGCGGACGAACGGCGGCAGGCCATAACGCATCGCGAGGCTATTGGCCCACAGGCGTGCAGTGCGACCGTTGCCGTTTGCAAATGGATGGATCCGCACCCATTCGGCGTGCACCCAGGCACAAAGATCGATGATCGCTGCCAGTTGGTCGACGTCCAGTTCCCGTCCGATCGGGGCCAGCGTATCCATCTCGGTGACCAGCGCCTGGAGTTTTGCTTCGAACCGCGTCAGCTCCTCGGCCACCTTGGTCGAGTCGACGCCAAAATTGGGGCCGACTCTTACCTGGATATTTTCGAGTCCTGCTTCGCCGCGAAATGCACCAGCAAATCGCGCATCAGGCACGTCCAAACCCTTCATGGTGAGGGTTTGCCACCGCCTCGCCGCTTCCAGCGTCGGAAGCTCGCGCTGTGAAGCCGAGCGGCCGATTTCAGTCAGTACCCGCTCGAGGTTGTTTCGCAGCTGAGAACTGTCTTCGTCCCAGTTAGGCACCTAGAAGCTCTCGAATCCTGCTTTGGACAGGACCCGCCGGCTTGAACTGCCCATCGACAAACTCCCCGTTCATCGGCTCGCCTTCAAGCACATCCTCGAGACCGGCTTCGGCGTTCACGAACGCGTCGATCGCGTGCTGAAACCCAGGATCCCGCATCCGGTATCCGCGAAGTCCTGCCAGGGTTATTTCCAAACCGCGCTCTTTTTGAGTGAGCAGATGGAGGTAGCTCGTGATGGCCTCATTGATCAACTGATCGATGGGACGTCCTTCGACTCTACTCAGATTCTCGAGCGCGGTGCGTTCTGCGGCCTCGATTCTCAGTGTCAAAGGGATGGAAGCCATGGCATCAATCTACAGCAGGCTGGGATGGTGTCAACATTCGGCACTGCCGACCTTTGGTGCGCCCAGTAGGATTCGAACCTACGACCTTTAGCTCCGGAGGCTAACGCTCTATCCAGCTGAGCTATGGGCGCCTGAGGGAAGACGGGGCAAGATACCTTGCCGTGATGGGGAGCGCAACAGGTCGTTGGCCGCGAAAATTTTCGGGAGGCGCATAATCGACTCCTATGGATCTCGTTGCGAAGCTTCGGAACGCCGCTGAGGAGTACGACCGCGAGGGAACGGATGCCGCGGCGAAGGAACTGGTCGCGCACGTGCGCGCGAACGGGCCGTGGCCGGAGGAGAAGCCTCTGCGGAACGCGCTGACGGCGTTGCGGGACAACCGGTGGTTCCGCCTGCTGCAGTCGACGGCGGACGCGATGATTCACGCCGGCGACACGCGCCCCTCGGTGCGCAGGCTGTACGCGCAGGCGTTGATCGATCGCGGGGCGGTGGCGGCGGCGATCGCGTTTCTGGAGCGGCTGGAGAAGGACTGCCGCGGGAATGACGACGAATATGACGAAGCGCGCGGGCTGATCGGGCGGGCGTGGAAGCAGGCATACGTGACCGGCGACGGGCTGCCGAAGGCGCGGGCGAAGGAGTTGATCGAGAACGCGATCACCGCGTACTACACGACGTACCGGCAGCGGAAGAAGATCTGGCACGGCGTGAACGCGGTGGCGCTGCTGGCGCGTGCGGACGCGGACGGGATCCGCGTGAGCGGGAGCTTCCCGGACCGGCGCGTGCTGGCGCAGGCGATCGTCGATGGCGTGAAGGCGCTCGTGCCGGCGGCGGAGTCGTGGGACTTCGCGACGGCGGCAGAAGCGTGCGTGGCGCTGGGGAAGTGGGAAGACGCGCTACGCTGGCTGGAGCACTACGTCCGCAACGCGACGGCGTTCGCGATCGCGGGGACGCTGCGGCAGTTCACGGAGGTGTGGCGGCTGTCGGCGGACGACGAGCGGGGCGGTGCGGCGCTGCTGCATCTGCTGCGGGCGGAGATGCTGAAGAAGCCGGGCGGTGAGGACGTGGACCTCGGCGGCGGCGCGTCGACGATGGCGGCGGGCACGGTGAACGTGCTGCAGGCGGTCCTGGGCGACGACCGCTACGTGAGCCTGGAGTGGTACCGCCTCGGCCTGGAGCGCTCGCGCTCGGTGGCCCGCATCGGCCTGCAGAAGTCGCAGGGCCTCGGCACAGGGTTCCTCGTGCGCGCCAAGGACGTCGATCCGTCGCTCCGCGGCCAGCTGCTGGTGACGAACTATCACGTGATCCCGGCGGGGATCACGCACGACCGGGCGGTGGTGACGTTCGAGTCGCTGGACAGCGGGAAGAAGTCGTACGGCATGAAGAGCGTCCTCTGGAGCTCGCCCTCGGACAAGCTCGACTGCACGATCGTGCGGCTGTCCGAGGAGGTGAAGGGGATCGAGCCGTACCCGCTGTGTGCGGCGGTGCCGCAGGTGGTTTCGAAGGCGCGCGTGTACGTCATCGGCCACCCCCTCGGCGGCACGCTGTCGTTCTCGATCGCGGACAACCTGCTGATCGATCACATCGATCCGAAGATCCAGTACCGGGCGCCGACGAACCCCGGCAGCTCGGGCAGCCCGGTGTTCGACTCGACCTGGGCACTGCTCGCGCTGCACCACGCCGGGCACGCGTCGCAGATGCAGAAGCTGGACGGGACGGGCATGCACGCGGCGAACGAGGGGCTGTCGTTCGCGGCGATCGCGAAGCAGTGCGTGGCGGACCTGAAGAAAAAGAAGAAGCGCTAACGCCGGCCCTCCTTGTCACGTGCCTTGCAATCATTCTTGGAAACAGGCCGGCGTACCTCGAACCGGCTGGTCCCGGAGGATGTCCCTTGAAACTGCAAATTGCCGTAGCGGCGTCGCTGCCGCTGCTGTTGTGGGGTTGTGGTGTGGATCGTGGCAGTGGGAAGGTGGTTCAGCAGAGCATTGTGATCACGGAGACCATTTCGCGGGAAACGTATGCCCTCGGCACAGCCATCACCGACCGTGGCGCGGTGCCCGCGAGGGCGATCGGGGAGACGTTTCTGCGCGGCGGGGAGGTGTTCCTCTCCGTCAACGTCAGCCGTGCGAGCTCGGATCAGCTCGTGGAAGTGAAGTGGATCGACCCGACGGGCCAGGTGCTGCACCGCGACGTGCGCCGCGCGCCTCGGGGGACAGGGTACGTGGCGTTCTCGTCGGGAGCGACGTCGAGCTGGCCGCCGGGCGCGCACCGGGCGGTGGTGCTGATCGACGGACGCAGCGTGAGCGAGAAGTCGTTCACGGTGATGTAGGAAGGCTAAACGTAGGGCGTGGCTTCAGCCCGCCCACCCCGGGGGAGGCGGGCTGAAGCCGCCGCCCTACGTTTGTGACCTCACGGCCGCGCGTGGCGGGGTTGGTAGACGCCGAGCTTGCCGCCGCCGGGCAGGGTGATGGTGGTGCGCACGCCCCAGCCGACGTTTTCGGCGGGGGTGTGGGGGACACCGCGCTGCTCCATCTCGGCGATGAACGTGTTCACGTCGTCGCACATGAAGTAGAGCTCGTGGACGTTGTTTTCGCCCGACGGGTGCACCGCCACTTCCGATGGCGGGAGGGCGAAGATGAGCCACCCGTCGCCGACGTCGACGTGGGGCAGTCCGATGACGTCGCGCAGGAACGCGCGGTCCGCCTCGGCATCTGTGCTGTAGATGATCGTGTGTGCGCCGTTGATCATTGCTTTATCGTACCCCCATGCGGGACGGTGAGCTCATCGGTGTGGCCGCGTCGTTTGCGATCCTCATCGTGATCACACTGCTCGAAATGCGTCGCTGGCTGCCGGCGAAGGGGAAGTTCAAGGTCGCGCTGGTGTTCCTCGCGGGCATGACGATCATCGGCTCGCTGTGGGCGACGGGCATCCCGCCGTGGTGGTTCGACGGCGGGAAGGAAGCCTTCGGTCTCGCGGTGATGCTCTTTCTCACCGGGTTCGTCGCGGAGCGCGAGCAAGGGCGCACGTACGGCCTGCCGCTGTTTTTCGGGATGGGCGCGGCGCTCGTGGTGCTGAACGTGCTGCCGCACGTCACCTAGGGCGTGTAGCGCCGCGCCTGTACGACCTCGGCCGTGCTGACGCTCATCTCCGCAAGCCTGCGGATGACGGCGAGGTCGTTCGCGGTCTTGGCCCGCTCGTACGCTTTCCGCAGCATCTCCACCTCGGACGGCGTCGTCTGCGCGGCGATGGTGAAGCCGTGGTCGGGTTGTTCGGGGCTGTGCGTGGTGACCTCGCGCCAGCGACCGAGGCGGTATTCGTGGCGGACGTAGGCGGAGGCGACGTTGGTCTGCATCGACTGCGCGGCGAGAGGAGGGATGCCGCGCGCGTTGGCTTTCTGTTCGTCGAGCGCGCGCTCGACGTGGTGCTCGATGAGCCGCCGCAGGGTGACGGAGGAGACGCCGACGGCGCGGGTGATGGTCAGTCCGGAGTGGTACGTGGCGCGGCTGCCGGAGTTGTCGGCGGAGCGGTGCAGCGCGGTGCGCACGATGGAGCAGTGCAGCTCGAGCGGGCGGCCGTCCCATTCGGAGCGGACGATGCACGTGCTGGAGACGCGGCCGATCTCGTCCTGGTGCATGACCCGGAGGCCGCGCAGGGAGACGTCGACGAGGAAGACACGCGTGCCCTCGATGGTGGCGCGCAGCGGCTGGGGCAGGCGCACCCTCTGGACGCGGCGGCGGTCGGTGTTCTCGGCCGGTTCGTTCATGACGTCACTGGTGCGGGAGGAACCCGCGGCTCACTGTAGGCCGATTTTTGCCGCCTTGCAACGTCTACTCGACCCGCACGCCTTCGACGTCCGGCGGATCCGGATACTTCATCTTCAGCTTCTCCAGCGCTTTGACGACCGTGCCGGCGACGATGAAATCGCGCATGAACTTGCGGTCGGCGGGGACGATCGTCCACGGCGCGTAACTGGTGGAGGTCTTCTCCAGGACGTCCTCGTAGGCCCGCATGTAGTCGTCCCAGAGCTTGCGCTCCGCCAGATCGCCGTGCTCGAACTTCCAGCGCTTGGTCGGGTCGTCGAGGCGCGCCTGGAGGCGCTCGCGCTGCTCTTCGCGGCTGATGTGGAGGAAGAACTTGAGGATGGTCGTGCCTTCGTCGGTGAGCATGCGCTCGAAGTCGTTGATGTGGTCGTAGCGCTTCTTCCAGACGCTCTTCGGCACGAGGGAGTGGACGCGCACGACGAGGACGTCTTCGTAGTGGCTGCGGTTGAAGACCACGAGCTCTCCGCGGCCGGGGACCTGCGAGTGAACCCGCCAGAGGTAGTCGTGGGCGAGCTCGACCTCGGTCGGCTTCTGGAACGGGACGACGCGTACGCCCTGCGGGCTGGTCTCGCGGAGGACTTTGCGGACCGTGCCGTCCTTGCCGGAGGTGTCCATGCCTTGGAGGACGATCAGGACTTTGCGGGTGTGCTCGGCGTAGAGGAGCTCCTGCAGCTCGCCGACGCGCTCGACGAGCTTCGCGGTCTGCTCCTGCGTCTTCTCTTTGTCGCCGGAGGTCTTGGTGGGGTGGTCGGTGAGTTTCATCGGTGCGGTTTCTTTTTCGCGAAGCGGTCGAAAGGTTTGGAGGGTTTCTTCGAGTCGAAGCGCGGGGGCGCCGGACGTTTGTTATCGAAACGCGGCGCCGCGGGGCGGCGTTTTGCCGGTGCCTCCTCGTGCGTCGAGGCGACGCGGATGTTCAGGGCCTTGCCGCGGAAGCGTTTCCTGCCGACTTTGTCGATCACGACGTCGACGTAGCGCTCGGGGATGCCGACGTAGGTGACGTCGTCCTGGATCTCGATTGGGCCGATCTCGCGGCCGGGGACGTCGGCTTCGTTGGCGATGGAGCCGACGATGTCGGCGGGACGGATGCCGTCGCGGCGGCCGATGGCGATGGACATGCGGATGGTCTTGTCGGGTCGGCGAGACGACGAGTCATCGTGCCGTCGGGGGGCTTCGTCCACTCGTCGACTCGACGGCTCGTCGACTTGATGACTCGTTTCCTCTTCCCGCGCCTTCACCAGCGCCTTCGACCCGTTCGCGATCCTGACCGCGGCGGCGGCGACATCCGCCATGTCGAACGGACCCTCTTCGGCGAGCTGCTCGACGAGCTCGACGTACATCTCGAGGTCGCCTTCCTGGATCGTCTTGCGGACGGTCTCCTTGAACACCGAGATGCGCTTCGCGGCGACGTCCGCGCGTGTGGGGAGCTTCATCGGCTTGATCGGGTGGCCGGTGAAGCGTTCGATCTCGCGCATCATCTTCCGCTCGCGCGGCGTGATGAACAGCGTCGCCATCCCCTTGCGTCCGGCGCGGCCGGTGCGGCCGATGCGGTGGACGTACGCCTCGACGTCATACGGGACGTCGTAGTTGATGACGTGCTCGATCTGCTCGACGTCGAGGCCGCGCGCGGCGACGTCGGTGGCGACGACGATCTCGACCTGACCGGCGCGCAGGCGGCGGATCACGGCCTCGCGCAGGGGCTGGCTCATGTCGCCGTGCATGGCGACGGCGGCGAATCCGCGCGCTTCGAGTTTCTCCGCGAGATCCGCGGAGCCGGTCTTCGTCCGCCGGAAGATCAGCGCCGCCTCCGCCGGCTTCGAGCTCGAGGATCTGGGTCAGCACCTCGAGCTTCTGCCCCTCGGACACGTTCAGGAACCGCTGCTCGATCGCTGGCGTGTTGATCTTGAGATGCTCGATCTCGACGCGCTCCGGATTGCGCTGGTGGCGCTTCGCGATGCGGAGCACTTCCTCCTGCATCGTCGCGGAGAACAGCGCGGTCTGCCGCTCGGCGGGCAGGGCGCCGAGGATCTTCTCCATGTCTTCGATGAAGCCCATCTTGAGCATCTCGTCGGCTTCGTCGAGGACCACGACACGGATATGCGCGAGGTCGAGGCTCCCTCGGTCGAGGTGGTCGATGAGGCGCCCCGGTGTGCCGACGACGACGTGTGCGCCGCGCTCGAGGCGCTTGAGCTGGGGGACGATCGGCGCGCCGCCATAGACGGGGATCACGCTCACGTGCTCCATCTTCGCGGCGTACGAGTGCACCGCCTCGGCGACCTGCATCGCCAGCTCACGCGTCGGTGTGAGCACGAGCGCCTGGGTCTTCTTCAGCTTCGGATCGATCTTCTCCAGGATCGGCAGCGCGAACGCCGCCGTCTTACCCGTGCCGGTCTGCGCCTGACCGATCAGATCGCGTCCCGCGAGGAGGAGGGGAATCGTGCGCTCCTGAATCGGCGTGGGGGCTTCATAGCCGAGGGCGATGAGAACTTCGACGATCTCGGGGCGGAGACCGAGTGCTGCGAATGCGTTCATGGGTGCAGCATATGTGCAACTTCAGAACCGGTACACAACGGCGTTGATGTGCATGCCCGCGCCGACCGAGGCAAACACCACCACGTCCCCTGCCGCGAGGGTGTGGCCCTCGATGCGTCCCTTGAGGATCAGGTCGAGGAGCGTCGGCACCGTGGCCACGGAGCTGTTGCCCAGCCAGGAGATGGTCATGGGCATGATGTCGGCCGGCGGATCGCTCATGCCGTACAGCTCGAAGACCGCCGCGAGGATGGCTTCGTCCATCTTGCCGTTGGCTTGGTGGATGAGCACTTTCTTGACGTCGCGCAGGTCGACGTTCGCGCGCTGGAGCGCCTCGCGCATCGCGCCGGCGACGTTGTTCAGCGCGTACTTGTACAGCTTGCGCCCTTCCATCTTCAGGAACAGGGCCTCGAGGAAGGTCTCGGGGTTGTAGGACGTGCCCATGTAGAGCAGCTCCGCGTGCTCGAGCGTGTCGGAGCGGACGGAGCGCGCGAGGACGCCGGTGCTCTCGGAACCGTCGCGCGCTTCGACGATCACCGCGCCCGCGCCGTCGGCGTAGATCAGCGAGTCGCGGTCGTGCGGGTCGGAGATGCGCGAGAGCGTGTCCGCGCCGATGACCATCACGCGCTTGTTATCGCCCGCGCGGATCATCGAGTCGGCGACGATCAGGCCCTGCAGCCAGCCGGGGCAGCCCATGACCAGATCGAAGGCGGCGGCGTAGGGGTTGCGGATCCCGAGCCGCGACTTCACGCGGGCGGCGAGGGCGGGGACGAGGTCGGAGCGCAGGCTGCCGGCGCGCACGTCGCCGAAGTTGTGTGCGACGATGATGCCGTCCAGGGTCTCGGGATCGATCTTCGAGGATTCGAGCGCGTCGCGCGCGGCCTCGTAGGCGAGATCGGTGGTGACCATGTCGTCGGGGGCGTAGCGGCGCTCGCGAATGCCGGTGATGGACTCGAACTGCTTCAGGATCTCGTCGTTGCCCTTGTTCAGCGGCTGCTGATCCATGCCGCGGAAGTCGTGATCCATGAAGTGGTCGTTCGGCACACGGATCGCGGGGATGTGGCTGCCGGTCGCGCTGATGACGGTACGTATCATCGTAGGAGCGAAGAATAGTAGAAAATGCGCGGGACGATGAGCGTGCATCTGTACGGGCTTCTTTCCGCCGACCTGGCGGACGTGCTCCGCCGGCACGGCGTGGAGGTGCGTGACGCCGAGGCGCGGCGTGTGCTCGCGCACGCGATCGCGCATGGCCGGGAGGGTTATCCGGTGTCGCGGCCGGTGCCGCGCCGGGTGGAGGAGGCGATCGACGCGCTGGTGGACCGCCGTCCATTGGAGATCCTCGAGCGGGCAACCGATCCGTCGGATGGCTTCGTGAAGTACCTGTTCCGGCTGCACGACGGGGCGGTGGCGGAGGCGGTGCGGATTCCGCTGGAGAAGGAAGGACGCTTCACGGTGTGCCTGTCCAGTCAGGCGGGCTGTGCGATGCGGTGCGACTTCTGCGCGACGGGGCGGCTCGGCCTCACGCGCCATCTGGCGGCGTGGGAGATCGTGGCGCAGTTTCTGGCGGTGCGCGCGGAGGCGCCGGGGGTCGTGACGGGTGCGGTGTTCCAGGGGCAGGGGGAGCCGCTGCACAACTATGAGGAGGTGATGCGCGCGGCCGAGATTCTCAGCGATCCTTGCGGCGGCCGGATTGCGTCGGAGGCGATCACGATCTCGACGGTGGGGCTCGTGCCGGCGATCCGCCGGTTTACGCGGGAGAAACGTCCCTATCGGCTGATCGTTTCGCTGACCTCAGCGATCGATGCGCGGCGCCGCTCTCTGGTGCCGCTCGCTGCGGCGTGGCCGGTCGCGGAGCTGGCCTCGGCGATCCGCGAGTATCAGCACGCCCGCGGCGGACGGGTCACGATCGCGTGGGTGGTCCTCGGCGGGATCAACACGGGCGTCGATGAGGTGGAGGCGCTGCGTGAGTTGTTCGCGGATGTTCCGCTGCGCCTCAACCTGATCGACGTGAATGACGCGCGCCTGGACGGCTACCGTCGCGCGACGGCGTCGGAGCTGGCGTCGTTCCGCGACGCGCTGCGCACGCTGGAGGTCCCGGTCGTGCGCCGCTACAGCGGCGGCGCCGCGAAGCACGCCGCCTGCGGCATGCTCGCAGCGCAGACTACCGTCCCCACTTGATCCGCGTGTACGCGATCCGGAATCCCTGCCGTTCCGCGTTGCGCTGGGACGCGCTGCCGGGGAGTGCGCCCATCATCGCGAGGTCGCAGCCTTGCGCCGCCGCGAAGCGGAGGCGGGCCTCGAGCAGGGCTTTCTGCGCGCCCTGTTTGCGTTCCGTGGGGATCGTGCTGGCACCCGCGAGGAGGGCGATGCCGTCATGGATCGCGACCGCGCCGGTGCCGACCGGACGGCCGTCGATCTCCGCGAGGAACGCGTGCGTGCCGCGTGCGGCGGCGGTGACGCGGCCGAGGTCCTGAAGGAAGTCGGTGAGTCCGGGGAACTCGCTCCATCCCTCCGCTGCGGTCGCGCTCCAGAGCTCTTCTTCGCCTTCGTTGATGATGCGCGTCGTGACGCGTGAGTCGCTCTCAGTTGTGACGATTGGCCGGTAGAGCATGCTCGTCAGCTCGATGGGCCGGTAGCCGTGGCGGCCGAGGATTTCGAGCGTTTCGGGTGCGGCCATCGCGGAGACTTCGTGGAAGACCGGCGCGCCGCGCGAGGTGAAGAACTCCTCGAGCTTTGCAAGGTCGTCCTCGGTCGGCTCGGCGAAGAGGCCGAAGCCGAAGGTCTGCGTGAGCGGCGACTGCACGCCGTCACACGTGGCGTAGGTGCCGTTCACGTCGATCCACGCCGCGCCGAGCTGTGGATTCAGCTGGGCGCGCGCCTCGATCATGGACGCGTTCGTGTCGGCCTCGCAGCGTTCGAGGCGGCGGGAGAGGGTTACGTCGGACAGCGGATAGTTCATCTACTCCTCTTCTTCGAGCGCGTTATAGGCGCGGATCAGGTCGACGCGGAAGCGCAACTGCTCGTCGTACTCCTCGTCAGATTGTGACAGACGGAGCTGCACGATGAGCTTGGACGCTGCGCGCCGTGCCTCGGCGTGGGTGGGGAAGGCCAGGACCGCGGCCTGGTCGGGGTTGGTAAGGAAGCGGGCGACGACCTTGCGCCCCTCGACGCGCACAAGGCGGCGCAGGAAGATCTCGCGGCGGAGGCTCATCGGCCGGGCGAAAGAGAGGCACAGGGGGCACCGATCATCGACAGCCTCCGGTTGGGGGTGCGGAGGAGCGACTTGCGGAACGCCTCCTTCGACTCCTCACAACGGCCGGCGGCGGCGAGCAGCTCGCCGAGGAGCTCGTGGGAGGGCTTGAGCACATCGGGCGGGCCGGACGGCGCGGCGGCCGCTTCTTCGAGAGTGACGGCGTGCTGTGCGTGTTCGATGGCTTTCGCGAGATTGCCGCGTTTGCGCTCGATCATCGCCTTGACCGTCCACTGCATCACTTCATCCGACAGCGGGACGTTGGCGGCGTCGAGATCGCCGCGGCGGATGGCGTCGAGGGAACGGCCGAAGAGGGCGGCGTCGCCGGACGTGGTGTAGGGCGCGGCGCAATGCTGCGCGCCGTCGTCTTTACCCGCGGCCGTGATCTCCACCGGCTCTCCCGTCTCGACCGCCCAGGTCGCGAGCATGCGCGCGCGGGTTGACCGCTCCCGCTCGCTCATGCCCTTCACTTCCGAGACCTCCGTGTGGAGGCGCTTCGCGTCCTCGCGGCGGTCCTGTTGCAGGTAGATGTAGTGCAGCCAGGTGAGGCTGTGCAGGTCGCGCTTCGACGACGGCAGCTTTGCGCGTTCGACCCAGGCGACCGAGGCGGCGTAGGAGGCCTCGTTCGACTTCGCGGCCTCGTCCCACATCCCGAGCTGCAGGAAGATGTGCGACGGCATGTGCAGCGCATGATGCGCGGACGGCGCGACCTGCGCGTAGCGGTGCGCGGCGCGGAGGCCGAGGGGCGCGTGGAGGGGGTCGTCGTACGCGTGAATCGTGTAGTGCAGGACGCCGGGATGCTCCGGCGCGCGCGCGACGAGCGGCTCCAGGATTGCCGCAGCACGGATCTGCTTACGCCCGTCGTCGTCGTCGCGATTCATCGTGCCGAGGATCGCCAGGGCGCGGAATGCCGCCGCCTCCAGATCGTCGGGGTAGCGCGCGGAAAGCACGGAAAACGCGCGCTCGTACGCGGCGTCGCGCGTGCGCTTGTCCCCTTCGCCGTACAGCGCGTCGAGAGTGGCGAGCCACTCGCGCTCGCGCGGAGTGCCGGCATCCTTCGGAAGCGCCTCGAGAATCGCACGTGCTGCGTCGCGATCCTGCTCCATCCAGATCGGATGGTTGTGCGTCATCGCCTCGCCCCAGTAGGCCATGGCGAACGACGGCTCGAGGTCGCGTGCCGCGCGGAACGCGTTCGCTGCCTCCTCGTACCAGAAGCTGTGCAGCGCCGCGAGACCGCGCTCGAACAGGGCCTGTGCCTGGGGATTCTTCGCCGAAGTGGGGAAGGCCACGGAGCCGAGATCGGCGCCGGACAAGGGGCACGCGAGCGCGAGGAGGAGCAGGAGGCGGCGCATGGAGCGCAATGTTACTTCGTGGAGTCCTCGACGGTGATCTGGGCGAGGAGGCGGATCAGCCTCCTCGTCTCCGCATCGGTGCGGCGGTAGTCCTCGCAGAGCATGTCGATCTGGTCGCGCGCCTCAGTCGCGAGGACGGTAAAGCCGTCGTCCGGCGCCTCGGGGCTGCGCGTCCAGCGTTTTTCGAAGCGCCGCCCATTGAGGAACGTGCAGCGGATGTAACCGCCGTGCGCGCGCTTGATAGGCATTCGTTTCTGCGTCGCTTCGGTGCCTTCGCCGGCGACCATGCCTTCGCGAAAGACAGGCATGTTGCGCTCGCTGACGGGTCCGAGGCCGCGGAGGTTGGCGACTTGCTCGCCCACGGAGCGGGCAATGGATGTCGCCATCAGCTCGCGCAGCGCGGTGAGCGCCTCGGCCGACGGATTCTCGAAGGAAAGTCCGGACTGGTAGACCGTGCCGCCGTCCCGGCCCTCGGCGAAGCGGTGGACGCGGCAGGCGACGACGACAGCGGGGGTCTCGATGCGGATGGACTGCCAGTCGAAGACGAGCGTCGCGGTCTTGCCGGGCGTCAGTTGCGAGAAATGCTCGATGCGGGCGCCCAGATCGTGGATGTCGACGATCACCACCCCCTGCGCGCCGTAGCGGGCGATGAGGGAGCGGGTGAGGCTCAGTCGCGGCTTCCGCCGCCGGTCCGGGCGTTTCCCGGTGGAAGTGGTTTGTGGCACGGGCACATGGTAGCGCCGTCGGCGTACCGATGGGATGTCGGACTATTCGGCGTTGATGACGCGGACTATTCGTCCTTGGTAACAGCGACGAAGAGCATGAGAGCGACTGCGATGATTCCGATTCCAGCCATGACGGTTTTCCTTTATCTGACGCGGCGTATCTTCGTCGCTGCCGCTTACCGGGTGCTTACCGGGAGTACGTCACGGACCGCGTTCCGGATCTGTTCGGCGCGCCCTACGTACGTCAGCGCTTCGCTTTGGCTTTGGAGGCGAGGGCCACCGTCTCCGGCTCAGGCTCGACGTCCAGCTCGCGGCGAAGGGCATCGGCGAGGCGCTTGTACACGCGCGTCGCGCCCGCCGCATCCCCCCGCTCGATGAGTGTTTTCATGAGGTTACGCGCGGCTTCCTCGTCCAGCGTGTCGAGCTCGACGACTTTCTGCCAGAGGTCGGCGTCGTTGGTGGCGCGGGCGAGGGCGCTGAGAGTTTTGGCGTACAGCTCGCGGAGGCGCTCGCGGAGCTCGAGGTGCCATTCGCCGGTGGTGGCGTTGGCGAAGAAGTCGCCGCGGTAGAGGTCGATGGCGCGCGACAGGCGGGCGGCGTCGCGGGCGCGGAGGGCGGCCTGGGCATCGCGCTCGAAGGTCGTGGCGTCGAAGTCGACACCGGGCTTCACGGCGTAGGTGTCGCCCTCGACGATCACCCATTCGTTCCCGCCGAGAGCCTTGCGGAGGCGGTGGACGCTGACGTGGAAGTTGTTGCGCAGCTTCGCTGGATCGGCGTCCGGCCAGAGGGCGGCGCCGATCTGTTCCTTGGTCGCGCCGTTCGGGTGGCAAAGGAGGAAGAGCAGCAGGTCGCGCTGCGAGCCGACATCGACGGCCGCGTCGCCGCGACGCACTTCGACCGGGCCGAGGGCGCGGACGCGGATCACCGGCGTGGCGGCGGTCTGTTCGATCCGCTCGCGCGCGAGCGCGACCATCTGTTCGTACGACATCGCCGCGCCCGAGGCGAGGACGACGCGCAGCCGGTCGTTGCCGAGGGCTTCGCGGATGCGCTCGTCCTTCTCCCGCTCCGATTCCTCGTGACGCCCCGGACTGGCACCCATGTGCAGCCAGGCGGCCGAGGCGGCGGCGAGGAGGCGCGTGCCGGTCTCCGCGTCGCGGGTATCGAGCAGCGCCAGGCCGATCCCTTCGACCACCTGGGTCAGGCCCCAGCGGTCGTCGATGCTCGTGAAGATGTCGAGCGCGCGGCGGAAGGCCGCCAACGCTTCATCCAACTTGCGCTCGCGCAGCGCGAGATGACCGAGGACCGTGAGCGGGTGGGCGATGGCGGGAGGATTGTTCGTCGCCTCGCCGACCGCGAGCGCTTCCTCGAATTTCGCGCGCGCGGATTTCAAATCGCCACGGAGCTGCGCGGCCAGACCGGACCAGTACAGCGTCAGCGAGAGGGCGATGTCGCGCCCGTTCTTCCGGGCCATCTCCTCCGCGCGCGCGAACGCGTGCTGCCCACCCTCGGGATCGTTTTCCGCGAAGGCGAACGACGTGCCGAGGAGCATCCACGTGCTCGCGGCCTCGCGGCCGGTGCGGAGGACGCTCACGGCTTCGTCGATCATCGGACGGAGAGCGGCGAAGTCGCCCTGCCAGACCGCGGAATGGCCCGCGGCGACGATGGCGCGGGCGCGGATGGTCTCATCCGCATCGGCGGCGTGCTCCAGCGCGGCCGTGATGCGCCGCCGTGCCTCGTGGAAGTGTCCGCGCGCGAACCAGTACCAGTGCAGCGCGTAGACGAGGCGCAGGACGAGCTCGGGATCGCGCGCTCGGTCGAACACAGCGCGAATGTTGCCGATCTGCTCGTCGAGCTTCGCCATCGCCTGCGCGTCGCTGGAGCCGGCGAAGATGCGCGGCTCGAGCGACTCGCAGAGGGTGACGAACCAGCGCGCGTGGTGATCGCGAAGCACGTCTTCTTCGCCCGACTGCGCCAGCTTCTCCTCGGCAAACTGGCGCACGGTGTCGAGCAGGCGGTAGCGGTCGTTTTCGAACAGGACCAGCGATTTGTCGACGAGGGCGGAGAGGAGTGTGAGCACGTCATCGCCGCAGATGGCCTCTGCCGCGTCGAGCGAGAAGCTGCCGCCGAAGATGCCCAGACGCCGGAAGAGGGCCTGTTCGGGCGGGGACAGCAGGCGGTAGCTCCAGTCGATGGTCTCGTGGATCGTGCGATGACGCGGAAGCGTGCGCGAGCCGGCGGAGAGGACGTCGAAGGCGCGGTCGAGCCGTTCCGCGATCTGGTCGACGGTCAGGACTTTCACACGCGCGGCGGCGAGCTCGATGGCGAGCGGGATGCCGTCCAGGCGGCGGCAGATCTGCGCGACGACGGGCGTCGGCTGGAACGCCGGCACCACCGCCCGGGCCCGCTCGGTGAAGAGCTGCACCGCGTCCTCCTCGGACATCGGCGGCACGAGCCAGGTCTGCTCGCCGGTGATTCCGAGCGGTTGCCGCGACGTGGCCACGATCCTGGTGTTCGGACAACTCCGCAGGACCTCTTCGGCCGTCATGGCCGCGGCGTCGACGACGTGCTCGCAGTTGTCGAGGACGAACAGCGTCGCGCGGTCGCGGACGGTGTCGATGACCACCTGGGTGACGTCCTGCGTCGGCAGCTCGCGGATGCCGAGGGCGGTGAGCATCTGCTGCGCGATCAGCTCGGGATCGGTGAGGGGGGCGAGGTCGACCCAGGCGACGGCGTCGTACTGGTCGCGAACGCGGTGGCCGAGCTCGAGGGCCAGCCGCGTCTTGCCGCTGCCGCCCGCGCCGGTGATGGTGAGCAGGCGCGTCTGCCCGAGGAGTCCCGCGGTCTCCGCGAGCTCGCGCGCACGTCCGAGGAGAGGGGTAAGCGCGGCCGGGAGTCGGGGCGTTGGCATTCGGTGAGGGATGATAACGCGCTGTTCCGTTATCCTTCCCGGCCATGAGAAATCGCCTGCTCACCGCCGCGCTTTTCGCCGCGGCGGCTCTGAATGCCTTCGCCCAGGTTCCCGCCCCGCCCGTCGCCAAAAAAGTCCCGAAGACCATCGCCATCCACGGCGAGGAGCGCGTGGACGACTACGGGTGGCTCCGCGACAAGACCAATCCGGAGACGATCCAGTATCTCGACGCCGAGAACACGTATGCCGACGCGGTCATGAAGCCGACCGAGGGGCTGCAGAAGCAGCTCTACGACGAGATGCTCGGGCGCATCAAGCAGACCGACGTCAACGTCCCGTTCCGCAAGGACGGCTACTTCTATTACTCGCGTACGGTGGAGGGGAAGCAGTACTCCATCCACGCCAGGAAGAAGGGCAGCCTCGACGCGGAGGAGGAGATCCTCCTGGACGTGAATCAGCTGGCCGAGGGGAAGAAGTTCATGTCTGTCGCGGACATGAAAGTGTCGGACGACACGAACCTGCTCGCGTACACCACGGACGACAACGGCTACCGCCAGTACAAGCTCCACCTGAAGGACCTGCGCACCGGGAAGGTGACGGAGAACCTCGCCGAGCGCGTCGGCGCGCTGGAGTGGGCGAAGGACAACAAGACGCTCTTCTACACCACGGAGAACGACGCCAAGCGGCAGAACCGCGTCTTCCGCCGTGTCATCGGCGGGGAGCCAGAACTGCTGTATGAGGAGAAGGACGAGCTGTTCGACGTCTGGGTCGAGCGCACGCTCGACGGCGCGTTCCTCTTCGTCACCTCGGAGAGCAAGACCTCGAATGAGCTGCGAGTGATCGACGCGGCCAGCCCGAAGGCGGCCCCGGTGCTGATGATCCCTCGCAAGGCCGATCACAAGTACTACGCCGAGCATCGCGGCGACCGCTTCTACTTCATGACCAACGACGCCGGCATCAACTACCGCGTGGTCAGCGTGCCGGTGCTGAATTACGGGCAGAAGAACTGGGTAGAGGTCGTGCCGTACCGCAAGCCGGTGCGCGTCGAAGCGATCTCGCTGTTCAAGAACCACATGGTCGTCCGCCTGCGGGAAGGCGGGCTGTCGCAGCTCGAGATTTACGACCTGCGCGAGAACGGCGCGAAGCCGCATCGCGTGAGCTTCCCCGAGGCGGCGTATGCGGTGTTCGGGTCGTCGAACGCGGAGTTCGACACGGACGTCTATCGCTACGCGTACCAGTCGTTCATCACGCCGTCATCGGTGTACGACTACAACCTCGACACGCGCGACGCGAAGCTCCTCAAGCGCACGGAAGTCCTCGGCGGCTACGATCCGGCGAAGTACAAGGTGGAGCGTTTCTTCGTGACAGCGAGCGACGGCGCGAAGGTGCCGGTGGCGCTCGTGTATCGCAAGGACCTCAATCCGAAGGGGAAGAATCCGCTACTGCTGTACGCGTACGGGTCGTACGGCTCGTCGCAGTCGCCGACGTTCAGCTCGAATCGCTTTTCGCTCATCGACCGCGGCGTGACGTACGCGCTGGCGAACATCCGCGGCGGTGGGGAGATGGGAAAGGAGTGGCACGAGCAGGGAAGGATGCTGTCGAAGATCAACACCTTCACGGACTTCATCGCCGTGGGCGACCATCTGGTGAAGGAGGGGTACACGTCGAAGGACAAGCTGGCGATCATGGGCGGCAGCGCGGGCGGATTGCTCATGGGCACGGTGGCGAACATGCGGCCGGACCTGTTCAAGGCGGTGGTGGCGTACGTGCCGTTCGTGGACGTGATCAACACGATGTCCGATCCGACGCTCCCGCTCACGACGCAGGAGTACATCGAGTGGGGGAACCCGAACAACAAGGCGGAGTACCTGTACATGAAGAGCTATGACCCGTACGGGAACATTGCGAAGAAGAAGTACCCGGCCATGCTCGTACGGACGTCGCTGAACGACAGCCAGGTCGGCTATTGGGAGGCGGCGAAGTGGGTGGCGCGGCTGCGCGCGAACAAGACGGACGAGAACGTGCTCCTGCTGCGGGTGAACATGGGCGCGGGGCATGGCGGCGCGTCGGGGCGGTATGACAAGCTGAAGGACGACGCCGCGGATTACGCGTGGCTGCTGACGCAGCTGGGCGCGGTCAAGTAGGAAAGTGTTGCCCGTGACGCGCGTTGCTGCCGCTCGTGCAGCAGGGGAAGCCGGTCGTCGTCCTCGGACCGAGCTGCGGTCTGATGATGAAGAGCGAATGGCCGCAGATCGTGCCGATGGATGAGTGCCGTACGGTATCCGCGGCGGTGATGGACGTGGGCGAGTACCTGGGCATCAAACCGGCGCACCCGATCGTGGCGCTGCGGGATGCGTACGGGTTACGTTGAAGGTCTGTCGCCCGCTACACGGGCTCATTATCGGGTCGCACCGCGGTTCCCCGGCTGACGCCGGGGTCTATTTGCCTTGCGCCGCCTACGGCGGCGAAGTCAGCCTGCGTAGCGGGCTTCAGAAAATAGCCCACGGCTTCAGCCGTGGGACTGCGGCGGCGCAGCAAAACAAGCCCGCGTAGCGGGGCGACAGACGTTCATGAAACACAGGTGTGAAAACCGGGTTCACTCCTCGGCCCCCACCTTCACCTCGTCACCGACCACATCATTGACGTAGAGCATCTTCGTCGTGACCAGCACCGCCGCGAGCAGCGGCTCGGCGATGAGCATGCCGATGACGCCGAACACCACGCCGAGGGCGGCGACGGCCACGACGGTGAGCACCGGCGGAATGTCCAGGCGCTTCTCGAGGAGCAGCGGCGTGATGACGTTCCCTTCGAGCTGCTGCATGATGACGTAGAGGATGACCACGTACAGCGCCTTCTGCGGCGAGTCGAGCAGCGCTACACCGATCGCGGGAACTGCGCTCGCGATCGGCCCGAAGAAGGGGACGAACTCGAGCAGGCCCGCGAGCACGCCGAGCGCCGCCGCGCCTTTCACTTTCAGCAGCGCGAGTGCGATGCCGGTGATCGCGCCGATCATCACCATCGCGATGAGCCGCGCGACGAGCCATTGCCGCAGCGTCCTGCCGAGCGTGTCGACGACTTCCTCGGCGCGCTCACGGTGCTTGTGGGGAACGAGGTGCAGCACCCCTTTCCGGTACACGCCCGGTTCCACGCCGATGTACATGGCGATGAAGAGGACCAGCACCAGGCCGCCGATCGCACCGAACGTGGAGGTGACGATGGGGAAGAAGAACTGCATCGAGCCGCGCGCCTCCTTGCCGAGCTGCGCGCGCAGGCCGCCCGCTGGACTCTGCTGCAGCCACTGCTCCACCTGATCGACGAGTTTCGGCAGGTCGTGCTCGAGCTGTTGCACCTGACCGCGCAGCGACGGCGCAAGCAGCGCCCCGAGCCCCACCAGCAGTGCCAGCGCCATTGCGATGACGAGCGGCGCCCCGATGGCGCGCTTGATGTGCATCTTCTCCAGGCCGTCCGCCGCGCGTGCGACGGCGAGTCCGAGGAGGACGCCGAGGAAGGTGACGATGAAGATGGCGTGGGCGAGCCAGAGGAAACGCAGCGCGATCAGCACGCCGAAGACGATCAATGCGACGCGCAACGCCGCCGCGGACGAGATCCTGCGAATCTCCACACTGGCGGACGGAGCAGAACACGTGCCGGAGGCTTACTCGCGCCGCTGCAGCACGCCGTCCATCGTCAGGAAGAGCCCCGCGAGCCGCTCCCGCGCGGCGGGATCGCCTGCGCTCAGCAGGGCCATCACCTCGTCGCGCTGCGCCGTGTACGACAGTAGTGCCACGCGCGTCCGCTGCTCCTCCTCGAACGCGTCGGCGCGTGCCAGCGTCGCGGTGTCGTCGAAGAACTTGATTGCCGCCTGCGCCGCGCTCGCATAGTTGCTGCGCTGGGCTTCCTGGCTTGCGACGCCGAGGGCGCGATGGGCCTCGGCGAGTCGGAGCTGCAGATCGGTCCGCTCCAATTGTGTCCGGAGGCTGCGCACTTCCAGCCACTGCGGGATGAAGCCGCCGAGGAACGCGGCGGCGAGAAGGAAGATCACGAGGAGAAAGCGCCGGCCGGCGTTGCCGCGCGGCGAGGGCGTCGGTTTCGGAGCCTGCGGAGGCGGCGGTGCTGGCTGCATGGTGTCATGGTAGCGGTATTGCGTGGGACAATAGGATCATGAAGGAACGGAAAGCGCACAAGGCGGGAGCCCAGAAGCCGGCTTCGAAGAAGTATCCGAAGATCCTGGCGGTGCCGCTCAGCGCCGAAGAGATCCGGAGACGCCACAACATCACGCCGGCGGAGATCCGCCGCGCGAAGCGCATCCTCGAGCGGGTCAGCAAAGAAAGCTCGACCACCGCGAAGTGAGTGGCTGTGCCTGACCCCAAAGCCGTCTTCATCAACGCTCCCTTCGATGTGGCATACGAGCCTTTGTTCGTAACGCTCGTCGGCGGACTCGTTTTTCTCGGTCAGGATCCGCACTGCGTGCTCGAAGTCCGCGAGACAGGCGAGGGCCGTCTCTCGCGAATTTTCGAGCTCATGCGCTCGTGCCGGATTTCCATTCACGATCTCAGCCGCTCCGGTAACCCGGTCCGTTTCAACATGCCCTTCGAGCTAGGCATGGCGTGCGCACTCAAGTTGACCGCTCCGCACGAATACGACGTCTTCGTGCTCGATGGCCGGCCATTCAGAACGGATCGAACTCTGAGTGACTACAAGGGTCGGGACCCGTTGATCCACAACGGCACGAGCGACGGCATGCTTGCCTGCGTGCTCGACATGTTCACGCCAGGCACGAGCTTTACGGCAGCCACTTTTCGGGATGCGCTAAAGGAGTTGCGCAAGTCCGCTGACGAGTCGAAAGGTGACTTGCGAATGGCGTCGGTATTTCGACCCGCCGCGTTCCGCATTCTCCTGAGCCTTGCTTCCGAGATCGCGATCAAGCGCGGCTTCATCCCTCCCCGCGAGCGCTGACCTCCCTCACCGTCACCGCCAGCGTCACCGGGTCCACCGGCTTCTTCAGATACGCATCGAACCCCGCCTCCAGCGCGCGATTGCGGTCGTCCGTCCGCCCGAAGGCCGTGAGCGCGATGACAGGGATGGGCGACCCGGAGCGGCGGAGCTCGCGTACGAACGCGTAGCCGTCTTCGCCGGGCATTGCGATGTCGCAGAGGATGACGTCGGGACGACGCTCCGCCACACGTGCGTGTCCCTTGGACGATGAATCCGCGACGAGCACCTCCGCGCGGCAGCGCCGCAGCATGACGGCGATCACTTCGCGGGTCATCGGCTCGTCGTCGATGACCAGCACGGACAATCCATCCAGCGACGGCAGCGCGTCACCGGCGGTCGATGACGACAGCGCGGCACGCGCGCGCGATTCCATCACCGGCAGCTCGATGCGGAACGTCGCGCCGCGCCCGACCCCTTCGCTCTCCGCGACGATCGTCCCGCCGTGCAGCTCTACGAGATACCGCACGATCGCCAGGCCGATCCCGATCCCGCCGTGCGCGCGCGTCGTCGAGCTGTCCTGCTGCCGGAACCGCTCGAACACGTGCGGCAGGAACGCCGGATCGATCCCTGCACCGGTGTCGCGTACAAGCAACGTCACCGACTGCTTGTCGCGCGCGATCCGCACGAGGATCGAGCCGCCGCGGCTCGTGAACTTGATCGCGTTCGAGAGCAGATTCCAGACGATCTGCTGCAGCCGGTTGCCGTCGCCGAGGACGGGAGGGAGCTGCGGCGGGTAGCTGGTGACGATCTCGATCCCTTTCACCTCCGCGGTCGGCCGCACCGTCGACAACGCCGCTTCGGTGATCGTCCGCAGGTCGACGGGCGACGGTTGCATCGACATCTTCCCGGCCATGATCCGGGACATGTCGAGGATGTCCTCGATGAGCTGCATCTGCACCGTCGCGCTCTTCTCGATCGCGTCGATCGCGTCGTGCGTCTCTTCTTCGGTGAGACCCATCTTCATCATGCGCGCCCAGCCGACCACCGCCGTCATCGGCGTGCGCAGCTCGTGCGACAACGTCGCCAGGAACTCGTCCTTCGCGCGATTCGCTTCATTCGCGGTGCGGAGCAGCTTCGCGTTCTCGATCGCGACCGCCGCGCGCCTCGCGAGCTCCTCCGCGAGACGTACGTCCGCTTCGCCGAACCGCCGTCCCGACTGCGGCGACGTCACCAGCGTCAACGCGCCGAGGACGCGGCCGTGCGCGGTCAGCGGGACGACGATGAACGACAGCAGTCCGACCTCGCGGATGATGCGGGCATGCGCCTCGTCGTGCGCGGCGTCCTCGATCATCGAGGGCGGGATCTCCGCCAGCCACTCCGTCTTGCCCGAGGCGATCACGCGTGCGACCAGGTCGACCTTCGGCGGATAGCGGCGGCGGAGGTCGTGCGCCAGCTCTACCTTCGCCGGATCGATATGCGCAACCGCCAGACGGTGATAGCCCGCGCCGTCCTCGTCGACGATGTCCACCGCGCACCAGTCTGAGACCGCGCGGACTGCCAGGTCGGCGATCGTCTTCAGCGTCGTCTCGTAGTCGAGCGAAGCCGCGAGCAGATCGCTCGCCTCGGTCAGGAACTTGTAACGGGACTCGCTGCCCGTGAGCGCGTCGTACAGCCGCGCGTTGTCGATGCCGATGGCCGCCTGCGCGGCGAGGGCCTCGACGATCTGTTCTTCGTTCTCGGTGAAGACGCCTTCGTCGCTGTGGCCGAAGAACAGGCCGCCGAGGACTTCGCCGGAGCGGGAGATGACCGGGACGGCGAGGTAGCTGACGACCGGCAGATGGCCCTTCGGCATCCCGTAGTACGGCGCGTTGTGCCCGTAGCGCGGGTCCTTGCGGATGTCCGCGCTGCGGACGACGCCGGCACCGGTGAACGTCGGCGCGAACACCGCGGTGTTGCGCGGCATGGGGAACTGCGAGAACGCCTCGGGCGGCACTCCGGAGATCGTGTAGAGCGTGTACGACTCGCCCGCGCGATCGACGACGTTGTAGAAGAACGCGCCGAACTGCGCGTTCGCCATTTCGGTGGCGACGTCCGTGACGGACTGCACGAGCTTGTGGACATCGAGCTCGGCCGACACCACGCGCGCCGCCTCTGCGAGGCGCTCGAACTTCCGTTCCGAGATGGCGGAGGAGACGATGTCCGCGAGCACGCGCGCGATCTGTTCTTCCTCGGGAGTGACCTCGCGCGGCTCGCGGAAGTAGCAGACCAGCGAACCGGAGGCCTCGCCCGCAATGTGCAGCGGCAGGACGTACATCGCGCGGATTCCTTCGGTCTCGTAGAAGGCGAGGCGGTCCGCAGCGAGGGGCCAGGCGTAAACGTCCGGGATGGCGAAGGGGCCTTTGAGGAAGACCTGGACGTCGTGACGCCCTGGAATGGTGTGGCTGACGTAGTCGTGCGACAGGCCGGCGCTGGCGAGGATGTGCCACTCGGACGCGCGTGTGTCGTAGCGCCAGATCGCGTAGCCTTGTGCGGGGATGAGATCCGGCATCGCCGCCAGCACGCTGCGCAGAGTGTCCCGCGTGGGGCGGGAGGTGCGCAGCAGCTCCGAGACCCGGGCCAGCGCGCTGAGCCGGTCCGCGGATGTAGATGGTGAGGGTGTGATGTTCATGCCGGAGTCAGGTGTGGAGAATGCAGGCGGTATGCCCTGTCTGCGACTCATCGTGACGATTGCGGCTTTACTGACCTGGCCCTGCGCAACCGCGGAAGCGCGCGGAGGGATCGCGTTTCACTACGCCACGCCGCTGACGGCGGGGGAGCTGGCGTGGTACTCGCGCTTCGACGTGCTGGTCACGCACGATCCGCTGCCGTTGGAGCAGATCGACGCGCTGCACCACGCGGGGACGCGGCTCGTGCTGTACGAGTGGGCGGTGGCCTGGTATGCGTCGCTGGCGACGCCTTGGCACGGGCGTCTGCCCGCGAAGGCCGCACTGAACGCGACACCTCTCCGCGGTCACCTCGGCGCCACCAACGCGGACGCGTTCTACTACGATCCGGCGACGCGCGAGCATCAGCGCGATCGTGCTCAGGTGCTGGCGCGCCGTCTGCGCACGCTGCGCTACGACGGGATCTTCCTCGACACGACGACCTCGCACAGCGTCCACCCCGAGGCGCTGGCGGAGTACCGGCGCCGCCATCCGGATCTGCCGTACGACGCGGCGTTCGCGCGGTTCCTGGAGACGCTGCGCGCGGAGCTGCGCGGAGGTCTCATCGTCACGAACCAGGGCTACCGCCAGGCGGACGACGTGCTGCCATATGTCGACTGGGACGTGAGCGAGAGCCTGATCACGCACCCGCGGGATGGGAAGTTCGTGCTGCGGCCGTGGAACGATAAACGCGACCCGTGGAACAGCATCGCCTTCCTGATGCGTAACCTGATCGAGCCGGTGCGGAAGAAGTTTCCGCGGGTGAAGTTTGCGCACATCAACTATGTGGATGATGCGTCGCTCGTCGACGAGATCGTGGCCATCGCACGTTTGTTCGACGCGCAGCCGGTCGTCGCGCTACGGGACGTCGCGGCGACGGTGCAGGATGATCTGCTCGTGTTCGACTTCGGCGAAACGTTGTCGCGCGGTGCGAACTCCCGGGACTTCGAGAACGGGTCCGTCGCGTACAACCCCTCGTCGAAACGCGCACGCATCGTGAGGCACAGGCGATGATCACGTTCCGCGAGGCGACGCCCGCGGACGCGCCGGCAATCCTCGCGTTGCGCCGGCGGTGCTTCCCCGACGATGAGCTGGAGAAACCGCGTCCGTCGCGGATGTTCCTCGCGGAGGAGGAAGGGAGGCCGGTCGCGCACCTCGGCTTCATCCCGCAGACCTACGTCATCGGCGGGAACGAATACGCCGGCGCACTCGCCGTCGACGCGATGACCGATCCGGCGTACCGCAAGCAGGGCCTCTTCCGACGCGTGGCCGCGTTCGCGCGCGACGTGATCCGCGACCAGTACGCCCTCAGCACCGCCTGGCAGATCCGCCCGGCCGTCCTCAGCTCCATGATCGCGACGGGGTGGCAACCGGTTCTGCGAGCCACCGTGCTGATCAAACCACTCCTGACAGTTCCCTCTCCCCGCGCCGCGCGCGGGGAGAGGGCCAGGGTGAGGGGCGGTGCCGATTACGCGTACGTCCAATTGCACCCCGACCGTTTCGCGAAGCCCTACTACTCAACCGACGAAACCTGCACCACCCGCGAGACCACCCTCAAAGGCCATCCCACCCTCGCCATCCTCGACCTCACCGCCAAACCCATCCTCCCGAAAACCGCCGCCCGTCTCGCCGCCGCCCTCATCACCTGGCGTCACCCGCTGCTGCCGCAACTCCTGCGCTCCGGCTTTCTTCCGTCGCCGTACCGCTTTCGGTTCCTCGTCAACGCCTTCGACCCGCGCATCGACGCGAAGCGCGCGCGGTGGGCGCTCACGTGGGCGGACACCGATCACCTGTGATGCACGCGCTCTTCGTCTTCGCCCATCAGGATGACGAGATCGCCGCCGCGGCGCGGATCGCGCATCTCGTGCGCTCCGGCGCGACGATCACCTGCGTCTACCTGACGAACGGGGAGGGGCGGGGCGCTTCCTCCGCCGTCCGCGACGAGGAAAGCCGCCGCGTCCTCGCACACCTCGGCGTCGACCTCGCGCGCGTGTACTTCGCCGGCTCGCAGGAGCGCATCCCGGACGGTTCGCTCGTCGAGCATCTCGATCGCGCGCTGGCGTTGCTCGAATTGCACGTGACGGAGCCCGTCGACGAGGTCTGGTGCCTGGCCTGGGAAGGCGGACACCAGGACCACGACGCGTCGCACCTCGTCGCCGTGGCCTTCGCCGCACGGCGGGGATTGCTCGACCGGACGTTCGAGCTCCCGCTCTATCGCCGCCACCGCCTGCTGACGTTTCAGACTCTCGCGCCGCTGCGCATGGGAAAGCCATGGACCGCACGGCCCATCGGCCTGCGCGAGGCCCTGCGGATCCTCGCGCTCTGCCGTTTCTACCGGTCGCAGCGCAGAAGCTGGCTCGGGCTGCTCCCGACCGCGACCCTTCGCCTCCTGATCGAGCGCTGCGAGTGGACACGGGTGGTGGACGTCACGCGCCTCACGCAGAAGCCGCACGAAGGCGCGCTGCTGTACGAAAAGCGGTTCGGCGTTGCGTGGACGGAGTTCGAACGCCACGCGCGAAGCTTTCTGTGATCTCTGTACTACTAACGTTTCGTTTGATCGCGGCACGCGAAGAATTCGCCCAAAAACTGGTTGGTACCGTTTTGGGTACGGGCGAAGCCCGCGCTGTGTCTCTGTGGTGAATCCCCATGGGCAGATCGCCATGAGTGAATCCAACTATTGCGCGGGTTTGGACAGATACACACTACCCATGGGCACATACAGCACCAACGTCGCGCGCGTTCGCCGTTTGCTGCGGCACGACCCCCGAGTCCTGCGGCACGACCCTCCGGTCCTGCGGCAGCATCCGAGAGTGCCTTCGTCACGACCCGGCCTGGCTCCGTCGGGACAGGGCTGACCCTCGCGAGGCAGACGGCCTGGCGGCGACGGGACTCCGTCTGGCTCCGTCGGGACAGGGCTGACCCTCGCGAGGCAGACGGCCTAGCGACGACGGGACTCCGTCTGGCTCCGTCGGGATAGGGCTGACCCTCGCGAGGCAGACGGCCTGGCGGCGACGGGACTCCGTCTGGCTCCGTCGGGACAGGGCTGACCCTCGCGAGGCAGACGGCCTGGCGGCGACGGGACTCCGCCTGGCTCCGTCGGGACAGGGCTGACCCTCGCGAGGCAGGCGGCCTGCGGCTGTTCCCCTCTGTGTCTCGGTGGTGAATCCCCATGGGCAGATCGCCATGAGTGGGTTGTTTGGTTGCGGCTCCGCCGCGCTGTGCCTCTGCTGCGAGGGTCTCCCTACTCGGTGAGAACCGGCACGTGGCGCGCGAAGGCGCGCAGTCCAATCTAGCCCCGCGCTAATGCGCGGGGTTGGCGAGTTGAGCGAATCGGTGCGACCGCGCAGGCGGTCGCTACAAGTCGCGCGCTTTGTAGCGACCGCCTGCGCGGCCGCAATGCTCGACCCCCGCGTAAACCCCGCGCATTAGCGCGGGGCTAGATTGGACGGCGCGCCTTCGCGCGCCACGTGCCGGTCTCGCCGAGAGTGGAGACTTTCGCAGCAGAGACAATCACAGCGATCGACGCACATGCTGCTCCGCGGCGCCCATGGGGTCGAGGTCGACCCACGCGTGGCGGATCGCCGTGAGGACGCGCCGCCCCATCCACGCTTTCCAGTCGAACGTGAACGGTGCGGCCACCGCACCCGTGATTGCGTCGAAGTGCCGTTCGTAACGCGCGATCGCCTGCGGTCGCGCCAGCAGGACCTTGTTCCCGCCGATGAGCAGGGGAGCGAACGCATCGTGAGCGTTCATGAATTGATAGAACCCCTCGCTCACGCTCGGCCAGTTCGGATTGAAGGCATCGTCAACCGCGACCACACCATCCGCCGACAGCGCACGCTCCGCGACACCGAGGTCGTTCAGCACGTCCTCCGCGCGATGTCCACCGTCGATGTGGACGAACCGGCACTCCGTCGTCGTGTCCTCCACGGTCAGCCGCGCCGACTCCTTCGCGAACACGCACACCGGATGCGCGCCCATGTTGCGCAGGAAGACCTCACGGCTGCCTTCGCCCGATCGATCGCGATTCAGGTCCTGCTGCTCGAACACGTCGCACACGCCCAGGGCCTCGCCGTCGCGACGGCAGCCGGCGAGGAACAGGGCCGTCTTGCCGTGGTGGACGCCGATCTCGAACAGGTTTCCGGCGATGCCCTCCTGCCGCTGCACCTCGTCGATGAAGCCGAACAGGTACGCGTCGACGGGGAAGAACCACCCCTCCACGGAGCGGGTCTCGTCGAGATAGCGGGTCACTTCGTCGCGGGTCACGAGGGCGCACGATAGCGGATCACGCTTGACGAACGCCATTGAGACGATTACGGTGCAGTTCGTTACGTTGAGACAGAGTCTCAGTTGCAAGCAGGAAACCATCGCGTGCCCTTTCGAAAAGTATTCTTCTGGCTCCATCTCATCGCGGGCGTCCTCGCCGGCATCGTCATCCTGCTGATGTCCGTGACCGGCGTCGTCCTCGCATTTGAGCGGCAGATCCTCGCGTTCGCCGAGCGCGACCTCCGCGCTCCGGCCGCCCAGGCGTCGGGAGCGCCGCTTCCGCTTTCGCGCGTCGTTGCGGCCGCGCAGGCCACGGCCGGCGATGCGAAGCCGACGAACGTCATCGTGCGCTCCGATCCGTCCGCGCCCGTGACCGTCGCGTTCGGGCGCGAGCAGACGCTCTTCGTCAACCCAACCAGCGGAGCAGTCCTCGGCAACGGCGCGACCGGTCTGCGCCGCTTCTTTTCCGCCAACGAGAACCTGCACCGCTGGCTGGCGATGAAAGGGGAGCGTCGTGACCAGGCGAAGGCGATCACCGGAGCGTCGAATCTCGCCTTTCTCTTCATCGTCCTGTCCGGGCTCGTAATTTGGATTCCGCGTCGCCGCACTCGCACCGGCTTTCGCAACGCCATGTTCTTCCGCCGCGGGCTGAAGGGTCGCGCACGCGACTTCCACTGGCACCACGTCTTCGGCATCTGGGCCTTTCTGCCGCTCGTCGCGATCGTCTTCTCCGGCGTGGTGATCTCCTATCCGTGGGCGTCGCGCCTGGTGTACCGCGCGTTCGGCAGTACTCCGCCGAAGCCGCAACAGCCCGGGAACGAGCGCACCGGCGGCGGGAAGCTCGACCTCGCCGCGCTCGATCGTCTCTGGACGGTCGCGCGCGGTGAGACGATCCGCGTCGCGCCGCGCTGGCAGTCCGTCTCCGTCCGGCTGCCGCTCTCCGCGA
The DNA here is from genome assembly GCA_963821585.1 of uncultured Acidobacteriota bacterium. GTDB lineage: Bacteria > Acidobacteriota > Thermoanaerobaculia > Gp7-AA8 > Gp7-AA8 > QHVT01. Next base: position 1,734,891 of record CAWGEI010000003.1, read on the forward strand.
AGGGCCCGGTCTCGTTCGCGGTCGACGAGGGCAACGGCGCCCGCCCGGACAAACGCTCGCAGCTCATGATCGATCCCCGCACGGCACGGGTGGTCGAGCACAAGACCTACGCCGGCCAGGAAGCCGGCCAGCAGGCGCGCGCCTGGCTCCGCTGGATTCATACCGGAGAGGCCGGCGGCATCCCGGGCCAGCTGGTGGCGATGCTCGCCTCGGCCGCGGCCGTGCTCCTGGTCTACACGGGCCTCGCGCTCGCCCTTCGCCGTTTCGCACGATTCCTTCGCGGCGCGCCCGCGCCGCAACAGCAACTGATGGAAGAGGAAAGAAGCTTATGAGTGGACGTAGATCGAAAAAGCTCCGGAAGATGACTGTTGGCGCGCTGGTCGCCTGTTCCGCGTTCGGAACCGAGCGTGCGATCGCGCAGACCGTGGCCGGCACGGCCGACCGCGGCGCACGGACGACCGCACAACTGCCGGTGCGGCAATTCGAAGTCCCGGCCGGATCCGTTGCCGAGGCACTGAGCGCGTTCGAAGCCGCGAGCGGCGTCACGGTCCGTGTGGACTTCGACCGTGCCGTGCTCGATACCCTCCGCAGTCCCGGCGCCTCCGGCCTGCTTTCGGACGCCGAGGCGCTCTCGCGACTGCTTTCCGAGAGCGGAATCCACGCGCGCTTCACCGGGCGCCGCACGGCGGTGCTCTCGCTGCGCATGCTCGAGGATACGATCGACGTCTCCGCTCCCGCGCCGGAGATCGCCTCGCCGAAGTTCACCCAGCCGCAGCTCGAGACGCCGCGCACGGTGGCCGTTATCACGGACGAAGTCTTTCTCGCGCAGGGCGCGACCACACTTCGCGACGTGCTGCGCAATACGCCCGGCATCACGTTCCAGGCAGGGGAGGGCGGTACCGCTCCGGGCGACGTCTTCAGCATGCGCGGCTTCAGCTCCGGCAATGACGTGATGCTCGACGGCGTGCGCGAGACCGGCTCCTACACGCGCGACGCCTTCAATCTCGAACAGGTCGAGGTCGTGAAAGGTCCGTCCAGCGCCGTCGCAGGACGCGGTGGCACCGGCGGCGCGATCAATCTCGTCACGAAGTCGCCCAAGCCGGAGTCGTTCACCCGCGCGACGATGGCCGCCGGCAACGCCGGCCATTCCCGCTTCACCGCCGACGCCAACGCGCCACTCGAATCCGTGGGCGGCGCGGCCGTGCGCCTCGCGGGCATGTACACGTCCTCCGGCGTCCCGGGCCGCGACGAGGTGCACAACAGCAGTTGGGGCGTTGCGCCGTCCGTCTCGTTCGGCATCGGCAAGCCCTCCCGTTTCACGCTCTCGCTCCAGCACCTGACGCAGGACAACGTTCCGGACTACGGGCTGCCGTGGGCGGCGTACGAGACCAGTCCTCGGGTGGACCAGAGCAACTTCTATGGTCTCGAGGGGTACGACTACGAGAACGTCACCAGCGACGTCGCCACCGCGGCGTTCGAGCGCGACCTGCGCACCGGCTGGACGCTCCGCAACGTTTCACGCTGGGGCGACAACCACCGCGATTCCGCCATCACCGCACCGCGCCCGCCGAACCGCCAGCTCCAGCAGCGGCAGATGGATCAGGGCCAGCTCACCAATCAGACCAGCCTCACCGGGTCCTTTCGCGCGGGGGGCGTGCACCACGATCTCTCCGCCGGCATCGAGATCGGTCGGGAAACGACGTTCGTCCGCCGTCAGGCGCAGACCACGAACCAGCCGCAGACCAACCTCTCGGCGCCCGATCCCGCGCAGCGGCCCCTCGGGCCGATGCCCGTCAACAACGGTAATCCCGAGGACACACTGATGTCCCTGGCCGGCATCTACGCGTTCGACACGCTGGAGATCGGTTCGCGCTGGGAGGCGACCGCCGGATTGCGCTGGGATTCCGTCGACGTCGACTACGAGCTGACCAACCTTGCGACCGGAGTGCAGACGCGCCTCGGCCGCCAGGATCAGATGCTGAGCTGGAGCTCGGGGATCGTCTTCAAGCCGCGCACGAACATGAGCGTCTACGGAAGCTACGCCACGGCGTTCAATCCTTCGGTCGACGCGGGGGCCGGCGGCGCCGCGCTCTCGGACACGCCGACCTCCGTCAATCACGTGAATCTCGCGCCGGAGAAGACCCGCAACCTGGAGATCGGTGGGAAGTGGGAGGCCGGCGGCGGCCGCGCGATCGCGACGGCCGCGCTATTCCGCACGGAAAAGACCAACGCGCGCACGCGCGGCGCGACGACCGAGGCGTTCGTGCTCGACGGCGAACAGCGCGTCGAAGGAGTCGAGCTCAGTCTCACCGGCAACCTCACGGACCGCTGGTCGGTGCTGACCGCCTACGCCCATCTCGACAGCGAGTTCGTCGCTTCGAAGAATCCCCTGGAGCAGGGCGCGGCGCTCGCGTTCGTGCCCGAGGATACGCTGAACGTGTGGACCGAGGGGCACCTGCCGCGCGGCTTCACGATCGGCGCGGGTGCGCAATACATGGACTCCGTCTTCAGGAACGCGACGAACACGGCCGAGGTGCCGAGCTACTGGCTCGTCAACGCCATGGCCGCGTATGAGGTCACCCGGACTTTCACGCTGCGCCTGAACGTGAACAACGCGGCCGACGAGGTCTACGTCGATCGCGTCGGCGGCGGTCACTACGTGCCGGGGCCCGGACGTTCGTTCGTCGTGAGCGCGGAGCTCGATTTCTGATGCTGCTGCAGATTCCGAACGTCCTGACGGCGGAACAGGTGCGCGATGCCCGTGCCGTCCTCGACGCGGCCGAATGGGTCGACGGCCGCGTCACGGCCGGGCATCAGTCCGCCCGTGCGAAATACAACGAACAGGTTCCGGAGCAGCACCCGGCTGCACGGCGCGTCGGCGAAACCATCGTCGACGCGCTCGCGCGCAATCCGCTGTTCCGTTCGGCGGCCCTGCCGCTGCACGTCTTTCCGCCGCTGTTCAACCGGTATGCCGGGGGCCAGTCTTTCGGGTCGCACGTCGACAACGCCGTGCGCCAGGTCGCCGGGACCGCGAATCAGCTGCGGACCGATCTCTCCGCGACGCTCTTCCTGTCGGAGCCCGATGAATACGACGGCGGCGAGCTGACCATCGAGGACACGTTCGGCGTGCAGTCGGTCAAGCTCGACGCGGGAAACATGATTCTCTATCCCGCCAGCAGCCTGCACCACGTGCGGCCCGTGACGCGCGGCGCGCGCGTGTCGTCCTTCTTCTGGATCCAGAGCATGGTGCGGGACGATGGGGAGCGCACGCTCCTCTTCGACCTCGATCTTGCGATCCAGCGGCTCGGCGGCGACCATCCCGATCATCCCTCGCTGCTGCAACTGACCGGCGTCTACCACAACCTGCTGCGACGCTGGTGCGAGATGTCATGAGTGTTCGCTGATGCGCCGGAGGCGCTCCAGAAGGTAGCCGGTGGCAAGCCGCGAAGCGGCGCGGCCACCGGATGGAAGCGCAAAATGATTTCGGCCCCGGAGGGGCCGAAGAACACGCTCTTGCGCCCCTCCGGGGCGCGCTGGATCTGTCCGTGCGGTTCCGGTGGCGGCGCCGCTTCACGGCTTGCCACCGGCTGATATGGAGTGACCTTGTCAAGTTACGCGGCTCGCTGCCGTTGCTTTTGATTTTTTCCTACCTGCCGTCTCCTGGTTTTGACTCTTGGTTTGCAGCAGTGCAGTCGGCCGAGGAAAAGCGGCGACGATGATCATCCTGATATTCGCGGGTTGGTTACCGCATGAAAACGATCCGTCGGGAGCTGCCTCGGTCTACCTGCGTGAATCACGTTGACCACCCGTGTCAGAAATAGCCGGTGTCGAGGGTTCTCCTTTCGAGTACCGGACCCTCGGCCGGCTGCGCTGCTGCATGATCAAGGTCAGGTGAGTTTGAGCTCCTGGCCGAGCGCCCAGATGAATCCGACGAGCTCGCGAGCCACGGCTACGGCGGCCACCGTCGACCGTTTTCCGCGGCTGGTCATTCGGGTGAACTTACGATGCAGTCGGAGATCGCACTTCTCGGCGATGTCCACCACAACTTTGGGTTGTCCCTTTCGTCTGGCCTTGATGCGTGGCCCGCTGGTGCGGCGTCGTTGATAGTGCCAGGCTGCCTCCACCACGATGTGCCGCACGTGCGCGTTGCCGGTCTTGGTGATCGAAAAGCGACTGGTCTTGTCGCCCGTGCTGTACTCGCTCGGGACCAGACCGACGGCGGCCATCAGCTGCGGCGCGCTCGGAAATCGGCGCAGATCTCCGAGTTCTGACAGCAGGGTCATCGCCGACAGCGTGTTGATCCCGCGCAGCACCGACAGCCCGGCCACGTAAGGGGCGTATTCTGGCTGCTTCGATGCACTCTCGATCTCCGCGTCATAGCGTGCAAGCTGATCGAAACGATGCTCGTGCGTGGTGATCATTTCGTCGAGCACCGTCTGCGAGTACCCGCTCATCTCGAGCTTGCCCAGCCAGACCCAGAAGCGTCCAGTCCAGGCCCTTCCGTCCCGGTAGCGGTGGCCGTACCGGAGAATCAGCTTGGTGATCTGATTCCGAATCCCGACCAGATCGGCCTGCACAGCGCTGCGTCCCCGCACCAGATCGCGCAACGCCTCGCGCCGTTCATCAGGGATGGCGATCATCGTCAGATCGCCTGAGCGCAAATGTCGTCCTATCTTCGCGGCATCGCGCCGATTCGTCTTGACTCTCTCGCCCGGCTTCCGTGGGGTGAGCGATGGCGCGGCGACCTGACAATTCAGTCCAGCTTTGGTCAGCCGCCGATACAGATCGTATCCACACGGCCCCGCTTCGTAGGCAATCCGGACCTCTCCATCCAACTTCTTGGCGAAGCTGATCAGCTTTCGATACCCAGCCTCGTTCGGCACAAGTTCGAACTCTTTGGTCGGCTTCTCCTCCCCACCGCGAAAACACGCGATCGTCCACTTGTCGGCGTGATCATCGATCCCTATCCAATGAATAATGCTCATGACCCGTTCCTCCTGTATGTGGCTCTGCGCCCCCTCGGGGCCTAACCCACGATAGTGCGCGAGCGAGCGGGTCACTCCATCTTCTCTACCCTCTTTCGTCCCTTCGGGACGTTCCCGCGGCGCGCGATTCTTCTTCCGCGGCGGCGGAGCGGATCGCGCCCGCGTTGATCGGTTCGCGCGGGACGCTCTGCAGGTCGAGATTGACCGCGGAGATCAGCAGCTGCATCCCCAGCATGATCAGCAGCGCGGACAGCACGACTGTCCCCGCCGGCGCCGCGAGGTTCCGGCTCGCATACCACCACCAGTGATAGCCGCCATAGAGCAGGCCGGTGAGGAGCAGCGGCAGGCCCGTGATGAGGTGGAACGACTCGAGGTTGAAGTCGTAGACGAAGTTCTTCAGCACGAGGCGCCGCAGGAGCGATCCGAAGAGCTTCCCCGGGAACTGACTGATGACGCGCGGGATGGACAGGCTCGACGTCTCGCCCGCATAGCGCGCGGGCATCGGCACTTCCTTCACCACGGCGCCGAGGACGTACAGGTGGCTGAGCATCGACGTCTCGAAGAAGTACGTCGGGTCGATTTTCTTCAACGGCAATTGCGAGAGGACGTCCGCGCGAATGGCCACGAAGCCGTTGGTCGGGTCGAAGCACTGCCAGTAGCCGGTCGCCGCTTTGGAGAGGAAGCTCAGGACGACGTTGCCGATGCGGCGGACGAACGGCATCGTGCGCATGGCCTGGAAATCGCGGAAGCGGTTGCCCTTCGTGTAATCGGCGACGCCGTCGATGAGCGGCTGCACGAGGTTCGGCACGAGCCATAAGGGCATCTGCCCGTCGCCGTCGACCTTCACGACGATGTCCGCGCCGGCCTCCAGGGCCTTCGCGAACCCCGTGACCATCGCGCCGCCGACGCCGCGGTTTCCGTCGTGGCGCACCACGAGGATGCGCGGGTCGAGCTGCGCATAACGCTCAGCCACCGCGGCGGTCGCATCGCGCGAGGCGTCGTCGACGACGATGATCGTCTTGAACAGCATCGGCATCTGCCGCAACACGTCTCCGAGCTCCGACGCGACATTGAACGCCGGCACCACGGCCGCCACGTGTACCTCGGGGCGTTTGCGCAGAGTCAAGCGGGTCATAGGGAGCTCGCCTCGAAATTATGCCGGATCATGTAGACGCGCACGTTCTCGTCGTCGCGATAGACGCGCATGTCCCGGTGATTCAGACGGTACAGGTCGCACCACGTCTGCAGGCGCCGCTGGATGTCCTCGCGCGAGAAGCGGGCCGCCCAGGTATTGATCTCGAATGGGTGTGGGTTTTTCTCCACGGCGATGAAGACGTACGGCGTAGGGATGCTCAGCCGTGGATCGGCGGGATCGTATCGGTCCAGGAAATCGGCGGCCGCGAGATGGAATCCCTTGTTGAGCACCATCGGGAACTCTTGGCCGTAGGTGACGAGCGTCCAGGTGAACGGCTCGAGGTCCCGCTCGATTGAAAGAACCGCGGACGCGGTGCCGCCGTAGCCGGAGTAGTTGATCAGCTTCTGATGCGGCGCGGTGCCGGGGAGGCGCCACAGCCACAGCGCCGCGACCACGAGCAGGGCGCCCTTGCCGACGCGGACGCGCATCAGCTCCGCGGCGGCGACGCCGAGGAGAATCGCGAGGACCATGGCGAGCCAGGCGGCGTTGCGGCGGACTTCGACGAGCTCCGGCAGTCCGAAGCGCGACGCGACGTGCGTGTACGTGAAGACGAGCACCGCGAGCGCCGTCCATCGGTAGCCTTCGCGGTTGTCGCTCGTGTACGCGCGTACGAGCAGCGCCGCGGCAATCGCCACACAGGCGAGGAGGAACGGGGTGATGGCCATCCAGGTGACGATGTGCGCGACCTCGCCCTGCCGGAGGAAGGGGAAGTAATACTCCGCTCCCGATCCCGCGCCGGCCGTGCGCGGATACCCGATGTAGCCGAGCATCCACGTCGATCCGAGGAGGATGCCGGCCGCGCCGGTGAGCGCGGCCTCCTTGAACCGTGCGTGCGTGGCGATGACTGTCACCAGCGAGAGCAGGACGAGCGGTACACCGACGCCCGGGTGGACCGCGGCGATGGCAGCGGTGCAGAGCAGATAGCCGGTGAGATGCCAGCGGTCTCTCTTCAACAAAAACATCACGGCAGGGAAGAGGAAGACGATGGCCAGCTCCTGCGGCAGCGTAGCCGTCTGCCGCTGGAACACGGTGAGCAGCACGTCGAACTCGCCCTTGGTCTCCGGGATGGCGTCGTACGGCAGTCGAATGAACGCGCGGGCCTCATCGACGCGGTCCGTGGCGATGCTGCCGCCGAGGAGGAAGTACTGAGAGGCACCGCCGATCATCGTGGCGAACAGCGCGCCGGCAACGATACCGGCAGCGAAGCTCCGGGCGAGACGGCGCGCGGCGTCGGCAACGGCGATCGTCATCAGCACGCCCACGATCGCCCCGAAGAAATTCATCAGCAGGATGGGGTCGACGTTCGTCAGATCGCGGACCGCCAGCAGCAGGAAGTGCATCCCGCGCGGGTACGGACCCCACGCCGGATCGACCTGCCGTCCCTGCTCGAGCAGGCGTACGAGATAGAGGTGGACGTACGTGTCGGAGAACCCGAGGTTCGCGGTGACGAAGGGGCGGTAGAGGCGGAACGCCGCGGCGACCGCGATCAGCGCGCTCCATGCCGCGACCTGAACGCGAGTACGCGTGCCGACGCGCGCGAACGATTCGCGCAGACGCCGTCGCGCACGGCGGATGCGGCGGCGGATGTTGATGCGTCCTTCGAGCAGGTGCAGTGAGACCAGGACGGCCGCGCGATACCAGTCGCGCAAGACCGTCGTCGCCGTCCGCCCGCTCAGGCGAGCGCGGACGACGACGATCAGCACGCCGATGATGAGCAGCAACGTGGCGGCCGAGAAGACGTTCAGGAACGTCAGCAGTTGGCCGCTGATCGTCAGCGCGATCACCGCGGCCGCGCTGCACCACCAGAACCACTCCATCCGGTCGAGCACCGCGGGGCGGCGGCGGGCCAGTGCCGGCACGGCGACAAACAGGAACAGCAGCGCCGCCGTGATGCGCAGGACCGCGTCGATGCCGAGCAGCGCGTACATGACTCAATAAGCCGCGTAATAGTGGTAATCGAGCTCGCCGAGAACCGCACGCATGGCGCGGCTCGTGAGGATGGCCAGGACGATCGCGCCCGTCAGCAGGCCGAAGACCGCCGTCGAATAATGGATCGCGCGACTGCAGACGAAGCCGACGGCGACGTTCGCGGCCAGCGCGACGCCGATCGCGCGCACCACCAGCTCCACGCGCGACAGCGTCAGCAGCATCAGGATGTTCTGCAGCGCGAACATGAAGATCACATAGGAGATCGTCGCCACGATGAACACGTTCGTCGCCGTGGACGTGAGCAGCGCCTGATGAATCGGCAGCGACGGCATCTGCCGCAGCGCGAGCGTGACGAGGACCGCGATCGTCGCCGCCACGAGCGACGCGCTGGCGAGGGTGATGATCCGCCGGCGGTGCGCGCCGCGGACGGCATCGAGGAATCGCCCGGTGTCGACACTCTTCACCCGCTTCTCTCCCGGGACCAGCTCCTCGGAGAACCGCTGCGTCGCGTGCTCCACGATCCCGCTGAGGAGCATGACCACGATCAGCGCGAGGTCCATCCCCAGCTCGTAGCGGACATTCAGCCAGAAACCGTACGGCGGGAAGTCCTCGCGCCCCGTCGCCGAGGTCCAGGCCATGACGCGATCGGCGAAGAGGAACGTGTTGTACAGCAGGCCGTACAGGAAGAACCGCGACGTGCTGTACACAAGGATCGTGAGCCGCGGCGGATTGACCACCGGCCGGCGCGCCGAGACCCGATTCAAATTCCACAGCGCCAAGCCGAAGCTCAGCGTGTCGGCGACGACGAGCCCGATCGCATTCGCCGCAATCGGTGTCGCGTGGAAGATCTTCGCGGCGACGAGCACCACCGCCAGCGCGACCGCGGTCGTCAGCAGGAAGAGATACGTCTTCCGGACGAGATACAGCAGCGCCCAGTTCAGCCAGAGAATCGAGAGTGCCGCGTAATACGCAGCCGCCGTCCAGACGATCGGCCACGGCAGCAGCGAGAACAGTGCATTGAGCGCCAGCGCGGGCGCCAGCAGCACCAGCACCACCCGCACGGACATCGACCACGACCGCAGAGCCGTCCAGCGCGCGAGGTCCGGCTCCTCCTGATACAGATAGAACAGCCCGCGGCGGACGATCGTCTGCATGAACCCGCCGGTGACGATGTAACTGGCGATGAACCCCAGTGCGATCGCGCTGCCGGTGCGCAGGTCCATCTCGATCGCGCCCCACACGCCATACCCCCACACCAGCATCGTCACGGCCTGCAGCGCCATCGGCAGCGAGAACGTCAGGCCGACGAGGTAGTTCTTCAGGAACCGCGTGACCGGCGCCAACTCCTCCGGATCCTCGCCCTCCACACTCCAGCGATACCGCCCGTTCTGGTAGTCGACGTAGATGCGCAGTGCGAGATCGAACAGATCGCGCGCGCCGTAGTCGTTGCGCGCGTCTGTGTCGCGCAGCCCCATCACCTCCAGCTGCGCGGCGATCTCCCACTCGTCCTTCGGAATGCCGATCAGGTCGATGATCTGCTGGCCGAGGTCGTGGGCGGCGTCTCTCGCCACGAGCTCGGCGGTCATGCGCCTCTCCGCACTCGGCGAGAGCCGGCACGTGGCGCGCGAAGGCGCGCCGTCCAATCTAGCCCCGGGCTCTGCCCGGGGTTTGCAAGGTCGAACAGGATCGCGGCCGCGAAGGCGGTCGCTACAACACGCGTTTGTAGCGACCGCCTTCGCGGCCGCATCCTCCACGCGCCTCTGAACCCCGCGCAAAGCGCGGGGCTAGATTGGACGGCGCGCCTTCGCGCGCCCACGTGCCGGCTCCCGCCCAATGCCTCGGACCGCCGCCGTCCCGGCGGCTGATGCGGCGGCGTCCCGCCGCCGCCGGCGCTGGCGAGGAACGTGACGCGCGAGCGCCGCGCAGGCGGGGACGCCTGCGCATCAGCCAGCGGGACGCCGGCGGTCCGGATTCGTGTCATGCCGCAAGCCCCCGGTACAACTCCAGGTACTTGCCGATCGTGTGATCCAGCCGGAACTCCTCCATCACCCGCGCGCGCGCTTTCGTGCCTAACCGCAGTCGGAGATGGTGATCGTCGAGGAGGTTCGCCACTTCCGCGGCGAACCGCTCGTCGTCCCGCGGCTTCACCAGCACCCCGCACCCTTCCAGCGCCTCGCCGACGCCGCCGACGTCGCTGGCGACCACCGCCTTCTCGCACGACATCGCCTCGATCACCGAGTACGGGAACGCCTCGGAGATGCTCGTCAGCAGCACCACGTCCGCGTCGCGGTACGCGCTCACGACGTCGGCAGTGGCCGTGCCGAGGGTCACCGTGTCCTCGACGCCGAGGTGGCGGCGGAGGGCGAGGCAGCGGCGGTAGTAGGGCTCGTCGGCGACCGCGCCGTGGACCGTGAACTTCACCCGCGGGTGCGTCGACTTCAAACGCGCGGCCACGCGCAGCAGCGTCTCGATGTCCTTCAACGGATCGATGCGCGCGGTGGCGACGACGTGCGGATCGCCGTGCAGCTTTGGTGCGGCGGAGAAGAAATCGGGATCGACGCCATTGTGGATGACGCGGATCTTCTGCTGCGGCGTCGCGTGTGCGACTTCCCAGCGCGTGTTGTAGTGACAGACCGGCGCGACGACGTCCGCGAAGGAGTAATTCGCCCGCACCACGGCCGTGATCAGGTTCATCAGGAACTGCTTGCAGAAGAACAGGCGGCGGAAGCGCGAGAGGAACAGGTACTGCTCGCGCAGATAGACGCCGTGCTCGGTCAGGATCATCGGCGTGCCATGCCGCACGCGCGCCGTGATGCACGGAATCCCGCAGAACGCCGCCGCCGTCGAATGTGTCACCGACACCTTCGGGATGCGCAGGGTGAGCACGATCAGGAAGTGATACAGCCAGCGCAGGCACTCGGTCAGATCGAAGATCGACGGCAACTGGTGCTCGGGGCCGGGACGCGCGTTGCGCGTCATGAGCCTCCGCGCGTACTCCTCGACCTCCTTCTTGAATGCCAGCCACACGGGGCGCGACTTGAACGTCTCGTTGTAGTCGTATCTGCGGAAGTAGTCCTCGAACGTCACGAAGACACGCCCGAGGGTGGGGGAGTCGGCGGGATCGAGGCAGATGACGCGGAGGAGCTCGCGGAACACCGGCAGGAACTCACTCTCGATGACCTCGGCGCTCGTGCGCCGCTTGCGGTCGTAGAGCTGCCCGAACGGGATGTCGCTGCTGAACTCGGACGGCTCCTCGATGCCCCACAACGGCACGTTGACGATCTTGCGCACGTTGGACGGCGGATCGAACTTCTGCTCGATGTGCGGATTCATCATCAGCGGCAGGAGCGTCCAGCGCACGTCGGGCGTGTTGCGCAGCAACGCGTCGCACCACGTGCTCACGCCGCCCGCGCTGTACGGGTACGTCCCCTCTGTGGTCATGAGGACGGAGAGCATGGCTAAGGGAGGGCTGCCTGCTGTTGCAGTTTCCAGCGATCGACGCGCACGGTGAGCAGGTCGCTCTCCCTCCGCGCCACGGCGTTCGCGGCCTCGACGAGATCGGTCTCGGGGCGCACGCCCGCGAGCACGAGGCGGGTGATCGATTCCTCCCGCTGCTTCGCGACCGAGACGGCGTCCGTGAGCAGCTGGATGCGCTTGTCCGCGGCGGCGACGGCGAGCGAGAGCAGGTCGATGCGGTTGCGGGTCGCGGTCTCGGTGACGGCCCGCACCCGCGACGCCTCTTCGAGCTGCATCCGCGCTTCGGCCAGCCGCCGCGCGGACGCAGGGTCGAACATCGGCAGGGAGAGCGTCATCCGCACGCCGTAGATGCCGAACGTTCCCTCGTCCGCGTCCGTGTTGTACGTGCTCGGCACCGCGGCGACGCCGCCGAACGCGGAGAGGAGGAGCTGCGGCCTGCGCTGCGCGGCGGCTTCCCGCAACGCCAGGCGCTGCCGCTCCTGCACCAGCGACGCGCGCGCGACCGCGGCGTCGTCCTCGACACGGACCTGCCTGACGGCGGCCTCTTCGCTCTCCAGATCGAGCGAAGCCCGCAGCTCCTCGGTGGACGGATCGTGCATGAGCTGCTTGAGCCGCGTTTCCGCTTCGAGGCGCTGCAGCTCGAGGTCGACGAGCGCGGACTCCGTCGCCAGCGCCTGATCCTGCCACTGCGCCGCGGTGAGGTTCGAGATCTCGCCCGCCTCCAGCATCGTCCGTGCGCGCTGCCGCAGCGTCTCGGCGCGCGCCGCGCCGTCGCGCAGGAACCGGATGCGCTGCTCGGAGATGTAGAGCTGTGCGAACGCTTCGAGCGTTTCGCCGAAGACATCCTCCGCCTCGTCGAGCGAACGGCGGCGCAGGAGCTGCGCGTCGGCGCGCAACGCCGCGAGCCGGCGCCGATCCACACCGGCGTCCAGCAGTGGATAGTCGACAGAGACGATCGCCGTGAACGCGTCAAACCGCCCGACGCTCTCCGACAGCAGGTTCAGGTTCTCCGCGCTGCTGTACGCCGTCTCCGCCCGCACGACCGGCAGCGTGCGAAACGGCAGCGCATCGAGCATGGCCGCGTGATCGACGTACGGCGTGGCGCGCATGGCCCGCTCCAGTGCGACGGGGAAGGTGAGGGTGACCTCCGCGCTGGCGCCGAGGGCCACGAGCAGAGCGATCGCCAGGAGCGTGACCCGTGACCCGTGGCCCGTGACCCGTGCCACAGCGGACCGCCGGCGTCCCGCCGGCTGATGTGGCGGCGTCCCGCGCCGCCACCCCGGGCGGGTGTGCGGAGCGTCCGAACGCGCCACCCGCCCGCCCGGGGCGCAGGCGCGGGACGCCTGCGCATCAGCCGGCGGGACGCCGGCGGTCCCAACGATGGGTGACTTCGTTATTTCACCGTGATTCTCGGTAACCGCACGGGCAACGGACAACGGGTCACGGGCAACGCTCCTCATCATTTCACCGTAATCACCGCGCTCTGTCCCGCCGTCAACACGCCCTCGGGGTTCGGCAGCTCGACGACGATCGTCCCCGGCAGCACGTTCTTGATCGCCACGTTGTACTTCCGCGGAGGCACGGTCATCACCTTCACCTCGACCGGCATGCCGTTGCGGACGTAGCGCTGCAGCTCGGGTGCGATCGTGCCGCGGACCTCGACCGTGGCGGTGTTCGCGATCTCGACGACGGGATCGCGCGGGAAGATCGTCTCGCCTGGACGCGCGGCCACGCGCGTGACCACACCCGACATCGGCGCGCGTACCTCCAACAAACTACGGCGCTCGTTCGCGAACGCCAGCTCCGCCTTCGCGCGCTCCAGCTCCAGTTGCAGGATGCTGGTGTCGGTCTGGATGACCGTTTGCGACGTGCGCTCGCGCTCCGCCAGCCAGTCGCGCATGGCCACCGCGTACTCGTTCTCCGCATCCTCCAGGTCCTGCTTCGCGATGTCGTGCGACGCGAAGAGCTGGCGGTAGCGGTCGCGTTTCGTCTCGCGGTTTTTCAGGATCTGCGCCGAGGCGCGCTCGCGGGCGCCGGCGTCGGGGAGGATGCGCGTTCGGGGGATGGGCCGCCGCGCTTCGCGCAGACGATGTTCGGCGACGGCCACCTGTGCTTTCGCGTAGGCAATGTCGCGGTCGATCCCCGGATTGACGAGCATCGCGATCTGCGCGCCCTGCTGTACGGCCGAGCCCTCGGACACCAGTAGCGTCGCGATGCGCCCGTCGACCGCGGCGATTGCGCTCGCGGTCTGCGCCGTGGCCACGGTCGCGCGGACTTCGAGGCGCGGGATGTCCGCGGCAGCCGCCTCCGGTTTGTCCGTGCAAGCGGTGGCAAGCATCCATGCGAGGACGCTGAGCAGCGTGCCGGCAAACCGCGGTGTGAACATCGTTTTTGACCTGAGGCGAAGTTCTTGCAAGCCCATCTGCAAAAAACGTGTCATGCGATCCGTCAACAGGCTGGCTCCTCTCATCGTCACCGGTGTTGCCCTCCTCGCACCCCTGATTGCCGGCGGTGCCGCGATCGCCATGATCGTGCGCGAAGCGCGCGCCGATGCGGCGGCGCAAAAAGGGGAGTACGTGGCGTCGACGAAGACGTATGACGCTGCCGGGAAGCTTCTGTCCGAGGATCAGAAAGACGTGGTGACGCCGCCGCTGCTCGGTGTCGCAGCGCGACTCCTGCCGCCGGAAGTGAACTGCACCACGACGCCCGCGGGCACGACGTGTGTCGAGACGACGCCCGCGCCGCTCGCAGCGCGGCTCGCATCCGCGTTGAAGCTCCTCGGCGGCGCCGTCGCGGCGTCGCTCATCGTCGGAATCTTCGGCGGCATGCTGCTCGCGCGCGCCGTGACTGCGCCGCTGCGCAGGATGGCCGACGTCGTCGGGCGCGCCGCGCGTGAGAACGCGTACTCCCTCCGCGTCGAGACCGCGGGCGGCGACGTGGGCCTGGGCGCCTCGGTCAACGAGCTCCTCGCGCAGATGCAGCAGCGCGACGTGGAGCTCCGCCGCCGTTCGACGGAGTTGGAGGCGGTGAACAAAGACCTCGAGTCCTTCGCATACTCCGTCTCTCACGATCTCCGCGCGCCCCTGGGGTCGATCGACGGCTTCCTGCAGGCCATCGAGATGGACTACTCCGACCGCTTCGACGAGACCGCGAAGGAGTACTTCCACTGGATCCACGAAGGCTGCCGCCAGATGCGCGATCTCATCGACGGGCTGCTGCAGATGGCTCGGCTCGCGCGTACGGAGATCCAGCACGAGCCGGTGGATCTCAGCGGCATCGCGTCGAGCGTCGCGGAGTCGCTGAAGCAATCCAACCCGGAGCGGGCGGTGCGCTTCGACATCCGCTCGGGCGTGCGCACCGTCGGCGACGAGAGGCTGTTGCGCGCGGTGCTGGAGAACCTGATGGCGAATGCGTGGAAATTCACGCGTGACCGGGGCGAAGCCCGAATCGAGTTTGGACAAAACGGCGGCGCGTACTACGTGCGCGACAACGGCGCGGGCTTCGACCCGTCGCACGCGGCCAAGATGTTCCGGCCGTTCCAGCGGCTCCACTCCACGCATGAGTTCGAAGGCACCGGTATCGGCCTGGCCACCGTGCAGAAGATCGTCGAGCGCCACGGCGGACGTGCGTGGGCGGAAGGGGAGGTGGAGAAGGGCGCGACGATCTACTTCACCACCGGGGCACAGGCGTGAAGAAGGCCCTCCGGCTGTTGCTCATCGAGGACTCCGACCTCGACGCCGCGCACCTGCTCCTCGAGCTCAAGCGCGGCGGCTTCGAGCCCGAGGTCACGCGCGTCGAGACCCGCGAGCAGTTCGATGACGCCCTGCACGGGAAGGAGTGGGACGCGATCATCAGCGACTACCACCTCCCGCGGTTCAGCGCGCCCGAGGCGCTGGACATGTTCCGCCTGAGCGGGATCGACGTGCCGTTCATCGTCGTATCCGGCGCGATCGGGGAGGAGACCGCGGCGGAGCTGATGCGCGCCGGTGCGCACGACTACCTGCTCAAGCACCGCCTCACGCGGCTCGCCGTCGCCATCCAGCGCGAGCTCGAACAGGCGGAGTCGCGCCGTGCGAAGCGGCGCGCGGAGAATCTCTTCCAGTCGGTCCTCCGCGCCTCGCCGATGCCCTCCGTGCTCGTCGACAGCGCATCGCGGCGGGTGGTCGACGGGAGCGACAGTTTCCGCAGACAGTTCCTCGTCGGGAACGCGAATCCGTCGAGCGACCTCTTCGAGCTGTTCGACTTCTCGCAGCCCGAGCGGATCGAGCAGCTCATCGCCCGAGGGTCGGGCACGGCGTGGTACACGGTGTACTACGCCGGCGGCGTCTCCCGTATGGGCAATGTCCGCTGCTACGCGGTCGAGCACGAGGGTGCGTCGTACGTCTATCTCATCCTCGAGGACGTGACCGAGCAGCACTACCTGAAGGCCGCGTTCGACGCCGTGCCCGATCCGCTGCTGATCATCAGCTCGCGCGAGACGCTGATGTACGGGAACCGCGCGGCCGAGGAGCTCTTTGGAGACCTTTACTTCGGCATGGACGTGCGGCCGCTCCTGCGGCAGGAGGAAGGGGAGGAGGGGTGGTGGAAGCGGCTCGACCGCTTCGACGCCCTGCGCGTGGAGATCGCCGCGCAGCCGTACGACGCCACCGCGGTGCCGTTCCGTTTCGCGGGGGAGGCGGAGACGTCCACGATCCTCACGCTGCACAACGCCGCGAGCGAGGAGGAGCTGCGCCGCCTCGCCACGCACGACGCGCTCACCGGCGTGTTCAACACGCGGCACTTCGACGAGGTCTTGACCACCGGCGTGCAGGAAGGCGGCACGCTGGCCCTGCTCGACCTCGACCACTTCAAGCCGATCAACGACGAGCTGGGACACGCCGCCGGCGACGCCGCGCTGCGGACGTTCACCTCCCTCATCCGCTACGAGCTCGGTCCCTCGGACGTCTTCGCCCGCCTCGGCGGCGACGAGTTTGCCGTGTTCTTCCCCGGCGCACCGGTAGAGAACGCGCTGAAGGTCGTCGAGTCGATCTACGCCCGGATGGCACGCACCCCGTTCCGCTTCAACAACGCCACCCGCAAATTCAGCGCCTCCGTCGGCATCGTCTCCGCCAACGGTGACGAGACCCCCGACAGCCTCAAACGCCGCGCCGACGAAGCCCTCTACGAAGCCAAACGCCAGGGGCGGGGGAGGTGGGTGGTCTGGAGTGCGGAGGCCGCGAAAACGTAGGGCGTGGCTTCAGCCCGCCTCCCCGGGGTGGGCGGGCTGAAGCCACGCCCTACATCACGCGGCGCAGAAGTCGCGGGCGGCGTCGGCGCCGAGGGGCTGGGCGAAGTGGAAGCCCTGCATGAGCGAGATCCCGAGGCCCTGCAGTGTGTTGGAGTCCTCCGCCGTCTCCACGCCTTCGGCGACGATCTCCGCGTTGAAGTCGCGGCCGAGCTGCCGCAGGGCGCTGATCACGGCGCGGCGGTGGGCATCGTGCGAGCAGCCGAGGACGAAGTAGCGGTCCAGCTTCAGGAAGTCCGGGCGCACGTCGAGCAGCATCTTGAAGTTCGATTGGCCCAGGCCGACGTCGTCGAGGGCGATGGTCATGCCGAGCTGGCGCAGTTGCTCGAGCGACGACTGGAAGCTGATGTTGTCCCAGGGCGGTGCGTGCTCGACGATCTCGATGATGATCCGCGTCAGCGCGATCCCCGTCGCCGCCGCCGTCGCCTGCAGAAACGCGATGAACCCATGGTCGCGGCCGAGCGTCGAGGCGTGGACGTTGACGCCGAGGCGTAGCGTCGACGGGAGCGAGGACGCGCCGCGGAACGCTGCCGCGATGCACGCCCGGTCGACCAGCGACTCCTCCCGCTTCAGGCGCACGTACTCGAACAGCACCTCCGCCGACTCGAAATTCGTCCCGCGCGGTCCGCGCGAGAGGCACTCCACGCCCTCGATCTTCACGTCGCTGCCGTTCACGCGCAACACCGGCTGGTACACCGGAGTGATCGCGCCCGGCTGCAGGATTCGATTGAGCGCCGACTCGCTCACCTTTGCTCCAGCAGATTCACGGCGACGCTCGCGATCTCCATCATCGACTTCGGCTTGTGCAGGAACGCATCCGCGCCGCGGTTGTACGACTCCCGCTCGATCTCCGGCGTCCCGTACGCGCTCAGCAGGATCACGCGCGTGTCCGCATAGCGCTGATGGACGTCCGACACAATCTGCAGGCCTTCCACGCCGCCGATGCCTGTCAGGCGGAGGTCCGCGATGACCAGGTCATAGCGGCGGTTGGCGAGCAGGGCCTGCGCCTCCTCCAGCTCGTGCGCGGCGTCGACCGAATAGCCGAGGCCGTCGAAATACTTGCGCATCGCCACGACGATCAGCTCCTCGTCGTCGACGATCAGGATCTTCTCCTGCCGCTTCTCAGTAGGAAATCGCATGTCGGTATACCGGGAACCGCATCGTCAGCACAGCTCCGCCTTCTACGGCGTTCCCTGCAGTGATAGTGCCACCGTGCTCATCCACAATCCGCTGCACGATGGACAGGCCGAGCCCGGTGCCGCCGCGGCGCCTGGTGAAGAACGGCTGGAACACGCGAGGGAGGTCGAAAGGATTGAACCCCGGACCCTGATCGCGGACGACGCACTCGATCATCCCGTCCGTACCACCGCGGGCCACCACCGACACCCGCTGCTCCGGCTTCGAGTGCTGGATCGCGTTCATGATCAGGTTCTCGAACGCGTGCGCGAGGCGCCCCGAGTCCATCAGCATCGACAGGTTCGGCGCGATGTCCGCCTCCACCGTCACCGCCGATTGCGCCGCGATCTGCCGGCAGCCGTCGACGACCGTCCCCAGCACCTGGTCCACCGTTCCCGTGCGCAGGTCGAGCGTCCACGTCTTCCCGTACTCGAGCAGGCTCTCCATCAACCGGTTCAGCCGGTCGAGCCACACCCGGAGGATGCCGTAAAGCTCCATCACGTCGTCGGTCTTCGGCAGCAGCTCCTGCAGCGCGTCCACCGTGAGCCCCATGCCGAAAATCGGATTCCGCACCTCGTGCGCGACACCCGCGACCAGCTCGCCGAGGGCCGCGAGCTGCTCGCCGCGGCGGACGGACTCCTGCAGCCGCACGATGTCCGTCGTGTCGCGCATCGCGATGATCACCCGCTCCTCCTCGTCCGCTGCCGAGCGATACCAGCTCGCCGTGATGTCCCAGTGCCGCTCGTTGACCGTGAGCTGGGCCGTACACGGCGACCGGCTGTCGCGCACCGCGGAGACCGTGTCATCCAGCGTGATCCACGGCTCGGCGCCGCTCATGCGGATCGGGCACCCCAGGATGTCGCGGAAGCCGCCGGCGCCCACCAGGTTGCGCGCCGCGCGGTTCAGGCGCGAGATTGTCCCGTCCATGTGCGTGATGAACACCGGCAACTCGATCGCGTCGAACGTCAGCGACCACTCCTGCCCCTTGCGCTCGATCAGCTCCTGCAGCTGGCGGCGGACGATCAGGCGTCCGAGGGAGGCGCCCGCGCGGGTGAGCGCGCGGCGGCGCTGCTCGCTCATCGGGCGCACCGCCCGCGCCAGCACCTCCAGGACGCCCACGACCCGGTCCGCGTCCCGCAGCGGCACCGCCACCGCGCCGTGCAGGCCCGCCCGCGCCGCCGCCTCCGCGCGTACGACGCCGGTCTCGTCGAGGATGTCCGCGACCCACACCACCTCGTCCCGCGCCCACGCCCGTCCCGGCACTCCGCGGCCCCGCGGGTACCGGAGCGCCGCCGTCCGCTCGCGGAACTTCGCCGCGTCCATGTCCCGCCGCGCCCACAGCGCCGCCGGCTCGATCTGCGTCGTCGTCGTGTCGATCAGCCAGATCACCGCGCAGTCCCAGCCGTCCGACTCGCAGATGAACTCCAGCACGTCCTCGAGCGACTCCTGGAGCGGCTTTTCCGGCTCGAACATCCGCGTGACGGCCAGCTCCAGGTTGTCCTCGCGCTCACCGCGGCTCGTGTCCGTGATGTCGCGTGCGAGAAAGACCGCGCCATCGCTGCCCGCGGGGGTGCCCGTCACCGTAAACGTGCGCTCGACGCCGTCGATCACCACGCGGGTGTCCGCGCTGACCGAACGGCCGTTGTGTACGCGCCGCGCGAGATCCCGCCACCACGGCGCGGACGCGTCGAAGCCCTGCTCGCGGAGTTTCGCGAAGGCGGGATTCGCGCGCGTGATCTCCAGGTCCGGACTCACGATCCACAGAGGATCGGGGACCGTCGTCATCAGCGCTTCGATCGCGTCACTCATCTCGTTATAATCCCCCCGCCTTGCGCGACCTCAAAATTTTCTCCGGCCGGTCCCATCCGTCCCTCGCTGAGGAGATCTGCGCGCAGATCAACGGCACGACGCCAGGGCACGTGACGCTCTACAGCTTCTCGGACGGCGAGCATTACGTGCAGATCGACGAGAACGTCCGCGGGGCCGACGTTTTCATCATCCAGCCGACCTGCCCTCCGTCGGTGAACGATCACCTGATGGAGCTGCTGATCATGCTGGACGCGTTCAAGCGCTCGTCCGCGGATCGCATCACCGCCGTGATCCCGTACTACGGCTACGCCCGGCAGGACCGCAAGGACAAGCCGCGCGTGCCGATCACGGCCAAGCTCGTGGCCGACCTGATCAGCACCGCCGGCGCGGATCGCGTCCTCACGCTCGACCTGCACGCCGCCCAGATCCAGGGCTTCTTCAACATCCCCGTCGACCATCTCTTCGCCGCGCCGGTGATCGTCGGCTACCTGAAGTCGCTCGAGCTCGAGGACCTGACCATCGTCTCGCCCGACGCCGGCGGCGTCGAGCGCGCCCGCGCCTACGCCAAGCGCCTCGGCGCCTCCCTGGCCATCATCGACAAGCGCCGCTTCGCGAAGAACCAGACCGAGGTGATGCACATCATCGGCGAGGTCGAGGGACGCAACGTCTTCATCGTCGACGACATCATCGACACCGCCGGGACGCTGATCCACTCCGTCCAGGCCCTGCACGAGAAGGGCGCCCGCTCGATCTCCGCCGCCGCCACGCATGCCGTCCTGTCCGGCCCGGCCGTGCAGCGGATCAACGGGTCCGTGCTGACCCAGGTCGTCACGACGAACAGCATCCCCACCCAGGAAAAGGAAGCGGACTGCCCCAAGCTGAAGCCGCTGTCGATCGCGCCGCTGCTCGCGGAGGCGATCAAGAGGATTCATAACGAGGACTCGGTCTCGAGCCTATTTGAAATGTAGTTGCCCGTTACCCGTGGCCCGTTACCCGGACTGCATGGCTTGCGGCCCAGGCGCACAGCCCGGGCAACGGGCAACGGATCACGGGCAACCCGGGGAATAAGCGCCTGTTCTCAGGCATTTACCGCGTTCTGCTAGCAAACCTAAGGAGTCAGCATCATGGCTGAGGTCACATTGGAAGTCAGTCGCCGGGAAAGCACCGGCAAGGAAGTGGCGAAGAAGCTTCGCCGCGACGGGAAAGTCCCGGCCGTGGTGTATGGCGGTCACAAGGAGCCGGTGGCGATCACGGTCGACCGCAAGGCCGTCTCCGAGCTCGTGCAGAAGAGCGAGCACGGCGTCCGCTCGGTGTTCCTGCTCAAGATGGCGGGAACGGACCAGCAGCGCCACGCGATGATCAAGGAGATCACCATCGACCCGATCTCGCGCCGCATGAGGCACATCGATTTCGTCCGCGTGGTCATGGACGAGAAGATCAAGGTCACGGTCCCCGTCCACCTCAATGGCACGGCGATCGGCGTCAAGGAAGGCGGCCTGCTCGACTTCCAGTTGCGTGAGGTCCACATCGAGTGCCTCCCGACCGAGATCCCCGATTCGATCGAAGTCGACGTCACCCCCCTGGGCAACCACGACTACTACCGCATCAAGGACCTGAAGCTCCCCGAGGGAGCGAAGGTGCTCGACGATCCGGAGCGCGTGGTCGTCGGCGTGACGCTTGCCCGTGCCGAGGTGTCCGACACGGCCGAAGGCGCTGCTGGCGTGGCGGAGCCCGAGGTCGTGAAGAAGGGCAAGCCCGAGGACGAGAAGAAGTAACTCTTTTCCGCTCCCCATTCGAGCCCCGCAATTTGCGGGGCTTTTTCATTGAGGCTCTCATGAAAAAACTGGTAGTGCTGTTTGTACTCGTCGTTGCCATCGCCGGCTGCAAGCGCGGCGAGACCCCGCAGAAGACCACCACCGCCACCGCCGCGACCACGACTGGAACAGAAGTCGGCGCCGGAATGCCCGAGTACTCCGCGATGAACCTCGACGGCACGAAGTTCGACCTCGCCGGACGTCGCGGCAAGGTCGTGTTGCTCAACGTCTGGGCGACGTGGTGCGGCCCCTGTATTTATGAGATCCCCGAACTGCAGCGCATCCACGATCTGTACACGGCGCGCGGGTTCGAAGTGGTCGGCGTGAGTGTCGACGAGAGCGGCATCGAGTCGGTCAAGCAGTTCGTCGACGACAAGAAGATGCGCTATCCCATCGCCCTCGACCCCCAGGGCAAGCTGGCCAGCCTCCTCCAGACCTCCGTGCTCCCGACGTCCGTCCTCCTCGACCGCACCGGCAAAATCGTCTGGAAAAAGTACGGCGCCATCCTCGAGAACGACCAGGAGCTCGACGCCGCGATCAAGAAGGCGCTGTAAAACGTAGGGCGTGGCTTCAGCCCGCCCTCCCCGGGGGGGGCGGGCGGGCTGAAGCCGCGCCCTACATTGCTACGTGTGCCGCCGGTCCGGCGTGCCCCGTTCCACCCGTCTGCGGTCCCGTTGCCGTTGAATGAAGTTGCTGATGTCCCGCGCCATGCGGCCGAGGAGAAGGCGCATCGGGATCCAGGCGAGAGCGAGGGCGATGGCGACCGCCACGACCAGCGCGACGAGTACTGCGACGAGTGTGAGAACTGGCATCCGACCTTCTTTCACCTTCTCCTAGAGCAAACGCCCTGCCGGGAACGAGTCAGCATTCACCCAGCGTTGAGTTCTGTCGGTGGATTCCTTTCAGACTGCTCCGATCCCTCCGCATCTCCGCGAGCCCCTGCGCGCGGCTCTGCGAGGCGAGCTGGCGGCGTGGCCGTCTTTATCGGAGGACGATGTGCGGCTTCTGGTGGACCATGGCGTCGCCCCGCTCGTCTACACCACCCAGCCCCTGCCCGAGCTCCGCGGCGCCGCGATCCACGCGGCCGCGGTGGAGACCCTGCGTGCCGATGACCTCCGCGATGTCCTCAGCGCCCTCGCCGATCGCGGCCTCGACGTCGTCATTACCAAAGGCAACGCGCTCGCGTACGACATCTACGCCGCCCCCGAGCTCCGTCCGCGCGGCGACGTCGATCTGCTCGTCGCGCGCGAGCAGGCCGAGGCCACCATCGACGCCTTCCGCGCGCTCGGCTATCGCGGCCCGCTCACCAGCGGCGACAAGCACGCCGTCCGGCAGTTGACCCTCTCCCGCACGGACGCACACGGCATCCGCCACGACTACGACCTCCACTGGGACGTCGCCAACACGCCGCTGTTCGCGTCCGCGCTCCGCTTCGAAGACATCGAGCAAATCCCCCTCCCGCGCCTCGGCCCCCACGCCCGCGGCCTCGGGCACGCCGATGCCCTCCTCCTCGCGTGCATCCACCGCGTCGCCCACCATCACGACAACGAGCGCCTGATCTGGCTCGTCGACATCGCCCTGCTGCGCGACCGCATGACGGCCGAGGAGCACCGCCGCTTCTGGCGCCAGGCCGCGGACGCCCGCGTCGTCGGCGTCTGCCGCCGCTCGATCGAGCTCGCCGGCGACTGGCTCTCCCGCCCCCCGCACGACCGCGCCGAAGACCACCTCGGCCCCGACGAGCTGACGCGCGAAGAGCCATCCCTGGCTTTCCTGGACCGCAACCTGACCTACGGCGGGGAGATGCTCGCCAACTTCCGCGCGCTTCCGTGGCCGGCGCGGGCCCAGCGCCTGTGGCAGCTCGCGTTCCCGCCCGCCGCCTTCCTCCGCCAGAGCTTCGGGACACAGAGCCGCCTCCTGCTGCCGTGGCTCTACGTCCGGCGCGGGGCGAGGGGAGTGGCGCGGCTCTTCCGTCGGGCTACGACGTGGTAGCGGCGCACTCTTGAACGTGTGAGACGAGCTGGCGGATGTCGAACGGCTTCGACAGCACGCGGAACACGGACGCCGCGCTGGCGGTTTCCTGCGCTCCCTGCAGATTCGCCGTCATCACGATCACCGCCGGTGCCGTCGGCCGCTCCTCGAGATAGCGAAGCACACCATGGCCATCCACGCGCGGCATCATCAGATCGAGGAGCACCGTGCTGAAATCGTCCCGGCTGAGCTTCTCGATGGCCTCGAACCCATCCCGGGCACTCTCGACTTCGTAATGCTCGCGCTTCAGGACGCGCTCGACCATCATACGGATGGCGTCGTCATCATCGACGACGAGGACTCGTTTTTTCGGGTACTGCTCTGACAAAAGACCTCCGTTGGAGGCCGAAATAAGCAAAGGTTTTGCCATTTTGGAGTGCGGCGGCAAAGGCCGCCGCTTTGGAATTCACGCGGCAAGAGCGTCGAAGCTGCGGCGGGTGTACGTGCTGCACGGGCGTGCGGCGTTGCGGCGCGGACGTGCCGGCGTTGCGGCGCGGGCATGTGGCGTTGCGGCGCGGGCATGTGGCGTTGCGGCACGGTGTGTGTGGCGTTGCTGCACGGGCGTGCTCGACGTCCCGAGGTCACGATTGGATCTGCGGGCCTTTGGAGTGCGGCGGCACGGCCGCCGCTTTCGAATTCGCGCGGCGCGAGATGCACGCGCGCCGCTCTCGGCAAACGAATTCGAAAGCGGCGGCGTGCCGCCGCACTCCATATCAGTGCGTCACGAGCTTCCCCACCTTGTCATCCCCAACTCCGTAAACCAGATGTTCCCGTCCGGGCCTTGGACGATGCGGTGCATCACCGTCTGGGTCGTCGGGACCTTGTCGTACGTCATCGGAATCTTGGAGATGTCGGCGGGGGCGGTGGTGAGGATCGATTTGTCGATGCGGATGATGTAGTCGTTGCCGGCGGGGCTGGGGTTCGCCGGGGTGGGGTTGTTCTGATCGACATACTGCTGACCCACAGGTTGCGGTCGGCGTCGAAGGCTAGGCCGGCGAGGATGACGTTGGGCTGGTCAGCGGCACGGGGTACTCCGTGATCGTGCCGTCGGGGGCGATGCGGGCCACGCGGTTGCCGGCCTCCTCGGAGAACCACATGGCGTTGCTGCCGGGCTCGGGACAGGACAGTGCCTGGCCGGAAAGCCAGGCACTGTTGAGAGATCAGAACAATCCCGCACCACACTTGTCGAACAGCCTGTCGACGCCCGACTCGATGACGGCCTCGCCGATGATGTTCAACGCAAGCGCGCCGATAGTCCCGCCGGCAATAGCTCCTGCGGCGGTTCCAGGCCCCGGGATGACACTGCCGAGGATGGCGCCACCAATCGTGAAGACGGCAGACCACTTGGCCTCGTGGAAGAGCTCCTCCCCGTAAGTGGGCTCGGGTCTCGTGGCACGGCACCTCGCTCGCGAAGCGCGCCGCAACTCCTGGCGTTCCTCCTCGTTCATCTTGAAAATGCCGGTTCCGCGGCACACGTCCTCGGGATCGGGACCACCGCCGTAACAGTCGACCGCGCTCGGGCTTGGGTCCCAGCTCGCCGCCTGCCAGATCTCATTCGGATCATGGGTCCATGATCGCGGGTCGGAGGAGATCGGCGGGAGGAACACGATGTTCCGGCACTGGTTGTTTACCGGATTCAGATCGCACTTCGGTCCGAGCCCGCTCGGGTCGCGCATGCTCATGGGATCATTCCCCGCATACGCATACGGATTCATCCCGCCCGCAAGCCCGATCGGGTCCTGTGAGACGAACCGTCCCATCCCCGGGTCGTACCAGCGGGCGCGCACGTAATACAGACCCGTCGCGGAATCGAGCTCGCGGGCCATGAAGCGCAGGGGCTGGCCGGTCGGGTCGTTCGCGCTCTCGATCTCGCCGAACGGCGTGTATCTGTACTCGGCCGCGACGTTGCCGGCTTCGTTCACGAGACCGGTGACGTGGCCGGGGAGCTCGAGCACGTAAAAGTACGTCGAGCTTACGCCGCCGTTGGTGATGCGGACGCTGTGGGGCGTGTCGGTACCGGGCCAGTGCGTGTAGAGGCGGAGCGGCTCGGCGTTGGCGTCGGCCTCGAGCAGCAGGTCGTCGCCGTCGTACAGGAAATAGCGGTGCTGGCCGTTTTCGGTGCGGCGGACGCGGCGTCCGAGGCCGTCGTAGCCGTAGGAGACCGCGGCGCCGTTCGTGGTGACCCCGGTCAGGCGGCCGAGCGTGTCCCAGGTCATCCGTTGATCGAAACCTGCCTTGTACTTGCGCTTGAGGTTGCCGTCGGCGTCGTAGTCGAAGTTGAACCCGTTGAACTGCGTGTACCGGTTCGTTCCCGGCGTCACCAGGCCGCCGCGGTCGGTACGGTTGCCGGCCGCGTCGTAGGTGTAGCTCTCGGAGCGGATGACTGCCGGCGCGCACGCGAGGCCGATGCAGTTTTCCGGCGGATTGGTATACGCGCCGTAGCTCGTCAGCTGACCGACCGAGTCGTATGCGTACGCCCAGTAGCGATCTTCGTTGATCGACGTCCGCGTGTTGAGGCGGTCGAGGAGCTCGTAAGCGAACGTACCGCCGAGTTTCTGGTTGACGAGCGCGTTGCTGAACGTGACCGCGTTGAGCCGGCCGTCGTTCGCGAACGCCTGGGTCTGGGTGAGGCCGTTGGGCAGGGTGATGCGAACCGGGCGTCCGGCGGTATCGAAGTGAATGGTCGACGTCCGTGCCGAGAAATCTTTGAGCTCGTTCGTGATGCCGAGGGTGACGTCCGACGGCAGATAGTTCAGCTGGTAGCGCATCTCGTTCGTGCGCACGAGGGTCGAGCCGTTCCAGGTGAGGAGATCGAAGCCGATGTCGCGCCGCGCGTCGGCGGCGTCGTAGACGCGTTTGATCTCGAAACGCTTGCCGCCCAGGGTCGCGCTCACGCCGTCGGGGACATGCGTGTCGGCGTTCGACTTGACCGTCACCGTGCTCTCGAGATTCGTCACGACAGTGGTGAAGAGATCCGGATACGACAGCGTCGTCACGGCGCCGTCGGCGGTGCGGCTCGCCGGGCGATGCAGCACGTCGTAGGTCCGCGTCAGCAGGCCGCCGCGCCGGTTCGTGGTCCCGGTGAGCAGTCCCTCGCGGTCGTAGCGGTACGTGCGCGTGCCGCCGTCGGGAAACGATTCCGACTCCAGCCAGCCGAGCGCGTTGTACGCAAAGTCGTACGCCTTGCCGGCCGTGTCGATGACCTTTGTCATGTGCGGACCGGTGTATTGGTACCAGGTCGAGCGCCCGGCAGGATCGAGGATCTGCGACGTGCGATCGAGGCTGTCGTACTCGGTGGTGGTGACCTGTCCCAGCGGATTCTCGACCGTGCGCAGGCGGCTCGCGCCGTCGTACGTGAACCGCGTCGTCAGAATCACGCCGTCATCGCGGATGACGCGCTGGTCGTCCGGATTTTTCCAGGCGTTGTTCTCATACGACCACTCCGTCCGCCCGCCTTTCGGATCGACGGCGGCGGTGACCTGATAGCGCCCGTTGTACTCGAAGCGCGTGCCGGTGCGGTTGGCGTCGCCGCGCTTGCCGTACCAGGTGCGGGTCACCTCGCCGCGCGAGCCGTGCTCGTACCACGCTCCCGACTTCCCGTTCATCTCGAACTCCAGCCGGCCGCCGACGTCGTACGACGCCTCGTACACCGCTACGCCGTCGAGCATCGACTGCAGGAGCCGCCCCTTTGCATCCCAGATGTTCGTCCGCGCCTCGGCCGGCCCGATGACCCGCTCCAGGAGCCCGTCCGCGGTCCAGCCGATGGTCGTGATGTTGCCCAGCGCGTCGATGATCTTCGCCGGACTGCCGTAGCGATCCGAGGCGAGCTTCGTGACGTGGCCGCCCGCATCCGTGAGCTCGGCGAACACCGCGTCGGAGAGGACGGCATCCGCGGGATTGGCAAAGTTCTGATTCGTGGCGACCCAGTACTCGTGCGGAACCACGGTCAAGTCGACGGCGCGGTAAATCGTCTGCGGCCGGACGCTTTGCCCGTTGACCGTCACCGCGGCCGCGGTCACGGTGCGCAGGCGGAGGGCGTCGTCGTAGGTGACGTCCGTGGTCACGCCCGGATCGGTCGCGCCATGGCTGACGTTGAACGACGAGACCAGCCCGCTCGCATACGTCAGCCGCAGGTTCGTCGGTCCGGTGATCGCGGTGATCGCTTTCGACGTGCTGTCGAGCGTGACGGAAACCGTGCGCCCGCCGGGGGAGTTGATGCTTTTCAGATACCACGCCGCGTCGTACGCGAACGTCGTCACTTGTCCGACCGGATCGACGATGCGCGAGAGAACCGGCGTGTTTGTGCCGTCCTGCGCGGTCTGCCACTCGACGGTGGTGGCGTTGCCGAGGCGATCGATCGAGCTGGTCATGAGTCCGGCGGCGGAGAACGTCACCTTGCCGCCGTCAGGATAGCTGCGCAGCCACGTGCCTCCGGTTGCCTGCACGAGCTGGCTGAAATCGCCCTGCGGCGTGAGGTACGTGCAGGTCGTCGGCGTCGGGCACGACCGCGGGAAGAACCGCACGACGCCGTCCCCTTCGGTCATCAGCACGCCGTCGGTGCCGATCCCGTGCAGCCGCTTGATGCCGGCGACGATCCAGCCCGCGCCGTACCGGCTGGCCGCCTCGCTTTGGAGCAGGAGCCGCACCGGCGTTCGCGTTTCCTTGTACGTCTGGTCGCTCTTGTACGAGCGCACGACTGCCGTGAGCTTGGCGATGCCGGTCGGCGAGCTGGCGGACCACCACCACCACGCGCCGAGGCGCTGGACGCCGTCGCCGTTGTCATAGAAGACCTCGGGGACCACGAGCGCGCCATTGTTTTGCCGCTCGAGCCTCAGGGACAGCGCGGTCACGGCGTCGGCGGTTTCGTACGCGTCGACCTGGTAGAAGGCGGTGGGGCGGGCCAACTCGGAGATGTAAATGAGCCCCGTCGTTCTCGGCGTGCCCATGCTCGAGTACGACCAGCCGGGATAGGCCAGCATCAGCCGGCCGCCGGCGGTGTTGCGGTAGTCGTCGTGCTGGAGCCCGTTCTTCACGACCGGCTCGCCGGGCACGATCGCCTTGAGCGTGAACGTGGTCCGGCTCGACCCGATGTTCCCGAGCCCGTCCGCGATCTGGGCGACCAGGACGTGGTCGCCGTAGCCGAACAGGTCGAAGCTTCCTTTCGCCGTTCCGCGCGAACCGTCGAAACTCGTGGTCCAGGTCAGGTTCAACGTGCGCGCGGTACCCGCGGTCCAGATCTTCACCTGCAGCGTGGC
The DNA here is from genome assembly GCA_963821585.1 of uncultured Acidobacteriota bacterium. Lineage (GTDB taxonomy): Bacteria > Acidobacteriota > Thermoanaerobaculia > Gp7-AA8 > Gp7-AA8 > QHVT01. The sequence continues at coordinate 1,763,843 of CAWGEI010000003.1, forward strand.
TGGATTGGGCAGGTCCGGATCCGTGAACACGGTCTCGACCGGGATGGTCGTGCTCGGCCCACCGACGGTGTACGTACCGCCGTCGGGCAGGAAGCCGACGTCCGGCCCTTCGCCCGCGAGCTCCCCGCAATTCGGGTCGAAGGAGGGATTGCACTGCGCGAATGCCGGCATGCCCGCGAAAAGCGCGAGCGCGGCGATGCACGCGACCAGCAACAGCGATCGCGCGCGCGAACGAACGTCAGGAGGTTTGAGGAGCGTGAAGCGTGTATCGGATCTCATGACCCGATTCTCGGGTCGCACTTCGAGAACTGTGGCGCGATTGTGATGGGTTTGTGATCAGTGACGTCGTGACCGTCCAGGTCAGTGCGTCACCACCTTCCCCACCTTGTTCACCCCCAACTCCGTGAACCAGATGTTCCCGTCCGGCCCCTGGACGATGCGGTGCATCACCGTCTGCGTCGTCGGAACCTTGTAGTACGTCATCGGCACTTTCGAGATGTCGGCGGGCGCCGTGGTGAGGATGGCCTTGTCGATGCGGATGATGTAGTCGTTGCCGGTGGGGCTGGGGTTGGCGGGGGTGGGGTTGTTCTGGTCGACGTACTGCTGGACCCAGAGGTTCCGGTCGCTGTCGAAGGCCAGGCCGGCCAGGATGACGTTCGGTTGGGTCAGCGGCACGGGGTACTCGGTGATCGTGCCGTCCGGGGCGATGCGGGCCACGCGATTGCCGGCCTCCTCGGAGAACCACATCGCGTTGCTACCGGGCTCGGGGACGATGGCGATGGGGCGGCTGTTGTGGGTGGGGATGGGGAACTCTTTGACGGTGCCGTCGGCGGTGATGCGGGCAATGGTGTTGCCGACGAGCTCCGTAGCCCACATCGTGCCGTCGTTGCCGGGGCGGACGTAGATGGGGACACTGCCGACGGTCGCGAGGGGATAGGTCGTGATCTTGCCGTCGGGAGCGATCTTTCCGATGGTGCCTGTGCCTTTGCCCGTGAACCAGATCGTCTTGCCATCCGCGCCAAACCACATCCCGTGGGGGTGCGTGTTGAGCTTGCCGCCGGGGCAGGTCGGGCAGTCGAGGCGGACGTCGTAGGTGAGGTCGGGCTTGCCGTTGGCGTCGAGGCGCACGATCTGGCCGAGGAATTCGAGCGTCACCCAGAGGCGGCCGGCGGCGTCGAACTCGATGCCGTGCGGGCCGCTGCCCTTGGGCATCGGGTAGAAGGTCATCGCGCCGGACTGCGTGACCTTCACGACCTGGTCATAGTTCTGACCGGTGATCCAGAGGTCGCTGCCGCCGTCGGGGTTGAACGTGATCTCGTGCGTCGAGCCCTTCGGCGCGGGATGGCAGGCGCCGGTCTCGACCGAGGTGACGCTCGGGTAGACGACCGGAAACTCGAGGACGGTGCCGGGCGCCTGGGCGAGGAGGGGGAGGGCGGCGCATAGCGCTGCGGCGGCGAGGATGGCGCGCCTGGGAGTCGTCGGGTCGACGAGCGGACGAGTCGTCGAGGAGATTCTCATGGGTATATCGTCTCACGTCGACTCGGCGACTTGACGGCTCGACGACCCCGGTCCGCACAGATCATGCAAGCATACCGGTATGAACGAACCGATCCCACCCGGCTGGCGCATCGTCGACGACCACCACTTGGAGAAGGAGTACACGTTCCCCGACTTCGCCGAGGCCCTGGCGTTCGTGAACCGCATCGGAGCGGTCGCCGAGGAGATGGATCATCATCCGGAGATCCTGCTGACGTGGGGGAAGGTGCGGGTCCAGACCTGGACCCACACGGCAAACGGACTGACCCGAAAGGACTTCCAACTCGCTGACAAGATCGAGATGCGTTTGTAGCTGCGGCCCAGCCATGTCATCATGGCCGGGGTCCTGACATGACGACGACCACCGAGCTCGAAGGCACCAGTGTATTCCGGCGTACGAAGGACGTCGTCTGCCGCAGCGTGGGCGCCGAATCCATCCTCGTCCCCATCCGCAACAACGTCGGCAACCTCGACTTCGTCTACACCCTCTCGCCGGTCGCCGCGCGCATCTGGGCGCTCATCGACGGCGTGAAGACGGCCGACGCGGTCGTCGACGAGATCTGTGCCGAGTACGACGCCGACCGCGAGACCGTTCAGGCCGACATGGCCGGGCTGATCAACGACTTGGCGGGAGTCTCGCTGATCACGAGGGTGGCATGATCGAGACGCAGAGCTACGCCGACTTCAGCCGCGTCGTTCACGATCAGGTGAACCCGCTGCGGATCCCGGTCAACGGCACGATCGAGATCACCAACCGCTGCCCGCTGGAGTGCGCGCACTGCTACAACAACCTGCCCATGAGCGACGGCGCCGCGCGCAAGCGCGAGCTGACGACCGAGGACCACAAGCGGCTCCTCGATGAGCTGTTCGATCTGGGCTGCCTCTGGCTGCTCTACACCGGCGGCGAGATCTTCGCCCGCGCGGACTTCCTCGAGATCTACAAATACGCGCGCGACAAGGGCTTCCTCATCACGCTCTTCACGAACGCGACGCTGATCACCGAGCGCGTCGCGGACTTCCTCGCGGAGAACCCTCCGTTCGACATGGAGGTCACGCTCTACGGCCGCACGAAGGCGACGTACGAGTCGCTGACCGGCATCCCGGGCTCGTTCGAGAAGTGCCTTCGCGGGATCCACCTGATCCTGGAGCGCAACCTGCCGCTGAAGCTGAAGACCGTCGCGCTGACGATCAACAAGCACGAGATCGCCGCAATGAAGGCGTTCGCCCAGGAGCTCGGCGTCGAGTTCAAGTTCGACCCGATGATCAATCCGCGCATCGACTGCTCGTCGAGTCCTCTCGCGGTGCGGCTCACGCCCGCGGATATCGTCTCGATGGATCTCGACGACAGCGAGCGCGTCGCCGAGTGGCGGCGCCTGGCCATCGACTGCGCGCCGATCCTGCCCGAGGAGGCGGAGGCGCGGCTGCTGTACGAGTGCGGGGGAGGGGTGAACTCGTTCGCCGTCGACCCGTACGGCGACCTGTCGATCTGCGTGCTCTCGCACTTCGACCGTTACAACGTGGCCCAGGGGACCGTGCGCGAGGGGTGGGAGCAGTTCCTGCTCAAGGTGCGCACGCGCAAGATCTCGCGGGTCACCAAGTGCACGCGCTGCGCGCTCAAGTCGCTGTGCGGCTCGTGCGCGGCGAATGCGGAGCTGGAGACCGGCGATCCGGAAGCGCCGGTGGATTTCCTCTGCAGGACCGCGCACCTGCGCGCCGAAGTGTTCGGCGTGGACGTCCCCGAGCACGGCGATTGCGAGTACTGCCCGGACGGATCACATCGCGTTGACATTCTTGAGATGGTGGACAAGGTACATTCGCGCAGCGGCCGCGACGTCGCGGAAGTCATCGCGATGACGCCGGAAGCCGCGGCGCGCGCGTCGTGCGGCACCGGCACCTGCGGGTCGTGCAGCGTTCGTTGATCGGAGAAGACATGAAGAAGGACGAAAAGAAGAAGCCGTACCAGAAGCCCACGCTGACGCGCTTTCCCCTGCGTCCGGAAGAAGCGGTTCTCGGATTCTGCAAGAGCAACGCGTCGTCCGGCCCCAGCGGCGGCGGCTGCCGCGGCGTGAGCACCTGTTTCACCGCGGGCTCCTAGGTGGACTCGTTTCTCTCCGTCGCCGGCATCGCCATCGCCGTGCGCGGATGGGAGGGGGCATGGGAGGAGCCGATGTCGCGGTTTCTCGTGCCCCCTGTCGATGTTCCTGACGTCGAGTTGAATGTCGTCGTCGAGTCGCCGGGCCGTCGAGTCGTCGAGGAAGCGTTGTTCGATTCTGATTCGGTGTGGCGGCTTTATCGCGAGGGCGCGGGCGGCTATCGCATCGAGTGCCGCTCCGAGGCGTTCGGCGAGGGGCCGTACAAGACGGCGATCTTCGACGAGACGTTCACGCGCGGCACGATCTCCATGGAGCCGCACGTCGCGCACCTCAACCCCCTCGACTACCCCCTCGACGAAGTCCTCGTCGCCAACCTCCTCGGACGTGGACGCGGCGTCGAGCTGCACTCGTGCGGCGTGATCGACGCACGGGGCCGCGGACATCTGTTCGTCGGCGTGTCCGGCGCAGGGAAGACGACCACGGCGCGCCTGTGGGAAGGCGCGGCGGCGGGGATCGTCAGCGACGACCGCGTGATCGTGCGCGAGCGGGACGGCGTCATGTGGATGTTCGGGACGCCGTGGCACGGCGAGGCCGAGCTGTCGATGCCCGGGGGCGTGCCGCTCGCGGGCGTGTATCTGCTGGTGCAGTCGGACGCGAACGCACTTCGCGCCCTCGATGCCGCGGAAGCCGTGGCGCGGCTGTTCCGCTGCGCGTTCCCGCTGTTCTACGACGGCGAGTCGCTCGACTTCACGCTGTCCTTCCTCGCGCAGCTGGTCGCGAGCGTGCCCGTGCGCGAACTGCAGTTCGTCCAGGATCGCAGCGTCGTCGACCTGGTGCTCGCCGCATGACGGACGCCACGACGGTGATCGTGGACCTGCTCGCAAGCGGCCACGCCGTCCAGTTCCAGGCGCGCGGCGACAGCATGTACCCGCTGATCCGCGATCACGACTACCTGCACGTGGAGCCGTGCGGGGAGGTGCGGGTAGGGGAGATCGCTCTCGTGCTCGCGGAGCGGGGGTTGACCGCGCACCGGGTGGTGTCGGTCGACGGCGATGCTGTTGTTACGCGTGGCGACAACGCGCCTGCGCCGGATGACGCCGTGGCGCGCAGCAAAGTGTTGGGGAAGGTGACCTCGGTAATCCGCGACGGCCGTGAGATCAAGGTTAAAAGCATAGGACTCATAGGACGAATAAGACGAATAGGACGAATATTCGTCCTATCGGTCTTATTCGTCCTATGAGTCCTATCCCGTCCTATCCGTCCTAGTCCGTCTTCCTTCTCACGCCCATCTCACTGGAGTTCCCCGCCGCGTCGATCGCGATCGCGGAGAACGCCCGCTCGTCCGGCGGCGAGGGCGGCAGCACCTGGGTGGCCCAGATGTTCGTCTCCTCGTCCTGGTTCAGCGGGCCGTCGGCCGTCGGCTTGTACACCGGCAGCGGGAACATCGCCTCGAACGTCCCCTCGGGCGTCGTGTTCGTGGCGCCGAGGTAGTTGAACTCGCCGATGGAGGGGATGCCGAAGGCGCGCTCCTCCGTCGTCAGCGTCTCACGCTCGTTGTTGGAGTCGCGCACCTGCGGCATCTCCGGCGACTTCATGTTGCGCACGCTCGAGGTGACGAACGACTGATACAGCTCGATGATCTGGCCCGGGCAGGCCTTGCCGCGCAGGATCGCGCGTACGCTGCCGCTCTCTTCCACGACGCGCACACTCGTCATGCGCGGCGCGGGGAGGCCGCGGTTCGCCGCGGTCGTCACGCCCTCGCACGTATCCTTGCCCGGATCGAGCACGTTCGGATCCTCGGACTGCAGGTTGAGGATGATCGGCCGCAGCCCGTTCTCGTCGAAGCGGTTCGCGCTGATGCGGTTCTCGCTCGGCGGAGTCTTCTCGAACGGCGTCACCGTCACGCCGCCCACGCGGTTCCACATGATGTCGTTGCGCGTGATCACGTTGCGCGTCGAGCCCGGCGAGAGGAGCACCCCCGCCTGGTTGGCGCTGATCGTGTTCCCGTCCAGCGTGTTCCCCGTGGCCGGCATCGTGCCGTCCGTCGTACCGAGAACGATCCCGGCGCCGAAATTCGCGTTGACGGCGGACGACCGGATCGACGAGCCGCTCGACAGCAGCACGATTCCCGCGCCGGCGGCCGGCTCGCCCGACCTGCTGACGTCGAGACGCTCGCCGTCGATGCGCGCATCCTTGGTGACGGTGATGCCCGCGCGCGATTGCGACGTCACCAGCAGGTGCCGCGCGACCGTCGTGCCGCGCTCGACCATCAGGCCGTCCACGCCGCCCGGCTCCGGCAGACCGTCCGGAGCCGCGCCGACGAGCACATGCTCGATGTGCGTGTCCGCGCGGGCGATGATTCCGCTGGCCGTTCCGTGCAGGGAGAAGCCGCGCAGGCCGCACGTCGCGGTGCAGACGATGCCCGCCGCGCCGTTCGCGACGATCTCCAGCTCTGGCTTCCGCAGCCGCGAGAGCTGGCGCTCACCGCTGACCAGGTTCGGTGGCTCGCCGAAGCGTCCGGGATGGATGTCGGCCGGGGAGGCGGCGGAGAGGTAGTTGTACGCGGTGCCGTCGATGATCGTGTCGTTGTCCTTGATCTCGGGGAGCGGCGAGGCGAGAGTGATCTTCCACCAGCGCGGCGGCAGGCCGAAGTTCGACTCGCGCTGCTCCGCTCTGGGATCGAGGGGGACGAAGCGCATGCGGTTGGGGCCGCCCACGGCATTCGCATTCAGGAGGTACTGGCGCAGCGTGCCCTGCAGGTTGTCGCCGTCGGCGGTCGAGATGACCGCGTCATAGCTGAACGCGAAGTCGATGTTGGTGAGCTGATCGCGCAGGGTGACCAGGGCAAGGTGCTCCGAGGTCATCAGCGAGGACGCGTTGTCCGCGCCGCGTGTCGTCTTCCCGCCGAAGCACGAGCCTTCGTACCACGTCGTGCGGGTCGTGCCGTCCGGATGCGGCGCAGAGCGAGCCCGGAGGGCCGAACGTCTGCTCGGGCCATGCGTCCGTACGGAAGCTGCGGGCGTCGACCGAGACCCAGTAGTCGCCGGGCCGATCGACGCGGAACGCATACGCGCCGCCGCGGTTGGTCTTCAGCGTCGCCACCTGCACGTCGCCCGCGGAAGGCGTGCGGTCGCCGTCGTCGCGATACAGCTTCACCGTGACGCCGTCGACGCCGATGAAATGCGGCCGCACGGCCAGCACCATCCGGTCTTCGTACACCGCGCCCGCGATCGCCAGCCCGCCACTCTGTGCACTCGCGGAGAGCGCACACACCACCGCACACGACAGCACCGCCCGTTTCACGATAGGAAGCATCTCTGGACCTCGGTGTACATTATGCAGTAGGCAGTTGACAGTTGACAGTCGGCAGGAGAGAAGGCTCCCCCCTCTCCTGTCAACTGCAAACTGCAAACTGTCAACTAAACGAGCCCGCGGTCGCGTAACTCGCGCTTGATGAACGCGTAGACGATCGGCGCGAGGATGACTCCGCCGACCCCGAACGCCGCCTCGCCGACGATGATCGCCAGGAGGATCTCCCACGCCTGGGAGTCCGTTTCGCCGCCGACGATCCGGGAGTTGATCAGGTATTCGAGCTTGTGGATGACCACCAGAAACGTCAAGGACGCCACCGCCGTCCCGATCGAGATCCCCATCGAGAGGATCGTGATCACGGTGTTCGAGACCAGATTGCCCAGGACGGGGATCAGGCCGCAGAGGAAGGTGATGACGACCAGCGTCGTCGCGAACGGGATGCGGATCCCGAACAGCGGCAGCGCCACGAGCAGGTAGAGCCCGGTGAGGATCGTGTTCACCGCGGAGATCTTGATCTGCGCCGCCGCCACCCGGCCGAAGGCGTGCGCGAAGCGGTCGGCCTTGTCGACCAGCGCGCGCGCCAGGGACCCGCGGTCTTCGTCGTCGTGATGGGTGATGTGGCGGAAGAAGACCAGGATGGCCAGCAGGCCGCCCATGATCATGTGGACCAGCCCGACCCCCAGCCAGACGCCGCCCGCGCGCACGGTCTGGGCGTGGGTCTTCAGCCACGCCTGCACCGTCAGCTTGAAGTCTTCCGCGTCCGTCATCATCTCGGGGATGAACTGACGCCCCACGCCGCCGAGCCACAGCCGGACGGAGCCGAGGATCTCGGCCATCTGCTCCATCATCGCGGGGACGTTGCCCGCGCCGCGGCGGAGCATGGTCACGAGGAGGAAGATCGCCGCGGTGACGATGGCCCCGGTGATGACGGCGACCATGAGCAGCGCCAGCGGCCGCACGGCCCCGCGGGCCATCCGTCCCTGCAGCCGCGCGCTCACGCGGTCGAGGATCAGGTACAGCGCCACCCCGACGACCAGCGCCGCCACACGGTGCTGGATCAGCACGAACAGCACGCCCGCGAGGATGACCGCGTACGCGACGACGTCCTCCCAGGCGAGCCGCTTGCGCGCACCCTCGATGGGGACCGGCGCGAGTGGAGCCGTGCTCATGGGAGGATTGTCGCATGAGCGTCCTCTGGATCATCGACGCCGAGCAGTGGCCACGGGCCATGCTCCGCGCCGAGCTGGTCGAACGCGGCTTCGACGCGGTGGGCTACATCACCGTCCGCGACGCCATCGACTCCCTGCCCGACCGCGTCCCGGACGCCATCATCGTCGACCTGCGCGGCCAGCCCATGCCCCTCGTCGAGCGCCTCCCTAAGATCGGGGTGCCGGTGATCGTGATCGGAGGGGCGGTGGAGCTGAGTGAGTTGCCGGCCGGGGAGTGGATCGTGATGCGGCGGCCAGTGTCGATCGGCGAGATCGCGGACCGGGTGGGGGCGGTTCTCGCCCTCCGGTGACCGCGTAGCGGTCATCAGAGAATAGCCCCCGGCGTCAGCCGGGGGACGGGAATCGTTACGGAAAATGAGCCCGCGTAGCGGGCGGCAGGAACCCCCCTTCGCCCGCTACGCGGGCTCGTACAAGGGGCCATCGCCGTCCCCCGGCTGGCGCCGGGGGCTACTTTCTGATGACCGCTACGCGGTCACCGCAAAGACGCACCCCTCACACAATCAATCGCTTCCTCACCGCGTACAACACGATCTCCGCGGTGCTGTGCAGGCCGAGCTTCTGCATCAGGTTGCCGCGGTGCGTCTCCACGGTCGACAACCCCACCTCCAGCAACACCGCCACTTCCTTGTTCGACCGCCCTTCGGCCAGCAGCTGCAGCACTTCCTTCTCGCGGTCGGTCAGCAGGTCGTACGAGTCGGTGAGGCCGCGCTCCTGGAGTTGTTCGACGTACTCCTCCGCCAGCATGCCGCTCACGGCGGGGCTGAAGAACGATTTGCCTGCCGCGACGGCGCGGATGGCGGGGAGGAGGTCTTCGTCCGTGGCGTCCTTGAGGAGGTAGCCGCGCGCGCCCGCATTCAGGGAGCGCATGACGTACGACTCGTCGAGGTGCATGCTCAGCATGATCGTCCGCGGGGGAGGCTGGATTTTTTGCGCGCGTGCGGCGACCTCGATGCCGTTCAGCTTGGGCATGGCCACGTCGAGGATGAGCAGGTCGGGATGGTGCTCCTCGCACAGCCGCAGCGCCTCCAGCCCGTCCGCCGCCTCGGCCACCACTTCCACCGATGCCTCCGTCTCCAGGAGCGACCTCATGCCGCGGCGGACGATGGAGTGGTCGTCAGCCAGCAATACGCGCAAGTTGCGCCTCCTGGAGGGACGCGGTCACGGGCAGCGTCACGTGCAACTCCGTGCCTCGCGGCATGCGCGGGTGGATCTCGAACGTCCCGTGCAGCTCGCGGACGCGCTCTTCGATGCCGAGGAGGCCGACGCCGCGCATGCGGGCGGGGTCGATGCCGACGCCGTCGTCCGCGATGAGCAGATCGAGCGTGTTTTGCCCGAAACGCACCACGATCTCCACCCGCTTCGCCTGCGCGTGCCGCGCGCAGTTCGTGAGCGCCTCCTGCACGATGCGGTAGACGGCGGTACGGGACTGGTCGGGGAGCGTATCGAGGTCGCCCTCCAGCGTGAGCTCGACGGCGATCGCGAAGCGGCGGCGGAAATCGCGCACGTGCCATTCCAGCGCGGGCTGCAGGCCGAAGTCGTCGAGCATGCTGGGGCGGAGGCCCATGACCACGTCGCGCACGGACCGCAGGATCGTATCGAGCAGCCGCCGCGCCTCGGCCAGCGCCTGTACGAGCTGGCCGTCCGACGAGCCGCGGGCGCGGTCGGCGCGGCCGATCTCCATGCGCAGCGCGGTGAGCATCTGCCCCACGTGATCGTGCAGCTCGCGGGTGAGCTTCTTCCGCTCCTCCTCCTGCGCGGCGACGAGCTGCTGCGAGAGGTGCCGCATCTCCTGCTCCGCGCGCTCCGCGTCGGCGCGCTGCCGCTCGGAGCGGCGCTCCAGCATGGCCAGGCGGACGACGGCCACGAACGCGACGACGAGGCCCGCCAGGAGCGCGCGCCACAGGCGGCGATGGAGGTCCTCACGGAACGACACCAGCCGCCGGTTGACCTCCGCGCGCTGATTGGCGAGGTTCGCGTTGTTGAGCTGCTCGATGTCCTTCGTGATCGTCAGGACCGCCTCGCGGCGGGGGAGCACTTCGCGGCGCAGGAACCGCGCGCTGCGCATGATCTTCTCGTAGACCGTCCATTCGAAGAGCGGGTCGAACGTCTGCCAGTAGTCGTCGACGCGGTGGTCGAGGGTGTCCAGGCGAGGGGCGGCGTCCGGCGGCAGCAGCGTCCGCAGTTCCTGAACCGTGACGTCGTGCTGCCGCCGCAGCTCCGTGAGCCGCTGCCGGTACTCGGGGAGGTTCTCGCGGTCGGTGTCCAGCAGATAGTCACGGATGTAGATGCTGGAGAGGTAGACGTCGCCGCGCAGCCGGCGCAGGCGGCCCTCCACCGCGCGGTGGTGGGTGTTGAGCTGATCGAGCTGCGCGTAGATCTCTTCGGCTTTCCGCGACGTCGTGGCCACGGTCGCGTAGATCAGCAGCAACAGGCCGCCCAGCGCGGCCGCCGCAACCGGCCACGTCCGGAAGAACCTCCGCTGCCACTGCCTCAGGGAGCCCATCGGTCGTATGGGACAACAACCGTCGTCACGCCGTCGCTTCCTCCCCACGCGGGGTCCGTACGGGCTGCCGTACCGGCCAGAACCGTGAGCGGCGCTGCCGGACGTCGCGCATGTCCGCCAGCAGCCGCTCGGACCAGTCGCGGATGGAGTGCGTCGCGATCTGCTCGCGCATGGCCTGCATGCGCGCGCGCCGTTCCGCCAGCGGCATCCCCACCGCGCGCAGGATGGCCTGCGCCATCTGCGCGGTGTCGTACGGATTCACCAGCAGCGCGGCGTCGAGCTCCCGCGCGGCGCCGGCCAGCTCGCTGAGCACCAGCACGCCGTTGCCGTCCTCGCACGCCGCGACGTACTCCTTGGCCACGAGATTCATCCCGTCGTGCAGCGGCGTTACCAGCGCGCTGTCCGCCATCGCGTAGTACAGGCGCACTTCTTCCGGCGAGAACGTACGCATCTGCAACAGCACGGGTGTCCAGTCCGGCGTGCCGAACCGCGCGTTGACCCGTGCGACGATCTCGTGCAGATCCTCCGCGAGCTGGCGGTACCGGCGGATGCTCGAGCGCGTCGGCGACGCGAGCTGCACGAAGACGAACCGGCCGCGCAGCGACGGGTTCTCTTCGAGCAGCAGCTCCACGGCCGCGACGCGCTCGACGAGGCCCTTGGTGTAATCCGCGCGGTCGACGCCGACGCTCACGTGTGCGCCGGGGGGGATGCCAGCGACGGGGATGCCCAGCGACCGGCGCAGCGCCGCTCCTTCCGCGCGCGACGCGGCCGGATACGGCCACTCCACGCTGATGGGGTAGGGACTCACGGCCGTGGTGTGCCCGCCGTACGTGATCGACATCTCGTCGAAGTTCACCCGGCACTCCAGGTACCGCGCCGCCGTCTCGAGGAAGTTGCGGCAGTACTGGCGCGTGTGAAATCCGAGGATGTCGGCGCCGAGCATGCCTTCGAGCAGCGCTTCCTTCCACGGGCAGATGCCGAAGATCTCCGGCATGCGGCCACGGGATATGCCAGAAGAGGCTGGTCACGATGTGCGGCGCGCGGTTGCGGACCATGCGGGGCACGAGCGCGAAGTGGTAGTCCTGGATGAGCAGCATCCCGCCCGCGCTCGTCTCCTCGGCCGCCGCGCGCGCGAAGGTGTCGTTCACGTTCTGGTACGAGGTCCAGTCGCGCATGCGGAACGAGGGCTGCGTGTGGGCCATGTGGCAGAGCGGCCAGAGGGCCTCGTTCGCAAAGCCTGCGTAGTAGTGGTCGTACTCGTCCTCGCCGATCCACATCCGCCGCAGCGTGTACTCCGGCGCTCTCGGGCGGTACGGAGACGCGGCCCTGGCTGTCGGAGTGCTCGCGGTCCGCCGAGCCTCCGCCGTACGCGATCCACGTGCCGCCGCTGGCTTTCAGCACCGGCTCGAGGCCGGTCACCAGTCCGCTGGCGGGGCGCTGCACGGTCACGCCGGAGTCGGTCCATTCATGGGCATAGGGCTCGCGGTTGGCGATGACTACGAGCCGGTCCTGTCGTCCTTCCATGCCGCGGACGGTACGCGCGCCGCCGCACGCTGTACATCCCGTGTTTACCGGATGGGCAACGCGTACCGCGTCGGCGTACCGTCACGGCAATGGAATCGAAAGCCGTGCGCATCCGCCCGAAGCAACGCCCCGCTGCAGCCCATCGCATCGCGGTCTTCACCTCGCTCGACGCCGTGGTCCTGGACGCGCGCACGTTCGAGCCCGGCCCCAGCCGCGCGGCCATCCGCCGCCTGGCCGCGGCCGGCGTTTCCGTGATCCCGGTCTCGGCCATGACGCTCGAGGAGATCGCGCCGATCGCCGCCAGCCTCGGCCTTCGGCACGCGATGATCTTCGAAGCGGGCGGGGCCATCGCACGCTGGACGGACGGCGGATGGGAGGTCGAGCCGTGCGGCCCGCCGGCGGAGACGCTGCTCGACGTCGTGCTCGCCATCGAGCAGCGCTCCGGCGCCGATCTGCTGGTGTACTCCGCCTTGCCGGAGAACGACGCGGCGCAACTGTCGGGCCGGTCGGGGGAGATGCTGGTGGCCTCGACGCACCGCTCGTTCAGCGAGCCCTTCGTCATCGAGAGCGGCGACCTCGGGCGCGTGAAGCGTGCCGCCGCCGCGCTCGGCTTCTCCGTGCGCCGCGGACGGCGGTTCCTCCACCTCTGCCGCACCTGCGACGAAGGCGAGGCGTTCACGCGCCTCCGCGACGAGCTGCAGTGCGATCTGGCCATCGCCGCCGGCGGCTCCGCGCTGGACGCCGAGCTCCTGACGCGCGCGGACATCCCGATCATTATCCCGGGCCCCGACGGCGCGCCCGACTCCGAGCTCGTCGCCGCCGTGCCGCACGCGCGCATCGCTCCCGCCCCCGGCCCCGCCGGGTGGGCGGCGGCGGTGGAGGAGGCGAGCTCCGACGCCCGTCATCGCCGCGCGGTGTAAAGGAGCGCCGGCCGCCGGGCCGGCCGGTCCACCGGCGGCCCGCCGGTACCGCCCAGCGGGCGGTGGACCGGCCGGCCAGCGGCCGGCGCGCCTGCACGCGCGCATCGCTCCCGCCCCCGGCCCCGCCGGGTGAGGCGCGTGGCGCGCGCAGGCGCGCTGTCCAAATGTGGCCCCGGGCTCATGCCCGGGGACCGCGCGGGAGGCGCGGAGAAATGCGGCCGCGTCGACGCACGCCCTTCGCAACCCCGGGCTTGAAAGCCCGGGCCACGGTTGGGGCAGCGCGCCTTCGCGCGCAACACGTGCAAGCTTGCGCAAGGGGCGCGCCGGCCGCCGGGCCGGCCGGTCCACCGGCGGCCCGCCGGTACCGCCCAGCGGGCGGTGGACCGGCCGGCCAGGCGGCCGGCGCTCCTCCGGCGCCTATCTACGCCAGCCCGTGATCCCGCGCGTAGCTCATCAGCGCGTAGCGCCCGTCGATCTGCAGCTTCTCGTAGATCCCGTGCAGGTGGAACTTCACGGTCCCCTCGGTGATCTCGAGGCGGGCGGCGATCTCTTTGTTGCGGAGGCCGGACGCCACCATGCGCGTCACTTCCAGCTCCCGCGGCGTGAGCGTCGACGACACCGCGGCCACGGCCTGTTCGCGCTGCAGCACGAGGCGCAGCGCGCCGGCGATGGCCTTGCCGTTCCAGCTCTGCTCTCCCGCCGCCACCTGCCGCACGCTCTGCACGAGCAGGCGCGGCGCCGACTCCTTCAGCACCAGGCCGCACGCGCCGAGGCGGAATGCTTCCAGCAGACGGGCGTCGTCGAGCGAAGCGGTGAGCAGCACCACCCTCGTCGGCAACTGCAGCTCGTGCATCCGGCGGAGCAGCTCGATGCCGTCCATCCGAGGCATCCGCACGTCGAGCACGAGCACGTCGGGCTTGTACAGCTGCACCGCGCGCAACGCATTCTCGCCGTTCGAGCTGCGCGCGACGATCTCGCAGTCCGGCTCCGCGCGGAAGAGCTGCTCCAGCCCGTCGAGGATGAAGGGATGGTCGTCGGCCACGGCGATCCGGATGGTCACGAGTGGTGCTCCTCGCGTAACGGGATCTCGACGTCGATCGCCGCGCCCGCTGCCGACGACTCCACCGCGAGCGAGCCGTGCAGCGACTTCACCCGCTCCTTCAGCGTCCGCGGTCCTTCGCCGGAGCGCTCCAGCGCGTCGAGGTCGTACCGGCCCTCGAACGCGAAGCCTCGTCCGTTGTCCGCGACGCGCACCCCCACGCGCCCGTCGCCCGTGGCGATGGCCACCCGCGCGCGCGTCGCGCCGCCGTGCCTCGCCGCGTTCGACAGCGACTCGTTCGCGATGCGGCACACCTCGTGCGCGACCCGCGCCGGCAGCTCGCCGTTCTCCGCCATGCTCACGTCCACCTCCAGTCCCCACTCCAGCGCGAACCGCTCGCGCATCCGCTGCAGCTCGTCGGACACGATCGCGCGCCCTTCGCGCGGGTCGTACGGCCGCAATTCCCGCACGAGCGCGCGCAGCTCGCGCTGATCGTGCTCGAGGACCCGCTGCACCTGCGCGAGGCGGCCCACGGCCACGGGGTCTTTCGCCAGGTGCGCCGACAGCGCCTGCAACTGCAGCCCGGCGCCGCCCAGGGACTGGACGATGCCGTCGTGCAGCTCGCGGGAGATGCGCATCCGCTCTTCCGCGCTCGCGGTCAGCCGTACCTGCTGGACGAAGAAGAACTGCTCGACGGTGGCGAGCAGGAGCCGTCCCACGACGTGCGCGAGCGCGAGGTCGTCCGCCGTCGCGGTCCGCACCTCGGGGATGATGAACGTCGCGGTGAGGGTCTGGCTCTCGAGCGACACGACGATGGCCGGGCCGATCGCGTAACGAATCCGCAGCTGCCGGTCGATGGGCTCGGCCGTCCAGTCGGCCATGGTCACGGTGCCGGCGTCGTAGACGAGGATCGGCTCACCCTGTCCGCGGGCGAAGAAGCTGCGGTTGCGCAAGGGCGTCGTTTCCGCCGGCGCGAGACGGTCCAGCCGGAAGTCGTCGCGTGCCCACACGGCCGCGTACAGCCACGGTTCTTCGCGCTCCTCCCACAGGAGCAGCACGCGGGGCGCGTTGACGACCGCCGCCGCGTGGGCGAGCGTCGCGCGGAGCACGTCGTCCACCCGCTGGGCCAGCTCGCGCGGCCACGCCGCGAGCGACGCCAGCTCGCGCCGCAGCCTCTCGTGGTGGACCCCCAGGTAGACGAGGAGCGCGGCGATGACGGCGAGGTAGGCTTCGCGGACCAGCACGCGGCTGGTCTCGAAGTTCGGATCCCGCAGGTACGCGAAGACCGCCACCGTGCCGTAGATCGCCATTGCCGCGACGCCGGTCGCGAGGATTCCGCGCCACGAGAACCGCAGCGTGGCGCAGAACAGGGAGAAGATGAAGTAGAGGAAGAACGGGCTGGCCGGCCCCTCGGTCAGGTAGACGAAGACCGAGAAGAGCACGAGGTCGAGGGCGTGGAGGAAGAGCCGCCACCGGGCGGGCATCAGGGTCGTCGAGCGCCACGCGACGAGGGCCAGCGCCAGCGCGTAGAGCGTGTAGACCAGCAGCAGGGCATACGTGGTCTGTTGAAAGCGCGCGGGCGTCGCCGGCTCGAGATAGATCGCGGTCAGCGACGACGCCGCCAGCACGAATCGCCCCGCGGCGATGACGCGCTCGGCGCGCGCGTGCGGGGTGTAGTGGGGCGGCAGGGTGGTGGGGGCCGTCACGTCGGACAAAAACCTACGCGAACGGGACCGCCGTTCCCCCCTATCGAAAGTCGAGGCCGGCCTCACCCCGCGGCCGATGCGCCGCCGGGGCCGGGATTCCTACACTCACGGTGCAATGCAAAGACGTGTGCTCGTGCTCCTCCTGTCCATCTCCGTCCTGGCCGCGGCGAGCTGCCGCTCGCGCAAGACCCCGCCTCCACAGCCGCAGACCGCGCCGCCCGTGGTCGAGCGGACGCCGGAGCCGCCGCCCCAGACCGTCCCGTCGCCCGAGCGCGAGTTCGAGCCGGAGGCGCCGGAGCCGGACGTCCTGAGCAGCGACCTGGACGAAGCGACCCGGCAGGCGCACGACCGCGGCTGGCTGCGCGACGCATTCTTCCCGTTCGACGCCGCCACGCTGGACGCCGACGCCCAGGCCGCGCTGCAGCAGTCCGCGACGTGGCTGCGCACGCATCCGGAGTATCAGCTGCTCATCGAAGGCCACTGCGACGAGCGCGGCACCGAGCAGTACAACCTCGCCCTCGGCGACCGGCGCGCGGAGACCGCGCGCGCGTATCTCGCCACCCTGGGCGTCGACCGCAGCCGCGTCCGCACGGTGAGCTACGGCGAGGAGCGGCCCTTCGAGGTGGGCGCGAGCGAGGAGGCGTGGACGCAGAACCGCCGCGCGCACCTGAAGCTCGCGCGCTAGCGCCATGCAATCGGAAACGATGGCGGCGGTGCTCGCGCGCGTCCAGACGATCGAATCGGACGTCGCGGCTGTGCGGCGGATGGTCGACGGCGAGGCGCTCGCGGTCAGCGACCGCCAGTACCTCGCCCGCTGCTTCGACCTGCTCGACATGGAAGTGCGCGCGCTGCTGCAGTACCTCGGCGGATTGAACGAGCCCTCGTGACAGTCGCGGAGCGCCGGCTTCCAGCCGGCCGCTCCGCCGGCATCTTGCCGGCACGCTCTCGCGAGGAACCTGGCCGGCTGGAAGCCGGCGGAGCGGCCGGCCGGGAAGCCGGCGGTCCGCTAGCGCTCACTGCCGCATCGCGCGCCGCCGCATGCCCTCGGGGCCGTACAGGACCGACGGCGGCACGACCGTGCGGGGCTGGGACTCGCTTTCCCACGACAACCGGATCTGCGGTGGGCCGCTGCGGTGGACGTACTCCAGCACGATCGCGTACATGCGGCCCGCCTCCAGCGGGATCTCGCCGGCCTTGCCGTTGCGATCGATCACCGGGTTTCCGTCGATCCACAGCCGGACCTCGCCCGAGGCTTCGACGATCAGGCGGTGCAGCTCCGAAAGGCGCGGCAGCAGGCGGCCGCTCCACCGCGCCGAGAACTCCTCCGTCTCGAACGGCAGCGCGCGGTCGCCGTCGAAGTCGATCTCCTTCTCCATCCGCCGCGTCCCCACGCCGCTCAGGTCCGTCGTCGGGAAGTACTCCGCGCGCAGGCCCGCGCCGCCGCCGGTCAGGTGGAGCTTCTTTCGCGCGACATGGATTCCGCCCGCGCCGCTCACGGTGAACGTGATCAGGTACGAGCCCGGACGTCCGTAGCGGTGTACGGCATTGCGCGCGTCGCTCGTCGTACCGTCCCCGAAGTCCCAGTGCCACGACTCCGCGTCCGCGACGGCCGAACGATCCCTCAGCTCGATGCGCATCGGATCGCCGGAGCTCATGCTGAGGAGAAAGTCGGCATATCCCACCCAGCGCACGCGAAACACCCCCGCGCCGCGGTCGGTCGGCAGCTCGTATCCGAAATCGCGGTACAGGCTCGTGAAGTACAGGCCGTCCGGCCCCGCCGCGATGCCCGCAACCGTCGCCTTCCCCGTACCGTCGTAGCGGAGCAGCCCGGTGGGACCGCTCTCCAGCGTGCCGTCCAGTCCCACGACCACTTCACTGATGCGCTTCCCCGCCGAGGGGGTGGCGGAGGCCCATGTCGGTCCCGACTCGGTGACGAACGCGTGGTCGAGCTTCGCCACCGGGAAGCCGCTGCCGCCGAAGGTCTCGCTCTGCACGAACGCCACATTTACCGGCGCCGCGGCCTCCGGGAAGCTGCAGATCGCCCCCGTGGCCATGCTGTCGTTCGTCCCGTCCCAGCCGTAGTTGACCCCGGGATCGACACGCGCGAACCGGTCGAGGGTCGGGCCGTTCTCGACCTCGTACAGGCTGCCGTCCGCCGCGCGCCACGCGCCGCCGAACGGGTTGCGAAACCCGAGTGCGTAGACGTAGTCCGCCGCCCCGATGCCGTCCGAGGCGTCGTAGAACGGATTGTCCTCGGGCGCCGAACCGTCGAGGTTCACCCGCAGGATCTTGCCGCGCATCGAGTGGAGGTCCTGTGCGTGCGGTGCGTGGTGCGCGTCGCCCATGTGGACGTAGAGCTTCCCGTCCGGGCCGATCGAGATGCTCGAGATCTGGTGGGACGCTGCCTGCTGCTCCTCCGGCATGTCCAGCACGGTCGTGGCGCCCGACGCCGTCAGGCCCCCGTCGGTGCTCGAGAGACGCACGACGTGCGGATACGTCCACCCCGCGTGCGGGTACAGCGACGCGACCAGGACGTCGCCGCTCTCCGGCTCGATGGTGATGCCCGTCAGGCCGGTCTCTCCCTCACCGGGAAACGAGTCCGGAGGACGGAAGCCGAGGAGATCCTTCGCGTAGTCGCGCACCTGCCCGCCGCGGGTCACGACCTTGATGTCGCCGTGCAACTCCGTGACGTAGAAGAACGGGCTGTCCGGCTCGTCCCGCGGGTGCGGCACGAAGGCGATGTTGACCGGCAACCGCAGGTCGCCGGCGACCGCCTCGACGCGAAAGCCCTTCTGCAACAGCGTCCACGGCACCGGTGCACCCCTCACGATGTGCATGAAGTCGGGCGCGCGATCGTCGGGCCGGGAGTCATGGACCGAGCCGTTCTGCGAGATCCAGAGATACAGCTTCGCCGAGGGGGGAGCAGCGTAGGGGGGAGGTAGATGGTGTGCTCGACGCCCTCGTCGTCGTACAGCGACACCTCGCTCTCGGGCACCGTCCAGGCGCTCTCCCGCGCGGAGAGCACGGCCCGCACCGCCACCCGCGTCGCAAACGGGGCAGTGTCGGAGAGCGTCAGCGCTCCCTGATTTTCGTGCAGTTCGAGCAGCGCCTCGCCGTCGGCCGCCTCCAGGCGCAGACTCGCGCCCCGCGGGAGCTCGACCGGCTGACCGTCGCTGCGCGTCCAGCGCGGCGCCGGATCGTTCAGGAAATCGCGGGCGAGGAGCGGCGGGATGGGGGAGGACGGCGTCGTGCGGAACCGGCGCTCGGCCCACGCACTCCACTCGGTCTCCGCGTGCCCGCTGTCGTCACGGTGCCGCACGCGCAGCACATAGGCCGTCCCGCTGCCCAGTCCTCGGCGCCCCCGCGTGAACGTGCCGTCGCCGAGGTGAATGTGAATCCGGCTCGCGCTGGTGACGCAGGGCGCGGTCCAGGCCACGTCGCCGGCCTCGACGATCTCCCAGTCGCTGCACCGATGCCCGTCACCGTCCCCATCAGCGAAAGGCGCCGTGGCCATGTGTACGTCCGCGGCGCTGTAGGACAGGTCGTTCCGATCCGGCTCGGTGATGACCGGAGTGGCCGGCGGCATCGCGGCGAAGGAGATCGGCGCGAGGAGGCAGGTCAGGAACAGGAAACGGCGCATGGGCGACGGAATATAGCGGAGAGTGCGCTGAGGCGCTCTCCCCTGGATACCGGAGTCGATGGGAGTCGGGGTGACCGTCACGAGACGGTCATTTCGCGCGCAGCAACTGCATGCGCCGTTGCGCGAGCGCGTGGGTCGACGACGACTGGTCCCGCTGCCCCGGCGCCGTGACCCGCTTGTATGCCGCGAGCGCGGCATCGGCCGCGCCGTAGTTCTCGGCGATGCGGCCGAGGACGTACCAGTCGACGCTGGAAGGCTCTTCGTGGCCGGCGCTGTCCATGGCCTCGAGCAGCTTCGTGCGCGCCTCGAAGCTGTTTCCCGCCTCGGCGTACAGCGCGGCCAGCCTTCAAGAAGGTCCGCAGCCGCCGTCTCAGGGCGCAGGGGGCAGGGCGTGGGGTGCGGGAGGTCCAGGCGTTAGAATGTTGCCGATGGCGCGTGATCTAAAAGACGTATTCAGAGAGGCGTTCGCCTTACCCGAGAGCGAACGCGCCACGCTGGCGGGTCTGCTCATCGAGAGCCTGGAGCCTCCACCGGAGCCCGATGTCGAGGAGCTGTGGGCCGAAGAAGCCGAACGCCGGTGGCGCGAGATCGAGTCCGGAGCAGTCGCCACCATCCCGTGGGAAGAGGTCCGGGCCAGGCTCTTCCGCCGCCGATGAAAGCGGTACGCCTCCATCCCGAAGCGGAGCAAGAGCTTGCTGAAGCGCGGGAATGGTACGAGGAGCGCAGCGCAGTAGCTGCGCAAGCGTTCGCGCTCGAGATCGATCATGCAGTCGAGCAGATCCTGGAAGCTCCTCTGCGATATCCGACCGGCAGGCGAGGTGAGCGACGGTTCGTGTTGGATCGGTTTCCATACACCATCCTCTACCGAGTGCGAGAGGATCACGTCTTTATTACGGCGGTCGCCCATCAAAGCAGGCGTCCCGGATATTGGCGGCACCGGCGGTAGGACTGGCGCGGCGCCATGCCGTGCTTGATCAATCCCCGCCCAGCGCGTCGTCCAGCATCTCGAGCACCGTTCGCGCGCCGTCGCCGAAGGCGTGCCGCTTCCAGGACGGCCCCACGATCCGGTCGAGCGCCAGCACGAGGGCGAAGCCTTCGGTCTGCGACCAGTGACGGCCTCTCGTGAAACGCGCCACGACGTCCGCCGGAGGCTGGGCGCCGCCGCGGGGATGGATGAGCCATTGGTAGCCAACCCACTGCCCGGCTCCTTCGAACGTCAGCCAGATATCCTCGGCCTCGGCGAGGTAGGCATCGTCGCCGGCGACCCAGCGCGCCTGGCGTTCGCGCATGAGGCGGCGCGCTTCGCGGGCCAGGCTCTTTGCCTGGGCATCGTCCTGGGCGGCGGCCGCGTCGAGGAAGAGCTGGGTCTCGTGTTTCACCGATGCCGCGAACTCGGCGTTCGTTGCGAACCGCTCCTGCACGGCGTTGTCGTTGAATGAATCAGGGAGGTGGTTGCGCTCGATGAGGGCGCCGAGGCGGGGCCCGTAGGGGCCGGTCTGTGCCACGTGGGAGCCTTCGTGGAGCAGCACCGCCACCATCGTCGTCTCGAGGGCGGCCCCCTGGCCGACGCCGGCGGCGTCCCAGACGGTGGGCGTCGACATCACGAAGTACTTTGCGGTCTTGTTCCCCGCGGTGAAGGAGGTGACGCCCGCGGGCATCTCGTCGCCGTCCGGCAAGGCGATCGTTCCAGTGTGCGGGCTGGCGGTCCAGGTGACGCCCTCCGCGGCTGTGCTGGTGAGCGCGTTCGCGCTCCGCAGCGCGCAATCGGCGCTGAAGAACGTCGCCTGGAACTCGGGCACCCGGCCGATGCCCGTGATCTCCCGCGATGTGAACCGCCACGCTTCGAGCGCGCGGTCGATCCAGGCGCGGTCCCGTTCCGGCAGAGCGCAGGCGGGAGGCGCGGGCACCGACGCGCAGGCGGACGCCGCGAGGGCCGCGGCAAAAGCGAGGGATTTCAGCATTTGCGTCGCATCGTACCTGTGCGATGACGCACCGTCGTCACTGACCCGTCACGCTTTCGGGCAGAGTCACGGCGCAACACTCGCGGCCGTGAACCGTCGAGCGTTTCTGCAGCCTCGGCCGCCGGCGCGGCTGCATTGGGGGTTTCCACGATCTCGTGCGTACACGCCGCGGGGGACGCGCGATCCGCGGAGACGAAACCCGATCTCCCGGCCCTGCTCACCGTGACGCGGACCCCGGGGCTGGCCGCGCAAGGGATCGTCGCCGGCCGTCCGTTTCTGCACGTGGCCGGAGTGCGCGAGGCCGGCAAGCCGGAAGAGATCCTCCCGGCGACGTACTTTTCCGCGGCTTCGCTGACCAAGCCGGTGTTCGCCATGGCCGTCCGGCAGCTCGTGCGCAAGGGCCAGCTCGACTGGCGCAGGCCACTGCAGGACTACATGCCGCTCGGACTGACCGGCGAGGCCGCGACGATCACCGCGGAGCACGTGCTCTCGCACGGGACGGGCCTCGTGAACTGGCGCTTCGAGCCAGGCGCGACGCTCGTGGCCGCGTTCCCGCCCGGCACGCGCTGGCAGTACTCCGGCGAAGGCTACGTCCTCCTGCAGCGGGTGGTGGAGCAGGTCGCCGGGATGCCCCTCGGCCGTTACCTGAACACGGCGGTCCTTCCGTCGCTGGGGATGACCAGCAGCACGTTCACGTGGACACCGGCCCTGGAGCCGGGCTCCGTCGCCGGACACGACGCCCAGGGCCGATTGCTGGAGCGCTCCGCGGCGTACTACGCGAGGCAGAGTCACGCACTGGCGGGCAACGCCGGGTCGACGACGGAAGCGATGACGTATGACGAAACCATCGCAGCCGCCGTCAAGGCGAATCAGTTCGCGATGCCGGTCGCCGTCACTCCCAACGCCGCGGGATCGCTCTGGACGACGATCGGCGACTACTTCACCTTCCTCGAGAGATCGCTCGCCGACCAGGCCGCGCATCCGGACGAGTACTCGCCTCGCAACCGCGTGAACGACCAGATCGCGTGGACGCTCGGCTGGGGCATGGATTCCTCCCTGGGCGATCCCGCGTGGTTCCATTGGGGCGACGGTCCGGGCGTGAAGAACTTCACATGGTGGCAGCCCGCGTCCCGGGGCGCGCTCGTGATCTTCACGAACGGCGATCACGGCGCCGCGGCGTACCGGGTCCTGACGCGCAGGCTCCTCGGCGCCGATCCCATCGCGCCGGAATGGGTCTGACAGTCACGGCGGCCGGCGGTAAGGGCAGTTATCATCGAGCTGTGTCGCGAGCCGTGCGTAAGCCAAAGACGAAGAGCGAGATGGAACAGCTGCCGCTCGAACAACTCAACGCCGAGTTGAAGTACCTTCGCATGCGGCAGCGCAACGCCGGTTCCTCCGCGGTCGCAAAGTCATTCCGTAAGGAGATTGCATCAATCGAGAGCGTACGGTTGCGACGCTTTGGGGTCGTCCCTCGACAGACATGAACTGGAAAAAGCAACGTCAACCGAACGCGATGACCGTCGAATTCGGCTTCTTTCACCACGACGATCTGCTTTGCAGAGCCACGATTCGGATCGAGGAGCGGGAGAAATCGGAAGAATTCGACTCCGGCACCAGCGACGGCGCTCCACCTGCCGGGCATCTCGTGATCAGGCACTGGTTGGAGTTTCCCTCGGCCTCACTTCATCTTGCGCTGGTGCGGTGCCCCACTGCAGACGCTGCTCCCGAGGTCATCCTGGAGGCAGGGTTGGCGATGGGCGTGCACGACTCGGACGATTGGGAATCGGTGGCGCTCGGCGGAGCGTACACGCTCGCATTTCTGTGCCGGCAAGAGTTTTGAGACGCCGCAAGAATGAGAGAACGCGCGACCGCTGCTCGGGGAGCGTCGATCAGTGCTCCGCGAGCACCGATTTTTGCTCCCGCAGCGCCGACCTTCGCTCCCGCAGCATCGACCTTTGCTCTGGGAGCACCGACCTTTGCTCCGGGAGCACCGACCTTTGCTCCCGGAGCATCCACCTTTGCTCCGGGAGCATCCACCCTTGCTCGGGAAGCATCCACCTTTGCTCGGGGAGCATCGACTCGTGCTCGCATCCGATTTACGGGAGCCATGGCAGTACTCAGGTATGCGGGGTCCACAGCGATCGCCGCTCTTCCGGCCTGCATCCTAGTAGCGCGGCGCTGATTCCGTTCGAAAGATACTTGACTTTATATAGGAGCAAGGGCAGAGTACCCACGATCCGGATCAGCAACAGGACATCTGCAGGTGTCGATCGCCCGTCACGCTTCGGCCGAGGTGAGGACGGGTAACCCACTCATGGAAGAGAGGTGTCCCATGTCCCAGGTCATCAGCATCACCACAGAACCGCCCGTCGATCCCGATACTCCCACGCCGACGCACTACCAGTTGCTCGCCGCCGAGCTCATGGCCGTACTGGATCAGATGGCAGCCATCCTCCCGAAGCTCGAGGAGGCGGAAACCGTCACCGCGAAGAGTGCCCGGGCCAACCTGAACGTGTCGGATGCGTTCTGCGCCATCGCCATAAATGCCGTCGAGCAGGTTCCCGAGCTCGAGGCGTCGAAGAAGCTTCACGCCGAGAAGGGACGCAACCGCCTGCAGTTCCTCGAAGCGTTCCGCCCCTTGTCGCACAAGGTTGCGGCGTTCGCCCTGCGTCTGAGCCACGCACTCATGGTCATGAAGTCACAACTGGCCACCGACTCGCTTCAGATCTACCGGATCGCGCAGGGCCACGCCAGCGACGGCCGCAGCCCGGCCATGGCAGCACACGTAGCGTCTCTGAAGCGCGCCCTCGGCCGTCGCGCTCTGACGCGAGCCGAGCGCGCGGAGCAGAAAGCCCGGAAGTTCAAAGAGGCCGTGGATGCCGCCGTCGCGGAGGCGCTGGCGCAAAGGGAGCACGAGTTGAAGGCCGCGTGACGCGGGCGGAGTGGATGGGCCGCGGACGAAACGCGGCCCGCTCCTGACGGGCATCCGTACCTACGCTACGTCCAGGAAATCGGGTAAAGCGATCAGATTGCGCCTGCGGAACGGCTCAGGGCCTTCGGCTTTCGCGTGTGCGAACGACCGCGGCATTCCTTCGAGGCCGGGATCGAGGACGACCGGTTCGGATGCTGCTCCAACTCCATTCGTCCACGGCAGTGGCGTTTCGCCGGCACGGGCGGCAAGGAGCTCGATGACACCGGCGGCAACGGTGAGCTCACGATCGGTCAGATCCACCGGTTTCTCGACGTGTTCCCAATTCAGACGAACACGTCGAGCGTCAGCGACGTAGTCACGTGCTGCCAACAGGTCGCCAGTCATGACCGCGCGAACAAGTTCACGAATGTCCATGGAGCGTCTCCCAAAGATCTTCGAACGCGTAAGAAGCTTTGTCGATCTGGTGTGGCATCACGTATTTCAGTACGGCGCTCCAGGTCTTTCGTGCTCTCCCTGGCGCCGAAGAGCAGCACCAGCGCAGCACCTCCCACGACAACGATCTCAGCGTGCCGCCCGCGGCGCTGGAGCTCTGCCGAAAGCGCAGCGAACGCGCGGTGAATGTCGTCGGCTGACAACGCCACATTGGTAAGGTAGCCGCAAATCGTTCACGCCGAGGCGACGATGTTGCACAGCAGTTCCAACGACGCACTCAGCGAGCTACGACCACTCGTAGCATCGTAGTGTCATCCCAACCCGAGGGCCCTCTCGACCGCCGCGAGACGCTGCCGGGGCGATCCCTCCACTTCGAGCACGCGTACCTTCCCACCACTCAGCAAGTCGAATTCATCGGTCATGATCAGTTCGAGGAGGCGCTCGTTCATCGCGTCCCGGAGCTCGATGTCCTCTTCGTCGGGGCACACGATTCCGTCCGAGTCGTTGAGAGGGAGCACGACGAGGACATCGACGTGTGCGAGGCCGGCGGCGGCGAGGGCGACGGCCGGCTCGATGGCAGGGAACGAGTGGGCGCCACGGCGGAGATCGTGGAGGGCGAGGATGTAGGCGAGGAAGTCGAGAGGGCTGCGCTCGGCGATCACATTCGCGCCGGGGGCGTAGGCGCGGAGGGTCTCGACGGAGACCTCGAGTTGGCAGTGGAAGTCGTCGACGTTGGGCTCGTCATACAACTCGTCTAGCAGCTCGTAGGGCTCGGGGATGTGGACGTAGCCCCGGTGAGAGGCGGCGAAGTCCTGCGCCAAGGTGGTTTTTCCGGAGCAGTGGGTTCCGGACAGGGCGATTCTCATGGGTCGACGTTGTGAGAGTGTACCGGACCGCACGGCAGCCAACCGGAGGTAGGGGATTCGGTCGGTCTCGTAGACCGAGTGCCGCGCTTGAGTATGATCATATCTTCACTCATACTTGCTCGATGAGCACGGTCGAACGCGTCACGGTCACGCTGTCCGCCGAGTTGGTGGAGGGAATCGACCGGCTCGAACGGAACCGTAGCCGCTTCATCGCCGAAGCCGTGGAGCGCGAGCTGGCCCGGCGCCGTCGCGATGCGCTCCTCAGCTCTGTCAACAACCCGCATCCCGAAACCGCGGATCTTGTTGATGCCAGCTTGGGAGACTGGACCGCCGAACTAGCCCACGACGAGGGGCTTGTCGATCCAGCAGGAGGAATCGCCGTTCGCTGGGTCGACGGGCAGGGCTGGGTGGAATCCGCGTGATCCTTGATCGAGGTACCGTGGTGCTCGTGGAGCTCGATCCCGTGGTGGGACATGAGCAGCGAGGCATCCGGCCGTGCATTGCAGTGAGTGATCCAGTGGTCAATTCTGACCAGCGCTTCCCGCTCATCGCGGTCGTGCCAGTGACCGGTACTGCTGGTGTGGGTGCTCTCTATCCAACGCTGTCAGTGGGAACGAGCGGCCTCACGAAAGCATCGTGCGCACTTGTCGATCATCTCCGATCGATCGATAAGCGCCGCATCCGCCGCATCTTTGGACAGATATCGGCGAGCGAACTTGCCAGCATCGACGAAGGGCTCGAACTGTTTCTCGGCCTCGGTACTGCGCCGTAGCGAGTCGGCAAAAGGCGGGAACGAGTTGGGTCTCCTCCCTAGCGGTCGCGCGACGTGTCTTCGATCAGGTAGAGCGTTTCGCGACGGAGTTGGCGGGGGCCTTGTGCGGGCCGCGGCGTGCGAAGCGGCGCACGGTCTGCGCGCGGAGGTGTTCGCGCTCGCGTTGCGATGACGCCTGACGGGCGATGTTGATTTTGAAGAGTGCCATGACGTCGACCAGCTCGTCCTCGCCGACTCGCAACATTGAAGCTGCGGTAGTTTTCAACAGGTGATGAAATGTCGGATCGGTACTTGACAACTTTTTTCGCGTCGGCCCCGTGGTACGCCTCTGCGATCAGTTCGCGGCGATCGCCCGTGGGGGCGCGGGCATGCTTGAGGTCCAGCCCGCGAGGAGGGTCAAGCCGTCGAACAGGCATGGGACGGGACAGGGCAGGGCGAGGAGGTGGCCGGTAATTCCGCCTTCAACGTGGACGGTCACGTCGTCCATGCGGGTCGCGGCGATGGGCTCGGAGAGCTCGTCGCCGCCTTTGACGTACTTGGTGACGCCGAGGGGCATGCGCGACCAGGTCTCCATGAGGTCGAAGTCGTAGACGGCGTACCAGCGGACGGATCCGTGGAAGGTTGGGGTGCCGTAGCGGGCCCAGTAAGTGACTTCGACGGAAGGCCACATGCCATCGGAGTCGTCGACCAGGGCCAGGTCTTTAGTCTCGACGGCTGCGCTGGTGGGATCGAGGCGGCTGATCTTACTCTCCAGGACTTCGCCAGCGGGGGAGAACTGGATGGCAGCCAGCACGTCGGTGGGCTGGTCCGCGGGCTCGGTGGAGAAGCTGGCGAGACGCCTGGCCGCCGCTTCGGCGAAGGTGCCGAGCTCGATCTGTACGACAACGACCGGGCCTCGGGCCGTCGTGGTCTGCGCGAGACCGGCGACAAGGACATCACTGCGCGAGCCGTCCGCGCGCTTCACGAAGATGCGGCTCTGCCAGGTCAGCTCGCCATCAGGGATGGCGGAGCGGACCGCCAGTTCGACGGCTTTGACCGCGTTGGGGCCGAGGACGGTGCGGGCGTCGGCAAGCATCGCCGGCGCCACGATCAGAGCCAGCGTGAGGAGAATCGTTCGCGTCAACGACATAGGTCGGATCCGTTCTGGTTGAAGATGTTCGTCACGCCTTCCCACGCCTCGTGGACCTTCCAGTATTCGGTCATCTTCATGTAGCTGTGCGACTGCACCATGCCGGGGCCGGCACCGATGGTCTGCGCCACTAGGCTGCGAGGATGGAACCGCGTGAAGTCGCAGTTTCTGCCGGAGCCGAGGATTTCGACTTCCTGATGGCCCGCCGCCTTCGATACGGCCGGGAACCAGTGGGCGAGCTCGGCCCACTGGCGGCGCAGGTTCCAATTGACGTTCAGCTGGTTGAAGACGAGGAACTGCGTGGGCTCCGTCCAGCCGGTGAGGAGCCAGCGCTGTTGCTTGAAGTCGTCGAGGCGGCGCCGGTCGCTGAAGCGGAACCTCGGGATGAGCTCCCGGCCGAGGGACCGCGCCTTCTTCCCGAAGCTGCCCGGGTTCGGCTTGAAGAGGCGCTGCATGGCGCGCCAGGCGCCGAACAGGATCTGGTCGTTCGCGCTGTAGGTGCTCCAAATCTGCGTCGCTTCGCGGCTCTCGCTGAAGATGCCGCGCCAGTCGCCGCGCCCGTACAGGGGTCCGAGCTCGTCGGTGGCCGTGTTGCGCGCCGGCGTGTTCTGGCGCCAGCGGCGCATGTAGAACTCGCCGTCGTCGAAGACCGTCGTCCCCGGGGGGGCGTTGGCAGCCACGAGGCCGTCCTGACGCTCGAGGGCGCGCAGGCCCTCCTCCCATTTGTCCTTCTCATCGCCGGTGAACCAGCGGTTCCAGTCATCGATCCAGACCTCGTCGTGATCATCGTCCTTCGAGTAGCCGTATAGCTCCGCGTGGCGCTCGCCCGAGGTGAAGAACGAGTCGCCGATCAACAACTCCTCCGCACTCGGCGTATAGCCCGTGTTGTAGACCTCTGACGGCATCGCCGCTTCGTTCATCACGTACTTGTCGACGACGCCCTGCATCTCGGGACGGGTGAGCGCGCTGTTGACGACAACGTTGCCGAGGCTGTGGGCCATCACATACATCGTGCGGTCGCCTCGCTGCTGGTGGACCGAGGAGAGGAACTTCGCGAGCGGGACGCCCATCTGAAGGGCGTGGAACTCGTCCTCGGGATACAGCGTCAGCGCTTCCACGCCCGACAGGAAGCTGCCGCTGTCGTCATCGCGCGATCCGCGCGTCTGTCCGCCCTGGTTACTGGGCCAGGAGATGACGATGGTGTGCGCGCAGTCGGTGAGGCAAGCGTCCGCATCCGGAGCCGCCTCCGTGACCTTCGTCTGGTGGCGGTGGACCTGGTGTCCGGCCCAGTAGAGGCGCTTGAACCACGTGGGGAAGAAGCTGCCGACGGCGTCGTGATGCGGCACGTTGTAACCGTGCACGAGCACCGTAACCTGCTGCGCGTTCTGCGGGACTTTCACCAGCCAGTCCTCGTCACCCTCGTGCCCGCTCCACTGGGTCTCGGGGAGGGGACGGTAGCGGCTGAGGCCGAAGGGCTTTTCTTCGCGCGCGTTGCGCAGTGACATCCAGTGTCCGATCGGACGGATGTCCGCGAGCACTCGATCGACGACGACGGCGGTGGACGAGCTGTTTTTGTAGTACTCGAGCTTCAGCACCTTGCGCTGGCCGAGCTTGTCCGGATCGGCCTTGCAGTCGAGGCAGCGGAAGAGGAAGTCGTATGCCTGGTTCGCTTCGAGCGGCGGCAGACGCAGCGTGCCGTCGTCGGCGGAGACGCACTCGCCCTGCCACTGGTCGTAGGAACCGCCGCAGCGCGGAGATGTGCTGGCGGCGTTCGCCCACTGCGCGCGCGCCATCGTCTCATCGGTGAGGTACAGCAGCTCCCGCTTCGGGCCGTCCGCCTGGGCCGTCACGGGGAGCTTGCGGATCAGTGCGAAGCGGGGACGGATCGGTTCGCCGTTGCCGTCGGTGTCGCCGGCGTTCTGCGGCTCGAGGTGGAGGACGAAGTAGCCGTCGGGCGTGAGGTGATTCGTCGCCTGCTCGTTGATCGCGACCCGGATGGTGCCGAGATCCTCGAGCAATCCCCATTGCTCGCCCTTCGGCTCGGGGACGAACTTCGCCGGCGTGCCGGCCTCGACGCCCACCGTGTAGTCGTAGCGCGTCTCCCAGAATGCCCAGGCGCGCTTCGCGTCCTTCTTCAGGCGATCATCGTTCTGACCGACCACCGTGTCGTTGTCCAGGTCGACGTGCAGGTCCGCCCAGCCCACCTTGATCTCGCGCTCGAGGCTGCGCAGCGTTCCGAAGGACGTGTCGACGGTGAGTGTCGCTTTCAGCGCTTCGCGCACGATCAGGCCGCCGGCCAGGATCAGGCTCATGCCTCTGCCGTTGGGCAGCGCCGGGGCGTCGGTCAGGTAGATCTGGTCATTCTGCTTGATCTCGAGGTGGCCGTTGCCTGTGCCGCTGACGTACGGAATGACGCGCATCTCGATCTTGCGCGGGTCGTGGATGATCCACTCTTCCTGCTCGTTCGGCGCGATCTGCGCGGTCTTCGGGTGCACCATCACGGCCGTGACGGGCTGAATCAGAACGATCGGCTGGTACACCGCCGACTTCACGCCCGCGGCCGCCATCGAAGACGAGTACACGAGTCCTTCGTTCGACAGCGCGATGTTGCCGCCGACGTTGGGGATCTCGCCGGTCATGCGCGGCTTGGTCGGATCGGAGAGGTCGATGATGAGGCCCACGCCCTCGGCGGCGACGACGGCCTTGCGGTCGCGGAGGACGACGTCGCTGGGGGACTTGTCGAGCTTGAGCGCGCCGATGAGCTGCGGCGAGGCGGGGTTGGCCATGTCGAAGACGCCGAAGACGTAGCCGGTCTCGATGGCGCCGGTGGCCTGGTTGGCGCCGGTGCCGTTGCCGATGAGCAGGGCCACGCGCTTGTTGCCGAGGGTGCCGAGGGCGACGCTGCGGCCGAAGGTGAAGGAGCCGATGCCGGGGGCCTGGATGACGGTCTGGTTGTAGATGGCGCGGGCGGCGATGGGATCGACGACCGCGAGGGGGATGGAGCCCGCGAGCACGACGACGGGCTGGCTGTTGGTGCCGCCGACGATCAGGTCCGCGACCTTGAGGTCGACGAAGTGGCCCATCGCTCCCTCGGGGGTGCGGACCTGGATGGCGGCGACGATGGCGTCCTGGCTGACGCCGGTGCCGGGGGTGACGGAGTCGAGGATGAAGTTCGTGCCGCGGCTCGCCGAGGCGTCGTAGTTCTGGATGGCCTTCTGGAGATCGAAGACCTGCACGCCCTTGGGGAAGGTGAGGCCGTAGCCGTAGCGGCCGTGGACGGCGAGCTTGAGGACGACGCCGTCGCCGGCGTCCTGGGTGGCGCTGATGATGGCCTTGCGCACCGGGTTGGCGGCGGAGGAGACGTCCCAGAGGTAGACGTTCGACGGGGAGTTGGTGGTGAAGGCGAGACCGCCGGAGACGATGACCACTGGGCCGCCGGTGAGTGTCGACTGCTCTTGGCCGGCGATGTCGATGAGCTGGCCGGTCACGGTGCGGCGGCTGCTGGCGAGCTGGGTGATCGTCGCGGGATCGCTGATGTCGTAAGCGGAGAAGAAGCCGCGGTAGGTCGTGCGGTCGCCGACCCAGGCGTAGTTGCCGAGGACGACCAGGCCCGGCGAGCTGACGGCGTCGGCGCTTTCGGCGAGCGACTCGGGGGCCATGGTGTCGAAGGTGTAGGTGCGCGTGCCGTCGCGCAGGGTCTTCGGCGCGGGCTGGCCCTGTTCGTTCTTGTCGAAGTCGCGGACGGAGCCGTCGATGACGAGAGTGTAGTGGTCGGCGTAGCGCAGGCCGTACTTGGGCTGCAGGGTGACGCTCACCACCTTCGCGTCGGGGGGCGCGAGGCGGAGGTCGGCGATCGTGTAGAAGGCGCCGGACTCGTTGACGGCGCGGCCGGCGTACACGACGCTCACTTCGCCGGTGGAGTCGGTGAGGTGGATCAGCGAATGCGGGTTCGCGACCGGCTCGGTGAAGACGATTTGCGGGAAGACGTCCGTGGGCACGCCGGCATCGCCGTCGCGCGGCAGGAGCATGCGCGTGATGACGTCCGGCTCGGCGTCGTCGAGGGTGCGGCCGTTGTCGCCGCCGCCGGCGATCGCGAGGAACGTGAAGGACTCGGTCAGCGGTGCGCCGCCGAGGACCGGGATGGCCGTGGCCTTGACGACGTACTCACGCGCTTCCTGCGGCGTGAACGGAGGGTCGAGGATGAAGTCCGCGCGCAGCGGATCGTCCGTGTAGTCGGGGATGACGGCGAAGTTGAGGCGGTTCACGGTCGCGCCGGTGAAGTGCAGCGTGCCGCTGCCCGGACGGCGCTTGAAGCCGATGCGGAGCTGCGTGTAGGTCGGCACCATGCCGGTGATCTCTTCCCGCTTGCCGTCCGGCTTCAGGCGGTAGATCACGACGTCGAACTTCGGCACTTCGAGCTGCTGGTCGGCGTCGAAGGAGAACGTCGCCACGGCGATGTTGCGGTAGTAGTGCGGGGCCTTGCCGAGGTCGCGGGTGGTGTCGGGGTCGGCCTGATACGCGGTCACGCTCTTCGCGTGCCCCTGGCCGTCGCTGGCGTGGACGATGATCTCGCCCCCGCGATAGTGCGGATCCCACAGCGAGAAACGTCCCTGACTGTTCGTGCGGCCGAGGGCGATCTCCGGATCGCTGGTGACGACGCCGACGTTCGGGATGCCTTCGTACACGGGCTCGGACTGGCCCGGGACGAACTTCGCGCGGACGACTTTGCCGGTCACGAGGCCCGGCGTCGGCAGGCCGGGGAGCAACGCGTCCCAGGTCCACATCAGGTAATAGGCGGTGGTGGCGCCGAGGCCGAAGCCGATCGAGCTGAGGTCCGCCATCGCTTCCCATGCGGCGACCGAGTCGTCCCAGCCGATGAACGGGAACGACGCCGTGACGACCTTATCGCCCTCGACGAATGCGTGATCGAGCGTCTCGAACACCGCCTTGCCCGCCGAATTCGTGACCCGGCGATAGACGTAATAGAACGAGCCCTCGGGCGCGTCCGCCGGTTTCGGGAAGACCAGATCGCCTTCCTTCTCCAGGTGGGGCATCTGCTCCGAGGTGATGCGGAGACCGCTGCCGAAATGGCTGCCCGGCAGCGTGGGCCGTTCTGGATAGGCCTCCGGGCCGAAGCCCTCGATCTTGAACACCGCGCCCTTCGCCAGCGCGCCGTCCGGGATGCGGAGCTGCACGCCGCCGGGGCCGTCGACGGTGCCGCCGGCGGGGCCGATGGCGGTGCGGCCGTCGGGGGCGATGAACTTGCTGCGCTCGAAGTTGACGACGTTGCCGGTGGGATCGGTGATGGTGATCATCAGGCGGTCGTCGATGGAGGCCGGGAGCTCGCCGTTGATGGAGCCGTCGTTGAGGGCGGTGTAGGAGACGACGATGCCGTTGCCGGCGTTGACGACGAGGACCACGGTTCCGGGCGGGAAGGTGCCGGCGGGCGCGGTGATGTGGACGATGCCGTTGGCGTCGGGGAAGGAGAAGGTGAGCCGCTCGTAGTCGTACTGCGGCGGGGTGTCGGGGCGGGTGGTGAAGGAGGTTGCCGGGACGTCGATGTAGCCGCCGTAGACGTCGGCGAGGCTGGGGACTTGGAGGGTGTAGCGCGTGCCGGCGTCGAGGCGCGACAGGGGGATGACGGCGAGGGTGCGGCCGCTGGCGGAGAGGAGCAGGCGGGTGGCGACGGCGCTGCCGCCTTCCTTCAACACCTTGATGTTTGCTGTGGCGGCGCTCGCGGAGAACGGCGCGGTGGCGGTGATGTCGATCTGCGTGGTGACGGCGACGAGGGTCGCGCCGTTCGCGGGCGTGACGGTGGCCGTCGTGGCGGTGCCGGCGAGGGCGATGTTCTGCGTGGCGGTGGCGTTCGCGGGGACGCTGACGGACGCGCTGCCGTTGAGGGACGTGCCGGGCACGGTGGCGGTGAGCGTGGCGTTGCCGGCGATGGCGGGCGTCACGTAGCGGCCCTGGGCATCGGCAATCGACGCGAACGGCACGCCGCTCGCCAACACGACCGCGCGCACGGGGCCCGTGGTCGCGGAGGTGATGCCCTTCACGAAGCCGATAGCCTGGGCGGTGCGGTAGAAGACGAAGCGGCCCTCGTCGACGATGCCGGGGAGGTCGACGTGCGCGCGGGTGACAGCGCGGCCGTTGACGAGCTCCGCGACGGCGACGACGACGAAGCGGGGGATGCCGCCGAGGCGGTCGACGCGGGCGACGAGGAGGGTATCGGTGGGGGCGACGCTGGTGGCGTCGACGGAGAGCTCGGCCTGCGACGCGAGCGTGTGGCCGGAGAAGTCGACGACCACTTCGGCGAACGCACTGAAGGCGCTGTTGGACGGGACGAACGACGAGATCGCGGACGGCTTCACCGACACCGCCGTGTCTTCGGGCAGCGAGCCCGCGGCGACGGTGAGGGTGCTGGATCCGTCGGCGACGGTGACGGCTTCGTTGCCGCCGGTCTTGCCGCGGACGCCTTCGCGTCCGGCGAGGATGTCGAGGTGGACGCGGCCTTCGATGAGGTCGGCGAAGGTGCGCGAGGGGACGATGGGGATCTCGGCGCTGAGGGTGGCGCCTTCGCGCGCCGGATGACGATAGAGGACGATGTCCTGCGGCCTCGGCTCCTCGGACGCCGCCTCGCCGGAGCTGAGCGTGTAGGTCTCGCTGACGTGGGCCTGGACGACGGTGCCGGAGGGGAGGGGCGTGGGGGACTGGATGGCGATGGTGCCCGTCGCCTCGCCGCCGGTGGGCGGGAGGACGGCGGGCGTGACGTCGCCGCTGCTGATGGTGGTGGCGGGGAGCGGGAGCATCGCGACGCCGGGGAGGACTTGGCCGGCGAGCGGTGCGGTGATGGCGGCGTCATTGTCCAGGATCACGAGCGCGTGGGGTTCCGGCGCGGGGATGGCGACGGTGACGGTGCCGTTGGATGCAATGCCGTTCTGCACCATGACCCAGCTGTGCAGGGCGGCGCGGTAGGCGACGAGGTGTACGGTCCCGTTCTGGACGTTCGAGAACGTCGCGCTCGCGGGCGCGGCGAAGGCGGCGGCGCCGCGCAGATCGAAAGCGGCCACGGGCGACCAGCCGAGGGGGAGGAGATTCGGGAGGCCCTGGGCGGAGAGCGGAGTGAGGGAGAGCAGCTCCGCTTGCGCGAGCGCACCGGCCGGGAAGGTCAGCTTGATCGCGCCCTTCGTGATCGAGCCGCCCGCGGGGGAGATCTGCACGCGCGGGGACGCCGGGGTGAGGCGGGCGTCGACGGGGATGGTGCCGACGCCGGAGGCGATGTCGACGACGCGCTCGACGGTGGTCTTGTCGTTGGCGTCGATGATCAGGGTGAGGCGGGAGTCGAAGGCGGAGAGCGTGTAGCGTCCGCGCGCGTCGCTGCGGACGATCGTTTCTTCGTGGCCGGCGACGACGATGCGCGCGTTCTCGACGGGCAGGCCGGTTGAATCGTCAAGAACTTGACCAACCACCACGCCGTCGGAGGCGACCTTCACCTGCTCCGAGGCGGTGCCGAGGTTGCCGGCGGCGTCGCGGGCTTCGACGGTAAGGGTGAGGAAACTGCCGACGGCGGCGGTCGCGGGAGCGGTGAAGTCGACGGCGTACGGCGCGGCGGTGAGCTCGGCGAGGACGACGCCGTCGAGGCGGAAGGTGACGCCGGCGATGGCGCTGTTGTCGGTGACGCTCGCGGTGGCGCTGCCGCCGCGCTGGCGGGTGATCTGCGACGGCGCGGTGAGCGCGACGACGGGCGGCGTGGCGTCGCGGGTGATGGTGACGGTGGCCTGGCCGGTGCGGCCGGCGGCGTCGGTGGCGGCGACGACGAGCGAGTTGTCGCCATCGTTCAGCGGGACGTTCTCGATGGTGTAGGTGGAGGTGGTACCGGTGGCCGCGGTGAACGTGCCGGTCACGCCTCCGGCGGTGACGCTGCGCAGCGTGAGGTCGGTGACGGTACCGGTGATGGTCACGGTGGCGCCGCTGGTGAACGTGCCGGTGACCGGTGCGGTGATGGTGACGACGGGCGCGGCGAGGTCGAGCTGGACGTTGCGGGTGACGGTGGTGCTGTTGCCCGCGGCGTCGGTGGCGATGACGGTGAACGTCTGCGCGCCCTCGGTCAGCGACTCGAAGGACGCTTCCCACGCGTCGCTGGTGATCGTCGCGGCGGTGCCGTTCACCGTAACAGTGAGGGCGGTGGCGTCGGTGGCGGTGCCGCGGACGACGACGAGCACGTTCGAGATCACCAGCCCCTCGGTGGGCGTCGCGACGTCGAGCGCGGGGTTGGTGGTGTCGCGGATGACAGTGACTTCCCGCGTGGCGCTGTTGCCGGCGGCGTCGGTGGCGGTGAGCACGAAGGCGTTCGCGCCCTCGGCCGGCAGGGCCACGTCGTGCGTGAACGCGCCGGCGGGGGAGACGGGGATGACCGTGTCGCCGAGCTTCAGCGTGACGGGGGAGATGTCGGCGATGGTGCCGTGGAGGGTCGCGAGGGGCTGGTTGACCGGCGTCGTCGGCTCGACGGTGATGACCGGCGCGGTGGTGTCGAAGGTGATGGTGATGGTGGCGGTGCTGGCGTTACCCGCGGCGTCGGTGGCGGTGGCTTTCACGACCAGCGGGCCGTCGGCGCCGTTGACGGACGCGGTGAAGGTGCCGCCGGTGACGAGCGCGGGGGCGTCGTTGACCGTGACCATCGCCGGCGACGCGTCGGTGAGCGTGCCCCGCACCTCGGTCGACGCACCCTGGATGAACGCGCCGCCGGCGGGGAAGGTGATGTTCACCGCGGGCTGCGTGCGGTCGACTTTGACGGTGACGCCGG
This sequence comes from uncultured Acidobacteriota bacterium, assembly GCA_963821585.1. Classification (GTDB taxonomy): domain Bacteria; phylum Acidobacteriota; class Thermoanaerobaculia; order Gp7-AA8; family Gp7-AA8; genus QHVT01. The sequence continues at coordinate 1,800,240 of CAWGEI010000003.1, forward strand.
CGCTGCCCTGGTTGCCGGCGGCGTCGGTGGCGACGGCGGTGAGGGTGTTCGGGCCTTCCGCCGGGAGCGGGACGGCGGCGACGGTCCAGGTCGTGCCGGTAACCGTTGCGGCGACGTTGTTCACCTTCACGGAGGTTGCGGTGGCGTCGGTGACGGTGCCGCTGACGGCGATGGTGGCCGACGACGTGAAGTTGCCTTCTTCGGGCAGGGTGATTGTGACGGCGGGGTTGGTGGTGTCGACGGTGAAGGTGGTGCTCGCGCCGGCGCTGTTGCCGGCCCAGTCGAGCGCGCTGACGATCGCCGTGTGCGCCCCGTCGGCGAGCGCGGCGAGTGTGCCGGTAGCCTCGGTCGCGGTGATCGTCGTCGCCGCGGTGACGTCGGTGCCGTCGATGGTGACGCGCACGGACGCGGGGTCGATGCCGCTGCCGCTCGCGTCGGTGTACGTGAAGCGCACGGCCGGCGTGGCCGTGGGGAGGACCGAGCCGTTCACGGGCTGCACCGCGGTGGCGGTGGGATTGATGGTGTCGACGGTGATGGTCAGCGTGTTCGCCACGGCGCGGTTGCCCGCGCGGTCGAAGAGCGTGACCTGCACGGTGTGCGCGCCTTCGGTGAGGTTCTGCGCGAGGGTCGCCTGCGCTCCGTCTGCGGCGACGGTGAACAGCGCTGTGCGGTCGATCCCGTCGATGAGGATCTTCAGCGTTTCGAGCTCGAGGCCGCTGCGCTCGTCGGCGTAGCGGAGGACGAAGAACGGCGTCGCATCCGCGAGGTACGAGCCCGGCGCGGGCACGTCGAGGACATAGGTCGGGGCGACGGTGTCGACTTCGAACGACGCCAGGATCTCGGCGGCGTTGCCGGCGAGATCGGGCACGACGGCGCGCAGGCGGTGCGTGCCTTCGCCGAGGGCGGCGGCGGGGTCGATGGTGCCGTTCGCGTCGGCGGTGCCGAAGGTGAATCGAGCCGTGATGTCGGTCTCGGTGCCGTCCGGCGTGCGGAGGAACACGTGCGCATTAGCGGGATCGACGCCGGTGCCGATGTCCGCGAACGTGAAGCGCAGCGCGGGCGTGGCGGTGTTGACGAAGGTGTCGTTCTGCGGCGCGGTGAAGGTGCCCTCGGGGGCGATGGTGTCGACGATGAACGTCGAGGAGACGCTGCTGGTGTTGCCGGCGCGGTCGCGGAACGTTGCGGTCAGGGTGTGCTCGCCGTCGGAGAGCGCGGGCGTGATCGTGCCGGACGCCTGTTCGTTGGTGATGGCGAAGAGCGCGGTCGCGTCGACGTGGTTGACTTCGATGGCCAGGCTCGTCACGTCGATGCCGGAGCCGGCGTCGGCGTACTGAATCAGGGCCGCGGGGGTGTTGCTGTTCGTCCGCACGACCGGGGCGAGGACCGTGCCCGTGGGCGCGGTAATGTCGACGAGGAACGTGCCCGTCAGGCGGCCGATGTTGCCGCCGAGGTCCGCGATCTCCGCGGTGACGGTGTTGATCCCTTCGGGCAAGGTGATCGCGCCGGCGGCGAGGACGGCGGGCGATGCGTTCTCGGTGAGGGTGAAGAGCGTGGTCTGGTCCGTTCCGTTGATGAAGAACTTGCGCGACGCGAGGCTCACGCCCTGCGAGTCACGGAAGGCGATGACGATGCGCGGCTGGGTAGTGTTGAGGTTCGAGCCCGGCGCGGGCTCGGTGAGCTCGACGACAGGGAGGTCCGTGTCGATGGTGAACGCCGTGCTGGCGCTGGTCGTATTGCCGGCCTTGTCCTTGATCGTGGCCGTGACGGCGTGCGGGCCGTCGGTCAGCGTCTGGGAGTCGCCGGCCGAGCTGGCGCCGTCCTCGGACGGCGTCATGGTCACGGCGGTGCCGTCGACCGCGACCTGCAGCGTGGACCCGTCGAGCGCCTGATCGTCTGAGTGCGCGACCGTGACGCGGATGACCGCGCTGCCGTAGGTCGCTGCTGCCGTGGGATACACGATCGTCAGCGCGGGCTGTTGGGTGTCGATGTTGAACGCGGCCGCGGTGACGGACTCGTTGCCGCCGAGGTCGCGGATGCGGGCGACGATCTCATTGCCTCCTTCGAGGAGCGTGATTGGTGCGGTGAGCGTGGCGGTGCTCGCGGCGATGATGAAATCCGAGGTTCGGTCGGTGCCGTTGATGGTGATGTTCGCGCTGGCGAGATCGAGCGCGACCTCGTCGGCGTAGGTGATGCGGATCGGCGGCGTGAGCGCCGGCAGGTAGCTGCCGCGCAGCGGCTCGGCGACGTCGATCGACGGCGGCGTGAGGTCGACGCGGAGCGGCGCGGTCGTCTCTCTTGCGTTGCCAGCCTTGTCCTGGATCTTCGCGCGGATCGTGTGGACGCCTTCGGTGAGCGCGTCGATGAGGTCCGCGGTGGCTTCGTCGGAGCGGCGGGTGAAGAGCGCGGTGCGGTCGACGTTGTCGACGAAGACCTGCAGCGTGTTGGTGTCTATGCCCGAAGCGGCGGACTCGCCTGCGGCGACGGGATCGGAGTAGCGGACTTCGAGCCGCGGCGTGGCGTCGTTGGTCACCGCGGGGGCGACGATCGTCAGCGACGGGGCGCCGTGGTCGGCGGTGGTGCCGTAGAGATCGATGATGAGGAACGACGCGGGCTTGCTGGCAAGGGTGATGTCGAGGGTGGTGGTCGGGGTGAGGGTGACGGTGCGATCGAGCACGGGGACGTTGTGCTTGAAGTCCGATTGCTTGAGGATCTCGGTGCCGTTGATGCGGATCGTCGCGGACGTGACGCCGCTGTTCTGCACGTGGAGGCGATAGGGCGAAGCGACCCAGGCCGGGACGGTGATGACCTCGTGGTACTCGTTCTTCGGGCCGGCCGTGCGGACGTAGCGGTTCGGGCCGAAGATGTGGGACTCGGTGAGGGAGGAGGTGGACGTAGGGCGGGCTTCAGCCCGCCCCCCCGGGGTGGACGAAGCACCGGACGAGACGGGAGTTTCAGCGCGTTCGCCCGGGGGAGGCGGGCTGAAGCCCGCCCTACGTTGGTTTGTCGCAGCGGCCGCGCCATCGACGGGCCGGCGGGGCGCCGGCGAAACGGCCGGCGGGGCGCCGGCACCACTTTGGGACGTCGCCACATTCGGCGCGAGTGCCTCCGGCGGCGAGGACGCCGCCGGATCAGCCGCCGTGACGGCGGCGGTCCGCTGTTGCGCGTAGGCGCCGTTCGCCATCATGGCGACGAGCAGGAAGGTGGCGATGAGCTTTCTCGTCATGTGTGTGTCGCTATTGGAGCTGGATGGCCCAGACGCCGCCGTACAGGATTCGGTTGTTCAGGATCGTGCCGTTGAGCTGCGCGGGGACGAGCGCGATCCGTGCGGTGGTCTCGCCGTTCGCGCCTTGCGGTGAGTAGGTCACGGTGACGGTGCCGTTCGTGACCGTGAACGCCTTCCACACAGTCCCACTGGGAGACGGGTTGCCGTCGAGGATCGTGCCGCCCGCGGAGTTGATGCAGAAGCCGTTCGGGTCGCGGCCTGCGCAGGAGGCGGTGGCCACCGCGACGACCGTACCGTCGGGCACCAGGTTGCCCGCCGCGTCTTTGATGCCGGAGAACGTGATCGCGGCCGTGCTGCCCGCGGCCCGCGACACGGTTGCCGGCCCCGAGGCCTCGGCGGACGTCGTGCCGTGCAGGCGGACCTGGGCGGTGCCGAGCGCGCGTGTCGTCAGGACCGTGCCGTTGAGCGAGGTGGGCACCACCTGCACCGTGGAGATCACGGTCTGGCCGATGTTCGCGTAGAGGTCGGTGCCTTCGAAGACCGCTTTCACCTCGCCGCCGGTGACGGTGAAGACCTTCCAGTGCGCGCCGCTGGGCGACGGCGTGCCGTCGGTGGGCAGCGTGCCGCCGGTGAGGATCTGGCCGCCCGCGGAGTTGATGCAGAAGCCGTTCGCGTCGCGCGCGGCGCAGGACGTCGCGCTGAGTGCGATCTTCGAGCCGTCCGGCACGCGGGTCACGCCGTCCGAATCGATGAGATCGCGGATCGTGACCTGCGAGAGCTGGCGCACGCCGGTGCCGGCGACGTCCACCGGATCGACCGACACCGAGGCTACGGCCGGCGCGAGCAGGCGCAGCGACGCCGTCGCCAGCGCGGCGGTGCTGATGAGATTCCCCTGCGAGCTCACGGAGACGACGACGATCGTGGCGATCTGCTCGCCCTGGGCCACCTGCACGCCCTGCGCGGTGTAATCCGCGACGACCTGGCCGTTGGTGATGGTGAAGAGGCGGTACGCCGGCCCGATCGACGTCGCGGGATCGCCGTTGAGGATCGAGCCGCCCGCGGAGTTGATGCAGAAGCCGGCCGCGTTGCGCCCGGCGCAGGAGGCGGCGCTGACGGCCACGCGCGTGCCATCCGGCACCGCGCGTCCCTGCGTGTCGCGGAAATTCGTGAACGTCACCATGGCCCGGTGATCGCCGAGATCGGCGTGGACCACCGACGGATCGACCATGCCCTCCGCCGACGTGTTGCCGGTGAGGGTGATGGGAACGGTGGCGAGCGGGGACGTGCTCAGGACCTCGTTGCTCCCGCCGGCCTGCACGACGACGACAATCGCCTCGCGGGTCTGGCCTGGCGGCACGGTGATGTCCTGATCGGCGTAGGTCGCCTCGACAGCGCCGTTGGTGATCGGGAACATCTTGTAGGCGGGGTTCTGGGCGAGGGTACCGTTCAGGATCTGGCCGCCCTGGGAGTTGATGCAGAAGCCGGCGTCGTTGCGCGCCGCGCAGGAGGCCGCGCTGACGAGGAGCTTCGTTCCCTCGGGCAGCGGATTGCCCATCACGTCGAGGAACTTGGAGAACCGGACGGTGGTGGTGTGGACCGCACCGTCGCCGAAGACGTTGGCCGGATCGGCGGTGGCCTGCGCGTTCTGCGGGCCGACGATCTTGATGGCGCGTTGCGTGGCGATGTTCTTGTCGTCGATGCGCGCGTTCGAGGAATCCGCCGTCGAGACCTGCACGGTGGAGTACTTCACTTCCCCCGTGCGCGCCGCGGCCACGTTGATCGTCGAGTACGTCGCGTGCATCTCGCCGAGTCCGAGGGCGAAGGAGCGGAGGTGGCTCCCGCTCGGGGAGGGGATGCCGTCCGTGATCGAGCCGCCGTCGGAGTTGATGCAGAAGCCGTTGCGGTCGCGCGTCGCGCAGGACACCACGGAAACGTGGAGGTTCGCGCCGTCCGGGACGAGGTTGGCGCGGGTGTCGTGCGCGTGGCGCACGAGAATGTCGACGGGCGGGCCGATGGGGAAGACGTACGGCGTCATCTCCGGCGAGAGATAGAGCTCGGTGGAGCCGCCGCCGACGAGCTGGATCTGGCCGACGCCGATGGCGCGGTCGCCCTGCTGGTTGCCGTTCGCGTCGGTCGGGAGGACCTGCACGCGCACGATCTCGACGTTGCCGACCGCGGCGGCGGCGCCGGTGGATGAGTAGTCGATCGTGGCCTTGCCGCCGGTGACGGTGAGCCGGCGATTCCCGCCGATCGTCTCGCCGCCGATGAGCTGGCCCTGGCCGAAGGAGTTGATGCAGTTGCCGCCCGGATCGCGCGAGGTGCAGGAGCTCATGCCGACCAGGATCCGCGTGCCGTCGGGTACGGGGTTGCCGTTCGTGTCGTAGACGGCGATGGTGAGCCGGCTGCGGCGGTCGAAGCGGTCGGCGTAGAGGCTGGCCTGGGCAGGATGGATGACGGCGCGGTCGGTGGCGAGGCGGATGTCGATGTCGATGGACGAGATCGCCTCGGTGCCGATGACGTTGTTGTCTTCGTCGGCGGCGATGGCCTGGATGACGGCGTGCGCGCCCAGGATGGCGCCCGGCGCGATGTTGCCGCTGTTGTACGTGGCCACGACGCGTCCGGCGAAGACGGTGTAGACCCGGAACTTGCTGTTGTTCGCGGCGGGCTCGCCGTCGGTGAGCGTGCCGCCGGCGGAGCGGATCTGGTTGCCGCGCGGGTCCTTGGTGGCCATGTCGTCCGCGGAGAGCGCGATCTTCGCGCCGTCCGGCACGAGCGTGCCTTCGATGTCGCGGATGTTGGAGACGGTGATCGTGGCGGTGCCCGGCGTGGTGCCGGCGACGCGCACGGTGGCCGGCTCGGCGAGGAAGCTCGCGGAGTGCGGCATGGCCGGATGATCGGCCTGCTCTTCCAGATAGAAGTGGCCGGTGAAGCGCGAGCCGTCGCTGAACACGGCGGTGACGCGGTAGTTGATCTCGGGCGTGAAGAAGCCTTCGTCCGCGGCGAAGAGGGTGAGCGTGGTGCCGCTGGTGACGGGGAAGGCGACGCTGCCGTTGGGATTGTTGAGGAGCTGCGCGCCGGCATCGAGAGCGACGCCGACGACCGATGCAACTTCGGGCCGCGTGCTCTTCACGCCGGCGACGAAGTCTTTGGCGATGTCGATGTAGGAGAGCGTGCGGGTGATGTCCTCGCCGATGGACATGCTCATGGTGATGAGCATGTCCATCTTGCCGTCGGGTGCGAGCGCACCGGCGCCGGGACCGACGCGGTCGGCGAGGAAGCCTTCGAAGCGGACGCTGGTCGTGCCGCTGGACGGCGGGAGGGACGACGTCTGGCGGATGTTGACGATCGTCGCGGCGCTGCGGTTGCCGACGGAGTCGATGGCCACGATCGACAGCGCGTCGTCGATCGCGCCGTTGATGAAGAGCGAGAAGCCGCCGTCCGCGCCGGCGTCGGCGGCGACGGTCTGGCTGTTGCGGGTGTTCGTGACTTCGACGCGCGCGCCGGACTCGACGGCGCCGGCGCGGGCGAAGACGAGCGAGCGTCCGTCCGCCGGCGGCTCTGCGTTGATCTTCGTCGCGTCGGGCGGCGGCGGGGGCGTGCGGTCGATGATGAACGTGCGCATCGCGCTCGCCGTTTCTCCGACCGGTCCGGTGGCCGTCGCGGTGACGGTCTGCGGCCCTTCGGCGTGCGGCGCGAGGTCGAACGAGACTTCATACGGCGAGGTGCTGTCACTCAGGGTCACGGTGCCGAGGGTGAAGTCGATCTTCGCCACACCCTCGGACGGCGACGCCTTCACCACCGCGGAGTCGCGGAAGCGCTGGGCGTTCGCGGGGGCGGTGATGGTGACGCTGAGGACGCGGTTGTCGACGGCGGCGCGGACGGCGGAGCCCGCGGGTCCGATGTTGCCGGCCTGGTCGATGGCGCGCGCGGTGAAGTCGTGCGGGCCTTCGGCGAGCTGGTTGGTGTTGAAGGGAATCGAGAGCGTGCCGTCCGTCGTGGCGAAGACGCTGTTGTCCGCGGCGAGCTGGATGCGCACGACGCCCGAGCCTTCGTCGGTGGCGGTGCCGCCGATGGGGACGTTGCCGGCCAGGATCTGATTCGCGGTGACGCCGGTGAGCGTGGCCGGGCCGGGGGCGATCGTGTCGATCTTGAACGTGCCGCCGATCGTGGCGCGGTTGCCGGCCTTGTCTGCGACGCTGGTGGTGAACGCGTGCGTGCCGTCGGCGAGGTCCGCGTGCGGCACGTAGAAGATCGAGCCGCCGCCGATCTGCTGGACGGACTGGCCGTCGACGGTGAGCGTGGCGCTGGCCATGTCGGCGCCGCTGAGGGCGTCGGTGATGGAGACGTTGATGGCCGGACGCGGAGTGTTGGTCCACGCGCCGTCGGCGGGGCTGATGATGGCCAGCGTCGGGGCGATGCTGTCGATCGTGGCGAACGTCGAGGTGAAAGCGGTGGTCTGCTGATTGCCGCTGGCGTCGATGGCGCCGGTGACGGTGACGTTGTAGCGGGACTCGTTCTCGAGCGCGGTGGCCGGTGTGAAGACGGCGGTGGCCGGCGAGGTCTTCGCGACCGTGCCGGCGACGTCGGCGCCGTTCTTTTTGAGCGCGATCAGCGAGGCGATGTTGGTCGCGTCGGCGAGCGGCTCGGTGAACGTGACGTTGATCGTCGCGGTGCCCGCGACCTGGATGGCGTTGTTCGCCGGAACGATGCTGGCCACGGCGGGCGGGGAAAGGTCGACCGTGTGGAACCTGCTGTTGAAGGTCTGCGCCGGATGGCGGCCGAAGACGTCGGTGACGCTGCCGACGGTGACGGTCAGCTCGGCCGAGTCGGGCCACGTGCCGCTGAGGGTGACGCTCTTCGCGTCGGCGGAGAGGGCGGCGTTGAAGCCGATTCCGCTCGCGCCGTTCTTCAGGGAGATCCCGCCTGCGGAGACCAGCGCGTCGCTGAAGTTGATGGTGATCAGCTTGTCGGTGGCGACGCCGGTCGCGCCGTCCGCCGGGTCGATGGAGCCGACCGCGACGGGCGTGTCGTCGAGGACGAGCGTCTGCACGTCGAGGATCTGGCCGTTGCCGGTGAGCGTCTGCTCGGGCGTGACGGCGATGCCCGCGGTGAGCGGATCAGTGACGCGGACGCGCAGCACGCCGAGGGGGATGCCGTTGGCGGTGAACGCGCCGGCGTTGTCGGCCTGCACCGTGATCGAGCCGCGGTTCGGCAGCAGCTCGATAACTACGCTCGCGCCGTACGCGGCGGTGATGCCGTCGGCGCGCTTCACGATGCCCTTCACCGTGCCGGTCGGCTGCAGCTGAATGGTGACGTCGTTGGTGGTGTCGGCGACGATCGCGCCGGACTTCGCGCCGTACAGCGTAATGCCGCCGTTCTGCGTCTTCAGCGTGGCGGTGTACGTGCCGGCGAGGACGTCGCGCAGCGTGAACGCACCGTCGGTGCCGATCCTGAGGATGTAGGTGAAGGGGAATGCGCCCGTGCCGGTGAACGTGAGATCGCCCGCGGTCGGGTTGCCCGCGGAGTCGAGGGCGTGGCCGCTGACGATGCCGGTGCCATTGAGTGTGATCGGCAGGGTCAGCGTCTCGCCGCCTTCCACTTCGCCGGTCGCGCGGCCCTTGTCGCTGCCACCCGCGACTTCCGCGGTGGCCGTGGCCATGCCGGCCGGGACGCGCTCGATGGTGAAGCCGCCCTGGCCGTCGGTGGTCGTGGCGAGCGTGCCGCCGCCGGTGCCGCCGACCTGCACGGTGACGACGCTGAGCGGCGCGGGCGAGCCGTCCTGCCGCTGGACGACGCCGGTCACGGTGCCGGAGTCGCGCAGGGCGACGTCGAGGGTGAGGATCGTGCCTTCGCCGGTGAGGGTAGCCGACGTGGTGCCGCTGAGGAAGTTCCCGTCGATGCTGGCCGTGACGACGACCCGTCCCTCGGGCACGCCTTCCATGAGGTAGTTGCCGGTGGAGTCGGCGACGGCGGAGGCGTGGAAGGAGCCGCTGTCGACGTCGACGTGCGCGCCGGGCTGCGGCGTGCCGTTGCTGGTGATGAGTCCTTTGACGGCGCCGAGTCCCTGCGCCAGGACGTCCAGGTTCAGCGTCTCTCCCTCGGCCGCAATCGTCCCGACCGCGAAGCCGGTGCGGGCGGTGAGAGGATCCTGCGCTTCGAGGCGCACGGGTCCGGCGGGGACATAGTCAAAGGAGAAGGAACCGACTTCTCCGCTGCCGAGGGTGGCGGTCTGGCCGATGACGCGGTTGCCGGCGATCAGCTTCACGATGCCGAACGGAATCGGCGTCGTGCCGTCCGGCCGCAGGAACTTGCCGCGCACCTTGCCGGTGGTCGTCATCGCGACCTTCAGCTCGATGACGTCGCCGGGACGCGGCAGCACGGACGACACGCGTCCGCCGCGCGCGAACGCGTCCGACGCCTCCGCGCTCACCGGACCTTCGTAGACGTTGTTGAAGATCGCGACGCCGAGGTTCGAGGGCGCGACGATGGATTCATAGCTGCGGTTCGGGTACGACGTCTCCGCCAGCCGCACGAACGCGTTCTGCACCGGCTGGCCCGCGCCGTCGACGACGGTCACGCGGACCGTGCCGCGTCCCTTGAGGCGCAGGTCGTGGTGCAGGTCCTGCGCGGCGCGGAGGTAGATCGCCTCCTGCGCGACGCCGCCCGTCACCGGATCGCTCGCGGTCACGGTGTACGAGCCTTGCGGGAAGATCTTCGCGAACTCGTAGTGGCCCTGCGCGTCGGTGGTGACGGTGACGTCGGGCAGCGCGCCCTTCGCCGTCACCTCGACGCCCGCGCCGGCGGGAGTCACTCCGTCGGGCAGGTAGATCGTGCCGGACAGCTCCCCGGAGATCGTGTTGGTCAGGCGCAGCGTCACTTCCTTGTGCTGGCCGGCCGTGCTCAGCGAGAACGACTCGCCCGCCGCGGCGGGGAAGAACGGGTGCTGCGCGGTGACGCTGACGTTGCCGAGGTTGACGCCGTTGAACGCGAAGCGGCCCGACTCGTCGGTGCGCACGCGGTGCGACACGCCCGCCACCAGCGAGCAGGAATCCTCGTCGAACACCTTCGAGCGGAGATAGACGTCCGCGCCAAGGGCGGGATGGTTGCCGGGATCGAGGACGATGCCCGCGACGGAGCCGACACCGGAGAAGGCGAGGATGCCGAACGCGGTCTCGCCGTCGCGCGTGAGCGAGATGGACGTCTGGGTCTGGTCGATGTAGCCCGGTCCGGTGCGCGTGGAGCGCGCGGTGATGCGGCCGATCGGGAGATCGGTGAAGCGCGCGCGGCCCTGGGCGTTGGTCTTCACCGCGATGCAGCCGCAGGCGTTGTTGCAGTTGCCGAGGAGCGCGACCTCCTGATCGGAGATCGGGTTGTTTGCGGAGTCGGTAACCGTGATCTCCACGATGCCCAGGCCGGAGAGCGTGATGACCACGTTCTGCAGCGTCTGGTTCGACTCGTTGACGATGATCGTGTTGCGGCCGGTGCGCAGCCCGTCGCGCGTGGCGGCCAGGATCTCCTGCGCGACGTTCGGCTTCACCAACACTTGCGGCAGGGTGAAGCGCCCGTCGCTGCCGGCGAGGATGCCGCGGCCGTCGATGGAGACGACGGCTTCCGCGGCAGGGGTGCCGTCGGGGAGTTGGACGATGCCCTTCACCGTCGCCAGTCCCTGGGGGATGGAGATGATGACGTCGCGGGTGACGGTCTGGCCGGCGGCGGCGATGCCGGTGAACTCGCCCTTGTCGCGCGTGTTCAGCGACGCGGCGACGCGGTATTCGCCCGTGGGCATGCCGGTGAAGGAGTAGTCGCCGGTGGTGGTGGTCTCGGAGACGGCGACGGGGAGGTACTGGCCGCCTTCGTTGACGGAGTAAACGACCGGGATCTGCGGGATCACGGTGGAGACGCCGCTCTCGACGCGATAGACCTTGCCCTTCATGTTGACGCTGCCACCGTCGAGGGTGACGTCGATCGTGGTGGTCGTGCCGGCGCGGTCGAGGCGTCCGGCCGAGCGGCCCGCGCCGGCGCCCTTGGCGGCGACGACGCGCACGGTGCCGACGGCGACGCCGGTGATGGAGTACTTGCCGGCGATGTCCGTGAGGCCGCTGCCGCTGGTCTGCGCGTCGGTGTCGCTGAGCACGGTGACGCTGGCGCCCGCGACCGGCAGGCCCTGCAGGTCTTTCACCGTGCCGGCCACCGTGCCTTTGCCGAAGAGCGCGATGTCCATGACGATCTGCTCGCCCGCGACGCGGACGGAGCTGGTCACCGACCGCACTGCGCCGGTGGACGGATCGCGGGTGAGGATACGGAACGGCACGCCGCACTGGTCCTGGCGGACGTAGCGGAACTCGAAGCGGCCGTCATTCGCGACCGGCATTGCGGCGATGCCCGCTTCTTCGTCGAGCGGCGGCGCGCAGTCGAGGATGGGGTTCTGGACGTAGGTGACGACGGCGCTGGTGACGGGGGAGCCGTCGGCGTTGATGATGCGGCCGGTGACGACGGCGCCGATGTCGGCGAGGCGCGACTGCATGGTCACGGTCTCTTCCGGACCGCGTACGCCGCGCGCATCATTGATGTTCCGCGCCGACGCCGCCGATTCCATGTACGGCCCCTCGGGCTGCGTCAGCGTGGCGAAGACCAGTCGCCCACTGAGCTGGCGTTTCGCGGAGTGGACGGAGTTCGACGGAACGCTGTAGTTCTCTTTCTTCGCGGCGCTGGCGGCGTCGACGACGCGGTCGAAGAGGAGCGCGACCTGCTGGCCGAACGGCTGCGAGCCGGCGATGGTCTCCGGTCCGATGACCGTCGCGGAGAGGAAGCGCGGCCCCTCGGGCATCAGCGTCTCGGACGAGAGCTGCTGCGACATCTCATAGCCGCCGTCGCTGTTCGTGTCGATGTCGAGCATCAGCGGCGTGCGGCGCGGGTCGGCGGTAATGCGGTACTTCGCGCCGCTGGTCACGTTGAAGTTCGTGACCCAGGCGCGTGTGGCCGCGCCGCCGCCGCGGGGGATGGTGACGGAGAAGTCGCCGCTGCCGCTGCCGGTCGCGGTGAAGAGCAGCGTGTACGGCGTGGAGGCCGTGGGGATGACGCCGAGGGTCGTGTTCCCGATCGGGACGAGCACGGCGGACGGGACTTTCGCATCGCCGTAGGTCGTGGAGAGCGTCGACGACAGGAGCGTGATGTTGACGGGGCCGCTCACGGCGAACGTGACGAAGTCGGGACCCGAGGCGGCGAGCTGCGCGGTCTCGCGCTCGTAGTGCGTCGGGCCGCCCGCGTTCTGCATCGGCTGCACGAGCGCGGCGCCGACCGCTTCCGCGAAGCCGCGGCCCGCGTCGGTTTCGCGCAGGAGCTGGTCGAAGCCCGGATCGAGCGGAGTGCCACCGTGGAAATCAAACAGCAGGTCGCGGACGGCGCCGGACACCGGCTGTCCGAGGGAGACGCGGAGGCCGGCTTCGGCGAGCGCGAGCGCCTTCTGCGTCGCCACTACCTTGCTGATGCCGGTGACGTTCGACGGCAGCGTGCCGGCCGGAGCGTTGGCGATCGACCACGCCTGTCCGAGCACGCGCATCGCCGCTGCGATGACCGACTGCGGGAGCGCGTCCACCTGGCTCGGGAGGACGAGCGTATCCGGCGAGAGCGCGATGCCGCGCTCGCCGACGCCGAGGGTGAACTTCAGGTCGCCGGTGGTGCCGTTGGTCGTGTCGAACTTCAGATACGTCGCCACCACCTGGCCCGTGCGGTCGGAGACGAACGTGTACTCCAGCGTGCGCGAGTCGCGGCCGCGGAGCGTGTCGATGGTCTGCGTGGGGTCGCTCACCAGGCGCGCACCGCTGAGACGCGCGGCGTCGATCGTCACGCGGACGTCGTTCGCGATCGACTGGCTGATGTTGTTGACCGTGACGTAGACCTTGAACTGCTCGTTCTGGCGGGCGACCGCGGGAACGGTGAAGCTCATGTCGAAGTAGGGGTTGCGCACCAGCACGCCGCCGGCGGCGACGCCGGAGACGGTGACGGGGCCGGTGGCTAGGCCGTCGAGCGTGGCGTTCACGTCGAAGGTGAGGTTGTGGAAGCCTTCTTTCTCGCCGCGGATGACGAACTCCGCCATCGCCTGCGCGCCCGGCGTGAGCGTCTTCACGTCGTCGGAGGTGTTCGGCACGCCGTCGGCGCCGATGCCGTTCACCTCGAGCGTCTTCGGCTGCGGGCCGCGGACGGTGTCGGGCAGCGTGAGGGGGTCGTCGGAGTTGTCCGGCACCTGGTCCGCGCCCTTCGGGAGCTGGACCGTGCCGGTGACGTTGCGGAGGGTGAGGTTCGAGCTCCCCGGCGCGCCATTGGCGACGAAGAGCTGCGCGGAGAAGTGCTGCTTCAGATAGCCGACGTTGCCGGGGATCACCAGCACGCTGGGGATGCGCACTTCCACCTGCTCGCCGTTCGGGAGGCGCACCATCGGCTCGGCCGCGCCCTCGCCGACCTTGAGCAGCATCGGCACGATCGTCGGCAGCGGCACCGCGGCCTCGCGGGACGGCGCGTGCGGCGGCTCCAGCGGCTGCGGCACGGCCACACCGTTGCGGTCGAAGACCACCGGGAAGCTGATCTCCACCGGCTTCGACTCCATGGTGATGCCCATCGTGAATTCGAAGCCGAGGTAGGAGTCGTTGTCGATGACGATGCCGCGCTCGCGGATCTCGTCAAGCGTCAGCGCGCGCGTGGTGACGCTGGTGATGAGGATCTGGTCGATGACCGTGACCGGGATGCGCTGCGGCGTGACGTCGAGCGCGGTCCTGCCGTTCGCGGTGATGCGCAGGTTCGAGAGCGTGTAGTCGCCGGATGCCGTGAGGCTGGGGATGGTCAGGAGCAGGGGATCGGGACCGACGGGCGCGCCCGCTTCGGGAAGAGTGATGGTTTCGCGCAGCCCGGGACCGGAGAGCTCGCCTTCGATGCGGAAGCTGCCGCCGACGAAGCGGGTGATCTCAGCGGGCGCGAGCACGCTGCTGCCGCTGCGCACGGTGACGCGCACGCCGGACATCGTGTTCTTCGGGACCGTGACCTCGATCTGATCCGTCGTCGCGGAGACGCCGCGCAGGAACAGGTCGAGCTCGCCGATCTTCCGGTATTGGGCCGCAAGAGGGGTCGCGAACAACAGCGCGAGGAGGAAAAGTAAACGCGAACGAGCCGAGTACACAGACCCTTTCCGGCAAACGACAAAACGGCCCCGTCGCCATGGAGGTTTTTTGGGTTTTTGGGTGGTGATCGAGAACGACTACGGAACGGCCATCAGGATAGCAGCCGTTATGGACAGCGGCAACGGAAAGGTAACAACAGGTGTCTGAATTCCACCTGCGCGGAAGCGGAGCGCCGGCTTCCAGCCGGCCGCTACGCCGCCTTCCAGGCGGCCCGGGTTCCTCGCGAGAGCGTACCGGCAAGATGCCGGTGGAACGGCCGGCTGGAAGCCGGCACCACAACGACCATGTGGTGCCGCCGCCCCCGGCGGCCGTAACGCCGGCGCCCCGCCGGCAGTGCGCGTCCCCTCGGAATGTGACGATGTCCATTTAAATGGAGACGATTTCATTTCGATAGGGACGATGTCCCCTTCGAAATCGACGTTTCCTACTGCTTCATCCCCAGGCGGCCCAGGTTCCTCGCGAGAGCCGGGCCGGCAAGATGCCGGCGGAGCGGCCGGCTGGAAGCCGGCGCTCCGCGGCGGAGACGCCTGCTCTAAGATCCGTCCGCCATGCGCTTCGTTTGGGGGCCGATCCCTGAGGATCCGGAGTTCCAGCCACTGGCTGACGGCTGGAACAGTCTGCGCGAACCGGAGCCCATCCGGATGCAGTTCCTGGCCATCCCGTTCATGATCGTGACGGTGGCGGTGGTGGCCGCCGCGATCGCCTTCGGCACGCCCATGTCGTTGCGGGGCGTCGGTGACTGGTTCCTGCTCGCCTTTCTGGTCGTCATCCCGATTCACGAACTGCTTCATGCGCTGACTCAGCCGCAGTTCGGCCTCACTCGACGGACCTACCTCGGCGTCTGGCCCGCGAAGCTGGTCTTTTACGCGCACTACGAGGGCGAGCTGACGCGCGAGAGGTTCCTCTTCATTCTGGCGGTCCCCACCATCGTCCTGACGGTCGTGCCGTTGACGGCCTGCGTCCTCTTCGGCTGGAACGCACCGTTCCTCGCCGCTGTGGCCTCCGCGAACGGGGTCAGCGCCGCCGGAGACCTCTTCGGCCTCTTCCTGATCTCGACGCAGATCCCCCGCGGAGCGCTGGTCAGGAATCAGGGATGGCGCAGCTACTGGCGGCGCCGGTGATTCCTCAACCCCCAGCCAACGACGAATCCACCACGTCCAGTGCCCGGTCGATGATCGCGAACGACTCCCGCAACTGCTCCTCCGTGATGCACAGCGGCGGGTTGGTGAACAGGTTGTTCCAGTTGATGAACGCGTACATCCCTTCCTGACGGAGGAAGGCGCCGAGGCGTTGCACTTCGGGGCTGGTGCCGTTGAAGGGGGCGAGCGGCTCGCGGGTCTCGCGGTTGCGCACGAGCTCGAGGACGCCGAACAGGCCGATCGAGCGGACGTCGCCGACGCACGGGTGTTTGCGCTTCATGTCCTGGTGCAACCCGGCGAGGACGCGGCCCATGCGCTGGGTGTGGCCGACCATGTCGTCGTCGATCATCACCTGCAGGCACCCTTCGGCCGCCGCAAGGCTCATCGGGTGGGCGTTGTACGTCAGGCCGCCGAAGAACACCTTCTTGTCGAAATGCGCGGCGATGCGCTCGCTCATGGCGACGGCGCCGAGGGGGAGGTAGGCGGACGTCAGGCCCTTCGCCATCGTGATCATGTCGGGCACCACGTTCCAGTGATCGACCGCGAACCAGCGCCCCGTGCGGCCCAGGCCGCACATCACTTCGTCGCAGACGAGGAGGATGCCGTGGCGGTCGCAGATCGCGCGCAGTCCCTGGATGTAGCCGTCCGGCGGCACGATCAGGCCGTTCGTGCCCGTGACCGTCTCGATGAACATCGCGGCGATCGTGTGGCCGCCTTCGTAGGCGATGATCTCTTCGATCTCCTCCAGGCAGCGGCGCGTGAACTCCTGCTCCGAATCGCCGTCGCGGTAGAGATGGCTGCGGTACTGGTACGGGTCGAAGAACCGCACCACGCCCGGGATGCCCGGCTCGTTCGCCCAGCGCCGCGGATCGCCGGTGAGGCTGATCGCGCCGAGCGTCGCGCCGTGATACGAGCGATAGCGGGCCATGATCTTCTGCCGCCCCGTGACGATGCGCGCGATCCGGATCGCGTTCTCGTTCGCTTCCGCGCCGCCGAGGGTGAAGAAGAACGAATTGAGGTCGCCGGGCGTGAGCTCCGCGAGCATCCGCCCGAAGCGCGCGCGCACCGGGGTGGCCATTCCGGGGCCCGCGTACACCAGCTCGTCCGCCTGGCGCTTGATCGCTTCGATGACCCGGCGCTCGCCGTGGCCGATGTTCACGCACATCAACTGCGAGTTCATGTCGATGTAGCGCTTGCCGTCGGCGTCCCAGAAATAGATCCCTTCGCCGCGCACCATCGCGATCGGAGCGATCGCGCCCTGCGCGGACCACGAGAAGATGGTGTGCTTCTTCGACAGATCGACGATCTCGGCGGCCGTGAGCGTGGTGTCGTGTTCTGCGATGGTCATGGCGGAATCATACAATCCGGTGATGCAGAACCTCAGGAAACGCCTGTCGCTGGCGGGGATTGCGCTCGCGCTGATGGGGTGCGCATCCACGCTCTCCGTCGTCCAGCGCGTCGAGCACATCGACGTCATCGGCCGTGAGCCGATGGTCGTGGAGCATCCGGACGGCGCGCTGTTCGTTGCCGGATACGGCTCGCCGCAGCCGACGTTGTGGAAGAGCGGCGACCGCGGCGCGACGTGGAGCCGGGTGGATGTGGGGAACGAGACGGACGGCGCCATCGGCAATTCCGACGTCGACCTCGCCCTCTCCTCGGACGGCACGCTCTATTTCGCATCCATGCTCTACGACCGTGTGGCGAACGAGGGCCGCCAGGTCGCGATGGCCGTCAGCACGGACGCCGGCGCGAGCTGGCGCTGGACGACGATCACGAAGAACCGCTTCGACGACCGCCCATGGGTGGAGGTCGCACCGGACGGCGTCGCGCACGTGATCTGGAACGACGGCAGCGGCGTCGCGCATCGCGTGAGCCGCGATCGCGGCGTCACGTGGACGGAGGCGGTACGCATTCACGACAAAGGCTGCTCCAGTCATCTCGCGATCGGACCCAAAGGGGAGCTGGCCGTGCGCGTCACGCCGCTGTCAGCATCAGCCAACAAATACGACGAGGGTGTCGACCTGATTGCTGTCAGCACCGACGGCGGAGCGTCGTGGCAGAAGCATCCCGCGCCGGGCGAGCGGGACTGGACGCCCAATTTCCGGTCCGAGGCGACGCCGCGCTGGGTCGAGCCGCTGGCGTGGGACGCGGACGGGCGGCTGTACTCGCTCTGGACCGACAAGAAGGGCGTGCGCCTCGCGCGCTCCGACGATCGCGGCGCCACGTGGAGCCCGTCGACGCTCACCGAAACGCGTTCTCCCGCGTTCTTCCCGTATCTCATTGCCCGCGGCCGAGGAGAGCTCGCCGCGACGTGGTTCACGGCGTCGAAGAACGACATGCACGACCTGCAGTGGTACGCCGCCCGCGTGGACGGACGATTGATCCGCATCTCCGCCCCGCAAGCGATCGAGAGCCGCCGCCCCCGCCCGGACCGC
This sequence comes from uncultured Acidobacteriota bacterium, assembly GCA_963821585.1. Classification (GTDB taxonomy): domain Bacteria; phylum Acidobacteriota; class Thermoanaerobaculia; order Gp7-AA8; family Gp7-AA8; genus QHVT01. The sequence continues at coordinate 1,818,208 of CAWGEI010000003.1, forward strand.
GGCGGCGCCATCTTCAACGACCCGGCAGGCGAGTACCTCCCGATCGCGTTCCTCCGCGACGGGAGTATCGGCGTCGTGACTCCGATCCAGAACGCGGCCGAAAAGCGGGCCGGGTTCACGTGGTGGAAGTTTCATTGACCGTTCACACCCGGCGACTGGAAGACTCGTAGACTCCTGGTCGATGAAGCTCGCCGCCACCTTCCTTGCTCTCGCCCTCGCCACCACCGCCCTCGCCGACGCTGTCGAGGAAGTCCGCCAGGCTGAGATCGGGTTCGCCAAGGCCTTTGCCGATCGCGACAAGGCGAAGTTCTTTGCCTACGTCGCGGACGACGCCGTATTCATGGGTGGGTTGGCGACGCAGCGGGGCAAGGACGCGGTCGTGAAGCGGTGGTCGCGGTTCTTCGACAACGTCCCGGTCGCGCCGTTCAGTTGGGGGCCGGAGCGCGTCGAGATCACGGGCGACGGGAAGATCGGATTCTCGATGGGGCCGCTTTACGACGCCGAGGGGAACCATGGCGGGTACTACTCGTCGATCTGGCAGAAGCAGGGCGACGGTACGTGGAAGGTCATCGTCGACGGGCCGGGAAGTTCTCCCGCGCCGCTGACGGAGAACGCCGCGAAGCTCGAAGACGGTTACGTCACGACGCCCGACGGCGTGAAGCTCTACTACCGCAAGCTGAGCGGCGGCAGCCCGGTCACGCTCATCGTGCCGCTCGACTTCGTCCTGTACGCGCCGCTGCAGCAGTTCGCCGACGATGCGACGATCATCACGTACGACCTGCGCAACCGCGGGAAGTCGTCGCGGACGACGGACGTCAATACGTTGACTATCGAGCAGGATGTGGCCGATCTCGAGACCATCCGCGCGCACTTCAAGGCCGACAAGTTCATCCCTCTCGGCTTCTCGTATCTCGGCAAGGTCGTGGCCATGTACGCGTCGCGGTATCCGGAGCACGTCTCGCGCGTGATCCAGCTCGGCCCTTCCGCGAATCGCATGGCGGAGTTTCCCCGCACCGTGGAGCAGGAGTTCGGGGCTTCGGCCGAGGATGTGAAGAAGTGGAAGGAGCTGCAGGCGGCAGGGGCGATGGAGAAGGACCCGCGCGCGTTCTGCGAGGCGCAGGCGAGGGTGATGAGCTCCTACCTGGTCGGCAATCCCGCGCGCGCGTCGAAGGATGTCTCGTTCTGCGCGCACGAGAACGAGTGGCCGGTGAACTTCAACAAGACGTTCGCGACGCTCTGGCCGTCCATCGAGAAAGCGTCGCTGTCCGCGGACGAGCTGAAGAAGATCACGGTGCCGGTGCTGGTCATCCACGGCGACAAGGACCGGAACGCGCCGTACGCGGGCGGCCGAGCGTGGGCGTCGTCGCTGCCGGATGCGCGTCTGGTGACGATTCCCGGCGCCGCGCACGCAGCGTGGCGCGATGACCCGGTCGCGGTGTTCGGATCGATCCGCCACTTCCTCCGCGGCGACTGGCCCCTCGGGAGCACTGTAGTGCCGGCGACCCGCCGGCCGTAACGCCGGCGCCTCGCCGGCAGGGTTCCTCGCGAGAGCGTGCCGGCAAGGTGCCGGCGAAACGGCCGGCGAAGGCGCCGGCACCACAATCGCTATCCGTCCTGCGTGGGGCGGGCGTAGTCCTGCCCCACGTCCCACTGCGGCCGCTCGCGCCAGCGATCGTGCATCCACACCCACTGCTCGGGCACGCGCCGGATCTGTTCCTCCACGATCGCCGTGAGGCGTGCGGTGAGCTCCACCGGGTCGTCGTCGCGCTTGCAGAAGATCGGCTCGAGGAACTTCGCGTGGTGCCTGCCGTCCGGAAGCCGCTCGATCACCGCCGGGACAACCGCGGCCTCGGTGCGTACCGCGAACCTCGCCGGGCCGATGGGAGTGAGCGCGGGCCTCCCGAAGAACGGGACCTGCACGCTCTCGGTGCGGATGTTCTGATCGATGACGAAGGCGATCATGCCGCCGCGGCGGATGGCCTGGATCATGTCGCGCGCGGACGTTGCGGAGCCGCGGTCGATGGTCCGCACGCCGGACTTGGCGCGCAGGTCGGTGATGTACGCGTTCATCTCCGGCACGTCGCGCTCGCGCTGCAGCACGTACACGGGCCGGCCGTACGACCCCATCACGTACGCGTGCCACTCCCAGTTGCCGCAGTGCGCGGTCATGCAGATGACGCCGCGGCCGGAGTCGAGCAGCTCGAGCACGCGGTCGATGCCTTCGACATCGGTGGTGAGCTCACGCGTCCGCGGATCGAGGTTCGGCAGCCACGCGAGCTCGAACACGCTCATGCCGAGGTGGCGGAACATCGCGCGGATCGTGTCGCGGCGTCGTTCCTCGCTCCAGTCCGGAAAGGCAATCGCGATGTGCGCCAGCGCCTTGCGCCGCTCGCGGCGGACGACGTGCCACGCCAGGCGCCCGAGCGCGCGCCCGAGGACGTGGCCGGCGCGGAGAGGAATGCGGCGGCCGATCGCGCTGATGACGACCAGCAGGCGATAGAGCAGCCGCTCCCTAAATGCTCGCAGCCTCGGGCTTGCCACCAGCGAACTCCCGGATGAGGTTGTCCCACTCGCCGCGCTCGCGCAGCAGGCGCTCGACGAGCTCGCGGAACGCGCCCGTGCCGCCGGCGGCAGCGAGTTTCCACGTGGCGATGCCGCGCACCTCGGGCGCCGCATCCGACGGCGCGGCGGAGATGCCGGCGCGCGCCATGGGCGCGAGGTCGGGCAGGTCGTCGCCGGCGTAGAGGATCTGGTCGAATGGAATGCCGAGGCGCAGGGCGAGGCGCTCGGCGGCTTCGAGCTTGTTCGTGGCGCCCTGGTGCAGCTCGTGGATCCCGAGCTCCCTCGCGCGCCGCTCCAGCGCGTGCGAGCTGCGGCTGGTCAGCAGCGCGACGATGATCCCCGCGCGCTGCGCGAGCTTCGCCGCGAGCCCGTCGCGCACGTTGAACTCCTTGATCTCGTTCCGCTCGCCGGCGTAAATGATCCGACCGTCCGTCCAGACGCCATCGACGTCGGAGATGATCAACCGGATGTCTGCGCCGTTCGGCATCGGGCGCGAATCCTAACATCTCCCCTTGGCGACGACCGCGCACCCGCACTCGACGTTGAGATATCCTTTCCCTCATGAACACCGCTGGCGACAAAGAGGTGCTTCACCGGTTGATTGACGCGCTCCGTCCGGAAGACGTCGGGACCGTGCAGAGAGTACTCGAAGCGCTCAACGTGAGCTCCGATCCGTTGCTCGCGGCTCTCAGCCAGGCGCCGGTCGACGATGAGCCCGAAACGGACTCGGAGCGCGAAGCAGTCGCGCGTGCCCGCCGCGACGTTCAGGAAGGGAAGACACTCTCGCACGACGAGGTCAGACGAAAGCTCCGGCGCGCGTGAAGTGGCTGATTTGCTGGAGCGCGGCAGCCTGGGCCGATCTCGACCGACTCGATCCGGATGTCGCTGATCGGGTGATGAACACGCTGGATCGCTTCGCGCTGGAGGGTTGGGGCGACGTGCGGCGCCTCACTGGAATCGATCCGCCCGAATACCGGCTGCGCATGGGAAAGTGGCGCATCCGATTTCGGGTCGATCATCAAATAGAGACCGTTCACGTTCTGCACGTACTCCGTCGCGATGAGGCGGAGCGCTAATGTCTGAAATGGCGCTCCCCGGTGAAGACCATGGCCAGGCCGCGCTCGTTGGCGGCGGCGATGACTTCCGGGTCGCGCACTGAGCCGCCGGGTTGGATGACGGCGCGCACGCCGGCGTCGGCGAGGATGTCCAAGCCGTCGCGGAAGGGGAAGAACGCGTCAGACGCCGCGAATGGCGCGGGCTTCGCGGACTTCATGATCGCGACCTTCGCCGCGTCAACGCGTGACATCTGGCCCGCGCCGATGCCGACCGACTGCCACTCGGTGGTGAGCACGATGGCGTTGGACTTCACGAACGCGCACAGGATCCACGCGAACTCGAGGCCGTCGAGGTCTTCCGCGGTGGGCTGGCGCTCGGTGACGACCTTCCACGCGTCGCGGTTGCCGACGCGATCCGCGTGCTGAACGAGAATTCCTCCGGCCGCGCTGCGGTAATCGCCGCGGGCCTGCCTGAGCGCGGTGGTCACCAGGCGCAGGTTCTTCTTTCTGGCCAGCACTTCCTTCGCTTCGTCGTCAAAGCCGGGCGCCACGATCACTTCCAGGAACAGGTCGGCGATGACCTTGGCGGATGCTCCGTCGAAGGTGCGGTTCGCGCCGATGATGCCGCCGAACGCGGAGACGGGGTCAGCATCGATCGCCGCTTGCAGCGCTTCGGCGAGCGTCGGCCGGCGCGCGGCGCCGCACGGGTTGGTGTGCTTGATGATCGCGATCGCGGGCTCGCCGTAGGCGTTCGCGATGCGGATCGCGGAGTCGAGGTCGAGGATGTTGTTGTACGACAGCTCCTTTCCCTGGAGCTGCTCGAACGGGCGCTCGCCCGGGCGGACGTAGAAGCCACCGGTCTGGTGCGGGTTTTCCCCGTAGCGGAGGTCCTGGAACTTCTCCAGGCTCAGGATCACGCGATTGCCGCGCCCGAGGAAGGAAGCGATCGCGGCGTCGTAGGCGCTGGTCTTCTCGAAGACCTTGATCGCGCACTTCAGGCGAAACTCGCTGGTGATCTCGCCGGCCTCGAATTCGCGCAGGAACTCGTCGTACAGCGACGGATCGCAAAGCGGGAGCACGTGCCGGTGATTCTTGGCCGCCGCGCGGAGCATCGAGGGGCCGCCGACGTCGATCTGTTCGATCGCTTCGTCGATCGTCACGCCCTCCTTGGCCACGGTGCTCTCGAAGGGATAGAGGTTGACGACCACGAGGTCGACCGCGGGGATATTCAGGCGCGTGACGTCGGCGACGTGGTCGGCGTTCGCGCGGTCGTGGAGGATCGCGCCGAAGACTTTTGGCGTGAGCGTCTTGACCCTCCCGCCCAGAATCTCCGGCGCGCCGGACCATTGCGAGATCGGCGTGACAGGGATGCCTGCGTCGGTCAGGTGCTTCGCCGTGCCGCCGGTCGAGAGAATCTCCACGCCCTTCGCGGTCAGCGCGCGGGCGAGCTCGATGATGCCGGTCTTGTCGGAGACGGAGAGGATGGCTCGTTCAACGTTGCCCATTCAAGCTCAGGTTGCCGCCGCGCAGGACGGCCGCCGAACGGACGTCGCCGCCGGCTTCCTTCCAGATGTAGTAGTAGATGTTGACGAGGTCGGTGACCGCGCGGGAGTAGGAGACCGAGGCCACGCCGAAGGCGGTGGACTTGTCGTCGAAGTCCGCTGACGTCCGGCGCGTTCCGCCGCGGAAGTACTCCGCGGACATCAATGGATAGAACCTCGCGGAACGGGCGAACGTCGTGTCGAGGTAAGTGTCGAGCGTGAAGTTCTGCTCGAGGCCATAAAAGACCGTGGGGAACTTCGACAGGCGCCGCTCGAAGTACGTCTCGAAATCATTGTGTGACTCGGTCAGGCGCGAGTCTTCGTTGGAGACGTGGAAGGGATTGTTTGCGTCCGCGACGAGGTGAGCAAGGATGCCGAGGCGCTGGACGACTTCGTTCATCGGATTGCCTTTGCGAATCATCTGGATCGCCAGGCGCGTCTCGCGCTCGATCCCTTCCCGCAGGCGGCCTTTGCGGGAGAGGACGAAGTAGTGGTGGAGGTCGCTTCCCTCGTCCGACTGCGCGCGGGCGAGCCCGGCCTTATAGTCGCTGTCGAACTTCTCGATCAGCATCGCCAGGTCGGGAGGCGCGAGCCCCGCGGCTTTCTTCGCGATCCGTTCGTCGGAGGCGCGGGTCCAGGCGGTGGCGGTGAGGGGAAACAGGACCAGCAGGACGAATCCGAGGCGCCTCATTGTTCGGGATGGATCGTAACGTATGAACCGCGAGTTTGCCGAACATCTCGACGCCCTCTTCTCCTGTCGCGCCTGCCCGAACGTCCTCGGCCAGCCGGTGACGGGTTTCGTCGAGAACGCGCGCGTGATGCTCGTCGGCCAGGCCCCCGGCCCGCGCGAGATGGAAGAGCGCCGCCCGTTCGCGTACACGGCGGGGAAGCGTCTGTTCTCGTGGTTCGCGCCATTCATCTCCGAGGAAGAGTTCCGCGCGCGTGTGTACGTCGGAGCGGTGATCCGCTGCTTCCCCGGACGCGACCCCAAAGCGGGGGGCGACCGCGTCCCTGACGCCTCCGAGATCGCGAACTGCGCCCGTCACCTCGACCGCGAGATCGCGCTATTGCGCCCGGAGCTGATCATCGCCGTGGGCACCCTCGCCTCCAAACAACTCCTTGGTATCGCCGAACTCAAGGACGCGGTGGGGCGGGTTCACCGGCTTTTGCGTGCGGGAGATGCGGTCGAGGTGATCGTCCTCCCACACCCGTCCGGCCGTTCGACGTGGACGAACAAGCCGGAGAACGCGGCGTTGCTGGCGAAGTCGCTGCGGCTGATCAAGTCGCGTCTAAACGCGCGTTTGTAGCGGCCGCCTTCGCGGCCGCGTTCTCCCTTGCGCCCACATAACCCCGCGCATGAGCGCGAGGCTAAATTCTAGGGCGCGCCTTCGCGCGCCGCGACCGTCTGCGGAGCGCCGTCGGCTCGGGCGAGTGGGGGTATCCTGCGAAGCGATGGCGAAGAAACCGCGGCCGGCGACTCCACCTGATTCCGATGAGATGCGTGACCACTACGATTTCGACTACTCAAAGGCGCGGCCGAACCGCTTCGCTGAGCGCTTGGCGGAAATCGACGTCGATGATCCCCGTCCCGAGTATCCGCCTGAGTTTTTCAAGGACATGCAGCCGAACCGGTTCGCTGGGAAAGAATTGAAGAAGAAGCGTCCCGAATGAACCGCGCGTTTCGACCTCACCGCTTCATGTAGTTGCGGTCGATGTAGTCCATCTCCTCGAACGTCGTCGTCAGGGCGAGCCGGGACTCGAAGATCAGGTACACGCTCGCCGAGAAGAGCAGGAACGCGCCGACGAAGCCGAAGACCATGGGGACCCAGCCGATGTCGACGTGGAGCAGGGACACCACGCCGATTGCCACGCTCGTGGCGATGAAGAAGCTGATGCCGAAGTAGAGCCGGGACATCGCCTTCTGCAGCAGGCGCGCGCGGCGGGTGTTGATCTCGAGCTGCTTGTACAGATGCTGGCGGCGCCGCTCCGTGCCCTCATCCGTCCCTTTGCCCAGCGCCTCCAGCTCCTCCGCGCGCTCGCGGACGCGGTCCACGCAGCGGATCGAGCGGCTCGACGTCGTGATCAGCAGAGAGCTCGACGCGAGGATCAGCACCGCCGGCGTGATCATCGCGCCGAGGACGTCGAGGACCGAGGACAGGTCGCGGGTCGATGCGAGATCAGGCCACATTACGGAACGCGTCCCGAGTCAGGTTCTCGTTTCCTGTCTCGGTGACCACCACGTTGTCCTCGATGCGGATGCCGCCGTACTTGCGGAACCCGTCGACCTTCGGCCAGTCGACGTACTGCGCGTTCTCGCTCTGCCGCAGCTCGCCGAGGAGCGAGTCGATGAAATACAGCCCCGGCTCGATCGTGAAGCACCAGCCCGGCTCGATCACACGCGTCAGCCGCAGCCACGAATGGCCCTCCGGCTTCGGGATGGTGTTCCCCGCGCGGTCCGCCATGAAGCCGCCCGCGTCGTGGACCTGCAGGCCGAGGAGGTGGCCGATGCCGTGGGGGAGGAACGTGGAGCTGATGCGCTTCTCGATCACACCGTCCGCGTCGATGTCCCGCACAAAGCCGAACCGCACCAGCAGCTCCGCGATCTTGCGATGCGCGGCGAGGTGGACGTCGATATAATTCGTGTTCGGGACGCACATCGCCACGAGCTGCAACTGTGCCTCGTCCATCCCCTCGATGAGCTCCTGGAACTCGCCGTTGCGGCGCGAGTACGTGCGCGTGATGTCGCTCGCGTAGCCGTTGTACGACCCGCCCGCGTCGATGAGGAACGAGTGCAGGCTGGCCTCGTCCACGCGGTTGCGCGTGTGGTGGTAGTAGTGCAGCGTCGATGCGTTCTCGTTGAGCGCGATGATGTTCCCGTACGGAACCTCTTCCTCCGTCGAGTCCGCGCCGCGGAGATAGGCGAGATGGATTTCGTACTCCGAGGCGCCGTCGCGGAAGGCTTGCTCCGCGGCGCGGTGGCCACGCGCGCCCCGCACGTTCGCGCGGCGGAGGCACTCAATCTCGTACTCGGTCTTCTTCGCCCGGTCGAAGTGCAGGCTGTTCACCACCGCCTCGGGGTTCGAGGTCATGTCCCCCCACGACGAGAAGCGTTCGTTCCATTCGCCGATGAACGCGATCCGGCCCGCCGGCATGTGCTGCTTCGCCGCGTCCGGGTCGGCGATCATCACCAGGTCAAACTTCTCGACCCATTTGGCCGTCGGCTTGTCGGCCACTTTGTGCCAGTAGTCGACCGGCTGGTAGTAGAGGAGCTTCGGCTTGAGGCCGGGCGTGTAGATCACGAAGCAGTTCGGGTTGTCCGTCACCGGTGCCCACATCTTGAAGTGCGGGTTCACCTTGAACGCGTAGGGCATGTCGTCGAGGAACTGGTAGTGCTGGGCGCCGGAGAAGATCACGGCGTGGTCGAACTGCGACTGCTCCAGCGCGGCGTCGTGCCGCAGCTTGTTCATCGTGACGTGAGCGGTGTAGATCGTAGCGAGCGCGTCATCCATGGGGCGGAGAATACAACGGTCACCGGCAGGCCGTCAGTTTCCGCAGCAGGAACCGTTTCTCGGGCATCGTCGCGGGCAGTTCCAGCGCGCGCGAGAAGTGCTCCGCCGCGCGCTCGCGCTCTCCGGCGCGCAGGTGCAATTCGCCGAGGATGGCGGGGAGGGGGAGGTAATCGCGGAGGGCGGGATGCCCGGCGATGCGCTCGATCTCCGCGAGCCCCGCGCGCGGCCCGTCGGCCATGGCGATGGCGATGGCACGGTTCAACGCGACGACCGGCGTCGGCTTGAGCTCGAGGAGCTGGTCGTAGTGCGCGACGATCGCGCTCCAGTCGGTGCCGTCGAACGCCGGCGCCCCGGCGTGGCACGATGCGATGGCCGCCTCGACGTGGTACGGCGTCAGACGGTCGCCCGTGGCCGAGCGTCCGAGCGCGCGCAACCCTTCGGCGAGCATGGCCTGGTCCCACAGCGAGCGGTCCTGCTCTTCGAGCGTGGCCAGCTCGCCTGCAATGTCGACGCGCGCCGGAAGCCGTGCCCCCTGCATGAGCATCAGCGCGAGCAGCGCGTGCGCCTCGGGCAGCGCCGACGCGGGGCGGTCGACGAGCTGGCGGACGAGGCGGATGGCCTCGTAGCAGAGGTCCGTCCGCACGAGGTCGTCGCCGGCATGTGCGCTGTAGCCTTCGTTGAAGAGGAGATAGAGCACTTCGAGCAGCGAGTCGAGGCGCGCCGGCAGCTCCGCGCGCGAGGGCATCTCCATCGGGATGTGCTCGTCGCGAATGAGCTTCTTGGCGCGCACGAGCCGTTGGGCGATGGCCTCTTTCTTCGTCAGGAATGCGCGGGCGATCTCGTCGACGGAGAAGCCACCGACGGTCTTCAGGGTCAGGGCGACGCGGCTCTCTTTCGGGATGGCGGGATGACAGCACATGAGCATCATCCGCAACTGGTCATCACGGAGCTCGTGCGCGAAGTGCGGCTCGGTCTCCGTCACGCGCTCGCGGAAGGCATTCACGAGCTCAGGCTCCTTGGCGCGCAGCGTCGACTGGCGGCGGAGCTGGTCCAGGGCGCGGTTGCGTGCGACCTGGAACAGCCAGCCGCGCGGATTCTCCGGCACGCCGTGCAGGGCCCACTGCTGCATCGCGGAGACCAGCGCCTCCTGCACCACCTCCTCGGCGAGCGAGAGGTGCTCCGCGCCGAACACGCGGGTCAGCGTGGCGACCATCTGTCCCGCGCTGTGGCGGAACAGATGGTCGACGAGGCCGTGGACGGTGGTCACGTCAGGCGCGCTCGATTCTCCGGATCTCGATCGAGCCGAAGTCGAGATGCGGGCAGTCCTCCACCAGTTTCGTGACGGTGTCGTAGTCCTCGGCTTCGAGGAGGAAGTAACCGCCGAGGACTTCTTTGCTCTCGACGTAGGGACCGTCGGTGACGGCAATCCCGCCGTCTTTGCGCATGACGATGCGGCCTTCGCCGTCGTAGAGCTTCTGGCCCTGGCTGTGGACCTTGGTCTTCCAGTCGGTGTAGCGCTGGATGATCGACTGGATCTCCTCGGGGCTGATATCGCTGGGGAACATCCCGGTGTCGCGGAGCATGAGAACGAACTGCGGCATGGTGTGTCTCCTTTCTTCACTCTACAGACGAATGGAGACGCCGCAAATCGACATGCGGGACAAAAAGAAAAAGCGCGTCGACCGACTTGCGAATATCGACGCGCCCTGAGTCACCGGCGAACTGCTGTTCCTACGCATTTTTGATATTGCTAACGCGATGCCAGTTTTCTTCCGCTACTCGCGCCAGCGCTCCATGTTCTCGAGCACCTGGTCGATGGTCAGCAGCCGCTCCTCGCCGCGTGCTGTTTCGAAGACGGCGTGATACCAGCCGCGGACACCGACGGGCGTGAGGAGCTCGCGTCCGATCTGCAGGCGCTTGCCGCTGCCGAGCTGGCGGAAGACGCGCTCGTAGGCGGAGCGGTTCAGGCGGGGAGCGGACTTCGGCGGCGCACCCGCGCGACGCTCGTGCTGTTCGCGGCGCTCGATGCGCGCAGGGAGCGTCACGCGCTCGCGGCGATCGATGTTCTCGCCGCGCCACGGCGGCTCTTCGAGGTCCGCGGCGCGGCGCCCGGCGATGCCGTAGTTGTGCAGCTCCGGGAGGGTCGCTCCCCAGCGGATCGCGCGGCCGACGTCGTCGTATGCCGCGGGACGGTCGCCAAGGTCGAGGAGCGAAGGGATCTCACCGCGGAGGATCGAGAAGAGGGTGCGAGCGGAGAACGAGTCGGCGGACGTGCGGATCGAGTCGCCGAAATGCGTGGCGGTCTGGAGGGCGATCGCGCGCAGCGAGAGCGTGCGGCCGTCGGTCAGAGACCACACCTGTGCGTCGACGGGTGTCGTGAACGGGCTTTGCGGGAAATGGAAATCACGCGTGACCCACCCGTTGCGCGTGGCGTGTTTGCCGGGGGTCACGCCCTGGAGCACCGGGAGGCCGCGCGCTGCGAGCTCCTCGACGCGGTACGAGGGCCAGGTGATGACCTCGCGCACGATCCCGACGATCAGCGCGGTCGTCGCGGCCATCATCCCTGGATCGGGCGTGAAGTCGAACGTGATCTCGATGCGGTCGCGGCGCGGGCGGACGCCCATCCCGCTCGACCTGCGGTTCGCGCCGGCGACGATCACCGGCGCGGGCAGCAGGTAGGCGAGGAGCATCGCCAGCTTCTGAATGGTCCGGTTGCGGTTGCGCTCGTCGCGCGAGAGCTCATACGAAATGTTGAAGTGGCAACTGAATGCCTGCAGGCGCACGTCTTTTGCGTTGTTGCGCTGCCACCGGTCGAGCTGATCGCGAACGAAGCCGATCTGCTCCCACAGGCTGCGCACGACGCGGGCCGTACACTGCGGCGCGATCTCGATCACCGGCGTGACGACCTCGAGGACGCCGCCGTCGAAGTAGACCGCGCCTCCGGTGGGAAGCTGCGACGCTTTCGAGCTGCGCCGCAGCAGCGGCCGCGCAATGAACTCGGACGGCGTGCGCCAATACTCCTCGGGGACGATCTCCTGTTCGTCGACGAATACACGGAATTCGGCTTCGAGCCCGATGACGGGGAAGCGGAGCTCGTTGCGATACGGGAAACGCAGGGGATCGGCGGGCATAACCTCGGACACCGAGGCTTGAGCAAGGATTGCGCCGGGGGTTAAGTGTGGTTGGGGTCAGACCCCATCCACACTTAACCCCAGCTTCGCGTATGTCGCGACGTCGTCCGGCTCGACGCGCACGAAGGTCGTGACCCCGCGCGCCTCTTCCTCATGCTCGTCCGCTTTCAGCAGCCCGTAGGCGGAGAGGTCGCGATCGACGCCGACGAGTTCGTAGCCCGCCCAGATCGCGAAGCCGCGCTCCTCGGTCGGCCCCGCGGAGCCGATGCGGGTGAATTTCTTGATGTAGCGCGCCATTGCCTTAGCGCCGGCTCATGAGCCGGTAGAACACCGCGGTCATCAATCCCCACACCGCGTTGACGATCAGCCCCGTCACCAGCAGCCTGGGATTTCCACCCACCTGCATCCCCTTCAGCGGCGCGACGACGAGTCCCGCGACGAGGGTCGGCGCGATAGCGCCGATCACGATGGCCAGCACCCAGTACTTCGTGCCGCGCGCGCGGACGAGGATTAGGCCGAGGATGATGCCCCAGACGCCGCCCCAGAAGGAGAGGGAGATGAGGGACGGCACGCCGAACGGCTTCGTCGCCGCCATCCCGAACGGGGCGCGGTCGATGAACTGGATCGCGTTCAGGATCCAGAGCGCGATCTGATGTCCGAGCGGGACGGCGAGGGCGCCGGCGATGAACCATTTCAGCCACTTCATGTCATCCTCCCTGTACCGATGCCGGAGTTGATCATCTTCGTGGGAATGCAGGCCGCGGGGAAGTCGACATACTACCGTGCCCAACTGGCGGCAACGCACGTGCATGTGAGCAAGGACCTGATGCCGAACGCACGCAACCGCGACGCGAAGCAGTGTGAGCTGATCGTGGCCGCCCTGTCGGCGGGGAAGTCGGTCGCCGTCGACAACACGAGCCCGACGCCCGCGGTGCGCGCGCCGCTGATCGCGCTCGGGAAGGCGCACGGCGCCCGCGTGGTCGCGTACTTTTTCGAGATCGCGGTGAAGGATGCCATCGCGCGGAACCGAAGCCGCGAAGGGAAGGCGCGCGTGCCGGACGTCGTGATCTTCGTCACCGCGAGGAAGCTCGTGCCGCCGTCGTTTGACGAGGGATTCGATGAGGTGCGCGTGGTGGCGCCGCCTCCGGAAAACACATGACGCCGAAGCAATTGCTGAAGAAAGTCTTTCCTCCGATGCTGGCCACGCTCGCGGAGGCTCCTCCGGGCAACAGCGCGGAGTGGGCGTACGAGCTGAAGTACGACGGCTTCCGCGCCGTCATCGCCATCACCACCGGCGGCATCGCGATGCTCAGCCGTAACGAGCTCGATCTCGCGCCGCGTTTTCCACGCACCTACGAGGCGCTGAAGAAGATCAAGGCCAGGGATCTCGTCCTCGACGGCGAGGTCGTGGTGCTCGACGCACAAGGCGCGCCGCGGTTCCAGCTCCTGCAGCAGGGGGGCAACGAACGGCTGATCCTCTTTGACATCCTCTGGCTCGACGGCAAGGACCTCCGGCGCCTGCCGTACGTCGAGCGCCGCAAGCTGCTGGAGAAGGCGTTCGCGAAGCCGCCGGCGGGCATCGCCCTTTCGCAGATCCTGGACATGCCGGGGGAGAAGGCCCTGGAACACGCGAAGGCGGGCGGCTGGGAGGGCGTGATCGCGAAGCGGAAATCGTCGGTGTACGAGACGCGGCGCTCGAAGGAGTGGCTGAAGATCAAGGCCGTCAACGAGCAGGAGCTCGTCATCGTGGGCTGGCAGCCGTCGAACGCGACGGACCGCGAGATCGGCTCGCTCCATCTCGCGGTGAATGAGGATGGCGAGCTGCGCTATGCGGGAAAGGTGGGCACGGGGTTCTCCGCAAAGATGCGCGTCTCGCTGCGCGATCAACTGGCGAAGGACGTCGTCCCGAAGTCGCTGGTCAAGGACGCACCGCGCGTGAAGTCCGCGATCTGGACGAAGCCCCGGCTCGTCGCGCAGGTAGGGTTCGGTGAGTGGACCAGCGATCATCGGCTCCGCCATCCCGTGTTTCTCGGGTTGCGGGACGACAAGAGTGTGGAGGATGTGGTGAAAGAGAAGCCGACCGCCGTTGCGAGCGCGCAGAGCAGAGTCAACCTCACCAACCCCGACCGTTTGCTCTATCCGAAAGACGGCATCACGAAGAAGGACGTCGTCGCGTATTACGAGGCCGTGGCCGAGCCGATGCTGCGCGCGCTGAAGGACCGGCCGCTGGCGCTGGAGCACTGGAACCAGGGCATCCACAAACCGTCGTGGTTCCACCAGAGCATCGGCAAGGAAGGGCCGCCGTGGCTGACGATCGTGGAGACGCCCACCCGGACGACGAAGAGCGGCGTCGCGAAGCACCTCGTCGCCGACAGCGTGGACGCGTTGCGCTGGCTCGCGCAGATGTCCGCGCTGACGCTGCACATGTGGTCCTCGCGCGCCGAAAGCCTCGAGGAGCCGGACTGGATCCTCTTCGACCTCGACCCCGCGAAAGGGAAAGGCATCGAGCAGGCCATCGAAGCCGCCGGCGTGATGCGCAAGGTCCTCGACACCCTGGAGCTCCCCGGCGTGCCGAAGACCTCGGGTAAACGTGGCATCCACGTCTTCGTCCCGCTTGCCCCGGGCTACACGCACGAAGCTGTCGCCGAGTTTGCCTGCTCGATCGCGGCGGCCGTCGCCGAGAAGGTGCCCGGCATCACCGTCGAGCGGGCGCTTGCCGCACGGCGCGGACGCCTCTACCTCGACTGCATGCAGAACGGCTACGGCAAGACCGTCGTCGCGCCCTACTCACCGCGAGCCATCGACGGCGCGCCGGTGTCCGCGCCGCTCAAGTGGAGCGAGATCACGAAGAAGCTCGACCCGCTGAAGTACAACATCCGGACGATGCCCAACCGTCTGGCGAAGGTGGGAGATCTGTTCGCGGCGGTGTTCGAGAACCCGGTGAAGCTGCCGACGTTGAAATGAGCCCAGGAAAAACAGCGGAGCGCCGGCAAACACACCGGCGCTCCGCTTCTCGTGCTACTCGTTGTTTTCCACTACCTTCACCAACTGCGACCGGACGATGCCGTCGTAGGTGGCGGTGACGAGGATCCGGCGATCGAAGTTGATGTCCTCGTTCGTCGTGATCGTGAAGTTGGCGGTGGTTTCTCCCTCGGGAACAGTCACGGAGGCGGGCACGGTGGCGATGTTCGCGCGCGAGCCGCCGAGGGTGACGATGGTGCCTCCGGATGGGGCCGGGGCGCTCAGCGTGACGCTGCCGGTCAGGTCGTTGCCGCGGTAGACGTTGTCGTCGAGATTGAGGCTGACGAGCGAGAGCGTTCCCTCGGTCGGCACGACCTGCAGCAGTGCTTTGCGAATGATGCTGTTGTACGTCGCGCGGATCGTGACGTCGGCCGACGCGACGACGGCGTCCGTGTCGACGTCGAACGTCACGGTGGTCTCGTCTTCCGGCACGGTCACGGTCGAAGGCACCGTCGCCAGCGCGACGTTGCTGCTGTCGAGTGCGATCACCGCGCCGCCGGTTCCGGCGTCTTCGTTCAGGGTGACCGTCGCGGTGACGAGATTGCCGCCCGCCGTACGCGACGTCGCGAGCGCGAGCGAAGTCACATACGTGCCCGACGGCGGATGAATGATGAAGCCCTGGCCCCTGACCGTCGCCGCGTGGGCCGCGCCGCCGAAGGCGTTCGTCTCCTCCAGGTCCTCGGGAACCTCGGTCTCGATGGTCGTCGTGACCGATGTCTCTCCCTCGGGCACGATGACGAACGGAGTGGTGAAGGCGCTGTTATAGGCGAACGTATCGACCAGGAAGCCACCCTCAGGCGCAGCCTCGGTGATGTTCACGGTCAGCGTGGTGGGATTGGTGCCGATGACTTCGTCCGGCGAGATCGAGATCGAGTCGAGCGTGAGCGCGAGTTGCTGGATCTCGACCGATGCGCTCACGCCGGGACTCTGGAGGTGGACCGCCGCGGTGACGACGACGGTGGTCGTCTCTTCGATGTAGCGCGTGTGCAGGGTCGTCTCCGCCGTCGTCTCGCCTTCGGGGAACACGAGCGGATCGATGTCCGCCGCCCAGTGCGTCGTGTCGAAGTACACGGTCGTTCCTTCCGCGGCCGGCTCGGACAGCGTCACTTCGACGGTGGCGTCTTCCTCTCCGCCGACCACACTCGCCGGCGTGATCGTGATCGCCGTGACTTGGGCGGGCAGCATGTACACCGAATTCGTGGCCGCGATGTTCTCGTAGGTTGCGGTCAGCTCGGCATTCTCGATCGACGGCACCGGACCACTCGCCGTCGCGGGGAACGTCGCTTCCGTCTCTCCCTCGGGCACCGTGACGGTGGCCGGCAGCGGCAGGACGCCGGTGTTCGAGGACGAGAGTGCGACGACCGCACCACCCGCGGGTGCGGGCAGGTAGAGGGTCACCTGCCCGGTGATTTCCTCGCCGGTGTGTACCTCCGACTGCGTGAAGCTCAGGTACTGCACGCCGTTCGGGGTGACATTCGTCGTTGCGTAGAGCGTGCTGATGCCGTCCGTCGCGGTCACCGTTGCCGCGGTGGTCGCCGTGACGGCGGTGGTCTCGACGGTGAAGAAGACGTCCCAATGCCCTTCCAGGACCGTCACGGTAGCCGGCACGATGACGTGCGCGTCGCTCGAAGAGAGCGTGACGGTGATGCCGCCCGCGGGCGCGGGATCCGTCAGGGTCACGACGCCATAGGTGTCGAAGCCGCCGACCACGTACTCGAGTCCAAGATAGAAGTTGTCGATCGTCAGGACCGTGAGGGTGAAGCCGACCGAGTTGCTGAAGACTCCGTTCTGGAAGACCTGCACGGTACCGCTCGCGGTGCCGGCCGGGACGACGGCCACGATCATGTCGTCGTTCCAGCTGACGATCTCCGTCGCGTACTTCGTCCCGATCCAGACCTTGCCGCTGCCCTGGCTGGTTCCGAAGCCCGAGCCCCAGACCGTCAGCTCCTCGCCGACCGGCGCGCAGCACGGGTAGTGGCTGGTGATCCACGGCGTGATGACTTCGAATTCGAGAGCGTTGCTCCACACCCCGCCGCGCTGGACCTGCGCGGTGCCGGTGACGGAGCCGGAATCGACGACCGCGACGATCTCCGTGTCGCTCCAGCTCACGATGCTGGCCGCGAGCTTACTGCCCAGCCAGACGCTCCCCGAGCCCTGCGTGGCCCCGAAGTCCGTGCCGGTGAGCGTGACTTCATCGCCCGCGCGTACGCTGAACGGCGAGACGTCGGTCAGCACGGGCGTGAGCACGGTCAAGGCGATTGAGTTCGTCCAGACGCCGCCCTGCTGCACCTGCGCGCTGCCGGTGACCGAGCCCGAGGCGACGGTGGCGACGATCTGGGTGTTGCTCCAGCTCACGATCGAGCCGGCCAGTTTGCTGCCCAGCCACACGCTGCCGGTGCCCTGCGTGGCCCCGAAGTTCGTGCCGGTGAGCGTGACCTGATCGCCCGCGGCTGCCGTTGTCGGCGAGACGCTCGTGAGCGTCGGCGTCGTGACGGTGAACGTCAGCGAATTGTTCCACACGCCGCCCTGCTGCACCTGTGCGCTGCCGGTGACGGAGCCCGAGGCGACGGTGGCGACGACCTGGGTATTGCTCCAGCTCACGATCGAGCCGGCGAGCTTGCTGCCCAGCCACACGCTGCCGGTGCCCTGCGTGGCGCCGAAGTTCGTGCCGGTGAAGGTCACCTGCGTGCCGGTCACGCCGGTGGTGGGGGAGATGCTGGTGATGTTCGGCGTGATCACGGTGAACGTCACCGCGTTGCCCCACACGCCGTTCTGGTAGACCTGCGCGCTGCCGGTGCCGGAAGCATTCGACGCGACCGTGGCGATGATCTGGGTGTTGCTCCAGCTCACGATCGAGCCCGCGTTCTTGTTCCCGAGCCACACCTGGCCGCTGCCCTGCGAGGCCCCGAAGTTGGTGCCGTTGATGGTGACCTGATTGCCCGGATAGCCGCTGGTCGGGCTGATGCTGCTGATCGTGGGGGTGATGATGGTGAACGTCAGCGAGTTGCCCCACACGCCGCCCTGCTTGACCTGCGCGCTGCCCGACAGCGCACCCGAGGCCACGACGGCGACGATCTGCGTGTCGCTCCAGCTCACGATCGAGCCGGCGAGCTTGTTGCCGAGCCAGACCGCGCCCGAGCCCTGCGTCGCGCCGAAGCTCGAGCCGTTCAGCGTGACCTGTGTTCCGGGATAGCCGCTCGACGGGCTGATGCTCGAAAGCACAGGCGCCGCGGCGGCGGTAAATGCTGTCGCCAGCAACAATAAGCACACGAATCTCAAGGAACGCAGCATGGCAAAGCCTCCTGGTTGCACGACGTATTCAGTTTTTGTGTTGGACGGACCCGTCCGGACGAGGAGGCAGGGTAGACGCCCCTTCCCCATTAGGTCAACTAACTATTTAGGAAGCGCGTGAAGTAAGTCTTAGTCCACCGGTACGAGCTTCCCGCCCGCCGGCGCCCACGCCGTCTCGTCCCTCTCCACGCGCACGGTGCCGAGGCGTCCGAAGCGGTCGAAGGTGAAGTGAGCGTAGGCGTACTTCCGCGACACCCAAGCCCGGCCGATTTCCACGATCACCAGCGAGCCGGTGTCCGACACCCCTTCGTCCACGGTCTTCCAGCCCTCGGCGTCGATCGTGTTGCGCACCACGACGATCGACGAGCCGGGGGAAGCTTGCGCAGGACCCAGCGCTCGAGCCAGGGCTCGGGGAGGTTGGCGGGATGGCTCCCGAGGACGAGCGCAGCGACGGCGAGTCCGAGGACTGCGATGCCGGCGATGCGCCAGGTTGCACGATCAGCGCTCATCGTTCATCGTTCGACGCGCATGAAGTCTCACACGAAACGTCTCACCTTTCATACCCGCGAGCGCGTGGAGCTGGTGAACATCACGTCCCAGGTCGAGGCCGAGGTCCGGGCCAGCGGCGTGCAGGAAGGGCTGTGCCTGGTGAACGCCATGCACATCACCGCCAGCGTCTTCATCAACGACGACGAGCGCGGCCTGCACGAGGACTACAAGAGGTGGCTGGAATGGCTCGCGCCCTACGACCCCAGCCCGGAGCGCTATCACCACAACCGCACCGGCGAGGACAACGGCGACGCGCACCACAAGCGGCAGATCATGGGCCGCGAGGTCGTCGTGGCGATCACGAACGGCAAGCTCGACTTCGGTCCGTGGGAGCAGATCTTCTACGGCGAGTTCGACGGCCGGCGGGACAAGCGGGTGATGGTGAAGATCATCGGGGAGTGAGAGGACCAACCGGTCACTGGCAACGCCAGCGTAAGCGTTCAGACGGGAAGGTCGGCGTAAAGCATGGAGAGATCGAGGGCAGGGCCGGCGGCGAGGCTCACGTTGCCTTCACGCACTTCGAAGTACTCCCAGGTGCCGGAGGGCGTGCGGCGGAAGATTTCGATGCGCGGCTCCTGGCTGACGAGGACGTACTCCTGAAGCGACGGGATGCGCTGATAGTGCATCCACTTGTTCCCGCGGTCGCCTTTCTCCGTCGTCACGGAAAGGACTTCGACGACGAGCACCGGGTTGGTGATGGTGGTACGCGCTGCGTCCTCGGGATCGTATTCGATGGGTCCACAAACCATCGATACATCAGGATACATGGCTCGGCCGGTCGCAGCGACGCGGACCCGCATGTCCGATTGGAACACGGTGCAGCCGTCGGGACGCGTGCCGCGGAGCGCAAACCCGACGTTCATCGCGAGCGCGCTGTGTCTGGATGTTCCGCCGGACATGGCCAGAATCTCGCCGGCATCGAATTCGTGTTTGATCTCGCTGTCACGCTCGATCGCGAGGTAGTCCGCGAACGAGTAATCGTGATGCGATTGCGGTAGCGAGGCTGTCATCACGACTTAGGATAACGCACGCTGTCGCCCAGCAGGCAGCACTGCGGGCCACGGGCAATCGGTCACTGGCAACGCCACCGTGTAGAATCGCGCGCGTCGTGGAGAACGTGAGCAGGCGAGCCCTCATCACCGGCGCATCCAGCGGCATCGGTCTCGAGCTTGCGCGCGAGCTGGCGAAGCGCGGCTACGCACTGGCGCTGCTCGCGCGGCGGACGGACCTGCTCGAGCAGCTCGCGCGCGAGCTGCCGCGCGCCGTCGCGATCGGCTGCGACGTCACCGACGTCGCCTCGGTTCGCGACGCTGTCCGCCGCGCGGAATCCGAGCTCGGCGGTCCCTTCGACCTCGCGATCGCCAACGCCGGGATCAGCATCCCGGGGCACGCGACGAAGTTCAAGCTCGACGACGCCGAGCAGGTCCTTCGCGTGAACGTACTGGGCATGCTGTACCTCTTCGACGCCGTGATCCCGTCGATGGTCGAGCGCCGCGCCGGGCGTTTCGTGGGTGTGGCGTCGGTCGCCGGCCTGCGCGGCTTGCCGGTCGCCGGCGCGTACTCCGCGAGCAAGGCCGCGATGCAGTCGTTCCTCGAAGCCTCGCGCATCGAGCTCGCGCCCTACGGCGTCGGCGTGACGATCGTGAACCCCGGCTTCGTGGCCACGGCCATGACGGAGAAAAACCGCTTCCGCATGCCCTTCCTCATGAATGCCGACCGCGCGGCGAGGATCATCGCGGACGGCCTCGAGCGCGGCAAACGCGTGATCGAGTTCCCGTTCCGCACGTCGCTGTTCATGCGCACGGCGCGGCTCCTGCCCGACGCGGTCTATGACCGGATGATGGCGCCGATGGCCCGGCGGAAAATCGACCCGGCGAAGGTGAAGCGATGAATCCGACCACCATGGTCCGCCTCTGGTCCCTGCAGAACGTCTTTTTGCTCTGGCTCGTGCGGCCGAAGATCGTGGAGCTGAGCGCCGAGCGGTGCATCGTGCGCATCCCGCTGAACTGGATCACCCGGCGCCGCGACATCCGCGCGATGTACCTCGGCACGCTCTGCATGGGCGCGGACGTTGCCGCAGGGTTGATCGCGTTCAACCTCGTCGCGCAGAAGAAAGTGCGCGTGAACTTCATCTTCAAGGACATCAAAGGGGAGTTCCTCAAGCGCGCCGAGGGAGCGGTCGTATTCACGAACAACGACGGGCCGCTGATCCAGGACCTCATCCGCCGCGCGCTGGAGAGCGGCGAGCGCCAGGAGGCGACAGTCCACGTCGTCGCGACTGTCCCCGACAAGCTCGGGGACGAGCCGGTGGCGAAATTCGAGCTGACGCTTTCGGTGAAGCAGAAATCGTAATTCACCACAGAGAGCACAGGGAGCACAGAGAGGTCTCTGTGTCCTCTGTGCTCTCTGTGGTGAGCCGGTCCTATTTCCCCGTCCATTCATCGTGGATCGTTTTGATCCAGTCGTCCGTCTTGATGAAGCCCGCGCCCCACGGCTCCCACGTCGCGAGCACTTTGTCGGCCTTCAACTGATCGAGCGACTTGCCCTCGGCGATGCCTTGCTCGATCGCCGCGGACGTGCCGCGAAGCATGGCCACGAACGTCCGCAGCCCGTTCTTGTCCGTGATCGCGCCGTGGCCGGGGATCACCTTGGCGTCGTCGGGGATCGTGGCGATGACCTTGTCGATGTTCACGATCAGGCCGCGCACGCTGCCGCCGTTCTCGCGGTCGACGAAGGGGAAGCGGTTGTTGAACAGGTCGTCGCCCATGTGGACGACGTTCGACTTCGTGAACCAGATCACCGAGTCGCCGTCGGTGTGTCCGTGCGGCATGTGGACGGCGCGGACGTCCTCGCCGTTCAGGTGAATGGTCACGCTGTCGTTGAACGTCAGCACGGGCAGCGCGGCCGCGGGCGCTGGCGGTGTCGTCGCCCCACGGCGCGTGGTGCCCGAGATGAGGCGCTTGCGGACGTTCTCGTGGGCGACGATCGGCGCGGACTTGCCGAAGATCTCGTTCCCGCCTGTGTGATCGCCGTGGTAGTGCGTGTTCAGGATGAAGCGGACCGGCTTGTCCGTGATCGACTTCAGCGCGGCCTCGATCTTCGGCGCGAGCGGCGCGTACTGATCGTCGATCATCACGATCCCGTCGTCGCCGACGGACACGCCGATGTTGCCGCCGGCGCCCACGAGCACCCACACCGAGCCGGCGACCTTCGCCGGCTTCACCTCGACTTTGCTGAAGTCCTGCTGCGGGAAGGCGGCCGTGGCGACAAAGAGGAGGAGAGGGAGGTACAGTCTGCGCATGGCCGCGGATTATAAGAATTTGCGGGTGAAGATCATCGTGGGCTACCCATGGTGGCTGCGTCTCTGCCTGGCCCGCGACGTCATCGCCATCACCCTCGGGCGCCGCATTTACCTCCGGAAGATGCTGGAGGGCGCGTCGTACGAGCGTCTCCTGCGCCACGAGCTCGCGCACGTCGAGCAGGTCCAGCGCCTGGGACTGATCGTTTTTCTGGCCCGCTACGTCGCCGAGTTTGCCCGCAACTGGGTCCGGCTGCGCAACGCCGGCGCCGCCTATGCAGCGATTTCCTTCGAGATCGAAGCCTGCGCCGCGGAAGAGTGCGATTCCGGAAACGGCCTATAATCAGACGGTTCACGACCCGATGATCCACTTCCATTCTCTCGAGACACCTCAGCTCGAGCGCTTCCTGGAGCGGCACAAAGCCGGTCTGTCGCTGAGGGACGACGTCGACCTCGACCTCGTCCTGCGCCAGATCCTCCAGAAGGCGTACGAGTTCGTCCCCTCGGAATCGGGGTCGATCCTGCTCGACGACCCGTTCCGCAAAGTGGCGTCGCGGCGGGAGAACGAGCTGGTTTTCATTGCCACCTTCGGCGATGCCAGTCGCAATCTCGTCGGGCAGCGGCTCTCCGCGCGGCACGGCATCGTCGGGCGCGTGTATCAGAGCGGCACGCCGCACCTGTCCGCCGACGCGCAGGCCGACCAGTACTTCTACAACAACATCGACGAGCAGATCGGCTTCACGACGCACTCGATCGTGGCGGTGCCGGTCTACATCGGCAAACACGTCTGCGGCGTCCTCGAGCTGATCAACCGGCTGGAAGGGAAGACCTTCACCCGCCGCGACATGACCCTGCTGGAGATCTTCGCCGGCTACACGTCCTTCACCCTGCAGAACGCGCTCGACGCGAAGCGCGCGCACGAGCTGGCGAAGAAGGACGACCTCACGGGCCTCTACAACGACCGCTGGTTCCACGTGCGCCTCACCGAAACGCTCGACGCCGCGAAGAAGACGGGGAAGGAAGCGGTCCTCATCTTCCTCGACCTCGACCGCTTCAAGGTCATCAACGACTGCCACGGGCACCTGGCCGGGAGTCAGGTGCTGCGCGAGGTGGGATTCCTGCTCAAGCGCATCGTGCAGCACCCCGAGGCGACTGTCGCGCGCTACGGCGGCGACGAGTTCGTGATGGTGCTGCCGGAGACGTCGATGGAAGAAGCGCTCCGCATCGGCGAGGAGATCCGCCGCGCGATCGAAACGACGGTGTTCCTCTCGCGCGAGTGGGGCTTCTCCATGCCGCCGCTGCACCTCGCGGGGATCCTGTCCGCGTCGATCGGCATCGCGCGGTACGCCCCCGATCCCAACACCACCACGCCCGGCGAGGTCGAGAAGGGCGAGATGCTCCGCCGCGCCGACGCCGCCATGTACCGCGCCAAGAACCTCGGCAAGAACCAGGTGGTCGTGTGGGACGAATCGTTTCTTGCGAGTCCGGGGACGGGGCAAGTCCTGAGTCCTGAGTCCTGAGTCCTGAGTCCGCACGGCATCCGTTAAGTATGGTTGGGGTCAGACCCCAACCATACTTAACGCATCCGCGGCGCCTCCCTACTCAGCACTCAGGACTCAGGACTCGGTTTCTCTGTTATCTTCGAAGTGGTTGTTCCCAACCACCTTCAGGAGGTATCACCTTGGGCAAGATCACAGCTGAGTACATCTGGATCGATGGTCAGAAGCCGACCGCCAAACTTCGTTCGAAGACGAAGATCCTCGATCACCCCGTCAAGAAACTGGAAGACATTCCGGAGTGGGGCTATCGACGGATCGAGCACGAGCTCAGGCGAGCGGCCACTTCTCCGACCTGCTCCTCCGCCCCGTGAAATCCGTCCCCGATCCCCTCCATCGCGAGAACGACATCCTGGTGCTCTGCGAGGTGCTGAACCCCGACGGGTCGGTGCACTGGAGCAACACCCGCGCGGCGCTGCGCGAGGTGGCCGAGAAGTACAAGGATCACGACCCGTGGTTCGGGATCGAGCAGGAGTACACACTCTTCGAAGGGAATCGCCCCATGGGCTGGCCGGATCATGGCTTCCCCGCGCCCCAGGGCGGCTACTACTGCGGCGTCGGGAGCGACGAGGTGTTCGGCCGCGAGATCGTGGAGGCCCACGCCGACGCCTGCATCCGCGCGGGGATCCACATCGTCGGGACGAACGCCGAGGTGATGCCCGCGCAGTGGGAGTTCCAGATCGGCGCCGTCGGCGCGCCGGACATCGCCGACGAGATGTGGCTCGCGCGCTGGCTGCTGTACCGCATCGGCGAGGAGTTCGGGGTCAGCGCGACGCTGTACCCGAAGCCGGTGAAGGGCGACTGGAACGGCGCCGGCGCGCACACCAATTTCTCGACGAAGCTCACGCGCGCAGCCGGGCGGCATGAAGATCATCGAGGACGCGATGCGCAAGCTCGAGAAGCGCCACGACGAGCACATCAAGGTCTACGGCGCGCACAACGAGGAGCGCCTCACCGGCCAGCACGAGACCGCGCCGATGCACCAGTTCCGCTACGGCGTGAGCGACCGCGGCGCCTCGGTGCGCATCCCGATGGCGACCGCCAACCTCGGCTATGGGCTATTTCGAGGATCGCCGTCCCGCGGCGAACATGGACCCGTACCAGGTCTGCGCGATCCTCATCGAGACGGTCTGCGGCGACTACTGAGTTGACGTAGGGCGTGGCTTCAGCCCGCCCGCCCCCGTGGAGGGGCGGGCTGAAGCCCACGCCCTACGTGTCTCACTGCGCGGCGCCCGCGTGGCTCATCTGCGGGATGCCCAGCCAGAACCCGGCCGGATACATCGTGTACCCCTGCAGGTCCTTGTCCATCACCGCCACGTTGATCTGGTGATAGAGCGAGACGTACGGCAGGTCCTCCTGCACGATCCGCTGGATCTGCGCGTAGATCTCGCGGCGCTTGCTGCGGTCGAACGTCGCCCGTCCCTGCGCGATGAGGTCGTCCACCTTCGGGTTGCTGTAGTACCCGCGGTTCTGTCCCTCGGGCGGGATGTTCTTCGAATGGAAGATGACGTAGTAGAAGTCGGGATCGGCGATGCCGTTGCGGCTGAGCGAGTACATCTGGAATTTGCCCTTCGCGACGTCGTCGAGGAACGTGCCGAACTCGCTCGTCTGGATCTCGACCTTGATGCCGACCTGCTGCAGCATCTGCTGGATCATCTGCGCGCGCAGGTTCGCTTCCGTGTCCGTCGAGGTCTTGAACACCAGTGGGAAGCGCGTCTGCGGGCCGTCGCCGTCGGGATCGCGCAAGCCCGCCTGGTCGAGGAGCTGCTTCGCTTTCGCGGGGTCGTACGGGTAGGAGGGGAGTCCCGTCGCGCGCGCCCAGTGTCCTTCGCCGAACATCGTGTCGGCGACGACGCCGTGCCCGCGCAGCAGGTCGCGGATGATGCGCTCTCGATCGATCGCGTGCGCGATGGCCTGCCGTACCTCTCTCTTCGCCAGAACGGGGTCCTTCAGGTTGAACGCGAGGTACTGCCACACGGAGCCCGGCTTCTTCACCACCTGGTGCTTCGGGCTCTTCGTGAACTCGTCGACGTTCTCGAAGGGGATCTGATTGATCTCCAGGTTCACCGAGCCGCGGCGCAGCTCGAGCACCATCGTGGTCATATCGGGGATCACCCGGACCTGCAGGTTCCTGATCTTCGGGACGCCGTGGTGCCAGTGCTCGGACGCTTCCAGCTCGACGCTCTCGTCGGTCTTGAAGGCCACGACCCGGTACGGGCCGACGCTGATCGGCGTCGTCTTCGACGTATTGGGGTCGGAGCCCTGCGGCATGATGCCGAGGGTGAGGTTGTCGAAGAGGCCGCCGTTCGGCTCCTTGAGGTGGAAGACCACCGTCTGCGGGTCGGTCGCTTCGATGCTCTCGACGGATGAGTACCCCGACTTCTTCGTACTGACGAACCCCTCGGCCATCAGCGTGTCGTAGGTCCACTTCACGTCCTGGGCAGTGACGGGACGGCCGTCCTGGAACTTGGCGCTCGGGTTGAGCTTGAAGATGATCGTCCGGTCGTCGGGCGTCTCCCAGCCCGTGGCGACGTCCGGGGCGTAGTCCATCTCCGGCGTGACGCGCACCAGGCCGCGGCAGCAGAGATCGAAGATGCGCCCCGAGGCGTTGTCCTGACCGACGCGGGGGTCGATGTTCGTGGGGCTGCTCTTCAGGCCGATGACGAGCCGGTCTGCATCGCCGCGCGCGCCGCCGCCGTTCTTCTTCTCACCGCCGCCGCACGCGACGAGCGTCGCGAGCGCGCAGGCGATCGCGACCGTGGTCAACTGGCGAATTTTCATCGTGTTACTCCTCGGATGCAGGTTTTACAAGACGGGTGCCGGGGACGGGCTGGCAGTTGGCAGTACGCAGTTGACAGGAGCGGTGAACAAACTCCTGCCCACTGCAAACTGTTGACTGCCAACTTGTATCATGCCCTCGCATGTCGTTCAGAAAACTCATCTTCCTGAGCGCGCTCGCGCTCGTGGTTCCGGTGTTCGCTCAGCAGAAAGTCATCGTGCTCGGCTTCGACGGCGTCGACGCCCGCTACACCGAGCGGTGGATGAACGAAGGGAAACTGCCGAACCTGGCGAAGCTGCGCGCGAACGGGACGTACCACCCGCTGCTCCCGACGACGCCGGCGCAGACGCC
Source organism: uncultured Acidobacteriota bacterium (assembly GCA_963821585.1). Taxonomy (GTDB): domain Bacteria; phylum Acidobacteriota; class Thermoanaerobaculia; order Gp7-AA8; family Gp7-AA8; genus QHVT01. Next base: position 1,844,851 of record CAWGEI010000003.1, read on the forward strand.
GGTGTCGTGGTCGACGTTCAGCACCGGGATCGACCCCGGCCGCACCGGCATCTTCGACTTCCTCCGCCGCGATCCGAAGACGTACATGCCGGTGTTCGCGGCGTTCGACGAGACCACCGAGCCGTTCCTTTTCGGCAAGTCCAACGCCCTGTTCCTCGGCCTGGCCGCGCTGCTGCTGTTCGCGGTCATCGCGGCGATCCTGCTCCTGCGCGGACGCCGGATCGGCGGCGCGATCCTCCTCGTGCTCGGCCTCCTCCTCGGCGCCGGGGTGTTCTTCGGCGTGAAGAAGTACATCCCGGAGACGCGTCCCGGCGTCATCAATCGCCGGCAGGGAACGCCGTTCTGGGAAGTCGCGGCGAGCCACGGGAAGAAGGCGACGGTGGTCCACGTGCCGGTGACGTTCCCGGCCACCGACTTCGGCGCGGATGACCACAAGGGCCACATGCTCTCCGGCCTCGGCGTTCCCGACATCTCCGCGCGCGTGGGCAAGCCGTTCTACTTCACGTCCGAGCTCGACTTCCAGCGTGGCGGGGCGAACGAGTTTTCGATCGAAGTGGTCCAGCTCGAGGACAACAAGGGCGTCATCGACACGAAGATCCAGGGGCCGCCGAACAAGCTGTTCAAGGAGCCGCCGTTCATCACCATCCCGATGCAGATCACGGTCGCGAGCGACCGCAACTCGATCGAGATCGAAGTCAGCGGGAAGAAGTACCCGCTGCGGGCGGGGGAGTGGACGGGTTGGGTGGACTTCGTGTTTCCGTTCAATCCGCTGATCAAAGTCCGCGGCATCAGCCGCTTTCACCTCATCAGCGTGCAGCCGGAGATCAAGCTGTACCTCTCGCCGATCAACTTCGATCCGCGCGCGCTGCCGCCGGGGTTCAAGGTCTCGGCCCCGTCGGACTGGGCGCCGCAACTGGCCAAGGAGCACGGGCCGTACAAGACCATCGGCTGGCAGATCGACACCTGGGCGATCTCCGAGGGGTTCGCGACGGAGAAGATCTTCTGGGACGACATGGAATGGACCGTCGCGCAGTCGCGGAAGTTGTTCCACTCCTTCCTCCAGCGCGACGACGACCTGATCGTGCAGTGCTTCGAGTTCCCTGACCGCGTCGGCCACGTCTTCTGGCGCTTCATCGATCCGAAACATCCCGCGTACGACGCGAAGCTCGCCGCGGAGTGGGGAGACGCGCTGCTGAAGGCGTATCAGCTCATGGACTCCATCGTCGGCGACGCGATGGCCGCGGCGGAAAAGAAGAACGTGCTGCTGCTCGTCGCGTCGGACCACGGCTTCGCGTCGTACCGACGTCACGTTCACTACAACACCTGGCTGGTGATGAACGGCTACATGACCCTCAAGACCGGCGTCGAGGTGAAGGACCGCAACGTGGAGATGCTCTTCGACCAGGGCCAGTTCTGGGAGAACGTCGACTGGTCGAAGACCCGCGCCTACGCCATGGGCCTCGGCGAGGTCTACGTCAACCTCGAAGGCCGCGAGGCGCAGGGCATCGTCAAGCCCGGCGCCGAGTACGACGCGCTCAAGGCCGAGCTGAAGGAGCGCCTCGTGGCCATGGTCGACCCCGAGACCAACGAGCACCCCGTCCGCCGCGTCGTCACGCGCGAAGAGGCGTACAAGAAGTTCGACCCCAACATGATCCCCGACCTCTTCGTCATGAACAACGACGGCTACCGCGTCTCCTGGCAGACCTCCCTGGGCGGCGTCCCGAAGAAGGTGTTCGAGGACAACAAGCAGGTGTGGAGCGGCGACCACTGCTCGGTCGACCCCGAGATCGTGAAGGGGATCTTCTTCATCAACCGGAAGCTGACGAGCGGCAAGGGCGCCCTACATCGGGGATATCTACCCGACGGTGCTCGGCGCGCTGGGAGTGAAGGCGCCGTATGAGGTTGATGGGATAGAGTTACGGTAGCGATGGAGTTCGAAAAGATCTTCGACCTGATTCGCGAGATGAACCGCGAGAATGTTGATTACATCGTCTTCGGTGCGATCGCTCTAAACTTGCATGGCGTGATCCGGGCGACAACCGATGCCGACTTTTTCATCCGTGCTGATCGCGACAACATCGAGCGATTGAAGCGTGCACTCAAGAACGTGTGGAACGACCCGCATGTCGATGAAATCTCCGCGGACGATCTTCTCGGTGAGTACCCGTCGGTGACGTACGGTCCGCCGGATGAGACTTTCAGCATGGACTTTCTCACACGCCTAGGCGAGGCGTATTCGTACGACAATCTGCCTAATGAAGTGCTCGAGTACGAAGGTATTCCGATTCGCGTTGTGACTGCAGCCACGCTATACGAGATGAAGATAAACACCGTTCGGCCGCACGACAAAGCCGACGCCTATCGGCTTCGCCAGAAGTATCCAGGGTTGGGAGAGTGATGCCAGTTTTCAAATACCGTCGAATCGAAGATATGCCGGATGCGGCGCTGAGATATGACGCCGGCGATCCTGCGATCCCGCGGAAGATTCGCTATCTGTGGCGCCTCTCGGAGGCGCTTCTGGGTTCCGTCGGCACGTGTATTCCACGGGGCGTACGGAAGTACCGAACGATCGAAGAGGCGCAGGCTGACCGCGATCGATGGGAACAGGACCGCGTAAACCGCATCCGCGCTGCGCGTAAGCGCAAGTAATGGACTATAAACGCCTACTCACCCAGGTCGAGCGCACCCTCGAGCAGATCGACACGGGCGATTCGGTCACCACCACCGTCGCGCAGATTGGCGAGACGATCGCCGCGAATTTCCGCGACCAACTGGGCATCACCGGCGGGCGCGTGTACGAGGCGCGCGATGACGCGTATGAATTGGTCGGCCGCTTCGGGCAGCAGCACGAGGGCGAGCTGCACATCGAAGTGCCGAAGGACTACAAGCCGATCGAACTGGTGCTCGAGAACGGCATCGTGGTCATGGACCCGACCGATCCGGGGTTCGATCCCGTCCTCGAAGGGAAGCTCGGCGCGCAGCGGTTCTGCGCGATCTCGGTGGGCGATGAGGACTACATCATGTCCTTCAACGTCTCGCCGGCGCTCGGGCGCGAGGACATTCTCTTCTCGCTGAACCTCATTCGCTACGCCATCAACCAGAAGATCCGCACGCAGTGGTACGAGTCGCTGATCGTCGAGGCGCAGCGCATCCAGCAGTCGATCCTGCCGCAGCGCATCCCGCTGTATGCGGGCTACGACATCTGGGGCCGCACCGTGCCCGCGGAGATCGTCAGCGGAGACTTCTACGATTTCATCCCCGTCTCCGACAACATCCTCGGACTCGCCATCGCCGACGGCTCGGGCCACGGCCTGCCCGCGGCTCTGATCGTGCGCGACGTCTACATGGGCCTGCGCATGGCCACGGACCGCGACTTCAAGATCATCCGTACGCTGGAGAAGCTGAACCACATCATCCACCGCGGCCGCCTGACGACGAAGTTCGTCTCGCTGTTCTACGGCGAGCTGGAGACGGGCGGGATCCTCATCTACTGCAACGCGGGGCACAACTTCCCCTTCGTCCTTCACGACGGCAAGGTCGAGTTCCTCCGCAACGGCGGCCCGGTCCTCGGGCCCACGCCCGACGCGACGTACACGCGCGGCTTCGTGAAGCTGGAGCCGGGCGACCTGCTCTGCATGTACACCGACGGCATCGTCGAGGCCTCCGACGCCCAGGACCGGGAGTTCGGGATCGATCGCCTGATCAAGCTCGTGAAGGCCAACCGTACGAAGTCCGCGCAGGAGATCGGCCAGGAAATCCTCACCCGCGCGGCGAAGTGGGGGAGGGAAGGTCAGGACGACCGCACGGTCGTGATCGTGCGCGCGGTGGCGGTGTGATGATGCCCGACGTCCTCTACTTCAACGGCCGCTACACCACCACCGACGAGCGCGTCCTCGGCGTCGAGGATCGCGGCTTCCAGTTCGGCGACGCGCTGTACGAGATCTTCAAGTTCATCGGCAAGCGTCCGATCTTCCTCGCGGAGCACTACCGCCGCCTGGAGCGCGGGCTGCGGGACGTCGAGATCCGCAACCCGTGGCCGGAGGACGCATTCGCGAAAACCGTGCACGAACTGCTGGCGCGGACGGCGTTCGAGGACGGGATCATCTACATCCAGATCTCGCGGGGCGAGGCTGAGCGCGCGCATTTCTGGCCCGACCAGAGCGAGCCGACGGTCGTCGCGTACTCACGGGTGTTCCGCTTTCCCGACGCGGCGAAGAAGGAGCGCGGGATCAAGGTGATCACGACCGAGGACCGGCGCTGGCACATGTGCAACGTGAAATCCGTCAACCTCCTCGGCAACGCGATCGCGAAAAAGCAGGCGCAGCGCGCGGGTGCCGACGAGGCGATTCTGATGGCGGACAGTTTCGTGCGCGAGGGCGCGAGCTCGAGCTTCTTCGCCGTGCGCAACGGCGGCGTCATCACCCATTCCCTCGACGAGCACATTCTCCCCGGCGTCGTCCGGGACCGCGTGATCGGCCTGGCCCTCGCCGCGAAGATCCGCGTCGACGAGCGCCCCCTGCGCGAGGCGGAGCTGTTCGACCTCGACGAGGCGTTCATCACCAGCACCACCCAGGGCGTGATGCCGGTGACGGAGATCGATGGCCGCGTGATCGGCAACCGCCGCCGCGGCCCGGTGACGACGGAACTGCAGACGCGCTTCGACCGCCTCGAAGAAGCGCGTCAATAATCTCTCCGTCCCCCTCTGTGCTCTCTGTGTCTCTGTGGTGAATGCACACGTGTTTTCACCACAGAGCACAGAGAGCACAGAGAGGCACGGAGACTACTTGACCAATGCGGGCGTGTAGACGCCGAACGACAGCCCCGCGGGATCGAGCAGGATCGCCATCGTGTCGCCGTCCGGCAGGTGCGACTTCGGGAACAGCACCTGCGCGCCGCGCTCGACCGCTTTGGCGATGACGGCGTCGATGTCCTCCACCTGGATGAACAACTGCACCAGGTTGTGCCCCTCCGGCGGCGAAGGCCAGACGCCGCCGTCGATGCCGCGGTCGTCGCCGGTCTCGATCTGGCGGAAGCCCAGCTTGTTGTCCGTCCGGACGCGCCAGCCGAAGACGCTCGAATAAAAGGACGCCACGGCGTCCGGGTCACGCGCGACGATCTGCCATTGCACGACGGGATTGCCCATCCAGAACCTCCCAGCGGTCGGCGGCAGTCATGCGTAGTGCGCCGAGGCGCAACAGCCGCTGCAGCGACACATTCACTTCATCGGTGGTGATGCCGAGGACCGAGGCGAGGCGGCGGGAGTCGGCGCGGAACAGCTCCTTGCCGACGACGCGCAGCAGCGCGGCATCGTTCTCCTCGGCGCAGTGCATCTCGATCTCGTGCGCGAAGAGCCGCAGCGTCGCGCCGATGCGGCGGATGGCGCGCGTCGTGACGCGGCGCCTCCCGCGGAGGAGCTGCGACAGCGACGAGTGGTCGAGAGCGAGAGCACGCGCGAACGCGCGCAGCGAGTAGCGCGGATTCCGCGCACAGCGCCGGTGCAGCTCGTCCTGAAGGACCTCGCGAAAACTCACCGCGGCATCGTAACGGCAGCCTTCAGTGCGATCCAGAGGAGCGGTGCATAAAGTGGGGCAGACCCCTGCTGACGTGGATCCCCAGGTTCTCCAGCCCCGTCAGGAGGAGCCAGATGCCGCCTACGGCCGCAGCGATCAGCCCCAGTTGCATGGCCAGATCGCGCAATGCGAGGGCATCCCAGACATCCACGGCGAACGCCACGAGCGTCGCGATGGCGGCGACGGTGTACAGCGCACCTAGAACTGCCAGCACGACATTTCCGCTTCTCGAGCGGAGAATCACGCGAGCCATCCCTGCCTCCCTGTTTTGGTGAAGAAAATAAGTCTACGTCGGAACCGGAATTTTAGACTTACAAATGTCGGACCAACTCCAGTTCCAGATGTTCCTTACCCGGAGAGCCTCGCGATTGTATCTTGCACGTACGTGGATGTTCAGGCACTGATCGCCGAGGCCGAGACGGCCCTGCTGGAGGGGAAGTACGACAGCGCGCAGCGCGCGGCCGAGCAGGTCATCGCCCAGCGGTACTCGTACGGCTTCGAATTGCTGGCCAGAGTTCACGCGCACCGGGCGAACCTCCCGCGCGCCATCGCCGTGCTGCAGGAAGGGGTCGCGAAAGCCCCCCGCGCGTGGCAGCTCTGGCTGCTCCTCGGCGAGTACCGCTCCGATCACGGCGACTTCGACGGCGCACTGGCCGCCTTCGACACGGCCCTCGGCATCGACGGCGTCGACGCTGACGAGGCCCACATCAACGCGGCGATCGCGCACGACCGCGCGGGACGTTCCGAGGATGCGCTCATGCGGCTCCACGAAGTGCGGGGCAGGAGCGACGACTCCGCCGTCGCCGCGGCCCGCGTGCGTGCGACGATCCTCCTCGAGCGCGAGCGTCCCGCGGCCGCCGCCGCGGCAGCGAAGGCGGGACTGGCGCGCGTCACCGACGACATGAACGCCGTCGACATCGCCCCGCTGCACGCGTCTCTGGCGAAGGCGGAGTGGATGAAAGGCGATAGCGACGCCGCGCTGCACCACGCGTGGGAAGCGGTGGCGCTCGATTCGTCCGAAGAGACGGCGCTCTGGCTCATCCGCGAGATCGAAGGGGAGTACTCCGCGTCCGCCAAGCACTTCCGGGTCATCATCCACGGCCGCGACGACGGCTTCGACGCGGACGGCTTCTGGCGCAAGTACGACGTCGTCGCCGACGACGAGGAAGAGGCCATGCACTTCATCCGCCGCGTCGAGCCGGAGCACATCCGTTCGACGCTGCGCATGGACGAAGCACTGATTCTCGACACCACGCCCGATCAGCCGAAAGGCGTCTACTGGTGTACGGGCTACGCGTTCTATCAGGAGGCCGAGGAGTGAGGCTGGTCGTCCGCGACGCGCAGCTGCTCCTCGACACCCTCGCGCTGCTCTATCCCGACTCGACGAAGACCACGCTGCGCCAGCTCCTGCAGACCGGCCGCGTGCGCGTGAACGGCGAGGTGGAGAAGAACGCCCGCCGTGAGCTCGATCCGGGCGAGCTGGTCGAAGTCGGCCAGAAATCCGTCCAGCCCGCGCTGCCGCCGGGACTGGCGATCCTGCACGAGGACGACGACGTGATCGTCGTGCTCAAGGCGCACGGCCTGCTCACCGTCGCCACGGAACGCGAGCGCGAGACCACTGCGCAGGCGTATCTCAACGTCTATCTGAAGGAGAAAGGCGGCGATCGGATCCACGTCGTCCACCGCATCGACCGCGAGACTTCGGGCGTGCTCGTGTTCGCGAAGAACTTCGAGGCGCGCGAGGCGCTGAAGGAGAAGTTCGCGGCGCACGACGTCGAGCGGGTGTACATCGCGGTGATCGAAGGGGAGCTGGACCCACCCGGCGGCACGATCCGCTCCCACCTGCGCGAGCGCAAGGATTTGCGCATGGAATCCGTCGACGCGCACCCGGACGCGAAACTGGCCGTGACGCACTACCGCACCATCGAGACGAACGGCCGCTATTCGCTGCTGGAGATCCGCCTCGAGACCGGACGCAAGAATCAGATCCGCACGCACCTCGCCGAGGCGGGACATCCCGTCGTCGGCGATCGCATGTACGGGAGCAACGTGAATCCCCTCGGGCGACTGGGGCTGCACGCGAAGGTTTTAGGGTTCGAGCATCCGAAGACGGGCAAGAAGCTGGTGTTTACAGCGCCGGTGCCGAAGGGGTTCATGGCCTTAACCCTGAGCGAGCGCTAGCGAGTCGAAGGGTCAAGTTAGCACCTGCGACGCAGGAGGCCACATCTCCGCAGGTGCTAACTTGGCCCCTCGACTCGCTACGCTCGCTCGGGGTCAACCAGGATCAGGTAAAGCTCACCGCCAACGATGACCCCTCGTCCTTGTAGATCGTGTCCACGAACCGGATCACGTTCGACTTGAGGGACATGAACAGCGATGACACGCGGATGCCGCCGCCGAAGAAGCGGACGCCGCGCAGGAGGTCGCCGTCGGTGACGCCGCTGGCGCAGAAAAGGATGTCGTTTCCCGCGGCCAGCTCGGACGTGTCGTAGATCTTGTTGTCGTCCTTGAAGCCCATCGACTTCAGGCGGTCTTCCTGCCACTTCTCCAGAGGCTTGAGCCGGCCCTGCATGCGGCCGCCGAGGCAGCGCATGGCGGCGGCGGTGAGGACGCCTTCCGGTGCGCCGCCGATGCCCATCGCCGCGTGGACGCCCGTACCGCGCACCGCCGCGGCGATGCCGGCGGAGAGGTCGCCGTCGGTGATCAGCTTGATGCGCGCGCCCGCCTCGCGGATCTGGGCGATGAGGTCGTGATGGCGCTCGCGGTCGAGCACCACGATCGTCAGCTCATCCACGTCCCGCTGGTACGCCTCGGCCATGCGATGGAGGTTCTCCTCGACCGAGGCGTCGAGTGAGACCGCGCTCGCGGCCGTGGGGCCGACGACGATCTTGTCCATGTAGATGTCCGGCGCATTGAGGAGACCGCCCTTCTCGGACGCGGCGATCACGGCGATGGAGTTCGCCGAGCCGGTCGCGCAGAGGTTCGTTCCCTCCAGCGGATCGACCGCGATGTCCACCTCGGGGTAGATCTCGCCTTCGGTCCAGCCACGGCCGAGCGGCTCGCCGACGTACAGCATCGGCGCCTTGTCGCGCTCACCTTCGCCGATCACGACCGACCCGCGCATCTTGAGCTTGTTCAGCTCCTCGCGCATGCCCTCGACCGCGACCTGGTCCGAGTACTTCCGTTTGCCGTAACCCATCGTGCGGGCCGCGGCGATGGCTGCCTTCTCTGACGCGCGGAGAAACCCGATTTCGAGACTCGATTCCATGTCGCTCCGTTCTTCCCGGAATTTGCCGCACACTCTAACAGAAGCGCATCGTCGCAATTCGTTTTCACGCCAGTCACCTTCTGCAACGGGCCACGAGTCATGCTCCAGCGATGCGCTCGATCGTCGCCGCTCTGCTCGCACTGATTTCGTTGACGGCCGCCGCCGACGATCAGAGCCCGTCCGTCTCGCCCGACGGGAAAAAGATTGCCTTCCTCTCGAATCGTGACGGCTCGGAAGACATCTACGTCATGGACGCCGACGGCAGCCACGTTGTGCGACTCACGCAAACGGCTGACAAAGAGGGGCCGCCGGTCTGGTCCCGGAACGGCAGGACCCTGCGTTTTCTCGTCTCGGACAAAGATCTTTCGCGCATCTACGCGATCGATCTGAAAAAACGCACGGTCACGCAGATCGGCCAGGTGCCGGGCCGCGGCGTGCGAATCGCGAATGACGGGATGCGCGTATTGTGGGCGCTCGGCACATGGACCGAAGTGCAACTGATGGAATCCGATCTCAATGGCGCGAACGTGCGGCAGCTCACCGAGGGCAAGTCGGTCGTGTGGAGTCCGCGCTGGTCGCCGGACGGAAGGCGGATCGCCTTCACCAGTCGCAGCGCGGTGGACGGGGTCAACATCCATCTGATGAATGCCGACGGATCCGAATCGCATCAGCTGACGCATTTCAATCCCGAGCACGCGCAAAGCCCAGCCTGGTCAGCGGACGGCCGTCGGCTGGCGATTCAGGCCGACACCGAAAAGCGCGCGCACATCTGGATCGTGGACGTGGCGACCGGAGCTGCGCGCAAGCTCGCCGCGCATGACGAGCTGTTCGTCGACGAGCTCCCGGCATGGTTCCCCGACGGAACCCGCATCGCCTTCACCAGCAATCGCAGTGGCAAGCTCGGGATCTGGACGATCAACGCCGACGGCTCAGGATTGCGGCAGTTGACGTCCAACTGACCCCGGGCCACCACGGCTGAGCGTCGGGCAACCTCGCGAGCGAGGTCGGACGACCTCGCGAACGAGGTGGGCAACCTCGCAGGCTGGGTCCGCGACCTCACGCACGGGGTTCCGGACCTCACGGGTGTGGTTGACTAACCACACTCGCGGCTCGGGCGACCGCGCGTTTCGGGTCCGCGACCTCACGGACATGGTCTGCGACCTCACGGACATGGTCGACGACCTCACGATCGGGGTCGCAGCACCGTGACCGGTGATGGATGGACCCATCGCGTGAGGTTGTAGACCCCGTTCGTGAGGTGGACTTGTCCTTTGACGAGGTCAGTCGACCCCGTTCATGCAGTCGACGACTCCTCACTCGAGGACACCTGACCTCGAGTGTGTGGTCGTCCAACCACAGTCGTGCAGTCGTAGACCTCACGCGTGAGGTGGTCCAACCCGATCGTGAGGTCGCGGACTCCTCTCGTTGGGTCGCGAATCACTTCCGTGAGGTCGCGGACTATTTTTCCCGGCCTAAGGACGACACCGGGGGTGCACGGCGACCCCTTCACCCTCGATTCTCATGCCAATGTGAGGGTGGTGGGTTGCGCGCGAAGGCGCGCACTTCCAATCTTGGCCCCGGGCTGTTGCCCGGGGTACGCGGAGCGGGTGATGAATGCGGCCGCGCAGGCGGCTGCTACAAATCGCACGCAAATGCTTGTAGCGGCCGCCTTTGCGGCCGCATCTCTCCGCCGCACGATCGACCCCGGGCAGAGCCCGGGGCAACAATTGGACAGCGCCTTCGCGCGCCACCCCCGCGCAAAATTAGTGCATCTGGGGCAAAGAGTGGATGATGCGCAGGGCGGCGTCCGCGATCCGGCCGTCCTGGTCGCAGGTCGGATCGTAGGAGGCGAGCACCAGGCCCACGACCGGGAACCGCTCGCGGGCGGTGGCGATGACGCGGAGCACGTCATCCGGCGACGGGCCGCCTTCGCACGCGAAGTGGTTCGCGCGGCCGTAGCGGGAGTCGATGACGTCGAGGTCGACGTGGACGAGCAGGCGCTGCGCGTCGAAGCCGTCGAAGTCAACGGCGCCATTTACGGTGAGTAGCCGCACGCCGTCGTGCAGCAGCGCCTCGCGCTCGCCGGGGCTCCAGTCCCGCGCGCCGACGTGGATCACGCGTCGCGGGTCGATCGGCGTGAAGCCGGGGATCGTCCGCGCGATGCCGCGCCAGCAGCGGCCCGTCGCGACCGCGAGGCACATGCCGTCGAGGAACCCCGTGTCCGTCGTGTCGGGCGTGTTGTAGTCGCCGTGTGCGTCGAACCAGAGAATCGCATCCGCACCCAACCCTGCCGCCGCGCCGATCGCCGCGCCGCAGTGGCCGGAGAGAACCACCGGAAACTCGTCCGACTCCGCGATCCGCGCCGCGAGCGCGCGGTACAGCTCGAACGACGTCTTGATCTCCGAGCGCCACTCCGTCGCCGGGACGATCTCCTCCGCCTCGACGCCGAGACGCTGGACGAGATGCAAAGGGCCTGCGCCCATGCGCAGGCCCCGGTGTCCCGAATCGTAGGGGAGGGTGAAGAACCTCACTTGCTCGCCCGCGCCGCCTCCGCGGCCGCGGTCAGTTCCTGCTCCTGCTTGTTCGACATCGGCGGGTTGTACGCCGCGACCCCCGTCACCGCCTGGCCGATGACCAGGTTGTGGATGTCGTGCGTCCCCTCGTACGTCTTCACGGACTCGAGGTTCATCATGTGGCGGATGATCGGGTACTCGTCCGAGACCCCGTTCGCGCCGAGGATGTCGCGGGCCACGCGCGCGCACTCGAGGGCGATGTCGCAGTTGTTCATCTTCGCCATGGAGACATGGTGCGGCTTGAGCTTGCCCTGATCCTTCAGACGCCCGCACTGCAGCGCCAGGAGCTGTCCCTTGGTGATCTCGCGGATCATCCAGGCCAGCTTGTTCTGCACCAGCTGGTGCGACGCGATCGGCGCGCCGCCGAACTGGATGCGCGACTTCGCGTACTCCGTGGCCGTGTGGAACACGCCCATGGCGGCGCCGAGGACGCCCCAGGAGATGCCGTAGCGGGCCTGGGTGAGGCAGGAGAGGGGGTACTTGAGGCCGTTCGTTTCCGGCAGCACGTTCTCCAGCGGGATGCGGCAGTCCTCGAAGAAGAGCTGCGATGTCACCGAGGCGCGCAGCGAGAACTTGCCGAGGTGGAGCGCGGTGCTGAAGCCCGGCGTCCCTTTCTCGACGAGGAACCCGCGGATCGTCCCCTCGGCCTTCGCCCAGACGACGGCCACGTCGGCGACGCTGCCGTTCGTGATCCACGCCTTCGCGCCGTTGAGGACCCAGGAGTCGCCGTCCTTGCGCGCGTTCGTGCGCATGCCGGCGGGGTTGGAGCCGAAGTCCGGCTCGGTGAGGCCGAAGCAGCCGATGGCCTGGCCCGCGGCGAGCTTCGGGATCCAGTGGTCGCGCTGTTCTTTCGAGCCGTAGGTGTTGATCGGGAACATGACCAGTCCCGACTGCACGCTGGCGAACGAGCGCAGGCCCGAATCGCCGCGCTCGAGCTCCTGCATGATCAGGCCGTAGGCGACGTGGTTCAGGCCGGGGAGGTCGTACTCCTTGATGGTCGCGCCGAACAGGCCCATCTCCGCCATTTTGGGGATGAGGTGCTGCGGGAACTTCTCTTCGCGGTTTGCTTCTTCGATGATGGGGAGGACTTCCTCGTCGACGAAGTCGCGAACGGTCTGCCGCACCATCAGCTCTTCTTCGGAGAAAAGCGAATCGATCTCGAGATAATCAACGCCGGGAAAACTGGCCACAGGTGAGCTCCTTCGTAAAGTGGCGGCCATTCTAATGTAGGGCGCGCATACAATGGTTTCCCCCGGGGAAAATCCAGTGCATCTCGACGGCGCCACGCTGAAGGACAGGATCCATCAGGAAGACACCAGCCTGCGCACGCTGCTCGGCTGGCTGGTGCAGGTCGCCGAGGAAATGGCGGAGGCGCACGCGGCCGGCAGCCGCGCAGGCACGCTTCCCTGCCTGTCGCCCGAGCAGGTGCGGGGGAAGCCCGCGGACCATCGCTCGGACATCTTCGCGTTCGGCGCGGTCCTCTACGAGGCCTGCACGCGGCGGCAGCCGTTCGAGGCCGATTCCGATCTCGACGTGAGGCACAAGATCCTGCACGTGCAGCCTCCTGCCATCGACCAGCTCAATCCGCATGTGCCGGCGGAAGTGCGGCGGATGGTGCGGCGGTGCATGGCCAAGGACCCGGACAAGCGCTATCACTCGATGAAGGACGTGGCTCTCGAGCTGAGAGACATCGTGAAGGAGTTCGACCACCTCTCCGCGTCGCGGATCTCCCAGTCGGTCACGCAGCCGATGGAGATCCTCGGATCGCGCCGGTGGAGGATCGCCCTCGCCGCGGCGGTGATCGGGCTCGCGGCGATCGCGTTCGGCGCGATGCGCTGGCTGCGCGTCGATGAAGGTGCAGTCGCGACGGGCGACGGGCGGCTGAATCAGCGGGTGACGGTGTCCGCGGCACGGACTGGCGCGGTGGTGAGCGTGCTGCGGTCGGGCGCGAAGAGGAACGTGGCCATCACCGACGCGCCCGGCGCTCCGCCGCGATTCCTCACCACCGACGGCGCCAGTACCGATGCCGCGATCGCCGCCGACGGCCGGACGGTCGTGTATGTCTCGGGCGCGCACGTATTCGCCGTGAACGCGGATGGCTCGGGCCGGAGGCAGGTGACGGCGGGCGCAGGGGAGCTTGCGCCGCGCGTCTCCGGCGACGGCCGGACGCTGCTCTACGTCACCGGAAACACTCTGTGGACGAAGCCGGTCGAGGGCAGCGCGTCGCGCCGGATCACGGACCGGCTATTCGGCCGCTCGGCTGCAATCTCCGAGGACGGACGCACGGTCGTGTACCAGGAGAGGCCGGTGAATGACGGGTCCGTGCGTCTGAAGGTCGTGCCGATCGCCGGCGGTCCGCCGCTGCTGGACGTTCCAGGAGAGTTCGCCGAGCCGTACCGGTTCCATCCGGACGGCGCGTCGCTGTCGTTCGTCCGGCTCCAGCGAGGCGTCTCCAACATCTGGACGATGCCGCTGCGCGGCGGCGAGCCGGTGCAGGTGACGCAGTTCAACCGCGGGACGATCCTCGGCTACGACTGGCTGCCGGACGGCCGGCTGGTGCTGTGCCGCGCTCTCCTATAATCCGCGCGCTCATGTCCGTCGGCTACTTCCGCGCGCTGGGAATCGTGCACCGCTCGTTCGCGGGCTATCCGCGCGGGCAGCGGCTGCACATCCTCATCCGCTTTCTCACCGCGCCGTTCACGCGCACGCTGGAAGACATCCCCCTCGGCGGCCGCGTGCTGGAGATCGGCTCAGGACACGGCGTATTCGCGCGCCTGGCGGCCGAGGAGCGCGCCTCGGTGGTGGTCGCCGTCGATCCCGATCTGCGCAAGAGCCTTCTGCCGTCGCCGTCGCCGAAGATCCGCAAGGTCGCGGGCTACGACGACTGCATCCGCGGCACGTTCGACGCCGTGGCGCTGTACGACGTCGCGTATCGCTTGCCGCCGGACGTGCGGCGCGCGCTGTTCGAGCGGATCTTCACGAGGCTGCGGCCGGGCGGCGTCTTTCTGATGAAGGAGATGGACAGTGGCCGTCGCTGGAAGATGAAGTGGACGCGCTTTCAGGAGCGCCTCTCCGACCGCTTCCTCGGCATCACGCTCGGCGAAGGGTTCGTCGACCAGCCGCGCGAGGAGGTTGAGTCGATGCTGCGCGCCATCGGCTTCACGTCGTTCCGCGCGCGGCCCGTCGACCGCGGCTACCCGCACCCGCACATCCTCTACACTGCGGTGAAGCCCTGATGAAACCGACCGTCTCGCTGGTCATCCCGATGTACAACGAGGAGCTCAACATCGAGCACGCGGTAGCCGCGGCGCGTGAGTCGCTGGAAAAGTACACCAGCGATCACGAGATCCTCATCGTCGACGACGCGTCCACCGATGCCTCGCCGCGCATCGTGGAGCGGCTGGTGTCCGAGGATGCGCACGTCCGGGTGCTGCGCCACGAGAAGAACCGCAAGCTCGGCGGCACGCTGCGCACTGGGTTCGGCGCCGCGACCAAAGAGCTCGTCTTCTACATGGACGCCGACATCCCCTTCGACCCCGACGTCCTCGGCCGCGCTATCCGCGCCATGGAGCTCACCGGCGCGGACATGATTGCCGCGTACCGCCACGACCGCACGATGGAAGGGTTCAAGCGCGGGGTGTACACGCTCGTCTACAACTGGCTCATCGGGTTGTTGTTCGGCTGGCCGCATCGCGACATCAACTTCTCGTTCAAGCTCATGAAGCGTTCCGTGCTCGACGCGATCGAGTTGCGTTCCGAGGGGTCGCTGATCGACGCGGAGTTAGTGGTGAAGGCGAAGAACCGCGGCTTCACGATTCAGCAGATCGGCATCGACTACTTCCCCCGAACGCGCGGCACGTCGCACCTCGGGTCGTTCGGGGTGGTGCTGAAGATCCTGAGGGAGTTGGTGGTGTTGTTTCCGGAGATGCGGCGTCGTTCCGTTCGCGACGCTTTGTAGCGGCCGCCTTCGCGGCCGCGTTTGCGCGCGCCCTCCGGAACCCCGCGCATGAGCGCGGGGCTACATTTGGACCGCGCGCCTTCGCGCGCGACCGCGCTTCAAGATGTAGGGCGTGGCTTCAGCCCGCCCCTCCCGGGGAGGCGGGCTGAAGCCACGCCCTACGTTCGTTATCGCGCAGAGCGCGACCGTCGAGCGCGCGAAGGCGCGCTCTCCAATCGGAGCCCCGCGCTGATGCGCGGGGTTGTGCAGGGCGCGCGCAACAACGCGGCCGCGAAGGCGGCCGCTACAAAGCGCGCGGATGACATACTCGCCCCTCCATGACCCGCCAACTCATTGTCACTGCCGACGACGTCGGCTTGGACCGCGGGATGACCGAGGGAGCGATCCGCGCGCATCGGGAGGGGATCGTCACCGCGTGTAGCGTCGTCGCCAGCGGCGCCGCCTTCGACGATGCCGTGGCGCGGTTGCGGGATGTACCCTCGCTCGAAGTCGGCGTCCACCTCGCGCTGGTCGAGGAGCGCTCGCTCACCGGCCTGCGCATGCCGCGCAAGTACACGTCCTTCGTCCCCCTCTACCTCGCGCGGGTGATCTCCATCGACGCCATCGAGCGCGAACTGCGCGCGCAGATCGAGCGCGTGCTCGCGACCGAATTGCGCGTGACCCATCTGAACGGCCACCAACACCTGCACCTCCTGCCGCGCATCTTCCGCGTGGTCACCAGGCTCGCACGCGAGTTCTCCATCCCCTACGTCCGCATCGTCGACGACCACGGCGGCACCGCCCGCTCGCTTGCGATGTCAGCGTTGAGCGCCCTCGGTCGCCACGCACGCGACACGTCATTCACCAACGACCGCACCATCGGCGTCGCCATGGCCGGTCACCTCGATGACGTCGTGCCGATGCTTGACCACGTCGACGGCGTGACCGAGCTCGTCACCCATCCCGGCGTCAACGTCACGAGCTATCCGTCGTGGGCCTACGAATGGGATCGCGAGACGCGCGCGTTATGCGCGCCCGGCCTGCGCGACGAGCTCGCGCGTCGCGGCATCGAGCTCACGACGCCACATCAGAGCCGCGCGCCCGACTGGCCGAGGACGTAGCGCCAGCCGTCCGTCGTCCGGACGTAGGTGTCACTGAACCAGACCCGGTAAGCGAACGGTTGGCCGTCCTCCGTCCCTTTCGCCGACAGCAGCGCCGTGATCACGGCAGTGTCGCCCCACACCCGCACGACCTGCTCCGTGTCGCGCTGGTGCTCGTACACCATCCTTCCGCTGCGCGCCTCGTCCAGGAGGTCCTGCTTCGTAAACACCTTGCCGCTGCCGGTGACGAGCACGAAGTCGTCGGCCAGGATGCGGTCCATCGTGTCCGCGTCGTTCTGCTCCACGGCAAGCTGATACTCGGTGTCGAGTGCGGCGATCGTCTGTTCGGTGGTCATCAGGGCTTCCTTCCGTAGAGAGCGGTGAGCGAGGCTTTGCCGAGGATGTGGCCGTGGATGACCACGCGCAACTTCCGCCACGTCATCGGCGTGCCGGCGTCGTCGACCTCGGGAAGGTCGAGCGCGAACACGGTGAACCGGTATTTGTGCGGCGGCCCCTCGGGCGGACACGGCCCGCCATAGTTGCGCTTCAGGAAGTCGTTCCAGGCGTGGCGCCCGCCGCCGGCGAGATCGGGCTCCGCGGCGCCGGCGTTCTCGGCGAGGCCGGTGGCGCTCGCGGGGATGTTGTAGGCGGCCCAGTGAATGAAGCCGTCGTTCATGCGGGCCTCGTAGTCGTCGAGGATGACCACGAAGCTGCGTGCGCCGGCGGGTGCGTTCGTCCACTGCAGTTCGGGCGAGCGATCCGGGCCGCTGCAGGCGAGGCCGTTCAACACCGTGGACTCCGGTATGGAATCGCCCTCGCGGAACGCGGGACTGGTGAGCGTGAACGCTGGAACCGTGGGCGTGGTTGCGCAGGAGGTGAGGAGGAGAGCGGAGAGCAGCGCGGTCTTCAGCATGTGCGCGCTGATGGTGCCGCGCCTCGGCGCCGGGCGCTATCAGAGAATTTCGATTCCTGAACTATTCTTCGGCTCGGTGAGCGACTCACGCACAGTGCTCCTGGACCTATCCGTCGGACTCGTGGAAGACGTCCGCCGCGGGGGATCGCGTGCGCGCGACGGCCGGGAAGGGTTCAGTCCCGATTTCCAGATCGCGCTGCCGTATCGGGGACTCTTCGTCTGGCACGTCGCCGGAGACGACATCGTCGCCGACGCGAACCAGCTGCTCTTCGTACGCGGCGGCGAGTCGTTCCGCATGACCACCGACGGATTCTCGGAGCTGATCGTCACTCCCGACCCCGAGGTGCTGGCCGAGATCGCGCGGGCAAACGGCCGCGGGCTGTTCGACCATCCCCTGTTCCGCCGCCGCACGTGGCGCATCGATCCGGCGATGCAGAGCTTGCGGACGCGGTTCCTGCACCAGGTGCGGTCCTCCGGCGACGAGCCGTTGCAGGCCGAGGAACTGGTGCTCGCGCTCCTGCGCTCGGCGCTCCGGGAGGAGGGACGTCGCGGGACGCCCTGCGGACCGGCGCCGGCGCGCCTGATCCGCCGCACCAAGGAGATCCTCCAGGCGCAGCTATCGAACCGCGTCCTCCTCGGCGATGTCGCGCGTGCCGCGGGCGCGTCGCCGGCGTATCTCACCGATCTCTTCACGCGTGTCGAAGGGATCTCGCTGCACCAGTACCTGACCCAGTTGCGCCTCGCACACGCGCTGGTCGAGCTGCCGCACACCGACGACCTCACCGCTCTCGCCCTCGACCTCGGCTTCTCCAGCCACAGCCACTTCTCGTACGCCTTCCGCCGCGGCTTCGGCTGCACGCCGTCGCAGTTCCGCGAGAGCACGCGGAGCGACCGCTGATGCCGGCCCTCGCCCCGCAATACTCCTTCGGCTCCTGGGACTGCGAATAACTCGCAAACCTGTTACCCTGCAGGACAATCCCGAACTGGAGGAATTCATGAACGTCCGTCGTGTCCTCACCATCCTTGCCCTGGCCGTGATCTGCGCGCTGGCCACGCCCACCTCGGAGTCCGAAGCCCACGCGTCGTGCGCCCCGTCTGTCCTCGTCAAGCAGCACTACTGGCACAATTCGTGTGGGCCCGCAGCCCCTCCCGGCTCCATCTGCAACGATGTCATCACGCTGGTCGGGGAGGAAGGAGTCGACTGCGACGGGAACAGCGTGTCGTGGGGCTATGTGACCAACTACATGGTGAAATACCGCAAGATCTGGTGCGAGCCCTGCGAGTGATTCGGTTTATCCGTGTCGTTGCGCACGATCGAGGGCCGGCGTTTCCGCCGGCCCTCGCGCACGTGTAGAGTGAGGAGATCGTCGTGCGGCGCGATCCCACGCGGAGCGGCCGCTGATGCCGGGGCTCGCCGGAGAAGTGACCGTTCGGCGACAGCAAATTGACCGTCTCACGCGAGGGGACGACCGACGTCCGGCCTATGATCGCCTGTCATGCGGAAACGTTGGTTGTCCACCTTCGCGGTCACAGGATTCGCGACGGGTTGCCTGTTCGCACAGACGCCGCCGCGCGTGCAGACCTTCTCCCTGAACAACACCTCCGGCCTCATCGCGCCGAACGTGAAGACGGAGACGGCAAAGTACCTGGGACGCAACTGCGTCCGGATCACCATGGAAGGCGAAGACCACGCGGGCCTTGCCCTCCTGCCGGCAACCGACTTCCAGGACGGAGTGATCGAAGCAGACATCGCGCTGAAGATCACCACGCCGCCGGGCGTCCGCTATCCCGGCTTCATCGGGATCGCCTTCCGCGTCCGGCCCGACGCATCGCACTACGAGCTGTTCTACCTGAGGCCCGGAAACTCGGATGCCGCCGACCAGGGAATGCGCAATCACGCCGTCCAGTACGTCTCGGAGCCTGACTTCGGATGGTATCGACTGCGCCGGGAGTGGCCCTCCGTCTACGAGTCGCACGCGGAACTGGCGATGGAGACCTGGACGAAGATACGGATCGAGGTAACCGGCCGCTCCGCGAAGCTCTATCTGAACGGATCGGCCAGACCGAGCCTCGTGGTCGATGGCCTCAAGGGCGACGACCTGCACGGCGCCGTCGCGCTCTGGGGCTACACCAATGAGGAAGCCTATTTCTCCAACGTGCGGATCACGCCGGCCGCACCGCAGGCCCTCAAAAACGGCGCCGACCTCGCCGGCTCGTGGGAGATGCGCT
This sequence comes from uncultured Acidobacteriota bacterium, assembly GCA_963821585.1. GTDB lineage: Bacteria > Acidobacteriota > Thermoanaerobaculia > Gp7-AA8 > Gp7-AA8 > QHVT01. The sequence continues at coordinate 1,864,441 of CAWGEI010000003.1, forward strand.
ACTCCAGCGACGCCGGCGGAATGCCCGCGACCATGCAACTGCACCGCGACGGAAACCAGGTGACCGGAACCTGGTCCGGTCCCCTGGGAGAGAACCTCCCCATCACCGGCACCTGGCGCAACGGCTACATCGAGCTCTCGTTCGCGGGCGACTGGCCGAAGGAAAGCCGGCAGGGAGCCCCCGGTCCGGTCCACGCCTTTCTGGCCGGCTGGATCGACGGTGATTCCGGTACGGGGCGGATGCGGGTGGAAGGGCGGTCGGATGGGAGTTGGGTGGCGCAGCGCGCGGTCGTTCGTTCAGGTGGTTAGAACACCGGGCTATGACGCCGGAGGTTGCGGCGTTGTGGGAACCGACGGGCGCGCGACTCAGCGCATGGACGGCCGGCAGGGCTCCACATCGATGCGGCGCTGAGCGTCGCGTACCGGGAGGTTGGTCTTCTCGATCGCGCCGGTGGCCGTCACGCGCAACGCCTCCTCGCCGCTGCCCGTGATCAGGATCGTGTCGCCGAGCCATCCGAGGAGTTGTGGCTCGACCTCTGTCTCCACGCGGACATGCGAGAGCACTACGTCTTCTCGCTTGAGCGTCACCAGCTCCGTCGCCTCTTCGACGTCGTCGAAGAACGCCAGGCGCCGGCTGTCGGGCGACCATGCGAGCTTTCCGCGGATCCGGTGGTAGCGCGGATCGTCCGGCCAGACCGGTTTCCCGTCGATGACCAGCGTCGCGCTGTCGTGCGGCGGAGGTGCACCGTGCGGGACGTTCTTCAGCCAGGCAATGGAGCGGCCGTCGGGAGAGACTGTGAAACGCGAACCGGCCTGCTGGTCGAGCAGCCTGCCGCTCGCGACGTCCCATTCCAGATACATCGACGTGGACGGATTGACGTGCCCCTCCGCCCAGACGCGCCCGGACCCGCGCCATCCGACATTGAGGATCGCGTTGACCGGGCTGTCTTTGGGGAGAGCGAATGTCCTGAGGCTCCCTCCGCGCGCGCCGATCATGACGACTTCGGGACGGACGTCGAGACCGACATCGGCGTTGCGGCCGTATGCGATCCGATCGCCCTCCGGAGACCACGCCGGGGCGAAGACACCGCGCGGATCGCGCACGATTCGCGCCGGGCTTTTTCTACCGGTCGACCAAAGCTCCGTGTCCGTCGCTCGCAGCCGCTCGCAACCGGCGGAGGCAGGAAGCGCCGCCGTGAACAGCACGAGCGCGAGCGCCGGGATCCGCGTCACTTGTCGCACATGCCACCTCCGCTCACATCTCGGTCATGTTGCAATCACTGGAGCAATTTCGTGACCACTCGCGAGGCAGGCGGCACGATGAGGGCAGCCGACTGCCGCTGCAGCCGGCGGCGCTCTGCCTCGACCCGGTTCCGGCCGTTTCGCTTGGCGCGGTATAGGGCCTGGTCGGCGGCGGCGATCATTTCGGAGGGGGAGTTGAACTGCGTGTGCGCGAGACTGGCCGCTCCGACGCTCACCGTCACCGGCAGCGCGCAGCCGCCGGCGATCGGCACGGGGACGGAGGCCACCGCGTCGCGCAGCTTCTCGCCGAACGATACGGCGTCGTCGAGCTGCGTCTCCGGAAGCAGGACCACGAACTCCTCCCCTCCGTAACGCGCGAGGAGATCCGAGGAGCGGACGGAGTCCGAGAAACGCTTTGCAACCTCGGCCAGCACGGCGTCGCCCGCCTGGTGGCCGAACGAGTCGTTGATGTCCTTGAAGCGGTCGACGTCGATGATGGCCATCGAAAGCGGCCGTTGGTAGCGATGGGAGTGATCGAAGGCGTGATCGAGCGTGGCGCCGAAGTGGCGGCGGTTGAAGACGCCGGTCAGGTCGTCGCGCACGGAGAGCTCCTGGAGCTGCCGGGCCATGTCCACGAGCTGCTGCTGCATCTCGACCACGCGCCGCGACGCGTTGACGCGGGCGAGCAGCTCGATGGGATGAAAGGGCTTGATGATGTAGTCGTCTGCGCCGAGGTTCAGCGCCTCCACGCGCGACTCGAGCGAACTGTATCCGCTGAGCATGATCACCTGGCGCGCGTCGAAGCGCGCATTGGCCTTGATGTGCCGGCAGATGTCGATTCCGTCCATGTCCGTCAGACCTCGATCGAGCAGGCAGAGCTCCCACTCCTCGCGATCCAGCGCGGCGAGCCCGGCGGCGCCGGTCGCGCAGGGAATGACTTCCATCCCTTTCGTCCCGAGGACCGCGACGAGCAGGCGCACGATCGCCGGGTCGTCGTCGATGAGCACGACGCGGAACGACGGCCTCATGCCCACGTTCTGGGCGGCGCGGCGGCGGCGGGTGAGCGTGTCCTCACCGATGTCGGCACTCTTTGCAGGGTTGAACAGGCAGGATGAACAACCGTTCACCCCACTCGGAACTTCCATGTTTGGTGGCACATCGTCCCATGAACAGGACGTCGCGAGCTCAACTTTGCCGGTCTAAACAACTGAATTTAATGATTGATCCCTGTGGCAGCTCGTTCGCTATCAAACTTATTTATCATGACAGTCCGTACTACAGGTGGTGGGAACGCCGTCGTTCTCATTCTGGATGGCGACCGCGACCGGGCCACGCAGGCGGCCCGCGCGTTCACCGGTCCGGAGCGTGTGGTGCTGACCGGCGGTGACGCGGTCGTCGGCGCGCTCGTCGGCAGGCGCCTCGGGCTGTCGTCGCTGATGACCGAGGCGCAGATCGGACCATTCACGTTCGACGGGCTGGACGCGGTTTCGGACGTGCATCGCTCAACGCCTTCCTGCCGCATCGTCGTGACCGGCGAGCCGCTGCCGGACGACATCGCGGCGGAGGCTGTGAGGCGCGGCGCGTACGGAATCCTCCCGCGCCCTTTTGGTCCGGGCGAGCTGCGAACCAGCTTCGGCCTGGCGCAGGCGCAGTGTGAGGACGGCGTGGTGCTGCACATCCCGACGGTCGCGGAGCTCGTGACCAGCGACGCGCTGCTGCCGGCGTTCCAGCCGATCGTGGACCTCGCGGACTCGGAGTGTCGCGGCGTCGGCTTCGAGTCGCTGGCGCGCTATCGTGCGGAGAACCTCCTGTTCTGCGATCCGGCGTTCATGTTCGAGTATGCGCGGCTCTGCGGGCGGACGGCGGAGCTCGATCTGGCCTGCCTGCGCCGGACGCTGAGCGCCGCGCGGGAGCTGCCGTCGCGAGGAAAGATCTTCATCAACGTGCATCCGCGCGTGGTCGCCGACGGGGACCGCTTCGCCCGCACGCTCGTCGACGCGGCGTCCGCGAACGACATCCCGCTCGACCGCGTGGTGCTCGAGATCACCGAGCAGGAGAAACTGGAGCCGACGGCGACGACGCTGCCGGCGATCGAGGATCTGCGCGCGGTAGGCGTGCAGTTCGCGCTCGACGACGTCGGCGTGTCGTACTCGCACCTCGATCTGATCTCGCGCATCCGCCCGGCGTATCTCAAGATCAGCCACGAGTTCGGGACCGACTTCGAGAAGGACCCGTCCCGGAAGAAGATCATCCGCAACATCCAGTCGCTGGCGCGCGACTTCGAGTGCGAGGTGATCCTCGAAGGCGTCGAGTCCGAGGAGACCTCGCGCGCGGCGGCAGACATCGGTGCGCGGTACGCGCAGGGCTTCTTCTATGCGAGGCCGGCCGACGCGAGCGCACTGCCGGACTAGCGGCGCCGCAGGCATCGGGCCGGCCGGCTTCATCCTGCAGGGAACTCCTGCTGCGGGTCACGTGTGACGCGGAGTGATGACCCGCCGGATGCCTTTGATCAGCAAACCGGCCAGCCCGCAGTCGTCCGCTTTCTGCGCGCCGAACAAGTCCGGGTACCGCTCCACGAGATGGTCGCGTATCCCGTCATCGGTGGTCGCGTCGTCGAGAAACTGGTCCAGCGCGGCGTTGACGGCCGCCACGAGTTTCCCGTAGGCCTCCATCTGTTCGATCGAGGAGGACACGATCGCGTCGAAGGTTCCGTCGAGCAGACTGGCGACGAATTGCGGGAAATCCACGTCAGCGATGAAGTCTGCAACCCTGCCGGTATCGCGGGCGATTTGCTCCTGCGCGGACAAGGGAAGCTGCGCGAATGCTTCGCTGGCAGAGAGCAACTCTCTCAGGGCTCCGCGGACTCCACGTTCGAAGTGTGATGCGTGCTCGATGAGCTGGCCCGTCTCTGGCGCCGAGCTGATTGCCGGTTCGGCGAGAAGGCGGTGCAGAAGCTCGCGCTGGATGCACAGCTGCCTGGCCAGAGAGATCCGTGCGTCAGCCCATTCCTTCAGCAGACCGTGAGCATCCCCCTCGGTACCCACGGGCAACAGTCCCTGCTCGAACTGTTCGACCAGCTTGTCCACGGCCTGAAAGGCCTTCAGTTCCTCGAACAGCATCGCGCTGTAGATCGCGCCGAGCGCGCGGATGTTGGAAGGGTTCTGGTCAGGGTCAGGTGAGGTCATGAAGAAAGGATGGACGGGATTGCCGGGGGAGTCACGGAGAAAGACGCGCCGAGGGTAGGGAACCTTGCGGCCGGAGCACTCCTGCATCAGGAGGAGATTCATGCCCGTGAGTGTCAAGACGTACACCGTCCGTTCCGGAGAGACCTTCGAGTCGATCGCCGCGAAGCGCTACAAGGACGCCGAGGTGGCGGAGCGGGTGGCGCGGTTCAATGGGTTCACGGACGAGAGTCCTCTCGTTACCGGCACGCCGATCCGGTTGCCTGCCGCCGCGGTGCTGTTGCCGACGCCGAATGGGTTCGACGAGATCGTGGCGGCGTTCGGGGACATCCGGAAGTTCGTGAACCAGGAGGGAAAGATCAACGCGGCGAAGTGGGAAGGGGAGATTCTGGGCAGGGTCACGCTTCCGTTTGGCGTGAAGCTCGGGTTCCCGCCTTCGACGACGATCACGCGGTTCAGTTGCCACAAGCGGCTCGTGCCGACGTTCAAGAGCGTGTTCGAGGACATCGCCACTCAGGGGCTGCAGGCGTCGATCCGGACGTGGGACGGCTGTTACAACTACCGCATGAAGCGGTTGAGCGGGACGTGGTCGACGCATTCGTGGGGGATCGGGATCGATCTGAACGCGTCCACGAATCCGCAGGGGACGAAGGTCAAAGGGGACATGGACCCTGCGGTCGTGGCCATCTTCCGCGCGCACGGGTTTGAGTGGGGCGGGGACTTCAAAGGGAAATCGTACGACCCGATGCACTTTCAGTTCTGCACGGGGTATTGAGGTTTGTAGCGGCCGCCTTCGCGGCCGCACCCCATTGCGTAACCGCGGACCCCGCGCATCAGCGCGGGGCTAGATTGGAGCGCGCGCCTTCGCGCGCGACGTGTGGCCCTTGGGCGATATGTGCTCGTTGGCGCGCGAAGGCGCGCTGTCGAATGTGGCCCCGCGCTGATGCGCGGGGTTCGCGGCAGGCGCGTAACGGGAGCGGCCGCGAAGGCGGCCGCTCCAAAAACGGGATCATTGCGCGGGGACGTAGGTCGGGTCGTTGGTGAGCATGTCGATGACGCTGGCGTAGGCGGTGACGCGGCCGGTGCCGTCGAGGACGCGGACGGTCACGCGGGCGTTGTGGGTGTCGGCGAGGCCCATGGACCTGAGGAGCGATCCGAGCTGGCGGAATTCGTTGCCGTTGAGGAAGAGCTCCGTGACGGCGGTGAATTTGGCGTCGGGGGGGATGGCGGAGATCTCGAGGCGGACGGGGTTGCCGGTGACTTCGACGAGGCCGATGTTGGAGCGGAAGCGGTCGGTCTCTTCGACCTGGAGGAGCTGGAGGGGACGGTTCTCGACGCCGGCGGCTTCGGCGGGGGTGACGGCGGAGATGAACTGGCCGTAGGTGCCGTTGCCGACCTGGTTGTAGGTGCGGGCGGTGGCGATGAGCCTGGCGGGGCTGGCGGTGGCGATGTGGACGGCGCCGCCGTCGTTGGTGACGCCGAAGAGGGAGCTCAGGGCCTTGTCGGACTGGAGGACCTGGCCGGCGGGGATGGTGGCGGTGATGGATCGCGGCGCGCCGCCGTTCTGGGAGTAGAAGGTGAGCACGGCGTCGGCGGCTTCGGTGCCGGCGTTGAAGACGCGCATGTCGGTCTGCCAGTTGGCGAAGCCGGTGTCGAGGTCGGCGACGCCGGGGACGACCCACTTGGTGGTGCCGGCGGCGTTGATCTCGACGGGGGTGACGAGCAGGGGATCGCTGGTCTCGTTGTCGAGGACTGAGGCGTAGGCGGTGACTTTGCCGTCCGGGGAGAGGACTTCGACTTCGACGCGGCCGTCGGTGAGGGGGTCGACGCCGTGGTCGCGGAGGAAGGAGTTGAGCTGGATGTGCTGGCCGCCGTTGAGGTTCAGCGGGAACTGGCCGATCGACTGGCCGCCCGCGCCGAACATGTGCACGAGGAGCGAGGCGGGATCGCCGGAGCCTTCGACGATGCCGAGGTTGGTGCGGTAGCGGGAGGACTGGGCGATCTGCTGGAGCGAGAGGATGCGCTGCGCGAGCCGATGAAGTTGGCGAACGGAATGGCCGGGATGTACTGGCCGAAGGTGCCGTTCGACGTGACGTTGAAGGTGCGCGAGGAGGCGAAGCTGGACAGGTCGGCGAGGCCGGTAAAGGCGGTGCCCTGGGGTGGAGGTGGTGAGCTCGGTGAGCGGGCGGATCTCCAGGGTGCCGATGGAGCTGCCGGTGCCGGTGGCGAACCAGCTCTTGAGGATGTCGTCGAGGGCGATGGTGCGGCCCGGTTCGATGGAGAACGTGGTCTGCTGGCCTTGGGTCATGCCGCTGTCGCCGCTGGGCGTGTAGGTCAGCTGGTAGGTGAGCGAGCTGCGCGGAGCTGTTGGACACGCGGACGTCGGACTGGAAGTGGGAGTTGATGCCGTCGGCATGCGCGACGGCGGGGATGATCAGCGCGTCGGGCGGCGGGCGTGATTGGTCGGCGACGGGGTCACGGGCGTGACCATGCTGACGCCGAGGGGGAAGCCGATGGGTCCGTCGTTCGTGGCCGCCGGCGCCGCCGGCGCTCGCGAACGAGACGCTGACGGAGCCGAGGCTGGTGCCGACGGGGAGCGTGCTGGTGTCGGCGGTGACGGTGAGGTTCATGCCGTCCGGCGGGGACGATGCCGTTGGCGGGCGAGACGCTGATCCAGGGCTGCTTCGGCGTGGCGGTGAAGCACTGGCCGGCGTAGCTGCGCCCCGAGGGCGATTCCATGACGATGTTGCCGCCGCCGAAGAGCGCGGAGCCGACGCTGCCGCCCTTGGGCAGGATGAAGAGGACGTGCGCGGGACCGTACGGGCTGATGCCGGCGGGCTGGCAGCGCGTGTCGATGGCGCGGACGCGGATGTAGCGGAGGAGCGGCTGTGTGGTGGCGTTCACGCCCTCGAAGAGCAGCTCGGGGGCGTTGACGGTGCTGATGCCGGCGCCGGTGAAGCCGGCGTTGTCGGCGATGAGGACCTGGTACGCGGTGGCGCCGTTGACGGGCGTCCACTGCAGGAGGAACGGCACGCCGGCGGAGATCTGGCCGGGCGCGGAGATGAGGGGAGCGGTCAGGGCGGCGCAGGCGCCGGGCGCGGGGACGATCTCCAGCCTGCGCTCGGCGGAATCGCGGGCTTCGCACGTGTCGCCGAAGTGGGCGCGGACGAACCAGCGAACCTTGCCGGGCGTGAGGTCGACGCCGCTGACTTCCGTCGCGGTGGTGGTGGCCACGAGCTGCGGCGCGGCGTCGCCGCGGATGACGAACAGCTCGTACCGAGCCGCGTTGACGTTGCTCCAGTCGAAGCGGACCGGCGCGCTGACGGTGGCACGGCCGAGGGGGGAGACGGGGAGCGGGCGGTCATTTCCGGCGCAGGCGTCGGGCGGCCCGAGGATGAAGCGGGACTTCTGCGAGTCGCGCGGACCGCAGCGGTCGACGACGGCGCGGACGAACCAGTCGATCTTCCCGGCCGGGACGGTGCGGGTGAGCGACGTGCCCTGGGTCTTGCCGAGGAGGACGGGCGTGCCGTTGGCGACGGAGGCCCAGAGCTCGTAGGAGACGGTGTTCGGGACGGAGGTCCAGGCGAACTGCACGCTGGCGCTGTTGACGCTGGAGTTGTTCGTGGGGGAGATCAGCTCCGGCTTCTGCTGCGGGCAGTTGTTGCTCGCGGGGATGGTGAAGCGGCGGGTCTGCGACTCGGTGGAGGCGCAGCCGTCGTGCAGGGTCTCGACGTACCAGTCCACCGTGCCGCGGCCGATGGCGGCCTTCAGCGAGGTGTCGCTGGTGGTGGTGCCGAGGACGGCCGGTGCGGCGCCGTCGAGCGAGTACCAGATGCGATAGCCGTCCGCGCCGGCGGCTTCGGTCCAGGTGAAGTCGACCGACGAGGAGTTGAGCACGGCGTCGTTGGCGGGCGACAGCGGCGTCGCAGTCGTGCGCGAGATGCACGGCTCCGGCCTCGGCACGGTGAGCTGCACGGGCGCGGAGCGCGCGGGCGGGCAGCCGCTGAAGAGGGCGTCGACGTAGGCGACGATGGCTCCGGTGGGGAGCGCGACGTTGAGCGAGGTTGCGCCGTTGGTGGTGCCAGCGTCCTGCGCGGCGGTGCCGTTCGCCTCGATCCAGAGGCGGTAGCCGATGGCCTGTGCGACCGGGGTCCACATGAAGGTGGTCGGCGAGCCGGCGGTGCCGGAAGCGGGCGTGCGGATGACCGGCGCGCTGTTCGTCGCGCAGTTGCCGGATTCGAGGATGGTGACGGTGCGCGGCGCGGAGGCGAGCGGATCACAGCCGTTCGCGGAGCGGGCCACGACGAACCACGGAACCGTGCCGCTGGGCAGCGCGAGGGAGGTACTGGTCGAGCCGGTGACGGCGGCGAGGGCGTTGCCGATCCAGAGCTCGTACTCCGTGGCGCCGGTGACCGGGGTCCAGGAGAAGGTGACCGGGGAGACGACGCTCGCGGCGTCGATGGGGAGGAGCAGCGAAGGCGGTCCGGCCGGGCACGTGGGTGCCGGCGCCTGGACGCTGGTGCTGGCGCTGGCGGAGTTGTTTCCGCCGTTGGGATCGGTGGTGGCGGACGTGATCTGGACGGTGTTGGTCACGATGCCGCTCTGCTGCGGTGCGTTGACGACGACCGTGATCGTGCTGTTCGTGCCCACCGGCGCGTTGCCGGTGCAGGTGATGGTCGCGCCGTTGCGCGTGCAGTTCCACGGACCGTCGTTCAGGGTGACGAAGGTCGTGCCGGCGGGGAGCGTGTCGATGATGGTGACGTTGCTCGCGGCGCCGGGGCCGAAGTTGCGGATGCCGATCGTGTACGTGATCGCGGCGCCGGCCTGGACGCTCGCCGTGGCAGTCTTGGTCACGGCGAGGTCCGCCTGACCAGTCGGCGTCGTGCCTTCGATGAAGACCGCGCGCGTGAACGACGACGTGCAGCCGCCGAGGGTGACGGTGGCGTGGAGATGGGTGAGGCCGGAGGCGCCGGCGGTGAAGAGGATGGCGTGCGTACCGTTGCCCGAGGTGATGGTGCCGTTGGTGATCGACCAGACGTACGTCGCGCCCGGCTGCACGGCGACGCTGGCGGCGAGGCCGGACTTGTTCGGGCTCACGGGCGACGGCGCGTCGATGATGGCCGACGGCGCGGGCGTGGCGGTGACGGTGTGGCTGTCGGTGGCCGAGCAGCCGGGGCCGTTCGAGACGGTGACGGAGTGGGTCTGCGTGGAGTTCACGGCCACGACGGTCGTCTGCGACGTCGCGCCGTTGGACCAGAGGTAGCTGCCGAAGCCGGGGCCGGCGTCGAGGGTCACGCTCGTGCCGTCGCACGCGCTGGTCGGGCCGGTGATCGTGACGGTCGGCGGCGCGCTGACGGTGACAGTGTGCGAGTCGACGGCGGTACAGGCGCCCAGGCCGACGGTGACGGTGTAGGTCGCGGTCGTGGCGGGCGAGACGGTAATGGTCTGCGACGTGGCGCCGTTCGACCAGCTGTACGACGCGAAGCCGGGGCCGGCGTCGAGCGTCACGGCCGGGCCGGTTGTGCAGCGGGACGTGGGACCGGTGATGGTGACGGTCGGATTCGCGGTGACGGTGACGGTGTGCGAGTCGGTGGCCTGGCAGCCGTTCGCGTCGGTCACGGTGACGCTGTAGTTCTGCGTCGACGCGGGGGAGACGGTGATGGTCTGCGTCGTTGCGCCGTTGGACCAGAGGTACTGCGGGAAGCCGGCGCCGGCGTCGAGGATGACGCTGCCGCTCGCGCACATGGACGTGGGTCCGGTGATCGTGACCGTGGGGAGCGGATTCACAGTGACGCCGTGGGAGTCGCTGTTCGGGCAGCCGATGGCGTCGGTGACGGTGACGGTGTAGGTCGTGCTGGAGCCCGGGGAGACGCTGATGGTCCGGGTGGTTGCGCCGGTGGACCAGAGGTAGGTGTCGAACCCGGCGCCCGCGTCGAGGGTGACGTTGCCGCCGGCGCACATCTGGGTCGGGCCGGTGATGGTCACGGGGGGCGGCGTGCAGTTGGCGGCGACGACGGTGTTCGAGAACTCGGACGTGCCGTCGGCGACGATGGCGCAGGCCGGATCGCTGTAGCTGGTGGCGGTGAGGACGATCAGGTCGCCCGGACCCACGGCCGGCGCATTGAACGTCGTGCCGGCGCCGAAGGCGTTCCCGGCGAAGCAGTTGTTGCCGAGGAGGATGGTCTGGCCCTCACCGCTGGGATCGGCCTTGTAGATGTCGAAGCCGATGCTGCCGATGGGGAACGGCGAGCCGCTGGAGTCGATGCTGTAGGCCACGTGGATGTTGCCGCCGCCGAGAAGGTAGGCGTTGGCGACCAGGGGCCAGTTCTGCAGGCCGTTCGGGCCGGCGTCGGAGTCGGTGGCGTCGTTGGGGGTGGCGCCGTCGCCGTTCAGGTCGATGGCCAGATCGGTGTTGGCGGAGAAGCCGTTGCCCTGCACCCGGTTCCGCGTGCCGCCGAGGACGGAAACACCGTCGGCGCCGTTGTTGGCGATGGCGTTGCCGAGGATGTGGTTGTTCGAGCCGTTGGCGATGACGATGCCGTTCTGGGTGTTGCCCATCGGCGTGGTGCCGTCGGGGGCGATGCCGATCTTGTTGCTCGACACGGTCGTGCCGGTGACGCCCGGGCCGGAGAAGGCGAGGGCGTTCTGGTTGCCGGAGAGGACGTTCTCGAGGATGTCGGTGTTGTTCGCGTGGTCGGCGAGGGCGATGCCGGTGATGCCGGCGCCGAGGGCGGCGGTGCCGGAGGCGTTGGGGCCGATCCAGTTGTTGCGGATGACGGTGTTGTCGATGATGCCATCGCCGGGGGCGTTGACGCTGGGCGTGCCCGCGATGAAAGACCCGCCGTCGCCTTCGATGGAGATGCCGAAGTCTGTGTTGCCGGAGATGATGTTGCCGTCCGCCGGTGTGGCGCCGCCGATGGTGTTGCCGTCCGCTTCATCCACGATTGCGATGCCGGTCGTGTTCGGGCGGGCGGTGGTGCCGAGGGGGTCGGTGCCGATGCGGTTGCCGGAGATGGTGTTGCCGGTGGCAGTGCTCTCCACGTAGACGCCCGCAGAGGTGTTGCCGGAGATCACGTTGCCGTCGATGGTGTTGGTGTTGCCGCTGATGCGGAGGCCGTCGTCGTTGGGGGCGGCGGCGCCGAGGAGGTCGAGGCCGATGGAGTTGGCCTCGAGGACGTTGTCATCGCCGTGGATGTCGATGCCCCAGGTGAAGCCGGTGATGGAGAGGCCCTTCACCGCGTTGGCGTCGCCGTCGATCTCGAAGGCGTAGGTGAGCGATGACTGGCCGTCGATCTGCACGAGGGGTGTGCTGGTGTAGCCGGGCTGGGTGGTGGCGTCGATGAGGGTCTGGTCTTCGACGAGCGGGAGCTCGACGGTGGGCTGGATGACGTGCGGTCCGGGGCCGGGGATGTTGAAGGCGATGGTGCAGGGGAGCGGCGTGCAGGTGCCGTTCGCGGCGTCGTCGAGGGCCTCGCGGAGCGAGCCCATGCCGCTGTCGTTGGTGTTGGTGACGGTGATGGTGCTGCCCGTCACTTCGACCGGTGTGGGGATGGAGTTGTTGCCGGGCGTGGGATCGGTCTCCGCAGCGGAGACGCTGCCGGTGACGATGTGCGTGCCGGGGGTGGTGGTGCTGGTGAGGTTGACGTCGATGTCGAGGGTGACGTTGTTGAGGATGCTGCCGACGTTGCAGGTGACCGTGCCCAGGGAGAAGTTGCACGTGCCCGCGTCGGGGACCGCGCTGTTGAAAGTGAGGGTCGACGGGATCGGCGCGGTGAAGACCACGCCCGACGCGGTCTGCGGACCTTTGTTCTTGACCTGGAAGGTGAAGGTGAACGGCGTCAGCTGCCCGATCGGGGCGACGGGGCTGAGGGAGCTGAGCTCGAGGTTGGCCTCCAGCGGGTCGACGGTGACGATCGCGCTGTCGCTGTTGTTCGCGCCGTTGCTGTCATTGGACGACGTGACGTTGGCGACGTTGGTGAAGGTCTGCGGCGTGACCGGCGCGTTGGCGTTGATGGTGATCGCGGGCGCGGCGCCGGTGTTCAGCGTCGCCGCGGTGCAGGTGACGGTCAGCGCGACGGCGTTACAGCTCCAGCCGGTGCCGGAGGCGCCGAGGAAGGTGTGGCCGGTCTCGAGGACGTCGGTGACGCTGACGCTGCTGGCGATGTCGGGGCCGGCGTTGGTGACGGTGATCGTGTAACTGATCGGAGCGCCCGCGATGACGTTCGACGGTGCGGTCTTGACGAGCGATAGGTCGCCGTCGCCGTTGACGGTGAGCAGCAGGCCGCTGGCGTCGTAGGCGTCGCTGAAGGTGCGGCTGTTCGCGAGCACCGGGTAGGTGTACGGCTGCGCGAAGTCGCCCGCGTGAGCCGGCGCGGCAACGACGCGGAAGGTGTCGCCGCCGAGGGGTTGGTACGGACCGGTGAGGGCTACCTCCAGCGTGCCCGCGAGCGCGACGCTGACGTTCGACGAGAGCTGGCCGAAGCCGGTGCCCGGCGTCGTGCCGTTGAGCCAGACCTTGAGCGTCGCGGCAGCGGCCTGGGTGTAGGTGTCGCCGGTGATGCTGATCGTGCCGGTCTGGATGTCGATCAGACCGTTGTTGTGCATCAGGCCGATGCCGGTGAGCGACGTGGGGCCGGTGGCGCTCTGCTTGCGGATCGTGCCGGTGTTGACGATGTTGCCGCCAGTGCCGCCGTCGTTGAAGGTGCTGTCGACGGTGATGAGCAGCAGGCCGGCGTTGGCGACATTGCCGCCGTTGGAGAGGTTGACGATGCCGACGCCGCTCAGGTTGACGGTGCCGCCGGAGAGGTTGGACAGGGTGCGGTTGTTGAGGGCCTTGGCCGAGGGAGTGGTGAGGTTCAGCGTGGCGCCGGAGCCGACCGTGGTCGTGCCGCCGCCCTGCATCGTGCCGGTCTGCCAGGTCGCGCTGTTGGACAGCGTCAGCGTGCCGGAGCCGTCCACCGTGCCCCCGTTCTGCGAGAACTGCGGGACGGAGACAGGGCCGGTGACGTTCAGGACGCCGCCGGCGAGGCTCAGGTTGCCGGTGCCGCCGACGGTGGTCCCGGCGGCGAGGGTGTAGCTGTCGGAGTTGACCAGGAACGTTCCGCCGGAGCCGAGGAGGATCGACGCGCTGTTGGTGCCGTCCGCGACATCGAGAGCGCCGTTCTGGATGTCGATCTGTCCCGAGGCCCCGCTGTTGTTGAGCGTGATGCCGGTGAGCGTGGTGTGACCGCCGTGATTCGAGCGGAACGTGCGGGTGTTGGCGATGTCGCCGCCGGAGCCGGCGTCGTTGAAGGTGACGGCGGCGGTGACGTCGATGGTGCCGTCGTTCACGAAGTTGCCGCCGGCGCTCATGTTGATGGTGCCGGAGCTATTGATGTTCGCGGTCCCGCCGTTCTGGATCGAGAACGTCCGCTGCAGGCCCTTCGCACCGAGGCTGGTGAAGGTCGCGGTGGCCCCGCTGGGGATGGTCGTCGTGCCGGCGCCGGACATCGTGCCGCTGTCCCAGAGCAGGCTGGTGACGCTGATGTTCGCCGCGCCGTTCAGGGTGCCGCCGTCGATTCTCAGGTTCGGGATGGTGTCGGCGGCGTTCGCCGTGACGGCTCCGCCGTTGATCTGCAGGAGGCCTGTGCCGCTCACGTCGGAGCCGGCGTTGAGGATGGCGATGCTGTCGTCGGCGAGGAGCGTCCCGGTGAGCTCGATGCCGCCCGTGTTGGTGATGTTGCCGGGGTTGAGCGTGCCGGTCATCACCTTGATGGTGCCGCTGTTGATGAGATCGACGTTGGTGAGGGTGGTGAAGCCCGTGCCGGCGGATTTCTGGAACGTGCCGTTGTTGGTGATGCCGCCGTCGGAGCCGGCGTCGCTGATGGTGTTGTCGGTCGTGATGTCGAACAGGCCGGAGTTGGCGATGGTGGCGCCCGCGGCCATGTTGATCGGGCCGGCCGTCCAGTTCACCGTCGCGCCGCTGCTGACGGTCAGGCTGCCGGCGTTGAGGGCCTTGCCGGAGGCGGTGGCGATGTTCATCGTGCTGCCGCCGATGAGGTTGACGCCGCCTGCGCCGGTGATCGAGCCGACATTCCAGTTGAACACGCCGTTGACGGTGAGCGCGCCGCCGCTGGCGCCGATGCCGATGCCGTTGAGGGTCAGGATGCCGGTCGTGGCGACGGTGCTCGTGCCGGTGGTCAGGTTCAGCGATTGGCCGCCGCCGATGACGAGTGTCTGCGCGCCGGAGACCGAACCGACATGGACCGCGGCGATGTTGGTGATGGCGTTGATGGTGACGGTGTAGGTGCCGACGTTGTCGATGTACGCGGTGTCGGAGGAGGTCGGGACCGTGGCCGGGTTCCAGTTCGCCGCGGTCTCCCAGTTGCCGGTGCCGGCGATCCAGTGGACGTCGCCACCGATGCGCGCGGCTGCCGAGAACTCGGACGTGCCCTCGCTGGGCGTGCTGCAGGCGGCGTCGCTGTACACGGTGGCGGTGGCGACGATGTTGTTGCCGACGACGGCCGTGCCGAGGGGCACGCTCACGAGCTGGTTGGTGAAGACGTTGCCGGTCAGGCAGCCACTGTCACCGAGGAACTCGACGCCCTGTGCCGGCGTGGACGGGTCGGCCTTGTAGACGTCGAACCGGACGAAGTTGGCGTTGACGCCGCCCGACGAGTCGAGCGACACCTTCACGTCCACCATCCCCGCGTTGCGCTTCGCCTCGGCGATCACCGGGAAGTTCTGGAGGTTGTTCGCGCCGGTGTCGGCGTCCGTGGCGTCGTTGTTCGTCGTGCCGTTGTCGTCGAGGTCGATGCCGCGGTTCGTGTTGCCGGCGATCTTGCCGCCGTGGATGACGTTGCCGAGGCCGCCGGTGACGGTCACGCCGTCATTGACGTTGTAGACGATCTTGTTGCCGAGGCTGGTGCCGACGAAGTTGCGGGAGGCGGTGTTCTCGATGCGCACGCCGCTGCCGCCGTTGCCGCGGGGCGTAGTGCCGTCGGGCGCGAGTCCGATCCAGTTGTTGTCGATGATGTTGTCGTCGCCCCGCACGAGGATGCCGTTCTGCGAGTTGCCGCTGATGACGTTGATGTGCGAGGGGGAGGCGCCGCCGATGGTGTTGAGCCCGGCCGTGGCGTCGATCTGGATGCCGTTGGCGTTGGGCATGGCCGTGCCGCCGCTGCCGGCGACCCCGATGAGGTTCGCGACGAGCGTGGCGCTGTCGCCGGAGAGGACGATGCCGCTGGCGGTGTTGCCGCTGACGACGTTGCCGGTGCCTGCCTGGCCGATGGTGGCGGTGCAGCCGTCGCAGACCTTCACGCCGGTGTTGTTCGGCAGCGCGCTGGTGAGCCCGCGGTCCGTCCCGACGTAGTTGCCCACGATGCTGACGGTGCTGGTGGCGTCGGCGAGGATGCCGTAGGTGGTGTTGCCGCTGATGACGTTGCGTGCGGCAGGGGCCACGCCGCCGGCGGTGGCGCCGATGGAGGCGTTGAAGTGGACGCCCGTGGGGCTCGGCGCGGCGACGGTGCCGGAGATGTCGGTGCCGATGTAGCAGCCTTCGACGCGGGAGTTGGTGTTGGTGCCGCTGAAGGCGACGCCGGAGTTGCCGAAGTTCTTGATCGCGAAGCCGGCGATCTTCACGTTCGTGGCCTGCACGGCGAAGCCGATGCTGACCGAGCCGCTGCCGTTGACGGCCAGCGTGAGGATGGCGTTGGAGGGGAGGCCGAAGGGGTTGGTGTTCGCCGACGAGCCGGGCGCGGTGAAACCGTTGATGGTGAGGTCGTCGGCCGTGATCGCGGGAAGCGCGGTGGCTAGGGTGATCTCGCCGGGCACGCTGAACTCGATCGTACAGGGCGCGCTGCAGCTGCCGCTGTTGGCGGTTGTGATGGCCTCCCGCAGCGAGCCGACGCCGCTGTCGAGGAGGTTCGTGACGGTGATGGTCGTGGGCGCGGAGAGGACGTCGAACATCGAGCTCGTGCCGTTCGCGAGCACGTCGCCGGCGGTGCGGGTGACGCCGAGCTGCACGTTGGTCTCGGCGGGCGAATAGGTGACGCCGGTGATGGTCACGTTGTCGGAGCCGCCGGGGATCGTGCCGGTGATCGTGCCGCCGACGCTGCCGCTGCCGATGGAGACGGAGAGCGAGACGTCCGTCGGGTCGAAGACCGGGGTGGGGGCGTTGCCGTCATCCCTCGATTCGACGATGACGTCGAAAGGCGTGCCGGCCGACGGATTGGTGCCGCCGTTGACGCTGATGATGGCCAGCTTCGAGGCCGCGGCCAAGCTGCCCGGCTGGCCGATCATCCAGTCCTGGATGTAGCCCGTGAGGCTCGTCGCGGTCACGTTGTTGTTGACGTCGTCCACGTCGCCGTAGTGGGTGAAGGTGAGCGACCCGGAGTCGTAGCTGGCCAGGATGTACTTCGTTTCGTCGCCGTCGACGAAGTCGGCCTGGTTGTAGTTGAAGGTGATGCTGTCGATCGGCGTGACGGTGCCGCCGGTGATCGACCAGTAGCGGTTGAGGACGTTGGCGGCGGTGCGGTCGGGACTCTTTCCCTCGTTGGCGCGGACGGTCAGCGTGCCGGCGCTGCCGGCGTCGGCGTCGACGGGGATGTAGACGACGTTGGTCCCGACGTGGAACCGGCGCGCGGGCGTGGGGTTCATGCCCATGGTCAGGTTGCCGGCGACCCAGCCGCTCGTGCGGGTCACGCTGGCCAGGACGTCGACGGTCAGGTTGCCGGTGATGATCCCGCCATTCAGGACGAAGGAATTGGTGATGGTCGTCGCGCCGCTGCTCATGGAGGCGCCGGCGCCGTTGTTCATCTCCAGGTGCTTGATGGTGAGCGGAGCGAAGGGGACGGTGACGGTCTGCGCGAGCGAGCCGTTCAGGCGCAGCGTGCCGCTGCTCACGTCGAGGACGCTGTTGCAGAGGACGTCGCCGAGGACGGTGAGGGTGCTGGTGCCGGCAGTGAGCGTCCCGAAGGAGAGGATGTCCAGATTGCCGTTGACGGTCGCGTTGCCGCTCAGGGACGCGGGGCCGGCGCTCTTGTTGACGGCGAGGTTGTGGTACGTCGCGCCGAGGACGCTCTGCGAGCCGGAGCCGTCGTAGGTCACGGTGCCGGCGCCAGCGTTCAGCGATGCGGATGACGAGAAGTTGCCGGCGATGGTCATCGAGCCGCTGGTCATGCTCACCGTGCCGTCGCCGGTGAGGTCTCCGTTGAGATCGAGCGAGCCGGTGCCGAGGCCCAACGTGACGGTGCTCGGGCCGTTGTCGGTGATGTCGAGCTGGTTGTTCACCGTCAGCGACGAGCCGGTAGTGATGTGCGTGACCGCCGCGGCGCCGTAAGTGGCGAGATAGAGGCGGTCGTAGTTGACCGCGCTGTTGATCGCCTGTTGCAGTCCCGACTGGTAGACGACCGCGCTGCCGGGGTTCATCGCCGCCGTGCCGAGAGGGGTGGGGAAGAACGTGGCGCTGGCGGCACTGCCGAGCTTGAGGACGCCGGTCGAGCCGACGGTCACGTTGGAGGTTCCGCCGCCGTTGAGGGAGATCTGGTTGCCGCCGTCGTCCAGCACGCCGGAGGCGACGGTGAGGTCGCCGTTGACCGTGATCGGTCCGTTGAGCGTCGCCGTGCCGCCAGTCTTGTTGAGCTCGAGGTGATTGAACGTGTAGCTGTTGATGGTCTGCGCGCCGCTGCCGTTGATGTCGATGACGGAGATGGCGTTGTTGAGGATCGTGCCGCCGTTGCCGAGGTCTCCGCCGAGCTCCAGGGTGCCGCTGGACGGGCCGAAGTCGATGATCGCGTTGGCGGCTGTGCCGGCGAAAACGATGTTGTCGGCCAGGGTCACGGTGCCGCCGAGGGAGGTGAGCTCGAGCTTGGAGGCGTTGGAGGAGCCGCCGTTGATGTGGAGGTTCGTGCCGAGGCCGGAGGCCTCGAGCGTGCCGCCGTTGATCCGGACGATGTTGGTGCTGCCGGGAGAGGGGGTGTTGATGGCGATGGCGGTGCCGCCGGTCGCCTCGAGGAGGAGGTTGCCGGTGGAGTCGATGACCAGCATCTTGTTGCCGGCCGTGCTGTCGAGAGTGACGCTCAGCGCGACGCGGGCGTCGGTGACGGTGACGACGTGATTGCTGGTGATGGTGACGGTGTCGCCGCTGATGGGCACGCCGCCGCCCCAGGTGGAGGGATCATTCCAGTTACCGGACTGGGTGCTGGTGTAGGACGCCGCAAATGCGGAGGTGCTGCACAGCAGGAACGCCCACACGGCGATCCCGCGCACTCGTTGCACTCGGAACATGAACTCTCCCCTGGTTTGCTGAAACCTTGGATTGAATGGGATTGTAAACGGGGGACCCGGCAAGAATGTACGGCCTGCTTCGTGATTTGGACGTGAGCGGGGTCACGGGGAGGGCGCGTGGCGTTGCGTGACCCGTTGCCCGTGACCCGTTGCTCGGGCGTTCTGACGGACGGGCGCTCGGGAGAACGAAGCTTTCCCCCGCCCACCCAGGTGGCGGCGCGGGACGCCGCCACAACAGCCGGCGGGGACGCCAGCGGTCCCCCTTGACGGACCGCCGGCGTTCCGCCGGCTGATCGGGCGGCGTCCCCGCCGCCCGGGCACTGGGGAGGACGAAGCCTTCCCCCGTCCACCCAGGTGGCGGCGCGGGACGCCGCCACATCAGCCGGCGGGGACGCCAGCGGTCCCAAGTCCCCTTGACGTGAGCGGGGTCACGGGGAGGGCGGGTCGGTGGGGCCACAATCGCGGGGTGAAGAGTCTCCTGCTGGCGTGTCTCGTTGCCTTCCCCCTCCTCGGCCAGCCCGTCCGCAACGGCGCACTCCCCCCTCCGCTGCCGCTCTTTCCCCTGAACAACTGGTGGAACGTCGACATCTCCTCGGCGCCGGTGGAACCGAACAGCGCGGCGTTCCTGAATTACGTCGGGCTGACGCGGGGGATGCACCCGGACTTTGGCGGGGACAGCGGCGATCCGTCGGCGCCGATCTACGGGATCCCGTACATCGTGGTGCCGGGGACGCAGCCGCTGGTTCCGGTGACGTTCGAGTACGACGACGAGAGCGACGTCGGCGCGCCGGGGCGGCCGGCCGGGTATCCGATCCCGGAGGAGGCGAAGACGCAGCAGCGGTGGATCGAGGGCGGGCTGGCGGGGAACGATCCGGATGCGGAGGGGGACCGGCACATGCTGATCGTCGACCGGGATCACCGCATCCTCTATGAGCTGTACGCGCTGCGGTGGACGGGGTCGCGGTGGGAGGCGGGGTCGGGGGCGACGTTTCCGCTGGACTCGAACGCGCGGCGGCCGGATGGCTGGACGAGCGCGGACGCGGCGGGGCTGGCGATTCTGCCGGGGCTGGTGCGGGGCGACGAGGTGTTCGGCCCGGACCCGATCCGGCACGCGTTCCGGGTGACGGTGCGGCGGACGAACGGGTATGTGTACCCGGGGTCGCACCGGGCAGGGGACACGGCGGGGGCGCTGCCGATGGGGGCGCGGCTGCGGCTGAAGGCGGGCGTGAACATCTCGGGATACCCGGAGCCGGTGCGGAAGATCTTCCAGGCGATGAAGACGTACGGGCTGATCGTGGCGGACAACGGGTCGGATATGTACATCACGGGGACGTACGACACGCGCTGGGACAACGACGTGTTGAACCCGGCGTTCAGTGCCATCAAGGCGCGGGATTTCGAGGTGGTGCAGCTGGGGTGGGAGCCGTCGTCGCCGCGACGTGCCGTGCGGATGCGGGTCGTGCGGCATTAGTTTCTTGCCGTGGCCCCGAGCGAGCGAAGCGAGTCGAGGGGCCAAGTTAGCACCAGCGGCGCCCGTGGTTTGCTCGACGCAGGTGCTAACCTGACCCTTCGACTCGCTGCGCTCGCTCAGGGTTTGCGAGAGGGTAGTTTCTTCCGGACAACCATCCCCGTCTAAGTCCGCATGCAGTCAGTCGCACGTACGCTCACGCTCACCGCCGCCACGCTCGCTTCCGCGATCCTCGCCTTCCTCATCGGAGCGCAGGACACGAAGACGTCCCCCTCGCCGGCCGCAACGATCCGCCGCGTCCCCGACGAGAAGCCCATCCCTCCCATCACCTTCGCCGATCCCGACGGGCAGGAGCTGATCCTCGAGGAGCTCTCCGTCCGGACGGCGATTCACGGGATGCTGTCGCTGACGGAGCTGGAGCTGCGGTTCCGCAATCCGCAGGACGCGGCGGATCGAGGGGCGGTTTACGGCACGCTGCCGCAGAACGCCGCGATCAGCCGGTTCGCCAAAGAAGTCAACGGCCAGCTGATGGAAGGGGAGGTCGTCGAGCGGCTGCGCGCCAATCAGGTGTACGAGCAGTTCCTTCACCAGATGCGCGATCCGGCGCTGCTGGAGCAGGACCAGGGCAACCGCTTCTCGGCGCGCATTTTCCCGATCGAGGCGAATGCGACGGTGCGGCTGGTGCTGTCGTATACGGCGCTGCTGCCATGCGCGACGGCGTCCGCACGTACTCGCTGCCGCTGCGCGGCATGACAAGGTCGCAAGTTCACGTTCCGGGCGTTCGTCACGCCGATCCCCGGCGAGGGGGCGAAGCGGGGAGATGACGACGAGTACGGCGGCGGTGACGAGCTTCGATCAGCAGGACTGGACGCCGGATCGCGACATCGTGATGACGTCGCAGGCCCGAAGGGGACATGCCGGCGACTGCGTGTCTTCGTGCGGGCGACTTCTACCTGGCGGCGCTGCGGCCGAATGTGGCCGCGGCCAGACAGTCAAGGCCGTCAACGCGCAACTGGCTGTTCTATGTCGACACCTCGGCATCGTCGGCCGAGGGCGCGCCGCACCGCATCCGCGCGCTGGAGGAGTTCTCGGGGCGCTGCTCCCGGCAATCCGATGACGTGAGCTGATGGCGTTCGACAGTGACGTCGTGGCGCTGGCGATGGTAAGCGCCTCGTCGCTCTCGCGCACCATCGGCGACACGCTGCGCAGCGCCTGTTCCTCGGCGGGACGGACTCGGGGCGGTGTTGCGCGACTCACCACGAAGCGTGACGGGGAGCCGTCACGTACCGCGGTGATCGCCAGCGACCTGGTGTCCTACCCTCGGTTCGGTGGCCGCGAACGAACTGCAGAACGCGATCGCCAAATTACCGGCCAAAGCGCCGCGTGCACGCGCTGGTCCTCGGCAGCCGCGAGGATGCGGCCACGGCGAAGGCGCTGACGGCGGCCACGGCCGCATGGTGCGCGTGCCGTTCATCGAATACGCTGGCGAACCGCGCGCGGCCGGCGCTGCCGAGGAGCTCCGCCGTCCCCTCGGGCGCTCGGTCGATGCGAGCGAGTCGGCGCGGAGTGGATGTATCCGTCGCACTTTGACGATGTGGCCGCCGGGCGACGAGGTGCTGGTCCTCGGCAAGATAAAGGCAGGCGAGGAGCCGCGCGTGGATGTCGGCGAGTGCGACGCGGCTGGATGCGGCGACGTTCGCGCCGCTGCTGGAGCGGGAGGCATATCGCGCCTATCTCGAGTACCTGGCGGCGCGCGAGGCGAAGGAGACCATCCGAGGCGGTGCGCCGCGCGCTGGCGCACGAGCAGGTGAAAGTTTCAGCATCGAGCAGCGCGTGGTCATTCCGCGTACGACGATGCTGGTGCTGGAAAGCGAATGGGATTACCAGCGCTTCGGCCTCAACCGCCGCGCGCTGGCGGCGATCCTGACGATCGAAGCGGGCGGCATCGGCCGCATCGACCGCGAGCGCCAGGGCTGGCGTTTTGCCGCCGCCGCCACTGCCGGTGCCGCCTCCGATCGCGCGCGATCGCCGTGAGCGCGCGACGGCAACACCGAAGCTCGATGCCGGCGCCGGCGAACCTGCCTCGTCGGCGGTTGCGGTTCCTGAATAGGAAGCTGCTGGCGAAGACTTCGCGGAGGAAGGGGATGCGGTCGCTGTGGAAGGAGTGGAGGGAGGAGTGGTCGGTGGAGTCAACGGCGGCGTCGTGGGCGGCGTCCCGGGCGGAACGGTCTCTGGCGTTCCGTCGCAGCCAGTGGACATGGTTGAACAGTTGCCGATTGGGCGGTCGCCCGTCTCCGTGCCGCGCGAGGTGCCGCCAGCCGTGCAGGATCGCGACGATGCACCGATGCGCGTCCAGCCGGCTCCGGCCTCGCCGAGACGGATGGCGCGGGGTACCGCCCTTCCACGGAGGCGAAGCGCGAAGACGCGCCGTGGACGCGCAGCAGCGCCGTCCCGCGAGCGCATCGCGGAGCTCGAGAAGCAGCTTCGCGAGAAACCGCAGGACCGCGAGCTGTACAACCAGCTCAGCGAAACGCTCGCCCCCTCGAAGAGTGGGCGATCTGCGCGCGCTCGCGCTGCGCTGGCAGCCGTACGATCCGGAGAACCCGCAGGTCTACGAAGTCCTCGGCAACGCGAGCACGGAGCTGGGTCGCGAGACCGAGGCGGCGCGCGCGTATGCGTCGCTGATCGAGATCGCGCCGGCGAAGACCGAGCTCCTCCAGCGCGCCGGACTCCTGCTCCTCCGTACGAAGAGCGCGCGGCTGGCCGAGGCGCCGTTGCGCCGGGCGCTGGAACTGCGTCCCGATCGCGCGAACGGCTATCGCCACCTGGCGTTGATGCTGTGGCAGGACGGCCGCGTGGAAGAAGCCGCGCGCGTCCTCGAGTCCGCGACGCGCCAGCAGTTCCCGAACTGGTATGGCGACGTACAGCGCGTCATCCGCGAAGAGCTCGGAGTCGTGTACCGCGCCTGGATGCGCAAGGACGAGTCCCGCCGCCGCGAGATCGAAGACCGCGCCCGGGAGTTCCAGCGTCGACCTCGATCGCCGCGACGCGCTGCGCGTCACGCTGGCGTGGGAGACCGACGCCAACGACGTCGACCTCCACGTCGTCGACCCGAACGGGGAAGAGGTCTACTACTCCCACCGCGACAGCCGCTCCGGCCTCCAGCTCTACGAAGACGTCACCCAGGGCCTCGGCCCCGAGGTCGTGCGCACGTCGAAGACGCTGTCCGGCACCTACCACGTCGGCGTCCGCTACTTCGCCGCCGGCCCGATGGGCATCAGCCGCGGCATGGTGATCGTCACGCGCGGCGACGACGTGCAGATCCACCCGTTCCGCCTGGCGCAGGGTGGGGGGGAGATTCGGTATGTGGCGGGGGTGCGGGTGAATTGAGTCCTGAGTGCTGAGTGCTGAGTGCTGGGTGCCGGGGTCACACCTGCCCGGCACTCAGCGCCGATTGGCTTATGTGTCCATGGTTGGGGACACCGCAAGCCGGATCTTGGGACCGCGGCATCGTAACGAGGTCCAGCCCGGTCGCGTCGATGCCAGACGGAGTCGTGCCGCAGCAAGAGCGTATGCCTCGCGAGGCATAGCCCTGTCGCGTCGATGCCAGACGGAGTCGTGCCGCAGCAAGGGCGTATGCCTCGCGAGGCATAGCCCTGTCGCGTCGATGCCAGACGGAGTCGTGCCGCAGCAAGAGCGTATGCCTCGCGAGGCATAGCCCTGTTGCATCGATGCCAGACGGAGTCGTGCCGCAGCAGGAGTGTATGCCTCGCGAGGCATACACCTGTCGCGACGAAGCCAGACGGAGTCGTGCCGCAGCAAGAGCCTGTGCCTCGCGAGGCACAGCCCTGTCGTAACGAAGCCGGACGGGGTCGTGCCGCAGCTGGAGCGGCGCTGTCGGTGTGGAAGGCGGCATCGAGGGTGGCGTCGTGGGTGGCGTCCCGGGCGGCGTGGTCGGTGGAGTCATCGGCGGCGTCGCGGGCGGAATGGCCGCCGGCCCATGGGCATCAGCCGCGGCATGGTGATCGTCACGCGCGGCGACGACGTGCAGATCCGCCCGTTCCGGCTGGCGCAGGGTGGGGGTGAATTGAGTGCTGGGTGCTGAGTGCTGGGTCACACCCACCCGGCACTCAGGACCGGTTCCATTCGTCTGTCAGTCATTGAACATCTTCACCAAGAGGATGCGGTCGAGGACCAACGCGACCTGGTGATTGCGCTCCCACCCCTTGATGCCGCTGCGCGTCCACTCTTCGCTCCAGATCGCGCGGACGGTCACCTTGGTCCGTTCGTGGCGCCAGATGGTCTCGAGGTAGGGATTGACGAGATTGAGGCCGGTGGCGTCGCGGCCGGTGATGCCGCCGACCGTGACTTTGCCGCGCACGAGCAACGGCCCGGCGGCGAAGCCGGGCGGGCGGTAGACGTAGCCGAGCTCGTTCTGCGCGCGGTTGCCTGCAGGCAGGCCGGAGCTCCATGCGCGCGCGAAGTAGAGCGTTCCCCACACATCACGCCCGAGGATCGAGAAGTGGGTGTCGGCGTCGAGGGTGAAGGACTGGTCGTGGCCGGAGCGGCGCTCGGGCTCCTGCTGC
Organism: uncultured Acidobacteriota bacterium; assembly: GCA_963821585.1. Taxonomy (GTDB): domain Bacteria; phylum Acidobacteriota; class Thermoanaerobaculia; order Gp7-AA8; family Gp7-AA8; genus QHVT01. The sequence continues at coordinate 1,889,183 of CAWGEI010000003.1, forward strand.
GAGGAGATGACGGTGGTGTCGAGCTCCCGGCGCGTCCACGCCAATCGATAGCGGAGCGTGACCGGCCGCTCGCGGGCGGTGCGATAGAACGCGAGCTGCAGCGTGTCGCTCCGCTCGGCCGAGGGGCCGGCGGGCGTGGCGCCGGCGGGCGGTGGGGTGGGGAAGTAGACCGGCTCGGGGCAGTCGCATTGGCGCAGCGGCGGGGCCTCGTCGACGCCGACGAATTCGGCGTGCTTGTAGTCGAACTGGAGCCGGTTGAAATGAATGCTGTTGGTGAGGACCACCAGGCCGGCGTCGCCGCCGATGGGCCGGTAGCGATCGGCCTGATTCCACACGCCGCCGGCGACGAGCCGCGAGATGAAGAGCGGCCCGTCGAGCGTGGCCGGGTCGACGAAGTCGTCGGGCTCGAAAATCGGCCGCTGGGCGGCCGCGGAGCCGGCCATGAGCAACAGGAGCGCGGCGGCCAGGCGGGGCATCACTTCACCACCTTGACCTTGAAGGCAGGCTTGTTCTTACGGAAGCTGGCCTTGACGATCTCGGGATCGACCAGCGTCGGCGCGTAGCAGAGTTTTCCCTCCAACCCCTGATTCATGACCGCGGGGGCCAGCTCATCGGGACCGATGGAAACGTCGCCGCCCTTTCGCAGCAGGTGGTCGACGATCACGCCACAATACGCGGCCTTTTTTTTGTAAACCTGCAGGCGGAGATCTTCGGAGCCGAATTGCACGTCGGACACGGTCGAGGAGAGCATGCGCTTCTCGCGGCACTGCACGTCCCCGCCGTCGACCGGCTGCACGACGCGCATGTAATAGACGGGGGGACCGACGATGTCGAACTTGAGGGCCGGGTGGTCGGTGCCTGCTCTGCTGAAGGTCACGTCGAGGTTCCAGGGATTCGAGGCCTTTGCGCGGCGGCAAGGTGTGCGGCCGATGGTCGAGCCCAGGCGGAGACTGAACGGTGTGAACTTCGGATTGAGGGCAGTCTGGACCGTCCACGTCCATGTGCATGGCGGCGCGGTCAGGCAGGCCATTCCGGCGGCGCCGTCGTTTTCGTTGTAGACGACGTCGATGGGATGGCGGCAGTCAGGATCGCGCCTCTCGCGGTTTTTCACAGCGCTGCACAAGGAGCTGGACAGAGTGATGCGCACGGTGGTGCCCTCGGGGGGTATTTGTGCCGGCGCGCTCGGCGCGAGAAGGACAAGGACCAACGCAAGGCTCGTTTTCATGACTCGGGTAACTCCGGGTAGGACGCTTCGATGAATTTCTGAACGCGCGCACCGTTGATGTTGTCCTGCCGTGGCACGACACGGTCGTCCGATTCCCTCACCTTGCCCGTCACGACAATGGCTGCATTGGGAATGAGGGGGAATGTCTGTGCACTGGTGCACACCACGCCGTCGCACTCTTTGCGCGGTGTGAGGATGTTGGCGAAGGCCAGCGGGACCTCAACGCGTTTGTGGCCGGGAATGCTGATGGCTCTGGCCGGTCCGACAGGCACGAGGACTTCCGGATCGACCGGCAATCCGCCGAACTGCATGGCGAAGGTCTCGGCGAGAAGCGTGGACGACCGGCCGCCGCGATTCTCGACGCGCAGCACGATCACTGAGGCATTGGAGCTGGCCAGCCGGAAGTGGGTGTCGGACAGCGAGTAGGAATAGCGATATGCGATCAGGGTGGCGACAAGGGCGAGAAGGATCAATAACAGTTGCACTTCGCGATGGTTCAGCTGAATGAGGACCCATCGCCACCAGGATCGCCGCGGGGGATCGGTCTCCAGAAGTTTGGCCAGCCCCTCGTCGTACCAGTCGACGAAGTCGATCTTCTGGAGGTTCGAAATGCGCGGCCAATTGCCATAGCGCTTGTAAATGATCGGGATGACGGGCTTCTTGAGATCATCCTGCGCCGTGTGCAGTTCTTTGCCGACCCAGTCCGACATTCTCGAGTTGCGCGAGACGACCAGAAGGACCACGTCCGATGCCTCTAGACCCTCGTCGAGCTTCTGTTCCCACGGCTGGCCGCCCTGGAGGTCTGTGTCGATCCACACGGTTTTGCCGTGTTTGCGAAGATCCTTCGCCAGTCGCCGCGCAAACTTCTGGTCTTCGCGCGCGTAGCTGAGGAACGGTTTCTCCCATTTGGCCATCTCTAGGTTCTCCCCACCACGACCCATCCGGCGACAGCGAGTAGTGCGGCGACGAGCAGCAGCGCCCATTGCGACAACGCCGGAACGGCAGTGCCGACAACGAGCCTGTAGCAGCGGGAAACGCGGCAGCCCCTGCTGTCGGTGGCGGTGATGGTGAGCGGGAAAGCTCCCGTTTCCGCGGTGACGCCCACAATGCCGGTCGGGATCAGCGCCAGTCCGGCCGGCAGCGTGCCCTCCGAGAGCGTCAGCGTGTACGGCGGCACGCCGAGGGAAGGTGTTATAGCTACGGCATACGGCGTGGCGGGGGTGGCGGGCGGAAGGTCGTCCGGCGCAAGGACGAGGATCCCGATGCCGGAGCAGGTGCCGGGGGCGATGTCGATCGCACAGAACCCGACGGTGTCCCTGCAGCGGTTGCGATCGGTGACGCGCAGACCGAAAGCGTAGGTGCCGACTGTGGTCGGCGTGCCTGACAACGAGGCGCCCGACAATGCGAGGCCGGGAGGAAGGGAGCCGGTGGTGATTGTGAATCTGAACGGTGCCGTTCCTCCGTCGACGCTGAAGTCGATCGCGGGATAGGCGACGCCCACGCGACCGTTGGGAACGGTGGTCGGCGTCATGTGAAGCCGGCAATCGCCGACGTCGATGGTGAAACAGCGGCTGCGCCGGCCGCTCTCCATGACGAATGGGAATGTGCCTTCGGTGGTGGGCGTGCCGGTCAGAGCGCAGCCGGCGAACATGCCCGGTGGCAGCGCGCCGCTGGTGACGCTGCAGGCAGTGCCATCGAACAATGACGTTGGCCTGTAGCGGGCGCCGATCGCCGCCGCGGGAAGCACGGTGCGCGGTCCACACGCGATTTCAATCGTGTACGCCGCGGAGGCCGAGCATCCGACCTGGTCTGTGGCGGTCACAATGAAGGCGAAGGTGCCGGTCTGGTCGGGCGTCCCCTGCAGAACGCCACTCGCGTCGAGCGTGAGACCGAACGGCAGCGATCCTGAAGTGATGGCGAATGTGTACGGCGCGATGCCGCCATCCGCCGTGAACGTCTGACGGTAGGCCGTGCCGAGGGTGCCGATCGGGACAGTCGCGGGCGTCACAGCGATCGGCGCGCAGCAGAGCGAGAGCCGATTCGCGTTCAACGAGACGCTGCCGCTGCGGCTGACGGCCCGGCCGGACAGCGAGGCGCGGTCCTGAAAGACGATGCTTCCGGCCGCGAAAAGATTGCCGATGAACGACGTCCGCGCGCCGATCATCGCCGTGCCGCCGGTGCGCCAGAAAACGTTGCCGTCGTAGCCATTTCCTACGACGAGCACGGAGGCGCCGGGGGCGGTCGTCAGCGTGCCGTCGATGCGGAAGATCCACACAGCGTCGCGGTCTCCTTCCGCATCGAGGATCAGCGGGCCGCTCAGTGCGACGTCCGCCGAGAGGAAGCAGTAGGCGCCGCGGGTCAGCCTTTTTCCGCCGAGCTCCGCGTGCGTAAGAGTGACGTTGCACCGTGCCCCGGCCAGCTCGCCGTCAATGCGCTTGCCGTCACTGCGCGCCGCGCGGGCCAGCGCGTCGTCACGGCGCACGTCGCCGAGGCGGAAATTCGAGGACGCCAGGCCATTCACGGTATTGCCGGGGCTGACGCCCAGATTGCCGGTGATCTGCGTCGCTCCGCTGTTCGTCACCGAGCCATTGCCGAGCACGACGAAACTGGCCGCGTCGCCGAAGCGGGGAGCGGTCTGGGCGAGCGTTGCGTAGCCGGCCGTGAGCGCCGCACACAACGTCAGAATGACTCGAGCACTCCCGGACTTCATAGGACGCTCCTGCTGAAGGAGGTGACCGATCGACGGAAACCTCTAATCATTAGTGCGGTAGGTGCCGAAAGGATTTCAGGCGACGACTCGACATCCGAAAGTCACGACTCGACCGACGTTTTTCGGGCCGCAGTTCGTGACGGGGATTCCGGGGACCGAGCTTTCGCGGCCCGCTTCGTTGCGAAACCTCTCGCCGCCAGTTGCAGGTCATCGCGGTCGATGCGCGCGAGGTCTCGCACCTCGGCTTCGGAGAAGCCGAAGGAGCGCGCTTCGCGCTCGGGATTGGCGAGGAAGCGTTCCCGGGTGGGCGCGTCGGTGTAGAGGAGCGTCAGAAACCGCATGTCCTCCCGAGTGGGAGAGGGCAGAGCGCAGAGCGCAGAGGGCAGAAGCCCCCGCCGCCCGCTTCTGCCCTCTGCTCTCTGCGCTCTGCCCTCTGCCTGACTCACGCCCGGGAGGACAGAGTCACGGGCACGGTCGAGCTCCGCGAGCAGCTCCTCGATCGGCGGGTAGTTTCCGTCGCGCTCCAGGATCACGTTCGGAGCACTGACGCAGCCAAGCAGCGCGAACACCTCATCCGGCACGCCGTGCAGATGGTCATCGAGCACACGTCCACGTTCGATGCGCCGCCCTCCCGCGAGATGCACGGCGCCGATCCGATCGGCTGGCAACGCGCGCACCAGCGTCTCCGCGTCGAACCCGAAGTTCGTCGCGTTCGCGTACACGTTGTGGAGATCGAGCAGCAGATCGCACTCCGTCGCCGCGAGCACCGCGTGCAGCCACGAAGCCTCATCGAACGTACAGAGCGGCGGCTCGATCAGCGAGGCCACGTTTTCGAGGAGCGGAAGCGATCCGGTCACGCGACGCGCCTCTTCGACGTTGCGCAGCAGACCTTCCAGCGTCGCCTCGTTGCGCGGCGGCGCGGCGAGATGGCCGACCTCCGTGCCTCCGCCGCGCACGAACGCGAGATGCTCCGACCAGAGCTCCGGCTCCAGCCAGCCCACCACGCGCGCGAGATCATCGAGCCGCCGGCGATCGACCGGTTCCGTCGACGCCAGGCCGAGGGACGTGCCGTGAACGACCACCGGAACCTGCGACTTCAGAAATCGCAGCGCACGCCGTTGATCGCGCGTGGCATCGACGTAATCCTCGGCCAGGACCTCGAGCACATCGATGCGATCGAGGTGCGCCACGATCCCGGCGCCCAGCTCCGGGCGCCATCCCAGGCCGAATCTCACGAGCCGCAGCCCCCGCAGCCGCCGCCGCAACCTCCTCCTCCGCAGCTGCTGCCACACGAGCTGCCGCACGAACTGGAGCCGCTCGAGGAGGTCGACGTGTTCTCCACGTGCGGGAAGAGGTGTCTGGTCCAGACGAAATTCTCCTGCGGCAGAGCGCTGACGCCGAACACCGCGGCCAGCATCACCAGCTCCGTCGACCCGCCGCCGGGGCGGATCTGCGGCGCGCGTACTTTCAGCGAGGCGAAGAGATTGCGCACGTTGTCGAGCAGCGCCTGGCCGCGCGCGGTGAGGCGCGGAAAGATCGCCACCGGCAGCAGAACCGCCAGCGCGATGCCGGTGAGGACGATCAGGAATCCGACGTTCGTGCGTCCGCGCGTCCAGGCCACGACCATCTTCGTCAGGGCGAAGAACAGCAGCAAGGAGGCGGCCCCCATGTACAGCTTGCGCCGCTTCTCTTTCGCTTCCTCATCGGGCATCAGCTGCATGCGCGCGAGCTCGGTTGCGTACTCCGTTTCCGTGGCGGTGAACTGGTGCCCGGCGAAGAGCTCCTTCGGCTCGCGTGCGGTGTGGCAGTATTCGAGGAGGCTCCGCTCGATCCGCCTGCGCGCCCTGGTCTCGCGCCCGACGGCCGTGGTCTCCACCTTGTCGTTCGCGACGCCCAGCAGCCCGCGATCGACGAGCGACACGATCGCCACGCGCAGCAACTCGCTCTTGCCGCCGCGCAGAAATGCGATGCGATACGGGTCGTTCCACGGTGCATCGCCGGACGGCGTTTCCCGCAGCTCGTGGCCCCGCCGCACGCGCCACGCTGCGTACGTCGTGAGCGCGATCAGCACGATGTAGAAGAGCAGGAACTGCGGGCCGGTGAAGTTGAACGGATTCATGACAGTCGCGATGCGCGGCTGTACAGCGCGCGCGCCAGCTCCAGCGTCCGGAACAGAATCGAAGCGGCCTCTCCCGGCGGCAACACCCGCCTTTCCCTGGCCTCGGAAAGGTGCGGCAGCACGTCCGCAAGCTCCCGCTGTGCGAGCTCGCCGGCCACTGCCTCCAGCGCTTCCTTCGGCGGCAGCGGTGCGTGGCCTTCCAGTTCGAGGATCGACGCGGCGGATGTGCGCAGCGGTCCGGTCGCATCGGCGACGATGATCGCGCACTGCTCCTCGCGCAGGCTGCGCTCGACATAGGCCTCGCGCAGCCGCAGGGTCAGGTTCAGCAGCACCTGGCGCACGCGCCGCAGCAGCGCCTCACGCGGGATTTGCAGCCGGGACACGACGCTGTTGCCGTAGAGGACCACGTGTCTGCGTCCGATGTCCGCGAACTTCTGCGCGAAGGCTTCGGCGGCGTCATCGAGCTCACTGTCGAGCACGAACATCGCGGCCACATTCGCCGCGGCCTGCGCGCTGCGGAACGGCTCGCGGAACGCATCCGCGGACGTGTCGAAGTGCGACAGCACGAACAGCAGATTGACATCCGAGGTCGCGCGCAGCCGTCCCTCGGCACCGGATCCGTAGAGAGTCACCGAACGGAGCGCGTCGCCGAACGCATCACGGGCACTGGAAACGAGGCTGTCCACGACGCGACGTACGTCTTCGGGTAATTGCATGCGCCGAAGATACGCCGGTTCCCCCGCCCCGGAAACATGCAGCGCCTGCCGTGAAGGCAGGCGCTGCACCGAATGCGCGGGTTACAGCCGTTTGAGGATCAGGGTCGCCGCGGCGGCGAGCATGATCGTGAGGAAGAACAAACCCGAAGGCGGGAGCATGGGGATCGACTCGCCGACGGCGAACGCGGAGATGACGAAGACCGTCGAATTGGCGCCGGCGGCACCCGGATCATCGGTCTGCGCTGTGGCGTTGTTGGTGCCGTTGCCGTCGTTGTCGTAGGAGATCGTGCCCTGGTTCGTGACGGTGGTGCCTACGGCGTTGGGCAGAATCGTCGCCTGAATGGTGATCGTCACCGAGCCGCCGGGGCCGATGCTGCCGTTCCAGGTGACGGTGTTCGTGCCGACCGTGGCGACGGCGGTGCCGCTCGTCGCGGTCGCGGAGACGAGTGCGAGCTGCGGGGGCAGCACGTCGGTGAGCTCGTTGCCGGGGTTGTCGCCCTGCGCGCCGGCGCCGTTGTTCGTGAGCGTGATCGTGTACGTGACGGTGCTGCCCACGGTGAAGGTACCGGACGCGGTCTTCGTCCCGGAGACGGCGGCTCCAGCCGGCGCCGAGATGCTGTCGGTGTCGGTCGCGGAGTTGTTGCCCGGATTTGGATCGGTGACGCCGCCCGGTGCGGCGACGGTTGCGGTGTTGATGAGCGAGCCGCTGGCAGCGCCGGAGATCGTGCAGGCCGCGGTGTAGGTGACGCTCGCGCCGCTCGGGAGGTTCACGGAGTCATTGATGTTGCCCGAGCCCGCCGCGGTGCACGCGCCGCCACCCGCGCCCACGCACGTCCATGTGCACGTGAGCGAGGCGGGGAAGGTGTCGGCGACGGTGGCGCCGGTGGCGTTGCTCGGGCCGGCGTTGCTCGCGGTGATCGTGTACGTCGTCGAACCGCCGGCGGACACGGACGTCACGGCGTCGGTCTTGGTGATGGCGAGATCGGCACTGCCGTCGAGGGTGTCGGTGTCGGTCGCGGAGTTGTTGGCCGGATCTGGATCGGTGACACCGCCCGGTGCGGCGACGGTCGCGGTGTTGCTGAGCGAGCCGGAGGCAGCGCCGGAGATCGTGCAGGCCGCGGTGTAGGTGACGCTGCCGCCGCTCGGCAGGTTCACGGTGTCATTGATGTTGCCGGAGCCCGAAGCCGTGCAAGTGCCGCCGCCCAGGCCCGCGCAGGTCCACGTACACGTGAGCGAAGCGGGGAAGGTGTCGGCGACGGTCGCGCCGGTGGCGTTGCTCGGACCGGCGTTGCTCGCGGTGATCGTGTACGTCGTCGAGCCGCCGGGCGTTGCGGTGGGCACGCCGTCGGTCTTCGTGATCGCAAGGTCGGCGGTCGCGCCGAGGCCGTCGGTGTCAGTCGCCGAGTTGTTGGCCGGATCCGGATCGGTGACGCCGCCCGGTGCAGCGACGGTTGCGGTGTTGCTGAGCGAGCCGCTGGCAGCGCCGGAGATCGTGCAGGCGGCGGTGTAGGTGACGCTGCCGCCGCTCGGCAGGTTCACGGTGTCATTGATGTTGCCGGAGCCCGAAGCCGTGCAAGTGCCGCCGCCCAGGCCCGCGCAGGTCCACGTACACGTGAGCGAAGCGGGGAAGGTGTCGGCGACGGTCGCGCCGGTGGCGTTGCTCGGACCGGCGTTGCTCGCGGTGATCGTGTACGTCGTCGAGCCGCCGGGCGTCGCGGTGGTCACGCCGTCGGTCTTCGTGATCGCAAGGTCGGCGCTCGCGCCGAGGGTGTCGGTGTCGGTCGCCGAGTTGTTGGCCGGATCCGGATCGGTGACGCCGCCCGGTGCGGCGACGGTCGCGGTGTTGCTGAGCGAGCCGGTGGCAGCACCGGAGATCGTGCAGGCCGCGGTGTAGGTGACGCTGCCGCCGCTCGGCAGGTTCACGGTGTCATTGATGTTGCCGGAGCCCGAAGCCGTGCAAGTGCCGCCGCCCAGGCCCGCGCAGGTCCACGTACACGTGAGCGAGGCGGGGAAGGTGTCGGCGACGGTCGCGCCGGTGGCGTTGCTCGGACCGGCGTTGCTCGCGGTGATCGTGTACGTCGTCGAGCCGCCGGGCGTTGCGGTGGTGACGCCGTCGGTCTTCGTGATCGCAAGGTCGGCGGTCGCGCCGAGGCCGTCGGTGTCGGTCGCCGAGTTGTTGCCGGGGTTCGGATCGGTGACGCCGCCGGGTGCAGCGACGGTCGCGGTGTTGCTCAGCGAGCCGCTTGCGGCGCCGGAGATCGTGCAGGCCGCGGTGTAGGTGACGCTGCCGCCGCTCGGCAGGTTCACGGTGTCATTGATGTTGCCGGAGCCCGAAGCCGTGCAGGCGCCGCCGCCCAGGCCCGCGCAGGTCCACGTGCAGGTGAGCGAAGCGGGGAAGGTGTCGGCGACGGTCGCGCCGGTGGCGTTGCTCGGACCGGCGTTGCTCGCGGTGATCGTGTATGTCGTCGAGCCGCCGGGCGTCGCGGTGGTTACGCCGTCGGTCTTCGTGATCGCGAGGTCGGCGCTCGCGCCGAGGGTGTCGGTGTCGGTCGCCGAGTTGTTGGCCGGGGTTCGGATCGGTGACGCCGCCCGGCGCGGCGACGGTGGCGGTGTTGCTGAGCGAGCCGCTGGCGGCGCCGGAGATCGTGCATGCGGCGGTGTAGGTGACGCTGCCGCCGCTCGGCAGATTCACGGTGTCGTTGATGTTGCCCGAGCCTGCCGCGGTGCAGGTGCCGCCGCCCAGGCCCGCGCAGGTCCACGTAGCACGTGAGCGAAGCGGGGAACGTGTCGGCGACCGTGGAGCCGGGGGCGTTGCTCGGACCGGGGTTGCTCGCGGTGATCGTGTAGGTCGTCGAGCCGCCGGGCGTCGCAGTCGACGACGCCGTCGGTCTTCGTGATCGAGAGATCGGCGCTCGCGCCGAGCGTATCGGTGTCGGTCGCCGAGTTGTTGGTGGGGTCGGATCGGTCACGCCGCCCGGTGCAGCGACGGTGGCGGTGTTGCTGAGCGAGCCGGTCGCGGCGCCGGAGATCGTGCATGCGGCGGTGTAGGTGACGCTGCCGCCGCTCGGGAGAGTTCACGGAGTCATTGATGTTGCCGGAGCCCGCTGCGGTGCAGGTGCCGCCGCCTAGGCCCGCGCAGGTCCACGTAGCACGTGAGCGAAGCCGGGAACGTGTCGGCGACGGTTGCATCCGTCGCCGTGCTCGGGCCGGAGTTGCTCGCGGTGATGGTGTACGTGGTGGAGCCGCCGGGCGTGGCGACCGCGACGCCGTCGGTCTTCGTGATGGCGAGATCGGCGCTCGCGTCGAGCGTGTCGGTGTCGGTCGCGGTGTTGTTGCCCGGAGTCGGATCGGTCACGCCGCCCGGCGCGGCGACGGTGGCGGTGTTGCTGAGCGAACCGCTCGCGGAACCCGAGATCGTGCAGGACGCGGTGTACGTGACGCTGCCGCCGGCCGGCAGATTCACACTGTCATTGAGGTTGCCGGAGCCCGCCGCGGTGCAGGTGCCGCCGCCCGCGCCCACGCAAGTCCACGTACACGTGAGCGAGGCCGGGAACGTGTCGGCGACCGTCGTGCCGCTGGCGGCGCTCGGACCGGCGTTGCTCGCGGTGATCGTATACGTCACGGAACCGCCGGCCGTCGCGGTTATCACGCCGTCCGTCTTCGTGATGGCGAGATCGGCGCTGGCAGCGAGAGTATCGGTGTCCGTCGCTGAGTTGTTCGGAGCGAAGCTGTCGGGGATGGCGCCGCCGGCGATGGCCGCCGTGTTCGAAAGCGAGCCGGTGAGGCCCGAGTCGACCGAACACGTCGACGTGTACGTGACGGACCCGCCTGCGGGGATGCTCGCCAGGTCGTTGATGTTGCCGGCGAATGGTCCGGCCGTACACACGCCGCCGTTCGCGCCTACGCACGTCGTGGAGCACGTGAGGCCGGCCGGGAACGTGTCGGAGATGGTGGAGGTGGCATTCGCGCCCGGACCGTTGTTCGACGCGGTGATCGTGTAGGTCGTCGAGCCGCCCGGCGTGGCGGTGGCAACGCCGTCGGTCTTCGTAATCGCGAGGTCGGAGCCAAACTCGGCGAGCGTCCAGTCGGAGAACGTCGAGATGCCGGTGACCGTGGCGGTGTTCGCACCGGTGTTGATGGTGCCGCCCTGATCGATGTAGTCGGACGGATTCGCGACCCCGTGGCGGTAAACGCGGAGGTTGGCCTCCGTCACCGTTCCGGGCACGTCCGGCGGATCGAGGTAGTTGAACGTGATGTCGGTGGTGATGCCGGTCGCGTTGAGCGTCCAGTAGCGCTGGAGCACTTTGGCGGCGGGCCCGATGCCCGGCGCGGAGGTCTGGACGGCGGAGACGGTCGCGGTCGTGGGGAACGAACCGCCGGTGACGTTGAAATTCACGGGCGAGTAGCCGTTGGCCGTGCCCACTTCGAAGGTGACGGCGCCCGCGGCGGCGATGGGCTTCCGGAAGTTCCCGTCGACGTGACCCAGGGTTCGCGTCACCGTGCCGGCTGTGCCCATGATGAGCGTGTTCGCGCCGGTGATGACGCGCTCGTTCGCCAGGGTCAGCGCGCCGTTGACCGTGATGTCGCCGCCCGCGATCGTGAGTGCGTGCGTCGGATCCGCGTCATCCGCGCTGAGGTTGGTGAGGATACGCGTCGGGTTGACCTCGTTCCCCGTCGTACGGGAGGTCGTCGTGGTTGCATAGAAGATGCTCTGGCCGCCGGTGCCGAGGTTGAAGGTCAGGGGGAGGTCGAACACTCCCGCGGCACTGGCGGGCGGGCCGCCGTTTCCGATCTGAACGATTCCCGTCGTCGCCCCGCCGTTGCCGAGCGTGAGCTTGTTGGAGTTGATGATGTTGCCGGTGAAGAGATTGAAGCGGTTCGTGACGAGCTGGTTCGTGGAAGTGATCGTCAGGTTGCCCGGGTTGTCGAGGTCGACAGTCGTGAGGGCGGCGTTCACGACGCCGGTACCGGCGTATGTCTGCGGGACTTCCCCGGCGAAGAAGAACCGGGTGCCGGCGCCGTTGCCGGTCAGCGTGCCGTTGTTGGTGAACGTCGGCCCGAACATCAGGAAGAAGCTCGTCCCCATGTTGAAGGTGCCGCCGCCGACCGTGACGTTGCCGATCGCCGCGTGGTTGTAGGTGGCGATCGTGCCCATCGTGGCGTTGTGGTTGGCACTGGTGTTGGTGAGCGTGGTGGTGGGCAGGACTCCGCGAAGATTGAACGTCTTCGCGGCGCCTGATGCCGCTGTTCCGAGCTGGAGCGTGCCGCCGGTGACCGAGTCCGGGCCGGCGCCGGACTGCATGCGGTAATCGATCGGCGTCGCCGCGGTGGAAGCGAGCGGCACGATGATCGCGCCGCCGCTGATGTTGACCGTGGAGGACGCGGACGTCCCGACGTCGAAGCTCCCCAGATTGGAGGTGGCGTTGCCGATCGTGCAAACCGTGATCGTTCCTGCCGACTGCGTGTAATTGATGACATTCGCGGCTGCCGTCACGCCGAACTTTCCGGTGGCGTTGACCGCGCCGCCTTCGACGATGATCGTGCTGTTGGCCGCGAAGCCCATCGAGTTTCCGGTGGCCGTTCCGATGTTCAGCGTTCCCTGGCTGACGCGCAGCAGTCCGGTCACGGTCGGCGAGCCGTTCTGTCCGGCGACGGTGTAATTCGGATTGTTGAGCCAGAAGCCTCCCGCCGCGGGGATGGCGTACGCGGCCGCCGTGAACACGCGATTCGTGCCAGCGAACGTGCCAGAGAGCTTCAGCGTCCCACTCGTCAAGGTGCACCAGCCGGCGACGTCCGTGGCCACGCCCTGCACCGTGAAGTTGGTGGGGTTGATCTCGAGGACCGCAGTCTGCACGCCCTTGCTCATCGTGATCGTGCGGATGTCCGTCGTGGTGCCTGGGCCCGAGAACGTGTTGCTGTTCGTCGAGGTGAACGTGATCGTCGCCGCAGCCGCATTGCCGGCCGTCGAGAAATCGAGCACGCCGTTGTTGGTGAGATTGCCGCCGAGGGACAGAGCGTGCGTCAGGGCCCCCGCGATCGCGCCGGTCTGGAACGTGCCGTTGCTGGCGATGGTCACGTTGTTGCCGACCGTGAGCGTGCGCGCGGGCGTGGTCTCCCACTGCAGCACCGAAGCGGCGCCGCCGGTGCCGACCGTCACGGTGAGCGCGACCGCCGCCGTGTCGATCGTCACGGTGGCGCCGTCCACGATCGTCACGTTGTCCGTGCTCGCGGGCAGGACGCCGCCCACCCACGTCGCCGTCGAGCTCCACGGTCCGCCCGCCGCGGTCGAGTTGACGTTGCCGCCGGCCGTCGTGGCCTGGCTGCCGCTGAGCGGCGTGCTGAAGCCGCCTTCGGAGATGGCGTAGACGCGCCAGAAATAGTTCGTGCTGGGAAGGAGCCCGGTGGCGTTGTAGCTCGTGGCGTTGAGCGCGGCCGTGCCGTCGAAGGTGTAGTTGATGCCGTCGGTGGAGCGATAGATGAGATAGCTCAGCTCATTCGTGGAATCGGTCCAGTTGAGCGTCATCGACAGCGGGCCGACGGGGAGGAAGGTCAGGACGGTGGGCGCATTGGGAATCGGCGGGGTGAAGGAATAGCGCCGCCGCGAGCCGTCCACCGGTGTGTTGAGATTGGGAATGGGCGCGCCGAGCGTGGCCTGATTGGCGAACGCCGCCCCGGCCGTGTTTGCCGTGTTCGTTCCGAAGTCGACGGTGGCGAAGGCCGTGGTCGTGGTGGAGAAGCCGACGTACTGCGGATCCATCCCGGCACTGAACCCGGTGCTGGTGTTGCGGTTCATCGCGCCGTACACGGCTTCGATGACGCCGGTACTCTCGTAGAGGCGCAACTGGTACGTTCCGTCGGCGGTCGCTCCGGCTCCGTCATAGATGATGGTCTCGTTCAACCACTCGACGGTGAGCACGCGATTGGGGGCCGCGCCCGTGACCTTGTAGTGCACCTTGCCGCTGGTGCTGTTCGTGAAGAGGTCCGAGCCGAAGGCCGTGATGAGCGGAATCGTGCCCGTCGCCAGCGCGTATTGCGCGGTCGCCGGCGTTGCGCCCAGGCGCAGGTAGCCGTTCGAGCTCACGCCGAACTGGGTGAAGCGCGTACCCATGAGCACGAAGTCGAACCCGATGTTCGTCAGGAGGGACGCGGTGTCATCGGCGCCGGCGCCGACGAGCTGCGTCGTGCCGGTGCTCATGTCCGTGAACGTGCCTGTGACGTTCGTCGAGAAAGCGTAGTTGGCGGTTGCCTGCGCCTGTGCTCCGGCGGCGAAGAGGAGTCCGAGGACGACGGTCACTGCGACGACGATCTTCGTTCGCATCCGATGCCTTCTTTCTTTGGCGTGAGAAGTCGTGCGGGCGGCGCAGGTCGCGGACGCGCGTGTCTGGGGCGCGCTATCAGACGCTTTGCCGTCGCTCCACCCAACACGCCGGGAATTGATTGCCTCGCGCGATTTTTCGCGAAAGGCGGAATTGTTCGGGAAATTGGCGCCATGCTACTCGCGAGTCCGGCGCCGGGCAAGGGTGTCGTTGTCCGACAACGCGGATACCTCGAGAAGCCGGCCCTCAACGGCATCACCGAATCCCCATCCCATGGCATGATCTGACACATTCCTACGCATTAGCATCGAGAGTGCAGGCGCGTGAGCGAGCGTCCAGTGACCGATCCGGATCCTTCTCCGCCGTCCTTCCGGCGTTTGCGTGAGCTCTTCGAACGGCTGCAGGAGATGCCGGTCGCGGACCGGGAGGCGGAGATCGAGCGCTCCGCTGCCGGTGCTCCCGCTCTGGCGGAGGAGTTGCGCGCGCTTCTCGGGCACGCGGAGCGGACGGACAGTCCGTTGGACAACGCTGCGCTGCTGTTCGAGGAATGGCTCGAGCCGCCGCCGCCGGAGATCCCGGGCTTTCGCATCGATTCCCGCATCGGGCGCGGCGGCAGCGCGACGGTCTATCTCGCGCAGCAGCAGCACGCCGACTTCACGCGCAACGTGGCGGTCAAAGTCGTCGACCGCGTCGTGGATGCCACCTCGCTGAGGCGGGTGCGCGAAGAGCAGCGCATTCTCGCCCGCCTCGAACATCCCGGGATCGCACGCCTGTACGACTCCGGTGTGACGCCGCCGGGACAGCCCTACCTGGTGATGGAGCACGTCGAAGGCGAGTCGATCCTCGAGCACTGCCGCTCGCGCCGGTTGCCGCTGCGCGAGCGCCTGGAGCTGTGTCTCTCCGTCCTCGACGCCGTCGCCTACGCCCACGGGCAGGGGGTCGTCCACCGGGACCTCAAGCCGGCGAACATCCTCGTCTCGGCGCGCGGCGAGGCGAAGCTGCTGGATTTCGGGATCGCCAAACTGATCGCGAATCCGGACGACGCCGGTGAGACGCAGACCCTGCATGGCCCGATGACGCCTGCCTACGCGAGCCCGGAACAGGTGGCGGGCGGGCGGATCACTCCTGCGTCCGACGTCTATTCGCTGGGGGTCGTGCTCTATGAGCTGGTCGCGGAGACGAGCCCGGATCGGATTCGCGAGGCCGATCCGGAGCCGCCCTCGAATGCCTTCGCCCGCACCGCAGGCGCCACCGCCGGCTGGCGCCGTGCGCTTTCGGGCGATCTCGATGCGGTCATTCTCAAAGCGCTGCGCAAGGAGCCGGAGGCCCGCTATGCCTCCGTCTCGGAGCTTGCCCAGGAGCTGCGGCGCTTCCTCGCGGGCGGGCCGGTGCTGGCGCGGAGCGAGATTGGCTACAGACTGCGGTCGTTTGCGCGTCACCAGCGAGCCCGTGCCGTCGTCCTGGGAATCATGGTGGCGCTCGTCCTGGTGGCCGTCGTGTCGCGGCGCTCGGGGCAGTCCGGGAATTCGATTCCCGATCCGGCACTCTTTCCGTGGCAGTGGGTCTCGCTGGACGATCCGGATCTCGAGCGAATCTACGCCCGTGGGCTGGAGAGACGGGCGGCGGGCCAGGTCACCGCCGCCGCCGCGGACTTCCGCGAGGTTCTTGTCGCGCGGCCGGAGGAGGCGCTCGTCGGCGCGGTACTCAGCGACTCGTTGTCGGTTTCCGGCCGCGCTGACGATGCCGCTGTTGCCGCGGATGCCGCCAACAGGGCGCTACGCCACGCTCCGAAGCTGCGCCGCGAAGCGCGTCTCCTGGTCGAAGCGATCGCCTTGCGCGAGTCGGGCAAGCAGTCGGAAGCCGTCGAACGGCTCCGCTCCCTGACGCTCCTGGATCCCAACAATCTCGAGGTCGCGCTGCTCCTCGGAGGGAGCCTGACCGAGAGCGGCGGCGCGCTCGAGACGCTCGAGATCGCGCAGCGTTTGAGCGCGCTGCCCCAGTCCGAGGAGAGCGCCATCCGGATCGAGCACCTGCACATCACCGCCCTGGATCGCCTCGGCCGGCAGAAAGAGGTCGCCGCGCTGGCCGGCCCGGCCGCGGCGCGCGCCATGAGCCAGTCCCTGTCCGCCTGGGCCGCGCGGTTCCTGGGCCGGGAAGGGCACGCCTGGGATCAGCTGGGCGAGAGTGCCAGAGCGAAGGAGATCATTCCGCGCCTCGCGGAGCAGGCCAGACTGTCCGGCGAGCCCCGCCTGGTGGCGCTCTCCCACGGTCTGAGCTGCTTCGTTGCGATCCGCGAGGCCCGCCACGACGATGTGGAGCGCGAGTGCGGCATGAGCCTGGCGATCGATCGCCGGCTGGGGAACCTGCGGAATGCTTCCGCGACGATCAACGCCCTCGGCGCCTCACGGAGGCGGCGAGGGCATCTCGAGGAAGCGCGCGCCGCGTTCCTGGAGGCGTGGCAGATCAGCCAGAAGCGCGGGGACCGCGCCGTGGGAGCCCGCTACCGGAGCAATCTGGCCAACACGGACCTCGACCTCGGCCGCTACGAAGATGCCGAGCAAGGCTTTCGGGAGGCGGTGGCCATGCGCCGCGCCGACGGCGACCAGCGCAGCGGGGCCCTGGCGCTGCGTGGTCTGGCCAACGCGTTGACGAACCGCGGCCGGCTCAGGGACGCCGAGCCGCTTCTGATGGAGGCGGAGCGCAGCCTGCGCGGGGCGAAGGGGCGCGAGCTGCCGCTCGTCCTGCTGGCTCTGGCGGAGCTCCGCGCGGCTCTCGGCGAACGTCCGCGCGCCATGGCCTTGCTCGACGAAGCCATCCGCCTCCACGAGAGCGGCGGAGAGCCGGACAACGTCGCCTACGTGTCCGCGGTGCGGGCGAGACTGGAGACGGGCAGGCGTGCCTGCGAGGTCTTATCGCGATCCGCCGGGAAGCTGCGCGAAGTCGGGGACCGCCGGCTGGCCGAGGTGCTGGCGTGGGAAACGGGATGCTGGGCTCGTGCGCTGGATGTGGGGCGCGCGGAGCAGGCCCTCGCGTTGGGCGATGCCGCGGCGGCGACGTCCTCGGCTCCGGCACCGCGCATCGATCTGGCGCTGGCTAGCGCGGAGCTCGCGCTCGCGCGCCGGCAGCCGGCGGACGCGCTGCGGATCCTCGAGGCGGCTGCCGCGCAGTGCCGGGCCATCGACCATGTGGCCAAGCTGCTCCAGGTTCGGCTGCTGTCGGCGCGAGCGGAAGCAGCGCTCGGAGCCTCGCCGGAGCGCCTGCGAACGTTGCTCGAGACGCTGCGCGACGACGCGCGTACCCAGCGGTTCGAGGCCATCGCCGCGCAAGCCTCGGCACTGCACCTCAGGTCCGCCGCACCTCGCTGAGATCCGCGATCGTCGCCATCGACGGCGCATCTCGCGGGTCCACCGCGACCTCCGCACCCGGACGCTCGAACCGGTACTTGCGTCCCGTGACGCGGCCGAATGCGAGGATGCTGTTCGTTCCGTCGTTGCGGAACACGACCACGCGGGGCATCGAGGCTTGCACCGGGGCGGTCCGCAATGCCGTACGGGGAATGACTCCGTTCGTGCGAACGGTTTTGTTGCCTCCACAGCAGCTCATGACGACTCCTCCTTTTCTTCGATGAACGCAACTGGCGTGTCGGACGCCGCCGCGCTCGAGCAGCACGGCCGCGCCGGACAGCGCCGGGATCGCGAGCACGAACTCGCGCCAGCCGTTGCTCACGATCCACGCGAACGGAATCGCGATCCACACGCTCGCGCAGAGAAAACACGCGACCAGGCGTGCGGCGCCGAGCGCCGCGAATCCGCTTCGGATGTGGCGGATCAGGTCCCATGGCCCGTCTTCGTTGACCAGGTGCGTCACACGCCAGGTGGCGAGACTCGCCAGGATCAGACCCGCGATGCTCAAGGAAACTCCTCCGGATGCAGGCCGCGGCCCCGATTGAGGCCGCGGCCCGCGACGATTGTCAGATGACAGTGAACGTGTAATGCGCGGCGTTCGTGAATTGCGAACTGCAGCTGACGATCGTGCGATTGAACGCAGTGAGATCGAGCGCATAGCAGCACGGGATGGGGAACGCTTCCTCGATCGCGGCGGCGCCGATGAGAGTCAGGCGGAACACACCACCGGCCGCCACGATGTCGACGTCGGGTTGCGTCGTGCACGTGTGCACGGTTCCCTCGCCGCAGGGATGATCCGCCGGATGCGCTATGTCGGGGTCGAAGCGATTGTCGATGCGCACGATGACGACGTTCTCGTCCGTGCCGCATTCGTTCAGATTGACTTCGGTCAGTACGCCGCCGGCCTCGCTGTAGCCCTGCGGCCGCAGGCGATAGACGCCGTCCGGCTGATCCGTGGCCGTCGTCCTCCACTCCAGCAGCCCGTCGTGATTCGAGACCCACTGATAGACGAGACTTGGATCCGTCCAATGCGCCGCCTCGTAGTGCAGACGCGACTCGTACACGGTGCGCGTGCCGAACGGTGTGGGATTGAACACCGCGGGATGCCAGACGATGACCGGCGGCGTCACCGACGAATCGATGGTGATGTACCAGCGGCCGATCGGCCCGAGGTCTTCCTCCGGAATCGCCGACTCCGGTCCCCACGACAGCGGCGTGAGACGCCGCTGCACGAAGAAGGTGTAGTAGTCAGCAGCGTCCATGCAGTCGGTGGTGCCGCTGACGGTGATATTGCCGGCGAACGGCGAATCGTTCGTGTGCGGATTGGCGTAGCCCTCGTACTCGAGCGCGGTGATCCCCGATGCCGGGTTGCCGCCGATCTGGTTTGCCAAGACGCCGCAGACTTGGGTGAGGATGAGGCAGTCCTCGCCGGAGCAGGGGATCTCGTCCTCGATGCAGCACGCATTCGGTCCCGTGATCAGGGTGACGTTCGTGTTGACGCCGATGTTCTGGCGCGTGCTCGCCGCACGTTCATCGAGGATGACGGTCTGCACGCCGTTGCACGGCTGCGTGACTTTGAAGATCACGTCCGGATTGCAGTCGAGCCACGGATGGATCGGCACATACGGCCAGAGCTTGCCGGGATTGAAGACGACGGACGGTCCGAGGAGCTTGCTCAGCGGGGTGCGGAGCGCTTCGAAGCGCGAGAAATCCACGGTCGCGGCGGCCGCTTGCGCGGGCGCTTCGACGCCTTCGTTCGCGCCGCGCACGGTGAGCGCGCGCACCGGCGCCGGACGCGGCGGTGTGGTCACGCCGAGGAGGCGCTCGTAGAACGCCGGGTCGGGCTCGGGCCCGATCGGCGGAATGGGACGGAACTTCGCCTCGGGCGGCAGCGCGTCGACGATGCTCCGCGCGAGATCGAGGTCGAGGAACCAGCGGCGGACCAGGTAGTACCTCTGGAGTAGTGAGGAGGAACGAGAAAACATTTCCGTGAATGCTGTCGCGAGTGCACCGAAACTGCGGTGAGGTCTGATGTGGAGTGGGGAGGCAGCGCCTCCGCTTTGCGTAACTCCGATGTGCCTTCGGCCACCCCGGGCGTACGAGCTCATGCGGGAGACGAATCTGCGTAAGTTTCAAAAGTTATTGTATTGGCGTCGGGGATGAGTTAGGATCTCATTAAATCCACTCCCATTCAATCAAGGAGAAGTTCCCCTCATGCGCTTCAGAACGTGGCTTCTTGCCATTGCTGTCCTCGTTTTTCTCGTCCCGAAGTCTTTCGCCTACGCCACCTACGAGTGCAGAACCTACCCGGGCCAGGCGTACTACCCGGGTGCTGAATACGACGTGTCTACATTGAAGCTGGCGTCGAACGGCTTCGAGCCGGATTCCCAGGCCAACCTCTTCGACTACGGCGTCATCTTCGAGGAAGCGGACGACGCCAGCGCGCCCGGATGCCAGGAATGGGCCGCGGTCGCGCTGTACAAAAAGGTCCGCGCGACCCTGGCGCTGCCCGCGTACATAGACACTTCGGGGCGCTTCGACAACCTGTACATCGGGCCCTATCAGGGCTGGCTCGATGGAGCGCAGACGAGCCTCGTGTACACCACCGCCCTCCGCCTGGGCGCGCAGGGCAAGCTGACCAAGCCGCTTGCGGAACTGATCGACCAGATCGACTACGTGCAGAACATCGACGGCAAGTGCGGCTTCTCCACGAACCGGCTGGGCGAGACCGGCGTGTGGAAGAACGGCAACAGTTGCATGGACGACTGGGCGATTGCGGCGAGCGGCTCGGCGTGGGCCGCGGCGTGGAAGTCCGCGCGCAACAAGCCGTACTCGCAGGTCCAGGCCGCCGTCCTCGAGGCCACAAGCGCAATGGGAAGTGCATTCGATCTCGATGAGAGCGTGTGCATCCACAAGACCGGCGATCCGTTTCCGGCCGTGCCGCCGGCCAAGGGCCCGTGCATCGGCACGGTGGCCGATCTCACCGCTGGCGGGGTGGCGCTCGGCCTCCACGGCGGCGACGCGATGGGCTACGGCTTCGGGCTGCTCACCAGCATCGCCAGCGCCGACGTCGCCATCGACTACGTCGGCTTCACGCCCGGGTACAGCACGAACCAGAAGGCCATCGCCCAGGCGCTCTTCACGAACGCCGCTTTCCATTCACTCAGCGACGGCTCCGCGTTCGATAGCAACTGTTATCGCTTCGAGAACCAGAACGGAATGATGGTCCGCTTCACCAATTCCAACTGTGCCGGTGTCGGATACACGCCGGGCATGTTCCCCCTCAACGCGTTTTACAACAAGAGACTCGGAGGCGCGCCGTCGGCGCACTTCGTCGACTTCGACGGCAGCTCGTTCTGTGGCGACCTGACCACCTGCCCCGGCGGCTTCTGGATTCCGGGACGCAGGGTGATCTACGAGAAGTTCGGTCATGACTGGGTCATCAGTCCGCCGGCGCTCAGCGCGGACCTCAGCGACTACACGGTCAAGCTGAAGACCTACGACGGCGTGCATTACGTCAGCGCGCGCAACGGCGGCGGCAGCGACATCAACGCCGAGGCCACGTCCGGCGGGTACGAGGAGACGTTCAGCCTCGTCGACCTGAACGGCGGCCTGCTCATGAGCGGCGACGAGGTTTCCCTGCAGACCATGGAAGGACAGTACATCAGCGCGGACAACGGCGGCGGCGGCGACGTCTACGCCGTGCACTTCGCCCCCATCGGGTGGGAGCGCTTCACCATCGAGAAGACGTGGGGCACCGGCCAGATCTACGACGGCAGCCCGGTCGCGTTCAAGACCATGAACAACTACTACTGGAGCGCCATCGACGAGGGCGGCGGCGAGCTGCTGGCCCCCTACCTCGGCGTGGTCACCTGGGAAGTCTTCGCCATCGAGCTCACGCACAACTGATCCTGTTGACGGGACGTCACGAGGCCGCTGCTGCGGCCTCGTGACGCTCACGCTGCGGGGTTCTAGATGTCGAGGACCCACGACTCCATGGCATCCACTCTGAGGACGGAGGTGCCCGGCGCCACTCCCTGGATGCGCGAGATCCTCACGCGGATGGTCTGGCCGGCGTAGAGGCTAATGGGGTAGTCGAAGCGTCCGGTCGGATTGTCGCCGGGCCAGAAGATGTCCACGTATTCGAGCAGACTGGACGAGGTCGTGCTGATCAACAGCCGGTAGTACTCCGTTCCCGGCGTTCCGGTGACGCCGCCGAGCCAGATCGACAATTCCGCGGTGTTGAAGCCTTCCGCGGGCACTTCGATGTCCTGATAGAGGGCCCCGGTCGTCGGGGTGAGCAGGGCATACCCTCCGCCCGACGTCGTGATCGTCGCGCCGTTGACGGCCTTCCACGCCGAGCAGCCGCCCGATAACGAGAAGTCCTGGAAGAGCGCGAGGCACGGGTAGGGTCCCCCCGGGCACATCTGGATGTTGCAGGAGGCGTACGCCGACGGCGCGAGAAGGCCCAGGACGATGACGGCGGCGATTGCGATCTTTCCGAATAGTGATGCTGACAGTTTGTTCATGCTGTCTCCTTTGTCCTGGGAGGACGTGGGACCCGGCGGGATATTGGTGCCGCGAAAACGGCAGGTAGGTATTCGCTGCTCCCGGTCACTCCTATACGGGGGAAGAGAGTGATGCCGCGCAATCTCGTCGTCTGCCTGGACGGAACGAACAACGAATTCGGCAAGGTCAATACGAACGTCGTGCGGGTGGTGCAGTCGATCGTCCAGGACTCGGACGAGCAGCTGATGTACTACGACCCGGGCGTCGGGACGCTCGCCCAGTCGGGCGCGATCACGCGCATCGGGAAGACGATCTCGAAGGGGATCGACCTGGCGTTCGCCACGGGCCTGACCGGCAAGGTCGCGGACGCCTACATCTATCTGATGAGCACCTGGCGGCCGGGAGACCGGATCTTCCTCTTCGGCTTCAGCCGCGGCTCGTACACCGCGCGCGTGCTCGCCGGGGTGCTGCACCACATCGGCCTCCTGCCCCGCGGGCTGGAGAACCTCGTGCCGTACGCGATCCGCCTGCTCCAGATCGCGAGCAAGGGCCAGGAGGAGAAGCTCACCATCGGCGACGACTTCCGCCGGACGTTCGCCCGTCCGATCCCCGGGAATGACGAGCGCCGCTGCCCGCTGCACTTCGCCGGTCTGTGGGACACGGTCTCCTCGGTCGGATGGATCTGGGATCCCGCCAAATACGCGTTCACGGAGCAGAACCCGAGCATCGCCACGGTGCGGCACGCGATCGCCATCGACGAGCGCCGCGCGATGTACCGCCAGAACCGCTTCCGCGCCGCACCGGGACAGGACCTGCAGCAGCTCTGGTTCCCCGGCGTACACTCCGACATCGGCGGCGGCTACAACGACTCGCTGCTCTGGCGCTGTGCCTTCGACTGGATCATCGCCGAGGCGCGGGCGGCGGGGATGATCATCGACGAGGAGCGGCTCGCGAGGATCGCGCCGCCGCTGCCGAAGCTGTGGGCGGAGAAGCAGCACGACTCGCTGGCGGGCGTCTGGTGGCTGTTGGAGATCTTTCCGAAGATCTCCTGGAACTTCGAGAAGAAGCGCAAAGGCCTGCGCTTCAATCTCGGCAAATACCGGAAGATCCTCGAAGGCGAGGGGATCCACTGGACCGCGCTGGAGCGCATCCGCGGGACGGACTACGCGCCGGCGAATCTGTCGAAGGAGTTCCTGGCCGAAGTGCGCGCACTGACTACCGTTCCGCCGTCACTGCCGTATCGCAAGGGTGGCGGCGGGCGGTAGCGACACGCATCCCTGGCCGGGATCGGTTTGCTCGGAGATTCACCCTATAATCCGATCCGGATCGATGGCTCACCAGCATCGCGGAAATGGACTCTGTACTTGCGTCCCGCTTTTGTTTCTTTGGCGAAAAAGGCCTGAATCTTCTTTATCACCGCCGGATCGATGAATTCTTCTGGCCTGTGCGTGAAATGGATCGTGAAGTCGTCGTCGGGACGGGCGGCGGAAATGTGCTTCAGCGTCGGCAGGTCGGGATTTCCGTCACGGCCGTTGGCGGATGCGATGTAATGGTCGGCGGTGATCCGGTCGAAGTAACCCTGATTGACGTTCCGTATGCTGCCATGATGCGGCAGTTTCAAGACATCGACGTGAAGCTTGCCGCCTTTCTTGATGAGCTTCGTCTCCTCCAGGCCCTCCAGCGTGTGATCGCCACGGCCATCGCCGGTCAGGAGCATCGTCTTCTTACCGCTCTCCACGAGCAGCACGATGCTCGAGAGATTCGGCACCGACTCGTCGAGGAACTCGGCGATCTTCGCCTTCCCTTCTTTCGCCTTCTTGAGCTTCTTCAGATCGGCGTCCCATTTCTTCTGAAGTTTTTTTACCTGCTCGAGGAGCGGTGCGACGACGGTGATCTTCAGATTCCCCAGTTTGAACGGACTCTTTTTGTGTCCGGCGACGATCAGCGACCCGAAGGGTTTGTTGCCATCGATCCCGAGCGCCTCGAGATTGAGGCGCACCTGCCGTCCCTGCTTCACCGAGGCGATGACGGCGTTCGTATTCGGCGCCACAGACCCTTCGAGCGATGCCGTGTTAACGACGGTCTTCAGCGTTCCGAGCTCGGCATCATCGTCATCGATCAGATCGTTGAAGCTGTTGTGCCAGAAACGCTCGAAGACGATCGGAGGTTTGATGGTGTTGTCGACCAGACCGGTGGTCAGTACTTCGACGCCGTTCACATGGTCGTCATCGATGTGGCTGACGATGCCCAGGTCGATGAAGAGACGCTTCGGCTTCTTGCGATCGGCGTGGATTGCAGTGAGGCGTGGCAGGACCGCGTCCGTGAGCACACCATCCGGACCGGCGTCGATCAGCGCCAGGCCCGGTTCCTGTTTGGTGCCGAAATGCAGCAGTAGCGCATCGCCATGCTGAGCGGGAAGTGCCTCGAGGATGAACACCATGGACCGTCTCCTTCAAACTTTCTGCAGCGCGCGCAGGATGTCGAGCATTCCCGCGCCCTGGAAATAGCGTTCGCGTCCGAGATCCGTCGCGGTCGAGCAAAGGATCTCCTTCAGCCGTTGCGGCCTGCCGATCAGCTCACTGTGCCGGGCCATCATCAGCGCCGCAGCGCCGCTCACGTGCGGCGCCGCCTGGCTCGTGCCATCCTTGATCCCTGCGGCATTGCCTGGCAGCGGCGCAGTGATCTTCTCGCCCGGTGCCACGAGGTCCGGCTTCGAACGTCCGTCGCCCGTCGGCCCGCGGCTGGAGAAGTAACTGACGCCATATGTGTGCGGCTTCGAGCGATGAGTCGCCCCGACGGTGATCACGAGATCGGCGTTGCCGGGATCGGTGACGCTGATGCTGCTGTATGTTTCAAGCGTCGTCCCATCGGGCGTGCTGAATTTCCGGTAACCCTGGTTCCCCGCGGCGGCGACGACGACCACGCCGGAATGGATCACGCGCTCGGCTTCATCGCAAATCGGCGTACGGCCGCACGCGTAATTGGTGACGTCGTGCGGGATGGACATGCTGAGATTCGCGCCGTGCACGGCGACGAAGTCGTTCGTCGAGTTGAGGAACCGGATGAACTGCAGCGCGCACATGATGTTGAACTCATCGCCTGCGCCGTTCGCGCCGAGAACGCGAAAGTCGTAGAGGTTGAGATCGGGGCAGACGCCGACGAGTTCGG
Organism: uncultured Acidobacteriota bacterium; assembly: GCA_963821585.1. GTDB lineage: Bacteria > Acidobacteriota > Thermoanaerobaculia > Gp7-AA8 > Gp7-AA8 > QHVT01. Next base: position 1,914,350 of record CAWGEI010000003.1, read on the forward strand.
AGCGCGACTTCGGCGTGTCGGTGGTCTTCCAGTTGCCCGCGAGGATGCCGGCGACGTGCGTGCCGTGATCGTTCTGCGGCACCTCATAGCTGTCCATCGGAATCTCGAGGAACTTCTGCAGCAAGGCCCAGTCGACCGAAAGACCTTTTTCGACCGAGGTCCGGAGGTGTTTGAGCTCCTCTCTGGCGCCCTTCAGCTCCTTGAACCGTTTCTTCAGCCGCGGCGGCAGGTCTTTGTCCGTGACGTCCGGATCGACCAGCAGATCGATGAGGGTGAAGTCGAACGTCGCGGTGACACGCGTGTTGTTCTTCTCTGTCGCCGGATCGTAGATCGGGTCGAGGAGCTTGTCGTCCGCGCCCCGCGCGCGGAACGCGAAATGGGTCGCGTCGATCCCGGTATCGAGCACGGCCCAAGTCAGCTTCGAACAGTTGATCTTGAACAGGTTGCGTCCGGCGTCCGCCTTGATGGCCAGCACGGAATCGAAGATGCTCGGATGGGCGCGGCGATTCAGGCTGACCGAGTAGATCCTCGCCTCCGGCTCGTCGGTGTCTTCGAGCCCGTCGATGGCATCGAGCGCGGAATCGGCGATGCGCCGCCAGTCCGCCTTGGTCAGTTTGCGGACGTCCGGTTGCGGGCCTTTCAGCGCCTTCGGGATTCGCGCGAGTTCCCCACGATGAATCATGGCCAGCACGCCGACGACCCGCACGAGCCAGAGCACGTCCGGACGGACGCGCCCGATCAACGACGTCTCCTTCGGTACAGGAGGGTTTTCCGGGTTGGTGATGGCGATGGCGATGTACGCGCGGATGGCTTGCGAGCGGAAGTCGCCCGTCTCCACGCGTTCGTCAATCGTGCGCCGCCACCAGTCGGTGAGTGGCAGGACAACCCGGACGAGATCCGCGAAAATGAGCGAGGCGGCAACGGTGGCCTGGTTGTAGACGATGCGTGTGCTGCGCGCCCTGGCACGCTTCGCCAGTTTTGTCCATTCTGGATCCGGATCCTTTTTCATGGCGTCGAGACGTCCGGCGAGGGTCATGCGAACCTTGCCGGAGAACATCTCGCGCAGAGGGGTCAGGAGAACCTTGAGCGGCTGAAACGCGTCGGCCGGCTCGTCGTCCTGCGCGTCGGTGTGGACGCCCGCGTAGCGCAGCCAGACGTCGGGCAGGACCGGCGAGTCCTGCGTAAACCGCCGCACTCTCCCTGCCCCGAACATCAGCTGCTCCATCGCTGCGCGGGTGATCGGAGAACGGTTGGATAAACGAATCACTCACCGTAGGAGGGACGCCACAACAAACTTTCCTACCCTGTCATGGAAAGACGCAATGGCTTCATGGCGGCGGATTACTTACACGCCTTCGTCGGCCAGCGAATGCAGCGCCTGGAAACTCTCGTCGCCCGAAGGCGCGATCAGTAGCGCGCGGAGCGGATCGGTCAGGGCGGACTCCACGAACTTCTTGATCCTTTCCTGCCGCGAGGGGCTGTCGACGCCCTTGACAATCTTGTACTTGACCGCGTCGGAACCTTCAGCCGTCAGATCGACCACCAGCGTCGCTCCGCCGCGGAATTTCGGAAGACTGTCACCGAGTGGGCCCCCGGTCTCGATCTCTTTCTTTTGCGTCAGCACGACGACGACCTGCGGGATGTGCCTGCCGTCTGCCTTCGTCTTCATCGACGCCCGAAGCGAGTGCACTTCGAACTTGTCCTCGACGCGATCGAACTCGCCACCGAAGTCGAGGCCGAGCTGGTTGGCGAACCCCGGCACTTCCTCGAACGCTGCCTTGAGCAGCGTGTTGAGACTGCCCCGGTGCTTCCGCGTGATCTCGGAGAAATTCATTCGCGTGTCGATGTAGAGCGCCTCCTGCGCATACTTCTTCAGTTTTTCGATGATCGATCCATAGCGCTCTTTGATGGCCTGTTGCTGGTCCTGCTCGAACGCAGAAAAATCGATGCCGCCGGTCCACCGCAGCGTATCGACCGAGAGGGTTCGCGGGGCATCGTCCGCATCGAGCTCGTGCGGGTAAATGCCGCGGCGGCGGAACGCTTCGATGAACGCGACGCGATACTCGTGCCCCTCACGATCGGTTTCCGCGTCGGCGGTGATCAGAGCGCGAAGATATTCGAAGAAGGTCACATCGATCGGCGGCAGGTAGTCGAGCGCGCGGATGCACATCTCCAGCACCTGCTCGGCGGCCAGGCTCGCTTCGTTCGCCAGCCGCCGCACCAGATCGGGGTGGATGGAGCCGTTCGGCAGCACACCGGTCCCACCGGTGTAGATCCGCAGCAGGTCGGCGCTGCGCATCTTGTAAATGGCGATGAAAGCGTCGAACACCGCCGCCACGAGGATCGCGCCGCGCCCGTGCGGCGTTAGCCGCTTCTGCAGTTCCGCCGGATCGGGCTTGTTCCGGATCCAAACGCCGTTCTCGAAATGCCCGATCGCATTGCGCAGCGCGCCGCGTCCCCCCATCGCCTGGCCGAACTGCACGGCGAGCATGCCGAGCATCGACTCCTGTTCGATGTCGCCCCGTGTCCTCCCGATCTCGTTCTCGAGCACTTCGCGCATCGTGAAGTGCTGCAGCAACGCGACGATGTCGGCGAAAGCCTCGTGAAAGGCAAGCACGTCCGGATTGGTCGCCTCGATGAACCGGCGGTGCATGCCGTCGAGGATGGCGTGGGTGGTTTCGTGGGCGATGATGTCGTGCGACAGACAGGTGTACACGCGGCTGCCGGGCATGTGCTCGCCGGGATGATCGGCCGTTGCTTCGAAGTACCCGAACTTAAGCGCCCATTCGGTGGGGCTGTAGAAGGCGTTGGCCTGCCGGAGCGCATGCGGCTTGACGGTGAGCCGCTGGACGAACTCGTCCTCGGAACTCTGCCTTTCCCGCCAGAACACCGGCCGGCCGAGGGCCTTTTCGAAGTGGGCGATCGTCTTCATCGCCACCGCATACACCATCTGCTGGTGAAACTGGGCGTTGCCTTCCGCCGGTGCCCAGCCGTCCTGCGCCAGGAGGCTCGGCGCATTGAGATCGATGGGCGGGTATGTTTTGCCAGTCACATCGACGTCGTCGAATCTGAGGTACTCGCCGGCGCCATCTTTGTAATTCGCATCCCACGGAACCTTCAGCGTCACCTCGTTGATCGATGCGGTAGAAAGACGGGTCGACAGGCTCGGGTCGACGGCGTAGACGCGCAGGCGCCGATGCGGCGGATTGCGCGGCTCCGGCGGCATGGCGCACGCGGCCAGAACCTCGGGCACGACGTTCGGCATCGGAGGCGCCGGCCGGCCTTTGGACACGACCGGGTATCGCGACGCGACGTGCCGCCGTAATGCCAGCGACGCCTCTCCGTCGGCGATGACCACCTCCATCACTTGGCGCTGCTGCTCTTCGCCGTCGAATTTCGCACGGAACTCGGGATTGTCGATGAGCGCCGCAAGGTCCGGGTTCTTCAGCCATCGCTGCGCGAGCTCGAGGTTGAACATCTCCTCGCGCGGCGTGGGCTCGGTGATGCCGAGGCCCGTGATGAGGCGGAGGAACGCGAACGAATTGCTCGACTTGGCGCTCATCCGCACGTTGACGAGGTCCGGCGCCTCATCGAGCGCCGCGCGCGCCTGCAGCACGCCCTGGCCGAAGTGCGCCCTGTTTCCCTTCCGCGCCTTCTCGAAGAGCGCCTTGCGCACCGCCTCGACGCGCCGCCAGTTGCGCGGTAGCACCTTCTTGTTCTTCTCGATCCAGAGCGCAGCAGCGGCTGCGACCTGTGGCGTTGCCGACGATGTTCCTTCTCCGTTGAGGCGGACGACCGTGTCGCAGCCGAAGCGCGCCCACGGAATGTTCGGTGTGTATGCCGCGAGCGCGGTCTCCATCGCATCGTCGGGGCCGAAGGATCCTTCGAGCACGCGGGCGCCGAGGTCTTTGTACGGCCTGCCGTCGGCCATCACGCCGACCACGGCGATGACGCGCGGGTAGCGCGCCGGGTAGACCAGCACGCTCGGCGGCGCGGGACGCACCCGATTGCCTCCCGCGGCGCAGAAGACGATTCCGGCGTCGTAAAGCCGGTCGACCGCCTCGGCCCATGCTCGCGTCGGTAGGCCGCCCATACTCATGCTGATGACGTCGCACTGCTTCTCCACGGCGTACGCGAGCGCGCGCGCCAGCGCGCTGGTGCGAAGCAGCACCACACTGTCCGCCACGCGTAGCGGTACCACGTCCGCGTCCGGTGCACCGCCGAGGGCGATGTCGAACGGCGTGAACGCCCGCCCGGCGAGGATGCTCAGTGTGCCAGTGCCGTGGCCGGAGTTGTCGAGAATGCGGCGTTCATTGTTCGGATCGACGGCGCTGTTCGGATTGCCGTCGCCCTCGACGAAGTTGCGCTGGAGATCGGTCCGCAGATTCGCGGGTCTTGTGACGTGCGAGGCGTAGTATCCGGTGTCGATGTGTGCGATTCGCGTCCGCGGATTGGCGAATTGGACCGCGTCGCGGGCGCTGCCGAGCTGGGTGAAGCTGTCGCCGAGATGCCAGATGGTATTCGAGCCGACCGCCTTCCCGCCCTTGTCGTCCTGCATGTCCTGCACGCACTCGATCCTGGTCGCGCCGAAGCCTTCCGACGTCCGCTCTTCGTTCGTGTCCTCGTAGACGTCGTGAATGATGTCCGGCTCGGCGAAGATCACATCTGATTCGGAAACGCCGAGCTGATCGGCCACGCGGCTGTGCGCGAGGTCCCACGGCGACGCGGCACCTTCGGGCATCTCGGCGATGAACCACTGCGGCGTCGAATCGACACCGAAGGTGATCGCCGCCGCCGGGCTGTCGTACAACGGCCTCAGATTCGCGTGCGACTCCGCCGCTTTCAGCGCGGGTGACGGGCGCATTTTCACGAGGATTCGGTTGGTCTCGATGGGCACGGCGTTCCCCTTTCTTTATAGGTGGGCCGCACGCTTCGATTTTCCTGCCCGGTGTGAGGCCTGAGATTCAATCGAGATCGAGCGGCCGTGGTGCGAATCACCGCACGCGTCCGCAACTTCGGCAATCCACCGATCCACGACTTCGAAGGCTCGTTGCGAGCGCGTGTTGCGGTGAGGACTCAGATCCTCACCAGTCGATCATCTTCTGTGAGCCCTCCGAGTACCGCGCTCCCTGCACGGTGATCTGTGCCGCGGCGTTCGCGATCTCTCGCAGATCGTCGGCGGTCAGTTCGACCGTCGCGGCGCCGAGGTTTTCTTCGAGGCGGTGCAGCTTGGTCGTGCCGGGGATGGGGACGATCCACGGCTTTTGCGCGAGCAGCCAGGCGAGCGCGATCTGCGCGGGTGTTGCGTGCTTCTTCGCCGCGATGCTGTTCAGCAGCGCGACCATTGCCTGATTCGCCTTGCGGTTTTCCGGATCGAAGCGGGGGACGGTGTTGCGGAAGTCGGATTTGTCGAAGGTCGTGGTCTCGTCGATCTTGCCGGTGAGGAAGCCCTTGCCCAGGGGGCTGAAGGGGACGAAGCCGATGCCGAGCTCCTCGAGAGTGGGGAGGATCTCTTCTTCCGGCTCTCTCCAGAAGAGCGAGTATTCGCTCTGGAGCGCGGTCACCGGCTGCACCGCATGCGCGCGCCGGATGGTCCGCACTCCTGCCTCGGACAGGCCGAAGTGTTTCACCTTTCCTTCGCGGACCAGCTCCTTGACCGTGCCGGCGACGTCCTCGATCGGGACGTTGGGATCGACACGGTGCTGGTAGTAGAGATCGATGGCCTCGACGCGCAGCCGCCGGAGCGAGTCTTCGGTCATACGCCGGACGTACTCGGGCTGGCTGTTCAGTCCGCGCGTCTTCCCCTCGTCGTCGATGTCGAAGCCGAACTTGGTGGCGATCACCACCTGCTCGCGGAACGGCTCGAGCGCTTCACCGACGACCTCCTCGTTGACGAACGGGCCGTAGACCTGGGCGGTGTCGAAGAACGTCACGCCACGCTCCACCGCCGCGCGGATCAGGGCGATGGCCTGCGGTTTCTCGACCGCTGGACCGAGGCCGAAGCTCAGTCCCATGCAGCCGAGGCCGAGGGCGGAGACTTCGAGGTTGCTGTTACCGAGCTTGCGTTTCTGCATTCTGTTCTTCCTTCAGAGAAGCCATGTCGATCGAGAAACGGTACTTGACGTCCGACTTGAGCAGCCGCTCATACGCCTCGTTGATCTGCTGGATGGGGATGACTTCCACGTCGGCGGTGATGTCGTGCGCGCCGCAGAAGTCGAGCATTTCCTGCGTCTCGGCCAGGCTGCCGATGGGGGAGCCGGAGACGCTGCGGCGGCCCATGATGAGACCGAAGGCGGAGACGCTCAGGGGCTTCGGCGGGGCGCCGACGAGGGTGAGGTTGCCGTCGATGCGGAGGAGGTTGAGGTAGGCGTTGATGTCGTGGTCGGCCGACACGGTGTCGAGGATGAAGTCGAACGTGCCGGCGTGCTGCTGCATCTCGGCGGCGTTGGTCGAGACCACGACTTCGTCGGCGCCGAGGCGGAGGGCGTCGTCCTTCTTGCCGGGGGAGGTGGTGAAGACGACGACGTGCGCGCCGAAGGCGTGCGCGAACTTCACGGCCATGTGTCCCAGTCCGCCCAGACCGACGACGCCCACCTTCTTCCCCTTCGTCACGGCCCAGTGGCGCAACGGCGAGTACGTGGTGATGCCGGCGCACAGGAGCGGCGCGGTGCCGGCGAGATCGAGGTTCGACGGGACGCGGAGCACGAAGTGCTCGTCAACGACGACGCTGTCGGAGTAGCCGCCGTAGGTGACGCCGCCGAGGTGTTTGTCAGGGGAGGCGTAGGTGAGGATCTGGTTGGCGCAGAACTGCTCCAGACCGTCCTTGCACTGCGGGCAGGTGCGGTCGGAGTCGACCAAGCAGCCGACGCCGGCCAGGTCGCCCTCCTTGAACTTCGTCACGGCCGAGCCGACCTTCGTGACCCGGCCGACGATCTCATGGCCGGGGACGATCGGATAGACGTTGGGCATTCCGCTCCACTCGCCGCGCACCATGTGCAGGTCGGAGTGGCAGACGCCGGTGAAGAGGATCTCGATCTGGACGTCGTTCTCGCCCGGATCGCGCCGCGCGATGGTGGTGGAGGCGAGGGGCGAGGTTGCACTGGCGGCGGAGTAGGCTTTGGCGTTGTACATGGATTCTCCTTCTTGGTGAGTTTTTCGGGCGGGCTCCGTCCGATTCACCACAGAGCCCCAGAGAGCGCTGAGTGGGACGGAGGAGAGGTCGTGCGGGGAAATGGGGGGCGTTACGTGGGAGCGGCGGTCGCCGCGGAGAGACCCTCCTCGCGTAAGCGGTGGATGTCCTTCGTCGGCGCTGTTCCGAAAAAGCGTCCGTACTCCCGGCTGAACTGTGAAGCGCTCACATAGCCGACGCGCCGGCTCGCGCTGCCCGCGTCGAGCATCGTCGTGAGCATGAGACGACGCGCTTCCTGCAGGCGCAGCGCCTTCTGGTATTGCAGAGGGCTCATCGACGTGACGGACTTGAACTGCCGGTGGAACGAGGAGACGCTCATGTTGACGAGACCGGCGAGGTCTTCGCCGCTGAAGGGCTGGTCGAAATTCGCCTGCAGCCAGGACACGGCCTTGGCCACTCTCTGGACGCCCGACTCCGCCTGACCGATCTGCGCGACCCGGCTGCCCATCGGGCTCCGGAGCAGGCGGATGAGAATCTCGTCGATCACGAGTGGCGCGAGCAGCTCCGCATCGCCGGGCTGCGCCATCAGCTCGAGCAACCGCGTTGCGGCATCGATGATGTACGCGTCGGCTTGGCCGACATACAGCGCCCGGCTGTCGCGAGCCTGCGGCAGACCGTGCGGGAACACTCGCGCGGTCAGCTCCGCCAGCTTCTGGGGATCGAGATCGAGCTTGAGATTCAGGTACGGCTCGGCGTGGCTGGCGCGCGTGATCTGTGCGGCCACGGGGATGTCGACCGAGTACACGGCGATCTGCGCCGCTTCGTACTGGTAAACGTCCTCACCGACCCACACGGTTTTCGCTCCCTGCGCGACGAGGCACAGCGACGATCGCTGCATCCCGTGGATCGACTCCGCATTCGCCCGCGAGATCCGGATGACGTGGACGCCCGGGACGCGCAGCTCGAAGCTCCCTTCGTAAGGAGCGTGGGCGCTGATCAGTTTTGCGAGCCGCGCGATGTTCAAAGCCATGCCTGCGTAATGTAGGGCGTCGGGACGCAGGATCCTTGCCTAAAACTGCGAAGTTTTAGCCTGATTCTGCGCGCGAAGGCGCCCGCGTGGTCTCCCGATGGGAAGACGGTGTATTTCAACTCGAACCGCGACAGCGACGCCTGGTGGATCTGGGCTGTGTGGATGAAGACCCAAACTCATTCTTCCGCGACCACTACGTACGCGCGGATGTACTTCTCCAGCTCTTTCGTCAGGTCATCCTGCAGCAGGCTCATGGCCATCGGACAACGCTGTCCGATGATCTCGAAGAGGATGTAGCCATCGAGGAGTTGGGCGCGGCTGACGTCGTAGATGTGGCGTTCGCGCGCGGGCATCGCAGCGACCGCGCCGCCGCCTTTCCCTTCCTTCTTCAGCCGCGCCTCGGTCGCATTCAACGTCGCGGCCACGTGATTCAACAGGCACGCGCGCTCTTCTTCGAGGGACCATCCGCTGGTTCCTTTGTGTTTGTCCGCGAACTGCGGCTCGTTCGCCCAGACGGCCTTGCACATCGCGTAGCCGAGCCACTCGCCGTCCTTGCCGGTGAAGACGTCGATTCCGTTCGGAGTCTTGCGGCCGATGAATCCCGCCGGCGGCTCGAACGCATGGCGGACCATCGGCCGGATTCCCCAGAAGGCGGGGCTCCGCGTTCCGGTCTTCCAGACCGATTCGTAGCCGGGATAGAACACCAGCGCCTGCACGACCTCCTCGCGCGCTTCCTTCAGCCTTCCGAGTTGCGCGTAGGCGGTGGAGGCGAAGAAATGGCCGGAGGGCAGCGTCGGATCGAGGGCGATGCCCTTCCGGTACTGCTCGAGCGCGGCGGCGGGATCGTTCGCCCCGATGAGGAGCGCATCGCCGTCGAACAAGTACGCCGAGATGATCCGCGGATCGGTCGCGATGGCCGCGGCGTACTTCTCCCTGGCCTCCTTCATCCGCTCCGCGCGGTAATGCGCTTCGCCTTCGAAAACCAGCTTCAGCGCCTCGAGCTTGACGTCCCGCGCGGCGAGCTTCTTCTCTCCGTTCTCCACGACGACGCGCGTGCGCTCGTCGCGCCGCGGACACTTCAGCTCCTCGACCGGCGACTTCGACGGCTCGGCGGTGATCTTGTACGTGAGCCTGGAGTCCGCGAGGATCTCGAGGTAGTCGGCGGGTTGGAGGATCTCGCCGGCGGACAGCGAGAACGAAAGAACGACCAGCGCGAGGGCGAAGATGCGGTGGTGCATGAGGGGAATTGTGTCACGGCTGTCTGGAGTGCGGCGACGGTGAGTCGCCGCTTTTCGATCTTTGCACGCCGGGCGCGTACTCCAGCGGATAGGCGAGGTGCGGCCGCTCCACCGGCGCCTTGCGCGTGAAGCGGAACGACGACGGCGTGACTTCCCACGAGCCGTCGGAGCACTGCGTGTCCCGCACGGGCGGCTGTCCGGTGCGGATGCGCAGGACGTTGCGGCGCGCTTCGCGCTCGGCGCGGAAGCGCATGAGGCGTTGCCAGTCGTCGACGAGGTTCGGGGTGGCGCGCGCGCCGAGTTTCTTGCGCACGGCCTCGAACCGCGGGCTGGTGGTGTCGCACGCCTTCACCTCCAGCACCTCGGCGGCCATGCCGCGCAGGCGCTCGGTCAGGGCGGGGTTTTTGCCGCGCCAGGCCTCGGCCTGCTGGGCCGCGGTAAGGTGCTGCTCGTAGGGAAAGGAATCGAGCTCCGCGAGCCACGCCGGCGGCGGGAGCGGCATCTTGCGGGCCGCGGCGTTGACCATCCGCGCGGCGGTGGACGCAGCCAGCACCGCGGTCGTATCGGGACGTCCCCACTGGGGCCGCATCAGCTCCCACGTGGTGCGCAGTTCGTCCCATGCGGCGGGGTTGCCGTCGCGCGCGAATGTCAGCGCGCGCACCACGAAGACGCGGTGGAGGTGTTGCAGGGCGAAGATGTTCGGCCCGATGGGGACGGGGTCGGGGTCGTCGTGTTCGGCGCTGAGGTCGCGCTCGCCGATGCCGTAGCGGTGGATGTCGGCCTCGAACACGATCGGCGTGCCGCTCAGCGCGAGCGCGCGGATCGCGTCGAGTGGCGCGGCGTTCCCGGTGAGATAGCGGGCCACGTCCGGCGGCGGGGCGTCGATCGTGTCGCCGCTGCGCTCGAGCTGCACGCGCAGGTACTCGGCAAACTCGTCGCGCAGCTCTTCCCGCACGCCACCTCTGCCGCGCCGCGTGCCCGACTGGCGCAGATCGGCTTCCGCATCCTCCGCGAGCTTGATGAGCTGCGTCGCCGCGGCGTTGTCCTTCACGGGCGGGAAGCGCTTCGGCGCGTCGGCCACGGCGCCGAGGCCCAGCGGCCAGGGACGGTTCGCCGTGCCCGTCTCCACGCGCGAGCGTCCGAAGTAGAGCGCCGCACCGACGCCGAGGATGACGAGGACGAGCCAGATCCGCAGGGTTTTCACGGCTGGAGATTACCAGCGTCCACGGCTGCGTCGCTCTCCACCGGTTGTTCCAGGAAACGATCCACCATAAACCGCCGTAGGGGGTGACTGCTCTCCTTCTATTTCTACATCCCGATGGCAGGATTTCAGTTAGTGTCGAGCTCGTAACAGGAGGAAATCACGATGTCAGGAATGCGCATCCCAACCATTCGGCCTGCCCTCGCGGCCGTCGTCACGCTCTTTTTCACGATGAGCCCTGGAGCCGCCTATGCAAAGCCACCCAACCCCAAAACCATCTCGATTGCCGAGGCGCGCGGTTTACCTCTGGGAACCATCGTGACGATTGACGGCTCGGTCACGGTGCCTTCCGGCGCGTTCAGTTCGAGCACCTTTGATCAGGGCTTCGCCATTCAAGATCACACCGGCGGCATCTATGTCAGCGTCCCCGCCAATCTGGGGTTTGGGGTGAGACAACAGGTTCGGGTCACCGGCAAGCTGGCCGACACCGTGTTGCCAGGGCTGCTCGTTCTGGTCAATGTCACGGACATCAAGTCGCACGGCAAGGGGCCGAAGGTTCACGCGCTGCCGGTCGCCACCGGGGCCGTCGGCGAGGCGACCGAGGGCAAGCTGGTCAGGATCACAGGGACAATCACTCAGCCCATCATCAATGATCTACCGTACGGGTACATCGTCTTCATCAATGACGGGTCAGGCGAAGTGCATGCGTTCGTTTCCGCCTCGACGGGAATCGACGTGAGCGGATTGAGCCAGGGCCAGACCATCGAAGTGACAGGCTTCAGCGGCCAGTTCGGCAGTTCCTTCGAGGTGGATCCGCGCACGCAGGAGGACATCAGAATCCTGCCTTGAAGCGGCGCCCGTAACGCGCCGGCCGGGGGGCCGGCGCAACGGCCGGCGGAGGCGCCGGCACCACAGTTCCGCTCCAGGATCTCGATCGCCTTCTCCAGTTGCTCATCGCGGCCGGCGCGGATGCCGGCGAGGGTGGGGGAGACGGGGACGGTGGGCGCGATGCCGACGCCGTGGTGGCGGGTGCCGTCGTGCTTGAGCACCTTCATGCCCGTGAAGGTCACGCCGTAGTCGCCGGGAAGGCGGAAGTTGTTGATGTTGCCGTTCGTGCCGGCGGTGGTCTCGCCGACGATCGCGCCGAGCTTGTAGGCTTCGACGATGCCCATCCAGCTCTCGGCGTAGCTGATCGCGCGGCCGTCGGTGAGGAACGCGATGTTCTTCGGGAGCCGCGGCTGCGCGGGTTGCAGCGACCAGCGTCCGCCGGTGTCCCACTCCACGCCCGCGCGGTCCGGGCGGCGAAGGATGGGGACGTTCCAGCGCGCCGACTCCGCGGGGCTGTCGATGAGATGGCGGAGCGGCATCGCGGAAATCCGGGGATAGCCGCGCAGGTCGAACACGATCCCGCTCGCCGCGGCCAGCTTGGGGAGCGCGGCTTGGAACGCGTCGTCGTCGATGCGCTCGAGATCGACGTACCAGAAGCCCGGCTTCAACTCGGCGAGGTTCTCCGGACGCTGCTCGCGCAGGGGCGACGTGCGGACCGTGCGCGTCAGCGTCACAGGGCGTGTCGAGCCGTCGGATTTACGGACGGTGACGACGGTCGTCGTGCCCTCCGGGCCGCTGCCCAGCTCCCGCAGGGCGGTCGAGCGCCGCCATTGGGGTGTGGCTCCCGACACGAGCGTTTCGCCTTCCCGTAAAGACTGGAGTACGGGCTTCCCGTCGATTGCGACGATCTCGTCTCCGACGCTCACTCCGGTTACCGCGGCGTCGACGGCTGTGACGACGAGCGTGTCGCCGATCATCCGCCAGATCACCGGCAGGTTTGCGCGACCCTGCACCGAGGAGTGCTGGACGTAGCCGTGACCGTCGTCGATCGCCGCGACCAGGCGTCGCAAGGTGCGCAGGAATGCGGCCTCGTCCCGATCGGTGCCCGCCGCGCGCAGCGCCGTCTTCAACTCCGCCGGCCAGTCGACGTCCACGACGTCGAAGTACGGGTAGAAGTGCTGCAGGACGTTCCAGGCGATGATCACCGCGCCGATCCGCGTCGCGCGATCGTTCCCGGTATACGTGGTCGCGGCGGAGGGAAGCGCTTCGCGCGTGGCGAGTGGCAGCGTCCGCGACGCATCCGCGTACACCGCGAGTGGAATCGAGGCCGACACGCCGCCGCCGAGGTCGAGTTGGAGCGGTTGCAGGGGATCGGGGTAGCGGGCGTCGACGGCATCCACACCGCGCCGGACACGCTCACTCCCATACGGAGGACGCGGCTGCTTCTGGCCGAAGCCATGGTGCTCCCACGCCACGATCGTCTGTGCATCGGCCGGTTTGGGCGGCTGCGATGGTGGTGCCGTGCCGGTCGGAAAGATGCGGATGGACGGCGCGAGAGGCAGGAAGACGTCGTCGAGACGCGCCGCGAGCATGGCGGGATCCTTCGCGCTCTCGACGACGTCCACTCCATGCACCGCCACGGCATCCCAGTCCGCGGACGACGCCTCGTCGCTGGGGTGGAAGTGACGCACCACTCCGAACAGGCGCGTGAAGGCAGTCAGGTTCTCCAGCCCGCGCAGCGTGAGCGCGCGCGGCGGTCCGGCGCGAAGCTCCGGCTTCGCTACCGTTTCGATGGTGACGTCGTCGAGCCACGCGCTGCCCGCGCCGCTCAGCATCATCCCGACGTTCAGGAGCTCGGCATCGCTCGCGACGTCGCCGGCGGTCTCGTAGTAGGCCCACTCGGCGGAGCGGATCGGGCGGTCGCCCATGTTGTCGAAGAAGCCCAACTGCTTCTCCGGGCGGTCGACGCGCATCCACAGCGCCGCTGTGGCCATCGTGCCTTCGACACGCACCGCCGCGCGCAGGCGGACGCGCTTCCCGCGATAGGGCGTCGCGTCGATCCGCTGCATGACGTTCCCGAACGCGCTCGCCCCCGGCGCACCGCTGACACGGACGCACTGCTTTCCCTGCTTCGGCGCCTCGACGGAGAGCGCCGCCGTGTAGCCCATGCCGGCTGTCGGCGAGAGCCACCCCGGCGGCACTTCGCCGGGCGTCCCGCTCTCGAAGTCGAGGTTGGCCGGAGCCGTACCGATGGCATCGGTGGAGAGCGTGCCGAGGATCAGGAGGGCGAGGAGGAGTCTGCGAGGCATGAGGGATTCTCGCAGAGGGAGGGGCGGGGGAGAGGGGTGGTGGGTGGAATGTCGCCGTTCGTTTGCGGGGCGGTTGCGGGTGACCCGTGCACCCTATAATCGCCACCCACTTTCTGGAGATAGGCGGAGACATGAAACGAGGAATCCTGGCAGCGGCGGCGGCACTGGCGTGGACGTTGTCCGTGAGCGGCGACGTCACCATCGAACAGAACATCAGCGGCAAGGGCATGGCGGTGATCTCCGGCTCGTCGACGACGTCCATCAAGGGCATGAAGATGCGCACGGACATGACGGCGCGCGGAACGGTCATGAGCACGATCTTCGACGTCGAGAACCAGAAGATGTACGTCTTCGACTCGAAGAAGAAGAGCGCGGATGTCTGGGACATGCAGGCCTTCTCGGCCGAGATGGCGAAGAGCGTGGATGTGGGAGAGATGGAGGCTTCGCTGAAGGCCAACTCGCAGAAGAAAGAGGTTGCCGGAAAGACCGCGGATGGCTACGACATCGCGGTCCGCGTGCCCGCGAGCGTCGGCGGCTCGGCGGACATGAAGATGACCGTGAATCTCCGCGGTCCGCTGTGGGTCGTCAAGAACGCGCCGGGCACGGCCGACTACATGGTGTTCTACAAGGCGGCCACGCAGAAGGGCTGGATCTTCAGCGATCCCCGCGCGGCGAAGGGTGCGCCCGGCCAGGCGAAAGCGATGGCGGAGATGCAGAAGCAGCTCGCCGCGACCGGCGGACTGCCCTACGAGTCGACGATCGAGATCTCGATGAGCGGGGAGGGACCGGTGGCGGCCGTGATGGCGCGCATGGGGGGCATGTCGATCACGACCACCGTCACCCGCGTGGACACGGCCGGGATCGACGACGCGCGGTTCTCACCGCCTGCGGACTACAAGCTCGTGCCGAAGAAGTAGGCGTCATGGAGTGCGGCGACGACGAGTCGCCGCTTTGGCATCTTTGCACGGTCAGCGCGCGAAGATAGGAAGGCGGCGCTCCTCGGCGTTCGTGTGCACCTCCTGGTGGAAACACGTGTGCATTCACCACAGGCCCCACCGGCGGTTGCGGACCACCGTTCACGAAAGCGATGCAGATGAGCCAATGTAGGGCGTGGCTTCAGCCCGCCTCTCGGGCGGGGTGGGGGACTTTACGAACCTGCCATGCTCACACCGGGGAGGCGGGCTGAAGCCACGCCCTACATTGGCTCGCCGTGGCTGCAAGGAGACTCTCGCAGCAGAGGCACAGAGAACACTGAGGGCAGTACCGGCGAAGTTTTCGTCAGGACCAGCGAAACTTTGGCCGGTACTGACGAAGTTTTCGTCGGTACTCACGAAAAGCTGGTCAGTACTCACGAAAAGTTGGTCAGTACTGACGAGAGTTTCGCCGGTACTCGCGAAAAGTTGGTCAGTGCTGACGAAAGTTTCGCCGGTACTCGCGAAAAGCTGGTCAGTACTGACGAAAGTTTCGCCGGTACTCACGAAAAGTTGGTCAGTACTGTCGAAGGTTTTGTCAGGACCCACGAAAGTTGGTCAGTCCGAACGACCCGGAGACCTGGCACGCAGGAGGACATCAAGATCCTTCCTGAATCTCAACGCCACGTGGTGCCGCCGCCACGGCGGCCGTAACGCCAACGCGCCGGCCGTGGGGCCGGCGCAACGGCCGGCGGAGGCGCCGGCACCCCATCGAGCTGACTCTCAGGTAGGGAGTCCTTGCCCGCCATCACTCCTAGGGCAAAGGGTGCCCGTACACTTCGCTCACGGGCAACGGGTCACGGGTCACGGACTCCAAAAGGTTGAAGAGAGAGGCTCGATGGCGAAAAAGAAGGGATTGCGCCCCTGGGTTGCCGCCGCATTGGACGAGGCTCAAGAAAGCCATCGAACATACCTCGATCTCCAAGGTGAAAGACTTGCCGAAATTCCGGAAGAAGTATTCGTCCTGACGGACCTGCAATGGCTTCAGCTCTCTCACAACGAGTTGCGAACGATCCCTGAGCGGTTGTGGGAACTGCCGAAGCTCCGGGCCGTGTACCTGATCGGGAATCCCATCGAGTCGCTCCCGGATCGCTCCACCCTGATCATCGACGGGCAGACGTACCTTCGCTGCCTCGACCAAGTCGCTGGGGAAAACCTGGAGCTCGTGATTAACGAGCAATTCGCTCACGAAGACGCGGGCCGGCTCCTGACCGCGCTGCGGGCGGCCGGAGATCTGCGCCATCTCGCCATCCGAGGGAAAGGAGAGAAGCCTGGCCCGGCCAGCCAGGAGCTCCTCGCTTCCCTCGCCAGTCTGGATTTCCTGGAAGGGCTGATCCTGAGCGACCTAAGGCTCGATGCCGTGCCGGAGGGCGTTCGCCGGCTTACGCGGTTGCAATCCCTGACGCTGCATGGCCTCGGCCTGCAGGCTCTGCCCGAGTGGATCGCGCAGTTGCACCTCGTCGCCTTTTCCGCCTTTGGCAACGAGCTGTCCGGCCTGCCTCCTTTGCCGCGGAGCCTGGAGTCCCTCAACGTCAGTCTGAACGCCCTCGAGCGCATCCCGCCTGTCCTCCTGCAACTGTCTTCGCTACAACATCTGGACGTCACGCATTGCCGGATTCGCGAGATTCCCGAAGACATCCTCAGCCTGCCCCGGCTCGAGTCTCTGGATTGCTCCGGGAACCCCCTCGAATCCCCTCCCGCGGAAGTTGCATACAAGGGACTGCAGGCCATCCGCGATTACTGGCGCCAGCGCGCCGACACCGGCGTGGATTACCTGTGCGAGGCCAAGCTGATCATCCTCGGCGAGGCCGGGGCCGGCAAGACCTCGCTGGCGCGCAAGATCGAGAACCCGGCTTACCAACTGCGCGAGCGCGAGCAGTCTACCGAGGGGATCGACGTCATCGGCTACCGGTTCGAGACGGCCATCCGCGTGCGCGAGGACGGCCGGGAGCGCATGCTGCCGCGCACGTTCCAGGTCAACATCTGGGACTTTGGGGGGCAGGAGATTTACCACACCACGCACCAGTTCTTCCTGACCCGGCGCTCCGTCTATCTCCTCGTCTGCGACGACCGCAAGGAGGACACAGATTTTTCGTACTGGCTGCACGCGGTGGAGATGCTGAGCGACGGCAGCCCGCTGCTCATCGTGCAGAACCAGAAGCAGGGCCGGACGCGGGACATCAACGCCGGCAGCCTGCGGGCGCGCTTCTCCAACCTGCGGGGCGTGCTGCCCGTCAATCTCGACACCAACCACGGGCTCGACGGCGCGGTCCATTCCATCCGCAGGGAGCTGGAGAGCCTGCCGCACGTCGGTGTGGCGCTGCCCGCCACCTGGAAGCGGGTGCGCGAGGCGCTCGAACAGTCCCCGCGGGACTACCTCCCCCTGGCGGAGTACCTGGAGATCTGCCAGCAGCACGGGTTCACGCGCCGCGAAGACAAGCTGCAGTTGAGCGGCTACCTGCACGATCTCGGGATCTGCCTGCACTTTCAGGACGATCCGCTGCTGAGGAACACGGTCATCCTCAAGCCGTCGTGGGGGACGGACGCCGTGTACCGCGTCCTGGACGACCCCGAGGTCATCGCCGCCCGCGGCCGGTTCACGCGGCGGCAGCTCGACCGGATCTGGTCGGAGGAAAAGTACGCGGGGATGCAGGACGAGCTGCTGGGCCTGATGATGAAGTTTCAGCTCTGCTATGCGCTGGAGTCCGGCCGGGAGTGGATCGCGCCGCAGCTGCTCTCGTCCGAGCAGCCCTCCTACCGCTGGGAGCCGGCCGGGGCGCTGGTGATGCGCTACGAGTACACCTTCCTGCCGAAAGGCATCGTCACGCGCCTGATCGTGGCCCTGCACCGGTTGATCGCCGGGGGCACGCTGGTGTGGAAGACGGGCGTGGTCCTGGAGCGGGACGGGAACCGCGCGGAGGTCCTCGAGGAGTACGCGCAGCGGCGCATCCGCGTGCGCGTGAGCGGCCCCGATCCCCGCGGGCTGCTGGCCATCGTCGACGAGCAGTTGGACCGGCTCCACGCGTCGTTTCCCCGGCTGCAGTACGAGAAATACCTCCCTTGCCCGTGCGAGGAGTGCCGGGACAAGGCCGAGCCTCACGGGTTCGCGCTCGAGAAGCTCGTCAGGATGGCGCGCAAGAGCACGCCGATTCAGTGTTACGACAGCGGCGAAATGATCGACGCCGGCTTGCTGGTGCGGGAGATCGCGCCGGGAGCGCTGCGGCGCGAGGAGCGGGCCGGCGATTCCGCGGCGCCGGACGCCGTCCCGCAGGCGCCCCCTCCCGTGCCCGAGGTCTTCGTCTCCTACGCCTGGACCGCGGAGAGCAGCGCACTCGTCGACCGCCTGCAGGAGGTCCTCGGCGCGCAGGGCATCCGGCTGCTGCGCGACCGCGAGGAGGTCCGCTACAAGGACTCCATCCGCGGCTTCATGCGCCGCATCGGCCAGGGGAAGTGCGTCGTCGTCGTGCTCTCCGAAAAGTACCTGAAGTCGGAGAACTGCATGTTCGAGCTGGTCGAGATCGAGAAGGCCCGCGGCCTGCGCGACCGGATCTTTCCGATCGTCCTGCCCGACGCCAACGTCTACAAAGCGGCCGGCCGCGTCGGATACGTGGGCTACTGGGAAGCGCAGCGGCGGGAGCTCGACGAGGCGCTCAAGACCGTGCCGGGGGACAACCTCACGGAGCTGCAGGCTGACCTCAACGTCTATGCGGAGATCCGCCGGCTGTTCGACGGCATCGCCGGCACGCTGCGCGACATGAATGCGTTGACGCCTGACCAGCACGAGGGCACGGGCTTCGACGAGTTGATCCGGCGCATCCGGGCGCAGCTTGGCGTTTGATCGTTCGGCCGATGATTGCGGGCCGTCGGCCGCACAGGCACGCGCGAAGGCGCGCCGTCCAGGTGTTTTGGGCCCGGGCTCTGTGGGGGGACGATCGGGCGAGGACGGGCGCGCGTGAGTGAACGGCATTGGGGATCGGACATGGGCTCTGTGGGACCCGATGTGGCCTCGGCGGGACTTGAATTGGTTCCGCGGACACTCACGTTGGCGTCGCGGACATTCAAGCTGGCTCCGCGGACATTCAAGCTGGCTCCGCGGACACTCGAGTTGGTCCTGGGAACACTCAAGTTGGCTCCGCGGGCATTCGAGGTGGCCCGGCGGACACTCAACTCGGCCTGGCGGACACTCAACTCGGCCTGGCGGACACTCAACTCGGCCCGGCGGACACTCAACTCGGCCCGGCGGACACTCAACTCGGCCCGGCGGACACTCCAACTCGGCCCGGCGGACACTCAACTCGACCCGGCGGACACTCAACTCGGCCCGGCGAACACTCAACTCGGCCCCGCGGACACTCAACTCGGCATCGCGGACATTCAACTTGGCCCCGCGGACACTCAAGTTGGTCCGGCGGACATTCAACTTGGCTCCGCGGACATTCAACTTGGCTCCGCGGACATTCAACTTGGCTCCGCGGACATTCAACTTGGCTCCGCGGACATTCAACTTGGCCCCGCGGACATTCAACTTGGCCCCGCGGACATTCAACTTGGCCCCGCGGACATTCAACTTGGTTCCGCGGACATTCAACTTGGCCCCGCGAGCATTCAACCAGGTTTGCCGGCAAGGAATGTGGTCCGGCGATCGTCCTCGATGTCCGTCGCCGATTTGCGCGTCATCCCCGTACGCAGCCGGCGGTTCCGTGCGGGTCGCCGCTTTTTGATCTTTGTGTGTTGGCCGCTCCGAATGATGGCAAAGCGGCGACTCGCCGTCGCCGCACTCCATAAAAGTCCCCCTCTGCGTTCTCTTCACACGTGGGATGGTGGGAGTGGCACTATCATTCCCCCCGCAGAGAATGAAGGGTTCGCCTCGTGAGGTATTGCTGGCCAACCTGCCTCTCGTGGAGCGGCTTGCGCGCTCCGCGTGCCGCGGCTGGCGCATGTCGGCCGAGGATGTCGAGGATTTCGTTGCGGATGTGAAGCTGAAGCTCGTGGACCGCGACTACGCGGTGCTGCGGGCGTACGAGGGGCGCTGCTCGATCGCCACGTGGCTGGCGGTCGTGATCCACCGGCAGCTGCTCGATTATCGCGTTCACGTTGCGGGGCGGTTCCGGGCTTCGGCGGAGGCGCAGCGGATGGGGCCTGCCGCGGTGCGTCTGGAGTTGCTGCTGGTGCGGGACCGCAAGCCGATCGAGGAGGCGGTCGAGGTGCTGGGGCTCGGCGGCGAGGTGATGACGCTGTCCCAGGCGGAGGAGATCGTGGCGAAGCTGCCGCGCCGGGTGCCACGGGCGGTGCCCGTTCCGCTCGACGCGCTGGAGGCCGAGCCGCCGGGGCCGGAGCGGGACGCGGGCTCGGCGAGCGAGCGCGCAGCTGCGGCGCGCACGGTCAGCGACACATTGCGCGCGGCGATTGCCGGGCTGCCGGCGCAGGACCAAACCGTCCTGCAACTGCTGTTCGTGGCGGGCATGAAGGTGGCCGACATCGCCCGGGCTCTCGGGCTCGGGCAGCAGGTGCTCTACCGCCGCATCCGCGTGCTGTGCGCGCAGTTCCGCGAGCAGTTGCTCAGCGCCGGGATCGATGCCGGGACCGTCCGGGATCTGCTGGAAAGCCCGGAGGCGGAGCTGGAGCTGGGCCTGGACTCTCCGTCAAATCGCGATGCACGACCGTCTACCGGAGCAGGAATGCCGTATGACTGACGATTCGAACGGCTGTCCGACCGCCGAAGCTCTCGGCGCGTTTCTCGAGGGACGTCTCGACGGCGCGGAGCGGGATGCCGTGGTCGCGCATCTCGCCACGTGCAGCTCCTGCGTGGCCAACGCGGAGTTCGTGACACGCATGGGCGAGGAGTCGCCGGCGGAGAACGTGCGCCCGATCGCATCGCGGCGCGCGCGCTGGATCTTCGCCGCGGCCGCGGCCGTGGTGATCTTCGGGTTTGCCGCGCTGTTCGTGCAGGTCCGGAGCCGGCAGGCGCCGGGCATCCGGACGCTCACCGCCGCCGCGCCATCCTCGTATCGGACGGTCGAGCCGCGCCTGGCCGGGTTCCGCTGGGCGGCGCTGCAGCGTCTTCGCGCGGACGCTGCGCCGTCGGATCCCGAAGCGCTCCGCCTGGCCGGCGCGGCCGGCGAAGTCCTGCAGCGCGCGCGGGAGGATTCGTCGGCCGAGGCGGCGCACGCGGCGGGAGTGGCCGAGCTCCTCCTGCGCAACACCGGTCCGGCGCTGGAGCGCCTGCGGGCCGTCGCGGAGCGCGAGCGCTCGGCGGCGGTGTGGAACGACCTTGCGGCCGCGTACTACACCAGCGCAGTGCGCGACCGCCGGACCTCCGATCTGCCGCGCGCGCTCGCGGCCGCGGACCGCGCGCTGGAGCTCGACGGCAACCTGCACGAGGCCCGCTTCAATCGCGCGCTGGTTCTGGAGCGCCTGGGGCTGCGCGACGAAGCGGCGGCGGCCTGGCGCGACTATCTGGCACGCGATCCGTCGTCGCCGTGGGCCGGACGAGGCGCGGCGCCATGAAAAGACCCTCGGCGGCGTACCCGCGGTGTCGCTCGAGCGCGTCGAGCGGGCCGCGGCGGCGCGCGACGGGCCGGCGGTCGATGCCGCCGTCGCGGCGAACGCGCAGGACGTGCGCGCGTGGTTCGAGAGCGACGTTCTCGGCCGGTGGGGAGTCTCGGTGCTCCATGGCGAAGCCGCCCAGGCGCAGACTCTGCTCGCAGCAGCGGGGGAGGTTGGTGCAGGGCTTCAGCGCGCATCGGGAGAATCCCTGCTTCGCGATGCGGTGGCGGCGATCGAGGAGGCCGGCGGTGCGCAACGCCTCGAGCTGGCGGCGGCGCACGACGCATTCCGGCGCGGCCGGCTGCTCTACCGCGACCGCCGTCTCGCGGAGGCGCAGGCGACGCTCCTCGAGGCGGCGCGCGCATTCGGGGCCAACGGGAGTCCGATGGCGGACGTGGCCCGGTTCTTCGCGGCCTGCACGCTCTTCGACCAGAACCGGGTGGACGATGCGGCGCGGCTGTTCGAGAGCATCGCCCCCGTCGGGCGGCATGATGCGCTGCGCGCCCAGGTGGCGCTGCAGCTTGCGCGCTGCCGGCAATACTCCGGCCGCTGGGAGGACGCCGTACGCGGCTTCGGCGCCGCAGGCGCGGTCTTCACCCGTCTTCGCGAGCGCGAGAACGCCGCTTTCACCGCCGCCGGCCTGGGGAGCACGCTCGACGAGCTGGGCGCGCGTGACGAAGCCTGGACCCACCGCATCGCCGCCCTCGAACAATCCCGGCAGGGCCCGCGCCGCGTGGCCACGCTCGCCGCCGCCGTCCGCAGCGCGTTGCGCGCGGAAGAGTGGGAGGTTGCCCGCGCGCTCCTACGGCCCGAGGCGGAAGCGGCGGAGGCCCTCGGAGACCCGCTCCTGGTCGCGGATGTCTGGCGGCGCCGCGCGCTCGTCGACGCACGCCTGGGCGACGAGCGGGCCGCCGCCGAAAGCATTGCCCGCTGCCGTGCCCTCATTGCCCGCACGCCTGCCTCCGGACTGCGAGAGCGCCTGGAAGCCGAAGTCCGCGCCGCGGAAGCATCGGCGATCCGCCGGCAGGACCCGCGCCGCGCCGCGGCGATGCTGGCGGAGGCGATCGCGTTCTTCGAGGCGTCGGGTCATCGCATCGGCATTCCGGACGCGCTGCTGGAGCGCGGGCGCGCACTCCGTGCAGCGGGACGCGGCGACGAAGCGCTGGAGGCGTTCCGCGCCGGCCTCGACGAGATCGAATCGCAGCGGAGCGCCGCTCCCGCCGGCTCCGCGATCTTCGACGCGGTCGCGCCGCTGGTGGAGGAGACGATCGCGCTGCAGCTCGCGCGAGGCGATGCCGCGGGAGCCTTCGAGACCGCCGAGCGCGCCCACGCCCGTGCACTGCTGGACGGCAGCGCCACGCCACCCGCGACCGCGGCCGGGATCGCGGCGTCGCTTCCCGCCGGGACGATGCTCGTCGCATACGCCCTCGTGCCCGACGGCGTGGCGGCGATCTGCGTCACGCGCGCCGGCGCCGCGGCCGTGCAGACGAAGACCGGCCGGCGCGAGCTCGCCGCGGCCGTTCGCGCGCTGCGCGAGAGCATCGCCGCCCGCGCGGACCTCGATGCCGTGCGCGAGCGCTCCGCGGCGCTCGAGCGCGTGCTGCTCGCGCCGCTGCCCGGCCTTCAGGCCACGACCGCACTGGTCATCGTCCCGGACCGATTCCTCCACGCGGTTCCCTGGGCGGCGCTGTATGACGCCGGCCGCGGCTCCTTCGCCGTCGAGCGCCACGCCTTGACGATCGCGCCGAGCGCCGCGCTCTGGATGCGCCGGAGCGGACCGGCCGCGGAGCGCGGGCGGTTGCTCGTCGTCGCCGGAGACCCGGCGGCCGCAGCCGATTCGCTCGAATACGCTCCGGCCGAGGTGTTCGCGGTCGGTGATGCCTATGCCGGACGATTTCAGAAGAGCGGTGCGGCCACCGCTGCGCAGTTCCTCGAGCTCGCCGCCGGCGCCGACGTCATCCATTTTGCAGGGCACGCCCGCCTGAGCGGCGAGCCGGCCCTGCTGTTCGGCGACGGCGGGGAAGTGCGCGCCGCGGACATCGCCCGTGCGCCGCTCGCGAGGCCGCGCCTCGTCGTCCTCGCGGCGTGCGGCACAGCCGCCGGGGCGGGCGAGGGTTTCGACGGCCCCCGCGGCCTCGCGCGCGCGTTCCTGACCGCCGGCGCTTCGGCGGTCGTCGGAACGTTATGGCCGGTCGACGACGCCGAAGCCGCGGCGCTGTTCAGCGACTTTCACCGCCGCCTCGGAGGCGGCGAGGACGCGGCCACGGCGCTGCGTCACGCTCAGCTCGCACTCCTGCGCGGCGCCGACGTGCGCTCGCGCCATCCCGCCGCGTGGGCTGCGCCGGAGCTGTTCGGCGCGAATGTGTGGATTCCCGGAACTTGAAAGGAGATGCCGTGGCCAATCAGATCGAGATCGTATTCCTGGGGTTGTGCATGCTCGTCGGAGAGTCCGGGCTCGTGGGGAGGCACGTCGTGCTGCCGGATATTTCCACGAGCATGACCGTGACGACGCCGCGGGGGACGACGTGTGTCGAGCCGCACGTCGCCTACATCGCCGCCGCCAGGAAGGACGTGGTGCTGCCGTGCGAGGCGTGCGAACCGCTCGACGACGACCAGTTGATCCTGCAGGTGACGGGTCATCAGATCACCGTCGAGGGCCTCGCGAACAAGCCCTTCAGCGACAGCGACGGGACGTTCGGAAAGTGTGTGCCCAAGCTCAGCGCGAGTTGTCCTGCGTTTGAGCTATCCAAGGGGATGGCAGCGGCGACCCTGGACATCACCGTCGGCGACCTGTCGGGGCGGCAGACACTGAACGGCGAGCGTAGCGCGGTCTGGAAGCCGGCGACGGCCGGCGGAAACGTCGTGTTCCGCGCGACGCGCGACGGCGTGACGCGCACGATGACCGTCCGCCCCGAAACGAAGAACGTGACGATCGCGAACCGGTACGCCAATGCCCTCGGCTCCGACCGCCGCCCGCTTGCGGACAACCACTGGCTGGCGTTCTACGCGTTCTCCCGCAAGCCCGTCGTCTGCGATCTGCCGGCGCCCGCAGCCGATTGCCCGGTGCTCCCGGCCTCCGCGTCGCACGGCCACGATCCGTACTACGACACGACCGTGGCCTGCTCGAATTCGCAATATCCCTGACGCACGCCGCGACAAATTTCGCGGCGTGACCGTCAATCGAGACCGAGGAGGCAAATCATGGCAGCTTCAGTCTCGATTCTCGTTGTCGCGGACGGCGATCTCCGGTTTACCCCTGAGTACTTCTCCATCCGGCGCTTCGTCGACATCCTGCGCGCAACCACAGGCCCCGTGAAGTTCCAGGTCACGACCGCGCGCCGCGGAACCCAACAGTACGGCGCGGATCTCATCAGTTTCGCGTTCACCGACGCGTCGTTGAGCCGCTTCGACGAGGTCTGGCTCTTCGGGCATCTGCGTCCGTCCGGGTGGCCGTCCGGTCCGCCGATCACCGACGCCGAGGTCGCGGCCATCGTGCGGTTCATGAACGCCGGCGGCGGCGTGTTCGCCACGGGCGATCACGAGGACCTGGGCGTGCAGATGTGCGGCCGCATCCCGCGCGTCCGCAGCATGCGCAAGTGGTACTGGCCGAATGCGGGGCCGAACGGCGAGCCGGTCGCGCCCGTCGGCGACCGGACCAGCCCGAACCTGCGCAAGCGTCATGACACGCTGCAGCCGGACGACCAGGGCGTGTTCTGGTTCGAGAACGAGGCCGACGCGCGGCCGCAGCCGATCAGCGTCCGGACGTTCACGAGCCCGGGAGGCATCTCCTCCGTCCATCCCATCCTCCGCAGCACGACGGGCACGACGCTCAACGTCCTCCCCGATCACGCGCACGAAGGGGAGTGCATCGAGCCCTGGACGCTCACCTGGAGATACCGTTTCGGCACGGTCGAGGGCGATGAGTATCCGCTTGCCAACGGCCAGCGGCTTTCCCCGCGGATCATCGCCGACGCGATCGTCTTCGGCGGTCACACGACCCCGTTCCGGGAGTCCGGCCAGCCGACGAAGGAGATGGTCGACGGCGCGGTGTACGGCGTCGCCGGCGTCTACGACGGGCATCAGGTCCCGAACGGCGGCGGAACGCTCGGCCGGGTGGTCGTCGACTCCACGTGGCATCACTTCATGAATGGGAATCTGCAGGGGTTTCCGTCCGGCATCATGGCGCTCACCGAACGATATTTCCGCAACATCGCGACCTGGCTCGCGCGCAGGTCGCAGCAGCAGGAGATCCTCTCGGCCTCGCTCCAGGAGGCGCTGCACACGTATCCGCTCGTGGAGTCGATTCCCGATGCCGATCCCACCGACCTCGATGCTGCGGTCCTCGTCGGAGCCTCGGCGCGCATGTCCCTCGGCCAGCTCGCTCCGCTCGTGCTCGCGGAGCTGACGCAGCAGGCCGGATACGCGGACCTGGACCCGTTCGCGGGAGCGGCATCCGGGCAGGACGGGGAAGCGCGGGAACCGGAGCCGCTCACGCCGTTCGTCGATCCGGAGCTCTTCGGCAACGCCGCCCTCGGCGGAGCGATCCTGCGGTTCGTGAAACTCGCCGGCGACGTCGAGGAAGGCGTGGCCGTGGAAGGTGGCGCCGCCGTGGCGGTCGAGGGCGCGCGCACCGCGCTCGCACAGGTCCCGGCCTCCGTCTCGCGCGCGCTCGCGCGCCTGTTCCCCCTTTCCTGAACGTTCTCGAGGATGGAGGTCCCCGATGGATGCGAACGAACCTTTCGCCGCGGCTCGCAAGCTCGCGTGCATGCTCTTGATGGTGGACGAGGCCGGGAACGACCTGACCCTTCGCTACCTGAAGATCCTGATCGAGACCGGCCTGCCGCGCGCCGCCGCACCGAGGAAGATCCTCGTCGCCGGCGCCGGCATCGCCGGCCTCATCGCCGGCCGCCTGCTGAAGAGCGCCGGCCACGACGTGACGATCCTCGAGGCAAACGCGGACCGCGTGGGCGGCCGGATCAAGACCTGGCGCGGCGGCGCGCACTTCGAAGACCGGCGCCAGTACGCCGAGGCGGGTGCGATGCGCATCCCCGATTTCCATCCGCTCACGCTCAGCCTCGTCGACAAGCTCCGCATCCGGCGCCGGCGTTTCTACAACGTCGACGTCCAGGAGCGGCAGAAAGACGGCGGGGAGCGCGTGATCTATCGCGACCCGCACGACGGCGAGAAGAAATGGGAGTGCCCGTATCCGCCGGTCGATCCCCCTGGCCGCCCTCCCGAGGCCGCGCGCCGCACGTTCATCCGCACGAACGGCCTGCAGGTGCGGCGCGCGGACTATGCCGCCGATCCGCGCCCGATCAACCGCGGCTTCCTGATGGATCGCAAGGAGGGCGTCACCACCGGCAGGATGCTCGACGACGCGCTGGAGATCGTCCGCGATTACTACTCCGAGGTGGGGAGCGGCGGCGTCCGCCGCAACCTCCCGGACCGCGGCCGGTGGATTGACGGCTGGACGAAGCTGATCGCCGACTTCGACCAGTACTCCATGCTCCGCTTCCTGCGCGAACAGGCGCGCCTGCCGGAAGGGGCCATCCACGCCATCGGCACGATCGAGAACCTCACTTCCCGGCTTCCGCTGTCCTTCATGCACAGCTTCGTCGGGCGCTCCATCATCAATCCCGGTGTCGTGTACTGGGAGCTGGAGAACGGGATGCAGTCGCTCACCGACGCCCTCGCCCGCGACCTGAAGGACAACATCGTCCACAACGCGCGCATGATCGAGCTCCGCCAGGACGACCGCGGCGTCACCGTCGCCACCATCCCGGAGCCGGCGGGAACAGAGATCGATCGCAAGGCGCCGAAGAGAGAGTGGCGCGCGGACTACGCGGTGGTCACCATTCCGTTCTCCGCGCTCCGCTTCGTCGACGCCCAGCCGCTCTTCTCGTACAAGAAGCGCCGGGCCATCATCGAGCTGCACTACGACGCGGCCACGAAGGTCGTGCTGGAGTTCCGCCGGCGTTGGTGGGAGTTCACCGCGGCCGACTGGCAGGCCGCGCTCGAGCCGCAGGACTTCGAGGTCCAGCGGGCCTGGATGGCCGAGCACGGCCTTGGCACCGGTGACCGCGTCGCCGGGGACCGCATCATCGGCGGCGGCTCCGTCACCGACAACCCGAACCGCTTCGTCTACTACCCGTCCCACCCGATCGACGGCAGCGCCGGCGGTGTGATCCTCGCGTCGTACACGTGGGCCGACGACGCCCGGCGCTGGGACTCCATCCCCGATCAGAACCGCTACCTTTACGCCCTGAAAGGTCTGCAGCAGTTGCACGGCCCGATGGTCGAGAGGTTCTGGACTCACCGCGGCGAGACCCAGGCCTGGTCTCGCGACTACTACGCGTTCGGCGAGGCGGCGGTCTTCATGCCCGGCCAGCTCACCGATCTACACCCGGCGGTGCCGATGCCCGAGGGGCGCGTGCATTTCGCCGGCGAGCACACATCGCTCAAGCACGCCTGGATCGAAGGAGCGGTGGAATCGGCCATCCGCGCCGCGATCGAGGTCCACGAGCGCTGACCAAGAAGGAGACGCAAGATGAATGAAGAGAATGTCCTCACCGTCACGAAAGAGAAAGTAACGCCGTCCCGCCGGGATGGCCTGGTCCAGCAAGTCGTATCGCGGGCAACCGCGGAGTCGGTGCCGAGCGGTGTCCTGCACCAGGTGCCGCCGGCGTGGTCCGCGCTGCCGGATCTCGAAGGGGCGGTCACCCAGGACCAGTGGCAGGATGCCATGCGCGAGCTGGCCGAAGCGGGTGTCCAGGGCCTTGCGTTCGACGATCTCCAGTCGCGCGCCGCGGCCCATCGCGAGCGCGGACAGATTCCGATCTTCATCGCGGACATCGCGTACGAAACCGTGCGTGCGCACGTGTGGGCCGCCATCCGGAAGATCGAAGAGAGCGGGGAAGGGGAGCTCGACTACGGCGGCGAGGCGAAGCTCTTCGAATCGCGCCGCGCGCGTCTGGCCTCGGCAATCCTCCCGCGCGAATTCACCGTGTTCGCCGCGGAGCCGCACTACTGCTACGGGCGCGAGGCGACGTTCGTGATTCCCGCCGACGGACTGCTGGGCGACGCCGCGTCCCTCTCCGAGCTGACGGTGGACTTTGGCGACGGCGCGGGACCGCGGACGGTCCGCGTCGGCGAGCCGGTCCCGGTTTCTTACGACGGCTACGGCACGAAGACCGTCACGTTGAGCGGAGCCGTTCCGGCCAGCTTTCAAATCACCTTTCGCGAGAGCTCGCTGGAGGTGCTGCCCGCCGACTATTTCCACGAGGAATGGCCGGCGGTCGAGGCCACCATCCGCCGCCCGGGCATCAAAGTCGCCACCGCGCAAGCGTATGTGATCCGCCGGGTGGGGAAGCCTAAGATCACCAACCCCGTGCTGCTGGTCGAGGGGTTTCCCGGCAATTACCCTTGGCCCACGATCTTCCGTTACGCCAATCAGCAGAACTTTGCCATGAAGTTCCTGGAGAACGGATTCGACATCATCCTGGTGCGCTTTCCGAAGGGGCCGGTGCGCCTGGAGGCGAATGCGTACGCGCTGATCGCGCTGATTCTGGACGTCATCAGCAAGCGCGAAGGCAACGGGCCGCTGCGCATCGGCGGCTTCAGCATGGGCGGGCTGGTCGCGCGCTATGCGCTCGCGTACATGGAGCACCAGCGGAGGACCGACCCGGCGAAGCCGCACCACCAGACCCACAAATTCTTCACGGTCGACAGTCCGCACGAGGGCGCGAACCTGTCGGTGAGCGTGCAGCACATCGCCCAGGGAATCCGGGGCGATGGCGAGCAGGCCAAGCTGATGGCCACGCCTGCCGCGCAGCAATTGCTCCTGCTCTGGGTCCCTCCGAAGCCGTGGAAAGACGGCCCGATCGGTGAGAGTCCGCTGCGGACCGCGTTCGTGAACGAGCTGCGCGCCGTGGGGTGGATGCCAAAGGATCTCGCGGACACCATCGCCATCGCCGACGGCGCGGGCGACGGAAAGTACAACCAGGCCGAGCCCGCGAAATTCGCGACGAAACACGAGTGTGGGTTCGCTTTCTGGTCGGACCTCTTCACTCATCCGCTCAACTCGCCGGGAACGCTGATCTCGCATTTCCGCCACGGCGACGACAGCTGGAGGTTGACTGCGGGGGGAGGCGGCGGGCACGACTCCGCACCGGGCGGAGTGTGGGAAGCCCCGATCTTCCGCCGCACCTACAACGAGTTCCCGTCGTGGGTCGTCAGGAAGATCGAAGTCGAGAACGCCTGCTTCATCTCGACGCTCAGCGCGCTGGGAATCCCCGGTTCCGGCTCCGAGTACTTCAAGACTCCCGACCTGAGCCGGCGCAGCTTCAATTCCGTCACCTACAGTTGGGAAGGAAACCGCCAGCACATCGAGCTCACGCCGACGCTGGCGGAGTTTGTGTACAAATTTGTCGCAAGTTGATGGGAGTGCGGTGACTCGCCGTCACCGTACTCCATACTCCAGCGGATAGTGGAGATGCGGGCGGGAGACTTCTCTTGAAAGCTCTCCGTCCCACTCTGGTGTCCTCTGCGCCTCTGTGGTGAATCCACGTTTGCCTACTTCGCCATCTTCTTGATGAACTTCGCGTCGATGCCGTGGATGCGCATGGAGACCATCTTCTCGATCGGCACTTTCACGTAGCCGGCCTGTTCGAGCTCGCGGATGAACTCGGGGGTCACGCGGTGGATGCGCATGGACACGAGGTCGTCGGCGTCGATGTTCTTGTAGCCGAGTTTGGCCAGGTCGCCGATGAACTCCGCGGTGACTTTGTGGATGCGGAAGGACACGAGGTCGTCGTGATCGAGATTGCCGTAGCCGAGCTTGCGCATCTCCTCGGCGAACTGCGGGGTCGCGCCGTGGATGCGGCTGGACTGGAGCTCGTCGAGGGAGAGGTCCCAGCCCGCGGCGCGCATCTCGCGGACGTAGTCGGGCGTCACTTTGTGGATGCGGGAGGCCACGAGCTCGTCGTGGGTGATGTTCTTGAATCCGAGGGTGCGCATTTCGCGGATGTATTCGGGGGTGATGTCGAAGATGCGCATCGTGAGGTAGTCCTCGAGCGACACGCGGTACCCCTCGGCGATCATGCTCTTGATGAAGGCGGTGGAGACGTCGTGGATGGCGAGGGCGAAGAGCTCTTCTTCTTCGTCCCAGTCGCGATGGCGGCGCTTCTCGCGCTGCATGTCGATGCCCATGGAGCGGATGGTGTTGAGGTAGGCGGGGCTGGGGGTGAAGGTGAACTGCCCCGCGCCTTTGCCGTTCTTGAAGGTGCCCTCGAAGGCGGAGTTGCCGGCCTCGCGGCGCATCTGGAACTGCACGGGGGTCATGGTGGGCGCGTCGATCTGCGCACGGGTGAGGCCCGTGAAGTCGCTGATCTTCATGGTGGTGCCCATGTTGTGGTTCCGGCCGCGGGTGATGTTGACGTAGAAGCGGTCGGGCCGCTTTTCATCGGCCGAGGCGGTCCAGGCGCCTTCGGTGGCGGCGAAAGCGCTGGCGGCGAAGGCGGCGGTGGCGAACAGAGACACGACGAGCGTGAGCGTGGCGATACGCTTCATTGAAGGTTCCTCCGGGTTGGGGTGTTGAGGGCGGGCGGAAGCCCGCCCGTCGTCAGTTCTTCTTGCGGTACTGCTCCAGCTCGCGGATGAAGTCGTCGTCGACTCCGGCCGCGGCGAGGCGCGACAGCTCGCGAGTGCTGAGATTCGCGTAGCCGGCGGCGGCGAGCTTCTTCACGAACTCGGGGGTGACGCCGAGGGCGCGGAGGCTGGTGGCGTCTCTGGCGCTTTCGATCTTCACACCCGCGGCGCGCATGTCGCGCACCCAGGACGGCGTGACGCCGACGGCGCTGAGGCTCGTTGCGTCCCTGCCGCTCTTGATCTCGAAGCCGGCGGAGCGCATGTCGCGGACGAATTCCGGCGTGACGCCGACCGCGCGCATGCTGGTGATGTCGCGCGAGCTGCTGACGTCGAAGCCGGCCGCTTTCATCTCGCGGATGTACTCCGGCGTGACGCCCACGGCGCGCATGCTGGTCGCTTCCTTCGCGTTGGGGATTTGATAGCCGGCGGCGCGCATCTCGCGGACGTACTCCGGAGTCACACCCACGGCTTTGAGGCTCGTCGCCTCACGCGCAGACTTCACCTCGAAACCGGCGCCGCGCATTTCCTTGACGAAGCCTTCGGTGACGCCGAGGGCGCCGAGGCTCGTGACCTGGCGGAGGGTGAGTTTCGGGAAGATGCCGCGCATCGTGTTGACGTACTCCGGCGTGACGCCGGTCGCACGCAGCGAGATCAGCTCGTCGACGGACAGCTTGCCGCCGGCGCCGAGCTCGCGGTCCTTCTCGTCGTCGTCATCGTCGTCCCAGTGGCGCGGGGCCAGCGCGGCCCTGGGCGTCGGCGGCATGGGAGGAACGGGCGAGGCCATTGCGATCGGTGCGATGGCGGGACGGGGCGTCGGCATGCCGGCGAGGGCGACGGGCGCGATCATCGGCTCGAGCGCGAAGAAGGGCTCGGGAGTCTCCGGTGGCTCCGGCGGCTCGACCGCGATCACCGGCTCGAGGTCGAAGTCATAATCGAAGTCGGTGTCGACGTCCGTATCGACGTCGGTATCGACGTCGGTGTCGATGTCGACATGGACGTCCATGTCGTCGTAGACGTCCGCGTCGTCATCCGGTTCCGCGGCGCGCGCTTCGACGACGTCGACTTTCGTCTCCGCCTTCTGCGGCTTCTCACCGGCCGCCTTCTTCTCCTGACGGTCGGCGAGCGCGGGGAGGGAGGGGATGGCGACGGCGAGGCCGAGGATGGCGAGCATGGCCACGGCCGCGGCCCAGCGTGAGCTGGAGCTCGTGCCTTCGGCGCGCGACGTTGCCCGATCCGCGGCGATACGGCGGATGCGATCGAGGAGCGAGCCGCCGTTCGCGGCGACGACCACCGGGAGCGCGCTCGCACGGAGCTCCTCGAGGCGCGTCAACGCACGGGCGTACTGAATGGGGTTGCCGCACACGGCGACCGCGAGGTCGTCGCAGCAGTTCTCGCGCTCGATGCGCACGCGGCGCGACATCCACCATACGGCCGGGTGGTAGAACATCAGCGTCTCCACGACGGCCTGCAGGAGATTGATGAGGAAGTCATGGCGGCGGATGTGCGCCAGCTCGTGAGCGAGCACCATCTCGATCTGCTCCGGCGTCATGCCCGTGAGGGCGCTGGCCGGGAGCAGGATGATGGGACGCAGCGAGCCGATGACCGAGGGGACCTCGACGGCGGCGGATTCGAGGAGCGTGACCGCGCGGCGCAGCCCGAGAGCGTCGGAGAGATGCGCGGCGACATGCTGCCACTCGCGGCTCGCGGGTTTGGTCTCCCGATGAATGAGGCGCTTCGCGCGCACCCAGCTCACGAGCAGCCGCGAGGAGAGGAGGATCACGCCGACCAGCCAGATGGCCACGATGGACGGCAGGTGATTGCGCGCGGACGTCAACGTCGAGATCGCGCGCTCCTTCACGCCCGCGGCGGCGCTCTCGGCGATGAGCACCGGGAGCTGGGCGAGCGAGACGCGCATCGTTTCGCTCGCGGTCGAGCTGTCGCCGGAGACGGCGATCGGCGCGGCGGCGGGGTCGTACGCGCGGATGGTCGTGGCGACGAACATCGCGAAGACCAGCGCGAGCGCGCCGCAGGAGACGACGTAGCGCGAGCTGGCGCTCTGGCGCGACATCAGCGCGAGCACCGCCGCGAGGATGCCGGCGACGATCGTGGCCTGCCAGAGCAGGTGCAACAGGGCCCATCCGAGGGCCTGGGCGAGGGGGCCGGTGAGAAGCTGCAGGGAGCTCATCGTGCTTCTTCCTCCATCTGGTCGAGCAGGTGACGGATCGCGGAAAGGTCTTCGGCAGTCGCCTTGGTGGTGGAGAGTGCCTGCATGACGAGCTTGGCCGGCGAACCGCCGAACGCGCGCTCGATCAGGTGGCCCAGGAGCTGGCGCTGCGTGCGCTGCTCTCCCAGACGTGAGGTGTAGACGTGTGCGCGCTGCGACTCGTCCCGGTCGACCAGACCCTTGTCGGTCATGATCTGCATGAGCTTGAGGACGGTGGTGTAGCCGCTGTCTTGCGTCGGGCTCAGCGCGTCGTGAACTTCCCGGACGGTACTGGGGCCGCGTTCCCAGAGCACGTTGAGAATCGCGAGCTCTGCATCGGTGGGTCGTGGGGTTGGCTTGTCGCCCATTCCTGTGCCTCCGCTGTGATGTACGAGAGGCTATACGAAAGGTTTCGTATGGTCAACGAAATTCTTCGTAGATTACATTGCATCGGGCATGAGGAACGTCTGGCGGGCGAGGTCGGAGGAGAGCGTTTCCTTGCGGTAGTACTTCTCGAGCACACCGTTGAACAGGTCGTCGTTCGCGGCGGCGAACTCGTCGAACGTCGCGGCCTCCGCGCGGGCCATGCGCTCGTGGATGAGGAACATGTACGCCCAGGTCACGGTCTCGTGGTACTTCCCGCTGGCGCCGAGGCTGCCGGCGTAGCGTTTGAGACCCTCGACGAAGCGGGTCAGCGCCTCGAGGAGCGAGCCTTCGCGCAGGTACAGCCACGCCAGCCGCACATGGGCGCGGTGGGGGAACTCCTCGGACGGCAGGGTGCAGCTCTCGAACGCTTGCACGAATTCACGCTCGCGCACGGCTCCTCCTTGCCTCGGTCAATCGATGGCTGGCCGACGCATCGAGCGTGAGGCCGTAGACCTTCTTCAGCTCCGCGATCTTCGACAGCGACTCCTTGCCGAACGGGGTCTTGTTGTCGAAGGCGTGCAGGACGATGCCCTCCAGGAGGTCGCCGAGGGACATGTCGTGGTACTCGGCGAGGCCCTTGAGGACTTTGACGAGGCGCTTCTCCATGCGCACGCCGGTCTGGACGCGCTCCACGGGGATCTGTTCGGTGCTCATATGATGATGGTACGTTGGTACCAAGGTAGTGTCAAGCCCTAGAGGACCAGGCGGCGGATCTCCTCGGCCAGGGCCACCGGGTCGATCGGCTTGGGGATCCAGCGCTCGAAGCCAGCGGCCAGCGCGCGGTCGCGCTCCGTGGGACTGGCGTAGGCCGTCACGGCGATCGCGCGCAGGTCCTTGCGGGTCTCGCGGATACGCGCGAGCATCGCGCAGCCGTCTTCGCCGGAGAGGCCGATGTCGCTCACGAGCAGGTCGAAGTGACGCGACTCGAGGACGGCCAGCGCCTCGTCGGCGTTCGCGGCGGACGTCACTGTCGCGCCGAAGTTGCGCAGCGCGGTCTCCAGCATCACCCGCGTGCGGTCGTCGTCCTCGACGACCAGCAGCGAGAGGCCGTCCAGCGGACGGAGTGCCGGCTTGGCTTCGACAGCTGGCGCGGTCGCGGCCACCGGCGCCGTCACCGGCAGCGTGACGACGAGCTCTGCGCCGTGTCCGCGTCCGTCGCTCGACGCCGTGAGCGTCCCGCCGTGCAGCTCGACCAGGTTGCGGGCGATCGATAGCCCGAGGCCGAGGCCGCCGAACTTGCGGCTTGCGCCGGTGTCGGCCTGGCGGAAACGGTCGAAGATGAACGGCAGGATCTCCGCGTCGATCCCTTCACCCGTGTCGCGCACGATCACGCGCGCCACATCGCCCTCGCGACGCAGCTCCACGCTCACCCGGCCGCCGCGCGGCGTGAACTTCACCGCGTTCGACACCAGGTTCCAGAACACCTGCTGCAGCCGTTCGGGATCCGCCTGCAGCTGCACGTCATCGTGCGCGTCGACATCCAGCTCGATGTTCTTCGCCACCGCCGCGGGACGGATCGTCTCCACCGCAGCCGCGATCACTTGCGCCACGTGCAGCGGCTCGACGGACAGCTGCATCTTCCCGGACACGATGCGGGAGATGTCGAGCAGGTCGTCGATCAGGTGCGCCTGCGCCCGCGTTGCCTGCATGATCGCGTCGGCCGCCGTCCGCGTGCTCTCGGCGTCGAGCACGCCGGTCTGCAGCATCGTCGCCCAGCCGAGGGTGGCGGTCATCGGCGTGCGGAGCTCGTGGGAGAGCATGGCCAGGAACTCGTCCTTGGCGCGGTTCGCCTGCTCCAGCGCGGCGATGATCGCGCGCTGCTCGGTGACGTCGCGCTGCGTGCCCCACGCCCGCACGACCGCGCCGTTCTCCACGATGCCGATCAGGTTGTTGACGAAATACTTCTCGTTGCCGTCGCGGTCGATCTCGCGCGACTCCGCGCCGATCAGCCGGTAGCCGCTCTCGACGAACGCGCAGAGATACTCGAGGTTCGCCGGATCCTCGCGCACGAGCATGTCGCCGAGGCGGACGCCGATCAGCTCTTCGGCCGCAGCGAAGCCGTACATGCCGGCGACGATGTCGTTGCACTCCGCGAGATACGCGAACTGATAGAACCGGTCGACCTGGTCGCTGGAGGGAAGATCGACAGGCACCGGTTCCTCGAGCTCGAAGCGCCAGATCCCTTCGCTGCTGTTGGCGACGAATGCGCGATAACGCTCGTCGCTCTCGCGGAGCGCGAGGTAACTCCCGTCGGGCTCGTCCGGGCTGGAAGTCATCGTCCCGATTCTAAGAGAATCCGCGTGATCTCCTCGTCCTTCGTGCGCCAGAGCTCCTCCACCCACACCTTGAACCGCTCGCGCGCCGGCCCCGCCTCGGTGATCTCCGCGGAGAGAAACTCCTTCGGGACGTCGATCTGCCTGGCGTGGACGACGACCCACGGGACGCGGTTCCTGACGAAGTCCAGCATGTTCACGTCGCGGTGCGGGTAGACCAGCGTGACGTCGAGGACGGCGTCGAGCTGATCGCCGAGGGAGGCCAGGACGAACCCGAGACCGCCCATGCGGGGGCGGAGGAGATGGCGATACGGCGACTGCTGGTCGGCATACTTTTCACGCGTGAAGCGCGTGCCTTCGAGGAAGTTCGCGATCGTGACCGGGATGTGCTGGTAGCGCTGGCAGGCCTTGCGGGTGGTCTCCAGATCGCGGCCGCGTTTCTCCGGATGGTGCTTGAGGTACTCCGGTGTGTAGCGGCGCATGAACGGGAAGTCGAGCGCGGCGCAGGCCTGCCCGACGACCGGGAACCAGGCCAGCTGGTGCTTGATGAAGAAGCGGATGAACGGCGCGCCGCCGGAACGGATCGCCCGCAGCACGGCGAAGATGTCGACCCAGGTGATGTGGTTGCAGATGATGAGATAGCGGCCGTCGGGACGAAGGTTCTCGAAGCCGTCGATGTGCCACTTCGTCGAGAGCAGCGTATCGAAGATCAGGTCGTTCCACTGCACCCAGCGCATGGCGATCCAGGCGAGCACGTTGACGACGCCGTGCCGCGCGCGGCCGAAGGTCAACACCTTGACCAGCCCGCCGAGAAAGACGAGCGTTCCCACGACCAGCGTGGTGAGAAAGAGCAGGAAGAAGATGACCGGCACGCGCAGCACGCCGCGCAGTTTAAATCCTCCGTCCTCCCTCTGTGCTCTCTGTGGTCTCTGTGGTGAATGGGTCTCTTTGCGAGGCAGGCACGCAGGGGAACCGATTCACCACAGAGAGCGCAGAGAGCACAGAGGGGACGGAGGAGGTATGGTTTAGACGATGCTCCCGCCGCTGGAAGACGATCCGCGATTCGCCGAGGCGCTCGCGCATTTCGCGAACGGCGACTGGCTGGAGGCCAGCGATCTGTTCGAGGAGCTGTTCTTCGAGGCCGTGCGCGACGAGGTTCCGCTCGTGCGCGCGCTGCTGCAGATCAGCACCGGCATGCACCACATCGGCCGCGGGCAGCGGCGGGCGGCGGTGGAGCGGCTGGAGGAGGGATTGCGGGTGATCGAGACCGTCACGAACGCCCGCGGCGTCGATCTTGCTGGGTTGCGGAAGCAGGCGAGGGCTGCGATCGCGAAGTTTGCACGGAACTCGCAAGGGCAGACGGACTGAGGAGATGCCTGGCATGCAGGAGACGCGCACCCCCACCTCTAAGTCTCATCCCATGAACAAGATCCTTGCGATCGAGGACGATCCCGAGGTCCTGGCGCTCTATAAATCGTTCCTGCAGAAACGGGGCTACGACGTTCTTTCGGCGACGGGCGCGGTGGAGGGAATGAACCTGCTGGCATCCAATCCCGACACGAAGCTCATCCTCCTCGACCTGAACCTCCCGGGCATGAGCGGCGAGGAGTGGATCGCCTGGTACGCGCAGCAGGGCAAGCAGACGCCGGTGGTGGTGGCGTCCGGAAAGGGCGACATCCTCACGATCACCAAGGGCAACAACATGACCGCGGCGCTCACCAAGCCGTTTCACATGGAGGAACTGCAGGAGCTGATCGAGGTGCTGCTCGCCGACGACTGGCACGATCAGGTG
The DNA here is from genome assembly GCA_963821585.1 of uncultured Acidobacteriota bacterium. Taxonomy (GTDB): domain Bacteria; phylum Acidobacteriota; class Thermoanaerobaculia; order Gp7-AA8; family Gp7-AA8; genus QHVT01. The sequence goes on from CAWGEI010000003.1 coordinate 1,951,941, forward strand.
AGTGTGGATAAGAAACTTCATTAGTTGACAGTTGACAGTTTGCAGTTGACAGGACTGAGGGGCCAAACGATCTGGCTCCTGTCAACTGTCAACTGCAAACTGTCAACTACCGTCGTGGCCAATCGCCTCGACGGGGCAGTTGTCCATCGCGTCCTTCGACAGCGTCTCTTCCTCGGGGGTCTCCGGCTGTTTGTATACGTAGGAGAAGGCTTCGTTCTCGTTGCGCGTGAAATTTGCTGGAGAGGTCTCACGGCACAGATCGCAGTCGATGCACTGCGAGTCCACATAGTATCGGCCCGTTGCCTGCCCCGGCACTTTGTCGTTGGGGTCTGCCATCGTCGCCGCACTGAACCAGGAGGTTGTATGAAAAGATTTCTCTTAGCCGCACTCATCGCTACCAGCGCTTTCGCGCAACCGCAGCCGCCGAAGCCGATGGAGACCGTCACGGTCTCCGGCAACGGCCGCGCGATCGTCACTCCGGACCGCTTCACGTTCCAGGTGGGCGTGCAGACAGTCGCCCCCACCGTCGACGAGGCCGTCACCGAGAACAACCGCCGCGTCGCGTCCGTCATCGCCGCCCTGAAGAAGGCGGGGGCGCAGGAAAAGGACATCCGGACGTCGCAGTTCACCATCTACCCGCAGCAGGACTATCAGGAAGGCAAGCTCCCCCGCATCCTCGGCTATCAGGTCTCGAACAGCATCACCGTCCGCAGTGAGAAGATCGGCGACGCGGGCCGCCTCCTCGGCATCGCCGTGAACGCGGGGGTGAACACGTCGTCCGGCATCAACTTCGAGGTCTCGGATCCGGCGCGCGGCCGCGATCAGGGGCTGAAGGCGGCGTTCGACGACGCGCGCGCGAAAGCCGCCCTCCTCGCCCAGGCCGCCGGCCGCACCCTCGGCCGCGCCATCGAGATCGTGGAGGGCCAGCGCAACGAGCCGCCGCCGCGGCCCATGGCGCGCACGATGGCCATGGAGGCCCAGGTAGCCAACGACGTTCCCATCGAGTCGGGCACGCAGGAAGTGCAGTACGTCGTCACTGCCACGTTCGAGTTACGTTGATTTATTCCCATTGTTTTCAATGACTTGATGGGCATTCCCGTTGCACTTTCCTGTCTGTGAAAGGAGACTGAATGCGCAACAAAGACAACGAACGCAAGGTGAACAAGAACGTGGGTATGGGCAACGAGCAGAGCCGTCGCCCGGGGTCGGAAGGCTTCGGTTCCTCATCGGGTCGCCGTCCGGGCTCGCTGGACGACGAACAGAGCACGAACATCTCGCGTGACGACCAGAGCCCTGGCCGCAGCGGCACCGGCTCCTCTGAAGGACGCCATTAAATAGAAGGGCGGGCCGAAAGGCCCGCCCTTCGTTTGTTATCATCGCGCGGTCCGAGAGATGTCTGAGATCACCATTGCCCCCGCCCGCGTTGAAGACCTCGCAGCGATCAAGCAAATCCTGATCGAGAGCAACCTGCCAACCGCGGGCGTCGACGACCACTGGAAGACCTTCCTGATCGCTCGCGACGGCGACGCCACGGTCGGCTGCGGCGGCGCGGAGGCCTACCAGTTCGCCGCACTCATCCGCTCCATCGCCGTCACGCCCGAGTACCGCAGCCATGGCATCGGCCGCAAGCTCGTGCGCCAGCTCCTCGACCGCCTCGCCTCGCGCGGCCTCCGCGAGTTCTACCTGCTGACCACGACGGCCGAGGAGTACTTCAAGAAGCGCGGCTTCAAGCCGATCGACCGCGACGAAGTCCATCCCCAGCTCCTCTCCTCACGCGAGTTCCAGGACGCCTGCCCCTCGACCGCTGTGTGCATGCGGCTGGTGATGCTGGCTTGAACAGTTGGCAGTTGACAGTTGGCAGGAGACAATCCGTCGGCTCTTTCTCCTGTCAACTGCCAACTGCAAACTGTCAACTATGAAAGTCTTCGACTGCCACATCCACGTCCAGCCCTGGCAGATGGTCAAGCCCGAGGTGCTGGCGATGATCGACGATGCTTCGCATGCGAACGCGAAGGACGTGCTGGAATCGCCGGAGAACCTGCTGCGCTACCTCGATGACGAGGGCGTGGAGCGCGTGTGCTGCATCAACTACGTCTCGCCGGACGTGATGGGCTTCACCCGCGAGGTGAACGACTGGATCGCGAATTTCACGAAGGACCATCGCGACCGCCTGATCCCCGTCGGTTCGGTGAATCCGCTGCACGAGCTGAACGTCCGCGACGAGATCCGCCGCGTCCTCGACCTCGGCATCGGCCTGATCAAGATCCACCCGCCGCACCAGCTCCTGTCGCCGAACGCGTATCGCGGCGAGCTCTGGCAGCTGGCGGAGATTTACCGCGAGTGCGAGGCCCGCAACGTGCCGGTGATGTTCCACACCGGGACGTCGATCTTCCCCCGCGCGCGCAACGTGTTCGCCGACCCGATGCCCATCGACGACGTGGCCATCGACTTCCCGAACCTGCAGATCATCCTCGCGCACGCCGGACGCCCGCTGTACGGAGAGACCGCGTTCTTCCTCACGCGCCGCCATCCCAACGTCCACGTGGATATCTCCGGCATCCCGCCGAAGTCCCTCCTGCGCTTCGTGCCGCGCCTCGCCGACATCGCGGACAAGGTGCTGTGGGGCACGGACTGGCCGTCGCCGGGTGTGGTGTCGATGAAGAAGAACGTGGCGGAGTTCCGCGCGCTGGGGCTGGGGGAGGCGGTGGAGCGGAAGATCTTGTGGGAGAACGCGGTGCGGATCTTCGGGTGATCACGAAGTCGACTCACCCCCGCGCGGCCCGTACCCACTCGGGAATGACCACCCCCACCCGCTCCAACTGCTCGAACGACCCCACGTCCGACCAGCCGAAGTCCCCGCGGATCGTGGCCACTCTTGGCGCTTTCTCCATGAGCGCGTAGTCGATCGAGATCGACGGCATGGACTCGTAGGTCTCCGCGCTCACCCGCGCGAGGTCCGGCGCGGCGGCTTCGAGCTCGCGGCGGAAGACGTCGGTGCGCCAGACGAACATGCTCGCGTTCCAGATGTAGTTCCCCGCGCGCAGGAGCTCCTCGGCGCGCGCGAGGTCCGGCTTCTCGATGAACTGCTCCACGCGCACGACCTCGTCCTCGAGTGGGTCGCCGAGGCGGAGGTAGCCGTAGCCGGTGTTCGGCTCGGTGGGGTGGATGCCGACGGTCACCAGGGAGTCGTGCGTCTCCGCGAACGCGTACGCACGATCGAGGACGCGCACGAACTCCGGCTCGTTGCCGATGAAGTGGTCCGAGGCGAGGAACGAGACGGTACACGGGCCGAGGCGCTCTTCGATCGCGAACGTACACAGCGCGATGGCGGGCCCGGTATTGCGGCGTGCGGGCTCGGAAAGCACGTTCCCGGGAGGCATCGACGGCAAATGCTCGCGCGACTTGTCGGCGTACTGCACGTTCGTCGAGACGAAGATCTGCTCGGGCGGCAGGAGCTGCGCGGCGCGTTCGAACGTCTTCTGCAGCAGCGACTGCCCGTCGAACAGCTTCAGGAACTGCTTCGGATTCTCGTCCGAGGAGAGGGGGCGCAGGCGCGTGCCGGCGCCGCCGGCGAGGATCACGGCCGCGCGGGTCAAGATTGCGTCTCCATGTAGGGCGTGGCTTCAGCCCGCCTCCCCCGGGGGCGGGCGGGCTGAAGCCACGCCCTACGTGTGCTCACTTCTTCACCCCTACAGCGATGAGGCTCAGTCCCGTCGACGGATTCTCGCCCTCCAGTGCGCGGAACAGCGGCACGAAGCGGTCAAAGACCCGCGACTGGCCGCTGGGGAGGGCTTTGCGCCCGAGGAGCTTGGCGTTCAGCCACCAGGCGAGTTTCGCGATGCGGTTCTGGAAGCTTACGTGCTCCACCTCGAAGCCCGCCTGTTGCAGCTTCCCGACCAGCTCGTCCTTTTCGTAGCGGCGTTGATGGCCGATGCCGCGGTCCATCGAGCCGAACAGCGCGCGGCCCGCGGGGACGAACACGACCACCCGCCCGCCCGGCTGGAGGAGCTGGTGCGCGCGGCGTAATGCGCCGAGGTCGTCGCCCGTGTGCTCGAGGACATTGATCGCCGTGACCGTATCGAAGCGGTGCGAGGCCAGCGCCAGCGCGTCGTCCGACTCCAGGTCCACGTGCTCCACGAGAATCCCCGGACGGCGCCGGAACGCGTTGCGCAAGCGGTCGACGTACGGGGTCTCGCGGTCGGAGGCGACGATCAGCTCGCGGCCGTAGAGGAAGCGTGTCATCGCGCCGCTGCCCGCGCCGACTTCCAGCACCCGCTGCCCGATGTACGGCGCGATCCGGTCCCACACCCAGCGGTTGTACCGCTTCAGGCGCGAGCGGCGCCGCACCTGCGTGAACGTGCGCGGCTCGCTCGACGCATCGTGCAGCAGGCCGTAGCGGAGGATCGTCCAGAGCGCGGCGAAGCCGTCCTTCCAGTTGATCTTCTTCCCTTCCCAGTAGTCGCGCCCGTAGTACGCGATCGGGACTTCGTAGATGCGATAGCCGCGCTTGGCCAGCTTGGCCGTAATCTCCGGCTCGATGCCGAAGCGGTTCGATCTCAGCTTGATGGACTGGATGACCTCGCGGCGGAAGACCTTGTAGCAGGTCTCCATGTCCGTGAGATCCAGGTTGGTCGTCGCGTTCGACATGAACGTGAGGAAGTTGTTCCCCAGGCGATGCCAGAAGAGCATCACCCGGCGCGGGTAGCCTTCGAAACGCGACCCGAAGACGGCGTCCGCGTGCCCGTCGATGATCGGCTGCACGAGCTTCGGATACTCCTCGGGGTCGTATTCGAGGTCGGCGTCCTGGATGAGGACGATGTCGCCGCGGGCCTCGTCGATGCCGCGGCGGATGGCCGCGCCCTTCCCCTGGTTCACGGTCTGGAAGAGGTGGCGGATCTCCGGCCATTCGGCGGCCAGTTTGGCCACGATGTCGCGCGAGCCGTCGGTCGACTGGTCGTCGATGACGATGATCTCCTTGTCGATCGGCACTTCGCGCACGCGGCGCAACAGCTCCGCGACCGTGGCCCGCTCGTTGTAGCAGGGCACGATCACAGATAACAGCGGGGGGCGGGGCTCGGACATAGGCGGGCGCATTGTATAGACCGAACGATGAAGGATGAACGATGAACGATGAACATTGAGCCCGCGCCTCTTGCGTGTTCATCGTTCATCCTTCATCGTTCATCGTTCTTAATGGCGCACGCGACCAACGAAGCCCTCCGCAAGAGTCTCCACATCGCCTTCGGCGTGGGCGCCTTCGCGCTCCGCTGGCTGCCGTGGTACGCAGCCGCGGGCGTTTGCGTCGTGGCCATCCTCGGCAACTGGCTGGGTCTGCACAGGATCGTGGGCAGGAGCGTGGCGCGGCATGAGCGGGGGTTCGACGCCGGGATCGTGCTGTATCCGGTGATGGTTCTGCTGTTGATCGTGGTCTTCCGGGACCGCCTGCACTACGCGGCGATCGGGTGGGCGATGCTGGCGTTCGGCGACGGGATCGCCACGCTGGCGGGGAAGGCGATGCGCATCGCGCCGCTGCCGTGGAATCGCGACAAGAGCTGGGGCGGCTTCATCGCCTGCTTCCTCGGCAGCGCGATCGCGGGGATCGCGGTGGCGTACTGGATGGACTTCCGGGCACCGGTGGTGGTGCTCATCGCCGCGCTGGCCGCGGCGATCACGGAGTCGCTGCCTCTCGGCGTCGATGACAACGTGACCGTCCCTCTCGCGGCGGGGACCGCCCTCGTCGTCGCGGGCATCGACCCCGCCTCGGCCTACAGCGTCTGGCCCGACACCGTCCCCTGGCTGCTCGTGAACGGAGCGCTGGCCATCGCAGGCTACTACCTCCGCAGCGTCAGCTTCTCCGGCGCCGTCGGCGGCTGGTTCCTCGGTACGACGCTGATCCTCGGCGCGGGCTGGCCGATGTACGTCGCGCTGCTGGCGTTTTTCATCATCGGCACGGCAACGACGAAGCTGGGCTACGCGCGCAAAGCGAAGCTCGGCCTGGCGCAGGAGTCGGGCGGGCGTCGCGGCTTCAGCCACGCGTTCTCGAACGTCGGGGTGGCGGCGATCTGCGCGATCGCGGTGTCGCGCCTGAGCCGCATGGACGTCGATCCGATCGACTGGATGGTGCTCGCGTACCTGATGGGCATCGCCTCGCTCGCCACCGCCGCGGCCGACACCACCGCCTCGGAGATCGGGCAACTCATCGGCCGCCGGGCGTTCCTCCCACTGACGCTACGGCGGGTGCCGGTGGGCACGGAGGGGGCGATCTCGGTGGAGGGAACGGTGGCGGGGCTGGCGGGAGGATTCGTCGTGGCGCTTGCGAGCATCCGCGCAATGCACTACGGTCTGGGCCTCGATCCCGGCTGGCTGGCGATCGCGCTCGTCACCGCGTGCGCGTTTCTCGGCTCGTATCTGGAGAGCATCGCCGGGAGTTGGAATCGGAAAAGCATCAGGCCCATCCCGAACGGGGTGTTGAACTTCTTCAACACGGCGGCAGGGGCGGCGTTGATGTACATCGCATGGCAAATCACACACTGAAAAAAGTCGTCATCGTCGGCCGGCCGAACGTCGGCAAGTCGACGCTGTTCAACCGCCTGTCCGGCCGCCGCCGCGCGCTGATCCACGATCTGCCGGGGATGACCCGCGACCGGCTGACCGGCATCGTCACGCTCGACGACGACCGCCGCTACGAGCTCACCGACACGGGCGGCCTCGAATACGGCGACTCGCCGATGTCCGCGTTCGCGGACGAGATCCGCCATCAGGCCACACGCGCGTTGAAGGATGCGGACTTCATCCTCTTCGTCGTCGACGGCGCGGCGGGATTGCTCGCGGAAGACCGCGACATCGCGCAGGACCTGCGGAGCGAAGCGGCGAAGACCGTCCTGATCGTGAACAAGACCGACCGCAAGGACGCGGCGGCGGCGGTCCACGACTTCTGGGCGCTCGGCTTCGACCGCATCTTCCCGCTGTCCGCGGAGCACGGCGAAGGGACGGACGATCTCATCGACGCCATCTCCGAGATCGTGCCTCCCGAGTCTGTCGAAGACGAAGAAGACGAGAATGCGCCCATCCGCGTGGCGATCATCGGCCGTCCGAACGTCGGCAAATCGTCGCTGCTCAACAAGCTCACGCAGGAAGAGCGCGCCGTCGTCTCGCCGATCTCCGGCACGACCCGCGACGCGATCGACTCCGAGATCACGCGCAACGACCGCCGTTACGTGATCATCGACACCGCCGGCATCCGCCGCAAAGGCAAGACCACCGACCAGGCCGAGAAACTGGCCGTGATGTCCGCGCGCAACGCCATCGAGCGCTGTGAGATCGCGCTCTGCATCTTCGACGCGACCGAGGGCGTCACCGGCCAGGACGCCACCGTGGCGGGCTACGCGGATGACGCGGGCAAGGCGGCGCTGATCCTGGTCAACAAATGGGACGCCGAGCAGCACGGCCCCGACGACTACAAGAAATTCGAAGAGCAGCTCCGCTTCCGCCTCAAGTTCCTGGCCTACGCGCCACTCCTCTTCATCTCCGCCAGGACCGGCCGCAACGTCGAAAAGATCTTCCCCCAGATCGACAAGATCGTCGAAGGCTACCGCCGCAAGTTCCGCACGTCCGAGCTCAACACCATCCTCGAGCGCGCCACCACGGCCCACAACCCGCCCACCGTCCGCGGCAAACCGCGCCGGTTCTATTACATGACCCAGCTCAAATCCGGCCCCCCGACGTTCGCGTTGTTCTCCAATGTCGACGAACCCCTGCACTTCTCCTACAAGCGCTACCTGGAGAACCAGTTCCGCGAAGCCCTCGGCCTGCCCGGCTGCCCGATCCACTTCGTGATCCGGGCGCGCAAGGGGATGAAAAAGTAAAAACATCGGATCGATCTCTTCATCGAAGAGATCTTTCTCTTGCTCGAAGAGATCTTTCTCTTCGTCGATGAGATCTTTCTCTTCATCAAAGAGATCTTTCTCTTGCTCAAAGAGATCTTTCTCTTCATTGATGAGATCTTTCTCTTCATCAAAGAGATCGATCTCTTGCTCGAAGAGATCTTTCTCTTCGTCGATCAGATCGACCTCTTCCGCCAAGAACCCTTTTTCTCCGTCAAAAAGATCGACGGCAGGGAAAGTGGTGCCGGCGCCCACGCCGGCCGTAACGCCGGCCACTGGCCGGCCGGGCGGGAGGGGGAACCGGCCGGCGAGGCGCCGGCGAAACGGCCGGCGGGTCGCCGGCACTACACTATACGCACGGCGTGGTAGTTCATGAGCCGAGGTCCGGCAAAACGCCAACGAGGTTCAGCGCGGAGTCGAAGCAAGGTGCGCCGGTCCGCGGAGACGTTGAAGACAAGTCGGAGATGAACCGGTCCTGGAGCTGCATCGATGACGCGTGCTCGACGCCGCTGAGAAACGTGCCTGCAGCCGTGCGCCACAACCAGAAGATCGGTGCGTTGGGATCGATTTGCGCTTTGCCCAGGATGGCGGCTCCGCGCAATGGTGCACCGGGCGCCGCGCGGACGCCGTCGACCGGGGAGTCGACCAATGACGCGTTGAAATGGACGAGCGCTGAGTAGGTACCCGTAACGTCGCGGGTGCGCGGCGGCACGAGGATGCGCGCACCGCCGTCGATCTCTCTGCCGCTCAGCGCGACGGAGTCGAATGTGTACCCCTGCTCGGCGCCGGTGAGAGCGGTGGCCGCGGTGAGGATGGTTCCGCGGCCGACCAGGACGCCGCAGCCGGTCTGCTTCCCGTCCGCATCGATCATGCACGTACGCATCTCCAGCGCGCCGATGCTCGCTCGATATTCGGTCAGCAGCGCGCGGAGGCGTTTCTCCGATACGGCGTGTTGGTCGTTCGCGACTTCGATCCGCGGTCCGAGGCCGATCGCGTCGATGAATGTGAGCACGTCGAGGCTCGTAAACCGCGAGCGCCACAGCCCGATGATCAGGTCGTTCAGCCAGCCCTCGCGTTCGGATGCACGGACGAGGTCCATCGCACTGCGAGGCGCATCCCCCGCGAAGCTGATGGACTCGAGTCCGCGGCTGTAGCGAGTCTCGACGAACGACGCCAGGTCGTCGCCATAGTGCGTCACCAGGAGGTCGCGTAACTGCTCGCGCTGCGCCGTCTTGAGCCTGATGTTCTTCGAGGTCCCGGGTGCAGTTCCCCGGCGGGCCGCGGGCGTCTGGAAGCGCTCCTGCAGCACCATCTCCAATGAGATGAGCAGCTCCGGTGTCGGCGCGGTCGCGAGGATCTCTTCCACTTCGTACGACCGCGCGCCCGGGGCGAGAACCCCGAGATCGATCGGCGTGAGCTCCAGTGCGCCAAGGCGTGCGGCGCGCGATGCGATCGGCGGATGCGCCGTCGCCACGTGAGAGACCACCCGCTGCAGCAGCAGTTTGTCGCGCGCAAGTACGTCGTCGCTCAATCGTGACGTCGCTTCGGCCATGTCGTCGATGAGGTGAGGCGAGACAGACTGCTCCACGCTCATCTCGACGTCCGCGCGCCGCGCCAGCGCCGCTGCGAGCATGAGAGCATCGTCTCTGCGCCGGGCGATCTCCTCCGCATCGGCGAGAAACGAGTCCGCGGCAGCGAACGCGTTCGAGCGGCGCTCGATCTCCGCGGCCATGAGCAGCATGCGGAACAGCAGCGTCCCGCTGCCCGCGTCGCGATAGGTCGCGATCCCCCGGCGGGCGACGGCGCGTGCGTTTTCGACGTCCTGCAGCATCAGATGGACACGAGATTCGAGGATCAGCAGGTCGGTATGCCCGCCGCGTTGCTCGCGTTCCCTGAGCAGTTCGAGGGCGCGCGCGGCATCGGTGCCCTGCAGCAGTTCCGCGACCTTGCGCGCGGTCACGCGTTCCCACGCTTCCTGCCCCGCGGTCGTCCACGTCCCCGGCGGCAGCTCCAGCCGGTAGGCCTCGGCGAGCTGCACCTGCGCCTCCGGGGCCAGCTCGTCGAGCGCGTTCACGAGCAGCGGCTCCAGATCGGGTGACAGCTCGACCGGCTCGCCGAGGGAGAGAGCGTGGTACGCGGCCTCGGCGCGGGAGATCACGTCCGTACCCTGCCGATAGAACGCGATCGCGGCGCGGTGGATCTCCTCGACCTTCTCCGGCTGGTGCTCGCGTAGCGGTTTGAGCATGAGCCGCCGCACGTCGGAGCGGTGAACGAGCGTGCGGGGATCGACGTGAGTGACCAGCGTGCTGTCGGCGGCGAGCTTGTCGAACAATTTCTCGGCGGCCGGAAGATCGGACGCGTCGACGCCGCACGGCTTGGCGAGGACGTCGCGGATGAGCTCCGGGGTCACGCGCCGCAGCACGAGGCCGGGGTGGGCGAGCCGCCGCACCTCGGGGTCGGGGATGTGCAGCAGGATGCGGTCGAAGAGGGAGGACTGGATGATCTCGTCCGTGAGCCGCGCCGCGTCGAGCTGGCGGAGCTCCGCGGGGTCGCGGCGATAGAGCTCGATGGCGAGGGTGAGCGTGAGCGGGTTGCCGCGCGTGCGCTCGGCCACGAGCTCCGCGGACGCCGGATCGAGACCGCTGTTGCGCAGATAGGCCACCGCGGATTCGCGATCGAAGGCTTCGAGCGGGAGCTGCCCGGTGAGATACGTGCCGTCGTCGAGCGGCGAGCGCCCCGCGATGACCACGCGCAGGCGCGGGATCATGACCGACAGCCGGCCGGTGAGGAGCGTGACGCCGCGTGCGTATTCGTTGCTGCGCCGCTGCACTTCCTCGAACGTGTCGAGAACGAACAGCACCGGCCCCTCGCGCACCTCCAGCGTTTCGAGGAAGCCGATGAAGTCGCGCACGAACGACTCGGTGTCCGCGCCTGACGCCAGGCGTGCCCGCCAGCGTGCGCCGAGGCGCTCGCTTGCCGCGAACGCGCTGTCGTATTGGAGGCCGATCTGGCGGATGGCTTCGATGAGGATCGTCACCGGCTCTTCGGCGTTGACGGCCGGCCGGTCGAAATCGAGATAAGCAAACGGGAACCGCTGCTGCTCGGCGGCCAGTGCGTGCTCGAGGATGAACTGCGCGGTGAGGGTGGTCTTGCCGACGCCTCCGGGACCGTGGATGAGGAACGGCCCTTTGGGGACGGGCTTGAACAGGAAGTCGCCGACCGCGCGCTTCGCGTCGCTGACCCACGAGCCGGTGGAGAGGACGCCCACATAGTCGCGCAGCTGCTGCATTTCGGCGGCGCGACCGCTGAAGGTGCGGGTGATCTGACGCAATGGGTCGAGCAGGCGTGCGAGCTGGAGCTTGCGCTCCACGAGCTCGCGCGAAAAGAGTGGGTGATGCAGGAAGACGCCTTCCCAGATCTGGAGGAGCGCAGCGAGCTCGCCGATGCTCATTGCCTGGAGCGCGTTGCGCGTCAGGCCGTGCCGTGCCTTTCGGAGCGCCGCCTGGAGCGGATCGTCGTTCCGTTCGTGCTGTTCGAGCAAGGCCCGCAGTTCGTCAGGGGGAAGACCGCGGAGGACCTCGTTGCGCAGTTCCGGCGGCAACGTCCGCCACCCTTCTTCGCGCAACGGGATCGACTGCTCCTTCAGGCGGGACATCTCGGCGGCGTCGGTCGTGCGGAGATCGTCGAGCCGGAAGCGCGACAGCACGGCGGCCGCGCGGAGCGCGGGTCCGGCCGGTACGTCAGGACGAGGCGGCGCTGCAGGTTTCGCAGCCTCGCCGCGGAAGCCGAGGGAGATCGGCTGCGCCGCCGGCTCTTTGAGCGCGCCGCGAACGCGTCCGCGTGCCGCCTCGAGCTCCTCGCGCGACCACTTCGAGCGCGTGCTCACGGCGCATCTCCGTTCCGTAGGTTGTTGCACTCGTCGATCAGAGCGTCGCGCATTTTTTCGAGGCGCAGGGACGGGTCCGGGTCGAGCGTGGCATAGACGCGCCGGGCCCGCCGGATCGCCTCCTGTTCCGCCTTCGCCAGGTCGTCCACCGGTGCGTACATCGCGATGAAGTCGAGGAAGAACTCGCCGAGGTCCTGCTCGGTGATCGGGGGGACGAGATCGCTGGCGATGGACGGCTTCACCTGGCTCGGCAGCGTCTTGACGTAGTTGATGAGGAACAAGCGCATCGACGGCGTGGCCGCAACCTTCTCCGACAGGAGCTGGATGAAGTCGTAGAGCGACTCGGGGAGCGGGTACTGCAGCTTGTCCTCTTCGAAGTCGTCGAACACGATCCAGAGCCGTTTGCGCGCGGCATCGAGCTGCGGGCCGATCCAGTTGGTGAAGTTCACGCTCCACCGCGACGCCTTGGCGTCGAGATGGGAGGGGAGGGGAAGCGTCGCCGCGTCGGCGATGGTCAGGCCGATGTCGTACGGGCGGATCTCCTCGCCCGTGGCCCACTTCCGCAGCTCGATCTCGGCCAGCGGGATGCCGAGGGTTTGAGCGATGTGCCGGATGTGGACGAGGGCGTGCGACTTTCCGGAGTAGCGGGCCCCTTGCACGTGGAGGATGCGCTTTCCCTTCGAGCCCGCGAACGTCCGCAGGTGTGCGCGGAGGTCTTTGCGATTCACGAGTGGGTACTCCCCGGGATAGCAGTCGTCGTAGAAGCGCGCCTCGCGGATCTCTTCGATGGTGCCGATCGCGTCGAGCTTCGCCTTCATGCCTGGGCCGGCGACGCCGTGCATCGCCTCCACGAGGTCGAGCAGCCACTCCTTCTCCTCGGCATCGACGACGACCTTCGACTGGACGGTGGCGAGATCGCCGACAGCGATCGTGTCGAGATGGCGGCCGGTCTCGTTGATGAGGAACGTGCGGAAGTCGTCGAGCTGGCTGAACATGCCCGCGAGGACTTCGAGCAGGACCTTCCGTTGATCGAGTGGGAGCAGCATGGTCAGAGCTGGGTGAGGATGCCCTCGTCCTCGAGATATTGGACCAGCGTGCGGATGGGGATGCCCTCGTTGTACTTGCCGGTATCGAGGTCGGGGTACTTCGGATCGCCGCCGTGATGGAGTGCGAGCAGTTCCCAGTCCTGCGTGAAGACCGGCGAGCCGGACGACCCGGCGAGGGTGTTCGTGCGGTAGCGGATGCGGCGCTGTTTCGGGCTGTAGCCGATGACGCCGTTCGTGTCGAGCGCGAGCTCCATCGGCTTGCCGGCGGCGTGCTGCACGATGAACACCGGGGCGTTGACGGCGGCACTCGGCGCGGTGGTGCCGAGGTCCATCCAGCCGCGTTTCTTTTCATCGCCAATCTTCCGCGAGAGGCGCAGGAGCGCGAAGTCGAGATTCGCGGGCTTGGGCTCGGCGGCGAGATCGTGCACTTTCGTGTCGATCGGATCGTGCGGCTCGGATGCGATCAGCCACTCCTTCGCCAGCTTCACGATCGTGCCTGCGTCGACGCTGCCGTCGGGCAGCTCGTAGTGATCGAACTGCGCGCGAACCTGCTTCGGCTCGTAGTCGCCCGCGAGCACCGGGGCGATGACGTGATGGTTCGTCAGCACGACGTCCGCGGCAACGAGGAAGCCCGAGCCTCGCGCGAGGAGCGAGCCGCCGTTGTCGATGGCGATCCGGCAGACGCGGTTCCGGATGTCGCTCACGCGCGAGATCCAGACGTGGATCGGCAGGAGGGAGTTGGCGGCGCGGACGATCTTCTCGAGCGCCGGAGGGTCCTGCGCGGCCAGGCCGACGGCGTCGCGGTAGGCGACGACCTGCGGCTGGGCGAAGTGGCCCGTGACGTCGATCGCCCCCACCGCGGCCTTGCCGGCCGGACCGGCGACCTCCTTCAGCGCGTCGACCAGCTCTACGAGCCACTCCTGCTCGTCCGCCTTCGTGACGACGCGCGAGCGGACGTTCTCCAGCGAGCCGGTGGCAATCGCGTCGAGGTGCCGGCCGAGGTGGTCGATCAGGAAGGTGCGGAGGTCCTCGATCGTCGAGAACATCGACGCCATCACGTCCAGAAGGGCTTTACGCTTCTTGAACTCGAGCGGCATGCGTGGGGTGGTCAGCATTATGCACGCGAAGTAGAATCCTCGCCGCATCCTCCATGTTGGAAAGGGCTGCATGAAACCACCTGAGTCCCTGTCGCTTACCCCGGGCAAGCGCGTTCTTTTCCTCACGAAAGACCCCGAGCTCATCCGGAAGCAGCTCGCCGGCGAGCTCGACCTGCAGATGAAGGACCTCCGGGTCGAGGATCTCCTCGACGACATCAACACCGACGCCATGACCCCGGCGTGGGTGTGCTTCGATTACAAGCCCGAGGACATCGCCAGGAACGCGTATGCGGGGCTGATCGTGAACGGCGAGCGGCTGTTTCCGGCGGACGCGCTCCGCAACGGCAACTTCGAGGTGATCGTCTCCGGCTACCGCAAGGGTGTCGGCAGCTCGCGCGAGACGGCGACGCAGTGCGAGGTGTTCAGCGGGATCCGGCTGGCGGTCGCGGCGTCGTTCGCGCCGATCCACGGGGGGAACAACATCAACCAGGGCCTGCTCATGGGCGATCACGACATGCTGATTCGCCTGCAGGCCGGGGAGAGCGTGCCGCTCCGCGAGCTGTACGCGCCGTACGATCCGATCACGCAGCTCATCATTCAATGGGGCGGGTTGTTCCCGTTCTCGAAGGCCGTGGCCAGCGGGGACGTGAAGCTCCCCATCCCGCACAACGCGCCGCGGCCGATGACGATGGGGGAGAAGATCCTCGCGCGACACATGCGCGGCGTGGAAGACCACGAGCGCTACGTGAAGCCCGGCGATGCGGTCGTCGTGGACGTCGACGGTGGCTACACCCACGAGTTCACGACGGCGCAGGTCCATCACTTCCTGACGCAGGAGTACGGCCCGGAGTACGAGATCGGGAGCCCGCAGAAGTTCGCGGTGTTCGAGGATCACCTGATCTACGCCGACGAGGTCGCGAAGATGCGGCCGTTCCTCGACAAGATCCAGACCCTGCGTGACATGCAGCGCGCGTATCAGCGCCACACGTCGTGCCGCGATTTCTCGGCCAAAGACAACATTTCGCCCGGCATCTGCCACGAGGTGGCGCGCGAGTACATCATCGATCCGGGCGACCTCATTCAGGCCACGGACAGCCACACCTGTATGGGCGGCGTAAACAACGCGCTGGCGTGGGGCGTCGGCGCGACTGAGTACGCGAATCTCGTGCACTCCGGCTTCACGACCGTCGAGGTGTCGGAGTCGATCCGCTTCGAGCTGACCGGTGAGCTGCAGCCGAACGTCACCGCCAAGGACGTGATGCTGCACATCCTGCTGCACTACGCCAAGCCGCAGATGACCCTCGACCGGATCATGGAGTTCACCGGACCGGGCCTGCGCGCGCTCTCGCTCGACGAGCGGGCCACGCTGGCGAACATGGCCACGGAGTGCTCCGCGCGTACGGCCATCGTGGAGGCGGACGAGAAGACGTTCGCCTGGATCGCGGCGATGCGGCCCGGCATCAGCGTCGACGCGTTGCGCACGCGCGCGGTCTCGCCCGATCCCGGCGCGGAGTACGCGGGTGGCGTCCATGCCATCGATCTATCCGAGGTGCGGCCGATGGTGGCGCATCCGGGAGACCCGGATCACGGGATCCCATCCGACCCCACCAACGGCGCGCTGATCGACGACATCGGCGAGGTGAAGATCGACATCGCGTACGCGGGCTCCTGCACCGCGGGCAAGATCGACGACTTCCTCTTCTACCATCAGGTAGCGAAGGAGGCCGTCGACGCGGGACTGCGCGTCGCGGACGGCGTGCAGTTCTTCATCCAGTTCGGGTCGCAGGCGGTGGAGAAGTTCGCGCGCGACAACGGCCTGCTCGACACGTTCGAGCGCGCCGGGGCGAAGGTGCTGAACCCTGGCTGCGGCGCGTGCATCGGCTGCGGACCCGGCGTCTCGGAGACGGGCGATCAGGTGACGGTCAGCGCGATCAACCGCAATTTCAAGGGACGCTCGGGCCCGGGTATGCTGTGGCTGGCCTCGCCGCTGACCGTGGCCGCGTCCGCTTTCACGGGGACGATCACCGCGTACACACCGGGGATGTTCACTTCGAGACGGGTCATCGGTGAGACCAACGCTCAGGTCTTGACCCGCAATTAATGGTCGATCGGCCCACCTTCTGACCCCGTCGAAAGGCGGGGTCGGTTACGACTTCGTTACCGCTCAATGATTTAGTTCCGGCAGGAAGGCTGGCCGGAGGTGTGCTCTGTCGCAACCCCACAATCGCATCGATCGAAAGGGGTTTTGCATGAAACGGACTCTGCTCTCTCTCCTCGTTCTTGTTCTCGCACTCCCGGTTCTCGCCGGCGGTCCCAGAAAGGCCAAGCTGCACAAGAAAGAACGGCCGGTCGCGGATCGCTACATCGTCGTGCTCGAAGACCGTGTCGCTGACGTCGACGCTGTTGCCGACGAGCTGGTCTCGACGTCGCGCGGCCGCAAGGGCCACGTCTACCGGAAGGTTCTCAAGGGCTTCTCGGCCAACCTGTCGGAGAAGGCCGCGCTCAAGCTGGCCGAGGATCCCCGCGTGAAGTACGTCGAGGAGGACGGCCTGGTGTCGATCTCGGCGACACAGACGGGCGCCACGTGGGGTCTGGACCGCATCGATCAGGCCAATCTGCCGCTGAATTCGACGTATGTCTACAACGCCACGGGCTCGGGCGTGAAGGCGTACGTCATCGACACCGGCATCAACGTGAATCACAACGACTTCGGCGGCCGGGCCGTCAACGGCTATGACGCCATCGACGGCACGCTGCCGGCCGCGGACTGCCACGGCCACGGCACGCACGTCGCCGGCACGGTCGGCGGGACGACGTGGGGCGTGGCGAAGGGTGTGACGCTGGTCGCCGTGCGCGTGCTGGATTGCTCCGGCAACGGCACGGACTCCGGCGTCATCGCCGGCATCAACTGGGTCACCTCGGACCACGGCGCCGGACAGCCGGCCGTGGCCAACATGTCCCTCGGCGGCGGCGCCTCGCAGGCGCTCGACGACGCGGTGAACGCGAGTATCGCCGACGGCGTGACCTACGCGATCGCCGCCGGCAACGGCGACCAGTTCGGCAATCCGCAGCCGGCCTGCAACTTCTCGCCGGCGCGCGTGGCCAACGCGATCACGGTGGGCTCGACCACCAGCACGGATGCGCGGTCGTCGTTCTCGAACTACGGCCCCTGCCTGGACATCTTCGCGCCGGGCTCGTCGATCACCTCGGCGTGGTACTCGAGCAACACGGCCACGAACACGATCAGCGGGACGTCGATGGCGACGCCGCACGTCGCGGGCGCGGCCGCGCTGTATCTGCAGGGGGCTCCCAGCGCGTCGCCGGCGACGGTGGCCGCAGCGCTGATCAGCAACGCGACGCTGAACAAGGTCACGAATCCGCTCACGGGCTCGGCCAACCGCCTGCTGTACACGGGCTTCATCGGCGGCGGCGGCACGCCGGCTCCGACGGTCACGAGCTTCTCGCCCACCTCGGGCGGTACGGGCACGAGCGTGACGATCACCGGGACGAACTTCACCGGCGCTACGTCGGTCACGTTCAACGGCCAGTCGGCCAGCTTCACGGTGAACAGCGCCACGCAGATCACGGCCTCGGTGCCGAACTGCTCGTCTTCGGGCGTCATCGCCGTGACCACGGCGGGCGGCACGGGGACGAGCTCGGGCTCGTTCACGGTGACGGGTTGCGGCGGCGGCTCGGGCCAGCTCCTGCTGAACCCCGGCTTCGAGTCGGGCAACAACGGCAACTGGACGCAGACCTCGGGCGTCATCGACAACTCGACCGGCCGCCCCTCGCGTACGGGCTCCTGGAAGGCGTGGCTGTGCGGCTACGGCACGACGCGCACGGATTACGTCTATCAGAACGTGACCATCCCCGCGACCGCGAGCACCGCGACGCTCTCGTTCTGGATCCGCATCGACAGCGCCGAGACGACGGCGTCGATCGCGTACGACACGTTCCGCGTCCAGGTCAGCACGAACGGCGGGGCGTCCTACACGACCCTGGCGACGTACTCGAACCTGAACAAGAACCCGACCTATGTCCAGAAGACGTTCGACGTCACCGCGTACAAGGGCCTGACCGTCCGCTTGCGCCTGCACGCGACCGAGGATTCGTCGCTGCAGACGTCGTTCGTCGTGGATGACACTGCGCTGAATTACAACTAGCGCGAGGAGGCAACAATGAAATTGAGAGTCACGACCCTGGGCATCCTCTCGCTGCTGCTGCTCGTCTCGGCCGCACCCGCACCACAGTTCCAGCCGCAGCCACAACCGGTTGCGGACTGGGCCTTCGCGGGCTGTTTCTCGCTGACCGGCAGCACGCCGTGCTACGACGTCTATACCCACAACGGCGGGTACTGGATGTGCAGCAAATGCGGGACGACCCAGCAGCCCAGCGAAAGCAAATGCCGCAGGTTGAGCGCCTACCAGCTGGCGAATGGCCGGTGGTGCTCGTAGGTTGATGTGAAGTTGCGGGCCGCCGCCGGGACGGCGGCGGCCCGTGTCTCTCTGGTTCCTCAGATGGAGCGCCGCCGTCCCGGGGCTGATGTGGCGGCGTCCCGCGCCGCCACCTTGGGTGGGCGGGGGAGTGTGGCACGACGCGAGAGGCTCCGTTCTCCCGAGTGCGCGGGCGGCGGGACGCCGCCCGAACAGCCGGCGGGACGCCAGCGGTCCGCTGGCCATGGCGCGCGAAGGCGCGCTGTCCAATTGTGGCCCCGCGCTTTGCCCGGGGTTGCTCAGGCGGGGCGAAGACGCGGCCGCGAAGGCGGCCGCTACAAGCATCTGCGTTCGAGTTGGAGCGGCCGCCTGCGCGGCCGCATCCATCACCCGCTCCGCGTTCCCCGGGCCGAGCCCGGGGCCAAGATTGTAGAGCGCGCCTTCGCGCGCAACCTTTCGGTGCTCACCACTTGCACCCACCGGGCTGCAGGCAGGGAAGCTGGGTCAGGCCAAACCAGGTGTAATCGAGTCCGTACGCCGTGATCGTCTGTCCCTGCGTCCAGCTCGGGAGCTGAATCCAGAAGCGGTGATAGTCGCCGCCGTTGCACTCCGTCTTGATGGCGGCTTCGCTGTAGGCGTTGGCGCGGACCACGTCCGTGATTTTGGTGCTGCCAACGTAGAGATCGATCACGTTGGATTTCGTGGGAGCATCCTGGTCGCAGGTCCAGCCCTGCGCCAGTCCCGTGGCGCTGATGGCCTCGAGATAGCCTTTCGGGTTGTAATTGTCGAACGGCATCCACTCCGGAGTGCTCAGCCACCAGTTGTACCCGTGATCGCCGTAGACCTCGCGGCGCGCGTAGCCGAAGAAGGCCATGGACGTGGAACTGGTGTCGAAGAGCGAGGTGCGGAAGTAGCTCGACTGGTACACGCCGGGTGCGCCCGGATTCGGGATCCCGCCCAGTTTCTGCTGATAGAAGTCCTTCAGCGCGTACATCTCGGGCATGTAGTTGTCCAGATCGCCGCCGCACTTGCGGTTCGGCGTGAACGAGTAGACGCCCGCACCGTCGCGGGAGATGGTGTAGCAGTCGTTCTTGAACTGATCCGGGGTCGGCGCGGTGTCGACGTGGGCCTGCATCTCCTTCATCAGGCCCCACGCGATGGGTTGCTGGCCGGGGTAGGAGCCGAACGAGTAGGTGTGGCCGGACGCCTTCAGTCCGATGACGGCGCTGGCGATGCTGGTCATCAGGCCGAACCCGTAGGGCTGCATCTGCTGGCCGTGATTGAAGCTGATAGCGAGACGTGGGCTCCCTGCAGCCAGCCTTGGAACTCCGAGGGGTTGGAGTCGATGGTGTTCTTGACCTTCGACGTCAATGCCCACGTTGCGGCCTGCGCGCACGAAGGACTGTCGGCGTCCTCATGGATGCGGGCGTAGTCGTTGAGATTCCCGTTCAGGTCATTCCAGCGGTAGTACCCGGCGAAGACCGGATCCTGCGTTTTGCAGGCCGCCCATGCCGCCGGCGAGACCATGAAGAGAATGAGGGCAGGATCCCGAGATATCTTGATTTCATCTGTGTTCCTCCGCACCCAACTTCGGCAGCGGAACGGATGAATCTGTGGGGATTTCCTTGGAAATTTGTAGAAGGTGAGCTACGCCCCGCTTGCGCGGCGTCGCGGCGTGATCACGGCCGCGAGGTCCTCGGCGAAGCGCGCGGCGTCTGCGGGCTCGAGGGAGGTGATGGTCACGCGGATGGCGGGGGGCGTTGCGATGCGGTAGCGCTCTCCGGCTTTGACGGCCCAGCCGGCGTGCAGCAGCGCCTGTACGGTCGCGCTCTCCTCGGAGACGGGAATCCACACGTTCAACCCCGAGGCGCCGTGGGCTTCGATGCCGCGGGTGCGGAGCTCGTGGAGGAGGGCGTTGCGGCGCTCGGTGTAGATGCGGCCGGCGCGGGCGGGGGCGCGGTCGCGCCAGAGGGAGACGACGATGCGCTGGAGGATGTGGCTGACCCAGCGGACGCCGAGGTTCTGGCGGCCTTCGACGCGGGCGTGGGTCTGGGGATCGGCGGCGAGGAGGGCGACGCGGAGGTCGGGGCCGAGGGATTTGGAGACGGAGCGGACGACGGCCCAGCGCTCGCGGGTTTTGTCGATGAGCGAGAGGTAGTCGGCGCCTGCGACGGCGCCGGCGTGGTCGTCTTCGAGGAGGAGGAGGTCTCGACGGGCCGCGAGCAGGGAACGCAGCTCGCGCGCGCGACGTGGTGAGAGCGCGGCGCCGGACGGGTTCTGCGCGCGGGGCGTGACGATGAGCGCGTGCGCGGAGCGAAGGGCGCGGCGGAGTTCGGACGGGAGCAGCCCTTCGTCGTCGACCGGCACCGGCACGGCGACGAGTGACAGCGCGTGCAGGAGGTCGAGGATGCCGGTAAAGCACGGGTCTTCGACGACGACGCGATCGCCGGCGCGCAGGTGCTCGCGCAGCACGCGCTCGATGCCGTCCATCGCGCCGCTGACAACGGACACGTGCTCGCCGGCGATGCCGTCCGCGCCGAACTGCTCGCGTGCGAGCGCGATGAGCCGGCGGTCGTTCAGCTCTTCGCCGTACATCCGCTGCTCGAGCTGCAGAGCGGGGAGGTGCGGGAGGAGCTCGGGATCGGGGTTCCCTTCCGAGAGATCGCGCACGTTCCGGGGGAGCGGCACGGTGCGTGGCGTGGTGATCGGCGGAGCCCAGCGCACGCGCGTGCCGCGCCGTCCGTCCGCGACGATGACGCCTCGCTCCCGCAGGGAACGATAAGCGGCGGCCACGGTCGCGGGACTGACGCCGAGGTGCGCGGCGAGGGAGCGAACGGGCGGCAGCAGCTCGCCTGCGTCGAGCTTTCCGTTCGACACGGCGCTCTCCACGGATCGGGCGATGTTGACGGAGGTATCTCCGCTGATGTAGTTTTGTACCAGCACGCGATACGGATTGTACTAGAACAAAATGATCGAATACAAGCTCACCCCCGATCTCGATGTCGACCAGGCCATCGACCTCTATGTCGCATCCACCCTCGGCGAGCGCCGTCCGGTCGACGACCGCGAGCGGATGGCGACGATGTTTCGCCACGCGAACCTGGTCATCACCGCGTGGGACGGCGACCTGCTCGTCGGCGTTTCCCGCTCGATCACGGACTGGGTGTGGACGACGTACCTCGCAGACCTGGCCGTGCGCGTGTCGCACCAGAAGCAGGGGATCGGCAAGGAACTGATGCGCCGCACCCAGGCCGCCGCGCCGCAGGCGAAGGTGCTGCTCCTCGCCGCGCCCGCCGCCGCGAACTACTACGGCCACGTCGGCTTCTCGCACATGCCCAGCGCTTGGTGGCTCCTCCCCGGCGAAAGGATCACTCCATGACCGCAACCATGCCCGTTACGGACCGCGTCAAGGTCCGCCGTCTCGGCAACCGCGGGCACTACGACCGCGACACGATCCACGCGATCCTCGACGAAGCGCTGATCTGCCATGTCGGCTTCGTGGTGGACGGCGCACCGGTCGTCATCCCCACGATCCACTGGCGCGAGGGCGACATGCTCTACGTCCACGGCTCCGCCGCCAGCCGCATGTTGCGCTCGCTGAAGGAAGGTGTCGACGCCTGCGTGACCGTCACGCTCGTCGACGGCCTCGTCCTCGCGCGCTCGGCATTCCATCACTCGATGAACTACCGCTCCGTCGTCGTCTTCGGGAAGGCTCGTGCCGTCGACGGTGACGAGAAGCTGCGTGCGCTCGATGCGCTCGTGGATCACGTCGTGCGTGGCCGCTCGCGCGAGATGCGGCCGCACAAGGAGATCGAGTTGAAGCAGACCCTCGTTCTCGCGCTGCCGCTCGATGAGGCCTCGGCGAAGATCCGCACGGGTGGTCCGGTCGACGACGAAGAGGATTACGCGCTCCCGATCTGGGCGGGCGTGGTGCCGCTGAAGCTCACGCCGGGCGAGCCGATCGCGGATCGCGACGTGACGGTGGACGTGCCGGAGTACGCGAGAGCGTATACGCGCTGAACGTAGGGCGTGGCTTCAGCCCGCCTCTCCCGTGCGCACGTGCAACCGAGGGGGGCGGGCTGAAGCCGCGCCCTACGTCAGCAGTGCGCGTAACAAGGTCAGCGCCTGCTCCGCTGACGGTCCGATGATGACGTGAACGTGATCGGCCGTTGGCCGCGCGATGCCGCGCAGGCCTAGCGCGTGGATCGCGCTTTCGTCGACCGCCGTGGCGTCGGCCACGCGTACCCGTAACCGGCTCGAGGCGATGGCCTCGATCTCGCCGACGTTCTCACGTCCGCCGAGAGCGGCGAGCAGGCCGGAGATCACCGCTGGTGTGATCTCCGCGGGTGCGGTCGTGCGCAACTGCGCGCGGATCTCGCCCGCGACCTGATCGGCGATCGGGCCGAGCACCACCTGCAGCGCGTTGGATGACACCTTCACCGTCGCGTGCGCGCCGAGGCGCTTGAGTGCGGGCTCGTCGATCGCGTCCTGACTGGCGACGATCAGGCGCAGACGCGTCGCACAGGCATCGACTGAGGTGAGATTTCCGGGACCGCCCAACGCCTCAACGAACGCAGCCGCGCGCGCGGTGGCTGGGAGCGGAACGAGAGGCGAACCGACCTCCTCGCTCTCTCGGCCGGGGGTCTGCAGGTTGAGGGCGATGATGCAGGCGCGGAAGACGCCGTAGTACACGACGAAGTACAGCCCGCCCACGGGCAGCAGCCAGAGCGGCCGCGTCGCGAGACCGTAGTTGAGGGCGTAGTCGAACAGTCCGGCCGAGAAGCCGAAGCCGAGGCGGACGCCGAGGAGGTTCATTACCACCATCGCCAGCCCCGTGAGGATGGCGTGCAGGCCGTAGAGCACGGGTGCCAGGAACATGAACGTGAACTCGATCGGCTCGGTGATCCCGGTGAGGAACGAGGTGAGTGCCATCGACGCCAGGAGGCCGGCGACGGCCTTGCGCCGCTCCGGCCGCGCCGTGTGATACATCGCGAGGCAGGCGGCGGGCAGGCCGAACATCATGACCGGGAAAAAGCCGGTCATGAACGCGCCGGCGGTGGGATCGCCTTTGAAAAAGCGATTGAGATCGCCCGTCACGCCGCCGTACTCGCCGAGGAGCTGCCAGGCGACGTTGTTGAGGATGTGGTGCAGGCCGGTGACGATGAGCACGCGGTTGAGCACCCCGTAGACGAACAGGCCCAACCCGCCGGAGCTGACGATCGTCCTGCTGACGACGTCCATGCCGTGCTGCAGCAGCGGAAAGCCGTGGCCGAAGAGGAACGCCGTCACGAGCCCCGCCAGTCCGCTGATGATCGGCACGAAGCGGCGCCCACCGAAGAAGGCCAGGTAGGTCGGCAGCTGGATGTCCTTGTAGCGGTTGTAGAGCAGCCCCCCGAGAACGCCGGAGACGATGCCGGCCGGGACGCTCAGGCGGCCGATGTCGCGCACAGCGTCGACCGCGATGATGACCTTCGCCCCTTCGGTCGTCACCACGTAGCAGACCAGGGCGGCGAGCCCCGCCGCGCCGTGATTCTCGCGGGCCAGGCCCACGGCCACGCCGACGGCGAAGAGCAGGCCGAGGTTGGAGAAAATCGCGCCGCCCGCGGCGGCGATGGGCGGGCCGATCGGTGCCAGAAACGGGACGAGGCCGATCACGTCCGGCTGGCCGATGCGCAGGAGCAGCGCCGCCACGGGGAGCACCGCGATCGGGAGCATCAGCGCGCGGCCCAGTTGCTGCGCGCCTGCGAGGATCGTCTTCATCCATTCCCTCCTGCACTGAGCGCGATGGCCCGAACGGCCGCGGCGGACGGCGCGTCGAGGGCGCGCTCCGCGAGCGCGCGGCAATCCTCGAGGCGCAGTCCGCGCAGCCTGGCCTTGAGGTCCGGGATCACCGAAGGCACGACCGACAGCTCGTCCACCCCGAGGCCGACGAGCAGCGCCGCGGCCAGCGGATCGGAGGCCAGCCCGCCGCAGACGGCGATCGGCCGTCCGGCCGCGTGGGCCGCGGAAGCGCTGATGCCGATCAGCCGCAGCACGGCCGGGTGCAACGCGTCGAGCTGCGCCGCGAGCTCCGCCTCGCCGCGGTCCATGGCCAGCGTGTATTGCGCGAGGTCGTTGCTGCCGATGGAGAGGAAGTCCGCGACCGCGGCCAGCGGACCGGCGAGCAGCGCCGCGGCCGGAGTCTCGATCATGACTCCGAGAGGCGGCGCTGCGCAGCCGAGCTCCGCGCACAGCGCGTCGAGGATCCGCCTCACGCTCTGCACCTCGGAGACGTCGGTGATCATCGGCAGGAGAATCCGGCACGCGGTCAGCGGCCGGACTCGGAGGATGGCGCGCAACTGCTCGCCGAGCAGCGCGGGATTCCGCAGGCTGGCGCGGATGCCGCGCACGCCGAGGGCGGGGTTGTCGCCGTGGGGGAGCGGCAGATAGCGCAGCGGTTTGTCGCTGCCCGCGTCGAGCGTGCGGATCACGACTGGACTCCCGCCGAAGGCGGTGACGATGCTCTGGTAGGTGGCGGTCTGGAGCTCGAGATCGGGTGGCGTATCGCGGTCGAGGAACAGGAGCTCGGTGCGCAGGAGGCCGCACCCTTCGGCGCCTTCGTCGACCGCCGCGGCGGCCTCGGCGCGCGAGCCGACGTTCGCGAAGACTTCGATGCGCTCGCCGCTGGCGAGCCGGCACTCGGTGTGCGCCGCGGCCTGCGCGGCTTCGCGCTGCGCGTGTTGGCGGGCGAGGGCTTCTTCGGCTGCCGCCAGCACCGCGGCATCCGGCGCGATGCGCAGGAGACCCGCGTCCGCATCGAGCACGAGTGGCGTGCCCTCGGCGATACGCAGAACGTCCGGACCTGCGGCGACGAGCGCCGGCAGGTTCATCGCCGCCGCCAGTAGCGCAACGTGTGAGGTCGGCCCGCCCGCCGCCGTGCAGAAGCCGGCGATCCGTCCCGCGGGCAGGCCGACGAGCTGTGACGGCAGCAGTTCCTGTCCGACGAGGATCGAGCCCGCGAGCGGATCGAGGAGCGGCGCCTCGCCGGCGAGCGCGCGCAGGACCCGGTCCGCCAGGTCGCGGAGATCGTCGGCGCGCTCGGCGACGCGAGGATCGCCGACGGCGCGGAGTGCGTTTGCGCTCTCCTCGACAGCTGCGCGCCAAGCGAAGCCGGCGCTCTTTCCGCGCGCGATCGTCGCTCCCGCCTTGTGCAGCAGGTCCGGATCGTCGATGAACGACAGGTGCGCTTCGAGCACCTCGCGCGCGATGCCGTTTGCGGCGGCGTGCGTGCGTTCGAGTTGCGCGCGCACGAGGGTGCGGGCGCATTCGAGATCGGCGGTCTCGCGCGCGACGCCGGCGCCGGTCTCGTTGGGCGGGGGAGTGGTGACGGAGATGTGCGCGGCCGGGCCGATCGCCAGGCCGCGGCTGGCGACGACGCCGTGCAGAACGTTGTTCCCGCCAACGTAGGGCGTGGCTTCAGCCCGCCCGCCCACGGGGGAGGCGGGCTGAAGCCACGCCCTACGTTCGACGATGGGGGCGAACACCGCTTCGAGCGCAGCAAGCGCTGCGGCGGCGTCGGGGCCGGTGGCGATCAGCGTGATCTCTTCGCCATTCCGCGCGCCCAGCTCCATCCAAGCCACCGCGCTGCGCGCGTTGACCTGCCGGCCGTTGGCCAGAGCGCTCACCTCGGACACAAAGCCGCGCACCGCATTGGCGAGCAGTGCCGCCGGACGCGCGTGAATGCCGTGCTCGAACGAAACGCGCCAGGTCCTTCGCAACTCCAGTCCGTGCGACTGCAGCTCCATCAGGAAGTCGCCCACGCTCACCGCGCGCGGCTGCTCGCGCCGTGCTACCGCAAAGCCGTTGATGACGATCACCGGCGTGATCAGACTGGGGACGCGCTGCGCGACGCGATCGAGGTCGAAGCTCACCAGCGGGTCGCCGGCGCGGACGCGGCGGCCCGGCGTCACGTGCGCCTCGAATCCGTCGCCGTCGAGGGCGACGGTGTCGCAGCCGATGTGCAGCAGGATCTCCGCGCCGTTCGCCGCGCGCAGCGTCACGGCGTGCTTCGCTGCGTGCAGCGTGATCACCTCGCCGTCGCACGGCGCGCAGAGCGTCCCGCTGGTCGGGTCGATGGCCAGACCATCTCCCATTACCTTCCCGGAGAAGACGGGATCGGGGACTTCGTCGAGCGTGCTGGCCCACCCGTTCAAGGGCGCGACGAGGATCATGGGGCTACGGGCTCAGCCAGCGCGCGGCGTTTCGAACGTACGTCTTCACGTCCTCGAGCCTTTGGGGATCGCGCACCACATCATCGGCCGGCGGATCGGTCACGAACGACGGCGCACCCACACGCGTGTCCCAGTTGTAGTCGCAGAAGTGGTGGAAGCTCGATTCCGCGATGCCCCGGCCGTTCTTTCCATCGCCTTCGAGCGCCACGATCAGATTGAACTCGCGCTCGGTGGCCCGGCTTGTTCCGGTGGCAATGACGCGAGCATCCTCGGCACCCGCGGGCGCTCCGATCGCGCCTTCGTGAGGATGCGCCGGGAACCACTCGACCGGCGTACCGTCCGCACGTTGCAGCAGGGGATGGACCTCGCCCTGCGCGGCGATCTGCTGATACTGCCCGTTCTGCCCGGAGTGATAGTTCGGCCAGTCGATATCCGTCGCCTGCCGGTCGTCGCGCGTGTGGCGAGACCCGTCGGGATCGAGATTGCGCGTGTGGAAGTAGTGCGCCGCGCCGATCCCTCCGATCTTGCAGATCGACGAGCCGAGGTCCTGATGGTCGCGCGTGACGAGCAGGCCACGGCCGCTGCCGCGGAACCGGGTCAGCGCCTCACACTCCGCATCCGCGATCCCATCGCCGGCGTCGACCGCGAACAGCCAGATCTGGTCGAAGTCCGAACGGTCGATGTCCGCCAGGGACGCGTCCTTGTTCCGGCTGGTCACGTCATGCCCGCACTCGGCCAGCCACCGGTGCAGCATGGCGAAGCGCTCGATGGACCAGTCGTCGGGTGCGAAGGGGATCGTGGTCTGGAGGAGGACTCGCACGACGTACAGTGTATCTCTAGTGTTGCGTGAGTCCCCGCGAGTGCCGCACGAGTCCCGAGGCGTTTTCAGGGAGCGCACTCGGGAGAACGGAGCTCAGGGAGCCGTCGCGGGATAGGTGACGGAGCACTATATTGCGCACGGGAGGTGACGAATCATGGGCAAGACGGCACAGGCGCGGATGCGGTTCGAAGGCAAGTCCTATCGCGGGGAAGCGATGCTGGAAACGCTGGAGCTCCTCTTTCGCGGCGACCGGCGCCTCCTCATCCCACTGCACGACGTCCAGTCGGCGAAGGCGAACGACGGCGATCTCGTAGTCCGCTTCACCGGCGGCGAGGCCGTCTTCGAGCTCGGCGCCGAAGCCGCGAAGTGGGCGAACAAGATCACCAATCCAAAGAGCGTGGTCGAGAAGCTCGGCGTGAAGCCGGGTCTGAAGGTGTCGGTCGTCGGCGTCGACGATCCGTCGTTCGTGGCCGACCTCGAAGCCGTCGGCGCGAATACGAGCGCCGGCCGCGTGAAGAAGGGGAGCGACGCCATCTTCTACGGCGCCAGCAGGCGCGCGGACCTCGGCAAGCTCGGCGCCCTCAAGGAAGCGCTCGACGACGCCGGCGCGCTCTGGGTGATCCGCCCCAAGGGCGTGAAAGAGATCACCGAGGGCGACGTCATGGCCGCCGGCAAAGCGGCGGGGCTGGTCGACGTGAAAGTCGTCCGCTTCTCCGATACCCACACGGCCGAGAAGTTCGTGATTCCCGTTGCCAGCCGCGCCGTCCGTTGAACGCGACATTGCGATCGCCGCCGTTCACGTGCAAGCCCGACAGCTGCCGTCACCCGCGAGCCTCTCGCTGCAACCGGCGCCTCGAGAGCTCGCGCGTCATCAAAAGCGAGACGCCGGCGAGAAACAGCGCGGCGGCCACATACCACTCGTACCGGCGCAACTCGACGAGCGCTTCTTTGAGGAAGTGGGCAATGCCGGCGCCGGCCAGTCCCATGACCAGAGACCAGAGGACGGCACCGGCGAAATCGAGAATGGCAAACTTCAGCGGCGCGATGGCGGCGGCGCCGCAGAACGTCGGGATCGCGACTTTGAGGCCAATTGCGAATCGCGATACCACGATCACGCCGGCTCCGTGGCGTTGCATCACCCGGTCGATGCGCTCGAACGGCCCACGCAGGCGGCCGGTCGCAAGGCGCACTCCGTACTTGCGCCCGATCCAGTAGTAGACCTGGTTCGCGAGCACCGTAGCCGTGATTCCGACCGCGATCACGAGCCCCAGCTGGAGGTAGCCCCGATGCGCGAGAAAGGACGCGGCGAGCAGGGTGCCGTCCCCCTCGACCGTCGCGAAGACGAACACCGCGATGTACCCGTAGCGGCTGATCAGCTCGAGAAGCACGTCGAAGTCTACTGCAGCGCGCCGGTGGGCTTCCGCCCTGTCATCAGCCGGGAGGAATGGAGAAGCGGCTCTGGAGCTCGATCCCGAAGAGTTCGAGGATGCGGGTGATGATGCTGTCGTCGAAGCTTCGGTGACGGTGGGAGGTCGCCGGTGTGCTGGTGGCGGCCGAGCCGAGGACAATCGCGGTGCACAGACCCACCACGAGCGCGGACTTCCTGAACCTTTGCATAGACCCTCCTGTGCCGGGGACCGGCGTTGTCGAGGGCGCGCCCTCTGCTCAGGAGGTACCGTGAGCGAGTGTCGTTATGAGAGCGGAGGAGGAAAGCTCTTACTGGAGGGAACGAAAGCGACGTTCGGGTGCGTCGGAAGATGTTTCAGGTACGTGCGGACCTGCTGGAGGAGGGCCGGTGTGGCGGTCCGGCGGGCGAGCGCCTCATGGACGTACGCTAGCGCGAAGCGCGCGTTCTTCATCATGCCTTCCGATTCAAAGCGCAGGACGATGCCTTTACATACTTCCGCGACACTGGTGCTCTCGCCGAGGGCGAGGCCGGCGGCGGCCCAATCGAGCGTCGCGAGGGCGTGATCGTTCAGGAGGCCGAGGCTCTGTAATTCACCGCGCGCCGCATCCAGGCGCTCGAACCCGTTGGCGACCTCCCCGCGGCGGACGAGGACGAGCGCGAGCGACCACCCGACGCGCGCCTTCTCGGTCGCAAGGCCGAGCTCATCGAAGAGCACCAGTGCCTCGACGTAGGACTGCTCCGCCTGCTCGAAGCGCTCGAGATTCAGATACGCGGTCCCCGCGTCATTCACCGCGCAGGCGAGGATGTTCTGGTTTCCTTCGGCGCGGGCTCGCGCCGCCACCGCTTCATAGACCTGCGCCGCCTCGACGTTGTTTCCCGCGAAGGACAGGCAACATGCCTCGACCAGGAGCGCACCAAGCTCGCGAGAGTGATCGCCGTACGTGCGGAAGACCGCTGCCGCTCGTCGCGACACCTTCCGCGCATCCCCGATCTGACCCAACTCCATCAAGACGGTTGCCCGGATGAACCACACGATCGCGATGTCGTGTGGATCGGATCCGGGCGTCTCATCGAACAGCTCCTCGGCATCCTTCAGCGCCTTGAGCGCCTCCGCGAACCTGCCCAGGTAGCGGAACGCGTTCGCTCCTTCCCGGAGCGACAGAGCCATGCAGAGCCGGCGGGAGGTGTTCGGACTGTGCTCGAGGACGTACGCGATCGCGTACGCCGTGCGCGCGAGCAGGAGGCTGAATTCCGGCCGCTGTTCGTGGAGGCCGTGTGCCGCCGTACACAGATAGCGGACGACGCCGGCGTGCTGCGTCCTGGGGGTTCCCGGCGATGTTCGCGTCGCGGAACCGGAGGGGCGACGTGAGGAGCGGGGCGAGCAGGCGCTCGGCCGCGCGGTCCTCCTCTTCGATCCGGGCCTTCAGCGCGAGCGCCTCCTCCAGCCGCGATGAACGCGTGCGGAGGGTCTCCACCTGCGCCCACGTTTCGCCCCGGCGCATCGCATCATCCACCTCGGCGAGCGAGGCAATGCGAGCACGGCAGCCGTCGCAGGCATCGAGGTGCGCGGCGACGCTCTCCGCGTCGTCGATGAGTGCCGGGTTGAGCGCGAAGCGGCTCAGCGTGTCGTCGTCGTAGTGGCTCATTCCTTCGTTCCCCCGAGGCTGCGGAGCATCTCCTGCGCGCGCTTGCGGCAGGTCACGAGGAGCTGGAGGACGTAGGCCGGCGACGTGGCGAGGTGCGCCGCGATGCGCTCCTTCGGCTCCTCGTGGAGGTAGTAGCGCCGCAGCGTCTCGCGGCACTTCGTGCCGAGCCGCGCCAGCACCGCCACGATCGTGAGGCGGCGCATCCACCGGTCGAGCGACTCCTCCGCCGCGGCGTCGACCGCCTCTTCATGCTCCGGCAGGAGCTCGGTTTCGGGCTTCCGTTTGCGGATGTAGTTGTTCGACGCGTTCCCGATCGCGCCGATGAGCCAGCCCTTGGCGTCGCGCACCGTAGGCGCGGCGCTGGAGGTAGGCGGCGAAGATGTCGTGGACGAGCGCTTCGGCGTCGTCCGGAGGGATGTGGTAGCGCCGCATCGCGATCGTACGGAGCAGCAGCCCGTACTCGGTGTACAGCGATTCGAAGGCGCCGTCGGTCGAGCCGGAGTCCTGAGACACGAACAGCCTCCAAACGCGCGTTGTGCGGCTATCGGAGAATACAGGAACGTTTCCGGCGCTGCCATCCTGGCCTGCGTCGCAGAGCCCCGGCTCCACGTCGAACAGGTCCGACGGCCGGAAGCGCAGCCCCGTCACGGAGCGCATGGCGGCGACGATGATGTAGATCTTGTCCTCCGATGCCACGACCTGACCGCCGCGGATCCGCCCGAAATGCTGGCGGCTCAGCGACGGTCGCCCGAGCTCCCCGGCCAGGCGCTGCGCCTCGCGAACGACATGGATCGGCTTCAGTCCGAAGGTGCGAAGCACGTGCTCCAGCCGCGTCGTGCCTGTCGTTCGTTTCGCCACAGTCCTGGCGGGGATTCCTTTTCGCAAGAAGGAGAGTGTCTCCAAGGGGACATCCCTACCTCCATCCAAAAAGCGACGCGTATGTGCGGCTGGGGCACAAGAGAAATGTTCGTGGTGACATCTATGGGTGTCTATTTCCTCGGGGGGAACGCCTGGACGCAAGCGGAGACGCTGATTCGCAAGGTTGGGCGGCATGCACCCCGCCAGACGAATGGCCGCCTAGTGTCCGTGTCGCGCTTGAAAACGCGGGTGCGTGACGGCGATGACGGCCCCTCTGCTTCGCTGCTACTTGTTGCTGACACCATTCATCTGGACCGACCTTGCAGGCCGCCGGTGTGACGGCGCTAGAGGAGGGTCGGCTGGCATTGCCAGCCGCAGTACCAGTGGTCGCAACGAAGACAGAGGATGTCGTGAACGAGACAGGTCGTATTGCAATACCAGCACGGTCCAGAGTAATTGCCGCAGCAGCCAAGCGTACTGCCTCTCGCGCCGGCGCAGGGGTACGTTAGGAACTGCGGGTCGTTCGGTTCGCTGTCCCTCGGATGAATGATATCGCGTAGAGCCGCCGCGCCGGCATAGTCCTCGGAACACCGAAACGCCGCGACGCCATAGAGGTATTCAAGCGACGGCGTGCAGACATTGACGACGCCTGCCTCCTCCGCATCGATCAATCTGTACGCGGTGCGCACCACGGACGTGTGATACATGAGAGCGTAGCGAAGTTGGGTATTTCCAAGGGCAGGCGTCGCTTCGAAGAGCGTCTGCGCCATGTCATCGTACGCAGCGATCAGGGCGACGCGTCGCGCGCCCGTCGCAACGTCGGCCGCAGCAAGTTGCTCAGTCGCGACACGCCCGGCTTCGATGACCAGTCCGTCAAGTGACGGGACGATTCTGTCGCCTTCGAGTATGGCGAGGCTGGTCACGATGCGTCCACCATCGACCGAGACAGAGGAAATCACCTGGTCGTCACGCAGTTCCGCACGCAACTCAAGTACAAGGCCGTTAGACGTAAACGTCGCGGAAACGCGACGCTCTGGATCGAGTACCAACTCCGCCAAGGGGCATGCGACGACGCCGTCGCCGGAGCTTGATCCATCTTGACGTGGTTTCGCGGCTGCGATTGATGCTCCGCTGGCCGGTCCCTGCGCGAGCGCAAATGAACTCATGAGTGCGATGAGCACGAACGTGCTGAAGGAGTAACTCTTCAAAGAACATCTCCTGACGCGAACGTGCGTCCTGTACGACAGTCTTGATGAACACTTGTAGATATGGTAATATGTACGTCAATATAGCAGGTTTGACGTTCATATGCTAGACAAATGTGCGGCAGCGTACACACGCATACGAGGGTTTAGCCTCTATCATCAACAAATCTGGCCATGTCTCTCCAAAACTTAGCCCAGCGCTTGTCGGACCAAGACGACGCCGATTCATGTAGCGAAGGGGTGACGTGGGCGGTGGCAAGCGGCGAGCGACTTTCTGAAATTGCTCGAACGTGTCGCGAATTCACAGACGCGATTCGGCGCGCTTGCCCAACCGGTGGGCAACACTGGTGAACCGGTCGTCAAACTCGCCCAACCGGTGGGCACGCTTTGCCAGCTCTTTATAGCGACTGCTGCCATGGCCCACTACGACCTGGTCATTCGCAACGCAGCCATCGTCGACGGCACTCGCGCGCCGCGCTTTCAGGCCGATGTGGCTGTGAAGAACGGCCTGATTCAAAGAATCGGAACCGTCAGCAATGCGACTTCCGATCACGTGATCGACGGCTCGGGAAAGGTCCTGGCACCCGGTTTCATCGACGCGCACACGCACGACGACCGGCTCCTGCTCTCGGGGCCCGGCATGGCGCCGAAAGTGAGCCAGGGCGTAACCACGGTGGTGGCGGGCAACTGTGGCGTATCGCTCGCGCCCGCGCCGCGTGGCATGGCCAGCCCCGTCACCCCGCCGCTCGACCTGCTCGATGACGAGGGTCGCTGGTTCCGCTTTCCCACGTTCAAGGACTACATCCAGGAACTGCGCAACAAGCCGGCCGCGACGAACTGCGCGCTCCTGGTGGGCCACACCATGCTGCGCCGTCAGACGATGGATGATCTCGACAAGCCGGCGACGAAGGGCGAGATCGCGAAGATGCAGGTGCTGGTGGAAGAGGCGCTGGAGGCGGGTGCGATTGGCGTCTCCACCGGCCTTTTCTACGAGCCGGCGCGCGCCGCGCCGACGGAGGAGGTGATCGAGGTCGGCCGGCCGCTCAGCGCGCGACAAGCGCTCTACTGCACGCACATGCGAAGCGAGGCCGAGGACGTGGTCGATTCGCTCGAGGAGACGTTCCGCATCGGCCGCGAGCTCGGCATCCCGGTTGTCGTGTCGCACCATAAGGTGCTCGGCATACCGAACCACGGCCGCTCCGCCGAGACGCTGCCGATCATCGAGCAGGCGATGCGCTCTCAGAAAGTCGGCCTCGACTGCTATCCCTACTGCGCCTCCTCGACCATCCTTTCCTGGAGCCGCGTCCGCATCGCCTCGAAGGTGCGGGTCACCTGGTCGAAGCCTCATCCAGAGCTCGCCGGGATGGATCTGAAAGACATCGCCGGGAAGCTGAATCGTTCCGAAGAAGAAGCAGTGCAGGAGATGCTCCCGGCGGGCGCGATCTATTTCTCCATGGACGAGCAGGACGTGCAGCGCATCCTCGCCTTCGAGCACACGATGATCGGCTCCGACGGGCTGCCGCACGATGCCGCACCGCATCCTCGGCTGTGGGGCACGTTCGCCAGGGTATTGGGCCATTACTCCCGGCGGCTCGGCTTGTTCTCCCTGGAAGAAGCGGTTTACAGGATGACCGGGTTGACCGCGACGACCTTCGGCCTCGCCGGCCGCGGCGTGCTGAAGGAGGGCTTCGCCGCGGACTTGGTGCTCTTCGATGCTGCGGCAATCGACGAGGCCGTGAGCTTCGAGCAGCCGGTCGCGCCCGCGAAAGGGATTGATACGGTGATCGTCAATGGAGAGCCGGTGTGGCGCGAGGGTCGGCCTACGGCGGCGCGGCCTGGACAGGTGCTGACGCATGCGCTTTCACGCTGAGACGAACAGGGCCTTCCGGTACCCATCGGACGAAATCCGCCTCCGCAGGTGTGCGAATCGGCGCGTCACAGCTCGGCAGCAGATGTCATGATCCACGCTGCGGCTTCCATCGCGCGACGTGTGACGGCGACCGTCAGCGTATCCTGCGGTAGTCTGCTGGGAAGAAGCGGCTGGAAAACGATCCTGGTCTGGAGCGACGGGCTCTCAGCCCGTCAGAGAGTCGGAGGCATCGCATGAAACGGTTTGCATTGAGTCTCGCGGTGATCCTGCTGCTGCCGGTTGGAGCAGAAGCCGATTGTGCGAGCGATCCGAAGAACCTTCTGGCGAAGATCAATTGCGGTTTTGACCAGGACATATCCGGCTGGACGGACGCCGCGATGGGGAAGTCCTCCCACGAGCCGAAGGAAGGCAATCCCAAACCAGGCGTCTTGAAGGGGACTGACGACAATCAAAGCCTGCTCATCGAGGGTCCCTGCGTGCCGGTCAAGCCGTCGACGAAATACACGTTCGGTCTACGGATCCGCACCGCGAGCGGGAGTCCGTATTTCGTCGCGATGAATGTATTCCAGTACACCGACGCCAACTGCAAGGAAGGCACGGAACCGCTCCACTCCGCCGCGCTGCCGCCGGACAAGACCTGGCAGTCCGCAACCGAATCAGCAACGACGTCCGTCACGGCACGATCGGTTCATTTGAGAATCGCCGGCAGCGGAGAGCCCGGGTTCTCGATTCTTTTCGACGATCTTTTCCTGAACGAGCCCTGAGTCGGCGGGCGTGGACGACGCACGCGAAGGAACGGCGCGCGGCGCACCCCTTGCTCCTGCTGCATGGAATGACCGTTCGCGACACCGCGCGAGGCATCGGCATTCGCGCCCTCCTCCTCATCCTTGGGCTCGGTCATCGTCGGGATCTGGCTGCTTTCCCTGGCGTTCAAATCGCCGGCGCTGCGATCGAGGACGTCGATCATCGTCCGTTAAGTCCCAACGCGGGTTCGTTCAGTCGGTTAGAACGCCGGCCTGTCACGCTGGAGGTCGCGGGTTGGAGCCCGTCGGCCCCGCCAATTAAGCGATTGGTACGCCGCCATTGGCGGCGTTTCGTTTTTCTGGCGTGAGAAACCCGAAAACGACCCGTACAAGATTCCGCACAAGGTGCGCGTTTCAGGGGCCGCCAAAGACACCGAATAATAGTGGAAATCGCGAATGTTCCACGCGAACGGGTTCGTTCACGGTCTCCGAAGCCTGCGCACGGCGTCGTACGCGAGTAGGCGTCGAGACGCTGCTCGCGCAGGCCCTCGACGCCTAGTCCATCCACCACATCGCGAGGAGCTGGTCGCGAATGTGCCGTCTTCCGGCGACTCGCAGCCGAACCTCACCGAAGCGAAGATCGCCCACCGCCGGCGCCCCGGATGGCCTGAAACGTTTCGCAGTCTCGCGTCACTACTAAGGCAGGAGTGACGTCCATGAGACCTTCCGGAATTACTCTCTCCACGGTACTGCTGCTGATCACTGGGTGCGCGTCGGCGCAGACCGCGCCTCCCCGCGAAACCGCGGCGCCGGTTGCCGTCCGCAACATCCTCTTCGCCCAGCCCTTCACCGTCGAGCGGCCCTACATCAACACCTTCAGCCGGGAGCGCGCGAAGGTGTCCTCGGGCGTGCTCGTCGTCCTGGAGGTCGACCCTGCGTATCTCGATCCGCGCGATGCCGTCGTCAATCCGGTGCTCTACGCCGGCGGCGCCGCCGTGATCCGTCTGAACCGCGGCAATGAATCCGGCCGCGTGATCGGCATCATTCCGGGCAGCATCGATCTCGCGACCGAGCCGGTCTGGTTCGGGTCACCCGAGCTGCCGGAGCGGCTCACCGCGGCCACCGTGCAGGCGGAGCGCGCTCGCGCCGAGCGCGCCGGCATCCGCCCGTTCGGCACGGAACGGATCGCCACGATCCGGCGTGCGCCCGTGCGGGTGCCCGACGTCGCCACGCTCCTGCGCAACGTCGCCGCGGAGCTCGTCCTTCAGTACTCGCCGCAGGAAAAAGAGCTCGCGGATCAGTGGCGCCTGCCCGAGGCGACACCGCGCGATCGACGCCCGAACTAGAGGTCTGCCATGACATTCAGCCGCATCCGTCTGTCCCTCTGCCTTACCGTTCTCACACTCTCGGTACACGCCGCGACCACGAAGACGGAGCTCGCCGGTAATTCGCTCACGCAGTACCCGTTCTTCGAGTACGTGCGCGCGTTCAACGCCAACGCGCCGGTCCGTGTCGCGATCGACCCGACCCGCTTCCCCGCGATCGCTGGAGACACGTGCGGGATCTTCGTGGTGAGCCACAAGAGTCCCTCGGACTGGTCCTCCAATCCGGCGCTCCTCGATGTGACCCCCGGCGGCGCACAAACCGAGACGTTCTCCGGCCCCGACATCCAGGGCAACACTTTCCAGGTCGCCGGCCCCGCGGAGCTGAGCGCCAACGCCGGCCTGGGGCTCGGCGTCGCTTACGACGTGGTCTTCGACTGCGACATGAACAACGCGCTGAGCGACGGGGACTTCATCGACGGCCTCGGCAGCGAAGCCGGACTGTACGTCGTGCACGACACGACGCTGGCCGGCCCCGAGACGGTGACGGAGCAGGTGTACAACCTCACGTCGCCAGTGGCCGCGACGTTCGGCATCCCCGACTGGAAACGCGGCCAGGATCTCTACTTCCCCACCAACATCGCCGCGATGGGCAGAATCCCCATCGTTATCATCAGCCGCGGCAACGGCCACAACTTCCAATGGTACGACCACATCGGCAACCATCTCGCGTCGTACGGCTACGTCGTGATGAGCCACGACAACGACACCGAGCCGGGCTCCGAGTTCGCGGCCCTCACGACCCTCGGCCACACCGACGCGTTCCTCGACCAGGCGGAGTCCGGCGCGCTCGCCGGCGGCGCGCTCGCCGGCCACGTGGACGCGCGCCGCATCGTGTGGATCGGCCACAGCCGCGGCGGCGAAGGTGTCGCCGTCGCGTACGACCGCCTCTTCGACGGCGCCACGATCCCGACTCACTACGTGCGCCGCGACGTCCGCCTCGTCAGCAGCATGCTGCCGACGGACTTCAACGGTCCAGGCGTCGCCAATCCTCACGATGCGAACTACCACCTGTGGACCGCCGCCGGCGACAGCGACGTGCGCGGCTCCGCGGATTGCGACATCTGCCAGACCTTCCACCTCCACGACCGCGCGACCGGCTTCCGCCAGTCGACCGTCGTGCAGGGCACAGGGCACGGCTGGTTCCATGACAACGAGGCCGCCGGCGCCGCATTCACCGGCCCCTGCGCGCTCGACGAGACCATCACGCACCAGATCCAGCTCGGATACCTGCTGCCGCTCGTCAAGCATTACGTGGAAGGCAACGTCCCGGCGCTCGATTTCCTCACGCGCCAGTACGAATCATTCCATCCGATCGGCGTGCCGATCGCGAATCCCTGCGTCGTCGTCTCGAACGAATATCGCAACGGAGCGACGACCGGGAACGTCGTCATCGACGACTATCAGTCGCAGCCCGCCA
The DNA here is from genome assembly GCA_963821585.1 of uncultured Acidobacteriota bacterium. Classification (GTDB taxonomy): domain Bacteria; phylum Acidobacteriota; class Thermoanaerobaculia; order Gp7-AA8; family Gp7-AA8; genus QHVT01. The sequence continues at coordinate 1,989,848 of CAWGEI010000003.1, forward strand.
CGGGAATGAGCAGCTCGGGAGCGGCCGTGATGTTCGACGTGGAGAACCTCACCGAGGACCGGCTGGACGACAACAACAACGACTTCGCGTTCGCCGCCGGCGATCCGTTCAACGGAGCGACGCAGGGCAGCGCATCGGACTCGACGCGCGGCGTCGTGTTCGACTGGACCGGCGCCGACCGGTTCTACGAATGGCGGACGCCCGCGGCGGCGGTCGACTTCTCGAAGTTCCGCTACCTCTCGTTCCGCGGCGCACAGGCCACGCGGCATGCCAACACCACCGCCGTGCTGGGCGACCTCACGTTCGCGGTCACGCTTCGCGATGCCGCCAACGTCACCAGCACGATCCGGATCGGCGCCTACGGCGGCGGTCTGGAAGAGCCGTATCAGCGCAGCAGCGGATGGCACAACGAAATGGAGACCATCCGCATCCGCGCGACGGACTTCCTCCACAACGGCTCCGGCCTCGATCTCGCCAGCATCGCGGCGGTGCGGCTCGACTTCGGCCCCACGTTCGGGTCGAGCGAAGGGCGGATCGTCATCGACGACCTGATGCTCACCAACGACGTCACGCCGCTCTCGCTGCGCATCCTCGAGCCGACGAACGAGCGTCCGTCGTTCGCGGGCACGTCCGTCGCCGGCAACCGCGTCCTCATCCGGCTCCTCGCCGGCGGCGGCTACGATCTCTCGGCCGGCAACATGACCATCGCCGTGGACGGAGTCGCGCTCGCTCCCGCACAGATCCCCACTCCCGCCGCGCCGGTCGGCGGCGAGACCTGGGTCGTCATCGCGCCCGGGCCGAAGCCCGACGGCTGCTATAACCTCACGGTCACACTGACGACGCCGGCCGGCATCACCGCGACCGAGGCGGACAGCCTGTGCTGGGAGGACGACGAGTCGCGGCAGTTCGATCGCGTGCTCGCCATCGACCAGACGAACAGCATGCTCTACGACGGCACCACCGGCCTACACAGCACTGCGAAGATGGATGCCGCGCGCGCCGCCGCGAATTTCTTCGTCGATCTCTCCAATCCGCTCGATCAGATCGGCATCATCAGCTTCCAGCGGCGCGATCAGGACGGGAACGGCACCATCGTCGATCCCGACGAGCTGGCGGAGCCGAAGTTCAGCATGGTGGCGGCGGGCGAAGGGGGGACCGATCAGCGTCCCGCCGCGCGCATGGCCGTCGCGGGCATCGGACCCGACACTTCGCCGGGATTCACCGGGCCCGAGACGTCGCCCGGCGCCGGACTGGTCGAGGCGCGAACGATGGTGGACGGAGGCGCGCTCCCCGGCCACGAGCCGCACATCGTCCTCCTCACCGACGGCCTGGAGAACTATGCGCCGTTCTGGACGCGCACCGGTCCCGGGGGTCCGTTGCGTCCCACGTTCGACGCGGACGACATCCGGGTCGACGCCGTCGGCGTCGGCGGCGACGCGGACGATGCGCTGCTGACGGACATCGCCGCGGCCACCGGCGGCGAGTTCCGCAACCTCAACGAGGGCTCGGGCTCGTTCTTCCTCCTCAGCCGCCTCGCCGACTTCTACAAGACCGTCGACGAGGACGTGCGCGGCGAGCAGCGCTTCTACTACGCGGAGGGCTTTCCGTCCGCCGGCATCTCCCTGAGCGCCGTCCGGCTGCGCATCGGTACGTTCGTCGTCGAGCCGAATCTCGACTGGATGACGGTCGCCTTTCACGCCAGCATCGACAACGCGGCGACCGTGCGCCTGTTCGCGCCCGGCGGGGCCGTGCCTATTGCGGCCGCGCCACCGGCGATCACGCTGCGGTCGGACCCGAAACACTCGGTGTACCGCATCCGCCAGCCGCTGCCCGGCGTCTGGACGTACGTCGTCGACCCGCACGATCTCTCCGCCGAGCTCTTCGCCGTCGCGTCCGCGCCGACCGCGCTCACCGCGCGCGTGGGACCCAGCCAGCTCGCGCGGCGCCCGGGCGGCGACTATGCGATGCCGCTGCGCGTGTGGATCGCGGACCGGGGGTCCGTGCGCGGCGGGAGCGTCGCCGGCTACGTGCGCCGTCCCGACGGCGTGAAGAACTTCATCACGCTCTCCGACGATGGACTGTCCCTGGACGGCGGCGCCAACGACGGCATCTACGGTCTCGAATACCTCGCCACGCTTCCGGGTGCGTACTACGTGAACCTCCGCGCCGCGGGCACGTCCAACACCGGCGAGCCGTACGAGCGCTATCTCTCCACCGCGTTCGTGCTACCCGGCCAGCCCAAGCGTCCCATCCAGCCCGGCGAAGGACTCCCCGTGCCGCCGCGCGGCGAAGGTTGCTTCTGCGATGCCGAGACCCGCTACTCGCTTTCCTTCTTCGGCGGCGTCACCATCCCCCACGGCGCCTTCGACACCGCCGCCGATCCGTCGTACAGCCTCGGCATCAAACCCGCCTTCCACTTCCCCGCCTGGGGCGGGCTTGCCTCCCTCGGTCTCTACCTCGGCCGCGACAACTTCGAGAACGCCACAGGCGGCAGCGACTTCCATCTGACGCACCTGTCGCCCGAGTTCGAGTTCGCGCCGTGGACGCGGTTCTGCCCGGTCCCATCGATCCACATCGGCGTCGGCGCGTACCGCGACGAGAACGGCGACGTCGAGCGCGGGTTCAACGTGGGGTTAGGCCTGTCAGCGTGCCTCAGCCGGCGGCTCAGTCTCGTCTCGCGGTACGACTACCGTTCGGTGAGCGCCTTCGAGCGCGATTACTCAACGATTCAGGTCGGCGTGCGCTTCAACTTCTGACGTGCGGGCGGAGCGCCGGCTTCCAGCCGGCCGCTCCGCCGGCATCTTGCCGGCAGGCTCTCGCGAGGAACCCGGGCCGCCTTAAGCGGTGGGCATAGGGTTGCCGCTGCGCGCCGGAGCGTCGAGCTTCGATTCGCGGTTCGACACATTACGCGCCGAGTCGCATTTCGTTGTCGGTGCGTGCGGAGCCGGCCCGGTGCCCTCACCAACACAGCGCTCCTCTGACGAGAGCTATCCCAGCAACGCCACCATCTTCTCCCGCGTCTTCGCATCCGGCAGCGGACCCTGCGCGGCGCCGAGGTTGTCTTTCAGGTACGACAATTTCGCCGTCCCGGGGATCGCCGACGTCACCGCGGGGTGGGACACGACGTACTTCAGCGCGAACTGCGCCCAGGTCTCGATGCCGAGCTCTTTGGCCCAGTCGGGGACCGGTTTGTCACCGAAGGGTTTCAACACGCGGCCGCGGCCGAAGGGGAGGTTGGTGAGGACGGCGATGCCGCGGTCTTTGGCGAGGGGGAGGATGCGGTCGGCGGCGGCGCGGTTGTCGAGGGCGTAGTCGATCTGGATGAAGTCGAGCTTCTCGCGCTTCATGATCGTCTCGAGGGCTTCGTACTGGTTGGCGTTGGAGGTGGAGATGCCGATGTAGCGGGTCTTGCCTTCGTCTTTCCACTTGCGGAGGAGGGGGAGCATGACGTCGACGCCGGCGAGGTTGTGGATCTGGAGGAGGTCGACGGAGGGGACGCGGAGGCGCTGGAGGGAGGTGTTCATCTCGGCGAGGCCGGCGTCCGCGCCGCTGCGTCCGGCGCCGACTTTGGTGGCGAGGAAGAGCTGCTTGCGGTTGCCGAGGTCGGCGACGAGGTCGCCGACGACGGATTCGGCGGTGCCGTAGGCGGGTGCGGTGTCGACGAGACGGCCGCCGAGTTTGGGCAGCTCGCGCAGGACTTCGCGCAGCGGCTCGCGCTCCTCGGCGGTGGCCACGTCGAAGCGGCGCGAGGTGCCGATGCCGACGAGGGGGAGTTGTTCGCCGCTGGAGGGGATGGGGCGGGTGTTGAGCTTCGGTGCCTTATCCGCGCGGAGGCGGTCGCACAGCAGCGCGGCCGCAGCGCCCATGCTGAGCTGGAGAGCGGATCGTCGCGTGATCATGGTCGGTGCTCCTTATCGGATCAGTGCTTCAACGACTCCAGGGAGGGATGACGCCGTTCATGCGGCCGTACGCGATCGACTGGCCGAGGTGCTCGTGGAGGTGGCTGAGGATGGTCACCATCACGCCGCGGTGCGTCGACGGGCTGCCGAACATCTTCACCTGTTTCTCCAGGTCCTCGGTGCGGATCGCGGCGGTGCGGAGGTGCTCGAAGGAGCGCTTGAGCTCCGCGACCACGTCCGCTTTCCTCGTGACCGTCGTCTCGAGATCGCTGGTGCGCTTCGGAGCGGGGACGCCGAGGAAGGTGGCGAGGAAGTAGTTGCCGCCGGCGATGTGCATGTACACCTCGCTGACCGAGCGGACGTCGGGCGCCGGCCGCCAGGTGAACTTGTCGGCGGGCGTGCTCTCGGCGAGGTCGAGGATCTTCTCCTGCACCTCGTCGAGGTTGGCGAAGAACTCCGCGCGGAAGCCGGTCAGCGGCGCCGCCGCCCTGGCCGCGTTCTGCTGCGGACCTGCGGCGTATGCCAGCAGAGGGACTGTCAAAGCGAGGACAACGATACGGAACGATTTCATTTCTGACCTTAGATTCTAATTGCGCTTGTGATTCTAATTACGCTTGACTGAGGCGAGCAGTGACGAATCCGGCGCGAACAGCACGCGCTGCGGCTTCATCGGGATTTTCTGGGTGACCGACTGTTTGGCCTGCTTGTTGGCCATTTACACGTAACCGTGTTTATTGCTTCCGAACTCCACGCGGATGGGGATGAAGGCGACGAAGCCGTCCGGCACGTCGCGGCGCTCGACGTCTACGGTCAGCAGGAAGGCGTCACCGTCCGGTTTCACGCTGTAGCTCCACGTGAACGACGGGATCTCGGCGCGGTAGATCCAGGAGTCGAAGAACCAGCCCATGTCCGAGCCGCCGAGGTTGCGCTCCAGCACGCGCCGGAAGTCCTCGGTGCTCGCGGCCTTTCCGTCGTACTCGGTGAGAAACTCCTTCAGCGTTTTGAAGAACGGCTCGTCGCTGCCCGTGCGCATGGCGATGATCGACCGCAGCATGTGTACGACCAGCGGGCCCTTGTGGTACGTCTGGATGGTGTACCCGGCCGGCACCTCGTTCGTCGACGCGCGCCAGCCGTGGCCGATGGGGCCGAGGCGGTCGCGGTAGCTGCGGTTCATCTCGATGAGCCAGGGGCGGTTGAACTTGGAGAAGCCGCCTGACAGGTTGCCTTTGACGATGCCCTCGTAGGTCCGCAGGATCTCGTCGAAATACTTGTCGCCGCCTTTCACGAAGTCGCGCACGAACAGCATCGCGCTGTACTCCGCGAAGGCCTCGCTCAGCCACTGATCGCGATACGTCTTCCAGCCGACCTTGTGGCCCCACCAGGCGTGCGCGACCTCGTGCGCGCGGAACAGCTCCGAGGCGCCGGGATGCTCGGACGTGAACGTCCACTCGGTCATGTGCAGGAAGCCGTCGAACGCCTGGCCGTGGCCCGCGGCGATGCTGGTGACGTAGTACTGCCCGGCCGCGGTGCTCGGGCCGTAGAGGCCCTGGAAGTACTGCATGCTGTTCGCGACGTCCGCGGCCACGTTGTGCAGCTTCTGGGTGTTCGTGAACTGGAAGTCGGGGCCGAACGACACGACCGGCGGGATTCCGTTCGGCTTGACGGTCACTTCCTCGAAGCGCGTGGCCGTCGAGAACGTGACCATCTTCGCGGGACGGTCGACGACCCAGATGCTCGTCTCGGCGTTGCCATCCGCCATTTGCTTCTCCAGCTTGCCCATCGCGCGCAGCTCGTTCTTCTTGCGCACCGTGAGCTCCAGCCGCGCCGTGTGCTTCTGCTCGAAGGAGTCGGGGATGGTCGGATACCACATGCGCCCCGGCGCGTAATTCGCGGTCTCGAGCCCGTACTCGAAGCGGATCTTCTGTTGGTCGCCCTTGCGCAGCGGGGTGCCGAGGACGACGACGAATTCGTCGTCGTAGTACTCGTTGTCGATGTTGATCGAGCGCTTGCCGATGTGATCGCGGAACACCGTGAGCTCCGCGCCGCTCGCGCCGTCGTACGCCTTCACCTTCTCCGCGCTCGGCATGAGGCCGAGGCGCAGCGCGTGCGTCTCGCCCGCGAGTCCGGTGAACGTCGACTCGACGACGTACCTGCCGTCGAGCATCCGCTGATGGTTCGAGCCGACGGTCTCACGGCCGTTCTTCGTCAGGTCCGCTTTGACGTCGATGTGGTCGAGCGACGCGCGCGGCGCGCCCGCCGCGGGGCGTCCGTCCTGCGCCCGCTCCTCGGCGCGATCGAGGCTGATCCACACCTCCGGGCCGCGCGGGTCGGTGTGGACGACGCTGATCTCCTCGGCGTTCGCGGAGTCGTAGTGGTAGGTGAGCCAGTTGAAGTCCGCGGTCTTCATGTCCGCGGTGAACTGCACGTCGCCGGGGTTGATGCGCGCGGCGATGATGCGCGCGTCGATGTCTTCGAAGGTGTCGACGAGCCACGACTCGTGGCGCTTCGCCGCCGGGGCGTAGGAGGCGTACGGCGCGGCGCCCGCGGGGACGAGCGTGGCGACGGTTGGGTCCGAGGTGCGGACGACGAGCTGGGTGAACGGCTGTTCGAGCGCAGCCCCGGTGTCGCGTTTCGCGAAGCGGTGGAGCTGCGCGGCCTCGTAGCGGTCGGGGATGGCCATCTTGAACGTCCCCTGGCCCTCGAAGATGAAGCCGGAGACGAGGCCGTCGCCCGACGGCTCCATCGTGCGGACGGTGCCCGTGGTGAGCGTCCAGGTGGCGGTGTCGCGGGTGATCGTCACCGGCGCGCTGAGCGTGGCAGGCTGGGAGAACTGCCACTTCTGGAGGCGGTCGTACTCGGCGCGCGCGTCCTTCGGATCGAGGGCGAGGAGCGGGAGCGCGAGGAGGCCGAGGACGAGCGAAGAAAGATGGTGGCGCACGGGTGGCTCCTCAGGGGTTGTTGGGACGAGGGCAGGGTAGCACGGAGGCGTTTTGTAGCGGCCGCGAAGGCGGCCGCTACAAAACGCCTCCCGTGGCAAGACGGCAACATCCGTCTTTCCGTCCGGGGAGGCGGGCTGAAGCCACGCCCTACGTTATAGACTCCACCCCACTGAAGCTCAGGAGCGGACTCGAATGGATTTCCGTCTATCGGACGAGCAGTTGCAGATCAGCCAGATGGTGCGCGATTTCGCGGAGAGCGAGATCAAGCCGCACCTCTTCGAGTGGGACGAAGCGCAGCACTTCCCGGTCGATACCTTCAAGCGCGCCGGCGAGCTGGGCATGCTCGGTGTGACGATCCCCGAGGAGTACGGCGGGGCGGGGCTGTCGTACGTCGATTACGTGAACGTGATCGAGGAGCTCGGCGTCGTCGACAGCGGTTTCGCCCTCAGCGTCGCCGCGCACAACTCCCTCGGCACGGGCCACATCTACCAGGCGGGCAACGAGGAGCAGCGGAAGAAGTGGCTGCCGAAGCTCACGTCGGGCGAGTGGATCGGTGCGTGGGGCCTGACGGAGCCGGGCTCCGGCAGCGACGCCTCGGGCATGCGCACCGTCGCGGTGAAGGACGGCGACGAGTGGGTGCTGAACGGGACGAAGAACTTCATCACCAACGCGACCTACGCGGACATCAGCGTGGTGCTGGCGGTGACGGACCGCAACGACCAGAAGCATGGCATCACGGCGTTCGCGGTGGAGCGGGATCGCAAGGGCATCCGGCCGGGCAAGAAGGAGAACAAGCTCGGCATGCGGGTTTCCGACACCGCGGAGCTGGTCCTCGAGGACTGCCGCGTCCCGGACGCGAACCGGCTCGGCGAGATCGGCTACGGCTTCATCGACGCGATGAAGATCCTCGACGGCGGACGGATCTCGATCGGCGCGCTGGCGGTGGGCATCGCCCGTGGAGCGTTCGAGGCCGCACGCGACTACTCGAAGCAGCGCCAGGCGTTCGGCCAGCCGATCTCGGGCTTCCAGGCGATCCAGTTCATGCTCGCGGACATGGCCACGGAGATCGAGGCCGCGCGGCTGCTCTGCCATCGCGCCGCGACGGTCAAGGACGCGGGCGAGCGCGTGACCCAGTTCTCGGCGATGGCCAAGCTGTATGCGTCCGAGGTGGCGGTGCGGGCGACGGAGAAAGGCGTGCAGATCTTCGGCGGGTACGGCTTCATCAAGGAGTTCCCTGCCGAGAAGTACTACCGCGACGTCAAGCTCTGTACGATCGGCGAAGGGACGAGCGAGATCCAGCGCGTGGTCATCGCGCGAGGGTTGCTGGCTGGCAAGTAGGAGAGCAATAGGACGGATAGGACAGATAGGACGAATAGGACAAACTTGCTTGTCCTATTCGTCCTATAAGTCCTATCCGTCCTATTGCGTGTTATGAACTTAACTTCCATCACCGAAGGCATCCTCGCGGGCAAGTCGCGCCCGCTGGCGCAGGCGATCACGCTCGTGGAGTCGCACGATGCGCGCGCGACGCGCCTGCTGGCGGAGCTGTACCCGCAGACCGGGCGCGCGCGGATCATCGGCATCACTGGCTCGCCGGGGGCGGGGAAGTCGACGCTGGTCGCGGCGATGGCGCGGCATTACCGCGCGCAGGAGAAGCGCATCGGGATCATCGCCGTGGACCCGACGTCGCCTTTCACCGGCGGCGCGATCCTCGGCGACCGCATCCGCATGTCGGACCTCTACACCGACCGCGGCGTCTACATCCGCTCGATGGCCACCCGCGGCTTCCTCGGCGGGCTGGCGAAGGCGACGAACGACGTCGTGGACATCCTCGACGCCGCGGGCTTCGACATCGTGCTGGTGGAGACGGTGGGTGTCGGTCAGGACGAAGTCGAGGTCGTGCGCACGGTGCAGACCAACGTGGTCGTGCTCGTGCCGGGCATGGGCGACGACATCCAGGCCATCAAGGCGGGGATCATGGAGATCGGCGACGTCTTCGTGGTCAACAAGGCCGATCGTCCTGGCGCGGACAAGACAGTCACGGAAGTGACGATGATGATGTCGCTCGTCGAGGAGCACGGCGACTGGATCCCGCCGATCGTGAAGACGGTCGCGTCGAAGTCGCAGGGGATCGTGGAGCTCGACGAGGCCCTGGGCAGGCACTACGACCATCTCACCGCGTCCGGCGAGCTCGATCGCCGCAACCGCGACCGCGTGCGCATCCGCATCGAGACCCAGCTCAAGGAAGGGTTCATGGAGCGCCTCATCGGCGGGACGATGCAGCGCGACGAGTACGAGAACCTGCTCGAAGACGTCCTGCGCAAGCGCAACAACCCGCATGACGCGGCCGAGGGTGTGCTGGGGCGCGTGCGCTTCTGACGGCGGGTAGGGAAAGTCCGTCCCCGCGTCCCTCCTCCAATAGGTCCACCGGGAGGAGCTACATGGCCGACGCCCCGCTGCCGTTGTCCGAGGTTTTGCGTGAGGAGTATGTCCGCCTGCACGGCGAGCTGCCGCCGGCAACCGTCGCGGAGCTCGCCTCCGCCGCCGACGAGAAAACGCGCCTGAAGGCGATCTACGCGGCCATCCACAAGCTCAACGCGGATCCGGCGACCGCGCGCACGGCGCTGTGCATCTCCGGCGGCGGCATTCGCAGCGCGACGTTCGCGCTGGGCGTGTTTCAGCGGCTGGCGAGCTTTGGCCTGCTGGCGAAGTTCGATTTCCTTTCGACCGTTTCCGGCGGCGGGTACATCGGCAGCTGGCTCTCGTCATTCGCGCGCCGCAGCCCGGGCGGGATGGCGGATGTGCAGCGGGGCATCCAGGGCATCCCGGCGGCGCAGCGCGACCCGCGGGCGCCCGAGATCGAGCCGGTGACGTGGCTGCGGAGCTTCAGCAATTACCTGACGCCGAAGCTCGGACTGCTGTCGGCGGACACGTGGGCCTTCGCCGGCTCGTACGTGCGCAATCTGCTGCTCGTGTGGCTGATGTTCGTGCCGTTCCTGGCGGCGATGCTCGCGCTGCCGCGGCTGGCGATCGCGCTGCTGCGCTCTGAGACTTTCGTCCAGGAGCCCGACCTCGCCGCGCTCATCGCGGGAGTGCTGATCCTGTTCGGGACCGCGGTCGTGGCGCAGACGCGTCCCGTGGCGTACCGGAGCAGTGGATGGCTGACGAACGGGCGGTTCCAGCGGTACGTTCTGCTTCCCTACGTCATCGCCGCGATCCTGATGGTGGTGTACTGGGCCGCGATCCACAACGGCGCCCCGACCCGACTGCGATGGCCGCACGCCGTCGTGGGCTTCATCGTCGTGAACCTGGTGCCTTCGCTCTGGTACATGCTCCGTTTCGTGCGCGAGCAGCGCCGGCAGCGGGCGAGCAACATCCGGCACGACTCGACCGAGCGTCTCTACACGCTCAAGAAGTTCGGGATCGAAGTGGCGGGCGGCGTCTTCGCCGGAGGGATCGCCGCGGGACTGCTGTTCGCGGCGTCGAAGATCTTCACCGATCCTCTGCGGAAGGTCACGCTGCCGGCGCTCACGGACTGGGAAGTGCTCCCGCCGGCGCTGTCCGGCGCGCCGGGCGAGTTTTTCCTCTGCTTCGCCGTGCCCGTCGTGCTGGGCATCCTCTTCGTGCAGTCGGCGGTCTTCGTCGGCATCACCAGCTGGTTCAACGAGGAGTACGACCGCGAGTGGTGGGGCCGCGCGGCGGGCTGGGTGCTGCTGGCGGCGCTGGTCTGGGTCGTCTTCGCGGCGATCACGATCTATGGACCGGTGGGGCTGTACTTCATGCCGAAGCTCTCCGCGGCCGTCGGCGGCGGCGCGGGCCTGGTCTCCATCCTTCTCGGCAAGAGCGGCGCGACGTCCGCGACCGATGGGGAGAAGAACGAGAAGGCCAGCAAGACGGAGTCGGCGTCGAGTCTCGTGCTCGGGCTGGTGGGACCGCTGTTCGCGATCGCGATCCTCGCGGTGATCTCGCTGTGTACGTCGCGGATCCTGTTCTCGCTGCGTCCGGAGTGTCCGCCGGGATCGCAGGACTCGCGCTGTGCGCGGACGATCACGCCGGGCGATCTCGCGCTGCGCTCCGCGGGTACGTACCAGATCCGCGAGGCCGTCCCCGTGAATGGGCGCACACGCCATTTCGCGACGTCGCAGTATGCCGCCGCAGACAAGGCGCGCATCGCGGCGATCGAGCATCTGTGGACCGTCGACACGACAACCATCCCTGAAGGATTGATCCTCGTGTTCGGACTGGCGCTCGGCGCGTGGATCGTGTCGTTCTTCGTCGGCGCGAATCAGTTCTCGATCCACAGTCTGTATCGCAACCGGCTCATTCGCGCCTACCTCGGCGCCTCGCGCACGGACCGTGAACCGAACGCGTTCACGGGGTTCGACCCGACCGACAACTTCGGAATGGACCGGCTGCGTGCGGAGATGGTCTGGCCGTCGACCATCGTGGACGTGGTGCGGGACGGGCCGGGGATCGCGGCCGACACGACGCTGACGACGATCGAGGCCCGGACGCGCGACGCGATCAAGGACGCTGTGGCGAATCCGGCCAATGCCCGGATGCTGGCCCAGGCCCGCGAGCTGCTGGCGGCCGATCTCAATCGCGCCATCGGCACGCTCGTGCTGGCGCCGGCGGGCGCGCAGCCGCAGTCCGTGGCGAACCGGAGGTTCCTGGAGACGAAATACCCGGGCGCGTTTCACCCGATGTCCGCGCACGTGCGTCCGATGCACGTCATCAACACGACCCTCAACCTGGTGTCCGGCGATCAGCTGGCGTGGCAGGAGCGGAAAGCGGAGTCGTTCACGGTGTCGCCGCTGCACGCGGGCGCCTTCCAGCTCGATGCCTATCGCCGGACGGCGGAGTATGGCGGGCCGGCGGGCGTATCGATCGGGACGGCGGTAGCGATCTCCGGCGCGGCGGCGAGCCCGAACATGGGCTACAACTCGTCGCCGGCGCTCTCGTTCCTGCTCACGCTGTTCAACGTCCGCCTGGGCTGGTGGTACGGCAATCCGAAGAAGGACAAGTACGGCAACCGGAATCCGACGAACACGCTGCGGACGGTGCTCGACGAGGTGTTGGGGAACACAAACGCCGAGAACGACTACATCTATCTCTCCGACGGCGCGCACTTCGACAACCTGGGCCTGTACGAGATGGTCCTGCGCCGCTGCGGCTGCATCGTCGTGAGCGACGCGGGCGCCGATCCCGATTTCGGCTTCGGCGATCTGGGCAACGTGATCCGCAAGATTCGCGTCGACCTCGGCATCGAGATCGTGATCACGCACATGCGGCTCTTTCCGCGCTCCTCGAAATACCGGTCGACGGCGAAGTACTGCGCGACGGGCATCATTCGCTACAGCGCCGTCGATCCGGGCGCGCCGGACGGGAAGTTCCTCTACCTGAAGCCGGCGTTCTACGGGAAGACGGAGCCGAAGGACGTGTACAACTACGCCACGACCTACCCGACGTTCCCGCACCAGTCGACCGCCGACCAGTGGTTCAGCGAATCGCAGTTCGAGAGCTATCGCCAGCTGGGCTACTTCGCCGCGGGCGAAGCGGCGAACGGGAAGGCGGCGTTCGATACGGTCTGTGCGCTCATCGACGAGGCCGGCAAGTACATCGACCAAAAGTGATCCACACTTTCGTTAGAATCCGCGCCGCATGAAAAAGACAAAGGACAACGATCAGATGGCGCTTGCAGGAACGGAAGAAGGGGAGATCCTGGCCCGGCTCAGCGAGCGCGTCGAGAAGGCCGTGGGGACGATCCAGGAACTGCGGCGCGAGCGCGACGAGCTCCGTACGCGGGTCGAGGAGCTGGAGGGGCGGGTCAAGGACAGCGACGAAGCGGCCACGCGCCTGGACTCGCTGGAGGAAGAACAGGACCGCTTGAAACGCGAGCGCGGCGAGATCCGCGACCGCATCGAGAACATCCTCTCGAGCCTGGAGGCACTGGAAGGCGGGGAGTGATGATTGTCATCCCGAGCGTCGAGCGAGGGACCTGGGCGGGCGGGGAGGCAGGCCTGAGTTTCGTGCCCCGCCCACCCAGGTCCCTCGCTCGACGCTCGGGATGACATGTGTTTACATCTCGGCCAGCAGCTTCTCGCGGCACCGTTCGAGCCGCCGCCAGGCGACGCCCTCGTTGAACGTGCTGTCGACGAGCAGAACCACGTAGTAGCCGTCCTTGACGTCGTAGCTGAGGACGGCTTTGTCGGCGAACTGGATCTTGAACCGGCGCGGCTCGCCCGCGCCGGCGTTTGCGCAGAGGGTGCGGAGCTGCATGAGGAAGATGCCCTGGTAGGCGCCCAGGATGCGCAGGTTGTGGTCGCTGAGATCGCGGTCGCACACCAGCTCCACGGTCTCGCCCTCGAAGTCGAGGAAGAGCGCGGCGAGGGCACCGTGGGTCGTGACCAGTAGCTCGTCGAGGATCAGTCGAAACACGCGATCACTCCCACATCACCAGATACTTTCGCGCCTCGATGGCCTCCGAAGACTTCGGCGGTGCGAGGGCGATCACGCGCTGCAGGTACGTCTTGGCGGTCTCCGCGCGCCCGGACTTCTGGGCGGCGACGCCGAAACGCAGCAGCGCGACGGTCGAGTCGGGGTGCTTCCTCAGGTATTCGAGATACGCGCGGCCGGCGCCCTGGAGATCGCCACGCCGCTCGCGCAGCATGCCGGAGTACAGCACCGCGGCGTCGAGGCCGTTGTCGAGCAGGATCGCCCGATCGGTCCACGTCTCCGCCTCGGCGACGCGCCCGAGGCCGTCGAGGGCGATGGCGAGGTGATAGGCGGCGTCGGCGCGGACGAGGGAGTGCTCCTCGTTCGCCAGCGCCTGGAGATCGGCCATGGCTTTGGCCGTCTGGCCGTTGCGCAGGAAGGCGATGCCGCGGTTGAGACGCGCCTGTTCGAGCCGGGGGTCGAGCTTCAGCGCCTCGTCGAAGGACGCGAGCGCTTTGGCGAGGTCGCCGCCGAACATCTGCGCGAGGCCGCGGTCGTTCGCGGCGGCCGCGGGCGTACGGTCGCAGACGGATGCAGAAGTCGTCGCTGCCAGAAGGACGAAGAGCGCCAGGGCCATCAGGCCGCGCCTCGCACCTGCTCTTCGATCTGGATGTCGCCGCGCTTCACCGCGCTCACGAACGCGTCCACCACCCGCGGGTCGAAGCGCGTGCCGGCGAAGCTCTTGATCTTCTCGACGACGTACCCGAGCTCCATGGCCTTCTGGTACGGGCGGTTGGTGGTCATGGCGTCGAACGTGTCCGCGATGGCCACGATGCGCGCCTGCACCGGGATCTGCTCGCCTTCCAGGCTGTCGGGATAGCCGCCGCCGCTCCATTTCTCATGGTGATACTTCATCCCGGGGATGATGTCGATGAGCTGGGCCACACCGCTCATGATGGCCGCGCCTTTCGCCGGGTGCTGTTTCATCACTTCGAACTCATCCTCGGACAGCGCCCCCGGCTTGCGCAGGATGCGGTCGTCGATGCCGATCTTGCCGACGTCGTGCAGTAGCGCGCTGATCCGCAGGTCGCGCATCTCCTTCTCGGGGAGGCCGAGGTTCTTGCCGATGCCGATCGAGTAGCGGGCCACGCGCTCGGAGTGGCCGCGCGTGTACGGATCCTTCGCGTCGATGGCCGCGGCGAGCATGCGCACGGAGTTGATGAAGAGGAGGTGGTTCTCGTGGGCGGCCTTCTTGAGCTGCTCGACGGCCTTCTCGATCGACGACGACATGGCGTTGAAGTTCGCCGCCAGCTCGCCGATCTCGTTGTGCGTCCTGAGCTCCACGCGCTGGTGGTAGTTGCCCCGCGCGATCTCGTGCGTGCGCTCGGCGAGGACGCGGATCGGGCGCGCGATGCCCGAGGCGAAGAGGACGGCCGCGACGATCGCGAAGAGCAGGGCGATCGCGACCCACTGCACCGTCGCGCGGATCATCTGGTCGACCGAGGCGAACGCGCGGCTCTCCGGCTTCTGCACGATGACGCCGAGGTTCGGCGGCGCGGGGGCGACCGTGCCGAGGAGCTTCACGCCCTTGTCTTCGTAGGAGACGGTGAGGCGCTGCGGACGCGCGCTTGCGAAATCGCGCACGATCTGCAGAGCGGAGAAGTCGGGATGCTGGACCTCGACCGCCGGCTCGCTGTGGATCAGCACGCGGCCGTCGCGGTCGACGATGAAGGCGGTGACGTCGCCTTTGCCTTCCTCGCGGATGCGCTCGACGATGCGGCGGAGGCTCACCAGGCCGACGACGGTGCCGATGACGTTCTGGCCGTCGCGTACCGGCTCGGCCATCACGATGGCGGGCTGGTTCAGCGCGGCGACGTGCTGGACGCGGCCGGTGTAGGCCGTGCCGCGGATGGCGACGTCGCGGGCGAGGTTCATCTCCCGGAGCACCGCGTCGTCGAGCTGCGCGGGGACGGCCTGCGCGCCGCGGGCCTGGGGGTTGAGGGCGCGGAGGGCGATCAGGTCGCCGTCGGGGGAGAGGTAGTCGGCGATGGCCTGGGTCTCGGCGGCGTAGGCGAAGGGATCGGTCCCCGCGGGGAGGGCCTTGTTCATCGCCACCATGCTGCCGGCGATGCTGCCGAGCTGCTGGCGGTTGTTGGTCAGGAGGTTCTGCAGGTCGGTGGAGATGCTGACGGCGGAGCGGGTGAGGTATTTCTTCTCGAGGGTCTCGAGGGAATCGCGGTTGATGTCGATGAGGAAATAGTGGGAGACCACCAGCGGCACGAGACCGACCAGCGCCATCGCGCCCACGAGCGTCCAGAGCAGACGCGGACGGCGGGAAGGCTTTTCTGCCGACGGGCGGGAACTGATTCGGACATTGTACCGCGATTATAAAGAACGTGTCACTCGGCGCTCTATTTCCATCTGCCGTTCTGCGCCGTGCATTGCACGTACTGTCCGTTTGCCATTTCTACGGACATCGGCCTGCAGGATGGGTACTCGATGCCTTGATCCGGGACGTAGGGCGTGGCTTCAGCCCGCCCCTCCGCGGGGAGGCGGGCCGAAGCCACGCCGGACGTTATCGACTACCGTGTATTTCGGCGGGGGGACGCCTTCCCGGACGAGCTTGGCGAATCTCGACGCGGTTGTTCGACGCCGTTCGCGCGCGAACTTCGACATCGCACCGGACGCCGAGATCTCGATGGAGGCGAATCCGGAGGATGTCAGCGCCGGAGGCGGTGGCGGCTTGGCGCGACCTGGGCGTGAACCGGATCTCGGTGGGTGTGCAGTCGTTCCATGACGACGAGCTGCGGTGATCAGCCGCATCCACGACCGCGCGCAGGCGCTCGAGGCGGTGCGTGACGCGGTAGCCAGCGGGGCGCGCGCGAACCTCGATCTCATGCTCGGCCTCCCGCATCAGACGCGCGGAGTCGTTCCGGGCGACGCTCGACACGGCCATCGACCTCGGCGCGGGCCATCTCTCGCTGTACATGCTCGATCTCGAGGAGAAAACGCCGCTGCAGGTGCAGGTGCGCGCGGCCGGGTGACGCTGCCGGAGGACGATCTCGTGGCCGATCTGTACCTCGAAGCCATCGAGCGGCTCGGCCTCGCGGGGCTGGCAGCAGTACGAGATCAGCAACTTCGCGCGGCACGGGCGAGGAGTCGCCGCCACAACCTCCGCTACTGGACGCGCGGCGCAGTACCTCGGTTTCGGCCTCGGCGCGCATTCGTTCGTCGGCGGGCAGCGCTTCGCGAACACGCGCGACATCCGCCGCTACATCGCAGCTCTCTCCCGCGCGCGCGAGACTTCAGCCGAGGAGCTCGGCGTCGGGGAGGTGCGGCGCGAGACTGATCTTCCTCCAACTCCGCCAGACCACCGGGATGTGCTATGAAGAGCTGGTACGCATCTCGCGGACGAGGAGGGCATCGAATGGATCGAGCGCGGACTTCAGGGCGGATGGCTGCGGAGAGGCGAGGACGCGTGGCGTTCACCCCTTCCGGTTTCTTGCAGAGCAACGACTTCATCTCGCAGCTTTTCTGATCGTGTGCCGTCATGCCGCGCTGCCTCTCGCGGCCGCCGAGCGACGACATCGACTTCGACCCGGCCATGACGCAGGAGGAGTTCGAGACCTTCTCGCGCCTCGTGGCGCAAGGGATCTACGCCACTCCTATCGAGCCGGCCCGCGCCCGCGGCCTCCTCGGCTTCGACATCGGCGTCGCCGCCACGGCCATCCCGGTCGATCCGAACGCGGCGTACTGGGTGAACTCGGTGGCCGAAGGACTTCACGGTCAGCGACTCACGTGGTCGTGCCGCGGTGATCGTGTCGAAGGGCCTGTCGTTGGCGACGATTTCGGCGATCGTACGCCAAGGTGCCGGACACCGACATGGCCATCATGGGCGGCTCGCTCGACTCCCGATCCTGGGCGGCAGCGTCGTCACGCCGACCCTCGCGCTGCGCGGCGCGTACTCGACGCTGCCGGGCGTCGACGACTTACGACCTCAGCACGTACGGCGTGGAGCTCTTCCTCTCGAAGGGCTTCGGGCCCATGACGCCCTACATCGCCGCGGGACGCGCGCGCAGCGACGCCGAGGGACGCGTCACGCGGCTGCCCGACACCAGCACCGTCACCTGACGGACCAGGCGGACTCAAACCGCATCACGGTCGGCGTGAAGATCTCCCTGCTCCTCCCCAAGATCATCGTCGAGGCGACGCAAGGGGAGGAGAGGAGCTATGCGGCGAAGGTGAGTTTCGGGTTCTAGGAGCTACTTGGCCGGCTTCTTTGCCGCTGCCGTCGGCGTTCCGAGCGCGCTCTTGATCGCATCCATGGTGAACGTCCCGTCCGGGCCGAAGCCCATGATCTGTCCGTTCACGACGAACGTCGGCGTCGCGGCGATGCCGATGCCGAACGCGCGGCTGATCTGATCGAGCAGCGCCTGGCGCTCGGTCTTGGAGTTGTAGGTCTTCGAGATCGCGGTCTAGTTGACGTCGTGGTCTTCCATCCAGTCCTTGACCACGTCGTCGATCTTGCGCTTGCCGATCTCTTCCTGGTTCTTGAAGATGTAGTCGACGTACTCCCAGTACTTGTCCGGCGCGACCTTCTGCAGCGCGCGGGCGCCCATTGCCGCCGGCACGGCCCACTCGTGGTGCTCGAAGAGCGGGAGGTCGATGCGCACGTAGTTCATCTTCGACAGGTTCTGCCGGATGATCGGCTCCATCTTCTCGTGCGCGCGGGCGCAGGTGGGGCACTGGAAGTCGGAGATCTCGAGGACCTCCACCTTCGCGTTCGGGTTGCCGCGCCGCATGGCCGAACCGGTGCCGAGGGTCTCGCGGAGCGCCTTCGCGGGGTCGGAGCCCAGCGTGCCGCGGAACCCGACGATCAGGTACTGATTGCTCGCGTCGAGGAAGCCGTTGTACGCGAACTCTCCGTACGGTGTCGTGCGGGTCATGGCGACGACCTTCAGGCCGTCCGCGAGAGGGAACGGCGCGACCGTGGCCGTCACCGGCTTGCCCAGGAGGCGGGTGGCTTCCTGGCCGATGCGCGTGGCGATCGGGCGGCTGTCGTTCGGCAGCGGGATCACCGAGCCGATCACGACCTGCTGCGACTTCGACGAGTGCAGGAGGTACTTCTGTGACCCGCAGTACTGATCCGAGCTGCGCAGCTTCACGCCGTAGGCGGTGAAGTTCACGGGGCCGGCCTGAGCGATCGGCTCGATCGTGATCGTGCCGCCGGGACAGCGCGGGAACACCTTCGCTGCGTAGTCCCTGAGGTTTGCGTAAGGATCGCGGCTCTGGGCCTGAGCGGCCGCGGCGCTGTACAGAGCAACGATGAGAAGCGTGAGGGCGAGAAGGGCGCGTTTCATGATCACTGCGCGTTAACCGTCCGATACCCGCGTTCAATCCAACTCTTGAGGCCGCCGGAGATGTGGACGACGTTCCGGAAGCCCGCGACGGTCAGAAGCTTGGCCGCGACCGCACCGTCCACGTCGCCGTCGCCGTACACGAGCACGGTCTGGTTCTGATACGGCAGCAGCTCGGGCAGCTGCCGCTCGATCGTCTCGAACGGGACGCTCAGAGCACCGGCGATGTACCCCTCCGGCCCGCGGAACGCCTCCCCGCCGCGGACGTCGAGGAGGACGACCTGCCGCGAGTCGAGAATCATTTCGTTCGCCACCTGCGGCGAGACTTCGGCATAGCCGCCGGGGGTCATGCTTACTCCTACGGTTTTGCAGGAGACCGCGGCCAGGAGGCACAGAACAATGAGTGTCTTCGTCATAAAACCTCGAGCTCGAATTCCGCCCGCACGTCGCCGACCAGGGTGCCGGCGTGATTGCGGAGCGGCCAGTGACGATACGGTTGCAGTTCGGGGCGCGCGTCGAGATCGAGGCCGAGGAGCTCGAGGAGGTGGAGGATCACCGGATTGCGTCCCCGCTCCATCGAGCCGTCGTCGATCTTCAGCGCGATGCCGATGGCGACATCATCCGCGAGCCGGAGCCGCTCGGTCAATTCGCCGCACAGCGAAGGCGCCAGCGCCATCGCATAGAAGCCCTCGGCGCCCTCCTTGGCCAGCAGCTCGCCGCCGAACGCGGCCATGAGCGGCGTGGTCAGGCTCCAGTTGCCCGCGACGTACTGCGGAAACGTGGTCATCGCTTCTACGACGGCCGTACCGCTCTCCGCGTAACGCTCGATCGCGCCGGCCATGAGCCGGGCATACGCGAGGGCGGCCCTGTGCAGGGAGAGGAAGAACGCCGGCACGCCGCAGCCGTCGATGGCCATGGGGACGTCGTCGGCGTCGAGGTCCCCGAAGTCCGCGAGCGTCGCGCGCATCAGCACCTGCAGCGGATGATCGGGATCGATGTAGCGCGCGCTCGGGACGTCCATCACCTGCGTCGCCAGGAGCATTCCCGCGTGCTTGCCGCTGCAGTTGTTGTGGAGCGGCGAGGGCGGCTCGCCGGACGCGCGGAGGTCGGTCGCGGCCTTCTCGTCGTAGGGGAGATGGGCGGCGCAGAGGAGATCTTCCTCGTCGAACTCGCCCTTGCGCAGCAGGGCCGCCGCGGTGGCGACGTGCATCGGCTCGCCGCCGTGCGACGCGCACGTGAGCGCGATCTCCTCCTGCGTCAGCTCGTACTCCTCGCCGCCGCCGTATTCGAGGAGTGGGATGCCCTGAAACGGCTTCGCCGCGCTGCGCAGGCAGGTGCGCAGTCCCGGATCGCCCGCGAACGCGAGCAGCTTCCCCCTCGAGTCGACGACGGCGATCGACCCGCGGTGTACGGACTCCAGCTGCGTGCCGCGGTAGACGTGCGTAAGGGGGACGGACATCGCGGGAAGTGTATAGGCGATCCGCCTGTACAATTCCATCACCATGAGCCGGATCCCCCTTCAGATCCTCGAACTTCCCGCGGAAGACCGCGTCGAGCTCGCGCAGGAAATCTGGGAGAGTGTCGTGGAGCGGCCTGACGCCCTCGCGATCACCGCCGCGCAGCGCGAAGAGCTCGAGCGGCGCTGGCGAGCTTTCGAACAGAATCCTGACGAAGGCGAGGACTGGGCGGACGTGAAGAAGTCGCTTCTCGACGAATGACCCGGCGCGTGATCATTCGCCGGGAGGCGAAGCAGGACCTCCGCGAGGCGAAGGAGTGGTACCGAGGTATCTCGCGCGAGCTCGGTCGCGACTTCGTTCGGTGCATCGACGACGCCATCACGCTCGCGTGTGAGCGTCCGCTAGCGTTCCAGGTCGTTCATCGAACGTTTCGGCGAATTCTCCTGCACCGCTTTCCTTACGCGCTTTTCTATCATGCGGGTGAGGATCGGATCGTGGTCGTCGCGGTGTTGCATCAGGCGCGTGATCCCGAGTTGCTCGAAACGCGCGGCTGACGAGTGCTGAACGTAGGGCGTGGCTTCAGCCCGCCCCCCACGTGGGAGGCGGGCTGAAGCCACGCCCTACATTACGCCAGGATGTCGTCGACGATCTTGAGGTGATGCTTCGTGTGGACCACCAGAAACCGTAGGGCCTGCGGCGGGGTGAGGCCGCCGAACTTGGGGTGGCGGACGACCGGTACGCGCGACGCGCGCAATCTCTCGAACGGCAGCGCCTCGAACGCCGCCACGAGCCGCGCGAGCGCGGCCTCGAGGTCCGGAGCGGGGACTGGCGTCCCGGTGAGGCGCTTCGGCGTTTTCCCGACGCCGCGCGGAATCCAGCCCACCAGCAGCAAAAGCCGCCCGACGAAGTTCACCCGCCGGGAGAGCGGCGGGGCGTTCGCGTCGGCGAGGACCTCCACCACCGAGGCCGTCACCTTGGTGACGTGATCGATCTGCTCGGCGAGGCACCACGCCGAGATCCGCTCGTTGCGAGAGGACAGCTCCGCCGAGCGCGTCAGCTCGCGCATCCGCTCGAACTGCGTACGGATCTGGGCGAGGGTGCTGTCCGTCAAGCGCGCGCCGGGGTGCCGCTCTCGGCGCCGACCGCCTCTTCCTCGGTGTTGTAGATCTTGAACACCGAATCGAGCTTGGCCAGTTTCAGCAGCTTCTGGATGCGCTCGGACGGGTTGACCAGGATCAACTTGCGGTTCTGGTTCGTGAACTTGCCCAGATAGCCGACCAGCTCCCCGATGCCGGTGGAGTCGATGTAGTCGATCTTCGTGAAGTCGATGATCACGTTCGTGCTCTCGTTCTTGAGCACGTTTTCCAGAGCGGAGGAAAAGAACTCGGCGCTCTCGCCGAGCTTGATGAGACCTTCCACGTACAGAATCGTGAAGTTGTCCAGGTGCTTCTTTTCTACGATCACAACGCCTCCGAACCGAATTCACCCGTAGCGTAGCAAACGGAGGGCCACGACGGCATTCATCCCTCCGAACCCGAACGAATTGGAAAGAAACGTCTCCGCCTTGGCCTCGCGCGGAGTGTCGGGGACGTAGTCCAGATCGCACAGCGGATCGCGCTCGCGGAGGTTGATGGTCGGCGGCAGAAAGCCGTCGCGGAGCGCCAGCAGCGACGACGCGATCTCGATGGCACCGGAGGCCCCCATGGCATGGCCGTGGAGCGACTTGGTCGAGCTGACCGGCGGCGCGCCCGCGCCGAACACCGCGTGGATGGCCGCGGTCTCGGTCGGGTCGTTCGCCCGCGTCCCGGTGCCGTGTGCGTTGATGTAATCGACGGAATTCAGGCGCGCATCCGCCAGCGCCAGCCGCATCGCGCGCGCGGCGCCGTCCGCGGACGGATCGGTCACGTGCCCCGCGTCGCTGGTCGCGCCGAAGCCGGCGATCTCGCCGAGGATCTCCGCGCCGCGCCGCTGGGCGTTCTCGAACGATTCCAGCACAAAGACCGCCGACCCTTCCGCCAGCACAAGGCCCTTCCGGTCCGCGCTGAACGGCCGGCACGCATCTTGGGGGTGCTCGTTGTCGATGGCCAGGACGCGCAGCGCCTCCCACGCCCTCACGATGCCGAAAGTGAGCGGCGCGTCGGCCCCGCCGGCGAACACCGCGTCCGCCTGACCGCTGCGGATCGCCTGCGCGGCGACGCCGAGGGCGTGCGCCGAGGAGGCGCAGGCGGAGACGATGGCGTACGACACTCCCTTGGCGTTGAACTTCGTCGCCACCGCGGACGCGGCCGCGTTGTACATCGACGTCGGGATGCCGAGGGGATGGATGCGGCCGTTCTCCGCGTAGAGCTTGCGGTAGCTCGTGTCGAGCGTCTCGCAGCCTCCCAGCCCTGTGCCGATCAGCACTCCGATGCGCTCCGGCTCGACGCCGAGGTCGCCCGCCTGAGCGGCCGCTTCCTCCGCGGCCAGCAGTGCGAAGCGGGTGAAGCGGTCATGTCCGCGATGCTCGGTCAGCTCGCCCGGCACCTCGCCGGCGATGCGGCAGTTCAGCGAGGAGGCGTCGATGCTGGTGATGGCGCGGACGCCGCTGCGGGCGTTGCGCAAGGCGTCGAGGGAGGCTTCTTTGCCGCGACCGAACGGGGAGACGACGCCGAGGCCCGTGATGACAACTCTCACGTCCGCGAGTCTCCTGATTCCTGCCGCGAAGCCTCTGTGCTCTCTGTGTCTCTGTGGTGAATCGGTTCTCCCTCGTGCCTGCCGCGGGAAAAAGACCGCTCACCACAGAGACACAGAGAGCACAGAGGCTTCGCCGTGGAATCGGAAGGTCGCGCGAGGAAGCTCATCCCGCCCGTTTCGCGATGATGTCGATGAGGTCGTCGAACGTCTTCACCGCGCGGGCCTCGTCGTCGGGAATGGAGATGTGGAAGTGCTCTTCGATGGCGAAGAGGATGGTCAGCGAGTCCAGCGAGTCGATGCCTGCGTCGGCCAGCGGCGTCTCGGGCTTCAGCAACTCGTCGGCGATGTTCTTCTCCTGCCTGACGATCGCAATCAGCTGCTCTTCGATCTCCGCCCGCGTCACGGCCTCGTATCATAGCAGCGTGTTCCGGTGGCTCTATCCGGCCTGGCTCCTGGTCTGCGCCGCGCTCTTCCTAGCCCTCGGCGGGCTCGAAGATCCGTCGCGCCCCAAGGGGCGCATCCTGTCGATCGACGCCGGAAGGCGCGCCGCCGCGGTCGTGAAACAGCGCGGCCTGGCCGGCTACGAAGTCGTCCACGTCGCCCGCGCGCGCCGCAATGAGGGGGCGCCCGAGGAGCGGTGGGTCGTGCTCCTCGATCAAGTACCGCATACGAGTCTGCGGCAGGCGGTCGTGGTCGAGTTGCGGGCCGGGGATGGTACTCTTCTGGACATTCGAAAGCCCCAGTAATGTCCCGTCCCGTCACCAAACTCACCCCCATGCTCGAGCAGTATTTCGAGATCAAACGGCAGGTGCCGGATGCGATCCTGTTCTACCGGCTCGGCGACTTCTACGAGATGTTCTTCGAAGACGCGGAGAAGGCCGCGCCGCTGCTCGACCTCGTCCTCACCGCGCGGAACAAGGGACAGGAGTACGAGACGCCGATGTGCGGCGTACCGTTCCACTCGGCCGACGGCTACGTCGCCAAGCTGATCCGCCACGGCCTGCGCGTCGCGATCTGCGAGCAGACCGAGGACGCGGCGGAAGCGAAAGGGCTGGTGCGGCGGGAGGTCGTGCGCATCGTGACGCCGGGGACGGCGACCGAGGCGCACATCGTGGAGCGGGAGAACTGCTACCTCGTGTCACTCGTGCCGGGGCCGGAGACCGTCGGCGCGGCGTACCTCGACGTGTCGACCGGCGACTTCTTCGTCACTGCGTATGCGTCGCTGGGCGACGCGCGGCTGTACGACGACATGGCGCGGTTCGCGCCGCGCGAGGCCATCGTGCCAAAGGAGACGGAGACGAACGGCGCGCTGACCATGCCGGTCACGGGACTGGAACCGTCGCTCTTCGAGCTGCGCGGGTCGTACGAGTATCTGTCGAAGCACTTCGGAACGCAGTCGCTGCGCGGCTTCGGCCTGGAAGATGACGACGCACGCATCGGCGCGGCGGGCGGTGCGCTCCGGTACGCGAGCGCGAGCCACAAGCGCTCGCTCGAGCACGTGCGCGCGCTGCGGGTGGACAACGAATCGGACTACCTCCAGCTCGACGCGGCCACGCTGGCGAACCTGGAAGTGTGCGAATCTCGCGACGCGGCGCGTCCCCGGGCCACGCTCTGGGGCGTGATGAACGCGACGCGCTCGGCGATGGGCACGCGCATGCTGCGCCGCTGGCTCACCCGTCCGCTGAAGAGCGCGAGTGCGATCTTCGACCGCCACGATGCGGTGGACGAGCTGACGCGCTCGCGGGCGATCCTCGAACAGATGACCGCGCGGCTGCAGAAGGTCGCGGACCTCGAGCGCGTGGCCTCGCGGATCACGCTGCGCACCGCGACGCCGCGGGAGTGCCTCACGCTCGTGGACTCGATGCTCGCCGTCGAGGAGCTGCGTGACGTCATGGGGCCGCTGCAGGGCCCGCTCCTCGGACAGTTGCGCAACGCTCTGGATCCCCTGCCGGACGTCGTCGGCATCATCGCCAAGACCATCGCCCCGAATCCCGCGCTGCTCGTGCGCGACGGCGGCGTCATCGCCGACGGCGTCGACCCGGAGCTGGACCAGCTCCGCTCCATCGCCCGGGACTCGAAGACCATCCTCCTGGAGATCGAGGCTCGCGAGAAGGAGCGCACCGGCATCTCGTCGCTGAAGATCCGCTTCAACTCCGTCTTCGGCTACTACATCGAAGTCTCGAAGTCGAACCTGGCCAAGGTGCCGCAGGACTACATCCGCAAGCAGACGCTCGCGAACGCGGAGCGCTACATCACGCCGGACCTCAAGGAGCTGGAGGAGAAGATCGTCGGCGCGGAGGAGAAGTCCATCGCCATCGAGCTGCGCCTGTACGACGACCTCCTCAGCGCCGTCGCGCAGGTGAGCCCGGCGATTCTCGCGACGGCCCGCGCGGTGGCGGAAGTCGACGCGCTGTCGTCGCTGGCCACCGTGGCCGTGCGCAACCGCTTCGTCCGGCCGCAGCTCAGCGAGGACGCGGAGCTGGAGATCGAGGACGGCCGCCATCCGGTGATCGAGCAGCTCACGTCCGAGCGCTTCATCCCCAATCACACCCGCGTGCGCCGCGAAGAGAACGGCATCCAGATCATCACCGGCCCCAACATGGGCGGCAAGTCGACGTACCTGCGCCAGGTCGCGCTGATCGTGCTCCTCAATCAGGCCGGCTCGTTCGTCCCCGCCGCCAAAGCGCGCCTCGGCATCTTCGACCGCATCTTCACGCGCGTCGGAGCATCAGACCAGCTGGCGCGCGGGGAGTCGACCTTCATGGTCGAGATGCACGAGACCGCGAACATCCTCAACAACGCCACGGACCGGTCGCTGATCATCCTCGACGAAGTCGGACGCGGCACGGCCACCTTCGACGGCCTCTCGCTGGCCTGGGCGATCATCGAGTACCTCCACGACAACCCCACGCGCAGCGGCATCACGCTGTTCGCCACGCACTACCACGAGGTCACCGACCTGGCGAAGACCAAGGCGCGCGTTGCGAACTACAACGTTGCGGTCAAGGAGTGGAACGAGCAGATCATCTTCCTGCGCAAGGTCGTCGAAGGCGCCGCCGACAAGAGCTACGGCATCCAGGTCGCCAAGCTCGCCGGCATCCCGCAGTCCGTCATCGACCGCGCCCGCGAGATCCTCGTGACCCTGGAGCGCAAGGAGCGCGACCTCGTCGAGGAGACCCGCCGCAAAGGCCCGGCGACGAAACAGCTCGGGTTGTTCTCGTCGAAGGAGCAGGGGATCGTCGACGCGATCCGCGCAGTGGATCTGGATGTTCTGTCCCCGCGCGACGCGCTGAACGTGCTCTACGAGCTGAAACAGCGGTTGGACAGCTGACAGCTTTGGCAGAATTCACGCGATCGCGACGCCGGTCTGATACGGTCTCGCCGCGTCCTGTGCTAGGCGACCTCGACGAGCCAGGCAGCGGCTGACAGCCATCGCCCGACGGCGCCTTCCTACCCGCCTGTCAGATTAGGCGCATAGCCCTTGCGGCACTCCCCGCTGCCCCGTAGGATCGCGGTCCAGATCCGTGTAACTCATACCAAAACAATTACTTATGTCCCTACTCCCATTTCCAGGTAGCGCTCGTCCGGAAGGATTTTCGGGAGAGATCTGCCTGCCTCTGCTGCCCGACCTCATCCAGATCTACACCGTCTCGATGGCGACCGGCGCGCTGACGATCCGCAGCGGCGCGGAGCGCGGCACGATCTGGTTCGATCGCGGGGAGATGGTCCACGCGGTGTGCGGCGCGGAGAGGGGAGAGGCGGCGGTGTACCGGATGCTGCGCTGGAGCGACGGCGAGTTCGCGTTGGACAGCCGCGCGCGCGCTCCGGAGCACACGATCGTCGCGTCGTGGCAGAACGTGCTGATGGAGGGCTGCCGCCTGCTCGATGAAGCGGGGAGCGGGATGGACACGGCGTGCGCCGAGCTCGCGCGCACCCTGGACGGGCTGCGTCACGTGGCGGTCTTCGACTCCGCCGGACGCCTGCTCGCGCAACGGTCGCGCGCCGACGGCGCCGGCCTGGCGGCCGCGGGACCGGCGCTGGTGGAGATGCTGCGCCAGCAGGGGCGCGTGCTGGAAGCGCTTTCGATCGCGCCCTCCTCGCTCCTCGACTGCTGCTGGATTCTCGGCGATCAGATGCACCTCATCGAATCCCTGCGCAACGGGCGGCTGCTCCACGTGGTCGTCGGGCGCAACGACATGAATCTCGCGGTGTTACGGCGCGCAATCGAACGCGTCGTCACATGGCTGGCTTGAATAGGAAGGAAGCAAACGAAATGGCAAACGTAAAGGAATCCCTCGACCGGATCATGCAGATCGACGGCGCGGTCGGCGCATGTGTGGTCGACAGCAGCAGCGGCATGATGCTCGGCGCGGTCGGCGGCGGGCAGACGCTCAACGTCGAAGTCGCGGCCGCCGGCAACACGGAGGTCGTGCGTGCGAAGCGCAAGACCATGAAGTCCCTCAACCTCGACGACAAGATCGAGGACATCCTCATCACCCTCGGCAAGCAGTACCACATCATCCGGCTCTGCGCCTCGAACGACGCGCTCTTCGTCTACCTCGTGCTGGACAAGAGCCGCTCGAACCTGGCCATGGCGCGCATTCAGCTCGCCGAGACCGAAAAGCAGATGCAGATCGCGTAAGGAGACCTCCTCATGAGCATGGAAAAAGAACTGAACGATATGATCGCCAGGATCGAGGCGGACATGACCGGCTTCATCGCCGCGTCGGTGGTGGACCTCGAGTCGGGCATGACCCTGGCGGCGAAGTCGGCGCGGTCGGACTTCGACCTCGCCGTAGCGAGCGCGTACAACAGTGAGCTGGTCAAGCAGAAGATGAAGATCGTCAAGGCCCTCGGCCTGAAGACGACGCTCGAAGACGTGCTGCTCACGCTCGGCGATCAGCTCCACCTGATCAAGATCTTCCCGGGCGGACACACGTTCCTCTACCTGGCCGCGGACCGTGCGAGTACGAACCTCGCGATCGTGCGCAACTCGGTCAACCGGCACGTGGCCACGCTGCAGCACTGAGGCGGAGCCGCGAGTGGCGATCCTCGATGCCGAACGGAACGCGGTCGTCATCCGCATCGTCTACGACGGTCCGCCCGAGGCGGGGAAGACCACCAGTCTGACGGCGCTGTCAGCCAGCCTGGCGCGCCCGATGATCTCCCCCGCGCAAGCGGGGGAGCGGACGCTTTTCTTCGACTGGCTGGAGTACACGGGCGGCCTGTTCGAGGGACGCCAGATCCGCTGCCAGGTCGTGTCGGTGCCGGGGCAGGCGGAGCTCGCGCACCGGCGCCGGGCGCTGCTCGAAGCGGCGGACGTCGTGGTATTCGTCAGCGACAGCACGCCCACGGCCGTGGAGTCGACGCTGGTGGCGCTGGCGGAGATGCAGGCGATGCTGGCCGCTGTCTCCGGGCCGCCGGTGGGGTTCATCGTGCAGGCGAACAAACGCGATCTGCCGAGGGCGGTTGCGCTGGCGACGCTGCGCGAGGCAGTCCCGGGCGGCGTGGCGGTGCTGGAGTCCGTGGCCACCGATGGAAAGGGCGTGCGCGAGGCGTTCGTCTTCGCCGTACGTCTCGCACTGGACCGCGTGCGCGAGCTGCTCCGCGACCGCGCGCTGGAGATCGGTCCGCCCGCGGTGCAGACCAGCGCCGATCTGCTGCGCGAGCTGGCGCGCCTCGAATCGCCGGAGGAGTCGGCGGCCTCGGAGGCACTGCGCGAGACGCTGGATGCCGAGGTGTTGTCGGCGGCGAGTCCGGCCGCGGAGCCGGCCGTGCCGCGTCCGCCGGATCACCACGTGCCGTCAGGCATGATCTGGCCGCCGCTGGAAGGACGGGTGCTGCTGCTCGACGCGTGCACGACGCCGTTCGTGCCGCGCCGGGTGTCGCGCGGAGACTGGGTCGGCGAAGCGGGGCGTTGGCGGTTTCATTCGCCGCGGCAGGCCAGCTACGCCGATCCCGAGCTCGGCCGGCGCGCGCTCATCGAGTGGGCGCGCGTCCACGCGAGCGGGCAGCGCTGGCTCTCCGCGCCGCGCGTGGTCGTCCTCGCCCCGAGCGGGGAGGGTTCCTGGCGCCTGTGGCAGCTCGTGCGCGTGGAAGAATCGCTGCGCGATCAGCTGATGCGCGGAGCGGGCGACGCCTCGGCCCGCGGATTGTTGCGGCGGATGCTCGACACCGGACGCTCGCTGCACGCGGCCATGGAGTCGCTCGTGCTCGCGCCTTACCGGCTGCCGATCACCGTCGACACCGTCGGCTCGTCGAACGGCACGCCGCTCTACATCGGACTGCTCCCGGATCCGTTTCTCGCGCGCACATCGCACCCCATCGCGGCCGAGCATCGCCCGACGCTCCTCCGCCGCGAGCTGAGCGCCCTGGCCTCCGCCGAGCTGCGGCGCCACGCCGGCGCGACGTTCCCGCCGCTGCGCGCCGTCGCGCTCGACCACGACGCGCCCGCGGTCGTCGAAGCCGTCCAGGACGTGCTCGCCGACGCGGGCCTCGGATAACGTAGGGCGTGGCTTCAGCCCGCCTCCCACGTGGGCGGGCGGGCTGAAGCCACGCCCTACGTCAAACAGCGCGCTCCTGTTAGCATGCGCCCCGAATGACCACGGACCTCTTCGGCATCGGCCTGGCCGGCAAGCAGCTCACCCCCCTCGAGCGCGGCATCCTCTCCGAGACCAGCCCTTACGCCGTCGTCCTCTTCGGGCGGAACATCGACAGCGCGGCCCATTTGAAAGAGCTTGTGGCCGAAGTGAAGAGCGTGGCGAAGACGCCGCCGCTGTTCATGATCGACGAGGAAGGCGGGCGCGTCGATCGCCTCAGGCACATCGTGCCGGGACTGCCGAGCGCGGAAGGCTTCGCAGAAGGGGAGCGGCCGGCGGAACTGTCCGAGTGGTTCGGGCGCGTGATCGGCGTCGCGCTGCGCTACTTCGACGTCGAGATCGACCTCGCCCCGGTCGTCGACATCCGTGGCGACGTCGCGCCGAAGGGACTGGAGCGCCGCACGTTCGGCAGCAATCCTGAGAGCGTCATCGAGTTGGCCGGCGCGTTCATGCGCGGGCTGCAGGGGGCGGGCGTCGCTGCGTGCCTCAAGCACTGGCCCGGCATCGGCGTCGGCTCGGCGGACCCGCACTACGGCGCGACCGTGATCGACGTCCCGGTTTCGCAGCTCATCGAGCGCGACCTCGTCCCATACCAGCGCCTCGGCAATGAAGCCGGCGCGATCATGATCGGCCACGGCACGTACCCGCAGATCGACGAGCCGGATCTCCCCGCGACGCTGAGCCGCCGCATGACCACGGAGCTGCTGCGCGACTTCCTCGGCTTCGACGGCGTCGCCATCAGCGACGACATGGAGATGCACGCCGTCTCCGACCTCGGCTCGTACGAGGAGATCTCCGAGCGCGCGCTCATGGCCGGCAACGACGTGATCCTCTTCTGCAGCCACATCGAGCGCATCCCCGACCTGCAGCGTTTTCTCGCGCGCCGCGTGAACGAAGACGAGCGCGTGCGTGCGCGCTTCGAAGAAGCCGCGAAGCGCTGCGACCGCTATCGCGCGCACTGCGAGCGTCTGCGCGCCGCGGCGCCCGCGCTGGCGACGTTCAACGACGTCATCGACGAGGCGGCGAGTTTCGTCGACGAATACGAGCGCACGCGCCCCCACCGTGAGGTGATCGTCCCGGACGTCGACCGGCGGAAGGGCACGCGCAACCCGCGCACGGGCCGCGAAGAGTGGACCTGAGTCGGGGATAGAATCGCGCCATGCGCCGCCTCGCCATGCTGTGCGCGCTCGCCCTCGCGGTGAGCGCGAGTGCCGCCGTACCCTCCTCCGAGCGGGACGCGCTCGTCGCGCTGTACCAGTCCACGAACGGCAGCGCGTGGGCGGACAAAACGAACTGGCTGGGTGCGCCGGGCACGGAATGTACGTGGTTCGGCGTGCACTGCGACGAGACCCAGACGCACGTCGTCGACCTCGAGCTGTACCAGAACAATCTCGACGGCACGCTCCCCTCGGATCTCCGCAAGCTCACAGCGCTCCGCTCCGTGCAGTTCTGGGAGAACAACCTGCGCGGAGACCTGCCGTCGCAGCTCAGCGAGCTGTCGCAGCTGGAGACGTTCTACGCGCAGCGCAATCACCTCACCGGCAGAGTCCCTGCGTCGTGGGGCGCGCTGAAGAAGCTGACGTTTCTCGGCCTCGACGACAACGCGCTGACCGGCCCGCTCCCTCCGCAGCTCGGCGACATGACCGCGCTCCAGGACCTCGGCCTCTCGTACAACAACATCACCGGCGGGATCCCCAAGGAGCTGGGCAAGCTCGCGAATCTCTCGTACCTCGCGCTGAGCGTGAACCCGCTGGGCGGAACGATTCCCAAAGAGTTGGGCTCACTCCCGAAGTTGGAGATCCTCGGCCTGGCCGTGAACGAGCTGACCGGCGCGATCCCGCCGGAGCTGGGCAATCTGCCGGCGATCGTGGATCTCGATCTCGCGTACAACAAGCTCACGGGCGGCATCCCGGCGTCGCTCGGCAAGCCGCCGGCGCTCGAGCGGTTGAACCTGACGAACAACGCCCTCGGCGGGACGATCCCGAAGGAGCTGGGAGACCTCGCGTCGATCCGCGCCCTGGAGCTGGACGAGACGCAGCTGACCGGCACGATCCCGGCGCAGCTCTTTGACCTCGACACGCTTGAAGAGCTCAAGCTCGGCGGCAACAGCCTCACCGGCGCGATCCCGTCCGACGTGGCGAGGCTCACGAGCCTCCAGGTACTCGCGCTCTACTACAACGATTTCACGGGCACGATCCCGCTGGCGATCGCGGACATCGCTTCGCTGCGTTCGCTGGAGCTGGAGGGCAACGCGCTCACCGGTCCGATCCCTCCGGACCTCGCGCGGCTGACGAACCTGACCTGGCTCGATGTCGCCGGCAATGACCTGACCGGGATCATCCCGCGCGAGCTGACGACGCTCGCGAACCTGGAAGTGCTCTCGCTCTATGACAACGAATTGTCCGGCGCGATCCCTCCGGAGCTGGGACTGCTGACGAAGCTGCGCCTCCTCCTCCTCGGCGGCAATCACTTCACCGGCACGATCCCGGATGCGCTGCGAAACCTCACGCTGCTCGAGCAGTTCAGCGCGAACGGCAACGGCCTGACCGGCTCGCTCCCGCCGTGGATCGGCGAGTGGACGCACCTGACGGACCTCTATCTCGGAGCGAATCGTTTTCGGGGCACGGTGCCGCAGGGGCTGGAGACGCTCGAGCACATGAACTATCTCGACCTCGGCGACAATGAGCTGTCCGGCCGTTTCCCCGATCTGTCGCGGATGCAGGAGCTGCGCTACCTCAGCGCGAACAACAACCTCTTCACCGGTCCGCTCCCGGCCGGCCTGGGGACGCTGGCGAATCTCATCGATCTCCGCCTGGACTACAACTCCATGACCGGGCCCCTGCCGCGCGAGCTGGGCGGCCTGGCGAGCGTCGAGTACTTCAACCTGTCGAACAACTCCTTCGACGGCGCGATCCCGCCGGAGCTTGGCAACCTGCCGAACGTCTACGCCATCTCGCTGTGGGGCAATCGCCTCAGCGGAACGATTCCCAAAGAGTTGGGCAATCTCCCGAACCTGCAGTTCCTCGATCTCTCGTTCAACGCGCTGCGCGGACCGATCCCGAAGGAGCTGACGAAGCTGACGACGCTCGAGGACCAGCGCTCGGACTTCAGCCACAACGCGCTCTTCGCCGCCGACCAGAGCGTGCGCGCGTTCGTCAACGCCAAGCACTACGACGGCGACTTCGAGGCCACGCAGACCCTCATTCCCACCGGCGCGAAGGTCATGCAGACCACCGACCGCAGCGCGACGGTCACGTGGACACCCATCCGCTACCACTACGACGGCGGCGGCTATCAGGTCGTCGTCTCGAAGTCCGCCAACGGCGCGCCGGTCGCCGTCGCGACGACCAGTTCGAAGGAGCTCGACTCGATCACCGTCCGTAACCTGGAGCCGTCGACGCAGTACTTCTTCACGGTCTCCACCGTCACGCATCCGCACGACTTTCAGGAGAACCTGCTCGTCAGCGACCTGACGCAGTCGTTCTCCGCGCGCACGGGCCAGCGCGTGATCGCGCCGGCGGAGGTCGTGATCGTCGAGCAGCCCACCGGAATGGTGCGCATCGACGGCGTGGAAGTGGTCGCCGACAGCTTCACCGTCACGAACTTCGGCGACGTAGCCACCAACCTCACGCTGGAGCGCGGCGACGACTTCTTCACCGTCACGCCCCAGACCTTCACCCTCGGTGCCGGCGCCACGCAGGTGGTTGCGCTGCACTCGCTGGCGCGGGGCGTGGGGACCTACTACAGCCACGTTGTCGTCCGCGGTGACGGCACGGACGACGACTCGATCGCGTATCTCGTCATGCTGGCGACGACGCGGCCCGCGGGCACGGTCGTCGCGGAGCCGCTGGCGACGACGATCGAAGTTGCGGGCGTGCCGGGTGCGGACTCCGTCGGCACCGTGCAGTTTCGCAACACCGGCACCGCGCCGCTGACCGGCATCGTCCTCTCCGACCAGCCGTGGATCGAGCCGTCACGCGAGCCGATCACCATCGACCCCGGCGCGGTCGCGACAATCAACTTCCGCGTCGTCCGCGCGCGGCGTCCCGCGAGCGAGGGCGCGCTCGTCGCGAACCTGCGCCTGGTCTACGTGAGCGGCGCCGCGTTCGCGCGCGGCATCCGCCTCTCCGACACGACGCCCGGCATTTCCGTCAGCATCGTCACCGTCGTCGACACGACGAAGCCCAACGTGAGCACCGGCCCGATCCCCGCGCCGGGAGCGGGCGAGCTGCCGCTGTTCATCCCCGGCCTGCGCAGCTCCGCGAGCACCCGCTCCGACCTCGCCCTCTTCAACGCCCTCGGCTCCCGCAGCGTCGGCGACCTGAAGCTCTACTTCACGCGCGGCACGCAGACCAGCATCGCCGCGCTGCAGCCGCTGGCCGCGGCGTCCGCGCTGAATCTCGTGAACCTCGCCGGCAGCATCTTCGATGACGACGACAGCGCCGGCACGCTGCAAGTGCGCACCACGGAAGGGGAGAGCCTCGGCGCGGACGCGAAGGTCACCCAGATCGCGCCGGACGGCGTGCGCGGCGGGACGATCCCCGTGTTCCGCGGCGATCGCTCGATCGTCCAGAACGAGACGCTCGTCCTCGCAGGGATCGCCGCGCCGGGCGACGTGCTCCTGCAGGAGACCAGCGGCGCCTCGGCCGCGGCACACGTGGAGTTCTTCGACGCCTCCGGAACGTCCGTCGGCACGCGTGACGCCTTCCTCGACCGCTACGAGCTGGTCGAATGGAGCGACGCCATCCCGGGCGGCGCCGCGTCCGCGATCGTGTCCAGCATCTCCGGCTCCTTCACCGCCTACGCGCGCCTTCGCGACGCGAGCGGCGACGTCTGGAGCGTCGTCGACTGGAGCCGCTTCTACCGCTACACCCGCACCACCGCCCTGCGCGTGCCGTTCGCCGACGGCCGCAGCGGCGGCGGTATCGGCAGACGCCGCGTCGTCCGCAACGACGCGAACGCGCGCTTCGCCACGTCGCTCACGCTCTTCAATCCGGGCAACGAAGAGGCGCGAGCCCGCATCGACACGCTGGAGACCAGCGGACGCACCTTCTCCCGCGACGTCACCCTCGCGCCCCACGCCACGCAGACCCTCGGCGACGCCGCATCCTCGTCCTCCTCCGCCACCGCGCAACTCGTAATCACCCCCACGCGCGGCGAGGTCATCGCCACCGCGCGCAGCCGCGGCACGGCCGGCGGCACCGCCATCCCCGTCCTCGCCGCCAGCTCCGGCCTCCGCCTCGGCCAGCGCCAGACCTTCACCGCCCTCGACGACTCGTCCTCCCAGCGCACCGCCTTCGGCTTCGCCGAGACCTCCGGCGCCAGCGTCACCATCCGCGCCCGCATCTTCATCGAAGGCGGCAACGCCCTCGTCACCACCGTCACCGAGCGCGACTACGTCATCGCGCCCAACACCCAACTCGTCCTCCCCGAGCTCGTCCGCGCCTTCGCCGGCGAAGCCCGCGACTCCCTCGGCGACCTGCACAACCTCGTCCTCGAGCTGGAGGTGGTCGCCGGCGGCGGCTCGGCCGTGCCGTTCATCCTCGCCACGGACGAGGGAACCGGCGACACCTCGCTGCGGCTGTAAGAATGTAGGGCGCGGCTTCAGCCCGCGCCCCACGTGGGCGGGCGGGCTGAAGCCACGCCCTACGTGGGCCGAAGCCGCGTCCACCCCGTGCCGCAGTGCGGCGCGCCCTGCGCACACGTGCGCCCACCCCGTGCCGCAGTGCGGCGCGCCCTGAGCGCACGTGCGCCCGCCCCGTGCCGCAGTGCGGCGCGCCCTGAGCGCACGTGCGTCCGCCCCGTGCCGCAGTGCGGCGCACCCTGAGCGCACGTGCGTCCGCCCCGTGCCGCAGTGCGGCGCACCCTGAGCGCACGTGCGCCCACCCCGTGCCGCAGTGCGGCGCGCCCTGAGCGCACGTGCGCCCACCCCGTGCCGCAGTGCGGCGCACCCTGAGCGCACGTGCGTCCACCCCGTGCCGCAGTGCTGCACGCCCTGAGCGCACGTGCACTCACGCCGTATGGCAGTGCGGCGTGGCCGGTGCGCACGTGTACCCTCCCAGTGCTGCAGCGCGGCACCCCGGAGTTTCCCTGTTTTGCCTTGACGCGCCGCGTCGAACACCGCAAGGCAGTACGGGGGGGCGCGCCTTCCGGCGCGCCCGCGTCGGCGACATCGACTCAGTGCGAACAGTACCAGAGGCAGTCGGAGTACTGCGTCTGGCACCAGGGGCACCCGGCGCCCCGCTCGTCGCAGTTCAAGTAGCACTCGAAGAACTGCTGGTCGCACGCGTCCTCGCAGGGGCCCATCATGGGGAGCTTCCGCGGTTCGGGCATTCTCATCAGCACCGAGTCGCTCGATCCGGCAATGAAGCCTCCGTTGGCCAGACGATCGCTGCCGCTGTCGGCGACGACGAACGGCACGTCGACGATCTGCCTGCCGTCGACCGAGACCTGGAAGCGGATCGCATCCGGCCGGGCGGCCGCCGCTTTCCGGATGCGGGCGAGCTGCCGCGGATGATTGGCGAGGAAGCTGATGGTCGGCGCCGCCTCGAGCACGGACGGGAGAACGATCGTCTCCTCGAGATTGATCCGTGTGCCGTTCGCGACCGCGACCCTCACTGTGGCGGAAGGCCTCACGGCGTCGGCCGGCAGGGCGAAGGCCAGACCCGACGCCAGGCCGGTGGCCGGTTCCGGCAGAGCCACCCGCCAACCCTCGGGTACGGACGCCGCACTGTCGAATCGCTGCTCGCCGAGCAACGGGTCTCTCGTCAACCGCGGCACCGGGTCGGCGGCAAACGCCCCGCCGCCACGAACAACGCCATCCCTGCGATGAGAGTACGCGGTGTATGGGTCGAGATCAGGATAGCAGGAAGACCTACTTCAGGCGGAGTCGTGAAAAAGCGTCGTGGGAGAGTGCTCCTTCCTTCGACCGCGAGCGGGTCAGGCTCGCTCAGTCCGCGGAAACAGTAAATGAGTCCACCATATCCCAAAGCCACACCTATCCCGAGCACGCTGACGCGCACTTCAATCTCGCTGACATTTACGAGCGGCGCGGCGAGAAGGCCGCGGCGCTCCGTCATCTAAAGAGTACCGCGCGCTCGGGCCGTCGTGATTTCGCGATAATTCTGGCGATCCCTCAAAACGGTGGCCTGCCGCGATTCTGACCGCGGAGTTGTTCGGCGAGACTGCTGCCCTCTACGACAAATTTCACGAGGGCGAGGCACGCGACGACCTCGCCCGCCATCTTCCACGGCTTTACGAGGGGCAGTCCGACCTCATCGTGGTCGTGATTTGTCGCGACTATCAGACGAAAAAGTGGACCGAGCTCGAATGGACGCCATTCGAGAGGTGATCCAAAGGCGCCAGGAGTGTGACAAGAACGAGGTGATGCTGTGCCGATTCAATAGAGTGAAGGCGGAAGGTCTGGACCCGGAGCCGGGGGCCGGGTTTCGTCGAACTGGATTTGTTCACCGTCTCCACGCTCGTATCGCCCATCATCTTGACGACGGCGAGCAGGTGCGCGGGCGTCTTGCCGCGCTGCGCGATGCGAGACGCGCCAGTGTGGCGGAAGTTGAAGAATCCCCCCTTCTTCCCTTCGAGATCGTAGCCGAGCGCGCGAGGTGGCGGACCGCGCGGCCGTTGCCTTCGGGCCAGGTGACGGAGGGGCGGTCGTCGCGGGAGGCGAAGTAGAAGACGCCGTCCCACGCGCTGGTGTCGTCGAGGA
The DNA here is from genome assembly GCA_963821585.1 of uncultured Acidobacteriota bacterium. Classification (GTDB taxonomy): domain Bacteria; phylum Acidobacteriota; class Thermoanaerobaculia; order Gp7-AA8; family Gp7-AA8; genus QHVT01. The sequence goes on from CAWGEI010000003.1 coordinate 2,026,930, forward strand.
GGTGCCGTAGTCGTCGCGGGTGGCGTATTCGACGAACCAGCGCAGGCGCGCGTGGAGGGGGGACGAATATTCGAACGCGGCCGGAATCATGTGCAGTCCCTCCGACAGGGCACGGCGGGAGGAGGAGGGCCGGTCCCGGCGGCGGCGGCCGGCACGGCGCCTCGCTGTTTCACTCGACGCCGCTTTTGCCGATGGGAATGAAAAAATCACGGGTAGGGCGCCACCCGGGCAACATGTGCTCATTGCCTCGAACCGGCACGAACAGCAGGACAAAGGATTTGCCTTCGTCTACAACATCAGCCGCGTAGTAGGCGGTGTAGTCTTTCATCGGGGCGAGGCCGCCGGCCATCCTTTTGTCGAGCGCATTGATCCGGTCTGGCCAGCTACGCTGATGGGCCATCCTGATGATCGTTTCGATCTCATCGCCGCTCGTCACTCCGGCACGACGCAGAATCGTCTCGGTGAGCGGGTAAGTCGAATAGATCTTGCCCGTATCGACGATCCGGACGCGGCGGTTGGAAGGGTAATCCGAATGCCATTGCGACGTTTCCGTGTTCGTCGTCGTCGTGACGCCAGCGTAAGCACGCGGATCAGAAATCAACGTTTCTGACCTCTGCGGCTCCGCGGTCGCCGTCTCCCCCGCCGTCGTCGAATGCGTCTCTGTCGGCGCGCCATCCGGGTTTCCTAGTTTCTCGAAAGGCCACGATGCGAGGGCCAGGATCAGAAGCAGGACGACGAGACCGGCAACCAGTGGCTTCACGAGGCGCGCCGCAAACGCGCCCAACGCCGGGCCGGACTTCTGCGGTTTCTCGGGAGCGTCGGCGATTGCGGCCGGCCTGGGCCGAGGCCCCTGGAAGTGCCGCGCGATTCCCCTCGACAGCGCTTCGAGGTGGACGTGCGCCTCCTTGCCCGGCCGCACTTCCGCCGCGTTGCGGAAGACTAGGTCTCGGAGTGATTCAGGCAGTTGCTCCGCCCGCGGCGGCTGTGCCTTTCCGACGAGAACGGGGATGACCGGAATCCCCCGCGCCAGCGCCGCTTCCAGTTCGATGCGAACGAAGTCATTCGGGTCGTCGATCCGCCGCGGAGAGCCGCCGGAGTCCCCGGTCCATTGCTCCCCGATGAGCGCCAGCACGACATCGCAGCGCGCGACCCCGTCCGCAAGGTATTTTCGGAAGTCCACTCCCAACGGGATGCTGTCGATGTCCATGAACACCGCATCCTCACCGAAGTCGGCGACCAGGCGGGTGCGGATCATGTAAGCCGCGTAGCCGCTATCCTCCCTGCGGTAGCAAATGAAGATTTCAGGCATTCAGGACGTACCGTCACGTTAGATCGATCGCCTGCGATCCGCAAGACTCACCCGCGAGACGCGAGGGTCAGCAGCGATCACCGAGGTCTGGGGACGATCTCGTACACTTTGTCACTCTTCAGGTAAGTCGTCAGGCAGAGTCTCACCGCGGCGAGCGAGCCGTCTTGCCACAGGTTGAGCATGTCGTCTTGAGAGCGGTTCCGTCGTGCAGCCATTGCCAGGCGGGAAGCAAACGATGCGCGATGGCCTTCATGTGAAAAACAAACACGTCAGCGTGCCACGCCGGATCGGCTCCCTATCAGCGCTCTGGGAAGCGTCCGTGCGAGGTAGCCCTCCGGCCTGTCACGCCGGAGGTCGCGGGTTCGAGCCCCGTCGGCCCCGCCAAATTCAAGTGCTCATGCGCCGCGACTTCGCGGCGTTTCGTTTTTGCGGCGGCACGAAACGCGAAAACGACCCGCACAAGGTTCGAGTTTTCAGAGGCTGCGGAACACACCGAATAACAGTGCAAATCGCGAATGTTCCACGCGAACAGGGCCATTGTTTCACGGCTGAGACGCGATCGGAGGGCAGCGCAAAGGGCGCGCGAGCGTTGAGCGTGAGCGCGAGCGGCAACGCGGGATGCCTACTCAGCCGCGGGGCGGGGCGACGGCGGGAGTGCGCGCGGAGCTGCGGCGCTTTCGCCCGACACGGCGCGAGCACGAAGGACGCCCGAGCGCTGAGCGCGGGCGCGAGCGGCAACGCGGGATGCTCACTCAGCTGCGGGGCGGCGCGACGCCTGGAGCGCGAGCGAAGCGGCGACACTTCCACCCGGCGCGGTGACGGCGCGAATGGTGAACGGGCCATGAGCGCGTTCATCTTCACGCCGCCGCCGAAGTGGAGAACGCCACCGGCGCCGTGGGCCGAGCCAATGTCGAAAGATTTGGGCCGGCGAAGACCGCGTCAGTACAATGCAGCCACAAGATGAAGTCGATCGTAAGGTGGGCGGGGAGCAAGCGGTCACTCCTTCCGGAGCTGCGCAAGAGGTTTCCCGCGCCCGGAACATTCGGCACTTATATTGAGCCGTTCGTTGGTTCGGCATGCCTCTTTTTCGATCGCCAGCCTGAACGAGCACTGCTCTCTGACCTCAACACTGAGCTGATCACCACCTACCGGTCGGTGCGCCGCGACGCTTCTCTCGTCCTTGAGGCATTCCGCCGGCTGCGCCGCGGCAAGTCGTCCTACTACCGCATTCGGGCAATCGACCCAGCGACACTGAGTGCGCCGGAACTCGCTGCGAGGTTTCTTTACTTGAACAGGTTTTGTTTCAACGGGTTGTACCGCACCAACATGCAGGGCCGTTTCAACGTGCCATATGGCCCGCCACAGAAACCCCTTGTCGTTTTCGAGGACGATGTGCTCGCGGCGGGGAAGATTCTCATGCGAGCGCAGGTGATGAGTTGCGATTTTCAAGACGCGGTCGATCGAGCCGAGAAGCGAGATTTCGTCTACCTTGATCCTCCGTTCGTGCTCGATCAAAGACGTGTGTTTGCGGAGTACCTGCCAGGATCCTTCAGCCATGACGACTTGGAACGTCTCGCGGGGGCCTTGGCGTCGATCGACCGCCGCGGAGCGACGTTCCTGTTGAGCTATGCTGACTCCCGAGAAGCACGAAAGCTGGTGAAGCCGTGGAAGTTTCGCCGGGTCTGGACGCGTCGTAATATTGCGGGCTTCACGGGTGCTCGGCGCGGGGCTTACGAGCTGCTCGCGTCGAATAAAGACTTGGTTTGAGACGAGGGGAACGGAATGGCCACGGTAACGCAGATGCGCCCGCGCACGCAGACCGACGCCAGCGAAGCTGAGCTTCGTCAGATACCTATCGACAAGATCGACCGCAACGGGCAGAACCCGCGGTTGATCTTTCGCCAGGAGGAGCTCGAGCAGCTCATCGGTTCCATTCGGCAGTACGGCGTACAGGTTCCTATCTCGGTCTTCAAGAAGGGATCGCGCTACGTCCTCATTGACGGTGAGCGGCGCTGGCTATGCTGCCTGAAGTTGAATCTGCGGACTATTCCGGCCTTGGTGCAAGAGGAACCGTCATTCCTGACGAACCTCCTCCTGATGTTCAACATCCACTCGCTTCGTGAACAGTGGGACTTCCTCACCGTCGCGATGAAGCTGCCGGACATCATCGATCTGATGAAAGCCGAGGGCCTGAAAACGAACGACCGAGAGTTGGCAGCAAAGACGGGACTGCCGATGTCTCGCATCGCGAAAGCTCGTTTGCTCATGGAGCTGCCTCAGGAATACCGCGACATGATGCTCGACGACCTTCGAAAGCCGAAGTCGCAGCAGGCTCTTAGCGAGGACTTCTTCATCGAGATGGAGAAGGCTCTCAGGACCGTCTCGCGGCGAATGCCGGACATTGTCCCGAACATAGATGCCGCTCGAAGGGTCCTGATCCGAAAGTACAAAAGCCACACCATCGGCAACATCATTCACTTTCGCGACCTGGGCAAGATCGCCCGAGCGGGACTCGTAGAAGCGGACGAGGAAGGTGCGAAAACCGTCCTCAATAAACTTTTCAAGGACAACAGTTACTCGATCGCGGAGGCCTACGCAGAGTCCGTCTCCGAGGTGTACGCCGAGCGCGATGTGACCACCCGTGTGACCGCACTGACCGCCCGGCTGAATGAGTTTCATCCTGAGGAAATCGACGAGGAGTTGCACGGAGAACTTCAGGCGCTCAGGAAGGCTATAGACCGGCTCCTTGAAGAGTTCGCTGGATGAGCTACCGCTTCCTCGCGACCGACCTTCACCCAGTGGCTGACGCGGCGACAGCTTTTTTGAAGGCGCAGTGGGGGATCCCAGCTTCTAAGATCAAGGTAGAACAAGAATTCTCGAAGGACGTCGCGGTGCCGACGCTCCATGCCTTCGATCGGGAGCACTACATCACGGCCGTTGAGGTCTCGAATAGCCCGTACCCTTCTCAGCTCGACGCGATGATCGTTGACTGCATCCGTCTCGGGCTGCCGGTCAAGCTCTACGTCGCGATGCCGAAGCAAGCCACGATCTCGCACCCGCAACTTCAGAGGGCGAAGAATACGGGGGTCGGTGTACTGATCGTGGACGGCGACACGTGCACGCTTTTCGAGCGTGCTCTTGCCCTCTCTTTGGTGGGCGTCCAAAACCGTGCCGCCGAGTTTCCGAAACGCCACCGCCGAGCCGTGGGCGAGGCGTATACGACCTTTGTTCAGGGCGACCCCTCAAATGGCTGCGCCTTCATCTACAGCGAGATCGAAGCTGCAGGTCGAAAGATCGTCGCGCTGGCAAAGAAGAACGGATGGTTGAAACCGGGCGCGCCCAAACCACCTGACGGCAGAACGGCATGGAAGAAAGTTGCGCGTTATCTGGAAGACCATCTCGACATCAACGCCGCAAAACTACCGGCCATGAACGGCTATCTCCTCTCCACCGTCACCGCCACGGCCGGACCGCGTAACCAAAGCCACCACAAACCCGCCACGGCTGCCGCCCTGAAGAAGAGGGACAAAGATCTCGCGATCCGTTTTGGCCAAGGCGTGAGTCTCCTGCTTGATTTACTCAACGCCGCCTCGCCCCTGAAAATCTAGAGATCGGGAGGACTTTCGGACATTCGTGCGCAATTCTGACTGGCTTTAGGTGAATGGCCGATGCTGAAACACCAAAAACAATGAGAGTGGGCACGACCCGGCAGCGGCTTCACGCTGCTGTTCGAAGCGTTGGTCCTGGCCATGGCTGCGCACATGCCGATGGCCGCGGTGGCGCGGCTGGTCGGAGAGCACGACACCCGGCTCTGGCGTGTGGTCACGCACTACGTCGATACGACTCGTGCCGCACGGGATGACTCGGAGGTCAGCCGGGTCGGGATTGACGAGACGGCCGCTCGCCGCGGGCACGACTACATCAGCCTCTTTGTGGATCTCGACGGCCCTCGTGTGTTGTTCGCCACCGAAGGTAGAAGCGCGGCCACTGTCGCCGCATTCGCCGATGATCAGTCTCTGCCGAACGCTTCGATTACCTTCGACAAGTTCCAACTCAAGAAGATCATCACCGACGCCGTCGATCGGACACGCCGAGCGGAACGTCACGACTTCCCCGAACTCAAAGGGATGCGCTATGCGCTACTGCGCAACGAGGAGACGATGAATGACGCGCAACTCGAGTTTGTCTCAACGATCCTGCTGCGCAGATCGACCATGAAGACCGCGCGGGCCTTTCATCTGAAGCTTGCCTTCGACGAGTTGTACTCGATGCGCACGCCGGCGACCGCGCGTCACTACCTGACCCGCTGGTGCAAAATGGGCCGTTCGTAGTCGAGTCCGCCATGATCGAAGCTGCCAAGACGGTCCGTCGTCACTTCGATGGCGTCCTCCGCTGGTTCACATCCCACATCACCAACGGCATTCTCGAAGGCATCAACAGTCTCGTCCAAGCCGCAAAGGCCACGGCCCGCGGCTATCGCTCCACTCGCAACCTCATCACCATGACCTACCTCATCGCAGGCCGCCTTGATCTCAATCAAACCCCACCTGCGATAGCGAGGAGGCATATTTGTAGAGCATGTAGTTCGACAACTCAGTCAGTCCAAACTCGTGAGCGTAACGGATCGCCTGCTCGTACGGTCCCTTCAGGCCCAGATGATCGAGTGCAATCCGAAGCGGTCCGGGTTGCGCCGGATTGCAACTCGATCTCGACGAGATCTGGGACACTCGCGACTCGACGCGGCCCAAGATCTCTAAACACTTCAGCAGTTAGAACGCCGGCCTGTCACGCCGGAGGTCGTGGGTTCGAGCCAGGCTCGCGACCGGACGAGCTGGACCGATGGCTTGAAAGGAGAAGAGCCGGGGAGGGGGAGGCGGGATGCCAGGGAGCCCTCCGGTCGTAACGGCACTAGCCGGCGAGAGCTCCCTCAGCACGGTAAGTTCGTGCATGCGTTGCAGGAGTGGCGGCCTTCTGCCCCCCGCGCCCGCCCCCCTGCCCTCCGATAACCTTCTACGAGAATTTTCGTCTAACCTTCCGTTACATGCGGATTCGCACTCAGATCATCCTCGCGGCGTTCGTGCTGGCGGTCGTCCCGCTGGCGGCGATCGTCACGTACTCGTACCACTCCTCGCGGCGGGCGCTGGAGTCGGCGTATGGGCGCGAGGCGGAGCGGCTCACGAAGCAGATGGACCGCCGGCTGACGACGATCCGTGCGGAGCTGGACCAGCGGCTTGCGGTCGTGTCCGCACTGCCGATCGACACGGCGGCCAATGGCGACGTCGGGTCGAGCATCGCTACGGTGATGGGCGAGGCCGCGTCGTTCGTCGACTCCATCGAGTTTCAGCCGATCCGGGTCCCGAATCCGGATCCGCCCATCGTGGAGGCGGCAACCCCTACCCCCGAGCCCGCGGAAGCCCCGGCAGCTCCCGAGCTCGCCGAAGGCACGCCGGCGCCCGCGCCGCCGGCACCACCCGAAGCCTTCGTATTCGATCTGCCGCCGATGCCGATGGTGCCGCGCTACGTGATGTCCGAGGGACAGCAGGAGCTGGTCACGGAGATCAGCCAGCTCGGGAAGTCTCTCGAGGACCCGAGTCTCGATCCCGAGGATCGCGAGGACATCCAGAAGGAGCTGAACGCCGCGCAGACCGAGCTGCGGAAGGTCATCGAAGCGGACCGCAAGCAGTTCGAGCAGCAGATCGCCAGGGCCCGCAGCACGCGCGATGAGCGCAACGCGGTCATCGCGCGGTATCGCGCGCAGCAGCGCGCCGCGCGCGAGGTGGCGCGCGTCCCCGCGACTGCGCCCGTCGTCGGTATCCAGGCCACGCCGAAAGTGCAGCCGGTCGTGAAGAGCAAGCCCTCCGACGTGAAGGTCCGCAAGATTACGGAGAAGGACATCCGGAAAGCCGAGAATTCGGCGAAGAGGACCTCGCTCATCTTCGGACGCAGGTTCGAGGCGCCGGTGCGCACGGACGGAAAACTGATCGGCCAGGTCACCGCGACCATCAGTCTCGACCAGGTCGTCCGCCGGATCCTCGGCAGCGCGACCGAGGATGGCACCGAGATCCCGTTCGCGCTCGACCGCGAGGGCAATGTCTACACGCGCAATCGTGAGGAGCGTGAGAAGCTCGATGCGCTGGCGGTGACGGAGCGGGTGAAGAAGGGGCAGTCGCTACGCGACATTCACGGCTGGATCGTCTCGGCGCAGACCGATCCGCAGAGCGGACTGAAGATTGGCGTCGCGCGTCCGGTGGGGGAGAATCTCGACGAGCTCCAGCGCACCGCGGGCCGCAACTTTGCCCTGGGCATGGGCCTGATCTTCTTCGCGATGATCGGCATCATTCCGCTGTCGAACCACCTGACGCGCGACGTGAAGCTCGTCACGGAGGGCGCGGAGCGCATCGCTCTGGGCGACCTGATGACGCGCCTCCCCGTGAAATCCCAGAACGAGATGGGCCTGCTCGCCCGGGCCTTCAATCGGATGGCCGAGGACCTCAGCGTCAATCAGCAGAAGCTCCTCGAGCAGGAGCGCGTGCGGAAGGAGCAGGAGCTCCAGCAGCGGCTCATGTCCGTCGAGTTCGATCGGAAGACCGTCGAGCTCGAGGACGCGCGGCGCTTCCAGCTTTCCATGCTGCCGAAGGAGCTGCCGCGGCACGATGCGTACGACGTCGCGGTCTACACGCGTACGGCGACCGAGGTCGGCGGCGACTATTACGACTTCCACCTGGTGGACGACGTGTTGTCCGTGACCATCGGCGACGCGACCGGCCACGGCGCGAAGGCCGGGACCATGGTCACGATCATCAAGACGCTCTTCTCCGGCTACGGCGGCGCGATCACGCCCGGGGAGTTCCTCAGCGACGCCGCCGAGAAGATCAAGCGCATGGACCTCGGACGGATGGCGATGGCTTTGTCGCTGGGCTCGTTCGACCGGCGGACGTTGACGCTGTCCTCGGCGGGGATGCCGCCGGTGCTCGTGCATCGCGCGGCGCAATCGAGCGTCGAGGAGCTCGCCCTCTCGGCGACGCCCCTCGGCACTCTCGGGACGAAGTACGAGCAGGCCTCGATCGACCTCGCGGCGGGCGATACTGTCCTCTTCCTTTCCGACGGTTTCCCGGAGCTGATGAACGACGCCGGCCAGCAGCTCGGCTACGCCGCCACGCTCGATGCGTTCGCCGAGGCGGCGAAGGGCGAGAGCGCAGCCGCGGTGATCGAGTCGCTGTCGACGTTCTCCAAACGCTGGCACGGCGACGCGGCGCCGAACGACGACGTCACGTTCGTCGTCGTACGCGTGGGGTGATCGGCGTAGCGGACCGCCGGCGTCGCGCCGGCTGATGCGCAGGCGTCCCGCGCCTGCGCCCCGGGCGGGTGGGGGAGTTGCCTTCGACGCACACTTCCGCCGCCCACCCGGGGTGGCGGCGCGGGACGCCGCCACATCAGCCGCCGGGACGGCGGCGGTCCGGGTTCAAAACCGGACTGCACTGCTGTTACTGCCGCGTAGTAAACTTCGGGGCGTCACTCCACCCTCACGTCCGGAGGCAAATCAGGAATGCAGGATTCAGCGGTGGCCACGGCCACCTCGAAGGTTGTCCGCGTCGGACTGCTCAGCACCGTCAGCAAAATCGATCCGCGCGAGTCCGCCGACAACATCAGCGACCTGGTCCTCGGACAGGTGTTCGAAACGCCGTACACGATCGTGACGGGGGAGACGCAGACGCGGCCGCTCCTGTTCGAGCCGTTGCGCGCGGAAGGAGCGCTGCAGTACTCCGCGGCCATCCGCCCGGGCGTGAAGTTCTCCGACGGCACGCCGCTGACCGCGGAGCTGGCGGCCCGCTCGCTGCGCGGCGCCAAGGTCCTGCCCAGCAAGGCGACCGTGGACGTAAAGGGTGACCGGGTGTGGTTCACGCTCAAGGCGCCGAATCCGCGCTTCGACCTCACGCTGACGCAGTCCAACACCGGGATCGTCCTCGACCGCGCCGCACAGATCCTCGGCACGGGCGCGTTCATGTTCGACCACCGCCCGAACCTCCGCCTCCTCCAGTCGGCGATGAGCTTCCGCCTGATCCGCAATCCGCACTACGAAGGCCGGGGCTCGGCCCGGATCAACATCGACGAGATCGAGTTCCGGATCCTGCCGGCGTCCGAGGATGGGACGCCGCGGGCGCTGATCGAGGCGCTGCGGCACGGCGAGGTGGACGTGACCAACGCGCTGACGATGACCGACCTCACCACCAGCCAGCTCTCGGGCGTCGCGCCGTCGCTGCAACCGGGCAACTCGACCGGATTCCTGGTCTTCAACTGCGAGCGCCGCATCCTGGCGAACACGGACGTGCGCCGCGGCATCGCGCTCGCGCTCGACATCCACGAGCTCGCGGCGAAGTCGTTCGACAAGAACCCGGCGGCGTTCGTCGCCGCGAACCTGCTCCCGCCGATGATGGGCCGGGCCTCGGGCATCCCGACGATGGATCGCGCCGCGGCGACGCGGCTCCTCGACGCGAGCGGCGCGAAGCCGGGGCGGCTGTCGCTGCTCATCCCGTGGGCGCCGCGGCCGTACTTTCCGAAGCCGCTGCCGGTCGCGCAGGCGGTCAAGATGCAACTGGCGCACGTCGGCATCGCGGTCGAGCTGCGCGAGACGAAGACGAGCGACGAGTTCTTCGGCGATCTCGTGCGCGGCAACTACGACATCGCGCTCGCCGGCTGGATCGCGGACACGCCCGATCCCGCGGACTTCTTCGAGGCCCTGCTCTGGTCGAAGATGTGCGGGCTCGAGAACCACCACTCGAACCACAGCCGCTGGCGGAACGCGGCCATGGACGCCGCGCTGGCGAGCTTTCGCGAGCAGCCGACCGAGGAGCACAAGCGGGAGATCCAGCGCATCATCCGCGACGAGGCGCCGCTCGTGCCGCTGATCCACGGCCAGTCCGTGGTCGTCCACTCCCGGAAGATGCGCAACGTGTCGGTAAGCGCGACGGGCGTGTTGACGTTGAGCGGTGTTACTGTGAGCGCATGACGCTCGGCGAGCTGCCGGTGCATTTCGCGACCGAGGAGGCGGCGGAGGCGCTGCACGCCGAGGATGTCCTGCGCGTCCGCGAGGTCACCCTCGGGCCCACCCCTACGAAAGAGGAGCTGCTCGCAGCCATCGCCGAGGCGCTCGTGCTGCCCGACTACTTCGGCCACAATTGGGACGCTCTCGAGGAATGTCTGCACGACCTCGAATTCGACGGTGAGATGCTCGTCCTTTTCGTCCATCACGCGGCGCTCCTGTGGCAGCAGATGCCCCGGGACATGTCCACGCTCGTGGACACCTGGCTCGCCGCCAGTAGCGAGCGGAACATTCATCTGGTATTCGTATGGTGATGCAGAGACGAACGAAGTCGCTGATCTGGATCCTGGCCGCGCTGGCCGTCTTCGTCACGGCGCTGTGGCAGCAGCGGGCGGAGTTCGCGCCGGAGAAGCCGTCCACGCGCGCCGCCGTACCGGTGGCGGTCGAAAAACAGAAATGGTCTCGCGTGCAGGAGGTCGTTCCCGAGCCGGAGCGCGAGCAACTCCTGGCGACGCTGATGCTCATCGACCGCGGCGGCCCGTATCCCTACAAGAAAGACGGCAGCACATTCGCCAATCGCGAGGCGCAACTGCCCTTGCAGCCGCGCGGCTACTATCGCGAGTACACCGTCCGTACGCCTGGTGAAGCCGATCGCGGCGCGCGCCGCGTCGTGCAGGGGAGAGAGGGCGACACCTGGTACACCAATGATCACTACAAAACGTTCGTGAGGATCGATCGATGACGCGTGCCACCCCAACGGATTACGCCCCCGCCCACGCCGGCTACGTCGCGCTCGTGGAGGAGGACGACATCCTCCCGGCCATGGAGCAGCAGTCGTCCGCGATGCAGAAGTTCCTCTCCTCGCTCGACGAAGGCAAGGCCGGACATCGCTACACCGAGGGAAAGTGGAGCGTGAAAGAAGTGATCGGCCATATCGCCGACGCCGAGCGCATCCTCGGCTACCGCGCCCTGGCCATCGCCCGCGGGGAGGAACAGCCCCTCCCGGGCTTCGACGAGAACACCTACGTGGCCAACGCCTCGTTCGACGACTGGAAGCTCGGCGACCTCGCCGAGCACTACGCCCTCGTCCGCCGCACGAACATCGTCTTCTTCAAGAACCTGCGCCCCGAGGCCTGGGAGCGGCGGGGAACGGCCAACCTGGCCCCGGTGAGCGTCCTCGGCATGGCCTACGTGATCGTCGGCCACGAACGGCATCATCTGCAGGTGCTGCGCGAGCGCTACGGGGTGTGATCGCGGGAGGCTCGCTGTCGCCCGCTACACGGGCTGATTCCTGGAGAGGACACCGATCCCCGGCTGAAGCCGGGGTCTATTCCCTCGAGCCGCCTACGTCGGCAGGAACCCGAGCCTGCGTAGCAGGCGTCAGACAATAGCCTCCGGCTTCAGCCGGAGGAACCGGGGGCGTCGTTGATCGCGAGCCTGCGTAGCGGGCGGCAGCGGCGGCAGATCTCGCTACACGGCCACGTAGCGGAACACGGCCACGTAGTGGCACATGCTGCCGCCGAGGACACAGAGGTGCCAGACGCCGTGCATGTGCAGGACGCGCTTGGACAGGGCGAAGAAGAGGACGCCGGCGGTGTAGACGATGCCTCCGGCGACCAGCCACAGGATGCCGTCCATGGGGAGGGCCTGCTTGAGCGGGCCGAACGCCACGACCACGAGCCAGCCCATGACCATGTAGAGCACGACGGACACGGCGCGATAGCGGCCGTGCAGGAAGACGTCCTTGGCCACGCCCGCGGCGGCCAGGGCCCAGACGATCGCGAACAGCGACCATCCCCACGGGCCGCGCAGCGTCACGAGGGTGAAGGGCGTGTAGGTCCCGGCGATGAGGAGGTAGATCGCGCAGTGGTCGAAGACGTGGAAGATCTGCTTCGCGCGTCCCGGGGTGAGGCTGTGGTACAGCGTCGAGGAGAGGAAGAGCACCACCATCATCGCGCCATAGACCGACAGCGCCACGAGTTGCCGCGCACCCGCGCCGTGGAACGCGGCGGTGGTGATGAGCACGGACGTCCCCACGACCGCCATGACCGTCCCGACGAGGTGGGTGATGCTGTTGAAGAGCTCTCCGCGGTACATCTCGGGAGGATAACTTAGAACTTCGCGCCGAGGGAGATGCGGAACGTCCGCGGTGCCTGGTAGGCGAGGTTGTTCAGCGGCTGGCCGAAGTTCGACGCGAACTGGTAGTGCGTGCCTTCCACCGGCGTCGTCCGCGGGTCGAACGGCTGGAGGGTCTGCGAGTTTGCGGCCGTGGTGACGCCGCTGCCGAGGCGCAGGGGGTCGGCGATGGCGTCCTCGTTGAAGACGTTGAGCACGTCCGCCTGCGCGAAGAGGAAGCGATATCGATAGCGCAGCGCGAGGTTGGTCGACGTCACGTCGTCCCCCCGCAGCGCGCCGCGATCGGTGAGGTAGTAGCGTCCGTTGGGGATCGACGCGTAGCCGGGATTCGCCGGCGCGCCGGTGTAGCGCGTCACGTTGACCGGCAGGCTGATCGAATACGCCTGCCCCGAGTCGAACGTCTGCAGCAGCGAGGCCTCGAAGTCGCCGAGGGTGACGCCGGCCCAGGCGCGGACGCGATGGCGCTGGTCGCCGCGCAGGTATCCGGTGGGGTTGTTCCGCTCGTAGTCCATGAATTCGGGGTAGTAGATCGACGGGACGAAGTTCGCGATCGGGCCGTTGGCGGTCTCGCCCTCGTCGTTCCCGCGCAGCTGCGACCACGTGTAGAACACACCCGCGTCGAACCGCGACGCGCTCCAGCGCCCCTGCAGGTGTACGCCGCGGTACGTGCGTTCGATGTCGTTCGTGTTGCGCACGAGCGCGAGATCGACCGGGATGCCGAGGGGCGTGGTGGTGCGCTGCGTGGTCTGCGTGACCTCGAGCGCGTAGAAGTCGCGCCAGTCGCGCGCCACGAGATCGACGCGGACGTAGCCGCGCGCGCCGATATCCGCGCCGTAGCCGAGGGTGGCCTCGCGCACGTACGGCGTGGAGAGCGTGCCGTCGAAATACGTCGAGTAGCCGGGTACGACACGGCTGCCGGTCGGGCGGAGGTTCTGCGCGCTGGTGTTGCCCGTGCCGCCCTGCTGGGTGTTGAAATAGGCGAAGAGCATCTCCAGCGCCTGCGCGAGCGGCACCGTGAGCCCGTTCTGGTTGATGGCCGGGCCGCGGTACGCGTAGTCGATCGCCGCCGAGCTGCCGGCGGTCTGATTCGACGACGCGATGGCGTCCGCGACGCGCGATGAGTACTCACCATACGACGCGCTCACGCGCTGCCGGCCGTCGCCGCGGAGGTCGTACTGCACGCCCACGCGCGGCGAGAACCGCGCATCGTCCGCCGTCACCACCCTGTCCGAATCCTCGGCGTGATTGCGGTCGTAGCGCGCGCCGGCGGTGAGGCTCCAGCGCGTCCCGAGGTCCCAGGTGTCGTTGAGGAAGAGCGAGTCGGTGCGCAGCTCGTTCTCGCGCGCGGTGACCAGGACCGGGTTCCAGCGGATGAACGTCCCGCCGCCGTTGGCGTTGGTCGGGGTGATGACGGGATAGATGACGCCATCCTTCCACTGTGCGCGCGTGACGAACACGGAGAAGTCGCTGCCCGACTGGCGGTCGTCGAGGAGGTGCCGCTCCGTAAAGCGGTCGATGCCGGCGACGAGGCGATGTGTCCCGGTAAAGTAGTTGATCTTCACCAGCACGTCGTCGTTGTCCCGCTCCTCGGGATCGCAGATGCCGCAGAGCGACGGCGAGTTGAAGCGCGCGTTCTGGTTGGCGCGGTCGAGGACGACCGTGCCGGCGATGAGGTCGTTCGACAGCGCGCCGCTGCTGAGCGACATCGCCCGCCGCGAGAGCTGGACCTCGACGAGCGTGCGCTCGCCGAAGACGCCGTCCCACCGCAACGCGAGCAGCGAATCCGGGTCGTCGCGCTCGGTGAGGCTGGCTTCGTCGTAGATGTTGTTCGCGGCGCGGCTGTTCTCCGTCGCGGTGTCGATGCCGAAGTACGACCCGATCAGGGTGTGGCCCGGCAGCGGGCTGGCCGTGATCTTCCCCTCGTAGCGCTTCTGGTCGTTGCTCTCGCTGTAGCTGAGCTGCGGCGAGGCGGGGGAGGTGACGTTGCCGGTCGTCGTCGCGGGGATGGCGTTCGTCTGCCGCGCCGTGTCGTTCTTCGCCCAGCGGCCCGCCGTGAAGAACCAGATTCGGTCGCGCAGCAGCGGGCCGCCGAGGGTGGCTTCGAAGACGTGATTAAGATGATCTTCGCGCTCTTCGTTCGCGGGCGACTGCACGGACCACGACGGATTGCTGAGCGAGTCGCGCACCGAGCCGGAGAGCTGATTGCTGCCCTGCTTGGTGATCGTCGAGACCACGCCGCCGGTGAAGCGCCCGTACTCCGCGCTGATCGCGCCGGTGAGCACGGTCGTCTCGTCGATGGCGTCCTCCACGTACAGCGGCCGCATCTGCCCGCGCGTGTTTTCGTTGACGACCACGCCGTTGATGGTGACGAGGTTGTCGTAACCGGGACCGCCGGAGATCTGCAGCACGCCGTTCGAGAGGGTGTTGCTGCTGACGCCCGGCGCGAGCTGCGCCGTGGCGAGCTGGTTGCGCTGCACGGGGAGCTTCTCGATCGCTTCGAGGGGGAGCGACGTGGCGACCGGCTTGGACTCGATGGCCGGCGCGACCTGGGCGACCGTCTCCGTCGTCGCGAACACGATGTCGACGCGCGTGGTCTGCGCCAGCTCCAGCGTCGCGTTCCGCTGGATCTCGGGATGGTCGTTTGCGACGACGCGCACGCTGTACTCGCCGGGAGGCAAAGCCGGAAAGAGATACGCGCCGTTGCCCGCGGTGACCGCCGTGCGCTCGCCCTGCAGCGATGCGGAGCGCACGGTGACGCGCGCGTTCGCGAGCGGTGCATCGCTGCTGCTGACCGTGCCGGTGAGCGATGCCGTGGTCTGCGCGAACAGCGGAAGTGCGCAGAAGAGGAGCAGCAAAAACGTAGGGCGCGGCTTCAGCCCGCCTCCCCGGGGGCGGGCGGGCTGAAGCCACGCCCTACGTGCTCTCATCAGAACGGTACTTCCTCGTCGTCCTCGATCTCCGAAGAGGCCGGACGCGAGCTGCCGCTGCTGCCACTGCCGCCGCCGCGCGACTGCGACTGGCCGTAGCTGCTGCTGCCGCGGTCGTAACTGCCACCGCTGCCACCGCCGCCTTCATCGCCGCGGCGGTCGAGCATCTTCATCGTGTTGGCCACGATCTCGGTGCGGTACTTCTTCTGGCCCGACTCCTTGTCGTCCCAGCTGTCCGTGCGGATCGAGCCTTCGATATACACGAGCTTTCCCTTCTTCAGGTACTGCCCGCAGATCTCGCCCAGCTTGCCCCAGGCGACGATGTTGTGCCACTCGGTGCGCTCCTGCTTCTCGCCGGCGCGATCGGTGAACTTCTCGTCCGTCGCCAGTGTGAACTTCGCGACGGTGTTGCCCTGCGGAGTCGAGCGGATCTCCGGGTCCTTGCCCAGACGCCCGACCAGAATGACTTTGTTGATCATGAGTGACGATTCTCCTTGCCGCGTTGTTGCAGAAACGACGCGGAACCGTGTGGAAGTCGGATTCTAACCTGTTCCACGCGCCGTAGAATCTGCGGCTCCATGAAGTGCGTGATCCAGCGCGTGCGGCGCGCGTCCGTGACTGTCGGAGCGGAGCTCGTCTCCGAGATCGGCCCCGGCCTGCTCATCCTCGGCGCCGTCGAAAAGGGCGATACGGAACAGGGCATCCGCGACGCCGCGAAGAAGATCCGCGAGCTGCGCATCTTCTCCGACGACGCCGGGAAGATGAACCGCGACGTCTCGGAAGCGGGTGGCGAAATCCTCGCCGTGTCGCAGTTCACGCTCGCCGGCTCGATCGCCAGGGGACGGCGCCCCAGCTTCGATAAGGCCGAGGAGCCGGGGAGGGCGCGGGAGCTGTTCGAGCTGTTCCTGCGGGAGCTCGCGTCGACCGGCATCCTCGTGAAGACGGGACGCTTCCGGGAAATGATGATCGTGGCGCTGGAGAACGATGGACCGGTGACGTTCGTCTACCCGTAAACGCCCATGCGAAAACTCCTCGTCGCCGCTGCGCTGTTCGTTGCCGCCTGCCGCCCGTCCGCGCCGCCGCCTCCACCGCCCGTGGAGAACGGCGCGGCGCGCGAGCGCTGGCTGTACGACCAGCGCGCGTATCCCTTCGACGCCATTCCGGCGGACGGACGCCGCAATGCATTGCGCGAAACCCAGCGCATGCGCATCGCCGGCAACGCCATCGAGAGCGATGCCGCCGCCCAGCCCTTCTGGCGCGCGATCGGGCCGCTGCCGGTGTTCGTCGACTGGCCGTGGCTGGCCGCGACCGGACGGGTGAAGGCGCTGGCGGTCTCGCGCGTGAATCCCGACATCGTCCTGGCCGGCTCGTCGAGCGGCGGGATCTGGCGCTCGACGGACGCGGGCCGCCATTTCGCGCCGGTGAGCGACGATCACGCGGACCTCGCCGTCGGCGCGATCGCGTTCGCGCCCTCGAATCCCAAACTCGTCTACGCCACGATGGGCAGCGACTTCCTGGGCACGGGCGTTCTCCGCTCCGACGACGCGGGCGCGCACTGGCGGCAGGTCTCCGGACCGACGTTCGGCACGCGCGGCGCGACGCCGCGCATCGTCGTCCATCCCACGAATCCCGAGCATCTGTGGGTCGCGCAGTACTCGCGCCTCGCCGCAAGCGGCTCGCTGTTCTCCAGCGGCATCCTCGAATCGACCGACGGCGGCGTCACTTGGATGCGCCGCTTCGCCGGGCTGCCCTCGGACCTCGTCGCGCTGCCGGGGGGTACGACGCTGCTCGCGGGCATGCACCGCGTCGATCAGCCGGGCGGCGGCTCGCCGGGCATCTACCGCTCGACCGACGGCGGACGGACGTGGACGCAGGTCCTCGATCTCGTCGCCGACACCGTGCATCCGCGCCTCGGCGTCACTCCCGCGGCGCCGCAGCGCGTGGTTGCCCACTCGATCACCTACACCGACAACGGTCCGCGGCCGCGCTTCACCGTCAGCGATGACGGCGGGCTGACCTGGAGCGACCGGGCCGCGACGGGCCTCGCGAAACATCCGGCCGTGTTCGTGAGCGTGGATCCGGTGGATCCGAACGTCGTCTACGTGGGGATGTACGATCTCTACCGCTCGCTGGACGGTGGCCAGACGTTCGCGAACGTGACGAAGGGCTATACGCCCGAGGACATCTTCAATCCGGCGAATTCGACGTCGCACGTGGACCAGCACTCCCTGGCGTTCCATCCGTTCGATTCGTCCACTCTTTATCTCGGCAATGACGGTGGCGTGTTCCTGTCGCACGACCACGGGACGTCGTTCGAGTCGCTGTCCGGGACGCTGTCGCTCGTGCAGGCGTACGGCATCGCCGCGCATCCGACCGACCCGGCAGTGCTGTACCTCGGTACGCAGGACAACGGTCTGGAGCGCCGCGGGCCGAACGGGCAGTGGCGCGAGCTGGTCACGGGCGACTACGGCTCGATCCTCTTCGACAACAACGACCCGGGCCTGTTCCTGGCGAACTACGTCTACGACGCCATCATCCTGTTCCGCGACGACCGCTACCTCGGCTATGCCGTGGAGGACAGCGCGTTCCAACCGGGACCGTTTCCCTTCATCGCACCGTTCGAGCACCTGCGCTCGACGAACGCGCTGTACTTCGGCACGTGGCGGCTGTTCCGCAGCGGGGATTTCAGCCGGACGTGGACGGCACCCGCCGGAGACCTCGATTTGACGAAAGGCAACGGCGACACGCTCTCCGTGATCGGCGTCAGCGAGAGCGTGCTGTACACGGGCTCGTCGCGAGGGCGCGTGATGCGCTCTCACGACGACGGCGTCACGTGGACGGACGTCAGCAAGGGCTTGCCGGACCGCGCCGCGCGGGCGATCGTGATCGACGGTGACGTCGCGTACGCCGGCTTCTCCGGCTACGCCACGGATCATGTGTTCGTCACCCGCGACGGCGGCGCGTCGTGGGAGGTGTTGCGCGAGGGACTGCCGGATATCCCGGTGAACGCGTTGTTGCTCCGCAAGCCGTACCTCTACGCCGGCACGGACATCGGTGTGTTCCGCTGGGATGGCGTGCGGTGGACGTACATGTCCGCGGGGATGCCGCCGGTGATCGTGACCGACTTTGCGGTGACCGCGGACGGCCGGGTGGTCGCCGCCACGCACGGGCGGGGAGCGTACGAGCTCGTGCTGCCCCCCGCCAGCCCCCGCCGCCGTGGCGTCCGGCACTGATGCCTGCCGCCCGCTACGCGGGCTCGTTCGCTGGCCACCGTTCCCCCGGCTGAAGCCGGGGTCTATTCTCTGGCTGCCCGCTACGCGGGCAAGAGAGAGCCGCCGTAGGCGGCAACAGACAACAGACCCGGCTTCCAGCCGGGGTTCGGAGTCTGTGGGACCGGTCTATTCTCTGGCTGCCCGCTACGCGGGCAAGAGAGAGCCGCCGTAGGCGGCAACAGACAATAGCCCCCGGCTTCAGCCGGGGTACGGAGTCGGCGATCCACACGCAGCCCGCGTAGCGGGCGACAGAGGGAAATGCCACAGTTATACTCCCGCGCTTATGCAATACCGCCCCACAGAGATCGAGCCGAAGTGGCAGCAGCGTTGGGCCGAGGCGCGGGTCGCGGAGGTCGACGTCACCGCGCCGGGCCAGAAGCTCTACATGCTCAACATGTTCCCTTACCCCTCCGGCGACCTCCACGTCGGTCATGGCCGCAACTACATCCTCGGCGACGCCGTCTATCGCTACTTCCGCATGCAGGGCCGCGCGGCCCTGAATCCCATGGGTTGGGACGCCTTCGGCCTGCCCGCCGAGAACGCGGCCATCAAGCGCGGCACCCACCCCCGCGTCTGGACCCTCGGCAACATCGAGCGGATGAAGAAGCAGTTCGGCCGCTGGGGCATCCTCTACGACTGGTCCAAAGAGATCGCCTCGTGCGAGCCCGAGTACTACCACTGGAACCAGTGGCTCTTCCTGCAGCTCTATCACCGCGGGTTGGCCTATCGCGGCAAGGCGCCGGTGAACTGGTGCCCGCAGGACCAGACCGTCCTCGCGAACGAGCAGGTCGTCGACGGCCGCTGCGAGCGCTGCGGCGCGCTCGTCGAGCAGCGCGAGCTCTCGCAGTGGTTCCTCAAGATCACCGAATACGCCGACCGCCTCGACGCCGGCCTCGACACGCTCGACCACTGGCCCGAGAAGGTCAAGCTGATGCAGCGCAACTGGATCGGCAAGTCCCTCGGCGCCGACGTCGATTTCGCCGTGCCGTCGCTGGGCCATCCGCTCCGCGTCTTCACCACGCGGCCCGACACGATCTTCGGCGCGACGTTCATGGTCGTCGCCCCCGAGCATCGCGACGTCCCGGCGCTCATCGCCGATCATCCCGATCGCGCGGCGATCGAGGAGTGGATCACCGCCGTCCGCAATCAGTCCGCGCTCGAGCGCCAGGAAGCCGGCAAGGAAGGACACTTCACCGGGAAGACGGCCATCAATCCGTTCACCAACGAGGAGATCCCGATCTGGCTCGGGAACTTCGTCCTGCCGCAGTACGGCACGGGCGCGCTCATGGCCGTGCCCGCGCACGACCAGCGCGATTACGAATTCGCGCAGCAGTACGGCCTGGAGATCCGCACCGTCATCCGGCTGACGTCCGGCGAGCAATCGGAGCTGCCGTTCACCGCCAAGGACGACACGGGCGTCGCGATCAACTCCGGCCCGCTCGACAACCTCACGGTGACGAAGGCCATCGAGCGCATCATCCAGATCATCGAAGAGCGCGGTCTCGGCAAGGGGACCGTCCGGTACCGCCTGCGCGACTGGCTCATCTCCCGGCAGCGCTACTGGGGCACGCCCATCCCGATGATCTACTGCGAGGCGTGCGGGCTCGTGCCTGTGCCCGAGGAGCAGCTCCCGGTGACGCTCCCGCTGGATGTGCCGTTCACAGGCCGCGAAGGCAACCCGCTCGCGAAACACGAGGCATTCGTCAACGTGGCTTGCCCGCAGTGCAACGCGCCGGCGAAGCGCGAGACCGACACGATGGACACGTTCGTCGACTCGTCGTGGTACTTCCTCCGCTTCGTCACGCCGCGCGACGACCAGAGGATTTTTGACCCGGCGGTCGTGAACCGCTGGCTGCCGGTCGACCAGTACATCGGCGGCATCGAGCACGCCATTCTGCACCTGCTCTACGCGCGCTTCGTCACGCGCACGCTCTACGACATGGGCCTGCTCACGTTCGAGGAGCCCTTCACGCGGCTCTTCAACCAGGGCGTCATCACCAAGGAAGGGTACAAAGACCCGCAGGGGAGTTGGGTGTCGCCGTCCGAGGTGCAATGGCGGGACGGGAAGCCATACCGCGGCGACGAGGCGCTGAGCGCCGAAGTCACGAAGATGTCGAAGTCGCGCCTCAACGTCGTCCCTCCGGACGAACTGATCGCGCGCTACGGCGCCGACACGGAGCGCGTGTACACGCTCTTCATCGCCCCGCCGGAGAAGGAAGCGGCGTGGTCCGATGACGGCGTCGTCGGTGCGTTCCGGTTCCTCGGCCGCGTCTGGAACATGTTCGACCGCCTGCAGGACCAGGTGTCGCCGGACGTCGTCCGCAAGATGCACCAGACCATCGACGCCGTGACGTCGCGCATCGAGCGCTTCGAGTTCAACACCGCCATCTCCGCCCTCATGGAGTTCTCCAACGCCCTCAGCGACGCTCCGTCACGTGGGGCCTACGAGACGTTGCTCCAGCTCCTGCATCCCTTCGCGCCGCACATGACCGAGGAGCTGTGGGCGATGCTCGGGAACGAAGAATTCGTGCTGACGTCGAAGTGGCCCGTGGCCGATCCCGCACTCATGCAGGAAGACACCGTCGTGATCGCCGTGCAGGTGAACGGGAAGCTGCGCGGACAGGTCGAAGTGGCGGCGCCGGCGGTGGAGGAGAAGGTGTTCGAAGCCATCGCGGCGAACGGGAAGATCCAGGCCTGGATCACGGGCAAGGAGCTCGTCAAGAGGATCTACGTCCCGGGCAAGCTGGTGAACATCGTCATACGGTAAGCTTGCCGCGTGAAGAAACTCCTCGCCCTCCTCTCCGTCGTCCTGCTCGCCGGCTGTTTCGAGATCGACCAGTCGATCAACCTGCAGAAGGATCTCTCCGGCACCGCCGACTTCCACCTCGGCATCGACATGGAGCCTATGGTCGTCGTCATGGCCCAGTTCGCGCGGGAGATGGAAGGGAAGAAAGGTCCGATGACCGAGGCCGAGCTGGCCAAGGCGCGGGCGGAGTTCAAGGCCAACATGAAGAAGGAGGGCGGCTCCGGCAAGGAGCCGTCGCGTGAGGAGATCGGGAAGGGGCTGCCCAAAGGTGTCAAGCTCCTCGACTTCAAGGCGGCGGAGAAGGACTTCGGCGTGGCCACCGACTTCAAGTTCGGCTTCGATCGCCTCAGCAACCTCGTGGGCGTGAAACTGCCGTCCAAGGAAGGCGGCGATCCGACGCAGAAGAACGTCGTCGATTCGCCGTTCGAAGGGCTGGAGGTGACGGAGAAGGGAGACACGATCACTATCCGTACCACGCCGCAGAACCCGACCAAGGCCGTCGAGAAGGAAGCAGCGGGCGGGCCGAAGCTCGACAAAGACACAGAGAAGATGATCCGCGACGCGTTCAAGAAGATGCGCGTGACGTACCGCATCACGGCGCCGTTCACGATCGTGTCGCACAACGCCACGCGCAAGCAGGGGAACACCCTGATCTGGGAGTACAACCTGGAGCGCTTCGAGAAGATGTCGGAGAAGAACATCGACGAAATGGGCGTCCAGGTGACCTACAAGCGATGAAACGACTCTCGCTGGTTGCGCTGTTTCTCGTCAGTGTTTTTACGCTTGGTTGCGGCTACGGCCTCGTCGGCCGCTCCAACTTCCTCGATCCCTCCATCCGCACGTTGGAAGTGCCGGCGTTCGTGAACAAGACCACGCGCGTAGAGCTCGAGCAGCGCGTGACGCAGGCCGTGGCGGAGGAGTTCGTGTCCCGCGGACGGCTGACGCTCGTCACCGGCACGTCCAAGGCCGACGCCATCCTCCGCGGCTCGATCGACACTTTCAACATCTTCCCGATCGCCTTCGACCAGGGCCGCGCGACGCGCTACCAGATCTCCATCACCGCGAAGATCGAGCTCCTCGACCACCGCAACGACGACAAGGTGCTGTGGAAGAACGACCAGTACCGCTTCACCGAGAACTACGAAGTCAACCTCGGCACCACCGACGCCTTCGACCAGGAAACGCGCGCGATCCAGGAGATCGCCGTACGCTTCGCCGAGGGCCTGGTGACCAACCTGCTGGAAGGGTTCTAGTCTGGAGTGCGGCGACGACGAGTCGCCGCTTTTCTATATTCGGAGCGCTCCGCGACTTCGGCATTGCGGTCCGCGACTTCGCGAACGAGGTGGGACGACCTCGCGAACGAGGACGGTAACCTCGTGTACCGGGTTCCGGAGCGGACCGGTGTGGTTGTTCAACCTCACCCGCGACTCGGACGACTTCGCGATTCGGGTTCGCGACGCGGACTGAAATAGTCCGCGACCTTACGCGTATCGTCTGCGACCCGACCCACGGAGTCGAGGACTTCACGATCGGGATCGCGGCACCGTGACCGCCGGTCGCTGGACCCGGCGCGTGAGCTCGCAGACCTCGTTCGTGAAGTGGATTCGTCCTTTCGCTAGGTCACTCGACCCCGT
Organism: uncultured Acidobacteriota bacterium; assembly: GCA_963821585.1. Taxonomy (GTDB): domain Bacteria; phylum Acidobacteriota; class Thermoanaerobaculia; order Gp7-AA8; family Gp7-AA8; genus QHVT01. Next base: position 2,050,054 of record CAWGEI010000003.1, read on the forward strand.
TCGTGAAGTCGCCGGCTCCTCTTGCGAGGACACCTTACCGCGACCGTGTGGTCGTACGACCACAGTCGTGCGGTTGCAGACCTCACGCGTGAGGTCGTCCAACCCCGATCTTGAGGTCGCGGAACCATTCCGTTGGGTCGCAGACTCTGTGCGTGAGGTCGCAGGCTATTTTTTCGGATGCGGAGTGCGTTGACGGCGAGGAGGCCGACTCTAACCGTCGCCGCACTCCACATGACACACGAACACCTCGTCGTGCGTGTCGTCGTCGAGGGGACGGGCGAACGTATCCACGCGGAAGCCGGTTTCCTCGAGGAGGCGCACCCAGGTCGCGCGCGAGAAGAGTCCTTCGACATGGTGGTCGTGAACCGAGTGCACGTTCGTGCCGTCGCGGAGGAGGAACGTGTACTCGACCGCGTACGTGTCGTCGGCGGGGTCGGGGTCCCACGCCCATTCCAGGCCGCGGAGGGAGCGGCCGCCGTCGTCGCCTTCGAGGAGGGTGGTCTGCTCGCGAAACGACTCCCGCACGCAGTCTGGCGCGAACACGGCAGCGCCGCCGGGCCGCGTGTGGACGAACACCGTCTGCATCGCCGCCCGGTGAGCTCGCGGTACAGGAGCATGCCCGTATCGTAGAGCAGTCTTCCTCCGTCCCCCTCTGTGTCTCTGTGTCTCTGCTGCGAAAGTCTCCCAACTCGGCGAGAGCCGACACGTGGCGCGCGAAGGCGCGCCGTCCAATCTAGCCCCGCGCTTTGCGCGGGGTTCGCGAGTGAGCGAAACGGTGCGACCGCGAAGGCGGTCGCTACAACTCGCGCGTTTGTAGCGACCGCCTTCGCGGCCGCAATCGTGTTCGATCCGCGCAACCCCGCGCACCAGCGCGGGGCTAGATTCGACGGCGCGCCTTCGCGCGCCACCGGCACCCCCTCTTTCGTGGTGAATACGCACGTCATTCGCAGCAGGCACGTGGATTCACCACAGAGACACAGCGCGGCCGAGCCGCAACCAAGTATTCGCGGCGAAGCCTCTGTGGTCTCTGCGTCTCTGTGGTGAACGGTCTCTTTCGCGCGGCAGGCACGAAGGGGGACCGATTCACCACAGAGAAGAGGGAGAGCACAGAGGCTTCGCCGCGAAAACGTTGCGCCGCGCGAAGAAACACGAGATGAGTAGTACAGAGAACACAGAGGGCGACGGATGACTTGGCGCTATCCTAAAGCCATGAGAACCGTGATTGCGCTCGCAACCCTCGCGATGATGGCGTGCAGCACCTCATCGTCCGACACGCCGAAGTACACGACCAAAGTCGAGTCGATGGGCGGCGACACCTGGTCGGTGCATCTCGACTCCGTGACGTCGATGTCGGAGGAGGGCGTGAAGCGAGCGCTGCTCACCGAAGCCGCCCGGGCCACGATCGACCGCGGCAAGATCTATCTCGTCGTCCACGAGCTGACCTACGAAGGGTCGGTCGTGAACGTCAACGAGAACACGGGCCCCGACGTTGCGTCGCCGCCGCAGACGCCGACGTCCACCGAACAGCCGGTGCGCTCGGAGGTCTCGTTCTCCCGTCAGCGCAGCGGTGCGGTCCGCTTCACGATCTTCCGCGAGCTCCCGGCGGGCGATCGCGTATTCGACGCCTCGCAGTTGCTGGATCGGTTGAAGCGGGGAGAGCTACCGATGTAACGCCCGGACCGCCAGCGTTCCGCTGGCTGATGTGGCGGCGTCCCGCGCCGCCACTCCGGGTGGGCGGGGAAGTCTCGCGACCAGGCACGTTTCCCCCACCCGCGGGCGGCGAGACGCCGCCCGATCAGCCGCCGGGACGGCAGCGGTCCAATGAGATAGGGACAGGAAACGAAGCAGGGCGGGCCGAGCCCGCCCTACGTCACTTCGCGGCCGAGCGCTTGGAGGCGCCGGCGAGGCGGGACTTGTAGCGGTTGGCGGTGTTCTCTTTGATCAGGCCGCGCTTGGCTGCCTTGTCGATCGCCGAAAAACTGGTCGCGAGCGTTTCCTTGTCCGCGTCGCCACCCTGGATGTCCGTCCGCGCCTTCTTCAGCGTCGTCCGGAGAGTCGACTTGCCCGCGCGGTTGCGCGCTTTGCTCTTCTCGGCCTGCCGTCTCTGTTTCTCGGCTGAGGCAATATTCGCCATGAATCTGCTCCTAAGTGATTGATATATCGAAGTCTACTTGGTTTCGATGCCCAGCTGACGGAGTTTCTGCCGCGCCAGCGCCGCTTCCTGAGACTTCGGGTGCTCGTGCAACACATATTGCAGTTGCACAACTCCCTGTGCTCTCTCGCCGACGTTGATGTACGCGTAACCCTTCTTCAGCAACGCACCCGGGACCTTGTCGGACTTCGGGTAATTGTTGACGACGCTGTCAAACTGCTCGATGGCGTCCCGATATTTCTTCTGCGAGAAAAGACTCTCGCCGATCCAGTACGCCGCGTTGTCCGCCAGGTCGGCCCGTGGGCTCCCCGCAACGAACTCCCGGAAGCCCTCGATGGCCAGGTCGTAGTTCCCGCGCTGGTAGTCGCGGAGGGCGGCCTGATAGGTCTCCATCGGGTCTCCGGCGGGCGCGATCGGCGTCGCCGGAACGGTCATCTCCCCCGACGACGGCGTTCCGCCCGTGGCCGGTCCGGTCGATGAGGCCGGCTGCTGCTGCATCGCGGCGAGCAGGGCCTTGACGTTCTCCAGGTCGCGCTGGTTCTGCGACAGCTGCTGGGCGAGCTGGTCGATGCGATGAGCCATCGTCTCGTTCACGCCCGACGCGTTCTGCATCCGGTCTTCGAGCTCGGCCACCTTCGCCACGAGAGTCGCGTTGGACCGCAGCAGCGTCTCCGTCTGCTCCGCGATGCGCACGTTCACGCCCTGCACTTCTTCCTTGCCCGCGGAAGTGCGCCTGACGTTCGCGAGCTCTTCCTGCAGCTCGGCGATCTGGTCCTGCGAGCGCTGCAAATCAGTGTTGGAGGCGCAGCCGGCCGCGGCGAATGCCGCGGCCAGCGCCAGGAGTCGGAGGCTTTTCATCGTCATCTCACGAGCACGAGGTGCGCGCGGCGGTTCTTCGCCCACGCGGAGTCGTCATGTCCTTCATCGGCCGGACGCTCCTCGCCGTAGCTCACGGTGCGGATGCGGCCGGCGTTGATGCCGAGGGTCATGAGGTAATCTTTGGCGGTATTCGCGCGGCGGTCGCCGAGGGCGAGGTTGTACTGCTCGGTGCCGCGCTCGTCGCAGTGGCCTTCGATGAGCAGGTTGTACCCCGAGCCTTCGCCCTTCAGCCACGTCGCGGAGCTCTGCAGCGCGTCCTGCGCCGCGCCGTCGAGCGTCGCCTCGTCGTAGGTGAAGTACGCGTGGCGGATGTAGCCCTTCTCGATGGCGTACCGGTTCAGCGCGTCGATCTCCGTCGGCATCACCTCTTCGGTCGGCGTCTCCTCGACGAAGTCCTTCTCCGGCTGCACCGGCGTCTCGGTGCGCTCCGGCATCGTGACCTCCGGCGGCCTCGTCTCCTCGACCACGGGCGGGGTCACGATCGGGTCGACTTTCTTGCGGTTCGTCTTGCACGCCGGCAGCGCCAGAATCGAGAGCACGGCGATGCTCGTCAGGATCAGCTTCGACATCTTCTTCATTTGCTTTCCACTCCCTTTACGGATGATAAACCAGTGCTCAGCACTCAGCACTCAGCACTCAGGACTTGTGTTACTCGGGTTTCTTCGACCAATCCGGTTCCTTGTTCTCCCCCTCGGACGTCAACGGCAGCAGCTCCCGGCCGTCGATGCGCATGCGGTAGACCTGCCACCGCCCGTTGCGGTTCGACTGGAACGCGATCCACTGTCCGTCCGGCGACCACGTCGGCTGCTCGTTCGAGCCTTCGCCGGCGACGATGCGGCTCTCATTGGTGGCGAGGTTGGCGATGCGGATCTGAAAGCGCCCGTTGACGCGTGAGGTGTACGCGAGCTTCTCGCCGTCCGGCGACCACGTGGCGTCGTCGTTCCAGGTCCCCTCGAACGAGATCCGCCGCACGTTCGTCCCCTCGGCGTCCATGACGTAGATCTGCGGCGAGCCGCTGCGTCCCGAGGTGAAGGAGATCTGGCGGCCGCTCGGGCTCCACTCGGGCGTGGACTCGATCGAGCCGGTGGAGGTGAGGCGCCGCACGTTCGAGCTGTCGTCCTTGATCAGGTAGATGTCGGGATTGCCGCTGACCGAGCCGACGAACGCGATGTCGTTGCTGACGGGCGAGAACGTCGCGGAGGTGTTGAGCGCGAGGCCGCTGTTGACGCGCGTGCGCCCGCCGCCGCGGCGGTTGACGATGTACATGTCGCTCGTGCCGCGCGCGAACGAGGTGTAGACCATCCGCTCGTTGTCCGGTGCCCAGCTGGGGAGGATGGACAGCGCGCCGTGGTTCGTGATCTTGCGCTGGTTCGCGCCGTCCCAGTCCATCAGCCAGATCTCCCAGTTGCCGGTGCGGTTCGAGGCGAAGGCGATCTGGGAGAGGAACACGCCGGGACGCCCGTTGAGCGTGCGCACGATCTCGTTGGCGAGCATGTGCGCGGTGCGGGAGAGCGCGGCGACGGGCGCGCGGTAACGCTTCTTGAGCTGCGCCGTGCCGCTCTGGTCGACGAGCCGGGCTTCGACGACGTACTCCGTTCCCTCGGTCCAGACATTGAGCTGAAGGTGGAGCTGGGCGTTGATGGTCTTGAGGAGCTCGGGCGTGACGGGCACGCTCGGCGGCACAGGCGCGATGGCCATGATGCCGGAGTAGGCGATGTCGCGCGTCAGGGAGCCGAAGAACGCCTGGCGCACTTCTTCGGCGTTCACGGGCTGGCTCGCGGGGGCGCCGGCGGGATGGAGCTCGGGGAACGGCACGGCAATCCGCACGACGGCCATGGCCTCGGTCGGATTCATCGTATCGGTGATGGTGGTGGTCTGGGCGGACGTCGAAAACACCGACGGGATCGCCAGGACCATCGCGAGGAATGTGAGTTTCTTCATCATCGGAACGTTAAGTAGATTCCCAGTTCTTTACCTGAATACGCAAACGGCAGGGGATTGAGTGGCGACGCGCTGCGGACGGCGCTCAGCGCGGCGCGGTCGAAGGTGGGGTTCGCACTCGAGGTCGCGACGCGTGCTTCGGCGATCGTGCCGTCGCGGAGGATGCGGAGGAAGACGATGACTGTGGTCCCGGGCGTGACGCTGGCGGGGCGGTACCACTTGTTGCCGATCAGGCGGTGCATGCCCTGAAGGTAGAGCGCGTGCGGAAAGTCGCCGCCCTCGATGCCGGTGATGCCCGAGCCGCCGATGGCGATCTCGGGGCCGCCGGTTGGCGGTTGGCTGTTGGGGGTTGGCGGGAGGGCGGGAGCGGGCGCAGGGGCCGGAGCGTCGCTGCCTTTCTTCGTCGATTGGCCGAAGGGCGACAGGGGAACCGTGTTCTTCTCCGGTTTCTTCGGCGTCTCGGGCGGCTTTTCGACGACCGGTTTCGGCTCGACGATCTTTGGCTCCTCGATTGCCGCGGGTGGCGTTGGACGGGCTTCGGCCCGTCGGGTGGGCTTGGAAGTCGCCGGTGCCGCCGCAGGCATCTTCGCGAACTGGATGTTCACCATCGTGGCGGCCGCTGGCGGCGCCGCGCGCAGTGCGGTGTACACCACGGCGCCGGTGAGTGCGCCATGGAAAAGAATCGACAGCACGACGCCGATGCCGGCACCGCGGTCGAGGGTTGCGCGCTGGGCCAGGACCTCAGCGACGCGGTCTTGCATTCTTTTCTCCCGGACGCGTGATCATGCCGAGCTGCTCCACACCCGCCCTGTTCATCACATCGAGCACCGCGACCACGCGGCCGTATGGCACGCCCTCATCCGCCTCGAGCAGCGCGCGCTTGACGCGCCGCGTGCGCAGCATCGGCCCGAGGGACAGATCGAGGTCCGTGGAGCCGACTGGCGTGCCGTCGACGTATACCGCACCCGCCGACGTGACCGTGACTTTCGCCGGCTGATTCGACGCCAGCTCGAAGCTCTTTCCCTCAGCCTCGGGCAGCGCGACGTCCAGTCCCTGCGTCAGCATCGGCGCGGTGACCATGAAGATGATCAGCAGCACGAGCATGACGTCGACGAGCGGAGTCACGTTGATCTCCGCCATGTCGGTCATTTCGTCGCCTTCGCCGAGTCGTAAAGCCATGCCTATCTTTGACGCGCGAGCCGCGCAGTTGGTAACAAGTCAGGTGAAATTGCGCTCGGTCAGGTTCATGAACTCGAGCGTGAAGTCTTCCATCTCGCCCTTCGCACCGCGCAGGCGCTGCACGAAGTGGTTGTAGGCGAGCAGAGCGGGGATTGCAGCAAACAGGCCCGCGGCGGTGTTGATCAGGGCCTCGCTGATGCCGGGCGCGACCACGGTGATCGACGTCGAGCCCGTCGCGCCGATGGTGCCGAACGCTTCCATGATCCCCCAGACCGTCCCGAAGAGGCCGATGAACGGGGTGGCCGCGGCTGTGGTCGCAAGGAACGGCACGAACCGCGAAAGCCGCGCCGCTTCGATGCGTGTCGCCCGGATCAGCGATCGCTCCACGCTGTCGATCGATTTCACCGTCTGCCGCCCGCCCTCGGAATGCGCAATCTGCGCCTCGATCTCGGCGTAGCCCGCGCGGAAGAGCCCGACCAGCGCGGCGTGCGCGAGCGGACCGAGCGCGGATTGCACGTCCGCCAGCCGCTTGGCCTTGCGGAAAACGCCGATGAACCGGCGCGACGCCCGCTGCGAGCGGCGGAACCGCATCAGCACGGCGATCATCACCGCCCACGAGACAATCGAGAAGATGAGAAGAATGGCCAGGACGGTTCTACCCACCCACCCGGCCTCGGAAAACGCCGCCCAGAGTTGCACGGCGCGGAGGTTAGCACGGACGTAGGGCGGGCTTCAGCCCGCCCTATGTCACATTTACACGCGTCCGTCGTCGACGTCCTTCAGGTCGCGCTCCAGCCGCGCTTCCTTCTCCTTGACGTCGCCGTACGCTTCCTGCAGCTTGCCCTTGAGCTTGTCCTTCGTGCCGCTGACGTGCATCGAGTGGTCGCCGGTCAGGTCGCCCACAGCCTGCTTCACCCGCCCCTTGATCTGGTTGAGCGTGCCGCCGGCCTGATTGGCAACGGCCTCTTCTTCGTCAGTGCGATTATTTTTGTTGAACATCCGGGTCTCCTTTTCACGACAATGGAGTGCAACCGCAGTGCCTTGGAGGGATCTCATGAAGAGAGTCTTCGCTCTTGCGCTTATCGGGCTCGCCGCTTGCGGTGGCAATGAAGACAAAGCGAAAAATGTGGAGGCGACGTCGGCGTTGCGGGCAATGGCGCTCACCGCGAAACTGCCGTTCGCCGCCGCGGACGACGAGCCCATCGTGGTCGTCACCGACATGGACTTCGTCGTCAGCGGCTCCTCGGTGGTGGTAACGAAAGAGGGCGACGCGAGCGTCTACTACCGCAACGGCGGGGCCGTCATTGGCGGAGGCGGCCATCCGCACATCCACGCACGAGCGCTCACACTCATCAGTGAGGCCGCCAAACATATCGGCAGGATGCGGCCGGCGACATCGTTCCCGCTGCCGACAGGTGGAAACGTCCGCTTCTACGTGCGAACGCCGCAGCGGGTCTACATGGCCGAAGCGGCGCTGACCGATCTCATGGACGACAAACACCCCCTTGCGCCACTCTTCGGTGCCTCGATGGACGTCGCCATGCCGTTGCAGGATCTGGGGAAGGAGAAGTGATGACGACTCGAGCCCCGAGTGCCACAGGTTCGTGTTGAAAGTGGGCGCACGGAAGAACTACAGTACCGAAGCCGTTGACGGCGCGCGCTGCTGATCTGGAGAGGGTACCGCGGAGGGTACCTACGAAGTGTCCGAATGTCTCATTTTCTGCCCTAGGGGCAGTAAAATGATTCCTTTTGAAGTCGCGGCTAAGATGCTCCCACTCGACGTAAGTATCTCGCCTGAGGCTAGTTAAGCAAAGATGACCCCGTAGCTCAGCACGGATAGAGCAATGGTTTCCTAAACCATTGGTCGGAGGTTCGAATCCTCTCGGGGTCACCAACTTTCTTATGGCGCCGGACGAAGTCATCACGTCGGATCCCGAGGTTCAGGGTGGAGCGGTTGTTTTCGCGGGGACGCGGGTGCCGGTGAAGAACCTCATCGATTACCTCGAAGCGGTCGACTCGCTGGAAGAGTTTCTAGAGGACTTCCCCTCCGTCAGCCGCGAGCAGGCGGTTGCTGCGCTGAAGCTTGCGCCTCCGTAGCGCTGCCTGCCGCGCTAACGCACCGGCGAGCCGCCGGTGGACCGGCCGGCTGGCAGCCGGCGCGCCTTTCGCGTCTGCTCGTGCGTTGTTCTCCTTCTCGACGGATGGTGTGAGGGCACAGGTGGAGCGCCGGCCGCTGGCCGGCCGGTCCACCGGCGGCTCGCCGGTGCGTCACACTAGGTCTGACGCAGGAACGGGTCGGGCGCGTGCGAGTCGTCCGCCGGCGGCGGGAGCGCCGCGAACTTCTCGATCGAGCGTTGGAAGACGTTGAGGAATTTGCGTGCGCGGCCGTCGGTCAGCGCCGCGATTTCTGGCGCGGAACGTTGCAGGTTGACACAGGCGCGTGCGTGGGACTCCCGCGCCCAGTCCTCCACGTCCGCTCCGCTCGGGATGTTGTTGAGGCCTTTACGGAGGTCGTCGTCGAGATCGCGGAAGACGGAGCACCAGGCGAGGGCGTCGATGAGGGAGGGGACATCCTCCGCGCGCGCGGTGCAGCCGGCGGTGTGCAGCATGAGGTTGACCGACAAGGAGAACGTCCGGCGGTGGTGGGCGTCGAGGTGATCGGCGGCCCAGCGTTCGTGGCCGAGGACGCGCACACGATCGACACGCATGCAGCGAACAAGGTCAACGAACTCCTGTTGTGCCTCCGGCGTGATCTCAGCGAAAAACGCGCGAGTCAGGCGGGAGAGTGCGCGGTCGTGCGCGAAGGCGCGCGGTCCAATAGAGCCCCGCGCTTTGCGCGGGGTCACGAGGTCGGCCCCAGCAACGCGGCCGCGAAGGCGGCCGCTCCAATCGTCGACGATCTCGAGGGGCTCGCGGTCCGAGGGACGGTCGCCGTCCAACAGGTCGTCGATCCATTGCGCGGTGCAGAACCCGTAACGTACGGCGCGGTAGCGGCGCCAGTGCAACAGCGACGGGCCGTAGATGGCGAGGAAGATGACGAAGTAACGGATGTGCCGTCGCGAGAAGCGTGCGCATTGCGCGAGGCAGCACAGCTCGACCCACGTCGACTCGCGCTCGGCGATGCGCATGACGAGGGCGGCGAGCGCGACGCCGCCGAGGATATCGACGAGGTGGTGCTCCCACATGAGCCACGTCGACAGCGCGACAGCGGCGGCCCACAACCACCACCCGACCCGCCGGTACGCCCACGCTGCGGACACGGCGAACGCCACGTGCAGGGAGGGGAAGTTGTTGTACGAGAGGTTCATCGTGTCCGCGAGCCGGAATGCCCAGTTGTTGGCGGACGGTCGCACCCACTCGTTCTGCGGGAACAGCAGAAAGAAGCACGTGGCGATGATCGTCTGCACCGACAACGCGAACGCGAACATCGGCGTGCGCTCGCGCAGTAGCAGCGGCGCCAGGAGCAGCACGGGCGTGATCGTCAGATAGATGACCGCCGCCCACGGCACGAACGGCACGCGCTGCTCGAACGCGAAGTCCCACGTGGGCAGCGGTCCGGCCAGCGTCGACGTCCACCACGAGGCGCCGCCGTAGCAGACGGCGAAGATCGCCGCGAACCACAAACACGCGCGCAGGCTTGCGTTCATGGCAACGGCCGCGGCCCCCGCCACATCTGCCAGTAGATCCTCCAGAACGACGGCCGCTCCTCGGACGGATCGATGTAGCGGCCGAGGTGCAGCCAGGGGACCTGCGGGTGGCGGTGGTGGGCGAGGTGATGGTGGTAGTTGAGGAACAACGCGCGCGTGAGCGGATTCACACGCAGGTTCCACGCGCCGTCGCGCACGTCGAGCTTCGAGAACGCGTGATCGGTGTACTGCAGCGAGCTCCAGTTCACCGCGAACGCGGCGTAGCAGAACAGCCAGCCGGTCGCGTTGAGATCGAGCAGTACGAACAGCGCGATCTGCACGAACAACGTGAACAGCAGCTCCAGACGAATGCGTGTGCGCGGCGCCTCGTCGAGATGCGCGAACATCGACGCCGCGCCGGTCTGCGTCGCCGTCGACGATGCACGGGAGCGTGTGAATGCCGAGGGAACGAACAGATACGCGATGCCGCCGAGGGGGACGAACACCCAGTACAGCCCCGTCAGGATCGCGTACCACTGCGCGCGCTTGAGCAGCGGCCGATCGAACGGGCGGATGTAGTCGAACTGTTCGTCGATCGTGCGGTTGCGCGCGTGGTGCGCGAGATGAAACACCCGCTGCAGCGACAGCGACGTGGGAAAGAACGTCGCGGCGAACGTGCCGAGGGTTTCGTTCGCGCGGCGGTCCGCGTGCGCGATGCCATGTACCGACTCGTGCAGCAGAGAGAACATCGTGTTGTTCACGAACGAGAACGCGATCGCCGCGACGGCCACCTGCCACGGCGAGCCGTGCGACGCCGCCCACAGCGCGCCGCAGCACGCCGACGCGGCGGCCATCGTCAGAGCGAGGTTCAGCGTCCCGGGGATCACGCGCGTTTCTTGAACAGACGTCCCAGAATCAAGCCGAGGATCAGGCCTGCGATGGCGGCTGCGATGCCCACCGTCCACATCGCCTTGCGATAGCGGTCGAGGATCGGGTTCTCGAACACATTCGCCGAGTAGTGGAACGCCGCGATCACCCAGCGGTCGCCGTTCCGCACCATCGTGCACGTCCAGCGCCCCTGGATGTCGAACGTGTCGCCGTTCGTCAGCTCGTAGTGATCCTTCGAGCTGCCCAGGGCGACGCCCGTGTCGCCGCCGTAGAGCGTGGTCAGCGCGTCGACGTCGAACGACACCTTCACGTCCTTCACGATGTGCCCCGGCGCGGTGAGCATCTTCTCAAAGTACGCGCGGATCTGTTCCGGACCGCGGCAGACGTCGCCGTTCATCGTCGTGAAGACGACGTTCGGGTCGACGTTCGCGACGATCGTGTCGAGATCGCGCTCGTTGAGCGCCTTCTCCATCGTCGCCTTGAGCTGGCGCAGCGCGTTGTGCGTCGCCGCGTCGGGCTCCTGCGCACGCAGGGGAAGGACGAAAACCAGCATCAGGAGGGGGAGCAAACGCTTCATGAATTCTCCTCGCTTCGGTACTCGGGCAGATCGCAGAGATAGCGGTAGCACGCGTTGATCGTCTCGTCCTTGTTGTCGAGAAAGCCGGCCGGGAAACGGATGCCGCCCAGGGCCTGGACGTCGCGGCGCAGGAACGCTGTGAATAGCGCCGCCGACACCCGCGCGTGGACGAGGTGCAGGCCCGACTTCGTGCGCGGCACGCCGAAGATCGGCAGGATCGAGACGCCCGTGCGCGTCGGGCGCAGAGAGACCATCAGATACCCGCGGCGCCGGCGGATGTGGGACTCGACCAGGATGATCGTGCCGCCGGAGCAGGTGACGTTCACGCGGATGTCGTTGCCCGACAGCGCGCGCATCATGCGGTCGCTCCAGCCGTCGCCGGTGACCGCGGTCGCGTAGTCGCAGGTGAACGTGATGGGATCCGGATAGCCGAGCTGCGGCGCGCGCCGCAGCTCGCGGCGGTGGACGGTCTCGAGATGCGTCATGTCGAACGCGTTCGCGACGGGCACGTACCACGGGCAGTCGATCGCCACCGGCTGTCCCGCCCGGAAGGAGAGGACCTCGTCGCCGACACTGAATCCCGGAATCGGGTAAGGCCTGTCACCAACGTGGACGAACACCATGCCGAACCGTTCCGCCGCGCGATACCGCGCCTGCAAGCTGCGTGGCTCCGCGCCCGGGACCTTCATCCAACGCTCGTTGTAGTCCCAGTGGTGCAGTGGGCAGCGCAGGCAGTCGCCGGCAACCGTGCCGTGGGCGAGATCGACGCCCTGGTGCGCGCAATACGCGGGCACGGCCTGCACGCCGCCGCTGCCGCGGAACACGACGATCGCTTCGTCGCCGAGATCGAAGCGCCGTACCGCGTCGCGCGCCAACTCCCGGCTCGCGCACACGATGTACCACCCCGGCACGAGCCTCGGCGGGCCGGCCTGCAAGGCCGCGCTGGCCGCGCTGAAGGGCAAAGCCTGGCGCACGCTTTCCGCCTGAAGCACTTTTGTCACGCGAGCTTCACCGCTTCGCTCATCAAGGGGAGAACCGAACGCTGGCAGTATAGACGCGAATGCACGCGTTGCTGCTCGCCGCCACCCTTGGCGCCGCCCTCACCAGCGGCACCTTCGTCGAGAACATCCCCACGCGCGCCGACGCGACGCAGACGTACACGCTCTACCTGCCTGCGTCCTACGACGCGAAGAAGGCCTATCCGCTGTTGCTGGTCTTCGATCCCCGCGGGCGCGGCACGCCGGCGGCCGAGATCTTCCGCGGCGCGGCGGAGGAGTACGGCTGGATGCTCATCAGCTCCAACCAGACCCGCAGCGACGACGACTCCGCGCCCAACGACCGCGCCGTGCGCGCGCTGCTCGCCGAGGCGGCCGCGTACTCCGTCGACGTCAAGCGCATCTACGCCACGGGCTTCTCCGGCACCGCCATGCTCTCGTGGGACGTCGGCATCCGGACGCGCCGCCTCGCGGGGATCATCGGTGTCGGCGGCCGGCTGGTCGAGAACGTCCCGCCGTCGAAGTTCAACTTCGCGCACTACGGCTTCGCCGGGGAGCGCGACTTCAACAATCGCGAGATGCGCCTCATCGACGAGATGCTCGAGGGGGTCGTGCCGCACCGCTTCCAGTCCTTCGACGGCGTCCATCAATGGATGACCCCCGAGCTTGCCCGCGAGGCCATCGGCTGGTTCGAAGTGCTCGCCGGCAACCAGAGCGTCCGCGCGAAAGTGCTGGCCGAGGACGTCGCGGCCGCGGAGCAGCTCACGGGACTCGCAGCCTGGCGCCGCTGGCGCGCCATCCACCAGACCTACGGCGGCTTCGACGACCGCCTCGCGAAGCTCGACGTCTCGCGTGAGCTCGCCGACGAGAAGAAGTGGGACGAGTGGGGCGCGAAGTACGTCGAGCGTCTCGCGACGGCCCCGGCGACGATCCGCGCCATGAACAATCCCAAGCCCTCCGACGCCGCCCGCGCCCTCGGCCTCAAAGACCTGCAGCGCCGCGCCGAGCGTCCGGGGGCGGAGGGGGCGACGGCGAAGCGCCTGCTGGCGATGGTGTTCGCGCAGGCGGCGTTCCGGCTGCCGCCCAGGTTCACCGAGCGCGGCGAGCACGCCGCCGCAGCAGCTTTCCTCGCCGTCGCCGCCGAGATCCAGCCCGAGCGTACGGACATCTGGGAGGAACTGGCGGCGACGTACGAGCGTGCGGGAAATCCTCGCGCGGCGGCGGCCGCACGGGCACATCTGGCCTCTCCTTCGCAGTAGTTATTCTGCGTGACAAGCAGAGCAGCAGCTGCATTCATTCTAACCCTCTCCCTCGCCGTGCCGCTCGCCGCGCAGATGGACGACGAAGGGCCTGCCCTGAGCGTAGTCGAAGGGCTGCCGCCCGAGGCGCCGCGCACCGGCACGATCATCACCATCGACGTTTCGACCAACCAGGCCTATCTGTTCCGCGACGGGCAGCTCGTCCGCAAGTCCGCGGCCGCCACAGGCTCCGACAAAGTCCTGCGCCAGGGGCGCCAGGTGTGGTGGTTCCGCACGCCGCGCGGCAAGCACGCCGTGGTGCGCAAGGTCACCGACCCAGTGTGGAGCAAGCCCGACTGGGCGTTCGTCGAGGAAGGACGCAAGATCCCGCCGCCGGACTCGCCGCTCCGCAAGGAGAAGGGGACGATGGGCAAGTACGCCCTCGACCTCGGCGACCGCATCATGATCCACGGCACGAACGATCCGAAGTCGATCGGCCGCCGCGTGTCGCACGGCTGCATCCGGTTGCCGCACGACATGTTGAAGGTGCTGTGGAAAGAGGCCGAGGTGGGCACCGAGGTGTTCATCTTCGACAGCCAGCCGCGATACGCGTCGAAGGCGGGTTTGAGCGACCTTGATCTGGTGTTTTCCCCGTAGCCCCGAGCGGGGTCGAGGGGCCGAGTTAGTACCTACGTTGCGCGTGCACGAAGCGCGGTGCATGTGCTGTCGCCTGTGGTTTCGCACAGCGTTGCTGCTAACTTGGCCCCTCGACTGCGCTCGGGGCTAGGTGAGGCACCGTGCTCCAGCCTCCCTAAGGCCGTCGTCAAGTCTTCGTGCGCGCCGACGAGCAGCATCGTGTCGCCCGCCTGCAGCGGCACGTCGAGCGGCAGGGGAGACAGCGCCTGCCCTTCGCGGAGCAGCGCGGCCACGGCCACACCGTCGCGGGCCAGCGAGAGCTGCCCGACGGTCTTCCCTTCCACGAACGTGTCAGGAAGCACGAGATACGTCTGCGACGTGCCTCCGGCGAACAGCGCCGCGAGCCGCCGAGGATCGGTCGCGCGCACGGCGGGATCGCGCAACATGAGATACCCCTCGTCGCGCAGGACGCGCAACTGATTGGCGATGATGTTCTGCGGCACGCACAGCACGCGCAGCGCACGCTCGACGATTTCCAGCGACGTCTCGAACTCCTCGGGGATGACCTCATCCGCTCCCAGCGCGCGCAGCCTCTCGACCTCGGCCACGTACCGCGTCCGGACGATGATGTGGACGCTCGGGTTGAGCTTGCGGCCGAGGCTGACGATGCGCCGCGTGCCGTCGGGATCGGAGATGGCGACGATGACGGCGACGGCCTTCTCGATGCCCGCGAGCTCGAGCGCCTGCGGGTCGGCGGCGTCGGCGAGGAGCGCGCGGCTGCCGCTCTCGCGCGCCGCGATGATGCGGTCGGAGTCTTCATCGAGCACCACGTGGCGGATGTGCGTGGACACCAGCACGCGCGCGACGTTCTGCCCGTTCAGGCCGTAGCCGACGATGATGATGTGCCGGTGCAGCGGCGCGTCTCCGTGTGGCGCTTCCTCCTCGGCGCCCGTCTCGTGGATGCGCTCGGAGATCCACTTGCCCGCGCTGACGAGCAGCGGCGTCGCGCCGAGCGTCACCACCGCGACCGCGACGAACGTCTGCTCGGTCTCGTCGCGCAGCAGCCCGATGTCCTTCGCCGCCTGCGCGAGCAGGAACGAGAACTCGCCGATGGGCGCGATCGCGAACGCCGCGCGCACGGACGTCCTCCGCATCGCGCGCGACAATCGGAACGCCGGATACGCTGCGACGACTTTGATGACGATCACGCCGAGGACGACCGCCAGGACCAGTCCCGGATTCCAGAACACGAACGCCGGATCGAGCAGCATGCCGATCGACGTGAAGAACAGCGCGGAGAGGAAATCGCGGAACGGGCGGAGGATGCCCTCGATCTCGTGGATGAACTCCGTGTCGCCGACGACCAGCCCCGCCGCGAACGCGCCCAGGGCGGGGGAGATCCCGAGCGCCTCGGCGATGGCAATGGTGCCGACCATGAGCACGATCGCGCCGGCGGTGAACGCCTCGCGCGAGATGCGCGCGGTCGCACGGAAGAGCCACGGCACGACGCCGCGCGCGACGATGATCAGCACGATGACGCTGACGATGGCGATGATCACGCGCTGCACGATCGTGGCGAAACTCGGCGCGCCCTTCGCTCCCGCGGCGAATGCGGGGATGAGCAGCATCAGCGGAATGACCGCCAGGTCCTGAAAGAGCGAGACGCCGAGGAAGCGTCGTGCGAACGGCGCGGCCACTTCGTCGCGCAGCGTGAGGATGGGCAGCACGACCGCCGTCGATCCCATGGCCACGAGCACGCCGTAGAAGATCCCCATCCGCGGCGCCGCCCCGAACGCGAGTGCCACCGCTGCCGTGAGCGCGATCGTCAATCCCATCTGCACCGGCCCGCCGAGGAAGGCCGTGCGGCCGAGGGCCTTCAGGCGGCCGAGGGGCACGTGCAGGCCGATGAAGAACAGGATCAGCGCGACGCCGACCTCCGCGATCGCTTCGATCCGCTCCACGTCCGCGATCAGCCCGACGGCATGCGGACCGATGACGATCCCCGCGACGATGAAGCTCAGCACCTCCGGCACGCGGAACCGCCGCCCCAGAAACAGGAGCGGAAAGGCCGCGAGGAGAATGATCGCGACGTCGATGAGCAGCGACTTGCCGTGCATGTGCGATGCATTCTATGGGTACTGCTTTCCCCGTAGCCCCGAGCGCAGTCGAGGGGCCGGGTTAGCACCTACGTTGCGCGTGCACGAAGCTCGCTGCACGTGCCGTCGCCTGAGGGCTCGCGCAGCGTTGCTGCTAACTTGGCCCCTCGGCTGCGCTCGGGGCTGGGACTAGCTACAGCAGCGGGTCGATCGGCAGGAAGGAGAGGAGCGCCACTCCCAGCCGTTGCCACCACCCCGTCCCGGGCTCCGTCCGATGCCGCCGCGGCGCGGTCCCGGCCCGGCGCTCGACCCATTCCGCGTCTCCCGATGGCGACAACCGCACCTCCCACGCATTCACCGGCACGTCGTCGTCGAACACCTTGGCCATGCGTTGCGCCAGGGCCGGACTGTCGATGACGAACCCCATCTCCGTATTCAGCTCCGTCGAGCGGGGATCGAAATTGAACGAGCCGATGAAGATCCGCGACCGGTCGACGGCGAAGGTCTTGGCGTGCAGGCTGGAGCCGGAGCTCCCGAACATGCCCGCGGAGACCGCCGGCCTGCTGCCGCCCCGCTTCCGCAGCTCGTACAGCGCGACTCCCGTTTCGAGCAGCGCATTCCGCTGCTTGATGTACCCCGCGTGGACGAGCGCGACGTCGGTCGCTTCCAGCGAATTGGTGAGCACGCGCACCTTGACGCCGCGCTTCGCCCAGCCGCCGAAGAGCTCGACGCCGCCGGTGCCGGGCACGAAGTACGGCGATACGAGATCCAGCTCCGTCGACGGCTCGCCGAAGATCGCTCCGAACCTCTCGAACAACAGCTCCTCGCGGCGGGCGCGATTCAGCGCTTTGGCGGGAGGATCGCTGATCATCCGCGCCTTCGCCCACTCGAACGGCAAGGTGCGGTCCATGAGCTGGCGGACGAACGTGGAGTCCCGCACCGCCTTCAGGTACGCCACCGCGGCGGCATCGCGCTCGACCTGCGCCGCGGCCGCCGCGATCTGCGACACTCTCGCGGCGTCGACGGAACGGAGCAACCGGTCCGCGGGATACGCGGACTCACTCGCCCAGTAGCGGTCGAAGTCCGCCGAGACCTCGCTCACCACCGGCCCGATGGCCAGGACGTCGAGATCGGCGAACAGCACGCCTTCGGTCGCGCCGAAGTACTCGTCGCCGACGTTCCGCCCGCCGATGATCGTGACCTGATTGTCGGCGGTGAACGACTTGTTGTGCATCCGCCGGTTCAGGCGGGGGAGGTCCGTGACGTACCCGAGCACGCGCGGCGAGCGAATCGCGAAGGGGTTGAAGAGCCGCACTTCGATTTGCGGATGCGAATCGACCGCCGCAATCGCTTCGTCGAGACCGGAGGTGCTGTTGTCGTCGAGCAGCAGGCGGACCCGCACGCCGCGGTCGGCGGCGTCGACGAGCGCCTTCATCAGCAGCGTGCCCGACAGGTCCTTGCGCCAGATGTAGTACTGCACGTCGAGCGTGCGCTCCGCCCTCGCCGCGAGCCGGTAACGGGCCGCGAATGCATCGCGCGCGTCGCGCAACGGGTGAATGCCGGAGACGCCCGGGTGCGGTGCGAGCAGCGCCGCCACGGCGCGCGCCAGCCGCGTGGACTCCGTGGCCGCGACGGCCCGCGAGACGGTGCGGTTCTCGAGGGACGGGAGCCGGTTGCACCGTTCGAGAACGACAAAGCCGGCAACGAGAACCAGCAGGAAGGCCGCCAGTCGATTGCGCCGCTTCGCGTTCACACGCTCAGGATAGCCGGTCATAGAATGCGCGCCGTGAAACCCGTGACCGTTGTCCTGCTCGCGCTGTTCGCACTTGCATGCGCTAAACAGGGCGTCGAGGCGCTGCCCTCGCCGGCAGGCCCTGGTGCGGCCGAGCCGTTCCTGTTCGCAGCGCGCGACGGCGTGATCCTCAGCTGGCTGGAGCCGGTCGCCGGCAGCGATCGCGTGGCGCTGCGCTTCGCGCGGAATCGCGAAGGTCAGTGGAGCGCGCCTCACACGATCGTCGAGCGCAACGATCTCTTCGTGAATTGGGCCGACTTCCCCTCGGTCGTCGAGGACGCGAAGGGGACGCTGTTCGCGCACTGGCTGCAGAAGAGCGGCGCGGGGACGTACGCGTACGACGTGCGCATGGCCACGTCCTCGGACGGCGGCGCCACGTGGGGGGAGTCATTCGTCCTCAACCGGGACGGCACGCAGAGCGAGCACGGGTTCGTGTCGCTCGCGGCGCTCCCGGACGGCGGTGTGGCCGCGACGTGGCTCGACGGACGCGACGCCGGAGGCATGAGCCTTCGCTATGCGACCGTCGACGCGAGCGGCACTATCGCCGCCGACGTGGCCCTCGACGAGCGCACCTGCGAGTGCTGTGCGACCGGCATGGCCGTGACGGCGCGCGGACCGGTGGTCGTCTACCGCGACCGTTCGGCGGACGAGGTCCGCGACATCTCTGCAGTGTCGCGCGACGCGAGCGGCTGGAGCGGACCGCGGCCGGTGCGCGCCGACGGCTGGAAGGTCAACGGCTGCCCGGTGAACGGTCCGCAGATCGACGCCCTCGGCCAGCGCGCCGCGACGGCGTGGTTCACCGCCGCGAACGAGCAGCAGCGCGTGTACGTCGCGTTTTCCGACGACGGCGGCGCGACGTTCGGCAACGCGGTGACCGTCGACGACGGCAAGCCCCTCGGCCGGGTCGACGTCGTGCTGCTCGACGAACAGACCGCGCTCGTCACGTGGCTCGAACAGACGGCGACCGGTGCGGAGATCCGCGCGCGCCGCGTCCCACGGAACGGCCAGCCCGCGGCGTCGATGAAGATCGCGGACTCGGATCCGGCCCGCGCGGCGGGCTTCGCCCGCATCGCCCGAGCGGGCGAGCACGTCTGGTTCTCGTGGACCGGCGGCAAGCTGATCCACGTGGCGCGAGCGCGGATGTAGGTCTGAAGCCGTTCCTGTCGCCCGCTACGCAGGCTCGTATTCGCCGCCGCCGCGACCCCGGCTGAAGCCGGGGTCTATTGCCTTTGGGCCGCTACGCGGCCCGGTTTCTTGCCTGCGTAGCGGGCGGCGAGAAAATAGACCCCGGCTTCAGCCGGGGTCGCGATGGGCGGTTGGGGAACAGCCCGCGTTTGCGGAGGACCGGGTACTCCGTGATCGTGAAGCAGCCATTGAGCTGCAGATACGCTCGAACGAGCGCGACGGCGTTGTCCATGGGGTGCAGTTGTACCCTATCGCCATGAAGATGTGGACCAAGCTGCTCCTCGGCGTCGTCGCGGCGGCGATCGCCGTCGCGGGCGCCCTTTTCGTGTCGATGATCCGGCGCGGATTCAGTACGCACGAGGAGCCATCGCGCGTCGAGGCCGCCATGGCGCGGGCCATGCGGCACTGGGCCGTCCCGGCCAACATGCGCGGCCTGCAGAACCCCGTGCCCCTCACGCCGGAGGTCCTCGCCGACGGCCGCGCGCACTTCGCCGATCACTGCGCCAGCTGCCATGGCAACGACGGCAAAGGCGGCGGGATGGGCCAGCAGATGTACCCGAAGGCGCCGGACATGACCCTTGCCGCCACGCAGTCGATGTCCGACGGCGAGCTCTTCTCCGTCATCGAGAACGGCGTGCGCCTCACCGGGATGCCGGGCTTCGGCACCGGCACCGCCGAATCGGCGGCCGGCAGCTGGGGACTCGTCCACTTCATCCGGCACCTGCCGAAGCTCACGCCCGAGGAACTGGCGGCGATGGAGAAGCTCAACCCGAGAACGCCCGAAGAATTCGAGCAGATGAAAGCCGAAGAGGAATTCCTCAGTGGCGGAGAATCAGAGCCACCCCCTCCGGCGTTGGACACGACTGCCGGACCTCATCACTGAAAGAGAGAACCCACATGAAGAAAGCACTCGCGTTCGCCGTCCTGTCTCTGCTCCTTGCCACCGTCGCGCTCGCCCACGGCGGCCATCAGCACGCCTACCTCGGCACCGTGAAGATGCTGCACGAGAACCACCTCGTCGTGACGACCACCGACAGCAAGGAAGTCACCTTCACGCTCACCGACGCGACCACCTACACGAGAGGCGCGGCCGCCGCGACGAAGGCGGACCTGAAGGAAGGGGTCCGGGTGTCGGTGGGAGTGGCGAACGACGGCAAGACCGCCACGACGATCAAGATCGCGCCGCCGAAGTGAGCGGCGCTGTTGCAGGGCGGTGAACGTTCGCCGGGACCCCTTGACCCTCGCACTGGTTCCAGGGCGTATCTTGCGCATGATGAGTCCGGAACTGCTTCGCGTCGGTGACGTTGCCTCGAAGGCGGGGGTCAGCGTCGACACGGTTCGCCACTACGAACGGAAGGGCGTCCTCCAAAACGTCTCCCGGGACGAGAGTGGGTACCGCCGTTACTCGGACGAGGCGGTCCGCCGGATCCGGGTCATCCGCCGAGCCATCGGTCTCGGCTTCTCCCTCGACGAGCTGGCCGCCATCTTCCGGGAGCGCGCGTCCGGCAACGCTCCCTGCGCGCGGGTGCGCGAGCTGGCCGGGCGCAAGCTCGTGGAACTGGAGGAGCGGATCGCCGCGCTGGTCGCTCTCCGCGCCGCGCTCACCGAGACCATCTCCGGCTGGGACGACCGTCTCCGCGCCACGAGCCAGGGCGGCTTCGCCCACCTCCTCGAAACTCTCATTCCAAGGAACGGAGCTCACGAATGATCAGAGTCATCGGCAGTCTCGCGCTTTCCCTCACTCTCCTCGCGGACGATCCGCAGTCCTCGTGTCCGATGCACGCGCAGCACATGGCCGCCGCGAAGGCGGACGGGAGCGCCGAGCATGGCCGCCACGTCGACGGCCGCCACGACACCCTCGGCATGTCGCACACGAAGTCGGCGCACTCGTTCCGGCTCTTCGCCGACGGAGGGGCGATCGAGCTCCGCGCGAAAGATCCGGCGGACGAAGCCACGGTTGCCGCGATCCGCGCCCACCTTCAGGACATCAGCCCGCAGTTCGCGAAGGGTGACTTTTCGACTCCCCGGTTCGTCCACGGCTACCCGCCGGATGGCGTCGCGCAGCTCGAGCAGCTTCGCGACGACATCACTTACCGCTATCAGCAGGTCGACGGCGGTGGGCGCATCCGCATCACGACGAGGAGCGCCGAGGCGCTGGCCCCGATCCACGCGTTTCTGCGCTTCCAGGTCACCGAGCATCGCACCGCGAACAGCGGGAAAGTCGAAGTGGACGACCTCCGTCCCCCTCAGTGATCTGTGTACTACTCACCTCGTGTTTCTTCGCGCGGCGCGACGATTTCGCGGTGAAGCCTCTGTGATCTCTGTGTTCTCTGTGGTGAATCGGTCCCCCTTCGTGCCTGCCGCGGGAAAGAGACCGATCACCACAGAGAACACAGAGAGCACAGAGGCTTCACCGCGAAACTGCCTGTCATCCCGAGCGCCGAGCGAGGGACCTGGGTGGGCGGGGTTCGAAGAACGTTCCTGTCGCCCCTCCCGCCCAGGTCCCTCGCTCGACGCTCGGGATGACAGTTTGGTTGCGGCTTCGCCGCTCTGTGCCTCTGTGGTGAATCACACGCGTTTTCACCACAGAGCACACAGAGAACGCAGAGGAGGACGGAGGGAGGCCTCAGCGCGCCGGGCGGCCGGAGAGCGAGCTCGGTGCGTCGAGATTCGCGCCGTCGTCCACTCCGACGCCGAGACGGCCCACCAGCTCGCCGCCGAGCCAACCGGTGATCGTCGCGAGGGCCGCTCCGGCCGCGGCCAGCGCGATCGCGAGCGTCGGCGGATCGGCGGGCGCGCCGCGCCGGAACCACCAGCTCGCGGCGAACAGCACCACCACCACGACATTGCCTCCGCCGTGCAGACGGCCGACCCGCTTCGCGCGCGTGCCGGATGGGATCTTCAGGAAGTCGATCAATCCGAAGACCGCCGCGAGCAGACCGGTCACGATGCCCGCGGCGATCGTGTAATACGACGCCGTGAAGAGTCCCTGGTGGCGGCCCATCGCCAGGGCGATCAGGTCGAAAGCGAGTCCTGTCGCGAGCAGACCCAGGGGAAAGACGATCAGCATCTGATGGATCGGGTGGCCAAACAGCTTCGCTCTTGCTTCCATAGCTCCTCCATTGAGCCGTCGTGCAAGAGCGGCACCCATTATCCAAGCCGGACGTTGGAGATGACCTCCGCTAGCTCGTCGGAATGCTCATCTCGAAGTCGAAGAAGTTGTCCTTGTCGTACGTCGCCTTGATACGGATCAGGTCTGCCAGGTTCTTCTCGCCGTAGTAGTAGGCGAGGAGCGCCTTGCGATCCACCTGCTTCGGATATTCGACCTGGACGAGGTCGCGGTCCGGGAAGTTGATGAAGGACCTTTCCGTGTAGGGCTTCATCGCGTCGCGGAAACCGGCGATCCATTGCAGGCAGTCCTGCCCGAGCGGATAGTCGCCCGCGTCCGTCCACCACGCCTGGTACTGGAGCATGAAGGGATAGGTCCGGAACGCGAAACAGCTCCGGCTGTTCGTGGTCCCGTAAGCTCCGCCGAGGGAGTGCAGGCTCAGGTAGCGGCGGTCGGTGGGGGAAGCCGTGGATTTGGCGAGGTAGGCGACGACGGCGTCCACCGCCGCGTCCCCGAATCCCGCGCGCGGAAAACAGGACGAGATCTTGTGAGGGAACGGCACGCCCGCACAAGTCTCGCTCAGGTCGCCCGGGGGTGCTTCCGCGAACGCGGACAGCGCACGCAGCGCGTCGGACGGTGGGCCGGGCTGGTACTCGGGATGCTGGACGGCGCGGGCTCCGCCTTCCTTCTTCTCGTAGATCGGGTCGTAACAGATTTTCGCCGACGCCCACGTTTTCGGCAGCAGGTTCTTGACCAGGGGCTCGAGATCCTCCTGCTTGCCGATGAAGAAGCCCGCCACGATCGCGGCTGGATCGGGGCTGTCGCCCTGGACGGCGCTCAAACGGGCGAACGAAGTGAGGCGGCGATCATTGGCGGCGGGGAAGTTGTCGCGCCAGTCGACGATCACCTTCTTGACGAGGCTCGAATCGGCCCACTTGGCGGTGAAGCTCCAGATCGGAGTGGTCAGGACCCCGGGCCTGAACACGAATTCGGTGATGACTCCGAAGTTCCCGCCGCCGCCACCGCTGACGGCCCAGAACAGATCAGCGTTCTTGTCCGTCGGACTGTCGGTGACCTCGACAATCGTGCCGTCCGCTTTGACCATGCGAAACCAGGTCAGACGGTCGCACGTGAACCCGAGCGAGCGCCCGTACGGTCCCCAGCCGGCGCCCTGCACGAGTCCTCCCACGCAGACGTCTTTGCAGCCCCCGCCGGGGAAGAGCATGCCGGCCGCCCACAGCGTCGTGTACACCTTGCCTAGCTTCGCGCCCGGGCCGAGACGCACCTTGTCGCCCTCGACCTTGACGATGTCGATCCTGGAGACGTCGATGATGAGCACGTTCGGGCCCGAGCACATCCCCTCGTGCTGGTGGCCGCCGGACCGGACGCGGACGTAGAGCCCCTGGGCCTTGGCGTCGCTGATCGCCTTCTGGACGTCCGCGACGCTCTCGCAGAAGTAGATGACGGCCGGGTTGTAGTTGAAGCGCGCGTTGGCGATCTGACGGGCGTCGTTGAACCTGGGATCGAGGCGGTAGACGATCTCCATGAATCCTCCTTCGATACCATTGTCTCAAAGCCTCCGCCCCCCTCTGCGTTCTCTGCGCCTCCGTGGTGAATGCACACGTGTTCTCACCACAGAGGCGCAGAGAACGCAGAGGGGGACGGAGGGTTGAAACGTTACCGGCCCTTGAACTTCGCGTTCTCCTGGTCCTTCCGGTCGCGCAGCATCGTCGACAGGACGAGGTAGAAGCCGGCGGCGCTGGCGAGGAGGTAGCCGAGGACGGCGAGGCCGGGGTAGCCGAAGATGGTGAAGGTCGTGGGGACGCGCATCATCATCGACGACGACACCAGCAGCGCTGCGATGACGACGCCCACCGTGATCCGGTTCGCGATCTTGTGCATCCCCGCGATGAACTCCTCGGCCTGCGTCAGCTTGATGCCGAACGACAGGCGTCCGGTGGCGGTGAGGTCGACGATCTCGCGGGCGCGGTGGGGGAGGTCGAGAACGAACTGGTTGAGGTCGAGCAGGGCGGGGTAGAAGTTCCGCGGATGGAACTTCTGGGCGAGCTTCTGCGACATGAGCTGCTCGGCGTAGTCGCGGATGACGCGCTGCGGGTCGTAGTCGGGATCGAGCTTCTTGGTGATCGCGTCCAGGTGCAGCAGCGTCTTGGCCAGCATCGTCAGCTCGGCCGGCGCCTTCAGCTCGTTGTTGTTGGCGATGTTGATGACGCTGAAGAGCAGCTGGCCCGTGTTGATCTCGTTCGCGCTGACGTCGTGGACGGCGGCGACGATCACGGAGATCTCGCGGGTGAACTTCACCGGCTCGAACCGCTCCTGCGCCTCACACATCCGCACACAGGCATCCGCCACCTCGCTCCCGCGATTGCTGGAGATGGCCAGGAGGAGCTTGATGACCTCGTCCTGGAACTCCGAGCTGATGCGGCTGACCATGCCGAAGTCGAGGAGGACGAGCTGCGGGGTGCCGTCGAGCTCGCGGATGAAGACGTTGCCCGGGTGCGGATCGCTGTGCCAGAAGCCGTCCACGCAGATCTGCTTGAGATACGCCTTCGTCAGGACGCCCGCGAGGGCCGCGTAGTTCCCTTCGATCAGCGCGAGCGGCGTGAGCTTCGAGACCTTCTTGCCCTTCACCAGCTCCGTCGTCAGCACCCGCGGGGAGGTGAAGTCGTGGATGACCTCGGGGACGTAGATCTCCGGGAAGACCGCGAGGTTCTCGCGGAGGATCTCCGTGTTGCGCGCCTCCTGGAGGTAATTCAGCTCGCTGAACATCACGACCTTGGCCTGCTCGATGGCGCCGACGAGGCTCATCTTGCGGCCGATGTCTGTGTGCTTCTCCAGCTCGTGCGCGATCTCGGTAAAGACCTCCAGGTCCTTGCGCACCTGCTCCCGCACGTTCGGCCGCTGCACCTTGACCACCACCTCGCGGCCGTCACGCAACACCGCACGATGGACCTGCCCGAGGGAGGCGGCGGCGAGGGGAGTGGACTCGAAGGACTCGAACGCCTTCGAGATCCGCACGCCCAGCTCCTCCTCGACGATCCGCTCCACGTCCGCGAACGAGAACGGCTCCAGAGAGTCCTGCAGCGACTCGAGCGCGAGGATGTACTCGTGCGGCACGATGTCCGGCCGCGTAGACAGGAGCTGGCCGAACTTCACATACGTCGGCCCCATCTTCGCCAGCGCGCCCGCAAACGCCTGCGCCCGCGCCCGGACGTCCGGCTCCATCGTCTCCTGCTCGGTCGCCGGCTCGAGAAAGTCCTCCGTCGACAGCGACAGGCGGAAGTCCTTCCGCCCGTAGCGGGTGAACAGCAGGAGGAGGTCTTTGTACGCGCCGAGGTTGCGGGGGCTGAGCATCGACAGGCGGACTGTGCAAGGCGCTCTCCAAAGCCCTGAGTGAGGCCGAAGGGCCGGGTCAGCATCTGCGCGAAGCAATCCCACAGGCGGCCGCACCCGCACCGCCCTTCGTGCAACGTATTGCGTTGCTGCTAACTCGGCCCTTCGGCTTCGCTCAGGGCTGAGAGCTGCGCTCTCCTATGCTAGGATTCGCCCACACTTCTTTAGTCCCTCAAGGAGCATTTCCATCATGGCCACTTACAGGAACCTTTTTACGTCGGAGTCTGTGACCGAAGGGCACCCCGACAAGATCGCGGACCAGATCTCGGACGCGATCCTCGACGCCGTTCTGGCCGAAGATCCGGTCGGGCGTGTGGCTTGCGAGACGCTGGTCACGACCGGTCTGGCGATGATCTCGGGCGAGATCACCACCAAGACCTACGTCGACTTCCCTTCCATCGTCCGCGGCACGATCCGTGAGATCGGCTACACCCGCGCCAAATACGGCTTCGACAGCGAGACCTGCGCCGTGATCTCCTCGATCGACCCGCAGTCCCCGGACATCGCCCAGGGCGTCGACACCGGCGGTGCGGGCGACCAGGGCCTGATGTTCGGCTTCGCCGTCCGCGAGACTCCCGAGCTCATGCCCCTCCCGATCATGCTCGCGCACAAGCTTGCGCGCCGGCTGACCGAGGTGCGGAAGAGCAACGAGCTCGACTTCCTCCGTCCCGACGGCAAGTCCCAGGTCACCATCGAGTACGACGGCAAGCGCCCTGTGCGCGCCGAGGCGATCGTCATCTCGACCCAGCACTCGCCGAACGTCAGCCACCGCGACCTCAGCGACGCCGTCATCGAGAAAGTCATCCGGCCCGTCGTCCCGGCCGAGCTTCTCGACAAGGACACCAAGTTCCACATCAATCCCACCGGCAAGTTCGTCATCGGCGGACCGCAGGGCGACACCGGCCTGACCGGGCGCAAGATCATCGTCGACACCTACGGCGGCCGCGGCCGTCACGGCGGCGGCGCGTTCTCGGGCAAGGACCCCACCAAGGTCGACCGCTCGGCGTGCTACATGGCCCGCTACATCGCCAAGAACCTCGTCGCCGCCGGCATCGCCGACGAGGTCGAAGTGCAGCTCGCGTACGCCATCGGCGTCGCCGACCCGGTGTCGATCTACGTCGACACCTTCGGCACCGGCAAGATCGAGCAGAACCGCCTCGTCGATCTCGTCCGCGAGCACTTCCAGATGACCCCCCGCGGCATCATCGAGTCCCTCAAGCTCCGCCGCCCGATCTTCAAGAAGACTGCAGCGTACGGCCACTTCGGCCGCACCGAGCCGGAGTTCACCTGGGAAGCGACCGACAAGGCCGACGCGCTGCGCGCGGCGGCGGGTGTGGACGCGGTAGTCGCCGTTTAACCGTTCATCCCCACAGCAGCGCCGTACAAACGCCGAGGCGAACCCTCGGCGTTTTGTTATTCTTCTCCGTCATGGGGGAAAGAATGAATCGCAGTCAACGTATCGTCATCGTCCTGTTTGTCCTCCTCGCCATCGGCCCGTTCGTGCCTGACGCCCAGGCTGCCTGCTCTTACCAGGGGGTTCCCAATCCGCCGGTCGTCACGCCGCTGCTCTACAACCCGCAGTTCTCCCAGTCGAGCTGCTCCGCGTGGTCGTACTCCGGCGACGCCAGTCTGGATGACTACGGCGTGGTCATCGGGGGTGAGGGCTCTTTCGAGCAGACCTTCACCGTTCCTTCCTCGAACCTCTTCGACTCCGTGGCGATCGAGGTCGAAGTTCTCAACTACGGCGCCGCGCTTGACCGCCTGTTCGTCGAGTTCGTCGCAACGAACGGAACGCCACTGGACCTGATCACCTTCTTCAACCGCAGCACCGGCCACAACACCTACTACTTCTACCCCGACAACAACTACAACGGTCAGACCATCAAGATCAAATTCACCGCTGATCATGGGGTGTTGGGCGGAACGACCGTGTGGCGCGTCCGTCAGGCCCATCTGTGGATTTTCAACTGATCAACGCAATGCGAACAGCGTCACGTCGCCGCGCGACGTGACGCTTCCCGCGAAGCGGTCCAGCATCGTCACGAGCGTCCTCTGAGCGGCAGGCGCGAGCGTCTGCCGCTCTTGCTGTTTGTGCTCGTGGCTCGTCGGGACCGTTGCGGCGATGACGGCCACGTGCGTGATGCCGTCGCGGCGCAGGTGCTCGCGCAGGCCGGGCGACTGCAGGTAGCGCGAGACCCGCGGCTCGTCGAAGTTGCCTCCGCCGCGCACGGGCCGGGTGAACCAGTACGTCTCGTTCGTGCCGACGACCAGCGTGCGCGAGCCCGGCGGGAGCTGCAGGTTGAGCCACTCGATCGACGCATATGACGCCCGCTGCTTCCTGAGATACTCCGCTTCCGTCGTCCCGCCGGCCAGGAGGGAGAACGCCCCGCCGCGCGCGGTGAACCAGACCACGAGGAAGGTCTGCACCACGACGCAGATGGCGATCAGCACCGCAAACCATCTCTTCTTCAGCGACTCCGCGGCCAGCAGCGACGGCACGACCAGGTACGGCACGAGGATGCGCGAGGAAGGTGCGAGGAAGAAGAGCACCAGCGCGATGCCGGCGCTGCCGAGGGCGAGGGCGCCGGTGGCGAAGACGGGGAGGGCGACGATCGACGCGCCGATGGCCTCGTCGATGAACGACCCCTCGAAGACGTAGTCCGCCAGCGCGAGCGCACGGTAGCCGGAGACGTGCGGCGCGTCCGCCCCGAAGAACGGCGCGAAGGGATTGAAGGTGAGGATCGTGTTGCGGATGAAGAAGACCAGTCCCGCGAGCGCGATCGCGTGCGGACGCTTCCGCTTGATGCCCCACGCGAGAATCGCGAAGGGGAGAAAGGTGAACTTTGTCAGCAGCCCCGCGGCGGTGGCGACGCTGGCAGTGCGGGTGTCGTCGCGCTCCAGGGCGACGAACGTCGCCACGAACAGCCCCGCCAGCGGCCAGTCGACCAGTGACCAGCCCGCGGTAATCGCCAGCGCCGGCGTGGTCACGATCGCCGCCGTCGCCAGCCACGACTCCGTGCGCCGCGCGATCAGCAGGCACGCCGCGATCGCCGCGAAGAGGTGCAGAAAGTGCGACGCCACCCCACCGTCCGCCGCCCCGAACAGCACCAGCCCCGGCAGATCCGCCGATTCGATCCCCAGCGGAAAATACGAGTGCGACAACAACGGCAGCTCGACCGCCCGTCCCTCCAGCGCCCACGCCTGCGGAATGGCGAGGTGATACGCCAGCTCATCCAGCGAGGAAGGGGGCGCCTGCGCCCAGACAAACCCGCACGCGATGACAACCGCCACGGGGAGCGCCCAAGCGGAGCGCCGGCTTCCAGCCGGCTTCCAACCGGCCAGAATCTTGACGACGCCAACAACAGCCCCAATCACGACGATCGGCACCATCGTCCAGCTACTGACTTTGATCGTCCCGATCAGAAAACAGAGCGTGCCGAAAAGCGGATAACCGAGCAAAAGATCCAGCGGAACATCCGCTTCCTCCGCCCTCCGTGCCAGCGCCCCCACCCCCACACACGCGATCGCCACCCCGAACGCCACCGCCAGCGGCAACGCCGCCCGCCGCAACAGCATCTCCACGAGCACGAACCGGTCGAACAGCGTGAGCAGCGCGAACAGCGCGAGCAGCGTGGCCAGGACGTAGCGGACTCTCATCGGGACCAGCCGGCACGTGGCGCGCGAAGGCGCGCCGTCCAATCTAGCCCCGCGCTTTGCGCGGGGTTCACGGGGTCGAAGCGGAACGCGGCCGCGAAGGCGACCGCTACAAACGCGCGTTGTAGCGGCCGCCTTCGCGGCCGCACCCTGCACACGCCTCTGAACCCCGCGCAAAGCACGGGGCTGGATTGGACGGCGCGCCTTCGCGCACCACCAGAGACATGACGCAGGACGCTCAAATCGGCTCCAGCGCCTCGCGCAGCCGCAGTACGTCCTCGATGATCTTTCGCGCGTGGTCCGGGACGATCTGCGTCGTCCGGTCCGACAGCGCGGCCGCCGGGTTGTCGTGGACCTCCATGAAGAACCCGTCCGCGCCCGCCGCCGCCGCCGCCCGTGCCAGCGGGCGCGCGAACTGCGGCGTCCCGCCGGTCTGCTTCCCTTCGCCGCCCGGGCGCTGCATCGAGTGTGTGATGTCGTAGACCACCGGGGCGCCGAGGGAGCGGACGATAGGGAAGGAGCGCATGTCGACGACCAGGTTCTGGTAGCCGAACGATGTCCCCCGCTCGGTGATGTACACCTTCTCGTTCCCCACCTCCGCGCCCTTCTCCAGAATGTTCTTCGTCTCCTCGGGCGACAGGAACTGTCCCTTCTTGACCCCCACCGCCTTCCCCGTGCGCGCGGCGGCGGCGATCAGGTCCGTCTGCCGGCAGAGGAACGCCGGGATCTGCAGGATGTCGACGACCGCACCGACCGGCTCCGCCTGCCAGGGCTCGTGGATGTCCGTCAGCAGCGGCAGCCCCGTCTCCTCCCTCACCGCCTTGAGCACTTCCATGCCTTTCTCCACGCCCGGCCCGCGAAACGACTCGATGGACGAGCGGTTCGCCTTGTCGAACGACGACTTGTAGACGAGCTGGATCCCCAGTTCGTCACGGAGCTTCACCAGCGTCCGGGCCATCTTGAGGGCGTGCTCCAGCCCCTCGATGACGCAGGGACCGGCGATGAACAGGGGAGGGCGGTCGCCGCCGAAGGCGACGTCGGGGGTGATCGCGATGGTGCGGGTGGTCGGCATTGCGGCGCGGATCGTACTACGTGAAACCGCCCTCCAAATTCAGGGTAGGGACGCGCCCCCCTCCGTCACTCCTTATTGGAGTGTCCAGAGGGAGAGTGTCGATGTTCAACGGAGCAGTCCAACTTCGCAGGCTGATCGACCGTCCGGGCATCGCCCGGCTCATCGGCGGCCACAACGCCCTCGGCGCCAAAATGGCCGAGCGCGCCGGGTTCGACGGCATCTGGTCCGGCAGTTTCGAGATCTCCGCCTCCCACGGCGTCCCCGACGCCTCGATCCTCGGCCAGAGCGATCATCTCGCCGTGGCCCGGGAGATGGCGGCGTGTGTGAACCTCCCGGTGCTGGTCGACTGCGACACGGGCTACGGCGAGGCCACCCAGTTCGCGCACGCGGTGCGGCAGTTCGAGGCGGCGGGCGTCGCGGGCGTGTGCATCGAGGACAAGCAGTTCCCGAAGCTCAACTCCTTCATCCCCGGCCGCCAGGCCCTCACGCCGGTCGAGGACTTCCTCGACAAGCTGGACGCCGGCCGCCGCGCGCAGCGCACGGGCGACTTCGTCCTCATCGCGCGGACCGAGGCGTTGATCGCGGGGTGCGGGCGGGAGGAGGCGCTGCTGCGGGCGCGGGCTTACGCGGACGCCGGCGCCGATGCGGTGTTGATCCACAGCAAGTCGGCGTCTGTCGACGAGCTGGCGAGCGTCGCCCGCGCGTGGGATCGCCCGACGCCCCTGGTGGCGGTGCCGACGACCTACTACACCGTCACCGCAAGCGAGCTCGCCTCCCTCGGGTTCAAGATTGCGATCTACGCGAATCACGGACTGCGGTCGGCGCTGCGGGCGATGGAGCTGGTGTATGACCACATCCTGCGCACCGGCTCGACGGCGGACATCGAGGATCGCCTCATGCCGATGAAGACCGTCTTCGAGCTGCAGGGACACGAAGCCGAATCCGGCAGCGTGCGCGTGGAGCTCGGCAAGTGAGTGTGGCGCCGGAGGTCGCACCGGAGGCGGCATCGCTGCTCGACCTCCTGCTGGAACAGGAGTTCGACTTTTTCACCGGCGTCCCGGACTCGACGCTGCGCTCGGTGCTGAACGAGCTGGAAGCGCGCGACGACGTGCGGTACGTCCCGGCGGTGTCGGAGAACGTGGCCGTGGGCCTCGCGACCGGCGCTTACCTCGGGGGCGCGCGCCCCGCGCTGCTGATGCAGAACACGGGTCTCTCCCTGGCCACGCATCCGCTGACGACGCTGACGGCGATCTGCCGCATCCCGCTGCTGCTGGTGGTAGGCTGGCGCGGCCACGACGGGCACGACTCGCCGGAGCACGACGTCATCGGCGTGTCGACCCTGCCGCTCCTCGAAGCGCTGCGCATCCCGTTCTTCCTGCCCGACGCCGAGACGCTGCCGAACGAGCTCGCCGATGCCGCCGCGACGATGGACGCGTCGCAGTGCGCCGTGGCGCTGGTGATCCGCCCGGGGGTGTTGGCGTGATCGCGCGTGCGGACGCCATCGCGGCCGTGCTCGAGCGGGCGGGAGACGCGCTGGTCATCACCGCGAACGGCTGGATCAGCCGCGAGGCGTGCGCGGCGCACGACCGCGACGGGAACTTCTACATGCTCGGCTCGATGGGCCTGGCGTCGTCGATCGGCCTGGGCGTGGCGCTGACGAATCCGCAACGGCGCGTGCTCGTCCTCGACGGCGACGGCAATCTCCTGATGGCCCTCGGCAGCCTGGCGATGGTCGCGGATCAGCAGCCGCGGAACTTCGTCCACGTGGTGCTGGACAACGAGATCTACGGCTCGACCGGCGGGCAGCGGTCGCTGTCGGCGACGGTCGATCTCGACGAGATCGCCCGCGCGGCGGGCTACGCGTCCGTGCGGCGGATCGGTGAGCTCGCGAAGCTGGATGACGCGCTCACTGCGACCGGCCCGGTGTTCCTGCTGATCAAAGTCGCACCGGTTCCTCACGGCGACGCGCCGCGCGTGCCGCACACGCCCGAGGCGATTGCGCGTCGCTTCCGCGCCGCGGCGGAGGCCTGAATCGATGCCCGACCTCGACTGGAACCGCAAGTGGGGCGCGATGATCGACGGCTTCGCCCCGGAGGAGTCGGAGCAGCACTTCGGCGACCGGTGGGGCGATCCGGAGACGTTCGGCCCGCTGCTGGAGGTCCGCCAGCGCTTTCTCGATCCGTACTTCGACGAGAGCCAGACGGTCATCGAGATCGGCAGCGGCGGCGGGCGCTGGACGCAGTACCTCGCGCGCGCCGCACGGCTGATCGTCGTGGAGTACAACGCCGAGGCGTTTGCGTATCTGGCGCGGCGGTTTCCTTCGGCGAACCTGACCCCCTACCGCACGGACGGCTCCGAAATGCGCGGCATCCCCACCGCCTCGGCCGATTTCGTCTTTACGTTCGACGTGTTCGTCCACCTGGAGCCGGAAGTCATCGGCGCGTATCTGCACGAGATCGAGCGCGTCCTGCGGCCGGGCGGCACGGCGGTGGTGCACTACGGCGACGTGCGGAAGGACATCGCGCAGCGCAATCCCGGCTTCTCGCGGATGACACGAGAACGAATGGACGAGCTGATCGCCGCGACGGGCCTGCAGGTGCTCGATCACGACGAGCTGATCATGTTCCACAGCAACCTGGTGGCCCTGCGGCGCGCATGAGACTCCTGCACATCCTCTCGCAGCGCCCCGGCCGTTCCGGCAGCGGCGTCTTCCTCGGCGCGATGGTGCGCGAGGCAGGCAAGCGCGGGATCTACGAGCAGCACGCCATCGTGGGCGGCCCGCCGGGCACGACCGCCTCGGAGCTCCCGCCGCTGCGCGACGGGCAGCTGTCGGTGATCGAGTTCCCGTCCGCCGACGCGCCATTCCCCGTCCCCGGCAACAGCGACGTGATGCCGTATCCGACGACGGTGTTCTCCGCGATGACGGAGACGCAGGTCGCGCAGTACCTCGCCGCCGCGCGGAAGGTGATGGAGCGCGTGCGCGACACCTTCCGCCCCGACGTTGTCCACGCGCACCACCTCTGGATGATGACCGCTCTCGCGCGCGAGGTGTTCGCGGACGTCCCGGTGATCGCCACGTCGCACAACGCCGAGCTCCGCCAGCTCGTCAAAGCGCCGCACCTCGCGCGGCACGTCGTTCCGGGTGTCCGGCAACTCGACGCGGTGTGCGTCCTGACGCCGCAGTCCGTCGACGACACCGTCGACGCCTTCGGCGTCGCCCCCGACCGCATCGCCCTCACCGGCGCCGGCTTCGACGCCGAGATTTTTGGACGTAGGGCGTGGCTTCAGCCCGCCCCCCGGGGGTGGGCGGGCTGAAGCCACGCCCTACATTCACCTTCGTCGGCCGCCTCTCCACCCCGAAAGGCATCCCCTTCCTCCTCGACGCCATTCGCATGCTCGACACACCCTGCCGCCTCGTCCTAGCGGGCGCCAGCGGCAGCGGCGAAGACGGCGCGCGCATCGACGACCTCGTACGTTCCGCGAACATCGACGTCCACCACACCGGCGCCCTCCCGCACCACGAGATCGCGCAACTTCTCCACGCGTCGCACGCGTTCGTCCTCCCGTCGCTCTTCGAAGGCCTCCCCCTGACGATGCTCGAAGCGCTCGCGTGCGGCACACCTGCCATCGTGAGCGGCCTGCCGACCATCGCCAGCTGGGTGCCGGCGGAGTGGGTGAGGGACGGCGCGGTCGACCTCGTGCCGCCGCTGCAGACCACGGACGCGGACGTCCCGGTCGCCAGCGACATCCCGCGCTTCACCCGCGACTTGGCCGCCGCCCTGCGGCGCAAACTCGAACATCCTTTCGAGGCTCGCGAAGAACTGGCTCGACGGCTCGAGCCCCATTCCTGGTCCGCTGTTTTCGATCGCTACGA
This sequence comes from uncultured Acidobacteriota bacterium, assembly GCA_963821585.1. Taxonomy (GTDB): domain Bacteria; phylum Acidobacteriota; class Thermoanaerobaculia; order Gp7-AA8; family Gp7-AA8; genus QHVT01. The sequence continues at coordinate 2,084,358 of CAWGEI010000003.1, forward strand.
ACGGGTTTACAACTCATGCACGCATTTACGATTGCCGTACTCGTCGACCGCGAGGTCGTGATCCCCGGCACCGCGCAGCTCCTCGAAGGGCGCACCGAGCGGTTTGCCATCGGCGCGCTGAAGCGTCTCGCGCGCAAGGTGCTGATCAAGCCGTACGCGGGCGCGGCCGACCTCGGGCGCTGGATCGAGGAGACCCGCCCGGGCCTCGTCTTCAACATGACCGAGCACTCGGACGGCGACCGCCGCATGGACAGCCACATCACCGCGGTGCTCGACGCGCACCGGCTGCCGTACACCGGCCCCGGTCCGAAGGGCCTGATGCTCTGCCGCGACAAGGCCGTGAGCAAGATCATCGCGCAGCGCGCGGGCTTCGCCGTGCCGGAGTTCTTCGTACCGGATTCCGTGCGGCTGCCGTCCTCGATCCGCTTCCCGGTCGTGGTCAAGCCCCGCTACGGCGACGCCTCGGAGGGCATCGACCAGTGCTCGCTGGTGAGCGATCGCGTGTCTCTGGCGGCGCGGATCGCCACGCTCCGCCGCCGCGGCATCGACTCAATCATCTGCGAGCAGTACGTCGAGGGGCGGGAGTTCCTGGTGTCGATGGTCGGCCGCCGCCTCATGCCCGTGCGCGAGCTGATCATTGGTGATCATGGAGGTCGACAGGGCCCGCGCATCTTCTCGGCGAAGCTGAAACACGACGTCAACTATCGCAAGCGCTGGTCGGTGCGGATGCAGGACGCGAAGCTGACGCGCGCCGCCGAGCGCCGCATCGGCGCGCTGGCCCGAAGAGCGGCGGAGGAGCTGGAGCTGCGGGACTACGGCCGGCTGGATGTGAAGCTGTCGCCGGAAGGGGAGTGGGTATTCCTCGAAGCGAACCCGAACCCCGCGCTGGTCCCTTCCAAGCGCTCGTTCTCCGGCGCCTGGCCCTCGGAGCAGTATCAGTCGCTGATCGCGCAGATCACGCGCTCGGCACTGCGTCGCGCAGCGTGCGCCCTTCCGCGCCGTGCGTCCGCGCCGCTTGAATGATCGCGGCGAGGTCGCCGTACAACCGCTCCACATCCTCCGCCGTCCTGCTGATCGGACTGGTCCCGACGAACGCCTCGGACGAGTGGAACATGACGTTGACGATCGGTGCGCCGCGCTCGAGGAGCGCGTGCGTGGCCGCGGCGAGCTCCGCGCGGGGGTGCTTCAGCGGCCGGATCCATGTTTTGTTCACGATCGACGCGGGAACTTCCCAGAGGTCTCCCTCGCGCCACGGCGTCGGAGCCTCGCTGGCGTACGACGAGAAATCCGGACCGCCGCGATCGCGCCAGTCCATGCCCGGCGAGATGCTGGAGTCGATGCGGTATCCCAGCTCTGCGATGTGCGCGAGCTCGAGGGCGTCGAGGCCCCAGCGTCCCGCGCGGTAGCTGACGGGATGCGCGCCGAAGGCGTCGCGGTGCGCGGCAAGGAGCTCGCGATGTTTCGCCAGCCGCACCTCGGGCTCATATTCATAGATGAACGACCGGCGGCGGGCGTCGATGTCGAGAAACGGCGGCGTCTCCCAGCCGTGCAGGTGTCCGGCGAGCTCGTCGCCGTGTACGGCGGCCTCGCGGAGCACGCATGCGCTCTCCTCGTCGCGCACGACCGACCACGACGTCATCCACGTCACCGGCAGCTCGCGTTCGTGGAAGAACTCGATGAGCGGCCCGAGGCCGCGGGTGTTCTCGAACGCGAACGGCGGAAGGGTGCCGTCAGCGAGCGGCGGCGCCCACTGATCGTCCGGCTCGGTGTCAACGGTGAAGACCAGCGATGGAATCATCGGAGCACCTCGGCGATGCGCGCGAGATCGCCCTCGCGCAACTCGTGATGAATCGGCAGGCAGAGCAGGTTCTCGCGCAGCCGCCGCGTTTCGGGAAAGTCCTCGGTACGCATGGCGGGATGAGGAAACATCCCGAAGATGAACGGCTCGATGCGCGCCGCCTGCAGCCGCACCAGCGTCCCGACGCGGTCCTCGACGAACAGCGGCAGAAAGAGTGGGACGGTGCCTTCGTCGAGTGGCGGAACGTCCGCGTTGAGCATCTTTGCCAGTGTCTCGTAATTCTTTCGACGCTGCACCGCAACGTGCTCTGGATCGATCCGCTCACTGAGCGCGAGCGAGAGCCGCGACATCGCGGCGCCGTAGTGCCACGGCCCGCCGAAAATGCGCGCGCGTGCGCTGACAACGCGATCCGCGAAGCGTGTGCGCAGCACGTCCGTGCGCGCCTCGGCGCGGTCGCGCCAGCGCTTCTTCCAGTCCGCGAGCTGCGCATCCAGCGCGATCAGGGAAGGCATCCTCTCGCAACGCGTGCCCCCGTCGCGGAGCGCGCCACCGTCCACGGTGCCGAGCGACTTGTACAGGCTGAACGTCGCCGCATCGCCGAACGTGCCGAGGGGCTGGCCGTTGAATTTTGAGAGGAATGCGTGCGAGCAATCCTCGAGGAGGGATACGTCCCACTTCGCGATCCGCACGATGCCAGGCTGCGCGAACCCGAAGTAGTGGACGACCACCACCGCGCCTCGCTCGCGCGCGAGTCCGTCCGCGAGGTGTGCCTCGTCGATCGTGCAATCCTCGCGCACGCGATAGAAGCGGGGAGCGCAGCCGGCATCGACCGCCGCGCGCACCTCCATCCCGCAGTGAAACGACGGAAACCACAGCACGCCGCGGTGTTTCGCGAACCACGCGTACAGCGCGTCCCGGGAGAAGTGAAAGAACGACGGCGCGACCGACAGCACCTCGTGCATCGCCGGCGACGGCCTGCGCAGCAGCAGCGACAGCGGCGCTCGCGGCGCAAAGTGGATCGCCTTCATCGCCACGACTCCGCGATCTGCCTCCGGATCGTCTCCGGCTCGTCGTACAGCAACCGCTGGATGAGCGTCGGCTCGCACCCGCGCACCACGTCATCGCCCATCGTCTGCTGCACCGCCTCGGCGAACGGCCCCGCGGGCGCCGGCGCGCAACTGCACAGCAGGTTGGGCGGATGGGCGACTCCGAACAGCAGCTGCATCACCCTGCCGAGGACGAGGGAGTAGCGGATCGAGCCGCGGCCGTTGACGATGCCGGTCACACCGGCGCGGAAGAGAAACAGCGGCGCGAACACGTCCAGCGACCACCGCCCCCGGTTCGCGCGCAGGAATTCTGCGAGCGAAGCGGCATCCGCGCCGGCATCGAGGGCGATGCCGTTCGCAACCAGCCGGTCACCGTCGAACCGCACCGGCTGGCGGATGCCGTTCGCGTCCGCGATGGCCAGCGGCACGTGATCGTCGCCCTTCATCGTGAAGTGCAGCGCGTGTCCGTCGTCCATCGCCAGCGCCTCGGACACGCACTCGGCGATCGCGCGCCGCTCGCGGATGAACAGCTCCAGCGTCTCCGCAATCACCGGCAGCAGCTCCTCGGAGCCGACGAGGTCCGGCAGCGAGACGAGCGGCGCGCGCAGCCCGATCCGCCGGAACGTCCGCGCGGACCAGATGGCGTTGAACGCGCCGGCATGCGACGCACGTTCGCGCGCGAACGTGTAATCCGCGATGAGGAGCCGCAGCCGCGCGAACATCTCCTTCCGCGCCACCGGCACTACCCGCGCCGTCGCGCTGATCATCGCCTTCAGCTTCTCCTCGATGGCCGCCAGCGTCTCCGCGCTCGGCGGCGGTACGAAGCGGAGGTCCTTCCCCTCGTGCGCGCGCAGCGGACGATGAAACACCAGCCGCAGCAATCCGCCGGCCGCCGTGACGCTCGGCAGCTCGCTGCGCGCCATCCACGCGTCCGACCCCAGCGGCGCGTAGTCCGCGAACGCGTAGAACCCGCCGCACTCCTCGAGCGGATCGAGCTTCGCCGGCACTGCGGGGTAGTAGTCGACATACGGCTGCTGCCCCCCGAACGCGCCGCTCGTCAGCACGCCTTCTTCGATGCAAGCCAGCTCCGCAAACTCCCGCGCCGCACCGCACACCGCGCGCGAGAGCCTCGGGTCGAGCGGCTGCGCGGCGACCAGCTCGCGGAAGCGCTCGCCCTCGTCGATGGCCGACGCCGACTCGATGAGCGGAGCGAGCTGCGCGCGGCGCGTGCCGAAAACGTCGGTCAGTTGCATGCGGATCAGCCGCGCATCAGGCGCAATTGCTCTTCTTCGTCCGCGTAGAAATACGACGACGGGTGCACCGTGCCGAGGTCGCCGACGAGGCGGCGGCGGCGCGGGGTCAGGCGTGCCAGTACCGACTCCGGCAGGCGCTCGTAGTCGTACGGGCGGCTCCACAGCTGGCCGTAGCGCACCGTCACGCTGCGGCGCGCGCGGCCGCTGTGATTCGGCGCCACCGCGTGCCACAGCGACCACGGAAAGATCAGCGCGTCGCCCGCGTGTACCGTCAACTGCACCGCCTCGGCCGGCGTCTCGTCGAGGCCCTGCTTCGGGAACAGCCGCCGGTGACTGCCCGGCACGAACATGAAGTTCCCCGAGTCCGTCTCCGGCATGTCGGTGAGGAAGAACTGCATCTTCAACTGCAGCGCCGGATCGCCCGCGCGCGGGAGAAAGCGGCCGAGGGTCGGGCCGCCGTCCGTGTGCCACGCCACGAGCAACTCCTCACTCGCGCTCGACGGCCGCACGAAGATCTCCGTGCCCAGCACCTGCAGGAACGGGCCGAGGAGATCGAGGAGGAGCGGGAAGACGCGCTCGTGATCGAGCAGCGGATCGAGGCAATCCGTGAGCGTGATCGCTTTCGCGACTTTGTACGCCGCCGCCGATTGCTTGAAGCCGTGCTCACTCCCGGCGTAGCGCTCCACCACCTCGTCGATCCGCCCCAGCAGCTCCCGCACCTCGGAGCCTCCCAGCGCGCCGCGAACGAGCAGAAACCCGTCGCGGCGCCAGGAGCGCTGCTGGTCGCGCGTCACGCTGCCGGAGTGCATGAGCACAGGGTAGCAGCGTGACGCGCTCCAGGCTTACCGTCGTCCACCGCGCGAGTCGATGTCGTCGATGCGCCACGCAGTGAAGTTGCCGCCGCGCGACCAGTCGCCGACGAACGTCACGCGATCGCCGCGGCGCAGGTCGCCGAGGTCGAGACCGCGGCTGCCGTTGTTGTTGCGGCGGACCATCTCCACGACCACCCCACGGCTGTTGTTCCGCGTCCGCACCACGACCACGCCGCGGCGCAGGTCGACACGCTCGACGTAGCCGGTGAGCAGATCGCGATCGTCGCGGCGCGAGTCGCGCCGGTTGTCGTTGCGGTCATTGCGATCGTTGCGATCGCCGCGCTGCCCTTCCCGCCACGATGACTCATCCTGATGACGCGTTTCCGCATTCGCGGACAGGCCGAACAGCGACGTAATCGTGAGCGCCCCGGCCAGAATCCCTGCAAATTGCACTGATTTCTTCATTTTGCTCTCCTTTGGACGTTGACTGCTGCGTGCCTCCATCGCAACCGGGGCGCCAAGGGTCAGTGCGTTCGCCGTTGTTCATCGTTCCGTAGCAGGTTAGGATCGCCGGCCTTGAAGATCGCCACGTTCATCAACGCCCACAAAGTCCTCGTAGCCCCCTCGGTCCTGGCAATGATGTCGGTGTACGGCAACTGGTCGTACGAGGCGTTCGTCTACCTCAGCCTGCACGGGACCTACACCATCCTCTGGCTGATCAAGTACGCCGCGTTCCGGGACCGGAGCTTCGAGGAGAGAGTGCCGGTCGCGATCGGAATCGCGTTCGTCTTCCTGCCGCTCGCCGGCTATCTCGCCGCGCCGTTCCTGCTCATCAGCCGGCACGTCATCCATCCGCCGTACCGGATCGGACTGGTGATCTTCGTCTATGTCATGGGTGTCTTCCTGCACTTCGGCAGCGACGCGCAGAAGTACTTCACGCTCCAGCTGCGCCCCGGCCTCATCACCAACGGCTTTTTCAAACACACCCGCAACCCGAACTACCTCGGCGAGCTGCTGATCTACCTATCGTACGCGCTGCTCTCGGCGCACTGGCTCCCGTTCGTGATCCTGGCCGGCTGGGTGACGAGCTTCTTCGTCCGCATGCGCCGGAAAGACCGCTCGCTGTCGCGCTACCCGGAGTTCGCGGGCTACCGCGCCCGAACGGGACTGCTGCTCCCGCGCCTGGGCCCTACGTCCGGCTGAACCGCTCCAGCTCGCGCTGAGCGATCGAGTGCAGGTCCGCGAGCAGCGCCGGATCGGCGTCGCCGAGGCAGACGTTGACCTCCGTGCGCACCACCAGGCGCAGCATCGCCGCCGGATTGAACGGAATCGGCACCGTGATCGTCACAGTGCGGTCCCCGAACGCGCAGGTGAAGTGATCGGCGTCCACGCGCGACCACGACCGCACCGTGCCGAGTGCGTGCAGCAGCGCGTCCGCGGTCGCCGCCTCGCCCAGCTTCTCGTACACGGTCTCCGCGATCGTGCGCGCGGCGAACGTACGCATCGAGCGGTCGGCGCGCGCAGCCATCGATTCGAGGTCCGCTGCGTCGGTCATGGCTCCGATGATACCGGTGTCTCGCACCACGCGCGCGTGACGTTATGGCGATACGCGAACAGCTTGCGCAGCCGAGGCAGGATCAGCAGCGGCGCGAGCACGCGGCCGAGGAGCCCGAAAGGCGGCTCGACGTCGATGACGTCCGTCAGGCGCGCGCCGTCATCCGTGGGCGTGACGACGTGCTGATGCCGCCAGCTCCGGAACGGCCCGCGCACTTGCTCGTCGACGAACAGACGCGGACGCTCACACGCGGTGTGGACCAGCTCCGTGCGGATCCAGACCAGCGGCGCGACGCGAATGTCGCAGACCGTGCGTGAGCCCACGGCGACCGAGGGCGCGTGCTCGATCACGCGCGAACCGGCCCACGGAGGCGTCAGCCGCTCGAGCGCGTCCGGCAGCTCGTGGAAGGCGAAGACGCGCTCAGGGGAGGCGTGAATGACGGATTCGGCGACGAAGCGCATGCGGGTGATCGTAGCCGAGGTAGGGAACGGGCGCCGCTGTGTCCCTCCACAATGTATGCAGAAGATCGTCGCGGGAGTCGCGGTCGCGCTGGCCGTGATGCTGACAGTGGCAGTAAAGCAATGGGCAAACAGCGATCCCCCGGATACCGAACGTCGTTTCCGCCGGAACAGCGCTCGTCTGGTAGGGGACGAACATGCACCGAGGCGCGTCATGAGGGGCGGCTCCGGGCCCGATGATTCCGAACTCGATCCTCTCCGTGAATTGAAGATCCGCGAGGCGGCAAAGAGCGAAACCCCTGTTGCACTCTCGAACCTGGCAGCGGTCCTGGTCAATGAAGGCGGGGGATCGGACCGGACAGCGGCGCTGGAGGCGGTGTCGGTCGCGACGCGTGCAATCGCAGACGAGCCCGACCTCGCACCTGCTCACTTCAATCTTGCGCTCGCGCTGGAACAACTTGGATTGACGCATCACGCGCGCGCCGAGTTTCGACGGGCCGCCGAGCTCGATGGAACATCCGGCTGGGCGAAAGAAGCAAACTTGCGTGCGGCAGAGTTACTGGAACGGGAACTGACCTGCGATCGCGAAGCGATCGAGCGATCCGTCGCGTTCGCTGCGGATCCGGTCGCGCGCAACGTGCTGCAACCCTATCTTGCCAAACCGGTGCGGAACGGCGGGAGGTCGCGCCAACCCGCCGATGCTGAAGCTCGTCTTTCCCGCGCGGCATCCACTTATGAGCACGGGATGGACACCCTGACGGAACGCGTTGCCCAGCGGATGCAAATGCTCTATGCCGACGCCGAGCCCTGTGCGATGCGCTACTCCATGGCCGGAGCTCTGCACGCGGCAGGGAGAACTTCCGACGCGATCACCTGGCTCGCCTCCGTCGACGGCGACGTGTTCCACACGCGGGGGCGGGCCGGACTCGCCGCGCAACTCGTGTGGGAGGAAGGGTTGTCGCTCGTTGCCCGTGGCACGTCCTCCCTCGACGCACTGTCCCTGTTCGAAGCAGAGCGGGAGCGCAGCCTGGCGGTGGGCCAGCCCAGTCTCGCCGCGATGTTCGGCGCGCTCGCCGGCGACGTTCGCGCTCATCACGTCAAGTACGCACTGGCCGGTGGCGACACCGCGGCTGCGTTCCGCCTCGCCGACGGCGGTTTGTCGCTGCGCGACGTGCAAACTGTCCTTGCACCCGATGCCGCGATTCTTCGCTACGTCACGCTGGACGACGGGATGGTCGTGTTCGTGATCCGCCGCGAGTCTGTCGAGGTCGTGCGATTACTGGCCACCGTTCCGGACACGGTCCATGCAGCGGAGGCCGAGCTCTCCACGGCCGCGTCACAGCTGTACGACCTGGTCATCGCGCCTTTGCGCGAACGACTCGACGGGATCTCGACGATCGCCGTCGTGCCGAACAGGGAGTTGACCGGGGTGCCGTTCGGAGCGTTCTTCGACACGGGTCGAGGCGAGTATCTGACGCAGCGATACACGATCGTTCATGCGACGTCGGCGGGAGCTGCTGTTGAACAGTCCGGGCGCGCGAGGGAAGTTCGTGACACGACGCTGCTGGCGATCGGAGCGACGGAGCTCGATCACGAGCGCAACCCTCGCGTGGACGTCCTGCCGGGAGCGAGACGCGAGGTATCGGACATCGCGTCGATGTCTCCGTGCGCGCGCGTCTTCTCTGGCTCTCAGGCGACGCCCGAGGCGATTCAGCGTGCGCTTGCGGAAAACGCGGTCATTCACTACGCCGGTCACATCGTCCAGCGGGGTGTGAGCGTACGGCTGCTCCTCGCTCCGTCGCAGGGACGCGACAGCCTCTCTTCGGCCGAGATCGCGGCTTTCCGCCTCCAGAAGCCGCGGGTGGTGGTGCTCGCCGGGTGCCGGGGAGCGAGTGCCGATTCACTGTCGGTCATGCCGACGATGGCGGAGGCGTTTCTGGCCGCCGGCGTTCCGACCGTGATTGCGAGCTCGTACGACGTCGACGACACGGATGCTCCGGCGACGATGCGCCGGCTGCACATGTACCTTCAGAACGGTGAAGACGCGGCGGAAGCACTCCGCAAGACGACGCTGGCGGAGTTGCAGGCAGGGCGGGGATTTCCGGTGTCCCTCCGCTTTCATGCGATCGGAGGGACAGGCTCCCTGGTCCAGTGAACCGACTCAGGACTCAGGACTCAGCACCGGCGCCGCGGCCAGCTTCTCCCTCCGCATCGGCAGCGGTCCCTTGTACGTCAGCCTGCGCCACAACCACTCGACGGGGCCGAAGCGATAGTGCTGCAGCCACCAGGCGCTGGCGTAGAGCTGCGCGGCGAAGATCACCACGGTCATCGGGAGGAGGATCGCCGGGCCGAGGCCGGAGAAGCCGAGGCCGTAGCCGTAGAAGATCAGCGTGCCGAGGACGGACTGGAGCAGGTAGTTCGACAGCGCCGTGCGGCCCACCGCGCCGAAGCGCTGGATGCGCGCGAGCCACACCGGATCGTGGCAGAGCACGATCACCAGGGACATATAGCCGAGGCTCAGCGCGGGGACGGCGATCATCCGCAGGGGGACGAGCGAGAATCCCAGCCACGTCGTCGGCATGGGATTCGGACCGAGACTGCGCATGATCACGGTCATCGCGACGTTGCCGGTCACGCCCACGAGCAGCGACCACTTCATCAGCGTGCGATACCGCGGCAGCGATTCGGGTGACGGTCGAAAGAAGCCCTTCCGCCACGCGAGCATGCCGAGGAGGAAGAGGCCCAGGATGTTCCAGAACAGCACCGGGAAGAAGGCCCAGTTGAACCGGACCGCGTCCTTCACGCGGTAGCTCTGCACGTCCAGCCACGAGCCGTTCGCGTAGACGTCCACGGCCTTCGTGATGTCCGCGGCCGGCGGCCTGCGGTTCGGGATCTTCACGCCGAACCGCGTGGCGACGAACGCGCTCGTCGCCAGGAGCGGCATGATCAGCAGACAGGCCAGGGCCCAGATCGCGAGCGTCTTGTTGCGGCGTTTGCGGAACAGCAGCAGGACGACGCCGGCGATGGCGTAGTCGAGGAGGATGTCGCCGAACCAGATCAGCAGCCCGTGCGTGAGTCCGAAGAGCAGCAGCACGGCCTCCCGCCGTACCCACGTCCAGCCGAACTTCGCGCCACGTGCGACCGCGCGGTCGAACTGCACCGCGAAGCCGACGCCGAAGAGGAAGGCGAAGATGGTGATGAATTTCCTCTGCACGAACGCGTCGATGAACGCCTGCGCGAGGCGGTCGTGCATCGCCGGCCAGAGCCGGTGCGGGCTGAAATACGTGATCGGCGGCCCGGAGAACCCGCGGATGTTCGCCGCGAGAATGCCGAAGAGCGCCAGCCCACGGAGGATGTCGATCGCGCCCACGCGTTCCGAGGCAGAGACCGGGCGGAGCGGCTCCGGCGGCTCCGGCGGCTCCGGAACGGCGGGGACGGCTTCGGTTGTCATGATGGACGTATGGTAACGCGGGAGTTGGCAGTTGACAGTTGGCAGTTCACAGGAGGCCCCCACCCGCCGGAGTGGACGGGGCTTCCTGTCGACTGCCAACTGTCAACTGCCAACCATTCACCCACCCGTCACGGAGCCGAGACATCCCGGGCGCAGTGCGCACGTACGATCCCCGCATGCACAAGAGGATCTGGGGATTCGTCGTTCTGGCGGTGTGGGTGGCGTCTGGCGCGCACGCGGCGGACCTGGAGTTGAAGACGGAGCGGCTGGCGGAGGGCGTCTATCTCTTCCGCGCGCCCTCGGACCTCGATCTCTGGACCGCGACGAACTCCGTCGCGATCATCAACGACCAGGACGTTGCGGACTTCGACAGCAACACCCGGCCCGGCACGGCGCGCATGGTCATCGCGGAGATCCGCAAGCTCACGAACAAGCCCGTGCGGACGCTGATCAATTCGCACTGGCACATGGACCACTGGTCGGGCAACGACGAATACGTCAAGGCCTTTCCCGGAATCCAGATCATCGCCACGATGGAGACGCGCGACTACATGGCGCGCATGACGTCCGGGTTCTTCGCGGACTCGCTCAACGCCAGCGTGACGCGCATGAAGACCGCGCTCGACGAGGCGGTCAAGACGGGGAAACAGGCCGACGGCACGCCGCTGACGGACGCGATCCGCCGCGAGAAGGAAAAGGAGATCGACGAGACCGCGAGCTTCGCGAAAGAAGTGGCGTCCCTGCCGCGCGTGCTCCCGAATCTCGTCTTCCGCGACACGCTCACGTTCTGGAGCGGCCGGCGCGAATTCCGCCTCTTCACCGCGACCGGCGACGCGACCGGCTGCGCTGTCCTCTATCTGCCCGCCGAGAAGATCCTCGTCACCGGCGACGTCTTCGTGCGGCCGGAGGAAGGCGACGGACCGCCGCCATGGACGACGAACTCGTACGCGATCACACCCTGGCTCGCGAGCTTGCGGCAGTTCGAGGCCATGGACGCCGCGATCATCGTGCCGGGCCAGGGTCCGGCGCAGCACGACAAGGCTTCGCTGAAGCTGACCGCCGACGCCTTCGCCGCGATCATCGACCAGGTCCACGCGGCACTGGAGCGCGGCGTGTTCCGCCTCGACGACGTGCAGGCCGCCATCAACGTCGACGCCATCGGCGTGCAGTTCACTCCCGGCGCGTCCGCGCCGTCCGAGGGGTTCAAGCGGTGGGTGTCGATCGTCGTGCGGAAGGTCGTGCAGGAGTCGCTCGACGGCGTGATCCGCGGCGGGACGTAGGCATTACTCCGGCTCCTCGCTCTTCTTCTTTCCCTTCGCTCCGTTCGTGCGGCCGAGGTGGCGGCGAATGGTGGCGATGTGTGGAGCGAGGCCGGCATGGCGCTCTTCCTTCGCGATGTGCTTCGCCATGTGATACGCGTCCATTGCGTCGGAAGCGATCTCCGCCCACCGCGCCTCGACGGTGTACCGCACCTGAGCGCGAAGTCTCTCGAGGTGTTCGTCGAGGATGCGGAAACCGTCGTCGAATTCGAGGATCTCGTGCGCGCGCTCGGTGTTGAGGAGGTTCATCTCCTGGAGTGCCTCGGAGGCTTCCACCATCGCGACGATCGACAGGACAGCCTCGCGCGGGATGGTCCGCCCGCCGCGCACCTTCTTCGCCGTGCGGGGATGCGGCTTGCGCAGATCGGGGATGAGGGCCGCGATCACGTCGAGCGCGGCGACGACTTTCGTCGTCAGCTCCTCGACGGCGACGGGAGCGATCGCGGTTGTGTCTTTGCCTGCGAGCGCAGATGTAACCTGCGTCCGAACGAGCCGGGTCTCTTCGTCCATGTTTCCTCCGGGCGAACGTGTGTTTGTGTTGAGACGCGAGCCTGCTCCCAAAGGATACGCTGCCCGTGACGGAAGCCGACGTGCGCGGCACTGAAGCGCCGGAGACGCGGCTCTGCGCGGTCCGAGTCGCGCACCTCGCGGTTGGGGATGAATGCCATCGCGTCGGATGCGCGGGTCTGAAGCGTCAGAGCCGCATCCCTCGCGCGCAGGGATCGATGCCCAAAGCGCCGGTCAAGTTGACCGGGGGCTCGGAGATGCGGGTCTGAGCGATCAGAGCCGCGCAGATCGCGGGTGGGGACAGATGCCCCGCAGGTAGGCGCGCGGCTCTGCGCAGTCAGCCCCGGGCACTTCGCCGATGGGGATCAGTCCCCTCCAGTTTCAGTGCGCGTGTCGGAGGCTCAGAGCCGTGCACCTCTTGCCCGGGCATCGATGCCCAAGTGCATAATCAGCTGCATGGGTCTCATCGACGACTTGCGCGCTGAGCTCGCGCGGGGAGAGGTGCTGGTCGTCGTCGGTACGGGTGTGTCAATCCAGGCGACGGATGGGGCGGAGTGTGCGACGTGGAGTGGCCTGATCCGCAACGGGATCGAGCACGCGGCGGGGACGAACCTCCTGACTGTAGACGACTCACGAAAACTGTGCAACCGCCTCCAGAAGAACACCATCAAGGACTTCCTCGACGTTGCGCAGAAGGTCTCCGAGGCGCTCGGCGCGCCGGACGGCGTCCCGCCGCCGCGGATCGGCGATGGCGACACGGCCGGACACTATGAAGTCGAGGCGAATGCGATGACGATTGACGTCGACGCGGTCTACGAGAATGGCGTCCTGAAGTTGAAACAGCCGGTGGATCTACCCGAGAACGCCGAAGTCCACGTGACGATTCAAACCGGTACCGAGGCAAGAACTCCCCTCGGCCGTCGCCTGCGCGAGCTCCGGGCGAAGATCGTCAAATCGGGCGCGGCTCTCCTAGGCTGGGAAGAGATTGATAGTGAAGTGGCCGTCCGGCGCGGCGGGTTCTCGGAGCTCGGTCTTCCAACAGCCCGCGTAGCGGGTCACAGGAAATAGTCCCCGGCTTCAGCCGGGGAACGGGGCGTTATTGATGACGAGCCCGCGTATGCGGGCGGTAGCCCCGCGCTGTCACCCGCATACGCGGGCTGCGTACTGGAGACCCTGGCCCCCAGCAACGGTCTGCCGGTCGTCGTGCGCTAGCGCACCGTTCCGTCCATGGACGTATCCTCACACGCATGAAGAACGCCGCTCTGCTCGACCGCGTCTCGGCGATCTGCCTCGGCCTCCCTGAGGCAACGGACGAGCGCAGCGGATCGCACGCGACGTTCCGCGTGCGCGGGAAGGTCTTCGCGTACTTTCTCGACGATCATCATGGCGACCGGATCGTCTCCATCTGCTTCAAGACGCGCCTCGGCGAAAACAGCGATCTCGCGAAGCTCGATCCGAAACGCTTCTATCTCCCGGCATACATCGGACCGCGCGGCTGGGCGGGACTGCGGCTCGATACCGGGAAGGTGGATTGGAAGGAGGTCACGCAGTTTGTGACCGGCAGCTATCGCAACGTCGCGCCGAAGAGGTTGGCCGCCGCGATCGGGAAGTGACTTCGCACCGGCGAGCCGCCGGTGGACCGGCCGGCCCGCGGCCGGCGCTCCAGACTGCCGGCGAGGCGCCGGCGGAACGGCCGCCGGGGCGGCGGCACCACAGGGCTCGCCGGTGTACGCTTCCGCCGTGCAGGCGAGCGAGGATTTCTGGGACGACATTCTGGGGCACCTGAGGGACCGCGTGCTGTTGCCGGTCGTGGGGCCGGAGCTCGTCACGGTGCGGGACGGCGAGCGGCAGGTGACGCTCTCCCGTCTCCTCGGCGAGCGCGTCGCGGCGCGGTATCAGCTGGAGGTCAGCTGGGGGCCGCTGTCCGGGCTGGAGGATGCGGTGGGCGCGTTTCTGTCGGCGCGCGGGAGCCGGGAGGCGGAGCGCCTGTACCGCGTGGTGAACGACTTGGTGTCCGATCTCGATCCGCCGCCGCCGGAGGCGCTGCTGCAACTGGCGGGGATCCGGGACTTCCGGCTGTTCCTGAGCACGACTTTCGATCCGCTGCTGGCGCGCGCGCTGAACGAGGTGCGTTTCGGCGGGGAGGCGCGGACGCGGGAGCTGTGGTTCTCGCCCAATCAGGCGACGTCGGAGCAGCAGGAGAACGCGCGGGAGCCGCGCGAGGCCGACACGGTGGTGTTCAAGCTGTTCGGCAAGGCGTCGTCGACGCCGCAGTACGCGATCCACGAGGAGGACGTGCTGGAGTGGCTGCACGTGCTGCTGACGGAGACGGCGCGGCTGCCGGAATGGCTGGCCGACGAGCTGAAGGCGAGCCCGGTGCTGTTCCTCGGCTGCCAGCTCTCGGACTGGGTCGGACGGCTGCTGACGCGGATGGCGAGCAAGAGCCGGCTGTCGCTGGAGAGCAAGCAGTTCTTCATCGTCGGACAGTTGGCGGCACGGGATCCGGCGCTCACGCGGTTCCTGCAGATGTTCGGCGGCGGGACGCGCGTGCAGGTGCTGGACGCCGATCCGGCGGTGTTCGTGGCGGAGCTCGCGCAGCGCTGGCACAAGCGCAATCCGCCGGAGCAGGCGGCGCCGCCGGCGGGCAAGGGGAGCATCTTCATCAGCTATGTGCGGGAGGACGCCGACGCCGCGCGCCGGCTCTCGGCCGCGCTCGCAGACATCGGCGGGGACGTATGGCTGGACGAGCGGCGCCTCCAGCCGGGCGACCGGTGGGAGGAGGAGATCCTGGCCAGCATCCGGCGCGAGGTGCGGCTGTTCCTGCCGGTGATCTCGCGGCACACGGAGAGCCGCGAGGAAGGCTATGTATTCAAGGAGTGGCGGGAGGCGGTGGAGCGCGCGAAGGGGATCCCGCCGGGGGGGCGCCGCTTCATCTTCCCGGTGGTCATCGACGGCGAGTACGACGGCAACCCGTCGCGCTACCGGCAGGTGCCCGACGCGTTCACGGTGTCGCACTGGGGATGGGCCCCGGGCGGCGATCCCGACGAAGGGCTGGTCAACGCGCTGCGCGACGCCATCCGGGACATGCGGCGCAAGGACGCATGATGGCCAGCCAGCTCGATCGCGACAATCCGTGGCCCGGACTTGAGTCCTTCGACGAGAGCGCGCGGGATTACTTCCATGGCCGCGAGGCGGAGGCCGAGGATCTGCTGCGACGCGTCGCCGACGCGCCCCTCACGGTGCTCTTCGGCAAGTCCGGCCTCGGCAAGACCTCGCTGCTGAAGGCGGGACTCTTCCCGAGGCTGCGGGAGAAGCACTACCTGCCCGTGCACGTGCGTCTGGATATCCGCCCCGAGGCGCCGGGGCTGATCGAACAGGTCCGGGACGGCCTGCTGGCGGAGATGGCGCGCGAGCGCGTCGACGCGCCGCCGTTCGCCGAGGGCGAGACGCTGTGGGAGTACCTACACCGCGCGGATCTGGAGTTGTGGAGTGAGCAGAACTACCCGCTTACCCCTGTGCTGGTGCTCGATCAGTTCGAGGAGGTCTTCACGCTCGGCGAGCGGCTTCCCGAGCGTGTGGAGCGTTTCAAGACCGACCTCGGCGACCTCGCCGAGAATCGCATTCCCGTGGCGCTCGCGGGCCGGCTGGCGGCGGATCCCGCAACGGCGCAACGGCTCGACCTGCGGCGCATGTCCTACAAATTGGTCGTAACGCTGCGCGAGGACTTCCTGCCGCACCTCGAAGGATGGCGCGCGGCCGTGCCGTCGCTGGGCCGCGTGCGCGTGCGGCTGCTCCCGATGCGTCCCGAGCAGGCCCTGTCGGCGGTGTACGACACCGCGCCGCATCTCATGGACCCGCCGCTGGCCCGGCGCATCGTGGAGTTCGTCGCGGCGGCCGCGCAGGGGGAGGGCGGCGGCGAGATCGAGCCGGCGCTCCTGAGTCTCTTCTGCCGCGGGCTCAACGAACGTCGTAAAAAGCAAGGTTCGGATCGCTTCGACGAACAGCTTCTCGCCGGCGCGCAGCAGAGCATCATCGCGGACTACTACCGCTCCTGCGTCGAAGGACTCCCCGACAGCGTGAGCCGGTTCATCGAAGCCGACCTGATCACGGAGAAAGGCTTTCGCAACAGCTATGCGAAGGACGACGCCGTTCCGGGCATCCTGACCGAGGGTCAGCTCGACCTGCTGATCAACCGCCGGTTGCTGCGCGTTGAGGAGCGCTACGGCACCGCGCGCATCGAGCTGACGCACGATCTCCTGACTCGCGCGGTGATGGCGGATCGCGACCTGCGCCGGGTGGAGGAGGAAAAGGCGGCGCTGGTGGTCCAGGGGCGGAGGCAGCGGCGGCGCCTTCTGGCGATGGGCTTCGTGGCGTTGGTGTGCCTGGCGTTTGCGGGTGTGGCGGCGTGGCAGTGGTGGGCGGCGGTCAAAGCGAAGCGAGCTTCCGAGGAGGCGACGAAGGTTGCCGTGCGGGCGAAGACGGATGCGGAGGGGGCTCGGGCCGTCGCTGAGAAGGCGAAGAGAGCCGCGCAGATGTCCGCTTACGAGGCACAGTACGCGGAAAGCGTCGCAAGAGTCGCTGAAACAAAAGCACAGACGCAGGTGCGGCTGGCCGAGGAGAGCGCCGCGAAAGAGCTCATCGCGCGGAGCAGCTCCGAGGCGCGACGAACCGCGACGGAAGCGCAGTTCGTGTTCGGCGATTCAGGGCCGGCGCTCATCGACGCGACACGGCTGTCGATCGAATCCGTGCGCCACGCGCGCACGGTCGACGGCCACATCTCGCTGACGCGCTTCCTCCGGTTGTTTCCCAGGGCACCTCTGTGGCGCAGATCCGTCGCGGGGCCCGCCGACGTCATTCCGGGGCGTGGCCGAAGAGCGATAGCGGTCAGCCCGGATGGAACGAGGATCGCCGTGATCGGCGAGAGCGGTCCCTTGCAAATTCTGAATGCGCGCACGGGACAACCCGTCGCCTCGTTCGAGGTCGCGCGGAACGACGCCGGCAGGACGGTGCTCGCGTTCAGCCCGGACGGCGCGGTCCTGGTGTGGGGCTGTGGACACCAGGCGTGCGTCATCGACGCCGCCAGCGGGAAGCTGCTGACCCGCCTCCCGAGCGCCGACGCCGCGCACGGCAGCATGGTCTGGTCCGCGTCGTTCTCCCCGGATGGCAAGAGCCTGGCGATGGCCAGCTACGGGTCCGGCGACGTCCTCGTGTACGACGTCGCGACTTGGCGCACGACGGCGACCATTCCTGGCGGAGGCGGTACAGGGAGCAGCGTGTTCTCCGTCGCTTTCAGCCCTGAAGGGGCGTGGCTCGCGACCGCGGGTCCCTCGGGTCTGCAGCTTTGGCGCGCGGGGCACTACGAGGCACCTGCCGCGCAGGCAAGCACCGGCATCGCCTGGTCGATCGCGTTTCAGCCGAAGGGTCTCGTCGTCGCAGGCGACAACGCGTTGCAAGCGTTGCGGATCGTGACGAGCGAGGGAAGCGCCACGCGACTCGAAGCCGCCGCGTCGAAGGGCTTCGGCGCGCACACGTTGATGCCGGTCTCCCGGTATGGCCGGCCATGTTTCGTGGCTGCCGGACGGGACGCCGTTCACGTGCTCTGTAACGAGTCGCTCGATGAGGTCCTGCGCATCCCCGTATCCTCAGTGGCCGCCGCCATCAGCCCCGACACGCACTGGCTCTTCAACGAGCAGAACGACGGCACGCTCGCAGCCTGGCCGCTGGAGGCCGGACCCGAGGCCTCGCGCATCCGCCTCGGCGCGCCCATCCAATCCATGGTCAGCGCCGAACCGCGCGGCTGGCTCGCGACGGGGCTGGCCAACGGTGACGTCGCGATCGTCGGCCTCGATTCCCTGAAGGAGCGCAGGCGGCTCCGCCTGGCGCCGGAGACCCCCGTGCAGAAGCTCACCGTGAGCCCGGACGGGCGGTGGCTCGTGGCCGCGCAGGGGACGACGCTGCACGTCTTCGACACCGGCAGCTGGCGCAAAGTCGCGTCCGGGACGTACGGGGAGGAGGTCACCGCTGCAGCCTTCGACATCGGAGGGCGCTGGCTGGTCGTCGTGACCGGCACCACCGTCGTCGTATGGGAGCCCGGCGGCTGGCGCGAGCGGCGGCGGCTGGAGCACGACGGGACGATCGAAGCCGTGCGGGTCAGTCCGAGTGGACGCCAGCTCGCCACCACCACCCATTGGAACGCGGGTCACGACCGGGGGGTGGAACTGACGCGAGTCTTCGATCTCGCGAGCGGAGACGAAACCGGCTGGGAGTACACCGCCGACGGCGGCAGCAACATCTCCCGGAAATTCATGGAAGACGAGGCCGCACGCAGACAGCGCGCGCTCGCCGGCGGCGACACGGCGTCGGTCCGGGGTTCGGTGTCTTCGTGGCCGGAACTGGAGTTCGACGAGCCCCACGAGCGGTTGAGCGCCGACGGCCTGTGGAAGGTTGCCTTCTCGGGACCTGACCTGACGCTGCACGACGTAGCGGCGAACCGCGACATCGGTACCTTCGAACAGGGCGGTCAGATCACCGGCATCCGCTTCGTCCCCGCCCGCGCACCGCGCTGGCTCGTCAGCGCGGGCGACGATGGCACGCTGGCGGTCTGGCCGCTCCACACGGACGACCTGGCCAACGAAGCGTGCGCACGGCTGCGGGGAATCCTCGGTCCTCAGGCTCTGGGGAATTGCAGGCCATGAGGGTCGAGTGAAGTTGCTCCTGTTTCTCGGCTCCGGAGTGTCGAGAGCGTCGGGACTGCCTTTGGCGGGTGAGCTGACGGACGTCATTCTTGGCTCGTCAGCGCTCCCTGTGGCCGAAGACTCACTCCATCCACGACTACGTGCCGGTGAGCTCCGACGGCGGATCGAGAGCCTGCTG
This sequence comes from uncultured Acidobacteriota bacterium, assembly GCA_963821585.1. Lineage (GTDB taxonomy): Bacteria > Acidobacteriota > Thermoanaerobaculia > Gp7-AA8 > Gp7-AA8 > QHVT01. The sequence continues at coordinate 2,103,430 of CAWGEI010000003.1, forward strand.
CAGATCATGGCCGACTTCGATACCCGCGATGCGAAGCGGACCAACGCACTTTTCAGGGGCCGGACGTCGTACGAGGATCTCTTCTACTTATGCGAGGAGATGACCAACTGGCGAATCGGGTTGGCCGACAACTCGACTCTCACGTCATTTATGAAAGCGATCGAGCGTCGGGCACGCCCGCTTCTGAGCGGCTCGAACCTCGCTGCCCGCCTGGATGATCTTGGACTGCTGGCGCGCGACGCGCGACTGTTCATCCAGTCGGTCACGACGACGATGCTGCGAGCAGGAGAACCCGCCGGCCTTGATCTGATCGTCGATCTGGCGCGATCCAGGCGGATCTCACAGTTGAACATCGTCACGCTGAACCACGACACCCTCGTAGAGCAGCTCATGGAGAACAGCAGTCTGGAGTTGACTGACGGATTCGGGCCACCGGACGGAGATGTCCGTTGGTACGACGACCAGCTTTACGACGCCGGCCAAACATCGGCGCGGCTGTTCAAGCTCCACGGCTCGGTCAGTTGGTACCGATTCGTCGCCGACGGACTGCCGCGGACAGCCGTCGTTCGTCACAACGACAGGGACGATATCGTCGACGGGAAAGGAAACCTGCTGCGGCGTTTGATTCAAGACGCATCGTTCCTCACAGGCGGCAACAAAGCCATCCGTTACCAGCACGGCATCTATCTCGACCTGTTGTTCCGGTTTCAGGAGGCCCTTCGTCGTTGCGACGTGATCCTCATGTGCGGCTATGGCTGGGGGGATGCCGCGATCAATCTCCGGCTAGAGACATGGATGGACAATCCGCGAAAGCGAATCGTTCTTCTCCATCCCGACCCGAAGGAGATCACCGCCCGCTCGATGATCATTGCCAGCGCCTATGACTGGTGGGTCTCCTCGGGACGATTGATCACCGTCCCGCGATGGCTGTCTCAGCTGTCGTTAGACGAGATCGACCGATTTCTCTTTGATTCCGCGCCGGTGTAGTTCTCGACCGCAGAGGTTGGGCGGCCCGAGATCACGGAGGTCTACGCAAAGGTGACCTTCGACCGCTGAGATCAGGCGCGCGACCGCAGAACTGTGTCCCTCTAAACTTGGAGTATGCGCAGGTTCCGCTTAATTGTCGTGATGGTGATCGTCCTCGCATTCACGCAACTGCCCGAGCTGACGGCGTGGTGGCAGCTCAAGCCGCGTAAACGTCCCACCGTGCATCGGAACGTCATCGCGAGAGTCGTGGGTGACGCGTACGCCCCGCGACGGGTCTTCAGAGGATCTGATTCCGACACCACTGGCGCTCCAACACCGGACCTGACAGACGATCCTCACGATCGAGGCCGCGCACTCCTGGGACATGGCGAGGTCTCACAGGCGATTCCCGAACTGGTCGAGGCGGCCCGCGACGACGATCCTGCGGCGATGACGGACCTCGCGGCAGCTCTGATCAGTGAAAGAGATCTCCTCTGGCTTTATTCACGGGAACGTGGATCGTTGAGAGCAAAGCCCTCGGCGCGCCACGCGTCGGCGCTGGAAGCAATCGCCATGTTGCAACGCGCGATCGAGCAGCAACCCGGCCTCGCGGCAGCGCACTACAATCTCGCTCTCGCGCTCGAAAGAGTCGGGCTCACGGTCGAAGCCCGACTGCAGTTCGATGAAGCGATGCGGCTGTCTGACGACGTCGAATGGGACGGAGAAGCTCGACGGAATGTGGCGAGGCTCCAACTTTCCGACCAAGAGATTGATCGGTATCGCATTCTGGCATACGTCGAGGTAACGAACCTTCCTGCAGCTAGGCGTCTGTTGCAGCCGTATCTTGCGGCTCAGGAACAGCGCCTCCGCCGCACGCGGGTTCCCGTTTACCCGGACAGTCGGTTTCTCCTCGCAGCGGACACCTATTCCTATGGTGTCGATTCGGTCGGCGTACGTCTCATGCAGGCGATGCAGACGTTTTGCTCGGACGTGACGGAGGAGGCGTGCGCAACGCGCTATTACACGGCCGGTGGTCTTTACGCTGTCGGCCGGAAGTCTGAAGCGGCCGCGTGGCTTCACTCGATCGAAGACGAAGTCCACCGGCTTCATGGCACCGCGGGGCTGCGCGCGCTGTATCGATGGGAAGAGGGCCTCAACATGGTCGTGCGGGGGCGCTCGAGGAGCGCACTGGATATCTTCGAGGCGCAATACGCGGAGCACTGGGCGTCCGGGAAACGCGTGCTCGCAGCGGTGTTCGACGAGCTCCAACAAACCGTCCGCGGATACCTGATGAGCGAAGCGTTGTTCGAGGGTGACACGGAGACGGCTTTTCGATACGCCGACGATTCGTCACTGCGCGACGTGCAGAACGCGCTTGCGCCAGACGCTGCGATCCTTCGGTACGCAACGATCAGCAAAAACGACATGGTTGTTTTCGCAATTCGCCGAGATTCCGTAAACGTGATGACTCTTCCCGACGCGGCACATCGACGCCTAGAGGAGATGGTTGCCTTGCTCCCTCGCGGAGACCCCGTAGATGGGGTGACTCCGGGTGTGCGGCACTACAGCGCGCATGGAGGCGCGGTGGGACTAGCAGGGACAGCGGCGAGGATGCGCATCGCGGTGGATCCAACGACAGCTTCGGTGCTGCACGATCTCGTCGTCGCGCCCGTGCTGGAAAGACTTCACGGCATCTCCACCATCGCGGTTGTACCGAACTTCGAGCTCGCGGAAATTCCCTTCGGTGCGCTGTACGACGCCGGGCATGGTCAGTATCTGGCCGAACGCTTCACCATCGTGCATGCGCCATCGGCGCGTGCCGCGGTGGACCTGTCGAAGCGCACGCGAGATCTCCGCGATGCCACGCTGCTTGCAATCGGTGCGACAGAGTTCGACCGCACGCAGGGAGAAGCGCTCGCGGGAGTTGACCGTGAGATTGCTGAGATCACGGCGCAGTCCCTATGCGCCCGAGTCCTCTCTGGCGAACAGGCGACACCCGATGCCACTCAGCGTGCGCTCGCGGAGAACGCGGTCATTCATTACGGCGGCCATATCGTGCGCCGTGGCGCGGATCTACGGCTGTTGCTGGCTTCGTCGCGCGGGCGCGACAGTCTCTCCGCGGAGGAGATTGCGGCTCTCCGCCTCGACAAAGCCCGCGTCGTGGTCCTGGCCGGATGCGGCGGCGCTGCCAGTGGAGATCCCCACGCAATCATTCGAACGCTGGCCGATGGGTTTCTCCTTGCCGGCGTGCCGACCGTCATTGCAACGTCGTACGATCTCGACGACGCAGAAGCACCGCCAACGATGCGCCTTCTGCACACGTTTCTCCGCAACGGCGATGATGCAGCGGAGGCGCTCCGAAAGACGACGCTGATCGAACTGCGGTCAGCACGTGGTGTACCACTGTCGATCCGGTTCCAGGCAGTCGGCGGCACCAGTGGTCTGATTCGGTGAGGCGGAAGCCCTCCTACGTCGCTACCTCCGCCGGCTGCGCCATCTGCACGACCGTCGTCTTGTTCGCCGCCTTGTACGCTCTCGCCGCGGCGATGAACGACCGGAACAGGGGGTGGGGGGCGGACGGGCGCGACTTGTACTCGGGGTGGAACTGGCAGCCGAGGAACCACGGGTGGCCTTCGAGCTCGACGATCTCGACGAACTTGCCGTCGGGGGAGACGCCGGTCACGTGGAAGCCGCGGGTTTCGAGCTGGGGGATGTATTCGGGGTTGGCTTCGTAGCGGTGGCGGTGGCGTTCTTCGATGAAGTCGACGCCGTAGGCTTCGCGGGCGAGGGAGCCTTCCTTGAGGTTGCAGGGGTATTTGCCGAGGCGCATGGTGCCGCCGAGGGCGTCGACGCCGATGAGGTCGCGGAGCTTGTAGATGACTTTGTACGGCGCCTCGTCGTCGAACTCGGTGGAGTTGGCGCCGACCATGCCCGCGACGTTGCGGGCGAATTCGATCGTCGCGCATTGCATGCCGAGGCAGATGCCGAAGAAGGGGATGCGCTTCTCGCGGGCGAAGCGGATGGCGCGCAGCTTTCCTTCCACGCCGCGCGAGCCGAAGCCGGGGCCGACCAGGATGCCGTCGACGCTGGCGAGCTCGCCGTGGTAGCCCTCTTCCTCGAGCGACTCGGAGTCGATGTAGATGATGCGCACCTTGACGTTGTTGGCGATGCCGCCGTGGACGAGGGCTTCGTTGAGCGACTTGTAGGAGTCGCCGAAGTCCACGTACTTGCCCACGAATCCGATCCGCACCTCGTCCTCGGGGTGCCGCATCTTGCGCACGATCTCTTCCCACTTGGTCAGCGAGCCGATCTCCTCGTGCGGCAGGTGCAGCTTGTCGAGGAGGATCTCGTCGAGGCCCTCGCGCGAGAACGCCAGCGGCACCTGGTAGATGTAGTCGACGTCGTAGGCCGGGACGACCGACTCCTCTTCGACGTTGCAGAAGAGGGCGATCTTCTTCTTCATGTCATCCGGGATGGTGCGCTCGGAGCGGCAGAGGAGGATGTCGGGCTGGATGCCGATCTGCCGCAGGGTCTGGACGGAGTGCTGCGTGGGCTTGGTCTTCAGCTCGTCGCTGGCCTTGATGTACGGGACGAGCGTGACATGGACGTTGAGCGCGTTGCCGCGGCCGGCTTCGAGGCGGAACTGGCGGATGGCTTCGAGAAAGGGGAGCGACTCGATGTCGCCGACAGTGCCGCCGATCTCGACGATCATGATGTCCACGCCTTCCGACACGTCTTTGATGCACTTCTTGATCTCGTCGGTGATGTGCGGGATGACCTGCACGGTCTTGCCGAGGTAGTCGCCGCGGCGCTCTTTCTCGATGACGCGGAGGTAGATGCGGCCGGTGGTGTAGTTGTTCCGGCGCGTGCCGCGCATGGACGTGAAGCGCTCGTAGTGGCCCAGGTCCAGGTCGGTCTCGGCGCCGTCATCGGTGACGAAGACTTCGCCGTGCTGGAAGGGCGACATGGTGCCGGGGTCGACGTTGATGTAGGGATCGAACTTCTGCAGCGTGACCTTGAAGCCGCGCGCTTCGAGCAGGGCTCCGATGGACGCCGCGGCGATCCCTTTGCCCAGGCCGGAAACCACACCACCGGTGATGAAGATGTACTTCGTGCTCATGCGCGTGCTCCTTCAGGTTGGAGATGCAGTGGGTCTGCCTGTTTTTGCGGGGGAGAGAGTCTGGGGTACGCCGGGAGGGGTTTCGGGTGTGGAGCCTTTCGGCTCACTCACACACTCCATTCGTACGGGTGGGGTTCCAGTGCGGCACGCGCAATTCTAAAGCGGCGGGGGGACGCGCTGCAAGTCGACTCGACGACTCATCCTCTCCCCAACTCCTCCTCCACCCGCGCCACGTCCTCCGGACGGTCGACGCCGAGGTGAGGTTTGGCGGTGGTGATCACGGCGATGCAAAAGCCGTGCTGGAGCGCACGCAGCTGTTCGAGGGATTCTGCTTTCTCCAGCGGCGAAGGTTCCAGGCTCACGAAGCGTTCCAGCGCGGCGCGGCGGTAGGCATAGACGCCGATGTGGCGGAGGGCGGTCTCGCGCGAGCCGATGGCGGCGCGGGAGAAGTAGAGGGCGTTGCCGATGGCGTCGAGGACGACCTTCACCACGTCTTTCGCATGGAACTCGTCGTCCGTTTCGAGCGGACAGGCGAGGGTGGCCATGCCGCTGGGCGTGGTTTCTAGGCGGGCGATGAGGGCGTCGACGGAGGTGATGTCGATGAGGGGCTCGTCGCCCTGGACGTTGACGATGACGTCGAACGGCTCTTTCTCGATGGCCTCGATGATCGGCAGCGCCGCGGCGATGCGGTCCGTGCCGGTCGCGAAGTCGCCGTCGGGGCGCACGGCCTTGCCGCCGAACTCGGCGACGTGGCCGAAGATGCGGTCGTCGTCGGTGGCGACGTAGACGGCGTTCGCGCGTGCCGAGTGCTTCGCGCGCTCGTAGACGCGCTGGATCAGCGACAGGCCCGCGATCCGCGCGAGCGGCTTGCCGGGAAAGCGCGTGGAGGTCCAACGCGCGGGAATTACAATCACGCTTCGCATGACGGCCGGCGAGTTTATCAGTCCAGGAGACCGCGACCTGATGAAGCGCCTGACGATCGTGCTGGCGTTCATCGTGGTCTTCACCGCCGCGTTCTCACATCTGTCCGCCGTCTACTCGCAGAAGTTCTACGACCGCACCGCGCCGGCGCAGCTGTTGTGGGCGCGGCATCCGATGAGTGCGAACGAGCCGGTGGCGTTCTTCGCCGCGCGCGACGTCACGCTCCCGCCGAATCGCGTCTACATCCGGCTCAAGCTCCTCGGCGACCCGGAGTACACGCTGTACGTCAACGGGCGCGAGATCGCGGGGCGGCTGGTCGGCGAGGATCGAGCTCTCGACTACTTTGATCTGTCCGAGGTGATGCAGACCGGGCGAAACCGGATCGTGGTGGCGGTGCGGGCGCCGAAGGGTGTCGGCGCGTTCCTGGCCGCGCTGGACCTGGCGCCGGAGACGGAGAACTGGGTCGTCTCCGACTCGCGGTGGAAGATCTACCGGCGCTGGGATCCGCTGATCCTGCAGTACGACGTCGCGGGGCAGTGGGAGGCGCCGAAGATCATCGGCGCGCCGCCGACCGGGCGGTGGAACTTTCTGGAGATCGTGAAGCGCGAGCCGGAGTCGCCCGCGGAGAGCGGCATGGCTGCGAAACAGTCGTTCGAGCTCATCGGCCTCCTGCCGTCGATCCGGACGCAGGCGGGGATCTCGGTCGCTGGCAGTGTGCGGGCGCGGGCGCGGGCGTTCGATTTCGGTCCGACGCGAGGACGGGTGCGCGTGACGTACGACCGCCCGCGCGGGTTCAGCCGCCTCGTGCAGGTGCGTTTCGCGAACGACCCGAGCGAGCTGGGGCTGCTCGAGCTCAACCCGCGGGCGATCGTGTTCGCGCCGGGGGAGACCACGGTCACGACGCCGGAGGAGCACCTGTTCCGCTACGCGGTGGCGTTCGCGCCGGATGTGAAGATCGAGGTGCTGGCTAGTAAATGACCTTCCGGACGAAGTAGTCCTGCTGCGAGATCGCCCGGTTGTTCAGCGCCTCGGCGTCCGCTCGGCTCATCTGAAAGCGTCCCGCGGAGCCGCCGGTGGTCGTCCGCATGAAGAGCTCGACCATGTCGATGCGGACGTTCGCGACGCCGGCGTTGCGCACCATGAGGTAGGACGTCGCGGAGATCGCGTTGAACACGCGGTCCTCGGTGTCCACCGTCATCTCAGCCCGGATGCTGGTTGCGGAGCTGGAGATGATCTTGCTTCTCGAAGATGCCGACGTTCTCGAACGCGCGCGTCGAACTTCTCGACCACTTCAGCGGGCATCGCGCCGGAGCCGCTGATCGGAGCGGGTGCGGACAGCGTCGGCTTGGGCGTGACCTGTGGCTGCGCCGCCTGCTGTTGAGCGGGGGTCCGGAGCTTGATCGTGTCGCCGAGCGAGGGGGCCTGCTTGGCCGGGGCCGGGGTGCCGGCGTTCGTGTTGAGGTCGATGATGTTCGCGCTGGCCATGCCGACCTTGGTCATCTCCTCGGAGCGCGGACCGTCGATCAGCGAGGGATCGAGCTGCAGCGACTGGCCGTTCTCGAGCTAGCACGAGCGCCCTGCCGTTGGTCACGGTCCATTTCGCTTTCGCGGCGTAGCGCGTGCCGTCCTTGAGGACGACGATGTATCTCGCGAACGAGGGGACCGCCACGAGCGACGGTGAACGCAAAAAGCATCAGGGATTTCTTCATCAGGGTCTCCGGAATCAGCGAGTCGAACGCTCGATTATACTGGCGAGTCGGAAAACGCCGTCCAGGAGAATCAGTCAATGCTTGTCGTCATGGAGGCCGCGGCGCGGCCGGAACAGATTGAAGCCGTCGTTCGCCACATCGAGCGGATGGGCTTCCGTGCACACCCGATCCCCGGCGCTTTCCGGACCGCGATCGGCATCACCGGCCATAGCGGGAAGGCGAACCCGCAGATCATCGAGAACTTTCCGGGCGTCAAGGAAGTCATCCCCGTCTCCCATGCGTACAAGCTGGTGAGCCGCGAGGCGAAGCCGGACGACACGGTGGTCAACATCGGCGGCGTGGACGTCGGCGGGAAAGGCGTGATCGTCATCGGCGGGCCGTGCGCGGTGGAGTCGCTGGACCAGACGCGCGCGATCGCCGAGCAGATCAAGCGCGCCGGCGGACAGCTGTTCCGCGGCGGCGCGTACAAGCCGCGGACGTCGCCGTACTCGTTCCAGGGACTGGGCGAGGAGGCGCTGGAGATTCTCGCGCGCGTTCGCGAGGAGTTCGACCTGCCGGTCGTCACGGAAGCGGTCGATCACGAGTCGCTGAAGCTCGTCGAGCAGTACGCGGACTGCATCCAGATCGGCGCCCGCAACATGCAGAATTTCTCGCTGCTCAAGAGCGCGGGGCGTGCGCGCAAGCCGGTGCTGCTGAAGCGCGGCATGTCGGCGACGCTCGAAGAGCTGCTGCTGTCGGCCGAGTATGTGATGTCCGAGGGAAACTACAACGTGGTGCTGTGCGAGCGGGGGGTGCGGACGTTCGCGGACCACACGCGCAACACGCTGGATCTGTCGGTGATCCCGGCGATCAAGCGCATCAGCCACCTGCCGATCCTCGTCGACCCGAGCCACGGCACGGGCAAGCGGAACAAGGTGCTGCCGATGTCGCGCGCGGCGATCGCCGCGGGCGCGGACGGGGTGTTGATCGAGGTGCACCACAAGCCGGAAGAGGCGCTCTCGGACGGGCCGCAGGCGCTGCTGCCGGAGGCGTTCGCCGAGGTGGTGAAGCAGGTGGACGCGATCGCGCAGGTGCTGGGGCGGACGCTCCAGCCGATGCTGGCGGTGTAGGTGCCGTTTTGTAGCGGCCGCCTTCGCGGCCGCGTTGGGCGCGCGCGCTCGTGACCCCCGGGCTTGAAAGCCCGGGGCTAAATTGTACGGCGCGCCTTCGCGCGCCACGAACAGCGGACCGCCGCCGTCCCGGCGGCTGATGCGGCGGCGTCTCGCCGCCGAGCACCGGTTGACGCCCGCGAAGGCGGGCGCTCCAATCGTGGCCCCGGGCTTTCAAGCCCGGGGGAACGAGTGTGCGCGCAAAACGCGGCCGCGAAGGCGGCCGCTACAAAAGCGCGCCTCAGATGATCGACGTCATCCGCAGGACCGGCTCGGCATAGCGCGCGTCGCCTTCGATCACCGCGCGCGGGTCGATCTTTTGCCGTGTGAACAACCGCCACGCCACATCCCCGGTGAGCGTGATGCGCACTACCGGATCATCCGCTTCGCCCATCCACAACTTCCCGTCCACCAACGACCACGCCGCGTCGTCGATCCGCACGACAACCGGGCCACGGGTATCCACGTCGCGGTACGTGTACGGCAACGCCCGCACGAACGTCTCGATCACCGGCGCCAGATACCGCTCGTATAAGGGCGGGCGAGAAACCGCGTCCCGGATCTGCTGCTGGTGGTGCCATTTCTCCGTCAGCTCGCGCGCGACGTCGAAACCCATCGCCGACCGCTCTTCGCCCGCCCAGCTCACGCTCCACTTGGCTTCGGCGAACGGATCCAGCGACTCGAAGAACTCCGCCAGTTGCGCGCCGTAGCGGGCGTGCGCGTCGATGAGCATCGCCGTACTGAGCCGCCGCGCGTACGACACCCCCTCGGCATTCATGTCGTTCACCAGCGCGCCGAGGGAGGTGACGTCGCGGGGTGGGGGCTCGTGGCTGTCGCGGTGCATCGACAGACGCCGCAGCGTCGTGTCCAGCAGGTGCGCGGCGACGTCTTTCACCGTCCACGCACCGGCGACGGTCGGGGCGTGCCATTCGTCGGGGGACAGGCCGCGCAACAGCGCGACCAGTTCGTCGTTGAGCGGGGCGAAGAGAGGTGCGGTGAGGATCGGCTGTAGCGGCTTCATATAAAGTGCGGCTGACATGCGCCGCACGAAGATCTTAGCGACCCTTGGACCCGCGAGCAGCAGCGAAGACATGATTCATCGCCTGCTCACGTCCGGCGTCGACGCATTCCGTCTCAATTTCTCCCACGGCAGGCACGAGGATCACACGCGCGTGATCTCCATCATCCGCGACGTGGCCACGGAGCTCGGCCGCTACATCCCGATCGTCGGGGACATCCAGGGCCCGAAGCTCCGCATCGGCGAGGTCGAGGGCGTGCAGTACCTGGAGACCGGGCAGCCGTTCGCAATCACGACGGAGCCGACGCTCGGCAACGCGAAGATCGTGTCGACGCCGTTCACGCCGCTGCCGCGCGAGGTCGCCATCGGGCATCGCATCCTCATCAACGACGGCCTCGTGGAGCTGATCGTCACCAGTGTGGACGAGAAGCGCGTCTCCACGCGCGTCATCCACGGCGGCCCGATCTCGTCGAAGAAGGGGATGAACTTCCCCGACTCCGAGCTGACCATCCCGGCGATCACGGACAAGGACCGCCTCGACGTGAAGTTCGCGGTCGAGCAGAAGCTCGACTACATCGCCGCGTCCTTCATCCGGCGCAAGAGCGACATCCTCGATCTCCGCGAGCTGCTGCACGAGCACGGCGGCGACGAGCTCCACGTGATCGCGAAGCTGGAGAAGCCGCAGGCGATCGACAATCTCGACGAGATCCTGGAAGTCAGCGACGGCGTCATGGTCGCCCGCGGCGACCTTGGCGTCGAGCTGCCGCCGGAGGCGGTGCCGATCGTTCAGAAGAAGATCCTGGCGCGCGCGAGCCTGTCGGGGAGGTTCGCCATCACCGCGACGCAGATGCTGGAGTCGATGACCACGAACTCGCGGCCGACGCGGGCCGAGGCGTCGGACGTGGCGAATGCGATCTTCGACGGGTCGGATACGGTCATGCTGTCCGCGGAGACCGCGTCGGGGAAGTACCCGGTCGAGGCCGTGCAGATGATGGCGCGGATCATTTTCGCGGCCGAGGCGTCGCGGCATGTGGATGTGCCGTGGGAGAGGGAGCCGTTCCGGAAGATCTCGGAGGCGGACGAATTCACGGACGCTCTGGCCGGCGCGGCGAACTACGCGGCCGAGCAGCTCGACGCGAAGTATCTGGTCGTCTTCACGCAGACCGGCTTCGCCGCGCGGCTGATGTCGAAGTTCCGGCCGAAGGTGCCGATCATCGCGCTGACGCCGTCGAGCTGGGTCGCCCGCCGGATGAATCTGATGTGGGGCGTCCAGCCGTTCGTCCTCCGCGAGGTGGGGGAGTTCCACGAGCAGATCATCGACCGCGTGGACGAGTTCCTGCTGTCGAAGGACATCGTCAGCGAGGGCGATCGGCTCGTAATCCTCATGGGCTCACCGATTTACCAGCGGGCCAAGACGAATCTGCTACGGGTCCACCGAGTTCAGATATAACTTCAAACAAACCGTTACGCCGGTTGCATCGGGGTGCTCCGGGTGTAACATCCGCATACCATTCCCGTGACACTGGGAATGCGGGGTGGCCGGGCGCCGCGTTTTCCGAGAGAGGCTCTTATCTGAACGGAGGGGGTATATGCGCCGGTTTCGAGTAGTCGCCGTCATGGCCGCGATGATGATCGTCGCCGTGCCGGCCCGATCCGAAGCGCCGCTGCCGGCGGTGCTGGAGGTCCTCGGAACTGTCAGCAATGCCGCCCGCCCCGTCGCCAACGCTCTCGTCATCGCCCTCAATCTGCAGGACTTCCAGTCTGTCCAGACCTACAGCGGCAGCGACGGCAGCTTCAGCCTCCCGCGGCTCCGCAGCGGCATCTATAAGATCATCGCGGTGAAGCAGGGCTTCCATCCTGCGATCACGACGGTCGTTCCGACGCGCGCCAATCAGCGTGTGGCTCTGCGTCTGGAGAGCGAGAAGAAGGTGAAGCGCAGCGCGGGCCAGGAGATCTGGGAACTGCGCGGCTCGCTGCCGGCGGACATCCTGCGCGACATCGACGCCGTGCTGGAGCCGGAGGAGATGGCCTCGTACGCGATTCCGCGCTTCCGGGGCGAGATGCTGTCGGTCACGGGTGTGACGAATCAGCCCACGAACCCGGCCTACGCGCAGACCGCCCTCGGCGTGCAGGGGCGTTTCGGGGAGTCGTGGCAGATCGGCGTGCGCGGCAACATGCAGCGTTTCGAGGACCCGACGGACAACGTGCGTTTCGGCGATACGCTCGCGCAGTCGAGCGTGATGTCGATGGAGCTGCGCAGTACGGGCGATCAGTCGTATCGCATCGCCTCGACCAAGAGCACCTGGGCGTACGCCGACCCGGACAATGAGCGCGAGGCGGACGTTCGCGCGCACAACTTCGAATATCGCAACGGACCGGCGCGCGTGCAGGTCCGCTATCTCCAGCAGTCGAATCTCTTCCGCGACGTCGCGCTGCAGGACAACCGGTCGAACCTCCTCGAAGTCGCGGGGGCGGTTCCGCTGGTGCAGACGCGCCGCAACGACCTCGGGGTCGCTCTGCGCGTGAAGCAGGAGAGCTTCAGCGGGCAGGCCGCCCTCTTCCGGACCGCCGATCTCGCCGCGAACGGCAGTATCGCGGTCGTCCCGTCTCTGATCCTGCACTACGGCGTCGACAGCCGGATCCGGATGGACGGGCAGCAGTGGGCGCCGCGCACGGGCGCGGAGTGGAAGCTGACGGAGAACACGTCGCTGGTCGGATCGGCGATGGTGAAGGTGCTCGACCGCGACACGCAGACGACGCTGGTCGCGCTGCCGAGCATCGTCTATTTCTCGGAGGACGGCCGGGCGCTGCCGCGGTACACCTATACGTTCGGGATCGTGACGGGGAAGGACGACGCGAATCGCTTCTCCGCCATCGCCACGGTCACGGAAGTGGACGAAGCGCTGCGGATGATCTTCGCGGACGAGCAGAATCAGTTCTGGGACGGGCTGGAAGTCGAGGCGGGTGACGTCCGCCGCGATCTGCGTCTCGCGTACCGCAAGCAGTTCGGCAATGTGATGGCGATCGACGTGGCCACGACGGCCGGCACCGCGTCGCAGCGGGATACCACGATGCAGTCGCGGGAGAAGGTCTACATCACCGGCGACCTGCAGTCGACGTTCAACCCGACGCGCACGACGCTGGCGGTGTCGTATCGCGACATCCAGCAGCCGCTGGAGCAGGGCGACGACGAGTACCGCTCGGAGCGGATCCACGTACGGATGGCGCAGTCGCTCTACCTGCCGATCGACATCAAGCTGCTGCTCGGACTCGAGCTCGCGCGCTCGGAGAACTCGCCGTACCTGGTCGACACGCTCACCCCGGAAGGGCGCTCGAAGAAGTACATCGGCGGCCTCGCGGTCAACTTCTGAAACCGATTCTGAAGCCGACAAGCGCCCAGATCGCCGCTGCCGCGGGCAAAACGCTGCCCGACGTGATCGCGCATGACCTCGACGTCCTCTTCTGCGGCATCAACCCCGGTCTGTACACGGCTGCCGTTCAGCAGCACTTCGGCCGCCCCGGGAACCGGTTCTGGCCGACGCTGTTCGGCGCGGGATTCACGCCGCGCTTGTTCCATCCGTCGGAGCAATACGAGCTGTTGAAGCTCGGGTACGGCATCACCAACGTCGTCGCACGGGCGACAGCCGCGGCGGACGAGTTGTCGCGCGAGGAGTTGTTGGAAGGTGGGCGCCTGCTGGTTCGCAGGGTCAAGCGTTACAAGCCGCGCTACCTCGCCATCGTCGGCGTCGGCGCGTATCGCACGGCCTTCGAGCGGCCCAAGGCGAAGATGGGGTTGCAGGAAGCGCCCATCGCCGAGACGCGGATCTGGGTCCTGCCCAATCCCTCGGGCCTCAACGCCAACTACCAGGCGGACGCGCTGGTCGCGCTGTTTCGCGAGTTGCGCGTTGCGTTGTAGCGGCCGCCTTCGCGGCCGCGTTGCGCTGCCGCGCCTGGTTTCCCCGGGCAGATAGCCCGGGGCTACATTTGGACCGCGCGCCTTCGCGCGCGAGGAGCGGCGCGCGTTGCGGATGGCTCACGCGATTCGTTGCGCGCGAAGGCGCGCAACCCAATTGTGGCCCCGGGCTATCTGCCCGGGGAACGCTACAAGAGCGCCCCTACGGCCCCAACCCCGGCCGGATCTCCTCCAGCAGCTTGGCGAACCGGTACGACAGCCCCTTCGTCACCACGATCTGCTTGAGGTAGTTCAGCGACGTGATTGCCGCGGGGATGCCGGCGATGGCGGTGGGGATGGACGCCAGGCGGCCGGCGAGCTGGATGGTCTTGTCCATGGCCGTGTAGTCCGTCGACCGCAGGTCCGAGCCCATCTCGCTGTTGTAGGCGATGGTCAGCAGGTAGATGTCGGCGACCAGCTCGCGGAAGCGCATCTCGCTGCCCCACGCGAAGCAGTTGCCGGTGCGGACGTTCTCCAGGAACTCCTCGACCGTGTCGCCGCGCGACACGGTGTGGACCTTGGCCACGTGCTTCAGCGTGTGTGCGTCCGAGCCGCCCACCATCGAGATGTGCTTGCCGTGGTGCTCGCGGACGTGCTCGACGAGCTGCTGCACCATCTTGTTGTGGAACGACGCCATCGCGCCATTCATCACCTCGAACGTGTCGAACATCCCCAGCAGCTCGGCGATGTACTTACCGGCGACGTTCTTCATCCGGTAGTTCTGGAACAGGTGGTTGATCCCGAAGATCAGCCGCTGCGCCTTCATGTAAGGGATGAGCTCGCGGATGTTCGGGCGCAAACGTTGAATTTCGCGATGCTGCTCTTCATTCAGGCCCCACACCCCGATGTGAATGCGCTGCCCGGTCTCGGGGAAGTATGTTTCCACCTCTTCACCGATGAAGAAATCCTTCATGTCCGGGTACTTGTTGAGCAGGTACAGGGAGCCGTCGATCGAGTCGTGATCGGTGAGGGTCACGTACGACATCCCCCGCTCTTTCGCGATCCGGTAAACGTCCTCAGGCGGGTTGTAGCAGTCGCGTGTGTTCGCCCGGCGGAAGTACTTGAAGACCGAGTAACGGCTGTGGCAATGGAGGTCCGCCCGCTTCAAGGTCGGATCTGCGAATCCCTCCGCTACTTTGGTTTCGATCATTTGAACGGTTCAGAACGATTGTTCCGACGCAGGGCATTTTCTACAATTCGCGTGCCTGTGACCAAGAACTAAATGGCTCAAACACCAAAAGGTAAGCCTCCCGCGCACGGCAGCCAGGACTGGGTCGACCTCGACGTCCCCAGCCGGCTGCCGATCATTCCGCTCGTTTCGTCGGTGCTCTTCCCCGGCGGCGTCCTCTCGCTGCAGGTCGGAATCGACCGCAACGTACGCCTCCTGAAGAGCCTCCCCGACGATCAGAACCTCATCGCCGCCTTCTGCCAGAAGTCCGGCGACAAGGAGAATCCCCGGCCGCTCGACCTCGCCCCCATCGGCGTGCTCGCCGCGATCGTGCAGCGTCTGCCCCTCTCGTCCGACCGCTACCAGCTCTTCCTCCAGGGCCGGCAGCGCGTCGAGCTCGTGCAGATGCTGCAGAACGAGCCGTACTTCGAGGCCCGCCTGCGCGAGATCGCGCCGCGCCCGCTCCCCAAGACCGTCAAGACCGAGCAGCTCATGAACCGCGCCCTGTCGCTGTTCGAGAAGCTGGTCGAGAGCGACTCGAAGTACTCGAACGAGCTGCTGAACATCCTCCGGATGAACCTCGCCGAGGGCCCGGACACGTTCGCGGACCTGCTGTCGGGCTTCGTGAACCTCCCTCTGGAAGAGAAGCAGCTCCTGCTCGAGACCGTGAATCCGATCGAGCGCATCGAGCTCCTCATCGACTACATCTCACGCGACCTCGGCCGTGCCACGGTCGACCGCGAGCTACAGCGGCAGATCCAGACGAACATCGACCGCCGCGACCGCGAGAACTACCTGCGCGAGCAGCTCCGCATCATCCAGGACGAGCTGGGCGAGACGAACGCCGCGGAGCGCGAGGCGGACACTTACCGGGAGCGGATCGAAGCCCTGCCGCTCATCGAGGACCACAAGCAGCAGCTCCGCCGCGAAGTGACGCGCATGGGACAGCTCTCGCAGTCGTCGTCGGACTACGCGGTGATCAAGGGACACCTCGACACCGTCCTGCAGCTGCCGTGGACGCAGCACACGGACGACATGCTGGATCTGGCCAAGGCGGAGGCCATCCTCGACGAGCGGCACCACGGCCTGGACAAGGTGAAGGAGCGCATCCTCGAGTTCCTGGCCGTGCTCAAGCTGAAGGGCGATCTGAAGGGCCCGATCCTCTGCTTCGTCGGACCCCCGGGCGTCGGCAAGACCTCCCTCGGCAGCGCCATCGCGGACGCGCTCGGACGCAAGTTCGTGCGCATGGCGGTGGGCGGGGTGACGGACGAGTCGGAGATCCGCGGCCATCGCAAGACCTACATCGGCGCGATGCCCGGGAAGCTGATCACGAGCTACATCCAGGTGGGGGTGAACAACCCGCTGATCATGATCGACGAGATCGACAAGATCGGAAAAGACTTCCGCGGCGATCCGTCGTCGGCGCTGCTGGAGGTGCTCGATCCGAAGCAGAACCACGCGTTCGTCGACCGCTACGTCGAGGTCCCGTACGACCTGTCGCACACCCTGTTCATCTGCACCGCGAACGTGCTGGACATGATCCCGGGACCGCTGCGCGATCGCATGGAAGTGATCCGCCTCTCCGGCTACACCGAGAACGAGAAGCTCGCCATCTCGACCAAGCACCTGATCCCCGAACTGCTCGAGAACCACGGCCTGGGCGCGGACCAGGTGCAGATCGAGGACGGCGCGATCCTGACGATCGTGCGCGACTACACGGCGGAATCGGGCGTGCGCAATCTGGAGCGGAACCTGGCCACGGTGCTACGGAAGATCGCGCGCAAGGTCGCGACGGCGGATGAGACCCAGACCGCGCAGCAGAAGTACGAGGTGAAGAACGCGGACCTCGAGACGTACCTCGGCCTGCCGAAGTTCGAGCACGAGTTCGCGGAGCGGCATCCGGAGATCGGCGTGACCACCGGTCTGGCGTGGACGTCGTTCGGCGGCGAGATCATGTTCATCGAAGCGACGCGCATGCCCGGCACCGGGCGCACGACCGTCACCGGCCAGCTCGGCGACGTCATGCGCGAGTCGGTGCAGGCCGCGTATTCGTACGTGCGCTCCAAGGCGCACGACCTGGAGATCGACGAGAAGAAGTTCACCGAGCAGGACATTCACATCCACTTCCCGGCGGGCGCGATCCCGAAGGATGGCCCCTCCGCCGGTGTCGCCATCGCCACGTGCATCGCCTCGGTCATGGGCGACCGTCCCGTGCGTCACGACGTGGCGATGACGGGGGAGATCACGCTCCGCGGCAAGGTCCTCTCCGTCGGCGGCATCAAGGAGAAGGTGATGGCCGCGCACCGCGCGAACATCAAAACGGTGGTTCTGCCGGAGGGGAATCGCAAGGACATCACCGAGGTGCCGGAGGAGACGAGGTCGGCGCTGGAGTTCGTGTTTGCGGAGCGGGTGGAGGACGTATGGAAGCAGACGCTCATCCCGCTGCTCATCGCGCGCGATCATCACGACCGCAAGTACGACGAGGCGGAGTTTCGCGCCGACCGGGAGCGCGAGATCGAGCGTCACAACGAACGGGAACGGATTGAGGGGAGATGAGGCGCGGCTGTCTCGGTCACATCCTTTTCGGCGTTCTGCTGCTCGCGGCCTTCGGCGGGAGCACCTATTTCTGGTTCACGTTCTTCGTGAAGGGCCGGTCGCTGCCGACGCCGAATCTCATCGGCCGCTCGGTCGCCGACGCCCGGCGGATCGCCAGTGACCTCGGCGTGGATCTCGAAGTCGACAGCGGCCACCGCCGCAATTCCGACAAAGTGCCGCTGGGCCACATCGTCTGGCAGAACCGCACTCCCGGCGCGACGAGCCTCATCAAACGCGGCTCGGCGCTGCGCGTGGAGCTGAGCTCGGGCCCGCTCGTGCTGCGCGTGCCCGACCTCTCCGGCGCCACGGCGGGCACGAGCATGCTCCGCCTCGGCCAGCAGAACCTGAAGCTGGCAAACCTGACGTATGTGGCGACGGACGCGCACGGCGTCCTCGCCGCCGAGCCTCCGAACGGGACGGTCGTCGCGCCGCAGACCGGGATCTCGCTGCTGGTCGGCGTACCGCCGGGCGCGAGCCGCTTCGTGATGCCCGATCTGATCGACCGCCGGCTGGATCTCGTGCGTCCCGCGCTCGAATCGCGCGGCCTCAGGGTGTCGCAGGTGAAGTTCGAGGCCTACCCCGGAATCCCCGACGGCACCATCATCCGCCAGTACCCCCTGCGCGGCGCGCCGGTGAGCAGCCGCGATCCGATTTCGGTGGTAGTGTCGAGGCAGGAAGAAACGAGCATCATCGAAGGCGGAGCGCTGCCGGCGACTCCGTAACGTAGGGCGTGGCTTCAGCCCGCCTCCCCGGGGGTGGGCGGGCTGAAGCCACGCCCTACGTCTGACACCATGATCAAGATCGCACCTTCACTGCTCTCCGCTGACTTCGCGCGCCTCGCCGAGGAGCTGGAGACCGTCGTCGACGCGGACATCCTGCACCTCGACGTCATGGACGGCCATTTCGTCCCGAACATCACCATCGGCCCGCCGATCATCAAGGCCCTGCGGAAGCGGACGAAGCTCCCGTTCGACTGCCATCTGATGATCAGCGAGCCCCAGAAATTCATCCCGGCGTTCCTCGACGCGGGCGCGGACATGATCTCGATTCACATCGAGACCGAGCCACACCTGCAGCGCGCCCTGCAGATGATCCGGGACGGCGGCGCCAAGGCGGGGATCGCCATCAACCCCGCCACGAGCGCCGAATTGCTGACCACCGCCCTGGACTTCTGCGACTACGTTCTGGCCATGACCGTGAACCCCGGCTTCGGGGGGCAGAAATTCATAGAACCTGTTGTGCCCAAGATCCGTCATATCTCCAGACTCATCCGCGAGAGGGGCCTCGGTGTGGAGATCGAAGTGGACGGCGGCATCGACGTGATGACGGCGCCGCACGTCGTGACGGCCGGCGCCACCATCCTCGTCGCGGGCTCGGCTGTTTTCGGACAGCCGAACCGAGGTGATGCAATTCAGGCCATTCGAGACGCTGTTACGGGCACGAAGGTTTAGCTCCTGGAGGACACTTGAGACTCAGACGCACAATCATCCTGGTCGTGGTCATCATCCTGGCCGCGGCTGCATGCAACCGCGGCCCGCGCCGTTTCCGCCCCGTCGTCGACCCGCAGTTGCTGCGGATGACGAAGGAGCAGGTGTGGGACAAGGCGGAGGACCAGTTCGCGAAGCGGAACTGGGCCCGGGCACGCACGTACTTCACGTACGTCTACGAGACCTTCCCGAACGACGTCCTCGGGCGCCGCGCCCTGCTCCGCATCGCCGATGCGTTTTTCGAGCAGGGCGATCCGGTGAACCTGGTCGAGGCGCAGTACAAGTACCGCGACTTCATCAACCGCTATCCGACCAGTGATCAGGCGGCCTACGCGACCCTGCAGATCGCCATGTGCTCGTACAAGCAGATGGAGAAGCCGGACCGCGACCAGCAGAAGACCCGGGAGGCGCTGGAGAAGTTCGACGACATGCTCCGTGCCTATCCGAACAGCCCGCTCAAGGCGGATGCGGAGACGAAGCGGCAGGAAGTGCTGGACCGCCTGGCGCGGCACGAGCACGTCATCGCGCGGTTCTACATGAAGCGCCGGAGCTGGTTCGCGGCCACGCAGCGCCTGAACTATCTGATCGACCAGTATCCGGGCTTCGTCGCCCGCGACGCGGTCTTCTTCGACCTTGGGACCGCGCTGGCGCGGCTCGGCCGCAACGGGGAAGCGCGGTTGTACTTCGAGCGCGTGATCACGGAGTACCCGCAAAGCGAATATGCTGAGCAGGCCCGTCGCCGCCTGACCGAAATCAAAGCATGAAGAAGCTCTGCGCCGCCGTCCTCCTGTTTGCCGCTGCTTGTGCGTCCGCACCGGTCGACGACTCGACGATGACGGTGCCGCAGACCGCGGCGCCGGATCCGCGTCGTGATGAACGGACCGCGGAGCTCCAGACGCAGCTCACCGAGCTGCTCGAGCGGATCGACGTGCTGAATCAGCGCGTCGCGCATCTCGAGGAGTCCAACGCGGCGATGAACATCGGACGGCCGGACGGCCGTCCCGTGCCCGTCGAAGGCCGCCAGTCTCCGGCCGAGGAGAGGCGCTCGGAGACCCGGGCCCCGGTACCCAGGCCCCCGGTTTCCGAGCAGCCGCAACAGGCCGTCATCGGCGCGCAGATTGCGGAGAGCTACCGGCAGGCGATCACGCTCTTCGGCCGCGGCAAGCATGCCGAGGCCCGGCGCGGCTTCGAAGCCGTGTACGAGGCCGACACCAGCGGCGATCTCGCCGACAACGCCCTCTTCTGGATCGGGGAGACGTACTTCGCCGTGAAGGACTACACGAACGCGGTCCGCTATTACCAGCGCGTCGTCAGCGATTACTCCTCGGAGAACAAAGCCCCGGACTCGCTCTTCAAGATCGCCATGGCGCAGGAGCGCACCGGCGACCTCGCTCTCGCACGCCGCACTCTCCAGCAGGTCATCGACCGGTTCCCGTATTCTTCGCCCGCGTCGAGCGCCAAGGCGGAGCTGCAGCGAATCCGGTTCTGAGCGCAGAGCGCAGAGCGCGGAGGGCAGAAGAAACTTCCGTCTGATCTTCTGCCCTCTGCCCTCTGCGTTCTGCCCTCCAAGTAGAATAGCGGCCGTATGCCTGAAGAAACCGAAAGCGGCGTGACTCTGCTTGCGCGCCGCGAATATGCGCGCGCCGTTCCTGTGCTCAAGCGCGAGCACGAGAAGTACCCGTCGAATCCCCGCATCCGCCTGCAGTACGCGGATGCTCTCGCGGGCAACGCCCAGATCGACGAGGCCGTGATCCAGTACGAGGCCACGGCCAAGTACTACGAGGATAACGGCCTCACCGTGCAGGCCATCGCCGTGCGCAAGAAAGGGGAGAAGGTGAGGGAGCAGCTCCCGAAGCCCGCCGAAGACCCGGCCGGCAAGACCGAGCCGCTCTTCCCCCGGCAGGTGGCGAAGAGTCCCCTCTTCGAGATGCTGTCGGACGTCGAGCGGGAGGTTGTCGTGCGCGAGATGGAGATCGAATCGCACGACGAGGGCAGCGTCATCATCAACGAGGGGGACCCGGGGACGTCGATGTACGTCATCGCGTCCGGCGAAGTGAAGGTCTACACCCGCGGCACCGCCGGCACGGTCTACCTCGCCAACCTCGGCGAAGGGGATTTTTTCGGAGAAGTCAGCGTGTTGACCGGGAAGCCTCGCACGGCGACCATCACCGCATCCCAGCGCACCGAGGTGCTTCGCCTCGACAAGGAGAAGCTCGACGGCGTGCTGTCGAAGCATCCGGGGATCCGCAAGGTGCTCGACGCGTTTTACAAGAAGCGCGCGAACCACACCGTCGAGGCCATGATCGAAAGCCTGAAGGGAAAACGCTGACGTGGTCCTGCCCATTCGCAAATACGGAGACGACGTGCTCCGCCAGCCCACCGAGCCTGTCGCCGGGATCGACGCGTCGATCCACAAGCTCATCGACGACATGATCGACACGATGTACGCCGCGCCGGGCGTCGGCCTCGCCGCCAATCAGGTCGGCGTCTCGAAGCGGCTCATGGTCATCGACCTCTCCGTCGGCAAGCGCCCTGCCGAGTGCTACGTCTTCATCAACCCCGAGATCGTCGACGCCGAGGGCGAGATCACCGAGGAGGAGGGCTGCCTGTCGATCCCCGACTTCGTCGAGATCGTCACCCGGCCCGAGCGCGTGAAGCTGCGCTTCCTCGACCGCAACGGCACCCAGCGCGAGATGTGGGGGGACGGACTCATGGCTCGCGCGATGTGCCACGAGATCGACCACCTCAACGGGACGCTCTTCGTCGACCACCTGCGCGGCTTCAAGAAAGACCGCATCCTCAAGAAGATCGCCAAGCTGTCCAAGGCGGGGATGTGGTTCTGATCGCGTTGCGAGCATAGAATCCGCGCTGATGCGACACAGCGCCATAGTCACCGAAATCCAGCCGCTCGCTCCCAGCGTCCTGCAGGTCACGGTGTCGTTCAGCGATCCCTTCGCGTTCGAGCCCGGCCAGTGGGTGAACTTCCGGTTCCCCGAGGGCGTCTCGCGCGCCTACACGATCGCATCCGCGCCGCAGCGCCCCGAGGCCGTGCAGATCTGCGTGCGGGTGGGAGCGGGGAAGGGTGGGGAGGCGCTGCGCAAGCTCGAAGCCGGAGCGGAGATCACGGTCGACGGCCCGTACGGGGACTTCCTCCTGCCGGAAGACGACGGACGTCCCGTCGTGTTCCTGGCCGGCGACGTCGGCATCGCGCCGATCCGCAGCATCGTCCTGCACATGCTCGCCGTCGGCGACTCCCGCCGCATCTGCGTCCTCTACGAGCCCGACGCGCGGAACATCCTCTACGCCGGCGACTTCGATCCGCTCGCCCGCGCGGGCCACATCACCCACGAGAGCGGCCTGATCGAGACGCTCATCGAGCGCAACCGCGTGACGATCAAGGAATCGCTGGTGATGGCCGCCGGCTTCGACCCGTTCCTCGAGCGCGTGCGCAAGACGCTCGAAGGGGTGAGCGTGGACATGGGCACGATGATCAGCGAGACGTTCGGGCCAGCGGTTTAGGGGTGTAGGTAGCCCCGAGCGGAGTCGAGGGGCCAGGGTTAGCAGCAACGCGGTGCAGGCACGAAGCTCGGTGCACGTGCAGCGTCAGTCGGAGCACGCTACGTTGATGCTAACCTGACCCTTCGACTCGCTACGCTCGCTCAGGGCTACGGAAGCAACTATCTGAGCCAGCCCGGCATCACCCCCGCCTTGCGCGCGTCCTCTTTGAACTGCGCCCACGCCCGCTCGGCACGCGTCACTTCCAGCTTCGCGTATGGGATCTGTTCCATGGCATGCGCGAGCTGCGTGGTCTGGTAGGTGAACTGGTCGGGCCGGTAGCCGAGGCTGACGAAGGAGTGGATCTGCGTGCGGAGCTCCTCGACGCGCGATTCGAGCATCCCCAGCTCTTCCTGCGCGCGGCGGATGCCCTCCTCGTGATCGCGCGCCCTGGTGCGCCACTGCGCTTCCTCGCCGGCCGGCTCGACCGACGCGACAGGCGCCTCCGGCACGAACTGCTGCGGCGGGGCTGGCGCGGTGCCGCCGTGATTCTTCTCCAGTTCCTCGAGCAGCCGCCTGCGCTCCTCCTCGGACACGCGCAGCTTCCGCTTCGGCTGCTCGACCGTGACCGGCCGCATTTCTTCGACGCGCAGGACTTCCGCCGCGGGCAGCGAATACAGCAGGCCGCCGCTGCGAAACGTGTACACGCCATCCGCCTCGCGCAGCTTCCCCTCCACGGCGATGCGGTCGCCGGAGCGCAGCACGAGAGTTGAAGTCGTGAGCGTGAGCAGGAGGAGCAGGGTGTTCATGACGGATTCAATGGTACTCGCCGTCCGGACATTTCGCTGTAGAGGCGGGCGAGCTCCGTGTAGGTCTCGCCGGGCGGGGCGCAGGTGTCGCCGTCGAGGGTGCGGATCGGCGCGAGGGTGGTGAGGCTGCCCGTGAAGAAACCGCCGCGGCGGATGTCGTCCGCCGTCGGGGCGCGCTCTTCGACGCGCAGACCGCTTGCGAGGACCCATGCGCGGACGATGCCGGGGAGCACGCCGTCCGGCGCGGTGATCAGGACGTCCCCGCGGACAGCGAAGACGTTTGTGTTGGTGCCTTCGAGAATATGGCTCTGGGGCGTGACGAAGAGCGCTTCGTCGGAGCCCGAAGAGATGACATCGCGCCAATCGAGATCGTCGGGCACGCGTTTGTATTGCGGCAGGGGTCGCACAATGGCGGCGGACAGAGTGATCGCGCGGCCATGGGTGCGGCGAGACCGCGTCGGGGCGGGGATGTCGAACGCCGTCGCGGAGAGCACGCCGTGTTCGTACACCACGCGTATGGCGTGCTCCGCGCTCCAAACCGTGTTGAGTGCGGCGTCGCGGAACGCATCTTCGTCGAGGGGTTCCCAACCCAGCTCGCGGCAGGAGCGCGCCATGCGCGCCATGTGTTCTTCGAACTGAACGATGCGGCCTTTGACGGCCAGCATCGTCTCGAACAAGCCCGTCATGATCCACCACGCACGTACCGCAGAAATGCGGCGGCCTTCGCGGAGCACTCGTCGTCTTCCGCCGCAGCGTCGGAGTCCCACACGATCCCTCCGCCCGCGTGGTAGCGGACCGTCTCCCCGCTGACGACGGCCGTGCGGATCGCCACGCTGAATGTCGCCGTGCGTGCGCCGATGATGCCGATCGAGCCGCAGTAGACCCCGCGCGGCACCGGCTCGAGCTCGCGGATCATCCGCACCGCCGCGCGCTTCGGCGCGCCGGTGATCGACGCCGCGGGCGACAGCGCCGCCATCACGTCGGCGATGGCGATTCCACGCAAGCCCTCCGCCCGCACGGTCGATTCGAGATGGTGGACCTGCGCGAGCGTGTGGACCGCGCGGAACTCCGGCACCGATACCAGTCCCGGCGGCGCGACCTTCCCGAAATCGTTCCGGACCACGTCCACGATCATCAGGTGCTCCGCCGCGTCCTTCGCGCTCGCGAGCAGCGCCGCGATCTCCGCGTCGTTGTCGTGCTCCCGCCGCACCGTTCCCTTGATCGGCCGCGACTCCGCAATCCCGTTCACCCGATCCACGTGCAGAAATGTTTCCGGCGACGCCGACACCACCGACCACCCGTTCCCGCGGATCATCGCCGAATGCCGCGGTGGATCCGGCTGCGTCAGCGCGCGATACAGATCCGCCGCCTCGCAGCGCATCGACGCCGAGAACGCGCGGGTCAAGTTGACCTGGTACACATCCCCGTCACGAATCGCCGCCCGAATCCGCTCGACCATCTCCCGGTGCAGGCCGCTGCCGAGGGAGTCTTCGATCGCCGAGGCGTGGTCCTCCGCGCAAGGCCGCACCACATCCGCCTCATAGCGCCGCTCCTCCCCCTCGGGCGCGAACAAATACGCCTCCCCATCCGGCGCAATCGCAATGCCCGCGCGATGCTTCGCAAAAAAGAAGGGCGGTTCCGGCGGATAGGTGGTGAGCGGGGGAGCGTCTTCCTCACACGCCGCCGCCTCATAGGCGATGTACCCCACCCATCCCCCTGCAAACGGCAGCTCCGGCTCCTCAGGCGGAACGTCGTCCTCGATTTCCCGCAGCGCCTCCCGCCACCCGCACGCATCCCCCCACGCCAGCTCCCGCACTTCCTCCGGCCACGGCAACACGAACCGCCACCCAGGCGCGTCATTCCATCCGTCGAGCACCGCCGCCCCCGGGCGCTCCGAGCGAAGCGCGAGGTCGACATCGGGGGCCCTTTGAAGGCGGACAATCACGGACGGCATCGTAACGCGTCATTTGGGCCGCGGGTCACGCAGGCAGCGCGCGAAGGCGCGCTATCCAATTGTGGCCCCGGGTTAAATGCCCGGGGTCGATCAGGCGAGGTAAAGGACGCGGCCGCGAAGGCGGCCGCTACAAGCATTTGCGCACGAGTTGGAGCGGCCGCCTGCGCGGCGCATTCATCACCCGCCGCCGTTCCGCCCATTCTTTGCCGTCCGGCGCCACGCCGATGCCGAACCCTTCCGGTCCGGCACCCGCTCCAGCTTCCCGGCGTCGCGCAGCCGGTAGAACACTTCCTTCACCTTGTTCTCCGACGTGATGCCGGTGATCTGGCGTGCGACCGCGTTGTTGATCTCGTCGTGCTTCGCGAGGTACGTCAGGATCGCCTCCTCCGGCGACGCGAGGCGTTCGTGCCGGATGTGTACGACCACACTGCTGTCCCGGTCCTCGATGACCGGATCCTTCAGCCGGAGCGCGCGCATCGCGCGAAACGCGGTGTTCAACCCTTCGCCGACGTCTTTGTTGGGCGGGTCCGGGAACTTGTTGATCAGGCGCACGATCATCCCGTTGCGTGCGAACTGCTCGGTGAGGATGTTCTGCGTCGTGACGTGCCCCGGCAGGCGGCCGGGACTCTCCACTTCGATGCGGTTGTCGAACACACGGATCTGAATGTCCGCGGCGATGCTGTAGTCGCGGTGCAGCACGGCGTTCGTGATGATCTCGTGCAGCGTCTCGTGCGGATACTTGATGCTCTCCAGGCCCGTGGGTCCGAGGACCTGCACTCCTTCGACGACGTGCACGGTCTCGCGCACGGCGGCCGGGATCTGCTCATACAGCCACCCTTCGACCGTCAGCGGATTGAAGGCCAGCGTCTCGCGAGAGCCGGTGAGATCGGTCGTTCTGTAGCGCAGGATCTTGATGCCGCATCGCTTCGGCAGGACCGCCTGAGGGAGCTCCGCGAAGAGCACAACGGCAGCCACCGTGGGCTTGTCGCCGGCGAGCAGAATCTGCTTCCGCAGCCACGGCTCCGGTTCCGCGGTCGGAATGACGTTCAACAGGAAATCGAGTACCACCGTCGAATTCGTGACGATCTTCGCGTCCGTGTTCACCGGCTCCGTCTCGAAGGATGTGATTCCTTTGTCGAGCCGCAGCCGCGCGAGCTGCTCGTCGGTCGTCTGCGGCAGATTCTGCGCGCCTCGGCGGACGTAGGAGATGTCGTCGCCGGCCTTGACGATCTCGCGGGTCTTCAGGATCTCGAGTTGGAGCACGAGCCCGGAATTGGTCGGACTCTGAAGAAACGTCGCGCGTACGTAAGTTCCGAGAGGGGAGACCACCTCGAACGCCTGAAGGTGACCATTCGCTTCTTCCGGATCAGCGAACCCTCTCCACGACCGGATCTTCGCGCCGCCCGGGCCGGCACGCTCGTCGATGCCGATGTAAAGCTCGCCGCCCGCTGCGTTGGCGAACGCGGAGATCGTCCGGGTGAGCTTCCCTGGCGCGATATCCCGCGACTTGAGGTCGTGAAAGTGCCCCTCGGGCAGCGCGAGGATGAGATCGCGCTGCTCGGCCGAGATATCTGCTACCGTCACCACGCCGCTATCCTAACCGGATAGCCCACTGACACGAGTGATCAGTGCTTACCAGACTTCGTTCCCAACGGGTCGTCCCATCTCGATCTCGCTGTGACGATTCTCCTCCGTGATCTGCTCGACCAGCGACTCCAGCGTGACTTCCGGCTCACTTTCGCGCGGGTCCATGGAGGAAGAGAGTCTACCCCCTCTATGGAGGACGTGGCTTTCAGCCCAGGACCGCCGGCGTCCCCGGAGGCTGATGTGGCGGCGTCCCGCGCCGCCACCTGGGCGGGCGGGGGAGTGTGGCACGACGCGAAAGGTCCGTTCTCCCGAGCGCCCGGGCGGCGGGACCCACGCCCGAACAGCCGGCGGGACGCCGGCGGTCCCTCAGACTGCGCTACAGTCTCCCAACTGATGCCCAACTGGCTCCACCTCCTCACCAACCTCGTCTACCACCTCGGCCTCGCCGTCTGGATCGGCGGCACGATCGTCCTTGGCGCCTTGGTCGCTCCTGCGCTCTTCCGCGCCCTCCCGCGCCCCCAGGCCGGCGGCATCTTCGGCTCGACGCTGAGGAAGTTCGCGCGGCTCCGCCTCGGCGCGCTGGTCGCCACGATCGCCGCCGCGGGCGTCAAGCACGCGGTCTGGGAAGGCACCGCAACCGTATGGATCGCCGTGAGATGGGCTGCTCTGGGCTTTCTCGCGGCTGCGCTCCTCTACGAGCTGGCGTGGCTGGAGCCGCGGCTGGAGGCGCGGCGCGTGCATCTCACGCCGGACATGGGGGAGGACCATCCGGAGCGGCGCGCCTTCAACGTGCTGCACAGGCGTGCTGAGGGCCTGATGAAAGCCAGCCTCATGGCGGCCATCGCCGCCATGCTCATCAGCTAGAATCGCCACCTACCGCATGGGAAGTACCATCCCGACCTCGCACGTCCACTGGGTGTTGATCGCCATCGCTAGCGGCGTTCTGTACCTTCTATTCGACGCTCTTCGCTCCTTCGCCACCCAGCTCAGTCCCGTACGCATGCGCCGGCTGAGCACGGACGCCGAGGAGGGGACGTCGACGTTCAACAAATTCGACGTCGAGGATTTCCAGCTCGTCAGCGGCGCCCTGCTGCAGGTCGCACTCGTCATCGGCGCGGGTGCGACGACGATGATCTACGACGAGCTCACGGTCGGCAGCGCCGTCTTTCGAAGCGTGTTGCTCTGGACCCTCGCCGTCGTGCTCTGGAAGTTCTTCCTCGCCTTCGTCCCCGAGGACACGGGCGAGGTCATCCTGCGCGCGCTCATTCCGTTCGCCAAGATCGCCTACTACGCGCTCTGGCCGTTCCTGTACCCGTTGCGCAAGCTTCTCGAGCGCCTCGACCGCAAAGAAAACGGCGACGAGGAAGAAGAGGAAGTGACCGACGAGGAAGTCCGCGCGTACATCGACGTCGGTGAGGAAGCGGGCGTCATCGAAGCCTCGGAAGGCAAGCTGCTGCAGTCCATCGTCGACTTCGGCGACCGTCTCGCGCACGAGATCATGACCCCGCGCATCGACGTCTTCACCTTCGACGCGCGCAAGCCGATCACCGAGCTGGCGAAGCTGTTCAGCGAATCGAAGTACGCGCGCATCCCGATCTACGAGAAGAGCGTCGACCAGATCTCCGGAATCGTCCACGTGAAGGACGTCCTCGAGGCCATTCTCAAGAACGAGAACCCGTCCGCCGCCTCGATCGCGCGTCCGCCGTACTTCGTCTCCGAGACGAAGAAGGTCTCCGAGCTCCTGCGCGAGTTTCAGCTCGAGCACCTGCAGATCGCCATCGTCGTCGACGAATACGGCGGCACCGCCGGCATCGTGACGACCGAGGACATCATCGAGGAGATCGTCGGCGAGCTGGGGGACGAGCACGAGGACGAGGAAGCGACGATCGTTGACGTCGGTGACGGGACATGGCTGGTCAGCGGCCTGCTGCGCGTCGATGCACTGGAAGAAACGCTGCGTACGAAGCTCGCCGGCGACGACTACGAGACCGTCGCGGGCATGATCTTCACGTCCCTCGGCCGCGTTCCCGCGACCGGCACCGTGATCCCGAAGAACGGCTGGCTGTTCGAGATCGAGCGCGCGGATCGCAAGCGGATCTATCGTGTCAAGGTGCGCAAGGACCCGAACTGGCGCGCGGACTCCGAGGAAGAGGAAGCATGACCCTCGCTCTCGCCGCGAAGCCTCTGTGCTCTCTGTGTCTCTGTGGTGAACGGTTCCCCTGCGTGCCTGGCACGAGGGAGAGACCGATTCACCACAGAGACACAGAGACCACAGAGGCTTCGCCGAGAGATCGTTGAGTCTGGCAAGTATGAGCGAAGAAACGAAATTCGGCGTCGTCGCCCTGGTCGGCCGTCCCAACGCCGGCAAGTCGACGCTGATCAACCGCATCCTCGGGCAGAAAGTCTCGATCGTCTCGGCCAAGCCGCAGACGACGCGCAACCGGATCGTCGGCATCCTCAACGACGAGCGTGGCCAGATCGTCCTCTTCGACACGCCCGGCATCCACAAGCCGCTGCACAAGCTGAACGTGCGGATGATGGATCACGTGCGCTCGTCGCTCAGCGAAGCCGACCTGATCGCGCTGATCATCGACGCGACGGAGCCGTTCGGCCGAGGGGATCAATTCGTCATCGACCTCCTGAGTCAGGAGAAAGAACAGAACCCCGATGCGAAGCGCGTGGTGATCCTCAACAAGATCGACCTGCTCAAGAAGCACAAGCTCCTGCCGCTGATGCAGCAGTACCACGGCTTCGGCCTCTTCGACGAGATCGTCCCGATCTCCGCGTCGATCGGGGAGGGCGTCGAGGAGCTCACGGACCTGTTCTACAGAAACGTCCCCGAGGGTCCGCCACGCTACCCGACGGAGGACTACACGACGCAGCCGGAGCGCTTCCTCGCCGCGGAGCTCGTCCGCGAGAAGGTGCTCCACCACACCTCGGAGGAGCTTCCGTACACGACCGCGGTCAACGTCGAGCGCTTCGAGGAAGACGAAGAGTCCGGGATGATCAGCATCTGGGCGACGATCGTCGTGGAGCGCCCGTCGCAGAAAGGGATCGTCGTCGGGAAGCAGGGAGCGATGGTCAAACGGATCGGCACGGAGGCCCGCCAGGAGCTCGAATCGATCCTCGGCGCGAAGGTTTTCCTCGACTTGCACGTCGCAGTTCATGAAGGGTGGAGAGAAGACGAGAGATTTCTCGGCGAGCTCGAATGGCCCCTGCAATGACGGCTTTCTGCTAAATATTGGCGTGCGCGCGCAGGATCGTTAACATAGCGTTCACGTCGTCGTTCGCCAACAATCGCAGGGAGGTTTCATGCTTCGTTCCGTTCGTGGTGTCGTACTGCTCTCCCTCCTCTTACTCACCGCAGTTTCACTCTTCGCCCAACAGACCGGTTCCGCCAGCGGCAGGGTCACCGCCACGGACGGCGCGGCGCTGCCCGGCGTCACCGTCGAGGCCAGCTCCAACGTTCTTCCGCAACCTCGCGTCACGGTCACATCCGAGACCGGCGAGTACCGGCTGCCGCAGCTCCAGCCGGGCGTCTATACGCTGACGTTCAATCTCGCCGGACTGCAGACGGCCACGCGCCGCGTGAACATCCTCCTCGGCCAGAACCAGGCCGTCGACGTCGCGCTCAGCATGGCCGGCCTGGAGGAACAGATCACCGTCACGGCGGAAGCGACGCTCGTCGACCGTGAATCGACGCAGATCCAGAGCAGTCTGTCCAGCGAGGAGATCACCGCGCTGCCGCTGACGCAGGACTATCGCGACCTGCAGAAGCTCATCCCCGGCGTCATGTACACGCAGGACACCGTGCGCGGCCCGAGCGCGGGCGCGAGCGGCCAGGACAACGTGTACAAGTTCGACGGTGTGAACGTCACCATGCCGCTGTTCGGCGTGCTGAACGTCGAGCCGAACACGCGCGACGTGGCCCAGGTCAACGTCGTCCGCGGCGGCGCGACGGCTGTCGACTTCAACCGCGCCGCCGGATTCAGCATCGACTCCGTCAGCAAGTCGGGCCAGAACAAGTTCTTCGGGGAAGTGAGCTACCAGCTCCTGCACCCCGACTTCGTCGCCGACCAGAAGGGCGCCCAGCTCGCGCTCTGGGACGAGGAGCGCCAGTGGCTCACCGGGAGCATCGGCGGCCCGATTCTCCCGGACCGGCTGTTCTTCTACGCCTCGTACTACAGCCCCGAGTACAGGCGCCAGAATCAGGCGAACCTCTACGGGGACCTCCCGTCGTTCGCGAGTGAGCGCAGCGAGTACTTCGCGAAGCTGACCGCCACTCCGATCTCGTCGGTGCTGATCAACGCCAGCTATCGCGACTCGGAGAAGGAAGACTCATCCGGCGACGCCTTCGGCAACACGCGCACCGGCACCACCGGCACGGGCGGGAACAGCGAGCTGCAGATCGCCACGCTCGAGGCCTCGTGGATCGTCAATACGACGAGCTTCGCCACGTTCAAGTACACGGACTACCGCAATCCCGGCTTCCAGACGGCCGACTTCCTCGCGGATGTGGACCCGGCGTTCACGCTCGGCACCCAGCTCAACATCGGGAGCCTCGGCACGCAGGGCCGCTTCGTGGTGCCGAGTCTGACCGCCGGCAATGCGACGCAGAACGCGTTCGTCCAGCCGTTCATCAATCAGTACGGGTACATCTGTCCCCCGAACCCGACGGCTTTCGGCCTCACCTGCACGGCCGGCCAGCTCGCGGGCGGCGGCACGGTCGGCTACGGCCAGTTCGCCCGCGACGACGACAGCTTCTTCCGCAAGGGAGGGCAGGTCGGCTACAACATCACGCTCGGCAGCCGCGTCGCGCACGACCTGCACGTCGGCTATCAGCGCTACACCGATTCCGAAGACCGCTTCCAGTCCTCGAACGGCTGGGGCCTGATCAGCGTTCCGGCGGGGATCGGTGCGGCCGGCACCTGCCCGGCGAGCGCGTGCGGCACGGCGACACCGGCGTTCTACCTGGCCCAGGTCAGCCAGCAGGGCGCGCGCGGCGTGCCGACGATCCACGCGGAGTTCCAGTCGCAGAACATCGAATTCAACGACACGATCCGCTTCAACGACTGGTCGTTCAACGTCGGCGTGCTCCTCAGCGAGGACACGCTCTACGGCCAGGGTCTCGCCGAGGCGGACAACTACGCGGGCTTTATCGCGTCGCCGGGCACGAAGTACAAGATGCACACCTTCAGCTTCGGCGACATGATCCAGCCGCGGCTCGGCGCGACCTGGGCGTACAACGGCTCCGACACCGTCTACGCCAGCTACGGCCGCTACAGCGCGGCCGCGAACTCCGATGCGCGCGCCGCGTCGTGGGACCGCAACCTCGTGGCGCAGCTGAACGTTTACTTCGACGCCGCGGGCAAGCTGATCGGCATCCAGCCGAACGCGTCGTCTTCGGGCAAGTGGTGGCAGGAAGGGATCAAGCATCCCTACCTCGATGAGTTCACGATCGGTACGGGCCAGCAGCTCTCGTCGCGCTGGTCGGCGCGTGTCTACGGCCGCTACCGCGAGGGCAAGGACTTCCTCGAGGACACGAACAACAACGCGCGCTCGGCGGCGTTCGGCGTGCCGTCCGGCGTTCCGACCGGGGACTACATTCCCGATCTCTGCAACACCGCCCAGGCGACGTGCGGACCGAACACCATCCGCGGCGCCATCACCAGCGGCTCGACGTACGTCATCGCCAACCTCGACGGCGCGTTCACCAAGTACTACGAGGGAACGATGGAGTCGTCGTGGCAGGGCACCAATCTCTACCTGAACGGCTCGTACACCTGGAGCCACTACTACGGCAACTTCGACCAGGACAACTCGTCCTTCAGCAACGCGAACGACGCGTCGATCTTCATCGGCTCGTCGAACATCGGCGACGGCGCGGGCCGGCAGCTGTGGGACTTCAAGTACGGCGACCTCCGCGGTGACCGCCGGAACGTGGCCAAGCTCACGACCACGTACGGCCTTCCGTGGAGGGCTACGGTCGGCGCGTTCGGCGTGTATCAGTCCGGCCAGCCGTACCAGCTCGAGAGCGTGCTTCCGTACCGCCCGCTCACCGGTTCCACGAGCGACACGAACCGCTACGCCGAGCCGGCCGGACGGCGGCGTTCCCCGTCGCACCAGCAGGTCGACCTGAAGTACACGCAGAACGTCTTCTCGTTCCGCGGCACGAACCTGCAGCTGATCGCGGACGTCTTCAACGTCCTCGACAAGCAGACCGGGTACGACTACGAGACGAGGATCGGTACGCTCGGGCTCAGGCGAATCAACGGCGGCTCGAATCCGTACACAGGCGCCACCGTCGAGATTCCGGAATCGATTTCCGATGCGACTCTCCGGACGCAGCTCGGAATCCCGGCCGCGGATTCGTTCAATCGCGCGGACTATGCGGTCGTCGCCCCGACTCCGAACCGGTTCTTCTCGCCGCGCCGCTACCAGTTCATGGTGCGCGTGCAGTTCTAGGAACTCCCAACTGTCCCCTCTCCCCGCCGCGAAGACGGCGGGGAGAGGGTTAGGGTGAGGGCTAAGGTAAGGGGATAAACAGTTTTTCGCGCGCGATCAACTCGCGCGTCATCTCATTCGCTCCCGCCTTCGCCGTTGCAATCCTCGCCGGCGCGTCGGGCTCGCGCAGCAGCACGCTGACCTGCGCGCGCTTGAAGAGCGCCATTGGGTGGCCGGGATGCGACGCGGGAACGCGGTCGAGTGCGTCGCGCGCTTCGCTCAGACGTCCCGCGGCGAGGAAGAGAACGCCGAGCTCGAGGTCGTTGCGGAACGCGCTGCCCTGTACGGCGCGCGCTTTCTCGAAGGACTCGATCGCCAGCGCGGTGTTGCCGGTGCGCATGGCGAGGCTCCCCAGCGTCAGCAGCTCCGGCGCGCTCGGCGCGCGCAGGGAGTAGAGCTTCTGCCGCAGTGCGATCGCGTCTTCGAAACGCTCCTGCCGCTCGCGCACGAGCGCCAGCGCCTCGAGCGCGGGGACTTTGTCCGGCGTCTCCGCGACGATCCGTTCGAGCATCGGCGCGGCCTGCGGCCAGTCCCTGCCGCGGGCGAGGTGCAGCGCGAGATAGGTGCGCACGTCGGCGGAGTCGGGCGCGATGGACTCGGCGTGCTTGAATGCGGCGAGCGCCTGTGGGTCATGGCTGAGGGAGGAGTGCGCCGTCGCGAGACGCAGCGCGGCGTCGAGGTTGGTCGGGTCCGCGGCGAGGATGCGCTCCAGGAGCGGAAGCGCTTCCGCGTATCGCTCCGCGACGAACCGCGCCGCGGCTTCGTCGAGGATCGGATAGAGCTCCGTCATGTCGGCGGGGCGCGGCGCGTTCTCGCGGATCACCGGCTTGACCGTCGATGCGATGTAGCCGAGGCTCGCCAGCTTGCGGCGCGCCTCGTCGTCGAGCTCCTCGGCCGGTGCCGTGGACGGCAGGGGATAGTCGCGCAGCGCCGCGCGCACCGGGCGCGAGAGGTCAGCCTTTGCCGCGAGATCCCGAGTCTCGCCCGGATCCGCGACGACGTCGTAGACCTCCGTCCGGCCCGCGAGAATCGTCTTCATCTTTCCTTCGACCGCCATGACCTGCGGCTGCCAGCCATAATCGAGGAACGGCTTCATCGCCTCGCCCATGACCACTTCCGGTGCCGACTTTCGCAGACTGTTCGTCGCGTCGATCCCCGCCCAGTCCAGGATCGTGTGGAAGACCCGGCGCGTCGTCACCGCCTCGTCACTCGAGCCCGCGGCCAGGCCGGGACCGGCGATGATCAGCGGGACGTGCATCGTCGCCTGGTAGAGCAGATTGCCGTGCTGCTGCTCGCCGTGATCCCCGAGGCCCTCCCCGTGATCGGCGAGCACGATGATCGCCGCCGGGCCCTTCTGCTCGAACGCAGCGACCAGGCGCCCCAGCTGCTCGTCCATCGCCGCGACCTCGCCGAGGTACGGCTGCTTCGCGAATTGCGCGCGAAACGGCTCGGGCGGCGTGTAGGGGTAGTGCGGATCGTAGTAATGGACCCACAGGAACAGCGGCTGATCCGGTGCTCCCTGTAGCCACGCCAACGCGCGATCCGTTGTCTCCCGGGCGGGCCGTTCCGCGTGACCCGCGCCGAAGTCTTCGTCATACACGTCGAATCCACGCGCGAGCCCGAACCGCTTCGCCAGCGCGAACGCCGAGATGAACGCGGCCGTGCTGTAACCGCCCGCCTTCAGCCGCTCGGCCGCGAGCGGGTGCGTCTCCGCCAGCGGCCGGGCGTTCTCGTGGACGCCATGCCCGGCAGGGTAGAGCCCCGTGAACATCGACGCGTGCGACGGCAGCGTCTGCGGAACCGTGGCGTACGCCTGCCTGAACCGCGTTCCCCGCGCCGCCAGCGCATTGAAGGCCGGCGTCTGCGCTCCGATCGCATCCGCCCGCGTCGTGTCGAGCGTCACGACGAGAATGTTCGGCCGCACCGGAGCCGGCGCCTCCGGCTTCGCGCAGGCAACGAAGAGCAGAAGGAACGGAAACGCGCGTCTCACGCCCGCGTTTTAGCATGGAGTGCGGCGACGGCGAGTCGCCGCTTTGCTATGTGGTGCCGGCGACCGCGCCGGCCGTAACGCCGGCCACTGGCCGGCCGGGCGGGCGGGGGAATCGGCCGGCGAGGCGCCTGCGGAACGGCCGGCGGGTCGCCGGCACCACATTGCAACGCGGCGACTCGCCGTCGCCGCACTTCGCACAAGCGTTGCCGCCCGCGCGAATCCGGCATACGGTGCTTCTGTTACAGATCATCATGCCGACCGAAACGACGTACACACACGCCCGCGCCAATCTGAAAGCACTTCTCGACGAAGTTTCCAGGAGCCGCGAGCCCGTCATCATCCGTCGTCGCGAAGGCGGCGATGTGGCGCTCATCGCGGTCGATGAGCTGCGGAGCCTGATGGAGGTTGCGCATCTCCTTGGCTCGCCGCGAAACGCCGAACGCCTGTTCCGTACTCTCGCCCGTGTAAAGCAGGGCAAGGGCAAGCCGGAGTCGCTGGAG
This sequence comes from uncultured Acidobacteriota bacterium, assembly GCA_963821585.1. Lineage (GTDB taxonomy): Bacteria > Acidobacteriota > Thermoanaerobaculia > Gp7-AA8 > Gp7-AA8 > QHVT01. Next base: position 2,139,353 of record CAWGEI010000003.1, read on the forward strand.
AAGCTTCGCCGCGAGATGGGAGTGGATGACTGAGGTCCGTGGCAGCCTCAAAGATCACTACTGATGCTCCCCATCGAAACCGATCGCCTCCGCCTTCGCCGCCTCCTGGCGCGCGACATCCCCGCACTCGTCGCCTATCGATCCGACGAGCGCGTAGCCTGGCTGCAGTCATGGGAGAGCATGTCGCCCGAAGAGGCCGAGGAGCTCGTGAGCGCGGAAGGCGAGGTTGGAGACGACGGTCGCTGGGTGCAGATCGCCATCGCGTTCAAAGACACCGACGCGCTCCTCGGCGACATCGGCACGTTCGTGAACGGCGACACTGCCGAGATCGGATTCTCCATGGCGCCCGATGCGCAGGGTCATGGTTACGCGACCGAGGCCTGCCGCGCGGTCATGGACCTCCTGTTCGCCCTCGGAATCCACCGTATCATCGCGATCGTCGACGCGCGTAACGACTCAGCCATCGCCCTCCTCGAGCGTCTGGGCATGACCCTCGACCACACCGAGGAGGCGGAGTTCAAAGGTGGGACTTGCCTCGAGCACCACTACGGCGTTTCTAGCGACCGCCTTCGCGGTCGCCGTTGATGTACTCACTCGCGATCCCCGCGCATGAGCGCGGGGCCATATTGTTTCGCGCGCCTTCGCGCGCGACCGCACTGACAGGGTTGCGTTGCGTACCGGCCGGCTCGCAGCCGGCGCGCCTTTTCTGCGTCCTCTCGTGCGGTGTTGTCTTTTCGCCAAGCGTCTGACGGCACACGTGGAGCGCCGGTCGCTGGCCGGCCGGTCCACCGGCGGCTCGCCGGTGTCGGCAACAAGGTAGCGCGCGAAGGCGCGCTGTAGAACATAGCCCCGCGCTGATGCGCGGGGTTACCGGGAGCGCACCCGGAACGCGGCCGCGAAGGCGGCCGCTACAAACGGATCTCTGCTCACCGGCGCGCTGATTTCGGCAACCTCGCCCGGCTACAGACTGGGATCGCTTCAACGATCGCAAGGCAGCGATTCATCGACCAAAACTGCAAGGATCAGCGACAGCCTCCTTCGCCAGCTCCAGCGCCGCGATTGCCTGCTCGCGCTTGACGGATGGGAAGGACGTGAGGAACTTCTCGAGCGAGTCGCCGGCTTCGAGGTAGTCGAACAGGTTGTACACCGGCACGCGCGTCCCCACGAACACCGGCGTGCCGCTCATGATCTCCGGATCGCTGTGAACGACCTGCTGCGTGTTCATACAATCGATTCTACGCCTTGGCGCTTCACGCCGCCTCGCGGCACCGCGCGCGGATCGATTCCTTCGGCGGCGGCGGCGGCCACAGCGGGAACACCCGCAGCATCCAATGCCCCTCCACCCGCTCCCGGAAGAACCGCTCGTGCTCCCACTCCACCTCCGCCATCGTCAGGAGGCAGTCGATCATGTCCGTGCGGCCGAGGGCTTGGGCGTAGCGGGCGGCGTCCTCGTACTCCACGATGTTCGAGCGCTCCAGGCGGCCGGCGCCGTACATCGGGACGAACCAGCCGCCGATGCGGCAGAGGAAGCTGATCGTCCGGCCGATGCACCAGAAGAGCAGGTCGCGCTTCCGGCTGCGTTGCGCGCCGAGGCTGGCGAGGAGGCCGAGGACGAGGTCGCGGTGGTGCCGCTCCTCCTCCTTGATGACCAGAATCCGTTCCCGCTCCTCGGCCGACGACAGGCTCGCCGCATGCCCGTGGTAGGCGTGAATGGCCGCCAGCTCGCCCGAACAGGCGCTGCGCAGGACGCGAATCAATTCCGTGCGTGGTTGCACACCGACATGTTACCGGACGCCCGCGCACGGGCCCGCACAATGGGCACCCGCATGAAACGCATCGCAATGCTCGTGCTGCTCCTCGCCGCCTGCGCGAACGACGTCGCGGTCGTCGACGTCTACCGCTCGCGTGAGGCGTTCCTCAAAAAGGAGACCGAGGCGTTCCTCGCGAAGCATCCCGTCGCGGACTTCGCCGCCCTGGAGACCGTCTGGAAAGACGCCGCCGGGAACTATCCGCAGCCGGCCGTGAAAGCCGGGCCGCTACTGCAGGCTGCGCTGGCCGAGGTTGCGCGCAATCGCGCGGAGAAGCTCTATCGCGCGAGCCTGCCGTACGGAAAGGCGAGCGGGCCCAACGACGGCGTGTACTACCTGGCGCAGGCCGAGGCCAGCCGGAGATTCGCGGACTCGATTCTGATCCGCGGCAGACGCGAGGCGCCGCCCGACCGGGAGCAACTCCGCGCCGCGCTGCAGTCGATGGAGCGGGAAGCCTACGAGCAATACGAGCGCGAACCGTCGCGGCGCACGATCGTCTTCAGCGCGAGGCTCAAGGAAGCGCGCGAGCTCCTGGAGCGGGGGAGCCTCGCCGGAGCGACGCTCGTCCTGCTCGAGGCGCGCCGCGACGCCAGTCCGACCGCGCGCGGCAAGATCGAGACAACCGGCAGGAGCACGCTGCACACGCTCTTCCGCGACCAGCCCGCCGTGCTGTCGCTGCTCGATGCGCTGACGGCGCGCACGTTCCCGGTCGCGAAGACGGCCAGCGCGCCGGTGACGGTCACGCTCATCCGCTGGCCCTACACGTGAAGCCTCTCCGATCCGGCAAGTTTGCTGGCTCAGGAAACAGTGAGGAAGTTCGGCACGGAGGCGAAGTTCGTTGTCCAGGACTATGGCGCATCGCCGCTCGCGGACCGGTTCGGCGTCGACAAATACCCGGCCGTCTTCGTCGACGACGCATTGATCGCGAGGCCGGAGGATTTCTACGAGTGGGGCGGCTCCGGGGCGGGTCGCTACCTGCCATGGAAAGACCCCGAGCAGCGCAAGGAGTTCCAGCACGACCTCACGCGGATGATCGACATCCGCCTCGCGGGCGGCACGCTGCGCTCGGCGAAGATGACGCCGGCGAAGGAACAGACGCTGCCGGCCATGGCGCTCGTCGACCTGAAAGGCGAGCGCTTCACGCGCGAGGACCTGCGCGGGAAACCGGTGCTCGTGGAGTTCTGGGCGACGTGGTGCCCGCCGTGTATCACCACGATGGACTGGATGGGCGAGCTCGATCCGAAGCGCGTACAGGTCGTGGCCATCGCGGTGGAGTCGAAGCGCGAGGACGTCGACCGCGTGCTCGCCCAACATCGCGCGCCCGGACGCGTGGTCATGGCCACGCCGGAGCTGATCGCATCATTCGGCGGCGTGCCGGCGGTGCCCACGATGCTGCTCGCTGACGCGCAGGGAAAGATCGTGAAAGCGTTCTACGGTGCGCCGCCCGACCTGCATCACCAGATCACAAAGGAGCTGGACGCGCTTACCCTGTCGCAGTGACGCACGATTTCGACTCCCGCGCTTTCGTCGACGCCTACGATGAGCTCCCGCTCTGGTCCGCGATGTTCGGGTCCGTGCTGCTCGAGCGCGTACCACTCGCAGCGAACACCGTGGCTCTCGACGTCGGCTGCGGCACCGGCTTTCCGCTCCTCGAGCTCGCCCAGCGCCTCGGTCCCGGCTCGTTCGTCCACGGCGTCGATCCGTGGATGACGGCGGTCGCGCGCGCGGAGCGGAAGCGCCGCCAGTGGGGCGTGTCGAATGCCGCGCTCCACGTCGCCGACGCCGCGCGCATGCCTTTCCGCAACGCGACCTTCGACCTGATCGTCTCCAACCTCGGCCTCAACAACTTCGCCGACGCACCGGCCGCGATCGCGGAGTGCCGCCGTGTGTTGCGCCGCGGAGGCGTGCTCGCACTGACGACCAACCTCGTCGGCCACATGCGCGAGTTTTACGAGGTCTTCGAATCCGTCCTCCCGCCGTCGCGGCACGCCGCGCTGCGCGAGCACGTCGAGCACCGTGCGACCATCGACAAACTCCGCGCGCTGCTCGACGGCGCGGGGTTCTTCGTGCGCACGGTCATCGAGGACACGTTCGTGATGCGCTACGCCAACGGCGCCGCGCTGCTGTCGCACGACTTCGTGCGGTTCGGGTTCTTCCCCGCATGGCAGGAGGTGGCGGGGGAGGCGGACGTGTTCGACGAGCTCGCGGCGCGCCTGCCCGCACCGCTCACGCTGACCATCCCTCGCGCCTATGTGGAGTGCGGCGACGGCTAGTCGCCGCTTTTCTATATTCGGAGCGTGCAGCGTGCAAAGATCGAAAAGCGGCGACTAGCCGTCGCCGCACTCCATAACGACGATGGTGAGGTCGTCGGCGTCTTCCTGGGTGCGCCAGGCGTGGACGGCGTTGACGACGTCGTCGACCGACGCACCCGAGCGCAACAGCGCGAACAACCGCTCCTCCCCGAACTGGTCTCCCCGCGCGTTCCGCGCTTCGGGGATGCCATCCGTCCAGGCCACGATGCGGTCGCCGGGCTCCAGCGCGACGGTTGACGATAAGTACGACGCAATGGCGAAGCGGCCGAGGAGGACGCCGTGCGGGCCGAGCTCGACGACGTCATTTCCGCGGATCAGCACCGGCGGCGGATGCCCGGCGTTGCTCACCGTCACCGTGCGCGCGTCCATGTCCAGCCAGAGGAACGTCGCCGTGACAAAGTTCCGGCGGACGTCGCGCCGCAGCGTCGCGTTCAGCTCGCGCAACAACTCGGCAGGGTCACTCGCCAGCCGTGCGTGCGATGACACCGCCACCTTCACCATCGACGCGATCAACGCCGCGGGAACGCCGTGTCCCGCGACATCCGCAACCAGCACGCCCGCGTGCGCCTCATCGACCGCGACGAAGTCGTACAGATCGCCGGCGACCGAGGAGGCAGGGTCGTACCGTGCGGCGAAGCGCAGGCTGCGCACGGACGGCATCGTCGTCGGCAGAATCGAGAGCTGGATCTCCCGCGCCGTCGCCAGCTCGCCCTCCAGCGCCACGCGCTCCCGCTCCCCGCGCAGGAACATCCGCACCGCCGCGTAGTTCAGCGCCGCCACGCACACCACGAACCCCGGCGTCTCGCTGAAATCGCTCAGGGGAAGGACACCGAGGGAGGAGAGATTGTTCGCCAGCGCGAAGGCGAGGAACACCAGCGAGCCTCCCAGCACCACCCGCAGCTCGTGCGTGAGCCGGACGCGCCTGACGAAGAAATTCAGGAGCACGTTCGTCCCCGCCAGAATGACCAGCACGTTGTTCACGCCGTCCATCGAGCCCGGAACGCCGCGCACCACATCCGACGCGATCGCGATCGGCGCGAAGACCACGAACATCCACACCTGCCACCGCAGCGACGACTTCCAGCCGTCGCCCATCAGCGTCCGCGCGAGCATCCACGCCGGGATCGAGATCCCATACGAGATCCACGACGCCGCGTAATGCGCGAATGACATCGACGCGCCGAGGAGCAATGGCAGGTAGCCTTCGACGATCAGGCGGACGCCGTACATCGTGGCGAAGATCCCGAACCACAGCAGCGTCCCCGCGCTCGCGCTGCGGCGGACGCGCGACACCACGATCGACCCCAGACCGATGACGATCATGATCGCGCCGATGATCAAGTCGGGCAGCTCACCGCGCAGTGGCCCTCGGGTGGCCTCCACCAGCGCGTTCGGCGCCTCGGCCGCCGGCGAGAGCAGCGGCGAGCCCCCAAACAGAGCTTCGTCCGGCCCCGCCGCAATGTGGACGTACAGGCGTTTCCCCGCCGCGTCGCGCGGCAGCGCCACGTCGTGCAGGCGCAGACGCCCATCCGCGGTGTCGTCGCGGAACGCATAGACCCGCTCCTGCTCCACATACAGCTCGAACGCGGGCAGGTACGAGCGGAAGACGAGGTGCGCGTCGCGAGGTGTCGACGCCGGCAGCGTCACGCGATACCAGCGATCGCGATCTGCCCGCGGCGTGATGTTTTCGGACCACGCACTCTCCGCCGCCGGCACCGGTGCGCCGGGCGGCGTGAGCGCGTATTGCCACCCCTCATTCAGAGGAGCGATGGCGCCGAGGACGATGAGCAGAAGGCCAAGCACGCGTCGGGCGACAAGACTCTCACGACGGCGGCGTGACCGCCAGCGTCTTGCTACGATGCGAGCCATGCTCAACTACATCTGGTTCGGCCTCATGGCCATCGCGTTGATCGTCGCCGCGTTCAACGGCACGGCGGACGCGGTGTCGAAAGCAGCGATCGAGTCGGCGAAGACGGGCGTCGAGATCGCCATCGGTCTGATCGGGGTGATGACGCTCTGGCTCGGCATCATGCGCATCGCCGAAGCCTCCGGCCTGGTCACGCTCCTCGGCCGGCTGCTGCGTCCCGTGCTCCGCTGGCTCTTCCCCGAAGTCCCCGCGGATCATCCGGCGAACGGCGCGATCGTGATGTCGATCGCGGCGAACATGCTGGGCCTCAACAACGCCGCGACGCCGCTGGGCATCAAGGCGATGGAGGAGCTGCAGGCGCTGAACGACGACAAGGACACGGCCTCGAATCCGATGATCACGTTCATGGCCCTCAACACCTCAGGCGTCCAACTCATCCCCACGACGATGATCGGCGTGCTCGCGGCGGCGGGGTCGGTGAATCCGACGGCGATCATCAGTCCGGCGCTCGTGGCCACGTTCATCGGTACGGTGGCCGCGGTGCTCGCCGCGAAGTTCCTGCAGCGGTTCTATCGCAAGGCCGGGACGGTCGAGGTGAGCGAATGAGCTGGCTCCGCTACGTGCTCGAACAGGTGTCGTTGTGGGCGATCCCGGTGATGCTGGTGGTCATCCCCCTGATCGGGATGATTCGCAAGGTGAAGGTCTACGACGTCTTCGTCGACGGCGCGAAGGAAGGCTTCGACGTCGCGATCAAGATCATCCCGTTCCTGGTCGGCATCCTGGTCGCGATCGGGATGTTCCGCGCCTCGGGCGCCATGGAGCTGCTGACTTCCGCGCTGCAGCCTGTGATGAACGCGACGGGCTTTCCGGCGGAGCTGATGCCGCTCGCCATCCTGCGCACGCTGACGGGCAGCGGCTCGCTGGCGTTCACCACGGACCTGATCAAGACCCACGGCCCGGACTCGCTCATCGCCCGCATGGCCGCCACGATGTACGGCTCCTCGGAGACCACGTTCTACGTACTCGCGGTGTACTTCGGCGCGGTCAGCGTGAAGAAGACGCGCCACGCGGTGCCGGCGGCGCTGATCGGGGACCTGGTCGCGGCGATCGCCACGGTAGCGGTGTGCTACTGGCTGTTCAGTTAAGTGTGGTTGGGGTCTGACCCCAACCACACTTAACCCGCGCTCACTGTGTACCGCCCGTCGGCCTCGCGCTCCACGAGGACCTGCAGTGCCCCGTCGTTGACGAAATCCTGCACCACCTGCCCGACCGTTTCCGCCGGCACTCCCGTGACCGAGTCCATAGCTACTTCACCCCCAGCTCCTGCACGGCCTTGCCGCGCAGGACTTCGTATTGGCTGCCGTTGAGGAACATTGCGACGCTGGTGTTCGCCGCGTTGCGCGAGAGCCACTCCGTGAGCGTGGCGCGGTTTGCGTCGTTCTCGCCGAGCCACGCCCGCAGGCGGTCGGCATTCGAGTCCGTCGCGTACGTCGCCGTCGCTCCCGACACCGGCTCGCCCGACACCCGCGCCTCCGTGGGCAGGGGAGCGCCGAGCCGGCCGTCGGCTTCGATGGGCCGGTCGAAGGCCAGATAGCCGACGACCAGCGGACGAGGAAAGGTCTCGTTCATGGCTACGCCGCGGCTGGAGGCCGAGGCGATGGTGATGCTCGCGCCCGGCGTGGCGGAGGCCACGCTCTGCGAGAGCGACGTGAGCATGGACGCGTAGTTCTTCGCGGCATCCGCGGCGTTTGTCGTATCGCCCGCGTCGAACAGCGCGATCGGCTTCGACGCACCCGCGTCGACGCGCCCTCCGCGCGATTGATTCGCCATCAGCGACACGTTCACGCCACCCGCGACGTACACGCGGTACACCACGCGTACGTAGTGCTGATCCAGCTCCTGCTTTCCCCCGCGTCCGGAGACGTGCCGCGGCGCGTACTGCTTGAGGAAGTTCTGATTCTCCGCCGCCCACGCGTCGATCTGCGGCGAGAGCACCATGATCGGCAGCCCGTACGTCGAGGCCGAGGAGATGTTGACCGTGCCGGAGGCATCGCCGGTCTCCAGCAGGCTGAGACCCACCGGTACGGCCTGGATCGGAATGGCCAGCGTCGCGCCGGAGCCCTGCTTCACCTGGAACGTGTACGAGGGAAACGCCGCGCCGGGCGCCACGCCCCACGCCGTCGACGGCGGTGTGGTGGCCGGGAACTGCCACTGCCGCGGCACGACGCTGTTGTCCGTCACGCCATAGGCGCCGTTGTAGAACTGCTGCCAGCCCGTCGGCTCCACGCGCGCGATGACGTTGTCGAGCGGCAGGAAGCCGTCCTCTTCGAGGTCGTGGACCTCCTGCGAAAGCGGCGTCGAGACCAGGAACACGTCGCCGACCTGCAGGTCCTCGGTCAGCGGATACACGGGCAGCACCTGGCTGGCGCGGATGATCAGACACCAGTCGCGCGCCACCCGCGCGAGCTGCTTGTCCCGCCTCTGGTCGAGACTCTTGCACCCCGCGAGCAGGAGCCCGAGCGCAGCGATAGCGATGATTCTCTTCTGCATGGACGCAGTGTACCAGTGGCGCGCCGGCGGCCCGCCGGCCGCTGGCCGGTACCGGACCTACGCGCCGACGACGAGGTATTCGGCCACCGTCGTCGATTGTGGGATCGGCAGCCCGTCTTCAAGCAGTCCTTCGATGTGCATCTGGATCGCTTCGTACATGTTCCGCTCCGTCTCCTCGTGCGTTGCGCCCGTCGCAACGCATCCCGGCAGATCGGGGGAGTAGGCTGAGAAATTGGCGCCGGCATCTTCGATGACGATGAGGAAGCGATGCATGTTCATTTCAGGCCTGCCTGTTTGAGGATGCTGTTCCACGTTCCAGGTGCAAGATCGTCGCTCATTTTGCCGGAGACGGTCACACGTCCGGGTTTCGCCGGATGCTTGTACTGACGATGGCTGGTCCCGGTCGACTTCACTTCATACCAGCCGTCCGCCTCGATCGTTCGGATCGCATCCCGCACCTTTGTCGGCACGGGTGCGATTCTAACCGCTTGACCGTTCCATTGCTGTTCACCGAGAATCGCCGGAAAGAATTCCGAATCGTCCCATCGGAGCCGGAGGAAAGAGCATGAAGACCCTGGTGACGAGGATCCTGTTTACCGCAGTCGTCCTGACGTCGCTGCCCCTGTTCGTTTTTGCGCAGGAGCAGCCCCCCCCACCCGAAGAAGATAAACCGAAGGTCACGGAAGAGATGGTCGTCACGGCCCGCAAACGCGAGGAGACCGTGCAGGACGTCCCGATGTCCGTGGCCGCGCCCAGTGAGCAGCAGCTGCGCGACCTCGGCGCGCAGACGATCGAAGACGTCGCCGTCAACGTGGCCGGCTTCACCGTCCAGAACCTCGGTCCCGGCCAGAGTCAGGTCGCGATCCGCGGCGTGTCGGCGGGCCAGATCGTCCGCGACCAGCCGGGCGTCAAGGAGCAGGTCGGCGTCTACCTCGATGAGAGCGTGATCTCGATGTCGCTCTTCACGCCCGACATCGACCTCTTCGACGTGTCCCGCATCGAAGTCCTGCGCGGACCGCAGGGCACGCTGTTCGGCTCCGGATCGCTGTCCGGAACGGTGCGCTACATCACCAACCAGCCGAAGCTCGGCACGAGCGAGACCATCGGCGAGCTGGGCATCAGCTCGATCAGCGACGGCGGGATCGGCGGCAACGCCAAGGCCGCGTTCAACCTCCCGATCGGCGACCGCGCGGCCATGCGTGCGGCCGTGTACTACACGCAGTACGGCGGCTTCATCGACGCGGTGCAGCCGGGCCTGAGCATGCGCGACGACGTGAACGACGGCAACCGCTTCGGCGGACGCGTGGCGTTCCTGTTCGAGCCGAACGACCGCTTCCGGATCACGCCGCGCCTCATCTACCAGGAAGTCGAGATGAACGGCTGGAACCGCACCGACGACTTCAACATCCTCGCGAATCCGTTCACGACCACCCGTCCGAAAGTGGAGTTCGACGACCGCCAGCAGTTCCTCCAGCTCGAGGAGCCGTTCACGGACGAGTTCCTCCTCGGCGATGTGAACATGTCGTACGACATCAGCGACGCGCTGACGCTCACGTCGGTGACGTCGTTCACCGACCGCGACGTGCTCGTCGTCCGCGACGCGACGGCGCTCACGGCCAGCATCACCGGCGGGAGCATCGGTCTGCCGGAGAGCGTGTACAGCATCGACGCGCCGCTGTTCGACGCGACGCAGGCCAAGGGCTTCACGCAGGAGCTGCGGCTCGGCGGCAATCGCGGCGACAACCTGAACTGGGTCGGCGGCGTTTACTACGCGGACTCCAAGCGCGACTACAACCAGAACCTGCCGGTCATCGGCTTCGAGGACGCGGCGGCTGCCGTCGGCGCGAATATCCCGACCGCCGGCACGAAGCTCGCCCTCAAGGACGAGCTGTACAAGTCGGACCTCCACTACGAGTTCAACCAGCTCGCGATCTTCGGCGAGGTGACGCTCGCGCTCGGCGAGAAGGTCGAGGTTACCGGCGGCCTGCGCTACTACGACTTCGAGGAAGACCGCGCGCAGATCTTCGACGGCATCTTCGCGGACCCGATCGACAGCACGGGCTCGGTCTCGGCGGACGGCTTCGCGCCGCGCGTGATCGTCAGCTACAAGGCCTCGGACAACCTCCGCCTCAACGGGCAGATCTCGAAAGGCTTCCGCCTCGGCGGCATCAACGATCCGCTGAACCTCCCGCTCTGCCAGCCGGCGGACCTCGCGATCTACGGCGGCCACCCGACGTGGGAAGACGAGACCCTGTGGAACTACGAGGTCGGCGCGAAGGGCACGATGATGGGCGGCAAGGGCACGTTCAGCGCGTCCGCCTACACCATGGACATCGAGAACCTGCAGGCCACGGTCACGGCCGGCACCTGCTCGTCGCGAATCATCCTCAACGTGCCGAAGGCGCGCTCGACGGGCGTCGAGGCGGAGTTCGAGGTCGCACCGAACGACAGCTTCGACTTCGCGGTCTCGGGCAGCTTCAACAACTCCGAGCTGCGCTCCAGCTTCCGCGACCCGGGCGGCAACATCGTCGCGGGCATCCAGGAAGGCAACCGCCTTCCGACCGTGCCTGAGTTCCAGATGGCCGCGGCGGCGACGTACCGCCGGCCCGCGTTCGCCGGCGTCGGCTACCTGACCGGTGTCTTCCAGCACGTGGGAGCGCGCTACACGCAGGTCGCGGATCAGGCGACGGGCTTCGGCCGCGTCGACATCAGCGGCTTCGGCGGCGACATCGGCGGCCCGTACACGCAGAACATCTTCACGTTCAATCCCGAGCTGCCGGCCTACGACCTGCTGAACCTTCGCGTCGGCCTGCTCCGGGGGCAGTTCGACACGGCGCTGTTCATCAACAACCTGACGGACGAGACCGCGTACCTGGCGCTCGATCAGGAGCGTGGCACGCGCGCGCGCGTCGGCTACCTGACCAACCAGCCGCGCACGATCGGCGTCAGCACGCGCTTCATCTTCTAGGGACATGGAACTGTCGCGGCGAACGTTCATCGAAGGCGCCGCGGCAGTTCCGCTGATGACCTTGTCCGGCTCCGCGCCACGGGTGACCGTGGTCGGAGCCGGCGCTTTCGGTTCCTGGTCCGCCCTCCACCTCCAGCGCCTCGGCGCCCGCGTCACGCTCGTCGACGCCTGGGGCCCAGGCAACACGCGTGCGAGCTCGGGCGGCGAGACGCGCGTGATCCGCGCGATCTACGGGCGCGACCGCATCTACGTCGAGATGGTCAAGCGCTCGTACGAGCTGTGGGAGCAGCTCGACCCATCCCTGTACGTCGAGACCGGCGCGCTCTGGCTGCACCGCGGCGACGACGCGTACGTCCGCTCGTCGGTGCCCAGCCTCACCGAGCTGGGATTCCCCGTCGCCCCCATCGCCCTCGACGACGCCAAGCGGCGCTGGCCGCAGATCGCGTTCGACGGCGTGAAGTCCACGTGGCTCGAACGGCGCGCGGGCGCGCTGTCCGCGCGGCGCGCGTGCGGCGTGGTGCGCGACCTGTTCGTGAAGAACGGCGGGACGTACGCCACCGCGCAGATCGATCCGTCCAAACCGATCGACGCGGACGCCGTGGTCTTCGCGTGCGGCCCCTGGCTCGGCACGTTGTTCCCCGACGTCATCGGCGACGCCGTCCGTCCCACCCGGCAAGAGGTCTTCTACTTCGGCACCCCCCGCGGCTCCGATCGTTACCAACCCGAACGCCTCCCGATCTGGATCGACTTCGGCGAGCGGATCTTCTACGGCATCCCCGACGTCCACGGCCGCGGGTTCAAAGTCGCGGACGACACCCGCGGCGACGTCTTCGACCCCACGAACGGCGATCGCCGGGCCAGTGCGGAAGGCCTCTCCCGCGCACGCTACCTGCTGTCCGAACGCTTCCCCGAGCTTGCCAACGCGCCCCTGCTCGCGTCGGAAGTCTGCCAATACGAGAACAGCCCCGACGGCCACCTCATCCTCGACAAACACCCGTCGCTGAAGAACGTGTGGCTCACCGGCGGCGGCTCCGGCCACGGCTTCAAGCTGTCTCCCGCCATGGGCGAGATGGTTGCCCACGCCGTCCTCGGACGCGCCGAGCCTCCGGCCATGTTCTCCCTCACCCGCATCGCCAACGCCAAACGCACCACCCAGTTCGAGAGGAAGTAGCAATGTGGTGCCGGCTTCCAGCCGGCCGGACCGCCGGCGTCTCGCCGGCTGATGTGGCGGCGTCCCGCGCCGCCACCTGGGCGGGCGGGGGAGCGTGCCATAACGCGAGAGGCTCCGTTCTCCCAAGCGCCCGGGCGGCGGGGACGCCGCCCGAACAGCCGGCGGGACGCCAGCGGTCCGGCCGGCGAAGGCGCCGGCACCACTTTGGGAGCGCCGGCATGGATGCCGGCGCTCCGCGATCTCGCTTACGGCAAACCGCGGGTGCGGCGGCGGGTGCTGGGGGCTTTGCGGATCGACGCCGCCGGCTCCACGCCTTCCAGGATCGACGCCTTGGGCCCCACCTCCACCCCCGCGAGCTGGGCGATCACGTGGTGCGCGGAGCGCACGGCGCCTTCCTGCCAGCCCGACAGGTACGACACCTGATCGCCCGATACCCAGAAGCGTTTGGCCGAGGGCTCGGGGTCGAGCAGGGTCTGGGGGATGCGGTTGTCGCAGGACCAGTCATCCGCCCAGCCGCCAAGTTGCCAGGGCACGTTCTGCCAGGCGATCGACAGGCCGAGGTCGATCGGCACGTGTTTCTCGAACTCGGGGTGGACCTTCTTCCCGCCCTTCATGGCCTCGACGAGGCGCTTCTTCAGCGGGTAGTTCCCGTAGGCGACGGCGTCATCGTCGTAGTTGTACGCGCCGGTGAGGATGCCCTTCTGTTTGAAGTAGGCCCACGACGGGTACCAGATCTGCGTGATCGGGTCGGTGGTATACGAGATGCCGCCGTACATCTCGTCTTGCTTCTCCCAGAAGCGGCTGCTCGTCTGCCAGCCCACCTTCACCGTCGGCGCGAACTTCACGCCCGCGACGGCGTCCTTGTACGTCTGGCCGAAGTTGTTGTCCTTGATGATCTTCGCCAGGATCGGCATCGGCATGGTCGATATGCAGTAGTCCGCGGTGATCGCCGAGACCACCTGCGCCAGGCCGCCCGACGGCCGGAACGCGATCTTCACCTTCGCCTTCCCGCCCTCGGTCACGTTCTCCACGTTGACCACTTCCTGGTTGTAGTGGATGAACCGGCCCACGGGCGACTTCTGCAGGAAACCGTAGCGCCAGATCTCGTCCATGCCGCCGACCGGCTGGAAGAGTGTCGGCTGCCACTCGTACTCCTCGGCCTGATAGAAGCGGTGATTCCAGAAGTCGGAGCTGACCAGGTCCGCGAGGGTGAGCGGCTTGAGCAGCTTGCCGCAGTCCTCGATGCCCGGTTGCACGAGGTAGCCGGAGCGCGAAGAGCCGAGGTAATCGTATTTGTCGTCGGGGTCGATGTCGCCGAAGACGGTGAGGAGGCTGAGGAACTGGTCCTTGTCCACGCCCTTCGCCTTCAGCTCCTTGTTCAGGGTGCCCTTCACCACGCTCTTGGCGAGCAGCTCGGAGATCCAGCCACGCGTGTCGTTGGCGATGCGGCGGTTGACCATCGAGCGGCCGTTCCACGACTCGTCGCGCTGGTAGTAATTCGCGCGGGTCATCATGGTGTAGACCTCGAGCGGGACGCCGAACAGCGTGCAGTAATGGAGGATGGCGGTGTGGTGGTAGGGGAGGCGGCCCGGCCCGGCGTTGAGGTAGAAGTCCGGGTGGTCGTCGAACTTGCACACCTGCTTCGTGCCGGTGTTCTCCTCGATGGTGTAGCCCGTGCGGACCGTGTAGCTGCGGCCCCCGGCCCGGCTGTTGGCCTCGAGGACGACCACCTCGTAGCCGGCCCTGTTCAGCTCATACGCGGCCGTGAGCCCGGCGATGCCCGCGCCGAGGATCACCACGCGCTGCCCGCGGCCATGCTCCGCCGCCATCTGCGGCGGCCCGGCGAAAGCCGTGGGGACGCGGACCATCCCCATCGCCACCATCGTCTCGTACACGGCCGCTGCGCCGCCCGCGCGGCCAACGGCATCCAGAAAGCTACGGCGGGTCCATTTCGGCGAGTCACTCATCGGGACCTCCTTATGCACTCGGGTTGTCGAGGGAACGACGGAAGGATATCGCGAATCACGCCGGTCAGCGCGCGTTCGCCGGGCGACTGACCGCGTAGATCACCGCTCCCACCACCAGCGCGATCGCCGCGGCGATGAAGTGCCAGCGATTGCGCCCGTAGAGAAAGGCCAGCGACACGAGGACGCCGAGGATGGGCACGATCAGGCCGGGGGTGCGGAAGCCCTCATTCAGCTTCCGCAGGCGCGGGACGGCCGCCGAAGTCACCAGATAGGTCGTCACGCGCGCCAGCGCCGACACCAGCGCCAGCTGCGCGAACGATCCCGCCAGCGCCAGTACCAGCGCCACGGTCGCGTGGATGGCGATGGCCACGGTCGGCGTCCGGGTTTGCGGGTGGACGTAGGAGATCGGGCCCATACGGCGTCCGAGGGAGAGGGCGTACAGCATGCGCGAGCCCTCGAACATCGTCCCCGAGTTCGTCCCGGCCATCGACATCAGCGCGCCGATAGTCACGATGACCGCCCCGGTCCGGCCGATGATCGCAAACGCGGCCGACGCGATCGGCGTCTGGGTCGTCGACAGGTCCGGCAGCGCCGACATCGCCCCGAGCTGGACCAGGGCGTACAGCGCCGCGATGATCAGGATCCCCACCAGCAGCGCCCACGGCAGGTGACGCCGCGGGTTCTTGTACTCGCCCGCGGGCACGCCGAGGTTCTCGAAGCCCGCGTACGCGAACAGCATGAACAGCGCCGCGTCCGCCCAGTTCACGTCGCCAGTCGGGATGGTGAACGAGCCCGGAATTGGATTTGTCTTCCACACGATCAGCGCCAGCAGGATGAACCCGACCAGGGGCACGAGCTTGCCCGCCGTGAAGATGTAGATCGACGCCGCGCCGTACTTCACGCCGAGGATAGTGGATCGCGGCGAGGAGGAGGATGCTGGCGATGATCACGCCCGCGCGCGGCCACGCGGTCTTGAGGGACGGATCCAAGAGCGCTAGCGAGACCACGAACCCGTTCGACAGCGACGCCAGTGACGTCACGCGCGCAATCCAGTTCATGAAGCCGGTCTCGAATCCGATGAAGTCGCCGAACGCGGTCTTCGCGTAGAGGTACGCCCCGCCCGGCTCCGAGAAGTGGCTCGCCGCCTCGGCGAAACACAGCGCCAGGATGAACACCGGGATCGCGAACAGCAGCGGCGCCCAGAGCGAGAACGGCCCGAGGAGCTTGAACGACTCATGGGGGAGGAGGAACACGCCGCTCCCGACCACGGCGTTGATGCACATCGCCACCAGTCCCCAGAAGCCGATCGTTCGAACCAGTTTCTCGCTGCTCTCGTTTTGCATGCTCTCTCTGATCTGCCTCTGTGTTCTCTGTGCTCTCTGTGGTGAATTGCTTTTGATGTTCACCACAGAGAGCACAGAGAGCACAGAGGCTGCTGCGTTCTTTACTCGTTCAACGTGTATAGCCGCGGCCGCGGATCGATCTGCCTGGCAGCTTGCCTGTCATTGCGCCGTCGCGCAAGACCGGAGTGCCGTTCACGATCACATCCGTCACGCCCACCGAGAAATGGTGCGGGTCGTCGAACGTCGACTTGTCGATGACCGTGGCGGGATCGAACACCACCACATCCGCGACCAGGCCCTCGCGCAGCACGCCGCGGTCGCCGAGGTTCGCACGGGCCGCCGCCTGCGACGTCATCTTCCGCACCGCCTCCTCGATCGGGAACAGCTTCTCCTCCCGCGCGTAGTGCCCGAGGACGCGGGGGAATGAGCCGTACCCGCGCGGATGCGTGCCGACGTTCTCCGCCCGCTGCTGGTCCGTCGGCGAGCTCGCGTCCGAGCACACCGAGACCCACGGATGCCGCAACGCTGTGCGCACGTCGTCCTCGCTCATCGAGAAATAGATGACCCGCGGCGAGATCTCGTTCGCCGCGAACAGCGCCATCAGCGCCGCCTCCGGCGTCGTCTGCATCAGCGCCGCGATCTCGCCGAGGTACTTCTTCTCGTACTGACTCTGCGTGCGATTGAACACCTGCGAAACGTAGATCCCGCTCTCGCCGCGCCGCGCCACCTGCGCACGGAGCGCCTCCGCGATCCGAGCGCGATCCTCCGCGTTCTGCAGCCGCTTCCGGAAGTCGTCGTAGCCGCCTTCCATCGCCCAGTCGGGGGCGAGCGTCGACAGTCCCGTCGATGACGCCGCGTACGGATACACATTCGCCGCGACGTCGATCCCCTCGGCCCGCGCCGCCTCGATGCGTCCGAGGATCTGCGGCATGCGCCCCCAGTTCGGACGCCCGCCGATCTTCAGGTGCCAGATGTTCACCGGGAGCTTCGCCGCCCGGCCGATGTGGAACGCTTCGTCCAGCGCGCTGTCGATGCGATCGCCTTCGTCGCGGATGTGCGAGAAGTACATCCCGCCGTACCGCGCCGCGACCCGCGCGAGGTTCACCAGCTCAGCAGTCGTTGAATACATCGCCGGGACGTAGATCAGCGACGTCGACAGCCCGATCGCGCCGTCGCGCATCGCCTGATCGACGATCGCTTCCATCTGCTGCATCTCGGCCATCGTCGGCGCGCGGTTGACGTCGCCGATGACCATCGACCGCGGGTTGTCCGCACCGACGAGCAGCGCGAAGTTGACCGTCGAGCCGCGGCGATCGAGCTCGTCGAGGTAGTCGCCGAGGGTGAGCCAGCGCTGGCCTTCGCGGACGCGATCGGCCGCATTCGGCCCCGGCGACACCCCTTCCCCCGCCACCTCGGTCGTCACCCCCTGCCGCACCTTCGCCTCCAGTTTCGGATCGGCGATGGCGGTGGTCTGCGACCAGCCGAGGAGATCGATGAAGCCCGGCGCGACCATGCGGTCCTGCGCGTCGAGGACGGAGACCGCGGACAGCTCCCGCAGATCGCCGACGGCGACGATGCGATTCCCGCGGATGCCGACGTCGCCGCGAAACCACGGCGCGCCGGTGCCGTCGACGATGCGGCCGTTCGTGATTTTGAGATCGAGCGTGTTGGTCATTGGTTTGGTTGCGCAACTCGTCAACAGCAGGGCGGCCACGAGGAGTCGTTTCACGCCATCCCCCGGAACAGATCGTCGACCGCCTGCCTCTCCCGAACGACCGTCGCGTCGTCGCCGTCGACGAGCACCTCCGGCGGCAGCAGGCGCGCGTTGTAGTGCGAGGCCATGGAGAAGCCGTAGGCGCCGGCGTCGCAGAACGCGAGGAGATCGCCGACTTTGATCGGTTCGATGCTTCGCGTCACGACGCGGCCGTCCGCCCGCGTGAACACGTCGCCGGACTCGCAGATGTTGCCGGCGACGACGACGTCCTGCCGTTGCAGCGATGGATCCCAGCTCTCGCGCAGCGAGCCCGCCGAGCCGCGGGAGGCATTGAGGATGTGGTGATAGGCGGAGTACTTCGACGGCCGCGCGAGGTGGTTGAAGCCGGAGTCGACGCCGATCCAGTCGATGCCCACGCTGATGCGCTTCGTCGTCGTGCGGGCGAGGAGCGTGCCCGATTGCGCGACGAGGTAGCGTCCCGGCTCCAGGATCGCCGTCAGGTCGCGCGCGCGGAGGAACGCGCCGGCGAGCCGGGTCAGCTCCGCGCCGTATTCGGCGATCGGGAACTCCTGTTCCCCCGGTTTGTACGGCGTGGAGATCCCGCCGCCGAAGTTGATCCAGCGCAGGTTCGGGAACGACGGCGCCAGCTCGAGCAGCTGCCGCGCGGCGTCGAGCAGCGGCGCCGGTGTGTCGACGCCCGAGCCGATGTGCGCGTGCAGCCCGACGATCTTCCGGCCCGTGTCCTCGACCAGCATGCGCGCGCTGTCCAGCTCCGCCAGGTCGATGCCGAACTTCACGCTCTCGCCGGCCGTGATCACGTCCGCGTGATGCCCCGCGCCAACGCTCGGATTGATGCGCAACGCGATCGGATTCGGCAGGTCGAGCGCCAGGCAGCGGTCGATCTCCGACATCGAATTGACGTTGACGACGATGCGCGCGTCGGGGATGGCGCGCAGATCTTCATCCGAGACGTTCGAGCACGTGAACCAGATCTCCTCCGGCCCGAACCCCGCGCGCATGGCCAGATGAATCTCGCCCGGCGACACGGCGTCGCACCCGAACCCTTCCGCCCGCAGCATGCGCAGGATGGACAGATTCGAATTCGCCTTCATGGCGTAGAACGGGCGGAAGGGGAGGGCGGAGAACGCGTTGCGGACGTTCGCGGCCTGGCGGCGGATCACCGCCGCGTCGTAGACGTACAGCGGCGTCCCGAAGCGCGCCGCCAGTGCTTCCGTCGAGAGGTTGCCGATGTGCAGGACACTGTTCCGATACTCCATTCGCGCGCGAGAGTATATGGAGTGCGGCGACGGCGAGTCGCAAAACTCCTCCGTCCCCCTCTGCGTTCTCTGCGCCTCTGTGGTGAAAACACGGGTGCGCTCACCACAGAGCCACCGGGAGCGCAGAGGGGGACGGAGGACGCTACAATCCGCCGATGCAGCAATACCTCGACCTGGTGCAGACCATCCTGGATCGCGGGACGAAGAAAACCGACCGCACCGGTACGGGCACGATCTCCATCTTCGGGCATCAGTTGCGGTTCGACCTGGCCGCGGGCTTTCCGCTGGTCACGACGAAGAAAGTCCACCTGCGCTCCATCATCTACGAGCTGCTCTGGTTCCTCGCGGGCGACACGAACGTCCGCTTCCTCAACGAGAACAAGGTCACGATCTGGGACGAGTGGGCGGACGCGAACGGGGAGCTGGGGCCGGTCTACGGCTATCAGTGGCGCTCCTGGCCGGCCGCGGACGGGCGGCACATCGACCAGATCACGAACGTGCTCCAGGAGATCCGCCGCAACCCCGACTCGCGCCGCCTCGTCGTCAGCGCGTGGAACGTGGGCGATCTGGACCGGATGGCCTCTGCAGCCGTGTCACGCGCTGTTCCAGTTCTACGTCGCGGACGGGCGCCTCTCCTGCCAGCTGTACCAGCGCAGCGCCGACGTCTTCCTCGGCGTCCCGTTCAACATCGCCTCGTACGCGCTTTTGACGCTGATGGTCGCGCAGGTCACCAATCTGCAGCCCGGAGAATTCATCCACACCCTCGGCGACGCCCACCTTTACACCAACCACCTCGAGCAGGCCCGCGAGCAGCTCGCGCGCGAGCCGCGTCCGCTGCCGTCGATGACGCTCAACCCGGAGGTGCGGTCGCTGTTCGACTTCAAGTTCAGCGACTTCACCCTCGAGAGCTACGACCCCCATCCGGCGATCAAGGCGCCCATCGCTGTATGAAGATGTCTCTCATCGCCGCCCTCTCCACCAACAACGTCATCGGACGGAACAACCAAGTGCCGTGGTGCATCCCCACCGACCTGCGCCGCTTCAAGGCGCTGACCATGGGCCATCACCTGATCATGGGGCGGAGGACCTACGACTCCGTCGGCCATCCGCTGCCGGGGCGCACGAACATCGTCATCACCCGCCGCGAGGATTGGTCGGCCGAGGGTGTGACGGTCGTCCACTCCCTCGAAGACGCGCTGCGCATCGCCGCGAGTGCAGGGGAGACCGAGGCCTTCATCGCCGGCGGCGCCGAGATCTACGAGCTCTCCATCCACCGCGCCGACCGCATGCAGCTCACCCGCGTACACGCCGAGGTGGAGGGCGACACCTGGTTCCCTGAATTCGACGACGTCAGCGAGTGGAAGCTCGTCGACGCCGAGCACTGCGACGCCGACGACAAGAACGAATTCCCGTTCTCGTTCCTCACGTACGAGCGCGCGGCGCCCGAGGGACACGCGATCCCCGCCGAGTGATCACGCATAATAACCATTGCCATCCTATGTGGTAATCGCATATTCTCCTCGCGACCCGAGCAATATGCGCACTGTACTGGCGGCAGTTCTTCTCCTTCGCGGCTTGTCCGCATTCGCCTTTGCGGTTCATCCCGAGATCCCCATCACCCCCACCGAGCTTGTTGCGAGCCGGAACATGACGGACTCGCATCTCGCGAGCGACGGGGAGACGTACGTCGCCGTGTGGACGGACTACCGCTCGTTTCCCGGCGCTGTCTATGCCGCGCGTTTTCGCGCGGACGGCACGCGGCTCGATTCCGTCGGCATCCGCCTCGCGCCGGATAGCCAGGCCGGCGCGGTGATCTGGAGCGGCAACGCGTTCCTCATCGCGTATCTGCAGGAGGGGACGATCAAGGTCCGCACGCTCTCGCCGGAGGGCGTCCTCGGCGAGCCGATCCCGCTCTTCACCGCCTACGAGCCGGAAAACGGCGTTCGCATGCGGATGGCCACGAATGGCGACAGCGTGCTGCTCATCACGTCCGCCACCACCGCGGTGCTGCTGGAGCTCGACGGCCGGAAGCGGCGCGAGCTCGAGTTGTGGAGGTTCCCGGGGAACGGCTTTGGCGTCGCCGCCGCCGGGTCGAACTATCTCGTCGCCGCGGGAAGGCACAACCTCGAGGTGAAGACGCAGATTGTGACCGGCGAAGGGGAGCTCGGGCAGCCGCACGTGCTGATGGACACCGTCCGCTTCGGCATCGACGTCGCGAGCGACGGCGAGCGCTTCCTGGTCACGTGGGCGCGCGGCAATCTCTACGCGCAGTTCATCGCCGGCGACGGCACTCCTGTGGAGCCGCTGATCAGGCTCAGCGACGTCCAGCCCGTGGTCAACAACTCGCACCTGCTGACGCGCGTCATCCGGCGCGGGAACGAGTACGTGCTCCTGTACCAGACCTATGGAGGCGCGCCGTTCGACACGCTGCGCCTCGGTGACGACGGCGGGAAGCGGGGCTCGCTCCTCACGAACTTCGACGATCCGATCGGAGACATCGTCGCCACTGCGGCCGGCGGCGCGATCCTCGGCGGGTACCCCGGGCAGGAGCTCAGCGCCGCGTTCTTCGACACGGGTGCCCCCACGCCGCTGCGGGACAGGACGCCGGTCTCGCTCAACGGGAAGCACCAGTCGCAGGTCCGGCTCGCACGGCTCGACGACGGCATCGCGGTCGCGTGGTACGCGGAGGCGAGCGAGCCCCCCGAACTGTTCCTCTCGCGCGGCCCCGGCTCGGCACCCGTGAGCGTCGTCGCGGACTACGCGACGCTCGTGGACGTGGTGTCAGACGGCACGGCGATCTGGGTGTTCTGGGCGAATGACGAGGCAAAGGTCTATGTGCGGCGCTTCACCCTGGCGCTGCAGCCGATCGACACCGAGCCTGTTCCCGTCGATGACCTTTACCTGACCGATTTCGGCATCGCCGCGGGCGGAGGTGCCATCGTCGTCGTACACAATGAGCCGCAGGGAATGAATGGCCTCGAGCCCGATGGGGCGCACATCGGAGCGCACATTCTCCGCGGGATGGCGGCCGGGATTCAGGTGACGAAAGCGGCGGTCGCGAGCGTCGACGGATACGACCGGCTTCCGGCGATTGTGTGGGACGGGAACGCGTTCCTCGTCGCCTGGGCGAATGCGACCGCTTACTACCTGCCCCTCATCAGCACGAACGACCGCAGCTCGCCCTACAAGCCCGACGACCGCATCCTCGCGGTGCATCTGTCCCTGTCGGGTGAGGTGCTGGACGCGAATCCCATCGAGGTCGCGCGCACGAAGCACGTCGAAGCGCTGAGCCTCGCGAACACCGCTGTCGCCTGGCAGACGTACGCGACCCCGGATCTCTCCTCGCGCCGCCATACGTACGCCGCCCGCGTGGCCGCGAACGCGACGGTGGCCGACCTCGGCGGCGAGGACACGTTCTTCGGCGCCTTCGCGGCCGATCGCGGCGGCTTCCTGCTCACGCGCGCCCGCGTGCTGGACGCCACGACGCTCGCGCCGGAGGTCGTCGCGATCGACGCCAATCTCACCGTCACCTCGATCGACGCGGTTCCGCCGATCACCGTGGACCTCATCCAGCAGGACCTGAACCCCTTCGACGCTGACGTGCTGGGCGGCGCGGTCCGCATCATCGGCTACTCGCGCATCGCCGCCGATGACTACGGACATGCGCGCCGGATCTTCCTGCGACGGCTTGCCGAGACGCATCGCCGCCGCGCGCTGAGATGACCAGGAGATGATCATGAAGAAGCTTGCTGCGTTTCTGCTGTTCGTGCTGACGATTCCGGCGGCTGCCCGGCCATTGACGATCCGGGGCGAGGTGCCGGTGAGCGTGCCGGTGTACGGCGTGGACGGGAACGGCCGCAGCGACGCACGGATCGCCACGAACGGGGATCAGTATCTCGCTGTCTGGACCGACCTGCGCGAAGGCGGCAAGCCGTCGGTCTATGCCGCCCGCATCCAGTCCGACGGCACGATCCTCGATCCCCTCGGCATTCGCATCGCCCAGGGCGCATTCGCCGGCCCGGTGGTCTGGACGGGCAGCAAGTACCTCGTCTCCCACCAGGACGAAAGGGGATCCAACAGTTATGTCCGCACGTTGACGACCGATGGCGTGGTCGGTGAGCCGATCGCGGTTGGCCGCGACGTGCGCGGGGGGTCGATGGCGGGGAACGGGACAAACGTGCTGCTCGTCCTCCCCAGCGAGGCGATGCTGCTCGACCTCGAGGGCCACAAGCTGAGGGGGGTGGAGCTCGCGAAGCTTCCTGCCACTCCGTACCCCGCGCTGTACTTTCATACGCGCATTGCGGTTGCGGGCTCGACGTACCTCGTGGTCGCGGCCGTCCCGGACGTCATCGTGCAGGCCGTGTCGTCCGGCGGGACCGTCGGTGCGGCGCGGACGCTCGCGGTGCCGATCACGTACACCACCATCGACGTGGCGTCGGACGGCGAGCGCTTCCTCGTCGTGTACCCGAACGGGCAGCTGTACACGCAGCTCCTGACTTCCGCGGGCGTGCCGGACGGCCCCGCGCGGAAGATCACGGGGCTCGGCAACACGAACTACCCGTCGCTCGAATGGCGCGACGGCGAGTATCTCCTGATGTTCAACGACGGCAACGAGTTGTCGCACGTCGCGGTGCGCATCGCCGCCGACGGCACTCCCGTGGGCAAGCTGAAGTATCTGGAGCAGGATCACTCGCCCGAGGTGGATATCGCGACGAACGGCCGTGGCGGCATCGTGTTGTTCAGCGGGGAGCTGACGGCGGGTGTATTCGATGACTCGTCAGTTGCGGGCGACGGCGTGTTCCGCCGGGTGGTCGACGTGGCGGTCACCGCACGTCCGCAGCGCAACGTGCGCATCGCGCACCTCGGCAAAGGTTCCGTCACGGCCTGGGACGAGGGAGGCGGCATTCTCCTGTCTTCGGGCGCGGGAACGGCACCGGTCATGGTGGCCGAGGAGACGTTCGGCCTCATCGATGTGCTCGTCGACCGCAGCAACGTCATCTGGGTGCTCTGGCATGGCCGCACGTCGACCTGGATCGGTCTGTCCCGCTTCCTGGAAGATCTGACGCCGGTTGACCCGGGCCCGATCTACTTCGAGGCGCCGGGGCACTTCTCGGTGGACGCGGCTGCGGCGGGGGAGGGCGTCATCGCCCTCGCGTACGAATACGGGGAGCTCGAGGCCTTCCCCAACGTCGGGGCCATGCTGCTGTGGGAGACGGGAACGGGGATCGCGCGCAAAGACGTACAGCTCACGGGCGAGGCGTTTGCGGACTACAGCCCGACCGTGGCGTTCGACGGCTCCGCGTTCGTCTACGCATGGTCGCACGCGAAGGGAGCGTTCCCGGAGTACAACGACCAACCGTCGCCGGAGATCGAGCTCGTCGGCGCGCGCGTGACGCCGGGCGGCGTGCTGCTCGACGCAACGCCGGTGCGGATCGCCGAGGACATCGGGTGGGTGGCGCAGATCGATTCCGCGCCGGGTGCGAACGGAGTTGCATTCGCGTGGCAATCCTACGAACGGACCACACGGGCGGCCCTGTTCAACGGGACGGGGGTCGATCTCGGCGGCCCATCCACCGATCTCGGCGAGCTGGCGCCGCACAACGGCGGCTTCCTCCTCGTCCGCGGGATCATGCGCCCGGCGCCGGGATTGACGGAAGCCGAGTACGTGGTGCTCGGCCCGAGCCTGGCGGTGAGCGCGACCGGTACGCTGCCGCCCTGGACGTCGGGCAGGTTCTTGAAGCCGTTCGACATCGACGTGATCGGCGGAGCGTCGCCGGTGTTCGCGTACTCGAGGGTGACGGACGACAGCCAGTACGGGAACGTGCTGCGGGTGTTCGTGCGGCAGGCGGTGCCGACGCCTACGAAGCGGAGGGTGATTCGATAGGACGAATAGGACCTATAGGACTCATAGGACCTATATCCGTCCTATTCGTCTTATTCGTCCTATAGGTCCTATACACTCGCCCCCCGCATGTACTGGCGACTGCTCCGCACCAACCGCGACTTTCGCCTGCTCTACTTCGCCACCCTGATCTCCCTCGGCGGCGACTGGTTCCTGACCGTCGCCCTGCTCGATCTCGTCCTGCAGCTCACTGGCTCGGCGACGCTGGCGTCGCTGGTTCTCCTCTTCCAGACCCTCCCGATCTTTCTCTTCACGCCGCACGCGGGGCAGGTCATCGACCGGATGGACCGCCGCAAGCTGATGATCGGCGTCGACATCCTGCGCGCGGGGGCGTGTCTGCTGCCGCTGCTGGCGCGTTCGCCGGCGCTGCTGCCGTTCGCGTACGCGGGCGTGATTCTGATCGCCATCGGCTCCGCGTACTTCGAGCCGGCGTCGCAGGCGGCGCTGCCGAACATCGTCGCGGAGGAGGATCTCGTGGCGGCGAACATCCTGATGGGGTCGACGTGGGGGACGATGCTGGCCGTCGGCGCGGCCCTCGGCGGCGCGGCGACGATGGTCCTCGGCAGCGACGCGTCGTTCGTCGTGGACTCGTTCTCCTTCCTGTTCTCGGCGTGGCTGCTGTGGCGCATCCGCACGCGCTTTTCGGAGGAACGGGAAGGGCAGCACGTGAAGCCGCCTCTCTTGGAGTCGATGCGGGAGACGGTGCGCTACGCGAAAGCGCACCCGCGCGTCCTCGGACTGCTCACCGTCAAGGGCGGCTACGGGCTCGGCGCGGGCGTGGTGGCGATGCTGGGGGTGTTCGGGCGTGATGTGTTCCAGGCCGGCGCGCTGGGTATCGGCCTGCTCTTCGCCGCGCGCGGTGTCGGGGCGCTGCTCGGGCCGTTCGCCATCCGCGCCGCATTGCGTACGGATGCCGCGCGCTATCGCGCGATCGCATTCTGCATTCTCGCGTTCGGCGCGGGCTACGCCGCGCTGGCGTTCTCGACGACGCTCGCCCTCGGAGTCCTCTCCATCGCCTTCGCCCACCTCGGCGGCGGCGCCGCCTGGCAGGTGTCGACGTACGGCCTGCAGCGCGAGGTGCCGGACTTCATCCGCGGCCGGGTGTTCTCCGCGGACTACGGCTTCGTCACGCTGACCATGGCCATGTCGGGACTCGGCGCGGGTCTGGCCTCGGATCAGTGGGGACCGACGGCGGCGACGTTCGGGACCGCGTCGGTGTGCATGGTGTTCGGCATCCTCTGGGCGATCGCGACCTGGAGGTTGTGGCGCGCCGACCCTCGTCTGTAGCCGATGAATGCCGAGACCGGGCCGAGGAGGAAATAGGTCAGCCCGGCCCAGGCGATCGTGCGGCCGGACGCGGTCAGGCCGATGGTCACGGAGAGCAGTCCGATGGCGATGTACGAGATGTACATCACCATGTTCGTGATCGTGTCGTGCCGTTCCAGCTCGTTCAGCTCCAGCTCGTCGCGCTTCGCCCACGCGCGCCCGTACATCGCCACGAACAGCGTGAAGATGCCGATGAAGCCGAGGCCGTAGATGAGGAACAACATGGGTGCGTTGGCGGCGCGGCGGCCGCCCTGCGTGATCATGGAGAACATGTACTTCATCGGATAGGTGTAGAAGAGGACCACGAACAGCAGCGCGGTGTTCAGCGCGATGGTGACCTCGTCGGTGAGGGCGTAACGGCGGAAGAACGTGTGGTGGCAGTGCCAGACCCACGTGAGCACGGCAAAACAGATGGCGAAGGCGGGGAAGCCGCGCATGGCCTGCATCAGCTCCTCGAACGACTTCGGCACTTCGAGCGAGACGACGATCAGCGTCAGGGCGAAGCCGAAGACGACGTCGCTGAAGGCCTCGACGCGGGTGACCTCGTGTCCCCGCATGCGGAACGGCTGTTTTTGCATGATGGTGAAGAGAGTAAGTCCTCGGTCCGTTCGTGTCAGCTGACGTTTGTCAGGTTAACGGTCCGCCATAATGAGCATCTTCTCGGATAGCACATGACCGTTGAGGCCCTCGACGACGTTCTGGTGCGCGCGTCGCGCGACGGCGACCGTTCTGCGTTCGGGCGCCTCTACACGCGTTACAGCCGGATGGTGCACGCGATCGTGCTGTCGCGCGTGCCGCCGGGGGAGGCTGACGATTTGGTCCAGGACGTGTTCGTGTCCGCGCTCCGCCAACTGCACGCGCTGCGTGACGAGCACGCGTTCGGCGGCTGGCTGGCGACGATCGCGCGCAATCGCGCGAACGGCTGGCACCGGGCCGCGGTGGAGGTGGCCGAGCTGCCGGAGGACCTCGCGTCCGGCTCGACGCAGGAAGATGAAGAAGACGCGCGCCGGGCGCTGGCGGCCGTGCGCGCACTGCCGGAGGCGTATCGGGAGACGTTGATGATGCGACTGGTGGAAGGGATGACCGGACCTGAGATCGCCGCGCGCACGGGCCTCACGCCCGAGTCGGTCCGGGTGAATCTGTGCCGGGGGATGAAGCTCCTCCGCGAGGCGCTGAAAGGAGGAGGAGCGTGAACGAAGACTATCTCTGGGACCGCAGCGGCACGCCCGACCCCGACATCGCGCGCCTCGAGTCTCTCCTGGGGCGGTATCGCTATCAGCCACATACACCGCGTTGGCGCGTGCCTCTCGCGATCGCCGCGGCGCTGCTGATCGCGATCGGAATCGGTGCCTTCGCCATGCGCTTCCGCTGGCAGGCCGGCGAGGCCTGGCCCATCGCGAGCGTCACCGGCTCGCCGACCATCAACGGCCGCGCGATCGCTCCCGATGCCCGCTTCGGCATCGGCGACGAGCTCCGCACCGACGGGCACTCCCGCGCCACCGTGCGGATCGCACGGGTAGGGGAGCTCGAGATCGCCCCGAACTCCACCGTGACCCTGATGCAGACCCGCGGCGGCCGCCACCGCGTGCGCCTCGATCGCGGACACGTCTCCGCCCGCGTCTGGGCCCCACCGTTCACGTTCTCCGTCCACACGCCCGCCGGCCTCGCCAGCGACATCGGCTGCGCCTTCGACCTCCGCTACGACGGCGGTTCCGGCGAGGTCCGCGTCACTTCCGGCTGGGTCGACTTCGACGGCGAGGAGCGCTCGTCGCTCATCCCCGCCGGCGCCGTCGCCGAGCTGCGCGGCGAGAATCCCGGCAGCCCGTACTACGCCGACGCTTCGCCCGTCTTCCGCGCAGCGTTGCGTGCGTACGACCACGACACCGGCCCCATCGCCGCGGTCCTCGCCTCCGCCCGCCCCCGCGACGCCATGACCCTGCTCCATTTACTCGAACGCGCCCCCCGCGCCGACCGCGGTCCGCTCTTCGACGCCCTCACGCGCCTCGCCCCTCCGCCCCCGGGCGTGACCCGCGAAGGCGTCCTCGACCGCGACCTCGAAATGCTCGACGACTGGCGCCACTCCCTCGGCCTCGGCGGCATCAAACGCTGGTGGCTCCACTGGCGCGACGCGCTGTAACGCAAACGTAGGGCGCGGCTTCAGCCCGCCCCCCGGGCGGGGAGGGGGAAGCCGCCCGCCCCGTCCAGAAGGCGGGCTGAAGCCACGCCCTACGTTTGCCCTACGTGCTAATCTCCCGCCCCTCATGATCGTCCGCCCCTATGACGGCAAACACCCGCGCTTCGGCGAGCGTGTCTTCATCGCCGAGAACGCCGCCGTGATCGGCGACGTTGAGCTCGGCGACGACTGCTCGATCTGGTACGCGACCACCGTCCGCGGCGACGTCAACGCCATCCGCATCGGCCGCAACACCAACGTCCAGGACAACTGCACCATCCACGTCACGCACCTCGACTGGCCGACCACCATCGGCGACAACGTCACCATCGGCCACGGCGCGATCGTCCACGGCTGCACGGTCGGGAACGGCGCCCTGATCGGGATGGGCTCGTGCGTCCTCGACGGTGCGGTCATCGGTGAGAGCGCAATGGTGGGGGCGGGAGCGCTCGTGCCCCCGGGGATGATCGTGCCGCCGCGCACGCTCGTCGTCGGCGTGCCCGCGCGCGTCAAACGGCCGCTCACCGAAGCCGAGCTCGCGCACCTCGAGAGCTCCTGGCGAAACTACGTCCAATACAAAGAGAACTACCTGGGATGAATGGCACTCTGCGCAAAGAACACGTCGGTCAATCCGTAACCCTCAACGGCTGGATCGCCAAGCGCCGCGACTTCGGCGAGCTGGTCTTCCTCGACCTCCGCGACCGCACCGGCATCGCGCAGGTGGTGGTCGACCGCGAGCGCGGCGCGAGCGCCGAGCTCGTGGCCACGGCCAAGGAACTGCGCTCCGAATTCGTCGTGCGCATCGAAGGCGAAGTCGTCGAGCGCGCCGACGCGCAGAAGAACCCCAAGCTGCCGACCGGCGACATCGAAATCGTCGCCAAAGCCATCACCATCCTCAACCGCGCCGACACGCCGCCGTTCCCCATCGAGGACGACACCGACGCTCGTGCTGTCATCAGTGAAGAGCTGCGCCTGCAGTACCGCTACCTCGACCTCCGCCGCCCGTCGCTGGCGAAGAATCTCACCCTCCGCCACAAGATGCTCACCGCGGTCCGCAACTACTTCGACCGCCTCGGCTTCCTCGAGATCGAGACCCCGATTCTCACGAAATCGACGCCCGAGGGCGCGCGCGACTACCTCGTGCCCAGCCGCGTTCACAAGGGACAGTTCTTCGCCCTGCCGCAGTCGCCGCAGATCTTCAAGCAACTCTGCATGGTCGCAGGCCTCGAGCGCTACTTCCAGATCGCCCGCTGCTTCCGCGACGAAGACCTCCGCCGCGACCGCCAGCCCGAGTTCACCCAGATCGACGTCGAGGCCTCGTTCATCGACGAAGAGTTCATCTACCGCACCATCGAAGGCCTCTTCGAAGAGATCTTCCCGCTCGCGAACGTCCCGGTGACGACCCCGTTCCCGCGCATGACCTGGCAGGAAGCGATGGACCGCTTCGGCATCGACCGCCCGGACACCCGCTTCGGCATGGAGCTCATCGACATCACCGAGGTCGCGCAGACCACGACCTTCGAGCCGTTCAAGGCCGCGGCCACGGTCCGCGCCATCGTCGTTCCCGGCGGCGCGACCTTCTCCCGCAAGCGCCTGGACGAGCTGACCGAGGATGCGAAGAAGCTCGGAGCGACGGGCCTGGTGTGGATCAAGTTCGACGCCCAGCGCGGCTCGTCCATCAAAAAGTTCCTCGACGATGCGGCATTTGACGCGCTGAAGAACAAGCTCGCCGCCAACGAGAACGACCTCACCCTCCTCGTCGCCGGCAAGATCACAACGGTCTGGGACGTCCTCGGCCAGCTCCGCCTGAAGATCGCCAAAGACGAGAAGCTCATTCCCGACGAGTCCTGGCGCTTCCTTTGGGTCACCGACTTCCCCGCATTCGAGTGGGACGAAGAGTCCGGCCGCTTCTTCGCGCGCCATCACCCATTCACCTCGCCGCGCCTCGAGCACCTCGATCAGCTCGAAAGTGATCCCGGCAACGTGCTCGCCCGCGCCTACGACGTCGTCCTCAACGGCCTCGAGCTCGGCGGCGGATCGATCCGGATCAATCAGCCCGAAGTCCAGGAGCGCATGTTCCGCGCCCTCGGCATCTCCGACGAACAGGCCCGCGACCGCTTCGGCTTCCTCATCGACGCCTTCCGCTACGGCGCCCCACCCCACGGCGGCATCGCCCTCGGCGTCGACCGCCTGGCCATGCTCATGGCGCGCGCCGAGTCCCTGCGCGACGTGATCGCCTTCCCCAAAACCGCGCGCGCGCAAGACCTCATGTGCTCCGCGCCCAGCGCAGTGGACGAAAAGCAACTGGACGAGCTGGGCGTCGCCCTCAAAAAACTGTCATCCTGAGCCGCGAAGACGGCGAAGGACCCCCTGCGACAGGCGATGACCGCGCACGATGACTGGATGACCCCCTTCCTCACCATCCACGACGCGCCCGTCTACGTAGGCCTCGGCCTGCTCGACCGCGTAGGCTCGCTCGTGAAAGCGCGCGGCCGCGTCTTCGTCATCACCTCCGACGCCCTCCGCGCCCGCTTCGGCGAGCGTGTGGCCGCATCCTTCCCCGACGCCGACCTCCTCACCATCGCGGAAGGGGAGGCCAACAAAACCCTCGACACCGCGAACGACGTCATCACCCAACTCCTCGACCGCGGCGCCAAACGCGACTCCCTGGCCGTCGTCGTCGGCGGCGGCATGATCGGCGACACCGCCGGCTTCGCCGCCTCCATCTTCCTCCGTGGCATCGACCTCGTCCACGTCCCCACCACCCTCCTCGCCCAGGTCGACAGCTCCATCGGCGGCAAAACCGCCGTCAACCACCCCAAAGGCAAAAACCTCATCGGCACCTTCCACCCCCCCCGCGCCATCATCACCGACCTCTCCGTCCTCGACACCCTCCCACCCCGCGAGCGCCTCAGCGGCCTCTACGAAGCCCTCAAAGGCGGCGTCATCGCCGACCCCTCCCTCTTCGAAATGTTCGAGCGCGGCGGCGCTCTCGACCTCGACGAAATCGTCCGCAAAGCCATCCGCGTCAAAGCCGACATCGTCACCGCCGACGAAAAAGAAACCGACCTCCGCCGCCTCCTCAACTACGGCCACACCATCGCCCATGGCATCGAAGCCGCCCTCCACTACCAAGGCATCACCCACGGCGAAGCCGTCGCCTGGGGCATGATCGCCGCCAACGCCATCGCCGTCGATCGCGGGTTGTTGTCCCGCGACGAAGCCGCCCGCATCGACCGCACCATCCTCGCGTACCAGCCCTCGGCGCTGCCGCGCTTATCCCGCGAGGAAATCTTCGCCGCGACGGAGCACGACAAGAAGAACACAGGCAGCGCACGCGTGATGGTGTTCCCGCGGGGGGTGGGGGAGTGTGTTGTTCGGGGGAACGTCACCGAGGTCGAGATTCTCCGTGGCATCGACGCGATCCTCGGGTGAGGGGTGGCCCACCGTACGGAATCCGTTTCGAATTTCACGCTTGCAGGGGGAACGACTGCAAGCGTCCAGTCCACGGCTGTAGGGGTCCATTCGGCACTCTCGACGCGCCAGTCACCCACTTCACATTTTCCGCCGTCTTCGCCGCGTGAGATGGCGTCTGTACGCCGCAGCCGGGCAACTCGAAGTCCGTGACTGCGGGTCTGGTGCGTCCGAGAGTCGACCTGAAGAGCAAGTGAAAACACTCTCAAACCAAATGCTCGCGCCCAGCGCGATCATCGTCACGCCGGTCGCTGGCCGGCCATTCCCAATCAAGGAACGGCCGGCGGGCCGCGGCGGGCTTATGGCGTTGAGCCGCCGAACATATTCGGTAGGCGGTAGCTCAGACCAAAGTGCGCGCCGAAACGCTCGTTCGTGTCTCCGAGGAATTCGGCTTTGTTGGCGTAGGAGAGTGAGACCGGAACGGTCATGTTCTCGCCCACGGGGATCGAGAGCGTCATCCTGCCGACCCAGCGGTTCTTCGTACGCACGTCGTCGTCTTCAGCACGAATTCCTTCGAACGAGAGGTCGGCGCGCGCTGGCTTCCCCATGACCTCCGCGCCGAGTTGACGGCCCGCCTGGATCTTGACGTTGTATTCCGAGGAGGAAGGGAGATCGATACCCATGAATCCTGCGACGGGATTCTCGAGCCGAAGATCGGCGAGCTTGTAGCTAGAGACCTTCTTGTAAGTGAAGGTGGCGACGTATTTGTCCGTCGACAATCCATCGGCGGCGAGTTTGGTTAGCTGGTCGCGGAGGCAGGTGACGAGGGTTACCTCGGCGCCCGCCTTCTTCTGACACGCGCTTCGGAGCGTGTTGATGTTCTGACGGCCGCTCTGGAACTCCACCGTCGCGGCCCGAACATTCGGACCGCCAAGGCGTCCCGGCCGATGGTAGCTGCCACTCGCGGTGAGCTGCGGTTGGTTGTCGATGAGAGACGGCAGAAGGCCGAGATGGAAGGTGTCGAAGAGCGATTTCCCTTCCACGAGCGTGCCTTTCTCTACAGCGACGTGCGCTTTGATCGCCGTGATCAGGTCTACGCGGCCATTAACCACAACCGCACCGGTGTCAGCCGCGTTTCCCGCGATTGCTCTGAGCTTGACCTGGGACGCGATGACCCGGTTAGCACCCTCGCTCACCCCCGGAAGAACCAGCGTAAGGATGTCGCCATACGTGGACGGCTTCCGTCCCCAGCATGCCGGGTTGCGCGTTACGTTCAGTGCGCAGTTCGTACTGGCGAACGAGTAGGAGGCGGACCAAGTCTGGTCGTCCATGTCACCGAGCTGCTTTTCGAGCAGGGTCACGGTAGCGGCGCGGTCAGCCTCCGGGATCTTGTTCTTCAAGGCCTCGGAAATGGTCGGCTTGGTGATCGTGAGCGTGAGTCCCAGAAGATGATTACCGCGGCGGATCGGATTGAAGCGGACAACGAGGGCCTCGCCGTCGTCCGCTTCTTTCACGTCGTTCACGGCGAAGCTGAGCAGGTTCAGAAAATCCTGATAGGAGTTGTGGACGCGGGCCGCGAACGCGTCGGGCGACGTCGTGGCGCGGTTGGCGTTGACGACCTCTTCACCGACCATCTGCGCCGCCGTCGCCGCGTCCGGTTCGAACAGCGGCTCGTCGCGATAGAACTCCAGCGCACCGTCGACGGTGCACGTCAGGTCGACCTCCGGGTTGCAGGGCGTCTGAGCCAACGCGCCGACGGACAGCAGCAGCAACGCCGGCAACAGTGCGAGCCGCTTCATGACTCCACCTCGGGCGGCTTCGGGAAGAAGAGCCAGATCCGCTCGTTCAGCCCTTCCGCCGTTCTCAGCTTGGGCTTGCGCGGATCGTTTGCCGGCGGCGGCGCCGAGCAATCGGTCGTGCCGGTGATCGTCGTGTTCTTGCTGACGGTGGCACTGACGATGATCTCGTAGCGGTCGACGCCCGCCTTCGTGTTGAATGAAACTCCGGCCGCGAGTTGGCCCCGGTTCCACGTTTTCATCAGCGTGATCGTCATGCCGTTGACGCGACGCAGCGTTCCCTTGATGGCGACCACGTCGTCACCCGCATCCACCTGAAACTTCACCGTACTCGGGAAGACAATGGCGTAGTCCTTAACAACAGCTGCACCCATAGTCAGCCTCCTTTAGCAATGAGTGGGACGCGCTCGGTAATTTCCCGCTGTGGGTTTCTTTGGAGTGCGGCGACCACGTCGTCGCTTTCATCGCCGCAGCGCGAGCTGCGGCTTCCGGCTCGCGCCGTTTGCGGCGTCCTCCTCCCGAGCACGCGATCGCCGCTCCGCCAATTCCGCTCCGCGTCACCGTATCCTGCGATCCGCACGGCAAGCCGTGGCGTGTCGGTCTGGCGCCTCGCCGAGCTCACCAACTCCCCTTGCGCATCGTCGAAAAAGCGGAGATGGACGAGAAGGGCGCATGGAGGCGCGTCTTCCGTCGCGGGATCGAGCTCGATGTCGCCCCACTTGATGGCCTTATCTATCTCGTCGAGCGTCCATCCGATCAGTTCCGCGGCGTGGTCAGACGTGACGGGCTGGCTGTCGTTTAGGATGGAGCAAAATGGATTTGACGAGGTCTGAATTCAGCATGGCTTTGTTGGACTCGTCCGAGTCAACGAACCGGGCGTGTTGGAGGCCCCCGCTGACCGCGGGCGAGATGTTCGGTGCGCGGCTGCGCGAGCTCCGGCGAAAGCGCAAGCTGACGCAGGTTCAGGTAGCATGGTGACGAAGTAAGACGGAGCGTTTCGCTGGATTTCGGGCTACGCTATGCCATAGGACGAACATGACATGCAATGGAACGGAGAGCGGTTCACTCCGACAATCGAGAACCGGCGTCGACGGCCGCGTTTCACCGGCCGCGCCCTCGTCGCCGTCCCCCGCTGGGCAGAGAAAAGGAGCATCTCCTCGATCGTTGATCTCGTCGAGAGCCGAGTGAGATCGTTGGGATTCGACGGAGACTTTTCCGAACGAGTCGACCTATTTCCCGAGTTTGGCATCGCGTTCCTTCCGCTGCCGGCAGGTCTTCTCACCGACATCGTGTTGGCGAGCAGTGAGCTGCATGGCCTGATCGTCGATCGGGAGCGCTATATCTACGCCTCGCCGGCGGTGGTCAGCGCAGCATGCACGCCCCCGGCGAACCCTCTGAGGGAGATGTTCGTCGCAAAACAGGGCGGCACAAGAATTACCGTCGCCATTCTGGATACGGGTTACGATCCGGACCATCCCGACTTCGAGAAGCGCAAGATTATCCCCTCCGACCACACCGGCAGTGGGTCCGACGAAGACGAGGACGGACACGGCACGCATTGCATCGGCCTGGCATGTGGTCCCCTCGATCCGACCGACAAGAGCGCTCGCTACGGCATCGCCTGGGATACGACCATCGTCAGCGCACGGGTGCTGGTCGACCGGCTGGATCCGACCGACGACTCCACGATCATGGAGGGCATCCGCGCCGCGCAAAAGGCGGGTGCTCAAATCATCAGCATGTCCCTCGGCTCACCGGTCGAAATCGATGAGCAGTACAACGTCGCCTTCGAGCTGCTGGCCCGGCAAATGCTTGACGACGGGATTCTGCTCATCGCGGCGGCCGGGAATGACGATGCCGGCCTTCGCTCGCCAATCGACCATCCCGCGAACTGTCCGTCGGTCATGGCCGTGGGTGCGCTCGATCACGTCTATCAGCCGTGGGACCATTCATGCATCGGGCGGAACGACTGCCAGGACGTCGACATCGTCGCTCCCGGAGAGTGCATTCGCTCGTCGATAATTGGCGGCGGCTACGAGACGCTGAGTGGAACGAGCATGGCCACCGCTTACGTGGCCGGGATCGCGGCCTTGTGGGCAGAGTTCGCCAGCAGCAACCGAGGCTGGGAGCTCAGGAACGCATTGCTCTCCAATGCCGCACCTGTAGCACTGGCGTCCGGAGGAACCGCGACCGACATTGAGGTCGGAGCAGGACTAGTCCAGGGTCCGCCGCCGTGAGCGGCTGAGCGACGGCCGCCCACGCGACGCCGATGTCTCAGGGAAACGCCGAGTTCACGCAATCGATGGCGAGCGTCGAGGCACCTGAACATTTCAGCAGCCCAGTGCTGCTTGGAAACCCGCATGTTTTTCCGTTCGCCTTCGGATTTTGAACAACCACCTTCGCCGGCTCCTCAAACACATTCTGATAGAACTGATAGTGATCGCCAGGGGCTTTGCACACGTTCATCAGATGCAGATGGGCGTCGCGGTAAAAACTCAACTTCTTTTTGGTCGTGCCATCGTCGATCGTGATTGTCACGGGAGTCGTGGCAGCACATGTATACGTGACCGTTTGCGGCAGAGGCCCGTGGACGTAGGCCCCGAAGTTCACTTCATCAAGGAAGAAGTGACCCTCCTCCAGCGCTCCATCCGGCGGAAGGTAGAACACCGCGGCGATATAGGGGGACTTGGGATCCGGCGGGCAGTTGGCAATCTCTGCTGAATACTTCGTACCGTCCGTCGTATCGGACAGTTTCGGCACAGAGCCGATGACCTCGCGGGTCGGCAATCCGTTGCCGAGGCTGGTCGTGATGCAGCCGCGTAAGGAGCCCTTCTTCAGCGGCGGCTCGCACTGCCATCCTTTGCTGGTGCTCTTGTAAATGTCTTCCTTCCGATACCCGAGTGAGGCGCGGTGAGCGGTCGCCGCGATCAGCACGGCAATCTGCTGCTTGACCCCTCCTCCGACGTCCAGCTTGTGATGCGCAATCAGACCTTGAAAAGTGATGATCATCGTTTTCCTCTCTCCTTCGCTTGTGTTTGCCGCGCCGCATAGAGCTGGAATGCAGCCCAGACGTACGGGTCGCGAACATTGGGATTGGCG
Organism: uncultured Acidobacteriota bacterium; assembly: GCA_963821585.1. Taxonomy (GTDB): domain Bacteria; phylum Acidobacteriota; class Thermoanaerobaculia; order Gp7-AA8; family Gp7-AA8; genus QHVT01. The sequence continues at coordinate 2,176,040 of CAWGEI010000003.1, forward strand.
GAGTGGATCATGGCCAGTTGCGCTTCGCGCAAGGCAGCGGCCGGAGGGATTCCCGCGCGGAGCGCGCGATGCAACCGCATCGACAGTTCATGCGTGCGCGCATCGTCGGGCACGTCCGATATCGAGGCGACGACGTGCGGAATGCCGGCGGCGATGAACGCCCAGGCCAGACTTCGGACCGGCGCACGCTGCACCGAGGCCGCGGCCCGACATCCGGTGAGCACGACCAGGTTCGTCCGCTCGACGGTCATCCGCTGGATCTCGTTGATCGACAGCGTACCGTCATCGGCCGGGGATCGCGCCAGCACGAGATACGACTGCGACGGCTGATTCGGAACGACGACGGCATGGGTCGCCAGATGCAGCACCGGTGCGTCCTCGAGCGCAGCCAGCACGTTTCCGGATGTCGCTTCTTCCCCCGTCAACACGACGGAATCGTCATACTCACCGGCCAGCGCCTTCGCCTCGCGCATCGCACCGGGAAGTCTAGGCAGGCTGAACACGGAAGGATCGAGCGCCGGATCGCCGACCACGACGATGCGATGCCCCGCCGCCCGCACCGGATCGGCGATACTCACCATCGCCGGAACGAATGTGATCGCGGCCTGTTCGACGAGGTACCGGCCATCGGGAAGCTGGAGCGACGCAAACGCAATGGGCGGCAACGCCGGATCGGACACGATCATGACCGCGTCGTTCTGGCGAAGGGTCGATGACACGGGCTCGATCAACCAGCGGCTGAGGCTCTTCGAATCGGGCTCGGCTCGCAGCTGTTCGTTGGTGACCGCAACCGGAACGACACGAATGCCGTTCGCGTCCTTTACAAAAATCAGCAAGCGTTCAGGCAGAACGACGTATTCGAGTGCCACGGTGCGCGGAGGTAGTTCGCCGTCCCCATGCGGTGAGCCGAACGGCCGCGCGCGCCACGCGTCCACTACTGCAAGCGCCGTTTTCAGCTCGCCGCGCATGACCAGAAGGTCGGCCAATTCGGCGAGCGCAATGTCACCCGTTCGAAAGTACGTGGACCGTTGTTCGACCGCGCTGCCGCTGCGCTCATCGAGAAACGCGAGCGCGGCACGCAGGTCCGTCTCTGCCCCGCCTTCGTCGCCGAGGCTCCGCAACGCCAGCGCGCGCTGCAGCCGTGCCTCGGGAAGGAATAATAGGTAGTCGATTGCCTCGCAGAACTGGATGTACTGACCGAAGCGACGCACGGCGGCTTGCGGATCGCGCGAGCGCTCGACGATGCCGGTGATGAAGCTGACGTCTGCCAGCGCGCGTGCGCGATGGCCCTCATCCTTCAGCGCCGCCGCGGAGCGCGCAGCGCGCGCGATCGTCTTCGGCGACGAGGCAATCCGCAGACGCTGCTCGGCGAGGATGTACCAGATCAGGCTGCTCGCGTAGACGCGCGGGTTCTGCCGAAGGCGCTCATCGACACTCTCCTTGGCGAAGGGTAGCGCGACTTCCCACCGCTCGTCTGCCATTTCTGTTCGCGCGGCAGCGTCGAGCGCGTTTTGCAGCTCGCGGGCGTCCCCGGCACGGCTGACGCGATCGAAGTTCGCCACCCGCAATTGCCACGCGTCGGTCCGCCGGCCCATGACCGCGAGAAGCGCCGACACCGCCGTCGACATCGCGCAGAGGTTCGACTCCTCCCCCAGGCGGGCGAAGATCTCCATCGCTTCTTGCTGCGCCGCGAGCGCGGGATGCAGGAGGCCGCGGCGAGTTAGGATCGTTCCAAGGGTCCACAGGAGCTGCGCCCGGAACGCAGGATGCGAAGGCGGCGCATTCGCGAGCAACACCCTGATCATCGTTTCGGCGTCGTTCGTGCGGCCGGCGTCGTACAGCGCCTGCGCGACGTAGTAACGTGCAACCGTGGCCATCGGGCTCGCGGCCTTCGAAAAATCGCGTTCAGCTGCGGTGAAGAGTGGCAACGCCTGCGCCGACTCGCGTGCGCTGTAGAACCGGCGTGCGCGGTAGTACGCAGAGTAGGCGTTCGCGAGAGGTCGCAGTCGCAGCCAGTCGTCCCCGCGGATGACACGCACGGCATCGAGAACGAACGAGTCGCCATTAGTGGCGAGGAGACTCGCGCCGATCGCCTCCGCCAGATCCACTGCCGCTCGCGCGCGTTCGTGATCGCTCGTCGCGAATGCAGTGGCCCAGTCGTTCAGATAGATCGTCTCGGCCCACGCACGACAGCGCTGCGGATGAAGTTCGACGATCCGCCGGACGACATTCGGATCGCCGCTGCGCGCAGCAGCCTCGAGCAGCTTGCGTTCGCGTGCCCAAGCTGTTTCGTGGGTCTCGATCTGGAGCCGTCGCTGCCGCTCGACCGCCTCGGCGGTCCACGCGCTACTTCCGTCCACCTGCGCGTACCGCTCGTACGATTCCGCAGCGGCGGTAAGAAGACCAAGGCTCTCGAGAATCAACCCCTCGTTAAAGCTCGCTTCGGCAAGCCGCGGCTGCAGCTGTAGCGCACGCCGAGCAGCACCGAGGGCCTCGGCGAATAGCGCGGGATCGCGGTGGCCGCGCGCGTGCAGCACGGCTGCAAAATCGCTCCAGATCGCCGCGCTTCGGGGTTCGCTGCGGAGAGCTAGTTCGATAACGGAGGTGGCGCGGTCGAGGTCTCCCGCCAGCACGGCGGCAATCCCATCGGCGTGCAAGCCGCGCAAGCTGGAGGATGTCACTGCCACCAGCGGGCGTGAACGAACTGGCGCGTATGGAAAAGAAGTCAAACGTGCTTCGATCGGACGCGGAGAGATTCGAACCGCGTCTGGCCGGTGCAGTAACCAGCAAACAAACACCAGCAAGACCACGAACGAGGTGGCAAGCCAAACAAACCTCGACCTTCGCCTGCTCACGGCGCTAGAAACTCCTTAGATCGTGAAATTGACCCGCCATTATGCTCCGTGGCAGCTCTTCTGACAGCGAGCGAAGTTAGTTAGTTCCTGTCCCGAAATCGGCGATTGCCGGATGCTGCCATGGCGTGCGAAGAGGTTGGCAAGCGATCTAGATTGAGTGTGTTGGAGTAGATTGAGGTTGCGGCGGCAGTGAGATTCCAAAAACACGTGATCCGATTGCTCGTTGACCATGCGGCGGCCGGCCATGGAATCATAGCCAGTCGTCACACTGCAGGGACGTTGGCTTAGGTCTGAAGCTGGTGGCGGGCGATGACGAGCAGGTTGAAGGAGACGACCGAACTCCAGACGTAGGTCTTGAACGAGTCGGCCGATTTCCATGTGCATCGATCAAGACCAAACGAGCGCTTGAGAAACGAGATGGTTGCCTCGATCCCTGCTCGGAAGTCGCGAAGTTTGTTGTAGACCCAGTTGCTGCGAGCCATGTCGGCGATGGATAGAAAACGGGCCTTACTGAACACGACGTCTTCCACGCCTTTTGCTTTGATGACGTCCAGGTTTGCTCGGGAGGTGAACCCGCCGTCAAACGCCACTTGGCGTGGGGCATGGCCAATGATCTCGATGTGGCGATCGATCATGGTCTCGGCCAAGGTCGAGTCGGCAGGGTTTCCTTCCAGCACTTTGCAATCAAGAATCAAGGTTGATTTCCCTGTGCCGAAAAGGACCTTGTGTCCATACAGAGTGTCGCGCCGGTCTTTCACGATCACGTCCGTGTGCTCTTCGAAGATCGATACGATCTTCTCGCCCGAAGGCACGGTCTCGCCCTTGAAAACACGTCGTCTGGTCTGATCCACTACCCGCGTTGCCAGCGTTGTGTAGTGCGAGAGCTGAGCACCAAGCTTCGTCAGGGAACTGCTTTCGATCTTCATACGCTGGGTCCTGCGCGTCATCGTCGCGTCCATCTCTTGTGCGCGTCTGATGGTCTCTTCGGTGACTTGCACGAGGTCTCGGTAGAGCGGCTTGCGCTGGTCCATGTTCCGAGCATTCAAGATTCCCAGCGCTCTCCGCTTGGCCCTTCTAGTGCGATTGGGAACGGACTTCTTCAGCCCCAACTCGCCGGCTATGACACCCATGATGCGACAGAGCACTCGGACGCTGTCATAGAGCAAGCTCGAATCGAGCGGCGCGTGAATGTTCGCTTCGACAACAGTCGTGTCAATGCGCGCTTTCTTACCGTCATCGATCTTCTTGGACTTCGCGTCCGCCACCAGTATCCGATTGATTTTCTCGAGCGTATCGGCACGGATCGCTTTGATGCAGACGGCGAGTGCGGACTTCGAGGGAGTCTGCCCCCATCCCAACTCGCAGAACCTGCCGTAACTGACCGAATCTGCAAGATGAAACGCCAGTGCGCGATAACTGAACCCGTTCAACTGCTTGATCACCAGAGCCCGCAGCACCTGCTCGCCACTGAGCCCGACGGCATCAACAGCGCCCTCGCGCGCAAGACCGGCCTCGGCCAAGTCTTGCCAGACCATCTCTCCGGCCCTAGGATGCTGGTTCAGGAGTGCCGAGATCGCTCCGAGTTCCTGGGCTTGTTCAAAAGCCAGCCAGTTCTCGCTCAGACTGAGCTGTTTTTTACGTTTAGGGCGCATTCGGGCTCGCTCCTGTTGGCGTTTATCTCGTTTGGAATCAGACGTTTGGACACGAATGATTCTAACGGATCGCCTCGCAGATAGCTATCGCGAATGCGCCCTATTTGCTTTCATCTCAATCACTTACGTCTCAGGACAGGAACTAGTTAGACCTCCGGCCTGTCACGCCGGAGGTCGCGCGCGGCGGTCCACGGTGATCGCGTGGCGTCATCGGCCATCGGGTCTGGTGTGGTTCAATGGCGTTTTGCAGTGAGGCGCTCGACATCGCAAGCTACCAAGCCCCGGCGTGCCGCGTGTTTCTGGTACCGGGTCGGCGATGGACTTTCCACTCTTAACGGAGAAGTCCTGTGTCGCACAGAAAGAACCGGCATCGTACATGTGGCGTGTCCTTTTTTAGAGACATGTTCCAGTACGACACTGACCACGCTCTGAAGCACTGGACAAGCCTGTGATTGACCGGCCGAGCTCTGTGAAACACAGAGCCGGACCTGTGTTTTGATAACCCGTTGTGTCGGACACACGGCCGAGGGAGTGCGTAGAGCCGCGGTCAGTGTTTTACTGGCGCGTGCCAAACCTGTGCCGCACACGTGTCGGCGTGACAGGCCGAAGGACGAGGACGATGGGAGGGCCGCCGTCGGACGAGACCCTCCAACCTCTCACCCGGAGGTCGCAGGCTTCCTTCCCGCCTTACCGGTTGAACTGCCCCGCCACGTAGTCGTAGAACGCCTGCTGACTGTTTGCGGAAAAATTCAACACCACCCCCACCTCCCGCCCACCCGTCGCCGGCTTGATGCACCCCTGCGCACTCCCAAGCGTGGCGTCGATCGCAAGATTCATCGTGGTGGCCGGCTCGAAGAAGTCGGGGTGGGTGAGCCAGCACGTCGTAACGACGTCCCACATGTCGTAGAAGGTCTCGTAGCTGACGAGCATGTAGCTCTCGAAGGCGAGCTCGGAGTAGCGGGAGCCGCTGTGGGCTTGGACGGCGAGGGTTTCCATGAAGGTGGTGGTGATGGCGGCGCGGTTGGTCATGTCGAGGGGGAACTGGATGATGGGGCAGGTGGTGTTTTTGAAGACCCAGTCGACGGACGTGGCGTCCCAGAAGGCGTTCCACTCGGCGCAGTTGTTCCAGGGAGGCGTGGGGACGGTGGTGGGGTCGAGGTTGCCGGGGACGTTGATGGCGCCGCCCATCCAGATGATCTGTTCGATCTTGTCGTGGAGCTGGGGGGCCTTCTGCAGGAGGTTCATGATGGGGGTGAAGGGGCAGGTGACGAGGAGGGTGACGGGGCCGGGGGCCTGTTCCATGAGGGACTGCAGGAGGGCGTCGCCGTCGGGGAAGGGGGGCCAGGCGGGGTTAGGCGGGAAGTTCTTCAGGCAGGTGATGGCGGACTCGCGGACGCAGTCGCTGCGGTACTGCCAGGGGAAGGGGTTCCAGCCGCGGGCGCTGCTGAGGCCCATGGGGATGTCGGTGCGGCCGATGTAGCTCATGACCTGCCAGGCGGTCTGCATCGCGGCGGAGTCGATGCAGTCGGCGTTGACGATGACCGCGCCGAGGAGGTTGATGCCCGGCATGGTGGTGAGCAGGACCTGGGACATGTACTCGTCGATGGCCGCGTCGTGTACGAGGATGACGTCCATGAAAGCTCCTTCGCCGGTCTGGGGATGGAGCGGCATCGTAGCATCCTTGCCGCGTGGTGCCTGCCGAATTAGGATGGCGCCTCCGGCCCCTTCTGTGCTCTCTGCGACTCTGTGGTGAATGCACGCGTGTTTTCACCACAGAGCCACCGAGAGCACGAAGAAGGACGGAGGACGAAGGAGAAAGCAAGCGCATGACGCAAATCCCTGTGCTCATCGATACCGACGTCGACATCGACGACTGGATGGCCATCCTCTATCTCTCGATGCACCCGAAGGTCGATCTTCGCGGCATCACGACCACCGGCGTCGGCGCGTCGCACCTCACTTCGGGCACGCGCAACGCGCTCAATCTCCTGCAGCTCACGAGGAAGCCGGGCGTTCCGGTGGCGAAGGGTACGAATGCGCCGCTGCGGTACAGCAACGTGTTTCCGCAATCGATCCGCGGGCCGATCGACGCGGTTTATAACGTTCCGCTCCCGACCAATCCAAACCAACCCGTGGCGGAGAGCGCGGTCGACTTTCTCCGCGCGACGCTCCTCGCATCTCCCACGCCGATGACCATTCTCGCGATCGGCGGCGGCACGAACCTCGGTACGCTCCTCCACCTCCATCCTGAGGTCGCGCCGAAGGTCGAGCGCATCGTGATGATGGGCGGCGCGGTGTATGTTCCCGGCAACGTGGAGGTCGTCGATCCCGACTACACGAACCAGGTCGCGGAGTGGAACTTCTTCCTCGATCCCCTCGGCGGCCAGTACCTCTTCGATTCGGGCGTGCCGATGACGCTGGTTCCGCTGGACGCGTCCGATCACGTGCCCCTGAACCTGCCGTTCTACGACCGCATCCAGCAGCGGCACACGACGCCGCAGGCTGCGTTCATCTACCAGACGCTCACGGCGGACATCCCGTTCGTGCAGAGCGGCAGCTTCTTCTTCTGGGATCCGCTCGCGGCCGCGGTGCTGACGGATCCGGGCCTCGCCTCCGGAAAGACTCTGAAGCTGCGGGTCGTGCAGGAGCTCGACGAGGAGGCCGATCATTCCGGGCAGCTCGTCGAAGATCCGAACGGTGCGTCGATCGACGTGATGCTCGACGCGGACGCCGATGCCTTCTACGACCTCTTCCTGGATGTGATCAACGGTAAAGCATGACTCTCCGTCCCCTTCTGTGCTCTCTGTGGCTCTGTGGTGAATGCACGCTTGTTTAAGGAGAACGCATGACCTCCCACGCGATCCTGTTCTACGTCAACGGAAACCGTTTCGAGATCGCCGATCCCGACCCGACGACGCTCCTCATCGACTGGCTCCGCGGCGACGCGGTCGGGCTCACGGGGACGAAGCTCTCCTGCGGTGAGGGCGGCTGCGGCGCGTGCACGGTGATGCTCTCGCGCTGGGAGCCGCAGGAGCGCCGCGTGGTGGAGACGGCGATCAACTCCTGTCTCCGTCCGGTTTGCTCTCTTGACGGCGCGACGATCACGACGACCGAGGGGATCGGGAGCACGCGGGAGAAACTGGATCCGGTGCAGTACCGGATCGCGGCGAACAACGGCTCGCAGTGTGGCTACTGCACGCCCGGGTTCGTGATGAACATGTTCACGTTCCTGCGCAACCAGCAGAAGCCCACGCAGCAGCAGATCGAGGACCTCTTCGACGGCCACCTGTGCCGCTGCACCGGCTACCGCCCGATCCTCGAGGGGATGAAGAGCTTCGCCGTCGACTTCAAGAAGCACAACACTTACTCGACGAACCACCGCTGTTTCGCCGACGTGCCGATCGAGCAGCACCTGCCGGGACCGCGCCCTTCGGTGGAGTTCCCGCCGGAGCTGATCGCGTACGCCGAAAAGATGTCGTCGCTGGAGAGCGCCGGTCGCGGTTACCAGTGGTTCCGCCCGGCGACGCTCTCGGAGGCGCAGCGAGCTCAAGGCAACGCACGGCGGCAACTCGCGGAACGTGAAGCTCGTCGCCGGCAACACGTCGATCGGCATCTACAAGGCCGACGTCGACGACCCGCACGTCCTGATCGACATCCACGCCATCCCCGACCTCCTCGGCTTCCGCGTCACGAACGACGGCCTCCAGGCCGGCGCCGCGGAGCCGCTGCAGAACGTGATCGACGAGCTGGCGCGCGTCATTGCCACGAAGCCGGAGGACAAGACGCGTGGCTTTGCGGCCTTCCGCCGGCATCTGCTCGACGTCGCCAACCTGCAGGTGCGCAACATCGGCACGATCGGCGGGAACGTGATGATGACGCGCGTCCAGGCAGAGACGGACTCGCCGTTCCCCTCCGATGTCTACCTCGTCCTGGAGACGCTCGGCGCGTCGATCACGATCGCATCGCGCGAAGGCAATCAGACGTATGCGATGGCCGAGCTGCCGCCGGTGTCGGCGCTGCCCACCGACGCGATCGCGCAGTCGTTCCACATCCCGTATTCGCAACCAGGGGACGAGATCGAGACGTTCAAGATCGCGTATCGCGATCAGAACGCGCACGCGATCGTGAATGCCGGCTTCCTCGTCCGCCTCGATAAAAAAGGGACAATCCAGAGCGCGACGATCCTCTACGGCGGACTGGCGCAGCTGCCGTCGCGGATGGCGAAGACCGAAGCGGCGATGACGGGCGGGAAGTGGAACGACGCGACGCTGCAGAAGGCGCTCGACGTGCTCGCCGGCGAAGTCGCGGAAGTGATCCGCCCGATGCCGGGGACGAACTTCCTGCCGGAGGGCTACCGCGAGTCGGTGACGGAGACGCTGTTCTACAAGTTCTTCCTGCACGTTGCCAACGAGCGCTTCCCGAAGGAAGTGCAGCCGGAGAACCGCTCCGGCGGCGAGGTCTACGTGCGGCCGCTCTCTGGCGGCACACAGACCGTCAGCGTCTACCACCAGGAGCGGCCGGTGGGGGAGCCGATCCTCAAGACGACGGCCTTCGTCCAGGCCGCGGGCGAGCAGAAGTACACGCAGGACATCCCGCTGCCGCCGCACGGCTACGACTCCGCGTTCGTCATCAGCGAGATCGCCAGCGGCACGTTCAGCTACAAAGGCGACGCGTTGAAAGCGGCGCAGGCAAAGTACGAGGGCGTCGTCGCGTACATCACGGCTGACGACGTTCCGAACAAGGCGAAGCCGTACGTCGGACTCGGCGGGGACGACGTCGTCTTCGCGCTGAATCAACAGATCATCTGCTGGGGCCAGCCCATCGGGCTCGTCGTGGCGAAGGATCGCTGGACCGCCCAGCGCGCGGCGTACTTCATCCAGACCGAGATGATCGACTTCGCGCCGGTGGAGCCGGTGCTGACGATCGACGAGGCGGTCGCGCGCAAGGACTTCTTCGCCCAGCAGCCGGAGAACCAGCACATCCCGTACATCACGCGCAAGGGCAGCGACGAGAAGTGGCTCCACGATCCGGCGAGCCCGATGAAGGGCTGCGAAGTCGTGGAAGGGGAGATGGGCAACGAGGCCCAGGAGCACTTCTACATGGAGACGCAGGGCGCGCTCGCGTTGCCCGACGCGCAGGGGACGATGACGCTCTACGCGGGCACGCAACAGGGATCGTCGGTGCAGTCGTCCGTCGCGCAGCTCCTCAACATCGACAACAGTTCCGTCACCATCTTCCAGCGCCCCCTCGGCGGCGGCTTCGGCGGCAAACAGGCGCGTCCTCTGGTGATCAATCCGGCGCCGGCGATCGCGGCGTGGGTCCTCAATCGCCCGGTGCGATTGCTGCTCGACCGCAACACCGACATGAACGTCACCGGCAAGCGCCATCCGTATCAGGGCCGGTTCCACGCGACGTTCACGAAGAAGGGGGAGATCAAGGGCTACAAGGTCCAGCTCTACTCCAACGGCGGCTCGACGTACGACCTCAGTTTTCCGGTGATGGATCTCTCGCAGCAGCACTCCGACGGCGCGTACTTCGTGCCGACGTGGCACAGCCGCGGCGACGTCACGCGGACGAACAACGCCAGCAACACCGCCTTCCGAAGCTTCGGCGTCGTGCAGGCGACGCTGATCTGCGAAGAAGCCATCGAGAAGATCGCCCATGCGTGCGGCATGCGTGCCGAGGATGTGCGGTGGAAGAACATGTACCAGGATGGGTCGCGGCGGTCGTACCAGACGACGCCGTACGCCCAGAAGCTCGATCAGTGCAACATCCGCGACCTCTGGAAGCGGCTGATGAAGTCGTCCGACTTCAACAAGCGCCGCGACGCCGTCGACCGGTTCAACGCGAAGAACCGCTGGCGCAAGCGCGGGCTGACGATGATCCCGCTGAAGTACGGCGTCGGCTATCAGCCGCGCCTGCTCGATCAGGGCGTTGCCTACGTCGCGGCGTACGCGGTCGACGGCAGCGTGATGCTGCAGCACGGCGGCGCGGAGTCGGGCCAGGGCATCGACACCAAGATGACTCAGATCGCCGCCGAGACCCTCGGCATCGACATGAAGCTGATCCGTGTCGCGCAGACGTCGACGGACACGATGCCGAATGCGACGCCGACCGCGGCGTCGTCGGGGTCGGACCTGTTCGGCGGCGCCGTGCGCAACGCCTGCCTCGAGCTGCGCGAGCGTCTGGAGAAGTACTGCAAGGAGAACAAGGTCAAGGGCTGGAAGACGAACTGGAAGCAGCTCTGGCCGTCGATCGTCGGCGGCGCGTACGCGGCGCGCGTCAATCTCGCGGTCGAGGGGTTCTACAAGACTCCGCTGATCGGCGACGTCGAGGGGACGACTCAGTACGGGCGCGCGTTCCTCTACTTCGTCTACGCCGCCGCGGCGAGCGAGGTCGAGATCGACGTGCTCACGGGCGAGACCACGGTGCTGCGCTCCGACGTCCTCATCGACATCGGGCACAGCCTCAATCCCTGCCTCGACGTAGGACAGGTCGAAGGCGCGTTCGTACAGGGACTCGGACTGATGACGACCGAGCAGATGATGTACGAGCCTGACGGCCGTCTCTATTCGAACGGCACGTGGGAGTACAAACCACCCTGCTCGAAGTCGATCCCCGTCGACCTGCGCGTGACCATCGACAAAGGCGGCGACCCGAACCAGACCAATTCGGCGGTGATGTCCTCACGCGGCATCGGAGAGCCGCCGCTCGTGCTGTCGACGTCGGCGTTCTTCGCGATCAAGCAGGCCATCATGGCCGCGCGGCGCGATCAGGGCGAGGACACCTGGTTCACCATGCCCGCGCCGGCCACGGTGGGCCGGGTGCAGAGCCACTGCCGGGTGACGCGCGCGGCCATGCGTTTGTGATGTGGAGTGCGGCGACGGCGAGTCGCCGCTTTCCAATCTTTGCGCGCCAACCGCTCCGAATATTGGAAAGCGGCGACTCGCCGTCGCCGCACTCCAGATGACTTCACTTCTTCTCGCCGAACCAGGACGGCCGCGGCGACGCAAATCCCTACCCGGCGAGAACGGCCGGCGGGGCGCCGGCGTTACGCCGCCGGGGCGGCGGCACCACCTGTGGTGCCGGCTTCCAGCCGGCCGTTCCGCCGGCATCCTGCCGGCACGCTCTCGCGAGAAACCGCGGACGTTACGGGTAAGTCGTCGTGGACGGCGTTCCGCCGCTGGCGTCGTAGGTGATCTTTTTCGTGAGCGTACCGCTGCTGTTGAACACCAGCAGGAGTGTCGACTGCGCCGCGATGGTGCCCGTCGTCTCCGCGTTCACACCCGCGTCGGCGTTGATCCGCAACGTGTTCGTGGTGATGGCGGTCGTATCGAGACGAACTTTGTAGTCGTAGCTCCCGGACGACTCCTGATTGAGGATGAGCACCACGACCTGATCGACGTCCTTCGCCGCGAACGCCTTCACGTTCGGCTTGCTGTTGTCCGTCGCCGTCACGGCGTTGCCGCGGAAGTTCTGCGACATCATCTGGAAGTGGTAGTACGAGGGGCGGAGCGAGCCGTCGGCATCGAGGTAGCCGAGCTCGCGCTCCGGGATGTCTCCTTCCGTGACGCTCCAGAACGTCACGAAGTCGACACCCTGATTCATCGCGATGCCCATCACCTCCGCCCAGTACTGGCCGCCGAGAAAGCTGGCGGCGCCGACGCCGGAGTGGCCGTCGCCGGCCGGGTTGTAGTAGTCGACGTTCGCTTCCGTCACCGCTATCTGCACCGCGTCGCTGCCCGTTCTGCCGTGATAGCTGTTGCAGGTCGCGAGGCGGTTCTTCAGGGACGTGAGATCGTCATTGAAGCCGCTGCTTCCCATGAGCTTCGCGATGACGTTCGTCCGGGTTTGGTCCGAGCCGCCGCCGAAGCCGTAGTGGTGGAACGAGAGGATGTCGATGTAGTGGTTGCCGTAGGCGTCCTGCCCGGTCACGTCGTACGACGCTCCGCAGTCGGTGAGGGCGTTGATGATGCTGTCGTTGTACCAGGCGGTCTCCGGCCCCATGATCCTGATGGTCGGATCGACCTGCTTCATCGCCGTCGCGAATTCCTTGAGATACCCCGAGATGTACGACGCGGTCTCCGGTTGCGGGTACGGGCTGCCGTCGTGGTCGGGCTCATTGCCGATGGACCAGTACTTCACGCCGCGGCCGTTCGTCACGTTGACGAACTCCACGATGTCCGCGGCCTGCGACGCGCTGAACTCCGCCGCCATCGGGACCTGCAGCACCGGCTCGATCCCGCGCGCCTGCATCTCGTCGACCAGCGCTAGGTACTGATTGAGGGTCGACTTCGACGGGTCGCCCGAATCGACCCAGGTGGGATCGGCGTTGTCGTCGACGCCTTTGCCGCCGTAGCGCATGATCTGCACGCCGCTGTTCTGGATCTCGGGCCATTTGTCCCAGAGGTCGCCCCAGTAACGCTCGGGGCCGATCTGCTCCGGCATCCACGCGTTGTTGCCGAAGAAGTGATCGGAGATCGGGACGCCGCCGGTGACGGGCGAGCCGCTGGTGGTGACGCTGTAGGACGACGAGTAGACGGACTTGCCCGCGGCGTTCTCCGCGCGAACCGCGTAGTAGTAGGTCGTCGCGGCGGTGAGCCCGGTGTTCGTGTACGTGTTGCTGGTGATGCCGCCGATCCAGACGACGTTCTGCGTGAACCCGCTGTCGGTGGCGCGCTTCAGCTCGAAGCCGGTCTCGTTGTTCGAGTTGTCGGTCCAGTCGAGCTTCACGCTGGTCTGCGAGAGCACGGCCGCGGTGAGGCCGCTGGGGGCGGTGGGGATCGTCGCGCCGGACGCCTGCGTCGTCGCAATGACGGCGGACGAGTACGCCGAATTCTGCGACGCGCCTTGCGCGCGGACCTTGTAGTAGTACGTCGTGGACGGTGTCAGTCCCGTGTTGGAGTAGCTCGTCCCCGTGATGCCGCCGATCCACACGACGTTCTGGGTAAACCCGCTGTCGGTCGCGCGCTTGAGCTCGAAGCCGGTCTCGTTCGACGAGTTGTCCGTCCAGCTCAGGTTGATCTGCGAGCTGGAGACGACGGATGCGCCGAGGTTGCTCGGCGCGTTGGGCGCGGCGCTGGACGTCGTCGCCGTAATCGTGGACGTGAACGGGGAGTCATACGCATCCGACGTCCCCTCGGCCTTCACCGCGAAGTAGTACGTCGTCCCTGCGTAGAGGCTGGTCTTGTTGAGGCTCGCGGTGCCGGCGCCGTGGACGTAGGTGTAGCTCGCGCCGGTGAAGGCACTGTTTGTGGCAGTGGCGACGGTATAGCCCTGGATACTGCTGTTGCCGGAGTTGCCGGTCCAGGAGAGACTGATCTGGCTGCTGGAGATCACGCTTGCCGCGAGATTCGACGGAGAGGTCGTGGCCGCGTCGATCGCGGTCCAGGCCGAGTCCGGATTGCCCTCCGCCTTGATCTTGTACCAGTAGGTGGTGGCGGGACTGCGGCCGGTGTGCGTATAGCTCGTGGTGTTGACGCCTCCGGCCCAGACGTAGGCGGGATTGGTCAGTGCGGCGTTCGTGTCGAACGCGAAGGTGAAACCGATTTCGTCGGTGGAGTTGTCGGTCCACGCCAGCGTGACGGAGTTGCTCGACGTGCCGGTCGCGGTGAAGCCGGACGGCGCGTTGGTCGCCAGTGCGTTGAATGCCAGGCAACAGGAGAATAGGATCAGGGGGAGATCGTGCCTCGAGGTCTTCATGGAGTCTCCAGTCTTCAGGGCTCAGGACGCCTGCGATAGGCCTGAGTCCTTCCGGAAGTATTGCCATGCGCATGCCGAAAGTGTCACGAGTCCACGGCGTCATCCGCCGCCGCCTGCTGGTCAACTTCCGCATCGATCCGGAGACCGCGCAGGCGCAGCTTCCGAAGCCCTTCCGGCCGAAGCTGCACCACGGCTACGCGGTCGGAGGCATCTGCCTGATCCGGCTCGAAGAGATTCGCCCGAGGTTCATGCCGCGGGTCCTCGGGCTGTCGAGCGAGAACGCGGCGCACCGGTTCGCGGTGCGGTGGGCGGCGGACGACGGGGAGCACGAGGGCGTGTACATCCCGCGCCGTGACTCCGGCTCGGTGCTGAACCACCTCGCCGGAGGGAGACTCTTCTCCGGCGAGCACCATCGCGCGCAGTTCACGGTGACGGATGCGGATGACGCGATCGATCTGCGCATGCGGTCAACGGACGGCGCGGTGTCGCTGCACGTCGCCGCCACGGTCGTCCCCGAATTCACCAGCACCTCGATCTTCGACTCCCTGGCGCGCGCCTCCGACTTCTTCGAGCCCGGCTCCCTCGGCTTCTCGCCGATGGCGGACGGCACGCTCGAAGGGACGAAGCTGCACACGCACGAATGGGCCGTGCAGCCATTGCGCGTGGACACGGTGGAGACGAGCTATTTCTCCGACCCGTCGCGCTTCCCGCCGGGCAGCGTAAACTTCGACTGCGGACTGCTCATGCGCAACATCGCGCACGAATGGGAAGCGGCGGGGGCGATGCACGCGTGAACACGATCGACGAGACCATCGCCGCGATGTACGAGTTAATCTGCTTCGAGGAAGGCCAGCGGCCCGACTGGTCGCGGCAGAAGGATGTTTACGCGCCCGGTGCGCGCCTCGTGCGCGTGACTGCCGACGGCGTGTTCGAGTTCGACCTGCCGTCGTATCGCGCGAACATCGAGGCGATGATCGACTCCGGCGCGATGACCAGCTTCTGGGAAGCAGAAACCGCGCGCGAGACCCGCGAGCTCGGCCCGGACGTCGTCCACGTCTTCAGCGCTTACGAGACGCGCCGCTCGCGCGGCGGCGAGCTCCTCAACCGCGGCGTGAACAGCATCCAGTTGTTCCGGCGGGACGGGCGGTGGTGGGTGAGCGCGATGATCTGGCGGCGAACCTAGAAGTGCGGTGCCGAGAGATATGCGCGTGGGAGCCTGGGTGAAGCACCGCCGCGATAGACGGAGCAACGCTAACTCGCCTTGTTCGCGACAAAACCGGCGCGTCCCGTGTCTATCCGTGCATGCACAGCACGACCGTGGTGCGCCTCTCCTTTCTGATGATCGTCACCAGCCTTGTATCGGCACCCCTTCTCGCCAGCCAGCGGTCTCCGGTTTATCGGGAGCATGGCTATGGGCTCCGCGAGGACGTGCCTCCGCCACCTCCTGAGGCGCTCGCCCAGCCCGAGATCACGCTCTCCGCGCCGATTGGCGTCAGTTCGCAGGAACGACGCGCGGTCGTCGGAATCGTCCGGCAGCTCGAGGAAGTTCGCGACGAAGGACCGGCCCCGATGTCATTTCGGTCGCAAGGTGCGGTGCGAGTGAGACTTCGCCTGGACGACGTCCACCTGACACCGGGAGCCGTGGCGTGGGTGTTCGGCGCCAACGGAGACGCGGTGCCCTTCGGATCCGAGTTGAGTTTCGGTGAATCACTGTGGTCGCCGAGTGTGGCCGGCGATACGATCGTGCTCCAGCTACCGGTTGGGGCCCGTGCCACGGTATCGGCCATCGGGCACATTCAGAACGAAATCACACCGACAGCGACGGAACGCCTCCTGGACGTTTCCTGCAATGCATTCGCGGATCGTGAAGATCTGTCGAAAGCGGTCGCCGCGTATACGTTCGTGGACGACGATAGTGGTTTGATCGGCGCATGTACGGGAGGGTTGATTCGAGGAGCGGACGGGGACCGGCTGTTCCTGACCTCACGCTCATGTGTGTCTTCGGGAGCCGAGGCGGCGTCGGTCGAAGCAGCGTGGGATTTCAGAACCAACTTCTGCGGCGGACAGGTGAACACCCCCGTCATCACGAACGGAGCTACCCTCGTGATGTCGTCGGCGGCGACAGATGCCGCACTCCTCCGCATGACTGCGTTACCCGCTGGCCGTTGGCTCCTGGGCTGGGACACGCGTGTCCTCCCGGCGGGGACAACACTCTTCCGGATTTCTCACCCGCCGCTCCCGAACAACTCGGGGTTGTTCGCGCAGGCGTTTTCGCAGACCGTGGTGAACACCGCCATCGCCGCCTGCCCGGGTGCGTCTCGTCCGAATTTTCTCTATTCGACCCGTACCACAGGCGGAGTCGGACCCACCAGTCTGGGCGCGCCGGTGATCATCAGCGGAGGTTACATCGTCGGGCAGTTGCTGGGAATCTGTGACTTCACCGCTCCGGCCGACGGATGTTCCTCGACATCGCTGGTGGTCGATGGCGCATTACGATCTTCGTACGACACATTGAAGGCCTTCATCGATCCGCCCGTTACGCCCGGCTGCGTCGCCAACGCGACGACCGTCTGTTTGCTCAATGACCGCTTCCGCGTCGCGATCGCGTACGTGAATCCGTTCTCCAATCCGCCCAATCAGCCTGGAACCTTCCTTGCGGCGCGCCTGCTACAAGGCTCACAGAATCCTGACACCGCGCTGTTCGGCTTCAGCAGCGCGCAAGCCGTCGAGGTGGTCGTGCGCGTACAGGACACGCGTCCGTTCGCTCCACGCTTCGATGTCTACTATGGTGGTATGACGGACGTCTCATACACCGTCACCGTCACCGACACGCAGACTGGCACGATCCGCCAGTACGTCAATGCCGCGGGTCGGGTCGGTGGGGGCGTCGACCGCACGTCGTTCCCGGCTAACTGACGATGATGTCCGACACGTCACGCTTCCGGGCAGCGTGAACTTCGACTGCGGACTGCTCATGCGCAACATCGCGCACGAGTGAGGCGACAGGGGCAATGTGATGTCTTCGTCCTTCTCTGTGCTCTCAGTGCTCTCTGTGGTGAATCGGTCCCTTCGTACCTGCCGCGCGAAAGAGACAGGATCACCACAGAGAGCACAGAGACCACAGAGGCTTCTTGGCGAAACAAACCTGTCATCCCGAGCGTCGAGCGAGGGACCTGGGCGGGAGGGGCGGCAGGCATGTTCTTCGTGCCCCTCCCACCCAGGTCCCTCGCTCGACGCTCGGGATGACAGGGGGATTACGCTGCGCGCTTCACCGGCAAACGCAGCACCATGCTGGTGCCGACGCCTTCCACCGAGGCCACGCTCACTTCGCCGCCGTGGGCTTCGACCACCTGCTTGACGATGTAGAGGCCGAGGCCGGTGCCGCCGCCGCCGCGGAGGGACTTCTTGCCGCTCTGCTTGTACTTCTGGAAGATCTTCTCCAGGTCGGCGACGTTGATTCCCGCTCCCGTGTCCGTCACGGTGATCACGATCGCCTCGGGCACGTCCCCGTTGCGCACGATCTGCGCGCCGACGGAGATCAGGCCTTTCTTCGGCGTGAACTTCAGCGAGTTCGAGATGAGGTTGATCACGGCCTGCGTCAGCTTCTCGACGCTGCCGATGATCTGGGGGATGTCGCGGCCGTGGGCGCTGAGGAGGAAGATCTCGTCGCGGGAGGCCACGGACTGCAGGCTGCGCACGGCGCGCTTGAGCACGCCCGCGACGCGCACCGGCTCGCTCTCGACCACGAAGTTCCCTGACTGGATCTTCGAGAAGTCGAGGATCTCGTTGATGAGATTCATCATCCGCTCGGTCTCGCGATACGCCTCCTGGAGGAGATCGGCGTAGAGCGATTCGAGCTTCGCCCCTTCCTGCGAGAGGACGAACTCCAGGGTTCCCTGGATGCCGGAGAGCGGCCCGCGGAGGTCGTGCACGATCTGCGCGGTGAAGTCGGACTTCTGCTGCTCCGCCTCGCGCTGGCGGGTGACGTCGTCGAACGCCAGCGCGATCGCCGGACCATCCTCGTCGTCGACGCTCATGATCCGGTCGATGCGGAAGATGCGGCCTTCGATCTCGACGTCGATGGTGCGCGCGTCGTCGCCGTCGATGAAGAAGCCCTGCAGCCAGCCGCGCTCGCCGGCGACCGCGCGGGCGGCCTCGCGGATCCAGTCCTTGGCGTCGGGACCAAAGGCATCGTCGAAGGCCCGGTTGCGGTAGCGGATCACGCCGTTCTCCGCGATCGCGGCGATGCAGGTCGGGAGTTGGTCGAGCAGGGACAGTGCGAACGCGAAATTCATCAAGGCACCAGGATGGCCCGCTCGTTCTGCAGCTTGGCCAGAATGAAGATGGTCGTGAAAGGGTCGAACGGACTGAGGATCATCAGCTTCTGCAGGTCGAGGCGCCCGTCGATGAGCGAGACGAGGTAGCCCTCCTGCGCGTTCAGGTTGAAGCGGTCGAAGTTCGTGAGGAAGTCCGCGCTCAGCTTGGGCACGGCCTGCAGCCCGCGGGGATGGGCGAGGAAGTCGCGGACGATGCTGTTGCGGACGATCTCGAGGTACCCGCGGAGCGAAAGGTCGTCCGGATAGGCGCGGCGCGCCTCGAGGAGCTTGGCGTGCGTGTGCCAGACACCGTTCAGTTTGAGAGATTCACCGACCAGCCGCGACCAATCCGGCCGGGTGGGGGGAGCGGGGGGAGCCGACATTCACGGCGGATTGTACTGTGGAGTGCGGCGGCAGAGAGCCGCCGCACTCCGCATTCTTACAATGTTCCGTTGAGGCCGATCATCAGGCTGCGGCCCGGCGCGAGCGCCGCGTTCGCATCCGTCGATCCGGGGTAGCGCTTGTCGAAGATGTTCCGCACCTGCAGGCGCAGCTCCGCCGCGCGCGAGAATGCCCAGCCGAAGCCGAGGTCCGCGGTCGTGTAACCGGCGCGGGTCGTTTCCACGGGGCCGGGACGATCGTCTTCGCCGACCACGAACACGTGGGCGAACGCCGAACTGCGGCTGCCTGCCCAGCGAAGCGCGGCGTGCAGGTTCGGTGCGGCGATGTCGTCCAGATTTGCGTTGTCGTCGACGGCTTCCCCTCGGGCCAGCGCGCCGTTGACCAGGATGCCGAAGCCGTACGGCAGCGCGGACGCAAACTCGAGCTCGAGGCCCTTCACTTCCGCCTCCCCGCGGTTGCGGAAGTTGAAGTCGGTCCCGGCGCGGAAGCGCTCGACCAGGTCGAAAATCGTGTAGTGATAGCCGAGGAGTGCGATCGAGCGGCTGCCGCGCTGCCAGCGAAGGGCGCCGTCGAACTGCGTGCTGGTCTCCGACTCGAGGTCCGGATTCCCGACCACGAAGCCGCGGCCGCTCACGCCGCGGAAGTAGCGGTCCGAGAGCGACGGCTCGCGAAAGCCGCGGGCCCCCTGCAGCGTGGCGGTAAGGCTCGGCGCCAGTGCGAAGGTCGCCCCCACATGGCCGGAGAATGCGGTGTCGTCCTGGGAGCGGTCGCCGAAGAAGCCGCCGTTGTTGCGCACCGCGACGCGATCGGCGCGGAGGCCTACGCTCGTCGTCAGCCGCGCCACGGGCGTCCAGTCGGCCATCACGAAAATCCCTGTGTCCGACTTGCTCGCTTCGTCGATCGACACCTCGTCGAGGCGCGTCGTCGGCGCGCCAGCCAGATCGAAGTTCTCGATCCCGCCCAGCGCTTGCAGGTTGAAGCGGCTGTTGAAGTCCGCTCCGCCACGGAAGCGCGCGTTGCCGGTCATGCGCGTGAACACCGCGCGGAACGAGGCATCGTCCGCGGTGACGTCCGAGCTGCTGATCTGGCGCGTGGTCGTGGCGTTGGGAAGGCGCACGCGGTTGGTGATGATGTCGTAGCTGCTGAGCGAGCCGCGGAGCTCGACGCCGAAGCGGTCCGTCGACGCCGAGTCCCAGCTCGCGGTCAGGCGCCGCGAGTCTTCCTCAGGATAGTACGTGCGCGTGACCAGCGAATCGGCGGCGGGCGCGCCGATGTCGCGTCCCTGGTCCAGGGCCGCGCCCACGCGGAAGACGCCGCGGTTCGTGTTCAGCAGGTACCGCACCGCGCCGCCGCGATCTCCGTACGCGGCATTGTCGATCTCCAGGCCGTCGCCGGCATCGCTGCCGTTGGAGTCGCGGAAGTGGAGGATGCCGCTGACCGAGCTCGCCTCGTTGATGCTCTGCGAGTAGTCGATGCCGGCCGTGCGCATCTGGCTGCCTCCGAAGGCGGAAGTCAGCTGATAGCGAAGCTGGGAGTCGCCGAGGAGCGGATCGCGGGGGCGTGCGTGGATGACGCCGCCGAACGCGTCGGATCCATAGGCCACCGAACCGGGGCCGCGCGCGACCTCGATCGAGCCGAGGGTGAAGGGATCGAGGAACGTACCGGAGGCGCCGGCGCGACGCTCGACGGTGACGCGCGCGTCATCCAGCATCAGCAGCGTGCGGCCGGCGGTGAGGCCGCGCACGACCGGGACGCCCGGAGCGCCTTCGCCGCGGCGCGACACACCGGCGACGCTGTCGAGCGCGTCGACGAGATGCTCGGGCCGCCGCTCTTCCAGTGATTCGCTGCCGACGACAAACGTCCCGGCGGCAGGCGGCGCGTCGATGTTCGGAGTTGCGCCGGACGTCACGGTGACGCTCTCCTGGAACGCTTCTTCGACGCGGAGATCGGTGGCCGTATCCGAGACGACCAGCGGCGGAAAGATCTCGCCGCGCGTGCCGACGATGATCAGCGTGGCGGGGAGCTCGGGATCGGGGAGGATGCGGAATCGTCCGTCGGCGTCCGTACGGACCGCGCCGGATCGTCCGGCGACGGAGACCTGAACTCCGCCGAGCGGCTGTCCGTCTTTGTCGAGGAGCCGCCCGTCGAGTGCGAAGAGCGGGACCGCGAGAAAGGAAAGCAAAAGCAATAGCGTAGCGCGATCGCGCCAATGCGATGTTCGTAGCATGAAGATCGACCTTTCGTCCGTGCAGATTCGTGCGCAGGGCGAAGGGCGATCTAGATGTTCCGGCGCCTCACCAGCAGGAGGATGTCCCGCGCGAGCACGGGTGCCGCCGTGCGGACACGCGGCACCGCCGCGATCGAGGCGATGGAAAAGAGCGACCGATGCGAAATCACGACGACCGGCGGAACGGCCTCGCCGTGCTTGAGAGGTTTGGCGCTGTACGTAGAGGTCTTGCCGAAGGACGCGCAGACGGGCGCGCTTTCGAGCATGAGCTCGTGGCCTCTGCGGTCGCCTTTCACCCACACGGCGACGCCGGGATCGCCGGGCCGTGCGGCCTCTCCGGTGGACCGCGCGACGTGCGCGACCGGGATGCGCACCAGCGGATCGGCCACGATCGACAGCCGCAAGGGGACGTCGACCGAGGTCTCTTCGCGCTCGTCGCCGATGCGGATGAGCAGGCGGACGTCGTTCGAGGCGACGTTCGGCACGCGCCACTCGAACGAGCGGATGTCGATGTCGAGGTGCGGCGTGATCCGCGTCGCGTAGTACTGGCCGCCGTCGACGGAGAGGAACGCTTCCCACTCCACGACGTCCGGAGGCAGCGCGGTAGTGGCGGTCCAGGCGATCGTCGCGAGCGAGCCGCCGCGGAGCGCGGCGCCGTTCCTGGGCGCGACGACGACGAGCGGCTCACTGCCCAGGAGGGGCAGCGAGAGCAGGAGCATCGCCGCGATGAGGAGCCGGACCTTCATGGAAAACGGGATGATACGCCGTTCGAGCCGGATTCACCGCTGCCGCTCATGCGCATCCTTTACCCTCTGGAACGCGCGGATGTACTGCTGGAACACCATGTCCGTGTAGAGCTCGATCCACGGCGTCAGGTCTTCGTCCGGCTGATACCACCGCTGCTGTGACCGGAACAGCGCTTCGTAGTACGCGTCGCGGTTCTCGAGGATGATGTTGTCGAGCGGATAGAACCGCGCGAAGTGGTATCCGCGGCGCTCGAGCAGGTACGTGGACAGCAGGCGGGCCGCGCGGCCGTTGCCGTCGTGGAAGGGATGAATGGCCAGGAAATCGAGGATGAACTCCGCCGTCGTCAGGAAGCGCGACGTCTCGCCGGCGATGAGTTTTCGATTGGTGCGGTCGCACAGCTCGCGGAGGAACAGCTCCGTCTTCTCAGGGGGCAGCGTCTTCACCGCATAGCCGCTGCCCTCGATGGCAACACGTTTGGTTTTGATGCGGCCGGCAACATCCGGCGCCGTCGAGGCGAACATCCGGCGGTGGACTTCGAGCACGAAGTCGAAGGTGATGAATGCAACGGGGGGCTCGACGAGCGTCCAGAGCAGCGTGCGGATGATCGAAGACACCGCTTCCATGCGCCGCTCGAGATCTTCGTTGATGTGTCGTGCCGACGGTTTCGTCGCGGCCGCGAGCGCGAGGTCGAGCTTGTCTGCGGGGATGGCTTCGCCTTCGATCTCGCTGCTGGCATTCACACTCTGCGCGATGTTCCAGAGCGCGGCGTTGTCGACGCTGTTCGGACCGATGACGGCGTCCGGGGTGAAACGCCCGATCTCGAACCTCGACTGCTTCAGCTTCTCCAGTTTTTCGACGGTATAGGCCGACAGCTCATAGCGCAGTCCGGTTCGAGCCGGATAGGGCTGCGGAGGATCGATGACTGCCTCGCGACGCTCGTGCATAAGGGGGCGGTTCGGCCGCAAGGTAGCACAGCGCGGTAAACTTGCCGGGTGACCGAACACCAGCTCGTCCCGCAGGCACCGCCCTCCCGCCGCAAGTCGCGGCTGCTGATGCTTCTCGTCGCGGGGGTGCTGGGGATTCCGGCGGGGTTCCTGTTCGCGCACGCTGTCCGCGTTCCGCGCGTCAAGCAGCTCGCCGACTATCAGCCCGCGATCATCACCCGCATCTACGACCGCAACGGAGTCGCGTACGCTGAGTACTCGATCCAGAAGCGCATCGTCATCCCCAAGCGCGACATGGCGCTGATGTTCGTGCAGGCCGTCATCGCTACCGAGGATTCCGAGTTCTACACGCATGGCGGCGTCGATCCGAAGGCCATTCTGCGGGCCATCATCAAAGACGTCATCGAGCGGCGCACCGCGCAGGGCGCCTCCACGCTCACCCAGCAGCTCGCGAAGCAGGTCTTCCTCACGCCCGAGAAGACCCTCCGCCGCAAGATCAACGAAGCCTTTCTCGCCGTGCAGATCGAGAAGGACTTCACCAAAGACCAGATCTTCGAGCTCTACGCCAACCAGGTCTACCTCGGCCACGGCGCCTACGGCGTCGAAGCGGCGTCGCGGCTCTACTTCGGCAAGCACGCGAAGGAGCTGACCCTCCCCGAGGCCGCCGTCATCGCGGCGCTGATCCGGTCGCCGATGTACTACAGCCCGCTCACCCATCCCGACCGCGCGAAGATGCGCCGCGACTACGTGCTCCGCCGCATGCTCGCGGAGAAGTTCATCAACGCCGGGCAATACCAACAGGCCGTCAACGCGCCCCTCACCCTCGGCACGTACAAGGAAACGGCGCCGCGCGTCGGAGCGTACTTCTCCGAGGAGATTCGCCAGTACATCGAGAACCACAAGGACTTCGGTGTCGAGAACCTCTACCGCAGCGGACTCAAGGTCTACTCCACGCTCGACCTCCAGATCCAGCAGATCGCCGAGGCGGCGCTGCAGCGCGGACTGCGGCGGTTCGACAAGCGCCGCGGTTTCCGCCGTCCCACGCGCAATCTCGTGGCCGAGGGACTCGATCCCGAGACCTACCGCGACCCCAGCTGGAGCAACGAGCCATACGCGCTCGACCGGCTCTACCCCGCCATCGTCCTCGAGGTCGGCAAAGATGCGATGACCGTGCGCGTCCATCGCGACCGCATCGAGCTGCCGGCGACGGCGTGGGGATGGACGAAGAAGAAGACCATGGACGGCGTCCTCAAACGCGGCGACGTCGTGTACGTCCTGCAGGCCGAGGATGCGAAGACCAAAGCGGTGGCGTGGCGGCTCGACCAGATGCCCAACGTGCAGGGCGCCGTCGTGGTGGTCGACGTGAAGTCCGGCGAGATCCGCGCGCTCGCGGGCGGGTACGACTTCCAGCAGTCGAAATTCAACCGCGCCGTGCAGTCGCGGCGGCAGACGGGATCGTCGTTCAAGCCGTTCGTCTACGGCGCCGCCTTCGAGACCGGGCTCACGCCCGGCGATACGCTGTTCGACGCGCCGGTGGCGATTCCGGTGGGGAACGCGACCTACGCACCGAAGAACTACTACGGTAAGTACGCGGGCATCGTGACGATCCAGCGCGCGATGGAGCTGTCCATCAACGTACCGGCGGTGAAGACGTACATGATGACCGGCGGCGACCGGGTGGTCGATTTCGCGCGGCGGTGCGGCATCACCGCCGATCTGCCGAAGTATCCCTCCCTCTCCCTCGGCGCCGCGGGCGTGTCGCCGCTGGAGATGACGGCGGCGTACAACGTGTTCGCGAACAACGGCGTGTATATCAAGCCGCGCTACATCCGGAAGATCGCGGACCAGACCGATCGCGTGCTGGAGGAGAAGCTGCCGGAGCTGTCCGAGGCGACGTCGCCGCAGGTGGCGTTCGAGCTGGCGTACGTGATGAAGGGCGTGATCGATCGCGGGACGGCGTACGCGGCACACACGCTGGCGGACCCGCTCGCCGGGAAGACCGGCACGACGAACGGTTACACCGACGCATGGTTCATCGGCTTCTCGCCGGAGTACACGGTCGGCGTCTGGACCGGTTACGACGATCCCGCCAAATCCCTCGGCGGCGGCGCGACCGGCGCGGACGTCCCGCTGCCGATCTGGATCGACATCTTCAAGCAGTTCGAGGAGAAGAAGCTGCGCGAGGCGAAGAAGGACTTCGAGGCGCCGCAGGGCGTGGTGATCGTGCCGATGGACCTGTACTCAGGACGCCGCGGCAGCGGCCCGTGCGCGCGCGTGGTGCAGCAGGCATTCGTGGCCGGCCAGGAGCCGGACAAGGACTGCAGCGGCGCGTCGGTGGAAGTCAGCAAGCTGCCGTACTACCTGCAACGCCCGTTCTACACGCCGAAGGAGGCCGAGCCGACGCAGGCGGCGAACGACGACGCAGCGCAGGCAGGGGAGAGCGCGGAGTCGCCGACGACGGACACCTCGGGGAGATAGGCGCGCAATAGGACAGATAGGACCTAGAGGACGAATAGGACAAACTTTGTCCTATAGATCTTATCCGTCCTCTTCGTCCTATTGCGCGCCTACCTCACCTCATGGGCACATACTTCGTGATCATCTCCACGATCTTGTCGCGGGTGAGCGGCTTGCGCATCCACGCGTTCGCGCCCGAGCTGGGGAACATCTCTTCGAGCGAGCGTTCCGGCAGGTCGGAGATGAGGATGATGGGGATGTCCTTCTTGTTCGACTGCGACTTCAGCACTTCGCTGAGGCGGTTGCCCTTGATGCTCGGCAGGTTGACGTCGAGAAAGATGATGTCCGGCGTGTTGCTGGCCAGGACGTGATTGAACTCGATCCAGCTCGATGCGGTGAGGACGGTGCATCCTTCGCGCTCGAGCAGCGCGCGCCCGAGCTTCAGGACGAGCGGGTTGTCGTCGAGGATCAGGACGGTGACGTTCGACAAGGCAGGCATGTACTGTGTTCTTCGCTTTCGGGTGTGGAAGTGCGACCAGCTACAGCGCACATGATACTCTTTCGACCCCGATGAGCGAGCCCGAAACCGTAGGTCATCGCCGCTTCGTCTGGCCCGCGGAGTACTACTCCGGCCCGTCGCCCGCCGCGGTCCTTCCGCGGGGTGTGACCTTCGGTTGCGGGGCGGCCTCGATCGTCGTGCTGCTCCTCGTTTTCGCCGGCGGCGCCTTCATGGCCTCGGGCGGCCTCGTCGACGTGATGGACTTCACGTTCGGCATGAGCATGGGCGACGTGCGGGGGATGTACACGGCCCAGGTGACGCCCGCGCAGAAGAAGGAGCTCGAGGACGCGATCGAGCAGTTGCGCGTCGGACTGCGCGAACGGAAAGTGTCCGTCGCCCAGCTCCAGCCCGTGCTCGAGACGATGCGCAAGGGGATCTCGGACAAGAAGCTGACACCGCCCGAGGTCGAGGCGCTCGCCGCGGCGGCGCGGAAGGCACGGGCTGCGAAGCTGCCTCCGAAGCCGTGAAAAAGCGGACCCTCGCGCTCGCGATCGGCCTGGGCCTCTTCGGCGTCCTCGCTCTGGCGGCGATCGTCGGCGCAGTCGGCTACTTCCTGATCAACGGCATCTCCTCGCGTCCGGCCTCGGAGACGGAAAAGCGACTCGTCGTCGACGCCGCGGCGCTCGTCGAATACGGGGCGGACGTCGATCCGAAGTGCGGCAAGCACACGACCACGCGCAATCTCGACGGCACCACCGACGTCAGCTACGAGTGCGACGCCAAGTCGGTCTACGTTCTGTCGAGTACCGAGGTGAATCCGAGCGTGCGTGACGCCCGGCAGTCGTTCCTCCTGAACATCGGCGCGTACAAAGCCGGCGTCGCGATCGGCGACGCAACGCTGGAGCGGCGCGACGATCTCCTCGGCAACCTGGGCGAGGATCGATACGCCGCGCTGATCCGCAGCGGCGGCAAGAATGCCGGGAACCTCCTGATCGTCCGCCAGGGCCGCGTCGTGCACTCGCTGATGATCACCGGCCTCTACTTCGACGACCGGGAACCCCTCCGCGAGCTCTTCACGCCGGTCGTGGAGGAAGGGAAGAAGCAGTACACGCGGAAGAAGCAGCGCTGATTCCGGGATTCCATCGCGCGTGCCTTTGTCATCCCGAGCGTCGAGCGAGGGACCTGGGTGGGCGGGGCGCGAAGAACATGCCTGCCGCCCCTCCCGCCCAGGTCCCTCGCTCGACGCTCGGGATGACAAAAGGGCGGCCGAGGTGTCATCACACCGTTCTCCAACGCGTAGATTCGGACGGGGTACAGGGGCATTCACCACAGAGGCCCGGAGAACACAGCGGGGGACGGAGGAAGGGCGACGGTTGCCGCTGATAGACTTGCCGGTCCATGTCCGGCTTCAAGCTCATTTCCCCGTTCCAGCCGCAGGGCGATCAACCTCAGGCCATCGAACAGCTCTCCCAGGGCCTCGAGCGCGGCGATAAGCACCAGGTCCTCCTCGGCGTCACCGGCTCCGGCAAGACCTTCACGGTCGCCAAGGTCATCGAGCGCGTGAACCGGCCGACGCTGGTCCTCAGCCACAACAAGATCCTCGCCGCGCAGCTCTACCAGGAGTTCAAGAACTTCTTCCCCGAGAACCGCGTCGAGTACTTCGTCTCCTACTACGACTATTACCAGCCCGAGGCGTACATCCCGCAGAACGATCTCTACATCGAGAAGGAGATGACCAAGAACGACGAGATCGACAAGCTGCGTCTCGCCGCGACGAAGTCCATCTTCGAGCGCCGCGACGTGATCATCGTCGCCTCGGTCTCCTGCATCTACGGCATCGGCGACCCGGAGCTGTACTACGGCATGCTGCTGTTCTTCGAGCGCGGCAAAGACAGGCCGATGACGGACTACCTCCGCAAGCTGACGGAGATGCAGTACGAGCGGACGCCGTATGACCTCGCGCGCGGCAACTTCCGCGTGCGCGGCGACGTCCTCGAGCTCTGGCCCGCATACGAAGACGACGCGGTGCGCATCGAGTTCTTCGGCGACGAGATCGACAAGATGACCCGCATCGATCCCATCACCGGCAAGACCTCGGGGCGCACCTACGACCGGCTGGCGATCTATCCGAGGACGCACTACGTGACGCCGCGCGAGCGGCTGATGCTGGCGATGGAGAACATCCGCATCGAGCTCGACGAGCGCGTCGCGGAACTGCGGGGGAACGACCGCCTGCTCGAGGCCCAGCGCCTGTCGCAGCGGACGATGTTCGACCTGGAGATGATCGCGGAACTGGGCTACTGCAACGGCATCGAGAACTACTCGCGCCATCTGAGCGGGCGCTCGAAAGGCGAGCCGCCGCCGACGCTCATCGACTACTTCCCGGACGACTTCCTCCTGGTCGTCGACGAGTCGCACCAGACCGTTCCGCAGGTCCGCGCGATGTGGGGCGGCGACCGCGCGCGCAAGGTGACGCTGGTCGACTACGGCTTCCGCCTGCCCAGCGCGATCGACAATCGTCCGCTGTCGTTCGACGAGTTCGAGGGGAAGCTGACGCAGATCCTCTACGTCTCCGCGACGCCCGGTCCGTACGAGATGGAGAAGACGGGCGGCCTGTTCACCGAGCAGGTGATCCGTCCGACAGGCCTCCTCGACCCGACGATCATCATCCGGCCGGTAAAGGGGCAGGTGGACGACCTGATCGGCGTCATCCGCGAGCGCACCGCCCGCAGCGAGCGCGTGATGGTGACGACCTTGACCAAGCGGATGGCCGAGGATCTGACGCGGTACCTGATGGAGCTCGGGATCAAGGTCAACTACCTCCACTCCGACGTCGAGACCATGGAGCGCATCGCCATCCTCCGCGACTTCCGCATGGGTGTGTTCGACGTGTTGATCGGCATCAACCTGTTGCGCGAAGGACTCGACGTGCCGGAGTGCTTCTGCCGTCGCGATCCTCGACGCGGACAAGGAAGGGTTCCTCCGCTCGCAGACATCGCTCACGCAGACCATCGGCCGCGTCGCGCGGCACCTCGAAGGCACGGCCTTCCTGTACGCCGACAGGATCACGGACTCGCTCCGTTTCGCCATCGACGAGACCACCCGCCGCCGCACCATCCAGCAGAAATACAACGAGGAGCACGGCATCGAGCCGGCGTCGATCATCAAGTCGATCGACTCGGATCTGGTCAGGATGGCCAACCTCGACTACCTCGACGTCCCGCTGCCCGGCCAGAAGTCGAAGCTCGACCTCGCGGACGGGGAGGACCTCGACAAGGCCATCAGCCGCCTGTCGAAGGAGATGAAGGACGCGGCGAAGAACCTCGACTTCGAGAAGGCCGCCGAGATCCGCGACCGCCTGCGCGAGCTCAAGGAGATGCGCATCTTCGTGTGATCTTCAGGCGACGGCCGTCCCTCCTGGCGGCAGGATCGTCAGCACGCCACCGATGAAGGTGAACGTACCGCCGATCTGATCGGCGAGCTCCGCGGAGGCCGCGCTGACGCTTCCGGACTCGTTGTTGGTCGCGAAGTCGTGCACGCCCTGCAACGCGAGATTCGGCGGCACACCGCCGGCCACCGCCGGCGGAAACAGGACCGTCGCCGTGAGCATCGAGGCGGGGAAGCTCACACCGGCGAACGTGTGCGTCCGCTTCGTGGCGATGAGCTGGACTGTCTGCTGCGTCCCCTCGTCGAACCCGGTCGCCGCGGCGTACTCCCACGTCCCAAAGTAGTCGGGTACATCTTTGTCGAACAGCAGATTGAGCGCGAAGTGGAATGTTGTAGCCATTGGGTGATCCCCTTCCTTCTGTCTTAGGGGTGACGGCGGGGGTAGCTTCCCTACCGCCCCGTCCCCTCTCCCCGCGCGTGAGCGTGGGGAGGGTGGCGCGAAGCGCCGGGTGAGGGGACGTGCCTCGTGCGAGGAGCGTCCCCTCACCCTAACCCTCTCCCCACGCTCGACGCGCGGGGAGAGGGGACTTCCCTCCGAGCGCTACCGTCTTGGGCTGCGGGTAAAGGCCGCGCTGTGTCTCTGTGGTGATCGGGGCTCTTTCGCACTCCACCTTCCGTAGATCCGGTCCTCCGGATGGCGTGCGAGGGCGATGGGCAGGATAAATCTTCTGTTGTCCGAACCACGCGCTGCGGCGCGGTTCCTGTGCACGATCAATCGCCCGGAACGCGCTCCCGCAATGGCGCGAGTGATTCCATTGCACAGCCGCGCTGCGCACCAAACTGCGCGCAATTCGTCGCGGAGTAGCGATCGATCGCGGCATGTCGAAGCGCTTGTACAACTGTGAACAGACGCAGCGTTCGGTCGTCCCTACGATCGCTCCGCCTTTACGCAATGCCCGCCACGGATGGAAGTGCACGCGCGCAGCCACCGTCTCTCAGTGACGTATTCGACCGTGAATCGCTTTTGGCCGCGCGCATGCGGATCGATGCACAGCAGTCGATCTACGAACCGACAGACGATGACGATGCGATGTACCTGATCGAATCTGGTCAGGTGAAACTCTCCATGTCCACGGCGGCGGGCGAAGACTGTCTGCTCGCGATCTACACGGCCGGCGAGGTGTTCGGCGAGTCGTGCTTCAGCGGCCTCGGGAAACGCGTCGAGCGCGCCACCGCGATGCAGCCGACGGTGGTGCGGCGCGCCCAGCGCAGCGATCTTCTCGCCGCGGTCCACCGCGCCGGTGTTCACGACGCACTGCTGCGCCATCTCGCGATCCGGCTGGCGGAACGGCAGAGCGCCCTGCTCGACCGTGTCACCATGGACGCGGAGCGTCGGCTGGCGAAGGTCCTGCTCGAGCTCGCGGAGAAGTTCGGGATTACCCGCGGCCCGTATCTCCGCATCGAGCAGCGCATCTCCCACGAAGAGCTCTCGCAGTTCGTGGGCACGACACGCCCGCGCATCACCGTCTTCATGCAGCGCTTCCGTCGCCTCGGCATCATCGAGGACTCCCCGCGCTCGATCAGCGTGCACCGGGAGAACGCGCTGAAGTTCCTGTCGCGGGAGTGATGTGGGTCGATCCACTGCTCATTTCCCATCACGAACGCCACAGCAGAAACAACAGGATGATCACCAGCAACACGATGATCACCAGCAGCCCGCAAGTCATCGGGTGGCGGAACCACTTCTTCAGCAGCCCTTCGATCGTGTCGTCGCCGCCGGCGGCACCGTTCTGGCCGGGCAGTGGAATGTCGCCGTCCGGCGTCGGCGGCACCTGATAAGGATCGCCACCGAGGGCGCGGACCCTCTCGGCGTGCAGGTCGACGTAGCGGATGAAGGTCTGGTACCAGCGGTTACTCGGCCGCAGATGCTCCGCGCGCCAGCGCAGGACCGACAGCAGGCGCAGGGAATGCGGCAGCATTTCGGCTTTCACCGAGACGGGAATGCCGAGCTGGAAGGCGCCAATGGTCTGGCGCCAGCGTGCCGATTGCCGCCGCGCGGACGCCACCTCTTCGGCGCTCGGATGCTCGACGAGGACAGCATGGTCGCCCGCCGCGTCGAGCACGCGGAGATCGGTGATGAGAACGCGGTTCTGGCCGAGCTCGAACACGCCCCGCTCGACGGTCGCCTCCGCGCCGGTTTCGACCCCCTCCTTGGTGCCCCGGAGGAGCCCTGCTGCCTCCTGCTTCGAAATGTTCCGGACCTTTGGCGGAGGCGGTTCGACGAAGCGGCCGCGATTGGTGATCTGGCGGACGGCGAGATCGTAGCGCTGGCCCGCCTTGACGCCGAGCGGGAAATGGATCGCGATCACGCCGGTGCGGCGCTGGCCGCCCGTCGGGATCGGAACATAGCGCGCGCCGCCGCCGGGCAGTGCGACCGTATGCGCGTCGAGCGCGCGGATCTCGTGGCGCGGGTAGAAACGGTCGGCGAGGGCGACGACGTCCTGGGCGTTCCAGCCGGGCAGGTAAAGGCGCACCTCGGCGCCATCGGGCGGGGCGGAGCCACGCCACTCGAGCAGGATCTCGTCCGGGGGCAGGATCTCGCTGACCGGCTGCGGCGTGGCCTCGAGCTCGAATGTGTGCAGCGCCATGCGCGAGGCGTCGAGGCCGGGATTGGCGATCGAGCTGAAGGCGATGTTGCGCTGGGCCAGCTTGTCCGAGGTGAATGGGTTCGCCCCGTTGGGGATCGGCGTCCCCGGAAACTCGATCTGGGCGACGAGGCACTGATGCTCGCCCATCATCAAGGTCGGCAGACTGAGCGCGGCGCCGCCCCCTGGCGTCTGCGGGAGATAGAGGTCGTTGAGATTGTTGTCGATCAGCGCGCCGAAGAAGGTGTCGGTGCCGGGGGCGAGGGTCTTCACATTGTCCGGATCGGTCTGCGCGCTGGGCGGATTCAAGCGCGCCGCCGCGAAGACCGGGAAGGACAGCCATTCGGTGTTCGCCGCGTTGGTGCCGGGAAGGGCGATGGGCGTGGCGCCCGGTGTCTTCTTGTAGCTGCCGGCCGGAACTCCTCCCGTTTCCTGATAGGTGAGCGCCGCCGTGGTCGGTGAGGGGACGATGCGGAAGAAGAGGCGAACGGCGTCCGCCGACGCGCCGACGCCGGCTAGCCGGACCCGCGCGATCGCGAAGTTATAGACCTTCTTGTTGCTCGACGTCGTCGTCGGGAACGGGCTCAGCGCCGAGCCCCCCTGGTCGCCGCTGAGATTCACGAACTGCGCGACGGTGATGTCGTCGACGAGGTCGTGAAGGAACTGGAGCGCCTGCGCGCGCGTGGCGTCGTCGGGCAAATCGACGCCGAGCATGCTGGTACCCGCAACGACCGGAAAAGTCTTCACGTCAGAGCTGAGCCAGATCGTCTGATTGCCGTCGGCCAGGTCCAGCATGAACGGGTTCGCCGACTTCACCAACTGGATCCAGGCGGAATCGGTGAGCGAGCCGCTGGCGGCCGGCGAGATGAGCTGGGCATCCAGCTGGATGTCGTTGTTGTTGCCGGAGAAGCCGAAGGCGCCACCTGCGTTGGCGCTGATGCTGATCCGGTAGGTGAAGGTGAAGCGCTGCAGCCGGTCGGGAAGGGACGGGTCGTCGCTGGCGACCCCGGTGGGCGTGACCGTGATCCCAGTAGGCTCCTGCGGCGTAATCGTCGGCGCCCAGGCCAGCAGTTTCGCCGCCGAGGGGGTGAGATCGTCGATCGGGCCGCCGGGGAACTGGTTCGGCTTCAGCCCGTCCACGATGACCAGGATCGCGCCGTTGAAATCCGGAGTCGCGGCTGCCTCGTCCTGGCTGAACGTGCTGCGCTCGAGGATCAGCTGGATCGACGGCCGCGGGCGCGCCAGCCATTGCGTGATGTTGGCGAACACCGCCCGGATGTCGGCACGGGTGCCTTCGGCGCCGGCATGGGCAAAGCCGTGGCCCTTCTCGGCGTCCGGGCCGGTCCGCGCCTTCAGCGCATCCGAGTTGATGGCGGAGTCGCCGGTGAGGTTGATGTCGACGTAGTGATGAAAGGTCGACCCGGTGACGACCCGTCCGACGCCGGCGACGCGCCCGTCATAGACGCTGAGCGTGTTGATCGCCTTCATCGCCGAGGCATCGCCATTGTTCCCGATGAGACCGGTGGTCACGGCGGTGCGGTTGGCGAAGGCGACTGTCTGGCCGGTGGCGATGACGGCGGGCATCTCATGATGGCCGGCGACCTTCGGAAACTCCGGGAAGCTCTCGCCGTTGAAGGATAGCGACTGCTCGTAATCGTAGCCGTCGATCTCGCCGCCGAGCGTGTTCCCCTCGTGCATGTGGTCGGGATAAACGGTGACGACGCTGCCGCCGCGCATCAGGATCGGATGGGCGGGAATGGTCTTCGCCGCGATCGGTTGCGGCACCGCGTCGGACTGGTTCTGGAACCAGACGAACGGATCGACGACGCCGGGCAGGCTGTAGCTTCCCGCCGGGTTCTGCCGGGTCGTATCGGCGCGGGCGGCCGTGATCGGCGGAAAGTTGCGCGGGAAGTCGGCCGGCATCGGCGAGGCGCTGTCGTTCGGGCCATACCAGCAGCGCATCGAGCGGACACGCGGGATGTGGCCGCACATCTCGGAGCCGATGCTGTCATGGTCGCCGGTCGCGAACACTCCGCCGCCCGTGGCCATGAAGCGCGCGATCGCGGCGAGCTCGGGATCGCCGATGCCGGCGCCGCTCGCCCCCGTCGCATTGGACGAGTTCCGGCCGCTGAAGCCGATCAGCCAGATGACGTCGAACTGGAGCAAGTCGGTGCTGGTCGCGAAGTTGAACGGCGCGATGTCGGCGGTGGCGTCGCCGGTACGGTGCGCCTTGGTGACCTGGTGGCCGGCGGTCGTGAGGGCATCGACCAGCTCGATGTAGGTGAAGTCTTGCGTATCGGCAGGTTCCGCAAAGCGGTACGTGCCGTCCAGCACGATCAGGACGTTGGCCATTGTGCATCTCCCATCACATGGACGGACGCCGTTGGGAGTTTCCGGCGCGAGGTGAGGAGATGCGGAAGTTCCCACTCCCCATGCGTGTGCGTGGGGAGTGGGAACGGGTGAGGCGCGCGTTTTACTGTTGCTGCTGGGTGATGATCAGTTCCACACGGCGGTTCTGCTGGCGGCCGGCCGCGGTGTCGTTCGTCGCGACGGGCGCCGTCTCACCGAGGCCGGTCGTGGTCATCCGGTCGGCAGGGAGGCCGCGGCTGACGAGGTAGTCGCGGACGGCGGCCGCACGTTTGTCGGAGAGCGTCTGGTTGAGCGCTTCAGTGCCGACGCTGTCGGTGTGGCCCTCGATCGCGATGCGGACGTCGGCGTTGGCGCGGAGCTGGTCGGCGATCTTGCCGAGGGCGTTGCGTGCGCCGGCTTTGAGCGTGCTCTTGCCGCTGTCGAAGAACAGTCCCGGGAGCGTCACGATGAACCCACGCTCGCTCGTGCGCGTCTCCGCGAGTTTCGCGAGCTCCGCCTGCATCGCTGCTATGCGCTGCTGGTTCGCGGCGTCGCGGCGCGCGAGCTCTTCCCGGGCCTGGGCGAGCTGCGCTTCGGACTGCGCCGCGCGTGCCTCGGTCTGCGCCGTGCGCGCACGCTCGGCTTCGACCTGAGTGCGGAGCTCGGCGGACTGCTGGGCCGTTTCGACGCGCAGGCGCTCGGCCTCTGCCAGCGCCGCGGCACGGACACTCTCCGCCTCGAGACGCACCCGTTCGCTCTCCTCGCGCTCGCGGCGGAGACGATCGAGCTCTTCGCGCTGGCGACGGAGCTCGTCTTCCCGCTGGGCCAGCGTCTCGGCGGTCAGCTGTCCTTCGCTCCGCTCGCGTGCGAGCGAGCTCTCGAGCGCCTGAATCTCGTTGGCGCGCGTAGCCTCGCCGGCGCGCTCGCGATCCTGCAGCGTGCGGAGCGCGGCCGACTGCTCGTCGACCTGGCTTCGCAAGGCGTCGACTTCCTCCCGCGACAGCCGTCCCTCGCGCACCGCTGCGTCGTACCGGCGCTGCAGGGCCTCGAGGTCGCGTTCCGCGGCGATGCGCGCCGCGCGGTTGGAGTCGTCGAAGATCACGACCGGCTCCGTCCGGACCATTCCGGCGAGGCGGGTGCGCTCTTCGTGAAGGCGCGGCAGCAGGGATGTGACCGCGTTGCGGCGGGCCATGAATTCGACGCGGCGCGACTGCATCTCGACGACGAATGCCAGGTGATCGGCGGTGGGGCTCTGCGCGTCCCGGCTGGCCAGGTTTCGAGCCGTCTTCAGCGTCGCGTCGGCGTGCTGCAGCACCGCCGGAGCGACTGACTCACCACCGGCGCCGCGAGCGCTGCGCAGCGCGCTCTCAGCGATAATGACTCTGTCCATCGAGGTCGCACCCTGGCTGAGGCTGGCCGGCGGCCCATAGAGGGCCACCGCGGCCGCGGTGCCGCCTGCACGGGTGATCTGGCTGCGGAGGGTGCGGATCTCGTTGTTCGAGGCGACGAGGGCGGCCTGTGCCTCTGCGGCCCGCGCGGCGTGGCCGGCTTCAATGGCCCGGAGCGTGGCGTCATAGCGCGTCTCTTTTTTGGAGCTGTTCCAGTCGCGGCGTGCGATATCCAGGCGTGCTTTTGCTTCGTTTTGCAGCGCCGGAGCCAGTGTCGCCGCCCCGGCGGCCTCGGCAGAGGCGAGGGCAGACTCGGCGGCCGTCAACTCCTGTTGTGCCGCGAGTTTCTCCCGGTCCGTCTGGGACTGCGCGCTGGCGGGCGTGGCAAGGGCGAGCGCCAGGGCGATGCATACGATTGCGGCAGGGTTCGGCAGGTTTCTCATACTCCTCCCTATTGCAGGAACGACTCCATAAAAGCGGCTGGTTCCCCGCTTGGCCGCCCATCCGGCAATGCTGCCGTAAAGCATTAAAGGGTAAGCATTTACTGCTTGCGCGAGAGTCCCTGCATGCCTACACTGGGTCGATCCCAATAAGAGTGAGAGGGGGGCTGCTCGATGAACTTCGACGTAGCGACGATCAGCTATCCGGACGGACGCGTAGCGAAGCTTCCTCCGACTGAGTTCTACGCCCTGCCGCTCGGCGAGCGCATCGAGCTGCTCACGACCAGCCGGATCAAGTTCGAGAAGGACCATCACCCCATCTCGCCGCTGGACGCGTTGAGGAAAAAATGAAGCGGCGGGCCCTCACCATTTCTCTGATCGCTGCCGGCACGCTGTGGTTCGCCACGATCGGCGCCGCGTTCGAAGCCATCCGCCGCTTCGAGGTCACGCCCGGTCTGCCGGCGTCCGCGCCGCGCGTCTGGCCGGCGGCCAGCGCCGTCCCGCGCGTGCCCGGCACGTGGTCGCTGGTGATGCTCGTGCATCCGCACTGCTCCTGCAGCCGCGCGAGCGTGCAGGAGCTGGCGGAGATCATCGAGAAGGCTCCGCGCGACGTGAGAGCCACGGTGCTGATGTACCGCCCGCACGAGATGCCCGCGGGGTGGGAGCGTACGAATGTGTATGACGCGGCGACGCGCCTGCGCCGCGCGCGGGTGCTCCTCGACGCCGACGGCGCCGAGGCGGCGAACTTCGGCGGCTTCACCTCGGGGCAGACCTTCCTCTACGACGGCGACGGGCGGCTGCGGTTCGCCGGCGGCGTCACTTCGTTGCGCGGCCACGCGGGCCTGAACCGCGGCCGCGCGGACGTCATCCGCATCGCCAGCCAGCGCAGCGGAGACGGATCGCACCCGGTCTTCGGCTGTGCGATCGCCACCACCAAGGGCAAGGGAGACCGACGATGAGCTTGAATCCGGGCAGCGCCGAGCGGGCCGAAGAGCTTTACCGCGAGCAGACCGCGAAGCGTCACGTGATGGTGAGCCGGATGTTCGCGGCCCTGCTCGTGGTGCAGTATCTCGCGTGCATCGGCGCGGCCCTGGTGGTGTCGCCGTATGCGTGGGCCGGCAAGGAGCGCGTGCTGCACATGCACGTGTGGGTCGCCATCCTCGGCGGCGCAGGCATCACGCTGCTGCCCGTGCTGCTGGCCCTGTTCCGCCCTGCGGCTCCTCTCACGCGCCACGTGATCGCGGCATCGCAGATGCTCTCGTCCGCGCTGCTGATCCATCTCACCGGCGGGCGGATCGAGACGCACTTCCACGTCTTCGGGTCGCTGGCGTTTCTCGCGTTCTATCTCGACTGGCGCGTGATCATCACCGCGACGGTCGTCGTCGCCGGCGATCACTTCGCGCGCGGCATCTTCTGGCCGGAGTCGGTGTACGGCGTGACGAATCCGGAGTGGTGGCGCTTCCTCGAGCACGCCGGCTGGGTGGCGTTCGAGGACGTGTTCCTGCTCTTGTCCTGCGTCTTCGGCGCTCGCGAGATCCGCGCCACCGCGCTGCGGCAGGCGGAGGTCGAGTACCTGTCGGAACAGGAGCAGCTCAAGGCGGCGGCGCTGGAGATGGCGCTGACCGAGATCCGCACCGCGACGGCGTGAGGCGGGTTCCTCGCGAGAGCGTGCCGGCAAGGATGCCGGCGGAACGGCCGGCTGGAAGCCGGCACCACATGTGGTGCCGCCGCCATGGCGGCCGTTTCGTCGGCGCCCCGCCGGCCGGGGTTCTCAGCGCAGGCCCAGGAGTGCGGCGCGCACGCGCGCCAGTCCTTCCTCGATGTCGCGCAGCGAGACCGCGCCCGCGCTGAGGCGGAACCAGCCGTCCTCCCGCTTCAGGCCGAAGGCCTGGAAGGGGACGACGGCGAAGCCGGCTTCCTCGAGGAGGAACCTGCGGATCGCCTCGTTGGTAACGAAACGGTCCACGAGGTCGAACTGCACGGAGAGATAGATCGCGCCCTGCGGTGCGATGGCGCTGACGGGGAGGCCTTCCCGCTGCATCGACATGAGGCCGTCGTACAGCGCGTCGAGGCGCAGGCGCAGCTCGCGGATCATCGTCTCGTGGAACGCCGCGATCTCGTCCTTCTGCCGGAGGAACGCGGCCACCGCGAGCTGCTCGGCCTTCGGCGCCCACGCGCCGACGTGGCCGATGATGTCGCGCATCCGCGCCGTCACCGCGGGTGGCGCGACGGTCCAGCCGACGCGGAGTCCCGTCGCGGCGAGCGCTTTCGAGATCCCGTCCACGAAGATCGTGTACGCCGCCGCTTCAGGCACGACCTGCGGCGGCGTCCAGTGCCGGTTCTCCTCGCCGAAGGTCAGCATCCAGTACACCTGGTCCCACAGCAGGAACAGCGGACGCTCGCCCGCGTCGGCGCGGCGCGTGTTCTCTTCGACCACCAGCCGCGCGATCGCTTCGACCTCGCTCTTCGCCATCACCGTGCCGGTCGGATTCAGCGGCGTGCAGACCGCGATCATCCGCGCCTCGCGCACGTGCGGGCGGATCATCTCCGCCGTCGGCATGAAGTTCGTGTCTGCGCCGACGACCAGCTCCACCGGCACGCCGCCGGAGAGGTACGTGTAGTGGTTGTTGTTCCACGATGGCGTCGGGTAGACGACCTTGTCCCCGCGGTCGACGACCGCCGCGTACGCCGCGAAGATGATCGGCCGCGAGCCGCCCGCGATCAGCGTCGACTCGAGCGGGTAGGTGAGGCCGAAATCCTCCCGCATCATGTCCACCACGCTCTTGCGCAGCTCGAGAGTGCCGTCCGAGGGGGGATAGTTCGTCTGCCCGGCGGCGAGGTTCTCGGCGATGAGCGACTCCAGCAGGCGAGGGATGCGGAACTCGCTCGGCGCGAAGTCTCCCACCGTCAGATTCGCGACCGAACGGCCGCTCGCGGTCAGCGCGCGGACTTCGGACGCGATCTTCAGCACCTCCGAGCCGGTGAGACCCTGGGCAAGGGAGGAGAGCGAGGCATCGGTGCAATGGTCGAGGGTCGTGGCCATGCGGCGGATTGTAGTGTCTCCGTCCCCCTCTGTGCTCTCTGTACTACTAACGCTTCGTTTGACCGCGGCACGCGAAGAAGTCTTCCACAACTGGTTGGTACCGTTTCGGGTTGGGGTCCTGCGGCACGACCCTCCCGTCCTGCGGCACGACACCCGAGTCCTGCGGCAGCATCCGCGGGTGCCTTCGTCACGACCCGGCCTGGCTTCGTCACGACAGGCTGTGCCTCGCGAGGCACACGGTCTGGTAACGATAGGACTCGGTCTGGCTTCGTTAGGACAGGGCTGTGCCTCGCGAGGCACACGGTCTGGTAACGATAGGACTCGGTCTGGCTTCGTCAGGACAGGGCTGTGCCTCGCGAGGCACACGGTCTGGTAACGATAGGACTCGGTCTGGCTTCGTTAGGACAGGGCTGTGCCTCGCGAGGCACACGGTCTGGTAACGATAGGACTCGGTCTGGCTTCGTTAGGACAGGGCTGTGCCTCGCGAGGCACACGGTCTGGTAACGATAGGACTCGGTCTGGCTTCGTTAGGACAGGGCTGTGCCTCGCGAGGCACACGGTCTGGTAACGATAGGACTCGGTCTGGCTTCGTCACGACAGGCTGTGCCTCGCGAGGCACACGGCCTGGTGACGATGGAGCTCCGTCACCACAGAGCCTCAGAGAATACGGAGGGGGACGGAGGGGATCTATTTATTGCGGTAGGCGCGGTGGATCTTCCAGAGATCCCGCAGTGCCCGGAGGAAATCCGTCGAGCGCACCTTCGATCCCTGCACGTCGTTCCACGTTCGGATCGGCAGCTCGTAGATCGCGCGGGCCGCGGCGTCGCGGCCGCGCAGGCGGACGAAGCGGGCGATGATCTCGACGTCGAAGATCCAGCGCGAGAGGAACGGCTGCGCGAAGACCTCGTGCATCGCGTCGCTGACCCGGAACAGCTTCGCCCCGCACTGCGTGTCGTAGACCGCCAGCCCGAGGGAGGAGGAGATGAGCGTGGCCCCGACCCGGCCGACGTAGTGGCGGCGCGGATTACGGCTGATCGAGCGGCCCAGGAGGCGGACGCGCGCGGCGAAGACCATCTCGATCTCCGGGCGGGTCGCGAAGATGGCCAGGAAGTCCGGCAGCTCGCTGAGCGGCGTGGCCAGGTCGGCGTCCCAGAAGCCGACCAGATCGGGCTTCCGCTCCATCGCCGCCAGGATCCCGCGTCGTACCGCCTCGGCCTTCCCGGAATTGCGCTCCAGGTTGAGGACCGAGAATCGCGCCGGATCGTCGGCCCGCAGCGACTCGAGCAGGCGCAGCGTGCCGTCCCGGCTGCCGTCGTTGACGAGCAGGAGCTCGACGCGGACGCCGTCGAGGGCGAAGCGGCGCAGCTCGTCGACGGGGAGCCGCCGTTCCTCGTTGTAACAGGGGATGACCAGGATCAGGTTCATTTGCGCCGCGCATTCTAGCTGTGGAGCGCCGCCGGGACGGCGGCACTCGGGTGGGCGGGGGAACGGTGCGAACCCGACTACCCGAATTTCTCCCACGTAGACAGCCTCTGCCCGCGCACGATCCATGGATGTGGACAGGACGCAACGACGTGATCGCGGGTCATGGCGTTGTCGTACGTCGCCAGCGTCCTCGCACGTCTGTCCAGGGGGCAGGTGAACGACCTGCTGGAATTAAGGACGCCGTGCGACAATGCCGGGCAAATCCCACCAGCCCGGAGCTCGCGCGTGCACATCCCAAGGTCCCTCGTTTCTCTTTTTCTCCTCCTACTGGTTGCACACAACGCGATCGGGATGTGCACGACGCCGAGGCTGATCCAGAGGCCGGCGGTCCCGATCTCGCCGGATCCGATGCCGGATCACTATCCCCGGGGGATGGCGCTGGCCGACTTCAACAAGGACGGCGTGCTCGACCTGGCGTCGTCGACGCCGGCGCCGGTCAGTCAGAACGTGTTCGTGCAGTGGGGGAACGGCGACGGGACGTTCCAACCGCCCTTCATCTACCAGTCGGGCGGGGAGTTCTCGCTGCGCGTCCACGCCGCCGATTTCAACGGAGATACCTGGCTCGACCTGATCACGGTCAATATGCTTTCGTACACCGTCTCGGTGCTGCTGAACCACGGGGACGGCACGTTCGCCGCACCGCTCATCACGCCGACGGGTCCCTTTCGGGTCGACCGGGCATTCGTTGGCGATGCGAACGGAGACGGCGTCCTCGACGTCGGCGTCTCCGGCGAAGTCGCGCAACTGCACTACGGCAACGGCAACGGCACGTTCCATCCGGCGGCGCAGCTGCATCTCAGCGGCAGGGCGGAAAACTTCGTGTTCGGCGACTGGAATACCGACGGCCGCACCGACCTCGCCGTGCTCGCGCAGCCGGGCGAGCCGCTGCTCCCTGCGTATCTCCGCCTCTACATCGGCAACGGGAACGGCAGCTACAGCAACAGTACGCTCACGCTGCCGGAGCACAGCGGAGGGACGCTGCTGGCCACCGATCTGAACGGCGACGGCGCGCCCGAGCTGATCACAGCCGACAACCCGCACTCGAACGTCTCGGTCTTCGTCAACAACGGCGACGGCACGTTCGCCGCGCGCATCGACTATCCGCTGCCCGCAGCGGCCGAGAGCCTGGCGCTCGAGGACATCAACGAGGATGGAAAACGCGACCTGGTGATCGGGTCGATCAACGCCACCGACCTGATCGCGCTGCTCGGCAACGGCGACGGCTTGTTCGCGCCGACGCCATACACGCAGCGCATCACCGCCCCTGGCTACGTCCTGCACTTTCACGCCGTCGCCGTCGGCGATCTCAACGGCGACCATCGTCCCGACATCCTGCTCGCCGATTCGTCCCACGACGTGGCGTTCCGCCTCCACAACCTTTGCGCGCCGCGCTGGGCCGGCGTCCAGCTCTCCTCCTCGCGGAGTCCATCGGCGTACGGGACGAGCGTCGAGCTGATCGCGAAGATGGACTTCCGCGGGACGAGGCGCCCGACCGGGACGATCTCCTTCTACGAAGGGACCGCGCTGCTCGACACGGTGATGCTGTCGCCCACGAATTCGATGGCGTCTACGTTCGTCGTCAATCCGACGCTGGGAGCGCACCAGTACACCGTCAGGTACAGCGGTGACGCGACGTTTGGCGCGAGCAGCTCGTCGCCGCACACGCACACCGTGCAGCGCGGGCCGTCGCGTCGCAGGGTAGTTCGCACAACGCCCACCAACCTTCGTTCGGCCGCGTGGCCGCACGGGTATCGATGACGCTGTTCATCTTGGAGGCGACCGGTGCCGGCCTCGTGAACGAGCGATTCGCGCGCGTAAACCAGGGGTAATCGATTTTCAATGGATGGCGCCCAAGAGACCCGATCTAACGTTCCCGCCATCGAGATCGCGGACACCGAAGTGGTGCGCGACGGCCCCATCGCGCGGGCATCGAGCGGAGACTGAGGGGCGACGGCGCCGCACCACGACTGCCGCGTTGGCCCCGCCGTAACAAGCCCGCTTGCCCTCCCGGAGTTGCGCTCCAGGTTGAGGACTGTGACGGCGTCCCGCGCCGCTACTCGGTGGGGAGAGGATGATCGCGGCGATCCCCGCCCGCCCAAGGCGCAGGCGCGGGACGCCTGCGCATCAGCCGCCGGGACGGCGGCGGTCCCATCGCAAGTACAGCTTGCCCACGGACAAGCAGCACTCGACCGGCGGGCACGAACCGATGCCCCCGGTGCGTACAATGCGCGGCGATGCGCATCGCGAACGTCCCCGCCACCGTCCACGGCCGTTACCTCTACGAAGACCGAGGCCCGGAGCGCCTGCTCGTCGGGTTCCACGGCTACGCCGAGACCGCGGACGTGAACTTCGCCGAGCTCCAGAAGCTCCCCGGAATCGAGCGCTGGTCGGTCGTCTCGATCCAGGCGCTCCATCCTTTCTATACCCGCACCGGCGAAGTCGTGGCGAACTGGATGACGAAGCTCGACCGCGAGCTGGCCATCGCCGACAACCTCGCGTACGTCGCCAACGTCCTCGCGCAACTCCCGGCCCCGCGGCAACTCGTGTTCACCGGCTTCTCCCAGGGCGCGAGCATGGCCGCCCGCGCCGCCGCCCACATCCCCTGCGCCGGCCTGATGCTCCTCGGCGGCGATGTGCCGCCCGAGGTCAAGATCGACGGCGCGCGAATGCCTCCCGTGCTCCTCGCGCGCGGCACCCGCGACGACTGGTACACCGCGGAGAAATTCGACGCCGACGTCGCCTTCCTCTCGCCGCGCACGGAGGTTACGCAGTGCGTCTTCGACGGAGGCCACGAATGGACGGACGCCTTCCGCGCCGCGGCAGGGGAGTTCCTTTCGCGGTGAAACGCCTCCTGCTCGCCTTCGCCGTCGCACTGCCCCTCCTCGCGCAGTCCCCGCGCCCGGCCATCCGCATCATCTCCGCCAACGACAGCACCGTCACCTACCAGTCGATCGAGCCGCTGCGCGTCGCCCTCGATCCCGACGGCGGCATCGAGTACACGACCCACACCGCAAAGCGCAAACCCCGCGATCCCAAAGTCCTCTCCGTCCTCTTCCTCGGCAACAGCCTCACGTACTGGAACGACCTTCCGCGCCTCACTCAGGACCTCGCCAAAGGCGAAGCCCGCCCCATCCGCGCCGACTCGGTCACCCGCGGCGGCGCGTCCCTCGACCAGCTCTGGTACGACACCAAAGCGCTCGAAAAACTCTGGGTCGAGCACTGGGACTACGTCATCGTGCAGGAGCGCAGCGGCCTCGCCCCCCACAAGCGCGGAGAGCTCTTCCACCGCTACCTCGGCATGTTCGCCGACGAGATCCGCAAGAGCGGCGCCCAGCCCCTCATCTACATGACCTGGCTCCCGTCCCAGGCCGAGGCCAACGAGAAACTCTTCCGCGCCGCCGCATCCCGAGCGCGCGCCAAACTCGTCCCCGCCGGCACCGCCTGGGCCGCGCTGACCAAGGCAGGCATGAAGCTCGACGAAGACGGCACCCACCCCAACATCGCCGGCTCCTACCTCGTCGCGTGCACTGTGTTCTCCACGATCTACGGCAAGCCCGCGCCGGAGACGCCGGTGACGTTCAGTCCCACGGCCGCGGCGAACATC
Organism: uncultured Acidobacteriota bacterium; assembly: GCA_963821585.1. GTDB lineage: Bacteria > Acidobacteriota > Thermoanaerobaculia > Gp7-AA8 > Gp7-AA8 > QHVT01. Next base: position 2,220,182 of record CAWGEI010000003.1, read on the forward strand.
CGGGGACGGTGTGGCGGGTGGTGGGGGGCGGAGTCAGGTGAGTGAGAGGATTCTTCGGCAAGATCTGCATTCTCAGCCTGTGCCTCCGCACCGCTGTTGTTTCCAAACCAAACAGTCGACCCGCGACCTCCGGCGTGACAGGCCGTAGGTCTAAGTCAGTATGCGCTGGAGGCGCGCCTGCAGGTCGGCCACCGTTTCTTTGAGCACGCGCTGTCCATCTTCCAGAGCGATGATGCTCCGGTCCAGCTCCTGGTGCGAGAACTTGACCATCGCCTGCGTTTCGGCGGCGCTTCGTTCGATCTTTTCACCTAGGCTCACGCGCGAGTGCGGCAGTTGCTTGTGCACATGCTGGACGGTCTCCGCGGAGGAGGTTGAGACGCTTTTCGACGCGCTCGGTGGTGACGATCGCGTTCTCTTGCCGCATCCTAGCCATCAGATCCTTTAGATCGTCGTCCACTGCAAGATATGCCGAAACCAATGACGGCGAAGGCGTTTGCGCAACATGTTCACGCCACGGTGGTGGCATCGTCCGAGTCGCTTTCCGCTACGGCACGCACACTGTCTCTTGTTTGCAACTCGTTTCCGCAGCGATGTGAGTCGAACGAAATCGATGGCTACCTCCTCGGTCTCGACACCGAACAACGACGCAAGATCCTGACGAATACCATCCGCGCCGTGTTTCAACTCTCCGAACGGCAGCGCACCATGGCGCTCAAAATACGACCATCCATACAGCGTCGGGACGACACACCGATCGATGAACGTTAGGAGCGGCGCGTTATCGGAGATCCGCAGGCGCAATGAGGTAGGTGACCCCAGGCACAACGTCCCGTCGATGAATCGATGTTCGTAGGCAGCTGTGATCCGGCCGCCAGTTTCTCGCACCGTCGGGAGTTCATTTGGGAAAAGCGCGGGAATGGAGCAGTCGATCTCGTATTCATCGACAATGCGTTCTTTCCCGCGTGCGTCAGCCGAAAACCGAAGCGTGCCCCGGAGTCGAAACTCCCCTTTCACCGACGGTGCAAGACGCAGATCCGGGTACTTCTTCTGTAGCTCTTCGAGTCCGAACCGCTTCGCTCGACGCTCGAAAGAATCGGGCACTAAGCTCTCCATGGCCGGGGGGCCGATGTGATCTGAATAGACGGCGCCGACGCAATAACCCCCTTGGATCCACTCTGACGGTGGAATGAAGCGAGATCGTTCTCAGACAGGTCGACGCGGAAGGCGCTTCTGAGATTCTTCGATAAGAAGTCTCCGCCGATGATCGCTGGAAGCCTATCGAGGTCGGCTTTCACCTGTCGAAGCCAAGTCCAAAACTTTTCCTCCAGCGCCGGATTGCTCGCCCACCGATCAGCGTAATCTTCCGCAAGGTCTGTCGGGTTCGGAACCCTCGGGTGCGTCGGCCGAACGAACAAGGGCATTCTCTCGACGATGTTTCTCAGCGCGACCCAAAGATCCGTCTCCCCTTGATACGCTTGTGCTGCAAGGTTGGTGATGATCATCGAAATCGGTGCGAGCTCAGGACAATCGATAAACATCACGTCACGATGACGCTTTAGAATCTGAATGCTCCTCTGAAGCGGCGTCTTCCACTCGTAGGGCGGAACGTCATCGACAGACGCGTAAAGACGCGCTTCGACGAGCCAGCGCATCCGAATAGCCGCGGCCTGCCGCGCCCGTCCCTCGAACCAGCGTGCGAATCCACGCGGGTTGCTGCTAGGCCAAGAGGATGTGATCTGTTTGAAATACGGGTGCCGTAGATCGGTAATGGCGACCGCGCGCCGTGCGAATTCTGGAGAGACTCCGCGCCCGGCGATCGCCTCTATCACCGCCATCTCCTCGGGGACGCAGGGAAGTGTGTCGAGATGGAATGCGACATCGTCCGAGTACAACAACCGCCAGCAGCGGTTCTTCTCCTCGACCGGAGCGAGCATCCCGTGCGCTTTCGCGTAGGCTTTCACTTCCTCGCCGTATAGAGTTTTCAACTGCTGTTGTGTCATCGCCGTCTTGCCGATCATCAACGTCGTGACGTTGTCCAAGTCGTACACGTCACCTGGTTTCAAAGGCTGATTGACGGTTCCGTAGCGGAAAGACCCTTGAGGTGACACGTGCGGATGCAGCGACGCGATCTTCGATTCCGGGCGGCAGAGCCACTCACCGAGCGATTTGTGACGCTTGACAGCCTTGACGTAGTACGACTTCGGGATGTCGAGCGTGTCGGCGACTTTCTCGAGCAGCTGCGATTCGACAAGAGGCTCTGTGATCTGCGTCGTCATTTCATTCTCCATCCGAAATCTTCAGCGAGGCTGTGAATCCGCCGAGAGCGTTCACTTGGTCATAGAGGTGCCACGGCATGTCCGCTTTCGGCATGCGAACACGGCCGAGTTCGATCGCGGCAGAAACTGGCGCCGCCGGAAAAATGTGCAGTGGAGATGACTGGCCCTGAGCGGCCTTAATGCGGTTCAGAACGGACCGCAGGACCGTGCGAAGCTCTGAAAGCTGCTCCCGTGACTTCATCATGTCGTTGTGCGGTTCAGGCACGGTCACGGTCCAGACCGACGCATCGAGGCCAAGCACCGATTGAATTCGATCTGGCGTTACGGACGCGCTGAGCGCCAGAACGAGTGCGGCGGGTCCGCTCCTGTGCTCCGGCTCCAGCACCTGAAACGTCGCGATAGATAGCTTTGACGGCCAGTTCCAGGTCGGCGGTTCCCGGTGCCGCTGATAGATGACGGACGGGACGATGTCGCCCAGAAGCGTTCCTAGAAGAATGAGCAACGGCTGCGGTGCCAGCGCGAAAACCGACAGGTGCTGAATCCCGCGCATCGCGAGCCGCTCGCGCACGCTCTGGTTGAACTTTCGACGGAGCCCCTCTCCTTCGACGTTCCAGAAGGCCGCATCGCGGTCGATCAGGGAGCTGTTGATCGTGCTCAGTTCGATCGCGTTGTCGTCCGCGGGGTACCAATCGGAGAACATGGCCGCTGCTGCCGACTGGTACGTAAGAGGCGCGGCATGATCGCCGATGTTTGCGCCGTACAGAAGGATATGGCTCGTCTTGTCCGGAGCGATCCCTGTGACACGTTCGATTCGTTCCTCGTGCTCCTGCTTCCAATGCCGCAACAAGGTGGCAGTGTACCGGCCGCCGTCTTTCGTCTTGTCGATCTTCTGATGGCATTCATGGCAGACGAGAATTAGATTCGAAAGCTCGTTAAGCTCGTCCTCGCTGACCTCGCCCTTACCCCGCGGGCCGTCCTCACTGAAAGCGTAGATGTGTGCTTTCTGCGCGATGTTTAGCCGTTCCTGGGTGATCGACGACTTCCAGAGTAGTTTGTTATGACCGGAAAATTCGCAGCGACCGCCCGCTTGCCCCCAAAGCATGCACTGGACAACGGTCTTCACGTGACGCGTCACTTCTCGTGGCGACATCCGGTCGCCCGTGCGCTGCGATCGTCTGACGGAAGGCGCACGCGGCCCCTTCGGGGCAGGACGAGTGGGGGTGCGGTTCAGGTTTGTAGCCATCGGTGACGACGATAGACTACGAACGCGTTCAAACTGACGGCGGCAGTGTGACGGAAACTCTACGGAGTTCCGTCACACTTGTCGAAGCTGCCTAGCGAGCCCCGAGATCTGGGCGTCGCCGATCGCCTCAAGTTTGTCGACCGCACATTCGCCAATCGTCACTTCGTCGGTGAAACCGTACTCGCCGTAGTAGTGACTGTCGATGATGTCGCGCACCAAAGCAGGAGCGAGCTGTTCCCTCAGCCTGGAAACACCTTTGAATCCCTGATCTTTGGCACCTCCCATCTCACTTTTATTAACGTGCACTCCCCGTCGATGCGCAACGATCAGGTGCAAAAGCACCGTCAACGCTTCGTTCGTAAGCCTGACAGAAGCGGAACCGACCATCACGCGCGTTCGCCGGCCAAGGCGATCGCCTGGAATGGCAATCACGATTCCAAGCTCAGGCTTCGGACCCCCTGCTGGCGGCGCATCTCGACACTGCTTGTGACTTTCGCGGCCACTCTTTTCGAGGGCACTACGGATGCGTTCGGAGACTTGCTGGCCGTTGATAGGTTTATAAATGATGTCGCTCGCACCGTCTTTCATCACCTCGACCGCTTCCACGCCCTCACGGGCATACCCACTCACTACGAGGACAGGCCATCGGAAAACGGGGCCGTGATGGTCTCCATGTTTTAGGCGAGCCTCCCGCAAAACCGCTTTACCGTGAACGACGTCGCTCCTGATCGAGTCGGCCTTACCCTTGATCTGCAGGTCAAGTAGCAGGAAGCAAAACGATTCGCTCTGGAGTCTGTGCAACGCGTCGTCGCGATTGTCGACGACTACACTGGTGCAGTCGAGCGAGGAGACAATCTCCACGAGATCTTCTGCAGTCTCGAGATTGTCCTCAACGATCAAAACGGAATGGCGTTGTTTCATGTTGGATCAACCTGACGGTGCATAGGGATGGTAAGACGAACGGCGGTCCCGCGACCCTTTACACTCTCGAGGGTCAGCCGGCCTCCGTGTTCTGACTCGAGAATCTTCACAGCCAGCGGCAGACCAAAACCAGTTCCGTTCTGTTTGCTTGTTGCAAAAAGAGTTAGCGCGTCGCGCTGCACTTCCTCCGACATGCCACATCCCGAGTCTTCCACGGTCAATTCCAGCAATCCTGCGCGGAGCTCGCATCTCACGATGATCGGCTTTAGCAAAGCCGATCCCTGATAAGACTCGACCGCATTCAACAATACGTTCGTCAACGCCTGAACCAGGCGCACCCGTGCGACCTCTGCAATGACATTCGCCGGCACATCGACTCTGATCGATATACGTAGAGATTTGTTAGCATCGCTCTCAAGTGCGACGTTCACTGCCTCCTGAACAATCTCCCGCACGAACTCTGACTTGAAAATGAGCGTAGGTTGGGCCGTGTAGGCACGCATACCCTCCAGAACAGCGCGGATATGTCTCACGCGTCGCCCGATTCGGTCGGCTTGGTCGGATAGTTGTTCCGATGATACATCGGGTGACACAAGCTGGGCGTGTAGAGTGTCTGCAGCCGTGGCCAGAGGCGACAGGAGGTTGATGACCTCGTGATAAAGCTCCCGTGCATACATGTTGGCAATCTGCTCAGCCGCTCGCGTTACAGCAACGCGACCCTTTGAGCCGAAGCGCACTTCGATATCATCCAGCGTCGAGTTGATGCGTTCTTCGTGCTGCTTTCCGAGTGTGCTTGCATGGCGCGAGTCACGCCTTCGAACGGCAGCGTGTGAGGCCGCCTGTCGAACACGCTGGTTGTCATCGAGCGCCAGCCTCGCCAACACATTCGCAAACGCCGCGTGAGGAGCACAGGCCGCGACGTTTGCCACCGCCCGTCGAACCTCCCATTTCGGGTGGGTTTCAAGCGCTACGAGCTTCGAGACCAGGGCGTCGGCTTCCGGGTCGCCAACGATAGCTCCTCGCAGGCGTTTTGCGGCGAGACCCACTGCGCCGAGGACGGCACTCCAGTCAGCAGCCTCCAGCGCCGACAGTAGGTCGGAATGCGTCAACACCTGCTCAGTGGCCATACCGCTCTTTCCTCAGCAGAAAGGCATCACGTCCCCCTTCGAGAATCCGCTCGATCTGGTCCTTGCACTCATCTACTGTACCGACCTGTGTAAGCGTGGCATGCTGGCCGTCGGACGAAAACACAAATACACGTTCGGCATCACCGAGCACCGGTATGTTCGGGTTATGCGTCACAAAAATTACCTGTCGGCTGCCTTTGATGCCCTGTAACGCTCGGACAATCGTGTCATACACGAAGGCGTTATCGAGGTTGTCTTCCGGCTGATCGATCAAAAGAGGCCTTTCACTCTGTGTTAACAAAATCGGCAGGATAGTCGTACACCGTTGGCCAGTGGATAAACGCGTAGACTCCTTGAACGTGTCTCCGTCCAGAAGCTCGATGCTCGGCCGATCATCGAGCGCAATGGTTTCGATGGCGTAAGGAATACCACCAGCCCGTAAAGCACTCAAGATCTTCTTGGAGCGATCTTCGTCGTATCCTGACTGCTGCATGAGCGTTGAGAGGTCGTTGTTCATCAGAGCTTCGGCCAGTTCGCCTGGCAGAAAGACCTGACACAATCTTTGCGCAGCGAGGCCCTGCTTGACACCGGAATTCTTTAGAGATTCGGTGACAAACTGTTGATAGGCGTCGAGGTCGGCGGCCTGACTCACGGTGACACGAATGCTGGGAAACTGATGTGTTAGCCGTTCGGCGATCTGTTTTCTGATCGCGAAGCGCTGATCCCGCAACTCTGAACTCCGCCTCAGCAATTGCGCGCGAGTGATGACAAGACTTTGCCGCTGTTGCTCTTTCGCCAATTGTTCGCTCGCAGCAGCTTGAGCAGCCGCGAGCCCGGTTTGCAAGAGTTGCCGCTCAGTGGCTCTCCCCCCCCTCTTCTTCCGACGCGGTCATGATGATCCTGTAATCGGCTTCCTGAACGGCGTGGCGCTCGGCAAGCGCCTTTGCATGCTCGCCTATGCGCGCCTCGGCCGTTTGCGCGTCATGTTCGATCGATCCGACCGCCGCGTCGAGACGAGTCCTAAACGATTCGAGGTCGGCTCGCAGCCCTTCAAACAGCTCGTGATTTGCCGCCTGGGGAGTCTGGCTGCCGAGTTGAGCCGTGGTACTGGTTTGAAAAGCCGAGTGGCTAGAGCGGAGATCGCGTACCAGTTTGTGTAGAGCATCGATGAGCGATTCCGGCACCTTCTCCTGTCGGGCGCGCTCGCTCTTCGCGGCGTGTGCCGCATTGATCCTGCTCGCTTCTGGGCCAGTGGTTGCCGCCAGGCCCTTGAGCCTTTCCTCGAGGATGGGTAGTTCAGACGCTCGTCCTCGAGCATCGTCACATTCTTGATCGACTAGGACAAGGTCTCGGCTCGACTGTTCCAGCTGACGTTGTAATTGTTCCAAGTCACGAGCAATCGCTACCGTTTCTGATTCACGAAAACGGTCGAGAAGCTCCAACTGGGCGGCCGGGCTTGATGCAATTTCTTCGATCTCGTTCTGGCTGAAGACGTCTGCGCCGAAGATCTGCTCGCGATCAAGCGCGATCGGAACCGCGGTTCCCACTTCATTCAGGACCTGAACTGCGTCGTGAGCTCCACGGCTGGCGGTGTATCGCATGTCGTTTCTGGTGCGGACGTCGATCGTGAGACGACCGTTGCCGAGATTGGCCTTTACCAGACCGTCGATTGTCCGATATCGCTGCGGATTCGCCTTCTGGTCGGGCATCAGCCCGAGACCGAAGCGTAGAAACTCGAGCGCGGTTGTCTTTCCGGCTCCTCGTCCCCCGATCAGACAGTTCAACCCGTCAGCGAAATCCAGCTGAGCGTCTGCCAGGAACCCGCCGGTCACTCGAAGGCTCAGAACCTCGTGATGGGGAGATTGACCTCGCTTGGAACGTGTCATTTATTAACGATCGTCCACCTTGGGCTGAGAATACGACAGTTGGGGCCGCCCGTCGCGTGTGTCTTTCACGAGTCGAGCCGGGAAGAGCCATGGTTTTTCCGCGCAGTGTCGCAGCTGAGTGGGCATCCCGCGTTGCTGCTCGCGCTCAACGCTCGCGCGCCTTTCGCGCTGTCGCCACGAGGCGCAAGACTGCGCTCGCTCCGCTCGCGCTCCAATCGTCGCGCCGCGTCGCAGCTGAGTGAGTCTCCCGCGCTGTCGCTTGCGCTCAGGACTCGCGCGCCCTTCGCGCTGCTCTCAGGTCGCTCTAGCCGGTGAAACAATGGTCCTGTTCGCGTGGAACATTCGCGATTTGCACTGTTATTCGGTGTCCTTCGCGGCCCCGAAACCTCGCAACTTTTGCGGAACCTTGTGCGGGTCATTTTCGCGTTTCGCGATGCCGCAAAACACAAACGCCGCGAAGTCGCGGCGCATGAAACCTTTGGCTCCTCGCTGCCGCAGGTGGGTAGCGACGTAAAGCGGCCAGAATCGCCGAAACCGCCAATTGGCCGTTAACTCCTTTCAGGCCAAGGCTATGGATGCTGCCGACATGTGGAAAGCCTCCCGCCCCCTCCCACCTGAGGCTTCCCACATGTCTTGGAAACCGCCACCCACCCGCCGCCCGCGGTTCCCACAGCACCCACAGCCTCTCCCGCTACCACTGCGAAAGCGGGTCATCGCGGAGGTGGAGCCATAGGGTTACCCACCTGCGATAGCGAGGAGGCAAACCTTTAGATTGGCGGGGCCGACGGGGCTCGATCCCGCGACCTCCGGCGTGACAGGCGGGAGGTCTATTTCTATCAAGAAGTTGCGCCGCCGATGGCGATGCGTGCGCGCTCTATGTCACCGTCGCGAGCTGTCGCGAGCCGCGATGGCAGCCGTGCGCAGCAGGTAAAGTCTCGAATTGCATCGACGGTCGCTGCGGCCGCGTGTGGATACGGGACGTACCAACGTGTTCGGCGCCATGCCGAACGCGGTAGGGCCGGCGAAGGAGATCTGGTGCGCGTGAGCAGCTGCTCGTGCACTTCAAGGCAATGACGAGGAGGTACATGTCGCTGCGAATCGAGCACGCTACAATGATGTCCTTCCACAATGAGAGGTGTCTCCATGCGGGAAGCGCAGCGCGCGCCGTTCATTGCGGCCGGAAAGTGCGCCTCGGCGGGCTCGGTCGACGTGGGCGGGTAGTGGCCGTCGCGCTCGAGGAGTGCGGAGGCGATTGGCTCCGCACTCCAAATGACCTGCACGCCGCGTCCGGGTCAGTTCCCCAGGGCCACCGTGTTCACCACAGGTGTCGCGGCCGTGGACGAGCGGGTGAGCGTGACCTCGATGTAGTAGCTGTTGTCGGAGAAATCGAGCTCGCCCGGATTGAAGAGACAGTGCGAGCATCCCGAGACTTCGCCGCTGCCGCCGGTGGAGCACATCTGTTCCTCGTCTCCGGAGCAGTGACTCACGCGCATCAGACGCGCGGTCACGCTGCCGAGCGCTGAGTTGTTCGTGCGGGAGAGGATCAGATACTGCCACGACGGCGTCACGTCGGCGTCGTAGATGTTCTGAATCCCGTAACGGACCTTGATCGTGCCGGTCACGCCGCTGGCGAACGTCAGGCCGGGTCCGGAGAAGGCATGCGCCGCGGACGAGGGATCGACGTGGCCGGTGGCGCCGGGCAAGCTCCAGTCATAAACGTATTGTTGTGCGATCGCGGGAACACTGCAGAGCAGGAAGACGGTGAGGAGCGTGAGCGATGACGAATGCTTGAACATGATGGTTCCTTTCGTTCGTCATCGTCGGTCGCGACGGCGCCGCGGGCTAGAGTCATTTCGCGACGGCGGTAATCACGGACGCGGTCGGGCCGACCGCGACGACCCGGCCGCGGTCCAGCACGACCGTCTCTTCGGCGATGGCTTGCAACTCGGTGGGATCGTGTGTGACGTAGAGCATCGGGAGGTGGAAGTCGTCGCGGATGCGCTGGAGGAACGCGAGGATCCGTGCGTGCAGGGCACGATCGAGGCCGGCCAGCGGCTCGTCCAGAAGGAGAAGTCGCGGCGAGGTCACCAGCGCGCGCGCCAGAGCTACGCGCTTCTGCTCACCGCCGGAGAGTGTGGTCACGCCGCGCCCCAGCAGATGGCCGAGCTCCAGGACCTCCACTACGCGGTCTAGCGGCGTGGCGCTGGCGCCGTAGCGGATGTTCCCGATGACGCTCATGTGCGGGAAGAGGGCGTTTTCCTGCGGGACATAGCCGATGCGGCGGTGGCGCGCCGCGAGGTGGATGCCGGCAGCGGGGTCGTCGAAGACGTCGTCGTTCAGCACGATGCGCCCGGAGCGGGGCGTGCGTAGCCCGGCCACGGCATCGAGGAGCGAGGTTTTGCCGGAACCGGACGGACCGAAGATCCCGGTCACCTGACTCGAGAGCCCGGCGGTGACGTCGAGATCGAAGTGCGCCAGCGCCAGCGTCACGCCGTCGAGGACGAGCGTCATCGCCGGCCTCCGCGGCTGCGCAGAAACGTTTCGGAGACCCAGAGCGCGACGAAGGCGATGAGCACGGAAACGCCGAGGAGGCGATACGCGTCGGCATCGTGGCCGAGTTGCACGCGGTCATAGATGGCGATGGCGATGGTCTGGGTCCGGCCCGGGATGTTGCCGGCCACGAGGATCGTCGCGCCGAACTCGCCGATGGCGCGCGCAAACGCCAGCACGAGGCCACCGATGATCCCTCGGCGCGCCAGCGGCAGCGAGATGGTGAAGAAGACGCGCGTGTTGCTCGCGCCGAGGGTCCGGGCGACCTGCTCGAGCCGGACGTTGATCTCCTCGAAGGCCACCCGGCAGCCCCGCACGAGGAGCGGGAAGGACATCACCATCATCGCCGCCACGACCGCGCGCCAGGTGAAGACGATCTCGATGCCGGCGCTGTCGAGGAGCTGGCCGAGCTTGCCGCGGCGCCCGAGGAGCTTGAGCAGAAGGAGGCCGGTGGCCACGGGTGGCATTACCAGCGGCAGCATGATCAACGTCTCGACGACGGACTTCCCCGGCCAGTGGTAGCGCGCCAGCAGCCAGGCCACGCCGACGCCGAGCGGCGCGATGATGACCGTGCTCAGGGCCGCCACCTCCAGCGTGAAGGCGATGATGCGCCACTCGGCTGCCGTCATTTTGCGGACTTGAGGATGAAGCCGTGCTTGCGGAAGATTTCCTGCGCCGGTGGCGTCTGGAGGTAGTCGAGGAAGCGCTGGGCCGCGGCCTGCTGGGTTCCATCCGCCAGCACCGCCGCGGGATACGAGATCACCGGCCCCTCCGCCGCCGGCACGTCGTAGACGATGCGCACCCCCTTGGAGATGAGGGCGTCGGTCTTGTAGACGATGCCGGTTTCGACGTTCCCCGATTCCACTGCTGCCAGCGTCGCGCGCACGTTGTCGGTGGGGATGAGCTTGTACGTGACCTTGTCCCAGATCCGGAGCTTGCGCAGGTACTCCTTCGCGTAGATGCCGGCGGGTACGGTTTGCGGCTCGGCGATGGCGATGTTGCGGATTCCAGGGTCGGCCAAGCTGGCGGGCGAAGTGATCTTCAGACGGCTGTCGCTCGGGACGATGATCGCCAGCGTGTTCGAGAGGATGCTCCGCCGGGACTTCTTCACGATCAGGCCGCGCTGGGCCAGTTGATCCATCTTCAGCTCATCCGCGGAAAAGAAAAGATCCCCCGGCGCCCCTTCCTGGATCTGCCTGGCCAGCATGCTCGAGGAGCCGAAGTTGAAGATCAGGCTGTCGCCCGACTGTTTTTCGTACGGCGGAGCGATCTCCTGGAGAGCGTCGGTCAGGCTGGCTGCGGCGGAGACGCGCACGTCCGCGGCGAGGGCCGAGACGGGCCAGAGGATGGCGAGAAGCAGCAGAGCGAATCGGTTCACGCGGTCTCCGTTCAGAAAATCGTTTGCAGACGGGCGATGTACTTCTGTTGGTCCTCTGGAAACCCCGGTACCTGGCTGTGCATCCAGTCCAGCTGCAACTTTACGTCGTGATCCTTGAAGAACCAGTTCACGCCCAGCACCGTCGAGCGCGTCGTGGTGGCGTCGGCGAGGTCGGCGGCGTCGAACAGCTCGCGCCGGGCGACGAGCTGCAGCCTCTTGTCGATGAGGAAGTAGCCCGCCTGTGCGGACCACCCGTCGGCCCGCAGGCGAGCCCTCGGAATCCGATTGGTGGGCTCGAACGTCGCCTGGAGGTATTCGCCCCACAGCTCGAGCCGCCCCAGCTCGAGCTGCGTGTCGTACCCGATCGCGCGCCGGTGCCCCGTGAAGAGGTTGTCTTTGGCCGGCGTGGCCGGCGTCGAGTCGACGCCGAAGTCGGAGGCCAGAGCGATGTTCGTATCCGTGGTGCGGAAACCGTTGACGCCGACCGACCAGCGGGCGCCTGCTCGCCGAGCAGGCGCCCGCTGAAGGGCGCCCGGAGACCCGCGCCGCCGTCATCAGCTCGTTGTTGTCATTGAAGTTCTGGTTGGTCCCGCTGCCGTTGAAGACGCCGGCCGCGTACTGGAACCGCTCGTAGTACATCTGGCCGCCGACCTGGACGCCGAGCTGCCGGCCGGGCGTCAGGCGGTCGTTCACCAACGTACGCTCGGCCGTCAGGAGCCGCGGGTCGGCATATAGCTGCTCGAAGCCGAACGGAGTCTTGAACTGCCCGATGCGGACGTTCGCCGACTCGAACCGGTTCCAGTTGATGAACGCGTCGGTGAGCTGGGCGCGGAACCCCGTTGCATTGGCCAGGCTGCCGGCGAGCTCCAGCTCCGCGCGAAAATTGAACTCCTCCAGAAAACGGCCGCCGGCGTTGATCCGCGCGCGACGCAGGAACGTGCGCGTGTTGGCATCGGAGAAGCGGGTATCCCCTCGGTCGCCTGCCTCGGACTGCGCCTGAATCAGGCCGCCGACCTGCAGTGATGAGGCGCGTCCGGCCATCCTGACGTCCGCCTGCCGGGCGACGACTTCCAGACCGAGATCGCGCCGCAGCTGCTCATTTTCTTTCTTGAGGCTGAGGACTTCCTCTTCGAGCTTGCGGAGCCGCGCCTCGACCGAATTGTCCTGCGCATGAAGTGACGTCGACGCAAGAACGCCACAGAGGGCCGCGATCAACACCATGTTGCTCATGAGTGGCAAGCAGAGCACGGCCGATATACTTCGTCAAGTAATTCGGCGCCCCGGGAGCAGTTACGAAAGAAACCGCTGGAGCTCCGCCCAGCGCCGCTCCGCCGCCCGCAACGCATCGGCCTCCATCCGACGATAGAGCTGGAGCACGAGCTCACCAGCCGGTGTCAACGCGGAGCTTCCGCGCTCCGCACCCCCGCGGTGGACGGCCACGAGCGGCTCGCGGAAACCGGTGTTCATCACCTGCACGAGCTTCCAGGCACGCATGTACGACATCCCCAGCGCCGACGCCGCCTCGCGTACCGTCCCGCGTTTGCCGATGGCCTCGAGAAGATCCGCTTTTCCGGGACCGAGAAGGATGGTGGAGCCTTGCATCACGCGGATGCGCGGAAGAAGGCGGGCGGGCTGCGATTTAGCCATGGGGAGATGATACGGAAGCGGCGGTCATTCCTGTCGCCCGCTTACGCGGGCTCGTTTGGCGCTCGCGTTGTCCCCGGCTGAAGCCGGGGTCTATTGTCTAGAGCCGCCTACGGCGGCAGTTTTGCCCGCGTAGCGGGTAGCCAGACAATAGACCCCGGCTTCAGCCGGGGAACGAGCGGCGGTCTGAAATTCAAGCCCGCGTAGCGGGCGACAGGATGAGCGCGCGGGGGCAGGAGAACGAGGCTCTCTCCCGCCCCCCGCCCCCTCGGAGTTACTGGCGAATGATCGTGCCCACCGTCTCGCCGGCCAGGGCCGCCGCCAACAGGTGCGGCTTCAGTCCGTTGATCACCTGAAACCGCTTGACCAGGCGGCCACGGGCCAGCAGGTCGAGCAGCACGCGGTCGAACGGCAGGGTCGGCAGGTTGAGCGCTTTCAGCTCGTCCACCGTGATCTCCGGGATGAAACGGGCGTCGGGATTTGTCTTGGGATCCTGGTCATACAGACCATCGACGTCCTTGACCAGGGTCAGGCTGGCGCAGCCGAAACACTCTGCGAGCAGGTACGAGCCGGCATCGCTGCGGTGCGGCGGGAATCCGGCCGACCTGCGGCGGGTGCTCCCACAGCGAGAAGGGTGGGATCGCCGATGAAGACGACCCCCGGGACCGCATTCATGAAGAACGGCAACAGGTGACCGAAGATCTCCGGAGGGATGGCGACCACCCCGAAGGGAGCCAGCAGGGTGCCGAGCATGTGTGCGTTGCCGTGCGTGTCCAGCAGGGCCAGTTGGGCCAGTACGCCGGAAGGCAGGCCCAGATCGATGGCGATCGAGCAGGGTGTGGCGGCTGCGGATGCCGCCGCCGACGCCGAGCACCAGCTTGTGCCGTTTCAGCGCTTCCGCCAGCGACTTCCACCAGAGGGTAGACCGTGGCCCTGCCGCCGTCCATGATCGAGCGGCCGCCGATCTTGACGACGTGGCAGGCCGGCAGCATGCGGACCACCGGCGTCTCGGTGGACGACAGGACCTGTTTGTCGAGCAGGCTCTCGCGCATCAGGAACGACGGTACGTGATGGCGTTGATCGGGAGTTTCGTTATTCATTCGCCGGTACTCGCTTTCATGCCGTGATGATCGTGCCTACCGGCTCGCCGTTGAGGGCACGGGTGAGGTTGCCGGGCACCAGGCCGTTGATGACCTGGATCGAGCGGCGGTGCTTCGCGTTCTTCATCAGCGTCAGCACGCTGCGCTCGACGACGACGTCGTCCAGGTCCAGCGCCTCCAGCTCCTCGACGGTGATGCGCGGGATGAACTTCGCGTTACGGTCCTTCTTCGGGTCGGCCGTGTAGAGGCCCTCCTCGTCCTTGACGTAGATCATCGACCGCGCGCCGAAGACCTCGCTGACCAGGTAGGCGCCGGTGTCGGTACGGTAGGGCGGGATGCGCCCGATCGTCGGGATTCGGCTGCCAGAAGTTGTAGGGCGGCATGCCGAAGAAGACGACCGCCCGGCGCTCGTCCAGATAGAGCGGAAGCTGGGCGAACTGGGCCGGCTCGATGAACGGGATGCCATGCTTGGCCAGGAGGTAGTGGAGCATGCGGGCGTTCTGCATGCTGACGAAGGTGCCGAGCACGCTCAGGACGCCGGTCGGCATGCCGAGGTCGAGGCCGACGCTGTACGCGTGGCGGGCGCGCGTGCCGGCCCCGGTGCCGATGATCATCTTGTGCCGCGGCAAGGTTCGCCACGATCTCGTCGATCAAGGGGAAGACGGCTGCGCGTCCCGGTCGATGAAGCTCTGGCCGCCGACCTTGATGACGTTGGCTTCGGGCAGAATCTGCACCGTGTCCTGGTGATCGAGGTCCGCCAACCGGGCCTCGTCCGTGAGGCTCCCCTCCACGAGGGCCCTTCCCAACTGAGACAAGAGATCTGATTCCATATCGCTCCGTTCTCGAAAATCGCTCACGGCAACCGTACGCCGTACAGCTTGTATTGTTGTTCGAACTCCTGCGGTTGGTCGAGGTCGCCGAGCTCGGTGCGCGCCCACGCCGTCAGGGACTCGACCATGGCCGCGCGCTTTTCCGCGTCCATTTTCCTGCCCGAAGCGCCACTGGTCAGCTGCGGTTTGCCTTCCCAGTTCGCGAGGAGTTGGCGTGGGGTGGCGGTCCGCATCCAGCGAGCCGCCGTGATAGTCGGCAGTTCTTCCGCGCCCAGGGCCCGAGAGGCATCCAGGACCCGGTGAACCGACTGCTCACCGCCCGGCGGGGAAAACCCATGTTCGGCCAGGAGTGTTCGCTTGTACCGCTGCAAACGGCTCGGCAGGCTGCCGGGCTCGCGCGTGACGCGTCCCAGGAACAGGTACCCACCCGCGCGGCACACACGCTGGGTCTCCTCCAGGAAACGCGCGGGCGTCAGGTGGTGGACCACCCGCGAGGCGAACACGATGTGTACCGTTCGCGCTCCGACCGGCCAGGGATGATCGCAGTCCGCCTGAGCGAGGCACATCCCCAGCGGCAGCGGATCGAGCTTCCGTCGAAAGATCGCCAGCATGCCGGGGGAAAGCTCCAGGCCGACGTAGGGATTGGGCAAGGCGGCGAAGTGGCACCCGATGGCTCCGGTGCCTGCTCCGATGTCGAGGATCACGTCGTCGTCGCTTGCGCCGCTCGCGTCCAGGATCGCCTGGCCGACGCCACGGGCGACCGTCGGGTCGAGCCCCGCGTAGTCATCGAACTCCGTAGCCTGTCCGTCAAACCACATCGTCTTCCTGGTCTCCGTCGTCGTCCGGCAATGCTTTCAACAGATACACGGTCACGAAACCGCTGAGCGTTCCGGCGATCAGCATGGGGATCATCCCGACCACCGGGTAGAGATACACCTCGGCGCGCGTGCCGAGCAACAGGACGACGGCCCATTCGGTCGTGGTTCGGGTGATGGTAGCGACAAACCCCAGTGCGCAGTACGTGACGGCGGTCTGGGGCAGCCGGCGGACGAGGGGCATGGCCAAATCGATGACCAGTCCGGGGCCGACGTGCTGCAGGACGTCCAGCACGCCGTAGCGGCCGTCTCCCTGCAGGAACGCCATCACGCCCATGATCGAGCCGGCCGCCGTTCCACCCCAGCGAGACCACGTGCCTCGCGAGGCCAGGACGTAGAGCGGCAGAAGCAGGATTCCTTTGATGCCCGGGGCGAACGGAATGCCCGGCAGGAACTTCAACATCTTGAGCGAGGCCATGACCAGCGCGACGCCGCTGACGAGCGCCACGTCGTGAGCCAGGCGTCCCTCCAGTTTGCCGCCGGTCTGGAGGACGAGCTCCCGGCTGGCCCGATCCAGACTGTCGCGGACCGACTGGACGAGGAAGCCGACGTCGCCCCGAAGCAACTTGCGCAGGGTGGGGAGGAACCCAGGCGAAGACCCGGCGTCGCGCGCACTGCGCTTGCCTTGCCCCTGCCCGCGTTTCGGGAGACCCGCGACCAGGCCGAGGGTGTGGTCGAACGCATGGACGAAGAGCCGGGGCAGGCCGAGTCGCCCCAGGCCGTCCGCCAGATCGGTTCCCCGGCTGGTGAGCCGCACCACCGCTGAAGTCAGAACCACGGTCACGATCTGCAGGCACATCAGCCCCGCGATGGCCAGCCCTCCGACATTGATCGGAATCGTGAATTGCGTGAAAGGAAGCCGGAGCTCGTAAACCGCGCGCGTCCCGTGCTCGGCTGGCAGCAGTGCGTAGCACAGCAGAAGAAAAGTGAAGAACCATTTGAGCCGCGCGACCGTCCGCAGAATCGTTGCCGGGTCGATTCTGCAGACGAGCAGAGTGAGGAGTTGCAGCGCCGCGAATCCGAGGACGATGTGCCATCGCCACGGCCGGAAGAACGCCGTCGACGGGAGAGCAAACACGCACGTGGTGACGGCGAGGAGGTAAACGACCTTGACGACCGCCAGGTGAGACGCCCACCGGCGCATGCCGCTCATCGGCTGTCCTTGTAGCATTTCCGGCTTCGGACGCGAAGCAGTTCGCGCGCACCGGCGAGCCGCCGGTGGACTGGCCGGCTGGCAGCCCAATGGCGTTAACTTTAGGTGGCGCGCGAAGGCGCACTGTCCAATCGTGGCCCCGGGCTCTGCCCGGGGAATGCGAAGCGGGTGATGAATGCGGCCGCGAAGGCGGTCGCTCCGACTCGCCGCAAATGCTTGTAGCGGCCGCCTTTGCGGCCGCGTGCCTGTCCCGCCTGATCAACCCCGGGCAAAGCCCGGGGCCACAATTGGACAGCGCGCCTTCGCGCGCTGCCTGTGCGACCTACGGGCCTCGATCATCGTCCGTGCGCCTAAAGTTAAGGCCATTAGGCTGGCAGCCGGCGCGCCTTGTCGGCGTCTGCTCATGTGTTGTTGGCCTTCTCGACGAGTGTCTGAGGGGCACGTGGAGCGCCGGCCGCTGGCCGGCCGGTCCACCGGCGGCCCGCCGGTGTGGCCGACGCCGCGATGACCGCCGCGCACGCTGATCAGTCAGGGTGGGGCAGGGCGGGCTTCAGCCCGCCCTGCCTCCACTTACTTCGTTCTGCGAAGGCTCATCTTCATGAACTCGGTCCACGTCCCATCCTCTCCCTGCATCTGGGAGGTCATGATCCGGCGGTCGTCGCTCTCGATGATGATGGTGTCCTTGTAGTGGGCGGTCGAGCCGTCACCGGTCATGCCGGGGCCGTCCGAGTTGAGGGTCAGCGTTTTCCCGTCCGCGTCGAGCGTGCCTTCGTAGACCCAGAGATTGGTCATCATGGACCCGATGAACGTACCGACGAATCGTTCCTTCTGCGGGTCGTAGCCGAGGGTCATGATGTTCGTCGAGGTGGTCCCGTCGGGCATCTCGCCCTCACCCTCGATCAGGACCCAGACATCACCGATCGACCGCGCGCGCTCGATGCCTTTGAACTTTTCTGAGGGCTGGTCGGGACCCATGGACGCTTCGCCTTCCGAGGTCCACTCGCCTACGAGCTTCTTCAGCCACTGGTGCTCCTTTTGTGGCTCAGGCTTCTTCATCGCGTTAGCGCTCTGCTGTTGATCGGTTGCTTCCATCGTTGTCATTTGGTCGAGCTCCTTCCGTCCAGGAATTCTTGCATCGCGTGAGCCATCGTTCACGAACAAAGCGGCTGAACGAGAAGGTATCCTGCGGGCATGCATCGCGTGTTGCTCCCGATCGTTCTCAGCATGCTCATCTTTCCATCCTGCAGGTCCGCCGCAGTTCGCGACTTCACGCTCGACTACGACACTGCCGTCGACCCGGCGCTCCAGCGTGCGGTCGAGGCCCTCGACGCGCGGTTGCGCGAGCAGTACGGCATGACGAGCGAGCAGGCCGCTGTTGGCGTGCTCGATCTCGAGCATCCGCGTGTGGCGATGCTGCACCCCGACCGGATCGAATACGCGGCGAGCGTGCCGAAGGTGGGGATTCTGCTCGCGTACTTTCAGTTGCACCCCGAGGCGGCGACGGAGCTCGACGCGACGACGCGGCACGAGCTGGGGCTGATGGCGAAAGCGTCGAGTAACGAGATGGCTGCGCAGTTTTCGCGGGCGATGGGATTGCGGGAGATCCAGAAGGTGCTCGACTCGTACGGCTTCTACGACGCCTCACGCGGCGGCGGTATCTGGGTCGGCAAACATTACGGACCGAACAGCGAGCGGATCGGCGATCCGGTGGCGGACCATTCCCACGCTGCGACGGTGCGTCAGCTCCTGCGCTTCTGGCTGCTCCTCGAACAGAAGCGACTGGTTTCCCCCGCGGCCTCGAGCACGATGCGCGAGCTCTTCGCATCGCCGGACATTCCGCACGACGACATCAAGTTCGTGAAGGGACTCGCCGGGCGGGACGTGGAGATCATCCGGAAGTGGGGCTCGTGGCAGGACTGGCTGCACGACTCCGCCGTGATCACCGGGCCGGGACGGCGCTACATCCTGGTGGGACTGACGCAGCACCCGCGCGGGGATGAGTATCTGGTCGAGCTCGCGCGGGGTGTGGACGACCTGCTGGCGCACTGAGGCGTAGAGACGTCACGAAATGTCTCTATAAAACCTTCCCTCCGTCCTTTATGTTGGCGTCGGGTGCTCGAGCCCCGCGACGTAAATGAACGCACGCCTTGATTGGCGTGCCAAAGGAGATTCGCAGATGAAAAGATTGCTCTTGGTTCTCGCCCTGTCCGCCCTTTCCCTGTCCGCGTTCGGGCAGACCTACCTCGCCGAAGCGAAGTTCGTGTGCGGCCGCGCCGATCAGCCGGTGATCGACGCATTCGCGTTCGCACCGGGGGTCTACTACACCTCCATCAACGTCGGAAATCCGAACGACGACAAGATCGACTCGTACAAGAAGATCTTCAGCATTGCGCTGCTCCGGCAGAAAGCCGGCAAGGTGTCGCAGTCGATCGGGTGGAGCCTGCAACCGCGCGAGTCGATGCAGGTCGACTGCAGCGACATCTACGGCTACCTCGGCGTTGCGCCCGGAACGTTCATCGACGGTTTCGTCTACTTCCTCGGCGGGCCGCTCCGCTACACCGTCACCGGCGTCTACACGCTGACCGACGGAGGGCGCGCCGTCTCACAGGACGTCGAAGAGGTCACCGTCCGGAGGCAATGACATAGCCCGGCGTCGAATGGCGCCAAGTGAGACTCGCCGCGGGTTCCCGGGAAGACCGGGCACCCGCGGTTCTTCCTCACTGTCCCGGGATGTACGTCGGGTCGCCGGTTTGGTGGTCGATCAACGAGCCGTACGCCAGGGCCCGCCCTTCGCCGGCGACGGCGCGCACGCTGATGCGCGCGTTGTACATCTCGCCCAGGCCGAGGGAGGCGAGGAGGGAGCTCAGCTGCCGGAATTCGTTCGGCTCGAGCTTCACTTCCAGCACTGCCGGGTCGTTGGCGTTGGGCCGGAAGACCGTCACCTCCAGCGTGACCGGGCTCCCGCTCACCTCGGCGAAGCCGATGTTCGATTTGAAGCGCTCGGACTCCTCCATCTGCAGGATCTGCAGGGGACGCGAGCCGACCGCCACGGATTCGTCGGGCCTGACGGCGGCGATGAATTGTCCGTAAGCTCCGTCGTCGGTCTGCCTGTACGTGCGTGCGGTGGCGACCACCTTGGCCGGAGCGGCGCTCGCAATGTGCAGCGCGCCGGCATCCCCCGTGATGCCAAAGAACGAGAGCACGCGGTCGAGCTGGCGCACTTCTCCGGCGGCCAGCGTGATCGTCCGCGTGGTGGGCGGACCGCCGTTCATCGAGTAGAACGCGAGAGTCAGCTCGGCGGCCTCCGTGCCGGCGTTGAAGATGCGCACGTCCGTCTGCCAGTTGCCAGAGCCGCTGGCGAGATCGGCCACGCCGGGCACGACCCATTTGGTGTGTCCCGCCTGGTCGAGGGTCACCGGCGGCACGAGCTGGGGGTCGTTGGTGGCGTTGTCGATGACCGATGCGTAGGCGGTCACTTTGCCGTCGCCGGAGGTCACCTCCACCTCGATGCGGCCATCGTCGAGGGTGAGGCCGTGCTCCTGGAGAACGCCGTTCAGCTGCGCGCGCTCTCCGCCGTTCAGATGGACGGGGAAGGAGGCGCGTTTCGTGCCGGCCGCATCGAAGATGCGCACCTCGAGGGAGACCTTCTCGCCGGAGCCCTCGACCAGGCCGAGGTTCGTGCGGTAGCTGTCGGACTGCGCGATGTGTTGCAGGGAGAGCGTGCTCCCCCTGGCGATGAAGTTCGCGTAGGGCACGGCCGGGACGTACTGTCCGTAACTGCCTCCGGCGGCCGTCGTGCTGAAGGTGCGCGACGAGGCGAAGGTGATTCGGTTCGCCAGGCCGCCGACGGGGGCGCTCGAGGTCGATGTGTCGATCTCGGTCAGGGGCCGGATCTCCAGCGTGCCGGTCGAGCTCCGGCCGCCGAACCACGTGGCCACGATGTCGTTGATGGCCATGGTGGCACCCGGCTCGAGCGAGACTTCGGTCTTCTGCCCTTCGCTCATCCCCGCCGGCCCGGACGGAACGAAATTGATCTCATACCGCATCACCTGGGCCGAGGTGTTGGTGACGCAGATGTCGGAGTGATAGCGAACGATAAAGTTCGTCACGTTTGCGACGGCGGGGATGATCAGCGCGTCGGGCGGCGGTGTGCTCTTCGGGACGGTACGGACGCCGGGAATCAGGTTGAGTGGGAACGCAGGGGTCGGGAGCGGCGTCAACGGGCCGTCCACCGCGGTGGTGGTGATCTCGACTCTGCCGGTGTTCGTGCCAGGCGCCAGGCCGGCGGTGTGCGCGATCGCGCGCAGGGTCTGGCCTCCCGGCGGCACGATGCCGCTCCTCGGCACGACCGAGATCCAGGGGACTGTGGGCGTGGCGGTGAAGCTCCGCCCCGCGAGCTCCGCGGCGATGTCCAGCGTGTAGGGGACGTCGGTGGGATCGGTCAGCAGCGCCACGCCCTCGCTCGAGGGAGGCGGCAGGACGGACAGCACCGCCACCGCCGAGAACGGGCCGTTGCCCGGCTGAGCGCAGTTCGTGTCGACCGCGTACACGCGCACGTAGCGCGGCACCGGCTGGCTGCTCTGGTTGGTGAAGGTGAACGGCAGTCGCCGCGTCGTGACGGTGTTGGCGCTCGTCGACTGCCGCGGGAACCTCGGATCGCCGGAGATCTCGACGACGTAGGCCGTGGCGCCGGCGACGAAGGACCACTGGATTCGGCCGGCGACGCCGGAGGAGACCCGCGCCGGCGCGCTGAGGACCGGGGCCTCGAGCGGCGTGCAGCTCGGGGGCGACGGAATGACCACCAGGCGGCTCTCCGCGGAGTCGACCGCGCCGCAGCCTTCCGCGAGGTGCGCGCGTACATGCCAGCGCCGCTCGCCCGGCGGTATGGGAATGGCGGAGGCCTGCGGGGCGGTCGTGGTCGCCGCGAGCACGCCGTCGACGTAGAGCTCATACATCGTCGCGCTGGAAATGGTGGTCCATTCGAACGATAACGGCGAAGCGAGCCGCTCTCTCTCGACCGGCGCGATGAGCAGTGGCCGCTGGCCGGTACATTCGGGCGGCGGCGCGTAGGTGAAGGCTCGATGGGCGGACTCCGTCGCGGCGCAGCCGGCGAAGATCGCGCGGACGTACCACTCCAAGCGCCCGGGCGGCACGACCGCGGTGTGGGAGGTGTCGGAGGTGGTGCGAATCAGCGTCGGCACGCCGCCCGCCGGCGCAAGCCACAGCTCGTATTCGAGGGCCTGGGGCACGGCATTCCAACTGAAAGCGACGGCTGCACTCGTGGCCGGGGTGTCGTTCGCCGGCGCGCTCAACTGCGGTGCTTCGCGGGTAGCGCAGTCCGGCGCTTCGAGGATGGTCAAGGCCCGCCGCTCCGACTCGTGCGACGCGCAACCGTCGAACAACGTCTCGACGTACCACTGGTACGCGCCGGGCGGAATGATCTTCGTGCGCGAAGGATCGAGAGTCGTGCCGAGGCTCTGCGCCGGGGCATCGCCCTGCTGCAGCCAGAGACGATAGCCGCTGGCGCCGTCGACGGCGGTCCAGCCGAAGGCGACGACGGCGTCGATGGTAGCGCCGTCCGCCGGCGCCGCCGGCGCCGCTGTTCCCACGCAGGTCAGACGAGGCTTGACCGTCACGTCGAAGATCGCGTCGAGCGTGCAGCCGTCGCCGCTGACGTTCACGGCCAGCCTAGTCGTGCCGGCCTCGCCGACGGTGAAGGTGATCCCGGCGGTACCGTTGCCGCTGTCGATGGTGCCGTTGGCGATCGACCACAGGTGCGTCGCGTCGCCGAAGGGAGTGGCGGTGGCCGCGGCGGACGCGCCGGAGGTCAGCTCGACGGGCGCGTGGATGAGGATGGCCGGGCAGGTGCCGATCTGGGTCGTGGCGGAAGCGGCGTTGTTCGACGGATTCGGATCCGTTACCGGTGATGCGGCGTCAACGGCCAGTTGCTCGGAGCCGGTGGCGGAGGAAGCGATGTTCCAGGCGCTGACGATCGTGGCGCTCTGCCCGGAGTCCAGCGCGCTGATGGTGCAGGGGAAGGTGTCCGTGCACGCGCCGCCGTTCGCGCTGAAGGTCAGCCCCGCGGAGGCGGCGGCGCTCACAACAATGCTGCCCGCGGAGTCCGGGCCGTCGTTCGTCACCACGATCGTGTAGATGGCCTGCGATCCCGCGACGGTCGAGGCCGGGCCGGTGACGGCGACGCGCACATCGGCGCTGCTGACCTGGATGGCATTCGCGAGCAACCGCAGATCGCTCGCGCCGAGCTCCGGCACGAGCACGGTCCCGGAGCCGGTGAGGCCGTTCATGACGGCGAACGTCGAGTCGTCCGTCCGGGAGCCGAAGATGAGGATCTGAAACGCGTCTCCCGCCTGGGGGGCGAAGCCGTTGGGGGTGGTGACGTTGAGCGCGCCGCCGAGGGTGACCTTGCCGCTGACGAGGAGACGGTCGTATTGGGTGCCTGGCGCGGTGCCGCGGAGCTCGATGTCGAGCGCGCCGTCTGCCGACTGCACGTAGTCGCCGTCGATGGTCAGCGTTCCCGGCGAGGCGCCGGGCGAGACGGTGGCGTCGTTGGCGACCGTTCCCGCGACCGTGCCGTTACCGGTGAGGGAGCCGCCGTTGAGCGAGAACGTCTCCGTCTGCAGCGTCGCGCCGGAAAGGATGGTGGTCTTGCCGGCGCGCTGCGCACAGGTCCGGCCGAATTGCATCGTGCCGCTCTCGATCCGCACCAGCCCCCTGTTCGAGAGTGGCGCGTCGAACTGCATGACGCCCGCGCCGCCGCTCTTCTTGAGCGTCCCGAAGTTGAGGAAGGGCGGTGTGCCGGCGGTGGCGGTGATGCCCTGCGTCGACTGGATGTCGACCGTGCCGTTGTTCCTGACCTCGACGCCGGCGATGAGCAGGCCGTTCGGCGCCGCGGTGAATTGGATCGTCCCTTCATTCAGCAGCGGACGGGCGAGGGTGGCGGCGTTGGTGCCGGGCATCGTGACCGTGGCGCCGGTGTCGAACGTGAAGCCACCGTCGCCGCCGATCGTGCCGCCGCTCCAGGTCGACGGCCCGGTGACGGTGACGTCGCCGCTGCCTGTGAGCGTGCCGCCGCTCAACGTCAGCGCGGGGATTGTGCCGTTGGTGTCGAGGGCGACGCTGCCGCCGGACACCTCGATCGGCATTCCGCTCCAGGTGCCGCTGACCGTCGCCGCCGCGCCGCTGAAGCGGAGCGTCCCCGTTCCGGCGAGCGTGCCGGAGATCGTCTGGGTTCCGCCGCTGAAGTCGATCACGCCCGGTGCGGTGGCGGTGAAGGTGCCGCCGTGAGCACCGTTTCCGGCCAGCGAGAGTGCGTTGCTGGTGACGATCTGTCCGCTGTTGTTCACCGCCGCGCCGAAGGTGAGGTCTGCGGCGGCATTGAGCGTGCCGTTGTTGGCGATCGTGCCCGATCCGGTGATGTTGCCGCTCACCATGAGCGTGCCGTCGTTCTGCAGGATGCGGCCGTCGAGCGTGACCGGCGCGGAAATGGCGAGGCTCTTCGTGGCAGGGTTGATGGTCGTGCCGCTGCCGCTCATCGTGCCGCCCAGCCAGGTGCTCGTGCCGGAGAGGATCAGCGTGCCGCCGCCGTCGATGACGCCGCTTCCCTGCAGCGTCACGTTGGGCATGGCGATGGTGACGCCCGTCGGGACGCGCAGCGTTCCTGCGCTGACCTTGAAGTCGCCAGGGAACGGAAAAGAGACCGCGCTGGAGTTGAAGAGAAACAGGCCGCCGGTGACCTCGATCGTCGCTCCCGGGCGGTAGTCGAGGATCGCGCCGGCCGCGACGCTCACGCCGGCGGCGACTTGCAGCGTTCCGCTTTCGACTAAGAAGGAGCCCGGCATCGTCACGGGGACGCCGACGATGCTCGTGCCGGACGTCGTCGTTTTCCAGATGCACCCATTGAATCCCTCGGCAAAGCCACCGACGACCATCGAGCTGGCGGCGCCGCCGCCGTTCAGGAAGTCGCCGTCATTCGTGACGTTGATTGTTTTGCCGGGATCGAGAACCAGGCTGGCGCCGTTGGACAAGACGAGCGCGTTGGTCGAGGCGCTGTAGATCGTGTAGGCCTGCAGCTGGAGCGTGGCGCCGTCGAGCAGGCAGTTGGCGAGTTCACAAGGGAAAGTTGGCACCGACGTGCTGTTCAGCACCCGCGGCCCGCTGCCGGCGATCTTGCCGGCGGACCAGGTGAAGTTGCCGCTCACGCGCACAGCCCCGGGTCCGGTGATCGTGCCGAAGGCGAGGGCGAGATTGGGGACCGTGATGTCAACGCCGGCGCCAACGTCGAGCGTCGCCCCGACGATGCGGAGCTCGCCGCCGCCGCTGACCGTGGGACTGCCGCTCATGGTGAACGTGTTGGGGGCAGGGCCGAGGCGGAGCTGGCTGCCGGGGAGGATCGAGTAGGCGCCGCTGACCGTGCCGCCGCCGTTGAGGTAGAAGTGGCCGATTTGCGCTTCGATCGTGGCCCCGGCGGCATTGTTGACGGGGAAGTCGATCGCCGTGACGCTGTTGGAGACGCTCTTCCGGATCACGCCGCCGCTGTTGTTGTTGAGGATGGGTGAGCCCGAGCCCGGGACGATGTTGTGGCTGGTCAGAAACTCGATCGTGCCGGTATTGGTGAGCGTGGCGCCGCTGAAGGTGAAGTGGCTCCCGGGACCTGAGTCGAGGAAGTGAATCGTGCCGGTGTTGGTGGTGGTACGGGAAACGGTCGAGGAGTTGATGGAGGCCCAGGCTCGCAGCCAGCCCCCGCTGCTGATCGTCAGCGCTCCGCTGCCGCCGACCGTGCCGCCGAAAATGTGGAGGGTTCCAGCGATGGTGAGAGCGCCGGTGCCCGAAAACGTCGCGGCCTCCTGGAGATTCAGCACACCGCCGAAGTCGACGGTGCTCGCGTCGTTTACGGCGACAGTCCGGTTTTCCCCGATCCAGAGGATCGCGGGATTCTGGACGGTGAGGCTGTTGACGGTCGCATCCACATCGACGACGACCGTACCGGTGCCGGCGTTGACGATGATGACGTCATCGGAGACGCCGGGCAGCGCATTGCCGCTCCAGTTGAGGGGATTGCTCCAGAATTCCGTGCCGCCGCCGGCGTCGTAGGTCACCGTCCCGCACAAGGCGGTGTGAGAAGCTGCGGCTATCGCCAGCAACACAACGGCGCGCAAGAGAACACGCATGTTCATGGACAGGACCCGGTTTGTGGAATTGCTGAGTGATGATTATAAAACCGTTTTTACTTCATGCCATAA
Source organism: uncultured Acidobacteriota bacterium (assembly GCA_963821585.1). GTDB lineage: Bacteria > Acidobacteriota > Thermoanaerobaculia > Gp7-AA8 > Gp7-AA8 > QHVT01. The sequence goes on from CAWGEI010000003.1 coordinate 2,246,425, forward strand.
ATGATTCGCACGCTGGCCGTTCTGCCGTTCTGCAACACGCTCGGTAGCGTCTCGGAGCCGACCGCCCAGTACTGTTTGTCAAAAACGTTGTCGACGGCGACCTGCACCGCCACCCGCGGCAGCACGCCGCGGTACGTCAGGGCGAGCGAAGTCGTCGAATACGCACCGACCTCGTCGCCGAGGTAGCCGGGGTCGGTGATGAACGCCGTCCCGCGACCGATCTTGCGGCGGCCGGAGTAATGGGTGCGGACGGCCGCCGTCAGCCGGCGCCATTCGGCATCGACACCGGCGTTGATCTGGTTCGTGGCGATGTTCGGGACGCGCACCGCCCCCACAGAAGGGATGTTCTGGACCGGCTGCACGTGCGTGTAATTTGCCCAGAGCTCCGCGGCGGCGATCCTGTGGCGGGCCGTGGCCTCCAGACCTCGCACACGGATCTCGTCCCGATTCTGATTGCGCAGACACGGATCGGGGCAGGTGCTCGAGGAGGGGAGCTGCGTAATGGCGATGACGCCGCTGTAGCGGGCTTCATAAGCGGAAAACTGCACGGCCGTGCGCTCGTTGGGCTCCCATCCCGCGCTCACCTCGGCATTGCGCACCCGTTCCGGACGCAGGTCGAAGTTGAGAGCGGACTGCCACACCACGCGCGGGAAGACATAGCCGCCGAACTTTTCCGTGTCCGTCGGATCCTTGAATGCTTCCGAATAGATCGCTTTCAGGACGAAATGGCGGCGTCCCGGCGTATAGATCACGCCCAGGCGCGGGGTGAAGAGCGTGCCGAAGCCGGTGACCGCGCTCTCGCTGCTGTTGTTGATCTGATTGTGGCTGAGGCGTCCCGCGGCGATGAATCGCAGCGACGGCCGCGGCTTCCATGAGCCTTGTCCCCAGATCGCCAGATCGGCGTGGTAGTTGTGGGCGGAAAGAAGCTCGGGGTCGCCGTTGACGAACTGGTCGTACTGGCTCTGGATCGTGCTCTTCGCGAATTCGACGCCGGTCACTCCGCTCAGCGTCTCCGACGGCTGCCAGGTCATGCTGAGCTCATTGCGGATCTGCGTCGAAAGCGCCCTGCCGTTGATGCGGAAGAGGATGCCGTCGGTCGGCGGGCAAACCGCCGCGCCGCACGTCCGGGGAAAGAGGTCCCGCGAAGTCAGGATTCCGTTCGCATAGATGGCCATGGCGTCGAACTCCGACGTCTGCCGGTCGATGCTCGATTGCAGGTAGCGCGTGAAGACATTCAGCGTTCCCGCGGCCAGCCGGGCCGAATAGCGGAGATAGAGCGCGGTCTGTTCCGGCGTATAGGTGCTGCTGCCGCCGAACAGGCTCGCGCCGTAGCCGGACGCAACGCCTTCCTCGCTTCGCCACGACTGCAGGCCGAGCGTCAGATTGGAGATCTGCACCTTAGCGTTGACGCCCCAGTTTTTGGCCCGGTCATTGAAGCCGAGGCCGTGCTCCTCGATGAGGGCTTGATCGAGCTGCCGGGCCATCTGGAGCCCCGCGGCATTGACACCCTGCAGCGTCGGCAGCGACGCGTAGTCGAGATTGCGATACGTATAGTCCCAGCTGTCGAAGGCCGAGAGGTCGCGCTCCTTGCCTTGTTGATAGCGGCCCGCCACCGACCAAGTCACGGTGCCGCCGCTGCTCGCGCCGGCCGCGGCCACGTCGGCGGCACCGCTGCCGTAACCGCCGGCGGTCACGTGGCCGGCCAGTCCGAAGTATTTGTTCTCGCCGATGAGCGTACTGGCGTCCTTGGTGATGACGCTGATCACGCCGGTGTACGCGTTCGCGCCGTACATCGTCGAGGCCGGCCCGTAGACGACCTCCACGCGGTCGATGTTCGTGAGCGGATATTGCCGCGACAGGTATTGCGTGCCCTGAGTCAGGTCGTTCTGTTCGACGCCGTCAATGAGGAGTAGCAGCCGGCTGTTGAATTCGTCGTGGTAGCCGCGCTGGTAGACGTGCGAGTAGATGTCGCCGTTGGTGCGGTTGACGTCGAAGCCGGGGAGGTTGTGCAGGAGCTGCTCGAGGTCCAGATAGCCGCGGCGCGCGATCTCCTCGCCGGTGACCACGACGACGGTGGCCGGCGCCTCGCGCAGGCTCTCGCTCGTTTTGGACACCGAGGTGACCTGCGTGGTCTGCTCCTCGCGGCGTACCTCCGCGAGCAGCGCGGCGAAGCGGGGAGAACCGGAAGTGTCGTCGAAGCCGGGCTCCAGGCGGAGCAGCCGGGAAATCTCCCTCCGCGCTTCGTCCGGCCGCTCGTCGTACATGAGAGCCCGGGCCAGCAGCGACTGCACCTGCACGGCAATCGTGCGGGAGAGCCTCCCGCGGCATCCGTCGCGGAGGAGGCTCGCCGCGTGCGCGAATTCGCCGTTGTCATAGGACTTCTGCGCTTCCGCCAGCACCACCGGGCACGCGCTCTGCGCCCTCACGGCCTGAGAAAGAAGGACGAGAACGACGGCAGCCACGAGCGAGCCGTGTCTCATTTCAAGCCCAGCCTCGGATCGTCGCAGGGATTCGTCTCGCGGTAGGTCTCATCGGTGTAGCGGCTCCACGTTTCTTCGGTCAGCGGAGGGATGGTGGTGCGGCAAAGATCGGCGGCGAGGACGTCGGTGCGCGCGGAGGAGATGCGGATCGACGGCTCCTTGCCGCCGGAGATCACGCGGCTGCCGTCGGCGCTCCACGCCACCGCCCAGACCCAGCCCTCCTGGCGGGGGATGACGCCGGGGAGAGCGTCCGGCCTGTCGATGTGCCACAGGCGGATCGTTCCGTCGGAGCTGCCCGAGGCCAGCGTGTCGCCGCGAGGGCTGAAGCGGAGGGAGTTGACGCTGGCAGTGTGGCCGGAGAAGGTGAGCTCCCGCCCCTGGCGCAGCGGCGAGCCGACGATGCGGCCGTCCGCTTTCCCGCAGAGCAGCGCCGTGCCGTCGGGCTTGAAGGCCAGACTGCGAATGTTGAGCGCGTCTTTGCAGACGCTGCGCGGCGGCGCGCCGGGTTGGGCGGCATCCCATAGCAACGCGCCCGAAGGCTGACTGGCGGCGACACTTCTGCCGTCGACGCTCCAGGCCACGGCGCGGACGCCGTTCTTGTTGTCCGCGGCCCGCAACACCGCCGGCGCGGCTGGGTGGAGCGGATCCAACAGCGTCACGGCACCGTCGAGATTTCCGGCGACAAGGAGCGATCCCGTGGGCTGGAAGGCGAGGGAGCTCACCGCGCCCTTGCCCGCGGCGAGCTCCCGCGGCGGCGCCCCGGTCTTGCCCAGGTCCCAGATCAGGATCTTTCCGCCGTCCGTACCAGCGGCGAGGAGGTTGTCCCGCAGCGCCAGCGTGCGCACCGGCCCGGTCAGGCGTCCGACCCCTTTGGGCGCGAGCCATTGATTGCGATCGAGATCGTGACTGGAGATCTGGCCGCTCTCGTCGCCGGCGAAGAGGTTCCGGCCGTCGGGCGAGACGGCGATCGACAACGCGCCGCTCTTCTGCGGCAGCTTCTCCACGGTGCGCGTCGGATGGCGCGCGCCGACCGCGTGCATCGCCGCGAAGAGCTCGGGATCGTCGGGATCGCCGCCGTTCTCGTGGTTCAGGCGGTAGGCCTCGAGTACGAGGCGCAGGTCGACGGTGCGCGCTTCGCGCGCCGTCAGGGCCAGCGCGCGCGAAGCGGAGAGGTGCCGCAGGGTCTGCGCGTGAGCGCGCTGCTCCTCGGCCCGGTCCTTCTGCGTCACCGCCTCGCCGCGGGCGGCATTCGCTTCCACCGTCCTGGCGTGCGCCTCGCGCTCGTTGGCCTCCGCCTTCTGCTGTTCGAGCTCCGCGCGCTGCCGTTCGCTGTTGGCGCGCTCGCTCTGCTGGTTCGCGATCTGCGATTGCGTCTCGGCGAGGAGGCGCTGCTGGTCGGCCCGCTCGCGCTCCTGGTCCGCCACGGACCGTGCCGCGACGGCCTGCCGTTTCTCCGCCTCGGCGCGCGCTTGCTCCGCCTGCACGCGCTTTTGCGCCTCGATCACCTGGCCGAGCCTCTCCTGCGCGTCGGCCTGCGCACGCTGTGCTGCCTTCTTCTGCTGCAGGGCGGTGTAGCCGAGCCCCATCATCCCCAGGAAGGCGATCGACAGCACGGCGATGACGGCGCGCGCCTGACGCAGCGCGCGCTGGCGGCGCTGTTCGCGCTCCTGCGCCTTGCGGTCGCGCTCCTCCCGGCTGGCGTCGAGAAAGGCCATGGCCCGCGCGAACGACGGGTCGTAGCGCTCCGCCCACTCCGGCGTGGGCTGCTCCTTCTCGCGCCAGGAGAGCGCGAACTGCAGCTCCGGATCGCGCCACAACGCGATCAATCCCTGCTCGTGCCGCTGCGCGGCCTGGGCGAGGTCGAGATAGAGCTGGCCGGAGCGCGCTTCGTCGTCCGCCCACTGCGACAGCCGCTCCCAGATGCGCATGAGGCTCTCGTGCGCGATGTCCAGGATGGAGCTCTCCTCGAGCGCGACCTCCTGGGGCGGCATCAGGAAGGAGCGTCCGGGCCTGCGGAAGCTCTCTGCGACGCGCGTCACTTCGGCAAGGCTGGCGTGCGCTACCGCGCAGATCTCCCGCACCGGCGCGGGACGGCGCACGCCGCGCGGATCCGAGCCCTTGTCGGTCAGGGCCTTGAACATCTTCTCCGCGATGGATTGTCCGAGGGCGTCGAGCTCGCCGAAGGCCTCCTCGGCGTGCCGCGACAGCGCCTCGTGCAGCGTGCCGATGTCCTCGTAGTGGCGCAGGTCGAGCGCCTCGCCGCGCCTCCGGTCGGACTGCCAGCGCTCCCAAGTCCGCATCAACGCGTGCTGCAGGATCGGGAGCTGGTCGGGATCGTCGCCGACGTCGTTGAGGAGCCGCGACACCAGCCGCGGTGCGATCGTCGCTCCTCCGACGGCAACCGGGCCGGTGATCGCCGAGCGCAGCTCGTCCCGCGTCATCCGCGGCACGAGGTAGATCCCTTCGTTGACGACCTCCGGCAGCGTGCCGAACTCCATGCAGTCGCCGATGAAGTCGGAGCGCATGGTGATGGCGATGTAGAGCGGCAGCTCGCTCTCGCGCGCCGCCAGGAGGAGCTTGACGAAGGCCGACGCTTCATCGCCGCCGGCGGCGTGCCGGCTGCGCTTGTAGCGGAAGATCTCTTCGAACTGATCGACCAGGACCAGGACGTTGCCGGTGACGTGCGACTGGCGGACGCATTCCAGGAGACCGAGGCGGCTGGCGCGCAGGGTGGTCTCGAAGAAGGCGCGCGTCAGGTGCTCGTCGGCCCCGCCGCCGAGAGCCTCGGCACCGCTGAGCGCCGTGGCCAGGTTGCCGATGGGATCCTCGCCGGGCCGCAGGATGGCCACGCGCCAGCGCGAGCCGGCTCGCGTCATCGCGCCGCCGTGCAGGCTGGGAATGAGACCGGAACGGACCAGCGATGATTTGCCGCTGCCGGAGCGGCCGAGGATGGAGAGGAAGCGCGTGGTGCGCAGCCGCTTCAGGAGCTCGTCGGTCTGGCGCTCGCGTCCGAAGAAGAGATAGTCCTCGTCGGGCTCGAACGGTCGCAGCCCGGGAAAGGGATTGACCTCGGCCGTGGCATCGAGGGCGATGACGATGCGCGAGGAGCTGTCCTGGAGCGCGCTCACGACGAGGTTCTCCTTGCTTCCGCGATGGCAGCGAGCAGGGGAGCCAGCGCCGCGGGGTCGAAGCCGGAAGGCGGCTCGCGGAGGAGCAGGGCCTCGTGCGTGCGGAAGCGCTCCTTCTGCGGCGTCGCCGGCGCACCGGCGTAGATGCCCCGGCCGAGCCACGGCTTCTCCCGCCCCAGGGCCGCGCTCTTCTGCAGCTCGCGCAGCTTCCGGCGCAGCCACAGCTCGTCGCCGGCGCCCCAGTAGAGCAGGATCACGTCGGACGAGCGGAGGTTTTCCTCGTGCTCCAGCCGGGCCTGGGCTTCGTCTTCGTCGAAGAAGGGGAGGATGACCTCGAAGCCCGCGTCGAAGAGGAAGTCCTCGAGCGGCCGCGTCGCCTCGGAATCCTGCTGGTCGCAGAGGAGGTAGACGCGGGGATGCTCCTGCTCCGTGGGCGCGGCGGTCGTTTTCACGACCACCGGCGGCGGTGCCAGCTTCCGGTAGAGGATCGTCTTCAGATCTTCGATCGGAACTTCGAGCAGCTCCGCGGCGGCGTGGACCGCAGGACTGGTCTGCAGGTGCTGCACGAAGGTCCGCTGGCGCTCGTCGTCGATCTCCAGCCCCTGCGGGAGCCAGATGATGCTCGACAGCGTGCCGCCCGCGGCGACCTCCGAGGCGAGCGCCTGCTGCAGCTCGACGACCGACCGCGTCGCTCCTTCCGGCACGACGCCGTAGTTGCGCCCGACGAGATGGATCGACACCTTGCTGCGGCCGATTTGGTCACGCACAACCGCCTCGAGCTCCGAAGCGACGAGCGGGAGCGCGCGGTCGGGAAGGACTTCGTAGCCGTTGCGGATCAGGTCGCGCTTGATCTCCTCCCGCTGTTCGCGCAGCTCGAAGCTCGTTTCCGCGAGGAAGACCGTTCCCTTCGACGGCGCCCCCGCCTCGAGCGCGTTGCCGTTCGCCATCAGGTCGAGAAGTTGGGCGATGTCATAGGCGAGATCGTCGAGCTTCGTCAGGAAGGCCCGCTCCTTGCCGCCGTACTCCCGCGACAACTCCCTGGGCCGGCCGCTCTCGTCGTAGACGAAGAACTCGTAGCCGAGCATCGGCTGGACCGGTTCGGGGAGGCGCTCGGCCCGGACCGGCGTCTTGACGACTTTGAAGATGCGCGCCTTGTCGCCGATGTGCACGCCGCCGGAGCGCTCCGCGGCGCGACAAAACTCGTTCAGCTCGCGGTTGCACCATTCCGACTGCACGTAACGCGGAGAGAGGACCGACACCAGCGCCGCAATGCGCGGGAGGCGCTCCATGATCGTGTCGGCGAAGATGTCGTTGCCCTGCAGCTTCAGATCGCGCCAGATCTTCGGCCTCTCCCCCCGCATCTGGCCCACACGGATCTCCAGCAGCCGGTGCAGCTCGGAGATCCATCCCTGCTCCCCGGCGGTGAGCGCTTCGTCGTCGAGGTGGGCGTAGCTGATGAAGAAGTCGTGCTCGAACATTCAGGGGCGCGGCTGACGGCTATCTCTCCATAAGGAGTGACGGCCACGCCGGGTCCCCTACCCATGCCATTCCGTTTTCGGCGCAATCCTCGGGTACGATGCGCCCTCGGCAGAGAGAGAGGAAGCTCCCATGAATATCAGCAACCCGAAGATCGAGGGCGGGTCCGACGTGTACCTGCGGAACCTGCTCGCGGCGATCCCGAAGGACAACCCGGCGGAGTACCTGGTGCGGGGAACGATCCCCGTTCCCGACTGGGAAGGGGTCAACAAGCACTTTCAGGGAATCGCTCCGATGAACGGCGCCGAGGTCATCGTCGGGCAGATCAGCGCGAGCGCGGACACGTGGTGGGGTGCGTCGTTCATCGAGTCGTCGAGGCAGGGAGCGACAGGGGTCGTCTCGGATGTCTTCGGGAGCACGTACTACGACCACGCCGGAGGGATCCAGCGGCTGGGCGACCTCCTGCCCGTGCCGTTGGAGAACGGCAACGGCGAGGCCACGGTCGCCTTCTACGACGTCACGAACGCGGACACGAAACTCCTGTACGAGATCCCCAGAGGCTTCGGGAAAGCATCGGCCGTCGCGATCACGAACTACACCGATTCCGCGGGCCACGAACAGGCGGTGCTCCTGGTCTACCTGTACGAGCCGAAGAAGTTCCAGGTCTTTCGCGCGCCTGCGGGGACGGTGGATCGGAACTTGTGGGAGTACATCGGCGAAACGAACGAGGTTCCTGACCCCGAGCGCCGCGACGACCAGTTCCAGAGCTTCGCCCTGGCCACGCAGACATACGACGGCACGGACACGGTGTATCTCCTTGGATTTCGCGAGAACGAAGCCATCGTCCTCTGTACGATGGACACCGGCTCGACGAATTACGGGCAGCTCACGCACGTGCAGACCTACGAAGGCTTCGACGGCTCACAGTGGCGCTACGGCGTGGGGCTGCAGATCTGCGGTCCCACGAAAGTGCGCCTGTTCGGGTGCAGCGAAGATCCGAGCGGCGACAACGACGACTACACGTTTCCGCTTTACGTGTGGGGGTAGGGTGACGGAGCGCCGCCGTCTCGGCGGCTGATGTGGCGGCGTCCCGCGCCGCCACTTGGGCGGGCGGGGGAGGTGGCGCGACGCGAGAGGCTCCATTCTCCCGAGTGCCCGGGCGGCGGAGACACTTCGGCTGCGCTCAGTGCAGGCTACCGCCCGAACAGCCGGCGAGACGCCAGCGCTCCCCTCCGTCACCCGTCAGGTGCGATCGTGAAAGGGAGCTCGACCCACTCCGTCACGGTGCTCTCAGCTGAAGGATTGCTCACGTCCTCGTCGAACAATCGCTGGAGGTTGTTCCCGGCGAGGTCTTCGAGCTTCGTGCTCACGCGTACGGCATAGCTGCTGCGGCGCCACGGTTGGTGCGGGCGGAAGACCCATCGCGTCTCCGCGGCGGTGATCGTGATTCGTCCTGCCACCGGCTCGCCGCGGCCATCGAGGACGACGAGCATTTCCTCCAGCAGCGCACGATCGAGCGGTTCGTTCAGCGCCAGTTCCAGCGGCTCGGTCGTACCGGTGGCGGGCACTTTCAGGTGCCAGCGGTCCGAGTCCGGGGCGGTGCGGTCGGCGGCGATGACGCGAAAGTGCTTCTCGAACGGCTCGCGCAAGGGATTGCCGTCGCCGTCGCGCCAGTCGGCGTCGATGGCAAGGCGGTAGGTAACCCCTCCGCGAAGGGGAGCGCCGTCCTCGACGTTGGACCGCAAGCCCCGCTTGATGCGCCCTGGATCGAGGATCAGCGTGAAGCGCTGCCGGCGGGCATCCCAGAGCTCGTGCGCCGTCTGGAGAAACGCGCGCGGAACTTCGTTGCCGTCCCCGTCGAGCAGACGGATATGCCGATACGCATCGCCGAAGCTCATGGGCGCGGAGAAGTCGAGATAGAACTTGAGCTGATTGGCCGGCAGCTCATCGGCCGTTGGATAGACCTGCGTCACGACCGTTGCCGCCGTCGTTTTTCCGGGCAGTGTCACGGTGGTCTCGAGCAGGGTTCCGGCAGGATCGAGTCGTGAGCCGTCGAAGCGCACTTTGTACGTCAATCCGGCCACGAGCGGGAACCGCGGACGGAACACGATCGCTTCGCGGGTCACGTCATAGGAGCCCAGCATGGCCGGCTCGGCGGGCGAGCCCGAATGAACCGCCAGCAAGGCGGTCCACTCGGGCTTCGAGAACGGTTTCTGCCGCAGCCGCTCCAGATCGCGTGCGTCCAGTCCGGACACCTCGATCGTCCCGGCATCCCGATTCAGGGCGATGTTCGGGCGTGTCTCCGGGTTCGGACCGCAACCGATCAGTCCCACGCTCACGCAGCACGCGGCGATCAGCAGCCGCATCGTCCTAGAGCCACTTCTTGGAAAGGGAACGGAGATTGAGCGAGCCGTCATTGATGTCCCGCTGCACCACGACCACAAATCCTTCGTTCAGGTTATCGAGCTGCGTGATCCCGACCTCGGCGATCGACACGTAAGGCACGCCGGCGCTGACGTAGGCCGCGTCGACTCCCTTGGTCATCGGTGCCGCTTTCTCGATGTCTTTTGCACTCATGCTCATGAGCGTGCGGTTGCTGTTGGCGATCAGTACCCGTTGCTGGCCCTCTTTGGCAAAGGCGACCATGTCCAGCGGACGATTGCCGCCTCCCAGCTCGGCCAGCGTCGTCCCGCGCAGATGCTTCTTCGTTTTGAGGTCTGCCAGGGAGAACGAGGCAATCGGCGCGCAACCGTATCCGGCCAGCAGACTGGGCTTGCCGCTGATCGCGAACGGCAGGAACGACTCGATCGGCGACTGCGTCTCGTACTTGTCGTGCGACGTGTGAAAGATCTCCAGCGTGTTGACCGCCATGGTCTGCTGGAACGGAAACGGCGCGCGGCGCAGCGTCGAGGCGAACTCGGTATTCGAAAGGCCGGCGATCAGCAGCTCGCCGTCGGTGAAGGCGAGGTCGGTGATCGTCATGCGGCGTTTGTCGGCGCCCCACGAAGTCTTCGATCCGAGCTCGGGAGGATTGGCGATGCTGACCTTCGAGAACGCGATCCCCTCCAGCGGCACCTCCTGAATCTCTCCCTTCTTCGTGACCCGCAGCAGCACCGGCTTCGCATCGTTGCCGCGTCCGCGCGAAACGGCCAGGTAGACGTTCTGCGAGTCGGGATGCACGGCCAGATCGTTGATCACCACGGCATCGGCCGTCGTGCCGAGGAGGCTGGCGATCTTCGCGTCGATGCCCTTGAGGGCAATCGGCTCCGCGCCGGCATCCTTCGCCTCGTCGCGAACATCGACGGCGAACACGGCCGCGCTCTGCGAGTCGCCGATGAAGAGCACGTCGTCCGGGCCAAAAGCCAGCGTCCCGGCCGACTGCAGATCCGGTGCGCCGGGGGTCATTCCCGCGGCCAGCGTGGGCGCCGCGATGGGGACCGCGCCGGGCGTGCTCGTCCGCGCGTTGACGACGATCGTCGCGGCCACCGCCACCACGAGAATGGGCGCAAAGCCCCAATGCTTCCTGCCGAGTTTCATGATCGACCTCCTTGTGAGACGTCAATATATAGACGGCAGCGCCGGAGGCTCGTACGAGGTGCGTGACACATCGGTGTCGGGTTATGACATGCGCCTGTGCAAATGCCGCGGCATGGAGGTCGCATTACTTCCGTCCCGCCTCGCGTATGGCGAGACGCCACTGGAGGTCGCAAACGGACCTGCCTCATCCATTTTCTCACCCGTTTCGGAGAACCCCATGAACACCATCAGGAAGTCCCTGGCTCTGGCGGCGCTTCTTTGCGCCTTCGTTTCGCTGCGCGTCTACGCAACGAATGCACCGAGCAATCTCTCGGCAAGTACGCTTTCCAGCAGTCAGGTCACCTTGACGTGGACCGACAATTCCTCGAACGAAACCGGCTTTACCTTCGCTTATGACACCAACAGCGCATTGAGCAATGCGACTTATGTCTATGCGGGCGGCGTGAATACGACCAGCTATACGCACGGCGGCCGCAGCGCGGCCACGACCTACTATTACAAGATCAAGGCGGAGGGCAGTCCCGACTCCTCGTGGACCTCGGTCAAGAATGCGACCACGAAGCCGGGCAGTCTCTCCGCGACCGCCACGTCCAGCAGCGCCGTCAGCCTGTCCTGGACCGGAAACACGAACAATACGGACATCACCGGCTATACGTACGCCTACGCGACGAACAGCTCGTTCAGCGGCGCGACGTACGTCTACGTCAGCGACAACGGCAGCGCGGGCGCGTCCCAGACGGGTCTCTACGCCGGCACGACGTATTACTTCAGAGTCAAGGCCGAGGGAACTTCGGACGCATACGACTCGCCGTACACGCCGACCGTGAGCGCGACCACGGACAGCGCCGCGCCGGACGCGCCCAGCGGCCTCACCAGCTCCGTGATCTCGAGCTCCCGCATCGATCTGAGCTGGAGCGACAACTCCACCGACGAAACGGGCTTCGAGCTCAAACGCGCCACGGACAGCGGCTTCACGCAGAACGTGGTCTGGATCGGCAATATCCAGGGCACGTCGTACTCGAATACCGGGCTCGCCGCATCGACCACCTATCACTACAAGGTTCGCGCGGAAGGGGAGACCCAGGACTCCCCGTACTCCACGGCAGTCAACGCCACGACGAACACTTCCGACGACACCCCTCCGAACGCACCGAGCGGCATCAGCGCGACGGCCGTTTCGACCACACAGGTGAACCTGACCTGGACCGACAACTCGAACAACGAGACTGGCTTCGAGCTCAAACGCGCCACGGACAGCGGCTTCACACAGAACGTGGTCTGGATCGGCAACATCCAGGGGACGTCGTACTCGAATACCGGCCTCGCCGTAGCGACCACTTACTATTACAAAGTCCGGGCGGAAGGAACGGCGGGAAAATCGGCGTATTCGTCCGCCGTGAACGTGGCCACCGGCGGCTCCGTCATCCCCCCGTTGGCTCACTTCTTCGGCATGAATGCCTGGATGCCGTACCAGATCGGCTCGAAACGCTATAACGGGAAGCTGGAACAGAAATGGGCGGAGATTCAGGCCAGCGGCGTCCAGATCATGCGGTACGGCGGGAATGGCGTCGATCACTGGGCGGATCCCTCGTGGGTCGACCCGAACGACTCCAGCAAATCGACGCTGAAGCAGTACCTCGCGCTCGTGGACCAGATGCGCAGCAACGGAATCGAGCCGGTCCTGCAGGTCCCGGTCTATGACTGGACCTACAGTGCGTCTCAGGCCGCGGACATCGTCGAGTTCATCAACGTCACCAACGGCCGCGGCGTGAAGTACTGGGTCATCGGCAACGAGCCGGACCTCGACAGCGGCGTCTATCAATACACCACCGCGGCCCAGGTGGCCGGCTACATCAAACCTTTCGCCTCGGCCATGAAGGCGGTCGACCCCTCCATCAAGATCATCGGGCCGGAGATCACCTGGTACGACGAGTCGATCATGAACGGGCTGACCAGTTGCGATGGCGGCGCGGACGACATCACCGGCACCGACGCGAACGGCCGCTATTACGTCGACATCATCTCCTACCACACCTACAACGGCTTCAACGGCACGCAGACCCGTTCGCAGGTCATGAGCGCGCTCACGCAGTCCGGCGGCCTCGACGAGGATCTGGCGACGCTGCAATCGCGGCTGACGACCTGCAACAGCTATCACGGGCGAACCGGTCTCAATGTCTTGAAGATGGCGATCACGGAGGCCAACGTCAATTACACCAATTCTTCCGGCGACAGCGTGACCGGCGTCGGGGCGAAGAGCTTCCTGGGCGGCCAGTGGTGGGCCGAATTCATGGGCGTGACCATGAAGCACGGCGTCGACTTCGTGAACTTCTGGAGCACGATCGAAGGCGACGAGAAGGGCTACATCAGCCACGCCGACGGCACCTTGCGGCCGACCTACTATCACTTCCAGATGATGGCGAAGAACTTCCGCGGCAATGTCGCCACCGCAACGGACAATCAGACGAATACGAAGAGCTTCGCCGCCAAAGACGTCGACCAGGTCGTGGTGATGATTCTCAATCAGGACCAGTCGACGAGCTTCAATTACACCGTACGGCTCAATACCGGGACCGTTTCCGGCTCCAATGCTCTCAAGATCAATGTCGACGCGGGTCTGGCTGTCGAATCCAGCGGCACGATCGCGTCCGAATCGACGCTCGTGCTGAAATTCGATGCCACCGGAGTCCTGAAGACGAAGATCGAGTACAAGCTCTACGGACACGCAAACTCCAACCTGCCGCCGGCAGTGACGAATTACTGAGAAAACACTGCGGGCCGGCTTTCGCCGGCCCGCAGGCGCTTTTGTCGAAATCCGCCGATCACACCCACCAGCGCACCGGCGAGATGCGCGACCGGCACGGCGACGACGCCGTCGCCCAGGTCGTTCGCGAAGACGGCGCCGCCGGTGATGGCTTCCACCGTGAGCTTGGCGGCAAAGAGAATCGCGAAGGTCAGCACGGGCCAGGTGAGCCGCCGCCGTTCGAACGCCAGCAGCAGCGCGAACATCGCCGAGGCCAGGCCCGACAGCCCGCGATACGCGCTGATTTCCGGCGCGAACGCGAGCACCGCCACCGGGATCAGCAACACACTGGCGAGCAGCGTCGCGTGGGTCGCGCGGGCGTTCCGTCGCGCGCACGCGACGCCCAGAACGGTGAACGCGAGCGCGTCCCACGCGAGCTGCTCATAACTCCAATGTGTGAAATGACAGGTGAGGATGCGCAGGAGGCTCGCGTCGGGACGGAGCTCGAGCCACGCACCTGGGAGAAAAGCGGCGGCGACAGCGAGTGCCGCCGCCGCCACGATCGTCTTCAAGGCTTCGCCCTCCACACCGCGATCGCCGCGAGCACGGCCAGCAGCGCCATCCACGGATCGAACGCGCCGCCGCCCTTGAGCCCGGGCGACTTGCCCTTGAACATCGGCGCCGAGGTGTCGGCGCGGCGGTTCACCGGCGCCTGCGCGGCGCGCGCGGTCTGCGCGGTGCGCTCGATCTCGATCCGCTGCTTGTTGTTCCGCGCGATGCCGCGCTTCGTGAAGACGTCGTCGCTCAGCACGATCATCGACGTGTAGTCGGTCACGAGCTGGTACTTCACGCCGGTGTCGCGGATGTAGTGCTCCGCCTCCTCCGGCGGCAGCGTGCCGGCCATCTCCTTCAGGACCGCCTGCTCGATCCGGTCGAGGGCCCACATCCGCTCGAGCTCCGGGTGCTCCGCAGATACGTCGGGGAACTCGAACGTCGTCTTGTACGTCTCGTCCTTGCCGGTCAGCTTCGCCTTGAGCGTCACGTTGGCCGGGCCGCCCTTCTGGTAGCGCCCGAAGATGACGAGCTGCTGGCCGCGATAGATCTTGCCGATCACCTCGTCGGTCTTGTCGAACACCTTGACGCCGTCGACGGCCAGCACCGCGTCGTGCAGCGCCTCGCTGGTGATGCGCTGCTTGGCCAGCATGATCTGGCCGATGATGTCGTCGTCATTCGAGACGGCCGAGTAGAACCCGCCGCTCGTCTCCGCGATGAGCCGCATCAGCGGCCAGTTCGCGTTGTTGCCCATCAGGAAGCCGAAGACCCGCACGTCGTAGTTTTTCAGCAGCTTCGCGAACTCCTTCGGATCGACGATGCCTTCGTTGGTGACGCCGTCGGTGATGAGGAGGATGCTGGTCGCGCGGTCGGCTTCCACCGCCTTCAGCGCTCCCTCGAGGCCTTCGTACACATTCGTCCCGCCCTCGGGGCCGAGCTGCTCGACGGCCTCACTCCACTGCTGGACGTTCTGCGGCGTGACGTCGACGAAGCCGCTGGTCACTTCGCGCGCGCGGTCGCTGAAGGCGAAGAGACGGAAGCGGTCGCCCGGCTTCATGACGCCGATGGTCTCGCGGACGCCGCGGGCGAGCGTCGGCAGCTTGCCGGACATGCTCCCGGAGACGTCCAGCACGAAGATGTAGTCACCGCCCGCGGTGATCGGCGCCAGGTCGATGCCGGGCGTCACGGTGAGCATGAACGTCCCCGGCTCGTTCGCCTTCGGCTTGTACGCGAGCAGCTCCACGCGGCCCGGCAGGTCGTCGGCGAGGCGGTAGTAGAAGACGAAGTCCTTGGTCAGGTCGCCGGTGGTGCGATCGAGCGATACCTTGAAGTGCCCGTCCGCGAGTTTGTCGATCTTCGCCTCGGCCTCCGCACCCGGCACGCGCACTTCATCGACCGGCCAGCCCGATTTCAGCTCGACGTTGACCGCGAAGCGCTGCTCGACTTTCGGGTTGCGCGTCCAGAACGACTGCGCCGCGTCGTCGGTGCCGCCGTCGGCAAGCGGATAGATGTAGCGGCCGATGCCGGTGTCGATCTTCAGCGGCTGGTAGTAGACGAAGCGGACCTTCGTCTCCGCGTTCGCGCGGACTTTCGAGACCGAGAACTTGTACGACATGTACTCGACCTCGTCCTTCTTGCGGGTGCAGGCGCACTCGCCGAGGCCCGCGTCGTTGCCGGCGTCGCGCTCCTCCTGGTAGACCTGCTTTGCCTCCTTCGCCTCGATGACCTCGCCGTTCAGGACGCGGTCGCCGCTCCAGATGGTGATCTCGGAAAGGCTTGCGCTGCTCGGGACCGGGAAGCCGTAGACGGCCTCGAGATCGTTCGCGTTCGGGTTGAAGAAGACCTGGGTGACCTCGGTGCGGGCAAAGCCGTTGTCGATCACGACGTCGACGGTGTGCTCCTTGATCTGGATCGGTGTGCCCGCGGAACCGACGGGCGTAAGCGTGCCGGCGGCGAAGAGCGCCGGGGCCGCGAACAGAATCAGGAGCACTGTGATGAATCGCTTCATGGGAACCTCCTTCACGAAAGGCCAGCGAGAGCGAGCGGGCTGCCAGGATGCGTTGCTAATGGTTTCAATGACTTACGACGTTGTGTCCACACCTAGATGGACGTCAGGCGTACACTGCTGCACATCCCATGATCGACGCCGCGCTAGGGGCCGACATTTCGGCCCTCGTCTACGCAAACCCGTTCCTCGAGGAGCGCATCGAGATCGAGCGGCGGATCCTCGGCGATGCCTACATCCGGTCGCAGCCGTTCTGGAGCCTCGAGCCCGATCTGCAGCGGAAGTCGAACATCGACCTGATCGCGGACCAGTGCGCCGCGCTGGTCGACCGCTACGAGCAGGCCGGGGCCCCGGTGCCCGACGACGTGGCGGTCTACTTCATCTACGAACGCCACCGCGAGGCCATCCTCGAACTGCTCCAGCACGGCCAGCCCGGCCAGCGGGTGACGTTCTACGCTGCGTTCAGAAATGACGTGGTCCGCTACCTCGGTGATAGGGCGGACGCCGCGCACCTCTTCGCCTGCTTCTACCAGGTCCGGCGCGCGTTCCACCACATCTTCCGCAACATCATCGGCCGTTCCCTGCCGGCGGCGCAGCTCCGGGCGGCGGTGTGGCAATCGATCTTCACGTACGACATGCGCCGCTTCCGCCGCTCGGTGTACGCGCGGATGGGCGACGTGCCGACGCTGATCACCGGACCGACCGGAACGGGCAAAGAGCTGGTCGCGCGCGCCATCGGCCTCTCGCGCTACGTCCCGTTCGACGAGCGCCGCGAGCGATTCACCGGCGATTCCGCGGCGACGTTCGTCAGCCTCAATCCGTCCGCGCTGTCGCCGACGCTGATCGAGTCTGAGCTGTTCGGCCATCGCAAAGGCGCGTTCACCGGCGCCATCGCGGACCATGAAGGCTTTCTCGAGTCCACGGGCCCTCTCGGCACCGTCTTCCTCGACGAGATCGGCGAGCTCGATCCAACGATGCAGGTGAAGCTCCTGCGCGTGATCCAGACCCGCACCTTCCAGCGCCTCGGCGACACGACGCCGCGGCGATTCGAAGGAAAGATCATCGCAGCGACAAATCGCGACCTCGCGGCCGAGATCCGCGCCGGCCGTTTCCGCGAAGACTTCTTCTACCGCCTCTGCGCCGACACGATCGCCACCCCGGCGCTGCACGAGCAGCTCTCCGACGACAACGAGCTGACGCACCTGGTGCGCTTCATCTCCGCCCGCGTGGCAGGGGAGCCCGAGGCCGAGGAGTTGAGCGAGGAAGTCCTGAACGCGATCGAGCGCTCGCCTGGACGCGCTTACCGCTGGCCCGGCAACTTCCGCGAGCTCGAACAGTGCGTGCGCAGCGTGATGCTGCGCGGGTCCTACGAGCCGTCCTCGAGCGGGACCACCAGCGACGCCCGGCAGCGGATCGCCGACAGCGTGATCGCGGGCGCGTTCACCGCCGACGACCTCCTGCGCAACTACTGCACGCTGCTGTACGCGAAGACGCGCAACTACTCGCAGGTGGCGGAGAAGCTCGGCGTCGACCGCAGGACGGTGCGGGCGAAAGTGGATGTGCGGTTGCTCGAGGAGTTGTGAGGGTGGCGGTGCCGCGAACCCGCGACCTCCGGCGTGACAGGCCGGAGGTCGTCATCCTCGTGGGGATTGAGCAACTGCGATGACGCCTGCTACCGCAGTGTGCCGGTCTGCTCGGCGGCGTGGAAGCCGTCGCTCGCGATGATCTTGTATTGGATCGGCTGTCCGCCGAGAGCCTTCAACTGCTGCGACTGCGATAGATGCTCCGGTCCGACCGCTACGCGAGGTGTCGTCAGACCCGCAGCGATCGTTTCCCACGTCGCACCGCCGTCGGCGCTCAGTTGCACGGTGTAGGTCAGCGCGCGATTTTCCGGGTGCGTGACGTTCCACGTGATCTCGGTCGGAGGCTCGCCGGGAGAGAGCAGGACCCGGCCCGGGCCGGCAGCGGATCTCGCGACGGCGGGTGCCCGGAACAGAGGCGGCGCCTTTCCTCCTGACTGTTCGGCGAGCGTTCTGCCGGCGTATGTGATGCGAATGCCCACGACTGAATCATCGACCGGAATCGGCGCGTTGATGAGTCCCGCGTTGCGCATCTGCGGCGATGCGTCGTCCCGGTCGGTAAACTCGAAGACAGACACCGGGTAGCGGTTGAGCACTCGGCCCCCGGCCGCGAGAGTCTCGACGACCGGTGTGTCCGCCGGAGGCGGAGAGGGCGGGGTGGCGCGCGTCACCGGCGTCAGAGCGAGAATCTTCGCCGCGGACCAGCCGGGCTCGATGCGCGCCAGCACATGAATCATGCGCCCGCGCAGAACCGGTTCGGATGCCTCCTCACGGGGCGCGCCCTCCTGTACAGGTCCAAACGGCAAGCCGTTCTCGGCGACGACGCGCGTCATGATGTTCGTGTAGGTATACGAGCTCACCCACTGGTTCGAACAGTAGCTCATGACATCGTGCCAGATCGTGACCGGACTCGTCGCAACGTTGGATACCTTTCCCGGAAGCGCCGCCATCGCGATGCTGAAGTTTGGATCGCCGGCATCGAAGCCAACGAAGGTGGACGCGCCGGATGAGAGCTGTCCCCCCGTGAACGGATAGTTGGGATCGATGCCGCCCTCGCCGCAGGCTCCTCCGACGTGGCTGCGTCCCAGCGTGTGTCCAAGCTCGTGCGCGGTATACCAGTCCGCGTACGAGCCGTCAAAGTCCCAGCCCCACGTCGCGGCACCTGCCGGACCCGAAGCGACCGTTGCGGGATTCGGAGCGGCCGGGATGCCCGCGGCGCAACCGCGCATGAAGCCGCCCCCGTCGTAAACCAGGCCGTAGTAGTGCGTCCTGGCGTCGACGCCACCGTTGACGTCATTGGTGCGCACGAGCGCGACCTGCGCGTTGGCCTGTGTGCAACTGAACGGCCATGCGTTCGTCGCGGCAACCGTGCGTGTGTTGTAGGAGATGGCATGGATCGGGTACGCGCGAAGCAACCACGATGGAATCACGTCGTAATCGATCTGTCGGGGCGCAAACGTAGTTCCACTCGAGGTGTAGCTCAGCCCGAGGACCGTCAGACGAAGAGGCGCAGTCGTGCCGACGTTGACGGTCCGCGTGAATGTCGAGCAGTTCGTGCACGTCACCTCGGCACCGCTGTTGTACATATCGAAGACTTTGTCGAGACGGACCGTCAGCGACCCCGCCTGGACGAGGTTCTGAGGAATGCGGAACACGAGACTGAGATTCACCCAATTCCGTTTCAGCTCGATGTTGCCGTTCCATTGATCGAGATTCGAGATCGAGCGCAGGGCCGGCACGCTGTTCGTGGTTCCGTCAGCGGGAGTGACGAGAATGCTCCCGTTCTGCTGGCCATATCCGAGTTTGGTGAGCACGTCGAACGAGACTCGTACGAACGTTGGTCTTCCGGCCACGATCGGTACGGCCTGCGTCGTGTCCTGGATTCCCTGCGTGATCTCGATCTGAAGGGCAGTGGCGCTTGTCGTCGTGGGATCGGTTCCCAGCCCGAACTTGCTCGGATCGATAAACGGTCCGGAGGGCCGTGGCGGCGCAGGCCGGCTTCGCCGGTCGGGAATTCCGGCCATGGCATCGCCGGCGCGCGCCAGCAACACAATGGTCGCGACGAACGAGAGGACAAGTCGAATCATCTGGTGTCTCATCATTGCCTCCGATCGCTCGCTGCGGACCACCGCCCCGCGGGACAGCTTTCGCTGGCCAGCCGCGCCTTGCGGCGCGCGACGCAGCCACAGAGATTGCAGACTCTCATGTCCTTTTCCGAGGCGAGCTTCAATTTGTAGATGGTGAGGTCGGGCGCGTCGACGAGCTCGGGACACGCGCGGCATGTTTCGAGTCGCGACGCATACTCATCGTCGCTAGCCGTCTCGAAGCCATTTCTGGCCCACTCCAGCAGCGAGCCGGCCAGCTTCCGGACCGTGGCTCGAGTACTCCGCTCAACGGGCTGCGGCTCGTTCTCTTGCGCGAAAACCCGTGTCCGCGGAGCGTTGTACAGCCTTTCCAGAAGATCGGCCTGGTTGCGGCTCAGAACGAGCAGTGACGCGAAGTGGTCGTCGACGCGCGCCCTCCGAAGGACTGCGTCGGGGAGCGGCGTCGACGTGCCAAGGTAACTTCCGAGCTCCTGGATTTGCATCTCCCAGGAGCCGGTGGTCTCGAGGCGCTGGAGAAGAGGGATCATTGGCAACCTCCATGGGCTCACGCGTTAGTAATCACGATGCGACTCTTGTCCGGAAGCAGACCGCCGTCGTCCTGCGACAGGATGTTGGCCACGCTGAGCACGGTCAGAGCGGCCGGCTGGATCGAGCTCACGGTCAGTTCGACCGCCTTCGGATTGCCCGGACACACCGTCGCCGCAGCCACGTTGCCGGCGGGTGTGAGCGTGTAGTTGGCGACGGTCTCCGCTGACGCGGTCTCCAGAGGGTCGTCGAACGTCGCCAGCAGATTCGTTCCCGAAGCGGAGAGACGAGCACTCAGCAATGCCAGTCCCGGCAAGGGAGGCCTGCCGCACTGCGGGACGCCTTGGAAACTCAGTGCTGCTGTGAAGGTCTCCTGCCGGCAGGCAATGCCGGGGTTCTTGCAACGCTCGTCGGCAGGCCGGTCTCCGTTGCCATCGATGAGTTGGAAGATCGGATCGATCTGCTCCAATGCGCGCGTGACGATGTGGACGAACGTTTCATCGGCGAGCAACTGCCGGAGCCCATACGCAAGGGCCTGGTAATCGGATGCGCATACGCACGGAAAGCCGCTGGTACGCGCGGCCATACTGACGAGCGTCAGCAGGACGAGATCGGAATACACGCCCTGAATGCGCAGGAAGCCGCCGGTGATGACGATGAAGGTCTGGCCGGCATCGATGAACGTATAGACATTCGGCGTTTCATTGCGCCAGTCGATGATGAACAGCACATTCGGGATCCCCGCGCGTGCCAGAAGAATCGCGCGCTGCGCACCGATCTGCGGGACCGGATTGCTGAACGCATGGAACTGTGCTTTTTCGAGGATGACCGCGGCTTCGGCGTCGGTGAAGAAACGCTCGGCGGAGTCGGGGATCTCAACAATGGGATGCAGAGGCGCCGGCTTGAACCCGGCGGGAAGGAATTTGCGAAGACGCTCCACGAGCTCGGGAGTGTGGTGGCGTCGCATGAATGCCGGCGATCCGATCTCGGGCGGCACCGGCTCATCCGTCCGCGCCGACCGCTCCTCGGCCGCGAAATAGACCTGGGCCGTATAGTCGGCGGTGACTACGCCATTCGTGTTCACAAGATGCCCGGTGAAGTCGTGACCGTCAAAGGGCGCATCCATGCGCATCGTGTGAATCGAGGTTGGGACGGGATCCTGATTGTGCATGCCGAAGATGACTTCGGCCGCGCCGCCGTCGGCCTGCATGAGCCGGTCGCCGGGTTGCAGGTGTTGCACAGCCTGAAAGCGGCTCGAATCCGCCATCAGGAAGAGATGGCCGGGCGTGGCCAGGATGCGGCGAGTCTCGCTTTCGTCCTGCATCTTGTAGAAAACGAGATAGAGACCGCTGATGTCGGAGCTGGCCGTTCCGGAGCGTTCTTTGACGCGAGTCGGTTTCCACTGCAGGTCGACGCCCGCGGCGAGGATGATGTCACCCGCCTCGATATCCTGAACCATGACGAACGTTCCGGCGGTCTTCTCGATCGGCGTGCCTGCTGTGAAACACGAACAGCAGCAGTAGCAGTAGCCCGGAACTCCGGGTCCACCGCCATTCGGGTCGTACGTCAGAAAAGGCGTGTCGGGAGGTAGCCCCAGTGTGGAGCAGTGCGTTCCGTTGATGAAGTTCACGTTGCTGCAGATCGAGGGGCATTGGTGATTGAGCGGCGGCGGTTCCGCGGCAATTCGATCAAGACATACTTGCGTCGCCATTGTGGTTCTCCTCTCCAGTGCTTCAGGCACGAGTCATGGGGATTACCGGTGTCTGCCATGTCTTTGTGCCGTCCTGAACCACTTGTCTGGCGTGCGCTGAAGATTTCGGACTCTGCTGCAAAGATTTCTTGCGCGCAGGCAAAACCCAGGAACCGCCCCACGCCGCTGCTCTTCTTCGAGGTCTGGCTGGGCATCGGCTTCCACTGCCGGCAGTTCGAGAAGATCGACGTGACGAATGAACTGGATGTGGTCGCGTCGTGACCTGAGAAGGGTAAGCCGGGTCTGGTCTCAACAGCAGACCCGGGCACGTCATCAGGGTGCCGCGGCCGGCATCCCGAAAACGATCCCGGTCTCCACCTCCACCGCCCTCCCGCCCGCGCGGTACGGCTCGAACTTCCAGTTGCGCAGCGCGGCGAGGATGGCCTGCGCCTGGTCCGGAAACGCGCTGAGGACGTGTACGTGCTTCACGCGTCCTCGGGCGTCGACGATCACGCGGACGGGGATGGTGTTGAAACGTTGCGTGGTGAAGAGCGGATCTTCCTTCGTGACCACGTCGGCGTAGCCGGCGACGCACGCCGGCGCGGCGGTCTTCAGCGAGACCCCGGCCATGGCCTGCTCCGCCGCGTCGAGTGCCGCCGTGTCCGTGCCGGCGAATGTAAACGCCAGGGCGTGGCAGCGCGCGTCGGTCGCGAGCACGCGCCATCGGAGTCCGGAGACCGGCGCCTTGTACGCGAGCCGATGGAACGTGCGGCCGGCGATCGTGACTTCGGCGGGCTCGCTCTCGATCGCGTACACGGGCGCCAGGCCCCGCCGCACCGCGGCGAGCAGGTCCTTCGCATCGGCGGCCGGCATGGCGCCGAAGAAGAGATCCTGCGCCGTCACCAGCACGGACGCGCGCGACGTCGCGAAGTTCGCGAGCACGTACGTCCCGCCGTCGGACGGGGGTGGCCCCGCCGGCTGTTCGGTCCAGCCGGCGGGGATCGGATACATCAGACCGAAATACGCATTGCGATAGCGACCGTCCGCCACCCGGCCTCCCTCGGGCAGCGGCGTCTTCGCGTCGCTCGCGGCCGGAGCCGCCCCCTTCACCAGGATCTGGTTCTGCGGAACGGCGAAGAGCCAGAGCAGCAGCAGGAGCGGCATCGCGTTCTCCTAGAGCGATCGGAGGAAATTGAGGACGTGCTGCTGGTTCGTGCTCGACATCGACAGATACATCTGGATCACCTGATTCGCCTCGGAGCCGGTCGAGAAGTGGTCGGTGATCGCGCTCTGCAGGTCCGTCCTCCTGCCGTCGTGCAGGAAGAAGAGGCGCTGGCCGAGGCCCCAGAGCGGTGCGGTGCGGAACTGATCGCCGCCCGCGGCGCCTTCCTGGATGTTGTCGGCCAGGAGCGTGCCCATGCGGTGGATCTGCAGGTCGCTGAACAGTCGCGCCGTCTTGTTGCCGAGATCGGGAGTGATGCTCGACGGCTGCGGTGGTGAAGCTGGCTTTGTGGCAGATGGCGCAGCCGATTCCGTGAACAGCGCCTCGCCCTGGATGATCGAGGACGCGCCGCCCGGGCGTCGTCGCGTTCTGGTCGGGCGGCTTGAGCAGGCGCATGAACACCGCGAACATCACCGCGTCGCTCGGCGTGCCGACCGCGGTGGCGTTGAAGTTCGTGTGATCCTCCGGCGTCGGATTGAGGCGGCACTGCACGGGCAGCCCCGAGGCCCGGTCTTCGTTCGGCGACGGCCGCTCCTGCGGCGCACCTCGTTCGAAACGCCCATCTCGATGTTGTACGCGTTGCCGGAGAACGTCTCCAGCGACTTGACCGACGCCTTCCAGCCGAAGCGGCTGATCGTGCCGTCGCCGGCGCGGTTGAACGTGCCGTTGATGCCGAACTGGCTGGGACCCGGCGACGCCCGGTACGCCAGCAGGTCGGAGTCGTCGATGTTCTCGATCAGGCCGCTCCCGAACACCGGCGTCGGGATGCGGAAGCTGATGTTGTTGTTGGCGACGGCCGCGGCGAAGTTCGGCTGCGCGAACGAGGGTGTGCAGGTGCTGGCGTCGCTGCGTCCGGCGATGGTGAAGAGCGCGTGTACGTTGCCGTCGGGCGTGACTGGTGATCGGAACGCCGGAGCCGTTCGTGAGGAATTTGAATCGTGCCTCGCGCACCGGGCCGTTGATGGTGATGAACGACGGCACGGTGTTCGTGGCCCCGTGCGCGGTGGCGTCGGCCACCTGCGGATTGGTCGCGGGACTGGTGCCTCCCGTCGCGGGCTGGGAGTGGCAGGCCACGCAACTGCGCGAGTTGAAGCGCGGCCCGAGTCCGTCGTCCGGCTCCCCCGGAATCGTGCCGAACACGGAGCTGACCTCCTCGAAGCGACCCTTCGCGTCGTTGAAGAACGTGAGGATCGTCGTCGGAGTGTTCGAGGCGACGGAGGGAAGGGGACTGCCCGCGGCCGGCGGACCACCGCGGGGACCAGGATCGACCTGCGCGACTGCCTGGAAGACGACCAGAAACGTAGCGAGAAACGCGAACGGCTCCTTACGCACTTTCAACGTTGACCTCCCTTTGTCCTGAAAGATGGCGGAGCGTAGAAGCAGGAAGCAGGCCGGACGTTTGTCTGAAAAGGGACGTGCCTTCAATGTTTACAGAAAGGTGAGATCGCCGTCCTCGATTGCTGGAGGAGTTGTGAGCGACGATGTCGTCCGCCCTCCGTCCCAATTTCTGCCGAGAGGCCGCGCTCGAAGCTTCGAGGCTCCTTCGTATTCACCACAGAGACACAGAGGGCACAGAGTGGGACGGAGACTTCTTTGAAAGCTCTCCGTCCCACTCTGTGTTCTCTGTGCCTCCGTGGTGAGTACCCACCTGCCTCACCACAGAGGCGCAGAGAACACAGAGATCACTGCTTCACAGCCGCACAACTCCATCGGTGTGCCGCGCGCGGCGATCCGGTACGGGCGATCGCTGACGGAGGGATGCCGCTCGAGCATGCGCCGCGCGCTGTGCGTTTGGGTGTCGTAGACGATCAGAGCGGGACGCTTGGCGAGGATGCTGAGATCGGCCAGGTAGATGAAGCGTCCCTGCGGGTCGATCTGAAAGTCCTGCACGAACGAGCCGAAGCCGGCGATCGCCCGAGGCATGTCCCACTGATGCACGAGCGCGCCGTCTTTCCGATGGAAGGCGAAGAGGCGCGGTTGGCGGAAGCGTGGAATCCGATGTCCAGCACCCACACCCTTTCCAGCCGGTCGACGCGCACCGAGAGCGGCGTCACGAACCGCCTCTGCCACTCCGCGCTCGGCCACGGCACCGGTTGCCCGTTCACCAACTCGAGCAGGTGCAGCTCCGGCCGCGCCTCGGGGTGATAGGTGAAGAAGATCCGCCCGTCCGGCGCCACGGCGAGATTGCCCGGCGGCTCCGGCAGCGCGGCAACGACTTCGAGCGCGCCGCCGCCGGGCAGCGGCTGCGACGTGCGGTCGGGAAAGGGAAGGGTCGGACCGCCATAGCGGACGCGGACCACGATCACCAGAGCGATCCCGAGCGCGACGAGCGTGAGGGCGAGGACCGAAAGGACGCGTTTCACTGGTGTCGAAGACCTGTCACGCCCAGTGCCCCGCAATCCACTCGTACTGCCGCAGCTGAGCATTCCATTGCCAGCGTCCGGGAACCCATACATGGGATTCGCCGGGCGGGCTGCTTCGCGGTTCAGGCACGTCCGGTGGTGGATCGGGGATCGTCTCGGAGGGAACGTCGGAATCGCTCATCACAACTCACTCTCTTTCGGACCGGTGGTCATCGCCGCGCACGATCAATGATACGGCGCGTTGCGGGCAGAAGATCACGTACTGGTGTCCTCCCTGCCCGCGTGGCCACGTTGCCTGCCCTTCGCCGCCGCCTTCGCTGCGCGGTCGGCCCTTTTGTGGCACCGGGGAGAGCGGCGCTCGAATCGTTACTACCAAATCGGCGCGGCGGTGTCTTTCCAGGAGAGGAGGCGACTTTCACGCTGATGTCCTTCATGCCGGTGGCATCTCTCCTGGTATTCCTCGAAGGGACGATGCCACAAGTGCAGAAGGTTTGAGAAAGGAGAATGCGATGGGTCTGTTCGACAAGCTTCGTGGCTCCAGCACGGTCACGTTCAATCCGCAGCAAGCTCTCATCACGATCGTCGTCGCGACGGTCAAAGCCGATGGTCATGTTTCCGACGATGAGATTGCCCGGATCCGTTCCCTTTGTCTCTTGAATCCTCTCTTCTCCAGCAACTCGACGGAGCAGGACAGCGCGCTCCTGCGCTCGGCGTGCAGGCGGTCGCGCTGGCCGCGGCGGCACTTCCGCCGGCATTGCGGGAGAAGGCGTTCGCGTATGCCTGTGACATGGTGCTCGCCGATGGCATCGTCACCAAAGACGAGGATAATACGATCTCGGATCTCGCGGAGAAGCTTCGAGTTTCCGAGGAATTGGCGCATGCGATTGTCACAACGACGCTCGTGCGCAATCGCGGTAACGAATAGATAGGAGAGAAATCCGATGGCCAACCGAACTTGCGACAATTGTGGCAAATCGAAAGACACCGCTGGCGGAAAGTCCTGTGAGAAGGGGCACTTCGTGTGTCACTCGTGCACGAGCCGGCACATTCACTGTCCGCTCTGCCGGCACACGTTGCGCTAGCGACCTCGCCGCGAGATCGTTGCGCTACGCAGCAACAGCGAGCGGCGAACAAAGTGCGGGCGCGCCTTGCGGCGCGCCCGCGGGTCTACTGTGCTACGGCTCCGTCGTGGCCGGCGCCGGCCACACCTCGCCTGCCTTCGCCGCCGCCCTCGCCGCGCGGTCGGCCGCGTTCTTTGCGGCCTCCTCGGGCGTCGGTTTCCGCTGCCTGCCCAGGGCACGGCGCATGTCGGCGACGTTGCGCGCGGCGGTGGTGCTGTAGCGGATGAACTGCGCCAGCGCCTCGAGCTCGTCGGCCAGCGGCACGTACGCGTCTGAGTACGCCACCAGGTCGCGGACCTCGTCCGGCGGGGTGCCTTCGCCGTGCACCAGGGCCATCTGGTTGGTGACCGCGACGTTCGTCAGCTCGATGAACACGGGCGAGACGGACGCCGCATGGCTCAGCTTCCGCGTCGCATCGGAGGTCTCATGCCGCAGCTGCTTCGCTCGTCTCCCCAATTAATGCTTGCCAGAATGACGGTAGTAATCTATGTTTTCGCGGGTCCGAAATTCCAAAGAGAATTGCTCCCGAAAGCATGGAACGTCATGCCGTAGGAGCTATGCAGCAACCCGCCGCAACCATGACCGTGTCGCGGCCGGGAGCAATTGTGCCGTGAAACGACCCTGATGGGTAACAACTCCGCGCGAATGGGGGCGGTCAGGTCCATGCTCCGTTCGTCGCGAGCTCGAAGGTGAAACCGATGACTGAGTTTATCAATTTGATCCCTATCGCCCAGAAAGCGGCGAGTTTCGCTTTCGAGGACTTTTTGAAAGTGGTCAAGGGCATCCACTCCAGCCCGGATTCCGCCCTGATGGAAAAACTGACACGAGCGATCTATTTTTCTGACAAACCGGTCAGCAAGGTATTTTTCTCGCGGCACGCATTCCAGGAGTTTTCGACATTTGGGAAGGATGAACTGAAAGATGAACTGGTTGAATTGGCGGTGACCTATTGCAGCTTTGTGTTGTCGAAATTGTCGAAAACGGAATCTCACAACCATTCGAAAGCAATGAGCCCGGTGGGCTTCTTTGTGGTTTCAAACTGGTTCAAGAAATACGGGACCGGAGTCGGACAGCATTTCATCGTAGATTTCATCAATGCCGGCGCCGGGATGTCGGCCATCGACAGGAACAAGGAACGTTTCGTCAGCGAATTGATGGAGAGGTGCTGCAATGAAGTTTTCATCAACGGCTTCATGCTGGAGTGCTACACCGCCGGCAGCATTCTGCCGGTCATTGCATTCCTGAACTATGTCGACTACGTCGACCGCAGCCTGGCTTCCAGCAACAACCTGCTGAAGGTCTGGCGAAAGAATCCGGCTTTCGAGCGCACCGTTGACTATCGAAAGCACGATTGGCTGGAAACGATCGTGCTCCTGTTCGCTGAAAATACCTCGTTTTTCGGATCCGTAAAAAGCGATACCGTGCAAGCTTGTCAGAAGGAAACGATTGTGGAGGATCGCAAGCTACCGCAGCGTTACTCGATTTATGACACTTATCGCGGCCGAGAATTAGGTGATTGGATCGGCAGTGCGGGCGGTCCGAAGAAATACCGACTGTGCTAGAACACGCCGGCGAGCCGCAAACGCTGATCAGCTTTCCAACAAATGACGGAGATCGATATGTCCATTCATGTCATGCGTGTGAAGTTTGCAGGAGAGACCGACCATGAATCCGGGATCGAGACGATCGCGCTCGCAAAGGGGACGCTGCTGGTCAACAATTCCAACGTTGATTGCGAAGTCAGGAATGGATTCCATAACTGGGTTCGCGCCCGTCCCGACGGCACCAAGGAATTCGGGTCGTTGAAGATCTCCATGTTCCATGGGATGTGCATGGCCAGAGGCTCCGTGCTTTTCAACGACAGGAAAGCCGAATTTTCCGCAGCCTCCATGCTCGAATACACCATGACCGTCGTACGCCCTGAAGGGAACGACCCATGGTACAGCCTGGCCATGGGTTTTGTGGAGCAGACCCATGATGATGAGACAGTCATGGTGCCAATGGCGCGGCTGCTGGACAGGAAAGATCAAAAGAAAAGCGACAAGCTGCCGACTTATTCGGACGTGCTGTTGGGCACTGAAGCGGAGCATCTGATCGCGAAGGTTCAGTTCAAGCCTTTATGGCTCAGCAATGGTTTCAGCCGCTATGGCGACGCCGACAATCTCACATTTTCTCTGGATTACGCGACATTGTCCGGTCAGACCTATGAATATTCCAAGTCCTCGCCCGGCAATCGCGACAACAAGTTTGACGTGCGCGGGGAGTGCACGTCACATCATCAGCTGACCGCGATCCGCGGCATCGTGCAGGACATGCCGGCGAGGTCGGAGGGAGGCAGACAGGTCGGAGGCCACAATGCCTCGGATGCCGACTTTCTGGTGGCTGCCAGCCTGCAAGGTAAGCTGAGCGTGGAGGAGCTGTCCACCTTGCCACCGCCGGCGATGGATCGGGTGCATCAAATCAGTTTCGACAGGCTGAAAGCCCTGATGCTCCATGAAATCGATCAGGACCAGCTGGACTTGTTCGGTGAAACCAGGCCAGTGGTCGGTACGGTATTGAAGCAGTCCGACGTTGATCTGGCGAAAAACAACGCAGACATCCGCAATTTCCTGCGCAATGATTTTTCGATCGGCTACCTCAGCGAGGCGTTCTCGAAATCCGACATCAAAGAGATCAAGAATGAGATCGCGACCATTCAAAACCGCGATGCGAAAATGACTTATTTCTGGACGGGCGATGGCGACACCAGTTTTTCCAAGTCGAAAGGCTACAATCTGGCGATGTCGAGCATCATGGATAATACGTACGGCGACTTCGTCCCCGGATTGGCGCCGTATAAGAACGATCATCCGGCTGACTGGGCGAAGAAGCTGTATGAATACTGTACGCGCGATCCGTTTTTCACCGGCCTTGCACTGCAGACGGCACAGGATCTACAGAAGAGAGTGCTTCACTTGTCGTCCATCCTCCATGTGCTTGACCCCCAACCCAGGCTGATCCTCGGTGGGAGTGGTAAGCCTATGTCCTATGCGACGGCGCTGCACGATCAGGTGGTGAATCGGCGGTTGTCCCAGGTGATCGAATATTTTGACCCCAAAAACGAAGACGATTTCGTGGAATTTTTGACCGAATACTTCAAATTGGAGTTCGCCAATTTACTGGCCGACGATCAATGGCAGGGGGAGGTCAATCAAACGGCAAGGAACGAGCTGGCGGAGTTGATGAAGGAATTCAACGCTGACAGCACGGATCACCTAGTGTTCGAAATGATGTCGCTCATCAAGGATTCAGTCAACATCATCGTCTCCAAAAGAGACCTTCCGGTTTGTAACAGGATCAATGAGTGGGCCCAGGAGAATAGGTTCTGGTCATGCCGCACGTTCATGACGATGGGGGTGTACGCATTCGGGCTTTACAGCTGCGTTGTGGCTTTTCAGAATTGGGACAAGCTCGAGACGGCGGAGAAAATAACGGTCGTGGCGGAGGTTGCCGACGTGACCGCGAACATATTCAGCGACATGGCGATGTGGACCGCTGCAAGGAAACTGACCACGATCAGCGATGACGCGATGGAGCTGATGGAAGCAGGAATGCAAATCAACGGCGCGTTCGAGTTGGAGCGGGCGACCGTGATTTGCGAAAGAATCGGAGTCAAGTTGAATGTGGATTTGGGAGGCGGTCTCGGCGCGGGAGGAGCTGCAGCGGGAAACGATATCATGAGGTTGGAAGAGCTTGGCGCCGCCGCCAACAAATGGGAACGAATTGCCTCGTTCGGCGGCGCATTCGCCAAAAGCATCACCTTGGGAGCAATGACCGCTGCCTGCGTGGCGGCCGGCTATCAGATCGCGCATGACTTTTCATCCGGACAGTCGACTGCGGTCATCACATTCGATATCCTTGGCGGTGCGGCCAATGGCATCGCATTTCTTGTCGAGGCGGGCTCGGGGATAGCGGCACTAGCGGGAATTGAGATCGCGTCGCTCATCCCGGTGATCGGCGTCGTGGCGGCGGTCGTAGGGATTGTGGCGGCATTAGTCGGCCTGTTCCTGCCCAGGAAACACCCCCTGTCACCGGCCGTGATATTCATTCGCGACAAATCGACGCCGTTTATCCGGAATTTAGCCATGCCGGACCAGAAGTGGCTCGATGACCAAGGGAAAAAGAACGACCATCTGGAGCCGGACCGATCCCTCGCGTTCGCATGAACGCTGGTTGGCCCCAAGGCCCAGGAGACGGCGGCGCTCGACATCGCGATCTCGGGCGCCCGGGAGCGGAGTGTGCTGGATGCCCGTCGGCCGCCGACTCCCGCGCACGAAGTCGCGCCAGACGGGGAGCGCCTTCCGGCTCGAACGGATCGGGTGGCCCGGCAACTTCCGCGAGCTCGAACAGTGCGTGCGCAGCGTCATGCTGCGCGGGTCCTACGAGCCGTCTTCCAGCGCGACAGCACGTGGGTCTTCACCATCGACCGCGATCCTTGAGCTAAATTCTACCCGGGCACGTCTGGCGCCCCGTGCCCCTCATTGCGTAACCGGTCGACGTCTGTCGCTGGCGCACTGCCGAAGAAACGGCTGTATTCGCGGCTGAACTGTGACGCGCTCGAGTACCCACGCGCCGGCCCGCCGCGCCGGCATCCATCATGGTGGTCAGCATGAGTCGTCGGGCTTCCTGCAGGCGAAGCGTCTTCTGGTATTGCAGCGGACTCATGCCGGTGACGGCTCTGAACTGCCGATGAAACGACGTGACGCTCATGTTCACGAGCGTCGCAAGTTCTTCGATGTTCGCGGCGCGGTCGAAATTCGTGCGCAACCACGTGACGGCGTTCGCGACCCGATGCACGCTCGAACCTGCCCGGCCGATCTCGGCAACCCGTGGTCCCATCGGACTGCGCAGCAGCCGGATCAGAATTTCGTCGCGGACGAGCGGTGCGAGGAGTTGCGCTTCGGCCGGCTGCGCCATCAGCTCGACGAGTCTCGTCGCCGCGTCGATGAGGTAGGGGTCGGGATCGCCGACATAGAGCGAACGAAGATCCCGCCGTTGCGGCAGTCCATTCGGATACACCTTCAGCGCCAGCTCGGAGATCTTCTCCGCGTCGAGATCGATCATGAGCAGCAGGTACGGTTCCGAAACGCTGGCCCGTGTGACTCGGCCCGCCATCGGGACGTCGATCGAATACAGCGCCATCTGTCCGGCTTCGTATCCGTAGGTGTCTTCGCCGATCATCACGACCTTCGCCCCTTGCGCGACGATGCAGAGCGACGAAGGCTGCACGTAGTGGATTGGCTCGTCATTCGAGTGCGAAAGACGGATCGCGTGCACGCCGGCGCCGCGGAGGTCGATGCTTCCATCGTAGGGCGCAAGAGCCGCGATCAATCTCGCCAGCGTCGCTACGTCACTCGTTTGTCTTCCGCGCAAGCTTCAATCCTCCACGTGTGGCGGCGCGCGACCATCCGTCCGGTCGCGCGCCGCCTAGATCAAACTCCGAGGTTCTGCTTGAAGAACGCGGACAGCGACTGCGTCACCGGTCCGACACGGGCGCCGGCATACAGATCCATGTGCGTCGCGCCGTCGATGATGAACAGCTCCTTCTTCTCTGCCTTCGCTCTTGCGTAGAGCTCCTGGCTGTGCCAGAGCGAGCCCGCCTCGCTAGCGGCGATCACCAGCAACGGCTGCGTCAGCAACGTGTCCACCTGATCGAATCCCGTGAACGCCAGCATCTTTCCGAGGCTCGTGAAGAGCATCTTGTTCGGGGATCTCGCGTTCATGTACGGGGCCTTCCGGTAGTACTCGTACGCCTCTTTCATGTCCCGATGCGTGGTGCTGTCGACCAGCTCGGGCACGTACTCGACGTACTTCGGTTTGGCGCCTCGCGCTTCAGCCGTGCGCTGCGCGGCGACCGCTTCGAGCGTTGCGATCTGATCGGAGAGCGGAGCCGTGCCGGTCCATCCCTTGCGGACCGACGCGCCCGTGTCCACCGCGCTCACGGTCGCCACACTCTTGATGCGGCGATCGAGCGTCGAGGCTTTGACGGTGTAGCCACTGCCTGCGCAGATGCCGAGGGCTCCGATGCGATTCGCGTCGACGTAGGCCAGCGTGGTCAGGTAGTCCACAGCGCTGCTGACATCTTCCACTCGCGACATCGGGTCTTCCAGCAGGCGTGGCTCGCCGCCGCTTTCGCCTTGGTAGGCGGCATCGAAGGCCAACGCGACAAACCCATGTTCGGCCATTTTCTCCGCGTACAGGCCAGCCGTCTGTTCCTTGACGCCGCCGCCAGGGTGCACGACGACAATCGCCGCGTACTGGCCGCTCGCGTTGAATCCCGGCGGTAAGTAGAGGTTACCGGCCATCTTGATGTCGCGCTTCATGAATCGAACGCTCTTCATCGGAGCGTCTTGACTGCGTGGGTGCCGTCCTGTCGGCGCCGAATGCCGGCGCATACGAAAGGATGGTCAGTGCGACGGCCGCGAAAGTGATCGTTGCGGTGCGGAATGCGTTTGCGTGATTGTCTTTCATGAGAAGCTCCCTTTCCTTGGTGTGTGGTGCGCCGTCCAGCTCGTAGCGTCTGCATCGAATGCGAGCGAGCTCGATAGCTCACGGTTCGCGTCGATCTGCTGCCGAAGAAGCGCGACCTTCTGCTCCGCGCCCGCGACGGCATCGGCGCCCGCGACGAACCGCTGCGGCGGCGGCTCTTGTTCGGAGATGGTGATCAGGGCACGGGCGAGCTTTGCCGGGTCGCCGGACTGCTGGCCGTTCTGGGACTTCCAATACGCGACGAGCGGCCCTCGGCGCTCGTCGTAGTCCGCGATGGACGGCTCGGCGAAGCTCGTCGACTGCTCGGTGAGCAGCT
Source organism: uncultured Acidobacteriota bacterium (assembly GCA_963821585.1). Taxonomy (GTDB): domain Bacteria; phylum Acidobacteriota; class Thermoanaerobaculia; order Gp7-AA8; family Gp7-AA8; genus QHVT01. The sequence continues at coordinate 2,279,796 of CAWGEI010000003.1, forward strand.
CCGTGCGGAAGAATCCGGGGTTGACGATGGTCGTCGTGATGCCGAATGGCGCGACCTCCACGTGAAGCGACTCCATCCACCCCTCGAGACCGAACTTCGATGCGGCGTAGGCGGTGACGAACTCATAGCCAGCCGCGAGGCCGGCGGACGAGGAGATCGTGATGATCTGACCCGACCGTTGCCTGCGCATCACCGGAAGCACGGCGCGGGTGACGTTCATCGGGCCGAAGAGGCTCGTCGCCAACTGCCGCTCCATCTGCTCCGGCGTCAGCTCCTCGAAATAGCCCGCGTAAAAGCTCGCGGCGTTGTTGACCAGGACGTCGATCCGCCCGAAGCGCTCGACCGCGGCACGCACCGCCGCCTCCGCATCGGCGCGGCTGGTGACGTCGAGCTTGACCGCCAGCACGTCGTCGGCGTGTCCCAACGCCTGCGCTACGCGCTCGGGGTCGCGGCCGGTCGCCACAACCGCGTGTCCGGCCTCCAGGGCGGCTTTGACGAAATCTGCACCCATGCCGCGCCCGGCACCCGTAATGAACCAAACCTTCTTCTCGCTCATGGCCTCTCCTGTTTGCTCAGTTGCGTCGTCACTCGCATACCCAACGTAACGCCGCGGCTCGGCGCCATCGTTGACCGATCGCTCCAATGTCTTGCCCGATCCTTCCGAATGTTCGGCGCCTCCCGCTGGGGCGATCTGAGCCGTCAGTCGCGCTCCGCATCGATGCAGAGCCCGCCGACGGGGGATCAGGAACGCGCGGGCTGAGCCATCAGCGGCAAAGCCTCCGTGCTCTCTGCTGCGAAAGTCTCCTTGCAGCCACGACGAGCCAATGTAGGGCGTGGCTTCAGCCCGCCTCCCCGGTGTGAGCATGGCAGGTTCGTAAAGTCCCCACCCCGCCCGAGAGGCGGGCTGAAGCCACGCCCTACGTTGGCTCGTCTGCACCGCTTCGGTACCGGTGGCCGGCTGCCGCCGATGGGGCCTGTGGTGAATCGGTCTCACTCTCGTGCAAGACTCACAGGGAACCGATTCACCACGGAGCGCACAGAGAGCACGGAGGCTTCACGGCTGGCGCGGCTCCCACCCGTCGGCCGATCGACGGAGCGCCTTGCGGCTCGAACGGATCGTGTGGACACGCCTGTCCGGACGTAGACTGCCGCCATGGCCAAAACGCGAGCGAGGGTGGTCATGACGGCGAAGAACATCTGGATCCTCACGAAGGCCGCGGCATCTTCGTGGGTCGACGACTACGCGCAGAGCATGGGCGCGGCGCTGGCGTATTACACGATGTTCTCGATCGCGCCGTTTCTGCTGATCGTGATCTCGGTGGCGGGGCTGATCTTCGGCGTCGAGGCGGCGCGTGGGGAGATCGCCTTCCAGCTGCGGGGATTGATGGGACCAGAGAGCGCCGAGGCGGTGCAGCGGCTGCTCGACAGCGCGAGCAAGCCTGCCGAAAGCGTCACCGCGGCGGTGGCCGGCATCGTGTTGCTGCTGGTCGGAGCGACCTCCGTCTTTGCCGAATTGCAGGATGCACTCGACCGCATCTGGCGCGCCCCGAAATCCAAGCTGGGCATCTGGAGCCTGTTGCGGACGCGCCTGCTGTCGTTCGGCACGATCGCGGGCATCAGCTTTCTGCTGATGGTCTCGCTGGTGGTCAGCGCGGCGTTGGCAGCAGTGGGAAGGTTGTGGGGGCCGCTCTTCGCGGACTGGCAGGCCCTCGTCGCGGCGATCAACTTTGTCGTCAGCTTCGCCCTCACCACGTCGGTCTTCGCGATGATCTACAAGGTCATGCCGCGGGTGAAGGTGGCGTGGGCGGACGTTTGGATCGGCTCCATCGTGACCGCGCTGCTGTTCACGATCGGCAAGGCGCTGATCGGGCTCTACATCGGCAGGAGTGGCGTGACCTCGGGATTCGGCGCTGCCGGCTCGCTGGTGGTGACGTTGCTGTGGGTCTACTACTCGGCGCAGATCTTTCTGCTCGGGGCGGAGTTCACCTGGGCGTATGCGCTGACCTTCGGCTCGCGCAAGGGAAAGAAGCTGGTGGGCGCGGCACCCGCAGTCCCGAGCCAGACCTCCGACAAGAGGCCCGACCCGAACCTGGTCGAGGCGAAGAAGGCCGCGAAAGCCGCACCTGAATCGAGCGCGCCGGCAGGCGGCGGCATGGAACGATCGCAGTAGGGGCCTGCCCGGCCGGTGCCGCGGGAGCCTTGGTTGTAAACTCAGCCTCGTGGGCCACGTGAGCTTCGAGCCTCGGGAGGAGTGTGCCGGTGGAGATGTCGCGACAGAACGAGCGTGAGGTGCGGGAGCTGCGCGGGTTGGTCGAACGGATCGACCGCGGGGACTGCGTGCTCGTCCTCGGGCCGCGTGTGGCGGTTCGTGCCGATGATCCCGAGCGGCAGCCGCTCGACAGTCTGCTGGCCCAGGAGCTGATGGAGTCGATCGGGGTGGCGGGAGGCGAAGGCGCCGCTTCCTCGACGAGCCTCCATCGCGCCGCGGACCTTTACTACCGGACGCGCCAGGACCGGGTGGAGCTCGACGTCGCGGTGCAGGACTTTTACGAGCGGGAGGCGAATGCGACGACGGATTTCCACCGCGATCTCGCGAAGCTGCCGTTCCGGCTGTGCATCTGTGCGTCGCCGGACAGCCTGATGTTGAACGCGTTCGCGGAGACAGAAGGGAAGACGCCGCAGCGGGGATACTACGGGTTTCGCCCCGTCTATACACCGCGGCTCACGACGCCGACGGCGGATCGGCCGATCGTCTATCACCTGTTCGGCCATCACGTAGAGGCGCGGTCGCTGGTGCTGACGGAAGGGGATCTGATCGAGTTTCTCGTGGCCATCGTGCGAGGCGCTCCGTCCGTGCCCGATCAGGTGCGCTCGCTGCTGGCCGACCCTTCGGCGTCATTTCTGTTCATCGGCTTCGGATTTCAGAACTGGTATCTGCGCGTGCTGCTCCAGGTGATGAATGTCTACGGACATCAGAGCAAGGCCATCGCGTTCGAAGACACGCACTTCTTCAACCATCCCGACCGCCAGCAGGCGGTGGGCTTCTTCTCCGGGGACCGGCTGATCGAGTTCCGGCCGCTGCAATGGGAGACCTTTGCGAAGCAGCTCTCCGCGGCCTATGAGGCCAGCGGCCGGAAGCGGGTACACGCGGCATCGGAGTCCGTGCCGTCCGTCCAGTCATCGGAGAAGGTGCCGCTGGCGTTCATCAGCTACGCGAGCGAGAACCGCGATCGCGTCGAGGCGCTGATGGTGAAGCTGCACGCGCGCGGCATCAACGTCTGGCAGGACCGGCAGGATCTTCGCGCAGGGGACGACTGGAACCAGAAGCTGATCCGCGTCATCCAGAAGATGGTCGATTACGTCATCGTGCTGCAGACCGAACAGATGCTGTCGCGAACGGAGGGCGTCTTTCATCGCGAGATCCGGGAAGCGCAGGTGCGGCAGTCGGGGATGGCGGAGTACCGGGGGGAGAAGCTGCGCTTTCTGATTCCGGTCCAGTGCGGCGGCTGCGGGATTCTCAGCGATCTCGAAAGCCACCATGTGATCGACGTCGATGCGTCCGGCGGGGAAGACGCGCTCGCGGACTCGATCCTCGAGGACTGGCGGAATCGCGTGGCCCTCAGCGCGCGATCGCAGGCAGTGGCGTGATGAGCTCTCGCAGACGCTACCCCGGCACCGGTCCTTTCGGGCCCGAGGATGCGGCGCTCTTCTTCGGGCGCAAACGGGAGACGGAGGAGCTCTATCTCCGCGTCCTGAGCGTCCCCTTACTGCTGCAGTTCGGCCAGTCCGGCCTCGGCAAGACATCGCTGTTGCAGGCGGGCCTGTTCCCGCTGCTGCGAGCGAAACCGTTCCTGCCGGTCATGATCCGTCTCAATGACCCGGCCGAGTCGTTGACGGACGCGGTGGCACGCTCGATCCGCGAGAGCGTCGTGAACGAGGGCGTCGACGTCGGCGACGGCAACGCAACCGGGTTGTGGGAACTGCTCGCCACGACCACCGCCTGGCGCGACGATCTGTTGTTGACTCCCGTCCTGGTGTTCGATCAGTTCGAGGAGGTCTTCACGCTCCGGGACCAGGCATTCCGGGATGAGCTCGCGGCGGAGCTCGGACGGTTGGCCACCGGAACTCCGCCGGAGCGGTTGCAGGGCGCGCCGCTCGAACGTCCGGACGTGAAGCTGCTGATCAGTCTCAAAGAAACGCACCTCGGCGAACTGGAGCAATTCAGCGCAAGGATTCCGCGGCTCTTTCAGGAGCGCCTGCGGCTGAAACCGTTGTCGGAGAGCGACGCGGCGGACGCAGTCGTCAACCCGGCGAAGCTGCAGATAAAGGAAGGAGACGCGCCGTACTGGACGCAGCCGTTCACCTACGACGACTTCGCCCTCGACGCCATGCTGACCTACCTGAAGGGACGCTCCGACGTCATCGAGCCGTTCCAGCTGCAGTTGCTCTGCCGGCATGCCGAGGGGATCGCGCAGCGGAAGGAATCCATACATAGTTCAACACAGAACGAGCCCGTCGTGCTCACCCTGAACGACTTCAAGGGGAGCAACGCATTCGCCGAAGTGCTCGCGAATTTCTATCGCGACGTTCTTTCGCGAATCTCCTCTCCGGCCGAGCGCAAACGGGCGGCGGCCTTGTGCGAAGAAGGTCTGCTCGGATCGTCCGGACAGCGGCTCATGCTCGAAAAGGCCCAGATCCTCAGCGACTACCACATCGGCGAGAGGACGCTCGACGTGCTGGTCCGGGAGCGCCTCGTTCGCGAGGAGCGGCGGCTGGAGAGCACGTTCTACGAGCTGAGTCACGACCGCCTCGCCGAGTCGGTGTTCGCCGCGCGCGGCGAGAAGCTGCCGAAATCGGTGAAGCGCGCGTTATGGATTTCCGGCGTGGCGGTGCTGCTGCTCGTGGCCCTGCTGTTCATGAGCGTCCTGGTGGTCTCGAACCGCACGGTCCAGAAGGAACGCGACAGCGCCGAGAACCTCCTCGGCTTCCTGCTCGGCGAGCAGTTTCTGGGCGAGGTGCGCGACGTCGGCCGGAGCACGCTGCTGCTGCAGGTGCAGGAGCAGGTCGATGAGCGCGGCGTCGGGATGCGCAGTGCGCTGAACCGCGGACTGTCTCTGCGCAACCGGGGCGAGATCAAGCGCACCGAGGGGCAGGTCGCCGAGGCGGTGAGTCTGTTCCGCGAGTCCTTGAAGACGTTCGAGAGCGCCCGCGGCAATCCCGACGCACCCCGCGAGCTCGCCCGCACCTACGACCGCCTCGGCAACGCGCTCCTGAGCCAGGGGAAACTCACCGAGGCCCTGCCGTACATCGAGGCGGCCGACAGGACCTGGCGCATCGTGGCGAACACGCCGGGGCCCGCGGACGTCGTGCGCAACGACTGCACGAGCATGGCCGAAAGCCTGGTGGTGACGGTCGAGCTGAAGACGCGGATGGGAGACCCGGCGCGCGCCCTCGCCGATCTCGAGAGGACGTTCACGATCCTGTCGGAGCTCTTGTTCGGCCGAGGGAAGACGCCTCCGCAGTGCGGCCCGATGGCGGAGCAGGCCGCTCCCTATCCCGATCCGATTGCCCTGCAGGCCCTCACCCGCGCCGCGCACGCACGCGCGGTGATCTTCTCTTCCTTGGAAGACCACGAAGGCGCCGCGGCGCTCGCCGAGCAGGCACGCCTGCTGCGGCCGTCGTCGATCGCCGCGCGAAAGAATGCGCTGGCGACGCTCGCCTGGCGCGGGAACGCGCGCCGTGCGGCGTCGCCGGGACTGGCGCTCGCGGATTATCGGAGAGTGCTGGCGGAATCCGAGGAGCTGCGGCGGTCGGATCCGGACGATCGGCTGTGGCAGCGCGAGCGTGCGACCTCCCAGGTGCTCGTGAGCACGGGGATGGTCGCGTGCCAGCAGAAACCCGGCTCCTGCACGCCCGTGCCCTCGCTCGACGACGCGGAAGCGCTCGTCCTGGAGGCGATCGCCGCCTTGCGTGCGCTGGCGGCGGAGGACACGACGAACACGTCGCTGCAGGACGATCTCGTCTGGGCCTGGCAGACGCGTTCCGCGATTCTCGCGGCGCGGGGCGGGCAGGCCGCGGAGCGGCTGTTCATCATCCGCGCCGCGCAGGACGTTCGCGGTCAGGGAGTGCGCGACCGGAACGATGCCGCGGGAGCTCAGACGGCAATCGCCCTCCTCGGCGAGGAAGCGGACATTCTCCGCGAGCTCGGCCGGCTTCCCGAAGCACGGGAGAAGCTGCGTCAAGCGGCTGCCGCGTCCGCGGAGGAGCAGCGGGCGTCGGCGAGGTTCGACGAGGTCCGGCGGAATTCCCTGGCGACCCTTGTCCGTCCGGCTTCGTATGTCACGTATGACGAGCTGCGCGCCGGCTTTGAGCGGATGAGCAGAAAAGAGGATCGCTTCGCGGCCCTCAGCGCATCGATGCACGCGGCCCAGATCGCGGCCTGGCTTGCGCCCGAGTCCGCGCAGAACGCGATGAACACCCGGCTCCTCGAGGCCCGGAATGCCTTCGCCAAAGCGCTGATCGCCGAGAACGACAATCCAGCCGCCCTCGGCCTGATGCAGGAAGCCGTCGTCGTGGCCGACAGCCTCGTGCAACGAGAGCCCGGCAACGCGGACTACCGCTTCTCGCTCGCGGACGCGAAAGCCGGCCTGGGCATGGTCCGCCGCAACCTCGGCGCCGCAGGATGGGAGAACGCCATCCGCAGCGGCTTGATCGACGTTCAGAAAGCGGCCACGCTCGCTCCCGGCAGAGTCTTGTTCCGCACGAAGCAGGCCTCCTGGAGACAGTACCTGGGGGAGGAGCTGGCGAAGAACCACGGCGACAAGGAGCGCGCCGGCGCCGAGCTCGCGCTGGCGCTGCAGGGTTACGAGGAAGCCGCGCGCCTCGATCCGCAGAATGCCGAGGCGCGGAACGGCATTCGCGAGGTGCGCGCTTTGATCGCTGCGCGATAGACGCCCTGCGTTGCCGTCTATCGCTTCATCACCAGCATCGCAACGCCCGCGAGCATCGCCACGAGCAGCAACAGCATCCACTCCGAAAGCGTGGGAACCGTGGTGAGCTCGCCTTGATCGACGATCTGCGTCAGCACTGCTGTTGCGGGGGTAAAGGTCGCGTCGCCCGAATACGTCGCAGTGATCGTGTGCGAGCCGGCGCTCAGCGTGCTCGTGGTGAGCTGCGCGATTCCTGCCGCGACCGCCACCGTTCCGAGGGGCGTGATGCCATCCGTGAACGTCACCGTGCCCGTCGCGGCCGGATCCGAGATCGTAGCGGTGAACGTGACGTTCTCGCCGAAGGTGGACGGATTGTTGTTCGACGTGAGGATCATCGTGACGGTGATGGCGGAGACGGTGATCGTGGTCGATACGGTCTCGTCGTCCAGCGATGCGCTCACCGTCGCGATGCCGGAGCTCGCCGGTGTGAACGTCGACGAAGCGGCCCCGCCGCTCAGATCAGCGGCCGGCGGAGTCATCGTGCCGTTCGTCGCGGAAAACGCAACGCTCGTTGGCGTGAAGTCGAACGTGCCGCTGATCGCTACGGCGTCGGAATTCTGCAGGAAGTCCGAGGTCACGGTGCTGGTCTGAAGCGTCGTGATGCTCGCCGGTGCCGCGGCGATGTCCATCACGATCCACGGATCATCGTCGAGCGTGGCACCGGCGACGACCACCGCCGTCCCGCAGACATCAGGTCCCTCATTGCAGCCCCACCAGTTGTTCTCGGCGTCGACCGTCGACACCACGGCGAGCTCCATGTCGGTGGTGTTGTTGACGATGCGGTTGAAGTGCAACTCGATCGGGACGGGATTTCCGTTCAGGACGCTCACGCCGACGAGATTGTTCACGATCGTGTTGAACTGAATATCGATGTTGCCGTTATCGCCGGGCCCCGAATCGCCGATCTCGATCGCAGTCGACGCACTGCCCGTGATGCTGTTCTCGTGGATCTGGATGTTCGTGTCGCCACCGCCGATGGAGATCACGCCGAACGCGCCGCCGGTCACGACGTTGCGGTTGATCCGCGTTCCGTCATTGTCGTACAGCACGATCCCATTGCCGCCGTCGACGCCGTTCTGAGCGAAGGTATTGTTGGTGATGATCGCGGAGGCGGGGTTGAGATCCGTCCCGCTGATGAGGATGTTCTGCCCATTGTGACCGTCGATCCAGTTCTGGTCGATGAGGAGATTCGTCACGCTGTTGTCGGTGTTGATCCCTCTCTTGGGGCCGCCCGCGTCGTTGTTGCCGGTGATGTGGTTGAACTGGATGGCCGCCTGCGTTGCGCCGGTCGACCCGGGAAAAATCCCGACCGGATTCCCGGTGACGATGTTGTTCAGCACCTGGTAGCCCGAAAACGACGCCGAGGTCACGATGCCCGCACCGATTCCGGTACACGCGCCGCACGTCACCGTGAATCCGTCGAACACGACGTTGTCCTCGGACAGGAGCACCGGCACGGTGATCAGCGTCTCCGTCGCCAAGCGGCCTCGCGCGTCGACGCCGGCCTGCTCGCCTGCGACGATCAGACTTTTGGTGATGTTGACGTCCGCGCCGCCGTTGTTGAAGGTCCCGGGACCGACGTCGATCGTGTCGCCGTCAACGGCCTGACCCACCGCGTAGTTGATCGTTGCGCACGGCGCAACGGTGCAGTCCCCCACATCCGCACCCGCTGTCGTCACGAGCCGCGTTGCCCCGGCCGCGGTGAGCGGCATGACACACAACAAGATCCCCATCCATCGCCGCATAGACCCTCCGGATTCGGCAAAGTCTATGCGATCCCGATCCAGGAGTGCAGTGGCGAGGGCGAGGGCGAGGGCGAGGATGTAGAAGCCCGCCATCAGCACGACGGGGATGAGCTCATTTCAATTTCAGCCACGCATCCGGAAACATCCCGTGTCGTTCCCCGCGGTCATTGAGCTCGCGCGCGATGACGCGGATCGTCTGACCTGATTTGACGCCGAGGGAGGTGTACGCGATTTTGCCGGTATACACCTTCCCGTTCGCCGGCGTCGACACGGCGCCGTCTTCGACCGAGGAGATGATCTCGGACTCGAAGTCGATCCCCGGAACGTCGCCATGCATGCCGCCGAAGCCCTGCCCGCCGCCCTCCGAGGCGTTGATTCTAGGGCCTGCCAATCTCGAGCCCGCGACCTCCGGGCGGGGCGCGATGGGGCTGCTCTGAGTCAGCGCGCGCGCCGGTAGTGCATGGCGACCGCGCCACTGCGGAGCGGCTTCGCCGAGACCAGCTCGAGGCGTCGCGTGCTGGGCAGCCCGCTCTGGTACAGAGTCGGGCCGTGTCCGGCGATCCTGGGGTGGACGAGGAACTTGTACTCGTCGATCAGATCCAGCCGGTCCAGCTCGGTCGCGAGCTTGCCGCTACCGAGGAGCACGCCGGCCGGGGTCGCGTCCTTGAGCTTCTGCACGCCCATGCGCAGGTCGCCGGCGATGTGGTGGCTGTTGGTCCACGGGAAGTCCGTTCGCGTCGACGACACCACGTACTTCGGCTTGGCCTCCAGCTTGACCGCCCACTCGCGCAACGCCGGCGGCGCCTCCTCGTCGCCGCGGGCGACCGACGGCCAGTAGCCCTCCATCATCTCGTAGGTGACGCGGCCCCATAGCATCGCCCCGCCCTCGTCCATGAGGCGGGTGAAGAAGGCGTGTGTTTCGTCGTCGGCGATTCCCTCCTGATGGTCGACGCAGCCGTCCAGGGTGACGTTGATGCTGAAGGTCAAGAGTCCCACTCGGCGAGTCTAAGCCATCCCGGTGAGGGTGAACCTTTCTCGACGATTCGTGGTCATTGCGTTCGAGAGGAACGGATGCTGCGAATCGAGGAACTGGGCAAGGTCTATCCCGGCGGCCGGGTTGCGCTTGCAGGAGTCTCGTTGACGGTGGACCGCGGGATGTTCGGGCTGCTGGGTCCGAACGGGGCGGGGAAGTCGACGCTGATGCGCATTCTGGCGGGGCTCGTTGCATCGACGTCCGGACGCAGTTCCTTCAATGGCGTCGATCTCGAGTCGGAAGGCGCGTCGGCTTCGGTGCAGATCGGGTACCTGCCCGCGCCTGGCCGGTAAAGAATGAGTGTGAACCGCAACTCGCTCACGGACGCCCAACTGGTGGGACGGATGATCGACGGAGACGGAGACTGCGCCGCTCTGCTGCTGGAGCGGTACCGGACGCCGGTCCTGGCGATTCTCCGGCGCTCGCTCGACGGCGTCGAGGTCGAGGATGCGTATCAAACCATCTGGCTGCGCGTCGTTCGTGCCGCACCGGGATTCGATCCCGCGCTCCCGTTCGATCGCTGGCTGTTTCAGATCTCCTGGAACGTGGTCCGCACCGAATGGGCCCGGAAGCCGAAACGATCCTCGGAGTTGTCCGGGCTGCGTGCCGGCGGCTGCGAACCGGCCGGCGCCTCGCGGGAGTCTGCCTGGGAACCAGCGAGCGGTTGGGAGTTTCTCCCGGATCGCTCCGCGCAACATTCGTGCTTTTCAGCATTTTTCAGGGCCTGGGTTTCTGGATCTATCTCACGCTGGCGATCGTGTTGCCCGTCCATCCCGACGACCGCTCGGACCTGCTCCGATTCCGTATCCGTCGAGCATGGCAGCGAACGCCCGGTGCGTGATGCCGGTTTCGTGCAACGGAGCGCAAATGCGGGAACGGTCAGTGAACACGTGGCGGTACTGCTGCTCGTGGCCCTGCTGTTCCTGGGCGTCCTGGTGGTCTCGAACCGTACGGTCCAGATCCGGCCGAGTAGATTCGTTCAATCATGACGCAGTCCGGGTAGGGACCAGGCCTTCTCGTGGTACTCCTGTTGGAGTGCCGTGAGTGCTTCCCGTCCGGCCAACGAGAGAGAGGGCCTCATGAAACGAAGGGATGTGCTCCGGCTGGCTGCCGCCGCCGCGGCGGGTGCGCGCTGCGCCACGCAAACGGACGCGCGCCACAGCGAGCGCGAGAACGAACGCGACCTGCTCCAGTATCTCTGCCCGCCGGACGGTTTCGCCGCGCCGTTCTTTCAGCCGAGCCCGAAGGCGGAGCCCTTCGTCGCGGAGTTGTTCGTGCCGCCGGTCAAGCAGCCGGTCACGGCTCTCGACCCGCCGCCGGATCCGCGGGCGCACCAGCTCTACGACAAGTACCTGCCGAAGAAGTTCTACGAGACGAGCGAGGTGGAGCTGCAGTGGCAATACCATCCGCATCCGCCGTACGACAAGAAGAGTTTCTCGTGGGGTTTCGACGGCTCGACGCCCGGGCCGACGTTCCACGCGAAGTACGGCGAGCCGGCGCTCGTTCGCCGCTACAACAGGCTGCCGCCGGTGGGGCAGAGCCGCGTCACGTGGGCGCTGCCGTCGACGACGATTCATCTCCACAACGGCCACACCGCCTCGGAGTCGGACGGCAATCCGCAGGACTGGATCGACCCCGGTGAGTTCTGGGACTACCACTACGGAAACTTTCCGTCGGGCAACGACGACACCGAGAAGCTGACTACGCTCTGGTATCACGACCATCGTCTGGACTTCACCGCGGCGAACGTCTATGCGGGACTGGCCGGCTTCTACCTTCTTTTCGACGAGCAGGACTCGAACGACGAGAACGACCGGAACCCGGCCGCCTGGCGGCTCCCGAGCGGTAAGTACGACGTTCCTCTGCTGCTCCATGACGTGCTCTTCGCGCAGCAGCCGGACGGCACGGCGCAGGTGGCCTTCAACGGCTTCGTCACCGACGGGTGGCTCGGCGACATGGTCACGGTCAACCGCCGCATCCGGCCCCATTTCAAGGTGGAGCGGCGCAAGTACCGGCTGCGCATTCTGAACGGCGGCCCGTCGCGCTTCTATCAGCTCTCCCTCAGCTCGGGGAAGCCGTTCCTGATCATCACCGGCGACGGCAACTTCCAGCCGGAGCCGGTCCTTGCGGAGAGCATCTATCTCAGCGTGGCACAGCGCGTCGACGTGATCGTCGACTTCTCCGACTACAAGGCCGGTGACTCGGTGACGCTGGTCAACCGGCTGGAACAGACCAACGGCCGCGGCCCGACCGGCAGGACGCTCGATCCCGGCGACGGCATCCTGCGCTTCGACGTCATCCCGTCCACCGGTCCCGATCCGAGCCGCGTTCCGGATTACTTCCGCGCCCTGCCGCCGATCCATCTCGACCAGGTCAAGTTCCAGCGGGAATGGGTGTTCGACTACGACGGCGGGCTCTGGACGATCAACGGCCGGGTCTTCGATCCGAACCGCATCGACGCCGGCATCGAGCAGGGCGTCCCCGAGATCTGGACGTTCCGCAACGCCGGAAACGACTGGGCCCATCCGGTCCACAGCCACTTCACGGAGTTCCAGATCCTCGAGATCAACGGCAAGCCGCATCCGCGCACGGCCGTGCAGGACCGCAACGAAACGTTCAAGCCGTTCAACAGCGAGGGGAAGACGCCGATCGAGGTGTTCATGGGCGGCCCGCGGCGCGATGTGGCCACGCTGTTGCCGGGCGACGAGATCAAGGTCTACATGGTCTGGCGCGACTTTCTGGGCAAGCACGTCATGCACTGCCACAACGTCGTGCACGAGGACCATTCGATGATGATCCGCTGGGACATCGTCGAGCCGGGCCATGGCTTCGTCGGCCCGCGGCCCGCGGGCGACGCACCGCCGCCGTTCCTCGAAGAGCGCCCGTCCGGAGCCACGAACGGCGGGCCGGACGAAGGAGAAGACCAGTGATCACCAATCGACGCCATCTTCTCGTGCAGCTGGCGGGTGCCGCCATCGGCGCCGCGGCCATTCCGCCCATCGCCCTTGCTGGTGAATCAACGCCCGGCGAATCGACGCCCGGATTGCCGTGCGACCAGTCCCAGCTCGGCCCTTACGCCGGCTATTTTCCGAACGTCGTCGTGGAGACGCACGAAGGGAAGCGTGCGCTTTTCTACAACCACCTGCTCCGCGGCAAGACGGTGCTCGTCCACTGCATGTCGATCGCGGAGGAGTCGCGCCGGCCGGCGATGGCTTCGCTGAGTCAGGTGCACGGCCTGCTCGGCGACCGCGCGGGCCGCGACGTCTTCCTCTACTCGCTGACCGTCGACCCGGAGCACGACACCCCGCGCGCGCTGGCGGCGTTTGCCGAACGGCAGAAGGCCGGACCGGGCTGGCTCTTCATCACCGGGCGGACCGAGGCGATGGAGTCGCTGCGCGGACGGCTGTTTCTGGATGCGCTCAGTCCTCATGCACACGCCCCGCATGCGCATGCAGGCGCCGAGGGAGACTGCTCGCTGCGCATGCTGCGCTATGGCAACGAGGCGGTGGGGTTGTGGGGCACGGTACCGCTGGAGAGCGATCCGCGTGCGATCGTCGAACGGCTGTCGTGGGTCACGGCGCAAGCGGCGACGCGCGGCGCGCCGAAACGCGGCGGGCCGTCACCGCGGAGCAGCGCGGCGAAGGAGTCCCGATGAACGCGCGCGTCCTCGCCGCCGCAGCCGTGCTGCCGCTCGCGGTCACCGCTCTTCTGGCCGCGCAGCCGGGGCCTTGCCCGTTCGCGGGCACTCCGACGAAATCACCGCACTGCCATCCGTACCCGCAGCCGCGTCCAAAACCTTCCAAGGTCACGACGAAGGGCGACACGATCTACGTCGACAGCAGCGAGAGCCTCTTTCCGAAGCCGAAGGTCGATCCTTTCACGCTTCCGCCCGGAACCAACTTCCTCCCGACGATCTACACGAACATGTACGACCACAACGGGAAGGAGATGCCCAACACGCTGCCGTCGACACCGGCCAATCCGTACAACCTGCACGATGGCCCGCCGGTGGTCTCGGTGATCGACCCCACCTCGCCCAGTGACGATCTGAGCGCGGTCTTCGACAAGGTCGCGGAGCTCGCGTCGCGCGAACGGCACAGCTCTGCCGACCGGGCGGCCATCGCGGAGGCGATCCAGATCGGGCTGGACGTGCTGGAAGGCAACCCGCGCCCGGGCCGCTCCTACAGCGGGCTTCCGCTGCTCCACTACATGGGCCCGGCCAAGATCAAACCGGTGAAACCGATCTTCGACGCACAACGCAAGCTCATCGGCGGCAACGTCGACATCCATCAGATCTGGTACGACGGCCACATCGAGAGCGACACGAGTTTCATCGATCCGACGGCCGTGCTCGACGTGCCGTGGACCGTCACGTACACCGTCGACATCCTCAATCGCGGTGAAGACGACTTCTCACCGTTCGTCATCTACGTGGATCCGACCTTGAACGAGGTCACGAACAAGATCGAACCGCTTCCGCACGTCGGCATGGACCAGACGTTCTTCCCGATGGAGAACGGCACGCGCACCGTGCTGAAGATCAAGAATGCGCCCGGCAGATATCTCAACATGACGTACACCTGGGGCTGGCGGAATCATCCGCCGCGCATCCAGGTGACGGAGAACGCGCTCAAGAAGGCCAAGATCGCCGGCCAGGAGGCGCGCTATCTGCCCGACTGGGAACGTCTGGTCTTCTGTCCGCCGGAGCAACAGGACTGCATCCCGAACGCGACCAGGACGTTGAAGGAGCGGGCCATCGGAATGATCGGCGATCTCGCTCCGGAGAAACAAATGTGGCTCGCGTTGGGCGCCGCGCAGACGGCCGCGGCGAAAGGGGACTACGCCGCGGTGGCGGCTTCCATCGGCGATGCACGCGCCTCGTTCGGCGACTTTCGCGACCGCACGCGCCTGCCGCGCGCGGGCAAGTACCGGATCCAGGCCGACCCCGGCTCGGATCTGACGTTGCTGTACGTGAACAACACCATCTATGCCGAGTTCGCGGACCGCAGCCTGGGCATCGACGACGCCCAGCGCATCGACTTCGACCGCTGGAAGCTGCGCGGGACGAAGCTAAAGGTCACGATCTACAACGGCGATCTCTTCGAGCACGGTTACGAAAACGTCGACTTCGGCGGCAGCCGCGGATGGGAGAACCAGTTCAAATCGTCGGTCAGCGTCGGCGGGTCGGGCTGCTGGTTCACCTTCGGCCGGGCCCACTGGTGGCCGAACATCCCGAACAAGAACATGACCGCGGAGAACCCGGCAGGGGAGCTGACCGTGGTCGTCCCCGCCGCAACGCCGAACCCCTACGCGCCGTCGCGGCAGAAGGTCGAGTTTCTCTACAACTACGAGCCGTCGCGCCGGCTGCGTTTCTATCAGTTCGACCCGCTGCACCACGACGTGGCCATTTTCTCGGTGCATTGAATGAAGAGATACGGAGGGATGATCGCGCTGCTCGCCGCGCTTGCATGCGCGGCGAATGCGGCGGAGCAGCATCACCAGACATTGGATCACCACATAGTGGCTCCGGAGCCGCGCTACACGCGCACGACGGCCGCCTACCTGCCACCCGACGTGCCGCTCACGAGTGCCGCCGGCACGTCCACGTCCCTCGGCGCCATTCTCGCCGCCGACGGCCCGCTGTTCCTCCAGTTCATCTTTACAAGCTGCACGACCGTCTGTCCGGTAATGAGCACGAGCTTCGCCGGGCTCCAGTCGCAGCTCGGCGCCGATGACGCGCGGCCCCGGTTCGTGTCGATCTCGATCGATCCGGCCTACGACACGCCGGAGCGGCTGCGCGACTACGCCAGGCGCTTCGATGCCGGTGCGGGATGGCAATTCTTCACCGGCCGGGCCGAGGATATCGCCGCGATGCAGAAGGCGTTCGACGCCTATCCCGGAAACAACAAGATGCGGCACGTGCCGGTCACGTTCTTTCGCGCGGCGTCCGGCCGGAAATGGGTGCGTCTGGAAGGGCTGCCGAACGCCGCGCAACTGCTCGGCGAGTACCGGCGGGCGGCAGAATGATCGCAGCCGTCCTGCTCCTGGCGCTGCTCGACGTCACGCCGGACGTCGTGGCGGGAGAGCGCATCTATCGCGAAACGCGGCCGCTCCCGTGTGCGAGCTGTCATCGCCGCAGCGGCTACGGGTCGAATGAAGGGACGGTGTACGTTCCGCCGGTCACGGGAGAGGCGCTGTTCGGAACCGCGCCGCTGCCGCGCTCCGGGATCTACGAGCGTCTCTTTCACGACGCCCAGCCTCCGCTTGCGTACGCCGCCGTCCGCACTCCGCATCCGCGGCCGCCGTACACCGTCGCCTCCCTCGGCGAAGCGCTGCGGGACGGGACGAGCCCGAGCGGGCGCGCTCTCGACGCGATCATGCCGCGCTACGAGCTCACCGGCCGCGAGCTCGCGTCGCTGGCCGCCTATCTGCGGTCGCTTTCCGGCGTACCGGTGCCGGGCGTCGACGGCAACACGATTCGGATGGCCACCGTGGTGACGGACGGTGTGGCACCCGAGCGCCGCCGGGCCATGCTCGAGGTGCTGCACGCGTACGCCCGCTGGAAGAACATCGCCACCGCCGCCCTCCGCAAGCGCGCAAACTCGCCGCTGTGGCATGAGCAGGAGCTGGCGCGCGACGATCGCGACTGGGCGCTGGACGTGTGGGAGTTGCACGGCCCCGCCGCGACATGGCCCGCACAACTGGAGGACCTCCAGCGCGCCAGGCCGGTCTTCGCCCTCCTCGGCGGTCTCGCCGATGACGGCTGGCAGCCGGTACACGACTTCTGCGAGCGGCAGGAGATGCCGTGCCTCTTCCCGCAGACCGATCGGCCGCCGGCGATCGAAGGGTCGTATGCGCTCTACCTGTCGCGCGGACTGGGCGGCGAAGCGCAGGCGCTCGCGCGCCATCTCGCGGGCTCGGCGTCGGCGACCACCGTACAGGTCTTTCGCGGCCACGGTCCCGGCGGTGTTCCCGCGGCCGCTCTGCGCACTGCGTTGCCGCAGGTGCAGGACCACGACATCGGATCGCGGGCGCTCGACACGGCGCTCTGGAACGACGTGCTCCGCGGCAATCCGGCAACGCTCGTCCTCTGGCTCGACGAAACGGACCTGGCCACGCTCCCCGCGATTGGCGAGACCGTGCAGGCGGTCTACCTCTCCTACGGATTGCTCGATGGTGTGCCGCAACTCCCCGCCAGCCTCCGTTCCCGCGTGCGGCTGACCTATCCGTACGCGTTGCCGGCCGATGAATCACCGCACCGGTATCGCATCCGGTCCTGGCTGCGTTCGCGCGGCGTGGCACCGTCCGCGGAACGCCTGCAGCTCGATACCTGGTTCACGCTCGCCGTGGCCGACAACGCCCTCAGCCGGCTGGGCGGCCGCATCTCGCGCGACGCGTTCATCGAGCGGGTGGAGGAGGAGACCGAAAGCACGCTCAATCCGGGCGTCTACCCACGCCTGAGCCTCGGGCCCGGGCAGAGGTTCGCGTCGACGGGCAGCTACATCGTCGCGCTGAACGGGGAAGCTTCGGGGGTGACGGCGGTGAGCGACTGGATCGTGCCGTGAGCGGCTGTCACTTCAACTTCAACAACGCATCCGGAAACATCCCGTGTTGCTCCCCGCGGTCATTGAGCTCGCGCGCGATGACGCGGATCGTCTGACCCGACTTGACGCCGAGGGAGGTGTACGCGATTTTGCCGGTATACACCTTCCCGTTCGCCGGCGTCGACGGCGCGTCGCTCGAGGACAGGACGTTGGATTGATTTCCGCGAGCGTCGACGCCCATGACAGAGGCGGCCGACGACGTCGACACGGCGCCGTCTTCGACCGAGGAGATGATCTCGGACTCGAAGTCGATCCCCGGAACGTCGCCGTGCATGCCGCCGAAGCCCTGCCCGCCGCTCTTCCGGTCGTTGTCGACGTCCAATGCGACGCCGGCGACGAGAGCCTGGAACAGTGACGTAGGCCTGGGCGGTTCGGCCAGCGTGACCGCGACGACCACGAACTCGCCGTCGCTGGAGAGGTCGACATGGACGATGTCGATCGGATGCGCATCACCCTCGTCCGGCGTGATGTCGCCGGCAGGATCGCTGACCCGGACCCGCGCCTGGTCCGCGGAAAGCGGGAGCGAGAAGAGTGCTGCTGCGAGAGCGAACGCGGTCACCTGACGATTCATCGATGTCCTCCGACGCGATGATTCTAAGGCCTGCCAACGTTCAGCACCCGGTGACCGCGTAGCGGTCATCAGAGAATAGCCCCCGGCGCCAGCCGGGGGACGGGAGGCGTCACAGGAAATGAGCCCGCGTAGCGGGCGGCAGGAACGCCCTTTCGTCCGCTACGCGGACTCCTCCCCGGGACCGTCGCGTCTCCCCCGGCTGGCGCCGGGGGCTATTCTCTGATGACCGCTACGCGGTCACCGCCGTCCAAAGACAACAGAGAGCCTCACCGGCCATCTCTGGCGCGGCGAGGCTGCTGAAAAAGCAAAACCGGGGTCAGCTCGCCGGCGTGATCTGCATGCGGAAGCCTTCGATGGCCTGTTCCGCGTTGTGTACGGCGGCTTTCACGCGCACACCTTCCGAATACGCGGTCTGGGCGACGGTCGTGTTCTTGACGTTGCGCTGGCCGACGGGGGTGAGGTCGTTGCCGATGACTTTCTTGATGTCGTTGATGTCGCGAAGGAACCCGGCGAAGCTGCCGGCGGCCAGGGTGACCTTCGAGCGCATTTCCTCGCTCGAGCGTGCGATCTGGGTGCGACGCTGCTCCGCAAGTGCGCGGAGCTCCGGGTCGGAGACGTTCGACGCGTCGCGCTGCCACTGGGCCAGGTAGGCGTTGCCGTTTGAGCGGAGATCGGCGTCGTTCTCGCGCATGTCGGCCGCGTATGCATTCATCTGCTTCACGTCTTTGTCGTAGCGGTCGTAGGTCTCACGAAGCTGATCCGGCGACGCGTTGAGCATCGTGTCGAGGGAGGTCAGGACCGTGTCGATCTGCGCCCGCGCCTTGGAGCTGTTGCCGTGCATGACGTCGAGTGAGGATGCGGCCTTGACGGCACGATCGGGCGTGCTGGTGGCGCACGCCGCGAAGGTCAACATGGCCAGGACTGCTGCTGTCTTTTTCAAAGGAAACTCCGTTCCGTTGTGTTGCGCCGCGACAGGATTCGAAGAGCGGGCACCTGTTGCCGCGCACTGCCTGAAGAGTGGGTCCCGGAGAGGCGAGCGCCCGAGGAGAGCAGGGGCGGAGGGACCGCGCAGGCTCTACTGCACGATTGCAGCCATGACGGTGCTCAGCCCACGGAGCTCAGGACGACGTCCCTACCGGAGACCCAGAAACTTCGACGCTCACTCCGTTTGCGTCGAGTCGAGGCTTCCGCGGCGGCTGTGGCGAACACCAACACCGAGTACCGACGAAACTTTCGTCAGTACTGACCAATTTTCGTGAGTACTGACGAAACTTTCGTCAGTACTGACCAACTTTTCGTGAGTACTGACGAACACTTCGCCAGTACTGGCCAATTTTTCGTCAGTACTGACGAAAACTTCGTCAGTACTGACCAAACTTTCGCGAGTACTGACCAAACTTTCGTGAGTACTGACCAACTTTTCGCGAGTACTGACGAAAACTTCGTCAGTACCGGCCAATTCTTCGTGGAGAGTGACGAAAGCTTCGTCAGTACTGAGTCTTTTGGGGCCGTCGTTCAGGAAGTTGATGCAACGACTCCGCGAAGTCGGGAGCGCACGAGCAACGGCGGCTCGCGCCCCCCCGCGGGTGCGGACGCGGTGGCGCTGGCGCAGGCACGCTGAGCGAGGGGACAAGAGATCCGTTCAGAACGGCTCGTCCGGCGGAAGGGCGCGGAGGTTGGGGACATACGGATCGAGCTCGCCCGGCTCGAAGCGGCAGAGGCCGAGGGCGACCCAGAGCCCGCCCGCGAGATTGCCGGCGGTTTTATAGCGGCCGTCCGGGGTGAATGCGGCCCACCCCTCGGCGGTCGCGAGCAGGGTGAGTCGCAGCTCGCCGGTCGCGATGCTCCACAGGCGCACGGTGTTGTCGGCGCTGGCGCTGGCCAGCGATCGCCCGTCTGGACTGAAGGCCACGCTCCTGACCGAGGCCGCGTGGCCCGTGAGCTCGCGGATGGTTTGCCCCGAGGCCGTGCTCCACAGACGCACGGCTTTGTCGTCGCTGGCGCCGGCCAGCGATTGCCCGTCCGGGCTGAAGGCCACGCTCAAGACGGAGGCCGCGTGGCCGGTGAGCTCGCGGATGGTTTGCCCCGAGGCCGTGCTCCACAGACGCACGGTTTGGTCGGCGCTGGCGCTGGCCAGCGATTGCCCGTCCGGGCTGAAGGCCACGCTCCAGACCGAGGCCGCGTGGCCGGTGAGCTCGCGGATGGTTTGCCCCGAGGCCGTGCTCCACAGACGCACGGTTTTGTCGTTGCTGGCGCTGGCCAGCGACTGCCCGTCCGGGCTGAAGGCCACGCTCCAGACCGCGGCCGCGTGACCGGTGAGCTTGCGGATGGTTTGCCCTGAGGCCGTGCTCCACAGACGCACGGTGTTGTCGGCGCTGGCACTGGCCAGAGATTGCCCGTCCGGGCTGAAGGCCACGCTCCTGACCGAGGCCGCGTGGCCCGTGAACTCGCGGATGGTTTGCCCCGAGGCCGTGCTCCACAGACGCACGGTGTTGACGGCGCTGGCGCTGGCCAGCGATTGCCCGTCCGGGCTGAAGGCCACGCTCCTGACCGAGGCCGCCTGGCCGGTGAGCTCGCGGATGGTTTGCCCCGAGGCCGTGCTCCACAGACGTACGGTTTTGTCGTCGCCGGCGCTGGCCAGCGATTGCCCGTCCGGGCCGAAGGCCACACTCCTGACCAAGTTCGCGTAGCCGGTGAGCTCGCGGATGGTTTGCCCCGAGGCCGTGCTCCACAGACGCACGGTTTTGTCGTCGCTGGCGCTGGCCAGCGATTGCCCGTCCGGGCTGAAGGCCACGCTCCTGACCGAGGCCGCGTGGCCGATGAGCTCGCGGATGGTTTGCCCCGAGGCCGTGCTCCACAGACGCACGGTTTTGTCGGCGCTGGCGCTGGCCAACGATTGCCCGTCCGGGCTGAAGGCCACGCTCCTGACATATTGCGCGTGGCCGGTGAGCTCGCAGATGGTTTGCCCCGAGGCCGTGCTCCACAGACGCACGGTTCTGTCGGCGCCGGCGCTGGCCAGCGATTGCCCGTCCGGGCTGAAGGCCACGCTCCAGACCGATTCCGCGTGGCCGGTGAGCTCGCGGATGGTTTGCCCCGAGGCCGTGCTCCACAGACGCACGGTTTTGTCGTCGCCCGCGGTGGCCAGTGTTTGCCCGTCCGGGCTGAAGGCCACGCTCAAGACCGAGGCCGCGTGGCCGGTGAGCTCGCGGATGGTTTGCCCCGAGGCCGTGCTCCACAGACGCACGGTTTTGTCGTCGCCGGCGCTGGCCAGCGTTTGCCCGTCCGGGCTGAAGGCCACGCTCCAGACCGAGGCCGCGTGGCCGGTGAGCTCGCGGATGGTTTGCCCCGAGGCCGTGCTCCACAGACGCACGGTTTTGTCGTCGCCGGCGCTGGCCAGCGATTGCCCGTCCGGGCTGAAGGCCACGCTCCAGACCGAGGCCGCGTGGCCGGTCAGGTGGCGGATCTCCCAACCGGTCCGCACGTCCCGGAGCCGGATGCCGCCGTCGGCATGACCGCTGGCCAGGACGCTTCCATCCGGACTCCAGGCCAGGGAAAGGCATGGCAAGGGGATCGAGGCGGTCCGCCACGCCGGCGTACACGCGCCAGGCAGCGCCGCGGCCCAGGCATCGACTTCCGCGAGCGCTCCCTCATCCAGACGCGCCCCGATCAGTTTCGCGCGGCGCCAGACGCCGCCGCGGACGCGCGCGCCCCGCAGGTCGGCTCCGAGGAGGCTCGCTCCCGACAGATCGGCTCCCTCCAGCGAAGCTTCGACGAGGACGGCGCCTTCCAGGCCGGCCCGGATCAGCTTCGCTCCGCCGAGCCGTGCGCCGGTCAGGTCCTTCCCGGGCAACCGCAGCTCGCTGAGGTCGGCCCCGCGCAGATCGGCACCGCGCAGGATGAGGCCGCCGAGGTCGCGGCCGCGCAGGTCCTGCCCGGCGAGGCTCAACACGGCGGCGCCGCCTCCCGTCCTCGCCAACACCTGCAGGGCGTTGGCTTTCAGGACGCTCTCGCCGAGGCTCGCCTCGGCCAGGATGGCTTCGGCCCACGCCCTCGCCGCCGCGGGGGTGGCGAGATCGAGGAAGAAGTCGGTCATGAGCAGCGACATCGCCGCCATTCCGAGAACCGGCGCGCGGCCTCCGGCGCCCAGCTCGTCCGTCGCCTGCCGCGCCACCAGCCACTCCAGGACCGACTGGTGAACGAAGAAGAACGACCCCTCGTCGTCACGGCACAGAAGGCTGCCGGACCCGATCAGGTGCGATGCGACCGAGGCGTCGGGAGGATTCGACTGGTGCTTGCGCAACGTGTTCGTCACCTCTTCGGCCAGCTCCGATGGCGTCAGGTACTTCTCCGTCTTCCGCCACAGCCGGTTGGCGATGGCGAGGACCGCCGCCCACCGCGCCTCGCGCGAGAGCGTCACCTCCACCCCCGGCATGTGCGCGCGCTCGTACTCGAAGACCAGCCAACGGTCGATGATCAACTGATAGAGCTTCGCGGCGGAGATCGCGCCGCCGGCCCGATCCCGGGCCTGGCGCAGCGTCTCCAGGCCCAGCTCGGTGATGAACCCGAGCATGCGCGGATTCGCGGAGAGCTCCAGCAGATCTTTCACGTCGTCGAGCAGCTCCAGCCACTCCTCGGCCACCGTCGGATCCTCCCAGCGGTTGAGCAGGAACTGGCGGATCTGCGGCTCGCTGAAGGACTGCAGCGCGCAGTAGCGCAGCCCGGCCACGGGCTGGACGCGGTCGTACAGGACGGTGCGGACCTGACGGTCGGACTCGAAGTGCTGCGTGCGGCTGGTGACGACGACCTTGGCGTCGCCGGCCGCGGCCTGTAGCAGCGTGTCGAGATGCTCCGCCGCGCGGTCGTAGCTGACGCGAAGGGCCAACTCGTCGAACCCGTCGAACAGCAGGACGATCCGCCCCTGCCGGAGCATGTAGCGGAAGGCGGCCAGGTCGATGCGGTCCATGCCGGCAGCGGCAAGGTGCTGGGCGACGAGAGTGTCGAGCGTGCGAGCCTTCTCCAGCGCGCGCAGGTCGACCAGGATCGGCGTCGGGCCGTGCGCGTCGCCGCCGAGGCGGCGGGCCAGCTCGTGGAGGAGGAAGGTCTTGCCCGTCCCGAAGTTGCCCAGGATGAGCACGAAGCGGGGATCGGGCGAGAGCAGCCACTCGCGGACCTGTTCGAGGGCATCGTTCGTGGCGTTCTCCGCTCCGGCCGCGACGAAGTGCATACGCTGTGGCACGTAGAGGGACGGCGGATAGATCGGGTCCTGCTCCAGGGTGGCCGTCTGTTTCCGGACATAGGCCCCGAAGTCGGTGATGCCCTGGTACTCGACGAAGCTGCGGACGCGAACGCGGCGCTGCTCCGCGGCGCGGAGGACCTCCGGGGCCGGCAGGACCGTCCCGCCGTAGACGATCTCCGTGCTCATCGTGGGATCGCTGGCGCGGTACGAAGCGTCGACCGACCGGAGATAGAGCTCGAGAGACCCGGCATCCAGCCCGCGCTCGAAGACGCCGATGGGATACGTGCGCACGAAGGACTCGCTCCGCTCGACGACGCGCAGGTAGGCGGGGCTGGAATCGGAGAGCGGCACGGGGGTCACGGTCGCGCCCGGATTGCGATGCCGGCAGACCTCGGCCACCCGGGACAGGAAGTCGTCGCGCTCCCGTCCGAGCTCGCGCTCCTTTCCCGGCTCGTCGCGCCGCGGCTTCTCGCCTTCCGCGGCGAACGTCGCCGCGACCTCGGCGAAAGGGATCGCGTGGCGGGTGATCCAGTCATTCCCGTTGGCGGAGCCGCGCGGATCGGCCATCCACTTCTTCGCACGGGGATCGAAGAACCGGGTGAAGCGCTCGAAGCCGGACGCGGAGATCCGCAGGATCTGGTACTGGTTCGGAACTTCCTCCGCGCGCGCCTTGACAATCACGGCGGCGCTGCCTGTGGAGAGCACCGGCACGTGCTGCGCGAGCCATCCGAGGCTTGCCTCGTGAGTGTGGCCGTGCAGGCAGAGGTTGAGCGACGGGACGAGGAACCGCTTCAGGTCGTCCGCGTCGCGGAGGTTCTCGTCGTCGTCGACACATCCGCGCTGGACGTTGTGATGGACGACGCCGATCCGCAACCAGCCGTCGCGTTGGAACGGTCGCAGCTGATCGGCGAACCAGCGGTACTGCGCCTCGCCGGCGTAGCCGTAGTGCGTGCCGTCGAGGTGGCTCTCGGCCATCGTGGAGTTGATGCCCGCCACCACGACCTGGAGGTCGTCGATCCGGAAGAGGGTCCACGGCTGGTCCGGTGTAAAGACCAGGCCCGGCTCGTCCTTGTAGAGCTTCTGCAGGAATGCAACGTACTGCCTCCACTTGGGCCAGTACGGCGGCAGCGGTTTTTGGTCGTCCGACTCACACTCCGCGAAATAGGCCTCGCACGACTTGCGATTGACGTCGTGGTTCCCTGGAATGACCACGATCCGGCGGCGCGGAAGCCCGAGATGAGCGGCCAGCCGATCGAGCAGCTCCAGCGCGTCGTCGAGCTCCTGGGTCTTCCCCCACTCGGAGATGTCACCGCTGAGGATGATCAGCTCCGGCGCGAGACCTTGGTCGGCGCACATCCGGTCCAGATCGTCGCGCAGGCGGACGAAGAGCGAGTCAAACGCGTCGTCGGGCGGCGGCAGCGCCAGCCGGCCGAAACGATGGTTCTTGCCGAACTGGATGTCGGACAAGTGCAGGATCGTGACCGACGGACGGCCTGCCATCCCGGACATGAAGCCTTTTCACGCGAAGAAAAGTCAAGGGGAACCGGAATTCTGGACGATCTCCCGTACCGGGATGCCCAAGAACTGGGCGTACCGTTCGGCGGCAGCGGAAATGCCTGGCCGCTCCGCGGCGGTCAGCCGCCGCAGCGCTGTGACCTCGACGGTCACTCCCTTTGCGTCGAGCCGAGGCTTCCACGTGCCGGCGATCGCTCCGTCGATCACGAGAGCGTGCAGAAACATCACCTTCGCACGCGACTCCGTCGTGATCGTCATCGGTCCATGAGGAACCGCTTCGCGATCGCGGTAGGCGACGAGGTATTCGTCGTAGATCGGCAGCAGATGAACGGCCGCCGGGGCGGAACTGCCGCGGGCCGCGCGGCCGATCGTCCAATACGTCCGGCTGTCGATTTCCACTGCCCGGGCGCGATTCATCTCCAGTCCGCGCTTGATGTGCGCCGTCGAGAGTCCCGACCACCAGCCGCAGTCGCGGATCGTCGCCGGGCCGTGGCTGCGGAAGAACCGCAAGGTCAATTCCGCGAGAGCCTCGTCGTGCGGAAGGCTGCGGGCCGTGGGTGCGCGTTCGGCCAGTAAGGCGTAGGTGAACTGTTTCCCGCGACGCGGCCCGCTGCAGAGCACCCTTTCGAGCTCGGCGTGCGCGACCAGATAGGCGAGCCGCTGGCCTCTGGCGATCAGCCCCGCGCTCTCGAGTTGCGCGGCGAGCTCGGCGCGGGTGAGATGCTGCCCATCCCGCAGGGCGCGTTCGAAGACCTGGATTCCCTGGCGGAATGTGGCCGTGTCCAGTTCGAGCCTGCGGTTGTACGACGCCATCGCGCGATGGATGTGCGGCGCGGTGAGCTCGAGCATCCACCGGATGTCCGCCGGCGTGACGAAATGCCACGTCGGACGGAGAACGTGCGTGCGAAGGATCGTGCCGTCATCGAAAGCGCGCTCGATCGCGGCATCGGTGGCCGCGACGCGCATCCGCAGCCCAAGGGCCCATTTGGCGAACGGGTACTCCTGGGCCTGAACCGCACCGAGCCACTGGACGACGTCCGCCGGCCCGCCGCGGCGGGTTCTCGTGATGAGCTGATTCTCGAGGCGTCTGGCGGCTATGGCGCTGTTCACGTGGGCACGTCCGGCAGTCTCTTCAGCAAGCATATCCTGCACGCAACAGCTCTAGCCCTCAGGGAGACGTCAGGCGTGCGCCGGGCCCGCCTGGCGTCGCGCGATGATCTTCTGAGCCTCTACGATCGCGATCGGCAGGACGATCGTGAAGGCCAGCAGGGGCCACACCGATGCCGGCGGGACAGCAAGTCCGAGGATGCGACGGAGCGGCGTGAAGGCCAGGGCGAGTGCCTGGATCGAAATGACGGTGGCGGCGGCAAAGACGATGTGCGGGTTCTTGGAGAGTCCCTCGAAGGCAGATCGGGTGCGCGAGCGGCAGTTGAACATCTGGCCGATCTGCACCCCCACCATCGACAGCAGCGCGATCGTCCGGGCTACCTCGCCGGCGCCGTAGCGTCGCAGCGCCAGCCAGTAGACGATCAGCGTGATGGCCGCCAGCATCGCCGCCTGCCACGAGACCAGAGCCAGGAACGACCGGGAGAGCAGAGACTCCTCCGGAGGGCGCGGCGGCTGCTTCATGACCCCGGGCGCTGGAGGCTCCAACGCGAGGGCGAAGGCGGGGAAGATATCGGTCACCAGATTGAGCCAGAGGATCTGCAGGGGCAGCAGTGGGAGCGGCCACCCGAGGACGATGGCCAGGAAGATCACCAGCACCTCGCTCAGGTTGTGCGAGAACATCACGTGTACGAATTTCACGATGTTCGCGTAGATGGCCCGCCCGCCTTCGATGGCCGCGACGATGGTGATGAAGTTGTCGTCGGCGAGAACGATGTCGGCGGCTTCCTTCGCCACCTCGGTTCCTCGTTCGCCCATGGCCACGCCGACATCGGACTTCTTGAGAGCAGGCGCGTCGTTGACACCGTCACCGGTGACGGCCACGATTTCGCCGTTTGCCTGCAGGGCCTCGACGATCCGGTACTTGTCTTCGGGAGAGACCCGCGCGAAGACATCAGTCCGCGCCACGATTGCGCGCGGATCCGCACCGGCAAGCTCACTCGCATGCCTGACGCGCGGCTCCCCGTCGGTCCATCGAAGCTGACCGGCGATGGAGCGGGCCGTCTCCGCCTGATCGCCGGTGAGCATGATCAGGCGGATCCCGGCTGCTCGCGCAGCGGCGACCGCCTCGAGGACGCCGGCCCGGGGAGGATCGAGCATGCCTACGAACCCGAGGAATGTGAATCCGTGGTCGGGATCGCCGGAACGTTCACTCGTGTGCTTGTGCGCGATTGCGAGCACGCGCAGTCCTCGCGCGGCCAGCTCGTCGTTCATGGAATCCAACGTCGCGCGTTGTTCCCGCGCAACGTCACAGGCGTCGAGCACCACTCGGGTGGCACCCTTCAATGCCCAGAGAAAATCGCCGGCCGGCGCGCGGTGAATGGTGATCATCCGCTTCGTGCCCGAATCGAAGGGATGTTCGGCCACGCGCGGATGGGCACGTCGCAGCGCGTCTACGTCGACCCCCTCCCGGATCGCAGGCGCAATCAGTGCGATCTCCGTGGGATCTCCCGACTCGGCTGTCGCATCGTTGCACAGCACGCTCACCTCGACGAGGACCTGCTGCTGCTCCGGGTCAGGCAACCGATACTCCTGGACCGTCATCTGATTCATGGTCAGCGTGCCGGTCTTGTCGGAACAGATCACGGTCGTACTGCCGAGGGTTTCGACGGCGGTCAGCCGCCGGACGATGGCTTTCTTCTTGGCCATGCGCAGCACACCGAATGCGAGGATGAACGTCGTCACCGCAGGCAACGCCTCGGGCACAGCGGCCACGGCGAGCGTGATCCCGACCTCGAGCATCATCCACGGCTCATCTCTCCGCATCACGCCGGCGGCGACGACGACGGCGGCGATGACGAGAACGACCACTGCCAGGCGCTTTCCGAGTGCGTCGAGCTTGTCCTGAAGCGGGGTACGCTCCTCAGGAACGTCGAGCACGAGACGCCCGATCTTTCCCAACTCGGTCCGCTCACCCGTATCGACCGCCACCGCCACTGCGCGCCCGGCGACGACGCCAGTTCCGAGAAACAACATCGAGGAGCGCTCGGCGATCAGCGCCTCGGGTGCAACGGGATCGGCGGACTTCGACACCGGATTGCTTTCGCCCGTCAGCGGGGACTCTTCCGCACGAAGGGCCGCTGCCTCGAGGAGGCGAAGATCGGCCGGGACGCGATCGCCGGCGCCGAGCAGAACGATGTCGCCGGGAACAATCTCTTCAGCCGGCACTGTGACGACGGCGCCGCTGCGCCGGACCTGCGCGGTCATCCCGGTTTGCTTGCGCAACGCTGCGAGCGCGCGTCCGGCCTGCCACTCCATGCCAAACCCGATCGCCGCGTTCAGCAGCAGGACCACGAGAATGGCAACAGCCTCCAGGGCGTCGCCCGTCGCCCACGCGATCGCCGCCGCGACCGCCAGAAGCAGGACGATCATGTTCAGGAACTGTTCGAGGAGCAGCCGCACCAGCGGCCGGGGTTTCGCGTGAGGGAGGACATTCGCTCCGCTCTGCCGCCGCCGTTCGACGACCTCGTCGCCGCTCAATCCCCTCGTTGGATCGACGTGCAGGTCCGCAAGGACCTGCACACCGGGCGATGCATGAGCATTGTTCATGTTGTCGGGCGCGGTACTTCTTTCGCGACCGCGGCGGTCACGGCGTGATCACTACTTTCATCACGCCGTCGCCGCGCTCGCCAAACAGCGTGTAGGCCTCGTTGATGTCGGCCAGCTTGAAGCGGTGGGTGAGCAGTGGACGGAGATCCAGCCTGCCGCTGCGCACCATCGCGATGAGACGGCGCATCCGTTCTTTCCCACCGGGGCAGAGCGTCGTCACGATGCGGTGGTCGCCGAGCCCGGCGGCGAACGCGTCGTAAGGGACCTGGAGCTTGCCGGAATACACGCCGAGCGACGACAACGTGCCGGCCGGGCGGAGCACGCGCAGGGCGTTCTCGAACGTCGCCTGAGTGCCGAGCGATTCGATGGCCACGTCGACACCGGTGCCGCCCCCCATGTCGCCAGAGATCCGGCGGATCTCGTCGACGACATCAACCTTGCGGTAATCGAGAACGACGTCGACGCCCATCTTGCGTGCCATGGCGATCCGGTCGTCATCCCCGTCGACACCGATGATCACTGCGGCTCCCATCAGCTTCGCGCCGAGTGAGGCGCAAAGGCCGATCGGTCCCTGCGCGAAGACCGCGACCGCGTCGCCGATTCGAACTCCGCCGGATTCTGCTCCACTGATGCCGGTCGAGGCGATGTCGGCGAGGAGCACGACCTGTTCGTCGGTCACGTCGTCCGGAATCTTCGCGAGGTTCGCCTGCGCATTGGGCACGAGCAGGTATTCGGCCTGCGCGCCGTTGATGGTGTTGCCGAACCGCCAGCCGCCGACGGCCTCGTAACCGCTGCCGTGGCCGCACTGCGAGAGGTTGCCGGAGAGACAGGCGTTGCATTGTCCGCACGGCGTGATCGCGCCGACGAGCACGCGCTCGCCGATGGTGTAGCCGGTTACGCCGACGCCCAGCTCCTCGATCACACCGACCGGCTCGTGGCCGATGATGAGGCCCGGCCTGACCGCATACTCGCCGCGCACGATGTGGAGATCGGTGCCGCAGATGGTCGTCATCGTGACCCGGATGACCGCTTCCCCCGGACCGGCCTGTGGCCGCGGGACCTCCTCGACGCGAATGTCATTGACACCGTGAAAAATGACCGCGCGCATCGTTCCATGCTCCGACATGCTGAAACTCCTGGTCGTTTCTGACCACTGACCTTCTGGTTGATTGAATGGAGACGAGCGACTTTCGCGGACGGCGGCACCAGTTACTCGCGGCAGGGGACAGTCGGATGGTGCAAGAAGCACTCCGCGATGCGTCGGGAAATTCGCTTTCTCCAGCGCCCGTTCCTTCTGGTACACGCCTGATCAGCCGGTTTGCGACAGAGCGCCACGAATGGAAGCCCCTCGGGCATCGCGTGCGCGTTTCGCCACCGCCTCCATCCTCAGACGGTTGTCTCCGAAAGGATGTGAACGATGGCGACTCCAACTCCGGTCAGCGGACCCGGCAGGCCGCTGGCCTCGGTCCCCTCCGCTCTCGAAGCGTCCGAGGCGCGCTACCGGCGGCTCTTCGAGGTGCACGCGTGCCGCACGTTCTGATCGTCGACGACAACCGCGAGATCCGGCAGCTCATCGGCCGCGTCCTGTCGCAGGACGGTTATGTGATCGAAAATGCCGAGGACGGGAAGCAAGCCATCGAGATGATCGGGAGTCACGCGTTCGACGTCATCCTGCTCGACTTCATGATGCCGCTCGCCTCAGGCTCCGACGTCATCCGCTGGATCCAGGAGAACCGGCCGGACGTGGCAAAGGGAAGCGTCATCATCATCACCGCGGCGATGCGGGAGCTCAAAAGCTTCGACACCTCCACGGTCTACGCGGCCGTCGCGAAGCCGTTTGATATTTCCGAATTGCGAAACACCGTCCGCTCGTGCGTGAGAGAGAGGGTCGTGACGGCGTAGAATCTGCGCATGGCAGACGCGACCGCCCCGCGCCCGAACTTCGATCCAGCACTGTTCATCAAGGACGGCTCGTCCGTCGCGATCCCCAAAGGCACGCGGTTTCTCTGCAACCAGCGCGGCTACTCCGTCTATAGCCCCACGGCGATCGGCAGGCGGATTCCCGTGACCCCGGAGAACCCGGGTCTCAGCCGAGGGACGCAATACAGCGGCATCACCTTCGGGCAGAAGAAGATGGACTGGGGGACGGAGTGGGCGTACCTCCTCTATGAGCTCGACTTCAAGACCGCGGGCAAGCCGGTGGTCTACAAGCCGCTCTGGGCGGATGCGAACTACGAGAACACGCAGGCGTTCGGCATCACGCTGGTGCGCGACGGCGAGTGCGTGCCGTTTGCCTACGATACGGGGATGATCGACGCGGAGTACACCTACGGTGTTTTCGCCGGCTATCAGTCGCCGTACATCGGCTCCGCGCGCAACCGCGAAATGCTGCCCGTCAACGCCACGGACCTCGAGCACCACGCCTTTCCTCACGCCTTCTGTTCGGTCGCCGACGTACCCCTGGTGATCTCCGTCGGGCGCTGGCGTCCGTCGCGCAACGAGATCTGGCTCGCCGACCTCTGGGTGCGCCCGGGCGACCTGCTGTTCGTCCCGCCGAAGGTCTACAGCGAGGACTACACGGACATCCACGGCAACCGGAACTCGGCGTTCGCGCGGTGGGGCCAGAACGGCGACGCCTCGCTCGTCACCCGCACGACCCTCGGCGACGATGCGGTCTTCCAGGCCGAGGAGACGCGGCCGCACTACCACGAGGAGAAGACGCACACGGTCCACAGCCGGCCGGATTGATCTCTATGGAGTGCGGAGGCAACGCCTCCGCTTTCGAATTCGTAGGCCTCGCGCCCTGAACGCGCGAATGGGAAAGCGGAGGCGATGCCTCCGCACTCCATACGAGACGGGAACGCACCCGACTCCCCGCATGTTGTAATCCCGCCCGATGTCCCGCCTCGAAACGCTCAAGGCGCGCCTCAAGGAGATCCCTGAACGCCCCGGTGTCTATCTGCACAAGAACGAGGCCGGGGAGGTCATCTATGTGGGGAAGGCGCGCAATCTCCGCAACCGCGTCAACTCGTACGTGGTCGGGAAGGGCTCGCGCAGCCATCCGCTGACGAAACGCCCTCCTCGGCGAGATCCACGGCATCGACTTCGTCACCACGAACAACGAGCTGGAAGCGATCCTCCTCGAGAACAACCTCATCAAGGCGCACCAGCCGCGCTACAACATCCTCCTCCGCGACGACAAGAGCTACCCGTACCTCAAAGTCACGATGTCCGAGGACTACCCGAGGGTGGTGTTCACGCGGCGGGTCGACCGGAAGAAGGGGGACCTGTTCTTCGGGCCCTTCTTCGCCGGCACCGCGCGCCGCATCCTCAAGCTGGTCGCCGACCAGTTCAAGCTGCGGAGCTGCGACCTGGACATCGTCGAAGGGAAGAACGCGCTCACCCGGCCCTGCCTCTACTACGACATGCACCAGTGCCTCGGCCCGTGCGTCGTCGGACTGACGACGACGCCCGAGTACCGCGAGATGGTCGACGACGTCGTCCTCTTCCTCACCGGCAAGTCGCGGGAGCTGCAGGAGCGGCTGCGCCAGCGGATGTACCGGGCGGCGGAGACCGAGAGCTTCGAGGTCGCGACGTACTACCGCGATCTCATTCGCACGGTCGAGCGGATCCAGGCTGAGCAGCAGGTGGCGTCGGCGGAAGACGAAGACATGGACGTGTGGGGCCTGCACGAAGAGGGAAGCGACGTCGCGGTGCAGCTCTTCGTCATCCGCAGCGGCGCGGTCGTCGACCGCCGCGAGCTGTTCTGGGAGAAGGTCGAGGACTACCGGCCGGGCTACTTCCTCTCCGAGATCCTCCAGCGCTACTACCAGGACAACCTGTTCATCCCGCAGGAGATCCTGATCCCGTTCGACGTCGACGACACGGAGCTCATCGACGCGTGGCTGACGTCGCAGGCGGGGCGCAAGACGCACGTGCGCGTACCCCAGCGCGGCCGAGGGGTGGATCGCCTGGAGCTGGCGAACCGGAACGCGCGGCTGGCGCACGAGTCGCGCTTCCGCAAGTCGACCCAGGACCGCCTGCGATGTCGCCGCCCAGCGGCTGGGCAAGATCCTCAGCGACGCGGGTGGCTGGGCGGAGCGCGAGATCCGGAAGATCGAGTCGTTCGACATCTCCAACATCCAGGGGACAGACTCCGTCGCCGGGATGGTCGTCCTCGACAAGCGGGAAGTTCGACAAGAACCAGTACCGCATCTTCAACATCAAGACGGTCATCGGCGCGGACGACTTCCGGTCGATGGCCGAGGCGGTGGATCGCCGGTATCGCCGTGTATTAGAGGAGGGGAAGGCGCTGCCGGACCTGATCCTCATCGACGGCGGCCGCGGGCAGCTCAACGCGGCCCTCGCGGCGCTGAACAAACTGGGCGTCGAGGAGGTCCCGATCGCGGGCCTGGCCAAGCGTGAGGAGGAGATCTACGTGCCCGACCGGGAGGAGCCGATCCGCCTCGATCGCCATGACGTCGCTCTGCAGCTCCTGCAAATGGTGCGCGACGAGACGCACCGCTTCGCCGGTCTCCTCCCACCGCCGCCGGAGGGCCAAACGAACGCTCCACAGCGAGCTCGATGACATCCCCGGCATCGGCGAAAAACGGAAACGACTATTGTTCGAACGCTTCGGTAGCGTGTAGCGCGATCAAGCAGGCCCGGCGCAGGATTGATCAACGTGCTGGGGAGGAAGGTGGGGCAGGGGTTTTGAGGAGCTGCGGATCAAGGGATAGGGCATGGCTCAGCCCGGCTCTCGCGTATGCGCCGGATCTCTGAAGTCTGAAAGTCTGTAAAGCCTCAAAGTACGCAAGGAGCTGCGTGCGATAATCGCGGCCGGGTCCACAGTACGTAGAGCCAGGAAACGGAAGGGGCGGGGGAATGCTGGAAGGCGAAATCAGCCAGATCAATCTGATCGAGAGGCTCGTCGAGCTCTGGCGCGAGCAGTTCACGGGCGCGATCCGGTTCGAGAACGACGGCATCATCAAGATCATCTACTTCAAGGGTGGCGACGTACTGTCGGCGTGCACGAACGACCGCGCCGATCGTATCGACGAGATCCTGATGAAGGCCGGCAAGGTCTCCCGCGAGCATGTGAAGCAGGCGCTGGCCAGCGCAAGGAAACCGAGACTCTCGGCGACGCCATGCTGAACCTCGGATACATCACCCGCAAGGAGCTGAC
Source organism: uncultured Acidobacteriota bacterium (assembly GCA_963821585.1). Classification (GTDB taxonomy): domain Bacteria; phylum Acidobacteriota; class Thermoanaerobaculia; order Gp7-AA8; family Gp7-AA8; genus QHVT01. Next base: position 2,313,388 of record CAWGEI010000003.1, read on the forward strand.
CTGGGCGCGCCGCGTTCAGGTCGTCGGGGTCATCCGCTCCATCGCAGCGTGGACGGAGGGATCGTTCACCATCGTCGCGGACTACCTCCCGAAGCGGGACGAAGGGACGCTCTTCCCGCTGCCGCAGATGCTGGTCGAGCTGATCGTCACCGAGCAGGACCGGGCAGAAGTTCGATCGCGCGCTGACCGGCGGCTCCGCCGTGTTCCAGAAGTCCGGCGATTTCCAGGAAGTCTTCGGCCGCCTGGGACTGAATGAGGATGCCGAGGCGATCGTGGCGCAGGTGGATGGAGCAAGAGCGCGGCCGACGTCGCGTCTGCTTCCGGCAGGGACGCGTTCAATGTCTACAAGCTCCTGCACGCGTTCGCCACGCTGGGCATCCTGACAGCGAAAACTCAAGTAACATCTGAGTTTTCTCTGGACGACGACTTCAGCTCGGCTGGCGTGGCAGACGCGTCGGATATGTGGAGCGAAGCCGCCCCGGCGCAGGAGCCGGAGTTCCAGTTCGACGAGACGCCCTTGAGCGACTCGACGCTCGATATGCCGAACCTGGGTTTCGACCTCGACGAAACCGCCGCGCTGCCGACCTCGGCACCGGTGTTGGCGTCGCGCTCGGCGTGGGACGACGCGGACGAAGAGCCGGCCGCACCGCCGCCCCCTCCGGTGTCCAAAATGCCGGCCTGGGATACGCCGCCGACGGCCTCGGTTGTGCCGATTCCGGCGCCCATCGAGCCTCCGGCCGAGGCCACACAGGAGCAGTGGGGCTTCGACGAGGCGCAGATCGAGACGGCCCGCCGCGCCGCGGAGACGCCGAAAGTGAAGGCGGCACCGATCGCGCGTGGCAAGGTGAAGGAAGGCGGCAAGCGCGTCGGCCTGCTGATCGCGCTGCTGGTCATCCTCGTCCTGGCCGGTGCGGCGTACGGCGGGTTCTGGTGGTGGAAGAAGCAGCAGGAGCGGCCGGCGGAGCTGGTCGCCGCCGTGCCCACCAGGCCGCAGCCCACGCCTTCCGCGACGACGACCACCGCGCCGCCCGCCGAGACCGGGACCATCGTCGAAGTGCCGGTGACGGCGACCGAGACCACGGCAACCACCGCGACCGTCGCCACGACTACCACGCAGGCCCCGGCGCCTGCCCCGATGACGATCACCGCCGCGCCGCCGGCACCCGTGCCCGCACCGGCGGAAGCGCTGCCGGTCGTCCGGCCGCGCACGACAACTGCCCCCACGACCGCTGCCACGCCCGGCCGCGCGCGCTACGACGAGATGGCCCGCCAGTACGCCGCGAACCCGCAGGGGAACTTCACCGTGCAGATCCAGATCCTCTGCGATCCGGGCAACCTGGAGAAGGCGATGCGCGCCGGCGGCGACAACCTCTGGTTCGTCCCCCAGCCCCTCGGCGAGCGCTCCTGCTACCGGCTCTACTGGGGCCACTACAACACGCGCGATGAAGCGCAGCGCGCGCTGGCGAACGTACCGGCATCCCTGCGCGATCGCAACTCCGCGGTGAAAGCTTTGACGAGGTAAATGTAGGGCGTGGCTTCAGCCCGCCTCTCGGACGGGGAGAGCGCGCTGAAGCCACGCCCTACGTTGAAACCATGCCCTTCCTCATCGACGGCAGCAACGTCCTCGGCGCCATGCGCGTCGATCGTCACGGTGAGGAAGGGAAGCGCGGGCTGGTGCGGCTCCTGGCCGCATTCGCGCGGGCGCGGAAGACCCGCGTCACCTGCATCTTCGACGGCCCCGAACCTCCCAGCTTCGCGAAGTCTCTGGGCGCGGTGACGGTGGCGTTCAGCGGGACGCGCTCGGCGGACGACCTCATCGCCGAGCGTGCCGCGAACGGCCGCGGTTGGAGCGTGGTCACGTCCGACCGCGGTCTCGCCGCGCGCGTGCAGCGGAGGCAGGTAGAGATCGTCGCGCCGACGGTGTTCATCCGGCAGATGGAAGAGGCGGCGAGCGGGGAGGAACAGCCCGGCGGCGACTGGGACACGTACTTTTCCGATCCGAGAAAACAGGCTGAAATTTTGATGTCGGCGTGCCGACATTCTTTCTAAAGCGGTTAAAACGTCAGTCATTTAACGGCAAGAATGTTTTCATGTCGGCGGGTCCTGTTCGGTATCGGGTGTCTGCCTGCGTGGAGCGGACCGGAGGAATCGCGGCCCTGAGGTATGCTCGGTGCGTGAAGCGGAGGAGATTCTGTGCGAGGAAAGTCCGAACTCCAACGGGCAGCAGGCTGGCTAACGGCCAGGCGCGGTGACGCGACGGAAAGTGCAACAGAAAACAAACCGCCGACCGTCCTTCGCAAGACGGGCGAGGTAAGGGTGAAACGGTGCGGTAAGAGCGCACCGCGTCGCACGTGAGTGTCGACGGCATGGCAAACCCCCTGCGGAGCAAGACCAAATAGGGACGTAATGGACTCGCCCGTGTCCGCTCGAGTGTCCGGGTAGGTTGCTCGACCGCCGCAGTAATGCGAGCGGCAGATGAATGATTCTCACCTTTCGTCGAAAGACGGGAGGCACAGAATTCGGCTTACAGGTCCGCTCCACGCTTCTTCAGTTGACAGTTCGCAGTTGGCAGTTGACAGGGGCTCTGGCTCCTGTGAACTGCCTGCTGCATACTGCCAACTCGTATGTTGACCAAACCTCGCGCGCTGCCCGAGCGCGCCCACATCGCCGTCCTGGCCGCCTCCGGGCCGTCGAATCTCGACAACATCCGCGAAGGCGCCCGCGCCATCGAGCGCCGCGGGCATCGGGTCACGCTCGCCGAGAACATCGACCACAAGTACCGGGGCTATCTCGCCGGCAGTGACGACGAGCGGGCCTCGATCCTCAACCGCTTCTTCCGGTCGCCGGAGTACGACGCCTTCTTCTTCGCCCGCGGAGGGTACGGCTCGATGCGCATCCTCGACCGCATCGACTACGGCGCCATCCGCGACAACCCTCGTCCCGTCGTCGGCTTCAGCGACATCACCGCGCTGCACCAGGCCATGGCCACGATGGCGCGCGTCGCGGGGCTGCACGGGCCGATGCTCAACCTCGACTTCCGCAACGGGATGTCGCAGGCGAACGAGGAGTGGTTCTGGGCCGTCCTCGGCGGCGCCGCGCCGCTGACGCGCGAGCTCACGCCGGACAACGTCCTGATCGAGGGTGAGGCCGAGGGCGTGTTGTTCGGTGGATGTCTGGCGCTGACGACGTCGCTCGCCGGCACGCCGTACGACTTCTGGGTCGACGGAGGGATCTGGTTCTGGGAAGACGTCGACGAGCCCGTGTACCGCCTCGACCGTATGTTGACCCACTTACGCCTGTCTGGCAGAATGCCGGTCATCCGAGGGGTGATCATTGGAGCGTTGAAGGAGTGCGGGGATGGGCCCGAAGCGGCCGCTCTCCTGCGCGAATTCTTCGGCCCTTTCGGGATTCCGGTCGTACACAACCTCCCATTCGGTCACCATGGCGACAACCTTCTCATGCCCATCGGGACAAAGGCTCGCCTCAGTACATCCGAGATGCGTTTGACGATCAGCGAGCCAGCCGTTCCTGACGAATCCCGTCCCCCGATGAAAGCCGTCTTCAAAACGACAGGCGGCGGCACGGGTAAAGACCCCGTGCGTGAATCCCAGCTCTCCTACAGCGCCGGGGACACGATCTTCGCCCAGGGCGACCTCGGCACGGAGATGTTCATCATCCAGGAAGGCGAGGTCGAGATCCTCAAGCACATCGGCGGGCAGGTCCACGTCCTCTCGCACCTGGAGAAGGGCGACTTCTTCGGCGAGATGGCCGTGCTGGAAGCCTTGCCGCGCACCGCGGACGCCCGCGCGCTGACCGACGTGAAGCTCGTGGCCATCAACGGCTCGCGCTTCGACGAGATGCTGCGCCGCAATCCGGAAGTGGCGGTGCGCATCATCCGCAAGTACTCCAAACGCCTGCGCGAAGCGAACACGCTCCTGGAGAAGCTCGCCGGCCGCGAGGTGGACGTCGATCACGCGACGGCGATGGACGGCACGATCGTCGCGCCCGCGGAGAAGGCCACGCGCCACCGCCTCGTCGACGCCGCCACGGGCACCGCGTTCTTCTTCAGCAACGGCGACGAGACCACCATCGGCCGCGCCGACCCCGTCACCGGGATCCTCCCGGACATCGACCTCACACCCGTCGACACCAACCGCTCCGTGTCCCGCCGCCACGCGAAGATCATCCGCTCCGGCGACGAGTACCTCGTCCTCGAGGAAGTCGGGACCGTAAACGGTACGTATGTGAACGACCAGCGCATCCCGACGGGCGTGCCGGTGGCCGTACACAACGGGGATCTGGTGAAGATCGGGTTGATCGCCATGAATGCGGTGTTCGACTAGCCGGGGCCGTGGCGATCACTCCCGATACCGAGATCCAGTTCCTGAAGGGCGTCGGCACCGGACGCGCGGAGCTGCTCCGCAACGCGGGCGTCTCCACCGTGCGCGACCTGCTGTTCTTCTTTCCCTTCCGCTACGAAGACCGCCGCCATCCCGCCCGCATCGCGGACCTCGGGCGCTCCATCGACACGCCGGTGCTGCTGCGCGGGCGGATCACGTCCGCGGTGGCGCGCGTGTCGCCGCGCAAACGCATGCAGCTGTTCGAAGCGGTTCTCGACGACGGCACCGGCTCGGTGAAGCTGATCTGGTTCAATCAGCGGTTCCTCGCCGACTCGATTAAGCGCGGCGATCGCCTCGCGGTCTTCGGTGCGCCGCGAGCCAGTGGCTACAACGCGATCTCGATCGAGAGCCCGGATTGGGAGAAGTTCGAGGGCGACGAGGAGGAGGAGGGCGCAATCGTCCCGATCTACTCCAAGGTCGGGAACATCCCGCCGAAGGTGCTGCGGAAGCTCGTCGACACGGCGCTGGAGACGCTGCCGCAAATCTCTGATCCTTTACTTGAGGATTTGCGCGCGCGCCTCCACGTGATCGACCTGCCGACCGCGCTTCGCACCCTGCACCAGCCGCCGGAGCTGACACCGGAATTCCTCGGCAACCGCTCGCCGGCGCACGTGCGGATGATCCTGCAGGAGTTCTTCACCCTCCAGCTGGCGCTGCGCGTCCGCCGCGCCAGCGAGGAGACCAAGACGAAATCGCGCCGGATCGAGATCGGCGACGAGCTGCGCGAGGAGGTCAAAAAGATCCTCCCGTTCCAGCTCACGACTGCACAGAAACGTGTGCTGCGCGAGATCGCGGAAGACCTCCGCTCCGAACGCCCCATGTACCGCCTGCTGCAGGGGGACGTCGGCAGCGGCAAGACCATCGTCGCGCTGATCGCGGCCATCCTGATGATCCGGAACGGGCACCAGGTGGCACTGCTGGCGCCGACGGAGATCCTGGTCGAGCAGCACTACCAGCGGATTCGTCAACTACTGGACCGTTCGGTCGTAGTCGCCCGGGCGACCGGCTCGATGTCCGCCGGGGAGCGGCGCACGCTGGTCTCCGGTCTACGCGCCGGGTACATCCAGCTCGTCGTCGGCACCCACGCCCTCCTCGAGGACCGCATCGAATTCCAGTCCCTCGGCCTGGCCATCGTCGACGAGCAGCACCGCTTCGGCGTCGAGCAGCGCCAGAAACTGTTTGCCAAAGGCGAGATGCCGGACATCCTGGTGATGACCGCCACGCCCATCCCGCGCTCGCTGGCGCTGGCCATCTACGGCGATCTCGAGCTGTCCGTCATCGACGAGCTCCCGCCCGGCCGCCAGCGCATCAAGACCGTGATCCGCGAGGTGCACGAAGTCGAGCGCGTCTACGACTTCATCGACAAGGAGATCGACGATGCCGCGCAGGTGTACATCGTCTACCCGATCATCGAGGAGTCGGAGAAGCTCAACCTGAAGCCCCTCACGGTTGGCTTCGAGCAGACCCGGCAGCGCTTCCCCAACCGCCGCGTGGCGATGATGCACGGGCGGATGAAGTCGGACGAGAAGGAAGAGACCATGCAGCGCTTCAAGCGCGGCGAGGTCGACATCCTCGTCTCGACCACGGTCATCGAAGTCGGCATCGACGTCCCCAACGCCTCGATGATGCTCATCGTCGACGCCGACCGCTTCGGCCTCTCCCAGCTCCACCAGCTCCGAGGGCGCGTTGGACGGGGAGAGCGCAAGTCGTATTGCGTCCTGTTACACGAATCGAATGTTGCACCAGACGCAAAAGACCGCCTCCGCGCCTTCGAGCGCTCGAAGGACGGTTTCGAGGTCGCCGAGGCCGACCTCGAGTCCCGCGGCCCCGGCGAATTCCTCGGCACCCGCCAGTCCGGCGCCATGAAGTTCCGCATGGGCCACATCGTCCGCGACTACGCGCTGATGGAGAAGGCGCGCGACCTCGCGATCGAGGTTGCGGACGCGGACCTCGGGCGGGCGGAGGAGGTGGCGCGAGCGCTCCTCGGCGTCCCGGTCCCGGCGGCGACGGAACGGGATTGAGGGGGCGCACCGGCGAGCCGCCGGTGGACCGGCCGGCCCGCGGCCGGCGCTCCATGTGTGACGTTGTGGTGCCGGCGCCCTCGCCGGCCGCATCCGTCGTACTACCGGCGAGGCGCCGGTGTTACGGCCGCCGGGGCGGCGGCACTACAAGGTCGTCGCATGAACGTAACGACCTCTCCGTAGTCGCTCCCCGCTACACCGCCGACATTCCCATGAGAGATGTCTTCGAGCCGTCCGAGCTTGCTCGTCCAGGATCCGTTTGCGAGTTGACGTGCGACATGAGTTGGAACGCTGTCCGTCGAGGCGAAGATCGCTACTTTCTCGAACGCCGGCTCATGCTCTCCCGAGATCGTGACTGCATAGCCGAGGGATGCGAACGCGGCGATGAAACTCGCCAGGGACTCCTCACGGGGAACGTCGTTTGGCCAATACGCGAACGGCGGCTCAGACGGCCACCACCAACGCTTCACATCACCGGCCGCCCAGGCCACACACGTCGCGCATCAAATCAGGCCGTTTGCCCGCCCCCACTGCAGCCATGCGTCGGTCATCCGCTCGACATCGCCCGCCGCATCATCGGTCACAGGGTTCTCGCCTGAGATCGCATTCAGCGCGGGGAACCAAAAGCGGCCGCTCTCTTCGAGGTCGAGCAACAGGAGTGGTAGCACGGCGGGTCCCAAACCAATCATCTGACGGTAAGCGGGATGTTCGATCAGCTTCGAGGGAGAAGAGAGATGTGCCGTACCCTCGGACCACCCCAGGGCGAGCTCTTCGAACACGATTCGCAAACCATCGTCGATCGTCTGATTCGCCGCATCCTGGATCTGCCGATCACGCGCTTCCCACAGCTGTGTGGCCCGGTGCTGAGACTCTTCCGGTGTCGCCCCATGGGCAACAACGGTCCGTGCTCCTCCCGACAGGCGCGTTGCGTAGTGCGCACTCCAGTCCTCGCGGAAGGTCGTTTGTGACCGCGGCTTTCCCATCGTGCCTCTCATTTTAACGCACGCAACTTCCCCCCGCCCGCCCCGTATCCCCACCCTCATGATGAAGTTCCTGGTCGTCTCCACTCGCATCTTCCTCGGCCTGATCTTCCTGACCGCGGGGCTGGCGAAGCTGACGCACGGGTTGACGCCGGGGCTGATCGGACCGGTTTGGCTGGAGGAGCGCCTCGCGCAGTACGGCCTCGGGCTGTGGGCGCAGTTCGTGGCGTGGTCGCAACTGCTGATCGGCGTGCTGCTCCTGTCGCAGCGCTTCGCGACCCTTGGCGCGGTGATGCTGGTCCCGATGCTCGCGAACATCCTCGTCGTGACCATCTCGCTCCAGTGGCGGGGGACGCCGTACGTGAACGCCGTCCTGCTGGCGATGAACCTCTTCCTGCTGTGGGCGGATCGCGAGCGGCTCAAGCCGTTGGTGACGCGGTCATCAGATCTTCGCCAGCCTTAGCCGCAGCGCGTTGGCGATCACGGACACCGAGCTGAAGCTCATCGCCGCCGCCGCGATCATCGGGCTGAGGAGGATGCCGAACACCGGGTACAGGACGCCGGCCGCGATGGGGACGCCGAGGGCGTTGTAGATGAAGGCGAAGAAGAGGTTCTGGCGGATGTTCTTCATCGTCTCCTGGCTCAGGCGGCGCGCGCGCAGGATGCCGCGCAGATCGCCTTTCACCAGCGTCACATCCGCGCTTTCCATGGCCACGTCCGTGCCGGTGCCCATGGCGATGCCGACTTCCGCCTGCGCGAGCGCGGGCGCGTCGTTGATGCCGTCGCCGGCCATCGCCACCAGGCGGCCTTCCTGCTGCAGCTTCTTCACCGCCTCCGCCTTCTGGCCCGGCAGCACCTCGGCGCGCACATCGTCGATGCCGAGGCGCTTGGCCACGGCCAGCGCGGTCGCGTGGCTGTCGCCGGTGATCATCACGATGCGCAGGCCTTCCGCGCGCAGGTCGCGGACCGCCTCCGCGCTCGTTTCCTTCACGGGATCCGCGACGCTGATCAGGCCTGCGGTCTTGTTGTCCACGACGACGAACATCACCGTCTGACCGTCGCCGCGAAGTTTCTCCGCCCATTCGGCGAGAGCGCCGGGATTCACGTGGATCTCCTCGAGCAGCAGGCGGTTGCCGAGGAAGACGCGGCGGTTGTCGACGATGCCGAAGACGCCTTTGCCGGTGATCGACTCGAACTGCTTCGCGGCCTCGACGCGGATGCCGCGCGCCTCCGCGCCGCTGATGATCGCGGCGGCGAGCGGGTGCTCGCTGGCGCGCTCCACCGAGGCGGCGAGCCGCAGCAGCTCCGTCTCGTCGAAGTCCGTCGTGACGACCGATGCCAGCTGCGGCTTGCCGAGAGTGAGCGTGCCGGTCTTGTCGAGGACGAGCGTGTCGACCTTGCGCAGGATCTCGATGGCCTCCGCGTTGCGGAACAACACGCCCGCGGTCGCGCCTTTGCCCGCGGCCACCATCACCGACATCGGCGTGGCGAGGCCGAGGGCGCAAGGGCAGGCGATGATGAGCACCGCGACGGCGTTCACCAGCGCGAACCCGAAGCGCGGCGACGGACCGAACATCATCCACACCACGAACGTGGCGACCGAGACCGCGATGACCAGCGGGACGAACCATGCCGACACCGTGTCCGCGAGCTTCTGGATCGGCGCGCGGCTGCGTTGCGCTTGCGCGACCATGTTCACGATCTGCGAGAGCAGGGTCTCCGAGCCGACGCGCTCGGCACGCATCAGGAACGAGCCGGTCGTGTTGATCGTCGCGCCGATGACGTGGTCGCCCGCCTGTTTCTCCACCGGCAGCGGCTCGCCCGTGACCATCGACTCGTCGACGCTGCTCGCGCCTTCGAGGACGACACCGTCGACCGGGATCTTCTCGCCCGGACGCACGCGCAGCGTGTCGTCGCGATGCACGTCTTCCAGAGGCACGTCGCGCTCGCCCTTGGCGTCGACGCGGCGGGCGGTCTTCGGCGCGAGTCCGAGAAGCGCGCGGATCGCGGCACCGGTACGGCTGCGGGCGCGCAGCTCCAGCACCTGTCCGAGGAGGACGAGCGTGACGATCGCCGCCGCGGCCTCGAAGTAGACGCCGACGTTCACGGGAAAGAGGAACGGCGCGATGGTCGCCAGGACAGAGTAGAGGTAGGCGACCGCCACGCCGAGGCCGATCAGCGTGAACATATTGAGGTGGCGGTTGACGATCGACGCCCAGGCCCTCTGGAAGAACGGCCAGCCGCCCCACAGGACGACCGGCGTCGCCAGCCCGAGCTCGATCCACGAGCCCCACTCCATCGCGGTGGGTCCGAGGAGGTCATGGCCGGCGGGCATGTGACGGAGCATCGCGAAAGCCACCAGCGGCACGGTGAACAGCGCGCTCAGCCAGAAGCGGATGGACATGTCCCGCAACTCGGGGTTCTTCTCCTCGACCGCGGTGACGAGCTCGGGCTCGAGGGCCATGCCGCACTTCGGGCATGACCCCGGGCCCTCCTGCCGCACCTCGGGGTGCATGGGGCAGGTGTAGATCGTCCCTTTGGGCGCGGCCGGCTGGGGGGGCAGGTCCGCGTCGAACTTCGTTTTGCAGCCCAGGCTGCAGAAGTAATAGATGGTGCCGTCCCGCTCGGAAGTCCCGGCGGCGCGCTCCGGCACGACGGCCATTCCGCAGATCGGGTCGACGGGCAGCGGTGCATCGGGATGGGAATGGCCGTGGCTCATAGGCTCTCGCAGCATAATTCGTTTCGTCCAGGAGTGCGGTAGGAGGCGGGAGAACGGTTCGTTTGCTACACTGCGCCGTCATTTCGGCAGACCCGTGAGCTCTCAGTGAATCCACAACCTCAGTACGTTCTCAGCGGCCTCCGCCCCACGGGCCGCGTCCACCTCGGCAATTACTTCGGCGCGGTCCGTAACTGGGTCGGGCTGCAGGACCGCTATCCCTGTTTCTTCTTCGTCGCGGACTGGCACGCCCTGACCTCGGACTACGCCGATCCGTCGAAGATCCGCCAGGCCACCTTCGACGCCGTCGCCGACTGGATGGCCGCCGGCCTCGATCCCGAAAAGTGCGTCATCTTTCTGCAGTCCGAGGTGAAAGAGCACGCGGAGCTGCACCTGCTGCTGTCGATGGTGACGCCGCTCCCGTGGCTCGAGCGCGTCCCCACCTTCAAGGACCAGCAGCAGCAGCTCGAGGACAAAGACCTCAACACCTACGGCTTCCTCGGCTACCCGCTGCTGCAGACGGCGGACATCATCGTGTACCGCGCCGGCTACGTGCCGGTCGGCGAGGACCAGGCGTCGCACCTGGAGATCTCCCGCGAGATCGTGCGGCGCTTCAACAACTTCTATGGTCCCGTGTTCCCCGAGCCGCAGGCGCTCTTCACCGAGACGCCGAAGGTGCCGGGGCTGGACGGCCGGAAGATGTCGAAGTCGTACGGCAACACGATCGGCCTCACGGCGTCCGCGGACGAGATCCGCTCGCTGGTGTCGACGATGTTCACCGACCCGAACCGCGTCCGCCGCAGCGATCCGGGCAATCCCGACATCTGTAACCTTTTTCAATTCCACAAGCTCTTCTCGGACGAGGCGACGATCGCGCGCGTCGATCACGAGTGCCGCACGGCGCAGATCGGCTGCGTGCAGGACAAGAAGCTGCTGGCCGAGATCATCATCGAGTCGCTGGCGCCGATCCGCGCGCGCCGCGAAGAGATCGCGCGCGATCCGTCGATCGTGTGGAAGGCGCTGCGCGAGGGGAACGAGAAGGCGCGCGCGCGCGCCGCGGAGACGCTCGTCCAGGTGCGCGAGGCGATGCAGATCACGTATCCCGAGTTGCACGCATGAGCGAGGAGCTCGAGAAAGACGCTGTCATCCTGAGCCGCGAAGACGGCGAAGGATCCCGTGCCTCGAAGGAGGCACCTGCAGCGCTCGAGGAAGGGGATCCTTCGCCCTCTACGGGGCTCAGGATGACAACGGCCGAGGAGCCTGAGGACGACTCCGCGTACAAGGTCACGCTGCCGACCTTCCACGGGCCGTTGGATCTGCTGCTGCACCTGATCCGCAAGCACGAGGTCGACATCCACGACATCCCCATCCTCCTCATCACCGAGCAGTACAACACGTACCTCGAGGCGATGACGGAGCTGGACCTGGACATCGCCGCGGACTACATCTACATGGCGGCGCTGCTGATCAACATCAAGTCGCGCATGCTGCTGCCGCGCGACGAGTCGGCGGAAGGGGAGGGGGGCGACGATCCGCGGCGCGAGCTGGTCGACCGCCTGATCGAGTACCAGCGCTTCAAGGCCGTCGCGGAGTCGTTCGCGGAACTGGACGTCGCGCGCATGGGCATGTGGACCCGCCCGCGCGGTCCCGTTCCCGGCGCCGACGAGCAGACGGACGTCGATATGACCGACGTCGGCCTGTTCGATCTCATCGACGCGTTCCGCACCGCGCTGGTGCGGTATCGTCAGAACCATCCGCAGGCCATCGAGCTGCATCGGACGGTGCACAAGGTCTCGGACAAGATGCGCGAGATCTACGACAAGCTGCAGGAGGTGGCGCCGATCCGCCTGCAGTGGTTCCTGGAGGGCCGCGATCGCAATGAGCTGATCGCCGTCTTCCTGGGCATGCTCGAGCTGGTCCGTCTCGGCGGCGTCTCGCTCGCGCAGAAAGACAATTTCGGTGAGATCCTCATGAACCGCGCGAAGGTGGTCGATGAGGAGACGTTCAAGCTGTTCGAAAATGTATAGGACGATCTCACCACAGAGAGCACAGAGCACACAGTGGCCTCTGTGCTCTCTGTGGTCTCTGTGGTGAAAACAAACATGGCAATGGAAGCAAACGAACTCAGAGCTGCACTCGAAGCGATCCTTTTCCTCTCCAGCGAGCCGGTGCGGGTCGACGACCTCGCGGATTCGCTGGAGGAGTCGAAGGAGGCCGTGCAGGCGCAGCTCGAAGAAGTGAAACGCATTTTCGACGAGCACGTCGGCGGCTTCACGCTGGAGCAGGCCGCGGGCGGATGGCGGTTCACCACGCGCGGGGAGCACGAGTCGGTGCTGAAGAAGTACTTCGCGAAGAAGGGCGAGAACCGTCTTTCGCTCGCCGCGCTGGAGACGCTCGCCATCGTTGCGTATCGCCAGCCCATCACCGCGCCGGAGATCGGCGAGATCCGCGGGGTGAACGTCAGCAGTCCGGTGCGCACGTTGCTCGAGCGGCGCATGATCCGCGTCGCGGGACGCAAGAACGTCGTGGGCAGTCCGTTCCTCTATCGCACGACGAAGGACTTTCTCGTCCACTTCGGGCTGAACGACATCCGCGATCTGCCGCGCCTCGAAGAGTTCGGAGATCTCATCGGCGAGAACATCGGCGATGATCTCGTCGCCGCGATCAACGCGGCGCCAGAGCCGACGAGCGTCGATGTTCTCGACGAAGAATCGGCACCCGCGCCACAAGACGAACAGCAAGGCACGACTTTCGAAGTAGAATCGAACGGCGGCGAGCCGCTACCTGGTGATGCACTACCTGGTGATTCAATAGAAGAGTGATGCAACTCGAGCGACTGCAGAAGATCATCGCGCACGCGGGCTTCGCTTCGCGCCGGGAAGCCGAGACGATGATCCGGGAGGGACGCGTGACGGTGAACGGCCGCGTCGTCACCGAGCTCGGGACGAAGGCCGATCCTGCGACCGATCACGTCAAAGTCGACGGCAAGCTGATCACGCGCGCCGAGACCCACCGCTACATCCTTCTCTATAAGCCCAAGGAAGTCATGACCACGGTCGAAGACCCGCAGGGCCGCCGCACGGTCATCGATCTGATCAAGGGCGTCCGCGAGCGCATCTATCCCGTCGGGCGCCTCGATTTTCATTCCGAGGGCTTGATCCTCCTGACCAATGACGGCGACCTCGCCTTCAAGGTCTCGCACCCGCAGCACGGCTCGGTCAAAACGTACCACGTCAAAGTGCGTGGCGTGCCCGAGGAGCGGCTCATCGCGAAGCTCGAGCGCGGCATCACTCTCGACAACAAGCGCACGCTCCCGTGCGAGATCCGGCAAATGAAAACCACAGGCAAAGGCGACGACGCGGGGAACTCCTGGTACGAGGTGAAGCTGCGCGAGGGCCGCACGCAGCAGATCCGCAAGATGTTCAAGGCGGTCGGCCACCCGGTGTCGAAGCTCCGCCGCGTCGCCATCGGCCCGCTCTCCGACCCCCGCCTCGGACCCGGCGACTATCGCGAGCTGACGAAGACCGAAGTGAAGATGCTCGAGACGATGAAGGAGCCGGCGAAGCCGAAAGTGCGCGCGGCCACGAAGAAGCCCGCGGCGCCGGCCAAGAAGACTTCCGCGAAGAAGCCCACGCGAAAGGCCGCCGCACCCGCGAAGCGCCGCACCACGACCTCCACTCCGCGAACGGCACGCCGAGGGCGGGGTTAAGGCGCGATGCCGCTGATCGTCGCCATCGACGGTCCGTCCGGCGTCGGCAAGTCCACGACCAGCAAGCTCGTCGCGCGCGCCCTCGACATCCCGCACATCGACACCGGCGCGATGTACCGCGCCATCGGACTCGCGGCGGTGCGCCGCGGCATCGACCTGCGTGACGGCGACGCCCTCGAGGAGCTCGCCGCCAACACGGCGATCGAATTTGTCCCCGGCGATCCGCCGCGCGTGCTGCTGGAAGGGGAGGACATCACGCACCTCATCCGCACCCCCGAGATCAGCATGGCCGCGAGCCACGTGTCCGCCGCCTCGGGCGTCCGCCGCGTGCTCGTCCGCTTGCAGCAGGAGCTCGGCCGCCGCAGCGGCGGTGTGCTCGAAGGACGCGACATCGGGACGAAGGTGTTTCCCGAAACACCTCACAAGTTTTTTCTGACAGCAAGGGCGGAAGTACGCGCCGAGCGGCGCTACGCCGAGCTTCTCGCGAAAGGCCAGCCGGCGGATTACGACACCGTCCTCTCGGAGTCCGTCCTTCGCGACGAACAGGACTCCACCCGCGCCGACTCACCGCTTTCGTTCGATGACACGTACCAGGTGGTCGATACGTCCGACCTCACGATTGCGGAGGTCGTGGAAGCGATTGTGAGCCGAGTTCAGTAGGGTCATAACTCCCCCTTTCTTGACGTTGCTGGACGCGACCGCTACACTCCCGATTTCGGCGTGTATCAACAACTTAGCGCAACTTGTGGCCTGCTCGGGTCGCCGCACGGGCCGTCCAAGAATTATTCAGGGGGTTCCCCAGTACATGGCGTCCAATGACGACATCAAGAAGCCGAACCAGCCGCGTCAGGCGGACTCCAACAATCTGGAGAACCTCGGCATGGAAGAACTTCTCAACCTCTACAGCAAACCATCGCTGACCGAGGGCGAGATCATCCGCGGCCGAGTCATCAAAGTCACCCCTTCCGACATCGTCGTCGACATCGGTTACAAGTCCGAAGGCCTCCTTCCGGCCGAGGAAGTCACCGGTTTCGACGGCGTGGTCACGGTCAAGCGCGGCGACGAGATCGAAGTCTTCATCGAGCGGCTCGAAGACTCCTCCGGTTATGTCGCCCTCTCGCGGGAAAAAGCGGCTCGCATGCGCGTCTGGGACGACATCGAAGCCGCTTTCAAGGCCGACGAGGCGATCAACGGCCGGGTGGTCGATCGCGTCAAGGGCGGCCTCGCCGTCGACGTCGGCGGCGTGAAGGCGTTCCTGCCGGGCTCTCTCATCGACACGAAGCCGGTCAAGAACCTCGACGCCCTCCGCGGGCACGAGATGAAGTTCAAGATCGTCTCGTTCGACAAGAAGCGCAGCAACATCGTGCTCTCGCGCAAGGCGATCGTCGAAGTCGAGCAGGTCGCCGCGAAGACCGCCACGTTCGGCCGCCTGAAAGAGGGCGAGCTGACGCATGGCATCGTCAAGAACATCACCGACTACGGCGTCTTCGTCGACCTCGGCGGCGTCGACGGGCTGCTGCACATCACCGACATTTCCTGGGGCCGCGTCACGCACCCGTCCGAGTACTTCAACGTCGCGGACGAGATCGAAGTGGTGGTCCTCAAGTTCGATCCGGGCTCGGAGCGCGTCTCCCTCGGCTATAAACAGAAGTCGCCCGATCCCTGGTCCGACGTCTCCGATCGCTACCCGCTCGGCAGCCGCGTGAAGGGCAAGGTCGTCTCGCTCACCGACTACGGCGCGTTCATCGAGCTGGAAGAAGGCGTCGAGGGACTGATCCACGTCAGCGAGATGTCGTGGACCAAGAAGATCCGCCATCCGGCCAAGCTCATGAACATCGGCGAAGAAGTCGAGGCCGTGGTCGCGGACGTGAACGTCCCGAACCGCCGCATCTCGCTCTCGCTCAAAGCGCTCGAGCAGAATCCGTGGGACACCATCTCCGAGCGCTATCCGGTCGGCACGGTCATCGAAGGCCGCGTGCGCAACCTCACCGACTTCGGCGCGTTCGTCGAAGTGGAAGAGGGCATCGACGGACTCATTCACATCTCCGACATGTCGTGGCACCGCCGCCTGAAGCACCCGTCCGAGGTGCTGAAGAAGGGCGATACCGTGAAAGCGCGCGTGATCAACGTCGACGGCGACAACCAGCGCCTCTCGCTGTCGATCCGCGAGTTCCTCCCGAACGAGTGGGACACCTTCGCCAAAGGCCACAACCTCGGCGACGAAGTGATCGGCAACGTCTCGAAGATCACGGACTTCGGGCTCTTCATCCGCCTGGCGGACGGGGTCGAAGGGCTGGCGCACATCTCCGAGGTGCAGCGCGACGCGCGGCAGAAGCTGGACAAGACCTTCCACGTCGGCGAGCCACTGCGCGCGCGGATCATCAAGATCGACACGAACGAGCGGAAAATCGGCCTGACCACGCGCGACGTGGAGCAGCTGTCCGAGGACGAGATCGCGCAGCTCTCCGGCGCACACCACGAGGACGGCGAGGCACACGAGGCTGAGCACGAGCAGGAGCACGAACACGAGCCTGCCCATGAGGCCGAGTCGGCGCACGAGCTGGAGCCGGCGCACGAGCCTGAGCCCGAGCCGGATCCCGATCCACAGCAGAGCTGAGACATGTCCGAGCTCGACACTTCGACTCCTGAACCGGTTGCGCCGCAACCGCAACCGCAGCCGCCGATCTGGAACCCTCCGCCGCCGCCGGCAGCACCTCCGCGCAAGTCGCGCGCGGGGATGTTCTTCTTCGGCGCGCTCAGCGGCTGCCTTGTCGTCGTCCTCGGCTTCTTCGGCCTGATGCTCTTCATCGCCGCGGGTGCGGACTCGAGCGACATCAGCCTCGGCGGCGACAAAGTCGCGGTCGTGCCGATCGAGGGCGAGATCCTCGACGCGCGCGAGACCCTCGACCTGCTGCACAAATACGCGCGCAACGGCACGGTGAAGGCCGTGGTGGTGCGCATCAACAGCCCCGGCGGCGCAATCGCGCCGTCGCAGGAGATCTACTCCGCCATTCGCCGGATTCGCGAGGGCGGCACGCCTGTCATCGCGTCGATGGACAGCGTCGCCGCCTCCGGCGGTTACTACATAGCCTCGGCCTGCGATCCGATCGTGGCCAACTCCGGCACGATCACCGGCTCGATCGGCGTGATCCTGCAGTGGTTCGACGTGAAGGACCTCGTGCACTGGGCGAAGCTCAAGCCGGAGACCATCACCAGCGGCGCGATGAAGGACGCGGGCTCGCCGTATCGCGAGATGACGGAGAGCGAGCGGGCGTACTTCCAGGGCATCGTCACGCAACTGCACTCGCAGTTCGTGCGCGACGTCGCTGAGGGACGCAAGTCGAAGATGAAGCCCGAGGACGTGGCGAAGATCGCCGACGGCCGCATCTTCACCGGCGAGCAGGCGCTCGCCTTGAAACTGGTGGATCAGATCGGGACGATCGACGACGCGGTCCGCACCGCGGGCGAGCTGGGCGGCATCAAAGGCGAGCCCACCAAGCTCTGGCCGCGCCGCCGCGAGCTGACCATCTTCGATCTCCTGTCCGAGGACGGCGCAAATGCGGTTCTCGAGCGCATCGCCAACCGGCGCGTGCCGAAGTTCATGTACAGGTGGCAGTGATGAGAGCAGTTGACAGTTCGCAGTTGGCAGTTGACAGGAGGCCGCCGTCCGCCCGTGAGTGCGAGCCCCCTCCTGTCAACTGTCAACTGTCAACTGCCAACTGACCAGGAGGGGACTTTGGTGGACGAACACGATCACGACGAGCTCGAGCACGATGACCACGAGGATGACGGTCACGACGACGAGGGGATGGAAGACGTCGCCGCCGGCGTGATGACCAAGGCCGAGCTGGTCGACGAGGTGGCCCGGGTCGTCCAGCTGACGAAGAAGCAGGCCGAGACGATCGTCAACATCGTCTTCGACTCCATCGTCGACTCCCTCCGCGCCGGACAGAAGATCGAGCTCCGCGGCTTCGGCAGCTTCCGCCTGCGCAGCCGCAAATCGCGCACCGGCCGCAACCCCAAGACCGGGGAAAAGGTGGAAGTTCCGTCGAAGAAGATCCCGTATTTCAAGCCGGGCAAGGAGCTCAAGGAGCTGATCAACAAGGCCCTGGCGGAGGCGAGCGGTACGTCCGAGGCGGAGGCTGCGACCGCGAGTGAATGAACATCCTCTTCACACCGTGGAGATTCAGCTACTTGACCTCCCCAAAAGGTGACCAGCCCCCCGGCTGCATCTTCTGCATCGCCGCCACCTCCGACGACGTCCGCCAGACGCTCACGCTGTTCCGCGGCCCGGAGGCGCTGGTGATGCTGAACCGGTATCCGTACACGAACGGGCATCTGATGGTCGCTCCGGTCGCGCATGAGGCGCGGCTGTTCGACTCGGCGGACCGCTCGCTGAAGGCGCTGATCCGCCTGACGGCCGAGGCGCAGCGGATCCTTTCGGATGTGTACCGCCCGGAGGGGTTCAACGTCGGCATGAACTTCGGCCAGATCGCGGGCGCGGGCTTCGCCGATCACTACCACATGCACATCGTCCCGCGCTGGGGCGGGGACGTCAACTTCATGACCGTCACGGCGCAGACGCGGCTGGTGCCGGAGGAGCTGGAGCAGACGTTCGACAAGCTCGCGCCGCACTTCCGCGACATTCGTGGAGAGTCGCTGGGCGCATGAACGTGCGCGCCATCGTGGCCATGGCCCTCGGGTTCCTGATCCCCGGCGCCGGTCACTTCCTCCTCGGCCGCCGCGGCCGCGCGCTGGCGTTCTTCGCGATCGTGGTGTTCGTGTTCGGCCTGGGGATGTTCGTCGACGGCAGCCTGTACACGCTGCGCGAGAGCCGCGGGGAGTTGCTGCTGCGGCTGGCGAGCATCGGGTCGATGGGGTCGGGGCTGCTCTACATCCTCGGCGTGTCCTTCGGTCCGCCGGGGGACATCGCGCAGCCGATGTTCGAGTACGGGCGAACGTTCACGCTGACGGCGGGATTGATGAATCTGCTGCTGGTGCTGGATTGCTGGGATATCGCGGCGCGGGGGAAGGCGTGATGACTGTCATCCCGAGCGTCGAGCGAGGGACCTGGGCGGGAGGGGCGCGAAGATCGTGCCTGCCGCCCCTCCCGCCCAGGTCCCTCGCTCGACGCTCGGGATGACATCGGGAGCCCTCGCATGAAAACCCACGCCGCCCTGATGTTCCTCTACGCCTTCGCCACCGCGCTGTTCTTCGCGCTCCTCTGGCGCGAGACGAAACGCGAGCGCATCCGCACCTTTCTCGTCATATTCTCCGCGTTGTTCTTCGGGGCGATCGCCGTCGGATGGCTGATGTACCCCGCCCCTTACTGACATGAAGCTGGCCATCGTGGCCGGAGAAGCGTCCGGCGATCTGCACGCGTCTGAAGTCGTGCGCGAACTGCGGGAGCTCGATCCGCATCTGGAGATGTTCGGCATCGGCGGAGATCTTCTCGCGCGCGAGCAGATGACCCTCCTCCATCACGCCCGCGAGATGGGCATCGTCGGCCTGTTCAACGTCCTGCGCCACTTGCCGATGTTCCGCCGCGTGTTCAACGAGCTGATTGAGAAGATCGCGGCCGAGCGGCCGGACGCCGTGTTCCTCGTCGACTATCCCGAGTTCAACCTCCGCGTGGCCAAGCGCTGCAAGGAGCTGGGGCTGAAGGTCGTGTACTACATCTCCCCGCAGCTCTGGGCGTGGCGGCGGGGGAGAGTGCGCCACATCGCGAAGTACGTCGACCGGATGATCGTCATCTTCCCGTTCGAGGAAGAGTTCTACAAATCGCACGACGTGCCGGTGACGTACGTCGGCCATCCGCTGATCGAGCAGCTCGCGGGCGTGCGTAAGCCGGCGCGGAGGCCGGACACGCTGCGCCTCGCGCTGCTGCCGGGCTCGCGGCGGATGGAAGTGCGCTCGCTGCTGCCGGCCATGCTCGACGCGGTGCGCATCCTCCGCGAGGAGCGGCCTGATCCACACAGCATCGACGCGTACATCATCCAGGCTCCGACGATCGCGCACGAGGCCCTCGAAGCAATCGTCCAACAGTCCGGCGTCCCCGTACCGATCCTGGCGCACGACCGCGGCGAAGGCGTGGCGGCGGCGGACGTGACGCTCTCCTCCTCCGGCACCGCCACCCTCGAATCCGCGATCCTCGGCACGCCCGTCGTGGTGATGTACCGCCTGAGCCGCGCGACGTACCTGCTCGGCAAGCGCCTGGTGAGCCTGCCGCACTTCAGCCTCGTGAACATCATTGCCGGACACGAAGTCGTCCCCGAGCTCATTCAGGAAGAAGTCAACGGCGCGCGGATCGCCGAGGAAGTGCGGAAGCTGGTGGCGCCCGGGCGGTACGAGTGGGTGCGCAAAGAGCTGGAGATCATCCGCGGCAAGCTCGGCACCCCCGGCGCGAGCCGGCGGGTGGCCGAGGAAATCCATAAGATGGTGGCGGGATGAAACCCCTCCGCCGGTTGTACGGGTACCTGCACGCCTACCGTGCGTGGGCGTTGATCGCGTTCGGCTCGATGATCGTCTTCGCGCTGACCCAGACGGTGCTCGCCGCGCTGGTCCAGCCGCTATTCGACGACGTGTTGTCGCCACGTACGGCGCGGCTTCAGCCCGCCGCCCCCGGGGAGGGGCGGGCTGAAGCCACGCCCTACGTGAATAACCTGCCGCTCATCGGCCCCGCGAAGGCGAAGTTCGACGCGTGGTGGAACGTCGACGCGGCGACCAAGCCGAAGCGCGTGCTCACCATCATCCTGATCGTGTTCCTGGTGCGCGCGATCACGTCGTATTTCTCGGAGTTCTCGTTCCAGCGAGTCGGCCTGTCGACGGTCCGCGACCTGCGAAACCAGCTCTACGAGCGGATGATCCAGCAGAGCCATCGCTTCTTCACCGAGCGGCCCACGGGCGAGATGGTGAGCCGCGTGGTGTCCGACGCCGACGCCATCCAGGCCGCGGTGTCGACGCGCATGGGCGACCTGCTGCAGGAGTCGGTCACGCTGGTCGGCCTGACGGCCTATCTGTTCTACGTCAACCCGCTGCTCGCGGCGGTGAGCCTCATCGGCGCGCCGCTGATCGTCGTTCCCGTGGTCCAGTTCGGAAAGCGGCTGCGCCGCACGACCCACCGCTCGCAGGAGCGTATGGCCGAGATCGCGACGCTGCTCGAGGAGACCATCCGCGGCGTGCGCATCGTCAAGGCGTTCACGATGGAGCCGTTCGAGATCGGGCGCTTCCGCGAGGCCACGCGCAAGCACCTCCGCTGGACGCTCAGCGCGTCGCGCGTGCAGGCCATGACCTCGCCGGTGATGGAGCTGCTGGCGGGCGTGTGCATGGTGCTGCTGTTCGCGCTACGCGCAGCGGCGCATCGTGGCGGGCACGCTGTCGACCGGGGAGTTCGTCAGCTTCCTTACGGCGCTGGCGCTGATGTACGCGCCGGTCAAGAAGCTGAACAAGGTAAACCTCTCGCTGAACACCGCGCTCTCCGCGGCCGAGCGCGTCTTCCGGATGCTCGACGTCGAAAACGACGTGGTGGAGAAGCCGGACGCGGTCGAGCTGAAGAGCGTCGGCAAAGGCGTGCGGTACGAGAACGTCACGTTCACCTACGGCAACAATCCGGTCCTGCGCGACATCGAGCTGCCCGTCGCGCCGGGAGAGATCGTCGCCCTCGTCGGCGGCAGCGGCGCGGGGAAGTCGACGCTGGTCAACCTCCTCCCGCGCTTCTACGACGTCACCGGCGGGCGGATCACCATCGACGGCGTCGACGTGCGCGACACCACGCTCAAGTCGCTGCGAAGCCTGATGGGATTCGTGACGCAGGAAGTGGTCCTCTTCAACGACACCGTGCGCAACAACATCGCCTACGGCCGCGCGGACGTCGACGAAGCGCAGGTCATCGCCGCCGCCCAAGCCGCGAACGCGCACGAGTTCATCTCCCAGCTGCCGCAGGGCTACGACACCCAGATCGGCGAGAGCGGCGTGCTGCTCTCCGGAGGCCAGCGCCAGCGCCTGGCCATCGCCCGCGCGCTGTTCAAAGACCCGCCCATCCTCGTCCTCGACGAAGCGACGTCCGCGCTCGACACGGAATCCGAGCGCCTCGTGCAGCAGGCCCTGAACAACCTCATGCAGGGCCGCACCACCCTCGTCATCGCCCACCGCCTGTCGACCATCCGCAGCGCGCACAAGATCGTCGTGCTGGACAAGGGGAGGATCGTGGAAGTGGGCACGCACGAGGAGCTGCTCGCGCATCGTGGGGTGTACCGGAAGCTCTACGACTTGCAGTTTGTGGATGATGAGACGGTCATCGCGTAGGCCGTGGAGTCTCAAAGTCTCAAAGTCGCAAAGAAGTCGTTGCCACCCTCTTTGCGACTTTGAGACTTTAAGACTTTGCGACTCCGTGATAGCGCTCACGCCCTGTCCATCCTTCCAGCTGTATGTTCAGCGCATCCCATGCTTCGCTCGCTGATCGTGATCCTCGCGGCTCTGTCCGCCTCCGCCCAGGAGTGGCCGCTCCACTTCGCCGAATCCACTGTCGAGGTGATCAAGGCCGAAGGCCTGGAGCCCGAGGATCCGCACTGGATGCACCTGCACGCGGGGCATCACAGCGCGGCCGAGTCGCTGCAAGTCACGCTGCAGGTAAAGATGTTTCGCGGGAGCCGCTCCGCCGCGGACGTGCTCGCGCCCGAGCAGAGCGGTGTCGAGATCCGCTATACCGTCCACAGCATTCCGGTCTCGGAGTGGCTGTCGCCGTCGACGCCGTTCACGCTGCGCATCGACAATCCCGGCCTCGACGCGCTGAGCGACGGCTTCCACGACATCAGTGTCGACGTCCGCGGCACGAATCGCGCGAGCTTCAAACCTCACCGCGCGTTCCTGCACATGACCCGCGGCCGGGCGGTCAGCACGCTCGTGCCGGTCATCAACGGCGTCACCGGCTACAACGGCGACGGTGGCGACTTCGGTCCGGGCGTGGTCTATCTCGACTCGGGCCAGCGCCGCCTCCGCGGGCATCCTGCGAGCGCGCAGGTGACACCGTGGACGAATCCGCCGTACGACGCCGACCTCTACCTCGAACAGCTCGCGCCGAATGGCGACTACGTCGCGGGCGCGCAGCTCTGGTGGGAGGACCCGCCGCATCCCGGCGTGCCGTTCGCGCGGGCGCTGGACCCGAATCAGAGTCAGGACCATCGCAGCCTGCGCGTCGGCGCGAAGCACGAGAAGTTTCCCTTCCGCGACGGCCCGCGCGGCGTGGGGTGGATGAGCCCCTACGTCTCCGGCCAGATCGACTCACGCGGCGGCTTCGCGTTCGTCGAGACCGGCGGTCCCGCGCGCTATCTGAAACCGGATGGCGAAGTGATCACGATCGCGGGCTGGCGCGTGAAGCCGGGCCGCGATCCGGTGTGGAGCTCGAAGCCGC
Organism: uncultured Acidobacteriota bacterium; assembly: GCA_963821585.1. GTDB lineage: Bacteria > Acidobacteriota > Thermoanaerobaculia > Gp7-AA8 > Gp7-AA8 > QHVT01. The sequence continues at coordinate 2,336,623 of CAWGEI010000003.1, forward strand.
TCGCCACGGTCCGCACCGTGATGGAAAAGCGCGGCCAGTGGACCTCGGGGCGCGGCGAGTTTTTCACGCCGCTCGATCTCGCGATCGACCCGAAGAACGAGAACGTCTGGTACGTGGTCGGCTACGAGGACCACTGCGTCTGGAAGATTGAAATCGAAGACATGGCCGCTGGCCTGGCGCGCGTGAGCGTCTTCGCCGGCGACCCGAACCACTCCTCCGGCTACGCGGACGGCACCGGTGCCGCCGCGCGGTTCAACGGTCCCGCGTCGATCGTCTTCGATCCGGTCAGCGACGCGCTCTACGTCGCCGACCAGGACAACGACGCCATCCGCAAGGTCACCCGCGCCGGCGTCGTCACCACCGTCCTCGGATCGCCCGGCGCGGCGCAGCGCCTCCGCGACCGCGGCGCGACGGACGTGTTCGACCACGACGCGAACCGCGCGTTGAGCAGTGACATCTACATGCCGCAAAGCATTCGCGTCGACAGCAAAGGCAACCTCATCCTGCTCGAGCTGGGCTACGGCTGGATCCGCCGCATCGACCCGGTCACGAAAGCCACGAAAGTCCTCGGAGACGTCCGCCAGAACTTCGAGGAGGACTACCGCGGCTGGGCGTGGCTCGACGTCGATCGCTGGGGCAACAGCGGCCCGAAGGACGGCATCTACTGGTGCAAGTCGGTGGGCGAGCAGATCGACGGCGACACCGGCTCGCACTTCAACGAGATCTACGCGTGGCTGCCGGCCGAGGGCGGGACGAGCCGGTACGTGTTCGGGGAGCATTGGAACCCGCACCCGGCCGGCTGGGGCAGGCGCGAGGAGACGACCGCGCCGCACTACGCGTGGCTCGTCGCCGTCGACCCGCGCGGCGCGGTGCTCGTCGGCGGCTTCGGGACGCACGGCGTCTCGCGGCTCCGCGTCCGCCGCACGGGCGATCCCGTCCCCCCGCGCTACCACCCGGCCGGCCACGAAGACGGCCGCTTCGTCTGGGCCACCGGCGCGCCGTGGATCTGGCCCGGCCCTCCCGGTGGCGCGCGCTACGCCAGCCGCGCCGCCTCACTCAAGTACGGCTGGAACGCCCACAACTACCTCGGCCTCCCCGACGCCTGGTCCCTCCGCGGCGACGAGACCGACGACCAGCTCCTGAACTACTTCGAGGCACCGGCGCCCGTGCGCAATGACGCCGAGGCGCGGGCGCTGTGGCTGGAGTTCGTGCGGGTGAATCAGGGCCCGCCGAACCCCGAGTGCGTGAAGCCCACCATCACGTCGGTCCATGGGGCCGCGGTCTCCGCGACGGGCGAGCTGCCGCTGTCGTACGACTGGTTCGCGGGGGAGAGCGGCGACACGGTGTCGCCGGTGGCGGGGACGCCGTCCGTGTCCGGGCGTTACTGGGTGCGTGTCTCCAACCGTTGCGGTTCGGCGTTGAGCGCCGCGGTGACACTCTCGCCGGCCCCACCCAAACGGCGCTCGATACGGCACTGATTTCGGTTTTCACGGCCGTGATTTTCGAAAATCACGGTGTGAACTTCGGAAATCACGATGGGATTTTCGGAAATCACCGTTTGATTTTTGGAAGACAGTGTCTGCTTTTCGGAACTCAGTGTCTGCTTTTCGGAAATCACGGTGTGAACTTCGGAAATCATGGTGTGATTTTCGAAAATCACGGCATGAACTCAGAAAATCACGGCGTGAACTTCGAAAAACACGACCGCGAAATCTGACGGAGCGCCGGCTTCTCAGCCGGCCGCTACGCCGGCATCCTGCCGGCGCGCTCTCGCGAGGATGCACTGCCGGCGGGGCGCCGGCGTTACGGCCGCCGGGGCGGCGGCACCACATGGCCATTGTGGTGCCGGCTTCCAGCCGGCCGTTTTACCGGCACCTTGCCGGTACGCTCTCGCGAGAAACGGGCCGGAAGGCCGTACTCCAAAGCCTTAGAATCACTTTCATGGCGAACACCGGACGGGGAACGGGCCTCGACACGCGTCGGGCCGACGCTGCGTATCGCAGCTTCCCCTCGTTTCGCGAGTGGCACGCGGCGGCCATCGATACGGTGCGGTGGGATCGCTACGCGAGGCTTCTGCAGCAACGGGCGGAACTGACGCCTGAGTTGCTGGCCCGGGCGCGCGACGTGGCCAAGCGCGCCGCGGCCGTGGACACGGGAGCGATCGAAGGGTTGTATGAGGTCGATCGCGGGTTCACGTTCTCCGTCGCCATGCAGATGGCGGCCTGGGAAGCGCAGATGGATGCGAAGGGCGCTCATGTCCGATCGCTGATCGAGGCCCAGCTCGGTGCGTACGACTTCGTGCTGGACTTTGCCACGCAGGCTGTACCGGTCGCCGAGGCGTGGATTCGTACGCTGCACGAAGTGATGTGCCAGGGGCAGGAGACGTACAGCGTCTACACGGAGGTCGGGCTCCAGGAACAGCCACTGCCGATCGGCAGGTACAAGGTGCTTCCGAACCACGTGCTCAAGGCGGATGGCATCACGCACTCCTATGCACCGGTGGATCTCGTCCCCGCCGAGATGCAGCGGTACTGTGAGGAGCTGCGCTCGGAGGAGCTCACGCGCGCGCACCCGGTGCTGCAGGCGTCGTATGCCCACTACGCGTTTGTCGTCATTCATCCCTTTGCCGACGGAAACGGGCGTGTCGCACGAGCCCTGGCATCGGTGTTCACGTATCGCGCGCTGTCGGTGCCGCTGGTCGTGCTCGCGGAGCACCGTCTGGAGTATTACACCGCCCTGGAGGCGGCCGACGCCGGTGCGTACCAACCGTTCGTCGACTTCACGATGGCGCGAACGCTCGACTCGATCCAGCTCGTGTCGGACACATTGAGGGCCGCCGGCGTACCAGCACCGATCGAGGCCGCGGCGGAGCTCAAACGGGTCTACCTGACGCGAGGCGGATATACACATGCCGAGGTGGATGGCGCCGGATATCGGTTGTTCGACGCGTTTGTCGGGGAAGTGGGCCGGCAGGCACAGGGACTGAACACGGCCGAGTTGTCGATTGCGTGCAACACGGTTCCGTACGTGGCGATCGAGGTGACCCGGCCGGAATACCGAGTGCCGGCGACATCAGGCCCCCGATCTGCGCTGATCGGGTTCCGTTCGGCACCGCCTGCCGAGGTCACACTCAGCAGACAGGTGACCCTGGAAGTGCCGAAAGACTCGGGGAGAGAAGACGACCTCGTATTGCGCTGTGTCGAGACCGGCGAGACGTTCGAGTCCCGGATCTCCGAAACGCATCCTGCCGTCACGGGGACGTTGCACCTGCGGCTCGCGGTGTTCGTTCACGGTTTACTCGGGCACGCGATCGGCGACGTCGCGAGGATGGCCGCCGGAGCGCTTCGGAAATGACTTGGAGTGCGGGCGACGGCGACACAGCCAACATTGGCTTCGCCACAGCCAACGCTAGCTCGGGCGCAGCCGGCGACTCGTCGTCGCCGCACTCCACAACTACGTCCGATAACCCGGGTCGATGCGATCGAGTTTGCGGAGGAGCGCCGGCCATGCCAGCCCTCCGCCTGCCCCCCGCGTCACCTGCTTCGCCTGGGCGGTGGCGCCGGCGATGATGCGGGGGTCGATGGTCACCAACTCGGGGCCGCCGGATTGGGCGCGGAGCTGGATGGTGCAGGCGGCTTCGAAGAGGTACATGAAGAGGAAGGCGTCGGGGATGGTCTCCGCCACCGTCAGCAATCCGTGGTTGCGGAGCATGAGGAAGTTCTTATCGCCGAGGTCGCGGACGAGGCGGGGCTTTTCTTCGTCGTTGAGCGCGACGCCTTCGTAGTCGTGATAGGCGAGGGAGGCGAGGACGAAGATGGATTGCTGGGACAGCGGGAGGATGCCTTCTTTCTGCGCGGAGACGGCGACGCCGTTGAGGCTGTGGATGTGGAGCACGCACTGGGCGTCTTCGCGCGCGGCGTGGATGGCGCTGTGGATGGTGAAGCCGGCGGGGTTGACGTCGTAGGGGCTGTCTTCGACCTTCGCGCCGTGGAGATCGATCTTCACGAGGCTCGAAGCCGTGATCTCGTCGAAGAGCATGCCGTAGGGGTTGATGAGGAAGTGGTGCTCGGGACCGGGGACGCGTGCGGAGATGTGGGTGAAGATCAGGTCGTCCCAGTGGAACAGGGCCACGAGGCGGTAGCACGCAGCGAGCTGGATGCGGAGGTCGTGTTCGGAAGCATTCACGTTCGCCATGGTAAGCGCATCGTAAGCGCCGCTCGCGATGATCCGCGCCATCATGCAAGCAACCACTCGCAAGCTCGCACTGCTCCTCGGCCTGCTCCTCCTCCTCGGCACTGCCGGTGCGGACGCACAGGGACGGCGCCGGTCCATCCGCTCGTCGCCCCCGGCGGGACCCCAGGTCACGACGTTCGACAACATCGATCGCGCGGTGACCGAGGGCCGGATCCCCGCCGATCAGGGGATGCTGTACAAGGTCTTCTCGGTCTACGCCGACCCGCGCCTGCCGCAGGAGCTGCGCGGCGACGAGGACGGAATCGCCGACACGACGTTCATGTCCGAGGTCGCGGCGAGCTATCCGTCGCTGCCGGTGGACATCCAGCAGCAGGTCGCGCCCTTCCTGATCCCGCCGTTTCACCAGAACAGCTGGTGGCAGTTGCGGCAGCAGGCCAAGGCCCGGCCGTATGCGTCGAACGACGTCGTCTCCTACGGCATCGGCATCGACAAACCGTGTCTCGACTGCCCGCTCAGCCTGGACTGGAAGTTCGCCGCGACGGCGAACGGCAAGGTGAAGGTCTGGTACCACGCCAGCAACGCGCAGGACGAGGCCAAAGCGAAAGACTTCGTTTTCGAGATCGATCAGCGAATCTGGCCGATGCTGGTGGCGCTCATGGGCCGCGAGCCGCTGCCGGACGACGGCGATGATTTCTGGCTGGGCGCGCAGATGGGCGGCGATGCCCGGCTCGACATCGCCCTCGTCGACATCCGCAGCATCACCACCGGCATGTATGACGACTGCAAGAGCGCGGCATGGGCGTACATCCAGTTCAACAGGAGCAAGCCCCGAGAAGAGCTCGCGCACGAGATCATGCACGCCTTCCAGTACGCGTTCAAACCGAAGGTTCGCACCGCCAGGTGCACGAACGAAGGGGAATATCGCTGGCTCATGGAAGCGACCGCGGAATGGGTCAAGGACTACGTCTATCCCAGCTCGACGTCGCCGCACAACGAGCATCCGTTCGCGCCGCACTACCTCCAGACTCCGGAGATGCCGCTGAATGAAAAGCATGACCCGCACTGGTACGGCGCGTATCTGTTCCCGTTCTTCCTCGCGCGCCTGAAGGGGCAGCCGACCATCGTCGGACAGATCTGGGCAAACACGGAGAACGTCCCCAGTCTGCTCGCGATCGAGCAGGCCCTCCAGCCGCTGGGCGGCTTCGAGAAGGTGTGGCCGGAGTTCGTGCTCCACAACTGGAACGACGATCCGGTCGACGACTACAAGAAGATCGACAAGCTCACGCACCGCCCGAAGGCGCACGGCGCCACGCTTCCGGTGAATGGAGCGGTCGACACCTACGCGACGCTGGGCGCCGAGCTGCCCCATCTCTCCTCGACGTACAAGCACTTCGTCTTCAGCGACGCGGTGAATTCGTTCGCGTTCCTCAACGGGCTGACGTTCAAGGTTTCCACCGAGCCGCGCACGTTTCTCAACACGTTCGACCTCGGCGACCAGTACAAGTGGGAGCCGGTCACGGCGGAGCAGAAGAAGGGCGCGTCGGTGCAGGCCATCCTCAAGCGGAACGGAAAGTGGGAGAAGCCGGAGGACTGGACGAACATCCCGTACAAGGCGTTCTGCCGGCAGAAGCCGGGCGAGAAGATCGACGAGATCGTGCTCATCTTCGCCAACAGCAACATCGACGAGACCTCGGTGCTGAAGCCTCAGGGTCTGGCGCCGCTGCTGATCGCGACGGACATGGGCTGCCGCCTCGAGGGCACGCTGGACTGGGACTCGAGCGAGATCACCAAGAAAGGATTCGGGAATGTCGACCTGACGTACCACAACACGTGGGAGCCGCGGGATTTCATGGAGCCGGTCCAGCACTTCCTCGGCTACTTCTACGACGTGACCGGATACGCCGACTGGACGGTGACCGGCCCGGTGGGTCCGTGCGGCATCAGTGCCGGCCGGTCGAGTGCGCCGATCCGGAGCGACTTGTACACCTGGTCCATGAACTTCGCGCCGAAAGGCAGCAAGGGCTACCGCAAGGGGTACTACCAGCTGCACGTGCAGGACATCGTCGCCTATGCGATGCACTGCCCGACTGCCGACGTACCGCGCGAGGCCAACTTCATCCTCTTCCCAGCCATCTCGTTCGACCCGCTGATGTACGTCGGCAACGTCGCCGGCGGTGGGCTGAAGGACACGAAGACCAATCCGCTGGGGACGTGGAAGTGGGATTACCAGCCGAAGAAGTGAGTTACCGGTCGACCTCCACGTGGACGGGCAATCCGTAGCGCTCCAGCAGCTCGGCAAACCGCGGTTCGGCGCGCAGCGCGTCGAACCGCGGATCGATGGGGAGGAACCACAGCCAGGCGTTGTGCTCTTCGAGACTGGCTTCGAGCGCGTCGAGCGCTTCTTCGATGCGCCCCAGGCCGGTGAAGGCGGTGGTGAAGCTGTACGGGGAGACGTAGCGCTCGCGCGCGGACGTCCGGAGCTGCTCGACGTACCGCTCTCCCTCCGCCGTGCGGCCCGCGGAGCCCAGCACGTGGGCCATGCGCGCCGAGGAAGATCGGGGCCGGGCCGGCGATGTCGATGGCGCGCTGGATCGCCCGGATCGCCTCGTCGACATTGCCGCGCATCTGCAGCGACATGGCCGAGGTAGTAGTGGCCGGGAGCGAGGGTCGGATCCATATCCAGTACCGCGCGGTAGCAGCTCACCGCTTCGTCGTAGCGCCTGCGCGATGTGCAGCGGAATGCCGGCACCGACGTTGATGATCGGCGAGAGCGGATCGAGGTCCTTCGACATCTCGATCAGCTCGATCGCGCGGCGCGTGTGGCCGCGGCCGGACAACAGGATGCCGAGCCAGTGCGGCGCCCACGGGTAGTTCGGGTTGAGGCGCATGGCCTCTTCGAGCTCCAGCTGCGCCGTCTCCATGTCCCACTCGAACAGACCCGCCGCGTAGCCGAGCGTGGCGTGCGGGTCGGCGAGCGACGGATCGAGCTCGATCGCGCGGCGCGCCGCGGCCTTCACCTTCGGCAGGACCTCGCGCGGCGGCAGCGCGTGCATGAACCCGAGCATGACGAAACAGTCCGCCAGTCCCGCGTACGGCCGCGCGAACGACGGATCGCGCTCGACGGCCTGCTGGAACAGCGTCATGGCCGGCTTGACCGCTTCCGGATGGCGCTTGATCCACTGGAAGCGTCCCTTGAGGAAGAGCTGCTCGGCCTCCGCGTCGACGGCGCGCTTCTTCTTCACCGCGCGCCGCGCCGACGACTGCGCCCCGTCCGCACCTGCCCCGGCGATCTCCTCGGCGATCGTCTCCGCCAGCGCCGCCACGTCGCGGACCGCGCGCGTGTAGCGCGAGGACCAGAGCAGCGACCCGCCGGCCGTCGTTGACAGCTCCACATCGGCTGCAGCTCGTCGCCCTCCACACGCGCGCGCACGATCGGCGACCGCCTCGACGTTCAGCTCGCGGCCGACGTGCTGCGGATCGGGATCGGTTCCCGCGTAGTGCGCGGACGGTGGTCGGGGCGATGACGCGCAGTTTGCGACGTGTGCGAGCGCGTCCACGATTCCTTCGCTCAGGCCGTAGACCAGATACTCGTGTCCGGGGTCCAGCGAGCCGGTGGGCGAGGGGAGGACGGCGATGGAGTCGACGCGGCCGCGTGGGCGGGGCGTGGCCGGGCGGGCTGAAGCCCGCCCTCCATCCCGCTGCGTGACTTCATGATCCGCGCTCGCCGGCCGGCGGGAGCGCGACGACGGGCGGTTCTTCACGTCCTGCAGCGCTTCGAGCAGCATGGCCGAGGTCGGCGAAGCGCTTCGACGGCTCCTTCGCCAGCGCGCGGCGGACGATCGGCGCGAGCGGTGCAGAACTCCGGCTCCTCGATCGGCTCCGGCTCCTCGAACAGGATGGCCGTGATCGTAGCCACCGTGCTGGCGCGCTCGAACGGCCGGTTCACCGGTGGCCATCTCGTACAGGACGACGCCGAGGCTGAAGATGTCGCTGCGGGCGTCGACAGGCGCGCCGCGGAGCTGCTCCGGCGACATGTACGGCGCCGTGCCGGTGATGATGCCGGTCCTCGACTTGAGCATGTCCGTGGAGGCGTCGACCCGGCCGTCGAACTTCGCCAGGCCGAAATCCAGCACCTTCACCGTACCGCGCACGGTGAGCATGATGTTCATCGGCTTGATGTCGCGATGGATCGACGCCGTGGCTGTGGGCCTCATCCAGCGCGGCGGCGACCTGCATGCCGATGTCGAGGCACTCCGATGGCGAGAGCCTCGACTGCTTGATGCGGTCGAACAGCGTCTCGCCCTCGATGAACTGCATGGCGATCCAGGGACGGCCGTCCTGCTCACCGACCTCGTAGATCGTGCAGACGTTGGGGTGATCGAGGGCGGCCACGGCCCGCGCCTCGCGCAGCATCCGCAGCTTGGCCTCCTCGTCGCGACTCACGGCCTGCGGGCAGAATCTTGATGGCCACGCGCCGGCCCAGCCGCTGGTCATCGGCGAGATAAACCTCTCCCATCCCGCCCGCGCCGATGAGCGAAAGGATCCGGTACCGGCCGACCATGGTCGGATAGAGGCCACCCACGTTGCGTATTCTCACACGATGGCGGGCCGGCTTCTCTGTCGCCCGCTACGCGGACTCCCGTTCAACGGCACCGCTGGACCCGGCTGAAGCCGGGGTCTATTGCCTGTTGCCGCCTACGGCGGCTCCGTGTGCCCGCGTAGCGGGCTGCCAGAAAATAGACCCCGGCTTCAGCCGGGGACAGGCGGCCGCGTAGCGGGCGAAAGGTGTCGCGCTCCGCCTCCCCGCGATACACTCCGCCGCAATGGACACTTTCTCGATGCCCACGGACCTCCAGACCGCCCCCTCGGGGCTGCAGTACACGATCGACGCGCCGGGTACCGGCGCACAGCCGCAGCCGGGACAGGTAGTCAGCGTGCATTACACCGGCTGGCTGCCCGACGGCACGAAGTTCGACAGCTCGCGCGACCGCGGCGCGCCGATCGAGTTCCCCCTCGGACAGGGCCGGGTGATCAAGGGGTGGGACGAGGGCATCGCCGCGATGAAGATCGGGGAGAAGCGCACGCTGGTCATCCCGCCTTCCCTCGGCTACGGCGCGCGCGGCGCGGGCGGCGCGATCCCGCCGAACGCGACGCTGGTGTTCAAAGTGGAGCTCGTGGGAGCGCGATAGCCGTTGAAGCTCATCTCCCTCATCGCCTCGCTGGTCGTCCGCACGCTGCACGCGACGTTGCGGGTGAAGCACGTGCGCGCCGAGAACATCGACCGGACTCCGCAATCCATCCTGGCGTTCTGGCACGCGCACCTGCTGCTGATGCTGCACTCGCGGTGGCGGCGTCCGATCACGGTGCTGACCTCGCAGTCGAGGGACGGGGAGTACATGGCCGGCGTCTTCGACTGGTATGGCGCCGGCGTCGTACGCGGCTCGTCGACGCGCGGGGGCGGCGCCGCGTTTCGCAAATTGCTGCGGCATGCGCGCGCGGGGAACAACCTCGTCTTCACGCCGGACGGCCCCAGGGGCCCGGCACGGATCGCGAAGGACGGTGTCGTGTATGCCGCGAAGATGAGCGGCCTGCCGATCGTGCCGATCGCCTTTGCCGCTAAAAAAAAAGCTCCTCCGCTCGTGGGACCGGATGGTCGTGCCGTATCCGTTCTCGAAAGCGCTCTATCTCTACGGCGAGCCGCTGCACGTGCCGCGTGACGGCGACGTCGAGGAGTGGCGGGTGAAGGTGGAAGAGACGATGAACGACGCTCGCCGACGAGGCGGAGCGACTGATGGAGGAACAACGATGAACGATGAAGGATGAACGATGAACGGGGCCCGTCCTCTGTTCATCGTTCATCGCTCATCGTTCATCGTTCGCGAAGATGATCCACTCAATGACCGGCTTCGGCCGCGCCGCCGGCGCGCTCTCCGCGCGCTACTTTGCCACCGTGACGACCAAGAGCGTCAACCATCGCTTCCTCGAAGCCTCCGTACGCCTGCCGGAGTACATGTGGGACATGGAGGCGCCGCTGCGGGCGCATTGCGTCCGAGGTGTTCTCGCGCGGGAAGCTGGACGTGTCGATCCGCATCCAGCGCACGCAGCAGCCCGAGTACAGCGTTCGCATCAACACCCAGATCGCCAACACCGTCATCCCCCAGCTCCGCTCCATCGCCGAGGAGCTCGGCCTCGGCGCCACGCTCACGGGGAGCGACCTGATGCGCGTCCCCGACTTCCTGCAGGTCGAGCCGCTCGACGCGGAGATCGCGGACGAGGAGCGCGAGGCTCTGGTGCGTCTCGTGCGCGAGGCCTTCGCGCAGATGACAGGGCATGCGCGCGCGGGAAGGGGAGTCGCTGCGCAACGACATCAGCGCACGGATCAAGACCATCCGCGAGCACACCGGGGAGCTGTCGAAGCATCGCGACGACGTGCGGGCGGAGCTGCTGGCGAGCTACCAGCAGCGCGTGCAGGAGATCGCCGCCCAGGCCGGGACCAGTGTCGCCCCGGACCGCATCGCCCAGGAAGTGGTGATCATGGTCGAGAAGGGGGACATCGCCGAGGAGCTGACGCGGCTGGAGCATCACCTCGACCAGACCGAGAAGGCCATCGGCGGGCGAGAGGCGGCGGGCAAGAAGCTCGACTTCCTCTCGCAGGAGATGCTGCGCGAGATCAACACCATGGGGTCGAAGTCGCGCTCGGCGGTCATCCGGACGCTTGTCGTAGAATTGAAAACGGAGCTGGAGCGCATCCGCGAACAGGTACAGAATGTCGAGTAACTTCCACTCGGACGGGACGTTGTTCATCGTCTCGGGCCCGTCCGGCGCCGGGAAGACGACTCTCATCCAGCGCGTCCGGGACCAGCTCCAGCCGCTGGGCATCGAGCTGTATTTCTCCGTGTCCCACACCACCCGCCGCCGGCGCGAGGGCGAGATCCCGGGCGTCAGTTACTACTACGTGGAGGCCGAGGAGTTCCAGGCCATGGTCGAGCGGGGGGAATTTCTCGAATGTGCCCACGTTCACGCCCATCGGTACGGTACTTCGCGCGCCGAGGTCGTTCAACGGCTGCGCGACGGGCTGGACGTGATCCTTGACATCGATTATCAGGGCGCGAAGCAGATCGATCACGACCCGGAACTGAAGCCGCGGTCGCTGAGTGTGTTCATCTTCCCGCCCTCGCTGGAGACGCTCAAGGTGCGGCTGCGGGACCGCGGGCTGAACACCGACGAGGAGATCCACATCCGGCTGCGGAAAGCGATCGACGAGATCGACGAAGGCAAGGATTTCTACGACTACATCATCATCAACGACAACCTCGATGCCGCGACCGAGTGCCTGAAGGCCGCGATCATCGCCAGGAAACTGCAGACCAAGACTGCGCTCGAAGCCATCGCCGTGATGGCCGAGCGACTCAAAGAGGAGGATCGCAATGGAAGGACTGCCTGAAGGAGTGGACAGCAAGTTCCGCTACGTGCTACTGGTCTCGAAAAGAGCGGAACAGCTCATCCAGGGGGCGCAGCCGAAGACCCGTCCGCGTCACGCCAAGCCGACGCGCATCGCCATGGACGAGGTGGCCGTGAATGCCGTGAAGTGGCAGCTCTCGGCCCCCGTGGAAGAGTCGACGGCGCTGGAGAACAACGAGTAAGTCTGGTCCAGGTTCGCACATGCAGAATCGTACTTGGAGTGAGCGGCGGCATCGCGGCGTACAAAGCGCCGGAGCTGGTGCGCCGCCTCCAGGATGCCGGCGCGGACGTTCGGGTGATCCTCACGCCGAACGCCGCGCGTTTTGTTTCTCCGCTGTCGCTGGCCGCCGTGTCGAACCATGGCGTGATCGTCGAGCAGTGGGGCGATCCCGGGCGCGGCGGGGTGGATCACATCGAGCTGGCGCGCTGGGCAGAGCTGCTGCTGATCGCGCCCGCGACGGCCAACGTGCTGGCGAAGCTCGCCACCGGACTCGCGGACGACGCGCTGACGACGTATGCGCTGGCGCATCGCACGGAGGTGCTGGTGGCGCCGGCGATGAACACGTTCATGCTCGGGCATCCCACCGTGCAGCAGAACATCGCCACGCTACGCGCGCGGGGTGTGGGCATCATCGAGCCGGTGAACGGCCTGCTGGCCTGCGGGGATGAGGGGGCGGGGAAGATGCCGGACGTCCCGGACCTCGTCGCGTTCGTGAAATCCCGGTTCCACGCGCGCGATCTGGAAGGGCGGCGTGTGCTCGTCACCGCGGGCCCGACGCGGGAGCCGCTCGATCCGGTGCGATACTTGTCGAACCGCTCGTCGGGAAAGATGGGCTATGCGATCGCGGACGCCGCCCGCCGCCGCGGCGCGCAGGTGACGCTCGTGACCGGACCGACCGCTCTGACCGTGCCCTCGGGCGTCGAGGTGCAGCGGGTGACGACTGCCGCGGAGATGCACGCCGCGGTGATCCAGGCGGCCGGGGACCATCAGATCCTCATCAAGGCCGCCGCGGTCGCCGACTTCGCGCCGGTGAGCGTCGCGGACCGCAAGATCAAGAAGAGCGAGGATCGCGACACGCTCACGATCGAGCTGCGCAAGAACCACGACATCCTCTCCGACGTGGCGAAGCTCTCGCCGCGCCCGTTCATCGTCGCGTTCGCGGCGGAGACGGACATGGTGGAGCAGAACGCGCGGGAGAAGCTGCAGCGCAAAGGCGCCGACCTGATCGTGGCGAACGACGTCGCAGACGCGACGATCGGCTTCGACTCAAACGAGAACGAGGTGCTGGTGATCGGCCGCGACGGCGCGACGACGCGGATCTTGCGGGCGTCGAAAGGCGAGATCGCGAACCGGATTCTCGACGTGGTGGTGGCGAAGCTGGAAAGCTAGTCGTAGCCCTCGCACTCGAGCAGGTCTTTGTCCGTGATCTTCCAGAACGAGTTGTCCTTGCAGAGCGAGACCGCCTCGATGATGCACTCGTCGCCGTCTTCGTCGACGACTTTGATGTCGTATTCGTCGCAGGGGATGTTGGTGAGGGTGATCTGGTCGCCCTTGGTCAGGATCTTGTCCTCGAGCTGATCCGGGCCCCACTCCTCATCGGACGCCGACGAGAGGAACAGGTGGTGGATCTCCCATTTGCTCTGGTTGATGACCTTGACGGTCGCTTTCTCGGCGAATGCAGGAGCGGCAAGCGCGCAGACGACGATTGCGGCGGCGGCGAATCTCTTCATGAGGATCGAGTATAGATCATAATCGCGGGCATGAATGGCGACGTCCTGAACGAGCTCGCGCTGCTGCGGGAGCTGGGGTATACGCACCTGGATTTAGTTGGCAGTCGGCAGTTGACAGTTGACAGGAGCGAGGAGCCAGCGGCTGTTGAAGCTCCTGTCAACGGCCAACTGTCAACTGCCAACTCCGAGTTCGAGCTTCTCCGCGCCGAGGCCCTCGGCTGCACCAAATGCCGCCTCGCGAACGGGCGGAAAAACGTCGTCTTCGGCGTCGGAAACCCGAACGCGGACCTCATGTTCATCGGCGAGGCCCCGGGGCGCGATGAGGACGAGCAGGGGGAGCCGTTCGTCGGACGCGCGGGGCAGCTCCTCACGGACATCATCAATGCCATGAAGCTCACGCGCGACGACGTGTACATCGCGAACGTGATCAAGTGCCGTCCGCCGGAGAACCGCAATCCCGAGCCGGACGAGCTGGATGCATGTCGCCCGTACATCCGGCGCCAGGTGGAGCTGATCCAGCCCAAGGTCATCGTCACCCTCGGACGCTTCGGTCTGCAGAGCCTCACGGAGAAGGGCTACGGGATCTCGGCGGTGCGGGGGAAGTGGCTGGAGTACAACGGGATCAAGCTGATGCCGACGTACCACCCGGCGTATCTCCTCCGCACTCCCGCCGCGAAGAAGGACGTGTGGACGGACATGAAGAAGGTGATGGCGGAGCTGGGGATCGGTTAGTTGCTCTCCGAATTCGCCGAGATTGCCGTCCCGGCCGGCTTTCACCAGACCCTGACCTATCGCATCCCCGCGTCCCTGCAGGACGGCGTCCGCCTCGGCTCGCGCGTGGAAGTCCCCCTCGGGCCGAAGCTCACAACCGGCTTCGTGGTGGCGCTGCTGGATCAGGCGCCGGTGGAGGCGTCGAAGCTGAAGCCGATCCGCGCGGTGCTGGACGACGACGAGCCGGCGCTGATCCCGGAGATCATCGACCTTTGCCGCTGGGCGGCGGAGTACTACATCGCGCCGCTCGGCGAGATGCTGAAGGTCGCGCTGCCGGCGAACATGGCCGCGCGCGGTAAGCGGCAGGCGATGCTGACCGCGGACGACGCGATGATCGAGCGCGCGCGCGACGCGAAGCAGATCCTCGACGCGGACCTGCCCCTCCTCGACGAGCTGCGCAAACGCCCGCTCCCGGTGGCGGCGATCTTCGAGGAGATGAAGATGTCGCGCTCCTCGATCGAGCGGCTCCGCGACGCGGGCATCATCGCGCTGGCCGATCGTTTCAAGGACGCCGATGGGCGTGCGGTACGACCGCTTCGTCGTGCTGGAGAGCGATCCCGGCGGCCTGACGCCGAAAGCAGCTCGGCGCGGTGGATCTGCTCCAGGCGCGCGGGGGTGAGCTGTCGGTCCGCGCGCTCGAGAACGCGGGCGTCAGCGCGGCCGTGCTGTCCGCGCTCGCGAAGAAGAGCGTCGTGCGCATCGAGCGGCGCGCGCGGCGGCATACGCTGGACGCGTTACTCGCGGGCCTGGAAGGCGCAGGAGCAGGGGAGATCCGCTACTCCGACGAACAGCGCGCCGCCATCGAAGCCGTCCACGCCACCCTCGGCACGTTCGCGCCGTTCGTCCTCGAAGGCGTCACGGGTTCGGGGAAGACCGAGGTGTATATCGAGTTGATGCGGGCGGCGGTGAAGCGGGGAGAGCAGGCGATCCTGCTCGTGCCGGAGATCTCGCTCACGCCCGTGTTCGCGTCGCGGTTGAAAGAGCGCTTCGGCGAGCGCATCGCCATCCTGCACAGCAATCTCTCCGCGAGCGAGCGGTACGACCAATGGTGGCGTGCGCGTCGCGGTGAGGTGGACGTCGCCATCGGGCCGCGCTCCGCGCTCTTCACCCCCTTCCAACGCCTCGGCCTGATCGTCGTCGACGAGGAAGGCGACGGCGCGTACAAGCAGGAGGAGTCGCCGCGCTACAACGCACGTGATCTGGCGGTGGTTCGCGCGCAGTTCCGCAGGCATCCCCATCGTCCTCGGCTCCGCAACGCCGTCGCTGGAGTCGCGGGAGAACGCGGCGCGTGGCAAATACACGTTGCTGCGGATGACCAAGCGCGTCGAGGCGCGCCCGCTGCCGGACGTCGAGATCGTCGACCTCCGCAAGGAGCGCGCGGAGAAAGAGGACAAGGGGTTCGTCATCATCAGCATCGGCCTGAAGACCGCGTTACGCGAGACGTTCGACGCCGGCGAGCAGGCGATCATCCTCATCAATCGCCGGGGATACGCGCCGTACCTGCTGTGCCGCGAGTGCGGCCACGAGTTCCGCTGCCGCGATTGTTCAGCGTCACGCTGACCGTGCATCGCCGCGAGGGCCTGCTGATCTGCCACTACTGCGGCCTGCGCCAGCGCATCCAGTCGAAATGCCCGCTCTGCTCACGGCGAAGTGCTGCAGCCGATCGGCTTCGGCACGGAGAAAGTCGAGGAGCGCTTCCGTCGCGATTTTCCCGACGTCACCGTGGACGTGCTCGACCGCGACTCCACGCGGCAGCAAGGGCTCGATCGTGCAGATCCTCGACCGCTTCCGCCGCGGCGAGACCCGCGCGCTCATCGGCACGCAGATGCTCAGCAAGGGCCATCACTTCCCCAACGTCACCCTCACCGGCGTCCTCAACGCCGACTCCATCCTCGGCTACCCCGACTTCCGCTCCGCGGAGAAGACGTTCTACCTCCTCACCCAGGTGGCCGGCCGCGCGGGCCGCGGCGAGCTGCGCGGCAAGGTGATGATCCAGACCGCCTTCCCCTCCCACTACGCCATCCAGCACGCCCTCCGCCACGACTACGAATCGTTCTACGAAGCCGAGATCCAGTTCCGCCGCACCTTCCACTATCCGCCCGTGACCTCGATGATCGCCCTCCTCTTCCGCGGCGAGAACCTGGCCGACGTCGACCGCGCCGCCAGCGACTGCGGCCGCCTGCTGGAGGATGCCGTCCAGCCTCTCGACGGGCACGCGCATCCAGGGACCGGCCGCCGCGCCGCTCGCGCGGATCAAGGGCGTGTGGCGCTTCCAGATCCTTCTGCGCTCGCCGCATGCGCACCGCGCTGCGCAAAGCGGTGGAGTCCGTGCTGCTGCCGCGGAAGTGGAAGGGCGTGGAAGTGGCGATCGACGTGGATCCGATCAACATTCTGTAGGGGCGGCGGGCCGATGGCGACTTGAACCGCGCGGTGCTCTCAATGCCACTCCGTATCTACATGTCCAGCTGGACGGTGGTGGTCCCGCTGCTTTACCTGATGCTCTTCATTGCCGCCGGGGCGCACGCCGGGAGGGCGCTCGCCGTCCTGGCGGGACGGTCATCGACATCCTAAAGCTCGCTACGTCGTTCCCGTCTTGATCGGCGTCTAGACGGCCACCATTTGCGACGATCACTCTGCACATGGCATTGCAACTCGACGACGTCCGCTACATCCTGCTGGCGATTGGGTTCTTCTACGCCGCGACCTGGCGCTGGCGAAACTGATCCGGCGTCACGGAGGCCGCGCGACGCCGCACAACGTGGTGGTGGCGACCGGGCGTCTCTTCGTCTACGGCGTTGCCATCGCGCTCACGTTCAACCTTCTCCTCGAGCCGCTGGTGAAGTCGAGAAAGGCCTTCTCGACCGCGGGCAGGACTGGATTGAGGATAAGCCGGTTGCCCCCTAGATTGTCCCGACGGACATCGCCGACGCGCCGGTATTGCACATGACTCTTTTCGCGCCATATCGTTCTCGACGCGCTGTTCAGGATGTTCATTGCCATCGTCCTCAAAGGGGGTTCTGGAAAATAGATCATTCGGAGTGACGGGCGGAGCGGTGCTAGACTATTCCACCTCCGGCACAATTGAATTCGACTTGGAGGTGGCGTCGTGACTTCGCGTTGTTTCATCGCCTCGGCCGCACGCGCGCTCATCATTGCGGCTGCTTTGTGGCAGCCGGCGGATTGCTTCGCGGAAGACGGAGGCCCGGTCAGTTTCATCAATGCCGTACGCAAGAAGGACGACGATGAGACGAAGTCCGATCTCAGGCTGATGGAGCACCTGCAACGGCACACCGGTATCCAGTTCCGCTCGGCGCCGGCGGACGACTATGCCGAAGCGATCGAGGCTGTCGCGAACCGGTCGGACCAGCAGCCGCCTTATGTCGCGCGCCTGACCCCCTACGCATTCGTGGCGGCCGAGCTCCAGGGCGCCCGTTTCGAACCGTTGGCCGCATACACACGAGTTGCTTATAGGGATCCCAGCCAGGAGAAGGACGAAAAGAAGGACCCGGAGGAAGCCGTCTATCGAGCGTATTTCGTCGTCCGAAGATCCCCTCACTTTCCCGATCGGCAGCCGACGCTGGAAGAAATTGCGGCGTACCTGAAGAGCGGAAACCGCCAGTTCGTATATCACGACGCGTTCAGTACCTCGAGCTACTTCATCCCCTCGCTCTTCTTCAAAAAACACCACATTTATCAACTCCCGTTTGCCGATACCGGCAGCGAACCGGGGCTTGAGCGCCCGCTCTATCCCATCACCGTTGTCGACCTTCCTCCCGGCTCGTCCTCATCGTTGATCGTCAAGAGCGTCAGGGACGGTCATCTCCCGGATAGGAACGTCCTCGCGGACATCGGGGCTGTGTGGGACGGGGCGTACGATAAAGAACGGAAGGCAACCGATCTCTGGTTCGTTCCCATCGAGGCCGTACTTCCTAACGATCTTCTGGTCTGTTCCGTCAATCTCTCCGAAAAGCACAAGAGCGCCTTGAAGAAGGCCATTCAGGATATGCGGCCGCTCTGTACGAGCAAGAAACTCGACTTCGAGGGGGATGTGGAGTGCTGGGAGGATTACCAGCGCGGAGAGCACATGGGCGACGCCAGGCGGGCCCTCGCCGGGCTGCGCCGTCTGGCCGTTCCCGCACCGATGCCGGTCACCGTCGAGATCCTGCCCCCGGATGGGAAAGAGGTCGAATATCGTGAATATGTCGAAGCGGCGAAGCATGCTATCCGCTTTGCCGGGACCGAGTTCGTCGTCTACGATCCCGACTTCCATACGAACGCGGCAGACGTCACATGGAGGTTGTTCCTGCCGTATGAAGGCGCGTTGAAGCTGACCAGCGTTATCAACGGCCTGACCGTTGATGGCCAGGCCGCCATCCCGGAGCAGAAGTTCGACATCAGTTATGTCAACGTTTCGGACGACCTTCCGAAACGGATCGAGTCGCGCATCCACTCCGAGATGAACCGGATTCGCTATGTGTGGCCGTTCCAGCGCAAGTCGGTGACGGTGCTGCGCGACGTCAACCTGTCGCTGCCCGAAAATACCGCTTTGTTCGTGCAGAAGGTCACTTGGACCGATCCGGCCCGACATGCGTTCTCCAGTGCCACACATCTGGACGTGTTCCGCGTCAACAAAGGCACCAATCTGCGGCGCTGGTCATTGGAGAGCAAGGCTGGTGGCCAGCCGTTGGGGCTCGATCCCATGTCCAATGTCGCCTATCGGGTTTTTCTCGTCCGGCCGAAAGTCGAGATGCCGATGTTCCGCTATCTCACGATCGTGCTGGTCGTGCTTTTCCTCGGCGCTGCCATTGCCGCGATCATTGAGACGTGGCGCCGGGCTCGTATGCCAGAGGAAGGGGAGAGCCCGTCGTCCGGCGAGTTGGTGGTTGCGAAGGCACCGCCGACGGGCGCGAAGGCCTGACGACGTTCCAACGCCGCAGCAGCCGCTCGGCCATCCAGACGCTCACCAGACCCGACGCGATTCCGGCGAGGATGTCCGGGATCCAGTGGATGCCGAGCGCGAAGGTCGAGAGCACGATGGCCAGCCCCGCCGGGATTGTGACGTTCCGGTAAGGAATCCGCGCGCGGAAGAGGCATGCCATCACGATCACCGTGGCCGAGACGTGAAAGCTGGGGAAGCAGTTGTTCAAGCCGCTGAACGGGCGGAACGCGCCGATCAGCGCCGTCGTCCAGAGGTCCGACAGCAGAATCGCGTTCGACTCGGGATACGCCCACCGCTCCGGGATGGGCAGGAACAGGAAGAACGGCAACGCGATCAGATAGTCGATGACCGCGGACGCGGTCAGCAGCAGCAGCGGCCACGCATCGCGGCGCATGGCAAAGAACACCACGGTCCCAAGCGTGAGCAGGGGAAAGACAAAGAAATAGACGGCCGAGAAGCCGCGCGAGGCGACGATGTTCGTCGCGTCGTGCTGCGCGAAGTCGAGCCCCCTCTCGAACCAGTGCGCCGCTTCACCGAGATACTGCTCAGTCTCGATACCGAAGCCGTGCTCAGTTCGAAACCAAGTCTCCACGGAAGTCTCGAAATAGTTGAAGAAAAAGAGCGCGACCAGAATCGCCACCGCGGCGAGCTTCTGGTTGCGCGTCCGCAGCGCGAGCTCGCGTTGTGCCGCTTCGTGCCGGGCGGCATCAAACACGGGGGTAGGCACCGGAGGAGGAGGCGGCGGGTGGACAGGTTCCGTCCCCGGCTTTCGGCCCGCCGGCGGTTTTCTCGTCCCGCTCTTCCGGGGTTTCTTCGTCGTTCCCTCGGCCTCCGCCGGTTTCGCCGGCGAAACGATCGGCGGCAGCGCCCGCAGTCTGTGCAACGCCTCCGCCGCCGTCGGGCGCGCACCCGGACTGGTCGCGCCCATGGTGGCGATGAGCTCCCCGAACGGCGTGGCAATGCCGATCCCCGGATTGGTCTCGGGCAGCTCGCCGGTAAGCAATTCGTGCAGGACCACGCCGAGACTGTAGATGTCAGCCTTTTTCGTGACCTCGCGCAGCGTGCGCTGTTCGGGGGACATGTAGGCGACCGTTCCCATCTGCTCGAGCGTGCGCGTGAGCCGTTCGTCGCCCTCGCTGAGGGCGATCCCGAAATCGGTCAGCATCGCTCTTCCGTCATCAGCCAGCAGAAGATTGCTCGGCTTGATGTCGCGGTGCGTGATGCCGGCTGCATGTACCTGCTCGAGCGCGCTGAGCGCGTTGTCGGCCCACCGCCGCACGTCGGCCTCAGCGCTCCCGCGGCCGGGCATGATCCGCTCGTGCAGGCTGCCGTTCTTCATCACCGGCATCTTCAGGCACGGCTGACCGCTCGGGAGCGCCGTGACCTCGGTCATCCTGACGACACACTCGTGCTCCACGTCGCGCATTTTTTCGGCTTCGCGCCGGAACCGCTTGCGGTAGTTCTCCTCCTCCGACAGGTCGCGCGAGAGGACCTTCAGCGCTGCCTCTTCCCGGGCCTGGCGGTCGTAGACGCGGTAGACCGTGGCCATGCCGCCGCGTCCGAGCTCGCCGAGGTTGTTGAAGCGCGAACCGAGGTCTCCGGGCTCGCGGACTCCCGAGTCTGCCGAACCGGCGCGGAACACGCCGTTGCTCGTCTTGATGTCCTGGTGGAGCCTCATCTTCTCGCGCGTCGCCAGCCATTCGTCGAACGGGACTTCCTCTTCGAACGCAGTGACGGCGCTGATGATCTGGGAACCGGACCCTTCGTGGGCGCGGACGAGCTGGCGCAGTCCGGGCGCGTCCTTGATCAGGTAGAGGTGCTCCTGACCGGTGCGGGGGTCCGTCATCACCTCCAGGAACGGGCTGAGCTCGAGGAGGGCGGTCCCGCCCGGATTGGCGAGATAGACCGAGTCCTTGACCAGGAAGGCATCCCACTCTCCCGTCTTCGGCTCGTTCTCTTCCGCCAGGCCGGTGAGGAACTGCACTTTGCCGGTGAACGTCTTCCTGCGGGTGGGCTCGATGGTGAGCACCCGGAACGGGCGGTAGCCGAGCATCCAGTCCATGCTGCTGATGGCGGCATGGACGGACGCCTGCAGCTTCGTGACGCTCTCTTTGGTGCGCGCCGGCGTGACGACTGCGTCGTCGTGAACGACGAGGTTGCGCATCTGCACGATGGTATCGAGCGCCCTGGCTGCGGGAGTGAGCTTTCCGCTGGCGGTGTAGTACCACTCGCGCACCTGCGGGATGAAAGGGTTGGGATCCTGTCGCGTGCCGAGCGCGCGGATGAGAGAGCGGACCAGATTGAGCCAGGTTCCTCCCGACGGCTTCTCCAGCTTCTTGATCGCGTTCTCGACATGCTCGTCGACCGGCCCGCGCAGGTAGTCCGGAAGGAGCATCGCGACGAGCGTCCGCAGGACGATCTCGTTACAGGCGATCAGCCGGTTGATCCGGTCGGCGTCGTTCGGCGCGGTCGACACGCGCTGCCAAGCGGCCGCAACGGGGTGCGGCAGGCGGCGCCGGATGGTCTGATCGTTGAGCTGTGGCATCGATTCGTTCCTGTCTTACGACTGAGGCTGTTCGCGCGAAACCTCCAGAAACGTCCTGATGTCGTCGGGGAGAGTGGCGGACGTTTCCTGTTCGAGAATCGATCGTGCCTCGAGGAGGTGGTCGCGCCTCGTGGCCACGCTTTCGGCCAGTAGTTGCACCAGCTCGGGAGAGCGGGTCAGTGCCGTTTTCAGCGCCGCGCCGCGAATGCGTACGAGTTCCGTGTCCTCCTCGGTGCGCACCGTTGCCCACCGGTTCTGCCCGGTCAGCAGGCTCATTTCTCCGAACAGATCGCCCGCATGCAGGGTGGCGATCTGCGTCTCTGCATCGCCGTTCGACACATGAACGCCCAACCGGCCGCGGCGGACGATGAAACAGGAGTCTGCGACGGCGTCCTGTTCGACGACGCATTCGCCCGTGTCCCACAACTCGAGCTCCGCGCCGGCAGCCATCTCGCGACGGACCTCCGCCGGAAGCGACACAAACAGCGGCGCGGCGTCGATGGCCGTGAGGGCAATCGACGAGGAGTCCGCAGCGGCGGCGACCCATCCCTCGCGCTGCATGGCGTGCCAGACCCGTGTCAGCACGCGTGAGGTTATGTCGTCCGCGTCGGCGTCGGCACGCAGGGAAAACGAGATCCGGTAGGTGACGCCGGAGTTCTTCAGCCGTGCAATGCCGCACGCGGTGACGGCGTCGCCGCGCACTCCGTCCAGATCGCGCACTGCGCCGAGAAGCACGCCGCGCGCGCGGGTGGGGGAGATCCCGTTCGCGACCTCGACCTCGACCGCGACGGCGACGTCGGCGTCCCGATCCGGCGCGGACTTCGCGAAAAGCACGGCGCTCGCCGCGGCTCCGGCAATCAGAGTCAAAAGAGGGAGGCGGGCGTCCGGGAGGAAGTACGCTCCGATGACGATGACCGCCAGCATCGCCACACACAATCCCGCCGTTCGCGGGGAAACCGCCTTCCACCACGGCACAGCAATACCGGCGGATGCGCGCGACATGCGATGGTCCCTGTCAGAAAAGTGTGTGACGGAAGTGTAACGGAGGCGGGGCACGCCGTCCAGCCTTCCCCGTGCGGGCTCGCTTCCGAACACCGGCCCGCCTGCGCGTGCGCGCTAGAAAGTCTGCTATCTTCGGGACATCACCATAGAATAGCAACTGGCTGCGCGACATCCGCGCGTACGACGACTCGATCGGGGGCGATAGCTTTGCGTGTCGCCTGGTGCCGCCGCTGAAACGGTGATCTCACGCGAATGGTTACAGGCGTAGGCAGGGACCGATCGATGCCCCAGCTCACCGACCAGATTACGCAGAGGTTGAGGCCACGATCGCGACGCTCGACAAAGCGACTGGAGGAACTTGGCTCCGGCTGGTCCGCTCTCTCATCCGCGCACTCGGTCTTCGGCGGGATCCCGCCCCGTTCATCCCGCAGGCACACGGGTGGTACTTCACCGCCAAGGGAGGGTTGACTCCGCCGCGCGGGCGCTCGATGAGATCCTGGACATGCGGAACCGGATTATTCATGGGGACGGGACCGTCATCCCCGGCGCGCACGAAAGAGAGTGTCGTGAAAGCTGGAGGCCGCCGTCCGTGCCGCCCTCAGCACCCCGAACTGGTTGCCCGCTTATCGTCCTTTTCCGCGTGCTCACGATCGAGCCCACCCGCCGGCGGACGTTCGCCGGGAAAGTCCAGTTCCTCACCGTCTGGCGGAAGAGGACGAGCCGGAGAAAGGGAGAGTGGGATGCCTTCCTGGTCAAGGACTCCGTCTATCTCGCCATAACCCGGCCGGTACGGCGTTTTTCGAGCTGAGCCCGTTCATGGGCGAGCAATCAGAAAACGCGCCGCCAGGCGGCGTAAGGTCCGCGTCATCACGCTCTTCTTCGGTTGTCTGGAAATCCCAAGGGAGAATACGCCGGATTCCATCATTCCGCCTCTGATTTGAGAAATTCTTTCAGCACAATGGCCACGAACATGCCGAACAATGCATCGAGCACGATGTGGCGCGGATAGAGCGTCAGTCCGAGATAAGGTGTAGGCGAGGAGGTTTTCACTGGCAGATGGAGCCCGCCGTGCTGCTTGACGTGCTCCTCCAGCCCGATCCACTCCGCGCGTTTGTCGTGCAATCCCGTCTCGAATTCGACCAGCGGGACGACCATGACATTGAGGATCAGGCCTACGATGAACGCATAGGCGAACAGGCGCAAGGCCGTGATCACCACATGCACCGGCGCCGGCTTCCCACCATGGCGGTGAATCAATCGGCCCAGAGCCCAGGCCGCCGATACGAAGAATCCTGCGGTGAACAGCAGATAGCGGCGGTCGTCGAGTTGCAGGGCCAGATGCGCCGCCACTTCGTGCACGAGCGTTACGGTGTAGACGCCGACCAGCACCGGGACGACGTACTGGGGAAGGAAGAGCCGGTATCGCAGCGACTCCACCGTGGGTGCGGCAGGCGCCGACCGACTGAGGTGCCACTCCAGAGCGACGACCACGGCAATCACGGCCATCAGAGTGACAAACGCAACGTCGAGCAGGACGGCAGTGGTCCCGCCGGGCGTATATCCGACGAACAGAGCGACGAACACGGCGGGGATGACGATGGTCCATCCCGACATGAAGAACTGCAAGAATCCGCGCAACTTGCCGAAGCTGTAGTCGTCGATGCAATGGCGTGCCTGGCGGATGTCATAGCGGCGGATGAGCGCGTCGACGAGCTGCGAATACGCGCGGTCGAGCGACTCGGCCGGCAAGGCGAGATACTCCCGCGTCTGCTGGTATTTCGCATCGACGGTGCGAGCCGCCTCCGCATTCCCCTGCCGCCGTTTCAAAGCCTGCTCGGCGCGGCGATACTTCTCCGCGTCGGGTTTTCGGCGCCCTAGTTCCGTGCGCACTTCCGAGTAATATTTCCGCGCTCGATCCTCTGGAGCCCGCGCGAGCTGCGCCGTCATCCGGATGGAGGCCTCCGCAGCATCGGGGGCATTCGCCGCGAGCGAACGCCAGTCGGTGACGAATCGGGCCGTGGTCGATGCTTCCATGATGCGCTGTGCCAGCTGCCGCACCTCCCGTGCGTTCTCCTCGGTCTGTACTTTCGAGAGGGTCGCCGCATGACCCTCCAGTGCCATCTGAATGTCGCGGAGAGCAATCGCTGCCGCACGGCCTACCGCGGTCTGGAGGCACGCGCCCTGACGATGCTCGATGAGCCGCGCCACTTCCTTCAACCGTCCGGGGTCCGTCACGAGCATGTGGCCTTGCCGGATGCCGTTTACGGCATGAGCGCAAGCGAGCACCTGATCCGCCACGGCGTCGAGCTGGCTCTCCGCCGCGGACAACGGCGACCGCCGGAGCTCCATCAGCTCTTCCACCGCCTTCCATTGGATCTCCGGCAGATTGGCCGCGATCCGCAGGAGCCCAACGATAGCTCGTCCGGAAGTCGACTCCTGCATTCCCGCAAGCGCGATCACGCTCGCGAACAGTTCCGCTTTGGCAAGACTCGGCTCCGCATCCGCGATGAGGAAATGATCCGGCGCCGCATGCCGCAACTCGTATGTGACGGCGCGGCGCAGACCGGTGAGCGCGAACGGATCTTCCGCGACGTCTGAGAGGCCGATGACTGTCGTGAGGGCCTCGTGCAAATCGCTCGAAATGACCGTTTCGCGCGAGCGCGCCGCGGCGAGGAGCAGAAAGGCGAGACGCTGGGCTCCGCAGGTCGATGGGGTCGGGACGTCCAGAGTGCTCACCACTTGCGTGAGGTTTTCCGCGAGCCTGTACGCTCTCGCATCGAGGGGATCGAGCACGAACACGCGCGCCGCGCTCAATGTATCCTCCCATCCGCCGTTCAGCGCCGCAGAAGTGATGGTCCAGCGTGCCATCTCGCTATGCGGCATGGCCCGCAGGACCCTGCCGATGAACCGCGGAGACAGGCGCATAGCCGTGGCTGTCGCGTGCGGACGGAGGACCTGCAGCATTTCCCCCGTCGAAGAGAACGCGCCCATCGACGCCATCATCACGTCGACGTCGACCGCTGCTTCGCGGCCAGCTGATTGGATTTGCTCGAGCAGCTCGTTCGTGATCTCGATGATCGAGCGCTTCATGCTCGCGAGATCGCTCCGCGGATTCCCCAGCATGCCCACGAAGGCCCGTATGGCGATGGTGATCCGGCCCTCGTGAAGGAGGCGGCGTACCTCGTCGATGCTGCGCGTTGCCTCCTCGTGCTCTTCACTCGGCCGCACCGCCGGTTCCAGACCGTCGACGGCGGTTCCGGGGCCGTTCGCCACACGATCCAGATTGGCGATCGATGCGCGTGTGCGGGGCCGGTCGATGACTCGCTTCGCAAGCTTCGCTGCCTCGGCGTTGACCGCCTCTTCGCCGATCCGCCGCGTGGAAAGCCGTGCCGCGAGAGCATCGAACAGCAGTTCTTCGGCCGTCTCTGCTCCCGCGCCGATCGTCCGGATGACCTCCGGCTCCTGACCGTTCAGGATGCCAATGAGGGAAATGACGTCCTGGCGCGCGTAGCGAAGAGCGTGGTCCTTCACCTGCCGGTCCTTCGCCGCGAACGCCAGCGCCATGGCTCGCACCGCTGGATCTTCATTACACAACATGCCGAGCAGCAGCTCCGGCATGGACACGATCAGCCGCTGGTGGCGTTCGAGATCCTCGGGAGTGGCGATCATCGCCAGCGTATCGACGCATTCGCGATAGAGAGCGGACTGGCTCTCGATGCGGGCCGAATGCCAGTTGTTCACGACGTGGAGGAGCATCGCGAACGCCTCGTTGCGGGCCTTGGCTGACACGCCACGCCCGCTCTCCAGCCATTCGCCGACCAGGTCGGTGACGCGAAGCTTGAGCCATTGTTCACTGTCGCGGACGGCGTCCAGAATGGCCTGGGGGGAAAGAACGGTGCCCCATCGCGGCGCATCGACGATCGTGAACGAGAAACCGCGGCCGTCGTACCACGGGTCGGAGTTGTCGAATCCGGGCCGCGGCCTGCCGGCGCGTCGTTGCTGCAGGCGCTCGCGGCGCGTCGTCTCCCTGGCGTCGAGAAGTCGGCCGAGTCCCCGCAGGTCGAACAAGGAATCAGGATCGACGGAGATGACTGGGCGGACCCACTGCGGCGTACCCACGGACGAGTCGGCCGGGATCGTCTGGAAAATGCAGGTGGCCTGAATCGCATCGCGGTACGCACCGCGAATGACGCTCTTGAAGAATCCCGCTCCAGACTCCGGGTCGAGGATCGAGGCGATGCGCGACGCCATCGCGCCCGACGTTTGATTGCGCAGCGGAAGACGAACCTCATACAAGCCATCGAGTCCGCCGTCCCCCGGTTTGAGCGACCAAAGCCCGATACGCGTCCCGTCGCGCACGAACGCTTCCACTTTCTGATCGATGATCGCTTCCAGATCGCCGAGGTCGGACAGCGTCCCGCGAAGGTCGACGGCGTTGAGATCGGTCGTGCCCTTTTCCCGCGCAATCCGGATGGCCCGTCCCAGAATCTCCTGTCCCTGCTCGATGATCCGCGCCCACGACTCGCGCGGTGTGCGCGTGTCGCGCACGACCTGATCGTGCAGTGCGATCATCGACAGATAGGGTGTGAGCGCGATGCTGCCGGGCTTGATCGGCAGTTGAAGACGCGTCTCGCCGCGATCGATCTTCTTGGCCGACTC
This sequence comes from uncultured Acidobacteriota bacterium, assembly GCA_963821585.1. Classification (GTDB taxonomy): domain Bacteria; phylum Acidobacteriota; class Thermoanaerobaculia; order Gp7-AA8; family Gp7-AA8; genus QHVT01. Next base: position 2,363,925 of record CAWGEI010000003.1, read on the forward strand.
CGCCACCACCGGCGCCCATTCTTCCCATCCGCGCGGAAACGCGTCCCCGCGGACGCGTGCCTCAAGTAGGCGCCGCACCAGAAATGAGGAGGCAATGCAGTCGTAGTCGGGGTGCTCGTGCATGACCAGATGCACGGCCCCCCGCAGGTCGTCGCCCGAGATCCAGTCCGTTACGAGCGTGGGCTGGTCGACGATCAGCGAGGAACTGCATTTGAAGCGCTCGTTCTCGATCACATCGGGATGCGTATCGATGACGCCGGGGACGCTCTGGTTGCCGATGTCGATGTAGATGTAGCCGGGCCGTGGCTCGACGAAGGAGCCTACTTTGAGAAAGTCGTACTCGATGCGCATAGGACCCTCCGAAGACTGCGCGCGTGCACACTGGTTTCAGCTTGTGGAGTGCCGGAAAGATAGCAGATTGGCGCGGTTTCGCGGAGTCTCGCCGCGCCTCGGGTTGCTCGGGTTCCTCGGTTTCGGGAGTTTCTCGTGGGAATCTTCGCCGAGGAACCGAGGAACTCCATCCACTGGGCGAACCGCTACGTGCCAGATCCAGTGATGGCCAGCGGAATCGAACAGAATGGTCGTTATCTGCAGCGGCGAGGCAGCGCGAGAATGTGTGTTCGCGCTGCGCCCACCTTTCACCATGTTGCTGTTTGTCGTCTCGCTGCAACGACGATGTACGTCGTCGTTTCTCGATTACATCAGTGTCATCGCGGAGTGGCGAACCGCAGCCAGCGCTCTGTGATCAACAGCAGAAAAACAACAACCGTGACGAAGACCGTGCGGATGACGCCGCGCTGGGCGCGCTCAAGAAGAAGCTCGTGCCGGTCGCGCACGGACCACCAGCACAGACAAGGCCTTGTCGTTTTCGAACCGGCGGAATTGCACTGCGCATCGCCATCGCGATAGTCCAGCCGAAGCTGTCGCCATCGCCGGTGTTGCGCGGAGCGGAAGTGGAAGGGCGTGGAAGTGGCGATCGACGTCGATCCGATCAACTTTTCTGTAAAGCGGCCGACTATTGAGACGGCACCCCCACCGGCGGAATCGAAATCGAGGTGGCGGTGTCGGGCACGGTGCCTTTGTCGCCGTCCTGGAGAACGAAGCTGAAGGCGAATCCCTGCGTTTGCGCCACGCCGTGGCAGCCCATGCAGCCGCCCATGTTGATGCCAGTCTGGCCGAACGTCATGTTGGGCGAGATGGGGGAGAAGAACTGGTAGTTGATCGGCACTCCGTTCCCTTTGAAATGTTGATTGGGCGTCTGGCCCGGGGGCTGCCCCTGGAATTGCTGGAGGCCGCGGTTGGTCTCGATCAGCAGGTTGGCCAGATAGACCGGTTGGCCCAGCGCGAGGGAATCCGCTTCGCCCTTCTGCGCCTGGGTCGCGGAATTGCCCAGGTCGATGGCCTTGAACTGGGTGCCGATCAGGCGATAGTTGGCCCAGACTGAGCCCGCCAGTTGCGATTGGACCTTGCCGTTGAGATTCGCGGTGGTCGGCAGCGGATAATTCTTGAGGCGGGCCACCTGCAGACCGGCGGCGGTGTTGGGGTAGGGCATCTCGGTATTGGTGGCGAATTTCGAGTAGTTCACGTAGGAATAGGCCGCGCCGTTGCCGACCGATCGGTGCTCCCATGTGGCGAAGATGTAGGTGCCGCCGGCTCCCTCGGGCGATCCGCCGGGAGCGCCGGCGTGAACGCGCTGGATGATGTGCAGTCCCACCAGTCCGAATGTCTGTACGTCGTAACAGAGTCCGGTTTTCTGCCGCGGGGAGTCTTTGTAATAAATGGCGTCGGTCAGGTGGTAGGTATCGGGATTGCCGTCGAGCAGAGAAGCCGGAACCCAAGCCGCCTTGAGCTGGATCGAGCCGAGGGCCGGAAGGTTGGCCACCGAAATCCCGCTTTGCCCGGGGAGCGAGCAATTCCTGAACCCGGTCGCATAACAGGCGGCGGTGTCGTTCGCGCTGTAGTTGACCAGCGCGTTGGCATTCTGACCGCTGGGTTTGGACCCGGCGCTGGTGCGGTAGGGCAGGAAGACCTTGTTGTTTTTGGCCTGCGCGATCGCCGACGGATACACGTTCAGGCTGGTCTGCTGGTTGTTGACCGTGATCGGCTGGGTGACGTAGGCGTAGTAGTCGTAATTGACCTTGACTTCATAGTAGAGAAAGCCCGTCGCCGAAGGTCTGCCCTTGAAAACCCGCGGGCCGACCGGATTGCGGCCGTTGGGACCGGTGGCGGTATACGGACTGGAAGGGTCGCCGCCCTCTTGGGGCTGATAGAAATGCTGGCAATTTTTCAGGGCTTGCCCGGAGTAACCCGCGCACAGTTGGTCCGTGCTTTCCTGGGCGGGAGAGGCCACCTCGGCCGTCTCATCCTCGGTGCTGGCGCCGCCCACCGCAGGCGATTTGCTGAGCCGCGCGAAGATCCGCGGCTGCGTCTTCAAGGCAGCGAATCTGGGCTCGGCACCCGCGCACATCGCGATCTCTCCGCCCTGGGTCGACGGGGCGTATTTCGGATCGAAGGTCAGCGACTGCCAGGCCTGCGGAGTTGCCGCGTCGTTGAACAGCTCACGCTTCTCCTTGAAGGTCTCCCACACGGTCACGTCCCTGGACTGAGCTGTGACGAACTTCTTGTTGAGGTCCGGCACACCGCGCACGAAACCGGTCGGGAAACCGATGTTGCCGGGGGCGGCCAGAGCCGGCCAGTTCATCGCGGCAAACGAGCTCCAGGCCCAGGCATCCCAGGCCTGGCCCAATTGCGTGCCTTGCAGGGCGGTGGTCGAGAAGGTCGAAGGCGGAGCCGGGCACTCCAGGTCGACCTGTCCCATCCCGGGCGTGCAGCTCGAAACCGTCGGGCCGGGTTCCGTCGTCGGCGGCGGCGGGTACTGCGAACAGCCGAACAACATCGCCAAAACACAGTACACCGCGACCATGACCCGTAGCTGGACCAATGAAGACCTCCGGTTGGTTTGTGGAAGAGAGATGCCTTGGAGGGAGCCAGCGTGGAGTGTAGCGCATCGAACGAGTGGATCTGCACGTCCTCCCCGCGGGGCTCAGCGCCCGCTGACCTCCCGCCTCGGCCCGCGCATCGACGCCATCACGACGCCGCCCGGGTCTTTCGACGTCGTCACCTCGAACGCGCTGCGCCCGAGGGTGAATGCGCGCAGGATCCCCGTCGTGGGGTGGACTTCCAGGTCGCGCACGTCCGCGGGCGGCATGCCGTTGTTGTACGGCCTCCAGAACCAGGTCAGGCCTTTATCGGTCGAGCGCCCCTGGAACACCCCGCGGTCCGTCCCGGCGTAGAGCGTCAGCGGGCGATTCCTGTCGATGGCGATCGTGCGCACGACGCGGTTCAGCGGCAGGTCGGAGGTGATGTCCCGCGCCGTGAACTCGTCGCCGGTCGAGTTGCGGACGAGCCGGATAATCCGCCGCGCCCCCCCGCCGCTGAACGACGCGTAGAGGCGCGTCGGGTCGGCCAGGTTGATCTCCAGGTCCGTCAGCATCAGCCGGCTGGGATGCTCGTAGATGGGGTACCAGTTGTGGCCGCCCACTCCCCTGAAGATCTTTCCGGAGTTCGAGCCCGTGAAATAGACGTCCCCCGGACCGTCGATGGCGGTGCGCACGGCCTGGCTCGCCGTCGGGACGAAGAACAGCCACCAGTTCGACGCCGAATCCGTCGTCCGCCACACCCCCAGGCAGGAGAGCGCCAGCGTCGCCGGGATACCCGGATGGACCTGGAAGTGCGGGTTGAAGCACTGGTTGCCGGCCAGCAGCAGTCCGTTCGTGGTGAGGGTGAAGCTGCCGCCCTCGTTCGTCGAGCGCGAGATGCTGTTGTTGTACTGGTGCATCGCGTACATGATCGAAGAGTTGACCGGGTCGATGTCCACCGTCCCGCCGTCGCCGTCTTTGATCTTCGACCACACCGAATTTCCGGCCGTGGCCTTCAGCGTGCCGTTGTCCTGCGTACCGGCGATGATCAGGCCGGCATTCGTCGGAGCGGCCACGCCGTCGTAGAACTCGACGTTGGTGATGCCGTCGCCGATGTGTTCCCAGGAGCCGTTCGCGCCGCGGTTCGTCGAACGGTAGATGCCGCCGTCGGTGAGGCTGAAGATCGTGGCTGGCGTGCCCGGTTTCGCCGCCACGTGGTGATGATCGGCGTGCGCGCCGTTCGAGACGCTGAAACTGCTGCCTGAATTCGTCGAGCGCCAGAAGGTCGTGCCGGTCATGTAGAGATTGGCGGAGTTGGCCGGGTCGGCCCACAGTCCGCTCCACAGGCCGGCCGGCGTGCCGCTGCCGGGCTGCCATCCCACCTCGAAGTGGTAGTCGCCGACACCGCCGACGGAGCAGCCGAGGTTCGTGGTGCGGAAGAGGCGGAAGGTCACGGGATCGCCGGCCTGCTGATAGGTGACGAAGAGGCGACTGCCCGACGCCGCGAGGCGGATGTTCGCGCTCGTGTCGGCGGTGGGGAGCGCTCCGCCGGGACAGCCACGCAGCGGGCGCCAGGTCGCGCCCCAGTCGAAGCTCTCGTAGACGCCGGCGGTGTTCGCATCGGTGTCGTGGCGAAGCGCGGCGTAGAGCAGCCCGTTCGACGGCATGCGCACGAGACTCGTACACGAGCCGCCCATGAGCGGCTGCGTCCAGGTCACTCCGCCGTCGGCCGAGCGGAAGACCCCGGCCTCGGACGAGACCACCATCTCGCCCGGCGCATCCGGATTGACGAGCAGTCCGCCGCCGGCATGGACCTTGGCCCGGAGATCGGTCGCGGAGATCCGCGTCCAGCTCGGTGCCGGCGTCGTCGGAGCGGAACACGCCGTCGTTCGGCGTGACCAGGAAGACCCGCGACGGATTGCCCGGCGCCAGCGCCAGCGCGGCCACGCGCAGCGTCGCCGCGTCGGCCACCGCGAACCACGACGCTCCGCCGTCGGTCGTCTTCCACACGCCGCTGAACTGCGCGCCGACGTACATCGTCGCGGGCTGGGTCGGATGAATGGCCATCGTCGAGAGCCGTCCCGTGATCTAACATCTGACCTTGAGCGCATGGCGCGAATCGGGTCGTTTCTCGACGTCTTGTCGACTTCCAGAATGTGATCCGGACTCTTCTGGCGGGACGGCTCTGAAGATGCACAGGTGAAGATTGATGCAGTCCTGGCGTCGTACGACAAGGTGGAGATCGAGCCATCATCGGAATGATGTGGCGCCGGTCCTGTCAGGGACGTCTCGCGGGTGATCGGCGCGGCGGCATGGACCGTGGGGCGTGCCGCAGCATTAGCGGGTCGCGGGTGTGCTTGACCTCGAACATCTGTAATATGCCTACACCCCATCTCGGTCGGTGGGTGAGGAGCGCGTTTATATGCCCACGTTTCGAGAGAGGATCGAGAACAATTTGCCTGTGTTCTTTCTTGCGACCCTTGCGACAGGGTTCGCGGCCGGTTTTGCGTCGTATCGAGCGATTCAAGAAGCCGGGAACGTAGTTCAGATTCGACAATCAGATCTCGATAGGTTGAAGCGCGAAGCCGTTGCCGGCCCGGCTACCGATTCGCTGCCACCAGCAGTTAACGGCAGCGGACCACCGAAGCTACTTCGACCCTCCAGGCGCCACAAAGTTCAGAGCAGTTTCTTGATGGCACGGTTCCCGTCGTGAGCACTGGCAATTGCTGGGGCTACGTTGACAAACCGATAAGCATTGGCGGTCAGCTGCTAGAGAGATATGCGACCATTGAGGATGGCTGCGATGGAGACGTGGCGCTTACATTCGATGTGCGCGGATGGAAGAGCTTTAAAGGATTTGCAGGAATAGCCTCGAATGATTCCCGTCCGAACAACTTGACGATCAAGGTTGACGGCGAGAGAGTAGCCATCGTACAGATCTTTTATAATAGAGCTCCGTACCCACTCGAGGTTGATCTCGAGGGTCACAAAACGCTGACTTTTGAGAAAAGCGGTCAGTATCCACTTGTCGTTATTGGGGAACCCAGACTCACGAGAAGCTAACGTGGCAGGTAGCCGGACTCCGCGCATGACCTTATCCGAAGAATATTGATGCGGGTAGGTAGGAAACACTGTGGAGGAAATTGCATTGAATATACGACACTACGCTCTGTTTGGCTTTCTGTTGTTATATTGCAACGCTTGCGGACGTCTTGGAGCTCATCGGCCAGTGGCAGCCACTCTCGCCGAAGTTAAGCCAGACGATATCCTGACCGTCGATGAAGCGTCGAAACTTCTGGGGCAGCCCGTGGTGTTTCACGAGCTTCAGTCGATCTTTCCGCGGAGTCGAATATTCAAGTACACGACCCCTGACGCAACGTACACCTCGCCAGTGATCCAGTTGACGATTTGCCCCGTGGGCTCAAAGACAGCGTTTGAGTATTTTACGTACAGTAGGTTACGAAGTGAGAAGGTTCCGTGCAAACGTGAAGCCGTGGGCGAGGTTTGTTTAGCCGAGGGCGAAACCGCGGTTCACGTGCTCTCGCGGAATACATACATCCAAGTACAGTTATGGCGCGGACGCGACAACCCACCTGGACCTCCTGGTGGCGCCGAAGAGCTTGCCCAGCGGATAGTGCACCTTTTACCAGACGGTGAGCCTGAGGCTGAGAGTTCACCGAAATCTTGATGTATCTGATCGCGGTACTCCCCAAACTATAGATCCCGTAACTGGGTTCGGAAATGTGCGGAAATGGTCCGGGGGCGGAGGACGGGCAGATCCTCTTTCTTCGAGAAAAGCAAAGCTGACCTCATGCCTTCGACCCGCACTACGTCCTCCTCGGGCCGCTCCTCGAGCACGAGCGGCGGCGGCAGCGCGGGCGGCTGGTAGGAGCAGGTAACGGCGGCGTCGGGGCGCTGGCCGGCTGCGAAAAGATTCTTCGACAACCTGCCAGCGCCCCTACCGGTTCACACGAGTTGCTCAGCGCCCGCTCACCTCCCGCCTCGGCCCGCGAATCGACGCCATCACGACGCCGCCCGGGTCTTTCGACGTCGTCACCTCGAACGCGCTGCGCCCGTGGGTGAACGCGCGCAGGATCCCCGTCGTCGGGTGTACTTCCAGGTCGCGCACGTCCGCCGGCGGCATGCCGTTGTTGTAAGGCCTCCAGAACCAGGTCAGGCCTTTATCGGTCGAGCGCCCCTGGAACACCCCGCGGTCCGTGCCGGCGTAGAGCGTCAGCGGGCGATTCCTGTCGATGGCGATCGTGCGCACGACGCGGTTCAGCGGCAGGTCGGAGGTGATGTCCCGCGCCGTGAACTCGTCGCCGGTCGAGTTCCGGACGAGCCGGATGATCCGCCGCGAGCCCCCGCCGCTGAACGACGCGTAGAGGCGCGTCGGGTCGGCCAGGTTGATCTCCAGGTCCGTCAGCATCAGCCGGCTGGGATGCTCGTAGATGGGGTACCAGTTGTGGCCGCCCACCGCCCTGAAGATCTTTCCGGAGTTGGAGCCGCTGTAATAGACGTCCCCCGGACCGTCGATGGCGGTGCGCACGGCCTGGCTCGCCGTCGGGACGAAGAACAGCCACCAGTTGGACGCCGAATCCGTCGTCCGCCACACCCCCAGGCAGGAGAGCGCCAGCGTCGCCGGGATGCCCGGATGGACCTGGAAGTGCGGGTTGAAGCACTGGTTGCTGGCCAGCAGCAGTCCGTTCGTGGTGAGGGTGAAGCTGCCGCCCTCGTTCGTCGAGCGCGAGATGCTGTTGTTGTACTGGTGCATCGCGTACATGATCGAAGAGTTGACCGGGTCGATGTCCACCGTCCCGCCGTCGCCGTCTTTGATCTTCGACCACACCGAATTTCCGGCCGTGGCCTTCAGCGTGCCGTTGTCCTGCGTACCGGCGATGATCAGGCCGGCATTCGTCGGAGCGGCCACGCCGTCGTAGAACTCGACATTGGTGATGCCGTCGCCGATGTGTTCCCAGGAGGCGTTCGCGCCGCGGCTCGTCGAACGGTAGATGCCGCCGTCGGTGAGGCTGAAGATCGTGGCTGGCGTGCCCGGTTTCGAGGCCACGTGGTGATGATCGGCGTGCGCGCCGTTCGAGACACTGAAACTGCTGCCCGAATTCGTCGAGCGCCAGAAAGTCGTGCCGGTCATGTAGAGATTGGCGGAGTTGGCCGGGTCGGCCCACAGTCCGCTCCACAGGCCGGCCGGAGTGCCGCTGCCAGGCTGCCATCCCACCTCGAAGTGATAGTCGCCGACACCGCCGACGGAGCAGCCGAGGTTCGTGGTGCGGAAGAGGCGGAAGGTCACGGGATCGCCGGCCTGCTGATAGGTGACGAAGAGGCGACTGCCCGACGCCGCGAGGCGGATGTTCGCGCTCGTGTCGGCGGTGGGGAGCGCTCCGCCGGGACAGCCGCGCAGCGGGCGCCAGGTCGCGCCCCAGTCGAAGCTCTCGTAGACGCCGGCGGTGTTCGCATCCGTGTCGTGGCGAAGCGCGGCGTAGAGCAGCCCGTTCGACGGCATGCGCACGAGACTCGTACACGAGCCGCCCATGAGCGGCTGCGTCCAGGTCACTCCGCCGTCGGCCGAGCGGAAGACCCCGGCCTCGGACGAGACCACCATCTCGCCCGGCACATCCGGATTGATGAGCAGTCCGCCGCCGGCATGGACCTTGGCCCGGAGATCGGCCGCGGAGATCCGCGTCCAGCTCGTGCCGGCGTCGTCGGAGCGGAACACGCCGTCGTTCGGCGTGATCAGGAAGACCCGCGACGGATTGTTCGGCGCCAGCGCCAGCGCGGCCACGCGCAGCGTCGCCGCGTCGGCCACCGCGAACCACGACGCTCCGCCGTCGGTCGTCTTCCACACGCCGCTGAACTGCGCGCCGACGTACATCGTCGCGGGCTGGGTCGGATGGATGGCCATCGTCGAGAGCCGTCCCGTGGCCCCGGGCGAGCCGGCGATGAGGCGCGGCCCGATGTTGACCCAGCGGTCGCGTTCGATCCCGAAGTCGTGGAGCACCTTCGCCGCGACGTTGTTCTTCTCGTCCGCCTCCTGGACCGCCCCGTCGACGTCGGCCACGGCAGTCAATGCGAATTCGTCCGGCGCGCCTTCGAAGATGTGCGACACGTAGACCGTCCCGCCCGCGGGGAGCGCGTCGGTGGTGACGTACGCGGGCACGAGCTGGCCCTTGTCGACGGCGCCCGGATCGATGCGCGTGCGGAAGGGCTTGGTCACGCTCTGCGCGCCGTCGTTGACGATGCGGAAGTGGACGCCGATCCGGCGCGTCCGGTCCTTTTCGTCCTGCAGCGTGTGAAACGCCAGTTGCTCGATGCGCAGGTCCACTCCCTCGAAAGCCGCGCCCGCGGCGAGCGTGTTGTTCTTCGAATTCGGCTCCGACTTCGCCCAGCGCGGGTTCACCTCCGCGCTCAGCGCTCCGCGGTCAGGATCGCTCCACGGCACTTCGATGGTCGCGCTCTTGCCGGCCTCGATGACGCCCGTGTCCACGACCGCCACCGCCTCGCCGTCGCGCCGGATCACCAGCGGCGCACTCGCGCTCATGGTTCCCTCGTTGCCCACGACGACGCGGATGCTGCCGGAGCCCTCCGCTGGTGCGAGCACGTCGATGCCCGTCACCGCGAAGTCCGCCTGCACCGCCGGTGCCTCGGACGTCACGACGTCCAACTCGACCGTGTTGTCGTAGCGATCGCGCTCCACGAGCAACAGCCGCGGATCGACCTTCGCGACGAGCCTCGTCGTCCCAGCGCTCTTCGCCATCCACGGAACCGACACCGTGGCCGTCCCCAGCGTGCCGATGGTGAGCGTCTCCGAAGCCAGCGGCTCGCCGTTCGCGAAGAACACCACCTCCAGGTCCACCGCCGCCGCATGCGCATCGTTCTCGATGGTCAGCACCACCTCGGCCGGTTCCCCCGGCCGCGGATGCGCGGGCGTGACGACGATCGATTTCGCCTTGAGCACCGGCATCTCGTCGGCGCGTTTCTCCTCCTCCGCTCCGGCGGACACGGCGATGAAGAAAAAGAGCAGAGCGAAGAGCGGTAGCTTCCTGATCATGAGGGAATCCTCCTGCCCCTGGAGCGCAGGGGGCCGGGAAAAGGTGCCACGGCCGTCACGAAAAACTTCATGACTTCCGGCTGAATCGTCCATAATGAATTCGGTCCTCCCCCAAAACGTCCTTCCCTGCGCGCGCATCGACCGCTCCGATCGAAAAGGAGTTGACTGCAACCATGAGAAATCCTGAAGACGACGAGGTGACCCCCGGAATGCCTGGATGGGATCGGCGAACGTTCGGCAAGATCCTGGTCGGGGGGCTGGGCGGGCTGACGCTGGGAGCCTTTGCCAGGGCGGAGGATGTCTGCGACATCTCCGGCTGCGTCAAGGACAGCAAGGACACATCAGCCACCCCATACGTGGTCGACCTCAACGAGAACAGCTATCCCTTCAGCGGAGAAAAAACGGCCGATGTGGTCATCGTGGGAGCGGGCCTGTCCGGTCTCATCGCAGCGCGGGAGTTGAGAAAAGCCGGCAAGACGGTGATCGTGCTGGAGGCCGGTGCGCGAATTGGCGGGCGGATGTACGGTTTCAGACCGAGACAGGCCAATGGGAACTATTTCCCGAATGGCTATCTCGACTACGGCGGGCAATGGGTCGGCCCGACGCAGTACCACATGCTGGAACTGGTATCCGAGTTGGGGATCCGGATGTTTGACAGCTACGAGACAGGCCGGAGCATTCAGTCATTCAACGGCAATAAGTCGGCGTTCAACGGCGACGTCTCCGAGTTGCTGAAGGGCTGTGAACCGCCGGGCCATTACCCGCTTCCCCCGGCCAGGGCCAGGTGCGGACCGCCGTTCGGAGAGACGACGAGCCCGCTGCTCAAATTCAAGGATTGTGAGCACAGCGAGCCCAAAGGGGCGGTCTGGAACGCGCTTCTCGAGATCTCGGCGCAGATCGATCCGAAGGCGCCATGGACGGCGACAGGGACCATCGACGGGAAACGCTACGACGAGATCACGTTCCAGCAGTGGCTCGACCGTTTCAAGACCCAAAGCGATTTTGACTACAGGAACTGGTTGTCCACCTTGCAGTCTCATATCGGCGGGTCCGGTGGCTTCGAGCCGGACAAGGTCTCGCTCCTGCACATGGCCTGGACCCAGAGGGTCGGTCCGCAGTCGGACACGCCCGAGAAATGGCTGCTGGTCGGCGGAGCGGGGCAGATCCCTCAGCGTTTGGCGGATGAGCTCATGGAAGGCTGGAGTCCCAAGAGCAAGGATCCGCAATCCTGTATCGCACTGAAGGCGGCGGTCGACCGGATCACCATCGATGAGAGCAAAGACAGCGTCTACGTCCGCGTACGGGATCGATTGAAGATCACAGCCAGGGCAGTGATCGTGGCCATTCCTCCTTCGCTGCGCGCGAACATCGCGTTTGAGAGTGTCAGCTCCCTGCAAATGGATCCCATCCCCACCGCCCGGGAGGTCATGGGGTTCAGCAACTGTTCGCCCATGGGCTCGATGTCGAAGGTCCACGCCGTTTATGACACGCCCTTCTGGCGCGACGACTGCCTCAGCGGCAGTGCCGCCGGCAATTTACAGGGGTTGGATTCTTCCAACGCCTATCCCAGATATTGCGAGTTCATCGCCGACAGCTCTCCTCCCGAGGGCACGCCCGGCATCCTGACTTCCTTCATCGCCGCCGGGCGCAATCACAAGCTTGCGGACATCCTCGACATCAAGTTCCCGCCCGGAACCTCGGATCGCGATCAGAAAATCAAAGCCGAGGTCCAGGCTCGCGTGGCGGAAGACTACGTTTACTACTTCGGGTCGAAAGCCAGAGTGGAGAACATGAGGGACTTCGTCTACCAGCCCTGGGACATCCAGAGATACATCTGCGGAGCCTTTACCTCCCACCTGGGCCCGGGGGTGTGGACCAAATACGGCCGGTGGGGCTGGCGCGAGCCTGTGAGAAAGAAAATCTTCTGGGCGGGCACGGAGGCCTCGGACGAATGGCCCGGATACTTCGACGGTGCGGTGAAGGCGGGGAAGGTGGCCGCCGGGCTGGTGTGCGAGCAGGTGTCGGCGCTCAAGAAGTGCGCGTGTCCGGCTTGACCGCGGCTGCGGAAGGAGCGTAGCCGCCGGCGTGACGAACGGGCAGCGCGGACTCATAATTCGCCCATGCCCGCCGAGCCCGCGCGTCTGTTCCTCAGCTACGGTCACCGGGACGCATCCGAGCTCGCGCTTCGTCTGCGCGCCGATCTCATCGCCGCCGGATACGTGGTGTGGCAGGACGAGCAGCGCATTCGCGCCGGTCACGCCTGGACGGAGGAGATCCGCGACGGTCTTCGCGAGAGCGATCTCGTCGTGGCGCTGCTCAGTCCTCACTCCGTCCGGCAAAAAGGATGGGCGGCGAACCCGGACGACGCGGACAGCGTCTGTCTCGACGAGATCGAGTACGCGATCGACGCCTGCCGCATCCCGGTGCTGCCGCTCCTGGCGGTGAGCTGCGAGCCGCCGTTCCGGATCTACCGGCAGCAGTTTCTCGATCTTCGAGCCTGGCGCGAGCGATACGACGATCTCAAGCAGAGCGTCCTGGACGCGGTCGCTGCGTGCATCGCCACGGGACGCGCGCCGCTGCGCAAATGGGATCGCCTCCCCGAGCCGATCGACTTCACGGCCTTCCTCGCGGAGCGCCGGCTGCGTTTCACGGGACGGCGATGGCTGTTCGATACGCTGCGCGACCGCCTGGCCGCGCCGGCGCGGCAGCCGGTCCTGGTGACCGGCGCGCCGGGGATTGGCAAGTCGGCGTTCATCGCCAGCCTGATCCACGCCAACCCGGACGGACGGATCCTCGCGTATCACTGCTGCCAGTCCACGGTGCCGGAGACCCTCAGGCCGGACGTGTTCGTGCGCAGCATCGCGGCCATGATCGCCGCGCGCAATGTGTCGTACGCGGGGATGATCGAGAGCCCGGAGATCCTCGCGGCATTCGACGAGGGCAAGCTCGCTGCCGATCCCGCAAGCGCGTTCCAGAATCTCATCCTCAACCTCCTGCTGAAGCTTCCCGAGCCGGAGGCCGCGCCGCAACTGCTGGTCATCGATGCGCTCGACGAGGCGTTGGGCCATCGCACCGCGCCGAACATCGCGGACCTTCTGTCCTCGCGGCTGGCCGCGCTTCCGCCCTGGGTGCGACTCGTGGCCACCACACGCGACGAGCCCGCGGTCAAGCGGCGCTTCCGCACGGCCGACCTCGTGCCGATCGATCCCGCGGGAAACGACAACGCCGGCGACCTGATTGCGTACGTCGCCGCGCGGCTCGAAGCCGAGCCGTTGCGCGCGCGGGCGGGCGCACGGCGCGACGAGATTGCCGGGAAGGTGCTTGCTCACGGCCGGGGCAACTTCCTCATCGTCACGACCACGTTGAACGCGCTGGAGACCGTCTTTGATGCGGACGATCTCGACCAGCTGCCACCCGGACTCGGGCCGACGTACGAGGAGTACTTCGATCGTCTCTACGCGCGCGCGGGCCTGGATTTCGCGCCGGCGCGGCAGGTGCTGCAGGCCATCGTCGCGGCGCAGGAGCCGCCGTCGCGGGAAGACCTCGCCGCGCTGACCGGGCTCGATGCCGAGGTGGATCTGCCGCCGATGCTCGGGCGCATTGCGTCGCTCGTCCCGCCGCGCGACGGCCGCTACGCGCCGTTCCACCAGACTCTCGTCGAGTGGATGACCGGGTGGAACGCCGACGAAGACCAGCCCACCGCCGGTCCGTATTTCATCAGCCGCAAAGCCGGCCATCGCCTCTGGGCGGATGCGCTGCTGCCGCGCTCCGCGAAAGGCGAATGGAGCGCGGCCGTGCTGCGCAATCTCCCCACCCATCTCGCGGGCGCGGAGCGCTGGAACGAGCTCGCGGCGCTCCTCCTCGATCTGCGTTTCCTCGAGGCGAAGACGCGCGGGCCGGAGACGAGCGTCTTCGCTCTGCTGTCCGACTTCGAGCTCGCCCTGCGCGTGCTGCCTCGCGATCACCCGCAACAGCGCATGCTGTTCCTCGTCTCCGAGATCCTCCGTCTCGACGCGACGTTCATCGCCGGGTCGCCGGGATCGCTCTTCCAGTGCCTCTGGAACCGCGGCCACTGGCACGACGATCCGCTCCTGCAGTCCTTCTTCAGCGCACCGCCGGGAGCCCTGCCGCCGTGGAAAGGCGAGCCGAAGCTGAGCGTGCTCGTGGATCGCTGGCGCGCGGAGAAGGAGAAGGCTTCGCCCGGCTTCACATGGCTGCGCGCGCTGCGGCCGCCGCCTGAGCTTCTCGGGTCCGCGCAACGCGCCATCGTTCGCGAGGATGAAGACGGGATGAGCACCGTCGACATCTCGCCCGACGGAACGCGGGTGATTGCCGCGAGCGGCGAAGGAGACGGGGGAGTCATCGGCCTGTGGGATGCGATCACCGGCGCGCCGCTCGCGCGCGTCGAGATGCCGGATGGAGAAGACGCGCAATGCGTGCGGTTCATCCCCAGCGGCCCGCAAGCCGGCCTGGCGGTCGCTGTGACGTACGACGGGCGGCTGCTCCTGCTCGATGAGTCGTTGCAGACGGTCGAGGCAGTCGCGTCCCAAAGAAGCTTCCAGGTCGCGGCCGTATCGCCGGACGGGACGCTCATCGCGACCGGTGAGAGGAAGGGGGAGCTTGCCCTGTGGGACGCGGCCACGCTGCAGCTCCGTCATTCCTGGCAGGCACACGACGACGCGGTCACGGCGCTGGCCTTCTCCTCGTCCGGCCGTCACCTCGCTTCCACCGATCAGAATTTCGGCGGCGCGAGCCGGCTGCGCATCTGGGACGTCACCCTGCAACCTCCGCGAGCCGTGGCGGAGCAGGAGAGCAAAGGGTGGTTCACGAGCGTCTGCTTCGCGCCAGGCGACGATGTCCTGTACTGGGGAAACTACGACGGTGTGATCGAGCGCTGGGCTTGGCCGAAGGACATCCGGACGCGGATCCGGGACGTCGAAGACTCACCCGCGGCCGTCGTGCGGCTCCTGTCGAATGAATCCCTCCTGTGCGGCGTCGGCGGCGCATTCGAACAGGTGCCGATCGAGATCTGGAACCTCGCCGAGGGGCGCGTCGAACAACGGCTGCACGGTCATCTCTTCGGCGTGTCGGACATCGCCGTGCTGCCCGGCACATCACGGTTTGCCTCCGTCGGCGACGCGACGCTGCGGGTCTGGGATCTCTCCGTGCAAAGCGGATCGCTGACCGAGCCGCTCGAGCGCGACGTGAAGGACATCGCTTTTCAGGAAGGCTTGGTCATCACCTCAGACGAGAAAAGCAGGACCGCATGGCTGCGCAGAATCGCGGATGGCCAACTGCTTCTGAGGCTCGATCAAGGCGTCTCGTGCGCCGTCAGCGCCACGAATCCACGCGGCGACGCGGTGATCACGGTCCTCGGGGACGGCACGGTGAACCTGTGGAACATCGCGGCCGGAGACCTCCGCTGGCAGTTCGCCCTCGGCCAATCGCCGTCGCCCGTGGCGGCGTTCTCCGGCGACGGGCGGTTCGTGGCGGTGGCGGGCTACGACTGCGAGGTGGTCGTCCTCGACGTCACGGACGGCGCCGTCGTCACCCGCACGAACGCCGGGGGCGACGATACCGTCACCACGCTGGCCCTCTCGCATGACGGCGGTCTCGTGCAGTCGGGAGGCCTCAACAGCAGCGTGAAGCTCTGGAAGCGCGAGACGCTGGAGCGCGTCCCTGTGCGCGAGACGGCGGGCGTGACCGGATATCACGCCTGGTTCGCGCACGACGACCAGTGGCTCATTCTCGAAGACGTCGGCGAGGAGCCGCGGGCGTGGGACGTACGCACGGGAGAGCGCGTCGGCGACGAAGCCGCGGTGCGCGCCGCCTACGACGCGCTCACGTTCCGCGACCGATCGCGCTGGCAGTGGAAAGCCGCGGACGACGACGACCAGAATCAGATCCAATTGATCCTGCTCGATGGCGACGACGGTCAGGAAGTGGCCCGCTATCCGGAAGTCCGCGGAGGCGTGCAATACCATCCCGGCGGCCGCATCTGGGCGAACCAGCGCTCCAGCCAGGTGTCCCTGCTGCAGCTCGAAGGCGGCGAGGGCTGAAGAAACACGGAGCGCCGGTCGCCCGCTACGCGGGCTGGTTACGCTGCTGCCCCTCGTTCCCCCGGCTGAAGCCGCAATGGCGGTGACTTTAGGCGAGAGCGCCCCTCACCCGGCCTTCGGCCACCCTCTCCCCGCTACCGCGGGGAGAGGGGCTATGCTGGGGTTCCTTCTCGCGAAACGAGCATAGAGAACCTGCCTCTCGCGAGAGCCAACCCTGAGCAGCCCCTCTCCCCGCGCGTGAGCGTGGGGAGAGGGTGGCCGAAGGCCGGGTGAGGGGCGCTCTCTCCTAAAGTGAACGCCATTGCCGGCTTCAGCCGGGGGCTATTTTCTGCTGACCGCTACGCGATCGACGGAACCGCTGCTGTGCCGCGGTGAAAGTGCTCGGTGGTCTCGGCGATCACCAAGCCGAATTTCGTGATGACCACGCGATTGATCATCGTCGTGCCGTCGGCCTGCAGATACATCCAGTGCTGCATCCGGACGCGGGCGAAGACGTTGCGGGGATTCACGGCCAGCGTGTACTCCCAGTGAAACGTGTTTCCGTACGCCTCTCCCGGGGCAACGCCGATCACGTCCGGCGCAGTCGCCTCATAGTGATGCTCGTCGACGCGCCGAATGCGCCAGACACGCTGCTGCGTGCGGCCGTCTTCGAAGGTGAAGTCCTGGGTGACGACCGTGACGTCGCCTTCGCGCCGGCCGAACATTTCCGTTCGAAAGCGGCTGCGCGGATTCCCGCGGCGATTTTCAGTCACGCCCCACGAGCGTACCGGCCCCTCGAAGTAAGATCCGGTTCGAAGCGCGGCTCCGCAGAAGCGAAATGCGTTGGCGGAAGGCTGCTGCAGCCAACGAGCAGCAGCAGGAGAGCGAGGAAGGGCCGCCACCGCGGCGGCCCCTCCGGGCAAGCTATATTCCGTTGCACTTGGCCCTCGTCATCGACCACATCTGCGAGTTCTTCAAGCCCGATGGCTACTTTCTCGGCTCATACCGCATCGCCACCGCCCCCGAGCCGAGCTCCAGCCGGCCCACGAGCTTCAGGTCGACATGCTTCGACAGCCCCGCGAACAACGCCGGCCCATGGCCCGCGATCCTGGGGTGCACCACGAGCTCGTACTCGTCGATCAACCCCAGCTCCGCCAGCGCCATCGGGAGCATCACGCCTCCCGTGAACAGTCCCTGACCCGGCTCCCGCTTGAGCTGCTGAACGGCCTGCTCCAGATCCCCGCGCACGAGCTCCGCGTTCCAGTCCACCCGGTCCAGGGTGCTCGACACGACGTACTTCTTTGCCGCATCGATCGTCCGGGCGAAGGGCTCCGCCCAATCAGGCCTCGCTCCCGCCTGCGCCGGCTGCCGCCACGCCGCCTCCATCATTTCGTAGGTCACCCGGCCAAAGAGGAGGGCATCGGCCCGGGCGATGTTCCCGGCCGCGTGACGATGCAGGTCTTCGTTCGCGGGGATTACGCGATGATCGCAGCACCCGTCCAAGGTGACGTTGATGGAATACCAAAGCGGTCGCATTCCGTAAGAGTACCGCCTACGGTGAGTCGTCGAGTCCCCGGCTTCGCTTACGGCAGTTCGATCGTGCAGAGGTTGAACGCGCTGTTGGAGGCTCGTGTGACCGGCACGTCGAATGCCGTCAGCGAGACTTCGAGCGACGCGCGCGCGGTCATCGACAGGACATGTCCGCCGATGAGCGTCCCGCCCGGGCCTGCGAGCACGGCGTGCGCGTGCACGCGCTGGCAGTGGTCCGTGGCCGGCGTGGCCACGTTCCCTAGGAACGAGACCACTTCGAACTGGTCCTCGGCGGGATACTTCTCGACCGCATTCGTGGCGTTGTTCCACCAGGCCAGCATCGCCGACTGGACCGAGCCGACCGCCTGCAGCCGCCCCGACGCGATGCATCGCTCCGCGGCGAACGCGTTGATCGCGGCGATCACGTCCTCCGGGTCCGGGTACGTGAATACGAGTAGATATTCGTTTGACGCGAGCTGAATCGATTTCATCCGCTGCCCCCGATGCACAAAACGCGACGTGACGCTCGAATTCCGGAGAGCTGTGAACGTGCGCGACGCCGCGCCCCGCGGGTGCGCCGTTGGCAACAGGCCGTATCGGCGTTATTATCGATGTACTTATTGGATGATCCGCTGATCCGGTAGGCATAGTCGACTGAAGGAATACCGCGGACCTACGTGTGCGGACCTGAAGGAGAGTGTCATGAGGAAGATCCTTGCCGTTTCACTCGTGTTGTTGTTCGTCGCCGGCACCGCCGCCGCCTGTACTCTCGAGATCCTCGACGAGTTCATCCCCCCAGGCTACGTGAACACGCCCTACAGCCACCAGATGTCGGTCTACGGCGGGACCGGGCCGTACACCTGGTCGATCTGGGCGGGGTCGCTGCCGGCCGGCCTGTATCTCAGCAGCAGTGGGGTCATTTCGGGAACCCCGACCACGGCCGGGTACTCGCTGGTCTACATCCGCGTCACCGACACCGCGGATCCCAGTTGCCCGGACACCCGCGCGTATTTCGTCGAAGTGTTTTGAGCGCGACTCCCGTTGCGCGGCGCCATTCCGTCGCGCAACGGCCATCATGAACGTCGCCAGATCGTGATGGCGGGGTAGTTCCCGCGCCGGTTCTGCTGCTAACCTCAGGGAAGGGACGGCACGACATGGCCAGACGCGGACCGGACATCGATGCGGAGATCGACGCCCTCTTCCAACTTTCTCTCGCCGAGTTCACCAGTGCTCGCAATGCACTCGCGAAACAGCTGAACAGCGCAGGGCGGACGTTCGACGCGGAGCGCGTGAAGGCGCTCGGCAAGCCGCCCGCGCCGGCGTGGGCGGTGAACCAGCTCTACTGGCAGGATCCGAAGGCCATCGAGCGGCTCCTCACTCTGGGCGAGCGCGTTCGCAAGGCACAGACCGGACAGCTCAAGAACGCCGATCTGCGCGCGCTCCTGGACGGGAAGAAGCAGATGACGATGGCATTGCTGACGAAAACCTCGGCGATTCTCGAGGAGGCCGGGCATGCCGCGTCGCCCGACGCGATGCGTCGCGTGTCGGACACGCTGGAATCGCTCGCGGCGTGGGGCGGCATGGACGGCGTGCCCAGGGCCGGCCGCCTGACCGCCGATCTCGAGCCGCCGGGATTCGACACGCTGGCCGCGCTGATGGGCGAAAAAAACCCCGAGGCGGCGAAGGTGCTCCTCTTCCGCGCCCCGAAACCGGTCGAGGATCCGGCGGCGATGCGCACCCGCCTGCGCGAAGCCGTGCAGGCCGCGCAGAAGGCGCTGCGCGAGGCGCATCGCGATGCGGAGCGCGCGGAATCGGCGCTCGCGAAAGCCCACGCGCGGGCCGCCGCGGTGGAACAGCAAAAACAGGAGATCGAGGCGCGCTACGCCGAAGCGAAAGAAGAAGCGCGGCTGGCCTCGAGCGAAGCAAAGAAGACCGCGCAAACCGTCGCCGACGCCGAACGGTCCCTGGCGAAAGCGAAGGAGGCGCTCGAAACGCATCCGTAGGCTGGACGGAGCGGGTCTCGTGACTGCGTTCGAGTCCGGAGCGCTCTGTGGTCTCTGTGCTGAACGGTCTCTTCATCGTGGCAGAACGGAGGGAGACCGTACACCACAGAGGACACAGAGACCACAGAGGCTTCCCTGCGAAAACCTGGTTGCGGCTCGGCCGTACACCTGCGACCTTCATAGCAGCGGGTACGGCGCGATGTCGCATATCTGCGACATCCGGACGCACAGGTAGGGATCTCCGTCTCAACTGCAACTCCTTCCCTGATGAACGGTGGAGCCGAGCGTGCCGGGCGCACTGTTGCGGAGAATCGGGAAGCGATCCGCATGCTCGAAAAGGACTACCGTGAAGCATGCGGGTGGTTCGGTCCGATTTCGTTTGAAGACTTCGCAGCGGGCTACCAGGCCATGACCGACTGGTACGGGCAGAGGTCATTTCCGGCGAAGCTCGTTCCAGAGGCAGTGGCGTAGGGGAGGTCGTCCAGGAACGGTGCTCACACGGTTAGAGATTTTTCGAGTGAGCCGCGGGATCAGGTCGGCTGATCTCGCCGATGAGTCGGGATATCACCGGTCGCACGTGCTGCGCATCCGTCAGGCCGCCATCGAACCGAGCCGGGATGCGATTGCCGCCATCGTTTCCGCGCTTCGACGGCTCTCGCTCGAAGACGTTCGGGCGGAAACGGTGTTCGAGTTGTCGGTCGAGGAGTCGGGGGCATGGCGAAGGGATCGTACGCGGTTTGCGCGCGAGGCCGCAGCGTTCCGGAAAGAGCGCGAGCACGCGCAGCGGATCCTCATCGAGGTATCCCGGGCGCCACGCGCGGATTGGCTTCATGCGCTTCGCGCGATGCCAGATGGAATCTCTGCGGCGGTGGCGCGCGTGGCGATCCTCGAGGGCACTCGGCTCATGGACACCCAGCCCGACCATTCCGAGTCGCTTCTCGACCTCGGAGGGGCGATTGCGGACGAGGCGAGCGACCTGGCGCCAGACTATCGCGCGTTCCTGAGCGGGCGTGCGAGGGTGGAGCGCGCGGACGCTCTCCGGCAAATCGGCAGGTATCGCGACGCTCTTCCCGTCCTGGACGAGGCCGAGCGGCGTTTCGAAGGCGTGCCGAGTTGCACTCATGAGCTCGGGCGCGCGTGGTTCCGCCGCGGCTCGCTCCTGTTCAAGATGAACGGTCTCGACGACGCGCTCCGGTATGTGCGCCTTTCCGTGAACATCTTTGCAGCGCTCGACGACCATCGTCGAATCGCACAAGCACAGTTCGTTGAAGGGAACGTGCTGTTCGAGAAAGGACAGTTCGAAGAAGCACGCACGCTGTGGCTTGCGATCGCACCTGTATTCGAGGCCGGCCGGGACCGGCATTCCCTGGCCTCGCTGTGGCTGAATCTCGGATGGTGTGACCTCGAGCGGGGAGACCCCGATAGCGCACGCGCGTGGTTCGTTCGTGCGCTCGATCGGTTCATGCACATTCATAGCTCGACCGACGTCGCGCGAAGCAGGTGGGCCCTCGCGCTGACCGAAGCACGGTACGGCAATCGATCGAGTGGCCTGCGCGCGCTGAGACGCGAGCGAGAAGAGCTCGATCGCCTGGGCGTCGCTACAGAAGCAGGGATGGTGGCGCTCGATATCGCCGAGATTCTGCTTCTCGACCCCGCAAACGCCTCGGACGCCGCTGCCGTGTGCCGTGACCTCGTGCAACTGTTCGAACGAGCCGGCGCGGGCAAAGAGGTGCTGAAGGCTCTCGCCTATCTCTGGGAAGCGGCTAATGCGCGGGCAGCCAATGCAGAGCTGGTCCAGAAGATCCGGGATGAAGTCCGCCGTGCGGAACGGGATGTCGCATACGCCTTTGATGAACGAGCATTGAGGTGAGAGGCCCGGGACCGCCGTCCGCGTGCCTCTCGCGAGATCCCGCTATCCGTGCGGAACAGTCAGGCGGCTGTAGATGACGACGATCAGGAGCAGCAGCTCGGCTTCGACAGGCATAGACCCTCCTTGCACGCCGCGACTGCGGCTTCAGATTGGGGGAGGGCCGGCCCTCCCCCTTCTGAGTAGCGTCGGATCGCGGGAAAACATGACCTCCTCCGCGGGTCGGTGGGACACCGGAGCACGACGGCTCGCTTCGATATACTTCCGCCAACTCGTACCGAACCCTCCCATGTCAGACGATTCCCCGAACAGCGACCAGGCCGCGCCCGAGGATGAGATCGCGACCGCTTACCGGAAGCATTACGAGGTTCTGGAGTACGTCATCACCGAGCGGTTTCACATTCCGCAGGACGACGCGGGAGAGCTGATCCACGAGGTGTTTCTGGCCTTCATCCGGAATCGGGCGCGCATTCGAAGTGAAAGGTCGTGGCTCGTGGGCGCGACCTTTCTGCAGTGCCGCGTCTACTGGCGTACGCGGAATCGCGATGAGATGCTCGGCGACCTCGACGAGGAGATCGAGGCGGCCACCGCCGCCGAAGACATCGCTGCCCGCGTGGCCGTCAGCTCGGTGCTCCGTCAACTCTCGAACCGCTGCCGCAAACTGCTGCACCTGCGGTTTTTCGAAGAGTATTCCTCCGCCGAAATTGCACGCCAGTTCGACACGACCGTCGACTATGCGCGGAAGCTCGTGCACGAATGCGTAGGGAGTGCAAGGGCGTTCTTCCAAAAGGATCGGGGGCGTGCGTGATCGGAAGCCATTTCGACGATGACGAGCTCCTCGCCTATCTCGACGCCGATGGCGAAGTAGACCTCGCGCATGTGCGAAACCACCTGGAACTTTGCGACCGGGATTGCCGCGAGCGGTTGGAGTGGCTTCAAGGGTTCGCTGATCTTCTGCGCGACAAAGCGATCCACCGATTCGCGCAGCGTTCCGGCAGTGGAGTCCCGGCGAACGAATGGGTGACCGAGGCCAGCACCCTTGCGGCGCAGCGGACTGCGGAAGACACCGAAAGTGCGGCATCGGCGGCGGGTCTCGTCCGAAGAATGCTGGAGGAGGCACGTGCGGAATTCGATCGCCGGCCGAAGGCCGCCTTGCAGATCCTCACGGAAGCCGAACGTGTGGCGTGCACGCTGACGGGAACACGAGAACAGGCGGAGCACCGCGGCGCGATTGCAAAAGAACGTGCCGAGACACTGAGGATGCTCGGCAGGCACTCGGAGGCGCTCGCCGCACTCGATTCGGCAGAAGGGTTTCTCGCCCGGATCTCCGCGCCAGGATACGACCTCGCATTTGTCGACTGGGTTCGCGCAGCAGTGTTGTTCTCCATGACGCGGTACGCTGACGCGTTGCCGTTCGCGCAACGGGCGGGAAGAGTATTCCGGGAGCATGGTGACCATGAACGTGCCCAGCAGGTCCGTGTCATCGAAGCCAACATCCTGTGTGAGCGCGGCGATGTCGCTGAGGCCCATCGTATTTTTACGCGGCTCGTCATCTTCTTCCAGCGAGACGGGGACAGAGAGATGGTCGCGCGACTCAACGCCAATCTGGCGGAATGTGAGGTCAGGCTCGGCCATACCGATGTTGCCCATGAATATGCCGAGGACGCAATGCGCATTTACGATGAGCTGGGATTCCGGACGGAGAAGGTCCGTGTCCGGTGGATCCTGGGTTACGCGCTGATGCGAAAAGGCCAACCGCACGAGGCGCTGAACGAGCTTCAAGCGGCGGCGGATGGCTTCCTGGAATGTGGAATGCTCGACGCTGCCGCCGCGGTCGGTCTCGATATCGCCGAGTTGCATCTCAGCCGCTCTGAGTGGCTCAAAGCCGAGCAACTATCCCGTCGGCTCGCAAATCAATTCGCGGCGGCCGGAGCGCCGCTGCACGCCGCGCGGGCATTCGCGTATTTGCGCGAAGCTGCGGGAGCAGGATCGGCGACCGTTCAGCTCGTCGACTACCTCCGCTCGTATCTCGCCAGCGTCACCGGCGATGAACCCGTGCGTTTCGAGCCGCCGGCCAACTGATCTGACCGGGGACACACATCTGCGAGCGAAGAGGGAATTGTTCATCCTGCCACAGGAGCCTTAGCTCCGGCAGTCCTTAAATGACCATCCACGCAAGGGCGTAATAGTTGAGAGAACGCGGGTAGGGACTTGGCGCCGCTCGTCACTCCCAGAACAGAGGCGGCGGCCATTCACGACGTCCTGGATGGTGGGGTGTGTGATCGTGAGAACTCGGATGTCTTTCCGGTTCGTCGCGGAGGCAACGCTGGAGCGGGCCTCTTGACCGCGGCCGAGCGTGGAGCGAGTCGCCTTCGCGTTCTCGTCGTCGAGGACCAGCCGGAGGTCCGTCAGGTCCTGCGCACGCTGGTCGAGACGCTCGGCGCGGAGGTGCGCGAGGCGGAGAGCGCCGAGCGTGCGCTCGGCGTGCTGGCGCAGTGGGTGCCTCACGTCCTGATCGTCGACATCGAGATGGGCGCGGTGTCCGGCCTGGCGCTGCTGGTGAGCGTCCGTGAACGGCACCCGGAGATCCGCGTGCTGGTGGTCACCGGCTTCGGCACGATCGGGCGGGCCGTGGAAGCGATGCGGCACGGCGCGGCGAACTTTCTCACCAAGCCCTTCGACGCCGCCGAGATCCTGAGCGAGGTCGCGCGAGTGGGGGAGGAAGCGCTGGTGGCCGAGCGGGTCCACAGGCTGCGCGGCGGAACCGGGCCGCGTCTGGTCGCCGAAGACCCACGGATGGCCGCCCTGGTCGAGTTGGTGCAGCGTCTGGCCCCCACACAGGTGCCGGTGCTCATCCGCGGCGAGAGCGGGACGGGGAAGGAGCTCGTGGCCCGCGCGCTCCACCAACAGAGTCTGAATTCCACGTTGCCGTTTCTGGCGGTCAACTCGGCGGCGCTGCCCGATCCGCTGCTCGAATCGGAGCTGTTCGGCCACAAAAAGGGGGCCTTCACCGGCGCGGATCGCGACCGGGAGGGGATCTTCGCCGAGGCCAGGGGCGGGACGGTGTTCCTCGACGAGATCGCGCTCATGCCGCTGTCGTTTCAGGGGAAGCTGATGCGGGTGCTGCAGGAGCGCACCGTGACGCCGCTCGGCTCGGCCGCGGCGCGGCCCGTGGCGTTCCGCCTGGTCGTGGCCACCAACCGCCCCCTGCGCGAGCGCATCGCCGAAGGCACGTTCCGGGAGGATCTCTATTACCGCATCTGCGTGGCCACCATCGACGTCCCGCCGCTCAGGGAACGGCCCGCGGACATCCTCCCGCTGGCTCTGCACTTTCTGGCCACGTACTCGCGCGAGATGCGGCTGAACCGCACGCCGTCGCTGTCGGCCGGGGCGCGCACGGCGCTGCTGGGCCATCGCTGGCCGGGCAACGTGCGCGAGCTGGAGAACGCCGTGCAGCGGGCGCTGGTCCACTGCCGCTCCGGCGACATCGGCGCCGGTCACCTCAGCCTCGGCGACGAAGGGGAAAGCCGCGCCGGTGGCGTTCCGGAGGAGCTCTCGTACGAGGCTGGCAGACAGAAGTCGCTCGAGATCTACCAGCGGCGGGTGATCGAGCGGGTCTTGAAAGCCAGCGACGGCAACATCACGCGCGCCGCGGCGATGTGCGGCCTGACCCGCGCGGCGTTCCAGCGGCTGATGCGGCGCGTGGGTCACGATTCGTAACGGGTCTCCGTCCCCCTCTGTGTCCTCAGCTGCGAAAGTCTCCTTGCAGCCACGGCGAGCCAATGTAGGGCGTGGCTTCAGCCCGCCTCTCCCGGTGTGCTCGTGGCAGGATCGCGACTGTGCCGCCCCCCGGGGGGCAGGCTGAAACCCCGCCTACGTTTACGGAGCCAGACGGAGTCCTATCGTCACCAGGCCGTGTGCCTCGCGAGGCACAGCCTGTCCTGACGAAGCCAGACGGAGTCCTATCGTTACCAGACCGTGTGCCTCGCGAGGCACAGCCCTGTCCTAACGAAGCCAGACCGAGTCCTATCGTTACCAGACCGTGTGCCTCGCGAGGCACAGCCCTGTCCTGACGAAGCCAGACCGAGTCCTATCGTTACCAGACCGTGTGCCTCGCGAGGCACAGCCCTGTCCTGACGAAGCCAGACCGAGTCCTATCGTTACCAGACCGTGTGCCTCGCGAGGCATAGCCCTGTCCTGACGAAGCCAGACGGAGTCCTATCGTCACCAGACCGTGTGCCTCGCGAGGCAGACGGTCTGGCGTCGATGGGACTCCGGCTGGCTCGTCGGGTCAAGGGCTGACCCTCGCGAGGCAGGCGGCCTGCGGCTGTTCCCCAACCATCTGTGAGGCGTAGACTCCTCTGACGGAGAAACATTCATGCGAAACAAGATCGTGCGCGCCCTGCTGTTCGTCTGCCTCGCTCTTCCTTCCGCTCCGCTCTTCGCCGGCAGCGTACCGGCGAGCTGCGCCGGCACTTACCTGATCCAGGAAGCCGGGGGCGCGAAAGACTTCTGGACCTTCGCGGCGGACGGAGCCTTCTTCGGCACGACGTCGACGCAGCCGCTCTACAATTTCTCCAATCAGCAGGGGAGCTGGGAGAAAGCCGGGAGCGACGGCGCCCGAGGGGTGCTGTTCGCCTTCGTGTACAACGGCGACAACACCCTCATGACCACCGCCCGCATCGACATCGTGTTCCAGCGTGCCGGCCACCATTGCGACCAGATCACCGGGTCGCTCGTGGTCCGCACGTTCGAGGACGGCGAAGACCCGCTCGACCCCGCGACCGATACGGGCGACCCCATCGCCGAGGACACCTTCACCGGACGGCGTGTGCGGCTGTAGCGAACCCTCCTCCGTCCCCTCTGTGTTCTCTGTGGCTCTGTGGTGAATCGGCACATGCCCCGCGCGATGCACGTGCGAATTCACCACAGAGCCACAGAGCCACAGAGGGGGACGGAGCACACTAGTGTCGCGTCACGCTTCACTAGGAAATTGCCGACCCCACACCGCGGCGAGGCAGGGGTGCTCGCTGAGCGAGCACCGGTGCATACGCCGCTATGCACCAGCTAATCCACGCCAAACACACCACTTCCTCCGTTTCCGCGGGACGGAGGTGCATACGCCGGTATGCACCTCGGCTCGTCCCGATCCGGCATCGCGACGCGTAAGTCCCTCATTCCTTACCGCGTTACGTCAATCCTCACAGATGGCCTCGTCTTTGATGAGGGCAGCCTTGCTGCCCACGGTCCGGCAGCAATAAGGAGAGAGTGAATGAGCTTCAGAATCAGGACATTTCCGCGTCTATTGGCACTGCTGTGCGGCGCCGCCCTCTGCATCGCCCCTGCGGTGTTTGCCGCCGACGGCGATCTCGACCCCACTTTCAACGGCACCGGCATCGTCACCACGAACAACGCGTCGTTCGAGATCGCCAATGACCTCGCGATCCAGCCGGACGGCAAGATCGTGGTTGCCGGCCGTGCCGGAACGTCCTCGTTCTTCGACGGCACGTTGCTGGACTTCCAGATCGCGCGCTACAACCCGGACGGCTCGCTCGACACCACGTTCGGCACCGGCGGCATCGTAACGACGGACATCGAGGAGCTCGATACGCTCGAAGCCGTCGCCCTGCAGGCGGACGGCAGGATCGTGGTCACCGGAGCGACTCGCCCGATCGGAAGCGCGCACGAGCTCACGATCGTGCGCTACAACGCCGACGGTTCGCTCGACCCCACGTTCGGCAGCGGCGGCATCGTGACAGCCGGCAGCTTCGGGATCGTACCGGCCGAGGATCTGGTCATCCAGCCGGACGGCAGGATCGTCGTCGCCGGAGGATTCTACGACGCCGGGACCGAGCAGTATGGCTTCGCGTTGTACCGCTTCGACACGAACGGCGCATTCGACGCCACCTTCGGCAGCGGCGGCATCGCCACGGTGCCGTTTACCAGCCCTGTCGGTGGACATGTGGCCTACGGCGTCGCCCTCCAGGCGGACGGCCGGATCGTCGTGGCCGGACCCGGCATCAACGGATCGTTTGACACCGACTTTACGGTGGCGCGCTACAACACCGACGGCTCGCTCGACACCACCTTCGGCAGCGGGGGCTACGCGTTCACCGACGTATCCGGGACCGGGGAAGACGACGTTGCGCGGGGCCTCGTCATCCAGCCCGACGGGAAGATCGTCGTGGCGGGATACCCCACCGAATCCGGCGAGGGCGCCGCGTTCGGCGTGACGCGGTACAACGCGGACGGCTCGGCCGACACCACCTTCGGCGCGGGCGGCGTCGTGGTCACGACGATCGCCGGCGACACCGAGGCCGAAGGCGTGGCCCTCGGAGCCGGCGGGACGATCGTCGTTGCCGGAAGGGCTCTGGCCATCCTCAGGGTCGCGCGTTACGACTCCAGCGGCTCCCTCGATCCGACGTTCGCCGGCAGCGGCATCGTCACGACGCCGGTCGGAAGCGATTCCGCGGCGTTTGCGGTGGCGGTCCAGTCCGACGGCCGGATCGTCGCGGCCGGTGTGGGCAATCGGAACCTCCTGTTCCCGGATTTCGTCTCGGACTTCGCCGTGGTGCGCTATGAGGGCACGCCGCCACCGCCGCCGCCGCCGACCAACAAAAACCAGTGCAAGAACGGCGGCTGGCAAACGTTCACCAACCCCAGCTTCAAGAACCAGGGAGATTGCATCAAGTACGTGAACGGCTTGTAAGGCCTGAACGCGGGGGTATTCGCCACAGAGGCACAGAGGGCATAGAGGAGCACGGAGAATCGCTTTAAACCATCCCTCTGTGCTCTCTGTGCCTCTGTGGTGAATACCCCCGCGCCAAACACCGTAACCGGATATCGATTCCCTTCACCGTGCGCGGTCCCGCAATCCAATGAACCTGCCGAGATGCCGTTGCCTGCCGCAATGGCAGCGGCGCGCAACAACAACAGGAAGATCGAACGATGTCGAAATTTGTCGGAAGTTCATGAAGTGGTTTCTCTCGCAGTGATGGTCGTGTTCGGCGCGGGCGCGGCGAGCGCGCAGACGCGTGCGTATGTCGTGAATGAGGACAGCAACACGGTCTCGGTGATCGACAGCCACGAATACCCAGGTGGCCACGATCCCGCTGTCAGGGGGAGTGAGGGGAGTGGCGATCACTCCCAACGGCGCCTTCGCTTATGTGACCGCACCCGGCGCCCCCGCGGTCTACGTGATTGATACGGCGACGAACAGCTTGACCGCCACGATTCCGGCGACGAACCCAGTCGGACTGGCGATCACGCCGAACGGTGCTTCCGCGTATGTGACGGAAGCTTTTTCTGGCCTGGTGACCGTGATCGACACCGCCACCAACACCCAGACCGCGGCTGTTACAGTGCCGGGTCCCGCGCTCCAGGTGGCGATCACGCCGGACGGAGCCTTCGCCTACGTCACGGGAAATGGACTCAACCAGGTCTATGCGATCGACACAGCGACGAACACGCTGGCCGCCACGATCCCGGTAGAGATTTACGCCAGAGGCATCGCCATCGTCGAGCTGCCGCCCTCGGGTCCGACGAACAAGGACCAGTGCAAGAACGGCGGCTGGCAGACCTTCACCAACCCGACGTTCAAGAACCAGGGACAGTGCATCAAGTATGTGAACGGGTTGTGAGACCCCGGTGAGGGCGCGGGGCCAGGCCCCGCACTCCATAGGTTTCCTTAATGAGTGCATCTTTAATGATACGCGGCATTGCTGAACAAGCGCGTATAGTGCATCCGTCCTCACTGTCCAGGTCCACCGTCCCGGTTAACCGAAAACAGGAGTCTTTATGAAGTCTTGCCGGGTGCTCACGTGCTCTCTCGTCCTCATTGTGTTCGCGCTCGTCGTAACGGCGCCTGCCTCCGCACAGTCTGCGAAGGAAACCAGCACCTACAAGATCTCCGGCGTCCGCGACGTCCACGCCCGGAACGTCATTGTCCGCACCGGTGCGAACATCTTCGAAGTCGGTCATGACTACGTCCTGGTCGAGGCCACGCCGGCCGAAGCCGCGGCATTGACGAAGGCGGGCTTCAGGCTCGTGAAGCTCGCCACGCAGGACCAGTTCGCGAACCTCTTTCCGCCGGCCGACTCGAACTATCACGACTACGCGGAGATGCTCGCGGAGCTGCAGCAGGCCGCGCTCGACCATCCGTCGATCTTCTCGCTGTTCAGCATGGGCATCTCGTACCAGGGACGCACGATCTGGGCGGGCAAGATCTCCGACAACGTCAATAGCGACGAAGATGAGCCCGAGGTGCTGTTTACGCACCATCAGCATGCGCGGGAGCACCTCACTGTGGAGATGGGTCTCTATACGCTGCGCATGCTCACCGATGAATACGGGACGGATTCGCAGATCACCAATCTCGTGGACAACCGCGAGATCTGGATGGTCTTCGACATGAATCCGGACGGCGGCGAGTACGACATCGCCACCGGGAGCTATGTCTCCTGGCGCAAGAACCGGCAGCCGAACGCCGGCTCCAGCTCGATCGGCACGGACCTGAATCGCAACTGGGGCTACAAGTGGGGCTGCTGCGGCGGCAGCAGCGGCTCGACGGGCAGCGAGACCTATCGCGGCCCCTCGGCCTTCTCGGCTCCCGAGACCCAGGTGGTGCGCGACTTCGTCAACAGCCGCGTCGTCGGCGGCACGCAGCAGATCAAGACCCACATCGACTTCCACACCTTCGCCGAGCTGGTGATGTGGCCCTTCGGCTACACGCTCACCAACCTGCCGCCCGATCTGACCCAGGACGATCTCGATACGTTCGTGACCATGGGCCAGGCCATGGCCGCGACGAACGGCTATACGCCGCAACAGATGAGCGATCTGTACATCACCGACGGGACGATCAACGACTGGCTGTACGGCGCGCATCACATCTTCACCTTCATCTTCGAGATGTATCCGGTCACCTCCGCACAGGGCGGCTTCTATCCGCCGGACGAAGTGATCCCGGCCCAGACCGCGCGCAACCGCGCTTCGGTCCTCTATCTGCTCGAGCAGTCCCCCTGCGTGTATGCCGTGATCGGCAAGCAGGGGCAGTATTGCAACCAGCCGCCGGCGGCGCCGACGGGCCTGTCGGCGACGGCGGGCTCGGGGCAGGTCAGTCTGTCCTGGAGCGCGTCGAGTGGCGCGGCGGCGTACAACATCCACCGCGCCCCGGCGACCGGCGGACCGTACACGCCCATCCAGACCGGCTGGGCGGGCACGAGCTTCACGGATACGGGCCTGACCAACGGGACCGCGTACTACTACGTTGTGACCGCCACCAATGTGGCGGGGGAGAGCCCCGCGTCGAACGAAGCCTCGGCCACACCCTTCGCGCCCGTCGCGACCAGCACCGCGCTCGCCTCCGCACCCAACCCGTCGACGTCCGGACAATCCGTCACCTTCACGGCGACCGTGACCTCCGGCAGCGGCGTGCCCGCCGGAACGGTCACATTCACCGAGGGGGCGACCACGTGGGCGTCGAACGTCAATGTCAACGGCAGCGGACAGGCCACGTTCAGTACGGCCGCTTTCACTGTGGGCAGCCACACGCTCACCGCCACGTTCACCGGCGCCAGCGGCTGGCTCGGCAGCAGCGGCAACGCTGCTCCACAGGTCGTGAATGCGGCGCCGGTCACCGTGACCTTCACCTCCACCGGCTCGCAGGACGGCTGGGTGCTGGAGTCGGGCGAGAACACCAGCGTTGGCGGATCGCTCGACGTCAACAGCAGCAACAGCAGCGCGATGCGGATTGGCGACAACAACCAGGACCGCCAGTACAAGACGGTGGTCTCGTTCAATACGGCGTCCATTCCCGACGGGGCCACGATCGTGTCCGTGACCCTGCGCCTGCTGCGCGGCTCACTCACCGGCACCAACCCCTTCACCACGCACGGCACCTGCTGGGTCGACGTCCAGAACGGCAGCGGCTTCTCCGGCTCGACGACGCTCCAGAACGGAGACTGGCAGGTCGCGGCCACCGCCGTCCAGGCTGCGACCCTCAGTAACGCCGCATCCAACGGCACCTGGTCCACCGGCAGCCTGAACGCCGCGGGCCGCGCGGCCCTGAACAAGACCGGGACGACGCAACTGCGCGTCTACTTCAACACCGGCGACAACGACGACAACGGGAACGACTACCTCGGCTATTACTCGGGTGAAAACGGGACGGCGGCCAATCGGCCGCAGCTGGTGGTGGTGTACCAGTAAGCATGTGGGGTGCGGCGACGGCGAGTCGCCGCTTTCCAATCTTCGAGCGCTCAGCGTGCAAAGATCAAAGCGGCGACTCGCCGTCGCCGCACTCCACACCGGTAACGAAAGCGGTGCAGACGAGCCAATGTAGGGCGTGGCTTCAGCCCGCCTCTCGGGCGGGTGTGGGGACTTTACGAACCTGCCATGCTCACACCGGGGAGGCGGGCTGAAGCCACGCCCTACATTGGCTCGTCGTGGCAGCAAAGAGCAGGACCCATGGCCGGACACGTTGGCGAAGGACATGAAAACTGCTTTCTGGCAAACTGCGACCTCAATTGCGACGTCAAGGAGTGTGCCTCTTGAGCCCTTCAATCACGCATGGGGGAAGCCGTCCCGTCGTCCTCAGCGATCGCCAGGGATTCGACCGCCGCTGGTTCGCGCCCAACCTGGAAGCGGTGTACGTCCCGACGCAGGCGGACCAGGTGGCCGGCTGTCTGACGGACGCGATCACGGCCTACGGCCGGGACGTCAAAATCACCTCGGGTCGCCACTGCTACGAGAATTTCGTCTACAACGACACGACCAGGGCCGTCATCGACATGTCCGCGTTGAACCAGGTGGGGTTCGATCCGACCCGTCAGGCGTTCTTCGTCGAAGCCGGCTGTGAGAACTGGACGGTGTATCGCACGCTGTTGAATGGATTCGGCAAGACCCTGCCCGCCGGCAGCTGCTATTCCGTCGGGGCGGGCGGTCACATCACCGGCGGCGGGTATGGCTTGCTGTCGCGGCTGCACGGGCTGACCGTGGATCACCTGTCCGCCGTGGACATCGTGACATGGGATGCCGGAGAGGCGCGATTGCGTCACGTCTCCGCCGACAGCGCGACGAGCGACGAGCGGGACCTGTTCTGGGCCTTGTGCGGCGCGGGGTGCGGCAACTTCGGCGTCATCGTGCGCTACTACTTTGCCCAGTTGCCCGACGCGCCCGATCACGCCACGATCTGGACTCTGGCCTGGAACTGGTCCGATGTGGATCGAAACACTTTCGGCGACCTGCTGGCAGCCTACGCCGAGGTCGTCGTCGAAATGCCGGAGACCGACTTCGGGCTGCTGAAGTTGAATCACGTCTCGAACGGCCAGATCGGCCTGATCGTGCAGATGGTGTCCGCCCCCGGCGTCGATGAGCGCGAGCATCGGCAGCGGGCGGAGACGAGCGCTCAGCGAATCAAGGCGCTGTTCGACCGGATCGTTCCGTCCGTGGCGCTGGAGAAGCCGCTCGGCGGACATCCCGGCTTCATGACGACCATGCCGGCCAGCGACGCGGCGCAACACGTCACCTACCTCGAGGCGCTGCAGACGCTGAACGGTTCCGGGCCGAACCAGTTCGGGAAATACAAGTCGGCCTACCTGAAGAAACCCTTTCCCGCCAACCAGGTCGACGCCATCTACAAGTGGCTGAACACCACGCCGCCGGGACTTCCGGCCGGCGACATGAGCCAGTCCTTGCTGCAGGTGGACAGCTACGGCGGCGCCATCAACAGGCGGACCTCAGAGTCCACGGCCGTCCCGCAGCGCAGCTCCATCCTGAAGCTCCAGTACCAGACCTACTGGATCAACGCGTCCAGACCGGGCGAAGGCGACCTGCCGCCCTACCGGGAGCAGGCCGAGGTGCACCTGCAATGGATCAATGATTTCTATCGCGACGTGTATGCCGAATACGGCGGCACGCCCGACCCGGCCCGGGACAGCAGCGGCACCGTGGACGGCTGCTACTACAACTATCCCGACACCGTGTTGGGCAGCCACGAACAGGGGGATGTCGATCGGGCGCTCTGGCTGTACTTCCTCGAGAACTTCCGGCGGAATCCGCGCAACCTGGTGAAGGTCAAACAGCGGTGGGATCCGGAGGACTACTTTCACCACGCGCAGTCGATTCCGGTGCGGTGAGCTCCTCCGCGAACGCCAGCGCCTCATCGAGCGCTTCCGTGAACTCGCTCACTTTGATGGGCTTCGTCAGATAGCGGAAGAAGCCCGCATCCATCCCTCTCTTGATATCGCGCGGCATGGCGTTCGCGCTCAAGGCCACAATGGGGATGTGTGCGGTGGTCCTGTCCTCACGCAAGATCTTCAACGCCTCGATGCCGCTGATTCCCGGAAGATTGATGTCCATGAGAATGACGTCGGGCAGGCAGCTCCGCGCCAGCTCCACGCCGCGGTTGCCGTCCACGGCGCTGAGAAGGCGCAGATCATTCCGCCGGCCGATCAGTCTCTCGACCAGATGGAGGTTGGCCGGATTGTCCTCGACGTAGAGGAGCGTCCGCTGCTCATCGAGCGGGCTTGCAATCTCCCTGGCGTCGGCAATCGACTCCACGGCGGCGGAGATCGTGAGCGGCGCCGTGGATGGCAGCTCCACCCAGAAGGCGCTCCCGCTGCCGACCCGGCTCTCCACACCGATCTCGCCGTTCATCAGCTCCACGAGCCGCTTACTGACCACGAGGCCGATCCCCGTGCCTTCCTCGCCGTTGGCTTCCTGTCCAAGACGGTTGAACGGCTGGAAGAGCTGCGCGAGCTTTTCCGGCGGGAGGCCGGCACCGGTGTCCGTGACAGTGATGCGAACCCGAGCGGAGTCCTTGCTCGCCGTACACACCAGAGAGACGGAGCCGTCGGGCGTGTTGTACTTGACGGCGTTGGAGAGCAGGTTGATCAGGACCTGTTTGATCCGGGTACGATCCGCGTTGACACAATAGGGCGCATCGCTGCGAGGGAAGCTCATGCGGATGCGGCGCCGCTGCGCCAGCGGCTCGATCATGGAGTGGCATTCGATGAGGAGCTCGTTCAACGATACCGGCTCGATCGACATCGACATCTTGCCGGACTCGATGGTGGCCAGGTCGAGAATCTCGTTGATGAGCTCCAGCAGGTACCAGCCCGCGTTCAGAATCTGGATGATGCTCTCACCCTGCGCGAGCGTCGGCGGCGGCGAGTCCGACTCCATCAACTGGGCGAATCCGAGGATGGCGTTGAGCGGCGAGCGGAGCTCGTGACTCATGCTGGAGAGGAACTCGGACTTGGCCAGGTTCGCCTTTTCTGCCGCGGCTTTGGCATCCATCAGGATGGCCTCGACCTTGTTCCGCTCCGTCAGATCGCGCGTGAGCTTGGCGAACCCGCGCAGATTGCCCGACTGGTCGCGGATTGCAGTGAAGACGATGTTCGCCCAGAAGAGGGTCCCGTCTTTGCGGATGCGCCACCCTTCGTCTTCATGGCGGCCGCTGGCCGCAGCCCGGGCGAGGTCGCCCTGGGGCTTGCCGGCCGCCACGTCGTCCTTGGGATAGAAGGTCGAGAAGTGCCGCCCGACGATCTCCTCCGCGCGAAACCCTTTGATCCTCTGCGCACCGCTGTTCCAGCTGGCGATGCACCCTTCCGGATCGAGCATCACGATGGCGTAGTCGGAAACGCTTTCCACCATCAGGCGGAAACTCTCCTCCGTCCATCGCAGCTTCTCTTCGGCGTGTTTGCGCGCGCTGTTGTCGGTGCCGATCAGGAGGTAGCCGATGATCGTCTGCGCTTCGTTGCGGAGCGCCGTCACGGAAACGACGGCCGGGAATCGCGTCCCGTCCTTGCGAATGTACGTCAGCTCGTAGATGTCCTCGATGCCGCGCGAGGCTTTGAAGGCCAGCGTCTCGAAGCCGGGCGTGATGGTGGTCCCCAGCTCGACGCTGAGAGCCGCGGCACGGGCGATCACTTCCTGAGGGTCGGAGATGTCCGCGGGAGTGATCTGATCCACGACTTCGGCCGCGGAGTAGCCGAGCATGCGCTCGGCGCCCACGTTGAACAGCTGGATCACGCCCTTCTCATCCGTGGCGATGCTCGAGAAGTTCGCGCTGTTCAGAATTGCATTCTGAAGGGCACCGGTCTTGAGAATGGCCTTCCTGCGGAGCTGTTCTCTGTTTGCGGAGTCCTTTTTCTCAGCGTGGGTTCGCTTGCCGCGCAGGGTTCGTGCTGGTGCAGTCATCACTCTCCTGGGATTTTTTCAACGAAACGGGCGGCGAAATCCGCACTCGACCTTCGGCTGGATCCGAACGAACAGCAACACCCGCGCCGATCTGTCTGCTGATGTGGCAGTGAAGCCGCAGGTAGGGAAGGGCACTCACGAAACAAAATAGGGAGTAAGCCAACCCAGAACGTGCGGGCCCTCGACACGCGTCGACCTCGGCGACGTTGCCCACGAGACTCGAGGGAGAATCGATGACCGTTGCCGAGCCCGAAGTCGAGATCAGCGTCGCCCGGAAGGCACCGAGCGGAATCACAGGACTCGATGAGATCACCGGCGGAGGTCTGCCCCGAGGGCGGACGACGCTCCTGGTGGGAGGATCGGGCTCCGGCAAAACGATCCTGGCGTTGCAGTTCCTGGTACACGGCGCCCGGCAATGCGACGAGCCGGGAATCTTTGTGGCATTCGAGGAAACGCCATCGCGGATCGTCGGGAATGCCGAAACCTTCGGGTGGAACCTCACCGAGCTGCAGCGGACCAGGCTGTATTTTATGGACGCTCAGCCCATGCCCGACCTCGTCCAGTCGGGAACGTTCGATCTCGCGGGAATGCTTGCCGCGCTCGGAGCCAAGGCCGAAGAGATCGGCGCGCGGCGGATCGTGTTCGATGCGCTGGACATCGTGCTCGCGCTCCTTCCCGATGCGGCAGCGCAGCGCCGCGAGATCTACCGCCTCCACGCATGGCTCCTTGCCCACGAGATGACGGGGATCGTGACCCTCAAGGCCGATGCCGATGAGACCGGATCGGTGAAACAGCCCTTCGGCTTCATGCAGTTCATGGTGGACTGTGCGGTCATCCTCAATCACACGGTGGTGCTCGGTGTATCCCAGCGGAACCTTCGCGTGCAGAAGTACCGAGGCTCGAGCTTTGATGAGAACGAGTCGCCGTTCCTGATCGGCAGGGGAGGATTCGAGGTCGCCGTGACCCGCACGCTCGGCCGCGGCGACGCGGCGGTGACGAATGAACGCGTTTCCAGCGGTGTGGACCGGCTCGACACGATGCTGGGCGGTGGCTACTACCGCGGCGCCAGTGTCTTGATCACCGGGTTCCCTGGAACTGCCAAGACCACACTGAGCGGCGCGTTCGCGGAAGCGGCCTGTCAGCGGGGCGAACGGACGATGTTCGTCAGCTTCGACTCCGATTCGAACGAGGTCATCCGGAATCTCGCTTCCGTCGGCATTCAGCTGAACCGGTTCGTCGAGGACGGATCGCTGCACATGGTGTCGGCACGGACGATCACAGGGAGCGCCGAAACCTACCTGGTGCGCATCAAGACCCTGGCAAAGGAACATCGCGCTCGCTGTCTGGTCGTCGATCCTGTCTCCACGCTGTCGAAATCAGGGAATGAGCTGACCGCGCACAGCGTGGCGGAGCGACTGATCGACTGGTCGAAGGCCGCGGGCATCACGCTCGTCTGTACGAGCCTTCTCGACGAGATGTCCAGTCAGTCCGAGGGCGGCTCGCCTCTGCAGATCTCCACGCTGGCAGACACCTGGATCCATCTCAATTACCTGGTCCAGGCGGGCGAGCGAAACCGCGGCATGTCCATCATCAAGTCGCGTGGAACGGCGCACTCCAATCAGGTGCGGGAGCTCATCCTGAGCGATGCCGGGATTACCGTCACCGATACCTATTCGGCCGGCGGCGAAGTGCTCATGGGAACGATGCGCTGGGAGAAGGAAAGCGCCGAACGTCAGGCCAATGAGCTCGCGGCAGTCACTTCGAGACTCCGGAGCGTGAGATTGGATGCGGAAGAAGCGGAGCTGGAGGCCCGGGTCAAGGCCCTCCAGGTCGAGCTCGCGGCGAAGCTGACGGAGAAAGCAGTGTTCGCGCACAGTCTGCAGGCTCACGAGCAGGAGTTGTCGCTCGGCCGCGACAGGATCCGCGAGCTGCGCGGCACGGACCGCGCACCCGATGGGGACGTGACGCGATGAATCCGGAAGTAATCGCGTTCCGGCTCTACATCGCCGGGGACGCCCCCAACTCCCTGCAGGCGATCGCCAATCTCCGCCAGATCTGCGAGACCCATCTGCCCGATCGGTATGAGATCGAGATCGTCGATGTGCTCGTCGATCCGAGGCGCGCGCTCAGGGAGTCGATCCTCATGACGCCAACGCTGGTGACCGATTCGCCCTACCCGGGACACCGGATCGTCGGAACTCTCAACAACACCGAGCCGATCCTGCAGATCCTCGGCCTCGGCGCGGCGCAGCGTCGCGAGTTCCCTGGCCTCAAAGATCGGGAGGCGAGCCCGCAGTTGCTGCGTCAGCCCCCCGGCGCGTAGTTTTCGGTCTGGTGCCTGTTCGATTTTCCAACTGGTCTTCGGCTGCAACTATCATGTCGCCGTGTCTTCCGACGATCGCCAGCCGAGAACTCCGGTCGACAACCGCATCGAGGGACTCGACGCCTTTCGCGGCGCGACCGTCGCGGCCATGCTCCTCGTGAACAACCCAGGTACCTGGAGCGCCGTGTTCGGGCCGCTCAAGCACGCCGAGTGGCATGGCTGGACGCCGACGGATCTGATCTTTCCCTTCTTCCTCTTCGTCGTCGGTGTGACCACCGAGCTCTCGCGCAAAGAGCCGTGGCCGATCTGGAAGCGCGGCCTCCTGATCATCCTCTTCGGCGTCCTGCTCAACGCATTTCCCTTCTTCTGGTGGGGAGAGATGCCGGCAGGCGCGACGTTCTTCGATCGCGTCGCATGGCGCTTCGAGCATCTGCGCTTCCTGGGTGTCCTGCAGCGCATCGGCATCGTCTACCTCATCAGCGCATTCATCGCCCGTGCGTTCGAGGGTGATTTCCGTCAGGTTCCGAACTACCGCATCGAGGCATCCGCGATGCGAAGACTCGCCGACCCGCGCATTGCGATCTTGTTGATCGTCGTCACCATTCTGGTGGTGTACTGGCTCACCCTCGGCTTTGCTCCCCTCGAGCCGCCAGAGCTCACGATGGCCGCGCAGATCGATCGCGCGGTGCTCGGAGAGAAGCACATCTGGTCGGGTACGAAGACGTGGGATCCCGAAGGTCCGCTGTCGACGATCCCGGCGATCGCGACCGCACTCCTCGGGGTCGTGGCGGCGCGATGGGTCCGTGCGGCGAAGCTGAGGCAGTTGACGATCGCGGGCATCGCCGGCGTTGCTGCGGGATGGTTGTGGGGCCTCATCTTTCCGATCAACAAAGGACTCTGGACGAGCTCCTATGTCCTCCTGACCGCGGGCTTCGCGTGTCTTTTCCTCGCGCTCTTCATCTGGATCGTCGACGTGAAGCGGGCGAAACGATGGGCGAAGCCATTCCTCATCTTCGGCCTGAATCCCCTCATCGCCTTCATCGGCTCCGGCGTGATGGCCCGCCTCCTCAGCATCATCAAGATCGACGGCATCTCGCTGCAGGCCCTGAGCTACCGCACGCTCTTCGAACCGTTCTTCGCACCGTACCTCGGTTCGTTCCTCTGGGCACTGTCGTTCGTGCTGCTCTGGCTGGCGATTCTCTGGGTGCTGTACCGCCGCGGAATCGCGCTCCGGGTGTGAACGAGGGCAGTCGCCTACATTTCAATGAATCTCTTCGCGTCGCCAACGCGGGGGATGTTGTTGAACATCACGTAAGCGTCCGCGCCGCGGGGCAGCCACTCGTGCAACTGCTGCAGTTGCTCGCCGGTATAGCTCGCGTAGGCGGAGCCGATGCCGTGCAGGCGCCAGTAGAGCAGCTCGGGCGTGAGGGAGGGGCGGACGAACGGGTCGACCGCATGCACGAGCCGCAACTCGCGGCATAGGCCGAGGACCACGTCGTCCGGCCAGGCACCGCGCGGCTCCCAGAGATAATCGACGCCTTTCATCCGTCCGATCTCGCCGAAGAAGCGGCGCATGTTGCCGATGTTCTCGTCGGTCGGCTTGAACGACGCGGGGCACTGGAAGAGGATCGCTTTCGCGCGCAGCAGGCGCGCACAGTCGCGGGTCACCTTCCAGCCGTGCAGCGTGGCCGCGTTGACGCGGAACGCTCCCACTTCCTCCATGTTCACCTGCGTCTTGAGGCGGCGGTACGTCGTGCTCGTCGAGCGATGCGTGATCAGCTGCCACGCCTTGATCGTGAAGACGAAGCTGTCCGGCGCCTGCGCGCGCCAGCGGTCCATAGTCAGCCTGGAAGGAGGCTCGTAGAACGTCTGCTGCACCTCGAGCACGTCGAACGTCTCGAAGTAGGCGGCAGCGCCGATGGTGAAGCCACAAAGGCCGGTGCGGATCATTCTGGTGTGCGGCGATGCGATCGCCGCGCCGTATCGGTCGGCTCACCGCTGCGCGACGGTCACGAGCACCGTCCTTCCGTTTGGAGTGCGGAGGCAATCGCCTCCGCTTTCGAATTCGCACGTTCGAGCGCCGAGGCTATCGAATCAGAAAGCGGAGGCGATTGCCTCCGCACTCCCAAATCGCCCCGCTGCCTGTCCTCCACGGACGCCGCCGGCGAGGGGACCGGCTTCGAACGAGGCCACGCTGTTCGCGTCCAACCGGTCACGGCAAACTGTGCCATTCGCACTGCGCATCCCTACTAGAGCGGCGGCTCCCACCCTGGCCCCCGAACTCGCCGCCGCACTCCTAAATGCGTCCGCTGAGTGGATACTCCAACGCGGTAAACCAAAGCCCGGATCTGCCAAGGCAGGAGGTCGGCCGGCCCGCCCGGCTGGAAACCGATGGATGTGGGCTATGGGATGTTGGAACACGGTGCGCTACACTGAGCGGGCTCCAGCAAACAATCCATGGGACGCGTGAGAAATCACGTGCGCCCGGTCCCTCTCACATGCGCAGGACGTTTGGCCTCCTCGCTCTGGCTTCCGCGGTCGTCGCATCCGTGGTGATCGCGATGTGGACTCGCGGCCTGCCACAGCGAAGGCTTTTCTCCCGAAGCGACATGGACGCCGTTGTGACCGCGAGTGCACTGCTGACGGCCCGGCCCTCACTGGCCCGGCTCAGCGCCGATTTTCCGTATCGTCCGGCTCGAAGAAGCACCAGCAACCCGATCGCCGGGAAGAACGAGGCGGACCTCTGGAGCCTGATCGGCCGGCTTCAGAACGCGAGCGAGCCGGCAACGCCTGAGCGGCGTCACGCCCTCGGCGTCGCCTATCTGCTGGTCGGAGACGTGAAGCCGGCGGTCGATACGCTCGAAGAATCAGTGAAGACGCGCTCTGCGGACGCCGCGCTGCACAACGACCTCGCGGTCGCCTATCAGGCGATGGCGGAACAGCAGCGGAATGGGGCGGCCTTGTCCATGGCCCTCGAAGCCGTCCAGCGTGCATGGAAGCTTGGCCGGACTCCGCAGGTCGCGTGGACCCGCGCGGTGGTCATCGAGATGTATCACGTCCGTGCACAGTCCATCGCGGCGTGGCAGGACTATCTGCGGCTCGAGCCGAGCTCGAAATGGAGTGATTTTGCGCGGCAGCGTCTGAACGAGCTGCAGCAGCCCACGGATGCGGAGCGATGGCCATCGATACGCGCCCGCCTCCTGACGACACGGGACAACGCGGAGGTGTTCCGGAGCATCAATCGCTTCCGGCAGGACGTCCGCCTCTGGTGCGAGGACGAGTTGCTGCCGCGGTGGGGCGAGGCGGTGTTGAGCGGAGATGCGTCCGCCGTGGCGCTACTGGCGAGGGTGGCGGAGCTGGGGCAGGCGCTGCAGCGGGCGAGCGGGGAGCGCGAGGTCGCCGGTGCGGTCGAAGCGATTCGAAAGGCCAATCCCGCCGTGGTGCGTCTTCTTGCTCAGGGACATGTTGCATACGGCGCCGGCCGGCAGGCGGATCGCGAGTCCCGCGTCGCGGACTCGATCCGGGAGATGGACGTCGCGGTGGCCGCGCTCTCACCCGAGCGGACGCCGTTCGCCTGGCGGACGCGCGCCGAGCACGCCGGCATGATCTACATGTCCAACGACTACGTCCGGACTCGCGCTGAGCTGCAGAAGATTCCCCTGAAGCATCCGGACGTCTCCCAGTCCTGCAGGGGGTTCATTCACGCGATGTTCGGAATCGTCGATCTGCTGACGGGCTCCTACCAGGAGGCGGCCAATCACTACCAGCGCGCCATCGCCGCGTATCACGCGGCGGGCGAGCGGGATGCCGAGGCCACGCTCTTGAGCCGGCTCGCGGAAGCGCTCGACGAGGCGGGCAATTCGGCGCGGGCGTATTCCTACCGGCTCCAGGCACTGCAGCTCCTCGAGCGCACCGGCGATCCGCAGCATGTGAACGATACGTTGTACGGAGGCGCGCGAGCGGCCATCCTGAACGGGCAACACGTCGTGGCCGGCTTCTTTCTC
Organism: uncultured Acidobacteriota bacterium; assembly: GCA_963821585.1. Classification (GTDB taxonomy): domain Bacteria; phylum Acidobacteriota; class Thermoanaerobaculia; order Gp7-AA8; family Gp7-AA8; genus QHVT01. The sequence continues at coordinate 2,405,876 of CAWGEI010000003.1, forward strand.
GACGCGATGGTGTCCCACGACAGAGCCATGGGCGACTCCGTCAATCTCTGTGCGGCGCTCATGACCCGAAGCGCGTACCGGTACCGCCAACGCGTCCTCGATGCGGCGGCAACCGACCTGGCGGAAGCGGAGCATGTGTGCGGCTCCATCGCCGATCGCTCGCTCCGGGAGCGTCTGCTGCCGACCCTGGAGCTGGCCAAGTCGGCGCTCGATTCCGAGGCCTCCTCCGCCGGGCCGCTGACCGGCCTGGACGACGCGATCGCGACGTACCGGCGAACGAGCAATCATCTTTGGCTCCGGACCGCCTACTTCGCGCGTGCGCGCCGGCTGGAAAAGCGCGGGGACACAGCGGCCGCGGAGCGCGACTTCCGCGCCGCTCTGGAAGAAGGCGACGCCAGCCGCGCGAAGATCGATGAGCGTGAGTTGCGCATGTCCTTCACCGCCACGGCGGATGAGATCGAGGACGGCTTCATCGAGTTTCTGCTGCGGCAGCATCGCGAGCAGGAAGCGTTCGAGGTCGCCGACCGCCGGCGGCTGCGCGAGCTCGTCGACTCTCCGACCGCGCGGTGGCAGACGCCTGGCGCCGGCGCGCTGCTGCCGGAGATTCAAACCTCGCTGCCGTTCGGCGCGACCCTGGTCGAATACCGCGTCCTGAGCAAGACCGTAGTGGTCTGGGTCGTAGGCGCCAATGCCTTCGCCACGGTCATGCTTCCGGTCTCCATCGGCGAGCTCAAGCCGGCCATCGGCGCTCTGGAGTCCGCCGCGGAGGAGCCGGCGCTCCAAGCGAATGCGCTTCTTTACGACGCTCTCGTCCGGCGCATCGAGCCGCTCCTGAACACGTGTCGGGTGCTGGTCATCGTTCCCGATGATGCTCTCGAGCGGATTGCGTACAGCGGACTCTACGACCGCGCGCGGCAGCGGTGGCTGCTGGAGGCATATGCCACCGTGATTGCTCCCAGCGGACAGTTGTTTGCGCAGAGCAGGCTGCGCTGGAGCGTGCGTTCCGTGCGCCGGGATCAGGTGATGGTCATTCAAGCCGCGGCAGGAGGTGTGGATGCCGACGCCCTCCCCGAGGCGGCGAGGGAAGCGCGGTCGATCGCGGGGTTGTATCGGGATGCGCGGGTGATCGACGCGTCCGGGAGCACCAGAACATCCCTGCTGAGCGAGATCCGCGACGCATCGATCCTGCAGTTCGTGGGACACACGGCCATGGAGTCGGGTCCGTCCTCGCGAGCCCTGCGCCTCGGCGCCGCGAAGCAGTCGCGCCTGCAGATGGCGGACATCGCCGGCGCGCCGCTTCCGAAGCTGCGTCTCGTATATCTGTCGGCGTGCGACACCGACCAGGGACCGATTCTCAAGGCGGAGGGAAGCATCACCATCGCCCGCTCCTTCTTCGCCGCCGGCGTTCCCGCGGTGGTCGGAACGCTGTGGCCGATCGACGACGAGGCGGCGCGGCTGGCCGCGCGCATGTTCCATCAGCGCCTGCTCGCCGGCGATACCCCCGCCGAGGCTTTGCGGCAGGCGCAGCGGACCCTTGCCTCCCGAGGTTGGAAGTTCCGTGACTGGGCCACGCTCCGCGTCATCGGAGCAGGAATCTGAAGAGAGTCGAAAGAGAGGAGTCATGGCCGACAAGATCTTGACAGTCATATTCAGCGGAGTGTCCACGCTGTATCCCGGTCCGCCTCAGACGAGGAACGAGGAATCGCCGAAGGAGGCCTTCGTGCTGATGGCGGCGAACTACACGAAGCGGAAGAACGACTGGGACGGGGATGTCGAGCCGCACTTCACGTACGTGCACGTGCCGGTCTCGCTTCTGAAGGGACTCGTTCCCGAGCCGGACGACCGCTCCGGCGACAATCAGTCCAACATCTACTATCTAGACAACGCCCGGGTCTCGTTCGATCCGAAGCCGCAGGACGAGCTTCGCTATTACGTCGATCCGCACCACGATCTCGCGGAGCGTCCCGGCTCGGATGACGTCGCCAATGAGAAGGACATCCGCTGGGTGGCGAGTCTCAGCCGCTTCGTGGACACGCAGTTGAGAAGCAGCCTGAGTACGCCGGGGCCGGAGGTCGCGAACCTCATCGAGCTGCCCGGCGGCACGGTCAGGGCGAGTTTTGCCTGCAAGTCGGAGCAGGAGCAGACGTTCCAGGCCTTCGACCAACCGCCGATCGCGGGAAGCAAACGCGTGCTCGCCAGCGAGTTCGTCATCGACATGACGTATCCGGAAACGACAAAGCAGGTGAAGCTGCGGCAGCGGCCGTTGCGCAGGGCGAGTTCATGAGCGGGATCAGCCTGAACGAGCTGACGCTGCGATGGCCGGAGAACGGCGACCCGATCGTCGTCCGCATCGGCAACGACACGAAAGAGGAGGCGCGCATGGCGGCGTCCCTTGAGCGCTGCAACGCCCGCATCCGCTCGCGGGGGGGCCAGCCGGTCCTGCGACCGCGCGACAACGATTTCTTTCTGCATTACGAGCTCCTGAATCTTCCTTCAGGAACGCCGCGTCCCTTGCCGCAGGCCGGTCCCCACCAGTCCGGCATCGTCCGCTGCAAGGTCGGGGGGATTTGAGCCATGAGCGAAATGAGAGAAGAAAACGACGATCTCGACGTCGATGACCTCGACAGACACGACGGCGACGATGATGAGATCACCGGATTGGCCGTGGACGGCCTGCACCCCGTCGATCCGCGGGGGGCGAACGGCCGCTTGGAGGTCAGGAAGCTGTCCCGGCGCGTCTGCCTCATCGACCGGGCCGACGGCTCGGAGGCCACGGGCTTTCTGGTCGGTCCCGACCTGATGCTCACCACCGCCCACGCGCTCATGGGCACCGAGGGGATTTTCGCCGATCCCGCCCAGGTGACGGTCAAGTTCGATCAGTTCTTATGGAATCAGAAGACAGGCACGAAGGCGATGGGCGATCAATGCAGGCTCCGTCGGCTGCCGTTCAGCAAGAACCCGGCGCAGCCTGAGGTCATCGCCTCGTCAATCAAGACCGATCCCCGGTGCCGGCGGCGGTATGACGACAACCTGCTGGACTACGTCCTGGTGCGGCTCGACCGGCCGATCGGTCTCGCCTACCTGCCGTATTCGTACCGCATCCGCGGCTGGAACAACTGCAGCCGCGCGGACGTCCCGGCCGAAGGGAAGGTGTTCGTGGTCCAGCATCCGGTCGGAGGCCTGCAGAAGCTCGCGGAGGGCTACATTCCAGCCGATCACGTCGTACCCGACTTCCCGTACCTCTTTCGCTATCGCACGACCACGCTCAATGGCGCCTCCGGCTCCCCGATCGTCAACGAGCGACGGCAGGTCGTCGGGATGCATGTCGGCGAGAGGTCGGAATCGGAGCAGCTGGGAGTCAGCTTCCAGAAGATCTTCCATGATCTGCAGAGCAATCTCGTCGAGGTTCAACTGCCGCCGTTCCGCCTGACCACGGAGACGATGGACTCGATCTTCGGCACCAGCGGGATCGTGCAGAAGAGAAGAAGGGGCAGGGACTGGCGCGGCGATCACCTGTTCGACGACGACTTCGACTGAGCCCGCTCCGAAATAAGGGAAGGACCGTCCTGGCGAACCCGCGACCTCCGGCGTGACAGGCCGGAGGGCTAACCGACTGAACGAGCCGCGGCGGTTCTGCTGCTAACTTCAGGGACGGACCGGAGCCTTGCTAATCGCCGACGGAGAGTCGGCATCAGTCGCGAATCGCAACCGATGACGGCGTGATTATCAGCGCGCGGGCGATAGCCGGCGGCTTCCGGAAACGTGAGCCATCGGGAGCCGCGTTCGTAGTGCATTGCTGCCTGCCGTCCGCCCGCGACAGTCATGGACTCTGTGCGCGCCGAACTCGCCACCATCTTTGCCCTAGCCCGCATTTCTCACCAGGGCGAAATGATCCGCGCCGGGGGGCTGCGGAATACGCGATTTACGAAGTGGTAGCTGATGTTGAAGGCCGTCGCTGGCAAGCATGCACATGTATGTGTGCAGTTTGGTGGTGGAGTGGGGGCTCTGGACTGTGGAAAGCGTATGAATGCGGCGGTTCCGAACCATTCCGAACACACCTGTCCCCATCGCAACCTGGAACAGCGGTGATCGCAGGAGGTTGGAACGGGATCAGGGCGAGGCGTGAGCGAGGTTGCTGCACACCCGAGCAAACAGACTGGCCAACGGATAGCTGCTCGAGAGCGAGATCCAGATCTTGCGCGTGGTGACGGTGATGCGTGCTCCGATCTTGAACAGCTTGAGCCGGATCGTGTTGCATTGCGCTTTGGCCAGATCCGTGTCCTTCAGTCCCAGTCTGCGCAGAGCGCTCATAAGCAGATAGGCAACCGAGGAGAACCAGAGCCGCAGTTGATTGGCGCGCATCGTGGCCGCCGAGGTGCGATCCGAGAACAGAAAGGTCTTCTGCTCTTTGATGCGGTTCTCCATGTCACCCCGTCCGCAGTAATCGTTCTCGTAGAGCGGCTGTGCAGCAACTTGCTCGATAGCAAGCGAGGTGACGACGAATCGCGCGTTGGGCTTATCGACCAGATACTCGGCCTTGCCCACCACGCGTCGTTCGCAGCTCCAACTCTCGCGGGTCTGATACTCAAAGTTCTTGTAGCTGCGGAACGGCTGGCCGGTGCGCGTGGACTCGGCACAGGCCTGCTCCATCTCGGTATCGATCATCCGCTCCAGCCGGGCGTTCCGGGCCAGTCCGAGCACATAGTCGACCCCGTGCTCCTCGCACCAGCTCATGATGTCGTCGCGGCTGAATGCCGAATCCGCCCGGATCACGATCTTCACGTTCGGCCACTGCTCACGAATCTGACTCACGATCCGCTCCAGCTCAACGAGCGTTCCCTCGGCAGGGCCGACGTTCGCCTGCCGTAACCGGGCACACAACAAGTGCTCGCCCGAAAAGATGTACAACGGCAAGTAGCAGTACGACCCGTAGTAGCCGTGGAAGAAGCGCCCTTCCTGGCCACCATGAATCTCGTCGTCAGTCGTGTCCAGATCGAGAACGATCCGTTCCGGCGCCTGCGCATACGACTGCAGAAAGGCGTTAACCAGGAATCGGTCGATCGCTGCTGTGTCGTAAACGATCCGCTTGTACCGATCCTCTCCGTTGCCCTCCGGCGTCAACTCCAGCCGGTTCAACGTGCTCTTGCCCGCCAGCGTCTCTCTCGGATCAGCCTTCTCCACCAGCGTCGCGATCAGCGGATCGTGTCGGAGCTGGTCATGATCGTTCAGATCTTCGTAGCCCAGTGCCAGTCCCATCACCCGTTGGCTGATCAGACTTTTCACGGTGTGCTCGACCAACAGCGGGTCCCGAAAATCACGAAAACAGGCCGCGAACTGACTCAACAACCCAGTCCGCCTCTCGACCTCTCGCAACAGCAGCCCGCCGCCATCTGAACTGAGCTGCCCGCCATCGAAACGAGCCACGATCTGCCGCCCTCCCACCCCTTGGAAACTCAGTTGTTCCCCGTTACACTCTGTCTGTCTCACGCCGCCGCCTCCGCCGCCATCAAGTTGTTGCTGACACTCAACTTAATAGCACGGTGCGGCGGCTTTTTGTCTCCCTGGTGAGAAATGCGGGCTAGGTTCTGGCGGCACGGCGACGGCCACGAGCCAAACGCCTCCAGTTGCTGCCGGGTTAGCGCTGGCCGGCGAGACGCCGTCGGCGGACGCCAGTCGTTCCGCCAAATCATCAGAAGCAGTATCTTTACCGAACAACGGAAAAGAGGAACCGATGAATGAAGTCGAATTGGTAATCCCGGAGCTCGATGAAGCCGCGTTGCTCGATTTACGGAAAGAGCTTGGTGCGTCCCATGTTACGTTCGCCGACGCGCACGGATCGGGCGACGTTCATCATGAGCTCCTGACAAGTGCCGCAATCGTCACATTGACGCCCGTGCTTGCTGGCTTGCTTGCTAAATGGATCCTCAAGCATCGCCGGTTTCAGCTCAAGGTCGTGCGCAAACGTCCTGATGGCAGCGAAGAGACGATCAATCTCGATTTTTCATCGGGCAGCGAAGAAAAAGACAAAAAAAAGAGCTTGCTCGAGCGAATCACGGACATTCTGCTTAAGGCGTTCTTCGATGAACCCGCCGCTTGAGGACATTCACCTCTCGCCGCACGATCTTGGCGGATGGACTGATCCGATTGGCAACGACACGATCCTTCCCAATCCGCTGTTTCTTCAGACTGCCGGCTATCTGATGGTGGGCAAATTTCCGCTGCCTCTGCTTTCCACGTTTTTACACGAGGCAACGCATCACTGGTGTTTCGAATCGCGCCTCGGCTATGCGGTCAGCGCGCTCTGGCTGCGCGCGCGTCGGCGGGCATTGATTCTCTCGCAGACAAAGGACGCCGACACCGATCAGAGATACGACTTTCTCGACGACATGATCCGCTACTGGTCCATCGTGCTCATGCTCCGCCCACTTGCCGAAGGGATGGCGCTTTTTGCCGAGCATGACTTGTACAGCAATCCACGCCATCCGAACGAACTGTTGCCGCCGCTCTATGCGTGGCTCATGGCCACCGCGGGCGACTACGACGAAAAAAAGGGTATGGCCGCGGCTGAGAAGACGCTGCTCGAGCGATTGCTAGGGACGCGTTGCTCCGTTCGTGGGATCGAGCGCAAGCGCAGCATCTTCGCGCAGAGCCTCAGGACGGACGGAGGCGGGTATCTCGCTGGCTATCTCGCGGTGAAGGCCATGTGGGGAATCCTCTTCACGAAATCTCCGCAGGTATTCGAAAAGAAAGGTCTCTTCCTCTGTTTCCTACGCGACTGGATCTTCGACAGCACAGAACTGCTCACGGAATTCTTCAACGAAGACCTCCACGACATCAACATTCCCGATGCGATCTCGCGTGCGTTTCAGACGCGCTTGGGTCATTTGGTCAATGTGACGGACGGCCAGCTGTCGGAGTTCGAACAACGGAATCTGCGTCCACCGCAATATTTTTCGTCCGATCCGCCGAAGGCGGACTACCCGACCTCTGTCGAGAAACTGTTTCGCGCTGCGGAGAGCGTCGATCAAACACGGTTTGCTTGGCTCGACACGCAGACCATCAACCGCCGGCATCTCATGCGCGTCTTCAGCGCGAAAGCGCGCGTCCGAGTCAACGAGCACGGACGCGTGCTTGTGTTTCCGATCGATTCGCCGAGCCCGGTGCCGCCGGACTTCCCGATCATGAGCATGCCCGCGGTCGAAGGCTCGACTCAGGGAGAAGGGGAAGGGATCGTCGAATACCACATTTCAATCACGAAGCGGTTCCAAGCCGTTCTGATTTTTCGCGAAGGAAAGATCGTGAGCACCAGCGCTGAGGAAAAGCACGCGGAGGAGCTGAAGGAGTATGAGATCGGCGGCGGCGTCGAACATCTACGCGAGCTTCGTAACTTGTCGAGTGAGATTATCGAATCGGTGATCGATAGAGCTGGGGTGCGGGAAGAGCTTGATGCGTCGCTGGTCGGAATTCGCGACATCACAGACCGCATCTATCAGCGTCGTGGGCTGCTCGTTTCTTCCGACGCGGAGGAGGGCATCGCCGCGGAGATCCTCGCGAAGCATGGGTTCTGGTCCCTTTTGGATGAGAGAACGGAGCTTGTGTCCGCATTGTCACTCTGCTCTGCAGCCACCTCCGCGTTCCGGCCGGTCTCAGTGCTGACGCAACTCTTCGAAGATCTCGGCTGCGTCTATCCCGATCACGTGAACGACACGGAAACGCGATTTGCAGACTATGGCTTGCAGTACTTCCTTGGGCCGGACAAATTGCGGATCTGCATCGCGTAGTCCTCAGTACACACACTACTTCGCCGCTTTCACCAGCTTCCATCCTCCAGCGTTCAACCCTCCGTGTTCATGGCAGCCAGGCTTTCTGTTGAAGGGACGCTACAAGGTGACGCGCGTGCTCTTCTGCCGTGGAACATCGCACAAATCGAGCGTTATTACCAGCTTGCGAGGCTATGGAAAAACGCCGACGTTGTGCGGCACCTTGTGAACTCCAATTTTCGTAAGAGCACGGTCGCGCAACAAAAAGCCGCCAGATGGCGGCTGGTGAATCACTTAAATTGACAGGGCCGACGAGCCTCGAACCCGCGACCTCCGGCGTGACAGGGCGGAGGTTACGGGTGTCCACAGAGAAATAGTTCTAGAGGCGGCATAACGAATCCTTTTGGATGCAGTCATTTGCGGCCGGTTTTGAACGTTTTGAACCTAGCTTGTGCGCCACCTTGTGCGGATCTCGGGCCGCACGAGGTGCGTACACGCTCCGTGGAACATTCGGTTTCGCGCACTCGGCTCCTCCCGGCCGGCCCCCTCACGTGCGCGCCTCCGCCACCTTTCACCGCGTCGGAAAATGCCTCGGATCACCGGCGTCCAATGCGCCATCGGGCGGCGTATGGCAGCACGAACATATACAGACCGCTGAACAGGAGCAGGGCGAGGGGGAGCAGGGGCGAGTAGGTCACCCACGCCGGAGGCGGGCCCTGGGTCATGACGACGAAGTTGGCGATGACGGTCAGGGTGAAGACGATGGATACCCAGCGGTGGAATTGGCGAATCCCGTGGTTCCAGTTCATTGCGATCTCCTTTGACGCGCGAATGCGGCGAGGTGCTGGCCGGTGAGGGTGGACTTCGCGGCCACGAGGTCGGCGGGGGTGCCTTCGAAGACGATGCGGCCGCCGTCGTGGCCGGCGCCGGGGCCGAGGTCGATGAGCCAGTCGGCGTGGGCCATGACGGCCTGGTGGTGCTCGATGACGATGACGGATTTGCCGGAGTCGACGAGGCGGTCGAGGAGGCCGAGGAGCTGTTCGACGTCGGCGAGGTGGAGGCCGGAGGTGGGCTCGTCGAGGACGTAGACGCTGCCTTTCTCGGCCATCTGGGTGGCGAGCTTGAGGCGCTGGCGCTCGCCGCCGGACAGGGTGGTGAGGGGCTGGCCGAGGCGGAGGTAGCCGAGTCCGACGTCGGCGAGGCGTTCGAGGATGGTGTGGGCGGCTGGGGTGTGGGCTTTGCCAGAGCCGAAGAACTTCTCGGCCTCGGTGACCGACATCGCGAGGACTTCGCTGATGTTGCGGCCGCCGAGGTGGTATTCGAGGACGGAGGCCTGGAAGCGCTTGCCGCCGCAGTCCTCGCAGGTGGTGGCGACGCCGGCCATCATGGCCAGGTCGGTGTAGATGACGCCAGCGCCGTTGCAGGTGGGGCAGGCGCCCTCGGAGTTCGCACTGAAGAGCGCGGGCTTCACGCCGTTGGCTTTGGCGAATGCGGTGCGGATCGGGTCGAGCAGTCCGGTGTACGTCGCCGGGTTGCTCCGCCGCGAGCCGCGGATCGCGCCTTGGTCGACCGTCACCACTCCGTCGCGGCCCGAGACAGAGCCGTGGATCAGGGAGCTCTTTCCCGAGCCGGCCACGCCGGTCACCACTACGAGCACGCCGAGGGGGATGTCGACATCGACTTTCTGCAGGTTGTGGGTGCTGGCGCCGCGGACCTCTAGTGCGCCCGACGACGTCCGCACCGATGGCTTCAGGGAGGCACGGTCGTCCAGGTGCCGGCCGGTCAGCGTGCCGCTGGAACGCAGCTCGTCGACGGTGCCCTCGAAGACCACCTCGCCGCCGGCGGTGCCGGCTCCGGGGCCAAGGTCGACGACGTGGTCGGCGATGACGATCGCCTCCGGTTTGTGCTCGACCACGAGGACGGTGTTGCCCTTGTCCCGCAGCCGCAGCAGCAGGCCGTTCATCCGCTGGATGTCGTGGGGGTGCAGCCCGACGGTCGGCTCGTCGAAGACATAGGTCACGTCGGTGAGCGACGACCCGAGGTGGCCGATCATCTTGGTGCGCTGGGCTTCACCGCCCGAAAGCGTGCCGGACGGCCGGTCGAGGCTGAGGTAGCCCAGCCCGATCTCCACGAACGAGTCGAGCGTCTGCCGCAGCTTGGCCAGCAACGGCGCGACGGACGGCTCCTGCAGTCCGCGCATCCATTCGGCCAGGTCGTTGATCTGCATCGCACAGGCGTCGGCGATGTTGATCTTCCCGATCCTGGAGGAGCGGGCGGCCTCGTTGAGTCGCGTGCCGTGGCATTCGGGACAGGTGGTGAAGGTGACGGCGCGCTCCACGAACGCGCGGATGTGCGGCTGCATCGCGTCGACGTCCTTGGACAGGAACGACTTCTGGATCCGCGGGACGAGCCCTTCGTAGGTGAGGTTTAGCTTGTCGACCTTCACCTTGACCGGTTCTTTATAGAGAAAGTCGTGGCGCTCCTGTTTGGTGTACTTGCGGATCGGCTTGTCGGGGTCGACGAAACCTGAGGCCGCGAAGATGCGGACCGCCCAGCCGTCGGCCGTGTAGCCGGGGATCGTGAGCGCGCCCTCATTGAGCGACTTGCTGTCGTCGAACAGCTGGGACAGGTCGATGTCGGTCACTGAGCCCATGCCCTCGCACCGCGGGCACATGCCTCCGTTGACCGTGAACTCGCGTTTCTCGGTCTTCCCGGCGCCTTTTTCGATCGAGATCCGCCCGACGCCGCGGACCGAAGGGACGTTGAAGGAGAAGGCGTTGGACGAGCCGATGTGCGGCTTGCCGAGGCGGCTGAAGAGCACCCGCAGCATGGCGTTGGCGTCAGTCGCGGTGCCGACGGTCGAGCGGGCGTTGGCGCCCATCCGCTCCTGGTCGACGATGATCGCGGTCGTCAGTCCTTCCAGCACATCGACCTCGGGGCGCCCCAGCGACGGCATGAAGCCCTGCACGAACGCGCTGTAGGTCTCGTTGATCAACCGCTGCGACTCCGCGGCGATGGTGCCGAACACCAGAGATGACTTGCCCGATCCGGAGACGCCGGTGAACACCGTCAGCCGGCGCTTGGGGATCTCGAGGCTGACGTCTTTGAGGTTGTTCTGCCGGGCGCCCTGGACGCGGATCAGATCGTGGCTGTCGGCAACGTGCGCAGGCTTGGCCTTACTCATCGTTCAGCGCCGCTCCTGGATGCGGATGAGGTTTCCCGCAGGATCGCGGAAGGCGCAGTCGCGAACGCCGTATGGCTGCTCGGTCGGCTCCTGCACGACCTCCGCGCCGCTGGCGGCCTGCAGCCGCGTGAAGACGCCGTCGAGGTCGGAGGTGGCCAGCTGGATGATGGCGAAGGTGCCCTTGGCCATCATCTCGGCGATGGTGCGGCGCTCGTCGTCGGTGATGCCGGGGGTGGCGAACAGCGGATACAGGACGATGGACGTGCCGGGCTGGCCGGCGGGGCCGACCGTGATCCAGCGCATCCCCTGGTATCCGACGTCGTTGCGGACCTCGAAGCCGAGGGTGTCGCGGTAGAAGGCGAGGGAGGCGTCGGGATCGTTGTGCGGAAGGAAGCTCGAATGAATGCTGATGTCCATGCCGGTCATTCTAGGTTCGGCTCGGGGACCGGCGCTTCTCGATTCCTGATCGGTCGCGTCACTTGTTTCGCGACGCAGGACGGCATCCCTTCCGTAGCGCGCGCCGCCTCGCGCCGGTAGACGCTGGGAGGCACGCCGACCAGTTCGGTGAAGCGGGTGCTGAAGGTGCCGAGCGACGAGCAGCCGACCTCGAAGCAGACGTCCGTGACGCTGAGGTCACCGCGGCGCAGCAGCGCCATCGCGCGCTCGATGCGCCGCGTCATCAGGTAGGAGTAGGGCGACTCACCGTAGGCGAGCCGGAACTGGCGGCTGAGGTGCCCGCCGGACATGTTCTCGCCGCGGGCGAGGGCCTCGACGTCCAGCGGCTGCGCGTACTCCCGGTCGATGCGGTCGCGGATGCGGCGCAGCTTCGCGAGGTCGCGCAGGCGCTGCGCTTCGTCCGGGGTGCTGGTCACCTGGGCGAGCGTGCCATGCGGAATCGGAGTTGTCCAGCGAATGACACGATGTCCCGGAGGGACATAAGATGGTAGCCCGTGGCAAGCCGCAAAGCGGCGCCGCCACCGGGACCGCGCGGACACATCCAACGCGCCCCGGCAGGGGCGCCAGAGCGTGTTCTGCGGCCCCCTCCGGGGCCGAAATTCACTTGCGCATCCATCCGGTGGCAGCGCCGCTTCGCGGCTTGCCACCGGCTACCTTCTGGAGCGCCTCCGGCGCATCAGCGGTCCTGGCTCACAACAACTTGTCCGGCGTGATCGGCAGTTCGCGAACGCGTCTGCCCGTCGCGTGGAAGACGGCGTTGGCAATGGCTGCCGGGATGCCGACCATGCCGAGCTCGCCCATGCCTTTGACGCCGAGTGGGTTGACGATGCGGTCGTCTTCCTCGACGAACAGCGTTTCGATCTCGTGGATGTCCGCGTTGACGGGGACGTGGTAGTGCTGGAGGTCCGGGTTCATGATCCGGCCGAAGCGGTGGTCGATCTCCGTGGCTTCGTGCAGCGCCATGCCGATGCCCCACACCACGCCGCCGATCTCCTGGCTGTGCGACGCCTTGGGATTGATGATCTTCCCGCAGGCCGTGACCTCGATCGCACGCGTGACGCGGATCTGGCCGAGGTCGGGGTCGACCTTGACCTCGACGAACTGCGCGCCGTGCGCGAGAGACGCGTACTTCTGCCGCTCCGGTGAGGGACGCGACTCCAGAGTCTCGGTGATCTCGGTCAGGTTGTGGCGGCGCATGATGTCGGCGATGCTGAGCGAGCGCGCGGCGTCGGTCTTGTGGCGCAGCCGGCCGTCGAGCATCTCGACGTTGTCGACGAGGACGCCGAGGAATGGCGAGCTCGCGTCCTGATTCGCGAGCGTGAGCAGCCGGGCGGTGACGGCGAGCGCCGCGCCGTGTACGGCCGAGCCGACGCTCGACGTCGTCTGCGAGCCGCCCTGCGCCGGCGCGCGCGGGAACTTCGTGTCGCCGAGCTCGAACTGGACTTTGTCCGGGGCGATGCCGAGGAACTCGGCGGCGATCATGGTCATGACCGTGTAGGTGCCGGGGCCGATGTCGCTCGTCGCGCTGACGACGTTCGCGGTGCCGTCGGCGCGATACGTGATCTTCGCGGTCGCGGGCCGCTGGAAGGCGCCCCAGACGCCGGTGGCCGTGCCCCAGCCGACGAGCAGGTGTCCGTCGCGCATCGACCGCGGCTCGAATTTGCGCTGGCTCCAGCCGAACTTCTCCGCGCCGAGGCGATAGCACTCGCGCAGCGCCTTACTGGACCAGGGTTTGCCGCTCTCCGGATCGAATTCGGAGTAGTTGATGAGGCGCAGCTCCAGCGGGTCGATCTTCAGCGTGTACGCCAGCTCGTCCATCGCGCATTCCAGCGCGAACATGCCGCTGACGGCGCCCGGCGCGCGCATCCACGTCGGCGTGTTGAGGTCTGTATTGGCGACCCGGACCGGCGCGTACAGGTTCGGACACGCGTAGACCTGGCGGGTGAAGCTCGTGGTGCTGTCGTTGAACGGCTCGAAGGACGACGTGTTGTGCACGACGTCGTGAATCATCGAGACGAGCTTGCCCTTCTGATCGGCGCCGAGGGAGATCTTCTGGATGGTGTACGGCCGGTAGCCGTGGCCTGTGTACATCTGGCGACGCGTGTAGACGATCTTCACCGGGCGCTTCAGCTCGCGCGCGGCCATCGCCGTGAGGGCAGGGTAGTAGTTCGGCCGCAGCGACGATCCGAAGGCACCGCCGACGAACGGCGAAACGACACTCACGTTGTCCTCCGGCACGTTGAAGGTGGAGGCGAGGTGCTCGCGGACGCCGTAAACGTTCTGGGTCTTGTCGAAGATCGTCAGCTTGTCGCCCTGCCAGAACGCGACGGCGGCGTGCGGCTCCATCGGGTTGTGGTGCTCGATGGGGATGCGGTACTCGGCCTCGATCTTGACCGGCGCGCCGCGCATCGCCTCCTGCGGGTTGCCGCGCGTCTTGTTCGGGACCTTCGGCGGGACTTGTGCGCCCTCGCGCACCGCCTCGGTGTCGGTGACGTGCTCCTCCGGGTTGTAGGTGACTTTGACGAGGCGGGCCGCGTGGCGCGCCTGTTCATACGTTTCGGCGACGACGAGCGCCACCGGCTGAGCGTTGAAGAAGATGCGGTCGGACTGCAGCGCGCGGAACGACTTGTCCTCCTCCGGCTGCTTCCCGAGCTTTGGCGCGTTCTGGTGCGTGAAGACGCGGATGACGCCGCCCGCTGCTTCGGCTTCGCGGGTGTCGATGGACTTGATCGTCCCCTTGGCGATCGATCCGTTCACGATGAAGCCGTAGGCGAGGTTCGGAACTTTGAACTCGGCCGCGTACTTCGCCTTGCCCGTCACCTTCGCCACGCCGTCGACGCGGCTCATTTCTTTTCTCGATGTATCGCGGCATCAGATGCCTCCCGCGCGCGTCAGGGCGCGCACAATCGCTCGTTTCGCCAGCTCGACTTTGTAGACGTTGTGCTCCAGCGGCTTCGCGTCTTTCATCGCCGCATCGGCCGCTTCGCGGAACGCAGCCTCGTCCGCACGTTTGCCGGCGAGCGCCGCTTCCGCTTCACGGCTGCGCCAGGGCTTGTGGGCCACGCCGCCGAGGACCACGCGAGCCTGCCGGATCGTGCCTCCGTCCAGCTCGAGGGCGGCGGCGACTGCGACGAGGGCAAAAGCGTACGACGCCCGGTCGCGGACTTTCAGGTAGTAGGAGTGTTGGGCGAAGCTCGACCGCGGCAGCTCGACCGCGACGATCAATTCGCCGTGCTCGAGGGTCGTGTCGATGTGGGGTGTGTCGCCCGGCAGCCGGTGGAACTGGTCGATGGGGATCGTGCGCTCGATCCCGCGTGCGTTCCGGACTCGCACGACGGCGTCGAGCGCGTAGAGCGCGTTGGCCATGTCGCCGGGATAGGTGGCCACGCACTGGTCGCTCCAGCCGAAGATTGCGTGAATCCGGTTGATGCCTTGCATCGCTCCGCAGCCCGTGCCGGGCTGGCGCTTGTTGCACGGCATGGCGATATCGTAGAAGTACTGGCAACGCGTGCGCTGCAACAGGTTCCCGCCGTTGGTGGCCATGTTGCGGAGCTGCGCAGATGCGCCGGCGACGATGGCCTGCGTCAGCAGGGGATAGCTGGTGCGGATCAGCGGGTTGTTGGCGGTCTCGGTGTTCGTCGCCAGGGCTCCGATGGAGACCCCGCCGCGGGCAGGCTTGATTTCTTTGAGCTGCAGACGCGAGAGGTCGACGAGCTCGTTCGGACGCTCGATGTCCTCCTTCATCAGATCGATGACGTTCGTGCCGCCGGCGAGGAACTTGGCCTGCGGATTCGCCGCGACGGCACGGGCGGCGGTATTCGGATCACTGGCGCGGGCGTATTTAAACGGTCTCAATGCCGTCCTCCTTGCGGATGCGCGCGAGCTGCTCTTCGTCGACGAACCGCCACGTGTGCTGCGTCTGTCTGCCGGAATGGACTTCCTGAATGGCGGCGACGATCTTCGGGTAGGCGCCGCAGCGGCAGATGTTGCCGCTCATGCGCTCGCGGATCTCGTCGTCGCTGAGTTTTGTCGTGGCGGCCGTCACGTCGGCCGTCACGTGACTGACGTCGCCGCGGCGCGCTTCGTCGAGGAGCGCAACAGCGGAACAGATCTGACCGGGCGTGCAGTAGCCGCACTGAAAGCCGTCGTACTTGATGAAGGCGGCCTGCATCGGGTGCAGTTGATCGCCTTTGGCCAGTCCCTCGATCGTCGTGACGTCTTTCCCTTCGACCGTCGCGGCGAGCGTCAGGCACGACAGCACGCGACGGCCGTCGACGAGGACCGTACATGCGCCGCACTGACCCTGGTCGCAGCCCTTCTTGGAGCCGGTCAGCTCCAGCCGCTCGCGCAGCGCGTCGAGCAGCACGACGCGCGAGTCGAGCTCGAGCGTCTTCGTCGCGCCGTTCACCCGGAACGCAACTTTCACGAGGCTTTCCGCCGCGGGAGCCGCCGCGACGGCTGCGTCGGGCGCAAGCGCCAGTGCGGCCAGAGCTTTTTCCTGCGCGAGCAGATCGAGCGCGAACAATCCAAGGCCGCCACCGATCGTCGTGCCGAGGAAGACGCGACGCGTGTGGCCGATGTCGGCCAGCGTGGGCATCTCCTCGAGCAGCGCTTGCTCGTCGTCGTTGAGCTCGATTTCGGAGGGATCATCTTCGCGTTCATCTTTCATGGAAACACCTCCTTTGCCACGTTGATCGCCGTAACGGCGTTCGGCCATCCCGAGTAGAAGGCGAGGTGGGTGATCGTCTCGATGAGCTCCTCCTGCGTCACGCCGTTCTCGCGGGCTCGGACGAGATGCGATCGCAACTGGTCCGGACGGTTCATTGCGATCAGCGCACTGACGGTGGCGAGGCTGCGATCGCGTTTCGAGAGTTGCGGGCGTTCCCATACCTCGCCGAACAGCACGCGGTCGGTGAGGTCGGCGAGCGCCGGTGAGATGTCTCCCATGATTCGCTGCGCTACCGTCGGTTCGTTGCTCGCGGCTGCCGGCTGCTCGCGCACGGGCACGTTGTACTGAGCGTCGGTGACCTTCTCCATCCACTCCGTGCTCTTGCCATCGAGCTGTTCGACGATGGCGATGTGAGCCATGGACGTCGCCGGCGCCGCTCCATGCCAATGCTTGACGTTGGGCGGAATGCGAACGACGTCGCCGCGCCGGATTTCGTCGATGGAGCCGCCCCACTGCTGCACGCGACCCGTGCCGGCCGTGACGATCAGGACCTGGCCGAGAGGATGGCTGTGCCATGCCGAGCGTGCGCCTGGCTCGAACGTGACCAGGCCGCCCGTCGCCCGTGCAGGAGCGGTAGCCTGAAAGAGAGGATCGACGCGGACGGAGCCGGTGAAGTTCGCGGCCGGACCCTGCTGGGCAGGCTGTGTGGCGCTCCGGGCGATGGCGATCGTTTGTGCGGACAATGGAGTCAGCGCGATGAGTGTGAAGAGAGTGGTGGGGACGAGTTTCATTGGTCCAATCCTTTGCCCGAGAGGTAGTGCGAAAGGTGATCGGCGACCTGTACGTTATTGAGGTCGGACATCGGGAAGTGCGTGTTGCCGCGGATGCCGATCTCCGGCAGGTGCACGACGGTCACGTCGCCGCCGTGGCGATTGACGGCGTCGCGCCATGAACGCGCGACCTGCAGGAACACGCGCCACTGCTCCTGCCCCGGGTTCGTGCTCGGGTGCTCCGGGATGTTGTCGCCGTAGTAGATGACGATCGGGATTTTCGTGAGCGGCATGAAGTCCGATAGCGGGACGGTGGGCGGGGTGAACGATTCGTCCGCCGAACGGCATCGCGGGCGCTTCGCCTTCGGGGAAGATGAAGTCGCCGCCTGGCTCGTACGCAACGATCGCGCGTACGTTCGGGCTTTTCGCCGCGGTTCGCCATCCGAGTGCGCCACTTTGCGAGTGGGTGACGAGGATGGCGGGACCGATTTCGTGAAGAGTGCGGAGACGGCGGCGACATTCACCTGCACGTCATATGGGCCGGTGTTCGGCACCATCTGGCGGAAGAACTGGTTCAGCGCCTCCGGCTCGCGCGAGAACGCGACGCCGGGATAGAGGTCGGGCCAGACGCCAAGGCGAAAAATGCCAAACCAGAGCTGCTCGTCGGGTGCGCCGCGACATTCATCGACTGCGTGCTGCGCGCGGCGCGTCCGCGTCTCGGCTGATCGATGACGTACATGGGGAAGCGGCGCCGCAGGAAGATCGTCTGGAATCCTTCGCGTCCGTCGGGCGTGGTCTCCCACGTCTTTCCCGATTGCCCATGTCCGTGCCAGAAGACGAGCGGCAGCTTTCTCGCGGTGGCGGGCACTTGATAGAAGACGTACGCGTGATCGCCGTGTAAGGTCTGTCCGGCGGAGTCGGGGCCGGCCGGGTTGTACGCGCCCTGCCTGATCGGGTCGAAGGTGCCGGGGGCGGTGACGACGGTACCGCCGATCGCGAAGCTGCCCTGCTCCTGAATGGTCAGCAGCTGGTGCGCGGTTGCACACGCGGACAGGAGCACCGCGCTGGCGACGAGCGCGAGTCCTGGCGAAAGTTCGTTTCTGCATTGGCTTATCCTTCGCCATGACGCCGAAGCGACGGATGCCATTTTTAGACCCGATCCCCGGCGATCTTTGCCCGAACAGCTCAATCTTTTGTCCGATCCTGCTTGGTTCCGCACCGGCGAGCCGCCGGTGGACCGGCCGGCTGGGCAGCCGGCGCGCCTTTTCTACGTCTGCCCGTGCGTTGCTCTCCTTCGCGACGAGCGAGTGAGGGCATGTGGAGCGCCGGTCGCCGGCCGGCCGGTCCACCGGCGGCTCGCCGGTGCCGGCAAGAAAATTTCCCGCGTAGACGCGGGTAGGGAACGGCGGCTGACCGGCACTCCTAATGGCAAGGAGAAATTCGCATGTACGAGCCGACCGCACCGCCGATCCGCACGCGCAGAGACGTCTGGAAGCTCGCCGAATGGGACGACATCCTGCTCTGGTACGCCAGGGCGATCGGGGAGATGCTGAAACGGCCGCTTTCCGATCCGACGGCCTTCCGCTATCAGGCGGCCATCCACGAGTACTTCCGCGACGGCGATCCGCTCGCGCAGCCGGGCGACACGCTGCCATCCGCGGCGGACCAGGATACGTTCTGGTCGCAGTGCCAGCACAACAGCTGGTTCTTCATCCCGTGGCACCGCTGGTATCTGCTGTATTACGAGCAGATCGTCGCCGCGACGGTCGTGCAGCTCGGAGGACCCGAGGGGTGGGCTCTGCCGTACTGGAACTACAGCGATGAGAGCAATCCGAACGCGCGGCGCCTGCCGCTTGCGTTCATCGCGGAGACGCTGCCGGACGGGTCGCCGAATCCACTGCGCGTGGAGGACCGCCGGCGCGGGAACGACGGCAGCATCGTCGCCGGGGCGCAGCACGTCGATCTCTCCTGCCTCGAGGAGCCGAACTATCAGGCCGATCCCGTCGGCGGCAGCCCGGGCTTCGGCGGACCGAAGACCGGGTTCAACCACAGCGGCGGCTCCGTCGGCGCGCTCGAGGGGACGCCGCACGGTTCCATGCACGTCCGCGTGGGCGGCTGGATGGGTGCGTTCAATACGGCCGGCCTCGACCCGCTGTTCTGGCTGCACCACTGCAACATCGACCGGCTCTGGAGCGTGTGGGGGGCGATGGATCCGCTGCACACGAACCCAGCCGACTCGAGTTGGTCCGGAATGAGCTTCGACTACCATGACGGCACGGGTGCGGCGGTGTCGAAGTCCATCGGCGACACGGTCGACACGCTCGCCCTCGGCTATCAGTACGAAGACATTTCGAATCCGTTCGCGGCTCCGCTTGATGAGTCGA
This sequence comes from uncultured Acidobacteriota bacterium, assembly GCA_963821585.1. GTDB lineage: Bacteria > Acidobacteriota > Thermoanaerobaculia > Gp7-AA8 > Gp7-AA8 > QHVT01. Next base: position 2,425,099 of record CAWGEI010000003.1, read on the forward strand.
TGACAGAGTCGCTGGAGTCGATGGAAAGACCACGGAGGCGCCCGGTGCCCAAGAAACCGATTCCCGAGATGGTCGGCGCGAGCGAAGGACCGGTCCTGCTCGGACGGCGACGGACGGTCACGACGAATGTCCCGGTGAGCACACCGACCGGGCCGGGCCTGGAGGCGTTCAACGCGGAGTCTGTCGCCGCGCCGCCCCGCGTCTTTGTGAACGTGGAGAACCTGACGGGCGGCGGCGAGCCGCAGAACTTCTCAGTGTTTGTGAACGGGGAGTTCGCCGGCGTGCTGCCGACGTTCGGGGTCCGCGAGGCGACGCGGGAGACCGAGAAGCATCCGGGTGGCGGACTCGACTTCCGGTTCGACGTGACCAATGCCGTGCAGAAGCTTCAGGCGGCGGGGAACTTCGACGCCGCGAACATGAATGTGACGTTCGTGCCCGACGATGACGAACCGGGGCTGGAGTCGGTGGGCGGCGAGGAGGGTCCCGAGGAGCCGCAGTTCGAGATCGGACGGGTGAGCGTGTACCTCGCGTGAGCACCGCGTCGAGTCTGGCGGTCACGCGGCTGGCCTGGCGTCACCCGGAATGGTGGACGCTGGCGCTTGCCGCCGGCGCGTGGGTGGTGATGATCCGAAATTCGGGGCATCACGCCCATGCGCACGGGGCGGGCGCCGCCATCGCCGGCTGGATGCTGATGATCGTCGGCATGATGCTGCCGATGGTGGCCGAGCACGTGCGGCTGACCGCGGAGCGCAGCCTGTGGCGGCGGCGCCACCGAGCGATGGCGGGGTTTGTCACAGGCTACCTCGGACTGTGGGCGCTCGGCGGAGTCGCGGTGTCGCTGATGCCGTTGCATCCTGACGGGCGCACGGCGGCGATCGCGTTCGCGATGGCCGGAGTGTGGCAGCTGACGCCATGGAAGCGGCGCGGGCTCGTGGGGTGTCATCGCACGATGCCGCTCGCGCCGCGGGGGTGGCGCGCGGACGCGGACTGCGTCCGGTTCGGCTGGCGGACGGGGTTGCGGTGCATGTTGAGCTGCTGGGCGTTGATGCTGGCGTGCGCGATGACGGGGCACAGCATGATCGCGATGGTGGGGGTGACGGGGGTCATGTGGGCGGAGCGCTACACCCGGCCGCGGCGGCGGTTGTTCAGCGCGGTGCTTTTGGGGGCGGCGGTGGTGGTGGCGTTGTTTCCTGTCGCCCGCTGACGCGGGCTGCCTTCCAGCACGCGTCCTTTACCCCGGCTGAAGCCGGGGTCTATTGCCCTTTTGCCCGCTACGCGGGCTCAGGATTCGCCGCCGTAGGCGGCACGAGAAAATAGCCTCCGGCTTCAGCCGGAGGACGCGCGCGGGCGCGCAAAACGAGCCCGCGTAGCGGGCGACAGCGAGCTACGCGATCGGCTCGCGCCGCAGCGGCTCGTTCAGTACGACCAGCCCCTCGTACATCCGCTCGTCGATGTCGGGCTCGATCTCGCGGACCAGGTCGACGAGCTTGTGCAGGTGCTGGATCGCGGCGAGGGTGGCGCCCCAGAGCGGCTCGGCGTTGGAGCGTTCGAACGTCTGCATCGGGTAGCGCCGCCCGAACAAGTCGGGATCCGCGCCGGAGAGGTTCTGGACGGCGTGATCCAGCGCCCACCGTACCTTCGACGGCAGATCGTTCGGCGCGTGACCGCCCCGGCCCCGTCCGGCGGAGAACGCCACACGGTCCAGAGACCGGCAGAGCGCCCGCAGCTCGGCATCGAGCGGGGCGTGCCGCGGGTCGTTCGAGGCCACGTCGGAGTAGGGGACCAAGAGCTTCTCGATCCGGTGGCGGACGTCCTGATCGAGCTTCTGGATGATCCAGGCGATGGGCGGGACGTGCCGCATTCTCTCGTTGGCGGACCACTGCTCGAGCAGCGCCGGGCGAGGGGCGGGATCGTGTGCGGGAGTCGTCGATTCTTCAGGTGGTTCTTCAGTTGCCAGCATGCGCTTTGTTTGTTAGGGTCACGGCCACATGAGTGCCGATCCGAGTCAGTTCGAAGAGCCGATCGTCAGAATCCGCCGGCGCATCGAAGAGCTCACAGCCATGGATTCTTCGGGGGAAACGGAGCCGGCACGAGATGCCGAAGTCGCCGACCTCCGGCAGAAGCTTACCAAAGTCTCCAACGAAATCTATTCGAACCTGTCGCCGTGGCAGAAGACGCTCGTCGCGCGCCACCCGCAGCGGCCCTACACGCTCGACTTCATCGCCGCCATGGTCGAAGACTGGTCGGAGATCCACGGCGACCGCAAATTCGGCGACGACGCCGCGATCGTCGCGGGCTTCGGCCGCTTCAAAGGGACCGCCGTCTGCGTCGTCGGACACCAGAAGGGGCGCAACACGAAGGAAAAGGTGATCCGCAACTTCGGGCAGCCGCGGCCCGAGGGATTCCGGAAAGCGCTGCGGGTGATGAAGCTGGCCGAGAAGTTCAAGCTCCCGGTCCTCAGCTTCATCGACACCCAGGGCGCGTATCCCGGCGTCGGCGCGGAAGAGCGTGGACAGGCCGAGGCCATCGCGGTGAATCTGCGGGAGATGGCGGCGCTGAAGGTGCCGCTGGTCATCTCCGTGATCGGTGAGGGCGGGAGCGGCGGAGCGTTGGGGCTCGGGGTCGGCGACCGGGTGCTGATGCTCGAGCACGCGGTGTACTCCGTCATCTCGCCGGAAGGCTGCGCCGCGATCCTCTGGAAGAACTCGTCCGCCGCGCCGGAAGCCGCGTCGGCGATGAAGATCACGGCGCAGGACCTCAAGCGGCTCAACATCATCGACGAGATCGTGCCCGAGCCAGCCGGCGGCGCCCACGCGGACGCCACCGCCGCGGCCGGGCTCCTCGCGCCCTACATCGACCGCGCGCTCAAGGAGCTGACGAAGCTGAAGCCGGCGCAGCTCGTGGACGAGCGGTACAAGAAGTTCAGGCGGATGGGCGTCTTCGAGAAGTAATCGAGTCGTCGAGTCCCCGACGTCACACCTCGACGCGCGCCTCCGTCGTTCCGGGCGCGAAGATCACCCGGTGCACCGCAGCGATGCGCTTCTCCTCGAGGAGCTGTCCTTCGTCGAAATGGTCGCTGGTGATGACCCACCACGCAGGATGGAGAAGGAAGCGAGCATCGATGTTCGGCTGCGCCTGCACCGCCCCGGCCGGCCTGCCGTCGATCGCCACGCCGACCGCGCCGCGGCGCAGCGGGATGCTCTCATCCTGGCGGATGATCAGCACTCCCTCCTCGGCGTGCCGCTCTGCCGGGCCGAAGCGAAACGACGTGCCGTACGTCAGCGGAACGAGGTTCCGCTCCGCGGGGTCGGCGTCTGCGCTGGCGACAGGTCGCACGATCGCGCCGGCATGCAGCGGTCCGGTCCGCGCGGCGAAGACCGTGTAGCGGAGCGTCCAGCGAAAGGGCAGCGTCACAAACGGCTCGATGACCCCCGTACGCCACGCGATCTGCGCAACGTCGCCGAGCTCCGGAGCGATTGCGACGGCGATCCGCGCGGGCGACGTGTTGTGGACGAGAAGTGTGTAAGTGGTCATGCGGTTCTCCGGAGACGAAGAGGAGGGGCCGCCCGGTCCGGCGGGCCCCTCCTCTTCCCGTCACGCGAGGCTGCGCAGCGCGTTGCGGTAGGGCGACTCGCTGGCGGACGTCGAGGCCGGACGGTCCTCCGCGGATGCCAGGGCGCGAGGCGAGGCGCTCGCCGGCAGGCTCTCCTGCTCGCCGCTCAGCGCGAGGAGACGGTTGTTGACTTCGCGCGTGTCGACGATCTTCCACTTGTTGTTGGCGCCCAGGATCGCGTACATCGAGTAGACGGCGTGGCCGAACGGCACCTGCGCCTTCGCCGTCACCTGCTGGATGTCGAGGACCTGACCGGTGCGGTACTCGCCGAACGTCACCCAGTACAAGGGCTTGGGCGTGAAGCTCACCTGGATCGACGGTTGCGCGGGAACGACGAACGTGCCGGCGCCGGACATGCCGATGCCGATCGACGCGCTGTTGAACGGGATCGTGTCGTCCTGATGGATGACCAGGCTCCCCTCGTAGTCCGGGTCGGTGGTCTGCTTGACGAACTTGTAGGCCTCGCGGTCGACGCGGGTGAAGTTGATGGCGTTGTTCTCACGCGTGCCGGCATCGATGCGCGCCGACGCCTTGAACGTCACGCCGGGCTTGAGCTCGCCGGTCTCGGCCCAGACGAACGAGTAGTCGATCTCCCATCGGAAATCGACCTCCGACCCGCTGGTCACGCGCTTGGTGAACCAGGCCAGCGAGCGGACGTCCTTCGGGCCGATCTTCGGGTCGGTCTGATAGCAGCAGAACGTCCAGTCGTTGCTCGAGTCATTGACGAAGGTCAGTGTGTATTGGTCTCCCATTTTCTTTCTTCCTTTTCTTTCTTGAGCTCCGGATATCCACAAAGACGATCAATGCGCCGGGCGCGTGAAAATTGACGCTCCGGCGTGCAGGCGCTCCAGCGCGAGGCGCACTGCCGCGTGCCGCGGATGCCGGGCGAGGAAGTCCTCCAGCACCCGCTCCGCGGCGTCGTCCCGTCCCCGGGCGTGCATGCGTGCCGCGACGGCGATGGCGGTCGCGCCGTCGTGCGGAGCCACGCGCCGCAGCGCGCGCAACAGGTGCTCTCCGTCCGAGGCCGCGCCGCAGGCCGCGAGGCGCTGCAGGACGGCGGCGTTGTCCGGATCGCGCGCGAGCGCGTCCCGCAGCACGGTGTGCGCTTCGCCGGCCGCACCGAGCGCGGAGAGCGCATCGGCCGCGAGTGGCGCCGCGAGCGGCTCCGCCGGCTGCAGCCCGAGCGCGCGCCGCAGCACGTCCGCCGCTTCCGCATGGCGCGACGACGCGAGCAACCGCGCACCGTACGCGGTGAGGTGGATCGCCTCCGCGGGCGACGCTCCCGCGGCTGCCGCGAGCGAGGCGAGCGCCGCCCGTTCGTCGTTTCGCGCGGACGCGAGCAGTCCCCGCAGATGAAGCCGGTCCACCTCGCGGCCCGCCTCTCGCCCACCCGCTGCGTACACCGCCGCCGCTTCATCGTCGCGTCCGAGGAGGCGGAGGACGTCCGCGAGCTCGAGCCACGGCGCGAGCGGATACGGCTGTTTGCAGATCGCCGCGCGATAGTGCGGCACCGCTTCCTCCAGCGCGCCTCCCGCCGCGAGGATGCGCCCCAGGAGCCTGCGCGGCAGAAACGAGATTGGTAGAAAGCGTCAGGCTCGGAGCAGTCTCGTTCGATCAATTTGCAGGAAGGGCGTCGGAGGCAGCGATACAGAAGTTGCTCCGCCTTGCATAACTGGATCGGATTCGCGCGGCGGGCGGCCTCGCCGCTCAGTTATTCGCAGCTTATGCCGCTGCGGGGCCCATTCCGGTGCTCATCCGGCGAAGGTTCATCGCGAGACGCACCAAGTGCCATTCGGCATTCGCCTTTCGTTGCCCCCGCATGCTGAATTGCCGAAATCCGACGACACTTTTAATCCAGCAAAGACCGGTTCGACGATGACTTTTCTCCGCCGGTATGCGGCCTCACCTTCAGGAGTGGCGAGTTTTTCTTTCATCCGCTGGGTGGCCTTCTTCGATGGTGAGATCGTTGGCGCATCGGCTTTGTTCTCACGACCGATGGCGATCACTCCGTCGATGTTCATGGTCTCGACCTGCTCAAAGTTTTCATCGGAGCGGTAACCAGCATCGGCCAGCACTTGTTGGGGGATCTCTCCGGTCATGGCTTCGGTGGCTTCAATCATCGGGATGAGCTGTGTGCTGTCGGCAGCGCAATTGGTCACTCCCACGGCCACGATGATCTGGTGGGCTTCGTCGACGCACGCTTGGGCGTTGTAGCTCTGCTCGAAGCCATTGCCCATCTTCATGATCCGGCTCTGCGGATCGGTGAAGTTGTCCTGCGCCTTCTCGCGTGGCTGCCCGAACTCGCTCTTGAACGGTTGCCCTTTCTTTCCCTTCGGCTGGCCACCGTCGCCTTCGTAGCGACCCTTCGTCCGATCCTCCTCGGCCTGCCGCTCCTCGAGTCGCTTCTTCGCCTCTCGGATCTTTTTCAATCGGCTCTCACGCCGCTGCAGTTCTTCCGGAAGCTCATCGCCGCGGTTCTCCCTGCCGTACTCCTGGTCTTCCTTTCGATCTGTTCGCTCGGCCTGTTTGAGCAGTTCCGCGATCTCGCTCTCCAATTTCTTCTCTTCCTGCTTCATGCGGTCATAGCTCATCGCTTTGTGCCGACTCGCATTCGCCTTGACCTTCGTGCCGTCGATGGCCACTCGTCCGAGCTTGATCAATCCGCTGTTCTTCGCGATCAGCACCACCTGTTTGAACAGCTCGATGAATCTCTGAAGGTGCTCCTGCCGAAAATCACAGATCGTCCGGTGCTGCGGAAAGTTCCCCGCCGCCAAAACCCGGTACGCCACGTCCTCTTCGATCTTCTGCGCGATCCGTCGCGACGAGAACGTTCCCGTCGCGTACGCGTAAATCAGGATCTTCAGCATCATCGCCGGATGAAACGGTTGATTCCCCCGCGGATCGCTCTCCTCATGCCGCCCGTAGAACCCGCTCAGATCCATCTCGTCTACGACTTCGGAGATGAAGAACGCCAGGTGGTTTTCCGGAAGCCAATCACTCGGCGACGGTGGCAACAGGTAGTTCTGCTCCGGTTGGTACGCGCGATAGTTACTCGGCATGCGCCATTTTACGCCGTACTACCGCTTTTCTGGCGCGCAGGCTCCCAGCCGAAGCCTTCGCCGCCACCCTGACGGATGCCGGAGCACGTAGCTCTCCAGCGGCGCGATGCCGGCCAGCGGCGCGCGCGGGCGCGCCACCGCCAGCACGAGGAACGCGTCGCGCTCCTCAGCGCGGACTTCGCGCGGCGGCAGGGCGATGAGCGTGCGCGGTGCGTCCGTGCGCGCGGCTGCACACGTTGCCGCCGGACGCCGCAGCACTTCGCCGCGCAGGTGCGCGCGCACGGACTGCATCTGCTTCCGTACGTTTGCCGGCGACATCCCCAGCTCGCGCGCGATGTCGCCATAGCCGACCTCCCGCAGCAGGTGCAGCTCGGCCACCGGGCGGAGCCGCGGCGGCAGCGCCGCGAGCACGTCGCGCACGCGCGCGTCTTCTTCGCTGCGGAGCAGCGCGCGCTCCGGGTCGAAGTGGCGGTCCACCGGCGGCATCGCGATCCCGGCGCCGTACGGGTCGTCGTCGAGGCTCACCTCGTGACGCCGCCGGTGACTGTTTTTCCGTTGCACGTCGATGCAGACGTGGCGCGCGATGGTGAGCAGCCACGCCAGCGCATGCCCCTGGTCCGCGACGGACGGGTAGCTCTGGAGCGCCTTCATCGCGGTGAGCGAGACCGCGTCCTCCGCATCGTGGCGCTGGCCCAGGAGTGCTCTGCACTGCCGCTCCACCGCGGCGCGATGCGCGATCCACACGTCGCCGAAGGACGAGCTCCGGCCACTCCGATCGTTGCCCACGGACCCGCGTGCGCTCCTCTCGGCGTCGAAACGGATGACGGGAGAGCGGCGTGAATTTCTATACTTCCACTGTTCCGTCCGTTGCGCTGAAACGGCGCAGGGCAATGGGCGAGAGCGACGACGGCAGCGGATTGCTCAGCGTGTTGTTCGGCAACAGCGAGAGGTACAGTTCGTCGTCCGCACCGAATCCGAGCTCCTGCTTCGGAATGGCGAGCGACGGATCGAGCGCCTGGCCGGTCTCATAGCGGTCACCGATCGTGAACCAGTAGCGAACCGGCGGCGCGAAGTCGAGATTCACGTTCGGCTGCGTCGGCACGAGCAGCGCCGCCGAGCGCCCCATGCCGATGCCGGCGAGGCCGCGCCTCGGCGGCACCGTCGCGCCCTGCACGATGCGGAGCGCGTCCCGGGGCTCGTCCACGCGCAGATCGCCGAGCGCAAACGTCTGCGACGCATAGGTCAGTGTGGCGGTGTTGTTCCCCTGCGGATCCGCGCTCAGGTACGCGCCCGTCTGCGACGACTCGGAGGTCTGCACCCACGCCAGCTGGTAGTCCTGCGTCCACGTGCGCCGCCAGAATCCGTTCACGGCGACGCTGCGCGTCCGCCAGGCGATGACGGACGCGCCGGATGGAGCCTGGGCCCAGGTCTGGAACAGACATGCCACCACCGTGCGCGAGGACAGATTCTCGAAGAGCACCCCGGGCATAGCGGCTCCATCCGGCGCGGGCTGCGCCGTCACTCCACGATCGTGAATCTTGCGACGTCCGGGCTCGCCGCGCTGTCCGCGAACGTACACACCACCTTGTCGTAGAGCGGACCGCTGCTCGCGCCGATGCGCGCCTGGTAGTGGGTGTCGACCGTAAGGCCCGGTTGCTTCGTCCACGAATTGATCGTGATGACCGCCTTCGTCTTCTCGCCGGTGCCGGTGCCGATCGGGGGAATGTTGCTCGTGTTCACGCCGTGCTTCCAGATCTGAATCGTTGCCATTGCCTTGTCCTTTCCTCGTGATTTGTCCGGGAAACGGATGAAGGCGGCGGAGCGTGAATCTTGCGGGCTGCGCGAGAAGGAGTCGCAACGTCGCGAAGAGCGTGTTCGCACCTCTTTGCGACTTTGAGACTTTGCGACTACCGTATTCATCACGCGTGATCCACGACCTCTGGACCCTCCTCGAATCCCCGCCTGACAACCCTCGGCTCCCCATCGCAAACGACAAGCTGCGGGCGCTGCTCGTGCGCCGAGGGATCGAGGACGGGGAGTCGTACCGGCGGTTCGTGGCACCTGCCGTCGAGGACCTCCACGATCCCTCCACGATCCACGGGATGGACCATGCGTGCGAGCGCATCGCGCGCGCCGTGCGGGACAAAGAAGGCATCGTCATCTACGGCGACTACGACGTCGACGGTGTCACCTCCATCGTCATGCTGCAGACGGTCCTCCGCGCCCTCGGCGCCGACGCGGGCTTCGTCGTGCCGCACCGGCTGGTCGACGGTTACGGCCTGAAGATGGAAGTGCTCGAGCGCGTGCTCGTCGAGCGCAATGTGCGCCTGGTCATCACCGTCGACTGCGGGATCACCAGCGTCGAGCCGGTGCGTCTCGCGATCGAGCGCGGGATCGACGTGATCATCACCGACCATCACCTCCCGCCCGGGACGCTGCCCGAGGCGGCGGCGGTGCTGAATCCGAAGCAGCCGGGGTGCGAGTATCCGTTCAAGGACCTGGCGGGCGTCGGCGTGGCGTTCAAGCTCTGTTGCGAGCTGCTGCGGCGCAACGGAAAGAAGATGTCCATCGAGTCGCTGCTGAAGATCGCGGCGATCGGGACGGTCGCGGACGTGGCGCCGCTCGTCGGCGAGAACCGCACCATCACCTCCCTCGGGCTCGCCGGCTTGGCCGACGTGCGCAATCCGGGACTGCGGGCACTCCTGAAACGACTCGGGCTCGAAGGGCGTGCGCTGCGCGCAGTGGACGTCGGTTTCAAGATCGGGCCGCGGATCAACGCCGCGGGACGGCTGGCTTCTGCGAATACCGCCATCGACCTGTTCGCGGCACCGGATGAAGATGCGGCGTGGAAGATCTGCGGCGAGCTCGATCGGCTGAACGCGGAGCGGCAGGAGATCGAGGTTCAGGTGCGCGAGTCGGCGGAAGCGCAGATCCGCGGTGGGGAACGGGTTCTCATCCTCGCCGGCGAGGAGTGGCACCGCGGCGTTCTCGGATTGACCGCGGGGCGGATCGCGCAGCGCTACTACCGCCCGACGCTGGTCATGACGATCGAAGGGGAGACGTGCGTCGGCTCGGGCCGCAGCCTCCCGACGATCGATCTCCATAGCGCACTCGCGTCCGTATCCGACGTCTTCACGCACTTCGGCGGCCACGAGTTCGCGTGCGGCTTCTCGCTGGAGACGAGGCACCTCGACGCGCTGCGCACGCGGTTGCAGACGCTCTTCGAGACGTTCGATGAATCGCTCTTTTGTCGCGAGGCGCACATCGACGCGATGCTGACCCTCGCTGAGATCGACGGGGAGTTCCTCGCCGCGCACGAGATGTTCCAGCCGTTCGGTGCGGGGAACGCGCAGCCGCTGTTCCTCGTGAGCGACGTCACGGTCACCGGGACGCGCACGTTCGCCGAGAATTGTTGCGAGCTGTCGCTGTCGGATGCGACGGGGAGCGCGACCGGTGTGCTCTGGCCGAGCGTGAAGGGGCTGGACGTCGTCAGCGGCCCCGTTGATCTGCTGGTGAAGATCGAGCCGGACAAGTACCGGGGGATCCGGCTGGAAGTCGTCGACGCACGAGCCGCGCACTGAAATTGGAGTGCGGCGGCAACGCCGCCGCTTTCGAATTCGTTTGCCGTGAGCCGCACGCGTGCAGCCTGCGCCGCGTGAAGGCTGCGTCTTCTGCGCGCGAAGGCGCGCTTTGCAACTGTGGCCCCGGGCTTGTGCCCGGGGAATGCAGGGATCGCGCAGAGTTTGCGGCCGCGAAGGCGGCCGCTCCAAGTGCATTTGTAGCGACCGCCTTCGCGGTCGCGAGCCCTGTCGACACGCGGAACCCCGGGCAAAAAGCCCGGAGCTACAGTTGTAAAGCGCGCCTTCGCGCGCAGGTCCGCAAGCGGCGCGAGCTGCACGTGCGCGGCTCACGGCAAACGAATTGGAAAGCGGAGGCGCTGCCTCCGCACTCCATATCACCGCATCTGGAGCGCCGGTTTCACATACCCGCGGTGGCAGGTCGTGCAGTTCACCGCCGCGTCCTGCGTGTCGATCTCCGTCAGGGTACCGAGGTGCTTGTTGATCATGCGCACCATCAGGATCATCTCCCGGGCCGCGCGTTTTGGGCGCTTCTCGTCCGCCTCCCAGCGATCCTCCACGTGGCAGTAGTCGCAACTGACGCCGAGGGACTGGCGGTAGCCGGTGTCCATGATGCGCAGGAAGCGGTCCGCCGGCATGTCCTGCATCAGCGTCACGTTCTTGAAGACCTCGCCCGCCGGCTTCTTCGCGTTCGGGCCGAGCTGTTTGAGGAGCTCGGTGACGTAGGCGTTCTCCTTCGGGGTGTCTTTCGACTCCTGGGAATTGGCACTGATCGCGAAGAGTGTGAGCAGAACCGCGGCGATAGTGGCGCGCATGGGGCGCAATCGTAACCGGACGCGGAACGAAACCGGTAGCGAAGGTGTTACGGCGCAACGACATGCAGCGCACGATTCGAGCTCTCCGCATCGCGCTGCCGATCGTCTTCCTCGCGTTCGTCGTCCTCATCGTCCTCAGCTGGAACAAGTCGGCCACGCCCGGGCGCCGCAAACCGGCCGAGCCGGTGACCTCCACGGTGAGGCCCGGCGACCAGCCGGGAGCGGAATCGACGGCCTTCGAGGACGTGCAGACGATCGGCGGACGCGTCGTCTCCCGCATCAGCGCCACGCGCGTCGTGGCGTTCAAGTCGGGCTGGACGACCCTCGAGGGCGTGAAGCTCACCCTCTTCCGCGCGAACGGGCTCACGTACGAGCTCTCCTGCCCGCAGGCGCAGTTCAACGCGGAGACGAAGGAAGCCGACGCGAAGGGCGGCGTGCGCGTGAGCTCCAGCGACGGCATGGAGATCGTCACCGCCGAGATCCGCTATGACGGCGCGCGGCTGACGAACGACATCCCCGTGCAGTTCCGCATCGACCGCTGGCAGGGGAAGGCCGGCGCGCTCGACCTCGACGTGCAGGGCGAGACGCTGCGGCTGCACAAGGACGTGGACGCGACGATGGCCGTGTTGCAGCCGGGCGAGCTGCCGATGACGCATCCGGGGCACGGAGAGCATCTTCCGCCGCCACGAAAACACGCTCGAGTGGAAGGAAAAGGTGCAGTTCGACCGCGGCCCGGAGCGCGTCAATTCCGACTGGATGATCGCCCGGTTCACGCAGGACCGCCGGCAGCTCATCGGCCTCGAAGGCAATGGCCACGTCGTGATCGTCATGGCCGCGAATCCCGCGCCGGGCGAGGACCTCGGCGGGCGCAAGACGATCACCTGCGATCACTACAAAACGGAAGTCGGTCCGGACGGGCAGATCAACGCCATCATCGCCAGCGTGAATGCGGATTCGCCGGTGCCCGTCCACGCGGTGCTCGACGGTCCGCCGCGACGGGACATCGTCGCGCGCAACGTGCGCATCGGTCTCCTGAACCGCGCGGTAAACGAGATCAAGGCCGACTGGCAGGTGGTGATGAAGGAGATCGCGCGCCGAGACGCGGCAGATCCAGGCGGAGCACGTGACGGTGTGGTTCGATCAGGGCACGCGCAAGGCGCGCGCGGCGAACCTGGAAGGCGCGTTCCGCTACAGCGATCCGAAGAACACCGCCTCCGCGTTTCGCGCGACGTACGACATCCTCGGCGACAAGATCATCGCTCACGACCGATCCAGGGTGGCAGGCGACAGTCGTCACCGACGGGCAGACGCTGAAGGCGAAACAGATCGAGTTCTCGCCGCGTGCGCAGACGGCTCGCGCGAGCGGCTCGGTGATCGCGGAGCTCGTGTCGCGCGGCGGCGGCGCGACTCCTAACGCGACGTCGCTCTTCCCCACGGGCAACAAGCCGGTCTTCGTCAACTCGGACGAGCTGGTCATGCGCCAGGCCGACAAGATCGCGCTCTTCACCGGGCGCGTGAAGGCGTGGCAGGACAACAACACCATCCTCGCCAGCGAGCTGCAGATGCAGGGCAACGGCGACTCGGTGACCGCGCGCGGCGGCGTGCGGACGGTGCTGTACAACACGGGGACCGAGGCGCGGAAAACGCCGGTGCAGACCACGAGCGAGCAGCTCGTCGCGCGCAAAGCCGATCGCCGCATCGACCTCCTCGGCAAGGTGGTCATCGTCGACGAGACGCGCACGCTGAAGTCCGAGAAGTCGGCGTTCTTCTTCGACGACAAGCACAAGCTCCAGCGCATGGAGTGCGACCAGGCCGTGAACGTGGTCGAATCCGCGACGCGCCGCAAAGGCGCGGGCGACAAGGCCGTCTATCACGTCGACCGGAAGATGATCTTCTTCACCGGCGCGCCCGCGACGATGTCCGACCCCAGCGGCTCGCTCGCCGGCCAGCAGATCAGCTTCGACCTCGCCAAGAACCGCGTCCAGGTCGTCAGCCCCCACGGGGAGACGAAGGGGACGTACAAGCACGAAGAGGATTAGCAGGGCAGAGGGCAGAAGTTCGAAGCGAGGTTTCTCTTCTGCCCTCTGCGCTCTGCCCTCCGCGCTCTGATAATCTCCGCCGCGCAGATGGCCGACGCCCAGCTCACGCTCACCGCGACGCACCTCGTGAAGGTCTACAAAGGCCGGAAGGTGGTGCGGGACGTCTCCGTCGACATCCGGCAGGGCGAGATCGTCGGGCTTCTGGGGCCGAACGGCGCGGGGAAGACCACGACGTTCTACATGATCGTCGGCCTGGTGCGGCCGGACGACGGCACGGTCTCCCTCGGCGATGAAGACATCACCGAGCTGCCGATGTATCTGCGCGCGCAGCGAGGGCTCAGCTATCTGCCGCAGGAGCCGTCGGTGTTCCGCAAGCTCACGGTCGAGGAGAACCTGCTGTCGGTCTTCGAGACCATGAGTCTCCCGCTGGCGGAGCGGCAGCGGCGCACGCGTGAGCTCCTCGACGAGTTCGGGATCTCGCACATCGCGCGGAGCCGGGCGTTCACGTTGTCGGGGGGAGAGCGGCGGCGCGTGGAGATCGCGAGGAGCCTCGCGATCAATCCGGCATTCATTTTGCTAGATGAGCCGTTTGCAGGAATCGATCCAATCGCAGTGTTCGAAATTCAACGAATCGTTTCGCAGCTGCGGGCCCGGGGGATTGGGATCCTCATCACGGACCACAACGTCCGGGAAACATTGAAGATCACCGACAGGGCCTACATCATCAAAGAAGGGGAGATCTTCCGACAGGGAGCGCCGGAAAGCCTTTCCGCTGACGCCGAGGTGAGGCGAATTTACCTCGGCGAGACATTCAATCTAAACTGAGCGCGAAGGGCTTGCCCTGAGGGAATCGAAGGGCACCCGCACAGTCGTCATCCATGGCACTTGAACAGAAGCTTCACTTAAAACTCAGCCAGAAGCTGATCATGACGCCCTCGCTGCAGCAGGCGATCAAGCTGCTGCAGCTCTCGAAGCTCGAGCTCCAGGAAGTCCTCAACCAGGAACTGCTCGAGAACCCGCTCCTCGAAGAATCCGCCGAAGACGTGAAGGCGGAGGAGACTCAGGCCGAGGAGACCAAGGCGGAGAACGAACAGGCCGCCGAGCCCGCCCCGGTCGAGGCGAAGCCGGAAGAGAAGGACTCCTTCGACGAGATCGACTACGACGCCTACTTCCAGGACTACATCGAGTACGGCTACAACCCGCGCGGGATGGGGGAGGAGCACGAAGAGTTCCCCATCGAGAACACCCTGACGCGGCCGCCGAACCTCTCCGATCACCTGACGTGGCAGCTCTCGATGTCGGACGCCTCGCCGCGGACCAAGGAGATCGCCCAGTTCATCATCGGCAACATCGATGAGGACGGCTACCTCCGCGCGAACAACGACGAGATCGTCGCCTCGGGCGGCTATACGGCCGAAGAGGTCGAGCTGGCGGTCGCGGCGGTGCAATCGCTCGATCCCATCGGGGCCGGCGCGCGCGATCTCCGCGAGTGCCTGCTCCTGCAGTTGCGGTTCCTCGAGATCGACGCCCCCCTGGTCGAGGTCATCATCCGCGACCACTGGGAAGAGTTCATGCAGCGGAAGTTCGCGCCGCTCGCCAAGACCCTCGGCATCGACATGAAGACGCTGGAGGGGATCGTCGAGCTGATCAAGCATCTCGATCCGAAGCCAGGGAGGAAATACTCCAATGAGCGAGCGATCTACGTCGAGCCCGATGTCCACGTCCACAAGGTCGGGGACGAGTACGTGATCGTGCTCAACGAGGACGGGATGCCGAAGCTGCGCATCAACAGCGGCTACCGTTCCATGCTCAACTCGATGGACTCGAAGTCGGACGGCGAGACGGTCAACTACATCAAAGACAAGATCCGCTCCGCGGTGTGGCTCATCAAGTCACTCGACCAGCGCCAGCGCACGATTTACAAAGTGGCCGAATCCATCGTCAAGCACCAGCGCGAGTTCCTGGAGAAGGGCATCGATTTCCTGCGGCCCCTCGTGCTCCGCGACGTCGCCGACGACATCCAGATGCACGAGTCGACCGTGTCCCGCGTCGTCTCCAACAAGTACGTGCACACGCCGCGCGGCCTGTTCCTGATGAAGTACTTCTTCCACAGCGGAATCGATTCCGATACGGGCGAGGACATCTCGTCCCTCACGGTGAAGAAGAAGATCCAGAGCTTCATCGAGAACGAGGACCCGCGCAAACCCCTCAGCGATTCGAAGATCATGAAGATCCTGAACGACGAGGGGATCAACATCGCCCGCCGGACCGTGGCCAAGTACCGGGACGAGCTCAACATCCCGTCCTCCACGGACCGCAAACAAATTTTCTAGTTCGAGGTGTCATCCATGGCAACCGAGATTTCCGGCCGCAACTACGAGATCCCCCCCGACGTCCGCGACATGGTGGAGAAGAAGCTGGCGAAGATCGAGGAGAAGCTCTTCGACGACGTCATCGACGTGCGCGTCGTGCTGCAGGTCGAGAAGTACCGCAACATCTGCGAGATCCTGATGACCGGCAAGGAGCACGACGTCAAGACCGTGCAGGAGTCGGACGAGTCGATGCAGGACGCCGTCAACTCGGCGATCGACCATCTGAAGCGCCAGGCCCAGAAGAACCGCGAGAAGATCCGCGACCATCACCGCAAGGAAGGCAACGGCCGCAAGGCCATCACCGAATGGTCGGTGCAGGTGCTCGAGCCGGCACAGCTGCGCGAGGAGACCGAGGAGCGCGCGCCGCGCATCGTGAAGACGAACAACATCGCCATCCGCCCGATGTCGATCGAGGAGGCCGCTCTGCGGCTGGATGACTCGAAGAACGAGTTCATCGTCTTCCGGGACATCGACAACGACAAGGTGTCGGTGATCTACAAGCGCAGGGACAACAACCTCGGCCTGATCTCGCCAGAGTTCTAGGAAACAACGTAGGGCGTGGCTTCAGCCCGCCGCCCCCGTGAGAGGGCGGGCTGAAGCCGCGCCCTACGTTTTATCGCGTACCATTGCGCTTCCGTGAACGACGAGGATTTCATTGAAACCACCGTCCAATCGCTCAACGGGGGCGAGCTGGACGACCTCCACCTGAAGCTCGTGACCGGCGACGACGGCTTGAGCCGCGTCATCGCCCGCCCGCGCGTGCAGAAGCCGGGTCTCGCGTTCGCCGGCTATTACGAATACATCAAGCCCTGGCGCGTGCAGATCATCGGCGCCTCGGAAACAAAGTACCTGCAGAGCCTGCCGCCGCGTCTGCGCGAGAAGCGCATCCGCGACGTCGCGGCGCTCGACATCTCCTGTTTCATGGTGACGAAGGGGATCACCCCGCTGGACGAGTTCCGCGTGGAGTGCGAGAAGCGCTCGGTGCCGCTGTTCTCGACGCCGGCGATGTCGTCGACGACGATCACGCGGACGACGTACGTGCTCGAGGAGACGATGGCGCCGCGGCTGACGATGCACTCGGGGCTGCTCGACGTCTACGGCATCGGTGTCCTGCTCCTCGGCGACAGCGGCATCGGCAAGAGCGAGTGCGCGCTGGACCTGATCTATCGCGGCCATCGGCTGATCGCGGACGACCTGGTGATCATTAAGCGCCATCCGAACGACGTGCTGCTCGGGTACTCGAACGATCTGCTGCGCCATCACATGGAGCTGCGCGGCATCGGGATCATCGACATCAAGGACCTGTTCGGCGTCGCGTCGACGCGCGACGTGAAGCCGATCGATCTGGTGGTGAAGCTGGAGAAGTGGGTGGAGGGCACGGAGTACGACCGCCTGGGGATTTCCGGCGAGACGTACGAGCTCCTCGGCGTGCCCAAGCCGTACGTGCGGCTGCCGGTGGCGTCGGGACGCAACCTTGCGCTGCTGGTGGAGATCGCCGCGCGCAATCACCTCATGAAACTGCAGGGCTACGACTCCGCGCGCGAGTTCACGCGGCGGATCGACGAACGGATCGCGCGCGCCAGCGGCGTGCTCACGGACGGGCTGCCGCCGCGATGACAGAATCGATGACCAGCCCTGCGCCTGAATACCTCGTCGTGATCACCGGCCTGTCGGGCTCGGGCAAGAGCTACGTGCAGTCGACGCTGGAGGACCTCGGTTTCTACTGCACGGACAACCTGCCGATCGAGCTGATCGAGCCGTATCTCGATGAGGTGACGGCGCACGAGAAGGCGAGCCGGGTCGGAATCGTGGTGGACGTCCGCACGCACGATTTCGCGACGCTGTTCCCGGCGTTCTATCGCGACCGGCTGAAGAAGCGCGCGCCGAACGCGATGCTGATCTTCCTCGAAGCCTCGGACGAAGTGCTCGCCCGGCGGTACTCCGAGACGCGCCGGCCGCACCCGATGGCGAAGACCTGTCCGGTGGTCGACGCGATCCGCGAGGAGCGCGAAGCCCTGACGGAAGTGAAGTCGCTCGCGGACATGGTGCTGGACACGTCCGCGTTCTCCGTCCACGAGCTGAAGGCCGAGGTGATGCGGCGGTTCGATATGCCTGGCGAGCGGCCGCAGATGCTCGTAACGGTCATCTCGTTCGGCTTCAAGCACAGCATGCCGTACAACCTCGACCTGCTGTTCGACGTGCGCTTCCTGCCGAACCCGCACTTCATCGCCGAGCTGCGCCCGAAGACCGGACTCGACCCGGAGGTCGTGGAGTACCTGCGCGCCCAGCCGGAGTACGACGAGTTCTACGGGCGCCTCGCGGATTTCGTCCGCTACGTCCTTCCGCAGTACGAGAAGGAGATGAAGAGCTATCTTACGATCGGCATCGGCTGCACGGGCGGGAAACACCGGTCCGTGGCGATCGCACAGCGGCTGAGTGAGGATCTCGAGCGGGAGGGGTACACCGTGGAGATCGTGCACCGGGACCACAAACGGTAAAATGTAGGGCGGGCTTCAGCCCGCCTCCCCGTGGGGGGCGGGCTGAAGCCACGCCCTACATGGAATCAGTTCACGGCGATCCGGATGTTCTTCGGCTTCGCCTCTTCCTTCTTCGGCACGTCGATCTCGAGGATGCCGTCGCGGTACGAGGCCGCGATCTTCTCCGCGTCGACGGTGCGGGGGAGAGTGAACGAGCGGCTGAAGTTTCCGTAGACGCGCTCGACGCGGTGCCACGTAACTCCTTCCGCCTTCTCGAGCTTACGCTCGCCACGGATCGTGAGCAGGCCGTTCTCGAACTCGATCTGGATGTCCTCCTGCTTCATCCCCGGCACTTCGGCGCGGACAAGGATCTTCTCCTGCGTCTCGGCGACGTCGACCGGCGGGACCCAGGTCCCGCTCACGAGGTCTTCGTCCTCGTGGGAGGCGAAACGGGCGAACGGCTCGAAGATCCGGTGGAGCTGCGTCTGGATGTTGGTCAAATCGGGTCGCTGATGAATGGTGTAACGTGTCATCTGAGTCTCCTTAAATCATATCTAAGCGCAACGAGCGCAGTTTACGAAAATTAATATGAGCCTGTCAATATCAGGTAGTCACGATCGTCTCGTCGCCAGACGGCTGCGGTATCATGCGCAGGCTTTTGAGGGAGGGACCCGGTGATCGGGGCATTGATCGTTACCCACGGAAATCTCGCGCAGGAGCTGCTCAACGCCGCGCGACAGATCGAGGCCGACGTGTCGGGCATCGAAGCCGTGCCGCTGGAATGGAATGACACCGTCGAAGAGGCGCGCACGAAGATCGCCGCCGCGCTGGAGCGGGTGGGACGCGACCGCGCCGTCATCATCTTCACCGACATGTTCGGGGGCACCCCGAGCAACATCAGCCTGTCGTTTCTCGAACAGGGCCGCATCGAGATCGTCACGGGAGTGAATCTGCCAATGATCGTGAAGTTCGCGATGGTGAAGGAAGAGGCGAAGGACGTGGCCACGCTCGCCCACGTCATCAGCGAGAAGGGCTCGAAGGCGATCCGCGTCGCCTCGGACCTGCTGACCACGAAGGCCGCGGGAGCGACCGCGTGATCGAGCGCGACATCGAGATCAAGAACAAGCTGGGGCTGCACGCGCGCGCGGCGGCGAAGCTCGTCCACACGGCGGCCCGCTTCAAGGCGGACATCAAGGTCCGCAAGGGCGACGAGGAAGTCGACGGCAAATCGATCCTCGGCATTCTGCTGCTCGCCGCGGGCCGGGGCTCCACCGTGAAGGTTCGCGCTGACGGCGAGGACGAGCGCGACGCGCTCGATGCGGTCGAGAAGCTCATCGACGCCAAGTTCGACGAAGTAGAATGAACCCGAAGTGCTGACTCAGCACTCAGGACTCGATTGATGCCAGCAACGACCCGTAGCGACATCCGCACTTACAAAGGCGTAGGCGTCTCGCCTGGCATCGCCATTGGCCGTGCGGTCATCGTCGAGAAGCGCGTCTCGGCCGTCTACCGCGTGCCCATCCGCGAGGAAGAAGTGGCCTCGGAGATCACGCGCTTTCTGGAGTCGCTGGAGAAGACGCGGGACGAGCTCCACGAGCTCAAGGTGAAAGTCAGCCGCTCGATGGGCGATGAGTACGCCTCGATCTTCGAGGCCCACGCCATGATCGTCGGCGACGCTTCCTTCTCCGACAAGGTCACGCAGAAGATCGAGCTCGAGCAGGTCAACGCCGAGTGGGCGCTCGCGGAGGTCCAGGAAGAACTGCAGGCGCGCTTCGCCAGCTTCGACGACGACTACCTGCGCGAGCGCGTCGCCGACGTCAAAGACGTCGCCGAGCGTGTGCTCGTGAACCTCATGGGCATCGCCCACCACGATCTGTCCGAGATCAAACACGACGTGGTGATCATCGCCGACGATCTCACTCCGTCCGACACCGTCCATTTCAACCGCCGGCCGATCGTCGGCTTCGCAACCGAAGTGGGTGGCCGTACGTCCCATACATCGATCATTGCGAAGTCCCTCTTCATGCCCTGCGTCATCGGAGTTCCGCGCCTCACCAAGATCGTCGACAACGACGAGCTGGTGATCGTCGACGGCTACGAGGGCACGGTGGTCGTCAATCCGACTCCGGCCATGCTCTCCGAGTACCGCACGCGCGAGTCGCGTCACGAAGAGGCGGAGAAGAAGCTCCTCGAGAACCGCGACCTCGCCGCGGTGACGAAGGACCATCACACGATCTCGCTCCAGGCCAACATCGAGCTCATCGAGGAGCTCGACGATGCGAAGAAGTTCGGCGCGGAAGGCATCGGCCTCTATCGCTCCGAGTTCCTCTACATCTCCACGGCACCGTACCTGCCGACCGAGGAGGAGCACTTCAACGTCTATCGCAAACTGGCCGAGGCGACGGCGCCGAACTGGTGCGTCATCCGGACGTTCGACCTCGGCGGTAAGAAGCTCGCCCGCGAAGTCATGGGCTCGAAGGAAGAGAACCCGGTCCTCGGGCTGCGCGCGCTGCGTCTCTGCATGCAGCATCGCGACATGTTCAAGACGCAGCTGCGCGCGCTGCTCCGCGCCTCGGCATTCGGGAAGATCAAGATCATGTTCCCGCTCGTCTCCGGCGTGCAGGAGTTGCGTCAGGTGAAGACGCTCGTGCGCGAGATCCGGCTGGAGCTCGACGCCGAGGGAATCGCGTACAACCACGAGTTGCAGATCGGCATCATGATCGAGGTGCCGTCCGCCGCCGTGATCGCGGACCTCCTCGCGACCGAGGCGGACTTCTTCGCCATCGGCACCAACGACCTCATCCAATATTCGCTCGCGATCGATCGCGGGAACGAGAACGTCAGCTACCTCTACGAGCCGCTCCATCCAGCGCTGCTGCGCCTGATCAAATTCGTGATCGACGCCGGCAAGCGCGCCGGAATCCCGGTGTCGATGTGCGGCGAGATGGCCTCCGATCCGATCTACGCGATGGTGCTCCTCGGCCTCGGCCTGGAGATCTACTCGATGAATCCGAGCTCGATCCCGGTCGTGAAGAACGTCATCCGTTCCGTCCGCTACAAAGATCTGAAGCGCATCGCTGAGGCGTCGCTGCAGAAAAAGACCGCGCAGGAGATCGAGGAGTACATCATCGAGAGCGTGGCCATGCGATTCCCTGAAGGGCTGGTCAGCACCCCACAATGAACGATCTCTTCAAGACCCACGACATCACGCACGTGCCGAAACCCTGGGGCTACGAGCTGATTTTCGCGAAGACCGACCGCTACGTCGGCAAGATTCTGCACATCAATCAGGGCGAGTCCCTGAGCCTCCAGTACCACGAAATGAAAGAGGAAACGCTCTACGTTGTCGAGGGCGAACTGAGGCTGACGATCGAGCACGGCGGCGACCGGCGCGAGCTGCCGCTGCGGAAAGGGGAGGCCTTCCACATCCCGCCGCGGCTGATCCACCGGATGTTCGCCGTGACCGATACCGACGTCGCGGAAGTCTCGACGACCGAGCTCGACGACGTGGTCCGCCTCGAAGATCGCTACGGCCGCGTATGAAAGCTCTCGCGCTCATCCTGACGCTGTGCCTCGGCGCGGCGTCGTTCGCCGGTGATCTGACGAATGCCGCGAAGGGCGCGAAGTCGAAGCGGCAGAAGAGCAAATCGAAAGTCATCACGAACGCCGACGTGAAGAAGTCGAAGGCGAAGGTCGTCGAGACGCCGAACATCCCGGCGACGCCTGTCGCGAAAGGGCCGTCGCTCACCGAGCAGCACGAAGCCAAAAAGGCCGCCGACAAAGCGACGAACGAGCTGCGCGCGAAGCACGAGCGGCTCGTAGCCGATCTCGAGAAAGAGCTCGCGGCGATCGAGCAGCAGTATTACGAAGAGAACGATCTGAACCGCCGCGACACGGAGATCGTGAAGAAGTTCAACGACGTGAAAGCGAAGCTCGACGCGGCTCGGACGCTGCAGCCATGAAAACGTACTTCATCGAAACGTGGGGCTGTCAGATGAACGAGCTGGACAGCGAACGGCTGTCGGGCAATTTGAAGCTCCGCGGATACCGCCGCATCGAGGATGAGAACCAGGCGGACCTGATCCTCCTCAACACCTGCTCGGTGCGCGACAAGGCGGAACAGAAAGTCTTCTCGCGCCTGGGACGTCTCCGCGAGATCAAGCGCGAGACCGGCGCCAAGATCGGCGTCTGTGGATGCGTCGCGCAGCAGGAAGGGGAGCGGATCCTCGAGCGCGCGCCGTGGGTAGACTTCGTGATGGGACCCGGCAACGTCGGTCATCTCGACGACGTGCTCGAGAATGGGCGCCGCGTCGCGATCGAGTTCCCCGAGGAGCGCAACTACGACGCATTCGCGATCGACCGCGCGCATCCGACCAGGGCGTGGGTCACGATCATCGAAGGCTGCAACAAGAACTGCACGTTCTGCATCGTACCGACGACGCGGGGCCGTGAGGTGTCGCGTCCGTTCGACGACCTGCTGCGCGAAGTGCGCATTGCCGTCGAGAGCGGCCGCATGGAGATCGAGCTCCTCGGGCAGACCGTCAACGCCTATCGCTGCCCGGTAACCGGACGCGATTTCGGCGCGCTGCTCGCGGCCGTCGCGGAGATTCCCGGCGTCGTGCGGCTGCGCTTCACGACCTCGCACCCGGCCGAGGTGAATGATTCGATGATCGTCGCCATGCGCGATCACGAGAACATCTCGCGCTACCTGCACCTGCCGGTACAGTCCGGATCGTCGCGCGTGTTGCGGCGCATGAAGCGGCTGTACACGCGTGAAAAGTACCTGGAGACCCTCGCGCGCATCCGTGAAGCGATCCCGGACATTCACTTCTCGACCGACATCATCGTCGGCTTCCCGGGCGAGACTGAGGAGGATTTCCTCGAGACGCTGTCGCTCATCGAAGAGGTACGGTACGGCTCGCTCTTCGCGTTCAAGTATTCGCCGCGGCCGGGAACGCCGTCCTTGAAGATCGGAGCTGTCCTGGACGACGAGGTCGCCTCGGAGCGTCTGCAGCGGTTGTTCGACCTGCACGAGCGCATGAAGCGCGAGCGGCTGGAGTCGTATTGCGGCCGCGTCATGCCGGTGCTGGTCGAGGGGCCGAGCAAACACGACCCGGCGATGCTGTCCGGACGGACCGACGATTTCTGGGTCGTCAATTTTCACGGAGACCCCGCGACGCCGCTCGGGAGTATCCTTGGGGTGCGTATCGATTCGGCGCAGCACCACACACTGCGCGGGGAGGCCGTAGCATGACTGAGCTAATCGCGATGTCGATCAAGGGACTGATGCTCGACCCCGTGTCGAACTCGCCCATCGTCGTGCTCAAGGATGACGACGACAAGTTTTTCCTCCCGATCTGGGTGGGTATCTTCGAAGCGAACGCGATCGCGCTCCAGCTCGAGAACATCACCACGCCTCGCCCCATGACGCACGACCTGCTCCGCAACCTGATCGCCGAGCTCAACGCGCGCGTCCTGCGCATCGTCATCAACGACCTCCGTGACTCCACGTTCTTCGCGCAGATCCGCCTCGCCGTCGGCACCGGCATGGACCGCACGTTCGAAGTCGACGCGCGCCCGAGCGACGCCATCGCCCTCGCGCTGCGTACCGAGGCGCCGATCTACGTCGCGCAGTCCGTCCTCGACCAGGCGCAGACCATCACGCCCGACGAAGCCGACTCCGAGGAGAAGAAGAAGGCGTGGTTCGAAAATCTTTCGCCCGAGGATCTCGGCAAGTACAAGATGTGACCTGCTAGAATCGCGACGGCTCAATGATCATCACCGTCGCCAATCAAAAAGGTGGTGTGGGTAAGACCACCACCGCAATCAATCTCTCCGCCGCCGTCGCCAACAAAGGCTTCAAAACCCTTCTCATCGACCTCGATCCTCAGGCGAATTCGACGATGAGCTACGTCGACGCGCGCGCGGTTCAGCGCTCGATGTACGACGTGCTGGTGAGCGAGGAGATGGAGCTGCCGGCGGTCATCGTCCCGACTCCTGTGGAGAATCTCTTCGTCGCGCCGTCGCGCATCGCGCTGGCGAAGCTCGAGTCCAAGCTCATCGGCGACATGGACGGTCCCTTTCGTCTGAAGGACCGGATGAAGGACGCGGCGAACGATTACGACTACATCTTCATCGACACCCCGCCGACCCTGGGCATGATCACGGTCAACGCGCTGGTCGCGTCGACGCACGTGCTGGTACCGATTCAGTCCTCGTACTTCGCGCTGGAAGGAACGGACGATCTCCTCGAGACCATCGAGAAGATCAAGTCACGCCCGAACCCGAATCTCCAGCTCCTCGGCGTCGTCATCACGATGCACGACAAGCGCACGACGCTGTCGAAGGACATCCACGAGCAGATCGGCAACGTCTTCGGCGACCGCGTCTTCAATACCGTCATCACCAAGTCCATCCGCCTCGAGGAGAGCCCGGCGTACAAGGAGTCGATCTTCACCTTCGCGCCGAAATCGAGCGGGGCAATGGAGTACTACAGCCTGTCCGAGGAGCTTCTCGCCCGTGTCTAAACGAGGCTTGCCGCAACGCGCCGTCATGCGCGCCGATTCGCACTACGTCGAGGAGTTGACGCGGCGATCCGGACGGCACATCGGATCGATGATCCCGTTGCCGTTCATCGAGCCGAACGCGGATCAGCCGCGCACGCAGCTCGGCAACATCGAGGAGCTCGCGGCGAGCGTCCGCGAGAAGGGCGTGCTGGAGCCCATCCTGGTCCGCGTGATCGGGCCGAACCGCTACCAGATCATCGCCGGCGAGCGCCGTTACCGCGCGGCGACGCTGGCCGGCCTCGACGAGATCCCGGCCATCGAGCTCGACGTCGATGACCGCGAGCAGCTCGAGATCGCGCTCATCGAGAACATCCAGCGCAAGGACCTGACGCCCTTCGAAGAAGCGGAAGGGCTGTACGTCCTCCAGCAGAAGTTCGGTTACACGCACGAGAAGATCTCCCACGTGATCGGCAAGTCCCGGACGACCGTGACGGAGACACTGCTCCTCAACGACATCCCGGACCGCATCCGCGCCATGTGCCGCGAGGCGGGAATCTCTTCGAAGAGCACCCTCGTGCAGGTCGCGCGCGCGGGCTCGGAAGAGGCGATGGAGCAGGCCGTGCGCGCGTCGGCGGCAGGGGAGCTGTCGCGGGAAGAGCTGCGCCGCCAGACCGCGGCGAAACCGGAGCCGAAGAAGGCTGGCCGGCCGAAGAACTACACCTTCGCGCTGAAGGACAAGGCGCTGCCCTTCACGCTGAACCTCGCGTTCAAGAAGCCGAACGTCGAGAAGACCGAGGTCATCGAGGCGGTTCGGGAACTGCTGCGCCGGCTCGAGTCGGAGTAGCCTCGGATTTGACACGCGGAACGCCAGGCGCGTATTCTCCGCGGCCAACATGACTCGCACGCTCGTCATCGATGTTGTCGTCGTGGCCCTCGCGGGCCGCGGCCCCGCCCGCATGGGCCGAATGATGATGCGTTGCCCCGGCGCGAGCGCGTAACGCCACGCGTTTGTAGACCCGGGGCCCTCCGCAAACTTTCCCCCCACAACTAACGCTACGCACCTTTGCGGCCGTTTGGAGGACGAATCATGGCCTACCGTTTCGATACCCGTGCAATTCACGCCGGTCAGCCGGCGGACGACGCCACCGGCGCAGTCACCACGCCGATCCATCAAACCTCGACTTTCCGTCAGACCGAGCCTGGTCTCAACAAGGGCTATTGCTACGCGCGCACCGGCAATCCGACGCGGAGCGCGCTCGAAGAAAACCTCGCGGCGCTGGAGAACGCGCGCTACGGACTGGCGTTCGCGAGCGGCATGGCCGCCATCCACGCCGTGCTGTCGCTCCTCAGCCGCGGCGATCACATCGTGTCCACACAGGACCTCTACGGCGGCGCCTGGCGCATCTTCACGAAGGTCTTCCAGCGCTTCGGCGTCGAGTTCACCTTCGTCGACACGACGTCGCCGGTGAACATCGAGAACGCCATCCGCCCGAACACGAAGCTGCTCTGGTTGGAAACGCCGTCCAATCCGCTGTTGCGCGTCACCGACATCGTCACATGCGCTGCCGTCGCCCGTGCCAACGGAATCATCACGGTCGTGGACAACACCTTTGCCACACCGGTCCTGCAGCAGCCGCTCAGCCTCGGCGCCGACGTCGTGCTCCACTCGACGACGAAGTTCATCAACGGCCACAGCGACGTCATCGGCGGGGCCGTCATTACCAACGACGAGGGGCTCTACAAGGAGCTGCAGTTCCTGCAGAACGCCATCGGCGCGGTGCCCGCGCCGCAGGACTGTTTCCTGATCCTCCGCGGTGTGAAGACCCTTGGCCTGCGCGTGGAGCGCCACTGCTCGAACGCCGAGCTGCTGACGCGCTACCTGCTCGCCAGCGACCGCGTCCGCCGCGTGTATTACCCGGGACTCGTCGACCAGCCCGACCACGCCATCGCGCGGAAACAGATGACGCGTTTCGGCGCGATCGTCTCCTTCGAGCTCGACGCGACGCTCGAAGAGACGCGTGCCTTCACGCGCCGACTGCACCTCTGGTCGCTCGCCGAATCCCTGGGCGGCGTGAAGAGTCTCTTCTGCCATCCGGCGACGATGACGCACGCATCGGTGGAGCCCGAGGTGCGGCGGAGTGTCGGCATCAGCGACTCGCTGATCCGGCTCGCCGCGGGACTCGAGGACGTGCGCGATCTCATCGACGACCTCGAGCAGGCGCTGGCGCGGACGACGACGCGTGTGGCGGCCGTGGAGTGTGTGGCGTGAAGCGGCTGCGAATCGGACTCCTGGGGTGCGGAACGGTCGGTGGAGGATTCGTACGGCTGGTCGACCGGGAACGCGAGCGGATCCGCGCGCGCTTCGGATTCGACCCGGAGATCGTCCGCATCCTCGTACGCGACCTCGAAAAGGAGCGTCCCGGTGTCGGCCGGGACCTCCTTACGACCTGCGCGCTGGACGTGATCGACGCGGACTGCGATCTCATCGTCGAGGTCGTCGGCGGCGTCCATACGGCCGGGACGTTCGTCCGCCGCGCGATTGCGCGCGGGCGGCACGTCGTCACCGCCAACAAGGCGTTGCTGGCGGCCAGCGGCAGCGAGCTGTTCGACGCCGCCGCACGGCGCGGCGTCGAGATCGGGTTCGAAGCCAGCGTGTGCGGCGGCGTGCCGGTGATCGGCGCTCTGCGCCGCGGCCTGGCCGGCGACTCGATCGAGTCGATCACGGGAATCCTGAACGGCACGTCGAACTACGTCCTGTGCCGCATGGCCGAGGGGCTGGGCTTCGCGGACGCCGTGCTGTGCGCGCAGGAGGCCGGGTTCGCGGAGGCCGATCCGGCGCTGGACGTCGACGGCCAGGACGCCGCGCAGAAGTTGGCCATCCTGGCGCAGCTCGCATTCGACGAGCCCGTGCGGCGGACCAGCGTCACCGGGATCGCCGGCGTCACGCCGGAGGAGATCGAGGGCGCGCGCGCGGAGGACTGCGTCGTGCGCCAGGTGGCCGAGGCGGTGCGGGTGGCGGGCGGCGTGTCGCTGGTCGTCGAGCCGCGGCGCGTGCCGGTCGCGCATCCGCTGGCAAGAGCGATCGACGAGCAGAACGCGGTGGTCATCCGCGGGTGGGCCGTCGGCGAGGTCGTGCTCAGCGGCCGGGGCGCCGGCTCGATGCCCACGGCGGCCGCCGTGCTGAGCGACGTCTTATGGAGTGCGGTGGCCACGAGGCCACCGCTTTCGAACACCGCGGCGTGAGCGGGACGGGTGCGGGCTCGCGGTAAACGAATGAGAAAGCGGCGGCGCCGCTGCCGCCGCACTCTATAACGTCGTTTAACATAATCGATCTTACTAGACTCTGCGGAAACCAGATCCTTGGCCCGTTTCCCGCCATAATCCGCGTCGGCAATGAGCACCCTGACCCGTTACATCTTCAAAGAGATGGTCGGCCCGACTGCCCTCGGGTTCACCTTTTACACGTCGATCATCCTCATGCAGCGGCTGTTCGACATGGCCGGCCTGATCATCCGCCGTTCGCTCTCAGGGGCCGCCGTGGGCAAACTGCTCCTGTACTCGCTGCCGAACATCGTCGTGCTGACCGTGCCGATGGCGCTGCTCTTCGGCATCCTCATCGCCATCGGACGCCTCTCCTCGGACTCCGAGATCGTCGCCATGCGCGCGCTGGGCATCTCCACGCGCAAGATCTACCGTCCGGTCTTCGTGTTCAGCTTCCTGATGTTCCTGCTGAACCTCTACCTCATCAATTTCGTGATGCCGAAAGGCAACCAGCAGTTCGTAACGCTACGCACCGAGCTCACCGCGGCGTCCGCCGAGCGCGTCGTCAAGCCCCGGGTTTTCTACGACGAGTACGAAAACCTCATGATCTACGTGAACGATGTCGACCCTGCCACCGGCCAGTGGAAAGGCGTATTCGTGGCCGACAACCGCCGCGAAGACCCGCCCCAGGAATCCCTGACGCCCGCGCAGATGGCCGAGCACATGGAGCGCGTGCAGCAGCAGAGCGACGACGAGGCCGTCAGCGGGCTCACGCAACAGGGCGCCGGCCAGCGGACCATCGTCGCCAACCGCGGCAGCATCGCCCTCCAGCGCCCCGAAAACGAGCTCTGGATGAACCTCGCGGGCGCGGAGACCCACGTCTGGGATCCGTCGAAGCCCGACCGCTACGACCGGACCGAGAGCGCCACGCAGCGCATCCTCCTGCCGACGCGCGGCGCCACGGATGGCATCACGAACAACCTCGCGCGGTCGTTTCGCGAGATGGACCTGCGAGAACTGCTCTACCAGGAACGGACGCTGAGCCGCAGCCGGTCGGTCAGCGACCGCTACACGCGCAACATCGCCCTGGTCGAGATCCACAAGAAGCTCGCGATCCCATTTGCCTGCATTACCTTCGGTGTGCTCGGGCTGCCGCTCGGCATCACGAATCGCCGCGGCGGCAAAAGCTCAGGTTTCTCTTTAAGTATCGCAATCATCGTCTTTTACTACATCATGATCAACAACGGCGAGCAGCTCGCCGGCAGCGGCAAGATCCCGCCCTTCCTCGGCATGTGGGGCGCGAACATCATCCTGCTCGCGCTCGGTATCTACCTGCTCACCCGCGCGAACCGGGACGCCCTCGCGCAGCGGACGGACCGCGGGATCGTCGCCAAGATTGCCGGCGTGTTCCGGCGGATCTTCGTGCGGCGCTCGTCTTCGGGGGCCGTGGAAGAGAACCGGTCGCTGCTCAGCCGGCTCGACATCACCTTCCCGAATATCCTGGACCGCTACATCCTCCGCGAGTTCACGAAAATCCTGCTGCTCGTGCTTGTGTCCGTCGTGGCGCTGTTCGTCATCGTCGAGTACACGGAGATCTCCCGGGACGTCCGCGAGAACGGCGTGGCCGCGAGCACCCTGCTGCGCTACTTCAGGTTTCAGATCTTCACCGTGCTGAACTGGACGCTGCCCATCTCGGTGCTCGTGGCGACTCTGGTGACGTTCGGCATTCTCTCGAAGAACAACGAGGTCACGGCGATCAAGTCGGGCGGCGTCTCGCTGTATCGCGTCGCGGCGCCGGTGATCTTCGTCGCGGCGATCATCAGCCTGCTCGCCTACTTCATCCTCGATTTCGTCCTGCCGTACGCCAACCAGCGCTCGTCGCAGCTCAAGCGGCGCATCGAGGGCAAGACCGAGATCACCAGCTCCCAGCAGAAGCTCTGGTACCTCGGCAAGGGCCGCTACATCATCAATTTCCTCGCGTACGACACGAACGCCAAGCGCCTCACACAGGTGCAGGTGTTCGAGTTTCACCCTTCCGACTTCCGCCTGACGCGGCGCGTCTACGCGTCGAGCGCAACGTGGAACGGCCAGGCCTGGGCGTTCGAGAACGGCTGGATCCGCTCGTTCACGGACGACGGCGAGTCGACGTTCACTCCCATCACCCGGCCCGTCGCGCTGTTCTATCCGGAGACGCCGGAGGATTTCGCGACCGAGGTGACGCCGCCGGACCAGATGACCTACGCGGAGCTGCGACGGTACATCCGCACGTTGCGGGAGTCCGGGTACGCTGCGGACGAGCTGGCGGTGAAGCTATATGCGAAGACGTCCTGGCCGGTGATCAGTATCGTGATGGCGCTGATCGCGATGCCGTTTGCGTTCAAGATCGGCAGGCGAGGCGCGCTCTACGGCATCGGACTGGCCCTGGTCCTCGGCATCGTCTACTGGATGGTGTACGCGATCTTCACGAAGTTCGGCGAGGTGGGAAACCTGCCGCCGCTGCTGTCGGCGTGGAGCGCGAACATCCTGTTCGCCATCGCGGCGGTGTACATGTTCCTACACGTGGAAACCTGAACGTAGGGCGTGGCTTTCAGCCCGCCTCCCGGGGGGGCGGGCTGAGGCCACGCCCTACGTTGGCTCAGATCGCGTTCACGATCTCCTCGCTGAGCCCCTTCCACTTGCGGAGGTACTCGCGGCGATCGTTGTTGTACTTGGCGACGAGCTGGTTGTACTCGTCGAGTCTTCCCTGCCGCTCGTACATCTTCTTCGGCTGGAGGTAATCCGCGTCGTCGATTCCCGGGACTTCAGTGGCCACGAGGTAGCCGAAGTCCGGGTCCTGTTCCCACTGGATGGTCCCCTCGGCGATGGCCTTCACGACGGCGGACGAGTGCTGGATCTTCACCTTCTTCGAGCTCCCGGCCTTCCCATCGCCGCCGATGGCGCCGGTGTTCATGAGGTAGACCTCCATCGGGCTGTCCTTCATGAGCTCCAGCATGCGGTTGCCCTGGTAGGCGTGCAGCAGCGGGAAGAACGGGTTCGTGCCCGGGACGCGCAGCGACTTGCCGGCCTCGGACGCTCCGCCCGCGCTGGTCCCCTTGGTCTCGCCGAGCATGAAGTACGCGGCGGCGAGCGGGCCCTCGAGCTTCACGACGGCCGGGATGATGTTCTCGTTCCGGTTGAGGATCAGGAGGAAGTCGGCCTTCGTGATCTCGCGTGCGTCGGCGGCTCCGGCGATGTCCTGCATGCGGATGACCGCGCGGCCGTTCGGCGTATAAGAGGTGTCGAAGTAGTCGATCTTCCCCTCGTCGTTCTGCGAGACGTTCTCGAGATACGCGTGCGTCGAGGCGCAGGCGTGGTAGATCGTCGGCTCGTCCTGGGGATTCAGCCCGAAGGTCTTGGCGAAACAGCCGTTCTCCGTCGCGTACACCTTGCCGCCTGGCATCAGCGCGCAGAAGTCGTCCTGCACGGGCTGGGAGTCGTTCTGTTTGGTGAACGTCGTGGTCGTCTTGCCGGTACCGGAGAGGCCAACGATCAGGCCGGTGCGGTTCGTGCCGTTCACGGGGATGATCTTGCAGCCCGCGTGGAGCGCCAGACCGCCGCGCTCGTAAACGAGCTTATTCCACATCCTCAGGCCGCCCTTCTTCGACTCGCCGAAGTAGTCGGAGTTGAAGACGCGGGTGATGTAGCTTTCGACGTCGACGGCGATGAGGCGGTCGTCCGGATACCCCTCGGCGCGCAGATTCGGCGTGTAGATGACCGACACTTCCGGCTGGAAATCCGCCAGCTCCTCGGCCGTGGCGGGGTAATAGAGGATGTGCTGCATGGCAGCGATGTTGGCGTTCGACTTCTCGATGACCAGCCGCGCGGCGGTGCGGAACTGCGGGTCGTTGCCGATGTATCCCTCGATCACCAGCATGTCGCGCGTGCGGATGTAGTCGTCCTGGAGCTTCGCGATGCGGTCGTACTCGGCCCGGGTGATGGTCTGGTCGGAATGCTCCTCCGGGCGGTCGGTCGCGACGAAGGTCGAGAGCTTCGAGCGCGATACGACGCGGGTCGCGACGTTCACGTTCCCGAACTCCGTCTGGCGTGCGTTCGGCATCTCATCCGCGAACTGCCGGAGCTGCTCGGGGGTCGGGTTCCAGATCGCCGATTTCGGCTCGACCGGCAGGGACTTCGTGCGTGGGCCCGGCCCAGCGGAAGGCGCTGCAGGGCGGACTGAAACCGGGGTCTCGGCGGTCACCATTTCGCTCATGCAAGGATCCTCTTCTGTTGAAGTTCGGGTGCTTGGTACAGCCGACGCAAGGAGCGCGCCGTTCATAGCCGTGGGAGATGCGATTCTATCGCAAAATGGATGGAATGCTGCCACGCCGGACTCTGCACCGCGCCGCCGCCGACCTCGAGCGGCGCCTCGACCGCCGCGCCCGGGGGCGGCCGGTCTCGAGGCACGTCGTCATCAGCCCCTACCGCGGTTTCGGACGCCCTAGCGAGCTGCTCGTGCGGGGCCGCGCGCTGGTCGACAAGCGGATTACCCGCGTGGCCGAGGCGGAGCCTCTCTGGCGGAACCTGCTGAACACCTATCGCCGCTTTCAGAGCGACGAGCTGGCGAGAGCGCGGGTCGTCGGGTCGTATCGCGGGGCGGTCGTCGAGAGCGTCACGGACGACGAGGGCTACTTCACCATCCGGCTGCAGCCGGATGCCGTCGATCCCGGCTGGCATGAGGTCACGCTCAACCTTCCCGATTTCGACGTCTCCGCCGTCGCGCACGTGATCGTCCCGTCGCCCGACGCCGCGTTCGGCGTCATCAGCGACATCGACGACACGATCGTCCGCACGAACGCCACCAGCCTCCTCGGCATGACCCGCTCGGTCATCAACAACGCCGCCGGGCGCCTGCCGTTCGAAGGCATCTCCGAGCTCTATCGCGCGCTGCACGGCGGGCGGAACCCGATCTTCTACGTCTCCAGCAGCCCGTGGAACCTGTACGACCTCCTGCACGACTTCATGGACATCAACGGCATCCCCCACGGCCCCATGTTCCTGCAGGACTGGGGGATCGACGAAAAAACGCTCATCCTGGCCTCCCACACGGACCACAAGCTCGCGCAGGTCCAGACGCTCGTCGACTACTACCCCGAGCTGAAGTTCGTTCTCATCGGCGACAGCGGCCAGCACGACCCGGAGATCTACCTGAAAGTCATCCAGACGCATCCCGGCCGCATCCTCGCGGCCTTCATCCGCGACGTCACCCCCGACGTACGCGATCGCGCCCTCGCGGCCATCTTCGAGGAAGCGAAGTCCGCAGGCGTCGAAATGGTCTACGTCCGCGACTCCGCCGACGCGCTGGGCCACGCGCGCAGACTCGGCTTGGTATCCTGAACGCGAGCATGGCCGTCTCCGCAGAGTTTCGCGACTACATTCTCGACCAGCTCCGCACCGTTGCACCGGTGACGGCGAAGGCGATGTTCGGCGGCGTCGGCATCTACTCCCGCGGCCTCTTCTTCGCCCTCATCGCCGAGGATGTCCTTTACTTCAAGGTGGATGCGAGCACGCGCAACGCCTACGAAGAGCGCGGCAGCCAACCCTTCAACCCCTTCGGCAAGGGCACCATGGGCTACTACCAACTGCCGGAAGATATCCTCGAAGACGTGGATGAGCTCCGCGACTGGATGCGCGCCGCGCTGACGGTGGCGAGGAGGAAAAAGGAGGAGTAGGCAGCGCGCGAAAGCGCGCTGTCCAATTGTGGCCCCGGGCTTTGCCCCATACGCACTAACTTTGCTCGTGCGGAAAGTGTTGTCGTGGCGCGCGAAGGCGCGCTCTCCAAGCTAGCCCCGGGCGGACCGCCGCCCGGGGTAACGCGAGGACGCCCCCAACAACGCGGCCGCGAAGGCGGCCGCTCCAAGGCGTGTTTGTAGCGACCGCCTTCGCGGCCGCGTCGACTTCGGCTCCGCGTTCCCCGGGCGGCGGTCCGCCCGGGGCTAGCTTGGAAAGCGCGCCTTCGCGCGCACCGGGGTCGATCAGACTGATGCCATGGGCTGGTCCCCGCCGGCTTCCGGGGAACTGCACTTGGTATCCTGACCCCTCATGAGCGACATCACTCTCGACGCACTCCGCTCCCGCATCACGAAGGTCTTTCCCGCGCAGATTCGCGCGGCCGTCGATACACTCGTAGAAGAACAGCTCTGGTGGCGGCCGAACGAGGAGTCCAACTCGGTCGGGAACATCGTTCTGCACCTCACCGGCTCCCTGAATCACTTCCTCAACCGCAACCTTGGCGGCATCGAGTACGCGCGCGACCGGGAGGCCGAGTTTGCGGAGCGGCGCACCATCCCCAAGGCCGAGGTCATGGCGATGTTCGACGACATGGTCGCGCGTGCCGAGCGCACCTTCGACGGACTGACTCCCGAGCGCCTGAGCGACCCCAGCCCCGAGCCGAAGATGCACGCGGTCGTCCTCGAAGACCTGCTCGGCATCCTCTCCCACATCGCCAACCACGCGGGACAGATCGTCTGGATCGCCAAGATGCTCCACGGCGGGGCCATCGACGACGTCTGGATCAAGACCCATCGCCAGCTTGGGGCCTGGAAGAAGTGAAGATCGCGATCATCGGCGCCGGCGGAGTGGGCGGCTACTTCGGCGGACGCCTCGCACACGCGGGCATCGACACCACGTTCATCGCACGCGGCGCCACCCTCGACGCTCTGCGCACGAAAGGTCTCCGCGTCGACAGCATCAACGGCGACTTCACCGTCGAGGGCCCGCGCGCGACGGACGATCCCCGCACGGTCGGCGCAGTCGACGCCATCCTCCTCGCCGTGAAGGCGTGGCAGATCCCCGAGGCCGCGGAGAGCGCGAAGCCGATGCTCGGCCCGGACACGATCGTCGTCCCCCTCGAGAACGGCATCGACGCCCCGGAAGTCGTCGCCTCCATCCTCGGCCGCGCCCACGCCGTCGGCGGTCTCTGCGCCATCGTCAGCTTCATCGTCGAGCCCGGCCACATCCGCCACGCCGCGTTCGACCCCATGGTGATGTTCGGTGAGCTCGACAATCAACGCACCGGGCGCGTCGAACGACTGCGGCAGGCGTTCACCCAGGCGAACGTCACCGCCGAAGTCCCTCAGGACATCCACCGCAGCATGTGGACCAAGTTTCTCTTCATCGCCACCCTGAGCGGCATCGGCGCGCTCACCCGCGTGCCGATCGGTGTCTGGCGCGCGGTGCCCGAGATCCGCGCGATCGTCACCGAGTCCCTCCGCGAAGTCGTCGCACTCGCCACCGTCCGCGGCATCGACCTCGGCGCCGATGCCATCGAGAAGACCTGGGAGCGCTACGACGCACTCCCGCCCGCGTCCACCTCCTCTCTCCAGCGCGACGTCATAGAAGGCAAACCCTCCGAGCTCGACGCCCAGCTCGGCGCGATCGTGCGCCTGGCGAAGCAGGTCAACGTCCCCGTCCCTGTCACCGCCATGCTCTATCACGCCCTCCTGCCACAGGAACGCCTCGCCCGCGGTCAGTAACGCGGATGCGGTACCATCCGCGCCCATGACTCAGCCCGCTCTTAACGGCGAAGAGCATCCCGCGCTCGCGGAAGCGAGACGCGTTCTCGAAGTCGAAGCCGCCGCCATCCTCGGCGTCATCCCGCACCTCGATCAGTCCTTCGTCGCCGCCGTCGAGACCATCGCCACCTGCAACGGCCGCGTCGTCACCATGGGCGTCGGCAAATCCGGCATCATCTGCAAGAAGATCAGCGCCACCCTCGCCTCCACCGGCACTCCCTCGTTCTTCATGCACCCGACCGAGGCGATTCACGGCGACATGGGGATGCTCGTGAAGGGCGACGTCGTCGTCGCGGTCTCCAACTCCGGCGAGACCGAGGAGCTGATCCGGCTGCTGCCGTCGATCAAGCGCGTCGGCGCGGAGATCATCGCCATCACTGGGAATCCGGCCTCGACCCTCGCGCGCGGCGCCGACTTCCACCTCAACGCCGCGATCTCGAAAGAAGCCTGCCCCCTCGGCCTCGCGCCGACGGCCTCGACCACCGCTACTCTCGCTCTAGGGGACGCCTTGGCAATGGCGCTCCTTGTCCGTCGCGGCTTCCAGGAAGAGGACTTTGCCTTCCTCCATCCCGGCGGCAAGCTGGGCAAGCGTTTCCTCCGCGTGCGTGACTTGATGCACAAGGGCGGCGAAGTCCCGATCGTCCGCGAGTCCACGATGATGCACGACGTGATCTACGAGATGTCGAAGAAGGGCTTCGGCATCGCGGCGGTCGTCGGCGACTCAGGCGAGATGCGAGGCGTGATCTCCGACGGCGATCTCCGGCGCCTCCTCGAGCACGACGAGCAGATCGTCCGCCGGAGAGCTGGCGAGTCGATGAAGACGAACCCGGTCACCATCAACGCCGGTGAGCTCGCGTCGGCCGCCCTGCAGATCATGGAGCAGCACAAGATCACTTCCCTCTTCACCGTGGACGAAGCGAAGCGGGTCGAAGGTATCATTCACATCCACGATTTATGGGGTCTGGAACTCTTCTGACACATGACTGACGAACGAGTGGTTCTTCGTTACCGCGACGGGCGGACGGAGCGCGTAGCGCTCGACCCCATCGACCCGAGCCGCCAGGTGCTGGTAGCCCACGGCGACGACGGTGAGACGTCCGAGATACCGTTCGCGGATTTGAAGGCAGTGTTCTTCCCGCGGATCGTCCCCGATGAGGCGCTCGAGCCCGCCAGCGGCATGCGGATCTCCATCGAATTCAACGACGGCGAAGTCATCCGCGGAACGGCGCACTACAACCCCGAGCGCAACGGCTTCTTCCTGTTCCCTGACGACCGGAGCAAAAACGACCGCATCTTTGTTGTCAACTCGGCAATCGTCAGTATCGAAGTCGAGAAGCTGTAGCGGTCTCGGCGCGGCGGTTGCTGAGGGACCTGTCATGAAACGAATCATCATCGTGGCTGCGATCACGATCGCAGCGATCACAAGCAACGCCGCCCCCATCGAGCTCGACCGCGCCGCGGCGACCATGTCGGGCATGGAGGCGAGCTTCACCCACCGCTTCACCGCCAAAGGCTTCAAGACCAGCCAGGTCGAGAACGGCACGGTCGTGTTCGGTACCCTGCCGCAGATGCGCTGGAGCTACAGCGCGCCCGAGCAGAAGCTGTTCGTCTTCGACGGCACCAACTCGTGGTTCTACGTCCCCGGCGACAAGCAGGTCACGACCGGCCGGGTCACCGACGCCCGCCGCCGCGAGCTCCCTTTCCTCCTTCTCGGCGACCCCGTCGCGCGCGAGCGCGTCTTCATCGTGAAGCAGCAGAACCGCGGAGGGAACGTCGTCACCACCCTCCAGCCGCGCGACAAGAGCTCGATGATCCGTAGCGTCATCGTGACGGTCGCCCCATCGACGCACCTCATCCAGCGCATCGACTACACCGACCGCGACGGGAACCAGACCTCGTTCTCGTTCTCGGGATATCATCGCCGCGCCGCTTCGGCCGACACGTTCACGTTCGCGCCTCCCGCGGGAGTTCAGGTCATTCGAGCAGACTAAATGGCACAGGATTTTTCGTTCGACATCGTGTCGAAGACCGACATGCAGGAAGTCGCCAACGCCGTCCAGCAGGCCCAGAAGGAGCTGGCGCAGCGTTTCGATTTCAAAGGCAGCAAGAGCTCCATCGAGCTCTCCGGCGAAGAGCTCGTCGTCACCAGCGACGACGAGGGGAAGCTCCGCAGCGTCAAGGAGATCCTCGAGTCGAAGCTGGTCAAGCGGCAGGTCTCGCTGAAGGCGATCGACTACGGCAAGCTCGAGCCGGCGCAGATGGGCACGGTCCGCCAGAAAGCCAAGATCGTCCAGGGCATCGAGAGCGAGAAGGCGAAGGCGATCGTCAAGACGATCAAGGACGCCAAGGTCAAGGTTCAGGCCTCGATTCAGTCCGATCAGGTGCGGGTCGTGGGCCGGACCAAGGACGATCTGCAGAAGGCCATCCAGCTGGTGAAGGCGAACGACTACGGCATCCCGCTGCAGTTCACGAACTACCGCGGTTGAGCGGTTGCCGTTCTATCGACTATCCTTCGCGCCGTGACTCCTCGCACCCTCAACGGACAGACGGCTTACGCGGAGCGTCTTCTCGACCTCATCGCGCCGAAGCTGGAGCTGGTGGAAGAGGAGCTGCGCCGGAACTTCCAATCGCGGATCGCCACGATCAGCGACGTCGGTGAGCACATCCTCGGCGGCGGCGGCAAGCGCCTGCGCCCCGCGCTGCTGCTCCTCGTGTCGCGGATGCTGAAGTACGACGGCTACCGCGACGTCGTCTATGCCGCTGTCGTGGAGTTCATCCACACGGCGACGCTGATCCACGACGACATCATCGACGAGGCCAACGTCCGCCGCGGCCGCACCTCGGTCAACTACGGCTGGGGCAACAACCTCACGGTGCTGGTCGGCGACTACATCTTCATGCACTCGATGGCCATGGCCCTGGCCGAGGGGAACCTCGAGATCCTGCGGCTGCTGTCGGATGCGACGATCAAGATGATCGAGGGCGAGATCCTCGGGCACGGAGCACAACGGCCGGACCGACCTCTCCGTCGAGGACTACTTCGACATCGTCGGCAGGAAGACCGCCGCGCTCTTCGGCGCGACCTGCCGCATCCCTGGCTACTTCGCGGAGCTCCCCGAAGTCGACGCCGCCGCGCTGCAGACCTACGGCTTCAACCTGGGCGTCTGCTTCCAGCTCATCGACGACCTGCTCGACTTCACCTCCAGCACGGAAGTCCTCGGCAAGCCCGCGCTGTCCGATCTGAAGGAAGGCAAGGTCACCCTGCCCCTGATCCTGGCTGTGCCGCGCGCGACGCCCGCGCGAGCGCGAGATCATCTCGCGCGTCGTCGACGAACAAATCCTTCGACGGCATCGACCCCGCCGAGATCCTCGGCCATCGTCGAACCGCTACGCGACGCTGGAGAAGACCCGCGAGATCGCCCGCGACTACGCCAACCGCGCCCGCGCCGCGCTGGTGCCGTTCGCCGACTCCCCCGCGAAGGAGGCGCTGGAGTTCGCGTTGGATTTCGTGATGGAGACGGGACCGGTAGGGAGCGGAGCCGAAGCCCCGAGCGAAGTCGAGGGGCCAAGTTAGCACCTACAGCTAGATGAGACTATCGTCAGCTGCACGGGCGGGCCGTACAGCGGGTCACGCGGCGTTGCTGCAACAGTGGACCGCTCGAATACGCTCGTGTGGCTAACCGTCCGGTCAGCTCAGCATCTCCATGATCTCGCCATGGCCGCGCGGGCGCGGGTGTTGACCGTCTCGTCCTGACCGTCGGATCGAGAGGCGGATGACCTTGTTGTACTGCTCGATGGCGCTCGGTAGTCGCCGAGGCAGCGGTGGTAGATCTCGCCCTTGCACAGCTTGGCCTCGAGGTTCAGCGGGTCGAGCTCGAGGATCTTGTTGAGGAAGATCATCGCCGTGTCGTACTTCTGCTCCTCCATGGCCATGCGGTAGCGGAGGCGGTAGAGGGCGATCAGCTCGTTGTTGCTGCGGATCGATCCACGCGCCGGGCAGGTACGTGCGGAGCGTGGAGAGGAGGCGGTTCTGCATATTCGGCGTCGGTGTCATCTGCGTCGTGCGCCGGAGTTCGCGGACGCTTCACCTTGATCGTCTGCCGCATGTCCCACCCTCCCATGGAACGTTCGGTGACTCGCGAATGCGTACCAGTCGTAGGTTATGCGGCCTGATCGTCAAGACGTTGACCATCAACTTGTGCACACCAACCCTTCTGCTACCATCTCCGCCCCGATGCGCATCGCCGTCTACCCCGGCTCCTTCGATCCGCTCACGAACGGTCACCTGGACATCATCCGCCGCGCTGCGCGTCTGTTCGACCGCATCTGCTGGTCCGTGCTGGAAAACGAGGGCAAGTCGCCCGGTCTTCTCCGTGCCGGAACGGATGGAGCTCATCCTGCGCTGCACCCGATGATATCCCGGGCGTGGAAGTGCACTCCTTCTCCGGCCTCCTCGTCGATTTCATGCGCCGCGTCGAGGCCAGCGTCGTCATCCGCGGCATCCGCGCCGTCTCCGACTACGAGTACGAGCTCCAGATGGCCCTCATGAACCGCGAGCTCCACGCCGGCGCCGAGACGATCTTCATGCTTCCGTCGGTGGAGTACACGTTCGTCTCCTCGCGGCTGGTGAAGGAAGTCTTCCGCCTCGGCGCCGACATCACGCATCTCGTGCCGGAGCCGGTGCTCGATGCGCTCGCGGCGGTTGGGTGTGGCGGCGCGGTGAACCTTGAAACCAGTCCTGAGTCCTGAGTCCTGAGTCCTGAGTGCTCCGCCGGATGCACGGTCATCGCGAACCAAGGCGGAGCTACTCAGGACTCAGCACTCAGGACTCAGGACTAGGTTTACTCACTCCTCGGATCCAACGCGTCCCTAAACCTCTCCCCTACGATGTTGAACGCCGCGACTGTCGTGAAGATCGCCAGTCCGGGGAAGAGCACGAGCCACCAGGCGTACTCGAGGTGCTCGCGCGCCGTCGAGAGCATGCTCCCCCACGATGCGGTCGGCGAGCGGGACGCCGAGGCCGAGGAACGACAGGGCGGATTCGGTGAGGATGGCGACCGCGACGCCGAAGCTCGCGGCGACGAGACCGGCGCGAGGGCATTGGGGAGCAGGTGGCGGAAGATGATGCGGGCGTCCTGCGCGCCGCTGGCGCGGGCGGCCTGGGCGTAGTCCGATCTCGCGGATGCGCAGGAATTCGCCGCGGACGTAGCGCGCCTCGCTGGTCCACGCCGTCAGCCCGAGGGCGATCACGATCGTGGCCATGGAAGGCTTGAACAGCGCCACGATGCCGAGGACCAGGAACAGGAACGGGAAGCAGAGCGACGACCTCGATGGTGCGGGAGACGATCCAGTCGGCCGCAACCGCCGTAGTAGCCGGCGATCGCTCCGAAGAATCGAGCCGACGATGAGCGCGATGCAGCGTGGCGATCAGGCCGACCGTCAGCGACACCTGCGCGCCGTGGATCATGCGCGCCAGCACGTCGCGGCCGAGATCGTCCGTGCCGAGGAGATGCCTCTCCTCCGGCGGCTGCGAGACGCGGCGCCAGGTCGATCGTATTCGGCGAGAACGGGACCGGCGTCGGCACAGGACGACCTCGGTGGCGCGGACGGCGGGTCGATGATCGGGATCGTCGCTCCAGTAATCGGCCAGCGCGGAAGCGAGCCCCATCCGGCGGCCGTTGCTCGAGCAGCGGCTTGCGGTTCGCCAGCAGCGGCGCGAGCAGGGCGATCGTCGCCATCAAGCGCGACATAGATCAGCGCCACGAAGGCCAGCTTGCTGCGGCGATAGCGCCGCCACGTGAGTCGCCCGAGCGAGTCGGCGTTCACTGCGCCCTCCCCCAGCCGCACGCGCGGATCGGCGAAGGCGTAGAGGACGTCGGCCAGGAGGCTGGCCAGGAGCGTGACCACGGCGGTGATGACCGTCAGCCCCATGACCACCGGGTAGTCGCGGGAGAGGATAGCGTCGTAGTAGAGCAGGCCGATGCCGTCCCACTGGAAGATCTGCTCGACGATGACGCTGCCGGAGAGCAGGTACGGGATGACGATGCCGAGGAGCGTGATGAGCGGGATGAGGGCGTTGCGGAAGGCGTGGTGCCACAGCACCCCGAGGGTCGGGCCCCCTTGGCTCGCGCGGCGATGATGAAGTCCTGCCGGATGACCTCCGTCACGGCCGACTTCGAGAAACGCGCGAAGATCGCCAGTTGCGCGTAGGTCAGGTGATCACCGGCAGGATGAGTGCCGCAGCGCGATCGCCGAACTGCTGCGCCGGCGGTCAGATCGGAGTAGCTGTCCGAGGTCATGCCGAACAGCGGCAGCACGATCGAGGCGCACCGCAAGCACTGCATCAGCAGCAGCGCCACCCAGAAACTGGGCAGTGAATAGAGCAGGAAGAAGCCGACCGCCGAGGCGCGCTCCGGCAGCCGGCCCGAGCGGTGGCGCTCCAGAGACCGATGGGGATGCCGAGCAACGCCGCGAGGAGGAAGGCGATGACGTTGAGCCGAACGTGGCCGGCAGCTTCTCGGCACCACTCGCGTACCGGCCGCCGGTCGATGATGGAGTCGTCCGAAGTCGAACGTCACCGCGCCCCGCAGCCAGTAGAGATACTGCAGCGGCAGCGGCTGTCGAGATGGAACTCCGCGCGCATGTGCGCGACCATCGCCGGCGGGATGGCGATTCGATCCCGCCGCGTCCCGATGAAGAAGACGATCGGATCGCCGGGGACGATGTGGACGAGCGCGAAGGTCGCGACAGTGATGCCGAAGAAGGTCAGAATCGCGTAGCAGAGGCGCCGGACGATGAAGGTGGTCATTGAACTCGGCGCAGGGCCGGCGCGGGGCGATCGGCCGTGAGCGCGGTCGCGCGGGATCCACCATCCGAGACTCGCCCGGGATACCAGAGGAAAGTACCGTAGCCGCGGCTCGGCTGGACGTTGCGCAGCCGTTTGCTCACACCCCCACTTCGGCCGAGACCTGGATGATCCAGGTGTACGGCTGGTCGTCCGCCAGCACCTGGTGGATGCTGCCAGTAAAGGTCCTTCCGCTTTGAAGTCGAGCTCCGCCGCGCGGCCTCCATCAGCCGGTCGGCTTCGGGGTTGGCGGTAGTAGACGAAGTTGTTGTCCGTGCGGCGGCGACTGCGACGAATGGAGAAGCGTTGTACGGATCGGGATCGGAGTCGAGCTCCACGCCAGGTACGCGGACTGGTAGTTGCCCTTGAGGATGCGCTGGATGGCCATGGCGCCTCGATCGTCGACGATGTCCAGGCCACGCCGATCTTCTTCAGTTCCGCCTGCGCCATCTGCGCGAACTGCCTGGCCGTGGCGCTGCCCGCCATGATCATCAGCTCGAAGCGGAACGGCTTGCCGTCCTTGTCCAGCACACCGTCGGCGTTGTGATCGAGTCCAGCCGGCCGTGGCCAGCAGCGCCTTCGCGCCGTCGGGGTCGTAGCGGATGGCCGGGACGGTCGGGTTGTACGCCGAGTCGTCCGGCGTGAATGGCCCGGACATGGCCGCGCGGTGCCGTGGTAGAGTCTTGGATCACGGCGTCGATGGGGATGCACATCGACAGCGCCCGCCGCACGCGCTTGTCGCTGAGCAGCGGGTTGCGGTTGTTCCAGGCGATGAAGTTGTAGCTGAGCATGTAGAAGCGCTGGAAGTCGATGAGCTGCGTGACCTGCGGGATTCGTTGCGCTCGCGCATCCAGGTGTCGGAGGGGACGGTGGTCTCGTCGATCTCGCCGCGCTTGAGGGCGTTCAAGGCGGTGCCATGGTCGGCCACGAGCTTGAACACAATGGTCTGGATGTGCGGCCGCTCGGCCCCAGAACTCCGCCGCCGCTGGATGACCACTTCCTTGCCCGGCACGCGGCTGCACGAGCTCGTACGGCCCGCTGCCGACGGCACGAGAGTCGCAGTCGTTGCGGAAGTTGCCGGTTCGCGTAGACATGCTCGGGCATGACCAGTGACATCGTTGAAGTGGATCAGCTGCGTGGCGAGCGGCTGCGTGAAGACGACGTCGATGGTGTGCTCGTCGAGACTTTCGTTCTGGTCATGTCGAGCGTGTCGAACGAGCCGGCGGTCTGCACCGACTCCGAGGCCGGGTCGATGATCTCGCGCAGCGTGAAGAGGACGTCGGAGGCGAGCACGGGCGTGCCGTCGGAGAACGTCGCCTTCTCGTTCAGCTCGAAACGGTACGTCAGGCCGTCCTCCGAGATGTCCCAGGAGTCGGCTAGCCCGGGGATCGGCTGGAGGTTGCGGTCGAGATAGATGAGCGGCGTGAAGAGGTAGTTGGTGACGTAGCGGTCGTAATTGTCGCGCGCAAACGGGGTTGAGCGTGACGACGTCGAGATCGAGCCGCCGCGACAGCGTGCCGCCATCCTGCGGCCGCGTGTCGTCGATGGGAGTGGGCGGTCGGCCTCGGCGACGGCCGTTCGGTCCGCGACACGCAACGACAACGCGATCAGCAGCGCGAAAGCGGACGAGCAGGGATCGCGAGGTGCGCAGCTGACGCGACGATCGTCTCGCGGAGCGATTATACCGGTCTTCGACCACCCTCTCCCCGCCACGATGAAGCTGTGGCGGGGAGAGGGGCGACATGGGGTCAATCTGCGAGAGCCAACCCAGTAGCCCCTCTCCCCAGCGGCCTCATCGCAGTGGAGAGGGTGGTCAAGACCGGGTGAGGGGCGCTCTCGCGAAGAAACCGATCGGTTACCGCACGTTGTAGCACTGAGTCCGTCCACCGCCCGCACGATCACGAACTTGCCGTCGATCGCGCTGCGCTCCAGCCGGAACGTTTCATCGCGCGAATCCGCCAGCCCGTCGACCGGCGTGAGATGGATCCACTTCTCCGCATCCGACGAGTACTC
Organism: uncultured Acidobacteriota bacterium; assembly: GCA_963821585.1. GTDB lineage: Bacteria > Acidobacteriota > Thermoanaerobaculia > Gp7-AA8 > Gp7-AA8 > QHVT01. Next base: position 2,469,226 of record CAWGEI010000003.1, read on the forward strand.
CACGCGCCCCATCGGCGAGAGCTTCGTCGGTGATGCGCACGAGCACATCGCCGCTCCTTCGGCGACTGACCGCGATTTTCGGCGCGATGTTGTCCACCTGGAACTCGACGCCGTCCTTCACGTCCGTCAGCGCGGCGTCGGGGTTGTCGGGGGCGTCGGTGGCGGTCAGGCGCAGCTCGTAGCGGCCGTCCGGGAGCTGCGACGTGTCGAAGTTGAGCTGCGTCTCGTCGATGTTCTCGCGCAGGCGCAGCCAGCTTGTCCCTCCCCTTCTGGCGGAAGGAGAGCGGAGTAGCGGAGCGAGTCGTTGTTGTCGTCGCGAAGCACGCCAGATGACGGTGCGGAAGCCTTTGCGGAACATCCGCTTGCCCTGCTCGGCGGGCGCGCGCTCGCGCGGCGTGTCGAGGCTGGAGAACATCCCGTACTCGTCGGGGTTCGTCGCTTCGACCACCTGCGGCGCGGAGGGATAGGCGGCCGAGATGAACATCACGGCCGGGTCTGCCACGGAGATGCCTTCGATCTCCGGCGCGACGTTGCGGTTGACGTACGCGAGCGTCACGCCGTCGATCGCGGCCGCGGGCGCCGCCTTCTGCATGGTCAGCTTCCACTGGATGAACTGCGCGCGAGGCGACGCGATGTTTCCCTCCAGCCTGTCTGCGGCATCGTCCACGCGCTCCAGGTCGCATCCGGCGTGCGCGTATTGCCGCTGCGGAAGGAGATGGCCACGCTGCCCGCGTCGAGGTTGCGTCCCTCGATGCGGTAGTTGCCCGAAGCGCGAGAAGCGCTCCGCGTCCTTCGCCGCGCTGCGGAACTCGGCGGTTCGCCGAGTTGCGCGATTCCATGCGATACACCGCGCCGGTGTTCGTGGTGGTGATCAGCGTCTGCCCCGACGTTGGAAATGGAGACGATCTGCTTCTCCGGCACCGCGCCGATGAGCGAGAGCTCGCTCCGCGCAGGTCGTAGATGCGGCCGTTCGGTCCCGTGGCCAGGAGCACGCCGCCATCACTCGCCGCCGCTGACGGCGTAGACCATCTCGCGCTCGAACTTGCGCACGGTCTCCACGAAGCCGTCCGGATCGATCCGATAGACCTCGGACGGCGCCGGACTGCGCCGCCGCCGTGGTGGCGCTGTCATCGAAGGAGAACGAGACCTCGACGGCCTGCGTGCTCGCCGCGGCCTCCCCTTCCTTCTTGCTGTCCTGCTGCTGCGTCGCTGCTGCTGGTTGCCCTGCTGCTGGCTGCTCTTCTGCTGCTGCGACGACTTCGACGGCGCGCTGGACGGCAGCACGTTGCTCACCGCCGCGGCCCAGCCCATGCCGTTGGATCGACGTAGATCGACGCAGATCTCGTTCAGCGCGGAATCGAACAGCGCGTGCGCGTTGCCGTCGCGCGCGATCGCATAGATGCGGCCCTTGCCTGACGCACCCGCGAGGAGCGAACCGTCTTTGCTTATCGCGAGCGACCGGATGTGCGTGTCCGGCGAGTCGTAGAGAACCTTGCCCTCACCGTTCGCGCCGACCCGGAAGAGCTTTCCTTCGACGCCCGTGGCCACGGCCACATCGCCCCCGTCGAGCACTGCCAGCGCCCAGATGTACGCCTGCTTCGGGTCGAAGAAGACGTCGCCGCCTTTCCGCTCTCCGGGTCGACGCGGTAGACCTTGCCGTTCGGCGAGGTGCCGGCCAGCAGCGCGCCATCGCGAACGCGACGGCGTAGATCTCCGGCTCCGGCGCCGTGTAGAGCAGCTTCAGGTCCTGCCGCGCAGACGATAGATCTTGCCTTCATTGCCGGTCCCGAAGAAGCGGTCGCCATTCGATGCCTCCGTCTGCGACAGGACGAACGGATCGGTGAACGACGCGACCTTGCGCATCGCCGGTGCGACGCGCAGCTCTCCGCGCGACGTGACGGCAAAGCCTTCCAGCTCGCCGCCAGGAAATCTTCGGCCGTTCTGCGACGCGCCAGAACTGCGGGCGCGACGGCGAACGCGTGTCATGTGACGATGAGCAGGCGGAGATCAGACCGAGAAGTCGGCGCATGAAAATCCTTTCAAAGCAAATGGAGCGGCGGCTCTGGCCGCCGTCATCATCGACGCGCCGGGGCGCGCCGCTCCACAACAAATCGTGAAATCAACAGAGTGCGGGCTGGACGTCGATGTCGATCTTCAGCGCGCCATCGACGATGTAGCCGAGGGGCGCGCGCGACTGCCCGGCCGGATGGTACTTCACCGCGGCCTGCGCTCCGTTCGACGTATCTGCACCGACCACCGCCCGCATCGACGGCGGGAGGTTCGGCAGATAGACGCCGGACGTCACGGCGCCGTCGCCGTCGAATAGAGGCCGACCGTCAGATCGGTCGCCGGACGGAGGCGCTGCAGGACACGCAGGACCTGCTCGAGCGTGCGGGGATCGGGAGGCACGAGCGAGAAATCGATCGCGTTCATCACCGAGCCGCTGCCGACGAGGAGATACGCCGCGCCGGCCGCCTGCTCGTCCGGGATGCGCACGTCGAACGTCTCGACGAATGCCTCGCCGCGGAACGGCTTGAGCACCGTGCGCACCTTCACCGTGTCGCCGGGCGACACGCGGCCCTTGTCCGGCATCACCAGCGACGCTTCCATCAGCTTCGCGATGCGGAGGTCGTCATCGTGGCGGAGGTGGATCTTCACGCTCTCGATCTCCGCGGTGCGGAACTCGTTCGACATCAGGTAGCTCGCCACGAGCGCGAGGTACTGCGGGATCGCCTGGCGCGCCTGCTGCCCCGGCGAAGCCTTCGCGAGATGCGCACCGGCGCGAAGCCCTTGAGCTGGATCTCCGACTTCCATCAGCACCGTCCGCTCACCGGCGGCGCGCTGCTGATTGGAGACGATCGAGTCCGTGACCATCGCCAGCAGCAGCGGCGAGAGATACGAATGACGGACGACGTTGACGCGATACGTCTGCGCGGGACCCGCGCCGTTGAGGACGACCTCGACCGGGATGATGTCCGCTTTCGCGCCAAGGACGCCCATGATGCCCGCCGAGCGGTCCTGACTGAGGACGCCGACGATGTCGCCGGTGTTCGAGAACTTGAACGAGCTCGCCACGCTCGGCAGCACACCTCACGACTTCCGACGTCGCCATCGGGAAGTTGATCTCGCCCATGTCCAGGAACGGATGACCGAACGCGTACACGTGCTCGCCGTCGACGTACGTCACCGTGCCGCTCGCCGCGACGTTGAAGTCGCCGTTGAGGAGCACCGCGCCGACGGGATCGCCGGGCTCGAAGGTGGTCTTCGTGCTGGTCGTCGACGACGACGAAGTCGCGCCTGCCGGCACGGCCTGGAAACCCATCTGTTCGAAGTAAGGAGCGAAGCGCTGGATCGTCTCCGGCGCGAAGCTGGAGACAGACATCGGCAGCGCGATGCGCGTAGCGCCGCTGAGCGTGTTCACCGGCCGCGCCGCCATGCCCTTGAGCAGCTTATCGAACGCGGCGTCCGATTGATTGTTCGCCAGCGCCTGCAGCAACTCCGTGCCGGTCATGCGCGGTGCCGCGCCCGCGGGCGACGCCCCGGCCGGACGCACGACCTGCGCGATCTTCAGCATCTCCTCGATCGGAGTGATCCCCGCGACCGGCTCCTTCGCGAACTGCCAGGCGTACGCGAGCGCGCCGATGACCTTGCCGTCGATGAAGATCGGCGAGCCGCTCATGCCCGCGATCACGCCGGCGCGCTTCACCACCGGCGAGTCGATCTGCGCCAGGATGAGATTCTGCCCCGGCCCGATGTTGTGCATGACGCCGACGATCTCGACGTCGAACTTCTCGATCTTCGTGCCTTCGAAGACGGTGAGGCCGTAGCCCTTCATCCCCTTCTTGATGTCCGAGAGCGGCATCCGCTCCGCGGCCACCACGTCAGCGGCCAGAACCGTGGACGAGAGACTCACGACAAGGGCGATCAGAAGACCAATTTTTCGGGTGAGCACGTGCGATGTAACCACCTCCGGGCGCGGGTCATTTCGCAGGGGGTGCCAAGGCCGTTACAGAGGGCAGCGCGCAGAGGGCAGAGGATAGAAGAAACAACGGGGCTTTTTCTTCTGCCGTCTGCCCTCTGCGCTCTGCCCTCTCACTCGTACCGCAGCGCCTCGATCGGATCCAGTTTCGACGCCTTGGCCGCAGGGTAGATCCCGAAGATGATGCCGATCACCGCGCAGAAGATGAACGCTCCCGCGATCGCCGCGATCGGCGTATGCACCTCGGGGATGTCCGTCCATCGGCTGATCACGAAGCGGGCGAGGTTCGCGAGGAGGAACCCTCCGATAATGCCTACGACCCCTCCCAGCCCCGAGAGAGCGATCGCCTCGATGAGGAACTGGATGAGGACGTCACGGCGGCGCGCGCCGAGGGACTTGCGGATGCCGATCTCGCGCGTCCGTTCGGTGACCGAGACCAGCATGATGTTCATGATCCCGATCCCGCCCACCAGCAGCGCGATGGCCACGACGCCGCCGAGGATCATCGTCACCGAGCCCAGCACCGTCGAGACCGTTTCCAGAATCTCCTCCTGCGCCAGGATCTGGAAGTCGTCCGGCTGGCCCTTCTGCAGGCGATGCCGCGACCGCAGCGTGTCCCGGACCTGCTCCTTCGCCAGCTCGAGGTCGGCTCCCTCCTGCATCTGGAACGCGAGCACGAGCGTGCGCATGTTCTCGCTGCCGTAGATGATCCCCGCCGTCGAGAACGGCATGAGCACGGTGTCGTCCTGGTTGTTGCCGAACGACCCGCCGCGCTTCTCCAGCACGCCGATGACCGTGAACGAATTCGCGTCGATCTGAATCAGCTTGCCGATCGGGTCGTCACCGAGCTCGAGCTGCTTCACGACCTCGACGCCCACCACGCACACCCGCTTCTTCTGCTCGTCGTCCACCGGCGCGAAGAACCGCCCGTACTCCACCCAGTGGTTCAGGATCTCCGGATACGAACGGTTGACCGCGTACACCTGCACGCGATGCCGGAGGTCCCGATACTTCGTCTCCGCGCTGACGATGTAGATCGGCGTGAAGTCCCGGATCGCCGTCGTCTGCCGCCGCACCGCGACCGCGTCCTCGACCGTCAGCTCCGGCACATCGAACGGATTCCGCCGGTCCCCCTGCGGAAACACCTGGATGAACCCCGCCCCGATCTCGTTCAGATCCCCCGCGATCTTGTGCTGAAACCCCTGCACGATCGACACGACCGCAATCACGGCCGCCACCCCGATCATCACCCCCAGCACGGTCAGGATCGACCGCATCTTGTTGGCGCGGATTGCGCGGAGCGCGATCTTCAGGTTTTCTATGAACACAAGTGAAAGGCCAAAGGTAAAAGGTTAAAGAGAAAAGTGGCTGCGCTTCTTGTTACTTTTTCGCCGCATCGCGCTGTTTGGCGACACTCGTTCTCAACTTGCTGATGATCCGGCTGACTTCTTCTGCATCGCGGATTGTCTGGGCCGCTGTTTCCGAGTCCAGGTAACCGAGTCGGCGGGCGATCTCGATGTGCGTCCGCGTCTCACCGCACGATCCCTCGGCGATCCCAAGGAATCGGTGAAACTCGGCCCGGCTTCCGCGCTCGAATCCTTCGGCAATGTTAGCCGGTACGGAGATGCTCGAGCGATGGATCTGATTGCACAGCGCAAAATCGCCGGCGAATTTCTTCTCCCGCGAGAGCTCATACACTCGCACGGTGAGATCCATCGCGCGCTCCCAGGCAATCAGATCCTCGAAGCGCTGGACCTTCCGACTCGCCACACTTTTACCTTTTCTCTTTTGCCTTTCGCCTGGGCAGGCTCACACCGAAACCTTCCCGTCCCGGATATGAATGATCCTCTTCGCCTCCCGCGCCACGTCATCCTCGTGCGTGACCATGATGATCGAGTTCCCGCGCCCGTGCAGTTCCTGGAACAGGTCCAGGATTTCGCGGCCGGTGGTCGAGTCCAGGTTGCCGGTGGGCTCGTCGGCCAGGAGGAGCGACGGGCGGTTGACCAGCGCTCGGGCGATGGCGACGCGCTGGCGCTGGCCGCCGGAGAGCTCGTTGGGCTGGTGGCTCATGCGGTCCTGCAGGCCTACCGCCGTCAGGGCTTCCTCCGCCAGGCGGCGGCGTTCGGCGCGCGGGATCTTCGCGTAGACCAGCGGGAGCTCGACGTTCTGCAGCGCCGTCGTGCGGGCCAGCAGGTTGAACGTCTGGAAAACGAAGCCGATCTTCTTGTTGCGGATCGAGGCCAGCTCGTCGTCATTCAGCGTCTCCACGGGCACGCCGTCGAGCACATAGGATCCCGAGGAAGGCGTGTCAAGGCAGCCGATGATGTTCATCAGTGTCGACTTGCCCGAGCCTGACGGGCCCATGATCGCGACGTACTCCCCCTGCCCGATGGTCAGGTTCACGCCGTTCAGCGCGTAGATCTTCTGCGGGCCGAGGTCGTACACGCGCGTCAGCTCGTTCATCACGATCAGGTGTTCGGCGGTGGTATCCGGGAGTGCGCTCATGGTCAGTCCTTGTCCTTATCCTTGTCTTTCGACGGCTTCTTCTCTTCCGCCGTTTCGGCGATCGCCACGCCGTCCTTCAGCTTCTTCAGCGTCCGGAACGGTCCCGTGATCAGGCGATCGCCTGCCTTCACGCCCGACGTGATCACCACGTGAGTCGTGTCGCTGATGCCCGTCTGTACCTCGACCTGTTTCGCCTTGGCATCCGCGGCCAGGAAGACGTACTTCTTCTTCGGCTTGTCGTCATCGTCCGAGTCGTCGTCGCCGGTGGCTCCCGGCACGCGCTCCACCACGGCCTGGATCGGCACGGCGATCGCGTTCGGCGCGCTGTTCGTCACGATCGACACCTGCGACGTCATGCCCGGCCGCAGCCGCGCGTCCGCGTCGTCGAACGCCACCTTCACCTTGAAATAGCGGATGCCCGCCCCGGCGCCCTGCCGTACCGCGGCCGAGCTGCCGATCTCCACGACCCGGCCGTGATACTCGTGGTCCGGAATCGCGTCCACTTTGATCTTCGCCGGCTGCTGCAGGCTGACGCTCACGACTTCCGTCTCGCCTACTTCCGCCTCGACCAGGATCTGCGAGAGATCCGCGATCACGGCGATCACCGAGCCCGGATTGTTCATCGTGCCCGTGACAACGACCTCGCCCTCACGCGCGTTGAGCTGCACGACCTTGCCGTCGAGCGGCGAGACGATGGTCGTCCGCGACAGATCCTCCGCCGCCGACCGCAGCCCCGCCGCCGCCTGATTGACGCCCTGCTCCGCGGCGGCGACGCCGGCGCGCGCGTTCTCATACGCCAGCCGCGCCTGATCGAACAGCTCCTGCGCCTGAATCCCCTGTTTGCTGAGGCTCTGCGCGCGGTCGTACTGGGCCTGGGCCGTGTTCATCGCCGCACGCGCGCGCTGCACCTCCACGCGCCGGCTCGCCAGCTCGGCGTTCAGCCGGTCGCGCTGCGCGAGGTACAGCGGCTTCTCCAGTTCCACGAGCTTCTGCCCGCGCCGCACCGTGTCGCCTTCATTGAAATACAGCGTCTCGATCTTGCCGACGATGTGGGCGCTGATGTTGACCTTGACCTTCGGATCGATCTGCCCGGGCGCCGTGACCACCGACTCGATGGTCTTTCTCCCCGCCGCCTCGGCGTAGACCTTCTCCCCTTTCGGATCGCCGCCGCGGACGCTGAAGAAGATGACGATCGCCAGCAGGACGACGACACCGGCGATGATCAGCCAGCGCTTCACGCCTTCATCCGCGCGGCTCCAAGGGCCGCGAAGCCGAGCTTGACCACCAGCATGATGACCCACAACGAGATGACGATCGCCGCGGTCTTCGCCTTCGACAGCTTCGACAGCGCGGCAAAACCGATGATCAGCAGGATGATCGTCCAGATCTGAAAGATCTCGAGCGAGCCGAGGAGCGAGAAGAGCACCGGCTGCTCCTTCATGTCCACGAGGAACGCCGGACTCGACTTCACCACCGTGGCCATCGTCGACGGATCGACCATGCCCCGCGCCATCACCACGACTCCGGCGATGATGCCCAGCACGACGCGCGGAAAGTGCGCGTACAGCGTGGCGGAGAATGCCTGCTTGAAGTCACCCTGCCCACCCATCAGCCGGCACGCGCCCCAGATGACCAGGGCGATGATCAGATACCCGATGATCACCAGCACCGGGCTGAGGTAGCCCATGACCTTGCCGATGGCCTTCGTGAACTTGCCCATCTGCGCGAGGTCCGAGTCGGACACGTTCGGGTTCTGCTTCTTCACCATCTCCTGCTGCTGCGTGAGCATCGCGTCCCAGTCGAGGTGCGGCATGATCAGAAACGTGCTCACGAAGCCGATGGCCAGGATGACCAGCATCGGGATCAGGATGTCGGGCTTGCGGGCGATGTCCGCAAACGTCTCGACGGGGGCGAAAAACACCCCCGCGATCCGCTGAAACGAATTCTTCGGGGCCGGCGCCGGTGCCGACTGGGGAGCGTCAATTGTTGCTGTCATCGGCTTGTCCTTCCGGTTGCTTGACTCTGCTTCCGTAGTTCAGCCAATTGTAACGGTCCAGCCAGCGGCCGAGGGTCGGTTCCGGGGTGATCTCCGGGACCGTGAGACTGATGCCGTGGACATCCAGGATGTCGCCCACCGAGCGGTGGAAGGCGGAGACGGCGTTGTTGTACCCGACGATCGCCTGCAGCTCCCGGACGCGCGCGTCGGAGAGCTGCTGCTGCACCTCGAGTACCTGGAAGTTCGTGGTCATCCCGTTCTCGTAGCGCTTGCGTTCTGCCTCGACGTTCTGCTCGGCCGCCTCACGCGCCGCGCGTGTCGCTGCGATCGTCTGCGCGTACTGATCGACCGCACGCGCGGCGATGCGCACCTCGATGGCGATGTTCTGCTGCGTATGCGCCTGCTGCGTCCTGTTCTGCTCGACAGCGAGCACCGCCGCCCGGGCATCCGCCCGCGCGGTGATGTTCAGAATCGGCAGCGCGAAGTTGAAGCCGACGTTCCAGGATGGAAACTCGAGGCCGCCGATCTGCGAGAACGTGTCGGAGAATGGCGTGGATGTGGTGATCACCTGGCCGTTCTCGACCCGTGTGCTGCGGCCGGCCAGGCCGGAGAGGCCGTAGTTGACGGCGAAGTCGACCGCCGGCAGGATCTGGTTGCGCGTAAAGAGCGCCTGCACCTTCGCATTCTCCGTGCGGAGGCGCCCCTGCGTCAGCTCCGGACGGTTCGCGATCGCCTGCTGCACGGCCTGCTCGTAGTCGATGGTGATCGGCGTGTACGCCACGTCGTCCGCCGGGATGATCGGGCGATCCCACTCCGCGGCCGGGAGGTTGATCAGGCCGCGGAGACGGTCTTCCGCGTTGCGCACGCTCGTCACCGCCGTGATCAACTGCTCCTCGGTCGTCGCGATGGTGACGCGGGGCTGGAGGATGTCGAGGGGCGCGGAGGCGCCGACGTCGATGCGGATCTGGGTGATGCGGGACTGGTCCCGCGCGAGGAAGAGCGACTCCTTGACCACGGCGACCGCGCGGCGCGCGTAGACCAGGTCGAGGTACGCACTCTCGGTCGCGCGCACGGTGTCCATGATCGCCGTCCGGAACTGAGCCTCGCTGATCCCGAGGTTGTTGCGCGCGACGGTGATCTGACGGCGGGTAATGTCGATGCCGAAGTCGCGCAGGAGCGGCTGGGTGAAGGCGAAATTGAAACCGTTGCCGTACTGCGGATTGACGGTGGTGCCGCCGCCCGCGACCGTGCTGCGCGAGCTGTCCCAGTCCAGGCGATAGTCACCGCCGGTCGGGAGGAACTGGGCCACGCTGGCGCCGACGCTCGTCGAGCGCGAGCCTTCCACCTCGAAGGGGTTCGTGGTGGGCTGGTCGGAGTACGAGTGCCGGATGTTCGCTTCCGTGAACCAGTCGTACAGGCCGTACGTCCTCCGCAGACTCTGACTGTCGATCTGGTACTGGTACGCCTGCACCTGGACGCCCAGGTGCTGCAGCGAGCTGGTCAGCGCGCCGTTCAGCGTGAGACGCAGCGCACGCGGGTCTGCCGCGTCCTTGTCCGTCTCCGCCGTAGGGGGCTCCGTCGCGCGCGTCACCGGCCTCTCCTGTGCGAAGAGCGCGGCGGTGAGCGACAGGGTCAAAATCGTAATCAACCGTCGAACTGCGGTCATTCAAATCCTCCCAGACACGCCTCTTGTACGGAAACAAGAGGCATTGGTTTCGTGAACCGAGGCGCGATTCTATACGCTCCAGGGCCGTCAGAGATGCGTACATCAGAACAACCGCATCTGCGGTTTGCCTTGGAGAAACTCCGCCCGGATGCCTCGGCGTCTCAACTCCTCGGCGAATCCCCGCGACCCGTGCGTCACGTAGATCACGCTCGCGCGGCACTGCTCCGCGAACGAGACCAGCTCGTTGAAATCCGCGTGATCCGAGAGCGGCAGGCCGTGATCGGCGTCCCGCGTGCCGTGCAGCGCCCAGCCCGTGAGCGCGATCGTCTCGCCCCGCGGCACCCGGCGGATGTCCCGCGTCATGTGCGGCGGGATGAGCACGGCCTTGCCGCGCAGGTCCGTCGTGTGGCGGTGGCCGAAGAGCGATGACTGCGTCCCCCAGACCTCATACGGACCGAGGTCAATCCCGTTGCGCTCGTAGATCGCGGAGATCCGGGCAACCACCGGGTGCATCACCAGCGGCACGCCGGAGTCCTTCAGCATCGCCGCCGTCTCCTGCGCCTTCCCGAGGGAGTACCCGAGCAGGACCGGCGTCCGGTCGCGGGCCACGATCTGCCGTACCAGCGCCGTCAGCCGCTCGCGCAGCTCCTCCCGCGAGGGGAACACCCAGTCCGGCTTCCCGCCGTACGTCGACTCCATGATCACGACGTCCGCCTCCGGAATCTCCGCCGCCTCCGCGGTATACGACGGCGTCAGGCGGAAGTCCCAGGTGTACGCCAGCGCGTGCGTCGCGTTCGACACCCGCACCATCGCCGACCCGAGGACGTGCCCGGCCGGAAACAGCTCCACGGTCCAGGAGACAGGGCGCAGGGGGCAGGGCGCGGGGCGCAGGAGACCGGCGTCGCCATTTGCGGCCTTCCCTTCTCCTGCCCCCTGCGCCCCGCCCCCTGCGCCCTCATCAATGACGTGCTTCGTCCGGTACGCCAGCTCCGTCCCCTTCAGATCGTTCCCGCTGCGCGCGCGCAGAAACGCAGCGGTGGGCGCGGTGGCGATGAAGTGCTCGTGCCGGCCGATGTGGTCCGAGTGCCCGTGCGAGATGATGCCGATCTTCCGCGGCTCGGCGGGGTCGAGGTAGATCTCGCTGTCGGCGAGGCGGATGTCCGGGTCGGTCTGGAAGAGTCGCAAAGTCGCAGAATCTCAAAGTCTCAAAGGAGGGCAACCAATTTCACTCTTTTCGGACTTTGAGACTCTACGGTTTCGGGCTTCCACGCCTGCGGTTTCAATGGCCAGGCGTCGGCGCCGGCATCCGACCGAACAGCTGCTCGAGCGCGAGGTCGATCGAGAGCAAATGCCGGTCGCTGCCGGCGGGGCCGCGGCGCTCTTGATACCCGCCGCGACACCCTTCACGTCGAGCGGCACGCTGTAGCGGCGCAGGTATTCGCGAGATCGACGTTCGCCTCGTAGAGCGCCACCGGGAAGCTCACCTTGGCATTCAGCTCAGCGAGGCCGGGCATTTCGAGCTCGACGAGCTCGACGCCCGCAGTTTTCATCCGCTCGAGCGCCGCGCGCGCGAGTTTCTCCGTCTCGCTTTCCAGCCCGTTCCAGAGATGACCTTCTCCACACCGAGCCGCAGCCCTTTCAGCTTCGCCGATCCGACCTTGTCCTTCGCAGCGGTGATCACGTCGTACAGCAGCACGAGGTCGGCGACGGGTGCGCGCTGCGCCACCACCGGCGCGTTCTCTTTCGGCCGGAAATCTCTGAGCGCCATCGTGCCGGCGCTGTTCGGGAAGCCGGCGACGTGGATGGCCTTCACCACGAGCGGCACGCCGTGCAGCGGTCCCTTGAACTTTTTCTTCGCTGCGGCAGCGCCCGCCGCGCGCGCTGCGGCGAGCGCCGCCTCCCGGTCGAAGCTGATGCAGGCATTCAGGTCGCGGTACTCTTCGATGCATTCGCCGAGCGTGTTCATGAGCGCGACCCTCGAAGGAAGTCAACGGCCGTGCAGCTCAGCAGGATGTAAACCAATCCTCAATAGAGCCCCTCGTAAGCTTTACTGTACCAGTAGCCGCACGCGCTGAGAAGGTCGTTTCGCCGAGACCGCGGCCATTGCCGCACTTCTTTTGTACATAGTAAGACCTATTGGTGGGATTTAAGTCACCGGTTGCGTATGTCCTTAGAACTAGCAACCGTCGCCAACTATTTGAGTTTTCAAAGGTCCCGTCGCTGCCTAGTATAGGCTCACCGTAGACGGATATCTCGATGGTCGTATTAAGCTCCCAGCCATAGCCCTCAGGGGTAATTTTTAACTGCGGACGGCCGCGTTGATCAACTACGTGTTCAACCTTGGCTTGGAAGGTGGCCTGCCGATTAACGGGGCCGTCATCCGGACACTTAAAGTAGGTTAGTGTTGACAGTGAAATAGCTAAAAGGGACAGACTGACCTTCCGTTTAGTCATGGAGTCGTTCCTCGATGTGCTTCCGTAATTAGTTCCTGTCCCGAAATCGGCGATTGCCGGATGCTGCCATGGCGTGCGAAGAGGTTGGCAAGCGATCTAGATTGAGTGTGTTGGAGTAGATTGAGGTTGCGGCGGCAGTGAGATTCCAAAAACACGTGATCCGATTGCTCGTTGACCATGCGGCGGCCGGCCATGGAATCATAGCCAGTCGTCACACTGCAGGGACGTTGGCTTAGGTCTGAAGCTGGTGGCGGGCGATGACGAGCAGGTTGAAGGAGACGACCGAACTCCAGACGTAGGTCTTGAACGAGTCGGCCGATTTCCATGTGCATCGATCAAGACCAAACGAGCGCTTGAGAAACGAGATGGTTGCCTCGATCCCTGCTCGGAAGTCGCGAAGTTTGTTGTAGACCCAGTTGCTGCGAGCCATGTCGGCGATGGATAGAAAACGGGCCTTACTGAACACGACGTCTTCCACGCCTTTTGCTTTGATGACGTCCAGGTTTGCTCGGGAGGTGAACCCGCCGTCAAACGCCACTTGGCGTGGGGCATGGCCAATGATCTCGATGTGGCGATCGATCATGGTCTCGGCCAAGGTCGAGTCGGCAGGGTTTCCTTCCAGCACTTTGCAATCAAGAATCAAGGTTGATTTCCCTGTGCCGAAAAGGACCTTGTGTCCATACAGAGTGTCGCGCCGGTCTTTCACGATCACGTCCGTGTGCTCTTCGAAGATCGATACGATCTTCTCGCCCGAAGGCACGGTCTCGCCCTTGAAAACACGTCGTCTGGTCTGATCCACTACCCGCGTTGCCAGCGTTGTGTAGTGCGAGAGCTGAGCACCAAGCTTCGTCAGGGAACTGCTTTCGATCTTCATACGCTGGGTCCTGCGCGTCATCGTCGCGTCCATCTCTTGTGCGCGTCTGATGGTCTCTTCGGTGACTTGCACGAGGTCTCGGTAGAGCGGCTTGCGCTGGTCCATGTTCCGAGCATTCAAGATTCCCAGCGCTCTCCGCTTGGCCCTTCTAGTGCGATTGGGAACGGACTTCTTCAGCCCCAACTCGCCGGCTATGACACCCATGATGCGACAGAGCACTCGGACGCTGTCATAGAGCAAGCTCGAATCGAGCGGCGCGTGAATGTTCGCTTCGACAACAGTCGTGTCAATGCGCGCTTTCTTACCGTCATCGATCTTCTTGGACTTCGCGTCCGCCACCAGTATCCGATTGATTTTCTCGAGCGTATCGGCACGGATCGCTTTGATGCAGACGGCGAGTGCGGACTTCGAGGGAGTCTGCCCCCATCCCAACTCGCAGAACCTGCCGTAACTGACCGAATCTGCAAGATGAAACGCCAGTGCGCGATAACTGAACCCGTTCAACTGCTTGATCACCAGAGCCCGCAGCACCTGCTCGCCACTGAGCCCGACGGCATCAACAGCGCCCTCGCGCGCAAGACCGGCCTCGGCCAAGTCTTGCCAGACCATCTCTCCGGCCCTAGGATGCTGGTTCAGGAGTGCCGAGATCGCTCCGAGTTCCTGGGCTTGTTCAAAAGCCAGCCAGTTCTCGCTCAGACTGAGCTGTTTTTTACGTTTAGGGCGCATTCGGGCTCGCTCCTGTTGGCGTTTATCTCGTTTGGAATCAGACGTTTGGACACGAATGATTCTAACGGATCGCCTCGCAGATAGCTATCGCGAATGCGCCCTATTTGCTTTCATCTCAATCACTTACGTCTCAGGACAGGAACTAATTAGTGTTTTAGCGCACGGACCAACCATTACTTACAAACATAGGTCGGGTTGTACGGATTGCCAATAGGCGGTGGGCGCGGTGGCGATGAAGTGCTCGTGGCGGCCGATGTGGTCCGAGTGCCCGTGCGAGATGATGCCGATCTTCCGCGGCTCGGCGGGGTCGAGGTAGATCTCGCTGTCGGCGAGGCGGATGTCCGGGTCGGTCTGAAAGAGTCGCAAAGTCGCAGAGTCTCAAAGTCTCAAAGGAGGGCAACCAATTTCACTCATTACGACTTTGCGACTTTGAGACTTTGCGACTCCTCGGACAGCTAGAATGCCCGAACCAATCCGCTTGGAGGAATGATGCCTCGTCCCCTCCCCCGGTTCGTCCTCGTCCTGTTCCTCGCGACCGCGGCCTTCGCACAACCGGAGCCCGCGGGCACCCATAAGCACTACGAGCACAGCAAGGAAGCCGAACAGCCCGGCCCCGCCGGCGAGCTCGCTCCCCGTCTCCAGAACCTCGGCGCACACACGTTCGCGGTCAGCACGCAGAACGCGGACGCGCAGAAGTTCGTCGATCAGGGGATCAACCTTGCCTACGCGTTCAACCACGCCGAGGCGCGGCGCGCGTTCCGCGAGGCGGCGCGGCTCGATCCCAGCCTGGCCATGGCCCACTGGGGACAGGCCCTCGTCCTCGGGCCGAACATCAACGCCATGATGGAATCGGGCGAGGAGCCGCACGCGCTCGAGCACGTGACCCAGGCGATGGCGCTCCGCGCGAGCGCATCCCCGCGCGAACAGGCGCTCATCGAGGCCCTGGCGAAGCGCTACACCGGCGACGCGGCGCATCGCACGACCAACGACAAGGCCTACGCCGACGCCATGCGCGACGTCCACCGCCGGTTCCCCGACGACCTCGACGTCGCCATGCTGTACGTCGAGTCGATGATGGACCTCCGCCCGTGGGGCTACTGGATGCCCGACGGCAGCCCGCACGAAGGGACCGCGGAGATCGTCGCGCTCACCGAGGACGTGATCCGCCGGAGCCCGAAACATCCCGCCGCGCTGCACATGTACATCCACCTGATGGAAGCGCACCACGCGGACAAGGCCGAGACGGCCGCGGACGCGCTCCTGCCGCTGCTCCCCGCCGCGGGGCACATGGTGCACATGCCCTCCCACATCTACCAGCGCGTCGGCCGCTACAGCGACGCGATGCGCAGCAACGAGCTGGCGATCCTCGCCGACGAGGACTACATCACCCAGTGCCGGGCCCAGGGCCTCTACCCGATGGGCTACTACCCGCACAACATCCACTTCCTCTGGTTCGCCGCGACGTTCGACGGCCAGAGCGCCCGCGCGATCGACGCCGCCCGCAAAGTGGCCGCGAAGGTCGACGACGAAGTCCTGAAGACCGTGCCCATCACCGCCGGATTCCGCGTCGTCCCGTACCTCGCGCTCACGCGCTTCGGGAAATGGGACGAGATGCTGCGCGAGCCCGAGCCGCCCGCCAATGCGTTCCTCCGCGGCACCTGGCACTACGCCCGAGGCATCGCCTTCGTCGCGAAGAACCGGCTCGATGCGGCCGAGGGAGAGCTCGCGAAACTGAATGCGCTTCTGCCCGACCCGTCGCTCGACGGGCCGCTCTTCTCCCCGAACTCCGCGCGCAGCGTGCTCGCCATCGCCCCCGTGGTGCTGCGCGCCGAGATCGCGTCCGCACGCGGCGACTCCGGCCAAGCCATCGCCAGCGCCGAGAAGGCGGTGCGCATGGAGGACGCGCTCGTCTACACCGAGCCCTCCGAGTGGCACTACCCGCCCCGCCACCTCCTCGGCGCCCTGCTCCTCGACGCAGGACGCGCCGCGGAAGCAGAGACGGTGTACTGGGAGGACCTGAAGCGCAACCGCGATAACGGCTGGGCACTGTTCGGCCTCGCGCAGGCGCTGAAGGCGCAGAAGAAAGACGAGGCGGCCGCACTCGCGGAGGCGCGGTTCCGGAAGGTGTGGGAGCGCGCAGACATCGCGCTGACCGCGTCGCGGTTCGGGCGGAAGTAGACAGGGCGCGGGGGGCAGGGGGCGGGGGGCAGGAGAGAGCCGGACCTTGGTCCCACTCTGTGCTCTCTGTGCTCTCTGTGGTGAATCGGGCCCCCCTTCGTGCCTGCCGCGTGAAAGAGACCGCTCACCACAGAGAACACGGAGAGCACAGAGGCTTCCCCGCAGACCAAGACGGAGGCGCTCGGAGGGAAGTCCCCTCTCCCCGCGCGTCGAGCGTGGGGAGAGGGTTAGGGTGAGGGGACGCTCCTCGCACGAGGCACGTCCCCTCACCCGGCGCTTCGCGCCACCCTCTCCCCGCGCCGCCTCCCGCCCGCGCGGGGAGAGGGGGACCGGGACCGGTTTCTCCTGCCCCCCGCCCCCTGCCCCCTGCTACGGCGGCGTCGGCCCGCGGAACACGATCTCCCGCACCACGAAGGTCCACTGCTGGTTGCCGGTGGCCAGGTCGTACCCGCGGAGCATGGCCGGCTGCATATCGCCGTCGCGGATGTACGGCTTCGTCTCCATCACGAGCACGCCGCGGCGGACGACGAACGGCGCGAACGCGACGAACGTGCGGATCGCGCCGAGCTTCTCGCCGTTCGCGGTGTCCGTGACCGTCCACCGGTAGTTGTTCCACTCACGGTCGTCGGGGAGGCGCTCGCTCGTGAGGAGCGTCCGGCCGTCGGCGCTCCGGTACTGCGTGCCGGGCGATTCGTCGGTGTCGCTGCCGTCCACCAGCGAGTCGGTCGAGGCCGGCGCGAGCGTCTCGGTCTCTTCCACCCTCCCGATGGCACCGGTGGCCAGATTGATGCTCAGGTGGCCGAGGAATTCGCGGATCGCGGCGAGCGGTCTGGCCGGCGTCTCCTCCTCCTCGGGCCGCGGCGGAGTGCCGCGCTTCCCCGAGAAGGCGAACTGCCAGGCCACCTTCGCGCTCTCGGATCCCACCTTTCGAGCGTTGATGAAGAAGTGGCCGAACGGCGTTTCGGTCACGGCGGTGACGACTTCGTCCGGCAGGTCGAGGGCCGCCCGCGCGATCACCTTGCCGCGGTAGCTCACGTCGAGCGCGGCCAGGAGGAGATCGTCGCGCTGCGCGATCGTGGCGGGCTGGATCTGGCAGAGCAGCCGATTCCCGACGAGCAGCAACGGCTTCGCGGCCTTCTGCGTCGTCCACCTCGGCACGCCCGTGGCCAGATCCACCGCCGCCACCCCGCCGTCGGGCGCCATCACGTACGCGACGTCGTCCGACGGGTGGACGAGGATGCCCTCGCGCAGCTCGATGCGCTCCTGCGCGGCCGCGGCGAAGGTCAGCAGGAAAGCGAGGCAGATCGCAGCGCGTCTCATCATCAGTTCTCTGCCGGTCCCAGGAAGATCGTCCATGCGCCGCGGCCCATCAGGGCTGCGGCCAGCACCTGGTCCTGCGCGTCGTACGCGAGATCGAACACCGGCGCACTCGGGAGGCCCGAGCCGAGCCGGCGCCAGTCCTCGGTAGGGCTCGCGGCCATGTTCGCGCCAATGTACACACCGCTGTCCGTGCCGACGATCGCGCCGCCGTTCTTCTCGCTCGTGCTGTACGTGACCGATCGCAGCTTGCCGGGATTGAGCGACCCGAGGTTGCGCGTGACGTCCGTCCACGTGGCGCCGGCGTCGCCCGTGACGTAGACGCTGACCTCGTCCACGACGAACGCGGTCTGCGGACCGAGTGGGTGGATCGCGATGTCGAGCACCTTCAGCTTGCCGGGATAGGTCGTCGATTGCACGGGCGCGGCCGGTGTGCGCGCCGTGCGCACATAGACCCCCGTCCCAACGCCGGCGTACAGCACGTCGGGATTGCCCTTCGCGCCGTACGCCAGAGGATTGGAGACGCTCTGATTGACGGCGATGGTCGCGATGGAGCGAATCGTGTCGCCCTGATCGAGCGACTCGTAGATGCCGTTCGCGCCGCCGATGACCAGCCGCGCCGGATCGACGGCGTTGACGCGGATCGGCGTGTAGAACTGATTCTGCAAGGCCGCCCCTCCGCCCACGACCGTCAGCGGCGGGTACTTGTACGAGGTCTCCTTGCCCGTCGAGTCGTAAATGCCGCGGCGGAAGAGGCCGAGGAAGGAGACGCTGGAGTAGCGGATGGACACGCCGGGCGTGGCCGTGCCGCTGATCGCGACGACACCGCCGTCGCCCGTGTTGAGCGCACTCCACATCGCGCCTTCCGGCACGTTCTGCTCGGGCGAGCCGTTGTCCTGCGCCCCTCCGAACGCGAGGTTCGAGTTGGGGTCGTACGCGATCGAATGGAGCTCGGTCGTCTTCAGATCGCCGATGACGGAGAACCAGTCGCCCGTATTCGTGAGCGGCGCGGTGCGGCGGTAGATCCCGCCGTCGTCGACGTCGAGGAGGTCGCCGTTCGCGTCGAACGCGAGATTGCGCGAGTCGGCGTGCGGCGAGCTGTTGGACTTCGTGTAGTTGTTCGTGATCGGCGTGGACTGCTTGCCGCGGGGCTGCGTGGCGTCGACGCGAAAGAGGCGTCCCGTGTAGTCGGTCGCACCGATCGAGTTCGGGAAGCACGGAGAGCAGGTGTTCGTGCTCCCCTCGTCGCGGAACGGCTGCCGGTCGCCGCCGAGGAAGACCAGGTTCGCGTTCTGCGGGTGCGGAGCGATCGACATGTCGATCTTCCCCTGATAGCCCGGATGGATGCCGATGGCCACGCCGTTCTCCGTGGTGGCCGGGAGATCGAGCGCCGTCCACGTGCTGCCGCCGTCGCCGGAGCGGAACAGGGCGAAGAGCTGCCCGTTGATGACCACGGCGACGTAGACCTCATTGCTCCGGCCGGCCGCGACGCGCACGTTCCGGAGCTTTCCGGTCAGCGACGTGTCGATCGCCGCGTCGCTGACTTTCTGCCAAGTCGCGCCCGTGTCGGTGCTGCGGTAGATGCCCTGAGCCCCCGCGTTCGTGAAGAGCCGCTCGGGATTCACCGGATCGCTTGCGAGATCGTAGCTGGTGCCGTCCGGCAGACCCGAGCCGGTTGCGCCCGAGATCTTCGTCCACGTCGCGCCCGTGTCGGTGCTGCGCCAGATGCCGTAGTCCTGTGCGGCGATGACCATCGTCGCGCCGCGCGGGGCCACGCCGAGGATGTTCATCTTCGCGATCGTGCCGCCGCCGTCGAGCACCTTCCAGTTCGCGCCGCCGTCCGTGGTGTGCCACACGCCCACCTGCGCGCCCCCGACGCCCTCGAACGCGCTGGTGATCCCGGAGCCGGCGAGCAGCGTGCCGTGGGTCTCGTCGGTGGGGTCCAGTGCGAGCGAGCCGATGGAGAGGGAACGGTCGAGGCCGAGCTGCTCGACCCACGCCGGCTCGCTCGCCGTCGCGTTCGTCGTCTTCCAGATGCCGCCGTTGACCGAGCCGATCCACAGCGTGTCCGCGTCGGATGGATGCGGCACGACGGCGCGGATCGCACCGACGACCTTCTTGTTCGTGATGCCTTCGACCTGTCCGCCGGTATTCGGCCCCGGACCCTGCTGCACCCACGTCTGGGCCTGCGCCGCTGCCGCGAATAGCGACACCGCGATCATGCACGCGATTTTCATGGACCCTCCGCCGCCAATGATGCGGGAAAAATCAGCGCGCCGGTGCGGTGAGTTTCTCGGGATCCGTCACCTCGGGCAACGGAGCGCCCGCGAAGTGACACGCAGCGAAGTGCCCCGGCTTGTGCTCCACGAGCGGCGGCACCTCGGTCTTGCAGATCGGAAACTGCGCGATCGGGCAGCGCGTGTGGAATACGCAGCCGCTCGGCGGATTGAGCGGCGTCGGGATGTCGCCGCTGAGAAGGATGCGGGTCTTCTTCACCGTCGGATCCGGCACCGGCACGGCGGAGAGCAGCGCCTTCGTGTACGGGTGCAGCGGATCCTCGTAGAGATCGCCGCGGCCGGACAGCTCCATGATCTTGCCGAGGTACATGACGGCGACGCGCGTGGAGATGTGCTCGACCACCGAGAGGTCGTGCGCGATGAAGAGATACGTGAGCCCCAGCTCGTCCTGCAGGTCCTGCAGCAGATTGACGACCTGCGCCTGCACCGAGACGTCGAGCGCGGACACCGGCTCGTCCAGCACCAGGAACTTCGGATTCGTCGCCAGCGCGCGGGCCACGCCGATGCGCTGCCGCTGCCCGCCGGAGAACTCGTGCGGATAGCGCTTGCGGTAGTCGGGACTCAGCCCCACCTTCGTCAGCAGCTGCGCGACGCGCTCGTCCCGCTGCGCGCCCGTCATGCCCCCGTGGATGATCAATGGCTCGGCGACGATCGTCCCGACCGTCATGCGCGGATTCAGCGACGCATACGGATCCTGAAACACGATCTGCATGTGCCGGCGCATGCGGCGCATGTCGCCCGAGTCGAGCTCGCGTACGTTCGTGTTCTCGAACTCGATCGTGCCGTCCGTCGGCTCGATCAGGCGAAGGATGCAGCGCCCGATGGTCGTCTTTCCCGAGCCCGACTCCCCGACCAGCCCCAGCGTCTCGCCCCGCGACACGGCGAAGCTGACCCCGTCGACCGCCTTCACCTGCGCCACCACGCGCGCCAGCACGCCGCGTTTCACCGGGAAGTACTTCTTGAGGTCGCGCACGACCAGGAGCGGCTCGCCCGTGCCCATCGGGACCTTCGGGGTTTCCTGCGGGGCGGACGCCAGCTCAGGCACGCGGAGCCTCGCTGGGGGAAAGGAATTGAAAATTGAAAATTGAAAATTGAAAAAGCATGCTGGCTCGTGCTGATCTCATGGTCTTTTTCAATTTTCAATTTTCAATTTCGTCAGTCGCTCAGGATCAGCCGCGTCGCCATGCAGATAGCACCGCGCGCTTTGCCCTTCGCTGACCGGCATCAGCGCCGGCTCGTTGCCGAGACAGATCTCCATCACGTCCGGGCAGCGCGGATTGAACTTGCAGCCCTGCGGCAGCGCGGTCAGCGACGGGACCATCCCCTCGATGGTCGCCAGGCGCGTCTTCACCGGCGCATTGACTTCATTGATGCTCGGCAGCGATCGGAGAAGGCCACGCGTGTACGGGTGCGCCGGGCTCGCGAACAGCGACCGCACCGGCGCCTCCTCGACGACACGGCCCGTGTACATCACGACCACCCGCTCGCAGAACTCCGCGACCACGCCCAGGTCGTGGGTGATCAGCAGCACCGCCAGGCCGAGCTGCTTCTGCAGCCCCGCCAGCAGCTCCATGATCTGCGCCTGGATCGTCACGTCCAGCGCCGTCGTCGGCTCGTCCGCGATCAGCAGCTCCGGATTGCAGGAAAGCGCGATCGCGATCATGACCCGCTGCCGCATCCCGCCCGACAGCTGGTGCGGATAGTCGTGCAGCCGCTTGTGCGGGTCGGGGATCGACACCAGCTCCAGCATCCTCCCCGCTTCCGCCCACGCCGCCTTCTTCCCCAGCTTCTGGTGAATCCGGATCGCCTCCGCCACCTGCGCCCCGATCTTGAACACCGGGTTCAGCGACGTCATCGGCTCCTGGAACACCATCGCGATGTCATTCCCGCGGACCGCGCGCATCTCCCTCTCCGAGAGCGCCGCCAGGTCGCGTCCCTTGAAGCGGATCGCGCCGCCGGTGATCTTCCCCGGCACCGCCACCAGCCGCATGATCGACATCGCCGTCACGCTCTTCCCACACCCCGACTCCCCAACCAGCGCAACCGCCTCGCCGCGGCGGACGTTGAACGAGACGTTGTCGACCGCGTCGACCGCGCCATCCGCGGTGAAGAACGTCGTCCGCAGGTTCTTCACCTCCAGCAACGCCTCCCCCGGATTCACATCCACATCCGCGACACGGGCTCCCGTCATCCCCACGGGCTGTCTGACCGACAAATCCGTCACGGCGCGGGATGGTAGCAAGAATGGTGACAGGGAGGGGTTACGGGATGCGTTGCATGAGTTCAAGGCGATCGATTGCGTTGAGTGCCCCTTTTGCGGTGTCACGTACCTGTTCGTCGTTGTGGTGCAGCAGCCGGTCAAGTTGCTCGCGGACAGCCGGTGTCGTGACGTCGAGTCCGAGATGCATTGATGGGAAGCCTGAAAAGTCTCCTGTTGCAAGTTCGAGAATCGATCTCAGAGCCTGGTGTTGGAGACGCGGCTCGGTGGAAGACAACAGGCCCACGATCGCGGGGCTGTGAACGCTGGTCATCACCCGGAAGAGCTTCTTGATGTCGCTGCCGGAGGATGCCGCGGAGACGGACGCTTCGATCAGCATTGGGGACAGCAGCCGGGCCAAAGCGGTACGGATTCGCTCCCTGTAGTGAGCATGTTCCTCAAGAGCGAACCGCGCGAGGACAGATGTAACTTGAATCAGGGCCGGAAGCTGATGGAGCACCGGATTCCTCCAGATCAGTGGCCGAAGCCGATCGTCCGAATACATAAGGAATCTCTCACGCTCGCCGGCCAAGCCATTGATCAATTCGATCGCGATGGAATGGAGCGATCGGTTGCGCTCCGCCGCAGCCGCAACCAGGCCGTCGAGTGTCGCCTCCGAGTCGAACGTCGCAAGAGCATTGAGCGCCGCTCCCCGAACACTGTCGACGTCTTTCTGGAGCATTCTGGAGAGCGCGGGAATCTCGTGATCTGCTCGAAGCATGTGCCACCAGCAACGCGGCAGCCGCCCGTACGCTCTCGTTTCATCGACCAGCAAGTCGGGCAGAAGATGTGCGCCGGCGTCAGGATCGACATACGTGAGAGCCTCGATCGCATGATCACGCCCCGGGGCTGTCACGCTCGAGATCGCTTCTAGCACATGTGGAACGGCGACGCGCCCCAGGTAGCTCAGTGCCTCGTAGACGTCCGACCGCGCCTCGGGCGTACGCAGATACGGCAGACACGCCACGAGCGCTCGCGCCGCGGCAGGTCCGAGTTCGCGGAGGCGTTCGATCAGCGCGCGTTCCCGGACGTCGCTCAAACCCGTGCGCACCGCATCGACGATCCTCTCGAACTCGGGACGACTGAAATCCGCCACGATAGGCTCCAACTCCAGATCGGTCCGGTCCCGCATGGCATACACCGGCTCCAGCCGTTCGTGCGTCCAGAGGAAGTGATCGCGGCGCCCGCTGCGGTGCCACTCAGCCGCCGCGGTGCGCACTTGCCGCAGCAGGCGCAGATCCTCGGCGGCGTCTGCGATCCATTTCGCGAGACGTGACCAACTCCGGAACAGCGCTTCATGCGCGACCTCCACCATCGGCTCGTTGTCTTCACCGCGCGATTGCACGAGCAGGCGCGCCTCGGTGAGCGCCTCGCTCAGCCGGCGCGCGCCAACCGTTGCCGCGACTCGGGTGTAACTCGCACGCTGGCGCGTGGCCGTACCGTGCTCGCCGACCTCGACCAGCTCGCGAAACACCCGAGGCAGCGCCGTCTGCTCTTCTTCGCCGAGACTCGAGAACACACTTTCCGACCGTTTGCCGATCGCGCCCTGCACACCGCCCAGTTCCTCGTATGCGGTGTGCGTCAGGCCGCGGCGAAGAAGCTCGTCGAGCGTGTAGGCCATCAGTGCCAGCGTGCCCGGCTCCTGACCTGTATCGTCGAGAATGCGCTCCGGAAGGCCCTCCTCGAACGTGAGCGCCGCGCGGGCGGCGGGTTTGGTGATCATGTTGTACAGCGCGGCCATGCCTGGAGCGGCGAGAGGGAACGTGCTGCTCTCGACCAGCCGCGCCAGCGCCGGCATCTCCACGCAGTTGCCGTAGAAATCGGCGCGCACGGTGATGATCACCCGCACGCGCTGGAGCACATCGACGAATGGCGCCCGCAGCCGGGTGAATGGTCGTGAAAAGCTCTTCGAACTGATCGACGAATACCAGCGACCGTGACGGAAGGATGCTCGCCAGCAGTTCCGGCTCTTCGCGCAACTTCGTAGCGAGTCCTTTCTGTTGCGTTCGCGGAAGCGCGTGCAGGACAGCCGCGGCAAGGCTCGCAAACGGATCGCCGGTGCCAAGGCGGTCGGGCGTGAGTTGCAGCGCCAACCACTGCTCAAGTCCAGCGCTGCCCGCGAGCAACTGGAGCCGAGGGATCACACCCGCGGCGACGAGCGACGACTTGCCACTGCCGCTTGCGCCGACGACGGCAACGAATGGGTGCGCCGTGATTCGGGCGACGAGCGCGTCGATCTCGCGCTCGCGTCCGAAGAAGATCGGCGCATCGGCAGCCGTGAATGCACGGAGTCCCGGGAACGGCGATCCCTGCCAGGGCTCGGGCAAGGCGACACTCGCGCGGCTGGTGTGCGGCTTCTCGAGAATGCGCGCGACCAGGCTCTTGAGGTCGTGCTCGAGACGTTCGCGGAAATCACCGGGGACGTCGTACCGCGTATACCCGCCGATCGCCGAGCCCGCGAAAAACTGTTTGACTTTCTCGTACTGCAATCGACGGTCGTCGAAGTCTGGTGCGTCGGCATCCAGCATCACCGGCTGCGTCCTCCGGTAGAGCAGCACGTACGGCGAGCCGTGGTCGCGGAAGGCGCCGACCGCATTCTCAAACTCCCACTCCGTACCCGACTCGTAGCGGCCACCGTCCGCCCTCACATAGGACTCCGGCAGCGGCGTTCCCATACGCGACCAGAAGATCACAACCACGATGTCGCACTCGCTGGGCAGAGCGAGCCCCGCGGCGATGGAGTCCTGCGGTGTCACGCCGGCAAGAATCGGGGCACCCGCTCCCCGCTTGTCCCACGCCACGTGCTCGACCGTGATCCTCCCGCGCAGGAGCGGATCGTACGGAAGGTCAGCGAGCACCGCGAGTGCGATTTCTCGCTCATCAGCACATCGCCCGGCGATGCGAGGAAGATCCGTAAGTGTCGCGGCGCCGAACTCATGGCGAAGCTTAAACGGTTCTGCTGGAGTCCCTCCATCCGAGAGGGAAGTCGCCGCGCGTGAAGCACCGGAAACACGGACTAAAAAGAGATCGTCCGCCCGCCGCGCTCGACGCAAGCTGTCCCCGAAGCTGTGGACGCGTATGCCATCTTCCCGTAGACTCGTCTAAGTGGTGTATTAGCAGCACTTTGAGGCGTCTGAATGGTTCATCCAAATCGTGACAACCAGCAACTGACCGACGAGCAGATGAATGACCTCGTCATGGCTGACGTGAGCGATCCTTCGGCGTGGGGAGAACCGATCGTCGTCGGACTTTCGAAAGGCCCGCGTCGGATCAGACAGGCAAAGCATCTGGAGCTCGCTTCGAAGTTCTGCGTGTTGTCGGTACTGCACCGCCTCGGGGCCGATGCGAGTCTGACATTCTCCGAGTCAGACAACGTCGACATCACGGTGGTTCTCGAATCAGGGAATGCACTTACGATTGACGTCAAAGCCCTGACCGGACCAAGGGAATGGCCGGTTACTGATTTTCGGGCTCGGGCGGGGCACTTCCTCACCTTTGTCTGGTATCCGGCCACGAGTCACCCCAACACGCCTCCGAGCGTCTACATCGTCGCATCGGAGCAGTTGATGCGCTTCCTCGCCAATCACCCCGAAGAGAGGATCTCTCTGGATCGTCTCGACGAGGAAGTTCACGCTCGTGACGCGTGGGGACGCCTCGCGATATCGCCTGCTGCCTGATGGGTGCGTTGAGTCTGCGTCTGCCGGAGTCTCTTCATCGCAAGCTCGGCGAAGTCGCCGAGCGTGAAGGCGTGTCGATCAACCAGTTGATCAGCTCAGCCGTGGCCGAGAAGATGTCGGCGCTGATGACCGAGGAGTACCTCGAGGCGCGGGCCAAACGCGCGAGCCGCAAGAAGTTCGAAGCGGTGCTGGCGAAGGTTCCTGACGTCGAGCCGGATGCCTCCGACCGCATGCCGGCGCCGCGACGCAAAACGCGGGCGAAGAAAAAGAGCTAGTCCGACGCCCGACCCGGAAGAAAAGCGGCGACTCGGGGAGCGTCTCAAGTTGTGACGGCGAGTCGCCGGCACCGATCGAAAGGCGGCCAAATAGTCGGCACAAACCGCACGGAAGTGGTCCGCAACCGCACCTAAATCGTCGGCAACCGCACGATCGGAGTCGCGGCACCGTCAGGGAAGGTCGTTCGACCTCACGCGTGCGGTCAGGTTGTCCGTTCGTGAGGTCAGTGGACTCCTTCTTTGGAGTCGTGGACCGCTTTCGCGAGGCCGGCGACCCCGATCGTGAGGTCGTTGACACCCCGACCGTGAGGTTGCGGAACGCGGGTGTGAGGTGGATCGACCTCACTCGCGCGGTCGCGGACTGCTTTCGTGCGGTTGCCGACGATTGAAGTGCGGTCGTGGACGGTTTCTTTTTCGGCGAAAACCGGGCCGCTTCACGGTCTGGTCGTTTTAACGGCCGTTTAACGTCCTTTGGAGTGCGGCGACGGCGACTTGCTGGGTTCAGGTCCGATCGACCTGAATTCAGCTCCTTCCAAGCTGATCACATCTCGCTCGGAGCTAAATCTGGCTCCGACACAGCCAACATTGGCTCCGGCACAGCCAACTTTGGCTCCGGCACAGCCAACTTTGGCTCCGGCACAGCCAACTTTGGCTCCGGCACAGCCAACTTTGGCTCCGACACAGCCAACATTGGCTCCGACACAGCCAACTTTGGCTCCGGCACAGCCAACTTTGGCTCCGGCACAGCCAACTTTGGCTCCGGCACAGCCAACTTTGGCTCCGGCACAGCCAACTTTGGCTCCGGCACAGCCAACTTTGGCTCCGGCACAGCCAACATTGGCTCCGGCACAGCCAACATTGGCTCCGGCGCAACCAACATCAGCTCCGACACGGCCAACATTGGCTCCGACACAGCCAACGCTAGCTCGGGCGCAGCCGGCATCAGCTCGGCGCCTTCCGAGTCGCGGCTTCTCTATGTGTGCGCTCTGATCGCTCGAAGATAGAAAAGCGGCGACTCGCCGTCACCGCACTCCACATCGGGTGTTTGTCCTACGGGACCGGGCAGATTCCGTGGAGCATCTGCCACGCGAACGACGCGACGATCAGAGCGATGACGACGATGTAGCCGGCAAGCGTGAACCTGGGGCGTTTGCGCATTCCACATCCGGAACAGGCATCCTGCGGCTTACCATCCCGATGCCGTGCCGGCAGGATGCCGGCGTAGCGGCCGGCTGGAAGCCGGCGCTCCGCGGGGGCCAACGCCTGCGATGATCAGTCCCCGCTGGTCACCGGCTCGTCCAGCATCTCGATCAGTGCGCGCGCTTCCGCTTCGTCATCCTTGCGCACCCAGATCTCCGCGGGGCCGATCAGGTTGTTGGAGCCCAGGCCGAAGCGGCCGAGGGCGAAGAGGTCCTGGAGGCCGTCGCTCTTGGTCATGAACTCGATCTCGGCGTCGATCAGGACCGACTCGACCAGCGGCAGCACGGCGGCATTCGTCGCCGAGAAGACCTTCACCAGCTCGACGTCCGGCTCGCCCGGCTCCTCGGGCTCCGGCTCGACGAGCGGGACCGCGCAGTCCGCGCATTGGGTGTAGCCCTCGCGATACTCGCTGCCGCATTCCGGACAAATCATGCGTCGAGTATAGCCATCCTCCGTCCCTCTCGAGGAAGCTACCGCCGCTTGAATCTGCTCAGCGTCGCCCGCACCTCGGGGACGCCGAGGAGGAACGCGACGCCGAAGTAGACGATCCCGAACGCGAGGCTGACGAACAGGGCCTCGACGATGTTCGACAACGGCAGGCGCGCCGCGACCGGGCGGGCCAGGTAGAGGTGGACCAGCACGGCCACGACGCCGCCGCCCAGCGCGGAGGCCCACAGCTTGACCATGAACGCAGCCTTCGACTCGCCCGGGCCGATGCGGCGGCGGATGCCGCGGCGGAGGAGGAAGAACTCGATCCACGTCGCGAGCGCGGACGCCAGGGTGATGCCGACGATGCCGAGGGCCATGGCGTTCGTCGGCATGGGCAGGCCGAGATTGCGGATGATCGCGGCGAACATCGGCCGGAGAGGGAACGCGAATAACAGCGCCAGCGCCGCGCCGCCGAAGACGCGCGCGAGCGCGATGCGGAACGGTGTCCGCGTATCGTGCAGCGCGTAGAACGCGGACGAGTACAGACGCCCCATCGTCGCGACGAGGAGGCCGAGGGCCGAGCCGGCGAGCGCGTACCAGACTACGAGCGTCGTGCTGCCGCTGAACTTCCCGCGCTCGAACAGCGCCGCGATCAGCACGCGCCCGAACGCGATGAACGCGACCGTCGTCGGGATCACGAAGAACGCCACCTGCCGCAGGGCGCGGTCGATGCGCTTCCGCAGCGCCGCGTGAATCTCTTCCGGCGTCCCCTGCTCGCTCGACATCTGCGGCAGCTCCGCGGCGGCCACCGACATCCCGAACACCGAGATCGGGAGCATGTAGACGGTCTGCGCGTAGAAGAGGCTCGTCACCGCACCCGTCGGCAGGAACGACGCGATGAACGTGTCGACGTAGCCGCTGATCTGCACGACCCCGCGTCCGCCGACCACAGGAATGATGTTGCGGAAGATCGTCCGCACGGGTTCCAGCGACCGGTCGAAGCCGAACGACAGGTGTTTCGCGTGCTTCAGCACGAACGGCACTTCGATCCCGAACTGCAGCCCGCAGCCGACCAGCGTCCCCCACGCGAGCGCGGTCGCCAGCGGCGCGCCGCTCAGGCTCATCCCGAAGATCACCAGCGTCGCGATCATCGCCGCGCTCCAGAGCACGGGCGCGACATACGCAGTGAAGAACTGGCGGTGCGCGTTCAGGATCCCGAGCGCCCAGGCGTAGAGCACCAGCAGCCCGACGCCGGGAAAGATGATGCGCGTGAACTTGATTGCCAGCGCCATCACCGGCGGCTCGAGGCCCGCCGCGGTGACGCTGAGGATCAACGGCGCGAAGAACACGCCCGCGATGACGATGCAGAGAACGATCAGCGCCAGGAACGAGACGAACACGCCCGCGACCCGGTCCGCGACTTTCTGCTCGCCGCGCGCAAGGAGCCGCGAGTACACCGGAATGAACGACGCCGACAGCACGCCTTCACCGAGGAGGTTCTGCAGAAAATTCGGGACCTTCAGCGCCACGTTGAACGCGTCGGCCGCGGCGGACGCGCCGAGGTAATGAGCGAAGACACTCGTCCGGATCAGGCCCGCGACGCGGCTGAGGAGGATCCCCGCCGCGACCAGTGCGGCGTACCCGCCGAAGCGCTTCGGTTGGCGGTTGGCGGTTGGCGGTTGGCGGGAGAGATCCTCTTCGATGTCGGCAGTCATGGTGGAACGACGCGATAAGATACCGCGCCCGTGAAGTTAGTCCGCATTGCAGGTGCGGGACCATCCGGTCTCGCCGCAGCCATCGCCCTCGCGAGGGCCGGCCGCGCCGTCGAGGTCCACGAGGCCAAACGCGACGTAGGCACCCGCTTCATCGGCGACCTGCAGATCATCGAGGGCTCGTCGGAGCGCGAACCCGTCCTCGACTTCCTCGACCGCATCGGCATCGAGCGCAACTTCTGGCTCCGTCCCGCGCTCTCCGCCACCTTCTACGACCACCGCAACGCGCGGCGGACCATCCGCAGCGAAGACCCCTTCGGCTATTTCATCCGGCGAGGCGCCGAGGAGAGCACCCTCGACCGGGGACTGCTCGCACAGGCGCGGCAGCTCGGCGTCAACGTCATCTTCAACAGCCGCCTCACCGAGGCGGACGGCGTGGCCGACGTGGACATCAGGGCCACCGGTCCCGCCTCGCCGGACGGCCTCGCCCGCGAAATGACCTGGCACACCGCCGACCCCGAGCGCGTCGAGGTCTTCTTCAACCATCACCTCGCCCCGGGCGGCTACGCGTACATCTTCATCCTCGACGGCATCGCCACGTTCGGCTGCGCCATCGTCGCGGACTTCAAGAAGATCGACGACTACTTCGACCACTCCCTGCAGGCGGCGCAGAACGCGCATCCGTTCACGATCCCGGAGGAGACGCGCACGGGCTACTCGTACATGAACTTCCATCTGAAGCAGCGCGCGACGAAGAACGGCGCGCGCTACGTCGGCGAGGCCGCCGGATTTCAGGACTACCTCTTCGGCCTCGGCATCCGCTACGCGCTGACGAGCGGCTGGCTGGCGGCCCGGAGCATTCTCGAAGAGCGCGACTTCGACGAGCTGTGGCAGCGCGAGCTCGGACAGAAGCAGAAGACGTCGCTCGTCAACCGCTTCCTGTACGAGGCGGGCGGCAACACCGGCCTGTCGATGTTCGTCCGCCAGGCCGCCCGCGCCAAGGATTTCAACGGCTACCTCGGCAAGTGGCACCGCAGTACCTGGTGGAAGTCGCTGCTGTCGCCGGTCGTGCGGCGGGTCTGGCACCACCGCGGGCGCTGCCAGCACAAGCCGGACGAGCACTGGTGCCGGGCACGCGATACGGAGATCAAGGTCCCGCCGCTCGGTCCGTTGACCAATGTTCCGTTGACCAATGATCCGCTGACATGAATATCGACCAGGCTTACGACCACTGCCGCGCCATCGCGCACAAGCACGGCGCGAACTTCTCCGTCGGCTTCCGCTTCCTGCCGCGGACCAAGCGGCGGGCGGTGTACGCGGCGTACGCGTTCTGCCGCGTCGCGGACGACATCGCGGACGAGGAGGACGAATCGACGAGCCGTCCAGTCGCCGGGGAGTCTCTCGTCGACGCGAAGACTCGACGACTCGACGACTGGCAAAGAGAGCTCGACGCCTGCTACGCCGGCTCCCCCACCCAGCCCATCACCATCGCCCTCGCCGACGCGCTGCAGCATTTCACCATCCCGAAGTCCGCGTTCCTCGCGCTCATCGCCGGCTGCCGGCAGGACATGGTCAAGACCCGCTACGAGACCTTCGACGAGCTGTTGCAGTACTGCGAGCTGGTCGCCGCCTCGATCTCCGACATCTCCCTCTCGATCTTCGGATATCGCAGCGACGACGCCATCGGGTACGGACGCAACCTCGCCATCGCGCTGCAACTGACGAACGTCACGCGCGACATCGGCGACGACCTCACGCGCGACCGCGTGTACGTCCCGGCCGTCGAGCTCCGCGCGTTCGGCGTCGACGAGCGCGACCTCTTCGCCCGCGCGGAGAACGAGGCCATGCGCAACCTCATCGAGTTCCAGATCGACCGCGCGCGCAGCTACTTCCAGCGCGCCGAGCCGCTCCTGCGCGAGCTCGCCTTCGACGCACGATTCCCCACCCTGCTCATGGGCGGCGTCTACGCGACGGTCCTGGCCAAGCTCGCCAAAGATCCCCTCATCGCCATCCGCCGCCGCCTCTCGCTCTCCCCGTTGCAGAAGATGCTCGTCGTCGGCACGCGCGTTCTTCGGCCGCACTTCGTTTGAAACTCACACATAATCCGAACCGTCACAGGTCGCGGATGAGTCAGAGCGCAGAGCGCAGAGCGCAGAGGGCAGAAGAAAGAAGCCGCCGGTGGTTCTTCTTCTGCGCTCTGCGCTCTGCCCTCTGCGCTCTGCTTCTGGCGGGGGCCGCCGCGGCGCAGGAAGTCGCGACGGCGATCGTGCCGGTCGTGGGCAATGTCTTCGGGGCGACGATGGTCCACTGGCGGACGGACGTGGAGATCGTCAATGACACCGGCCGGCCCACCGACGTCGCGCTCGAGCTCCCCTGCGCCCCGGAGCAGCCCGCGATCCTCCTCACCCTCGGCGCGGGCCAGTCGCAGCGCTTCACTGACATCACCGCGCAGGCGTTCGGCATCGATCACGTGCTCTCCCCGCTCCGCGTGACCACAAGCGGCCGCCGCTCGGTGACCGTCCGCGCGAATGCCTACGCGATGCGCGACGACGGCAGCTTCTTCTCCCCCCTGCAGCCCCTCGGCGTCTACATCGGCCCGTCGTTCAGTGCGACACGCGTGCTCGACGGCCTGGCCTTCAGCGAGGCGTTCCGCACGACGGTCGGTCTCGTGAATTTCGGCGAGCGCGACGCGGACTTCGTCCTCGCCCTGCAGCGCATCCCCGGACGCACGCTCGCGATCTCGCGCATCCGCGTGCGCTCCAACGGCATCGTCCACACGTCGATCCAGTCGCTCTTCCCGCTCATCACCGACGGCAGCGGCTTCTCGGTCGTCGTCGAGACCCTCGCTCCGGACACGTACACCTACGCCTCGGTCATCCAGAGCGAGGACCACGCCGCCCACTTCGTCGCGCCGCGCATCGGCGTGCGCTAAGATTCGCGCTCGATGAGCGACGAGCCCGAATACCTGATCTGCCTCCAGTGCGAGACGCCGACTTACCAGTTCGAGTACGCGAGCGGCAAGCTCGCCACGATCGTCTGCACGACCTGCGGCAACGACGAGGTCTCCGAATTCATGACCGAGGCGGAGCTGGAAGAGAGCTCGGGCGCATGAAGCCGGTCATCATCGGCATCGCCGGCGGCACCGGCTCGGGCAAGACCACCGTCGCGCGCGCGATCAACGACCGCGTCGGCAAGGACCGCATCGAGTGGATCTCCCACGACTCCTACTATCGCGACTTCGAAGGCCTCAGCGCGGAAGAGAAGCACCACATCAACTTCGATCATCCGGACTCGCTGGAGACCGAGCTGCTCGCGCGCCACCTCGACGTGCTGTGCAAAGGCTCCTCGGTCGAAGTGCCGCTATACGACTTCGACACCTACGCGCGCCGCACCGAGACACTGCGCGTCGAGCCGCGCAAGGTGATCATCGTGGAAGGCATCCTCGTCCTCGCCGAGCCCGAGCTGCGGAAGCGCATCGACATCAAACTGTTCGTCGACACGCCGGCCGACGTGCGCTTCATGCGCCGCCTCGTCCGCGACATCAAGAGCCGCGGCCGCAGCATGGAGTCGGTGATCGAGCAATACATCACCACGGTGCGCCCGATGCACGAAGAGTTCGTCGAGCAGTCGAAGCGCTACGCGGATCTGATCATCCCCGAGGGCGGCGAGAACCTCGTCGCGATCGACGCGATCATCGCAAGGGTGGAGCGGTTAGTGGGGTGAAGCCCCCCTGTCATCCCGAGCGTCGAGCGAGGGACCTGGGCGGGCGGGGCGGCAGGCATGTGCATCGTGCCCCGCCCGCCCAGGTCCCTCGCTCGACGCTTCTAAGAAACCCTTGGTATTTATGCGGGTTTTCGTCTCACGCTGCCTCGTGTTGGTCGATGGGAACAAGCCTCATGTTTAGGCGACGAGCGCGTTTTTGGAGAGAGGCCATGGAGCGCTCACGATCCATCAGTTCGTAGAACGGCTGCCCCCGATCAGAGTAAACGCGTCCCGTGCGGAGGGAGTCGTAGATGCGGCGGGCGAGCTTTGCTGCGGTAGCGTTAATCGCCTTTTCAGGACCGATCTGGCCCTTCTTGCGGCGGTAGAAGGCTCCCAGCTCCGTGTTCGAATCCGCCAGAGCCTGAGCAGCGACACGCAAAGCGGTGGAGGCCCGATTGGCCGTTCTCCGGCTTCGCGAGCTGACCACCCTTCCCCCAGTGATGTTCGTTCCAGGCGATAGGCCGAGCCAGGAACAGAAGTGCTTGCCGGTCGGAAAGCGACTCAGGTCGTAACCGCATTCGGAAATGACGGTCAAGATCGTCAGGACGTGCAGCCCGGCGATTTGGGTCAGATCAAGTCCGAGGCGCTCGTAGAGAAGAGTGCGTGCATCGAACTGCACTTCGTTCTTGCGCGGCTTGCCCCGTTTGCCGCGTGCCTTCGGCGTGGTCGTGGGGTCTGCTTTGACCGGTAGCTTTTCGATCACTGCTCGCATCTTCTGGTCACACTGCTGGATCAAGTCGCGGTGAAAGTCCCACAGCTGGACCGATTGCTCGAGCGCGAACAGCTGTTCCTCGCGATAGTGCCCGGTCAATGCCTCGGCGATCTGCTCCTCGGATTTGGCACAAGCAGGGTCACGCAGCTTGGCCAACTCCTTCGGATCTCGCTCCCCTTTCAGAATGGTGCGAAGGATCTTCATGCCGTTCACTCCCGTGATGTCGCTCACGGCCTGATCGAGTCGCACATTCATGAGCACCAGCGCCTTTTGCATGTGCTGAATATGCTCGGATGCTCTCTCGGTCAGCATCCGACGCTGACGCATGTACGCGCCCAACTCGATCATCTCCACTTCTGCCCGAAGCGAAGCCTGCAAGATCCCGAACGTGTGCAGCAGATGCAGCCACTGGCAGTCGATGTAATCGCTCTTCTTCATCCCGTTGAAGCTCCGGATCGCCCGGGAGCTCACCAGAACTGGATTCAACCCGTACTCCTCGTAGATCTCGAAGGCAGCCACCCAGTACACCCCGGTCGCTTCCATCGCCACGGTGTCAACCCCACAGCTGCGCATCCACTCGGCCGACCGTCGCAACTCATTGGTCGTCGTTCCGAACTTCTGGACCGGTTCGTCCGAGACATGGTCTCCGACCGCGATCCACACTTCCCGCGCTCCCATGTCCGCTCCGGCCGCGTTGTGGTTGATTTGCTCCAGAACTCGTCTATTCTTCTTCCCGGTCCTGGAAGATCGCTTCTTGGACATCTCGCCTCCGCATCTCGAAGTGGTGCGCAGCGCGAAGCGGAAGATATTCCGAATTGCATTCTTCTAAACGGGGCGACGGCATCTGATTCATGCCGCTCCTCCAACTCAACGACGCGATCTTCCGGGACCATGCTCGGGATCGGGCCTTACAGCACCAAGCGTTTGCCGGTCTTGACATCGCGCTGCACCGCCTAAAGCTACCAAATCGCCACCGGTTTCTTTCCTCAACCGCGGCCCACGCCGTGCTCCCGCTCGGGATGACAGGCATTAACTCCGCTCCACCCGGCACGCAAAGCACCCGTACGTCGGAAACCGCACGTGCAGAAACGCGGTCTCCTCCCGCCCGAGCAACCGCTCCACCGCCCCCTGCGCGTCATCCGGCGTCACCATCTCGGCGTCGAGGATCTCTTCCGCCTCCGAGTATGCACGGATCACGAACCGCTCGCGCAGATACCCATCCGTCGGCAGCGCCGGCGAGCCCACGCTGTCGCCGTCGTTCGCCAGCACGAACACCGGCCCGTACTCCTTGTACGGCCCAACCTTCGTGAACGGCGTGAAGCTGGCGAGGATCAGTTCCTCCCCCGCCACCGCGCGCCGCAGCACATCGCGGCACGGCTCCCCGCCCGAGGCGACCATCCGCTTCACGGGCTGACCGAGATCGTCGATCCCCTCGCGGCGGACCTTCTGCAGAAAACTCTCCGGCAACGGCGCAATGCGAATGCTCATGCGCCTAGAACACGGGCACGAGCGCGCGCGTTCGCGTCAGCGCGCCTTTTTCGAAAACACGGTCACGCCTTCAACACCGTCGAAATCCGAGTCGGTGGTCACCACCTCGGCATCATGAGCGCGCGCCGTGGCGAGAACGATCGCGTCCGCCATCGCGAGCTTGTGCGCGAGGCTGAGGTCCGCGGCGGTCAGCGCGATCTCGTCGGAAAGATCGACGACGCGAGTCTTGCGCATCGTCGAAGCCGCGTACAGTGCGTCGTCTTCAGAGCGCTCTCGCTTGACCCACTTGTAAACCTCGTAAATCGCGATCGTAGGCGTCAAGACGTTCGCCGGGTGGCGCAGGCGGCTGGCAAACTCCTCGGCGTGCGGCCCGTCGCTGAAGAACTCGAGCCAACCGGAGGAGTCGATGACGATCAATAGCGGTCCTTCTTCTCACGAAAACCGGTCGTGCGAATCCCGCGCAGGAAGCCGCGCATCGAGGAGATCGGCCGATCGGGAACGAAACTGATGATCCCACCCTTGGTGATCACCTGAAACTCCTGACCCGGCCGGACATCCACCTTCTCCCGAATGTCTTTGGGAATCACGACCTGATATTTCGGCGATACTCGCGTGCGTCCCATCCGTCACCTCTTCGCGCCTATCGATCGGCTACAGCGTAAAACGCCGGGAGAAGGAACGCAATTGGCTCGCTACTTCTTCACGTCCGGCATCGCCGTCCCGTAGAAGTACTGTTCGAAGAACGGCGCGTAGTCCTTCTTCGTCAGGAACTGCAGCAGGCCCATGACCTGCGCCGTGTTGGCGTATTTGCCCTTGAAGCTCTTCTGGTACGACTTCAGGAACGTGAGGAAGGCCTCGTCGCCGAGCTCGCGGTGCAGCGCCGCGAGCAGGACGGCTCCCTTCGCGTAGATCAGCCCCTGACGCGCGAGGATCCCCGCGAGCGGGTCTCCCGGATTCACGATGCGGTTCGCCATCGGAATGGTCGTGACGTTCGTCGCGTCCTTTGCGTCCGCCTTCCAGTGCGCGAACGCCTTCGGGTACTCGCCCGGACGCCCCGCGTCCTTCATGAAGGTCGCCGCGGAATACTCCGCGAACGCCTCCTCGATCCACTGATCCTCGGGCGATTCCGCCCGGACCGCGTTCCCCCAGTACATGTGCGCCAGCTCGTGCGCGATGCGGAGGTTGACCCCTTCGACGTAGTCGTTCGCCTCGTCCTGCTTCGGCGTAAACGCTTCCTTGGTGATGAACACCAGCCCTGCAGGCGCCTGGCCGCGGCCGTAGTCGTTCCGCTCGATGATCGTGATCTCGTCGAACGGGAACGGGCCGAGGAAGCGGGGGTAGATCTCGGCGGCGGCGAAGGCGATGCTGCGCAGCGACTTCCACGCCTGTGGGTTCTTCACGATGAACGACGCCACGCGCACGGTCAGGCCGTTCTGCGTCTCTTCGTCGTATTGGTACTTGCCGGCCAGAATGGCGATGTACGCGACCGGCTGCTCGAGCTTCGACTCCAGCACGTTCCAGTCACCCTCGGACTCGCGGCGCAGAGTCTTGCCCGAGGTGAAGACCGTGAACGGCTTCTTCACCTTGAGCAGGGAGTGATACGTGAACGCCATCTCGTTCTGGCGCAGCATCGGGAACCACGGCGCGATCCCGAGCTCCCAGTAGTTGCTCCCCTCGGGCCGGTAGAGGATGTTCCCGTCGATCTCGAACTTCAGCTTGACCGGTTTGCCCGCCGGCACCGGTTGCGCGAGCCCGACCAGCAGCGTGCCGATCTCGTGTTGAAACGAGAGCTTGTTGCCCTGTTCGTCGGTGACGGAGCGGACGTTGTAGCGCCGCGGCTCGCGGTTGACGTCGAAGTAGAACTCGCTGAACTGATCGAACTGCAGCGCGGAGACGGGCCGCTGCGGCACGAGTGTCTCGACGACGGTGAGCGTCGCGTCCGCGCCCTCGGTGTTCACGAGCGTGACGTCGAGGTCCGTGAGCCGGACGTTCGCCGGCGCGACCACGCGGTTCTCACGGCCGATCGCCTGGCGCGAGAGCGGCGTGGTGTACAGCCAGTTCGCGTCCTTGTTGATGCGGTACTGCGGACGGCGGAGCAGGGCCAGCGACTCGTTGCGCGACCACACGTCGTCGTAGACGTAGACGTACGGACGATTGACGCCGTTGACGTCGGCGCGCACGGCCCGCGACGCCGGCGCATTCAGCGCCTGCAGCACGAACAGATACTCGGCCGGGTCGGCGAGGGCCTGCCTCTCGAAGACCTCGCGCAGCTCCCGGAACGGCGCGCCCGGAACGGCCGCGGCGTCGCCCGTCACCTCCGGCAGCCCGTTGCCGCGCAGC
Organism: uncultured Acidobacteriota bacterium; assembly: GCA_963821585.1. GTDB lineage: Bacteria > Acidobacteriota > Thermoanaerobaculia > Gp7-AA8 > Gp7-AA8 > QHVT01. The sequence goes on from CAWGEI010000003.1 coordinate 2,507,069, forward strand.
AGCACGCTCTTGAAGCTCTCCGAGATCGTCGCCTTGTCCGCGGTCGGCTGCACTCCGAGATCCGCATGCTTCGCGTTGTAGCGAAGCACCGTCAGCTCGTCCTTGTTCACGGTCTCGTACGTGAACGTTCCCGAGCCGTTCAGGAACAGGCCGACCTGCTGCTCCCCCGCCATCACCGGCGAGACCGTGCCGGAGCTGAGGACGAGCGTCATGTGCCCGACCTCCACTTTGAATCCGGAGACGGTCTTGCCCTCCCCGACCGTGAGCGCCCTGTACTTCTGAACGAGCTCCGCGGCGGTCGGCGCGGCAAAAGTGGGCACGGCGAGGCAGAGGACGAGCAGCAGACGCGAGAGGTAGCGCATGACGGGTTTCTCCGGATTGGTGGTTGGACCTGGGGATGATACGCCATTGCAGCAGGGAACGCCCGGACCCGAGGTACCATCGATGTGTGGAGGACCGATGACCAAGGTTGCAGAACCCCAAGCGGAGAAGAAAAGCCGCAACACCGAGAAGGTCGAGGCGGACAACACGAGCATCCGCAACAGGTCTGGTTTGACAGCGGCAGAAAAGATCGTCCAGAGCTCTGGTGGCTGGGTGGGCGACGACCTCGATGAAATCATCGACGTTGTTTCCGCGACGCGCTCCCGAAGCAGGTTCTAGCGCGCGGATCCTGACTTCGGACGGATTGCCGAGGTTACAGATCTCGCGCTCGAAACTGGATGGGTGCCTGACCCCGTCTCCACACTCCGTGGAGCACGCGGATCTGTTACAGTCTCGCCGGGATCCACCGCCCATAACTTATTGCAAACGCACGCCGGACAAGATCGCCTTTCCCCTCTGCGATTTACAACAATTCACACGAATCTCGGAATCGACGAACGCGACAGCCGGTTGAACGCTCACGCGGAAGGGCCGGATTGACCCGGCCGGACAGCGAACTTTAAAATGGGCGCGCCTACAGGATTGTCCGCGCGCCAGAGCTCACGACAGAAGGGGGGGATTGGGGATGCCTCTCGTACACGTCAAAGAAGACGAGACATTCGAGAATGCGCTTCGCCGCTTCAAGCGGAAATGTGAAAAGTCGGGGATTCTGTCCGAGCTGAAGAAGCGTCAGCACTATGAGAAGCCCAGCACCAAGCGGAAGCGCAAAGCAATCGCGGCCCGCAAGAAAGTGCTGCGCAAGCTTGCCGAAGAGAGACGTACCGGTTACTGATCGAGCGCTTTTGAGCTCGATGTGACGACGCCCGCGAGCAATCGCGGGCGTTTTTGTTTCTGGTGAGGCGTTGACCCGTGACCCGTTGCTCGTTGCCCGGGCGTCAGCGCTGAATGCACGGGTCACGGGCCACGGGTAACGGGTAACGCCTCTCCGGAATAGCCCGCCTGCCGGAACACATGTAAGGCTCCGGTGACTTCGCCAGAATCCCTCTCCGCCCTCGAATTCGACCGCGTCCTCACTCTCGTGGCCATGGAGGCCAAGAGCGCGCCGGGGAAGAGCTCCGTCTCCCGCCGCCGCCCGCTCCGCACGCTCAAGGAGTGTGAGGGCGCCCAGGCCGACCTCAGCGAGATGGTGCGCTTTTTCCACACCGACGGCCTGCTCCCGCTGGCCGGGCTGGACGACGTCGCGCCGCTCTTCGCGCGCGAGACCGTGCTGGAGATCGACGAGTCGTGGCACATCGTCCGGGCCGTCCGCGCGACGCAGGCGATGCGCGAGACGCTGACGCGCACGGACACCTATCCCCGCCTCCGCGCCATCGCCACGAACATCCCCGAGCTCGACGAGCTGCTGACGAAGACGAACAAGTACTTCACCCGCGAGGGCAAGCTGCGCGAGGAAGCGTCCGCCGAGCTGCGCGCCATCCGCGCACGTATGCAGCAGAAGCGCTCCGCCATCCAGCGCACGCTGAGCGACATCATGAACCGCAACGCGGACGCCATTCAGGAGCCGCTCGTGGTCATGCGCGGCGACCGCTACTGCATCCCCGTCCGCAGCGACAACCGCAACGCCGTCCCGGGCATCCTCCACGAGCGCTCCGGCTCCGGCGCGTCGTTCTTCATCGAGCCGATGGCGGCGATCGAGTTGAACAACGACCTCGCCGACCTGCTGATCCAGGAACGCGAGGAGATCGCGCGCATCACACGCTTCATCTCCCAGACGATCTTCGAGCAGGCGGATGCGATCCGCCACGCGATCGCCGTCTCCGGCGAGCTCGATGCGCTGCAGGCCTGCGGCGTCTTCAGCGACATGATCCGCGGCTCGCGTCCGACCTTCTCGGCCGACCGCGCGCTGCACATCATCGACGGACGCCATCCGCTCCTCGACGAGCGCCTGGCCTCCCTGCGCCAGGAAGCGTTCGGTGAAGAGCCACCCAGTAAGAACAACATCCAGAAGATCGTGCCGATCACGATCGAGCTTCGCCAGGACACCAGCGCCCTCGTCATCTCCGGCCCGAACGCGGGCGGCAAGACGGTCGCGCTGAAGACGGCGGGCCTCCTCGTAGCCATGGGCATGAGCGGCCTCCCCGTCCCCGCCGCGGATGGCACGGTCCTCCCCTGCGTCGACGCGCTGCACGTGCTGGTCGGCGACGACCAGAGCGTGCTCGAGCACCTCTCCACCTTCTCCGCTTACCTCACCCGCCTCAAGCGCATCCTCGGGCGCGTGACGAAGAATTCGCTCGTCCTGCTGGACGAGCTGGGCTCGGGCACGGACCCCGAGGAGGGCGCGGCGCTGGCGGCGTCGATCATCGAGCATCTGCTGGAAGTCGGCGCGCTGGTCATCGTGACCACGCACCTCTCCGCGCTGAAGAGCTTCGCGGTGAACGACTCGCACATCGTGAACGCGTCGATGGAGTTCGACTCCGCGACCGCGCTCCCGACGTATCGCATGATCACCGGCATTCCCGGCCGCTCTCGCGCGATCGAGGTCGCGAAGATGATCGGCCTCCCCGCGCAGATCATCGCCTCCGCCCGCGAGCGCCTCGGCGAGCGTTACGGCGAGACGGACAACCTGCTCGCGACGCTGCAGAAGAAGATGGCGGAGATCGTCGCGCAGCAGGACGAGGTCCTCGGCCTGCGCAAGGACCTCGAGTCCGAGCGGAAGTCGATGCAGGAGAAATCCGCCGCGCTCGAGAAAGAGCGCGCCCGCCTCGGCCTCTCCTATCGCGAGGAGCTCGAGCGCCTGCGCGACGACGTCGCGCGCCAGCTCACCGCGGAGCTCAAGTCGCTGCGCGACATGGACCGCGCCGCGCGCTCCTCCGTCAACGCGAACGAAGTGATCCGCACCGTGACCCGGGCCGTGGAGAAAGCGGTCGAGTACATCCCCGAAGAGCAGCGGAAGATTCGCGTCGGCGAAAAGGTGGAGCACAGGAAGTTCAAAGTCGTTGGCGAGCTCGTCTCCGTCGATGGCGAGAAGGCTGTGTTGAACGTGAACGGACGGAAAATGACGGTCGAGACGCGCGACCTGGTGCCGAAAGGCGGCGCCGCCCCGGTGCAGGTGAAGCCGCGGCCCACGACCACGTCCAGCGACACAGCGACCATCTCCGCGGAGCTCAACCTGATCGGCCAGCGCGTCGACGACGCCCTCGACGAGTCCGACAAGTTCCTCGACCGCGCGCTCCTCGAAGGCAAGCAGGCCGTCCGCATCATCCACGGCTTCGGCACCGGCACCCTCCGCAAAGCGGTCCGCGAGCATCTGCGGAAACATCCGGCCGTAAAGTCGTGGCGGCCCGGTGCCGACAACGAAGGCGGCGACGGGGCTACGATTGCGGTACTCGATGAATAACGTCTCTCCCGCCAACCGCCAACCGCCAACCGCCAACCGGTCATGGCCTTCGTAGACCTCAACGACTCCGTGATCGCGCAAGTCCGCGACGCCGCCGACCTCGTCGACTTCGTGCAGCAGGTCACGCCGCTGAAGCTCGCCGGCGCGCGTTACAAGGGACTCTGTCCGTTCCATCGCGAGAAGTCGCCGTCCTTCACCGTCGACCGCTCCAAGGGACTCTTCTACTGCTTCGGCTGCGGCACCGGCGGGGACATCTTCAAGTTCCTCACGCTCACTGAGCGCTTCACGTTCCCCGAGGCCGTGGAGCACGTCGCGCAGCGCGTCGGCATCGAGCTGCCGAAGAAGAAGCGCACCACGCGCGACAACGAGAAAGACGACCTCCTCACGCTCATGGACGATGCGTCCGAGGCGTTTCACCGGGCTCTGTCGTGGACGCCGAATGCGGCCGCCGAGTACCTTGCGCAACGCGGCGTTCCTAAAGAGATCGTCACGAAGTACGGCTTCGGCTTCGCCCCCGACTCCTGGGACTACCTCCTTCGCCTCCTCGGACAGAAGCACGGTGAGAAGCGCCTCGAGGCCGCGGGCCTGATCACGCCGCGCAAGGAGAAGAGCGGCTACTACGACCGCTTCCGCAACCGCCTGATGATCCCCATCCACTCCGACACCGGCGCGATCGTCGGCTTCGGCGGGCGATCGCTCGACGGCGGCGAGCCGAAGTACCTCAACTCCCCCGAGTCGGAGCTGTTCAAGAAATCGCACCTGCTCTACAACCTCCATCGCAGCAAAGACGCGATGCGGCGCTACGACCGGGCGATCCTCGTCGAAGGCTACTTCGACGCCATCGCCATCGACTTCGCCGGCGTGCCGGGTGTCGTGGCCTCGATGGGCACGTCGCTGACGGTGGGACAGGCGTCGCTGCTCCGCCGCTTCACGCGGAACATCGTCCTCGCGTACGACGGCGACGCCGCCGGCCGCGGTGCGACGCTCAAGGCCGCCCAGGTACTCCTCTCCGCGGGCCTGAACGTCTCCGCGCTCGATCTGCAGGGCGAGAAAGACCCCGACACTCTCGTGCAGGCCCGCGGCGTCGACGGCTTCCTGGAAGTGCTCTCCCACGCCCTCGACATCTTCGACTTCGGCCTGCGGGAGTGGGCGCATGACGCGTCCTCGCTGACGGGACGGGAAAAGTCGGAGCGCGTCGAGCAGTTCATGCCCCTGCTGTCAGCGGTCACCGACCCGGTCGTCCGCAACGAAGCCGCCCAGCGGATTGCGGACGCTTTTCGCCTCGAGTTCGAGACCGTCTGGTCCCGGGTGCGGGGGAAGGCTTCCATGGGCGCGGGCGCCGACCGGCAAGTCTTGGCCCCTCAATCCTCTGGCGAGAAATTCGTCCTCATCGCGGCCCTCCAGGGGCGGCTGTCCGAGGAGCAGATCGGGCGGCTGCGGGAGGACTACTTCGAGGAGCCGGCCGGCAAAACGATATTCAGTATCATAAAAAGTGATCTTTTCGCCGGCCAGCCTATTGATTTCGGGCAGGTCGCGACCCATCTTAGGGGCGAGGCCGAGCTGACGCTGCTGTCCGAGCTCAGTCTCACGGAAGACATTGACGACCGCTCTCTCCAGCGAATCGAAGAAAACCTCCTCCCCATGGAGAGATCGTACCTCTCTCGCCGGATGCAGCAGATTCAACGACAAATCATCGATGCGGGGACCGACGGCGAAGGTCTGGACGAGCTCTACCGGGAGAAGCTCCAACTATCTCGTATGTTGCACGCACTGAAATAATTATCGTCCTCTCCAGATTACGTTGGTGTCCTCAGGACGATACTTTGGCTGGCTTGTCAACCCAAAATTTTGACACACCTGCCAAGGCCTCGTTCGGGGGCCTCGAGAGTGCCGACAGGGCGATAGCGAAAGCTGCCCATTGCGAGGAGCGAAATCATGACGACACGCCTGCGCACTTCGAATCTCGAACCGGATTCCAACTACGAAGATGAGGGGGTCGTCGAGTTGAGTGTCGAAGAAAAATATGCGGAAGTAAAGCAGCTCATCGCTATCGGTAAGGAAAAGGGGTTTCTGCTTTACGACGAGATCTACGAAATGCTCCCGGAGGAAGTTACATCCCTGCCGGAAGAACTGGACGAGATCTACATCCGCTTCAATGATCTCGGAATCGACGTCATCGAGGATGCCGAGAAGCCTCTCCAGGCGAGCCCCAAGGGCATCGTCACGATCGACGGCACGATCGAAGAGAAGGAAATGGACCAGCGCGAGGAGGTCCAGCAGGACATCATCGCGGCCTCCAGCGGCATCGTCGACAAGACCAACGACCCGGTGCGCATGTACCTGCGCGAGATGGGCACGGTCAAGCTCCTCGACCGGCAGGGCGAAGTCGACATCGCCAAGCGCATCGAGAAGGGTGAGCGGAAAGTCTTCAAGGCCCTCTCCGCCAACCGCATCATTCGCGAAGAGATCCTCAAGATCTACGAGGCCGCCAAGCGCGACGCCCGCGTGATCAAAGAGACCATCGACCTGGCCATGCCCGACGACGACGGCAGCACCGTCGACGCCGCCGCGGCCGACGGCGAGCCGAAGATGCCCGCCGCCACCGCCAACAAGATCGCCGACATCATGGGCATCTTCGAAGGCATCGCCAAGCTCGACAAGAAGATCAAAGACGGGCTGGTGAAGCTCGCGGATCCGAAGAAGCTCTCGGACCGCACCATCTCCACCACCCTCAAGGCCATCGACCGTCTCGAGCAGGAGCTCGCCGACGAGCTGCAGCGCGTCGACTTCACGCCGCAGACTCGCAACCGGATGATCAACAAGCTCAAGGACATCGACAACGAGCTGGCCCAGGCCGTGTCGATGATCCGCAAGGACGAGCAGGCCCTCAAGCGCGAGAAGGACAAGACCCGCAAGGACTTCTACAAGCGCCGCCTGACCAAGTACCAGGAGAAGCTCGGCGAGCTGGAGATGTTCTACGGCGTCACCCACGAGGATCTCCGCAAGACCATCCGCGAGATCCGCGCCGGAGAAGAGGAAGCCGATCAGGCCAAGCAGGAGCTCATCGTCGCCAACCTGCGCCTCGTCGTCTCCATCGCCAAGAAGTACACCAACCGCGGCCTCCAGTTCCTCGACCTGATTCAGGAAGGCAACATCGGCCTGATGAAGGCCGTCGAGAAGTTCGAGTACCGCCGCGGCTACAAGTTCTCCACGTACGCCACGTGGTGGATTCGTCAGGCCATCACCCGCGCCATCGCCGACCAGGCCCGAACCATCCGAATTCCTGTACACATGATCGAGACCATCAACAAGCTCACCCGCACCAGTAGAGCGCTCGTGCAGGAGCTCGGCCGCGAGCCGCAGGCCGAGGAGATCGCCGAGCGGATGGACATGCCGGTGGCCAAGGTCCGCAAGATCATGAAGATCGCCCAGGAGCCCATCTCCCTCGAGACCCCGATCGGAGAAGAGGAAGATTCGCATCTCGGCGATTTCATCGAAGATCGCGGCGTGATCTCCCCCATCGAGCACGTCATTGTCGCCAATCTGAAAGAGCAGACCTCGAAGGTCCTCCGCACCCTCACTCCTCGCGAAGAGCAGGTCCTCAAGATGCGCTTCGGCGTCGGCGACGGAGCCGAGCATACCCTCGAAGAAGTGGGCCGCTCGTTCAACGTCACCCGCGAACGGATCCGCCAGATCGAGTCGAAGGCGCTGCGCAAGCTGCGGCACCCGTCGCGCTCGAAGAAGCTGCGGCCGTTCCTGGACGCAACGTTCTAACGCAAAACACTTCGGGCCGGCGAAAGCCGGCCCGAAGTGTTTGGAGTGCGGAGGCAATCGCCTCCGCTTTCTGATTCGGTAGCCTTAGCGCGCGAACACGCGAATTCGAAAGCGGAGGCGATTGGCACGAGGCGTGAACGCCCTCGCATCTCGCTGTTCCGCTCCTTCAGATACCAAGTGTTCAGCACGTGCAAGTGTTCCGCACGTGACTGAGGTCGCGTGAATTTTCTTCGTTGAACCGCTCGAAGGAGGTTTGCTGTGAAACTGCGCGCGTTGTCCTTGGTGTCTCTTGCTCTCGTGTTGGTCGCTGTCCCGGCGTTCTCCCAAACCGATCCCGGTCCTCGAAATCTCGGCAGTCCCGCGGCGGGAGGTCCGCTCGCCTCGGTCGCCTCGAACAATCCCCTGACCATCCTCGCCTTCTTCAATGACGCCAAGGATCGCTTCGAAGAAGTGGAGACGGTGCCGGAGGGTCTCGGGCCGCGCTTCAACGCCCTCGGCTGTGCCCGCTGCCACGCGCTTCCGGCCACCGGCGGCACCAGCCCGGCCGTCAATCCACAGATCTCCGATGCGGGGGCCGACGGCGCGATCAACCTGCCGCCGTCGTTCGTGACCCTCAGCGGTCCGGTGCGCGAGGCGCGCTTCGTCTTTTTCACCGACAGCGCCGGCAATCCGATCTCCACGCAGCCGAACGGGCACGTCGAGCCGCTCTTCACCATTGCCGGGCGCAGCGACGCCGGTCCCTGCACCACCTCGGTGATCGCGCAGCCCGACTTCGCATCGGCGGTCGCGCACAACAACGTCATCTTCCGCATTCCGACGCCGACGTTCGGTTCCGGTCTGATCGAGAACATCGAAGAAACCACCCTGTTGCAGTACCAGGCATCGACGGTCGGCAATCCCTTCGGCATCGCCGGCACGTTCAACCGCAACGGCAACGACGGCACCATCGCCCGCTTCGGATGGAAAGCACAGAACAAGTCGTTGGAAATCTTTGCCGGCGAGGCATACAACGTGGAGATGGGCGTGAGCAACGAGCTGTTCCCGCAGGAGCATCCCACGCCGGAGGAAGAGCGTGCCTCCGGACTTCCCAATCCCTGCAAGCTCAACCCGACTCCGGAAGACCACGTCAACTTCAACGAGACGGCCATCGGCACGTTGAGCGCCACCGTGCAGTTCGCGATGTTCATGCGTCTCCTGGCGCCGCCCACCCGCTCGACCACCACGCCCGGCGGCGCGACGTCGATCACCAACGGCGAAGCGCTGTTCAACACCATCGGATGCGGCACCTGCCACAAGAGCAGCTTCACCACTTTCGCCTCCGCCATCACCCCCAGCCTCGGCAACGCCACGGCCAACCTGTTCAGCGACCTGCAGATCCACCACATGGGAAGCGGGCTGGCCGACAACATCTCGCAGGGTAGCGCGGGCGGCGATCAGTTCCGCACCGCACCGCTGTGGGGCCTGGGCCAGCGCACCTTCATGCTGCACGACGGGCGCACCGCGAACCTGCTCACGGTCATCAATGCGCATTTCTCGATCGGCTCCGAGGCCAACACCTCGAAGCTCAACTTCGATGTGCTGAGCACGACGCAGAAGCAGGACATCCTCAACTTCCTCCGGTCGCTCTAAAGGAGAACGCGATGTCGCTCTTTCTCGCGCTGTGGCTTTACGTCGTGCCGAAGAACGTCATTCTGGTCAAGGGAGCGACACCCGCCGCCAGCGACGCGTCGACACCCGTCCCCGAAGAAGGGAGAGTCACCGGCAGTCGCTATCGCAACGCCTATTTCGGTCTTTCCTATCCGATCCCCGCCGGCTGGAGCGAGCAGCCGGCGGGGCCGCCGCCCTCGGACGGCGGGGGCTACGTGCTGGCGCAGTTCGCCATGCCGCGCGCCAATGTCCTCGTCACGGCGCAGGATCTCTTCTTCAGCGCGATTCCCGCGGCCGGCGCGAAGGAGCTGGTCGCAGCGGTCCGCCGCGGGCTGGCGCCGCAGTACTTCGAAGTGGAGTCAGGCCCTGACGAGGTGACGATCGCCGGCCGCACATTCCATCGCCTCCACTATGTCGCGCCGCTGGCCAGACTCCATTGGCGCATCCTGTCGACCGACGTGCGCTGCCATGCGCTGACGTTCACCTTCACCGGCGCCGACATCGCGGCGCTCGACGCGGCCGAGCAGGCCCTGAGCGCGATCTCGCTCGCGCCGGCCGGCCCGGACTGCGTCAGCAGCTATGCCTACGTGGTGGAGAAGACCGAGCCGGCTTTCGCCAGCCACCGCTTCAACACGATCCCGGTGCGCGTGATCGTCGATCGCAACGGCCGCGTGAAGCACGTCCATCTGCTCAGCGCCTTTCCGGAGCAGTCGGCGGCGATCATCGCCGCCGTGCGCACCTGGCGCTTCAAACCCTACCGGCGCGACGGAAAGGCGGCGGCGTTCGAGACCGGGCTGGTCTTCGGTTCTCAACCCGTCCGCAATGTGGCCAGCGGCGTCGCGCCACCATAATGCATAGTGCACGATTGCTGTCGTATCCGCTCTCGCATGGTCATCTGCACGCGAGCCCGCGATAGACGGTGACGATGTCGTCGACGAGGCGCTGTCTGGTGTGGGCCCGATGGACGTAAGCCTTCCCCCGCTCGGCCAGCCGGCGACGTAGCGCTTCGTGCTGGAGGAGGTGCTCCAGCGCGCCCGAGAAGCCTTCCGCGTCATCCGATGGTGCGGTGAGGCCGCGCTCGCGGATCTCGAAGAACGATCCTGACACGCAGGATCAGCAGAGCCAGCAACACGATTGCCTCAGCGCGAAACACGAGCTCTTTCGGTAGCCGAAACACGTCTGCACCGTCACGCACGACCGTCATCGGAAGAACGATCAGGCCGATGGCCAGCACGATCAGAATGGCGCGCTCGATCATGAACTGCGGACAAGTCTAGTCGTTTACCGCGACGCGTCGAGCCGCGCGATCTCGCTCCAGATCCCGTCGAGATCGAGCGTCAGGCCGGGGCAACCGGGAACGGCGTCCAGCCGTCCCTCGGTCACGCGCGCCGCGCGCGCGTAGCGGCCGTCGGTGAGCTCGAAGATCTCGAGCGACTGGAGATTCGGATCGACGATCCAGTACCACGTCACGCCGAAGGCGGCGTACTCGTCCATCTTTTCGATGCGGTCGCGGCGCTCGTCGCGCGGGGATGAGGACACGACCTCGACCGCGATGTCCGGGGGAACCCGGACGACACCGCGTGCCGGCGGGCGACGGACTTCGGGCTGAAGATAGACCGCGACGTCCGGCTTGCGGCCACGATCCGGCCGCACCGCGTATTTCCCATCGGAGCCGAAGACGAATCCCCTGAGCCCGAGCCAGTTCCGCAGCACCTGACCGAGCCACATCACCACCAGCTCGTGGATCAGATCCGGCACTTCCTCCTCCTCGAGCCGGCCGTCCACCAACTCGCCCGGTTCATCCTCGCCCATGGCCGCCCACTCGTCGAACGTCAGAAGACGCCCGAGCTGAGGCAGCGCCGGGTGCACGGTCGTCGCGGACATGTTCTGCCGATCGTAGGGTTGACGATCCATATCGTCAACCGGCTCGCCGTTTTCAGCGTCAGTTGGGGCAGGCCATCGACCGCTGCGCGGTGTCGGTGGCGCCGGTGCTGTCCGTCACCTTCACTTTGATCAGAAGCCCGGACACGTAATCGAAACAGTGCGGATAGGCCTCGCTGTAGCCGGGCTCGGTGTAGTACTCGCTGGCGTTGGTCCAGGTGAAGGTGTAGCTCCCGCTCCCCCCGCTCGCGTACGCCTCGCACAGCAAGGCGTCGGGCAGACACGAAAGCGTGACGTCGAGGGGATTGGACGCCGCGGCCGGCGCAACGCCAGAGCCTGCCGCTAGGACTCCCGCTACGCAGAGTACGATAAGGGTACGGAGAATGGAGTGTCGCATCCCTTGCCTTATAGCCTGCCCGGTCGCCGTAAGGCAAGACTGCCTTCCGCCTGCGGAAGGCCTTTAGAGCAGGGTTCTTGCTTTCAGATGACTGTTTCATTTCTTGGCCGTATCTCTGCAGCCTCTGCCGTACTGCTCGTGCTCGCCGGCTGTGGCGATGATTCCGGCGCGACCGCGCAGGAGAGCCAGCGCGATTCAGCTCCCAGGAGGGTGCAGACCAGCCATGTGGTGGAGCGTCCTCTCGGCACGTCCGTGCTGGTCAACGGAACGCTCGACGCGTATGACCGGGCCACGGTCGGAGCGAAGGTCGCCGGACGCGTCCAATCGCTCGCCGTCGACCTCGGCAGTCCCGTCAGGGCCGGGCAGGTCGTCGCCCGCATCGATCCGACCGACTACAACATCCGTCTCCAGCAGGCGCAGGCCGGCCTCGCTCAGGCGCGCGTCCGGCTGGGGCTGCCGCCCGAGGGCGGGAGCGACGGCGTCGATCCCACCGACACGCCGCCGGTCCGCGAGGCGGACGCCGTGCGCGACGAAGCGCGGGCCACCCGCGAGCGGTACGCCGCGCTGCTGCGCGACGGCGTCATCTCGAAGGCCGACTTCGATCAGGCGCAGGCACAAGCACGCGTCGCCGAGAGCCGCTACCAGGATTCTCTCGAAGAGATCCGCAACCGCCAAGCCGTGGCCACGCAGCGGCGTGCCGACATGGCGCTGGCGCGCCAGCAGCTCGCCGACACCGCGCTCTACGCCTCCTTCGACGGCGTCGTCCAGCAGCGCATCGCCTCCCTTGGAGAGTACCTCGCCGCCGGCGCACCGGTGATGGAGATCGTCAGGATCGACCCGCTTCGTTTCCGGGCCGAGGTGCCGGAGCGCGACGCGGCGAGCATCCGGGTCGGACAGACGGTGCAGCTCACCGTCGACGGCGCACCCGGCCAGTACAGCGGACGGGTCACGCGCCTCAGTCCGACCATCAGCGAGCGCACGCGCGTCCTGCAGATGGAAGCCGACATTCCGAATCGCGGGCGCGCGCTCCGCGCCGGCTCGTTCGGACGCGCGACCATCGTCACCGACAGCACCGCCGCGTCCCTCACGATCCCGAAGGAAGCGCTCGTGACCTTCGCCGGCATCGAGAAAGTCGTCGTCGTCGAGAAAGGGAAGGCGAAGGAGAAGCCCGTCACGACCGGGCGCCGCGCCGGCCCGTATATCGAAGTGCTGAGCGGCGTCGCTGCCGGCGAAGAGGTCGTCCTCAACCCTGTGAACCTGCGGGCCGGACAACCGGTGGTGAGCCGCTGATGCAGAAGCTCGCCGAAATCTGTATCAAACGCCCGGTCTTCGCCTCGATGATCGTGCTCGCCCTCGTCGTGGTCGGCGCGGCCGGCTACGCCCAGCTCGGCGTCGACCGCTACCCCTCCGTCGACCTGCCGACCGTCAGCGTCCGCACGCAGCTTCCCGGCGCTTCGCCGGAGGAAGTCGAGTCGCTCATCACGCAGCAGATCGAGGAGGTCGTCAACACGATCGACGGCATCGACGAGCTGCGCTCGGTCTCCGGTCCCGGCACGTCGAACGTCATCGCGACGTTCCGCCTCGACCGCGACCTCGAGACCGCCGCACAGGACGTGCGCGACCGCGTCGCCACCGTCGTGCGCCAGCTCCCGGAGGATGCAACGCCGCCGGTGGTGTCGAAGTTCGACAACGACTCCTCGCCCGTTCTTACCATCGCCTTGACGGGCGAGCGTACCCTCCGCGAACTGACCGAGCTCGCCGACAAGACCGTGCGTGTGCAGCTCGAGCGCACAGCCGGCGTCGGAGAGGTCCGCGTGGTGGGCGGACTGGAACGGGCCATCAACGTCTGGGTCGACGCCGACCGCCTCGCCGCCTACCAGCTCCCGATCACCGCCGTGCGCACCGCGCTCGATCAGCAGAACGCCGACCTCCCCGGCGGCAACGTGACGACCGACCGGCAGGAGCTCACGCTCCGCACGATGGGCCGCTACACCGAGCCCACTGCATTCGAGAACCTCGTCATCGCCACCCGGACGTCTTCGGCTGACACCGATCTCTCGGGGGCCGGCGTCCCCGTCCGCATCCGCGACATCGGCCGCGTCGAAGACGGGACCAAGGAGCAGCGCAGCCTGGCGCGCTTGAACGGCGTTCCCACCGTGACGCTGGAGATCCGCCGCCAGTCGGGTGCGAACACCATCGCCGTCATCGACGGCATCAAGGCCGTGCTGCCGGCCGTGCAGTCGCAGCTGCCGCCCGACATCCGGCTCGAAGTGATCCGCGACCAGTCGCGGTACATCGAGGCGGCCATGCACGAGATCAAGGTGCACCTCGTCCTCGGGTCGATGCTGGCGTGCCTGGTCGTGCTGCTCTTCATGCGCTCGTGGCGCTCGACGATCATCGCCGGCGTCGCCATCCCGGCGTCGGTCATCGCCACGTTCGGCATGATGTGGGCGCTCGACTTCACGCTGAACAGCGTGACCATGCTCGCGCTGGTGCTCATGGTCGGCATCGTCATCGACGACGCGATCGTCGTGCTGGAGAACATCTTCCGCTTCATCGAGGAAAAGAAGATGCAGCCGATGGAGGCCGCGGCGGCGGCGACGAAGGACATCGGGCTGGCGGTCCTGGCGACGACGCTCTCGCTCGTGGTCATCTTCCTGCCGGTCTCGTTCATGTCGTCGATCTCCGGCCGGTTCCTCTACCAGTTCGGCATCACGGCGGCCGTGGCCATCCTCGTGTCGCTGCTGGTCTCGTTCACCTTGACGCCGATGATGAGCTCCCGCCTGCTGAGCGTGAAGGACGCCGCGGGCGGACACGGCTCGCGCACCGGCTTCTACGGCCGCATCGACGCGCTCTACATGCGCATGCTCGAGCTCTCGATGCGCAATCGCAGGACCGTGGCGGTCATCGGACTGCTGGTCATCCTCAGCAGCATTCCGCTGTACAAGGCGGTGAAGCAGGAGTTCATCCCCACCAACGTCGACGAGGCGGAGTTCGACGTCAGCATCAACGCGCCGCAGGGCACCAGCCTCGCCGCGATGAACGAGGCCATGGTGCAGATCGAACAGGAGCTCCTCGAAACGCCCGGCGTCCGCCTGGTGCTGGCGACCGCCGGCGGCGGGTTCCTCAGCTCCACCTCGAGCGGCAGCGCCTACGTGCGCATCGCGCCGCACGAGGAGCGGCTGCTCTCGTTCACGAAGTTCTGGCACTCGCTGCGGAAGGGCAAGCCGTGGGACGTCTTCCGGGGCAACTATTCGGCGCTGGACGTGATGCAGGAGGTGCGCAAACGCACGCGCAAGTTCGCGCCGATCCGCGTCGCCCCGCGCAACCCGCCGTCCTTCAACTTCGGGCCCGGCGGGCGCTCGGACATCAACTTCGTCATCCGCGGCCCGGAGATCACCCGGCTCGCGGCGTACGCGGATCAGCTGATCGACCGCACTGCGAAGCTCCCGGGCTTCAACGATGTGGACACGAATCTCGAGCTCGACAAGCCCGAGCTCCGCGCAAACATCGACCGCGCCCGTGCCGCGGACCTCGGCGTCTCGACGTCCGACATCGCCACGAGCGTGAATGTCATGGTCGGCGGCGACCAGGAGGTCACGCGTTACCGCGATGCCTCGGTCAACGAAGACTACGACGTCCAGTTGCGCGTGGAGAGCGCAAACCGCACCGACCCCGACGCCATCGGCCGCCTCTACGTCCCCTCCGAGAACGGCGACCTGGTGCGCCTCGACAACGTGGTGAACATCGAGCGCGGCGTCAGTCCCTCGCGCATCGACCGCCTCGACCGCGAGCGTCAGGTGACGGTGAGCGCGAGCGTCGCGCCGGGCTTCGCGCTGGCAGACCGCATCGAGGCCATGCGCGGCGAGATCGCGCAGATGGGCCTCCCCGTGGGCTACACGACCACGGTCACGGGCCGCGGCCGCGAGCTCGAGCGGACGTTCGACGAGTTCGTCTGGGCGTTCCTCCTGTCGATCGTGTTCATGTACATGATCCTGGCCTCGCAGTTCGAGAGCACCGTTCACCCGATCACGATCCTGCTCTCGCTGCCGCTGGCGATTCCGTTCGCGCTGCTCTCGCAATGGCTCACCGGGAGCACGCTCAATCTCTACTCGGCTCTGGGCATCCTCGTGCTGTTCGGCGTGGTGAAGAAGAACTCGATCCTGCAGGTCGACCACATGAACAACCTCCGCGCCCACGGCATGGACCGCGAGAGCGCCATCCTGCAGGCGAACCGCGACCGCCTGCGCCCGATCCTCATGACCACCCTCGCCCTCGTCGCCGGCATGCTCCCTCTGGCCCTCGGCACCGGCCCCGGTGCGGAAGAGCGCCGCTCCATCGCTGTCGTCGTCATCGGCGGGCAGTCGCTCTCGCTCCTGCTGACGCTTCTCGTGACCCCGGTGGCGTACTCCCTGTTCGACGACCTCGCCCAGAGCCGCCGCTGGCGTCCGGTGGTGATCCGGCTCCGGGCGGCGCGGCAGAAGATGGGCCTGGCGGTGGCGAAGGTGCGCGGGCGGAACCGGCGGTGAGCCGGGCCGCGCAGGGCGCAGATTGGGAAAGCGGAGGCGTTGTTGCCTCCGCACTCCAAATCACGCCGCCGGTGTCTCCGTCTCCTGAACCGGCGGCAGGATTCCCCGCTCGACGTAGATCGGCCGGACCAGCTCGGCCAGCCGCGGGCGACGGAAGGAGAACCACACTCCCCCTGCGATGCAGACGATGGCACCGCCGAGGATCGTGCGCGACGCGCCGATGCGATCGGCGAGCAGACCCGCGGCCAGGCTGCCGATCGGAGCCGTTCCCAGCACCGCCACGCTGTAGAACGCCATCACCCGGCCGCGCAGGCGCTCGTCGACGATGGTCTGCAGGATCGTGTTCGCCGACGCGGCCTGCAGCATCATCCCCGCGCCCACGGCCGGCAGCACCAGCATCGACAGCCACAGGCTCCGGGACTGCGAGAAGACGATCAGCCCCGCGCTGAGCAGCATCGTGGCCCCAATGATCACCTTCCCCAGCCCCACGACGGTGTGCCGCGAGGCCAGATAGATCGTGCCGGCCAGCGCGCCCGCGCCGGCTGCGGTCATCAGCAGGCCCTGTGTATTGGCGCCGCCGTGGAGGGTCTTCGCCGCGAACACCGGCATCAACACCGCGTACGGCATGCCCATGGTCCCGATCAGCGCCACGTTCAGCAGCAGCTCGCGGACGGGCGCGAAGCGGAACACGTAATCGAAGCCGCCGCGCAACTCGTCGAGGACGCGCGGGCGCTCGGCAGGCACCACGCGCGGCGGCAGGCGCATCGCCAGGAGCGAGAAGATCACCGCGACGTACGAGACCCCGTCGATGGCGAAGCACCAGCCTTCGCCCACCGCCGCGATGATCAGGCCCCCGATCGCCGGCCCGATGATCCGCGAGGCGTTGAACATCGACGAGTTCAGCGCGATCGCGTTCGGCAGGTCCGCCCGGTCCTCGACCATCTCCACCACGAACGCCTGCCGCGCGGGGACGTCGAACGAGTTGATCACCCCCTGCGCGACCTGGAGCAGCAGGACGTGCGTGACCGTGATCGTTCCGCGGAGCGCCAGCCACGCCAGCGCCAGCGATTGCAGTGCCGACAGCACCTGCGTCACGACAAGGATCCGGTGCCTGTTCCAGCGGTCCGCCAGCACGCCCGCGAACGGCGCCAGCACGAACAGCGGGATCTGTCCCACGAAACCCGTGATGCCGAGGAGCAGCTCCGAGCCGGTCAGGCGATAGACCAGCCAGCTCGTGGCGATGCGCGTGACCCACGTCCCCACCAGCGAGACGCTCTGGCCGGCGAAGAAGAGGCGATAGTTCCGATGCCGGAGCGCGCGCGTGAGACGGGCCATCTGTCTTTCGGAGTCGCCCGCAAGCCGCGTTCCAAGCTTCGAGGCTCATTCGGAGCCCCATCGCCGCCAGGCCGTCTGCCTCGCGAGGGACAGCCTGGTCGTGACGAAGCCAGACGAAGTCCCATCGTCGCCAGGCCGTCTGCCTCGCGAGGGACAGCCGTGTCGTGACGAAGCCAGACGGAGTCCCATCGTTGCCAGGCCGTGTGCCTCGCGAGGGACAGCCCTGTCGTGACGAAGCCAGACGAAGTCCCATCGTTGCCAGGCCGTGTGCCTCGCGAGGGACAGCCCTGTCGTGACGAAGCCAGGCCGGGTCGTGACGAAGGCACCCGCGGATGCTGCCGCAGGACAGGAGGGTCGTGCCGCAGGACTCGGGGGTCGTGCCGCAGGACTCGGGGATCGTGCCGCAGGACTCGAGGGTCGTGCCGCAGGACTCGGGGATCGTGCCGCACGACTCGGGGGTCGTGCCGCAGCAAAACGATCAACGCGGCGCAGTGATCTCGCGGTGAAGCCTCTGTGCTCTCTGTGCTCTCTGTGGTGAATCGGTCCTCCTTCGTGCCTGCCGCAGGAAAGAGACCGATCACCACAGAGATCACAGAGAGCACAGAGGCTTCACCGCGAAAACTACCTGTCATCCCGAGCGTCGAGCGAGGGACCTGGGCGGGGAATCCGAACGGGCAGATCGCGCGGACAAATGATGTTCATCCACGAGCCTTATTACCACGCGCTCCGCCGCCTCGGCGCTTCTCCAGAATTCTCCAGCTTTCTCCATACTTACTCCATAAAGGACAGCCGTCTTTCGGGTTACCTTGCTCCCGTTCCGGCGATCGACGGAACACAGGACGAAAGGAGATTTACCCGCAATGACCTCATCCGCAAGAAGGACCGTGCTCCTTGCACTCATCCTCAGCATCTTCGCTCTCCCCATCACCGTTGCCCACGCTCAACCCGTCGACATCATCACCAACAACACCTTCGAGGATCCGTACGAGGCGCTCGGCTTCGCCGCCATCAGCCCGAGCGACGGCTCCGTCGAGCAGACCACGGTGAATCCGATCACCGGCACCGGAAGCCTCAAGGTCACGGTCAACAGCTACGGCCGCGTCATCCACTATTACGCGTACGGCTATGGCTCGGGCCCGAATGCCAGCTCCGTCACGCTCACCGCGAAGCTGCGCGTCGACACCACGACCATCCCCGGCCGGGAACTGACCGCCTGCGCGGTCGCGTACTTCATGGACAGCCCGGACCCGTCGTCGTACTGCCGGAACTTCCCGGTCGACGACGAGAACGTGGTCGACATCCGCATCGCGCTGGACACCAACGACCGGCAGCTCAACTACATCTTCCCGCAGTTCGCGCTGAACAACACCGGTACGATCGAAGCCACGGTCGACGACGTCCACTACCTCGTCGAAGAGGCCCAGTTGCCGGCGGTGCCGTCCGGATTCGAGCGCGTCGACCGCATCACCAACAACGGCTTCGAGGATCCCCAGGAGGCCCTCGCGTTCGAGCCGTTCGACACCCTCGACGGCTCCGTGGCCCACACGACCGAGAATCCGATCATCGGTGACGGCAGCCTGAAGGTCACCGTCAACAGCTACGGGCGCGTCTCCGCGTGGCTTCCGTACGAGTACGACGCGGGCCCGGACGGCCACACCGTCACGCTCTCCGCAAAACTCCGCGTCGACAGCTCGACCATCTCCGGCCGGGAGCTGACCGTCTGCTCCATCGCCTACTTCTTCGACAGCCAGGATCCGGAGCAGGTCTGCGACAGCTACCCTGTCGATCCGGAAAACGTCGTCAACGTCTACCTCTCCCTCGACACCGAGGATCGCCAGCTCCAGTACATCTTCCCGCAGTTCTCGCTGAACGACTCCGGCACGATCGAAGCGACGGTCGACTCCGTCCACTTCTACGTCGTGCAGCCGGAACCCTGACCCGAACGCCCGCCGCAAGGCGGGCGTTTCTCCGTCCCCCTCCGTGCAAGCGTGTGCCTATTCACCACAGAGACACAGAGAGCACAGAGGGGGACGGAGGATTTTTTAAGCGGACGCCGTCTCCTGTCCGACCACGATCTGCTTCTCCAGGTGACAACTCGTTCCCGTGCCGAGGATCGAGATGGAGAGGGAGACATCGAGGACCATGTTGGGGCGGAAGAGCGGCGACGTGAATTCGTTCTCGATCTCGGTCGTCGAACCGCCCGTGATCGTCCCGTTCATGTACCAGTCGATCGAGCCGTCGCCCGAGCGCACGATGCACTCCCAGCTGCCGAGCTTCACCCCCGCCCGGAGCGGCACCGCGTGCCACTTGATCATGTAGCGGGCTGGGTCATCGATGTATCCGTTGATGGACAAGCGCACGAGACCAGTGCAGTCGTCGGCCATGATTTGCTTCCTCCGCATAAGGAGAGCAACGACGGGGACACTTCCCTACCCTTCGCTATCCGCGCGCATTCAGCGCCGCACCCCGCGCCGCCGGGCACCCGACACGGACACATCGAGAAACACCCGCGAGATCCCTCCGTACTGCGGCTCGTCGGCGATGCGTGCATAGGCGCTGCTCGCGACACCGTTCGCGACCGAAAACGTCAGCGGCTCCGCCCATTTCGCATCGCCGATCGTGCGCGCGTTCGACAGCGGTCCCCCGATCGTAGCGAAGGACGCGGTGCGGATGTGCAGGAGCGGATACTCCGTCGTTCCCACGATGGTCCGGTGGTTCGGAAATCCCTCGTACCAGCCGAGCAGATAGGAGGACCCGGTCCAGGCCACGGCCGGGGCAAAGGCGTCCCGGGCAATGAGGATCCCGGGATCGCGCGCCGAACCGTCGAGCAGGGTCCCGTTGCGGGCGATGCGGCGGCCGCGAATCTCCTCGCGCTCCGACGACTCTCCGTCCGGCGCCCCGACACGGAATCCGCGATTCCAGACCACCAGCCACTCGCTGCCGTTCCAGGTGACCGACGGATGGTCGGCATAGAGCGAATGCTCCGGATCGAAAGACGCGTCGCCCGGCCACCCCTTGGAATCGTAGGGGCTGACGGCGTCGACGACTTCGATCGCAGGATCGTCCAGCAAGGTCAGGGACGAGCTCACGCGCGCCGCCCGGAGTACGTCGGACGTCGCAAGCATGGGTGGACTGCAGATACAGAAAGGATCGGTCCCGCCCCAGACCACCAGAAACTCGCCGGAACCGTTCGGCGAGACCGCGATCTTGTGGACGGTGGAGGCGCGTTCCGAGGACGCGACCAGGAGCGGGTCGTGCTCGATGATCGCGCCGTCCATCCCCACACGCGCCGCGTAGACGCTGCTGCCATGGCGGGTGCGTTCACGATTGTCGAGCCATGCGACGAGCGTCGTGGCGCCGTTGCTGGCCAGTGCCACGGACGTCGGCCAGTTCCCGCCTTCGAGCCATGACGCGCCTTCGACACGCAGCTCGCCATCCTCCGGCAGCCGCCAGGTCACCACCGTGCGCCCCTCGAGCGACGCGACGATGAACGCAGAGCCGTTGAAGACCACCGCCGCGGACGTTGCGCCGCCGCTCAATTGGAGCGGCGGGCCATCCGCGCTTCCGTTGAGCCGGTGGCGCCGGGCGTAGAGTCCCGTCGCCTCCTGCCACACCGTGACGTGGTGCAGAGCGCTGGATGCCGTCATGGGAACCGATTGCGGGTTCGCGGAAACGGAGAGCAGTTTGCGCGGCCCGGGCGTCAGCTCCGGCAGCGACACCATCGCCGCATACGTGTCGGTAAATTGCTGGATGGTCGCCGGCGGCACGTCCGTCGCGTCGTGCCAGGCGAGAAGGAGCGTTTCGCCGTTCGACGCCGCCACGCGGCTCGAGATCCCGTCCGGGCTGCCCTCCAGCCGCGTGGACTGCTGGCCGAGGGAATGTCCGTCACGGTCGAGGCGCATGATCTTCACGTTGCGCGCATCGCCTGTCGTGGTGAGGACAAGCGCATAAGACGAGCCGGTCCAGACGATGGACTGGGCGTGCTCGAACGGCGATGCGAAGAGAAACGCGACCGCCAGGTCCGCGGTCATCCGGTAGACGTTCTGATCCTGGATGACGACGAAGTCCCGGCCATCCGAGGCCATTTCGGGCGTGGCCTGGGAGAAGCTGCCATAAACGGCGCGGGCGGGAGCGAGCGGACCATTCCGGTCGAACCGCACCCCTTCCGTCGTCCGGCCGCCATCGCCCGCCACCGCATCGCGGACCCACAGGGCCACGAACACGGACCCGTTCGATGCGATCGCCGGCGGCCCGCTCCCCGGCTTTTCCCCGCCCGCGGAGGAAAGCCGGAAATCCGCGATCGCCTCGCCGTCAGTGTCGAGGACCAGCGCGCGCTTCTCGTGGAGGTTGCCGCGATCGTAGCCGACGATCACGTGCCGTCCGTCGGTGGCCAGGGTGATGCCGCCCTGGGACTGAATCGGCAACGGGCGCGGCTCCGGGTCGAGCACGTTGCCGTTCCGGTCGATGCGCGTGAGCTCTGGCGCAATGACGCGGTCGAGTGCGAAATCCCAGTTGGCTTCCGACACGACGAACCATGTACCGGCGGCCCAGACGACGTGTCCTGTGCGCCAGGACCGCGACTGCACGCGAATTCCATGGGGATCGAGCACGGTGCCATCGCCGGCGATGCGCATGGCGTGCTTCTGCGGCGCCTCGGTGCGCTGGTCGTTCCACACGACGAGATACTGATCTCCGCCGGCCGCCACCGCCGCGCAGGACTGGCTGCGCGGGGCCGGACCATACCGAGGTGGATCGACAGGAATCTCCGCGCCGGTGACCGTGATCGACGCAAACGCGGCAAACGCGATAAGTACCGTTCGCATGGCAACCTCGAGCGGAATACTAGCTCATAATAAGTACGAACGCACCGACTGCTGACTGCGGCGTTTGCGCGCCGGTTGCGCGCGTATGCGCGCTGTCCAATCTAGCCCCGGGCTCATGCCCGGGGTAGGCGAGGTCGTGTTTCGACGCGGCCGCGAAGGCGGCCGCTCCAAATACCCTGCTTGTAGCGACCGCCTTCGCGGCCGCATCCTCTGCCGCACCGTGTTCCCCGGGCATGAGCCCGGGGCCACAATTGGACAGCGCGCCTTCGCGCGCTGCTGGTGGGCAGCGTGCGCTGGCGCGCGTGAGCCTTATTGCCCGGCTGACGAATGTTGGTCCATGAGCCGGAAGCGGACCGTCAGCTCGTGGACGACCTCGACTCGCTGTCCGTCCTTGACCATCGGGCGGAAGCGCCAGTTGCGGATGGCCTCGACGGCCACGTCGTCGAACATCTTCCGATCGGCAGGCACGACGACCGTCACGTCCTTCACCCGGCCGTTCCTGCCGATCACGTAACGGACGACGAGCCAGTCCTCCCAGCCCGCCTTCTGCGCGCGCCAGGGATAGACCGGGTAGTCCTGCGAGACAGGGAACAGGTCGAGCTTCTCGTCGCGCGGGATGACGACGCGGCCGCGATCGTCCACGACCGGCCCGGTCACGCCGCCCGGCGTCCCGCCGATCACGCCGCCGATCACCCCCTCCGGCGTGCCCCCGACCACCCCGCCCGCCACGCCACCCTCGACGCCGCCCTCCACCCCACCCTCGACGCTCTCCGCCACGATCTCCGGAACGCTCGCCACCGTCTCCGTCACCACCGGGATCTCCTCGGGGATCACCGTCGGCGCCACGATCTGGTCCGGCACCACCGGCCTCACCACCGGTACCACCTGCGCCCTCGGCGCCGCGGGAGGAGGTGGCGGCGGCGGTGGTGGTGGCGGCGCCTCGACGAGGTTGTACGGAGCGATCATCCGCGGCGAATTCGCCGGGAACTCGACCTTCCACGACGCCCCGATCGGAAACGCCAGCAGCACGAGCCCGTGAAAGAGGAGCGACGCGGGCAGCGTCTTATAGAACCGGGCGCGGTCCTGCCGCACCGCCGGGAGATCAAGGGAGATGCTCTCGAACATGGACGTTCCAAAATCTAGCACCTCTTTGGGAACACGGATTCCTTCTGTAAAGAGGAAAGTCGAAGTCGACCCACGGGCTACCGTCGAGTCGTGACTTTGGGTCGTCGAGTTGTGACTTGGGATGTCGAGTTGTGACTCTGGACGTCGAGTTACCATCTTCTGGCGAGTCGTTGCATCATTGCTATGCAGGCGTGCGCGCGGATGCCCCTGGTCGCCGTCTACACCGCGAGCAAGATGGCCATCGAAGGATTCACCGCGTCGCTCGCACTCGAGCTCGAGGAGTTCAACGTCCAGGCGAAACTGGTCGAGCCGGGATACGGTCCAACCACCGCCTTCACGAGAAACACCGGCGCGCGGCTGGAAGGACTGATCCCCGAGGCCTATGCGTCGTTCGCCCAGCGCTCCTTCGCCGTCCTGTCGGTGCCGGCCGCCGTGACGACCGAGTCCGACGTGGCCGAGGTGGTGTGGCGTGCCGCGAACGACACGACCGGCCAGCTGCGATTCCCCGCCGGTCCCGACGCAGTGGCGCTGGCGCAGTCGCGATGAAAGACAGAAGATGCTGCAAAGAAACCAGCATGGCACACATCGACGACTTCCAGCCGGGCCAGCACGTCACGTTCACGAAGACCTTCACCGACGACGACGTACAGCGGTTCATCGCCATCACCTCCGATGTGAATCCGCTCCACGTCGACGACGCATTCGCGGCGAAGACGCGCTTCGGCCGCCGCGTCCTCCACGGAATGCTGACCGCATCGCTCTTCTCGACCATGGTCGGCATGCTGCTTCCCGGCACGGGAGCGATCTATCGCTCCCAGACCCTCAACTTCCTGCGCCCGGTCCACGTCGACGAGACCGTGACCGCGCATTTCGCCGTCCGCTCCGTCGACCGCGCCAGGCACCGCCTCGTCATCGACGCCTGGATCGAGAACGATGCGGGAGAGCGGGTGATCGAAGGAGTGTGCGAGGCGGGATTGCTGCGCTGAACGGTGGGAGTCCCACCTTCGTGGCGCTGCTACGCGGCAACAGCCTCGACCTGATCGTCCGATAGAGAGAACCCCGAGGCAGAGACGGAGCAACCCACGTCCGCCCGCACGAAAATAAACGTCTCCAAGGGGGGATTATTAGCTGGCCAACCGGGGAAATCGGGTGGCCGTTGACACCATCGGGATCGAGCTCAGTCCCGCCGGGGCCAAGTTGAGCCCTACCGGGGCCAAGTTGAGTCCCACCGGGACCAAGTTGAATCCTGCCGAGGCCAAGTTGAGTCCCGCCGGAGCCAAGTCCAGTCCCGCCGGGACCAAGTTGAATCCCGCCCGGGCCAAGTTGAGTCCCGCCGGGGCCAAGTTGAGTCCCGCCGCGGCCAAGTTGAGTCCCGCCGGGGCCAAGTTGAGTCCCGCCGGGGCCAAGTTGAGTCCCGCCGGCACCAAGTCGAATCCCGCCGGCACCAAGTTGAATCCCGCCGGGGCCAAGTCGAATCCCGCCGGGGCCAAGTCGAATCCCGCCGGCACCAAGTTGAGTCCCGCCGGGGCCAAGTTGAGTCCCGCCGGAGCCAAGTTGAGTCCCGCCGGGACCAAGTTGAGTCCCGCCGGGACCAAGTTGAGTCCCGCCGCGGCCAAGTCGAGTCCTGCCGGGGCCAAGTTGAGTCCCGCCGGGACCAAGTTGAGTCCCGCCGGGGCCAAGTTGAGTCCCGCCGGGACCAAGTCGAATCCCGCCGGCACCAAGTCGAATCCCGCCGGGGCCAAGTTGAGTCCCGCCGGGACCAAGTTGAGTCCCGCCGGGGCCAAGTTGAGTCCCGCCGGGGCCAAGTTGAGTCCCGCCGGGACCAAGTTGAGTCCCGCCGGGACCAAGTTGAGTCCCGCCGCGGCCAAGTCGAGTCCTGCCGGGGCCAAGTTGAGTCCCGCCTGGACCAAGTCGAGTCCCGCTGATGTCAACACAATCTGACCGACGCACCGGGGTAATCGTCCCCGACCTCGGGCACGGAGCCTCCGACCAGGCGAATCCGGTTCGCGACTTCACGGTCGCAGTCGACACCTAGATAAGACCTAGACAAAAAGAAAACGGCGACCTTGAGATGAAACCGTTTGGCGGAGCCAGGTCCAGATGGCGGAGCTCTTCCAGACGACGAAACAGAACGTGAGCCTTCACGTCCGCGATGTCATCGAAGAGGGAGAACTCACGCGCGACGGAACCGTCAAGGTCGAATTCCAGACCAGTCAGTGCTGTGAGGATATCGATGCGCGCCGCCGCGATGCCGATCTGAAACACGACGCCCGAGGTCGCGAGATCATCGCGAGTCAACTCGCCGAGGGGCGCGCCGAATGCCTCGAGCGCCTGCCAGACGCGCAACGCGTTCTCAGGCCTGGGGCGCGAGATCGCCCGTCGCGCGCGGCCTGCCATGGGCGGGCCAGAGCGTGCGCACCGACGATCAGGAGCTCAGCGCCCGCGGCGGACAACGCGTCCAACATCTCGGCGAAGTCGCGGTTCATCCCACCGTCCATCCTTGAAGGTCCAGGCGTCCCGCGTGGCTGCCACACCATCGCGACGCGCTCGCCGGGCGTGAGACGAGATTCGTCGCCGTCCGTTCGATCCGCGACGTTCAGCGTCGTACGCTTCGTGGGATAGCTCGAACGGTCCATACGCACGTTGGACTATACCGGCGGCGAAGGGGACCGCCGCCGTCCCGGCGGCTGATGTGGCGGCGTCCCGCGCGGCCGCTTTGGGTGGGCGGGGAAAGGTTCCTCGAAGGCCAACTCCCCCGCCCGAGGCGCAGGCGCGGGACGCCTGCGCACCAGCCGGCGGGACGCCGTCGCTCCCGTGTTAGTCGGCTTCGACCAACTCTTTACCCGCCCCCCGCCCGATCACCCGCAACAGCGTCTCCGCCATCTCCCCTGCCGGGTCACGCGGCACGAGCGTGCGGATACGCGTCGACGCGGCGGCGCCGAGGGCGCGCCATTCGGTGCGGCGGGTCCATGCACGTTCCAGCGCGGCGTCTAACGCATCCTCGGACGCCGCGGCGGCGAGGAAGCCGGTGACGTTGTCTTCGATGACCTCGCGGTGGCCGCCGACGTCGGTGGCGATGGCCATGCGGCCGCTGAGGTTGGCTTCGACAAGGACGAGGGGAAGGCCTTCGCAGCGGGACGGGAGGATGAGGGCGTGGTGCTCTTTCCAGATCGCGGCGACGTCGTTCATGAAGCCGGCGAAGTGGACGCTGGTCAGTTGGTGAAAGGCGGCCATGCGCGCGAGGGCGTCGCGGTGGGGGCCGTCGCCGAAGAAGGTGACGGAGAGCGGGCGGGCGCGCCAGGCCGGCCGGGCGAGGACGCGGAGGAGGAGATCCTGGCCCTTCTCGGCGGGATAGAGGCGGCCGACGCACGCGAGGCGGAGGCCTTCGTCCTCGGAGGGCCACTCGGGATGGGCGTCCCAGGGGACGAGGAAGGGGTTGCGGACGATGCTGCCGTGGGGTAACCGCAGGCCGAGCTGTTCTTCGGTGAGGCGGAGGTTAGCTTGGGAGACGAAGTAGCAGGCCTTCGCGGCGGCGTAGACGGCGCGGAGGCGCGGGAGGCGGTGGTCGGCGGTCCAGTACATCTCCGCGGCTTTCTGGGCGATGAGGACGTACGGGAGCTTCATGCGCCGGCAGATGTCGGCGACGAGGAGGCCGTCGTAGTTGCCGCCCTGGGAGATGACGACGAGCTCGGGACGGAAGAGGCGGAGGCCGAGGGAGAGGCGGGCGATCTGCTGGGTGCTGATGACGAGATAGGCCAGTTTGGCGATCCCGGAATTGACGAGCCGTGGCAGGAGCGGGATGCGGGTCATGTCGACGAGGCGG
The DNA here is from genome assembly GCA_963821585.1 of uncultured Acidobacteriota bacterium. Classification (GTDB taxonomy): domain Bacteria; phylum Acidobacteriota; class Thermoanaerobaculia; order Gp7-AA8; family Gp7-AA8; genus QHVT01. The sequence goes on from CAWGEI010000003.1 coordinate 2,534,181, forward strand.
ACGCCCAACTCGCGGAGTCGCTGGATGCGGGGCTGGCTGGGGTCGACGTTCGACTTGAACACCGTGATGGCGTGGCCGGCGGCGGCGAGCTCGGCCGCGGTCGCACCCCAGAGCTCCTCGCTCCCACCCCAGGCGACGGTGTTTGCGCTGCAGAATGCGATGCGGTGGGGTCCGGGCACGGGGCGCGGGAGTATAAGCCGGGTGGTGGTACTTTCCATTTCGTGGCGCTCCTGACGAAGGTCACCCGCGCGGGCGAGTGGTGGGAGTACAAGCTCGTCCCGATCTTCGCCGCGTTCTATGCGACGGCGCTGATGCTGGACAGGAGCGTCGCGGCGGTGTGGCCGGCCGCGCTGATCACGCTGCTCGCGCTGGTGCCGGGCGCGGCGTACGTGAGCGTGATCAACGACCTCACCGATCGCGCCGACGATCTCGCGGCGGGCAAGCCGAACCGGCTCGTTGGACAATCACGCGCCGCGATCGCGGCCTTCGTGGCGTTGCCGGTCGCATGCGGTCTGGCGATCTCGTTCTGGTGGCGGCACGACGCCGTGCTGTTGTCGTTCTACCTGGCCGCGTGGCTGGCGTTCTCGCTCTACTCGCTCCCGCCGTTCCGGTTCAAGGCCCGCGGCATCCTCGGCGTCCTGTGCGACGCGAGCGGCGCGCATCTGTTTCCGACGCTGGTCGCGGTCGTCCTCGCCTACCGGTGGGCGAAGGCTCCCCTGTCGCCTGTGTTCCTCACGGTCATCGGCGCGTGGGCACTCGCGCACGGGCTGCGCGGGATTCTCTGGCATCAGTTGACGGACGTCGTCCACGATCGCGACGCAGGCGTGCGCACGTACGCCGCGCGTCACCCGCGCGCCGCCGGGATCCTCGGCACGTGGGTCGCGTTTCCCGTCGAGCTGCTCGCGCTCGCGGCGATGTTGGCGATGATGCGCAGCGCGTGGCCGCCGGCGTTCCTCGTGCTGTACGCGATCGTCGTCTTGCTGCGGCTGCGGTGGTGGCGGATGAACGCGGTGGTGGTCGTGCCAAAGCCGCGGTTCCTGATCGTGCTCGAGGAGTACTACTCCGTCTTCTTCGCCGTCGCGATCCTCATCGCCACGCGGGACTGGATCGTGCTCGCCGCCCACTTGGCGCTGTTCCCGGTCGGCCCGCTGCGCATGTTGCGCGACGTCTGGAAGCTCGCGCGGGAGCGCGATCACCCGAGGTAATCGGCGGCGTACTTTTCGTACAACGGGTAGGTCCGCAGGCGCTCGGCGCCGGGCCGCAGCACGTCCAGCAGTTCCCGCGGGATCGCGTCCGCGCTCACGGGCGTTGCGGGCCGCAGGCCGTGCAGCGCGCGAATGGGCAGGCGCAGGCGGTTGGTGAACGCGCCGCGGACATAGAGCCGCCGCAGCGCGCCCGGCAACTTCCGCGCCGCGCGGCTGAACCGCGGATACCAGGCCAGTTCCTCACCCGAGAGACTCACGTTGACACGCTCCAGTGCGGCGGCGAAGTCGTCGATGCCGAGGCGGCCGGCGAGCGTACGGGTGAATGCGCCGGCATCGTCGCGCAGGAGCTCGTACGGCATGGCGATCACGTAGGACGCGCCGAACGCGGACTCGTACAGGCCGGCGACGCGGTCGTAGTGCCAGGGGTTGTCGCTGCGGAGGATCTGCTCGCAGAACCCGCCGAAGTCTTCTTCGCCGCCGCCGCGAACGTACTGCGAGTACGACGACACGACCATCGACCGATAGCCCCGTGTGAGCATGAGCACGCGCGCGCCCGGGAAGATCTCCGCGAGCATCGTGCAGACCTCCGCCTGCGGCCCCGCGAGGTGCAGCTCGGGCCGCGGCGTGGCCAGCCCTTCGTAGCTGGTCACGCGATAGCGGATCCCGGCAACCGGCCGGACCATCGCGTAGACGTTGGGAAACCCCGCGATGCCGCCATCGGCGTAGGCCAGCTGCGGATGCGCCGCGAACCAGCGGCGGAGATAGTTCGATCCGGTCTTCGGATAGCCGATGTGGATGAGATGGCCGGTCATGATCTGCGCGCCAGCGCCTCGATGCAGAACGCCGTGGTCAGCTCGTCGGAGCCCCACCACGGCGTATCGGGATGCGGCTCGTCGAACGTGCCGTCGCGGCGGCGCCGGCGTCCGCCGTGGTACAGGCCCGCGGCGGGCCAGCCGCCGGAGTCGAGCTGCGCATCGAGCAGCGGCGCGGGGTCGCGCGCGGGGTCGACGCACGCGGCGAGGGCGTGATCGAGCGCGTTCGACGACGTCCCGGGCGGAGTCTCCGGAATCACTCCGGCTCGCGCGAAGAAGTAATGCACGGCGAAGGGATTCTCATACCACTTGTCGCACTGCGTCTCGCGCTTTTCGCGCAACACCGCGCGCAGATGTTCCGCGACCGCCGGCGCGTCGCCGAGGTAAAAGAGCACGTTCGCGTTCACCACCGCGTCGACGTCGAACGGCTTGGCCGAGGTGCGCCGGAAGAAGAAGAACAGCGCCAGCGGATGGCGGAGCTCCGGCGCGCCGAGGTACCAGGTCTTGAACAGGCCGCGGCGGTTGCGGTTTGCGAGGAGCAGCGCGCGATTGTCGGGAACGGCTCGCCCCGCGCGCGAGAGCACGGCCGACGCGCACGCGGTGTCGTCGAGATCCGGCGGCAGTCCCGCGGAATGGGGATGCGTCCGCGGCCAGTGCTTCCAGAGCCCGCGGGGATCCATCTCCGCGGCCAGAAAATCGAGCGCTCGCTCGCGGATCTTCGCGGCGCCCGGCGCAAAGGACAGGCAGTGCGCCGCGAGCGCGGTCGGGAAGATCGACGGATCCGGCTTCCCCCACGCCTGCACCGGGATCTCCCCGCTCGGGAGCTGCCGTTGTTCGAGGAACGTGATGGCGCGCTCGAGCGCGCGTGCGATGGTCATCAGCCCGCGAGCCGCTCGTACCAGTAGTCGATCTCGGCGACGCGCGGCACACCTTCGGGGCGCGTCTTGTAGATGTACCGCGTGTAGAAAAGGTCGTCGACTTCGTAGATCTCCATCCGGGCCGGCGAGGCTTGGTAGTAGCAGTAGAGCTGTGCCTCGCGCGGGACGAACAGGCCGCCGGTGACGACTCGCGTGGCGTTGCCGCGGTTCGGCTGCGAAGCGTGGAAGAGCTTCTGGCAGAAGACCATCACGCTCCCCGCCTTCATCGGTACGGCCCGCAGGTTCGACGGCTGGCCGGGATACGGGTGCGGCGTGCCGACGCCGCGCGGCCCGCGGTTGAGGCGATGGCTCCCCGGCGACACGAAGAGACAGCCGTTGTCGACGTCCACATCGACGAGCGGAGCCCAGATGCCGAGGGATTGGTAACGCGATTCGTCGACGAAGGTGAGGTCCTGATGGACCGGCACCTCTCCGGCAGTTTTGGTCGGAGCCTTCACCACGAAATTCGAGAAGCAGTGCCGGTAGCCGTCGAACACCACGTCGACTTTGTCCCGCAGGACGGCTTTGATCCCGCGGTCGACCGCGGCGCGATAGGCGACGTCGTCGCTCAGCACCGAGGCGCTGAACGGGGCGCGGTGGATCGGAGAATCGCAGGTGCGGAACAGGTCGAGGAGGCGGGCGATGTCGCCGGGGTCGAGGAAACCGTCGACGACGGCATACCCGTCACGCTCGAGCCCGGCCTCCGCGTCTGGGTCTTTGAGGCGTGGCACGGAGGACAAGGTATCACCACTCCACATCCATGGTGATCAGCTGCCGCAGCGTCATCTGCATGTTCGATTGCAGCCCCGGTTTCGACCGCACGTCCAGCACCGCCGCGGGTCCGTCCCATCCGTACAGCGCCAGGGGATGGCGGGTCGCGGCGTCGACGATGCCGGCGCGCAACGCGTACCGCCCGCCCACGAGCGGGAGCCGCGGGATGAGGCAGGTGAGCTCGCCTTCGCCGGGTCCGAGGGTGCGCGGCGTCAGGTCGTACTCTCCGGCGACGCACACCCACTGGTCGGGCGTCCAGATGCTGAATCCCCACCACACCTCGGCGCGCTCCGTGGCGCGGTAGCGGAGGGTGATGCGCAACGGCTCGCCGGTCCCGGCGTCGAACGGGTCGGAGCGCAGCTCTTCGATCGTGAACGGTCCGTGCGGCACGGCGGACACGGTCGATTCCTCGGCACGCTGATGGAGCAGCGTATTCAATGCTTCCACGGCGGTGCCCGAGAACGTCAGCCGCCCGCGTTCGAGCAGGATTCCGCGCTCGCACACCGACTGGATGTGCCAGGTGTTGTGCGAGACCAGCAGCAGCGAGCCGCCGCGGTCGAGGTACGCGCGCATGTGCGCCGCGCACTTGCGCTGGAAGGCGATGTCGCCGACGGCGAGCACTTCGTCGACGAGCAGGACGTCCGGCTGCAGGTGCGCGTTGAGCGCGTACGACAGGCGCGCCTTCATCCCCGTGCTGTACGACTGTACCGGCGCGTCGAAGAAGTCCGCGAGCTCGGTGAAGTCGAGCACGCGCTCGACCAGTTCGTCCGCCTGCCGGCGCGGGAGTCCGCGCAGCGCGGCGCCGACGCGGACGTTCTCCCGTCCGGTCAGCAGCGGATTGATCCCCGTCCCGAGCTCGATCAGCGCCTCGGCATGCCCGCGCACACGCACTTCGCCGCGGTCGGGCTTGAGCAGGCCGTAAAGCACTTTCAGCAGGGTGCTCTTCCCGGCCCCGTTGCGTCCGACGACGGCGAGCGATTCGCCGCGCGCCAGCTCGAACGACACGTCGTCGAGGGCCCAGAACTCGCCGTCGCGCAGGCCCTCGTCGCGCGTGCGTCGCGGCAGGAGCTCGCGCGCGATGTCCGTGAGGCCGTAGCGCAGCGAGCGGCGCAGCGACTGGCAGTACTTCTTCGACACGCCTTTGACCGACAGGGTCATGGGCCGATCACCAGTTGTTCGATCTCCCGTGCCGGCGCGCCGGACGCGTAGCGGACGGTGCCCAGCGGCTGGATGGCGCGGAAATCCGGCGCGACGCGGAACAGCGTCCGCAGCGCGGCCACGATCTGCGCGCGGCCGAGCGGCGCGCCGACGCAGCGGTGGATGCCGCCGCCGAAGGAGAGGTGCGGATTCGACGCGCGGTCGAGCCGCAGCGTGAGCGGATCGTCGAACCGCGCCGGATCGCGATTCGCGGCGGCGAGGCAGAGCTGCACGACGCCTCCGGACGGGATCTTCGTGCCGCTGACGACGACGTCCTCGGTCACGACACGCGGCAGGAAGTGGGCGGGCGGGCGGAGGCGGAGGGCCTCGTCGACGAACGCGCCGAGCAGCGATGGATCCGCCTGCACGCGGCGGCGCACGTCGTCGTGCTCCAGCAGGAGATGGATGGCCGAGGCCACTGCGCGTTTCGGCGTGGTGCCGGCGATCCATAGCAGGCGCACCAGGCTGCGCGCAGCAGCGTCATCCAGACCATCGCGCAGCAGCTCGGCGTACATGGGCGTCCGGGGAGCGAGCCCGTCGATCGGCTCCTGCAGCTTCGCATACGTCGTGCGCGTGTCGCCATCCGTCTCGCGCATCCATTCGATCAGCGGTTCGTAGTCCGCGATGCCGATGACGTCCGCGGCGACGGCCGCGGCCAGCGGATAGGCGAAGCCCCAAACGACGTCGAGCTCGCGCCCGTCCGCGAGCGGCTGCAGCAGGCGCTCGGCCATCCGTTCCGCGACCTCCGCGCGACGCGCAACCGCCTCGGCCGAGAAATGCCGCGAGACGATCCGGCGCACGGCGGTGTGCTCGGGCGGATCGCCGGCCAGGAGCACCGGGTCGGTCTGCTGCAGCGTCGGGACGCTGCTGGAAAAGCGCTGCGCGTCGCCGAGCGCGTGCTGCACGTCGTCGTATCCGAGGAGCAGCCACTGACGGTGGAGATCGAGGTAGTGCACCGAACCGGTGCGGCGCAGCTCTTCGTATACGTCGAAGAGCTCGGCGTCGCGCAGGTCGAGCGTGCGCTTGTCGATACGCTTCCGAGCCGGCGGCGTGATGCGCAGCGCGCGGACGGCAGCCGCCGCGTCGCGCCACGTCCGCTGCTCCTCGTTCGCGCGCATGGTGTCGATCAGGCGGACCTCGGCGCCGAGAGCGCGCGCAGTGTCCAGAATGAAGTTGTTGTTCGCCGGCTGTGGACCGAGGTTCACGATCGCGTCGAAGCCGTCGTGCAGCGCGGCCGTCAGCGCGTCGGAGTAGCGGAACGGGCGGCTGACCATCCAGGAGAAGAACTGCGCGTCGAACGGCGCGCCGCCCGGAATCGCGCCGCCCGCCGCGGACGAATAGATCGGACAGGCCGGCGGCCGCGTCTGCACGTGGCGGAGCTGTTCGTGCAGCCAGCCACGGTCCACGTCCAGCAGCGGCGTGTGGTAGTTCCAGTCCGTCTCCAGCTCGCGCACCAGCACGTCCGCGAGGAACCGGCGGATCGTCTCGACGTCGCGCCCGCGGCAGAGCACCACGGAACGGTTCTGTGTCATCGATCCGAGGTAGTCGAGCGGCGCGGGTGCCACGCGGGCCATCCGCCTCGCGCTGTCGCGATCGGTCTCGACGATGAACATCCGCTCGTCGCTGGGCGTGCGGGAGATCGCGTGCGACACCGCGGCGAGGACGCGCGCGCAGTCCTCGCGCGACAACGCGCCGGCGGCGTACGGCGCGACCATCTCGCCCAGGCTCACCGAGAGCACACCGCCGGGCCGCACACCCGCGTCGCGCCAGAGATCGACCTGCGCGAGCTGGAGCATGCCGAGGTGGATGACCTCGTTGCGGCGCTCGAGCTCCAACGTCGTCGGGGCGTCCTGCTCTCCGCGATACCGCGCCGCGGCATCCCAGCCCAGGACGTCCACGACCACCGCACCGGCGGCGTCGATGGCGTGGCGGAAAATGGCGTTGTCGCGGTAGAGCGAGCGGCCCATGCCCGGCCAGGCGGCGGAGCCGCCGGTGAAGGCAAAGAGGAGGCGATGCTTCTGCGGCGCGACCCGCGCGCGCACAAAGGCCTTCGCCTGTTCCAGCAGCGTCATCGCGCTCCTTCTATCAGAAGTCGCGCGACCGGACTGGCCGTCATCGAGCACCAGCCCACGAGGTCCTCCAGCGCCTGCGCGGCGCGGAAGCCCGGCGCGTGCGTCAGCAGCACGCGGACCGAGGTCTCGACGACCCGGCGGCCGAGCATCGCGCCGACACAGTGGTGAATGCCGGAGCCGAACGCGAAATGGCGCGCGGGTGGGCGGTCGAGGCGCAGCTCCGCCGGACGCTCGAACTTCGCCGGATCGCGGTTCGCCGCCGCGAGGCAGAGATGGACGAGAGCGTTGGCCGGGAGGTCCACACCGCCGAGGCGCACCGGCTGCGTCGTCAGCCGCGGCACGAGGAGCTCGGGCGGGTGCAGCCGCAGCACTTCGTCCACGAACGCCGGCGTTAAGTGCGGTTGGGGTCTGACCCCATCCATACTTAACAGGTACAGGACGCAGTGCGCGATCACGCGCTCGGTCGTGGTCGTGGCGGCGAGCCAGAGCAGCCGGATCAGGCTGCGCGTGCGTTCGTCGTCCATGCCGTCCGCGCGGAACTGTTCGTACACGGCTGCGCGCCCGGCGACGTCGTCGAGGACGGCAATGCGCAACGCGAGGTCCGGCGGGGCGGAGCGGATCGCGGCCACGTCGGCATCGGAGAGTCCCAGGAGCTGCGCGGCGACGGCCTCGCTGAGGGCGACCGCGTAGTCCGCCACCGCATCCATCCGCGGCTGCAACAGCGCCTCGGCCTTCTCCTCCGCAAATGCGGACAGACGCTTGATCGCGTCCGGCGTGAAGCAGCGCGAAACGATGCGGCGAACCGCCGTGTGGTCGGGCGGGTCGGCCGCGAGCAGCACCCGGTCGACCTCGGCGTACGGACGATTCGAGAACGACTCCGGCTGCGCGAACGCGGACTGCACGTCGTCGTAGCCGAGGACGATCCAGGCGTCGTGGCGCGCGAGGTACTGGACGGAGCCATCGCGGCGCAGCTCCTCGTAGTGCGGGAACGGATTGCGCGCCACCGCCGGCGCGGACAGGTCGATCGTTCTCGAGAGCGGGCGACGGAGGATACGGCGGAAGAAGTCCCGGAGAGCCATCATCCGAGACGGGCCACTACGTGGGGACGGGCAAGACGCTCGAACAGCCAGGCCATCAGGAGCACGGCCAGCGTCACGGCCGTCACGATCGCGAAGCCGCCGCTCCGCGCATCGCCGGACGTGAGCCACGCGCGCGTCGTGTCGAGCAGAGGCGTCAGCGGATTGAGGCGCAGGAGGCCCTCCGACGGCATGCGGTAGATGACCGGCGTGAGAAAGAACAGGAAGCCTGTCACCAGTGTGATGGCGCGGCTCACGTCGTCGTACAACAGACCCAGCGGCGCGGCGATGAGTCCGAGGGCGAGGCCGAACAACAGGAGCGCGGCGATGCCGAGCGGCACCAGGAGGATGGCCGGTCCGATCGCCATCCGGAACGCGATCAGCACAGCCGCGAGGATCAGCAGACGCACCGCGCAGTTGAGCAGGACTTCGAACGTCCCGGCGAGGATCAGCGCCTCGTGCGGGACGCGGCTGCGCGTGATCAGCTGCCGGCCGGCCGACAGTTGCTGCAGCGGCGCGTTGAGGGCGTCGACGAAGACCTGCCAGAGGATCGTCCCGGCCAGCACGAAGACGGGATACGGCACGTCCGTCGGCGCGACGTCGACGATCCGCCGGGACTGGATGTAGACCCACACGAGCGTCGTCCCCACGGTGGGGAGCAACAGCCAGACGTAGCCGAGCCACGAACGGCGGTAGCGGACTTGCAGGTTGCGCCGGAAGAGCTGCCAGGCCGGCGCGAACGAGTGGCGCAGATCCGCGGCGGCCTCGCGCACGAATCGCGCGGGGTGCAGCAATTCCGAGCCCGAGGTGTAAACCGTTTCGGTCATTCGCATGCAGAATACATCGGTGCCCGTCCCCCGCGTGTCCGTGCTCATGCCCCTCTACAACGATGAGCGATTCGTGGCCGCGGCGATCGAGTCCGTCCTCGGCCAGACCTTCTCCGAATTCGAGCTGGTGATCGTCAACGACGCCTCCACCGACCGGTCCCGCTCCCTCGCCGCGTCGTACTCCGATCCCCGGATCCGGCTCGTCGAAAACGACCGGAACCTCGGCCTCACACGCTCGCTCAACCGCGGCCTGTCGCTGATCGGCAGCGAGTACGTGGCCCGGCTCGACGCGGATGACGTGTCCTTTCCCGCGCGCCTCGCGAAGCAGGTGGCGTGGCTGGATGCGCACCCCGAGGTGGCGGTGCTGGGCGTGCAGGCGGTGCCGATCGACGTGCGCGGACGGCGCATCCGCCGCGTGCCGCTGTGGAACGCGCACTGGCGGAGGCCCACCGGCGGCCGGTGGATGGACTGGTACCGCATCTTCGACACGCCGTTCGTCCACTCCGGCGTGATGTTCCGGCGCGCGATCGTCGAGGAGCTCGGCGGGTACGACGAGCGCCATCCGCTCGAGCAGGACGCGGAGCTGTGGATGCGCCTGGGCCGGATGCGCCAACTGGCGAATCTCGACGAGGCCCTCGTGGCGTTCCGGTTCCACCGCTCGTCGATGACAGGAGATCCGTCGCGGCCGGAACGGAAGGGCTACGCGGAGCGCAGGGCGGCGATCATCCACGAGCTCCTGCGGGAGCTGCTGCGATGGGAGGACGTGCCGCCGCGCTGGGCGGCGCTGTGGGTCGAGGCAAACGATCCGGCCGCGAAGATCCGCGCGGACGACGTGCGCGAGCTGGCGGACGCGCTCGACGCGTGCGCGGAGCGGTTCTTCACCTTGCACCCCGAGGCACGGCGCGACCGGGACATCGCGCGGCATCGGGCGTCGATGCTGGCGCGGCTGATCGACAGGAGCGATCTCGGGACCGCCGTGTCGCTGTACGCGAGACTGCTCCGCCTCGATCCGCGCACCGCGGCGTTGCTCCTGCCTCGCATCACCGTGCGGCGCCTGGTGTGGCGAGTGGTGTACGGATGAGAATCCTCCTGCTCATCCCCACCCTCACCGGGGGCGGCGCGGAGAGACAGCTCGCGTATCTGGAGGCGGAGCTGCGGGTCCGAGGACACGATGTGCTAGCCGGGTACATCTTCGAGGGCGCGGGCCATTGGCCGGAGGATCTGCCGGCACACCGCCTGCCGCGGCGCGCCCCCTGGAGTCCGCTGCAGATCCTCGACGTCTTGCGCCTCATCCGCTCGTGGAAACCGGACGTCGTGCAGACCTGCTTGGCGAGGATGGATGTTGTCGGTGGCGTGGCGGCGATGCTCGCGGGCGTGCCGTTCGTCCTCCGGGAGCCGAACAGCGCGGCGTCGTACCGGGACTTCAAATCGCTGCTGCGGAAGATCGTGGGGCGCGGGGCGGCGGCCATCGTGGCGAATTCGTTCGACGGGGCGGCGTATTGGCGTACGAAGCGCACCTTCGTGATTCCGAACGGAGTGCCGTCGGACGTGATCGCCGGCGCGGAAGCGATCGCGCGTCCCGCGGCCGGCGCCCTGGCGGTCTACGTCGGCCGGTTCACCGCGGAAAAGAACGTAGACGTGCTCCTGCGTGCGATCGCAGCGGTCCGGGCAGAGCGCGAGCTGTTCCTCATCCTCTGCGGCGACGGTCCGGAGCGCGAAGGTCTGGAGGCGCTCGCGCGCACGCTCGGCATCACGTCGCACGTGCAGTTCACCGGCTTCGTGCAAAACCCGTGGCGCTACCAGCGCGCCGCGGACGTGGCCCTGCTCCTCAGCGACTTCGAGGGGCTCCCCAACGCCGCGGCCGAGTGCTTCGCCGCGGGAACGCCGATGATCCTCTCGGACATCGCCGCCCATCGCGAGCTGGCGGGCGAAGACGCGCTGCTCGTGCCGGCCGGGGATGTCCCGGCAACGGCGGCGGCGATCCGGAGCGTGCTGGACGACCCCGCCTCGGCCGCGCAGCGCGCGAAGCGAGCCCAGACGCGCGTACGCAATTGGTCCATTGCGCAGATGGCCGCAACGCATGACAATGTTTACGCGATGTTGACCCGTCCCCGCCCCCAGACGCCCGAATGAACGTAGGACTCGACGCCTCGAACCTCCGCTCCGGCGGCGGCATGACCTATGTCGCCGAGCTTCTCGCGCATGCCGACCCCACCCGGCACGGGTTCACGAAAGTGACGCTCTGGGCGTCGTCCGCGTTGCTGGAGCGGACGCCGGTCCGGCCCTGGCTGGAGCGCGTCCACGTGCCGGCGTTCGAAGGCAACCTGCCGCGGCGTATCGCCTGGCAGATCTTCGAGCGGTCCCGGCTGGCGCGGGAGAGCTGCGACGTACTGTTCGCACCGGGGGCGACGCCCGTGGGCAGCTTCCGGCCGCAGGTGTCGATGTCCACAAACATGCTGCCGTTCGCGCCGGAGGAAGGCGCGCGATACGGCTGGACGCGCGACCGGTTCCGCCTGGCGCTGCTCCGCGCGCAGCAGACGCTCTCGCTCCGCCGCTCGAGCGCGGTCATCTTCCTCACCGACTACGCCCGCTCCCACATCTCCTCGGTCGCGGGGCTGTCGGAGACCGCGCGCACGGACGTGATCCCCTCCGGCGTCAATGAGCGCTTCCGCGCCCTCCCTCGGATTCCACGGCCGCTGGCGTCGTACTCCGCCGCGGATCCGTTCCGCTTTCTCTATGTGTCCGACATCCACCCGTACAAGCATCAGTGGAACGTCGTCGAGGCGGTGGACCGCCTGCACCACGACGGCCTGCCCGTGGCGCTGGACATCATCGGGTATCCCACCCATCCCCGTTCGGCACGCCAGCTCGCGGCGACACTCACACGCTTGAACGGCTCCAGCGACGCCATCCGCTTCCTCGGCCCGATCTCGCACGACGCCCTGCCGCCGATCTACCGCGACGCCGGTGCGTTCATCTTCGCATCCACCTGCGAGAACCTGCCCATGACCCTGGTCGAAGCGATGGCCTCCGGACTGCCCATCGCCGCCTCCCAGACCCGCCCGATGCCCGACATCCTCGGCGAAGCGCAGATCGCCTTCGATCCGGAGAGCGTACCGTCCATCGAGCGCACGCTCCGCACGCTCGCCCTCGACCACGAACGCCGCGGCGTGATCGCGCAAAAGGCGTACGACGCGGCGGCCCACTACTCCTGGGACGAGTGCTCGGACCGGACGTTCGCCCTCCTCGCCGACGTCGCGCGCACATGGAGTGCCGGCTTCCAGCCGGCCGTTCCACCGGCTTCCAGCCGGTAGGGTTCCTCGCGAGAGCGTACCGGCAAGATGCCGGCGAAACGGCCGGCTGGAAGCCGGCACCACATTCTGTAGTCCTCTGTGCCTCTGCTGCGAGAGTCTCCTTGCAACCACGACGAGCGAATGTAGGGCGTGGCTTCAGCCCGCCTCCCCGGTGTGAGCATGGCAGGTTCGCGAGAGCCCCCCACCCCGCCCGGGAGGCGGGCTGAAGCCACGCCCTACATTGGCTCGGCGTGGGGCCTGTGGTGAATCCCCGTGGGCAGATCGCCATGAGTGAGTTGTTTGGTTGCGGCTTCGCCGCGCTGTGTCTCCGTGGTGAATTCCCACGTGCAGTCCGCGGGGACGCTGGCGCGCGGCAGTAGAATCGCGGACCAAGGGGAGACTCTATCCAATGTCCATCCGACGCCTGCTGTGCGCCGCAGTGTGTTCCGCTTTCCTGCTTCTCCACCCGTCCGCCCTCCGCGCGCAGGAGGCCGCTCCGTTCGGCGAGGTCCTGGAAGTCGGCCTGACCAACGTCGACGTCGTCGCCACCGGCAAGGACGGCCAGCCCGTCACCGGACTCAAGCCCTCCGACTTCGAGATCTATGAGGATGGGAAGCCGCAGCCGATCACCCACTTCTCCGAAGTGGGCAGCACGGGAGCGTCGGCGATCTTCCTCGCCGAAGGCGCAGCCGAGTCGGCCGAAACGGCACCCACGCCCGCGCGCAAGTTCATCTTCTACGTCGACGACAGCAACCTCAATCTTCAGAACCGGCGCACCGTCTTCCCGGCCATCCAGAAGTTCCTCGCCGCGAACGTCCGCGCCGGCGACCGCGCCATGCTGGTCTCGTGGAACCGCGAGCTGAAGGTGCGCGTGCCGTGGACGATGGACCTCGCGGCCGTCAACGCCGCCCTGGAAACCATGTCCGGTGAGGTCTCCGGCGGCGCGCAGCTCCATGCCCAGAAGCAGCAGGCCGAGCGCCTCATGACCAAGATGGAGGAAGAGGTGAACGAGCCGGACAACCACATGAAGCCGTTGTGGTCCGAGCTGGAGAATGCCGCGCGCTCGTACGCGGAGAACGCAAAGATCGACTTCACCCAGTCGACCAACGCCCTGGTCCGCCTCCTCGCTTCGCTTCCCGGCGTGGACGGCAAGAAGGTGCTGGTCATGGCCACCGAGTCGTTGCCGACCATGGCCGGCGCGGAACTGTTCGAGCACATGGAGAACATCCGGGCTACCGCGATGGCCAACCCGGCCTCGCCGTGGCGAGGCGAGGCGTCGGCCGGGTCGAGGGTCACCGACATGAGCCGGTACAACCTCCAGCCCACGCTGGAGGTGCTGATCCGCGCCGCAAACGCCTCGGGCGTGACGGTCTACGGCATCAATCCCAAGGGTATCGGCGGTCCGGCATCGGGGAAGACCGAACAGCAGAATTATCGCGAGTCGAACGTCGACTTCACGAGCTCCGATCAGCAGCTCGCCGGAATCAACATGCTGGCGAACCGCACCGGCGGCATGGCGATGGTCGGCGCACCCGCGGACATTGCTCTGGATCGCGTCGGCCGCGACCTGAACGCCTATTACTCCCTCGGCTATAGGTCGACGAAGGGCACGTCACCGGAGCGGAAGGTCGAGGTGCGCACCAAGCGTCCCGGCGTGCAGGTCCGCACCCGGGCGAATGTCTACTACCGCTCGCTGGAACGCGAGATGGCGGATCGCGTCGTCGCGAATCAGCTGCAGAGCGAGCTGGCGAACGGCTTGGGCATCGCGCTGGAAGCCGATCCCGTCACCTCGGATGGCTCCCGCCAGCTGCTTCCGGTGCGGGTCATCATCCCGGTGAGCATGCTGACGCTCCTCCCTGACGGGAAAGGCGGCATGAGCGGCGGCTTCTCGGTCTTCACCTGCTCCGCCGACGGCGCGGGCGGCACCTCGGGCGTGAACGTCCAGTCCCAGGCTCTCAACTTCACGGCCGAGCAGGCCGCGCAGATGAAGAACCGGCGGATCGGGTTCGCCATCCAGGTCCCGCTCGAAAAGGGCCGGGACAAGATCTCGGTGGGCGTCCTCGATCACATCTCGCACGAACAGGGCTTCGCCACGCTGAAGGCAGCGTTATAGAAGGAGATTCGCTCATGTCGATCCGGCGAGCCGCGTTGTCCGTCGTCGTACTGCTGGTGCTTCCCTCGCTCCTGCGGGCCCAGGATCCCGTGCCCTATGTCGAGGTGATGGAAGTCGGACTCACGAACGTCGACGTCGTGGTGACGGACCGGGACGGCAATCCCGTGACCGGGCTGAAGCCGGCCGACTTCGAGGTCTACGAGAGCGGGAAGCGGCAGGAGATCAGCCACTTCTCCGAGGTGGGGAGCAAGGGCACGTCCGCGATGCTCCTGGCCGAAGGCGGAGTCCCCAGGGAAACGCCGGCCGCGCCGATCGTCCGGAAGTTCATCTTCTACATCGACGACTCCAGCCTCTCGCTGGAGAACCGGCGCACCATCTTCCCCGCCGTCCGGAAGTTTCTCGCCACGAACCTTCGCGCCGGGGACCAGGCCATGCTCGTGACGTGGAACCGCGAGCTGAAGGTCCGCAAGCGCTGGACGGCCAATCTCGCCGCCATCGACGCCGCGCTCGAAACGCTGGCCGGCGAGGTCTCCTCCGCCGCGTATCTCCAGGGGGAGAAACAGCGCGCCGAACGGCTGATCTCGAAAATGGACGAGGAAGCGAACGAGACCGGCAGCGTCCTGAGGCCGCAATGGCTGGAGCTGGAGAACGCCGCGCGCTCGTATGCCGAGGCGTATCGGAACGACCTCACGCACTCGACGAACGCGCTGGTGCGGCTCCTCGGCTCGCTGGCAGGCGTCGAAGGCAAGAAGGTGCTCGTGTTCGCGACGGACTCCCTCCCGACGCTCGCCGGCGCGGAACTGTTCGAGCACCTGGAGAACATCCGCAACGCTTCGCTGCTCACGGAGACGTCGTATCTGCGAGAGGGTGCGTATTCCGGGTCAAAGATCACGAACCTGAGCCGGTACAACGTCCAGCCGATGATCGACACGCTGGCGCGGGCAGCGAATGCCACGGGCGTGACGGTCTACGGCCTCAACCCGAAGGGCCTCGGCGGTCCTGCCTCCGGGAAAACCGAGCAGCAGATGCCGCGGGCATCGAATGTCGAGTTCGCGGCGTCCGAACAGGCTTTCGCGGGGATCACCATCCTCTCGAACCGTACCGGCGGCATGGCGCTGGTCGGCGCGCCGGCGGAGCTGGCCCTGGAGCGCCTGGGCCGCGATCTGAACGCGTACTACTCCCTCGGCTATCGCTCCACGCCCTCGGTTTCGCCGGAACGGAAAGTCGAGGTGCAAGCAAAGCGCGCGGGCCTGCACGTCCGTGCGCGCACGGACGTCTACTACCGCTCCCTCGAGCGGGAGATGGCGGACCGGGTGATCGCGAACCACCTGCAGATCCTCCCGGCGAACGAGCTCGGCGTGTCCCTCGAAGCCGATCGCGTCGTCAGCGACGGCCTGCGTCCCCTCCTGCCCGTACGCGTGGTCATTCCGGTCGACATGCTGACCCTGTTGCCGGACGGCAAGGGCGGCGTGACCGGCGGCTTCTCGGTCTTCACCTGCACCAGCGACGGCTCCGGCACCACCTCGGGCGTGAATGTGCAGAAGCACGCGCTCAACTTCAACGCCGAGCAGGCGGAGCAGATGAAGGGCCGCAGGATCGGCTTCTCCATCCAGGTCCCGCTCGAACAGGGACGCCACCAGATCTCGGTGGGCGTGATCGATCACGTGTCGCACGAACAGGGATTCGTGAGGTTGAAGGCGCAGTTGTGAGGAGCTGCGTTGTATCGCCGGTCAGTTGACCTTATCGAAGTACCTGTCGCTCACCTTCGGCCATCTCCGGGCCTCATCTCGATACTGCAGCAAGCCGCGAATGAGAAAGGCCAGCTCGCGCGGTGGCGTCGCTCTCCGCACGAAAATCTCGGCCCAGCGCGGAGTTTCGCCAGGGAACCCCTGCTCGGCGCTCGACGTTACCGCAATTGTGAGCAGATTCGAGTCGATGAGAATCGCTTGAAGTGCCTCGTCACGCGCCCCTGTCCACTCCGGGAGAAGTTGAACGACTACGCTTCGATACACATGTTCCTGAAGCTGAGTTAATGCTTCTTCCCAATCTGCGACTGCGTCAGAAAAGACATCCACATCGAGCAGCACCTGTCGTAACTGATCGCGGAATTCGCCTTGTTGCGAGACGATCAGCGTGTCGCGCGTACCTTCCATCGCCCGAAGCTTGGCGATGGCCGCAAACGCCGCCGCTGTTGCGTCGGCAGTGACAAATTCAGGCCCTTCTCCAAAAGCGGAATGCTCGTCGGCAACGCCAAAGCCCTGCAGTGGCCGCCATTCGATGATCGTGATCGCACCGTTCCATTCCACGTCGAGGAACCAACTCCCGGTGTCAGTGTGAGGTGAATCCAACTTTGCCCGCGCCGCCGGTAACTCGCGTGCAATGATCCGTTGCAAGGTCTGGAGAGGAGTCAAATCTGCCACTCTACGGAGCTCATCTTAGCTGACAGAGACGCAACCCATCCGCCGCTACACGCTGAGCTTGAAGTACACCGTCAGCTCGTGCTGCACTTCCACGGGCTTGCCGTCCTTGATCATCGGGCGGAAGCGCCAGTAGCGGATGGCGTTGACGGCGGCTTCATCGAAGATCTTGCGTCCGGCCGGGTCCAGGACGATCACTTCCTTCACGTGGCCGTTCGTGCCGATGACGTAGCGGACCACGAGCTGGTCTTCCCAGTGCTGCATGCGCGCGCGCTCGGGATAGATCGGAAAGGTCTTCGACAGCGCGAACATGCGCAGCGTCGCGTCGCGGGGGACGACTACCCGGCCGCTGTCCACCGAGCCGACCAGGCCACCCTCGGTGCCACCGACGTCACCATCGGCCTCACCCTCCGGCGTCCCTCCGACGACCCCGCCGGGGGCGCCGCCCTCGATGCCGCCTTCGACCCCGCCGCCGGTATCCCCTTCGAACTGGGCTTCGACGACTTCCGTCACGACCTCCGGGATGAAGTCGGGGATGATCGTCGGCGCGACGATCTGCTGGGACGGCGCCAGCCTGCTGGGCTTCAGCTCCTGGACCGCTGCCTTCTGCGCGGCGGGTGCGGGCGGCGGGGGGGGCGGCGGAGACGGAGGCTCGGCGAGGTTGTACGACGCCATCATGGACGGATAGTGCGCCGGGAAGACGATCTCCCACATCGCGACGAGCGGTACGGCCGCGACGACGAGTGCGTGCGCGAGCAGCGACACGGGCAGCGTCTTACGGTAAAGCGCGCGGCCCTGGCGGACCTGCGCGATGTCCGGGGACAGGCTCTCGAACATGGGACCGCAGTGAGAATAACACCGCCTCTCGAAGACCGGGCCCTTCTATAAGGACATAAACCGCCCGTTCGCAGGATGTTCACTTTTACAGCGGATAACACAGCGCGTAGACACGGATCTGGAAGAACGCCACCCAGACCGCGCCGACGAAGGTCACGAGGGTGATCAGACCGGTGCGGCCGGTCTGCACCTCGGCCAGCGCAGGCGCGATGCCGAACAGCGCGAGGATCAGCGGCGGGACGAGAACGGGATCGAAGAAGTACGGGTGCAGCGCGACGAGCTGGCTGAAGATGGCGGCGTGGACGACGTACGCTCCGAGGAGTGAGACCAGCGCGACGATGGCCGTCTGCGGGACCCGTCCGCGCAGGTAGGCGATGAACGCCGCGAGGGTCGCGAGCACGCCGGAGACGAACAGCACCGGCCAGCGGAAGAAGGACTCGCGATTGCCGGGGCGCTGCGCGCGGATGAAGTCGCGCCCGAACGCGATGTCGAGATGATCGCCGTAGAGCTCCGCGTCGCCGTCGAGGCCCGTGCGGTACAGGAACCGTGAGCCGAAGAGCTTCACCTCCGGGTCGACCCTGGCCAGGAGGAGCTGTCCCGCGAAGATCGCCAGCGCCGCCATCGCGGGCGCGACGATCATCAGCAGCATGCGCCGCAGCGGCGGCCGCTCCCCGCGCAGCAGGAACACCGCGAGCACGTACGCGGCGAGGAACATCATCGCGTACACGTACTGCAGGCGCATCATCGCGAACACCAGCACCGCCTGCGCGACGTTCATCCGTCGCGTGCGCCCGTCCACGGCACGTTCCTCGATCAACAGGAACAGCGCCGCCGTCACGAGCCACAGCGTCTGCGCCGTCATCCCCCAGTAGATCGCGAGATTCTCCGGAAACGTGAAGTGCGCCATCTCCACGCCCACTCCCAGCGCGAGCGCATGCAGCGGTTCCACTCCCATGCGCAGCGCGAGCCGGTACGCGAGCAGCGCCAGCAGCGCCGAAGCCACGAGCGAGATCAGGAGGTTGTGCACCGCCAGCGCCTGCCAGTCGAAGCCGCCGACGGCGACGACCGCCCACGTGGTCAGCATGAAGTCGCCCGGCCACGACCGGTACAACAGGTGCGGATCCTCCGTCGGCGCGAGCAGCCCGTACGACGCGAAGAACCCGTGCCGCTCCCACTGCAGCATCTCCGTCCGCAGGATCATCGACCCCGTGCTCGCCGCGAACTGCGTCTCCGGGCGGCGATGCACCGTCACCCACGTGAACGCAAGCGCGCACAAGCCGCAAATGAGAAACAGCGCAAACGCGCGCCGCGAGGACACGCGCGCATCCTACCGTTAAGTGTGGTTGGGGTCAGACCCCAACCACACTTAACTCTGCAACGAACGCACTCGCAGCTCGTTGCGGCGCGACAGAACGAGCACCGCGATGCCCGACGCGAACAGCAGCGCGGACGCAGGCGCGGTGAGGATCACCGCGTCTGGCACGAGCGATTTGCCAAGCAGCATCTCCACCGGCTCGATCGCCAGCATCACCGCACCGAGCGCGGCGATCGGAAGAGTCCAGCGCTGCCGCCACAGTGCGAAGAGCATCGGAATCGCCAGCACGGCGTACTGCAGCCACACGGTCGCCGGCGCGAGCAGCGCGATCATTACGCCGAGGCTGACGGCGAGGAGGTCATCGCGTTTGCGCGACCACGCGACGGCGGCGCACGCCGCACCCGCGAGGATCAGCGTCAGCACCGCGCTCCACCCCACCCCGTAGCCACGGAACCACTCCAGCGCCGGAGCCACGTTGTTGTAGGGGCGCGGCGGAAGCCGCGTCGCAAACTCCGTTGCGACCCGCAGCCAGTCCAGCCAGATCCGCGGCGAGCCGTACACGATCGCGGCGAACGCAAACGCCGCGATGCTCGCGATCGCCGCGCCTTCGAGTTTGCGCCGCACGTCGCGCGACGCGACCAGCGCGGTCGCGGCGAACACGAGATTCGGTTTGAACGCGATCGTCAGCGCGAGGATCGCTCCCGCCGTGCGCGGGAACCGCGAGCTCGTCGCGAGGAACGCCGCGATGCCGAAGAGTTGCAGCGAGCCGACGTTGCCGACGAACACGTCCGCCTTCAGGGGAAAGAAGAACCGCAGCAGCGCCGCCAGCGCGATCAGCGTCAACGCCCACGGAAGGCGGGCGTGCCGTCCCAACAGCAACACACCCGCGCAGAACGATCCCAGGAGGAGCAGGCGAAACTGCGCGAGCGCGCGGACATAATCCTCGTCGAGCCACAGCAGCGTCGCATACAGAAACGGCGTCGCCGTGTTGTCGAGCGTCCGCCGATACGCTGCGTCACGACGCTGCGCTTCGGACTGCGCGCGTGCGTAGAGCTCCTCGCCGAGGCGCTGCTGCGCGTGCGGCGAGTAAATGTCGCTGCGTTCCGCCGGGGCCAGCTGCGCCTGCACCCAGTAGTGATAGAAGTCGATCGCGGGCAGCGGCCGGCTCGTGCGCTCCAGCCGCACGAAGGCCATCACCGCGGCCATGCCGGCCAGTATTGTGATTGCGATGCGGATTGCGTTGCGCATGCTCCAGATACGCAGCGCAGATTCAATCCGTACTGGTGTACCGTTCGCCGATGCATCACAAATTCGCCGTCATCCTCGCACTGCTCGTGTCCTCAGTGGCCCTGGCCGCCAGCACGCCGGCCGAGGCGTACCGCGCGCTGCAGAAAGGCGCCGAAGCCCGTGATGCCGACGCCATGGCCGCGGTGCTCACGCCCGAAGAGCGCGAGGCGTTCCGCGCCGAAGTCGCCCGCGACGGCATCGCCGTCGCCGCCCGCCGCATCCCCAAAGGCGCGCTGAAGATCACCAGCGAGTCCGCCGACATCGTCGCGGCCGAAGCCGATGGGCGGCAGATCCTCGTCGTCCGTGACGGCGAACAGTGGTTCGTCGCCGCCATCTTCGCCAAGCCGAAGAAGCCCGTGGCGAGACTGGAAATCGTCGACTCCGTGCGCGTGGGGAACCACCCTGTCGTCGGCGTCGCCCCGATCCAAGGCGCGGGCATGCCGAACGAGCACGCGATCAACGGAGTGCGCGCCTACGAACTGCTGCGCACCGAGGCGGAGAACATGCGGCCGAAGGCACGGATGTACAGCCTCGACACTGCGTTCTACGGACTGTCGCCCGAAGGAACCTCCTCCGGCTGGGTCGCGGAATTCACGACCGAAACGCCCGGAGAACTGCTGCGCCTCGGCTACTTGGACGGCGAGATCGAATACCTTCCGACCAGCTCGCACCACCTCGACCGCCCCGGCCTCCCCGATCCCGACGCCGTCGGCTACGACACGAAAAAGCTCTACGCAGAAACCGTGAGCTACGCGACCGGCGTCGTCGATCCCATCATCCGCGTGACCGCCTCGCTCTACCGCAGCGTCGGCTCCGGCAAAGCGCTCTGGCTCCTCAACGTCTACGGCGACGACGACCGCATCGGCCAGACGGTGGTCTTCGACGCGAGGACCATGAAGTACAGCCACAAAACAAAATAGTCTCTGTGCTTCTCTGTGTTCTCTGCGCCTCTGTGGTGAATGCACACGTGTTTTCACCACAGAGCCACAGAGAACGCAGAGGGTGACGGAGACAATCGCTATTGATCCGCGATGTCAGCGATACGGTCGACCATCGGCGCGATCCACGGCAGCTCGGCTTCGTCGATGTTGCACAGCACGACCACGACCAGGCGTTCCTTCGGCAGGCGATAGTTGTGCGCGCGGAACCCTGCCCCCGAGCCGCCGTGCCATTGCGCGGCACGGCCGCCGGCGGTGGTGCGGAGGAACCAGCCGTAGCCGGTACGCAGGCCGCGGGGCGCTTCGACGCGCGGCGTCAGCATCTCCGCGCGGATCGACGCGGGAAGAAACCGATCGTCGTCGAATGCGGTGTCGAAGCGCAGGAGGTCATCCGCGGTCGACACGATATCCCCCGCGCCGATGATGTCGATGGTCTTCTGCTCGTTCAGCACCAGGCCCGTGTCCTTGCGTGAATAGCCGCGCGCGCGCCCCGGCACGCGCACGCCGTTGCGCTCCGGAAGCGTGTGCGTGAGGCGAAGCGGGCGGAGGACTCCGTCCCGAACCAGCTCATCGAACGGCCGGCCGCCGGCCTTCGCCGCGATCCTCGACAGCAGCGTGTAGCCGACGTTCGCGTACCCATACTTCGTCCCCGGCGCCGCGACCAGCGGGCGCGGCTCGTACGCCGGCGGCGCTCCGGCCTCCGGCCAGTACTCCGGATGATGTTTGACCAGCCAGAAGTACGTCGTGTCGATGTCCAGACCGGACGAATGCGCGAGCAGGTGGCGGATCTCGACGCCGTTCCACTCCTCCGGCCAGTGCTCGAGATACTTCGACACGGGATCGTTCAACTGCAACTTCCCCGCGACCGCGAGCCTGGCAATCAGCGCGGCCGTGAACTGCTTCGACACCGACATGATCATGAACGGCGTCTCCGGCGTGTGTGCGACGTTCCCCTCGCGATCCGCGAGGCCATACGCCTTGCGCAACAGCGGACGCCCCTCGCGCGCGACCAGCACCACTCCCGCGAACCGCTGCTCGGCGATCGGAGCGGCCACGGCCTCATCGACGATACGCTCGATCTGCGTGGCAATGCGCGAGGTGGCACACGCCGACAACAGAAAACAGAGAACGGCTACACAGCGCATGACGCGAAATTGTGCACCACCGTACAATGATTAGCGACGATGAGCGCCGTCGCGACAGCAATCCCCGTCGATCAGGAAGCAATCGCACGCTTCTGCCGCAAGTGGGGCATTCGAGAACTGGCGCTCTTCGGCTCTGTTCTCACGGACGAATTTCGTCCTGATAGCGACATCGACGTTCTGATCACCTTCTCCGACCCGTCGCCTGACCTTGGCCCATGGGGAGAGCATCTCGACACGATGCGCGGGGAACTGGAGGCGATGTTCGGCAGGCGCGTCGATCTGGTCCAGAAGAAGCTGGTCAGAAACCCGTTCCGGCGTCACCACATCCTCACTACACGGCGGATCATCTATGCGGCCTGAGGAGCGCGATGCGGCTTCGCTGTGGGACGCACTGGAAGCGGCGCGACGAATCAGCAGCTACGTGAGTGGACTGGATTTCGCCGAGTATGTGAACAGCGCCATCACGCGCGCAGCCGTGGAACGGGAGCTCACGATCATCGGCGAGGCGCTGAACCGGCTCAGTCCTGAGGCACGGAAGGCGCAACCTGAGGTCTCGCTTCCCGCAATTCGCGGTCTGCGCAATCGGATCATTCATGAATACGAGAAGATCGAACAGAGAACGATCTTCACGATCGCGACCGAGCGGATCCCGGAGTTGATCGAGCAGTTGTCGGCGAAGCTTCCGCCAATACCACTCGATCCCGAGCCCGAGCCGTAAGGTGCGCTCTCACGCGAACATCCTCTCCACGATCGCCGCCACGTGCAGCGCCGTCGTGTCGAGCATCTCCAAGCCCTCCACCGCCGCGTCGCGCAACAGGAGCGGCAGCTCCGTCCCCGCGAGCACCACGCCGTTGATTCCTTCCCGCTCCTGCAAGCCGCGGATGATCGATGGTCGACTCCGGTGCGATCCCGCCGATGATTCCGACGATGCGTGTCATCGCCCTGTCGTCAGCTCGATCACCAGCAGCGTCGACGTCGCCGACGCATACAGCCGCCCTTCCTCGTCCTTCAGCGTCCCCTCGGCGAATGCCGCGCGGCGGCCGAAGGAGACGACGCGCCCTTCGGCGAACAGGCGGCCGGTTTCGCGGGTGATGGCCTTGTGGTACGCGACTTTCAGCTCGAGCGTCGTATACGCCTGCGTCGCGCTGAGGTGCGTGTGGACCGCGCAGCCACACGCGGAATCGAGCAGCGTCGCGGCATAGCCGCCGTGGACCGTGCCGATCGGGTTGTACGCGAAGTCGCCCGGCGTGCCGATGAACAGCGCACGTCCCTTTTCGACTTCTTCGAGGTTGAAGTGCAGCGTGACGGCGATGCCCGGACGGCGTCCCGAGGCGATCAAGGCGCGGAGCTGTGAGAGGCCGTCGAGTCCGGCTCCGATCTCTTCAATCAGGCTCATGAGGTAGTCCCGCGTGATGATACACGGTACGATCGGGGCCATGTCCCCGCGCCTCCTGTTCATCCTCGTCCTCGCTCTCGCGTCCCCGGCGTTCGGCGCTGCCCGCTACCACCTCGAGCTCGAAGCGAACCCCGCCGCCGCGTTTCCGTACCTGTCGAAATTCGGCTCGTCGATCGAGGTCCACGTCTACCCGTCCGGCGTGCGCGTCGAGGCGCTGTGGCTGAATAGTTTCTCGAAGAACGGCGCTCCGGCCGTCACGGTCGCCAATCCCCTCGGACGCATGTACGTCGACGTACCGGTCACCGAGATCGCCCCGACGCTGCGCAAGCTCGCCGGCGACGACGCGGGCGTCGAGAAGATCGCCGTGCCGGAGCGCGGTCCCGCGGTGAAAGGGAAAGTCCACGGCATCGACGCGACGCGACACCGGCTCGTTTACGGCCCTCAGGCATGGGTCGACATCTGGACGACGAGCACCATCCCCGAGAACCCCCAGCTGCGACGCATCGCCGACCAGCTCTACGCCGGCATCTCCCCCGGCACCGCGAAGCTCGCGCGCACGATCCCCGGCACGCCGCTCCACATCGAGCTGAACTTCCGGCGCTTCAAGAAGGTTGCGCTGCTGAAGGTCAAGCAGCTGGACTTCGACGTGAGCGCCGAGGACGAACAGGACGCGCTCGAGCTGGGCCCGGTCTACGTGCGCGCCCCGCTGCTGGAACGGCTGTTTCAGCGCTGAGGGGTCAGACGAAAACCCTCGGCCGTCCCCTGCGTACGATCCCGCATGGATTCCACCACCTTCGGGTTCGTCGGCGCCGCTTACGCCGCGGCATTCGGCGCGGGGCTGTTGCGCCTACGGCGCGGCACGACCGCGGATACGCTCCTCGCCGCGCTCTGCGCGATTGCCGCGACCGCGATCACGACCATCGTCGCGCAGCATGACGCGCACATGAGTGAGATCGCGCCGCTGCTCGAGCGGGTCGAGCTGACGGCGTCGCTCGTCGCGGGACCGCTGCTCCTCGCCTACTTCGCCGCGGCATTGCAGAAACGCACGTTGCGCCGGGTCGATTGGCTGCACGCCGTGCCCGCCCTCCTGTCGCTCGCGCTCCTGTTGCCGATCGAGCTCGTCGTCGCGCACCAGATCGTGTACACGACCCTGTCCGCCGTGGTGTTGTTCCGCGCACGGAGAAACGAAGCCGCGCCATTTCACACCGCCGTCACCCGCGGGCTGCTCCTCTTCTTCGCTGCCGTCCACGCCGCGCAGATGGTCCGGTTCGGCTGGAGCGACGTCGGCCCGCTCCGCAACGTCGTTCCCGTCGTCGCCAGCGCCGCCATCCTCCTCCTCGGCCTCGCCCTCGCCCTGGCCCATCGCGGAGAGCAACTCCTTCCGCAGCGCTACCGCAACTCCTCGCTCGCCGAGGCGGACGCGGGGCGCTGCACCGAGCGCCTCGATGCGCTCATGCGCACCGAGGTGGTGTACCGCGACCCGGCTGTTTCCCTCGCGGCGATCGCGGAGAAGCTGGGCGTCACGACCCACCACCTCTCCCAGAGCCTCAACCAGCATCGCGGCACGACGCTCATCGACTACCTCGGCTCGTGGCGCGTCGAGGAGGCGAAGCGGCAACTGCTCGATCCGGCGCGTGACAATGTCACCATCGACGCCATCGCCGAATCGGCCGGCTTCGGCTCGCGCTCGGCGTTCTACTCCGCCTTCCGGCGGGTCACCGGGGTCACACCTTCGGCGTTCCGGAGACTCAGGCAGCCTCCGGATGACGGGGATTCCGGAACTGCGCCGGCGTCATCCCGGTGATGCGCCGGAAGACGCGGAAGAACGTCCGGCGCGTGCCGAACCCGGCGCAATACGCGATCTCGGTCGTGCTCAGGGTCGTGGAATCGAGCAACTGCTGCGCGACCTCCACCTGCCGCCGCTTGATGTACTCACCCGGCCGCATCCCGTGCTCGCGGACGAAGCGGCGCGTGAGCTGAGCCGGCGAGATGCCGCAGCACTGCGCGAATTCCGAGACCCGCGGCGCTTCCTCGGCCGCGAAACAGTCCGCCAGGTAACGTTCGATGATCATTGGAGACAGCGGAATCATGACTCCTTTCCCGCCGGCAACCTAACTCGGCAGTGCGATCCGACGGCCTCATGGTGTGACCAGGACGGAGATCCTGCCTAGAGTCATTTCTTGCCTGAGCTACGTCGCGACGGCGGAAAGTCCTCTTTAGGACAGTTTTTACATACGTCAAGAGCCGAGACCGCCACAGTTACACTGCGATGATGCGATTCCTCCGCGGGACGAACCGGTTGCTGGCCGTCCCGCTGCTCCTGCTGGCCGCCGCGCTGGCCGTGATCGGCACGCTCCAATACCGGTGGCTCGATCGCGTGGCCGAGGCCGAGCGGCAGCAGATGCGCGGCAACCTCGAGTTCGCTGCCGAGCGGCTGGCCGAGGAGTTGGCGGAAGAGGTGGTCGCAGTCTTTCGCGCGTTTCGGGCACCCGAGAACGACGATGCCGGAGTGCTGTTCGACGAATGGCGGCGCGACGCGGCGCATCCCGACCTCGTCAGCAACATCTATGTCTTCGACCGCGACGGAGACGCGTGGTCCGTACACCTCCTGGAGCCGCGCACCGGAGAGCTCGTTTCCGCACCTCTGCCTGCCTCCCTCGAGCCACTGCGGCGCGAGCTCGTCAACGTCCGCGAGCGCGCCGCCAACCAGCGCTTCCCCGGACCGCTGTTCGCGTCGATCCCCGTGCTGTTCATCGTGCAGATGCCGCCGGATCCCGAGGCGGACTACACCTTCATCCGTCCGAGCCGCGTCCTCCTGGTGCAACTCGACCGCCGCGTGCTCGGCACGCTCCTCCGCACCGCGGACGTGGACGTCGAGCTGGCGGCGGGCGGCGTGGCACTCTACCGCTCGCCGGGCGCCGCGGCGCGGCCGCCGGACTTTACGTTCTCCTTTCGCCCTGTCGCGCCGCGCCGCGACCAGTCCGGGCGTCCTCCGCTGTTCCCCGAGCCCGCCGGGCCGGCGCGCGACGAGCTGTGGCAGCTCGGCCTCCGCTACCGCGGCGGCGGCCTGGACGCCGTCGTGGCCGCGGCACACCGCCGCAACCTGGCCGTGGCGTCGCTCGTCCTCCTGCTCCTCGTCGCCGCGAGCGCGCTGCTGATCGCGCTGCTGCGGCGCGGCGAGCGGCTCCGTGAGCAGCAGGCGCAGTTCGTCGCGGCCATGAACCACGAGCTGAATACCCCTCTCGCGATCCTGCGCGTCGCGAGCGAGAACCTGAACGACGGCATCGTGCAGGATCCGGAGAAAGTGTCACGCTACGTGCGCACGATCACCCGCGAAACGGCTCATCTGAGCGAGATGGTCAGCCACGTGCTCGAGCTGGCCGGGATGAACGCCGGCGCGGCGGTGCTGGGACGGGAAGACGTGGACCTCTCCACGGTGATCCAGGAGGCGGTGGCCCAGTCGCGCTGGATGGCCGGACCGGAGCTGGCGGTGGACGTCGACGTCGCGCCGGACCTGCCGCAGGTGCGCGGCGACGAGCGGGCCCTCACGCGCGTGGTGCAGAACCTCGTCGCGAACGCGATCCGCCACGCCGGCGCGGGCAAGTGGGTGGGCGTGCGGGCGGCGCGCGATGACGGCTTCGTGCGCATCGTCGTCGAGGACCGCGGCCCGGGGATCGACGCGGCGGACGCGGGTCACGTGTTCGAGCCCTTCTATCGCAGCCGCAGCAGCCGCCACGTCCGCGGCACCGGCCTCGGCCTGACGATCGTCCGGCAGATCATCCTCGATCACGGCGGCTCGGTGACCGTCGAGCGCGGACGTCCCGCGGGCGCGGCGTTCGTCGTCCGCCTGCCGGTGGAGGCGGAATCGTGAGCGATCGCGCACGCGTCCTCATCGTGGAGGACGAGGAGGAGTTGCTGTTCGGCCTCCAGGACCGGCTGGAGAGCGAGGGCTACGCCGTGCTCGTCGCGCGCGACGGCGAAGAAGCGTTGGATGTCGCGGCCCGCGAGCAGCTCGACTGCATCGTCCTCGACGTCGGCCTGCCGAAGAAGAACGGCTTCGAGGTCTGCGAAGAGCTCCGCCGCTGCAACAACCGCACCGCGATCCTCATCCTCACCGCGCGCGGCGAGGTGACAGACCGCGTCCACGGACTGCGCATCGGCGCGGACGACTACCTGGTCAAGCCCTTCGCGACGATGGAGCTCGTCGCCCGCATCCACGCCCTCGTCCGCCGCATCGCCCCACAGGCCCGCCCCGGCCTGGAGCTCGATCCGCATGCGAGCACGGTCACCGTCCGCGGACGCCGCCACGAGCTCTCAAAGATGGAGCTCAAGCTGCTGCAGTACTTCGTCGACCACCAGGGCGCCGTGCTCTCCCGGGAGGAACTGCTGGAGAGCGTCTGGGGCATGGCCACGACCCTGAACACGCGGACGGTGGACGTCCACGTGGCGATGCTGCGGCAGAAGCTGGAGGAGAACCCCGCGCGCCCGGCGATGATCGTGACGGTCCACCGGGCGGGCTACAAGTTCTCGTGAGCGCACGAAGGCGCGCTGTCCAATTGTGGCGCCGGGCTGTGCCCCAATAGCGTTAACTGAATTTAAGGCGAGCGCACCCCTCACCCGGCCTTCGGCCACCCTCTCCCCGCTACCGCGGGGAGAGGGGCTATCCTGGGGTTCCTTCTCGCGAGAACGAGCATAAAGAAACCTGCCTCTCGCGAGAGCCAACCCTGATCAGCCCCTCTCCCCGCGCGTGAGCGTGGGGAGAGGGTGGCCGAAGGCCGGGTGAGGGGCGCGCTCGCCTAAAGTGAACGCCATTGGCGGCAATAGCCCGGGGCCACAATTGGACAGCGCGTGACCACGCCCTACGTTTTTCTGCCCCGGACGTCCATTCCGATCGGAACAGACAAACGCGGTGAACCTCCGCGGAGCGCGGCGCGTAACCGAGGGCATGATCCGCACACTCATCGCACTCGCACTCTTCGCCCTCCCCGCCTTCGCCCAACCCTCGTACGTCTATCCGAGGAAGCAATGGCAGCCGGCCAACCCGGCCGCGTACGGGTGGTCCGGGCCCCGCCTGAACGAAGCCAGGAAGTACGCCGACACCATCGGCCCCTCAGCCGTGGTCATCGTCCATCGCGGCGCCCTGATCGCCGCCTGGGGCGACGTCGACGAGCGCCACGCGGTCCAGTCGGTCCGCAAGAGCTTCCTCAGCGCACTGATCGGCATCGCAGCCGGCCAGAAAAAGCTCGACCTGAACGCGACCCTCGCCCAACTCCGCATCGACGACAACCCGCCGCTCACCCCTGCCGAAAAACGCGCGCGCGTCGTCGACCTCCTCACCTCCCGCTCCGGCATCTATCACTCCGCGCTCTACGAGCACCCCAGCTGGAAGAAGCGCAAGCCGGCGCGGGGCACGCACGCCCCGGGCGCCCACTGGTTCTACAACAACTGGGACTTCAACGCCCTCGGCACGATCTTCGAGCGCTCCACCGGCACGACGATGGGCGACGCGTTCGCGCAGTCCATCGCGCGGCCGATCGGGATGGAAGACTTCCGCCCCGGCGACGTCGACTACCTCACCCGCACCTCGGTCACCGAGCGGGCAATGGACAACGAGTCCGGCCACCGCGCGTACGTCTTCAGCATGACCGCGCGCGACATGGCCCGCTTCGGCCTCCTCTACCTCAGCGAAGGACGCTGGAACGGACGGCAGATCGTCCCCGCGGCGTGGGTCCGCGAGAGCACACGCGCCATCGCCGACACCGGCCGCCGCGGCGGCTACGGGTACATGTGGTGGGTGGACAAGGACAGGTACTACGCCTCCGGCGCCGGCGGCCATCGCATCTATGTCTTCCCGAAGCGCGACCTCGTCGTCGTCCACCAGGTCCCAACCGGCGGCGTCGGCCTGTTCTCCCAACTCCGCCGCCGCTTCTTCGGCGGGCCAGATGTGGAGGACGAGGAGGTGGACAAACTGTTGCAGCTCATCGTCGCGGCGGGGCCGGCGGGCGCCAGCGTGTCCGAGCGGCATCGGTGACCGCGTAGCGGTGCTGGCGCCGGAGGCTACTCTCTGATGACCGCTACGCGGCCACCCTGCACGTCCGAAAAGTTAGAATCTCCCCCATGCGCACTCTGCTGTTCCTGCTCCTCCTCACCCCCACCCTCCTCTTCGCCCAGACCGTCAAGTTCGCCGACACCAAGCGCGCAGCCGCCGCGACGATCGATCAGCACGCGGGCGAGATGACCGCGCTCTCCGACGAGGTCTGGCGCTACGCGGAGACGGCGTTGAAGGAGACGCGCTCGTCGAAGGCGCTCGCCGACTGGGCGGAGGCCAGGGGCTTCAAAGTGACGCGCGGGGTCGCGAGCCTACCGACGGCGTTTGTCGCGGAGTTCGGGAGCGGGAAACCGGTGATCGGGATCATGGGCGAGTATGACGCGCTGCCGGGCATCTCGCAGAAGGCGCAGCCGACGAAGGACGCGCTGGAGGCGGACGCGCCGGGACACGGCTGCGGGCACAACCTCTTCGGCGTGGGGTCGCTGGCGGCGGCGCTGGCGATCAAGGAGCAGATCGCCGCGGGCAAGCTGCAGGGGACGATCCGGTTCTTCGGCACGCCGGCGGAGGAAGCGGTCGGCGGGAAGATCTACATGCTGCGCGAGGGCGTCTTCCAGGACGTCGACGTCATGCTGGCCTGGCATCCCTCGGACGAAACACAGTCGGACACGAAGAGCTCGCAGGCGCTGGTCGATCTCACCGTCGAGTTCCGCGGGCGCGCGGCGCACGCGGCGTTCGATCCGTGGAACGGCAAGAGCGCGTCGGACGGGCTGGAGATCTTCACGTACTCGGTGAACATGATGCGCGAGCACATCCGCCCGACGTCGCGGATGCACTACGTCATCCAGCAGGCCGGGAACGTGCCGAACGTCGTGCCGGACTATGCGAAGCTCTGGATCTGGCTCCGCGACGAGAAGCGCACGGAAGTCGATCGCCTCCTCGGGCGCATCCGCGAGATCGCGCAGGGCGCGGCGCTCGCGGCGGGCGTCGAGTCGCAGGTCAACGTGCAGGGCGGCGACTGGAACACGCTCGCCAACATGACCGGCCAGCGCGCGGCGTGGGACAACATGCAGTGGCTCGGCCCGATCGCGTTCACGGCGGAGGAGCAGGAGTTCGCGAAGACGATCCAGAAGGAGACGGGGGTCGAGCCCAAGGGACTCGTCAGCACGGTCAAGGCGTTCGAAGCCAATCCCGGCCCGCCCGAGGGTGGGTCGACGGACGTCGGGGACGTGAGCTGGAACGTGCCGACCATCCACCTCTCCGTGACCACCGCCCCTCTCGGCGCGCCGTGGCACGGCTGGCCCGTCGTCGCCTGTGGCGGGATGTCGATCGGACACAAAGGCATGGTGTGGGCGTCGAAGGCGCTCGCCGCGACGATGGTGGATCTGTTCCGCGATCCGAAGCTCGTGCAGAGCGTGCGCGCGGAATTCGCGAAGAGCACCGAGGGGGTGACGTACAAGCCGTATATCCCGGCGGGGCCGGCGAAGATGCCCTGAGGGATCCAACGATTGCGCGGGTTTGGACAGATACACACTACCCGCGGGCACATACAGGACCAACGTCGCGCGCGTTCGCCGTTTGCTGCCGCACGACCCCCGAGTCCTGCGGCACGACCCTCCGGTCATGCGGCAGCATCCGCGGGTGATTCCGTCACGGCCTGGCCTGGCTCCGTCGGGACAGGGCTGTCCCTCGCGAGGCAGGTGCGGCCGCGGAGGCGGTCGCTACAATTCGCGTTTGTAGCGGCCGCCTTCGCGGCCGCGTTTCTACTCGACCTCGCGAACCCCGCGCACAAGCGCGGGGCTAGATTGGACGGCGCGCCTTCGCGCGCCACGTGCCGACTCTTGGGGGTCTTACTTCCCGAAAGAAATGTCACTGGCCACGGTCGCGGCCCGGAACTAAATTCCGTGGGATTCCCCGATAAGGAGCAGTGGCATGTTCAACCGGAATTTCGACCCGCAGCGCGCAGGGCGTTTCCTGCAGGGACAGGTGCAGACGGACTTCGCGGCCGGGGCCGCGGCGTGGACACAGCAGCCGTGGCAGTGCCAGCAGACGTTCTCTCCGGAGCAGTGTCCGACCCTGGGCATCGCCTGCACTCAGTTCCCTCCGCAATGCCCACCCCAGACGCAGAATCCCGACCAGTGTCCAACCCTGGGCATCGCCTGCACCCAGTTCCCGCCGCAATGCCCGCGGACGCAAACTCCCGAGCAGTGCCCAACCCTGGGCTTCGCCTGCACCCAGTTCCCGCCGCAATGCCCGCGGACGCAAACTCCCGAGCAGTGCCCAACCCTGGGCTTCGCCTGCACCCAGTTCGAACCGCAATGCCCGCGAACGCAGACTCCCGAACAGTGCCCGACCCTGGGCTTCGCCTGCACTCAGTTCGAACCGCAATGCCCGCGGACGCAAACTCCCGAGCAGTGCCCGACCCTGGGCTTCGCCTGCACTCAGTTCGAACCGCAATGCCCTCGGACGCAGACTCCCGAGCAGTGCCCCACTCTGGGCTTCGCCTGCACCCAGTTCGAATCGCAATGCCCGCGGACGCAAACGCCCGAACAGTGCCCGACTCTGGGCTTCGCCTGCACCCAGTTCGAACCGCAATGCCCGCGGACCCAGACTCCCGAACAGTGCCCGACCCTGGGCTTCACCTGCACTCAGTTCGAACCGCAATGCCCGCGGACCCAGACTCCCGAGCAGTGCCCGACCCTGGGCTTCGCCTGCACCCAGTTCGAACCGCAATGCCCGCGAACGCAAACGCCCGAACAGTGCCCGACCCTGGGCTTCACCTGCACGCAGTTCGAGCCGCAATGCCCTCGGACGCAGACTCCCGAGCAGTGTCCGACTGTGGGCTTTGCCTGCACCCAGTTCGAACCGCAATGCCCGCGGACGCAGACTCCCGAGCAGTGCCCGACCCTGGGCTTCGCCTGCACTCAGTTCGAGCCGCAATGCCCGCGGACGCAAACGCCCGACCAGTGCCCCACCCTGGGCATCGCCTGTACGCAGTTCCCGCCGCAATGCCAGGCGGTCGGAGCTGCCGCACCTGCCGCCCGCCCGATCCACCCGACGCCGGCCACGGGCTGCTTCGTCTGTCCTCCGTGGACGCAGCCGCCGCGATGTGGGCGGTTCTGATGGCGGCATGAAAGGAGGGGTCCGCCGCGCTACACTGGAATCTCCGTGCGACGGACCCTCCTCCTCTCGTTCACGCTCCTCATGTTTGCGTCCGGCGCAAGCGCCGGCGAGCTGCAGTGGAGCGGGTTTGCGCTCCTCCGCGCCGCGTCGGCCGATGACACCGGGCCGCTCCAGCACGAAGACCTGTCCGCACAGCTGCAGCTCGGACTGGACTGGTGGGCGTCGCCGGCCTTCGGCGCGCACGTCCACCTGCTCGGCCGCACCGACTCCGACGGGGAACGCTCCATGGTGGGTGTCCCCGAGGCGTATCTCGAGCTGAATCTCCATCCTCGCGGTGATCGCCTGCGTCTTCGTGGCGGCGCGTTCTTCCTCCCCACCTCACGCGAGAACGTGGACGCGCTCTGGGAGAACCCGTACGCGATCAGCTCCTCGGCGCTGAACAGCTGGTTCGGCGAGGAGCTACGGCCGATCGGGGTCGACGCGTCGTACTTCCGCAAGCGCGTGTTCGCCGGAGCCACGGTTTTCCGCGGCAATGACACGCTCGGCGCGCTGCCTCCCGTCCGCGGCTGGACGCTCGACGATCACTGGACCCTCCTCGGCGAATGGGTCCCGGTCGACGGTACGGACTTCACGTCCGTGTCCGCGGAGACGGACGGTCGCCTCGGCTGGTCCGCGCGCGGCGGCTGGAACGGCGAGCACCTGCTGGTGCAGCTCACGCACTTCGACAATCGTTCCGACGGTGTGGACCACGGACAACTGTTCAACTGGGGCACGCGCTTCAGCATCGTCAGCGCGGAGTACACGCGCGACGACTGGACCTTTGCGGCGGAGAACGGCTGGGGCCCGACGTTCCTGATCGTCGAGGGCGCAGGCCGCTTCACGAACGAGATCGAAGCGGGCTACGCGCTCGCGTCGCGCCGCTGGGGACGCTCGCGGGCCACGGTGCGCTTCGACTCGTTCCGCGTCGATGACGTGCGGCAGAACGGCGTGACGGCGGCGTACTTCTGGACCGGCATCCCCCGTCTCCGCCTCGGCGGTGAGGTATCGAGCGTGGACGGCTCGCAGCGCGTGCTGCTCGAGGTGCGCTACCTTTTCTCAGGAAGGTGACGCACCACGCGTAGTATTTGCATGGTGTTGCGCCCATTCCTCGTGATCTTCATGGCCCTCGCTGCGCCGTTTGCCGGCGCGGCCACCCTCACCGTCGACGTGCGGACCCCGCGCGGAGTCGCCGTGCAGGACGCCGTCGTCTACGCCGTACGGGAGGGGCGGGAGGGCGGGCCCCCCGCGCGCCGCACGGCGGTCATGGACCAGAAGAACCGCACGTTCGTCCCGCACGTGCTGCCCGTCCAGGTCGGGACCGCGGTGGAGTTCCCGAACAGCGACGACGTCCGCCATCAGGTCTACTCGTTCTCCGAGGCGAAGAAATTTCAGTTGCCGCTGTACACGGGGACGCCGGCCAGCCCGATCGTCTTCGACAAGCCGGGCGTGGTCAGCCTGGGCTGCAACATCCACGACCGCATGAACGCGTACATCGTGGTCGTCGACACGCCGTACTTCGCGGTGACCGGCCGCGATGGCCGGGTGACGCTGCCGAACCTCGGCGCGGGCCGGTACGTGGTGCGCCTCTGGCATCCCGATCTGAGCGCGGATTCCCAGCCGCTGACCCTCGGCGGCCCGGACCGGGAGCTGGTGTTCATCGCGCGCTGAGACGGCATGCGCAGTTTTCAGGCAAAGCTCCTCTTCCTGATGGTCGCGGTCCTGGTCCTGCTCCAGGCCGCGACGCTGATCGCCGTCCACGTGGCGGGACGCGAGGCGGTGGACAAGAGCATCGACGACGAGCTGGTCGTCGGGACGAAGATCCTGGACCAGATCCTGGATCAGAAGGGACAGCAGCTCTCGGAGACGGTGCGCATTCTGGCGTCGGACTACGCTTTTCGCGAGGCCGTCGCCTTCGGCGATGCCCCGACCATCACGTCCGCCCTCGGCAATCACTCATTGCGCATCAAGGCCGACGCGGCCTTTCTGGTCTCGCTCGATGGCACTGTCGTGGCCGACACGTTGCGGGGCCGCTTCGCCGGAGCGGCGTTTCCTCTGGCCGGGCTCATCGCGGAGGCGAAGTCGCAGGGAGAGTCGTCCCGGATCGTCTCGCTCCTCGGGCGTCCGTATCAGATCGCGGTCGTGCCGGTGCTCGGACCGCGGCCGATCGCGTGGGTCTCGATGGGCTTCGAGATCGACGTCGGCGTCCTGGAACAGGTGCGCCGGATGACGGCATTGGAGATCTCCCTCACCGACTCTGCCGCGGGTGCGAAGCCGTACGTGATCTCGACCAATCCACAGGACCTTATCGGTTCGGGCGAATACCGCGCCCGCCCCCATCCGCTGACGACCGCCGACGGATCGCGCATCGAAGCGGTCCTGCAGCGCTCGGTCGAAGAAGCCTCCGTCCCGTACCGCAAGCTCGAGCTGCGGATCGCGGTGCTGTCGACACTCGCGCTCGTGGCCGCACTCATCGCGGCCACTCTGTTCGCGCGCGGCGTGAGCCGTCCGCTGGAGCGTCTCGCGGAAGGCGCGCAGCGCATCGAGCGCGGGGACTACGCCGGGACGATCGACATCGACCAGCGCGACGAGATCGGCCGGCTCGCGAACGCCTTCGACCGGATGCGCACCGGGATCGCGGAGCGCGAGGACCACATTCGCCATCAGGCCACTCACGACGCGCTGACGGGCCTCCCGAACCGCGTGCTGTTTCTGGAGCGGCTGATCCGGGCGATCGTCCGGACCCGGCGCAGCGGCGATTCGGTGGCCATCCTGATGATGGACCTCGACCGGTTCAAGGAGATCAACGACACCCTCGGCCATCACTTCGGCGACGATCTGCTCAAGGAGATCGGCCGGAGACTGCTGGAGCTGCTGCCCGAGGCCGACACGGTCGCCCGCCTCGGCGGCGACGAGTTCGCGGTGACGTTCCTGGTGAAGGAGGCGCCGCGGGCGGTGGAGGTGGCGCAGCGGATCCGCACCGCGCTGGAGACGTCGTTCGTGCTGGGCGGCGTGTCGATCGAGGTCTCGGCGTCGATGGGCATCGCCCTCTGCCCGCAGCACGCCGACGACGCGGAGACGCTCATGAAGCGCGCCGACGTGGCCATGTACGACGCAAAGCGGACCCACAGCGCCTTCGCCACGTACGCCCCCGGCCGCGACGAGCACTCCCTGCGCCGCCTGGCCATGCTCTCCGATCTGCGCAACGCCGTCGCCCGCGACGAGCTGATCCTCCACTACCAGCCCAAAGTCGACGTCCACAACGATCGGACCGTGCACGCCGAGGCGCTGGTGCGGTGGCAGCATCCCGTCCACGGCATCCTCCGGCCCGACGAGTTCATCCCCCTCGCCGAGCAATCGGGCAATATCGGAATGATCACGCACTGGGTGCTGCGCAAGGCCATCACGGACTGCGGCGCCTGGAACGCGGCCGGGCTCGACCTGACCGTAGCCGTGAACCTGTCCGCGCTAGACCTGTTCGACGCGAAGCTGCCCGCCTACATCGCCGGGCTGCTCGCGGAATCGAACCTCGCGCCGTCGAAGGTGGTCCTGGAGATCACCGAGAGCGCGGTCATGAAGGACCCGCTCTACGCGGCCAAGATCCTCCGCGACCTCAAGGACCTCGGCGTGGCCCTGGCCATCGACGACTACGGCACGGGCTACTCGTCCCTCGCCCACCTCAAACGCCTGCCGGTGGACGAGCTGAAGATCGACAAGTCCTTCGTCACCCACCTGCGCAACTCGGCGCCCCAGGACGTCCTCATCCTCCGCTCCACGATCGAGCTCGGACACAACATGGGGTTGAAGGTGATCGCCGAAGGGGTCGAGGACGCCGAGGCGTGGCGCATCCTCAAGGAGCTGGGGTGCGACATGGCCCAGGGGTACTACGTAAGCCCACCCCTGCCGGACGGTGAGTTCCAGGATTGGTTCAACAGGTTCGGGACCGGCGCGGAGCCTGTCGCCCGCTGACGCGGGCTCGTTTCCCGGCCGCCGCCTCTTTCCCCGGCTGAAGCCGGGGTCTATTTTCTGAAGCCCGCTACGCGGGCAAAGGATCGAGCCCGCGTAGCGGGCGACAGAGGTTACGCCGCGACCGGCATCTGCACGCGATCCAGATCGCTCAGCAGCGCTCCCGCGTCCGCGTAGCGCGCCGCCGGGTCCTTCTCGAGGCACTTCATCACGATGGCGTTGACCTCGCGGCCGACGTCGGGACGCAGGTCGATGGGCGGGCGGGCCTTTTCCATGATGTGGGCCGTGAGGATGCCGGTCAGGGACGTCGACTCGAACGGCCGGCGGCCGACGAGGATCTCGTAGAGCAACACGCCCATGGCGTAGACGTCGGTGCGGGGGTCGAGGGTCTTGCCCTGGACCTGCTCGGGGCTCATGTAGTGCGGGGTGCCGACGATCAGGCCGGCCTGGGTCATCGCCTCCGACGCCTCGGTCATTCGGGCGACGCCGAAGTCCATGAGCTTGACCTCGCCTTTGGCGTCGATGAGGACGTTCTGGGGCTTGATGTCGCGGTGGATGATGCCCTGCTCGTGCGCGGCGTGGAGGCCGCGGCAGATCTGGCGGGCGATGCCCATGGTGGCGCGGGGCGGCATCTGCCGCGACGGCGCTTCGTCGATCAGCTCATTGAGGGTGTACCCGCGCACGTACTCCATGCTGATGAAGTACACGCCCTCGGCCTCCCCGTAGTCGAACGTCCGTAACACGTTGCGGTGGGTGATCTTACGGGCCAGCCGGATCTCGCGCTTGAAGCGCTCCAGGTCCTCGGGCGAGCGCGTCATGACGTCGCCGGGCAGGGTCTTGATGGCGACGGTCTCATCGAGCTGCGCGTCCGTCGCCTTGTAGACCACCCCCATGCCGCCGCGGCCGAGGATGCTCTCGATCCGGTAGCGGCCGGCGAAGAAGTGGCCGACAGAGAGATCGCGATTGCCCGTGCCCGCGGGGGATGTCGCGCCGGCCGCGGTGGCCTCCATCCGGAGCGTGGCCATGGATTGGCTCACGGTCTTCATGATGCTCGTGGTCATGCTGAGCAGCGGCAGAGAGGCGACCGGCAGCGGCGCCGGGAGCCACTTCAGGCGCACTTCCTCGCGCGTGGCGGCGCTCAGGACTTCGTTCCCCGCGGCCTGCGCGGTCTCGTAGGAGACATACGCAAAGCCGTTCGGGGCGTGCCAGGCGAAGAGCAGGGCGAGCAGCGGCGCGTTGCCGACGATGGCCAGGCCGCTCTCGGTGTCGAGGGTGACGGAGCCGGTGACGAACTCCCCGGTGGCGATCCCGACGCCGATCGACATCGGCGTGGCGGAGCCCATCTGCTGCGCGAGCTCCTCGTTGATCGCCCGCGCGGCGCGGATGGCGTGGATGATCCCCCGCTCCCCTCGGAAGACGGAGACGAGGCGATGCCCGTTGATCTCGCGGACCTCGCCGTCCTGGCGCCCGACCTCGTTCTCCTGCAGGCGCATGGCCCGTTCGACGGCGCCGATCACGAACGCCGCGTCGCCCTCACCCACCGTCGCCGGCAGTCCGCGGAGGTCGGTGACCAGCACCGTCCCCTCGTCGAGCTTCGCCGGCTCGTTCACCCGGACGGCCACGGCCGGAGACTCGTCCGACTTCTCGGCCATCTGCGCGTAGAGCTCCTCGAGCTCGGCCTTGTCGCGCAGGGAGTTGATCATCTTGCCGAACGAGCGTCCGAGGATCCCGACCTCGTCGTTCCGGTCGACGGCCGGGCTGACCGAGTAATCGCCCGCGGTCACGGCCTGGGCGATGCCGGCGAGCTGCTCGATCGGCCGGGTCACGCGCTTGGCGATGAGCCAGGAGAACAGCAGCGCCAGGAGCAGCGCCAGGCCGCCGCCGACGATCATGGCCCGTCTCGATCTGACGGAAGGGGCCCAGCTCGCGGTCGAGGTTGCGGAGGAAGATGGCCGTTCCAACTACGTCCCGGCCCGAGAGCAGAGGTTTGGTCGTGACGACATAGCGGCTCTGGTCGACCTGGATGGTTTTCTCGGTCCCGACGTCCTTCGGCATGACGCTGGGCGCGTTGCCGGAGCGGACCGTGGTCGCGCCGTCCTTCGTCGTGAACACGACGCCGGCGTTCGTCGCCTCGGCGATGCGGCTCGCGAAGTTGTCGTCGATCGCGTAGCCGTTGATGAGGAATCCTATGCGGACGTTGCGCGCGCCCGCGGCGATCGGGGCAACCGTGGCGTGATAGAGCTTTCCGCCGAGGGGCAGGACCCCCTTCGTCACGGAGACGTTG
This sequence comes from uncultured Acidobacteriota bacterium, assembly GCA_963821585.1. Lineage (GTDB taxonomy): Bacteria > Acidobacteriota > Thermoanaerobaculia > Gp7-AA8 > Gp7-AA8 > QHVT01. The sequence continues at coordinate 2,573,254 of CAWGEI010000003.1, forward strand.
CCGTCGTCGACGATGGCCCGGACCAGCGGGGATTTCTCGTAGAAGTCTTCCTTCGAGGCCCCGGCGATCATCGGCTCATCGGTGCGGGCGACCAGGAGGCCCTGATCGTCGAGGAGCATCAGGACGTCCGTCTTGAGCCGGTCCCGATTCTGGATGAGGGTGTCGTTGATGCTGCTGAAGTCGATGCCGGGGGCGGGCGGCGGGACGGCGGGATCGGCCTGCTGGCCTGTTGGAGTCACCGCGACGATCGGCTCCGGATTCAACGCCGTCTGGATATAAGCGTAGAAATTCGAGTCACTTCCGAGAACCTGCGTGGCGCCGGCCAGGCCGTCGAGACGGCGCTCCTCGAACTCCTGGAAGAGGTTCGCGGCGCCGGTGATCGAGCGGTTGACGGTCTCCTGCGCCACCGCGTTCGCGCTCTGGATGGTGATGCCGACCGCGACGCCCACGACGATCACGATCAGCAGCGCCGTCAGGCCGAACAGCTTGAGGACCAGCGGCACGCGCGGCTTCTCGACCGTGTACTCCTTCTTCGACGGCAGTTCCTGCGAGACCGTGGCTTTGGTGTCGAGTGCCTGCGCGGTCATGTTCGCTAGTAGTCCTTTGGCGGGCGGTAGGCCTGTCCGAATTTGTTCTTGTGCTGGCTCAGGCGGAAGTTGCGGCCGTCGATGGTCAGGAGCGTCGCGCCGGCCACCGAGCCGTCGGCTTTGACTTCGATGTCCGAGGCCTGCGCGCCCCCCTGTTCGTTCCACGCCGTGACCCGGTACTTGCCGGGCGGCACGTCGAAGGAGTAGTTCCCGTTCGCGTCGGCGAAACCGTAGTACGGCGTGCTCATGACGTGGACGATCGCGGACATGTTCGGGTGGACGTTGCAGTAGACGTTCACCGCCCCCGGCACCTCGAACTTGTGCGTCTTGCCCGCCCCGCGGCGGTAGAGGCCGAGGTCGAACGTGTTCCCGGGGGTCAGGGAGAAGAGGTTGTGCGCGATCGGGTCTTCGTTGGGGAAGGAGATCGTGGAGCCGGCGGGCACGGCGACGACGTGCGGCAGGAACTCCTTGCTGCGCGTGGTCATGGTGAACTTCGCGGCCGGCTTTTTCCAGGTCTTGCCGGCGGGATCGAGCCACACCAGCGGTCTCGTTGACGACCGGCTGCTGGCCCCGCTTGGTCTGGAACATGACTTTGCCGTTGATCGTGGCCGCGCCGAGGTTCGTGGCAAGCGCGAGCGCGCCGGTGACGAGGAGGAGTCGCTTCATGAGATGAGGGCTCCGGGGATCGGAAAGTGTAGCACAGGGATCTGTGCGCCCGGCATGACGATGGAAGTACGAATATCGTGCGAATTTACGATTGCGATTACGCGCGAAAACCGTATCATATTCACCATGCATTCAGCGGATGGGGAGTGCCGGGCTGCAATAAACGGGCGGCCGGCTACGCTTCTATCCGTACGAACCAGTGCGGCGTTTGGTCGTACGTTCATTGAAATCGATCTCAAGTTCCCGTCCCTCCCTTCCACCACAGGGCGAGTAGGGGCGGTCGATCCGGTCCGCGACGATGGCGAGGTGGGTCATGGCACGTGACGTGGCGCTAGTCGAGGGTCCGCCGGAAATTCAGGGGAGGAGGTAACGAAATACGCATGGATTGTTCTAATAAACCTAAGGGGGTTACTTCGTAGTTACACGACTACGTGGTGACACCTACCCCGGAGGGCGCCCGTGAAACGGCGCCCTTTTTGTTTTTTGGAGTAACGTCACCGTCCTCCTCCCCTCCCCGCCCGTTACAATCCACTGGGAGAACCCCCAAATGCGCGAACCGAGGAACGTGGTTGTGGTCGCACTGCTCACGCTGCTGGTCGCCTCGACGGCATCCGCGGCGCTTTCGCCCCAGTACACCGAGTGGCGCAACGGTCCGATCCAGTGGATCATGACCGGCCCCGAGAAGAGCGCGTGGAAGAAGCTCAGCTCGGACGAGGCCGCATCGAATTTCATTGATTTGTTCTGGGCCCGGCGCGATCCCACTCCTGGGACGCCCCAGAACGAAGCCCGGGACGAGCATGAGGCGCGGGTGAAACACGCCGACGCGACCTTCCCCGAGCGGGGCAAGCGCGGCGCTCTCACCGACCGCGGACGCGTCTGGACCGTCCTCGGCTCTCCGCCGAACCTGAACCTGGTTCAGGGGCGGATCACCAGCACGACCGATTCGTACGTCCAGCCTTCGGCGTCTTCCGGCGGCGGCCGCAGTCAGGGCGGAGGGGTCTCGGGCCGCATCGATCCGTCCGGCGGCCGGCAGCTGGGCTCCCGTGATGCCTGGATCTGGGAGCATGCTGAAGCGTCGCCTCGCTTCGGTCTGCCGCGCGTCGAGATCGTCTTCGTCACCGACCCCGGCACCGGCAAGACCATCCGCGACCTGTTCCGCCGCGATTTCAGCGCCGCCGAGCAGGCCGTGATGAAGAGGCAGATCGTCGAGGACCATCAGACGCTGCCGGAGTGGGCAGCCATCGGCGGATTGACTCCGCGGATCCGGGCGAGCCTTTCCGGGCCGCCGCCCGTGGCCGCGCCGAAGAAACCGGCACCCGCGGACGCTGTGCCGGTCTCCAGCACTCCGGTCTCCACCGCGCCGGCGAAGCCGCGCGGGGCCACCCGTCTGACCCTGACCCGCGACGTCTACGAGATCAACGCCCAGTCGAGCGGGGATCCGTTCGCCGCGCTCGTGGTCGTGGACCGCTTCAAGTCCACCGAGGAGCTCGGGTGGGTGGCGCAGTACTGCGGACAGGCCGACCAGGAGCTGAGCGTTCCGTTCATGATCAGCATCAAAGGGAAGGCCGTCGACCTGGCCACCCCGCTGGAGTCAGTCGTTCCGGACCGCATCCAGTCCTCACCCGGCTGTTACATGCTGCGCGGGGCCATCCCTCTGAGTGACATGGCCGCAGGCACGTACATCCTCCATCTCATGGTGGACGACCCGATCGTGAAGAGCGATTCGTACGATCTGAAGCGCCAATTCTGGATCGAGTAGCGTCAATCCATCCTCGGGACGGTCACGGTCACGATCGGCGGCAGGTGCGGCGCCACGATCGCCCGGAGCCGCTCGCGGATGGCCTCCACCGAAGTGAACTCGGCGCTGAGGACGTCCTGCAGCGCTTCGACGTCCGCCGCACGCAGCCGCGGTTTCTTGTCCAGACAGGCGTTCGTCTTACAGCGGTTCGTACAGTACTTGCGCGTCTTCCGCGTCTTCGGAAACTTCGCGCCGCAGTGCAGGCACTGACCCATGGATCCGCCCTCCCCTCCCGGAAAACCGTTAATCAACGTCACGAACCGCCCAGCCGCCAAACCGCGTGGCCCCCACGCGCAAAACGCCGATGCGCGCACGATCCGTTTGCAACCGGCACTGTAACGGACCTTGTGCACGCGGTCAATACGTTGACCATTGGTGCCCCGGGCCGGACTCGAACCGGCACGCCACTCACGCGGCGGGGGATTTTAAGTCCCATGCGTCTACCAATTCCGCCACCGGGGCCCGCGCGATCATAACCTTCCGCACATCGGATATCATTCGCGCCGCTATGACCACCTCCGTCGAAACGCTCCCCGGAGCGCCGCTCACGCTCCTTTCCGATGAAGAAAAGATGTTTCAGGAGAGCGTCCGCGAGTTCGCGGTCGAGAAGATCCGCCCCCTGGTCCACCAGATGGACCACGACGCGGCCATGTCGAAGGACCTGATCTCCGCCTTCTTCGACCTCGGCATCATGGGCATCGAGGTCCCCGACGAGTTCGGCGGCGCGGGCTCGACGTTCTTCAACGCCGTCCTGGTCGTCGAGGAGCTCTCGCACGTCGACGCCTCCTGCGGCGTCCTCGTCGACGTCCAGAACACGCTGGTCAACAACGCCATCATCAACTGGGGCTCGCAGGACCAGAAGTCGAAGTACCTGCGCATGCTCTCGACGGATACCGTCGGCGCCTATGCCCTGTCGGAGAGCGGGTCCGGGTCCGATGCCTTCGCCCTCGCCACACGGGCCGAGGACAAGGGCGACCACTTCGTCCTCAACGGCCGGAAGCTCTGGATCACCAACGCGGCCGAGGCGGGGATCTTCATCGTCTTCGCGAACGCGAACCCCGACGCGGGCTACAAGGGCATCACCGCCTTCCTCGTCGAGCGCGACTTCCCCGGTTTCACGGTCGGCAAGAAGGAGGACAAGCTCGGCATCCGCGCCTCGTCCACCTGCGAGCTGATCCTCGAAGACTGCCGCGTCCCGAAGGAGAACGTCCTCGGCGAGCCGGGCAAGGGCTACAAGATCGCCATCGAGACCCTGAACGAGGGGCGGATCGGCATCGGCGCGCAGATGATCGGCGTCGCGCGGGGCGCCCTCGAGCACGCCATCGCGTATACCAAGGAGCGCAAGCAGTTCGGCACACGCATCGCCGACTTCCAGGGCGTCCAGTTCCAGATCGCCCAGGCGGCGACCGACCTCGAGGCCGCGCGCCTGATGGTCTACAACGCCGCCCGACTCAAGGACGCCGGCGCCGCCTTCCTCCGCGAAGCGGCCATGGCCAAGCTCTTCTCGTCCCAGGTCGCCGAGAAGGTGACGTCGCTGGCCGTCCAGCTGTACGGCGGCAACGGCTACACCAAGGAGTACCCGGTCGAGAAGTTCTGTCGCGACGCCAAGGTCGGCCAGATCTACGAAGGCACCAGCAACATGCAGCTGGTGACGATCGCCAAAACGATCCTCACGGACCGGCTGTAGGCCAAGTAAAACGTAGGGCGTGGCTTCAGCCCGCCTCCCCGGTGGAGGGCGGGCTGAAGCCACGCCCTACGTTCACCGCCCCGAAAGCCGCATCACGGTCGACGCGAGCTCCGCGGGATCCACGGGCTTCTTCAGATACGCGTCGAATCCCGCGGCCAGCGCGCGCTGGCGGTCTTCCGGACGGCCGAACGCCGTCAGCGCGATCACCGGGATGGCGTTGGCTGGCGTCGGGAGCGCCCGCAGGGCCCGCACGAAGACGAAGCCGTCCTCGCCCGGCATGGCGATGTCGCAGACCACGACGTGCGGGAGCATCGCCCGCAACCGCTCCAGTCCTTCGCGCACCGAGCTCGCGGCCTGCACCTCGGCTTGCGTCCGCCGGAAAACGGCGGTGACGAAGTCGCGCGTGAATTCCTGGTCGTCGATCACCAGCACGCGGAGGCCGGTGAGCACCGGCAGCTTGGCGGCCGGCGACGCCGCCGCCCCGCGGTGCCCCGGCGGTGCCGCCTGCTGCACCGCGGGCGCCGACTCGATGACCGGCAGGTCGACCTTGAAGGTCGCGCCGCGGCCGGCCCCTTCGCTCGCCGCGCGGATCCGGCCGCCGTGCAGCTCGACGAGCGACCGCGACGATCGACAGGCCGAGGCCGATGCCTTCGTGCGGCGCGGGTGCCGTGGCGTCCTCCTGGCTGAACGCGCTCGAAGACGTGCGGCAGGAACTCCGGCTCGATCCCCTTCGCCCGTGTCCTGCACCGTGAGCCGCAGCATCGAGCCCGACGTGCGCCGACGCGCACGGTGATCGTGCCGCCGCGCGGCGTGAACTTCACCGCGTTCGAGAGCAGGTTCCAGATGACCTGCTGCAGACGCGCTTCGTCGCCGAGGACGAGCGGGAGGCGCGGCGGGACGCTCGTGCAGGATCTCGATGCCCTTCGCCGCCGCCGGCGGATGGACCGTGGTCATCGCCGCGTGCAGCACCGGGCCGACGTCGACGGGCGCTGGCGTCGAGCGTCATCTTGCCCGACGATGATGCGCGATCATGTCGAGCAGGTCGTCGATGAGCTGCGCCTGGACGCGCGCGTTCGCTCGATGGCGTCGAGCCGCATCGCGCGTCTCCGCTCGTCCGGCAGGCCGAGCTGAGCATGCGCGACCAGCCGAGGACGGCGTTGAGCGGCGTGCGCAGCTCGTGCGAGAGCGTGGCCAGGAACTCGTCCTTCATGCGGCTCGCGCTCCTCGCAGCGCGCGCTCGGCGCGAGCGTGCGCGCTCGTCGGTGATCGTCGCGCGAAGGCTCGAGGACCGGCCGCTCCGAGCGCTCGGGTCGCGCCGTCCGCGCTGTGCCGAAGAACGGCCCGCGAGCGCGCCGGAGACCGGAAACGCGGCACCGCCAGGTAGCTGCGCACCGGCAGGTGGCCCGGTGGCATTCCGTGGTGCGGCCACTGCCCGTAGCGCGGCTCGCGCGATGTTCCGCAGCGACGGCACCTCCGCCGCGGAACGTGGCCGCCAAGTCGGGGTCGCGCGTGGATGGCGAGCTCGTCGAACGGCGCCTCGCGACGACTCCCCGAAGCGTGTACAGCCGAGTCGTCCTCGACGTCGCCGCCGGTTGTAGAAGAAAGCGCCGAACCGCCGCTCGCTCGAGCATGCAGCACGGTCACCGACTGCACGCGTTCTCGGCGATCGTGCGGATCAGCGCAGTTCGCGCGCTCGAGCTCCGCGCGTGCGCGCTCTCCTCGCGCCTCCTTCGCCGCGACGAGCTCCTGCTCGGCGCGCTGCCGCGCCAGCAGGATGCTCTGCGCGTTCTGCAGGGCGACCGAGCGGAGCAGCTCTTCCTCGTCGTCGCGCGTCGCAGTCACGCTCAGTCTCGATCGCAGCTGCTTCGCTCGGCGAGCGCGGTGCCGCGCGACGCGGGCGCGGATCTTGGCGAAGGCCGTGTCGCGCGTGGTCGAGGTGTCGTCGCAGAACGGCGAGAAGCCGCAGTCGTCGGTGGTGCCGAGCTGGTCGACCGGGATGTACTCGGCCGCCTCCAGGACGCGGTCGCGCACCTCCTCGGGCGTCTCGACGCGCGGGATCGATCGGCGACGACCACGCCGACGAAGACGCGCTGCTCCGGGCTTGCAGGTACTGCGCGGATGATCTTCAGCACGCGCGCGCGGTCCGTCTCGCCCGCCAGCGCGATGTAGAAGTTGCCGGCCTTGAGCTGGAACAGGCTCGGCAGCAGCTCGGCGTAGTCGACGTCGGCGCTGTGCGTCGAGTCGCGGTCGCCGCCGGGGCAGGTGTGGACGCCGATCCGCGCGCGCTCCTCGGCGGAGAAGCGCGCCAGGGCAGGTTGTTGAGGTCGATGAAGCTGTTGAGCAGGTCGCCGCGTCGGATCGATCTTGATCGGCGAAGCCGGCCCTCGGTGAAGTCGATCTGCACCTTGTGCGCGCCCTTGCGCGAGGCAGCGGCGGACTTCGGTCTCGTGCTCGCGCGAGCAGGTCGTCGATGAACTGCTCGCGCGAGTAGCCGGCGATCCCCTCGGCGGGATACATCAGGCTCAGCGCCGACGGCGAGATGACCGCCTGCTTCACCGGCACGGTGCGCGTAGCGCAGCGCGACGTCGAGGTAGCTCGTCGGCGTAGCCGCTGGTAGCGGAACGGGCCCGGCGGTCAGCCGCGGCATGCGGCGCGTGTGGCCGGCGGCGAACGGGATCTTGAACCCGTCCGGCGCGGTGTTCGGCAGGCCGTGGACGCAGTAGGTCCAGAAGTTGTGGTACTTGCGCTGCTCGCCGTCGGTGATGACCGGCGAGCCGGTCGCCTCGAAGCGCGCGATCGTGTCGCGGATCGCCTCGTCGTAGAGCGGATCGAGCGCGGGATCGTCGGCGTCGCCACGTTCGCGCGACGGCCTCGATCAGCTCGAGCGGCCGGGGGATGCTGCCGATCGGTTCGGTCGGGATGGCGATCACGAGAGGTATGCAAGAGCGGCACGGGGGAGAGCCCCAGTCACACGCCCGCGAGGATCAGCACCACGTGCAGCAGCACCGCCACGACCGCGATGGCCGCCGCGGCGAGGCAGAGCGGCGTGCTGTGGACGAGCTGCCCCAGGATGAGCAGCGGCACGGCGATCATCCCGGCGCGGACGACGGTGTTGGAAAGCGGGAACTGGCGGCCGTCATCCTCTCGCATCACCACTCCGACGTTCCCCGGACGGTGAAGTCACGGAGCCCGTGCTCTGAAGGCACGCCGGCGCTCCGGTCACTTCCGAACGGCCGTCTCGCTCCCCGGCTTGCCCGCCCGCCCCTGCACCGCCCACTTCCCTTCCAGCGACCCATCGGCGCGCTGACGGTAGGCGATGACGCCGATCCAGGAGCGATCGGCGGCGCTGTACGCCACGGACAGCGTGTCGTTCACCACCAGACCGACGCCGGAGTACTGCAGGTTCCCGATCGCCCAGGAGACGTCGTACACGTCTCCACGAGCGGTGATCGTGAGCGTGCCCTTGTAGGGACCGACGCCGGGATTGTTTCCGTTGATGGTGTAGCTGCCGGAGAACGCGGGCTTCGCGCTCAACGACAGCGATATGACGAGAACGAGGAGCCCGAGGATGACCAGACTGCTCTTGCGCATGACGCAACTCCTTCTATTCGGGAGCCGCCATCGTAACGCGGAACCGCCCCCGGTTCGCTACGCCGCCCGTCCGCACCGGCAAGCCGCCGGTGGACCGGCCGGCCAGCGGCCAGCGCTCCACCTGTGCCTCCAACACTCGTCGAGCAGAACAACAACGAACACAAGCAGGCGCGCCGGGTGCCAGCCGGCCGGCCCACCGGCGGCTCGCCGGTGCGGGCGGGCGGGCGGCAGGCATGTGCATCGCGCCCCGCCCGCCCAGGCCCCTCGCTCGACGCTCGGGGTGACAGGGGTCAGTCGTCGGTCGCAGGGGCAGTCCCCTCCGCCCGTTGCCGCGCGGCCAGCCGCTGCAGGAAGTCGTGGGCGATGCCGCCGCTGCTCTTGCGCAGGGTCATCAGGTAGACCGCGAAGGCCACGATCCCGCCGAGCCAGGCCAGGGTGCCGAAGCCGCGCTCGCCGGGGAAGAAGGGCCAGAGCATGAACATCACGGAGCCGACGACGCCGGCGAGGAGCAGGAGGATGCGCTGCGCTTTCGGAGCGTCGACGTCGCGGTTGACGGTAGCGTGACGGTCGCCGTCGGCGGTCATCGTCGAGTGCCCAGGAAACGGTGCACTCCACGCCTCCCCCGCTGGACATGCCGCGGCGGAGCGGGAGGACGAAGTCGCGGTCGCGCTCGCGGGTGGCGGTCACTTCGCCGCCGTAGAGGTCGACGAGCTCCGCGACCGTCTCTTCGATCCCTCGAGCGGCACCCGATCCTCGGTGAACTCCAGTGGCTTCTCTTCGCTCATGCGTCTCTCCCCAGCCAGGCGCGCCGCAGCTCGCTCGCTCCCATGCTCTTTAAAGTAATGATCGGCCGCGGATCGGGGCGCGCCGGTCAGCGAGAGCGGCCGGACGACGCCCGCGCGCGCGATGAGCAGTTCCGCGGTCTCGCCGAGGGGCACGGCGCGCAGGGCGCTCTCGAGCAAGGCCGGACTGGTGATGCGATTGGCGTCCAGCGCCAACACCTCGTCGTTCGGCAGCAATCCCGCTTCCATGCCCGCGGCGCCGCGGATCACGGACTCGACGAGCAGCGCGCCGTCCTGGTTCTTCAGCCGCGCGCCGAGAAAGGCCGGCCCGGGTGGCGCGCGGCCGTGGCGAAGACCAACCCCACCGCGGCGAACATCCCGGCGTACGGCAGCGGATCGGTCCCTTCGACGTACCGGGCGAAGAAGTCGCCCACATCGGCGATCCGCGCCACGGCGCGCTCGACCGCGTCCTCCTCCATGCCTCGGCCGGTGAGTCCGTGCTCCTCCCACAGCAGCCGCACGACGTCATCGAGCGATTTCGCACCCTCGGTCACGCGGCGGATCGTCAGATCGAGGAGCGCGGAGACGAGCTCGCCCTTGTTGTAGAACGAGAAGAACGCGTTCGGGTGATCGTGCATCTGCGCGGGATCACTGAGCCAGCCGTCGAAGCTAGCCTGCGCCAGCGAGAGATGCTCGCGCGCCGGGTGCGCCTCCAGCGATCTGGATCTCCCGCGCGAGGTGCGCGAGATAGCGGTCGGGAGTCCAGAGGCCGGAGCGGACGAGGGTCAGGTCGCCGTAGTACGACGTCAGCCCTTCCATCGCCCACAGCAGCCGGGTCGGCGTCTCCTGCCAGTAGTCGTACGGCGCGAAGCGCGCGGGCAGCATCCGCTTCACGTTCCAGGCGTGGAAGAGCTCGTGCGACGAGATCGACAGCACGTGATCGAAGCCCTCGCCGCCAGGCTGCGCGCCGAGGAGGGCGCTGCGGCGGACGATGATCGAGCAGGAGTCCTCGTGCTCGACGCCGTGCCATTTGTCGCGCACGTGATAGAGAAATCGATAGTCGCGGAAGGGAAAGCCCCCTCCGAAGAGCCGCGCCTGCGACTGCGCGATCGCGCGCAGCGGCTCGACGTAGCTTTCGGTGTCGATCCCCTCGTCGCCGCGGAAGACGAGGTGAAAGCGCGCGCCGCTCTCCGTGAACGAATGCCGCGTGAGCGTCGCCGCGGCGATGGTCGTGGAGTCGATGAGATGGTCGTAGTCGCGCGCGCGAAAAGTGCGGTCGTCCTCGCGCGGCAGTTGCGTCTCGATCAGCCAGTCCGCAGGGGCCGCGATCGTCAGGAGATGCTCCTCCGAGCGCAGTCCCTCGACGAGCATGAAGAGGTTCGTGCCGTTGAAGTACGCCTCGTCGTCGTCGAGGAAGCTCGAGCCGGCATCGAGGACGCCCGCGTAGTAGCGGTAGCGGAACGTGACTTCCTCCCCCGCCCGCGCGTCGATCCGCCACGACGTCTTCCCGTCCTTCCACGTCCGCAGGTCGCCGGCCGTCCACTCCCGGACGTTCGCCGCGTAGTTCTGCAGGAGATAGCGTCCCGGCCGCCACGCCGGCAGCAGCAGCCGCGGGATGTCCACCGGCGCCGTGAATCGGATCGTGATGTCATAGAGCCGGTCGGCCGGACGCGACCAGGAGAGAAGGAAGAACGGCATGCGGTCCGGATCATAACGAAGTCCTCCGTCCTCCTCTGTGTCCTCTGCGCCTCTGCTGCGAAAGTCTCCTTGCAGCCACGGCGAGCCAATGTAGGGCGTGGCTTCAGCCCGCCTCCCCGGTGTGAGCATGGCAGGTCGTAGAGTCCCCACCCCGCCCGGGAGGCGGGCTGAAGCCACGCCCTACATTGGGGATCATCTGCACCGCTTTCGTGAACGGTGGTCCGCAACCGCCGGTGGGGCCTGTGGTGAATCGCCATATGCCTCGCAGAGGGAGCAAAGTTAGACCCGTCCGATCAAGAATGAACCCTCATTCAGCCGTCAAAAGGTTCAATCCCCGACCCTCGGCCCGCGTAACTCGTTGAAAACACGTTCGGCATCGCCGTCGCAGTATGCCGCTCTCCATACAGGAGGAAAAACGGCAACATGAACCGACGAGTTCTGCTCTCTCTCGCAGTAGCTCTGTTCGCCACGACACCACTCCTTGCCAAGACCGGCGTGGTGTTCATCCATGGAAAAGGCGGCGCGAACCTCGCGACGCCGAGCGTCGCCCGCGCGTACTGGGGCGAAGACATGATCCGCGCCACGACGAAGAACTTCACCGTCCCGTACCTCGTCGTCGGATACGACGGCACGCAGTACATGTGGGTCGCCGGCGGGCAGGTCGCCGGACAGATCTCCACCTGGATGAACGCGAACGCCATCGACGACATCGTCATCGAGACGCATTCGTTCGGCGGCATCGTGATCCGCTGGATCCTCTCCAACCCCACCTACGACACGCGCTACCAGCCGATCATCAACCGCATCCGCTGGGTCAACTCCATCGCGCCGCCGAATGCAGGCTCCGAGGCGGCGAACCTGGCGGGGACGCTTTCGGGGTCGTGGCTCACCGGGTGGATGGTCGACCTCGTCGGGCAGAACACCGACTCCACCAAGAACTGCACCACGTCGTCGATGAGCTACTACAACACGTACTACCTGAAGGGCACGGCCGGACGGCCCGCGCTGCCGAAGACGATCTGGAACATCGCCGGCACGGGGTTGTGGAACGACTTCGTCCACGCCGAGGACTACGGGCTGGCGACGTTGTCGGGAGTCGCGGGGATGCCGGGTGAGGACGACGGCATGGTCTCGCAGTACAGCGCGCAGGCCGTGGGAACGGTCTGGTTCACGACGCTCGCGAACCACCATCACAACCGCCGCAACGACTACAAGAAAATCGGCGACTCGCTGGCGACGGACTTCTGAGGAGACACGACCATGAAGAAAACCCTTCTGCTGCTCCTCTCCCTCGCACCGGCCGCCCTCGGCGCCGACGTCACCGGCCGCTTCGACGCGGGCACGCGCTATCAGGAGCCGGATACGCACGCCCCCGCGCAAGTATCGCGGATGTTCATGCGCAAGCTCTCGAAGTCCGCGTCCGTCGAGCTGCCCGCGACCGGCAAAGGCGGAATGATCATCTGGACGCTCGGTCCGGACACCGTGAAGACGCGCCTGCGTACGCCGATGGGCGCGACGCTCGCGCCCGAAGATCGCGGCTCGATCGAGCGCGGCATCCGCAGAATCAAGGATGGATCCGACCAGGTGTTGCACGTGATGCGCACCACGGCCGCGATGTACGCGGTCGACGTGGATGGCGCCGCGACGATCGTCGCCGCGGAGCCGGACAGCCTGCTGACGCTGGCGACGTGGGCCGCGCCCCTCTCCCGCCAGCCGGGCGACCCGGTGACGCTCCACGCGGAGCTCCGCGACGGCGACACGCCGATCGGGGGCGCAAAGGTCATGGCGCGCATGGCGTCGCCGGACGGGCGTTCGTTCAACGTGGTCGCGCTGGAAGATCGCGGGAACGGCGTGTATGAGACGACGCTCACCGACCTGCCCGCCGGAATCGCGGGTGCGTGGCAGGTGCGCTTCGACGCGGAAGGCGCGAACGCGGAGGGCGTGCGTTTCGCCCGCACCGGCGCGGGCGAGCTCGTCGCCGAACGCGGCGCCGCCCGCCTCGGCGGCATCCGCACGGACGTCACGGGCGACGTGCTGCGGGTCTCGGTGCCCGCGGACGTGGCGCTCGCGGGCTCGTATCGTTTCGACGTGATCGTCGCCGATCGCGCGGGCCGCTCGCTCGCGTGGGCGGAGGGCGCGCGTGCGCTCACCGTGGGCGCGACCTCGCTCGAGATCGACATCCCCCTCGCCGACCTCGGCGGCGTGGCGGTGGACGACCTGTTCCTCGACGCGCGCCTGCTCGGGCTGGACGTGATGGGCGTCGCCGGTCGCGTAACGTCGAAGACGAAGTAGCTCTGGAGTGCGGCGACGGCGAGTCGCCGCTTTTTTATCTTTGCTCGGTCAGCGCTCGAAGATAGAAAAGCGGCGACTGGTCGTCGCCGCACTCCACAATCAGCTCAGGAGCACTTCCTCCCCGAAATGCTCGAGCCGTTTCCGGTGGGCCGCGCGGGACAGCGCGGTCTGCCGGACGTCGAGCAGCTCGAGCTTCTTCATGGCCAGCGGATCCCCATGGAACCGGACGCGGAGGTGCGGGAGCGGATCGCCGTAGCGGGTGAAGAACCACGAGTCGATCCACCCCTCCTCCAGCGCGCGTGTAACCGCCGGCTCGACGGCCTCGATCAGCAGCGCGTCCCCGCCCTCGCCGCGCGCGTAGAGTTTCGCGTACAGCCATTCGCTGCCCGGCGCGAAGGTTTGGTGCTGCGGAACGACCGCCGTCCTCTGCCGCCTCTCCGGCGCGCGGGCGCGGACATCCACCCGGCGGAACGGCAAGTCGATCTGGGTGACCACGCTGCCGGCGGCGTCGCGCGCGGGGATGGCGTCCGGGCCGGGAAAATACTCGCGCAGCCCCAGCACGGTCCCGCGGCGCGCAATCCGCTGCAGCGCACGGATCGAGCGGTCGCTGTCGAGATCGATCGTCAGGCTGTCCGCAACAACGAAACGGGGCACGCCACGCTCGCGCCAGCGTGCGATGACCCCACTCGCCGCATCGGCACTTCCCCGGAAAAAGCGCAGCTCGGCGCCGCGGATCGTCCACGACGCGAGCGAGAGCACGGTCCGGCCGGAAGTGACGCGGGGAGTGAACGGCGCCTCATCGAGCTTGTCCCAGCTCCACGCGACGCCGGTCCGCACGCCGTGCCATTGGATCGAAGCGAGGAAGCGATGAATGGACAGGATGTCCGGCCGCGCGAAGTTGTGCGCCGAGGTGACCCGCGGGTGCACGATCCGCCCGTCGCGCTGCGAGCGCAGCAGGACTGAGGTGCCGCTCACCTGCACGAGCAGGTCGCGCAGGGAGATCGGCTCCGCATCGCCGGACGGCGTGCCGGAGATGAGGAATCTCGTGGCTCCTCACACGCGGTCTCACCAGGATGTTGCCTTCCAGCCCCTTCGAGGGCTGGTAGACGAGCTCCGCGAACACGGCATCCGGATCCGATTGCTGTTCGGTCGCGGCGTCGGCGGCGATGCAGCGCTCGACCTCAGGGTCGGCGTACCAGAACCGGCTCATCATGCGCGTGCCCGGCGGCCCGACGATCCCGGACGGGTGAATCCGGAACGCCCCGGCGTTCGCCGCGTCGTCCGATGCCGCGGCGAGGGTGAACACGACATTGAACGTCGGAGGGAGAGGAAGCGTGAGGCTCGTCCGCAGCGCTTCCTCGTCCTCCGGCGTGAGCGCAACTTCAATCGAGGCGGTGCTGGTGGCTCGATGGATCAGTTCGAGCAGCGCGGCGTGGCGATACGGATCGTCGTGAGGCGGGGCCGCGCTCGCACCCGGCAGGACCGACTCGTCGTAGCCGATGCCGCGCTCCTCATCGAGCGCTTCGAGCAGCGGCACTTCGCGGTCGCCGTAGCGCTCCGTGAACGCGTGCGCGAACGCCTGCAGGAGAAGGTCTTCCCTCCCCCGCCCGATCTTCGCCAGCAACGTCACCGCACGCGACACCTCGGCCACGACGTTGCGCCGAGGGTGACGTTCTCGCCGGAACGAACGAGGAGCGCATGGAACACCGGCCCGGATCGGACAGCGGCACCTCTGCGAAGCCCGAAAGCTGCAGATCTGGCTCGACGAGCACGCCGACGCCATCGTGCCTCCAATCTTGAAAAGATCCGTCCGACTCCGATGCGCTGGACCGCGCCGATCTATTCCTCACCCATTACAGCCGGTCGCGGCACAACGACTGGAGCGAGGAATGGATCCGCAGGCACCTGGCCTCCCCAGACAAGCAGCTCTACCGAGGTTTCGTCTACGATCTGGTGCGACTCTGCCGAAGCCATCACGTCGGCTATGACGCGTTGATCCACGACAACTTCCGGCCCAGCTACGTGCAGGTAGCGGGTCACCGCGAACTGGTACACCAGCGCTACCTCGCCGCGGTCCTCCGAATCGCGGGCATCCTCGACTTCGATCCCGAACGGACTCCCGAGATCGTTTTTCGGCATCGCTCGGTCTCGCCGGGCAGCACGATCTACTGGCACAAGGACCATGAGGCAATCTTCGTTCACAGCCGCGCCGTCCTCACGTTCCTGGGACGCCCGCGATCGGCGGTGATGATGCACGCGCTCCGGACCATGGCCGACGACATCGACGCGGAGCTGAACCTCTGCTGGCGGCTCGAACACGAAGGCCGATTCTCGTTACTTCGGCTAATGGCCGCTCCTGGCCCTATGAACCGCAACTGAAGCGCGATCTCCATCCGTTCGAGGGGTCGTTCGAGGAGTTCGAAGGGAGATTCCGCCCGAACACACGCCGACTGCTGGACCTCCTGTCCGGGACGCAGCTCTATGGCAACAACCTGGCGGCCGTCCGCGAGCTGGTGCAGAACGCCCTCGACGCCGTGCGGCAGCGCCTTGCGTATCAGCGGCTTGCGCAGATTGACGCAGGCCTCGCCGATGACGAGGCAGCGCTCGCGACGATGCATTCGATCGAGATCCGCGTCCATTCCGAAGGCGGTCGCTGGATGCTCACCTGCACGGACACGGGCATCGGGATGACCAAAGAGATCCTGCGGCGTCGGTTTCTGGCAACGGGCAGCCGACCGGGCCATCGGGAGGCGGAACTGGACCGGCGCTGCCGGCTTCGCGGCTTCAGCGCCGGACGCACAGGGCAGTTCGGAATTGGTGCGGTCAGCTACTTCATGCTGGCGGATCTGGTGAAGATCGATACGCACCGCAGCCAGGACGCGCTGGACGCGGAGTCGAACGGCTGGGCGCTTGATACCCGTGGCATCGACGACATCGCGGAGCCTCGGAAGGGGACCCATACACTGCCGGGGACAGCCGTGACGTTCAACCTAAGCCGGACTGTTGTAAAGCCGTCGGCTAAAGAATGGTTCGAGTCGCTGGCGGCGCATCTCAGGGAGACGATTCTCAAAGTGCCGTGCCGGTTCACCGTACGCTTCGAGAAGGAGTCACCGGTCATCGCGTGGGTGCGAGGGTGGACTCGTACAGAGAGCGACCTCCGGATGGAAATCCTCGAGTGGATGCTGCACCAGAAATCAGACGACGAGTCATTCGATTCTCTATCGAAATCGCGGCAGAAAGAGCTACAAGATGACCAATCGGCCGTCCAGCGTTTGGCAAAAGACGTGGATGCCGCACTCCACATCATCACGGAGGAGGGAGATCTACCAGAGAACACCGGCACCTATCGCGGCAGGTGCAAAGCCATCCCGGTGCGTCTCTGACGCATCGGCGGATCGACGAGTCAAGCGTGGGCGGCAACACAGCGTCCTCGATGATCCCGACGGCGACCGGAGTGAGTTCGCGCGCATAGCAGACGACGCGGCTGATGGACTTCGGCAGGTCGAGGAGGCAATTGAATCCCTCAGGCACACCCGCCGGAACGGCGGCGCTCCCTACTCGCGTACCGCGATGTTGTACTTCTGGATCTTGGACTTCAGTGTGTTGCGCGCGAGGCCGGGGCGTCGCGCGGTTTCTCGGTGCATGGCTTCGGCCCTCGGACACGAGCGCGTCGGGATACGCCGGGTTCAGCCTTCCGGATGGATCGTGACCACCCTGACTGCATGCGTCCGGTGAATCGATCGGGACGGTTTCTCCGTCGTAATCAACTCGGATGCGCCGACAGACACGGCGGCAGCGACGTGCAGGGCATCCATCGCCTCGATGCCTCTGGTCGAAGCCTCGCGCATTGCAATCTCGGTGACCGTGTCCAGATCGGCGGCCCAGTGAGTCACGGCTGAGAAGAAAGCCTCGTAAAACGCTGCCTCAGCGACTCGCTTGTTGAATAGAGCCTGCGGAAGAACCTCGAGGCGCAGGAAAATGCTCGCGGCAAACTGCCGGTCAGGATCGTCGAGGATCTTCATGGCCCGGGCAGCCTGCACGCTGCCACCGCGAGCCGCGGCAATCAGAACGCCGGCATCCACAAACGTCAGCGTCACGATCCTTCCCGCCACCCACCGCGCCGGACTGCTACTTCCGTTTCAATCTCGTCCCAACCGAGAGGAGCCAGGCCCGATCGGATGATCTCCGTCCGGAGCTCGCGCAGACTACGACCGAGCGGAGTCTTGGACTCGCCGCTGGTTTCGATCGTGACGTGTACCTCGGCGTTCTCGGGCAAGTCCACAGGCTGCTTGAGCTTGAGCACACCGTTTTCGTAGACCGCATCGACGTCGATCGTCATCGCATTGCCTCGGCTCCATCTTATCGCGCGGCGGTCACGGCTCACTCCCGAACCGCGATGTTGTACTTCTGGATCTTGGACTTCAGCGTGTTCCGCGCGAGGCCCAGCCGGCGCGCGGCCTCGCGGATGCGGCCGTTGGAGCTTTCGAGGGCGCGCAGGATCAGCTGCTTGTCGACCGCGCCCATCACTTCGTCGTAGATGTCGCTGGTGATCTCCATCTTGCCGACCAGCGGGTTGAGGATGCCGGAGGGCATGGACGCCGATTCCGATGCCGGTGCCGGAACGGTTCCCGCCACGCCTCCGGAATAGAGGTTGTAGAACTCGCTCTTCGTGACCGTGTCGCCGTTGGACATGACGATGGCGCGGTGCAGCGTGGATTCGAGCTCGCGCACGTTGCCGGGCCAGTTGTAGCGCACGCACAGGTCGAGGATGCCCGGCTCCAGGCGCTTGTTGTCCACGAGGCCGAGGTCTTTGCAGATCTTGCGGATGAAGTGCTCGGCCAGGAGCGGGATGTCGTCCTTCCGCTCGCGCAGCGGCGGCAGCATGATCGGGATGATGTTCAGGCGGTAGTAGAGATCCTCGCGGAACGTCCCTTCCTCGATGGCCTTCTCCAGCTCGAGGTTCGTCGCCGCGATGATCTTCACGTCCGTCTTGATCGTCTGCGTGCCGCCGACGCGCTCGAACTCCTTGTCCTCGACCACGCGCAGCAGCTTGGCCTGCATCCCCAGCGACATCTTCCCGATCTCGTCGAGGAAGATCGAGCCGGTGTTCGCCAGCTCGAACCGCCCCAGCTTGCGACGATCGGCGCCGGTGAACGCGCCCTTCTCGTGGCCGAACAGCTCCGATTCCGCGAGCGTCTCCGGCCCGACGGCGCAGTTGAAGTTGATGAACGGCCCGTGCCGCCGCGGCCCGATGTTGTGGATGATCCGGGCGATCAGCCCCTTGCCCGTGCCCGACTCGCCGCGCAGCAGCACGGTCGAGTGCCCGCTCGCGGCCTTGCGGATCGCGAACTGGATCTTCGATACCGCCTCCGAGCCGCCGACGATGGAGTCGAGGTGCTTCTCGACCAGCACCTCGCGCCGCAGGGTCTCGTTCTCCAGCGACAGGCGCGTGCGCGCCTCCTCCAGCTCTTCGTACAGCCGCGCGTTCTCGATGGCGATCGCGGCCTGGTCGGAGAACGCCTCCAGGAACGTCAGGTCCTTCTGCGAGAACAGCTGCCGCGCCTGGCGGTGATCGATGTAGATCGCGCCGGAGATGCGCTCCTTGATGATCAGCGGCGCGCAGAGGATCGAGACGATGTTCTCCGCGATGACCGACTCCGACTCCACGAAGCGATGGTCCGCGCGCGCGTCCGCCGACATCACCGGCTGCCCGGTCTGGATCACTTCCTTCACGATCGATTGCGGCGAGCGCTTCGACTCCTGCTCTGCCCCTGCCCCCTCGCGGATGTTGCGCACCACGCGCGTTCTCAAGGCGCCGGTGAGCGGATCGAGGAGGATGATCATCCCCCGCTCCGCGCGCAGCCTGCGCACGCAGACGTCGAGCACGCGGTTGAGCACTTCCTGCAGATCGAGCGTCGAGTTGATGATCTTGACGATCTCGTACAGCCCGACCACGCCCGAATCCGGCGCCTTGCCCGCCGGCTTGATGCGGAACAGCGCGCCGCGCGCGCGCTCCAGGTCGTGCGTCGCGTCGAGCCGCTCGAAGATGCGGATCGCGCTGCGGATCATCTGCGTCGCGTCGTCCGGCTCCTCGCGCAGCAGGCCGATGTCGAACAGCAGCCGCCCGAGGTCGTAAGGCGTGTCGAGCTCCTCGAACGTCACGCGCACGGACTCGAACTTCGCCGCCGCCGCGTCGCGGTCGCCGCGCGCGCTGTCGATCTTCGCCCGCGCCCAGTCGTTCTTCGCCAGCGCGAAGCGGTCGCCGAGCTGGCGCGCATAACGCTCGCCCAGCTCCACGTGCTCCATCGCCTTTTCCAGATCGCCGCGCTGCAGTACGAGCGCCGAGGTCGCGGTGTGCGCGCGGGCCAGGCCGTGCAGCGTGTGATTCACCTCGAAGATCCGCAACGCGCGGCCGAGATGGCGCTCCGCTTCCTCGAGGTTGCCGCGCTCGTCCTCGATCGACGCGAGCACGTACGACGCCTCCGCGATCAGGTCCTCGTCGCGTCCGCGCTCGCCTGCAGCCAGCGCCTTCTGCGCGTATTCGAGCGCCTTCGCGATGTCGCCGCGCTTCTTCGTCAACCGCGCCATCGGCACGTAGACCGACAACCGCGAGGCGCGCGACTCGTCGAAGCCTTCGATGGCGACGCTGCGCCGGAACTGCTCCGCCGCCTCGCCCCAATGGCCGAGCATCTCCAGCGTGTCGCCGAGGTTCTCGCGCGCGAGCGCTTCGTGCTCCAGCGAGCCGATCTTCTCGTCGATGCGCACCGACTTCTCGAACAGCTCCGCCGCCGCGTGGAAGTTGCCGCGGCCGTACTCGACCACGCCGACGTTGCTGTACGCCGTGGCGAGGTCCCACAGGTCGCCATCCTGCTCGGAGCGCTCCAGGATGCCGCGGTAGAGGGCCAGTGCCGGCTCCCAGTCGCCCAGCTTCCACAGCGTGTTCGCGAGATTCATCGACGCGACCTTGCGGAGCTGCTCCGAGGCCAGGCGGTCGCCGATCGCTGCCGCTTCCTCGAAGATTCCCCGGGACCGCTGCCAGTTGCCGCGGGAGAACTCGATCAGCCCGAGCATGTTCTTCACGTAGCCGTACACCACCGTCGGCGGCATCGCCTCCAGCAGTGCGCGGGCGCGATCCGCGTAGATGTACGCGTTGTCGACGTCGTCGCGCGACCGGTGCAGCCACGCCATGCGGTTCAGCGTTTCCGCGACGTCCACCGTCTCGCCGAGGCGCTCGTAGATCGAGAGAGCGCCGTGGTAGTACGTCATCGACGCGTCCATGTCGCCGCGGCGCGCCAGCACTTTGCCGATCTTCTTCATCACCCGCGCGACGTCGACGTTCGCGGTGTCCTCCGGGTGCCGGCTCTGGATGCTCTTGAGGAGGAACTGATACGCGTGCATCGCGCCGCGGTAGTCGTCGCGGCGGTAGTACGCATCCGCGAGCGATTCCCGCACCTCGGCCTTCCGCGCCTCTTCGACGCCGCCGAGGTCCATGAGCTCGAGGGCGACGCGATAGAACTCCGTCGCCTCCTCGTGCGCCAGCGTGCGCGTGGCGAGATCGCCCGCCTCGATCGAATACCGCGTGCCGCGCTCGATCTCGTTGGCGCGCGAGAAGTGATACGCGACCTGCCCGATGAGCTGCGTCGACCCGTCGTTCGCCGCGGACTCCAGCGCCTCGGCGATGCGCAGGTGCAGGTCGATCCGGCGCCGCTCGGGCATGGCGTTGTAGACCGCGTCGCGGAGATGGATCTGCGGGAACGTGATCGTCCTGCCGTTGTTCGATTCGTCGACGAGGCGGTCGCGGTCGAGTGTACGCACCGCCGCGTACGTCGCCTCGGCGTCGAGATCCGACACGTGCTTCAGCAGCTCGAGCTCCATCGACTCGCCGTAGACCGAGGCGATCTCCAGGATGCCGCGCTCCGCGGGTGCCAGCGTCTCGACGCGCTCCATCAGGATCGCGCTGAAGCCGCCGGGCAGGCGCAGCATGCGGATGCGCTCCATGTCCGCGGTCCAACCGCTCAGCTGCCACTGCACGTAGTCGTGCGCGATGAGGTAGTCGACGATGCGCCGGATGTTCAGCGGCGTGCCGGCCGACTCCCAGAACATCCAGCGCGCGAGCTCGTCCGGCACGATGATGGTGCCGAGGAGCGATTGCAGGTGCTCGCGCACCAGGCCCTCGGACAGTGCCGCGACATGAATGATCGGATACGACGCGTCGCGCGCGTTCTGCTCCCAGAAGGAGAGGTTCGGCGACGACGATTCGATCGCGGCCTCGCCTCCCGTCTCGAGCGTGAGCGTGCCGATGACCAGGAGCTTGTTCAGCTTCGCCTCGCCGACGAGGAACGCGAAGAGCTCGGCGGTCGACGGGTCGGCCCACTGCAGATCCTCGATGACCAGGATCAGCGGCGAGCCCGCGTTCTCGCTGCCGACGATGAGGAATCCGTAGATGTCCTGCAGCGATTGCACGAGGCGGTTGAAGAGACGGTACTTCTGCCCTGTCTGCGGCGGCGACGTGTCGGGGCCGGCGGAGGCGACGACGGGCCGGAGGATGCGGCGCATCTCTTCCGCGACGTCGGCCTCGGGATTCACCGCGTGCACCATCTGCTGGAAGATCTCGAAGAACGGCGCGTAGATGGTCTTGCGGTTGACCGGGCAGCGTCCGCAGAACACGCGCGCGCCGTCGAGCTGCGCGCGCAATGTGGCGTCGCGGATGATGCGGCTCTTGCCCATGCCTTCGGCGCCGGCGAGGATCACGCCGTTGCCGCGGCCGTCGCGCGCGTCGGCGATGAGCGCGCTCAGTTGCTCGACCTCGGCTTTGCGCCCGATGAGCGGCGCGGCGTAAAGCTCCCCGCGGCCGGCAATGAGATCCGATTGCGACGTCGTGTGTCCCGCTGCATCGGCGACAGCCTGCAGCAGCGCGGCGGCGGTCGGGAAGCGGTGCCGCGGATCTTTCTCGAGCAGTCTGGTGATGATCGCGTCGAGCGCATCGGGAATGCGGGGGTTGATCGACGAAGGTCGGCGGATCTCTTCGTCCAAGTGCATGCGGATGACTTCGATCGGCGCGCGGCCGTAGCCGGGCAGCGCGCCGGTAACGGTCTCGTAGAGCGTCATGCCGAGGGCGTAGAGGTCGGCGCGCGAGTCGACGCGGTCCTGCTTCAACACCTCGGGTGCCATGTACTGCAGCGTGCCGCGGATCTGGCGGTCGAGGACCTGCCGGCTCTCGATCGCCAGACCGAAGTCCATGATCTTCGCGACGCCTTCGTCGCTCACGAGGATGTTCGACGGCTTGATGTCGAGGTGGACGATGCCGGCCGTGTGGATGTGATGGAGGCCGGAGACGATCTGCAGGATCACTTCG
Organism: uncultured Acidobacteriota bacterium; assembly: GCA_963821585.1. Taxonomy (GTDB): domain Bacteria; phylum Acidobacteriota; class Thermoanaerobaculia; order Gp7-AA8; family Gp7-AA8; genus QHVT01. The sequence continues at coordinate 2,595,710 of CAWGEI010000003.1, forward strand.
TAGAGTGCGTCCCAGTTCTGTCCGTCGAAGTATTCGGTGATCCGCTTCCCCGCGAAGAACTCCATGGTGAAGAAGGGATAGCGGTCCTGCAGGATGCCGAAGTCGTAGACCTTGATGACGCTGGCGTGGTCGAGGGACGCGAGTGTGTTGAACTCGGTTTTGAAGCGCAGGAACTGTTGCGGGTCGTGGATTTCGTGACGCAGGATTTTGATCGCCTCGTCGCGGCGGTCGGCGACGTCGAAGACGCGGTAGACGGCGGTTTCGGCTGTCTGCTTGAGCGTAGTCCGGATCTGATAGCGCGGCGGAAGCAGGACGTCAGGTACGACACCTTCAATGGTCGTCACGGGGTGAGAATATAACCCACGAGACACCTAAGAGGGTCAGAAGTACGACCAAGTTGGAGGGCGCGCAGGAGAGCAATAACTCCGTCCGGCTCCTGCCCCCAGCGCCCTGCCCCCCGCGCCCTTCCGTGTAGAATGCCGCCCGGCCAAATCCGCATGGCAGAAGCACTTCCTACGTTCGACGGCTTCGAGATCGTCCGCATTCTCGGCAAGGGGGGGATGGGCACGGTCTACCTCGCCCGTGACCAGCGCCTCGGCCGGTATGTGGCCATCAAGGTCCTGAACGCCAGCGAGCTGGCGTATGAGGACCGGAAGGCCCGTTTCATGCGGGAAGCGCGCTCAGCCGCGTCGATCCGTCATTCCAATATCGCCACCATCCACGAGGTAGGCGAAACCTCAGACGGGCTCCCCTTCATCGTCATGGAGTATTGCGAGGGGGAAACGCTCTCGCAGCGCGTCCGCCGGCGGCCCATCGACAGCGCGGAGTTCCTGTCCATCGCCCGGCAGATCGCGGCGGGCCTCGCGGCGGCCCACGAGAAGGGCATCATCCACCGCGACATCAAGAGCGCGAACATCATCATTGAACCGAACGGGGTGGTGAAGATCCTCGACTTCGGCCTCGCGAAGTCGCTGCCGCGCTCCATGACCGAGCCGGGCATGGAGCGGACGTTCGAATCGTCGACCGGACACTTCTTCGGCACGCTGCACTTCCTCGCGCCCGAACAGGCGCGCGGCGGCAATGCGGACGTGCGCAGCGATCTGTTCTCCGTCGGCGTCGTGCTGTACCACCTCGCCGCGGGACATCTGCCGTTCAACGCGGAAGCGCCGCTCATGGTGCTGGACAAGATCCGCGACGGCGAGCCGGAGCCGTTCGTGCCGATCGATCCGACGTTTCCGCCGACGGCGATCAAGATCATCGCGCGCCTGCTGCAGAAAAATCCGGACGAGCGCTATCAGACCGCGCGCGAGCTGCAGTCGCACCTCGACGAGATCGACACGCCGACGGTGCGCATGTCCACGACGTCGACGCGCACGACCCTCGGCCGCACGATCGCGCGCCGTCCGCGCCACTGGCTGCGGGTGGCGATCACGATCGGCGCGGCCTTGATCGTCGCGCTGGCGATCTTCATCGGACAGCGCACGAGCGATTCGGCGCAGACCACGACCACCACCGCGCCGCCGCCGATCCGCTCGATGGCCGTGCTGCCGCTGCGCAACATCGCGAACAGTACGAGTGATGAATTCCTCTCCGTCGGACTCGCGGACGCGCTGGTGACGAAGCTGCAGCAGATCCCGTCGCTGCAGGTGCGGCCGACGTCGGCGGTGCTGGAGTACCAGGGCGCGAAAACCGACACCCGCTCCGCCAGCGAGAAGCTGAAGGTCGACGGCATCCTCGAAGGACACTTTCTCGCCGCGGGCGATCTCGTTCGCGTGACATTGCAGCTCACGGACTCGCGCACCGGGTACACCGTCTGGTCGGACACGGTGGACGGCAAGCGCAGCGATCTGCTGAAGCTCATCGACGACGTCTCCGCGCGCACCGTCGAAGGTCTCAACGAAAAGATCGGTGTCGAGCAGGTGCGCGGCATGCGCTCCGATCCGCGCTCCTCCAATCCGCAGGCGTACGAGCAGTACCTGCGCGCACGCGCGCTGCACGGCAGCTTCCTCCCCGATCACTTCAACGATCAGGTCACGGCCCTGAAGCGCGCCGTCGCCCTCGATCCGAAGTTCGCCGCGGCCTATGCCGACCTCGCGACCACACTCTCCCTCGGCAGCGCGCGCTCGCTCGTTTCGGCCGAGGAGTTCGAGAAGGCGGAGTGGTACGCGCGCCAGGCCGTGCGTCTCGATCCGAATCTCCCCGAAGCGCATCTCGCACTGGGACGCGTCTTCGTGCGCGACCCGAACCGCTTCCGCGAGTCGGTGCGCGAAGTGCTCGCGGCCCTGCGTCTGGAGACGACCGACACGCAGGCCCTGCAGTCGCTCGTCACGTACTTCGTCTCGACCGGTGACCTGAAGCTCGCGCAATGCGTCGGCGATCGTCTGGTCAAGACCGACCCGCTCTCCAATGAAGCGCTCACGCGCGGCTACTGGAACATCAACGCCATCGACATCGAGGGAGCGATCGAGAACGCGCAGTACGCGATCGCGAACAAAGACACCGCCCTCGCTGGCCACGACATCCGCGGCATGGCGTTCATCCTCCAGGGCAACCTCGCCGAGGCCCGGAAAGAAGCCGACCTCGCCACACAGCTCGTCCCCCGCCACTACCTCGGCAAAAGCCTCAAGGCGATGATCGCCGCCGCGCAGGGCGACCGCAACGCCGCGCTCGCGGCCGTGCGCAGCTTCGAAGGCGACGCCATGCGCAACCACTGGGCCGCGCTCCGCGTCGCCCTGGTCTACGCGAAGCTCGGCGACGACGCCGAGGCCCTGGTCTGGCTCCGCCGCTGCGCGGAGCTCGGCAACCACTCCTGGTACGCCCTCGTCAAACACCCCTGGCTCCAGCCGCTGCAGAGCACCCCGGAGTTCCAGGAGATCGTCATGAAGATCAAAGCGGATCTCGACGACGTGCGCGACGACGTGATCGGCGTGTATCAGTTGATGTGCAAGTAACCGCGTTCGCGATCCGTAGCCGTTCGGTCACCGGACTTCACTTCTCCGTAACTCATCCGTGACATCCAGCTGGCCCGGTGCTACAGTTGCGCCCGCACCCCCAACCGCAGAACCTCGACGGAAATGGAAAGCTGTCCGGCCATTCCGATGTCTTCGCCCCAGCACCTCGAAGAGGTGCCGATACCCCACACAAAACGGAATCTCTGATCAGCCGGTCGGGCTCGTTCCCCGCGCGGCTTTTGTCGTTCGTTCAGGTACCCGACGAGAGTGAAGGAGGGCAGATTCATGAGGAGAGGCTCTATTTCCCACATCCGCACGGCCGTCGTGGCCGTATTCGTCATCGCCCTGTTCGCGTGGAGCGCCGCGGCGCAATACCAGACAGGAAACATCTACGGTCATGCCGCCGCCAAGGACGGCACGGCCCTGCCGGGCGTCACCGTCGTCCTGACGGGAATCGGCGCGCCGCAGACCACGGTCACCGACGACTCAGGCAACTTCCGCTTCCTGAACCTGTCCCCCGGCGCATACGCATTGAAAGGGGAGCTGGCGGGCATGGGCACGGCCAGCCGCACCGGCATCGGCGTCCGCGTCGGCGCGAGTGCCGAGATCGAGCTGATCCTGAATCCGTCGGTGTCCGAGGCCATCACGGTCTCCGCCGAGGCACCGCTGCTCGACGTCCGGAAGAGCGGCACCGGCACGACGGTCGATCAGATCGAGCTCGACTCCGTCCCCACCGCACGCGATCCCTGGATGATCCTGCAATCGACGCCCGGCGTCTTCGTCGACCGCATCAACGTCGGCGGCACGCAGAGCGGCCAGCAGTCGATCTACATCTCCAAAGGCGCGCCGCGCGCCGACGGGACGTGGAACGTCGACGGCGTGAACATCACGGACATGGGCGCGACCGGCTCCTCGCCCACGTACTACGACTTCGACACCTTCGAGGAAATGCAGATCACGACCGGCGGCTCCGACCCGCGGATCCAGACGGCCGGCGTGCAGATGAACATGGTCACCAAGCGCGGCACGAACGACTACAGCGGATCCGGACGGTATCTCTACGTTCCGGGGAGCAGCTCGTCCGAGGCCTCGGTGCCCGCGGAAGCGACGCCGTATCTGTCGCTGACAAACAAGGTCAACTACGTGCGCGACTACGGTGGTGAGATCGGCGGACCGGTCTGGAAAGACCGCATCTGGATCTGGGGCGCGCGCGCCGACCAGAAGATCTCCACGTGGCAGTCGCTCGCCGCACCGCGGCCCACATTCTTCATCCCCGACGACACCATCCTGCGCAACAAGAACCTCAAACTGAACGCACAGGTCTTCTCGAGCAACAGCTTCGTCGCGTCGTACACGTACGGCGACAAGTACCGCAACGCGCGCGACCTCGCCCCCACGCGGCCGTTCGAGACGGCGTGGAAGCAGACCGGCCCGACGGCGGTCTACAAGATCGAAGACACGCAGATGTTCGGCTCGAACCTCTACCTCACCGGCATGTGGTCGAAGGTCGACGGCGGATTCGGTCTCTACGGCAACGGCGGCCTCGGCGAGACCGCGCCGTCGATGTGGCTCGACGACAAGGCGACCTATCACGACAACTACTACACCTTCTTCACCGAGCGCCCGCAGAAGCAGTACCGCGCCGACGGCTCGTTCTTCACGGACCTCGGCGGGATCAACCACGAGCTCAAGTTCGGCTATGGATACCGCGATACGCCGGTGTCCTCCGCCAGCGTCTATCCCGGCGAGTCGTCGGGCTATTGGGACTACACCTTCGGCACGGCCCTCTGCACCAACAACGACCTGCCGACGAACTGCGGCGTGGCGCAGCTCATCCGCCCGCCGCTGCAGGATTACTCGGGCGAGTACAACGAGATCTACGTCGGCGACACGGTCATGCTCGGCAACCTGACGCTGCAGGCGGGCCTGCGCTGGGACGATCAGTCGTCGCGCATCACGCCGATGGATGTGCAGGCCAATCCGATCCTCGCCAGCCCGCTCACTCTGCCCTGCATGAGGAACTTCTCCTGCTCGGGAGTCGCGCAACTGCCGGGGATCGACTACTCGGGACAAGCCGAGGACCTCAACTGGACGAGCATCTCGCCGCGCATCGGCGCCACCTACGCCCTCGGCGCGCAGAAGAAGACGCTCATCCGCGCGGCCTACAACCGCTACGTGAGCCAGTTGGGCTCGGCGGTCGCGAGCTCGAGCCCCGTCGGCGACAGCCGCTTCACCTTCCTCGGCGTGGACGCCAACGGCGATCACACCATCCAGCGCAGCGAGCTGTCGTACATCCGCAGCTTCATCGGCATCAATCCGGCGAATCCGACGTCCACCGCGTCGACGCGCCGGGTCGACTACGACATGAATCCGCCCACCACGGATGAGTTTCTGCTCGGGTTCGAGCGCGAGCTGTGGAGCGACTTCTCGGTCGGCATGACGTTCACGCACCGCGTGAACAACGATCTGCCGGTGGCGTGGTGGGAGAAGACCCAGGGCGCCGGCGACTTCTACACCTCGGCTGATTTCGAGCTGGCGCGCACGGTCGGCGGCTCGTTCAGCGGCAATGGCAACACGCTCACGACCGGCCAGCAGCCGGTCTATCAGCTCAAGGCCGGCGTTCCCACGCCGACGTTCAGCGTCATCACCAATCGTCCGGATTACTCGCAGACGTACAACGGCCTCGAGGCGACGGCGACGAAGCGCCTGTCGAACCGCTGGATGATGCGCGTCAACGCGAGCTATAACGACTACACCGAAGACTGCGGCCCGAATTCGTACGCGAATCCGACCAAGGCTCTGCCGAGCACCGGCATCGTCAACGGTATCGCCGCGTATGCCGGTCCTCCGAACTGCATCGGCGGCCAGTACGCGCCGCAGTCCGCGGGCTCGGGCGCATTCGGCAACGTGTTCGTCGGCTCGAAGTACAACGCCAACATGAGCGGCGTGTACGAGGCCCCGTGGGGCATCAACATCGGCGCGAACCTGCTCTACCGCCAGGGCTATCCGAACGTGCTGCGCGCCAGCGTCAGCGGCCTCCGCAACCTCGGCGCGGCCACCGTGGCCCTCGAGGAAGTCGGCGAACGCCGCTTCGACAACGTCTACCAGCTCGACCTGCGCGTGGCCAGGGACTTCCGCCTGTTCAACCTCGCGACGTTCTCAGTGTCGGCCGACATCTTCAACGCCACGAACGAGCGGACCATCCTCCAGCGCAACGGCGCGATCCTCAACAACGCCGGCGCCGACGCAGCGACGTTGGGCGGTTACCGCATCACCGAGATCCAGGCGCCGCGCGTCTATCGCATCGGCGCAAAGATGACCTTCTGACGTTTCGGTCGCTTCACTCCAATGCCCGCCGGCGCAAACCGGCGGGCATTTTTATGGAGTGCGGAGGCAACGCCTCCGCTTTTTAATTCGCGTGGCAAGAGCGGGCGGCGGGTGCGTGCCTGGCGCGCTTCCCCCGCCCACCCAGGCGCGGGACGCCTGCGCATCAGCCGCCGGGACGGCGGCGGTCCGCAGAGGCCCCCGGAACGCCTGCACCAGTCGGGTTTGAGACATCCTCCAACGGCTCCGCTTTCAATCTTTGGGGCGCTGACCGCCCGAAGAGAAAAGCGGCAGCTATCCGTCACCGTACCCAATATTTCTCCAGCTCGACCGGCGCAGGAGGTCCGGCGACCTGGCGCTTCGGGCTCGCGACTTCACGGCCAGGGTCTTCGACCTCATGGGCCGGTTCCGCGAGCTGACCGAGTGCGTCGGCGACTTCAGCGTTGAGGTGCTCCAACCTCACCGTCGAGGTCGTGCGACCTCAGGTTCAGAGTCTGCAATCTCACGAAAATTGTCCGCGACCTCACGATCGGAGTTGACGACTGCGTTTCCGAGGTTCGTGTGCCCGTCGCACAGACATCGCCACTTCGCGCGTGAGGTGGAAACGTCCTCCCGTGAGGTCGTGCGACCGGGATTGAAGCGTCGCGTACTCCTTGAATGAGGTTCCGAACGTCATTTTCGGAGTCGTGAACAACAAATGGGAGGTCGTGGATCCCCGTCCATGAGGTTGTAGGACCTCGACCGTCGGGTCGCAGACGATTTCCGTGCAGTCGCGGACTCCGTTGGTGAGGTGGCCGGCTATTTTTGCGATGACGGCCGGCGCTGTTCGCAAGGTCCGCACTCCATAAAGACAACCGCCCCTCCACCGGGTCGCGCAACGGGGAGGGGCGGTTTCTTCTTTCTGCTTACTGGCCCTGATACAGTTTCAGGACGAACGCGGCGCCGATGGCGCCGCCGGCGCCGGCCGGGCCGCCGGACCACCACACGTCGACGTAGTAGACGCCCGGCTTCACGTCACCCCTCTGGTCGCCGATGCGCTGGAAGAAGTTCGCGCCGATCGTGTCGACGTCTTCCTCCGCTTCGATGAACACGGCCGGACCGTAGATGCCGTACGGCGTCTCGTAATGTCCGTACATGTGGCGCGGGCCAGCGCTGCCATCCGTCGGCGTCAGCGTCATCTGGAAGTAGGTGATCGGCGACACGCCGTAGTACTCCGCGCTGCCCGTGATCGCGCTGAAGTGCGCGTTGAGGCAACCCTCACGCAGCTCGACCTTGGTGGTGAGCACCGGGGTCTTGTCGAAGCGGCCGGATTCCCCGCCGCCTGTGGGATCGCTGAAGTTGTGGGCCGTCGTCTTGAGTCCTTCGAAGCCGACGTCGGTCACCAGATTCACCATCCCGCGGCACTCCTCGGGTTTGGTCTGGTCGTGGGGCGAATTCCCCCGGTCCTGGCTGACCGACAGAATTCCCTTGGCCTGGGCGACGAGGGGCATCGCCGCCACCAACAGCATTGCTACAACGAGTTTTGAACGCACCATTTCTCTAGTCTCCTTCGGTTCTGACGCGACCTGCAGACGGACCGGTGACACCGAGGATGTTGCGACGTCGTTCGTTCAGGACGTTGTCGAGAAGAGCGCTCCCCACAGAGCTCTCGACGGCTAGTCGCTTCCTCGGTTCCTGCGAATCACCGATGCGTTGTGGATAGATTTACGTCCGCCACTCGCGTTTGGCAACGAGTAATTATGGAAGGCATTCCGGCAACACAGTGACGCAGGTCACAGTGCCGGCGACGGCGCGCGCACGAGCAGGCTCGAGGGCACCGCCGCGATCTGCAGCGGCGTCTGCATGTCCATCAACTCCCCGTCGAGGGAGATGCGCAGGCGGCGCTTGCCGGTGTCCACCTGCAACTGCGTCGTCCGGCTGCGGCGGAAGCCCGGCACGTCGCCGATCCGGCCGCGGAAGTACTTCGCCGCCGCGCGCACGAACTGCAGGCGGCTCATGAACGACAGCGAGTAGATCGACACCCGACCGTCGTTGAACGTCGTCTTCGGCGCCACCAGCCCCACCTGCTCCAAGTCGTACGAGTTCACGGCCACGACGAACATCTGCGTGCGGAACGTCTCCACCCGCCCATCCAGCTCGACCACCAGCGTCACGTGCGGGAAGTGGTGCAGCGCCAGGCGCACGGCCTTCAGATACGCCGCCCAGCGGCTGTTCATCGAGCGGAAGCGCTCGCGGTACACGCTGAGCGTGGGATAGATCCCGAGCATCACGCTGTTGATGAAGTACAGACCGTTCACCCGGCCCACGTCGATCTGCCGCACCGCGCCGCGCACCGCAATGTCGAACGCCGCGCGCCAGTCGCCCACCGGAATCTCCAGGTCGCGCGCCAGGTGGTTCACGCTGCCGACCGGGACGACGCCCAGGATGCCTTCCGTGTGCACCAGCGCCTGCGCGACGTGGTGGACCGTGCCGTCGCCGCCCGCGACGACGAACGTACGCATTCCTGCTTCGAGCGACTCCCGCACGACCGTCCGTACGTCGACGTCCGGGTGAATGGCGACGACGCGCAGGCCGTACTCCTCCGCGGCCGCGCGGAGACTCGACTCGTCCGTGAACGTGCCGGACCGAGGATTGAGGAACAGGACGCCCTTAGGCACTGGCCTCGAACATCCTGAGCAGTGCGCGCTCGGCCGGGACGCGGATCTCCTCGGGCACGTTGATCTCGTAGCGCAGGTGGAGCAGCGAGTCGCGCACGTCTTCGAGCGTCGTCACTTTCATGAACGCGCACAGTTTGCAGCCTTTGAGGAACTGCTTGTCGGGCACTTCCATCGCCAGGCGATCGGAGAGGCCGCACTCCGTGACGACGAGGAAGCGCTTCGCGGGACGCTCTTTCGCGTAGCGCACCATCCCCGAGGTGGAGAGGACGGCGTTGGCGAGCTTCGCGACGTCGGGCCGGCACTCGGGATGGACGAGGATCTCCAGCTCCGGATCCGCCTTTCGGATCCGCGAGATCTCCTCGGGCGTAATTTGCTCGTGTACGTAGCAGTAGCCGTCCCACGGGATGATGTTCTTCTCCGGCACCTGTTCCGCGACGTGGTTGGCGAGGTTGCGGTCGGGCACGAAGAGGACGTTCTCGTTCGGCAGCGTGCGCACGACTTTGGCGGCGTTCGCCGAGGTGACGATGATGTCGGACAGCGCCTTCACCGCGGCGGTGGTGTTCACGTAGCTGACCACCGCGAGGTCGGGATACTGCTTCTTCAGCTCCTCGATCCGCGCGACCAGATCCTCGGCCGGCGCGGAGTCCGCGAGCTGGCAGCCGGCCATCATGTTCGGCAGCAGGACGGTCTTCGTCGGGTTGACGATCTTCGCCGTCTCGGCCATGAAGTGAACGCCCGCGAACTCGATGACGTCGGCGTCCCGCACCTTCGAGGCCATGAGCGCGAGCTCCAGGGAGTCGCCGACGAAGTCGGCTACCTTCAGGATCTCGGGACGGTAGTAGTTGTGCGCGACGATGACCGCGTTGCGCTCCTTCTTCAGAGTGCGGATCTCCGCGTGCAGCACCTCGAACTCCCGGACTTCGTCCTCGGTGTAGTCGTAGGTCGTGACGCGGCTGAGCTCTTCGTAAAGCGTTGACATTGCGTTTCCTTATAGCGGATTCGGAGCCAGCAACACCACTGTCGCCCCCCATCCCCCGCCCGATCCGTCTGCATCCTGAAACCCTTCCACGAACTCCAGCGTTTGCAGCAGCGAGCGGATGCGCTCGCGCTGTACGCCGATCCCGCGGCCGTGGATCAGCCGCACCTGGCGGAACCCCCGCGCGTGGGCCTCGACGAGGTACTCGCGCGCGACGTCCTTGATCTCGTTCGGCCGGAACGGGTGCAGATCCAGCGTGTCGGTGATCGGGATCTCGATCGGCTCGTCGTCCCCGACGTCTTCGTCCACGGCGCGGATTCTCTCCCGCCAACCGCCAACTGCCAACTGTCAACCCGGTATGCGATACTTTCGCCTCCATGGTTCTGTTCAACCACGCAACGCGCGAGATGACGGCAAAGATCGTCTACTACGGTCCCGGTCTCTGCGGGAAAACGACCAACCTCATGGTCATCTTCGACAAGCTCGACGCCGAGTCGAAGGGGAAGATGCTGTCGCTCGCCACAAAGACCGATCGCACCCTCTTCTTCGATCTCCTCCCCGTCGACATCGGCAAAGTGGGACCGTTCAGCCTCAAGATCCAGCTCTACACCGTGCCCGGACAGGTCTTCTACAACGAGACCCGCAAGCTCGTGCTCAAGGGCGCGGACTCCGTGGTTTTCGTCGCGGACTCGCAGCCCGCGATGATCGAGGCCAACCGCGAGTCGTTCGCGAACCTCATGGACAACCTCGCCGAGAACCAGATCGACCCGAACGACACGCCGACCGTGATCCAGTTCAACAAACGCGATCTCCCCGGCGTCCTCTCCGTCGAAGACCTCCAGGAGCGCCTCGGCTTCGAAGGCTATCCGTACACCGAGGCCTCGGCGCTCAAGGGCCAGGGCGTGATGGAGACGTTCAAGCTGATCTCCAAGATCACGGCGAAGCATCTCTTCGCCCGGCTGAAGAGCGGCTCGAGCACGGCACCGAAGAAAAACGCCGCGCCTGCCCCGACGCCTAAAGTTGAAGTCCGGCCCGCGCCGCAGCAGCCGGAAGCGCCGTTCGAAGAGATCGAGCCCATCGCGATGCTCGACGACGAGCCCATCCCCGACGAGCCGATCGCCGACGCACCGAACCCCTTCGCCGACTCCGTCCCGTTCGCCGAGACGGACGTTCCGGTCGAGGCCGACTACGACAAGGCCGAGGAGGTCTCGCTCGACCAGCTCCTTGCTGAGGGGCGGTCGCGTCCGGCGACATTCTCCGGCAACGTAGCGCTCCCGGTCGCGGACGACGACATCGACGACCTTACTGACGACAACGATGACGTCGAGGAGCTCGGCGCCGAGCACCTCGTCGAAGACACCGCCCCCGCCGCCGTCGCGGTGATGGAAGAAGGGCCCGTCGTCCTGGCGGACTCTCGCGTGGCCCAGCTGGAGTCGCAGATCGCTTTACTCGAGCAGAAATTGCAGATCCGGCAGACCGCGTTGGAGAGCATTCTGCGCGAGCTGGATGACCTGCGCGCGCGCGTCAGTGCTCAGCTCGAATAGAACTGATTCGTCCATTACAATCGCACCTCGGAGGCCAAGGAATCCAATGCAACGCTCTCTCTCAGTACTGCTCTGCCTCTCCCTCGCCCTCGCCGGCTGCAAAGCCAAGGAAATCGTCGACAAGGCAGCGATCTCGAAGGATCTCGACAAGCGCGGCACCACCGACCTGATGAAAGAGGTCGCCAACGACTCCTACATGCGCCGCAGGACGGCCGTCTCGCCGAGGCGCAGATCCAGATGTACCTGAAAGTGCGCGAGCACGAGAAGAAGATCGCCGAAGTGGCGAAGGCGGAGCTCAAGCAGCACGCCCAGAACGCCGAGAAGAAGGGCGACAAGTCCATCGGCGGCTTCATGGAAGGGATGAAGGCCCTCGGCTCCGCCGCGGACCTCCTCACCGCCGACATCCGCGCCGCCAAGGACCTCGGCTACAACACGCAGGAGTACCTGTGGGTCAAGCAGCAGATCCTGGCCGCGTCGACGGCGCAGATGGCCGAGCAGTTCAGCAACGCCATGGCCGCGAACTTCGACAAGGCGTACACCGAGGCGAAGAAGGCGCATGACGAGGCCAGCGACGAGCAGACCAAGAAGCTCTACGCCGACATCCTGGCCGGCTACGACAAGTCGAAGCAGGAGATGACGGCCAAGCAGGAGGCCGACCCGGCCACCGTGTACAACAGGCAGCTGCTCGCGAAGTACGAGAGCGCGCTGAACGTCTATGCGCACGAGCTCTCGAAGTACGAGGACAAGCCAGGCGAAGTGACTCAGGCCATGGACGAGATGAAGAAGAAGCTGGGCCGAGCAGCAGAAGTGACTGCTGCACTGTTCGCGCTGCAATTGGCGCTCGCCGATCGACGCGCTGTACAACCTCTGCCCCAAGTGCGCGCACCGATCCTGGTGCAGTACGAGCTCACGCGGGCGCGGGACTCCGCGCGTGAGCAGCACCCGGCCGGACATGTGGCGCTACCGCGACGTCCTCCCGAAGGTCGAGGACGACGAGATCGTCACCCTCGGCGAGGGCATCACGCCCCTCCTCCCCTCGCGCACGCAAGCCAACGTCTACGTCAAGGACGAGTCCAAGAACCCGACCCGCTCGTTCAAGTCGCGCGGCATGGCCGCAGCGGTGACGATGGCGAAGAAGCTCGGCGCGCAGAGTCTCGCCGCGCCGACCGCGGGCAACGCGGGCGCGGCGCTCTCCGCGTACGGTGCGCGCGCCGGGACTGCCCGTGTTCGTGGCCATGCCGAAGGACACCCCGCAGTCGATCGTCCGCGAGTGCCGCGGCTACGGCGCGCAGGTGGAGCTCGTCGAAGGCGTGATCACCGACGCCGCGAAGCGCGTACAGCAGTACATCGCCGCGAACGGCGGCTTCGACCTGTCGACGCTGAAGGAGCCGTACCGCGTCGAAGGCAAGAAGATCATGGGCTACGAGCTGCTCGAAGACCTCGGCCGTCTGCCCGACGTGATCCTCTACCCGACCGGCGGCGGTACGGGCCTGATCGGCATGTGGAAGGCGTTCGACGAGATGGAGCATCTCGGGTGGATCGGCGCGCATCGTCCTCGGATGTGGAGCGTGCAATCGAGCGGCTGCGCGCCGATCGTGCGCGCGTTCGAGCAGAACCTCGAGACCGCGCCCGAGTGGGAGTCGCCGCAAACGACCGCGTGGGGGCTGCGCGTCCCGCGCGCGGTGGGCGATCGCCTGATGCTCGCGTCGCTGCGCGAGTCGGGCGGCGGCGCGATCGCGGTCGACGAAGCGCGGATCGAGAACGCGGCCGCCGAGCTGCGCCGCAGCGAAGGCATCGACGCGGGGCCGGAGACCGGCGCGGCGTGGCTCGCGCTGGCAGAGCTCCGCGCGCGCGGCGCGATCCGCGACGGCGACGTCGTGGTCGTCTTCAACACGGGCGGCGATAAGTACCAGTAGTTGGCGCGCCGGCCGCCGGGCCGGCCGGTCCACCGGCGGCTCGCCGGTACCGCCCAGCGGGCGGTGGACCGGCCGGCTGGCAGCCGGCGCGCCCTCTCAGCGCGCGAAGTGACCCGAGTCACGCGCGCGCGTAAACAAACGCCGTAGATTGCAGTCCATTCACCCAGGGTCCCGACAACGGAGATTGTGATGAAAAAGCTCGTGATGGCGGCGCTGCTGGCGCTGGGCGTCGTGCTTCCGGCGAAGGCCACTTGCCCGGCGGGTCCGCCGCTGCTGCAGTCGCCCGCGAATAACTCGACCACGGTGTTCGGCAACGTCCTGCTCAACTGGGAGGATGTGCCGGGCGCGACGTCGTACGAGCTCTATGTCGGCATCGACGGCAGCCCGACTTCTTTCGCCGGCTCGACCGCGACGTCGCAGAAGCAGATCAGCGTCGAGCCCGGCCGTACGATTCAGTGGAAAGTCGGCGCCGCCGCCAACGCCTGCCCGACGCAATACGCGAGCTACTTCTTCTTCACGACCAGCTGCCCCTTGACGCCCCCAAGCCTCCAGAAGCCCGACCGCGGCGAGTCGTTCCAGCCCGGCCAGGCCATCGCGTTCGACTGGACCACGACGCCAGGCGCGACGAGCTACGACGTCATCGTCACCCCCGACTTCGGGCAGACCTTCGAGACCATCGCCGAGAACATCCTCTCCAGCCAGTTCACCACCGATGACCTGCCCGAGGGCGACTGGGGCTGGCACGTGCGCGTGAACTTCGACGGCGACTGCGATCCCCTCTTCTCGCAGCCGTCGAACTTCCGCATCTCCAGGGCCGGCAACGGGGAATGTCCGAACGGCAAAGCGACGCTGGTCGCTCCCGCCGCGAACGTGAGCAACCTCGCCTCCCCCGTCACGTTCGACTGGAACGCCGTCGCCAACGCCACCGGCCACCGCGTCCTCGCCGCTTTCGGCAATGGCGAAGCCGAAGTCCTCGGCACCACGAACGCGCAGACCACGCAGCTCAGCGTACGGCTTCCGAACGGCAGCGGCGTGTGGCTCGTGCAGACCCTCTTCCGCGAGGGCTGCCCGACGACGCTCAGCGATCGCCGCCCGTTCACCGTCACCCAGGGCACGGCGTGCCCGGCGGCCGCCCCGCAGCTCCTCTCGCCGCCGAACGGCACCGCCACCGTCAACTCGCCGGTCCTCTTCGACTGGACTGCGGTCCCGAACGCCATCGGCTACTCGCTCTTCGTCAGTACCGGCGGTGATGACTTCTCGCTCTACGGCACCACCGACGCGAACACGACGCAGCTCGAGCGCCTGGTCCCCAGCGGCGAGATCGACTGGTTCGTGGTCGCGCGCTACCCCGGCTGTCCGGACGCGCGCAGCGCCACCTTCACCTTCGGCACCGACGTCGAGTGCAAGCTCGGCCTCGTGAAGATCCTCACGCCCGCGGACAACGCGGAAGTGAGCTCGCCCGTCACCGTCTCCTGGAGTCCCGTCCAGAACGCGACGCTGTACCGCGTCACCATCAAGACCGCGAACGGCGCGATCGCGCTGGCGTCGCGCACGACCAACACCAGCGAGACGCTGCGCCTCCCCGCCGGGGCGTTCACCATCCACGTCGAAGCCGTGCGCGAAGGCTGCGAGTCCTCCTCCGCCGAGCGCGCGTTCACGGTCAAGGCCGGCGACAACTGCGGGAACAACCCGGCGCCGGTGCTCGTCTCCCCCGTCGGCACGGAGAGCCAACCCGCGCAGGCGCAGTCTCCGGTCACGCTCCTGTGGAATCCGGTCGCCAGCGCGCTCGGCTACCGCATCTTCGTCGCCCGCGACAACGAGCCGTTCGAAGACGTCGCGGTCACGCAGGAGACCAGCGACGAGGTCGAGCTCGAACCGGGCGGCTACCGCTGGTTCGTGCAGGCCTTCTTCGAAGGCTGTGACCCCACGCGCTCGCCCGTGGCGTTCTTCGTCATCCCCGACACCGAAAACTGCACGCGCCAGACACCGCAGATCGTTGCGCCCCTGAACAGCGCGACGGTGACCTCGCCCGTGATCATCGACTGGAACGGCGTCCCGGGCGCGCTGAAGTACCGCGTCCTCGCCGTCGTCAACGACAAGCCCACCCTCCTCGGCATCACCGAGGGGGACGAGACGGAGCTCGAGCGCGCGCTGTTCCCCGGCGAGTACACGATCGTCGTGCAGGCCGAGTTCGAAGAGTGCTCGTCGACCGAATCCACACGCACCCGCTTCACCGTGCGGCGCGCGGAGAGTTGCCCGACCGAGACGCCACAGCTCGTGTCGCCGGCAAACGGGGCGACGAACGTCGACCCCGAAGTCGACTTCGTGTGGGGCCCCGTGAGCGGTGCGACCGAGTACGCGGTCCTGGCGAAGGTCAACGACGGCGCCGAAACTCTCCTGGGCACGACCGAGGCGACCCAGCTTCTCCACCGTGTCCCTCCCGGCAGAATCACTTGGCGCGTCGTCGCCATTCTGCCGGGGTGTGACCCGCTGCGCACGCAGCCATCCACGTTCACCGTGCCGCGTCCGCCGAACTGCCCCGATCGCAAGCCGGTGCTGCTCTTCCCGACCAGCGATCACGGCAAGGTGCCGGGGCCGGTCGAGTTCGCGTGGCTCGGCGTGCCGGGCGCGATCGAATACCGCATCTGGGTCCCGCAGGGCTCCCCCGTCGTCATCGCCACGACCACGGAGACTCGCGCACGCGTGAATCTGCCGCCGGGCAAGTACCGCTGGTACGTCGAGGCGCGCTTCGAGAACGGCTGCCCATCGACGTTCTCCGCCGAGACCCAGATCATCATCGTCGAGGCGCTGCCGTGCGCGAAGCCGCGACGCCCCCAGGCCAATGTCATCGGCCAGGCGCTGTCAGGCGTGGCGTATCAGCTGCGCTGGACGCCGCTGTCCAACGCGTCGAGCTACGAAATCCAGGAATCCACGTCGCTCGACTTCGAGCACGCGGCGTCGTTCACGTCCGCGAGGCCGTCGCTGAAGTTCACGCACGAAGTCGCGGGCACTCCGGTGCAGTACCTCTACCGCGTCCGCGGCATCAGCGACTGCAATGACGAGCGCGGGCCGTACTCCGAGGTCGTGGGCGTGTTCGTCATCGACCCGAAGACGAACAACGCGAGCACGGAGCTCGGCACCGATACGCCGATCGTCCAAAAGGTGTTCCTCAAAGGCGGCGCCGAGCCGCAGCAGTTCAGCGTGCGCGCCGACAAGCCGTGGCTGACGGTGACGCCGTCGAGCGGCACGCTGCCGGTCGAAGGGCTCACGCTCACCGTCACCGCCGATCCCAACCATCTCGGCATCGGCACCAACACCGCGACGCTGCAGGTGACGTACGGCGCGGGCGCAGGCAAGGGCGTGGCGGCGAACGACCAAACCACGGTGTCGTTCCCGCTGTCCGTCAGCCTGGTGACGCCGGTGACGCCGGGCGGCAAGGGCACGCCACCGCCCGACGCGCTGATCTTCGCCGCGGTCGGCCACGCCTCGGGCATCAACGACTCCCTGTTCGAGTCGGACATCCGCCTGACGAACCTCACCGCGCAGACGATGAAGTACGACCTGAACTTCACGCCGTCCGGCGTAGACGGCACGACGAACGGCATCTCCAGCACGATCGAAGTGCCGCCGGGCGTGACCATGGCTCTCGACGACGTCGTCGCGAGCGCGTTCGGCTCCGGCACGATCGGCAGCTCGCTGGGCATGCTCGAAGTGCGTCCCGTGCCGACCGCGGAGACGGGCGGCCTGTTCGGCTCCGTCAACGACGCCGCGGCCCAGCAGCTCCACACAGTCGCGTCGAGCCGCACGTACAACTTCACGCCGAACGGCACGTTCGGACAGTTCATCCCGGCCACGCCGTTCGCGAACTTCGTCGGCCGCGGCACGGTCCTCTCGCTGCAGCAGGTCGCGCAGTCGCTCGCGTACCGCGCGAACTTCGGCTTCCTCGAAGCCTCAGGGCAGCCGGTGGAGCTCGCGGTCCGCGTCTACAACTCCACCAACCAGCTCCTGGCCACCATCCCCGTCTCCCTCGGCGCCATGCAGCATCGCCAGCTGAACGGGCTGCTGCAGAACAACGGCATCTCCCTGGACAGCGGGCGCGTGGAAGTGGAAGTGATGAGCGGCGACGGCAAGGTCACGGCGTACGTGTCGGAAGTCGACAACGCCACAAACGATCCGCTGCTCATCTCGCCCGTGGTCAAGGGCGCGATCCGCGCGAACCGCTACGTCATCCCCGGCATGGCCTACCTCAACACCGGCGCGGCGTTCTGGGTGAGCGATCTACGCATCTTCAACGCGGGCGCCGAGACGCCGGCCACGCTGACGTACTACCCGATGGCCAACCCCGCGGCCGCGATCACGCAGGACATGGTCATCGCCGCGGGCGAGATCAAGGTGCTGGACAACGTGCTCGTGAACACGTTCGGCTTCAACTCCAACGCCGGCGGCTCGATCGTCATCACGACGCCCGGCGAGTCGTCGTTGACGGCCACGGCCCGCACGTACAACCAGACGTCGAGCGGAACCTACGGCCAGTTCATCCCCGGCGTGACGGTGGCGGAGTCGATCGGCACCGCCGACCGCGCGCTGCAGATCCTCCAGGTCGAGCAGTCGACACGCATCCGCACGAACATCGGCGTCAACGAGACCAGCGGCAAGCCGGTGACGGTGGAGGTCAGCCTCATCACCCCCGACTCGCTGTCCACGCCGGTCGTGACCATCCCCCTGCGAGCCAACGAATACCGCCAGTTCGGCCTCGTCGAGTTCGGCCTGCCGGACGCGGTCTACAACGGGCGCGTGACGGTGAAGGTAGTGAGCGGCGAAGGCAAAGTGACGGCGTACGGCAGCGCGATCGACCAGATCACGCAGGACCCGACCTACGTGCCCGCGCAGTAGCGAATGTTTGTAGCGGCCGCCTTCGCGGCCGCGTTGGTTTTGCCGCTCCGGATTCCCCGGGCTGATGCCCCAATGGCGTTCACTTAAGGCGAGCGCGCCCCTCACCCGGCCTTCGGCCACCCTCTCCCCGCTGACGCGGGGCGAGGGCTATCGTGGGGTTCCTTCTCGCGAGAGATTTTTGTAGATAGCCCCGCTCTCGCGAGAGGGAACCCGGATTGTCCCCTCTCCCCGCGCGTGAGCGTGGGGAGAGGGTGGCCGAAGGCCGGGTGAGGGGCGCGCTCGCCTTAAGTGAACGCCATTGGGGCTGATGCCCGGGGAAACGGAGCACCGCAAAACAACGCGGCCGCGAAGGCGGCCGCTACAAGAGTTCGCGAAACTACCGCGTCGTCCTCACCACATCCCCGTCGACCGTGTTCACGATCGCCGCGCAACCGTCGAGGAGAAAGTCGTCGCCATCCAGCCCCGGGCGCACCCCCACCGCCCCCGCGGGCGCGTCGATGCTTACCCACGCCAGCTCGCTCCCCGGGCCGTCCGCCGACTGCAGAAAATACGCGCGCCGATCGGCAACGCGCAGGCCGTTCTCGATGCGATCGGACGCATACAGAGTGCGCATCGGCGATGCGCCGCTCTTGTCGATCGCCAGCACCGCCGACCCGGCCTCGGCATCGCCCAGGACAACCAGAGTGTTGCCGTCGATGACGATGGGGCCGGCCAGGACGTCGTCGAACAACGTCGCGATCGCTCCCCCGCCCTTCGGCACGCGATAGAGCCCCACCGTGTCGTCGTCATCCGCGCCACCGGTCTGGCCGAAGTACACATCATTCCCGTCGAGCGCGAGGCCCACCGGAGCGGAGAGATCACTCGCCAGCGTCTCGCGCACCCCGCCGTCCTTCGTCACCCGCTCGACCTTCCCGTCCGAGGCGATCGTCCCTTCGTTGAAATCGTAGGTGCCCGCGGAAGCCCAGTACAGATGCGTCGCGTCCGTCGCCAGCGTGATCGGCGTGATCACGCCCGAGAGGAGCACGCCCGGCACGCCCCCGCCCTTCGGCACCGTCAGGATCGCACCCGGCATCGGTACATCCAGCGCCTCGATCGGCAGCACACCGATGTAGATCCGCGTGTCATCCACGGTCATCGCGAACGGCAGCCATTCGTCGAGAGGATCCGCGAGCGGCTGCACGTCGCCGCCCAGCTTCGGCACGCGTGACAGCACACCCATCTCGTCCACCAGATAGACGAACTCCCCGTCCACCGCGAGCAGGTTGGCGTACGTCGCGCGGACGAGCGTCGCGTTGGCGCACTCCGCCGGACCGCGAGGCGTGATCGCGCGCCGTCGTGCAACTGCAGGCAGGGCAACGAGCGAGAGCAGCACCGCGCACAACCACAGCCGTCGTGTCATGTCCCGAGTGTACGGCTTACGATCCGCCGCGCAGGCGGACGTTGCGCACTCGAACCTGATTCGTCACCGACGCCTCCAGCAGCCACAAATCCCCATTCGCCGCAAACGCACCCCCCGCCGGCGCCCACGGGAACGACGATGTCACCACCGTCGACACCCGCCCGTCCGGCGCAGCGGTTCGCATCATCACCAATCCGTCGGCTTGTAATCCTTCAGAAACTGACCCCATACGTGCCGGCCGGTGTTGATGCCGGAGATGATCGGATCGACGATCCGCGCCGCGCCGTCGACGATGTCCAGCGGTGGATGGAAACGCTGCTCGACCGTCTTCCGCGCCGCGATCTCGGCCGGATCCTCGTCCGTCACCCAGCCCGTGTCCACGCTGTTCATGTGAATGCCGTCGTGCTCGTAATCCGCCGCGGCCGTGCGCGTCATCATGTTCAGACCGGCCTTGGCCATGTTCGTGTGCGGATGCCGAGTGGTTTTTTGATTGCGATAGAACTGGCCTTCCACGGCCGAGACATTGACGATGTGCTTCTGGCGGTCCGCCGTCCTCAGCATCAGCGGCTTGAGGCGCGCGTTGATGATGAACGGCGCGATGGCGTTGATGAGCTGCACCTCGAGCAGCTCCACCGACGAAACCTCGTCCATCAGCAGGCGCCATGAATTCCGGCCGCGCAGGTCGATCTGCTGGAGATCCTGGTCCAGCCGTCCCTGCGGAAACAGATCCCGCTCGCCGGAGTGATCTTCCGGCAGCAACGGCACCTGCGACAGCGCCGCCGAGTGCGTAAGACCCGTGAGCACCGCCGGCGTCGTCGCCAGCGCGTTTCCATCCGGCAGCATGGCATAGCCGCGCCACCCGGCGAACGTGCCCAGGAGCTTGCGCTGGCTCTCGGACATCGTGTGCAGCGCGGCCGTTTCGTTCTCCATCATGTGCTCGTAGAACGCGGGCGGGCGGCGCACGGTCTGGCAGGCATTGTTGATGATGAAATCGAGGCGGTGGCGCGTCGCCAGCAGCTCCCGGCAGAAGGCCTCCACGCTCGGCGTATGCCGCAGGTCGAGTCCGAAGATCTCCACGCGCTCCGCCCAATCGGCGAAATCAGGCTCCGCGGCATAACGCGCCGCCGAGTCGCGCGGGAACCGCGTCGTGACGATGAGATGCGCGCCGGCCCGCAGCAACTTCAGGCCGGCCTGATACCCGATCTTCACCCGTCCGCCGGTCAGGAGCGCCACGCGGCCGGTGAGGTCCGCCGACTCCGTACGCTTCGCGAAATTCAGTTCCGCGCAGGCGGGACAGAGCTGGTCATAGAAATGATGGACCTCCTGATAGTGCTCCTTGCAGACGTAGCAGTGCCGCGTCTCCGGCAACACCCGCGCCTCGTCAGCTGCCGGTTCGGAGGCCGATTCGGACAGAAAGTAGTTGGGGGTGGTGAACACCGGCTTGCGGCGAAGCTCGCGGATTCCGGTCGCGGAGAACACTTTCTCGGACTCCTGCGCCAACGCCGCCTTGCGCCGCCGCGTACTGGCCTTCACCAGCCGCCGCCGCGCGCGCGGATCGGGATCCGACACCACCCGCGTCGCATGCAGAAGGCGCTGCCGGTCCTCCGCGGGCAACTGCGCCAGCAGCCCGCGATCCGCGTCGATCGCCTCGAGCAGCTCCGCCGCCGCGCGTGCGCGCTCCGTCAAGAGAGTGGTCTCCGGGATCAAAGTCGTCATCGTGCAAATCGGGTCAACGCGGCCGAGCCACGATGTCATCCCGCTCGGCGCCTGCCGCCCGCTACGCGGGCTCGTTTCGTGTCCGCGCTCGGTTCCCCCGGCTGAAGCCGGGGTCTATGGTCCGTTTGCCCGCTACGCGGGCTCGGTTTCCTCTTGCCCGCGTAGCGGGCTGCCAGACAATAGACCACGGCTTCAGCCGTGGGACAGGCGGAGGCGCAGAAACAGCCCGCGTAGCGGGCGACAGAGATCGCACGGCCGTCCGGCGCGTCCGATCCCGGAACATGCCTCCGTGCATATAATGCGCGCCGCTATGGCAGACCAGACTCAATACGACGTCCTCATCATCGGCAGCGGCCCGGGCGGCTACGTCGCCGGCATCCGCGCCGGGCAGCTCGGCCTCAAGGCCGGCGTCATCGAAAAAGACCCCTTCCTCGGCGGCACATGCCTCCACCGCGGCTGCATCCCCACGAAGTCGCTCCTCGAGAACGCCGACGTGTGGAGCAAGATCCAGAAGGCCAAAGACTTCGGCATCACCGTCGGCGACGCGACCATCAACTGGTCCGACGTGCAGAAGCGCAAGCAGGGCGTCGTCGACGCCAACGCCAAAGGCATCGAGTTCCTCTTCAAGAAGAACAAGGTCGAGCGGATCACCGGCTTCGGCAAGATCGTCGACCGCAACACCGTCGATGTCGACGGCAAGCAGCTCAAGACCAAGAACATCATCCTGGCGATGGGCTCCGTTCCGAAAGACCTGCCGCACATCAAGGCCGACGGCACGAAGATCATCAACTCCGACCACATCCTCAGCATCGACCGCATCCCGAAATCGATGCTGGTCATCGGCGCGGGCGCAGTGGGCTGCGAGTTCGCGTCGATCTTCAGCCGCTTCGGCACGAAGACCACCATCGTCGAAGTCATGCCCCAGCTCCTCCCCATCGAGGACGAGGAGATCTCGAAAGAGTTCACCCGGGTCATGAAGAAGAAGGGCATCGACGTCCTCGTCGACGCCAAAGTCCTCTCCTGCGAAGTCACCGACGCCGGCGTGAAGTCGGTCGTCGAGACCAAGGGCAAGCAGCAGACCATCGAGACCGAGATCGTCCTCTCCGCCACCGGCCGCGGCCCCGTCACCGGCAACTGCGGCGTGGAGAACCTCAAGGGCGTGAAGCTCGACAAGCGCGGCTTCATCGAAGTCGACGGCATGATGCGCACGGGCGAGCCGAACGTCTACGCCATCGGCGACATCGTCCCCACCCCCGCCCTCGCGCACTGCGCCTCCGCCGAGGGCATCCTCGCCGTCGAGCACCTGGCGGGCAAAGAAGTCCGCCCGATCAACTACGACCACGTCCCCAACGCCACCTACACCGAGCCCGAGGTCGCCTCGGTCGGCCTGACGGAAGCGAAAGCGAAGGAGCGCGGCTACGACGTGAAAATCGGCAAGTTCCCCTTCACCGCCAACGCCAAAGGCAAGATCCTCGGCGACGCCAACGGTCTCGTGAAGTACGTCGTCGACGCCAAATACGACGAAGTCCTCGGCGTCCACATCGTCGGCCCGAAAGCCACGGAGCTCATCGCCGAGGCCTGCGTCGCCCTCGAGCTCGAAGCCACCGCCGAGTCCATCATGAAGACCATCCACGCCCACCCGACGCTGTCCGAGGCGCTGATGGAGGCCGCGGAGGACGTACACGGGCACGCGATTCACTACTGACCAGGGCTGGGACCATCACAAAACGTCCCTATCCCTCACCGTGAAGTCGACCTACTTTGAAAGGCATGCGCAAGCGTGCCCTTCTCTCGTTTCTCCTCCTCGTCGCCGTCACCGCAGAAGCCCGCACCAAGCTGCAGGGCTACGTGGCCGCGTCGGCATCGGTGACGGTCAAGCTTACCGGGACCTCGACGAACGCGACGCTCTACTCGGATTCGGCAGGCACCTCCAAGTCGAACCCGTTCACGGCCGCGGCGGACGGCTTCTACTCGTTCTACGTCGACAACGGCTCGTACGACGTCGTCACCTCGGCCACGACGTGGACGGACATCCGCGTCGCGGAGGTCGGCGTGTGGTCGAACGTGATGGGGTTCGGCGCGAAATGCGACGGAAGCACCGATGACACGGTCGCCATCCAGCGTGCGATCGACGTCGCGTCGCCGAACCACGTGCGGCTGCCGACCGCGACCTGCAAGATCACGGACACGCTGCTGATCGCCAATCACCGCACGACGATCGAGGGCACCGGCCCGGACGCGTCGTGGCTGCAGTTCGCGCCCACCGCGGACAACAAGGCCGCGATCAAAGTGGACCTCGCCGCGGCGACTGTCATCTCCCTGGTGCGCCTCAAAGGGTTCTCGATCCACACGGCCGATACCACGCGGCTCAAGATCGGAATCGACATCGTGGACGGCAGCGAGACCGTCGTCGAGGACATCGCCATCGGCACCCAGGACGCGTGGTACGGCGGCACGAACGTGTCGCCCTTCACGGGCACCGGCTCGATCGGCATCCGCCTGGCGGGCCGCGAGTTCGGCACATTCCGCAACATCCGCTCCGCGGGGGCGATCCCGCTGTACATCGCCAACAACCCGAACTTCGAGTCGATCGACCTCGACCACCACAAGTTCGACGGCTTCTACTTCGTCCCCCACGGCGACAACCCGTCGGTCTACGTCGAGACGGGCACGAACCTGACGAACGTGGCCTTCGAGAACGGCGCGTTCGTCCTCGGCGGCGCCGGCTTCTACTGGCCGGACACGACGTCGGACGGCAACTCGAACGACCTCGCCTTCCGGAACATCCGCGCCGAACAGTTCGCGGACGACGGCTACGCGATCTACATCACCAAGGCCTCACCGCTGCGCGGCCTGCGCATCCAGGACTTCCTCACCGGCGCGGGCACGGAGAGCAAGGGCGTCTACCTGCGCGGCGTCGGCCAGGCCGTGTTCGACACCTTCAACTACCACGGCACGCTCGAATGCCTGAACTCGGACAGCCAGTTCGACTGGCGGAACTCGATCTGCACGACGTACTCGACCGTGAACCTGAACTCGCTCGCGGAGATCTGGTCGGAGAGCCTGCCCGACTCGAACGGCCCGATGCCCATCTGGGGTCGATGGGACACGGCCCACTCGAATCACCAGGCCGGCATCACACGCCGTTTCATGGGCGTCTACCAGCTCGCTCAGACCGGACCGCTGACGAACGGTTCGACCGTCCAGATCCCGTCGCGCTTCGGCTCGATCGTCCTCGGCAAGATCTCCGTCACCTTCAAGGGCGCGACGAAAAACGGCGGGTTCACCGTCGTCATCACCTCGGCGGGCGCATATCAGGAGTCGACGACGGATGCCACGCTCACCGGCATCGGCAACCTCGCGAACAAGATCACCGTGCACTATTCCTCGGCGTCCGCCGTGCATCTCCGCAACAACCTCGGCGAGACGGTGACCTACAGCTACTCCTACTTCTGGAACTGATGCAACTTGTGCGCGTGCGCGCGTTCAGGTAAAACGCGCGCCGTGACTGAATCACTTACCAACGAGCAACTGCTCGAGATCGACTACTACCTGCGGCTGACCCGCACGCTCGAGGAGCGCCTCGTGGCGCTCTTCCGCCAGGCCAAGGTCATCGGCGGCCTCTATCGCTCCCTCGGCCAGGAAGGCGAGTCCGTCGCGGCGGCGTATGCGCTCGACTACAAGCAGGGCGACGTCGTGCAGCCGCTGATCCGCAACATCGGCTCGATCCTGGTCGCGGGCGCGAAGCCGGCCGACATCATCAAGCAGTACATGGCCAAGGGCGACGGCCCCACACGCGGCCGGGAGCTGAACATCCACTTCGGCCATCCCGCGCGCGACGGCTTCATCGGCCAGATCTCGATGCTCGGCGACATGATCCCGGTCATGGCCGGCATCGCCCTCGCGGGCCGCATGCAGAAGCGCAAGCTCGTCACCCTCGCCTTCATCGGCGACGGCGGCTCGTCCACGGGCGCGTTCTGGGAGGGGATGAACTTCGCGTCGGTGCAGAAGCTGCCGATGGTCGTCATCGTCGAGAACAACGGGTACGCCTACTCGACGCCGACCGCGAAGCAGACCGCGGCCAAAACGCTGGCCGACAAGGCCTACGCCTTCGGCTGCGCCGGCGTGACCATCGACGGCAACGACGTGCTCGCGGTCTACGACGAGACGAAGCGCGCCGTCGAGCACGCGCGCGAAGGCGGCGGCGTCACGCTCATCGAGGTCATGACGTTCCGCATGAAGGGCCACGCCGAGCATGACAACGCGGCCTATGTGCCGAAAGAGCTGGTCGCGGAGTGGGCGGAGAAGGATGCCGTCGTCCGCTTCGAGAAGCTGCTCGTCGAGCGCGGGGTCGCCACGCAGGAGCAGCTCGCCGCGATCCAGCAGCGCGTGAAGCAGGAGATCGACGCCGCCACCGACGAAGCGGACCGCTCGCCTATGCCCGACCCCGCCGACGCCGGGCGCGGACTTTATATCGAGGACGGATATTGGAATGGCTGAGACGAGCTATATCGAGGCCATCACCCAGGCCATGTCCGAGGAGATGGCGCGCGACGAGCGCGTCTTCCTCATCGGCGAAGACGTCGGCGCCTACGGCGGCGCGTTCAAGACCAGCTACGGGCTGATCGACAAGTTCGGACCCGAGCGCGTCGTCGACACGCCCATCTCCGAGATCGCCATCATCGGCGCGGCGTCCGGCGCGGCGCTCATGGGCATGCGGCCCATCGCGGAGATGCAGTTCATCGACTTCATCACCTGCGGCTACGACATCCTCGTCAACTTCGCCGCCATGAACAGCTACCTCTTCGGCCGCGCCTGTCCCATCGTCGTGCGCGGACCCGCCGGAGGCGGCACGCACGGCGGGCCGTACCACTCGCTGAATCCCGAGGCGATGTTCATGAACCGCCCCGGCCTCAAGATCGTCGCGCCGGGTACGGCGTACGACGCCAAGGGGCTGCTCAAAGCCGCGATCCGCGACGACAACCCGGTGCTCTTCATCGAGCACAAGTACCTCTACCGGCGCATCAAGGAAAACCTGCCGGAGGAGGACTACATCGTCCCCATCGGCAAAGCCAACATCCGCCGCCGCGGCAAAGACCTCACGATCATCACCTGGGGCGCGATGATCTACCTCGCCGACGAAGCGGCGAACGAGTTGGAGAAGGACAACGTCTCCGTCGAGATCATCGACCTCCGCTCGATCCTGCCGTTCGACGAGGAAGCGATCCTCGAGTCCGTGGCGAAGACGAACCGCGTGCTCATCCTCCACGAAGCCCCCTTGACCGGTGGCGCAGGCGCGGAGTTCGCCGCGCGGATCGCGGAGAAGGCGTTCGACTACCTCGACGCGCCCATCAAGCGCGTGGGCGCGTTGGATGTGCCGACGCCGTACTCCCCGCCGCTGGAAGCGGCTGCATTGCCGGACAAGGCGAAGGTACTGAAAGCGGCCCGGGAGTTGATGGCGTATTAACGCTCGCTGTCGCCCGCTACGCGGGCTCGTTGTCGGGACGCACCCGTCGTCCTCCGGCTGAAGCCGGAGGCTATTCCCTGAAGCCCGCTACGCGGGCGAATTCTGCGTGTCCGCGTAGCGGGCGACAGATAATAGACCCCGGCTTCAGCCGGGGGACCGAGGCGTCGCCGCAGAACGAGCCCGCGTAGCGGGCGACAGAAATTTACTCCTTCGTCTTCGCGTCCACGCTGATCGCGCCGGAGCCGAACGCCGCCACCAGGGCCAAGCCGCCCAGCAACCCGAGATTGTTGAAGAACGACACCCGCTGCAGCATCGCGGCCTGGCCGGTGAACGTCCAGAAGTCGTGGAAGATCAGCGTCGCCGGGACGAGGAACACGATCAGCGCGAGGGCGCCGAGGCGGGCACGGTAGCCGGCGAGGATGGACAGGCCGCCCAGCACCTCCAGCGCGATCGCGATCGCACCCACCGCCGTGATGTCGAATTCGACGATCTTCGACAGACCGTCGCGGAGGAACGGAAGGGTCAGCAGAACGCGCGCGGCGAGCGCGATCGTGTCGGCGCGGGGCGTCGCCATGGTAGCGGAATCATCGGCGGAAAACGTCACGGGACTGGTGGTCATCAGGGTCTCCTTTTCGATGACGCAACGATGCCCGATCGACCCCTTCGCGCGCTTCGTCCGGTGGTACAGGGGCGGCATCGTCCAAAAGGACGATAAGCTGCATCCAAAAGGACGATGCCGCGAAGTTGCCGCGCGCGGCGTTTGCATGTAAAAAGCGCACCGCAGTCACAGGAGCAAGAGAATCCATGGCACATGACGTCGTAATGCCCCAGATGGGCGAGTCCATCGCCGAGGGCACCGTATCCAAATGGCTCAAGCAGGTCGGCGACAAAGTCGATCGCGACGAGCCGCTCCTCGAGATCTCCACCGACAAAGTCGACGCCGAGATCCCCTCACCCGCCGCGGGCACGCTCGTCGAGATCCTCGCCAAGGAAGGCGACACCGTCCCGGTGAACGCCGTCGTCGCGCGCATCGCGGCCGAGGGCGAGGCAGCGGCGCCGGCTGAGCCGAAGCAGGAGGCGAAAGCGGAGCCGCAACCAGCCGCGGCCGAGACCGCGGTCAACTCGCAGATCACCGACGCAGTCACGACCACGGTCAATCCGCAGATCACCGACGCGACCGCGCCGGCCGAGCCTGCGGAGCCGGAGGAGAAAGTCAGCTCCCTCGACGAGCGCCGCCGCACGAAGTCCTCCCCGCTCGTCCGCAAGATCGCCGCGGAGAACAACGTCGACATCTCCGGCATCCAGGGCACCGGCGTCTCCGGCCGCGTCACGAAGACGGACATCCTCGACTATCTCCAGCAGCCGAACGCTGCGCAGGAGCCGAAGCCCACCGCCGCGGAAAAAGCCGCACCGCCTCCCGCGCCCGCGCCTGCCCCGCAAGCGCAGCCCCAGGCCCGCGCGCCGCGCCCGGCACCGCAGTTCGCCGAGGGAGAGAACGTTCGCCTCGAGCCGCTGTCCGTGATGCGCAAGCGCATCGCCCAGCACATGATCCAGTCGAAGCAGACCTCGGCCCACGTCCACACGGTCTTCGAGGTCGACTTCACCAACGTCGAGAAACTGCGCCGCCAGCACAAGGACGCCTACGCCGAGCGCGGCGTGAAGCTCACCTACATGCCGTTCATCGTGCAGGCCATCATCGCCGGCCTCCGCGAGTTCCCGATCCTCAACGCCTCGATGGACGACACCAACACCGTCTACCACCGCGAATACAACATCGGCATCGCCGTCGCGCTGGAGTGGGGCCTGATCGTCCCCGTGCTCAAGCACGCCGACGAGCTGAACATCCTCGGCGCCTCCCGCGCCATCAACGACCTCGGCGACCGCGCGCGTTCGAAGAAGCTGTCGCCCGAGGATGTGCAGGGCGGGACGTTCACCATCACCAACCCCGGCGTGTTCGGCGGTCTCTTCGGCCTGCCGATCATCAACCAGCCCCAGGTCGCCATCCTCGGCGTCGGCGGCATCAAGAAGCGGCCGATGGTCATGGAGACCAAGGAAGGCGACTTCATCGCCATCCGCTCGATGTGCTACTTCTCCCTCGGCTTCGATCACCGCCTGATCGACGGCGCCATCGCCGATCAGTTCATGGCCCGGGTGAAGGAGATCATCGAGAAGGGTCAGTTCACGATGTGAGTGTGGAGTGCGGCGACGCCGAGTCGCCGCACTCCATATATCAGTGGTGCCGCGGGATCGCCTGCTGGCAATCCGCCGGATAGCGTTTCGTGGGCACCACGCGGACGAGCTGCATCATGCCGCGGTCCTCGTGCGCGAGGATGTGGCAGTGCAGCACGTACGTGCCGGTGAAGTCGACGAACTGGTGGCGGATCGTCACTTTGCCCGGTGCGAACTGCCCGTTGGCGAGCCACACGCCCGCCGGGATGTTCTGCACGTCCGACCAGTAGAAGTTGTTCGCCGGCGTGTAGGTCGTGTACGTGAATGAATTGCCGTCCGCCGACGCGGCCGGCACCTCGATCTTCGTGACCTGGAACGGGTTGATGTGGATGTGGAACGGGTGCGTGACGGTGGTCTCGTTCTGCAGCACCCACTCCTGCAGGCCGTCGAGCGGCATGCACTGATCGACCAGCGGTCCGTTCTGCTCGAACTGGCGGTTGTCGATCGTGTAGCGCGGCGGCAGGCTGAGACCGACGTTCGACGTCAGCCGCCCGCCGGCGACCTGCGGGCGTCCCGGCTCCGCGTTCCAGCCGAACGTCACCTGGTGCGGATAGTTGGTCGGCTGCGCGAGGTCGTTGAGGAACTCCGGCATCGCCGGCCAGTCGGTGTCGGGTGGGAGGTCCATCGCGTACGGCGTGTCGACGATGTTGACGTACAGCACCGTCCCACCGTTCGACGTGAACGGGACGGGATTGACCGCAGGCATCGTCTTCGGCGCCTGCACCAGGACGTCCGCGCGGTTGCCGCTGGCCATGAACAGCCCCGGAGGCGCGCCCGCCTGATTCGGCACGAGGAGGTTGAGGAACGGCTGCGTCTTGTAATTGACGGGACTCAACTGCACGCCGTCCTTCGCAGTCTGCTTGAACGCGAACCCGGCGGTCTGGAAGAAGTCCGGGAAGATCACGCCCGGCCCTGCCGCGCCGGTGATGCCCTTGAAGATCGAGCCGTTACTGGCGTTGAGGACGCGCCACAACTGCACTTCGCCCAGCCGCATGTTGATGACCGGCGCGATGGTCTTCCCACCCGTGGGCGTGTACACCGACGAGCCGTTCAGCGTCAGCACGCCCGGCCCGATCGAACCGAAGTTCACGCCCTGCCGCTCGAGATTCTGGTTGGGATTGATCAGCTGGAACACGAGGACTTTCTCGAACTCCGGGCCGTACGTCTTCGTCTTCTCGTAAAACGTCTTGAAGAAATCGTCGTACGGACCTTCGATGATGAACGCGCCGGCCATGCCGTTCAGCGAGTGCAGCGCCGTCGAGCCATGCTTGTGCGCGTGATACCAGTGCGTCCCGGGGGCCTGGCCGGCTTTGTACTTCCCGCCGGCCTTGTAGTCCGGAATCTCGAACAGGTTGAAGTACGCGCCGGCGATGTACTGCGGCCATTGGCCGAGGCCGATCTGCTGGTGGTCGTAGTGCCAGAGATCGCCGCCCTTGGCCGTGACCAGAGCCTGCTGCTTCGTCCGGTAAGCCGCCGGCAGCCCGGCCCACGACGTCGGAATCGATTTCTTGGCCAGCACTTCCTTGAATTGCTTCACCCAGGTGTCCACGCTCACGCTGGAGTCGGGCATCACCTGCACCAGCACGTTGTCGCCGAGGCCGTCCGGAGACGTGTGCGTGCCGTGGAAGTGGATGTTGGCCGTGCTCGAGCCGTGGAAGCAGTTCGGAAAGACGTCCTTCGCCGGATAAACCGCGGGATTACTGGCCTGATCGCAGCCGTACGCGGGATTCGACTTACCGTCCGCGGTGACGAATGTATAGGAGAAATTCTTGTCGTTGATGCGGTTCAGGAAGAGGATCGAGACCTGTTTGCCCACTCGGGCGCGCATCGTCGGCCCGGGACTGAAGACCTTCGGATCGGCCGGGACCTTGGTGTTCGGATCGGACAGCGTCCACCCCTGGTAATACCGCAGGCGGGCCGCTCCGCCGAGAGACGGGGCGAGATTACCGCGGTTCTCGTCGGCCAGCAGAATCACGCTCCCCTTCGGATCGTCAACGCGGACGCTGCCGATGCTGACGAACGAAGGATTCGTCTGGGCCAGCGCGAGCGGCGCAGTGAGGAGGACGACCAGGACGAGCAGCGCAGCGGATCGTGAGAATCGCTTGGACGTTTCACTCATGTCGGTTGCTCCTCAGGTGATCGTGATCTGCACGGGCTCGTCGAACGAGTTTCCCAGCGCGTCGGTGGCGTTCAGCTGATAGGTGATGGTGGTCTTCGCGGGAGGCACGGCATTCAGGATCACGCTCAACCCGGTGGAGCTCCCGACGGGGGTGGTCTCGCTCACGGTGAGGTACGGAGCGTTCGGGTCCTGCACCACAGTGTACGGCGACTTGCCGCCGGTCACGATCGCGACCGCGACGTACGGAGTGGCCGACGAAACCGTGATGGGCTGCGCCGCGACCACGAAGTCCACATAGACGTTGATCGTCCCCTGTTCGGACTCGTGCCCCGCGATCGCGCAGCCGTAGCTGATCGGCAGCGGGCCGGGCAGAGGCGGCGGAAAGAATTGCGCGGCGTTCGAGACCGCCTGCTTCTTCACCTCCAGGCCGGTGCAATTCGGGACCGGCCAGTGCGCCTGGCGGTCGTTGTTCTTCCAGACGACCGTGTCCGACTGCACGACGTCGATCGTGCCGAACGCGCCGCCCCGCCCGATGTCGATCGTCTTCGAAGTCGCGCTGACCGTGCCCGCGGCCTGGGCAGGGCCACCGGGATCGTTGTCGACGGTCAACTGCCCGCTTTCCTTCGGATGAAGCGCGCAGCCGTACGTGATGGTGGTGGGAAACGTGGGTTGCGGGATCGGCTGATAGGCCGGCGTGGTCTGACCGGGGTTGACGTGGAGCTGTTCACAGCGAGGGATCGGATAGTGCGTCTGCTTGTCGTCGTTGAACCAGAACACGAGATCACTCTGGTTCACCGTCGTTGCGGGGAACGAGCCCCCGCTGCCAATGGTGATGCGAATCGACATGGATCGACCGTCCTTTCGTCGAGCGGTGGATGTGTGGCGCGAGCCCACGCCCGCGCCACGATTTCGGTGGATCTACTTCGTTTCCACCCACACGCGATCGTATGTCATGTCGATCGTTTCCGGCGCGCGCTTCTGGCCCGTCGACGGAACGAGCGTGACCTGGAGCTTCTTCGCTCCCTTCAGCAACGGCGGCAGCTCGTCCGTCACATCCAGGACGATGTTCGTGGCCCGGTGCTGGTGCTCCTGTCCCCGCCCCGCTGCCACCTTCGGAACGATCACGAAATAGCCGACGTAGTTCGGCGACGACGACGGCGTTTCCGCCGTGGCCGCCGGCAGGTTGACGAACACGCGGACCGCGACGCCGAGGTGCGGCGGGATCTGGATGCCGTCGATGTGCAGGATGAGCTTCGGACGCTTGGCCGTCACCGCTTCCGCGGCCTCCTGCGGTGCCGCGGCGACGTCGCCCGGCAGTGGCACTTCACTCGTGGTCGGCTTCGTTCCCTGCCGGATCGTCTTCCGCGCGCCCGAAAGGAAGACCCCCGGCTGCGCCTCCGGACCTTCCGCGAACGAGCTGGTCAGCCCGTAGTTGTAGAAGAGCGACGAGTCCGTGTTCAGGACATCCGACACCTTGATCGACGTCCACTGCTTGTTCTCGTCGTAGAAGTTCCAGCGCGTGTCGGTCCAGAGACAGTCCGACGGATTCACGTGCTCCGGACTGGTGGCGTTCCATACGGCCCACAGGCGGTCGATGTTCGTGTGGTGCGCGAAGAACACCGGGTCGCGCGCCGCGGTCTGCAGGATGCCCATGTCCGGCACCGGATTACTGAAATTGACGGCGGGATCGCCGACCCACACGTGGACCAGCCCGTGCGGCCCGTTCTCGATGTTGCCGCCGTGATTGTTGATCTGGTCCGGGTTCGTGCCCATGAACATCTCGTAGTCGGGATCCGCCATCCGCTTGTTGATGTCGATCTTGTAGTAGTCGAACTTGCCCTGGAGCGTGTCTACCAGCGGTGACGCTCCCGTGAAGCGAAACGAGTCGACCAGCGCGCTGCCCGGCGTCAGATACGGCGGCGGAAAGATCGAATGCGCCGGCAGATCCCAGTCCCAGTAAGGCAGGAAGAACGTATCGTCCCCCACCAGGCTGGCCAGGATGCGCTCGTGGAAATGGAGGTACGCGCGATGCCAGGGCATGAAGTACCACCCGCCGTGGATCTCCACGCTGGAAGGATTTCCCGGGCTGCCCGAGCAGAAGAAACAGTGCACGTGCGCCGTGGGCAGCCAGCCCCGCGGATCGTCGGGCGGCAGCCCGCGCAGCAGGGTATACGCCGCGTCCAGGCGCCTGAGCTCCGAGCTCGAAAGCGCCCAGATGCTCTTCCGCTGCACGACCGGACGCGGAACGGGCGTGAACGGGACGGCCGCGACCGGCGGCTGCACCGGCGGCAGGCAGTTCTCGTTCGGATCGGGATACGGCGGCGCCGTCTGGGCCAGCGCGTGCGGCAACAACGTGGCGGTCCCGGCGGCGACGGCGACACTGCGGATGAAGTTGCGGCGGGTGGCGGACGGTTCTCTCCCGTTGAGGATGTTCTTGTTCGACATGATTCCCCCTTCTGTTACAGGAGTGTTGGGAATCAGCATCTCCCTACCCCCGCGGGATGGCCGCGCCCCTCTGCACTGTTATTCCGGCATCGTGCTCCGTCTTCTGCCGGTCCTGCTCCTCGCGACGGCCACCCTCGCGCAGGACATCTACATCCCGCCGGTGCCCATCGGCATCAAGCGCGGCGCGAAGGTGCGCACGGCGAAGAACCCCATTCCGTTTCCCGTCGAGGGCAAGCCCTGGGTGCGCATCCGCTCCGCGCACTACGACGTCCTCAGTAACGCGCCCGAGGAGCAGACGCGGACGATCGTCTCGGGGCTGGAGACCCTGGCGTCGGCCCTGACCAAAGCTTCCACCCGCTTTCGCTCCGCCGCGGTCCCGACGACGGTGCTCATCTTCACGGACCGCGCGGACGTCCTGCCCTACTTCGCGCTCCTGGTCGGAGTGGAGAAGCCGTCCGTGACCGGACTCTACGTGCGTCATGGCGGGGGCGGCACGATGTTCATCGACGCGTCGCGAACCACGCAGCGCATCGGGAAAACCTCGCTGCACGAGCTCGTCCATGACCTCCTCCATCAGGGCGATCACAAGGCGCCGCACTGGATCGAGGAAGGGCTCGCCGAGTACTTCGGGAATGGCGACATTCAAGACGGGAAGTTCGTCGCCGGCCTCCCCATCCGCGAGCACTTGCAGCTCGTCCGCAAGGGACCGCCGATGCCGCTCCAGCAGATGTTCGCCGTCGAGCCGGAAACGCACCGGTCCCTGTCGCCGGAGTTCTACGCCGGGAGCTGGGCCGCCGTGGACTGGCTGATGCGCACGGACCACGAGCGCTTCTTCCCCTTCCTCGAAGAGGTCGAGGGCGGCACCTCCGTCGCCGAGGCGCTCCGCAAGCACTACGGCAAGGAGCTGCGCGACCTGGAGCTGGGGATCCGCAAGACCAGCACGGCGAGCCAGAAGATCGAGCTCCCCGCCTCCAGCGTGGAAGTTTCCGCGCCGTCGCCCCTCGATCGCGCCTCGCTGCTGTTCGAGCTCGGGCACTTCCTCTCGTACGTCTCGGGCGCGGAACGCGAGAAGCAGCGTCACTACGACGAAGCGCTGCGCCTCGACCCGCGGCATGCGCGGACCCTCGCGGCGCTGGGCCGCTTCGAAGAAGCGCTGGCCGCGGGGCTGGACGATCCCGACGTCCACCTCGCCTACGCCGAGACCATGCTCACCACCGCCCTCGGCCCGTTCGCCGGCATCTTTGAGCCCGCCGAGGGCGACATCGAGAAGTTCCGCAAGGCGCGCACGCTCGCCGGGCGCGCCCTCGACCTTGGCGCGCACGAGGGCACGACGCGCGCCGTGCTGGGCACGACGTATTTCATCGAGACCGACCTGGCGCCGGGCATCGAGCACCTCGAGCGCGCGCACGCGCTGATGCCGCACCGCCGGGACGTCGCGCTGAACCTGTACGCGATGCTCCTGCGCACGCAACAGCTCGAGCGCGCGGAGGCGCTCTACGCCCGGGTCTTCGCAAAATCGCAGGACAAGCAGCTCATCTTCGCGGCGAAGAACGTCCGCGTCGTCGCCGAAACCTCGCGCGCGGGTGCTCTCGCGAAAGCCGGGAAGCTCGACGAAGCCGCCGCCATCGTGCGTGCACTGGCCGCGGCGACCGAGGATGCGGCCGGACGCCGCGACCTCGAGCAGCAGGCGGCGTCCCTCGAATCCGTCGGCGCCGTGAACCGGCACATCGTCATGTACAACAACGCCATCGCCCTCTCGAACACCGGCAAAAAGAAGGACGCCATGAAGGTGCTCGACGAACTGCTGCTGGTCGTCAAGGACCCGCAGGTGGCACGCGACGCGACGAAGTTCCGCGACGAGCTTCGCCGGGAGCTCAGCAGGGGCAGGCGCTGACGCCGCTTTTCAAAGAAGTGCCAGCAGATCTCTCGTCACGTTCGCTTTGTTGAATGTCGGCGGCCCGGCCGCGTTGACGAGGGCCGTCCAATCCACGCTTCCCGTGGTACGAAACTGAGGGGCGTCCAGTCCCACGCTGTCGTACCAGCCAACGAGGTCGATGTTCATGATCCTGCCGGACGTGGGCGGAAGGCCAGCCGGGGCCGGGCCTCGTCCGTTGATCCCATCAAACTCATTGGTGTTGGCGGCATCCGGATCGCTGAAGCTGGGCGTGCCCGTTCCGCTCATTCCCGTCACACGCGCCTCGGTCCCGAGGAAGATCTTGGAGGTCTGGTCGACGTTGATGGTCTTGTTCGCGGTGAGCTTCCCCGGATACGGGATGAAGCGGTTCCCCTGAATCGCCGCCTCCCCTCCGTTGTCGGCGACCATAGCGACCCATTCGTCGCCCCCCACGGCCGTGCCGTCGGCGGGGTATCCGGCCCCCCACTGGTACACGAGATTGTTGAAGATGTGCGCCTGATTGCCCCTGGCGACTCTGGGGGTGCGTCGCCAGACCTGGATGAAGACGTTGTCGGCAACGGTGGCGCTCGCATTTCCGACGGTGTCTGCGCTGGCGATGTTGATCGCACCGCGGTTCGCGAATTCGAGGATCTGTTTGCCATTCTTCTTCGTCGTGATGGGCGCCCCGGGCCTCGTGTCGAAAAAAAGACAGTGATCGACGTTCAACAGCAGGCGCGGGTGCCTCGGATCGACATCGCTGTCGACCGCGATGTCGTAATACCCATCGAAGGAGCACTCCGTGATGCGCGCGTTGACCGCCCCCGCGGGTGTGCTTGCAGGTGGACGTGCCGGTGGGCTGAGCGGTTCGAAGGCGATCGCGTCCCGGGCATCGTCGTCGGCACCGTCGGAGCGGAAGGTCAGGTTCCGAATCACGATGTTGTCGCTCACGTCGAGATCGATGCGCAGCCTGAGCTTCCTGAGGACGATGCTCTTGCCGTCGGCGCCGGCGATCGTGAGCCCCTTCGCCCGAATAATGAAGGCGCGCGTGCTCTCGTTCGTGAAGTCGTACTTGTCGCCGGTCAGCTCGAGCAGCAGTGGCGTGGCTGTGGCGGCCGGCGCGGCAGCGAGCTTGGTCAACTCTTTCTTCAGCTTCGCAAGATCGGCGACCTGAACCTTCTTTGCGTTGGACGGGGTAGACGCACGCGCGCCAAAGCCAATCGACGGGATGACTGCGCTCATCGAACGATCCCCCTTATTTTCTTAAGGAAACGCTGACCCGCAGGCAGAATACGGCGTTGGCCTTGGGGCGTCAAATGCGCCCATCACTCCCAACAGTCCCCTCTCCCCGCGCGGCGGTAGGGGCGGGTGGCGCGGGGAGAGGGCTAGGGTGAGGGGCTGACGTTACGCACGATGCACAGCCCCTCACCCTGACCCTCTCCCCGCGCCACCGCCCCCACCGCCGCGCGGGGAGAGGGGACTGATTGGTCCGGGAATGCCGCGCCCGCCCCCACGTTTGTGAGCCACGCATGCGCCGGTGCGATCTCCACCGCCTCCACCTCGTCACCTACGAGAACGGCATGAAGCTCCAGCAGAAGCTGGTCGAGCTGCGTCAGCGCGAGGAGATCGACGACCAGCTCCTCCTCCTCGAGCACCCTCCTGTCATCACCCTCGGACACAGCGGCGATGAGACCAACCTGCTGGCAACGCCGGAGGGGCTCGCGCACCACGGCGTCCGCTTCTACGAGACCACGCGCGGCGGGGACATCACCTACCACGGCCCCGGCCAGATCGTCGGCTACCCCATCCTCCACCTCGGCGAAGGCAATCGCGACGTGCGCAAGTACGTCACGACCATCGAGGAAGTCCTGATCCGCACCGTCGCCGGATACGGCATCACCGCGACGCGTGAGGAAGGGAAACGCGGCATCTGGGTCGGCAACGACAAGATCGCGGCCATCGGTGTGCGCATCGCGCGCTGGGTCACCTCGCACGGCTGGGCGCTGAACGTCAGCACGAACCTCCAGCACTTCCGCCTCATCACCCCGTGCGGCCTGCACGGCACCGGCGTGACGTCGATCGAGCGCGAGACCGGCCGCCGCGTCCCGCTCGAAGAGGTGCGCGAAGTCCTCGCCGCCAGATTCGCCGAGGTCTTCGAGCGCGAGCTCGTCCCGCGCGCGGAGACCATCAAGCTCGTGAAAGTCCTCGTCCACGACGGCCAGCGCGTCCTGCTCCTGCACCGCAAGGCCGAGCGCGGCAACTTCTGGCAGCCGATCACCGGCGCGATCGAGGACGGCGAGTCGACGCTCGCCGCCGCGCGCCGCGAGCTGCGCGAGGAGACCGGCCACGACGTCGAGCCGCGCAGTCTCGATCTCACCCAGTCCTTCATGATCGAGTCCCACTACCTCGAGTCCCGCCATCCCGCGCCCGTCATCGCCAGCGAGCCCGCGTTCGAGGTCCAGGTCGACTCGCGCCTCCCCATCCGCATCGACACCCTCGAGCACGACACCTGGGGCTGGTTTACGTTCGCCGAGGCGTATGAAAGGATCCGGTGGAGCGACGACCGCGAGGCGCTGGAACGCCTCGCGGAACGGTTGCACGAGTCGTTGCCCGTGACTCGTGACCCGTTGCCCGTAGCGGGTCGCGACGATGCACGGTCCACGGACAACGGGTCTCGAGCCACGGGTCACGGGCAACACACTCATGAATAAACGCGCCGGCATCCGTCCCGACTGGCTCAAGGTCCGCGTCCCCGGAGACCTGCAGCAACTCCCGGTCTCCAGGCTGATCAACGACCTCGGCCTGAACACCGTCTGCCAGGAAGCGCGCTGCCCGAACATCTTCGAGTGCTGGCATGCCGGCACCGCGACGTTCATGGTCCTCGGCGAGATCTGCACCCGCCGCTGCACGTTCTGCGCGGTCGGGCGCGGCAATCCCCTCGTCGCCGATTCCGACGAGCCGCGGCGCGTGGCCGAGGCCGTGGAGAAAATGAAGGTGCGCCACGCGGTCATCACCATGGTCAACCGCGACGACATGCCCGACGGCGGGGCGGAGCACGTCGCCCAGACCGTGCTGGCCGTGCGCGAGCGCACCGGCGCCGCGGTGGAAGTGCTGATCTCCGACCTCGACGGCAACCGCGACGCGCTGCGCGTCGTCCTGCAGTCGCAGCCCGAAGTGCTCGCGCACAACATCGAGACCGTGCCGCGGCTGTACTCGGCCGTGCGCCCCGTCGCGAAGTACCAGCGCTCGCTCGACGTCCTGCGCTGGGCGCACGACGAGCGACGTGACGGCATGCTCACCAAGTCCTCGATCATGCTCGGCCTCGGCGAGACCGAGGACGAGATCCTCGAAGTCGCGCACGACCTGCGCGCAGCCGGCGTCGACATCTTCACCATGGGCCAGTACCTCGCCCCCTCGGAGAAGAACCACCCCGTCCGCCGCTACTTCACGCCACAGGAATTCACCGATCTCGGAAACCAGGCCCGGGCGATGGGCTTTCATCACGTCGAGAGCGCCCCGCTGGTGCGGAGCTCGTACATGGCGCACCGGGCGGTTGGCAGTTCGCAGTTGACAGTTGACAGGAGTTGAAGCACGTCAGATGTGTCTCCTGTCAACTGCGTACTGTCAACTGTCAACTGCTCAGATAGAATCGCCCTTCAATGCCGCGCGTGACCTTCGCTGATGCAGGCAGGAGCGGCGAGTTTCCCGCGGGCAGCACGTTGCTCTCCATCGCCGGAGAGCTCGGGGTCCGCGTCAGTCAGGTGTGCGGAGGAGACGGCGCGTGCGGGACTTGCAGAGTGGAAGTCGTGGAAGGATGGGACGCACTGACGCCGCCGACTCCGGACGAGACCTACAAGGAGCTCGAGGCGCCGTACCGGCTCTCCTGCCAGGCGAAACTGGCCGGCGACGTGATCGTGAAAGTGGCAAAGATCGAATGACGTTGGAGTGAATGAAATGACCGCAGCAGTCGAAACCCCGCAAGCGGGCCTGTCCCACCAGAACCTCGCCCTGATCTACCAGTACACGGTCGAGGTCTACAAAGTCTTCCAGAAGCTCGCGGAGAACCTTCCGAACCCGATCACGGCGATGATGTTCAAGCAGTTCGCCGCCGACGAGCGCGGCAACCGCGACCTCATCGAGATGAAGATCGTCGACACCACCGGCAACCGCGTCCGCGTGACCCTCGGCGCGGACATGATCTTCTCCGAGATCCTCGAGGGCGAGATGTCGTACCGCGAGTCCGCCGAGTTCCTGATCTCGCGCGAACGCACCATGCAGCGCAAGCTGCGCGAGCTCATCGGCACCGCGACGCCGACGGACCGCAACCTGCTGCTCTTCTTCGAGACCGGCAAGCGCGCCCACCACGTCGAGCTGGAGCGCGAGCTCGAGCTCATCAAGCTCGATCCCGACTGGTGGAAACGCGAAGACGCCGAGTGGCGCATCGTGCACGGACCGCCGAACCCATGAACATCTCCCTCAGCCCCGCCGCCGCCGGGCACCTCACCGAAGATGCCGGCGGCCGCATCCTGCGCATCGCCTTCACCACCGGCTGCGGCGGCTCGGGCTACCGGCTGAGCTACGCGTCCGAGGCGGCGGACGGCGACGAAGTGGCGACCGTGGACGGCGTCGCGATCGCCCTCGACTCCATGGCCGCATCCCGCCTCGACGGCGCCGTGATCCAGTACGACGAAGAAGAGGACGGCTTCCTCCTCGACCACCCCGACGCCGTCACCTCCGCCTGGTGCGGGTAGCTCGCGTGAGGATTCACCACGTCTCTGCTGCGAAAGTCTCGAGCTCGCCGAGAGTCGGCACGTGGCGCGCGAAGGCGCGCCGTCCAATCTAGCCCCGCGCTAATGCGCGGGGTTGGCGCGGGTCGAACACGATCGCGGCCGCGAAGGCGGCCGCTACAAACGCGCGAATTGTAACAACTCCAAACCCGCGCAATCGTTCACTCATGGCGATCTGCCCATGGGGATTCACCACAGAGACACAGCGCGGGCTTCGCCCGTACCCCGAAAACGGTACCAACCAGTTTTGGGAGAATTCTTCGCGTGCCGCGATCAAACGAAACGTTAGTAGTACAGAGAGCACACAGGAGGACGGAGACTTTTTTTGATCGTCTCCGTGGCCCTCTGCGCCTCTGCTGCGAAAGTCTCCTTGCAGCCACGACGAGCCAATGTAGGGCGTGGCTTCAGCCCGCCTCCCCGGTGTGAGCATGGCAGGCTCGTAAAGTCCCCACCCCGCCCGAGAGGCGGGCTGAAACCACGCCCTACGTTGGCTCGCCTGCACAGCTTTCGTTACCGGTGGCCGGCTGCCGCCGATGGGGCCTGTGGTGAATGCGCGTTACCGAGCCTCCGCGAACTCCAGCGCGTGATACGTGATGATCAGGTCCGCCCCCGCGCGCTTGATCGACGTCAGGATCTCGTTCATCACCCGCGGGCCGTCGATCCAGCCGCGCTCCGCCGCAGCCTTCACCATCGAGTACTCGCCGCTGACGTTGTATGCCGCGATCGGCAGCGGAAAGGCGTCGCGGGCCTGGCGGATGATGTCGAGGTAGGACAGCGCAGGCTTCACCATGACGATGTCCGCCCCTTCCTCGACGTCGAGAGCGATCTCGCGATGCGCCTCGCGCGCGTTGGCCGGGTCCATCTGATACGAGCGGCGGTCACCGAACTGCGGCGCCGACTCCGCCGCCTCGCGGAACGGGCCGTAGAACCCCGACGCGAACTTCGCCGAGTACGCCATGATCCCCACCTCGGGCATCCCCCGCTCGTCGAGCGCCCGGCGGATGGCTCCGATGCGGCCGTCCATCATGTCCGAGGGGGCGACGAAATCG
This sequence comes from uncultured Acidobacteriota bacterium, assembly GCA_963821585.1. GTDB lineage: Bacteria > Acidobacteriota > Thermoanaerobaculia > Gp7-AA8 > Gp7-AA8 > QHVT01. Next base: position 2,637,073 of record CAWGEI010000003.1, read on the forward strand.
GCGCCGGCGGCGGCGAAGGAGACGGCCTGCTTCATCAGCAGCGGCAGGGTCTGGTCGTTGTCGACGTCCTTCACGCCATTGCGTTCGACGATCACGCCGCAATGGCCGTGATCCGTGTACTCGCAGAGGCAGACGTCGGCCATCACCGTCATGTCCGGCACCTGGCGCTTGATCCCCTCGATCGCCGACTGCACGGGCCCGGACGGGTCCCACGACGACGAGCCGATGCCGTCCTTCCGCTCCGGCAGTCCGAAGAGCAGCACGGAGCGGATGCCCGCGTCATAGGCGCGCCGCGCTTCCTCGACCACCTCCCGGACCCGCAGCTGGAACACGCCGGGCATCGAGCCGATCTCCGCGCGCGGCCGCGTCCCCGGGACGACGAACAGCGGATAAATCAAGTCCTCGGGGCGTACCACGGTCTCCCGCACCAGCGCGCGGATCCCCTCGCTGCGGCGCAACCGGCGCGGCCGGCGCGTCAGCCCGGCGCCCCTGAGCGTCGTGTCATTCGTCGGATTCAAGGCCTTCGTCGTCATCAGGTTCTCCGCTGAAGTAGTACGCCCGTCCGCACTCGGGGGAACAGAACCGCCGCCCGAAGCCGGCGCGATGCGCGCAGTCGCTGCAGAAAAACCGGTAACAGGCATGGCACTGCTCCAGCCGCACCTCGTCCTCGGTCTTCCCGCAAGTGATACAAACCCTCTCGTGCGCTTCCGGCATCTTCCCCCGCGCGAAATCATCCTGCTACATGCGCTGTTCCAGTGTAATCTCGACCGTCCTTGACGGTCGAGACCGGGGGCCCCTACAATCCCCCTCCCTCACCTCGGCGGTGTAGCTCAGATGGTTAGAGCGGGCGTCTCATAAGCGCTAGGTCACTGGTTCGACTCCAGTCACCGCCACCAACCTCCACCCTCGGTCGCTGTCACGCGTGGCAATAGCTCACAAGTCGACCTCCAGCTCGACGCATCGAAAGAAGCGCCGATCCAGAAAAGCCTCGAGCCGCTCGAAAAGCTGCTGGCTCAGAAACACCAGAGAGTCTTCGCTGAACATCGGGTGAACGGACAGCAGCTCTCGATCGATCCTGATCTTCACCGGCCGGCTGGACATCTCGGTCGACACCTTCAGCGTGATTGACGGCCGAGAGACTTCCGCCCCGATCTGTGCGTAGTCCGGGAGGATGACTTCGAAGTAGTCCCCGAGCTTTGGGGGCAGGCTTGGATCGGCTGCAAACAGGTCGTAAAGGTCGTCCTCACCGAGCAGCGAGGCCTCCGACCACGGCTCTTCCTCCCACCGCTCCTCACCCTCCAGATAGGGCTCGTCGATCAACTTTTCGATCTCTACCTGCAAGAGGCCGACGTCCGCGGATTCGCGGAGAATGTCGGCTACGCGCCGGTCAACGATCCAATTGAGCAGCGGCCGGAAGATCGCCGGCTGGCGGTAGACGTTTCGGGTGATCCGCAACGGATGCTCGAGGTGGTCACCGAGCGAGTAGTGCAGAAGAGGATATTCTGCGCCCGGTCTTCTGGCGGCACCATGGAACATCATGCTCGACACCACTTCGGTCTGCCCTTCGCCGGACAGCTGGGTTTCCACGCAGGCAAGTTTCAGCATGCTTCTCCTCCGGATCATTGACCATGGTCAACGATCCAATCCCCGTGGTCACGTATTTGCGTCCCGCGGCCGGAGCTCGGAACCCTCAGAGATAATATCTTCCCGGCGCTTGTAGAAATCCCCTCCCGCCGTTCGTCGTGATCGTAAGGGCCGGGCAGAGAGCCCGCCGCGCGAGTGACTTCGTTCTGCCGAGAGCCCGGGCGGCGGGACGCCGCCCGAACAGCCGCCGAGGACGCCGGCGCTCCGTCCGAACGCTGTAGTTCGTACATATGGCGATCAGAGTGGTGCCGGCTTCCAGCCGGCCGTTTCACCGGCATCTTGCCGGTACGCTCTCGCGAGGAACCTTACCGGCTGGGAGCCGGTGGAACGGCCGGCTGGGCCGGCACTGCTCGAAGAACGGCAAGCGCGCAGTCTCCGGCGACGAACTGGTCTACAACCTTCGCGCTTCCTCGAGGAGCTCGCGAAAGGCACGGTCAATCGTGAGTGCGGTCGCTGCAGTCCCGCCGGCACGTTCGAACAATGTCCGTACATTCCGTTCCACGATGGATTGCGTATCACGGCGCACGCCCTCGCTGTCCCATGCCGCGGCAAGCTCCCAGCTCACGGAAATGACACCGCCCGGGCTTACGATCGGATCGGGGACGAAGAGGATCCCCTTGGTGCTCAATGCCTCGAGGGCGCGCAGCACGTCGGGGTCGTTTCTGCCCGCGCCGAATTGGTCGTTGGTCGCGCCGATGATGAGCATGGGCCCTTCATGAGTCGCTTCGGCGAGGTGTTCGTATCTCGGCTTTCCGTCGACGTTCGAGATCAGCCATCGCGGCGCGTCCGCCGCGGCACAGACGATCCGGATCGGCCGCGGCACGTCGCCAGGCCGAGTGCCAGCTGCGAAGACGGAGGCCAGGGCCTCCGTCTCGGACCCAAAGAGCTTGTCATTCTTTTCGAGACTGATGAGGATCTCACGGTCACGTGCGCCGATCTGCGCGCCGTCGTTCAATGCCCGCAGGAAATGTGCTTCACAGCCGTCGCGAAGCCGCGGCTCCCAGACGCGGATCGCCGCACCTTCGTCGTAGAGCATGCGAAGAAGGGAGAACCCGACCTTCCCGAGACCGAAGAGTGCAACCTCGACGTTCCCGAGCGGGCGACGCAACCGATCCGCCGGGATATTCAATGCGTCCAGGGTTGCGAAAATCGCAGCGGAGACGCCGATTGCCGTCGCTTCGCTGGTCTGGCGGCCGGCCCCGGTTCCCACGATGAACGACGTCGCACGCTCGAGCCATCGCAGCTGGGCTCGACCAACATTCACATCGATGCTGGCGAAGAACTCTCCTCGCAGATGCTCGACCAGACGGCCGTAAGCGAGCAGCATGCGCGGCGACGGAGCGCTCCGGCCCTCCGGGAGCAGGATGATGCCCTTCCCGCCTCGCCACTCGAAAAGCGAGGGCCCGACACGTCCAAGCGCATGTTGGGCGAGCCGGATGAGACTGACCTTGTCGTCCATCGTGCTCGCAAGATCGATCGCCATCCGCCTGATCTCGCCGGGCGTGCCCGACACCGCTCGCGTGCCGCCGATCGCAGGCAGCTGCTGGTCATGCCGGCAGATCGCGATGCAGGCGTATCTGGGCTCGCTCGGAACGGCGGGTGACTCTTCGTAGGCTACGTAAACGTCGATCGGCTCGTCGTCACGGCTCACCTTCTCGAAACAAAGACCGTCAGGCTCGACTGTTTTCATGTCAAAGGACAAACGGGATGTTCGACTCCGTCAGTTCGACGTTCAAGTACCCGCACTTCCGGAGCAGCATCTTTGCGAACTTCCGGGCCCGATCCGGATGCGCCGAGAGGTACTTGATCTCGACCAGAGGAAGCGATGTTGCGCGGGGCGCACCGCACAACGGCAGGTACGCTCGCAAGCCTGCGACCGAGTCGCTGAACCCGACCTCCGACAGCTCGGCCGTGTTGAGCCGTTTCGCGATCCGCCATTCCTTCTCCGCTGAAAATTGCTCGTTTTTGTAAAAACAGAGGATGTCGAACAGAAAGGGCACAAGCATCGTAGCGGCAGCGTCTTCCACCACGTGTGGCTCCTGACCTTCGACGACGGCCCAGGCCTTCCGGAGGAACTCGCGGATCTCGGCTTCCTGCTTCGCGCGTTCGTATTCCACCGCGCGCATGATTGCGCCGGGTTCCCGCTCATGGAGAGCCTCGGTCGCAACGCCGAGAGAAAAGCGATCGGGCCCCGAGGAGTACCCACGCCATTGACTGAGGTCATTCCCGAGCTCGGAAAAGCAGGCCAGGTAGATCTCGGAGTCCTCGGTAAATTGCTTCAGCTTTTCGCCCATCCGCGAGAAAAACGAGGCGCCGCTCCCTGCCGCCTGCAAAGCATCCAGCACCTGCCGGGCCACGCCGCGGCCGTACTCGAGCTCCGAGGCGTCGTTCATGAACGCGTAATTCGTTCCCCGGAAGTGACCGCTCTCCAGGATTCCGATCAGGCCCGCGGCATTCGTGTAGTGCCAGACGATGTCCTTCCCGTTCCCCGGCTTGCGAAGGTCGCTCGCAAAGCGGGCGACCGTATTCTGGAGAGTCAGATACGTCCAGGGTGGAACGGTCTCCGCTTCCCTCCGGCTCATCAGGCCGCGATGCCTTTGGCGGTGTGTACCCGGAAACACTTTTCCTGGTAGCCGTCGCCGAGCGGAACTTCTCCTGATTGCACGCGTCCGATCATGGCGCCGGAGGGTAGCATCGATCGGCAGGTAGGGATTCTCTCCCACCGCGACTCTCCATCCAGAGCATGATCTTTGTCGATCGGTCCACGGTTCCGATTCCGAACAGCCTCAACTCTCCGAAGGTGGAGAAGGAGCGGGCGCGGGTCGCCTCACTGCTGCGCTCCTCGAAAGTGCATCGAGCGCAGCTCCGCGTCACGTTTGCGCCCGTGTTCTGGCTGGAAGCGAACCGGGCGCTGCTCGCGCTCTTTCACCGCAAGTGCGCATACTGCGAGAGCCGGATCCCCGGACCGGCGCACGGCGGCATCGAGCATCACCGCCCGAAACAGGGCGCGCGTAATCTCGACGCGAAAAGCGCGGACCACCTCCATTATGCGTGGCTCGCGTACGAGTGGGAGAACCTGCTGCTCGCGTGCAGCAACTGCAGCCGCAGGCAGAAGTTCGAGGACAGGATGGTCGGCAAGCGGGATCTCTTTCCCGTCAAAGGTCCTCGCACGCCGCTCCTCGCCACGATCGCGGAATGCCGCGCCAATGAAAAGGCACTGCTGCTGGATCCGACGTTCGATGATCCGGCCGTGCATCTCTCGTTCGATTCCAACGGCGTCTGCACGGGCCGGACGCACGCAGGCCAAGTGACGATCGAGTTGCTCGCGCTCAATCGCGAGTTGCTGGTAAGTGCCCGAAAGCGCAAGTGGGCGGAAGTCGAATCGACGGTGAGGCAGTACGCTGATGCCATCCGCACGAAGCAGGAAGTGGTTCCTCTCCGGCAGCGCCTCCGAAAGTTGCTCTCCGCGAATGAGCAATACCTCGCGGCAGCGCGCGCGGCGTTTCAGATCACCGTCGCCGCGCTCGTCACCCGCGGTCGTCTCTCTTACGACAACCGGGCGCGTCTGCTGCGCGAGACGTGGGACACGGAGGACCTCGCCTTTCCTTTGAGCGCGCCCCGTATGGCCTCTGCGGTGCCCCTCGCGGCCGCCGCTCCGTCTGGGCTCGCACCCTCGTTCGTTTCTGCTCCGGTGCGCTACGAAGGATGCGAGGCTCTGCCTCCCTTTGCGCATCAACGCATCCGGCGTATCGAGATCCACAACTTCAAAGCGATCGAGTCTCTCGACTTCGATCTGCGTGATCCGGTGACCGGCGACGACGAGCATCCCACCGGCGCACTGATGCTCCTCGGCGAGAACGCGAGCGGCAAGAGCACTGTCCTGGAAGCGGTCGCGCTCGCGCTCCTCGGCACGCGGCAGATCCGCAAGCTCGGCCTGCGTGGCGATGACTACATCCGCCGCACCAACTGGGCCGCCGGCTCCGCCGATGCCCAGCCGGCCTCGGTGCGCGTGTTCTTCGAGGGGACCGCTGAGCCTGTGTCGCTCACGATCAACCCTCGGAGCCGGATGTTCAGCGGGAACGAGGAGCCTGCGACCGTCCTGCTCGCGTATGGTCCTCGGCGATTCTTTTCCGAGGGGAGGCAGCGACGGTCGAAGGAACCGTACGCGCGCGTGAAGACACTTTGCGATCCGATGGCCGTGCTCACGAATCCGAACAGCTGGTTGATGAGCGCAGACGAGGAGAGGCTCTTCGATCCCACCATCCGCGCGCTGCGGCAGATCCTCCTGCTCCCCGACGAAGCGGTCGTCGAACGGCCGCCGAAGGGAAAGCGCAAAGGCGCGGAGATGACGTTTCAGATCCAGGGTGTGTCCACGCCCCTGAAGCGGTTGAGCGAGGGCTACAAGACCGTCGTCGCGACCGGTGTCGACATCATGCGCGAGCTGTTGCGCTACTGGCCCGATCTCGAGAGCGCGTGTGGCGTGGTGCTGATCGACGAGATCGAGACCCATCTCCACCCCCGCTGGAAGATGCGCATCGTGCAGCGGCTGCGGGAGGCGTTGCCGCAGGTACAGTTCATCGCCACGACACACGACCCGCTCTGTCTGCGGGGAATGTACGACGGCGAGGTGAAGGTGCTCGTCCGGGACGAGCAATCGCACATCGAACGGCTCGCCGACGTGCCGAACGTGCAGGGGCTCAGCGTGGAGCAGCTCCTCACATCCGACTACTTCGGCCTGTTCAGCACCGAGGACCCGGCGTTCGAGCAGACGATGGCGCGCTATGCGGCGCTGGCGACGAAGCGCGACCGTACCCCGGAAGAGAACGACGAGCTCGAAAGCCACCGGCAAACGGCGCACGACGTCTTCGTCCTCGGCGACACGCCGCAGGTGCAGGTCGTCCAGGAGGCGGTCAGTCAGTACCTCCTCGACCGCCGGACTACGCAGCCCGCGGATCGGGCGGCGCTCAAGCGCGACTCGATCAGCAACGTCGTGAACCTCTGGAAATCGCTCGAGTCGACCGAGGTGCCGGAATGATTCACGTCAAGCGGCCGGTGCCCGACCCCGCGGACGTGCTGAACGCGCTCGCGAAGCCGTTTCCGAAGCACGAGGCGAAGAGCGAACTGGAGCTCGCGCGCGAGTACTACTCCTCCGTTCCACCGCCGGAGAAGGCGTACGAGTTCAGTCGCTACAAGGAGTTCGAGGTCTGCAAGGCCCTGGACGATCTCTTCCACGAGAAGTGCGCATACTGCGAGAGCAGCTACCGCGCGGTGGACGCGCTCGACGTCGAGCACTACCGCCCCAAAGGCGGGGTCACCGAGGCGAAGGAGCATCGTGGCTACTGGTGGCTGGCGGCGGTCTGGTCGAATCTCCTGCCTAGCTGTCCCCCCTGCAATCAACGGCGACGCCACCTCGCGTTCGATCCCGGCATGACCCTGGACGAGTTCGAGATCGCGCAGCTGAAACAGGCGCAAACGATGTCTGGCAAGGCGAACTCCTTTCCGGTGCGCGGGAACAACTGGATCGCGGACGAGCATGGCGACGTCGCAGCGGAGGATCCGCTGCTCATCAACCCGACCGAACGGCGGCCGGAGGATCACATCGAGTGGGTGTTCGACTGGGACCGCTCGACGTATTTGTGGGAGGCGAAGAAACCGATTCCGTTCGTTCGGCCGCGCATGGTGAACGGCGAGGATGATCCGTACGGAAAGGCGTCGATCGCGGTCTACGGCCTCAACCGCGCGGGACTGGTCCGCGAGCGGATGGCGCGCGTTCACGACCTGCAGCTGTTCTGGCAGCCCGCGATCGACACGATCCTGAAGTCGCAGAATGTGCAGAACGAAGAGAAGCTGCGATCCCTCCTGCAGCCCTTCCGGAATGTGGCCATGGGGTACGCGAGACCGGAGAAGCCGTACTCGGGGATGGTGGGCGCGTTCCTCGCGGAATTCGATCGCGAGCTCACTCGGCTGGCGGCTTCGGCGGTTTGACGCGTGCTTCAGCATCGCACGTCGACCGCTACAACGACTCGAGCACCTGCTTCGCCGTCTCTTCTCCCGACTGCACCGCTCCGCTGAACGAGGCGTAGGGGTAGGTCGCGAGATCGACGCTGGCCCAGTACACGTGCTTGAACGGGGCTCGCATCGCGGGACCGAAGCCATACGCGGTCAGGACGCCCGGACCGGGGACGGCCGCGTAATCGCCGCGCGTGAATTCGTCCTGGGCCCAGTTCCATTCGAAATACGAGTCGGGCTCCGGGTTCTGCGGCAAGACAGCCGGGAACAGGATCTTTTTCGAAAGCTGGGCCGCCTTGCTGGTGCCGAAGCGGTGGACGAGCTCGCGGATCACTTGCGCCTTTCGCCGGGCCCGGCCCATGGCGGCGAACTCGCGCGCCCGATCGCCCGCGACGAACACGTTCATCAGGCCGGGCTCGTTCTGGCCCGGTCCCAGGCCGGCGTCTCGTGAATTGGCGACGAAGTCCTTCGCGTGGATCGAGACCGTCTCGCCGTTCAGACCCTCCTTCGTCAGCCGCCACCACGCTTTGTCATAGCAGAGCCAGATCTTCCACACTTCTCCCTGCGGCATGCGCTGCTGCAGCAGTGCACGCGTGGCGGGAAGGATGGGATCGAACCGGATGAAGTTCGCCATCGCCGTGCCGGTGGCCACGATGACGCGGCGCGCGCGAACCGACACGTTCTCCGAGCTGACGGTGACCCCGCGGCCATCCTGCGTGATCTGGCGCACGGGATGGCACAGGAGAAGGTTCTCGCCGAGTTTCGCCGCGATCCGTTTCGCCATCTCCTGCGCACCGCCCTTGACCCGGAACTGTTCCGCCTCCCCTTTCCCGGATCCGATCATGTTCACGAAGTTCGACTGGAACGCGAAGTTGATCATCTTCGAAAACTTCGACTGAAACGTCTTCAGCATGAACAGGAAATGGAGGAGCGAGCACGCCGCCGGACTCACTCCCAGCACTCCGGTGACCGCGTTTTGCAGCAGCGTCTTCGCGTCGGTGGAGGTCATGTTCAGATCGATCCAGGTCTGCACCGTCATCTGGTCCGCCTCACGCGTCGTCTTCGGGCCGATGAGGCTCAATGGAAGCTCGAACGCAACGTCCTCCCACGGCCTCTCGGCATGCACGCTCGCGGACATCGCCGTCAACGCGAAAATGGAGGAGCCGACGTCCACCTGGGCCGCAATATTGGAGTACGGCGCAGGACTGAATTCCGGCAACCGCTCCTCGACGTTGGCGCTGAGCGGCTTGTAGGTCGACCGGCGTCCATCCGAGGCGACGAAGATCGTTCGTCCCTCGAGGTCAGGCCCGATGTACTGGTCGTAGGTGTCCACGCCCAGTTCTCTCATCAGGGCGCGGATGTTCGGCTGGGAGTTTTGGTCCGCGACCCAGGCCCCGCCGATGTCGAACCACGTGCCGTCGGAGAGATGCTCGGTCCAGACTCGCCCGCCGGGATGGTTCCCTGCCTCGAGAACGATGACGGAGTTGGTCTTCTGCAGTTGGTACGCTGCGGCGAGGCCCGCATATCCGGCACCCACCACGCAGATATCCGCCTTGAGTCGAGCCATCGACATATGCTCCTCCTTCGCGTTGGGGTTGGGAGACCGGGACGAGAGTAGCACGCGCGATCACGATGGCGGATCTGCCGCCCGCTATACGCGGGCTCATTCCAAATCGCCGCCGCGAGCCCCGGCTGAAGCCGGGGTCTATCGCCTCACGCTGCCTACGGCAGCGAGCGGGCCCGCGTAGCGGGCTCGAGAAAATAGGCCCCGGCTTCAGCCGGGGCACAGGAGCGGCGGACAAGAACGAGCCTGCGTAGCAGGCGACAGACGGACGTTCACTCGAAGAACGGCATGCGCGCGGTTTCCGGCGACGCGAGGTCGGAGATGAGCACGGCCACGCCGAGCTCTCCCTTCCACAGCGCGCCGGGGCGCTGGGCGGTGGCGAGGGCGATGGACGCGGCGTGGTTCGCGAGCTGGCGGGCGCGGCTCAGCCACTCGCCGGCGCCGGTGTGGCGGTAGAGGTTGAGCAGCGCGTACGCGCGGCCGCCTGTGCCGCAGCAGAGGGTCGAGTGCGACCACGGCTCGTCCCAGTTGTTCCAGGCGGCCAGCTCGGCGAGGCGGAGCCATTCGTCGTCGCCGAGGAGGCGGTGGGCGAGGGTGAAGAGGAAGACCTGGCCCGCGCTGCCGTTGCACCAGCCGGGCATGATCGCGTCGACCGGACGGCCGACCGCCGTGCGCCAGTACGCGCCGCGGCCCTTCATCGTCTTCAGCGCCGCGAATTCGTGCAGCCGATCGGCGAGCCGCAACGGCGGCACGTCGCCCGACGCCGCGCACCAGCGCAGCGCCGCGTAGCAGTAGCCCGCCCAGCCGTGGGCGACGCCGAGGTCGTCGGTGGTTGCTTCGATCGCCGGGCGGGCGTCGAGCTCCGCCCAGATCGCGCGCATGGTCTCCGTCCCAAACACGTTAAGTGCGGATGGGGTCTGACCCCACCCATACTTAACATCGAGCAAGAGGGCCGCGGCGAGGAGGCTCCCGGAGCGGCCGAGGGTTAGATCCATCTCGTCGCACGGACGGTCCGACGCGCGCAGGAACGCGGCGACCGCGCGGTCGTGCGCGTGCGTGTCCCCCATCGCCGCCGCCACCATCGCCGCCGCCGCGTGAATGCCCGCTTCCGTGTGATACGGCGTGACGTCGCCGAGGACGGAGCGGGGGAGCTCGGAGTCGGGGTTGTAGTAGGAATCGTCGGGGCCGATCAGCGCGACCGCGCGCGACCGCCACACGTCCGCGAGCGCCAGCAGCGCCGCGTCGCCGCGCGTCTCCGCGATGCGCAGCAGCCCCACCGCCGCGCCCGCGCAGCCATAGTTGATCGTCGCCCGCGGCGCGATCGGGAATCCTTCGGCGAACCGCTCCCCGCCCCGCGCGAACGACCGCAGCGTGGTCTCCAGCAGCGCCTGCGCTTCCGTGCTCACCGGCGTTGCCAGCGCTTCGCGCACCGCCTGGTCGCGCACCTGCGCAAGCAGCGCGGCCAGTTCCGCCATCGACGCGTGCCGCCGCGCCGGATTCTTCTCCAGCGCGCGGAAAAGGATCCGTTCCACCTCAGGCCAAGGGATCGCGAATGGCCGGGGCGGATCTTCCTCGCCCTGCCGCGCCATCTCCGTGCGGTCGTAGCTGAAGTCGAGATGATGCTCACCCGCGATGAGGTAGTAGAGCATCGCCGCGAGCATGCACTGCTCGCCGGCCGGCGTGGCGGGGGCGTTCCTCCCCTGCCGCAGCTCCGCAAGGAACTCCGGCTCGAAGTATGCGAACAACCCTCCCCGCGCCGTCCGCGGCGGCTGCCCGTCGATCACCGCGTAGCCGAAGTCGAGCAGCATCGTCTGCCCGCCGGCGATGATGTTCCGCGGATGCACGTCGGCGTGCAGGACCCCGTGCGCGTGCAGCTCCGCGTACGTGGCCGCGATCGACGCACACAGCTCGATCAGCGACGCGCGATCGTGCCGGCGCTGCGCGGCCGCCGTCGCGGCGTCCACGCCCGCCACCCAGTCGAGGATCAGATAGGGCCGCTCCTCGACCACGCCCGCGTCGAGGAGGCGCGGCGCGATCCCGCTGCCGTCGAGATGGCGCAGCACCGCTTCTTCGTTCTCGAACAGCGCGCACACGTGCGGCGACGAAGACCGCGCCACCTTCAGCGCCGCGACCTCGCTCCCCTTGCGCAACTGATAGATCTCGCTGTCCTCCATCAGACTTGCGCAGCGGACGATCTTCCACCTCGCGACCGTCGCGCCGCTCTCGAACCGCGGACGGATCTCCTGCTCATCCTCCGAGCCCGCCGGCACCAGCACGCGCTTGTGGACGAACGTACCGAGGTACGGGAGCAGCTCGTCGAGCCACGCCTCCGGGTCCTTCCCCAGCACCCGGCTGTTCTCTGCTACCGCTTCGACAATCGTCCTCGGACTGCGGAAGAGAGCGAGCAGCGAGGCCGTGTCGCCGTCGATGACCTGCGCCAGCGTCCGCCCGTGCCGGTGCGACAGCGTGTAGTCGCCTTCATTGAAGGAGATCCGGCCGCGCACGTCGTCGCTCAGCTCCTCGCACGGGACCAGGAGCACGTCGTTGCGCAGCACGAACTCCGCGGTGAAATTCATCGCGCGCTCCAGAGGGCCGAGGACGGCGTCCACGTCTCGACGTCCACGCCGTGCCGCCGCGCGCGCTCCAGCGCGAAGCGCCACGGCTCGATCGCCGAGGTGCTCCGCGCCGGTTTCGCCGTCGACAGGGCAACCGACATTGCGGCGCCGAGGCGCTGGACGAGCCATAGACGCCAGCTCTCGCGGCTCAGCCAGCGCAGCGCACGATCGTCTTCCGGCGGATCCACGCCCCATGAGAGCAGACCGCTCCCGTCGAGTGACGCGGTGAACGGCACGCCCTGCGCCTCGCAGCCCGCCAGCTCGCGGCCCAGCGTCTCCGCCGCCTCCGTCAGATCCTCGCGCGACCCGAAGTACGCGATCAGTTTGTCCGGGCGGAGCATCCCGGAGGCGGTATTGGCCACCTTGAACGACGCGGCCCGGACCGCCGGCAGCGTGCGCACGACCACCGCGAACGCGTCGCGGATGCGCTCCGGACGCGGGCTCACGTACAACTTCCAAGTCACCGCGCCCGGCTCGCGGCGTGCCGCGTTCCGCGACACCCACCCGAACCATCCCGGCGACCCGTGCGCGGCGATCCACTCGCGCTCGAGACGCGCGGCATCCACACCCAGGTGCGTGAGGATCGCGTCCGCCGTCGCGAAGCGGGTCTTCCAGAAGGCCGACAGCGGGATGCGGTTGTAGAAATACAGCGCCATCGCCAGGGCCTGCGGGTCCTGCGTCGCGAGGTCCTGCGCGTACAGCAGCGCGTCGCGCGACAACCGCGCAGTCGCGCCGAGGTCCAGAGGGCAGAGGGCAGAGGGCGGAGGGCAGAAGCTCTCCAGGTTCTTCTGCCCTCTGCCCTCTGCCCTCTGCGCTCCGAAGGCCGGGCAGACGACGGGCAGCGCGTCCGCGCCGCACACGAACTCGCCGCCACTCTCCACTTCGAGGATGCCGTCGAGCACGAGGTCCACAATCTCAGGTTCGCCGAGAAGCGCGTCATCCACGCTCGACGGCGCCGCCAGCGTGCGGAAGAGGTCCGCCACCGGACGCGTCACCGACTTCACGTTCATGGTCAGCGGCGGCCTTGCGACGAAGAGGCCGTAGAACTCCGGATCGTCTTCCAGCTCGCGGAACGGCTCCCGCTGCCCGGCCTCGAGATCGGCGAGCCGCTTGAGCTCGACGAAAGGACTGGCGCGGAATCGGATCCCGTTCAGCGAGGGCATGACGCGTGTTCCGGGGTGCGGGCTTCCGGCTGCCGCCACCTCAGTTCCGGATTTCAGTGCTGATGTGGTGCTTCAGCTGCTGTTTCAGCTGTGCAATCGCCTCGGGCGGGATCGCCGAATAAGCTCCGTGCCCCTGGCCACGCGCCTGATTGGTGGGATTGCAGCCGGGCTGACTGGTCGGGTCGCAGGTGGACGGCGCCGCCGGTTCGTTGGTCGGATTGCAGCCCGGCTGGCTCGTGGGCTCGCACACCGGATTGTTGGTCGGATTGCACCCCGGTTGACTGGTCGGCTGGCACTCCGGCTCCTGGTACGTCGGATTGCAGCCCGGCCGGCTCGTGGGCTCGCACCCGCACAGCGGTGGGCTGGTGGTCTGGTTGTAACCGCTCTCGTCGCCATCGCTGGCCGTCATCGGCCGTGCCGTTGCCGGGATCGAGCTGATCCCCAGGTCTCTGATGTTAGGCATGACTCCTCCTTCTTCCTCTCTCTCTCGTTCTGGTGAATGGACCGGAAGCCCCTGCTGAGGAGTGTCGCACGAAACGCAAAGCCCTACCTCACTTTTGCGGAGCGCCCAGGATCCAGACGTCGCCCTGCTCGTGGATGTGCCGGAGGAACAGCGTCGTTCCATCGTGCGACAGCGACGGAATGGCGTTCGTGACGTCCACACGCGTGCCCTGGATGGGCACGAACGGCGTACTCGTCACGCGTCTCATGTCGAGATCGAGCTGCCCGATGGTGTTCTTCTCGAAGAACACGATCTTCCTGCCGCCGGGGAGGAACTGCGGCCGCACGCCGGTCTCGTAGACCTTCTCCGTCCGGCGTCCGGGGATCGAGTACACGAGGATGCCGGCCCTCGGGCCGGCCAGCGTCTGCGTGTCGAACGAGCCGATGATCTTCGTGCCGTCCGGCGACCATCGCGGCGCCGTGACGTTCAGCGGGATCGGCTCGACGCGACGGCCGTCAGGACGGTCGAGATGGACGAGCACGTTCGACTTCTCGCTCTGCGTCGCGATCGTCTTGCCGTCCGGAGAGATGTTCGGAATGTAGAGATTGTTGATGCCCAGCCTGCGCAGCTCGGTCTTGTCCGCCACGCGTTTCAGCCCGCTGCCATCCGCGGCGATGCTCCAGTTGTTGTACGCCCCGTCGCGGTTCGAATAGAAGTACAGCGTCTTGCCGTCCGGCGACCAGGAGACGGAGCGATCCTTCGCAGCGTCGTTCGTCAGCTGGCGGACGCGCGTCCCGTTCAGGTCCGCGACGAAGAGGTCCTCCTGAATGCCGCCCCCGGTCGTGTAGGCGATGGTCTTGCCGTCCGGCGACGGCTGGAACGTGAGGATCTCCTCCGATCCGCCGAACAGCGTCTGCGGTGTGCCGGTCTGCCCGGTGGTGGCATCGAACGGCAGCTCGATCAGCCGGTAGGTGCGCGTGATCGTGACGAAGGCCATGTCGCCGTTCTGCGAGAACGCGAAGTTCCCGCTCACCGACGCCGGCAACGCCACCGCCTCGGGCGAGCCCAGCGGCCTTCCCGACCCCTCGTCGATCGCCACGCGCCACAGGTTCAGCGTCCCGTCGCGATCGCTGCCGTAATAGAGGTACTTCCCGTCCGGCGACCAGACCGGATTCCAGTGCAGCGCGGAGCCGGTCGTCACGCGCACGACCGTCCGCTTGGGCTGCGGCGCCTGCGGGTCGATCGTCCAGATGTCGCGTTGCCCCGTCCAGTTGGCGAGTCCCCAGAACGCGATGCGCTTCCCGTGCGGCGACCAGGATGGCTGCACCCCGTCGCTCTCGCGGCCGAAGTCCGGCCCCCCGGTGCGCGGCTGCACCAGCGGCTTGCGCACGCCCGTCCGCGTGTCCACGATCCACAGCTCGCTCGTCTCCGCCCGCGTGTGCGGGCGCAGCTCGACGCCCGCGGTGGCGTAGACGATGCGCGTGCCGTCCGGCGACCAGGACGGGTTGAAGCCCCTGTCCGTCAGGCGGCGCACCGACTCGCCCGTCACGCCCATCACGAAGATTCCGCCCCCCTCGCGCTCGGAGCGGAACGCGATCTGCGAGCCGTCCGGCGAGAACGCCGGCTCGGAGTCGTCGTCCGGCGAATCGCCGGTGATGTTGATGGCCGTCCGGCCGTCGACGCGCTGCACGTAGATGTCGCGGTCCCCCGACGCCGCCGAGACGTACGCGAACGACTTGCTGTCCGGCGCGAGGGTCGGAAACAGCTCCAGGCCGTCGCCGAACGTCAGCTGCCGGAACGTGCGCGGCGCGGACTCCGCCTCCGCGCCCACGACGCGGCTCAGCGCGAAGCCGCCTGCCACCGCGGCGCCGATCGCCAGCAGCGCCGCGGCGATCCAGCGGTACCGCTGGTCCCGCTTCCTGTGCAGCGAGAGCGAGGGGCGCCGGGTGGCTGTCGTTCTCGCTTCCCCGTCCACCAGCATCCGCAGCTGGAACGCCAGGTCGCGCGCCGACTGAAAGCGGTCGCGCGGATTCTTCTCCATGCAGTGCCGCACGATCGTCTCGAGCGCCGGAGGCACGTCCGGCGCGAGCGCCAGCAACATCGGCGGCTCGGTGTTCAGCACCGCGTGCATCGTCTCCACCGCCGACTCGCTCTCGAACGGCGAGCGGCCGCACAGCATCTCGTACATCACCGTGCCGAGGGCGAAGATGTCGGTGCGGTGATCGAGTGGCTGCGCGCGCACCTGCTCCGGCGACATGTAGCCCGGAGTGCCCACGACCATGCCCGCCGACGTGAGATGCCGCGCCGTCTTGTGCCGGCCGCTGTCGCTCCCCGCCCCCTCCGCCAGCTTCGCCAGTCCGAAGTCGAGGATCTTCACCCGGCCGTCGGACGTGAGGAAGAGGTTCTCCGGTTTCAGATCGCGGTGGACGATCCCCTTCTCGTGCGCCACCGCGAGCGCGGCGGCGATCTGCGAAGCGTAGTCGATCACCCTTCGGTGCGGGGTGGGCCCCGGCGTCACGCGGCCGATCACGTCCCGGAGGGTCTGGCCCTCGAGCAGCTCCATGACGATGTACGGCGCGCTGTCTTTCGTGCCGACGTCGAAGATCGTGACCAGTCCGGGATGATTCAGCGCCCCCGCGGCCCGCGCCTCCTGCTCGAAGCGCTCCACGCGCTCGTCGCCCTCGCCGTAGGCGTCGGGCAGGATCTTGACCGCCACGTCGCGCCGGATGCGCTGGTCCCGCGCGCGCCACACGTCCCCCATTCCACCCGCACCGATGTGCGAGAGGATCTCGTAAGGACCGATGAGATCACCCTTTGCGATCGCCATGAATAAGCGGGCGGATTATCGCAAGGATGTCACCAAGCGCGGAATCAAAACGGTGAGACTGTGACCCGAAGAACGGCATTCGGGCGTTTTCGGGCGATCCGGAGGACGTTAATTCTTCTGGACGTCCGCCGGCCAGGTCACGAAACGGCCGTTCGAGTAGACGATGTCGCAGTCCGGACTGTCCGTCGCCTCCGCCGCGTAGTCCGTGCCTTCGTAGATGCCATCGCGGCCCGGCGAGCGGATCGCGTAGACCCGTCCTTCGAATGCGAACTCGTACGGATGTCCCCATCCGTCGATCTTGGGCACGGTCTTCATGAAGCTGGGCGTGAGCGCGGTATCCAGCTCGTCGAACGGGACCGCCGCGGTCGGATAGGTGAATCCGGGCGCGTAGGAGCCCTTCTCCGAGTTGCGGGTTTCCCAGGCGGTCGCGATGTTGCGGATGTCCGACATCGTCCGCTTCTGCCGGGCGCGGTGGATCGCGCTCAGGTAGTTCGCGATGGCGATCGCTGCCAGGATGCCGATGATCGCGACGACCACCAGCAGCTCGATGAGTGTGAAACCAGCGTGACCTCGGCGGCGCATATCCGGAATCCTCCCCCTGCAAACAGTGCCGGTGCCCGTAAACTAGCAGCAAACCGCCAATGATCCGAGCGAAAGTTCGTCAGTTTTTCGTCAAACGAGGATTTCCGCCCTGCCGTCTGGCCGTCGCTGCGTCCGGAGGGACCGATTCCACGGCCCTGCTCGTAGCCCTCGCCGACCTTCGGGCGGACGGCTTCACGATCCTCGCTGCCCACGTGAACCACCACCTCCGAGGTGCGGATTCCGAGGCGGACGAGGCGTTCGTGCGCGATCTGTGCGCGCGCCTGGGCGTCGAAGTGACCGTTTTCGACGGGACACTCGATCCGGAGCTCGTCCGCGCGCGGGGCATCGAGGCGGCTGCGCGGGAGGTACGGTACGCGCGGCTGCGCGAAGTCGACGCCCGGTACGTCGCGACCGCGCACCAGCAGAACGACCAGGCGGAGACCGTGCTGATGCGCCTGCTCACGGGGAGCGGGATCGCGGGGCTGCGCGGAATCCATCCCGTACGCGACGACGGCTTCGTCCGTCCGCTGCTCGACGTCACCCGCGCGGAGATCGAGGAGTTTCTCCGCGAGCGCGGCATCATCGCGCGCTTCGACCGCTCGAACGACGACCTGCGCTTCCTCCGCA
Organism: uncultured Acidobacteriota bacterium; assembly: GCA_963821585.1. GTDB lineage: Bacteria > Acidobacteriota > Thermoanaerobaculia > Gp7-AA8 > Gp7-AA8 > QHVT01. Next base: position 2,654,546 of record CAWGEI010000003.1, read on the forward strand.
ATCGTGTGCGCGTGTTCCTGCGCGAAGTGGGCGGCATCGAGTCGCTGGCGAACGTCGCGGAACAGGCCCGCGCGCAGTGGCCGCTCATCGAGCGCGCGATCGACGACGCCGAGCGGGCGCACGCCGAGGTGTCGGAGCACCAGACACGCTTCACGAGCTGGCCGGAAGACGCGTGGCTGCGCGGCGCCCTCCTGCAACGCCACATCCGCAGGCTGGATCCCCACGCCCGCGACTTCGATGCGTCGCGCATTGCGTCCGAGGTGGACGGGGTGCGGCGGATGAGCGTGACGAAGGAGCTGGAGCTGGTACGCCAGGGCGGCGCCCTGGTGCTGCGCCGGCCACCGACACCGACGGACGCGTTCGAAGTCGAGCTGACGGCCGATCACCCCGCGCACATCCCCACCCTAGGCAAAACCATGCGCATCACCAACGTAGGGCGTGGCTTCAGCCCGCCCCCCCACGTGGGAGGCGGGCTGAAGCCACGCCCTACGTCCGGGCAACTCATCCAGCTCCCCGCGAGCGACGGAACGTTCCTCGTCCGCAACCGCCGCGAGGGCGACCGTTTCCACCCCCTCGGCCTCCCCTCTCCGAAAAAGCTCAAAGACTTTCTGATTGATCGTAAAATCCCTGCGGAGTTACGAGACCGCCTCCCCCTGCTCGTCTGGAACGGTGAGATCGTCTGGATCGCGGGTGTGGAAGTGTCGGAACGGTTCAAGGTGACCGATCCGCCCGGCGTTCTCTATCGAGTGTGGTTGGATGACGACGAACGAGACGATCCGTCCCGTCTTCAGTGCTGAACAGATCGCGAGCCGCGTCCGCGACCTCGGCCGGGAGATCCGCCATGACGCCGGCGACGCGGAGGTCTTCCTCCTGGGGATCCTCAAAGGCGCAACGCTGTTCCTCGGCGACCTGCTGCGGGAGATCCCGGGGCCGGCCAGTTTCGCCTTCATCGACGTCGTGCAGGACAACGCCGACCAGCAGATCGCCGACGCCGTGGAGATCGATTTCCTCAGCTTCAACGACATCCGCGGGCGCCATGTGTATCTGCTGAAGGACGTCGTTCACTCCGGCATCATCGAGAACTACCTCTTCACCCAGCTCCGGACCCGCGAGCCGGCGACCCTCCGCCTGGTGGCCCTCCTGGACCGCCCCAACGCCCGGACCGTCGACGTAACCGCCGATTTCCGCGCCTTCACCATCGACGAGGACGGCATCTGGGTTGGGTACGGACTGGAACAGATGCGGCGGTTCGGAAACCTTCCCTACATCGGCCGCGTAACGTAGAGCTGGTTGACAGTTGACAGTTGGCAGTTGGCAGGAGAAAAGGCCCGCGCTGGTGAGGTGTCGCTCCTGTCAACTGCTAACTGCCAACTGCCAACTCGGTCTGCAATAACGTCCGCTCGCGCCCCGTTACGGATCGCGATAGTGTACGTGGCACGCGCGGCGCATCCGCGTCTGGTCACGTTGGAGGCAATTCGTTGAATTCGACAGTCAAAACCGCGCTCCTGTGGGTCGTCATCATCGTGCTGGTGTTCCTCCTCTGGAACCTCTTCAACACGGCCAAGGGAGCGAGTGAGAAGATCGAGTACAGCACGTTCATCAGCCGGGTGAACCAGGGTGTCGTCCAGAAGGTCACCATCAGTGAAGGCGAGATCCGCGGCGAGACCAAGGCTACCGCTCCGGGCGGCGCGCACCCCTTCACCGCAACCGGTCCCAAGACCCTCCCCGACGAGCTGTACAAACGGCTCGAGGACAAAGGCGTCGTCGTCGAGTTCGAACCGGAGCGCGACGGCTCCTTCGTCACCGCGCTCATCACCTGGGCCCCGTTCCTCTTCCTGATCGGCCTCTGGGTCTTCTTCATGCGCCAGATGCAGGCCGGCGGCAACAAGGCCATGTCGTTCGGCAAGTCCAAGGCGAAGCTGCTCAGCGGCTCCGCGAAGAAGGTCACGTTCAAGGACGTCGCCGGCGTCGACGAGGCGAAGGTCGAGCTCCACGAGATCATCGAGTTCCTCAAGGAGCCGCAGAAGTTCACGAAGCTCGGCGGCAAGATCCCGAAGGGCGTGCTGCTCATGGGCCCCCCGGGAACCGGCAAGACCCTCCTCGCCCGCGCCATCGCCGGCGAGGCGAACGTGCCGTTCTTCTCGATCTCCGGCTCGGACTTCGTCGAGATGTTCGTCGGCGTGGGCGCCTCGCGCGTCCGCGACCTGTTCGAGCAGGGCAAGAAGAACGCTCCGTGCATCATCTTCATCGACGAGATCGACGCCGTCGGCCGTCACCGCGGCGCAGGCCTCGGCGGCGGACACGATGAGCGCGAGCAGACGCTGAATCAGCTGCTGGTCGAGATGGACGGCTTCGAGTCGAACGACGGCGTGATCCTCATCGCCGGCACGAACCGGCCCGACGTCCTCGATCCCGCGCTGCTCCGCCCGGGCCGCTTCGACCGCCGCGTCGTCGTCGACCTGCCGGACCTCAAGGGCCGCGAAGGCATCCTCCGCGTCCACACCCGCAACATCCCGCTCGCCGAAGACGTCGACGCTCGAAGTCATCGCCCGCGGCACGCCCGGCTTCTCCGGCGCCGACCTCGCGAACCTCGTCAACGAGTCCGCGCTGAACGCCGCGCGCTACGACAAGAAGAAAGTCCAGATGGTCGACTTCGAGTACGCGAAGGACAAGGTCATCATGGGCGTCGAGCGCAAGTCGATGATGATGTCCGACCGCGAGAAGAAGAACACCGCGTATCACGAGTCGGGACACACCATCGTCGCGGCCATGCTCCCGGCCGCCGACCCGCTGCACAAGGTCACGATCATCCCTCGCGGCCGCGCCCTCGGCCTCACCCAGCAGCTGCCCGACCGAGGACAAGTACTCGTACTCGAAGCGCTACCTCGAGGCCATGCTCGCCGTCCTCATGGGCGGCCGCATCGCCGAGGAGGTGTTCCCAACGAGATCACCACCGGCGCCGGCAACGACATCGAGCGCGCCACCGGCATGGCCCGCAAGATGGTCTGCGAATGGGGCATGTCCGAGCTCGGCCCGGTCACCTTCGGCAAGAAGGAGCAGGAGATCTTCCTCGGCCGCGAGTTCGCGCAGCACGGCGACTTCTCCGAAGTCCACGGCCGTCGAGATCGACAAGGAAGTCCGCCGCATCCTCGACAAGGCCTACAAGGCCGCCACGAGATCATCACCGCCAACCGAAGCTCCCTCGAGCGCATCGCCCGCAAGCTCCTCGAGAGAGAGACCCTCGACGGCTGGGAAGTCAAGCCAGATCATCACCGAGGAAACGGGCACGGACTACCTGAAGCTCAAGGAGTACTACCCGGACCAGAGCCCCGGCGAGGCGCTGACCATCGCGCCCGGCTCCGGCCCGTCGACGGACGTGGCGACGCCGGTGGCGCCGCCCATCCCCAACAACAGCAACGCGTAATTGGAAAGTGGCGACGCAAGTCGCCACTTTCTTTTCAGGTAAACTCGTGTCATGACAGCTGCCGCCCGGAAGAAGTCGTCATTGCGAACAAAGCCCGGCGCGAAACGCTCCGGACGGAAGGCCCGTTCGGGAGAAGCAGCCGCACCGCGCGTGATCTCGCGAAAGTACCTGTCCCCAGCCGGCGTGCGTGAGATCAGCTCCAGTCGGATCACGGCAGCGATCAAGGCCGTGAAAGAGGCGCACGCGTCGTACGACGATGTAGAGATGTAGCTGGATGGCTGTCTCGACGCGCCAATACGACGAGAACGTCTTCATCAACTGCCCGTTCGATCGCGAGTACAACCCCTTCTTCGACGCGATCGTATTCACCGTCACGGACTGCGGATTTCGCCCGAACTGCGCACGCGAACGAATGAACTCCGCTGAGGTTCGTCTCGACAAGATCACGGACCTCATTCGCGACTCCCGCTATTCGATACACGACCTGTCCCGTACCGAGATCGACGAGCGGTACTCGCTTCCTCGGTTCAACATGCCTCTCGAGCTGGGGATCGCTCTGGGATGCGCGAAGTTCGGATCAGCCAGACAGCGGCGAAAGACTCTGCTGATCCTCGACAGACGCCAGTACCGCTATCAGAAATTCGTGTCCGACATCTCCGGCCAGGACATCAAGGAGCACCGGAACAGACCGACGCTCGTGATCGAAGCCGTTCGCAACTTTCTTCGCGTGGAATCGGGACTCACGGACATTCCGGGCTGGGAGTACATCCGTGACCGGTATCGCAAATTCAAACGCGATCTCCCCGAAATCGCGAGGATTGGCCATCTCAATCCTGCCAGGCTCACGTATGCCGACTACTGCGAGATGATCAAACAATGGCTCGACTTGAACGCACGTGATTAGCACCCCTCCCGATCTGCACCTCTTCGATCGTTTCACTGCCTCCGGAAAGTCTCTGGCTCTCAGTTTCTCGGACAACAAATACACGGCGTGCCGGTGGCGCGCGAAGGCGCGCCGTCCAATCTAGCCCCGTGCGAAGCGCGGGGCTCCAAAGCGTGTGGAGGGTGCGGCCGCGAAGGCGGTCGCTATAGGTCGCGTTTGTAGCGGCCGCCTTCGCGGCCGCGTTCCGGTTCGATCTCGCGAACCCCGCGCGCGGTGCGCGCGGGGCTAAATTGGACGGCGCGCCTTCGCGCGCCACGAGCCGGCTCTCGGCGAGTTTCGCCTTTCGCGGCAGAGAGGCTCCGAGAGGAGCATCCACCTTTGCTCCGGGAGCATCCACCTTTGCTCCGGGAGCCTCCACCTTTGCTCCGGGAGCCTCCACCTTTGCTCCGAGGGCATCCACCGGGGCTCCGGGGGCATCGAGCGGTGGGGCGCGCGACTCCACACCTGTACAATCTCGCTCCATGCCGGTGATCGCCTGTCCTGACTGCGGCCGCGACGTCTCGACGCTCGCGCCCGTGTGTCCGCACTGCGGACGTCCTTCTCCCGCCGGGACCTCCGTCCCGCCCGCCCAGGGGATCGCGCAGGCGGCGAAGGAAGAAACGCTGTGGCGCGGGACGCCGTCGCCGACCCTGCTGATCGGGAAGATCGCGACGCTGGTGCTGATCCTGGTCGCGATTCCGGCGATTGCAATCTTCTTCTCGTTGACCGTCACGGACGAACTGAAGGAGGGGAACATCAAAACGGCGGGCTGGGTGATCGCGGGGATCCTGGGGGCGGCGCAGCTGGTCGTGCTGATCGTGGCGTGGATGAAGCTGCGCACGACGATGTACAGCATCACGAACCAGCGCGTGATCATCGAACAGGGGATCCTGTCGAAGACCGTGAACGAGATCGATCTCCGCTACGTCGACGACTCCCAGTTCTTCCAGGGCCTCGGCGACCGCGTGCTCGGCATCGGCAACGTGACGCTCATCTCGAGCGACAAGAGCTCGCCGACGTACATGCTCCGCTCCGTGCGCGACCCGCGCAGCGTGCGGGAGATGATCCGCACGCACGCGTATCAGATGAGTCAGCGCCAGGTGTTCACGCGCGCGACCTGAAGAAATCCCCATCGTCACGGAGGAGGCTGTGATGCGCGACGTGTTTTTCGGTCTGGGGTTGAAGGAAGACGACGGCAGCGACGCGGCGGTGGCGATCAACCGCCACGGGACGATCCTCGAGGTTCACAAGAACGAGTACTTCGGCCACACCCTGTTCTCGCGGATCGGAGCGGTCAACGGCTCGTCGGTCCGGTGGCGGGTCTCCACGGAATTCACGACCGGCCTCACTCCGTCGTGCGCGCTGAACGCGAACGGCGTCGCGGTCGAGGTCCACAACAACGAGGGCCGGGTCAAACTCTACTACTCCGTCGGCCGGGTCGGCGACGGCACGATCGCTTGGGGAGAACCGGACTCGTACGACGGCGGGGTGACTCCGGCCGTGGCCCTCACCGACGCCGGAATCGCCGTCGAGATCCATCAGACCGAGAAGCCGCAGCCGCTTCCCGGCCACGACCGTCTCTACTTCCGCGTCGGTCCCGTTGAAGGAGACACGATCCGCTGGGGCGGGGCGACCGGCTTCGCGAACGGGCACAATCCGCGGGTCGCCGTGAACAACCGTGGCGACGTCGTGGCCGTGTACACGAGCGACGGCAAGATCCGCGTCCGCACCGGCACCCTGCAGGCCGCCCAGCGGTCCATCGACTTCCACGACAGCAAACCGATCGAGAACTTCGACATCGACGGCGATACCACGACTTCCGTAGCACTCGGCGACGACGGCACGGTCATCGTCGTGGCCTCGAAGGGCATCGAGCTGTTTCAATGCGTCGGAGCTCTACGCGGGGACAACGTCGGCTGGTTCGGGCTGCCGGCGTACTACGACGACGGCAGGCATCCCACGGTCGCGCTGGCGGCGGATCTAGCCATCGAGATGCACCAGGGCGAGGCGCTCGACAACCTCTGGTTCGCCACGTCCTTGCTGACCGATCGCGCCAACTGGATGCAGCAGCGCCTCCCGCTGCTCGGCGGCCGCACTCTGCGCCAGCTCGTCCTGCCCGGCTCCCACGACTCCGGGATGTACCTCTACGGCATCTCGGTCCTCGGCAAGACCCAGTCTCTCTCGTTCTACGACCAGCTGCGCTACGGCATCCGCTGGTTCGACGTCCGCTTCACCTGGGACGCCGACGAACGGACGTTCTACATCTACCACGAGCTCAAGAACGTCATTCGCGGGCCGAAGCTGTCGGAGATGCTCGACGATCTGCGCCGGTTCGCCAGCGAGGGGCCGAAGGAGCTGGCGATCTTCAAGCTCTCGCACTTCAAGAACATCGACGCGGGCAACTATCCGATCCTCGTCGAGCAGATCCGCCGCGAGATGGCTCCGTGGCTCTATGAGAGCCTGCCGGAAGGCAAGCGGCTCGCGGACGTCACCCTGTCCGAGTACATCGCCAGCCGGAATGTCTACCTGTTCGCCGTCGACTCGACCATGGCGCTCGACCCGAGGGTGCCGGGCTTCTGGTGTTATCGCGACGCGGGGGACACCACCGCGATGGACGGCGACCTGCGCGTGTACGACGTGTACGCCGACAAGATGTTCGCCAGCGAGATGGAAGACGATCAACGCGACAAGTACGACGCGTACGACGGGCTGTGCAAATACGAGCAACAGGACGGGACGATCGTCGTGACCGGCCCGTGCGATCTATTCATGAACGACTGGGTGGTGACATCGTTGGTCGGGGCCGGAGTCTGGCTGCTCTCCAAGGACCCGAACCGGCACCTCGGCGAAGCGATGTCGGAGGGGTGGACGATCCCGAACTCCCGTGGCTTCCCCATCAACATCGTCTACGTCGACTACGTTGAGTTCGCGCGCGTCACGGACGTCGTGCTCTTCATGAACGGAACGCCGCCATCGCGATGAAGCGCGGCGGGAAGATGCGCGGGTCGGGCTTCCGCTTCGGGCTCAGCCCGCGATAGACGCGCAGGTCGCTCTCGACGGCGGCGCGCAGCTCACCGTCTTTCTCGCCGCCGATCCGATAGAGCGCGTCGCGCGCCGCGGCGCGGAACAACGCGGCCTCGGCCGCGGCCTCGCGGCCGGCGAAGGGCTTGCCGTCGAGGATGCGGACGGCGACGTCGTACTGGCCTTCGAGGTAGGCGCGGATGCCGGTGGTGAGGCGCACGCGGGCTTCGAGATCTTCGACGGGCGGCTGCACGATCACCGGTTTCGGCTCAGTGGGTTTCGGCTCGGCGGGCTTGACCTCGACCGGCTTGGTCTTCGGCTTCGGCTCGATCTTCGTCGGCGCCGAAGGGGTCCCATCCTCGAACGGCACCTCCACCTCGCCGATCACCTTCTTCGGCTTCTCCGCCTTCGCCGCCGGCTTGCAGCCGCCGCGCGTCCGGAGGTGCCGCGCGAAGTCGGGGATCGCGGCCGTAACGCCCTGGCGCTCGGTCTCGGCGAAGGCCTGCAGCGCATCGCCGCACTTCCCCTGCTTCGCGAGCGCCCGCGCGAGGAAGTAGTGCGGCACGTACGTCTCGAACCACGACCCCGCGATGCTCACCGTCCCCTCGGACTCCCGCGGGTTCGCGGCGATCGTCTCGCGCATCAGCTTCTCCGCCTTCGCCCACTCCCCTTTCTCGAACGCGAGGACGCCGTCCTTGAACGTCGACGGCGCCTGCGCGTGGGCAGACAGGGCGAGCAGCAGAACGAGAGCGAGGCAGCGGGTCATAGTCCGAGTCCTTTGACATACGCGTCGGCGTCGATGCGGTCGAGCTCCGCCTCACAGCGCGTGGTGGCGTTCGCGCTCACCGTGGCATCGAGCACCACGGAGCGCTGCGAGTTCGGATTCGTGAGCTGCACTTTGTACGCACCTGCCGGCAGCGAGAGCACGACCGGCGTGTCCGCGCTCTGCGTCAGTTGCTCCGCACCGCTGTCATTCTTCACCGAGGTGACCTGACCCCAGGGCAGCGCGTTGATGAGGAGCTGGCCTCGCTCGACCACTGGCGGTTCCGCCGCGACGGTTGTGCCCGCGGTCTCAGGCAACGGCGCCTGGACGACGACCGGTTTCTTCGGCCCCGTGAAGAAGAGCGCGACCACCGCCACGGTCAGCAGCACCGCCACGATCGCCGCGAGCGCGAACCATCGGCGCGGCTTCACCGGCTCCGGCGCGGGCGCCGCCGGCATCACCACCGGCGTATCCAGCAGCGTCACTTCCGGCTCGCGCAGCGCTTCCGCAAATTCCGCCGCGCTCTGGAAGCGCTCGTCCGGATTCTTCGCCAGCGCGCGCATCACCGCCGCGCGGACGTACGACGGCACCCGTCCGCCCGGGTCCGTCTCCGAGAAATCGCGCGGTGGCTTGGTCACCACCCCCGCGATGACCGACATGTTGTCCTTCCCCGTGATCGGCACCACGCCGGTCAGCAGCTCGTACAGCACGACGCCGAGGGAGTAGAGATCGCTGCGGCCGTCGACCGTGCCGGAGAACTGCTCGGGCGCCGCGTACTTCACCTTGCCCAGGAAGTTCCCCGCCATCGTCAGCTGCCGCGTGGCGTCCAGCGACTTCGCGATGCCCAGGTCGATCAGCTTCACGCGCGGTTCCGCGTTACTGCTCACCAGCATGACGTTGTCCGGGGAGATGTCGCGATGGACCAGCTTGCGGCTGTGCAGATACGCGAGCGCGTCCAGCACCTGCTCCGCGAGCGGCACCACGTAGCGGTAATCGAGCGCGCCGCCGTTGCGCGCCAGCACCTCGCGCAGCGTGATCCCCTCGATGTACTCCATCACCATGTACGCCGTGCCGTCCGCGGCGATGCTGAAATCGAGCACCTTCGCCAGGTTCGGATGCTCGAGCTGCTTGCCGCGTTTGGCCTCGCCGAGGAAGCGCTCCTGGATCGACTGCGCGGCCTCGAGCTGCTGGTGGAGGATCTTGATGACCCGGATCTCGTCGAAGAACTTGTGCCGGACCTTGTAGACCAAGCCCATGCCCCCCTCGCCCATCTTCGCGAGGACTTCGTAGGTCGCTTCGATCTCCGGGGCCAATGGCATCCGTCGATGATAGCTCCGGTAAACTGACAAATATGAAAACCATCCTCGTCTTCGGTGCCACCGGTGCTCAGGGAGGCAGCGTCGCGCGCGCCCTCCTCGCCCGCGGGGCCTTCAACGTCCGCGCGATCACGCGCAAGCCCGACTCCCCCACCGCCAGCGCCCTCCGCGACCTCGGCGCCGAGATCGTCCAGGGCGATCTCGACGATCCGGCCAGCCTCGCTGCCGCGCTGGAAGGAGTCAACGGAGTCTTCGGCGTCACCAACTTCTGGGAGCACTTCGACAAGGAAAGGCCGCAAGGCCGCAACCTCGTCAAGGCCGTCGCCGACGCCAACGTGCAGCACTTCATCTTCAGCACCCTCCCGGCGATCGAGAAGGCCACCGGCGGCGCGCTCAAGAGCCCGCACTTCGACATCAAAGCCGAACACGAAGACTACGCCCGCAGCCTCGGCATCCCGTCGACGTTCATCCACCTGCCGTTCTACTACGAGAACTTCCTCTCCTTCTTCCCGCCCCGTCCCGCCGGCGACGGCACGTACCAGATCGGCTTCCCGCAGGGCGACACCCCGCTCGCCGCGATCTCCGTCCAGGACGTCGGCCCCATCGTCGCCGCCATGTTCGAGCAGCCGGAAAAGTACATCGGCCAGGTCGTCCCGCTCGCCGGCGACGAGCTCCCGCCCCAGGCCTACGCCGACGCCATCGGCCGAGCCACCGGCACCGACGTGAAGTACACCTACGTCCCCCGCGAAACCTTCGCTGCCCTCGGCTTCCCCGGCGCCGAAGACCTCGCCGACATGTTCGAGTTCTACCGCCTCCACATCCCCAGCCGCTCCGGCGACATCGAGACCTACCGCGCCCTGTCGCCGGAGCTGCAAAGCTTCGACACGTGGATCACGCGCAACGCGAACGCCATGCGCGCAGCATTGGGCAACGCCTGACGGACCGCCGGCGTCCTCGCCGGCTGATGTGGCGGCGTCCCGCGCCGCCACCCCGGGCGGGGGGTCGGGCGGGGGGATCGTCATGGATGCCGAAACAGAAGCTCGATAACCCCGTCCTCATCGAGGATCTCGAGGTCGAGCCCCCCGCACGCACGGAGATCGAGGGCCTGATCCACTCCGGCGAGACGCGCCTCCGCGATGCGGAGAACGAGAATCGCCGTTATGAGCGCTTCTTCCACGTCGATTCATCGCGCGCCTGATGAACGACGCCGACGATCAACACGACGTCTGGCTCGATAACGTAGAAGACGGAATAGGGAAACCTGTTGAGAAGCGCGCGGTGAAAGTTCTTGTAGACCCGCGGATACATCTCAGGATGTTCGAGAATCGACGAGTACATGCTCTCGATCTCCACTCCGAATCTCACCGGCAGAGCGGGCGAGCGATCACGAAACCACGCAACTGCTTCTGCGATGTCGGCGCGCGCTTCGGGCGAGACGAGGAGCCGGCGCGTCACTTCCGGCCGAACAGCTCGTTGCGAATCTCGTTCCAAGGCTTCGCCGAAGATGGATCGGCGTAGTAGGCGGCAAGGCGGCGGTCGAGCTCCTCGCGAACCTCATCACTGATCGGAACCGCCTCCGGCACCTCGACCAGACTGTCCCAGATCGCTTCGACGAGCTGCAACCGCTCGGACACGGGCAATTCGAGAAGTTGAGAGAGATCTTTCACGGCTGTCATTCTACGGCCTTCGTCCCTTCCTCGCATTGCGCTCGAGTAGGTCGCGTGTGGCATAATCACCCCCTCACATGCGCGTCAATCGATTTTTCGGCTTTACCCCATCTCACGGAGCGAAGCTGCCGGCGCGCTAGAGGAACATCCACAACAAACCACGCCGAGGCCCGCTCCCCAAGGAGCGGGCCTTTTTGCGTTTGGAGGAAATGATGAGAGTTGCGTATCAGGGGGAGCGCGGTGCCTTCAGCGAGAGCGCGGCCAGGCGGCTGCTGGGGGAGACGGCGACGGTGCCGTTCGCGTCGTTCGAGGAGATGTTCGACGCCGTGCGGCGCGGGGACGCGGACTGCTGCGTCGCGCCGATCGAGAACAGTCTCGCGGGCTCGATCCACCGCAACTACGACCTGCTGCTCGACTCCGACCTGGCCATCCTCGGCGAGACGAACCTGCGCATCGTGCACAACCTTCTCGGCGCGAAAGACGCGTCGGTGCAGACCGTGCGGCGGGTGTACTCGCATCCCGTGGCGCTCGCGCAGTGCGGACGGTTCCTCCGCGCGAATCCGCACATCGAGCCGGTGCCGGTGCACGACACGGCGGGTGCGGTGCGCATGGTGATGGAGCGAGGCAATGGCGACGAGGCGGCGATCGCCTCGGACCGCGCGGGCGACATCTACGGCGCGGCGACGCTCGCGTCGGGGATCGAAGACCACGCGCAGAACTTCACCCGCTTCTTCCTGGCGGCGCCTGTCGACACAGGAATCCGTCCCGTCGCCGACGGACCGACGCGGCGGTGGAAGACGTCGCTCCTCCTCCGCGTCGCGAACAAGCCCGGCGCCCTCTTCCGCGCCCTCGGCGCGTTCGCGCTGCGGGAGATCGATCTGTCGAAGATCGAGTCGCGTCCGATCGAAGGGCGTCCGTGGGAGTACGCGTTCTACGTGGACGTCGTCGGCAACGTGTCCGAGGAGCCGCTGGCGGGAGCGCTGGAGAACCTGCGGGGGGTGGCGGAGCTGGTGAAGGTGCTCGGGTCGTATCCGACGCGCTGGTGATGGGGCGTGCGGCGACGGAAAACACGTGTGCATTCACCACAGAGCCACCGGGAACGCAGAAGGGGACGGAGGAGTTTGAGACCGCCGGACGACCGCTTTGCCCCGCCGGGACTCCTCTTGGCTCTCCGGGGATTCCGCTTTGCCTCCCGGGGACTCGACTTTGCCTCGCCGGCACTCGACTTGGCCCCGCCGACACTCGACTTGGCTCCGCCGACACTCAACTTGGCCCCGCCGACACTCGACTTGGCTCCGCCGACACTCAACTTGGCCCCGCCGACACTCAACTTGGCCTCGCCGACACTCAACTTGGCTCCGCCGACACTCAACTTGGCCCCGCCGACACTCGACTTGGCCCCGCCGACACTCAACTTGGCCTCGCCGACGCTCAACTTGGCTCCGCCGACACTCAACTTGGCCTCGTCGGCACTCGACTTGGCCTCGCCGACACTCGACTTGGCCTTGCCGGCACTCGACTTGGCCTTGCCGGCACTCGACTTGGCCTTGCCGGCACTCGACTTGGCCCCGCCGACACTCGACTTGGCCCCGCCGCCACTCGACTTGGCCCCGCCGGCACTCAACTTGGCCCCGCCGGCACCCGACTTGGCCCCGCCGGCACTCAACTTGGCCTCGCCGCCATTCGACTTGGCCCCGCCGGCACTCGACTTGGCCCCGCCGGCATTCGACTTGGCTTCGCCGCCACTCATTCTGGCCGCGCCGGCATCTCGAAAGGTATTCTTGGCCTCCACGTGACCAAAACCGGTGCATCCGACGACCGCACGACCCTCCCGCAGCTCGTGATGGTCTTCCTCTCGCTCTATGTCGTCGTCGCGCTGTTCATCGAGACCATCGTCAAGCTGCCGCCGGAGACCACCGCGCTGCTGCAGCTGTTCGACACCCTCATCTGCGTCGTCTTCCTCCTCGACCTCGGCGTCCGATTCGCGAAGGCGGAGTCGAAGTGGAAGTTCATCCGCTGGGGCTGGATCGACCTTCTGGCGAGCATCCCGATGATGGACGCATTCCGCTGGGGGCGGCTGATCCGCGTCGTTCGCGTGCTGCGCGCCTTCCGCTCCGCGCGCGTCTTCGCCGCGTTCTTCCTGCGCCGGCGCGCCGACAGCGCGTTAGCGTCTGTCGTCGCGGTCTCCGTCGCCCTGGTGATCTTCGGCTCGCTGGCGATGCTCAACGTCGAGAGCGACGCCCAATCCAACATCCGCACGCCCGGTGACGCGGTCTGGTGGTCGCTCTCCACGATCACCACGGTTGGCTACGGCGACCGCTACCCCGTCACCGCCGAAGGCCGCGTCATCGCCGTGATGCTGATGATCGCCGGTGCCGCGCTCTTCAGCACCTTCACCGCCTTCGTCGCCACATACTTCCTCCAGCCGGCCAAACAGAATGATCGCCTCGAAGCCCTGGTTCAGGAAGTGCGCACCCTGCGCGAGGAAATGGAACGGCATGGAATCGCCCAACCCCGAGACGCCGGCTGAAGTGCCGGCGCCTGACGAACAACCGGCGCCGCCGCCTCGGCGGTGGCGTCCCGCATCCGAGCCTACCTGCTGCGGCTCGGGGTGCGTGGACTGTCCGTTCTGAAACGAACCGGGATGAACGCCGTGCCTCCTCCCGGAATGATCACGCACACGCAACGGCGAGTTATGATCCCGTGAGCTGGACAGACCCATGAACGCGCGAAAGATCCTGCATGACATCGTCGAGAAGCTTCCCGAGTCGGAGTTGATCACGGCCGCACGAATCCTGACTGCCCTCGAGCAGCCCATCGATCCGTTGCGGATCCTGCTCGAGAATGCAGCGGACGATGACGAGCCGTTCGATCCAGCGGACATCGAGGGCATCGACGATGAGCCGCGGATTCCGCACGAGGAAGTCGTTCGACAGAATCGCTGATGCCGGACCGTATCGAGTGGAGCGCACGCGCGCGAAAAGACTTCGAAGACCTCGACCGCGTCGTGAGCCGGCGCGTACAGGCGGCGATCGAACGGCTCGGCCAGGGAGAAGGCGACGTACGCCGTCTCACGGATGTGGACCCGCCGCTGTTCCGCCTCCGCGTCGGTGACTGGCGTGTGCTCTTTCGGTACGAGCAGTCGACCATCGTCGTCGCGAGGATTCTCCCGCGCGACAAGGCCTATCGATCCTGACTCCTCTGTCCCCTCTGTGCTCTCTGTGTCTCTGCTGCGAAAGTCTCGTTGCAGCCACGGCGAGCCAATGTAGGGCGTGGCTTCAGCCCGCCTCCCCGGTGTGAGCATGGCAGGTTCGTAAAGACCCCACCCCGCCCGAGAGGCGGGCTGAAGCCACGCCCTACGTTGGCTCGTCTGCACCTCTTTCGTCAGCGGTGGTCCGCAACCGCCGGGTGGGACCTGTGGTGAATACGCATGCGCCTCGAGCAATGCACGTAGCTATTCACCACAGAGACACAGAGGACACAGAGGGGGACGGAGGATGTGCTACCTTGAATTGTCCCGCTCCGCAACCACAACAACAGGGGGTAGCTGTGCTTCGCCGATTCGCGCTCATCGTGTTCCTCGTCGCCGCCCTTCACGCCCGCGCCGAGTGCAAAGGCACGGGTGAGTTTCCCCTCCCCCTGCCGGGCACCGTCACCCCCGAAAACCTGGCGCAGTACGAGAGCGCCGTCCTCGCGTGGCTGCAGAGCGGCGCGTACGTCAAACAGCTCGCGTGGTGCGGCGACAAAGGCATCCGCGACACCGGCCCGTGGATCAACGACCTCTATTACGGCACGCACAAAGCCGCGCGGGTCTACTACTCGCCCGCGGTGATAACCTGGCTGCAGGGCAACCGCGAGGGCGCGATCCCCGACGGGGCGATGATCATCAAGGAAGGGATCCCCGCGCCCGCCGCGCGCTGGGAGAACGCGCAGCCGTCCGTCACCGACTGGACGATCATGATCAAGGACGCGAAGGGTTCGGCCGACGGCTGGTGGTGGGCGGAGCTGTGGGTGGGGATGCCGTTCGACAACCACGAGTATCCGTTCCAGTATCCGAACGCCGGCTTCGGCATCTACTGCGTCCGCTGTCACGCCTCGGCGGAGAAGGAGTCGACGTTCTCCGCGCTGAACAACATCGAGGGCTTCCCCGGCGATCCGCTGACGTTCCGCGTCGACGATTCGTGGCGCGATGAGGCCGCGACGAAGGCCCGGCACGCGGAGACGCCGAAGGCGGCGCCTCCGACCCCGATCATCGCGCCGAATCCCGCGTTCCTGCAGACCTTCCGCTCCCTCGGACCCATCGCCGCGAACGCGGTGCAGCGGATCCCGAATGAGTCGTGGGACCACACGCCGGCGCTTCCCAAAGGCAGCGGCCAGCTGTTCATGACGTCCGACCAGTGCCAGTCCTGCCACAGCGCGGCGATCAGTCCGTTCGGCCCGGCGATGTGGCTCACGAACAAGCTCGGCAAGGGCGTCAACGTCTCGCCCTACACGGAATGGCGCTGGTCGCCGATGGGCCTCGCCGGACGCGATCCGATTTTCTTCGCGCAGCTCGACAGCGAGCTGTCGTATCTCGATACCATCCCTGACGAAGCGACGCGCACGAGCCTCAAGCACTCGGTGATCAACACCTGCTTCCGCTGCCACGGCGTCCTCGGCAAGCGCCAGCACGACATCGATCACCCGGGCACGAACTACTCGCTCGACTACATCTATCGCACCGGCAGCGAGCCGGGCGCGAAGTACGGCGCACTGTCGCGCGACGGCATCAGCTGCACGTCGTGCCACCGCATTCAGCGGGACGTGATCCCGCCGACGTGGAAGAAGTCGCCGCTGGAGTTCTTCCTCACCAAGACGATCACCGGGCAGTTCCAGACCGGCCCCGCGGACGAGATCTACGGCCCGTTCAAGGACGACGAGATCGTCACCGTGCCGATGGACAACGCGATCGCGGCGAAGCCGAAGCACAACGAGTACGTCCAGAGCGCGCGGATGTGCGGCAGCTGCCACACCATCGACCTGCCGGTCGTCGACAAGAACCAGCCCATCCAGCCGATCAACGACACGACGCCGCACTCGATCGAGCAGGCGACGTATCTGGAATGGCTGAACAGCGCGTACCAGAACGAGTTCGGCAAGCCGGGCCCGGACGCGCAGACGTGCCAGGACTGTCACATGCCGCGCAAGCTGGTGAACGAGCAGCTGGGCGTGAACGTCGATCCGATCCAGACGCGCATCGCGATCGTGGAGGACGATTCGTATCCCGCGGCCGAGCACCGCGCACCGACGGACGACATCCGCGTGCGCTTCCGCACCACGGGGTTCGCACGCCACGAGCTGCTGGGCATGAACGCGTTTCTCATCGAGATGTTCAAGCAGTTCAACGACATCCTCGGCGTCCGCAGGAGCGACTACATGACCGGCACGTCGGACAATCTGGAGAACACGCAGGCGAATCTGTTCGACCAGGCGCGGAACCGGACGGCGACGATGGCGGCGGACATGAGCGTGAAGGGCCGGACGCTGACGGCGAACGTGACGGTGACGAATCTCACCGGCCACCGCCTGCCGAGCGGCGTCGGCTTCCGCCGCGCGTTCCTCGAGCTGCTCGTGCTGGAGAACCGCGACGGCCGCGAGCGGGTGGTGTGGAGCTCGGGCCGCACGAACAGCGTCGGGGTGATCGTCGACGGCGAAGGCCGCCCGCTGGATACGGAGTTCCTCGAGGGCGGCAAGTACCAGAAGCACCACGAAGTCATCACCTCGGACGACCAGGTGCAGATCTACGAAGAGCTGGTGAAGGACGTGAATGGCAATTTCACGACGAGCTTCATCCGCCGCGACCAGGACGTGAAGGACAACCGCCTCCTGCCGCTGGGCTGGACGAAGAAAGGTCCGGATCCGTCACTCAACGGCCGCTTCCTCGAAGCGACCTACCCGCACGGAAACGCGAAGGACGATCGGGATTACACGGGCGGCAAGGGCCTGGATCGCGTGCAGTACCGCATCGAGCTGTCGCCGGACGTCGACGTGAAGAGCGTGAGCGTCCGCGCGTCGCTGTACTACCAGAACATCCCGCCGTACTTCCTCGAACAGCGCTTCCGCATCGGCAAAGGCGAAGCCACGAAACGCCTGTACTACATCGCGTCGAACCTGAACCTGAACGGCAGTCCGATGGAAAACTGGAAGATCCTCATCGGGCGCGCTACGGCAGCGTCTTCACCAGTTTCTTCGGCGCGATTGCACGATAGCTCTCGTCGATCCACTTCTTCAGCAGGTCCAGCGGCACTTCGCTGATCTTCGTGAACCGCGCCGTCACCCAGCCGCTTTTGCCGAGGCCGTAGCCGGTCGGTTCGGCGAACGGGAGATCCGCGGCCATGTCGCGCGACTGCGGGAGCTTCAAGGACAGCGAGAGTTCCTTCGCGCCCTTCTCGCCGCCGAGGAAGACGAAGGCCTTGCCTTTGACCTTCATGGCGCGGTGGCCCCACGGATGGTCCTCCGTCACCTCGGGGTACGTCATCGAGAAGTCGCGCAGCTCGAGCTCGAGGGACTCCAGTGTCTTCTTCGGCATGCCGGTATGATCGCATGTCATGCGATTCGTCGACCTCAGTCACACGATCGAATCGGGGATGGTCACCTATCCCGGGCTGCCCGAGCCGCAGATCCGCGACTGGCTCACGCGCGAGGCGTCGCGCGAGCGCTACGACGGCCGCGCGGAGTTCCAGATCGGCCGCATCGACATGATCGCGAACACCGGCACGTACCTCGACACCCCGTTCCACCGGTTCCCTGACGGCGGCGACCTCGCCGACCTGCCCTTGACCAGCGTCGCGAACCTGCCCGGCGTCCTGATCCGCGTTCCGATCGGGGCCCGCAACCTCGACGACCTCGACGTACGCGGCCGCGCCGTGCTCATTCACACCGGCTGGTCGCAGCACTGGCGCACGGAGACCTACGGCGACGACTCGCATCCCTTCGTGAGCCGGGAGGCCGCGGAGCTCCTGGCGCGCAAAGGCGCGGCGCTGGTCGGCATCGACTGCGTGAACATCGACGCCGCGTCGGACCTCTCCCGCCCCGCCCACACCACCCTCCTCCGCGCCGGCATCCCCATCGTCGAGCACCTCACCAACCTCGACGCGCTCGCGGGCACGGAGTTCACGTTCTTCGCGGTGCCGGTCAAGGTGCGCGGGATGGGCACGTTCCCCGTGCGCGCGTTTGCGATGGCCCCGGCGTAGGCGGGCGATATGGAGTGCGGCGGCAAGGCCGCCGCTTTGAAATTCGCGCGGCGCGAGCGACACGCGTGCGGCTCACGGCAAACGAATTCGAAAGCTGCGGCCTTGCCGCCGCACTCCATAGCCCCTCACTCCCCCAGCGCCTCCAGCTCCGCCTCGATCTCCCGTAGCCGCTTCTGCCGCAGTTCGCGGTCCGTCGTCCATTCGCGCTCCAGTGCCACGACGCGTTGGGTCCGTTTCCGCTCGCGGCGCCAGATGATCAGGACGACGCCGATCAGCGCCGCGCCGATGGCGATCACCGCGACGGCCGTGCCGTACTGCTTCGATTCTTTCAGGCCGAGGACGCCGAGGAGGAGGGAGCCCACGACGAAGAGGGCGAAGTAGATGCCGCAGCAGCCGATCGGCGGGACGAGGAAGTCCTCCGCCCCGCGCGCGTTGGCGTCCTTGATCTGCGCGGCGCGCTCGCTCTCGCGGGCGAGGAGCTGGTCGCGCTCCATCTCCAGCTCCGTGCGCGAGCGGCGCACGGGCAGGACGAACTGCGTTCCGCAGAACGTGCAGCGCGCAAGCTCCCCGCGGCCGTCATGGCGCACGTTCGCGCCGCAGTTCGGACAATCGATGATCAACGCGCGCTCAGTTTACCGAACCGCGGCGGGCCGCCGCTGCCGCTTCCTGCTCCGCGAGCATCTTCGGCGACGTCATCGGCGCGCTGACCACGTCGCTGAACTCGAACAGCGCCGTCGAGAGATAGCGCTCGCCTGAGTCCGGGAGCACCGCAACCACGCGTTTTCCAGGCCCCAGCTCCGCGGCGATCTGCATCGCCGACCAGGCCACCGCGCCCGCGGAGATGCCGACGAAGATCCCTTCCTCTTTCGCCAGCCTGCGCGCGACGGAGAGCGCGTCGTCGAGCGTCACGTCGACGACGCGGTCGACCACCTTCGCGTCGTAGTTCGCCGGCACGAAGCCCGGGCCGATGCCCTGGATTTTGTGCAGGTTGTGCTTCCCGCCCTTCAGCACCTGGGACTCGATCGGCTCCACCGCGACGATCAGCGTCTCCGGCAACTCCTTCTTGAACACCTCGCCGACGCCCGTGATCGTACCGCCGGTGCCGACGCCCGCGACGACCGCGTCGACCTGCCGGTCCGTGTCGCGCAGGATCTCCTGTGCCGTCGTCTCGCGGTGGATCTTCGGGTTCGCCGGGTTGTCGAACTGCTTCGAGAGCCACGACCCCGGTGTTGCCGCCGCATACTCCTGCGCGACCCGCTGCGATTCGGTGATGCCCTTCGGGCCGGGCGTGAGGATCAGCGTGGCGCCGAGGGCTTCGAGGATCTTGCGGCGCTCGAGGGAGAGGGTGTCGGGCATGACCAGCACGCATTTGTAGCCCTTCGCGGCGGCGACGAACGCCAGCCCGATGCCCGTGTTTCCACTCGTGGCCTCGACGATGACGCTGTCCGGTCCGAGCTCGCCGCTCTTCTCGGCTTCGTTGATCATAGAGAAGCCGATGCGGTCTTTGACGGACGACATCGGATTGAACGACTCGAGCTTGACCACCACCTCCGCGCTCCCCTCGGGGACGATGCGGTTGAGGCGCACCAGCGGCGTGTTGCCCACCAGTTCCGTGATGTTGGCGTAGATTCTTCCGTGCATAGGCTCCAGCGTAACACTTAGCACTGGAGCATCAGCGCGTGCGAAGGATGCCGAGGATTTCTCTCGAAGCTGCGAGCGGGCCGCTGACCGGGTGCTCCTCCGTCAGCGCCGGACCGTGAATGTCGATCACGTAGAAACCGGCGTAGGTCAGCACGGTCAGGCGCACGCGCTCGTTGCCGAGGGGCGAGGCGTCCGCATGGGGCATCGGGCGCGTCGACTTCAGCGCGGTCTCCCCGGAGGTCATCATGGTCTTGGCGAGCCGCGCGATCTCCCGGCTCTGCGATTCCAGCGCGCCGGGAGTCCCCTCCGCGTCGAGCCACCGGAGCCGTCCGTCTTCATAGACGACCACCATCCCGGCACCCGTCTCGACGGCGACGCCGCGCACGCCCCAGGCCTCCTCGGCCTCGGGCTGGACGCCGAGCCGGCGCAGCGCGGTCCAGGCGAGCAGCCGGACGCGCGTCTCCGGAGAAGCCGTCGCCGCCAGCAGCTCTTTTTGCGCCGTCGCGACCTCTTCCGCCTGCGGGAGATCTCCAAGGAGGAGAAGTCGTGGGTCGACCGCGGGATCCGCGGCGGCGGTCATACACAGGAGAATGAGGAGACCGGGGAGGAGTTTCATCGCGTGGATTCTACGTATCGTGGAACGACGGGACGCGGTTGCTACAATCCCGATCCGTGGCGAAGAAAGCGATTATTTTCTCCTGTACCGAATGCGGCGCACAGGCCTCGAAGTGGCTGGGGCGGTGTCCGGACTGCAACGCGTGGAACTCCTACGCGCAGGAGGACGCGCCCGCGGTCGCGAGCCGCAACGGCGATGAGCGTCGCGGGCGGGCCAATGCCGATCGACGCGATCGACTTCGACACCGCGCCGCGGATCACGACCGCGCATCCCCAGCCTGGACCGCGTTCTCGGCGGCGGGCTGGTGCATGGGCGCGGTCACGCTCGTCGGCGGGGAGCCGGGAATCGGCAAGTCGACGCTGCTGCTGCAGGTCGCGGAACAGCTCGCGCGCGGCGGGCCGGTGCTGTACGTCTCGGGCGAGGAATCGCCGCAGGCAGATCGCCATGCGGGCGCGCCGCCTCGGAACCGATCAACGAGAAGATCCGCCTCTATACGGAGACGTCGGTCGAGCGCATCCTCGCGGAAGTCGAGAAGCTGAGGCCCGTGGCGGTGATCGTCGACTCGATCCAGACCGTCCACACGACGTCGAACCAATCCATGCCCGGCTCGGTCGGCCAGGTGCGCGACTCCGCGGGCGTGCTGATGTCGGCGGCGAAACGCCTGTCCCTTCCCGTCTTCCTCATCGGCCACATCACGAAGGAAGGGACGATCGCCGGCCCGAAGACGCTCGAGCACATCGTCGACACGGTGCTCTACTTCGAAGGCGAGAAGTTTCAGAACTACCGCATCGTCCGCGCGTACAAGAACCGCTTCGGTCCGGCGAACGAGGTGGCGATCTTCGAGATGCACGACACGGGACTGGAAGAAGTCCCGAACCCGTCCGCCGCGCTGATGTCGCAGCGCAGCCAGGCTGCCGGCTCGGCAATTCTCGCGGCGGTCGAGGGCACGCGTCCGCTGCTGCTCGAGGTGCAGGCGCTCGTGTCGCCGACGCACTTCCCTTCTCCGCGCCGGATGGCCATGGGCATCGACGCGAACCGCGTCTCGCTCCTCCTGGCGGTGCTGGAGCGCAAGGGCGCGGGCGACGTTCGTGCAGCACGACATCTACGTGAACGTCGCCGGCGGCCTGCAGATCGACGAGCCCGCGCTCGACTTGGGCGTCATCGCGGCGGTGTTGTCGTCGCAGCGCAATCGGCCACTCCCGCACGACCTCGCGCTGTTCGGCGAAGTCGGTCTCCTCGGCGAGATCCGCAGCGTGTCGCAGCCCGACTTGCGGGCGCGCGAGGCCGCGGCCCTCGGCTTCCGGCGCGTAATCGTGCCGCAGTCGAACGCATCGGAGATCCGCGCCGATATTGATGTGATCGGCGTGCGTCGCGTCGAAGACATCCCGCCGTATCTCTTTACAAGCTGATCCGCTGCCGCTTACACTGCGCTCCGTCCCGGGTTGTTCGTTCGTCCCCAACAGGAGCCATGGATCACTTTTCGCGTACGCAGTGGGTGGGTAGGGCGCGCTTACGGCTGCGCTCGGAGCCCTTCTCTTCCTCACTGCCTGCTCCACCACCACGGTCGTCGTCGCCACCGTGCCGCCTCCGGCGCTGCAATCCGATGATGACGACTTCAGCGAGTTGATCGCCCAGCTCCGCTCCGACCTGAACCGCTACAACGGCCGCCAGATCGAGAGGACCCCCGCGCTCACCGCGACCGCGGAGACCAAGAAGGAACGCGACAAGGAGTTCGCCACGCGTGCGACGGCCCTCTTCGCGCCACTGCAGGGCGCGGGGATGTTCATGCCGGTCGTCGGCGTGCAGGCGCGCGACCTCTACAACAGCTGGGGCGCCTCTCGTGACGGTGGACGCCGCCGTCACAAAGGCATCGACATCTTCGCCCCGAAAGGCACCGGCGTCGTCGCGGTCGCGGACGGCATCGTCAGCTATATCGGCGAGCAGCCCAAAGGCGGCCTCTGTCTCTGGCTGACGACGGAGAACGGCACGTCCTTCTACTACGCACACCTCGATCGCTGGGCCGCGGGCCTCTTCGAAGGGATGGAAGTCCGCAGCGGCGACCTCCTCGGCTACGTCGGCAACACCGGCAACGCCAAGACCACGCCCTCGCACCTCCACTTCGGCGTCAACGACAACGACGAGATGGTGAACCCCTACCCGATCCTGACCAAGGCGAACCCCATCAAGCGCGCCCGCGTCGCGCTCGAAGGCGGCGGCGCGTCGCTCGGCACGCGGTAGCGGCCCTCTCTCTGTCGCCCGCTACGCGGGCTGCATGGGCGTGACGCCGCGGTCCCCCGGCTGAAGCCGGGGTCTATTGTCTGTTGCCCGCTACGCGGGCTTGCCGCACGGTACCTCTTGCCCGCGTAGCGGGCTGCCAGAGAGTAGACCCCGGCTTCAGCCGGGGGGACCAGCGGCGTCATGCCCATGCAGCCCGCGTAGCGGGCGACAGGAGGGGGAACGCCCTTGCGGCCGGCACCAACCAGGTCACCCTCCCGCCCACCAGTCCCCACGCAGCACCACGTTCGTGTCGCCGCCGCTGGTCTTGGTGATCTTCGTGCGCGTCACGACATACACCGGCAGATTGCTCCGCTGCGCGGTCTGGATGTCGTTGAGCGAGGGCCGGGGCAACGAGTTGGGATGCGTGTGGACGATGGCGATGACGCCGAACGGCAGCGGCGCGTTCCATTGCGCGTGGCGCGGGATGCCCATCGAAGCCCAGCGGACGAAGGAGAGCCTGCCGTCGAGGTCGAGGACAATGAACATCGCCTCCTCGGTCTGCGAGAAGCCGTAGTGCGCATCCTGCAGTAACTTCCACAGCGCGTCGCGCACCTGAGGATGGTGAGCGAGCTCTCCCTGCATCACACCGAGGTACAGCAGCGCGGCGACACAGTGCGCAACCATGTATGTAACGACGGATAAGCGCGTCCAGGGTTGGCGCAGCACCGTGACGCGCACGTAGCAAATCCCCGTCGCATCGAACGCATCATTGCAACCAGGAGACGTTCAGGGAGCGGAGCGGCTGCATCACGAACGCGCGCTCGTGTGCGCGAGGATGCGGGAGCGTCAGCTCCGGTGTGCGGATGCGCTCCGCGCCGTAGGCGATGAGGTCGAGGTCGATCACCCGCGGCTCGTTGCGGATGCCCCGGCGCCTGCGGCCCAGGCGCTGCTCGAGCGCGAGCAGCTCCTGCAGCAAGGCGTGCGGCCCGAGGTGCGTGTGCCCGGCGACGACGGCGTTGAGGAACATCGGCGGCGGCGCGTCGACCGGCTCGGTCTCGATGAACGCGCTCACACGCACGACACGGATCGGCAACGCCGCGATGGCGCGGCGTAGGTTGTACCCGCGGTCGCCGAGGTTCGAGCCGAGGGCGATGATCACGGTGTGGGGCATCAACTTGTCATCCCGAGCGTCGAGCGAGGGACCTGGGCGGGAGGGGCACAAAGCCCATGCCTGCCGCACCGCCCGCCCAGGTCCCTCGCTCGACGCTCGGGATGACAGGGGTGGTATTAGTGCTCGATGTTGATCTCGTTCGCGAGCTCGTCGACGTCATCGTGCGCCCTCGGGAAGTACGTCTTCAGCTCGCGGCCGGCGCTGTGGATGGCGTCGACGATGCCGGCGGTGAAGTCGCTGTGCTGGAACCGGTCGCGCAGACTCGCCGCGATGTCGTCCCAGAAGGTCACGGGGACGCGCGCGTCGATGCCGGAGTCGCCGAGGATGACGAAGCGCTGCTCCTCGCAGGCGATGAAGAGGAGGACGCCGTTGCGCTCTTTCGTCTTGGTCATGCCGAGGCGCTCGAACGTGCGCTCCGCGACGTGGCGGATCTCGCCGTACGCCTTCGGCTGGATGTGGACGCGGATCTCGCCCGAGGTCATCTTCTCCGCGGTGCCGATCGCATCGACGATTTGCTCGCGGTCGATCGTCGCGAGGAACTCCTTCTGCCGCATCACCAGCCTCCTGTGGCCCCGCCGCCGCCAAAGCTACCACCGCCGCCGGAGAAGCCGCCTCCCCCGCCAAAGCCGCCGCCGAAACCGCCGCCGCCACCGAAGCCTCCGCGGCCGATGGTGGTGCCGCCGCCGGGGAAGAAGAACGGGAAGATACAGCCGCCGCACCCGTTGCGCCGGCGCGACAGCATCGGGAGGATGACGAAGAAGACGACGAACAGGATGATGACGATCGTGAACGGGCTGATGTCCGCCGCGGGCTGCTGCTCCTGTCCCCGCGGCTGCAGCGGCGGCACGGCCGGCTCTCCCTTGCGGATCGTCGCGATCAGAAAGTCCGCCGCGGCGTTCAGGCCGCCCGCATAGTCGTCTCGCTGGAAGTGCGGCGCGAGGGACTCGCGGATCGCGCGCGACGAGATCGCGTCGGTGACCGTCCCTTCGAGACCGTACCCGACTTCCACGCGCACGACCTTCTCTTTTGCGAACACGAAGAGTACGAGACCGTTGTCGTACTTCTTCTGCCCCACCTTCCACCGCTCCACGCAGCGGATGGTGAAATCCTCCACGGACTCCCCTTCCAGCGACGGGAAGGTATAGACAAGGAATTGCGCACCGCTCGACTGCTCGAAGTCGCGCAGCTTCGCGTTGAGCAGGTCCTCTTCCGTACCGCCGAGCAGGCCGGCGCCGTCCGTCACCCACTGCGTGGGCGGCGGAGGAATCTCCAGCGCGGCGGCGGAAATCGCCGCCGCGATCAGGAGGAGCGCGAGGAGGAGCCGTTTCACCGGGTCGCCGTGGTGGCGGTGCTGCTGAAGTCGAAGTTCACGTCCGGCGCCTTGTCACTGCCCGCCTGTCCGCGGAAGTACGCCTTCGCCTTGAAGCCGCTCATGCTCGCCACGAGGCTCGCGGGGAAGCGGCGGATGGCCGTGTTGTAGCCCTGCGCCACCGTGTTGTAGCGCTGGCGCTCGACGGCAATGCGGTTCTCCGTCCCTTCGAGCTGCGACTGCAGCTCGAGGAAGTTCCTGTTCGACTTCAGGTCGGGATACTGCTCGACGACGACGAGCAGCCGCGAGAGCGCGCCGCTCAGCGCCGTCTGCGCGGCGGCAAACTCCTGCATCTGCTGCGGGTTCGTGGTGACGTTGGCCGCGGACCCCGGAGGGCCCCCGGGCATCGCCACCTGGCCGACGCGCGAACGTGCGTTCACGACGGCTTCGAGCGTCGACTTCTCGAAGTTCGCCGCGCCCTGCACCGTGCGCACGAGGTTGGGGATCAGGTCGTAGCGCCGCTGGTACTGGCTCTCGACCTGCGCCCACTGCTGGTTCACGCTCTCGTCGAGACTCACCAGGTTGTTCCGGACGCTGACGAAATAAGCGCCGCCGATGAGCAGCACCAGAATGAGCACTCCGATACAGCCGAGAAGACCAACGTTCCGCATCACAGCACCCCCAAAGTTACGACGGGCTTTCGCCCGTCAGTATTCTTCTTCTTCCTCGTCGGTTTCTTCTTCGCGATCGTCGTCTGCGGGGGCGAACGTGTCTTCACCTTCCTCATCGGTCGCATCGGGCGTCGCCGCCGCCGGCGTGAACTCCTCTTCCTCGGCCGGCTCTTCGACCACACGCGCGCGGCCGCGCGGCGCGGTGTACGCCGGGGCTTCGTCAGCATCGCGCTGGTCCGCTCCGCACTTCGGGCACAACGGCACAGGCTTGCCGAGGTCATAGAACTTCGTATGGCAGCTATAGCAGGTGTATTTCTTTCCCAGATCAGCCATGAATGTACGGATCTCCCCTTCGAAAAAGCGGCGAAACCTTAGCACAAAACCCGTTGACAGTTTGCAGTAGGCAGTTTGCAGGAGAAAAGACCGCAAAATGAAATCGGCAGGAGCTTCTCTCTCTCCTGCCGACTGTCAACTGCCAACTGTCAACTGCCTCATCGCGTCTTCGGATTCGCCTGTGCTGCCCGCGTCCCCGCTTCGTTGTTGCGCGGCTCGTGCTCGCGCGAGCGGACGTCCGCCGCTGTCGTCGCCAGCTTCTGCGCCTCGGGGAACACTTCCAGCGCTTTCTCTACCTGCGCGTCGCCCTGGAGGCGATACGGATACGACGCGTCGAAGCCGAACTTCGCCGCGATGATCTCCGCCTTCAGCGCGCGCTGAACGTAATTCCGGTCTTCCGGCTTCGCGAGGGCCTCGCGAATGTCCGACTCGTTCGCGATCTCCGCAGCGGAGGCGTGGCGCACGAACTCTTCGAGCACCGCCGGCGTGACCTCGACGTCCTTCGTCAGCTCGGGATGCTTTGCCGCGTATTCAACCGCGTAGTTGAAGATCGCGCTGCGCACTTCGAGGATCTGCGTCGTACGCAGGAGCTGCGGCTGCTTGACCATCACGTCCGGCGTGATGCCGCCGCCGCCGTAAACAACACGGCCCGTGTCGGTCGTGAACTTCTCGCGCTGCGCGAGCGGCACTTCCGCGCCGTTCTCCGCTTCATCGGCCATGTAGTAGTCGTAGACCGAGGAGTAGTCGCGCTGGATGTTGCGTCCGGCGGGCGTGTAGTACTTCGACGTCGTCAGCGCGAGTCCCGCGCCGTACTGGAGCGTGTAGACGCTCTGCACCAGGCCCTTGCCCCAGCTCGTCTCGCCGACGACCAGGCCGCGGTCGTGATCCTGGATCGCGCCGGCCACGATCTCCGAGGCCGAGGCGCTGCCGCGGTTCACGAGGACGACCACCGGCTTGTCGAACGGCTCGTGCTTGCCCGGCGCCGTGTACTCCTGCATCGAGTCCGCGGTGCGGCCCTTCGTGAAGACGATCATCTGTCCCTTGTCCAGGAAGTGATCGGACACGCCGACGGCCGCGTCGAGCAGACCGCCCGGATTCATGCGCAGGTCGAGGACGAGGCGCTGCATGCCCTGGCCTTCGAGCTTCTCGATCGCGTCGTCGAGCTCGCGCACGGTCGTCGAGGTGAAGTCCTTGATGCGGATGTAGCCGGTGCCCGGGTTGAGCATCAGCACGTTGGAAATGGAGTTGGTGGGGATCGCGGCACGGGTGATCGACAGCGGGATCGGCTCTTTCATGCCGATGCGCTTGATCTTGATGTTGACCGTGGTGCCTTTCGGTCCCTTCAGGCGCTTGACGACCTCGTCGAGCGAGAGGTCGTCGGTGTTGACGCCCTCCACCTCGGCGATCACATCACCGGCGCGGATGCCGAGGCGCGCGGCGGGCGTACCTTCGAGCGGGGTGATGACCGTGACCTGATCGTTGCGCTTCGTCACCAGGATGCCGAGGCCGTAGAACGTGCCTTTCTGGCGATCTTGCATGTCCGAGTACTCCTTCGGCTCGAGGAAGGAGGTGTGCGGATCGAGGTTGCGGAGCATGCCGTCGATTGACGCGTAGACGAACTTGTCGGAGCCGACGTCGTCGGCCGACCAGGCCGTGACGGCGTTGAGGAGGTCGGTGTACTCCTTCATCCGTTTGGTGAGCTCAGCGTTGGCGGCGGTCGCCCCGAAGAGGCGGTTGCCGTAGAAGCCCCCGAACAGCGTCGCGCCTACCATGGCGACGATGAGCGTCAGGGAGAAAGTCCACTTGTCGGTTTTCTGAAGTTTGGCCATCGTCGTTCGCGCCCCTTTTCGGCTCGCGTTACACTGTGGGGGTCGTAACGCCATTATAGAGGCGGACTATTCGCCGCTCGTGTGGCGTTTCGACGGTGTTCACTTCGCTGTCACGTCCCCTCTTTGCGAGGTCCGCTGGAAACATGTTCGGTTCACTCGGAGTCCCCGAGCTCCTGCTCATCTTTGCCGTCATTCTCATCGTCTTCGGTCCCCGAAGGATCCCGGAGATCGCCCGCACGCTCGGAAAGGCCATGGGTGAGTTCCGCAAGGCGACGGACGACATGAAGAGCACGATCGAGCGCGAAGTCCGGCTCGAGGAGCTGAAGAAGGTCACGCCGTCGTCGCTCGAGGAATTCGCCACGCCGTACGAGTCGGTATCAAGGACTGCGCCATACGCCGTGTCCGACGAGCCGGAGAGCCTGCAAGTCGACGAGCCGACGAGTCTTCGAGTCGACGAGCCGGCTGAGCTCTCCGACCCGACGACTGGACGACTCGACGACTCGACGACTCCCGCCCCGGAGAAGGCGTGACCGAGCGGACGATGACCGAGCCGGTCGCCGACGCCGACGCCGAGCTGCCGAAGATGTCGTTCCTCGATCATCTCGAGGAGCTGCGCAAGAGGCTGCTGATCTCGTTCATCGCCGTGGCGGTGGGTTTCCTCGCCTCCTGGGCGTTCGCCGAGCCGATCTTCGCGATCCTGCAGCAGCCGCTGACGGACTTCCTGCCGAAGGGCGACAAGCTCGCCTACACCCGGCTGACGGCGCCGTTCTTCCTGTACATGAAGGTGGCGTTCTTCGCCGGCATCTTCGTCGCGGCGCCGGTGATCCTGCTGCAGCTCTGGTTGTTCATCGCGCCGGGGCTGTACAAACGGGAGCGCCGTCTCGCCGCGCCGTTCATCATCTTCGGCTCGCTCTTCTTCCTCCTCGGCGGGTACTTCGGCTATCGCTTCCTGCTGCCGACGACGTGCGCGTTCTTCGTGGAGACGGGCAAGCAGTTCAAGCAGATGGTCACCGTGGACGACTACTTCTCGTTCTCCAGCACGATCATCCTGTCGACGGGGCTGGTGTTCGAGACCCCGATCCTGATCTTCTTCCTGGCCCGCCTCGGCATCGTGACGCCCGCGTTCCTGATGCAGAAGTTCAAGTACGCAATCGTGCTGTCGTTCGTGATCGCGGCGATCGTGACGCCCACGCCGGACATGGTCACCCAGGCAGCGCTGGCCGTGCCGATGATCCTGCTGTACCTGATCGGCGTCGGGGTGGCGTATTTGTTCGGCAAGAAGCACGTTTAGCAGCCCAGCTCCGAGCGAAGTCGAGGGGCCACGTTAGCACCTGCGACGCGGGTGCACGAAGCGCGGTGCACGTGCGGCCGCCAGTCGGAGCGCGCCGCGTTGCTGCTAACCTGGCCCCTCGACTTCGCTCGGGGCTGGGGTCGCTTCGCTCCCCTACCCCCTACCGCTCGACTTCGAACTCGGCGGAGATCGTGGGCAGCGCTTCGTTGAAGATCAGGACCGTCTCGGCGATGGGGAAGAGCACGGTGTGATTGCGCTGCTGGACTTCGAGCACGACCTCGTAGAAGCCGCCGTCCTGGTTGACGGCAATCAGCGTCCCGGCTTTCCCTTTGATCTCCAACGTGCGGTTGAAGATCGAGACCTTCGACGGAATGTCCATGGCGGCGAACGATAGCAAAACAAAAGGGCGGGCTCTACTGGCCCGCCCTTTTTCGGATTACTGCTTGCTGGGCTCTGCCGCGGGAGGAGGCGGCGGAGGGGTGGGCGGGGCCGGCGGCGCGAAGTACGTCTCGTTGAACGTCGCCTTGGCGGCGGTCTTCATCTTCTCCAGCTCGCCCTGCAGGCGCTTCTGGCGCTCGGTGCGGTCGAGGGTGGCCTTGACCTCTTCGAACGCCGTGGAGCCGTGGGAGTCGACCTTGATGATGTGGTAGCCGAACTGCGTGCGCACGACCGGCGTCACGTCGCCGGGCTTCGCCTCGAACGCCGCCTTCTCGAACTCCGGGACCATCTGGCCGCGGCTGAACTCGCCGAGGTCGCCGCCCTGGGCGCCGGATCCGACGTCGTCGGATTCCTTCTTCGCGAGCTCTTCGAACGCCGCGCCGCCGACGATCTGCTTCCGCAGGTCGTCGGCCTTCGCCTTGGCCTGCTCCTCGGTCAGCTCCGGCTTGCCCTGCTGGGCGGCCGGACTGCCCTTGAACGCGACCAGGATGTGGCGCGCCTTCACCTGCTCGTACTGGTTCTTGTTCGCGTCGTACGCCTTCTTCAGATCGTCGTCGGAGACCTTGATGTCCTCCTCGATCTTCTTCAGCTGCGCGTTCGCGACCAGGTTCTCGCGCATGAGGCTGAGCTGCGCGACGACGTCGGCGCTCTTGTCGAGCCCGGCCTTCATGCCCTGCGCGGCGAGCATCTTCATGCGCAGGTAGTCCTCCGCGAACTGGCGCTTGCCGGTGCCCATCGCGTACTGCTGGTATTGCTCGGGCAGGGTCTGCAGCGCCTGCTCGAACTCGGACTGGCGGATCGCCACGTCGCCCGCGGCGATGACGATCGGGTCGGTACCCGGAGCCGGAGCTGCCGGCTTGTCCTGCGCGACGGCGATCGTGGCGACCGCGGTCAACGCGAAAATCAGAAAGGTCTTCTTCACAGGGATCTCCTTACAAAGATTGCTGGATCGGGAGTCGGAACGGACCAGAGGTTAGGGAGATTCCTTACGGAATCAAACGATTTTCTTCAGGGCTGCGTCGAGCCGGACGATTCCTTCCCGGATGCGTTCCATCGACGTGGCGTAGCTGATCCGGACGTACTCATCCGCGCCGAAGGCGATGCCCGGCACGACCGCGACGCGCGCCTCCTCCAGGAGGTACGCCGTGAACGACGTCGAGTCCGTGATGCCGTGCTTGCCGTAGTACGCGCTGACGTCCGGGAACACGTAAAACGCGCCGTCGGGGTCGGTGCAGCAGATCCCCGGCAGGTCGTTCAGGGCAGGAACCAGCCACGCCCGGCGCTCGCTGTAGGCGTCGAACATCCGCTGGACGTCCTCTTCCACGCCCGTCAGCGCCTCGAGCGCCGCGTACTGCGCGATCGTGCTCGGATTCGACGTGGAGTGGCTCTGGATCTTCCCCAGGGCCGAGATGATCGCCGGGTGCGCGATGGCGTAGCCGAGACGCCAGCCCGTCATCGCGAACGTCTTGGACATCGAGTTCACGATGATCACCGTCTCCGGATATCGCTCGAACCAGCGAACCGCCGACGCGTGCTCGTTGCTACCGTAGACGAACAGCTCGTACGTCTCGTCGAAGATCAGGAACGCGCCGCGCGCGACGCACCACGCGACGATCTTCTCCAGCTCGGACTCGCGGATCACCGCGCCGCTGGGATTGCACGGCGAATTCAGAATGACGCCGCGCGTGCGCTCCGTCGCCACGGCCTCGATGTCCGAGAGCCGGGCGCGGAACTGGTTGGCCGGATCGAGCCGCGCGAACACCGGCTTGCCGCCGGCGAACGCCACCTGATCCGGGAAGCTCACCCAGTACGGCGCGGGGATGATCACCTCGTCCCCCTCGCTGACGAGGGCCAGCATGATGTTGAACAGCTCCTGCTTGCCGCCGTTGCCGGCGATGACGTGCTCCTGCCCGAGGCCGAGACCATAGCGGCGGTTGTAGCGGGCGGCGATCGCCTCCCGCAGCATCTTGATGCCGCTCGCGTTCGTGTACTTCGTGAAGCCCTTGTCGATCGCCCGCTTCCCCGCCTCGGCCACCGCCAGCGGCGTCGCGAAGTCGGGCTCGCCCGGGCCGAAGTCGACGACGTCCACGCCGCTCGTGATGAGCGCCGTCGCGCGATTCAACACCGCCAGCGTCGGCGACTCCTGCATGGAGGTCACGCGCTCGGCGAAACGAATCGTGGCTCGCGGGATCGTGGTCGTCGTCATTTTGATGGAAAGTCCTTTTATCATTCTTTGGACATGCCGATCATCAGCAGCCGGCAGAATTCTGTGGTCAAGCGCATCCGCGAGGCCATCCGCGAGCACGATTCCGAGATCGTTCTCGAGGGTCCGAAGCACGTCGCGGACGCCGTCGCGAGCGGCTGGAAGGCCATCGCCATCCTCGAGCGCGGGGTGGACGTCACCACGGAGGTCTTCGACTCCGTGAGCGGGACGAGACAGCCCCAGGGCGTCGTCGGCCTCTTCGAGCGGCCGCGGTCCTCGGCGGCGGACATTCTGGCGCGGCGGGAGACGGTGGCAGTGGCGCTCGACGGCGTGCAGGACCCGGGGAACGTCGGGACGATCGTGCGTCTGGCGGCGGCGTTCGATGCCGCGGGGGTGCTGCTCCTCCCCGGCTGCGCCGATCCGTTCGGACCGAAGGCGATCCGGTCGTCCGCGGGTGCGATCCTGAACGTACCGGTGGCGTCGATCACGGCGCGGGAGCTGCTCGATGCCGGGGTCCCGCTGCTGGCCGCCGATGCTTCCGGCGCCGCGGTCGATCCGCCGCCGTCGAACGCGGTGCTGGTGTTCGGCAACGAAGGCGCGGGGGTGTCGGAGGAGCTGCTGCGTCACGCGACGCGGGTCGCCATCGCAACGTCGGGCCGCGTGGAGTCGCTGAACGTCGCGTCGAGTGCGGCGATCCTGTTGTCGCGGAGCTTCGTACTGCGATGAGCGCGGGCAAACTGTTCGTCGTCGGCACCCCGCTCGGGAATCTGTCCGACATGCCTCCGCGCGCGGTGGCCGCGCTGAAGTCCGCGGACCTGATCCTGTGCGAGGACACGCGCCACACGCGCAAGCTGCTCACGCACTTCGGCATCGATCGCCCGACGGACAGCTATCACGAGCACAACGAGGACGCGAAGGCGTCGGCCCTCATCGAGCGCATCGAGGCCGGCGAGACCTTCGCGCTGGTGAGCGACGCGGGCATGCCCGTGATCTCCGATCCCGGCTACCGCATCGTGCGCCTGGCCCGCGAGCGCGCGCTGACCGTCGAGCCCATCCCCGGCCCGTTCGCCGGCGTGCTCGCCCTCGTCGCCAGCGGCATCGCACCCCTCCCCTTCACCTTTCTCGGATTCACGCCGCACCGGCAAAGCGAGCGCCTCGACTTCTACCGCAGCGCCGCCGGGCTCGCACACACGACGGTGATGTACGAGTCGCCCGAGCGCGTCGTCGCGTCCCTGGAAGACGCCCTGGAAGTCCTCGGCGACACCGAGGTCACGGTCGCGCGCGAGATGACGAAGATGCACGAGGAGTTTGTCAGCGGACGGGTGTCCGAGGTGCTGGCGCGCCTGCGGGAGCGGGAGCGCGTGTACGGAGAGATCACCCTCGTCTTCGCCGCGCCTTTACGTGTGGCGGTCGAAGCATCCCCCGAGGAAATCCGTGCGGAATTCGAGCGCCTGCGCGAGACCGGCATGCGGAGGAACGACGCGGTGAAGGCGGTGGCCGAAAAGTTCGGCCTCCGCAAGAACGACGTCTACCGTCTGTTGTTGTGAGGGAACATTCTGTCGCCCGCTACACGGGCTTGTTTCCGCTGCGCTCCGCGTTCCCCCGGCTGAAGCCGGGGTCTATTTTCTTCACGTCCGCTACGCGGACTCGGTCTCTGGCCCGCGTAGCGGGCGGCAGGCAATAGACCCCGGCTTCAGCCGGGGGACCCGGAGCGCGCCGCAAAAATGAGCCCGCGTCAGCGGGCGACAGGAACGCGCCCTAACTCCGGTCCCGCAGAACCGCACGCGAGAACTTCGCGAAGTAATCCAACCCCGACACCAGCGCGAACAGCATCACCACCCACAGCGCCGCTGTCCCGATGATCCGGAACTGGCCGAGCTCATAGCCGAGGATCAGCAGGGAGATCGCGATCACCTGCGACACCATCTTTCCCTTCCCCAGCGGCGACGCCGCGATCGTCACGCCCTGCTGCGCCGCGATCGAGCGCAGCCCCGACACCGCGAACTCGCGGCCGATGATGATCACCACCATCCACGCCGGGACGTGCTTCGGGTCCATCTCCACCAGCGAGATGAACGCCGCCGACATCAGCAATTTGTCCGCGATCGGGTCCAGCAGGGCGCCGAGACGGGTGGTCTGGTTCCGGCGGCGAGCCAGCCAGCCGTCGAGGAAATCGGTGATCGCCGCGACCAGGAAGATCGCCAGACCGGCGTATTCGCGTCCCGTGAACTTGGTCAACAGAACGACCACGAGGAACGGAACCAGAAAGATCCGGAGCAGCGTCGAGCGCATTCGGGAGGTTCCAGATCTCAGTCGACAACGGTTCTCGCGGGACGGGTTCTCGGTCTACCGCAGCAGGATATTCGTTTCGATCAGGCGAGGGAAGCATGGTACGGAATTTCGTTCAGGCAATTGACATTCCCCCGCTAGCCAATACAATCGCGGTCCCGTTGCCCGGGTGGCGGAATTGGTAGACGCGCAGGTCTCAGAAGCCTGTCCTCATTAGAGGGTGCTGGTTCGATTCCAGTCCCGGGCACCAAACACGCAAATCCTCGGATTCACGATGAAGTGGCTCCCCGCGCTTTTGCTCCTCCTCACGGCCTGCGACGCCTCGCAGCAGCCGACACGCCAGCAGGGCGCCGGCGTCGTCACCATCAACACCGTCACCCCCCAACCCGCCGCCCTCCCCCAGCCACCGATGCTCCAGGACGAGGCGCCGCCGCCAAAACCGAAGCCGCTCAACCAGTGGAACACGCCCGAGCCGATCCATCTCACCCCCGAGGACGAGAAGGTGCGTGCGGCCCTCCCCTTCAGCCCCGCCATCGCCATGGACCCCATCGACGGCAGCAAGATCTCCATCACCGCCACGACGCCCACGTGGGAGTACAAGAACAAGATCTATTACTTCTCGAACGACACGAACAAGCGCACCTTCATGGGGAACCCCGAGCAGGCCCTCAAGGGCGGGTTCATGAGGCTGTAAAAAAGTCGTTAGCCCCGAGCGAAGTCGAGGGGCCAGGTTAGCACCTGCGCCCCGCGACCCGACCGACGCTGCACGTGCATCGCGCCTCCTGCCTGCGCTGCGTTGCTGCTAAGTTGGCCCCTCGACTTCGCTCGGAGCTAAAAACCTGACGAACGCCTTCATCACCTCGGCGTCCGCACGCGACGGCTTCCGCGTGACGCGGTCCAGCCACACGTGGGAAGAGAGCCCGGTGGCGCGGAGATCCGAGCCGCTGCCGTCGTACAGCTCATACGCGAACTTCAGGGACCGGCTTCCGGCGCTGGAGACGGACGTCCGGATCAGGACCTCGTCGTCGTAACGGAAGGGTGTACGATAACGACAGCCGATTTCGGTCACAACCAGGATAAATCCACGATTCTCGATTTCCGCGTACGGAAATCCGGTTTCGCGGCAGAGGTCCGTGCGGCCGATCTCGAACCAGACCACGTAGTTCGAGTGATGGGCGATCCCCATCTGGTCCGTCTCTTTGTAGCGCACCCGCGTGCGTGATTCGACGTACCGCACTGTCGACGAACTGTAGCACGGCAAACCTCTTGCTCAGGCGTATCTTCAGATCATGCGATCACGACGGAATCGCTTCGATAACGTCATGCCGTTCCTGATCGGCGGACTGGCCGTCGCGGCCTTCGACGTCGGCCGCCGGATCTACCGCCACACCCAGATCTTCTGCCCCGACCGCAAGCCCATTCTGTCGTGGGACCCCGCCGACTACGGCATCCCCGAGGGGGCGGTCGAGGAGCACTGGATCGACACGCCCGACGGCGAGTCGCTGCACGCCTGGTACTGCCGCGCGGAGCATCCGCGGGCCAGCGGCGTGTACTGCCACGGCAACACCGGCAACCTGACGTGGAGCGCGCACGTCATCCCGCACCTGCTCGCGGCGGGCTTCAACGTGCTGTTCTTCGACTACCGCGGCTTCGGCAAGAGCACCGGCATCCCCACGTACCGCGGCGTGATCGCGGACGGCGTGACCGCTTCGCGCTTCCACGACAAGATCCGTCCCAAGAACCTCCCCTCCGTCCTGTACGGCTTCTCCCTCGGCGGCGGCGTCGCCGCGCAGGTCATCCGCCGGCACCCGTTCGACGGTCTGATCCTGCAATCGACGTTCACCAGCCTGCCGAAGATCACGCGCGTGCTGTTCCCCCGCGTGCCGCTGCACTGGTTCACGGGCGATCTGTTCAATACCCTGGACATCGTCAAGCGCCTGCAGGTGCCGCTGCTGCTCATGCACGGAACGGCCGACGAAGTCATCCCCTGCTCGATGGGCCACGAGCTCTTCGGCGCGTGCCCGACCGAGAAGCGGATCCACATCATCGACGACGGCCTGCACAAGGATCTGTACGTGCGCGATCCCGAGGGATTAACCTGGGCGATCTCCCAATTCGTCGCCGACCTCCCCCGCCATCACCGCACGGTGTCGGTCGAAGAAGAGCCGGTGATCCAGCGGTGGACGGACACTGCACTGCGCGCGGTGCGGCGCGCCTTGCGCAAAGTTCCTGCGTGATAGCATCGCCCGCCGGATGATCGCCGTCGTCAAATCCGCGCCGCTGCCCGGCCCCGAGGGGACTGCGGTTCGCGAATGTCCCGTCCCCACGCCCGGTCCGGGAGAAGTCCTGATCCGCGTCGCCGCCACCGGCATCTGCGGCACCGACAAGCACATCTATCACTGGGACCCGTCGATCCAGAGCTCGGTCACACCGCCGCGCATCTACGGCCACGAGTTCTGTGGCTTCGTCGAAGAGCTCGGCCCCGGCGGCAAGCGCGCGTACGAAGGCACGCTCGCTCCCGGCGACTACGTCTCGACCGAGATGCACTGGATCTGCAACGAATGCCCCCAGTGCCGCTCCGGCAACGGCCACGTCTGCACCCGCACGAAAACGTACGGGCTGCAGGAAGACGGCTGCTTCGCGGAATTCGTGAAGGTGCCGGCGTCGAACGTGGTGAAGCTCCCGCCGTACGTCCCTCTCCGCGTCGGCGCCTTTCTCGACGCCCTCGGCAACGCCGTGCACACGATGCAGATCGTCGACCTCGCGGGGAAATCCGTGGCGATCACCGGCTTCGGTCCGATCGGCGCGATGTCCGCGGCCATCGCGGAGCACAGCGGCGCGTCCGTCGTGATCGTCACGGACGTCAGCGATCACGCGCTCGAGACCGCACGGCGCTGGGCCGCGTCGCGGAGCTACAACAACCTGCACGCGTTCAACGTCCGCACGACGGATCCGCACGAAGTGAAGAAAGCGATCCAGGCCATCACCGACGGCGCCGGCGTGGACGTCGTCTGCGAGATGTCCGGCTCCACCGCCGCGATCAACTTCGGCCTGGACATCGTCCGCAAAGGCGGCCACCTCTCCCTCCTCGGCCTCCCCGCGGGAAACTCCGTGACGATCGACGACTACACGGGCAACGTCATCTTCAAAGGGGTGACGCTACACGGCATCATCGGCCGCCGCATGTACTCGACGTGGCAGCGGATGCTCGGCATGCTGCGCTCCGGCCTCGACGTCGAGTGGGTGGTGCAGGCGGCGTACGACTCGCTGCACGATTTTCACGAAGGCATCGGCAAGTTCGACCGGCACGAAGCGTTGAAAGTTGTTTTCTTCCCCGAGGGCGAGGCGAAGGCACAGGAGCGGCTACGATAGTCGTTCCATGAAGCGCATCGGCATCCTCACGGGAGGCGGCGACGTCCCGGGACTCAACGCCGCGATCAAGGCGTTCGTCTGGCGCATCCTCGAGGAGCCGTGCGAGATCCTCGGACTGCGCCGCGGCTGGGCCTCGCTGCTGAACATCATCCCCGACCCGACCGCCGACAACTCCGCGTGGATCCTCCCGCTGAACAAAGTCCTCACGCGCGCCATCGACCGCACGGGCGGCACGATCCTGCACACCTCGCGCATCAATCCCTCGATCACGAAAGCCGAGGACATCCCGGCGCACCTGGTGACCGAGCGCGGCGAGCCGGACGACCGCGGACGCTACGACCTCACCCGCGCGGCGCTGCGCGTCGTCGAGTATCTCGGGCTCGACTGCCTCGTCGCCCTCGGCGGCGACGGTACGCTCACGTTCGCCCGCCGCCTGGATCAGGAAGGCGTGCCGATGGTGGCCATCCCGAAGACGATGGACAACGACGTCTTCGGCACGGACTACTGCCTCGGCTTTTCGACGGCGGTGACGCGCTCGGTGATGTTCATCAACGACCTGCGCACGAGCGCGGGATCGCACGAGCGCTTCCTCGTCGTCGAGCTCTTCGGACGCAACTCCGGCGAGACCTGCCTCCTCGCGTCGTACCTGAGCGGCGTCGACCGCGCGCTCATCGCGGAGGTGCCGTTCGATCCCGACCTCGTGTACGACATGCTCGTGCGCGACAAGGCCGAGAACCCGAGCAACTACGCGGTCGTGGCGATCTCCGAGGGGGCGCGGACGACGACGGGCGGCCTGGTGGAGAGCGGTCCGGCCGACACGGCGGGACAGCGCAGGCTCGGCGGCATCGGCGGCACGCTGGCCGAGCATCTCGAGCACCTCGGCCGCGAGAAGGTGATCTACCAGCGCCTCGCGTATCTCATGCGCTCGGGCGCGCCGGACTCGCTCGACCTGATCGTCGCGCGGAACTACGGCTCCCTGGCGGCGGACCTGCTGCGGCGCGGCGAGTGGGGACGCATGGTGGCGGTCGTGGACGGGCGGTACAACGCGGTGCCGCTCTCGGTGACCGGCGACGGCAACAAGCGCGTCGACATCACCCGGCTCTACGATCCGCAGGAGTACCGGCCCAAAGTCGCGGACGTCATGGGCCTGCCCATGTTCTTGCACTGACTGATGGATGCAATGAGAACTCTGACGATTGCCGCCCTGCTGCTCACCGCCTGCGCGACGGCGGACTCCTCGTCGACGCTTCCGCGCACGGCGCCGTGGCGCTCCGCGCCGATCAAGCGCATCGCCGTGCCGACGGTCTACGTCGAGCAATGGACGAAGGCCGAGAACCGCGACACCTGCGCGCTCGTCGCCTTCCGCACCCTCGGCAAGGAGGGCACCAGTGCGCACTCCCGGGCGGCGAACTTCTCGGGCGGCTGGGCGGTCGCGTACGACTTCCCGCATCTCCGCAGCGCATTCGGCATCGCCGGCGCGGGCGTGAAGGCGGGCGACCCGGCCTACGACAAGTGGCCGTATGTCCACGAGTGGGGCGATGGCAGCAAGGTCGAGTACGGCCCGGAGGGCGGCGACGGTCCGAACCAGCTCGCCTATCTGCGCATCGAAGGACAGGACTGCCTCTACAACGTCTGGTCCCGCCTCTCGAAAGAGCATCTGGAGGAGCTGATCCGCGAGATCCGGCTTGTCGAGTAGCGGTGGTGTAACTTCCGCCGAGGCCCACCCGTCGTAAAATCAGACAGACGAGCCATGAAAGCGACCGCCATCCTCGTTATGTGTGCCGCCCTCTTCAGCGTGCCGGTCCGCGCGCAGGAGGAAGAGGCGAAGCCCGACTATTCGCGCGAGACCCTGCAGCGCTTCGTAGCTGCGATCCCCGACGAGCCGAAGAAAAACCGGAACTTCCGCTTCTACTGGGGCGCCATCGAGTTCGGCGCCCTCGGACAGAACTTCCGCTTCTCGCCGGTCATGCCGTTCTCCGGCTCGATCATGCGGACAACCCAGGAGTGGCCCGACCCGTTCTCGCTCACCAACACCCC
Source organism: uncultured Acidobacteriota bacterium (assembly GCA_963821585.1). Lineage (GTDB taxonomy): Bacteria > Acidobacteriota > Thermoanaerobaculia > Gp7-AA8 > Gp7-AA8 > QHVT01. The sequence continues at coordinate 2,694,308 of CAWGEI010000003.1, forward strand.
CATCGCCACTCCCAAGCGCGCCTGGCACACCCAGCGGAAGCTGAACGCGGAGATGAAGCGCATCGAGAAGACGGAGCGGGCGAAGATCAAGGTCACGACGCGATGAGGCGTTGCCCGTGACCCGTTGCCCGTGACCCGTGAGGCACGGCAGCGCGCGAAGGCGGTCGCTACAAACACGCCCTGGAGTGGCCGCCTTCGCGGCCGCGTTGTTGGGGACGTCCTCCCGTTTACCCCGGGCGGCGGTCCGCCCGGGGCCACGATTGGACCGCGCGCCTTCGCGCGCAGCCCGGGTCACGGGTCACGGGTCACGGGCAACGCCTCACCGACTCAATCCCCAGCTCGTCGCCGTCAGCCACTCCATCAGCTCGTCCGCCGCGAGGGGCTTCGAGATCCAGTAGCCCTGCGCGAGATCGCAGCCGAGCTCCTTCAGCATCCGCCACGTCGCCTCGTCCTCCACCCCCTCGGCGCAGACCTGCTTGCCGAGGTTGTGGGCGAGGTCGATCACCGTGCGGACGATCGCGGCGTCCGCCTCGCTGCGGCGCATGCCCGATCACGAACGACTTGTCGATCTTGATCTCGTCGATCGGCAGCTCGCGCAGGTGCGTGAGCGACGAATAGCCCGTCCCGAAATCGTCCACCGACAGCCGCACGCCCATCGACTGCAGCATCGACAGGATCGCCAGCGCGTGCGCGGGATCGGCCATGATGCTGCTCTCCGTGATCTCGATCTTCAGGAAGCGCGGATCGACGCCCCAGCGATCGAGCGTGCTCTGCACCTTCCCCGGCAGGCTCTGATCGAGCAGGCTCGCGCGGAGATGTTCACCGCGATGTGGATCGGCGCGCCGGCGTCCTGCCACACCCGGCACTGCCCGAGCGCGTGCTCCAGCAGCCAGTCGGTGATCGCCGCGGATCAGGCCTGTGCGCTCCGCGAGCGGGATGAACTGCGACGGCGGCGAGGTGGCCGCGCTTGGGATGGTTCCAGCGCATCAGCACCTCGCGCGCGTCATCAGGCCGCTGCGCATGTGCAGCTTGGGCTGGTAGTGCGCACCAGCTCATTCCGCTCGATCGCGTGCCGCAGCTCCACGACCAGCGAGAGTTGATCGGCGAGCGCGCCACGCTGTCCTCGCGGTGGAAGCTGTAGCCGCTCTGCTTCTGCTTGGCCGTGTACATGGCCACATCGGCGCGCCGCAGCAGCGTGCGCGCGTCGGTGCCGTGCTCGGGATAGAGCGCGATGCCGATACTGGCGCCGACCTCCAGCACCTGCCCTTCGATGACGAACGGCTGTTCGAGCGTGCTCAGGATGCGCCGCGCGGTGCCTGCGCCGCGCTGTTCGCGTCGCGGACGGCGGCAGCACGACCGCGAACTCGTCGCCGCCGAGGCGCGCGACGACGTCCTCGCCGCGCATCTGGTTCTGAGGCGAAAGGAGACCTGCTTCAGCAGCGCGTCGCCGAAATGATGGCCGAACGTGTCGTTCACTTCCTTGAAGCGATCCAGGTCCATCAGCATCAGCGCCAGCGTGGAGCTGCTTCCCGCGCGCCTCTTCGAGCGCTGCGATCCAGCGACTCGAACAGGAGCGTCCGGTTCGGCAGTCCGGTCAGCGCGTCATGCATGGCCTGATGCCGCAGCGACGTGACCTGATGCTTGGTCTGCGTAACGTCGCGAAGAAAAGCCACCCAGTGCGTCAGCTGCCCGCCGTCCTCCACCGGCACGAGCTGCAGGTCGAGCTCGAACTCCGACCCATTCTCCCGCCGCGCCGTGGCCTCGGCCTCGAAGGGCCGATGCTCGAACACGTGCTGCAGCATCGAGTCGAGGATCGACTGGTGCCGCTCGATGATCCCGAAGATCTGCGGCGTCTGCCCGATGACATCCTCACGCCGGCGCCGTAAATCGCGCAGAAGCCGTCATTGACGAACGCGATCCGCGGACCGACCGCCTCGACCGCCGGCGTCATGATGGCGATGCCCTCCCCCGTCACGCGCACGGCACTGCCGAGGAGCTGAAGCTGCTCGCTCTGGAGTCGTTGCTCGGTGAGCCTCCAGTCGAGAGTGGTCGTCCACGCGGTGTGCAGAGACGTCACCGCCTCGGGGACTCTTTCGGACATCCGGGCGGAGATATTAACAGCCGGGGTTGGTAGGAGGCGGTTGGCGGTTGCCAAGAAGTCGTCAATCGAGGTCGAACGTGGCAGACGACGAGCCAGATCTTTCAGTATCAATACAACCCGTGGCCGCTCCAGGGCGCCGGCCACGTGCCGGAGGGAACGGCGGCGGAGCGCACGGTACCGATCAACCATGCCCGGGCTCGAGCCACCGGCCCGATCGGCAAAATCGTGAACCCGCCGCCTGTCTATTACGTCAATCAGGCGATCGCGAACAACCAGATCTACAAGAACGCCGGCTGCCTGCAGGCCGTCAACGACGATAACGGGGCACTGCTCGGCTACACCCTCAGGGACGGACAGGTCTTTCAGAGCAACGGCGACATCATGGTCGCCGCCGTGAGCTACAGCCCGTTCGCCCTGCAGAGCATCACCGGCCAGAACCTCTACAACGCCCAGGCGCTCAACCAACTGCTCCCGCAGCAGCCCACCAGCAGTTCCACGAACATCACCAGACCGATGAACCAGTATTCGATCGTCCTCAAGGTCATGCTCTGGCCGGTCAGCGGCACGGGCGCGACCGCGCTTCCGTACTGGAATTGGGACGCGAACCCGCCGGGATCATCGTCCGATAACCAGTACGCCGGCTATGAGGTGCAGAGCTTCTGGACGCAGGCCGTCGCCATCTCCAGCGCATCGAATCCCAGCGGAACGCAGAACGTGACGTATCTCTATGGCGTTCTCAATCCGAGCGGCACGAGCGCGCTCGGCCCCAACACCTACCAGAACGCGCAGGTGGTCGGCCTCAATCGTTTCTACAGCAAGACGTATTCGGACGCGGATCTCGCGGCATTGTCGCCCTGCGACCAGGCCATTCTCGATGCCTCGGCGTACTGGACGTACAACCGCGGCTTCCGGGACGGCGACTCGCTGGCCATGATCGCCATGCACATCATGACCAAGGAGCAGTCCGACTGGACGTTCCAGTCAGCCTGGTGGCATCCCGATGCGCTCAACTGCAACGGCGCCCGCTTCTGCAAAGATCAACCGGCATCGGTTCCGGGCGGCGACACGACGTACAAGAACTACAACATGAGCACGACGTACGGCCAGCTGCAGCAAAGCGGCAACACCAACTACTACGCCCCGCCCGACACGAAACAACCGGCGCAGGTCTGGCCGGTCGCGTACAACCCGTACATCGAGCTCGCGGCGTCGCACCCGATCACCACCAACTGCATGAACTGCCACCACCGCGCCGCGTGGCCGCCGAACATCAACCTTTTCCCGACACAGAAGCCGGACGACCACCGTTTCTCCGCCTATCTCCAGAACAGTCCCGCGAATCCGAACGCACTGGAACAGTTCCAGACGAGCAACGACGTATTCGACGGTCTCTTGATGGTCGATTCGATGTGGGCCGTCTCCGACCGCGCGGGATATCCCGCTGCCGCGGCTCAGGCGGCGGCCAAAGGCGCGGACAAGCCGTGAGGTGATCCGTACACCGCGACCTCCGGCGTGACACGCCGGAGGTCGCACCGCGTTTGATGGCGTGTCAATCAGTGCTGAAGGACTTCACTAAGCGACGTCGATCACGCGAGAATGCCCGGCATGATCGCGACCATTCATGCCGCCGCGCTCTTCCTGCCTGTTGCCTTTGCCGTCATCGCGGCGGACTTCGACCTCGTGATTCGCAACGCGCGGATCGTGGACGGCACGGGCGCGGCCTGGTATCGCGGCGACGTCGGCGGTCCGCGGCGACACGATCGCGCCGTCGCGCCATCGCATCGAGGCGCCGGCCGCGCGTATGATCGACGCGCGGGGCACGTTCGTCGCGCCCGGATTCATCGACCTCCACACGCACGCAGCGCGCGGCATCTTCGAGGTGCCGACCGCCGACAACTACATCCGCCAGGGCGTGACGACGATCCTCGAAGGCCCGGACGGCGCTCGCCGTGTCCGCTGCACGCCTTCCTCGACAGGCTGGAAAGCGCTCCAGAAGTCGCTCGAACATCGGCAGCTTCGTCGGCCAGGGCTCGGTGCGCGAGCACGGTGATCGGCCACGCGGATCGCGACGCGCGACGCCCGAGGAGCTTGAGCGGATGCGCGAGATCGTGCGCAGCAGGGATGCGCGACGGCGCGTTCGGCCTCAGCACGGGCCTGTTCTACGTGCCGGGCGCGTTCACGCCCATCGAGGAGGTCATCGAGCTCAGAAAGCGCGTCGCCGGCGAGATCGGCGGCGTCCACACTCGCACATGCGCGACGAGGCCTCGAAGATCCTCGACAGCGTGCGCGAGACGATCCGCATCGGCGAGCAGGGCGGCGTGCCGACGCAGGTCACGCACACAAGGTGATCGGCGAGGCGAACTGGGGCGCACAGCGTCGAGACGCTGCAGCTCGTCGACGAGGCCCGCGCGCGCGGGCGTCGACGTGACGATCGACCAGTACCCCTACACCGCGTCGAGCACGTCGCATCCAGGCGGCGCTGCTCCCGGCGTGGGCGCTCGAGGGCGGGCGCGCGCGAAACTGCTGAAGCGCCTGAGAGATCCGCAGGCGCGAGCGAAGATCAAGCGAGACCGTGATCGATCGCATCCGGAAGGAGCGCGGCGGCGGCGACCCGAGGAACGTCGTCAGATCGCGTCGACAGATGGGACCCGTCGCTCGCCGGGAAGAACCTCGCCGACATCACGCGCGCTCGCGGCCTGGCGCTAACGGTGGAGAACGCGGCCGACGTGGCGATGGACCTCGTCGCGAAAGGCGGCGTGCAGGGCGATCTTCCACGCGATGGCGAAGGAAGACGTCGAGCGCATCATCGCCATCCGGCGACGATGATCGCCTCGGACGGCGAGGTCCCGCTCTTCGGCGTCGCCGCGCCGCACCCGCGCAGCTACGGCACGTTCGCGCGCGTGCTTGGCAAGTACGTGCGCGACAAGAAGCTGCTCACGCTCGAGGAGGCGGTGCGCAAGATGACGTCGTTCCCGGCCGCGCGCGTGGGCCTGCACGACCGCGGCATCCTCCGTCCCGGCATGAAAGCCGACATCGTTGTCTTCGATCCCGCGCGCGATCGCCGACAAGGCCACGTTCGAGAGCCCGCACCAGTACGCCGAGGGCGTGTCCCACGTGGCCGTGAACGGCGTCCTCGTCGTCGATGACGGCAAGGTGACGAACGCGCGGCCGGGGCGGGTGCTGCGGCGGGAGTAGGGTTCACAGCGCGGCGGCAAGTTGCCGCCGCACTGTGAAAGGGCCGCGACGCGGCGGCGGTTGCGGCCGCCGCACTCTTAAACTAATACTTCATCGGCAACACGCGCGCCTCGGTGAACGGCCCGAGCGTCACGATGTACAGGTTGTCATACTCCGAATCCGGGATGTCCTTCGCCTCGGCGAAGCCGAGCGCGCGCAGCATGTCGCGCGTCGTGTCCGAGTGGCCGACCACGACGAACGTGCCGCCACTCTGCTCGAGCCACACCTTATCCACGATGTCGCTCGGATAGGCCGCGCCCACCGGCACCTCGATGGCCGTCAGCCCCTTCGCGGCGGCGAGCGGCGCCGCGGTCTCACGCGTCCGTGCGTACGGCGTTGTGTAGATCGCCGTGATGGGGGTGTTCGCGAACATGCGCGCCAGCGACTCCGCGCGCTGCAGCCCCTGCGGCGTGAGCGGCGGATCGTTCGCCGGCGACGTGCCCTTCTCCGCGTGGCGGACGAGGATGACCGTCGTCAGCGGCGCCCGTTGCTGCGGCGGGCGCACGCCGCCCGTCGTCCACAGTGCGCGTGGCTGCGGCGGGCGCACGATGCCTCCCAATACACCTCCTTCGACCGCGCTGCTCGAGACGTTTCCGCCGACCGCACTGCCGTCGGACTTGAATGACACCGTGAGGTTGACGAATACCTCCACCGGCTCGCCGTTGCGCGTGCCGGGGCTGAACTTCCACTGCTTCACCGCGTCGGCCGCGGCCTGATCGACTCCGAACGGCAGCGGCTTGAGCACCTTCACGTCGCGCACGTTACCGTCGCGGTCGATCACCGCCTCGACGATGACGATGCCGGACACACGGTGCGCGCGTGCCTCCGCCGGATAGACCGGCTCGACGCGGCTGATGACGACAGGCGCTTTCACGTCGCCGCCAACGCGGTACGGCGGCGTGGGCTCCTGACCGAATGCGTTCGCGGCGGCGATAACGAACAGCAGCAGCGGAGCGAGGCGTCGCATGCGCAAAGTATGCGACAGAATGCGCCGCATGATCGACCGCCGCACCTTCGCCGGTCTCCTCCCGATCGCCGCCGCAAACCTCACGTCTCTCCCCGATCGCGCCGGTGGGATACTCGTTGGAGACTCAGTCCCACCACGGCGTCGTGTTGATGACGTTCTCTTCCCCTGGGGCCGGCGCGGGCCGCTCATGGATCAGGAACTGACCGCGGCCCCCCAGCACACCGTCATACAGGCCGCATTGACGTGCGCTCGCCTCCGCGAGAGCCGTTTTGTATTCGGCCAGCTTCGCCGGCAATATGGAAGTCTCGATCTTCGACCAGCCCGTGTAAATCACCTCGAACGACCGCACCGCATGTTCACGATCCCGCATCTCTGCCACGACTTGGTCGAGGTAGACGGCGCGCAGCAAGGCCGTTCGACCGGGCGCGATCGTCTCGATGTCTTCCTCGGCGAGGAGCATCTCCAGCGGGTCGCTGAACATCCCGAGCGTGTTGCAGGCGTTGGGGAATCGCAGCAGGAATTGTTGCGAGTAGCCGCACATCGGGATCCCCTCGTCCTCATCGCGCGGGATCGGGTCGACCCGAACGACCCAGTAGCGCCGGCAGATGTTCCGGAAAGGAAGCCGAATGGCCGACTTCGAGCCATTGGTGACGAGCAGGTCTGCGAAGAGCTGATAGTCCTCGACCCACGCTTTATCCACCGTGAGCGATACCGCTGAGGCGGCGGGTGACGGCAGGTCGCGGCAGCCGATGACCAGGGGTTCGAGGTCGGCTGAGCTCCACTCCTGACCGTGAACCTTCATGCCGAGGAGAACCATCGCCACCAGTAGCAATCTTCTGAGACCGCGACTCGACATAGATACGAATATACGTCCGGAGCTTTTCGCGGACACGGGTTCAAGCCGGGCGGGCGAGGATGTTTTCGACCTCGTCACGCGCGTATCACCACGCGCTTTACGGCGCCTCCATCATCTTCGCGGGGCCGGGACGAGACCATGGCCGGCGGTACGCTGTGGGCCCGCCAGCATCGCGGGTCCAGCGGGAAAGTGTTCATCTGGGCGCACAACGAGCACGTGGACCACAGCGAGATCCGGAGCTGGCGGAGCGGGGGGCACGCCTACTGGACGACGTGCTGGCCAGTGTTGAGTTTCACCGAAGTCAAATTTGACGAACGCGTCGCCAGTGTTGAGTTCCACGGAACTCGAATTTGACGAGCGCGTCGCCAGTGTTGAGCTCCACCGAACTCAAATTCGACGAGCGCGTCGCCAGTGTTGAGCTCCAACGAGCTCAAATTTGACGAGCGCATCGCCAATGTTGAGCTCCAACGAACTCAAATTTGACGAACGCGTCGCCAATGTTGAGCTCCACCGAACTCAAATTTGACGAACGCGTCGCCAGTGTTGAGCTCCAACGCAGTCAAACTTGACGAACCCGTCTCCAGTGTTGAGCTCCACGACGTCAAATTCGACACCAGGACTCTCCTTTCGGGGCGTCCTTAAGGAATTTGATGCACGGACTCTGCGGCGCTCCAGCGGCTTCCTCTCGGGAAACAGGGATGGATCCTCGTCAAAAAATGAAGTTGTGGTACACTGTAAAGTTTAGTTTGACAAACGTGCTCAGCTGGCGCATCCTTGGATCAGGATGAGCGGGACTCTCTCTATCGGAGCCAGCGGCACATGCCGCATTTCCCGCCGCCGCGGTGAAGCGCCGCGGGGGCAGGAGTGGGTCCGGCCCTACAAGCTCGCGCAGCGCAAGCTCGACAACGCCGCGAGCATGATCATCTCGAGCGTCCGCACCGTCGCGGATGCCGGAGGCTGCGCCGACCGGCCGATCGAGTCGACGCGGAAGCTCATCCGGGCACTTCGCCAGGCGACCGTGGCCGCGGAGCAGCACGCCGAGGCGGAGCACTACCTCACCGAGGCCGCCGAAGCGTTCGCGCACACGCCGCCGGAGCTGCGGAGCGGCGACGCGCCGGCGCTGCTCGAGATGGCGGCCGAGCGCTGCGAGACCGTCCACCGCTACATTCACGTCGCCGCCGGCGAGATCGTCCTCGGACAGACGGAGATCTTCCACGGCATCGAGTCCGGCGAGGTCGTTTCGGAAGATTCCTCCGCGAGTCGCCCGCGCCGCCGCATCGTCATCCGCCACAATCCGCTCTTCGTCCGCACGTTCCTCGCCGCCCGGCGGCAGCGCGCGGCCGATCGCATCACGCCCCTGCTGCAACGGCGGCGGCGAACGCGCCTTCCCGCCGAGGTCCGGGTTCCCAAACGCAGCCTCCGGGGCCGTGCTCCTCCCCTTTCTTCGACCTGCTCCGCAAGTTGAAACCAGCCCCCGGCTTGAAGCGGGGGACGAGAAAGGGTTTTGGTCATGAGCACGCAAGAGAAAGAGATCGTCGTATCCAACGTCATTCCGAGTGGCCACACCGAGGCGGCGCAGGCGCGCCTGCAGGAGCTGCGTCAGTCGCGGGCGCTGATCCCGCGCTTCACCCTCCCGGTCTCCCCGAAGGAGACGCAAAAACTGAGTGCCGCCGCGTCGGTCTCGCCGCAGTTCGTCGAGGCCAGCGCCTCGGCGATGGCGAACGAGAAAGCGCTCGAGCGGTCGATCGTCACGCCGGACGAGATGCGCGACCTGATGAGCTACGCCGATGCGTACGGTCCGCTGGCGGACGAGCACGAGGCCATGGGCCAGTTCCTGCGCCACAGCATCAACGCCGCGCGCAACGTGGCCGGCAGCGAAGCGCTGGCGACGTACCACAACGCCAAGCGCCTTGCGAAGATCCCGCGCTACGCGGGGCTCGCGCCGTACGTGGCGGACATGCGCCGCGCGCTGGGCAAGATGCGCGGGAAGGAGACGGCGGAACAGGCCCAGAAGCGGGCCGACCGGGCGGCGGCGAGAGCGAAGGCCGCGAAGGCGAAGGAGCAGGCGGCGCTGAAGCCGCAGGCCCCGGAGCCGGCCGGCACGACCCAGGAGTAAGCAGCACCAGGTAGACCCGGGCGGGCGCGCCGCGATGGCGTGCCCGCCCTTTTCGAGCCTGTGCCGACGTCGAGCGCCGTCGGCGACGTTGTGCTGTCACGAAATGGTGCCGTCCCATCCTGCCGCACGCATTCGAGCCTCCGCCGGGTTATAGCAGCGGACCATGCGTTGGAACGCACTGAACCGGAAGATCCACTACTGGGCGACCGCCGCCATCGGCTTACCGGTCCTCGTCGTCATCGGTAGCGGGCTGCTCCTGCAGCTCAAGAAGCAATGGACGTGGTCGGCGCTCCGACCTGCTCGAGTCGATCCATGACGGCTCGTTCTTCGGCGGCGACGCGACCAAGCTGGGCATCTTCCTGCCGACCGGGATCGTGCTGTTCGTCATGTGGATCTCGGGGTTGTGGATGTTCGTGTTTCCCTTCATCGCAAAACGCAGGCAGCGCAGGAAAATCCGCTAGTTGCGCACCGGCGAGCCGCCGGTGGACCGGCCGGCTAGGCAGCCGGCGCGCCTTTGCTTTGTCTGCTCGTGGAGCGCCGGCCGCGGGCCGGCCGGTCCACCGGCGGCTCGCCGGTGCCCTCAGTTCTTCGGCTTTTCGATCCGCTTGTGCGTCTCGCTCACCACCATCATCGCGGCCGAGCCGTACCAGGGCGTGAGCTCCGCGACGAACACGCCGGCCTTCACGGCCGGATCGAGAACCACGAGCTGCTCGGCCTCTTCGACCGTGGCGACGTTGAAGATGTAGAGCCCGCGGTACGACTTATCGTTCTTTCCGAATGGCCCAGCCACCGCGAGCTTTCCTTCATCGGCGAGCCGTCCGATGTTGGCAAAGTGGCCGGCGAAGATCTCCTCGCGCGCCTTCCCCTTGATCTCCGCGTCCTTCGGACCGGTCTTCAGGATGCACAGGACGTAGCTCTTCATGCCGCGCTCGTCGGCGCCGAGCCTTTTCGCGAGATCCGGATCGTAGGAGGATGCATCCCCGGCGGTCACGGCGACCGTGGCGATGCAGGCGAGGACGAGAACGAGCCAGTGGCGCATGGCGGTCACTATACCGGGGACGACGCGAACGGGCGAACCGTCAATGGAAAGCCGTTTTCAACACGTTCTCACTGCAGGCTGCGCAATGCGTCCGCGTGGCTCGACCTGACCGAGACCTAACCGCCTTCTTCGGGCTTCTACGAGAGATGACTGGCGTCATGACCGCCTGCGATGTCGATCGCATTCAGAAGTAGTCGACCCAAGCCCGCCGGACTCTCCGTCCGCGATCTCCACGGCTACGTAATCGAGCTTGCCCAGATCAACTCCCATCACACGCCCGACCAAGTGGTCGCTCACGTGGATCGTGAGCCGTCGGCTTCACCGGATCGATCACGGGCGATCGCGTATGAGTAGTCGGCGGGCAACTTCACTCCCGATCCGTTCGCATCGTCACTTCGCTCGCGGCCTGTCGCAACCTCCGCCAGTCGTCCGATGGCGTTCCCGCGAACCAAAGCGGATACAGATACAACGCAAGAAGCGACAAGCACCGTCATCGCCGACCATCCTACGATCGATCGCCATTCTTCCGTGTGACTCGAAAGGCGTAGCCGATACCGGCAACGGCCAACATCACGACAAGGCGTGCGGCGAACGATGCGCGATGCATCAGCCCCGGCGTTTGGATCATAAAGAAGACGACGAGCATGGCGTAGACGGCGATCGTTTCATGCTCCTCATCGGCTTACGGACACTCTGGCGAGGATCGCCCAAATCACTCACCGGACCACCGGTTTCACGCTGCCTCTTTTCCCACTGGCTATAGGGCATGCATCGGCACCAGAACTCTCGCGCGGCTGGTAGTTCATCCAGCTCGGGTGATGTGCGTCGAATGAGATCGCTCGACACCAAGTCGCGTAGCCCGGCGCGCAGTTCGAGGTTGTAACAGTCGATCCGCTTGTGACACGATTTTTCGGTGGAACGGCGCATCGTAGATGTGAATTTTCGTCGACGTTCGACACGGCGATGTGACGCGTGGCCGGATCGAATGCCAGCCTCAGAGCCATTAAATTGCGAACGGGAATCTGTAGCACCTCGTGTCCGGATCCCGTGTTTCGCCGATTCGGAGTGTCGTCCGTGGGCCAGAGCAGATACAAGCGCCCCGGAGCCCACCGTTGCCACCTCAGTCCCCGCGGCCACATCACGGATGCGGATCTGCCCCCTAATGCTTGCGGCAAAGAAGCGCGCACCACGAGAGAACTCGCCGAGGTCCACCTCTCCCGCCGAAGAAGCGTGCGTTCCGCCGGTCACGACATCGACGGACCGCACCGTCCGTCATCACCCGCAACGACGAGCTGCCTTCCGTCCGGAGAGAACTCCATGTCGAACACGCCCGGCCCGCAGGACACGCGTCGTCCCTGGAGATCGGCAAGAGAGATCACTCGTTTGCACCCCCAGGCGAAACGTTCGCCATCGCCGGAGAAAGTCGCGAGTCTGTGCGCCCACCAAGTGACAGGACCGTCTGTCCCAACTACGTGTCGATGATTCGGGGCATCCTCGCCGAACAACGCGATCGCGCCGCCCCGCGGAGCGATGACCGCGGTCTGTGCGGGCAATTCATGCGCGGCATTTTCTAGCTCGAGCCGCCACACCGTCAGCCAACTGTCCTCCGACCCTACGGTGGCGAACGTACGGCTCCGGTCGACGTCAGGCGTAATCGGAGGACCGGGCGAATCGCATTCATCACGGCGACGAAAAAGACGCCAATCGTCGAATCTCCCATGGAGGCGATGAGATGATGGCCGTCATTCGTGAAACGAGCCCGAGCTCTACCGGCCGTGGAGCTCCTGTTGCGGCGGGTGCCTCCAGCACCGCGAGGCGTTCCCTCCAGAGGAAGCACGACGAATCGCGGAAAGCTCGAACTGCACTACACCAAGCACGGCAGTTGGCTGAACACTGCCGAGATCGAGTTGCGTGCTGACCGTTCAATGAGCCGACGCATCGCCGACGTAGCAACGCTCCTCGCGAAGTGCAGGCGTAGGAAGGCGAAAAAAATGCCTCAGACGCGCGCGTGGATTGGCAATTCAGGTCGGAGGATGCACGCATCCACTTAAACCAGCTCTACCCATGTTTCAAGCGTGGCACGACACTAGTCGCATCGCACTATGGCGGCAGGTGAGCACTTTTAGGCGCTATACTTCCGGTATATCTGAAATTGAGGGGGCCGCCAACGTGCTGACATTCAATGGTGTCCGCGCGGATACGGGTTGTTATGTTCTCGATCCAATGGACGAAGCGGCTTTTGCCGCACGACTGAGATCGAGGAAAGAGCTCGTCCCGCCGGAAGTGATCGCTGCAGCGAAGGAACGTAGGAAGCGGAAGCTCGGCGCCCGCTACGGCATCGACGTCCGTGACCTGTCGAAAAGCGGCTGGGGGATTTTATTTGCCGCCCGTGAGGATCCGGCCATCGCCGAGGCATTGCAGCCTCTGATCGACTGGCGACGAACGATGGCCGGATCGCGCTGCATGGTTCTCGACGGCATCCACGGGTACTGTGGGCAGTCGAAAGACGTTTTTCTGTATGAGCACGGCGGAGCGCCCGGACAGCCGGTGGACCCGAAGAATCTGCCCTACTACCTGCTGCTCGTCGGCGGCCCGGAACAGATTCCGTTCGAGTTCCAGCAGGGGGTTGACCTCGAGCACGCCGTCGGCCGTATCGCGTTCGACTCGCCCGATGCGTATCACGCATACGCAAACGCGGTGGTCGCGGCCGAGCAGAGACGTGTCGTGGCGCGACAGGCGATCTTCTGGAGTCCGCAGCACGATTCCGCGACGCGACTTAGTTCCGAGTATCTCGCCGAGCCCCTGGCGGCGAGATTTGCTAATCGTCTCCGGATCCAAGCGCTGACGCGGGACGGGGCGACGAAGGACCAATTGCGCACTGCATTGCACGCAAACGCGCCAGCATTTCTTTTCACAGGATCGCACGGAGTGCAGTTCTCTGCGGACGATCCGCGGCTCCGCGAAGAGCAGGGTGCTCTTCTCTGTCAGGACAGCGATGGCGTGCAACACCGCTATTTCACCGCGCGCGATCTCGGCACATGCGATCTGACGGGGATGATCGCGTTCCTCTTTGCCTGCTACAGCGGCGGTACGCCGCGGTATGACGAGTTCGCGTTTATCGGGGACTCGCCGGAGGAACTTGCCCCTCACCCTTTTGTCGCGCGTCTTCCCCAGCGAATGCTTGAACGGGGCGCGGTCGCGGTCGTCGCCCACATCGACCGGGCCTGGAGCTGCTCCATGGTTTGGCACGGGACGTCCCACCTGGAAACGTTCGAAGATGCCATCTCTCAACTGCTCGATGGCTTCCCTGTCGGCGCGGCGATGGAGCCGTTCAATATCCGTTCCGCTCAGTTATCCTGGGACGTTTCTCGTCTGTTCGAGTCCATCGCTCGCAACCAGCCCGTGTCGGATGAAGAGCTGGCCATGAAATGGACCGCGCGGAACGACGCACACTTCTACACGGTGCTCGGCGATCCCGCCGCGCGGATGCTGGCACTCGAGGAGGCCCATGGCTGAGGCACCGGAACTGGAGCTCACCTTTCAACGCCGCGAGACTGGATATGTCAGCAACGTGCGCCTCATTGCGCCGGACGACACGTTGACGACCGCGCATGACGTCCCATGCACGATTGATCTCGCGGCACTCAGCAGGTTACGCAACACGCCGCGAGAATATGGTGATGCGTTGGGTGGGGCCGTATGGCAGGGCCGCGCCGCCGAACTGTTGCAGGAAGCGATGACGCTTGCCGATGGCAGCCTGGTCCGCGTGCGCGTTGCCATCCACCCGTCGGCGAGCGAGCTGCACGGCCTACGCTGGGAGTTGATTGGCTATCGGGACGGTGTGCCCTTGGCGCTCCGGCAGCGTCTTGGATTCTCGCGCTTTCTTTCCAGTCCGGCGCGCCTACAGTCGAACCCGAAAGCACGCCTCACGTTGCTCGCTGCGGTATCGAACCCAGACGATCTCGAGACCTTTAATCTCGAGAAGATCGATCGCGAGGTCGAGCTCGCGCTCATCCGGGACGTCGCAGGTGCGTGGACGGACGTGCGCGAGCTGAAAGGTTCCTGTTCGGTTACCAACATCCTGATGGCGCTTCGGGAAGGCGTTGACATCCTCTATCTGGTCTGCCACGGGGTCTTCGATCAGGAGATCCGGGAGCCGTTCATCTACCTGCAGAGCGAACAGACCGAGCGAGCCATCGACGTCAATGGCCGCAGCTTCATCACATTGCTGGGCAGCCTCGCACAGCCGCCGAGGTTGGTCGTGCTTGCGTCGTGCCAGTCCGCAAATGATGATCGCGCGCCGCGCATCGGAGATTCGTCGGCGCTCGCGGCGCTCGGTCCGCGCATGGTGGAGATGGGTGTTCCGGCGGTTGTGGCGATGCAGGGAGAAGTGATGGTGGAAACGGTCAGCCGGTTCTTCCCCGAGTTCTTCAAGCAACTCTCGACGCATGGCCGCGTCGATGTGGCCATGTCGGAAGCGCGTCTCGGTGTAACTCAGCAGGACGACTGGTGGATGCCGGTGCTCTTCACGCGTCTGCAGAGCGGGAAGATCTGGTACACGCCTGGACTCGAGGGCGGCGCAGTGCGCTGGCGTGCGATCGTGAGCAGCCTGAAGAACAAGAAGTGCACGGCTGTCGTCGGCGCGGACATCGCCGAAGGAATCGTCGGAGCGCAGCGGGAACTCGCCATGGCCATCGCTCACGAGCACCGCTTTCCCCTGGCCGCGTACATGAACGAAGACCTCGCCCGTGTGACGCAATACATTACGTACGACCAGGCCGGCAGCTACATGCGCCAAGCGCTGCCAACGGCGAAGATTCAGGCGATCCGGGAGCATTTCGGCAGGAGGTTGGACGCGGAGTTGGTGAACCGAGACCTGCACACCATGGGCGAAACCGAGCTGCACGAGTATCTGCGTGAGTTGCTTCGTGCCGCCCGGGCCGTGCTCATTACAGCAGGACGCGATTCCTACACTCGGCTGGCCAACCTGCAGATCCCGGTGTTCCTGACCGCCGATCCATCACCGCTGCTCGGTGATGCTCTGCGTGCGAACAAGAAGCAGCCGGTCGAGGCGGTCTGCTGGTGGAACGAGGATCTCGCCGCGCGCCGCGTCGGCGACGCTGTTCCGCCGGATTACGAGCCGTCCGTCAACCGTCCGCTGATTTACTACGTGTTCGGCCGCGACAACGTTCCCGGCTCCGAGGTGGTGACTGAGGAGGACTACTTCAACTTCGTCAAAGGAATCATGCTGCAGCAGGCGAAGATCCCCGACGTCATCCTGCCGGCGCTCAACGAATCGTCTCTGATGTTTCTTGGCTTCGGAACGGAAGACTGGGGCTTCCGTACGCTGTTCCGCACCCTCCTTAGCCAGGAGGGAAGCGATGCGCGCCGCGACCTCGGCCATGTGGCCGTACAGTTCGATGTCGCCGACGGCCAAGTGCAGGACACGCGGGCAGCGCGGCGCCACCTCATTCAGTACTTCAACGAACAGTCGCGCATCGACATCTATTGGGGTCGCGTGCACGAGTTTCTCGTCGACCTCGAGCGGGAGTTGAAGAAATGACCGAGCGGCACAATCCATTCGTTGGACCGCGGCCGCTAGAGAAAGAGTCGTTGCACGGCCGCGACCGTGAGGCGAAGGAACTCATCAACCGGCTCCTTGCGCATCGCGTGGTGCTGCTGCATTCGCCTTCCGGCGCGGGGAAGACATCCCTTCTCGGTGCCAAGGTGACGCTCGACCTGGCGAAGCGAAAAAACATTGTCATTCTCCCGCTGATGCGAGTGGGTGCGGCAAGCGCACCGCCCGGGCCGCGCAATCCTCTCGTCGCAAATCTGTTCGCAAATCTGCCGCCCGACGAGCATCGCCTTGCCGCGGAAGCGGCAACCTTCTCCGAGTTCGTCGGCCACGTGACTGAGGCGCATCCCCCCGAGACCACGATCGTGTTGCTCCTGGATCAGTTCGAAGAAGTATTGAGTGTCCATGTCACGGAGGATGACCGGATCAGGTTCTTTGAGGACATCGGTGCGGCACTGCGTGCCCCACGCCGGTGGGCGGTTTTCTCGATGCGGGAAGAGTTTGCTCCGCTGATGGAACGGTATTTCTACAGCCTTCCGACTGAACTGCGCATGCGATACCGCCTCGACCTCCTGACGAAGGATCAGGCGAAGGACATCGCTCAGAAAACCGCTCGGGACGGCGGTGGAGAGTTCGAGGACCATTCCCTCGACATGCTGATCCGCGATCTGGCGTCCGTTCGTACGCTAGCCGGCCACGTGGTGCCGGGCGAATACGTCGAACCAGTGCATCTGCAGATCGCGGGAATGAGCCTCTGGGAAGCGCCTGGCGCCGATGGAAAGATCGTCGTGAGGCCAGACCACACCGGCGGGATTGCGGATGTCAATACTGCGCTCTCCAAATACTACGCGAAGAACGTCTCCGAGATCGCGAAGCAGCACAACGCGGACGAGCGTGCGCTGCGGAAGTGGTTCGACAAAGTGCTGATCAGCGAGAGAGGGTTTCGCCGACCGACCACGGAGCCGCCGCCGGTGCGCAACGCCGAGGCAGTGCTCCGTGATCTTCGCCGCGTGTACCTGATCCGCGGCGACACCCGCCCGGACCGACCCGACTGGTTCGAGCTTGCGCACGATCGGCTCATCGATCCGATTCGTGCCGACAACGCACGCCATTTGACCTCATTTCAAAAGCAGGCCGATTTGTGGGATGAACGAGGGCGTCCCGAGGAACTGCTCATCACCGGCCGCCGCGCCTGGGAGGAAGAGCTCGACGCCGAGACGGACGTGGAGGAGGCGTTCGTTGTCGCGAGCCGCAGACGTACCTGGAAACTCCGGACCCAATGGATCGCCGTCGGCTTGGCGTTCGCGATTATCGTTGCCGCCGCAACGACATCGATGTGGCTGTGGCGGAAGAACCGACGCCTCCTCGAAGGGTACGAAGCGCTCCAACGGAAAATTGCACTGCAGCAGATCTACGAAAGCGTGCCGGGAGGGACACCTACACAGCCGGACGTCGTGGAGCAGCAGAACACCGCGGCCGAGTTTCTCGTAGAGAAGTATGGATGGTCGCGCGACAATGCGGAGCGGATCACCGCGCAGGAGGCCAGCCAGGCGCAGACCGCCGATGCCTTGCTGGATGTGGTACTGGCGAGGCTGAAGCCGCGAACGTCGCCGGTGATTGTGGAGTATTACGCCACGCAGGAGATGAGCGCCGAACGTGGCAGCGTGATCAAAGCGATGACCGAGATCGCCTCCGATCACTACACGATCGCGCCGCGTAGAGGGATACCAGGATCGACGAACATAATCTGGTACGGCTCCAGGTACAAAGATTCCGACGACGTTCGTCTGATTGCGCTCGCGTTGATCCGTGCCGGCGTTCCGCTGACGTCGATCACGCCTTTCCGGAGGAACATGATCCAAGTCGGCTTCTATCCGAACCTGACGGACTCCTCTCTAACGCCGGATCAGATCATGAGGGAGAAGTTCGAGGAACTCGACCGCGCAACACTCGCGGCGGAGCAGCAGCGGTTGCGAAAGCAGGGAGCGGACACGAATACGCTGCCCCTGCTGTTCGCCCCTAATTCGAAACGTTGAATTTACCGCTGCAACTCTGCGACTGGTTCTCATCATTGCCACGGATGTCGCAGTGCTCGCTGCGAAACGGCGTCGCGACCGTCCGAACGACATACTGGTGCTGCATGACGCGATTATGACTCCCATGATTTACTATCTAATCTAGGCCGACGGAAAGAGAGATGTCCGATCCGCGCGATACCCGATGGTTCATCGAGCGCATGCCCTCGGAGAAGGTCTTGCGCGACACGCTCAAAGGCGATCCCGTCGATCGTCTCCTCGGCATCGCCGCCGACCGCGCGATCAAGGAGAAGGGCTTCGACCTCGCGCCGAAGGACGGCTCCGACCAGCATCAGCTCCGTGACGCCTTGCAGCTCGCCACCGCCGCCGCAGCGCGCGTCGCCAAAGACGGCGACGCCGCGGTGCTCAGCGACGAGGAGAAGGCCGCGCTCGACCTCTACATCCTGATCGTCGCCCGCCCCGCGATCTTCGTCCGCGACGGAGGCGTGCCCGAGGAGCCCGACAACTGGGAAGAGATCGCGCGCGACAATCTGGATCCGGCCATCTTCGGCGACATCATCGCCGGCGTGGGACGCATCGAAACGGCCGACGGCGTGCGCGGCGGCACCGGCTTCCTCGTCGCAGACCGCCGGGTCATGACCAACAACCACGTGCTCTGTTTTCTCTTCGGGGAGCCGGTGCTGGAGCGGTGGGAACGCGAGCCGGACTGGTTCGCGGAGCAATGCGACGCCCACCACAAGCTGTGGCAGGAGGATGAGACCGCGCGCCCGCGGTTCGACCTGATCGGCGAGTTCGGCTCGACCGCTTCGAAGGTCGTGCGCATCAGTAGCATTCGCGCGCACCACCTCGAGGTGGACATGTCCGTCGTGGAGCTCGATGCCCATCCCGACGGCGGCCAGATCCTGCCTCTGCAGGGTAGCGAGCCGAAGAACTTCAAGGGACGCCACGTCTACGTCGTCGGCTATCCTGTGCAGGTCCCTCGCCGCGTGCCCACCCTGGTGTTGCAGCGCATCTTCGGCCCGGCCCCCGACAGCCTCGGCACGAAGCGCTTCTCGCCCGGGCTGGTGATGGACTGGATGAACCCGTCGAACTTCTACCACGACGCGTCGACCCTCGGCGGCAGCTCGGGCTCGGCCGTCGTCGACTTCGATCTCGGACGCGTGGTCGGTCTGCACTATGCCGGCCTGTATGAGGTCAGCAACCAGGCAGTGGCGCTCTTCAAACTGCGGCAGGACCCGCTCCTCGTCGCGAACGGAGTCCAGTTCGTCTGATGCGCGCGCACGCGGTCGTCATCGGCATCAACCGCTACGCGAACGCGGAGTGGAACCTGAGCGGCGCCGTACGCGACGCGCTGCGCTTCGCGCGCTGGGCGCGGACGGAGGGCGGCGTCGCGAAGGAGGACCTCACGCTGCTGCTCTCGCCCCTCGAGAAGGACGACGAGCCGATCGCCCCCGACCTGGCGACGATCGCCGAGCCGACCTGGGACGGCATCTCGGACGCGCTGTACAAGTACAAGGAGGGCGGTGCCGGAGACGCGGACCGCTTCTGGTTCTACTACGCCGGCCACGGGCTGGCGGCTCCCGGAAGCGCGCCCGAGGACGGGCCGGTCCTCGTCCCGTGCGACATCAAGAACCTCGACCGGTACATTGATGAGAAGGCCATCCGCATCGAGCACTTCCGCGAGAAGATGCAGGACGTCGCGCCGCCGCAGCAGTTCTTCTTCGTCGACGCCTGCCGCGACGTCCTCCCGGTCAAGGCGAAGATGCTCACCGCCTCCATTCTGTGGGACCTGAACAAGGTCGAACCGAACTCGCTGCGGACGCAGGCCGTCTTCTTGGCCACGACCGTCGGGCAGAGGGCGAAGGAGATCCGTGGCCACGGCGTCTTCAGCGAGAGGCTGGACGCGGCGCTGCGCGGCCTCGGCCCGGAGCTGGCGGACCCGCTGTCGCCGCTGGGCGTGCAGCACATGCGCCTCCTCTTCAATCCGATGGTGACCTTCGTCATCAATGCGGTGAAGGAGGCGTTCCGCAACGACCCGGAGGCGGCGCGTAAGTCAGTGCCGTACTCGAAGCTGATCGGCGTCACGGGCGACATCACCGTGGCCGAGTTCCCGGTCAACGCGCTGCCGCACGGTAGTCTCGCCACCATCGTCGAGCCGCTGGACGCGCGCCCCACCGGCCACATCGAGTTCCAGCAGTTTGACCGCGGGCGCGGACAGTGGGTCGTATGCGAGGAACCTCCGCCGTTTCCGTCACCGATCCCCGACGACCCGCCGCCCACGTTTCGCCTGCCCGGCGGCACGCACCAGATGCTCGTGCAGGCGAGCGGGTTCAAGCCGGTGAGCCAGCCCGTCGTGATCGACCGTGTAGCATCGCGCATCAAAGTGACGCTGCCTCGGATGCCGGCCTCTGCCCTGCCGCCTGCCATGCCGAGCGCGCTGGAGTCGTTCAGCATCGAACCGGCGCCGACCACCGGCGGCATCCACGCCACGTCCAACGACAGGCTGGTGCGGCTGGCCGTGTACGACGGCGGCGGGGAACAGCGCGCGCGCGGCTATGAGAACGTGAGCGCGCTGAATCTCGCGCCGGGGCCGTACAAAGTCACGGCGGAGCTGACCGCGGCGGAGCGCGTCGAGCACACCGTCACCGTCGTCGCCGGCCGCACCGAGCCGGTGCTGATGGACGTCGCCTTCATCGCTCCCGATCCGTACGTGCAGTCGCTGCTCGCGTTGAACAACATCCATCTCACCAATAAGGGCTACGCGTATCCGGCCGAATCCCTTGGCCCGATCGCCAACCTGCGCCTCGCGTCGCTCCTCGCGTACGCAGCCTGGGGCGCGCGCTGGACCGGGCCGCTCCACCACCTCCGCGACCTCGGCGTCGACCCGCTCCCGAACCTGATCTCCGCGCAGTGCGCCGTGCAGGTCCTGATCGCCGACGCGCTCGCGGACGAGCAGACGCTCGGCGAGTGCCGCGTCTTCGCCGGCGAGCGCCAACTCGAAATGCAACCGCTACCGGCGATCCCACAGGCGCGTCAGGGCGCGATCGCGCTTCCGCCGGGACCAGCGCGCGTGCGCGTCGAGATGGCCGGCTTCGCCCCCGCGTCGTTCGCTGTCGTCCTGCTACCGGGGCTCATCAGCGTGCTGGTGGTCGTGCGGGAGGTGGACGGCGACATCGAAGTGCAGCAGCACCTGAATCCGATCGATCCATCGCTGAAGCTCATCGCCGAGTGCGATCCGCCGGAACCCGACGACGTGCGCCTGGTGGAGATCGCGGCGCGCGCCCTCGAAAACCGCGACCCGCTCGACTCGATCGAGTTCGGCGGCCTCATCGAAGGGAAACGCTCCAATCCGATGCTGGCCGTGATCGCCGGCTACCGCATGTTCGGCACCGTCCGTGCCGGGGAGTTCGTGGGACCGCTGGAGCGCATGCGCGCCGTCTTCGACGGCTTCCCCGACCTGCACGTGCTGGCGGCTCTCTACGATCCGCTGCGGAAGGACGAGCACCTCGAGCACGCGATGGAGCGCGGCACGCCGGTCATCGCGCAGGGGTTCTGGACGCTCATGCAGTGGCTGACCGCGAGCGCGGCGGAGCAGGATGCCCTACCGCCGGCGCTGCGCGAGAGCGTCCTGCCGGGCGTTGTCTGGACCGCCTTTAGCGCGCCTCCAGTCGCCGCGCACGCGGACGCGCTGCGCTTCGTCACGTCGGCCGGTCAGACGCGCATCGGCGAGGCGAGACGGAACGAGCGCATGGCGAAGGCGGCCGAGGCAGCCGGACTCGTGGAGGGGGATCTCTCACTGATCGGTACGTGCACGCTCGTCGCACCACGAATCGTGCTCTGTCCGAAATTCGTTGCGAAGGACGCCATGCGCGTGCATTTCGGCGCCGCGACGTTCGACGTCGTCGGCGTCCAGCGCGAGTTACAGGGCAGCGAACACGTGCTCGTGCTACTCGAGTTGTCCGGCGACGTGGTGGCCGAGCCTCTCACGATCGCGGACGCTCTGCCGCAGGCCGGCCAAGCCGTCGGAGTGATCGGTTTTCCGCAAAGAGACATGCGCTGGAAAGATGTTGCGTTCGCTGAACATTTCGCCGGAGCGCCTGGCGAGAAGCACGTCATGTCGGGCGCGGTCATCGACGCGCCGGAGTCGGGGACGTCGATGTTCAGCCACGATTGCTTCACGTCCGTCGGCACGGCCGGCGGGCCTCTCATCGACCTGACCACCGGCTCGGCAGTCGGCGTGCACATCGGCGGACTTCCGCCCAGCGGCGGCCGCAAGCGCGGCAGCGCCATGGCGCTCGCCGGATTCGCGAAGCGACTGCGGTAGGAAATTCTGCACGCCGTCACCTTCGAGTCCAGCCAGTTCTGGGCGTAGAGCGCCTGCTGCCACAGCTCGCCCGCCCCGATGCCGGAATCGACGTCGCTGTCGAGGAAGAGCTGCGACGGATCGTAGCCGCGGTCCAGCAGCTTCGAGTGCAGCGCCACGGCCGCATCGTGATCTTTCGAGCTATGGCTGATGAAGATCATCGCGCGGCTCGGCGCCGATCGCGGGCTACGGCAGCTTCAACGCGCGCGGAACGTTGATCCGTCCCTTGCCGTAGAGCGCATCGATGCCCGGTACGCCGAGGTCGTCCGCGGTTTTCTGGAGACGCGTTTTCAACCTCTGCGGATTGTTGCGGCCGACGTCCTCGACGAGCAACGCCGCCAGGCCGGACACGTGCGGGGCGGCCATGGACGTGCCCAGCAGGCCGAGGACCTGGTCGCTGGTCTGGCAGTCGGGCACGAGGAGAGAGGTGCGCGAGCACGCTGCCCAGACGCGGTCGTTGATCGTCCCTCCGGGCGCGGCGACGTTGATCGCCGAGCGGCCGTAGTTGGAGTAATTCACGAATTCGTCGGCCGGACCGGTGGCGGAGACGCAGACGACGTGGGGCGCCTCGCAGTACATCTGGTAGACGTCGTGGTTCTGGTCCAGATCCATCGAGTCGTTGCCCGCGGCCACGACCACCAGCATCCCCTTCTGATAGGCGTAGTTGAACACGCGCTTGGCCATGGCCGCGTACTGGCGGTTGCCGTCCTTGAGAAGGGTATCGGCGATGCTCATGTTGGCCACGTCGGCGCCGTGATCGGCGGCCCAGATCACGCCTTCGAGGACGCCGCTCAACGTGCCCTCGCCCCAGCGGGAGAGGACTTTCACGCCGATGATCGTCACGTTCGCGGTGACCCCGGCGGCGAGGTGCGCGTTGCTGGAGATCGTCGCGGCGACGTGCGTGCCGTGGTAGTAGAGGTCGGTGACCGGGTGCACGCCGGGGAAAAGCGCGGCGACGTCGGCGTCGTCGCTCGGCACGAACGACACGCTGCGGGTCAGGTCCACACGGCCGACGAGATCGACGTGCTGGTAGTCGACGCCGGTGTCGATGACGGCGACGGTGACCTTCTTCGAGCCCAGCCGGCCGGCGTCCCAGGCGCGGTCCGCGCCGATCGCACGGAGATGCCACTGGTGCGGATACATGACCGCGTCCGCCGGCGAATCGAGCACTGTCCCGGTGCTGTGGGCCGCGACCTGATCGCCGAGGGTGCCGAGGCGGAGGGTCACGCCGACGTCGGCGACCGTATCGGCGGCCCCGGTGCTGGCCGCGAGACTCACGGCCTGGCTCTCACTCAGCCCGCGCACTACCGCAAACCCCGCTTCCTTGTGTTTCGACGTCACCGTCCCGCCGGCCGCCCTGGCGGACGCCTCGAACGAGGCCGGCACGTCGCCGGTGAAGCGGAAGATGTGCGCGTTCGCCGCGAACGCAGCGAGCGGGCAAAGCGCGAGCAGTGCAGCGAGAATACGGATCATTTTGTGTGGGCTCCTGAAGCCGAGGTGGAGTGATTTTACTCCTAACGGCCTCGAGTTAAGTGTGGTTGGGGTCTGACCCCAACCACACTTAACTTTGAGCCTACTTCTTCTCCAGAGCGACGGCCGGCCGCTCGGCGGACTTCTCCAGCGCCTGCCGCGCGGCGGCGTCGCCGTGCAGGTACGTGTCGAAGAACGTCAGCGCGATGCCGCGGGCGGACGCGAAAAGCGCCTTCTGGCGCATCGCCATGTTCTCCGCCTTCGAGCCTCGGGCGCCGCGCTGCCCCTCGCGCAGGACCTCGCGGGTCGTGGGCGCGCGGCCGATGGGAATTCTGGTCGGATCGTCGGGATCGGGGGCCATCGGGATGTTGACGCCGTCGCCTTTGCCCCGCTCGCGCGCGATCTGGTCGATGAGTCCCGGAACGCCTCCGGAGAACGTCACGTTGCCCGCGCCCTCCAGCGTCACCAGCCACTTGTCACCGGCCGGCGAGAGGCGGAATGGCTCCGCCCGCCATTCCGGCGTCTCGGTTTCCACCGCCCCACGGTCCGCCGTGCCGGTCATGAACATCGCCGGAACCTTCAGCTCCGTCCACGACTCGCTCGTCAGGCCACGCTGGTCCGAAGGTCCCTGCGGCGACATCACCAGGACTGCCTTCACGCGCGGGTCCGCGTAGCTCACGCCGCCCGGAAACGTGCGCGCGCCGCCCACGAGCATCGCCGTATGTGCACCGTAGGAGTGGCCGGCGACGCCGATCTTGTTCGTGTCGATCTTCCCTTCCAGCTCCGGGAAGTCCTTGATCAGCGCGGGGAGCGAATCGAGCACGAACGTGATGTCGCGGACGCGGTTCCGCCAGTCCGCCGGAGTCGCGTTCGCCCACACATCCTCGGCCTTGGTCACGTTCGCGATGCGGTCGGCGTGGTTGAGCCGGATGACGACGAAATTGTTCGCCGCCCAGTACGAGCTCAGCCCGACGTAGCCGCGGTGCGAGCCGCCGAAGGCCGGCGAGAGCACGATCAGCGGATGGGCCGTGCCGCGCGTCGGGTAATCGATGGTCAGCTCGATGTCCTTGTTCCGGTCGTTGTCCTTGAGACGAACGTCCGGGATGACGCCGACGGGCGTAGGACCGACTTCTATGCCCGAGTAGCGCTTCGCCGTGTCTTCTTTGTCCCGCTGCGCTTCCAGGGTCGCCGGAGCGCTGGCGAGCGCGAGCGCGACGAGAACGGCGACGATCAGACGATTCTTCATGCTTCCTCCAGGGATTGTGGGATGCGTGGTGCGTACTGCGCGATGAGAACACTGATCAGCACCAGAATTCCTCCCGCGATGACGGTTCCGCTCACGCGTTCGCCGAGAAGTAACGCCGCGGCGGCAAACGTGACGAGCGGCTCAGCGTACAGCAGGGCCGCCACACGCGATACTTCGAGCCGCTCCAGGGCACCGTACCAGAACAGATAGCCGAGGGCGGAACAGCACAGCGCGAGGAACAGCAGCGAGGACCAGCCGGCCGCCGTCAGGTTCGGGATCGGACGCCACCCCTTCTGCGCCACGAACACCGGCGCCAGCATCAGGGCCCCGAAGAGCATGGCGCCCGAGGTGGCGCGGCGGGGACCGAGGGTGCGGATGGTGTTGTGGCCGAGGACGGAGTAGACCGCCCAGTTGACGGTGCTGATCAGGATCAGCAGATCGCCGGCCGTGGACGGACGGCCAAGGACGCTGGAGCTGAAGTCGCCCTTCGTGACGACGAGCAGCGCGCCGGCAAAGCCTCCGGCGAGGCCGAGGACCTTCCAGAAGCCGAAGCGCTCGCGCAGCACGACGGCGGAGAGCAGCGCGGACCAGATCGGGGTGACTCCGATCAGCCAGCCGGTGCTCGTGGCGCTGGTCATGGTCAGGGCGTAGGACTGCAGCATCTGGTGGATGAAGATGCCGACAAAGCCCATCAGCGCGAGTGACGGCCACGCGGCGCGCGGCGGGAGCTCGCGCACGATGACCAGCAGGACGATGGCGGCGATCGCGAAGCGTAGGAAGATCAGCGTGACCGGCGGGACCTCGGCGAGCACCGCCTTCGTGGCGACGAAGGAGACGCCCCAGAAGATGACGGCAAGAGCTGCCGCGAATCGCGGGCCGCGCATGGGATGAATCCCAGTGTACCCGCCTCCGTCCCCCTCTGTGTGCTCTGTGTCTCTGCTGCGAAAATCTCCACTCTCGGCGGGAGGTGTCACGTGGCGCGCGGAGGCGCGCCACGTGCCGTTTCTCGCCGAGTGGGGAGACTTTCGCAGCAGAGACACAGAGCGCAGAGGGGGACGGAGGAATAGCATGTTCGCATGAAGACCGGTGGCGAACTGCGACGCGAGAGGCGCATCGGCTTGATCATCAGCATCCCCCTGGTGTCGCTCGTTTTGATCGCGTGGCTCACGCTGAGGTTCGTGTTTTCGTGCCGGCCGGCCACTACTTCTTCCTCGGCGACAACCGCGACAACGCCAACGACTCGCGCTTCCAGGGGTTCACCGCGGAAGGAGAGGCCCGCGGGCGCATGGCGTACGTGCTTTACATCGGAGAGTGCGGCAGTCCGTAATCCCGTGCTTCACCGCGGAGCGCCGGCTTCCAGCCGGCCGCTCCGCCGGCATCCTGCCGGCACGCACTCGCGAGGAACCAGCCGGCTGGAAGCCGGCGGAACGGCCGCACGGACGAGTGTCTCCGTCACCTCGCGACCCCAGTCCGCGGGCGGTGTCGCCTCCAGGACGCGTTTCGCGAAGCGGTTGTGGGTCCCGTACTGCGGAGCGCGGCCGTCACCAGCCGCGCACTGAAGTGAGCGAGGTCACTGAAGTGCCTCGAGGAGGGCGCGCAGGTCGATGGCACTTCGCCGATCACCGGGCGTTTCTTCCAAGCAAAGGCTGACGATGTGATCGATGCTGGCGTCCAGGCCGGTCGTCTCGTCGGAGGGCCGCCGGAAGCGCGCATTCGCATAGGCGCGCCAGAGCTCATCCATTGTTCTCGGAGCACCCAGACAGGTTTTGCCTGTGAAAATCTTGAATAGCAAAAGGCCAAGAGAATAGATGTCCTCGGAAGGCTGAGGTAGAGCATTCCGCCACGTTTCCGGCGCTTTGTACAGCGGCGTGCCGCGAAACACGCTGGTTGGCAGATTGGCGCGAACCGCGGCACCGAGATCCGTGATCTTTGCCCGTCCCTTCTTATCGATCATTACGTTCGCCGGTTTCAGGTCTCGATGAACGAACGATTTTTCGTGAATTGCGGCGAGACCAGAGCAGATGTCGATAGCCTTGCGTACAGCATCGTCTCGCGACGGATGTCCGCATTGCGCGATCAGCTCCTCGAGGTTCTGGCCGTCGACATACTCCATGGCCAGGAACAGGATCCCGTCCGCCGTCGTCCCGACGTCGTGGAGCTTGCAGACGTTCGGATGATTCACCAGTTTCCCGACGCCGATCTCGTAAAGGATGGCATCGAGCTCATCGCCTTGCGGATACTCGCGCAGGAACTTCAACGCGACAGGTTGGTCGTTGTAGAGATTCCTGGCCGAATAGACGACACCGCTCGCGCCGCCGCCCTTGATCTCGCCAAGCTGATACTGGCTGGCGATTTCCGTTCCCGGCGGGAAGACGAGGTCAGGCGGCGCCATCCTTGCCCTTCGCCGCCTTCCGCGTCATCTGGCGCCGGTGGTACTCGATGGCGACACTTTCGCCGAGGGCCGCAGTCATCTGGAAATCGGTTTTCGGCCACATCAGGGCGAGCCGATACCCAAGCTCGATGAAGAGCGCGTTCAGGTCATCGTCGTCGGTGAGCTCGACGATCGCACCGTTCTCGAAGCGGCTCAGATCAGGCACACGGTTGTCGACCTGCGTGTTGACGAAGGGCCAGTAAAGCTGTCGCTGGATCTCATGGAACCAATGGGACTCGATGACGTTTTTGCGCAGGAGGCGCCAGTCTGCTTCGCCGAGCTCCATCGTCGACTTCAGCCGGCCGTGCAGGTCCATCACCACTTTGGCGAATTCGTTCAGGAGTGTGGCGACCGTATCGGCCGAGAGCGCCAGCGCCATTTCGGCACTCCGCGTGCGCTGTATGGCGCGAAAGCGGTCGAACTCGAAAACGAGATACAACCGGAGCAGGAAGTGGCCGCGGCTGCGAATGTCCACCACCGTTGGCGCCTCGCGGTACGCAAGCCGCCAGCCGTGGAACAGCGATACCGCGAATCTCGTAAAGTCGCCGCGGAAGCCGTACAGGTAGACCATCAGATCCGCGTACTCGTCCGCGACGTTGGCAAGAAATTCGCCGCGCTTTTCTCCTTCGTCGAGAAGGAGCTCGAGTTGTTCGAAGGACTGCTGAAAACGGAGAAAGAACAGCGCGCCAGCGACCTCGTGCCAGAGATCGGGAACAATGAGTGGAAAGCTGAAGATCTGTGAGGTGGGCACCCGCACCAGGCGGCCAGAGCGGAATGCGCTATAGATCGTCTTGACCGAGTCGTAGATGGTGGCGAACTTCGGCGGATCGATCGGCTGGATGCGGCGAGCGAAGTCCATCATCACTTGGTCGGCGAGATAAAGGAACTTCTGCACGCCGCCGCTGTAGACGATCGAACGGTCACTGCTGCTGAAGATCTCCTCATACGAGCCCACCGTGCGCTGCCGCAGTAGTAGTTCGCTGAGGCGATGCCAGTCGTTCAGATGCTGCCACATCTGCTGGTAATCTTCAGCGGTCGGATTCGCCCCGTTTCTCTCAATCCTGTCGAGCGTTCGCCTCAGGCCGTCCAGACAGGCGATGACAGCGTCTCGCATGTCGCAGCAGGTGCTCGAATTGCGCAGTGCTGCACCGAGGAGAAAGAGAGTGTTGTCGATCGCGTAGCGCTGCTCGCTCGGAACCTGGCGGTGGAGTCGCAGCATCGTGACTTCGATCTCGTGAAGGATCCGGTCGCTCGTCGACTCGCATTCACAGTCTTCGTTGTGCAGTACCTTGTCGCCAACGTCGATGAGCGGGCGCTGGCCGACGAACTTCTCGGCGGGGAAGACCATCAGATGCGTCTCGACCTTGCGGAGCCGCGTCTTATTGCTCAATCCGCCGAGGTCGCGTTGCCGAATGAGCCATTTCGAATCGCGCGCCTGTTCAAACTTCGCATCCGGATCCGGCGCCTTGGACGTGACCATGAAATCGGCTTTGCCGTCGAGGATGTCGACCTTCTCGTGCGGGCCGAAGAGCGAGGGAATCTCATCGAAGCTTCCCGGCTTGCACCGCAGGAAGGTGAGATGCGCGTTTCTGGTGAACGCCGGCGGATCGTCGCCGCGATAGCCGAACACCGTGAGGATCCGCTGCAGCACGGGCAGGCTCAGCGTCTCGCCGTGAGCAATGCGAAGGCCGTGGGCCTGGATGATGAACTTTGCCAACTCCTCGAACGAGTCGTCGGAGAAGTAGCCCTCGACGATCAAATCGCTCCAGCCGAGGCCGACGTGAATACGCGCGCCGTCGCGGTGGCGGCCGAGCATCTCGTTGATCTTGTCGTAGACCTTCTCCTCGATGCCGCGGTAGGCGTAGACCGCGCGCCGAAGTCGGAGATGGATGATGAACCGGAATGGCGCATCCTCGATGCTCGCCGGCGCCGTTCTGCCCCCTTCCAGCGGCGTGCTGAAGACCCAGTTCACCATAGAGGCGCGTGATTCAGCGCGCGGATACCGCAGTTCGAAGATGCGTTTGAAGTTCCTCGTCTCAAACAGGCCGGCAATGTCGGCTTGGCCAAGGAGAAAGATGATCTCAGGCGTCAGGATCTCGTTCTGCAGCTTCGAGGGCACCAGGCGGGCGATCGCCTTTTCCGGCTCGACATCGCCGACGCCGACCGTGGCGTATGCCGTAGCAACCCCGAAATCGCGCAGACGCAGAGTCATACATGCCGGTACTGTCCCGGCGCTCCCTCGTTCACTCTTTTTTGGAGTGGGTGCTGAAACGGGAAGAGCGTCAGCCGCGGGAATCATCGTCGAGACGCATCTCGACGAGATTGCCCAATGCCTGTTGCACGGCTTCGCGCCATCTGCGGCGCTGCTCGTCGGTCATCGCGGCATCCATTTCTTCCGGGGCGCCATTTTGCACACTCGACGGATCAAAGGAAAGATCTCCGTATGCGACGACGGGAACGAGCGGGAATCGCGAATGGCCGGTCGGGAAGGCGGGCGGCAGGCCGCGGAACGGATCGCGATTCGCGCAATCGGGCGAAAGCAGGAATCTACGACGTGCGGCAGCCATGGTTCATCTCCTTGAATATTGGAAAAAACGCGGCCATCTTAGTCAGATCGAGTTCGGCGTTCAATCCTAGCGAGCGTACGGTTCCGCGCGACCGCGCTGGCAACACGCAGCATCCGGAGGCCCGTCGAAGCTCGATAGCGAACGAATCGCATCAGTTGTAAGTTGATTCCCGGACCTTGGGAAAAATGTGTGGCCCATCACTCAGAGTGTGGGCTGCGCCCATTTTAAACAAGATGTTGACTTTTTTGTAAGGAGTTTGCTGCCTGCCTCCTGATGCCGGCGTCCGCGACCCCCATGCAGCCTCACCTTCCCCGATCCTCCCGTACTTAACTTAACTTAAACTTAACTTAGGACGTGGACGACATACCGGAAGACACGCCGTACATCTTCTACACCGAGGCCGGGACGCACTGCCGACGCTCGTCGAGGTCGTTGACGCATCGATATCCGAGCCCGAGCCCGAGCGTTGCTCGGAGCCGCGCCGTCAAATCAGCCAGCAACTTTTCAGCTCGTGTTTCAGCCGCTCGTCCGGTTCATCGGCGGCCCGCACGGACCACTTCACCGGCTCGCGGTGGGCCGACTCCGTCGCCAGCCAGCGCGCGACCTCGGCGACGGCCCTCTCCATCGCTTCCGCTTTTGTATTCGGATGCCTCAGCGCGTCAGGCACGCGAATACGAAAGCGGAGGCGATGCCTCCGCACTCCAAATCGCTCCGCCTTTTCACTTTCGCGGGAGTAGCTCTTCGAGCCCGCGCTTGACCTCCTCGTCCGGCTCCTCGGCGGCCGCGCGGGCCAGCGTTTCGACGACGTCCGGCCCCCACGCGGAGCGCGGCGTGCTCTCCAGCACGCGCGTGGCGCGAAAGCGAACGTTGATGAGGGGGCTGCGCAGCGCCGCCCTGACGAGCGGCCCGCTGAACTGGCCGCTCCCGGGCAGCGCCTGCAGCACGAAGGTGAGCGCCAGCTGGGCGTCGTCGCCGAACATTTCCTCGGCGGGCCCGGACGCGATCTCTTCGAGCGGCAGGCTCTGCTCCGCGAACGCAATCGTCCGGCGCAACCGCATGGGGTCCTTCGTGCGGGACAGCCATTGGTAGAGGTAGTGCGTCTGCGGCTCGCGCTGCGCCAGCGCGAACGCGTCCTCCCAGAGGTCGATTCCCGCCTCGCCGGCCGCATCCCACGCGGAGAACCGCTCCATGCGATCGTCACCGCGGAACGCGTCCCGCAGCCGGTCGGCGACTTCGTCGCGGCGCAGGATCGCACGCGCCCGCGAGGCGATCCCGGCACGAACGTCCTCCGACCACCCGCGGGCCTCGGCCGCGCTCCAGTCGCGGCCGGACGCCAGCCAGGCCGAGATCGCCGCGACGACCACCAGCTCCTTCGGGTCGGTCGTGCCGGCGAGGTGCCGCAGGAAATGCCCGGCCGCGGCGGGACCATGGTCGTAGTCGTCCATGTCCTCGGCCGGCCCGCCGTTGATGAGGGCATGCACGATCGCGCACGCTCCATGGCGCAGCTCCGCGTCGATCGAGTCCGCGGCGAGCGCCTCGTGGAGCCGCCCGGCCGTCGCGCACGCATAGGCGACGTACTCGTACAGGACCGCGTTCTCAAATCCGCGGCGCAGCAGCCAGTCGCGAACGTCCGCGCGGTCGCTGCCATGCGCTATACAGTGCTCTACGATGCGCTCGACCAGCGAGACCTTGCCCCACCCGCGCACCTGCTCGGCCATCGCCAGCTCGGCGGCCAGCACGTCGTCGGTGACGCGCTCTAGGGCGGTCACCGCGTACATGGTGAACTCGTCGTGCCGCGCGTAGGTCATCACCAGGTCCAGGTCGCGCGGCGAGCCGCACAGGGCGAGCAGGGTCAGGCCGTACTTCACCGGCTCGCGGTCCGGCGCCTCGGTCGCCAGCCAGCGAGCGACCTCCGCGACGGCGTCCCGGTCGAGCAACGAGGTCTGCACGCGCGCCGAGAGCGCTCCGGCATGCGAGACCGCGTCGTGCTGCAGCATGAGCTGGTAGAGCGTCGTTCGATCCGCGTCGCTCCCGCGCGACGCCGCACGCTCGAGAGCGCGAAAGAGGCGCGACAGCTGCGGCTCGTCGTCGAGGCCGAAATGGCGGATCCCGACGTTGTCGAGGGAGCCGGCGGAGAAGCGAAGGCCGCCCTGCTCCGGATCTTCATCCGGTAGATCGCTGGAGCCATCCCACGCCTTCACTGCAGCGTAGATGGCCGGCCGTCCCTGCCACGGCCTGACGCGGAAGCGGTCGAAGATCTCCCACATCGAGGCAGTATACGGAGCGGTGCTACATTCCCCCTCGCGCAATGTCCACCAAGGTCCGCAAGTACGTCCTCAAACGCCCCGACAAGCCCCAGAAGCAATACAAGGTCGCGTACTCCGAGAAGCTCAATCAGGAGCAGCTGGAGGTGGTCATGGCCGGCGAGGGGCCGATGCTGGTCATCGCCGGCGCAGGCAGCGGGAAGACGCGCACCCTCACCTACCGCGTGTCGCGCCTCATCGAGGACGGCGTCGATCCGAACGACATCCTCATCGTCACGTTCACGAACAAGGCGTCGCGCGAGATGCTCAGCCGCATCGAGGAGCTCGTCACCACGGACACGCGCCGCATCTGGGGCGGCACGTTCCACTCGATCGGCAATCGCCTGCTCCGCCGCTATGCGGACGCGCTGGGCTACCGCTCGAACTTCACCATCCTCGACGACGAGGACGCCAAGGAGATGATGGAATCCGCCATCTCCTCCCTCGGCATCAAGACTCTGGAGAAGCGTTTTCCCAAGGGCGATGTTCTGCTGGACGTCTATTCGTTTCTGATCAACACGCGTACGCCTTTGGAGCTGCACCTCGAGCAGAACTATCCGCACTTCCTGATGTTCTCCGCGGAGATCGTGAACGTGTTCCGCCGCTACAAGGAGCGGAAGCGCGACGCGAACGCCATGGACTTCGACGACCTCCTGGTCTACTGGAAGGTGCTGCTCGACGACCACGAGGAGATCTCCGCCGCGCTCAAGCGCCGCTTCCGCCACATCCTCGTCGACGAGTACCAGGACACGAACAAGCTGCAGGCCGACATCATCGACGCCATGGCCTCGGAGCGCCGCAACGTGATGATCGTCGGCGACGACGCGCAGTCCATCTATTCGTTCCGCGGCGCGTCGTTCGAGAACATCCTCACCTTCCCGCTGCGATTCCCCGAGGCGACGATCTACAAGCTGGAGACGAACTATCGCTCGACGCGGCAGATCCTCGCGCTTGCCAACGCATCCATCGCGGCAAATCGCTTCCAGTTCCGCAAGGAGCTGCAAGCCGTGCGGGGCGACGGGCCGGACCCCGCGGTGGTGGGCGTCGACGACGTGTACGAGCAGGCCTCGTTCATCGCCCAGCGCATCCTCGAGCTGCGCGACGAAGGCGAGAAGCTGGACGAGATCGCGGTGCTGTACCGCTCGCACTACCAGTCGCTCGAGCTGCAGATGGAGCTGACGCGCCGGAACATCCCCTACGAGATCCGCTCGGGCGTCCGTTTCTTCGAGCAGGCGCACATCAAGGACGTGCTCGCGTATCTGAAGATCGTCACGAACACGCGCGACGAGCTGGCCTGGAAGCGCATGCTCAAGCTCTATCCGAAGATCGGCGAGAAAGTGGCGGCCGAGGTGTGGGCGCGGATCCTGACGGCCACGAATCCGCTGGAGGCGTTCCTGCGCGGCCCCGC
The DNA here is from genome assembly GCA_963821585.1 of uncultured Acidobacteriota bacterium. Lineage (GTDB taxonomy): Bacteria > Acidobacteriota > Thermoanaerobaculia > Gp7-AA8 > Gp7-AA8 > QHVT01. Next base: position 2,728,020 of record CAWGEI010000003.1, read on the forward strand.
CGCGGGCGCGCATCCCCCCGGACGCGGCGTCGCGCCTTCATTGGACAGCGTCCGCGACGTCTTCCGCCTCATCTCCGTCGACGCCATGAAGCACAACCCCTCGGAAATGATTCGCCTGGTCGTCGAGCGCGGCTACGGCGACTATGCGCGCGCGAAGTTCCCGAACGCGCAGGCCCGCCTCGACGACCTCGAACAGCTCTCGCAGTACGCACTCCGCTACGAGGACGTGGAGGAGTTCCTCGACGAAGTCGCGCTCGCGAATCCGATCGCCGGCGAAGACGTGGCCGTGGTCGGCCCCGAGGACGAGAAGATCGTGCTGTCGTCCGTACACCAGGCCAAAGGCCTGGAGTGGCGGACGGTGTTCGTGATCTGGCTCGCCGACGGACGCTTCCCGTCCCAGCGCGCGCTGCGCGTCCCCGGCGGCATCGTGCGCATCCCGCCCAACCGCCTCGATCCATCGAAATCGGCTGACGCCGAGGCCCTCCCACTCCTCGAAGGAATCGAAGGCCCCTCGGAGGAACCGCGTGAGCTCGTGATCCCCGGCGAGGAAGAAGAGCGCCGCCTGTTCTACGTCGCCACCACCCGCGCGATGCAGGAGCTCTACCTCGTCTTCCCGGTCATGGCCCGCGACCGCGCGGGCATGGACATCCTCATGGAGCCCTCACGCTTCGTGCGCGAGCTGCCGGGGGACTGTTACGAGAAGTGGGTGATCGGGAGCGAGTGATTGTGGAGGAATGTGGTGCCGGCTTCCCGCTGCCGAGCTCAGGGCGCCATACGCCGGTAATACTCGATCGCGGCGCTGCGTGCGAGAGCAGCCATTGGTGCATGGGCGTTGGGCGCACGGAGTTTCTCATCCCGTGTCGATTCGATCGCCCACAGCAGCTTGCGGAATTCGGCGTTGAGATCGGTGTCCGGCGTGAATCGGATGAGCGGCGCCGGCTCGCCCAGGATGAGCTTGCCAGTGGTCCCGCCAGCGGTCCCCTGTACAGATGCGGCAGCGAGAAGCTTCTTGATCCTTTCGTGAAGAATCGCAAGATGGTCTTTTGTCGCGATCAAGGGCTTCAGTGCGTTGTCGATCCGGTCCGCGTTTGGCTTGAACAACGTGCCGAGATAGTTGGCGGTGAACAATTCGACGTTCTGGAAACTCGATCGCAGATATGCGTTCCGGTCCAACCTGAGCTGAACTACGTTCTGAATCTCTGCCAATAGCTCGTACACGGCCACGAGCCGCGAGAGCAGTTGCGTGAACTTCCATTCATAGGCTTCGGCCGGCTCGCCCTCGCGCTTGGACTCCTTGAACCCCTGGACGAGTGCGGTGGCAAAGGGATGAACATCGCGCTCGAAACCGAAAACGAGGGAGACGAAGTCGCCGTAGTGATCGGCCACGTCTCGATACTCGCTCGCGGTAATGTCATTGGGAAACTTCGTCTCCGGAAGCGCGCGGAAGAAGTCATAGCAGCCGACCTCGTGCCACAGATCCGGCAGCGCTCCCGGCAAGTAGAACGCCCTCGTGACGGGGACTCGAACGATGCCGCTCTTCACGACACTGGTGATCCGATCGACGGAGTCATAGACCGACGCGAAGCGGAACTTCGATCGTTCGCCCGTAACCTTGCTGTAGAAGTCGTTCATCAGGAGATCGGAGATCAGGAGCCCCTTCTGCACACCACCGCCATAGGAGAGCGAGCGATCGCTCTGACCCAGAAACTCCTCGAAAGACCCGACGGTTCGTTGCCGGAGAACGCGGTCGGCGGTCACCACCCAGAGATCGATGTAGCGAATGACCCGCGTGATCTCTTTTTCCTTTTCCAGGCGATCGTTGGAATCGGTAGACACGGCGATGGCCGCCTGCAGGCGCTCAATCTTGTCAAGAAAATAGTTGAAGCTGTTCCAGCACGCCACGATCCCCGGCCGGGCGTCGCAGCAACTGCCTTTCTCTTCGCACGTGGATGACGAGAGGAAGGCGATGTTCCTGACGGCGGTCGTCGTTCCGACAGGAAGGCATTTGAGACGCCCCGAGTTCAGTAACTGTTCGATGACGGTCGGAAAGTTGGTGCAGTAGCAGTCCTCGTCCTCCTGGGGCTCGCTTGCACCTTCCTGGTTCGCGTCGTCGAACATCAGGTGCGTTTCGATCCGCTCGATCCAGTTCCGTTGGGTGTGCAGGACGAGATCGCGGTGCCGGTCCAGAAAATCAGGTTGCGGATCGGAACAGATCGCAACGATATCGAGCTTGCCGTCGACGAAGGTAACTTCGATGCCGTCGTCCTTGAATTTACGCTCCAGCAACATCTTGGCTTTGTGCAATCCGCCTCGCTGAACGCGAATGAACAGGATCGCTTTCGAGCGCTTCGGGAAAGGGATCCTGGGCGCGACCTGCTGCTCTTCGGATGTCCACGGATACCCGATGAGCGTCAACGTCCGTTTGAAAACATACGTGTCGGCGATGGTGGGATGGATCTGGATGCGGTTGAACTCGACCAGCCACCGAAGGAGAACATCAAACTTCTCCACGGGAAGCGTGCCGGAGACGACAAAATCGGCCCAGCCGACACCTGCTTCGATCGAGACGCTGGCCTCTGTTTCCAACTGCGTCAGAGCTCGGAGCTTTTCGACGATCGCCTCTTCCGCCCCGACCGGATCGTTCCAGTAAACGCGCCGGCGCGCTCTCATGTGTGTGAGGAACCGGAAGACTTCACCCTCAGGGACCGCATGCTCGCCGTCGGTGACGTACGCCGTCGAGAAGACGCTGTTTGCCACGGTCGCCTGCGATCCGGCGCTGGGATACACGCGCGTGATCAGATGGCGGAAGTCCTGAAGCGTTAGTCGTACGGCAAGGTTCGGTTGCCCCAGCACATACAGGCGCTCAAGAGTGCTGCCCGCCTCGATCGTCGTGAGGTCTCCTGCGCGCTTCCACTCGCCGATGAATGCACCGGCCGGCAATGTAAGGTAAACCGTCGCGAATCCACGCGTCGCTAGCCGCAGACTCAACGAAGGCCTCGTGCGATTCCGAGTGGAGATGGGAAGGGACTATCGCTTCGTGGGAAGAAGGGATTGCACGAACTCATCGATCTTGGCGCGGATCTCAGGGTCGTTAGTTTGAGGAGAGGTATCGATGTCCGTTCTGTCGGCGGCCTTCCGGAACGCCTTCGAAATCGTCGGGTTGAAGCGCGAGTGGTACTGGCCGAAACCCGACGGAAGTCCTGCCAGGCGGTCCTCTTCGGTGAGGTCGTCTGGGTGCTCGACGTCAATGTCGTCTGCGTAAGGCATTCAGCGACTCCTAAACCTAGCGGAGCCAATAATATCAGCTCCGCGGCTCCAGAAAGCAAGGGCAAGAAGCACACCTGTTCGGGCCCGGTAACGAGCGTAACCGTTGGGTACCATCTAATTTTTGTCCACGAAGACCTGCACGCACCACGAACGCGCGGGCTCGACCGTGAATTTCTTCTCACTCTCTAGGCGACCTTTTTTACGGGATGGCAGAAGTATACACCGAACTGTCGACGCAACTGTTTACGGTCCTGACAAGACTCAGGGACCGTTCCGGCTCTAACTTGGGTGGAATGCTGGACTTCGCCTTCCTCCTGTGGCTGTTCGGGGTGATTGCCGGATTGAGCGAATCCCGCCAACCGGCAACAGCCAACCGCCAACCAGCCGACTTCACCCGCGACGTCCGCCCGATCCTCGAAAAGCGCTGTCAGCCCTGCCATTTCACCGGCGGCAAGATGTACGCGAAGCTCCCCTTCGACAAGCCCGAGACCGTCCACACCCTCGGCGAGCGCCTCTTCACGCGCATCAAGAAGGACGAAGAGCAGGCCGTGATCCGCTCGTTTCTCAGGGCGCAGGGCGCAGGGGGCGGGGCGCAGTGAAGCGCCCTGAACCGGCTGCGCAGATCTTCTCTACCCCCTGCGCCCTGCGCCCCGCGCCCTGACGATAGAATGCGCCCCATGCGCAGGCTCGCATTCTGTCTCCTCCTCCTCGCGGCGTGCCGAGGGGAAACGCCCGTCCCGCCGGCGACGACGACCCAGGCCGCGAACAGCGGCCCCGTCGAAGGCGGCCGGCTCGTGCGGCGGCTGGAGACGGACGTCAGTACCCTGAACTACGTCCTGCAGGCCACGGAGGACGAACGCCAGGTTTTGCAGTACCTGTATGACCCGATGATCGACTTCGACGCGAACCTCGAGCCGATCCCCGGCACGGTCGCGAAGTGGGAGATCGAGGACGGCGGCAAGGCGTACATCCTCCACATCGATCCGCGCGCGAAATTCAGCGACGGAACGCCCGTCACCGCGGCCGACGTGATCTTCACGCTGGAGAAGATCCTCGACGAACAGTCGTTGCAGTTCGCGGCGTGGTTCGAGGGGCTCGACCGCAAGCAGACGAAGGCTGTCGACGAGAAGACCGTCCGGGTCGTCTTCCAGCAGCCGAAGGTGACCCAGCTCATCACCTTCAACATCGGCGTGCTGCCGAAGCACGTCTACGAAAAAGAAGACTTCCGGAAAACCACGAAGGTCATCGGCAACGGTCCGTACGTCTTCGACCGCCGCGAGAGCGGCAAGATGATCTCGCTGAAGCGTAACGAGAATTACTGGCGCGAGAAGCCGCACATCGACTCCGTGCTGTTCCGCGTCATCAGCGACGACAACGTCGCGTGGACCGCGCTGAAGCGCGGCGACGTCCACGTCACCCGCGTGAACAACGACACCTGGGTGCGCGAGAAGGACGCGGTCAAGGACCGCATCGAGTTCCACAACACCTGGCTCCTCGCCTGGAACGCCATCGCGTGGAACCTGAAGGACCCGCTGTTCCAGGACGCGAGTGTGCGCCGCGCGCTGGCGATGGCGTTCGACCGGCAGGCGGTGATCGACCGCCTCTATCACGGAGAGGCGCGCGCGATCTCCGGGCCGTTCCTCCCCGACACCTGGGCGTACAACCCGGAAGTCCATCCCATCGAGTACAACCTCGCGACGGCCGCGGCGCTGCTGTCCGCGGCGGGCTGGAAGGACACGAACAACGACGGCATCCTCGATCGCGACGGCAAGCCGTTCCAGTTCACGATGCTCATCACCTCGGGGAGCAAGACCTCGACCGATCAGTCCCAGATCTTTCAGGACTCGTTGCGGCGGATCGGCGTGCAACTGGAGATCTCGGCGCTCGACGCCGCGGCGTTCTTCGATCGCATTCTCAAGGGCAACCACCAGTCGGCGCTGCTGGCCTGGACCAACGACCCCGACCCCGATCCCTACTCGCTGTTCCACTCCAGCCAGATGCCGCCGGCGGGACTGAACGTCGTGTACTACTCGAGCGCGGAGGCCGATCAGCTCCTCGAGCGCGGCCGCACGACGTTCGATCGCACGCAGCGCACGGAGATGTATCACCAGTTGCACGACATCATCGCGTCGGACCAGCCGTATCTGTTCATGGTGCAGGTGGGCACGAAGTGGGCGGTCGACAAGCGCGTGAAGAACGTCAAGGTCGCGAAGGGCGTGGGGCTGTTCCTGTGGCGCCCGGGTCCGTTCGACTGGTGGCTGGCGAAGGAGTAACTCTCGATGCGACTACTGCTGATCTCCAGTTCCAGCGTTCACGGCTACGGCTATCTCGATCACGCCGAGCCGGAGCTCCGCCGTGTGCTCGAAGGTGTGCGCGGTGTGGCGTTCGTGCCGTTCGCTCTCCAGAACGTCGACGCCTACACCGGCAAGGTCCGCGAGCGCCTCGGCCGCATGGGCTTCGACGTCACGCAAGTGCGCGGCCGCGCGGAGATCGACGCGGCGGAAGCGATCTTCGTCGGCGGCGGCAACACGTTCCGCCTCCTGAAGACGCTATACGAGCTCGAGCTCGTCGGCGCGATCCGCAGGCGCGTGCTGGAGGACGGCATCCCGTACGTCGGCTCCAGCGCCGGAACAAACATGGCGATGCCGACGATCAAGACCAGCAACGACATGCCGATCGTCTACCCGCCGTCGTTCGACGCGCTGAACCTGGTCCCCTTCCAGATCAACCCCCACTACCTCGACCCCGATCCGAACAGCACGCACCGCGGCGAAACGCGCGAAGAGCGCATCCGCGAATATCTCGAGGAGAACGACCTCCCGGTCGTCGGCCTCCGCGAGGGCACCATGCTCCGGGTCGTAGACGACGCCGTGATGCTGGTCGGCGAGAAATCCGCGCGCATCTTCCGCCGCGGCGTGGAGCCGGAGGAATTGCCGGCAGGGTCGTTGCTCGCGTTATGAGGGGACCGGACCGCCGCCGGGACGGCGGCTGATCGGGCGGCGTCCCCGCCGCCCGGGCACTCGGGAGCACTCCCCCACCCACCCAGGTGGCGGCGCGGGACGCCGCCACATCAGCCGCCGGGACGGCGGCGGGCCGCTGCGATCACTACCAGCGCGTCTGACTTCGACCGGAGGCGCTCCACGAAGTTGATCGCGGCGAACACCGGGACCGCGAGGCGCGCTTTCCAGCGCGGCACGCCGCCGGCGAGCGTGAGGCGGTCGACGACGGTGGCGGTCGGAACTTCGTCGAGGTAGTGAACGGCGAGGACTTCGAAGCCGTGCTTGCGGACGAAGCGTGTGAGAGTCGCTTCGTCGAAGTACACCGTGTGCGGGTTCTCGTAATTCGATTGCCAGAGACGCTCGACTGCACCGCGGAGCCCAAACGCGTGGGCGATGCGGAAGAAGAGGCCGTCCGACGACGGCACTTTGATGACCCAGACCGCGCGGACCTTGCGTTTCACGAGCTCAGCAAACCCATCGACATCGTCCAGGTGCTCGATCACGTCGAGGGTGGACAGAATGTCGGCTGGCGGAGTGGCGCCGTCGAGCACGCCCTGCTCCGCGTGCGCCGCCGCGGCCGCGATCGGGTCGGGCTCGATCCCGCGGGCACGAAACCCCGCCGCGCGCGCGGCTTCGAGGAGATAGCCGAAGCCGCAGCCGACGTCGAGCCACTCCCCACCCGGAACATGCTCGCGCACGAACGCCACGATCGCCTCGCCCTGAGCCCGGCGCACGCTGCCGATCGCGTGCTGGTAGGCGTCGCGATCCACGTCCGCGTAACTGGTCCCCTGCCGCCGCGTCGCCGGCCTCGTGCGCAATCCGCACGCGACGCACCGTTGGATCGTCAGCCCGGCCACGACCTTCGCAGCGAACAGCTCGCCTTCGCACGCGGGACACCGCACGCCCGCAGGATAACCGCACCGACCTAGAGCCGAAGCTTCCGCAACCTCGGCGGCTCGCCGCTGACGACGTCGAAGTCGACGATGCCGATGCGCGCACCGGTCTCCGACTCCGCGATCACCCGCCACTCGCCCGGCGCGATGTTCTGTTTGTACGTCAGCCCGCGATAGCCGCCCGAGCGCCCGCCGCTGATCGTGAACGGGATGACGCTCGTCGTCCGCCACTCCCCTGCCTTCGGGTCGTACAGCAGCCACCGATGGCGGATCGTCGTCTGGATCCCGTCCGGCACGAAGACCGACGTGAAGCAATACACGCGCTCCGAGCCGGCGCGGTGGAAGACTGTCGACGACGACCGCCAGATGCGCCAGCCCGGCGACTCCACCAGCGCGTCGTAGGTGCCGTCGCGTTTGTGGACCTCGTGCGCGACGAGCATCTCCTTCTTCACCAGCGGCACGGGCGGGATGAAGTTGAGCGCGTGTGCGGCCAGCAGCACGGCCGCAACGATCATCGCCGGGACTATCGACGCCGGGACGCTCGACGCCGACTCGTGCCGCGACACCTGCCGCAGCGTCAGCACCAGCAGCACCGCGATCAGCGTGCCGAGGTAGAACCAGAATGTCGAGATGCTGTGGAACGCGTGGGCCAGCGCGAAGTTGCAGAACATCGCCGCGCTCATCGTGAACAACGCCCAGGCGAGCGTCAGCTCGCTGTACCGGCTTTCCAGAAATTCGTTCCCGATCAGCAGCGCGGCCAGCCCGAGGACGATCAGGTAGCCCGGGAGATCGCTCGAGCTGAGGAAGTAGAAGATGAACAGCGCGCTGAAGATCCCCCCGAAGAAGAACTGCAGCACCGCGTTCAGATACTGCGAGCCGCGGAACTGCACCCCGCGCCCGAGGGCGACCAGGATCGCCGCGGCGCCGGTGAGATACGCGAGCAGGATGAACAGGTCGACCGACTTGATCTTCTGCCCCAGGGTGAGCGCGTCCCAGGTGAACCCACCGATGAAAAACACCGCCGGCACCCAGGGACGGACGCGCTGATAGGTGTGGAGGACGCCCTCTCGGACGGCCACTGCGTGCAGGATAATGGACGTAGGGCGTGGCTTCAGCCCGCCCTCCCAGGAGAGGCGGGCTGAAGCCACGCCCTACATTGAATTTTCGCGCCCGTTTCTTGCGTTTCCCACCCCGCAGATGCTGCCGCCGAGTACCGACTTCGAAGAAGCCGCCGTCGCCGAGAGCCAGGAGAAGGTCGAGGAGCCGCCGCTCTTCAAGGTCCTCCTCCACAACGACGACTTCACCACCATGGAGTTCGTGGTCTGGGTCCTGGAGTCGATCTTCAACATGGCCGAGGAGCAGGCCCTCCGGGTCATGCTCAACGTCCATCTGCGCGGCACCGGCGTCGCCGGCATCTATACGTACGAGATCGCCGAGACGAAAGTCGAGAAGACCACCGCCCTCGCGCGGGAGCACGAATATCCGCTGTTGGTTACCATGGAGCAGGTGTGATCGCCAAAGCCCTACAAGCCTCCTTCGAATTCGCCGTGAACGAAGCCGTTCGCCGGCGGAATGAATACGTCACCCTCGAGCACCTCCTGCTCGCGCTGCTGCACGACCGCGACGTCGTCGACGTCATCCGCGCGTGCGGCGGCGACGTCGAGGAGCTCAAGAAACAGCTCGACGCCTTCATCACCAAGACCTACGAGCAGGTCGAGGATGACGACGACGACATCCAGCCGACGCTCACGACCATGCTCCAGCGCGTCATCCAGTACGCGCAGCTCCACGCCCAGAGCTCGGGCCGCAAGGAAGTCGACACCGGGCAGATGCTCGCCGCCGTCTTCCAGGCCGAGAAGTCGCACGCGGTCTACCTCCTCCGCAGCCAGAGCATCACCAAGCTCGACGTCCTGACCTACCTCTCGCACGGCATCCCCAAAGACGCGCCGATGCACGAGCCGGCCGGCGTCGGCACGGACAACGACGAAGGCGCCGCCCCGTCGCGCGATCCGCTCAAGAGCTTCGCCGTGAACCTCCTCGAGCGCGCGAAGAAGGGCGAGATCGATCCCGTCATCGGACGCACCGCGGAGCTCGAGCGCACCATCCAGATCCTCTGCCGCCGCCGCAAGAACAACCCGCTCTACATCGGCGAGCCCGGCGTCGGGAAGACGGCGATCGCCGAGGGGCTGGCGCTGAAGATCCAGGAAGGCGACGTGCCGCACGTGCTGAAGAACGCCGAGGTCTGGTCGCTGGACATGGGCTCCGTGCTCGCCGGGACAAAGTACCGCGGCGAGTTCGAGCAGCGCCTGAAGGCGGTCATCGCCGCGCTGGTCGACAAGAAGGACGCCATCCTCTTCATCGACGAGATCCACACCATCGTCGGCGCGGGTGCGGTCAGCGGCGGCACGATGGATGCCTCGAACATGCTCAAACCCGCCATCGCGTCGGGCAAGCTCCGCGTGATCGGCTCGACCACCTACGGCGAGTACAAGCAGTCCTTCGAGCGCGATCGCGCGCTGGCGCGCCGCTTCCAGAAGATCGAGATCGGCGAGCCGACGGTCGAGGAGACCATCGAGATCCTCACCGGCCTCAAGAAGTATTACGAGGAGCACCATCACGTGATCTTCACGCCCGAGGCGATCCGCCTCGCGGCGGAGCTCGCGGCGAAGTACATCCACGACCGGCACCTGCCCGACAAGGCCATCGACGTGCTCGACGAAGCGGGCGCCCGCTCGCGGATGCACCGCGCGGAGGATTCGACGGAGACGCAGACCATCGACATCGCGGACGTGGAGATGGTGGTCGCGCGCATCGCCAAGATCCCGCCGCGGACGGTCGCCGTCAGTGAGAGAGAGAGACTGCAGGCTCTCGACGCGGACCTGCGCCGGGTGATCTACGGCCAGGACCACGCGATCACGCAGATCGTGAATGCCATCAAGCTCTCGCGCTCCGGCCTCGGCAGTCCGGACAAGCCGGTCGGCTCATTCCTTTTCTCCGGTCCGACCGGCGTCGGCAAGACCGAGTTGGCCAAGCAGGTCGCCCAGTCCCTCGGTGTCGAATTCATCCGCTTCGACATGAGCGAGTACATGGAGCCACACACTGTGTCGCGGCTGATCGGCGCGCCTCCGGGCTACGTGGGCTTCGATCAGGGTGGGTTGCTCACCGACGCGATCCAGAAGACGCCGTACGCGGTGCTCGTGCTGGACGAGATCGAGAAGGCGCACCCGAATCTGTTCTCGATCCTGCTGCAGGTGATGGATCACGCGACACTTACCGACAACAACGGCAAGAAGGCCGATTTCCGCAACGTGGTGCTGATCATGACCACGAACGCGGGGGGCCGGGAAATGACGGACGCGTCGCCGGGCTTCATGCAGAACGCGACCAGCGGTCAGGGGCGCGGGATCATCGAACGCACGTTCGCGCCCGAGTTCCGCAACCGCCTCGACGCCTGGATCGCGTTCCAGCCGTTGACGTTCGAGGTCATCCAGCAAGTCGTCGACAAGTTCATCGCCGAACTGCAGGCGCAGCTCGTGCCGAAGAACGTGACGCTCGATCTGCGTCCCGCGGGACGCGCGTGGCTCGCGAAGCACGGCTACGACAAGTCGTTCGGCGCGCGTCCGATGGCCCGGCTGATCTCGCAGAAGATCAAGGAGCCACTGGTGGACGCGATCCTGTTCGGCAAGCTGGCGCTGGGCGGGCACGTGGTGGTGGATGCGAGCGAAGAGTTAACCTTGACGTTCTAGTGTCCACGTTCCCCGACCCGCGCTACGCCCCGAGCGACGTCGTCGCGATGGGCGAGGACCTGCGCATCGACACGCTCCGCGAGGCCTACCGCAAAGGGATCTTCCCCTGGCCGCACGATGGCCTGCCGCTGCCATGGTTCTCACCGCGACGCCGGGCGGTGCTGTTCTTCGACGAGCTGCATGCCGGCCGTTCGCTGCGCAAGGCGGCGAAGCGCGCGCCGTTCACGTTCACCATCGACCGCGACTTCCGCTCCGTGATCCGCGCCTGCGCGGCGGCGGAGCGTCCCGAGCAGGACGGCACCTGGATCGCGCCGAAGATCGTCACGGCGTACACCCGCCTCCACGCCGCCGGCGACGCGCACAGCATCGAGGCCTGGGACGCGAATGGCGCACTGGCGGGTGGAGTGTACGGCGTCGACGCCGGCGGGGTGTTCACCGGGGAGTCGATGTTCCACGTCCAGTCCGACGCGTCGAAGCTCGCGTTGCTGTTCTTCATCGACCACGCCCGCAGGCGCGGGTCGACGTTCCTGGACTGCCAGGTCATGACGCCGCACATGAAGGCGCTGGGGGCACGGGAGATCACGCGCGCGCGGTTTCTGGATTTGCTCGCGGAGACGCAGGTGAAGGGTTTGGGTGTGTTCTAGGACGGATAGGACGAATAAGACCTATAGGTCCTATCCGTCCTATTCGTCCTATAGGTCCTAAAAACTCCGCGCCCCCGGCAGCATCCCCAAGGGCCGGTCCTTCAACCGGTCCGCGTACTCCCCATGACCCGCTTCCAGCAGCAGCGTCAACTCCAACAGCCGCGCGAGCCGGTCGATCCAGCAGCGTGCGTCGTGCTCGTCCAGGGATGCGAACGAGTACGTGAGCGCGTCGGCCTCGCGGGGGAACTGCTTGCGGATCCGCGAGAGCAGCAGTTCCTGCGTCTCCTCCTTGTGCATCACGCGGAGGGCGTCGAGGACGAGGATGTTGGTCGTTCCTTCCCAGATCGGCAGGACCTGGGCGTCGCGCAGGAGGCGGGGCATCGCGTGCTCTTCGATGTATCCGTTCCCGCCGATCAGCTCCATCGCCTCGGACACACACGGCACGGCGAGCTTCCCCGTGACGGCTTTCACGATCGGCGTGAGGATGCGCAGCAGCTTCGCCGCGTCCTCGTCGCCCGCGTCGGCGCGCCCGAGGGCGTCGACGGCTTCGAAGGTCAGGAGCATGGCGCCGACGTGCTCCGCCTCGATGTCGAAGAACGTCTCCTGCGCGAGCGGAAGCTCGATCACCGGACGTCCGAAGGCGTACCGCCGCTCGATGTAATGCCGCGCTTCCAGCACCGCGCGCGAGATGAGCGCGACCGAGGCCACGGCGTTGTAGAGGCGCGAGAGGTTGAGCATGTCGGTCATGGCCGCGAAGCCGCCGACCTCCTCCGCGCGCGCGTCCGTGAGGGTCACTTCCCCTGTGGCCATCGAGCGGACGCCGAGCTTCGGCTTGAGGCGCTCGATGATGAAGCCGGGATTCTCGCGAGTCTCGAGGAGGAACGTCCGCAGCCCCTTCGTCCCCTCCCCGTTCACCCGCGCGGTGACGAGCACCGCCTGCGCGTCGACGTTCGAGCAGAACCACTTGTGTCCCGTGAGCCGCCACGTGCCGTCCGCATCCTTGCGCGCGACGGTCTGGTTCGCGCCGACGTCCGAGCCGCCCGAGCGCTCGGTCAGGAACATGCCCCCGGTCCAGAGCGTGCGCGGATCGGTCGATGTCAGGTGCGGCACCACTCGCATCACCTGCTCGTGCGTCCCGTGGCGGGTGAGCACGCGCGCGACGCCGTCGGTCATGCACACCGGACAGTAGAGGCCGCACTCGGCCATCGCGAACATGTATCCGAGGGCGAAACCGACGAAGTGGGATTCCCGCGAGTGCTCGTGGGTCTGGTACTTCATCCCGATCATGTTCGAGCCGTACGCGATGCGCTCCATCTCGCGGTACGCGGGGTGGTACTCGACGCGGTTGACGCGTTCGCCGCGGGCGTCGTGGGTCACGAGGCGCGGCTGTTCGCGATCGGCGATGACGGCGAGCGGCGCGACGATTTTCGCGCCCTGCTCGCCCATCGCAGACAACTGCGGCTCTGCCCACGCAAACGCCTCGGGTGAGAGTTTGCGCCGGCAGAGCGCGCGGAAGTCGGGACAGTTGTCCCAGTAGTTAGCACTCGGTGGATCGGGGATGAACTGCTCGGACATCCACCGTGAAGTTTACAGGCTGCGCTTCTTGCCGCGGATGTTCCGGCGGCTGCCCTTGGCCTTGCCACCGCCCGGCGCCCCGCCGCCCCCACCCCAGCCACCGCTGTCGCCGCCGCCGTAGTCGCCGCCGCCACCGTAGCCGCCGCCACCACCGCCGCCGCCGGCGTAGCCACCACCGCCGCCACCGCCGTAGCCACCGCCGCCGCGTCCACCACCGCCGCCGCCGAAGCCGCGACCACCGCCGCCACCGCCCGCGCCACGCGGCCGGTCTTCAGCCGCATTCACGCGCAGCGCACGCCCACCCATCTGGTAGCCGTTGAACTTCTCGATGGCCTTCGCCGCATCCTCATCGTTCGCATACTCCACGAACGCGAAGCCACGCGGACGCCCGGTCTCGCGGTCGGTCGGGAGAAAGACGTCGCGAATCTCTCCTACCTGTACGAAGAGGCCCTGAACTTCCTCTTTCCGGGTGTTGTAATCCAGGTTTCCGACAAATACTTTTGAGCCCATCCAGTCTCCATCACTTTCTGCCCGGGTGTAGGTCACCCGTCGATCACACTAGCTTCGCAAGGCTCGGGCCGGAACGCTCAGCCTCCACGTTCGCATCAACAAGCGCTCAGATTATCACGGCTGTCCAGTACGGCAGGTCCTGCGTTTCATTTATTCAACATCCGGTCCACATTTACAGCTCGACGTTAGAGCTCGACCTGCGCGCCCAGCTCGATGACCTGGTTCGGCGGAAGGCTGAAGAACCCGACTGCGCTCGATGAGTTGCGCATCATCCAGGCGAACAGATGCTCCCGCCAGATGGCCATGCCCCGCCGCTTCGTCGGAATGAGCGTCTCACGGCCGAGGAAGTAGCTGATCGACATCGGACTGAACGAGACGTGCTGCGTCCCGACGCGGTCGAGCGCGGACGGGATGTCGGGATCTTCCATGAAGCCGAAATGAATCGTCAGGCGGTAGACGCCGTGTCCCAGCTCCGCCCACTCGTACCGCTCCTTCTTCTCCAGGTGCGGCCGGTCTTCTGTCTCCACGGTCAGCAGAACCACGCTCTTGTGGACGACCTTGTTGTGCTTGATGTTGTGCAGCAGCGTCGTCGGGACGCCGTCCGAGTTCCTGGACATGAAAATGGCCGTGCCGGGCACGCGCGGAATGCGGTTGCCGGCCAGCTCGCGCAGGAAGTCGTCGATCGTCAGGGCCTGCTCGGCCAGACGATTGCTGAGGATGGTGCGGCCGCGGCGCCACGTCGACATCGCGGTGAAGATTAGCAGGCCGACGACCAGCGGGAACCAGCCGCCGTCCCACACCTTGACGAGGTTCGCGCCGAGGAACGAGAGATCGAAGCAAAGGAAGAACAGCGCGAACAGCACCGCGCCGGCGAACGGCCACTTCCAGCGGTCGCGGGCGTAGACGGCGATGTGCGTCGTGGTGATGCCCATCGTCGCCGTCACGGCCACGCCGTACGCCGCGGCCAGCTCACCCGAGCGCTGGAACGCGATCACCAGCCCGATCGCCGCGAACATCAGCAGCCAGTTCACCGAGGGGATGTAGATCTGGCCGATCTCGCGCTCGGACGTGTGCCGGATGCGGATGCGCGGCAGATACCCGAGCTGGACGGCTTGGCGGGTGAGCGAGAACGCTCCGGAGATGACCGCCTGCGACGCGATCACGGTCGCGGTGGTCGCCAGGATCACCAGCGGGATCAGCAGCGCTTTCGGCGCCATCAGGAAGAACGGGTTCTTCACCGCCTCGGGGGTGTGCAGCAGGAATGCTCCCTGGCCGAAGTAGTTCAGGAGCAGCGCGGGAAAGACCACGACGAACCACACGCGGCGGATGGGCTTGAGTCCGAAGTGTCCCATGTCGGCGTACAACGCCTCGCCGCCGGTGATGACGAGGAAGACGGAGCCGAGGACCAGAAAGCCCGCGAGCTTGTTGCGGAGGAAAAAGGTCACGGCGTGCGTCGGCAGGACGGCCTGCAGCACCTCCGGTTCTTTCACGATCTGCACGATGCCGAGGATCGCCAGCGTGGTGAACCAGAGGATCATCACCGGGCCGAAGACCGTGCCCACTTTCCCGGTGCCGAACTTCTGCACGGCGAAGAGGCCGATGATGATGGCGATGGTGATCGGAACGACCCAGTCGGTGAACACGGGCGTCACGATCTCGAGGCCCTCGATCGCGGAGAGGACGGAGATCGCGGGCGTGATCATGCCGTCGCCGTAGATCAGCGCCGCGCCGAACAGGCCGAGGGTGAGGAGCACCGCGCGGCGCGTGGAAGGCGTGCCCTTCGGCCGCACCAGGGACATCAGCGCGATGATCCCGCCTTCGCCGCGGTTGTCCGCGCGCATGACGAACCACAGGTACTCGATGGAGATGATCAGGACGAGCGCCCAGAAGACGAGCGAGAGCACGCCCATGATGTTCGCGGGAGTGGGCTGAAGATTGTGCTCCGGCGCGAAGCACTCGCGGAAGGCATAGAGCGGGCTCGTCCCGATGTCGCCGTACACGACGCCCAGAGCACCGAGGTAGAGCGTGGCCAGATAGCGTTTGCTGCGGTGAGCGTTCGGCTCCATGCGGTGCTGCGGTCAAACGTAGCACAAGACGCCCCGGGAGAGGGGTACTATCGAAGCATGACTGTCTCCCGCCGAACGTTCGCCCAACTCCTCGGCGCCGGCGCGGCCGTCGCGGCGTTCCCGCAGGTCCTGGCGAAGACGAACGGACCGGTGATTCTCAACTCGAACGAGAACCCGTACGGCCCCTCGCCTGCCGCGGTGCAGGCGATGCGCGATGCGATCGCGGAGTCGTTCCGCTACCCCGACGACGCGGAAAACGCGCTCGGCGAGGCCATCGCGCGGCTCCACGGAGTCACGACGAGTGAACTGTTGCTCGCGAACGGGTCGAGCGACGTGTTGCGCCTCGCGGCGGCGGCGTTCCTTCCCGGCGGGAAGAAGCTCGTCACCGCGCTGCCGACGTTCGAGTCGCTGTGGGCGCACGCGCGCGGCAACGAGATCGTGCGGATTCCGCTGACTGCGACGCACGCGCACGACCTGGACAAGATGCTCGACGCCGCGCGCGGCGCGTCGCTCGTCTACCTTTGCAATCCCAACAACCCCACCGCGACGATCACGCCGAAAGCCGCGGTCCGCGCGTTCCTCGACGCGGTGCCGGCGGAGACGGTCGTCCTGGTCGACGAGGCGTATCACCACTACGTCGACGGCACGGATTACGAGAGCGTGATCCCGCTCGTCGCAAAGAAGGAGAACCTGGTCGTCGCGCGGACGTTCTCCAAGATCTACGCGATGGCCGGCCTGCGCTGCGGCTACGCGATCGCGCAGAAGCCGCTGATCGACAAGCTCGGCGCGCATCAGGCGTACAACGCGATGAACGTGATGGCCTGCGTCGCCGCGCGCGCGTCGCTGCTCGACAGCGAGCACGCCGCGGCGTCGAAGAAGAAGAATCGCGACACTCGCGCCTGGATCACCGGCGAGCTCGAATCCCTCGGCTACCGGTCACTCCCGAGCGAGGCGAACTTCTTCATGGTCGACGTGCGCAAGGAAGTGCGTCCGGTCATCGACGCCATGCGCGAGCGCGGTGTGCGCATCGGCCGCCGCTTCGCGCCGATGCCGACGCACCTCCGGGTGACGGTGGGCACGCGCGAGGAGATGGCAAGGTTCCTCGAGGTGTTCCGTGCCGTCATCAGCTGACTGGCGTACGATATCCGGCATGACCGTCGATACGAGACCCTTCACGGCCGATGAGCTGCTCCGGCTCCCGGACGACGGCTCTCGCTACGAGCTTGTTGAGGGAGAGTTGAGAAAGATGTCGCCAGCTGGGGGAAAGCACGGAAGGATCGGCGCCCGGATCCTGGCTCGTCTCCTGACCTATGTCGAGCAACACAACCTCGGCGTCGTCTACGGCGCGGATACCGGTTTCATCCTATCGCGCTCACCCGACACCGTACGCGCACCGGACGTCGCTTTCGATCGCGCGGAACGGGCGGTCGACACGGACGGCTACCTCCCCGGCGCTCCCGATCTTGCCATCGAAGTGATTTCTCCTTCAGATCTCTACACCGAGGTTGTTCAGAAGACGAATCAATATCTGCGTGCCGGAACGCGCGCCGTCGTGGTGGTCGACCCACGGAAACAGATCGTGCAGGTCCATCGCCCGTCGGGAGCCGCGACGATCACAACGACAGTCACTGAGGTGCTCGCGGTCGATGACGTCGTGCTCGGTTGGGAAATGCCTCTCGACGACATCTTCAGCGCGTAAACCGCGCCTACAACTGTTCGTTGAACAGGAACGAGAAAAAGTCCCGCAGCTTGTGCGTCACCGGGCGGTGTTTCCACTGCTCGAGGTCCACCGGCGTCGCGTCCTTCAGGTCCTTCGCGAACGTCTCTTCCAGCTCGCGGGCGACGTTCTCGTCATAGACCACGAGGGACACCTCGTCGTTGATCTCGAAGGAGCGGTCGTCGAAGTTGGTCGAGCCGATGGATGCGCACTTGCCGTCGACGATGATGATCTTCTGGTGCAGGAGCGTCGTTTGTATTCGACGATTTTCACTCCGCGTTTGAGCAGCGTCCCGAAGTGGTGGTGGCTGGCGTGCTGGATGAACGGCGCGTCGCTGGCGTGGGCGGCGGGGATCATGACACGTACGTTGACGCCGCGCTTCACCGCCTCGATGAGGGCCTTGCGGGCGTCGGGATCGGGCAGAAAGTACGGGTTCTGCACCACCAGCCGCTCTTTCGCGCTGCGGATCAGGCATGTAGTGCAGCAGCTTGAGCGTCGACGGACTCCCGGACGGCGACAGCCAGACCACATGGGCGGCGTATCGCCGGCCTTCTCCAGCCGCGGGAAGAAGCTCTTCCCGCCCGGCACTTCCCCCGTCTCCTCGATCCAGTTCTCCGCGAATGCCGACTGCAACTGCGCGACGACCGGCCCCTCGACGCGCGCGGAGATGTCGCGGAAGTGCTGTTTGTCCTCGGGTGCCGAGCCAGTTGTCCGTGAGGCAGTGCCCGCCGACATAGCCGATCCGGCCGTCGATGACGAAGATCTTGCGGTGGTCGCGATTGTTGATCAGCCCGAGGTTGGAGATGCGGAACGGGTGGTACTTGCGAACACTCACTCCCGCGTCGCACATATCCTGCAGCCCCTGCTTCCCGAACTTCTTCCCGCCGCTGCCGTCGAACAGCACGCGCACCTGCACGCCTTCTTTCGCCTTCGCGCACAACGCCTCCCCCATGCGGCGCGTCAGTTCGCCTTCCTTGCAGAGAAAGGTCTCGTAGTTGATCGTCTCCTTCGCCGCGGCGATGTCGGCCAGGACGCGGTCCCACATCGCGCCGTCCTGCACGAGCTCCACGCGGTTGCCCTGGACGCACGTCCCCTGCGTGAGGCCGGCGATCGATGGCACGAGGTCGTCGAAGCCGGTCGCCTCGAGCTTCAGGTGCGGGCGGCGGCGGCGCTTGACGGACCAGACGATCAGGACCAGCACGACGATAGCAGGACCAGCAGCGCCAGCACCCAGACGGGACGGGATTTCTCATCGTAATTTCAGCTCCGCGGTGATGGCCCAGTGGTCCGAGGGGCCGCGGCGGATGACGTCGGTGGTGACCGTCTCCCAGCGCGGGTCGGCGAAGATGTAGTCGAGGCGCTGCCGGGTCATCGGAAACGTGGCCTCGCTAAAGTCGCCGACGACGTGCAGGTGGCCGTGGGACAGGAGCGTACGGATCTCCTCCCCGCCCGGCGGCACGTTGAAATCGCCGACCAGGACATGGGGCAGCGAGCCACGGGCGGTGATGTCGCCGAGCTCCGCGATCTGGCGTCATGCGTGCGACGCGCAACAGGCGTCCCCACGCCGCCAGGTGCGTCACGAAGAAGAGACGTCGCCCTCGTCCAGCGAAATCTCGACCTGCAGCACCGAACGCGGCTCGCCGGAGCCCGGCAACGGATGGGTGAACGTTGATTGGACCGTGCCGCGGGTGAGCACGGCATTGCCGTAGTCGCCGCCGTCCATGGCGCAGCTCCGCCCGAAGTGTGGTTCAGTCCGGTCAGCGAAGCCAGCACCTCGGCCTGGTCACGGGGCCGACGCGCGTGCGGCAATGGACTTCCTGCAGGCCCACGACGTCGGGCTTCACCGCGGCAATCACTTCAGCCAGCTTAGGCAGAAAATCGGCCCGCCCCGCCGCGGCGTGCCCCTGAATGTTGTACGACATGAACTTCAGCAATTCCACGAGAGCAACATTCATGCAGCCTCTTCGGCCGTGGGGAAAAGGGGTATGCTCAACCCCGGTGCCGCCCTCGTCCCGGAGCCTTCGTCCGACGCATCCGCGTGCCCATGCCACTTCGGCCGGCGAGGGCGGCACCTGTTGCAGAGGGCGGAGCGCAGAGGGCAGAGGGCAGAAGCTCAAACCACCACCGCCCGCGTCGTTACTTCTGCCCTCTGCCCTCTGCGCTCTGCCCCCCATGCTGACCGACCTCGATCACCTGATGCGCGAACGCGCCATCGACGCGGTGGTCGTGCCGATGCACGAGGCCATGCACGCTTCGTTTCGCTGGCTCTCGCGCGGCGCCAAGATCACGCGCGGGTATGCGGTGAAGCTGCTCGACCGCGCGCCGGTGCTGGTCACGTATCCGATGGAGCGTGAGGAAGCGCTGGCGACGGGACTGGAGGTCCGGCTCGCGCACGAGTTTTCGGCGAAGCCGGACGACTGCGAAGAGCTCTTCACGAACATGCTGCGCGGCCTCGGCGCGGGTGGGTCGGTCGCCATCTTCGGCAACGTTCCGTTCCAGCTCTACCTCGGCCTCGCGGAGGCGATTGGAGCGGCGCGGATGGCGCGTGCATCGCTCGCGCGGCGAGGACCTGATCCAGCTCGCGCGCAAACGGAAGGAGCCGTGGGAGCTCGACGCGATCCGTTCCGTCGGCGAGCGCACGGAGCAGGTGGTGGACGGCGTCCGCGCGCTGCTGCGCGAAGCGGAACAGGGGCGGGCGATGACCCTCGGCGATCTGAAGGCATTCGTCTCGCAGGAGATCGCCCGCCTCGGCATGATCGAGGATCACGAGACCATCCTCTCGCAGGGCCGCGACGCGGGCGTGCCGCACTCGCGCGGCGACGGGAGCGCGCCGCTGCGCCTGTCCGTGCCGCTTGTTCTCGACATCTTCCCCGCCGACCAGCGCAGCGGCTACTTCTTCGACCTCACGCGCACGTTCTGCATCGGCCCGATCCCCGAGGAGCTGGCTCGTCTTCATGCGCTGGTGCTGGAGGCGTTCGGGCGCGCGCGGGATGCGATGCGTCCCGGCACTCCCGCCGCGTCGTATCAGGCGCTGGTCTGCGACTTCTTCGAGTCGCACGGCTTCCCGACGCAACGCTCCGATCCGAAGTCGTTCGAAGGCTACGTCCACGGCCTCGGACACGGCGTCGGGCTGGACATCCACGAGAAGCCGTCGTTCGCGCTGTCGCAGCGGGACGTCGTCGAGGAAGGCGACATCCTCACGATCGAGCCGGGGCTGTACTTCCCCGGCCTCGAGCTCGGCGTGCGCATCGAGGACACGTTCGTCGTGACGAGCGACGGCGTCGAGACGATGTGCCGCGGTGATTACGGGCTGCGGCCGTAACGTAGGGCGTGGCTCAGCCCGCCTCCCCCGTGTAAACATCCACTCCGCCCGGGAGGCGGGCTGAAGCCACGCCCTACGTTCCTCGAAAAAACAAAGCGCGGCAGCCCGAGAGAGCTGCCGCGCCGAAGAGAAAAAGCGATCTTTACAGATTGCGGTCGATGAAGCTCTGCAGCGCGCCCTTCGGCGCGGCGCCGACCATGCGGTCGACCAGCTTGCCGTCCTTGAACATCATCATGGTCGGGATCGACGTCACGCCGAAGCGCTGCGCCACGACCGGGTTGTCGTCCACGTTCAACTTGCCGATCACGGCCTTACCTTCATACGACGGAGCGAGCTCCTCGATGATCGGGCCGACGATGCGACAGGGACCGCACCACGGCGCCCAGAAATCGACGAAAACAGGCTTCCCGCCGTTTAGAATCTGTTCGAAGTCGGCGTCGTTGATTTGCTGTACTGACTTTGTTTCTGGCATCTCCAAGATCTCCTCACGATGTGACTCTCAAAGTCGAGCCCGTCGACACAAATTCCACACAGCAGAGCGGCATAGCGGAGGCTGTATGATGCGTTTCGCATTGACGATGCATCGCCTCCGGATGGCTGCCGTGGTGGTGTTTGCTGTGCTGCTCGCGGCACAGCTCACTCTCCATAACCATTCCCTCATTCCCGAGGGTGGCGGCGCACCATCCCTCGTCTGTTCTGTTTGCGCATTTGGTGCCGACCGCGTCACGGTCGCCACGCCCCTTGCCGCGACCCTGGTCCTCCTCGGCCTCGTCGCGGTGCGCACCCACACCCCCGTCGCATCCGCCGTCCTTCTCACCACGGCCGGCCGCGGTCCCCCCTCCTCCTCTCTTTGATGCACGCGCACCACCGCACGTTTCATCAAACGGAGGAGGATTTCCATGGTCCGAAAAGGTCCCTGGTCAATCGTTTTTCTCGTCGTCCTCGCCGCGGCCCTGCCCATGGCCGCCCAGGAAGACGAGCGCATCACCCGGCTCGAACAGAAGCTCGATGAGCTGCTCCAGCAGGCGGACGCGATCCGCCAGGAGCTGAACGCCATCAAAGGCACCCCGACAGAGCCCGTCGCACTCCCCGCGGAAGATCTCACCGCCATCGACGTCACCACTCCCGAGGCGACCGCGGCTCCGCCCGCAGCCACGGCCTCGAAGGCGCTCAACCCCGACATCTCCGTCCTCGGCACGTTCCTCTCGCACGCCGGCGACAACTTCGAAGACCGCGCGCCAATCGCGCTCGACGAGGTCGAAGTGGCCTTCGAAGCCTTCATCGACCCCTACGCGAAAGGCCGCTTCTTCATCGCCGTGACGCCCGAAGAAGTGGACGTCGAGGAAGGCTACGCGCAGTTCGTCACACTGCCGTGGGGGCTGACGGCCAAGGCCGGCAAGACCAAGGCGACGTTCGGCAAGGCGAACACGTGGCACACGCACACGCGTCCCTGGGTCGATCAGCCGATGATGATCACCTACTTCCTCGGCGAGGAAGGTCTGGCCGACGTCGGTCTCTCGGTGAGCAGGCCGATCGACAATCCGTTCGGCGCGTTCATCGAAGCCACCGGCGAGGTGTACAGCGGCGACGTCGAGGGCAAGTTCGGCCGTGGAGCGGACAATGACCTGCTCTACAACGCACACCTGAAGTTCTTCCGCGACCTCGGCGAGAACAGCAATATCGAAATCGGCACGAGCTGGGCGCGCGGGACGTTGCCCGAGGGCGACGGCCACAGCCGGCTGGCGGGGATGGATGCGACGTACCGGTGGAAGCCGCTCTCGCGCTCCATCTACAACTCCGTCATCGCCCGCGTGGAAGCGCTGGCCAGCGAGCGGTCGGACTTCGACGGCACGCTGTACGGAGGTTACGCCTCGCTCGACTACCAGGTCGCCCGGCAGTGGTTCGTGGGAGCGCGCGCCGAGCGCGCGGACCGCTTCTTCGAAGACCGGCGCTTTGGCGACCGCGGCATCGCCGGCACCCTCACCTTCTGGCCCTCGGAATTCAGTCAGATTCGCGGTCAATACCGCCGCACGAAGTTCGGCGACGGCGGCCCCGCGTTCAACGAATTTTTCATCCAACTGCAGTTCGCCATCGGCGCGCACGGCGCGCATGCGTTCTAACTCATGAAAAAAACGATCCTCGCAATCGCACTCACTCTGCTGGCCGGCCACGCCTTCGCGGCGCCGGGCAAGCTCAATGTCGTCACCACCACCTCGGACCTCGCCTCGATCACGCGGGAAGTTGGCGGCGATTTCGTCGACGTCACGGCGATCGCGCGCGGCTACCAGGACCCGCACTTCGTCGAGCCCAAGCCGAGCTTCCTGCTGCTCCTCAAGAACGCCGACCTCCTGGAGGTCGTCGGCCTGGAGCTGGAGATCGGCTGGCTTCCGCCGCTCATCGACCAGAGCCGCAACGCGAAGATCCGGCCCGGCGCAAACGGCTACCTCGACGTCTCCCGGGGTGCCGAGATCCTCGATCGTCCGACCGGCGGGGTGGACCGCTCGATGGGCGACGTCCACCCGATGGGCAACCCGCACTACTGGCTCGATCCCGCGAACGCGGTGCGCATCGCGATTCAGGTCGAGAAGAGACTCGGGCAGCTGCAGCCGGAGAACGCCGCGTATTTCCAAAAGCGGCTGAACGACTTCAAGCTGCGCATGAACGAGGCGAACAAGCGCTGGACGGCGATGCTCGCGCCGTTCAAGGGCGCGAAGATCGTCACGTACCACAACTCCTGGCCGAACTTCATGCGCCGCTATGGCCTGAACGTCGTTGGCTACGTCGAGCCGAAGCCGGGTGTGCCGCCGTCGCCGTCGCATCTGTTCCAGCTCATCTCGATGATGAAGGAACAGAAGATCAAGGTGATCGTCATGGAGCCGTACTTCGACCACAAGACGCCGCAGTCGGTGGCGGACCGCACCGGGTCAGAGCTGATCGTCCTCTACCCGTCCGTCGGCGGCGCGAAGAGCGGTACGGATGACTACGTGCAGCTCTTCGACACGAATATCGCGGCACTGATCGGAGCGTTGAAGAAATAGATGGACGTCCTCGCTTTCCTCGCCGTTCCTTTCGTCGCCGGTCTGATTCTGACCGGCATTCACGCCTACCTCGGGCTACACGTCGTCGAGCGCGGGGTGATCTTCGTCGATCTCTCGCTCGCGCAGATCGCCGCGCTCGGGACGACGATGGCCTACCTGGCCGGACACGATCTGCACGATCCGGTGACGTACTTCTGGTCGCTCGGCTTCACTATTGCCGGGGCCGCGATCTTCGCCATCACGCGCGCGCCGCATCATGCGCAGACGCGGATCCCGCAGGAAGCGATCATCGGAATCGTCTACGCGGTGTCCGCCGCGACGGCAATCCTGGCGATGAGCAAGGCGCCGGAGGGGACGGAACACCTGAAGGACATGCTCGTGGGCAACATCCTGACGGTGTCGTGGACGACGGTCTTCACGACCGCGGCGCTGTACGCCGCGGTCGGCGTCTTCCACTGGATCTTCCGCAAGAAGTTCCTCGCCATCTCCCTCGGCCAGGACATCCCGCACCTGCGGCTGTGGGACTTTCTCTTCTACACGTCGTTCGGCTTCGTGGTGACGTCGTCGGTCGCGATCGCGGGCGTGCTGCTGGTGTTCTCGTACCTGATCGTCCCTTCGGTCGCGGCGATGCTGTTCGCGCGGCGCGTGGGGACGCGGCTCGCGTTCGGGTGGACGGTGGGGGCGGTGGTGAGCGCGGCGGGGGTGTTCCTGTCGTTCCAATACGACCTGCCGACGGGCGCGACGATCGTGACGACCTTCGGCGCGGCGCTGGCGCTCTTGGCGGTGGTGCGCCTCTTTCGCACGGCTTAAGTGTGGTTGGGGTCAGACCCCAACCATACTTAACGTTGGCACGCCGCTCGCGTTAAGCACACCCAACAGATGCCCGAACGGCGCCAAGAAGACAGACCGGATGCCCCGGACCGGAGGTCGTTTCCACGGCCACCGCTCTGGCTGAACCTTCTCCTCCTCCTCCTCGGAATCGGAGGCGTGCTCTACGCTCGTTATCACCGCGACCTGGTGTCGCAGGAGTTCGCGCGTGTGATCGCCGAGGAGGCGCGAACGCCCGCGGATGTGCGGAAGGTAAAGGAAGAGCTCGCAGGGATGGACCTCAGCCGCGAGGAGCTCCGCCAGCAGATCGAAGGCCGGGCGAAGTTCGTCACGAGCCTGAAGTCCGAAGATTTCTACCTCTCGATCGACACGAAGCAGCGCAAGCTCCGCTTCTACTATGGCGGCGTGGTCTTGCGTGAAGCGGACATCGCCGTCGGCGACTCGACCACGATCGCCGGGGACGGCAAGCAGTGGACGTTCATCCCGCTCAAAGGAGCCTTCCCCGTGGAGGCGAAGATCGTCGACCACGCCTGGCGCGTACCGGAGTGGGTGTACGTCGCGAAGAAAGAGCCGGTGCCGGCGGAGCGGCCGGTGGTCGCAAACGGCCTCGGGAAGTACGTGATCTTCCTGCCCAACGGCTATGCGATCCATACGCAGCCAAGCGTGGACAGCCCGCTGCAGGGCGCGAAGCCGGGCTCGTACATGGTGTCGGAGGAAGTACTGAGCGCGATCTGGCCGCGCATCCACAAGGGCACGCAAGTGTTCATCTTTTAGGGAGACTCGTCGAATGCGGAGATGGCTTGGATTACTGGGATCGTGGGCGCTGCTGGTGCTGGGCCTGGGGATCGTCGGATACGCGGTGGCCGCGGAGGCGATCACGATCTCGGACGCGCGGAAGCTGAACCGCGTCGAGACCATCGACCGCGAGATCCAGCACCAGATCCAGCAGCAGCTCGCGCAACTGCAGCAGACGATGTCGCAGAAGTCGACGCAGGTCACGCAGCTGCAGTCCGAGGTGGCGTCGACAGAGAAAGCCATCGAAGACCTGCACGACAGCAACTTCGTGATCACGGTCTCGACGCAGGAGAACAAGGTCTACGCTAGGCACAACGGCCAACTGGTATTCGAAGCGGTGTGCTCGACGGGGAAGAATGAGACGCTGCGCGCAGGTGGGCAGACGATGGTGTTCCGCACGCCGATCGGCCGCTTCCGGATCAAATCGAAGGAAGAGGCTCCGATGTGGGTGCCGCCGGACTGGCACTACCTCGAAGAGGCGCAGAAGGAAGGCCTGGAGGTCGTGCGTCTGAAGCACGGCCAGAGCCTTGGCGATCTGACGGTGAGCGGCAATGAGGTGTACGCGAACGGCTACCCGGTCGAGCCGGGCCAGACGATCGTGCGCGGCGGGGCGATCGTGATCCCTCCGGTCGGCACGCGCGCGCGCCAGTTCCCCGACGTCCTCGGCACGCACCGCCTCAACCTCGGCGACGGCTACGCGCTGCACGGCACGCAGGCGGTGCAGCAGCTCGGCCAGAGCGTGTCGCACGGGTGCGTGCGGCTGCACAACGACGACATCGCGCGGCTGTTCTCGATGGCGAACGTGGGAGATGAGGTCGTGATCTACTAGCGCGATGCATCCGTGGCGGAGTCGCCTGCACGCTTGGTTTTCTCCCGCGGCGCAGCGCTGCCCCCTCTCCCCCAACACCATCTCCGTCCTCGCGCTGCTGCTGAACGCGACCGCGGCGTGGCTGTTCTACGAACGGCACTTCATGATCGCGCTGGTGTTCGTCGCGGTCGGCGGACTCGCCGACGCGTTCGACGGCATCGTCGCGCGCGTGCAGAACAAGAGCTCGCGCTACGGCGACTTTCTCGATCACTTCTGCGACCGCGTCAGCGATCTGCTCCTCGTGATCGGCTGGCTCCTCGGCAACCGCGTGCGCATCGAGATCGCGATGGCGGTCGTCCTGGCCGTGATGCTCAACGGCTACATCGGCACGCAGATCGAGGCCACGTGGGGCGAGCGCAACTACGACGCGATGGGGCGTGGGGAGTTCGTCCTCGCGCTGATCGTCTTCCCCAGCGTGTCGCACATCCTCGCCGACAACGGCTGGGACGCGATCGCACCCGCGGGACTGCTCATCGCGGAGTGGATGTCGCTCGCGCTGCTCCTGTTCGCGATCCTCGGCATCGGCCAGAGGCTGGCCCTCGCGTTACGTCTCGGGCGCGGGACGTAGGGCGCGGCTTCAGCCCGCCTCTCGGAGGGGGCGGGGGACGCGTTCTGCCACGTTCGCACGAGGGGGGCGGGCTGAAGCCACGCCCTACGTTTGCACAACCGGTGATGCGGTCGTGTCCTTCGCGATAGGGATCATCGGCTCCGGTGTCGTGAGTGTGGACGTCAGAGTCGTCGTGGTTCCCGTGGTGCGCGTCGAGGCCGGGAACGGCACTCCCTGTTCGAGCTCGTAGAGCAGCGCGACGAGATAGTCGTCCCGCAGCTCGCGCGCGATGTGATCGACCGCCGCGGCCGGCAGCCCGCTCTTCTCCGCGAGGCTGTTCATCAGCGCCGAGTCGTTGCGCATATGGACGAGCGCGAGGTCCGTCGCCGAGCGGATACCCAGCCCGCGCGCCATCACGATGTTCGCTTTCAGGTACCGGATCAGCAGCGCCTGATCCATCCAGTCGACGACGCGGTCGAGCGGGAGGATCGTGCGGTCGCAGAGGTCTCCCGGCTCGCTCGTCGCGAGGTGCTGGATCGTCGACACGCCATGCTCCGTGAGCAGCTCCGCGGTCGTGTCGTCGATCCCTTCGACGGCCGTGATCGACAGCTCTTCCGCATCGACCGCACTGGAGCCGAACAGCTTGCGCGCGCGGACGCGCAGCGACTCGATGGCCATATTGTGGAAGAGGCCGGCCAGGAAGAGTACGGCGTTGCTCGCCAGCGCCACACTCCCCTGCCCTGCCGCGCCCGCGGCCGGCTCGCCGGCGAAGGCCGTGATTCCGACGATGCCGAAGACCCATCCGAGGACAACTGCCGATGCGGTGCGCAGCGCGCTCGTGAGGATGAACCGCGACGACAGCGCGTTCGCATACAGCCGCGCCACCATGTAGTACAGCACCGCCACGTACGCGCCGAGGCCGGTGTACATCATCCCCTGCACGCCGTTCGCGGCCGCGCCCTTCTGCTCCGACGCTTCGTAGCCCGCAAAGACGGCGATCAGGAGGAAGATCCCGGTGAGGAACAGCGACGCGGCGATCGCGCCGGTCGGACTGTTGTCCTGCCCCTGCACCGTCACGTCGACACGATCCTGCACGCGTGCGCCATCGCGGGTGTTGCGGAATGCGTAATACCGCTCGAGGAGCTGACGCCCCTGTGCGCGGCGCGTATTCGCCAGCAGCAGGTGGTAGATGATGCCGATCGCACCCGGCAGCACACCGAGGGTGAAGAAGAAGCTCGAGGCGTCGAGGTCGGAGAGGAGGTGGACGCCCTGCATCTCGAGATCGCCCACGTAGAAGAGCGGGAAGATCGCGAAGATGAGCGAGAGGAGCAGCACGAAGCGCTTCTGCCCGGCCGTGAGCGTGGAAGAAGTGAGCGTCGCGACAGGCGCGACCGAGTCGGTCGTGGGTTCGGGCATGCGAAATTGTACGATTGTCCGCGTGTTTCGGACCAATCCAATCACCGGAGAGCGCGTCCTTTTCGCGCCGGACCGCGCCTCGCGCCGCGGCGCGTTCGGAGACGACTCCGAGGAGCGGTGTCCGTTCTGCTCCAGCCATGAGAGCGATACGCCGCCAGAAGTCGCGCATGCCGGCGAGCCGTGGCGGGTGCGCGTCTTTCCGAACAAATACCCGCCCATCGACGGCGCGGAGGTGATCGTCGAGTCGCCGCGGCACGAGGAGTCCTTCGCGAGCGTCGAGCACGCGGAGGACGCCGTACGGATATACGCCGATCGCTACCGCGCGCACGCGGACGCGGCGTACGTGTCGCTGTTCAAGAACGAAGGGACGCGCGCGGGCGCAACGATCGCACACGCGCACTCGCAGATCGTGCCGCTGCCGTTCGTGCCGCCGCGGATCGAGCGCGAGCTCGCCGGGTTCGCACAGGGCTGCGTGTTGTGCGGGATACGCGAGCACGTGATCCACGAGAGCGAGTCGTTCATCTGGCTCGCGCCCTCGGCATCCGCGTTCGCGTATCAGCAGTGGATCGTGCCGAAGCGGCATGTGCCGGAAGTCAGCGCTCTGTCCGATCAGGAGCTGGGCGAGCTCGCGTCGCTGCTGCGTTCCGCTGCGCGTGCCACGCGCGGCGTCGCGAGCGCGTTCAACTGGATGTTCATGAACTTTCCGCGCTCCGATTCGGCGCACTTCTACGTGGACGTCACGCCGCGGATGGCGGTGATCGCAGGATTCGAGCTGAACACGGGCACGTTTGTCGAGATCATGGACCCCGCGGACGCCGTGCGGCGTTTGCGCGAGGTTTAGTTTATCCCGCGCGTAGACGCGGGATCTCCGGCGCCCTCTGGAGCAGCGTGCCACTGGCGCAGTTCTGCCTCCATCTGTCGCCCGCTCACGCGGGCTCGATTTGCTGCGACGCCGCTGTCCCCCGGCTGAAGCCGGGGGCTATTTTCTGCTGCCCGCTACGCGGGCCGGTTGAACATCGTGGCGCGCGAAGGCGCGCCGTCCAATTTGGCCCCGGGCTCTGCCCGGGGTTCGCGGGATGCGAAGGAAACGCGGCCGCGAAGGCGGCCGCTCGAAGGCGTGCGCGCGGGATAAACTGCGATCAACTCACCGCCAGTTCTTCACCCTCGGCCACGCCGCCGCTAACGGCATCTTCAACCCCCGCCCGTGGAACAGCGTCATGTTCTCCTCGGGCATCGCGTACGGGTGGAACGTGCGATCGAACTCGCGCAGCGATTCCCACATCTCCGCCTGGGGCTCGTCTCCGACGAGGATCACGGACGCGCCGGTGGCGTTCCCGGGGCCCCAGAGGAAGTAGTTCTGGTGGCCGCTGATGGCGTGCGGGAGGCCGTAACGGGGGCCATAGAAGTCGATGGCGCCGGCTTCGCCGTAGTTGCTGGCGTAGATGACGATCTTCGCTTTTTCAGCGGGCGGCAACGAATGGTAGTAGCGGGCGACTTTGGCGACCATCTCCTCCCATCCGAACTGGTCGGCGAAGATCTGGGGCATCTCGGACGTGTGCGAAACCTCGGCCGGCTGCGGCTTGACGCCGAGGGCGCGCTGGTACGCGAGGTACTGCGGAGGTGGAAGGATCGGGAGGGCGAGCGGCAGGGCGATCATGCCGCCGAGAACGATCAGGGCGAGCTGCGGGATCCAGAACTTCTTGCGTGACGACAACCAGACCGCGCCGGCCGCGAAGAGCATCGGGTAGATCGGCGCGACGTAATAGTCCTTCGCCTCAAGGCGGATGAACGTGATGAGGAGCACGACGTACGTCGACGCGAGCACGCGATACCGAGAGCTCCGGAACAGAAAGATCAGCCCCGCGATCCACAGCGGCGCGGCGAAGGGACTGAGCATCATCCCCTGCTGAACGAGGAACGGTCCCGGCGCGAGCACGACGTTCTTGCCCGTCTCCTTCACGTTGCGCAGCAGCTCCAGCGTCGGCCAGTCGTGGCGGATCTCCCAGAGCACGTTCGGCAGAAAGATCAGCACCGCGAGCGCGCCGCCGAGCCAGATCCACGGCCTCACGAGCGACCGGCGCATCGGTGTCAGGAGCACCGCGACGGCGAGCGCGAATCCGAGGAACACCATGGAGTGCTTGTTCTGCAGCCCGATGCCCGAGAGCGCGCCGAACGCCAGCCACCACTTCTCCGACGCGCCGTTCGCGATCTCCACGACGACCAGCAGGCACGCCAGCCAGATCACGTGCTCCACGCTGTTCATCGAGAGGATGTTATCGATGCCGAGGTAGATCGGCGCGAGGAGCACCGCCGTACACGCGAGCGCCTGCGCCGCGCGATTGCCGCCCAGGCGCGCGGTCAGCACGCCGGTCAGGACGATCCGCAACGTGCCGGCGAGCGTCGTGATGAGGCGGAAGCCGCGCAGCGAACCACCCAGGTGCTCGCCGATCCACGCGTAAATTGCGACCAGCGGCGGATGATCGACGTAGCCCCAGTCGAGATGCCGTCCGCACGCGATGAAGTACAGCTCATCGCGGAAGTAGTGGTAGAAGCCCGACGCGTAGAACGCGACGGCGAGCTTGACGGCGGCCAGCGTGAGAATGACGGTCCACGCGGGTTTGCGCATCCGTTACCCGTTGCCCCTTACTCGTTGCCCGTCACCACCGGCCACGGGTCACGAGTCCCGGGTCACGCCCTCAGCCCCTGCTCCAGGTGCTCGTGCGCCTGCCGCAGATTCTCGCTCCGCGACTTCACCTCGGCGAACGCATCGCGCCAGATGAGGCTCACGCGCTGCAGGTTCCGCTCGCGGAGGCCGAACAGCACTTCGCGCAGGGCGTCGGCTTCCGGGCCGGTGAGGTCCGGCCGTGCGACCTCGCGCTCGAGCAGCGACTGCGCGAGACGGAGGTGCTCGTCGTCCGTCGCCTGCGTCGACGGCAACGTCATCGCCGGGATCTTCATGGTCGTCGGACGATCCAAGGGGACCTCGCGGTGCAGGCCGGGCTGCGTGCCGCCCAGGTCGACGGAGCCCGGGAGCTCTTTCAGCTGCGGGCTGAACTTGCCCATCATGAAGAACAGCTCTTTCTCGTTGGCGAAGTTGCCGACCAGCCGCGCGGTCTTCGCCAGCTCGAGGTTCTCGGACTCCTGGAGCATGATGAACGCGCGGGCGCGGTCCTCGAGGGCGATGCGCTTGGCGTGGACCCTCCACGCCGTGAGCGTGCCCTGGATGAAGCACGCCTGGCCGGCGCGGATGCTCACCGCTTCGACCGTGACGTTCTCCTCAATGCGGATCGAGCCGTTCGTCGATTCGATCTCGGAGTAGATGCCAGAGTTCTGAATGACGAGGTTCCCTGGAGTCTTGATGGAGAGTTGTCCGTGCGCGTTCACCTTGATCTCGGTCCCGCGCGGAATGATCATCGTCGGGAAATTTGCCTGGTCCGCGGCTGCACTCATCACGACCTCCTCTTCCCACCCTTGCCACTTTCACCAGCCGCAAAGCCCACGAAGGCCGACGGCAGCGGCTCGAAATTCCTGTAGTCCTTGCTCGTGCGCGCGCGCATGAGCAGCAGGGCTTCATTGCTCCATTGATAGTTGAGGATGTAGATGCGCGGATCGATCGGCACGTACGTGCCCGGCGTCTCCAGATCGCCGCGGATCTCGTAGTGCAGGTGCGCGTTCGTGCTCCAGCCGGTGTTGCCCACCGTGGCCACGACCTCGCCCTGCCGCACGGTCTGTCCCTTTTGCACGCGCACCGTGTCGCAGTGCGCGTAGATGGTGATGAAGCGCCCCGCGTGATTGATGGTCACGACGTTGCCGAAACGCCACCAGGCGACGCTCTGCCCGAGGGGGTAGCGGCCGGCGAAGGTGACCACGCCGTCCGCGGCCGCGTAGACCGGCGTGCCGGTCGGCGCGGAGAGATCGAGTCCCTTGTGGAAGTCCGTCGCCCGGGTGAACGGCGAGACGCGGTTGCCGAACGGCGACGTGAGCACGAAGCGGTCGGCCGGCAGCGGCAGGATCGACGGCGTGTGGCGGACGATCTCGCGGTTCGCGGCCTCGTAGCGCGCGAGGAGGTCGAGCTGCTCCTGCAGCCGGCGCATGGCGTTCTTCAGCGACACCTCGCGGCGGCGGGCGTCGTCGAGCGGCAGGTCCGCGATCCGGCGGCTGGGCGTGGAAAACCCGCCTGTGCCGAGGGTGCGCTCGAGACCGTAGACGGTGATCAGCTTCTCGACGCGGATGCGCTGCTCCTCGAGGCTGCGCTCGAGAGAGCTCATCTGCACCACGTTCTCGCGCAGACGCTCGCGCTGGATGTCGCGCTCCTCGCGCTGCTCGTGGAGAAAGTTGGTTTTGTAGACGCGCCGGATGACGGTCGGCGCTGCAGCCATGGAGCCGATCAGACCCGCGAGCACGAACGACAAGGCGATCAGCCCTAAGACCACACGGCGGCGGTCGAAGAAGAAGTACCGCACGCGCCGGCGGATGTCGCTCGGATGGATCTGGATCTCGATCATGGCAAGAGCGCCGCGCAGGACAACGCGCGGGTCGAGTAGTTTAGCACAGGGAGTTGCACATGTTCCGGTGCAATCGACGTCCGTGGAGCAATGGTCGCAGCCCGAGCCTGTGACGGTCAGCTCGTATCGCTACATGTAATAATCCTCGGAGATGCCGGCACTGCTCCACAGACTCAATTACACGTATCCCGAGTATCTGGGGTTCGAGGCGTCGAGTAACGTCAAGCACGAGTTCCTCGACGGCCAGATCTATGCGATGGCAGGCGGTACGCCCGAACACGCGGCTCTCGCCGCTGCCGTCATCACCATGCTCGGCCCGCAACTCCGCGGCGGTGAGTGCCGTCCTTACAATTCCGATCTGCGCGTTCGCACGCCTACCGGACTGACCACGTACCCTGACGTCACCGTCATCTGCGGGCCGCGGGCGCTCGATGACATTGACCCGTTGGCGATCACGAATCCGGCGCTCATCGTGGAAGTCCTGAGCCGCAGCACCGAGGAGTACGACTCGGGCGACAAGTTCGAGCACTACAAGACTTTTCCGTCCCTGCGTGAATATGTGCTCGTGTCTCACCACGAGCGTTCCGTGGAGGTCAGATCGCGCGAAGAGAACGGTTGGCGAACGACCGTCGTTCACGAAGGTGGGATCGCAGAGCTCTCGGTCGGCGCACGGCTCGATGTGCGTGAGTTGTACGAAGCCGCGGCCGAGCCGGCCGTGTAGCTCTCACAGACGTTGCAGCGTCAACGGATCGAGCACCGACCCGAAGTACTTCTCCAGCGCCTGGAGGAATACGGTCTTGTCGCTCGACGCCTGTGCGAACAACGTCATGGAAGAGTGGAACTTCAGATCGTCCGGACGCCCGAAGACTTCCGTGGCGGACGACGATGGGAGCGCATTCACGAGCGCCGTACATTCGCGCAAGCGGTGCCCGAGGATCGGATGGTCGAGGAATGCCACGGCTTCGCCCAGACCGGAGATGGCGTAGAGCTGCGCCGTGGAGCTGTGCCCGAGGCCGCGGATTTGCGGAAAGATGAACCACATCCAGTGACTCCGTTTCGGGCCAGCGCGCAGCTCTGAAAGGACGGCATCGTAGACGCCCCGCTGTGCCTCGACGAAGCGGTCGAGGTTGAACCGGTCTTCAATATCGCGCGCGCTCATGCAGTTCGCTTTACGAGGGAGAGCATTCGCCTGACCACATCCGGATGAATGTTCGGCACCGTGTTCTGGTCTTTTCGAAACACGACAATCGTCACGGAGCGGAGATGCCCGCCTCCTGAGCGATCGTCGATGACCGCTTTCGTCGAGAGCAGCAGGTACAGGAGCGCGAGCTCCGGCTCCAGTCCGCCGTGCCCGGAACCCATCAGCGGGAGGTAGAGGTCCGTGAGGCGTCCGTCGTTCATTGCCTGGCAGATCGCCTTCATGGCCGCAAACAGATAGCGGGCCTCGCTCCGTAAGCCGATGCCGGCGCGCTTGGTTGTGACCGAAACGAACATCACATTCCGCCCGGACGTGAGCGGATTCTTCAGGTACACACACTTTGCGACACCGTAGCTCCTGGCGCGCTCGTCATGCTCGCGCTCCACGAGCTCCGACGGTGCGTTCGCCAGCTTCTGGGCGATCAACTTCTGAATGTCCCCGATGGCGTTCGGAAAGACGGACACAATGTACGCCCCGAGCGCGCTCCTCGTATCCCTGATGCAATCGTCGTCGAAGAACTCATTCGCGGGTAGAGCCACCACGGCCCCCGGGTCGTTCGAGTCACAGGAACGGATGTCCCCAAAACGAACGCACACTTCGGTCCGTCCGATGGGCATACGGTACTCATCGCCGGTGCTCGTGATTCCACTCCAGACCACCGAAGGCTGTTCCTCTTCGGTCAGGAGTGACTTCAGTGACTTATTGACGTAGTCCTGCATCCAGTCGAGGCCCGCGGTCAGAATGTCCAGGCGCCGATCCATGGAGGGCTTCCGCTCCGTCAATTTCTGCAGCGCGGCTCGAATGCGGGTGCAGGCCGGGCTCACGCTGGCTTCCCAATTTCCGTCTGAGCGGCCGGGGTCGTACTCCGCGGCCACGAGACCCAGGAGATCGCTGGGCAGGTGCAACGTCGCCTGGCCGCGCGGCACGACAAAATAGGTGCGCTCCCGCCCCAGTCGCCCGATGAACAGCCCGAGCTCGAAGACGACATTGTCGCGGGCCACGTCGAACGCCTGTTGCCGGAGTTGTGTGACGTCATCCGGCGCGAGAACGAACACCGCGGCGTCAGACACGTCGAGCCGATCAATCAATCCGGAGAGGATGTCCTTCGAGAGCTCGAAGATGCCTTCATCCCATACAGTCGGTTCGTGGTCGCGGGAGAGATTGCTCTCGATGGCACGAGCGATGTGCAGCTTTTCGGACGAGCTCCCGATGAACACTCGTTGTTTCAATGCTCGCCTCCGCCCATCAGCGTTTCGGCTACGAGCGGGAGCAGCTCTTCAGCTTTCTCTCGCAGGTGTACGGCGCGCAGATCTGGCAGGCCGGAGGCCGCGCTCGGATCGACGATGAACATCGGAGCTCTCCTCTTGCTCGCTGCCAACCCTACCAGTTCCGTCACGCCGACGGAAAACGAAGTCCCGACCGCGAGGACGAGGCCGATGCGATCGCACGCCTGTATCACGGTTGACCAACGGTAGTCGACATGACCTGAGTACCTCTCATCGAACCACAGGATGTGGGGCCGCAGCAGGCTATGACATCGAGGACAGCGGGGAATGGCTTCGACTCGGGGCTCCCGTTCGAACGCCGCAAAGTCCAAGTCAGCCACGGCGACTGTCTCCATCGAACCGGATGGGCATTTTGTACTGGAGCAGCGGGCTCGGTCCGCAGACCCGTGTACTTTTACGACTTCGACGGATCCTGCCTGTTCGTGCAGGGTATCGAGGTTCTGCGTCACGAGGAGAAACTGCCCGCCACGACCGCGGTGCCATCGCTCGAGCTGCGCGATCGCGAAGTGGGCCGCGTTCGGTTTTGCCCCCAGGGCTGTCCGGAAGCGCTGGCGATACCATTGCCACGAGCGGACTGGGGCGCGCCGGAAGAAACGATACGTCCCCAGCTCCGTGACGTCCCGTGTCCACACGGCGCCTTCGTCGGTGCCGCGGAAGGTCGGGATCCCACTGGCGAGACTGACCCCCGCACCCGTCAGCACGAGCACCAGCCCCCGCTCGGCCGCAAGGGCGTCGATGAGCAAGCGAGATGAGTCTTTGAGCGCCGATTCCACAAATCTCCAAGGAAAACACCACGTCTCAGTGCTCTCTGAACCGCAGATTGTGCGGAGAGGGAGATCTTATGAGAAAAGCCTTGATTCTCGCGTGTGTCATCAGCGTCTTCGCGGTCGCGGTCCATGCCGGTGACGGCACCATCCGTCGTACGGCTAACCCGATCGTGGGCAGTTACGTGGCCATTCTCGACTCCCAGTCGCCGGCCGCGTTGCGCGCGGATGCAATCACGGACGGCACCGGCGTCAAACGCAGGCATATCTACAATTCGGCATTGAACGGTTTCGCCTTCCGTGGCAGCGAACAGGCCGCGGCAGCGCTGAGTCGCGATCCGAATGTACTCGCCGTCTATGAAGACGGCAGGACGTATCGCGCGACCACGCAGTTCAACCCGTCGGCGGGGCTGGACCGCATCGATCAGGCCACGCTGCCGCTGAACGGGCAGTACACGTACTCCACCGCGGGCTTCGGGGTCCGCGTCTACATCGTCGACACGGGCGTGAACAATGTGAGCGATCTCTCCGGCCGCATCGTGGAGAACGTGAACTTCGTTCCCGACGGCAAGGGCACTGGCGACTGCAACGGACACGGCACGCCGGTGGCGTCGATCGCCGCCGGTACGACCTACGGTGTCGCCAGGAGCGCCGAGATCGCGAACGTGCGCGTGCTCGGCTGCGACGGCGATGGCTCGTGGAGTGATTTCATCGCCGGCTTCAACTACATCCGCCAGCAGAAGATCAACAATCCCGGCAGGCGCATGGTGGCGAACGCTTCGATCTGGGGCGGTGTCTACGCCCCGGCGGATCAGGCAGTCATCAACACGGTGAACGCCGGCGTGGCTGTTTCGCTGATCGCGGGGAATGGCAATGGCGACAACGCCGACGCGTATTCGCCAGGACGCATCGGCGCGGCCACCCTCGGTGCGATGACGACCGGTGCGACGGTTCCGGCCACCGATGCCGTCACCTCCTACTCGAGCCAGGGCTCCGTCATCGACATCTTCGCGCCGGGCGACACGACCGCGATGTCGAAGACGGGCGGAGTGATCTCCTTCCAGGGGACCTCCGCCGCCGCTCCGTACGTCGCGGGAGTCATGGCCAAGCACCTCGAGCAATTCCCGGCGTTCACGCAGCAGAATCTCGAGAATCACATCCTCGCTCAAGCAAGTCCTGGTGTTCTCGGCCGGACCCTCGGCAGCCCCGACCGCCTGCTCTACAACGGTACGTATCGCCGACGTGCCTGCTGCTCGTTCTGATTTCGAAGTAATGGCCCTTTACTCGGCCGACAGTTCCGGCCACGTTCCTTGCGGGTCGCCGGTCAGGAGAAACGCAGCCCAGAAATGCGGATCGCTGTACTTCCCGTCGCGGAGCATTGCCAGCTGTGCTTCGCGCAGCGCATCGGCCGCCCTCGACCCGGCGACGAGACGCGCATAGAACTTCTCGACCAGCGGAGTGGTTCCCGTGTCGTCGATGTTCCAGAGAGCGGAGATGACCCCCGGACTCCCCGCGTAAAGAAGGGCTCGCGGCAGGCTGACGACGTCATCGCCTCCACTGGGCCGGCCAACCCCCGATTGGCAAACGGCCAGGACGACGAGATTGACGCCCCAGAGATCGAGCCCGGATTGAATCTCGTCGACCGTCAAACGTCCGCTTTGCCCGTCGTTGTCCGCGAGGAAAATGGTGCTGAACCGTGGACCGGCCGGATCGTAGATTCCGTGCGCGGCAATGTGCAGCAGATCCACGTTGCCGTCGAGGCGGCGGTAGAGAAGCTCCTTCGAAGCATCCGCCCCGGTCGTCGCGTTGGCGCGAAGCATCGGGGCAACGCGACGCGCCTCTTCGTTCGCTCCCCGCAGACGGGTCTGTCCCTGGGCATCGGGATCGCCGAGCACGAGAGCGACACCGCCCATCTTCGATTCCCTCGCTCGGAGGAGAGGCAGCGCGCTCGCGCTCGGAAGATAGACGAGCGTGTAGTCCTCGACCAGGTAACGGTTGTGCTGAGGATCCCGCAGGGCCGCAAACGGCACATGGTGCAACTCTCCGTGCGGCAGGATCATCACACGGCGGTTGCGGATCTTGCTCCGGAGCGGCGCGATCAGCGACGCATACACTTCGTCGGATCTCGCCGCATCGGAACCGCACTCGCCGGCCACCAGCGCGCCGCGTTGGCCGGCCGGCGCTCTCTTCCTTCCGAACTGGGCCGCCCAGCACGAGATTCGTTTCATTTGACCGTCGTCCAGCTCGAGACCAACGTGCTCCACTCCCTCCGCGCTGACGATCCAAGCGTGCGCGCCCAGCGGCGAAACGAAGTAGCTGATCAGCGTCGTATCGCCCGGCAGCTCACGCCAGATGTCGGCTAGCGATAACGGTTGAAGAATGGGGCCGGCAGCGCCATCGGGAGCCACCGACTGTACCCGCGACCGGAGTACTTCATAGCGCAACCGCAGATCATCGAGCGTCGTGCCCGACACCGGTGACGTGCTCCATCGCTCGATCTGGTCGCGGACCTCGGCCGCCTTGCCGGCGAGGATGGAGCCGTTGTCGCTCGACGTCGTTTCACGGCGGATTCCCAGGCGCAGAAATCCACGCGCGCGGGCCCGCTCAGTCACCTCGAAGGCTTTCTCGTCATGGCGCTCTTTGAGCAGCGCTTCAATCAGCGTGTCGTAATACGCCCGGTGATCGGCGCTTCCCAGGAACGAGACCAGCATCGACTCGGAGCGCAGGTCATCGACGACCAGGTCCAGCGTCCGCGCCGCGTCGGTGAACCAACGGACGGCCTGCTCGGCGTTGCCATCCCGCCAATGGCAGGCGCCGATGGCAACCTGAATGCGGACACGCAGCTCGCCGGTCGGATTCACTTCCAGAGCCTTCTCGAAAAATTGCCTGGCCGGCACCGTGTTCCCACTCTCGAGCTGGCGCCGCCCTTCGTTGGAGTACGCCAGAGCGGCGTAGACCGACATCGCCGGCGCCTGCGAGCCCGCCGTCTCCGGCACAGTGTCACCCAGGGGCAGGCTGTCGCGGAGCGCACGCTCGGCGTCGCCGCGGATGTCCATGGCCCTGAACTGCGGATTGGCCGTCAGTCGCTGGAGCGCGGAGCGGAGCTCGCCGGCGTTCGCTGTGTTCTTGCGTAACTTCTGCGCGGTCTCGAGAAATGTGACTACGTCGCAGACGAGATCGATCGTGCTGACCTCGGCGAGAGCGCGCGCCTGGGCCAGCAGGACTCCGGCGGCGTCGTCCAGGGAGGTCAGCATGTACATGACGGCCAGGTTGGTCCACGCGAGACCTTCGGTGACCTGGTCGTGCATTGTCTGATGGAGTCGGATCGCCTCTTCGAGGTGCGAGACCGCGGTGCCGTAGTTGCCGGTCAGGAAGCTCACGTCGGCCAGACGACTCTCGATGGAGGCACGCCTGGTGTCGCTCTGGATGGCAGTGGCGATCTCGAGAGCCTGATGCAGCGCGTTTTCGGCTTCCGCCAGCCGGTCGCCCTGCATCAGCAGCATCCCACGCTCTTCCAGGACGGCGGCCTCCTTGAGCCGGTTCTGCGCGCCGCGCACGGCCTCCAGGGCACGGTCGTTCCACGCAAGCGCTTCGTCGATACGGTTCTCCGCGGCGTCCAACTCGGCCATGCGGCCATAGATCCCCACTTTGATCCATTGCTCGCCGAGAGGATTCAGCGGGATGCGCAGGGAGCCCTGCACGGCTTGCTCGTAGTGCACGCGCGCTTCGGCGAAGCGGCGCTGGCGATAGCGCAGTTCCCCAAAGTGCGCTGCGACGGAGTATTGATAGTGCTCGGCGACCGGACCGGCTGTCGCGAGTGCCGCGTGGAGCTCCTTTTCCGCCCGCTCGTATTGCCCCACTTCGATCAGGATGCCGGCATAGCCGTCGTGCGTAAGAGGCCTCGCCACACCGGGTAGCACGAAGGCCCGCAGGAACAGATCTGCACCCGTGGGTGCGCCGGTCAGATCAAAGCCTGGACACCCGAAGGCCAACGCCATGAGATTGAACGCCTCCAGCGACACGGCCTCGTCCGTGTTAATCGCAGTCTCAATGATGCGTTGCGCCTCGTCCTGACTGGCGAGTGCGGCGCTGTAATGGCCGGTCGCTCGCTCCAACTGGGCCAGACTGATCAACGCCAGCCAGGTTCCGACGACGTCTTTTCGCTGACGGAAGATGTTCGACGCGTCCTGCAACTGGCCTCGCGCGACGCTGACATTGTCGAGATTGACCTCCGCGGTCGCCAGCAGGATGAGCGTCACGGCTTCGCCGCGACGGTCCGCCGTCGCGCGGAACTGCTCCAAGGCTTTCTGAAACTCGGCCCTGGCCATCACAGGGAAGCCTCCCGCAAGGGACAGGCCTCCCGCGACCAGTCGATCTCTCCCGCCGTCCGCCGCAAGCGGGACAGTCAGAAGCGCCATGAACAACGCGGCCGCGGACACCGTTTGAAGCTTGCTCGGCATGTTGGCCCTCGTCGCGAAAAGACACGATCACGCGGAAAGTGTCTTTCAAGGCTATGCAGCTCTCACGACGACTGATGGTGATTGCAAGCGGTGCCTCCGTGATCCTTCTGACCGCCTGTCCGGACAATGCAATCCGTCACAACCAGACAGCTGTCGTCACGGTGGCGACGCAAAGCCAACCCGCGCCTGAGGACCCCGCCCTGGTGGAACAGCGTCGCCTCGCCGTCGAGCTCGCGTCACTGGAAAAGCAGAAGGCATCTCTCGCGCAGTCGTTCTCGGAGCAGGAGGACGAGCGCGTGCGGTCCGAGAACAAGCTTCGCAGCTCGAAGCGTGACCTCGAGCGGCAGAAAGCCAGGACGGACCAGTACATCGATGAGCACCAGGTGCAGGTGGGGTGCGCTTTTGCCGATCAAATTGGTCGCGGGGAGGGCGAATACAACGAGAAGACGAGGGAGTGCGCAAGAGTGGTATCGGTCTATTGCACCTTCGCCATGATTTCCGGCGCCTTCCGGCGCGAGGTCGAGGCGGCAAAACGATATGTCGACGAAGCTGAGGCGCGCGCGCAATCGCTGAAGACGCAGATCGGTGCGCAGGAGAAGGAGCTGGAGACGCAGCGGGCGAAGCTCCGGGCAACACAGGATGAGATCGACCGTACGACCTTCGAGATCGCTTCGGTGCGCCAGAAGATGAGCACTCCCGGGGAGGACGGGCTCCAACTTGCTTTCCCACGCAGCCCGGAGGCATCCGACCTCGAGAGGCCACGTCAGGATTGAGGCCGATTCGATCTACTCGACGACCGGTGCTTCGCGCTTCGTCAACCGCTTCACCACCACCGGCAACAGCGTGATTGCGAGCATGAGCACGAGCACGATGCTCAGGCGCACCACGGCATCTCCCTCGGTCATCGAGCCGTTGAAGAGGGCGTCGGCGCAGTAGGCGAAGACGAACATGGGGGGGATGATGCCGACGACGGTGGAGGGGATGAAGTCGCGGATGCGGACGCCGGCGACGCCTGCGCCGTAGTTGAGGACGGCGAAGGGGATGCCGGGGATGAAGCGCATGGCGACGAGGGAGCGGAAGTTGGCGTGGTCGACTTGCTTGGCCACGGCGCGTCCGATGCGGCCGAATTTGGCGAGCAGGCCCTCCCCTACGAAGCGGCCTACGTAGAACGACGCGACGGCGCCGAGGACGCCGCCGATGATCGAGTAGACGCCGCCGAGGAGCCAGCCCCAGATGAAGCCGGCGGCGAGGACGAAGACGGACGCGGGAAGGGCGAGCACGCAGGCGAGCAGAAACGCGCCGATGAAGATCAGCGGACCGTACCAGACGCCGCGCAGTTGCTCGACGAACAGACGCATGTTCTCGCGCGTGAGATATTCGCGCGCGGGCGAGAGATAGATGACGACCACCGCCGCAGCGAGCAGCAGGAATACCGCGATGCGGGTGAGCGTCCGTCGCGACATCAGCGGGCTACGCTCTCCACGATCATGGCGATGCCCTGGCCCCCGCCGATGCACGCCGTAGCCAGGCCGTAGCGCTGCTTGCGGCGGCGGAGCTCGTAGAGCAGGGTGAGCACGAGACGCGTGCCCGAGGCGCCGAGGGGGTGGCCGAGGGCGATGGCGCCGCCGTTGACGTTCAGTATCTCCTTGTCGACGCCGAGCTCTTTCGTCACCGCGAGGATCTGGCCCGCGAACGCTTCGTTGATCTCGATCAGGTCGATGTCGTCGAGCTTCAGGTTCGCCTTCTTCAGCGCGATCTGGGTCGCCGGGACGGGGCCGATGCCCATGATCTCCGGATCGCATCCGGCGATGCCCCAGGAGACGATACGGCCAAGGGGCTGCTTGCCTTTCTCTTTCGCCTTCTCCGCGGTCGTAACGACGAGCATCGCTGCGCCGTCGACGATGCCCGAGGCATTGCCGGCGGTGACGAAGCCGTCTTTCGCAAATGCGGGCTTCAGCTTCGCCAGCCCTTCCATCGTCGTATCCGGACGCATGTGATCGTCCTCGGAGATCAGCTCGCCCTTTCGGCCGACCGGTACGGGGACGATCTCTTCCTGCAGACGACCCGCGATCCCCGCTTCGGTCGCGCACTTCTGGCTGCGCATCGCGAACTCGTCCTGCTCCTCGCGCGAGATCGCGTACTTGCGGGCGAGGTTGTCCGAGGTCTGGGCCATGTAGAGGCCGGAGTACGTGTCGAGCAGCGCCACCATCAGCGAGTCTTCCATGTTGCCCGCGCCGAGCTTGAGGCCCTTGCGCGCGCCGCGGATGACGAACGGCGCCTGGGACATGTTCTCCATGCCGCCGGCGAGGACGGTGGTGGCCTCGTCGAGTTGGATCTGTTCGGCGGCGTTGACGATCGACTGGATACCCGAGCCGCAGAGGCGGTTCACGGTGAGCGCCGGGACCTGCTTCGGGACGCCCGCCTTGAGACCGACGTGACGCGCGCCGTAGATGGCGTCGCCCGAAGTCTGGAGGGCGTTGCCGACGATCACGTGGTCCATCTCGTCCGGGCCGAAGCCGCTGCGCTCGAGGGCGCCTTTGGCGGCGATGACCGCGAGGTCGATCGCGCTGATGTCACTGAAGTGTCCGTTGTATTCCGCCATCGGCGTACGGGCGCCGTCGACGATCACGATGTCTCTCACTCGGAAAACTCCTTATCTGCCGCGATGGCAAACGCGGCGCGGGGGGATGATATTCGGGGCCGGGTACAGAGCCGCAAAGTCTCAAAGTCTCAAAGAGGGTTCTTGCCGCCTTCTTTGAGACTTTGAGACTTTGCGACTTTGAGACTCCCCCGGAGGGCGAGAAATGCGATGGCAGTGAGCTCCGTGAAGGTCATCCAGATGCTGCCCTCGATGCCGAAGTCCCCTCCCGTCAGCCAGCTCGGGCCATAGCCGCGCTCGACGAAGACCGTGGCCATGGAGTCGTAGCCGCTGACTTCGTGGCCGAGGATGGGGCCGGACATGACGTTCCAGGCCAGGTGCAGACCGATCGGGAACCAGAGCCGGCCGTAACGCTCGTACGCGAGCCCGAGGAGGAGCCCGCCGAGAAACACGTTCATCAGGCCGAGCCACGATGCCGCCATGTTGCCCATGTGCAGCGCGGCGAAGATAAGCGCGACGAAGAACAGCGCGAAGCCGCGGTGCCAGCGGTGTAGTTTCTGGAAGGCGTACCCCCGGAAGAGCAGCTCCTCGTGGACGGCCGCGGGGATGTAGACGATCAGCACCTCTTGCCACGGAAACCCCGCGCCGCGCTCGTGCCATACGCCGGCCGACAGGACCACCAGCGCCGCGCACATCCCGATGAGCACCCCGCCGAATCCGCTCCCGAGAAGAAACTCCGGCACGGCGAACCGCGGCGGGACGAACAGGCCGATGGGCCACCGGCCGCGGTCCCAGATCAGCACCGTCGCCGCCGTGGCGACGCTCACGGAGATGAGTCCCAGCCACTGGATGAACGGAAATCGCAGCCACGACAGAAGGATGAGTGTGGCAACATAGAACGACACGAACAGAGCCAGAGGTGTCACGACGCGGTCGAGAGAGACCGCGCGTTGTCTGAACGCTGGAGAGGAGGCCTGATGAACCGGATCGCTCCCGACGCCGCCGCGCTGCTGCTGCGCGTCGTGGCAGGCATGATCTTCCTCCCCCACGGCTGGGCGAAGGTCGCCGGCGAGGGCGGGTCCGCCGCGTTCGCCGCCGGCGTCGCCGAGAGCTACGGCATCCCGGTGGTCTTCGGCCACCTCGCGGCGTACGCCGAGCTCGTCGGAGCCGTCCTGCTGATCGCCGGCCTCTTCACCCGTGTCGATGCGCTCCTCCTCGCCGCGACGATGTTCGTCGCGACATTCGTCGTCCAGCTCCCCGATGCGTTGTTCGAAGTGGCGCCGAATGCTATCAAGGCCTTCGCCGTTCTTCGCGGGATCGAGCTGCCGCTGGCGTTATTCGCGATCTGCTGCGCGCTGGTGCTGACGGGCGGCGGGAGGTACTCGATCGACGCGATTCTGCGGGGAGTGCTGGGCAAAAAGAAAGCGGCGGCCGAAGCCGCCGCTCTGCAGACATGAATCGCGTTCGAAGTTACTGGCCGATCGCCGCGGCGGCGCCTGTGGCCGCGAGCGGATCCTCGACGATGATGCCGATGTTCTTCGCGCCACTGGCACGAGCTATGTCGAGGAACTTGATGGTCGTCTCGTAGTCGACTTCGCGGCCGCCCGAGAAGAAGACCATCTTGGAGGTGTTCCCGCGGAGAATCTCGCGGATCCGGTTCGGGAACTGCTCCATCGTCATCTCGTCCTTGTTGATCAGGACGCGTGAACCGGCCATGAGGCGGAGCACGATCTGGTCCTGCACCGCGGACGGAGGAAGATTCGCGGGCGCTTTGGGCGGGACTTTGACGAGGTAGCCCATCTGCACGACCGGCGTGGCGACCATGAAGATGATGAGGAGCACTAGAACGACGTCCACGAGGGGTGTGACGTTGATCTCGGACCGTACGGTACCGCTGCCACCGACTTGCATGTGCCTATGCCTCTCCCCCG
Organism: uncultured Acidobacteriota bacterium; assembly: GCA_963821585.1. GTDB lineage: Bacteria > Acidobacteriota > Thermoanaerobaculia > Gp7-AA8 > Gp7-AA8 > QHVT01. Next base: position 2,772,994 of record CAWGEI010000003.1, read on the forward strand.
GCTGCGGATTTTCTGGGCTGCGAGATCAGACCGACGTCGTTGAAGCCGACCTCGCGACAGGCCTTGAGGACGTCCAGAACGTCGCCGTACTTCACCATGCGGTCGCCCTTGACGGCGATCTCGCGATCGGGCGTGCGCTCGAAGATCTCCTTGAGCGACGCCTCGACCTGATCCTTACGGACCACGTTCGGTCCGAGGTAGACCGAGCCGTCCGACTTGACGGAGATCTGGAGCTGCTTATCCGTATCGGGCGTCTTCTCGGGATCCTCCGTGACCGGCAGGTTCACGGGCACACCCTTCTGGAGCATGGGCGTGACGACCATGAAGATGATCAGGAGCACGAGGCAGACATCGACGAGCGGAGTGACGTTGATCTCCGAGGTCAGAGCCGCGTGGCTCAGTTTCGAGAGCGAGCTACCCGACAGCTTTTTCATCGCCCATACCCACTTCCTTCATGAAGTAGATCGCCATTTCCGAACCGGAATTGGACATCTCGACGGTGAAGCGGTCGACGCGGTTCTGGAAGTAGTTGTACGCCCAGACCGCGGGGATGGCGACGAGAAGACCGCCGGCGGTCGTGAACAGCGCCTCGGCGATACCCGCGGAGACCGACGCGATACCGCCGCCGCCCTTGGCCATGCCGGTGAAGGCGTTGATGATGCCGACGACCGTACCGAACAGACCGACGAACGGCGCGGTGGCGCCGATGGTCGCGAGAACGCCGAGGTTCTCCTTCAGCTCAGCGACGGTGATCATGGCCGTGCGGTCCATGCCCTGACGCGCGGCCTCGACGGCCAGCTCGGGGTTGGTGTTGCGCTTGTCGCGGCGCGAAGCCTCGAACTCGAGCAGACCCGCGGCGATGACTTTCGCCAGGTGGCTCTGCTTGTACTTCTTGGTGACCTCGATCGCCTGGCCGTAGTCACCCTTGGTGAGCAGGTTCGAGAGGGCCCCGAGCAGCTTGAGCGACTGGTTCTTCGCCTTGTTGAAGACGATGTAGCGCTCGACCATGACCCAAAGCGAGTAAATCGACATGATGACCATGACAGCGATGACGGTGTACCCAACCGCCGTCATCTCGCGAAACATGTGTGCCAAATCCATGACTCAATTCCTCCTCTTGCGAGCCGGGAGACCGGCGCCGCCTGTCTTTTAATTCAGTTTGAAGTTGACGGTGAGATTGAAGATGACGTCGACCGGCTGTCCGTTGAGCGTACCGGGGCGGAACTTCCAGCGCTGGACCGCGTCGGCAGCCGCCTGGTCGAGACCGAACGGGAGCGGCTTGAGGACCTTCACGTCCCGGACGTTGCCGTTCTTGTCGATGATGCACTCGACGATGACGATGCCCGACACGCGCGCCTTGCGCGCGACCTCGGGGTAGTGCGGCTCGGTGCGGGTGATGACGACGGGCGCCTTGACGTCACCGCCGACGCGCAGTGGAGCGGTTTCCTTCGGAGGAGGAGGCTGGGTGTCGGTCACGATGCCGCCCATGACGCCGCCGACGACGCCGCCGATGACACCGCCTTCGACACCGCCCTCGACGCCGCCTTCCACGCCCGCATCGGCCGATGCGGCCGCTTCGACGGGCTTCACGGTGTCAGGGACGACCGTGGGCGCGAGGTCCTGAAGGTCCCGCGGGATCTCGACGGGCTTCACTTCGACCGGCTTCACGGAAGCCGCTTTGGGAGGAGGAGGTGGTGGTGGCGGAGGAGGCGGGGGCGCGGACGCGACCGAGTACTGGGCGACCTGCGCCGGAGAGTTCTCGGGAAACTCGATGCTCCACAAGGAGCCGAAGAGGATGACCACGCCGACCACGACGTGGAGGCCCACGGACACGGGGAGCGTCAAGTACTTCTGCACCCCGACTTTGACTTTTCTGGATTCGACGACTGTAGTTTCAAACATGAGCTGAGCTCCGTGCGGTTAGCTCTTCTTTCCGCCGGCGGAAGCCGCAGCTTCCGCCTTCTTCTTCTTCACGATCGCGATGGCGTCGTTGCGAATTCGATCTGCGTCGGCTATGAGCTGCTGCTGCTTCGCCGGATCCGTTTCGAGCGGCGCCTGCTGGCGGTAGAGGAGACTGAGGTAGACCATCGCCTCGAAGTAATCCTTGCGCATGGCGATCGCGCGATCGAGGGCACCCTTGCCCCGCGCGATGATGTCCAGGCGCTCGGCCGTGTCCTGCGGCGGGTTCTTCGCGATCTTCTCGTAGCAGACCACGCCGTAGGTGTAGAAAGCTTCAGGGTTCTTGGAGTCGAGCCTGGTGATCTGCTCGTACCAGTTCAACGCCTCCGCGAAGTTGCCCTGCTTCGCGTAGAGAGTGGCGACCGACCGGACAGCTTCGATGTCCTTGGGGTGGGTCTGGAGCCAGTCGCGGAAGTAGTTGATCGCCTCGGTGATGCGGTCGGCGTTCAGATAGAGGTTGATCAGGGCTTCGCGGGCGATGCGATCTTCGGGGCGCTTTCGCAGGTACTTGCGCAGCTCGACGATGGCAGCATCCGCGTTCTTCACGTTGGCGGCGGACTTGTCCTCCGGAACGTAAAGACCGATCAGCGAGTACCCGATCATCCGGTCGAGGTCAGGAAAGCTCTGGGCATCGATGTCCCGGGCTTTCTTGTAGTGCTGCAGAGCCGTCGCATAGTCTTCCTTCGCATACGCGTCGTTCGCGTTGCGAATCTCTATGCGAGCCTGCACTTTCTGACAACCGACGAGAGACAATAGGGAAAGAGAAAGTGCCGCGAAAAGGCACAGCTTCTTTTTCATGTGATTCCGAACTCCCAGATGAGTGATCGCAGAACTGTGCAGGGGTTGCTTTCAGGCTGCTTCCCGGCCCGCGTCAGGCAATGGCCAGCGAATATACAGATGGGTCGCATCACCGTCAACCTGTTAGTTAGTTCCTGAAACCGAAAGTTTTAGCTGAACAAAATCATCTGAAAAACACTCATGTTTGCGGCCCCCACCCAGCCGGTTGTATGGTTCCTCCTCTGGTGCTATTCGACACTCGTTCCAGTTCGAAGGAAACCGGCGGGAAAAGAAAAAAATTAGTAGGTAGGTTTCCACTCCGCTGTCAGCTCGCTGATCGCAGACCACAGCTCTGGAAACAAAGGCTCGCGCGTACCGGCCTCGAGCTGAGCGGCGGGGACCCCTTTCAACGAAAGAACACGGTCTCCGATGATCCGGAAGGCCAGGCGCATGTGTGTGAAGCGCCACTTCAGAAACGCTTCGTCGTAGTCCATCAATGCCTGCAGCAGCCGGAAGAGCCCGGAGTGCGCGGCTGGTTTTCGCTCCAGTTCGAGCACCGTGACGGAGTGTTTGCCGATGAGCGCCTGGAACGGCGGCCATAGGCGCTTCCCTACATCCAGCAGCCGGTGGAAGCCCGGGGACTCCTGCCCGCTGCCGCGGCCAAGGGATGTGGTGCGAAGGACGTGGTAGTCGACCGGCGCCATGGTCTCGAGGATGACGATCTGCTCGCGCAGGAGATCGAGGATGAGACGCGAGCGGTGCAAAAGGTCGGCCGCAGGCTCGGCGCTGTCCTCTTCGATGAAGGCAACGGCGCGGTCGATCTCGTAGTCGATGTGGTGCAGCCAGAGCTCGGCGGTCTGGTGCATGACCTGGAACAGCCGCTCTTCGGGATGAGCCAGCTGCTCGATGGGCTTCTGAAGCTCGAGCAGCTCGGGCACGCGCACGTAGCGCTCGTAGTCGGTGGCGCCTTTTCCTTCGAGGATGGGACCGGTGTGTGGCATCGCGGCGCGGATGATACCCCGGCCTCCGGCCGAAGCCGGGGGCTATTCTCCGCGCCCGCAACTAGCTGCAGCTGTCGGTCATGATGCAGTCGCGCTCCGTAAAGTACGTACATCCGCCGCCGCCATTCGTGATGGAGTACGAATAGTTCAGGCTGCAGAAGCCGTACGTCCCCGGGCTGCACGTTGCACCCGCGCAGGCATCGGCCTTGGCCGCGGCGCACGCCGCGGCGCGGCTGACGAACGAGCCGCCCTGCCCCTGTGCGGTGAAGGTGGACGCGCAGCTGCCGTTGCAGGTGTACTCCTGGGAGAAGAACGCGATGTACGTCTCGCAGGTCTGCGGCTTGCCGTCCAGGCGACGGACCACGGCCTGGACGAACTTGCCGTCCGGACGGAGGGTGACGATGGCCTCGCGTTCGGCGTCGATGGAAATCGTGGTGGTGGTCGTGGTGGGAGCTGGTTGCGGAGAAACCCCGAACTGCGCGAGAAGCACGAAGACGTAAAGCATGCGGATCTCCTTTCCTCCGGAATGATGCATCCGCGTCCGTCAAAGCGAGCACAGGAAAAGCTGCCGCCCGCTACGCGGGCTCGTCTCCGACGCCCGGGCGTACCCCGGCTGAAGCCGGGGCCTATTGCCTGAAGCCCGCTACGCGGGCGAATCGATTGCCCGCGTAGCGGGCTAGAGAGAATAGACCCCGGCTTCAGCCGGGGGGACGCGCGGCGTCATAAGGGGAACGAGCCCGCGTAGCGGGCGACAGAGTCTCCCCTTAAACCAGCTCGAGGATGTGCCCGAGCTTCGTCTTCTTTGCCTCGAGATACTTCCGCGTCGTCAGCGACGGCGCGATCTCGAGGGGGACGCGCTCCACGATCTGCAGGCCGAAGCCTTCGATGGCCACGTACTTCGCGGGGTTGTTGGTCAGCAGGCGCATCTTGCGGACGCCGAGGTCGCGGAGGATCTGCGAGCCGGTGCCGTATTCGCGGATGTCCGGGGCGAAGCCGAGCTTCGCGTTCGCCTCGATCGTGTCCGCGCCCTGGTCCTGCAGCTCGTACGCGCGCAGCTTGTTGATCAGGCCGATGCCGCGCCCTTCCTGCAGGAGATAGAGGATGATGCCCTTCCCTTCCCGCTCGATCAGTTCGAACGCGCGCTCGAGCTGATCGCCGCAGTCGCAGCGGCTGGAGTGGAAGACGTCGCCGGTGAGGCACGACGAGTGGACGCGCACGAGCACTTCATCGCTCTCGGAGATCTCGCCCTTCACCAGCGCGACGTGCTCCTCGCCGGTGATGTCGCTCTGGTACGCGTGGACGCGGAACTCGCCGTGCTCGGTCGGAAGCACGGGCGACGCGAGGCAGTGCACGTGCTTCTCGTTCTGCATCCTGTATTGAATGATGTCGGCGACCGAGATGATCTTCAGGCCGTGACGGACGGCGAACTCGCTCAGGTCCGGGAGGCGCGCCATCGTGCCGTCTTCGTTCATGATCTCGCAGATGACCGCCGCGGGGCTCATGCCGGCGATGGTGGCGAGATCGATGGAAGCCTCGGTCTGCCCGGCGCGCTTGAGCACTCCGCCCTTGCGGGCGCGCAGAGGGAAGACGTGTCCGGGACGTGCGAGGTCGTACGGGCGCGTCTTCGGATCGATCGCCACCCGGACAGTCTCCGCGCGATCGTGCGCGGAGATGCCGGTGGTGACGCGGCCGCGAGCCTCGATGGAGACGGTGAACGCCGTGCCGAAGTTCGTCGTGTTGTGCTCGACCATCAACGGCAGGTCGAGCTCCTTGCAACGCTCCTCGGTGAGCGCGAGGCAGATCAGGCCGCGGCCGAACTTCGCCATGAAGTTGACGGTCTCGGCGGTGACCCGCTCCGCGGCGATGCAGAGGTCTCCCTCGTTCTCGCGGTCTTCGTCATCGACGATGATGACGAAGTCCCCACGGCGATACAGCTCGGCGGCTTCCTGAACGGTTGTCAACGGCATGATTACGGCGACGACTTTGAACTTGTCGCTCAGGGTGTACGAGGTCTTCTTGAGCGTGTCGATGACCTTGATGGTGAAAGTGTAGTCGCCCGGCTTGAACGAGGCGAGGGGAATGGCGTTGCCGATGGCGTAGTGGCCCGCCACGCCCTTCATCTCGACGGCGTTCACTTCCATCGGCGCCGCAGTCATTTTCACGGCTTGCCGTCGGTGGCGGTGCCGGCGACGTCGATCTTGACCTGAACCTTCGGCAGGCGCGGTCGGCGATCCACCTTCGACCGGCTCGGGCTCGAGTCCGGGGTTGCGGAGCTCGAAGAAGTACCAGAGCTCGTCGGTGGTCCGGAAGGCGTGGTCGGCCTTCGGCACGACGCGCACGCCGCCAAAGGCGAACGGATCGTCGGCCTTCTGGGCCTCGGTGAGCGGATAGACGTTGTTGGAGAGGATCAGCTGCGAGATGGCGGTGGCGTCTTGTCGAGGTTGCCGGCGAGCGCCATTTCGCTCGACGCGAGCGCGACGAGCTTGCCGTTCTGGGCCAGGCCGAACGTGCCGCGGTGCTTGCCGGACGCCGACAGGGCGTCAGGAGTCGGTCGACGAAGAAGTCGTCCTTCGAAGCCGCGAGCTTTGCGGGCTGCTCGAAGGCGAGCACGTTGTTGCCCGCCGGTCTTCGACGACGCCGAAGAACGTGACGTGGCGGCGCTGATGCCCGCGGACTTGCGGAACGTACAGGCCGACCGGAACGAAGGTCGTGCCGGTCGAGGTGACGTACTCACCCCAGGTGGCGTAGGCCTTGTTCTCGTACGGATTCTTCGCGGCAGCCTTGAGCTCGGCCACCGCGCTCTTGAGCGCGTCGGTCGTCAGGTCGGTGACCGCAGCCGGCGCAGCCGGTACCGTCGGAGCGGCGGCAGCCGCGGCAGGCGCCGGTGCAGCTGCTGCTGCTGCGGCGGCAGGCGCAGCGGTGAGGCCCGGCTGCGTGATCGCTTTCGCGACCGCGCGAGTATGGGCGGCGTTCAGGTCGAAACCGCTGCGGTCGAACTTGAACTCGTTGCGGTTGAAGCGATCGGAGAAGCGGAGTCCGGCGCGCGAAACGCCGAAGATCTCTTTCGTCTTCGCGTCCTCGTAGACCCAGGTGACCGTCGGGATCTCGGCGATGGCGTCGGTCGCGTCGCTGTTGTTGCCGATCTCCGGCGCGTCCATGCCGCCCGTGCGCTCCATGCGCTTCGGCTGGCCGTAGAGGAGCAGGGCCTTGCCGCGATCGCTCATGGAGCCCTTGACGCGGCCTTCGGCGAACGCCTTGTCGGCGGCCTCGATGCGTGCTTCGATCTCGCTCGCGGTACTCGTTCGCCGGCGTGCCCGGCGTCGGGTCGCGGCGGGCCCAGAAGAGGTCGACGAATGCCTTCGCGGCCTCATCGGTCTGGATCTTCTTCCAGGCCGCGGCTTCTTCCTTGGTCAGCAGGACCTGAGACGGTCCCTGACCCCACTCGGCGATACTGCGGGGAAACGGCGGCGAACGAAGTCGCCGAAGGCAGACCAGGACGGCTGCCGTGACAATCAAGCGCAAGTTCATGGGTTCTCCACTCGTTGAAAAAGTCCGGCCCGTCGAAACAGAGCTACTGCTGTTCGAAATTCTCCATCTGGTCGTAGAGGCGGTCCATCTCCGAGTCGATTTCTTCCTGCGTCAGAATCCCCTTGCGAACGAGCAGTGCCGCGAGACTGTGCAGCAGGATGCCGTTCTCGATGATCATCTGCTCGATCTGTTCGTCGTCTTCGTCGAATTCGGCGTCGTTGCTGCGATCGATGTCGTCCATTTGATTGCTCCTTCGCTGCGAAACTCCCTCCGTGTACCACTGGCCACCGCCAACTGGCAACCCGTAAAATCCGCGCCACATGAAACGGTGCCCTCCTTGTTTTCTGCTTCCTGACTCTCGCCTCGTGCCAGCAGCGCGAGAGCGAACCGCACCGGCGGCCACCGGCACGGCGCCGGCCGCGAAGCCGTTGCGCGTCGGTCTCCTCACCCCGGGCTCGATCAACGACGGCGGCTGGAACGCCATCGCATACGAAGGTCTGCAACGCGCGAAGGCGGAGCTCGGCGCGGAGATCTCGAACCAGGAGACGAAGTCGCCCGCGGAGAATCTCGAAGGGTTCCGGGCGTACGGGGCGAAGGGCTTCGACGTGGTGTTCGGACACGGCTTCGAGTATCAGGATCCCGCGAAAAAGGCCGGCATGGAGTATCCGAAGACCATGTTCATCACGACGTCGGGCACGACGGTCGCGCCGAACGTCGCGGCGATGCGCTTCGAGCTCGAGCAGGCGACGTACCTCCTCGGCGTGATCGCCGCGCGCGAGTCGAAGACGGGCAAGGCCGGGCTGGTCGGCGGGATCAATATCCCTTCGATCGCGTCGACGTTCCAGGCGTTCAAGGCGGGCGCGCAGTCGGTGGATCCGAAGTTCGACGTGCCCGAGATCTACACCGGCAATTTCGACGACCTCGGCGCCGCGAAGCTGGCGACGCTGTCGCTGATCAACGCGGGCGCGGATTTCATCTTCCATCAGGCGAATGAAGCCGGGCGCGGCGTGTTCCAGGCGTGCAGCGAACGGAAGGTGCGCTGCTTCGGGTCGAACAGGAATCAGACCGATCTCGCTCCGGACGTGATCGTCGCGTCGGCAGTGCTGGACGTGCCGGGCGGGATCGTGAAGATGGTGCGTACGGTGCGCGACGGTCGGTTCAAGCCGGAGATCCAGCCCTTCGGGATGAACAGAGGGCGTCGTGACGCTGGAGTGGAACGAGGCGCTGAAGGCACAGGTCTCGCCGGAGACGGTCGCGGAGGTCGCGCGCCTGGAGCAGGAGATCAAGGCGGGACGCCTGAAAGTGCCGACCGGATTCTGACGTGCGCCTCTCGCGCATCACGAAGTCCTTCGCCGTCACCCGCGCAGTCGACGACGTCTCGCTGGCCATCGAGCACGGCGAAGTGCTCGCGGTGATCGGCGAGAACGGCGCGGGCAAGACGACGCTGATGCGCATCGCGGCGGGCGAGCTCGCGCCGGATTCCGGGACGATCGACGGCGCGGAGTCGATCGGATTCGTCCACCAGCACTTTCTGCTCGTCCCCGAGCTGACGATCGCGGAGAACCTCGCACTGCTGCGGCCGCGGTTCCGCTTCGCGACGCGCAGGACCCTTGAGCGTGAAGCCGTGCAGACGATCGCAGCGAGTGGTATCGAGCTGCGCGACGTATCGCGCCGCGTCGCGGACCTCTCGGTGGGCGAGAAGTCGAAGCTGGAGCTGATCAAAGCGATCGCGAAGAACCCCGCGACGCTGATCCTCGACGAGCCCACGTCGGTGCTGACGCCGCACGAGTCCGAGGAGCTCTTCCGCGTGATGCGGGCTCTCGCCGCAAAAGGCACAGCGATCGTGTTCATCAGCCACAAGCTCCCCGAGGTGCTGGCAGTGGCGCAGCGCATCGCGGTGATGCGCGGGGGCAGGCTCGTGTTGGAGACCCGTTCCGCCAGCCCCGAATCGCTCGCTCTCGCGATGACCCAGTCCCCTCTCCCCGAGCGCAAGCTCGGGGAGAGGGCTAGGGTGAGGGGCGCTCTCGCGCTGAACCACCCCAACGTCCAACTCCACCACAACGAGATCCTCGCCATCCTCGGCGTCTCCGGCAACGGCCAGTCCGAGCTCGCCGAACAACTGCGCGCGCAACTCCCCCACTCCGGCCACATCCCCGAGGACCGCACGCGGGACGGCGTCATCGCGCAGATGACCATCGCCGAGAACCTCGCGCTCCGAGGAGTCCGCGACGCCGCACGGATGATCCAGCGCTACTCCATTCGCGCAACGGGGCCGAAGCAGATGGCCGGCGACCTCTCCGGCGGCAATCAACAGAAAGTCGTCCTCGCGCGCGAGCTCGACCGCCGCCCGGAGATCATCGTCGCCGCCGAGCCCACGCGCGGACTCGACCTCGAAGCCACACGCTTCGTCCACGAGCGGCTCCGCGACGCCGCGAGCTCCGGCGCGGCAATCCTGCTGATCACGTCCGACCTCGACGAAGCGTTCGCGCTCGCGGACGCGATGCAGGTGATCTATCGCGGGAAGCTCTCGGAGCGGATGACGCCCGAGGAGGCGTCGACGCGCGTGGCGAGCCTCATGGCAGGTGTGGCGTGAAGGCAACCGCCGCCGTTCTCGCCACAATCCTCCTGCTCGCCCTCTCCGGGCTCGCCTTCGGCCACTCCCCTCTCGACCTGCTCACCATCCTCCTCTCCGGCTCGGTCGGCAGCGCGTTCGCGCTGCAGGGCACGCTCCTCAAGTCCGTGCCGCTGCTCCTCACGGGCCTCAGCGTCGTCATCGCCTTCCGCGCGGGCGTGTGGAACATCGGCGGCGAGGGCCAGTTCATCGTCGGCGCCCTGGCCGCGCTGCTCGCGTCCCGGTTCGGCCTCGTCGCCTCACTCCTCGCCGCGATGCTGGCCGGCGCGGCGTGGGCGTCGATCGCGTCGCTCATGCGGCTGTGGCGGAATGCGCCGGAGGTGCTGACGACGATCCTGCTCAACTTCACGGCGATCCATCTCCTCGGATGGTGCGTCAACGGCCCGCTGCGCGAGCGGGCGGGGATGTATCCGCAGACCGACGTCGCGCAGGCAGCACTGCCGCGGCTCGGGGGACTGCATGCGGGCATCCTCCTCGCCGTCCTGGCCGCGATCGCGGCGTGGTGGCTGCTGTACCGCACGGACGAAGGTCTGCGCCTGCGGGCGACGGGCTTCAACGCGTCGGCCGCGAAGTGGGCGGGAGTCAACGTGCGCGCGCAGCTCGCGCGGGCGATGGCCGTCTCCGGCGCGGTCGCGGGACTCGCCGGCGGCATCGAGCTCCTCGGCGTCACGAACCGTCTCTTCGAGCGTTTCGCCGCGGGCTACGGCTACTCCGGCATCGCCGTCGCGTTGCTCGCGCAGCTCCACCCTCTCGGCGCGCTGGCATCGGCGTTCTTCTTCGGCGCGCTCATCACCGGCGCGGGCGAGTTGCAGCGCGCCGCGAACATCTCCGCCGCGGTGGCGACGCTCGGACAGGCCGTCGTGATTCTGGTGCTCATCGGATTCGAACATGCTCGATCCCGTCGTTAGTGCTCTCCCACTGGCGATCCTCGCCGCGACGCCGCTGCTGCTCGCGGTGGAAGGAGAGCTCGTCGTCCAGCGCAGCGGCATCATCAACCTCGGCATCGAAGGGATGATGCTCGTGGCGGCGATGACGGCGGTGCTGGCGGCGCAGGGCACGAAGAGCGTCGCGCTCGGGTTTCTCGGCGGCGTCGGCGGCGCGGCGCTGGTGGCACTCGTGTTCGGGTTCTTCGTGATCGCACTGAAGACCGACCAGATCGTCACCGGCACGGCGATCAATCTCCTCGCCGCGGGTGTAACGAGCTTCGTCTACCGCGAGCTGCAGCAGGGAGCGATCTTCGTGCAGTCGGTCCCACAGATGCGGACGGACGTCATCGCGCCGCTGGCGTGGATCGTCTTTCCCGTCATCCTGGCGATCGTCCTCTGGAACACGTCGTTCGGCCTGCGCCTCCGCGCGTGCGGCGAGAATCCCAAGGTGCTCGGGCCGCACGTTGCGCGGCACCGCGCCGCGGCGCTGGCGATCGAAGCGCTGCTCGCCGGCACCGCGGGTGCGTACCTCACGCTGGCCCTGGCCAGCGGCTTCGCCGAGAACATGACCGCCGGCCGCGGCTTCATCGCCCTCTCCATCGTCATCTTCGGACGCTGGAAGCTCAAAAGCGCCCTCGCCGGCACCGCCATCTTCGGCCTCGCCACCGCGATGCAATACGCGCTGCAGGCATCCGAGCGCGGCGTGCCGTATCATCTCCTCCTCGCCGTCCCCTACATCGTCACGCTCGTCCTCTGCGGCATCGCCGGCAGGGTGCGCGCGCCGGAATCTCTCGGGAGATAAAGAAAATGATCGACGCTGTCATCGACGTCAGCCACTTCGACGGTTCGCCGGACTGGGCCAAGGTGCGCGCCGCGGGCATCCTCGGCGTGATTCACAAGGCCACGCAGGGGAAGTCGTATGTCGACCCGACGTTCGCCTCCGCGCGCACTGCCGTGCCGGCGGCCGGGATGCTCTGGGGCGCGTACCACTTCGGCACCGGCGATGAGCCGGGCCAGGACCAGGCGCAGTTCTTCCTCGACACGGTGAAGCCCGACGCGCAGACGCTCTGCTGCCTCGACTTCGAGACCAACCCCTCGGGCACGCAGATGACGCTTCAGGAGGCGCTCGACTGGATCGACACCGTGCAACGAGCGACCGGCCGCTATCCCGTGGTGTACGGCGGCAAGTCGCTCCTCTTCACCGACATCGCATCGACGCCCGAGCCCACGCTCGCGAAATGCCCGCTGTGGATCGCGCAGTACACCAGCGCCGCCGCGCCGTCGAGCATCCCACCGCAGGTGTGGACGACGTGGACGCTCTGGCAATACACCGAGACCGGCACGGTCGACGGGATCACCGTCAACGTGGATCGCGAGCGGTTCAACGGAACCGCGGACCAGTTGACGGCGTGGTGGAAGGGAACGAAGTAAGAAAACGACGACGTACCGGCCGTCAAGCCCGACTCTCGCAAAACGGTGCCTCACAGTCGCAAGGCTCACATTTTCAACGAGATGCGGCGGGAGTAACCGTTCGTGCTTCTCGAATTGCGCGCGAAGGCGCGCTTACCAATTGTTGCCCCGCGCTCGGCGCGGGGTTGCAAGCGTGGACAGGTCTCGCGACCGCCGCAACATCTGCTCGATCCTGCGTTCCCCGGGCACAAGCCCCCCGGGGCCACAATTTGGAACGCGCGCCTTCGCGGGCCGATAGGTGGCCGTCCGTCGAAGCGCGTAGGGCGCGGCTTCAGCCCGCCCGCCCCGCACGGGAGGCGGGCTGAAGCCGCACCCTACGTTAACCTCACTCGAGGCGGTGGGTGAACTGGACGCTGGTGACGAGCTCCCCGATCGTTACGATGGATTGAGGCTTGGTGAGCACGGCGGTGAGGCGGCAATCGGCAGCGGCACGCGACAGTTCCGGCGATGGATAGCCGGTCAATACGATCGTCGACGCGAACGGCTGCAGGGTGCCGATGGAGCCGAGCAGCGACGCGCTCTCGCCGTGAATCGCGCCGGTCAGGTACGGGTCGACGACGATCGAGTCGTAGGCATTCGCCCGCATGGTCTCCGCGGCAGACTCCGGGTCGACCGCGACGTGTACGTCGCAGCCCTGGAGGATCAGGTACCGTCGAAGCGAATCCGCGATCAGGTCGTCGTCATCGATCAACAGGACCCGCCGTCGCGGGCGGTGCAGTTCTGCAGTCATCAGGAAGAGAGACCGCAGCATGATCCCCTTCGGCATCCGCGATGCCCATCAGCCATCGGACGGTTTTGGGGAACGCAATTCACCGACAGGCGGTCGGTAAATTACCGATGCCTGTCAGGGAGCAGCTCGTGTTCCATTGCGTACTGCACGATCTCGGCGTTGTTTTTCAGAGAAAGCTTCTCGAGCAGGCGGGAGCGATGGGTGGCGATGGTCTTCACGCTGACATTCAACGCCACGGCGATCTCCCGTGGCGGCTTGCCGGCGGCGATGAGGCAGAGCACCTGGAACTCGCGGTCGGAGAGCGCGCGGTGCGTGCGCTGCGGCTGGACGAGGTCGAGCGCGAGCATCTCGGCGAGGCCCGGCGAGAGGAAACGCTCGCCGCGGGCGACTTTGTGGATGGCGGTGACGAGGTGCTCCCGCGCGTTGCTCTTGGTCACGTAGCCGAGCGCGCCGCCCTGGAACGCGTGCATCGCGTAGGACGCCTGTTCCTGCATGCTGAGGATCAGCACCGGGAGCGCCGGTGCGATGGAACGGATCTGCGCGAGCACGTCGAGACCGGGACGGTCCGGCAGGTGCAGATCCAGCACGACGACGTCCCACGCCCGGGCACGGACCTGCTCGATCGCCTCCGCGCCTGTGCGCGCTTCGCCGCCGACGACGATGTCATCGGTCTCGGCGACGATTTGCTTGAGCCCTTCGCGGACGATGTCGTGGTCGTCGGCGATCAACACGGTGATCATGCGAGCCTCGCTTTCGCCGTCAGCGGAATGCGTACCGAAACGATCGTCCCGCGGCCGGCAACGCCTTCGATCTGTACGGTCGCGCCCATGACCGTGGCGCGCTCGCGGATGCCGATCAGCCCGAACGAGGACGGGTCGCTGATCTCTTCGGTGGTCACGCCCCGCCCGTCGTCGCGGACCTCCAGCAGCAACTCGTCTCCCCGGTTCCGCAGACGCACCTCGGTCCGCGTCGCGTTCGAGTGGCGCGCCACGTTCGTCAGGGCTTCCTGCACGATACGGTAGATCGCGGTGGCGCTGTCGGTGTTGACCGGCATCTCCCCCGCCACCGACACCTCGCACTCGATGCCGGAGCGCTCTTCGAAGAGACGCGCTTCGGCGTCGATGGCCGCGACCAGGCCGAGGTCGTCGAGGACGCTGGGGCGCAGCTCGGACGAGATGCGCTGCACCGACGTGACGGTCGAATTGAGCGTGCGCAGGATGCGATCGCGGATCGGCTGCAAGGCGGGGGGCTGTTCGGTCGCCTGCAGCAGTCCCACGACGTCCATCTTGAGCGCCGTGAGCGATTGCCCGAGGTCGTCGTGCAGCTCGCGGGCGATGCGCGCGCGCTGTTCTTCCTGAATGGTGAGCAGCCGCTCGGACAGCGCCAGCATCCGTCCGTCCGCCTGCTCGCGGCGTTCGATCATTTGATTGAAGGCATCCACGAGAGCGCTGATCTCCCGCGGCCCGGGCACGCGTCCGACGCGTCCGTACGCGCCCTCCCCCGCCGCCGTCACGGCATCGGCGAGGGCATGAATCGGGCGGCCGATTCTGCGCGCCAGGAGGATCGTCATGGCCATGACGACCAGGGCCGTTCCGATCACGCCGATCGCGCCGTTGAAGAACATCTCCCGTACCGGCTCGGCGAGCGCCGCCGCCGGGACGCCTCCATAGATCGTCCAGCCGAGCTCCGGGAGACGCACGAACGCGTACTGGTGCAACGCGCCGTCGATGCCGGGCGCGGCTACCATGCCCTCGGAGGCTTTCGCGCCGAGCTTCACGATGTTTCTTTCGCGGACGTTGCGCCCGGTCCACTCCGCGGACCGGGTGGAGCGCGCCACCACCGATCCGTTGCGGTCGAGAATGAGGATGACCGCGTCGGGAATGAGGGCGGCGCTTCCGAGGACGTCGGCCAGCTGGAACAGGACAATCGTTCCCGCGCCGGGCTCGATCCGGGTTGCCGTCGCCATCATGGTCTGGTCCTGGACCGGATGCACGGCTACCGCATCGAAGGCGAGCCGGCCGGCCCGCAGCTCTCCTTCGATCCACTGCCCCGCCGCCGATTCACGGCCGTTGCCCGCGCACACCAGCCGCCCGGACGCGTCGTAGAGCGCCAGATCGGCATATCTCGGCAGGAGCTCGACCACGGCCAGCTCCGAACGGCACACCGCCGGATCGAGCGCCTTGACCCCCGGCCGTGCGGCCATGCGCGCGAGAAGCGCGGCGGACTCGGCGTTCATGTCCTTCAAACGGGAGGATGTGGCTCTCGCCATCTGCAACGCCGTATTCTCCGCTTCCCGCCGCTCGCGGCGCACCTGGGCGATGCCGAGAATGGAGACCAGCAGTAACACGGGCGCCGCGACGCTCGTCACGAGCGCACCAAGCCACCACTGGACCGAACGCCGATGCCAGGAAGCAATCACGCGGGGTAGTGTAACGGAGCAACCCCGGCTGAAGCCGGGGCCTATTCTCTGGCAGCTCGGTACGCGGGCAAGAGGAAATAGACCCCGGCTTCAGCCGGGGACGCGGACGGCCGGGAAACGAGCCTGCGTAGCAGGCGACAGAAGAGTGTTCCGCGCTAGCGGTCTTCTTCGTCGTCGAGGTGGAAGCGGTGCAGGAGGCGGTGGGCAAACGGCGCGATCGTCACGCCCGCGACGGCGATGAACACGACACCCGCGAACAGCGCGTACAGTCCGGCGAACATCTTCGCAGCATTAGTCGTGAGAGGACTCACCGGGCCCATGCCGCCGAGGATCATCGAGGCGTTCACGAACGCGTCGATCCACGACAGCCCGTCGAGGTAGTGGTAGCCGGCCATCCCCAGTGCCAGCGCGATCGCGGTGACGGCGAGGGCGATCCCGACGTGCCGCACGACCCGCGCCACGAATCGCTTGAGGGGCAGGAGGCGGTGGCTCATCGGTTCGTACATGTCCATCACGCGGCCGGCTGCAGCGCGCCTTCCTCGAGCCAGCGCGCGACGAGCCTGCGCACGCGATAGCAATCCACCGCGACGTGCGACTCCCAGTCGCCGAGGCGCGCGCCGGAGGACGCCTTCACCCACACGTCGCGCACGACCGCGGGATCCGTTTCCTCCGGATCGGGCGTCGGTTTGGTCGCCGTCGCCCGCAACATCAGGTCGTCCGGGACGAACAGCACCAGCTGGCGGTATTCATCGTGACGGCGGATGCCTTCGAGGAGCAGTCCCATCACCTCGCGAACGTCGCCCTTCGCTTTTGCGGCGGGATTCGACACGAACGCAAACACGCCCGTCACCGGACGCTCGAGCAACTGGTACACCGCTTCGACGCCGCGCAGGTGCGCCGCCTGCGCGTCCGCGAATTTGCCATTCACGAAGAGCAGCTTCCCCGCGGTCTGTCCCGAATGCCGGCCGGTCAGCGTGACGATGCCCGTCGCCTGCTGATCGGCAAGCGACTGCAGGAGCGATGGCAGGCCGAAGAAATCGAGATCGCCGGTGAGCGTTGCCGCCACCGCCGACGTCTGCCGTGCCGTCGCCGCGGCCGTGCTGGTGAGGTTGTACAGCGCCGCCGCGGCCGCGCGTCCGACCTCGTGCTCGGGGAACTTCTCCGCAATCTCGCCGAACAGCACCTCCACCCGCTCCGCGCGGGTGCTCGACAGCGCCTCGATCAGCCGCAGCGGCGGCGGATTGCGCGAAGGCAGCACGCGCCCGAGAAGCTTGGTCGGCAGGTCCTCGCGGATCGCGCCGATGAGGATGTCCACCGTCTGTTCGTCGAACGACAGATCGTGCTGCAACAGCGCCGAAAGCCGCGCCCGCGTATCGCCGAGCAGCGGGTTCGGCTTCATCCCGTGACGGGCGATCGTCAGGAGCGCCGCCGGCGTGGCGATGCGTCCGAGAGCGCTGGTGATGCGGTCGAGGACCTTCTGCATCTCGTCCAGCGGATAGAGGGAGATGTCCTTCCGCACGAGCATGGCCTCGATCTCCGCGAGGCGCATGGTCAGCACCTTCGCCGCGGCCTCGCTCTTCATGTGCCCGAGCGGGATGATCGCTTCCTTGATGACGTAGATGTTCTGCCCGCGCGCGGTCGATTTCGTCAGCAGCTCGAGCTCTTTCTCCATCGGCTCGTCGGCCTCGCGCGGAATCCGGTGCAGCAGATAGACGACGTTGCGGAGGTAGTACGTGTCGATCTCCGCGGCGGGCTGGCTCAGCTCGACGCCCAGCTCCGCGATGGCGAACGTGCGCGCGTCGCGGCCATAGGCCTCCAGGAGGCTGAGGAACGAACGCCTGCGCTCCGGGCGCTCCTCGCCGCGCAGTTGCTGAAAGAGACCGCTCTTCGTCAGTGACGGGAAGTGGCTGAGCGCCGCGCGCAGCAGCGTGTGCTTGGTCTTGTTCTCGGTGTACTTCTTCAGACGCTCGGAGCTGATCGACTCGACGGCCGCCGTGCGGATGCGCTCGACGGCGATGGGATCGATCTTCTTCTCGATGATGACGCGCGCGGCCAGCTCGAGCATCGACACCGCGGGCCCGAGGGCGCCGTTGTTGAACTGTTCCACCGCCTCGGTCATGAGATCCCGGAAGCGCTGCGAGCTTTCGAGGCTGCTCGAGGTCAGGGTGATGATCTTGTGCATGGCCTCGATGGCCGCAGGCTGCCTGGCGTCCGGGGGCAGTGCGATTTCCCACTGCGGCACGTCGGACGCGAGCACGTGGAGGAGCTTCGCCGGGTCGCTCTCGCCGCCGGTGTACGGCCTGAGCTCGCGCACGTACGCCTGCAACTCCGCCTCGGACGTCGCACTCGCCGCAGCCATGGTCACGAGCTGCGCAGTGGGTTGCAACTGGGGCTGGGGCTGTGCCTGAGGCTCGGGCGACGCCGCCGCGAACGGGAGATGCCTGGCCAGTCTCTCGATGACGAGCGAGAGGCGCCTCGCCGTTTTCGCCGCGACGTCGGACACCGCACCGGCCGCGGTCTTCGGCGCGGGCGCGTCGTTCTTCTCACGGGACATCGGGACGACCGTCGGCGTGCTGCCGCCGAGGATCATCGAGTCGCGCATGCCTTGGAGACTCATGCGCAGCGTCTCCCGCTCGTCAGCCGGGCAGACTTGGAGCGCGAGCGGCACGACGCGCTCGAGGTACGCCTCGAGCATCCCCCGGTCGATGAGCTTCAGAACGCTGAAGAAGTAGACCTTCTTGAGGGCGTGGAAGAGGAAGTCGGACTGGGCGGCGGACTGATGGCGCGACTGCTCCAGCGTCCACGCATGGATCTGCTTCATCAGCAGCTCCGGCGGCTGGGCCATCAATAGCTCGACGGCGTCGCTGGCGGTCAGCGGCGGAATCTGGTCCAGCAGGTACCGCTGGAAATCGAAGAGTGCCGTTTGCAGCTCGGCGTCCACGTGTCCTCGGGAGAGACCAACCCATTGTACGCGGGGGGGTATCCTCGGCACACTCTCTCAGGGGAAGGATTACAGAGGGAGAAGGACCGCCGGCGTCTCGCCGGCTGATGCGCAGGCGTCCCGCGCCTGCGCACCCGGGTGGGCGGAACCGAGCGACGACGAGGTCGCCGACTACCCGCGGCGCACGATCGCCTCATTCATCGCGTTGACGACGCGCTCGATGTATTCGCGATCATGGGATGTCAGGGCGTTCATCTCACCTGATGCGCTCCCGATGCGTACCCAATACCGATCCTTTTGCGCGACAAAGTACGCAATTCCGACGGCGATCAACGCCAGACCGAAGATGACGAAGCAACCCAACGCTTCTCGTGATCCAAAACCGCTGAGCAGCAACACAACGCCCAGAAACCCGACGACCACGCCTGGAAACTTGCTCCTGACCTCCGTGAACATCGAGACGGACGTGATGTTCGCCATCGCATACGTCTTGCCGTGCAATATCGCACGCAGATTGGTGACCTGAATGTTCGCATCTCGATAAACATGGACTTCTTCGGCCATGGCCCCTCCCTCGGACAATCGTTGGAGGAGCAGACACCGTCCGTATCGGATCGTGGCGAGCCGCCGGAGAACGACGGGACGATCAGGTCGTTTTTGTCGCGCCGCGTTCCATTGCTGCCGAAGATCCAGGGCTTCGACCCATGCCTCGATGTACCCGAGATCGAGTGAGTCGCCCTGCACTTCGAGAATCCCGGCGGCATCGACAATCTGCCGCTCGGAGTCGCCCATCTTCGCCCAGAAACTCGCCGATCATGGACGAGGTGCTTTGACTCGATACAGACGCTCCGCGAGCATGGTCCGTGCGTCTGCTTCGCTGAGCTCGGGATGCCGTCGCTGGATTCCCGCAACGGCCATCGCGTGAACAAGATCACTGAGCTCGAGCGCGATTTTGAGGCGGCCCTCAGGACCCATCTCGCGGTAAGCCTGCAACTGGAGCGCGGCCGCTTCGGGAGATGTGTCCAGCGCCACCATCAGGAATGACGATAGCACGGACTCCCCGCTGCTATCGCCCCCACGTACCGACGGCGTCCCAGACGGAGCTGACGCGCGGTTCGCCGTCACCAACAGCGGCACGCTTGCGCGGCGCGGCGGCGAGGAGGGCGGCGATCTCGGGCACCAGGTCCGGGACGCGCGGGGCGAGGTCCGCCTCGTGGTCGGCGATGAAGCGCGTGCTCACGCGGCCGTCGCGGAACGCGGGGTGGGCGATGACGCGGCGGAGCCAGGAGAGGTTGGTCTTCGTACCAAGAATGACGTAGTCGCGGAGGGCGCGCTGGACGCGGTCGATGGCGGCGTCGCGGTCTTCGGCGAAGCAGATGAGCTTCGAGAGCATGGGATCGAATTTCACGCCGATCTCGCTGCCGCGGGTGACGCCGGCGTCGACGCGCACGCCGGGCCCGGCGGGCTCGCGCGTAGAACGCGATCGTCCCGCTCTGCGGCAGGAACCGGTCGTCCGGATCCTCGGCGTACACGCGCACCTGGATCGCGTGCCCGCGCTGGCGCAGCTGGTCCTGCGTCCACGGCATCGGCTTGCCGGAGGCCACGTCGATCTGCGCGCGCACGAGATCGACGCCGATGACGAGCTCCGTCACCGGGTGCTCGACCTGCAGGCGCGTGTTCATCTCGAGGAAGTAGAACTCGCCGTCGGGCGTGACGATGAACTCCACCGTGCCCGCGTTGCGGTAGTCGACACCGCGCGCGGCCGCGATCGCGGCGGCGGCCATGCGCTGCCGCAACTCCTCGGAGTAGCGCGGCGCGGGGGTCTCTTCGAGACCTTCTGATGGCGGCGCTGGATGGAGCAGTCGCGCTCAAAGAGGTGCACGATGTTCCCGCGGCCGTCGCCGAAGATCTGGAATTCGACGTGCCGCGGCTCTTCGATGTAGCGCTCGAGCAGCAGGCGGTCGTCGCCGAACGCCTTCAACGCCTCGCGCGCGGCGGACTCGATCGCGGGCTGCAGCTCTTCCTGCGCGCGGACGATCTTCATCCCCTTCCCGCCCCCGCCCGCCGACGCCTTCACGAGCAGCGGGAAGCCGATACGCGCCGCTTCGCGCGCGAGCGTCTCGCGCGACTGGTCCTCGCCGTCGTAGCCCGGAACGACCGGGACGCCGAGGGATTGCATGAGATGGCGGGACTCGGCCTTCGAGCCCATCGCCGCGATCGACGACGCCTTCGGTCCGACGAACGCGATACCCGCGTCTTCGCACGCGGCGAGAGCTCGGCGCGCTCGGAGAGGAAGCCGTAGCCGGGATGCAGCGCGTCCGCGCCGGAGGCCCGCGCCGCGTCGATCACCTTCCCGACGTTCAGGTACGTCGCGCGCGCGTCACCTTTCCGAGGGAAACGGTCTCGTCGAAGAAACGGCGGACGTAGCGGACGTCGTCTTCCTCGGCGTGCGCGAGCACGGACGCAATCCCCATCTCGCGGCAAGCGCGGGCGATGCGCACCGCGATCTCGCCGCGGTTCGGCACCACCAGTTTTCCAATGCTCAGTTTTTCGATACCCACGCCGCCAGCCCCTTGTTGAGGAACGCCCTCATCCCTTCCTGCCCCTCTTCGGACACGCGCCGCGTGGCGATGGCGTCGATGGTGTACGGAATCGCGTCGGCCAGCTCGTGCGACGCGACGTGCGCGATCAGCTTCTTGCACTCGCGCACGGCTTCCGGCCCCGAGGTCTTGAGCTGCGTGACGGTCTCGTAGACCGCGGCGTTGAGCTCGGCCTCGCTCTCCACCACGCGGTGCACGAGGCCGATGCGCAGCGCACGCTCCGCGTCGAAACGCTCGCCGGTGAGGAACAATGCGCGTGCGTGCGTCGCGCCGATCTTCGAGATCACATACGGTGAGATCACCGCCGGCAGGATCCCCAGCTTCACCTCGGACAGCCCGAACTGCGATCGCCGTCTGCGCGATGGCCACGTCGCACACGGACACGAGCCCTACCCCGCCGCCGATGGCCGCGCCCTGAATGCGTCCGACGACGGGCAGCGGAGCATTGGTCGATGAGCGCATACATCTTCGCCAGCAGCGACGAGTCGCGGACGTTCTCGTCGCGCGTGTACGACACCATGCGCGACATCCAGTTCAGGTCCGCGCCGGCGCAGAAGTTCTTGCCGGTGCCTTTGAGGACGACGATGCGCGCCGCGTCGACGTCGATGTTCGAGAACAGGTCGATGGCCTCGACGATCAGCTCGTCGTTGAACGCGTTGTGGACTTCGGGACGGTTGAGCGTGACGGTGAGGACGCCGTCCTCGAGCTCGACGAGCAGGGTTTTATAAGACATGCGGCGCGGATTGTATCCGCGTCACCGCGCGGCGCGCCGCTTCGGCTGAAACCGCGTGACAACGTGCGCGCTCGCGACGAGCACCGCCGTCTGCGGTCCCTCGGCCACGCTCTTCCCTGACACGATCACCCGGTAGATGCCCGGCACGGCGTTCGGGATGTCGATCATCTCCGTCGGATCGACGGTGTTCACCCCGCGGACGGCGTTCGCGGACGCCTGGTCCTTGTTCAGCGTCCACGGGAGGATCGTGTTGCCCGCGGGATCGATCACCTGCACGTCGAGATCGTTGACCAGCGCCTTCTCCGCGACGTCTTGGCCGCCGAGGTACGGGATGGCGGGATCGGACCAGTTCAGGACGACCCGCACGTCCTGCGGCGCGTCGACGGCCAGCGCGACCTCCTGCGTCTGTCCCTGCGAAAACGAGAACGTCCGCACGCGATCGCCGAGGATGAAATCGATCGACGCCTTCGCGTTCACGAGCCCGAACCCGAACGTGTAATCCGGCCCGGGATTGCCGAGGTCCTCGGTGCCCGCGATGAGCAACGCCTTCAGTTGCGCGGGCGTGGGGTCCACGCCGGGATGCGAGCGGCGCCATTGCTCGGCGAGGAGCGCGGCGATCCCCGTCACCGCGGGCGCGGCCATGGACGTCCCGTTCGCCGTGCCGTAACGATTGGCCGGCTCGGTCGACAGCACGCCGACGCCGCGGGCCACGAGCTCCGGCTTCACGCGGCCGTCCTTCGCAGGCCCGCGCGAGCTGAATGACGCGATGGCGCGATTCGAATCGACCGCGCCGACGGAGATCACGTTCTTCGCCGAGCCGGTCGCGCTCATCGTGTCGAACGGCGTCGAGGGATGGTGCGTCACCATCTCGCACCCCGCGTTGCAGGGCAACGCCGGGCAGTCGCTGCCGCTCTTGTTGCGCGACACGCAGAAGAATTGCCCGGCGATCGCGTCGCCGTTTTCGTCGGCATGGAGATGCCGCTGGAACAGATCCAGGCGCAGCGACACCGGGAGCGAGCCGTCATTGCCCGCGGAGTGGACGAACAGGATGCCCTGCTCGTTCGAGATCTCGTCGAGCGGAGCGGTGTACACGAGGTCGTACGCGCCCCAGTAAGCGTCCTGTCCCAGCCACACCGCCAGCTCGCCGTCGAGCCAGCCCAGGATGTAGCCCCAGGAGTTGTTGTCGACGATGACCTGCCGCGGCGGGAGCTCGTCGTCCTTCAACCCGAACACGTCGCCCACGCACTGATTGCTCCCCGCGGGGTCGGGCACGCAGAACTGATGGATCGTGACCGCGGGGGCCATCCCCTTCGCGTCCGCGCGCAGGCCCGCAGCGCCGATCGTGCCGGCGACGTGCGTGGCGTGCCTGCGGGAGCCGGGAGTACCGCCGACGGTCGTCGGCGCGACGTCCAGGCGGCCGCCAAACTCGACGTGCGATTCCTGCACCTCGCCGAGCTCGAAGAGCGAGACGGCCACGCCGCTGCCGGAGAGGCCGTACGGCGGATCGTAAAGCTCGCGGACGTGGGACTGCGCCGCGGTGGCGGCGTTGTCGGTGCCCACGCGGAAGCGGCGCCGGCCGGCGATGGCAAGGACGCGGTCATCGGAGGCGAGCGCCTGGAGCGACGATGGCGGGATCTGCGCCTCGATGCGCTGGGCCGGGAGGAAACGCGTGGTGAGAGCCTCGAGCGAGCCGCCCGCGGCGAGAATGGTCGCGCGTGCGTCGTCGAAGGAGACGCCGCGGTAGAAGACGATCGTGTGCGACGTCGCGCGCCAGGCGGAGGCGTGGATCTTCGCGGGGATGCCGGCGTGCAAAGGCGCAACGAAGAGCAACGCGAGCAGACACCACAACGCAGGGCGTGGCTTCAGCCCGCCCCTCGGGTGCGAACGCGGCAGAATCGCGAGCCCCCCGCCCCGCCCGGGAGGCGGGCTGAAGCCACGCCCTACGTTCGCTTTCATCTCAGAAGCGGACCGTGCGGCGTTTCGGCTGGCGCTTCTCCTCGAAGCTCGACGTGAACGTGTACTGCGGCTCCGCGCCGAGGGGGCCGGCGGCCTCGAGCTTCAGCGTGACCTGATTCGGGACGGTGTTGACGTCCGCGGTCAGCACCGCCGTCGTGTTGGCCTCGATGACCTGCGTACGCGAGATCCCGGTACCGGTGAGTGTCGCGCGCAGCAGCGTATCCCCGGTCGTGACCGACACGCTGAACGGGCCGGTCTTCGTCACGTTGAACTTGTAGAAGTCGACGTCGCCCTGCGAGCAGAGGCCCGCGGCGACGAGCTGTCCCGGTGGGAGGTTGCCGATACGCGTGGTCCGCCGAGTCGTTCGCCGCTCGACTTCCTGCACGTCGCGGCACGGCCGCGCCGTGCGGGCATTCGTGACCAGCACCGCGCTCTGCGGCCCTTCCGGCACGCTCGTACCGGTGGCGAACACGCGGTAGACGCCTGGCGCCGCGTTCGCGATCTCCACCACCTCCACGTTGTCGACGTTGTTCACGCCTTTCGTGGCATTCGCTTCGACGTGGTCCTTGTCCAGGACCCACGGCAGGATCGTCGCACCGGACGGATCGACCACGCGCAGGTCGAGGTTGTTGACCAGCGCCTTCTCCGCGATGTCGGAGAAGCGCGGGTCGTAAATGATGTACGGGTCGGACCAGTTCAGCACCACGCGCACGTTCTGCGCGCCGTGACGACCAGCGACAGCTCGTACGACTGCTGCTGGCCCGCGCCGAAGGAGAGCGTGCGGATGCGCTGCTTCGTGCCCTCGTCCGCGCGGATCAGGTCGATCGACCTCTGCGCGTTCACGAGCCCGAAACCGAACGTGTAGTCCGGGCCGGGATTGCCGAGGTCGTCGGTGCCGGCGATGAGCAACGCCTTGACCGCCGCCGCCGGCGGCTGCGTCCCGTACGAGCGCTTCCACTGCTCGGTGACCAGCGCGGCCATGCCTGTCACGGCCGGAGCCGCCATCGACGTGCCGCTCAGATTCGCGTACGCGTTCGTTGGAATCGTCGAGTGAACTCCCGCGCCGCGGGCGACCACGTCCGGCTTGATGCGGCCGTCCTTCGCCGGGCCGCGCGAGCTGAAGCTGACGATCTGCCCGCCGGTGTGGACGGCGCCGACGGCCACGACGTTCTTCGCCGCGGCGGTCGTGCCGAGCGTGTCGAACGGAGCGATGGCGTGGTGCAGCCCGATCTCGCAACGATCGGCCGGGGCGTTGCAAGTCACCGGGCAGTCCGTGCCCGAGCCGTTCTGCGAGACGCAGTGCGTCTCGCCCTTGATCTCTTCGTAGTCGTCGTCGACGTGATGGTGGCCACGCCACGGGTCGCCCAGCAGCGCGGACGGCTCCTCCCCATCGTTGCCCGCGGAGTGGACGAAGAGGATGTCCCGGTCGTTCGCGATCTTGTCGATCGGCGACGCCAGGATCAGGTCGTACGCGCCCCAGTAGATGTCGGTCTGGCTCCACACCGGGAGGTCCCCGTCCCACCAGCCCCACACATAGCCCCACGAGTTGTTATCGATCGTGACGCCGAGGGGGGTGAGGTTGGCGTCCTTCAGGTCGAGCCACTCGCCCGTGCAGTCGTTCGACTCGTACGACACGCAGAACTGCCGGATGTTCACCTTCGGCGCCATCCCCTTCGCCGCCGCCTTGATGCCCGCGGCGCCGATCGTGCCCGCGACGTGCGTCGCGTGACGCGCGTCACTCGCCGAGCCGCCCGCGGTGGTCGGAGCAATGGCCATGCGCCCTTCGAACTCGATGTGCGACGCCTGCGCGGCCGCGAGCTCGAAGAGCGAGACGGTCACGCCCTCGCCGGTCAGGTTGTACGGCGCGGCCTGCACGACGTCGACTTTCGACATCTGCGCGGTGACGGCGTTGTCGGACGCGATACGCACCTTGCGATACCCGACGATCGCGAGGACCGACTGGTCGGCCGCGAGCGTCATGAGCTGCTGCGACGGGATCTTCGCCACCAGCCGCTGGGCCGGGAGGAAGTCGAAGGCGAAGACGTCCATCGCGCCGCCGGCCGCGAGGATCGCGGCACGGGCTTCGTCGAACGCGACGTCGGTGTGGAAGAGCACGTTGACTTCGAGGAACGGCTTCCCGGACGCCGCCGCGCGCAGCGCGGTCGGGTGCAGCTTCTGCTCCGGTGTGATCGTCTCGATGGAGCGGATGCGCGGCTCGTCAGTGAGATGCGCGTTGAGATCGGCGTTCGCGGCCATGCGCGCGAGGTACCGTCCGCTCGGAAGGGCCTTCATCACGACCAGCCCTTCCCGGGCCAGCTGGACGCGGTCGTAGTCAGTCAAGTCTTTGACGGGATTGAGGATGACGGCACGCCCGCGGGGTGTCATGCGCTCGACCCCACGGGGACCGGACTCGGAGATCGCGAAGGCGAAGGACGGGAGAACGACGAGCACGACGACGGCGAGGAGACGGCGCATGATGGTTATTGTACGTTCTCCGGGGAGATGTGTCTGTCAGGAAAAGTGGTGCCCGAGGTCGGACTCGAACCGACACGAGGGTTGACCTCGGCAGATTTTGAGTCTGCTGCGTCTGCCATTTCGCCACTCGGGCCTATTGGGCTACTGCGCTTCGCCTCCTGCCACTGCTTCGCACGACCGTGCAGCTCGTCGTCCGTCAGGATGCGATTCGTCGACTTCGCCAGTTGAAAGAGCTCTTTCGCCAGGCTTTCTTCCTGCGGATAGCCGTGCGCGTCCAGCCAGTAGATCACATTCGAGAGGCCGCACATCGGACCGACCTCGATGACCTGCTGGAGACCGAACATTCCCGCGGGAACTCCGGAGTAAACGCGGTCGGCAAGCCAATCGCTTCCCTTCTTGCGCGCTTTGATGATCGCCGCGGCGTGGACGCCGGTGCCGGTGCGGAAGGCGTCGCGGCCGAAGACGGGGTAGCGGTCGTCGAGCGGGACGCCGGTCACCTTCGCGACGAATTTCACGTAATCGTGGAGCGCGGTGAGGTCGTTGTCGATCCACCCCATCAGCTTGAGGTTGACCATCAGCACGTCCATCGGCGTGTTGCCGACGCGCTCGCCGATGCCGGCGGCGGAGCCATGGACGCGGTCCGCGCCCGCTTCGAGGGCGGCGATGCTGTTGATCACGCCCATCTCGCGGTCTTCGTGTCCGTGCCAGTCGACCTTGACCGCGGGGTTGACGCGGTCGACGAGCTGCCGGACGAAGCGGACGACGTTGCGCGTCCCCCACGGCGTGGCGTGGCCGACGGTGTCGGCGATGCAGATGCGCGCGGCGCCGGCGTCGATGGCGGCGATGTAGAGCTTCTCGATGTCCGCCGGCTTCGAGCGGGTGGTGTCCTCGGTCACGTACATGACCGGGATGCCCTGGCTGACGGCGAACCGAACCGCCTTCGCCGACTGCTCGATGACCCAGTCGAGGTCCCACTCCTCGGCGAACTGGCGGATGGGCGACGAGCCGATGAAGAGGTCGGCCTCGATGGCGATGCCGACGCGCTGGGAGATCTCGACGATCGGCTTGATGTCGTTCTCGTGCGTGCGCCCGGCGGCGCTGGGATAGACGGACAGCTTCTGGTCGACGATCTCGCGCGCCAGGCGCTCGACCGTCTTCGCCACGTGCGGCCCCGCGCCGGGCAGCCCGATGTCGGCATTGTCGATGCCGATGGCGTGCATGTAATGAAGGATGCGCAGCTTGTCTTCGATCGCGGGATCGGTGACGGACGGCGACTGCAGCCCGTCGCGCAGCGTCTCGTCATCGAACTCGATCCGGCGCGCAGGCCGCGCGGCCACGTCGCCATCGACGTTCCAGTCGTGAATCAGGTGCTCCAGGTTCTCGGTCATGAAAGGCGGCCAGTTTAGCCGTGCAACACGGTCGCGCGCCACGGTCATCCCCCGGGAGGTACCATGGCCCGATGAAAGTCATCACCGGACGTGTGGTCGGCGGAAAGATCGAGATCGAGACGGATCTTCAGGAAGGGACGCCCGTCGCGATCCTCGCCGCGAGCGACACCGGCTTTCAACTCAATGCGGAAGAAGAGGAAGAGCTGGTCGTCGCGCTGGAGGAGATCCGCGGCGGCAAGTATGAAGATGGCCATGAGCTCCTTCGCGAGTTGCGGGGTCTGAGCCGGCGTTGAAGATTCGCTTCAAGGTCGCCCCTCGCGCGGGCCGGCAGATCCGTGCAGCGGCGAAGTGGTGGTCCGAGCATCGTCTCGCCGCACCGACGATGCTTCGTGATGAGCTCGAGGACGCATACGCACTCATCACGGCACTGCCTTTTGCCGGTGAAGCGGTGTCTCATTCGCGAATCACAGGCCTCCGGCGCGTGCTCCTCGGCCGCACGCAATATCACCTGTACTACGTCGTCTCGGACGACGAAGGCGTCATCGAAGTGCTCGCACTCTGGCACACGAGCCGAGGCAAGCGCTCTTCTCTATAGCGGCGCCGGCAACAAGGCGGACCGCCGCCGTCCCGGCGGCTGATCGGGCGGCGTCCCGCCGCCCGGGGTAGGGGAAACGTGCCTCAGCGCGAGACCTCCCCCGCCCGCCCGGGTGGCGGCGCGGGACGCCGCCACATCAGCCGGCGGGACGCCGGCGGTCCGCTTGTTTATCTGTTCTGGAAGTTGGCCGTGCGTTTTTCGAGGAACGCCGCCATCCCTTCCCGCATGTCCTCCGTCGACGCCAGCAAGCCGAACAGCGTCGCTTCGAGAACCTGGCCTTCTTCGAACGGCATCTCGCTGCCGCTCATGACCGCTTCGATCGCCGCGCTCACGGCGAGGGGGCCGCGCTTGGCGATCGTCCGGGCCATCTCCTCGGCGGCCGTCATGAGCTGGTCGGCGGGGACGACCTTGTTCACCAGGCCGATGCGCTCCGCTTCCTCGGCGCCGATGCGGTCTCCGGTGAGGATCAGCTCGAGGGCCTTTCCCTTCCCCAGCAGCCGCGCCATGCGCTGCGTCCCGCCGTAGCCGGGGATGATCCCGAGCGTCACCTCGGGCAGTCCCATCTGCGCTTTCTCCGAGGCGATGCGGATGTGGCAGGCGAGCGCGAGCTCGCAGCCGCCGCCGAGGGCGAAGCCGTTGACGGCGGCGATGACGGGCTTCGGGAACTTCTCGATCGCGCGGAACACGCGTTGCCCCTTCTCCGCCACGGCCTTGCCCGTGATCGGCGTCATCTGCGCGAGCTCGTTGATGTCCGCGCCTGCCACGAACGCCTTCTCGCCGGCGCCGGTGAGGATCACGCAGCGGATGGAATCGTCCTCGCGCGCCATTGCGAACGCCTCCCCGATCTCCGCGACCGTCTGCGCGTTCAGCGCGTTGAGGACCTTCGGCCGGTCGATGGTGATGACGAAGACGCCGTCTCTGTTTTCGGTCTTTACGTTATCCATGTGCGTTAGGCCTTCCGATCGAACGGCACCGGCTTTTCACCCGAGTAGTCGTAGAAGCCCGAGCCCGTCTTGTTGCGGCCGAGGCGGCCGGCGAGGACCATCTTGCGGAGCAGCGGCGGGGCGGCGAAGCGCTTCTCCTGATACTCCTCGTACATCACGTGGGTGATGAAGTACGTCGTGTCCAGGCCGACGAAATCGAGCAGCGTCAACGGTCCCATGGGATGGCCGCAGCCGAGGACCATGGCCTTGTCGATGTCCTCGATGGAGCCAACGCCTTCCTCATACGCCCGGATCGCGTCGAGGAGGTACGGCACCAGCAGGCGGTTGACGATGAACCCCGAGTTGTCGCGGCACGACACCGCTTCCTTGCCGAGGGACTTCGCGAATGCGAACGCTTCGTCGAACGTCTCGTCGGTCGTGAGGATCGTGCGCACGACCTCGACGAGCTTCATCAGCGGCACCGGGTTGAAGAAGTGCATGCCGACGAACTGCTTCGGCCGCGCGGTGGCCATCGAGAGCTCCGTGATCGTCAGCGACGACGTGTTCGACGCGAAGATCGCCGACGGCTTCACGATCTTGTCCAGTTCCGCGTAGGTGTCCTTCTTGAGCTGCGCGTTCTCGATGATGGCCTCGATGACGATGTCGCAGTCGGCCAGGTCCTGCAGGTGGGTCGAGCCAGTGAGGCGACCCATGCAGGCGTCCATGTCGGCCTGCTGCATCTTCCCTTTCTCGACGAACTTCCCGAGCGACTTCTGGATCCCGGCCAGACCCTTGTCGAGATACTTCTGCTCGACCTCGCGGACGACGACGTCGTACCCGGCCTGCGCCGCGACCTGAGCGATGCCCGACCCCATGAGGCCGCAGCCGAGCACGCCCACTTTCTTGATTGCCATGTGTAACTCCCCTTCGTTGAAATCGGGCGCATTGTAGTGCGAGCGATTATTCTCCGCGCGTGAAGCTCAAACCCCAGGTCATTCTCCTCGGCGTCGCCGCGCTTTTGAACGACGCCGCGAGCGAGTTGATCTATCCCCTGCTGCCGGTGTTTCTCACGGCGACGCTGGGCGCGACGCCGATCGTGATCGGGCTGATCGAGGGCGCGGCGGACGGGCTGGCGTCGATCCTCAAGTATTTCTCGGGAGCGTGGTCGGACCGGGCGAAGAAGCGCAAGCCGCTGATCGTTTCGGGCTACGCGCTGGCCGTCGGCGCGCGCGCGCTGATCGCGGCGGCGACGATGTGGCCGCTCGTGCTGACGGCGCGCCTCGTGGATCGCACGGGCAAGGGCATCCGCTCTGCGCCGCGCGACGCGATGATCTCCGACGTCACGCCGAAGGAGCAGCGCGGCCGCGCGTACGGCTTTCATCGCGCGCTCGATCACACAGGCGCGATCGTCGGGCCGCTCCTCGCGGTGCTCCTGCTGCAATACATGGGATTCTCGCTGAAGGCGACGTTCTTCTTGGCGGTGATTCCCGGGGCGATCGGCGTGCTGCTGTTGTTGTTCTTTCTGAAAGAGACGACGCCTGAGCCAGCGGCGAACACGGCGGCCGGCAGCGGACCATTGCCGAAAACGTTTCGCAGTGCGATCGCAGCGATCGCGTTGTTCTCCCTCGCCAACTCCTCCGACGCCTTCCTGCTGTTGCAAGCGCATGCGGCAGGCGTCTCCACAGCAATGCTGCCCCTCCTGTGGGCCGCGCACCACGTGATCAAGGCGCTCTTCTCGACGGCGGCGGGAGGGCTCTCCGATCGCATCGACCGGCGCTGGCTGCTCATCAGCGGCTGGACGTCCTACGCCGTGATCTACGCGCTCTTTCCCTTCGCGCACTCGCTCCCCGCGTTCGTCGCGTTGTTCGTCCTCTACGCGATTCCGTTCACGCTCGCGGAAGGCGCGGAGCGCGCGTGGATCGCCGACCTCGTGCCCGCGGAATCCCGCGGGCGGAGCTTCGGAATCTTCTACCTCGCGAGCGGCATGTGCGTGCTCGCGGGCAGCGCGATTTTCGGCGTGATCTACGAGCAGTTCTCGCCGCACGCGGCGTTCTTCACCGGCGCCGCTCTCGCGCTCGCAGCGGTGTTTGCCGTGCTCGCCACGCGCCGTAATCAGGCATCGGTCGTGCTCTAGTAACGGGTGTCGTACAAAGGAGAAAACTACATGGCAGAAACTCGAGACATGAACCGCGATCCCATCACCGGCGAGCCTGGCTCCCACCCTGTCGGAACGGGTGTCGGCTCCGCCGGCGGCGCCGCTGTCGGCGCAGCCCTAGGTGCACCGTTCGGTCCGATCGGCATGCTCGTCGGTGGCGCGATCGGCGCCGTGACGGGCGGAGCCGCGGGTCACGCCGCTGGCGAGCGCATCGATCCCACTGGCGAGGGCGAGTACTGGAAGGGCGCGCACACCTCCCGTCCGTACTTCGACAAGACGAATACCTGGAACGACTACGAGCCGGCGTACCGCTACGGCTGGGAGTCGCGCACGCAGCACCGCGACCGCATGTGGGACAACAACCTCGAGTCCGATCTCGAGCGCGGCTGGAACACGGCGAAGGGCAAGTCGGCGATGACGTGGGACAAGGCGAAAGACGCCGTCCGCGACGCGTGGGACCGCACGGACCGCACGTACAGCACGTATCGCTCGGGCGACGACAAGTGGCGCACGCACTTCACCAGCGCGAGCTACAACGACAAGACCAGCGACTACGACCGCGACTTCGCGCCGGCGTACCGCTACGGCACGTTCTCGCGGAACCGCTACTCGGATCGCGCGTGGGACGACAACCTGGAGCGCGACCTGTCGCGCGACTGGGAGCGCACGAAGGGCGCCTCGCGCCTGACGTGGGAGAAGGCCAAGGGCGCAGTCAAGGACGCGTGGCACGGCGTTGAGAAAGCAATGCCGGGCGACGCGGATCGCGACGGTAGATAGGACCACCAAGACGAATAGGACGTATAGGACTCATGGGTCCTATACGTCCTACGTCCTATGCTCGCACGTAGGGCAGAAACAGCGGCGCCACCGACCGCACCTCCACCCCCGATAACCCACTCGCGTTGCGGTGACTGTTCGTCACCCCGATCGCGTCGAACAACCCCGTCCCCTGAATCCGTGCGAGCGCGCCTTCGGGGAACACCGCGTGCGTCGCGATGGCGATCAACTTCCCCGCCCCCGCTTCGCGGTACGCGCGCGCGGCGTTGATCAGCGAGCTGCCGGTGCGGATCATGTCGTCGTAGATCACGACGGTCTCTCCCGAAAACGACGTGCTCACCGCCGTCACCTCGGTCTGCTCCCCGCTCAGCCGCCGCTTGTACACGAACGCCGCCGGGACGCCGAGGTCGTTGGCGAGGGACTCGACCCACTTCGCGCGGCCGGCGTCCGTCGAGCCGAGGATGAAGCGGTCGCCGGCAAGGTCGCGGGCGAGTTGCACGATCAGCGGCTTCGCGTATACGTGAAACGGCCGGATCGTCCCCTCGAAATAGTGCGGGATCCCTTCGCTGTGCAGGTCCAGCAGGACGATCTGATTGCCCAGCTTCGCGCGCGGGATCGACGACAGCATCCGCGCCCGGTTCTTCGCCATCACCGCCTCGCCGTGCTTCACCGCCCGCTCCATCGTCGAGTAGCCGAAGTACGGGACGATGAGCGTCAGCGTCGACGCGCCGCACTCCACGAGCGCGCACGCGAGGTCGTAGATCTCCAGCGTCGCGTCGTGATCGCACGTCCCGCCGACGAGCACCACATCCCGGTCGTTGACCTCGTCCACGACCCGGAGGTAGTGCTCGCCGTCGGGAAAACGGTCGCGGGCGATGGTGCCCAGCGGCTGGCCGAGCTCCGCCGCGAGCTGCTGGTACTCCTCGATCGCGAAGACGATCACGGCATTTACGCGGTTTCCATCATCTCGGCCGGGATGTCGAAGTTCGACCAGACGTTCTGCGAGTCGTCGTGGTCGTCGAGCATCTCCAGGAGGCGCATGATCTGCTTCGACTTCTGCTCGTCGACGGCGACGTAGGTCGACGGGATCATGTCCAGCTTGGCCTCGACCGTCGGGATCTTGTTCGCCTCGAGCGCCTGGCGCACGGCCTCGAAGCTCTCCGGCGTCGTGAAGACCTCGAACGCGTCCGGATCGTCGGTCTGCAGGTCGTCCGCGCCCGCTTCGAGAGCGATCTCCATCAGCTTCTCCTCGCTGACGGCGCTCTTCTCCACGGCGAAGTAGCCCTTCTTCTCGAACTGGAAGCGCACCGAGCCGGGAGTGCCGAGGTTGCCGCCGTGCTTCTCGAACATGTGGCGGATCTCGGGGGTGGTGCGGTTCGTGTTGTCGGTGAGGCACTCACAGATGATGGCCACGCCGCCCGGACCGTAGCCCTCGTACGTGATCTCCTCGTACGTGGCGCCTTCGAGCTCGCCGGTGCCGCGCTTGATGGCGCGGTCGATGTTGTCCTTCGGCATGTTGGCGGCCTTGGCCTCGGCCACGGCCGCGCGAAGGCGGGGATTGCCGGCGGGATCACCGCCACCGAGGCGCGCGGCGACCGTCATTTCCTTCAGGATGCGGGTGAAGATCTTGCCGCGCTTGGCGTCGGCCGCACCCTTCTTGTGCTTGATCGTGCTCCATTTGCTATGGCCCGACATGGGAACTCCTCAGAATGATGAATATGGTGAGCCTCGAGCTATTGAGATGCTCAGCGAGAGGCTGTATAGCTTAACGCATGGCGCCCGAATTCCCCATCCGCATCATCACCGACGACGGAGAGTGCGAGGTCGTCAGCTCCCCCGAGGAGCTGATGACCCGCGTAGACTCCCTGGATTCCACCGACCCCGGAGGGCGGGTGTGGGTGCGGGACGCGTACGACCGGACAGTCCGGATCCGGATGCGCGGGGGGAACGTCGAGCTGCTGGAGGTCTAGCGCATCAGACAAGCGCATCAGACAGTCGTTGCCAGACGCGCTTCCCGATCCCGCTCGATCGCCAGGGCGGCCGTGCGCGTGATCATCTCCGTCAACTCGCGATCGAGTGGGCTCGGGTCGCGGACGACGCGGTAGTAATTCGCGAACGTGCCGAGGACTTTGCCGTCCGCGCCGTGAATGGGCGTCGACCAGCACGCGCGCAGGCCGTACTGCAGCGCGAGGTCCTTGAAATTCGCCCACAACGGGTTGTTGGCGATGTCGAAAACGGAGACGGTCTTGTCGTGGAACGCCGCCGTCCCGCAGGAACCGACCTCCGGGCCGATCTCGACCCCGTCGATCGCGGCGTTGTACCCGTCCGGGAGCGACGGCCCGGCGCCGTGCAGCAGGTGACGGCCCTCGCCGTCCAGCACCAGGATCGTGGCGAGCATGCCGGAAGGCGTCAGGCTCTCGACGGTGCGCACCAGATCCTCCAGCGTGTCCCGCAGCGGCGCTCCGGAGGCGATCATTGCGGTGAAGCGCTCCTGCGCCTGGTTCATGGCCAGGCGGTGGTCGTCGGGAAGGATCGTCATTCCGTCGAGGCGGTCTTGCAGAACAGGTGCCGCGGCCGTACACCGGCGCGATTGCCGCGCCTACACGGGATCGCTGCTGAGCCTACGCGCGTCTTCACCTGAGCCCGATGGCCGCTTGTGGGTGACCGCCCTACGTTGACTCCATTACTGACCGCGGCAGATCCAGCCTGCCGCACAACGTGGGAGTAATCATGAATCGATTTCTGCTTTCCGTGTTGTGCTGTCTCGCACTGGTGACGGCTGCGCCGGCACCTCTTCTCGCGCAGACGACGACTTTCGTCTCGCCAACCCCGCTCTACCGCTTCCGCGTGTCGAACACGAACCTCGGGTATCTCTACACCACGTCGTTCGCGGAAGGAACGAACGCGGGGTACACCCCTGACGGCGTGCTGCACAACGCGAACGGGATCCTCGGCTTCGTCGTCGTGCCGCCCACCCAGAGCTCGACGCCTGTGGCCGGACAGGGCCTGCAGACGCTCCACCGCTGGCGTGTCGTTCAGGACAACCGGCTGTACTGGTATCTCACGCCCTTCACCAGCACGCAGGGGTCGGGCTACACGTACGAGGGCATCACCGGCTATACATTCAATCTCAACGATCCGCGCGCCGGCTTCACGTTGACGGCGTGGTACAGCCAGGACTACGGCTACTTCTTTGGAATCAACGGTGAAAAAACGCCGGATGCGTCGCCCGAGCGTTCTCCGTTCCTTCCACCGCCGGAGCCGTGCGACTTCCAGCACATCAATCCGGCGACGGGCCTCTACTACTGCAGCAGCTACAGCAACCACGGGAACATCTGCAAACTGCTGTCGAGCAACTTTGGCGTCTTCCAGTTCACCACGCCCCCGCCCCCGCCTCCGCCGCCTCCTTCCAGCTGCAACGTGGGCGCGGGCATCAAGGCCAAGTGCTCGCAGTTGGGCGGCTCGTGGAGCGACGAGAGCTGCACCTGTGAGTACTGATTCGCCGCAACCGAAGTGACTCCCGGAGGGGCGACTTCGGGTCGCCCCTCCGTTGGCCTGGGAATGGTCATCGCACAGGTGCCGCGCGCTCTTTCCGCACCATCTCCCGCAGCTGCTCCGGCTCGACAGGCTTCAGCAGGTGGTGATCGAAGCCGGCGGCGAAGGCTTTGTCGCGATCCTCGTCCTGTCCGTAGCCGGTGAGGGCGACGAGCAGGGCGTCCGCCGTCCGCGGCGTCGCGCGAAGCTGCCGCGCGACGGCATAGCCGTCCAGCCCGGGCAGGCCGATGTCGAGGAAGACGAGCTCCGGGACGAACGACTCCGCCGCGGCGATGGCCGCATGGCCGTCACCGGCGGCCCGCACGTCGTGGCCGTCGTGTTTGAGCAGGTACACCAGCATCGCCCGCGCATCGTGGTTGTCTTCCACGACCAGGACACGCCTCGGGCGATCGGCATGCGCCCGGCTCACGGGAGTCGGCGCCGGCGCCGCGTCCTGTTCGCCCGCGGCGGCGAGCGGAAGCCGGACGACGATCTCGCTGCCGCGATCCGGTCCAGTGCTCGCCGCTTCGACCGTGCCTCCGTGCATCTCGACGAGGCGGCGGACCAGCGTCAGGCCGAGGCCGAGGCCGCCGTGCTGGCGGTCGAGCGTGGGCGATCCCTGCACGAACAGCTCGAACGCGTGCGCCACCACCTCGGGCGTCATCCCCTGCCCGTCATCGCGGACGCGCAGGGCGGCCGCGCCGTCCTCCTCGGCGATGGAGATCGCGATCGTTCCTCCCGCGGGGGTGAACTTGGCCGCGTTGTGGACCAGGTTCGCGACCACCTGGGTGAGCCGCGTCGCGTCGCCGTCGACGAAGAGCGCGTGCTTCGGCCCGTCGATCGTGAGCCGCAGTTCCTTCCGGGTGACCAGATAGCGCCACACGTCCACTCCCGCGCTCACGGCGTCGGAGAGGGCGACCCGCCGTCGTTCCAGCGTGATCTGCCCGCGCGTGATCCTGGAGATGTCGAGCAGATCGTCGATGAGCCGCGACATGCTCCGCGTCTGCCGGCGGATCACCCGCCGCGCCTCTTCCGCCTCGTCCGGGTCATCCGAAGCCAGGAGATCGACGGCGTGGACGACGGCCGCGAGGGGGTTGCGCAGCTCGTGGCCGAGCATGGCCAGGAACTCGTCCTTCCGCCGGTGCTGCAGGCGAAGCTCTTCGCGCGCCCGGCGGGCCTGGGCAGCGACGGCAGCCAGGATCAAGGCCGTGGTCGCGCCGACGGCCACGGAGCACTGCACCAGCACCAGCCCGCGCTCGGGACCGGCGCCGGCAAACGGGCCGCGTCCGGCGAGCGTGCCGACCACGGCAATGGCGTTCACGAGCAGCGACGCGGTCGTCGCGTGCGCCGGCCCGAGGCGGAGCGCCGCCCAGATGAGGAACGGATAGACCATGTAGGCGATCGGAAGCGGCGGCAGGGAGAAGATGATGCCGCCCGCCAGAACGATGCCGCCCAGGATCAGCGCCGGCTCCGCGATTCCGTACTCGCGCACGCGGCGGTCGGCGCGCGACCACACGAGAATCAGCGGCGCGACGACCAGACCGCCGAGCGCGTCGCCGAGCCACCACACCGGCCACAGCGCGGGAAAGGAGTGCGGCGGGTGCAGGTCGCCCGCGATGAGGAACGCCACGCCGATCGTCGCGGCGACGCACGGCGAGAGCGCCACCGCCACAATCAGCGCCACCACGTCGCGGAGCCGCGCCAGCGCGGCGTCGAAGCGAAGGCGCGCCAGAATCGCCGCACCGGCAACCGCCTCGAGCGTGTTGCCACCCGCGATCCCCGCCGCCACCCACAACGGCTCGCCGGCCGTCGCATTCGCGACAAACGCGCCGAGGAGCACCCCTGGAATCGCGCGCCGCCCGAGGAGCACGACCGCCGCCAGAGCAAATCCCGTCGGAGGCCAGACGGCGGAGACCTGCGCCGCACGCACCGCGAGCGCCAGCCCGAGTTTCGCGCATGCGACATACAGCAGCGCCACGCCGAGCACGATGAGGATGTTGCGGGCGGCCGTCGCACGACGCACGACGGTACGGTAGTGTACGCGGTGCATGAAGCCGGTATCCTTCACACGGTGACACGACACTAGTGTCGCGTCACGCTTGAAGCCGGCAGTTGTTGAACTTACGGGTGAGTACGGGGCGGGAGGCCCCGCCTGACTCCAATGGGCCGCAACTGCTCCGCCGGAGCCTCCCGGGCTCTGACGCTCAGACCCGCGCGGCTCCGATCGAACGGCGCTTGGCTTCGCCGCAGCTTCTTTTGCTCTTGCCTTCAGATCCGCGTGGCTCGTCGCAGCCTCCCGCCTCTAAACCGCAGAGCCGCGCGGCTCCGATCGAGCTGCGATTGGCTTCGCCGCAGCTTCCCTGCTCTGGCGTTCAGGTCCGCGTGGCTCCGCCGCAGCCTCCTGGCTCTGACGCTCAGAGCCGCGCGGCTCCGATCGAGCTGCGATTGGCTTCGCCGCAGCTTCCCTGCTCTGGCGTTCAGGTCCGCGTGGCTCCGGCGCAGCCTCCTGGCTCTGACGCTCAGAGCCGCGCGGCTCCGATCGAGCTGCGATTGGCTTCGCCGCAGCTTCCCTGCTCTGGCGTTCAGGTCCGCATGGCTCCGCCGCGGCCTCCTGGCTCTGACGCTCAGAGCCGCGCGGCTCCGATCGAACTGCGATTGGCTTCGCCGCAGCTTCCCTGCTCTGGCGTTCAGGTCCGCGTGGCTCCGATCGGCCAGCGCAAATCCCGTCGGAGGCCAGACGGCGGAGACCTGAGCCGCACGCACCGCGCCAACCGAGCTTCGCGCAGGCGACATACAGCAGCGCCCCGCCGAGCGCGATGAAGATACTGCGGGCAGGCGTCGCACGACGCACGGCGGTAGTTTACGCGGTGCGCAAAGCCGGATCGACGTCGGCTCCAGGCGATAGAGTAGCGCCCCATGGACGAGACTCTGCTGCGGTTCACGATCACCGCGTTCGTCATGCTGATCGTGGTGATCAACCCTGTGGCGGTGGCGCCCGTGTTCGTCGGCGTGACGCGGGGGATGGGGAGCGCGCAGCGCCGGTCGGTGCTGAACCGGGCCGTGCTCATCGCCTTCTGCGTCGCCGTCTTCTTCCTCGTCGCCGGACGGATGCTGCTCGCCTATCTCGGCGTAACGATGCACGCCTTCGCGGTGAGCGGCGGCATCCTGCTCTTCCTGATCGCGCTGCCGATGCTGTTCGGCCAGCGCTCCTCGCTGCAGTCGCCCGCCGGTGCAACGCCGTCCGACGAGCAGCCGGGCGGCGGTGAAGACGTGGCCATCTTCCCGATGGCCATCCCCATGCTCGCCGGCCCCGGCACCATCGCGACGGTCCTCGTCCTCGCCACGCAGGCCGGACGCGACATGCGCCGCCTGCTGCTCCTGGCCGTGGTGCTGGCCTGCATCTACGCGATCTCCTGGCCCATCCTCCACGCCAGCGACCGCCTCATCACCCGCATCGGCGAGGGAAAGGTCGGCATCATCACCCGCGTCCTCGGCATCATCCTGGCCGCACTGGCCGTGCAATACGTCTTCAACGGCATCACCGGCTATTACGACTGGCTCGCGGGAGGGAGAGGATGAGGGTCAGCACGATGATGGAGTCGCCAACGCCGCTGTAACGGCTCGCGTTTGTTTCGTGGGCCATACCGAAGTTGGACGGAACGCTTCACTGATTTCTTCGAGACGCGGAACGTCCGGATGAACTAACGAGAAGGTTGCGTTGCCGCGACCAGCGCCACGTGGGTTTCCTCCGCGGGCTGGCTCGGCTCGTCGAGCCGCTCGACGGCAGCGACGGCGTATTCAGAGGAAAGAGAGATGGCCAGGTTGGGAGGGTGAGGGCTGCACTGGACGCCGCTGGTCCAGCAGGTCTCCCCATCCGCATGGCATTCCGTCTGACCCGGAAGCACCAGCACCGGAACGCACTCAAAGGGTGGGGGTGTGGGCCGACAGCGCTTGCAATGAGTCGCGAACGCCGAAGGCGCCGCAGCGACGAGCAGTGCGACTACGACAGCCAGAAAAGGGATCTTTTTCATGGGAAGTCTCCTTGATTTCAATACCGTCCCGCGTCCGGCAACGATCGTAGGTTGCAATAAAGATGGAAGGATAGAGACATTTTATGATCTGGCGGAATGTCCTGCCGGCCGCTGGCTGAGGGCTGAGCGAACGAGCTTGGTGGCTCAAAGCAATCCCAGACTCTTCATCTCCTCTTCCTGTTCGCGCTCGGAGATGTAGCCGAGCACTTTCCATCCGCCCTCTGTTTGTTCGAGCAGGTAAGCGATCGTGAACTCGACCGCGCGGTCCCCGGTCTTCTCGAAGCGTGCTCCCCAGCGAACCGCGGCAAGTGTGTGCATCGGGCTCAGGTGCATGTCTCGAATGGAGAGCGGCGCGAGCGACTGCATTCCGTGCTCCTCGTTGAACCTGGCGACTCCGCTCAGCCATTCGACAAAACGGTCGTCGTTCGTGAAAGCCTGACTGCCCTGCGGGCCGGCGACGAGGAACGTCGGCGCGTAGAGAGCGGCGAGCGCCTTGGGGTCGCCGTGGAGCGACAGCTCGGCATAGCGCTCGAAAAAGGTCTGCAGGTCCATGCCTGCCGCCGTGATGACAATTTCGTGCCACGGGACGCGCTGAACGAAAGCTCAGTTCATCTCGATCCGCATCCACTCTTGCGGCG
This sequence comes from uncultured Acidobacteriota bacterium, assembly GCA_963821585.1. Taxonomy (GTDB): domain Bacteria; phylum Acidobacteriota; class Thermoanaerobaculia; order Gp7-AA8; family Gp7-AA8; genus QHVT01. The sequence continues at coordinate 2,813,182 of CAWGEI010000003.1, forward strand.
ACAATTCCCTGCATGGAATCCTCCCCCACGCGCATCGAGCCTTTCGCGCTCGCGATCGTGGCCGCAATCGCTCTCGGCGTGGCGCTCGCCTGCGCGGCAATGCCGTTCGTCTATCGGAACGTCCCGTCGGACCTGGCGCGCGTGGGGACGATCGCGCGGGCGTTGCGCGACGAGCGGCCGCGGGTGGTGGTGTTGGGCGACAGCCGTGCGGAAGCCGCGGTCGACGCGCGGTTGCTCGGTGAAGGGGCGATGAATTTTGCGGCGGCCGATCAGTCGCTGGCGGAGATGCTCGTGCTGGCGGAACGTCTGCCGTCGTCCGTCGAGGTCGTGCTGGTGTTCGTGACGCCGGAGGATCTGGGGAGCAGTTGGATCGGTTCGCCGGAGTCCGGGAATGCGCTCTGGATGCACGGGCTTCGCGGCTCGCCCGCCACGCGCGGCGTGTACGAACGGTGTTTCGGCGCGACGCTCCATGCGAACGGCGAGCTGCGCGAGCGGTTCGCCGCGCGGTGGACGCTGCGTCAGGCGCTGGAGTCGGCGCTGCGCACGCGGATCCGCCGTTCGCTGCTCCTCGAGCGGGAGCGGAACGATCTCTATTTCCCGAGCATCTATGCGGAGACACTTTCCGAGGCGCGGCTGAAGCTGGACGTCGAAGAGACGCGAGGCAGGGCCGTCGGGGGTGGGATGCAGGATGGGAAGGTATGTGCGCTCAACGCGCTCGCGGCTGTCACGCAGAGAGGCGGGCGCCGCCTCGTGCTCGTGATTCCTCCGATTCACCCGGGCGCGTTGCCTCCGGGCTACGATCCGTGGCGCCGTAAGCTTGCGAGCTTTGCGCGAGAGCAGCGAATCGCGCTCAGCGATCAGACCGATGCCGTGCCGGCCGAGGCCTTTGCCGACGCGCGTCATCTCAGTCACGCCGGCGCGCGCGCCTTCACCCCGATGCTGCGGACGCTCGCCGACTGATGCTCTTCCAAACCCTCACCTTCGCCGTTTTTCTTGCGATCGTTCTCGCACTCGCGGGCGTCACGCGCAACGCGACCGCACGCAAGGCCGTCCTCCTCATCGCGAGCTACGTCTTCTACGGCTGGTCGGTACCGTTCTATCTCGTTCCGCTCTTGATCACGACCGCGGTCGATTTCTTCGCCGCGCTTTTGCTCGACCGCGAACCGCGCGAACCGCGCCGCCGCGCCATCCTCACCGTCAGCATCGTCGCGAACCTCGCGCTCCTCGCCTGGTTCAAGTACTTCGGCTTCTTCGCGACGAGCGCCGCGGCTGCGCTGCGCACAGCCGGTTTCGACATCGCGCCGCCGCTGCTCGGGATCCTGCTGCCGGTCGGCATCTCCTTCTACACGTTCCATTCGATGAGCTACACGATCGACGTGTACCGGCGCCAGATCCCGGCGTGCCGCTCCGCGCTCGACTTCGGTCTCTTCATCACCTTCTTTCCCGTGCTCGTCGCCGGGCCCATCCTCCGCGCGCGCCAGTTCCTGCCGCAGTTGCGCGAGCCGGTGCGCATCGCCATCACCACGCCGGCGCTCCTCCTGATCGTGCGTGGGTACGCGAAGAAGCTGCTCGTCGCCGACAACCTCTCCCCTTTCGCCGATGCCGTGTTCGGCGCGCCGCACCTGTTCCCGAGCGTCGTGATCTGGACCGCAACCATCGCCTTCGCCATCCAGATCTACTGCGATTTCTCCGGCTACTCCGACGTCGCGCGCGGCGTCGCGGCATTGTTCGGCTTCACCATCCCGCGCAACTTCGATCGCCCCTACGCGGCGACGAATCCCTCCGACTTCTGGCGCCGCTGGCACATCAGCCTCTCCACCTGGCTCCGCGACTATCTCTACATCCCCCTCGGCGGCAGCCGCGGCCCGCACTGGAAAGTTGCCCGCAACCTGATGGTCACCATGCTCCTCGGCGGCCTCTGGCACGGCGCGAGCTGGAACTTCGTGCTGTGGGGAGCCATGCACGGCGTGCTGCTCGTCGCCCATCGCTTCCTGCGCCTCCCGCCGCTGCCGGTTGCGTTGCGCTGGCTGGCATTCACGGTGATGCTGCTCGCCACGTGGATCCCGTTCCGCGTGACCGGCTCCTCCGCGATGCGCATCGCCCTGCGGAAGTTCTTCCTGCCCGACCTCCCCCGCTCGTTCTTCGACCTCGGCCTCGCCCAACTGTCCTTCGTGACCACCGTTGCGATCATCGTCGCGTTCGCCGGCGTACACGCGTGGTCCGTACGCTACGGCGATCTCGATCAACGCCTCGCGGCTCTTCCCCGTCCCGCGCTCCTCGCCTGCTGCATCGCCATCGGCGCGGCGTTCTTCTGGTTCTGGCCGTCCGCGCAGCGGGCGTTCCTTTACTTTCAGTTCTGAATTCGCCGTCTCGAGGGCCGGGCTGTCCCTGGACTTGACACCGTGCTCATGGTCTTCCGCGATCTGCTGCGAATCAGAGCTGCGAGCGCAGCACGCTCGCTGCTCGTTCGACGATCTTCTCGCGGAACGGGCGCTTCTTCCATTCCTCGAACGTCACGCGGCGGGAACGAGCCTTGTCCGCATTGAAGATCTCGGTTTGCCGCGTGGCGAAAGCGCGATCATGGATGTTGAGGTTCGCCTCGTCATTGAGCCGGAACGACCGGCTATCGAAGTTCGTCGATCCGACCGAGACCCACACGCCGTCCACGATCATCACTTTGCAGTGGTACATCGTCGGCTGGAACTCGTGGATTTCCGCGCCCGATTCAAGGAGCTTCCCCCAGCGGGCGCGCGAGGCTTTGCGAGTGACCGCCGTGTCGATCTGTTTGCCCGGCACGATGATCTCGACCCGCACACCGCGCTTCTCGGCGGCAACGATCGTGGCGATCGAGAGATCGTCGGGAACGAAGTAGGAGTTCGCAATCAGGAGGCTCTCCTTGCTGCTGGCGATCGAGAGCAGGTACATGAGGCGCACGCTCTCGCTGCCTTCAGTGGCAGAGCTCTTGAAGACCTGCGCGTGGTGCTCGCCGCGCGGCGCGATCGGCGGAAAATAGGCGTCTCCGTGAAGGACTTCGCCACGGGCCTTCATCCAGTTATCCATGAATGCGGCCTGCATCTGCGCGACGGCCGGACCTTCGATGCGGAAATGAGAGTCGCGCCACTCCTCCGGCGTCCGCGCGCGTCCGCGCCACTTGTCGGCGATGCCGACGCCGCCGGTGAAACCGATCTTTCCATCGACGACGAGGAGCTTGCGATGGGTGCGGTTGTTGACGCGGCCGAGGTTGTACCAGCGGAGCGGGTGATACTTTTCGACCTCAACGCCGGCATCCTTCATGAGCGCCAGCGCTTCGTCGTCGAGTTTGTTCGCTGCCGACCCAGTCGAGCAGGACATGGACTTTCACGCCGGCCTTCGCCCGCTCGGCCAGCGCCTCGGCGAATTCGAGGCCGATCTCGCCCGACCAGTAGATGTAGGTCTCGAACGTGATCGAGACCTGTGCGCCACGGATCGCGGCGAGCATGCCGGGAAAGATCTCATCACCGTTGAGCAGTTCCTTGACGACGTTCCCGGCGACGACGGGCGGCCCGAGCAGACTGCCCATGGAGCGAAGGAATTGCGGATCATCGACGCCGTAGAGGTGGGTGATTCGATGTTCGATCTTCTTCTCACCGGTGGTGAGGTTCGCGATGAGGAGCGTCACGAACACCGTCGCGACGATGGCAATCAGAATCATCATGGCTCGCCGGCGTCGCTGCATGAGCTCCCTCGCCTCATCTGCCGCAGCGAGCATAGACGATTCCCGCTGAAGGGCGTCGAGAACCGTGTCTGCATGATTCCTTCGATTGGATGTCCGATTGGCGAGCCGCGGTCCAGCGCCAGGCCGCGCGGCGCGACGCGCAAAGTTTTCACCCCCGCCGCAACAACGGCGGCGTTGTCTCGTACATGACGTCCATGACAGCTCGACTTTCCATATCTGGTCTATCGAAAACGTATCCGAACGGCACCCGGGCGTTGAAAGGGATCTCGCTCGACGTTCCGCCGGGGATGTTCGGGCTGCTCGGGCGCAACGGCGCCGGCAAGTCGACGCTGATGCGCATCCTGGCCACGCTGCAGGAGCCGGACGAGGGGACGATCCAGCCTCGGGCGACATCGACGTCATCCGGCAGAAGGAGCGCGTGCGCGAGACGCTCGGCTACCTGCCGCAGTCGTTCGGCTTCCACCCGCGGGTGAGGGCGGAGCGGCTGCTCGATCACTTCGCGGTGCTGAAGGGTCTCGTCGACGCCGGGTCGAGGCGCGAGGTCGTCGAGGCGCTGCTGCGGCGGACGAACCTGTGGGACGTGCGCAAGCAGCGCGTCGGCACGTTCTCCGGCGGCATGCGCCAGCGCCTCGGCGTCGCCGTCGCGCTGCTGGGGAATCCGAAGCTGATCATCGTCGACGAGCCGACGGCGGGGCTCGACCCGGAGGAGCGCGTGCGCTTCCTGAACCTGCTCAGCGAGATCGGGGAGGAGAGTGCGGTCATTCTCTCGACGCACATCGTCGAAGACGTCGAGGAGCTGTGCAGCCATCTGGCGATCATCGACCGCGGCGAGATCCTGCTGGCGGCGCGCCGTCGCGCGTCGATCGCGAACTGCGCGGGCGGATCTGGCGCCGGACCGTGACGCCGCGAGGAGCTGCCGGCGCTCGAGCAGGAGCATGTCGGTGATCTCCACGAAGCTGCTCGGCGGGACGGACGATCGCGCACGTCTATGCCGAGGCGTCGCCGGGGGCCGGCTTCGAGCCGGTCGAGCCGGACCTGAAGGACGTGTACTTCGCGTCATGGCGCGGTCACACGCGGCGCGCGGGCGGCGCGTCGTGAGATTCGGCGAGGTCTTCCGATACGAGTTCGAGTACCGCCTCCGCTCGATCTCGACCTGGATCTACGCGGCGTTCCTGTTCCTCATCGGGTTCTGGGTCATTCACGTCGCCGTCGCCGGCACGAACCCGATCCACGTCAACGCGCCGCAGGAGCTCGCGGAGAAGATGGTGCTGTTCGGCGGATTGTTCGGCATGCTGGTCTCGGCCGGCCTCTTCGGCGATGCGGCCATCCGCGACCGCGCGGCCGGAATGGATCCGCTCCTCTTCACCACGCGCCTCCGCAAGGCCGAATACCTCGGCGGCCGCTTCCTCGCGGCGCTGGCGATCAACAGCATCCTCGTCTTCGCGATCCCGCTCGGGCTCGCCGTCGCCACGACGATGCCGTATCTCCCGCGCGATGCGTTCGGCCCGAACCGGCTCGCCGCGTATCTGCAGCCGATGCTGCTCTTCGTCCTGCCGAACCTCGTCCTGGTCGGCGCGATCCTCTTCACGATCGCGGCCCTCGCCCGCCAGGTCATTCCCGTCTACCTCGGCGCGATCGCGATCTTCATCGGCTACCTCGTCGCCGCGAACTACTGGAGCGGCATCGACGAGCCCGCTGCTCTCCGCGCTGGCGGACCCGCTCGGGATCAACGCGCTCATGGCGCATGACCGCGTACTGGACGGCGTCGGAGCGCGAACACGCGGCTGATCGGCTTCCCGTCGATGCTGTTGTGGAACCGCGTGCTCTGGCTCGCCATCGCGGCGGCGCTGCTCGCCGTGCTGCACCGCACGTTCCGCTTCGCGCAGCGCGATGAGCGCCGGTCGCCGGCGACGAGCACGGTGGACGCGCCTCGCGAAGCCGCTCGCGCAGCGGGCATCGGGAGCCGTGCCCGCAGATCCGCGGCGTGTTCGGACCGCGCACGCGCATGCGGCAGACGCTCGCCGTGGCGCGCCAGTCGCTCGCGGAAGTGATGTCGGGCCGCGCGTTTCCCGTGGCATTCCTCGCGGCGATCGGCTTCGTGCTGCTCTGGGGCTGGAACGTCGGCGAGTGACCTGCGTTCGACACGATCACGTGGCCGGTCACGCATCTCGTCGCGGCGATCGTGCTGTCGGAGCGCCGCCTTCGTCATTCCGTGGCTGGTCATCGCCCTCTTCGCCGGTGAGCTGGTGTGGAAGGACCGCGAGACGGGAGCGGCGGAGATCGCGGACGCCGCGCCGGTGCGCACGAGCGTCGTGCTGCTCGGCCGTTTCCTGGCGCTCGTCGCGCTCATCGCGCTCTTCCAGCTCGCGTTCATGGTCGGCGGCATCCTGCTGCAGGTGCTGCAGGGCTACTACAACTTCGAGCTCGGCCTGTACCTGCGCATCCTCTTCGGGCTGAACCTCGCCGAGCACGTGCTGCTCGCCGCGCTCGCGATGACGATGCACGTGCTCGTGAACCAGAAGTACGTCGGACACATCGGTCGTGCTGCTCGCCATCGTCTTCAACGACGTCCGCATTGTACGGGATTCCACCACCTGCTGATCTACAACAGCGGTCCCGGGCTGGCTGTACTCGGAGATGAACGGCTTCGGCCCGTTCGTCACGCCGTTCGTCTGGTTCAAGCTGTACTGGGCGGCGTGGGCGCTGCTGCTCGGGGTGGTCACGATGCTCTTCTGGGTGCGTGGGCCGGAGCTCGGAATCCGTCAGCGGCTCGCCACGCGCGTGCGCGCCTCACCGGCGCGAGCCGCGCGGTCTGGCCGGGCTCGCGATCGTGCTGATCCTCGCGTTCGGCGGCTTCATCTTCTACAACACGAACGTCCTGAACGACGTATCTCCCGCACGGACAAGGCGGGATTGCCGCAGGCCGAGTACGAGCGGCGTTACGCGCGGTACGCGGACGTGCCGCAGCCGGTCATCACCGGCGCGGAGCTGCGCTTGGAGATCTATCCCGACGCGCCCGCCGTCGACATGCGCGGCTCGTACCGGCTGGTGAACCAGACCGGCGTTCCGATCGACTCCGTGCACGTCGGGACGCCGAGCGGCCGTGATTACGAAGTGCGCTCGATGAAGTTCGACCGCGCGTCGAAAGCCGAGGTGGTCGATCCGGAACATGGCTACCGGATCTTCGCGCTCGAGCGTGCGCTGGCGCCGGGCGACTCGATGCAGTTCTCGTTCGACGTGGCGTTCCGCCCGCGCGGATTCGCGCACGGCGGCGGGCAGACCGATGGTCGTCCGCAACGGCTCCTACTTCGACCGGCGGCTGCTCCCGTTCATCGGCTATCAGCCGGGGCTCGAGCTGTCCGACGAGGGCGAGCGGAAGTACTTCGGCCTCCCGCCGCAGCCCGCCCTGCCGCGACCCGGCGACGCCGCGGCGAGGCGGGTCCAGAGCCGGATCCGCGACGGCGATCGCATGCACGTCGAGACGGTCGTCGGCACGGCTGCCGATCAGATCGCGGTCGTCCCGGGCGTGCTGCGCCGGAGCTGGACGGAGAACGAGCGCCGCTACTTTCACTACGGCTCACGGATCCCGGAGACGTTCGGCGCGTCGGTATTCTCGGCCAAGTACGCGGTGGCGAAAGGCCGGTGGAAGGATGTGGCGCTCGAGATCTTTCATCACCCGCCGCATCGGGCGAACCTCGATCGGATGATGGCGGGCATGAAGGCGTCGCTCGACTACTACACGTCCGCGTTCGGGCCGTATCCGTATCGCGAGCTGCGCGTCGTCGAGGTCCCGCCGTACAGCATCAACGGCCGCGCATTCCCCTCCGCGATCGCCTTCGCGGAACAGAACTTCATCACCCGCACCGGGCCCGGCATCGTCGACCTGACGTTCTTCGGAACCGCGCACGAGGTCGCGCATCAATGGTGGGGCGGACAGGTCCGGCCGGCCTACGCGAAGGGACGCGGGTTCGTGTCCGAATCGCTCGCGAACTACAGCGCCATGATGGTGACGGAGAAGGTCCTCGGATCCGCCGAAGCGCGTCGCGTCTACGACTTCCAGATGGACCGCTATCTCCAGAAGCGCGGCGAGACCGGCAAAGACGTTCCCCTGCTCGAAGTCGACGACCATCCCCACGTCTCGTACGGCAAAGGCGCCGTGGCGCTGTACACGCTGCGCGAGCACATCGGCGCCGAGGCGGTCAACGGCGCCTTGCGCCGCTTTCTCGAAAAGTACCGCGGATCGGGACCGCCGTATCCGACGTCACTCGATCTGTACGCGGAGCTGCGCGCCGTCACACCGCCTCGCTGTACCCGCTGCTCACCGACCTCTTCGAGACGATCACGCTGTGGGACGTGAAGACCCAGAGCGCCGTCACCCGTCGCCTGCCTGATGGCAAATACGAGGTGACGCTCGAGGTGATGGCGCAGAAGCTGAGGGCCGACGGCATCGGCCGCGAAACCGAGACCCCGATGAACGACCTCGTCGAGGTCGGCGTCTTCGCGCCAGGAAAGAATGACCCGTTCTATCTGGTGCGCCACCGCATCCGCAGCGGCAAGCAGACCATTCGCATCATCGTGCCGCAGGAGCCGTCGCGCGCCGGCGTCGATCCGTACCGCAAGCTGATCGAGCGCGAGCGGGGCGACAACGTGGTGGACGTGGAAATCGGAGGGTGAATGAGACTGTCCGCGTGTGAGTTTTCTTCGGAGGATCGTCGTTGGAGACTCAGTCCTGCCACGGCCGCGTGATGATGACGATCGCTTCCCCTGGGGCCGGCGCGGGCCGCTCATGGATCAGGAGCTCACCGCGCCCTCCCAGTACACCGTCATACAGGCTGCATTGACGTGCGCTCGCCTCCGCGAGAGCCGTTTTGTATTCGGCCAGCTTCGCCGGCAAGATGCGAGCCTCAATCTTCGACCAGCCCGTGTAAAACACCTCGAACGACCGCACCGCATATTCACGATCCCGCGTGTCTGGCACGAACTGGTCGAGGTAGACCGCGCGCAGCAAGCCCGTTCGACCGGGCGCGATCGTCTCGATGTCTTCCTCGGCGAGGAGCATCTCCAGCGGGTCGCCGGGCATCCCGAGCGTGTCGCAGTCGCTGGGGAATTCCAGCTCGATGCCGCCGCACAGTCGGAGCAGCTCGTACTCATCGCGCGGGATCGGGTCGACCCGACTGCCCCAGTAGCGCTGACACACATTCCGGCGAGGAAGCCGAATGGCCGACTTCGAGTCATTGGTGACGAGCAGGTCTGCGAAGAGCGAAGCGTTCTCGTTGACCCACGCTTTTTCCACCGTGAGCGTTACCGCTGAGGCACCGAGTGACGGCCGGTCGTGGCAGCCGATGACCAGGGGTTTGAGGTCGGCTGTGCTCCACGCCTGACCGTGAACGTTCATACCGAGGAGGACCATCGCCACCAGCGGCAATCTGCTGAGACCACGACGCGACATGGGTATGAACATAGGTCTCGAGCTTCTCGCGGGCACGGGGTCCAGCCGTGGGGGCGAGGATGTTTGCTACCTCGTCACGCCGAAACGACCTGCCCGTCGCCTCCAGCGTCACACGAGCCGCATTTCGCGCGCGTACAAGATCAGCTTCGTGCGGTTGTCGATTCCGAGCTTCTCGAAGATCGTTCGCAGGTGCGCCTTCACGGTCCCCTCGGTGATCGACAGCAGGTCGGCGATCTCTTTGTTGCGCAGGCCGCGGGCCACCATGCGCACGACTTCGATCTCACGCGCGGTCAGAACGGCCGCTGCTTTCCGGACGCCGGACTGGCGGCGCAGGACTCCCTCGAGCGTGCGGCTCCCGACGGCCGGGTCGATCCATTGATGGCCCGCCGCAACGCGGCGGATGCAGTCGAGGATCTGCCGCGGCGCGCTTTCCTTCAACACCACTCCGGCCACGCCGAGCTTCAGGGCGTCGAGAACCTGCTCGTGCTCGATGCGCGCCGTCAGGAGGACCACACGCACGGAAGATCCCATCTCCCGGAGCTCGCGAAGCAGGTCGATGCCGCTGCGCCCCGGCATGATGAGATCGGCGATGACGACGTGCGGGCGTTCGCGTCCGATGGCCGCAAGCGCTTCGTCGCCGTTCGTACAGCGCGCCACGACGATGATGTCCGGCTCCAGCGCCAGTAGCTGATCGAGGCCGCCCAGGACGAGGGGGTGGTCGTCGGCGAGCAGGACGCGGATGGGCGGATCGTCGTTCACGGAGCTCATCATGCCCCCGGCAGGCGCATTTCGACGCGCGCCCCGCGCGGCGAGCTCTCGATCACGAGCTCTCCGTTGAGTGCCGTGACGCGCTCCTGGAGGCTCCAGGGGGCGTGGCCGCCGGCCACGAGTTGCGCCAGTTCATGACGGCCGTGGAAGGGAAAGCCATGCCCGTCATCTTCGATTTCCACGCGAACGAACTTCCCTTCGACGGCGACGGCCCCGCGGATGCGCGTGGCCCCCGCATGCCGGGCGGCGTTCGTGAGCGCTTCCGTCACCAGTGCGATCACATCATCGGCCAGCCGGACCTCGACCATATCGACGTCGCGCGAGACCTCGAGATCGACGGCCACATCCCACTGCAGCTCGATCGAGTGCGCGACGCGAATCAGGCGCGCCTGCAGCGAATCGCGCCGCTGCAGGAGCTCGGGCCGCAGGCCGTCGACGAAATCGCGCAGCGCGCGCTGCGCCTCGACCAATTGCTCGACGACGAGGTCGAGCCGCTGCTCGACGGCGCGCGGATCGCCAGCCGCGGCGCGACGGGCGCCGGCCACGTGCAGCGCCAGGCCGCCGAGGGACTGGAGCAGTCCGTCGTGCAGATCGCGGGAGAGCCGCAGACGCTCTTCATTCGTCGCCCCTTCACGAGTGAGACGCTCCAGATCGGCATTCGTCCGCTGCTCGTGATCGGCGCGCCGGATCATGAGCGATGCGATCATCACCAGCACGCCGAGGCGGATGATCAGCACCCGCGGATCCGTCACCTGGTGCTCCGTGGCGACCGCGACGATCCCCAGATACGCAGCCAGCGTGCCGCAGCCGGCCCACAACATCCCCCGGCGTCCGAACAGGATGCCCGCACCGAACGGCGTGAGCAGGAGGCACGGAAAGAACGGACTCGTGCCGCCGCCGGTCATGGCGATGACCACGGCGATGATCACGAGATCGAGCAGCAGCAGAAGGGACGGCCGGAACAGACGGCCGAAACGGTAGGTGGACCAGAGCAGGATCGCCGAGACCACGCACCAGGGCAGCAGCAACCACAGCGGAGCGGCGCTGTGGTAGTCGCGCGCCGTGATCACGGCGGCGATTACAGCAAACACGTGCGTGAGCAGGCGCGACATCGCCACCAGCCGCTCCGCCCGAGCTTGCGAGACGTGCCGCGCGATTCCCTGTGAGTCACTCATCGTTCCACGGCTCTATGTCTTTGGACATATGAAGTCTAGGCCGTCGAGGGATGGTTTGCGCGGCGCTCCGGGTCGATCCTCGTTCCATTGCAGCAAAAGAAAGGGAGGAGCACATGCGCAGCTTATTTTTCGGTCTCGGTGTCAACTATTCAAACTCAACCGACCCTGCAGTGGCGTTGTCCAAGTCCGGAGTCATCTACGAAGTCCATGCCGACGGGGACGATCTCTCGTATCGCCTCGGGCATCCGAGGGAGATGACGGTCGACTGGGATGCGCCCGTCCCCTACGACAAGGGGGAGACGCCGTCGATCGCCGTGAGCGCCATCGCCGTCGTGGAAATCCACAAATCGCAGAACAACGACGACCTGTGGTTCAACGTCGGCATCCCGGGGACGAAGATCGCCTGGAAAGCCAAAGGGAAGCACGACACCGGCCGCCGTCCCCGGATCTCCGTCAACGACGCCGGCGTCGTCGTGGAAGTCCATCAGCATCCGGACAAGGACAAGCTGTACTACAACATCGGCTCGACCAACGGCCAGAGCCTCGACTGGAAAACCGACGGAGAGTACATCTCCGACGGCGCCAGGCCGTCGGTGGCGATCAACAGCAAAGGGCAGGTGGTCCTCGTCTTCGACAGGGGCTCGAGCGTCTACAGGCGCGTCGGGACGATCGACGGGAACCGCATCCGCTTCGGCGACGAGATCGGTCTGGACAACGGCTCGAGCGCCTCGATCGCTCTCACCGATGACGGCGCGACTCTGCTCACCTACAGCCAGTCGAGCGCGGAGGGCTGGAGCGGCGCGGTCCTGCTGCAGGTGCCCGGAAACCTCGAGGGCGCGAATGTGGAGATGGGTGGCGGAGCCTCGATCTTCGACTATGGCGTCGGCGCCTGCTGCGCCATGCAAGGCAATCTGGCCGTCCAGGTTCACTCGTCGGCGACGTTCTCCCAGTGCTATTCCTCGACATCTCTGGTGATGGATCGCGGGCGTTGGATGTCGAATCGTCTCGACGAGCTCGGCGAGCTGCCGCTGCGGAAGCTCACGCTCCCGGCGTCCCACGACGCGTCGATGTACCAGAACACCGGCACCGCCGCCCTCGGCCAGACGCAGGATCTCCGCATCTACGACCAGCTGGCCATGGGCGTGCGGTGGTTCGATCTCCGCCCGACGTGGAATGGGACGTCCATCGACCTCTACCACGGATGGGTCAGCGGTCCGTCGCTCACGAGCGTGCTGCAGGAGATCCAGTTCTGGCTCCTCAATCCGTGCCAGGAGCTGATCATCCTCAAGTTCTCCCACTTCGACAACTGGAGCAGCACGGCGAACGATCAGCTGATGGCTCAGGTCACGTCCTTTCTCGGCCCGTATCTCTACAAAAAGCCGCTGCCGGATGGCCAGACGCTCGGAGAGGTGACGCTCGGGCAGTACGTGTCCGCTGGCCCGTGCGTGCTGGTGGTGATGGACAAGGACTGGGCCAAGGGTCAGTCGGATGCCGGCTTCTGGATTTACCGCGACAGCACCTCCGGCTCCGCAAAAGACGGCCATCTCCGCGTCTATGACGTGTACGCCGACCTGGCCGACTACGGCGGAATGAAAGCCGATCAGTTCGACAAGTTCCAGAAGTACACCGGGCTCTGCGCCGATGGGAAAACGCCGTCCGATCTGTTTCTGCTCTCGTGGACCTGTACGGTTCCTACCTACGTCTGGAGCGTGGCCCAGGACCCCGACCGCTATCTCGGCAGCGACATGACCGAGCTGGCGATCCCCAACGCGTATGGCCAGATCGTGAACCTGCTCTACCTCGACTTCACCGAGTACGCGCGTCCGACGGACGTCGCCATCTCGATGGCGGGGCTTTCTTTGGACTGAGTCCCTGCGACCGAACGCTTCCGGTGCTGATATGGAGTGCGGCGACGGCGAGTCGCCGCTTTTCAATCATTCGAAGCGGTCAGCGCGCAAAGATAGAAAAGCGGCGACTCGCCGTCGCCGCACTCCATATGGGGCCGCCGTCACCAGGCGGTGCGCTCAATGGTCCAGTACAGTCCAACGAAAGCGATCAGGATCGAGACCGGGATGACCACCCGTGCCCGGTACCACTCCTTCCGGCGCGCCCACGAAGCGACGAGCAGAAAGGCCAGACCCACGACCGTGAGCTGGCCCAGCTCGACGCCGGCGTTGAAGGCCACGAGCGCCGTCGCGAGCTCCGACTTCGGAATTCCCAACTCCCGGAGGACGCCGGCAAAGCCCATCCCGTGCAGCAGGCCGAAGGCGAAGACCAGGGCGATTCGCCACGGCTTGACCGTCCGCGTGGCCGCGTTCTCGATGCCGACGTACGCAATCGAAAGCGCGATGGCCGGCTCGACGAACCGGGAGGGCAGGCTGACGATCTGATAGATCGTGAGGGCCAGGGTCACGGAATGCGCGATCGTGAACGCCGTGATCTGCGCCAGCAGCGGGCGCCACCGCGTGGTGAGGAGAAAGATGCCCAGGACGAAGAGGATGTGATCGAGTCCCTTGGGGATGATGTGCGTGAAGCCGAGCCGCAGGTAGAGGAGCGCGAGCTGCCCGCGGGAAAGCGCTCCCACCCGTTTGCCCAGGGACAACGGCTCGCTCGCCGCGTCGCCTTCCACCCACTGGCGCTGCGGTCCGGGCGCGGCCTCGTCCTCCAGCGTCAGGAGGTAGGGCGTGTAGGGCAGCGCATACCGCCACTGAAACGTGCGGGCGCCGCGGGGAAACTGCCCCTCGAAACGCAGGAGGCCCCGCGCTCCGGCCACATCCGGCACCGGGATGTACTGAACGGCGGGTACGACCGCGACGCCGTCGAAGCGAATCTCGACCTGCCGCACGATCAGCGCCGACTGCGCGCCGATGCGTCCCGCGAGCTCGTTCGGCGGGACCGGCGGAAGCTGCTCGCCGTTGGTGGCCAGCCGATGGAGGCGGTAGAGCAGCGTTTCCGGATCCACGAGCACGTCGATGCGATACCGGTCATCCCGCGTGAACGTGGCATTCACGCGCGTGGCCCCCAGCTCGTGCGCGCCCAGCACTGGCGCGAAGAGCATCAGTACGAACAGTGCCGCAGCGGCGCGTTTCATCGGGGAAGCTCGAACGTGAGCGAAGCCCAGAGACTCTCCCATTGCCCGCGCGCGCCGGGGGGCGCGGGGACGATGTGGACGGCTTTGATCATCCAGTCGCCGGCGACGTCGAGCGGAAGGCGCACGCGCCCCTGGGCGTCGGAGCGCGCCGAGACCGGGCGGTTCGGCGCCGCCTTCGGGACCGCCACGATGAGCGCGCCCGGAAGCGGCTTGCCGAGGTAGAGCAGTTGGAGAGGGAACGAAGCCTTGGTCCGCAGCGCATACGGATTCTTTTCCGGAACGAGCTCGAGCGGCATACCGACGCGCTTGTCGAAGCCCGAAGGCGCACCCTTTCCGGTCCATAGCAGAGACTTTGCGCAGCGCGAAAAGATCTCCCGCCACGGCTGCCGCGCGTACGGAGACTTCGCGCGCACCTCGTGAATCCGTTCCAGCCCCTCTTCGCGCAGGTATTGCCGCACCTTCTCCTCATTCAACTCCACGTAGGACGGTTTGCTCTGATACGCCACCAGGACCAGCCCATCGGCGGCGACCGGGATCGCTCCCGCCGGATCGCCGCCCGCCTCGCCACCTACCGGAACGATTCCCCGGCTCGTCCGGGCATCGAAGCGGACCAGATCGAATCCGCGCGGGACCGGATCGCCGAGGAAACGCTCCCCGACGCGCAGCCGCAGGGTGACGGCGGAGCCCTTCACCGGCCGGAAGGTGGACGGCTCGAGCCAGAAGTCATGCGCCGACGCGACCAGCGGAAATGCCGTAAGGGTGAGTGCGAGCAGGGTTCGTTTCATCAGGTTCTCCGTGGAGTCTCGGCAGGTCGTGACGTCGTCGACGCCCCGCCGATTCGCCGTGGTCCTCCATTCATCGTGAGTCGTGCGTAGGAGCGAACGGACTCTCAGGCACACGGAGGGCCGCGAAAGCGCGCGACGGAAACGTGCGCCGAGGAGGCCGGCGCGGCGGTGAACGGAACAACGCCGTCGATCGGCGCGACGCCGCAGAGTGCCAGGACGAACGAAGCCGCAGCCCCGTCACTCAGGGCGAGCGAAAAGTGTGCGAGGCTCCCCTCCCCGTGCTTCGGATCGGAGGGTTTTCCTTCATGTCCATGGGGGTGGTAGTGGGTCTCGCTGCCAGCATGGTCGTGCGGGAGGAAGTGAAACGCGAGGTGCAGCGTCGGAATCGCCACGGTGGCGATCACGAACACGATGGCGGTAAACACCGCCGCCCGACACTGCGAAATGAGATTCACTGGGTTCTCTACGGTTGGTATCGCCGGGTCGGATTGCCGTAACGGTGCCCGTGGGTGGCACCCGCGTGTAAGAATTTTCGTCAGCGGAGCGCCGGCATTCAGGAGGAGCGCCGCCGTCCCGGCGGCTGATGTGGCGGCGTCCCGCGCCGCCACCTGGGTGGGCGGGGGAGCATGGCACGACGCAAGAAGCTCCGTTCTCCCGAGTGCCCGGGCGGCGGGACGCACGCCCGAACAGCCGGCGGGACGCCAGCGCTCCGTCAGAACGTCTCGCTCATAGCGGGACTCGCTTCCCCGGCATAAAAAATCCGGATCTTGCAACTCCAAGCCCCAGACACGCGACATACCCTTTTTGCATGCACTTCTGGCAATAACGCGGCAATTATGTCGCGTGAGGTAGGGAGCCGCCGTTTTCGCGGCACTCCTCTGCAGAGCAACCTGCAGGAGGTGCGTGCATGGCCACCGCTGATCTGTTCCAGCAAACCGTTCAGTACATCGGTGAGTATCTCGAGACCGACGTCAGTCATCTCCGGCCGGAGTCCCGCGTCGCCTTCGCCGTTCCCGGTCTCGATTCCTTCAAGCTCTTCGAAATGATCCTGTTTCTCGAGGACAAGTTCGACATCGAGCTCGGCGAGAACGTCATGGAGAAGATCGACACCATGGAGGATTTCGTCAACCACATCGAGATGCTGCTCTCCCGAAAAACACAGAACGTTTGATCCCGGACGTTTTCATGTCCGTCCCGCAACAGGTCTGCATCACCGGCACCGGCGTCGTCTCGCCGCTCGGTGCTTCCGTACCGGGCATCTGGAGCCGGCTGCTGGCCGGATGCTCCGCGATCGGACCGCTGCGGCGATTCGACGCCAGCCGGTTTTCCTGCCAGCTGGCCGCGGAGGTCGTCGATGCGGATCTCGACTTCGGCGACGCCCCCTATGCGCACGAGATGAAGCGCATGGACCGCTTCGTCCAATACGCCGCCGCCGCGGCCCGCGACGCATTCGCGAGCAGCGGCCTGCTTGCGGAGGGAGCGTGTCCGCCCGACGGCGGCGTGTTCATCGGAGTGGGAACGGGCGGCTTGCCGCACCTGGAAGCGGGGGTGCTTCTGCAGGAGGCGCGAGGGCCGCGCAAAGTCAGCCCGTACCTCATCCCGTCGCTGATCTCGAACATGGCCGCGAGCATGATCGCGCTCAATCACGGCTTTCGCGGGCCGCAGTACACGATTGCCGGAGCCTGCGCCAGCGGCAACCAGGCCATCGGGCAGGCCGTGCAGGCCATCCGCGGCGGCTATATGAAATGGGCTCTGGCCGGAGGCACCGAAGCGGCCATCACACCGATCGGCTATTCCGGACTGCAGGCCATGCACGCGCTGACCGCCACGCCGGAGGCCCGGGCTACCCCGCGTCCGTTCGACCAGCGCTGTGACGGCATGGTCGTCGGCGAAGGGGCGGCCGTGTTCGTGCTCGAAGAGCGCGCGCACGCCGAAGCCCGCGGCGCCACGATCCACGCGGAGCTCCGCGGCTACGCGACCTGCAGCGGCGGCACACAGATCACGCTGCAGGCGACCGAGGACATCACCCGCTGCATGACCCTGACCCTGAGGGACGCGGGGCTCGACGCCGCGGACATCGGCTGCGTTTACGCGCAGGCGGCCGGACTGGTGAAAGGGGACGAGAGCGAGCTCGAAGCCCTGCAGAACGTGTTCGCAAAACAGGGGGCGCGGCCGGCCGTGACCTCCATCAAGGGCCACGTGGGCCATACCTTCGCCGCCAGCGGGCCGCTGAACCTGCTCGCGTCCATCGAAACGCTCCGCACGAACAGGATTCCGCCGACGTTGCACCTCGACACGGTGGCGCCTCAGTACGCGGACGTCGACGTCGTGCGCGAGACGCGCGACCGGGACGCCGGCCACTGCCTGATCAATTCATTCGGCTTCGGCGGCGTCAACGCCAGCCTGATCGTCTCCCGATACGACGGATAACCCCTTTACACACGGAGGCCCGCAATGAAGAAAGTGCTCCTGACGACCGCACCGACATCTACATGAGCTGGACGTGCGCGGTCGACATCGAAGACCGGCTCTCCGTCTCCTGCCCGCCGACCGGCCTGCTCTTCCTCAAGGCCAATGTGCCGGATGTGGAGATCCTCCAGTACCCGACCTGGGCGGAATACCGCGCCGCGCTGCAGTCGGAACAGTGGGACATGGTCGGGATCAGCTTCTACACGTGGTCCACACCCGTGGCCATCGAAATGGCGCGCGAGGCGAGGGAGGCCGGCGTCCGCGAGATCTGGGGCGGCAATTACGGCGCGATCACTCCCGGGCTGGAAGCGCATTTCACCAATCTGGTCAAAGGCCCGGGCGAGTTCGTCCTCCATCAATATGTGTACGGACGGCCCTTGCAGCGCATCCACCATCCGCCGATGTTCGGCGAGACCAAGTTCCGCGGCATCACTTCGCCGGTCGGCTATCTCTACTCCAAGCGCGGCTGCAACGTCGGCTGTACGTTCTGCTCCACCCCGGTCTTCAATCCGGTCGAGGACGCGATCGCCATGGCCGAGTTGGAGGAGGCTCTGGACGCCTATCAGGAGCGGAAGGTCGCCCACGTCGTCATCTACGACGAGAGTTTCCTGCTCCAGAACCACCTCGGCAATCTCGTCATCGACGCGCTCGCCCAACGCGGTCTCTCCTGGGATTGCCTGACCCGCTCCGATCTCATTCACGGGCGCATCGGCGAGTTGACCGACCGCGGCATGGACGGGGCCACCATCGGCATCGAGTCCTTCAACGAGAAACATCACACCGACGTCCACAAGCGCGACGACGTCCGCGTCATCCGCGAGACGATCGCGGAGCTGAATCATTACGGCCGCCGCGCCATCGGCACCTTCATGATCGGCTATGAGGACGACACGATCGAGGAGATGCAGGCGGACGTGCGGCGGCTGGCGGAGGAAGGCGTCTTCGTCTGCTCGCTGACCTTGCTGACGCCCTTCCACCGCACCCGGCTCTACCGGGAGATGGAGCCGCTCATCGACGAGTCCGATCTCAGCCAGTTCGACCTCTACCACCTCGTCTGGAAGCATCCCAGGATGTCGCCGTCGGAGGCGCGCGACGTGCTGGCCTGGGCGCAGCGAACGGTCAATGACCCCGATCGCATGGGGATCCGGACCAAGAACGATCTCAAGCAGGCGCTCCGGAGACGGCTGGAGGCGCGCGGCCGGACGCTTCCCAATGCGGCGCCCATGCAGCCTTCCGCTCTGCCGGACATGTGACCATGACCCCGCAATCCTTTGCCACCGTCGTCGGAGCATTCGACGACAGTCTCGCGAGACATCCGGACCGGATCGCGATTCACGTCGTGGAACGGCCGGAAGGAACGTTTGCGCTCTCCTATGCCGACCTTCATCAGGCCGGGCGCCGCGCTGCCCGCGGCTTTCGCGCGCGGCACCTCCGCGCCGGCAACCGCGTGCTCGTCGCCATCCCCACGTCGCGCGAGTTTTTCGCCGTGTATTTCGGCGCGCTGTTCTCCGGCGTCCTCCCCATCATGCTGCCGGCGCCGCGCGCGAGCCGGCCGATGGATGCCTATGCCGCGCAACTGGACGGCCTGGCCCGGGCCACGGGCGCGACGTGGGTCATCGCAACCGCGGAAGCGCGCCAGGCACTGTCTCCCCTTTCCGCGCTGACGATCGTCACGCCGGCGGAGCTGTGCGGCGACGGCGAGCTCGCCACCCTGGACTTCACGCCGCGGGAAGCCGACGTCGCGCATCTGCAGGCCACGTCCGGCACCACCGGCACTCCCAAGTTCGCCGTGATCCGCCACCGCAACATCGCGGCGAATGTCGAAGGGATCGGCCGGGCCATCCGGCACCGCGACGGCGACTCGCTGGTGACTTGGCTGCCGCTGTTCCACGACATGGGACTGATCGGGATCTCGTATGCGCTGTTCTGGCAGTGCCCGCTCATCGCCACGGACGCGGTGAACTTCGTCCACAACCCGATCACCTGGCTGCAGATGATCTCCCGCTTCGGCGGCACGCTGTCCCCGGCGCCGAATTCCGCATACCAGGCCTGCGCCCGGCTCGCGAAGCGCCGCACGTTCGAGGACCTCGACCTCTCTTCCTGGCGTGTCGCGCTCTGCGGCGCGGAGCCGGTCCATGAAGACACGATCCGGCAGTTCACCGAGGCCTTTGCGCGTTATGGATTCCCGGCCACGACGATGTTGCCGGTCTACGGTCTGGCCGAAGCCACGCTGGCCGCGTCGATTCCGGACGTCGACGCCTTGCCGCATGTGGAGCGCGTGGATGCCGGGTTGATGGAATCCGCCGGGCGCTGCGTCCCCGCACCCGATGCGAAACGGCGCGCGAGCCTGGTCTCCGTCGGTCCCGCGATCCCCGGACACCACATCCGGATCACCGACGGCGAAGGCCTCCCCCTGGGCGAGCGCGAGATCGGCGAGGTCGAGTTTGCGGGCCCCAGCGTGATCGGCGGCTATTGGGACAACGTGTCCGAGACCGCCGCTCTCAAGCGCGCCGACGGCTACCTCCGCACCGGCGACCTCGGATACCTGGCGGACGGCCAGCTCTACATCACCGGCCGCCAGAAGGACATCATCATCATCAACGGGCGCAACCTCGTGCCCGCGCAGATCGAAGCGGCGCTGGAGCACGTCCTCGACAGCGACATCGTGAACGGCCTCGTCGCGTGCGGGATGCAGGACACGAGCTCGATGACCGAGTCGCTGCACCTCCTCGTCGAGACCCGGACTCTGCCGCATCCCGGGCAGGCGGCCGCCGAAGACCTGCTGCGCGGCGCGCTGGAGTCGGCCTTCGGTCTGGGCGGCGTGACGATTCACTGGGTGAAACGGGGAGAGATCCCCAAAACCAGCAGCGGCAAAATTCAGCGCCATCGCTGCCGGGAGTTGATCCGGCAGCTCGGCACCACGACAACTGTTCCGGATTTCCAGGCACAAAGGAGAACGTCATGGATACCGCCCACAACCCGACTGTGATGAGCTCGAAGGGCCGGCCGAACAAACGCGTCCTGCTGACCACACCGACGTGGGACGGGGTCATTCCGTTCTTCCAGAACCGCCGCCGGCACAAGGTGAACATCTCGCAGCTCACCAGCAAGAGGGAGCTGCTGGAGCTGTGCATGAACGCCGAGGTGCAGATGGACTTCGAGTGGCCTTTCGGGGGGATTCACATCCTCAAGGAGAACATCCCCTCCATCGACATCCTGGACTACCCCACCATGGAGGAGTACGAGACCCGCCTCAGGGAAGGCAACTACGACGTCCTGGCCATGAGCTTCTACCGCTTCAACGTGCCGCAGGTCATCAAGATGGTGGAGATGGCGCGCAACTACGGCGTGCAGGAGACCTGGGCCGGAAACTACGGCGCCAACACTCCGGGCATGGAGCACGTCTTCGACCGGATCTTCGACAGCGACGGCGTGGCGCAGATGAAGCTCCTGGTCGACGGAGAGCCGATGGGGCCGCGGCGCCATCCGATTCTCATGGGCACCATGATGCGGGGCGTGCCGGTGGGCTATCTCTACACCGGCGTCGGCTGCCGCTATCTGTGCAAATTCTGCCCGACCACGACCTTCATGCCCGACCCCTTCTATACGCCCATCGAAGAGATCTGCCGCGTCCTGGACGTGTACGTGAAGAACGGCATCCAGTCGGTCACGATCCTCGACGAGACCTTCCTGCAGGACCGCGAGCATTCCGCGCAGGTCATCCAGGAGCTGCACAAGCGGGGGCTGATCTGGCATTGCACCAGCCGGGTGACCCTGCTCCGCGGCCGCGTCAAAGAGCTGCACAGGATGGGCTTGCGCAGCGTCTACACCGGCGTGGAGACGCTGGCCAATCACACGCTGACGTCCTATACCAAAGGACAGACCGTGCAGAGCATCCTCGCCCTGTTCAAGGAGCTCAACGACTTCGGGATGACCACGACCATCACGTACATCTTCGGGTTCGAGTTCGACACGGCCAACTCCCTGCTCGAGGCCATCGACATCATCAAGAACGACATCCGGCCGTTCTGCCTGTCGCTGCTCGTCCTGACGCCGCACACGAACTCGCAGATGAAGCACATCGAGGACCTGACGTTCGACCACGATCCCGTTCACTACGACTCGCAGTACATGGTCTGGAAGCATCCGCACCTGTCGCCGGACGACATCTACGAGCTGGTCAAGATCGCCCACACCGAGACCGCCCATCCGCGGAACCTCATCAAGAAACGGATCATCGACCGGATCAAAGTTCTGGAGGCATCGGGTCCGCCGCTGTTTTCCGACAGGGTCAATGACCTTTACACGGAGCACAGGAATCCATCGGCCGGCCCGGGTGCGATTGCGCTGCAATGACGAAACCGGCAGCCCTCCTGATTCACAGCGGCGGGTTCAGCTCGCGCCAGTGGCGCAAGCTGCGGGAGCTGCTCGAGCCTGACTTCCGCGTCGTGGCGCCGGACCTCTTCGAGTCGCGCGACACAGGGTGGAAGGAAGGGGAGCCGTTTCACTTCAGCCTGGACGTCGATTACGTGGAGTCGCTCGTCGACGAGCCGGTGCACGTCGTCGGACACTCGTACGGCGGCCTGCTCGCGCTGCAGCTCGCGCTGCGGCGTCCCGAGCTCGTGCGCTCCATCGCCGCCTATGACCCGGTGACCTTCGGCGTGCTCGACGAAGTCGAAGACGCCGACGCCATCGCCGGCCTCGCCGCCGGCCTGAAGCAGACGTGGGAGCCCGATGCCAGCGGCGTGGACGAGTCCTGGCTGCGCGCCTACGTGGAGTGGTGGAGCGGCCCCGGCGCCTGGGACCAGGCCGGCGACCCGACCCGCGCCGCCTTCCGCGCCATGGGGATCAAGATGTTCTACGGCGTGATGAGCCTCGCCGCCGACCGCACCACCCGCGCCACCTACGCCACCATCGGCGTCCCCACCCTCGTCATGGGCGGTGAGCTCTCCCCCATGCCCGAGCGCCGCGTCGTCCAGCGCCTCGCCGCCGCCCTCCCCCACGCCCGCCTGCGCCTCTTCGGCGAGTTGGGTCACATGGGGCCGATCTCCCATCCTGCCGTGGTGAACGAGCCGATCGTGGAGCATTTGCGGGGGGTGTCGCACAGGTAGGCGCGCGAAGGCGCGCGCTCCAATCTTGGCCCCGGGCTCTGCCCCAATGGCGTTGACTTCAGGCGAGAGCGCCCCTCACCCGGCCTTCGGCCACCCTCTCCCCACGCTCACGCGCGGGGAGAGGGGCTGATCAAGGTTGGCTCTCGCGAGAGGCAGGTCCTCGATGCTCTTTCTCGCGCGAAGGAACCCGAGGATAGCCCCTCTCCCCGCGGTAGCGGGGAGAGGGTGGCCGAAGGCCGGGTGAGGGGCGCTCTCGCCTGAAGTCAACGCCATTGGGGCTCTGCCCGGCGCCACAATTGGAAGCGCGCTTTGCCGCCCGGTTCCCATCACGGTGTGGACTCCTCTGTCAGAACTGACGACCGGTTCACTCCACGGTGTGAGCTCCACTGTCAGTACTGCCGACCGGTTCACTCCACGGTGTGAGCTCCTCTGTCAGTATTGACGACCGGTTCACTCCACGGTGTGAGCCCTTCCGCCAGTACTGACGACCGGTTCACACCACGGTGTGAACTCCTCTGTCAGTACTGACGACCGGTTCACTCCACGGTGTGGACTTCCCTGCCAGTACTAACGTCCGGTTCACTCCACGGTGTGGACTCCTCTCTCAGTACTAACGTCCGGTTCACTCCGCGGTGTGGACTCCTCTGTCAGTACTGACGACCGGTTCACTCCACGGTGTGAGCTCCTCTGTCAGTACTGACGACCGGTTCACTCCACGGTGTGAGCTCCCCTGTCAGTACTGACGACCGGTTCCCACCACGGTGTGGACTTCCTTGCCAGTACTGCCGACCGCTTCACTCCATGGTGTGGGTCGGTCACGCAGGCGCTCCGCTGACAAGCCCGTCCGTGGGCTGTTACCCTCTCAGACATGCCGAAATCCAGGTACATCCGTCCCAATGCGGTCGCCTTCGGTCAAATTCTCCAGCGTCTGCGACTCCCAACGCGGCTGGACGATCGCGCAGCTGGCCCGGCATAGCGAGATGCACCCGAACACGCTCGCCAACATGGAGAAAGGCGGCAACACGCCGAGCCTGGACACGATCCTGCTCCTCGCGATCGTGTTCGACGCCGACCCGGCCGAGTGGGTCCGGGAGATCGCACAGCAGTTCTACGCGGGGATCGAAGCGCGACTCGCGGCCGGGGGGAAGTGAGCCCTGGTCACTTCTTCTTCGCCTTCATCCCCGCCACCTGCTCCCGGAACGCGCGGGTCTGTTCCTCGATCGCCGGGTCCCGGATGGTGGGCAGCAGGCGATCGAGGATGGCCAGCGCTTCGTCGTACATGCCGGTGTCGGCTTTCGCAATTGCTTCGTGGAGCGAGGCACCCAGTTCGGTCGCTGTCTCGAACCTGTCGACCTCGGCGAGCAGCACCGTCGCCTGGATTTGCGCGGCGCGCTCGTACGTGCGGGCGAGCCTCGCTTGCTCGAGCTTGCGCGCGTCGTCGGAGCGGCCCTCGCGCGTGAGGAGCTGGCGCAGGTGGAGCGACGCTTCGTCGTTTTCCGGCTCCAGTTCCAGGGTCTTCCTGAACGCCGTGATGGCCAGAGAGTGGTCCCTGTCGCTGTCCCGGTACAGCGATGCGAGCGCGGCCCACGCTCGGGCTGACGCCGGCTCGGCCTCCGTCGCACGCCGGAATAGAGTCCGCGTCCGACCGTACGACTTCTGATTGCGCTGGCGGCTCCAGATGTTCCATCCCGCCGCCAGGTAGACCTCGGCGTCTTTGCCCGCCAGTTGCACCGCCTTCGCGTATGCCGCATCCGCGTCCGCCGTGCGGCCGGTGGCGTCGTACGCACGCCCGAGCCCGGCGTACGCGAGCGCGTTCTTCGGGTTCACCGCCAGCGCCTCCCGGAAGAAACGCTCCGCGCTGCGGGCATGCTGGTCATCGGCCGCCACGAGCAGCTGTCCGAGCTGTTGCAGCACCGCGTCATGCGGCATCGCCACCGGCTCGGGGAGCTCGGCGATGGCCAGGTCCCCGAGCTTGTAGGAGTAGTAGGGGAACGTCACGCTGCGGATGTACGCCTGCAGCGCTTCCTCCAGCTCGCTCACCGGCGTCCCGAACGCGCTGGCGAACGCGTCGTCGACGCTCTTGCCGCCGACGAGGAGATTGACAAACCGATTGAGCTTCGCCCGCCGGCCGGGATCGACCATGAGGTAGTGCACGAGCGCCCACGACTGCGCGTAGAAGTGGCCGGTGCGCTCGACCTCGTTGACGACCTGCGACGAGCTCGAGATGGCGAACAGCTCCCGCAGCGGGACCGGCGGCTCGTTGCGCAGCCACTGCACGTGGGACCCGACAGGAAGGCCGATCTCCGTCGTGTCCGCCGAGCTGTGGAACGTCGAGTAGTACTCGGCAAGCCCCTCACTGAACCAGGACGGGATATTGCCGGTGGTGTTCGCCATGAACTGGTGCGCCAGCTCGTGATACACGCCCCGGTCGATAGACGAGGAATCGCTGCGCAGGAGGATGAAATTGCCGCCCGGCCTCTGGAGGAAGACGCCGGAGAAGTTGACCGCCGTCGCGCGGAGCGCCGCATCGCGGTAAGGCGCGAAACCGCGCTCGGTCGAGAAGATGAAGACGCGCGTCGGCTCGGAGGTATGGACCCGCAGACGCGTGATCTGCCCGACCGCCGCACGCATGCGCAGCAGGTCGCCGGCGATCCCCTGCGTCACGCGCGGCGACGCGCTGCTGATGAACCGGAAGCCGTCCGTCTCCAACCTGATCCACTTCTCGTCCGCCTTCGGCAGCTCGACCTCAGCGGAGAGGGTGCAGGTGAAAAACACTGCCGCGAGGAGAACGAGAGACCGGCGCATTCGGAGATGGTACTCCCGGGGGAACGCTTCCTTCCTCGCACCGACCATCCCCGGCCATATCATCGGACGTTATGGCGAACATCGTCGAGACCTCCACACCTCCCCATACTCCGGCACCGATCGGGCCCTATAGCCACGTGGCCAAAGCCGGTCCATTCCTCAGCATCGGCGGCATTGCCGGCGTCGATCCGGCGACGGGACAACTGGCCGGGCCCGATGTCCATTCACAGGCCCGACAGATCCTGAAGTCTTTTCAGGTCTGTCTCGAATCGGCCGGCTCGGACCTGCACCAGGTCCTCCATATCAACGTCTTTCTGAAGTCGATGAGCGACTTCGAGGAAATGAACCGGGCGTATGTGGAGATGATGGGCGATCATCGCCCCGCGAGGACCGTGATCGGAGTCAGCGAGCTTCCGAAACCGGGGGCCCTGCTCACGATGAACCTGACCGCAGTGACGCGCGACTGACCTGCCCGTTCCGGCCGTCGGGGTCCCGGCCGGGCCAAGTGGAATCCCGGCGAGACCATCACAAGAAATCTCTAGCGCAGCGGTTCTGCCTGTGCATACTTGCGGCCGGCGATCTTTCTGGAATCAAGGAGGAAATCATGAAACTCACCCGAGCCATCCTCGTCTGTACCCTGTTGCTGTCCGTCGCCGTCCCTGCGCTCGCCGCTCCCCCCTGCATGTATTGCCTGACGGAATCCGGTCCCTGCATGAACGATGCGGGCGGCACCCGTTGCCGGACCATCGGCGGCGTTTGCCAGGAGTTGTCCGGACTCTGCATCTCATTCTTCACCGAGCCGCTGCTCGGCGAATTTCAGGTGGCCTTGATCGAGATCACCCGTCCGGATCCCGCCACCAATGGCGTCACCACCGTCGTGACGAATCCGACCGCCGTCGCGCAGAACGTGACCCCCTCGCTCGACGCGCCGAAGTAAGCCCGCACGACTACGAAAGGCCGGAGAGATCGCCGTTTCGGATGATCATCATGCACAAGCTCGTCTTCTCATCGCTGCTCGCCGTCTCCCTCTCCGCATCCGCCGCCGACCTTCGGATCGCCGTGGCCC
Source organism: uncultured Acidobacteriota bacterium (assembly GCA_963821585.1). Taxonomy (GTDB): domain Bacteria; phylum Acidobacteriota; class Thermoanaerobaculia; order Gp7-AA8; family Gp7-AA8; genus QHVT01. The sequence goes on from CAWGEI010000003.1 coordinate 2,839,616, forward strand.
GCAACGGGTTCACCGGGCCGATCGAGCTGGCGCTCGCGCCGCGGGTGGAAGGAGCCCCTCCCCATTGGTCGGCGTCCAAACGACTCGGCGCCGCGGAGTCGACCGCCACCTTCACCGGCCTGCCCGAGGGACTCTACCTCGTGCTGGCCCGTGGCCCGCAGCCGCTGGAGAGGCTCAGCGCCAAGGCCAACGTCGGCCGCGGCGGCGGCGCGGTGCGCCTCACGCTGCCGAAGAAGAAGACGTCGCTCCGGGTGACGCTGGCCGGACAGCCGGTCGCCCGCGCGACAGTCCTCCTCACCGAGGACGAATTGCTCTGGGACACGCAACTGGAGGCCGGTGACGACGGCCGCTTCGTGGGCGCGCTGTGGCAGCCCGGCGCCTACACCGCGACCGTCTGGCGCGATCGCGCCGCCGGGCCGTACGTGGCCGACGTCGCGCTCTCGGCGGACCCGTTGACCATCGAGGTTCCCGATCGCCTCGTCACCGGCCGCGTCGTCGGCGAAGACGGCCAGCCAATCGCCGGGGCGAAGGTCATCCTGCGGACGCAGAGCGATCACCTGAACCAGACCGCCGGCACCACTTCCGCGTCCGACGGCCGCTTCGAGTTCTTCGGCGTGCTCGAGGGCGCCCAGGCCCTCCGGGCGAAGGCGCCGTCCTATCTCGAAAGCGACGTGGCCAGCTTCCAGCTCCTCGGCGCCCCCGCGCGCCACTCCCTCGATCTCACCCTCGCCCGCGGCATGCAGCGCACGGTGCGCGTCGTCGACACGCACAGCGACCCCGTCCCCGGCGCGATGCTCTACGCGGCTTGCGACGGACACATCAAGTCGACCGCCCTCACCGACGAGCATGGACACGCGGAGGTGGCGCTGCCGGAGGCGGGCGGCTGTTCGCTCTACGCCCTGCCGGAGGAAGGTTCGCTCGCCGTGGTAGAAGTCTCCGGAACGGGACCGCTGGTGGTGCGGGTCCGCGAAGGCGCGTCGTCACTGAAGCTGGCGCTCAAGTCCGAGAGCGGCGAGACCTTTTCCGACATCTGGCTCCTCATGCGCATCGACGGCACCATCGTCCCGCCTGCCATCTCGCACCAGCTCTTCACCCGCGGGCTGCGCCTGAGGACCAATGGCGAGGGCAGCGTCTCGCTCGCGCACATCCCTCCGGGGACCTACGACTTCTGGCCCTATCGGTCCGAGGCCGAGGGGCAGATGCTGTACGACGCGGCGTGGGTGATGGCCGCGCCGATCTCGCTCAACGTGGTGACCGGCGAGAACAGCGCGACCGTGCGGCTCAGGGCACGGAGGTAGGGGGCCGGTTAAGAAAACGTGGGTGATTTGCTCCCTAGGGAGTGCGGCGACGACGAGTCGCCGCTTTCCGATCTTCGAGCGTTCATCGTGCAAAGATAGAAAGCGGCAACTAGTGTGGTGTCACGCTTGAAAAACGTGGGTGGGAATGTACCGTCGAGCGACCAGCCGGCCCGCGGGCGACGCTCCTTGTGGTGCCGGCGCCTCCTGAAGGTACCGGCCGTAAACGTACCGAACGTCTTCGGCAGTGTTGCCGAACGATTGGGCAAAGCGTGTCCACTGATCGGGCGAGTTTACCCACCGGTGGGGCGAGCTCGCCCACGGATTGGGCAAACAACGCCACCCCACTGAGGGCGGTGTTGGCGAAGTGGATAGCGCCGTGGGGGGGGAAACACCGTGGCGGGCGACGCTCCAGACGAAGCCGGGTTTGGCCGGATCATGGCGCGGCCCCAGCGCATGACGTCGAAGCGGACGGTGAGGCGCTACAACCCACCCGCCCCGGAAACTTCGCGGGCGCGAGCACATCCTTGTCGGAGTGCGTCCGGATCACCCGCTCCGCCATTGCATAACCATAGTTGATGATGCGGTTCTGCAACTCCGCTTGAGCTCTGCCAGACGCGTCGGCGTCTTCGCAAGCTCGAGCCCGCACTTCTCGTCGAACTACAATGAGCTCGTCGTGAACTTTGAGGCCGGCTTCCACATGGCAAAGAAGACGCCACTGTGCGGATCGTTCTCTTCAAGCTGCGAGATCTTGTCGAACGCCGCGAAACCTGCCGACGGCGGACACTACGCACCTGGTTGTCGATCAGCGAATTGACGCGGATGCTGTGGCGTGCGAAGTCGTGGTGCTGCTCGGCTTACGAGTGGAACTGCGCTCCAGCGTCGTTGACAGTCAGCCTCTTACACTTTTCACGGGCTCTCGAGTCCCATGTGTACACGCCACCCTCCGTGAGGACGATCTTTTCGTTAAAGGGTCGCGTTCCCGCCTCGGCGGCATTGAGCACTTCACGTCGTGCTTCGAGCGGGTGCAGGCACGGATGCAGTGACGCCGCTTGTGTTGGCTGTAATTGCTTCCGGACTTTCATACAAATTCCTGGGATGCAAAATATGCTACTCTCGCGCTGGGTCCGGAATCATCACAAACAATACGGAGCGTCGCGAGCTGTGGGCAACGACATAGAGGGAGCCTCCTTCCAGCATGAGCAATTCGATTCGAACCTCGTCAAGACGTTCGAACTGATTTGCCGGTACGCGCAGGAGATGATCGGTGTTGATCACAGCGGTTTTGTTCGTTTCGATCCATTGAACGAGACTCGGGAAGTCGTGGCCGACTACCCCAAACTTCCCGGCTTGGTGGGAGAGACGTTCCGACTGCTCGGCGTTCCCACGGAAGAGCGTCGTCTGAGCAACGAACAGCCTCTCATCATCAAAGATGTCGACGCCGCGACTGACTTGGGCGACGTGCAAGTCCTCCTGCAGCGCTACAACATCAAGTCGCTCTGCATCGTCACGGTCCACTTCAACGACGTCGTCATCGGCTTCTTCAGTCTCGACTGGCGAGGACAGCAGCGCGAGTTCACCCCTGAGCAGATCGCGTTGTGCCGCTCGTTCGCAGGTTTCGCGTCCGAACTGATCGGCGCGCGCCAACTCGCCGGCTGGCTCGAGTCATTTCGCGATGCCACGGTCGCGGTGACCTCGGAACGGCAACTCGATGCGTTGCTGCGAACGATCGTCGAACAGGCCCAGCGCCTTTTCAACACACAGAAGGTCGGTCTCTGGCAACGCTGTCTGGACGACTCGGAAAACGACAGTCTCCTGCTGGTTGCCTGCTCCGACGAACAACTGTTGCGACGCCGGCTGAAGAAACCGGAGGGAATGTCCTGGCGGCTCATTCTGAGCGAAGAGCCATTTCTCCGAACGACCGACTATGACCACTACGAGCATCGGGCGCCCGGGTTCGAAAACGTGTTCGGATCGGTCCTCGTAGTGCCGCTGTTGCGGCAGGAGGAGCGCATCGGAGTGATCTACCTCTCCGACGTGCGGGGACGCGTATTCACACCCTTCGACGCGCGGCTCCTGCGGCACTTCGCGGATATCGCCACAATCGCCCTCCAGCAGACTGCGCTGGTGGACCGGATGCGTACTCTGTCGGTCGCTAGTGCTGACATCTCCAAGAACTTCGACCTCGAATTGCTCAAGGCGCGGATCGAGTCGATCGCCAAGCACACCGCGCGAATTCTTCGAGCGGAAATGTGCGGCGTCTTTCTCCTCGACGAGGACGGCCAACTGATGCTGCGCGCCAGTCATGGTCATCGCGAGGACACCGAGCCGCCGAACGATCCGTTCCCTATCCGCGACGAGCCGGGCTCAGGTCTCACCGGCGCGATCTTTGCGCGGCTGTTGAGGAAGCACTCGGTGCGCATTGAAACGGCACAATCCCTTGAGGTTCCACTCGCCATCAATCTCTGGGGATCGGAGCTGACCAACGATCCGGCGGTGAGATCGGGCATCGATCTCTCTCCATCCGGCCGCTGTTTTTCTCTGCTCACCATGCCGCTCCTGAGACGCGAGCAGAATAGCGAGACCGTCGTCGGAATGCTTCGCATCAGCAATCGGAAGGGGGTCGATGGTTGTCCCGCCGATTCGATTCATTTCAACGACGAAGACATCTCGGTGCTTCGCGTCTTTTCGGAAGCCATCGTCGTCGCGATTCAGAGCGCGGGTCTGTTCGACGAGCTGAAGGAGCAGAAGAATCTGTACGGCCGTCTTCTCGAGACGTGGACCACGCTGGCCAGTGAAGAGACTCTCGTTGCGCGGCTGGAGAAGATCGCCAGCAACGTCGTAAGCATCACCGGCATGTCCTATTGCCGGATTCTGCTCGCCGAGGACTCCGAGGAATTCCTGAACGTGAAAGCGGCGGTCCTGAATGATTCGTTGGAGCAGGTGCAGTGGAACCCGCACGGACGGCTCAGAACTCCGATCGCGGAGTGGCCGTATCTCCATCAGGCGCTCATCGACGGAAGCACGTACGAGCTTCGCGACGGTGACGTCACCCTCGTCCGACTCACGGAGTTGCTGGAGCTGCGCAATCGCGCAACGGGCGAGCCAGTGCCGATCCGGTCGATGTTCGCGGTCCCGATGATGATCGCGGGCCGTCCGGTCGGCCTGCTGAGCATCGGCGAGCTCGGAGTGCCGGGTCACGTCTGTCGCGAGCTGCGCCTGGAAGACCAGACCCTGGTCTCGTCCATCGCCACGCAGGCGACGTTCATGATCGACCGCGAATGGCGCATGGAGAGCATTCAGCGGGCCCGCGAGGGCGTCCATAGATTGGCGCTGGCGCTCGCGCTCGGCGATCAGAAGGACGCGCTCGGACAGATCGTGTATGCGATCAAAGACGCCACCCGTAGTGACATCGTGACCCTGTACACGATTCATCCCGTACGCGCTGAGATCGTCGGACCGGCGACGACCACGCCGCTCGAGCAACCGGCCTTGAACGTTCGCCCTGCCTCCAAGTCAGCGGTCGGCCGCATCCTGAGCCACGACGATCTCTACTACACCGATGACGTGACCGACGACCGGATCCTCGGCGGCACGTTCGTCAAGCGGGAAGCAGTCAAGTCGTCCCTCGGCACACCAATCTGGCTCAAGAACGATGCCGGCAAGCAGACCGTCGGCGTTCTCTTCGTGAACTATCGAAGCCGGCACACGTTCACGACCGACGACGAGGAGATCGTCCGCATGTTCGCGCATCTTGCGGCTGTGACGATCCGGAATAAGGATCTGTTCGAGCGCGAGCGGCGGAAGGCCCGCACCGAGGAGGCGCTGCGCGAGGCGGCGCGGGTCCTGACCCAGACGTGGAGCGCCGATGACCCCGTTAAGCCTCACCTTCATGAGACGCTTCAGAGCATCGCCGATCAGGCCCACAGCGTGGCGGAGGCCTGCGGGCGCGGAGTCACGTCCGTGCTGGTCGCACTCCGCGACAACCATCGCTTTTTCCCCTTCGCAACGTCGCCGAAGGAGTACCAGAAGGAGCGCCTCGCCCAGTTCTGGCGAATGACGGAGACATCCGCCGACGGGAAACCAACGGATCTCATGCTGGTGGCCGACACCGGGGAGACCAAACTGAACGTCGCGCAATCGGCCAGCGAGCAGCGGGTCCCGACACTGAGGGAAGACACGCTCTCGCAACTGGTGGTCGCGATCGGGGATAGCCCGAACCGCAAGGGCGTGATCGTCATAGAGAGCACTGATTCGTACGGGCTCGAAGACGACGGAGCGAAGACGTTCGACTTCCTTTCGACGCTGGCGCTAGACGCCATCCGCGCGGCGCGCCACCGCGCGGAGCTCTCGCGGGCGAGAAAGCGCGAGGAAGACCTTGAGGATCTCGCATTCGCCTTCATCAAGTCGGGCGTGCTTGTGCACAGGCATAAGGGTGACGTTCTTGATGTCACCATCCGGGCCAAAATCCTTCGTTTGCGCGCCGAACACGCTGGGGTTTCCGAGGCTCTACAGAACGATTTCGATTCGTTCGAGGAAGTAGCGCGGACTCTCGAGGGCCTGCTCACGTCCAGCGGCACCGTCGAACTTCATGCCCACCATTTAAACGAGATCCTTCTCGACTGGAACAATCGGCTGAGACGATGGACGGAGTACGCCGGGATCGAACTCGTTCTCGCGATCGACCAGACGAACGGAGTACTGGTCCGGGTCGACGCCGATCTCCTGCGCGAGGTGTTTGCCATTCTGTCGACCAACGCGCAGCGGGCGATGGAAAAGCGTCCGCAAAAGCAATTGACCATCGAAACGTCGTTGAACGACCAGTATTGCCGCATCGCGTTCTCGGATACGGGAAAAGGCGTCGATCCAGCGGAGTTGGACGGGGACGGGAGGTATCGCCGGAGCGATGCCGCCAGGGCCAGGGGAAGCGGCTACGGGATGCGAACCGCGGAGCTGATCGTCCGCCGGTTCGAGGGGGAGCTCCTGAAGCCAAAGACCGGGCCAGAAGGAACCACGAATACGATCACGCTCCCGGTCGTGTGAGTTTCCGAGGAGAACGAGCATGCCGACAATCCTGGTGGCCGACAATAGAAAGTCGTTCGTGGAACTGGCGACGTTGATGCTGGAGCCCGCGGGCTACACGGTCGTGACGGCGACCACACCTGCCGATGCATCGCGGATCCTCGCGAAAGGCCGTTGTGATGCAGCGGTTCTCGATTACCGACTCAAGGACGACGGCGAGTTCGATCGCTCCGGATTGGAAGTGGCGGAGAAGGCGGATCCAAACATTCCCAAGATCTTCGTCTCCGGGGATGTGAAAAATGAAGACGTAATGGCCGCCGTGCAGATCGGCAGAGACGGTCGTCCGATCGCGGTTCGGTTCCTCGCGAAGTCGGAACTCGAACGGAAATTGACGGACACGGTCCGGGAAGCTCTGGAGATCGGCAAACAGTGGAAGCGCCAGTCGCGGGAGCGGATCAACCCGGAGCTGTATCGGGATTACCGGCGGGCGGCGCTGGGCGGCTTCATCCAAGACACCGTCCACATCATTGCCAGCGTGGCGTTCGTCGTCCTCATGGTCTGGGGCGCCGTCAAACTCCACGGAGGCGTTGCGGAAACAGGGTTCATGATCGGCGGAGTCGCGGTCGCCGAGATCGTTAATCTGCTGCTCGCCCGGAAAAGCGAAGGTTGGAAGGAGCGCGTGGAGAAATACCACCAGGAGCTCCTGCAGACCGATCGTTACGAACACCTGCTGGCGTCGTGCGAATCGCTTCCTGATTCGGCAGCGATTGCGCGGGTAAAGGAAACCGTGATCCTCCGTACGACCGAAGAATGGATCGGCACACCCACCTCACACAAATCATGACGCCCTCGGCCCTTGAGGTCGATCAGTGGTCCGACCGTCTTCCGCCCATCGCGGACGCAGGAATCGTTGCCCTGCATCGCTCACGATCGCCCTGCCGTCGCCACTTTCGGTCACAAACGCGACCATAAACGCGCGCGACAACTGACGTTTCTCGTCGCCGGCCGAAGGCTCGGGTATTAGCCCTCCGGTCGGTCGCGCCGGAGTTCGCGGGTTCGAGACCAGCATCACGGGACCGAAGGAGGCAACCGCAGCGGGATCCCCGGCGACGCTCGACTTCCACCTGGCCGACGATGGCGAGCCAATCGACGGCGCGCGGCTCGCGGTCAGTCTCGAATCGCCGCTGGTCACGCCCGCCGAGGCGCGAGCAATGCACGAGGAGCGTCTGAAGGCGATCTCCCTGCCGGACGACATGTGGGACGAGGATCAGGTGGCGGCGAAGATCGCCGAGCTTCAGAGCCGCACCGGCGAGAATCTGCTGCCGAGACAACTGCGGCGGATGACGGCACAGGCGATCGGCGGAGGTCTGTACCGGGTTCAGATTCCCAGCCTCGAAAAAGCGGGAAGCCATACGGTCCGTGTCGTTGCGCACGGCCATTCGGCCAAATCGAAGACGCCGTTTCAACGCACGACCCATGTCAGCTTCGTCGTCTCGGAGAGCTGAGCGAGGAGCACACCAAAACGTGGCGTAGAGAGGGAATGCGACCAGGGCCTGTCGCAGTGCGACGCGGCGTGGTCGCACGTGTGACCACGCCGCGTCGCAGTGCTGCCCAGGCGTTCCCTCACAACCACGTCCCCCCGCCCCCCCCACCTAACACCTGCTCCCCCGCCCGCACCCCCTGCCACAGCGCTTCCTCGAACAACGCCACCCCACTGAGGTCGGTGTTGGCAAAGTGGATCGCGCCGTGCGGCTCGGAGGCGCGCCGCCGGGCGGCGCTCCAGACGAAGCCGGGGCGCGGCCGGATCATGGCGTGGCCCCAGCGCATTACGTCGAGGCGGGCGGTGAGGGAACGGAGATCCGGGTGGGCGCGGGAGAGGTCGGTGAGGGCGACGTCGGCCCAGTCGTCGCGGCCGGTAGCGAGGAGGCGTTCGCGCTCGCGGCGCGGGTCGGGGCCGCAGAGGGGGTAGTAGTAGGTGAGGACGGTGGGGCCGCGGTCGATGCCGCGCTGGTGGGTGTTGACGACGTAGCCGAGGGAGGGGCTGTCGTAGAGGACGTTGTCCCAGGCGAGGGGGAAGCCGTGGGAGGCGGGGCGGTCGCGGAGAGTGAGGTTGGCGACGAGCCAGGAGCCGTAGGTGAAGTCGGGGGAGGTCTCGCGGGTGGGGATGATGTGGCGGGCGACGAATTGGGGGCCGGCGAAGATGACGTGTCTGGCGTGGACGCCGATGGCTTCGTCGCCTTGGACGGCGATGACGTCGCCGTTGGGGGCGATGTTGGTGACGAGCCAGTCCGTGCGGGCTGGGGCGAATTGTGCGAGGTGGCGGACGGCGCGGCCGTTGCCTTCGGGCCAGGTGACGGAGGGGCGGTCGTCGCGAGCGGCGAAGTAGAAGATGCCGGCCCAGGCGCTGGTGTCGTCGAGGAGGGTGCCGTAGTCGTCGCGGGTGGCGTATTCGACGAACCAGCGCAGGCGCGGGGAGGTGAAGCCGTGGTTGTCGAGCCAGTCGCGCATGGAGATGCGGTCGAGGGCGGTGACGTCGGCGTCGTCGGAGCCGAGGGCGACGGGGATGTCGAAGGCGCGGCGGCCACGGGCGTCGCGCCACGCGGACCATTTCGCGATCTCGGCTTCGAAGGCGCGGAGCTGGCGGAGGTCTTCGTGGGTCGCGCCGGCGCGGAGGTAGAGACCTTCGTACCAGCGCCCTCGGTAGAAGAGGCGCTCCTCGGGGTCGCGGACGAGGTGTTGTTCGGCGATCTCCGGTAACGTAGGGCGTGGCTTCAGCCCGCCCGCCCCCGGGGGAGGCGGGCTGAAGCCGCGCCCTACGTTTGACTCGTCGAGGACGCCCATTTCGCCGAGGAGGCGCCAGAGGACGCGGTTTTCCGCGGACGGCGTGACGATGTAGTGCGCGCCCCAGGGGTACGACGGGCCGCTGCGGGAGGTGCCGCCGAGGGCGGGCTCGAGCTCGAAGAGGACGACGTCGCGGATGCCGGCATGTGCGAGGCGCCATGCGGCGGAGAGGCCGGCGATGCCGCCGCCGGCGATGACAACTTCGTGCGTCTCCCAGCGGGAGGGCTGGGGGATCGACCCGCCGCGGAGGCGGTGGCCGATGGAGTCCGAGGCGCCGACAAGCTCGCCGGGAGGGAGCGAAGTGACTTCGCGCTGCCGGCAGGCGACGGCGGCGCCGAGGAAGGAGGTCAGCACGTCGCGGCGCGTCAGCTCCACTTGCGCCACTCGTCTTCGTAGTACCGCACCAGCATCTGGTTGTCGAGGCGGTTGATCTCGACCGGCACTGGGGTCATGTCGCGCGGGAAGACGAACATCGCCGCGAGCGTGGACGAATCGAGGAACCGCGCCGAGACCGTCACCCGCGAGGGCGCGTCGAACGGAAGCGGCGACGCGAGCGCGAAGCCCCACACGCCGAACGACGGCACGGTCGTGTGGTACGGCCGCACGTGCCAGCCCGCGGCCTCCATCGTCCGCACGATGCACCAGTACGAGCGCCGCGCATACAGCGGCGACGTCGACTGCACCGACACCGTGCCCTCCGGCGTGAGTCGCGCACGCAGTAGCCGATAGAAGCGCGTCGTGTAGAGCTTGCCCAGGGAGAAGGAGCTCGGGTCGGGGAAGTCGACGATGGCGACGTCGAACGTCTCCCGCACGCGCTCGGCCCAGATCATCGCGTCCTCGTTGACCACGCGCACGCGCGGATCGCGGAACGAGCGGCCGTTCAGCCGCGCGAGCGGCGCGAAGTGCTCCGACAGGCCGGTCATCTCCGGATCGAGATCGACCAGCGTGACGTGCGCCACGCCCGGATACTTCAGCACCTCGCGCAGCGCCAGCCCGTCGCCGCCGCCGAGGATCAGCACGCGTGCCGTCTGCGCCGCGGCGGTCATGGCCGGATGGACGAGCGCCTCGTGATAGCGGTACTCGTCCGCGGAGCTGAACTGCAGGTTGCCGTTGAGGAAGAGCTGGAACCCGGCGGCGTTGTTCGTGATGAGGATGCGCTGGTACGGAGAGCTCGTCGTGTAAACGATGTCGTCGGCGAAAAGCTCATCCTCGGCCAGAGACGTCAGGTCATTGGCGCGCCACAAGGCGAGCAGCAGGATGAGGATGACCAAGATGGCGCGGGCCCGCAGGACGACGACGCCGCGCAACAGAGGGCGCAGGAACCACGTCGCATAGAGGCCGACCACGGCGTTGAGCAGGCCGAAGACGAGCGACGTCCGGACCAGCCCCAGCCGCGGCACGAGGAACATCGGGAACAGCACCGCGGCAAACAGCGAGCCGATGTAGTCGAAGCTCAACACGCGGGAGACGAGGTCTTTGAAATCGAGCTGCTCCTTCAGGATGCGCATCAGCATCGGCAGCTCGAGGCCGACCAGCACGCCGATGATGAACACCACGAGGAAGAGGAACAGCCGGAACCACTCCAGGCGTGCGAACCCGAGGAAGAGCAGCGGCGCGGACAGGCCGCCGATGAGCGCGACGGCGATCTCCACGTCGACGAACCGCGATGCGAGATCGCGCTCGATGAACCGCGACAGCCACGCCCCGACCCCCAACGCCGACAGATACAGCCCGATGATCAGCGAGAACTGCGTCACCGAATCGCCGAGCACGTAGCTCGCGACCGTCCCCGCGAGCAGCTCGTAGATCAGGCCGCACGCGGCGATGATCAGGACGTTGAGAAAAAGAATCGGGGTGCGATTCACGCTATCCGTGTAGCGCCGCCGCGATGATGATCGCCAGTCCGAGAATCACGGACGCCATCAGGATCGCCAGGGCGGTGTTGTGGTCGGTTTCGATCTCCTTGGTGATCGAGAACGGCGAGATCTTCACCATCACCCAATACGCCAGGGCGAAGACGATCACGCCGAAGAACGTGTAGCCGACAGTACTGAGAAACGTCCGCAGAGCCGGAGCCAGATCCATTACTTGCCTCCTCGATATCCGCCGTACCAGAACACGCCCGTGTGCGCGCCGCGCACGCCGCCGGGCGCCATGCGCGTCTTCGCGCTCGAGATCTCCACGCCGCGCGCGGTCGTGTATGCGTAGCCGCCGATGATCAACAATCCCAGAAGCACGTAGAGCGCTCGACCCATCGCTACTCCTCTTCCTCTTCGTCTTCAGCCGTCGCCGCAACCTGCCCCAGCGGGCTGTACGAGCTCTCCTGCCAGCGCCGCGACTCGAACGCCGCCTGCCGGATCACCGCGAAGAACGGGATGATGCTGATGGCGATCAGCGCCAGCACCAGGTGCAGGGCGCGGAACACCCCTTCCCGCACGCGGATGTTCACCTGCGGCGGCGTCTTGCCCGCCTCCCAGTGCGCTTCCACCCGCAGCACGTGCGGACCCTTCTTCGGCGCGGAGAGGAACATCGTCCGCGTGCGCTTCCCCTCGCTCCACCGCTCGCCGCCGTCGACGCCGCTGTAGTACTCCAGCGGCATCTCGAACGACTTCAACTGCCCCGCCGCTTCGTCTACGAGATCCGCGCCGAGGTACAGCCAGTTGTTCTGCAGCGGCGAGCTCGCGCGCACCTCGACGTTGTTCGTGCCCGTCAGCTCGAACGGCGGCGTGAAGAACACCCGCGCGCTCGCGCTGGTCGGGTCCGCGCCCCACTCCCCCGCCGGCATCGACGCGATGTCGTACGTGGCCTCGTGCAACAGCCGCTTCGGGCGGGTCGTGGCCAGGAACACCGCCGCGATCAGCAACAGAGCCAGCATCAACAGCCACGGCTTCCCCAGACGCGCGCCGGAAAACGGCTGGATCGGTCCGACGCCCGAGGGGCGGACCAATCTTTCCACGCCGAACGCCTGCTCCACCTCGCGCGGCTCCATGTAGCGCGCGTGCGAGTAGCTGATCTCCTTCGCGCCCTCGACGGTGATCTCCTTCGAGATCCCGAACGGCGGCGACACATAGTCGACCGTGTCGACCTTCTCCCCGACCGCCACCTTCCAGTAGAACTCGCCGAGGACGTGCGTCACGCGCGCCGTCGCGGTCTGGAAGATCTTGTACGTGCGGCCGTCGTACTGCACGGTCTTGGACGCACCCAGCGGCATGACGTCGCCGACGTCGCCCGGACGCAGCGGCGTCACGAAGCTCCAGTGATCGTCGCTCTGGACCAGCCAGCGGTAGCTCGTTTCGCGGTTGTAGAGAAGATACTCGGTCCAGAAGTAGTCGCGGTCGAACGTCACCGCGCGCTCCATGAATCCCGCGACGACGTACGCCACGCCGTCCACCGTGCCGGTTTTGCCGAGCGGAATGATCGGCTTCGTCTGCGACGGCTTGAGCTTCTTGAAGAACTCGAGCTTCCCGTTCGCGATGTCGTGGCCCGCGCCGCAGTACGGGCACCAGATGCGCTCCGCCGTGTCCGGCGCTTTCAGGTCCAGCGGGCCGCCGCACTTGGAGCAGTTCAACGTGACGAGCTTCGCGCGCGATGCGCGGGCCGGATCCATGACGTCCAGCTCGAGGTCCGCGAGCGCCACTTCCTCGCCCGTGAACACGATCGGCGTGGCTTCGCTGTAGTCGATCGTCGCGAAGCGCCCCTTCGGACCGCTGAGGTCCGCGTAGTCGTAGCGCGCGCCCGCGTTCGGCGTCCACGGCAGCTCGCCTTCGGCCGAGGCCAGCTCCGCCTCGCCGATCTCCGCGACGACGAGATCGTTCAGGATGCGGTCGCCGAGGTGCAGCGCATCGAGCGGCGGCGCGTCCTGTGCGGACGTCTTGAAGGTGACGTAGAACCGTCCCTGCGCCTCGGCCAGCCACGCCCAGCGTCCGTCGGCGAGGGCGGCGTACCACTCGTCCCACACGCCGCCGGCCTGGTGGCGAAGCTGCGTGCGTCCGGTGACGCGGAAGGGCTGGCCGCGGTATTTGCCGTTCGCGCCGACGTGCAGCGGCGAGCCGGTGTCGATCAGGGCCGCGACTTTGCCGTGGTTCTCGATGCCGCGGTCGGTGCGCGCCACGATCGAGTTGCAGTTCCCGCACACCACCACCTCGGACGATCCGATCGAGAACGTGACCGGGGCACCGCAGGAGGGACAGTTGGCCGTCGTCACCGTCCGCGCTCCACCTTGCGCACGCGGACGTCGGTGGCACCGAGGAGAGTGGCCAGACGCTCCTCCCACGGCCAGTCGGGACGGGGGCGGCAGCAGTAGAGATTGAGCGCGACGAACCCGTGCTCGGGATACGTGTGACACGCGAGGTGCGACTCGGTGAGCATCACGAAGCCCGTGACGCCCGCGTGCCCCGGAAACACATGCCACGCGGGCTCGTGCACCGGCTGCAGGTTGAGCTCGCCGATCACGCTCGCGAACAGCGCGCCGAGGCGCTCGACGTCCCGCAACGCGTCCGCATCACAACCTCCAGCTTCGACGAGCCACTCGGCACCAATCTCCATCGACAGAGGAAAGAATACGATATCCGGCGGGCAGAGTTGCGGCGCGCAAGTTGGCACGGCAACTCTCGGGTCGTTTCCACGTATCATCGCATTCGCAACGGAGGTCACAGACTCACATGGGACTTTGGGACGCGATCAAGAACGAGTTCATCCAGATCATCGAGTGGCTCGATGACAGCAGCAACACCCTGGTCTACCGGTTCCCGGTACACGAGCAGGAGATCAAGATGGGCGCGCAGCTCACCGTGCGCGAGAACCAGGTGGCCATCTTCGTCAACGAGGGCGAGGTCGCCGACCTCTTCAAGCCCGGCCGCTACGAGCTCTCCACGCAGAACATGCCCATCATGACGACGCTGCGGAGCTGGAAGTACGGCTTCGACTCGCCGTTCAAGGCGGAGGTCTACTTCTTCAACACCCGGATGTTCACGGACCTCAAGTGGGGCACCCAGAACCCGGTGATGATGCGCGACGCGGAGTTCGGCATGATCCGCATGCGCGCGTTCGGCACGTACGCCATGCGGATCGCCGACGCGAAGGAGTTCTTCAAGACCATCGTCGGCACGCAGGGCCTGACCACGACCGAGGACATCCTCGGGCAGCTCCGGTCGACGATCATCAGCAACCTCTCCGACATCATTGCGGAGTCGAAGATCCCGGCGCTCGACCTCGCAGCCAGCTACCGCGAGCTGGCGACGCTCGCGCAGAAGGATCTCGCGCCGTCGTTCACCTCGTTCGGCCTCGAGCTGTCGCGCTTCAACATCGACAACATCTCGCTGCCCGAGGAAGTGGAAGCCGCGATCGACCAGCGCACCAAGCTGGGCGTCCTCGGCGACCGCATGGGCCAGTACACGCAGATGCAGGCTGCGGAATCGATCAAGGTCGCGGCCGCGAATCCCGGCGGCATCGCCGGCGCCGGCGTCGGCCTCGGCGCAGGCATGGCCATGGGTCAGGCCATGGGTGGCGCGTTCGGTCAGCAGCAGCCGGGCACCGCCGCTCCGCCTCCCCCTCCCGGCGGCGGCTCGGCGAATGCGCCGCGCTGGTCGCTCGCAATCGACGGCAAGACGTACGGTCCGTACACGGATGACACCATCAAGGCGATGGTCCAGAGCGGACAGGTGACGTCGTCGACGCAGGCCTGGCGCCCCGGCTCCAGCGGCTGGGCGTCGATCGACTCGTACGCGGAACTGAGTGGCGGAGGCGGAAGCGCCATGCCGCCGCCCCCGCCGCCGCCGCTGAAATAGAGACTGACGTAGGGCGTGGCTTCAGCCCGCCCTCCCCCGGGGGAGGCGGGCTGAAGCCACGCCCTACGTTCTTGACCATGTCCGCAGAGCCAATCGAATCCAAAGTCCGCAAGTTCCCCTGCGCAGGCTGCGGGGCAGACCTCGCGTGGGAGCCGGGCGTTACCGCGCTCAAGTGCCCGTGGTGCGGGACGGTCAAAGAAGTCGCGCCGCCCACCGGCACCGTCGACGAGAAATCCGTCGACGCCGCCCTCCGCGCCCCGCGCAACCTCGGCTGGGGCGCGGAACGCAAGGTCATCGCCTGCAAGCGCTGCGGCGCGCACACGACCCTCGACCCGCACGTCGCCGCGAGCTCGTGCGCGTTCTGCGGGACGAACGCCGTCGTCGAGGCGCCGCCCGACGCGACCATTGCGCGACCCGAGGGACTGCTGCCGTTCCGCATCACGCGCGAGTCCGCGCTGCAATCCTTCCGCGCCTGGCTGCACAAACTCTGGCTGCGCCCGAACGACCTCAAACGCTCCGCGCGGATGAACGCCATCCAGGGCGCGTACATCCCCTACTGGACCTTCGACGCCGCCACGCACTCGCGCTGGACCGCCGAAGCCGGCTACCACTACTACGTCAACGTGCAGGTCGTCGTGAACGGGCGCACCGAAACGCGCCGGGAGCAGCGGACCCGCTGGGAGCCCGCCGCCGGTTCCCTCGAGCTGTTCTTCGACGACGTCCCCGTCCCCGCCTCCCGCGGCATCGACTCCTCCCTCGCCCGCGGTATCGAGCCCTTCCCCACCGCCGAGCTCACGCCGTACGACCCGTCGTACCTGTCGGGCTTCCTGGCCGAGGAGAACGCGATCGACCTGCCGGAGGCGCTGGAGAGCGCGAAAGGACGCATGCGCGACGACATCCGCGCCGCGTGCGCGCGCGAAGTCCCCGGCGACACGCACCGCAACCTCGCCGTGCAGACCGTCTTCTCCGCGCTCGCGTACAAGAACTGCCTGCTGCCGATCTGGGTCGCCGCGTACGACTACCACGGCAAGCCGTATCGCTTCCTCGTCAACGGCGTCACCGGCCGCTGCCACGGCACCGCGCCGTGGTCGTGGGTCAAGATCACGCTGCTGGTGATCACGCTCCTGACGCTTCTGATGATCTTGTTGATGGTGTTCGGGGACAAGTGACGCTCGCTTTGCTCCGCAAGGAGCTCCGCGCCGCCGCCAATCCCGATCAGGCCCGCGTCGCGCAGTCGTTCTTCAAGACCGGTCCCGGCCAGTACGGCGAAGGCGACCGGTTCCTCGGCATCCGAGTTCCCGTGTTGCGCACCTTCGTGCGCAAGTACCAAGCGTTGTCCCTCGACGACATCGAGAAACTGCTCCAGTCCCGCTGGCACGAAGAGCGGCTCGTCGCGCTGTTGCTCCTCGTCCGCCGCTACGAGCGCGGCGACGAAGCCGAGCGCGACGCGGTCTACGCCCTCTACTTCCGCCGCTTGGCATTCATCAACAACTGGGACTTCGTCGACTCCTCCGCGCCACACATCGTCGGCGCGCACCTGTCCGAGCGCGACCGCGCCCCGCTGTACACCCTCGCGCAATCCCCTTCGCTCTGGGAACGCCGCATCGCCATGCTCGCCACGCAGCACTACATCCGCCACGGCGACTTCCGCGACGCCCTCGCCATCGCCGAGCTCCTCCTCGACGACACCCACGACCTGATCCACAAAGCCACCGGCTGGATGCTCCGCGAGATCGGCAACCGCGATCGCGCGGTCGAGGAGAAGTTCCTCCGGAAACACGCGGCGCGCATGCCGCGGACGATGCTCCGCTACGCGATCGAGAAGTTCCCGGAGGAGCTGCGCCGGAAGTACATGACCTCGCGGTAAGGGCATGTGGAGTGCGGCGACGGCGAGTCGCCGCTTTCCAATCTTTCGGGAGCGGTCAGCGCGCGAAGATACGAAAGCTGCGACTAGCCGTCGCAGCACTCCAAGCCACGCCCTCCGTTCCGTTTCGTCCCCCGTCATCCGTACAACACCTGCTGGATCGCGATCTGCCAGGCGTGGTCGCCCGGGCTCGGATACGGCCCAGTCTGCGGGCAGCCCGTAAATTTGACGACGTCCTGCGAGAACGAGAACAGCATCACGCCCATGCACTTCGTCTTCGACCATTGGGCCACCGTCTGGCTCGTGAGAATCGACGTGAAATTGTCGTCGCACGGCGTGCCGGCCGGCCCGGCTTGCACGCCGGCGCAGAGCTTGGACGGGTTGATCACATTGGCGAACCGGTTGACGACGGCGATGATGTCCTCGGCGTCGTTGCCGTAGCTCATCGTGCTGCAATAGGTCATGAGGTGCTCGAGCTCCCGGAAGGTCTGGTATTTCTTGAAGTCCGCATCGTTGTACACGGGGTTGGAGATGATGATGTTGGGCATGGCCGTGCGGATGGCGGACACGGTCGCCGTGAAGTTACTGGCAGAGCCGCCGACGTTTTCGTCGTCGATGTCGATTCCATCGAGGCCGGTCGCGCTCAGAATGCTCCGGATGGATTGCACGAGTTGCTGGTTCTGCGCCGCACTGAGCGTAGACCAGCCCAGGCCGCCCGATCCATTGAAGACCGAGAGCACGACCTTCGCTCCCGCCGATTGGAGCTTCCTCACCGAGCCGTCATTGATGACGGCTTGAATCTCGGGAGGGACCTGCACGACGACGGCACTGCCCTGCAACGCCAGATTGGCGGCGAAGAGGTTGACGACGTTCGGCAACGGTTTGTAATCCGCGACCTGCAGAAGCGGCGGCGCGGGGAAGTGTCCCGAACCTCCGTCCTTGAGCCAATACAACACGAAGCTGGGTGTGCTCATGAGCTCCTCCTCGAACAGGAGAGCCGCCAGTGGACCGTACCCCTACCTGCGGGAACGGAACCAGCGTTGCGCTGCGTCGTCCAGAGCAAGAGTGCGCAAACTACACATTGCCCTGTTGCTCTTCACAGTCGGCACCGCCGCCGGCGCCGATCCGATTTCGCGCGTCAGCGTCCGTGCCGGCGACGATACGAAAAACATGCTCATGGTTCCGGCCGATGGCGAGCGCGCACGGGTGATCGTGGAGTTCACGTCGCCTCCTCTCGTCACGCTGTCGACAGCGCTCCGCGCACATTCCGGCACGCGCACGACACTGGAGCGTTTCCGGCGCGATCTCACGCCATCGCTCCTCACGCATTCGGCCACGCCGCCGCGCGCCGCGATCGAGCACGAATACTCGAATACGTTGTCAGGCGCCGCGGTCGTGGTCGATCGCGAAACGCTCGCCCTGATCCGGCGCCTGCCTTACGTGAGCCGCGTAACGAAGGACGCGCCGGTCAAGGGTCTCGTGGAGCCGGGCGTCGCGGCGGTCCGAGCGCCGGAAGTGTGGACGGAGCTCGGCACGCGCGGAGCGGGCGTCACCGTGGCGATCATCGACACGGGGATCGACTATCAGCACCCGATGCTCGGCGGTGGATTCGGGCCCGGGCTCAAAGTGGTGGGAGGCTACGACTTCGTCAACGACGACGATCCGATGGACGACGCAGGTCACGGCACGCACGTCGCCGGGATCGTGGCGGCGAGTGCGCGCGAGCTGCTCGGCGTGGCGTCGGATGCGCAGCTGACGACGTCAAGTCGGCGCTGGTGTCCACGGCGCACGCAACCGTGATGGCCGCCGGCGCGGGCCTCGTCGATGCTCGGCGCGCCGCGGCGGCCACCGTCGCGATGGTGCGGGGAATGTCATCGCGAACGGGTTCATCACATTCGATCCGCAGCTGCTCGACCGCAGGCTCACCTTCGTCCAGGAAGAAACGACTCACGAAGTCCTCGGCGTCCCGGCACGCACGACGCTCACGGCGACGCGAACGGAGATCGCGAGCCTCCGTTCCTGACGTCGATCACGATCGTCGACGAAGAATTAGCGCGGACGCCACACCCTGTCACGGCACTTTTTCAGCAACGCCTGCACCCTGTCCGCCGTCCATGTGGAAATGATACGAAAGCTGCGACTAGCCGTCGCAGCACTCCAGACGATTCCCGGCAGCGTTGCGCCTGCCCAGGTACGGACCTATAGTAAGAACAACGCTCCTGAATCGAACATCGCAGGCCGGTTCGGGCGCCAGACGATTGCGGGCACAGGTCCGTCGTCTTTCGAATTGCGCGCCGGCACGCTGGTCGTTTTTTGTTTCCCTCTTCCGGGTTTGAAGGAGGTCTCTTTCCGCATGCGTCGTTCTCTCTCCCTCTCTCTGCTGGTTCTCGCGTCTCTTCTGTCGTTTTCCGCGTACTCCGCCACGATCACGGTCACCGGGCTCACGGACGTCCTCAACAACGCCGACGGGGTCTGCACGATCCGCGAAGCTGTTCTGAACGCAAACTTCAACAACGGCGCATGGACGGACTGCGCCGCCGGATCGGGCGCCGACACGATCAATCTTCCCTCCGGTACGATCACCTTCTCGATCGCCGGCACGCAGGAAGACGCCGGCCTTCTCGCTGATCTCGACGTGTGGGACAGCGTGACCATCAACGGCAACGCCGGCGGCACGACGATTGACGTCAACGGGAAGGAGCGCGCGTTCGACTTCAACCCGACCGCGTTCCCCACTCCCGGCACGGGCGCGCCGATCACCGCGTCCATCAATGACATCTCCATCACGAACGGGTTCGTCTTCGGAGGCGACGGCGGCGGGTTTCAGGTCCAGCCGAATGCCACCGTCACCGCCACCAACGTCACCATCTCGGACTGCGAGACGAACAACGACGGCGGCGGCGTCATGAACAACGGCACGCTGACCATGATCAACTGCACGGTCACCGGCAACGTGTGCCCGTGGCTCGGCGGCGGCATCGCCAACAGCGGCACGCTCACATTGAAGAGCTGCACGATCACGAAGAATTCGCAGTACGGCGCCGGCCCGCCACACGCCCAGGGCGTCCGCGCCTCGGGGCCGACCACGATCCAGAACACGATCATCGCCGGCAACGGCACCGGGGCTCCGGATTTTGAGCCGGAGTACGAAGGCATCCTGACCTCGCTCGGCCACAACGTGATCGGTCCCAACGGCGACCCGCCGCACACCTCCGCCACCGGCGATCAGGTGAACGTCACCGCCGCGCAGGTCGACCTCGCGCCGCTCGCGAACAACGGCGGGCCGGTGCCGACCCACGCGCTCAACCCCGGGAGCGTCGCCCACGATCAAGGCAACAGCGACGGCCTGACTGTCGACGAGCGCGGATCGCTCCGCCCTTGCGACGATCCGGGCATCGTCAACGCAGCCGGCGGCGACGGCGCCGACGTCGGAGCCTTCGAGGTTCTCGGCACGTGCTCCGCGCCGAACGATCCACCCGTGGCCGTCCCCGACGACTACAACATGGACCAGGACACGACCCTGGACGCCGACTCGCCGGGCGTCCTCGGCAACGATTCCGACCCGAACGGCGACTCCCTCACCGCCACCCTCGTCACTGACGTTTCCAACGGAACCCTCGACCTCGAAGACGACGGTTCCTTCACCTACGAGCCCGATCCGGGCTTCGTCGGCGACGACACATTCACCTACTCCGCCTCCGACGGCACCGACGACTCCAACACCGTGACGGTCACCATCCACGTCGCCGACACCCAGGGACCCGGCGTCACCATTACCCTCGCCAGGACGCAGCTCTGGCCTCCAAACCATAACCTCATCGACGTCGGCTTCTCCTTTGCGGCCAGCGACAACAGCGGCGGCACCGTGACCTCCAGCGTCGCCGTCTACAGCGACGAAGACGACCTCGCCCCCGAGACCGGCGACCACTCCCCCGACGCCAAGAACGCTCTCCGCCTCCGCGCCGAGCGCAGCGGCGCCGGCAACGGCCGCGTCTACCTCATCGTCGTCACCGCCACCGATCCGTCGTCCAACACCACCTCCGCCTGCGCCACCGTCGTCGTACCGAAAAGCATGTCCTCCGCCGACGTGGCCGCGGTCAACGCCCAGGCCACGGCGGCCGCATCCCAATGCGGCACCATCCCGGCCGGCTACTCCCTCGTCGGCGACGGTCCCATCGTGGGTCCCAAGCAGTAACCCGGGAAACGCCGCCCCTCCGGGGGCGGCGTTTCCCTTACGTCCGGTCCCTATTGCGTCTCCCCTCCTCCCGGCACCTGGTTCTCGCCACCGAGATTCAACACGCGCTGAGGCACGTGCGTGCTCTGGAACGAGCCGTTGCCGAGCTGCCCGTAGTGGCCCATCCCCCAGCAGTGCGCCTGCACCCGGTCGCCTTCCTCCAGCCGGTGCTCGGACCAGGCGCACGTGGTGTACTGGTTCGCGGTGACGGCGCCGACGTTCGTGTACCCGCCGAGAGCGATCGGGATCGGCACAGTGCTCAAGGAAAGCGTGGGATGGGCCAGGGCTCCGTACGCGTTCTGGCCCCAGCAGTACAGAGCGCCGTCCGTGTTGGTCAGACAGTCGTGATAGGTGCCCATCGCCAGGCTGGCGACGGTCTTTCCGTGCGCCACCGCGTTCGGCAGGACCTCGAACGGACTGGTCGTGCCGATGCCGAGCTGGCCGACGTTGTTCTTCCCCCAGCAGTAAGCCTGGCCGGACTTCACCGCGCACGTGTGCGCATAGCCTCCCGAAACGATGCTCACATCCGACTGCATGTCGGACACCGCGACCGGGACGTTGGTGTTCGCCGTGCCGCCGTTCCCCAACTCCCCTTGCAGGCCGCTCCCCCAGCAGAAAAGCGCCCCGGTATTGCCCTTGACGACGCAGCTGTGGAAGTAGCCGGAGGTGAGATTGCGCGGCGCGTCGCCGATGTGGACGTTCTGGACGGCCGCCGGCGACAAGGCAGTGATCGTGGCGCCGTTCCCGATCTGTCCATGCCCGTTCTGCCCCCAGCACTTGACCACCCCGTACTGAATGGCGCATGCGTGCGCGCCGCCGGCCGCGATCTCCGTCACCCCGGAGCTCAGGGTCGGGATGAGCGTCGGCGTCGGGTGCGCCAGATAGTCGATCGTCCCGAGACCGAGCTGCGCGCCATTGTTGGTCCCCCAGCAGTAAACGGCGCCGTCCTTGATGGCGCAGGCGAACGTGTCGCCGGCGCTGATGGACGTCACACCGGCGGCATTGTTGAACGCGACCGGAAGCGGCACCGCCGATTGCGCCGGAGTCAGCGATCCCGTCCCGAGCGCGCCCACGCTGTTGTTCCCCCAGCAGTACGGCCCATCGCCGGCAAGGGCGCAACTGAAGTAACCCGATTTCGACGTGGTGATGGTGTCTGCGAACGACGGCACCGCGGCCGCCAGGAGCAGAGCGAAAAGAGACACTGCGATTTTCGTGCGTTTCATTGATCTCCTCGATTTCCAGGGAATCCATTCCCCGCTGATCAACCGAGGATGCCGGGCGCGGTTGGTTTATTGGCACCCGGGGAAAAAGAAGTAGGGCCGGTGTGACGCCGATCACGATGTGCGTCGCGAAGATAGGAAAGCTGCGACTCGCCATCGCAGCTTTCCACAACCTCAGGGGATCGGAACGTTCGAGGAACCGACGCAGCGTCCTTTGTCGCTGTCGTTGAGGGATTGCCCGTCCATTGGCGTCGGGCGAACGCTCTTCTTGTCGTTTTTCTCGTCGTGGATGGAGAAGTGCAGGTGCGGCAGCGCGGAGTTGCCGGTGTCGTCCATGCGGCCCAGGCGTGTGCCCTGGCTCACGCCCATCAGTTCGCTCACCAGGATCAGTCCGGGCCCGCGCAGGTGGAGGTACTTCGAGACATAGCGCGGAGGCGGACCGCCGCAGCTGAGCGGCTCGGAAATGCTCCAGTGCGCGACTTCGACGCGATTCGCTGCCGATGAATCGCCGCTGGTGACGTTGGACTTGACCTTGGTGACCAGTCCAAGCTCGACGGCGAGGGCGAACTGGCCATCCCCGCCGCTGCCGCGGTGGCGCGTGAAGTCGATCGCGAAGGCGTCGAGGCCGACGTGCGACGTGATCGAGTTGTAGTAGAACCCGCCCAGACCGTAGCCGCACGGGCTGCTGGAATCGGCGACCACGATGCCCAGTCCGAAGATCGGGATCAGCGACTCGAGGAAGCGATCGAGGCCTCCGGCGCGGAAACTGAGCCCGCTCGCCCACGGAGCCTTGATGTTCAGGTCCAGCGGCTGGTTCTCCATGCGCGGCGGCGGAGGGATCAAGGCCTGGATCTCCTCGGAGATTTGCGGGAACACGACGCTGCTCCACGTCCATCCCTCCGGATGCCGGGTCATGAGGAACCACACGTTCCCGGTGAACGGCGTGGCGCCCCAGGCCCAGCCGTCCGTCTCGAGATAGCGTTTCTCGCCTGAGCCGGTGAGCCGCTCCGGATCCAGCTTCACCTTCGATTCCGCCAAGGCGCGCAGAAGGACGGGTGCGACTCTGTCGTACTCGATGAACTCCTGCTCGCACCCGCCGAAGGCGATCGTGAAATGCGTCGGCGAAGCGAGATCCCGAAGCGCGGCTTCATCCTTCCGCAGCAGAGCGCCGGCCAGTGCGGACGCGAGCGTCTCCGGATCACGCTCGTAACGGCCGGGTCTTTCGAGGCGCGCGGCAGCGCGAAACGCAAGCTCGCCGGACGACCATTCGCTGCCCTCGCGATTCCCGCGCCCCGTGGCCTTCCGGTAGGAGGCGAGCGCCTCGTCCCTGCGGCCGGCGCGCTCGGCGATGCGGCCGAGCTCATAGTGCAGATCGTCGCCCGACGGGCCGCCCGCGTACCGCGAGGCGGCGTTCAGCGCCGCGGCCGCGTCGTCCCAGCGGCCGAGGCGCACGAGAGACTCCGCCTGGCGCCGGAGGGCAAGACCACCGATGCGCGCGACCGCGAACGGGACCGCGCGGTCGCCGTACTGCGTCGCCACCCCGGCGAACGCCTCCGCCGCCTCCTCGAACCGGCCCTCCTGCTCGAAGTTGTCGCCGATCCAGAGCGGGTAGGCCGGCGTGAAAAATCCTTCCGGATCGGCCGCCGCGGCCTGGCGCAGCGTGTCCGTGGCGGCGTCGCGCATGTTGGTGTATCGCGCGCGGATCGTGAGCTGCGACAGCTCACGCCATGCCTGAATGCTTTCCGGGGACTGGGGCTCGTGACGATGTTTGAGTGCCATCTTTTCTCCTTCGTGTTTCAGAGGGCCCGTACGCCGATTTGCATGACGCCGCGATTGAAGCAGCTCGCGGCTGGCGGCGGCATAGCATGGACATGCGGTAAGGGACGTAGGGCGTGGCTTCAGCCCGCCCACCCCCGGGGAGGCGGGCTGAAGCCACGCCCTACGTTTGTGCGATGTGGAGTAGTGAGCCGGCCCGAAGGCCGGCTCACGAGGGGTGGATCAGTGGCCGCGGTGGCCGCCGCCGCCTTCTCCGCCGTGCACGATGACCATGATCGGGATGGCCCCCGTGCGGGCGCCCGCGTCGTCCCATGCAACGGCGCGGATCATGTTGTGGCCCGGTTTCAGATCCGGGATCGTCACCATGTACGGCTCCGCCGTGACGGTCGCGATGAGCTTGGCCGGATCGCCGACGATCATCTTGTCGTTCAGGTAGAACTCGACGCGGTCGATGGTTCCGTCGGGGTCGTTGGCGTTGACGACGGCGACGAGGGTGTCTCCGGCCGCGATCTCGCTGTGGATCCCGGGCTGGGTGAACGCCACCTTCGGCGGGATGTTCGTCACGCCGGTGATGGTGGTGTGGACGAGCGTCCGCTCGCCGCGGTCGTCGTCGACGAGGGCGGTCAGGCGTTGCGGTCCGGAGCGCACGGGCACGTCGAACCGGTAGGGTGCGGCGTCCGCCGTGCCGGCCTCGTTGCCGTCCACGAGCAGAGTCACCTTGCGCACGCGGCCGTCGCCGTCGAACGCATCCACCTCGAGGGACGCACGCTTGCCGGCGTTGAACAGCTCGCCGTCGACGTTCGTGAAGACCGCGGCCGGCTTCTCGCGCGGCTCCAGCCAGTTCGCGTCGAGCTCCGCGTCGAAGGTGAGATCGTCGCGGTTCTCCGCGGCGCGGTGGACTTCCACCGCCAGCACGTTCGTCCCTTTCCGCAGCAGCTCCTTGTCGACGTTGACCAGGGTGTACGCCTCACGGGCGACGCCGGGCACGAGCTTCAGGGCCAGCGTGCGGTAGTCGACGGCCTCCTTCGGGAGGTTCGCGCGGTAGATCTCCCGGCCGTTGAGATAGGCGATCGCGCCGTCGCTCTGCTTGATGCGCAGCACCGTGTTGCGGATGAACGACGGATCGTCGACCTGGAACTTGTGGCGGAGGTACGAGGTCGTGGTCTTCACGCCGTGCGCGCTGCCCCGCGCGGCGGCGTCGATGAGGCCGAGCTCCAGCCGCCGGCGGTACCACGGGGAGTCGTCGAAATCGACCGCGGTCCAGCCGTCCGGCACGATTCTCTCCCCGAAGAGGCGCCATTCGCGTCCGGGACGGACGAGGGTCAGCTTCTCCACGGCCACCTGATAGCGGTTGCCGCCGACGACGGCGTCCGGCGCGTCCGGCGCGCCGGTCTGCACCACGTCGAAGTTGAGGTGCTCGCCGCGCCGCGTCGGCGTGTAGTCGCGGTTCAGCTCGAAGGCGATCCGCACCGGGAACGTCTCGCCGGGCTGCAGGGCGATGTTCTCGAGCTTCGCATCCGCCGTCGTGATGAGCACGACGTTCGGGTCATCGGTCGTCTCGAAGCCGCGTCCGCGCGCGCCGCCCGCGCGCCAGCGCTCGCCGAGCTCGCGTCCGAGGTCGACGCGGACCTTGGCCACGCGGAAGACCTCGCCGCCCGGACGGTCCAGTTGCATGGCGAAGCCCAGTCCGCCGTTCACCGGCTGCGCGAAACCGTTGCCCGCGAGGGACTGGATGATCAGGAACTGGCCCGGGAAGGTGTCGACCACGGAGACATTGCGCCACGCGATGTTGTTGTTCGCATCCGTGTTCACGTTGAGGTCCGCGGTCTCCGCGGTCGTCATCCCGAACGGCGAATTGACGCTGGTCTCGATGCGCGCGAGGAGGCAGGCGTGCAGCTGCGTGGTGTTGAACTTCGCCGGATCGGGCGGATACCACGGGATCTCCAGGATCGCCTCTTCGTTCGTCTGCATCGCGGGGATGGTCAGCGGCGCCGTGTCGTAGAACGGCGGCGAGACGACCGAGCGGTCGAGACCCGTCTTCGCGTTGATCTGCCCTCCGCCGGCCGTCCACGGCTCGATCTCGCCGAGGGTGTCGTTCGGCAGGCCGTCGGGCATGGCCACGCCGTCCCAGGGGCCCATCACGGCTCCGATGTTGGCGTCCCCCTGCGCGGAGCCGTAGGTCGTGGCCGGGTCGAGGTTGAAGCTCGACTTGCGCTGCCAGCGCGCCCAGAGCTGGTCGACCTTCGCGTGCAGCATGAAGAAGAACGGATCGCGCGCGGCGTACGTCTGAAGGACCTGGTCGCCGGTCTGGCTGACATCGAACTGGGCCGGCGGAGGCGGCCCCCAGTACCCGCCGATGCGCCCGTGCGATGAGTTGTGGCTGCGTTGCTCCAGACGGCCGGAGAAGCTGCTATTCGGCACAGCCGAGTCGTAGTCGGGACGGTTGTTGATCGTGTTGTCCTGCTCGATCGTGCCGCCGGTGCCCTGCCGGCGGCGCAGGATCGGATTCAGGCCGGTGGCGAGATTCGGGTAGAGGCCGTCGGTCGCGGGAGAGAGCGGAGGGCCGATCTGGACGCCGGCCGGCTGGTTGAATCCGCTCGCGCCCATGAACGTGTTGGTGAAGTAGTTGAACGGTCCCGTCTCGGGATCGTCCGTCCACTGCCAGTACAGCAGCTTGAGGGTCGGATTCACTTCCTGCAGCAGTCCCTCGTAACGGTTCACGTACTCGCGGTGCCACGGCAGGAAAGCTACGGACGGGATGAACGGGTCGCCGGCGCCGTGGCGCCACGTCGGACCGAAGCGGTGGATCTCCTGCTGCGTATGCCAGTAGGTGTCGCCGCCCGGGAAGGACACGTCCGGATCGTTCTGATCGGCGATGTCGAGGATCGCGTTGATGTAGGCCGTGCGCTCCGGGCCCGACGCGTTGGCGGCGCTCTTCCGGACCTTGGTGATCTCGCTTCCCTGCAGCACGCCTGCCTGCACGCTGTCGATGAACGATCCGGCCACCTTCGCCGGGTCCCAGACCAGGCCGGTCGATGCGGCCGCCCAGTACACCGTCAGGCGCTCATTGCCGGCGGATGCGGTACCGCGATTGCGTACGCGCACGTAGACGTAGTTCGGCCGGCCGGAGAGCGGACTGCGGTAATCGGGATCGAAGTGCGTGGTGTCGAGCCACGGCGGCGGCGAGCCGACCGGGTACGGATACGGGTTCCATCCGGGCAGCGGGTCCCTGCGGACCCAGATGTCCGGCGACGTATACATCGGGCCGTTGCCCGGGTTCGGCTCGATGCCCGTATCGTTGACGCCGTCGCGGATGAAGAGATCCTCCGCGTAGACGCCGGGCGTCGTGAGGGTGATGACCACGATGAGCAGGGTTGCGATACTTCTGGACCACCATCGTCGTTGGAACAGCGTGCTGTTTTTCATGATGCCCGGAATTAAAGCGATCCGAGCCTCCCCGCGGCATAGCATGGACATGCGGTGCAGCGGTTCAGATGATGCCGGCCCGCAGCGCCTTCGACACCGCCTCCGACTTCGAATGGACGTGCAGCTTCTCGTAGATCGAGCGCACGTGGTCGCGCACGGTGTTGATGGAGATGCTCATCCGGTCCGCCGCGCTCTGGTAGCTGTGCCCCTCCGCCAGCAACGCCAGCAGCCGCACCTCGGTCGCCGTCAGCGCCTCCGACGCCAGCTCCCGCGGCCGCATCTTGCGAAAGAGCTCCACGACGCGGCGCGCGATCTCCGGCGAGAGCGGCGCGCCGCCGTCGCGCGCGTCGCGCAGCGCCTGGAACAGCTTCGCCGGCGGCGTCTTCTTGAGCACATACCCCGTCGCGCCGTTGCAGAGCGAGGTGAAGATGCGCTCGTCGTCCTCGAACACGGTGAACATCACGACCCGCGTCTGCGGGAAGCGATCGTGAAACAGCCGCACCGCCTCGGAGCCGGACATGCCCGGCAGGTGGATGTCGAGCAGCAGGAGGTCGGCCGGAAACCCGCCGAGGTTGCGGAGGGCCTGCTCCGCGCTGCCGTAGACGCCGCGGCAGCGGAAGTCGGGCTCCGCATCGATGAGCAGCTGCACCGCCTCGCGCATGCGGGCGTCGTCTTCGACGATCGCGACTGTCGTCAGAGTTACTGGAGTCGGACTGTTCATAGCGGCACCGTGACCAGCACTCGCGTCCCCTCCCCGAGCCGCGTCGCGATCTCCAACCGTCCCCCCGCCCGCTCCGCGCGCTCCTGCATGCTCGGGACGCCCCGGCCGCCGTCTTCGCGCGGCTCAGCGCTGAGGATGAAGCCGCGGCCGTCGTCCTCCACCGCGATCCGTAGCGTTCGCCCCTCAGCCCGCGCGATCACCGC
Source organism: uncultured Acidobacteriota bacterium (assembly GCA_963821585.1). GTDB lineage: Bacteria > Acidobacteriota > Thermoanaerobaculia > Gp7-AA8 > Gp7-AA8 > QHVT01. Next base: position 2,868,004 of record CAWGEI010000003.1, read on the forward strand.
GACGTGCTTCGCATGCGCGTGCCGCGCGGCGTTGTTCAGCGCCTCCTTGAGGATCAGATACGTCTCCCGCCGCTGCTCGGCACCGAGGGGCAGCTCCGCAACCTCGGGGCTGATGCGCACGTCGATGTCGATCGACTGCGCCTCGAACACGGCCGCCGCGAAGTGTCGCACGCGCAGCAACAGGCTGCGGACATCGTCGCGCTTCGGATCGATCGACCAGATGCTGTCGCTGAGGGCATCGACGAGGCCGCGGGCGCTGCCGGCGATCTCGTCGAGGAGCGGCTCGGTCGCGCTCCCGAGCTTGCGTTTCGCCACTTCGCTGAGGATCGAAATACGCGACAGGCTCGATCCCAGATCGTCGTGCAGATCGGTGGCGGCGCGGGTGCGGACCCGCTCCAGCGCGACGGCCTGGCGGACGCGGTAGCGGTGCGCGGCGAACGCGAGCAGCACGATCGCGGCGATCATCGACGACACGAACCAGCCGCGCTTCCAGACCGCGGGCACGACGGCGAACGACACGCGCGCGGGCTCCGAGGCGCGGCCGGCCGGCGTCACGGCGCGGACCTCGAGCGTGCCGGCGCCGGAGGGAAGCTGGTCGAACACGATGGCCCTTTGCGCCCGCGCGAGCGTCCAGGTCTCGTCCGGGAGCAGCCGGTACTCGAAGCGCAGCGGGTGCCCGGGATCGAAGTGCGGCGCGGAGAAGCCGACCGACATCGCGTGCCGCGGATACTGGATGCGCACGCCATCGATCGACGTCGCGCCGAGCTCGGGGACCGGAATCGGTGCGCCGTCGATGTGAATCGCGTCGACGCGCAGGCGCGGCGGCGGGAGAAATCGCGGCGGCGACGGAATCGAGCTCAGACGCGAGAGGCCGTTGATCGTGCCGAGCCAGAGCGCGCCGCCGCGATCGACCATGGCCACGCTGATCTCGTTGCTCGCCAGCCCCTCGCGAACCGATAGATGAACCACCTGGCCGCTGCGGGGATCGAGGATGTCGAGTCCTCGTTGCGCGCCGATGGCCATCCGCCCGTCCGGCAGCTCGACCATGCAGTACCCGCTGTTCGACGCCAGGCCATCCTCGCGCGACCAGCGGCGGAACACGAGCCGGTTCGCGGGCGCGGCCGGATCGGCGATGCGCGCGAGACCGCTCGTCGTGCCGACCCACAGTCCGCCCTGCGAGTCGATCTCGAGATCGCGCACGAACCCCTCCGGTGCTCCTTCGATCTTCTCGATGCGATCGTCGCGGACGCGCAGCAGACCACCTCCATAAAGGCCGACCCAGACGTTCCCGGCCCGATCCTCGGCGAACGCCGTCGGCGCCGAGTGGAGGCCTGCGGCGCGCGGGAACGCGGTGAACTTGCCGCGCTCGAGCCGCCGGAGCGGGTGCTGGGGATCGAAGTCCGCCGTCCAGATCCGTCCGCGCGAGTCGCGCCAGACGCGAAAGACGTTCATGTCCGGGTAAACCCGCAGCGGCGCCCCGCGCGCGAGATCGTCGCCGCTCCGCGGGCGCGGCCAGTGGATCAGTCCCTGCGGCGACGCGACCCAGAGCGAGCCGTCGCCGTCCGTGGCGACGATCTGGTTCCAACCCCATCCCGGCTGGAGATCCTTCGGCCACAGAGACGCGTGCGTGACCGCGCTGTCGCCGACGCAGGAGACGCCGGCCAGATTCGCGGCGCACACGGTTCCGTCGTCGAGCTCGAAGAGCGCGCGGATGCGCTGATTCGCGAGGCCGTGCGACAGCGTCCAGGTCATCGCGCCGGAACGCGCGAGGCGAAACGCGCCCGAGCCGCGCGTGGCGATCCAGATGTCGCCCATCTGATCCTGAGCGACGTTCTGGAAATCGAACGGCAGCCCGTCGTTCGTGTCGTAAAGGGCAATCCGGCCTTCCGCGACTTCGAACAGACCGGCGACACACGGCTGCCAGACCGCACCGTCGCGCGTGAGCAGCGGCGGGCGGCAGACGATCGGGATCGGGCCCGGCTTCGTGACCGCCACGACCTCCCCGGCCCGCGGCAGCCGCAGAGACATCCCAGGGACCAGCGGCGCGCCCGCGCGATCGATGAGCGGACGCGTGTCGGCGTCGTCACCGCCCGGCGCCCAGATCACGAAGCCCCAGCCCGTGGCGATCCACAGCCGGCCGTCGCCGTCGATCGCGACGCCGCCGACGCCGTCCGCTCCGCCCACCGGCTGGACCGAATACACGCGCCACGTGCCGTCGGGCCGCCGGCGAAACAGGCGATGGAGCGTGCTGACCCAGAGATCGCCCGCGGCGCTGTCGACGATCGGTCCGGGGCTCCGCCCACCCGCGGCGCGAAACGCCGCGTCGATCTCCAGCCGCCCGTTGCGCACGACACAGAGGTCCTCGCCGCACGAGCTCCAGACCGTGCCGCGGCGGTCGATGAAGACCTTGAAGATCTCCGCGGAGACACCAGGCGCCGCCGGAACGCGCTGGAACAGGCGCGGCCCGCGCGTCGCCCCCGGCGTCATCCGCACCAGGCCTCCGTCCGTCCCGATCCACAACCCGCCCTCCCGGTCTTCGGCCACCGCCCAGACCATCCGGTGCGGCAAACCGTCCTCGGTCGAGTAATTCACGAACACACTGCCGTCGTAGCGGCTCAGGCCATCGAGCGTCGCGAACCAGAGAAAGCCGCGCGAATCGGGCGTGATCGCGGTGACGGAATCGTTGGCCAGCCCCTGCGCAACCGTAAACGCCTCCAGCGGCAGGCGCCCGCGGACGGGTTGCGCACCGGCGGCATGTGCCGTCGCGAAGAGAGCGGCGACGAGTGCCGTCGCCGCAGTCCAGAACAAACGCATATGCGGCGATGTTACGGGAAGCTGGTGGAACTAAGTGAGCGCGAGGGCGCGCATGCTCCGCGTCTTCGCCGCGACGTCCTTCGCGCTCGCCGCGTCGAGCGCTGCCTTCCGGCTGCACCTCCCCTCCTGGAACGACGACCCGGACGAGATCCGCCCGGTCATCTTCCCGAATACAGAACGAAAGGAGCCCAGTACGAGGCCTTGCGGTGAATGCTGTTCGACCGGAGGAGGGAAAGCTTCGCCTCACGTAATGCCGAGGCGGGGTCGCTCCCTTTACGGATGCCCCTGTACATCGCCTCCATGAGGCCGGGCGTGGCGGCATCGTTCACCTCCCAGAGCGCGGCCACGACCTCATCGGCGCCGGCACGAAGGAAGGCCCAGGCCAGTCCGACCAGCCCTTCGCCGGCGTAGGTGCGCGTGCCGGCGCCGTGGCAACTGGAGATGGTGACGAGCCGCGCCTGGAGCGGGGTTTTGATGATCTCCGCGGCCATGAGGCGGTAGTTCTTCGAGGCATCGCTGCCGAGGATGACCGCCGAATTGAGCGGCTTCTGCGTTGCGACGCCGTGGGCGACGAAGTGGAGGTAATCGAATGTGCCCGGCCTGGCGACCTGGTACTTCGATGGCGTCGCGTGCTGTTTTTCCAGGACGGTCTTCTTCGGGAACTGGCGGCCGACGATCTCCACTTCCTTGCCGGCGTGCGGCAGGGGCGGGAACGCGGGATCGGGCTGCGGTGGATTGCCGACGAGGAGCAGGGACGGCTCCGTGGCGGGCTTCTTCGGCGCGCGGCCGAGGAGCTGCAGCGAACCGGCCGTCATGAGCGTGACGTCCTCGATCCAGTAGCGCGGCGGCGTACCGGGGACGACGAGAGTCTCGAAGTTGAGCGCGTGCAGGCGGCCGTCGGGGACGACGATGACCCGGCTGTTCTTCGGGATGTTCGCCGGCTGCACGAGAAGCTGGTAGAGCTTCTGTCCCTTCGATGCCGTGGCCGCGAGCGTGCCCGGCTGTCCGAGGAGTGCCCGCTGGTAGGCGTCCGCTTGGGCGTTGAGGACCGTATCGGCCGGGAGCTTCTTCAACTCGACGCCGCCCGGGCGCACGATCCAGAGATAGGAGGCCTTCGGCCCCAGCCAGTAGCAGAGGATGGTGGCGTTCGTCTTCCTGGCAAGGGCGCGGGCGTCGAGCGGAGCGGTGGAGGTGTCGAGCCCGAGGCCTTCTTCGAGCGTCCGGGCGCGATGAGACTCCGTGGCGGCGAGGGCGTCGTCGATGCGATTCGCCGCGACCAGGAAGTCGAGGTACGAGGCGAAGAGATCGGCGAACACGGTCATGAACGAGAGACGGAGGCTGATCGCGCTCGCCGGGATGCTTTTGCGCGCCTCCACGGCCGTAGCCATCGCTTCGCGAAACCGGGTCTCCGCCCGTACGGGATCGCGCAACGCGACGTAGACCTCGGCCAACCGGCCTTGTGCTTCCCACCTGGTCGATGGAGCCGCCTCCTGTTCCAGCACGTCTTTGAGGATCTTCTCCGCGGTGCGAGGTGCCGCCGGCAGAGCGATCCGAGCCTCGAGAATGAGGGACCGGAGGGTCTCGTCAAGCGTCATGTTCTGTCGGCGTACTTCGACCACGAGGAGACGGGCCTGCGCATAGTCCTTACGCTCCAGCGTGACCATGGCGAGGATTCTGAGGACGTCGTCGAGACTCACATCCGGCGTCGTTCGCGCGAGCTCCAGCGCCTTCGTGAGAGGTGCAACCGCCGCGGTCAGGTCGCGCCGCATGAAGAAGATGGTCCCTTGTTGGGTAAGGGCCACGATCCGCTCCGGCTTCAAGCCCTGCTGTGCCGCCGCCGCTTCGCTGGAGACGAACAGCTCCAGCGCCCGATCGAGATCGCCGATGCTGATGTAGGCCCATCCGAGATTCGTTTCGATCCCGGTCATCGTCCGCGCCAATCCGAGTTGGCGCGCACGGTCGCGGACCTGCTCGCCGAGGAAGATCGCTTCGGCGAATCTGCTCTGCTGCGTCAGGAGAAGCTGCAGAGCAGCCGTGTTCTTCACTTCCGCCGCGGCGTTCCCGAGTTTTCTGGCCAGAGCCATGCCGCGGCGAAGATTGCCTTCCTTCTCGCGGTCGTTTCCGACCCTCCCTGCGACGATGAGCACTTCGGGAACCAGCTGGGGGCGGTGAGCCGTGGCGAGGTCGAGGGCCTCTGTGAAGCGCGCGCGCGCGGAGGCAGAGTCATGATCGTTCACATCGAGCATCGCCAGCGTGAGCACCCGTCGCACTTCGGCCTCGCTCGTGGCGAATCGCAGCGGCAACGCCCGGGTCAGGATCTCTCGTGCCTCACTGGTTTTTCCGACTTGCGCGAGCAGCTCGGCACGGATCACGCGCAGGGCCCAGGTCCACTCGTCCTCCGCATTGCCGGCTGCCTTCAGAGCGGCATCCGCGGCGGCGAGTGCCCCGGCTGTGTCGCCGCGATCGACCATCATCCGCGCGTCGCGGTAGGCCTTCTCGCGCGGGGACTGCGCCGCCGCCGCTTCCATCGCCACGAAAGCGATGAGAAGCAGCAGCGGCGCGACGTGACGTTCAGGCCTTCGGCCAGATTGGAGTGCCATTCCCCTCCACCGATGCAATGGTCATCGTACCGCTCTCGGGGAATCTGTTGCTCGTGCTGCTGCCGCTGCCGTCGAGAGCCAGGGCTTGCACCGCCCGCTGGAGCAGCGCGGTAAGGCCGCCGGAGCCTTCCCTCTTGTCGAAGTCGATCTGCAGGAGGCTCAGACTACGCTGGCCCGGCTTGAGCACGACCTCTCCGAGACGGATCCTGCCGAACCGCGGGATGCTCAGCCTGTAGCCGGGCCCGAAGGACCGCAGCGGCTTGGCAACGGAGGCGCGCAGCGTCCTGGGCGCTGGCGGCATGGGCGCCGGCGTCTTGGACGCCAGCAGCTTGGGCGCCGGTGTCGCGGGCGAGAGGATGTCGCCGTCCGTCCACTCGAAGCGCTCGCGGTAGTGCTTCTTGGCTTTATTGCCGCCACCCGGGATGACCTCCGTCACCTCGGCGAGAAACGTCGCATAGGTGGGATATTTCGCGAAGAGCTCGAGGTCGAGCTCCGGCACGATCTTGACGCCGTCGACGACGAGACCGAAGTACTCGGCCTGGAAGGTGATCTCGGCATCGTCACCGGTGGTCAGGTCGCGCCGGGAGCGAACCGTGGCCCGCAGGGCGTCGACGTGCAGCCTCTCGAAGACGGTGAGGTTGTCGATGGCCACTTCGGCCACCGTGCTGTAGACATCGTCGGCGATCATCTCGCCGCGCACCGCGCTGTAGGCGGTGTCGAACACCACCCCGCCGCGGTCGTAGCTCGTGACCACCGTCGTTCCCAGACCGCCGGTCGAGGCGAGGGCGACGGACGCAAGACTGGGGATGACCGTGCGCGACGGGTTGTTGACGACCCCGCTCAGAGCAGTCGCACTGGCGTGGAACGTGTAAATCAGGTCTGAAGACATGGCTCCCTCTCTTTGCTTTGCGCCTCAGGCGCTTTGTGCGTGAACCCTCAAGAACCTCCGACATCCAGGGGATGGATGATGATCGCCGAGCGATTGCCGTCCTTGCGGACACCCTCGATCACCAGCTCATAGCGGCCCGCGGGCAATGGGCCGAGCCGCAGAGCAATGGGCTCGTTAGTCTGTTTCGGGGTCACCGTACCGGACTGGAGGCTCTTCGCCTCGTCCGAGCGCAGGTTCCAGCGGTACTGCGTGTACTGCGGGTCGTGAGCGATCTCCACGTACTGGAGGATCTCTGGACCGGCCGGGAGTTTCGTTGCGGCGGCGACGGCACGGCTTTCCGAGGTCAGGGGAGTATCGGTGACGTATAGCACCCCGGCCAGGGGCATGACCGGCGCCGTGCGCATGAGGATCGGTTGCAGGGCCAGCGCCCCCGCCAGGCTGGCAGCGACAGCCCAGGGGGCGACGGTCATCGGGCGCCATTTCGAGACGGGCTGCGGTTTCGTTTGCTGCCGGGCGGCGCGACTCATCAGATCGATCTCTTTGACGTCTTCGACGCAGAAGCGGCAGTTGAAATAGTGCTCCTCGAAGGTCTCGCGCTCTGCGTCGGTCATCTGACCGAGCATGTACCGCTCGGCGGCGAGGGTTCGGATTGCTTGTTGGTGCTGGTCTTCCATCTCGCGTCTCTTCGGGTAGTGTTGGTCAGGGCTTTTCCATTTCATCCCGTCACAACTTCTTCGGCGGGTCGGGCCCGTTTTCCGGTTCATCGGGTGGAACCTTCTTCGGCGGATCGGCTTCGTAGAGAGATCTGAAGCGTTGCCGGGCCCGGAAGAGCAGGACCCGGAGGTACTCGGGGGTGACCTGGAACCGCTCGCAGAGCTCGGCGGTGGTGTCTTCCTGAAGGAGGGACCGCACGAGGAGCTTGCGGTCGCGGTCCGTCAGCTCGGCCAGGGCTTTGTAGACGCGCCCCTGCCTCTCGTGATCGACGAGGAGCTCGTCCGCGGAGTGGGGGGAAGGGATGTCGAGGTGCTTGTCCTCGAGCGGATCGATCCGGCTGTTCGTCCGGAGGAGCTCCTGGATGACGTAGTCGCCGGCCTTGCTGACAAAGGCGCCGAAGGCGTTGCCGTTGCGGATCTTCCCGGCCTTCACGGCTTCGAGCACGCGAACGTAAACGATCTGCTTACCGTCTTCGACGAGATCGGGCCGCAGCCTCGCCCGCATCTTGATCGTCAGAATCCGGTCGAAGTAGTGGAAGAAGTGCCTGGTCGTCCACGGGTCATCCTCGCGGAGACGTCGCACATAGTCGTCGTCGAACGCGTACCAGTCGTCCATGTTCTTGAAGGCGCTTACTGTACTGCATTCAGGCGCCGGCGGCGGGTTTCCTCGCCGCCGGCGGTGAAATGAGTGGCGCTTTCCGTCACTATGACAGCAGGAGACCCATAGTGCCCCGTTGGGACGAGAAGGCCTGAGAGTCATTGTCGATCAAGGCCCCTTCGCAAACCGCATCAGCAGGAGAGCAACTGACGTCGCTGTGGCGACTGGCCACGATTTCATTCCGCAGTCCGAGCGAGACCCATCGACTGTGGCCCTCCACGGCGATGTGTCACGGATCTGATCCGTGGCGAACGGCGCGCAGATCATCAATGGCCGCCTCGGCGAGAGGCAATTAGAGATTCCGGCTCGATCCCGTGGGCGACGGGTACTAAGACTAAGTACAGCTAAGAACGCGCGGAGCACCCCTCCTGCGCGCCGGCGTAGGCGTTGTTGAACAGCACCGAAATCGAGCACGGTGAGGGGATCCGTCCTTCGGGATCTCCTCTATGTAAGGCGCTTATGCGCGGCTCAGAGGAACGTGACGAACCTCGACGTTCGGATGATGCAGCACTGTGTGCCGGAGAGGTTCGACGCCGTCCGAATCGTTCCGGTGGCCATCAGATTGGTGGCGTCACTCGAATGCAGCAGGTCACCCGCGTGCCCCATCTCGTGCGCCAAAGTGTCGATTGCCCCACCGGCATCCACGAGGACGTACGACTCGGGCAGCATCGTGCAGCCGACTTCCGAGCCCGAGACATCGCGGACCCATATCGCCTTGAGCACCTGTCGCGGCCACAGAAGTCCGCTCGGAAAGCGCAGGCACTTGAGACTGTCGAGCAACCCGCGGCAGCACGAGAGGTGGTCGTACTCGACCCGATTCTCGCCGAAATAGCCTCTGGAATCGCAGCTCGGAGCATCCGCCAGGTGCGGACGCCCGCGCACCACGACCACCGGCAGGGCGATGACGGCGATGTTGCAGGTTTCATAGATCCGCACCGCCGCGGCGATCTGACTCTCGATCGTCGCGATCGGCACCACCGGCACACCCGCCGCGTCCGCGATGACGAGCGGGCAGATGCGGTAGCGCTTCCGTCCCGGCCTCACTCCGATGAAACAGAGCAGCATCTCGGGCAGCGAAACGATGCGGACCACCAGCCACTCCACCAATGAGATCAGCCGATCGACGACGAAGACGACGATGTGCACGACCTCGCAGACGATCCGTGTCACCCAGCTGATGATCGTCACGAGTACCCACACAATTCCGCAGATCACCTCGGTGATCACTCGGGTGACGAGGTCGCAGAGATCGTCGAGCGGCCATGGCAGCCATTCGCAGACCGTTTCGGTGATCGTCCGCGAGACGTTGCGGCACTCCTCGTGCGCCTCGTTGCGCGTAGTTACGATACGATCCTGGATCTCTCTACAGATTTGAGCCATAGGTCACTTCCTTCGGAGACGGCGTGTTCCGGTTCGTGAGGTCGCGGCAGAGCCGCACGAGTGCCATCCGCGCGTGCAGTAGCCCGTACATCTTGCCGATCAGCATCGTTGTGAAAGAAAGCGCGAAGTAGAGAAACACGGCGTTGCGAACTCCGAGCTCGCGGAGCGGAACGACGCCGGTGACGACGAGCAGCACGCTGGTGATGAGAGTGACGATTCCCGCCACCCGCCCCTGGCCGCAGCCGCACGCTGAGACATAGCTCGCAATTTCTCCTTCGAGCCGACGGCAGCCTTCCGTGCCGAGCTCCGGCACGCGCACGACGACGGTCCCTTTCCGCCGCCTCCGTTCGCGAAGGGCTCCGGGGTTGTCGCCGAGCTCGCACACTTCGGCGAGCGTGGAGATCACGCGCTCGGATGGGATCGATGTTTCAGCGCAGCACACATTCATGTAGTGACGATGAACGCCCAAACATTTCTTCTGTGCCCGCCAGAACAACGATCGCTGCCCGCGTAGCGTCTCCGGGTCGAGAGGCCCTTGAGCCGGGACGGCGCTGCAGCTCGCGCGCTGCATGAGTGCTTGTTGAAGAGGGTCGCGGGATTCGGCGGCGGCTTTCAGCTCTCGCCGCCCACAATAAAATGATTGGCGCGCTTTCCCGTCACTATGACAACAGGAGCCCATAGTGCCCCGTTGGGACGAGAAGGTTCCGAGTCGCAATCGGCAACGTGAGCTTGGAATTGCCTGCCTCGGTCGCCTGGACGTGAGCGGAATCTCTGCCACCAACGGAGCCCAGATCATGCAGTGGGATTGGTGGGAAGGAAACAACCAGACGTGGAGATTGTGACTCCGATGATCCGTTCTCGCATACCGAGTTCGATCCTGCATTCGCGGTCCTCGAACAGCCTTCGCCCATCTGTAGTGCGTGTCGAGCGCCTCGAAGCACCTGTGAAGTGACCTGCGCGCACGGACTTCACGCTTTGTGTGCGCTGCCGGGGGAGGCGTAGTAGAAATGGGTGATCGGAAGCGAGTGAGCTGCCGCGGGAACGAGGAACGCGGCGGCGCTCAGCACGATCATCACTCCAGAGAACGACCAGAGTCCCAGCATTACCGCGATGCCGGCGTGCATCGCGATGGCCGCCATCGCCCACGCACGGCGCGTGCGATACGGCCAGACCAGGAAGGCGTAGCCGAGCTCGATCACGAGCGTTGCCCAGCACATCACGAGGGGCAGCGCCGGATACCACGCCAGCCAGGACAGATCCAACGATTGAAACCGGGGCCGCAGCACCGAGCGCCAGAGAGCCTCACCATTCCTCCATTGCTCCCCCTGGGCCTTCTGCAGGCCCGAGGTGAGATAAACGATGCAAAGATGGATCTGCACAACGCGCAGGCCGAGGCGGGCGGCGGCAGAAGGGCGGTCAGCGCTGAGCGAGCCGGAGTCGGCGGAGATCGCATCGCCGCACGGCATTACCGCGCAGTAGAAGAGCCCGATCGTCGCGAACTCGAAGACGCCGTAAGCCGAGGCGATACCGCTGGTCTTCAGGCTCAATTGCAGGAGCCAGGCGACGATCGCGGCGGCGCGGGTGCACCATCCGATGAGCAGCAAGTGCAGCGCGAGTACGTACAGGGCGAAGCATCCCAAGAGCACGACCCGCTCGTCGTGAATCCACGGCGCAAGCACATCCGCAAAGTACGTGATGCGGGGAAGCGCCGGCGAGACCACCGCGGAGGCAATCGGCGCCTGCACGATGCCGCGTGAGCCAAAGAAGAGAAACAAATTCGGCGCGAAAGCCACAGCCTGCAGAAGCAGCACGGCCGCGAGGCCGATGCGTATCGCCGCGAGCGGACGCGCCGACGCTGGCTCACCGATGAAGCGCACGATTGCGCTGGCGGCGGTTGGCCCCAGCGCGCGTGAAAGCGAATGCATCGATCGTCCTCCAGAATGGTTTCCGCCCCGCACGCACCTGGGCCATCGGCGGGATGATGTAAGCCTCCGCCTTCACAATGACCAGTTTCGCATTCGGGAAGCGCGCAAACTGCGCGGCCGCCCAGGACGCCGCCACCAGATCGCGCATTTCCTCGATGGCGAAGAGACCGTCAATCATCACCAGCAGCAGTTCCGTCTCGTGATTCGGCTGCGGCTCGGCCGCATCGACACAATGCTGTTCGTCATCGCAGACCCGGAACGACGCCCGCCATTCCGATGCCACGCCGGGGGCGAAGAAGCCGTAGCCGTTGTTGGCACCCGAGTAGGCGCCGTAGGTTTCCGCAGCGCCGCGGCGGGCGATACGTCGCGGTGCGGCAGCCCGCCGACCGCCGCAACGCAGACGATCGCCATGTGCAGGCACGCGACGGCAGCAGCAGCCGCGTGCCTGCGCGTGATTGAAACGCGATCGCTCATTGGATCTGCACGTTTGCCTTCGGGACCGAGATCCGTCCGGTAAAACCGCGGCTGTCGAGCTTTCCGCTCGCGAACTCGCCGGCACTGCCCGACGTGAACGTCTCGTCCGCGCGCAGGTTGATCAGCGTGCGCAGTTCCTGCAGCTGGCGGATCGTCAGCTTCTCCGGACGGGTGTCGGTCTCTGTCCAGCGAAAGAAGCGCTGGTCGATCATCCGGCGGACGTCCATGTTCGGGGGACAGATGTCCACTCCGCGAGCACGCCGCCGTTCGCCTGGTGGCGAATCGCGGTGTTGATCGCTCCGGTCAGCGCAGTGTTGATGCGCTGGACATGACGAAGCTCGACCGTGCTCGCCGCTGGTTCGAAGCCGTCTGCGGACCTGCACATGATCGTCGCCGACGAGATAACGGCGAGAGATAACAGAGCAATCGAGACACAAATACCCTTTTTCATAATTCCTCCTGTTCAGTGGTGAAGCGGTCGTCCAAAACATTTCACCCGCCGCCGTTTTCAGGCGGAGCGACGGGCTTCGGCCGCCGCCGATCAGCGAGTAGTCACTGACGAAGCCGAATCCCGATACCTACAGGGGGCACCTTCGATCTCCGTCTTCGCCAAGAAAGACCCGCGGCGCTGACTGCCTTGCCATCAGGTGTTCCACAGTTGCTTCAACCGTGACGGCCGTTCAGTTGGTTAGACCCTGGCCTGTTACGCCGGAGGCGGCCTTTACGGCTTCGGGCACGGTGCACTCACCCCTCTGCCGGTTCCGGCGCGGTCTTCCGCCGCGTCTTCCGTCTCTTCATATACGCGCGCTTCATGTCTTCGTAGTACGGCCGCATGTGGCGTTTCTTGGTGCCGAACGGCGCGCGCAAGTCCGTGCCGAGCAGGGAGTAGAAGATCAGGACGGCGTTGCCGAGGTCGTGCTTTTCCTTCAGGAGCGCTGCGCCCACGCCGTCCGCCAGCCGCTGGAACTCCCGCTGCAGTTCCGCCCTGCGCTCGATGCGGGCCGACAGGTCGCGCAGCTCCTCGCCGGAGTACCCGACGGCCGCCTTGTAGTCGTCGCAGACACACATGGCCTCGATCCCGGCCGCGAGGAACTCCGGGTCCAGCGACGCCACGCGGACGAGCCGTTGCCGTTCCTCGGTCGACAACTGATCGAAGCCCGGGATGCGCTGCTGCAGCAGCCGGCACGCCTGGATCAGCGCGTCGGTGGTGATGGGCGCGGAGGGAGAACCTCCTCGGCGAGGACCACCTGCGCGTCCGGCTCGATGATCGCGACCTCGACCTCGGTATCGTCTTGCATGACCGATGATGCCATGGGTCTTGGACGAGGGAGGACAGACTTCCCGATGGATGTCGCGATGCGTCGACGTTGGAAGAGACGTCGCCTGCGTTGACGCTCCCGCCGCCACGGTTGATGAAGGCGGTCATCGACCGTACCGCGTGCGACCGTAAACTCACGATCCCGCGTGCCACGATCGATGGAGGCCTTCATCGATTTCGCGATCCCGGCGTCCACGTTTGATGACACGCGTCATCGATCATAGCGTCGCCGGAGGCTCGATCGATGGCAGGCTCCATCGATCGTAGCGGCGAGGACGTCAAATTTGATGACGACCTCCCTCAACATCAACGGCGAAGTCGACAGCACTGACGATTTTCTTGCGACGATCGATGACCGGTGTCATCGATCGTCGCTCACGCGACCGTATTGTCACGTTCGTGCATTCCAAACTCGATGGAGCCCTCCATCGATCGCAGGGGGCGGCTCGACTCGCACGATCACGCACCCCATCGAACGTCGCGCGGTTCGCTGCACGGTCGACGGCCGGACGCATCGATCGCGGCGGTGCGGAACGTAAGATTGACGACGACCGCCATCAACATCAGCGACGGCGTGGACAAACGAGACGACGGGTGCGATACGGTCGATGACCAAGGCCATGGCTCGCCGCTCGCGCGACCTCACCGTCACGCCCGCGCATTCCATGATCGATGGCGGCGGTCATCGCTCAGCGGACTTTGTGCCGCAACCAGACGATGGTGATGACGTGCTCAGTATTGCTCAACGCGTGTCAAACGTAGGGCGTGGCTTCAGCCCGCCTCCCCCGGGTGAACGTGGCAGGTTCCGAGCTCCCACCCCGCCCGGAGAGGCGGGCTGAAGCCACGCCCTACGTTTGAGTTACGATCGGGACCGCAACGGCTGGTCGGGCGGCGCGGATTGCGAAGGTCGAAGCACTCCTTCGACCAATCACTGGCGAACCTGTCACGCAGCCAGACGATGTCGCCGGCGCGCTTCTCCATCGACATCAACTTCAGCGTGCGAGCCGGGCGGGCTTCGCCATGGGACTTCTTTCCGGAAGGACGGTCGGTTATCATTCTCCCGTTCGAAAGGAGAACGATATGAAGCTCGTCAGGCTCGTCGCGGTTACGTTGTTCCTGGTGGCTCTCAGCAGTCCCGCCTTTGCCCGCTGCGGCTACTGCGATCCGTGGGATCGCTGCGTCGCCGGTCCCGCGCCGATGGGGTGTACGCAGAAGCCCGAGGGGTGCCTCGAGAACGAGATCTTCTGCCCGGGGGGAAGAGCCGCGGAGCTGACGCTCGTCTCTGTCGAGGTCGAGCGCGACGTCCCGGTGCTGGCGGCGTCGATGCTGACGTCGACGGGGGCGCCGGACGCCCCGGCCCCCGCCCCGGAGGCCTGTGTCGTGATCGCGGAAGAGTAGCGTGCGCGCATCGGCGCTCCTGCTCCTGTGCGCCTCGCTCGGCGCGACCGCGCATGCCGCCACGCTGCTCGTGACGGTCGGCGGCGAGCGAGGTGCGGTCGACGTGCTCGTCGGCACGCGCGCCACGACCGCGGACGCGCCGAGGTGGCTCGCAGAGCGCCGCCTCGGCGCGAGGGAGCGCCAGGCGACGTTCGAGGGCGTGCCGGCCGGCATCGCGGTGGTGCTCGTGCGCGGCGCCGGTCCGCTGGAGCGGCATGCCGCGCAGTTGCGCGTCCCGGCCGTGGGCAACGAGCAGGTCGTCGTCACCATCACTCCCGTAGCGTTGCGCGGCCGCCTGACGATGGACGGCGCCCCCCTCGGCGGCGCCATCGTCGATCTCGAGCGCGACGGCGATCTCTGGGACGGCAGCGTCACGGCAGACGAGCGGGGCGTGTTCGCCACGCCGCTGTGGCAGCAGGGGTCGTTCCGCGCGCACGTGCGCGGCGGCGGGCTCCGCTCGACCGTGCCGGCGACCGTGACGCTCACCGGGACGAAGGCGATCGACTGGAGCTTCGAGGTGCCGCCGCGCACGATCCGCGGACGGGTCGTCGACGAAAGCGGGACGCCGGTCGCGGACGCGGCAGTCGTGCTGATGCAGGCGAGCGACAGCGCGCGGCAGACGCGGCGGATGAACAGCGCCGGCGACGGGACGTTCGAGTTTCGCGGGGTCCTGCGAGGGACGCACTCGATCCGCGTTGTTCCGGGCGCCTCGCTGCTGCACTCGCCGCCGGTGTCCGTCGAGATCGGAGAGCGCGACGTGAAGTCGATCACGATCGCGTTGCTCGCCGGGGTGACCCGCGAGCTCGCGATCGTCGATGCGGACGGCGCGCCGGTCGCGAACGCGCGCGTGCTCTGCGCGACCGGCGCGGACGTCCGCGCGCTCGCGACGACCGATGCCCATGGCCACGCCACGCTCGCGATGCCCAAAGACGAGTCGAGCGTGCTCTTCGCCTTTCCTCCCGGCGGCTCGCTCGCAATCCGCCGCGTCGGCCCCGGCGACGATACGGCGCTGCGCATCGCCGTGCCGCGCGGCGACGCGAGTCTCGAAGTGAAGGCGCTCGCCACCGACGGCGCCGCGCTGCCCGGCCTCCACTTTCTCGTCCGCCTCGACGGCGAGCTCGTGCCGCCCGAGGTGATCCGCGCATCGCGCCGCGAAGACCTCGTCCTCGACACCGGCGACGAAGGAGGCTCCGTGACCCTGCGGCGCATTCCGCCCGGCCACTACGAGCTCTGGCCCTATCGCGATGACGAGGAGGCGCGCGCCATGATCGCCTCGTCGGTTCCGGCGCAGGCGCCCGTCGCGCTCGACGTCACCCCGGGCGCGAATCGCGTCACGCTCCGCTTCCGGCGCGGCGACTCCGAGGTGGGGCTGGGCAAGCCATGAGCCGGTCCTGAGTGCTCAAGCACTGATCTGCGACGTATCCGCGTAAGTGTTCCGCGCGGCTTCATCACCTTCGGACGCTGCGTCGCCGGTTCGTCCCGAACGTCACCGTCACCGACTGCGTCGCCGTTCCGCCGTCGCCGGTCACGATCAGCGTGTAGGTCGTCGTGTGGGTCGGCGTGAAGTGCATCGAGCCGCTGAAGCCCACCGGCTGGCCGTTCAGCGTGGCGCTCGTTCCGCCGGTGGAGCTCCAGGCGAGCGTCACCAGCGTAGGCTTGGTCACCGTGCTCGGCGTGGCGGTGAACGAATGGATTACTGGCGGCGCCAGGACGGCCACGCGCACGTTGTGGTTGTACCGATCGGACACCAGCACGCGGCCTGCCGAATCGACCTCAATCCCCTGCGGCCAATAGAACCGCGCGTTGCTGCCCGTGCCGTCGACATTTCCCGGTGACTCGTAAACGCCGGCGACCGTGGTCACGTTGCCGTTCCTATCGACGCGGCGGACAGCGTGACTCCCGGATTCGAGCACGTACAGCGTGCCGTCGGGACGCGCGGCGAGGGCAATCGGCTCGTCGAACAGCGCCGTGTTCTTGTCGCCGTCGCGATAGCCCGCCTGACCGCGAATCCCGGCCACCGTTGTTACCTGCCCGTTCGGCGCGATCCTGCGAATCAGGTTGTTGCCCCAGTCCGCGACGTAGATGTTGCGCGTGGCGTCGACGTCGAGACTGATCGGAAAGCGGAACGACGCGGAGGTACCCACGCCATCACTCGATCCGGCAAAGCTGCTCCCCGCGAACGTCGTTACGACGCCCGTCGGCTCGATGATCTTGATCTTGTTGTTGTACGAGTCGGCGACGTAGACGTTGTTGTTCGAATCGACCGCTACGTCGTTCGGCAGATCGAAGCGGGCCTGCGATCCGGTGCCGTCCTGATCGCCGTCGAAGCCCGCGCGGCCCGCGAACGTCGTCACCACCCCTGCCGGCGTGACCTTGCGGATCGTGAAGTTGTTGTAATCAGCGACGTACACGTTGCCGAAACTGTCCGCGGCCATGCCGAGGGGCGTGTCGAAGCGAGCGGCGGTGCCGGCGCCGTCCGCGTTTCCGGGCAGCCCGTTTGGATTGCCGGCGAACAGCGTCACCTGGCCGGACGGCGAGATCTTGCGAATGGTGTCCGCCGACTCGGAAACATAAACGTTGCCCAACCCATCGGCGGTGATGCCTTCCGGATAGAAAAAGCGCGCGGCGGTCCCAGTCGCGTTGGTGAGTCCCGCCAAGGGGACCGAACCTGCGAAGAACGCCGTCTGCAGCGTCGAGCTTATGTGGCGAACGCCATGATTGCCGCGATCGGTGAAAAACACACCGCCCGTCTGCACGTCGTAGACGATGCCGGACGGCAGGTGCAGGTACGACTCCGTGCCGATGCCTTCGCGGTTGCCGATCGTGTCCGCGTGTCCGGCGATCGTGGTCACGACACCTGCCGATGTGATTTTGCGGATGAGCTGATTCTGCGTGTCGGCTACCCAGAGATTACCGCTCGGATCGACATCGACAGACCACGGAAACTCGAAACGCGCCGCACTGCCCGTTCCGTCGGCTTCGCCCTGCTCTTGCGCGCTGCCAGCGATCGTGGTCACGCGGCCGTCGGCCGTCACGCGGCGAATGAGGTGATTGTCGGTGTCCGCGACGAAGACATTCCCGCTCGCGTCGATTGCAACGTCGAAGGGGAAGTTGAACCGCGCCTGCGATCCGAATCCATCGCCGCTGCCAGACGAACGCGGTACACCGGCGACGGTCGTGACGACGCCCGCCGGTGTGACCTTGCGAATGGTGTGATTGCTGGTGTCGGCGACAATCACGTTGCCCGCGCCATCGACCGCCACTCCCACCGGATACGTGAACCGCGCTGCGCTGCCCGTCCCATCTGCCGTTCCCATGTTGCCGAGAGAGCCTGCTAAAGTCGTCACCACGCCGGCCGGCGTGATCTTGCGAATGGCGTGGTTGTAGCCATCCGCCACGTACACGTTCCCTGCGGCATCGACCGCCACGCCATACGGATGGTCGAAGCGCGCCGCGGTCCCGGTACCATCGGCGGCGCCGGGATGACCGCCCAGTCCAGCGATCGTGGTCGCGCGCCTCTCGCGGTCGACCTTGCGGATCGCATGATTCTTCCAGTCTGCGACGTACAACGTACCGGCCGAATCGATGGCGATCCCGACGGGAAACGAGAATCTCGCCGCGAAGCCCTGACCATCCGTGAATCCACCGCCGGAGACCGAGCCTGCCAGTGTGGAAACGCTGAGCTGCTGGGCCTGTGTTGGGATTGCGATAATGGTGAGAAGGAGCGCGAAGAACATCGGGCGCAGTTCATTCATACCAGCAACGAAACATACCTTGTGCCACTCTCAACTCATCCTTATTCTTTGGACGGGGCAACGAAAGGGTTCGATGAGAACGTCAAACGGGCAGGCCCGTGGAAGAGTGGCGGGCTCGCGAGCTTCGTGAAACGACGTCCGAGCAACGGTCAGCGTCACCGATCCGTGGCAAGCCGAATGGCGGCGCCGATGCTAGGGTTTGCGCATGACTCGCGTTCACGCGCTCCTGGTCCTTCTGCTACCCGCGATGCTCGCGTGCACCGTGACTTCTGCACCCAAGCGTCCTTCGTACGAGGAGGAACGCACCCGTTACGACGCACCCGACCTGGCCGACGAGTACGCACGCCTCAAAAGGCTTGGTGAGCGAACCGACTTGAATCCGCCGCAGCTGTACGAGCGGGCCCAGGATGCGCTGCAGTCCATGCGCGCCTGGTCTGTGACGCTCGATCGGGAACGGCCGTCGCTCGCGGAGCGCGCTTTCGCGCGGGCGGCCGCAGCTGACGGAGCTCTGGCGCGATGGAGCTGGCTCGGGCCGGGAAACATCGGCGGCCGCACGCGCACGCTCGTCATCGATCCGCAGCAGACGGAGACGATGTACACGGGCGGCGTGTCGGGAGGCGTCTGGAAGACGACCGATAGCGGCGCCGCGTGGCGTCCGACCGGCGACACGCTCGCAAACATCGCGATCAACTCGCTGGTGATGGACCCTCGCGACCACAACAGACTCTATGCGGGGACGGGAGAGGGTTACTTTCGCGAAACCGTCCGGGGCACCGGACTGCCGCTTCGAGGCGGTGGGATCTTTGTCTCGACGGATGCCGGAGAGAGCTGGTCGATTCTCGAGAGCACGCGCAACAGCGATTTCCACTTCGTGAACGATCTTTTCGTGAGCTCCGTCGACAGCAGCCGCATTTATGCAGCGACGAGGGCGGGCGTCTTCCGGTCGTCCGACGGAGGACAATCGTGGACGCGAATCCTCGCTGTGCCTGCCGCAGCCGGCTGTCTCGATCTCGTTGCCCGGCCCGGTGCCGCGTCTGACTATCTCTATGTATCGTGCGGGACCCTCGAGCAGGCGACCGTCTATCGCAACATGGATGCGGCATCGGACGGCGCATGGAGCGCCGTGCTCTCGGAAGCCAGCATGGGGCGCACTTCGCTTGCCGTGGCGCCGTCGAATCCGGATGTCGTGTATGCGTTGTCCGCGAGCAACGTTTCCGCACCGGGCGGCTTCAATCAGGGGCTGCTGGCCGTCTTTCGCTCGAACGAAGCGGGAGCTGCAGGAACGTGGCAGGCGGTCGTGCGAAACACAGCGGCCGACCGGCTATCGACGCTCCTGCTCACCAATCCCGTCGCCGCTGCCGAAGTCGACTGTAAGTTCAGTAACCAGAATCAGTTTGTCACGATGGGCTGGTACTGCAACACGATCGCCGTCGATCCGACCAATCCCGATCGCGTGTGGGCAGCCGGCGTGGATCTGTTCCGTTCGGACGACGGGGGTGCCACCTGGGGAGTGGCGTCGTATTGGTGGGCGGATCGCGCCGCACCGTCCTTTGTTCATGCCGATCAGCACGCGATCGTTTTTCACCCGCATTTCGACGGCAACACGAACAACACGCTCTTCGCCGCGAATGACGGTGGGATCTACAAAACCGATGAAGCTTCTGACGATGTGCTCCGCGGGATCACGACGCTCTGCGATCCTGCGAACGGCAAAATCGCATGGCAACACATCAGCGGTAACCTCGGAATCACGCAGTTCTACCACGGCGCCGTGTTTCCGAACGGCCGCGAATACATCGCCGGCGCGCAGGACAACGGTACGGTGTTGGGACGTGATGATCGCGGCGCGAACGGCTGGACCCCGGTCGCAGGCGGCGACGGCAGCTATGTCGCGATCGATCCCTCGAAACCAGGCACCTTCTACGTTTCGTCTCAGGTCGCCAACATTCTGAAGACCGAGGACGGCGGAGCGACGTTCAAGAAAGCAACGACGGGCCTGGCGGATGATTTCCTTTTCATCACTCCGCTGATGATGGATCTCGGAGCTCCGCAGGTCCTCTGGACCGGTGGCCGGAAGCTGTGGCGGACGGACAATGCGGGCGTCAGCTGGACCGCCGCGAGCACCACGCTGGGCGCGGGGAGAGTGAGTGCGATCGCGGTATCGGGGCCGCGAGCTCTTGCCGGAACCTCGAACGGCTTCATCTACCGAAACGACGACGCGCGCTCGGCGACTCCGGCGACCCCATGGCCCGGCGTGCAACCGCGCGAAGGGTTCGTCTCGTCGATCACGCACCATCCTCATGATGCGGACGTCGTTTATGCAACGTTTGCCGGGTTCGGCGGACAACATGTCTGGAAGAGCACGGACGGTGGTGTTTCGTGGACGCCGCGCGACGGAGAAGGGGACGGTCAGATTCCCGACATTCCTGTTCACTCACTCGTCGTCGATCCGCACCGTCCGGAACGCCTGTTCATCGGCACGGACCTCGGCGTGATGGTGTCGATCGACGGTGGTGCTCACTGGATGACGGAAGTGGACGGAATGCCAAAGGCAGTCACGGAATGGCTGGTGATCGCTGGCACCCCCGAGGGGAGGTCGCTGTATGCCTTTACACACGGCCGCGGCGTCTGGCGGGCAAAGTTGCCGGGCGCACCTCGCCGCCGGGCGGTTCGGCACGCGGACTGATGCGGGCTGCCGCGGGCGGGTACGATCGCGCCCACATTGGAGCGGGAGGATTGGGTGAACCCTGCAACGGAAAGACTGGTGAAGCGGCACGATCGAGGAGTGATCCGGCACGCCGGCTCGGTGTACGGCACCTCGGTGGACGGGATTCCTCTCACGGTTTACCTCCCCGAGTCGGGCGGCGCGGAGCTCGTCGTGCTGGCCGCGATTCATGGAGATGAACCGGAGACCACGGTCGCGGTCTCGGAGGCGCTTCGGTGCCTGCCGGAGGGTGATCTGCAGGCCGCTGTGATTCTGTGCGGCAACCCGGATGGGATGGTGCGGGGCACGCGCGGCAATGCGAGAGGCGTCGATCTCAACCGGAACTTTCCGACGTCGAACTGGCGCGCCGATCCGGTTTTCTACAAGAGCCGCGCAAACGATGAGCGCGACATCGCGCTGAGTCCGGGCTCCGAGGCGGCGTCGGAACCGGAGACGCGCGCGTTGCTCTCGCTCCTCGAGCGCCTGCAGCCGCGGGCGGTGGTCAGTCTCCATTCGGCACTGGCGTGCGTCGACGACTCCGGTGCGTCGCACCTCGGGCGGCGGCTCGCGGATCGCTGCGCCCTCCCCTTCCTGACGGAGATCGGCTATCCGACACCGGGGTCGATGGGCACGTGGGCCGGCGAGCGGGGGCTGAATCTCGTGACGCTCGAGCTGGAGGACGCATCTCTGTACACGCTGAAGGATCGTCACGTCCCGGTCCTGATCGACCTGATGACCGGGCGGTTCGAGCTGGAGGCGTAGCGGTGCACGTCCTCATCACGGACTCGGGCGTCGGCGGGCTTTCGGTGGTCGCGTACGCGGAGCGCTTCGTGCGGATGAATGGATTCCGCGAGCCGGTGCAGCTCACGTTCGCCAATGCCGCTCCGGCCAACGACTACGGCTACAACTCGATGCCGTCGCGCGGCGAGAAGCTGGCGACGTTCGACCGCTTTCTGCGCAACGTGACGCAGCGGTTCGCGCCCGACTCGATCTATGTCGCGTGCAACACGCTGTCGGTGCTGCTGCCGGATACTCCGTATTTCGCGAATGCACCCATCGCCGTGAAGGGCATCGTCGAGACCGGCGCCGGCCTGCTGCTCGGCGCGCTCGAAGCGGACCCGCAAAGCGTGGCGATTCTCTTCGGCACGCAGACCACCATCGACGCGAGCACATACCCGAGGTTCCTCGGCGAGCGCGGAGTCGAGCCGTCGCGGATCGTCAGTCAGGCCTGTCCGGGGCTGGCCGACACGATCTCCGAAGACCGGGAAGGAGCGAAAACACGCGCGGAGATCCGCAAGTGGGTCGGCACGGCACTACAGAAGATGGAGCACCCCGCCGCGCCCGTCGTCGCCTGCCTCGCCTGCACGCACTACGGTTACCGGAAAGACCTCTTTGCCGCCGCGTTCGAGGAAGCCGGCATCAGCGCGACTGTCGTGAATCCCAACGAGAGCGCCGTCGACGACATCTTCGGGCAGCCGGACGAAGGTCCGAACCGCGACGCCGAGGTCAGGTTCGTGACGCGCTATGCCATTCCGGAGGCGACCGTCGAAGCGCTCACGTACTTTCTGAACGAGATCTCGCCGCGTACCGTCGCCGCGATGCAGAACTTCGAGCATCTTCCCGACCTGTTCTGACACGAACGTTCGTTCACTTTTCCTGCCCCGCTGCAACATCCTCACGATTCCGCGCCAACCTGCACCGAAATCCGTTGACGCCGCTTCGGGGCCGCGCTACCTTCACTGCCGTCCCGAAGTCCCGAAATATCGAGTCCTGCGAAGTTCCTGAGGAGGAAAGCTTCATGGCGTCACGCCAGTTCGTCCGTTCCCTGTTCCTCGGATTCCTGATTACTCTCTTCACCGTGAGCCTCTACGCGGCCCAGGGCCACATCTCCGGCCGCATTACCCGCGAGAACGGCAGCGGCATCGGCGGCGTCATCGTCCAGGTCGTGGAGACCGGATCCGTCGAGCTCTCCGACGCCAACGGCGACTTCCGCTTCTCCGTCCCGGCCGGCACCTACTCGCTGCAGTTCGTCGCCGGCGAGAACGTCACGACGGAGAGCAACATCGTCGTCACCGACGGCGCCTCCACCCGCGTCGACAAGAAGGTCGACTGGAACCTGAGCGTCGCCGAGACGATCACGGTCTACTCGGCCTCCCGCCGCGTGGAGCGCGTGGTCGAAGCGCCGTCCGCGGTCACGGTCGTGTCGGCCGAGGATATCGCGGCGGTCGCGCCGTCCGGGCAGGCGCCGCGCCTCGTGGAGTCCGCGCCGGGCGTCGACTACACGTCCAGCGGTCTGTACGACACGAACTTCAACGCGCGCGGCTTCAACAGCTCGCTCAACCGCCGCATCCTGACCCTGATCGACGGCCGCGATCCCGCGGTCGCGTTCCTCGGATCGCAGGAGTGGGCGGCGCTGTCGTACCCGCTCGACGAGATGGCGAGCGTGGAGCTGGTCCGCGGCCCGGGCTCGGCCCTGTACGGCCCGAACGCGTTCAGCGGCGTGCTCAACATGACCACCAAGCAGCCGAAGCTCACGCCGGGCGGACGTCTGCTCCTGTCGGGCGGCGACCTCAATACGAAGCGCGCCGATCTTCGCCACGCCGGCGGCCTCGGCGGCGAGTGGTACTACCGCGTCGTCGGCGGCTATCAGCAGAGCGACGACTTCTCGCGCTCGCGCAACGCCACCGTCGAGTACACGACCCCCTGCGCGACCACCGGCCAGACCAACTGCCTCCGCCGCGAAGCGGTTCCCCTCGCACTGAACGAAGTGAACGTCCGCTTCGGCGGCCTGCGCTTCGACAAGCACTTCGCCTCCACGGACGTGCTGACGGTGGAAGGCGGCTTCTCGACGATCGAGGGGCCGGTATTCCAGACGGGCATCGGCCGCGTGCAGGTCACGGACGTCGAGCGTCCGTGGTTCCGCGCGAACTACAACATGCTGCACTGGAACCTCGGCGGCTACTACGACGCGCGCAAGGCGGAGAACCAGGTCGCGCTCGCGTCCAACGCCCGCCTGTATGAAGACTCGTCGAACGTGCACGGCGAGCTCCAGACGAACTGGGATTTCTTCGGCGGCAAGGCCCGGGTGATCGGCGGCGTCGCCTACAACTCGCAGGAAGTCGACACCGCGAATCCGCAGGGCAACCAGACGCTGATGATCGAGGCGAAGGAAGAGCGCCAGCAGTCGGCGTTCGGCCAGGTGGAGTACGACCTGGGCACGAAGGTCAAGCTCGTCGGCGCCGCGCGCTGGGACGACTCGACGCTGCACGAGGCGCAGTTCTCGCCGAAGGGCGCGATCGTGTTCTCGCCCGCCACGAATCACACGCTCCGCTACAGCTACAACGAGGCCTTCCAGCGCCCGAACTACTCGGAGCTCTTCCTGGCCGCGCCCGCGGGCGCGCCGGTGAACCTGGCCGGGGCCGCGGCGGCCAATCCGGCGGCAGCGGCGCTCGCGCCATTCCTCCAGAGCCTCGGCTTCGGTCCGCTCCCGCTCCTCGCCCGCGGCAATCCGAACCTGGACGTGGAGAAGGTCCGCAGCCACGAGCTCGGCTACGCCGGCATCTACGGCGGGAAGATGTTCGTCACCGTGGACCTCTACAAGAGCAACCTGAAGAACTTCGTCACGGACCTGCTGCCGGGCGTGAACACTGCGTTCACTCCGTATACGGTCCCGGGGACGGTTCCGGGGCCGGTGGCCGCGGGCATCAACGGCTTCCTCACCGCGGCTCTGGGTGCGAACCGCGCCGGCCTGACGACCGTCAACGGCAATCCCGCGCTGGTGTTCTCGTACACGAACGCCGGCGAGGTCGACACGCAGGGCGGCGAGATCGCGATCAATTACTACCTCACCAACAACTGGCTGATCGACGCCAACTTCTCGCTGTTCGACTTCGAGGTGAAGAGCTCGCAGGTGGGCGACCAGCTGCTCCCCAACGCGCCGGAGACGAAGTTCAACCTCGGCCTCGGCTGGCGCGGCGATAAGTTCGACGCGAAGGCGACGTACCGCTGGGTCGAGGAATTCGACTGGGCCGCTGGCATCTTCGTCGGCCACATCCCGCAGTACAGCGTGATCAACGTCGGCGCGAACTACAAGATCAACGACATGCTCGGCTTCGGCGTCGACGTCAGCAATGCGCTGGACGACGAGCACTATGAGTCGTTCGGCGGCGACCTCATGTCCCGCCGCGCCCTCGGCTTCGTGTCCGTGGCCTGGTAACTCTCTTCACCGGGGCGCAGGAGCCAACGCTCCTGCGCCCTTTTTCTTTTTCTGCTCCAGCAATCCCACCACTTCCTCCGCACAGCCCCAGGACACGGTGATCCCGCAGCCGCCGTGGCCGTAGTTGTCGATGACGAGCATCCCCTTCGACAGGCGCCTGGCGCGGAGACATACTCCCGATTCGCGGTAAGGGCGCAGACCGACCCGCTCCTCGCGGATCTCGAGCGGCGGCGTGAGGCCGAGGGATGTGAGGTACGCCCGGCAGCGCTCGAGGATCAGCGCCGTCGCCACGGGATCGACGACCCGGCTATCGCTCACTTCGTTGACGCCGCCGAGGACGCAGTCGTCGGCGCGTGGGAGGAGGTAGATCAATGGATCGTCGACGCAGGCCATCGCCGGCGCGCCTTCGATCTTCGGCACGACGACGACCTGCCCGCGGTGCGCCACCATCTCCAGGTCGGGGACCAGAGTGCGGGCGCCGTATCCGGAACAGTTCACGATCGCCGCATAGCGGTCGTCGTCCGCGAGCTCGTCCAGCGCATCGAGCGTGTGGCCGTACTGCACGGCCGCGGCGGCAGTCGACTCCAGATAGTCCAGGTACTTCCGCATGTCGGCCAGCGGCACGCGGACGAGAAAACCGCTCTTGTACGATTCGACCAGCTCGTGCGCGCTGAGAAGCTTGTATCCGGTCTCGTTCGCCCACGGCGGCACGGGGATGTCGTCGAAGCGCGAGAGGCTCTGGAAATCGACGAACGACACGCCGGCGGCCTCGACCGATGTGAGCTGCGCGAAGCGCCGGTAACTGGCGAGCGCCCATCGCTCGGCGAGGTCCTCGGGCTGAATGTCGTACGGGAACCAGAGCGCTGCCGCCACGCGGGACGTCGTGCGGTCCGGCGGCTCGGCCGCGTGGATCACGGGCTCGTAGCCTCGCTCGCGTAACACGACCGCACACGTCAGCCCCGCCACGCCCGCACCGACGACGGCGATCCGCTTCCGATCGGGCAACCGTGCCGCCCTAATGGTGCTCGTGCTTGGTCTCGGCCGCGCCAATCGACTCGACGGTAATCGTCTCGCCTTCGAGCGTGCCGACGACCTTCACGTTCTCGCCGATGTGCTTCTTTGCGGCGTCCTGATCGCTGAGCTTGTACAGCTTTTCATCGGCCGTGTTGTAGAACACCAGCGCCGCGCCGTCCTTCGCGCACTTGACCGCGCAGCTCTTGTGCCCCGAGGAGGCGCCCTTGGCGCCGCAGTGCTCGTCGGTGATCCAGCCGGTCCATTCGGCCGCGTACAGCGGCAGGCCGGCCACGAGGAGAACGAACGCCAGGAGTGTGATTCTACGGAGCATCAGGGCTTCCTCCCTGTTGTCAGTATACGCATCAGCACGCGAAGGCGCGCGGGGCTAGCGTTGCGTCACGTTGAAAGTAGTGCGCCGCACCGGCGAGCCGCCGGTGGACCGGCCGGCCCAGCGGCCGGCGCTCCACGTGTGACCTCACGCCGTTCGTCGAGAACCAGAACAACGCACGAGCAGACGCTGAAAAGGCGCGCCGGCTGTCAGCCGGCCGGTCCACCGGCGGCGCGCCGGTGCGTTACGTACTCACATTTTCAAAGCGTGACACGACGCTTTAAGGCTTGCAGCAACCACCCGGAACATACCCGGCGTCGATCGCCGCCTGTCGCGATTTGAACCTGGCCGTGCAGTTCGGGCACGACGCGTGGCGACATGACGCGCGGTGGAACTTTCGCGACTTTGTATTGCCCGCGTATCCGTCCTCCGTCTGCTGAGAGCTCTGCCCACGCGTTCCGCCGGGCTCGCAGATCCCGCACGGGCGATAACCGCGATTCACCGCCTCGGATGGCGATCCGAATCGCGCTGTGCAGTTTTTGCAGGCGTAGTGGCGGCAACTCGGCTGGTGAAACACGTGGCTCTTGGTGTTGCCGCTATACGTCTCGGCAGCTCCAGCCAGGACGCCGGCAAGAACGACGGCGCCCAGAACGAACCGCCTGAGGACTGCGGGAAATCGTTTCATGGCCTACCGGAGGAGTGTTCTTCGAGACGCTTCTCCCTACCCGGCGGCGGGGCTCGCCCTGCCGTAAAAAAAGGATGCGGCGCATTGCGCGCCGCATCCGTTGTGAAGCTGGTACCGGGTGGGTTACTTACCCGCGCCGGCGGCGTCGACGATCTGGAACTGCTGGGTGTTGACCTTCTCGTCGCCAATCCAGACCTCGGCGCGATAGTCGCCCTTGGCCCACGACGCGGTGTCGGTCGTGGTGAAGGAGAGGTACTTCTGGCCCGACACCACGGGCTTGTTCTCTTCGCCGATCTTCGTCTCGTTCGGGCCGTACCAGACGACCTTCACGGATGACGCAGGCGGCGCGTCTCCGACTTCCATGGTGACGTGAATCGGCTGGCCGGGCGCGAAGTCGTCGCCGCCCTGCCCCGTCACCATCGAGCCGTCGGCCGCGAGCTCGTGGCCGATCGTCACGTCGTCGATCCACGACTGCGCGGTGGTCGGTGCGATGTCCGACGGGCTGGCGGTTCCGGGCTGTTCGACCGTGGTCGTCGATGCGGGCGGCACGGCCGTTTCGTCGCGGCCACATCCGACGGCGACGATCGACACGATCGCCAGCGCCGGGATCAGAATCATTTTCTTCATTGAAACCTCCTGTTTCACCAGCCAGAAGAGCAGGAGGCGTGCCCAACTGAGGAACGCGAGCGAGGTCGGCTGTTCATGACGCTTGAAATACTGCACGGCCCGCCACCACGGGCGGGCGGGGGGAAGTCCTCCCGAGTGCCCGGGCGGCGAGGACGCCGCCCGATCAGCCGCCGGGACGGCGGCGGTCCGACGGACGACATGGATCGCTGGCGTCCTCGCCGGCTGTTGTGGCGGCGTCCCGCGCCGCCACCTGGGTGGGACGGCCTCCCCGGAGCTACTCCAGCCTCTTCAACACCGCCTCCCCCGCCGCCTTGGTGCCGAGGGTTCCGCCGAGATCGTTGGTTGTTTCGCCCGCCTGGATGGCCTCCGTCACCGCCGTCTCGATCCGCGCGGCCTCGGACGGAAAGCCGAGGTACTCGAGCATCATTGCGGCGGTGAGGATGGCGCCGAGGGGGTTGGCGACGTCCTTGCCGGCGTATTTCGGGGCGCTGCCGTGGATCGGCTCGAAGAGGGAGACGCGGCCGGGGTGGATGTTGCCCGACGCCGCGACGCCGAGGCCTCCCTGCAGCGCGGCGCCGAGGTCGGTGACGATGTCGCCGAACATGTTGTTCGTCACGATCACGTCGAACATCTCCGGCGCCCGCACCATCTGCATCGTCAGCGCGTCGACGAACATGTGGAAGTGCTCCAGGTCCGGGTACTCCTGCGCCACTTCCTCGAACGTCCGCAGCCAGAGGTCGCCGCCGAAGCGCATGACGTTGTTCTTGTCCGACATGCACACCGTCTTGCGTCCCATCCGCTTCGCGAACTCGAACGCGTAGCGGATGATCCGCTCCACTCCGCGGCGCGTGGAGACGTCTTCCTGCACCGCGATCTCGTCCGGCGTCCCCTTCTTGAAGTTTCCGCCCATGCCGACGTACGCGCCCTCGGTGTTCTCACGGAAGATCACGAAGTCGATGTCCTTCGCGCCCTTCCCTTTCAGCGGCGACAGCCGGTCGTCGAGCAGCTTCACCGGGCGATAGTTGACGTACAGGTCGAGCTGAAAGCGCATGCCCAGCAGGATGTCGGCCGCGTGCTTCATGTCCGGGACGCGCGGATCGCCGAACGCGCCGAGGTAGACGGCGTCGTAATTCACGCGGATGTCGTCCATCGCACCCGGAGGCATGGAAATGCCGGTGCGCAGGTACTCGTCCGCGTTCCAGCCGAAGTGGGTGAATTCCAGCCCGAGGTTGCGGGACGCGTTCACGTGCTCCAGCACGCGCATGCCCGCGGCGATCACCTCCGGGCCGATGCCGTCGCCCGGGACGACGGCGATTCTCTTGGTCATTCAGGCTCCTCGAAAAGCGGAGCGGATTATATGTGGGCGCGTTAAGTGTGGTTGGGGTCAGACCCCAACCACACTTAACTGCCGCGCGTTGCCCGGATCAGCGCTTCCATGTGCGTCAGGTACTTCTCCAGCGCCCGCTTGCCGGCGGCCGTCAGGGAGTACTCCGTCTTCGGCATGCGGCCTTCGAACGACTTCTTGCACGCCAGATAGCCTGCTTCCTCGAGCTTGCGGGCGTGGACGCTCACGTTGCCGTCCGTGGTCTTGAGGATGGCCTTCATCTCGTTGAACGTCACCGACGGGTTGACCGCCAGCGCGCTCACGATCGCCAGGCGCGTCTTCTCGTGAATGAGCCGGTCGAAATCGGGGATCGAGGTTTCCACCGGCTGCCGTCGCGGCGCCGGAGCTTCTGCCGTTTTGCGTGCTGCCTTAGCCACCGTACCTCCTCGCAATCACCACACCGAATCCGACGTGCAGCCCGCCGAAGCCCGCGCCCAGGAGCGCGTTGCCCGCGGCCGGCGGGACGAAACAGGCCACAACGCCGAGGATCATGAAACAGACACCCATCACCGGGACGACCGGGATGGAGAACGCGCCGCTGCTGATGAACGACGCGCCGTAGAGCAGCAGCCACGTCGCCGGGAGCACCGCGTACAGACCGTTGTGCCCGAGGACGTAGGTCAGCGCCGCGGCGCCGGCGATGGGCGCGAAATAGCTGATGAAGAACCGCCGCGCCCCGGCACCGCGGAACGAGACGTTCGCCCTCCGCGCTTTGAGGACCATCGTCGTCCCGGCCACCGTCCCCGCGACGACCGCGCACATCAGCCACGCCAGCAGCCACGGCCGCGTCCCCGCGAGCGGGTGCGCGTAGATCGCCGTGGCGATCCCGATCAATCCCACCCCCACCCCGCCCCAGCCCGGGATCGACGTGAACGCGCTCGCGCGCTCCATCGCCTCGCGGATGTAGCGCAGGTTGCTGAGCGCGTGCTCGTGAATGGGTGCCGGGTCCATCCCATGATGGTACCGCAAAGCGCTTTACGTCCTGACCGAGCCGAACAGCTGGAATGATTGTCCCGCGGATGGGACTTGCGGCTTCACGTACAATAAGTCGTCAGAGTCACGACCCGGAGGATCATCGATGCGCCGTTGTCTAGTCGTCGTCTGTCTGTTCGTTCTCGCCGCCAGCCTCTCCGCCGCCACCTTCGACCTGCCGTCCGACCGCGCCCTGCTGGACCGGGCGAACGTCGTGGTGGTCGCGACGGTCCTGAATGCGACCGGGCGCGCGGCGGGTGACGGCATGATCCTCACGGACTACCAGCTCCGCGTCGAGGACGTGCTGAAAGGCCAGGCTTCGAAAACGATCGTCGTCAGCGAAGCGGGCGGCTTCTTCAACGGGCGCGGCGTGGAAATCGCCGGCTCCGCGGTCTACACCCCCGGCACGCGGATCATGGCCTTCCTTCGCCAGCGCGCCGACGGCACCTACTACACGGCCTTCATGGGCCTCGGCAAATACCGGTTCAAGAATGAGCTGCTCGTCCGCGACGCCGACGGCGTCGAGACGCTGAGCGGCGACCCGGCGGACGTCCGCAAGGCCGACTCCTTCATCGCCGCGATCCGTTCCGGCAAGCCGTCTCGCGCGCCGCGCGTCGAGGTGGATGCGCGTCCCGACCCCGAGCCGCGCGCCGAGGCCGCGGCGTCCGCGTACGTGCTCAGCTCCGGCGGTCCGAAGCGTTGGAAGAATGGCGAAACCGGACGCACGATCAACTTCACGCTCAACAACGGCGCACAGGCCGTGACCAATCCCATCGGCGGGCTCGAGAACGCACTCGCCGCATGGACCAATCATTCGAATTCGTTCGTCAGTCTCGTTTACGACGGCGTTGGCTCTGACACCGGCCGCACGAACGACGACGAGAACGACATCGTCTTCAACTGGGACGGCTCGAATCCTCACTCGGCGTGCGAGGCCGCGAAGGGCTGCGGCATCGTCTACTTCAACGGGCCGCCGTTCACGCACGTGTTGCGCGGCGAGACGTTCAACGACATCGTCGCCGCTGATGTGCTCATTCACCAGAGCATTACCAATCAGACTGCCTACGAAGCGATCCTCACGCACGAGCTCGGACACGCGCTGGCGTTCCGTCACTCCGATCAAGGCTCGCCCTCGAGCAGCGCGGGCGTGATGCGCTCCAGTGTTCCCACCACCGGCGGCGCCACCCTCGGGCCGTGGGAGCAGGAAGCGCTCACCGCGGTGTACGGCCCCGGCGTCGCGTGCGTCCCCATCACCATCACCAGCGTCTCCGGCGGCGGCCCGGTCCAGTCGGGCCAGACCAAGACACTCTCCGTGACAGCCACGGGCGACTCGCCGCGGACGTATCAGTGGTACGAAGGTGTGTCCGGCGACACGTCGACAACGGTCGGCACGAACAGCCAGAACTTCGTCACGCCGCCGATCACGTCGACGAGGAACTATTGGGTGAAGGTGCTGGCGAATGGCTGCCCGCCGGCGGCGCACAGCGCGACCATCACCCTCACCGTGGCGTCGTGCGACGAGCCGGTGATCGCGACTCAGACGCAGAGCCACCAGATCGGTCCCAACTCGACCACGAACCTCGCGCTCACCGCGAACGGCACGGGCCCACTCACCTATCGCTGGTACCGCGCGAACACGGTCGGCGACACGTCGGTGCAGGTGGCGACGACGGCGAGCTTCACGACGCCGGCGCTGACGCAGACGACGAGCTACTGGGGACGCGTTTCCAACAGCTGTGGCCAGGATGACACGGCGCTGGTCACCGTCACCGTGGCCGCGCAGTGTGTGCAGCCGTCGATCACGTCGCAGTCGCCGAACCTGACCGTGCAGCAGGACCAGGGCGCGACGCTTTCCGTCACCGCCACGGGCAACGCTCCGTTCACGTACCAGTGGTACCAGGGCGAGGCGCCGAACGTCACCCAGCCGATCGCCGGTGCGACCGAGCAGACCTACGCGGCCGGTCCGTTCAACATCCCCGGCGCGTACACGTTCTGGGCGAAGGTCACGAACCAGTGCGGCAGCGCGACCAGCAGCACCATCACCATCACTCTCGGATGCCCCGCGATTTCCCTGCCGCTCGCCAGCACACCGGCGAGCTCGCACTTCTCCAACGGCTACAACGTCACCTGGACCGGCAACACCGCGACGTCCACGTTCGAGGTCCAGGAAGCGACGAACGCGGCCTTCACGGAGAACCTGCAGACGTTCCCCGTCTCCGGCGCGCTCTCGCGCTCGATCGCGCCGCATCTGGAGATCGACGAAGACACGCGCTTCTACTATCGCGTCCGCGCGCTCCCGATCTGCACGGGCCAGCAGCCGACGGCGTGGTCGAACACCACCACCACGGTCGTTACCAGTCCGCTCCCCGAGGATAGCGATTCCTTCGCGTTCAGCGTCTCCGTCGGCAGCGTGCAGTCGTTCACGCAGGACATGCTCGTCCCCGGCTTCGGCGACACCGCCCACGCGAACGACACGTTCAGCATCACCACCGACGTCCCGTGGATCACGGTCTTCCCGCCCGCCGGTGCGCTCTCCGCGGGCGGCACGACCGTGCAGATCACGGTCAATCCCACGGGCCTGGAGGTCGGCTCGACCACGGGCACGATCCAGGTCAGCCGCACACCCGGCACCGCCGGAAAGGGAATCGCCACGCACGACGGTCCGGTGACGACGTCGCTCCCGCTCGGGCTCAGCCTGGTCACCCCGGTCTCGCCCGATCCGCGCGACGGCAATCCGCCTCCGGGCACGCTGATCATCCCCGCCGTGGCGCACGCGCAGGGCATCGGCAGCCCGTTCCGCTCGGACGTGCGCATCGTCAACGTGTCGTTCTCCAGCATCGACTACGAGATCTCGTACACGCCGTCGGGACTGGACGGCCTGCAGGCGGGCAAGAAGACGACGGTCACGATCAGCTCCGGTGACGTGCTCGCGCTCGACGACCTCGTGGCGTCGTGGTTCGGCGCGGGCATGCTCGGCGAAGGCGGCATCGGCACGATCGAGATCCGCCCGCTGAATTCCGGGAATCCGCTGGACACGTTCGCCTCGAGCCGCACCTACGCGCTCGCCGGCGGCGGGACGCTCGGCCAGTTCATCCCCGCGCTGCGCACGAACCAGTTCATCGGCAACTTCGCGCAGGACACCCTCTCCCGCATCAGCCTGCAGATGATCGCCGCCAGCGCGGACTACCGCACGAACGTCGGTTTCGTCGAAGGCACTGGAGCGCCGGTGCAGTTCCTCGCCCGCCTCGTGGACGGGAACAACAACATCCTCGGCACCTACAACGGCGCGCTGCCGCCGTTCGGCCATCTGCAGCGCAGCGTGCCCGATCTGTTCGGCGGCGTGAGCCTCACCGACGGTCGCGTGGAAGTGGAAGTCACCTCCGCCGGCGGCAAGGTCAGCGCCTACGCCTCGGTGGTCAACAACCAGACCAGCGACCCGTTGCTGGTCTTCCCCGTCCAGCCCGCGCGGACGACGGCGGAGCGCTACGTCGTCGCCGGCATCGCGGAGCTCACCGGCGGCAGCAACTTCCACAGCGACATGCGCATCTACAACGCCGGCTCGTCGGCCGTGACGGCGACGCTGAACTACCACCCGTTCGGTGCCGAGACGCCGAGCGTGGCACCGGTGCAGGTCACGCTGAATCCGGGCGAAGTGCGCGCGATCGACGACGTGCTGCCGACGCTCTGGCCCGGCCTCTCCGGCGGCGGCTCCGTCATCGCCACCACGGCCAGCCCCTCCTCTCTCGTCGTCACCGCACAGACGTTCAGCCTCCAGCCCGACGGCGGCACGAAAGGCCAGTTCATCCCCGGCGTCACCTTCCGCGAAGCCGCCGGCCTCGGCGACCGCCCGCTGGAAGTGCTCCAGCTCGAACAGTCGGACCAGTACCGCTCCAACGTCGGCTTCGTCGAAGTCACCGGCAAGCCCGCCCTCATCGAAGTGACCGCATTCGAGCCGGACACCAAGTCCTCGCGCGTCACGCAGATCCCGCTCAAGGCGAACGAGTACGTGCAGTACGCGCGGTTCCTGTCGCAGATGGGGTTGGGGACCGTGTACAACGGGCGGGTGAGTGTGAAGGTGGTTTCGGGTGAGGGACGCGTGTACGCCTACGGCTCGAACGTGGACAACGCCACGGAAGACCCGACCTACGTGCCCGCGCAGTGACGCGCCATCGAGCGCGTCACTGCTTCTTCTGCGTCATTGCCTGAGCCTCGCTCTCAGCGTCGCCCGCAAGGTGGGGCGAGGGATCGACGTGTCCGTCCAGGCGTTGATCATGACCTCGAGATCCGCGTCATCAATGGTGCCGTTGTCGTCGAAATCGCTGCGCCAGAAGAATGCGTCATTCGCATTCGTTTCACCGTCACGATTGAGATCGACGTTGAAAACACCCGTTGCTCTTGCGTCCGCGAGACCTTTGAAGTCTGCTCGGAAGACTTCGAAATCCTTCATGTCGACGACCTGATCGTCGATGTTGTTGCCTAGCGCGTCGGTGCTGTAGTTTGCGAGGTCGGCATCCGTCGCAGCCGCGCGTACGGCCTGATACGCGTTCAACGGCTGCGGATTTTTGGGGTCTGTGATATCGAGGTTCGCCTTGACGGCGTCGGGCGCCAGTTGCGGATCGAGGCCGAGCATCTGCGCCACCGCCGCAGTCACCAGCGGCGCCGCGCAGGAGGTGCCCTGAGGGCAACTGGCCAGCTTCTCTTTGTCGTTCTCAATGATGAGAGTCGGAATGCTCTCGGAAATGGCCTGGATCATTCCGCCCATGTTCGATAAAGAAGCACGCGCTTTACCGGTTGCCTCAAGCCCTTCCACCACGATGACATTCTCCGCGGGACTCGTGCCCTTTGACGACGTGCCGAGAGCGGCCCAATTGAACGGGCTGCTCCAGACTGCCGGATCCCTGCTGTCGTTGCCCGCCGCAGACACGATGATCAGCTTGGACGACGCCGCGCGGAGGCTCGTCCGCACCATTTCGCCATGTCGTTCCACGGTCTTTTGGGCCAGCTCCGCGCGGCGCTCCGCGTCGGTCCGCGGCGGACCCACGGGCTTCAGGTGCGGCCGGATCCTGTGGTGACCGCGCCAGTTGTAGCCCACGCTCGCATTGATTACGGCCACCGGAAGGTTCGCCAGACGATCGAGACAGTCGATGAAATTCTTCATCGTGTTGCCGATACGATCGAACTCGATCTGCTCATCCGTTTGGCCTTCGACTTTCTTCGGAAACGCGGAGCATCCATACATCTTCGTGAACGGCGCGGCGCCATCGACCAATTGGCTGTCGTCGAACCCGGCGCCAATGACGGCTGCAACCTTGTATCCGTGAGCACCGAGATCGGGCCGCTCGCCCTTTGGCGCCAGGGTCGTGAGCGACAAGTCGGGAAACTTGTTGCTCGTTTGGTCGAAGCCGAGGTCGATGACTCCGACCGCCACTCGCCCAGATGGGCGGCGGCGAATGGCGTCGTTGAAATTCCACGCCCCAGGAAACCTGCTGATGGCTAGAGGGTCCGTCCCTCCGAACCAGTCCCGCGCGTTGGGTTTGATGACGCGGGGGACCGACGTGCCACCAAGAACCGCGTTCACCATAGCCGAGAGAACTACCTGCTTTTCCATCTCTTCGAGGTTCGCGGCAATTCCCCGCAACCGGGCCGCTTCGCCCGCATCTGTAGGCGGCCCTTCGCCGTCCGCGCTGCGGGCGAAGAACAGGACGCCGCTGGTTCCCACTTCGGATCCGACGAGTTGGTGGTGTTTCAGCACTTCGACGATTTTCTCGACGGGCGTGCGGTCGTAAAACAGCACCAGCAGGCCATTGCGCTCGATCAGCAGGCCCTCGGTTGCATGTGCGCTACCCATCGGCTTGAGCCGCGCTTCGATGGCAGTGGCGGTGCTTTCTACGTGGATCACCGCCCGCTCTGCGTCGTTCAATGCGTTCTGCCGTGTCGTAAGCCTCTGTATCCAGAGTTGCAGCAAGGCCTTGTCCTGATTGACACGCTCAGCGGAAGCATCGAATCCAAACATGCCGATGAATTGCGCCCGATCCAGCCGGTCCTGGATCTCGCGGATTTCTTCCTTGGCCTTCATCACGTCTTTCGCGGCATCTGTCCTTTTCACCTTTTCCGCCGCAAGAACTTGATTCGCGCTGAGAAGGTCCCTGAGCTCACGGTCGTAGGGGGCGTCGTCCGTCTCGCGCAGGAAGGGGTCACGGATGAACGATTCGCCGCGCTCCCCGAACGGCTGAGCGCGAAACGAAAACGAGCGCGCGACGCTCGGTAGCGCTATGCGAAGCTTCGCCTCGCGCGTCGCAGGAATCCGCTGACGCATGACGAGTGACACGCCTGGAGCGAGCACCAAGACGGACAAAACCACGGCACCGACAGGACGCAGCTTCATCGCGTTTCCTCAGTGATCGGAGCGTCCAAGGCAGCGGCAGCAGCCCGTGATCGAGCATTGCCCATCCGGGACCGTGCCGAATTGCGACAGATACTGAA
This sequence comes from uncultured Acidobacteriota bacterium, assembly GCA_963821585.1. Lineage (GTDB taxonomy): Bacteria > Acidobacteriota > Thermoanaerobaculia > Gp7-AA8 > Gp7-AA8 > QHVT01. Next base: position 2,904,380 of record CAWGEI010000003.1, read on the forward strand.
CGAATCGATGCGACTCCCGGACGGGCATGAGCTCCAACGCCTCGATCTCCTCCTTTGTCGGGGACGGTAGCCGATCGGCGTCGCGTTTGGAGTCGAGCTGCGCGTACAGCCGGAAGTGGCTTTCCGCGGGACTGGTGATTTCCGGTTCGATCTGCGAGATGTTACCAAAGACAATCTCAGCCCCAGGCCGCAGCACGATCGTCTTCGCGGGCGACCAGTCCTTCGGCGATGCCTTGATGGTGATCGGTCCGGTGTAGCCTTCGATCCGGAGATCCGCACAAAGCGAGCCGGCGATCAGGCGCGAGGTGAGCTTGCCGTGACGGACCGGAATCTCCGCGATCGTAACGGCCTCCCCGGGCTTGATGGCGATGCCCGAATTGATATCCCTCAGACGAATGAGCTTCTTCTCGAAATCGTTGTCGTCGAACGGCTCCGTGCCATTCTCTTCATACAAGCCGCTGATCGTCACGATCGATGGCGTCTCCACCCGCAACTCACGCACGTGTCGCGCCGCCACCGCCGTGGTCTCGCAACTCGGCCACCAGTTCGACGCATCGAGGATGTCTTCGCAATGCAGGAAGAACGCAGCGAAATGCGGCGCGATCGCGCCGAGGTCGCTCGGCGGTTCGCATCCGTCTGGAACCAGCAGGATTCGCCCGCGCGGCATGAGCTCGAAGAAGTTCACCAGTCCTACGAAGACGATCTGACTCATCATTTCTCCTCTTTCTCAACTTCCGATGTCCAGCAACGCGGCCCACAGGGATGCGGGCACGTCGCCGCGGCGGATGGCTTCGAGCTGGACACTGCGCAGAGCCTCGGCCGGCGGAACGCCTCGGGCGAGCAGCTCGTGGAGATGCGGAAAGGCTCGCGCCGCGGACTCGTCGTCGATCGGCCAGAGCGTGGCGATGACGGACGGTGCGCCGGCGTTGAGGAACCCGTGGGCCACACTGATCACGCCCTCGCGGCCGCGTTGCTCTCCGCGCGCCGTGCCGCAGCCGGCCAGGACGACCACGGACGTGTTCCGCAGCGGGAGCGCCGCGATGGCGGAAGCGCTGATTCGGTGCTCCTGTCCCTCGTGCCTGAGCAGGATCGAGGCGGGCTCCAGTCCGGTCTCGTCGCCGACGGCGTGACCGGCAAAGTGGATCACATCGGCCTTCGCCGCCTTTCGCGACAGCTCGTCGTACTCGGCCTCGTCATCCTGCAGGCGGACCCAGGTCGGGTACTGCTGCGCGACACGCTCGGACTCCGCCCGGACGAAGGCGAGGGAGCTCGTCTCCGCCCCGGACTTGGAGTTGGCGATGACCAGGACCGATTGCGGTCGCGCGAGCCCCGCCCGGCGAGCCGTGGCAGCCACGAAGACCGCGGCGCTCGGCGCGGCGACGACGGCATGGGATTCGATGACGTACCGTCCCTCCGCGTCGATCAACGCGCTGAAGGGGATCGAGGCCGTGACGGCGTCCGGGACGAAGGCCACAGTGGCGGCGCCGAGGAGGCGCGGCGCGACCGGCCCCACCAGTTGCTTCCAGAGCGCGGCGCCGGCCTCCCGCGAGCCGGCTTCGCCGGACTGCAGCGCGAGGACCAGCTCCTGCACGGATCTCTCGAGCCGTTCGCGGTCGTAGGCGACGGCGGTGGCCCGCACTCCTGTCGCATCGGCTGTGAAGATGATCAGCCGGGACGCCGTCGCGGCGTACTCGACGACCACCGTGCCGGGCGGCAGCCGGCGCGGATCGAAAGCCTCCACGCCGCCGTAGCGATCGAGGAGCGATCGTGCACGACCCTTCTCCGCTACGGCAAACGCCTTCGCGACGTCCCCGCGCTCCATCGCCAACTCGATGGCGTCGTCAAAGAGCTCTGCGGCCGAGTGAAAGGCTCCCCAGCGGTCCGGGCCGACAGGCAGTGAGGCCCGCTCCGTCTCCAGCTCGGCGATGCCGCGGTCGAGATCGGCCGCCGCTCCTTCCGGGTCTCCTCCCGCCCGGCGGGCGCGTGCTCGCTGCAGGAGCAGGCGCGGGACGTCCTTCCGATCGCCGCGCGCGGACTCGAAGTCGATTGCCTGCGTCAGGAGCGCCTGCGCTTCGAACGGCGAGTCCGTCAACATCGCCCGCACCGTGAGCGCGGAGGCGTCGAGATGCGCGCGATAGCGTTCGTCCTTGACCGCGGGCAGAAGCGCGACACTCTCCCTCACGTCCGCCTGCGCACCATTCCGGTCCTTCAATCGCTCGCGCACGGCAGCGCGGAAGAGCAGCGACTCGGCTAGGTTCATATCGTCGTCGATCCGGCGTGCGATCGTGATCTCTACATCCAGAAAGGCCAGAGCCGCGCGCCATTTGCCGCGCAGCATGGCGTCCTGAGCGATCGCCGAGACGACCTTCTCCAGCCGGAGGCTCGACTGGCCTCCGATGCCCCGCAGAGCGATCATGCGGTGCGTCCAGGCCCGCTCGCGATCGCCGTTCTGGTCGTAGATGATCGAGATCAGGCGGTGTACCGCGCCGGCGTTGCTGGCCTCGCCCAGCCGTTCGAAGATCGCCGCACTCGCTTCCAGAGCGGTCATCGAGTCCCCCCAGGCCGTGCGCGCGAAGTGGCAGGCGCCGATCTGGGAAAGGACGTGTGCGCGGCAGGCCGGATATTCGTCCGGAGTCGCGGCCAGCACCTCCTCGAGAAGGTGCCGCGCGTCCTCGCGACGGCTCTGAACGAAGACCGTGTTCGCCGCGTAGAACCGCGCCATCAGGGCTAACGGACTCCCGGCCCGCGCGAGCGCCGAAGCGGCGCGGTTCAGGACCGGCTCGGCTTCGGTCGGCCGGTTGTCCCAGAAGATGCGGATGCCGTTGGTGTAGTCGAGATGGGCGGCGGCGAGTGCGGTGCGCTTGTTCCCGTCGGCTGCATCGATCGTGGCCACCGTTCGTTGCAGCATGCGGTCGCCGTGGAGGCGCTCGAGGGCCTCGCCGGTCGCGCGCGCCAACCGTAGCCAGCGATCCGCATCGGTGCGGTCACCGCGCGTTTCCGCCGCCGCCCAACGGCCGAGGATCTCGATTGTCCCTTCGATTCGCGCGTCTTCGCGGTTGCGTGCAACGAGCGCACTCGCGCCCGCGGCCGGATCGAGCCGCGCGAGATGACGATCGAGGTACTCCTGGAAAGGAGTCTCCGGCGCGACGCTGCGAAGGTGGTCTCGCGACTCCGCAGCCCAACGGGCATCGGACTCGTGCAAGAGGTAGCGTTCCCACGCCTCGCGCGCATCATCGCGCAGGCCGAGGCGCTGGAGAATCAGCGCCCGGTTGAAGAGCGGCTCACTGGCCTCTGGAGCGAGGCCGAGGGCCGTGTCGGTCGCCGCCAGTGCGTCCGCCAGCAGTTCCGGAGCGTCGTAGCGGACCGAGGTCGCGAACGCGGCGGCGCCAAGGTCGGACCACGCCTGAGGATCGTTCGACGACTCCGCGACCTCCGTCAGCATCACCAGCGCATCGCGCTCGCGTCCGGCCAGAAGGCGTGCGACGCCGGCCGCGTGCCGCGTCATCGACGTCGACGGCGTCACCGCCAGCGTGGACGCGACCGCGCGGCTGAGGCCCGGATCGCTTACGCCCCGGCCCGCCGCACGGAAAGGAGCCCAGGGAAATCCGCCGCTGAGCCGCGCTTCGACCGGACGCATGTCGCCGCTCGATGCCGCGACCAGAGAGCTCACCGAGAGGTCGCGCGGTCGGAAGGGCTGAAGCAGCAGAACCGCCGCGGCGGCGCCGATGGTGACGCCGGCGATCCATGGCCCGGCGATATGCAACCAGCGCATCATCCGGCGGCTATCGATGCTCACAAAGGCCTCTGCTGCCAAGTTGTACCCCTCGTCTGCATGAGAGGGCCCCGGCCACGCTTTTCACGCATCGGTATCCCGCAAGAGGAGTCAATTTTTTTCGTGGAAGAACTGGACCGGTCGAGGATACACCACGCTAGCATCCGGACCGCTGGCGTCCCGCCGGCGTCCCGCTCCTGCGCCTGGGCGGGTAGGGGAATGCGGCGCGAGAGCCCCGGCGGCGAGGACGCCGCCGGATCAGCCGCCGGGACGGCGGCGGGCCTATGTGCCACATACGCCGGACCGCCGGCGTCCCGCCGGCTGGTGCGCAGGCGTCCCGCGCCTGCGCCTGGGCGGGTGGGGGAATGCGGCGCGAGAGCCCCGGCGGCGAGGACGCCGCCGGGCCAGCCGCCGGGACGGCGCGCTCCTACGACGTTACGCCGGCACCTTGAACAGGATCAGGTTCTGGACCTCCGCGTACGAGCCGGAGTTGGCCGTCCGCATCTGGATGGTGACCGTGAGGATGTCGCCGGCGTTCGCACTGATCGGATTGGCACTGCCGACCTGGCAGCTCGCGGCGACGTCGGTGTAGTAGATGTTGCCCGAATCGACCTGGACGAAGTTGCGGACCAGCGTGTAATCCGCGCGGTTGAAGTTCGAGGTCGAGCCGCCGTTCGTGAATTCATAGTCGAGGCGGATCTCCCATCCGGTACTCGTCTGGGGGATCGTGTACTGGTACTGGATGGTCTGCGTGGAGGTCGTGGGGTAGGCCACCCTGTGCGCGTCGCCTCCGCACCACATCGTCGACGTGGTGACACCGCTCGTCGTGGAAGCACAGCTCAGGTCGAAGGTGTACGACTTCCACGTGTAACCACCACAACACCCATGCGTGCCGATGGCCGGACAGTCCGCGAACAGATTGGACGGCGAGAGCATCAGAAAGACCGCGAAAGCTACGAATGTTCTTACGGATCTCATGACAACCTCCTTGACGTCCAAGTTAGGAACCGTGTCGGTGTTTGCCTAGAGACAAAATGTGATGCTGGACCCTGTCAGGACAACATCGGCGCCCGAACGGCCATCTTCGTCCGCCACCGCGCTCGAAGCCTCGAGGAGGCCCTGCACCTGCAGCAGTACGTCCGCCAGATGGAAGGGCTTGCTGAGGAAGCTCGTCCCTCCCGCTTCCAGCGAGGCCAGCATCTCCGAGGGGTCGGCGCTCATCACGAGGATCGCAGGCCGGTCCCGCTCTTCGAAGCCTCGCAGCGCTGCCAGAACCTCGAACCCGTTCATCAGGGGCATCTGCAGATCGAGGATGATGAGGTCATACCGATTCTGACGGTGCAGGGCGCAGACCTCGGGAGAATCCGTCGTGGATGTCACCGCGACATACCCTCCGCGGCGGAGGGTATGTTCGAGCAGGCGGACGTTCGTCACCTGATCGTCCACGATGAGGATGGCAGCGTGGAAACGATCAGTTGACGGGGACATTGCTTTCCGCGAATTCCAGCGCGACATCGAGCGCTTCCATGAATTCATGGACCTTGATCGGCTTGGTCAGGTAGCGGAAGAAGCCCGCCTCCAATCCTCTCTGGATGTCCCGCGGGATGGCATTCGCGCTGACCGCGACGACGGGGATGTGGGCCGTGGCTTTGTCCTCGCGCAGGATCCGCAACGCCTCGACTCCGCTGATGCCGGGGAGGTTGATGTCCATGAGGATCACATCGGGCCGGCAGACGCGGGCCAGCTCGACGCCACGATTCCCGTCGATCGCACTCAGCAGCCGCAGGTCTTGCCGCCGGGCGATGAGCCTCTCGACCAGTTTCAGATTGGCGGGGTTGTCTTCCACGTAAAGCAGGGTACGCAGGCCTCTCCCCGCGGTGAGTTGTGGCGGCGACGCCTGTGTGATCTCGGAAGGAGCGGGAAGAGGAAGGGGCGCCGTGGAAAGCAGCTCCACCCAGAAAGCGCTGCCGACGCCCACGTTGCTCTCCATACCGATGACGCCGTCCATCAGCTCGATCAGTCGCTTACTGACGACGAGTCCGATGCCCGTCCCTTCCTCGGAGCCCGATTCCTGTCCGAGGCGGTTGAAGGGCTGGAAGAGCTGCGCCATTTTGTCCGGCGGCAATCCGGCACCGCTGTCCGTGACCGTGATCCGAACGGATCCGGCCGTGGAGGGGCCGCGGCAGTCGACGACGACCGAGCCTCCGGTGGTGTTGTACTTGACCGCGTTGGAGAGAAGGTTGATCAGAACCTGCTTGAGGCGGGTCCGATCGGCCTTCACGGAGAACGGAATGTCTCCCGCGGGAAAGGTCATGCTGATGCCCCGCTTCTGCGCGAGCGGCTCGATCATCGACCGGCACTCGATCATGACGGAGTTGAGCGAGACCGGCTCGAGAGACATCGAGAGCTTCCCGGACTCGATGGTGGCCAGGTCGAGGATCTCGTTGATCAGCTCGAGCAGATACCATCCCGCGTTCAGGATCTGGCCGATGCTTTCCTGCTGTCCGGCCGTCGGCTGCGGTTCATCCGATTCCATGAGCTGGGCGAAGCCGAGGATGGCGTTGAGCGGGGAGCGAAGCTCGTGGCTCATGCTGGAGAGGAACTCTGATTTCGCCAGGTTGGCTTTTTCCGCCGCTGCCTTCGCTCCAGTGAGCGCGGCTTCGACCTTGTTGCGCTCGGTCAGGTCGCGCGTGAGCTTGGCGAAGCCACGCAGATTGCCAGCCTGATCCCGGATGGCGGTAAAGACGACGTTGGCCCAGAACATCGAGCCGTCCTTGCGCACCCGCCATCCTTCGTCTTCGTAGCGTCCGCTCGCCGCGGCGCGGTCGAGATCGCGTTGCGGTTTCCCCGTGAGGACCTCTGCTTGCGGATAGAACGTCGCGAAATGCCGGCCGACGATCTCCTCGGCGTGAAACCTCTTGATCCGTTCGGCGCCGGTGTTCCAGCTGACGACCAGTCCATCGGGATCGAGCATGACGATCGCGTAGTCGGAAACGCTTTCCACCATGAGGCGGAAGCTTTCCTCGGTCCAGCGCAGCTTCTCTTCGACGTGCTTGCGAGCACTGTTGTCGGTGCCGATCAACAGATAGCCGATGATGGCGGACTGATCGTCCCGCAGCGCGGTGACGGACACGATGGCCGGAAAACGGCTCCCGTCCCGGCGGATGTACGTCAGCTCATAGATGTCTTCGATCCCGCGTGATGCTTTGAAGGCCAGCGCTTCGAAGCCCGGGGTGATCGGTGTCTTGAGCTCCAGACTGAGCGCTGCCGCGCGCGCGATGACTTCCTGAGGATCGGAAATGTCCGCCGGCGTGATCTGGTCGACGACCTCGGCCGCCGCGTAGCCGAGCATGCGCTCCGCGCCGATGTTGAAGAGCTGGATGACGCCTTTTTCATCGGTGGCGATACTGGAGAAGTTCGCGCTGTTGAGGATGGCATTCTGCAGCGCGCCGGTCTTCAGGAGTCCTTCTTTCCGCCGCACCTCGGTGACGTCCTTGGCGGCAGTGGCTTTTCTGCGCCTTTCGCCCGAGGGGGTGGGTGGCGCACGCAGCGTTCGTGTTGCAGTCATCGTTTTCCGATCTGGCTCCTGCGGACGGACGTGGTCCTGACCGGTGGTCACACCACCAGACGTAGGGGACGCGCTCTCCTGTAAGGGGAACCTGTATGAGAAGCAACGCACGTGCCGTGGCAGGAAGTCCCGGAGCCTGATGTGGTGCCACCGCGCTCGCTATCGGCTCACGAGCCACCAGGTGTCGACGCCCGCCGTCGCCCGCGCGATCGGGAGATCCTCCCCCGCCCTCACCTGCTCCACCACCGCCATCTTCGAAGGACCGCTCGCCAGCACCAGCCGCAGCTTCGCCGCGCGGATCACGGGCATCGTGATCGTCACGCGCCACTGCTCCAGCCGCGGCACGTACACCTCGGACGCAACACGGTCGACAACGTCGAGGACGGGGGTGCCGGGGAACAGCGACGCGGTATGTCCGTCTTCGCCGCAGCCGAGGAGGACGAGGTCGAGGTCGCCGAGGTCCCACTGCTCCCATTGCTCTGCGTAGCGGCGCGCGGTGAGGGCGGGATCGTTCAGGGACGTATCGAACTTCAGCCAGCGCGGCGGCAAACCGCCGCGGAACAGCGTCCGCTCGATCATCGCGGCGTTCGATTGCGGGTCGTCGAAGGGCACGTAGCGCTCGTCGACGAGCACCCAGGTCACGTCCTCGGGCAGCGACTCGCCGAGGATCTCGTAGAGGCGCGTCGGGGTGGAGCCGCCGGTCAGGGCGATGGTCTTCGCGCCGCTCTGGCGGATCGTGCGCGCGGCCGCGTGCGACAGGTCTTCCTGGTTCTCGAAGATCCGCAGGTTCATCGGGCCAGCCGTCGCGCGATGCGCAGCGATTTGAGGTACACGCGATCCGCCTCGGGGCGCTTGAGCAGGCGGACGATGAGGTCCTCCTCGCCGCGCGCGAGCGTGCGGGTCACGCAGTCGAGCGCGACGTCGCTGCCGTCCGAGGTGGAGATGACGACGCGGCGGTCGCGGTCGCCGCGCATCATGGCGGTGGAGTTGTCCGCGAACAGGATCTCGATCGCCCCGATCCCGGCGTCGTCGCCTTCGCGCACGAAATCGAAATCGACCTCGCGTCCCGTCTGCGCCGACATCCACGAGACAAACAACAGCGCCTCGGACGACGCACCGAACGTCGTCCCGCCCCCGCTGAACACGCGGATGCTCTTGATCGACTGCAGGCGCTCGCGCATGGGCGCGGGATCGAACAGCGCGGCGGTCGCGGAGCGCCACTCCTCGATGCGCGCCCAGTTCAGGTCCGCGGGCGCGGTGGTCGTGTTCTCGGCGATGCGCGCGACGAGCTCGAGATCCTCGCGCCCCTGGAACTGCGCGGAGTCGAAGATCAACCGGTCCGCGGGCTCGAGCAGCGTCTCGGCGTATTGATGATGATCGCGCGGCAGCTCGCCCACCCACCACACGCCCACCGGCATGTCCGGCAGCAGCAGCGCATTGACCAGCGGCGGCACGTGATCGACCTGATCACCCGAGGCGACGATCGACACTTCCTCGGAGCACACCTGCTTGCCGCCGGCGATGAGGTGGCAGTTCGCGGAGATCCACGATCGCATGTGCGTGTCGCCGCGCGGGTCGGCTTGAATGACGATCGTCCGTTGCGGGACCGAGGCGCTGGCGCGCGCCAGGATCTCCGTCACGCGTGCGTGCTCCTCCCCCGTCCACGTGTGCGCGACGACGTTCCACAGCGCCGCCTTCGTCAGTGCCTTGTCGTCTTCCTGTTTCTGCGAGCGCCACAGCTCTGCGAGCTGCTTCTCGATCGCGGCCACGTCGACGGTGACGTCGTTCAGGGCCTCCGCCATTTGCGCCCATCCTTCTCAATCAACTGCTCCGCCGCCTCCGGTCCCCACGTCCCCGCGGGATACGGCTCCGGCTCCCCCTCGGACTCCCACTTCTTCAGCAGCGGATCGAGCCACGCCCACGCGGTCTCGATCTCGTCGCGGCGCGCGAACAGGGTCGCGTCGCCGATCATCGTCTCGAGCAGCAGCCGTTCATACGCTTCCGGAGGTTCCGCGCCGAACGACGTCGCGTAGCGGAACTCCATCGTCACCGGCGCGGTGCGCACGTTCGGACCGGGCAGCTTCGAGTCGAACTTCAGCGAGATCCCTTCGTCCGGCTGGATGCGGATGGCGAGCACGTTCGCGTTCATCTTCAGTCCGAGGCGGCTGAAGAGCGGGTACGGCGCGGGGCGGAAGTGGATCGAGATATCGGTCACGCGCTTCGGCAGGCGCTTGCCCGCGCGGACGTAGAACGGCACGTCCACCCAGCGCCAGTTGTCGACGAAGATCTTGACCGCGGCGTACGTCTCCGTACGCGAGTCCGGCCGCACCTTCTCCTCTTTCCGGTAGGCCGGGGCGTCCTCGCCGAGGACCGAGCCCTCCGTGTACTGCCCGCGCACCGCCTCGGAGATCGGACGCAGCGCGCGGAGCACCTTCACCTTCTCGTCGCGCACGGCGTCGGCTTCGAACGCCACGGGCGGTTCCATGGCCACGAGCGACACGAGCTGCAGCATGTGGTTCTGGATGATGTCGCGCGTGATGCCGGCGTTGTCGAAGTAGTTCCCGCGCTTCTCCACGCCGATCGACTCCGCGACCGTGAGCTGCACGTGGTCAATGTATTGACGATTCCAGAACGGCTCGAAGATCCCGTTCGCGAAGCGCAGCACGAGGAGGTTCTGGACCGTCTCCTTGCCGAGGTAGTGATCGATGCGGAAGACCTGGCGCTCGCGGAACGTCGAAACGGCGATGCGGTTCAGCTCGTTCGCGGTCGCGGAGTCGTGGCCGAACGGCTTCTCGATGATCACCCGCGTGTACGGGCCGCCGCGATCGGGATCCGTGACCAGGCCGTTCTCGCCGAGATGGCGGGCGATGTCGTCGAAGAAATCGGGAGGGACGGCGAGGTAATAGATGCGGCGCCCGCCCGCACCGCGCGTGCGGTCGAACTCCTCGAGGCGCTCTTTCAGACGGAGGTAGGCGTCCCGGTCGGCGAACTCACCGCGGACGTAGAAGAGTCCCTTGGCAAAGGAGTCCCACACCGCGTCTTCCACCGGATGCCGCGAATGCTTCTCGCACGCCTCACGCATGCTCGCGCGGAACTGCTCGTCCGTCATCTCCGCGCGGGCCATGCCGACGATCGTCTGCCCCGAGGGGAGGAGGCCGTCGTGTGCGAGCGAGTAGAGTCCGGGGACGAGCTTGCGCTGCGTCAGGTCGCCGGACGCGCCGAAGATGACCAGGCACGAGGGGTCGGGGACGCGTTCCTGCTCGAGGCCTTCCCGCAATGGATTGGCTTGCATGCGCGGGCGATTGTACGTCTCAGAGCGCAGGGCGCAGAGGGCAGAGCGCAGAAGCAGAACCCGACCCGTTTCTTCTGCGCTCTGCCCTCTGCGCTCTGCGCTCTGATATAACCGCGTCATGACCTGGCAATACACGCCTCGCGTGGCCGTCGTCCGCGGCGTCCGCACGCCCTTCGCCAAATCGGGAACGCATTACGCGCACCTCTCCGCCCTCGACCTCGGCAAGCTCGCCGTGACCGAGCTGCTGCAGCGCAGCGGCATCAATCCGTCCGAGGTGCAGGAGCTCGTGTTCGGCAACGTCATCCCGTCCGTGAAGGCGCCGAACATCGCGCGCGAGATCATCCTCGGCACCGGCTTGCCGCGGAAGATCCCCGGCTATGCGGTGAGCAAGGCGTGCGCATCGGCGAACCAGGCCATCACCTCGGCGTCCGACATGATCGCGCGCGGCTACGCGGACACGGTCATCGCCGGCGGGTCGGAGTCGCTGTCGGACGTGCCCATTCTCTTCTCCAAGAAATTCGCCGACGCCCTCGTCTCCGCGAGCAAACAGAAATCCCTCAGCGGCAAGCTCGCCGCGTTCTCGAAGATCCGTCCGAAAGACCTCGCGCCCGACGCGCCGGCGATCGCGGAGTCGAGCACCGGACTGACCATGGGCGAATCGGCTGAGAAGATGGCTAAGGAGAACGGCATCACCCGCGAGGCGCAGGACGCATTCGCCCTGCAGTCGCACCAGCGCGCCGCCGCGGCGATCGCGAGCGGGCGGTTCAAGGACGAGGTGATGACCGTGCTCGTTCCGCCGGGGTACGACAACGTCGTCGAGACCGACAACCTCGTGCGCGGCGACTCGACGCTGGAAGCGCTGGCGAAGCTGCGTCCCGTGTTCGACCGCAAGTACGGCACGATCACCGCCGGCAACGCCTCCCCGCTCACCGACGGCGCGGCCGCCGTGCTGCTGATGTCCGAGGAGAAGGCCAAGGCGCTGGGCATCAAGCCGATCGGCTTCATCCGCAGCTACGCCTACGCCGCCACCGACCCCTTCGACCAGCTCCTCCAGGGCCCCGTCTTCGCCCTGCCGACCGCACTCGAGCGCGCAAAACTGAAGCTCGAAGACATCGGCGTCATCGAGATGCACGAAGCCTTCGCCGCCCAGGTCCTGTCCAACATCCAGTGGATCGGCTCGAAAAAGATCGCCCAGGAAAAACTCGGCCGCAGCGAGCCCGTCGGCGACATCGACCCCGAGAAGATCAACCGCACCGGCGGCTCGATCGCGCTAGGCCACCCCTTCGGCGCCACCGGCGCCCGCATCGTGACCACGGTCTGCAACGAGCTCCAGCTCACGGGGCAACAGTACGGGCTGGTGACGGTGTGCGCGGCGGGCGGGATCGGGGTGGCGATGGTGTTGGAGCGGGAGTAGCGTTCCACCGTTCGTAGAACCATTGCGGAGGCGCAAAGTCCGAGGTAGCCTCGGTGTGCGATGGAAGAGAAGAACGAAATCCTGGCGGTGATGAAGGAAGGATTCGAGCGGATCGATCAACGATTCGCTCGGGTTGACCAACAGTTTGAGCGGATCGATCAGCGATTCGAGCACGTTGATCAACAGTTCGCGCGGGTTGATGAACAGTTCCTTACGCTCCGACGCGAATTCTCCGAGCAACTGGATGGCTTGAGCGACGGGCTCCATCTTGAGCTAAAAGCGCAGGTCGCACGCTTGGAGGAGAAGATCGGAGGGATTGGCGTCGACGTCGAAAAAGTCGATGCGAAGATCGGCCTGCTCGGCGAGAACGTCGCCAACGTCATGACACAGCTCCGGCGATACAACGCGACCGTCGAGGTGCCACTCGAGAAGCGCGTTACGCATATCGAAGAGCGTGTCCTTGCCCTCGAACAGAAAAAATAGCGGTACTGCGGCGGAGTCACGCAGAGGTTCCTGAATCGCTTTGCGTCCGAGGTAGCCTCGGATGCATGGACGACGCGACACTGACCGCGATGCAGAACTCGTTACAAGAGGTTCGAGAAGAAGTCCACCAGGCGCTCGCACGCCTCGACGAAGACCTCCGGCAGATGAGAATCACCAGTCGCGCCGTCGAGATTCAGGCGGAGGCCGTACGTAATACGGCATTCGAAGCTCTCGCTGAGATCCGGCACCTCAGGGGGCAGTTGCGCGATCTGGCATCGACGACCTCGCCCGCGGAAGCGGGCAACAGACAATAGCCTCCGGCTTCAGCCGGAGGGAACGTGCGGTAGATTGATTCCGAGCCTGCGTAGCGGGCGGCGGAGCGCAATCTGTCGCCCGCTACGCGGGCTTGAAATCGACGCACTCATGGGCACCCCGGCTGAAGCCGGGGTCTATTGTCTGGAGCCGCCTACGGCGGCAGTTCTTGCCTGCGTAGCGGGCGGCAGAGAGTAGCCTCCGGCTTCAGCCGGAGACTCCGCATCACATCGGCAGCCAGTACGACATCTTCACCAGGAACACGTCGTGCGACGGCGCGGTCGAGATCGCCCGGAAGTCGCGGCGCAGGCGGAAGTCGCCGATGGGCTCGACGTCGGAGCGGTTCTCGTTCCACACCACATATAACGCCGAACCCGGGCGGAACTCCCAGCGCGCCACCGCGCTCCCGCGCACGCTGCGGAAGTTGAAGTCGGGCTCGAAGACCGGCCCCGCGTACGGCACGTAATCCGACGTGCGCGGAGCCGCGAGCGCGTGCAGGTCGTGATAGTCGCCCGAGGCGATGAAGGGTTGGAGGTAGAGCTGGAAGGAGAGGCGCGAATTGAGCGTCCAGTCCACCCGCGTCGCCAGCTCGAAGGTCCGCTGCTCCAGCTCCGCGAACACGTAGTCGCCGCCGTTCTGCGTCACGTACTGGTGGACCGCCCGCGTCCGCGACACATACGGTCCCACGCTCAACTGCAGGTTCGACGACGGCCGGTACGTCACGGACAACCCGCCGCCGCGCTCGTACGAACCGTCCTCGTCCCCCTCGATGGTCGTGTCGATGTCGAACGACACCCGCTTCCGGTCGTCATTGCCGAGGGAGAGCTCCAGCGTCCAGCCGTTCTGCGTACGGACGATCGGGCCGCCGCGCGTCTGCTGATCCGAGAAATCCCCCGGCGCGACGAACAGCGCCGTGCGGTACGTCCAGTAGTTTTCCAGCGTCGCGAAGTGATCGACGAAGAACCCGCGCTCGAGCGTGTCGCCGTCGAAGTTCCGGTTCGTCCACGCGCCCATCCACACGTTCTTCTCGCGATACCGCGCGGTCGGCGTCTGATTCACGTACTGCATCAGCGCGTGGCCCGAGATCATGTCCGCGCGCTGCATGAACCCCGCGTCATTCGTCTCGAACTCCGGCGAGTACGCCTGCACCTGCACGTTCGGCCGCCAGAGGCCGGTGTTCTTCGACAGCATCGCCTTGCCCGCGAAGCCCGTGAGCGCCGTGCGCGTCGGATCGAACTCCACGTGCCCCGCGTCCGGCCGCTGGAAGTAATGCGCCGACGACAACTGCGTGCTCGCGATCGCCTGCTCGCTCCCCGACACCCGCGAGCCCGCGCCCATCCACTCGAAGATCCAGGAGCGATTCCCGAACGACGTGTAGCCGTCCGTGCCGACCAGCAGCGCGTTCTCGCGCAGACCCTGGAGCTCATCCGCGAGGCGGCGGTTCACCGAGGTGACGAGCATGCCCACGCGCGAGCCCTCACCGATCTCCCGAGCCACGCGCGAAACGAAGTAATTCGTCATCGGCTCGACGTGACGGCGCCCGCCGTCCAATCCGTCGACGAAGCGCGCCCGCTCCGCGTCCGTCAGCGCGTTCAACACGCCGACCGAGTACTGCCCGAGCTTCCCCGTCAGCTTCGCGGCACCGAGAATCGTCGTCTCCGTCGGCGCGATGACGAACTCCGCGTCGACCCCGGCCTGAGGGGAACGGCCGATGCGCCGTGAATAGAACAGTTGCGGCGTGGAGATGAAGTTGAAGTGACTCTGCGCCGGCGAGTCGCCGAACCGGAAGATGTTCAGCCCCTCGGTGAAGAACGGCCGCTTCTCCGGATAGAACGTCTCGAACTGGCTCAGGTTCACGACCGCGGGATCGACTTCCACCTGTCCGAAGTCGGGATTGATCGTGCCCGTGAGCGTGAGCGTCGACGTGAGCGCGTACTTGACGTCCAGACCGCCGTCAAGGCGGTGATCCATCGTCTCCAGCAGCGGGTTCGCCTCATCGGCGCGCGTGAGCACGTCCGATCGGACGACTCCATAGGGGACCAGTTCCAGCGCGCGGCCACGGCGGATGCCGTCCAGCCCCTCGAGATCCGCGAAATGCGAGACGAACCCGGTCTCGCCCTTCTTTGTGTTGACGATGCGCACCCACTCGTTGTTCCGCACCGTGCGCCGCGTGACGTTGATGCCCCACGTGTGGCTCGGCTTCTCCGGAAACCGCAGCTGCGAGAACGGCACGCGGATCTCCGTCACCCAGCCGTTCGCGACGACCTTCGACGCCGACTCCCACACCCCGTCCCAGCTCGTGTCTTCCCCGATGTCGTTGAAGAGGATCGAGTCGACCTGCGTGTTCGACGGATACACCGTGAACGCCGCGCCGCTGAGGCGGTCGTGCTGCGAGTCGATGTTGATGGAGAGAAAGTCCGACGTCCCGAACGAGTCGCGGCGCGCGAGCAGCGCCGTCGGGGGGCCGGGGTCTTCCATGAGCGCCCCGAAGTAGATCGCGTCGTCGTCGAACAGCACGCGGAAGCTGGTGCGCATCGTCCCGGGCTCGCCGTCGTTCGGGTCGTGCTGGGTGAAATCCGTGAACTCCGGCGCGTTCTGCCACGCCGGATCGGAGAGGTCGGCGTCGATCGTGACGGGCGAAGTCACGCGCGCGGCGCGGAGCGTCGGGCGGTCGGGCCAGTTCGCCGCCTGGGCGATCAGCGGGCAGACGACGAGAAGGAGTGTTACGAAAAGGCGCTTGCTCATGAGGTGAAGGCGCGAGCGTAGCGCATGCAGCGGCAGGACATACGCAACGGATCGCCTACAGATCGTAAACGTGATGCATACTTCGGCGCCATGAGTCTTCTCCGCATCGCCTTCCTGGGGCAATGCCACACCGTCGGCTACCCCGGCGTGCCCGCGGATTCGACGTTTCCGGAAGTCTGCCGCAGCGTGGTCCAGGCATCGCGGCCGCAGCACCGCGTCGAGATCGATCCGCAGCCCTATTACCACCCGGCCGAGCTGCCGGACGTGGTGCGCAGCGTGCTCCGCCGCCATCCCCGCACCGTCGTGCTCGAGGTGGTCGGCTGGCTGACCGTCGCCGGCGAAGTTCCACTCGATTTGTCCCGGCTTCCGCGCGGAGTCCGCTCGGCGTGGCAGCGCGTCCGGTTCATGCGCCGGGCCACGCGTTTCGTCGCCGAACAGACGAAGAGCTCCGCTCTCGTGCATCAAGTCAAGACCAGCACGCTCGAGCTCGCGAGCGGCGTGCTCCGCCCGCTGCTGCGGGCGATGCCGCGGGCCACGCTGGCCGAGTACGAGCTGTGCGTCTCCGACGCGCTGAAGGCCATCCGGGAGGCTGGATCGGTCCCGGTCGTCCAGGGACCGGCCGCGGCGAAGTTCACCGTCGACTTTCAGTCGATTCCACCCGACATCATGGAACGCTACCGGGCCGTCGAGCAGATGGCGCGCCGTGTCGCGACCGCGCACGAGGCGGTGTACGTCGATCGCTGGGACACCGTCGCGAGCGGCTTCTTCATCCCCGGCACGCCGCGCCCGAACCTGCGCGGGCACTCGGTGTGGGGACATCTGCTGGCCGACCACCTGCTGCGCGAAGGCGTCGTGTAACGCTACACTCCTGGCAATGCCCGAAGTCGTCCGCGCCGTCTGCCCGCACGATTGCCCCGACACCTGCGCGATGCTCGTCACCGTCGAGGATGGCCGCGCCGTGCGCATGGCCGGCGATCCCGATCATCCGGTGACGCGCGGCTTCCTCTGTACCAAGGTCGCGAAGTACGTCGAGCGGACGTATCACGAAGGACGGCTGCTGGATCCGCAGATCCGTGTGGGCGCAAAAGGCGAAGGGACGTTCCGCCGCGCGACCTGGGACGAAGCGCTGGACCTCATCGCCACGAACCTCCGGCGCGTCATCGACGAGCACGGACCGCAGGCCATCCTCCCCTATTCGTACGCGGGGACGATGGGACTCATTCAGGGCGAAGGGATGGACCGCCGCTTCTTCCACGCCATCGGCGCGTCGCTCCTCGACCGGACCATCTGCGCGAGTGCGGGCACCGAGGCGATGAACGTGTCGTACGGGACG
This sequence comes from uncultured Acidobacteriota bacterium, assembly GCA_963821585.1. Lineage (GTDB taxonomy): Bacteria > Acidobacteriota > Thermoanaerobaculia > Gp7-AA8 > Gp7-AA8 > QHVT01. The sequence continues at coordinate 2,921,299 of CAWGEI010000003.1, forward strand.
CGGATGGGGCCCGATCCGCAGGACATCGTCGAGGCGAAGCTGATCCTTCTGTGGGGAACCAACACCCTCACGTCGAACCCGCACCTGTGGCCGTTCGTCCTCGAGGCGAAGAAGAACGGCGCGACCACGATCTGCATCGATCCGTTGCGCACCCGGACCGCCGCAGTGTGCGACGAGCACATCCCCATCCGTCCCGGCACCGACGCCGCGCTGGCGCTGTCGATGATGCACGTCCTCTTCCGCGACGGCCTGGAAGACCGCGGCTATCTCGACGAGATGACGGTCGGCTGGCAGGAGCTGCGCGAGCGGGCACTCGCGGACTACGCGCCGGAGCGCGTCGCGCAGACCTGCCGCCTCCCGGCGGAAACGATCGAGAGCCTCGCGCACCGCTACGGGACGACGCGGCCGACGTTCATCCGCCTGAACTACGGCCTGCAGCGCCACGCCGGCGGCGGCTCCGCGGTGCGCGCGATCTCGCTGCTGCCCGCCGTGACGGGCGCCTGGGACGACGTGGGTGGCGGCGCGACGCTGTCGACCTCGGGCACGTTCTCCGCGCTCGATACCGTCTCGCTGCACCGCCGCGACCTCAGTCCCGCCGGCACACGCACCATCAACATGTCCCGCCTCGGCGAAGCGCTGACGCAGATCGGCGATCCGCCCGTGAAGGCGATCGTCGTCTACAACTCCAACCCCGGCGCGATCGCGCCCGACCGCGAGAACGTGCTGACCGGCTTCCGCCGCGAGGACCTGTTCACGGTCGTGCTCGAGCACTTCCAGACCGACACCGCCGACTACGCCGACGTGCTCCTCCCCGCCACGACGCAGCTCGAGCACGAAGACCTGCACAAGGCGTACGGCCACACGTACCTGATGTTCAACGCCCGCTCGATCGAGCCGATGGGCGAGGCGCTCCCGAACTCCGAGATCTTCCGCCGCATCGCCGCGCGCATGGGCCTCGACCATCCCTCACTCCGCGAAAGCGACGAGACCATGATGCGCCAGCTGCTCTCGCGCATGCCCTTCACCCTCGACGAGCTGCGCGAGCGCGCCTCCATCCGCCTCGACATCCCCTCGCCGCACCGCCCCTTCGCGCGCGGCGCGCGCGTCCCCACGCCCAGCGGCAAGATCGAGATCGCCTCCCCGCGCGCCGTCGCGGCCGGCCTCGACCTCCTCCCCGAGTACGTCCCGCCGTACGAGTCCGAAGAGCGTGATCCCGAGCTCGTGCGCCGCTACCCGTTCACCCTCATCTCCCCACCTGCGCACCAGTTCCTCAACTCCTCATTCGTCAACGTCGCCTCCCTCCGCCGCGCCGCCGGCAAGCCGACCCTCGAGATCCACGCCGACGACGCCGCCCCCCGCGGCATCGCCCCCGGCGCCCGCGTCTCCATCTTCAACGACCGCGGCGCCTTCACCGCCGAGGCGGTGATCACCGACCGCGTGCGCCCCGGCGTCGTGTCCGCACCGTCGGTGTGGTGGGCCAAGCTCACCGAGGACCGCAACAACGCGAATCACACGACCTCGCAGGCGATCACGGACATCGGCGGAGGCGCGACGTTCTACGACAATCAAGTGGACGTGAGGCCCGCGTAACCACCCACGGGCGAGCGGTTGTGTCCAGAATCAGGGTGTGATTTTCGGAAATCACGGTGTGAACTTCGGAAATCACGGTGTGATTTTCGAAAATGAAGGCGTGAACTTCGATGTTCACGGTGTGATTTTCGATATTCACGGCGTGAACTTCGATATTCACGGCGTGAACTTCGGAAATCACGGTGTGATTTTAAAAAATCAAGGCGTGAACTTCGATGTTCACGGTGTGATTTTCAAGGATCACGGTGTGATTCTCGATGTTCACGGGGTGATTCGCGGCGCTGAGGGCGTCTCAAAAGCGGTGCCGGCGCCACGTCGGCCATCACACGAAGCGCCGGCATCCCGGCCGCTACGCCGGCTTCAACCCGGCGCTCCACTAGCGCACGGCGCGGCGGCGCGATGTCCGTTCGTAGGCGAGCTCCATCTGCAGGCGATCCAGCTGCACGACGCCTTCGAGGTCGATGCGCAGGGCGTTGGTGCCGGCGCGTAACAGATCGGCCGGCACGTCGATGGAGCGGTGTACCCACTCCTCGCCAGCTGCACCTTCGACGGTCGCCGGGCCGGGCATCACGCCCACCCGGGTGCCGTTGACGAACAGCGTTGCGGTGCCGCTCCCGACCACGGACCGGATGTCGTACACGAGTTGCACGCGCGACAGCACCCCGAACCGCGTCGGCCGCGTGAACGTGAGGTCGACCCTCGGCGTCTGGGGCGTGCAGAAGAAGACGTTCCCGTGGCAGTACGCGAGCGACCCGAACCGGTCGTACGCGGCGGGGTTGGGCTGCGACGCGCCGAAACGCTGTGTGTCGCGGAGGTCGAACGACATCCAGCCCGTGTCGCGCGGGATGTTCTCGACGCCCTGTTCTTTCGGCGTCACGGCCATGGCAGCGTAGCGCACCGGATCGACGGTGATGTCGCGCCACTGGAGCTCGCGGATTTGCCCGAGGAAGCACGGTTCCTGCGGGTGGTGGTCGGCCTGGTAGGCGATGCCCAGGAAGTGGACGTACACCTCGGGCCACGGCACGGTCGCGGGGAAGGAGTCGATCGCCTCGAATTCACCGGTCGCGTAATTCTGCGCGAACAGCACGACGCGGTCGGGGTGGAACTCGAGGCGCCACTGATAGAGCCGGTCGCGGTCCGCGGGATCGGTGGCCATCAGCTCCTGGATCGACTGGCGCTTCGTGACGTAGTCGCGGGTCTCGCCGCCGATCGTGCTCTTGACGCCGAAGCGGACGTACCAGCCCTGCTGGCACGGCACGTCCGGGAATCCCGTGGCGATGAAGTTCACCGACTCCTCGGCCGGCCGGTGTCCCGGTCCCGGCGTCCCTTCGCTACTGAACAGCAGCGGATCGGCGAAGGGATCGGTGACCGAGGGGACGGACGTGTACTCCGCGCCGACGACCGTGTCCGCGGGCGTGAGCGCGACCTCCCACCAGTGCCCCGAGGTCTGAAAGCGCGGCGCCCAGAACGTCACGATGCCCGGCTTGCCGGGAGCGATGAGCATCGGATTGCGCAGGCGCGCGCTGACGATGGACTGATAGTCCGTGTGCATGATCCCGACGCCGGGCGAGCCGTCGCCGTTGACGACGTGGGCGTTCGAGGGGCGGCCGTCGGAGACCGTGGCGGACGCCGCGCGGTGGATGTCGACGTGAAAGCCTTTGCCGAGGGAGGCGACGGCGAGGAACTGCGTGTCGCCGCGGACGTCCCACGACTCCGCGTCCCACCACACCGTCGTGCCATGGTCGCCGGTCGTGGCCGCGTGATCGCCGGACCAGGCGAACCGCTCGACGAAGCGGAGCCGCCCATCGACGGTGACGAGCTCGCCGCCGAACGAGGACGCGGCCAGACATGCGCACAGCAGGAGCCCGGGGAGACGACGCATCTGCACACGTATGATAACCAGCGCCGATGAAACGCATTCTCACCTTCACCGCGCTCCTCGCCTGGTGCGGCGTGCTGCTCGTGCTCCGGGCTTGGCGGGCGCAGAACCTGGTGTACTTCTTCCTGGTCTGGAACCTGTTCCTCGGGGCGATTCCGTTCGCGGCGGCATTGCTGTTCGAGCGGGCCAGGGGATTCTTCACGCAGTTGGCGACGCTCGCGGTGTGGCTGCTGTTCCTGCCGAACGCGCCGTACATCCTCACGGACTTCATCCACCTGCGGCCGCGGCCGCCGGTGCCGCTGTGGTTCGACATCCTGCTGCTTCTCTCCGCCGCAGGCACGGGCCTGCTCCTCGGCTACGGCTCGGTGATGATCGTGCAGCGGGGGATCGAGCGGCGGCACGGCGCGCGGACGGGCTGGCTGGTCGCGTCGATCGCGCTCTTCCTCTCCGCGTTCGGCATCTACCTCGGCCGGTTCGTGCGTTTCAACAGCTGGGAGGTGATCACCGATCCGATGCCGCTGTTCGCGGACATCGGGTACCGGCTGATGAATCCGATGCAGCACCCGCGGACGTTCGCCGTGACGGCGCTGTACGGCGTCGCGCTGCTTCTCGGGTACGCGGCGCTGCACGTCGTTTCATCTCCCGCCAAAGCCCCGAGCGAAGTCGAGGGGCCGGGTTAGCACCTACGCTGCGCATTCCAATCGTCGCTGCACGCGCACCGTGATACGGGCCCACTCCGCGTTGCTGCTAAGTTGGCCCCTCGACTTCGCTCGGGGCTTTGGTAGGGCCGCTGCTACACTTCCGGCGCGCATGCAATACTACCTGGCCGGCGGCTTCGCCCTCCTCGTCTGGATCGCCATCGTCCTGCTCAACGAGCGATTCCAGCTGCTGAGCTGCGATCGCTTTTCGAGCGACGCCCTCAAATGGATCGCGTACCTCTGGCTCGGCCTGTTCACGGTGGGGATCGCGCTGCTGGTGACCACCTCGGCGCTCACGCCGCCGACGGCGAAGCAGCTGACGGACCTGCCGTTCTACTCGCTCTTTTCCATGCACGCCATCCTGGTGGTGTTCCTCGTGGGCTGGTGGCTGTTCAGCGGCATGCCGCCGCTGCGCGAGTTCCTCCAGATCCGCCACGAGCGTCCGGCGGAAGTCGTCGCCCTCGGAATCTCGGTCGGCGTCGGCGGCTGGATCGTCACCATCGTCGTGGCCATGCTCATCGGCCTGCTGCTGCAGGCGACGGGTGCGCTGGACCAGCCGCCGGAGCCGCCGGCGATGATCGGCTGGATGGCGAACCTGGCGCTGTGGAAGAAGGTACTGATCGTCCTCTCGGCGATGACGATCGAGGAGTTCTTCTTCCGCTCGTTCCTGCAGAAACGCGTGGGCCTGATCGCGTCGACGGTGCTCTTCGCGCTGGCGCACTTCACGTACGGCAATCCGCTGATGCTCATCGGCGTGACCGCGATCTCCCTGGTCATCGCGATCACCTTCAATCGCACGAAGAACGTCGTCCCGGGCATCCTCGCGCACGGGGTCTTCGACGCCATCCAGCTCTTCGTCATCGTCCCGATCGCAGTGAAGATGATGGGCGTCGGATGAGCTACGCGGAGGTCGTCCTGCAATTGGCCGGCGCCGAGCCGATCGCGCGCGACGACGTCCGCCGCTGGATCGAGTCCGGCGACCTCCTCACCTGGAGCGCGGTGTTCACCATGACGGAGAAGGCGTGGCCGCGGATCACGCCGGAGATCCCTCTCGACGAGCAGATCGACTTCATGCGCCGCTATCTGCTGCGGTGCATCGACGAGAACCCTTCCCCCGGCGACCACCTGCACGGCGGCTATGAGGCGGCCTGGGACCTCGCCGCCTGCATGAAGCACTGGCGCGCCCTCGGCGGCAAAGCCACGGCGCACGTCCGCGGCATTTCTCTGGAGCTGGAGAAGATGTACCGCCGCGTGGAGCCGGCGGCGAAGAACCGCATCGCGTGCGGAGTGCTCGAGCACGCGTTCGAAGACCCGGCGCTGCGGCCGTACTTCGTAAACTGGGATCGGGACTGCGATCTCCGCGAGGCGTACCGGCTGGCGCTGGAGTGGGGCTCGGCGCATGAGGGGCCGTAAGCCCCGAGCGCAGTCGAGGGGCCGAGTTAGCACCTGAGCGGCGCGAACCCACAGGCGGATGCACGTGCAGCGCGCTTCGTGCTCGTTCTGCGTTGCTGCTAAGTTGGCCCCTCGACTTCGCTCGGGGCTAGCCACAATGACTATTGCTCCGAAACGACCACCCCGTCGCCTTCGAACCGGATCTTGAACCCCCCGACGTCGGTGTTCTCGATCATCACCGTCTCGAGCGACTTGTCGTCGACGACGGTCGGGATGAGGTTGCCGGTCCACGCCACGAGCGCGTTGGACGAGATCGACAGCGGGTACTCGCGGGTGACGCGCATGGTGAGTGGCTCGATGGACGTCGAGATGGCCAGCGAGCCTTTGCCGAAGATCTTCACCGTGTCGATCTTGCGCTGGTACGACGCGTCGTAGATCGGCTCGACGCGGTAGGTCAGCGAGTCTTCGAGCGCCAGGAGGTTGCTGCCCTCGACATAGATGAATTCGTCGTTGAGGTCGAGAAGGAACGTCTTGCGGCCCTTCTCGTAGACGAAGATCTTCCCCTGGCCCACCGCTTTGACGAGCGTCTGCGCCGTGGTGCCGAGGAGGCCGGATTCGGCGATGAATTTGAGGTTGCCGGAGTAGCTCGAGACCGTGCCGCGCTTCACGTGTACGTTTCGCGCGAAGTTGATCTCCAGGAAGCCGTTCTCGTGGAGCGTGAACGTCCTGGATGCCCCTTCGATCTTGCGGGCGACGTCGATCTTCTTCGCCTCGACGTGCTGCGGCTCGTCCACGGCGTCCTGCAGCTTGCGCGCGGCGGTGACGGCAGGCTCGGGGAGCGGAGGCGGAACCGGAGCCGGCACCACCACGGGTGTCGGGACGCTGCCGGGCTGCGTGCGCGATTCGATCGCCGCGCGGTGGACTTCCTCCGCGTGGGAGGCCGTCATCGCGCGAATCTTCTCCGTCGTGATCTTCGCCTGCGGCTCGGTCTTCACCGGCGCGGCCTTCACCGGTGCGGCCTTCACCGGTGCGGATGGAACCGGCGGTGGCGGCGGAGCCGCGGCGGGCGGACGCATCTCCAGCTCGACTTCGCGCACGAGCTTGTCCGCGCCCGCGAACTTCAGGTGCTCCAGCGCGAGACCGTACTTCTTCTTCTGCCGGTACAGCAGGCCGAGGTAGAGGTGCGATTTCGCGTAGTTCGGGCGGAGGTCGACGGCGCGGAGGAGGAAGTGCTCCGACTCCTCGAGCTTCCCCTCTTTGAAGAGGATCAGGCCGAGGTTGGAGTGCAGGATGAAGACGTTCGGGTTCTCCCGGATCAGCCGCCGGTAGATCACCTCGGCCTCCGGAAACGCGTTCGTCTTGAAATAGACCAGGCCGAGGAGGTTCAGGACGTCGGCGTCGTCGGGACGGAGGCGCTGGGCGGATTCGAGCTCACGCCGCGCTTCGCCGTAGCGCCCTTCCTGAAAGGCTTCGCGCCCGCGGTTGTAGTGCAGGAGGAAAACGCCCTGGTCGAATGGGGGCGCCATGGCGGGATCACGCTCGGGCATTTGGTCGGCGCGATTGTACGTCAGAGGCGCAGAGTCAGCGCGCCGCGCCTTGCCCGAGGTACTTCGCGCCGGGGATCAGCGCTGCGGCGACCGGGGCGGCCGTTGCGCCGAAACCACCGCGCAGCTTCTTGCCGCCGCGGCGTCCGGAGAAGATCACCGCGCCGCCGCCGTACGGGCGTCCGTAGTACACCGTCATCGCGCGCTTCACGTACGTCTGCGTTTCGCTGTACGGTGGGATCCCGCCGTGCTTCAGCACCGCGTTCTCCCCCGCGTTGTACGCGGCTAGCGCGCGCGGGAGGTCGTCGCGGAAGAGCCCGGTCAGATACGCCAGGTACCGCACGCCGCCGTGGATGTTCTCCTCCGGATCGTGAATGCTCTTCACGCCGAAGCGCTTCGCCGTGGCCGGCATGAGCTGCATCAGGCCGCGGGCGCCTTTGTGTGAGACGCAGGCCGCATTGAAGTCGGATTCGACCTGGATCACCGCGCGGACCAGCGTCGCGTCGATGCGGTACTTCTCGGCATAGCGCTCGATGATCGGGTCGTACTTCGAGCGGCGGTCATGCTTCTTGGCCAGCCAGTCCATGGTCCGGCCGCGCACCGGGCTGTCGTTCGTAATGACCTTCGTTCCGTCGCGCTTCACCGTGAGACGCACATCGGCGCTCGCCGCCGTGGCGACGAAGAGCACACCCAACACAAACGCACGGAGGACCCGCATTAGGCGAAAATCGTAACATGGCATTCGCACCGATCCAGAAAGAAGTCGACGCGTGGATCTCGCAGTTCGAGGAAGGCTACTTCCCTCCCCTGCCCATGCTGGCGCGGCTGACGGAGGAAGTGGGCGAGCTCGCACGAGCGCTCATGCACCACTACGGCGGCAAGAAACCGAAGCCCGGCGAGGATCCGGGCGATACCGGCGAAGAGATCGCGGACGCCATCTTCGTGCTGGTGTGCCTGGCGAACTCGCTGAACGTGGATCTCGACGAAAAGTTCAGCGCAATGATGAAGAAGTACCGCGAACGGGACGCGGATCGCTGGACACGCAAAAAGGAACCGCATAGTGAATAGTGCGGGTATTCATCACAATGACTTCAGTTTTGCGCTACAATTTGTCCATCCAAAAAGAACAGGTTCGGTGAGTCCCACGCAACCAGGACGGGTAGCGCGGGAGGAGCCGGCCATTTCACGGTCCAGGAGAAGGTTATGGACGGCCTGCTGCGAGCGCTGATCAAGACGGTACGACGTCGTCTTCGTTCGGACGAGGAAGTCACGGTGGAAGCCGTGACCAAGGAGTTGGGCTATACGCGGCAATACATCTCCGGCCGCTTTCACCGGATCACTGGACGACTCCTCAGCCAGTTTCTGAAGGAGAAACGCCTGGAGAAGGCGGCGCGGCTGCTGAAAGCCGGAAACGTGCGCGTCTCCCAGGTGGCTCGCCGCTGCGGATTCGATTCGGAGAACTACTTCCGCCAGCAGTTCCGGATCCGCTACGGAATGTCGCCGCGCCAGTTCCGCTCGAACGGAACGATCCGGGCCATGGCCCGGCGTCCGGTCCCGGTATTGGCCATGGCCTGAGCCACGGCTGAACAAGGGCCGGACGAGGTCCGGCCCCGCAACGTCCGCCACAATCGCGATCCGCTACGCCGGGCTCGGCGCGGAGAACGACGCCTCGATCCAGAGATAGCGCAGCGTATTGCGGTCGAGCGTCCGGGTCCCGAGCAGGTAGCGGAGGAACAGCAGCACGCGCCGCGGCAGCGAGTGCGGCGTCGCTGCGCCCGGCCAGGTGCGCGAGGTGCTCCTCGGGCGTCGCGAACGTCACCGAGTGCAGCTCGTTCGTGAGCCGCACGACACTCCCCTGCACCATGATCTCGTCCCACTGCCCTTTGTTCGCAAAGCGCATGTAGAACCTGCGATGGACGAGCCGCACCTCACCGCTGGTCTTGCCGAGGCGAAGCGGCTGGCCCCCGTAGAACGGCACGCTGCGGATGCGGAAGCCGCGCGCCTTTGCGTCGGTGGCCACGGCGACGATCTCCTTCGCCAGAGCGTCGTCGACCACCTCGCGCTCACGAATGATCAGGATCCAGTCGGTCGACGCGGCATCCACGGCGCGGTTGAACTCCGCCCGATGCGCGGACAGCTCGTCGCGCGGAGGGATGTCGAGCACGAGCTGCTCGATGTGCTCGCAGTGCGGCGTCAGCGCCACGAGATCCTCGGTATGCACGTGGCCGAGGGTGATGACCGCCAGGCGCATTACTCGCCCAGGTCTTCGCGGACGCGCGTGATCTTCACCCGCGCGCCCCGTCTCCTCGTCGATCTCGATGAGCACGCCGGAGAGGCGGATGTCGCGCTTCGCGACTTCGAGCTTGCGGGGCGTGTTCATGAGAAAGCGGTGCAGCGCCTCCTCGGGACGGAAGCCGATCACCGAGTCGTACGCGCCGGTCATGCCGACGTCGGTCTGATAGGCGGTGCCGGCGGGCAGGATGCGCTCGTCGGCGGTCGGGACGTGCGTGTGCGTGCCGAGGACGGCGGAGACGCGGCCGTCGAGGTAGCGCCCGAAGGCCTGCTTCTCCGACGATGCCTCGCCGTGGATGTCGACGATGATCACCTTCACCTTGTCGCCGAGCTCCGCCAGCTCCTTGTCCGCGCAGTGGAACGGGTTATCGATCGGCGGCATGAACACATTGCCCATGAACTGCAGCACCGCGACGTTCACGCCGCCCGCGGTCTGGCGGATGACCTTGCCCTTGCCCGGATTGCCGGCCGGATAGTTCGCCGGCCGGACCACTTGCGGGTAGTGCTCGTAGTTGTCGACGAAGTCCTTCTTGTCCCAGATGTGGTTGCCGGAGGTGTAGGCGTTGATGGGGAGCTCGGACAGCTCCTCCATGATGGCCTCGGTCACGCCGAACCCGCCGGCGGCGTTCTCGACGTTGACGATGGTGAAGTCGACGCAGTCCCGACCGATCACCGTCTCCAGCTTCTGGTGCAGGGCGCGCCGTCCGGGCTGGCCGACAACGTCGCCGATGTAGAGAATAGTCTGATCAAAATAGGTTCGCAGGCTCATGGGCTCAGCGGCTCGCAGGTCAGAGGCTCGTGGGCGGCTGTGGGTCTCTGCGCCTGGAGCCGCGAGCTGCCAATGCCAACATACTTCGCGTACTCCGTAGCGCGCATCTCGCGGATGACCGTCACCTTGATCTGTCCCGGGTACTGCAGCTCGTATTCGATCTTGCGGGCCACGTCCTTCGAGAGCCAGATCGACTGCTCGTCGCTGATCTTCTCGGAGTTGACGATGATGCGAAGCTCGCGCCCTGCCTGGATGGCGAAGCTCTTCGACGACGCCCTCCATCTGGTTGGCGATCGACTTCGAGGCGCTCCAGCCGATGGACGTAGTTCTCGAGGATCTCGCGGCGCGCGCCCGGCCGTGCGGCCGAGAGCGCGTCCGCGGCGTTCACCAGCACGGCTTCGACCGTCGTCGGGTCGTAGTCGCCGTGGTGGCACTCCATGGCGTGGATGATCTCGCGCCTCTCGCCGTACTTCTCCAGCACCTGGCGTCCGAGCTCGAGGTGCGTGCCTTCCATCTCGCGGTCGATGGCCTTGCCGATGTCGTGCAGCAGGCCGCCGCGCTTCGCGATCGTGTCGTTGACGCCCAGCTCCACGGCCATCAGCGCCGCGAGCTGCGCGACTTCGAGCGAGTGGACGAGCACGTTCTGCCCGTACGACGTGCGGTAGCGCAGGCGCCCGAGGAGCTTGAGGATCTCGGGGTGGACGTCGGTGAGCCGATGGAGAAGGCCGCGGCCTCCCCTTCCTCGAACAGCTTCTGGTCGAGCTCCTGGCGGACCTTCTCGACCAGCTCCTCGATGCGGGCCGGGTGGATGCGGCCGTCCTGCATGAGGCGCTCGAGGGAGATGCGGGCGATCTCGCGGCGGATCGGGATCGAAGCCGGAGAGGATGACCGCTTCCGGGGTGTCGTCGACGATGAGGTCGACGCCGGTCGCGAGCTCGAGCGCGCGGATATTGCGCCCCTCGCGGCCGATGATGCGCCCCTTCATGTCCTCGCTGGGGAGATCGACGACCGAGACCGTGTTCTCCGCGACGTAGTCCGAGGCCATGCGCTGGATGGCCATGCCGAGAATCTTCCTGGCCTTCTGGTTGCCGAGCTCGGTGGCTTCGCTCTCGATGCGCTTGATGATGTGCGCGGCTTCGAGCTTGGCTTCGTTCTCGACGCCATGGATCAGCTCGCGTTTCGCTTCCTCGGCGGTGAGGCCGGCGACCTGTTCGAGGCTGTGGCGCTGGGCCTCGACGAGCTCGTCGAGCTCGGTTTCCTTCGCTTCGACGCGCTTCTCGCGGTCGTCAGGGCGCGGTCGCGCTTCTCGACCTCGGTGATGCGGGTGTCGATCTGCTGGGTCTTCTTGTCGAGGCCCTCTTCCTTCTGCTGGAGGCGCTTTTCGACGGACTTGATCTCGTCGCGGCGCTGCTGCGACTTCTTGTCGGAAGCCGAGCGCATCTGGAGGAGCTTTTCTTTCGCCTCCAGATCGGCTTCCTTCACCCGTGAGGCCGCCTGTTTGTTGGCGTCGTCGAGGATGCGCTCGCCGCTTTACGCGACTCCACGAGCTGCGCCTCGGCGCGCTTGCGGTAAACCGCGGCCCAGGACCAGGGCCAGAACGACGGCGAGGGCCAACCCTGCGCCGATCGCAATCAAAACTTGAAAGATATTCAAAACGACCTCCGCGTGGGAGGTTGCGCAGGTGGGAGGAAGATTTCGGAGTACCCCGCCTGAGCCGTGTGGTGGATTCTTACCTGAACCTGTACGAGACAGGTGGGCGCCCTGCCCGTGCCGTTATGGCTACCTTCTGAGCTCCCAAATCTGGCGGGAGAAGGCGTGCACGCGACCCGGGACGCGAGCTACCCGGGAAAGAAGTACGGTTCAAGTGTTAGATCATGCATCACGAACTCTGCAGGGACTCCGAAAACAATGCACAACCACTAAAATCAAGTTGCTCAGCTTATTACCTTACCGAGCCGTTCCGATATTTCCTCCGTCTTCTCGATCCAGATTCCCGCGGCATCTTCCCGCTTTTTCCTGTATCGCGAGAACTCGTCGGCTAAGTTCAATGCCGCCAGAATCGCGATCTTCATCGGATCGACGGTAGCGACTTGCCCCGCGACCTCGCGCATCCTGGTATCGACTAACCGCGCAAGCTCCTCAAATAGTCAGGGTCCCCGTCTCCACGAACGTTGTACGTCTGCCCGAAGATCTCGACACTCGTCGAACCAGGGGTCGAGTCGTTTTTCACGTCCATGGGGAAGAAGTTACCCTGAAACGGCGCGGATTATAGCAGGTGGTTGGCTCGGCGCTGTTCTCATGAGCGCGCCGGCGGACTCGGCCATGTCAGTTTCCGTATCAGACCGTTCAAATGAGCTCGGGGAAGGAGTCCCTCGTGCTGGAGTCTCCCGACGATGATGCCCGGCGAGACGCCGGCGCGCGATGCAAACCGTTGCACGGCCTCAGTGCTGACGAATCCGCTGCCGAAGTGCTCCCGGAGCTGGGACGTCGCGGCGAGGAAATCCGCGGCAAATCGGTTGGCCTCCCGCTCCTTGTCGTCCCCGGTTTCGTCGTCGGTCTCGATGAACAACTCCCTCCTGCCGTGTTTCAGGACGTGAGCGGCCTCATGGAAGAACGTGAACCAGAAGTGGTCTTCACGACGGTAGCGAAGACTGAGCTGAATGATCGCCTTGTCAGCAACCCATCGAGTCGCACCCCAGAGTCGCGTTCCCGGCAGTTCGGGAACATAGACGACCGCGACGCCCGCACGTGCGCAGAGTTGCGTCAGACGTAGCGCAAAGTCGCCGGGCATGGCAGCGGCGAGTGCCTTAGCGTCTTCCATGATCATCTCGAAGCGGGCAAGATCCCACGGATCACACTCCATCTTCTGCGCTTCGAGATGCCCTCGTCGAAGCCATGCACCAACCGCAATGGGGTTCGCCTGAAAAGCACGTGAGGCGCGGAAGCGCGCGTCGGCGCGCTGTTCGAGCGCCTCGACGCTGGCCACGCCGAAGAACGCGAGGACGTTCGAGAGCTTTGCGACCTTGCCCTGTCCGCGAGGAATCCAGCCGAGTTTCTCCATCGCCGCAACCGGGATCTCCTGCAGACGATCGACATGCCGCTCGAGATCGCGCCGGTCGCGCGCACGCGCCAGCGATTCGCGATAGTTGCGCTCGAGGCTTTGCCACAAACTGGCGGGAGCTCCGAGGACGCGCTCGAGTTGAATGGCGGTATCAGCGGTGATCTCGGCCTTCCCCTGCACGATCTCGTTGATCGTCTTCGTCGGACGATCCGTGCGGCGCGCCAGCTCTGCCTGGGTCATCCCGAGTGCATCGAGCGTTTCCATGAGCGTCGCCCCGGGCGGCAGCACCTCGGACGGCTGATATTCGTTACGGGTCATCACGTCCCTCTCAGTGGTAATCGACGATCTCCTCGATGACGACTGCTTCGACCTTGCTCCAGTCGAGCCCTCCCGTTTCCTTTTCGATCCATTCGAGCGGAGTGAAGATCAACCTCCATGGATGTACGAGATCGACCGCCAACTGTCCCTGCCTCTCTCCTTGCAATTCGTGACATCGCGCCGCCGGGAGCGCGGCGATGTCTGCCAACGTTTGCGCGGCGCGCAACTGGTCGAGACGAAGCTGAATCTTCACCGCCCGCTCGCGACCGTACTCCTTCGCCAGGAGCCGCGCGTCATTGCAGACCTTCCTGAGTTTCTCGCGACGGAATGCGATGTCCACTTCTGTTAACCCAAAAGGTTAATCTTTCGATTTCCAGAACGCAACTGAGGGCCTTTACGACGCTTTCTACTTCCGGTGGGTAACCTGTTCAAAAAGAGACGTTTGCGCCAGCTCACTCCCCTCGTGAAAATGAGAATGGTCTCCTTCTGCACAATTCCGCTGCCTCATCGCCGCCTAGATTGCCGGTGTATCGATGGCGGCTCCGGCACAGAACCTCGACTGGCAGTTCCAACTCCTCGACCTCAACCCGAGCCGCCCGGTCCCCAGGCTCGTCCCTCCTCCACCTCCTGTGGAACGGGGGGAAAGCGATGCCCTCCGGCGGCTTCGCGCGGCGCTGGACCCGGCAATTTTGTCCAAAGTCCGCAGCGGCGCCGAGCTCCTGCGGCACACGGCCAACACCGAGCGCTCCGCGATCCTCCCCACGACCCTCGACGCCGTCGACGCCCTCCTGGGCGGAGGGCTGCCGCGGGGGAAGATGGTCGAGCTCGTGTCGCGCCGCGGAGCGGGCCGTTTCTCCATTGTTCTCTCCGCGCTCGTCGCCGCGACGACGATGGGCGAAGCCGTCGCGCTGATCGACCTCGGCGATCATTTTGATCCGCAGATCGCCGAGGCGAACGGTGCCGACTTGCGCCGGCTGCTGTGGGTGCGGCCGCGCACGGTGAAGGACGCGGTGATGAGCGCCGAGATGATCACCGCCACCGGCTTCCAGCTCGTCGTCGTCGACATGGGGCTGCACCCCTTGCGCGGCCGCCGCGCCCCCGACGCGGCCTGGGTGCGCCTCGGCCGCACGGCCGAGGCGCACGGTGCGGCGATGCTGGTGTCGTCGCCGTATCCCCTGACCGGCACCGCGAGCGAGGCTGTCTTGAAAGGATACGGCTCGCGCACGAAGTGGATCGGCCGCGGGAAGAGCCCCCGCCTGCTGGCCGGCATCGAGATGAGCCTGACGCTGGAGAAGCATCGGCATCTGAAGCCGGGTACGAAGACGACGGTGACGTTCGCCATGGCGGACGCGGATGACAGAGCGCACCCAGCACTCAGCACTCAGCACTCAGCACTTCTCTGATGCCCCGCATCGCCTGCTTCTACGTCCCGATGTTCCCCCTCGCCGCGCGGCTGCGCAGCGAGCCGGAGTTGTTGCAGGAAGCGCTGGCGATCGTCGAGGGCCACGGCAACGCCGTCCACATCGTCGCGGCCACTCGGCGCGCGCGCACCAAGGGCATCCGTCCCGGCTTCTCACTCACCCAGGCGCGCTCGATCCTGCCGAAGCTCATCGCCCGCGCACGCGACGCGGAGTGCGAGCGCACGGCGCAGGAAGCGCTGTTCGACGTCGCGGAGACGTTCTCGCCCCGCGTGGAGGACGCGGGCGAAGGGCTGGTCTACGTCGACATCGACGGCATGTCGCGTCACTACGACTCCGAGCTCGATCTCGCCAAAGCCGCGATGCGCGCCGCGGACGCGATCGGCTTGCCCGCGCGCGTCGGCATCGCCGCGAGCAAGCTCGCTGCGCGCGTGGCGGCGGAGCTGCCGAAGTCGCCGACGGTCGTCGAGGCGGGCAAGGAGTCGGAGTTCCTCGCGCCGCTGCCGCTCGGGCGGCTGACACCGGAGCTCGACGCCGCGACGACGCTGCAGCGCTGGGGTATCGGCTCCATCGGCGATCTCGCCAGACTGCCGGAGAACGAAGTTGCCGCGCGCCTCGGCGAGCTCGGACGCGAGCTGCACTACGCCGCGCGCGGTATCGATCCGCGTCCGCTGATCCCCCGTCCGGTGTCGCCGGACTTCCGCGAAGGGACGGATCTCGAATGGCCTCTCGTCGCACTCGAGCCGTTCCTCTTCATCGCCAGCGCGGCGCTCGACCGTCTGGCGCAACGGATGGAGCTCCAGGGCTTCGCGTGCAAGCGTCTGGAGTTGACCCTGAACCTCGAGCCGGACGGCTTCTACGCGCGCGCGATCGACCTGCCCGCGCCGACGCGCGATGTGAAGACGATGCTCACCCTGCTGCGCCTCGATCTGGAGAAGAATCCTCCCGGCGCGCCGGTGATCGGCTTCACCATCGTCGCGCATCCCGACCGCCCGCGCCGCGCGCAGCTCTCGCTCTTCGGCCCACCCGCGCTCTCGCCGGAGAAACTGGCAACGACCATCGCCCGCCTCGTCGCCCTCCTCGGCGACGACCGCGTCGGCATGGCCATGTCCGTCGACGGCCATCTCCCCGAACGCTACGCCCTCGGCGACTACGCACCCCCGCCTCCGCCTACGACGCGCACGAAGCCGCAGAAGAGCCGCGGCCTCCTCGCCGTCCGCGTCTTCCGCCCACCGATCCCGGTCGAGGTCACGACCGAAACACACGACGGCGAAACGCAGATCGCCTCGGTTCACGGCGAAGGCAATCTGTCGGGACCCGTGCGCATGTCCTCAGGCCCCTGGCGCGTCGAAGCAGCGTGGTGGGCCGACGCCCCCGCCGCGCGCGAGTACTGGGACGTGGAACTGGAGGGCGGCGTCTACCGCGTGTTCGAAGCCGCGACGGGCGGGTGGGTGGTGGACGCGGCTTACGAGTGAGGCGGAAGCTCGACGTCTTCCTCGTCCGTCACCCACTCCTCGACCAGCACGCCGTCGCGAACGATCACCAGCGGCGTCCCCGTCTGCCGCGCGATCTCCCGCGCACGCTTCGCGGCGCGCAGAAGGGCACGCGGAGCGGCCTGCATGATCGGGTCGTCGAGTCGCGATGTCAGCTCGTCATTCATCGATTCGCCCCTTCTTCCAGCACGAGCGGTGCCGGACCACTGTTGTCCAGCCATTGCCAGTAGTCCACACGTTGCTGGTAGATCTCGAGAAAGTTTCGCATACCGATAGCGAATCGTCGTCGAATGACTTTCTCCGGTACGTCATGCCCACCCTGCTGTACACGCATGGCCACGCGTGCAACAGCTTCATCCGGATGTGTGAGCGCGAGGAAGAACAGTCTGACCGTATATCCCGCGTTGCGCCATGCATCGATTCGCTTGATGTATGTGTGACCGGACAACGTTGTTTCGAACGCGAAGCTACGCCCTTCCGCCGCGTTCCGATCAATCTCTTCGAGCATGATTCTGCCGGCTCGGATCGCAGCGGTCTCCGGCCGAAAGGGTGAGAGGCCAGCCGCGATCAGATCGGCATTGATGAAAAGGGGGCACTCCGCTTCACGTGGCAGAAACTCCCGCGCAAACGTCGTTTTGCCCGCACCATTCGGTCCGGCGATGATGACGACTTGTTCGCTCGCGGCCATGGAACGTGATGAACGCTACCACGCCGCGGACCGCCGTCGTCCTGACGGCTGATGTGGCGGCGTCCCGCGCCGCCACCCCGGGTGCGCGGGTGGAGCGTGGCACGACGCGAAAAGGCTCCGTTCTCCCCAGTGCCCGGGCGGCGAGGACGCCGCCCGATCAGCCGGCGAGACGCCGGCGGTCCCTTACGCAGCGCTACCGCGCGTTGATCCACTCCAGCATCGGCTCCCACACCAGTTCCTGCGCGTCATTCGCGAGGAACAGGTCGGCGTGGCCGTAGTCGAACAGGCGCGGCGTTCCCTTGCTCACCACGAGCGACGTCACGTCCGTGCTGCCGAGGAGCGTGGTCGTGTACAGACCGTATGCGCCAAAGCCGCCGCCGGCGCCCACGTAGAACACCGGCACCTTGATGGCGCCGAGGTGGTCGTCGAACGGCACGTCCGTCGTCCCGCACGTGGCCGCGTCCGCGTCCGCGAGCTCGCGGTTCGGCTGGAACGGCGCGGCCGCCTGCTCGAACGAGAACAGGTCCGCCTCGTTCGAATACGACAGGCCCGCCGGTGCGCCGAACGCGTCGAACACGCCGCCGGTGAAGTGATAGAACGGCGCCGGCTCGAGGCCGCCCAGCAACCCGAACGTCGCTTCGCCGACCAGCAGGCCCGCCTGACGATTCGTGAGCGCCGGGTTCAGGAACGACGTCCCATTCGGATCCGTGACAGCGAGCGTGCCGAGCGACGCCACCAGGCCGCCCGTCGGATTCGCATCCTGCCCGGCCGCAATCGCCGCCTCCGTGTTCTGCTCCCGCTGACACGCAAACGCGCGCAGCTGCGCGTCATCCGTCTTCAGATAGATGTCGACCGGGATGAAGCCCTGCACCTGGCGCAGCCCCCGCGGGAGCTGGCTCTCGGCGTTCAGGTACGCGTAGCCGATCTGCCCGCCGCGGCTCCAGCCGAGGAGGAACAGCCTGTCGAAGCCGCTCCCCGTCAACGCGCGCACGACACGCGCGACGCCGAGCGCGAAGCCGAGGTCGCGAGCGTCCTGCTCCAGATCCCAGGTCTCCATGAACGACGTGTCCGCGGTGCTCGCCGGAACGCGCGTCCAGCGATAGTCGATCCCCCATACGTCGATCCCGTTCTCCGCGAGAAACACCGGCAGCGGATGCCCGCCCGTGAGAAACGCTGCGCGGAAGTTCCAGATGTCGCCCGGGGCCAGGAACACCGCGCGCCGCGCGCGCGCCGGAACGTACGGCGACGTTTCCCGCACCACGCGGTGCAGCGTGATCACGTCGAACGCCCCGGCACCGACGCGCACGTCGAACGTGTACTCCGCGACATTCGCCGTCAACGCATGGCGCCCGTGCGACGGATAGGAGTGCGCGGCGGCGGCAGGGGGAAGATGTTGCGCAAAGGCGAAGCACGGCAGCACCAGGGCCGCCAGGACAACCCATTTCTTGAAGGACACAAGAGCTCTCCTTGGTGAGATGAACTGCTGAGTACGGAACGCAAGAATTAACACTAGCCTTCCCTCCGGCAGGCTGAGGATGATGGGAGTCGAGACGCGGGGCCACGACTAAAGGAAGGAAGACTCCCATGTTGAAACGCACCATCCCTCTGCTCATCGCCGTCGCCATCGCTCTCTCCGCCGCACCCGCCGCCCTGGCTCACGACTGCTGGCAATGCAGGATCGTGAACCTGGAGCCCACCTGCGTGATCAAAGATTTCGGGCGCACCGACTGCGACGACTTCAACGGTTGCGTCCTGGGCCCCACCGGTTGTTCGCACGCGCTCGCCGCCGTCACCCTCTCTTCAGAATTCGAAGTCGCCTCCGTCGAGCGCATCGACGGCGAGGCCCCGGCTGCGAACGAGACGCGGATCGCGAAGCTCGACGCGCCGAAGCCGGCTCCCGACTCCACGCGCTGACCCCAACCGGGCCCGCGTCTCGAACAGGCCCAGGAGACCACTCATGCTCGTCACGTTGCTGCTCACCATTCTCGCCGCGACGCCGCAACCGGCCGCGCAAGGCGTCATCGAAGCCACCATC
Source organism: uncultured Acidobacteriota bacterium (assembly GCA_963821585.1). Classification (GTDB taxonomy): domain Bacteria; phylum Acidobacteriota; class Thermoanaerobaculia; order Gp7-AA8; family Gp7-AA8; genus QHVT01. The sequence goes on from CAWGEI010000003.1 coordinate 2,940,476, forward strand.
CGCGGCACCGCCCAGCCGCTCGAAGTCGAGCTCCTACGTGCGGAGGAGGGGAACGACTCGTGGAAAGAAGTCACGCACGAATCGCTCGCCGCGGACACGCGGCGCGTCCGCTTCGCCGGTCTCGACTCCGGCGTCTATCAGATCCGCGTGCAGGGTCCGATGAGAACCGAGGTCCTCGGAGCGAAGATCGCGGTGGGCGCGAAGGATACGCGCCGTACTACGATCACGATCGACCCCGTCGAGCTCACCGGCCGTATCACCCTCGGCGGCACCGCGCTCGGCGAGGGCGCCCTCTTTCTGAGCCATCCCGATTTCGCCTGGCGCGTGCCGATCCACATCGGAGCCGACGGCACCTTCCGCGTGCCGCTCTGGCAGCGCGGCAAGTTTCGCTACAGCATTCAGACACCCACGATGGCCACTCCGTTCGCGAGCGCAATCGAGCTCGACGGCGCGGCGCCGCGATTCATCGTCGACATCCCCGACGGGCGCATCCGCGGCATCGTCCGCGATCAAAAGAGCGGCGCGGCCGTCGGAAACGCCCTCGTGACGCTCGAGTCGAAGATCGGCGAATCCCAGCAACTCGTCCGCACGAAGACCGGCGGCGACGGCCGCTTCGATTTCACCGGTATCCAGGACGGCGCGCACACCGTCCGCGTCTATCCCCAGGAGCACCTCGAGTCCGCGCCCGAGTCCTTCCCGCTCGATCGCAAAACGCGGCTGCACGAGCTCGACGTCCGGCTCGATCCAGGCCGCGCGGTCCCGATCCTCGTCATCGACGCCGGCGACGATCCCGTCGACCAGGCGACCGTGCTCGCGGTTACCGACGGAAAGATCCGCGCGCGGACGAAGACCGACGAAGACGGCCGCGCGAACATCGCCGTTCCCGAGGGCGAAGGCGCGACGCTCTTCGTGGTGCCCGCGGAAGGCGCGTTCGGCGTGCAGCGCATCACGCGCGACCAGCAGCGCGGCCGGGTCCGCGTCTACCTCCCGCCCGCGTCGTCTTCATTGCTCATCCGCGCCCGGACGACCGACAACCTCGAGATGCCGCCCTTCTCGCTCCTCATGCGCTACAACGGCGAGCTGATGCCGGCCGAGGTCGCGGACGAACTGGGCGAGTTGCAGGGACTGCGGCTCGCCACCGGCCCCGCGGGCGAAGCACTCCTGCAGAACATCCCCTCCGGCAGCTACGAGTTCTGGCCCTACCGCACCGAGGAAGAGGCGCAGTCGATCGCCGCCTCGGCTGACGTCGCCGCCGCGCCGATCGTGGTCAACGTTCGCACGGGAGAGAACAAGATCGCGGTGAAGTTCGCCGCACGAAGGTAATCGATCAGCGACAAACGTAGGGCGTGGCTTCAGCCCGCCTCTCCCCGGGCGGGCGGGCTGAAGCCACGCCCTACGTTGCGGGGACCCGGAGCGAGTACGTGTCCAGTTGCTGCTCACGTGTCCCGTCGACGCCATACAGCACGACGCGATATTCGCCCGCGTCGAGCCAGGCGCCCGGCACGTCGATGCGGAACGCATCATCGGCGGGACGAGCCAGGAGACCGCTGCGCCACAATACGCGATCGTTCGCGCCAATGAGCTCCAGCCGGTACCGTTCGAACGAACCGGCGCCGTACAACGGCACGATCAGCACCGTCGCTGTGCCCGCGGCATCGAGAGTCACCGGTGGACTGGACCCGCCCCGCTGCCCACCGGCGAAGAGCTCCCGGGCATCCCCGAGCACGCGCGGCTCGTCACGGCTCTCCCGCCACAGCAACCCTCCGAACACGAGCGCAAGCGCCGCGGCCAGCGCGGCAGACGCGCGCCAGAACTGCAGGACCTTCCCTCTTTTCTCTTCAGGACGAATCTGCGTCTGAAACGATTTCCAGCGCCGCGACACTTCCTCCTGCGTGACACCTTCCCCATCCTCGGCCGGGAACGGCGCCGTGAGTGCCAGCGCCAGCTCGGGATAGGCGACGAGCAGGGCCCGCACGCGCACCTCTTCTTCCGGCGCCAGCTCGCCGCTCGAATACGCGAGCATCTCCTCGGCCGTCGGGGGCTCGCCGAGGGTTCGGCGATCCTCCGCGATCATCTCGTCCTGAACGGCCTGCCAGTCTGATTTCCTGATCATCGGTCACCTCCCAGCCGCTCGCGCAGATGCCGCTTCGCATCGCGCAGCCGCGACTTCACCGCATCCACGCTGATTCGCAGAGCGGCGGCGATCTCCTCATAGGCCAGCCCCTGAATCCGCAGCCGCAGACACTCGCGCTGTCCCTGCGCCAGCTCCGCGACGGCGCGTGCGAGGCGCGTCCTCCGGGCCTCCACCTCCTGGCGGTCCGCATAATCGAGCTGCTCCGGCGCGGGCGGATCGAAAAAGAGCTCGGGATCGTCGATCTCGACCAGAGCGACGCTCCGCTTGACCGTTTTCCGCGCCCGGAGCCAGTTGTACAGCACATTACGGGCAATGGCTTCCAGATACGACCAGCCCGCTTCACCGCGGTAAAGGTCGAATTTTTCATAGAACCGTTTGAACGCGTCCTGCGACAAATCGTGCGCTTCTTCGTCGGAAACGTCGCAACTCCGGTAGAACCTATACACCCTTGCATAAAAGCGGCGATAAATCGCTTCGAATCGCTCGTCGCGGTCTTCTGCTGTATTGCCATCGGTCATTGAGCAAGCCACTCTGTACGAAGCGCGTATCTTAGTGCCTCAGTGAAAAACGCCTTCGTCCTCGCCCTCGCTCTATGCACGTGCATTACTTCATGTAAGAAGGACACGGAAACGCGGATTTCGTGGCGGCGGACCATAGAGCCGCGTCTCAGCGGTGATTATGAATGGCAGAAATGCAGGACGCTGCCGCTCCGGCCGGGCCGCGTAGTGGAGGAGATCCAATGCGGCGAACCGGACCCGGCCGCGCCGGCGGAGTGCCCCGACTTCATCGATACCCACGCGGACGCGTTGCGAGTTCTCTCGACCCAGCCCCGCTGCACCGATCCCGCGATCGCGGCACTGGAGCGATTCGCGATCGCCGACGCCCTGACCCTGAGCGACGTCGCGGCCGCGTACATCGTGCGTGCGCACCGCGAGGACCGTCCGTCCGATTTCCTGCGCGCCCTGCAGGTCGCGGAGCAGGCCGTCACGGTGACGCCGCGGCATGCCCCCGCGCATTTCAATCGCGCGCTGGCGCAGGAGGCGCTGGGACTCACCGCGGAAGCGCAGGAATCTTGGAACGCGTTCCTCGCGCTGGACCGCTCGCCGTGGGCGGACGAGGCGCGCGCGCACCTGAAGACGCTCGCGACGCACGACGGCGCGCAGCGGTGGGCGCTTCACCGCCCCCGGATCGCCGCGGCGCTCGCGGCGCGTGACGAAGCGGCACTGGCGCAGCTCATCGCCCCGTTCCCTTCGAGCGCCGAGCGCTACCTGCAGATGGAGTTGTTGCCGCAGTGGGCGGCGGCACCGACGCCGGAGAACCTCGAGCGCGCCCGGATGTTCGCCGCCGTGCTGGCGCGGCACACGGGCGACCGCTACGTCGTCGACGCGGTGAACGCCATCACGCCGGCCAACGCGGAGATCCTGCAGAAGGCACATCTCACCTTTCGCGATGCGCGCTCCGCCGAGCGGAACCTCGAATCGCAGAAAGCCGCGTACCGGCTGGCCGCGGAGCTCTTCGCGCGCGCCGGGAGTCCATTCCGGCTCTTCGCCGAGCTCGGTTTCGCCGTATCGGTGATGTTCGAATCCGGTGACGGAGTCCCGCGAGCCCTGGCGCTGCTCGAGCCGATGGAGCGCGAGGCCGCCACGCACAACTACGGACACCTCCTCGCACGCATTCAGTCCGTGCGCGCGAACGTGCTCGTCTACAACAGCCGCTATGTCGATGCCCTCACGAAGTACGAAACCGCGCGCGATGGATATGCGCGCAGTCGCGATCCCGAGGGAGTAGGCACGGTCCATATCCGCCTGGTGGGCATCTATCGCGTCCTCGGCCAATCCGAGCTGGCCTGGCGCGAGGTGGTCCAGGCCCAGCACCGCAAGCCCAACCTCGTCGAGCTGCGGGACCGTCACCTGCTCGTCGGCGAGACCGCGGAGACCGCGGTGGCCCTGGGATACCCACGCATCGCGCTCGCCTATCAGAATGCCGCGATTCGCCGCCTGCGGCAGGACCTGGCCCTGGTCCCGCCGGAGCGCATGCAGGAGATCAAGGGACTGCAGCGCCAGATCGGCATCGCCCTGCGCGCACGCGCGGGCATTGAGCTGCATCTCGAACATTTCGACCGCGCGCGGAAAGACCTCGACGACGCCATTCCTCTGGCGGGCGAGAGCGGCATCGACGCGAACGTACGCCGCGCCGTGCTCGCCCGCGCGCAGGAAGTCCAGGGACAGTTGCTCGTACGCACCGACCCGACCCGGGCCGTGGCCGCGTTCGACCAGGCATACTCGCTCGCGGCCGCCAGCGAGTACGGGACCTTCCGGGCCGCGCTGCTCGCGCAGCGCGCCGAGGCGCAGCGGCGCGCGGGACGCCAGGCGGAGGCGGAGCGCGACCTGCGCGCGGCCCTCGACGAATTGCACGCCGAGGAGGCGCGGATCCTCGCCAGCCGCCACCGCGGCGAGGGAGAAGACATCTGGGGCCGCTACTTCTCGCGCTTCCAGGAAACCTATCACCGTCTCATCCGGCAGCTCGTCGACGAGCGCCGTCATGAAGAGGCGTTTCGTTACTCAGAGCGCTCGCGCGCCTTCGAGCCCCTGAACCTGATCCTCCAGCTCCCGTTCGTTCCCAAAGCATTCCGCGAGCTCACGCCGGACGGAGACGCGATCGACGTCGCGCGGATCCGTGAGGCCCTGCCGGCGGGCACATTCGTCGTCGAGTACTGCGTCCTCGACGACCGTACCTACGCGTGGATCCTCTCGCGCGACCGTTTCGAGCCTCTGACGCTGCCGGTCGCCCGCGCGGACGTCGAGCGCTGGACCGACACGCTGCAGCGCGCCGCGCGCGACCATGACGCACGCGCGTTCGAACAGGCCCTGGAGGTCCCGTACGGTGCGCTGCTCGCGGAGCCGTTGCGCAGGATCGGTGCGGCTGCGGAGCGGATCGTCTTCGTTCCCGACAGCGCGATGCACGGCCTCCCTCTCGGCGTGCTGCGCGATCCGGTGACCAAGCGGCACGTGATCGAGCAGGCTCCGGTGGAGATCGCCGGCAGCGCGGCGCTCTACCTCTTCTCGCTCTTTCGCGACCGCGAGCTCTCGTCGGCGAACGCCTCGGTCCTGCTCGTCGGCGATCCCGCGTTCAACCGGCGGCTGCCGCTGGCGCGCGACTTGGAGTGGCTCCCGTACGCGCGGCTCGAATCGGAGCGCATCCAGGAGCTGTATGCGCCGGACGCGGAGCTCCGCGTCGCGTCCGAGGCGACCGTCCCGGAGCTCCTGCGCCTCGCGCGGAAGCACAGCATCGTGCACCTCGCGGTCCACGCCATCGTGAACCCGCAGGTGCCGTCGCGATCGGTCCTGCTGTTCGCGCCGTCCCTCAACCACACCGGAGCGCTCGACGCGCAGGAGCTGCTGACGCGGCTGCGGCTCGACCGGACGCGCCTGGTCGTGCTCTCCGCCTGCAGTAGCGCCGGAGGGCTGCCGGTCGGTCCGGAAGGCGTGGCGCCGCTGGTGCGGCCGCTCATCACGGCGGGCGTGCCGGGAGTCATCGGAAGCCTCTGGGACGTCGACGACGCCACAGCGGCGGAGCTTCTGGTGTCTTTTCATCGTCACTACCGACAGGGCAACGACGCGGCTGTGGCGCTGCAGCGCGCACAACTCGATCTGTTGAGACACAAGAACCCCGGCCTGTCTTCGGTCCTCGCATGGGCGCCGTTCCAGGTGATCGGGCATGCGTCGTCGCCGTTCGGAGTGCGGACTTCGAAAGAGAAGGAGAAACCTCCGTGAATTTCATCGTACGGATCCTCTTCAGCGGGCTGATGGCCCTCGTTCCGAATGAGGACGGCACCGAGCTGACCGTCCTGCTCCTCAATGTCGACCACGCCTATCACACCTCCGACGGCGCCTCGGTCCCCAGTCACAATCCTTTCCTGATCGCGCGTGCGGGAAACTGCACGGGCCAGTGCCCGAAGCGCGACGCCAGCGTGGCGGCGCCTCTCTTCCCTGATAAATCGACGAGTGCGGCGCTCGATTCGCTCGAAGCGGCCGTCGCCGGCGGCGGAGCGTGGCTGCTGTCCGGCTCCGAGCTGTCCGTCCGCAAAGCCGGCTCGAGCGATCCGGAGCTGCCCGCGCTCGTTCTGCGCACGAACGTGCGAGGGACCGACAACGGCCAGCCGCTCATGATCCCGACGACGGCAACAGAGCGCGAGGACGTCAGCTGGATCGCCAGTCTCGCCGAGCTCTGTCCGGGCTGCACGCTGAACCCCGACCTCCTGGCCTCGCAGCCGCCGTCCGGCCTCGTCGCCGCGCGCCTCCGTCTTCGCAGCGGCAAGATTTTCACGTACTCCGTCGCGCGCATCGGGAACAACGTGACGCCCGTACACTTCAAGCGCCTCGACGGCTCCGGCAGCGCCGCGGCGTACTCGCAGGCCATCACCTCGTGGGTCGGCGCGGACATCGAGGTGGCCGGCGACAGCATCGAGATCGTGGAAGAGAAGTTCGACGGCGGCACCGGCCGGTCGATGATCCTCGAGCCCGACGCCAACGACCGGATCGAAGTGGCGGTGTTGAACCTGCCGTCCTTCATCCCTCCTGCATCGCCGGACAACTACGCGCCGGGGGCCGGGACGCACTTCGAGGCGTACTACGACCTGGCGCAGACGCCGCCGGCGAAGGAAGCGCGCCTCGTCCCGCGCCCGGGCGCGGCGTCCACCAGCGCGAGCTACTCGGAAGTCGGGTGGCAGGACATTCACCCACAGGCAACGGTCTGGTCGGAGTTGCTGAATGCGATCCGCCTGGACGTGGGCCGCGGCCCGTATGACCGCGTGCTCTGCCCTCCCATTCTGGAGCCGTAACCGGGAAACGGGCCCGCCGCCGCGGGGGCGGCGGCCCCTTCCCTCCTTCGAGGGGCCGATGAAGAGATACGTACCGATCCTGTTGTTCATTGTCACCGCGTGCGGAACGAAAAACGACGGCGGCCGCATCACCGCGGCCAGCACGTTCACCGAACGCTTCGAGAGGTCGCGTTTCTCCGGCTGGCATGTCCAGGCCAAGGCCGCCGGCAACGACTGCAGCGTGCTGCTCGTCGAGACGACGATGATCATGGACGAGTCCATGATCGAAGCGATGCATTACGGCGCCGGCGCGTATGACGTTTACCGCGGCGGCGTGCAGCAGTTTTCGCGCGAGCGCGCCTTTCGCGGCGTGGTCTACCGCGACTCGTCGCTGCGCACCTGGACGTACGGCGCGACGACGCCGGTCGAAGCGGAAACGCTGCGCCCCTGCCGGTAAGAAGCAGAGGGGCCCCGGACCGCCGCCGTCCCGGCGGCTGTTGTGGCGGCGTCCCGCGCCGCCACTCGGGCGGGCGGCGGACGCGTGCCCATCAGCCGCCGGGACGGCGGCGGTCCTGGGCCTCTTTCTTCTGCGCCCTGCCCCCTGCGCCCTGCGCCCTCCCCGACGCCACTTAATCGCGAAAACCCTGTCTCAAAGAACGGTCCACCACCACTACAATTTGGAGGTTCGTTCTGCGGATTCGTATTGCGATTCTGCTGCTCACTTCGTTCGTCGTCGCGCTGGCGGCCGATCCGCAACCCATCGGCCGGCGCCGCGCCCTGCTGATCGGAATCAACGACTACACAGCCTCGCGCCTCGGCCGGGCGCAAGCCGCTGCCCCGGACGGGCGCGAGTGGCCAAACCTCTCCGGCGCGGTCAATGACGTTTCGATCCTTCGGGAGATGCTGATCGAGCAGCACGGCTTCGAGCGCCGCGACGTCGTCACTCTCGTGGATCAGGCGGCAACCCGCACGGCGATCCTGGACGCGATCGACCGGCACCTCCTGAAGCCGGCAGCGGAAGGAGACGTGTTGTTCTTCTATTACGCGGGCCATGGCTCGCAGGTCCGCAACACGAGGTCCGAGGAGCCGGACCGGCTGGACGAGTCGCTCGTGCCCGCCGATTCACGCCTCGGCGCACGCGACATCCGCGACAAGGAGCTGCGGCGGCTCTTCAATCGCATCCTCGACCGCGGCGCGCGCCTGACGGTGATCCTCGACGCGTGTCACAGCGGTTCCGGCGTGCGCGGCCGCAGCCGGTCGCGCATCCGGTCGCGCGGTGTGAGGCCCGACGAGCGCGACGTCGCGGACAGTACGGACGCCGGCCCGCGGCCGGAGGATCGCAGCGCGCTCGTTCTCGCCGCGGCGCAGGATTACGACCGCGCCTGGGAACGTCGCGATGAAGACGGCAACATGCACGGCGCGTTTTCGTGGGCGTGGATTCGTGCGATGCGCGACGCGCACGAGGGAGAACCGGCCGAGGACACGTTCCTGCGTGCGCAGGCGCGTCTCCGCGCGGAGACGCCTTTCCAGGAACCGGTGCTGGCCGGCAATGCGGACGCGCGCCGCAACCCCTTCCTCGGCGTCCACGCCGACCGCCGGAACGCGCGCGCGGTCGTCGCGGTCGAGCGCGTCCGGAGCGATGGCACGGTGGTGCTGGACGGCGGCTGGGCGAATGGTTTGTCGGTCGGCAGTGAGTTGCGGTCGAACGACGCGCGGCTGCAGGTCACGGCGATCACCGGACCCGCGCGCAGCGAGGCGTGCATCCTCCAGGGCACCGTGCGCTCAGGCGCGCTGGCGGACATGATCCGCGGGCCGGAGCGCTCGTGGCATCTCATCGAATCGACGAAGGAGGCTCGGGCACCGTATCGCCTCGAGCTGCGGCGCGCGCGCGGCGGCGGCGGCCTGCACGACCTCGTCCTGCACCCGGATTCGTCCTTCCCGGCGTACGTTCCGCCGCGCCATTACTACGTGCTCAGGATCGACGGCGAGGGCAGGAGCGCGCTGGTCTACCCGCGGAGCGGCTCCGTCGAGAACCGCTTCCCTCTCAACGCGCCGACTCCCGAGCTCGTGCTCGGCTCGGTCGAGATCGTGCGCCGCGAAACCTTCTTTCTTCTCTCCACTGACGAGCCGCTGCCGAATCCCTGGGTCCTCGAATCGATGATGCCGGCCAGGCCCCCGGCCGTCGCGACGGCGGGCTGGTCGATCGAGAAGATCGTGTACGAGTCGAAAAAAAGTTCACGCAAGACGCCACAAAGTTCCGCGAGCCGTGTCTGAGTATGCGACCTTCTCTCTGACCGGCGCTCGCTCACGTTGCAGTTTTGGTTCACTCTTCAACGACCGTGAGCTGATGTGCCGAAGAGAGAAGGTCTTCTCCGTTTATGGCATGTGGTGCCGGCGCCTTCGCCGGCCGTTGCGCCGGCGTCCTCGCCGGCGAGGGCGCCAGCGTTACGGCCGCCGGGGCGGCGGCACCACATGGACACCGTTTGTGGCCGCGCCACCTTCCATGACGAAGGGTGTCCTCCCCCTCAATGACCCTCGTACCGAGCGACGAGCAGGCTGCGCGCAGCGCATTCGCCGAATGGGCGGCGCTGCAGGCTGGAGCTCCGCGCGACACGGGCGCTCTCGTGCAGGACATCGACGTGAAACACGAGCACGCCGGCCTGCTCTCGACCGACATTCACGGGCGGCGCGTCGTCTGGAAGTCCGTGCCGGCGAGCGGCCGCACCCGCGTGACGTTCTCGTCCATCGCACTCGAGACGATCGACCCCTGGACCGCCGACGCGGCATCGCTGCGCGAGACCAGCGATCACGTGACCATCTGCGAGTCCTGCCGGGGCGAGAAGAAAGTCCGGTGTGCGCCGTGCGGCGGAACCGGCAAACTGCTCTGCGATACATGTCGTGGACAGCGCAAGACGTACGGCTACGCTGCGAACGGCTCGTACCGGCTGCTCAACTGCACGACCTGCCGCGGCAAAGGGGAACTGGATTGCTCCGAGTGCCGGCGCGGCATAGCGAGTTGCGGAACTTGCGCGGGAGAAGGACGCCTCCAGCGCTGGATCGAGCTCGAATGGTGGCGCCGCTCGGTCGCGAACGTCCATCCCGAATCGCTGGTGCGCCTGTTCGGCTGGAACGAGAACGTCTCGAACGAGGCCATCGCGCGTGATGCGGAGCTGGTCTGTGACATCGACAAGCCGCACCGCCTCACGCCCGCGGACCTCGGCAATGTGTCCGCACGATGGGTCGAGGTGCTCCATCCGCCTCTGCAGACCGGCGAGCGCGTAGCGCGCCAACGTCTGAGGATCGCACGCGCGGCGACCCACACGGTCCGTTATCGCCTCGGCGGCGAGGAAGACCGCGTCCTGTTCACCGGCCGCCGGCTTCTCGCTCCGGCGACGGATGCACTGAGCGCATTTACACGCCGCGCGTCGAGTCTCCGTTCGCTCGCGTGGCTCCTGGTCATCGTCGGGGTCGTTGTGGCAATGCTGTCGCTGGGGCGCGGCCTGTTCTACGCGAGCATCGCGACGCTTTTCAGCCTCATCGCCGCCACGGCGATGCTCTTCGCCACCTACCACGCTGCTGCGGAATGGACGGCAGCCCGCCGGCACACACGACGCTGGGCGATCGCATCCTTCGTCTGTCTGGTCATCTTCATGACCTGTGCATTCGCGGCGCTGCCACGTCTCAGCCACGCGCAGAAGCTCATCGCCTCCGGCAACCTCGATGCCGCCGAGCGCGAGCTGCACGCCCTCGGCGACGACGCTTCGGCCGTCGCATGGGCGGACCTGCGGCTCTCACGAATCCGCCAAACGACCGACCCAAACGCGGGGAGCGCAATCCTCGCGAAGATCCCCCGCTCGCTTCCGCAGCACACGCTCGCAGCACCCCTCGTGTATCTGCCGCTCGCAAAGCGCGCGATCGCACGCGCAGACTGGAATGCGGCCGCGACCACGATCATCGACGCGCGCCGCGCCGGCATCGGTGCGAGCGAGCTCGATCCTCTCGTCGCGGCGCTCCAGAGCGCCGCGGATGACGCGGTGACCGTCGCGGAGCGCGAGCGCGATCCGGAACATCGCCTCCGCCTGCGACTCTCCGCCGAATCAATGCTTGTCACCTGGGAACGCGCGTCGGACAATTGGGGCACACCACCACTGATTGCCCTGAGGACCGCGATGGCGCGCGACGTCGCGGCATTGGAGAAGCCCGCGCGCCGCCGCCGGCGGTAAGAGGAGATGCATGTCCGTTTCCCGATGGAAAGACGCGCTGTGGAACCTGCTCGACGTGCTCTCACTGCGCCGCGTTACCGCGAACGTCGCACTGAGCGCCGGCCTTCTCGGACTCGCAACACAGTCCGCGGCCGATCCCGGCGCGCAGCCGCGCGTGCCGGTAACACCGACGCTGTCCCCCGAGGCCACCGTACAGAAGTTCAAGGGCAAGTACGTCCTCAAGCGGTCGTCGAGCTCCTTCTTCATCCACCTCGCCGGACATCGCTCCCACAGCTCGCACCGGTCGCACAGCTCTCATTCCTCTCACAGCTCGCATCGATCCAGCTCGCACTACTCCGGCTCGCACTTCTCGTCGTCCGCGCCGGCGCCACGCGCGCCCGTCGTGCCGGAGCCTGCCCCCGCTCCGGCTCCGCAGAAAATCGTCGAACAACCGCCTCTCCGGCCGCTCAAATTCGATCTGCTGTGGAGCGTCGGCGTCCTGGCGACACCACCCTCGACGTTCGACACCGGCATCGTGACGAAGCAGAGCTCTGGAACCCTCACCGTTACACCCCGCGCGCGCCAGGACGCGGACCGGTTCAGCGGCTACGTCTCGATGTCTGCGCACAACCTCCGCGCCGCGATGATCTCGGTCAGGATTCTCCGTCCGGCGTCGGGCGCGACCACCCTCTTCGCAGCAGCCATCGACTCCGCGAATTGGGTCGGCTTCCGGATCGAAGGCGGGCAGCTCTCGATCGAGAGCCACACCGCCGGGAAGATCGCTTCGCGGAAAGTGGCGTACGACGCCGCGCAGCATCGCTTCCTCCGCCTCCGCACGAGCAACGTCGCGAATGTCATCGTGTGGGAGACGAGCGCCAACGGCGAGAGCTGGAATCCGGAGTATGTCGAGACCGCGACGATCGTACTCGACTCGCTGCACGTCGCCGTCAGCGCCGGTACGACGGAGAGCGTCTCCGCACCCGGGACGGCAGTCTTCGACAACGTCGTCCTGGAGCTGAAGAAATGAGCGCCTCCATCACCATCGATCTCTCCATCTATCCGCTCGACGTCGTGCTGCGCGCGTGTCACGCGTTCACCTCGCGCTGTTCGGTCTTCACACGCGGCGCAGGCGAAGGTCATGTCACCGTCGAGCTGACGCCGCGCGACGAAACCCATATCGGAGACCTGGCCGGCGACTTCTCCAACGCGCTGCTCGACGCACATCTCCGCGCGCGCATCGCCGAGGAGACCCGGGCCATCCGAGAGCTCCTCGTGGCGCAGGCGTTCTGTGAGGCCGACTTGCTCGACCGGCGCGACAGCGAGAGCGACGAGTACGAGGATCGCCGGGGAATCGTACGGTGAGCGCATATCGGCTCCTCCCCTTCCGATTTCTCCGGTTCGACGACACGCGCACGCTCGTCGTCAACGATGTGGGCGAGTTTCTCTTTCTGGCCAACGAAGACTTCACGCGCTTCGTCGACCATGCGCTCCCGGCGGAGTGTGACGTTTATCTCGATCTAAAGTCGAAACACCTTCTCTTCGACAGCAGCAGCCGCGCGCCGTTCGAACTACTCGCCACGAAGTACCGCACGAAGAAAGCATTCCTCGACGGCTTCACCTCGCTGCACATCTTCGTCGTCTCGTTGCGCTGCGAGCACTCGTGCCACTACTGCCAGGTCTCCCGTGTGAGCGCGGATCGCATCCGATACGACATGAGCGAGGAGACCGCGACGCGGGCGCTGGATCTCGCCTTTCGCTCTCCGGCTGCACGGCTGAAGATCGAGCTCCAGGGCGGCGAGCCGTTGCTGAACTTTGAGCGCGTCCGGCAGATCGTGCTGGACGGCCGCAGTCGCGCCGGCGAAGAGCAACGCGAGATCGAATTCGTCGTCACAACAAACCTCGCCCTGCTCGACGACGACATGCTCGCGTTCTTCCGCGAGCATGTCGTCTGCCTCTCGACGTCCCTCGACGGGCCGGAGGCGCTGCACGACGCCAATCGTCCGCGGCCCGGCAACGACAGCCACTCGCGTCTCGTCGCCAACCTCGCCCGCGCCCGCACAGCCCTCGGACACGATCGCATTGCGGCATTGATGACGGCCACACGCCTGTCGCTGCAATGCCCCGAGGCCATCGTGGACGAGTACGTGCGGCTCGGATTCACGTCCATCTTCCTCAGGCCGCTCAGCCCGTACGGCTTCGCGCTCCGCAGCGTGCGCACGACCGGCTATTCGATGCGCGAGTTCCTCGACTTCTACATCCGCGCGCTCGACCGCATCCTCGCGCTCAACGCCGCGGGGACGTTCCTCGTCGAGACGTACACGCAGTTGCTCCTCACGCGCATGCTGACGCCCTTCGCGACCGGCTACGTCGACCTCCAGAGCCCCGCGGGCGCGGGGATCGGGGCGGTGGTCTACAACTACGATGGCGACGTTTACGCCTCGGACGAATCCCGCATGCTCGCCGAGATGGGCGACACCCGCTTCCGCCTCGGCAGCGTGCATCGCGACTCGTATGCGTCGATCTTCGGTGGCGAAACGCTGCGCACGATCGTGGCCGCGTCCGTCGCGGAGTCGATCCCCGGCTGTGCCGACTGTGCGTTCCTCCCCTGGTGCGGAGCAGACCCGGTGCATCACTACGCGACGACGGGCGACCTCGTGCCGCACATCCCGACCAGTGATTTTCACGAGAAGAACTTCTTCCTCTTCAAACACCTGCTGTCGTTGTACGAAAGCGACGCGACGGTACGCCGCATTTTCTGGTCGTGGATTCGCGAGGAGCCGCTGCGGCACGAGGAGGTCGCGTGAGACTGCACGAGCACGCACAAATTGCCGGCGTCGATCGTACGCTCATCGGACGCGTCGCACGAACGCCCCTCGCCGACGAACGCTCCCGCGCGGATGCGTGGCTGCTCGCGCTCGACGGCACGCTACCGAGCGATCCGCGAGGTTATCTCGGTGTGCTCATGAACCTCCGCCAGCTCACGTACCTCGATGACGGCGACGTCGTCGCGGTCGACCCGAACGGCTTCGTCCGCACGCTGTACCGGCGCGCGTCGCCGCACAACTTCATCCTCGTCACCGAGCAGTGCAACAGCCTTTGCCTCATGTGCTCCCAGCCGCCGAAGGCGGCAGACGATTCCGACCGTCTCGACGAGCACTTCCGCCTCATCGATCTGATCGATCCGGCCACCACGGAGCTCGGGATCACGGGCGGCGAGCCGACCCTGTTCCGCGACGGCTTTCTGGAGCTGATCGCGCGCTGCAGGGACCGCCTTCCGGCGACGGCGCTGCACGTCCTGACGAACGGCCGCCTGTTTTTCTATCGCCGCTTCGCCGAAAAGCTCGGCCGCATCGAGCACCCGGACCTCATCCTAGGCATCCCGCTTTACTCCGACATCGACACGCAGCACGATCACATCGTGCAGGCGCACGGCGCGTTCGAGGAGACGGTCATCGGACTGCATTCCCTCGACCGCTACGGAGTGCGCGTGGAGATCCGCGTCGTGCTCCACGCGCTCTCGATCCCGCGGCTGCCGCAGCTCGCTGCGTTCATCGCCCGCAACTTCCCGTTCGCCTGCCACGTCGCGCTCATGGGCCTCGAGATGTTCGGTCTCGTCCACAAACATCTCGACGAGCTGTGGATCGATCCTGCCGGCTATCAGGGCGAGCTGCTCGCCGCGAGCGAGATCCTCTGCGACGCCGGGATGAACGTGTCGATCTACAACCATCAGCTCTGCGTTCTCAATCCGAGGCTCCGGCCGCTCGCGCGCAAGTCGATCTCCGACTGGAAGAACGTCTATCTGCCCGAGTGCGACGGCTGCAGCGCCATGAGTGAATGCGGAGGGTTCTTCCAATCGGGGACGAAGATCCGCAGCGCCGCAATCCACCCGATCGTCGCCGGCTGACAGACTGCAACCGGTCAGTGGGATGCAGGACATGGGTATGCAGGCCGCCGTCCCACAACGGCGGCCTGCACCTCCCCTTACGGGACCTGCGGTGCGTAAACGTTCACGGCCGCGTAGCCGTTGTCCATGTGGACGTTCGCGGTCTTCACCACCGGCGGATAGCTCGAGACCAGGCCGAAGAAATAGCTGCTCTCGCCGTCGCCGGGGAAACTGCCGCCGTACACCGGCGAGGTGAGATTGAAGAACGTGATGCCCCAGAACACGTTGACCGAGGACAAGCCGACCGTGCCGATACCGCCGGCGGTCACGACGAAGGCCTGGTCCGTGTAATTCCAGTCGAAGTTGTAGTCGTACGCCTGCACCGGGCCCCAGTCCACGATGTACATTCCGTCGACGTACGGGATGTACGTGAAGCCGACGGCGTTGCTCATGTTGACGCGGTACTCGTACACCCACTTCCCGGCCATCGGCGATCCCGGCTTCCCCTGGAAGATGCGCGACTGAATGCGCCCGCCGTTGGGCAGGTTCGAGCCCATGTCCATGACGCCGACTGAGCACGTGGTGCTGAACACGCAGTTGATGGCCGGCGACGACGTGTTCACGACGTTGAGAGCCATGGCCGGGATGGCCAGCCCGAGGGCGAGAACCAGCAGCGAGACGATGCGAAGAGAGCGAATCATTTCCTTTTCCTTCCTCCATTCATCCGAAGTACGCGGAGTAGTGAAGGAACGGGCGGAAACGTTTCAACGATGGAGTGCAGCGGCGGCGCCGCCGCTTTCGAATTCGTGTGGCGCGAGCTGATTGGGCGGTACCGGCGAGCCGCCGGTGGACCGGCCGGCCAGCGGCCGGCGCTCCTGACGCTCGCCGAAGGAGCGCAGCAACGAAATTCCGCGAGACGTGTCCGTCTCAATGATGACCTTCTCTCCGCCGCCGCCTTCCGCGACTCGCTCCTCAACGACAACGGAGGAGTGGCGCTCCGGAGAGGAGGTCATCGTGTTGAAGCCTCCACTCTGAGTGGAACTTTTGCGTTCCTTGTTCCGCCGAGGAACAATCTTCCTCTTGAGCGGACACAAACCGGCGCGCAACCTCAACGTAGGGCGTGGCTTCAGCCCGCCTCCCGGGCGGGGCGGGCGGGCTGAAGCCACGCCCTACGTTCGCCCCTACGCCGAGCTTCGTGCCTCCTCCGCCTTCTCCTTCCTCGACGGCGCGTCCCTGCCCGAGGACCTCATGGACTGCGCGGCCGAGCGCGACCTCCCCGCGATGGCCCTTCTCGACAGGAACGGCGTCTACGGCGCCCCCCGCTTCTTCGGCGCCGCGAAGAAAACCGGCGTCCGGGCGCTGATCGGCGCGGACATTGTCCTCACGGACGATCCCGCCAACCGCCAACCGCCAACCGCCAACCAGATCAGCGTCCTCGTCGAGAGCCGCACCGGCTACCGCAACCTCTGCCAGCTCCTCACCGCCGCCGCGCTGCACCATCCCAAAGGCGATGCGCGCGCGACCTGGAAGCTCGTCGAGCAGTACAGCGAAGGCCTCCACTGCCTCACCCGCGCGGACGAAGCGACAGTGCACAAGATCAGCGGCATCTTCAAAGGCCGCACGCACGTCGAACTGCAGCGCCACGCCCGCCGCGACGAGGAGCATCAGAACGTCCGCCTCGTCGATCTCGCCCGAAAACTGCGTCTACCCCTCGTAGCGACGAACGGCGTCCGCTACGCCCGCCCGCAGGAAAAAGAGCTCCACGACATCCTCACCTGCATCCGCGAAGGCCGCACCGTCGATAACGCCGGTCAGCTCCTCGGCGTCAACCGCGAGCGTCACGTCAAGACCGCCGCCGAGATGACGAAGCTCTTCGCCGACCTGCCCCAGGCGATCGACGGCGCGTGGACTCTCGCGAACACGCTGGAGTTCACTCTCGCCGACCTCGGCTACCAGTTCCCCGACTACCCGCTCCCGCCGGGTGAGACGAACGACTCGTACCTCCGCAAGTTGACGTGGAACCACGCGCGGGTGCGTTTCCGCCCGCTGACGTCCAAGGCGCAGGCGCAGCTCGAGAAAGAGCTGAACATGATCGAGAAGCTCGCGCTCGCGGGCTACTTCCTCATCGTCTGGGACATCGTGCAGTTCTGCGTTCGCGAGAAGATCCTGGTGCAGGGCCGCGGCTCCGCCGCGAACAGCGCGGTCTGCTACGCCCTCGGCATCACCGCCGTCGATCCGGTGAAGATGGAGCTGCTGTTCGAGCGCTTCCTGTCCGAGGAGCGGGGCGAGTGGCCGGACATCGACCTCGATCTCCCTTCGGGCAGCCAACGCGAGAAGGTCATCCAGCACGTCTACAAAAAGTACGGCGAGCACGGCGCGGCGATGACCGCGAACGTCATCACCTACCGCGACCGCTCCGCCGCGCGCGAGGTCGGCAAGGCCCTCGGCTTCTCGCTGGAGCAGGCCGACAAGTTGTCGAAGACGGTCAGCACGTGGAACTTCGGCGAGATCCGCGAGAAGCTCGAGAGCCTGCCCGAACAACTCGGCGGCGCGGGCTTCGACGCCGAGGATCTGCGCGTGCAGCACTTCATGCGGCTGTACATGCAGATCCAGAATCTGCCGCGGCACATGGGACAGCACTCCGGGGGTATGGTCCTCGCGAAAGGCCGCCTCGACCAAGTCGTGCCGCTGGAGCCGGCGTCGATGCCGGGCCGCGTCGTCATCCAGTGGGACAAGGAAGACTGCGCCGATCTCGGCATCATCAAAGTCGACCTCCTCGGCCTGGGAATGCTCGCGGCGATCGAACAGATGATCCCGACCATCCGTACGTGCGAAGGCAAAGAGGTGGACCTTGCCCACCTGCCGCAGGACGACCCCGCCGTCTTCAAGATGCTCAACGAGGCGGACACGATCGGCATGTTCCAGGTGGAGAGCCGCGCGCAGATGGCGACGCTGCCGAAGAACGCGCCGAAGTGCTTCTACGACATCGTCGTGCAGGTGGCGATCATCCGCCCCGGCCCCATCGTCGGCGGCATGGTCAAGCCCTTCTTCGACCGGCGGCAGGGCAAGGCGCCCGTCGAGTATCCGCACCCATGCCTCGAGCCGATCCTCAAGCGCACCCTCGGCGTACCCCTCTTCCAGGAGCAGCTCCTGCGCATCGCGATGGTCGCGGCCAACTTCACCGGCGGCGAGGCCGAGGAGTTGCGTCGCGCGATGGGGTTCAAGCGCTCCATGGAGCGGATGGCGGAGATCGAGAAGCGCCTGCGCGACGGCATGACGAAGAACGGCATCGGCGGCGAGGCACAGGACCAGATCGTCAAATCGATCACGTCCTTCGCGCTCTACGGCTTCCCCGAGTCGCACGCCGCCAGCTTCGCGCTCATCGCGTACGCCAGCGCGTACCTGAAGGCCCACCATCCCACGGCGTTCTACATGGCCCTGCTCAACGCCTGGCCGATGGGCTTCTACCACCCGGCGACCTTGATCAAGGACGCGCAGCGCCGCGGCGTGAAGGTGCTGCCGGTGGACGTGAACCATTCCGGCTGGCAGTGCCGCTGGGAAAACGGCGGCCTGCGTCTCGGCCTCCGATACGTGAAAGGCCTGCGCGCCGAGTCCGGCCTGCGCGTCGAAGCCGCGCAGCCCTACGCCTCGACCGACGACCTCGCCCGCCGCGCACACCTGCGCGACGACCAGCTCACCAAGCTCGCCTACGCCGGCACCCTCGCCTCCTTCGGCATGACCCGCCGCGCCGCGCTCTGGCAGGCCGCCGAGGCCGCGCGCGACGCGGGAGAACTGTTCTCGACGCCGACATCACGTCGCAAGAAATCGCCTCTCCCCGAAATGTCCCTCATCGAAGAGACACTGGCCGACTACACCGCCATGGACGTCACCACCGGCAAACACCTCCTCCAGCACTACCGCCCCCAGCTCCTCCGCAACGGCATCCTCTCCGCGAGGCAGCTCAAGGAAGTCCCCAACGGCAGCCGCGTCGCCACCGCCGGAGCCGTCATCGTCCGCCAGCGCCCCGGCACCGCCAAGGGCTTCGTCTTCCTCACCCTCGAAGACGAGACCGGCCTCTCCCAGGCCATCGTCAGCCCCCAGCTCTTCGCCGAACAGCGATCTGTGATCCTCACCCACTCCGGCCTCATCGTCGAAGGCATCGTCCAGAACCAGGAAGGCCAGGCCTCGGTGCGCGCGGAGCGCTTTGCGCCGCTGGAGGGGGTCATGGACGTGTACTCGCACGACTTCCACTGATTTGGAGTGCGGCAGCGGCGTCGATGAGGAAGACTGAAGACCTTCCGTCGCCAGGGTAGGATCCGGCCGCGTTTCGTCACTCCTCAGGAGAAGAAAGGACCGAGATAATGCCGGCGCGATTCGATGATCCGATGTCCCCGCGAACACTGCAGCCCGCGGCCGATCCAGAGGCGGCGATCGAGGAGCTTTATCCGCGGTTCGCCCCCCTGCTGCACACGATCGCGGTGAAGAACTTCGGCATCCTCCCGTCGGACGCGAAACTGCTGGTGGAGGGCATCTTCACCACGTTCGTTCTGCAGAACAGAGCGATCGAAAACCCCGACCGCTATCTGATCGGCTCGATCTGCAACGCGTCCCGCCAGTACTTACACGGCGGGGACGCACCGCTGACGTGCGGCGAGACGCCGTGCGCCGCCACACCGGCTCCTGCCCTTCTGCGGGAGGTCGAACGGAAGGTCCGCCTCCAACGCCTGCTGGGCAGCATCTGCAGCCGGAGCCGCGACATTCTCCACCGCTACTACAGAAAGAGAGAGATCGTCACCGAGATCGCGGCGGCGGTCCGCTGCCGACCGGCAACGGTCTCGCTGGTCATCCGCAGATGCCTCGTGCGTCTGGCCTCGGACAGTCAGGATCAACGGATTCCGTTGCGGCTCTTCCAGTAGTCGCGGAATGCGCGGAGACGCGGGAGCGACTCTCGATCCTTCACCCCATTCGCCGCGACCTTGCTCCCGATGACGAAGAGATAGTGAACGCGGTGCCGTGCAAACACGTCACGGATTTCTTCCGCCTGCCGATACTCGAACGCCCCGGCCATTCATCTCCCATAACCGAGCCACGCGGGAAGGTTCGCCTCACACCACGCGCGATAGTCCGCCATCGTGTCGAATGCGCGAAACGGGGCGTCGTCGAGGACGGGCTTGTACGTATGGATGAACGCGTAGCGCATGCGGAGCGGAGCGCCGCGGCCTCGAGCTCTTCGAGCCATTGGCGGCGCTCGGAAGGCGTGTCCATGCCCCCGATTGTAGCGTTTGCGGGGAAACTGCGAAATCCCGTACGCACGGCGTCCCGCGATCGTGCGACGGATGCGCGGACGCTGCTCCGGTCGTCGATTAGCCCTCCGGCCTGTCACGCCGGAGGTCGCGGGTTCGAGCCCCGTCGGCCCCGCCAATCTAAGTGATTCACCCGCCGCCACTTGGCGGCGTTTTGTTGCCTACCAGAAAGAGCCGCAAAAGTACCGCACTCATTGGAACACTCATAAAACGAGAGCGGTGCGGCGGCGGTTCGATGTGCGTGCATGGCGTTTTCGTGCGGCGTTCCGCGGCTTTCTGCTGCCACGGGCGCGTGCGGTTCTGTGGGCTGTTTCGTTGGTGAGATCGGACGCGAACTCCGCAAGCTGCGCGACGGTGGCGAGAAGCGTGTTCGGTAGATCCCACTTCGCGATGACTTCGTCGTCCGGCGCGCACTGGAGATTTAGGTAGTGACGGCTGACGGTCTCCACGTTCGTGTCCCCCATCATGTTGACACGCGCATCAGTTCATCGCGATTGCGCGATGTTGCTTGCGCCGGTGTGGCGGAAGGTGCGCCGACGGTCTCCATACCATCGAGACGGTTGTTCCACGCAGAGACGACGTAGAGCTCTCCGGCATTGTCTTCGCCGAACGCGTATGGTCCCTGTCTCGCGAAGAGTTGGGCCGATGCTCATCCCGGCGACGGCAGAAGGGGCCGACGGTGGCGTTCCAGATGTCGCCGTTGCCGCTCGCTTCACCGTAGACGTAGCGGCCGTTGAGATCGGGGACCTGCGTGCCGTGATAGCGCAATCAGCCGATGATCGCGCGCCACGTCCCGCCCACTCCCGCATTCGGCTCGACGCGCACCGCCTCGGTGTACGCAAACAGTTTACGGGTCTCGGCCAGTTCGGACTCGATCTGTTGGCCATCTCTCTAGCTAGTTCCTGTCCCGAAATCGGCGATTTCCGGATGCTGCCATGGCGTGCGAAGAGGTTGGTAAGCGATCTAGATTGAGTATGTTGGAATGGATTGATGTGGCTGCGGCAGCGAGATTCCAAAACACGTAGTCCGATTGCTCGTTGACCATGCGGCGGCCGGCCATGGAATCATAGCCAGTCGTCACACTGCAGGACGTTCGCTTAGGTCTGAAGCTGGTGGCGGGCGATGACGAGCAGGTTGAAGGAGACGACCGAACTCCAGACGTAGGTCTTGAACGAGTCGGCCGATTTCCATGTGCATCGATCAAGACCAAACGAGCGCTTGAGAAACGAGATGGTTGCCTCGATCCCTGCTCGGAAGTCGCGAAGTTTGTTGTAGACCCAGTTGCTGCGAGCCATGTCGGCGATGGATAGAAAACGGGCCTTACTGAACACGACGTCTTCCACGCCTTTTGCTTTGATGACGTCCAGGTTTGCTCGGGAGGTGAACCCGCCGTCAAACGCCACTTGGCGTGGGGCATGGCCAATGATCTCGATGTGGCGATCGATCATGGTCTCGGCCAAGGTCGAGTCGGCAGGGTTTCCTTCCAGCACTTTGCAATCAAGAATCAAGGTTGATTTCCCTGTGCCGAAAAGGACCTTGTGTCCATACAGAGTGTCGCGCCGGTCTTTCACGATCACGTCCGTGTGCTCTTCAAAGATCGATACGATCTTCTCGCCCGAAGGCACGCTCTCGCCCTTGAAAACACGTCGTCTGGTCTGATCCACTACCCGCGTTGCCAGCGTTGTGTAGTGCGAGAGCTGAGCACCAAGCTTCGTCAGGGAACTGCTTTCGATCTTCATACGCTGGGTCCTGCGCGTCATCGTCGCGTCCATCTCTTGTGCGCGTCTGATGGTCTCTTCGGTGACTTGCACGAGGTCTCGGTAGAGCGGCTTGCGCTGCTCCATGTTCCGAGCATTCAAGATTCCCAGCGCTCTCCGCTTGGCCCTTCTAGTGCGATTGGGAACGGACTTCTTCAGCCCCAACTCGCCGGCTATGACACCCATGATGCGACAGAGCACTCGGACGCTGTCATAGAGCAAGCTCGAATCGAGCGGCGCGTGAATGTTCGCTTCGACAACAGTCGTGTCAATGCGCGCTTTCTTACCGTCATCGATCTTCTTGGACTTCGCGTCCGCCACCAGTATCCGATTGATTTTCTCGAGCGTATCGGCACGGATCGCTTTGATGCAGACGGCGAGTGTGGACTTCGAGGGAGTCTGCCCCCATCCCAACTCGCAGAACCTGCCGTAACTGACCGAATCTGCAAGATGAAACGCCAGTGCGCGATAACTGAACCCGTTCAACTGCTTGATCACCAGAGCCCGCAGCACCTGCTCGCCACTGAGCCCGACGGCATCAACAGCGCCCTCGCGCGCAAGACCGGCCTCGGCCAAGTCTTGCCAGACCATCTCTCCGGCCCTAGGATGCTGGTTCAGGAGCGCCGAGATCGCTCCGAGTTCCTGGGCTTGTTCAAAAGCCAGCCAGTTCTCGCTCAGACTGAGCTGTTTTTTACGTTTAGGGCGCATTCGGGCTCGCTCCTGTTGGCGGTTATCTCGTTTGGAATCAGACGTTTGGACACGAATGATTCTAACGGATCGCCTCGCAGATAGCTATCGCGAATGCGCCCTATTTGCTTTCACCTCAATCACTTACGTCTCAGGACAGGAACTAGCTAGCTTTGATCGAGATCAAGCTGATGCTGAGCAGGTGTGGCATTGATGCGCGGAGGCGCTTTCTTCGTGAGTCTCTTCTCTGGTCAGTTCGGGCCAGCGCCACCGAGTCGTCAGATTTTGCGGCCAACTCGGTCGGAATCGCTGCGGACCGGTTTGAACAGCCCGAAGACGTGGTCGATGTGCATAGTCACCGACTTTCTTTAATTCCGCTTTCGTGGCACGATGCACCACACTCAAAACTTTGGAGGTCCCCATGTTTTGTGCGAGCTGTGGTACGGCCAACAATGACGCATCGCGTTTCTGCAGCGGATGCGGAGCGGCGATGATGGTGAGCGGACCGCCCGCGCCATATCAGCCGCAGCAGCCTGCGCCGTATCAGGCGCCGGTACAGCCGGTGCAGTATCAGCCGCCGCCTCCACCGATGCCATATCAGCAGCCGCAGTATCCGCACGGCGATCCGCGTATGCGCGGGATGGCGATGCCAGGGCAGAAGCAGTACGCGGTCGGCAAAAACCCCGGCGTGGCATTGATCTTGTCGGTATTCTTTGGCGGACTCGCGATCGGCCAGTTCTATAACGGCGATGTCAAAAAAGGGCTGGTCATGGCGGCCATCTCGATCTTCATCGGCATTCCGACCGCCGGCGTCGTTTCCTTCGGCATCTGGATCTGGTCTATGATCGACGCCTACAACGTCGCGAGTGGGAAGTCGCCGCTCTGGTGATCTTCTCATGGAACACCGCAAACTCACCGGACTTCGTCCGCAGGTTTACGAGCATCCTCTCGACGCTCAGGCGTTGAATATTCTGCAGAACACGGCCGGCCTCGAGACGGTCGTGCGCAAATGTAGCGAGTGGGGATTCGAGCGCCTGCTGCGCGTGCAGCTCACAGGCAGCCACCTGCGCGTCAACGCCGACACGTTTCCTGACGTCTACGAGAAAGTCATCGCTGCGTGCGACATTCTCGACATCCCAAAGCGCCCCGATATCTATATCGCCGCTGGCGGCGAGATCAATGCGTTCATGGCCGGCGTCGAGCGCACGCTGTTGATTCTGAACGCGGGCACGATCGACCAGCTCACCGACGACGAGCTGTTCTTTGTCATCGCGCACGAGCTCGGACATCTGAAGAGCGGACATGTTCTCTACTACCAGATCGCCGAGTTCCTTCCGATCCTCGGCGAGATCGTCGGCGCAGCAACGCTCAGGATCGGTGAGATCCTGAGCACTGGCTTGCAGCTCGCACTGCTGCGATGGAAGCGGATGTCGGAGTTCACCGCGGATCGTGCGGGCATGCTCGCGGTGCAGGACGCGAACGTGGCCATCACGACGATGATGAAGCTTGCCGGCCTGCCGCACAAATACTACTCGGCAATGAACGCGGAAGACTTCGTCGCCCAGGCGCGCGAATTCGAGGCGCTCGATGTCGAGAAGCTGAACTGGTTCGCGAAGTGGCTCGGCGCGATGGGACAGACCCATCCATGGACCGTGCTGCGCGCGAGCGAGTTCCTCAAGTGGCACGACAGCGGTGCGTACGAGAACGTGCTGAACTTTCCAGAAGGTACCGCGCCGGTGTCACAGCTTCCCGCGAATGCGCTGCGCTTCTGCACGACATGCGGACAGCCTCTCGCGCTCGACGCGCGATTCTGCTCTTCCTGCGGCGTGTCCGCCGCGCAGCAGATACTCCAGCCGCAATGATCGACTCCCTCCCGCTTCGCGTGCTGGTGGTGATCCCCGCGCCAGCCGGACGTCCATCGAGAGACTTCGTGGCTACGGAGCTCGTCACGTTCGAGCTTCTCGTGCCGCCGACCGAACAGGCGCTGAAGAAACACCTCGCCGAAAAAGAGTGGCACGTGCTGCACTACATCGGACAGTCGTCGTATCGCCCTGCCGCGCAATACGGAACGCTGGTGTTCGAAACTGCGACGCGCATACCGCGCAACGTGAGCACGTTGTATCTGCGCGATCTGCTCGCGCAGCACGAGTCGATGGAACTCGTGGTCATTGAGAGATTCGACGGAACGATGTGGGATCGAGGACCATCCGTAATCATCGGTGGCGATGTGCGCAAGCTCTACGCGAGCCTCGCTATCGGCTCGACGCTGCGAGAAGCGGCGGCGCGCGCACAAGGAACGCTGCAGAGCGCGACGCCGAACGCGCGGCTCGTCGGCAATGCGGACGAGCGCGAGGTCGTTCCGCCGCCGCCAGCTCGCTCGACTACGCTCGGGATGACCCAAGCGAAGCTCGAACTGGAGCTCAAACGCGCGGCCGGCGAGTTCGACGTCTTCCTCTGTCACAACACCGCGGACAAGTGGCGCGTGCGCGAAGTAGCCGATCAACTCGAAGCGCAAGGCATCCTGCCGTGGCTCGATGAGCGCGAGCTGCCGCCGGGCCAACCGTGGCAATTGCACCTCGAAGAGCAAATCAACAACATCCACGCCGCTGCGGTGTTCGTGGGCTCAGCGGGCGTCGGACCGTGGCAGCAGCAGGAGATCTACAGCTTTCTCACCATGTTCGTGGAACGGCAAAGCCCCGTCATTCCCGTGCTGCTACATGACGCGCCAGCGAAACCGAAGCTGCCGATCTTCCTCAAGAACATGACGTGGATCGACTTCCGCACGCACATCGACTCGCTTGAGCGGCTAATCTGGGGCATCACCGGCAAGCGCCCGTCGACGTAGCTTCATCAAAGAGCGGTCTACGGCACGACGCCCGTCCAGGCGGACGCGTTACCGCTCTCGAAGCCATCGCCGAATACGACGAGGCCGTCATTTGCGGCGGTCCAGGCCGTGCAATTCGCGCCTACCGTTTCCATGCAATCGAGACGGTTATTCCACGCAGAGACGACGTAGCCTCACACCACGCGCGATAGTCCGCCATCGTGTCGAATGCGCGAAACGGGCGTCGTCGAGGAAAGGCTTGTACGTATGGATGAACGCGTAGCGCATGCGGAGCCGACGCCTCCAACCAAACTGTCAGCTTCGTGTCCATAGAAGACAAAGGAGGACGATATGACAACTTCCGGTGAGGTGCACGCAGGACAGATTTCAGGCAATGCCACCGCACTGCGCGGGAAAAAGGAGATCTCTATTTCGGTGGCCGTGGCGATCCTGGGAACAGCGCTTGCGGTCTTCGGAGCAGTAATGATCCTTGCTCGGATCAATGTTTCGGCGGTGGTCCTCGAAGCTCGGAGGTTTCTCGACGTCTCGCTGACAGATGGAGATGCCGGAAAGGCGCTGTTCATGATGGTCGCCGGCATCGCATTAGTCGGGATCGGGCTCCTGACGGTGGCCGGTGGCGTCGCGAGCGCGATCGTTGCGGCATTTCCGCCGCGCCGGTAGCGGCGCGAACGGGCACGGGCGATCTTCCAGCATCCAGTCTTGAGTCTATCGTTCATCCCTCATCACTCGATCCGTGCCCGTTCCCGGTCCTTCCGCTCGTCGACCACGCTCCGGACGCTCGCGGCGTATCCGTCGCGTTTCCGAGCGATCCGCTCATTTCCGAGGATCGGCCGGAACGTGCGCCGCTCGTAAGTACCCGCGACCTCCGGCCTGTCACGCCGGAGGTCGCGGGTTCGAGCCCCGTCGGCCCCGCGAGCGAGTCGAGGAGCGCTATGCCGCCGCGCTGCTGAACACTGTCCTTGGCGGCGGCATGTCCTCATGCCTCTTCCAGCGCGTGCGCGAGCAGAAAGGACTCGCCTACACCCCCGACGAGATCATCGAGCATCGACGCCGTGACCCTCGACAATCTGCACGCCGCCACGCAGACGGTCGTCGATCCGGAGTCGCTGTTGTCGCTGACGATGCTCGGGAAGGTGAAGGACCCGGGGTACACGCGGGAGTACCTGCGCGGCGGGTGGCGTGATGGCGGCTACAACCCTCGCCGGTACCACGCCCTGAGGAGGCGCCACCACAGGCGCCTCCAGCCTGTCGCCTTGTGGTAGCGCAGTCCCGCACGCAGCGCGAGCAGACCGCGCCTCAGGTGGGGCTCGTTCGCGCGTTTTCGCTCTTCGGCAGTTCGTCGCGGCGATGCATGCCCGTCATCAGAGCGTGGTGGACGCAATACGAAATGTACATCGGCAGGTACCGAGGGTGCTCCCCTTCGGCGAGAGCCGATTCCGGAACGAATACCTCATCGATCCGGTCCTGACGGCGTCGCCAGTTAACGAGACTGCTCATGAAGCCGTCAGGATATCCCGAGCATGGAATCCGTACGATACGGCGAACCCACCGCGTCGCAGGGTTGCCCGGCGCGCATGTGCGCACCCACCGTGCCGCAACACAGATCGTCGAGAATGACGGCCCCGAAAGATTCAGTACTGACGGAGTTTTCATCACCCCCCACGAAAAGTTGGTCGGTATTGACGAAGTTTTCGTCAGTACTCGCGAAAAAGTTGGTCGGTATCGACGAAGTTCTCGTCAGTACTCACGAAAAGTTGGTCGGTACTGACGAAAAGTTGGTCAGTACTGACGAAAGTTTGGTCAGTACTGACCATGGGCGAGAGAATTTCTGACTCCTCACGCCCCCTTCGGCACCACCGGCGTCGCCACTCCGACGAAGATCACGATGCCGTCGCCGCCAGGGTTGCCGCCCTTGTAGTCGTCCGTGAAGTTCGGCTTCCAGTTGTTGCACGTCCAGACATTGCCGGCGGCGTCGACCTGGAGGCCGGTCGTGCGCATCATCGGGATGAGGCACGGCTCGGCGCCCGGGCCGTAGAGCGGGTCGCCGTTGGCGAGGGTCACCGGTTCTCCGGCGGTCGGCAGGGTGTAGCCGGTGGATGGGGTCAGCGGCTGGCCGGGATTGGGCGACGCCGCGGAGGCGAGTTGGGTCAATCGCCCTTCGAAGACGTTTTCGGGGAGCATCGAGCCGAAGTTGCCGACCCACAGGTTGCCGCCGCCGTCGAGGGTGATGCCCCACGGGCCGTGCATGCCGCCGCCCTGGAAGGCCTTGTGCGTGCCGTCCGGCCCGAAGAAGTAGACGCGGTCTTTCTCCTGGTCGTCGGATGCCGCGGCGAACCAGACGTTGCCGGCGGAGTCGACGACCACGCCTTTGTTCTGCGCGCCCACTGGAATGGGCTCGCCGATCGCGGTGATGACGTTGTTCGCGCGGTCGAGCTGGAGATGCACGATCTGGGGATTCTGCGAGTTCGTGCTGGTGACCCAGGCGGTGCCGTCAGCGGCGATGGCGATGCCGAACGGATCGAACGTGTCGTCGTTGGGGTCGTAGCGCGCGACGTTGCCCGGCGAGCCGCCGACGTAGACGAAGACGGTGTGACTCTGGAAGCCGGCAAACCACACGTTGCCCGACAGCGGATCGACGACGGTCCCCTGCACGCGGTCAGCGCCGCCGGTGCCGGCCTCCGAGACCGGCGTGGTGTCGAGGTTGAGCTCGGAGACGCATTGCGCCGGGTAATACTCGTCGCCGCCCCAGCCGAAGTTGCCGAGCCAGACATGATCGTTGGCGTCGATCGCGACGCCGAACCCGCCGCCGATGATGCCGCCGCCCGTGATCGGGGAGAGGCGCTGTTTGTCTCCGTTGATTGCCGGACGCCCGGCGGGATCGAGCAGCATCGCCCAGGTGCACGAGTACGGCTGTCCCTGCACGACGTTGTTCGGGATCCACGCGCGGCCGTAGCGGTCGAAGGCGATGTTGCCCGGCCCGGCGAACATCATGGTGTCGTCGCCGGAGTCGTTCACCTTCAGCGCGATCGTCCAGGCGTCCGGCACGTTCTCGAGCGGGGGCTGATACACGCCGGCAGCGTGGGCCTGATCGTAAATCAACTGTACCTGGTTGGCCGGATTGCGCGCGATGTTCAGCATCGCGGCGATGGTGTTCGCCGGGCGCGTGCCACCGGGAGGCGTGGCGAGGTTGAAGAGCGCCAGGAGCGCGGTGTGCGGATCGCGCACGCCGGTGACGAGCAGGTTCGCGAGCGACAGGGTCAACCGCCACGCGTTGGTCTGATTGCCGTTCGGCGGCGCAGTCAGGACGCTCGACGAGTCGCCGGTGTGCACCTGGACGATGTTCGTGCTCATCAGCGCCGCGATGCGCAGACCGAACGCCGGCCCCTCGATCCCCTGCTGCTCGTTGAAGAACTGCGCGAGGGAGTAGACCGCGGCCACGGTGGTCAACTCGTTGACCACGATGTCGTCGACGAACAGCGCCTGGCCGATGACCGCCATCAGCACGACTTCTTCGCTGACGCTGGCCGTCACGTAATAGATCGAGCTCGCGCCGTAGTGGAAAGCCTGCAGGTGAAACTCTCCGTTCTCATCGGTGACGCCCTGATCGACCGGCGCGGAGAGCCCGGCGTCGAAGAGCCGGACCTGCACGTTTGACAGCGGCATGTACGTGGGACTCATCGGGCTTTCCGGAGCGCCCGGCTGGGCGGTGCCGCCGGAGCGGACGACCCCGTTCAGATTGAAGCTCATGATGACGGCGATCCTAGCATCGCTTCCGCGTCTCGAATCATCCCGCGTCAGCAGGAGGGACAGCGACCACGGCTGAGCGTCGGGCAACCTGGCGAGCGAGGTCGGACGACCTCGCGAACGAGGCCGGCAACCTCGCATGCTGGTTCCGCGACCTCACGCACAGGGTTCCGGACCTCACGGGTGTGGTTCACCAACCTCACCCGCGGCTCGGACGACCTCGCGTTTCGGGTCCGCGACCCGAATCGAAATAGTCCGCGACCTCACGGAAATGGTCTGCGACCTCACGATCGGGGTCGCAGCACCGTGACCGGCGGTGGATGATCCCAGCGCGTGAGGTCGCAGACCCCGTTCGTGAGGTGGACTTGTCTTTCGCGAGGTCAGTCGACCCCGTTCCTGCAGTCGCCGACTCCTCTGTCGAGGACACCTGACCCCGATTGTGTGGTCGTGCAACCACAGTCGTGCAGTCGTAGACCTCACGCGTGAGGTGGTCCAACCCCGATCGTGAGGTCGCGGACTCCTTTCGTTGGGTCGCGGACCATTTCCGTGAGGTCGTGGACCATTTTCCCCGGCCGAAGGACGGCACCGGGGGCGCACGGCGAACCCTTCACCCTCCAAGCTCATGCCAATGTGAGGGTTTCTTTAGGGGTTGCGCGCGAAGGCGCGCTCTACAATTTTGGCCCCGGGCTTTTGCCCGGGGTACGCGGAACGGGTGATGAATGCGGCCGCGAAGGCGGCCGCTCCAAATCGCACGCAAATGCTTGTAGCGGCCGCCTTCGCGGCCGCATCTCTCCGCCGCACGATCGACCCCGGGCAGAGCCCGGGGCAACAATTGGGACAGCGCGCCTTCGCGCGCTGCCCGTGCACCCCTCACCACCCCATGTTCTCGACGTAGTACGGCAGCATCTTCCGCCACCAGGGCCAGTCGTGGTCGACGTCGTAGCCCCAGACGTCGAGCCAGTGGGGGATCTGCCGCGCCTCCAGGATGGACGCGAGGTTGCGCGACGCGTGGGGCGCCTCGTACGCGCCCTGGCCGGTGGCGATGACGATGCGGCAGTGGTTGCGGAGGAGGTCGAGAGCCGAGCCGTCGAGGTTCGGCAGGTAGGACGCGGGATTGTTGAAGTACGTGTTCCCGTCGCCGAAGCCGCGCAGGTAGTCGGGGCCGAGGTCGTAGAAACCGCTCATGGCGATCGTGGCGTCGAAGAGGTCCGGGCGCCGGAAGAGTGTGTTCGCCGCGTGGAACGCGCCGAAGCTCGCGCCGGCCGTGGCGATCCGCGCCCCGCCGTCGCCGACCTTGGCGCGGATGTACGGCACGACCTCGTCCTCGATGTAGCGCATGTAGAGGACCTGACGGCGCCCCTTCTCCGCAACGGGCAGGTTCTGGTCCATCCAGGACCAGCGGTTGATGCTCTCGATCGAAAAGATCCGGAGGCGCCCCTGCTGCAGGAGCGGCTCGACGGCCTTGATGAGAAAGAAGCGCTCGTTCTCCAGGAAATCGGCCGCGGCCGTGGGAAACAGCAGCAGCGGATGTCCGCGGTCTCCGTACGAGACGATCGGCATGTCCATGTCCAGCGCCGGACTGCGCCAGCCCTCGATCTGCCGCGGCAAAGCCGGATCAACGTATTCCATTCACTTGCTCCCCTCTCTTTCAGAGAGCGGGCATTATCTTCTTCTACACCTCCCGGCTCAACGCTTCCGTTGCCTCGCGCAGGTACGCGCGCCAGTTGCTGCCGTCGATCCAGGCGCCGCTGTACGTGAGGGACGTCTCGATCGTCTCCACGAAGTGCAGCCATTGCGAGGGAACGATCAGCAGGTCGCCGGGGGTGAGCTCGACGCGCCAGCCTTCGACGGAGTCGAAGGCCGGATCCGTCATCATCCTGCGCACGTCGCCCGTGCTCTCGCGGTAGAGCTCCTCCCGCAGGTCCGGGGCAAACAGGATCGCTTCCTTGCGGCCCGCGATCTGCGCGAGAAATCCGTGCGTTTTCCAGAAATCCTGGTGCAGCGGCGTCATCCCGCCGGCCACGGAAAGATAAACGAAGTGGTGCGATTGCCGGCGCTCGCAGGCATCGCGAAACGCGGGACTGAGACGGCCCATCCACGAGTCGATGAACGGCGGCATCGGCGGGACGTCGCGGAAGACCAGGTCGCGGTTGCCGAGCTCCGGATGCGCGGGATTGAAATTGCCCGCGTAGAGGGTGAGGGAGCTGCTCTTCAGCAGATCGGGATCGCCGGCGACCCACGTGCCGTCGATCCGCGCATCCGCGGGATTGCGCAGGTAGGCAACGTACGAGGCGAGGGTGGTCTGCACGCCGCAGATCGCGAACGCGGAGAACTGCGGCGCGTATGCGGTGATGGGGAAATCCGCGAACTCGCTCGCGAAGAACTCGAGCGACCAGGTGCGCATCGCCGGCCACTCGTCCATGGCCCCCCTCACGAGGAGCGGGTGCGCCGGCTGGCGGATGTACCGCTTGAATTCCAGCTTGGAGAGCGGCGGTGTCGTTGGAACCGGATGCAGGATCACGTGCGTATTCCCGAACGTTCAGTGTGGGTCGCTGACCATACCCGATCAAACTCGCAAAGCGTGAGTGGAGGCCGCGTCGCGACGGCCAGATTTTCTTCGACATGCCGGCTGGAGCTCATCCCGACCACCGCGGCCGCGATCCCCGGCGCGGATCTCGCGAACTGGAGGGCGTCGCGGCGATCGCCGATCAGCCCCCCCTGACCCAAAGGCGCGCTGGCGATCACCGTCATGCCCAGCTCTCTCGCGACGTGCAAGACACCGGTTTCCAGCGCTTCCTGCATTTCGAGACTGAAGGGGAGCTGGACAAAGCGAAAGTGATGCTCTTCGCCCGCGATCTCGCGAGCGACTTCGGCGAGATCCGGGAGGGAGATCATTCCGTCGATGTAACCGCCCCACGTGGCGGTGCCGTAATAGCGGATCGCGCGGCGGGCGACGGCTTCTTCCAGAACCTCGAAGGCTCTTCGCATCCGCGTGAGAAACTCCGGAGCGTCGACCTCCCGCAGCTGCACTTCGGGATTGTGGATGTAGTAGACGTCGATCATCGTCAGGCCGAGATTGCGCAGGCTGCGATGGAGCTGGTCCTCGAGATGTGCCGGTGCGATGGAGTGTTCGCCCTCGGCATCATCCTCCTCGGGAGCGAGGTAGCCACCCTTCGTGCAGACCACGAGGTCCTCCCGCTGCCCGTGCCCCTGCTCGACGAAGTCCCGGATGGCGGTGCCGACAATCCTCTCGGATTGCTGGTCGCGGTAAATGAGTGCTGTGTCGACGAGGTTGATGCCGCCCCGGAACGCGGTCCGGAGGGCGGACAGGTAGGAGGCGTCGGTGGCCGGGCCTCTCTTGCCGCGGTAGGTGCCGATCCCGATGCTCGAGATGCGCAGACCCTGTTCGAGCCGATAGAACTCCGGCAGCTTGTCACGCAACGACACCGTGCGGTCAGTCTTCATGGCTCCCCCGCGCGGCACGCCAGACCTCCCCTGCGTCGAACGGCTGCGGATCGACGGCGATGCAGCGCAGTTCCGATGTGTACGCGTTTCCCTCGCCGTCGCGCAGCCAGAGTCCGTCCGGACCGGGGAACATCTCCGAGATCGACACCTTGCGGGCACCAGCCGCGAACCGGACGAACATCTCCACGGAGATCGGCGACGTCAGGTCGACGTAGATCGGCTTCATCTCTCCGGGCACACGGGCGAAGACCCGCTCGGGAATGCCCATCGCCTCGCGCCACGCCGCGGCGCCCTCGCAATCGTGGAACGGCAGACTCTCCACCCGCCACTGCGCACGCTGCACGACGAGCGGTCCGAGGGAGCGGCGGGGCGTTCGATCGGCATCGTCGCTCAGCGAGAACGAGGCCGCCGCGCGCATCTTGATGCGCCGCTCGAACACGCGCAGGAGATCGAGCCGGAGCGCGCCGTTGCGCTGGACGGCCAGCAAGCGGCCGTCGTCCGCCACGACGTCGAAGTCGGCGGAGCGCAGGACCTGCTCCGGCGGCCGCTCGGAGGCGAAGTCGTCGCCGATGTCGAAATGCCAGTGCTGTTTCGCCAGCCGCGCGTCGTGCGACGAGCGGGCGAACGCCTCCCAGGGAATGGGGCTGACCAGCGGCTCCGGAAAATCCGCATCCCACTCCGCCGTCAGCTCGTCCCGAACCGGACAGTGCGACAGCACCGAGAGCGTCGACAGCGGCGTGACTCCGGGATGCAGCTCGGAGAGCATCGGGGTTCCGTTCCCGGCGAGCAGCTCTTCCGGCGACCGTGCGCTCCACATGAGGTCCGGCGCATGGTGACGTGCTCCGGGCCAGCCCGGGCACGGTGCCCGGAAGTGTTGCCCGACGAACGCACCCGCCGCCTCGACGTCGAGATGCTGCTGATCGCCCCACAAGTTTTGCCATTTCGCGCGAAACTGCGCCGTGACGGCATCGACCGCGGGGGCGATTTCCTCCTCGTAAACAGGCACGGTCCGCCGCCAGAACTCGGGCAAGGGAACGCGCTTGCGATGTTCGTGCAGCAGCGCGGCCGCAACCCTGGTGCCGATCGCGAACGTGTACCAACGCGCGATCCGCAGCACGACCTCCAATGCCGGCGCGATGCGCTCGACCGCGGCCGTCCCCAGGTCCATAGAGATCGAGCGCCGGCACTCCTCGAAGACGAGACTCCGCGCCCAAATCCCGCCGCGGCGCGATGCGGTCTTCGTGCGCGCTTCGAACGCAACCTCCAGCGACTCCAACGCACGGCCCAGCGCGACCGGATCGCCGGCCGTGCGAGCAACGTCATCGCGCTGCGCGCGGAGCTCCGTCCGCCACTGCCGGTCCGGCTCGTGGGAGACCGTGACCGGAAACTCCCAGCGCACGATGCCTCGCCCCTCGAGACGGTCCAGGACTTCCCGCCAAGAACCATCGGTGCCGAGGTGCTCCAACAGCTCCGCGGCGGAGCGGCCATCGACGGCGCGCAGCAGGCGCACCTCCTCCTCGGCCAGCGGCACCACGGCATCGGGCGTGATCAATTTCGAGCCCGACAGCCGCAGGTGGCCGGGAATCGTCACCGGCGCGCCGAGTCTCGTCTCCTCATCGACGGCGCGTGCAAGAGCGAGCACGCACCACGGCTCGAAGAACGTCGCCCGCGCCGACAGCAGCTCCGGACCGGGAGTGAATTGCGCGTCGCCGCCCACCGTGGCCCAGCCGACGGGACCGAAGAAGCCGATCGTGTCGTTCTTCGCGCAATAGCGCTGCAGGTACTTCGCGACGAGGCGCTGCTGCTGGCGCGTTTTCGCGTTGTCCGTTCCCGGCGGCTTGCGCAGCAAGGCGTCGAGCGCCGTCTCCACCGCCGGCCGGTTCTGCCACGTCACGGCCTCACGAAAACGGCGATCGGCCGCGACGCGCCACCAGGTGCCGGAATCGCCGGAGCGGAATGCGTCGTCGATCAGCGCGAACGGAAATCCGGCGCCGCGAACGAGGGCGTGACGCCACAGCGTCCAACCGGATCCGAGGGCTGGACGTTCTCTGGTCATACGGCGAGCGCGATCGAGTATCCGTAACCTTCGGGGAAGTCGGTCATCACCACCCCCTCGGCGTCAGGCGCGTGGCGCACTCCGGCTCCTCCGAACGCGCCGTCGTAGATGAATGGCGACAGCTCGGCGCGGCTGGGCACCCACTCCAGATGCTTCTCGTCGACGAACACCGGCACCTCCGTCTTGGGAATCGACACATAGCGCTGCGCGACGTAGTTGTAGCCGTCCACCGCGGCGTCAACGGCACTGCGCCACGCCTCCGGCGTGCACGTCGCCCCGACGCTGGTGTCCTTGCCGTCGAAGGAGCGCTTGATGACCCAGTCCGCGCGGCGGCGCAGATAGCGTTGCGCGCCCCCGTCGATCGGGTACTCCGTGTGCGGGATCTCGAAGCGGAAGCCGTCCTCCATCTGGCGCGAGGCATCGAGCTTGCCCAGCAATGGCAACGCTCCCTTGTCGACCATGAGGCCGCACAGCGGTTTCAGAACCCACGTATCGCCGATCCGCGGACGGGTCAGATGGTGCAGCGCGCCCCCTTTCCGCAGGAGCTCCGGCCGGTCCAGGAACGTCGACCCGACCGTGATGAACATCAGCAGGTCCACCTTCCGGCTGTCCGCGTCGAAGCGCAGGTTGCCCTGTTTGTCGACGCTCACGTCCTGCTCGGTCACGGTGCGCGCGTGCATGCCGGCCTGCTCGAACTGCCGGCAGACGAAACGGATCTGGTCCATGACCCGCTTCGGGTACCCGAGGATGGTCTTCCACTCCTCGGAATGCGAGAGCAGCGCAACCGAAGGGGCTGAACCCGGGCGCACGAACCGCCGGGCCACGTTGATGTACCAGGGCAGGGGGCGGCAGTGCATCCGCTCGATGTCCCAGCCCAGGCGCTTGATGAGCGGGTGGTGGCGCCAGTAGTCGGCGGACGCTTCGGTATAGCCGCAGCTGATGAGAATCCCGTTGCCGTAGTTGATCTCCGACAGCAGGAAACGGTCTTCGAAGAGGAACCCGTCGGGCCGGAAGTGCGACAGGAATGCGGGACTGGACGCGCCGCCGGCGACGTCGAACAAGGCCTCGAATTCGGGATGGACGGGGAGCAGCCGCGTGACTGCCCCCCGTTTCGCCGCCGCGGCCTGGATGGCACTGCGAAGCGTACTGAGGGCGCCGTGAAATGCCGAGGCGATGAACTGCATACGGGAGACGGGGAGCAGGAACGGCCTCACCGCCCACCCCGTCCCCCGTATGGTGGTCACACCTTTCCTTTTCCAGCGCCGGTGAAAGGCCCAGGTGTAGTCACGCACCTCGCTCACATGGCGCCGGAGCAGGCGGTCGAGCTCCAGGACCATTCGCTGATCCTGGAGAAACCGTCCGCTCCGCGTCATTCGGAGTCGCGGCCCGCTACGCGCACACCGCCGACGCGACCGTTATCGCGCTTGGTGGCTTCGACCTTCTTGCTCGTTGCCTGCTGGATGGGGGCCTTCTTGTTCGACTTTCTGTTCGTTGCAGTCTGTTCCATGGTGTTTCTCCTTCCGGGTTTCGAGATGTCCGAAACCATTTCGGACGCTCATTCACGGGCCCATTTGTCGTACGTCGCGAGCATCATCCTGGCCTTGGCCACGAATGGCGGCGCCACGACCTGTCCGTCTTTCATCGCGAATCCGACGTCGGCATTTTCATACGCGTCGATCAGCCTCCGGTAGCCGGCCAGGACGTCGCTGGAGACGCCGAAGATCCGGTTGATCGGGTCGACCTGAACCGGGTGGATGGCCACCTTCCCGGTGAAGCCGCACTCCTTCGCAGCCACGCACTCCCGCTCGAACCTGGCCATGTCCTGGATCTCGAAGGAGCTGGTATCGACGGACTGGATGCGGTAGCGGGCCGCGGCCGCGCACATCCGCGTTCTGGCGTAATCGAGAAACACCGGATGGGAACTGTACAGCTGCGCGTTGAGGTCGGCCTGCCCGAAGCAGATGGCGTCGCTGACCGAGGCGATGGCGTCGGCGTTCTCCACCGCCTCGATGGTCTCGATGAAGCTGACCAGCCGGGGACGCTGCTTCAGGCTGTCGAACAGCGACCGGAAGATGCGGACCTCGCTGGCGTGATTGATCTTCGGCAGCAAGACGGACGCGATCGCGCAGTCGCCGCGCTCATAGCGCTCGCGCAGCATCTCCAGGTCGCGGAGCCCGTCGAACGAACAGATCGTGTTGATGCGCACCGCCAGGCGGAGGCCGAGCTTCGTCAGCGGCGAAAAGTCGAAGTCGCTGACCTTCTCCCGTGCCGCGGCCTTGGCGTTGACGTGGACGGAGTCCTCGAGATCGATGACGACGACGTCGGCGGTGATCTCCTGCCGCTTCGCGACCAGCGAGTCGATCCGCGGCGCGGGGGTATAGAGGTAGCTGACCGCGACCGAAGGCTGCTTTGTCCGGATGCTGAGAACCGGGCTGCTGAGCTGCTCATGCTCCATGTTGGGCCTCCCGTTGGACTTCGTGCTCGCGCGTGGGGACGAGAAACGTCCTCTCGCAGGTGAGAATCACCGTGCCGTCCGCTTTGAGGCCGCGGGTCTCGCACGTAACGACGCCCTGCCCGCTGCGCGATTGCGAAAGCCGCTTGGACAGGACGGTACTCTCCGCGTAAATCGTGTCGCCGGCGAAACACGGGGCCGGAAGACGGACCTTGTCCCAGCCGAGATTGGCGATGGCCCGGGCGCTGAGCGTGCTCACGGTCATGCCGTTGACGATGGAGAACGTCACCAGGCTGGAGATCAGCGGCCGCCCGAACTCCGTCGTCGCGCAATACGCGCTGTCGATGTGCAGCGGCGAGGTGTTCATGCAGAGCAGCGACTGCCAGATGTTGTCGGTCTCGGTCACCGTCCGGCCCGGACGGTGCTCGATGACGTCGCCGACGTTGAACTCCTCGAAGTAGAGCCCCCACGACTCGCGATACCGCTGGTCTCCGATCTTCACGTAGGCGCTCTTAGATTCCAACAACGGACGCCTCCCTCAGACTGCTCACCAACTCCGCCCTGGTCCTTTCGCTCGCGGAAAATGCCCAGGCCAGCCTGGCGTTTCCCGCGGTGACGTTGACGATCCGGGAGCGCGTGCTGGCGCGAAGCAGCATGCCGTTGACTCGCGATCCGTAGAGGTACAACCCGAACACCACCTTCTGCGGCTCGCTGCGGAACCCCGCGTCGAACGGGAACAGGGTCGGTGCGAGCGGAACGACCTCCTGCGCCGTCCATGCACCGGGATGCTCGTCGAAGAGCACGCGCAATTCCTCCGCCGGCGTCTCGTCGCCGAAATGGATCCCCTTGCCGCCGAACGAATGCTTCTCTTTGAAGACATAGCGCGCTTTGCGCTCGATGAGCGACGCGGCGTTGTCGCGATCGACGTCACACGTGTAGGGAAGATAGGCGTCGATGAGCTCCCGCTCGCGCGGCGTCAGCAGTTGCCGGATCGCCTCGTCGTGGAGCAGGACGAACCAGCCCTTGTCCATGCGGATCTCCGCCTCATAGGTATTGATGACCGTCGCCCCGAGCGCCTTGAGGCGGTCGAAGAAAGCTCCGCCGTCATCCATCTCGTCCATCAGGAACCCGCGGTAGAAGAGCGTGCGTCGCGCCTCTTCCGGCGTCAACCACTCCTCCTCGCACGTTTTCTCGTCGGCGATGAACACCGGGATCGGATGGACCGCCCGCGCGATATGCCCGCGCATGCGCTCGAACGACATGTACCCCTTCCCTCCCGACCCACCGCCGACGCTCCAGTCGAAAATGACGATGCGGGTGATCCCGCGCCGGGCGGCGGTCTGGGCGAGGAGTGCGCCGAGGTCTTTCAATGGCGGGGAGACGTCGAGCGAGCGCGGAACGTCGACGCCCAGCTCGGAGAAGTACTCGGCGGCAAACTCGAAGATCTCCGCGGCGCCTATGCACGAGTCGATATTGAATTCGCAGAAACGATAGCTCCCATCCTCGGCCTGCAGGATGTCGAAGCGGCTGACGACCGTCTCGGGCTCGAGCAGCTCTTCCCAATTGACGAATCGCTGCATGGCCTCCGGCACGCGAAACGTCCGCAGGATGCCCTCGCGTCCGATGCTCTCGTGCAGGTGGTGCAGCACTTTCGTCTGGATGCTCATCAGCGCCGCCGCCGCCTCTCCCAGGCGGGCGCAATCTCCCTCGGGGAACACGAAATTGAGCGGGAGCAGCAGATAGCGGTGTCCGCCCTCGCGGCGCATGCGTGCGTCTTGCTCCGGCAGGAGACGCTCAATCCGCTCGCGGCTCGCGATCGCGGCCTCGATCAGCTCTTCGTTGAATCGCTGGAAGAGCGTGTGGATGGCGTTGCTCCGTCCTGACCCGCGCTCCGGAACCGGAACCTCGCCGGCCTGGTACACATCGAGAATGATCTTGCCGAAATGGTCGCTGCGCGCCATCCGGCCGTGCGCCTGCGCGACGTCGTCAAGCGGAAAGACGGAATCGACGACGGGCCACAGCTCGCGCGCCGTCAGGAGCGGAAGCCAGCGCTCGCGAAACCGCTGGGTAATCGCGCGTTTCGCTTCCATGGGACGCGACCGCATGATCGTGCCCTTGACCCGCAGTCTCTTGAGCAGGATGGGGTCGAGATCGACCTCGCCTCGCGTGCCACTCATCACGCCCACCAGCACCAGGCAGCCGGCGTCTTTCATGACCGCCAGATTGCGCTCGAAGTAGTCAGCGCCGACGATGTCGACGAGGACATCGACGCCCGCGCCTTCGGTCCACGCCAGCACGTCGTCCACGAATGCGCGCGTTTTGTAATTGACGGCAAGATCGGCCCCTAACGCCAGCGCGCGCGCGGCCTTGTCGTCCGATCCGACCGTGCAGGCGACGCGTGCGCCGGCACTCTTCGCCATCTGGATGCAGGCGCTTCCGAGGCCGCTGCCGCCGCCGTGTACGAGCACCGTCTGCCCCGCGTCCAGCTTTCCGAGCGCGAACATCGCCGTGTCCGCGGTGAAGAACACTTCCGGCACCGCCGCCATCTCGGCATAGGAAAAACCGGGCGGGATGGCGATGGCCATCTCCGCGTCGAGCAGGCAATAGTCGGCGTACGCACCGCCGCCCACCAAGCCGAAGACCGCGCTTCCGACCGGGAGCTCAACATCCAGCTCGACATCGGGGCCGCAGGCGGCGACGTCGCCGGCGATCTCCACGCCGAGGATGTCCGATTCACCGGGAGGCGCGGGGAACTCGCCGTCGCGCTGCAGCAAATCAGCCTGATTGAGCGCCGCGGCCCGGACGCGCACGAGGACCTGGCCGGGACCCGGCTCCGGCATCGGCACCTCGCCGATCCCCAGAACCTCGGGTCCTCCTGCTCCTGCCGTAATGACAGCGCGCATGGAAGTTTTCCTGATTACGCAGAGACGGTTTCGCGTGCGGTTTCCGTCGCCGGCGTGCCTGTTCCCGACATGCCCAGGGCGTCGTTGAGGGCGGCGGCGAACGAGCGGATGTCGTCGTGCGAGAGATCGGCGCGGATCATCACCCGCAGACCCGCGTGCCCTTTCCGGACGATCGGGAAGAACACCGCGGACGTATAGAAGCCCCGCTCCAGGATCGCGGCAGACGCGGCCACCGCTTTCTCCTCGTCGCCGATGTGGATGACTTTGAGGGGAAAGCCGTTGCCGCGCTGGTCGGTCGGCACGAGCTCGTCGAAGAGCTCCATGTTGCCCTGCAGCTTCTTCTGCAACAGGCCCAGCTCCGGCGAGTTGTGCAGCCGGATCGACGCCACCCCCGCGCCGATTCCCGGCACATTGAGACCCTGCGACCACGCCAGCGGCCCGCCGAAGCGCGTCAGGATCGGCTCGCGGTCTTTCGGTCCGAGCATGATCAGCCCGCCGCTGCCGCCGAATCCCTTCCCCAGCGACGCCACGATGATCGTCAGGTCATTGACCTCAGACATCAGAGACCGGGCATGCCCCTCCCCTTTCCGGCCGATGACCGACAGGGAGTGCGAGTCGTCGATGAAGAGGAACAGGCCGTACTTATCCTGCAGGCGGAGCAGATCTTCCAGCGGAGCCGCGCCGCCCATCGAGTAGACACCATCGCACACGTACGCCACGCGCTCGTGAGCCTTGCAGATGTCCTCGAGATAGTTCATGTCATTGTGCGGGCACGTCAGCACCTTGGTCTCATCGCCGCAGATCGGCTTGATGTAGTCCATGCAGAAGTGCGCGAACTTGTCGAAGACCATCACCGGCGGCTTGCCGTCCCGGCTGAAGTGGCCTGATGCGATCAGAGGCAGCACGCCCGCAGCAGCGGAGCTGCTGGTCACGGCGGAGATCGTGCGCGCGCCGCACAGATCCGACAGCCCCTCCTCGAACTCCTCGAGCAGATTGAGGCGCAGGCGGATCCGCGAGATCGGCAGGTCCATCGCCCCCTGGCTGCGCAACGCGCCGATCGCCCCCTCCAGGATGTCCGGATGGCTGGCCAGGCCGAGGTAGGAACAGGAGCAGAGATTGATGAACCGGTGGCCGTCGGACCGGCGAAGGATGTTGGGCGTCTCGTAATCGACAAGGATGTCGATCAGGCCACTCTCGTGCGCCGTGCTCCAGGCGCGGTTCCCGTATTCGATTGCAGAGGTGTTATTGCGAAACCGATGAAACTCCCCGGATTTTTCCATCGCCTCTCCCTCTCACCGCCGGACAAACAGAGAACGAGCGCACACAGCGCGGACCGCGCGCTCCCCGAAATGTTCAATTTTTGGTGTGCTGCGCTGAGTACCGGCAACTGTAATTCCGCCCGTTTGCGATGTCAAGAAATACAGATTTCCGGAGCTATAATCGTCGCATGCGGACAGCGCTGGACCTGCTCCTGTCGCCCCTCGGCGAAGAGGAGTTCTTCCGCGATCACTGGGAGCGCCGCCACCTCTATGTAAAGCGCGACGACCCCGAGCACTTCGCGCTCCTCTTCTCCGCCTCCGACCTCCCCCAGGTCATCGCCGCGGCCGTACACGCGATGCGTCACCAGCCGCCGCACGAAGTCCCGTGTATCGAGATCATCGCCCGCGCCCAGGAACCGCGTGCCGTGGCCACGACGCCCACCGTCACCCGCGTCTACGCCGCCCTCGAATCCGGCGCCACCGTGCGCCTCAACCAGCTCCACCGCTACTGGCCCCCCATGCGGTCCTACGTTCTCCAGCTCCAGAACGAGCTCGGATTCATCCCCGGCCTCTCCGTCTACTGCTCGCCCCCCGACGGCCGCGGCCTCGGCCCCCACTTCGACGCGCACGACAACATCGTCATGCAGATCGCCGGCTCGAAGCGTTGGCGAGTCGGACCCGGGCCCGAGCTCCCCCTCGAAACTGTCCCCCAACTGCCGTTCGAGACCCGCGACGAGATGCTCCTCCACCGCGTCTCGCCGCCCCAGGCCCCCAGCCACGGCGACCTCGAGGACCTCATCCTTGCGCCCGGCGACTCGCTCTACATCCCCCGCGGCACCATCCACGACGTCCAGGCCATCGGCACCTTCACCGTCCACCTCAGCTTCGGCATCCAGGCGATCACCTGGGTCGACTACATCGGCGCGCTCGCCGCCGCGGCGGCGCTGCGCGACCCGCGGCTTCGCAGGGGGATCCCTGTCCGCCACCACCGGATTGCACCAGAGTCGATGCAGGCCGCCGCGGAAGAAGCGCTCGCCGCGTTTGCGGAATCCGCCTCTGTTCCGGAGGCGTTTCGCGTGATCGCCGAACAGTTCGGCCGCGCTTGCGCGGCCGGCAGTGCGTTCTCCTGGGACGAAGCGGTGGTGGGGTTGACGCCGGAAACGAGGATGGAGCTCGCACCGATGATCTCCCTGGCATACGAGGAGAACGGCGACGATGTCGCTCTCGTCGCCGACACAACCCGGCTCCTCGGACCACCCTCCTACGCCGAGGCTTTCCGCTTCATCGCATCGTCGCGTGCGCTCGCGGCGCATGACATTCCGGGGGCGCTACCGCCCGGCGAACAGATGTCTATCGCGCGCCGGCTCGTGCGGGAACGGCTCTATCTCACGGCACGTGAGGTTCCGGTGAACGCGGTCAGTG
This sequence comes from uncultured Acidobacteriota bacterium, assembly GCA_963821585.1. Lineage (GTDB taxonomy): Bacteria > Acidobacteriota > Thermoanaerobaculia > Gp7-AA8 > Gp7-AA8 > QHVT01. Next base: position 2,983,407 of record CAWGEI010000003.1, read on the forward strand.
CGTTATCGCACGTCTGACGCACAGCGGGTCGCGCAACACGCTGCCATCCCGAGCGGGAGCACGGCGTGGGCCGCGGTTGAGGAAAGAAACCGGTGGCAATTTGGTAGCTTTAGGCGGTGCAGCGCGATGTCAAGACCGGCAAACGCTTGGTGCTGTAAGGCCCGATCCCGAGCATGGTCCCGGAAGATCGCGTCGTTGAGTTGGAGGAGCGGCATGAATCAGATGCCGTCGCCCCGTTTAGAAGAATGCAATTCGGAATATCTTCCGCTTCGCGCTGCGCACCACTTCGAGATGCGGAGGCGAGATGTCCAAGAAACGATCTTCCAGGACCGGGAAGAAGAATAGACGAGTTCTGGAGCAAATCAACCACAACGCGGCCGGAGCGGACATGGGAGCGCGGGAAGTGTGGATCGCGGTCGGAGACCATGTCTCGGACGAACCGGTCCAGAAGTTCGGAACGACGACCAATGAGTTGCGACGGTCGGCCGAGTGGATGCGCAGCTGTGGGGTTGACACCGTGGCGATGGAAGCGACCGGGGTGTACTGGGTGGCTGCCTTCGAGATCTACGAGGAGTACGGGTTGAATCCGGTTCTGGTGAGCTCCCGGGCGATCCGGAGCTTCAACGGGATGAAGAAGAGCGATTACATCGACTGCCAGTGGCTGCATCTGCTGCACACGTTCGGGATCTTGCAGGCTTCGCTTCGGGCAGAAGGGGAGATGATCGAGTTGGGCGCGTACATGCGTCAGCGTCGGATGCTGACCGAGAGAGCATCCGAGCATATTCAGCACATGCAAAAGGCGCTGGTGCTCATGAATGTGCGACTCGATCAGGCCGTGAGCGACATCACGGGAGTGACCGGCATGAAGATCCTTCGCACCATTCTGAAAGGGGAGCGAGATCCGAAGGAGTTGGCCAAGCTGCGTGACCCTGCTTGTGCCAAATCCGAGGAGCAGATCGCCGAGGCATTGACCGGGCACTATCGCGAGGAACAGCTGTTCGCGCTCGAGCAATCGGTCCAGCTGTGGGACTTTCACCGCGACTTGATCCAGCAGTGTGACCAGAAGATGCGAGCAGTGATCGAAAAGCTACCGGTCAAAGCAGACCCCACGACCACGCCGAAGGCACGCGGCAAACGGGGCAAGCCGCGCAAGAACGAAGTACAGTTCGATGCACGCACTCTTCTCTACGAGCGCCTCGGACTTGATCTGACCCAAATCGCCGGGCTGCACGTCCTGACGATCTTGACCGTCATCTCCGAATGCGGTTACGACCTGAGTCGCTTTCCGACCGGCAAGCACTTCTGTTCCTGGCTCGGCCTATCGCCTGGAACGAACATCACTGGGGGAAGGGTGGTCAGCTCGCGAAGCCGGAGAACGGCCAATCGGGCCTCCACCGCTTTGCGTGTCGCTGCTCAGGCTCTGGCGGATTCGAACACGGAGCTGGGAGCCTTCTACCGCCGCAAGAAGGGCCAGATCGGTCCTGAAAAGGCGATTAACGCTACCGCAGCAAAGCTCGCCCGCCGCATCTACGACTCCCTCCGCACGGGACGCGTTTACTCTGATCGGGGGCAGCCGTTCTACGAACTGATGGATCGTGAGCGCTCCATGGCCTCTCTCCAAAAACGCGCTCGTCGCCTAAACATGAGGCTTGTTCCCATCGACCAACACGAGGCAGCGTGAGACGAAAACCCGCATAAATACCAGGGGTTTCTTAGAAGCGTCGAGCGAGAGACCTGGGCGGACGGGGCACGTCCGCTCTGTCGATCGACGACTCGCTCGCGCGCGACGGAAGGCTCGTGATTGCGTGGAGCGCGGCAATCGCCGAAATCACGCGCGACTCGGCCGGAATCGCGCACCACTCAGCGATGTGTCGGGACATCACGCGCCGGTCCTCATCTATGGCGTGATCATGCCGGAAGCACTCCAGCGGCCCTCCGGGTCGCCGTGGAGCGTGAAGGCGGCCCATTGACGCGGATGCGCGTATTCGCCGTGCAATAGCCGGAGCTGCGCGTAGCGCAGCGCGTCCGCGGCGGAGTCCCCGCTGACGAGACGGCAGTAGAAGTGGGCCATCAGCGCCGCAGCTGGCTCGTCTCCGATGTCCCACAGCGTCGAGACCACGCCGGGAGTGCCTGCATACAACAGCGCCCGAGTCAGACCGACGATCTCGTCGCCGGCGCTGCCCTTGCCGACGGCGGTCTGACATGCGGACAGAACGACGAGGTTCACACCCGTCAGGTCCACCTCCGCCAGAATCTCATGGACCTCGAGATTGCCGTCACTCCCGTCTCCCTCGGCAAGCGCAAGGCGGCTGAAGAGGGGGGCGTCGACCTCATAGAAACCGTGCGCGGCGATATGGACGAGATCGACGTCGCCCTTCAGCTGATACAGCAGGCTCTCCTTCGCCGCCACCCCGACCATGGGCGCGGCGTGCAGCTCCGTGCCAACCATCATCGCCTCGTGCATGGCCCCCGGCAGCTCCGGCCGGACGCCGGCGGGCGCGCCGACTACCAGCGCCTGCCCTCTCACGGATGTTTCCTTATCGCGCAGAAAGCGGATGGAGCTGGCGCTCGGCGCGTAGGTGATCGTGTAGTCCTCGATCAGATACCGCTGGGTCCGCGCATCGCGGAACGCGGCGAACGACAGGTAGTGCAACGCGCCGTGCGGCACGATGATCAAGCGCGTATTGTGGACATGGGCGCGGAGCGGCGCGAACAGCCGTCCGTACAATTCCTCGACGGTCGCCGGCTCGCACCGCGCATCGCGCGTGCGGACGCCTCGGCCGCCGTCATAGAACCGGTTCGCCGCGCATTGCGCACGCGAGAGAGCCTTGGGGCCGAACGGCAGCGAAACGTGCTCCAGCATGGTCCGGTCGAGCACCCAGGCATTCGCGCCGTTGTCCGTGACGAAGTAGGCAACCAGCGTGGTATTCGCAGGGAGCTCGTCGCGGACGGCATCGAGCTGCAGCGGCTCCACACTGGTCATGGCGGCATACTCGGGGTTGAACACCCTCACCCGCGGCATCAGCGCCTCGTATCGCAGACGCGCCTGGCGAAGGTCATCCTCGAGTCGTTGCGTCGGGGCAAGGCGCATCTGTTGCTGCCACTGCCGCATTTGCGTGCGCAGAGCCTCGGCCTCCTGCGCCGGAAGCGTGTTCTCCGGTCCGCGCGGGCTCACGCGGTGGTTGCCCAGCATCTGGAGGAACACCCTCGCCCGCGCGCGCTCGGAGACCGCGAACGCCTCCTCGTAGCGGCGGTGCTTCACCAGCAACTGCAGGAGCAGCTCCAAGGTCAGGGAAGACCCGTCCACGGGTGAACCGTTCACGAGTGGGTCGATCCGGGCGTCTTCAACCGCCTCGTCGAACGCGTCGACCGCTTTGCCGAGATGGGCGATCCCTCTGTCGTCGCTGCCCTCCGCGATGTAAGTCCCTCCGATCAGGGCCAGGGCCTTGGCACGATGTTTCGGGTTAGGAGCGAGCTCCAGCGCCCTGAGCGCCAGGGCGCGAGCCGCCGCGGGCTCCCGCCCTTCGCTGAACAGTGCCGCCGCCTGAAGGAGCTCGACCATGCCGGCGGAGACCAGCGCGCTTTGGAGAGGCGACGGCGGATTGGCGGGAGTCGCGCCTTTGGCTGCGGTTAGGAGCTCCGCGATGTGTTCCATGCCCGGCACACGCAGGACATCCGGTGTGTTTCTCCATTGCTCGAGCGCTTTTTCGAAGTCCGCAAGAGAAGTCTCGTCCTTCCTGAGCTTCCGTGTGGCCTCCATCAGATCGAGGAACGCGACCTCGAGGCACCGCCCGCTCTGCTCCGCCTGCTGCCGTGCTCTCTCCAGCGCGAGACTGGCGCTGTGATCCGCATCGAGCGAGACGTAATGCATTGCGAGATTGCCCCAGATCGACGCCTCGCGCAGCGGTTGGTTCGCTCTGGCGAGAACCTCGAGCGCCTTTTCCGTGTCTGCGGCCGCCGCTCCGTCCCGTCCCCGCGTCTTGTTCATGTGCGCGCTGAGCTGATGCAGCGAGACCTGCAGATGGAAGTACTCGTTCTCTTCGGCCAGCGCCAGCGCCTGCGCCAACACGGTTTCCGCGGCGGCAAACCGGCCGGCCCTCACGAGCATCTCCGCGCGGCTTTTCATGAAAACGGTCTCCGGCTCCGCGCTGTTCGACGCCGCGCGCACGACCTCCAGCGCCCGATCGCTCCACGCCAGGGCGTCATCGATCCTGCCGCTCAACATCTCGACCTCGGCGAGCTCGCCGAAGATGTCGATCCTCAGACGCGCGGCAGGGGTGGTCCCCACCCCCCGCAACACCTTCAGACCGTCGAGGGCCCTACGGTAGCTCTCCCGCGCCTCGTCCAGCCGCCACTGCCGCCGGCGCAAATTGCCGATGTGGCGGTCGATCGGCGGGTCGAGCCTCCCATCGAACATCGCCGCGGCCTCCTTCGCACGCCGGAGGTGGACCTCTGCCTTCTCGAGCTCGCCGATCTCGACGAACACGGCACCGTATCCAGCCCTCGTGAAGACCTCGAACAGTCGCAACACGATCGGCTTGTTGATCTCCGGTCTCGCGGCATTCGGCTCGTACTCCGCGGGCGGAATTCCGACGATGGGACCGATGACCATGAGTGCGTCGATCGAGAAAGGTGCGGACGGTGCTTTCGCTTTTTCCAGCAGGACGAAGGACTTTTCGTAGAACGCGAGGACGTGCTCGGATTGTCCTTCGCCGAGGCGTTCGTACTCGGCGAACAGCCAGCACGCCAGCCACGCCCCGGCAGGGTCGCCGGCAGCTTCGAGACGCGACATCGCGTCGCCGAAGTGCACGCGCATGTTCTGCTCATCGCCGAGAGCTGCGTCGAGGAGGGCGAGAAAGAGATAGGCGATCCCCTCGCGTTTCGGGTCCCGGGCCTCACGGTACGCGGTCAGCGCCTCGTTGATCTGCGCGCGGAGCGCGCCGTGATCGCGCGAGGGCCAGAGCATCATGATCCGCTCCAGGCGGCCGTTCGGTTGCGCCACGTCGGCGAACGGCGATGCAACGGCATCGCGGCCGCTCGCGCAGGGTGCCCCGAGCAACAGGGTCAACAGCAGGGCGTGAAGCCGTGTCATGTCTACGCTCCGTCGGGCCCCGGCGTCTCCGGATTCCCCGCGAGACTGATGCCGCCCGCTCCCTCGGAGCGACGCATGGCCCGCGGCGATCACAACGCAGCGGAGGAACAGCGTGTCCGGCTCATGGCGGCGGCGACGGATGTTCATGGGTGCCTCATCACAACGACACGATCCCGCGGAAATGGTAGGGATCGGGATGCGATGGACGATTGGCGGACCAACGTGCAACCCGCGCCTCCGGCGCCCCCCTTCGAGCGGCCGGCGATATACTTTCCTCATGTCGAGAGCCGCGGCACTGCGCGAACACGACGACACGACCGATTCCGATCACATCATCGTCCTCCATGACGTCTCATGGGAAGACTACGAGCGCATCCTCGAAATCCGAGGGGATCACTCCGCACCCCGCATCAGCTACCTCAAGGGGGAAGTCGAGATCATGAGTCCTTCCAAGGATCATGAAGTCATCAGCTCACACATCGGACATCTGCTCGAGGCGTGGTGCATCGAGCGCGGAATCGAGATCACGGCCGCCGGCAGTTGGACTCTCAAGGAGAAGAGGGAACAGCGCGGAGCGGAAGCCGACAAGTGCTACATCTTCGGCACAGAAGAGCGGGACCGGCCGCACCTCGCCATCGAGGTCGAATGGACACATGGAGGAATCGACAAGCTGGCGATTTACGAAAAACTCGGAGTCGAGGAGGTGTGGTTCCGGCGCAAGGGTGTCATCGAGATCTACACCCTCACGGACGGGACATTCACGACGACGCAGCGCAGCCGGCTCGTTCCCGAGCTCGACCTCACGCTCCTCGCCTCGATGCTCGATCGCGACACGCTGACGCAGGCAGTGCGCGATTTCCGAAAAGCTCTCCGCCAGCGCGAATCGTGAGTCCCCCTCACCCGGCTGAAGCCGCAATGCGTTAACTTAAGGCGATTTGGACAATCACTGGTTGATGAGCTGGAGGATAGGTGCGGCGAGGGTTGGGGCGTGGGTAGCGGTAGGGGGGCCGTTTCTTGACGCGCGGGTAATGACGATCGGGTCGAAGGGGGTTTCTTTCTTCGCCGACTTCATCGACCAGACGCCGATGGAGCGTCTGGGAGCCACCAGAGGGGGGAAAAGGAAACCATTTCTGGAAGCCGGCGGATGACCACGCGCACGGCATGGACGAAGGAGAGCTCGGCAGGTGGGATGCCCTGTTTCCGCCCTGCTTCTTCCATGATCGAACGAACGCCAAAGTGAGCCAGAAGAAGAGCGTAGAAGTCTTGCTCGACAAGTTCAGGCCGTTGACTGCGCAGCAACACGCCTGACCCTTTAAGGGATGTCTTCAACTCAGCAAAGGCGGTCTCGATCCCCCATCGTTTCGCGTACAAGTTGGCCAGTTCGAGGGCTGGAGCTCTTCTCGGATCGAGCAGCGTGGTGATCACGCGGTAATGCTTCTGTTTTCCGCCTACGATCACATGGAATTCGATCACCCGGACAGGAACGCGACGAGCGCGTACCGCGGCTCGGGCCGTCGAACGGGCACGCACTTCACTCAGGTACGAGCCGTCGCTCAGGGTTCGGAGGCGAGGCAACGAAATCTTTTTCTGAACTCGCCAGAGCAGCTGTGCCCCAGTCGCAACTGCCTCATTCCAAAGCTCAAATCCATAAAACAGCCGATCTGCCAGACAAAGCATTCCTGGTTTCAGTCGATCCATGAGCTGCTTGGCCAAAGCGACTTCACTGCTCTTCCAAGGTGCCATGCGTGCAGCGAACAGAACATGGGTTCCGATCTCACACAGCGCTACGAATCGGATCAGCGGCAACGGGCTCGTTTTCCCTTTCGCTGCTCTTGCTTTTCCGTAGCGCTTTCGATTCCCTGGTGTGTCCTGCACATGCAGACTGCTTCCGTCCAGGGCCACCAATAGAAGACTCCTGAACCATGCTCCCTGGGTGGACTTCCTGGCGATCGGCCTGACCACCTGCTCGTACAATTGCAGGATCGGTTCTACCCCCAGCCGCAGTCGAGCTTTGCAGATCGCCGCCCGGCTTGCGATCACCGCCTTGGCCTCGGGATACTGGTCCCGAACTTCTCGGACCAGCTGCCGCAGTACCTCCCGTGCGCTGACGCTCACCATCAGGGCCGCCGCGATCACGTAGTACGTCATCAGATATGCGGGAAGCTTGCGGTGACGGACCCCCTCCCGCTTCGTCTCTTGGAGAATCCTGTCCACGACTGCCCCAGGAAACTTCTCGCTGATCTGCCCGAAGTCGATCGATAACTCAGCCCCCGCCGGTCCGTTTACCCTCATCACACCCTCCCCGCCAGTTCCGGTCCGTACGATCAATAACCCCTTAAGTTAACGCCATTGCGGCTGAAGCCGGGTGCTACGTTCTGTTGCCGCCTACGGCGGCTGAAATCTTCGCGACGCGCGATCGGCCTGCGTCTCAACTCCCTACTGCATCGGCAGACAACAGCCGGCATCGCTTGATCCGTGACGTGGCCAGAGCCTGCTCGGTTGGGACGATCTCATGGCGCAAGGCGGTCATCCCGAATTTCACGCGCTGTTCGAGAAAGTGAAGCGCGCCGGCGTCGGCGCGCAACCGATGCTCGTGTTGCGTACCGTTCTGCGGGTTGCGGCTGGTGAGGAGATGCTCGCCCGGCGCGAGGTGGAGACGGTAGAACGTCTTTCCGCGCGTCTGGCCGATGGCGGTGCCGTCGAGCAGAACGTCCAGTCCGGCCACTTTGCCGACGGTCGCGTCGCGAAAGACGTAGACCGTGGCCCGGTCGCCCGCCGGCGCGTAGCGTTTCGCTTCCGCTTCCTCCGCGGCCGCGGCGCGCGCCACACGGCGGTTCGCGCCGCGCGTGGCCACGATCGAGGCCACGACACCCGACATGCCGAGGATCATCAGCAAACGTGTTTGTTGCGGAATCGGTCGCTCGCCGCGCGTCTCCAGGGAAGCGCTGAGCATGGCCAGGGCCAAGCCCATGATGAAGCTGGTGACCGCGAAGGAGACAACGACACGAAGACCCTTCAAGAGACCTCCTGAATGTGCTCTGTGACCAAGGATGTGCCAGTCAATATGTCCGCGGTTCCGGCTTCGCGCTGTGACGCACGTCATCTCCGCGCGAGGTACCGCAACGCCGAGACGATCCCCAAAAGCGGAACGAGCCATCGCCGTACCGTTCGGGCACATAGAACAAGAAGTAGTAAGCGCGTGCAAAGCCCCACACACAGATCGCAATAGCGGCCAGCGAGGCGCCACGCGCCGGCGGTGACTCATGACACGAGACGGGTGAAATCGTGCGCCGCTACGAGGATCGCGTGCGCCAAGCCGGGCCTGTCGAAAGGGAGAGCGTGCATGAGATGGATCCCCCCCTGGTACAGAGCATCCTTCGGTTCGCGATCGACTGCTACGGTCACCATTGGCTGAAGGTGCTCCAAGAGGGCTTCGAACACGACGAAACGGCGCTGCAGCTTTCTTTCGTGGCCGCTACGCTCCGCGTGGCCGGGTGATCGTGGCGCGCGACACCCTGCGGATCGAAACGAACTCCGAGTCGCGCGCCGATGCGCTCCGCCGCCGCGTGCGCGATGCCTGTGCCGGGTTGCTCGGAGAGGGAACACGCAAAACGGAGAGCGCTGCCGCGGCAATGCGCCACGCGAAAGGGCAGCCCTCACCGGAGAAGCGGAAGGCCGCCGATGCCGGACGAGTTGGAGGCGCTCCGCCAGATGAAGGAGGCACACTACCGCGGCTGGCTCGATACACCGGTCCCTCTCCTCGGTGGGAAGACACCTCGTGCCGCGACACGCGCAAAGAAAATCCCGCGAACAGCTCGACCTGCTGCTGCGCGACCTCGAGAATCGCGAGGGACGTCTTCCGGAAATCGAGCGATTCGACGTCGGCCGGCTTCGGGCCGCCCTGGGCATGGACGAGTAGCGTGGAAGAGCGCGTTACTGCCTCAGCGCAGCCCGCATCATCCGGAGCGCCTCGGTCTGTGTCTCGCAATCGAGAAACCGCGCGATGAACGACGGGGACAGGGCCGGAATCACGACGCTTTGCGAAATTTCGACATAGGCGCCGCCGCGCAGCTCGTACGCCTTGAGCTCGTCCTTCTTCCAGATCCAGACCTCTCTCACGCCGAGGCCGCGGTAGACGTTCAGCTTGTCGAGTCCACCGTGCGTCCAGATCACTTCCACCGCCAGGTCGGGAGACTCCTTCGCGGCGCCGATCGCGTAGCACTCGTCGGGCTCGATCCCGCGCAGCTTGGGGGCGTTCCGCATCGTGAGCGATCCGTAGCCTTCGAAGACGAGTCCCGTCTCGTCGGCGTACGCCTCGAGAAGACGGGCGATCAGTGTCTTGAGCGCTTCGTGCGTCCGCGATGGACTCATGATCTCGAGCTCTCCCTCCAGATAGGTCACCCGTACGCCGGCGCGATCGCCGCGGATCGCCAGGAAGGCCTCGAACTGCCACCAGTCGATGCCGCCGAGGATCACCCGCTGATCGGGGTCGTGCGACCGATCCGAAGGGGCGAGGATGGGCGCGGTGGACATGGATCGACTATAGCACTCGTCGCCGGCAGCCCGGTCGTGCGCGGGCGCGTGTGCATCGCGCCACACGCGCCCGCGTCTTCGTGGTTTCGAGAAAGGGGATCGCTCGCCGGCCGCCGCGCGCTACGTCACCTCGACGGTGAAGGTCACGCACTGATCATCATTGACGTTCAGGTAGTACCAGCTGGGCGCCGACCCGATGACACCGTAGACAGCGGCGGGAGTGAGCTGGACGGAAGTGGTGTTCGGGGGCAGCTCGGACGAACTGAAGGAACGTGAGGTGTTGGGCTCGAGGGTGCTCATCTGATAGCCCGAGGCCATCTGCACCGTCATCTGCAGATCGTTGTTGGTGTTGTTGACGATTTCCATGGAAATTTCCTCCTCAGTCCTGGACCTGAGCGCCGATGGCCACGGCCACCGTGACGGTCTGATTGACACCCGGGTTCAGACTCATTGTCGACGGCGAGGTCTGCCACTGGATGGACAAAGGCTGTTCGTTGGCGAAGGACTGTTCCCAGGTTTGCCCGGCCGGGACGAGAACGAACCCGAACCCTCCTCCGTTGCCGTTGTTGAAGCCGAGGTTGAGGGTGACGTCGTAGGGGGAATTGTTTCGGAACTGGACCATCTCTCTTGCCTCCTCGATCTGGCCGACCGGTGCGCGCCGATGCTCGACGCCACGACGGCCGACCTTGCGTCGCAAGATATTACAGGTCTTCGCTTTGGCCCCGGCGCCGAGACGGCGCCGCTTCGTCACGAACATTCTCGCCGGCGCGCCGGCCGGCTGGGAGCCGGCGGAACGGCCGGCGAAGGCGCCGGCACCACGTTTACCAGCCGCGAGAGGCTTACCCCGCCTCCAACGACACCATCAACAGCCTGTCCCACCGTGGCTCGACGCTCGTGAAGCCCGCGAGAAGCGCCAAGCCCACGCCGGCAGCGCCGGTGAGGAATCCGGGATCCGGTTGCCAGCCTAACTGCATGTCCGGACCGAACTCCCACGACGCGAAGCCGGCGACGCCGGTGTCCGGCTGGCGCAGGTCGAGGCCGCGGGCGTACCAGAGGCGGGCGGCGTCGGCGAAGAGATCGCCGCCGCCGGCCTGGTAGAGGCGATTGTAGAGGTGGGCGAGACCGAGGGCGCCGTGACAGAGTCCGGCGTCCACGACGGCGGTGTCTTCGAGAGACGCGGTCGCGGCGTGGAGGGCAATGTCGAGGGCGGTGTGCTCCCACTCGTCGTGGCCGAGGGCGCGGGCGGCGTAGAGGAGGGTCGCGGCGATTCCGGGGTCTCCGTAGCACCAGGCGAGTCTCGAGGGGTGGGGCTCGATGCCCGGGGCGATGATGGAAGGAAAACGGGCCCCGCGGGGCTCGCGGAGTTGCTTGGAGAGGACCCAGCGGACGGCGCCGTCGAGAAGGGGGCGGGCCTTTTCGGCCCGGATGCCGAGGCGGCAGACGTCGGCCAGGAAGGCGATCACGCCGGGGACGCCGTGGGCGACGCCGAGGTTGTAATAGCCGTCCGGGTGCGTTTCGCGGTTGCGCGGGGGGAGTAACCGGGGCGGGGTAAACCAGGTGGACGCGTCGCCGAGGGTCTCGGCTGTCTCGTGCAGACGGTCGACGATTCCTTCGAGGCAGCGAACGGCGGAGGGACGGGGAAGGCGATCGAGGGCGTACACGCCGAAGCCGGCGAGACCGCCGATGAGGTCATAGTCGCCGATCCAGGGAGCGGCCAGGAGGGCGAGGAGGAATTCGTCGATCTCTTCGTTCCGGTCGTCGTCGCTGCGGTCGTCGTCGGCGTCGCCCTCGCCGAGCATGCTGTCGAGATGGTCCGTCACCCAGGCAACGCCGGTGAAGCCTCCGTAGAGGGCGGGCCTCATCGGGACGTTGGCGAGGTTGGCGACGGCCTGCTCGAGAAGTTGATCTGCACGCTCGGCGTGGCGTTCGCCGCATGCCTCCGTCAGAGAGAGGTAACCGTAGAACAGCGCTATGCCTTCATGGCCCATGCGGCCCGCGGACATGCCGGGCGTCGACGGATCGGAGAGGGCTTCGGCGATGGCGCGCACCGCATCTTCGGCCCGTGCTGCGAGCTCCCCTTCCAGCAGGGGGCGCCAGCTCCGCGCGGTCACGAACCGGCTCCTTCGGGACGCACGCGCACGACGGAGCCGGGCTGGATCCGGGTCACGGGATCGAGGGCCGCGACGAGGATGACCATGCCGGACGGAGGATCGATCTCCGAAGACACCGACTCGATGACGGCCGGCACGCTCGCGTCATCAATCGTGACGCCCACGCGCATTGCCGCGCGCAGGGAGCGAGCCTGATCCGGGGGAGCCGCGAACCGCACGATCAGGCTGTCGTCGCCGATGAGGCGGACCACCGGCTGGCCGGGACCGGAGAGCGCACCGGGCTCCAGGTACCGGCGCGTCACGGTGCCGCCGGCGGGTGCCCGGACCTGGGCGTTGTCGAGACGATCCCGCGCCTGCGCTACACGCGCCCGCTGTTCCTCGGACCGGGCCCGTGCTCCTTCGAGGTCGACCTCGGCCATCTGTTTCTGGATCTCTGCCCGCCGGATGTCTTCCCGGGGAAAGGCGTCGGGCATGGCCAGGCGGCTGGATAGGCGGTTCTCGGCGGCCGCGAGCTCCAGCCGGCTCCGGGAGATCTCTGCTTCCGCCGCGCGGAGGCTGAGCTCCGCCATCGCCAGATCCTGGCGGTCGTGCGCGGCGCCGAGGACGGCGATCGTCTCTCCACGGCGCACCGTGTCGCCTTCGTGAACGAGGACCTGTTCGAGCTGTCCCGGGATCGCCGGCGCGAGGTCCAGACTCTGCCGAGGGAGGACGACGCCGAGCCAGGCTGCTTCGCGAGCGTGCGTGTCGACGCGAATGGGAGGAACGCCGGCGCGGCGCGCCGGCGGAGCGGCGGTCGCCTTGCCCGGCTGCTGCGTCGATGGGCCACACGCGCAGACGACCAACGCCACGACTGGCAGGATTCGCATGCGCGCAATCCTGGACGGCCCGCGGAACCGTTCCCGAATTTGGTGACGAGTTGGATCTCCCGAGGGCCGGACGGGAAACGCGTTGCGGCGTACTTCAAGCCGTAACCGTAGGTTCACGCGCACCCCATATCTCATCACCCGAGTTATTCGTATGCTCGATATCATGAAAATTCTGGTCGTCGACGACGAATCGCCCGCGCGTGCCCGCCTGCGACATGTTCTGGCCGACGACCTCGGCCAGGAAGTCGTCGCGGAATGCGCAGATGTGGATGAAGCGCGTGCCGCGATCGAGGCGTGGAGTCCCGACGCCGTGTTTCTCGACATCGAGATGCCGCAGGTGAGCGGGATCGAGCTCGCCCGGGAGCTCGATGCAGCCGGTCATCCCCTGGTCGTTTTCGTGACCGCATACCGGCGGTACGCATACGAAGCCTTCGATGTCGCACCGGTCGACTACGTGATGAAGCCCGTGGAAACCGTTCGTTGCCGGCGCGCCTTACGGCGCCTCGAAAGGCTGCTCGACGCGCGGGACAGAACGCGGCAGGAGCCGTATGACCAGGGGCGGACCTATCCGGAACGCATCTTCGTCAGAGAGGACGACCGGCTGGTGTGTCTGCGCGCCTCGAAGATCGAGGCCATCGAGGCGCTCGGCAATTACGTGAAGATCCGCACGGCGGGCAAGAGCCACGTGGTCCGGAGCGGCCTCACGAGCCTCGAAGCGCAATTGCACCCGTCGTTGTTCGTGCGGACCCATCGATCGCACATCGTGAACGTCTCGCTCGTCCGGGAGATGCTGCCGTTGTCTCACGGCGATTACAACGTCGTGCTGGAGAGCGGGCACGTGGTTCCTCTGAGCCGCGCCTATCGCGACCGGCTCCAGATGTTCGTTCTCGGCGAGTGGCGCGAAACGAAGTCGCAGCGAAGCCAGGATGACAATGGGAGTCTGTCGGATGCCGGGCACGCCGTGACGCAATGAGCGCGACGCATGCGGAGTCACTGCTGACTCGCGCGGAACAGCGCATCATCGCCATCGCGGTTCCGTCCGTGGCGATCTTCACCCGTCTGATCATCGGCCTGCTCGCCGGGTCTTTCCTTGGTCACCCGCTTCGAGACGAATTGATCTCCATCTCGATCACCGCCGCCATGTTTGCGGCATCGCCCCTGGCGGTTTCGGCGATGGTGCGCGCCGTCGCCACGCGCCGCCGCTCCGCGGAGATCGCGGTCCTGATCGCGTTCAGTCTCATTGGAGCGTTGACCTCGTTATTGTGGCGATTCGTCGTCGCGCCGCCGATGGATTGGGACGACGTGGGGCAATTCGGAGGGATTCATCTTTGGATTTATGCCCCTGCGGTCGCCGTATTCCTGTCTTTGACGGCGTGTTTCATTGCGGCGATTCATCAACACCGGATTGCGATCGCGGAAGACGCCCGGCGATTCGAAGCAGAGGCCGAGAGCGCCCGGCGGGCGCGCCAGGCGATCGAACAGCAGATGAAGCCCGGCCTGGTCGTTGCGGCGCTGCAAACCATCGCATCGCGCCTGGAATCCGATCCTGACGGTGCGGAACGGCTGCTGCTTCGTCTGGCGCGCCAGCAGCGTCTGCTGCTTCAGAAACCACCTTCCGTGAGTCTTCCGCTCGCCGCCGCTCCTGCTCCGGTGCGCGCCGACAATCGAGCGATCCCGTCGCTGCCGGTCGTCTATCCCCTGCTCGTCTACCTCGCGGCCATCGTGGCGTACGACCTCAAAATGGGTCCGTGGTGGCAGCCCCATTTGTATTGCGCGGTCATGACGATCGCGTCCGCAATCTGCTGGCTGTTCATCGGTCCCGCCCTCCGGCGGGTGATTCGCGCGGCCGTTGCGCTTCGCCTGCCGCTCGCCATCGCATCCGCGTCGGCGGCGATCCTCGCGGCGACGCTCCTCGTGATGGTCGCCGGAATCTGGTCTTTATACGCGATCGAGGGAGGGCCCGTTCGCGCCCTTCTCGAGCACACCCTCACCATCATGGCCTGGCGGAACTCGCTGCCGGCGCTGGTCATCGGCGCAAGCTCGCTCATGACCGCGTATAGCGGCGTCATGGTCGCGGCGCGAGCGGCGGCGGCCCGCGCCCGGAACGAGACCGTGCTCGCGGAGACCCGCGCTCTGGAGGATCGCTTTCACCCTCATTTTCTCTTCAATGCGCTCAACTCGATCGCCGCGTTCATGCGCGAGGACCGGAGCGCCGCCGCGCGCATGTGCCTCCAGCTCTCCGGTCTGGTCGAGCGCACCGTAGCCTTCGCGGGAGACCGCTGGTGGGCGGTCGGAAAGGAAGTGGATCTGATTGCCGAATACCTCGCCATCCAGCGCATCCGCTTCGGCGAACGGCTGCAGATCGAGCAGTGGGATATCCCGCCCGAGGTCTGCGGGAGGCCGATGCCGAGGCTCGTCCTGCAGCCGCTGCTCGAGAACATCTTCAAACACGCGGTCGCCTCATCCGCTCGTCCCATCCATGCCGGACTGACCATCCGGAAGCGCCGCCGCGGGATCGAGATCTCCCTGTGGAACAGCCTCTCCGGCGCGGCCGGGCCGCTGCGATTCGGCCGGGGCCTGACCTTCGTCTCCGGCCGCGTTCGCGATGCCGCGGGGACGCTGGCGATCGGCCGGGGAGCGGCAGACGGCCGGTTCACGATCCGCTGTTTCATCCCTCGACCGCTGTAACCATTGCGTTTCCCATTCAGCAGTCTGTCCCGCCTTTCGACCGGCTCGACACCATTTCCTGAGGCATCGCGCGGCGCACGGTAGAAATGCTGCCGTCGCACTTCGGGGCCCCGAGCGTTGCGCCGATCGAAAACTTAAGGAGACAGACAAATGAAGAAGTCAAAACTCGTTCTGCACCGGGAAACGCTGCACTCGCTGGAACTGCGCGGAGTCGCGGGCGCGGCGTCGCTCGGGCCCTGTGGCACCCTCGCGGGCACGACGTCCAACACCAACACGTCCAACACCGGCTCTTACACCACCGGCTACGACACCTACGATCACTGCACGACCGGCGGCGCCTGCTCGGGCGGGACCTGCTCGTGCGGCGGTACCTGCGGGTAAGACATCCATGAGGTTGTGTGCCCGGCGGAGCATTCCAGTGCCTCCGCCGGGCCACTACTCCCATGAGCCAGACCCAACTCTCCCCCGCGGCGCTGCCCCTCCCCCTGGTCCTGCTCGCCGGCTTCGGCGACGACGAGGCGGCGGAGCTGCACGGTTTGCTGAGCGAGGACTGCCGAGTGGCGACGGCCCGCTCCGCGCGCGAGGTGCTGCTCCCGGTGCAGGCCACGAAGGCGGCGGTCCTCTGCCTCGGGCGCTTGGTCTCTCCGATCGAAGCGCGCCACCTGGTCGCCGGGACGGGCGACGCGCTCATCCTGCTGACCGCGGCCGGCCCGGATCCGGCGATGTTCCAGGATCTGATCGATGCGGACCGGTTGTTCTATCTCAGCCCGGGGGAGCCATCACCGCCAGACCTCGCGGCACTCGTTCGCGCCGCGCTGAGACGCGGACGGGAAACCGTCACAGAGGAGCTGGCACCTGCAGGATTGCTCCCGGCGCTGAACACGGCCCGTCGCGTCGCGTCGCAATCGGACCTCGGCAGCGCCGGTGAGCTGCTGCAGATTGCCGCTCAGGAATGTGTCGAGGCGGACCGCGTCTATTGCCTGCTCTACGATCGGGCCGGCGAAGTGCTCTGGTCGCGGGCGGCCGCTCTGTCGACGGAAGAGCGGCGCGAGAGCTCCGCGGTCGGGCTGGTCAGCTTCATCGCACGCACTGGCCGCGCAGTGCGGATCGAGCGGGCGGCCGAGGATCCGCGCTTCGAGCGCGAGGCCGACGATCCGCTGGGCGAGCGGTGCGAGCACCTCTTGGGTGTGCCCGTCCGCACCGAGGATTCGGTGCTCGCGGTGTTGTGCGCGGTCCGCGATTCCGGGCGTACATCTTTCTCGTCCTCGGACGAAGCGGCTCTCGCGATGCTCGCGGCCACGGTCGCGCCGGCCCTCGGCCAGCTCACGCTGGCGACGCGACTCGACGCGACCAGTCGGAACACGATCTTCCGCGCGGAGGCGTTCGAGCACCATGTCGCAGGCACGCGCGAGGGAGACTGGCTGCGCCTCTCCCCTCGCTGGACGACGGCGACGTTCTGGCTCCTGGCCGGATTGGCCGCGGCGTTCCTGATCTTCGCCGCGGTGAGCACGGTCCACGAGAATTCGGCCGGTCCCGCGGTGGTGAGGCTGACCGGGCGCTCCGAGGTCACCGCGGTCCAGGCGGGACTGGTGACCGCGGTCGAGGTGCGTCCCGGCGAACGGGTCGCCGCCGGCCAGGTCCTGATCCGCTTCCAGGACACGCGCGAGGCCGCCGAGCTCGCGCGCATCGAGCGCGAATGGGAACTGCAGCTCGTCGAGCGCCTGCGCGACCTCTCGGCCGCGCCGCCGGCGCAGGCGCTGATCGGACTGCGCGCGCAGCGCGACCTCGCGCGCGCGCATCTCGAAGAGCGAGTGGTGCGAGCGCCCCGCGACGGCGTCGTCGGCGACGTGCGCACTCGGCGGGACCAGCCCGTCGCCGCCGGCGACATCCTGGTCTCCCTCAGCAGCGCCGAGTCGCGGCCGGTGCTGACGGTCCTGTTGCCCGGCGAGCACCGGCCGTTGCTCGAGGCCGGGATGCCGCTGACTCTGGAGCTTCGCGGGTACGCCCACGCGACGCAGCACCTCACGATCGCCGCGATCTCAGAGGAAGTCATCGGCCCGGAGGAAGCGAAGCGCCTCCTCGGCCCCGGCATCGCCGCCGTTCCCCTGAACGGACCGCTCGTCCGCGTCGAGGCGGTTTTCCCGCGCGACGACTTCGAGGCCGACGGTGAGCGCCACGCCCTCCACGACGGCATGTGGGGCACCGCCGAGACGCCGGTGCGCTCCGAATCGCTGCTCGCGGCTCTCGTCCCCGGCGTGCGCGCCGTCCTGGAGCGCCTCCGCAAGGGCGTTCACTTTAGGCGAGCGCGCCCCTCACCCGGCCTTCGGCCACCCTTTCCCCACGCTCACGCGCGGGGAGAGGGGGCAATCCGGGTTCGTATCTCGCAAGTCGCGAGAAGGAACCCCAAGATAGCCCTCGCCCCGCGTCAGCGGGGAGAGGGTGGCCAAAGGCCGGGTGAGGGGCGCGCTCGCCTAAAGTCAACGCCATGGGAGCTTCTCCGTGGCTGAGCGGAAGTCCCGGCAGATTCCCGTCGTCGCCCAGGAAACCGCCATGGACTGCGGCGCCGCCTGTCTGGCCATGGTCCTCGGCTCCTACGGCAAACCGGTTCCCCTCGCCGAGGTGCGGCAGGTGACCGGCGCGGGCCGCGACGGCGCCAACGCCGAAACGCTGCTCGCCGCCGGAAGCTGGTTTGGTCTACGCGGCCGGGGCGTGCGCGTCGATGCCGTCGAGGATCTTGCCGGCCTCGAGCCCGGGGCCATCCTGCACTGGCGCTTCAACCACTTCGTGGTGCTCGATCGGGTGCGGGGGGATCGTCTCCATATCGTCGATCCGGCCGGCGGCCGGCGGGTCGTCTCGCATCAGGAGGCCCGCCGCTCGTTCACCGGGGTGGCCCTGCTGCTCGAGCCGGCGGAAGGCTTCGCGCCCGCCGCGGCGGGCGCCGCTCCGCGCGGACTGCATCGCTATCTCCACCCGCTGCTCGCCCGTTCCGGCTCGATCGCACGCGTGCTGGCGACGTCGGCGCTCGTACAGATCTTCGCTCTGGCGACGCCGCTGCTGGTCGGCGTGCTCGTGGACCGCGTGGTACCACAGCAGAACGTCGACCTGCTGGTGGCGCTCGCCGTGGGACTCGGCGCTCTCGTCATCTTCAACCTGCTCGCGGTGCTCATCCGCTCGCACCTCCTGCTCGAGCTCCGGACACGCCTCGACGCGCAGCTCACTCTCGACTTCGTGGAGCACCTCGTCGGATTGCCGTACTCCTTCTTCCAGGAGCGCTCCGCGGGCGACCTGATGCTGCGCATGAACAGCAACGCCAACGTGCGCGAGATTCTCACTTCGGGGATTCTGTCGACCGCGCTGGACGGCCTCCTGGTGAGCCTTTATCTGGTCGTCCTGTTCGTGGCCAGCCCGAAACTGGGTCTGCTCGTCCTCGGCCTCGCGCTCCTACGGATCGTGCTGCTCGTCGTCACCGGGCGGCGCCAGAAGGAGCTGATGTCGCGGTCTCTGGAGACGCAGTCCGCGGCTCAGGCCTATCAGGTCCAGATGCTCGCCGGCATCGAGACGCTCAAGGCGACCGGCTCGGAGGGACGGGCGGTCGAGCACTGGTCGAACCTGTTCGTCGATACTCTCAATGTCTCGATCGCGCGCGGCCGACTGCAGGCGGTCATCGAGGCGCTCCTCGCCGGGCTGGCGATGGCTTCGCCGCTGGCGATTCTCATCTACGGCGCGCGTCAGGTGTTCGCCGGCGAGCTCAGTCTGGGCGAGATGCTGGCGCTCAATGCCCTTGCCGCCGGCTTTCTCGTTCCGCTGACCCAACTCGTCACGACCGCCTTCCAGTTCCAGTACCTCGGCAGCTATCTCGAGCGCATCGACGACGTGATGCGGACGCCGCGCGAACAGGAGCCGGGCAGCCGGCGGCCGGCCGGCCGGCTTCGGGGTGCCATCCGCCTGGACACGGTCGGTTTTCGCTATGGTCCCGCCGCGCCGCTGGTGGTGCGCGACGTGTCGGTCGACGTTCCGCGCGGCAGCTTCGTCGCCGTGGTCGGCCGCTCCGGTGCCGGGAAATCGACGATGGCCAATCTGCTGGTCGGGCTGTACCCGCCTTCCGACGGGCGGATCCTGTTCGACGGCGTCGATCTCGCCGAGCTGGATCTCCGGTCGGTTCGCGGTCAGCTCGGCGTGGTCCCGCAACATCCTTATCTCTTCGGCGTGTCGATCCGCGCCAACATCGCCCTGGCCGATCCCGCGCTGCCACTGAGCCGGGTGATCGAAGCCGCCCGCCTCGCCCACATCCACGAGGACATTCAAGCCATGCCCCTTGCCTACGACACTCTGCTCGCCGACGGCGGCGCCTCGCTCTCCGGCGGCCAGCGCCAGCGCCTGGCCCTGGCGCGCGCGCTGGTCACGCACCCCGCCATCCTCCTCCTCGACGAGGCCACGAGCGCGCTCGACGCCATCACGGAGAGCGCCATCCAGCGCGAGCTGGCGCAGCTCCGGTGTACCCGCATCGTCGTGGCGCACCGGCTGAGCACCATTCGCGCTGCGGATCTGATCCTGGTGATGGACCAGGGGCGCATCGTCGAGCACGGCACCCACGACGACCTGGCCGCCCGGCGCGGCGCCTACGCCGCGCTGATCGCCCAGCAGGCGAATCGTGCGGAGGTGGCCGTATGACCGGCCGGCGCGTCGACTTCCCCTTCGAACCCTCCGGCTTCTTCGCGTTTCGCTCGCCCCTGCTCCCCTTCGACGAGCTCGAGGCGTGGTCGCAGGGCCTCGAAGGTACGAGCGTACTCGACGATCCGGAAAAGCTGGAGCAGGCTCTGGCCCGTGACCGCGCGCGGCTGCGGGCCTGGCTGCGCGAGACCCTCGCTCGCCCGGAGATCGAGGAAGCCGTGTTCCTGGCCTCGCCGGCACTGCTGGAGGCGGCCGGGAACTGGCGCGCCGATCCCGATTCCCGCAAGGGGAAACGGGCGGAGGACTCCCTCGTGCGCTACCTCCAGCGCATGGCCTGCCGTCCCACTCCGTTCGGCCTTTTCTCCGGATGTTCCCTGGGCACCATCGACGGGACGGACGCCACCAGTCTCCGGCTGACCTCCCGCGCCGGCTATCAGCGCCACACCCGGCTCGACATGGATTACCTGTTCGCCCTCTGCGAGGACCTCGGGCGGGATCCGGCCTTGCGGCGGGAACTGGCGTACCGGCCCAACTCCAGCCTCTACCGCGCCGCCGGCCGCCTGCGCTATGCCGAGGCGCGCCTCGCGGGAAAGGCGCGCTTCCATCACCTCGTGGCCCTCGAGCCGACGCCCTATCTCGAAGCGACCCTGGCCCTTGCGGCGGATCGCGTGAAGCCGGCCCGCCTGGCGGCCACCCTCGTCGCCGCCGATCCGGACGGCGACGTGACGCTCGAGGATGCCGAGGAGTATGTAAACCAGCTCATCGAGACCCAGGTGCTCGTCTCCGACCTCACGCCCGCGGTGACAGGGCCCGAGGCCATCCACAGCCTGGAGGAACAGCTCGCGGTCCTGCCCGGAGGACGAGTGGCGGCGGCGGCTCTGACCGGCGCGCGGGAAACGCTCGCCACGCTCGACGCGAACGGCCTCGGCGCCGCCACCGGGCAATACCGTTCCATCGCCGAGGCCTTGCGGGAGCTGCCCACCAGCGTCGAGCTCTCCCGCCTCTTCCAGGTCGACCTGGTCAAGCCGGCCGCCGCGATGCATGTCGGCGCGGCCGTCGTCGAGGAGCTGCAGCGCGGCCTGTCGCTCCTCCATCGCCTGTACGGACGCTCCCGCCAGGAGCTCCTCGAACGCTTCCGCCAGGACTTCTCCGACCGCTACGGCGACGGGCGGTGGGTGCCGCTCGCGGAAGTGTTGGACGAAGAGACCGGGATCGGCTTCGATCGCGGCGAGCCCGCGGACTCCTCCCCGCTCCTGGCCGGACTCGATCTCGGCCGGCAGCACACGGGAGGAGGCACCGTTCCCTGGGGGCCCTTGCAGGTCTGGCAGCTCCGCAAGCTGGAGGCGGCCCTGACTCGCGGAGAGCAGGAGATCGAGCTGACCGAAAAGGACGTGGAGCGTCTGGCCGTCCATGAGTCCAATCCGCTGCCCGACGCCCTGGAGGCGACGGCGGTGCTGGCCGCGCGCTCCGAAGAGGATGCCCGGGAGGGGCGCTTCCAACTCCTCTGGAAAGGCTCCGGCGGACCCTCCGGCGGCCGCATCCTCGGCCGCTTCTGCCACGCGGACGGCGAACTGGAGGCGCGACTCCGCGAACATCTGGCGGCCGAGGAGGCCGCGCGGCCCGATGCGATCTTCGCCGAGATCGTCCACCTGCCGCAGGGACGCATCGGCAACATCCTCTCGCGGCCCGTCCTCCGCGACTACGAGATCCCCTTTCTGGGCAGCTCGGGGGCGCCGCACGAGCGCCAGATCCCGCTCAGCGACCTGCTGGTCACCGTCGCCGAACAGCGGATCGTGCTGCGCTCCAGACGCCTGGGGCGCGAAGTGATCCCCCGCCTGACCAGCGCTCACAACTTCTCCCGCGGCCTCGGCATCTACCGGTTCCTCTGCGGCCTGCAGGATCAGGGAGTGATCGTCGGTCTCGGCTGGAGCTGGGGTGCGCTGGACGGCGCATCCTTCCTGCCGCGGGTCAGGAGCGGCAGGCTGGTGCTCCAGCGCGCCCGCTGGAAACTCTCCGAAGACGAGATCAAGGCTCTTTGTACGGGATCCAGCACAACCCGGTTCGCCGCCGTCCAGCGTCTGCGGACCGAACGCCGGATGCCGCGCTACGTCCTGCTCGCCGACGGCGACAACGAGCTGCTGGTCGACTTCGACAACGTGCTCTCTGTGGAGGCCGGGCTGGACGTGCTCGAGGGGCGCCGGGAGGCGTTGCTCTTCGAGCTCTTCCCCGGACCGGCGGAGCTTTGCGCGCGCGGCCCCGAAGGGCGGTTCGTCCACGAGCTGGTGGTGCCGTTCATCCGTTCCCGTCCGGCGCAGTCCCCGCGGCCCGCGGCTGCCGCTTCGTCCGTCATGCCTGTCGCGGCCGGCACGGTCCAGCGCTCGTTCCTCCCCGGCTCCGAATGGCTCTACGCCAAGCTCTATCTTGGCGCATCCACCGCCGACGCGGTGCTGCGCGACGTGATCGGGCCAGTCACGCGGGAGCTCCAGGCCTCGGGAGCCGTGGACTCCTGGTTCTTCATCCGCTACAGCGACCCGCAATGGCACCTGCGCGTCCGCTTCCACGGCGCTCCTCGCGGCCTCGCTCGCGAAGCCCTGCCGGCACTCGAGGCCGCGGTCGCGCCCCTGCTCCAGGACGGCCGCCTCTGGCGCATGCAACTCGATACCTACGACCGGGAGATCGAGCGCTACGGCGGCCCCTCCGGCATCGCCCTCGCCGAGCGGATCTTCCACGCCGACAGCGAGGCGGCGTTGGCGATCGTGGGGCTGCTGGACGGAGACCAGACCGCGGACGCGCGCTGGCGCCTCGCCGTCTGCGGCATCGACCTCCTCCTCGGCGACCTCGGCCTCGACGCCGACGGCAAGCGCGCCGTCCTCGGCCACGTCCGCGACGGCTTCTTCCGCGAGTTCGGCGGCGGCAAGCCCCTGCGCGTCCTGCTCGACCAGAAACAACGCGCGGAGCGGCGCGGCCTGGAGATGCTCCTCGACTCCGTTGGCGAAGGAACCGGCAAACTGGCGCCCAGCCTCGTCATTCTCGAGAGCCGGTCGGAGCGCAACTCCCCGCTCGTCGCCGAGCTCCGGCGCCTCGAGCAGGCCAGGCGGCTCACCATGCCCGTGGCCCAGATCGCGCCCAGCCTCGTGCACATGCACGTCAACCGGCTGATCCGCGCCGCGCAGCGCCCTCACGAACTGGTGTTGTACGACCTGCTGTCGTCGATCTACGACTCGCGCGCGGCGCGCAGCGCACGGAGGGGCAAGGAGGCGCAGGCCGTGGGCGCGACGTAATCGTTCTTGTATGCTCCGCACTTCACCCCGAATTGTGGAAAGAAGTGAGGAGAGTGTGAATGCGTAAGAACGTGGTCCTCGGCGTCCTTCTGTCCCTGGTCTCTTTCTCCCTGTTCGCTGCCAAGAAGCCCTACGAGTACTACGTCGTCGGCAATGCGGCCGACGTCACCACCTCCACCACGGCCGGCACGGTCCTGGCCGGCGGCGGCAGCGACGTCGCGGCTGCCTTCCAGTGGATGATCACCAAGTCCGGCGGCGGCGACTTCGTCGTCATTCGCGCGACCGGCACCAATGCCTACAACTCCTGGATCAACGGCCTCGGCACCGTCAACTCGGTCGAGACCCTCGTCATCAAGTCCCGCGCCGCAGCATCCGATCCCTTCGTCGTTGCCAAGATCCAGAACGCCGAGGCCGTGTTCATCGCGGGCGGAGACCAGTCGGACTACGTGAACTTCTGGAAGGGCACCCCCGTCGAAGACGCCATCCACTACGTCGCCAACGTGAAGCAGGCCCCCGTCGGCGGCACGAGCGCCGGCCTGGCCATCCTCGGCCAGTTCCTCTACAGCGGCCAAAGCAGCTCCGTCACCTCCAGCCAGGCCCTCGCCAACCCGTACCACAGCTACGTCACCCTCGATCGCGACTTCCTCACCCTCGCCAACCTCGGCGGCGTCATCACCGACTCCCACTTCTCCGCCCGCGACCGCATGGGACGCCTCCTTGCCTTCCTCGCCCGCATCGTCAAAGACGGCTGGGCCTCCTCCGTCCGCGGCATCGGCGTCGACGAGGCCACCGCCATCCTCGTCCAACCCAACGGTTCCGCCACCCGCGTCGGCAGCGGCGCGGCGTACTTCGTCTCCTCCAACGGCACCCCCGCGACCTGCCTCTCGGGCTCCCCGCTGACGTACACCGGCCTCGCGACCTACAAAGTGAGCGGCGCGGCGACGTTCAACCTCGCGACGTGGACCGGCAGCGGCGGCACGGCGTACACGCTGAACGTGAACGCGGGTGCGGTGAGCTCCAGCAACGGCTCCATCTACTGACCTTTGTTGCCCGGGTGATCCGCGACCTCCGGCCGTCAGGCCGGAGGTCGCGCCGCGCAACGGGAGTCGTGCTCAGAACACCTCGATGAAATACGCGCGGGTCGCCGGGCAGCTGGGATCCGCGTTGTCGATGACGCGGAAGTAGACCAGGCTGACCCCGTCCGTGGTCGGGGTTCCCGAAATGAAACCACTGCTGCTGAGCGACAGGCCGGCCGGCAGCGACCCCGCCCAGACCGACCAGGTGTACGACCCGCTTCCGCCGTATACCGACATCTGGTGGCTGTAGGGCGTGCTCACAAAGCCTGCGGGCATGGACTCGTCGAGGATATCGAGATAACAGGCGGCGGCGGCAGTGCCGGCGATGAACAACAACACGAGTGAAACGGCAAGGATCTTCTTCATGACACTCTCCTTCAGGTCCGCACACGTAGGTCCGCGGTATTCCTTCAGTCGACTGTGCCTACCGGATCAGCGGATCATCCAATAAGTACATCTATATTAATGCCGGGGCCGCCTTTTGCCAACAGGGCGCTCACGTGTGAGGCGAGAGCTGTTCGCCGCTCCCCATGCGATCCGTTGGAAAGACGCGCGAGGTTGTCAGTCGTAAGAATCATCGCGATCAACAACAACAGATTCGGCGCCGGCGCCGGCAAACCTGAAATCCGAGAAAAGGAATCGTCCATGACCAAAGCAACCCGCTTCAACCTTCCGGAGCTCGCCGTCGCGACGACGGTCTCGCCCACTCCTCTCGTCATGCAGTACAACAACATTCCCGTCGACTTCGGCGTCGGGGTCAACCCCATCACCGGCGACGTCGTCTCGAGCTCCCTGCTCAGCGTTCCGGCCCCGCCGTCGAGTCTTCCGGGGGCGCAGACGTCGCTCTCCCAGGACTTCATGTACATCAGTACGTCGTCGCAGTTCGCCTCGGCCGTCGAGCTCGATGCCTCGGTCAGCGGCTACAGCCAGATCGTGAACGGCTCGTTCAGCGCTTCCTACTTCGATGCGCTCGATGTGTCGTGCCTGAACCTCGTGGTCATCGGCGCCGGCACGAGCATGAACGGCTCGTACAGCCCCTCCACGTCCGGGGCGGCGACCACGTGGAACCCGGCGACCGCCGACGCGTCGAGCGTGGTCAACGCCATCGGGAGCGGCACGTACGACGAATTCATCGCCTCCTACGGCACGCACTTCATCGGCGGCGTGATTTACGGCAACCAGTACACCGTCACGCTCGACGCCGCGTTCCAGAACATCGCCAGCCAGACCAACGCTTCGGCGGCCGTTTCCGCCCAGCTCGGCAACGACACCTCCGGCGGGGCGTTCTCCGCCTCGATCACCAGCCTCCTGTCCAGCCAGGCCGGCTTCTCCAGCCAGACCTGGTCACAACAAGTGGTGGGAGGATTTCAGCCGCTGGCCGCGAGCAGCGTGGCCAACATCAACAGCAACCTGGAGAACTTCGCCGGCGCCACCGCCACACCGATCTTCTACCTCCTGTACGACTGGCGGATCCTGCCCGCGGTGAACACCGCCGCCGGGACTCTGACGTTCAACTTCTCCGACTACCTCTCCAACCTGCCGGACATCCAGAGCGCCGTTTCGCAGCTCACGTACATCGTGACCACCTGCACCACGATGATCGACCAGAGCAACTACTTCGGCGCGATGAACCTGCAGACGATCCAGCAGATCCAACAGGACGCCCAGGCCGGGCTCAATGCCCTCGACAGCTACACGCCCGACGATGTGTCGACGTTCGACTTCACGACATTCATGACCTCCTACGGAAACGCGATCCCGCAGCTGTTGAGCATCAGCAGCGGCATGTACAACGTCCAGGTCAGCGCATCGCTCGACGGATCGTTCAATCCGCAGTCACTCGGACCGCAGGTGTTCTCGGTGTTCAGCGGCAATGGGAGCCGTTACGGCTGGACCATGGGCAAGTCGAACGGCGAGGACTGGTTCTTCGGGTTCACCGTGCCCGATTCCTCCAACACCCCCCAGGCCACGCCGATTCAGGGCCTGATCCTGAACGGCGGCGTCATCTCCAGCACCTGGAGCAACACCGGGACGGCAATCTCCTACAGCAGCAACAGTACCGGTGGGCCCGAGACCATCTCCGGCGTCAACGGCGGCACCTACCCCTGGTTGACGACGACTGTGCAACTCGTCTGACCGGGAACGGCGGCGCCGCTCGCGGCGCCGCCGTTTGTTCGACCCGCGCGGCAGCCCCGGCCGGATCTCCTGCAAGACCTTCGTTCGCGAGAAACAAGGGTTCAAAAACCCCGAAACGTCATGAAGAAATGACACTCCAGGGGTTCGGAAACCCCTGGTGTGTCGTTTAAAGATGACATTTTCACGATTTCGAAGGCCCGATCTCCCCTTTTGAACCCCTGCAGCGCATTGGATTGGAGTCCTTCGACCCCTTTCGAAGCGCTTTCACCCTTCCGCGAACCCCCGATCTTCCTTTTTAAATGGAGGATGCCCATTTAAATAGGGTGGAAGTGCCATTTTCAGAGGACAGTGTCGAGGATCTGAAGGGGGATCTCGATGCCGCGGCCCCTATTCGACCCGCTTCGCCTCGTGATCTCCAGCCTGGTGGAGGATGAGCTTCGTGACCTTCCCCGTCTCGTCGGCGACGAACGTGACCTGGGCGTCGACGACCTTCAGGAAGAAGTCTTTCTCCGTCTCGGCGAAGAGCGGGAACTTCGGCTGGCCGGTGGCCTGCAGGAACAGGCCGGCGCCCTCACGGGTGATGGTCATGATGAAGCCCGGCGCGAGCTCGTAGCGGCCGGGATAGCGATCGAGAATCGCGGTGTCGACGGCGATCTCTTTCCGCTCTTTCGGAGCCGCGACCTCCCCTTCGTAGCGTTTGGCCGGCAGGTCCCGGCCGCCTTGGTGGAGGGTGATGCCGGGGGAGCGGCCGTCGACGGCGGTGTCAAAGGTGATCTGGGCGTCGAACGCCTTGATGAAGAACTTGCGATCGCTCTCCGGAAAGACCTCGAACTTCGGCTGGCCGGTGGCCTGGGTGAAGAGCCGGTCGCCCTCGCGGATCACGGAGAGGATGAAGTTCGGCGCAAGCTCGTAGTGGCCTACATAGGCATCGAGGAGCTTCGCGTCAATTTTCACTTCCTTGTGCGGCGGCGCGGCCAGCGGCAGCGAGGCATCGAGGAGATGACCGCCGATGTCATCCACACCGCCGGCAGTGGAGGTATTGGAGAGGACGACCACGCCGGTGCGCGCCTTCGGATCGAAAGCCATGAACGAGCGGTAGCCACCCGTTCCGCCGTTGTGCCAGAGGATCTCGCCTCCGCCGGGCGTCGTCCGTACGTGCCAGCCGAGGGCGATTTGCATGTCCGCGGAGCCCGCCGGCTTGCGCGGCTGGAGCGTCGCGGCCATGGCCGGCGCGAGCGGCGTCTTCTTCATCCCGAGAAAGGCCGCCAGAAACTCGAGCAGATCGTTCGCCGAGGAGCGCAGCGCGCCCGCTCCGGCCAGCGTCGGGATGTCCCAGTTCGCGGCGCGGGCGAGCTCCTGATCGTGACCGATGGCCAGCCGGCCCTTCATGGCGTCGGAGAGCGTGATGGCCGTGCTCTTCATCGCCAGCGGCTCGGTGATCCGCTTCTTCACCAGCGTCTCGTAATCCATGCCCGCCCGCCGCGCCAGAACGTGACCGAGCAGCCCGACCGCCAGATTCGAATACTCGTACTCCGACCCGATGTCGCGCGGCAGCTCGTAGCCGGAGAGGAATGCGTAGAGCTGCTGCACGCTGTAGTCGGCGTAAGGGTTGGCGTTGTCCTTCGGCGCGAAATTCGTGGGCATCCGCGGCAGCGCTGAAACGTGCATCGAGAGATCCTGCAGCGTGATCTTCTTCCCGCCGCGCTCCGGCACCTTGACCTCGGCCGGAAGGAACTTCGCCACCGGATCCGTCAGCGCCACCTCCCCCCGCGTGACCGCATCCGCCAGCAGCAGCGCCGTGAACACCTTGGTCGCCGACCCGATCTCGAACAGAGTGTCGCCATCAACCGCCCGCTTGTCGCCGGCGTCGAACGTCCCGTGCCCCACCACCCGCCGCGTCCCGTCCGCCTCCAGCACCCCCACCACGATGCCCACACTCTGGTGCTGCGCGTCGATCCGCTCGGCGAGGATCTTCTTGATCTCGGCGTTGGCCGGGAGGGCGGCCTGGGAGGGGAATGCCGCACAGACGACGAGCAGGGCCCCGAACAGAGCGACGAGCAGGCGTTTCATCGTCTCAGGGTCTCATAGTTCGAAGCGCTGCTCGCGCGTCTCGACTCCCCTTAATTCCTGCGGTACCATGCTGCCATCCACCCATCATTCCTGCCGCAGTCTGAGGAGGCCGATCTCCATGCGTCCGCTCTTGTCTGCCGTCGATCCAGCGTTCCTCGGGCGGGCGAACGCGGTGATCGATACGAATCTCGCCGATGAGAACTTCGGCGTGGACGTGCTGGCGCGTGAGCTTGCCGTTTCGCGGAGTCTCCTTTACCTGCGTCTCGCCGATAGGGGCTGGTCGCCGGCGAGGCTGATCCTCGACCGGCGCCTATTGCGCGCTGCGGCGCTTCTGTCCGACGGCGCGCTCCCGGTCACCGACGTCGCCTTCGCCATCGGCTTCAAAAGCGCCGCGCACTTCGCGCAGTGCTTCCGGGAGCATTTCGGCGTCACGCCATCCGCGTTCCGCCGAAATGCATCCGTGAATTCTCAACGCACGCGATTCAGACTCCAGATCTCCAGAGAATTGCCGGTCGGATAGGCCTGGTCTACCGTGTTCACGGTGTGGCCCGGATTGAAAGGCCAGGTCGTGAGAAACGCGGCGCCTGTGCCCGGGAACGTGACCTTCGCGTTCTTGAAGCTCACGTTGGTCGGGTTCGTGATGTTCTCGGTCGAGCTGGGATTGTTCGCGTTGTAGAGAATCCAGACCGCGGCGGGGCTCACGTCACCCTTGAACACGACCGGCTTGTACGGCCTGTTGGACGGCCCGATCACGCTCATGTCCGTCGCCGTCAAATACTGCGGCCCCTCAGGACTTTTCGGAGCCTTTGCCTTCGAGGACTTCAATTTCAGGATCGGTACGGTCTTCTGAATCAGGTATACCGAATCGCCGAAACTGAGGCGCTCTCCGGCGGGAACACTCACTCCCATGATGGTGAACGGGGCCGGGGCCGATCCGTAAACCGCCTTCCCGTTCGCGTTCTCGAGGAAGACATTCGGGGTCTTGTTCTGGTTCTCCGTCCCCGGATTCTGCACGGTGACCGTTCCGCCCGAGAGCAGCGGCCGATTCGGATTCACCGGCGGACTGAATCGACTCTCCGCATCCACACCTGCGCCGGCCTGGCCTCCGAGGAGCACGAAACTGAACGAGTATCCCTGGAGTTGGGCGACACCGTGACAGCCCATGCAGCCGCCCATGGTGTACGCGTTCACGGGCGAGCCACCGAACTGCACGTTGCCGACGAGGTGGTCGAACGTTCCCTTCGCGTTTGTATGAGGCCTGACATGGTTGGATGGGTTTTCCGGGAACTGGTTCGTCGGGAACGTCGCCGGCGGCAAGCCCTGGAAGTGCTGCAGCCCTTTGTTCGTCTCGATGTAGAGATTGGCGAGGTAGAGCGGCATCCCGAGACCGAGGGTTTCTCCCGGATCCGTCTGGCCCGGAGCGTCGATCTGCTGATCCGATGCGTCGACGGTGATGTTGTACGGGAGGAACTGCACGCCGACGAGTCGATAGTTGAGCCACACCGGTTTGATGTTTTTCTGCGGACCGCACCGCACGTCCTTGATCTGATTCCAGAAGGTCTCGTTGGCGGTTTGCGTGTGGCCGAGGATCTTGTAGAGACGCTGCACGGGATAGAGCACGCCTTCGGACTTCACGCCGCCGTCGAGGTAGAGGTTCTCGTACGTGTACTGCGTCGTCTTGGGTACCGTTGATCCCATCGGCGGCTCGATCTCGGTGTGCTCCCACGTCGCGTAGATGAACGTTCCGCCGACGGGCAGGTTGTTCAGCGTCGGCACGGGTGTGCCGGTGGGCCGCACTTTGATGCGCTGGATGATGTGCAGTCCGACCAGGCCGAAGAGCGCATCGTGCGGCTTGCCGTCATCCCCGAAGTACGTGGAGCGCCGAAGGAGGAACGTATCCTTGTTCGGGTCGTCTTCCTGGATCGGCACCCAGGCCGCCTTGATGTGGATCGCGCCGAGCTCCGGCGGCGTTTCTCCGGGAAGGCGCAGGCCTCGGTACTTCTCCTGGACCGCCCGCGCGGAGTAGCCCGACGTGTAGTTCGTCTTCGCCGGCTTCTGCGTGTAGAAACTCACTCCCGGGTCAGGCGCGCTCGTGCGCCAGGGAAGCTGCACGGGCGGTTGCTTGAGAGACCGCGCGTACGTGTTCTCGTCGAAATAGAGCTCGTTATCGACGACGTACTTGAAGAAATCGTAGTTGACCTTCACTTCGTAGCGCACGGCGTTGCCGGGCGAGCCGAGGTCGCGTTGCGTTCCGCGATACACGCGCGGAAAGACCGGAGTCGACGCCGGATCGAAAGGAGAGCGGTAGGGCGGCAGGTGATACTCGCGTGCCTGCGACGCCACTTCCACCGTTTCATCGAGAGACACGGACTTCCTGCCGTCGATCGTCGGGAGGAAGTTGATGCCCTGCGTCAGGAGCTTTTGCGGGTGACTGGCGGCTTCCGGGTCGAATCCGTCCACTTTGTAATAGAACGGAAAGCTCCACGGGTACGGCTTGGCCTCTTGTTCGGTCTTCGCGTCCTGATCGAACACTTCACGTTTCTCTTTGAACGTCTCCCACACCAGCGGGCCGTCGTGCACGCCGGCACAGGCGAAGTTGACGTTCGCGGGATCCGTGGCATCCGGCCACCCGCGCAGCCAGAGGTTTTCCCACGTCGGCTCGATCGCCGGCCAGTTCATGGCGATGAAGCTCTGCCAGGCAAAGGAATCGTAGACGTAGGGCGCATCGGCCGGCAGGTAGAGCGGCGGACTGCCCGGCGGATTGCCAGGAGTGCTGGAGGGCAGGCTCGTCGTGTCGGGAGGCGCCATCTGGGTAAGATCGACGTTGAACGGTTTGACGACGATCGGCACCTTCGGGGAGCCGGCAAAGCTGCCGCTCAGCACGAACAGACAAAAGATGACCAGGGAGGCGCGCAGACGCCTCGCGACGTTTCGCATGGTTTCTCTCCTTCGGTTTTTCCAGGGACCCGCGGGAAATCGTAGCGGGGCGGATGCGAAGGGAGTAGCGGATTCGTCCAAAAGCGACGCCGCGGCGATCGTTGGTATCTCTCACGCGCAGCGGATCAGGCAACAGACTGTCATCCCGAGCGTCGAGCGAGGGACCTGGGTGGGAGGGGCACGAAGCTCATACCTGTCGCCCCGCCCGCCCAGGTCCCTCGCTCGACGCTCGGGATGACAGCCACTGCGTGCGCCCGATTCTTGACAATCCTCCGCCCTGCCACCACCCTGCCCCGGAATGCGCGACCGCCCCGAGCTCGACCCAGCGCCCCACCCCCGCGCGAGGTGGGTCAAGGTCCGCAGCTCGGCCGCTCTCGTCATCGTCGGCGGGATCTTCATCCTGCCGCTGCTTGCGTTGCTGATCGCACCGCTGCGCGAGCCGGGCCTGCCCCCATCGCGCGGCTTCGCGTTTCTGGCGGATGGGGTCAGCTTCCGTTCGTTCCGGGACGCGTTCACGAGCGTGCCCCTGGCCCGTTCGATTGTGAACTCGATCGTCGTCGTGAGTTTTGCCGTTCCCCTGACGCTCATCACGGCGTCGGCCGCCGCCCTCGGCATCACGATCGCCGGCGAGCGTTTCCGGCGGGTCGCCACGATCGTGCTGCTCATCGCGGCGGTCATCCCGATCACGGCGGTGTGGATCCCCCGCTTCGCACTGTTCACGGCGCTCGGTCTGACCGGGACGTACGTTCCGCTCATCGCGCCCGCCTTCATGGGCGGCTCGCCGCTCTTCGTCCTCCTCTACTTCGTTTCCTTTCGCAGGATCCCGCTGGAGCTGTTCGAGGCCGCGCGGATGGAGGGAACGGGACCGATCCGGATGTGGTGGCGCGTGGCCCTGCCGCTGGTGAGGCCGACCACGGCCGCGATCGCGATGCTGGCGATCGTCTCCTTCTGGAGCAACTTCATCGACCCGCTGCTGTACCTTCGCTCCGAAAAGGACCTGACGTCGCCGCTGATGCTGCATCATCTCGAGCTTCTGGGCCCGACCAACTGGCCCGTGTTTCTGGCGGCGGCTCTGGTCATCACGCTGCCCGTGATCCTGGCGTTCGCGGTGGCCCAACGATTCCTTTGGAGTGGAGAAAGAGGTGCCGGATGGCTCGGAAGATAATCGCGCTCGCCGCGGTGATGATGATCGCGGCGTGTGCGGCGGAACAGAAGCAGTCCCAACGCGAGACCCGCGCGGTCCGGTTTCAGGCGTTCGGTGATCCGGCCGAGCTGGTCGCATACAAAGAGCTGATCGCGGCGTTCGAGAAGTCTTCGCCCGGCGCACCGATCGAGTTCATCACCGTGGGCAAGCAGAAGGATCACATGGCCAAGCTCACGACTGGGTTCGCAGCGGGCGATCCGCCCGATCTCTTCCTGATCAACTTCCGGCGCTTCGGACAGTTCGCCGAAAAGGGGGTTCTCGAGCCGGCAGGGCCTGCGCTCACGGCGCGGGGGAAATTCAACGAGAGCGACTTCTATCCTCAGCCCCTCGAGGCCTTCCGCTTCGACGGCACGCTCGCCTGCGTGCCGCAGAACGTTTCCTCGTTGGTGGTCTATTACAACGCGCAACGGTTCGCGGAGGCCGGGCTGCCGACACCATCGAATGATTGGACCTGGGCTGACTTTCTGGCCGCGGCGAAGGCGCTGACGCGCGACAGCGACGGCGACGGCAGAGTCGATGTGTACGGTCTCGGATTCGAGCCGACGCTCATTCGCGTGGCGCCGTTCGTCTGGCAAGCGGGCGGAGAGGTGGTCGATGACACGGTGCGCCCGACCCGCTTCACTCTCGATTCCCCCGCAGCGGTCGAGGCGCTCGATTTCATCCGCTCCTGGCGGACCTCGGGCGTCGTCCCCACCCTGGCCGAGAACAAGTCGGAAGATCACGAGTCACGCTTCACCCGCGGCGGCCTGGGGATGATTCTGCACAGCCGCCGGTTCGCGGCAACGCTGCGCGGCGTCAAAGACCTGCAGTGGGACGTCGCGCCGCTTCCTCGCGGCAAGAACGCGGCGACCGTGCTGCATGCCGACGCCTACTGCGTGGCGAAGAGCTCCCCGGTGAAGGATCGGGCGCTGCAGTTCATCGAGTACGCGCTGAGTGCCGAGGGCGCCGGGATCATCGCGCGATCGGGCCGCACCGTGCCGGTCCGCAAGAGCGTCGCGGAGAGCGAAGCGTTTCTCGACCCGACCCAGCCGCCGAAGAATGCGCGCGTCTTCCTCGACTCGCTGCAGACGATGAAGCGGACGCCGAACATCGGGCGATGGAACGAGATCGAGAGCCGCGTCGATCCGCTGATCGAAGAGTGGTACTTCAAGGAAGGGACACCGAAGATCCCGCTCGGTGTCGAGCTGCAGCAGGCCGCAGGAGCGCTGTTCCAGGAATGACCGCGGCGGGCCTGGACCTCATTTCGATCGGCAAGCGATACGGTTCGACCACCGCTCTGCACTCGATCGACCTGAGCGTGGAAGAGGGCGAACTGGTCGTCCTGGTCGGGCCCTCCGGCAGCGGCAAGTCGACGCTGCTTCGCGTGATCGCCGGGCTGATCACACCGGACGAGGGCCAGGTCATCGTGGCCGGACGCGACGTCACGAGCCTTCCGCCGCACGAGCGAAACATCGCCATGATGTTCCAGAGCTACGCGCTCTTCCCGCACATGACCGTCGCGGAGAACATCTCCTTCGGCATGGAAGCGCGCCGGGAGCCGCGCGCGCTGATCGCGACACGGCTGCAGGCTGCCGCGCAGTCCCTCGATCTCGAAAGATTGCTGCACCGCTATCCTCGCGAGCTGTCGGGCGGAGAGCGGCAGCGCGTCGCTCTGGCCCGGGCGATGATTCGCGAGCCACGGCTGTTCCTGATGGACGAGCCGCTCTCGAATCTCGACGCGCAGTTGCGCGTCCACATGCGCGCCGAGTTCCTGAGGCTTCATGCACGCTTGAAGACGACGACGGTTTACGTCACGCACGATCAGATCGAGGCGCTGAGCATCGGCGATCGCATCGGCGTGATGCGCGAAGGCCGCCTCGAGCAGATCGGCGCGCCGCTCGAGCTCTATCACCACCCATCCACCCTCTTCGTCGCCCGCTTCCTCGGCAGTCCGGCCATGAATACGTTCGATGTCGTGTCCGAGGGTGGGGTGCTCCGCTGGCTGGGGAATGAGGTGGCGCTCGACGAGTCCCTGCCTCCGGGAGAGTGGATCGCCGGCATCCGTCCGGAGCACATCTACCTGCGCGGGTCGCGCTGGAGCGTGGACGGCCCGGGACCCCGGTTGCAAGGCCAGATCGAAGTGGTGGAACTGGCCGGCGACCAGATCTTCCTCGAGGTGAACGTCGGCGAAAAGGTGCTCCTCGTGCGCGCCGAGCCGGAGCTCCAGGCGAGACCCGGCGACGCCATCGAGCTGTGGCTCGATCAGCAACGCCTCCACCTGTTCGATCGCGGCACCCACCGCGCGCATCGAGGAGCGTCATGAAGCGTGGCAGCGGATTCCGCGATTCGACCCTGCTCACCGCGCCGCTGCTGGCCGGCACCTTTCTGCTGGTGCTCGGGCCGGCGCTGAGTGCCGTCGCCATCGCCTTCACGCGTTATGACGCACTCAGCCCGGCTTCGTTCGTGGGCCTCGAAAACTTTCGCAGACTGGCCTCCGATGCCCTCTTCCTGACCTCTCTGAAGAACTCGGTGATCATCGCGGCGATCGCGGTCCCGCTTCGGATCGCCATCGCTCTCGGCCTCGCGCTCCTGCTGAACGTCGACCGGCGTTTCGTCCGCTCGGCGCGCGCCGCGACCTATGCGCCCTCGGTCGTTCCCGACATCGCGTATGCGCTCCTGTGGCTGTGGCTTCTCAATCCGATCTATGGCCCGGTCGGGATTGCCTTTCGCACGGTCGCGGGCGCCGATCTCCTGCTCTCCCCATGGGGAGCACGCCTTTCCATCGTGCTGATGAGCCTCTTCCAGATCGGCGAGGTGTACCTCGTGCTCCTGGCGGCGCGCCGCGAGCTGCCGGGCGAGCTCTATGAGCTGTGTGCGGTCGAAGGGACGTCCCGGTGGTGGACGTTTCGCCGGCTGACCCTTCCGTTTCTCGCTCCGGCACTGATGTTTCTCTGCGCGCGGGACGTCGCGCTGACCCTGCAAACGTCTTTCGTTCCCTCGCTCGTCGTCACCAAGGGAGGACCGGGCTTCAGTACGCTCGTCCTGCCGCTCTACATCTACCAGAACGGCTTCGAATACCTCCGCTTCGGCGACGCGGCAGCGATGACGGTGGTCATGTTCGGGGCAACTCTGCTGATGATCGGGGCATCGACGGTCAGTCTACGGCTCCTCACCGGGAGGAAAGACGTACGCTGATCACTTGCAGTCGGGATGGCCACACGCGCAGCGGCCGTCAGCCATCTGGCCGCTGCGGCAGGACTCGGAGCAATAGCCGTCGCTCTGAGCTTCACCGCTCTCGCAATGACACGCCTCGTGCTTGCAGTTCTGCTCGTTCATGGGTTTACCTCCGGGCTGAAGTGATTGCAATGACGACGCCGGGGGCTCGGTAACCGGCGTCAGCCGGCAAATGGCGTTCACTTTAGGAGAGAACAACCCCTCATCCGCCTTCGGCACCTTCTCCCCTCACGGAGGGGAGAAGGGGGAGGAAACGCGCATCTCGCAAGAAACAAATGGATAGCCTGTCTCTCGCGAGAAAGAACCTTGTCAGGGTGGCCGAAGGCCGGGTGAGGGGCGCGCTCGCCTGAAGTGAACGCCATTGCCAGCTTCGCAGCGCTGTAAACCAATGCCGGTCCCCGAGCGTATTCATCTGACGATGCGAGCTCTCGTCCTTTGCCTTCTCCTCGCCCAGGTTGGGTCCGCGCAGCCGATCGACTCCTTCATCACGGAAACGATGGACGAGGCCGGGATCATGGGGCTGGGCGCTGCCGTCATCGTCGACAAGAAGGTCGTCTGGATGAAGGGTTACGGCTTTGCCGACCCGCGGCGCGGAGTGCCGTTCCGGCCGGACACGGTGATGAACATCGGGTCGATCAGCAAGACCTTCACCGGCGTTGCGCTGATGCAGGCGGTGCAGGACGGAAAGCTCTCCCTCGACGAGAACATCAACACGTATTTGCCGTTCCAGGTCTCCAATCCGCACCAGGCGAACGCGAAGATCACCTTGAGGCACCTGGCAACGCACACGTCCGGGATCACGGACCGGACGTCGGTCTATCGCGCCACCTACCACTACGGCGACGCGCCCGAGCCGCTCGGAGAGTTCCTGAAGGGCTACTTCGTGCCGGGTGGGAAGGATTACTCCAAAGACAATTTCCTGGCCAAGATGCCGGGCACACACCGCGAGTACTCGAACATCGGAGCCGGTCTCGCCGGATACATCGTCGAGATCGCCGTAGGAGAGAAACTCGACACCTACGCGAAGAAGCGGATCTTCACTCCTCTGGGGATGAACGACACCGCCTGGTCTCTGGCCGCGGTCGATCCAGCGAAGCACTCGAAGTTGTTTGTCGCGCAAAAAGGCCTGACCATTCCGATCCCCCTTTACGACGGCACGACCTACCCCGACGGCGGCGTTCGCACCTCGGTCGCGGACCTCTCCAAGTTCTTCATCGCCCTGCTGAACGATGGCACGTATCAGGGAACGCGACTCCTCGATCAGAGCTCAGTCGATGAGATGCTCCGGTTTCAGTACACCGACACGAACAAGCCGGAGAACATCGACTTTCAGCAAGACCCGAAGAACTCCGGGATCTTCTGGTCTACGAAGTTCAACGTCACCCGTATCGGGCACGGCGGCTCCGACCCTGGCGTGCAGACCGAGATGCTCGCCAATCTCTCGAAGGACATCGGCGTGATTCTCTTCTCCAACACGTCCCTGGCCGGCGAGGAGTTGGGCCCGTTCTACGCGATCTTCCGCGAGCTTTGGAAGCATGGCGAGACGTTGAAGAACGCGAAGTGAGGCGTGCTGCGGCTCGCAAGCTGGACGCGGTTTATTGCCTCAGCGCAGCCCGCATCTTCCGGAGCGCCTCGGTCTGTGTCTCGCAATCGAGAAACCCCGCGATGAACGACGGGGACAGACCCGGAATCACGACGCTTTGCGAGATCTCCACATACGCGCCGCCGCGCAGCTCGTACGCCGCGAGGCCCTCCTTCTTCCAGATCCAGACCTCTTTCACGCCGAGACCGCGGTAGACGTCCAGCTTGTCGAGTCCACCGTGCGTCCAGATCACTTCCACGGCCAGATCGGGCGACTCCTTCGCGGCGCCGATGGCGTAGCACTCGTCGGGCTCGATCCCGCGCAGCTTCGGGGCATTCCGCATCGTGAGCGATCCGTAGCCTTCGAAGACCAGTCCCATCTCGTCGGCGTACGCCTCGAGAAGACGGGCGATCAGTTTCTTGATCGCTTCGTGCGTGCGCGATGGGCTCATGATCTCGAGCTCTCCCTCCAGATAGGTCACCCGGACTCCGGCACGATCGCCGCGGATCGCCAGGAAGGCTTCGAACTGCCACCAGTCGATACCGCTGAGAATCACCCGCTGATCGGGGTCGGGCGACCGATCCGAAGGGGCGAGCAAGGGCGCGGCGGACATGCCATCGACTATAGCACCGGCGAGCCGCCGGTGGACCGGCCGGCCGGCGGCCGGCGCTCCACGAGAACGCACGAGCAGACGCCGAAAAGGCGCGCCGGCTGCCAGCCGGGCTGCCAGCCGGCCGGTCCACCGGCGGCTCGCCGGTGCGCTGCCAGGAAGCTGCCCGGACGGATCCGGGCAGCTCCCGCGGAAGTCGCGCTTCCTACTCGAACTCGAGGGCCACGCCCTCTTCGCAGAAGTCGAACTGCTGCGGCTCGGACTCCTCGTCGTTCGAGAAGACGGCCTTGAAGAACTGCTCGCAGCTCTCGCCGTCGGTCGACGAGTCCCAAACCAGCGTGACGGTCTTCCCGGGGTTGATGCCATTGCCGATGTCGAAGAAGCCGAATTCCTCGCCGTCTTCGGACACGAGGATCTTCGTGATCTTCGTATCGGTGTTGTTCGTCACCTTGAACTTGTATTCATCGGCGAACGCGGGAACGCTCATGAGGACGACGGCGGCGGCAATGACGAGATGCTTCACTTTCATGCTGGAAATTCTCCCTTTTTCAAATTGATTCGCGCGGGGTTTCCCCTCGCGAGTGCGAATTGCCATGGTTCAGTCTTCGGCCACCACGATGATCCGGTCATCCGCTCCGAAGGTGACGCTGGTGCCTTTCGCGGGATTCACGCGGACGCCGTCCCCGCTCGAGGCCTCGCCGTTGCCTCCGGCCAGCCGGTACCCGATGGCCACCTCGCCGCGGCGGCGGGCGCCTTCGACCACGTGCCAGTACGTCATCGGCTTTCCGAGGACGACGTAGTCGGCCGCGGGGCGCAGATAGATCTCCGATCCGTCGGAATCGAAGATGTCGTCGAAGACCGCGCGCAGCTCGCGGTTCTCGGTGACCTGCGCCACCAGCAGGCTGGTGAGATTCTCGCTGACGATGAAGTCGTCGGCCTGGGTGATCGCGGCCAGCTCGCGGTTGCGCACGTCGAGCATCTCGCTGACGATCGAGTAGCGGTTCGCGCCGCTCCTGGCCTCGATGTCCCTGAGGTGCAGCAGCGTGACGAGGGTCTTGGCGTCGGCCTTCTGCACCGGCAGATCGTCGGCGTAACAGAGGACGATGATGTGCTCGAACTGCTCGGGACCCACGCTCTCCAGCATGGCGCGGTCGCTGGAATTGCCGGGGCGGAAGTCGAGCTCCTGCCGGACCAGGACGGACCGGAGCGCAGTGACATCCTCGGCGACGCGCGGGCCTTCCGCGATGACCGTCATCACCGAGCCGGGAGCGACATAGTTGTCCAGCTCGCGGATGATGATCGGCGCACGGGAGCTCCAGCCCAGGAACAGCGTCCGCTCCGGCATCGCGACCGAGGTGGATTTCTCCACCAGCAGCGACGCGTCGATCGACGGCGAGTGCTTGCCCGCACGCACGGCCGCCGCGTCGGCGGCGATGACGATCGCCGCGTCGCCCGGGGCAAAGCGGCGGTCCATCGGAGGATTCAGCTGCACGACCCCATCGGCCGTCTTCACGCCGAGCAGGGACGAGGTGTCGAACGCGAAGAGCGCGTCCGCGAACGAGAGGCCGGTCAGGGCCGCGTCGCTCCGGAAGTAGATTTCGTCTCCGCCGAAGTCGAGCAGCTCCGTGTACACACCGGAGAGGCCCGTCTGCCGGCACGTCTGGGCAATGACCCGGGCGATGGTCTCGCCGGTCTCGATGAGCTGGACCTCGTCCCGTCCGACCAGGCGGGCCGGCTCCATGCTCTGCCGCTCCCGGATCTCGGCCACGATGTGGAACTTCTCCGGCCGGCGGTCCGGATGATTGGTGACGGCGAGGATGGTCTTGATCACTTCCGCGTCCGGATCGTCGCCCTCGGGGGAGAGCACGACGATCGCGCGCGCGGCATTGAAGTTCACGAGCTTCAGGTCGCCGAGGTCGATGGGATTGCCGCGGCGGCAGACCACCGTGGTCGTCTTCCGATCATCGATCCGCTCGCGCACTTCGTCGTCCATCGACACCTTGTCGCGGTCGGCCATGATCACGATGACGTTCCGCTTGCGATGCTCGTTGCCGAGGATGAGCTCCCCCATGATGGTGAAGATCCGGTCGTTCCAGCCGAGGATCACGATGTGGTCCGTCTCGGCGACCAGGGAGCGGCCTTTCCGGAGCTCCTCGATCTGATTGCCGACGCCGTTGGAGATGAGACCGATCAGCGTGCCGACGATGAACACACCGCCCAGCGTGACGGCGAGCATCATCAGCAGGTAGGGCAACGATCCGCTATCGCCGCCCATCGTCCCGGCGTCGAGCGTGCGCATCAGGTTGTGCCACATGAGGGCGGGAAACGACAGCGCGGCGCCGCCCTCTTCACGCGGAGCGGCACCGATGATCATGAGCAGGATGGACGCGACGGCCAGAAATGCGACGGTGACGATCGCCAGCCAGGCGATCAGGGCAGGCGTTCCCCGCGAAAGCGTGTTGTCAAACGCGTAGCGCAGACGCTGCCGGAGCGTAAAGGTTTTCACGGACACCTCTTTGATTATTCAGTGGGGAACGAACGCGTGGACCGGATGCGAACGGTAGCAGAGACGGCCGGGAAACGTACGTCAGTCGTTCGTCAAAATGATCCGCCATGCTACTCTCCCCGCCCCTCGGGGGCGAAGGAGAGCGTGATGCGCATTGCTGCGGTGTTTCTTCTGGTGATCCCGGTGCTCGCTCACGCGCAGGAAGCGTCGATCGTCGCCGACCGCCCCGGTCTGGCCGACGGCTCGACGACGGTCCCCCGAGGAGTGGCGCAACTGGAGATCGGCGTGACGGCCGACGGCGGCGATGAAGAGCACTTCGCCCTTCCCACCCTGGTGCGGTACGGAATCACCGATCGTCTCGAGCTGCGCATCGACAGCGACGTCGTGGGATGGACCTCGGGCGACAGCGACATCGCTCCCGTGTCCGCCGGATTCAAGCTGCGCCTCCGCGATGGCGCCCTCCCCCTCTCCCTGATCGCCAGCGTGCAACCACCATCCGGAGAAGGGAGCCTCCGCTCGACCGCGTTCGCGAGCGAAGCCCGCCTCGTGAGCGACATCGAACTGGCGGAAGGGCTGTCCCTGACGCCGAACGTCGGCATCGGGCTCGTCGAAGGCGACGGCGCCGCCGCGATCTTCGCGATGACGCTCGAACGGGAGCTGGGGCCCGCCCTGCCGTTCATCGACTTCGAGACCACCATCGCAGATGGAGAAACGTCGATGATCGCCGACGCCGGCGTCGCCTGGGTCGTGCGGCCCGACACGCAGCTGGACATCTCGGCGGGATTCGACGTTTTCGGCGATGAATACCCGGAGTGGTTCATCGCGGCGGGGTATAGCCGGCGGTTTTAGTAGCGGGACTTGACTGTCGAGTTCCCGAGGACGAGTTCCCGCATCAACTCCAGCTCCATTTTTGAAGTTCTGGCGGTTGACCGTCGCAACGCGTGAACCTCAGTCACCGCCCGGCGCCGCGCATCGCGAAAGCGATCAGGGTGAAGTCGGCGGCCACGCACACGAGGATCCACTTCAGCTGACATGCGCCGTACGTCAGCGGCGCGAGGCGCTTGGTGAGGCCGCCGAGGGTGGCGAGAATGCCGGCGTTCTCGAGCCAATCGAACGCGCCGGCGAAAACAACGATCCATCCCACCGCGACGGTCCACATTGACCACGGTTCCGATCCCCAGCCACGCGCGATCCAGAACGCCGAGATCGCGATGAGCAGGACGTACGACGGAATGAAGGCGATGCTGTCGAGCAGAACGCCGCGCACGGCTTTCGCACGGGCATCTCCATAGTCCGAGACGATCTCCTCGGCGCGCGTGCTCGAGTAAACCCACTCCAGCGTCGCGCTTGGCCACGACAATCCGCGATCGCTCCATCCGATCGCCGCGATGCTGAGAATGGACGCGACGAGCGCGAGGACAAATGCAGTCGCGACCTGCGCTCCAGGCCAGCTCGCAAGCGGATTGAACGCTTGCGGTGTGGGAACAGCACGCCGCGCAATCGCCACAGCGAGTGCGATTGCGACGAGCAGTCCGGTGATCGCCAAGAGGACGAGATCTTTCTTCATGGGGATCGCCTCACTTCGGAAACACCGTTCCCCGACCGACGAACGCCACTTCTCCGCCGCGTTTCTGAATCTGATCGACCATGTCCGCGGTTCCTCCCGGTCCGTCGCCCGCTTGACCGTTCCACAACGCGATGAGCGTCACCCGGCTGCTCCCGTTCGCGAGCGCGTTGTGCAGCATCCAGAGATTGTTTCGCTGCCATACGCTGTACCCGGTGCGGTGCGCAAGCCACTTCGGCAGATCTTTCGACGGCTGCAGAACGCGGGACGGAATGCTTTTCAGAAGGCCGTAGAACTTCCGGGTCCATTCCGAGCCGGCCGAGCTCACGGACGCCACGGCGTACTCGTTCTGCGGCAATGCGAGGTAGATCGTCGTCGGAATTCCGCGAGAGCGACATTCTTCCTGGAAGAGGATGTCGCCGCCGCTTGCGGCGCCGGAGATGCCGATCATCGTCCTCCCATGCGCGGTGATCGCTTTGTCGATCGCAGCGCCGATCTCCTGTCGCGCCACGTCGACCTTGTCGGGCGGAAAGCGCGGCGTCTTTCGGCCAGGATCGTCGACCCGGTGCCCGGTGA
Organism: uncultured Acidobacteriota bacterium; assembly: GCA_963821585.1. Taxonomy (GTDB): domain Bacteria; phylum Acidobacteriota; class Thermoanaerobaculia; order Gp7-AA8; family Gp7-AA8; genus QHVT01. The sequence continues at coordinate 3,026,123 of CAWGEI010000003.1, forward strand.
AGAGGAGCACGTGCGGCGGAGCCGGATCCGCCTTCGCCTGGGGCAGCGTCTCGAGCGCTGCACGCGCCTGATCTTCGTAAACGCCGAGGCGCTCGAAGATCTCCAGTTGCCCCCGGACGGCGCCGACCTTGAACGGAGAGATGCCGCGCACGAGGTCGTAGTGCGCGCGCACCCGGGCCGCGGACGCGCCGCAATACAACGACATGTCGGCCTCGCTGATATCTGCCCAAAGATCCGACTTGCCTGCGGCTTTCGCCAGATCCTGTTCGGCTTGGATCGACGCGCCGACGGTGACCAGAAGCTCCGCGAGGCGCGTCTTCAATTTGTCCAGTTCCTCGTCGCCTTTCCTGTCGTTTTTGAAGCTGTTGCGCCATGTGCTGAGATCGGCTTCGGCCAGTTGGATAAGGATCACCAGCAGACTGACGGCATTGACGCCGGGGAAGAAATTCGTGAGGTCGGTCCGAAAGCCCTCCGAGTACAGCTCGAACGACTTCCGCAGCCAGCCCGACGCGAGTGCCGTCGTGCGGGCGCGCGTACGATCGGCTCCGTCCCTCCACTCCTTCGTCCACAGGCTTTTCGCGTTCCGTCCCTTGAGGGCGAGGGCTTCCGCACGTGCTTTCCGGGAGAGGTCGCGCCGTGCGAGGACACGATCGATGGCGATGTCTGAGTCCGCGAGACCACCGAGCTTCTGGTAAATCGTGCCGAGGAGGGTGTTCGCCTCGACGTCGTCCTCGTCGAATCGGCGCACCGCTTCCCAGGTGTCCTTCGCCGCTTCCATCGCCCCAAGCTCGAACTGTGCGCGCCCAACCTCGCGGAGCGCGACCCGCGTCCACGGCATGCCGGAGATCTCCTCGGAGAGCAGCGCGAGATCCCCACGCATCTCTTCCTTCTCGGCACGCTTGATCGCCTCGGCGCATGCCGGCGGGACAGCCAGGAAGGATTCCGGCTCCTGCTCGCCCATCTGCGGCAGCAGTCGGAAGATCGGACTGTCGCTCTCGCTCAAGTGAATGCTGTCATAGAGAACGCGGACGAGACCGTCGACCGAAGACGTCGGGGTTTTCTCGTCGTAGGCAAAATAGCGGTCCGTGAAGAGATCGAACGGGACCTTGTCACCTCCCTCGCGTCCGCGGATCATCACCGTCGCGGCGCGGCGCAACGCGTGACGCACGCCGAGCTCATAGAAGACGTTCGCGTTGTGAATGGAGATGTCGGCAATGACAACGTCCGCGACGAGGAGCAACTGGAACATGTCCGTGCGGATGTTGCCGGTCCGGAGGATCTCCATGGTCGTGCGTCCTTCGATCCCCAGATACTTCAACGCCTCGGAGATCAGGTCCGCATCGACTTTTTCGAAATCGATCCCGCTCTTCGTTCCGAACGGCCGGATGATGAACGCGCGGCGACTTCGCGTTTCCGCGGTAGCCTGTGGAACGGGGCGAGGCGCACTGCCGCTGTTTTCGCTCATACGAACCCGTCGAAATGTGAAGCCTGGACTTTGGTCCTGCCAACGGTTTGTCCAACCTTCTGCAGGTCGTCGATGGCATCGATGGAATCGAGCTTCTGCACCCTCTCCGGCCGGATAGTATTCAGTCCCAACGCGTCCAGGCCGTCGCGCGTGAGCTCCGCGTTGTAGCGGACGTAGGTGAAGAGTTTTTCCGGCGACGGCCCCTTTTTGCCGATCATGTCTCCGATCTCGCGATCGAGCGGACCGCCCGCAAGCGTCTCGCCGAACGCGCGGCAGAGGAAGTCCTGCTCATTGAGCGCGGCGAACATCAGCGCCGACGGAATCGACGACGCGTTGTACAGAAGGTTCATCTCCCCCGGTTGCAGATCCTTGTTCGCATCCGGTGCGGTGCCGGTACCGATGGAGACAAGCAGCATCTTGTCGCGGCCGACCGGCCAGCAGAGGTTGTACGGCTCGACCGTGGCCATGAGGAAAAGCTGGAAGGCCGGGTTGTTGTACATCGTGATGCCGCCGTCGACGAACACGAAGCGCTGATTACCGATGTCGATCGTTTCGGGCGGAAAGTACGTCGGCGCGGCGGTGCTGGCGCGGACGAGTTGCCACAGCGGGATACTCAGGTTGCAGTCGGGACGGTCGGAGGCGCAGTACTTCGCGCCGGGATTATTCGACAACGGCCACGGCGAGTCGGTCGTGGCATTGCGCAGGACCATCATTAGCAGCGTGCGCAGCCTGTTGCTACCAAACTTCGTGGTCGCGCCGACGACCTGCTTGAGCTTCTTCGCCAAAGGCTCGTCCTCGAACTTGAAGTGCAGCTTGCGGAGCAGTCCTGCGCGATTGAACATCGCCGGCCCGCTATCGATGTAGAAGTTACGGATATCGTCGACCCGCATTCCGAGAGAGAGGCAGGTGGCGATGATCGCGCCGGTGCTCGTGCCGGCAATGTAGTCGAAGTAGTCCGCGAGAACGAACGTGTCGTCGCACCGGAGCCGCCTCTGCAGGATGGCTTCCATCTTCGCGAGGATCTCGATGGTCATCATTCCGCGAATGCCGCCGCCGTCGAGCGCCAGGAGCTTGCGGGTCAGGCGCGGCGCAAGCTTCGATCGGTAAGACTCCGCCATGCAGTCCTCCTTGTCCGGTGACTGAAACCTCTCCTTGGAGGAGTGATGGAGGATGTCAAAACCCTACCCGGCAACAGCCGCCCTCGCCCGCGATCGAACAAACTCATCTTTCCCAAGTTGGACACCCAGAAACAGCATCTATGCGGATGCTGGTAATCGAGCAAAACGGTATGCCCACAGGGTTACAAGCCCACAAAGGTGCTTCACCAGATCGGCCTCTTTCGACGCTCACTCGCCTGTTGCACCGCAGACGAGTTCCCAACGCGGGGCGTAGTTCAGTCGGTAGAAGGCCTGCCAGACCGGAGATTAAGGGTTCGAGTTTCGTCCGCTCAGTGTTTATTTCACGCGTGCATTCGGCCGCTACCTCGGCATCGAAAACAGGATCGCACGACCACGCCTGCGCCCAGCTGGCGCCCGGGGCATCGGCAATTCGTTCCACCCAGGCCTGCATCAAGTGGACCGCAACGTCGGCCCCGACTCCCTACCCCTTTTTCGGGAGCGGCATCGTCTCGCGCGTCGGTCCGTACAGCGGCGTTGGGGCCCCGCCCGCCTCCCGGCACAGCAGCGACAACTGTCCGCGGTGATGAACGTTGTGGAGGAGGATGAAGTCCATGAGGATATCGCGGACCGGCATGGCCTGGCCGTTGAAGAAGACGACCGGGCGATCGAGGTCCTCCGGTTGCAGCGTTCGCACGCGCGCCACGGCATCGGCATGGACGCGTGCGAAGCCCGGCGCGAGCTCTTCGATCGTGCGCGGCCTCGTGATCCCCTCCGGCCGGACGTCGCGGGAAAACTCTCCGCGCTCGATGCCGAGCGCGCCGTAGGCCTCGGCCTCGACGAGATGCCAGGCCAGCTCGCCGAGAGAGCGGCCCGCGGGGTCGGGCCGGAAATCGTAGCCGTCGCGCGGCAGCGCCGCCAGGAGCGCCTCCGTCTTTGCCGCCTCGCGTTCCCAGATCTCGATGAAACGCTCCAGTTCTGTGCTCATCGCGTCATCCCCCGACCGCGGATTGTGTCGCGGCAACGCCATCCTGTCGAGCCTGATGCCGCTGGACGGATGGCGCGTGCCCGCGATGTCCTCCAGATCGGACGCCTGTCACTCGGTCGATTTTCCGCGATTGGTGATTGCGGCACGCAACTACGTGACCGAAGCACGCAAGTACGTGACCTCGGGCGCCAAGTACGTGACCTGAGATGCCAAGTACGTGACCTCGGGACGCAACTACGTGACCGTGGACGCCAAGTACATGACCTTGGACGCCAAGTACGTGACCTGTGGACGCCAAGTACGTGACCTTGGACGCCAAGTACGTGACCTTGAACGCCAAGTACGTGACCTCGGACGCCAAGTACGTGCCTTGCGACGCCAAGTACGTGACCTGTAGTCGCGAAGTACGTGACCCGTGATCACGTACTTGCGTGCTTCGGTCACGTACTTGCGTGCTTCGGTCACGTACTTGCGTGCTTCGGGTCACGTAGTTGCGTGCGTTGGTCACGTAGTTTGCGTCCCAGAGGCACGTAGTTGGTGTCCAGGGTCACGTACTTGCAGCCGGCGCCCGCTGCCGTGCGTTCTGGCGGAGCGCCGGTCCCTCAGGTAGGGATTTCGCCGCCCGCGATCTCTCCTTCCATAAGGAGAGATGCCGATGCCGAAGCAACCTGACTCATGGAACTGTGACGACGCTCCCCGGCAACTGAAGGAGATGTTCGTCGACGTCATTCAGAAGCGGCGCATCGCCGCCGGACAGAAGCCGGCCATGCGGCCGGTCTTCCTCAAGGTTCACGGCGTCGCCCACGGCCGCTTCGAGATTCGTCGCGACGTGCCGAAGGATCTCGCGATCGGCGTGTTCGCGAAGCGAAAAACGTTCCAGGCGTGGGTCCGTTTCTCGAGCGACACGACGCCGTCGACGCCCGACTTGCGGACGACGCTCGGCATCGGCATCAAGCTCTTCGACGTTCCCGGGACGAAACTGATCGGCGACGGCGACACCCAGGACTTCATCCTGCAGAACCACGACGTCTTCTTCGTCAACACGGCGAAGGACATGTGCGAGTTCACCAAAGCCGGCGTCGTCGACGGCGACTACGATCCCTATCTCATCCGGCACCCGCGCACGAAGCTCATCCTCGAGCAGATGAAGAAGGTCGAGCTGAGCGTGCTCACCACGACCTACTGGAGCGTCCTCCCCTATGCACTGGGCGCGCGCGACGCCGTCAAGTACAAACTCGTGCCTGAACAGGAGATCGACTCCGTCGCGCCGACGGACGTCCCGAACTACCTGGCGCTCGATCTTTCCAACCGCCTGCGCAAGGGCGAAGCGCGCTTCCGCTTCATGGTGCAGCTGCGGAAAGGCTCGATGCCGATCGACAAGGCCACCGTGCCGTGGAGCGAGGAGCAGAGCGCTCCCATTCACGTCGCCACGCTGATCCTTCCGCGCCAGGACGTCACCGCGAATGGCCAGGGCGGATACGGCGAGAACCTGGCCTTCAATCCGTGGCACGCGCTCACCGCCCACAAGCCGCTCGGCTCGATCAGCGACGCGCGCAAGGTCGTCTACCAGGCCTCGGCAAACGTGCGGCGCGACGCGAACGGCGTCCCGACCCAGGAGCCGGGCCCGCGCCGCCCGGACAAGCCGCCGGCGTCGGACCCCGACCTCCGCATCGTGAAGGCGGCCATTCATCCGTCGATCGGCGTGGCGCGCGTCGGCAACAGCCAGGAGGAGTTCTTCATCGGGCCCGAGGTGATCGACCCGATTCCGCGCCCGTCCGGCTTCTATCGCGACGCCAAAGGGGCCTTGAAACGGCAGGCCGCGCGCTTTCGCGTCTACGGACTCAACGCCGCAGGCACGCCGATCGCGGAGCTGACCGCGGCCGACGCCACCATCGAGTGGGAGGTACGGCTCGCGAACAAGAAGGCTGCGTGGTACGAGTTCCAGCTCGCCCTCGACATCCCGGAGGCCGATTCCGCGCCGCCGTCGATGCTGCGCAATCCCGGCGTGAAGAATCGCGCCGACCTCGCCATCGATCCCGAGCCCAGGAAGATCAAGGGTAAGAACCAGAAGGACAGGAAGTTCGACGGCGGCACCTTCATGGGAAAAAAGGTCTACCTCGGCGAGCTGCGCACCGACGACAAGGGACGCCTGGTCGTCCTGGGCGGACGCGGTGTCTCGGCATCGTACGACGGCACCAAGGCGGTGACGTTCGCGAACAACGACGCCTGGTACGACGACGTCTCCGACGGCCCGGTGACCGCGAGAGTGGTCTTCAAAGGCGAGGAGCTGCGCGTCGATCCGGCATGGGTCATCGTCGCGCCGCCCGAACTACGCGCCGATGCAGAAGTCGGTGCGGACGATGTGGGACCTCATGCGCGACGTCGCCATTACCGCCGGCATGCTGCCGAAGCCGGTGCGTCCGTCGTTCGAGAATGACATTCGCCCGCTGCTTCGAGAGGATGACGCACCTGCAGTGGGTCAACGCCGGCTTCGCCGCGGCGTTCGGATGGAACGGGCCGAACAATCTCTCCACGCCCGAGTGGCTGGAGAAACTCTCGCGGCCGGCCTCGGACACGCGCGAGGTGCGGCGCACCATCGCCAATCACTTCCGCAACTTCGTGCGCGATTCCTACTCCCCCACTCCCTGGCCCTGGCTGTACGGGGACGCGATGAACATTCCGCCCGCACCGACCCCGCGGCAGAACGTCGCGCTTACCAATACGCAGCTGATGTTTCTCGAGCAGTGGGCAGTCGGCGATTTCGATGCCGACTACGTTCCGGATCGCACGCCAGTGCTCACCCCCGAAGAGGTCCCGATCGCGCTCCAGCCCGAGCTCCTCACCAAAGCAGCGCTCGATTACTGCCTCGCGGACGCGTTCCATCCCGGCTGCGAGATGACCTGGCCCGTTCGCAGCCAGTCGATGTACATGTCGGCGTTCCGCTTCCGGCATGCGGAGGAAGGCTGGATCGAGCCGAGCTTCGGCGAGCAGCTCATCAGCTCGACGCTGACGCTGGCGAACGGTCCGCTCGCGGCGCAGGTGCCCGGCGGGATCACGCGCTGGATGGCCGTCCCGTGGCAGACCGACACGGCAAGCTGCCGGTCGGGCTATCTCAAGTCCTACGATCCGTACGTGCCGTCGTTCTGGCCGGCGCGCGTACCGAATCAGGTCCTGTCGACCGCGAGCTATGACGTGGTCATGGACAAAAACCGACCGCGCGGCGAGCGTCTGGCCGCGTTCGCGAACCGGTCGTTGTGGGTCCGCGGCCTCGGCATGAAGAGCTACACCGATCAGATCAACAACATGATCCATCACTTCGGCAACCTTGGCGTGGTGGAGTTCCGGGAAGGCCCGAGCGATCTGCCATTGCCCGCCGCGATGCAGGTCGAGCAACTTCCGGAGCCGCGGCTGTCGATGTTATTGCGAACGGCGGTCGACGCGGAGACGCTCGCCGTCGCGCCGAACATCCAGGTGGACGAAGAAGACGTCGATCTGACCGGAATCGAGAAGGTACAGCGCTTCCCGCACGGACTGAGACGCGACTGACGTGCGCGAGGTCGACGTCCTCATCGCCGGCGCCGGACCGGCCGGAGCCAGCGCCGCGCTGAACCTGGCGCCGGTCCGGCGCGTGGCGGTCGTCGACCGCCACGCGGAGCCGCCGCCTCGCATCGGCGAATCGATCCCGCCCGCGGTGCGGCGGCTCCTCACCGACATGGGACTCTTCGAGAGCTTCGTCGCCGAGGGCCACGCACCGTGTTACGCCAACCGGGCAGTGTGGGGCGGGGAGCAACCGCGCGAGATCGACTTCCTCCGCGATCCCGACGGCCACGGATGGCACCTCGATCGAAAGCGTTTCGAGGGCTGGCTGCGCGGAGCGGCTGCCGATCGCGGAGCGGCCTTGCTCGTGCCGGATTCGATCGAGCGCGTCGAGCGCGACGGCAACCGCTGGCGCATCGAGCTGGCGTCGGGAGCGATCTCGGCCGCGGTGCTCATCGATGCCGGGGGACGCGCGGCGCCGCTGGCGCGCAGGCTAGGCGCGCGGGTCGCCGCCGAAGACCGGCTGGTCTGCGCGTGGCGGTCAGGCGTCGATCGCGGCCCTGGCGCGCGGGGAATGACGTTCGTCGAGGCCACGGAACATGGATGGTGGTACACGGCGCCGCTTCCGAACGAACGGCGCGTCCTGGCGTTTCACACGGATTCCGATCTGCCGCTGCCGCGCGACGGCGACGCGCTGCTCGCCCGCGCCGCCGCGCAAAAAGAGCTCGCGAGCGTGTTGCGCGAATCCGGCTTCGTCGCCGACACACCGGTTGCGGTCCGCGCGGCGAACAGCGCAACGCTGGAGCCTTGCGCAGGCGACGGCTGGCTGGCTGCCGGCGACGCAGCCCTGGCGTTCGATCCGCTGTCGTCGCAGGGAATTCTGAACGCGCTCTTCACCGGACTCGCCGCCGCCGAAGCAGCCGATCGTTTTCTGCGCGGCGAGCCGTTCGATGACTATGCGGAGATCATCGGCGGCATTCGCTCCGCGTACCGCGAACACCTTGGCACCTGGTACGGAATGGAGAGGCGCTGGCCCGACGCGCCGTTCTGGCGGCGGAGGCAGGGCGCGGGGCGCACGGAGTAAGTGCCCGCGGAGCGCCCTGTCCCCTGCCCCTGCATGAAATGCTCGCCGTGCCGGTAGGGAAATCGACCAGCACGGCCCTCCTCAGACAACGGAGAATGAGCAACATGGCCATTCGGCGTCGAGCACGCGACCCACAGACAGTTCCACCACCTCCCGCCGCACGGCGGACCCCCATCGAGCGTCCCGTCATCCGCCCGCTCAAGGCGTACGCGCTCGATCCCGCGGCCGGGCGGCTGCTCGGCAACGAGATGACGATCAACGTCCGCTACGAGGACCTCGACCCCGGCCCGGTGGTCCGCGAGAAACGCGGCGATGCCATCGCGGTGATCGACTACGACGGCGCGAACGGGACCTACTACCAGCCGGTCGATCTGGACGATCCGGGCATCCTCATCCGCGGCGGCCTCGACCCTTCCGAGTCCGATCCCCGCTTCCATCAGCAGATGGTCTACGCCGTCGTCACCGAGACCATCCAGCACTTCGAGGCCGCCCTCGGCCGGCGCATCCACTGGCGGCGCGGCGATCGCGCCAGCAATCCGAACTTCCGGCAGGAGCACATCTGGACGCTCAACATCTATCCGCACGCGTTCGTCGGGCGGAACGCGTTCTACAGCCCGCGCGCGCACGGCATCCTCTTCGGCTACTTCCGCGCGAATGAGGACGCGGTCGGCCGCAACCTGCCGGGACAGACCGTCTTCACCTGCCTTTCCCACGACGTGGTGGTCCACGAGACGACGCACGCCATCGTCGACGGCATCCGCGCCTACTTCACCGAGCAGACCAACCCCGACGTGCTGTCGCTCCACGAGGCCTTCGCCGATCTGGCGGCGCTCTTCCGCCACTTCACGCACGGCGAGATCCTGCGCGACACGATCGAGCGCACCGGCGGCGCGCTCTACAAGTACCAGCTCAATCCCGATGCCGCGATGTCGCACGGCGACCGGTACGCGCCCAAAAGCGGCTCCGCGCCGGCGGCCGACACACCGCTCCTCAGCTCGCAGATGCGCGCGCGCAATCCACTGATCGAGCTCGCCCAGCAGTTCGGCGAGGCCACCGGCCGCGAGAAAGCGCTGCGGTCCGCGTTGAGCACGGAGCCGAACTCGGACGACATCAAGAAGATCCAGGAGCCTCACCTGCGCGGCTCGATCCTCGTGGCGGCCGTGTTCGACGCGTTCTTCGCCATCTACATCAAGCGCACCGCCGACCTCTGGCGGATCTTCCGCGCCGGCGGTGGTCCGCCGAACCCGGTCGACATCCCCGGCCTCTGGCCGACCGGCTCTGTGAAGAGGCCACGCGGCTCTCGGAGCAGTTCTTCCAGGTCTGCGTCCGCGCGCTCGACTACTGCCCGCCGGTGGACATCACGTTCGGCGCGTACCTGCGCGCGATCATCACCGCCGACTTCGACCTGCGCCCGCGCGACGAGGTCGGCGTGCGCGATGCCCTCATGCAGTCGTTCCGCCTGCGCGGCATCGTCCCCGAGGGAGCGGGCTTCTTCTCCGAGGAAGCGATCGCCTGGCCGCGGGCCGTGGGCGTGCCGCCGGTGCCGGGGCTCGACTTCGGCGACCCGAACGGGCTGACCGACGCGCAGAAGAAGCAGAACGGCGATGCGCTGCGCGCCTACGCGGCCGCGAACAAGGCCGTGCTCGGGTTCGCGCCGAACGAGGAGATCGTCGTGCCGTCGTTCCACCCGGTATTCCGGATCACTCCGGACGGAAGCCTGCGCACGGACATGGTCGTGGAGATGGTGCAGACGCGGCGCGTGCCCTTTAACAAGAGCGGGCCGGGCCTCGGCACCTTCCCGATGCGAGGCGGCGCCACGCTGATCATCCAGAAGCCGTGCGTCGACGAGCTGAACGAAGGCGTCAACGAGTCGCCCGTGCGCTACGTGATCGCCCGCAGGCTCGACGGAGCCGAGGGCGCGATGCGCGAGGCGCGGCAGCGCCGCCACAACGAGCAGCTCGGGCTGGCCGAGGGGAACGATCCGGACCGCTTCCGTGTCGACTTCGCCCTGGCCCATGGGGGACTCTGAAATGGTCGCCAGCAAAAAGATCGCTGCGCACGCCGGCGAAGTCGGCGTGCGCGTCCGCATGTACCGCGTCGGCTTCGGCGACTTCTTCCTCCTGACCGTTCCCTCCGACGACGGCCCGCAGCACATCCTCATCGACTGCGGCGTCACGCCCGGCACCACGCACAAAGGCGACATCGGCACGATCAAGGATGCCGTCGCGCACATGGCCGAGGAGACCGGTCACCACCTCGCGCTGATCATCGTCACCCACCGGCACATGGACCACATCATCGGCTTCAGCCGCTCGCAGGAGATCTTCGAGAAGATCAAGGTCGACGCGATCTGGATGCCGTACTGGGAGTCGGAGTACGACGAGCAGGCGCAGTCGTTCCAGGCCGAGCTGACGGCGGTCGCGTCGGACGTGCAGCAGCACCTGGCGCTCGCCGCCGGCAGCGACGTCGACACCGACGAGATGCTGGGCATGCTGCGCAATGCCACCGGCATCGATCACGAAGAGGTGTTCGCCGCGGCCGGTGGGAGCGCGCCGAAAGCGAAGACGGGCAAAGGCGGCGGCAGCAACGCCAGATCGCTCGATCTCCTCAAGAACGGGCTCGGCGTCAAGCCGGAGTACTACGCGAAAGGCGACAAGGCGAAGATCCCGTCCGTCCTGAAGAAAGCCGGCCTGACCGCGGAGATCCTCGGCCCGCCGCCGAAGGACGAGCTCGATTTCATGAAGCTCACCGACCTGAAGAAAGGAGTCGGCCAGTACCTCGGCGCGTCGACGGATCCGGGCTCCGGGAAGACGTTCGCGCCGTTCGGCCCCGCCTGGCGCTGCGACGCCTCGTCGTTCCAGGAGTCGGCCTTCCGCGAGTTCGGCCCGCGCGGCGACGCCCCGAAGCCGCCGTTCGGCCACGAGGCTCTCGAAGCGGCGCTGCGGTCGGCGCAGCCAGCCGCGCTCTTCACGGCGGTCAAGTCGCTCGACAGCTTCCTCAACAACCAGAGCCTGGTCGTGCTCTTCACGTTCGAGGAGAAGAAGCTCCTCTTCGTCGGCGACGCGCAGGCAGGCAACTGGGAGTACTGGATGTACGGCGGGACGCCGGAGAAGGCGCCGTCGATCGAGAACCTGACCAGCGAAGGGAAGGGCATCCTCGCCAATCTCGACTTTTACAAAGTCGGCCACCACGGCAGCACCAACTCCACACCGGTCACCGCGGTGGAGGCGATGGGCGGCAAGTTCGCGTCGATGTGCTCGACGCAGGAAGACAGCTACGGCAACGTCCTGAAAGGCACCGAGGTGCCACGCAACCCGCTGATCGACGCCCTCGGACAAAAGAGCGCCACCATCCGCAGCGACTACCTCCCGGTCACGATCGCAGGCAACGCAGTCCCGGCCATCAGCAGTGCGCCGGAGAAACTTCCGAAGCCGAAGCAGGGGCGCTTCGTCGCCGGTGATATTTACTGCGACTACTTTCTCTGAAGGCGCCTGCGATCCCCGGGCTTGAAAACCCGGGGCTTCGATTGGATCGCCCGCCTTCGCGGGCGTCACGCCGGAGCGCGCGGAGGCGCGCTCTCCAATTGTGGCCCCGGGCTTTCAAGCCCGGGGAAACGTGCATGCGAGAAACGCGGCCGCGAAGGCGGCCGCTCCAAACACGCGCCGGCCCCGCTGCACCGCCCTGGGTGCATACTATTGAGTTGAGAGAGGAGCTTCGCCGTGCCTGATTCGACCATGCCCCAGATCAAGAAGATCGTGTTCCTGATGCTCGAGAACCGCTCCCTGGACAACCTGCTCGGATGGCTCTACCCCAAAGGCACGACGCCGAACTTCTGGCCTCCCGAAAAGAAGCAGCCGTACAACGGCCTCAACACCGGTCCGTACTTTCAGCCGTGGTCGTCGTCGCAGAAGTACCAGGTCGTGCCGCTGCCGGACGAACACGCGAACAAAGCCGTGCCGGCGTGGGATCCGTACGAGGAGATGTACGCCTCGCTGTCGTGGAACGGCGTGCTCAATCAGATGTTCGGCAACCAGGACATGATTGGCGGCATGCCCCCGAAAAACACGGCCCTCACGATGCAGGGGTTCTATCAGGACTACTACACGCACAAGATGGTCGACTGGCAGGGGATGGACATCCTCTGGACGTACACGCCCGCCCAACTCAAGGTGATGAGCGCCCTCGCCACGCGGTATGCCGTCAGCGACGCCTGGTTCTGCTCCGTTCCCACGCAGACGAATCCGAACCGCGCCTTCTCGCTCATGGGCACGTCGGAAGGGCGCGAGAACAACTCCCACTACAACGCGATCGAGCAATACACCCGGGACACGATCTTCAACGCCCTGGGAAAGAAGATGACCTGGGGCATCTACTACAACGATCTGTGGCAGACGCCGAAGGGCGGCAAAAACAAGCAGTGCTACACCCAGTACACCTTCCCGAAAATCTCGGACGCGAAGAACGGGGAGATCGCCCCGCTGACCCGGTTCTTTTCGCTGGCCCAGGCGGACGCCCTGCCCGCGTTCACGTACCTCGAGCCGAAGTGGGGCTACGGCTACTACTCCAGCCGCGAGTTCACCGTGCAGGGCTGGGACTATCACCCGCCGACGCTCGTCGGGCCCGGCGAGAACTTTCTGCTGAGCGTGTACAGCGCGCTGCGCGCCGGCAAGAAGTGGAACGAGACGCTGTTCATCGTCACCTTCGACGAGCACGGCGGCACGTTCGATCACGTCGCCCCGTCGTGGAAGGCCACCAATCCCGACGTCAAGCACGGCGATCAGAAATTCGGGTTCAACCTCTTCGGCGCCCGCGTGCCGACGCTCCTGATCTCACCGTTCATCCCGCCGTCGACGGTGTTCCGCGCCCAGGGCGACATGCCGTTCGACCACACCTCCTTCATCAAGACCCTCCTCGGGTGGGCCGGCATCGATTTCCGGGGCGAAGACTTCGGTAAACGCATGCCCCAGGCGCCCACGTTCGAGGGTGTGCTGTCGGACAAGATCGTCAACACGGCCGACCTCTCCGACATCGAACCGCTGGAGTGTGAGCTCCCCCCGAACGAGATCGGCGCGCTGTTCGAAGGAGTCGGCTTCGCCTCCGTGCGCTCGATTCTCCGCCGCAAGAACACGCTGCAGGAGATTCAGGCCGAGATCAGCCGCTACCACGCCAACCCCCTGGCCTACGAGGCCGAGGTGGCGGCCGGGAGTCCGTAGGGGCAGACGGGACGTGCTGTGAAAAAGGCCTCGGAGCTCGAGCTCCGAGGCCTTTGCAACCGGCGGCGTGTGTCGAGAGAGAGAGAGAGTGTGTGTGTGTCTACTGCCGCCGAGACTTTGGTGCCGGTCCCTGACGGCGCGGCGCGGCGTCCATCTTCATCGGCCGTAACTCGAAGTCGACCTGCCAGGCGCCATCCGGCTTGACGACATAGACCGCGCCGTCCTGCTGCTCGTAGCGCGCCCCCTCGGCCACGGGCAGCTTTCCGCCCTCGACCCACAGGCTGCCGTCGCGGTACTGCAGCACCGGCTTCGGTGCTTCATTCGAGCGCAGGCTCTGCGTGTCATCGGCCGGTGCCTGCGCCCAGGAGCCGCAGCCCCACGGATCGTACGTGGTCTGCCAGGCGTACGTCATGTGGTACGTCGTGCTGCTCCGGTTCACCACCGTGCTGTTGCAGTACGTGTCCTGGTAGTAATGCGTGCGGTGGTAATAGACCTCGTACAGGCTGTACCGCCACGGACCGCTGCAATACGAGTAGACGGGACCGTAGACGAAATCGACCTGTTCGTTGTAGCCCTGGTACGTGGTCGTTCCGTTGAACGAGTCGCAGGCGTCGCCGATGCCGTCGCCGTCGCAGTCCTGCTGGCCGGCGTTGGCCGTGTTCGGGCAATTGTCGGACGAGTTCTGCACGCCGTCGCCGTCGCTGTCGCCGGTCTGTTGGCAGTAGTTCAGGCACGACTGATACTCGTTCTCGCAGACTTCGCAGTAGATGACGGTCGCGCACTCCGGCGTGTTCTGGTAGCACCACTGCCGGTTGATCTCGCAGTTGTCCTGACAGGTGTCGTTCGTGCGCGGGCGGGGGCTGGCGATCGGTCCGGCCTGCGCACCCGGACCGGCCTCGATTCCGAACGTCGCTCTCTCGGAGAGCGGGAGCGTGACCTCCCCGGCCAGCGTGCCGCCGGCGGCGAGGAAGTCGCGCAGCGGGAGCGTGCGGAGCACCTCACCGTCGATCGACAGCCGGACGGTGGCGGTGCGCGCGCTCGCCGCGAGCCTGGCGAGCTTCGCGGCGCGAGCGGTGTCGTGCTCGAGAAGCTCGAATGTCCCGTTACGGCCATCGTCGCGCAACTCGAGAAGGTCGTCGACGAAGAGCCGCCCGTCGACGTGGATCTCCATCCGCAGCGCGGAGGCGTCGACCTGGTCCGGAACGGTGAAGAGGAGCCGCGGCGTGTCCGCTGCCGCGGCGGAAAGGGTGAAGGTGAGAAGGAGAGCAAGGAACAGCGCTGATGATCGTCTCAAAAGGGCCTCCTGTGATTCTCAAATGCGCCGGTTGCGCGCCGAAACTACCACGGACGGCCTTCCGGGGAGCGGTCCATACGGAACAATTACGGCACTCGCAACCGAAGCCGTCTTCACCGCCGGAAGTTGAGCGTCTCCGACTGATACGTCTCCACGACCTCGGAGAAAGGCACATGCTCCGCCGTGTACAGCACGGCGCGATGCTGGAAGACGTCCTGCGGGATCGACAACGTCCGCCGGCGACGCCAGCGGAATCGCGGCCGCTTCTGCTGTTCCCAGCCGCGCGGCAACGGCGTCCACAGCATCATGACGGCGACCGTGCGCCGATACGGACGGAGCGGCTGCACCGCTTTGCCGAAGGGGGTATCGGTCGTTTCCAGCAGCGCGTTCATCTCCGGTGTCAGTCGTCCTGGTACGTACCAGTTGTCGGCCCTGGAGAGGACATGCGCTCCGCAGCGCAGTTCCACGCGCCGGTATCGCACCTCGGATGCGTCGCGAACGTCGAGCCGCTGCAGTTGTTCGGCGGACGGCTCCTTGGGAACGTCCGCCACTCTCACGGCCAAGATCTTCGGGTCGTCTGCCATGCGGTGCTCGCCGCACCAGTCCTCCAACGTCCGCGTCGCGCTCGAGCCGGCGAGAATCCCGGCATTGAGCGATTGCAGCAGGGCGAGAATCTCGACCCGCGACTCGAACGTGTCGCGCCATTCCGCGCGCGCCTGCGCCTGGAAGGCCAGCGCAAAGGAGAGCGCGACGATCAGGACGGCGCGTTTCATCAGCTCGCCAGCGAGAGCGCAAAGCCCGCCGCGTAGCAGATGGACGCGAGACAGACTCCGCGAAACGGGACGCTGAACCAGTACTTCGCTCCGAGGAAAACGTAGCCCAGGAGGAGCAGCCCACCGACGGAGGCGAGGTACACCGAGTGGAAGAGCAGCGCGCTGTGGACGAGCGCCAGATAGCCGAACACCGCCCCGAACAGGATGGCGCCGAAGCTGTGACTGGCGTTGAACCCGACCCAGGCCTTCCACATCGTGGTCTGGGTGGTGAGGACGGGCGACACGACTTCCATCCGGGCCTGCAGCTCGCGGTCGCGCGCGTTGAATTTGGGGCCCGAGAATGTAAAGACGAGGTGCAGGAGACCGAGCGTCAGAACGATCAGGGCACTGGCGATGACGAGAATGCTGGGGAGCACGGCGGATAGCGTATCAGTGTCAACGCGCTCTTGGAGCGGCCGCCTTCGCGGGCGTCACAATCAGAGAATAGCCGCCGGCTGGTCCCCCGCCCACCCAGTGGCGGCGCGGGACGCCGCCACATCAGCCGGCGGAGACGCCGGCGGTCCGGGGGGCCTTTGCGGACCGCCGCCGTCCCGGCGGCTGATCGGGTGGCGTCCCCGCCGCCCGGGCTCTCGGGAGAACGAAGCCTCCCCCGCCCACCCAGGTGGCGGAGCGCGCCACCTCCCCCCTCAGATCTTCGCCGCCGCGGTCTTCGTCATCGGCGCCGGCGCATTGGCGACCAGTCCGTCGGAAATCAGATCGAGCTCGTGATTCATCAGCACCCTGTAGATGTCCGCGAGCACCGGCGAGAGCGAATTGATCTCCTCGGCCACCGTGGCCACCTGGCTGGAGAGCACCGCGTTCACCGTGTTGAAATCGTGGTGCAGCGTTGTAGAGCGCCGCGAAATATCCGAGTCGCGACTCGTCTCACAGCCGGATCGTAAACTCCGCGCCTTTCCCGGGGCCCGCGCTCTCCACCCGCACCTCGCCGCCGTGCAATTCCACGAGGTGGCGGACGATCGTCAGGCCGAGACCCAGTCCGCCCATCTCCGCGGTCCGTGCCTGGCGGTGCTTCTCGAACACGTGCGGGAGCAGCTCCGGCGCAATCCCGCGGCCGGTATCGCGCACGACGATCACCGCCCGTCCGCCTTCCGTGCGCGACGTGACCTCGATCAGACCGCCGCGCGGAGTGAACTTGATGGAGTTCGACAACAGATTGCTGACGACCTGCCGGAGGCGCGCCGCGTCCCCTTCGATGACCGGCACCGCCCCGAGATCCGCGCGCAGCCGGAGGCCGTGACTCGCGGCCACAGGTTGCGCGGCCTGAACCGCCTCACTGATCGGGCCGTTCACGTTCAGGCTTCTCAGGTTCAGCGCAATCTTCCCCGTGGCGATCCGGGACACATCGAGCAGGTCGTCGATGAGTTGCGCCTGCAGCCGCGCGCTCCCCGCAATCGCCTCCGCCGCCTCGATCGCCGTCTCATTCTGCAGATCCTCATTCATGAGCAGCTTCGACCACCCGAGGATCGACGTCATCGGAGTCCGCAGCTCGTGCGACACCATGGCGAAGAAGTCGTCCTGCGTGCGATTGGCCGAGCGCGCCTGCTCGTAGAGGCTGCGGTTCTCCTGTTCGATCCGCCGTTGCTCCGTCACGTCGTAGAACGAGATGACGCCCCCGAGGATTGCGGATCCGGTTGCATCGCGCACGGGCGCGCCATGGATGCGAATCCAGACCCTCGAACCGTCGCTCCTCGCGATCTCGAACTCCTCGCCGCGCACGGTCTCACCCAGCATCGCGCGCTCGAGAGGCGACTCGTGCGGCTCGAGCGTTTTGCCATCCGGAAGAAAGGCCACGTAGGCCGGATCTCCCCCGAGCTCCGCGCCCCGAGGAACCGTCCCCAGAATCTGTTCGGCCTGCTGATTCCACAGCGACGCGCGTTTCGACACCGCGTCGGCAAAGATCACCGCGGAGGGAACGTGATTGAGCAACGCTCTGAGCCGGCTGCGCTCCGTCTCCGCGGCGTCGATGGCCGCGCGCAGCTCGATCTCGCGCATCGTCGAGGCCGCGAGCTCTTCCATCACTTCGATCTCCAGCGCGGACCAGGCGCGCGGGGTGAAGTCGATGGCGCAGAACGACCCGATTGCCATCCCGTCGAGCTTCAGCGGAATCCCGAGATACGCGCGCACGCCGAGCGACTCGACCGTCGGCACGTTGCGATAGATGGGGTGCGCGAGCGTGTCTTCGATCACGAGCGGCCCCTGCGATACGAGCGCGTAGTGACAGAAGGTCGTCCCGGTCAACTGGCGGTCGGACGCCAGCGGCTCCGGGAAGCCGAAGCACGACTTGTAAAAGTCGCGCCCTTCCTCCACCAGCGAGATGAACGTGACCGGCGCACCGGTCAGCTTCGCCGCCAGCCGCGTGAGCCGGTCGAACGCCTCCTCCACCGGCGAGTCGAGGAGGCTCGTCCCCCGCACGCAAGCGAGCCGCCGCGGGTCCTGGACCGCGTTCAACGCGCCGGTTTCCGAGAGAACGGTCATGATGCCTGACTGTGTGTGCGGATCGCGCGCCTGACCGGGTTTGCGGTCGTTCAGTGCGCAGCTTCTTCCTTCACCCGATGGAAGTCCAGCTCGCGGAAGTCGGCGTCCAGGAGGCTGGGCTGGTCGAACACCAGCGCGTCGATCTCCCCGCGAGCGGTGAGCGGAAACGTCACGAAGCCTTTCGTGACCACCCGGTCGCGCCAGTGCGTCCGGAAGGTGTCGTAGTGCCACGGCTCGAGGTCGGCCGTGAACGACGGCGTGTGCGAGAAGCGGAGCACGAGCTTCCCGCTCTCCAGCGCAACCGTCAGGTCGCCGTACAGCTGGTCGCGGTACGTCCCCGCATACGATGCGAGCGACAGCGACGGCTTCTCCGACTTCTTCCGCTCCGTGAGCCGCTTCGCCTCCGCGTCCTCCTGATTCTTCTTCCCTTCGGCGATGCGCTTCTGGACGAAGCCGAGCCAGTCGAAGGGCGGTACCCCGATCAGCATTTCGGTGAGGTGCCGGTCGATCACGCCGATGGCCGCGCCTTCGTAGTTGGAGAGCACGACGATCGCGGCATGCTTTCCGGGCAGGAGCCTCACCTGCGCGGAGAAGCCGTCCACGCCGCCGGAGTGCTCGATCACCTTCTCGCCGCGCACGTCGCGGATGAACCAGCCGAATCCATATGCCGAGAACATCGGCTCATAGGCGGCCAGCTCCGGAGGCGGTGCCTGGATCGGCACCGACACGAGCGATTGCGGCGAGAACATCTGCCGCGCCACCGCCTCGCTGTAGATCCGCTTGTCGGCGTCCTTGTCAGGAAGCGCGCCGCGATTGAGGTGGAGCCGCATGTACTCCGCCATGTCGAGCACCGAGGCGTAGATCGACGCGGCCGGGGCGACGTTGTCGTAGTCGCGGTGCGGGACGACGCGCAGCACGCCGTCGATCTCCGAGTGTAGAGAGGCGACGTTCCCGGACATCGGTGGCAACCCGGTCGTCGACTGACTCATCCCCAGCGGCACGAAGATGCGCTCGCGCACCTGGTCGTCCCACGTCTTCCCCGCGGCTACGTGCGCCACCTCGCCGGCAGCGAGGTAGTTGATGTTCTGATACGAGAAGACCGACCGGAAGCTGCTCACCGGCTCGAGGAACCGCGCGCGGCGGAGGACCTCCTCGCGCGAATAGTCCGAGCCGTACCAGACCGTCCCGCCGCTCATCGGCCGCAGGCCGGCGCGATGGGTGATGAGATCGCGTACGGTCTGCTCGCGCGTGACCCACGGATCCCACATCGCGTACGCCGGCAGGTACTTCGTCACCTTGTCGTCCCACTCGATCTTCTTCTCGTCCACGAGGATGCCGAGGAGGGTCGTGGTGAATGACTTCGAGATCGAGCCGATCGCGAATTTCGTGTCCGTCGTCACCGGCTCGGGCTTGCCGAGCTCCTTCACCCCGAACGCTTTGGCGTACACCACGAGATCGTCCTTCACGATCGCGACGGCCACGCCGGGCGCGTTCAGCTCGCGCACGACCTTCGTGAGGTAGGCGTCGACGTCGGCGGGAACGACGGTCTGTGCGTGGATGGTGAGGGTGATGAAGAAGAGGACGGTCGTTAGAACGCGCTTCATGTGGTGATCATACGTACCGGGATGCGAGAGGTTGACCTGATAGCATCCCCTCCCCCGTGCAATTCGAAGATCACTACTCCGGTCATGCCGACGCCTATGCCCGGCACCGCCCCCGCTATCCGGACGCGCTCTTCGCTTGGCTCGCCTCGGTGAGCCCGGGCCGCGCGCTCGCCTGGGATGCCGGCACGGGGAGCGGACAGGTCGCCGCCGCGCTCGCGGAGCACTTCGACCATGTGATCGCCACGGATGCGAGCAGCGAGCAACTGGCGCGCGCAATCCCGCACGAGCGCGTCGAATACCGCCACGAGCCGTCCGGCCGCGCGTCGCTGGACTCCGCGTCGGTCGACCTCGTCACGGCCGGTGCGGCGGCCCATTGGTTCGAGCTCGAGGATTTCACCCGCGAGGTCCAGCGCGTTGGCCGCAAGGGCGCGATGGTCGCGCTCTTCTCCTATGGTCCGCGCGATTTCGCCGACGTCCTCGGCCCAGCCGTCCACCGGTTTCAGGAAGAGGTCCTCGGCAGCTACTGGCCCGAGCGCATTCAATACGTCCACGAACGTTACGCGACCCTCCCCTTCCCGTTCGATGAGATCGAGGCGCCAGCTTTCGCGATGACCGCCGAATGGAACCTCGCCGAGCTGCTGGCCTTCCTCGAGACCTGGTCGGCATCGCAACGGTACTTTCTGGAGCGGGGAACCCGGGCAACCGCGGAGATCGCGCCGGAGCTCGAGCGGATGTGGGGCGATCCGGTGAGCCGCCGTCCGCTTCGGTGTCCGCTCTTTATCAGAGCCGGCCGCGTTCCGTGATCACCGATACAGCGGCGACCACCCGTTGTGGTTGGCGAACAACCGCATGCAGCGGATCTGCTTCGCGTCCGTCAGGTAGAACCGGTGATAGGTCCGCGCGGGGATGACGATCATGTCGCCCGGGGTCACTTCGATGCGGACCCATTGGTCGTCCGCATCGCGCACGTCGAAGATGCCCGCGCCGGCGACGACGTACCGCACCTCGTCCTCGGTGTGGAAATGCTCTTTGTCGAACTTCGCGCAGACCTCGTCGATGTTGGGCATCTCGGCCTTGAGCTCGACGAAGTCCTCGTCGACGTAGCCGTATTCGCGCTTCACGCTCTCGATGAGCTCCGCGCGCGAGGCTTCGTCGGCGGGGACGGACCACGACAGCACGCCGCGCGCGGCGAGAACCTCAGGCGCGATCGAGGAATCCGGCTGATCGAGTCGATAGGCTCGCATCTTCTGTACCTCCCTGAACGGTTGCGATTCCGAGGCGCCGCATTTCGACGGCGGCGCGGAAGAGATAGTCGTAGCACTCGGCCTGCGTCTTCGCGCGGACCCAGTCCGGGCCCCACACATAGACGCCGTGGCGCCGCACGAGGACCGCGTGCGTCTCCGGATACGCGAGGATGGCGGCTTCGAGCGAGTCCGCGAGATCGCACTCGCGCGCGGTGTTGTCGATGATCGGCACGACCAGGCGGTCGCCATAGCCCATCCCCTCGATGCCCTTGATCATCTCCAGGTGCGAGACCGAGAACTCCTTCTCGAAAATCAGCGTGGCCATCACCGCGTGGATGGAGTGGCTGTGGATCACCGCCCCCGCGCCCCGCAGGTTGATCGCCTTCAGGAACAGCGAGCTGCACTCCGACGGCCGCAGCGCCGGATCGTCCGGCCGCGTGAGGATCGAGCCGTCCAGCGCCATGGTGAACATCTGCTCCGGCTGCATCCGCTCCTTCTGTACGCCGCTCGGCGCGAGCACGACCCGGTCGCCGTCGCGGATGCAGATGCCGCCGCCCGTACCACTGGCCCAGCCGAGGTCGTAGAACGACCGGGCCAGGTCGCAGATGAGGGCGTTGAGGTCGGGAGCAGTCACGCCCTTATTGTGACACCACCGCGCACGTCCCGCCGCGTGCAGTGGCTCCAGCGAGGATCATTTCGTCGAGACACCGCTGACGGCAAGACGGGCCGGTTCGTCCGATCCCGAAAGCAGATAGTCAACAACGTGTCGAACCACCAGGTCCACGGTCGGCACGATGAGGTCCGGACCTTCCCCATAGCCACCGGCTCCCAAACCGACGCCGAAATCGAAGCATGCGGCTTCGATCGTGGCTTCTCCGGTAGTGTCAAAGGATCGTTGTTGCCTAAATCGAAGCACGTGGCTTCGATCACGGCTTCTCCGGTGGTTTCGAAAGGATCGTTGCTCCAAGAATCGAAGCACGCGGCTTCGATCATGGCTTCCCCGGTGGTTTCGACGGGGTCGTCGTTCCTGAAATCGAAGCATGCTGCTTCGATCATGGCTTCTCCGGTGGTTTCGAAAGGGTCGCTGTTCCAGAAATCGAAGCACGCGGCTTCGATCATGGCTTCTCCGGTGGTTTCGAAAGGGTCGCTGTCCCCGAAATCGAAGTACGCGGCTTCGATCACGGCTTTTCAGGTGGTATCGAAAGGATCGTTGCTCCAAGAATCGAAGCACGCGGCTTCGATCATGGCTTCCCCGGTGGTTTCGACGGCGTCGTCGTTCCAGAAATCGAAGCATGCGGCTTCGATCATGGCTTCTCCGGTGGCTTCGAAGGGATCGTCGTTCCTGAAATCGAAGCACGCGGCTTCGATCATGGCTTCTCCCGTGGTTTCGAAAGGGTCGCTGTTCCCGAAATCGAAGCACGCGGCTTCGATCATGGCTTCTCCCGTGGTTTCGAAAGGGTCGCTGTCCCCGAAATCGAAGCATGCGGCTTCGATCATGGCTTCAGCCAGGCTTTCCGCAAGAATCGACGCTTCATAACGCAAGCATGCGGCTTCCCTTCGACGCTTTTCGGACCGCCGGCGTCCCGCCGGCTGATGCGCAGGCGTCCTCGCCTGCGCGGCGCTCGCGCGGCACGTGTGTCCCCAGCGCCGCGGCGGCGGGACGCCGCCGCATCAGCCGCCGGGACGGCGGCGGTCCTGTCCACGGAGGCCGGTGAACAGGGTCCGGTTCCTGCACGCGATGAGTCTCATGATCCGCCCGGTGGTCATGGCAGTGGTCGCCTGTTTCACGTTGCTCTCCTGCAATCCAGAGGCACCTGCCCACGCGCCAACGACCGAACAGCCGAGCTCTGGAACGGTGCAGCCGGCGGAACCGGCGGAAACCACGCCGCGGCAGGTGGTCGAGGACTTCGGCCTGCGGATGAAGGACGTCTCGATCACGGCTCCGGCGGACGTGGCGGCGGCGGGCATTCGCAGGGCGTATGACGGGCTGGTGCAGCCGGAGCTGCTCGAGCGATGGGCGGAGGCGCCTGCGAGCGCGCCGGGGCGGGCGGTGTCGAGTCCGTGGCCGGATCGGATCGAGGTGAGTGAGGTCTCGGAGGTGTCGCAGGACCGCGCCGAGGTGACGGGAGAGGTCGTGGAGGTGACGAGCACGAGGGCGTCGGGGCGCGTTCCGGTGCGGGTGACGCTCGAACGATTCGACGACCGCTGGCTGATCACGGGCTACCGGAACGAACCGCAGCGGGGGGAGGACTCCGCGGCGGAGGCGGTCGCGGTGCTGCGGTCGTATTACGACGCGATCTCCGCGCGCGCTTATGAGCGCGCCTACCGCCAGTGGGGACCCTCGGGGCCGCCGAACCAGACGGTGGAGGACTTTGCCCGCGGGTTCGCGGAGACGGAGTCGGTGGCGTTGACGACGGGAACGCCTTCACGGGTCGAAGGGGCGGCCGGCTCGCGTTACGTGGAGATTCCGGTCACGATCACGGCGCGCACGAAGGCTGGTGAGAACCAGCGGTTCGAAGGCTCGTACACGATGCGGCGCGTGGTGGTGGACGGCGCACCCGCGGACGAGCGCCGCTGGCACATCCATCGCGCTTCCATCAGTCGTCAGCGCTAGCGCTATGGAGTGCGGCGGCAAGGCCGCCGCTTTGAAATTCGCGCGGCGCGAGCGACACGCGTACGGCTCACGGCAAACGAATTCGAAAACGGCGGCCCTGCCGCCGCACTCCATAGCCCTCGACACAGCGTCCTCTTCAGGAGCCATAGCGTCGCCATTGGAGGAGAGGAAACGCACCGCTCTCCTGACCCGTATCAGAGGAGAGGCGTGGCACAGAGGCCGCTTCTGTCCGCTCCAGCAAAGAGACCGGGAGAGCTCCAATGAAGCCAGCGATCGGGTTGCTCCTTTTCCTCGGAATGGTTCCCCTTTTTGCGCAGGAGGCGCCGCAGCCGCCGCTGGAGCGCGCGACCGTGCTGATCGCGGACGGCAAGAATACCTGGCCGGTGGCGTTCCACCACATGGCTGTCGGTTTCCGGCTTGAGCGCGCGCACCATCACGTCAGTATCGCGGCCCGGCTCGGGAACGGGGGCGGGTACGCTGAAGTCGACGCCTTCCTCATGCGGGAGATCGGCCCGAAAATAACGGATGGCGACGAGGTCGCGCGTACGGCGTTCGAGCTCTCCTATCCCTTCGACGACTGGGTCGACATCTTCAACGACCTGGATCTGGAGGCGGGCCGGTACTGGCTGGTTCTGGGGAAGCCGAAGGAGCGCAACTGGAGCTCGATCAACTGGTTCGTCACGGAGCTACAGGCCGGCATGAACACGTGCAACGCGTACATGACAGGCTCACAGACTTACACGTTCGACAGCGACACAGCGGACTACCTCCCGGCCTCCAAGTTCGAGCAGAAGTACACGCCCTACGCGTTCCTGATCGAGATCGCGGAGCTCCGGCCGCCCGGCCCCGACCCGTGTCCGCAGAACCTCAGCGTCGGAACAGGTTTTTCAAGATGAAGATCGCGTTCGCCGGACGCTCGGCCAGGCGGCGCATCAGGTACGGATACCACTCCGAGCCGAATGGGATGTAGACGCGCATGCCCCAGCCGTCCTTGACGAGCTGCTCCTGCAGATCGCGGCGGACGCCGTAGAGCATCTGGAACTCGAACGCGCTGGCGGGGATCTTTTCCGCTTTCGCGAACGCAATCGTGGCGTCGATCATCTTCGGGTCGTGCGTGGCGATGCCGTGGTAGACGCCGCTCTCGAGCAGGATCTTCATCAGCGCGACGAAGTTCCCGTCCACTTCGGACTTCTCCTGATAGGCGATGTCGGCCGCCTCTTTGTACGCTCCCTTGCACAACCGGATGCGAATCCCTTTCGCGCAGAGCTCGCGCACGTCCTGCTCGCTGCGACGCAGATACGCCTGGATCACCGCGCCGACGTGGCCGGCGTTGCCGGGACGTCCGTGCAGGTCGTACACGATGTCGAGCGTCTTCTGGGTGTACGGCGACCCTTCCATGTCCACGCGGACGAAGTTGTTCACCCGCGTCGCGTGCGCCACCAGCTCGTTCGCGATCTGCGTGGCGACGCCCTCGTCGAGGTCGAGGCCCATGTGCGTCAGCTTCATGCTGACGTTCGCGTTCAGCTTGCGGTTCGTGAGCTCGTCGATCATCTCGTGGTAGAGCTGCGCGCTATGCCGCGCCTCCTCGAGATTGGTGACGTTCTCGCCGAGGTTGTCGACGCTGACGCTCATGCCCCTGGCGTTCGTGGCCACCGTCGCGGCCAGCGCGTCCTCGACGGTCATCCCTGCCACGAAGCGGCCCGACAGGCGGCGGCCGATCGCGGACCGCTCGGCGACGGAGCGGAGCATGCGGCTTTCGGAGAGTGCGATGAAGAACGCTCGGAACATGCGTCAGATCAACTCGCTTTGGCGACGGTCACGGCGCACACCCGGCCAGCGTCTTCGCGCAGAAGCGCGGTCGCGCAGGCGCGGAGTGTTTCGCCGGTGGTGCAGATGTCGTCGACGACGAGAATCGATTTTCCTTTCACGCGGGATGCTGCTGAGAAGGCCCCTCGTACGTTGGCGGCGCGCTCGCGCTTCGGCAGCTTCGACTGCGTCGCCCGCTCTCCGGCCCGTACGAGGAGCGTCATATCACAACCCACGCCGAGACGACGCGAGAGAGCGCGTCCGAGGAGGTCGGCCTGGTTGTATCCGCGGCGACGCTCCTTGGCCGAGGTCATGGGGACGGCGACGATCGCGTCGAACTCCAGATCGCCCCGCTCGCGCAAGGTCTCCTCGAGCAGGGACGCCAGCGCGTCGTCCAGAAAGTCGTGACGCTCGAACTTCAACGCGCCCAGGAGGCGCTCCAGGGAGCCGCGGTACTCGCCCCAGGCGTCGCACCACTGGACAGGGAGAGGGTCGGCGAGACAGGGAATGCAGAGCGTCGAGCCTCCGGGTAGGGGGAGCGCGCAGGACGCGCACTTCGCACCAGCGATCTTTGGCAGGGCGGCCCAGCAATCGCCGCAACACGACGCCCTCCGTTCCCTCCACGGCAGATCCCGTTCACAGGCGACGCACCAGGAGGGCAGAACGATTCGGAGCGCCTCGCGTCCTACTAACGACAACGCGCTCGCGAGTGTACGCACGCGGGCATTCTAGCGAGGGGGAGTTGACTTTGAAGAACGAGAACCCATCCCGTATAGTGCCGGCCATGAAACGGACCCTTTTTCTGCTCGCGCTGATCCTCGGCAGCGCGGTGCCTGTCGCCGCTCAGGAATCGAATGAATTCGGTGTACTCATCGGCGGCAGCCGGCGCTTCGTCTTCGGCGGCGGCGCGGTGCGGTCGATCACAGGCGACGCCGAGTCGGACTGGATCGAGAGCAACTTCTCCTTCAGCAACACCTCCTTCGAGCTGTACTGGTCGATTCCCATCGAGCCGGACCTTCGCCTGAAGTTCAAAGGCGGGCGCCTGGAGAGCGAGATCCCCGTCCCGTTCATCGAGGATGACCCGGACACCCCGGAAAACGACCCCACCCAGTTCCGCCGCGACGCGGCCGGCGGCGAGGTCGCGCACGTGGAGGCCCTGGTCCAGTACGACTTCGACGAGCCCTTCGGCTCCAGCGGCCTCTTCGCCGGCCTCGGCTATTACCGGCTGTCGGCACCGGACGAAGAGTCGCAGTCGGGCTGGGGCGTCACGGCGGGCGTGAACGCCGACTTCCCGATCACGCGCCGCTACGGCGTGGTGGTCGAGGGCTCGTATCACTGGACCCAGGTTGAATTTCAGCCGAAGTTCCTCACCGTCAGCGGCGGACTCCGCGTTTCGTTCTAACGGGAACGGCCATTGCTCTCTCCTTCAGGGTTGTCGAAACCTTGAAGGAGAAAAAATGGCTCAGGATCAGAATCGCCATATCCGCGACGTGATGACGCGCAACCCCGAGTGCGTCAGTGAGAAGGATTCGCTTCGCGACGTCGCCCGCATCATGAAGGATCAGGACACCGGCGTGGTGCCGGTCGTCGACGGGAAGAAGATCATCGGGCTCATCACCGACCGCGACATCGTGGTCCGCGGGCTGGCCGAGGGGAAGAACCTCGAGAGCGCGCGGGTGACCGAGCTCATGACCAAGACCGTCCGCAGCGTCCGCGAAGACGCCTCGGTCCATGAAGCGCTCGAGCTGATGAACAGCGCCGAGATCCGCCGGGTCGCGGTGGTGAACCACAACGACGAGCTCGTAGGCATCGTGTCGCTGGGTGACATCGCCAGCCAGACCAATCAGGACGGCAAGGTCGGGAAGACGGTGGAGACCATCAGCGAGGCACCGCCGAACAACTAACCAGACCGCGTTAAGTGTGGTTGGGGTCTGACCCCAACCACACTTAACGGCGTCCGGAATGTCCCGCCTGCAAGGTCCGGTTCCACTTCCTCGTGAACCGGTCCATTCTGCTCAGCCTCACGCTCGTTCTGTGCGCGTCCGTGTTTGCGGACGTCGATCCGAAGCTGGACCAGGCCATCCGCGGGTCGTTGCCCGTCTGTGACGGCGCGACCGTCAAGTACCTGGAATCGCCGGTGAAGCTGCCGCAGCGCTTCACGGGCACGCTGGTCCAGGTCGAGAGCAAGGTGCATTCGTGCGAGGGCCAGTACATCGCCGTGGTCTCCCCCACCGGTGGCTTCTTCCTCGGCTCGCCGTGGCCGATCGCGGATGAAGAGGGCGGGACGATCGAGCTGAAGCTGAAGAACTTCGCCTGGCGCAGCATGCAGACGAACCTGACCGCGGAGCTGGAGCGGCGGTTGACGGAGGACGGACTGGTCCCGGTCACGCTGTGGCAGACGACCGAGAGCGGCAAGGCGCCGTTGTACGGCCTAGTCGACCCGGAAGGCCGCACGTTCTTCTTCGGCAACTTCAAGCGCCTCGGCGGCGACATCCCCGCGCAGCGGACGAAGGTGTTCGAGGCGCTCGCCGCGAAATCGCCGGCGAAGGGCTCGGGCCCGGTGACGATCATCGAGTTCTCGGACTTCCAGTGCCCGTCCTGCCGCCGCGCGTCGGGCTGGGTCGACCCGATCGTGAAGAAGCACGACGGCAAGGTGCGCTACGTGCGCTACGACCTGCCCCTGACGATGCACCCGTGGGCCTTCCCCGCGGCGCTCGCCGGCCGCGCGATCCATCGCCAGAAGCCGGACCTGTTCTGGGACTTCAAGAAGAACGTCTACGACAACCAGGACCAGCTCAACGCATTCATGTTCTGGGACTGGGCGCGGGCCTGGGCCGAGGATCACGACCTCGACCTGAAGAAATACGATGCGGACCTGGAGAACGCGGAGCTGCGCGCGGAGATCCTCCGCGGCGCGGGCCTCGCGCTGAGCAACGACGTTCGCGCGACGCCGACGTACATGGTGAACGGCACGATCGTCGAAGCCGGTGACAACGGCCAGGCGCTCGCGGCGTACGTCGACAAGCTGGTGCAGTAACTCAGATCGACTGCCAGACGAGGTCGAGGAACGCCTTGAGCATGCGTCCGGTGAGTCCCCAGATCTCATAGTCGCGGTAGCGGTAAAAGTACGCGGGAAACTCTTTCCGGCGCCACGCGACGTATCGGATCTCGGGGTTGCGGAGGTCGAGCAGTGCCTCGATCGGGACTTCGAAGACTTCGACGACCTCGGACTCCTGGATCACGTACTCGACCGGCTCGTGGATGACGCCGACGAACGGCGCGACGAGGAAGCCGCTGTGGGTGATGAGGTCGTCGAGGCGCCCGATGAGCTCCACGTCCGCCGGCCGGATGCCGACTTCCTCCTCAGCCTCGCGGATGGCGGCATCGTGCAGCTGCTCGCCTTCCTCGACGGCGCCTCCGGGAAAGGCGATCTGGCCGCTGTGGGAGGCGAGATTTTCGGAGCGGCGCGTGAGGAGGACGGAGTAGCCGGCACCGTTGCGGATGAGGGGGATGAGGACGCACGCACGCCTGTGCTGCGGTGCGTCGATCTCAACGGCGGGCCTGCGCGCGAGGATCTCGCGCAGGTGCGCGAGCGCGGTGTCATCGAACACGCGCCGTCCCCCACGGTTCGGGCTCGAGCATCGGGATGTCCTGCAGTGCGTGGTAGAGCCGGATGGTGCCGGTGGCCTGGCTCGGCAGCGCAATCTCCGCCGTCTCGCCAGGGT
Organism: uncultured Acidobacteriota bacterium; assembly: GCA_963821585.1. GTDB lineage: Bacteria > Acidobacteriota > Thermoanaerobaculia > Gp7-AA8 > Gp7-AA8 > QHVT01. The sequence goes on from CAWGEI010000003.1 coordinate 3,055,120, forward strand.
GGAGATCTTTGGGTAGCGAGAGCCACGCGTCGCCGTCGAGCCATTTCGCGATCAGGCGGTATTCGGGTTGCCCGTAGACGAGGGTGCGGATGGTCGCGTCGCCAACGTTGCGGATGACGAGGGGATCGGCGGAGACCAGCTCGAGTTGCGGAAAGAGCGGCAATCGGCTGTCATCCTGAGCCGCATAGACGGCGAAGGACCCCGTGCGATGAACGTGTCGCGTGCTATCGGCAGGGGATCCTTCGCCGTCTTCGCGGCTCAGGATGACAGGCTCCAGCGCGCTCAGGTACCCCTCCACCGTCTTCTCCAGCGCCGCGTGCTCCTCCAGCCACGCGCGCTGCTTCTCCGCGGGCGACGGCAACTCCGCCGTGAAGAACTCCACCAGCCGCTCCACCTCCCCTGCCCCCAGCGGCACCTTGCACACCACGTCGTCCGGCAGCTCCGCGAACTGCGCGTAGTCGCTCACCGCCACCGGCTTGCCCGCGTCCAGTGCGCGGATCAGCGTCCCCGAGGTCTCGCCCGCGGACGGATAGCGCAGATTCACGAAGCGGTCGGCGATCGCGTAGTAGCGCGGGAACTCGTCATCCGCGACGTACCCGGTCATCACGATCCCCTCGCCGCGAAGCGACTCGACGTCGATGTTCGGTGCAGGCTCGCCGACGATCAGCAGCTCCAGGCGTGGATCCCGCGCGCGAGCGATGCGAAACGCCTCCAGTACCACCTCGGCGCGCTTCGCCGAGGTGAGAAAGCCGAAGAACCCGATCACGCGTTTGCCCGCGGCGGCGCCCGGAAAGGTGCGCGGCTCGGGCACGTACGGATGCGGCACGACATGAATCGGCGTCGTCACGCCAAACGACCGCAGACGGTCGTGCGCGTACCGGTTGTGGACAATCACGCTCTGCGCGCGCTGGGCGACTTCGACCGAGGCGGGCAGGAGGAAGTTGCCCATCTCGCTGTGCAGTCCCGCGGCTCGCCCGCGCGCCCACGCGGCGCCCGCCACGCCATGGTTGATCTCCAGCGCCCGGACGTACCCCTCGGCGTCCCCTCGCGCGAGCGTCATCTCGACGATGAGGTGGTGCAGCACGAGATCGTGCAGCACGACCACTCCCGGCACGCGCATCGCCTCGGCGTAGATGTGCTCGTGAAACAGATTGTTGCCGAGCTGGTAGATGACGGCGTCCGCGCCGTCTTCCACCAGTTCCACGCGCTGCGCGAGCGCCGGAAGGAGCATCGACGCGTAGTGCGCAACGCCCGTCTTCTGCGGCGGCAGCGGAGTGCGAACGGCGACTCTCATCGCTCCTAGTCTGCGCTTTTCTTCGCCTGGGCCGCGAGCCAGGCTTCGATCAGGCCGTCGAGATCGCCGTCGAGGATGCGGCTCGGATCGCCGACCTCGTACTGCGTCCGCAAGTCCTTCACGAGCTGATACGGCTGCAGGACGTAGGAGCGGATCTGGCTCCCCCAGCCGATGTCCTTCTTCTCGCCCGCCAGGTTCGCCTGCTCGACCTTCTGCTTCTCCTGTTCGATCGCGTAGAGGCGCGAGCGAAGGAGGCGCATCGCCGTCGCGCGGTTCTTGTGCTGGCTGCGCTCGTTCTGGCAGGTCACGACGACGCCCGTCGGCAGGTGCGTGATGCGGATCGCGGAATCAGTGACGTTGACGTGCTGGCCACCTGCGCCGGAGGAGCGGTACGTATCGACGCGCAGGTCCTTGTCGTTGATGTCGACCTCGATGGTGTCGTCGATGTCGGGCATGACCATGACCGAGGCGAACGACGTGTGCCGCCGCTTCGCCGCGTCGTAGGGAGAGATCCTGACCAGGCGATGCACACCCGTCTCGGCCTTCAGGTAGCCGTACGCATAGTCACCGCGGACCATCACCGTCGCGCTCTTGAGGCCCGCTTCTTCACCGGCCTGATACTCGAGCATCTCCGTCGACCAGCCCTTGCGCTCGCAGTAGCGCAGGTACATGCGCAGCAGCATCTCCGCCCAGTCCTGAGACTCCGTGCCGCCGGCACCGGGGTGGATGTTGACGATCCCGTCGCGGAGGTCGTGCTCGCCGGAGAGCTTCATGGTCAGCTCGATGGCGTTGATCTCCGCATCGAGCTGCGCCACGAGCGCCTCGATCTCCGCGTCGACGCTCTCCCCCTCCTTCTGGAACTCGAAGAGGACGTCGAGATCGCCGAACTTTGATTCGAGGGATTCGCTCGCCGCGATGCGCTTCTCGACGCGCGCGCGTTTGCGGCCGACGTCCTGCGCCTTCTCCTGGTCGTCCCAGAAGCCGGGCGCGGACATCTCGCGCTCGATCTCGTCTAAGAGTCTGCGTGCGGAAGCGGGGTCAAAGATAACTCCGTACGGAGCGGAGTCGGGTTCGGAGGTCGTCAATCTGCTGAGGGAGTTCGTCGCGCATAAGTCGGTGCGATGAGTACCACGGCGGCGGCGGGTGACGCAAACGCCGTGTCCCCTGTCGCCCGCTACGCGGGCTCATCTCACGCCGGCGCCCGTTTCCCCGGCTGAAGCCGGGGTCTATTCGCTGCAGCCCGCTACGCGGGCAAGACCGGCAGCCCGCGTAGCGGGCTGGAGACGAATAGACCCCGGCTTCAGCCGGGGGGCCGCGGAATCGATCGGAAACGAGCCCGTGTAACGGGCGACAGAACGATCAACGCGACAATCACCACGGCACACGCCATCCACGCAAACCAGTCCCCGAACCGCACGTAAGGCGTCGTCACCGTGCGCGGCTCGAACGTCGCGTAGATGATCCCGTCGCGCCCCATGGGGATCGACTCCAGCACCCGCCCCGTCGGATCGATGAACGCGGAGATGCCGGTCGTCCCGGCCCGCAGGAGGTACCGGTTCCCCTCCACCGCCCGCAAACGCGCCTGCCACAGATGTTGTGCGGGCGCCGACGTCCCGTCGTACCAGGCGTCGTTCGTGATCGTCACCAACACGTCCGCGCCGTTGCGGACCTGCGAGCGCGTGATCTGCGGGTAGACGATCTCGTAGCAGATCGCCGGGCCGTATTTGAGCTTGCCGCCGAGCGGAAAGTCGTTCGTGCCGAACTCGAACTCGCCGACGGCGTGCACGAGCTTCTCCGCGAAGAACAGCACCTTTCGCAGCGGCACGTACTCGCCGAACGGCACGAGCCGGATCTTGTCGTAGTGTGCGATGGTCTGCCCGCCGCTGACGAGAAACGCCGAGTTCCAAATGCGGTTCGGGCGCGCGGGATCGGTGGCGACCGAGCCGAGGATGATGTCGATGCCGTGGTCGCGCGAGAGCTCCTCGATCGACTCCTTGTAGAACGCCGTCTCCGTGAACGACAGCGGCACGGTCGACTCCGGCCAGATCACGACCTTTGCGCCATTGCGCGCGGCGTCGACGGTCATGCCGATCATCTTCCGGTAGATCGCCAGCACGTTCTCATTGTCCCAGCGCATCTCCTGCGAGATGTTCGGCTGCAGCAGCGCGGCCTTCACCGCCTCACCGCCCTGCGGCCGCACGATGAGCTTCGACGCGACCAGACCCGTCCCCCACCACACCAGCAGCAGGATGCCGAGGGCGCCGATCACCATCACCCGCGCGATCGGCGGCACGCGCTGCGTCACCACCCACGCGATCACCACCGAAGGCAGCAGCACGAGCGCACCGGTGAAGTACGGTCCGATGGCGCGATCGATCTGGATCAGCGACGGGTAGTCGACGATCGCCGCCGCCACGAGGTTCCACGGAAAGCCCGTCAGCAGGAACGTCCGCGCGAACTCGATCGCCGCCCACGCGAGCGGGATCAGCAGCCATGGCGAGAAGCGCTCGCCGAGGCGCAGACGCTTCACGATCGCCGCGAACGCGCCGCCGTACAGCCCGAGGACTAGCGACATGGCCACGAACAGCAGCACGCCGACGAAGTACGGCAGCCCGCCGTAGTGCGACATCACGCGCACCACCCACGGCACCATGAACAGCCACGCCGTCGTGAGCGCGGTCCAGCCGAGGAAGAACGCTTCCCACGTCGAGCGAGCGCGGATCACCGCGACCAGCAGCGGCGCGAGCGCGACGAACATCAGCCAGCCCTGGGCGACGTTCGGAAAGGACAGGGCGAAGAGGACGCCCGTGATGACGGCCAGGAGGAAGCGTGTCACTTCTTGAACAGTGCGTCGAACGCCTTCCGCGCGTCGGTCTCCGACATCGGCTTGCTGCCTTTGTCGGCGGCAAGGTCCTTGACGATCTTCGGCTGGAAGAACGTGCACTCGTTCTTGGCCTGCTTGCCGACCACGCGGATGGGGATGTTCTCGCGGCATTCCCACAGCGTCGTCGCGTCGAAGAAGCGGCAGTTGCCGCAGGTGTGCATGTCGGCTCCGCAGCCGAGACAGGTGTCTTCGTGCGTCAGGTCGCCGAGGGTGTGGCGGATCTGGCCGCACTTGTTGCACTTGAAGGCGTCGGGGCCGAAGCCGCCGGCCGTCCGTCCGCGCGGCGCGTCTTCCATCCGCTGGCGCTGGGGCTCGGGACTCGGTCCCATGGGCCGCCGGGTCTGGCCACCGCGGGAGCGCTCGCCATAGCTGCCGCCGTCCTGGTAACCACGATGTTTGTATTTACGGTCGTCGCTCACGTTCACCTCGGAATGAAAAACCACAGCGCACCGGCGATGACCACGATCGTGATGAGGATGAAGATCACCTTGACCGCGAATTTCGCAACCTTCAACACGATCCAGAGGACGAGGACTGCGAGAAGGAGAACTACGAGCTCGGATGCGCTCATGGGGAATGCTTAGTGTAACCGCGAAACCGCCGGATGCACTCCCGAGGGAGTTAAATCACGGTCACCGTTCGCAGCGGTTGCTCGACGTACTGCCGCAGCGTCTTCAGAAATTCCGCCCCACTCGCCCCGTCGATGATGCGGTGGTCGCACGACAGCGTGACCTTCATCCGGTCGCGGATGACGAGCTGCCGGTTCGCATCGGCGACGGGACGTGCTTCCGCCGTGCCGATCGCGAGGATCGCGGCGTTCGGCGGATTGATGATCGCGGTGAATTCCTCGATGCCCCAGGCGCCGAGGTTGGAGATCGTGAAGGTCGAGCCCTGATACTCCTCGGGCTTGAGCTTGCGGTTCTTCGCCTTCTCCGCGAGGGCCCGCACCTCGGTGGCGATCTCGCTGACCGACTTCTGGTCGGCGTTGCGGATCACGGGCGTGATGAGGCCGTCCGTGGTGGCAACCGCGACGCCGACGTGGATGTCGCCGTGCTGCGTGATGGCTTCGTCGCCCCAGCTCGCGTTGACGTTCGGGTGCTGACGCAGCGCGAGCGCGATGGCCCGGATGAGGAAGTCGTTGAGGCTCACCTTCGCGCCGGTCATCTCCACCATCTGCTGGCGGATGGAGATGAGGTTCGTCACATCGTAGTCGGCGGTCAGGTAGAAGTGCGGGATCGGACCGGTGGACTCGGCCAGTCGCTTGGCGATCGTCCGGCGCATCGCGGTGAGAGGGATGGTGGACGTAGCACGGGGTTCAGCCCGTCCGGCCGGCGCAGCGGGACGGCTTGGAGCCTGCCCTGCATTCTTGATGTCGGCGGCTACGATGCGTCCGCGCGGACCGCTCCCCTGCACGCTCTCGAGACTCACACCCATCTCACGAGCCATGCGGCGCGCGAGGGGTGAGGATCGGGGACGATCGTCGGAGGAAGCCAGCATTTCAACTACCTTCGACTCGGGCGCACTCCGGTCCCGGCGCGGCCCCTTCTGCTCGATGGCCTCGTGGTACTCACCGGTGGTGTGCTTGATGCTGTCTTTCTTGTCCGTGGCGCGGCGCTGCGGTTCGGGCGCTTCGTCGGCTTCACCCTCAGCCAGGATCTTCACGAGCACGCCCCCGACCGGGACCATCTCGCCTTCCTTCGCCTGGTGCGCGCCGAGCTTGCCGTCGGCTTCGGCCTCGAGATCGAGGTTGACCTTGTCGGTCTCGATCTCGACGAGAGGCTCGCCTTTCTTCACGGTGTCGCCCGGCTGCTTGTACCACTTGACGACCTTCCCTTCGGTCATCGCATCGCCGGCTTTGGGCATGATGATTTCAGGCATACATCACCTTCTTCACGCCACGCACGATGTGCTCTTCGTGCGGCGTCGCCAGCAGCTCGAGGTTGCGCGCGTACGGCATCGGCACGTCCTCGCCGGTCACGCGGTACACCGGCGCGTCGAGCTCGTCGAACATCGCCTCGGTGATACTCGCGGAGATCTCCGCGGCGGCGCCGAACGGCTTCCACTGTTCCTGCACGACGACGGCGCGATGGGTTTTGGCGACCGAGGCGTAGACCGGGTCCATGTCCAGGGGGCGGAGAGAGCGGAGGTCGATGACCTCGCACTCGATGCCTTCGTCCTTCGCGAGCTTGTCCGCGACGATCAGCGAGAGCTGCAGCATGCGGCTGTAGGAGACGATCGTGACGTCCTTTCCTTCGCGCGCGACGCGCGACTTGCCGAACGGCACGGTGAAGTCCGGATCGTCCGGCACTTCGCCCTTCATGCCGTACAGCGCGGCGCTCTCGAGGAAGATCACCGGGTCCTTCCCGCGGATCGCGGTCTTGAGCATCCCCTTCGCGTCGGCGGGCGTGGCCGGCGCGACGACGTGGATGCCGGGGAAGTGCGCGTAGAACGATTCGAAGGACTGCGAGTGCTGCGCAGACAACTGCACGCCTGCTCCCTGCGGCCCGCGGATGACCATCGGGACGTCGACCTGTCCGCCGGAGAAGTAGCGCACCTTGGCGGCGTGGTTGAGGATCTGGTCGGCGGCGACGATGGCGAAGTTCATCGTCATCATCTCGACGATCGGCCGCAGGCCGAGCATCGCCATGCCGACCGCGGTGCCGGCCATGCCGGCTTCGGCGATCGGCGTGTCGATGACGCGCTTCGGCCCGTACTTCTTGAGCATGCCCGCGGTGATGCGGAACGTGCCTTCGTAGACGCCGATGTCCTCACCCATGATGAGGACGTTCGGGTCGCGGTCCATCTCTTCCATCATCGCGTCGCGGATCGCGTCGCGGTAAGACTTCTCACTCATGCTCACTCTCGCGCACGGGTCGCGGTCCATGTTCGGCCACGACGTCCGTGAACAACTCCTCGGGCTCCGCGAGCGGAGCCTCTTCGGCGAACTTGACCGCGTTCGCGGCCTGTTCGGTCGCCCAGTCGTCCATCGCTTTCACGTCTTCATCCGCCAGTCCGCAGACCTCGGACAACCGATTGCGCAGGATGACGATGGGGTCGCGCTGGCGGTGTTTCTCGACTTCTTCCTTGGGGCGGTACGGCTGGAGGATGTCGGCCGCGCCGTGTCCGGAGAATCGGTACGTCATCGCTTCGATGCAGTACGGCTTGCCGGTCTCGCGCACCTGACGCACGACGCGGTCCGCAACGCCGCGGACGGCGAAGATGTCCTGGCCGTCGACCTTCTCGGTGGGGATGTCGTAGGCCCGGACCCGGGCGGAGAGATCCGTCAGCGCAGAGTGGCGCTCGACGGAGGTGCCCATGGCGTAGCCGTTGTTCTCGATGATGAAGATGATCGGGCACATCCCCTGGTGGCCCCACAGACCGGCCATGTTCATCGCCTCGTGGAACGAGCCGATGTTCATCGCCCCGTCGCCGAAGTAGCAGACGGCGACGCGGTCGGTGTCCTGGTAGCGGAGGGCATATGCGGCACCGGCGGCCAGGGTGAGGTGCCCCCCGACGATGCCGTAGCCGCCGTACAGGCCATGCTCCGCATCGAACAGGTGCATCGAGCCGCCCTTGCCCTTCGAGATACCGCTGCCCTTGCCGAACAGCTCAGCCATGACCCTGTTCGGATCGGAGCCGCGGACGAGCGCCTGGGCGTGGTCGCGGTAACCGCAGAAGACGATGTCTTCGTCGCCGAGGGCGCTGAGGATGCCGGAGGCGACGGCCTCCTGGCCGATATAGACGTGGAGATAGCCGCCGATCTTGCCCTTGCGGAACTCGCGCTCGGTGGCTTCTTCGAAGCGGCGGATGAGGATCATCTGCCGGAGCAGGTCGGTCCATTCAGGCGCGCAGGCCGGATCGGCAACCGCGGAACTGGATTCTTTCTTTGTCTTTGCCATCTCTTCCGTGCGGCGGAAATGCACAACGTACGCCGTGGCGGCGGATTCTATAGGTGGTTGTTGCCCGTTGCCAGTTGCCCGTGGGTTTTCGCAGAGCGCCGGACAACAAGAGCGCCCAGTCCCTCCGGCAGGTCCTGCTCGTGTCCCATCGGGAACACGCCATCGAGGTTTGGACTCGTGACGATACCGGTGAATGGTCACGAGCGGTTGTTCGTGACGGCGAGACCGCAACCCTGACCGTCGGCCCGCACCTGGATGTCCGTAAGCTCTACGACGCGGCCGCCGAACCGCGGCCGTAGGAGCGGCCCGAATTCGTTCTCAGCGCGAACGCCACCGCCGTGCGCTATGAACGACGGCGATCACCCGGACCGTATTTCTCCTGATCCTGTACATGATGCGATAGGGGTCCTCGAAGATCTCGCGCACGTCGCCTCGGGCGTACTCGGGAGCGATGCGGCCTGACTCGGGAAACGCGGCGATCTGTTCCGATCGATCAACGATACGGGCCACCATTCGGCGTGCGTAGAACGGAGAATCACGCGCGATGTAGTCGTGAATCGCGCGGAGATGGCGGCGCGCCGTCGCGGTCCATTCGACGTTCACTGCAAACCGAATTCTTTGCGGACTTCTTCGAGCGAGGTCACGTCGTCAGCTTCGTCGTCAGCAAGGCCGGCTTCGATCGCCTGGCGAACGTAGATCTCATACATGAGATCGTCCCACGTGGCGTCGTCCGGCAGAGACTCGACGAGCTTTGCGGCTTCAGTTTTTACGGCGGACATACGGGCATTGTACGGGCTCTCACGGTACCCAGCACGTAACCGCCGTCCCTCCCCCCTCCCTCCCCTGCAGGCGCATGCGGCCGCCGTGGGCTTCGAGGATCTCGTTGCAGAGGGGGAGGCCGAGGCCGGAGCCGGCGGGTTTGGTGGTGTAGAACGGCACCAGCGCCTGGCGGATGACGTCTTCGCTCATCCCTCGGCCGCGGTCGACGACGCGCAGGACGGTGCCTTCGACGGCGCGTTGGATGGAGACGACGATGTCGTCCGGCGGGCTGCCGGATTCGTGCGCGTTCTTGACCAGGTTGATGACCACCTGCTGCATCTGCGCGCGGTCGATGCTCGCCTCTTCGTGCGGTTTGCCGTCGACGCGGAACTCGTAGAGCGCCGCGACGTCGTCGAGGATCTCCTGCCACTGCGTCCGCTCCCGCCGCGGCGGCGGGAGCCGCGCGAACTGCGCGTAGGATTCGAGAAACGCGCGCAGGAAGGCGAGCCGCTCTTCGATCGTCCCGTAGATCTCGGGCAGATGATGGCGGCGGTCGGGACGCTCCTGGGCAATGCGCGCGGAGTGGATCAGGGAGCTGATGGGCGCAATGGTGTTGTTGAGCTCGTGGTTGATGACGCGGATGGCGTTCTTCCACACCGCCACTTCCTGCCGGCGCAGTTCCGCCGTCAGGCGCTCGACGAGCACCAGCCGGTGCACGACGGTGTTGAGGTGGAACGTCCGCTGCGTGAGGTGGAATGTCTCGTCGCGGTCGCCGCTGGGGACGGTGACGATCGCGTCACCGCCCGCGTCGATGGCCTCGCGCATCGACGTCACGAGTGCGGGCAGCAGTTCGGAGAAGCGCCTCCCGTCGAGACGCGTGTCGAAGAGCTCCCGCGCCGCGGTGTTCGAGTAGATGACGCGGTCGCTCTCCGTCACCAGCACAACCGCCAGCGGCGTCCGCTGCAGGATCGTGTCGAGGAGCAGCTCCTTCTGATAGACGTCGTTGCGCTGCACGCGCATCACGTCCGCGACCTCGTTGTAGAGCTTCTTGATGGACATCGTGCGGTCGTCGCGCCCGGATGCGAGCCGCATGCTGAAATCGCCGTCCTTGAACGCGCGCAGCCCGTCGTCGAGCGACGTCAGCGACCACTCGACGTAGTGCACGATGCGCCCGGCGCTCCAGAAGACGAACGGCAGGGTCAGAAAGAGTCCGACGAAATACGAGCCGCTCAGAAACGAGATCGCGACTGCGATGACCGCGTTGCCGAAGATCGCCAGCAGGACGCGGGCGCGGAAGCTCACCGCGGCCGCCGCGATGCGTCATCTCGCGTCGCCGCGCGACGCTCCACCACAATCCCCACCTTCTCCATCCGCCGGTACAACGCCTGCCGCGACACGCCCAGCGCCTCGGCGGCGCGCGACACGCTACCGTTCGCGTTGAGCAGCGCGATCTCGATCTGCGCGCGCTCCATCGGGATCTCCGCGGCCGTCTCGCGCGCCGCCCCGAACCCGAGCTCCTCGGCCGTAATGACCTCTCCGCCGCTGAGCGCCGTGGCGCGCATGACGCGGTTCTGCAGCTCGCGCACGTTCCCCGGCCAGTCGTGCGCCAGCAGCGCTGCACGCGCGCCGTCGCCGAGGCGCTTGCCGTGGGCGAGGAACGTCTCCGCGAGCGGAATCACGTCCTCGCGCCGCTCGCGCAACGGCGGCAGGGCGATCTCGATCACGTTCAGGCGGAAGTAGAGGTCCTGGCGGAACGTGCCGCGGGCGATGGCCTGCAGCAGGTCCGCGTTCGTCGCGCAGAGGACGCGCACGTCCACGCGGCGCGTCTCGTTCGAGCCGAGGCGCTCCAGCTCGCCGCTCTGCAGGACGCGCAGGAGCTTCATCTGGCCCGCGGGCGAGAGGTTGCCGATCTCGTCGAGGAACAGCGTCCCGCCGTTCGCCGCCTCGAAGCGTCCGATGCGCAGCCGCGTCGAACCGGTGAACGCGCCCGGCTCCGCGCCGAACAGCTCACTCTCGATCAGGTTGTCCGGAATCGCGCCCGCGTTCACCTTCACCAGCGGCTTCTGGCGGCGGCGCGAGTTCGCGTGGATGATCTCCGCGATCTTCTCCTTGCCCGCGCCGTTCGGGCCGGTGATCAGGACCGGGACGTCCGCCGGCGCGATCTGCACGGCCAGCGACACGACGCGGTGCATGGCCTCGCTGTCGTAGATGATTCCGCGCAGATCGTTCGTGCGCGCCAGCGACTCGCGCGACCGCGTGCGCTCGTTGCGGAGCGTGCGCAGCTCGATGAGGTTGCGTACCGTCGCCACCAGCTTCGTGTCGTCCCACGGTTTCGCGAGGTAGTCCGTCGCCCCTTCCTTGACGAGCTGCACCGCCGTCTCCAGCGACGTCCACGCGGTGAGCAGCACCACCGGCAGTTGCGGATCGGCCTGACGCAGGCGGCGGAAGAGCGCGATCCCCTCCTCCCCGCTCGTCGCACCCGGCGCGAAGTTCATGTCCTGCAGGACGACGTCGACGTCGCCCCGCTCGACCGCCCGCAACGCCCCATCCACACTCGACGTCGCCTCGGCGTCGATGTCATGCAGATCGAACAGCATCCGCAGCGCCTTGGCCACGGCGGGCTGGTCTTCGACGATCAAGACTTTGGACATCTGCATGGCGTAAGTGTGCGTTGGGGTCTGACCCCAACCACACTTACGGACCTAGACGCTGCGGGTTGCGATGGCCGGGGCGACGCGCGCGGCGCGCAGGGCCGGCGGGATCGTGGCCACGAGGCCGTTGATCCATAGCAGGACCATCCCCACTCCGACCAGGTACCAGGGCATCTTCGCGTCCGTGACGTTGCTCACCAGCGCGAAATTCAGCCCGTACGTGGCGATCACGCCGAGGAACAGGCCGATCGTCGTGACCAGCCAGTTCTCGGTGAGGAAGTGCTTCAGGATGTCGCCGCGCGTAGCGCCGAGAGCCCGGCGCGTGCCGATCTGCTTCGTGCGCTCCGACACCGAGAGCGACGTGATGCCGAGGATGCCCAGGGCCGTGACGAACACCAGCACCACGATCACCGCCGTCATGGACGTGATGATCAGCCGCTGCGACGCAAAGAAGCCGTCTTTGATCTCCGGGATCGACTGCATGTTGAAAATGCGTCCCGCGTTCACCTGCACCAGGCGCGGCTCGAGCTGCGACACCACGGACTTCATCGCCCCCGGTTCGACGCGCACGAGATACGACATGAAGCCCGGGCCGTACGCCCGCCCCGGGGTGAAGAGCACGTACTCGCCGATGTTCCACGCGTACGGGTTGTAGAAATCGCCGATGACGCCGATGACCGTGCGCGGAGTGTCCCCGTCGCTGTTGTTGATCACGCGGCCGATCGGATTCGCGTCGCCCCACAGCTTCTTCGCCAGGCTGCGGCTGATCACCGTCACGGTCGTCGACGTGTTCGGGTCCGTCGGCGTGTCGTTCTCGACGAAGCCGCGTCCCTGAATGATCTGCACGCCGATGGCGTCGAAGATGCCGCGTGACGCCGGATAGATCTGCGCCTGGAACTTCTCCGCATACCCCTCGGCCTTCCACGTCCCCGAGCTGCCGCCGCCCTGCCACGGGCGGAAGAAGGTCGCGCTGGCGGCTTTGATCCCCGGGATGCCGTCGAGCGCGCGCAGATCGGCCTTCACGACGTTCTCCACGTAAGTCTCCTCATTGAGCTCCGGCGCGAACGTCTGCACGCCGACCGACAGCAGGTTCTCGTCGTCGAAGCCCGACTGCTGCTGCATCGCCTTGCGCTCGACGAGGATCATGTTCACGGCGTTGGTGACGATCGCCAGGGTGATGGCGATCTCCAGGATGATGAGCGCGAACCGCGTGCGGTTGTGCTTCATCGCGCGAAGAATCGGTCCGATGGGCATCGTGGCCTCCTACTGAACCTTCAACTGCATCGCCGGCGCGACCGAGCAGACGCGCCATGACGGATAGATGCCGGCCATCAGACCGGCCACCAGCGAGAGAAAGACGGACACGAGGACCATCTCCGCGTCGAGACGGATGATGTCCGCCCCGCCCGGGACGAACTTGGCGATCAGCTTCAGGACGCCCAGGGAGAGGACGAGACCGATCGTGCCGCCAGCGATGCCGACCAGCTCGCACTCGACCACGTGCTGCCAGAACACCTGCAGGCGGCTCGCGCCGAGTGCGCGCCGCACCGAGACCTCCGGAATGCGCGCCAGGAACTTGCCGAGGAGCAGGCCCACCAGATTCAGGGAGCAGACGATGAGGAAAAGCACCGACACGATGCTCATCGACTTCACCGCCGGCGGCACGGCATTGTTCTCCCGCATCAGCTCCGGCAGCGCCGTCACCTCGGTGTGCAACGGCCGCTGGAAGCGCCCGATCTTCTTCTGATCGCGCACGTGGTTGTCGACGTATTCGCGGAACGCGGCCTGCTTCTCCGGCGTCGGCAGCTCGACCCAGTACTGCAGCCACACCTGCTCGGATTGCAGGAACCCTTCGTACCCGTCGACGTCCGACCCCTTCCAGCCGTCGCTGTTGCCCGAGGTGTTGAGCTGCAACGCGGGCGTGAATTCGAAGGGCATGAAGATGGACTCGAGCGGCGAGACCGTGCTCTGCGTCATGTCGTAGAACTTCACCGACGGACGCCACGGCGCGAGCACGCCGACGACCTTGTAGTTGCGGCTGTCGAGACGCACGGTCTTCCCGACGCTGTTCGCGCCGCCAAAGAGCTTCTCGTTCATCGCCTGGTCGATGACGATCACCGGCTCCGGCTTCGCGTCCGCGGCCTTGTCCCACGGCCCGCCGTATTGGAACGGCAGACGGAACATGTGGAAGAAGTCGTTGTAGACCACGCGGATGTTCTGCGCGAACGGCCGTCCGACTTTCGGATCGGGGAAGACGAACATGCCCGTCTGGAACGACGGCGTGCGCCGCGTGGGGATGTCGCTCCGCATCAGCCTCCGCACGTCGCGATACGTCAGCTGCGACGGCAGCGACCGCGGATCCTCCGCGACATACGCGCGTTGCGGATCCCAGTTGTCCGCCCGCACGTAGAAGAGCGTCTGGCTCGTCCCCGGCAGCGGATCCTTCTCGAAGATGTGTCGCAGCGCGATGAACGTGGTGGAGACGCAGATACCGAGGGCGATGGCGCCGATCAGCAGGAGCGTGAGCACCGGATTGCGGCGAAGGCTCTTGATTGCGATTTTGATGTTGTAGAGGAACATGATCTACCTCAACGTCGATGCGATACCCGCGCTCGCCTCTGTGCGCGCCAGCGTGATGCGCGGCGTTTCGAGATCGACGACCTTGCCGTCGAGGACGTGGATCTGCCGCTGCGCGCGGACCGCGCAGTCCGGGCTGTGCGTGACCATCACGATCGTCGTGCCGCTGGCGTTGATGCGATCGAGGAGATCCATGATCTCGCGCGCCATCATCGAGTCGAGGTTGCCCGTCGGCTCGTCGGCGAGGATGAACTTCGGGTCGCCCGCGAGCACGCGCGCGATGGCCACGCGCTGCTGCTGCCCGCCGGAGAGCTGCGACGGCAGGTGCCGCGACCGCGACGACAGGCCGACCATGTCCAGCGCACGCTCGATGCGCTGCTTGCGATCGGAACCGGACAGGCCGCGATAGCGCAGCGGGACATCGACGTTGTCGAAGACGTTCAGGTCGGGGATGAGATTGAACGACTGGAAGATGAACCCGATCGCGCGATTGCGGATGCGCGACATCTCGCTGTCCGAGAGCCGGCTCACGTCCTTCCCGTCGAGCTTGTACGTGCCGGACTCGAACGTATCGAGCAGCCCTGCCACGTTGAGGAACGTGGTCTTTCCGGACCCCGACGGACCCATCACCGACACGAACTCGCCGGCGTCCACCCGCAGCGAGAAGTCCGCGAGCGCGTGCGTCTCGATCGTGTCGGTGCGGTAGATCTTCTTGATGTTGTGCATTTCGAGCATGGTTCGTCTCCGTCCGTCTATCGCAGCAATACAGTCTTCGCGTCGCCGAATGCGCCCGTGTCCGACACGATGACGCGATCGCCGAGCTCCAGTCCTTTGACCACTTCCACTTCACTGGCGCTGCTGGCGCCGAGGGTGATGTCGCGGCGCTTCGCGATCTCGCCGTCGACCACCCAGGCCGAGCGGCCGCCCGTGGCATCCACGAACGACCCGCGCGCCAACTTCAGCACGTCCTTCTTCGACTCGAACACCAGCCGCGTGGTGAGCCGCTGGTTCTGTTTGAGCCCCGGCGGCTGCCCGCCCACGAACGCCACCGTGGCCGCGACCTGATTGGCCTGGACCTCCGGCGACACCGCCAGGACCTTCCCCTGGTACTCATGCCCGTTGAAGGCGATCGTCGCCGGCGTGCCGATCGCCGTCTCGCCGGCGTACTCCTCCGGCAGCGCGATCTCGAGCTCGAGCGACGAGAGATTCACGACCGTCAGCACCGCCTGATTCGGCGCCACGGCATCGCGGTCCTGCACGGCCACCGAGGCGACCATGCCGTCGAACGGCGCGCGGATCGTCAGCTCATCGACGCGCTTGCCGAGGTCCACCGTGCGCGATTCCTGCGACACCACCTGCTGCTCGCGCGTCTGGATCTCGAACGAGCTCGTCTCGCGGGAGAGGTCGAGCTCGCGCGCGGCCTGGGCCAGCTCCATCTCCGCGATGCGCACGGAGTCCTGCGCGGCCTCCAGGTCGGCCTTGTTGCTCAGGCCTTCCTGGAAGGTGGTCTGGTTCCGGGTGAGCTCGCGCTTCGCCGCTTCGAGGCGGAGCGCGAGAAGGTCAACCTGTTGACGGGCGCGCAGCGCGGCCTGCCGTGCGAGGATCTTCGCGCGCTCCGCTTCGGCGCGGGTCGAGAGGAGCTGCGCGCGCGCCTGTTCGTACGCGGACTGCAGCTCCTTCGAGTCGATCGTCGCCAGGACGTCGCCCTGCCTCACCTGCGCGCCGGCGTTCGTCCGCAGCGAGACGATGCCCTGCCCCGGGCTGAAGAGCGTCGGATGCAGCGACGCCACGACGCGGCCCTGCACGGCGATGTCGCGCAGCAGCTCGCCGCGGGTGACCGTGGCGATGCGGAGCGTCGTCGCGTCGACGGAGCGCTCCGCGCTCGTCCAGCGGCGGATGGAAGGAAAGAGGACGATAGCGAGGACGACCAGCGCCGCGCCGCCGATTCCGGCGAACAGCATCGGCCGCGGAATACGCGCACCGACGACGGGCCGGTCCATGGAAGAAGTGTCTTGAATCATGACCGCGGCTCCCTAGCGCAACGGAGGTGCCATGGCGCGGCCTCATGTTTTCAACGACTTAGGGTGTCCGGTAGCATGGTCGGTTGACACTTGTCCGCGGACAGATGTCCGGACGGAGCAATGTAGGGCGTGGCTTCAGCCCGCCCCTCCCGAGGGAGGCGGGCTGAAGCCACGCCCTACGTTCAACGTCGCGCGACGACTATCATCCGCGCATGAAGCACCTCGCCGTCCTCGCCCTCCTCCTCGCCGCGTGTTCGGGTGAAGCGCCGGTCACCGACACGGCCGACACGCGCGAGCCGATCCACATTTCGTATGTCGGCTCACCGGAGCTTCCGGTAAGGGAGCGCGCGGAGGACAGCGCTCCAGTGATCGCGACGATCGGCAACGGCGAAGCGGTCTCCGTGCTCGCGGACAAAGGCGACTGGGTCGAGGTGCGCACGGGCGATCGCAGCGGCTGGGCGAAGAAGTCGGACTTGGCGACGGCCGCGGAGAAAGAGGATGCGGAGAATAACCCGGATCCGAAATTCCGCTCGGTGCCGATGCCGGTGTCCGCGCCGTCCGCGCGCGGCGAGATCTACATCGAAGCGGACGTGAACACGGACGGCGAGGTTACCGCCGTCCGCATGATCCAGAACACCACCGGCTCCCAGGCCCTGGGCCAGCAAAACATGGACACGCTCCGCCAGGCAAAGTTCTACCCGATCGTGCTGAAGGGCGAGCGGCAGCGGTTCAAGTACTACCATAAGGTGACGTATTGATTGGTTGGTAGTCCCCAGCCCTGAGCGAAGCCGAAGGGCCAAGTTAGCATCTACGCAGCGTGAGCCCACAGGCGACTGCACGCGCCTCGCGCTTCGGCACACGCGGCGTTGCTGCTAACCTGGCCCTTCGGCTTCGCTCAGGGCTTGGGGAACCGATTACGTCTCCTCGCGCGTGATCCACTTCTCGACCCGCGGCGGCTTCCATCCGTCGAACCTCTTCAATAACAGCTCCGGGTCGCGCTCGATGATCGCGATGGCGCGGTGCTCCTCGCGCAGGAACCGCTCCCTCGCCGCGCGGTCGAGGAACTGCATGAGCGGAGCATAGAAACCGTTCACATCGAGAAACCCAACCGGCTTCGCGTGCAGGCCGAGCTGGGCCCACGTCCAGATCTCGAAGATCTCTTCCAGCGTGCCCAGGCCTCCCGGGAGGGCGATGAAGGCGTCCGCGAGATCCGCCATCATCGCCTTGCGCTCGTGCATCGTGTCGACGATGCGGATGTCCGTGAGCCCGCGGTGGCCCACTTCGCGCGCCCACAGCGCATGCGGAATCACGCCGATCACTTCCCCGCCCGCGGCGAGGACCGAGTCCGCCAGCTCCCCCATCAGCCCCACGCTCCCGCCGCCGTAGACGAGGCCGACGCCCTCGCGGGCGAAGAGCCGCCCGAGGTTGCGGGCTGCTTCGGTGTAGACGGGGTCGGAGCCGGAGCTCGAGCCGCAGAACACGCAGACGCGGTGGATCATAGTCATCCTCAAAGCCCTGAGCGAGCGCAGCGAGTCGATGGGCCAGGTTAGCAGCAACGCTGGGCTACGTTACAGCCCCGCCTCATCCCACTTGGCGATCGTGTCGCGGATGAGCCCCGTCACCTTGTCCGTGACGCGGCGGTAGTACTCGTCCGCTTTCTTCTGATCGAACTTCGGGTAGCCCTGGCCCGGCTGATACAGCCCGATCGACGACGGGAACGGGGCCGCGGCCCAGGTTCCCGGCACGGGATACGCGGTCGCGAGCTTGTCGCTGTAGCGCTCCGGGTGTACGAGGGTGCGGTCGATGGCCTGGACCATCGCAGTTTCGTTCCAGCCCGCGTGCCCGCCGTCCTCGCCGAACACTTCCTTCGTCACGTCCGACGCGAACGACCACCAGTTGATCACCAGCGTGCGCACGCGCTTCTCCGCCGAGACTTCGGCCGCGACCGCCGTCAGCACCGCGGTCTGCGGTCCGCCGTGACCGTTGAGGATGATGATGTTGCGGAACCCGTTCTTCGCCATCCCCTCCAGCACCGCCTTCATGTACGGCCGATACGCCGCCTCGGGGATCTGAAACGCGCCGGGATACGCCTCCATCGAGCCGGTGATGCCGTACGGCACGGCGGGCGCGATCATCGCGTTGATCTTCGGCGCGATCGACGCCGCCATCGCCGTGGGCGCCGTGATGTCCGCGCCGTTGTTCGCGACCCCGTGCGGCTCGAGCGTGCCCGTCGGGAGCAGCACCGTGGTGATCTTCGACGGGACCAGCTCGCGGAATTCCATCCAGTTGATACGCGCCATGTCACGCTCCTGGGCGGTGGTGGAGAAGGCGAGAAGAACGAGAGCGATTGCGGACAGGCGGTTCATGCCGCGTATCGTAATCACTCCGGCTTCGCGAGCGTGACCTCCAGCTCGTCCAGAAGCGGCTGGATCGGCAGCACCACGGAGATGGTCTTCCAGCTGGTCGCGATCACACCCACCAGCTCGTTCTTGTCGTTCACGACCGGGGCGCCCGAATCGCCTGGCTGGAAGACGATGGTGGTGAGGATGTCCTGGCCGCGCGGGGCGATCACTCGCCCGATGGACAGGCCCGAGCCGCGGCCAACGGCGCGGATCTTATCTCCGCGCCGCACCTTGTCGGCAATGCCGGCCAGACCTTTGTCCGACTGCGGGAACGACGCATCCACCTCCACGCCCGGATCGAGGAGCACCAGCGCGCCCGGGTACGGACCCTTCCCGACCCGGACCACCTGTCCGATCGGTTCCCCCTTCCCATCCGCCGGCGCCGGCTGCAGGACCGTCGCACCCACGCCCGCGCCCAGGTGCACCGCGAGGAGATAACGCGCGCCATCCTTCCCGTACACCACGCAGCACGCGCTCACCGGACGTCCTGCACCAATGCTCGCCCCCAGGCGGATCGTACGCGACGGAGCCCGCAGGCCCAGAGTAACGGGAGCGGCCAGCACGCGCACGGCCGGCTCGATCGTGCCGCGCGACGCCGGCCCGGTGACGACCGGCGTGTTCGAGCTGAGGACGTTGACCAGCTCCTCGTATGTCTTCTTCGACGCCTCCAGGTCCT
Organism: uncultured Acidobacteriota bacterium; assembly: GCA_963821585.1. Taxonomy (GTDB): domain Bacteria; phylum Acidobacteriota; class Thermoanaerobaculia; order Gp7-AA8; family Gp7-AA8; genus QHVT01. Next base: position 3,074,283 of record CAWGEI010000003.1, read on the forward strand.
CCGTCTTGCGCAGCAGTTCGGCCTGCGCCTTGGTCAACTCCTTGACCTTCGCCTCCTGCGCCTTCTTCTCCCTGCGTTGGGAGACGAAGCCCACCACCAGCAGCGCGATCACCGCGACCGTCATCAGCGACGTCACGCTCTGCCACGTCCGTGCGATCAGCTTCTCCTTGTTGATCCTCGCGCGCGACGCCGCCACCAGCGCCGGCAGCGAGTCCTTCACGCCGATGTCCTTCGCCTCGTCGCTGGCGAGCCACTCCTCCGCATCCTCCAGCTGCTTCTCGTCGAGAAAGCCGCTCTCCCGTCCGAAGCGCACCCACTCGTCCGCAAGCGCCTCGAAGCGGTGCAGCTCCGTCATGGCCGCCTTCTTCTGGTCGACCCACTCCACCAGCTTCGGCCAGTTGCGGATCAGCGCCTCGTGCGCCACCTCCACCCGCTCGTTCGTGAGGCGCACCAGCCGCGCCGCGAGCAGCCGATTCAGCACCGCCTGCACGCGCGCGGGGTCGTCGCCGAGGCGGAGCAGCGCGTCCACCGGGACCCGGCTGCTCGTCGTCTCCGAGTGCGCGCCCGGGCGCACCATGCGCAACAGGATGCGCCGCATCGTGTCCTGGTTCTGCACGATCTTCAGATCGTTGAACACCTCGTCCGCCGCGCGCGCCAGCGCCGAGCGTCCGCCGCCGACTTCGCGGTACATCTCCAGCGTCAGCCGGTTGCGGCGCCGCTTCGTCCACAGCCGCCACAGCGTGAACTGCAGCAGGGGCAGCGCGGCCGGCTCGCCGACGACGTCGCTCACGAGCAGATCCACGAGGCCCGACTCGAACTTCAGATTGATCCGCTCCGCCGGCTTCTCGATTGCCTCGCGCAGTTCGGATGCCGACAGCGGCGTCGCCCGCAGGTCGCCGCACCGGAAGAGCTCCTGCAGCTCCGGGAACGCGCCGAGACGCGGGAAATAGTCTTCACGGATCGTGGCGATGATCACGCCGCCGCTCTTGTGCACCTCAACGAGCCGCTTCGCGAACGCCGTGCGCGAGGCCGCGTCGTCGACGAGCGTGAACAGCTCCTCGAACTGATCCACGACCATCACCAGCGTCGCCTCCCCGCCTCCGCCGGTCGCGGCGAGGTAGCGTCCGGAGGCATTCCCCGGCGCGAGCGGTACCTGGTAGTCCCACGCGCGGCTGCCTTCGACGGCCCCTTCCTTCAGCATCGGCAGCACGCCGCCGAGGACGATCGAGGACTTGCCGCTGCCGGAAGGGCCGATGACCGCGAGAAACCGCCGCTCCCGCACGATCTGCAGCGCGCGATCGAGCGTGTCCGCGCGTCCGAAGAAATTCACGCGGTCCTTCTCGCGGAACGCTTCCAGTCCGACGTACGGACACGAGTCGTCTGCCAGCTCGGGCGCGAGCGACTCGTCGAAGTCGACGAGCGTCGCGTCGTCGAACGGCACGGCCGTGCTGTCGAGCCGCGTCAGCCAGTAGTCGATGAGTCCCTGCGCGGCGACGCGCTGCTCTTCGGCGTCGAGCACCGCCCCGGTCTGCCGTGCCCGCACCACGAACGACGTCACCTCAGGCGCCAGCGCGTCGAAGGGTTTTCCCTTGCGCTGCTCGGCGAGCAGCTGGACGTGGGTCGAGCGTAGGTCGAAGAGACTGGGGAAGGCGTCGTTCATGTGAGAGCCTCGACGATATGAGCGAGCGGCTTGCTGACTTCACCCAGCTCGCCGCACTGGGTCTTGAGATCGCGATCGAGCTGGAAGAAGCGCATCGCCGCTTTCTGGCGGAAGCGCCGGAAGGCACGGACCATCGCCGTCGCGTCGTTCGCGGCGATGGCGGCGTCGACGGCACGCTCGTCCTCGCGCAGCCGCTTCGCCCACTCCGCGGTCGACGCGGAGAGCGCTTCGACGTTGCCGCGCAGCTCCGGCCACGAGTCGGTGAGCTCGAAGGTGTCGGTGGCGAGGTTGCTGTCCACGCGGCGGATGACGACGTCGACTTCCTGCCAGAGGTTGTGGCTGCGGACGAGCATGGCCAGGTTCTCGTCGAGCTGTTCCAGGACGTCGCGCGCCTCGCACAGCGGGGCGAGCTTCTCGGCGGACATGCCGCCGGTCTTCGCGCGCTCGCTGACGAACGACACCGCGTCGCTCACCGCGTCGAGTCCCAGTGCCTCCGCTGACTCGAACAGGCGCGCGTCGATACGCGCGGGCTCGGCGGCGAGCACGCGGTCGATGAGGCTCGCAGACTGCTTGATCTTCGTCGTGTCGCGCGCCTTCACGGCCGCGGCCAGCGTCTCGTACGCCCGCTGCAGCGTGTTGATCCACGTCAGGCGCGAGCTCGAGAAGATCGGATTCTCGTCGAGCTTGCGCAGTTCCTCGACGGTGGTGAGGAGGTCGTACGCGTACGCGTCGAGGGAATCGGCGACCGTGTCGTCGGCGGCAAGGCGCGGCGCGTCGCTGATGATCCGGTCGTAGCAGCGGAGCTGGATGTTGTGCAGGTGATCGTGGACGGCCTTGAACGCGATCACGCGCTCGATGCGGCCGACGATGTTCTCGATGCGCACCCGGTACTCGAGTAGCGCCTCGCGCACGGAGCTGTCTTCGCGCATCAGGTCCGGCAGCGAGCGCAGCGCCTTCTCCGCCGGCGCCGCCTTCACGACCGGCTCGTCCACGAGCGGACGGCCGAGGGCGCGGATGAGGCGCGTGAGCTGCTGGGAGACGGCGGAGTCGTCGGCGAAGTCGATCCACGAGCGGATCGCCAGCCACTTCGGCGGATCGCACTTCTGGCGGAGGATCGGCAGCAGCCGCCCGCGCGCGCCGGTCGGATCTTCCTGCACGGTGACCAGCCCCTCGAAGCGCGTCCACTCGCTCCCCACCCAGTTCGGTGTGAGCACCGCGACCGTCCGGCGCGACTGCAGGATCGCGTCGGACATGTTCTCGATTGACGACTTCCCCGGCTCGAACTCGCTCTCGTCGACGAGGACGCGCAGGCCGTTGTCCCGGAGGGCCTTGACGAGGACGGAGGCGACCCATGCCTTGTCCTTGTGGCTGTAGCTCACGAAGACGTCGTGCGAGAACTCCGTCGCAGTGGCGGTCATGGTAAGGGGTGGATTTCGGTCAGTATGCGCCTCCGGCGCGGAGGGCCGCAACTCCGCAGGGAACACAACCTGCACGCATGCGGTTAAGGCCGCCGCATGCAGTTTCGATACGACATCCGCAACGTTGCCATCATCGCCCACGTCGACCACGGGAAAACCACCCTCGTCGACGCGCTCCTCAAGCAGTCCGGGGCCATCCGCTCGTTCCAGCACGTGGACGAGCGCGTTATGGACTCGAACGACCTGGAAAAGGAGCGCGGGATCACGATCCTGGCGAAGAACACCTCCGTCCGCTATCTCGTCGACCAGCCCGACGCCCTCGGCCACCCGGTGCACCACGAGGCCACGCACACGGCGTCCGGCCACGATCTGCCGGCTGAGTTCGTTCACCCGAGCGAGGTGAAGATCAACATCGTCGACACCCCCGGCCACGCCGACTTCGGCGGCGAGGTGGAGCGCGTCCTGTCGATGGTCGACGGCGTGATCCTGCTCGTCGACGCCGCGGAAGGCCCGATGCCGCAGACCCGCTTCGTCCTCCGCAAGGCCCTCGGCCTCGGACTGCTCCCCATCGTCGTCATCAACAAGATCGACCGCAGCGACGCGCGGCCGACCGAGGTGGTGAACGAGGTGTTCGACCTGATGATCGAATTCGGCGCCTCGGACGAGCAACTCGACTTCCCCATCCTCTACGCGATCGGACGGCAGGGCATCGTGCGCGCGGAGCTCGCCGACACGACGGAAGACTGCCGGCCGCTGTTCGATGCGGTCCTCAAGCGTATCCCGCCGCCTGTGGGCAACGCGGATGGCGCGATGCAGCTCCTTGTCAGCTCCGTCGACTACAACGAGTACGTCGGCCGCCTCGGCGTCGGACGCGTGCAGCGCGGCCGCATCCGCCAGGGCGCGGACGTCGTGCTGATCCTCCGCGACGGCTCGCAGAAGAAGGGACGCGTCACGAAGCTGACAGTGTTCGAAGGCCTGAAGCGCGTCGAAGTCGACGAAGCAGCCGCGGGCGAGATCGTCGCCGTCGCCGGCTTCGCGGACGTCGAGATCGGCGAGACCTTCGCAGCGGCCGACGCCCCGGAAGCGCTGACCCCCATCGCCATCGACGAGCCGACCGTATCGATGTTCTGGATGGTGAACGACTCGCCGTTCGCCGGGACGGAAGGCAAATACGTCACGTCGCGCAACATCAAAGACCGCCTCGAGCGTGAGCTGCGCAAGGACGTCGCCCTGCGCGTCCGCGAGACCGGCCAGGCCGACCGCTTCGAAGTCGCGGGACGCGGCGAGCTGCACCTGTCGATCCTCGCCGAGAACATGCGCCGCGAGGGCTACGAGTTCGCGCTCTCCCGGCCGCAGGTCATCCTCAAGAACATCGACGGCCAGACCATGGAGCCGTACGAGGCGCTCGTCGTCGACGTCGAGGAAACGCACGTCGGCACAGTCATGGAGAAGATCCAGGAGCGCCGCGGCGAGATGACCGACATGGTCAACCCCGGCACCGGCCGCGTGCGCATCGAGTTCAAGATCCCCACCCGCGGCCTCTTCGGCATCCGCACCGAGTTCCTCACCGACACCCGCGGCACCGGCCTCCTGTACCACACCTTCCTCGAGTACGGCCCGTACCGCGGCGAGCTTGCCGGCCGCAACCGCGGCGCCCTGATCGCGAAGGAAGCGGGCGACACGACGGCCTACGCCATCGAGCCCCTCCAGGAGCGCACCAGCCTCTTCCTCGGACCCGGCGTCAAGGTCTACGGCGGCCAGGTCGTCGGCGAGAACTCCCGCGACGCCGACATGGTCGTCCAGGTCTGCCGCGCCAAGCACCTCACCAACATGCGCGCCTCCGGCTCCGACATGGCCGTCCGCCTCACCCCTCCCCGCCTGCTCACCCTCGAGCAGACCCTCGAGTGGATCGAAGACGACGAGCTGGTCGAAGTGACCCCCGAGTCCATCCGCATCCGCAAGATGACCCTCGACCACTCGAAGCGCGAGGTCGCGGCCAAGAAAGTGAAGAAGGCGGCGGCGGAAGGGTGATCGTCGCGGCGCTCGTCCTGGCCGCGTCGCTCGACGTGCAGGCGTTCGTCGAACCGTTCGACCCCGAGGCGCCGCGCCCGCTGCTCATCCCCGTTCGTGACGCCGACGGGAAGGTGCGGCTCGCGAAGCGCAGCGCGAAAACCGTCGCCTGCCGTACCTGCGGCGGCGTGTTGGGCGATCCCTTCGAGAGCGTACACGTCGAGAAAGGGCGCTTCACCGTCGAGCACTACGGCGGCATACAGGAGGAGCCGCAGAGCCGTAAGGAAGTTTTTCGCGCCTACCGCCGGTGGTTTACGGAAGGGAAGGCAGATAGACGAAGTCGCCGTTCTCGAACACCATGTCGTCGCTGCCGTTGGGTTTCATTCCGAACTGCAGGCTGATCGGATCGAGCTTCTTGTCAGGACCGGCGCTCACGAAGCGGTATCCCATCTTGTCCGGCGCAACGACATACACGAAAGGCGTTCCCCACGCGTCGGTCATCGGGACGTTGCGGATGTAAACCGGGAAGAGCAGGGATCGCAGTTTTTCCAGGTCCTTCGTATCCGGATACTCGTTGGTGTCGGTTGCATACGCCTCGGACGCGGTGGCGAGGAGACGCAAGTCCGCCACGGTCTGCTTTTCGCGCGAACGCTCCACCGTTTCCGGCGGCGCAAGCGCATTGAGGATGCGCACGGGACGCTCCTTCGCCAGCGCGGCGAGCGCTCTACAGTACGCCTTGCCGGAATCGGTCTTGAAAAAGGTCACGAGCTGCTTCAATTGTTTTTCCGACAGTTGTTTGGAGAGGATTTCGACCGTCGCGGTTCTCACGCGATTCCGGAGGTCGGCGTCGCCGCGCATTTCCTCGCCGAGTGCGTGCGTCTGCTCAGCGGTCGGCTCGTATTCCTTCATCGCAAGAACGCTGATCAACGGCTCGATGCCGGTCTCGACGCCGTGTGTGAGGTCGATCAGCTCATTGAGCAACGCCGTCCTGGTCTTTTCCCCAGCGGGCGCCGAGCCCGCGACCGCGAGCGCGAGGAGGACCACCATTGTTCGCATCGTGTCAGTGTACTCCCGCTGTACGTCCCGAAAAAAAACGCGCACAATATCTCTCATAGCAAGCAGCAAGGAATTCGAGGAAGGCCGCTCGACCGCGTCGGGCGCCTGCGATCGGCCATGGACTTGTTCGTCAGCTACGCGCACGAAACGGATCCTCAATGGGCCCGTGTGTTCATCGAGCAGCTCCGCAATCGCGTCGGCACTCTCCTAGGCCGTCCGGCCGACATCTACTTCGACGAGCGCAAGATGGAACAGGGAGCGAGCGTTTCCCGCTCCCTGCTCGACGCGGTGACCGACAGCCGCCTGCTGCTCGTCATTCTTTCTCCGAAGTACCTCGCGTCGCCGTGGTGCCTCATGGAGTTGAGCACCTTCCTGGAGGCAGGAGAGGACGCCGTCGCGCACCGGATCTTCGTCGTGGAAGCGGAGCGGATCGATCGTGCCCAGTGGCCGGCGGCGCTGCGCGATCGGGAAACGATTGCGTTCTGGCAGGAGGACCCGGTCACAAGCATTCCCGAGCGTCTCGATCCGGAGCTCGGAGATGCGTACGCGCAGCTCTTCAAAAAGCGGATCGGCGAGATCGCGCATTTCATCCGCACCCGGCTCCAGGCGGACGATGAAGCTCCTCCTCAGTATCGCGGCGACGTCTGGATCGCGGAGCCGACGGACGATCTCGTGAACGAGTGGGAAGAGCTCGCGGCGGCGATACGCCAGAACGGCTGGCGCGTGCTTCCGTCGTCGCCGTATCCGACCCACGACCTCGGCGCATATACGCAGTCCGTGCGCCGCCATCTCTCGACCGCGCAGCTCTGCGTGCAGCTCCTCGGGCCAACGCCGGGCCGCAGGCCGGGATGGGGCGGAGGGCAGTTTCCTCTGCTGCAGGCGAACGAGGCGCGAGCGACGGTGCAGAAGCGGATCGACACGCGTAAGCCGGGGGTACGGTGGCTGCGCTGGAGAAAGAACGCGGTCGCGCAAGACGACCCGTCCGCGTACGCTGGCCTACTCCGCGAGGGAGAAGTACAGGAAAGCAGCTTCGGCGACTTCAAGTCCGAGGTGATTCGTCATCTCACCGCGCCGGACGGACCATTGATCCCCGTGCAGCCGGCGGCTCCGGTTGCTGTGGACGACACCGTTCCGGTCCAGGTTTACGTCCACAGCGACGAAATCGATCGCCCGCTCGCGGAAGAGATCATGCAGTCGCTCGTGCCGCTGAACGTCTATTGCATGGCAACGCCGCGTGCGAAGGCGGGACAGTCGCCGCAGGAAACGCGCGTGGAACTGCAGCAGGCGGTGTTCGCCGGCTGTCACGGCGTCATCCTCGTCTACGGCGTGACGCCTGCCAGCTGGGCAGGATCGAACTTCTGGATTCTGCTCAGAACATTCTCGACGGTCAGTCCGCACGGAACGATCGGCGTGCTGACCGGGCCGCCGCCCGATACGCCGCGCATGGAGATCCGTGGACCCAAGGTTGTGCCGCTCGATTGCACCGACGGGCTGAAGCCGGCCGTCCTGGCTGATTTCATCCAGCGCGTGCGTCAGCAGGCCGTCGCGGATGGCGGCCATGTTTAGTCACACCGAAGTCCGGCGCCCATACCCCGGCCTTCGACCCTTCGAGCCTGACGAAGCGCCGATCTTCTTCGGCCGCGACACGCACGTCGATCGCCTGCTGGAGATTCTGAAGCAGCGGCGCTTCCTCGCGGTGATCGGTCCCTCCGGCTGCGGCAAATCGAGTCTCGTGCGTGCGGGGCTGCTGCCCGGGGTATGGGCCGGCTGGATCGGCACCGGCACCGACTGGCACATCGTCGTGATCCGTCCCGGGGACCGGCCGGTGCGGGAGCTCGCGCGCGCGTTGTGCGCGCAAAACGTCTTCGGCGCCGAATGCGGCTCAGAGGAGGGCGCGGGACTGATCGAGATGGAGCTCGCCCGCGGCCGGCGTGGACTGATCGACGTCTTCCAGCTCGCGGTCCGGCGGACCGAGAGCACACAATGCCTGAATCTCCTCGTCGTCGTCGATCAATTCGAGGAGTTGTTCACGTACGCGAGGGAAGGTACGCCGCAGGCCGACGAATCCGGCGATTTCGTGAACCTGCTGCTCGCCGCTGCGAACGAGCCCGACACGCGCATCCACGTCGTCCTGACGATGCGCACCGATTTCCTCGGCAGTTGCGTGCGGTTCCTCGATCTCCCCGACGCGATCAACCGTGGCATGTACCTGACGCCGCGGCTGAACCGCGACGAGATGCGCAACGCGATCGCTGGGCCGGCGGCGCTGTTCGGCGGGAGCGTCGACGACCAGCTCGCGGGCCAGCTGATCAACGGCGTCGGCGGCGACTCGGACGAGCTGCCGATCCTGCAGCACGCGCTCTCTCGCGTGTGGTGGCATGCGCAGGAGACGCGACGTTCGACGGCGATGATCCCGAAGGACCTGTCCGAGATCGGCGGTCTCGAGAAGGCGCTCTCCACGCACGCGGACGCGGTCTGCGACAAGCTTCTCCCCGAGCTGCAGCCGCTGACGAAGAAGCTCTTCCAGTTCATCACCGAACGGACCAGCCCCGAGGACGGAAGCCGTGACGTGCGGCGCGCGCGCCCGCTCTCGCAGATCGCCTGCTCCATCGCCGACTGCACGTGGACCACGCTCGCTCCGATCATCGAGGCCTTCGCCGCGGACGGGGTCAACTTTCTGACGTACAGCTCGTCGGACGACGAGGAGAACCGGGTCGACATCAGCCCCGAGGATCCGATCCGGAGGTGGCTCGGGCCGGACAGCATCGTCGACATCAGCCACGAGGCCCTGATCCGGAAGTGGGACCGGCTGCAGAAGTGGGTGTCGGAAGAAGCGGGCCGCGCCGCCGGCTATCGCCGCTGGCGCGAGCGCGCGGCGAACGAGGCTCTTCTCACGGGAGCGGAGCTGTCGCAGGCGGTGCGCTGGCGCGACGGCGCCGACGACGCCCAACGGCCGGACTCCACGTGGGCCGCGCGGTACGGTTCGAGCGGCGAATTCGAGGCGACGCTCGCGTACATCGCGGAGAGCGAGAGGAATCACAAACGCCGTCAGCGTGCGAAGCAGTGGCGCCGGCTGGCGCTCGCTTTCGGCATTGTCGCCGCGATCTTCTTTTTGGCGCGCTTCCGGGTGAATCAGGAGCAGCTTCAGACGCGACTCGCGGCCACACGCGCGAACCTCGCGGCTGCACGCGCGAGGACCTTCGAATCCGAGCTCGCCGTCGCGAATGCGCGGGAGGTTGCCGATAAAAAAGCCCACGAGCTCGAAGCGCAAACGCGCGATCTGGAGGATCAAAAGCAGCGGGTGGACTTGATGACGCTCGAGGCTCGGGCGGAGAAGAATCGCGCGGAAGCCGTTCGGGCCGAAGAAGCACTCAAGACCCTCAAGGCCCAGCAACTCGCCCGCGCCGCGCAAACCGAGACTCAACAGGTCAAGGCGCGCCAGCTCATGAGCGAGTCGCAGATCTACGCGAGAGACGATCCGGAGCGCTCGCAACTGCTCGCTCTTGAGGCGCACCGGATGCTTCCGTTCCCCGAGAGCGACAGCATGATCCGCGCGGTGCGATGGCGGTATGCATCGCTGCTTCACACGCTCCGCGGCGCGGGCGTAGTGAGCCGCACGTCGTTAAGCCCGGACGGCAAGACGATCCTCGTCCTCACGGCAGGCGAGGAACGCGTGGCCGAACTCTGGGATGCGGGGTCCGCGCGGCTCCTGGTGACGCTGACGGACGTCGGCGACGCCGCCTTCGACGCCCGCGGTACGCGCCTGGCCACGTCCGGAGGCCGCATGGTGCGTATCTGGGACGTCGCCGCGCGACGTTCCATTGCGACGTTCACACACTGGAACACGGTGCACCGCATGGCGTTCAGCCCGGACGGCAGGTACGTCGCCGCCGCCATCGCCGACAAGACAGTGCCGGTCTACGACGTCGAGACTCGCAAGCTCGCCTTCATGGTGACCGGTCACACCGGCGTATTGACCGACGTCGCCTACAGCCCCGACGGGAAAATGATCGCGACGGCGAGCCGCGACAAAACCGTGCGCGTCTGGAACGCGAGCGACGGCACGCTGCTGCAGTCCCTCACACCGAGCGACTTCCCACGTGCGATAGTATTCAGCAACGACAGCAGGAAGCTCCTCTCCGTCAACGGCGACAACGTCCTTCAGATCCTGAATCCCCGGACCGGCGATCCGATCGGGGCTCCGCTCACCGGACATGCCGGCGACGTGACCCGGGCGGCGTTCAGTCCGAAGGACACCGTGATCGTCACCGGAAGCGAGGATGGGTCGGCGAGATCGTGGGACGCCGTCACGGGATTGCCGCTCCGTACCCTCGTCGCGAACGGCAGCGGCCCGATGCGCGATGTGTCGTTCGATCGCGACGGGGACACTGTTCTCATCGCCTCCGACGACGGGACCGCGCGATGGTTCGGCGTCGCAGGCGGCGAACTCCTCGCGGTCTTCGATGCACACCACGGTTCGGTCGGCAGCGCCGCGATCAGTCCCGACGGCAGAACCGTCGTCACTGCGCACAACGACGGGGCACGGTTGTGGGATGCCGGCGCGGGCCGCCCGGTCATGACGCTGGCCGTCGAAGGCTCCGGCCTGCCTCACGCGACGTTCGCGAGGGACGGAACCAACGCCGTCATCGTGAATGGCTCGAACGAGGTCGTGGTCCGGGATACCGCGTCATGGAGCTCGCGTCCCACGCAGCAGCACGAGGGACGGATTACCGCGTTCAGCGATGGTGGCAACGAGATGCTCGCGGTCACGGATGGCGGCCAGGTTCTGCTTCTCGACACGGTGACGGGCCGGGTTCTGGCGACGCTGGAATTGGAAGAGTTTGTCGCCGGCGGCCGGTTCAGCCGCGATGGCAATCGTGTCCTTGTCGCCGCGGGTACGACCGTATGGGTCCGGGAAACGAGAGGAGGAAAACTGCTGGCGACGCTTCAAGGCCATCGCATGGACATCACCGACGGTTATTTCAGCCCGGACGGAACCATGGTCGTAACGGCGAGCGACGACGGCACATCCCGTCTCTGGTCGGTGGCCGATGGCCGCCTGCTCCGGATCCTCGACGGCGCAACCTCGGCACGGCTGACGGCGCTCTTCGGCGGGAATGTCTCTTCCAATCGGATTCAGGCGGCGGCTTTCAGTCCCGACGGAAAGATCGTTGCGACGGCCGATTCAGACGGTGAGGTGCGGTTCCGCGATCCCCACAATGGACGTCTACTGGGACGTTCCTCGCACCCCGACGTCAGGTACATCGTGTTCAGCCCCGACAGCGGTCGCGCGATCACCATCGCGTCGGATGAAAGACCTCGCCTGTGGAGTACGCGCGATGGCCGTTCCATCGCCACGTTGTCCGGGCATCGGGGAGATGTGTGGTCCGCCGTCTTCAGTCCGGACGGCACGATCGTGGCCACCGCGAGCGAGGATGCGACGATTCGATTGTGGGACGCCGCAACCGGACGGGTTCTCGCGGTCCTCGAAGGACACAAAGAGGAGGTCTCGGGCATTGCCTTCCATCCGAAGGGGAAGCTTCTGCTAAGCGTGAGTGCCGACGGCGCGCGCGTGTGGGACGTCTCGGTGTTCAGCGAAACCATCGACCAGATGAAGGCGGTCATCGCCAGGCGCGTCGGCCGGCCGCTCTCCGACGAAGAGCGGGAGGAATCGAAACTGCTACCGGAAAAGAAGACGCCGTAGCGCGCGCGGACCGCTGAACAGTCCCGCCGTCGACCCCATCATCCGCTCGCGCGTGATGTTCGCGCTGCGCCGCGCGGGGATCATCCTCCACCGCGGCGACGGCGACGCCGATCCGGCCGTCGCCGGGCGCATGGCCGCGCTGCGCGGCGTCTCGATCTTCGCTTCGCGGTGACGTTGAAGAGCGGAAAGAAGAGGTGACGGCATGACTTGTTCACCTCCGTTGAGGATCGCGCGAATCTCGTGGAAGGTCAGGTTCAGAGAGCCAACATCGCTGGAATGACAACGAGCTCAATCACACGCGTGCCAGTACACGTTCGGCCCGCATCAAGCAGCACTGGTGGTCGGATTCGTGCGGGCCCGAGGGCCAGCCCGGCGACATCTGCAACGACATCGTGACGCTGGTCGGCGAGACCGGAGTCGACTGCGACGGGAACGAAGTGTCGTAGGGTGTCGTGGGGCTATGCGACGGTCAACGCTCCTGCGGCCCTTCAAGGCGCGCGATCTCGCTCCAGATCTCATCGAGGTCCAACTGCAGGCCGGAGCAACCCGGAACCGACTCCATGCGTCCCTCCGTTGCGCGCGCGGCGCGCGCATAACGGCCGCCGGTGAGCTCGAAGATCTCCAGCGACTGCAGGCTGGGGTCGACGATCCAGTACCACGACACGCCGAAGGACGCGTACTCGTCCATCTTCTCGATCCGGTCGCGCCGCTCGTCCCGCGGCGAGGGGGAGACCACTTCGACCACGATGTCCGGCGCCACGCGCACGATGCCCCGCGCCGGCGGGCGCCGCGTTTCGGGATGGAGGTAGACCGCCACGTCCGGCTTGCGGCCGCGATCCGACCGCACGGCGTACTTGCCGTCTGAGCCAAACACGAATCCGTTCCGACCGAGCCAGTTTCCGAGAATGCGGACCAGCCAGGCGACGACGAGCTCGTGGAGCAGGTCCGGCACTTCTTCCTCCTCGAGGCGCCCGTCGACCAGCTCGCCCGGAGCGTCCTCGTCCATCGCCGCCCATTCCTCGATTGACATTGCCCGGCCGAGTTGGGGCTGCGCCGGATGGAGGGTCGTGGAAGACATTCGAGAAGATCGTAGCATGTGCCTGCGGCTCCGCTCGCCCATCGGGCTCGGCTGCACCAGCCGTCGGCCTCGCGCTGGACGTCTCCGCGATCAGCGCTCCTGCGGTCCTTCGAGACGCGCGATCTCGCTCCAGATCTCATCGAGGTCCAACTGCAGGCCGGAGCAACCCGGAACCGACTCCATGCGTCCTTCCGTTGCCCGCGCGGCGCGCGCGTAACGGCCGCCGGTGAGCTCGAAGATCTCCAGCGACTGCAGGCTGGGGTCGAGGACCCAGTACCACGTCACGCCGAACGTCGCGTACTCGTCCATCTTCTCGATGCGGTCGCGGCGCTCGTCTCGCGACGATGCGGACACGATCTCGACGGCGATGTCGGGTGGCACGCGCACCAACCCTCGCGCCGGCGGACGCCTTGTGTCTGGATGCAAATACACCGCGAGGTCAGGCTTGCGGCCCCGATCCGGCCGGATTGCGTATTTGACGCCCGACCCCAAGACGATTCCATTTCGACCGAGCCAGGTCCGCAGGATCTGCCCGAGCCAGATCACAACGATCTCGTGAATCGGATCGGGCACTTCCTCCTCCTCGAGCCGGCCGTCGACCAACTCGCCCGGTTCGTCCTCGTCCATAGCCGCCCACTCCTCCACCGTCATGGGACGGCCGAGTTGAGGCAGGGCCGGATGAAGTGTTGCCGCAGAAGACATGGTTCGCCAAGATCGTAACACGCAGCGTTTCTTCAGACCGTTCGCGTCACCCAGACGTCACGCTTGTCGACGCGCGCTGCTCCTCGACGGTGTACTCGATCCACCGCCCGTCGGCGCGTTGCACGCGGATGACGTCGCCCGCGCGAACGGAGCGTAGCGCGGCGGCCCGATCGCCAGCGGCACGCGCAGCGAGAACCTGCCCTCGTCGTACGTGACAATCTGCTGAGAGAACGAAGGCGGCGCGGCGTTTCATGCTCACCCAGACTCGGCTCGCCACAAGGCGTGGCCGAGGAGCGATCGAGGAATTCGCGCGTTCCGATTGCGCCAGGTTTGTGGCGGCGGGTGTCAGGGAACGGGCGCCGGTCCCGTATCCTTGAAATCCAATCAATCGAAAGCATTAGGAATCCGCGCCATGCGTCTCTCTGACTCTGCGTACGCATTCATGCTCAAACTTGCCGCCGTCCTGGTCGGATTGGGGATCGCCGCCGCCAGCGTGAAGTCGTACTGGCTGCCGCTCTCTGATCCGGTCAGCCGCCTCGCGAAGCGCGCATCCGCTGACGCGCGCACCGTCGAGCCGCGAATCACGGGCGGATTCCGCTGGGCACCGCTGCGCGCCGTGAAGCGCGGAGGTGCGGAAGCGCTGAAAGGTCCTTCCCTGGTACTGACGGCCGCCGCCCTGCAGACGATCCGGGACGCACCGGAGGACCGCCATGCAACCGGCATCGCACAACTCCTGATCGGCAACGCGGCCACGGCTCAGTCGACTCTCGAAGCCATTGCCGGGAACGATGCGAAGGTGTGGTGCGACCTCGCCGCGGCGCGATACACGATCGCCATAACAGAAGACCACCCCGTGCAGCTCCCGCGCGCCCTTGCCGCCGCTGATGCCGCTTTGAAGCTCGAGCCCGGTCTGGCCGAGGCGCGGTTCAACCGGGCCCTGATCCTCGAGCGCCTCGGGCTGCGCGACCTGGCGCGGGAACAGTGGGAGACCTTTCTCGCCGCTGACAGCGGATCGGGGTGGGCCAATGAAGCCCGCGATCACGTGCGGCAGCTCCAACCGGTCCGGCCGTTCAGCGAGGAGCTCGATGGCGCCTACGAACGGTTGGCGAGCGATCCGGCAGCAGCACATGCGTTTGCCCGCGAACATCGGCAGGACGCGCGACGGTGGGGCGAGACCATCATCCTCGGCAGGTGGGCGACAGCAGAGCGCAGCGGCGACCGCCCGCTCGCGGCGAAACATCTCCGCGTCGCGCGCGAGCTCGGCGCCGAGCTGGCGCGGGATCGCGGCGACCAGATGCTACGCGCGCTCGTCGCGGCGATCGATGGCGCAACACCGGAGCAATACGCCGCGCTCGTGGACGCGCATTTCGCGTTCAGCGAAGGGCAGAAGCTCAACAAGGATGGCGAGCCGGCCAGAGCGACTCCGCTCCTCCTCGCCGCTGCGGAACATTTCGAGCGCGGCCACAGTCCGGGCGCGGCCTTGGCCCGCTACGTCGCCGCGAGCACCCAGTTCGATCAGGGAAAGATCGAAGCAACACACGAAGCCCTGATGCGGCTCCTCGCCGAGAACCCTCCGCGCTTCATGGCACAACGCGCTCAGGTGCTCTGGCAGATCGGGCTCGTGCAACTGGCCCAAGGGCGCTGGGGGCCCTGCATTGCGACGCTGACGGAGAGCACCTCCATCTTCGATCGCCTCGGCGAGGAATCCCTGGCTGCATCCGTCCGCGAGATTCTTGCCGAAGCCTACGACCGCGTCGGAAATTCGTCCGCGGCATGGGAGAACCGGGTGGTCGCTCTGCGCGTTCTCGGCCGGACGATGACCTCTCGTCTCCAGATCGTCATCGCGTCGATGAGCCGGGAGGCCGTGATGAATCGGGACTGGCGGACCGCCGGATCGCTCCTGGACCTGGAGATCGACGTGGCGAAGCACGTCGACGATCCAGAGCTGCACGTCGAGACGTTGATCCGCCGGGCGCGGTTCCTGGCTGAGACGGACAAGGCCGCCGCGACGGACGATCTGCGCGACGCCCGGACTCGCCTCTCGCAGATCGCCGACCCTGGCTTCCGCGCCCATCTCGAGGCGAATGCATTCGCCGTGGAGGCTCTTGTCGCCACGACGCCTCAGACGTCGATCGGCCTCCTCACACGCGCGATCCGGTTCCACAGCGACAGCGGCCGGCGGATGTACTTGCCGGAGCTGCTGTTCGAGCGCGGCCGGGCATCGCTGCTGTTGAATGACGACACGCGAGTGGCCGCCGATTTCGAAGCAGCAATCGCCGAGCTGGAGGCTCATCGCGAGTCGCTCCCCAGCGGGGAAGATCGCTTCGGGATGTTCCACGACGCCGACGAGCTGTTCGACGCCGCGGTCGTGACCTCCTTGAGCCGCAACCTGCCGGACCTGGCGTTCGAGTACGTCGAGCGCGCCCGGGCACGTTCGCTGCTCGAATCGCTCGGCACAGCCTGGCGAAAAGTCGATCCCGCGACGGTCCCGCCGCGGTCGATCATCGTCGAATACTCGGTCCACGAGCACGAGGTCGCGATATTCACCGTGACTTCGCGCGGCATTCGCGTCATGCGGCGTCCGATCGAACAACCCGCGCTCGCCGCCGCAGTCGAGGAGCACGCACGCGCAGCGCGCGAATCCGACGTCCCCCTACTCCGCAAGGCGGGCCGGTCGCTCTACCAGATACTGGTCGCTCCGATCGAAGAAGAGCTACAGCGATCGGACAACGTCGTAGTCGTTCCCGATCCGGTGATGGCCCGGCTGCCGTTCGCCGCGCTGGTCGACGGCCAGGGGAAGTACCTGATCGAAAGTCGTCCGCTGGTCGTCGACCCGAGCGCCGCCGTGTACCTGCAACTCGCGCGCAGCCGCCGCCGCAACCCGGACGAGCGTTTGCTCGTTGTCTCCGCTGCCGACACGGCCCTCGGGCGGCTGTCCGCCGCCGGGCGCGAGGCGGCCGACGTCGCAGCAGCGTACGCCTACGTGACGCCGTTGTCGGGGCTCGCAGCGACGCGCGATGCGTTTGCGCGTGAAGCGGCCAAAGCGGATGCAATTCACTTCGTGGGACACGCCGTCGCTTCGCCCGGAAGCCGAAAGGCCGGGTACCTCCTTCTTTCCGGAGCCGCTTCGAACGAGGGTGAGCTCGATCTGAAACAGATCGCGGCGTTGAAGCTGCGCGAGACGTCATTCGTCGTGCTCGCCGCGTGCGCGACGGCCGGCGGCGAGCAGCGGTCCAGCGAAGGCACTATCAGCATCGCCCGCGCGTTCGTCGCCGCGGGCGTGCCGAGCGTCATTGCAACGCTGTGGCCGATCGACGATGAGGAATCGGCAGATTTCTTCCCTCTCATCCATCGACATCGTGCGCAGGGACTTCCGCCGGCGGAGGCACTGCGTGCTGCGCAACTCGATTGGATCCATCGACGTGGCGCTTCCACGGCGCTCTGGAGCGCCGTGCAGCTCATCGGTAATTGAAAGAGAGAGGTAGCGTCATGGATGAATACAAAGTGCAATTCGTAGGACTGGCCTATTTCCTGCCACGGGCAGGACGACGCCACGTGTTGTTCCCGGATGGCCGCAACGTGCCCAACGTCGAGCCGCACCTGGCGACGATCGCCGTTGCGGCCGACCATCTTGCCAACGACAATTCGTTCACAGGGTGGAGCGACGACCAGATCATACGGACCCCGGTCCATGCAGCATTCAGCGGCACCGGTGCCGCCCGGGAGCTTCTCCAGTTCGTTCTGGACGGCGACTCCATCGAGATCGAAGGGGCCAGCGGCGCGGTGAAGGACGAACCCCTGGATACGAGCGAGCACGATGGTCAGCTCCAGCCGCTGACCCGGGGCGCGAAAAGAGCACGCGTGTCGATCGCACCGACCAAGGCGAACACTGTCGCCGACGTGCAGATCCGGCGCGGGAGCCTGCATGCGTTTCGGTATCCGGGTAGCGACGATGACGGCACCGGAGCCATCATCTCGGAGCTTCGAGTTCCCTACGACGGGGAGACTGTGACCATCCGCGTGAGAGCGAAAGAGGACGACAAGGATGCCCGCACGATCACGGTGCGGAACGGGAGCGAGATCGCACTCGTCAATGCCTCCCGCCCCGGGGAGGGCGGGGCCGAAGATGAGACCGATCATTTCGGGATCTACGGTCAGCTCGCGCCGGGCCGGTTGAGTATCGGAACGCCGCGAGCAACGCCGGTCCCCTTCCCCGCGTCACCTTCCAAGCATCTGCTGTTCGCAATCCCTGCAGTGATCGGCTCCTCGGTCAAGTGCAACAACACGTGCTGCTGAGCGCGATGCTTCCGGCGAGGGACGAACGTCCCTCGCCGGAATGTCCTTCAGACGACCAGCTCCACGCCCAGTTTCCCTACAACGTGTCCGAAGGGGTTCGCAAACGATAATCCGTTGCCGTTCGCGGAGAAGAGCAGACCGACCGGATGTAGGTCGTGCGAATACACGAGCGACCCGCTGTCTCCGGACTTGCTGAATGGCTTTGCGTTGTCGGATTCGATCTCGATGACGTCATTGAACAGCGCCGTGGCGTTGACTCCGACCGGAAGCGTGAAGCCGTCGAGGTCCCGCACCACAACCTTCCCGAACGTCACCCCTGTCGTCAAGCCGATCTTCTTGACCAGCAGTTCCCTCTCCGGCAGGACCGCCGGTTTCTTGAGCCGCTCCGCGCCCACGAGTGCTGCCGGGTCCTGAGGCACGTCGCCGTTCACGAATGCGGCGAACGCGCAGTCGGCCAGTTTCACCGGGACCGTGGCATCTTTGAGCTTGGGATATCCGTCATCCAGCATCAGCTCGACGCCCGACGGACCGAGGATGATGTCGCCGTCCCGCCCCCGATCCAGCCGCGCCAGCACGTGATTGCACGACACGATGCCCAATCTCCCCTCGTGCTCCGCGAAGAAACCGAGCGTGCCGTCGGCGCCGCCCGCCTCGCGTCGCACCCGCGCGCCGATCCTCAGTGAAGGGTTCGGGTGAGGGAGGGCGAGAGCACCCGCCGTGCTGAAGCCAACGGGTCCGATCACCTTCACGTCCAGCTCCTTCCTCGGGACGGACCGCAGAACTCTCTTCACTACAGGCCGCAGCAGCTGAAACCACGCTTTCCGGCTCGGCACTCGAATGGCGAAGCCGTACTCGCCCTCCTTCGGCGTCAGGCGGGCACCAAATGCGAAACCGAATCCGGACAGGTCGATGGGCAGAATCTTCTTCACCCCATCGAGAAATGCGTTGCTCGCCGCAAACGCGTGACGCATCTCGTCCTTCAATGCACTTACATCACCTAGGTTCATCAAGCACCTCCTCGACGGAGTAGAAGGACACGCGTTCGATTTTTCGAGCCGGGAACGATTCTTCCGCGTGTTCCTCACCGCGTCAGCGACGCGTCGAGGAGAGGAGCATCCGCGTCCCTCTCAGCGGTGAATCCGTGAAGGGGCGCTATTCAACGTACGAACCGCTTCTAACGGTCGGTCTTGACCCGCAGCTCCACCGTGCCGATGGTCAGCCTCGACTGCGGGTCGGACGTCGGTTTTGCGTCCGCCCCACCGGCCCCCGTCGTCGCTTCGAAGACGACGTCGATGTTTTCGAGATCGGCGGCCGAGGGAGCGATCTGGCGGAGCTCGTCGGTTACGTCGAAGGTGCGCATCATCGCGCCGCGCGCCTTCGTCTGCATGTAGAAGCTCAGCGTGCCGACGCGGGCGCGTCTGGCGGGGTCGTCGCGCCGTTCGAGGACGATGTGGAATTGCGTTCCGGGATGGGCGTCGAACCGGATGTTGCGCAGCATAAGCTCGGTCTTCGACTGGAGCGCGCCGACAGGGATGGGCAGCCGCATGCGCGTCACTGGGGCGGTGACGACGACGTTCTTCACGCCGCCGGCGCCGGCGGAAATTGCCGCGATCACGATTGCACAGAATACCTTGCTCATCTCGCTCTGGTGCAACGAGATCAGCGCGGCCGTTCTTCCGAAGTGTGGCGCCCATGCGGGCGCGCCACACCGATCCATTACTCCATCGCCTTCACCCGCAACTCGATCTCCCCCACCGTGAGCTTCGCATCCGCGTCGAACGAAGCCTCGGTCGCGCCGGCGAGGCCGGTCGTGGCCTCGAAGACGACGTTGACGTCCTTGAGCTCGGCGGCCGAGACCGCGAGCTGGCGCAGCTCGTCGGTGACGTCAAAGGTGCGGTTGATGTCGCCGCTGTGGCCCTCGTGCGCTTTGGTCGACGTGAAGAAGCTCAGTGTTCCGACGCGCGCGGTACGACCGCGTGCCGCCCCGGCTGACGCTCTGCCGCGGGTGCGAGCAGTACGTGCAGCCGGCACCCTGGCCTGCATCTTCTGCGGCGGCAACGTCCCGCAACTGGCGCGCGAGTACGAGCAGAATCAGCGCGACATCGAAGATGCAGCGGGGAGGCAGCGCGCGTTGCTGGCGGCCAAGAAGGCGGAGTTGGACGGGCATGGCGGCGGTCCCCCAACACCCCCGGATCGCAGGCGTCCCGCGCCTGCGCCCTGGACAGCCACCCCGGCTGAGCGTCGGGCAACCTCGCGAGCGAGGTCGGCAACCTCGCGAACGGGGTCGGACGACCTCGCAAGCTCGTTCCGCGACCTCACGCATGGGGTTCCGGACCTCACGGGTGTGGTTCACCAACCTCACCCGCGGCTCGGACGACCGCGCGTTTGAGGTCCGCGACCCGAATCGAAATAGTCCGCGACCTCACGATCATGGTCTGCGACCTCACGAAAATTATCGACGACCTCACGACCGGGGTCGCGGCACCGTGACCGGCGGTCGCTCGACCCCGCCCGTGAGGTGGACTCGTCCCTTCGCGAGGTCAGTCGACCTCGTTCATGAAGTCGCCGACTCCTCTCGTGAGGACACCTGACCCCGATTGTGTGGTCGTGCAACCACGGTCGTGCGGTCGTAGACCTCACGCGTGAGGTGGTCCAACCCCGACCGTGAGGTCGCGGACCCCGATCGTGAGGTCGCGGACCATTTTCGTGAGGTCGTGGACTATTTTTCCCGGCCGAAGGACGGCACTGGGGCGCACGGCGAACCCTTGCCCGTCAAGGCTCATGCCAATGTGACGGCGGTGGCCGGTGGTGCGTATGGCGCGGGTGAGGGCATGCCGCGCGAGAGCCCCGGCGGCGAGGACTCCCGCCGGATCAGCCGCCGGGACGGCGGCGGTCCTTCACATCATCCGAGCGCAAACGACGCCGCGCCGAAGTTCGCCGCCTTGCGCTGCAACGCCGTCACCCACACGGTGAGCTGCATCGGGTCGATCCCGGACGGCAACCGCAACGTCGCGCTGAACATGCTCGTCGAGAACAGCTTCATCTCCCCCGTCACCTGCATATGCGATCCCAGCCAGAGCTGCGCATTCACGTCGAACTCGTTCACCGGCCAGGGGATGAACGCGGGATTCTTCGCCGTCGCCGCGCTGTCGATCGGGCAGCCGCACATCATCGTCACCTTCGCCACCACTTCGACGGCGTCCGTGACGCGATAGACGTCCTTCAGCGTCACCGCAAGGCCGGGGATCTCGACGACGTATCCCGGCTCGTCGACGAGCTGCATTCCGGGCGCCGCCCACATCGTCCCCGAGCCTCGATAACTGCGATCGGCACCCGCGGCGACGATCTCCAGCAGCATCGGTTTCTCCAGGTCGAATGATGCCCGGAAAGACGCGGTTCCCGGATTCTGCGGCGACTGATACGGATTCGCCGTCAGATACCGAACCACGGGCGCCGCCGACGGATCGGCGTACGTCAGCACGACACCGGTCGACGACCCATTCGCCGGCAGCACGTCCGGACACGTCGTCACCGCCGCATCGGGACAGAGGTTTCCGGAATCCGCCTCACCGCTGCCCGCCGCGCCTTCCGCGAAGACGTGCCCGGTCACCGCGTCCTTCACCCAGACGTACGAGAAGCTGATGTCCGGCCCGAGGAACTTGCCGCCGCGCGCCTGGACGCGGACAAGGATCGTGGTGTTGCCCATCAGCCGATGATGATCTCATCCACCGGAATGATCAATTCCGGAAGCGTCGACGATCCGGCGATGGCACCGCGCTCGAATCGCTGCTGCTGCGCATACCCGTTCCTCGCCGGCGACGAAACCACATCGACGACGTTCTTCACCAGATCGACGAGCCACACCTCGGCGATACCCTCGCGCGCGTACAGCGGGAGCTTGGTGTTCCGGTCGTACATCACGGACGCGTCGGCAACTTCGATGAGAACGAGAACGTCCTCGGGGCCGGGATGGCTGTCGGCGTAGAAATCAGCGCGTGGCCGGAGGATCGACAGATCGGGAAGCGGTTCCGAGTGGTCGGACAGGCGAATCGGGTCCTGAACGCCCACGACCAGCGCGCGGCCCGAGACGCGATCGCGGACGAGGCCGGCGAGCTTCTTCACGCATGCCGCATGGCGGGGTCCGATGGGACTCATGGCCACCACCTCTCCTTCGATCAGCTCGAGCCGGTCGTCTTCCGTAAAGATCCCCGCCTCCGTCATGCGGTGATATTCGGAGACCGTGAACAACCGGAGGGGTGTGAACGCGCTGGCATTCATCGCTGCATGATTATCCATGATTCGCGACTACCCCCCTCCCCCCACCTCCGACATCCACACATCCGCCTCGGCCTGCCTGTCCGAGTAGATCAACATCCGCGCATCCGCCGACAACGAATACGCCGTGATGCCCAGCGTGGTCGTCACGTCGCGGATGTCGCCGGTGTCGATGTTGACGATGTGGAGCTTGCCGTTGTCGCCGTAGAGGATCTCCTTGCCACCCGGGAGCCACAAAGGCCGGTTGCCGGAGGTGGTGACGGGGCGGTAGTTGCGGTCGGCGATGGTGTAGACGACGATGCCGGGGCGGCCGCGGAGCTCGCCGGCGAGGGCGGTGCCGTCGGGGGACCAGGCGTTGAAGGCGGGGCGGCTGCCCTGGTGGGTGGCGGGCAACTGTTCGAGCTTGGCGTCGGGAACGGAAAGGTCGAGGAGGTAGGTGTGCTCGTCGTTGTAGGTGGCGAGCTTCTTTCCGTCGGGCGAGATGGTCGGGTACCAGAGGCCGCGGTCCTCGACATGGGCGACGCGGGTGAGGTTGCTGCCGTCGGCGTTGATGCTCCAGATCTCGTACGGCCGGCTCTCGCGCTGGGAGTAGAAGTAGATCTTCGTGCCGTCCGGCGACCAGAACACGCCGCGGTCGCGGGCGACGTCGTCGGTGAGCTGGCGGATCTCGCCGGTCGCGATCTCCACGACGAACAGGTCTTCCTGTCCGCCGCGGTTGGTCACGGCGGCGAAGCGGCCGTCGGGCGAGATCGCGGAGCTGAAGACGAGGAACGTGCCGCCCATGACGGGCCGCGCGTGGTCGACTGTCGCGCCGGTGACGGGGTCGAAGCCGACGATGCGCAGCGACTCCTTCTGGTCGATGGCCGCGTAGAGCATGCGCGTGCCGAGTTTGCCGATGGAGTAGTGCGCGCTGAAGCGGGCCGGGACGGTCACGGGCTCGGCATCGCCGCGCGGCTCGCCGCTCTCCTCGTCGACCCGCACGCGCCAGAGGTTCATCGCCCCGCCTCGGTCGCTCCCGAAGTAAAGATATTGACCATCGGGCGACCAGACCGGGTTCCAGTCGACCGCGACGTCGTTCGTCAGGCGGGCGATGGTCTTCGACGGATCGGCAGCGTTCGGATCGATGGTCCAGATGTCGCGCTGCGCGTTCTCGCCGTCCATGCCCCAGTACGCGATGCGGTTCCCGTGTGGCGACCACGCGGGCTGCACGCCGTCCGAGGCCAGGAGCAGCTTGCGCTGGCCGGACTGCGCGTCGACGACCCACAGCTCGCTGAGCTGGCCGCGCGACGTGGGAGTGAAGGTCACGCTCTCCGTTCCGCAGGTGAGTCTCTTCGAATCGGGCGACCACGACGGGTTGAAGCACGACGTCGTGATGCGCCGCGCGGCCTCGCCGGTCGCGCCCATGATGAAGATCCCGCCGCCGTCGCACTCGGAGCGGTACGCGATCATCATCCCGTCGGGCGAGAACGCCGGCTGGCTGTCGGCCATTGCGCAGCGCTTCGTCAGATTGATCGCGTTGCGGCCGTTCACGCGCTGGAGATAGATGTCCGAGGACGTGCCACCGCCGTGCGTGAAGACGAACGTGTCGCCGTCCGGCGACGCCGCGGGCTGCGTCTCCAGACCTTCCTCGTGCGTGACCTGCGTGAAGCGCACCAGAGGACGCGGCCCGGACATGCGCGACGACCGCAGGAGCCAGCCACCGCCGAAGCCCGCGATCACCAGCGCCACGGCGCCGAGGAGGCTGACCAGGGGGCGGTTCCAGCGGTCGGAGATCTTCGTCTCGATCGTCGGCGCGGTGCCCGAGCCGCTGGAGAGCATGTCCAGGTGGAACGCCAGATCGCGCGCCGACTGGAACCGCTGCTCGGGACTCTTCTCCATGCAATGGCGGATGACGCGGTCGAGGCCGGGAGTCACGTTGGGATTGACGGTCACCAGGTCGCGCGGATCCTCCCGGAGGATCGACGACATCGTGTCCGCCGGCGAGCTTCCTCGGAACGGATGTTCGCCCGTGACCATCTCGTAGAGGAGCGTGCCGAGCGAGAAGATGTCGCTGCGATGGTCGACGGCCTGGCCGCGGACCTGCTCGGGCGACATGTAGCCGACCGTGCCGATGACCGTGCCGGGCGAGGTGTCCTGCTCCATCGTGTCCTCGTCCGCCATCGCGGCCTCGTCGTCCGCGCTGCGCAGCTTCGCGACGCCGAAGTCGAGGATCTTCATGCGGCCGTCTTTGGTGATGAAGAGGTTCTCCGGCTTGAGGTCGCGATGGACGACGCCGCGCTCGTGCGCGGCAGCGAGGCCGTTCGCGATCTGGATGCCGAAGTCGATGGCCTTGCGGATGGGGATGCGCACCGCGGTGCCGCTCTCGCGGAGCATGCCCCGGAGGGTCTGCCCTTCGAGGAGCTCGGTGACGATGTACGGGCGGCCGTCGGATTTGCCCGTATCGAAGATCGTGAGGAGGTTCGGATGGTTCAGCGCGCCGACCGCGCGCGCCTCCTGCTCGAAGCGGTGCAGGCGGTCATTGAACTTGGCGAGCGTCGGCGGGAGGACTTTGATGGCCACGTCGCGGCGGATGCGAGGGTCGAACGCGCGGTACACCTCGCTCATGCCGCCGGCGCCGATGCGCGAGACGATCTCGTAGGGACCGATCCGTGTTCCTGCTGTGAGTACCGACATCCGGACGCCGGGATTGTCGCATGAAGGGCGCAGCCCTGAGCGAAGCCGAAGGGCGTTCGCCTGTGGGATGATGCCGCACTGTTGCTAACCTGGCCCTTCGGCTTCGCTCAGGGCTGAGGACCGAATGCTCCGCCTGCTCCTCTTCGTCGGCATCGTCGCGCTGATCTTCCTTCCCTTCAACTGGGTCGCGCTGCGCCAGTTGACGCGCATTCACCCGCGGAGGAAGCGCTGGATCGCCGGCGCCGCGATCGTGGGAAACCTCCTGTGGCCGCTGTTCCCGGTGATGCAGGCCCTCAACGGCTTCAGCCGCCTCGTGCGCGCGGTCCTGGGGCCGCTTTGGTGGGGCTGGACGATGTTCGCGGTCCTCTACACGCTGTTCGTCGTGGTGATGCTGCTCGTGTGGCTGCCGTTCCGGAAGCGGCGCCCGTTCGCGCAGTTCGCGCACGGCCCGTCGCGCGTGTTCCTCGTGCTGCTCGCCATCGGCTTCGTCGCCGGCTACATCCAGGCGATCGTGCCGCTGCGCGTGGAGCGGGTGACGATGCACGTCCCCAATCTCGCGCAGCCCGTGCGCCTCGTGCTCCTCGGCGACCTGCACGTCGGGCTGTTCACCCGTCCGTCGCGGCTGACGCGGATCTTCGCGACGGCCGGCGCGCAGCAGCCCGACGCAGTGCTGATCGCGGGCGATCTCGTCGACGACGATCCGTACTTCGTCCCGAAGCTGCTCGACGGTACGCGCGCGCTGGCGGCGAACGTCCCGCTGTACGCGGTCTTCGGCAATCACGAGATGTACGGCGACCCGGGCGCGGTGGAGGAGCGCCTGCGCGGGAGCCGCATCCGGCTGCTCGTGAACGAAGGCGTCCCGCTCCGCGGCCTCTGGATCGCGGGAGTCTCGGACCGCGACGCGCGCCAGACCGGCGACCCGCAGGAGCGGGTCCGGTTCCGTCCCGATCTCGATCGGGCGCTGGCCGGACGGCCGCCGGCGAGCGTGCCGGTCGTCCTCGCGCACAATCCACTGATCCTCGATGAGGTGCGGAAGCGCGGCGCGGCGGTCGCGCTGTGCGCACACACGCACGGCGGCCAGCTCGGGTATCGACCGTGGGGGCTATCCCTGGCGGGTGTGTTCCTCGAGCACCACATGGGTTACTACGACGTGCCGCCGACGCGGCTCTACATCAACACCGGCACCGGCTACTGGTGGTTTCCGTTCCGGCTGGGAATGACGTCAGAGATCACGGTGATCGAAATGATCGGTGCGTGATGTCGAAACCGCGGCTCCTCGTTCGACGTAATGATGAGGAGACAACGACCCATGGGACCCATCGGAATTCTCGCCTTCATCCTGTTCACCTTCGTGCTGGTCACCCGCGACCCCGATGAGGAGTGAGCGCCCTGTCATCCTGAGCCGCGAAGACGGCGAAGGATCCCCTGCGAGAGGCAGGAGACGCGCAAGTCGGAAGGGGATCCTTCGCCGTCTTCGCGGCTCAGGATGACAGAACGTCGCGCAAGATCTCCCCGCACCGTTCCTCGATCTTCAGCGTCGCGAGGTCGTCCGCACGCGTCGGTCCGATGTTCACGATGGCGATGGGCAGACCGCGGTCGTGCGCGCGCTTCGCGAAGCGGAACCCCGACCAGACCGTGAGCGATGAGCCGACGACGAGCAGCGCGTCCGCTTCGTCGACACGCGACATCGCGTAGTCGACCTTGGGCTTCGGCACGGACTCGCCGAAGAAGACCACCGCGGGCTTGAGCACGCCGCCGCAGCGGTGGCATTCCGGGACTTCGAAGCCGCCCACGACGTGCTGCGCGACGTCCGCGTCGCCGTCGGGTGCGAAGTCCGCTTCGTCGCCGTGCAGCCGGTCCCACTGCGCCGCGTCCAGCCAGTGCGCGTTCCGCTCTCGCAGCCGTTCCTGCATCTCCTCGCGCGGGATCTCCCCGCCGCAGTCGAGACAGACGACCACCCGATTGCGCCCATGTAGTTGCACGACCGCGCGGCTCCCCGCCTCCTGGTGCAGGTCGTCCACGTTCTGAGTGATCAGCTGATGCACCCGGCCACGCGCTTCGAGCTCGGCCAGCGCGCGATGCGCCTCATTCGGCCGCGCCCGGTCGAACCGCGGCCACCCGCGATAGCTGCGCGCCCAGTAGAACCGCCGCACCTCCGCGCTCCGCACGAACGCGCTGAAGTAGATCGGCTTGTGCCGCGTCCACGCCCCGCCCGGGCTGCGGTAGTCGGGAATCCCCGACTCCGTGGAACACCCGGCCCCGGTGAGGACGACCATGCGTTTTGCGCGTGAGATGAAGTCCACAAGCACTCCACCCACAAACGTCCGGACGGCGATGCCGCTTCCAACTCGCGTTAAGTGTGATTGGGGTCTGACCCCAACCACACTTAACGGCTTACGGCGCGAAGGCGCCTTCCATCCGCGGCCCGGTCGCAATGTCGACCAGTGCATGAATCAACACCTTCGCTCCGCGCTGCAAATCCTCGATGGGGATCTTCTCATCGACGTCGTGGCCGGGGTAGGGCTTGCCGGGGAACCACATGCCGAAGGCGATGGCGTTGGGGAGGCGTTTGGCGTAGGTGCCGCCGCCGGAGATGGCGGGCTTGGGGTTCTTCACGCCCGTCGCGCGCGAATACGCGGCCATGAGGCGCTTGACGATCTTGGCGTTGGGGTCGAAGCCGAGGGGCTCGTCGACGAACCAGGATTTGGCTTCGTCGATGGTCAGCGACGCGCCGGTGCGTTTGTTGAACTGGTCGAGGACGGACAGGAGGTGCGTCTTCGACTGCGGTCCGGTGCGCGGCGGGATGCGGCGGAGGTTGATGTAGAGCATGAACTTCGACGGGTCGCGCTCGACCGGCTTCACCGTCGCGACGTTCACACCGTAACGGCCCCAGATCGGATCGTTGTCGGTGATGCCGAGGCCGGTGCCGTGGAGGTCCTGTCCGGCGAGGCGGGCGAAGGCGAGGAGGTCGTCCGCGCCGCCGCTCGGCAGTTTGCCTTCGAGCGCTTTCGCGAGAGCGACGAGCGCGTTGCGGCCGCCGCTGAGGTTCACGCCCGAATGCGCGGACTTGCCGTACGCAACGACGCGCAGCTGATCTCCCGCCGGCTCCACGACCAACCGCGTCCCTTCGGGCATCTTGAACTTCTGGAGGTCGGCGACTACCGGCTCCCAGTCCGCGGCGCCTGTGCGCGTCCAGAGCAGCTTCGCCTCCGCGCGGTCGGGCACGATGCTGGGCGACAAACCGGCGTCGATGGACCCGACGGTATACGGCTTCTCCACGCCGGGGCGCGACGTCAGCGTCGTCACGAGGCCGAGGCCGTCCCAGGCCTTCTCGCCGACGACGACCGGGAACTCGGAGTCGAGCACGAGTGAGTAGTCGGGTGGCTTGTGCGTCGCGAGGTACTCCGGCATCTCCGTCGCGGACGACTCCTCCTCGCTCCCGACGAGCAGGCGGATCGTGTGCGTCCGCTTGACGCCGGACTCCGCGAGCGCCTTCATCGCCAGCAGCGCCTGAATCAGCGGACCCTTGTCGTCCGCGGCGCCACGCCCGAGGACGTAGCCGTTCTCGACGCGGCCCTCCCATGGCGAGAACGACCACGCATCCGCGTCGGCCGGCTGCACGTCGCCGTGAATCACCAGGCCGAGGACCGGGGCGTCGGGCGGACCGGGCAACTCGATCTCCGTGACCTTGCCGGCGTCGCGCGCGACGAAACCCAGGTCGCCCGCGACCTTCACCAGCCACGCCTTCTGCGCGACATGCGCCTCGGCGTCGAATTGATGCGTGGAGAACTTGATCACTTCGGACAGCATGGGCACGAGGTGCTTGCTCTCGTGCTGCTCGTAGTGGGCAAGCACCGGATCGACCGAGGCGGCCAGTAATAGGGTTGCGAGAATCATCAGAACAATCTCCTGCCTTCGAGTGCGAGCAGCCACTGCTTGCGCTCGATGCCGCCGCCGTAGCCGGTGAGTGTGCCGTTCGAGCCGATGACGCGGTGACAGGGGATGATCACCGGGATCGGATTCGCGCCGTTGGCCGCGCCGACCGCGCGCACGGCGCTGGGCCTGCCGATACGGCGCGCGAGCTCGGCGTAGGTGGTGGTGTCGCCGTACGGGATCTCGAGGAGCGCGTTCCAGACGGCGAGCTGGAATTCGGTCCCACGGGGCGCGAGCGGGAACGTAAACGTCTTGCGCTTGGCGGAGAAGTACTCGTGGAGTTGCTCGACCAGCGTTGCCCGTTGCTCGTTGCCCGTGGCCCGTAGTCCCGGCGCACGGGCAACGGACAACGGGTCACGCTCCCGGAAGCCCAGCTCCGCCAGCCTCCCCTCTTCGTCGAACGCGGCGTGCAGCGGTCCGATCGGCGTCTCGATCTTCATCATCAGGATCAACACGCGGCAGCGGCGCCGCGTTCGCGTAGAATATCCGCAGTCCAGGAACGAGAGAGGTTCCCATCATGAAAACCTTCTTCAGAGTCGCCGGCATGGCTCTGCTCGCGGTCTTTGCGCTCGCTGCCATCGGCGTTTCGTATCTCGCTCTGCGCAAGCCCGCGCAGCGTCCCGCCTCGGCCATGAAAGTGGAGGCCACGCCGGAGCGCCTCGCGCGCGGTAAGTACCTGGTCCACCACGTTTCCGTCTGCCTCGACTGCCACTCCGAGCGCACGTCCGCCTACGCCCTGCCGATCAAGCCGGGGCGCGAAGGCGTCGGCGGCTTCATCTGGAACAAGGAGATCGGCTTCCCCGGCACGCTCGCCGCCCCGAATCTCACTTCCGACCGCGAGACCGGACTCGGCGAATGGTCGGACGACGAGATCCTCCGCGCGATCCGCGAAGGAGTGGACCGCGAGGGCAAGGCGCTCTTCCCGATCATGCCGTACGGCAAGTACCGGCACATGAGCGACGACGACGCGCAGGCGATCGTCGCGTACCTGCGCACGATCGCGCCGCAGCGCTACGAGAGGCCGGAGAAGGCGCTCGACGTGCCGATGAACTTCATCGAGAAGTTCATCCCGAAGCCGCTCGAGGCGCCGGTACCGCCGCCGGACCGGAGCAGCGAGGTCGCGTACGGTCAATATCTCGTCACGATCGGCGCGTGCGCCGAGTGCCACACCCCGAAGGACGACCAGGGCCAGCCAATCCCGGGCATGGAGCTCGCGGGCGGCTTCGAGATGATCACGCCGGAGTTCCGCGTCGTGACGACGAACATCACGCCGCACCCGTCGACGTACATGGGCACCGCCACGCGCGACGAGTTCATCGCCCGCTTCCGCGCGTTCTCGGGCTACACGGCCGAGACGGCACCGCCGGCGGCGAAGGGGAAGAACACGCTGATGCCGTGGATCGCGTACTCGGGCATGACGGACGAGGACCTCGGCGCGGTGTACGCGTATCTGAAGACGGTCGCGCCGGTGGACCACAAGGTGAACGCCTTCCCGGACGCGCAGTAATCAACGTAGGGCGTGGCTTCAGCCCGCCTCCCCCCGGGGCGGGCGGGCTGAAGCCACGCCCTACGTAAACCATCGTCGAAAACACCCGTATACGCCCCCATGTCACTCGAACTGCGCATCGAAGACCTCTCCAAGACCTACCCGAACGGCGTCCGTGCTCTCCAGAACGTCAGCCTCACCATCCCCACCGGCATGTTCGGACTCCTCGGGCCGAACGGGGCGGGCAAGTCCACTTTGATGCGCACCATCGCGACGCTGCAGGAGGCCGACTCCGGCCGCGTCACGCTCGGGAACATCGACGTCCTCCGCCAGAAGGACCAGGTCCGCCGCGCTCTCGGATACCTGCCGCAGGAGTTCGGCGTCTATCCGCGCATCACGGCCGAGGCGCTGCTCGATCATTTTGCGATCCTCAAGGGAGTGCAGGACCGCAGAGAGCGCCGCGAGGTCGTGGCCGCCCTGCTGCGCCGCACGAACCTCTACGAAGTCCGCAAGCAGAACCTGGGCACGTTCTCCGGCGGCATGCGCCAGCGCTTCGGCATCGCCCAGGCGCTGATCGGCAACCCGCAGCTCATCATCGTCGACGAGCCCACGGCCGGCCTCGATCCGGGCGAGCGCGTCCGCTTCCATAACCTCCTCGCCGAGATCGGCGAGAACGTCATCGTCATCCTCTCGACGCACATCGTCGAAGACGTGAGCGACCTCTGCTCGCGCATGGCCATCATCTCCCACGGGCGCGTGCTGGCCGAGGGGGATCCGGCGGCGGCGATGCGCGACGTGGAGGGGAAGATCTGGCGGCGGAAGATCGCCAAGGGCGACCTCCCCGCGGTCCAGCAGGAGCACGCCGTCATCTCCACGAAGCTCGTCGCGGGGCAGACCGTCGTCCACGTGTTCAGCGACGAACAGCCGGGCGGCTTCGAGCCGGTGAACGCCAGCCTCGAAGACGTCTACTTCTCCACACTGGAGCGCTCGTCCAAAGAGGTGGCGGCCTAGTGTTCCGCGCAATCGCTTCGTTCGAGTCCAAATACCACCTCAAAGCGCCGCTCTTCTACATCCTGCTGCTCGTCTATTTCCTGTTGACGTTCGGCGCGGTGACGACGGACGGCGTGACGATCGGCGGCGCGGTGGGCAACGTCAACCGCAACGCGCCGTTCGTGATCATGCAGTTCCTGCTGGTGATGAGCATCTTCGGGATCCTCACCACGACGGCGTTCGTGGCGAACTCGATCCATCGCGACTTCGAGCTCGGGACGGATGCGCTGTTCTTCAGCTCTCCGATCAAGAAGTTCCAGTTCCTGGCGGGCCGCTTCCTGGGCTCGTTCGCCGTGGCGGTGCTGGTCTACCTCGGCGTCATCGGCGCGATCGTCATCGGCAGCATGATGCCGTGGATCGAGAAGGAGCGCCTCGGGCCGTTCGTGCCGTGGCACTACCTCTATTCGCTGTTCGTGATGATCGTGCCGAACCTGCTGCTGGCGGGCGCGATCTTCTTCGCGGTGGCCGCGCTGACGCGCAGCCTCATGGCCACCTATGCGAGCGTCGTGGCGTTTCTCGTCGCCTATGCCGTGGCGAGCTCGCTGCTCGACGACGTGGAGAACGAAGTCCTCGGCGGGCTCCTCGATCCGTTCGGCCTCGGTGCGTTCGGGATGGCTACGCGGTATTGGACCATCTTCCAGAAGAACACCCAGGTCGTCCCGCTGGAAGGGATCTACCTCTGGAACCGCATTCTCTGGGTCACCGTCTCGCTGGCGATTCTGGCGTTCGCGTTCTGGCGCTTCCAGTTCACGACCGGCACGCGCAAGGCGCGCAAGAAGGCGGGGAAGGCCAACCTCGCGGACGAGTTGCAGCCGATCGAGCGGATCCCGCTGACGCTCCCGAAAGTCTCGCAGACGTTCGGAGGCGCGTCGTCGTGGAAGCAATACTTCGCGACGATCCGCCTGGAGTCCGCGCAGATCTTCAAGGGCATCCCCTTCATCATCATGCTCGTCCTGGGCATGATGAACATCTGGGGCAGCAGCACCAGCCTCAATGACCGCTTCGGCACGGCGGTCTATCCCACCACCAGCGCGATGGTGGACGTGATCAACGGTGCGTTCTCCATCTTCGCCCTCCTGATCACGGCGTTCTACGCGGGCGACATCGTCTGGCGGGAGCGCAACCTGCGCATGAACGAGGTGTCGGACACGATGCCGCTGCCGACCTGGGCGCAGTGGGCGGCGAAGTTCAGCGCGCTGATCGTCGTGACGTTCACGACGCTCCTGACGTCCATCCTCACGGCCATGGTCATCCAGACGGCCAAGGGCTACACGAACTACGAGCTCTCCGTGTACGGGAAAGGCATCCTGCTGGAGACCGGCGCGTTGCTGCTGCTGATCACCGCCCTCGC
Organism: uncultured Acidobacteriota bacterium; assembly: GCA_963821585.1. Classification (GTDB taxonomy): domain Bacteria; phylum Acidobacteriota; class Thermoanaerobaculia; order Gp7-AA8; family Gp7-AA8; genus QHVT01. The sequence continues at coordinate 3,106,975 of CAWGEI010000003.1, forward strand.
CTTCATCCTGCAGGTCCTGCTGAACCAGAAGTTCGTGGCCTTCCTCGGCGTCATGATCTTCTTCATCCTCAACCCCGCGCTGCGCGCGCTCGACTACGAGCACCGCCTGTATCGCTACGCGGCCACGCCGCCGGCCATCTGGTCGGACATGAACGGCTACGGCCACTTCGCCTGGCCGCTGACGGTCTTCAACGCGTACTGGCTGATGTTCGTGGCCGTGTTCCTGGTGGTCTGCCACCTGCTGTGGGTGCGCGGTACGGACGGCGGCCTGCGCCCGCGCCTGTCGGTCGCGCGCCAGCGCTTCAGCAAGCCGGTCACGCTGGCACTGTTCGCGTCGCTGACCGCGTTCGCCGCGACGGGCTGCTACATCTACTACAACACCAACGTCCTCAACCGGTACGTGACGACGAAGGAGCAGGAAGAGCTCCAGGCGACCGCGGAGAAGAAGTACAAGAAGTTCGAGCACGTCCTCAAGCCGCGCATCACGGCGGTGCAGGCGGACGTGGAGATCTTCCCCGAGCGCCGGGCTGTGGACATCCGCGGCCAGTACACGATGGTCAACAAGACCGGCAAGCCGCTCACGGAGATGCACGTCGCCGTGAATCCGCAGACGCTGACGAAGTGGAAGATCGAGATCCCGGGCGCGCGCCTGACGAGCGACGACCGCCAGCTCGGCTACATGATCTACACGTTCGACCAGCCGTTCGCGCCAGGCGCGACGCTGCCGATGAAGTTCGAGACCGGCTACGCCGCGCACGGGTTCGTGAACGGCGACGCGAACAACAACGTCGTCGCGAACGGCACCTTCATCAACAGCACCGCCTACTTCCCCCACCTCGGCTACGACAGCGGCATCGAACTGCAGGACCGCAACAAGCGCCGCAAGTACGGCCTCGGCGAGCCCCAGCGCCTGGCGCCGCCGACCGACATGCGCGCGCGCATGGACAATGGCCTCAACAACGAGTCCGACTGGGTCAGCCTCGACACGACCGTGTCGACGTCACCCGATCAGATCGCGCTCGCGCCGGGCTACCTGCAGCGCGAGTGGACGGCGGACGGCCGCCGCTACTTCCACTACAAGACCACCTCCCCGATCCTCGGCTTCTGGTCGTACCTCTCCGCGCGCTACACGGTGAAACGCGACAAGTGGCGTGACCCTTCGAATCCCTCAGGGGAGCCTGTGCCCATCGAGATCTACTACGACGCCAAGCACGGCTACAACGTCGACCGCATGATCGACGCGACGAAGAAGTCGCTCGACTACTTCACCGCGAACTTCTCGCCGTACCAGCACAAGCAGGTGCGCATCCTGGAGTTCCCCGGCTACGCGAGCTTCGCGCAGTCGTTCCCCAACACCATCCCCTACTCCGAGACCATCGGCTTCGTCGCCGACCTCCGCGATCCGGAAGAGAGCATCGACTACGTCTTCTACGTCACCGCCCACGAAGTCGCGCACCAGTGGTGGGCGCACCAGGTCATCGGCGGCAACGTACAGGGCTCGACGATGATCGTCGAGTCGATGGCCCAGTACTCCGCGCTGATGGTCATGGAGAAGGAGTACGGCAAGGCCAAGATGCAGAAGTTCCTCCGCTACGAGCTCGATCGCTACCTGCGCGGCCGCGGCAGTGAGCTCATCGCCGAGAAGCCCATCTCGCTCGTCGAGAACCAGCAGTACATCCACTACGGCAAAGGCAGCGTCGTCATGTACGCCCTCCGCGACGCCATCGGCGAAGAAGCCGTCAACCGCGCCTGCCGTAAATTCATCGCCGCCCACGCCTTCGACCAGCCCCCCTACACCACCGCCCAGGAGCTCGTCCGCTACTTCCGCGCCGAGGCGCCGCCCGAGGCACAGAACTTCATCACGGACCTGTTCGAGCGGATCGTCCTGTTCGACAACCAGGCCCGCGAAGTCAGCGCCACGAAGCGCGCGGACGGCAAGTACGTCGTGAAGATGACCGTCGCATCGACCAAGCTGCAGTCGGACGCCAAGGGCGAGGAGAAGCCGGTCCCCGTGAACGACCTCATCGACATCGGCGTCCTCGGCGACAAGGACACGGTGCTGTTCGCCGAGAAGCGGCGCATCACCAAGCCGCTGGAGACGTTCGAGGTGGTGGTGAGCGGGAAGCCGGTAAAGGCGGGGATCGACCCGTTCAACAAGTTGATCGACAGGAATCCCAAGGACAATACGAAGTCGTTCTAGTGTTTGTCGTGGTTGCAGTTAGCCCTGAGCGAAGCCGAAGGGCCAACTTAGCATTCAACGCCGCACGTGCACGAAGCTCGGTGCACGTGCAGCCGCCAGCCTGTTCACGTCGCGTTGCTGCTAACCCGGCCCTTCGGCTTCGCTCAGGGCTACCCCCACCCGCCCAACCTAGTGAACCGCCCCCAGCGCCTGCACGATCAACCACGCACACACCAACCCACCCAGAGTCGCCCCGATCAACGTGAACTTGGGCCGGTCATGCACCTGCGGCAACAGGTCACTCGCCCCGAAGTACAACAAAAACCCCGCGAAGAACGACAGCTGGTACGCCAGCATCCCCGGATCGATCCGGAGCACGTTCGCGAGCAGCGCGCCGGCCACCGGCGCACTCGCGTCCACCACCAGCAGCGTAATCGTCCGCCAGCGCGAGTTGCGCGTGGCGAGCATGAACGTCACGGTATTCAGGCCATCCGCGAAATCGTGTGCGAGCACCGCCATCAGCACTACGAACCCCACTTCGTTCCCCGCCTGAAAGCCGACCCCGATCGCGAGGCCGTCGAGGAAGCTGTGGAACGACAGGCCGATCGCGCCGGCCAGGCCCACCGCGTGGTGGTGGCCCGGCGCGCCGTGGGTCTTCTCGCTGTGGATGATGGTCAGCTTCTCGAGCAGGAAGATCGCCATGAACCCGCAGATCAGGACGATCATCAGGCCGCGCATGTCGATGCTCGATTCGTGCGAGAGCTCGGCGATCTCGGGGACGAGATCGAGGAAGACCACACCGATCAACAGGCCGGCGGAGAAGGCCATGATGACCTTCAGGGAACGCTGGTAGCGAAAGGCGAAAGCGCCGCCAGCCAGAGTCATGGCGAAGGCCAGTAAGGCCCAGGCTGCATTCATGCGGCGCGGATTGTACTTTGGACCGGAGGCACCGATATTGCTTGTGCTCGGCCCGAGAGATATGGGTTCGAAAGGTCGGGTGTTGGTGGTGGACGACGAGCCGGCGATCCGGGCGCTGGTCACCAAGATCGTCGAGAGAGCAGGGCATCCCGTCGACAGCGCCCGTGACGGCGCCGAGGCGATCGCCCGGCTGGAGGTGGAGAACTACACCGTCCTGGTTCTCGACCTGATGATGCCCAACGTCGACGGCTACGGCCTCATCGCCCATCTCAAAGCCCGCGGCGGCGTCCGGCCGGCCATCATCGTCATCAGCGCCGGCGACACCGCCTCCCTGCGGCGTCTCGACGGCTCGATGGTCCACTCCATCCTCCGCAAGCCCTTCGACATCGACGTGCTCGGCGACCTGATCTCGGCCGCGGCCCGCTCGATGGAAGAAGTGGACGAGCCGGGCAACGTGCTCCCCTTCCCCATGAGCGACAGCGCCTGCTGAGCGGCTCGTGCTTGTAGCGGCCGCCTTCGCGGCCGTATCCTTATCTTCGGGTCCCTCCAAAAGTGAACGCTGCCGCGTTGTTCGAGTCGAGTCTCGCGCTCATCGAGCGCGTCACTGCGACCGTGTGCAGGCGCGGGCGGCTGCTGGGAGCGGACGCGGAGGACTTCGCCTCTTCGGTGAAGATCGCGCTCGTGGAGGACGACTACGCGATCCTCCGCAAGTACGGCGGACGCTCCTCCTTCGAGGCCTATCTCGCGGTGGTGGTGCAGAACCTTCTCACCGACCAGCGTACGCAAACCCTCGGCCGCTGGCGTCCCTCCCGCGAGGCGGAGCGCCTCGGCGAGGCCGACATCTCGCGGATGCTGCGGCTGCCACAGCGGCCGCTCTACCGGAGGCTGGAATCGCTGATCGCTCGCTTACATGCTGCTCTCGACGCCGCGGGCCTCGACTCCCGCGACATTACTGATCTGATCGGAGAGGCCCACGACATGGATTTCGGACTCGCGGACTGGAAAAACGATTCCGCTCGTCAGTCGGACTCCATGGAGACTCAGGCGGCCGAGGAGGGCCGATGACCATCGAGAGCCGAAATCCCGCGTGCCTCGATGAGGAGACCCTCGCCGCGTTCGCCGACGGAAGGCTGAAGAGGAGCGAGATGCCGGCGGTGCTGGAGCACCTCCGCACTTGCCAGAGGTGCATGAGCGCACTCGAAACAGCGAACGAGATCGTCGGCACGAAAGAGGCGCGCCCCTTTCGGTGGTGGTGGGCCGGCACCGCCGCGGCCGCGATCGCGGCGATGCTGATCGCCATTCCGCTGCTGCGCCGCGACGACTCGCTGATCGCGCGACTGGTGAAGCTCGCGCCGGACGGCGCGCGGACGGTCGAGACGCGGCTCACCGCCTTCCCCTGGGCGCCTTACCGCGGTCCGATGCGCGCCGGCGATCCGGCGGAAGACGCGCGCCGTCTGCAACTGGCCGGTGCGGCGGGCGACGCGGTGGCGCAGGCGAACGCCGACCCTGCTGCCGAGGCGCAGTGGACCGCGGGAGTGGCGCTCCTGCTCGTTGACCAGCCGGAGAACGCAATCAAACGACTGCGCGCCGCGGCCGAACGGGAGCCGCGCAATGCCGCGATCTGGTCCGATCTCGCCGCGGCGCTCGACGGCACAGCTGCACGTCTGGAGCGGCCATCGCTGTACGCCGACGCCCTCGCGGCCGCGGACCGCGCGCTCGCTCTCGACCCCTCGCACGCCGGTGCGCTCTTCAACCGCGCGCTGATCCTCGAGCACCTCGGCCTCGCCGGCGAGGCCCGCAAGGCGTGGGAGCGCTATCTCGCGGTCGATCCGTCTTCGCCGTGGGCCAACGAGGCGCGCGAGCGCCTGCGGCGCCTGCCCGCGTCGAACGGAGACGCGCGCTTCCGCGCGGAGCAGGCCGATCTCCGGCGGGCGGTGACGCTTGTCGCGGAGTTTCCGCAGCAGAGTCGCGCCTACGCCGAGGGGATCTACCTCGGCCGCTGGGGCGAGTCGGGGGACACCGCCAACCTCGATGCCGCGCGCGCGATCGGCGACGCGCTCGTGAAGAAGTCCGGCGAATCGCTGCTGCGCGACAGCGTGCGCGCCATCGACGCTGTCGCGGGTCCGAGGCGGGAACAGCTCGCCGCCGCGCACGCGCTCTACCTCCGCGCGCGGACCGCGCTCTCCGGGCAGCAGGCCGTCGCCGCTGAGCGCGATCTCCGCAAGGCCGCGGCGTTGTTCGACGCCGCCGGGAGTCCGATGGCGCGCGTGGCAGAGTACTTCGCTGCCTGCGCGCGTTTCGAGGCCCATGTCGAAGCCAACACCGTGGCTGGTGCGCGCCAGGAGCTCGAGCAACTCCTCGCCGCGAACGCGGCGCATCCCGGCTACGCGTCCCTCCGCGCACAGATCGGCTGGCAGCTCGCTACCGCCGCAATGGCCGACGCCCGACTGGGCCGGCGCGCTGGAGCGCCTGAATGAGAGCGAGCAGCTCTTCCGCCGCCTCGACGAGCGCTACAACCTCGGGTTCATCCGCGGCATGCAGTCGACGGCCATGAGTTGCCTCGGCCGCGCCGAGGAGGCATGGGCGGCGCGCATCGAGTCGTTCCGGTGGATCGATGCGGAGGGGTACGGCGATCGTCTGCCGGTGACGCTCGGCGGCGCGGCGCGCATGGAGCTGCACGCCGGACGGCTCGAGAGCGCACGCGCCTTTCTCCGGCTCGAAGTCGAGGCCGTGCGGGACACGAAGAATCAGGCGCTGCTGACGAACGCACTGGTGCACGAGACCCTCCTGCAGGTGCAGCTCGACGACCACCCCGCCGCCGCGCGCGCGGCGCACGAGGCGATGAGCGCGGCGACGTCGCTCTCCGGCCCGGCGCGCGAGCTGGCCGTCGCGGATGCGAACCTGGCCGCGGGGGCGGCCGCGCTGCACGGCGACGCGGCCGCCGCACACCGCGCGCTGACCTCGGCGATCGACTTCTATCGCGCATCGAAGCGCGCGGTGTTTCTGCCGCAGGCGCACCTGCTCCGCGCCCGCGCGGCGCTGCGCGGCGGCGATTCCGGCGCTGCGCTGCGCGATCTGACCGAGGGGATGGACGTGCTCGAGCGGCATCGCCTCCGGCTGGCCGGTCCTCTCGTAGGCGCGGACATCCTCGACGCCGGCGTCACGCTCGGCCGGGAGTCCATCCGGCTGCGCCTGGAGACCGGAGACGTCGCCGGCGCGTTCCGCGAGGCGGAGCGCCGCAATCTCCGCATCGGCGCGGCGACCGGCTCGCCGGTGACACTCGACGTCCTGCAGCGCCGGCTCGCCGGCACGTCGACCGCCGTGCTGATGCTGGCCGTGCTGCCCGGCGAGGCGGTGGCGATCGCGGTCACGGAACGGACCATCGCGACCGCGCGCGGGCCTCTCGACGAGCGCACGCTCGACGCCCGCATCCGTGGCGCCGGCGAGGGGCGCCGCGAGGACGCGGAAGCGTTGTACGACGCGCTGCTGCGCCCTTCAGCGGAGCCGCTCTCCACCGCGCGGCGGCTGATCGTCGTCGCCGAGCCGCTGCTGCGGGCGGTGCCGTACGCCGCGCTGTACGACCGCGCGGCGAAGCGTTACCTCGTCGAGGCGCTGCCCGTGGCCGTCGCGGAAAGCGCGAGCACTCTCGTTCCGGAGTCCGATCGCGGGCGGCCACGGTCGATCGTCGCCGTCCTCCTTCCGGCAGCCGGCCGCGCCGGGCTTCCCGACGCGACGCGAGGTCTCGTCCCTGCAGACCCTGTATCCGCAATTCCTCGCACTGACGGGCGCGCAGGCGACGTTCCCGGCCGTCCTTGCCGCCGCGCAGGATGCGGACGTCGTCCACATCGCGGGCCACACCGCGCGTCCGGCCGGAAGCGCCGCGCCGGCGCTGCTCTTCGCGTCCGGCGAGACGGTCTCGTGGAAGGACATTGCCTCCACGCATTTCGCGCGCGCCCCGCAAGTGGTCGTGCTGGCCGCCTGCGACACGCTGCAGAATCCCAGCCTCGGCGGCGGATTTCTCGGGGCCGGAGCGTCCGCCGTGATCGGCACGCTCGCACCGATCCCCGACCGCGACGCGCAGGAGCTCTTCGGCGCCGTCCACCGTCACCTCGCCGCGGGCATGCCTGCCACGGAAGCGCTCCGCGAGGCGCAGCTCGACGCGCTGCGAACGGAGTCTTCGACCCAACGCACGGCGTGGCGCGCGATCGCGCTGCTCACGCGACACGTGGCTCAGTGAAAGGAGACGATATGCCCAGCGTCAACGTCAGCTTCCTCGGCGTGTGTACGATCTTTCAGAATCTCCCCGAGCTCGTGCCCCCCGGAACCTCCGTGCCGCCGCACCGGGTGGTGCTCGTGAAGAACACGACGCGGATCAGAGGGATCGATCCCCACATCGCGAAGCTCCAGCTCGTCGCGGACGACATCGCGATCGACGGACCTGGCCTGCCGCCGGCCGGCGAGGACAACATCTTCCTCCTGCAGGGCGTGACGCTGACGATCGCCAACCCTGTGCCCGGCGGTCCGCCTTTTCAGCCATCGCTGGGGTGCCTTCCGAGCCTTCAGTCACACCTCCAGCCGCCGGAGCAGCTCGGGCCGCCGGCGCCGCTCGTCACCATTCCCGACCCGGACGGCGCGGCCGCCTGGTTCGACGTCATCACCGGCGGCAATTCGTGGATTGCGTATCTGCTGAAGCCCGATCCGCCATGCCCCATGATCCCCAGCATCTCGATCCTCGGCGTCGACACGGTCAACGCGCCCCAGCTCCTCGTGACGCCCTGGGACGGCAGCCCGCCGACGACCTTCACCCTGACACGCACCGGCACTCCCCCGGACATCAACGTGATGAATTTCGCGGACGGCAAAGGCGTGGTCGAGGACAACCGCGACTTCCTGTTGAACTACCTGACCGCTGCCACCTTCCCTCCCATTCCGTCCGTGCAGATCCCCCTGCAGAACGTCTGCACGCAAGAGTCGCCGGGAAAATATCGCTTCCCTCGCTGCGGAGACGCAGGACCGGGCTGCTCGAATACGCAATTCCCATGAAGTGGAGCTCCGCGCCGGCCGGCGGTCCGTGGAAATCGACACCGCTTGGCAGTCATCTCCTTTGAAAGGAGAGGTGTCATGGCTAATTCATTTCCGGAGATCACCTGGCTGACCAGGAGCGGCTCGTGGCCGTCTGTCTCACCGGACGGCTCGCAGATCGTTTACGTCGATGGGGGCAAGCTCCTGAGCATCCCGGTCGCGGGAGGGACCCCGCAGTTGCTCTACACACCGCCGCAGGGGCAGCAGGCCACCCGGCCCGACTGGTCGTGGAGTCCGTCGATCGCGTTCTCTCTGGGGTCGGGCAACGCGCAGACGATCTGGCTGATCGACGCCGACGGGGCCAACCCCCGGCCGTTCCCCAACCAGCAGGACCTTACCGCGTCGTTCTATCCGTCCTGGTCCCAGAACCTGCAGTCGATCGTCGTCCTGGAGGCGATGAACCCGAACTTCGCGACGCTCTATCAGGTCTTCGCCACCGGTTCCAATCCGCCCGTCCTGCTCACGCCGTCGTCCGGCTTCTGCGCCGGGCGGCCGTCCGTCAATCCCACCGGGACAGCCGTCGCCTTCGCCGGCAAAACCGGCCGGTTCGATCAGCAGAACAATCAGATCTGGATTGTGCAGCCGCCGTCGACCGAGCCGTTCCAGCTCAATCCGGAACAGGGTCGCTCTCCGAACTGGTCGCCGGACGGGAACTGGATCCTCTTCGAGTCGAACCGCGGCACCGGCCAGGACGGCAACTACCAGCTCTGGGTGGCCCGCGCTCCCATGGCGAACGGCCCCGCCATCGACCCTCAGCCGGTCACGCCGCCCGACATCTTCGCCTCGCACGGCGAATGGTCGCGGCAGCAGAACCTCATCGTCTTCGACAACGCCGGCAAGGGCCAGGGCATCGGCACCATCGCTGTACCGCCGGCGTTCAGATGACGCAAGTTTCATAGGTGTAGTGCCGGCGTTGTTCTGGAGTGCAGCGACGGCGAAGAGACTGTCTCAAAACTCTGGGACCGCCGGCGAGACGCCGGCGGTGCAGGGGGTTGAGACAGTCCAGTTTGATAGTCTCGCCGCTGCGACGATGTCCGAGACGCTCTACAGCAAGCTGGAATCGGGTCCGATTCGGGAGACGATTCAGCAGTTGCACGACCGCATCTGCGAACGGTTCCCGAATTCCGGCTTGAGCCGCGTTGCGGCGGAGTTGGTGAAGGTCGGGGAGGAAAACGAGACTGTCCTCGCGCAGCTCCGCCAGCCCGTTTGGTGGATTCGTGCGATCGCCCTGGTCGCCTTGATCGTGTTGCTCGGTCTGGCGGCCTGGATCGTGTCGTCCTTCGTTCGGATCGCCGAGGCGCGAAGCGGGACGCTCGGCGACCCCTTGCAGGCGGTGGACTCGGCCATCAACGAGGTCATTTTCCTTTCGCTGGCGATCTACTTCCTGATGTCGCTCGAAATGCGCTTCCGGCGGGGCCGTGCGCTTCGCATGCTGCACCGGTTCCGAAGCCTCGCGCACGTTCTCGACATGCACCAATTGACGAAGGATCCCGAGCACGTGCTGCGGAAAGTGACGGCGACGGCATCGTCGCCGGCGCGAACGCTGACCCGCCCCGAGCTGACTCGCTATCTCGAATATTGTTCGGAACTGCTGGCGCTCGTCAGCAAGCTCGCCGCGCTCCATGCTCAAGACCTGCAAGATGCGGTGGTCCTGGAAGCGGTCAATGACGTCGAGAGCCTGACCGCTGATTTTTCGCGCAAGGTCTGGCAGAAGATTACGATTCTGGACGTGGCGGGCTTCTCGCCAGACTCGGACCTCTGAGTCCGTTGAGGACTGAGGATGGGCGTCAAGCTCAATGCTTCTGGCGGAGTCGGGGTGAAAGGAATCGCCGGGCCCGGTCACTACTCCTTGAACGACGAAATTCAAGGAGAGATCGATGGCCACCAAGCCCGAAGACAAGAGCGAAGACAAGACCGAAGGCGCAAGCGCTTTATTCAGTGCCCACCTGGCGGTGCCGCCCATTCCCTGCGAACTGATCCATGATGCCGTGAACGGCCTCCTGCACGAGAGGTGCAGGGGGAAACAGAACCATCTCGAGCATTGCAACGAGAAGGGGTCCGACTGCCCCTGTAAAGGCGGCGGCGGTGACGGCGAGTGCAGGGAGATGCCGCGGCCCGACGTGAAGCCGTGCATCAGCGTCAGCTGGGGCGACAGCAGGTGCGACTGCATGGAGACGGACGACGTCGAAGTGCTCTGCATCACCGTGTGCAACTGCTACACGAACATCACCTTCTCCAACTTCACCATCAACGCCGTCTACGTCACCGATTCGGCGAGCGGCCCGGTGCCCACCCTGCCGGACGGCACGCCGTCGGTCGAGGTCACGCCCCTCGGCCCGATCTGCTTCGGCGACATCGGCCCGTGCCGGGACAACGAGCCTGGGTGCGTCTCGCGCCAGGTCGTCCTGCAGACGCGCGGTGCGAAGGGCGGCACCTACCGGCTGCACCTCCTCGGCATCTGCTACGACGTCTCCTTCCACTACCTGGAGTCGGAGTGCTTCCGGTTGGAGCTCTGCTCGGATCGATAGACGACCGACGGGATCGGAACCCGCGACCTCCGGAGTGACAGGCCGGAGGTCTAAGGCTTTGTGGCCCCACGATTGCGTCTTGTCATGTATCCGCAACTACACCAAGATTGCCCGATGGAGGTGTGTATGCATTTCGTCTGTGGTGTGTTGGCCGTGATGTTGGTTCTGCCGGCAGTGGCCGGGGATTCTCAGGAACGCGAGTACAGGGTGCTGGTGTCGCTGCAGGGGGCGGAGCGGAAGGCGGTTTATGCCCGGTTCGATGGGGCGGCGAAGGCCGGTCTGTGGACGCTGCACCTCGAGAAGTTCGTCGCCGCGCATCCGGAACTGACGGACGAGCAGCGCGTCCTCATCGCCGAGGCCCGGGAGCTGCTGGGGTCCGAAGTGCTGCAGGCGTTGGAGTCGAAGTCGCCCGCCGAAGTCGCGGACGCGAAGAATGCGATCCAGGCCTTCGAGGGCAGAGCGACGAAATCATTCTCTCGCGAGCTCTATAGCGCTGCGTTCGTGAGACTCGGCCCGCCGACGAAGTCCACCACGGTGCTGCGCGTTGCTTCGTTCCGGCCGGATTGCTACTGCAATCCGAATTTCGACGAGTGCGATGGCGGCGCGTGCTCCACGGGGTGGTGCTGGACCACGCCCTACGGCTGCGGGACCTTCGGCGGGAGCATGTGTACCGGGATGTGCTGACGTTTCGGGAACGTACTCACCTCACCGTGAGTACGTTCGTCTACTCGTCCGCCACCGCCGCGCCGGATTCGTTCCCTCCGGGCCGGCCGGCCTGAGCGAAGGGCAGAAGACCAACGTCTCCCTCGAGCCGGGCGCCACCATGGCCCTCAACGACATCGTGGCCACGTGGTTCGGAGGCCGGACGTCCACCGGCACCCTGGAGATCCGGCCCCTGACCAGGGTGGACACATCGACGTCGAGCGCCCCGGTCGACGGGCTGGCGAACCGGATCACCTTCGCCTCGTCGCGCACCTTCAGCACGATGGCTGCCGCCCGACGCCCGGGTGGCGGAGTGGGTGCGTCTCATGGCGCGCGATTCGGGGAAACCATGAGCGATCTGAATCATCACCATCACCCGGGCGGGACCCCCGTCGTGTTCCGCTGTCCGAACGGCTGCATCCATCTCCTGTGGGGACAGACCATGCTGCACTTCATGGTGACCGAAGACGCAGTCGACATCGCCGCCCGGCGAAACTGACGTGAAGCGTCCTCGCCAGGCGACATCGATGCGTTCCGCGAACGCATCGATTGCGAGAACGAAGGGACCGGTCTCACGGCCGGGGGGACACGGCTCACGTTTTACGGGGCACGGCGTACGTTTTACGGGGCACGGCTCACGGTTTACGGGATCGATCTCAAAAACGACGAGACCGGTCTCGAGGACGTTGAGCCCCGCCCCGCCAGCCGCGAGTCGGGCCCCGTCAAACGCGAGTCGGGCCCCGTAAATCGTAAGCCGGGCCCCGTCAAACGCGCGCCGTGTCCCGTCAGCCGTGAGCCGTGCCCCGTAAAACGTACGCCGCGCCCCGTCAGACGTGAGCCTTGCCCCGTAAAACGTGAGCCTTGTCTCGCCGGCCGTGAGCCCAATGGCGTTCTGTTCAGGTGGCGCGTGAAGGCGCGTTGTCCAATTGTGGCCCCGGGCTTTTAGCCCGGGGAATGCGGAGCGGTTGATGAATGCGGCCGCGAAGGCGGCCGCTCCAACGAACCCGCAAACGCTTGTAGCGGCCGGCTTTGCGGCCGCGTGCCTGCCCCGCTTGATCAACCCCGGGCCGGGCCCGGGGCCACAATTGGACAGCGCGCCTTCGCGCGAGCTCAGCCTGAATGCCTTCTTGCCTTACCACTGGCTGACGGGTTATACGTAGTTTCCAAATTCACGTTCTCGAAAGGTTCCCATGCCCCATCGTTTGGTTGTTGCCGTAGTCCTCTGCGGCCTTCTGGCCGTACCCTCCTTCGCCAAGCCCTCCGCCACCCCGCGCAGCAAGGCCCTCCTCCAGGACGCCACCGCATACGCCGCGCAGAACAAGGTCAGCCTGGACGAAGCCGTCCGCCGGCTCAGCCTCCAGAGCGAGATCGGCCGTCTCGAAGAGACGCTGAGCAAACAGGAACCGGGCTTCGCCGGCTTGTGGATCGAGCACGAGCCGCAGTTCCGGCTGGTGATCCGCTTCCAGGATCCGTCCGCCGAGACCCGCCTGCGCGACCGCGTGGCCGGCACGGTGCTCGAACAGCTGCCGCGTGAGCTGCGGCGGGCGTCGTCCTCGCTCGCCGCGCTGGAGAAGCGCCGTGCGGCCATGGCGAAGCGCGCGAAGCAGCTCGGCTTGGAAGTCGACACCGACATCAACGTCAAAGAGAACCGCGTCGAGATGTACACGAGCCGCGGGCAGACGCTGCGCGCGGCTATCGCCAAAGAGCGCGCCAGCTCTCCCGAGCGGATCGAAGTGCTCGAGGTCCCTGAACTGGCCCAGCCGGCCGTCCTGCGCGGCGGCGACGGCGACCAGGGGTATTGCACCGGCGGCTTCACGGTCCGCTCCACCGACGCCACCGTCCTCGGCATCACCACCGCCGGCCACTGCGGCAATACCCAGCTGTTCCAGGGCATGGCCCTGCCGTTCGTGGCGGAAGTCTTCTACGACGCCGGCGACGTGCAGTGGCACTCCGCCTGCGGCTACACCGACGTCAGCAACGAATTCAACAGCGGCCTCGGATACCGCGCCTGCGTTGGCCAGCGCCTGCGCAGCCAGCAGTCCATCGGCACGTACGTCTGCAAGTTCGGCAACGCCACCGGCCGCACGTGCGGCTATATCCAGAGCAAGACCTACAACCCCAGCTACATCCCCGGCAACGGCGAAGACTCGTACATCCGCGTCAACGGCTACGGAGCGACGCTGAGCGCGCCCGGAGACAGCGGCGCGCCCTGGTTCTTCGACAACCTCGCCTACGGCATGCACAGCGGCTCCATCAGCGACGGAGACGCCATCTACATGGCCGTCGACTACCTGCCATGGGTCGGCGCGGCGATCCTCACCTACGATCCGGGCCCAGGCTGCAGCGTCCCGCCGGTGGCGAGCTTCAGCTACAACGCGACGGGCACGTGGGTGGACTTCAACGCCTCCGGCAGCTACGACCCGGACGGCAGCATCGTCAGCTACGCGTGGAACTTCGGCGACGGCACGACCGGCTCCGGCGTCTCCCCCAGCCACGTCTTCCCGTACGAAGGCTATTTCACGGTGACGCTCACCGTGACGGACAACACCGGCAAGGTCGGCCAGTCCGCGCAGAGCGTATACGCCGGCACATACAGCGATCCGTGCGGCGGCGATCCTTGCTGCGGCACGGTTTGCTGCGGCAACCCGTACTGCATCGAGCCGCCGATCGAGTGAGCAAGTGCGGCGGCGGCGCGAGCCGCCGCCGCTCGCGGGGTCGCGCTGCGCAACGAGCCTCGGTAAGATGCCTCCTCACAAAGTACTGGGGAGCCAATACGCCGTGGATCTCATGTCCCGCCGCGGTTGTGGCCACGCCCGTGGTCTTCGCCGGCTGCGCAGGCCCCCCAGCTTCGCCGCCCCGTCGCCCGGCCCTCCGGAGGCGGTCGCCGACGGCGGTGCGGGTTGATAGAGCGAGTGCACGTGCGGAGTTTCCCTCGCCTTGATCTCGGGTTCCTGACTGGCTGTAGAGGCCGGGGCCGAGCATGTCGACCATCACACTCGCCACCTCTTCCTTGCGCGTGCCGCCGAGGAAGTTGCCGGCGATGACCACGGCCCCCTCGGGAGTCGCTGCCATCGTCAGCGGTCACGCGGCAGAATGACTTGAGCGAGGATCAGGGCTGGCGGACTTCTCGACCCATTTCTTCACCACGGCCACGACAATGTCCTTGTTTGTCACGACAGCGTGACGGACCAGACCTTCTCGGGCCTCTTATTGAGCTCGAAATGGAACTCCGTCACCACGCCAAAGTTGCCGCCGCCGGCAGAATGCGTTGGCCGAATCCATGCGCTTGTAGATCTCGCCGAGCTTCGCCCCGCCCCCCGACCGTCACCGGCTCGCCGCGGTCGCCGATGTCGATGCCGTTCATCGCGAAGACGTCGAAGATCGCCACGCCGTTGCCGGAGGACATCCCCTCGTGGTGCTGGCCCGACCGGACGCGCACTGCGAGCTCTTTGTCGCGCGAGAGTTGGATCGCCTCCCGCTCGTCGTCGTTCTCCCAGAAACAGATGTACGGCGGCTCCTGGTCGTTGAAGCGGGCGTTGGAGCCGGCACGACTGCAGTCTTAGTCGAATTCGCAGGGGCGGACGATGAGTATGAAACGCTCCTCTCGAGCTTGCGAGTTTGGGGAGAAGAGATGCGCGACTGCTGCAAATCCGATTCTGTAGCGTATGATGGAAAGACACCAAACCAGAGAGGTTCCCGAAATATGCGGAAATCGCCCCGCGCCGTCCTGAACGACGCATTGCGCCGGTATCAGTTGCAGGGTGCTACTGGTGTCGTTTGGACGCGGCTCGTCGGGGCTGTAGTGGTTCTCGTCTTGGTGTGGCGCACTTTCGTGTTCGAGGAGCGCGGGCAAATCATCTGGGCTATCGCAGCTTATGTGGTGGCGATCTTCCCACTCTTACTGATTCGCGCCGACAGTTTCGACAAGGCCCGTATCCGGGTGATTCCAGACATCCTCGATCTACTATTGATCTCGGTCGTCGTTGCGAACACTGGAGGGCTGGAGAGCCCGTGGTTTCCGTTCTATCTGTTTCCGCTGATGTCCGCATCGCGCTATCTCGGCCTCATCGGAACGTTCGTGCTGGCTGGTTTTGCAACACTGAGTTATGCGCTAGCGTGTCTTGCGGCAAACGATCTTCCATGGTTGGAGTATCCGTTCATCTTGCGCGCCTTCGTCCTCAGTGGCGTCGCTCTGACTGTCGCCAAGATCGCCCGAGGGCGTCGCCATTTTCAGACCTTGGTCTACGAGTCGCCGGACATGATCATGGTTCTCGACCGTCGCGGCAGAATCAAAGCCTTCAACAAGGAATGCGAGAAGATCTGGAAGGTCCGTGAGGCCGATGTTCTCGGCAAATCGGTGAGAGGATTCTATGCGACGGACGAGGAAGCGATCACGGTTGGCCGCCTCCTTTCCGTGCCTCCCTACATGATTCGCGATCACGAATCGCGCATCAAGGCGGACGGCGTGATCATTCCGATTCGCCTATCCGCGGGGCTTTTCATGGAAGAGGGCTGGATTCTTGGAAGTATCGGTGTGTTCAAAGACCAGCGGGAGCGAAAGCGTATGGAAGAAGAACGGCTCGTTCGAGAGAAACTAGCTGCAGCGGGGCGGCTGGCGCAGACGTTTAGCCACGGCATTAAGAACGACCTTGCGGCAATTCAGACCGCAGTGGGAAGTCTCAAGAACACATCGGGATCGAATGAAAAGATCAAGGAAGCCTGTGCGGCCATCCGGAGTTCGACCCTCGCGGCACTGCAGAAGCTCCAGAACATGACCATGTCCGCAAAGGCCGATCCCGTGAAACGAGACATCGTCTCTTTGCGGGATTTCTCGACGAGTTCGAGTCCAGCATCGCCTACCGCGCCACCGCCGCACGTATCCATCTTGCGGTGCGGCATCCCGATAACGACTTGCTCATGTATGCCGCGGCGGAGCACCTTGTGCAGGTCCTGGGGAACCTGTTCGTCAATTCCGTTGACGCGATCAAGGCACGGCGGGCAAAGGGCGGACGGACGGACGGGTCGATCTCCGTCGATACCCTCGTAGAAGACGGTTTCGTCGTGTTGACGTGGCGCGACGATGGCGTGGGGATGACCGAGGAACAGGCGGAAAAAATCTTTACGCCATTTTTTACGACAAAGAAAAGCGGCTGGGGGGTGGGACTTTCGATTACACAAACGATCGTCGAGGAACACGGCGGTTCGATTGCCGTCGAGCCGCAGACCGCCGGCGTGCAATTCGTGATCCGGCTGCCACTTCAGACTACAAATCAGGAGGCGGTGCGGTCGTGATCGCGCCGCCGGTCGACATCCGTTACCCGCTCGTGGTGCTCGCGACTAAGTATGCGCCCGCCGCCGATGACGCGACTGACGATGAGCGCGTGGCAAGGATCCGCGAAAAGCACCTCGTCGTGCTCGTCGTCGACGACGACGACGGCTATCGCATGCAGCTACGGCGCAAGCTCGAAGACTACGGCGTGACCGTCGAGGACGCAGAGAGCGGTGCTTTGGCGATCGCGTCGCTCGACGAACGCGACTTCGATCTGGTTCTGCTGGATCAGTGGATGGAGGGCATGACCGGAATCGAGGCTTATCCCAAAATGCGAAAGTGCAAGGGCTGCAAACGTGTGGCCTTCATGTCGACCGATGCGACGGTCCGGAAGCTCGCCAAGGAACACAGATTGCCGTTTTTTGCGAAGCTGAACGACGACGAAACCCTCGAGAGGATTCTTCTCGATTGTGACGGCAGGGATGGGCAATGAAGCGTAAGGTCTTGATCATCGACGACGAGGATGTCTATCGCACTGTCGTCGCGAGCGCATTGGGGAACGAGCCATACGAGCTACTGCAGGCGGAGTCACCCGAAGCGGGAATCGCAATGCTCGAACAGAATCCCAGGATCGCAGTGATTCTCCTCGACTTGTCGTTTCAGGAAAGCGACTTCAGGGTGGTTCTCAGCCACATCGGCGCGCCTTCACCGGACCATCGGGTCATCGTGCTGACCGGGCACGGTGAGTTAATGGATCACGAGGAGGCGCGCGCCTATGGAGTGTTCACCTATCTATCAAAAACGTCTCTCGACGAGGAGATGACGTCGTCGAACGAGGCCATTCGGTTCTCGATCGACCAGGCCTTCAAGGACCTCGAGCGCGCCGAGCTCGATCGCAAGCTGACCTTCCTTCAGAACGTCCAGACCAAGATCACGTCGAATGCAGATTTCGGAGAGACGCTGGACCTCGTCTGCCGGGCTGTGCGATCGATGGTCGGGGCCTTCACTTGCCATATCCGCGTCTACAACTTCGGGCGTGGCGATTACGACCTCGCCGGATTCGCGGGCGCCGACGACTTCCGGAGAATCTTCAAAGCTCCGCGAGCCAAGGGCGATCGTTACTCCGGCATCGTCGTCAAGGAGCGTCGCGCTCGATACGAGCCAGATCTTCAGGAGACGGACGAATTTAGAGCCTTTGCCAAAGAGGCGCAGGAGGACCGCACAACGAGCCTCGAAGAGGAGGCTTATTGGACGACTGTCCGCTCGGCCTACATCGTCCCGATCGCGACTGGCGTCTTCGATCCGGCCGTCGACGCGGTGCTCAACGTAAGCAGCGACAAGGTCGATTTCTTCGACGATGCGAAGAAGGCTCTCGTCCAGGAGTTCGTCACCCAGGCCGCCCTCGTCATTACCAAACAGTGGCTTCAGGAACGGCGCAACGACGTCCATTCCGACTACACCGAGATCAGCCTGATGCTCAGTGAAATGAGCGAGGCTCTCGACAAGGCCAGCCCGGACCGCAGCATTTACGACGTCATGACCGAGCGTATCTCCGCCATCGTTTCCCCGGAGATCGTGTCGGTCTTTCTGCATGAAAAGTCGCGCGACGTTCTCGTCAACGTCGCCGAACGACGTGGAACGGTGAAGATTCTCGTGCCGAAGGAGGAGTACGAGCGGGACGAGAGTCTCACCGGGAGAGTATTTGCGCAGGACGCCACGCGTCACGTTCCGGAACCGGGAGCCTCGAAACGAGAAAAACCGATAGAGGACAATCTCCACGACATTCCGTCGAAACGCCTGGAGCACTACCTCGGCGTCCCGATCCGCATCGGTGGAGAGGCGCGCGGCGTCGTGCGCGCGGTGAACAAAACGTCTGAGTATTACAAGACCTCATCCGATCTGTCAAATGAGCTGTGCCTGCTCGAGCGCGGATTCAGCAGGGATTGCCGGCATGCTGTCGAGATCGCGGCGAGCCATCTCAGCGTCGCCATCCGCAACGCCGAGCTGATTCGCGAAAAGGAACGAAAGGTGGAGCAGATCAGCGCGCTCGGCGACGTCGGTCGGACGCTCACATCGTCCCTCGATACCGACGAGGTTCTGAACCTGGCCATTGAAAGGATGGCGGAGGTCGTCGATACCGAGATCTGCCTGTTATTTCTCCTTAACAGCACCGGCGATCGGGTCGCCCTGAAGAAGTGCTACGGCATCCCGATGCCCGACGGATGGAATTACAAGCTGGGCGAGAAACTGACCGGCATGGTGGCGAAGACGGGACAGCACTCCTTGATCAAGACCGTCGATCAGAAGGACGGCAAATACGACGATGAGATCCGCCAGTTCCTTTCCGAAAAACACGGCGAGCCCACGGAGATCGAGTCCCTCATGATCGTCCCGATCATCGCCCGAGGCAAAACGCTCGGAGTGATGAAGGTGATCAATAAGACCGGCAAGACCGGTGGTCATCTCGGATACAGCGAGTGGGATCTGCAGCTGTTTCGGACCTTCGCCGATTACGCGGGCTTGGCGATCGAAAACGCGGGCCGCCTGGCGATCGCCGAACGGAACGGAGCACTCTCGCTCCTTGTCTCCGCAGTCGCGCACGAGATCAACAATACATCGGGTGTCATTCCGGCCAACGTGAAGAAGATCCGGGAGCTGCTCGGTCCGTCGGCGAAGCTCGTCGATCGGATGCTGACGCGCATTGACGACGCGGCCAGCCAGGCCACCGAGTTCGCCAATGAGATCGCCGGGTTCTCTGCCAATCGCGTGGGCATCCGGCAGCCTGTCGACATCCAAGCAATCATCCGAACGACCGTCGACCAGATGGATCTCGATCGCTACAGGGTGAAGCTTCAGCGTGCGCGTCGCGGCTCCGACGACATCTGGCTGAATCTCTCGCTGGGTGATACCGGACTCGTGTGCGACGTCTTCGCAACACCATTCGCTCAAATCATCCGCAACATCGCCATCAACGCGTTTCAGGCGCTCGAAGGGCGTTCGGACGGGAAACTCCTGCTGCAGGTCAGTCGAGTTGGCGACAAGGCCGTCATCCGTTTCGAGGACAACGGCCCGGGGGTTAAGCCCGAGAATCGCGAGCGCATCTTCAAGCCGGATTTCACGACCAAACCCAAAGGGAACGGGATCGGACTGTGGCTTGTGCAGAACCACCTCGAATCGGTTCAAGGAAAGATCGGTGTTGATAGCGTGCTGGGCAGAGGTGCAACGTTCACCGTGACCGTTCCGCTCTACAGCGACGGGAGCAGCGCCGTATGAAACGACGACCCCGCGTCCTGATCGTCGATGATCGCGATATCGTCCGCGAGACCGTGATCGACATCCTCTCCATTTTCGACTGTGAGTTCGCGGAGGCTGGCAACGCTGCCTCCGCTCTCGAGGAAATCGAGAAGTGCGATCCGGACGTGATCTTCCTCGACCTCATGCTTCAAGACGAAGCCGACGGGCTCGACGTGCTGCGTCAGGCTCGCCGACGGGATCTTGCTCGAGGGAAAGTGATCGTCTTAACGGGCCGGCCGGAGATCATCCCGGATGAACTGCAGGTCTTTGCGTACTTGACGAAGACGCCGATCGACATGGATCAGGTCCGCGAGACCTTCAAGGACGCGCTTCCCGATGTTCGATTGGCGCCGGCCGCGCTCGAGGCATCTGCGGCTCACGCCGAAGTTCCGAACGCGAGGGCAAAGCCGCGCAGAGCAACGACGAAGGATCAGCGTCCATCGGTCCTTGTTCTCGACGACAAACAGATGTGGCTGGAGACCATCGAACAGATCCTCGGCAACGATTTCCAACTCACGCTGACCACCAGCGCCGAGGAAGCGTGGAAACACGCGAGGAAACGCCGGTTCGATCTCGTCGTGCTGGACATGAAGCTCCTCGGCGGCGTGTCCGGTCTGGACGTTCTCGAGCGCATGAGGAAAGCCATTCCTGATCTTCGCGCGATCATGCTCACCGACAGGCCGGACCTACGATCGGCGGTCGAGAGCGTCAGACGAGGCGCCCTCGATTACGTCTCCAAGGCCGACGTCGCGAATCTGGCGGAAACGGCTAAACGCGCGTTGTCCCGCCAGTCGCTGCCTCGGGTGTTCCTTTCGTACGAAAAGACGGACCGTCCCAAGGTCGTTCGTCTCCACGAACGCCTAGCGAGAAAAGGCGCCCTTCCCTGGATGGATCGGAAGAACATTGTGGGCGGAAGACGCTGGCTGCCCCAGATCCGAAAGGCAATCGAGAGCGTCGATTTCTTCGTGTTTTGCGCCTCTCCCAACTCTGTAACGAAGCGAGGCGTGTTACAGAGAGAAGTGAAGTGGGCGTTGGAGCGAGAGGAAGGAGTACTCGATGATGACGTCTTCTTTATCGTTCTTTGCCTGGAGCCTTGCAACGTCCCTGATGCTCTCGCTGAGTTCGAGTACATCAAGCTCTACGAACGAGATGGCTTTAAGAGGTTGCTGTCGACTCTTGCGACCAAGCCGGCGAGCGTTAAATGAACCGCGAGCGAATCCTCGTCGTCGACGATCGTCCCTTCTGGCGCGAAACGATCGAGATGGTTCTCGCTGACGAGTATGATGTGATCCTGGCAAGCACTCCGGACGAGGCGCGCGCGCACGTGGGGTCGTCGTACTTCTCTCTCGTGATCCTCGATCAACAGCTTTCCTCCGACGTGACCGGTGTGGAGCTGCTTGCGGAGATGCGGAGACACGATCGCAAACTGCGGGCGATCATTCTGACAAAGTTCGCGGACGTGCGAGATGCCGTCGAGAGCATTCGCGGAGGGGCGCTCGACTATGTTTCGAAAGACGAGAAGCCGCTTGAGGATGTGCTCCGGCGACACGTTGCGCGTGCGCTGGCGGACGGCGCAGCCGAGGACGACATCACGACGCAGATCAAGCAGGGCGAGAGCGCGGAACTCGAGTTCAAGTCGTCGGCGCGGTGGGACCTGCATCAGAACAAGATGAATCGCGAGATGGAACACGTGGTCGTCAAGACCGTGGCGGCGTTTCTCAACTCTCGGGACGGCGGCACGCTCCTGATCGGCATCGACGACGGCGGAATGCCGATCGGTCTCGCGCACGACTACCAAACGCTGAAGCGGCAGAACCGCGACGGGTTTGAGGTCTTTCTCATGAATCTTCTCCTCACTGCGTTCGGCAAAGACGTTACGGCGCTGCTGCGCATCGACTTCCACAAGTTCGGAGAACACGACGTCTGCCGAGTGTCGACGAAACCGTCCGGCAAGCCGGTGTACGTGAAGGAAGGAAACGCCGGGGAACAGCTCTACATCCGCACGGGAAACGCGACGCACCAACTCTCGATGCGCGAAGGCATCGAGTACTCGAAGCTCCGCTGGGGGTGATCAGGTGCGCAGGCTTACAGAGGCTCTCAACTCCGGAATACGGCGGCAAAGTATTCGGCAAAGTCCTCAGCCGGCGCCGGACGGCGGGGCATAGATAAGTTCATCCCGGACAACGGCGAAGACTCGTACATCCGCGTGAACGGCTACGGAGCGACGCTGAGCGCGCCCGGAGACAGCGGCGCGCCGTGGTTCTTCGAGAACCTCGCCTACGGCATGCACAGCGGCTCCATGGGCGACGGGGATGCCATCTACATGGCCGTCGACTACCTGCCGTGGGGTCGGCGCGGCGATCCTCACCTACGATCCGGGCCGGGCTGCAGCGTGCCGCCCGTGGCGAGCTTCAGCTACAACGCAACCGGCACGTGGGTGGACTTCAACGCCTCCGGCAGCTACGACCCGGACGGCAGCATCGTCAGCTACGCATGGAACTTCGGCGACGGCACGACCGGCACCGGTGTTTCCACGAGCCACGTCTTTCCCTACGAAGGCTATTTCACGGTGACGCTCACGGTGACGGACAACACCGGCAAGGTCGGACAGTCCGCGCAGAGCGTATACGCCGGCACGTACAGCGATCCATGCGGCGGCGATCCGTGCTGCGGCACGATTTGCTGCGGCAACCCGTACTGCATCGAGCCGCCGATCGAGTGAGAAAGTGCGGCGGCGGCGCGAGCCGCCGCCGCACTTCCGCGACTGTCATCCCGAGCGTCGAGCGAGGGACCTGGGTGGGCGGTGCGCGAAGAGCATGCCTGTCGCCCCTCCCGCCCAGGTCCCTCGCTCGACGCTCGGGATGACAGTTTGGTTGCGGCTTCGCCGCGAAAAACTTCCGGCGAGCAACGCGATCACCTCCTCGGGAAACCGCACGTGCGCAGGGCTTACGCGCCGCTCTGTAACGGCGGCGCCGCGGGGATCTCCATGCCGGTGCGCGCTCTCACGTTCTCCCGCACCGCTGCCGTCATTCGCATCTGCAGCGCCTCGAAGTTGGAAAACAGCGACGACGCCGGTGCATCGTCGTCCTCCGCGGCCGCGACGTCCTGCTGCGGCAGATTGCGGATCAGCGCGAAACGCTCGGCGGGCGCGGGATGGCTGTCGTACACCGAGGACGTCGCACTCAGGGCGCTTTCCACCAGGGAGCTCACGTCCCTCTGTTTCCCGCGCGGCTGGTAGGTGTAGAGATTCGCCAGCGGCAGCCGCTCGTTCACCACTTCCTTCAGCGTCGTGCTGAAGTGCATGTCGAAGAGCACGGCGCGCGTGACCACGTGCCGCAGTCCTTCCTCGAAGGCATCCGCGCCGTACGCGAACGCCGCCCAGCGATCCGCGAGCATTTCCTGGAGCCGCGACGCTCCCTGGGAAATGCGCAGGAAGAGGCTGTGGAACGCATTCACGAACCACCACGCCGGGTTGTACCAGGTGTCCGCGCCGCCGGCTTCCATCCCGGCCGCGGTGAAGGCCAGCGAGCGGCGCACGGCCAGCGCGAACGCGCCGCCGGCCGTATCCCGATTCGTGAAGTGCCCGTACTCGTGTCCGAGGATCGACTTGAGCGGACGAACGCGCAGCCCGTCCAGTGCGGCCACGCCGAGGATGAGACGGCGCTCGTTCCCACGCTCCATCACCGCGACCTCGGTCGACGGCGTCATGTAGACGTTGTCCACCGCGCGGGTGCCGATCTTCGCCGCGACGGCGTCGAGCATTGCCTGCAGCTTCGGCTCCCGCGCGAGGTCGAGTCGCAGGCCCGGCTCCCCCTCCTTCGGCCGGAAGAAGAGGCTCTTCAGCATCGACACGACGCTCACGATCGCGACGACCACAAGGAGAGCCGCGAGCTTGATCGGAACACGGCCGAGCCTGGACGTCACGTAGAGCAGCCCCGCGGTGAAGGCCAGGACGAACGCGATCACGATCGGCAGCGACGCGTAATAGAACGCGCACGACGCGCCGAGGACGATTGCATAGAGGCGGCGCACTTTGGCGCTGAGGCCGTTCGTCGTCCGCGCCGCGCGCAAGGCCATGCGGCTGAGAATCGCGCCGGTGACGAGCATCAGGCCGAAGCCGGCGAACCACGCCGCCAGAGCGAGGAGCGCACCCTTCCACCAGCGCAGATGGACCGGTCTGGCCGACTCGACCCAGTCGCGCGCGTACTCGTACTCGTCCTGCGGCAGGCCGAACGACTTCGCGCGATCGAGCGCGGCCTGCGCTCCTTTGAAATCGCCGCTGCGCGTCGCGAGTGCGGCGCGGAAGAGGTGTGTCTTCGGATTCTCCGGGTCGATGTTCTCCAGGCGCAGCGTGGCTGCGCGCAGCGTGTCCAGGTCCTGCGTCCGCTGGCCGGCGAGCGCGAGCACCTGCACGACGGACGGATCGTCGGGCTTCGCGTTCGCCGCTTCGCGGGCGAGCGTCATCGCTTCGTCGAGGTTGCCCTCGCTGATCATCAGCACCCACGCCAGGCTGGAGAGATTGTCGGCCGAGCGCTGCAGTGCCAGCGCCGCACGCGCGTGCGTCACCGCGTCCGCGCCGCGCCCGGCACGCATCTCCTCGATGGCCTGCATCCGCAGCGCGTGGTCGAACCACGGCACGCGCCGGACCACCTGCGCGTACAGCGCGATGGCCTCGTCGTGACGCTCCGCCTCACGCGCGGCATGGGCCTTCTTCCACAGCACGAGCGCCTGCGGGTCGCTCGCTGCGAGATCCCGCTCGAGCCAGGCCTCGAGCTCCTGCGGCGTCTGCGCCGCGACCGAAACACACAACGACAGCACGACCGCCAGCACTGCAACCTGCTTTCGCACCAGAGCGCATCCTCCCGATGCACCCAATATGGACACCGAGGCAGGCGGAGATATTGGGGTTTCATGGGAAATTCATGGAGATCCTCGAGGCGGCCGCCCAGGTGAAGGTCAGGACGGATTCAATCCGCTAGCGCCGCAGCCGCTGCATGTCCAGCGTGAAGTGCCGCAGGGCGTCCTCGTCGATCTGGGCGCCGATGCCCGGACCGGCCGGGACGGCGATGAATCCCTGGGTATCGAGGACGACGGGCGGGGTGACGATGTCGCGCGTGAAGTAGCCCGAGGTTTCCGAGGTATCGCCGGGAATCGAGAACGAGGGATCGGTTTGCAGGTGGATGTTCACGGCGCGGCCGATGCCTGTTTCGTCCATGCCGCCGGACCAGACCGGGACCCCGCGCGACGTTGCGTACTCGGCGATGCGCAGAGCTTCCATCAGACCGCCGACGCGACCCTGCTTGATGTTGATCACGCCACAGCTTCCGAGGTCGATGGCCGCGCGCGCGTCGGCGAGGTTGTGGATGGATTCGTCGAGACACAGCGGCGTCGCGAGCTGCTTCTGCAGCAGCGAGTGCTCGTAGATGTCGCTGTACGACAGCGGCTGCTCGATCATGGTCAGGTGGAAAGCGTCGAGCTGCCGGAGATGATCCGCATCCTCGAGGGAGTAGTCGCCATTCGCATCGGCCATGAGCGCAATGTCGGGGAAATGTTCGCGCACCGCGGCGATGCGATCGACGTCGCAGCCGCGCCGGATCTTCATCTTGACGCGGTGATAGCCGGTCGCCACCGCTTCCGCGACCGCGTCGAGCAGCTCCTGTTCGGTGTCCTGGATGCCGATGCTGATGCCGGACGGAATCGGCCGCGCGGGATGTCCGAGGAGGGTATGCAGCGGAATTCCTTCGCGCTTCGCGATGAGGTCGAGCAGCGCGTTCTCGATCGTGGCTTTGGCCATCCCGTGTCCGCGCACGCGCCGAAAACGCTCGTCGAGCGCGCCCAGCGTGATCCCGGGCTCGACCAGCGGCAGGAGAAAGTCGCGAATGACGTGTTCCGCCGTGCTCGTGGTCTCGGATGCGTAGTACGGATCGGGGTCGGCGACGCATTCGCCCCAGGCCGTGATGCCGTCGGACTCGATGCGCAGCAGCAGTGCCTCCTTGTTCGTCCACGTCGCCGAGCTGATCGAGAACGGCTTCACGAACGGAATGCGAACGATCCAGCGATCGATGCGGTCGAGGCGACCGATGAGGCGCTGCGAGAGCGACCCGATGAGGCGTTGCGCGAGCGGCGGATTCAGAACGGCCCCCATTTCATCAGCACGGGCGGAACGAGCAGCAGCAGGCTGAGCACGATTAGCACGATCATGAGCGGGAAGAACCAGCGCGCCCACTTCTCCCACGGGATGCGGGCCATGCCCAGCACGCCCATCGTGACGGCGGAGGTGGGCAGGATCGGGTTGACGAACTCGCAGAGTTGGAAGGCATACACGGTCGTCTGCCGCGTGACGCCGACCAGATCCGCGAGCGGCGTCATGATGGGCATCGTGAGCGCCGCCTGGGCCGTGCCGGAATGGAGGAAGAAGTTGATCACCGCCTGCACGGCGAACATCACCTGCGCGGCGACGATCGGCGGGAGCGGGGCCACGATGTTCGCGCTGTGGTAGAGCATCGTGTCGAGCACGGCGCTCTCCTTCGCGATGATCAGCAGGGCCCGGCCGCAGGCGATGATCAGCGCGACGCTCACCATGTCCTTCGCTCCGGTGACGAAATGCCGGGCCACGTCATCGCCGCGCAACCCCGCGACGATGCCCATCAGGAGACCCATCGCCAGGAACAGCGCGCCAATCTCTTCGATGAACCACTGCTTCTCCAGGATGCCCCAGATCAGGATGGACATGCTGGCCAGGAACAGCAGCAGCACGGCCGCCCGGCGCCCGGTCCAGGGCTCTGCCCCGCCATCCGACGTCCAGGCGCTGAGATCGCGGGAGCGGTCCAGTTCATAGACGATGCTCGACTGCGGATTCTTTTTCACGCGCGCTGCATAGACCATCACCCACGCGATCATCACCGCGGTGCCGATGAACCACGTGGCCACGCGATAGCCGAATCCCGAATAGAGCGGTAGACCGGCCAGGCCCTGCGCGATGCCGACGGTGAAGGGATTGAAGAACGCCGCGGCGAAGCCGGCGGCCGCGCCGAGAAACGGGATGGAGACGCCTACGATCGAGTCGTAGCCGAGCGAGAGCGCCAGCGGCACGAAGATGAGGATGAACGGAATGGTCTCTTCGCCCATCCCGAAGATCGAGCCGCCGAGGGAGAAGACGATCATCATGACCGGGATGAGCAGCTTCTCCAGCCACGGCCGCGAGCGCAGCGCCGCCGTCAGCCGCCGGATCCCGAAGTGAATGATCCCGGTCTCCTGAATGACGTTGAACGCGCCGCCGATGAGAAAGAGAAAGGAGATGATCATCGCGCCGTCGGCGAAGCCCTTGATCGGCGCGATCATCAGCCACTGCGGGCCGAGGCGGACCTTCGCGATCTGCTGGTACGTGCCGGGGATGGTGACCTGCCGGCCGTCCTTCTCGGCGCGCTGGTAGCTGCCGGACGGCACCACCCACGAGAGCGCAAGCACGAGCGCGACCAGCGTGCCGACGATGACCAGAGTGTGAGGCATGCGGAACGTGCGCGGCGCGGGAACGGCTTGCTCGGACATCGGATCAGCTCCTTTCGACTTCGCGTGCGCTACAGCGTCGGCAGCAGATCGGCGAGCAGTGCGATGCGGCGTCCCAGGGAATCGAGATCGACCCATTCGCCGCGAATGTGCATGCCGTAGCCCACGGGGCCGAGTCCATCGATGACGGGCGTGGATGCCGGATCGGCGATGAAGTTCGGAAACGAGATGCCGCCGCGGTCTTCCTCGACATCGAGCCGGAACCCGAGACCGGACGCGAGCTCGACCGTCCGCCGGATGAGCGGCGCACCGGGACCGTGCGGGTCGACCGGCGGCACGTGCATCCCCACCGAGAACACCATCTCCGTTTCGTGCCGTGCCGCGACGTCGGCTGCCAGACGTTCGAGCTCGTCGCGCATCGCCTGTCCGTCCGCCGCGGTGAGGAAGCGAAGCTCTCCTTCCGCCACGGCGCGATCGGAAACGACATTCAATTGACGCGAGCTCCCGAGCATCGCCGCGTGTTGCCCGAGGCCGTCGACGAAATCGGTACTGCCGCCGACGACGCGGCCGACGTTGACCGTCGGACCCTTGCCGCGGCGCGACGCGGCCTGTGCGCGCGCGCACCAATCCGCCCCGGCGGCGAGCGCGGAGCGTCCGCTCCAGTACGCCAGTCCTGAATGCGACGCCTGGCCCCGCACGTCGAGCTTCCACTCCATCATTCCGCGGCGGCCGGCCACCAGCGTTTCGCCGTCAGCCGTGGCCTGTCCCGGCTCCAGCACCAGCACCGCCCGCGCTCCCCGGCTCCAGCGTTCCGCCGACTGGCCGGAGATCAGGCTCTCGGATTCTTCGTCGGGGACGAGCACGACCAGCAGGTCCGGCGGCAGTGCGGTGCCGCGCGATGCAAGCACTTCGAGTGCGCCGCACAGCGCGGCCAGTCCGGCCTTCATGTCGTACGAGCCGGTCGCGAACAACGTGCGCCCCTCGACGCTCGGTTCGATCGCAGGCAGCACCGTATCCATGTGTCCGAGCAAAAGGAGAGGCGCGCCACCCGATACCGGTCCGCGCGCGATCAGCACCGGCTGCGGGACGCCGTGTGCGTCAGGCTCGTCGGCGATCTCGACGGACAGGCCGTGCGGCGTCAACGCGCGTTCGAGCATCCCCGCGACACGTCGAATGCCGGAAGCGTTGCCGCTTTCCGATGAGATCGCGCAGAGATCCTGCAGCAGATGTTCGGCAGACGTCAGGATCTCGTTCATTTGGGCCTGGGGTCCTTTCGCGAGCGGTTGAGTCGGTGGCGGCGCGAGGGATTCTGCCTTCTTGGGTGCGTGCGTCAAGGGAATTCCGTGCTTCCCGCCAATCGCTGGTCGCGTTGCCCAACGAGCCTCGGTAAGATGCCGCCCAGCAGGAATTCGTCGGGAGCCAATATGCTGGGAATCTCACGTCCCGCCGCGGTGGTGGCCACGCTCATGGTCTTCGCCGGCTGTGCGGGCACCACCACTCGTCCAGGGGACAGCAAGCCGTCGCAGCACTTCGAGCGCTACACCGCACCGCGGGTGGAGACGAAGGGGTGGCCGGTCCACGCCACAGAGCATCCGAATCCGTCCGCCGCGTATACGTGGATGAACGTGATCCTCGAGACGTCCGCGCGTCGCGTCGGGCGCGTCGGCGCCCGCCCGACGATCATCGCGCGCGAGATGATGATCGCGACCACCGGCATGTTCGACGCGTGGGCGGCCTACGACGACAAGGCGGTCGGCACGCGGTTCGGCGGGCAGCTTCGCCGTCCCCTCGCCGAGCGTACGCAAGAGAACCAGGTGGCGGCGATGGGGTACGCGATCACGCGCTGCCTCGAGGACCTCTTCCCTGAGGACGCCGCGTGGGTCCGCGAGCGTGTCGCGAAGCTCGGAATCGATCCCGCAAACACGTCGACCAATCTGACCACGCCAGCGGGCGTGGGCAACACGGTGGCCGCCGCGATCATCGCCTACCGGCACCGCGACGGCGCCAACCAGCTCGGCGATGAGATCGGGAGCAACGGGCAGCCGTACTCCGACTACACGATGTACAAGCCGGCACGCGGTGAAAAGGAAGAGCAGGATCCCGCGCGCTGGAAGCCGATCCCATTCAGCGACGGCAAGGGCGGCACGATCCGGCCGGGCTTTCTCACGCCGCACTGGTACCGCGTGAAGTCGGTCGCACTCGACCGCAACGACCAGTTCCGCGGCGAAGGGCCGCCGAGCCCGGACTCGGAGCAGTTCCGCAAGGAAGTGGACGAGTGCATCGAGGCCAACGCCACGCTGACCCTCGAGGAGAAGGCGGTCGTGGAGTTCATGCGCGACGGCCCACGCTCGACCGGTCAGTCCGGCCACTGGCTCCAGTTCGCGCAGGACCTGTCCCGCCGCGACCAGTACGCCCTCGACCAGGACGTGAAGCTCTTCTTCTCCATCGCGAACGTGGCCTTCGACGCGTTCATCTCGTGCTGGGAGACCAAGCGTTTCTTCGACTCGTCGCGCCCGTACTGGTACGTGCGGTGGAACAAGAAGGGACAGATGGTGAGTGGCTACGCCGGTCCGGGTCAGGGCTTCAAGAACATCCCGGCGGATGCGTGGCACCCGTACTCGCCCGACACGTTCGTGACACCGCCGTTCCCTGGGTACACGTCGGGGCACGCCACGGTCAGCGGCGCGTCCGCGAAGATCCTCGAGCT
This sequence comes from uncultured Acidobacteriota bacterium, assembly GCA_963821585.1. GTDB lineage: Bacteria > Acidobacteriota > Thermoanaerobaculia > Gp7-AA8 > Gp7-AA8 > QHVT01. Next base: position 3,137,160 of record CAWGEI010000003.1, read on the forward strand.
CTTCAGCGGCAGCGACCGTTTCGAGTTCGTCGCGAAGAAGATCGCCGGCGAGCTGACCGAGCCGAACGTGGCGACGGCGCAGATGCAGGCGGTCGGGGGCGTGCCGGCGAAGGACGTGGCGCCGACCGCGGCGATCGACCTCGCGCTTCCGACGTTCTCGGGGACGGCGGAGATGGCCGCGGAGTCACGCATGCTGGGTGGCTACCACATCCGGTCGGACAACGAGGACGGGTTGAGGCTCGGCCGCCAGCTCGCGGAGTTCGTGTTCCCGCGCTACCAGGCGTACTGGGAAGGGACGGCGCCCGCGCCGAAGTAGCCACGGTGCAGATCGCGCGGCCCTGGGTGAATGTCTTCTCCGCGCGGGAGTCCGCGGCGGAAAAAGTACACTTCCTGCTGCGCGTGGGCGTGCTCGGCTGCTTCGCCGGTCACGGGCTGTGGGGCGTGCTCGGAAAGAAGGCCTGGCTCCCCTTCTTCCAGCTGTTCTTCGTTCCGGAGCCGGTTGCCGTTCATCTGCTCCCAGTCGTGGGAACGCTCGATATCGCGATCGGCCTCTGGGCGTTCTTCGTACCGATGCGCTCGGTGCTCGCATGGGCGGCGTTCTGGACGCTCTTCACGGCCTGTCTGCGCCCCTCGGCCGGCATGGGGATGTCCGAATTCTTCGAGCGCGCGGGCAACTTCGGCATTCCCCTCGCGTTCCTGGCCATGGTCCCGCGCCCCGCCACGCTGCGCGACTGGTTCGAGCCGCTGCGTACACCGGTCGACACAGAGCGGTTGCCGCTCGTGCGCTGGATCCTCACGGTCTCGATCGCGTCGCTCCTCATGGGACACGGCGGGCTCGCGTTCTTCGTGCAGAAGGCATCGCTGCTCCAGCACTTCGCGTCGATCGGCGTGACGCTCACGCCCGGCCAGCTCCAGCTGTTCGGCCTCTTCGAGATCGCCCTCGGCCTCCTCGTACTCGCGCGCCCGCGATGGGCGGGGCTGATGGTGTTCGTGCTCGTCTACAAACTGGCGACGGAGTCGCTCCATCCAATCGCCGGGAGATGGATCGACGTCCTGGAGACGATCGAGCGCATGGGCGACTACATCGCGCCGCTTGCGGTGATCGTGCTGCTTCGTCCCATCACGCGGCGGCCGTCGTCCGCGCCGCCAGCAGGTGCCGCGCGATGAACCGCCACAGCGCGCCCATCGCGTTGTGGACGTGCAGCGTCACCAGCAGCAGGAGCACTCCGAACGCGGAGATGAGGAAACCGCCGGTGGGGTCTTGGATTGTCCAGTCGCCGAGGTAGAGCGTGCCGCCATCGTCGAATGGGGAGAGAAGGAATGCGAGGGAGACGGCGAACGACACGACCGAGACGACCCAGCACGCCAGGCCGATCGGGAACTTGACCAGCAGGAACAACGCGCCCTTCCACGTCGCGGGGTCTTTGAGGATGTTCTTCAGCCACGGCCAGACCTTCGTCTCGCCCGCCGCGCCGGACGGCATCGCCACCGGCTCGCCCAGCAGCCACTTCGAGAGCAGCCGCTCGAAGTTCCCGAGCCCGCGGAGGCTCAGCACGAAGGCGAGCATCACCACCAGCCCGATCCACAGCAACGACAGCCCGAGCGAGAGCGCCGAGCCCGTGGTCAGCAGGACGAAGTACGCGATCCCCAGCGGAAACGCCAGCCATACGTAAGCGATGTTCGTGTACGTGCTGCGCCGCGCCACGACGTTGAAGAACGGATTGTTGACGACTGCGTTCATGGCGTTGTGTACGGAGGGCGGGCGGGGAGGTTTCCGCGCAGGGCCGTGTAGGATGCGCGTCGTGACTTTCGTACGGGCCCTGCGCCACCTCGCGATCATCGAAGGCATCTCGACGCTGGTCCTCTTCGGGATCGCCATGCCGCTCAAGTACTTCGCCGGCATGCCGCTCGCGGTGCGGATCGTTGGATCTCTGCACGGAGCGCTCTTCATCGCACTCGTGCTGATGCTGCTGCTGGCCATCCGCAAGGTGCCCATCTCCCGCGCCATGGCCGCGGCGGGAATCGCGGCGGCCATCGTTCCCGGCGGCCCGTTTCTTCTCGACCGGCACCTCGCGCGATTCGACGCGGCTTAAAACGGTACCGGCGAGCCGCCGGTGGACCGGCCGGCCAGCGGCCAGCGCTCCACGTCGCTCGTCGAGACGCGCAGAAAGGCGCGCCGGCTGCGAGCCGGCCGGTCCACCGGCGGCTCGCCGGTGCGCGCGTCGATGTAGCATGGCCTCGCCATGAAGCGAATCGCCGCGATCGTCTTTCTGTTCGCCGTCGCATCCTCCGCGCTCGCGGAGAAGTTCCTCTCCGTCTCCGACATCCACTTCAACTCTTTCGCCGATCCGTCGATCGTGGCGAAGCTCGAAGCTGCCGAGGTGTCGCAGTGGGAGGCGATCCTCGCGTCCTCGACGCTGACCGCGTTCAGCACGTACGGGAGCGACCTGAACGATCCGCTGTTCCGGTCCGCCATCGGCGAGATGCAGAAGCAGATCCCCTCCCCTGCGTTCGTGGTGATCTCGGGCGATTTCCTCGCCCACGACTTCGAGCAGAACTATCAGAAGTACGCAACCGACAAGAGCAAGACCGCCTACACCGCCTTCGTGGCAAAGACGAATGAGTACGTGGCCTCGGTGTTTCGCAAGGCCTATCCCGGCGTGCGGATCTACCCCACCCTCGGCAACAACGACTCGGACTGCGGCGACTACGCCGTCGCGCCGAATGGCGTGTTCCTGAAGGACTTCCGCGACATCTGGAGTCCCATCGTCGGCTCGCGGTCGTTCGATCGCCGGTTTCCGACCGGCGGGTATTACCACGCCGACGTCCCCGCTCTCGACGACGTCCGGATCATCGCCCTGAATACGAACTTCTTTTCCACGAACTACAAGAATCCGTGCGGGACGCCGGGACCCGATCCCGGCGTGCGCGAGCTGGTCTGGCTCGACGACGAGCTGCGCCTGGCACGCGAGCTCGGCAAGCGCGTCTGGCTGCTGTTCCACATCCCGCCCGGGATGGACGTCTATGACACGGTGCAGTACGGCGGCGCCTGCCCGGACATGAAGGCGCAGACGTTCTGGAAGGACCAGTACCTGCAGCAATACCTGGCCATCACCGCCGCGCACCGGAACACCATCGCCGGCTCGTTCGCCGGCCACACGCACCAGGACGAATTCCGCATCGCCACCGGCGACTTCATTCACATCACCCCCTCGGTCACCCCGATCTTCGGCAACAACCCGGCCTTCGAGATCGTCGACGTCCGCCGCAACGGCGACATCGCCGGATACACCGCCTGGCACCTTCCGAACGTGGCCCTCCCCTGGGCGCGCGAGTACGCGTTCGACGAGGCCTACGCGAAGACGCAGTACGACACGGCCACGCTGACGCAGCTCGCCGCGGACATCGGCAGCAACGCGACCACCCGCGAGCAGTACTTCGGCTACTTGTCCTCCGGCGCCCCGAAGAGCACGGCCGGCGCGCTCGCGGCGTGGCCGGGATACTGGTGCGGGCTGACGGCGATGACGGGCAGTGCGTTCACGACGTGCTATTGCGCGCCGCGCGAAAAGTGAGCCGCGAAGGCGGTCGCTCCAAACGCGCGAATTGTAGCGACCGCCTTCGCGGTCGCGCCGTCCACACGCCCTCTGAACCCCGCGCGCGGTGCGCGCGGGGCTAGATTGGACGGCGCGCCTTCGCGCGCCACGGGCCTGCTCTCGCCGAGTGGGGAGACTTTCGAGGGGTTCACCGCTCTGGCACGTCTGAGCTGCGCGCAGCTCATAGAATCCCGCCAGACAACAGAATGAGGTGAATAGATGAGCCGACATCGTTCGTGGGTCGTCCTTGGGATTCTGCTCCTGGCAACCGGCGCGGTTGCGCAGGTTCCGGGGTTGACTGCACCGCAAGCGAGTCCGGAGGCCACGGTGTCGCAGGTGGTCGGGTTGACGGAGCTCACCGTGTCGTATCACCGTCCGGCCACGAACGGCCGTGCGGTGTGGGGCGGTCTCGTTCCTTACGGCCAGGTCTGGCGTGCGGGCGCGAACGAGAACACGACGGTCTCGTTCTCCACGCCGGTCAGCGTCAATGGCACGGCGCTCGCCGCGGGAACGTATGGGCTGCACATGATTCCGGCGGCCGGCGACTGGACCGTCATCTTCAGTCGCGAAACGGGCGCGTGGGCAGCTTCAGCTACGACCAGAAAGAAGACGCCGCGCGCGTCATCGCGAAGGCGGAAGCTGCGCCGCATCAGGAACGCCTCGGCTACTCGTTCGACGACCCCACCGCCGATTCGGTGGTCCTGGCCATGCGCTGGGAGAAGCTCCGCCTCCCGCTCGCGATCCGGATCGATGCCGGCCGCACGGTGCTCGAGAACTACAAGGCGCAGTTGCGCGGACTGCCGCGGTTCGGCTGGCAGGGTTGGAACCAGGCCGCGAACTGGGCGGCGCAGAACGGCCTCGACCTCGAGGACGCATTGACCTGGGCCGATCGTTCGATCGCGATGGAGCGCAATTTCGCGAACCTCCGCACCAAGGCGCTGGTGCTCACGAAGAAAGGCGACACGGCCACGGCCGACGCACTCACGAAGGAAGCGCTGACCATCGCCACCGAGGCCGAGATCAACGCCCACGGCTATCAGCTCCTCGGGCAGCAGAAGGTCGACGAGGCCATCGCGATCTTCGAGAAGAACGTCAAGGATCACCCCGGCTCCTGGAACGCCTACGACAGCCTGGCCGAGGCCTATGGCGTGAAAGGCGACCGGAAGAAGGCGCTGGAGAACTACACCAAGGCCATGAACATGACCACCGTCGATGTGCAGAAGGCGCGCATCGCCGTCGTCATCGAGCAGTTGAAGAAGCAGTGAACCGACTCAGTCGCTGAAGTCCTCGACCGCTACTTCCCCAGGATGGATCGTGACCTGTCTCTGCTGCTGGCCGCGGGCGAGGAGGTAGGCGCCCTGCGGCAGGCCGGCGATCTGCAGCGAGGCACCGCCGCCGAGCTGCGTCGACATGCCGACCATCGGCAGGACCTGGTGGAGCGGGAATCCGTAGGGGCTGACGATCGTCGCGGGTGCTGATCCGTTGGAGGATCGCGCGATCAGCGTCCCGCAGCGCACGGGGAGCACGAGCCGCGCGGGGGTGTCGCCTTGGGTCTGCCCGAAGGCCCACGTTCCGCCGGGACGGTGCGCCGCGAGAGTGACTGGCGCGTCGCCCGGATCGCGGAACTCGGCGCGGCCGTTGCGGTCCGTCGACGCGGCGAACATGCGCTGCGGCGTGCGCGCGAAGACGAGCACTCCCGCGGCGGGCTGGCCGTTGGCATCCGCGACGTTCACCGTCAGCGCGCGCGGCTCCTCGGTCAGGCGTACGACGATGGGCCTCGCCGACGGATCGGACGGATCGATCTCGAGCGCGCCCCGGCCCGCGGGGGCAGTGGCCGTGATCTTCACGGGACCGCCGGCCACGCCGAGGAGCGCGAAGCGGCCGTCGGTGCCGGACGTTGTCTTGTGCGTGACGCCGGCTGCATCGACGAGCTCGAGGTGCGCCGCAACCGCACGCTCGTCCCGATCGAGCACCATGCCGGCGACCTCGTGGCCTTGGAAGCGCAGGTCGAGCGTCTGGTTCGCGACGTCGGCCACCGTCATGCGCACCGGCTCCGTCGCCGCGCTATTGCCGCGAAAGGTGACGTCGTACGTGCCCGGCTGGAGATCGTCGACCACGAATGATCCCGCCTCGGCGACCGTGGCGGTCGTCGACGCGCCGAACGCGCCGAGAACCTCGGTACCGATCGTCGAGCCCGCGTCGGTCTTCTGGCGGACGAAGATCGGCACGCCGGCGTCGTGGACATCTCTCTTGAACAGCAGCGAACCGCCGCGCGCGCGCCGGTCGCCGATCGTCACGACGCCCGCGACCCTGACCGAAGGGAGGACGATCTCCGCGCGTGCGGAATCGGAAGCGCTCGCGATCTCGACCGTCTTCTCGTAGACGATCTGCTGGTCCCGGGTGAGCCGCAGGAGCAGCTCGCCGGGAGGCACCGCGTGCAGCGTCGCGCGGCCTTCGGCCAGCGTGCCGCGGATGGCGAGGAATGGGAAGTCCGCCCCGGCGATGAGCAGCGCGACTTCCGCCCCGCAGCGTTTCGCGGGCCGGCAGACGACCTCCACGCGTTTCCCGCGCGCGAGCTCGATCGTTCCCAGATCCTGTTCGCGCGTTTTCTCTTCGACGAAGACGGCCGGCACGACCCGCTCCGCGAATCCCGGCGCGGCCGCGGTGACGAGTTGCGCCCCGGGCGCAAGCCCCGTCAGCGCAAACGACCCGTCGTCGCTGCTGGTCGTCGAGATCCAGTTCCCGAGGACGTGCGCGAGAGCCGGGGCGTCGCCGCCGACGCGCAACGCGCGAACGGTCGCTCCGGAAACCGGCGCTCCGCTCTCGTCGACGAGCGTGCCACGAAGAGCGAGGCCGCTCCCGAGGACAAGCACGCCGAGGTCGATCGTCTCCCCTTCGCCGATGGTCAGTGTGCCGGTGTCGAACGGCTGCACGTCCGCCGCGCTCACCACGAGTCGCACCGGACCGGGACGAAGCGCGGCAACGGCGAAGTCGCGGCCGTCTTCGATCGTCGCGAGCGAGTAGCGGCCGGCGTTGGTGACGCGCACGCGGACCTCCGCGGGTGCCTGGCCATCGGACTCGCGCACCAGCGTCGCCTTCACGACCGAGCCGCGGTCGAGGATGAGCGTCGTCTCCTTGTCGTCCATCCGGAGCACGGTGCCGGCATCCAGGAACCCGTCGGCGGCGACTTCGAGCTCCACGTCCGTGCGGGGGAGATCGTCGAAGGTCACGACGCCTTGGGCGTTCGTCTTCGCGGCGGCAGAGCCGCGCGCGGCAACGCGCGCGCCTCGGATCGGTTGCCGCGCCGGATCGACGACGCGAACGCGGGCGCTTCGGGATGCGACCAGGGTGATCTCGCCGAGGGAGACGTCGCCGTCCGCCAGGCTGGCTTCGCGGACCCGGCGGGCGTGGCCGCCGGCGTCGATCGCCCATTCCACGGCGGCGCGAGGGAGGCCCGCGACACGGACCATTCCGTCCGCCGACGACCGGCTGGTCCGGTCGATCGTCGCTCGCAGGTCCGGAAGGCGGTACTGCACCTGCAGCCGGACATCGGCCATGGATTTGCGCTCTCCGTCGACGACTCGCGCCGACACCGCGGCTCCGGGGGCCAGCGAGACCGCGACCTCCTCGTCCGCGCCCGCGGTCAGGACCCGGCTCGACGGCGCGTGCGAGTCGCTCCAGACGGTGAGCCGATACGTCGTGCCGGCGACGCCGGCGACCGACAGCTCGTCGCCCGGGTCGTGGAGCAGCAGGCGCTCCGGACAGAGGATGGCGCAGGACAACGGGGTCAGTGCGAGCCGTGCACGCACGACCGGTTCGCCGTCGGTTCCCTCGACGCGCAGACGGACCGTCCCCGCGGATCGCGCGACGAGGCGTACCGTGTTCTCCTGCCGCGTGGTCCGGCGCCAGTTCGTGGCCACGTGCGGCCCATCGAGACGGATCCACACGTCCTGATCCGGCGCGGCGGCGATGGACGCGCGTCCTTCGCTCGACGTGACGACGTGCGGAAGCCGCGCATCGGGCAGATCGCCGAGCATCTCCTCCGTACCCCAGAGGACGCGCACGTTCCCGGCCGCGCGGTCCCGGGCGTCGACGGCCTGCACGCGGATCTCCCGCGGCGCGGTGCACTGGGCCTTTGCTTCGCCCTGCAATTTCTGCGGCGCGCAGGAGGGCGTCCACCACCAGACGGATTCACCGCTCTTGCGAGACTCCGGGTTTTCGGCGGCTGGGAGGAGCCAGCCTTCCGGATCGAGCCTGATGCTCGTCGTGTCGGGTGCGAGTAAGGCGGCGACGAGCAGAAGGAGAACGGCCGCCATCGCCTCACCGATCCAACCTGTAGATGAACAGCGTCGGATTCGACGCCGCGGGTCCGGGTTGTCGCGCCTGTTCGGGGGACGGGCGATTCGTTACACAGGCCAGGCGGCTCCCACGGGACTCACACTTCATGTGCGCAATGGGCCCGGGTAATTTCGGTTCGAGCGGTCGAATGCGCTCGACGTCGTTCTTCCCGGGATGCCACAACTGCCACTGCACGCGTCCCTCCTGTGCGACGCGAACGAGGATCGCCAGTCCCGAGGGCGTGGCGACGAGATCGTCGATCGAAGGTTGCCGGTCGAGGACGTCGTCATAACGGCCGACGATGTCGCGGGCGTACGACTTCACGAGGCGCGGCGAATCCACGATGAGCGAATCGATCCCGCTGCCCAGAACCTCCAGGAGCTTGCCGTTGGCGTCGTAACGAAAGACCCCGGGCTCCGCGGAGGTGATGACCCCGATCGACCCGTCCGGCAGCGCCACCATGGAGCCGCCGTAAGGATGCATCGTCAAGCGCCACCGCGCCAGAGCGTCCTCGCCGCTGACGATGCGGTGCATCGGCCGCTCGCTCAGCTTCCCGCCGGGAGCTTGACTCCAGAGCACGCCGCGCTGCTGGTCTTCGTCCGTGCCCATCTTCGTGACCCAGCCCATGTAGAACGCGGTATTGCGCGAGACCGCGAGGCCGCGTGGATTGAGCGGCCCTCCCATATGACCGTCGATCCGGGTGCCGTCGCGCTTGCGAAAGACATAGTTGCGAATCCCGCCGCCCATGACGACCACCAGATCGCCGTTGGAGGCGATCAACTCGGCGGAAGGCACGCCATCCGGCAAATCGCCCTGGGGAAGCCAGAGCTTCACCTGCGCCGGCTCCAAGGAAACCCGGACCACGCCGCCAATGGCGAGCGCCACGAGCAGGTCATTGTCGCCGAGCCATGTGACGTCCGCCGCCGCGCTGCCGTGCGCAGACAGATCAACTGTCTGCGCCGGCTTCAGCGGAGCGAGTGTCAAGGCAGCCGTCAGGACGAACGCGGTCAGCATCATGGACGAGTCCAGATGAGCGCAGTCCGGGGATCAGGGTGGGTACACCGTACAGGAGTAACAGTCGTTGCCGCCACCTTCGAGACAATCGGCCAGCTTGCCGGTCACAGGGCTGTAGACAGCGGCACCTTCGGCGCAAGACATCTTGGCGAAGACACTCGTCGATGAGACCAGCAGGAGGAGGGCAAACGCAAAAGCAATGACTTTACGCATCGTGCGTCGATCCTTTCGAGGAGTTACGGATTAGGTACAAAGTGAGACCACAGGTTAATTCTGTCAAGAGATAAAAATGTCAGCCGGCACTACCCTTAAAGACACACATGCGAGGCAGTTGTTGCTAACGTCGTCGAATCGGTACTCGGATGCACTGGTAAACACCACGTTCGACATAAACAAATCGACGACAATCGGATTTGTAGACATAGGCGGCGTCATTGAGCAGTCGACGTATGCGCTCAATGACCGATCCGTATGTGTTAATGACCGAAAGCGCGAACCGCAGAAGCAATCGCAGAGCGATTGCGTAAACAACGTAGGGCGTGGCTTCAGCCCGCCTCCCCGGTGGCACGTGCGCCCGGAGGAGGCGGGCTGAAGCCACGCCCTACGTTGCCGCTACGCGGTCACCGGTTGCCCGCACTCCGGGACTTCTCGTTTTGGAAGGACTCGACTACACTGCCCCGGCCCCGGAGACCTCGGCCGTTCCGTCGATGAAGAACGCCTTCTATTCGCTCGCGTCGCGAGCACTCTCGCTCACACTCGCCGCAGTCTCTTTTTCTGCGCTCGCTGCCAGTGCTGCCGACGACAGGGTCCTGCTCAACTCGGGACCGATCCGGCTCGAGCGGACGAACTCCTCCGAGGCCGCGAGCGCTGCCGCCTTCACCGGTAAGCGCCTGCACCTTGTGCAGTTTACGGATGTGGTGCAGCCGGAGTGGTATGCCGCGCTTGCCGGAACCGGCGCGGAGATCGTCGCGTACATCCCGAACAACGCCTACCTGGTTTACGGAGATGCGGCGGCGCTCGCAAGACTGCGCAGCCTCGATCCGGGCGGCACGTTCCTTCAGGGCGAAGGACCGTATCGAGACGAGCTCAAGATCGGCCGGCGGCCGGGACCGTCGATCGTGCAGAACGGCAAGCAGGATCCGGGGAGCGGGCTGTTCGCCGTACAGCTCATTCACGATCCCCCGGCCAACGCCGCGACGCTGCAGCTGATCGACGCCGCGAAGCTGGAGAACGTCGCGTCGCAATATCGGATCCTGCACTACCTCAACGTCGTGGTGAAACTCTCCGAACAGGCGGTCCGCGGACTGGCGCAGCGGCCGGACGTCATTTCGATCCAGCCGTACGGCGTCCCCCGAAAGCTCGACGAACGGCAGGATCAGATCGTTGCAGGAAATCTCATCGGCGGCACCCCCACCGGACCCGGCTATCTCGCCTGGCTCACTTCCAAAGGATTCACCCAGGCTCAGTTCACCGCCTCGGGATTCCTCGTGGACGTCTCCGACAGCGGTATCGACGACGGGACCAGTTCCCCCAATCACTTCGCGCTTTACCGCGAGGGCGTCTTCCCCGGCGGAGTGAGCCGGGTGGGCTACAACCGCCTGGAAGGGACGCCGGGCGCAGGCAGCACCCTGAGCGGATGCGACGGTCACGGGACGCTGAACGCGCACCTCATCGGAGGCTTCGACAATCTCGCGGGCTTCCCACACGTCGATTCCTCCGGCTTCCACTACGGACTCGGCGTCGCACCCTTCGTCCGGCTCGGCTCCTCGGTCATTTTCGATCCCGACAATTTCACCTTCCCGAATTTCCCGAACCTGCAGTCGAAGGCCTTCCAGGACGGCGCGCGGATCAGCAACAACAGCTGGGGCACGTACAACGGCGGCGCCTACGACATCACCGCCCAGGCCTTCGATGCGCTGACGCGCGATGCCCAACCCACCAGCTCCTCCTTCCCTGTCGCGGGGAACCAGGAAATGGTGATCGTGTTCTCCGCCGGCAACGCGGGCCCCGCGATCCAGACAGTCGCCTCGCCGGCGTCGGCCAAGAACGTCTTCACCGTCGGGGCCGCGGAAAACGTCCAGTCGTTCGGTGGCGCCGACGGATGCACGGTCGCGGACAGCGACGCCAACAGCGCAAACGACATGGCCTCGCTCTTCGAGCCGCGGGCCCACCATGGATGGCCGTCGAAAACCGGACTTGGTCGCGCCGGGAACCCACGTCAGCGGAGGCGTGGCTCAGGCGGTTCTGCCGCCGGCCAACGGACAGGCCGACGCCTGCTTCAACGGCAGCGGAATCTGCGGCGGCGTCGGGTCGAATTTCTTTCCGGCCACGCAGCAATTCTTCACCGCCTCGTCCGGAACCAGCCACTCCGCTCCCGCGGTTGCGGGCGCGTCGGCGCTGCTGCGGCAATTCTTCATCAATCAGTCGCTGACTCCCCCGAGTCCGGCCATGACCCGGGCCTGGCTCATCAATTCGACGCGATACCTGACCGGTGCCGGCGCTGCCGACGCACTGTGGTCCGCCGGGCAGGGCATGGGCAGCATCAACCTCGGCATGGCATTCGACGGCGCGCCGCGAATCGCCAAGGACCAGGTGCCCGCCGACGTCTTCACCGCGTCCGGTCAGACCCGCGCGTACACCGGAACGGTCGCCGACCCGGCGAAGCCGGTGCGGGTCACGCTGGTCTGGACCGACGCCCCGGGCTCGACCACCGGTGCCGCGTACAACAACAACCTCGACCTCGTCGTCACGATCGGCGGCACGGCGTACCTGGGAAATGTTTTCTCCACTTCGTCCTCCGTCGCCGGAGGATCCGCCGATCCCCGCAATAACGTCGAGAACGTCTTTCTGCCCGCCGGGCTCTCGGGAACTCTCGCGGTCACGGTCAAGGCGACAAACATCAACTCCGACGGCGTTCCGAATTCCGGCGGACCTCTCGACCAGGATTTCGCGCTGGTCGTTTACAACGCGGTCGAGGCGCCGGCCGCCGTCCTCATGCCGGGCGCCGCGGATCTGCTGGCGGGGAACTGCTCCCCGTCCAATGGAGCCGTCGATCCCGATGAGACGGTCACCGTCCAGTTCGGAATCACCAACGGCGGCACGGCGGCGACGACGAATCTACTCGCCACGCTGCAGGAATCGGGCGGAGTCGCCGGCGCGGGTCCACCGCAGAATTACGGGGCAGTGGCACCGGGCGATGCACCGGTCTTCCGGTCGTTCGTCTTCCGCGCCAGCGGAGCTTGCGGCGGCACGATCACGCCGGTGCTCCGTCTCATGGACGGGGCCACCGACCTCGGCACCGTCCGATTCTCGATCCCTCTGGGAGCCGACACCGGCGGCACGGCATTCCGCGAGAACGCGTCCGCGATCGTCATTCCCCCGCTCGGACTCGCCACGCCGTATCCATCGACGATCGCTGTCTCCGGGATCACCGGCACCGTCACCAAAGTCACGGTCACCCTTCCGGGCGTGACCCATTCGTATCCCGATGATCTCGACATCCTCCTGGTCGGACCGCTCGGGCAGAAGGTGCTGCTGATGTCCGACGCCGGGGAAGGGCTCGACGTCACGAACGCCGCGCTCACCTTCGATGATGCGGCTCCCTTCGCCCTCCCCGACGGCCCGGGGATCGGGACCGGAACCTACAAGCCGAGCAGCTACGAGAGTGGCGAGTTCTTCACCGCGCCTGCCCCGGCACCACCGTACGGAAGCGCTCTCTCGGTGTTCAACGGCGCCGATCCGAACGGCACGTGGAATCTCTATGTCATCGATGACGATGCCTCGGACGGGGGAACGATCTCGGGGTGGAGTCTGAACATCACCACGTTCTCGCCCGCGTGCTGCGTCCTGTCGGCGGGATCGCTGCAGTTCACCGCCTCGGCCTTCTCGCAGATCGAAGGCCCGGCAGGAGCGAGGATTCACATCACACGCGTGGGCGGAACGGCCGGCGCGGTCAGCGTCACGATGACCACCGCCAACGGCACGGCACAGGCGGGATCGGACTATGTCGCGACGACGGAAACGGTGACGTTCCCCGCGGGCAACAATTCGCCGCAACTGATCACCATCCCGATTCTCGATGACTCGCTGTTAGAAGACGAGGAAACCATCCAGCTCCAGCTATCGAGCCCGACCGGCGGCGCGGTGCTCGGCGCTCCGTCGAACGTCGTTCTGACCCTGCTGGACAACGACGATATCCCCACGGTCTCGTCCATCAGTCCCGACTCTGGCCCAGGCGGAGGCGGCACCGCGGTCACCATTCTCGGGACGAACTTCACGAGCGGCGCGAGCGTGAAATTCGGTGGGATCGCGGCGACTTCCGTCGTGGTCGTCAGTCCCACACAAATCACGTGCGTGACCCCGCCAATGCCTGCCGGCACTCTGCACGACGTCGCGGTGACCAACGTGAATACAGTCCCCGGAACTCTGACCCAGGGATTCCTCGCGGACTTCCTGGACGTGCCGGGCGCGCATCCGTTCCACGACGCGATCGAGACGATCCTCCGAGGCGGCATCACGGCGGGCTGTGGCGGCGGAAACTTCTGCGTCAACGCCAGCACGAATCGCGCGCAGATGGCGATCTTCCTGCTTCGCGGGAAACATGGAGGCGCCTATGAACCGCCTCCGCCGGCGGGGGTCTTCGCCGACGTGCCGCCCTCGGGGCTCATCGCCGCCTTCATCGAGCAGATCTACGCCGAGGGAATCACCGCCGGCTGCGCCACCAATCCATTGCGGTATTGCCCGCAGGATCCGGTGACTCGGGGCCAGATGGCGATCTTCCTGCTGCGATCCGAGCACGGGAGTGCCTACGACCCTCCGCCCGCAACCGGTATTTTTGAAGATGTGCCGCTCGCTCACCCGTTCGTGGAATGGATCGAGCAGCTCTACCATGAAGGAGTCACTTCGGGTTGCTCCACCGCTCCGCCGCGGTTCTGCCCCGGGGACCCCGTGTCGAGAGGTCAGATGGCGGTGTTCCTGAGCCGGACCTTCGACCTCTCCCGGGCAAACGACTCCAGGAGATCGAAATGAAAGTGTGGCGCTCTCTGCTCTGTATCGCGATCCTGGTCCTGCTCCCGACCGCGCATTCGTCGCAAGTGTCGGGCGGACCCTCCCGTCAGCCCGATCCGCTGGTCGTGACGGTGACTCCGTGGGGGCCGGACCAGGATGCGCTCGATCGCGCGCGTGCGGCCGTCGAGTCCCATTCCCTGGTTCGTCAGTACCTCGATCGAACCTCGAACCGTTTGCTCTCGTTCGATCTCCTCGATTCGCCGGCTCCGGGACAACCGGCCAACGGATTCCGGGCCACCTTCTACGACTACACGAATGACCGTGCGGTCGTGGCCTCGGGACTCCTGGAGCGCCCTGAATCGCTCACGGTGAAAGTTTTGTTCGACCAGCCTTTACCGAGCGGCGAAGAATTCGATGCGGCCGTCGCCGTCGTGGCACGCGATCGACGGCTCGGCCCAAGCCTGGCGGACGGTTCGGTGGAGGCGTACCGGCCGATGCCGCCGGTTCTCGAATCGGCGACATCGAACAACGAGCGAACCGTCACGGTCGGGCTTCGTTCCCGAAAAGCGGGCGCATCGCACGAGATCGTCGGCGTGATTCTCGTGCGCAATCAGGTCGTGCGGTTCACGAATGGCGCACCACCGGCTGCCGCGGCGAATGCGCTCCAGTGCGGCCTTCCCAACGCCGGCCAGCCCACCACGGCCCGTGGCACGGCCGGACAGTTTCAGGTCACCGTGACCCAGGGAGCCACCACTCTCTGGAGCATGCTGGTGATCCGTCCGGCCGTTTCTTCAGGGCTCCGCGCTTCGGGACTGGAGGTGCAGAACGTCGATTACCTCGGCAAGCGCGTGCTCAAACGCGGCCATGTCCCCATCCTGAACGTGAAGTACATGAGAAATGAGTGCGGTCCCTACCGGGACTGGCAGTGGCAGGAAGGGCGATTTCAGACCGACGGCGCGGATGTCGCCCCGGGCATCCGCAATACGATCAATCCCGCGCAGACGGTCCTCGACAACGGCACCGACGTGGGGAACTTCGCCGGAGTCGCCTATTACACGACTGCCGATGCTCTCGTCCTGGTCACCGAGCTGGAGGCCGGCTGGTACCGGTACATCCAGGAGTGGCATTTCGAGTCGAATGGAACGATCCGCCCCCGCTTCCGCTTTGGCGGAACCTTCAATTCCTGCGTCTGCCACGCACACACGCATCACGCCTATTTCCGGTTCGACTTCGACATCGTGACGCCCAACAAGAACGCGATCTCGGAGATCAACGGGCGCTGGAACCTGACCCGGCGAAACACCGAGACCATGAGCCTGCGAAGCCCGACCTGGAACCGGCGATGGCTGGTCGAGAACACCGCCAGCGGCGAGCAATACATGATCGTTCCCCGCGACCACGACGGCCTCACCGACACGTACGGCCGCGGAGACTTGTGGCTCCTCGCCTATCGCAGCACCGAGCTCGATGACGGTCACAACTCCACCGGAGGCGAGACCGAGGCCCAGCTGAACAAGTTCGTCACCGGTGAGTCGCTCAATGGAGACCTCGTGGTGTGGTACGCCGGTCACTCCGTCCACGACGAGAGCCACGAGGCCGACGACGCCGTCCGCGCCGTCGGGCCTGACCTCGTGCCGGTCGTCTGGTAGTCGTGACCCGTTGCCCGTGACCCGTGACCCGTAGCTTTGCGGAGCGCTGGCGTCCCCGCCGGCTGTCGTGGCGGCGTCCCGCGCCGCCACCTGGGTGGGTGCGGGAGTGTGACACGACGCGAGAAGCTCCGTTCTTCCGAGCGCCCGGGCGGCGGGACGCCGCCCGATCAGCCGCCGGGACGGCGGCGGTCCGCAAAGCCACGGGTCACGGGCAACGGGTCACGGGTCTACGGCATAGGCAACCCGAACATGCGGGCGATGAACACGGCCATCTGCTCGCGCGTCACCGGATCGGCGGGACAGTACGTCGACGCCCCGCAGCCCGCGGTGGTGTTCCGGCGCGCCAGCTCCTCCACCCACGGCGCGAAGAAGTTGCTGCAGGGAACGTCCGTGAACATGCCCGTACAGGGCGGCGGCGTATAGCCGGCCCCCTCGCGCGTGCGCAGCAGGAAGACCGCCATCTGATCGCGGCGCACTGTCGCGTCGGGACAATAGTTTCCGCCTCCGCACCCGGCAGTGATCCCCTCGGCGGACAGCTGTTCGATCCACGACGCCGCGGGATGGCTCGACGGCACGTCGCCGAAGACGGCCCCGGTCGCGGGAGGCGGCAGGTGCGTCTCCTGATACTTCGCCCGCAGGAGAAAGATGGCCATCTGCGCCCTCGTGACCACCTGGGTCGGACAGTACGTCGTGGTGGTGCATCCGCCCGTGATCCCGGCTTCGGCGATGGCCTCGATGAACGGCCAGGTGGAGCGCGTGGGCAGCACGTCGTTGAACGTATAGGGAGCGATCCGCGAGAGCGTTCCGGCGCCCAGGTCGGCGAAGTAGCCCCCGCCGTTCTCGTCCTGGCCGAAGCTGCTGATGAGCGGGTCCGATCCGATCTCGGTCGGGGTCCAGGTGCCGGAACCATTGGGAGCGGCCCGCCAGATCCTGCCGCTGCCGAAGTCGGCATAGAGAAGATTCGCGGCGAGAATGCTGTTGGGCCGGCCGCGGAAAACAGGGCCCGCCGTCACCGTGCTTCCCAGCGATCGTCCATACTCGATGATCGGGAGTGTAGAGCTCGTGAGCAGCGCCGCACAGGAGCCCGTCGGGACGTCTTCATGGCAGAAGGTTCCCTCCAGCACGTCCCATCCGTAGTTCTCGCCGCCGTTGCTCGCGGCGGGCTGAAACGAGATCTCCTCGCGCGTCTGCTGACCGACGTCCCCGATGTAGAGATCCCCGACAAGGCGGTCGAAGCTGAAACGCCACGGATTCCTCAGGCCGAAGGCCCAGATCTCCGGCAGGGCGCCGCCGACCCCGACGAACGGGTTATCGGGAGGAATGCTGTAAGGGAACGGCGTCGCGGGGACGTCCACGTTGATCCGGAGCATCTTCCCGAGCAGGGTGTCCAGCCTCTGTCCCGACTCGAAGGGATCCCCGCCTCCCCCGCCGTCGCCTGGCGCGATGTACAGATAGCCATCCGGCCCGAACGCGAGCTCACCGCCATTGTGATTGCTGTTCTGGGTGTGCTCGATCACCAGGAAAATCGTCTCGGATCCGGGATTGGCGACGTTCGGGTTCGTCGACACCTGGAACCGCGAAACGACGAGGTCTCCGTCCTCGGACGTAATGGCGCTGTCCCTCGTGTAATAAACGTAGAAAAGTCCGTTGGACTCGTAGTTCGGATGAAACGCCAGCCCGAGGAGGCCGCGCTCGTTGCCGCTGAGAACGCGGGGGTCGATGTCCAGGAACGGCACGGGCAGAAGCTGCCCGCCGCTGAAGATCCGGATCTGCCCGGTCTGCTGTACGACAAAGAGGCGGTTCGTCCCATCGCCGGCGTTGGCGATGGCAACCGGGGAGATGAGCGTGCTGGCGAGCGGGAACCTCGAAAACTGGGTGGCGATCTGGATGGGCGGATTCTCCGTCGACCACACCGGGCCGGCTGCGGTGAACTGGCGAACGCCGTGGCTCGGCCCGCCCGCGGCTCCCGATTCGTCGAAGATCCTGTTTCCCGACATCTCGTCGAAATGGAAGAGCAGCACCGTGCTCGCGTCCGTCAGTAAATTGTGGCGCGGCCGGGCGAACGTGGCGGCATAGCGCACCTGCGAGGAGAGCCGGATCTCATCGAGAAAGCCGCGGTACGAAAACGAGGGCGCGCCAACGTCGTGCTTTTCGGCGCCGATCACCAGGAACGGATCGTTGGGGCTGGAGGGCGTGCGCCCGTCGCGGTAGCTGATGTCGCCCGTGGGTCCGGTTCCGGTCGCGTGGAGATTCCCGTCGATGAAGATCCGCAGCTGTCCATCGGAAGCGCGGCGCGTCACCGCGATGTGGTGCCAGGCGTTGTCCGCCACGTTCGTCGAGCCGCAGAGAGTCTCCCCCGTCCCTCCGACAGCCACGCCGAAGGCAATGCGGCCGCCGCGCAGCGACACACCGTACTCGCCGAAATCCCCCGACCCGGATACGTCGCGGTCGAACAGGATGTTGGCGTTGTTCCGCCACCCATCCAGGCCGATCTGTCCCGCTGTACACGGCGGGGTGTTGTTGTCCGCGAACGTCGCCCGCATCCACCACTCCAGCGTGAAATCGAGCCCCACGTCCGCCGACCGCGGCGGGCCGTCGATGGAGACCTTCACGCGGTCGAGATCGCCCGACCCGGTGCCGCCGAAGCGCAGCGATCCGGCCCAGCCGCTGGACGTGATCATCAGGGAGAGAGCAAAGACGAGTGAAACGCGTTTGCGCATGAATGCCTGCTTTCCTGCCGCTCGATAGCTTACCGGTCAAGAGATGGATGCAGCATGCATGACAACAGCAGACCCCGCAGCGTCAGATCATCTCCTTGACCTTGTCGGCGAGGATGGTCACGACGATCTCTTTTCGATGCGGCGCCAGGCCCTACCGTGCCCGGAACCGGATCGTGGCGTTGTTCTCTCCCGCCAGCACCGTCAGGGAGATCGGCGCGGCGAACTCCGTGACGGTCTCGTAGAGCATTTGCCCCTCCGCCGTATTGCGGTACGGCCAGAAGTCGTAAGTCCCGGGCGGGATGCGATCGAGGGAGAGGCTCCCCTCCTCGTTCGTCACGAGCAGGAAGCCATGGCTGTCGAGGAGGCGCGCGATCGCCGGCGGGACGACCACGCCGTCGATGCGCATGAGCAGGCTCATGGCGGAGAACGGCTCGCCCGCGACGGATTTCAGCACCAGCTGCAGCGACGACGAGCCCTCCGGTACGCGGATGAGGAGCGGCTCCGCGTCCTCCACCGGCACAACGCCAATCGAGCCTTCTTTCGGCAGCACGTAGATCGCGCAGGACGCGCCGCCCGGCAAGGCGACACCCGCGTCCCCCACGGCGTTCGTGACGACCGTGGACTTCACGTGCCCGTTGCAGGACGTGATCAACGTGGCGCCGGCGATCGGAGCGTCGTGCGTGTCGAGGACGCGTACCGCTCGCGGCTCGCCGCGCGTCAGCTCGACGTCGATGGAGCGCTGCGCCGGCGAGCCGCGGAGCTCGAACGTGGCAGCGTCGCTGTCCAGATACGAATGGGCGCGGGCGGTCAGCGCCAGTACACCTTCGCGGACCCCGAAAAATTCGAACCGTCCATCGGAAGAGGAGTGCGTACGCAAGGTAAGGATGGATTGGCTGGTTTCGGATCGCAGGTCGACGATCGCGCCGCCGAGCAGCTTTCCGCCGGCGAGGATGCGGCCTGTCACGTGCCGGTCGGGAACGTCGATCGTCACCGGATTGGACGAGATCGATACATCGACGCTATACGGCGCGGAACTGCGATCGCGAGTCACGCTCGCGACGTAGACGCCCGGCTCCCACAACTCGCCCGAGAAGCGCCCGTCTTCGCCGGTCTCGACCTCGGTGTGCCAGCGCAGCTCTCCGTGGGTAAAGATGATTCCGGCACCCGCGAGTGGCTGGCCCGCCAGCGTGGCGCGCACCTCGGTTTTCGACCGAGGGACGACGAGGCGGAGCGTACTGCCGTCCGAGCCGAGATTCGCCTTCGCGCTGAGACGCTGCAGCGGCTGCGGTCCACTCGCCAGGACTGTATACAGCCCTGCGGTCAGGCCGTCGAAACGCACGGCCGACTGGGCGGCCCCGAGCGTTTTCTTTTCTGACCACTCGGGCATCCTTCCGTCGACGCGCGGGGCCAGGGCCACTTGGATCGGACCGGTGAAGCCCTGGCGGCTCACCTCCACCTCGAGGGTGGCGGCGGAAGCGGCCGGATCGAGCAGCAGGACGAACGCGATGACAAAAAACGTACGCATAGTCATGACCTCCGGAAGAGGCGATCTCTCCGCAGTCGTGATGGCGAATTGAGTTATTTCAGCACGGTTGTCTTGGGCGCCGCCGTCGAAACCTCGGACGCCTGGACCGGAGTCGTAACGGTAGTGCATTCCTGCGCAGGACGGCTGATCTCAGTCGAGGCGACCGCCCAATCGATGAGCACAGTCGCACTGGCAGCAGAAGGGGTGCAGTTTCCGGTTGTTCTGTTGCAGTAGCCAGGGCCGGACACGCATTTACTGACAGCGCCCACCATGGCCTCGCACACGTTTTGCGCGTTACACTCCTTGCACCGGTCCAAGGCAAACGACGGGACGGCAACCAGCAGCAACAACATACAGACCAGGATCACTCTGAGTTTCATCATGTTCTCCTTGATGCCGGACAGATCGCCCGACGTCATTCTGGTTTAACGGTCGCCAGGAAGCAAAGATCCGGCTCCGCGCATGACGAAACCCGCATTGCGCGTCCCGCGTCTGAGACAGTGATGGACAGCCGGACGCGCGACCGTGTGCTCCCTTCGATCATCATCGTCGCCGTGCTGGCGTTCTTCGCCCTGGTCGCCCTGCCGAACCTGCTGACGACACTGAACAGGAGCAGACAGAAGAAGACCATGGCCGACATGCGCTCGCTCGCAACCGCGCTCGAGGCGCGCGCAACGGACACGGATACATACGCGGTCGATTCCATGCCGGTGTCTTTGACCGCCACGGATTTCACGGCGCTCACTCCAGTGCCGCTCGACGCGGTCGAGCGTGTGCTCATCCCGAGGTATATGAAAACTCCGGTGCGGATCGACCGCTGGGGAAACGAATTCGAGGTGCGCCTCAGTGCGAAATCCTATGCAATCCGCTCGCGAGGCAGCGACGGAGACGCCGACCCGGTCATCCGCTTCAATCACAGAATCCAGTCGTTCGAAGAAGACCTCGTCTTCAGCGGCGGAAACTTCACTCAATACCCGGAGGAAACATGATGAGGATGACCCGGAGGCAGTTGGCCTCCTTCGCCGCTGCCGTCATCGTCGCTGCCGCCGCGCTCTTCGTCGCGTCGCGCACGACCGGTTCCTCGCAACCAGCGATTACAGGAGAGCTCGTGGAGACCTTCTGTTATGCAAAGGTCCGCATCGGCGGCGTCGCGCACGCCGCCTGCGGAATCGAGTGCGCAAAGCGCGGAATCCCCCTCGCGATTGTGGATGCGCAGTCGCGCACCGCCTATGTACTCCTGCCCGGACGCGACAAAAGCACCGTCCCGCCGGAGATCGTCGCGCAAATGGGCCACAATGTGACGATCCGCGGCGAGATCATTGCGCGCGGCGGCACGAACTTCATGACAGTGCAGTCGTGGAAGCCCGCGCGCTGATCGCGCTGCGGTTGCGCCAGCGCCGGTATGTAGTGTAGTCGCCTCGCCGGCCGGTCTCCTGAATTGAGGGTAGGGATGTGCGGCGGGCGGGCACTCCTCACTCTGAAGGGGAACACCATGGCAGACGGAAAAACGGTCCAGCCGAACCATGTCGTGAAAGCGGTCGTGCTCTTCGCTCTCCTCGCCCTCGTGGCATGCGCGACCCCGCAGGACACCGCGCAGCCCAACTGCGACGCCGTGCGCTGCGCCGGCTGCCCTGCGGGGCAGACCCCCGCGCTCCAGCCGCCCGACTGCTGCAAGTGCGTCCCCGCCGACCCGAACATCACGGACTGCGCGCGCGTCCGCTGCGCGTCCTGTCCGCCGGGGCAGACGCCGAAGCTCGAGCCGCCGGACTGCTGCACATGCGTGGCGAGCAAGTGAAGAACCGCTAGTCCTCTAACCTCGGCCACCCTCGGGCGTGCAAACGCCGCCGGCGCATCCTCGTGTCCTTCTGACCCTGCCAGCCTTATCAGTACGTACATATTGCACGGTGGACGTATGTAGTTCTGGTACTCCATTTGCGTAACTGGTGGGTGGCCGGAATCGGCCAACGAAACCATCCTGAAGAGGAGGGACCAGATGAGCCGCGACCCGCCCCGCGCGTCAGCATCACAACCAACGCCCTGAGAGCACGCGCAGTCAGAACGCCAGTGAGACACACTGGAAGGAACCCCTTATGAAGCTCATCAAATCTACGATGCTCGCCTTTGCAGTCATGATCGCTTTCGCGCCCGCCATCGCCGTTCAGGCCGGTGACGTCAACCGGGATGCCCGGCTCATCAAGGACCAGGGGCAGGAACTGGCCTTCCTCCTTGCGCCGGTCAAGTCGAAGGCAGACCTGGACCAATACCAGGAACAGCTGCGTCAGAATCCGGAGGCCAGGTCGCCCCTCAACCTGCTGTCTCCTGCAGCGCGCGACCGGTTTCTGAACAGCCTCGTCTTTACGGACCGGGGCCTCGGCGGCTATCAGTACCGGGACCTGCAGGCACAGCTCACAGCCTCACAGATCTACCAGTTGCTGAGCCTCTTCGGCGCACAGCACACGACGTCTCTCCTCAAGGGAGCGCGCGTCGAAAGCAAGGCCGATCAGATCATCATGGAGAATGATTTCGAGATCGTCCAGCCGCCGGCCGATTACAAAGACATGGAATGCGTGAGCCGCGCGACCTGCGGTCCACGCCTGAATTACATCTGCATGAGTGGCTGCTAGGCGCCACACCACCGATCGCCACGGGCCGGCGGCACGAACATGCCGCCGGCCCGATCGGCCGCAGGAACCGCTCATGATTCGCCTTTGGGCCTTCGCCATCTTCGCTTCCGGAATCGCATTGAGCGCAACGGCGATCGACGACGCGTTTTCCGTGTTTCAGTCAGAGATCGACAAAGAGCTCGTTGCATCGCGCCAGGGCTCCGACACGCAGTTGCGACGGCACGCGGCCGAAGCCTACGAGAGGCTCCTCGGCGCGCGACTCAGACGGACCAGCCTGAAAGACTTCTCCTCCACCGATCTGGACCTCGTGCTTCGGGCTGCCGAGATCGCCGGGACCTACGCGCCCGAGGAGCGTTATGCGCGCGACATGGTCGCGATTGTGGAGGAGCTGAGCAAAAGGGGCGACGCGGCAAACGTCCACTACACCACCACGTATCGAATGCTCGTCGCCGTCCGTGATCTCGCCGGTGCGCGGCGGCTCGCGGCGCAATCCCCTGCCGGAGAGCTCGAGGCGCTGCCAGCCGTGCGGACAGACCCCGAGCCGGGCAGGGGTCCGAGCGTATGGGTGCCGGGCGATGAACCGAACGAAGTCGTGCAGCGGCGGGTGGACCTCGAAGCCGGTCCGAGAATCGTCGTGGTCTCCCACCCGTCCTGTCACTTCTCGCGGAACGCCGTCTCCGCCATTGCCTCGGACGACGTGCTCGGCCCCGTTTTTCGATCGCACGCCACCTGGATCGCCCCGCAGAGTGGAACGCTCGACCTGCCGGTCCTGCAGCGATGGAATCGCGAGCATCGCGACTTCAAAGTGGCGCTCGTCGTCCGGCAGACGGAGTGGACCTTCGTCGACTACTGGAACACGCCGACCTTTTACTTCCTCAAAGACGGCGCGGTCGTGCAGAAAGTGATCGGCTGGCCGAAAGAGGGCCAGAGGGAAGAGCTCCTCGCCGCAGCTCGCAAAGCCGGAATGCTGCGCTGAGGATCCTGGGGCGCGCGAGTCCCGGCCTTTACGGCGGAGGGAAGCTGAAGTCGGGCGGCGCGGCCGCGTGCTCCACCCAGGCGGATCGGCGGACGAAGCTCCACTCCTGCGTCCGGAACGTGCCGATGGTATTCGGACCGATGGAGTAGATCAGGTAGTCGTTCACCGTGGACCCGTAGACGGTGATGGTGCCGCGCTCGGAGCCCCGCATGTGGACCTGGCCTTCACCGGACGGCGTAAACCGCGCGACATAGGGCACGGAGCTCCCCTGCTGGGTGACGCGCTCACCGCTGACGTAAACGTTTCCACCGGCGTCGCAGGCGATCCCGGAAGCAGGCGCGCTGAGCTCGTGGAACAGCGTTTTGTTTCCCCACATGTCGACCCGGTAGACGTGATAGTTCGGCCCGCCGCCGCAATAAAAATACTGCGAGCCGTCGAACGCGAGGTAGTGCGGGTTTCCGAGGCCGGTTGCGATCGTGGACATTTTCCCGTCTGAACCGATGTGCTTGATCGAGTCGCCGACGCTTTCGGCGACGTAACAGTGTCCAATGGAGTCGATGGCCAGGCCCATCGGCGCCGTGAGTCCGCCGGCGTGCTTGCGCGTCTTGCCGTTGCCGTCGACCACGCTCAGTTGCCCGGCGGTGCCTTCGACGACGTAAAGCGTGCCGTCCGGTGCGAAGCCGATACCTTGGGGCGTGCGAAGGTCGGTCGCAAAGAGCTTCATCTCGTCCGAGCGCATATCGGTACGGATGATCGCGTTCAGTGCGCTGGCGCTGGCGTAGATGAAGTTGGACATCGAGCGTAATGATACGCCGCGCGTCGGACGGGAAACGGCTGCTACTCCGGCGACACCTTCTCCACCATGGCCGGCCGCGCGTTCTCAATGGCGTGGAGTCGCACCCGGGTATCCCACCGCAGCCCCTTGTTTCGCGCGCTCGTCGAGCGAGGTGTCGGCGTCGAGGAGGGACTGTGCTCGTCGTGTCGCCTCGGCGGCGCGAGGCAACTCCCCTTTGGCGTAGAGGGCGTCGCCGAGGCTGTCCCAGGCGTTGGCGGATTGAGCGTGCAGCTCGGTGTTGAGCTCGAAGAGAACGACGGCGTCGCTCCGCCGGCCGACGCGCAGCAGGGAGTAGCCGGCGCGGTTGACCGCGCGCTCATCGGGCTTCGCGCGGAAATTGGCCACAACCTGGTCGACGCGGCAGCCGGCGAGGAGCTCGTAGGTGGTGAGGGGATCTTCGGTACGGGGGGCGACGATCGTCTTGTCTTCGGTGATCACTTCGAGGCCGGCTCCGGTGAGGCGATACCGTTCGTCGGCGTCGCTGCGGGCGAGAGTGCCGTCGGCCAGGGGGTAGAGCTGCACGAGTTGCCCGAGGGTCAGGGTCTCCAGGGCAGGACCGCTGCGCTGGATGGCGATGACGCGTTCAGCGTCGACGCGATACCGGCCCGGCGCGCCCGCCAGGACGTCGATCGGCATCGGCAGGACTGGCGGAGCGATGTCCAGGAACCCGGGCCACTGATACTCGCGGGCAATAGCGCGGAGCACTTCGTCGATCAGGGGCATGGTCCCGTTGGCGTTCGCCATCAGCACCGCACCTTGCGAGCCGTCTTCCGTGGCGATGAGCAGAGCTTCGAAGCCTTCGTCCGAGCCGCCGTGGGCGAAGTACCTCTCCGCGCCTTGGTCCTCGAGGAAAAAGCCGATCCCGATCCAGGAGTCCTCACCGGCGCGGAAACGCGGGGTGAGCATCATCCGCGCGCCGTCGATCGACAGGACCCGCGGGCGGCGGCCGGCCAGGGCGTCGTGCATCTCGACGATGACCTTCGCCAGATCCCCCGGCGTGGTCCACAACCCCGCCGCCGCGGCCTCGGGATAGACATGCCAGCCGCCCGGAATCGGCCGCGGGCCGGCATGATGGCCGCTCGCGGCGCGGCCGTGCAGCGCGCGCGGGAGCGGCTGTTCGTACGTGCTGGAGGCCATGCCGAGCGGGCCGAGGACGTGACGGCGCATCAACTCGGGGAAGTCGAGACCGGTGACGTCGCTCATCGCGAGCTGCGCGACCGTCGTGCCGCCGCCGGAGTAGCGATGCTGGGTATCCGGCTCCAGATCGACCCGGACCGGCGCGGTGTTCGCCGGAGGCTCACCGTCGAGAATCTGCTGGATCGTGGGCCGCTCGAACGCGCGGGGATAGCCGGGAAAGCCATGGACCGTCGTGCCGGCCGTGTGGCTGAAGAGCTGCCGCAGCGTGACCGGCGTCTTCGCCGTCAGCTCGTTCGACGGCAGTTGCCACGAGCGCAACAGCGTGTTCACGCCGGCATCGAACGGAAGCCGTCCCTTCTCCACCAGATCCACCGCGGCGATCGCCGTCACCGGCTTGCTGATCGAGCCGGCCAGGAACATCGTCCGCGGAGTGACCTTGCGTCCCGTGCTCACGTCGGCGACGCCGTAACCCTTCACCCACGCCAGCCTGCCCCCGTCCACGACAGCCACGCTCAGACCAGGGATCTCGTACCGCTCCATGCGCGCCTCGATGGTCCAGACCGGCCCGCCCTCGATCACCCGCGGCGGCAACAGCCCCTGCTCGACACGGGCGATGCGCGCATCCTTCGCGAAAGAGGAGGTGGCGAGGAGAAGAGCGAGGGCGAGTTTCCCGGCGGCCGGCATGCGGGCGCATTGTAAAGGCGGACGCTTTCGGCGCTTGCCGGAGCGTCTCCGCGAGTTTGCGCCGGTGTGACTCCTCCCCGCTCGCGAATGCCTACATTGACTGACAGGAGAAATCGCTCATGCAGACCCTGATTCTGGTCCTCGTCCTCGCGTCCGGGTACTTCGACGAATGGCTTCCGAACAACGCCACGGCGCCACCGCCCCCGTCGCCGTCATCCTCGCCGGGCGAGTTCCCCTGGCAGTTGTAGGCGGCGCCCGTCGGGGGTGCGCTTGCGCACCGGCGAGCCGCCGGTGGACCGGCCGGCTCGCAGCCGGCGCGCCTTTTCTGTGTCTGCTCGTGCGTTGCCGTTCTTCTCGACACGCGGAGCGCCGGCCTTCCGGAGACACGTCGCTGCCAGAATTCCTACAGCGAAGCTCCGCTTCCTTCGACGCTTGCGAGGCTGCGCCGCATCGTGGTGTCGAACCGGATGACATCGCCGGCGCGACGGCCGTCCAACCCGATCCGATCCTCATTCCGGAAGCCCTCGGCCAGCATTCGTTCATCCCCATTCCTTTCGACTGATCAGGGCTTGAACCCGCGACCTCCTGCGTGACAGGCCGGAGCGGCGGAATCGCGATGGCGACGGGAGGTGGTGCCGCCGCCCGGTGGCCGTTGCACCGGCGCCTCGCCGGTGGGCCGGCTGGTGCCGGTCCCCTTCATGTCTTCCGCGCCAAAAGAGGACCGATTCACCACAGAGGCTTCGCCGCGACCCGTGACCCGCAGGCGCTCCGGCCTGACGAAGCTGCGGCGGCTCGGGCCGGAGTGTCTGCGCGCAACCGGCGCATCGTTCCAGCACGACTGGCGCGGCTCGGCGGAAGCCCGGACCGCGGGCGTCGCCAGCTGCCGTGGCGGCGTCCCGCCGCCACGTTTGTGGAGTGCGACGACGAGTCGCCGCTTTTCCATCTTCGGGAGCGACGCGCGCACGTGAGAACAGCAGGAAGCTCGTCGGTGCCGCACTCCCCGCTCCTGATCGCGGCTCACCGTTCAGAAGACGGCGCAGTACAAGCGAGGCGCCCGAAGAGTGCAGGGACTTCGAATCGCTGCAGGATCCGCACTCTCAACGCGGCTTCCAGTCCGTTTCAAGCCGGGAAAATTTACAGTCCTCGTACTATGCGACAACGTTCGCGGTGCAACGTAGGTCTTCCTCCCTACCTTCTTCGGGGAACGGTGTCTCTTGAACCTGAGAACCAGCTTGGCATGTCAAGGTTCAAGTAACTCAATCAACATGGAGGGCGCCAATGTCGGATCGCGTTTGTGACCACACCTGTCCAAAACAGCTGTAGAGAGCGAGGAAGTACCGCCGAGTCCCCGTAGAATCGGGTTGTCGAAGCTCGAGACACGGAGGTGCCCGGCGGTGCAGCGATTCTGTAGCGTTTTCCATCAAATTCTCAAGCTCATTCCTCGTGCGGAGTTCCAACAGCTTGTCGACCGGCACGGATCGGATCGACGTTCAAAGGGGTTCAGCTCCTGGTCGCAGTTCGTGGCGATGATCTTCTGCCAGCTTGGGCGAGCGCAGTCTCTGCGTGAGATCGAGCAAGGATTGGCAAGCGCCGAAGGACGACTCCAGCAACTGGGGCTGGACTCAGGGGCCAAGCGCACGACGCTGGCGTACGCGAACGCTCATCGGCCGTGGCAGTTGTACCAGGACGTGTTCCAGAGTCTGTATGCGCGTTGCCACGCCATCGCACCCAAGCACAAGTTTCGATTCCGGAGCCCCCTGCTCTCTCTGGATGCCTCCACCATCGACCTCTGCGCAGCGATCTTCGATTGGGCCAAATACAAGCGGACCAAGGGAGCGGTCAAGCTCCATCTGCTGCTCGACCACGACGGGCACCTGCCAAGGTACGCGGTGATCACCGAGGGAAAGACCTCGGATATCGAAGTGGCCCGCCAGTTGGAGCTTCCCTCAGGCTCGATCGTGGTGTTCGACCGTGGCTACAACGACCACCTGTGGTTCACCGAGTTGACCCTGTTCAATGTCGGCTTCGTCACCCGCATGAAGGAGGCGACCCGCTACGAAGTGCTCGAAAACCGGCTGCCGCAAGGCAAGGGGGTGGTCTGTGACCAGATCATCACGATCAGAACCCAACAACCGGCAGTGGACCAACAACCTGTCCGCCTTCGCAGGATCGAGTTCGTCGATGCCGAGGGGAAAGCGTACGTCTTCCTCACCAATCGTCTCGATCTGGCCGCCGCCACCATCGCCGAGATCTACCGCCAGCGCTGGCAGATCGAATTGTTCTTCAAGGCCATCAAGCAGAATCTGAAGATCAAGACCTTCGTCGGCACTTCGGAGAACGCCCTCCACATTCAGATCTGGACGGCCCTGATCGCCATTCTCATGCTCCGCTTCCTTCAGCTCTCCTCGAGCTGGGGATGGTCGATGTCCAATCTCGTGGCGATGATCCGCCTCAACCTGTTCACGTATCGCGATCTGCACCGATGGCTCAATAAGCCGTTTACGCCTCCCGATGTCGGGCTCACCGAACTACAACTCATGCTCACCGTTTGAGACAGCATCCAGGGGTGTCGTTCTCGTTTCGCGCTCTCCATCCCGTTAACCCTTTGATCCTTCAGCATCACCCAGTTCGGGGTTCAGCCGTTTTGGACAGCAGTGGTTTGTGACACATGTGGGAAGAAGAGAGATGTTTCTGGCGGTAAGACGTGCGCGAAGGGACATTTCACGTGTAAGGATTGTGCTTACGGCCACGGCCACTGCAGGCTTTGCGGGCACACGCTACGATAGAGAACTTCGAAGAAGGAGGCAGACCGTGAAACTGGTGATCCGAAGAAACCAAGCTGACGTAAAAGGATTGTTCGGTGGCCACAAAGGCGTCAGTTTCAGCCTTTTTGGGCAGTGTGCCGTGTCCGAGTCCGAACGAGCGCTAATCGAGAGGTACAAAGTCGGCGAGTACATTCTCGCGAGCTACACGGCCGGCGGACGCGAACCGATCGAGTTCCATATCCGCGTCAACGGCTTGATTTCAGGTACAACACATCAAACAAACGACATCGAAACGCTGCTCAAGCTCGAAGAAGAGATGAAATCCGGTTGCAACAACCTGAAGAATCTACTCCTGGTCATGGCTTCTTTCGGCGGCGAGCAGGCGTTTGAGATCTAGTTGAAATACGGCCAGCTTGGCCATTCGTGGAGAACGCATCATGAAAGACAACCATGGGACGACAACGATTGCAGACCTATCTGTCATTGAAGATAAGTCGCTATCCGGGTCCGGTCGATGCAAGGCCTGTGGATGTCGCGGCTACAGGCACAACACTCCCAAGAATGACTACTGCAAGGATTGCGGACATTCGTGGTACATGCATGAGGGCGCCGGGTAATGTGATCCGTTGCGGATCGACGACAAGCTCGTCGTTCCTTCAGTATCGACGTCGGCAGCGGAGAACTGCGTCTCTCTGTTGGCACCTAACTAACTAAAATCCGCCATCCACGCGTTGTAGCTGCCGCCTTCGCGGCCGCGTTGATGCACCGCTTCGCGAACCCCGCGCTTGAGCGCGGGGCCACAATTGCACGGCGCGCCTTCGCGCGCCACATGGCATCGACTCAACGCGCGAAGGCGCGGGTGAAACGGTAGGCATGTTCTGCGTACCCCGCCCGCCCAAGTCCCTCGATCGACACTCGGGAAGATCTACGCTGGTAGAGTATGGCGCATGAAGCGAATGACCTTGGTGCTCCTTCTCCTCCTCGCAGTCGCGTGCAACCGCGACGAGGCCGCGAAGCCGATGGCGAAGCCCGCCGAGGCGGAGGCGGCGCCGGTCGGGAACGCGGAGCGTGGCAAGGCGCTCACGGCGCAGTACGGCTGCAACGTCTGCCACGCCGTGCCGGGCATCGAGGGCCCGCAGGGGTCGCTCGGGCCGTCGCTCGCGGGTGTGGCGTCGCGGCCGACGATCAGTTTAGGAGCGGTGCAGAACACGCCCGGGAACCTGGTGAAGTACATCCAGGATCCCCAGTCGATGAATCCGCAGAGCGGCATGCCGCCGGTCGGCCTGACGGACGTCGACGCGAAGGACATCGCGGCTTACATGCTCACGCTGAAGTGATTGGTTGGCGGTTGGCAGTTGACGGGAGGCCCCCGCCCGGCCGGCCGGGGGCCGGCGTTACGGCCGGCGGGTCGCCGGCACTACTCAGCACTCAGCACTGATTCAGGGCATGCCCATCTCGGCCGGGGAATCCGGCAGGGGCAGCGGCGGGACTACGGCGGCGGTCGTGACGCGGCGACCGCCTGCGAAGCGCTTGAAGAAGTAGGGCGAATCGAGGCGGTCGACGGTCACGGAGCGGCGGCGGCTGGCGGCGTGGACGAACTCGCCGTTGCCGATGTAGATGCCGACGTGCGAGATCCCGCGCTTGTAGGTGTTCTCGAAGAAGACCAGGTCGCCGGGCAGCAGCTCGTCGCGCTTCACGACGCAGCCCTGCCGGAACTGGGCGGCGGCGGTGCGCGGGAGGTTGATGGCCATCGTGCTGAACACCCGGCGCACGAGGCCGGCGCAGTCGAAGCCCTGCTTCTCGTCCTGCCCGCCGAAGCGGTAGCGGACGCCGATCCAGGAGAGCGCGCGCTCGACCATGCCCAGCCGCGGCGCCTGCGGAGTTTCCTCCGCGACCGCGACCGGCGCCAGGAGCGCCGCCAGAACGACCAGTACCGCAAACTTCCTCAACGGGGCGGGACTGTATAGGGCGGAGGCTGCCGGACGCAACCGCGTGAAAATGGAGGCTGCCGGGAGCGTACAATGGGGGCCCTGATGGCCGACCCTCTCGTCACCGTGACCGCCTACGCCGCGCCGACCGACGCGCGCACGGCGCAGGGCGTGCTCGACTCGGCCGGCATCCCGGCGGTGATCGACTCCGCGCCGGCCAGAATGCGGGTCCGGGTGCCGAACCTCGACGCCATCAAGGCCGGCGACATCCTCACGGCACGCGCGCCGGCCCTCGCGGAGATCGACGAGGCGGACGAGGACGAGCGCGAGCGCATCTGCCCTGCCTGCGGCTCGACCGAGATTGCCCCGTCGCGCCGAGGACAGATGTTTGCGCTCGTGCTGACCGTGGCGATTGCGCTGGGCGTCGCCGCGGAGATGATCCAGGCCGCGTTCTTCGCCGTCGCCGCCGCGGCGGTGTTCTTCCTCATGGCCGGACGCTCGCGCTGCGAGACGTGCAACGAGATGTGGGATTGAGCCTCGACCGCGACCTGCGCCAGCGCCTCGAGTCGTTCCTCCGCCCGCTCTATCAGGACCTGGACGGCGTGTCCCGTGTCGAAGACGTCGAGCGCGTCGCCGCCATCGCGCGCCGCCTGCACCCCTCCGGCGACCGCGCCTTCGAGCTGCTCCTCCTCTTTCATCGCCTGGGTCGCTGGCTGGAAAAGGTCGGCAATCTCTCCCGGACGGTGCTCGCGGTCGGCGGCCTGACCGATACGGAGCTCCGCCGTACCGCCGCCTCCATCGCCCGCCTCGGCGACCCCGTGACCGAGGGCGAGCGCGCGGTGGCTGCGGCGATGCTGATCGACTCGGCGGGCGTGCGCGGGCTCACGGAGCTCTTCACCCGCGCCCGGCGCGAGGGCAGCTCGCTGATGGACGTGCTGCGCGCCGCGCTCTCGGATGTGGCGACGCCGGCGTGGCTGCCGCCGCAGGCGGAGGAGTGGCTGCACGCGCGCCGCGAGGCGCGTCGTGAGGTGTGCAAGCGGTTGCTGGAGGAGTTGCAGCTGGACGATCTAAAGAGTTAGGCCCGGGCTTGCGGCCCGGGCCTGAGAAAAAACTAGCGCTGAGTAAAAACTATCGGTTGACGTCGCGAACGAGCCAGATCCGATCCGCGAACGGCGTCGTCGCGTTCGCGTTCGAGACCTGCACCTCGATCACGTCGCCGCGCTCGAGGCCGGACACCGGCTGGAGCGTGCCCGAGACATCGACGTTCGCGTTCGAGCCATACGACACGATCACACGGTTGCCGGTGTTCGCACCGGACTTGAAGCCCGCCGCCCACGTCGCCGATTCGAGCTCGATCGTGCGGCGCGAGGTGTCGACGTAACGGACTGTGCCGCGGATGGTCGACATCTGCGAAGAGGACGAGCCCGAGCCCGAAGAGCTGACGTTGCGGACGACGGTGATCTCACGCGCCAGGTTCCGGCTGTTGCTGCCCGTATCGTTGAGGCGGATTTCGATCTCATCGCCGCGCTCGAGGTCGGCCGCGCGGTAGCTCTGGTTGTTCCAGTACACCGGCGTCGAGGTCTCGTACTCGACGGTCATGAACGAGCCGCTGCCGCGGTCGATCTCGATCGTGCGGCGCGAGGTGTCGACGGAGCGCACCGTGCCGCGGACGGTCGAGTTGTAGACCCCGCCGCCCGGATACGTCGAGCCCGAACCGGTCGACACGTCTCGCAGGACGGTCATCGACTCGGCGTGGAGCTGGTTGCCCGATTCGTCGACGCGCACGGTGACTTCATCACCACGCTCGAGGTCGGCGACGCGGTACGTCTGCCCCTGGAAGCCCACGGTCGTCTCGTCATCGAAATACACGCGAACGGTGCCGGTGCTCCCGCCGTTCGAGAGCATGTTGCTGTATCCGCTGACGTTCGTCAGGTAGACCACGCGGGCGCTGGTATCGACTTGGTCGACCGTGCCGCGGATCTCGTAATTGTTGTTCGCGCTGGAGCCCCCGCCGAGCACGTCTCCGAGACCTCCGGAGGTACCGCAAGCTGCCAGGAACAGAAGCGCTAAAGTCGCTGCTGCCAAAGATTTAGGTCTAGTCATTGTTAATAACCCCCACCGTTGACTAGAGCAGGAAGCGTGCCGCCGCGACCCAGTCCTGAGTGCTGAGTCCTGAGTCCTGAGTCTTTGTGGTGCCGCCGCCCCGGCGGCCGTTCCACCGGCGCCTCGCCGGGAGCGCCGGCGTCCCGCCGGCTGGCGTGGCGGAGGCTCCGTTCTCCCGAGAGCTTCTACCGGCCGCCTTCGCGGCCGCGTGCCTGCCCCGCCCTGATCGACCCCGGGCAAAGCCCGGGGCCACAATTGGACAGCGCGCCTTCGCGCGCCGCCGGCGGGCGGGACTCAGCACTCAGCACCCAGCACTCAGCACTACTCTCAATGGCAGTCGCCGAGCCCGTGCAAAAACACCCCGAGCACGGCAAAGAACCGGTCCGGCTGTTCGAGCCACGGAAAGTGTCCCGCGTTCTCGATCCACTCCAGCTTCGAGCCGGGGAACGTCTCGTGGACTTCGTCCGCGGACTCCAGCGGGTCTTGCTTGCCGTGCAGGACGAGCACCGGGGCCTTCACCTTCTCCAGGCCCGCGCGGAGGTCGAGAGCCATCATCTGCGGGACGACGGCCCAGAACATCCCGTCGTGAAACGACGACTCGTCCATCGGGTCGGTGAGCAGGTGCGCCTTCGAGCGGTCCGCAAAGTACGCGGCCGCCTTGGCCTTCGTCACTTCCAGCACCGCGCGGCGATGGTTCTCCTTTCTCCGCTCGGGATCGCTCCACTTCGCGATCAGCGCGCGGTCTTCCTCGCTGAAACGCGACTCGAGGTTGGCGTTGAACTTCACCACCGTCTTCAACGTGGGACCGCCGGAGTCGAGGAGCGCCAGCGCGGCGACGCGGCCGGGATGCTCGCGCGCGTACATCATGGACAGGATCCCGCCGAACGAGTGCCCGGCGATGACCAGCTTCTCGACCTTCAGCTCCTGCCGCAGCGCCTCGATGTCGGCGACGAGGTTCTTCAGCGAGATCGTGTTCGCGTCGTACTTTTCGACCACGGACTTGCCGGTTCCCCGCTGGTGCAGCAGCACGAACCGGTGCTCGTCCTTTAATTTCTCGGCGATCGGGCGCAAATAGTCGGGGGAAAAACCGGGCCCTCCTGAGAGCAGCAGCACGGGATCACCCTTGCCGACGACGTCGTAGTACAGCGTCGTGCCGTCGTGAGACTTGAAGGTGGCAGCGGTGAGAGGGAGGGCAAGGACGAGGAGAAGGATCAGGCGGCGCATCGCGCGAAAGTGTACGCGAGTTACGTGCGCAACACGCCCGCGCGCTCGTACACTTTGGCCTCGATGAACGTGTCGACCAGCGAGGGGTCGAGGAGGCCGTCGCTCATCTCCATCCGCAGGATGTCCAGCGCGCGCTCCGTCGGCACGGCGCGCTTGTACGGGCGGTCGCTGGCGGTGAGGGCGTCGTAGATGTCGGAGACCGTCATCATCCGCGACTGCAGGGGGATGTCCGTCGCCGTCAGCTTGCGCGGGTAGCCGAGGCCGTTGAGCTTCTCGTGGTGCGCGTATGCGATGTCCGCGACGGCGGCGAGGTCGCGCGTCCAGGGGATCTTCTGCAGGAAGTTGAACGTGTGCGTGACGTGGCTCTCGATCTCCAGCCGCTCGGCCGCGTCGAGGTTGCCTTTGCGGATCGACAGGATGCGCGCCTCTTCCGGATCGACGAGCAGCCGCTTGTCGCCGCGGATGTCGACGAAGTCGCGCGAGGCCAGCGCCTGGAGGAACGCAAAGTCGCCTTCCGGTAGCACGGTCGGCTCGTTCGACTGCGCGATGAACGCAAAGTCCTTCTGCAGTTTCAGGATCGTCTCCGCCGCCTCGGCATCCGCGTGCGCGGCGAAGTCGTCGAAGCCGTCGCGTCCGTGCTCGAGCAGGTAGTCGATCTTCTTCCGCGACGCGTCGTTGTCGACGCTCTTCATCAGGAACTCGAAGCGCCCGCGGATGTTCTCGAGCTGCATCGGGTAGAGCTTCTTCTCCTTGATCAGCACCTGCTCGCGCACGCCGACTTTGCCGAAGTCGTGCAGCAGCGAGGCGTAGCGGATCTCGCGGACCTGATCGTGCGAGAAATGGACGTCGGCGAAGTGCCCGCGGTCGATGCGGTCCACGACCCTCGCCAGCTCCACGGTGAGGTCCGCGACCCGGAAGGAGTGACCGGAGGTGGTCGGGTCGCGCTGCTCGATGGCGGTGACGGCGGCGGTGACGAAGCCTTCGAACAGCCGCTCGATGGATTCGTAGAGCAGGTTGTTCTCGACGGCGACGGCGGCCTGGCTGGCCAGCGCACGCATGATGTCCGCCGTGTCCTGATCGAACGGGATCACGGCCTCGGGCACTGTCAGGGCCGTAAGGCGCGCCGCCGCAGTGGCGCGTTTCCGATTAATGAGCTGCAGCACGCCGATCACGTCGCCGGCGTGGTTCGTCATCGGGAACACCAGCAGCGACTTGGTGAGATAGCCGTTCGTCTCGTCGAACGTCCGGTTGATCTCGTACTCCGCGCCCGGCGGCAGGTTGTACGCGTCGTCGATGACCAGCGTCTCCCCTGTCATGGCGACGTACCCGGCGAGGCTCTTGCGCGTGATCTGGAGGACCTTTTCCTCGAACGCCTCGACGTCGATGGAGTCGTTCTGGGCGAGCTTCCAGCGCAGCCCTTTCACGCCATCGGCTTCGTCGAGGAGGTAGAGCGATCCAGCGTCGGCGCGCGACAGCTCGCGGGCCTTGCTCAAGATCATCGTCAGCAGGACCGAGTGGTCGCGCACCGTCGACAGCGCGCGGCCGACTTCCGCGACCTCCTGCAGCTCGCGCGTGCGCTCGCTCAGCTGCTTCTCGAGCTGATCGGCGCGGCTCTTCTGGTAGAGGAACTGATACGCGCGCTTGACAGCGCTCAGCAGCACCGCGGTCGAGGGACTGTCCGGCAGGTGCAGGTAGAGCCCGTCGTCCGCCAGCCAGCGTGGCTGCTCGTCGAGTCCCACGCCGACGACGGCCGTGCGCGAGTCGAGGCGGAGGAGGTGCTTGCGGCCGTTCGCCGATCCGCGATCGACGACCACCACGCGCAGGCCGGAGGAATCGCTGGCGGCGAGCTGGTCGAGGTCGTCCAGCCTGCTGGGCGCGATCGACTCACGAGTCAGTTCCTCGGCGTACAGACCGATCGGAAACGTCTCCGAGTGCAACAGCGTCAGCATCTGCATGATGGTTGGGGAGTACCCCGCCGTGCAACCCAGGTGCGCGGGCTGTTCTTCCATCCTCCGAAACCGCTTTCATTATCGCACCGCAGAGGCAAATGTAGGGCGTGGCTTCAGCCCGCCCCCCACGTGGGAGGCGGGCTGAAGCCACGCCCTACATTTGCCACTTACAATGCACCGCCATGCTGAAGCGTGCACTGCCGTTCCTCCTGCTCGCCGCGTTCGCACTCGCCCAGGACCCCCAGCAACCCTACGCCCCGGACCGCCGTCCCGGCGAAGGCGACGGCCCGTTCAAGCGCCTGATCATCCGCGGCGCGACCGTCATCGACGGCTCCGGTGCTCCGCCCGTCGGACCCATGGACGTGGTCATCGAAGGCAACCGCATCGTCGAAGTGCGCGGCGTCGGCTATCCAAAAGTCGAGATCGAGCCCGCGCGGCGTCCGGCCCTCGGCACCGAAGGGACAACCAGGGAGATCGACGGCTCGCGGATGTACGTCCTCCCCGGCTTCGTCGACATGCACGGCCATCCCGGCGGCACCGAGCAGGGGACGACCGCGGAGTATGTCTTCAAGCTCTGGCTCGCGCACGGCATCACCACCGTCCGCGACCCCGGCGCCGGCAACGGCCTGGAATGGACCATCCACGAGCGCGACCGCAGCGCGAAAAACGAGATCGTCGCGCCGCGCATCGTGCCCTACGCCTTCACCGGCGCGTCGATGTGGCAGGGCGGCCGGATCAACACGCCCGAGCAGGCCCGCAAGTTCGTGCAGTGGGTCGCGAAGAGCGGCGGCGCGGGCCTGAAGATCATCGGCGGCGGCAGCGATCCGGTGTACGACCCCGACATCCTCGCCGCCCTCATCGACGAGGCGAAGAAGAACAAGCTCGGAACGACCACGCACCTCGCGCAGCTCGGCGTCGCCCGGATGAACATCCTCCAGGCCGCCCGCCTTGGCCTCGACGGCATGGAGCACTGGTACGGCCTCCCCGAGTCGCTCTTCGCCGACCGCTCCATCCAGGACTACCCGCCCGGCTACAACTACGCCGACGAGCAGCACCGCTTCGGCGAGGCCGGACGCCTCTGGCGGCAGGCCGCCCCTCCGGGCAGCGCGAAGTGGAACGCGGTGATGGACGAGCTGCTCGCGCTCGGCTTCACCCTCGACCCCACCTTCACCATCTACGAAGCCAGCCGCGACCTCATGCGCGCGATGCGCGCCGAATGGCACGACCGCTACACCCTCCCCTCTCTCTGGAAGTGGTACGAGCCGAGCCGCAAGGCCCACGGCTCGTACTGGTTCGACTGGAGCACCCGCGACGAGATCGAGTGGAAGAACAACTACCGGCTCTGGATGGCCTTCGTCAACGAGTACAAGAACCGCGGCGGCCGCGTCACCACCGGCTCCGACTCCGGCTACATCTATAAGCTCTACGGCTTCGACTACATCCGCGAGCTCGAGCTCCTGCAGGAAGCCGGCTTCCACCCCCTCGAAGTCATCCGCGCCGCCACCTTCCACGGCGCCGAAGCGCTGGCCGCGCCGGGCGGGAAGAAGGCGGAGTACGGCCTGGTCCGCGCCGGCATGCTCGCCGACCTCGTGCTTGTCGACGAGAACCCCCTCGCCAACCTGAAAGTCCTCTACGGCACCGGCGCGATCCGCGTGAACGACGACACCGGCAAACCCGAGCGCGCCGGCGGCGTCAAGTACGTCGTCAAGGACGGGATCGTGTACGACGCGAAGAAACTGCTCGCGGACGTTGAAAAGATCGTCGCGGACGCCAAAAAGTAACGAGTCCTGAGTCCTGTCCTGAGTGGAGCGCTGGCGTCCCGCCGGCTGATGTGGCGGCGTCCCGCGCCGCCACTCGGGCGGGCGGGCGGCGGGACGCCGCCCGATCAGCCGCCGAGACGGCGGCGCTCCACTCGGCACTCAGCACTCAGCACTACCCCACCGTCATGGTCGAATCCGCCCCCACATCCAGCCGCAGCAGCTCCACATCCACCTCCCCCACCCGGATCCGGCAGCGCGGGAGCAGCTCCGTCGTCGCGCTGATCCGGGCGCCGCCGACGAACGTTCCGTTCTTGCTGCGCAGGTCCTCCAGCGTCGTTCCCGAGCGCGAGACCTGCAACCGGGCGTGGACGCGCGACACCGAGGGATGGTCGATCGTCACCGTGCAATCCGTGCGGCGGCCGATGAGGTAGCTCCCCTCCGCCAGCGTCAGCTCCCGCCCCTGCCACCGCACCAGCAGCAGCCCCGGCGGCGCCTCCGGGACGCCGCGCTCGTCCGCCGTACCGGAGAACGCGTAGCCGAAGCCGTACACCGTCCGGATCACGCCCGGCGTACCGCCCCGCTCCTCCAGCGCCGACCGGATCTCCAGGATGAGCGTTTTGAGATTCGACTCCTCGACGATCGCGCCGCACCACACCTGGTCCAGCAGCTCGCGCTTGCTCACGGCCCGAGGCCGCTCGCGGATGAGCAGCTCGAGCAGCTGGAACGCGCGCGGGGTCAGGTGGACGGATGCACCGCCGCGCAGCAGCTCCTTGCGCTCGGTGTCGAGACAGAACTGTTCGAAGACGAACCGGGGCATGGCTCCCACCAGATTCCTACCAGCTCCTCACGACTTTCGCCGCGGGAGGATCGAAATTGTCGATGTGATTGAGAACGGGTCCATTTTACCCAGGCAAACCATCACCAACAGGAGAAACGCTATGGCACAAGCACTTGCAGCGGTGGAAGAGAACTTGACCCTCACCCAAGAGATCCTGATCCAGGTCGAAAGCGATTTCACCTTCGCAGTCGACCAGACGTACATCAGCATCGATCAGAACACCATCGCCACCATCCGCTTCCGGATCCAGGCGCCCGACCTGCCTCCGGGTTGTGCAGTTCGGTTCGACCGGCCCGCGATCACGTTTGCCGGCGAGGAAGGCAACGGTCTCGTGACTTCGGCTGATCCTGACCAGGTCACCATGACCTGGATCAACGACGAAGACCACGCGGGGCGGTCGTTCTTCTATCGCATCCACATGGTCGGCTCGCGGCCGGCGTTCGGCGGTGGCACCGAGAAGTTCACGCTGAGTCACGATCCGACCATCCACAACGACCCGCCGTCGTAATCACGTCCGAGGAACAATCGAAGGTGCCGACGTGGAGAACCGATCCATGATCAGTGAGAAGGCAGGTAGGGATTCCTTCCTCATCGACCTCTCCTTCCTCGGAAGCTTCCAGCATCCCGAGCTCATGATCGGTTCCCGCGTCGGCAATATCCGTGTCCTCGGCGTCCTCGGGCAGGGCGGTATGGGCGACGTGTATCACGGCGTCGACGAGCGTCTGAACCGTCCGGTCGCGCTGAAAGTCATCCGCGCCGAGCATCGCCCGAGCGCGGAGTGGCGGGCGCGTTTCATCCGCGAGGCGCGTGCGCTCTCCGCGCTCGATCATCCGGGCATCTGCCGCATCCACGACTACATCGAAGCGCCCGAGGGCGACTTCCTGGTGCTCGAGCTGATCGACGGCGTGACGCTCGATGAAGCCGTGAGGCGCGGCATGAGCCGCGCGCAGAAACTGCGTGTCGCGACCGAGATCGCCGATGCACTCGCGGCCGCGCATCGCAAAGGCATCGTGCACCGCGACCTCAAGCCGGAGAACGTGATGATCACGGCGTCCGGCGTGGCGAAGATCCTCGACTTCGGCCTGGCCCGGCAAGGCTCCGACGACGACGTGCAGGACGTGGAGCCGCTCCCGGTCGAGCCGATCGAGCGGGCGCGCACGCTCCTCTTCCCGATGGGCGGCAGACACACGCCCTCGGACCAGCAGCCGGTCGTGCGCACGGAAGTGGGGATGGTGGTCGGAACGCCGGCCAACATGAGTCCCGAGCAGGCCGTCGGCCGCATGGCATCGCCGGCGAGCGACATGTACTCCTTCGGCCTGGTGCTGCAGGCGCTTTTCACGGAGAAGCCGCTGCATCCCGGCAACCTCGACGCCAGGGAGCTGATGACCCGCGCGGCGCACGGCATCGTGGAGCCGATGACCGGCCAGCCGCGCGACCTGACCGCGCTGGTGAAACGTCTCCAGAGCCTCGCGCCCGCGGATCGCCCCACGGCGGTCGAGACGCTGCAACTGCTGCGTCGGATCGAAGACGCGCCCCGGCGCCGCGCGCGCTACACGGTCATCGCGCTGCTGCTCCTGGCCGTCCTCGGCGCCGCGATCAAGTACATCGTGGACGTCACGTCCGCCCGCCGGGAGGCCGAGCGGCAGCGCCGGCAGGCCGAGGAGCTGGTGAGCTTCATGGTCGGCGACCTGCGCACCAAACTCGAAGCAGTGGGCAGGCTGGACGTGCTCGACGCCGCCGCGACGCGCGCACTCGCGTACTTTGCGTCGCTGCAGCCCGACGAGTTGAGCGGCGATGACCTGCACCGCCATGCGCTGGCCCTGGCGCAGCTCGGGGAAGTCCGGGCGCACGAGGGAAAACTGGACGACGGCGTAAAGTTGTTCGAGCAGTCCCTGCGCTTCGCCACGGCGGCCGCGTCCCGCGACCCGCGGCGGCAGGACTGGCAGCTGGCGATGTCGAACGCGCACTACCGGCTCGCCGACGCGTTCATCCGCAAGGGCGATTCCTCGCGCGCCCTGCAGCACGGGCAGAGCTACCTCCGCATCGCCCGCGCCCTGGCCCGGGCCCATCCGGACGATGCGAAGCTCCAGGCGGAGCTCAGCTACGGACACGGCAACGTCGGCGTCGCCTTCGAGTCCTCGGGCGACGTCGACGCGGCGCTGCGCGAGTACCGGCGCGCCCTCGACCTCGACCGCGCGCGCCTGCGCCGCGCACCGTCGAACACACAGTGGCAGGAAGACCTGGCGACGTCGCTGAACCGCATCGGCGTCGTACTGCAGGCCCGCGGCGATCTCGCCGGCGCACGCTCCGCGCTCGAGGAGGAGCTGGCGATGCGGCGCCGGCTCGCGGAAGCGTTCCCGAACGACGCCCGGCGCCTGCGCGAGCTGGCCATCAGCCTCGCGTTCATGGGCCAGGTGTACGAGAAGCTGGGGAACCGGCCCGGAGCGATCGCCGCGGTGCGCGAGGAGCTCGTGCTCTCCACGCGCCAGGCCGAGCTCGACCCGGCGAACCTCAGCATGCGCCGCAACCGCGCGGTCGCGCAGTCGAGGCTGGCCAGGCTGCTGACCGAGTCCGACCTTCCGTCCGCGCGAACGCTCATCGACGGCGCCATCGCGGCGTTGCGCGCGCTCGTGCAGCTCGACGGCCGCCCGGCGTGGCGCCGCGATCTCGCCGTCGCCCATCAGCGGCGGGCGGCCCTGCGGCTGCGCGCGGGCGACCGAAACGGCGCGCGTCAGGCCGCGCGCGACGCGCAGGACGTCATCCAGTCCGTCGCGCGCGACGATCCCCGGAATCCGCAGACGCAGCGCGTGCTGGGCGAGATCTCCGCCCTCGTCGCCGAGCTCGCCGACTCACCTCCCCGCGCGCGGCTGTAGCCCGCGTCCGAACGATCGATTCCCTCGCAGAGAGAAAAAAGGAGAAAGCCATGACCGATATCCCTGTCACCATTACGTTCATTGACGAAAAGGCGTACTTCGTAAACCTGTCGTACATCCGCATCCCGGAGAACGAGAGCCGGACCATCATCTGGACGATCAATACGGATCTCGTACCGGCGGGATTCACGATCGCGTTCGACAGTCCGGCCATCACTCTCTTCGGAGACCCCCACGTCCAGAGCGGCGAACTGCTCGCAAACCCCATCAACGTCCCGCGAACCAGCGCCACCACAGCGGAGCTGCTGTGGGCGAACAACGTCACCGCACTGCAAGGGGTTTCGTTCTACTACCGCATCCACATGTTCGGCCAGAGGGCGGTCTTCGGCGGGGCGACCCCCGAGTACTACTCCATCGACCACGACCCGACGATCCACAACGATCCGCCGTCGTAGTCCGATCCGTGATCGGACCGCCGGCGCCCCGCCGGCGGTCCGCTTCAGCACTTGCTGGATCAGTCGCCGCGCGCGTTCCGGAACGCCGCAACAATCGTCTTCAGCGCGATGCCTTCATTCGCCGGATACGTTCCCGCCTGGCCGTGGAGCTTGCGCATGTCCGTGCCGCCGGCGTGGTGCAGGGCGACGAGCGACCAGATGCGGTTGAAGACAGGGCTCCCCGAACTGCCTGGATCCGTCGGGGACAGGTAATGGACGAAGCGCTCGTCGTAGTCGAGCATCAGGTTGTCGTCGATCGAGAACGACAACGTTCCGCCGTGCGGGTGTCCGATGACGTACAGCCGCGTGGGCTGATCCTTGACCGGCAGTGCGGGAGCGACGGGGGGCAGCACGACGTCCTCGACGGTCGCGTCCAGCAGGGCGATCGTGACGTCGAGCTGGTCGGGCGGTGAGCTGAAGAGGATCTCGGCGATGGAGTAGGACTGGTCGCCTCCGTCGAGCGATTCGAACGACACGACCGCGTCGTCCTGATGCAGCGTCTGCGCGCCGGCGGGACTGAGCACGTGCGCGTTCGTGACGAGGAGCTGCCGGTCCGTGAAGGCCGGGTGAAAGTCCTGTCCGCGAACCAGAAAACCGGTGCCGAGGCCGCGCGAGGAGTCGAGGCCGAGACGGGCCACGGCGCGCGACCGGTCCAGGCCCGTGCGATACCACTTGAGCGTCTTGTAGCGGTCCTCGCCGAGAACGCGCTGCAGCATCGACTCGTCGACGCTCCGGGTCTCCTGCCCTGCGTCGACCCGGACCTCGACGCTGCCGCCTTCCCGGGCGAGCAGAGCCGAGCGCAGCACTTCGACGACGCCGTGGGCCGCATCCCCTTTCGTATCGAGCCGCCACACCTCGGTGAATTGCCGGAGCGTGCTGCCGACTTCGAACGCATCCGTCCATTCGGACTGGAGGTAACGGTCGATCCAGCACACGGCATCGGTCCAGTGCTGCTCCGCAACGGCCGGCTCGGCTGCTGCCAGCGCGAGAGCGACGGACGCCTCGGCGGCCGTGGCGCAATCCCAGTATGCCGGCTGCTCCAGCTTCCCGATGTCGCCGAGGATGGCCACGGCGAGCTCCCGGTAATCCGGCAGGCCGTTGAGCGCGAGCTGGTCCGCCTCACCCCGGGCCAGCACCGCCACGGCGTTGATGCCCTGGTAGAACGCCTGCCGATTCGTGCGATAGACGCCGTAGTAGTAGCCAACCGCCTTCGTGATCAGCCGGCGGCGCCGGGTCAGCGAGAGGCCGTGCCCATCGACGTAGGATTGTTTGTAGGCGCGGCCGAGCAGGCCCAGCGCCTCGTCGTATTCGATGAGATCGTGGCGGCACTCCCCTTCCATCCGCTGCAGGAACGTAATGGCGGCGGTGATGGCGCCGCGATCGAGCAGCGCCTGGGCATAGAGCTTCTGCACGATCGGCGCGTCCTGGCCGGCCTGGATGAGTGCATCCGCGACCTGCTGCAGGAGGTCGAAGTGCCGCTTGTTGCGCAGCGCGCGGAGCGCACGTTTCGCGTCGCTCTCGTCCACCACGTCCGCTTGCCGCGCGTGCTGCATCAGCGCGAGCGAAAAGGCCTCGGCGGCACGCCGGTCATATCTCCCGGTGGCCGCCACCAGTTCGTCGACGATGTTGGCCGCGGACATTTACTCCAGCCCGATCATGCCCGAGACGAGCTTCCGCAGTTTCTTCCCACCGAGGTACTTGCTGATGTCATGGCGCCAGCGGCCGAAGTTCTGCTCGTTGACGTCCTCGACCACCCGCTGCCCGTTCTGCTGGAAATCGTTCGCGAACTGCGGATCGAACCCGACCACCGGATCGAACTTGTCATAGACGTTCGCCCACCGGCCGCTCACTTTCTCCGAAGGGAACCCGTCCCTGCGCGTCCACCCCGGGCCGCCCCCCTCGGAGCGGAGCTTGTCCTGGACCTCGTCCAACCCGAGCGGACTGCCGATGGTGAGGAAGCCGTCGACGCGCGGGCAATCGGCCACACGCTTCACGCAGTCGTACGCAACCACGGTTCCCATGCTGTGACTGATGACGATGTGCGGCCGCTGCGCGTCCGTGACGCGGTTCAGCGCGGTAACGAAG
The DNA here is from genome assembly GCA_963821585.1 of uncultured Acidobacteriota bacterium. Lineage (GTDB taxonomy): Bacteria > Acidobacteriota > Thermoanaerobaculia > Gp7-AA8 > Gp7-AA8 > QHVT01. The sequence continues at coordinate 3,181,281 of CAWGEI010000003.1, forward strand.
CGGTTGCGGATCTCGTCCCGCACGCGGTACGTCGGACCGGCCGGCCGCGGCCTGTTCTCGACGTTGAAAAGATAGTGATGGACGTCGCGAAGGAGCATCTTCATCAACGGCTCCTTCACGATCCAGGGGAGCGGGATGCGCTCGAAGCCAACCGATTCCTGGCGCGTCCCATCGGCTTGCGTCGTCACGACCGGCACCGTCGTCACAACCTCGGCGGAAGCCTTGGCCATGACCTCGCCGGTGATCTCGGCCACGAACTGCTGCTCTTCCTTCGACAGGCCGGCCATCCAGGACATGTCGACATCCTCCGCGACGCCCCCCGCCTCCCCGGCCACGGCTTCTTCGGCGAGGCTTTCCAGCGATTCTCCGGCTCGCACGGGCTGGTCGTACATGACGTCCGCCCAGTACACCATCTGCGACTCCACGCCGTTCACCGGCAGGTCGACTCCGTCGTCCGCCGCCAGCGCATCGAGCCAGATCCGGTGCAGCGCATCCTGCGCGGGTTTGTTCGCGATCCCATGAATGAACGTGATGAATGGCACGTAGCCCCCCTTAATGGTGTGGTGGAGAAGTATAGACAACGTCTCATGGAGTGCGGCGACGGCGAGTCGCCGCTTTTCTATCTTTGCGCGCTGACCGCTCCGGATGATTGGAAAGCGGCGACTCGCCGTCGCCGCACTCCATATCGGGACTCCCCGCGCCTACAGGCGGAGGTGTCCGAGTCCTACAGCTCCCCTTCTCTCAGGCTGACAGTTCTCTCCGGTGCGCCTGTGAGACTGTGCGCCCGTGAGCCTAGATCCGCGCCCGGCAACGTTCGATCAGCGTCTTCAGGCCGCGCGCGTCGCCCAGCGCGTCGCGCGCTTTGAGCAACTCGGTGAGCATTTCGGGCGACGTAATCTCGTCCGCCGCCTCTTCGATCTCGCCGTCCGACGACTCCACCGCTACCGCGATGTACGGAATGGCCCGTGCGTCGCGGCGGCGGGCGAGGCCGAGGGCGGCTTCGTGCGCCACGCAGCGGTCCTCGTCGCGGAGACGCTCCGCCAGCGCGGCCCGGATGCGCGGCGTGTCGTGATCCGACAGGCTCCCCACCGCGAACGTCGCCCGGTCGCGCACGGAGGTGTCGGCGTCCTTCATCAGCGCCAGCAGCACGCGCTCGGCGCGCTCGTCGTCCGCGATCAGATCCTCGAGCGCCGTGGCCACGGCCCAGCGCACGTTCGACGCCTCGTGCGTCGCGCAGCGCCCGAGCGCGGCGATCGTCCGCGCGTCCTGCCGCTGTCCCAGCGCATGCACCACCGCTTCGACGACCGAGGGAGCCTCGTCCTCGATCATCGTCAGCAGGGTCTTCATGGCCTCGTCGGAGAAGGCCGTCAGCTGGCCGAGGATGTCGGCGCCGGCCGCGCGCTCCGCGGGCTGCGCGCTCCGGCAAAGCTGCACCGCACGCTCGAACACTTCGCGCGTGCCGAGGGCGTGCAGCTGCTGAATGGCCTCCCAGCGCGAATCGTCGTCCGATTCTCGAACGACGACTGCGAACAGTTCGTCGACGGAACGCACGCTCCGATGCTACCTTACGTTCCGCTCATGCGCTCCACTCTGGTTGTGATCGCGCTCTGCCTTCTTACCGCTTGTGGTGAGCTGAAGACTCCGACGGACCCCGGCGGCGGCGGCGAACCGATCGATCCGACCGCCACATTCTCCAGGGTGCAGAATGAGATTTTCACGCCGACCTGCGCCTCGATCGGCTGTCACGATCCCCTCGGCCAGTCGTCGCAGATGATCCTCACTCAGGGTCAGGCCTACGGCAACATCGTGAACCGCCCCAGCGTCGAGATGCCGGGCCTGTCGCGCATCAAGCCGGACGACCCGGCGAATTCGTACTTGTATCGAAAGATCACCGGCGCCGGCATCACCGGCGACCGCATGCCCCTCGCCAGTCCACCGCTGAGCGACGCGCAGATTCAACTGATCCGCAACTGGATCCGGCGGGGAGCGCCCAATGATTAGATTTCTGATCGCAGTGTTGCTCGCCCTGCCCTTGTTCGCGCAGGAAGATGTGCCCGCGCTGCGTCCCTTGCCTGTGGGCGACGTGCTGCTGTCGCTGCCGAGCAACCAGATCGCGCCGCACGGCCAGTGGGAAATGAAGTTCTCGCACCGCTTCAACCAGTCGATCGACGAAGGCTCGTTCAGCGATCAGCTGCACTCCCTGTTCGGCCTGGACACGAACGCGGACGTGGTCTTCGGCGTGTCGTACGCGATCCGGCCCAAGCTGCAGTTGTCCCTCAACCGCAGCAACGTGAACGACACTCTCGAAGGCGCGGCCAAGTACGTCGTGCTGCGACAGACCGAGGGAGCGCCGCTGACGCTGACCGCGCGCGGGGGCGTGGACTTGCGCACGGAGAAGGACCTGAGCGACCGCACATCGTTCTTCGCCCAGGCGATCGTCTCCCGGCAGTTCGGACGAAAAGCGGAGGTGTACGCCCTGCCGACCATCGCCACGAACGCCGGCCGCGCGCTCAGCGGTGACGAATCGGTGGCGCTTTTCGACTACGCGTTCAACATGCCGGTCGGGCTGGTCTGGATGCTCCGGCCCGGCCTGGCAGCCGTGGTCGAGCTCACTCCCCCGAACACTGACCTCCCCGACGCAATGGACGGCGACCTCGGCTGGGCTGCGGGGGTAAAACGCAATATCGGCGGCCACTGGTTCGAGATCCTGCTGACCAACAGCCAGACCACGATGGTGGATCAGTACGTCACGACGACCTTCCAGGGCTCGCCTCTGGACATGGGCAGCCTCCACCTGGGGTTCAACATCGAACGCCGGTTCGGCCGCCGGAAGTAAGTTGGCAGTTTGCAGTTGGCAGTTGACAGGAGCAGCCACCAACCCTGTCATCCCGAGCGTCGAGCGAGGGACCTGGGCGGGAGGGGCGGCAGGCATGCTCTTCGCGCCCCACCCACCCAGGTCCCTCGCTCGACGCTCGGGATGACAGGGTTGGTGTTTCTCTCCTGTCGACTGTCGACTGTCGACTGTCAACTCTCATGGCAACCCGGTTGCACTAAGCCCCGCCATGCGCTGCCCCGAGTGCCACGCGTTGAACGAAGCAGGCGCTACCGCCTGCATGAGTTGCGGTTTGTTGATGCTCAATGCCGCGCCGCCCAAGCGTCGCGCGGAAGACTTTGCCGTCAAGAGACGCCGCGCCGCCGATCAGGAAGACACCAAGTGCCGCTTCTGCGGCGGATCCATCGCCCCGAACGCCATCCGCTGCATGCACTGCTCCGAGGTGCTGGACGAGGACTTCTACCGCGACCGCGCGCAGCGGCTGCGCTCCCGCGTCAACTACGCGAGCTGGGTCGCCTACCTCTTCGGCCTCGGCGCGCTGCTCGTGTTCCGCCCTGTCGGCGTCGTTTCGATCGCGGCCGGGCTGCTGCTCTCCATCGCGTACTACGCGATCCCCGTCGAGCCGCCCAGCTCCCCGCGCAACCAGAAAGAGAAAGTCCCGCTGGGGACGCTGCTCCGCCGCCAGTTCAAGTTCGAGCGGGTGGCGATCGCGATCCCCGCGTTCCGGCACCGCAAGCTCGTGTTCGTCGGCACGCCGCTCGTCGCGGCGCTCATCGGCTACTCCGCCAACGTCCTGCTCCTGCAGCAGCCCGTGAACGACATCCTTCGCGAGAACTCCGCCCTGCGCGGCATGAAGGTCTCGGCGCACTACCAGTACTGGGTCATCCCCGGCGTGGTGGTCTACGATCTCGAGGAGCTGAGCTTGCGCCAGACGCCCATCGACGTCCACACGGCGTTCCTGGAGTTCGCCAAGAAGCTGAAGGAGAAGCGCTACTCACGCGTCGACCTCTCGTACAAGGGCACGACCAAGTTCTCCATGGACGGCGACTCCTTCGCCAAGCTCGGCGAGGAGTACTCCAAGCGCAATTTCGACTACGTCCTCTACTCCTTCCCCCGCCTCCTCCACGGGAAGAACGGCACCCCGGCGCTCGACCCCCGCGCGCCCGACCGCGACGCCCTGCTCGAGTTCCACCGCAACTGGTACGGACAGGACCAGTTGACGCGCACGGTGCGAAACGCATTTCATTGAGGTGTCATGAAGATCAACGAGTACCTGCTTGCCCAACTCGAGCGTGAGATCGACTCCACCCGGAAGGCGATCGAGCGCGTGCCCGAAGGAATGGACGACTGGAAGCCGCATCCGAAGTCGATGGAGCTGGGGTATCTGACCGCGCTCGTGGCCACGATGTTCGGGTGGATCGCGACGATGGTCGACCAGGAGTTTCTCGACCTCGGCAGCGGCGAGCGCCCCTCGGTGTCGACCACCGCGGACCGGCTGGCGCTTTTCGACAAGTCGGTCGAGGATGCGCGCCGTGCGTTGGCTGAGACCAACGACGAGCACCTGGCGAAGACGTGGCAGCTGCGCGTGAACGGGAACGTGGTGCAGGAGCAGCCGCGGTACATCATGATCGCGGACACGTTCTCCCACCTCGCCCACCACCGCGGCCAGCTGGGCATCTACCTGCGGCTCAACGAGAAGCCCGTCCCGTCGAGCTACGGCCCCACGGCTGACGAAGACTGGTAAACGGTCTGTCGCCCGCTACGCGGGCTCGTTCGAATGCCCCCGCGTCCCCCCGGCTGAAGCCGGGGTCTATTTTCTGGCAGCCCGCTACGCGGGCAATCTGCTGCCGTAGGCAGCTCCAGGAAATAGACCCCGGCTTCAGCCGGGGGAACGCGGGAGGCATTCGAACGAGCCCGCGTAGCGGGCGGAAGGAGCCGCTACAACAACCCTTCCGCGATCAGCTCCCGTTTCAACTGCTGCGCATCCACGAACTGAAACGAGCGGATTCCCTCCGCACGCGCCGCGAGCACGTTCTCGATGAGGTCGTCGATGAACACCGACATGCTGCGGCAGCGCGCCGATCACGTCCAGCGCACGCCGGAACATCTCGGGATCGGGTTTCGCCACCTGAAGCGGTGCGAGAAGATGAACCGGTCGTCCTTCTTGAACAACGCCGAGAACTGGCGCGGGATCAGCTCCGCGTGGACCTCGTTCGAATTGGACAGGAACGCCACGCGGTATTGCCGGCGCACGCGGTCGAGGAGCTCTTCGCATCCCCGCGATCGTGCCGTCGAAGAAGTCGTTCCAGACGCGCTGGAAGTCGCGCAGCGAGCCGCGATAGCCGGCCCTGGCCGCAGAGGAACTCGTAGAACTCACGGAACGTCACGGCGCCGCGCTCCATGTCGCGATAGCGCCCGGCGCTTCGAGAATCTCCACCAGCTCGTCGCGCGACATCGACGCGAGCGGCAGACGTTCTCCAGCACGCGCTCGTAGGCCAGCTTGATCAGCGTATTGCCGAGGTCGAAGAGGAACCAGGTACAGTTGTCATCGTGTCGGTGATGCGAGTCATGTGTCGGCTGTAGGTGTCCGGGAGGTATCGCCCGGCTAAGCACGCCGAACCGCGGTTCACTGCGATCGGCAGCGTTGTACGCGATCGACAATCCCAGCCCGAGGTAGACGCGCGTGTCCGGCGGGATCGATCACGCCGTCGTCCCACAGGCGCGCCGTCGAGTAGTACGGGCTCCCCTCGGTCTCGTACTTCGCCAGCACCGGATCGGCGATGCTCGCGCTCCTCCTCGGCCGACAGCTCCTTTCCCGCGCGCGCGAGCTGGTCGCGTTTCACGGTCGTCAGCACGCCCGCGGCCTGCTCGCCGCCCATCACGGAGATGCGCGCGTTCGGCCACATCCAGAGGAAGCGCGGCGAGTAGGCGCGCCCGCACATGCCGTAGTTCCCCGCGCCGAACGAGCCGCCGATGATCACCGTGAACTTCGGGACGGTCGCATTGGCCACGGCGTGCACCATCTTCGCGCCGTCCTTGGCGATGCCGCCGCGCTCGTACTGCTTGCCGACCATGAAGCCGGTGATGTTCTGCAGGAAGATCAGCGGGATGCGGCGCTGGTTGCACAGCTCGATGAAGTGCGTCGCCTTCAGCGCCGACTCGGAGAACAGGACGCCGTTGTTCGCCAGGATGCCGACCTTGTAGCCGAAGATGCGCGCGAAGCCGGTGACCAGCGTCGTGGCGTAGCGCTCCTTGAACTCGTGGAACTTCGAGCCGTCCACCATGCGCGCGATGACCTCGCGCACGTCGTAGGGCCGGCGCAGGTCGCGCGGGATGACGCCGTACAGCTTCCTTCCGGTCGTACAGCGGCTCCTCCGGCGTCGATGCGCGTCGGCGGCTCGCTCTTCTCCAGCCGCAGGTTCTCGACGATGTTCCGCACGATGGCGATCGCATGCGTCGTCATCCTCGGCGAAATGGTCCGCCACGCCGCTGATCCGCGTGTGAACATCCGCCCCGCCCAGCTCCTCCGCCGTCACTTCCTCGCCCGTGGCCGCCTTCACCAGCGGCGGCCCGCCGAGGAAGATCGTGCCCGTGCCTTTGACGATCACGGCTTCGTCGGACATCGCCGGCACATACGCGCCGCCCGCCGTGCACGAGCCCATCACCGCCGAGATCTGCGGGATCTCCGCGGCCGACATGATGGCCTGGTTGTAGAAGATCCGCCCGAAGTGCTCGCGGTCGGGAAAGACGTCGGCCTGCAGCGGCAGAAACGCGCCGCCGGAGTCCACAAGGTAGATGCACGGCAGGTTGTTCTGCAGCGCCACTTCCTGCGCCCGCAGGTGCTTCTTCACCGTCACCGGAGAGTAGGTGCCGCCCTTGACCGTCGCGTCATTGGCGATGATCAGGCACTCGCGCCGCATGGACCCGTCCGATCCCGGTGACGATCCCCGCCGCCGGCGCGTCGTCTCGTACATCCCATTCGCCGCCAGCGGCGACAGCTCCAGAAACGGCGTGTTCGGGATCGAGCAGCGCCGCGATCCGGTCGCGCGACGAGCATCTTCCCCTGCTCGCGCTGCCGCGCCAGGTACTTCTCCCCGCCGCCCTGCCGCACGACTCCGACGCGCTCGTTCAACTCGGCGACCAGCGCCTCCAGCCGCTCCGCGTTGGCCTTGAAATCCTCGGACGACGAATCGAGATGGGTCTCCAGTGCTTCCATGCGGGCGGGAGTCTATCCGTGGAGTGCGACAACGGCTAGTTGTCGCTAGTGGTGCCGGCGCCCCGCCGGCCGTAACGCCGGCCACTGGCCGGCCGGGCGGGCGGGGGAACCGGCCGGCGAGGCGCCTGCGGAACGGCCGGCGGGTCGCCGGCACCACATAGGACGTGCGCGCATAAACCGTTTCACCAATCAAAACCACTTCCACGGCTTGACCGTGCGGTCCCAGTCGATCTCGTCCGGATCGAGCGTCCATGTGTCGGTGATCTCGTCCCATGCCGCCTCGGGGATGTGCGCCGTCGCGTCCATCGTCGCGACGTACGCCGCCGCCGCTGCGCCGAGGATGCGCGAGCCGGTTTTCTCTTCCACCCATTCGCCCGCACTCGTCGCGCGCTCGTGATCGACGTAGTTCTCGGACAGGTGACGGCCGACCTGCCAACCGACGACGCCCGAAGCCACGACCGCGGCGGGCGCGCCGGCGAAGCGCGCGTAACGGAGCAGCACCGGCGAGCGGGCCAGGATGCCGCCCAGCTCGAGCGCGCCGCCGAGGTAGGCGCTCGTGTTGAGCGCGGCGTTGCCGAAGTGGCCGTTGCGGATGTCGTCCGCGAGGTCCGAGAGCGCGGAGAAGATGCTCCCGATCGAGAAGGAGAAGCCCAGAAAGCGGCCGCCGGTGCGAAAGCCCTGGCGATTGGTGAGCTTGTTGAGGTCCCGCTCGCGGGCGACGCCGCCCGCCGAGGTGTCGAGAGGCGCACCGCCGCGCACCTGGCGCTGTTTCACCGCCAGGTTCCGGCTCCCCTGCGACGCGTTCGGTCCGCTCGGAAGATAGCGGTAGTCCTGCGGCCGCACCCGGTTGGCTCCCGGCGCGGTATTGCGCGGGGTCTGCCGGGTCACGTGCTGCAGCTCCACCACGTGGTCGATCTGTTGTCCCGCGCGGCTTCCGCCGTTGGCCCGCTTCCACGCGCTCAGCTGTCGCCGGTCCTGTGCGCGAAGGTCCTGCGTCGAGGTCTTCTGTCCCGGCAGTCTCGACCGGATGCCGACGCCGCGATCCAGCGGATCCTGAATACGCTGCTTGTACGCGCCGATCTTCGCGTCGTCCACGTTGTCGTCGAGCGCCAACGTGAAGCCTTTTGGGTTGCGACGGATCAGTTCCGCGCCGGCCTTTCCCGTGGCCAGCTCCCCCGCCGCCTCGGTCCGGCTCTCGAGCCCGAGCCGGTCGGTGAGCACGAGCGGGTTGTTCCGCGCGTACGCGTAGAGGTTCGTCCCGTCGACGAAGTTCTTTGGATCGCGCTGCAGAAAGCGACCGGCCGCGGGGTCGTACACGCGATGGACGAAGTCGTACTTGCCCGTATCCGCGATAAGGCGCTTGCCTGCGTAACGGAACGGGTTCTCGTCACCGGGCGCCGGCGCATTGCGCGGATTGCCGAACTCGTCGTAGAGGTAGAACGCACGCTGCTGCGCGCCTTCGAAGACGGCGCGCACGGAGCCCGTCAGGTCCGCCAGGAACTGGTTCTCCGTGCCGCGGCTGGAGGACGCGACCAGTCCGTCCTGGTTCGTGTTGGTGACGACGCTGCGGACGAGCTGCGGACCCTCATGCTGTTCGAGGACGTTGTGTCCCTCATAGAGCGTGACGGAGCCCGTGCCCTCCAGCAGCCTCCTGCCGAAGAAGTCGTAGACGAACCGCGTCTCCTGCCCGTCCGCCTTGCGGCGCACGCGCGTCAGCTGATTGCGATGATCGTAGAAGTAGAGGAACGCCTCGTCCTCGATCAGATTGCCGTTCGCGTCGTGATGGCGCGGGACGAGGCCGACGCGCTCGTATTGATCGACGGCGTTCGGCTCGTAGAGCCGTGTGACGCTGTCCCTCGCGGTCGATCTGCGGTTGTCGACGGGGTCATATTCGTAGGCGGTCGTGGTCACTGCCGCCGCCGATGCGAGCAACGCGTCGATCTCCGGCTGACGGTCCGGAATCGGATCCGGCAACGGCGTGGCGGCCGGCGCGAGCGGCGAGAGGTCGGCGAGGGACGCGCTGTTCGACACCTTCGCCTCGAACAGGCGCGACCGGGCGTCGTAGCGGAACCGCTCGGTGCTCTGCCCTCCGGCCGAGACCTCGGTCCGCTGGACCATGTTGCCGAGGCGGTCGTACAGGTATTGCTGGGTGAGGACGCCGCCGTGTGCGATCTCCACCGTGCGGCCGGCGAAGTCGTAGCGGAACGTGGTGGGAATGCCGTTCGGCCGCGTGATGGTGGCGGTCTGCAGTCCCTCGTACGTCACGGCCGCCAGGGAGACGCCATCCGGCGTCGCCGGGTGGCCCGGCCAGGGATTGCCGCGCGCGGTCTGCTCGATGCCCGTGACGCGATCGAGGACGTCGCGCGCATAGCGGATCGCGCGGCCCGACGGATAGACGAGGTCGCGCAGCGCTCCGGTGTTCGTGAACTGCCGCCGCGTCGTGAACTGCATCGCGCTGCCGGACACGGTCAGCGACGTGACCTCGGTCAGCGGATGGTCGAGCGAGTTGTACGTGAACTGCTGGCTCACCAGCTCGTTCGACGCCGCTGTGAACCGGTGCAGCGCATCGTACGTGCACGCGTACTCGACGGCGCCGCTGAACGGCGCGCCCGCCGGCAACTGCGACGTGTCGACGAGGATGCTCACGTAGCGGTTCAACGCATCCCAGGTCACCCGCCGGATCAGACCAGCCGCATCGCGGTACCCGGTGAGGTTCCCCATCCGGTCGTAGGAATGCGCGTCGGATCTCCCGTCGGCGAACGTGACGCCGGACAGGCGCCCCGCCGAGTCGTACGCAAAGCGCGTCGTCCGGCCCAGCGCGTCGGTCTGCGCCGTCTGCCGGTCGTCGAGGTCGTACGTGAAGCGCGTGCGCACGCCGGCCTCACGCGTTTCGATCCGCCGGTCGAAGACGTCGTAGTCGCTCTCGAACCGGTTCCCCAGCGGATCCTCGACCACGGTCTGGTTCCCGCGGCTGTCGTACCTGTAGCGAACGCGCCCGGTCGTCGTCTGCCGCTCCACGATCCGGTTCATCTCGTCGTGGGTGAAGGAATCGGCGAAGTGCCGGGCCGAGGTCTCGCGCCGGTCGACGCGGAGGATGTTGCCTTCCTTGTCGTACGTGAAACGCACTTCGTTGCCGAAGGGACCGGTCTTGCGCGTGACGCGGCCGAGGAGGTCGTAATGGGAGACGAACTCCCGTCCGTCCTGGTCGATCTCCTTCACTAGGTTCCCGGTGCTGTCGAAGAACGACTGGATCGTGAGCAGCTCGCCGGGGCCGGACGCCCGGAACGCGTCGCGCAACTGATTCGCCGCGACCAGCGCGACGTCCTCGAACCGGTTGACGCCCTCGACGATCCGCCGCCCCAGCTCGTCGTACCGGTACTCGCACCGTCGCAGCAGGATGAACGCGTCGTCCGCCCGCTTCTCGAAGATGCACTCGACGAGGACGTTGTCCAGCTTGTCATAGTGCCGCACGACGCGGTTCCCCAGCGCATCCTCGGAATCCATCATCCGGCCGCGCGCGTCGTACGTGAATCGGGTGACGTTTCCGCGGGGATCGGTGGAGCGCACCAGCCGCCCGTCCGCGTCGTGCGTGCCGCGCGTGACGGCGTGTACGCCGCCGTAGTCGTCGATGACTTTCGAGACGATCGAGCGCTCGTTGAAGAACTTCTTCCGCTTGCGGCCCGACGGCGAGATGGTGAGAAACGGCCGCGAGGCGCGATCGAACACGACCTTCGATCGTTTCGCCGCCGACGCGTCCCCGATGGTCTGCGCGACGACGTTCAGCTCCTCGTCGTAGCGGTTCTCCGCGACGAACGATCCGGTGAGGACGTTGTCGTGGTCCCTGAGCTGCGTCTCCGAGCGCGCGACCGCGCCGGCGCGCGTGTACGTGTGGCGCGTCTCGATAGAGAACGGTGCCGTGCCGACCGAGCGCACGACGCGGCTGAGCTCATCGTATTCGTTCGTCGACTCGAAACGGCCGTCGTTGAAGTCGAACGACGGCGGCCGGCGCAGTCTCACGATCCGCCCGAGCGCGTCCCGCTCGAAGCCCATCTGGAGATGGAAGCCGCCGGGATCGACAGTGGTGCTGGCGAGATAGCCGGCGGAGGAGTATTCGTTGACGGTGCGCAAGCCATTGGGACCGACGGCCTCGAGGACGCGGCCGTTGGCATCGTGCAACGGAAATTGCGTGAGGATCGGCGCCGCGAGCGTGCCGTCCGGCAGCATCGGCGCCGGCAGTTCGACGGACTGCAGCCGCAGGTGCTGAAAGCCGGGGCCGGGCGCCCACGAGTAGCGCGTCAGGTGACGTTGATATCCGGCGTCTTCGACGGCATTCGGATCGGCGCTGCGCGTGAAGCGCGGATCGGAGATCGTCAGCACCTGACCGAGCTCCGGCTCGTAGGTGAACTTCTGGATCGTGTCGTCGGCGCTGGTCTGCAGCACATCAGGGAAGAAGTCGCGGGACCAGAGACCGCGCGCGAGACTGAGTGATGCGGCATCGTGATAGCGGCCGCGATGGACCACCGCGAGGAGTTGGTCGAACTGCAGCCGCGCCTCGGCGGTCAGATTCGGATCGCTTTCCGCGCGGTAGCCCTGCTCGCGGGGGAACCGCCGCTCGTAGTGATCGCGCCCGTGATAGGCCTGCGCGAGGACGCCCAGGGGGCTGAGGCTGCCGATGAGGTTTCCGTCGCGGTTGTAGCGATAGTGCGAGGAGATGAGCTTCGGCAGGCCGCTCAGCCGCGCGTACTCCTCGCGGAAGACCAGGTTGCCTCGGGCGTTGAACAGATGGCGCAGCTGCCGCCCGTCGCGCTCCGTCACGATGGTCTGGTGCGCGGGGCGCTCGTTTGCGTCGTAGGGGAAGGTGAAGTCCTCGATGACGTCCGCGTAGTCGAACGTCATGTCGCCGCCGCCCTGGCGTTGCCCCACGACGCGGCAGTAGCTCAGCAGCCCGCGCTCGGTCCCGTATTCGTTCTCCAGAAAGAGGCGGCCGTCCGCGTCGAGGATCGACGTGAGGTTGTGCTGCAGCTTGGGGTCGGAGTGAAAGACCCCGGTGTACTCGTAGCGCGAGGTCGTGCGGCGCGGCGTGGTGACGGCGGCCAGATCGCCGGCGGAGTCATACTCGTACGTCCACGCCCGCCCCGTGAAGTCGCGCACGCGCACGATCCGCCTCTGGCTGTCGTAGTCAAAGTGCACGAGGCGTCCGGCGCCGTTGACCTCCACGCGCGCGAGCAGCCCGTCGTCGTACGAGAAGGCCAGGAAGTTGCCGAAGCGGTCCTCGATCCGCGCCGCGACGTGCAGGAACGGACCGAGGGCCGGGTGCGGCTGGTAGACGACGCGGGCGCCGTCGGCGCGGCGAAACACGAACGAGCCGCCCGATGCGACGATGACGCCCGCGATCCCGTCCGGCGGAATCCAGTAGTCGAACAGCTCGTGCCTGCGGAACGTCTCCTCGCCGAGCCTGCCGTTGGAGCGGCGCACCGTGCGCCCGTCCGGGTCGGCCTGCAGGCGGAGGTTATATCCGTGGTCCCAGCCGTAGCCCAGCGGCCCTTCGTACCGGACCATCTGCGAGTACGTGCGGACGAAGACGAAATCCATCCCGGCGCCGTCGATGTGGAAGTCGGCGGTGCTGTAGACAAACTCACCGTTGAACAGGTCGACCGGGTCGGCCCCCGCCTCGACGTTCTGCGCCTGCGACGGCTGCGAGTCGGCCGACTTGCGGGGGGCGAGCGGGTCCACGGATGAGTAGATGCTCCCGGCGATCTCGTCGACGACGTCGTTTTCGATCGCGTCGTAGCGCGGTTTGAACGTCTGGTCGTCGGTGTCGACGAATTCCTTGAGGTATGCCTTGTAGGAATCCAGACTCTGATCGGTTGCTTCATCATGGAATGCGATCTGGAGCACCTCCGCGTTCGCGACGTACCACTTGCGCAGCTCGTCGCGGATCGCGTCGTCCGTCATGTCCGGGGTGGCGGTGGGCGGAGGAACCTCGCCGCCCGCGTAAGGCGTCGTATCGGGAGTCGTGTTCTCCGGGCCGGGAGGCATGGCTTACCTCTTCCCGCCGCCCAGCAGCCCTTCCACGAGCTGCTTTCGCGTCTCGTGTGCGTTGGGTGCCGCGATCGCCGCGGGAGTCGGATTGAAGAGGTCCGCGAGCGTGAAGATCTTGCTCACCTCCAGCTCCGCGAGCGTCGTCCTGCTCAGATAGCCCTTGTCGGCGAGGTCGCTGAGGCGGATGTTCGTCGACCGTGCCGCCTGCCCGACGAGCGCCTTGAAAACGCCGCTCTGCTCGAACGCCCGCGGCTCGTAGCTCCCGGACGAGGCGTTGTCGAGCATCAGCCGGTTGACGCGGCTCTGCAAGGCGTTGAGGTTGTTCGCCACCTGCGAGCGCATCGTCTTCTCCGTAGAGCCGCCCGGCGGTCGCAGCATCGCTGTCGTCGACATCGGTAAACCGAGCTCGCCGACGACCAGCGGCGGTTTGCGCTCGGTCAGTTGCCGCAGGTGCAGAGCCCCATTCTCGTCGAACACGCCGCAAGCCTGGATCAGCCGCCGCGTGATGACCAGCTGCCGGATCGGCGCGGTCGGCGGAGGAGGTGTCGGAGGGTCAGGGAGAGGCAGCGGGTCGTTCGTGGGATCGTTGTCGTCGACCGGCTTCATCAACACCATGTGCGGGACGGTCGTGGTCGCGTGATGCCCGGTATCGAGGCTGGCCTGAATGCAGAAGCCGTCCATCGAGCGCGGCAGGTGTACGACCACGAAGACATCCTGGATCCCTTCGAGCTTGCGCTCGCCGTCGATCAGGTTGAACTCGGTCTGGCTCTCCGACGACACGGTGTGCGGCCGCGGCGCGACGACGAACAGCGCGCGGTTCGTCCCGAGGTGATAGCCGTTGAACAGCTGGTACATCTGGCTGGTCGACGTCGTGCGGCTCAGCGTTTCGCGTGCTTCCTTCGACGTGTCGGTCTGGTTCTGGTGGACGGTCGTGTCGCTGCTCGAGCGATTGACCGAGGCGCTCACGCCGATGCCGAACATGCTGAATCCGCCGCCTCCGCCGTACGAGGTCGAACTGACGGACGTGCTGCCCTTGGTCAACGAGGTCTTCTCGGCTGAGCCGGAGAGGACTTCCGCACCTTCGGTCACGGATTCGTACAGCTCGCGCTTCTTCGGCTCGAAATCCATGATGTACGGGTAGTCGTCCGGCGCCACACCGGCCGGACTGTTCGGATAGACCGCGAGCTGCATGATCGCGCCGAGGCACGGCCAGTACTTCGATGCCCAGCCGCTGGCCAGGACCACTTCCCACAGCGTGCGCTGCAGGTCGTCCCACGTGCCCGATTCCTGCGCCACCTCGCTGGCGAACCTCAGATCCTCGGACGGGTTCCAGCCGGTGATGCTGCAGGTGAGCTTGAGGTAGACGATCCGCGAGTTGGGATACGCATCCGCGGTCTCCTCGTCCGGTACGACGTAGTGATACACGGAAAGCGAAGACCGCCACTTCGGCCGGAACGCCATGTCGTCGAAGTTGGTGTCGATCATGTCCCGCGAGAATGCGAGACGGGTCCAGGTGATGTCCTGCGGGGGTGTCAGACTCTGAATAGCCACAGTTCCCTCCTTTGTCATGAGGGAATGCGGAAAGCGGAAGAAAAGAGGGCCATCGACGTCCTCCGTCCTCCTCTGTGTTCTCTGTGGTGAATCGGTCCCCCTTCGTGTTTGCCACGCGCAAGAGACCGATCACCACAGAGAACACAGAGACCACAGAGGTTTGAGCGCGAAACTACCCTGTCATCCCGAGCGTCGAGCGAGGGACCTGGGTGGGCGGGGCTCGAAGAGCATACCTGTCGCCCCTCCCTCCCAGGTCCCTCGCTCGACGCTCGGGATGACAGTTTGGTTGCGGCTTCGCCGCTCTGGGTTCTCCGTGAGGGAAGACGGAGGACGACGATCAGCGCTGCACGGCGTTGCGGATCGCGTTTACCGCCGCCGACGTCGGCGTGCCGGGGAGGAAGATCTCGCGGATGCCCATGGCCTTCAGCTTGGCGATGTCCTGCTCCGGGATGATGCCGCCGGCGAAGACGATGATCGCCTGGGCGTCCTGCTCGCCGAGGAGGCGCATGATCTCGGGGAAGAGGACGTTGTGGGCGCCGGAGAGGATGGACAGGCCGATGGCGTCGACGTCCTCCTGCACCGCGGCGGCCACGATCTGCTCCGGCGTCTGGCGCAGGCCCGTGTAGATCACTTCCATCCCCGCGTCCCGCAGCGCACGGGCGATGATCTTCGCGCCGCGGTCGTGCCCGTCGAGGCCGGGCTTGGCGATGAGGACGCGGATTTTCCGTTCGGTCATGGTGTCTCCCCGGGCTCGCCTTCGCGGAAGATCGAGAGGATCAAGAGATCGTGATAGCTCCCCTCGCGATAGAACTCCCGCCGCAGCCGCCCCTCCTGCACGAAGCCCTGCGTCTCGAGGACGTGCTTCGCGCGATCGTTGTACTCGAAAACGCTGATGCGCAGCTTGCGCAGGTTCATCTCGTCGAACGCGAACCGCACCAGCGTGTGGATGGCGTCGCCGCCGAAGCCGCGGTTCCACGCGCTCGGCTCGCCGACGAACAGGCCAAACGCTGCGGTGCGCGACACCCACTCGATGTCGTGGATCGACGCGTTGCCGATGTGCGTGCGGTCGTCCTTGCGCTCGATGGCGAAGTGGCGGTCGTTGACACTCGGGTGCATGGCGCCGTCCAGCCACTCGATCTCGTTCTGGAACGCGATCGGGTAGCGCGACTTGAGCGTGCGCACGATGTTCGGGTCGTTCATCCAGCGGTAGCAGCGCTCCGCGTCGTCGCGCTCGAAGGCGCGCAGGATGATGTGCTCCCCCGCGATCATGAAGCGGCGGCGGGAGGGTTCTCGGGAGTCGGGCGCGAATGCGCGCTCGGTGCGGTCGGCCATGCGGCGCGGATTCTATGACATCAGCGCGCGTACAAAGTGCCCCCGCCGACGGTCCGGACGCGCCGGTAGCGGGGAAATCGGGCCAGAAACGGCTCTTCCTCGTGCTGCATGAGGAGCGCGTAAGGCGGATCGGCCAGGGGCGGCTCCAGGTCCCAGCGCACCGGACGGTGGCCGGAGTAGTAGAGAAGCGACCCGCTGAATTCCTTGCTGAAGACGAGCGATCGCGCCGGCAGCGCCCGGGCGGCCCACTCGACAGGGACCTGGGAGAGACGCTGGTCTTCGTCCGTGTAGAGGACGGCGAACCGCGACACCTGACGCCCCTCCCACGCCAGCGCGACGACGATCAGCAGCACTCCGGCGACGCGCCACCGGGCGATGACGTGCGCGATGGCGATCCCGGCCGCGACGGCAAGCGCCGGGTACGCGGGCAGGAGGAAGCGCGTGTACCACCACTCGTCGTACGAGAAGTAGAACGAATAGAAGACGAAGAAGGCCGCGAACCACGAGAGGAGCATCCAGCGCTGCTTCGCGAGGAACAGCCCGCCGATGGCCGCGAGGATCGTCACGGGGCTGAGCAGCTCGATCGTCCAGCGGGCGTAGTGCAGCGCGCGAGGCGCAAAGTACGCGAGGGCGAACTCGCGCGTTGCGCCGCCGGTGCTGTAGCCGGTCCCGAGGAGGGAACCGAACGCGTCGAGGTTGTACCAGGCCAGGATCAGTGCCGCGGGGATGCCGCCGAGGATGAACCACGCGATCCGGAGCGCCGGCCGCGGGCCGGCCGGTCCCCCGGCCGCTGGCCGGGCCGGCGGGCCGCCGGCGGACCGGCCGGCTGGCAGCCGGCGCGCCAGCGCGAATACCAGCGGCAGCAGCAAGAGAAAAGACGTCGGCCGCACCAGCACCGCCACCCCGAGACAGAACCCCGCAAGGATGTCGAAACGCGGACGCTCCCTCCCCTCCACCGCAGCCGCAATCGCTGCCACGGACCACATCGCCGCGAGCACGTCGCTCATCGGCTGCAGCGCCTGGAACACGAACACGGCGCAGAATCCCATCAGCAGCGCGGCGATCAGGCCGGCGAGCTCCGAGCACAGCCGCCGCCCGAGCCAGAACGTGAGCAGCACCAGCACGACACCCGCCAGCGGACTGACCAAGAACGGCGGAAAGAGCGCAAGGTGGATCGGCAGTCCGATCGGATAGATCGACGCCATGCGGCCGTTCTCCAGCGGCACGAAACCCAGCGGCGGATACCCGGGCGCCGGCAGCGGCAGCGTCGTCTCGCCGCGGGCGAGCATCCGGGCGAAGTTCGCGTAGCCGCTGCTGTCCGCGCCGAAGACGCTCTCCGAGCGGTTCGCGATCAGCACCGCACCGAGAAGGATCACGAAGACGATCAGAATCGCGCGCTTCATTCGATCCTCACCAGTTGCACCGCGACGCGACGGGTGTCCGGCGCCGCCAGCTTGTACACGCGCGCCGCGCGGAACAGCAGCAGCGGCTGCTCCAGCGGCACGTGTACCTCGACGGTCTCACCGCGGCGCACCGTCGCGCGCGTGGCGTTGATCTGGATGTCGTTGTCGAATGGAGCGTCCGAGGGGAGCCGGAGCGTCAAGCGCGCCATGGAGCGTCCGCGCGGCACGCGGATCTCCGCCTCGCGCTCCAGCCAGCGCCAGCTCTCGCCGGCCTCGTTGCGCTCGATCCCGTACGCCCCACGCAACGGCGCGAAGCGATGCGCGACCGGAATCAGCGACACGTGCCGGTACGCATTGCGCGTGAGCTTCCCGTACGCGTCGGCGTCGGGGCGCGAGAACACCCGTGCGCCGGGCTCGTGCGAGTTGCCGTGCGCGAAGTGCAGGAGGGGGATGGCGTCATCGACGTGGCGGCGCAGGCCGTCGTCAACGAGCAACACGCTGTCATCCTGAGCCGGCGAAGCGCGGCGAAGGACCCCCTGCCGACGGAGCGCGTCTCGTGCTTCGGCAGGGGATCCTTCGCCGTCTTCGCGGCTCAGGATGACAGAGCGCGCGAACGCCACCGTGTCGCGATCGGCCAGCACCACCACCCCGCCCGGGATCGCCCGCGCCGCCTCCACCGGCGGCGACGGGCGCGTCACACGGTCGCGCAGAACCGGATACGCGTACCAGACCGACAGCGCCGCCAGCACCGCCGCCCCGATCCACGTCACCCGCAAGGCGCGCAATCCTTCCGCCGCCACGACCGCCGTGAACAACAGCGACGGCACCGCGTAGCGCACGCCATCCGAGGGATCGACGAACGCGATCCCGATCGCGACGTGGACCACCGCGAACCAGAACAGCACCTCGATCTCCGCCGACCACCGCCGCACCAGCGGCCGAATCCCCGCCGCCACCGCCACCAGCACCGGCAGAAACACGAGCTTCGAGCCCCACGGGTGCAGCGTGAATCGGGCGACGCTGAACGACGCCAGCGACGCGAGGTTTTCCGGAATGGCCACGAACGGCAACAGGACGATCACGAACGCAATCGACGCGATCACCCGGTCCCGACGCTCCGTCACGACCAGCATCAGCGCCGCGAAGAACAGCGCAAACGCCGACGTGATCCCGCACGCCAGCGCCGCCGCCGTGAAGGCGCCGAGGAGGACCGGCTTGCGGAGCGAGAGCAGCGCGAGCGCGAGGAACAGCCACGCCAGCGCGTCCAGCCGCGCCGAAGGGGCGTGGACGAGCACCGCCGCGGAGAACGAGAACAACAGCGACGCCAGCGGGTCCCGCATCGCCAGCACGACCGCCGTCGCCACCGACGCCAGCACGCTCACCGCCACCATCGCCGCGAACGGGAACCGCAGCTCCGCGGCATCCCACGGCGTCCGCGGAAGGGTCGCCACGCGCGCGAGCAGCACGAGGATGCCGATCAACAAGGCTTGCCGCGCGGGGAGCGTCACGCCGGCGGAGTGTATCGCCTGACGAGCAACTATCACGTCGCCGCGCGCATTGCGATCACGCGTATGTGACGCCGCGCGCTGTCTACTGCCTTCGGTTCAGCAGGAACGGTCCCAAAAAACAAACAACTGAATAACGGTGGAGGAGAGCGTAATGCTTCGGTCCTTGAGGTCTGCTTTGCTATTGGCAGCCGTGGCGATTTTCGCAGCGGCATTCCCGGCGGCCGCCGCCACGCACACGAGCGCGTACGGCCAGCTTCCCTTGACGTTCGAGCGCAATGAGGGGCAAACCGATCCGGCCGTCCGCTATCTCAGCCGCGGACGCGGCTACGCGCTCTTCCTCACCTCCACGGAAGCAGTGCTGCGGTTGAAGGGCGCCGGCGGCGAGGGCGCCACCGTGCGCTGGCAGATCGCGGGCGGAAATCGCGAAGCACAGGTCGCCGGCGAGGGCTCGATGCCCGGCAGGAGCAATTACCTGCTCGGAAACGATCCCGCGCAATGGCGGATCGGGGTCGAGAACTTCGCGCAGGTGCGCTATGCCGCGGTGTACCCCGGCATCGATCTCGTCTACCACGGCAATCAGCGGCAGGTCGAATACGACTTCGTCGTCGCGCCGCACGCCGATCCCGATCCGATCCGCATCGCCTTCGCCGGCATCGACGCGATGCGCCTCGGCGATGACGGCGAGCTGGTCCTCGAGACCGCGCACGGCCGTCTCGTGCAGCCCCGCCCGGTCGTCTACCAGGAGCGCAGCGGCGTCCGTGAATTCGTGGACGGCCGTTTCGTCGTGCGGCCGAATCACGAGATCGGCTTCGCCCTCGGCGACTACGATCGCGACCGCGAACTGGTCATCGACCCGATCATTCAGTACTCGACGTTCTTCGGCGGGAGCACCATCGATCAGGGCCTCGCCATCGTGGTCGACAGCTCCAGCAACGCTTACATCACCGGCTACGTCGACTCGGCGTCGTTCCCGGGCAGCAGCGGCAGCGCGCTGCAGTCCTCGATCGGCGGCGGCGTGGACGCCTTCGTCTCGAAGATCAACGCCGCGGGCACCGCGGTCCTCTACTCGACGTACCTCGGCGGCACGGGCGACGAATACGCCATGGGTCTCGCCGTGGACGCCTCGGGGAACGCATACGTCGCGGGCCAGACGTCCTCCTCGGCCTTTCCCGGCGTGAGCGGCAGCTCGATCCAGCCGTCGAACGCCGGCGGCGTGTACGACGCGTTCCTGACGAAGATCAACGCGGCCGGATCGGCCATCACGTACTCGACCTTCCTCGGCGGCTCTGCGGAAGACACCAGCACCGAAGTCGCCGTCGACGGCTCGGGCAATGCGTATCTCACCGGCTCGACGACGTCCACGTCGTTCCCCGGCGTCAGCGGCGGTTCGCTCCAGTCGTCCAACGGCGGCGGCTACGACGCCTTCCTGACGAAGATCAACGCGGCGGGAACCGCGATCACGTATGCGACGTTCCTCGGCGGCTCCGGCGACGACCTGTCGAGCGACATCGTCATCGACGGTTCCGGCAACGCGATCGTCGGCGGCGTCACGGCGTCGTCGAGCTTCCCCGGCGTCACGGGGAGCTCGCTGCAGTCTGCGAACGCCGGCGGCACGTACGACGCCTTCCTGACGAAGATCAATTCCTCCGGCTCCGCGATCACGTGGTCGACGTTCCTCGGCGCGAGCGGCCTGGATTACCTCAGCGCCGTCGCGCTCGACTCGTCGGGGAACGTCCTCGCCGCGGGCAACACGGACTCCACTTCGTTCCCCGGTGTGACCGGCGGCTCGCTGCAGTCTTCGAACAACGGCGGCAACGACGCGTTCCTCACGAAGATCAACAGCACGGCGACGGCGATCACGTGGTCGACGTTCCTCGGCGGCAACGGCGGGGATTTCGTCGCCCTCGGCGGTCTCGGGCTCGACTCGAGCAACAACGTCTATGTCGGCGGGGCGACGCTCTCGACGACGTTCAACGGCGTGACCGGCAGCTCGATGCAGCCTTCGCACGCCGGCGGCACGACGGACGCGTTCCTGGCCAAGCTCAATGCGGCCGGCTCGTCCATCACCTGGGCGACGTTCCTCGGCGGAACGGGCGACGACAACATCTACGCGCTCGCCGTCGACGCGCCGGGCAACGTGTACGCGACCGGCGTCACGAGCTCGACGTCATTCCCCGGCGTGACCGGCTCGTCGCTGCAGTCGAGCTACGGCGGCGGCGACTATGACGCGTTCGTCGTGAAGGTCGGCAACAGCGGCTCGCCGGCAATCCTGAGCATCAGCCCGGCCAGCGGCTACCCCGGCACGACGGTCACCATCCTCGGCACGAACTTCGGCGCGACTCCAGGGCACGGGCGCGGTGTGGCTCGGCAACAAGCTGGCCGGCTCCATTGTCAGCTGGAGCAACACCCCGATCGTCGCCGTCGTCGCTTCCGGCGCGCTGTCCGGCAGCGCACAGGTGCGCCAGGGCGGCGTGTGGGGCAACTCCACCCCGTTCACGATCATCACGCCGAACATCACCAGCATCAGCCCGACCAGCGGATATCCGGGCACGCAGGTCACGATCAACGGCACGAACTTCGGTGCGACGCAGGGCACCGGCAGCGTCTGGCTCGGCAACAAGCTCGCCGGCTCCATCGTCAGCTGGAGCGACACCCAGATCGTCGCCGTCGTTGCGGCGACCGCGGCCTCCGGCAGCGCGCAGGTCCAGCAAATGGGCGTGTGGGGCAACTCCGTGACGTTCACGGTCATCACGCCGAGCATCACGAGCATCAGCCCGACGACCGGCGTCACGGGAACGCAGGTGACGATCAACGGCACCAACTTCGGCGCGACGCAGGGCACGGGCAGCGTGTGGCTCGGCAGCAAGCTCGCCGGCTCCATCGTGAGCTGGAGCAACACCCAGATCGTCGCCACCGTGGCCTCCGGATCGGTCACCGGCAACGCGATCGTGCAGCAGGGCGGCGTGTGGAGTAACTCCGTCGCCTTCACCGTCGTAACTCCGACGCTCGGCAGCATCGATCCCGACCACCGCCATCGCAGGCGATCAGATCACCCTCACCGGCACGAACTTCGGCGCCACGCAGGGCACCGGCAGTGTCTGGCTCGGCAGCAAGCTCTCCGGCTCCATCGTGAGCTGGAGCAATACCAGATCGTCGCGACCGTCGCCTCCGGCGCGGTCTCCGGCAGCGCCAGGTCCAGCAGGGCGGCGTGTGGACCAATTCCATCCCTTCACCGTCATCACTCCCGTCGTCACCGGACGTATCGATCCGGAGTACGGCCCGGTGGGCACCGAGGTGGGGATCTTCGGCAGCGGCTTCGGCGAGACGCAGGGCAGCGGCCTGGTGTGGATCGGGACGAAGTACGCAACCGTCACCTCCTGGAGCGACGAGGAGATTTACGCCGAAGTCGCCGGCGATGCCGCGAGCGGCGCGGTCCAGGTCTTCCAGAACGGCGTCTGGAGCAACGACAACTTCACCTTCCAGGTGACGGACGAGATCTACCTCGACGAGTTCTCCGTCGACAACCAGGTCGTCGGCACGCTGGAGTTCAACGTCGGCATCGGGCTGGTCGACAACACGCCCGCGCCCCCGGGCGGCGCCGTCGTCACCATGACCTCGAGCGACCCCGCCGTCATCGTTCCGCCGACCGTCACCATCGCCGAGGGCTGGCCGTTCCAGGGATTCGATTTCGAGACGACGGAAGTCACGGAGCCGACGCAGGTCACGCTCTCCGCCACCTACGGCGGAAGGACGATGTACGGCACGGTCGAAGTGATCCCGGTCGGCGTGCGGTCGTTCCAGTTCGAGCCTTCGACGCTGGTCCCCGGCGAGGAGACGACGGGCACGATCGTGCTCCATCAGCCAGCACCGGCCGGCGGCGCGGTCGTGACGCTCACCAGCGACAATCCGGACGTTCTCACGCTACCGGCCACGGTCACCGTGCCGGAAGGCGAGACCGAGTACGACGTCGTCGTGACCGCGGGCGGTCCGGTCTCGTGGATCGAGAACCTGAACGTCAGCGCCGTCTACAACAACGGCGTGCCCGAGGGCACCATCCTGGCGATGTTCCCGCCGGAGGTCACCAGCGTCTCCTTCACGCCGTCGACCGTCGAAGGCGGAGAAGAAGTCACCGTCGAGGTCACGCTGTCGCACGCCGCGGCGGCGGGCACCATGGTCAGCTTCAATTCGACGAACAATGAGGCGGAGCCTCCGGGCCCCCTGAGCGTTCCCGAAGGCGAGACCACGGCGCAGATGACGTTCACGGCGCGTTACGTCGACGAGACGGTGGTGGCCACGGTCACCGCGACCATCTACGGTCCGGGGGCGCAGACCACGTTCACCGTCGAGCCGGTCTCGCCGACGCTCGCCACGTTCGAGATCACGCCGTCCTCGGTCGTGGGCAGCAACTCCGTGACCGGGACGGTCACGCTGACCGGCGAGGCAGAAGCCGGAGGTGTGACGGTCGATCTCGGCGCCGGCCAGGGACGGGACAAGGTGATCCGGCCTCCGTTCGTCGTCGTGCCGGAGGGAGAAACGTCCGCGAGCTTCCCCATCGGCACCATCGTCGTCGAGGAGCTGGAGACGGCGTACATCCAGGCGCGCCACGGCGTCACCAATGAATACGACACGCTGGACATTCAGCCGCCGTCCGGCAACTTCATCGAGAGCCTCGCGCTCGCGTCGTCGCGCACGGCCGGCGGGAACCTCGTGACCGCGACCGTCACGCTGGATGCGGAAGCGGGCGCCGGAGGCGCGGAGATCACGCTCGAGAGCAGCAACACCGGCGTGGCCACGGTCCCGGCGACCGTCACCGTCACGGAAGGCAACACGACCATTCCGTTCGACGTCGACACCGATGCGGTGGTGCAGTCGCAGGACGTGATCGTCCGCGCGACGTACAACGGCGTCATTCGCGAGGTGCGTCTGACCGTGGTCCCGACCGGGGGCACGATCTCGCTCGAGAGCCTCACGCTCCCGGTCTCTGTCTACGGACCGGATCCGGCCGTCGGGACGGTGACGATCAGCAGCGCGGCTCCGGCCGGCGGCATCGTCGTCACCCTCGGCGGATCGCGCGCCGGTCTGGCGACCGTGCCCGCTTCCGTCACGATCCCCGAAGGAGAGACCTCGGCGGAATTCACCATCACCACCGTTTACCCGGGCCAGTACAGCCGCGACATCCTCGTCACGGCCACGTACGACAACATCGTGCGGCAGTCGCTGCTGACGATTGCCACGCAGCCCGAATGATCCCCACGGCGGGACGCCGGCGCTCTCCAGCAGAGCGCCGGCGTCTCGCCATTTTGATTTCACGAAGGCACCGATCGTTGACTGTTCCGCGCAGGCCGGTTTCATATACTCCGGCATCATGCGCATCACTGCTGTTCTCACCCTTGTCCTGACGCTCTCCGCCGCCGCGCAGGAGCGCGGAGTGTTCGTCGACGACATCGACCGCAACGTCGACGCGTGTACGAATTTCTACGACTACGCGAACGGCGCCTGGCGTGCGGCGAATCCGATCCCCGCTTCCATGAACCGCTGGAGCCGCCGCTGGGCCTCGGGCGAATTGAGCAAGGAGCAGTTGCGCGCGATCCTCGAGGACGTGTCGAAGCGCAGCGACTGGCCGTCCGGCTACGATCGACCAGCAGATCGCCGACTTCTACGGCTCCTGCATGGACGAGCGGCGCGTCAACGCCCTGGGCAGCAAACCGATCCAGCCGCTCCTCCGCGACATCGACCGCATCACGACTCGCGCGGAGCTGCAGGAGATGATCGGGCGGCTGCACGATCTCCAGATCTTCGTCCCCTTCGGCGTTGTGTCGTCGTCCGACAATCACAATCCGAGCGACGTCATCGCCCGCGTCTTCGCCGCCGGCCTCGGACTCCCCGATCGCGACTATTACTTCAAGCCCGACCCGCGCTTCGCGGAAGCGCGCGAGAAGTACGTCGCGCACGTCGCGAAGATGTTCGCGCTCGCCGGGCGTCCCGTCGCCGAAGCAGTCCGCCAGCACCGTCATGGCGCTCGAGACCCGTCTCGCGACGTGGCACCTCGACAACGTCCAGCTGCGCGATCCGCGCGCGACGGACCACAAGTACATGATCGCGACGGTGCAGAAGATCACGCCGCACTTCGACTGGCCGCGCTACCTCGACCGCGCCGGCATTCCGCAGGGCGACCTCAACATCGACCAACCGCTGTTCATGCAGGCGGTGGAAAGGGAACTCGACGCAGACGCCGCTCAGCGCGTGGCGCACATACCTCAAGTGGAACGTCCTCAACGCCTCGGCGCAGCATCTCAGCGATCCGTTCGTCGAGCAGAACTTCGCGTTCTACGGCCGCTTCCTGAGCGGCGCGAAGGAGATGAAGCCGCGCTGGAAGCGCTGCGTCGAGACCGACGGACGCACTCCTCGGCGAGGCGCTCGGACAGCGATACGTCGAGCAGCTACTTCCCGCCCGAGGCCAAGGCGCGGATGCAGGAGATGGTGAAGAACCTCCTCTCCGCGATGGGCGACACGGTCCGCGGCCTGGAGTGGATGACGCCCGCGACGAAGCAGCAGGCGCTCGGGAAGCTGGCGACGTTCAACCCGAAGATCGGCTACCCGGACAAGTGGAAGGACTACAGCTCCGTGACGGTGTCGAGCGGACGCGTACTTCGAGAACGTCGCAGCGCGGCTTGAAGTACAACATCGGCGACGACCGCGCCCAGATCGGCAAGCCGGTCGACCGCGGGCGCTGGGGCATGACGCCGCCGACCTCGAACGCGTACTACAACCCGTCGCTGAACGAGATCGTCTTCCCCGCCGGCATCCTGCAGCCGCCCGCGTTCGACGTGGACGCCGCCGACGCCGTCAACTACGGCGCGATCGGCGTCGTCATCGGCCACGAGATCAGCCACGGCTTCGACGACCAGGGCGCCCAGTTCGACGCCCAGGGCCGCCTGCACAACTGGTGGACCGACGAGGACCTGAAGCGCTTCCGCGAGCGCGGCCAGTGCGTGGTCGAATCAGTTCGAGGGCTACTTCATCGAGCCGGGCATCCACCACAACGGCCGGCTCGTGCTGGGCGAGATCGATCGGCGACCTGGCCGGCGCGAAGATCGCCTACCTCGCCTTCCAGAAAGCCCAGCGAGGACCAGCCCCGCGCAGACCATCGACGGCTTCACGCCCGACCAGCAGTTCTTCATCGGCTGGGGCCAGTTCCGCGGCGACGCCATCCGCCCCGAGACCCAGCGCGCTGATGGTCCAGGGCGACCCGCACCCGACCGGCCAGTACCGCGTGGTGGGCCCGCTGTCGAACATGCCCGAGTTCGCGACGGCGTTCGGCTGCCAGCAGGACGCACCGATGGTGCGTCCGGCCGACGACGCGGTGTGAGGTGTGGTGAGTATGTGTGTACGCACGTTGCAGTATCGGCCGATGAATGTAAGCATGTCTTCTGGGGTACACTTTGCCGTGTCAGCTCGGACACGTTTTGACCTGAGGACGATGGCGCAGATTCGATTTCGGTTTGCTTCCGAGAAGCTGGTTCAGGCTTTGGCCTTCTTCGCTGATCGCGGTGTGCGTGATCTCGACAGGATGAAGGCGGCGAAGCTACTTTTCCACGCCGACAAGTACCACCTGCTGACCTACGGCCGCCCCGTCATCGGCGACCTGTATGCCTGCATGGAGTACGGCCCGGTTCCCTCTACGTCGCTCAACGTTATGAACGACGTCATCGCGCACGACGCGCAGTACCCACCAGTGGCGAAGGAACTGTTCGACGAATATATCAGCGTAGAGAAGTTTTTGCGGAAGCACCCGGTCTTTCGCGCAAAAAAGAAGCCGGATCTGGATGTCTTCTCAGATTCTGATATCGAAGCACTCGAGTACGCGCTGAAGGGATACGGGGCGAAGTCCGCCTGGCAGTTGAGCCAGGAATCACACGACGAGCCGTCCTGGAGAATTGCGAACATGGAGCGCATGCCCGGCAGCAGCGTCATCATGGACTATCGCCTCTTCTTCGAAGGACATCCGGAGGCGGCCGACGTGCTGCGTCTCGTCGAGGCGCAGCAGGAAGATCGCGACTCGGCCGAGGAGCTCGCGACGCTACGCACGCCTCATCCTGCCCAACTGGTCGGCGCTGGTCGCTAGTAGTCGGGAAGGATCAGCTTCTTCACCTTCCGGACGAATTCGTTTGCCGCGAGGGGTACGCGTGACGCTCGCGCCACACGAATTCGAAAGCGGCGGCCGTGCCGCCGCACTCCATATCACACCGCTTCCGGCGGCCAGAAGCAGACGACCTTCTCCCCGCCGCTCCGGTCGTGGTGGGTGATCTTCGACTCCTCGGCGTGCGCCAGCGCGTGGCGCTCGTGCGCGTGAATCCTCAGGAGTGTGTGGAGCTCGGCGTTCGACGCCGCGCCGGCCGGTTCCTTCGTGCCGCAGCCGCGGCAGGTGAAGTCCAGCCCCTGGCCGGGAGCGTGGGCGGTGAGATCGAAGACGAATCCTGGACGAGACATCCACTGAGTCTAGGCCCGGTGCGCGCCTGCGATCGTGTCGGTGCTCACATTCTTGTGCATGTCACCGTCATTCGAGAGGACGCACCGGGAGCGCCGGCTTCCAGCCCGACCGCTCCGCCTATTAAGGCGGCCCGGGTTCCTCGCGAGAGCCATGCCGGCAAGATGCCGGCGTAGCGGCCGGCTGGAAGCCGGCGCTCCTTTGCTGCCACCCCGCCCAGAGCGTATATGGTGCAGCCCACGATGAGCGACGAACATCCCCTCTCCGATGACGAGCTCCGCGGGATGCACGCGTGGTGGCGGGCGGCGAATTATCTCTCGGTCGGCCAGATCTACCTCTCGACAACCCGCTGCTGCGCGAGCCGCTGCGCGATCGAGCACGTCAAGCCGCGGCTGCTGGGGCACTGGGGGACGACGCCCGGCCTGAACTTCATCTACGTCCATCTCAACCGGCTGATCAAAGCGCGCGATCTGAACATGATCTACATCGCCGGTCCCGGTCACGGCGGCCCGGGCATGGTCGCGAACACCTACCTCGAAGGCACGTACAGCGAGGTCTATCCCGACATCACCGCAGGACGCGGAAGGGCTGCGGAAGCTGTTCAAGCAGTTCTCCTTTCCCGGCGGCATCCCGAGCCACGTCGCGCCGGAGACGCCCGGCTCGATCCACGAGGGCGGCGAGCTCGGCTACGCGCTCCTGCACGCCTACGGCGCGGTCTTCGACAATCCCGATCTGATCGCCTGCTGCGTCGTCGGCGACGGCGAAGCGGAGACCGGCCCGCTGGCGGCGAGCTGGCACTCGAACAAGTTTCTCAATCCGGCGCGCGACGGCGCGGTGCTGCCGATTCTGCATCTCAACGGCTACAAGATCGCCAAGCCCCACGGTGCTCGCGCGGCTGAGCCATGACGGAGCTGGACGAGCTCTTCACCGGCTACGGCTACCGGCCCTACTTTGTCGAAGGCGACGATCCCGATGCAGATGCACCAGCTGATGGCGGCGGCGCTCGACGAGGTCGTCGACGCCGAGATTCGCGAGATCCAGCACGAGGCGCGCGCGAACGGATTTCGCGAGCGCCCGCATGTGGCCGATGATCGTGCTGCGCACGCCGAAGGGCTGGACCGGCCCGAAGGAAGTGGACGGCAAGCCGACGGAGGGCACCTGGCGCTCCCACCAGGTGCCGTTCTCGGAGCTCGCAAAGAATCCCGAGCATCTGCGACTGCTCGGAAGAATGGATGCGAGAGCTACGAGCCGGAGGAGCTGTTCGACGCGAACGGGCAGACTTCGGGCCGAGTATCGCGGCGCTCGCGCCGAGAGGCGAGCGGCGCATGGGCGCGAACCCGCACGCGAACGGCGGCCTGCTGCTGCGGGATCTGCGGATGCCGGATTTCCGCGACTACGCGGTCGAGGTGACGAAGCCGGGCACCGAGCTCGCCGAGGCGACGCGGGTCATGGGAATGCTGCTTGCGCGACGTCATCCGGAGCGAACACCGCGAAAACTTTCGCGTCGTCGGTCCGGACGAGACCGCGTCCAACCGGCTTCGGCGCTGTCTTCGAGGTGACCGATCGCGTGTTCACCGGCGACGATCCTGCCCACGACGAGCACCTCTCGCCCGACGGCCGGGTGATGGAAGTGCTGAGCGAGCATATGTGCCAGGGATGGCTGGAAGGCTATCTGCTGACCGGCCGCCACGGCTTCTTCTCCTGCTACGAGGCCTTCATCCACATCGTCGACTCGATGTTCAACCAGCATGCGAAGTGGCTGAAGACGACGCGCGAGATTCCCGTGGCGGCGGCCGATCGCCTCGCTCAACTATCTGCTGACCTCGCACGTCTGGCGGCAGGATCACAACGGCTTCAGCCACCAGGATCCCGGCTTCATCGATCACGTCGTGAACAAGAAGGCCGACGTCGTCCGCGTCTATCTGCCGCCGGACGCCAACACGCTGCTGTCGGTGACCGACCACTGCCTGCGCAGCCGCAACTACGTGAACGTGATCGTCGCCGGCAAGCAGCCGGCGCTGCAGTGGCTGGATATGGACGCGGCGGTCAAGCACTGCACGGCCGGGCATCGGCATCTGGCAGTGGGCGAGCAACGACCAGGACGGCGAGCCCGACGTCGTGATGGCCTGCGCCGGCGACGTGCCGACGCTGGAAACGCTCGCGGCGGTGGCGATGCTGCGCGAGCACGCTTCCCGGATCTGAAGGTGCGCGTCGTCAACGTCGTCGACCTGATGACGCTGCAGCCGGCAGAGCGAGCATCCGCACGGGCTGTCCGACCGCGACTTCGATTCGCTGTTCACCACCGACAAGCCGATCATCTTCGCCTTTCACGGCTATCCGTGGCTGATCCACCGGCTGACCTACCGGCGCACCAATCACCGCAACCTGCACGTGCGCGGCTACAAGGAAGAAGGCACGACCACGACGCCGTTCGACATGGCGGTGCTGAACGATCTCGACCGCTTCCACCTGGTCATGGACGTGATCGACCGCGTTCCCGGCCTCCTGCCGCGGCACGCGCACGTGAAGCAGGCAATGCGCGACAAGCTGGTCGAGCACAGTGAGTACATCCGGGAGCACGGCGACGACATGCCGCACGTTCGCGACTGGCGCTGGCCCTTCTGACGTGAACATCCTCGTCCTCAATCCCGGCAGTTCCTCGATGAAGCGCGCGCGGTACGAGTTTCCCCGCGGCGTGCCCGCCGCGGAATCAGCAGCAGTCGATGCCGTCGGCGTCCGCGTCGTCCACGGTGGCGCGAAGCTGATCGCACCCGTCCCGGTCGACAAAGCCGTGCTCGCCGAGATCGGCCGGCTCGCCGAGCTGGCGCCGCTCCACAATCCGGCCGCGGTCCGCGCCGTCGAAGAGGCGCGGCGCACCCATCCCGGCATTCCGGTCGTCGCGGTGTTCGACACCGCCTTCCATCAGACGATGCCGCCGGTCGCCTCGCAGTATGCGGTGCCGCCCTCGCTCGCGGTCCGGCGCTACGGGTTCCACGGCATCTCCTACTCGTATGTCTCCTCGCGCGTGCAGGCGAAGCGTCACGTCGTCTGCCACCTCGGAAACGGAGCGAGTGTGTGCGCCATCCACGAGGGCCGCAGCATCGACACCAGCATGGGGTTCACGCCCATGGAAGGCCTGGTGATGGGAACACGCGCGGGCGACCTCGACGCCGGAATCCTCCTCCACCTGCTACGCACGGGAAAGACCGCGGAGGAGCTCGACGAGCTGCTCAACCACCAGTCCGGTCTGCTGGGCGTCTCCGGCCGCAGCGGCGACGTCCGCGAGCTGGAGGCGGCCGCACGCACCGGCGACGCAGCGTCCGCGCTCGCACTGGAGATGTTCGCCTACCGCGCCGCCAAATACATCGGCGCCTACGCCGCCGTCCTCGGCGGCGTCGACGCCGTCACGTTCACCGCCGGCATCGGCGAGCATTCCTCGCTCATCCGCTCCCGCGTCTGTGAGCGTCTGACCTTCCTGGGCGTGGAGCTCGACGAGGACCTGAATCGTGCCTCGCGTACGGACGAGAGACGGATCAGCCGAGGGGCTGTCGAGGTGTGGGTCATCCCCACCAACGAGGAGTGGGAGATCGCGCGCCTGACGTATGGCGCGTTGACGCCGCGGTAGGCAGCGCTGTGGGATCGAGTGGACGTGATCGTGTAACGGCGTGCTTGCGGCCCGAGCACCTTGTGCCGCCGGAGGCGTTGGGCCAAACGTCGGAATCTGACGATGTCCACTTCGATGGTGAGGGACAGGCCTGTCCTGACGAAACCAGACCGAGTCCTATCGTTACCAGACCGTGTGCCTCGCGAGGCACAGCCCTGTCCTAACGAAACCAGACCGAGTCCTATCGTTACCAGACCGTGTGCCTCGCGAGGCACAGCCCTGTCCTGACGAAACCAGACCGAGTCCTATCGTTACCAGACCGTGTGCCTCGCGAGGCACAGCCCTGTCCTAACGAAGCCAGGCGGAGTCCTATGGTTACCAGACCGTGTGCCTCGCGAGGCACAGCCCTGTCCTAACAAAGCCAGACCGAGTCCTATCGTTACCAGACCGTGTGCCTCGCGAGGCACAGCCCTGTCCTGACGAAGCCAGACCGAGTCGTGACGAAGGCACCCGCGGATGCTGCGGGACGACTCGGGTGTCGTGCGGCAGCAAACGGCGATCGCAGATCCGGAGCCGGCAGAGCCGGTAGTCCCTACGAGGGGGCAGTCTCCCTTTACAAAGTCACCAATTCCAGGTGTTCGATGTCGCGCTCGAGGAACTCCCCGGCGATGCGGCGGAACCGTTCCTCGGCGTCCGTGACGAGGAAGTGGTGGACGGGACGCTCGACGCCGGTCGAACGGCCCAGCGCGTCCTGCACGAACTGGGCGGTCGTTTCGGCGCTGTCGACGATGTGCACGGCTCCGCCGACCACCAGCTCGATCGTGGCTCGGAGGATGGGATAGTGCGTGCAGCCTAAAACGAGGGTATCGATGCCGGCGTCGATGAGCGGCTCGAGGTAGATCTCGGCGACTTCGCGGGCGACGTGGGTGTTGGCCCACCCCTCTTCCGCGAGCGGGACGAACAGCGGCGCGGCGGACTCGATCACTTCGATGTCGGGATCGAGCGCGCGGATCGCGTTGGTGTACGCCTTCGACCGCACCGTCCCCTCGGTCGCGATGACGCCGACGACGCCGGACGTGCGCTCGACCGCCGCGCGCGCCCCTGGCTCGACGACGCCGATCACGGGGATCGACAGCTTCTCGCGGAGCACCGGCAGCGCCGCGGCCGTCGCGGTGTTGCAGGCGATGACGAGCATCTTCACGTTGCGGCCCATGAGGTGTGCGGCGGCTTCGAGGGAGTAGCGCACGACCGTCGCGGGCGACTTCGTCCCGTACGGCACGCGCGCGGAGTCGCCGAGGTAGACGAGAGGCTCGCGGGGGAGCGCGCGGGCGATCTCGCGAAAAACCGTCAGACCGCCGACGCCGGAGTCGAACACGCCGATGGGGCGGTCGCCGTTACTGGCCGTCGACGCCATCGGCCCCCGTCACGCCCGCGCCGGCCTCGCGCTTGATGTTGTACTGCTCGATCTTCTTGTACAGGTTCGAGCGCGGCGTATCGATCGCCTCGGCCGTCTTGGACACGTTCCATCCATGCTCGCGCAGTTTGGCGATGATGAACGCCTTCTCCGCCTCGTCTTTGAACTCCTGCAGCGTGGCCAGGCGCATGGCCGTGCTGATGATGTCCGTCGACGTACGGAAGAACTCCGCGGGCAGGTCGGTGACGTCGATCTTCTCCGCCGGCACCATGATCACCAGGCGCTCGATCATGTTGCGCAGCTCGCGCACGTTGCCGCGCCACGGGGCGTCGCCGAGGGCCTTCAGCGCCGCATCGGTGAATTTCTTCGGGTGGTAGTTGTGCTCCTCGGAGAAGAGCTTCGCGAAGTGTTGCGCGAGGGTGGAGACGTCGTCGCGGCGCTCCCGCAGCGGCGGCGTGCGCATGGGGATGACGTTGAGCCGATAGTAGAGATCCTCGCGGAAGCGGCCGTTGCGGATCTCTTCCTCGAGGTTCTTGTTCGTCGCGGCGATCGCGCGGACGTCGACCTTGACGACCGTCGCGGAGCCCACCGGCTCGACCTCCCCTTCCTGCAGCACGCGCAGCACCTTGGCCTGCGCGCCGAGGGACATGTCGCCGATCTCGTCGAGGAAGATGGTGCCTTCGTCGGCGGCCACGAACTTGCCGATCTGATCGCGCACCGCGCCCGTGAACGAGCCCTTCTTGTGGCCGAAGAGCTCCGACTCGATCAGCTCGTTCGGAATGGCGGCGCAGTTGACCTGGATGAACGGGCGATTCGCGCGCGACGAGCTGCGGTGGATCTCCCGCGCGACGAGCTCCTTGCCCGTGCCCGACTCGCCGGTGATCAGCACCGTCGCCTTCGTCGGCGCCGCCCGCTCGATCTGCGACTTCAGCTCGGCCATGCTCTGCGCGTTGCCGACGAGCTGGTACTCCTTCTCCTGCTTGACCTTGAGCTCGGTGTTCTCTTCTTCCAGCGACCGCTGCCGGACGGCGTTGCGGACCGTCAGGAGCAGCTTGTCGCGGTTCAGCGGCTTCTCGAGGAAGTCGAACGCGCCGCGCTTCGTGCACTCGACCGCGGTGTGGACGTCGCCATGGCCGGAGACCATGACCACCGGCGAGTAGATGCGTTGCTCTTTGAGGTTCTCGAGGACTTCGATGCCGTCCAGGACAGGCATCTTGATGTCGAGCAGGATCGCGTCGTACGGCACTTTGGCGGCTTTATCGAGCCCTTCCTGCCCCGAGCGCGCCTCGTCGATCTTGTAGCCCTCGTACTCCAGCGTCATCCGGATCGCTTCCCGGATGCCGGTTTCGTCGTCGATCACCAGAACTCGATAGGGCATTAAGCAGTCACCTCGTGCATGAGTCCGGCCAAAATATCATCCGGCGGTCCGTTCCTCTCTGTGATCTCTTCGCGTGGCACAACGATTTCGCCGCGAAGCCTCTGTGGGCTCTGTGTCTCTGTGGTGAATCGGTCTCTTTCTCTTAGAGGCAAAAGGGAGACGTTCACCACAGAGACACAGAGATCACAGAGGCTTCGCGGCGATAACTTGGTTGCGGCTCGGCCGCATTTCGCAGAGGGGACGGAGAGAAAGACCTCACGCTGTAACCCACCCGCCCTCGTACGTCCGCACCATTCCGTGCTCGTCCACCTCGAGCGCGCCGGTGAACCCCGTCGCGCTGATGTACTGCCACGTCAACTCGCCCGTGCGGCGGTAGGTCTGGTCCAGGCGCTCCAGCGTGAGTCCGGGGTAGCGCAGCCACGCCGCCGACACCTGCGCCTCCTCACCCACCGCCAGGCCGAGGCGGCGGATCGGGAGGGTGTTCGTCGAAGGCGTGAAGCCCAGGTCCGCGTCGATGCAACCGTGCAGGGCCGGCAGGTCCAGCGAGAACGTGAAGGGCTCCGCGCCGACCCACCCCACCACCCGCACCGACTGCGTCCGCCACGCCGCGTCGACTACGACGCGGTAGGAAAAGAAGCATCGGTCGATGACGACGTCGCCCGCAAGCCCGTCGTCGAGCAACCGGCAATGCTCACGGCCGGGCCGGTCGACTCGCCGCCAGACACGTGCTGCAACGACGATGTCACTCATCCGTTCCCGCCTGTAAATCCAGCATCAAAGCTAGAATGCGCCCGCCATGCAAGTCGACATCATCCGCGAACCGAAGCTCTCCAGAATCGAACACCTCTTCGTCCTCCTCGCCGAGGGCAACTATGACGTGCCGTGGGACTCCGTCGCGAAAGCGATCCGCGAGTCGAAATTCGCGGGACGCTCCGACGAATCCATCACCATCCTCAACGGCGAGCCCCGCAAAGTCACACTCATCGGCCTCGGCAAACCCGAGGCGGTCACCCACCGCGGAGTCCGCGGCGCGATCACCTCCGCGGGACGCACGGCGAAGAAACATCGCGACGCCCGCATCGCGATCTACTTCCCCGGTCCCCTCCCGCAGATGGACGCCAACGCCACCGCTCTCGCCGTCGCCGACGCCCTCGCGCAGAGCGACTACAAGTACGACCCCTACATCACCGTCAAAAAAGACGAGAAGCCCATCGCCATCCACGGCACCGTCATCGCGCCGGATGCCGATGCCAAGCGCCTGACGTCCGAGGCGAAGATCCTGGCCGAGGCCATCCGGAACGTCCGCGACCTCGGCAACGCCCCCGCGAACCTCATGACCCCCGCGGAGCTCGCCGCGCGCGCCGAAGCCGTCTGCAAGAGCGCCGGCGTCAAGTGCACCGTCTACGGCAAGCGCGAGATTACGCGCATGAAGATGGGCGGCCTCCTCGCCGTCAACCGCGGCTCGGACGAGGAGCCGCGCTTCGTGGTCATGGAGTACGCGGGACGCAAGGCCAAGAAGCACGTCGCCCTGGTCGGCAAAGGCATCACCTTCGACTCCGGCGGCATCTCCATCAAGCCCGCCGAGAAGATGGAGGAGATGAAGTTCGACATGTGCGGCGCCGCGGCCGTCATCGGCATCATCGAAGCCGCCGCGAGGCTCCAGCTGCCCGTGAAGATCACGGCCGTCTTCGCCTCGACGGAGAACCTCCCCAGCGGCAGTGCCTACAAGCCCGGCGAGATCATCACCATGATGAGCGGCAAGACCGTGGAAGTCGTGAATACGGACGCCGAGGGGCGGATGATCCTCGCGGATGCGCTGCACTACGTGTCCCAGCTCAAGCCCGATCACATCCTCGACTACGCCACCCTGACCGGCGCCTGCGTGGTCGCCCTGGCCAGCGAAGCCGCGGGGCTGTTCAGCAGCGATGACGAGCTGGCCCGGAAGTTGATTGAGTCGGGGGAGCGCGTCGGAGAACGACTCTGGAGACTGCCAGCCTGGGACGAATACAAGGATCTGATCCGCAGCGAATGGGCGGACATGAAGAATTCCGGCGGCCGCTGGGGCGGCGCGACCACCGCGGCAGTTTTCCTGAAGGAGTTCGTCGATTGTTCGTCATGGGCCCACCTCGACATCGCCGGAACGGCGTACACGGAGAGCGAGACCGCCCGCGAGGCGCGCGGAGCGACCGGAGCCGGCGTCCGCGTGACCATCGATTTTCTGCGCTCGCTGTGAACGGAGGGCAGAGGGCAGAGGGCAGAGGGCAGAAGCCTCAGTCGGATCTCCTGCGCTCTGCGCTCTGCGCTCTGCGCTCCACGCTCATCCTCGCGCTGCTCGTAGTCCTCGGCTGCCGCGGCGACGCGAAGACCGTCGCCGCCGCACCGCGTCCGGCTGAGCCGGAGATCGACTTCACGGTCATCGACTCGCCGAGCCTGCAGTTCCTCCCCCGCCATGAGGAGGCACCGGGATGGCGTCTGGAGGAGGACCCCATGGTCGTCCCGGGCGACCGCATCAATACGTACCTCGGCGCCGACGGACAGCACTTCGCGCGCTACGAGGTCATGGACGCCACGGCGGGCAAGTACGTCGCGCTCGACGGCCACGGCTTCGCCACGGTCGAGATCTTCCGCTTTCCCGATTTCGTGAAGGCCTTCGGCGCGTACTCGATGCGCAAAGACGCCGCGCGCCGCTTCCTCACCATCGACAACGAGGCGTACGTGAGCAAGTTCGCCGTCCACCTCTGGCGCGGGCCCTTCTACGTACGCGTGACCGGCGGCAGCACGAACGCCTTCGACGCGCTGACGAAGCTGGCGACGTTCGTCGCGGAGCGCATGCCGGCCGCGCCGTCGAAGCCGGCGGTCTTCAACTTCTTCCCGGTGGACTCGCGCGTCGCCGGCAGCGAGCGCTACTCCGCGGACATCGGCTTCGGCCAGGCGATCCTCGGCAACTCGTTTCAGGCGAAGTTCGACGTCGGCGGCGACGTCCACGAAGGCCTGATCATCCCGTCGGCGAACCGCGCCGCGGCGACGCGCATCCTCGACGCGTACAAGAACCTCTACATCCGCAACGGCAAGCTCCTCGACCCCATCCCCAACCTCGGCGAGGACAACTTCACGGCCGAAGACAAGTACCTCGGCCGCGCCGTCGCCTTCCGCATCGACCGCTTCGTCGTCGCGTTCAACGGCTACAAGGAACGGCAGAAGCTCGTCGATCTGGCGGTGGCCACGGACGCGCGGATGCTCGGCACGATCCGGAAGCAGCTCGTCGCGGCCGAGAAGGACGCGGAGCGCTCCGCTGAGCCCGCGCCAACGAATGACCGTAGGCCGCCCTGGCAGAGGGGGGTCAACTCAGTTCGTTCCCAGGTTCCGGACTTACCGCCCGACTTGCGTACGAGCTGCAACGCCTCGATGACGATCCCCTTCTCCGCGCTCTTGCACATGTCGTAGATCGTGAGCGCGGCGACGGCGCACGCGGTCATCGCTTCCATCTCCACGCCGGTCTTGCCTTCGCAGCGGACGATGGCGTGGACTTCGATCGTGCCTCCTTCGGCGTCGATATCGAACGTGACGTCGACCGATTCGAGGGCGAGGGGGTGCGCGAGCGGGATGAGGGACGGCGTCTGCTTCGCGGCGAGGACGCCGGCGATCTTGGCGGTGGTGAGGACGTCCCCCTTCGGCAGCGCGCGCTCGATGAGCTTCTTCAGCGTGGCGGGGGTCATGCGTACGGTGGCGGAGGCCGCGGCCTCGCGCTGCGTCACCTTCTTCGCGCCGACGTGGACCATGGAGATGCCGCCGGTCTCATCGAGATGCGAGAAATCTTTGGGCACGTTCCCACTCCTCCGGCGTATTGACGTTCAGCAGCGGCTCGCCAGGAAAGCGCGCGCGCAACTCGGATTCCCGGACGATGATGTCCGTTTCCACGGCCCCGCGCAAATCGAGCTCGCCGCGCGCGATGCGCGCCTCGATGCGCGGCAGCCACGCCGCGTCCCACACCGCGCAGAGCGGCTGCGGATGGCCGTTCCACTCCGGCATCCCCTCGCGGTCGCGCAGGAAGCTCAGGACCTCCGTCGTGATCAACGGATAGTCGACGGCGAGGAGGAAACACTTGCCACGCGCATCGCGCAACGCGCGCACGACGCCGAAGATGGCCCCCTCGCCTTCGTCAAAAATGTAGGGCGTGGCTTCAGCCCGCCCTCCCACGTGGGGGGCGGGCTGAAGCCACGCCCTACGGCAATCACCTCGTCAAACACCGGCCGCGCGGCTGCCACCACCCGGTCGAGAAACAACGCGACCTTCGACTCCCCCATCCGCCGCGACCGCCCGCCAACGAGCACGTAAGCATTCACGCGGTCGAGGTTATCGCATCGGCGAACCGCTCCGCGGACTCCGCGCCGAGGAACAGCGACGGCTCCGTCGCCTCGAGCTCCATCAGCAGCAGACGCCCGTCGCGCACGACGCAGTCGATCCGCGCGTACAGCCACTGCTCGCCAAGCATGGACGCGATGTGCGACGCCTGCTCGATCAGCTCCGGCGACGGCGTGAACGGCTCGGCGCTCCCGCCAAACTCCGACTGCACGCGGAAGTCTCCGCTCGCCACACGCTTGCGCACCGCGTGACTGAACCTGCGCCCGAGGAACATGAACGACAGCTCGCCGTCCGTGACGACCTCGGGCACGAACGGCTGTACCAGCACGTCGCAGTCGGTCTCGTGCCGCTCGGTCCGGAACGCCGTCGCGGATACCGCGGGCTTCACGATGAAGCCCTGTCCGCGCGGGATGAGCAGCGTCGGCACGATCGCGATCCCGCGCGCCTGCAGGTCGAGCAGATAGGACTTGTGCGTGTTCCACCGCAACACCGCCGGCGGGTTCCACAGCGGCAGCCCGTCCATCCGGTCGAGCCACGCGCGGAATTCGTCGAGGCGCTTGTGGTAGTCCCACGTCGAGCGGATGACGATCGCGTCAAAGCTCCGCCAGTCGGCGCCCGGGTCATCCCAGACCACCGCGCGCACATCCACGCCGCGGCGGACGAGCGCATCGCGCAGGAGGCGATCGTCCGCTGCGAGCTCGGGCAGGCCGCGCCACGTGACGAGCGCGATCAACATCCGCACGCCACCGCATGGGTTGCGGGCTCCCCGTTGTGCACCGGCAGTCCGTCGCGCCGCCACCAGTCCAGCCCGCCGATCATCTCCTTGACGCGGTATCCGAGGCGGGAGAGCTTGACCGCGGCTTTCGTGGAGGCGTTGCAGCCGATGCCGTCGCAGTACGTCACCAGCACGGCGTCCTTCGGGAAGGCCGCCGTCTCCGCGGTGATGGTCCGGTGCGGCAGGTTGATGGCTCCGGGCACATGGCCCATCGCGAACACCTCGGGCGTCCGCGCGTCGATGACGATGTACGCCTCGTAGTTCGTGTGCAGGTTCGCGTACAGGTCCGCGGCGTCGATCTCCCACTCCAGCCGGCTTTCGAAATGTGCGAGCGCAGTGTTGCTGTCCATGCCGAGAATGGTGCGACAATGATGGTCCCCCGATGGAGACCATTTCCAGCACCGCCAGGAGACCACTTCATCGCCTGCTTTTCGGCGAGATCCGGCAAGCCATCGTCGGCGGAATCCTCCGCGGAGGGTCGCGCCTGCCGTCGACGCGCGAGCTCGCGGCGCAGCGGGGCGTGTCGCGCAAAACAGCGGAAGAGGCATACGCGCAGCTCGAGCGCGAAGGCTACGTCGAGCGGCGCGTCGGCTCGGGGACGTACGTCTGCGAGCTGCCGCTGCCGAAGAAGCGCACCGCGCGGCTGGAGGGGCGCCGCGCGCTGTCCGGACGCGGACGCGCCGCCGGCGCGTCGATGGCCTGCATCGAGCCGCTGGTCGTGAAGCCGTTCGCCGCAGGACTCCCCGCGCTCGAGCACTTCCCGCTCGCCACCTGGCAGCGCCTCCTCTCCTCGCACGCGCGCCGGCTCGATCACGCGTCGCTCGTGTACGGAGATCCGGCCGGCGAGGCTTCCTTGAGAGAGAACGTCGCGACGTACCTCAACACCGCGCGCGGCGTGTATTGCGACGCGTCGCAGGTGGTCATCGTCAGCAGCTCGCAGGAGGCGCTGCACCTCCTCTCCCAGCTCCTCATCGATCCCGGCGAAGCGGCGTGGATCGAGGAGCCGGGCTACTACGGCGCACGCGCCGCGCTCACGGCGGCCGGCGCCCGCGTGGTGCCGGTGCCGGTCGACGGCGAAGGGCTGGATGTTGCCCAAGGCATCGCGCTCGCGCCGAGCGCGCGGGTCGCGTATGTCACGCCCTCGAACCACTACCCCCTCGGCGCCGCAATGTCGCTCGACCGGCGCCTGGCGCTGCTCGCCTGGGCGCGCCGCAACGACGCGTGGATCCTCGAGGACGACTACGACGGCGAGTTCCGCTACGACGGCCGCCCACTGACGGCGATCCAGGGACTCGACTCCGCCGGCCGCGTGATCTACGTCGGCACGTTCACCAAGTCGCTCTACCCCGCCCTGCGCCTCGCCTACGTCGTGCTGCCGCCCGACCTCGTGACGTCGTTCGTCACCGCGCGCACCCAGGTCGACGGGCACCCCCCGCCGTTCCTCCAGCGCGTCGTCGCGGACTTCATCGGCTTCGGCCACTTCGACGCCCACCTCAAGCGGATGCGCGCTCTCTATCGCGAGCGCCGCGACACCGCCGTGCGCCTCTTCGAGCGCCACCTCGACGTCGAGCTCGGCCCCGCGAACGCAGGCTTTCGCGTCGTCGCGTTCCTGGAGAAGAACGACCGCGACGTCGCCGCGCGCGCCGCCCGCGAAGGCCTCGATCTCCCTACCCTCTCCCGTCTCTACGCCGGCCGCCCCCGCAACGGCCTCGTCCTCGGCTACATGGGCCTGACGCCCAGCGCGCTCACGCAGGGCGTGAAAGGATTGTCGCGGCTGCTATGACCCGAGTGAGCGTCATCATCCCCACGCTGAACGAGGAAGCCCGCATCGCCGCGACGATCGACGCCGCGCGCGCGGCGGGCGTCGACGAGGTGATCGTCGCGGATGGGGGGAGCAGCGACGCGACCGTCGCCATTGCCACCGCCCGCGGTGCGCGCGTGATCGCCGGAGAGCGCGTTCGCGCGAAGCAGCTCAATCGCGGGGCGGTCGAGGCGACGGGCGACGTGCTGATCTTTCTGCACGCGGACACGCTTCTGCCGTTGGGCGCAGCGGAGGCGGTCATGAACGCACCAGGCGACTGCGGAGGCTTCCTCGTCGAGTTCATCGAGCCCGGCTTCCGCCTCCGCTACGTCGCGTTCATGATCAACGCCCGCACCCGCCTCACCCGCGCGCCGTGGGGCGATCAGGCCCAGTTCTTCCGCCGCGATGCCTTTCCCGGCTACCCCGAGCTCCCCCTGATGGAGGACTACGTCGTCGCCCGCGCCATGAAACGCGCCGCGATCCTGCCGCTGAAAGTGCGGACGTCCGGCCGCCGCTTCCTCACGAAAGGCGTCGTCCGGGCGTCCGCCATCAACTGGCTCATCATCGCCGCCTGGCACCTCGGCGTCTCCCCCGAGCGGCTTGCGGCCTGGTATCGATCGTAATCGTCATCGAAGTGGCCGCGTAGCGGTCATCAGAGAATAGACCCCGGCTTCAGCCGGGGTACGGGATGCGTCACGGAAAATGAGTCCGCGTCAGCGGGCGGCAGGTACGCCCTTTCGCCCGCTACGCGGGCTCGTACCAAGACGACCATCGCAGCCCCCGGCTGGCGCCGGGGGCTACTCTCCTACGACCGCTACGCGGTCACTTGCGAACACCGTCGGAGCTAGCCGCCGCCCGCGGCAGCTGCGCGCTGCTCCAGCTCCTCGGGCGTCAGGTCCTCGATGTGCGTAGCGAACCACCACTGATTGCCCTGCGCATCCACGACACCCGCGCTGCGGTCGCCATAGAACTCGTCCGTCGGCTCCCGGAGCGACTGCGCCCCGGCAGCCAGCGCGCTCCGGTACATCGCGTCGCAGTCTTCGCTGTAGAGGTACAGCGTCCCCGGCCGCGCCGGCCACTGCTCGCTGGCCGCGCCGATCATCACGTGCGAGTCGCCGATGGTGATGTCCGCGTGCATGATGCCGCCGCCCATCTCGAACGCCTCGACCTTGGTCGCGCCAAACGTGGCCTTGATGAACTCCAACTCCTTCGCCACGTCCGCGACCGTCAGGTACGGCGTCACGGTCTGGTACCCCTCCGGGATCGGTTTGACTGCCATGGTGTTCCTCCTTTTTGCAGGGCGGATCATCTCCAAAATGCAGGGGCGAAGGATCGAAAAACGTAGGGCGTGGCTTCAGCCCGCCTCCCCCGGTGGGCGCCTCCACCCCGCCCGAGAGGCGGGCTGAAGCCACGCCCTACGTTTTTTCAATCCTTCGCGCCTTCGCGCGCCACCACGGGGGATCGTTCATACCGCGCGGCGGATGACGCGCTTCATGTGCGCGATGCGCTTCTTCGCCAGAGTCTCGCGCGCGAAACCGAAACGCA
The DNA here is from genome assembly GCA_963821585.1 of uncultured Acidobacteriota bacterium. GTDB lineage: Bacteria > Acidobacteriota > Thermoanaerobaculia > Gp7-AA8 > Gp7-AA8 > QHVT01. The sequence goes on from CAWGEI010000003.1 coordinate 3,223,533, forward strand.
GCGATTCGTTGTAGAGATCGACCGCGGTTTCGACCGTGTCGGTGAGCGCGACGATGTTAGCCCAGTCGAAGAACAGGTCCGCGACGTAAGGGTCGGGCGGGTTGACGAACTGGCGGCGCTCCAGCATCTGGTAGTAGAGCGCGTCCCTCAGCGCCTTGGCCGTCACGGGCTTGCCGGTGTTGCCGTTGGGGAGACGCTTCGGCATGCGGGGCACGGCGTCGGGACCGAAGTCGAGCGCGAGTACGGAATGCGTGGCCAGCCACTTCGGATCGCGCGTTTGCGCGAGCTTGGCCTCGAGGATCGCGACGTGCAGCCACTCGGTGCCGTCGTGCGCTTTCGGATTGCGGCGGATGCTCTCCCGGATCCAGCGCAGCGCGTCCGCGTTGCGGCCGGCCAGCTCGAATGCCGTGCCGAGGTTCGCGGCGGTGTGGTAGACGCCGGGACGCTCGCGCTCCAGTGCTTCCAGGATCGGAATCGCCTGCGCGCCGCGGCCGAGGTGGACCAGCGCGACGGCGTAGTCGTTGCGCGAGCGGTAGTCCTTCGCGGACGCAAGCTTCTTCGACTCGGTCTCCCAGAACCCGCGTCTCCCCGCCGCCGAAGAGTTGAGGATCTCCACGGTCGTCGGCGTCGGCATCTCGGCGACCAGCTTCCGCTTGCCGGAGAGGGTCGTGTGGTACGTCTGCAGACAGGCGTGCATCGGCATCGCGAGGGCGAGGGACAGGAGGACGAATCGCATTATGACTGCTTCTCCGCGAACGCGTTGACCGCGTCGAACGCCTGGCCGAAGTAGAGCTCGTAGCTGTCGCGCTCCACGTAGCCGAGGTGGGGCGTGCAGATGACGTTGTCCATCGTCAGCAGCGGGTGATCGTTCAATGGTTCCGATTCGTACACATCGACGGCGGCGAAGCCGGGACGGCCCGCGCGCAACGCTTCCACCAGCGCGCCCTTCTCGACCAGCTCCGCGCGGCTCGTGTTGACGAGCAACGCATCCGGCTTCATCCGCGCGAGATCCGCGCGCGTGACGATCCCCTCCGTCTCGTTCGTGAGCCGCAGGTGCAGCGACAACACGTCGGACGTCGCGAACAGCTCCTCGCGCGACGTCGTGGCGTAGCCATCCGCCGCAGCGCGCGACAGCGAGCCCTCGCGCCCGAATACGATCCCCTTCATCCCGAACGCGCGCCCGTAGCCCGCGACGAGCGTCCCGATCTTTCCGTAGCCGTACACACCGAGGGTGCGTCCGCGGAGCACGCGGCCGAGGTGCGATTGCCAACGGCCCGCGCGCATGCTCGCGACTTCCTGCGGGATGAACCGCATCGCCGCCATCACCAGCGCCCACGTCAGCTCCGCCGGAGCGATCGGCGAGCCCGTCCCCACCGCCACCTCGATGCCGCGGCGCTCGCAGGCCTTCGTGTCGATGTGCGCCGTGCCCCGTCCCGTCTGCGCGATGAGCCGGAGGCGCGGGAGCTGGGCGAGGAGCGCGTCGTCGATCGACGTCCGCTCGCGGATCAGTACGATCGCGTCCGCGTCCCGGAAGCGTTCCGCGAGCGCCGCGGTATCCGCCAGCGTGTCGTTGTAGATCGTGACGTCGTGCGCCGCGAGCTTCGCGAAGCAATCCAGCGTGCGGACCGCGTCCTGGTAGTCGTCCGGAATGACGATCTTCATGGCGACCGCTTCCGCCCCACCACCCACGTGAACAACGGCGCGAGGAACGTCCCTTCGGCCACCAGCTTCTTCTCCCGCTCGATGAGCGCGCGCAGGATGCGGTCGGCGTCCGGCAGCTCGTCGGCGTTCGTGACGACCTGCGACAGCACGGGATACAGCAGATTGCCCCAGTACGGCTTCTCCCAGAGGATGTCGAACCGCTCGTGGATCGCCGGCAGGATCGAGCTCGACGCGATCATCTCCGAGGGATCGGAGGCGTCATACGGCGGCGCGAGACGCTCGACCGTGCGCCACGACGGCGGCAGCGCGTCGTACGCCTCGTGCGCGTGGACCAGATGCGCTTCCGACCACTCGTCGCGCGTGGGTCCGACGTAGTCGTCGAGAAAGAGCAGCCCCTGCGGCTTCAGCGCGGCGAGCAGCTTGTCGAGCAGGGCCGCCGGATCGCTGATGTGGTGCATCGACCCGTTGAAGAAGACCGCGTCATAGTGCGCCTCGGGATAAGCGAAGCGCTCGCAGTCCGCGACCTCGTAATTCACACGGTCGATCCCTTCCCGCACCGCCCGCTCCTGCGCGATGCGGATCGACTCCGGCGAGATGTCGTACGCGTCGACTTCCTCGCAGATGCGCATCCAGCGCAGGTCCTTCTCGAGCAGCCCCGTGCCGCAGCCGATCGACAGGCCGCGCGCGAGCGGCTGGTACGCCCACGCCGCCTTGAACCCGTGCGTCGGATACGCCCACCAGCACTCGGTGACGCACTCGTTCACGTAGCGGCGGACCAGCGGATACTCGGCCCAGTACACAGGCGCCGTCGCCTGCGCCTGCCGGTCCCAGAACTCCGCGGCGGTCTGCGTCATCGTTCGTTTTAGCGGCGCTTCTTCTGCTCGTCGTCCGCGACTTTCTTCGCGTGCCGGGCCTGTCCCAGCGACACGTTGATCGGGTTCGTGCGGTCGAGGAACGGCACCGCGGGACGACCGCGCACGCCGAGGCTTTCGCGGACGCGGAGCAGGTAGTCGTGCTCGGGGACCAGCTTGAGGCCCTGTTCCGCGGTCTCGACGGCCTTCTTGCGATTCCCCGCGGCCAGGTACACGCGCGCGAGGTTTGCGTAGTGGTCGCCGTTGTAGAACTCCAGGTCGATGGCCCGGCGGCAGAGGTCGATCGCCGGCTTGTACTTCTTCTGCATCAGCGCCAGGGCCAGTCCGAAGAACGACAGCCCGCTCGCGTCCTTCGGGGTGCGCATAGGCGGCGCGTCTTCGGTCCCATAGATATCGATGAACATCGTGAGCGCGCGGAGGAAGTCGTCCGTGCGCGCCGCGAAGATTGCTTCTTCCAGTGGTGTGGGCATCAGATCGTTTCTCTCGAGCGGAGGCGGTGTACGTAGCGCGTGATCCTCTCACGGTCGTCTTCGGTCGGATTCAGAAAACGCATGCCGTATTTCGACATCGCTCCGGTGAACTCCGCACGCAACACCTCGGCCAGCACCTGCAGCGGGCGCGGATCGCCGGGCAGGTAGAAGTGCAGACGCATCGGGCCGTCCTGGGGGAGCATGCGCTGCACCTCGAGGAGCATGCCGTTCGCGGAGATATTCACGCTCCGCCCGAGGACGAAGCGGCCGTTCTTTTCCAGCGAGACTTCGATCTTCGTGATCGTGCGGAGCTGGCGGCGTACCGGGATACGCGTCAGCCGCTCGACTTTGTCGTCGAGCTCCGCCTTCTGCAGCGGGCGGAAGATGACGTCGTTGCAGCCGGCGGACAACGCGAGGTCGCCGTGCTCGGGCGTCTCCCGGTCGCAGACGAGCAGCAGCGAGACCCCGCGCGTCGACTCCTCGGCGCGGATCTCCCGGCAGAACTCCGGCGCGGCCATGTCGAAGAGGTCGTAGCCGAAGATGATCAGGCTGGGATTCTCCATCTTCGCCTTGACGAAGCCTTCCGAGCCCGCGAGCGCGGTCATGATCTGCATGTCCCGGCGGCGGAGGATCGTCTCCTGGAACAGCAGTGCGCCGCGCGAGTGATCGACGAGCAGGATGCGGCCCGGTTCATTCATGGCGGCGTGATCTCCCGCAGTCTGCGCACGGCGCGCTGAAGGTCCTCGATCAGCATCTCCATCTGCTCCGCGGTGTTGGATTTTCCCAGGCCGATCCGAAGAGAGCCCATCGCCGCCGCGTCCCCGACCCCGATCGCCTGCAGCACCCGCGATGGCCCTTTCTCCCCCGAACTGCATGCCGATCCCGAGGAGAGAGAGAAGCGTTTCATCGCCAGGAGGAGCGATTCGGCTTCGGTACGATCGAAGCTGACGTTGAGGTTCCCCGGCAATCTTAACTCCCGCGGACCGTGGACTGAAACGCCATCGATGGCTTCGAGAAGCCCATCGCGCAGGGAATCCCGCAATTGCGCCAGACGCAAAGCCTCGTCCGCCATCTCATTTGCCCGCAATTGCAGCGCCGCCGAGAAGCCGACGATCGCGGGCACGTTGACCGTCCCGGAGCGGATGCCGCGCTCCTGGCCGCCTCCGACGATCACGGGATTGACACGGATCCCCCGGCGCACGAGCAGCGCGCCGATCCCTTTCGGCCCGTAGAGCTTGTGCGCGGAGAACGAGGCGAGGTCGGCGTTCGTGAGATCGAGCGGGACTTTGCCCAGGGCCTGAGTCGCGTCGGTGTGAAAAAGGATCTTCCGCTCGCGGCAGAGCGCGGAGAGCTCCGCGACCGGCTGGATCGTCCCGATCTCCCCGTTTGCGGCCTCGATGGAGACCAGGCGCGTCTCGGAACGCAGCACCGCCCGCAACGCCTCGGGATGGATGAACCCCTCGGCATCCGGCCTGAGGAGCGTGACGTCGACGCCGTTCTTGCCGAGGCGCTCGGCGGGGGCAAGGATCGACTTGTGCTCGGTGAGGCTGGTGACGAAGTGATCGCCCGGCCGGAGGAGATTCAGCGCAATGTTGTTCGACTCGGTCGCCCCCGCGGTGAAGTAGATCTCCGGAGGGAGCGCGCCGAGGAAGCGGGCGATCGCGGCGCGGGCATCCTCCACGGCCATCGACGCCTTGCGGCCATGCTGGTTCGTGATCGACGCGGGGTTGCCGAAGTGCTCCGTGAAGTACGGGAGCATCTTCTCGACGACACGCGCATCGCAGGGCGTGGTGGCGTGGTGGTCGAGGTAGACGGACTTCAGACGGCATATATGGAGTGCGGAGGCCGCGCCTCCGCTTTTCTATTCACGCGAATACGAAAGCGGAGGCGCTGCCTCCGCACTCCATATTACCGCTTGCGGCGCCGGCGCCGGGGGCTGGCCGCCTGCTCCCCTTCCTCCTGCGCGCGGCGCACGCGCTGGGCGAACGCCTGCCACTGGCGGAACCCGTCCACGTACCGTCCCGACGACAGCGCGTAAAGCTCCAGCAGCGCCAGCGCGTCGTTGAACGGCTCGCGGTACACGGCCCGGAACTGCGCGCGGCGGTCGGTCGGCGGCTCGAGCAGACGCCAGAGCGTCTCGAGTGCCTGCTCGATCTGATGGCGCGTCCCCGCGGCCAGCGCCATGCGCGCGCAGAGCGGCTGCGTCAGCTCGCGGATGAAGAGGATCACCTCGCCGATGCGCATCCGGCCCGTGGCAGCGCGGCGCGCTTCCTCTTCCTCGATCTCGTCGATCACCCACGGCAGCATGAGCACGGAGAGCAGCACCGCGTCGGAGACTTTCCGCCCCGCCTGCACGGTGCGGTCGAGCACTTCCAGCATCTTCCAGAAGTACGGCGCGCGCTCGGTGCGGATGGCGTTGTAGATCTCGGGCACGAGCGGCTCGAGCAGCGCGGTGTCGACCATGAGCCGGATCGCGCCCCGCGACCAGCCGCGCCTCAGCAGCTCGAGAATCTCCTCGGACACCCTCGGCGGAGACGCTTTCAGGATGTCGCCGCGGTGGCGGAGGATGCCCTGGTACGTCGCCTGCTCGATCTCGAAGCCGAGGCGGGAGGCGAACTCGATCGCGCGCATCATGCGGACCGGGTCTTCACGGAAGCGCAGATCGGGATCGCCGATGACGCGCACGCGTCCCGCGCGCAGGTCCTCGAGGCCGCCGACGTAGTCGATGACCGAGAAGTCCGCGATGTTGTAGAAGAGGGCGTTGATGGTGAAGTCGCGGCGCCGCGCGTCCTGCAGCGGCGACCCGAACGTGTTGTCGTCCGTGATCAGGAAATCCTCGGACTCCGCATCCTCCGGGGCGACGATGGCGCGATCCGGCTCGCGCCGGAACGTGGCCACTTCCACGACCTGGTCCTGAAAGATGATGTGGACGAGGCGGAAGCGGCGTCCGATGATGCGGCTGTTGCGGAAGAGGCGCCGGACTTCGTTGGGGTGCGCGTCGGTGACGACGTCGAAGTCCTTGGGCGTGCGGGTCATGAGCAGGTCGCGCACGCTCCCGCCGCAGAGATAGGCGCGGTAGCCGCTGCGGTGCAGGCGGTACAGGACCTTGAGGACGTTCTCCGGCACGCTGCGGCGGGAGATCGGGTGGCCGCTGCGGTCGATGACCATCCCGCTCGGCTCGGCGGCCGGTGTCTGATCCGGGTTCTCGACGACGCTCTGGGCGTCCGGCGGATTACTTTCCATAGTGATATTCGCGGTCTACGACGAAGAGCGTCCGACCCCAGCGGGTGTTCGCGAAAAAGCCGCGCAGCACCATTCCGAGCTCCTCGATGCGGCCGGCCGGTCTCCTTTTCAGCTCGTACGACCAGTACACCATGAACGCGCGGCCTTTGATCATCGGGCGCGGGACGGCGCCCCAGAAACGGGAGTCGTGCGAGTTGTCGCGGTTGTCGCCCATCGCAAAGTATTCGCCGGCCGGTACTTTGTACGGGCCGAAGTGATCGCGGTGGAACGGACTGCTCGGTCGCTGCGTCCGCTCGTCCGTAAACGTCACGTAGGGCTCGTGCAGTTCCCTCCCGTCGACGAAAACCCGTTTGTCGCGGATCTGCACCGTCTCACCGGGCAGGCCGACGACGCGCTTCACGAAGTCGACCTCCGGCTGCTCGGGATAGCGGAAGACGATGACGTCGCCGCGACGCGGCTCGCGCAGCGGCAGGAGGCCCTTCAGGACCGGCAACTGCGGGCCGTAGATGAACTTGTTCACGAGGATGTGGTCGCCGGTGAGGAGGCTGTCCTCCATCGATCCGCTCGGAATCTTGAAGGCCTGGAAGGCGAAGATGCGTGCGAAGTTGACGAAGATGATCGCGATCAGCAACGCCTCGTAGTAGTCGCGGACCGTCGATTTCTTCTCGTTCTCAGCGGCTGCTGCCATTCGCGGGGCTGGTCCTCTTCCACTGATCTGTAATGAAGCCGGCGGCGACGGATTGTATAGCAGCGGGCATGGCGGCCACGACGTTGCCGGTACGGCGGTAGCGGCCGGCTGGAACGCTCCCGTCGGCGACGAAGCTGATTGCCTCCGGCGCGGACCCGTTCACGACGTAGAGCTTCGAGGCGTCGAGCCAGGCGGTCTCGCGCACGGTTTTCCAGAAATCGGCGTCCGGCGCGCGCGTGACGACGATCGACGCGACGCGCGCATCGCGCATCAGCGCCGCCCGCGGGTCGCTCCAGGTGAAGCGATCGCTGACCCACACGGTGACGGGGAGCTTCTCGTCATAGCGGAGGTCGCGCGGGCGCAGCACGAACGCGTCCGGACCGAACGGCACGAGGTCCGCCGCGATCTTCGTCGCCGGCTGGACCTCCACCCGTCGCGCCGAGCCGTTGTAGTGAACGCTCTCCGTGCGTTCCGAGGCGTCGAGGGTGGAGTAGACGACCGAGAAGCGCTCGGCGGCGGCGTCCCAGGTCAGGGAACGGATGGTCGCGGTGTTCCCGAAGTCGACCACGTATTGCATCGATGTCGGGATGTGCAGCGTGCGTACAACGTCGCCCACCTTCGTCCGCACGATGTAACTGACCTTGTTCCCCCGCGGCGCCCACTGCACCGCGAGCTCGTCCGCCGCGTCCGCGGGGAGCCAGTTCGTCTTGCTCCCGTCGCCCGCCGCGAGCCCGATGTCGAAGCTGCCCGCGTCCTTCTTCGCCGAAAAGACCACCTCGTCGCGCGACTCGGAGTAGTCGAACGAGTCGATCGCCGCAAACGTGTCGGTGACCGGCTTGTCGCTCCGCCAGAGCCGGTTGTTCAAGAGGCTGATCGGACCGTCGATCATGGTCCTGGCCGAGGCCGCCGTCTCCGGCGCGCTCATCCAGGCCTGGGGGATCGGCTGCGTTGTGGATTGCACCGAGGCACAGCTGAGCGCTAAGCCAATGAAAATAAAGAGGCTAAAAGTGGTCGCGCGTTTGCAAATAACCGTCATATGGACCTGCAAAAAGAATTGCTCGAATCGAGTCGAGGCAAGTCGGACAAGCGGAGTCTGCGCGCGTCGGTCGTCTCGCTCGTCCTGCACGGATTGCTCGTCGCCGGCATCGTATACGCGGGCGCGCAGAACGTCACGCACAAGGTCGACGCCGAGAAGCCGATCGACGCGTTCATCACCCAGGGCGCGGCTCCGCCGCCCCCTCCTCCCCCGCCACCTCCGCCTCCCGCGAAGAGCAGCGGCGCGCCGAAGTCTTCGACCCCGAAACCGGTGGAGATCCCGAAACCGATGACCTCGTCGGTCCTGACCCCACCGGTGGAGATCCCCGTCGAGACCATCCCGGTGCCGACCCAGGACCTGCCCGTTACGGACTCGGCTCCGATCGAGCCTGAGGGCGGAGCGCTGGACACGGGTGCGGGTGACGCGCTTGCAGGCGTCGCCGGAGGCGTCGAGGGCGGCGTGGCCGGTGGTGTCGTCGGCGGCGAGATCGGTGGCGTCCAGGGCGGTGAGCTCGGCGGCGTCGCGGGCGGCCAGCTCGGCGGTATCCTCGGCGGCCAGCTCGGAGGTACCGGAACCGGCACGGAAGGGACGGGGACCGGTGAAGCCGAGCTGCCCACCGGACCGCTCCGTGTCGGCGGCAACGTGAAGGCCCCGGTCGTGGTCGACCGCGCCGACCCGGTCTACACCGAGACGGCCCGCAAAGCGCGCATCCAGGGCGTCGTCATCGTCGAAGCGATCATCGACAAACAGGGCAACGTCGACAACGTGAAGATTGTGAAGGGACTCCCCGGCGGCCTCTCCGAGGAAGCGATGAAGGCCGTGCGCAAGTGGAAGTTCCGGCCCGGCACCATGGGCGGCGAGCCGGTGGCGACGATCTTCAACCTGACGGTGAACTTCCAGATGAACGGAGGCGCGTAGGGACGAGTGCTGGGTGCTGAGTGCTGGGTGCTGAGTCCCGCCCACCCGGTGGCGCGCGAAGGCGCCGGTGTCATCCTGAGCCGCGTAGACGGAGAAGGATCTTCCCCCATGCTACGCGGAAGATCCTTCCGCTACAGAGCGAAACGTAGGGCGTGGCTTCAGCCCGCCTCCCCCGTGGAAACGCGGCAGGCTCGCGAGCCCCCGCCCCGCACGGGAGGCGGGCTGAAGCCACGCCCTACGTTTGTCTTCAAGGAGTGCTGAGCACCAGGTCACGGGTGGCGGGACTCAGCACTCAGCACTGTCTCTACCGCTTCGCCACCTTGCGCGAGATCATCTTGCCCTGCAAAAACAGTCCGAGGTAGTCGCGGCCGCCGGCCTTGGAGTCGGTGCCGGACATATTGAAGCCGCCGAACGGGTGCACACCGACGAGGGCACCCGTGCACTTGCGGTTCAGGTACAGGTTGCCGACGAAGAACTCCTCGCGCGCGCGGTCGAGCTTCTCCTCGTTGTCCGTGAACACCGCGCCCGTGAGGCCGAACTGGGTGTCGTTCGCGATGAAAAGCGCGTCGTCGAAATCCTTGGCCTTGATGATCGCCAGGACCGGTCCGAAGATCTCCTCCTGCGCGATGGTTCCCTTCGGATCGACGTCGCCGATGACCGTCGGCTCGACGAAGTAGCCGTTCTCCGGGTCGACGTTCGCCGCCGGCGAGAAGCGTGCCGCCCTCGCTCGTGCCCCGATCGATGTACGACTTGATCATGTACATCGCCTTCTCGTTGACGACCGGCCCGATCTGCGCGTCCGCCGTCGACGGATCGCCGATGCGCAGGGCCTTCGTCTTCTCCACGATCATCGGCACGATCCGGTCGTAGATCGCCTCGTCGATGATCGCGCGCGAGCAGGCGGAGCACTTCTGCCCCTGGAAGCCGAACGCCGCCGCGACGACCGCGGACGCCGCGTCGTCGAGATTGGCGTACTCGCGGTCGACGATGATCGCGTCCTTGCCGCCCATCTCGGCGACGACGCGTTTGATCCACAGCTGCCCCTCGCGCGGCTTCGCCGCCTCGGCGTTGATGTGCAGGCCGACTTCCTTCGAGCCGGTGAAGGAGATGAAGCGGATGCGCGGGTGCTGGATCAGCGGATCGCCGACCTCCCCACCGCCGCCGCTGACGAAGTTCACGACGCCGGCGGGCATCCCCGCTTCCTCGAGCAGCTCGAAGAAGCGCCAGGCGATCCACGGCGCGTCGGACGACGGCTTGAGGACGATGGTGTTGCCGGTGACGATCCCGGCGGTGGTCATGCCGGCCATGATCGCGAGGGGGAAGTTCCACGGCGGGATCACCGCGCCGACGCCCAGCGGGATGTAGACGAGATCGTTGTTCTCGGACTCGATCTTCACGATCGGCTGCTCGCCGGCGTAGCGGTACGCCTCGCGCGCGTAGAACTCCATGAAGTCGATCGCCTCGGCCGTATCCGCGTCGGCCTCGACCCACGTCTTGCCGACCTCGAAGACCATGACGGCGGAGAATTCGTGCTTCCGCTCGCGCATGATCTTCGCCGCCTTCAGCAGGACGCCCGCGCGGACGTCCACGGAAACGCGCTTCCAGCTCTCGAAAGCGGTGGAGGCCACGTCGATGGCGCTCTCCACGTGCTCCTTCGAGCCCTTCTGGAACGTGCCGAGAATCTGGTCCTTTTTCGCAGGATTGGTCGAATCGAAGGTCTTGAGGCCGGTGATGCGCTCGCCGCCGATGACGAGGGGGTGCTCACGGCCGGTCTCGCCGGCGACTTTGGCGAGGGCGAGCTCCATCGCGGCTTTGTTCTCCGGCGTGGAGAAGTCGGTCAGTGGCTCGTTACGAAACTCCGGAAGAGTGGACATGCTGTTCCTTTCAGGCGTCCAAGTTGCTAGGTTGAGGAGGGGGCAGTTGTGTGCCCTCCGTGAAGGGATGCGAATCTTATCGAAATCGGGTGCGAGAGCAACCGTGCTCGCGCTCGGGCTGCTGGCGCTGGCCTGCTCGCGTTTCACGCCCTGGCGTGACGAACCGGTGAACGAGGAGGTGAACCTCGCCTTCACCCTCGAACAGAATCTCATCCTGTTGCAATCCGTCCGCATCGACAACCGCGAAGGCCGGTTCCTCCTCGGCACCGCCGCCCCGCGTACGGTTGTCGATCCGAGCTTTCCGTTGCACCGCTTCCGCGCACACGCCCTGCAGATCGGGCAGCGGGACACGGTGCGCATCGACCCCGCCCCGCACGACCTCCGCGGCATCGCCGACGCCATCGTCGGCATCGAAGCCTGGCGCAACCGGGCCATCAGCATCGACTACCGCACCGGCCTGGTGACGTATCAGAAGGGAGGGATCCACTCCGGCTCCATGGAGATCTTCCGCTACCCCGCCGAGCCGATGATCGAGGTCCACGTGAACGGCCGCACCGTGGCCGCGATCGTCGACACCACCAGCCCCGACACCCTCGTCCTCCCCGGCAGCACCCACGGACGCGGCACGGCTAACGTACGCATCGGCAACACCGACTTCGGTGTGATCGACGTGCAGTACGCAGACGTGGCCCGCGCGCGGGTAGGCAACCGCTTGCTGTCGCACTATCTCGTGACCATCGATTACGGGCGGCGGATGGTGGGACTGTGGCGGGATCCGCGGATTCCGGCGACGCCGTAAGATTCGAGCGGCCGCCTTCGCGGCCGCGTTGATGGGGCCATCCTCGCGTTCCCCGGGCAGATAGCCCGGGGCTCCAATTGGACGGCGCGCCTTCGCGCGCCATGAGCGGACGGTGGCGCGCGTAGGCGCGCCGTCCAATATGGCCCCGCGCTGATGCGCGGGGTTGTCGGAGGTGGCCCCATCAACGCGGCCGCGAAGGCGGCCGCTACAATGCATGCCGCCCGCGTCGCGCGCCGCGTCCTCGATCTCCGGCGTCTATCACTGGGCTCAGTTGGACCTCTGGAAGAACCCATGCGCCGCATACCGATCCCCGAGCCTCGACCGGCCACGCTGCCGGTCGCCCCTGGACTCTACTGGAGCGTCGTTGCGATGGCCTATCCCGGCCTTCTGGTGTTTGCGGCGCTCCTCCGGCGCGGCGCCGCCGCCAACAACCTTCCGAGGCCACCGCTATGGATGTACCTCACGGCGTTCGGCACTTCGCTGCTCGCCGCGATCGTCTGCGTCGCATGGGGTCGCCGGGCCCCGCTCGCAGCACGGATCGCGAGCGTCATTCCGGTCATCCTCGAGCTGGCGTTCGGAGGTCTTTTCTATCTTCTCTACAGGGCCATGCAGAACATCGCGTTTTGAGCGTCGACGCCCGCTTTGCGACTCTGAGACTCCATAATGTCGCCATGCGCGCAATCGCCGTTCTCGCCCTGACCCTGGCGACGGCCGCCCACGCACAGTCCTTCGACCTCACCGGCTACGTCGCCGCGCGCGGGGTGAACGCTACCGGCCCGGCATCCTGGCTCGAGGGCGGCTTCGGGCGGCTGGAGGCCGGCGGCGATCGCGACGACTTCACGGCCCTCGCCCACGTCGGCGTCGACTGGCATCCCACGAGCTGGCTCGATCTGCACGCGAGCGGCGTGGCGCGGCGCGATCCGGAAGGCTTCGGCGGCGATGACGCGGGGCTTGTAGAGGCATTCGCGGACATCCGCAGGGAGATCGCGTTCGACGAGATCCGGCTGCGCGGAGGCTTCTTCTTCCTGCCGACGTCGAAGGAGAACAAGGACGACAACTGGGCGTCGCCGTACACGATCCACTTCTCGGCGCTGAACACCTGGATGGGCGAGGAAGTCCGTCCCCTCGGGCTCGACCTGCAGTACCGCCGCACGACCAGCGCGGGCCACACGATCACCGGCGGTGCCACCGCCTTCCGCGGCAACGACACCATGGGCACGCTCCTCGGCTGGCGCGGGTGGTCGGTCGGTGACCGCCTCACCAGCTACGGTGAAGTCCTCCCTCTCCCTCCCCTCGGTTCGCTCGAACAGACCGGCCCGTTCCGGCGTCAGCGCGACGAAGGAACGACGCCGTTCACCGAGGACCTTGACGGGCACACCGGCTACTCCGCGCGGATCCGCTACGGCGTCCCGCAGCGCGGCAACATCCAGTACACGTATCTCGACAATGGCGGCGATCGCTTGCTCTATCCGAAAACAGTCCCCCTCACTGAGAGCGGCGAGTACTCGTGGGAAACGCGCTTCCATCTCCTCGGACTCGAGCTCGGCAACACGGACCACTTAACCGTCGCCGCGGAGTACCTGCGCGGCGAAACCTACATGGGTCCCACGATCAATCCGAACTTCGTCGAGGCCGGCTTCTGGGCGACGTACCTGCTCGTCAGCGAGAAGCGCGGCCGCAACCGCCTGACCGCGCGCTACGAGCTCTTCGCGACCGAGGAGGAGGACAACACCCCTCTCGGCGAAGACAACGACGAGAGCGGCAAGTCGTGGACGCTGACGTGGATGCTCGACGTCACGCCCGCGATCCGCGGCGCGGTCGAGTTCACACAAGTCAGCGGCAACCGCGAGGCGGCGCAGCAATACGGGTTCGACCCGTCGACGACCGGCCGCAGCTTCACCGCGGAACTTCGATATCGGTTCTGACGTCGACGTCCACCGCCGCGTCCTCGAAGAACACCACGCGCGCGCCGTGCGTCTCGATGAGCACGCGGGCGCCGCGGTCTCCGTGCAGCGCGAGCAGCTCAGGAGCGAGCTCCGGCGCGAAAATTGCCGGCACGCCGGCGATGCCCTCGTAGCCGGTGGCGACGATCGGTGCGTCGATCGCGATCAGCGCGCGGAGATGCGCGGCGGTCACGAGCGGCTGATCGCAGAGCGTGATCAGCAACCGCGCGTCGGAGCCCGCGAGCGACACGCCGGTGCGGATCGACGACGCCATCCCCTCCTCGGCGTCCGGATTGTTCTCGCGGGTCACGACCACGACGTCATCCGCGACCTCGCGCGCGATGCGCGTGGCGCGAGCGAGCAGAGTCTCCCCTTCGAAGACGAGCGATTGCTTGGGGCGGCCGAGGCGGCGCGAGAAACCGGCGGCGAGGACGATCGCGACTATGCGCAAGTCGGTGCATTCCGCGGCGCGTGGATCGGTTCATCGAGCTCGCGCAGCGCGCGCGCCGAGCGCGCGTTGAGCACGGCCTGGATCTCCGCGACGATCGACAGCGCGATCTCCTCCGGAGTCTCCGCGCCGAGGTCGAGCCCGACCGGGCTGAAGATGCGCGAGTCGCGTGTGGCATTCACCTCGGCCAGGAGCTCGTCCCCGCGCGTGCGCGGGCCGAGGAGGCCGATGTACGCGAGGCGCGACGCCAGCAGCGTGCGGAGGATCTCGACGTCGCGCGGGAAGTTGTGCGTCATCACCACCGCCGCGTCGTAGTCGCTCACGTCCACGGGATCGCGCGTCGTGACGACCTCGGCGCGCCAGCCGATCTGCTGCGCGCAGCGCACCAACGGCGCGACGTCCGGTCCGCCGCCGAAGATCACGAACGTGCGCTGCGGGCGGATGACCTCCACGAGCGTCTCGCCGTCCGGCAGCGTCGTCGTCCACTCCACCGGCTCGCGCCCGTTCCAGCGGAAGTCGAGCACGCGCGGCGGATGCGCCGCGTCGAACGGTTCGATCAGCAGATCGAGCACGCCGCGGCAGCCGAGGCCGAGGCCGAAGACGAGATCGTCGTCGCGGGTGGAGTCGTACGTGACGATGCGCGGCTGCAGGTCCGCGAGCCACGGTTTGATGCGCTCCGCGAGATCGCGCTCCAGGCACCCTCCGCTGATCGCGCCCGTCGCGCGTCCCTCCTCGGAGATCACCGCCCGCGCGCCCGCGCGGCGGTAGGTCGAGCCGCTCGTACGGATCACCGTCACGAGGATGCCGCGCGGCGTGGCGCGGACGGCTTCGAGGATTCTGTCGATCTCGTGCATTTACGTGGCGGCAGCGGCCCGGTGAATCGCGCTCCTGACGCGCTGGTACGTGCCGCAGCGGCACAGGTTCCCCGACATCGCGTCCTCGATGTCGGCGTCGGTGAGCTTCCCTTTCTTGTGCGCGAGCAGCGCCGCCGCGGACATGATCTGCCCCGGCTGGCAGTAGCCGCACTGCGCAACGTTCTCCGTGAGCCACGCGCGCTGGAGCGGATGGGTACCGTTCCGCGACAGCCCCTCGATCGTCACGATCTTCCTGCCCGCAACGTCCGCGACCGCTGTCGTACACGAGCGCGTCGCCTCGCCGTCGACGTGTACGGTGCACGCTCCGCACACTCCCTGCCCGCACCCGAACTTCGTCCCCGTCAACCCCAGCTCATCCCGCAACACCCACAGCAGCGGAGTGTCGGCTTCCGAGGAGACGGTGAGGGCTTTCCCGTTCACCGTGAACTTTGTGGACATAGGGGAAATGGTACGCCCGCCGCATGTCACAAAGTGTCACGGATCGTTACGAATGAGAATCACGCTGATCGCGCTGCTCCTCCTCACCTGTCATCCCGAGCGTAGCGAGGGACCTGGGAGAGCGGGGCGCGCAGAGCGATCCTCCGCCACATTCGACCTCCTCATCCGCGGAGGCACGGTCATCGACGGCACGGGCGCGCCGCGGAAACGCGCGGACGTCGGCATCCGCGGCGACACGATCGTCGCGATCGGCGATCTCGCCAACGCGACCGCGAAGACCACGCTCGACGCCACCAACCAGGTCGTCGCACCCGGTTTCATCGACCTCCTCGGCAACTCCCAGGCGGCCGTGCTGCTGGACCCGAGACTGGAGGGAAAAGTCCGGCAGGGCGTGACGACGGAGGTCACGGGTGAGGGACATTCGCCGGGGCCGCAGAACGACGCGATGCGCGCGGAGATGGAGCGCACGAAGCCAACGGGCTGGCCGGAAGTCACGTGGACGACCCTCGGCCGGTTCATGTCCGAGGTGGAGAAGAAGGGAACGGCGCTGAACTTTGCGTTCTACGTGGGCGCAGCGAACTCGCGCGAGATGGTCCTCGGCCACGCCGACCGCGCGCCGTCGCCGGACGAGCTGCGCCGCATGGAGGCGATCACGAAGCAGGCCATGGACGAAGGCGCGGTCGGCGTGTCGAGCGCGCTGATCTACCCGCCCGGACGCTTCGCGACGACGGCGGAGCTGATCGCCCTCGCGCGCGTGGGCGGCTCGTACTGGACACACCTCCGCAATGAGAGCGGCACCATCGACGCCGCGATCGACGAGGCCATCCGCATCGGCCGCGAGGCGAAGGTGCCGGTGAACATCTTTCACCTGAAGGTCGGTGGCGCGACGAACTGGGGACGCATGCCGGCGATCCTGAAGAAGATCGAGGCGGCGCAGAAGAGCGGCGTGGACATCGCGGCGAACATCTATCCGTTCACCGCCTCGTCAACCGAGCTCACGTCGACCGTCTCCGCCTGGGCGCTCGAAGGCGGCTACCCCGCCTTCCTCGGGCGCCTGAAAGATCCGGCGCAGCGCAAGCGGATCGCGAGCGAGATCCGCGCGAACCCGGCGACGGTGATCCGCGGCAATCCCTCCCGCACCCTCGGCGACATCGCGAAGCAGCTGCACGTCGAGCCCGCGGAGGCCGCGCTGCGCCTGTTCGAGCAGTCGCCGCGGAAGTCGCCGCTGGCGATCTTCCACTCCTTCAGCGAGGCGGACATGAAGGCCGCGCTCGTGCAGCCGTGGGTGGCGTTCGGGTCGGACTCCGGCGCGGTCGTCGAGGCGCTGAAGGAGTACGGCGGCCACCCCCGCGCGTACGCCACGTTCACCCGCGTGCTCGCGAAGTACGTGCGCGACGAGAAGCTGCTCACGCTCGAAGAGGCGGTGCGCAAGATGACGTCCCTCGCGGCCTCACGCGCCGGCTTTCGCGACCGCGGCCTGCTGCGCGAAGGGATGAAAGCCGACATCGTCGTCTTCGATCCGCAGCGCGTGCAGGACCGGTCGACGTACGAAGACCCGCATCACTTCTCGGAGGGCGTGGCGCACGTGCTCGTGAACGGTGTGCCCGTGCTCCGCGACGGGAAGATGACCGGCGCGCTGCCGGGCCGCGTGCTCAGGCGACGATGACGCATAGGCTACCGTGGCTCATCGGGAAGCCAAGTCCCTAATGCTCTCCGCACATCTGAATCTATCGGACATAGCAATACACGGCTAAGGGCATCTCCCACGCGCCGGTTCTGAAGCGCCTCCTCACGAATTACATGCGCCATTTCCTTTCCGCGGGTCGCTACAAGATTCTCGAGCGGTCCAGCGGCGACATAGGCGAGAGCGTGATCTGACGGAGCGAGACGAATGAGATCTTTGACGATCTCCCATGCCTCCGTCGGATTCACGCGAACCAACTCATCAACGTCCTCGACTGAGTCGTAGTAGTCAGAGTTCGACGGTGCCTCGAGATGAAGAAAGTACCTCCGAATCATCTCATCACGCTCATCCATGTCAGGCTCTGTCCGGCGAATCCGCCATCAGTCATCCACACGCAAGGCGGGGGACGCGTCCTCAGGCGCCCAGCACCTGGACCAGCGCGATCAGCAGCGACGCCGTCATCAGCACCATCATCGTAGCGAACGTCGCCCCCCACACCAGCACGCTCTTGACCACCCTCTTCCCCGGCCCCTGCCCGTAGACACGGCGCAAGGCGTGGAAGAGATAGAAGATCGCGATGCCGCTGGTGACGACCGTCAGGATGCGGTTGCCGACGCCCTGCCCGACCCCGGTCAGCAGGTGGACCGGCCACTGCGCGAGCGACAGGACATACGCGAAGCACATGAAATGCGCGGCGAACACGAGATGCTCGGCGAGGAACCGCCGCCGGCGCGCGTAGAGGAGCTTCAGCATCAGCGCGATGCCCAGGATGCTGAAGAGACTGACCAGCGACATGTTCTTCTGCCAGCGATGCTCGATGCGCTCCACGACCTGCTCGTACGGAAGATTGCGCTTCGTGGAGGCACGCTTCAGCGCATTCTCGAACCTGTGCGACTGATCGATCTTGATCATGGTCTCGAGGCTGTACACCGCCACCGGCTTGTACGCGCTGTACGCGAGGAACTGGATCGCGAACAGCGTCAGGAACAGGCGCAGCGGCGCGATGTAGCGCTGCTTGCGTCCCTCGAAATACGCCGCCGTCAACTCGCCCGGCTTCACCACCAGATCCCGCAGCGTGCGGAACACCTTCGAATCGAGATGCGCGAGCTCGTGAAACAGCTCATGCGCGAAGTGGCCGACGGTGAGGTCGTGATGGTGGGGCTGCTTTTCGCCGCAGCTCGCGCAGTAGACGTCGACCACCTCGTGGCCGCAGTTCGTACAGGATTTCGCCGGAGCAGGGGCTTCCTGGGGAGGCAGAAGGGGCGCCGTGGTGGTCATAGCGGAACGCGCATTCTAACGCGTCTTCAGACCTCGGGACGGATGCCGAGAGCAGGCAACGGCTGGAGCGCCGGCCGGCTGGCCCGGCGTTCCAATGCCGGGCAGCGCGCATAACCTATCTGATTGTTGTGCCGTCGAGCCCCAATTCGGCTTGCCAAGGGGATCGATGAGTGCGCTCTCTAGGACGGCGACCTTGTCTTATGCTTTCAGCAACAGAACGACGTCGCGCTCGTCGTTACGTGTGACAATCGGGCTCACGAGGCCTCTCAACTCCGCCGCACGACCCGTGCATTGGACCATGTGCACGACCTACTTCCATCGTGCCAAAGCCAATGCAGCTTCCGATCGCACCTCGGCAGCCGGATCTTGACTTAGCAACTCCAGTTCGCGACGCGCCTTCTCTCGAACGGTGTCGCTAGTCACGCGTCTTGACAGATTCCTAACAGCATCCGGCAGTACGGCCCTCGCATGTGAATCGCACACCTGTCTGAAACGTATCAATGCGTCCATTGCCGCTTCGTCTGCAAAGCACTCTGCCCACCAACACATTCATACCATTCTCTCAAGCGTTGCTTCTGAACCGATCTGTCTCGACTTAGGGCTTGCCTATCACATCGTGAATGGCCTTGCGTGCCGCGGCCGACATGTTCTGTGTTGCCACGTATCGCAACATGACCCGCAGGCGATGATTGTGCGCTGCTTCAGAAATCGCCCTATAGACATACAGTTCCCGAGCGACGAGTAGTTCTTCCAGTGGGCCGGCCGCCACTCGCGCCGCTTCAGCCGGGAACGCAATCTCCGAGAGTTCCACCAAGATAGCCCACGCCTCTTCAGGGTCCGACTCAATGATGTCGTCCAACCACTGCCAGCACTCGTTGGATTCAGCCGTTGTATCTCTCATTTCAGCGAGATACTGGTCCGCAAATTGTCGTCTCACGTTTCGACCCCAAGCAGTTTCCGATCAACGCACTGGAGCACGCACTCCGCCGCCTGAGCGCATACCAGCCAAGAGTGCCAGCCACGTCCGCGGGTCATTCATCGCATCATTGATTTCTTCCAGCGAACTATAAACGCTCGCGCGCCAGAGGGCACGAAACTCATCCCAATCGAACTGAGGGTATTGCTGCCCTGCGACGCTGAAATAGTCAGGAGGATCTCCACCACATTTTTCAGCATTCCAGCGATCACGCAGCTTGCTCAGCGCCCACAATGATGCGTTCCGCCGGCTGATGCGCAGGCGTCCCCGCCTGCGCGGCGCTCGCGCGGCACGTTCTTCGCCAGCGCCGGCGGCGGCGGGACGCCGCCGCCATCAGCCGCCGAGACGGCGGCGGTCCGAATTGACCGTCAATAGAGGATCCGGAATCCCAGTTGGAACGTGCGTGGCGGCGAGAGCGAGTTCGGCGCCGTGCCGCCGCTGTTCGTCGCGCCGTAGGCCGTCTGCGTGACCCGGCCGAACGTCGCGGGTGAGTTGAAGTCGTTGCCGGCGATCCACCACCGGGTCTGGTTGAACACGTTGAAGCAATCGAGGCGCACGACGAAGCTCGTGCCCAGGGGAAGTCCGAAGCTCTTGTAGAGGCCGGCGTCGACGGCCTGCGAGCTGCCGCCGCGGTAGGTGTTGCGGCCGACGAAGCTGGTGAGGTCATCGCCATAAACAGCGCGGCGGAATGCGCTGATGGGGACCGAGCCGTTGTCGGAGGGGCTGGTGACGCTGCCGCTGCAGTGAGCCGGATCGACGCAGACCGGCCGGTTCGGCTTCATGCCGGTGCCGAGGAAGAGGATGTCCGGCGCGGCGCTGTCGACGATCGTGTACGGCGTGCCGCTCGCGAAGCGAATTCCGGTCGACAGCGTCCAGCCTCCGAGCGTCTGGCCGAGCCAGTCCTTCCGCTCGCGCAGCCAGGGGAACGCATAGGCCGCGTAGGCCGTGAAACGGTGACGCACGTCGAAGCGCGAGTACCCCTTCGCAAACTCCTCCGTGCCGGGGCGCTGCGGAAACAGGCCGACGTCTCCGACGCCCTGCTCGGTCGTTTCCGTACCGGTGTCGAGCGCTTTGCCGAACGTGTACGTGGCGCGGCCGGTGAAGCCGCGCACCTCGCCGGACTCCCATTCGAACTGGCCGGCGTGATACCAGCTCTCCGCGAGATTCGACACGATGCGGACGTCGCTGTAGCGCGCATCCGGGCGGCGCTCGTTGGTGCGAGGCACGCGCAGGCTCACTTCATTGGGCGCGATGGGAACGGCCGACGGGCAGGCGGCGTTGACCGGCGCGCCGGGAGCTCCCGTCCCCGCGCACAGCCAGTCCTGCGCGACGACCCACGTCGCGCCCGCGGTTCCCGGCGCCGCGGGTGCGACCGGGACATTCGACCACTGGTACTGCAGCAGGTTCTTGCCGAGCGTTCCGATGTAGCTCGCCCGGAACCGCGACCTCCAGAACGCCGCCCGCTCGAAGGTCAGGTTCCATTGCCGCGCCTCCGGCATCTTTAGATCCGGATCCGCAAACGTCGCGGCCACGCGCGTGGTGATCTGTCCGGGAACGAACACGAAGCCGTTGAGCGGATCGGCGAGGTTCGTCGACGACTGCGCGATCGTGGCCGCGTTCGGCGGGTTGTACCGGACGCTGGCGCCGCCCTGCGAGAACACCGACTGGAACACGCGGCCGTGCGAGACACCGAAGCCGCCGCGAATCGAGAAGTTGCCGTTGCCGCCGGTCACCGCACGAAGGAAACGGTTGCCATCCCAGTCCGGCGTGTACGCGAAGCCGAGGCGCGGATCGACGTAGTTGCTGTCGTCGAATTCGTAGTCGATCAGATCGTCCTCTTCCTCCGGCGCGCCGACGCGCTCGTAGCGCACGCCGATGTTGAGCACGAGGTTGTCCCACGGCCTCCAGTCGTCCTGTGCGTAGAGATTCTCTTCCCGCAACTTGTTCTGCAGGGACGCGGGGCCGAACGACTTCGTGTACGAGTTCACGCAACCGGCCCAGAATGCGGCGATCGCGGTCCCGTAATCGACACCCTGGCACGTCGCGGCGAAGTTCCAGAAGCCGCGGTTGAAGTTCTCCGCGCGATCGTCCAGCGACGAGCGGCGGATGTCCAGTCCCGCCTTGAGCGTGTGCTTCGCCCAGCGCGCCGTCGTGATGTTGTAGACGAACTGGTTGTCGCGCTGGTTGCGGATGATCGGAAAGGCGCCGGCGTTGCCGAGGATCGTGAAGGTGAGGCCGGTCCCGCCGGACATGCGCACGACAGGCGTTTGCGGATCGTCCGTGATCGTCCACGCGACTTCGCGAGTGCCGATTCCGATGCGTGCTTCCTGGACCGTGTTCGAAGACAGCACGTTCGTCCACGTCAGACCGAAGCTCGACTGATAGTTGACCTGTCCCGCCTCCTCGCCACGGATGAGCTCACCCGGATGATTCTCCTGATGGCTGCGCTGGTAGCGGGCCGTGAGCACGTTGCTGGAGGAGGCGTTGAAATCGAGGCGCGCGCCCAGATCGCGCTTCGGGAGATCGCTGCTCTGAAAGCCCTGATAGCCGCGCGATGCGATGTTGGTGGCGTTCGGCGGACCGCTCGGAAAGCGGGCGATGATCGAGTCCTGCCACGCGCGATTCGCCGTCGTGTCGTTGCCGAGCGTCAGGCGCTTCGCCGGATCGAGGTCGCTCGGGAGAAAGACGCCGCGGGTCGTGAGCACTTCGCCTTCGTCCTGAATCGTGTCGTAGTTGACGTAGGCGAACAGCCGGTCGGTCCAGATCGGGAACCCGGCCGTCGCACCGAACTGGCGGCGATGGTGTTTCCCGTGATCGAGCGACACCTGCGTAGCGTCGCGCGTGATGTATTGGTTGTCCTGGAAATACCCGTAGACCTCGCCCGCGACGTCGTTCGTCCCCTGTTTGGTCTGCACCAGGACGATCGAGCCGTATCCGCGCCCGAACTCCGCGCTGTAGTTGTTCGTCAGCACCTGGAACGACTGGATCGTCGCCGCCGGCACGTTCTGCCGGTGCTGGTTCTCCGACGCGTCGTCGTTATTCACGCCGTTGACCTGAAACGTCGCGCCGCGCGTGCCGGTGCCGTTGAAATTCACCGACGAGCCGGACGAGAGCGCCGGGTTGTCCTGGCCGCTGGTCGGATTCTCCTGGAACCCGCTGAAGAGCGTCGCCATGCGGAGGAAGTTCGCCTGATCGGGCAGCGGCAGGTTCTCGATCTCGGTCGCGCGCAGCGTCTGCTTGATCTCGCCGTCCGCGACGTCGATGACCGGAGCATCGGCCGTCACCGTGACGGTCTCGCTCACCGATGCTTGAGCCAGCACGAAGTCCTGGATCAGGGTCTGATTCAGTTCGACCATTGCGCCCTCGCGGCGCGCCGTGCCAAAGCCGGACAGCTCCGCCTCGACGTTGTAGCGGCCGATCGGCAGGAACGCCGCGTTATAGGAGCCGTCGCTCGCGGTGACGGCCACGCGCTGCAGTCCCGTCTCCGCGTTGCGGATCGTGACCGTCACGCCCGGCAGGAGCCCGCCCGAGCGGTCGGAAACGGTCCCGCGCATGGTGCCGGTGACCGTCTGGGCGCGAAGTGGAACTGCCATCAGACCAACGACGAGGACGAGCAGGAGCCAACGCTTCATTTCCGCCTCCACGACTTCTTTCTGGTTGGCAGGAGATCATACCGAAATCTCCGCGGCCTGCGCGCTTCGGACCGCGGCGGGCGCAGGCCCACCAGCGCGCGTTCCGGCGTGAGGTGACCTGCGCGAACCCGGAGCGGCAGGGCTTCAACGTCATCACCTTCGACGGTACGTGATCCCGATCACACAGGATGGAAGTAAATCCGTCCATCATTGCGATAAGGAGGTTCTCGAAATGAAAAGAGTCGTATTTGTCCTCGTTCTTCTGGCAGTCTCCACGTCGCTGTTCGCTCAGGTGCCGCTCGTCGCGGAAGCCAAGTTCGTCTGCGGACGGGCTGACGCCCCGCACATCAACGCGTGGGCGTTCTCGCCCGGCTTCTACTACACCACCCTCAACGTCACGAATCCGAACGACACGATCCTGGTGCAGGGCCGCAAGCGCTTCAGCGTCGCCCGTCTCGCCCAGCAGCCCGGCCCGTTCACGCCGTGGGTTCCCTGGCAGCTCGCCCCGGGACAGTCGATGCAGGTCGACTGCGGTGACATCTACGCGCACCTGGGCATTCTCCCTGGCACGTTCATCGACGGCTTCGTGCACTTCTCGGCCGCCAGCCGCTACGCGGTGACGGGCGTGTACACCGTCGGCAACGGTCAGATCATCGTCTCGAACGACGTCGAAGCCATCGACGTCAGGTAGAGCTCAGAACCCGGCGGCGGCTCCTCCGCGGCGCGGATTGGAGCCGCCCATCCGCCGCTCAGGAGAACGCCGGCCGCGGCGCCTTCGCCGCGGCCGGCATCTCTGCTACTGCACGGTGATGGCCGGATCCCAGTAGTAGTATCCGAACAGGTTCTGGTTCTCGCCCGTGTTGTCGAGCGTGTAGAGCGCGAAGTAGACGTAGAAGTTCTCGTGCCCTGCCGCAGCAATCCGCGTGTCGAGCGACATGAAGTTGCTGGTGATATGCACGGCCGGCAGTCCGTTCGACGTCGTGACGTCCGGTACGACCGCGCCCTTTCTCTTCACCTGGTTCGGGGTGAACTGGTTGAACACGTGATCACCGCTCCAGTATTTGATGCCATAGACGATCACCGCATCGTCCGCATTCGCGTAGACCGACTCGCCGAAGAAGGACACGAAGTCGCCCGGGTTCGCGGTGAACCCGAGATCGGCCGATCCCTGCCCGGTAACAGGCGCACGCGAACCTGTACAGATCATGAACTGGCTGTTGTGAGCGATGCCGGTGGGGGTGTTCGGATCCTGACTCGGACCCGGATACGTCGTCTTGACGTACTCGGTGTCGATGACGATGAGGACGTTCATGCTCACTGCCGACGATGCGTCAGCCGTGGCGATCGAGCCCTGAGGTGGGCGCTGTTTCCTGGTGTTTTCCATGAATCCTCCAAGACGGCGTTGCTCCACGCCGTAGTTTGAATGGTTAGACAACGGACGATCGGTTGATGAATGGACTGCAGCGCAAACGGTCTGGATCTGGAGTGGCTGCAGGTAAATCCGATTGCGTGAACTCGGCAGCTCACCTCCTTTCGGGCGCAGCGCGGCCACACAGGACCGCGCTGGTCGAGGGTTGGACATCACGGCGGGCGGCGTGAGCCGCCCGGGTTACGAGGCGTTCTGCCGGCGGGAGCCCTCGCGGCGGCGCGCGGGCCGGAGATTCTGGAAGAGTCCCGGCGAAGGGGGATCGTTCTCCACGACCGGATCGCTGCGGACTTCCAGCGTCGACCGATCTCCCAGGCGATGGAGCGCGACCGTGTATGGGAAGGTTCCGGTCCGATCGTTCGACGCGGGGGTGCTCCAGCAGCGGGCACGCGTCGCGTCAGGCTGGGGCGACCCGTTGAAGGCACTGGCCGCGTCGAAGCACACGCCGTCGGTCTGGCTCAGTTCCCAGCCCGGCGTGAACACATACCAGATGATGTTGCCGATCCAGCCGGCCCGGAGCTTCAGCGTCTGGGGTGCGAAGAAAACCTCGACCTTGTCGTCGACCTCGTTCACTTCGATGATGACCCACTTGTTCTTGTCGTCGAATGCCATGGTTTTCTCTTTCTGGGTTGGGCTGCGAATGGACGGCTCTCTCCTCGGCGGGACGACGCGTCCGGCCATCGAAAGCGGGTTCGGTGGTGCGTCAGGGAAGGGGCGCCGCGGATCGCCAGCGGGCCGTGAAGTCGGGATGGCGGTATCCGGTCGTCCGGAGGCGCGCGACGAGCAGTTCGGCATCGGACCGCCGGCCGAGGGCGAGCAGCACACGCGCGGCCGTCGCCGAGATTTGCGGCTCGCGGTCGTCAGGTGCGGACGCGACCAGGGCCAGCACCCGCTCGCGGCGGGCCTTCGCCTCCGTCGTCCGTCCCTGGCGCTCGTCGACGTCCGCCAGATCGGCGAGCGCGGCGCACAGGATGCGCAGGGCCTGGACATCGGCGGGCTGTTGCAGGCGCACCCGCTCCGCCAGCGCGATGGCGCGGGTGCCGTGCTCCACGGCCCCGGCGAAGTCGCCGCGGCGGATGTACAGTTGCGCGGTCTCGTGGTGCGCGGAGGCGAGGTCGCGCTGCCACGCCGGACGCGCGTCGCGTGCCGTCAGCTCCGCGAGCGTACGCCGTGCGCCGTCGAGGAGCGCGGCGGCTTCGTCGTCCTCCCCGCGTGCGCCGAGGGCGTCCGCCAGGCGGATCTGCGCGCTGGTGCGGTTGCGCTGCAGGTCGAGGTTCTCCCGGTCGCGCGCGGCCAGACGGGTGGCGATGGACAGCTCTTCGCGGTCGCTGGCGATGGCGCCGTCGACGTCACCGGCGCTCAGTTGCGTGCCGGCGAGGTAGGCCAGGCTGATGGCGAGCCGCCGGGCCCGGCGGGCGTCGTCCGGCTTCGCCGCCGCCAGCCCACGCCGGATGGCCGCGTCTTCTTCGAAAGCGGCACGCGCGCCGGCCAGGTCGCCGCCGGCCTGCAGCAGGACACCCAGCTTGTTGAGTGAGTTCGCGAGGTCGCCGCGGGCGTCCTCGCCGCGGGGATCGCGCGCCACCCGCTGCCGGTCGATGGCCGCGGCGGTGCGGTACTCGGCGCGAGCGCGGGCGAGGTCGCCGAGGGCCTCGTAGGCGGAGCCGAGGTTGCTGTGTCCGTAACTCAGCTCCGTCACGTACTTTGCCTCGTGCGGATGCTTCGCAGCCAGGCGGGCGGAGATTTCATAGTAGGCGCGAAAGTGCGCGAGCGCGCCGCGGGCGTCGCCCTGGCGGCGCAGCGCGTCCGCGATCCAGAAGTGACTGTTCGACAGCGCGAGCTGCCACTCGTCGCGGTTCGGGTCCTGCGCCGCGGCGGCGGCGGCGAAGCGCAGCGACTGCCGGAACATCGCCAGCGCCTCGGGCAGCTTGCCCTGCTTGACGCGGACGTCTCCGAGCTGCGTCAGCGCCCGCGCGTGACGCTGCAACTCGTCACCGGCGAGCTCCTCCGGCCGCAGCGACGCGAAGTACTCGAGCGCTTCGCTGGCCGCGCTGTCGAGCACGTCGAGGCGGCCCACGGGCTCGAGCCGCCGCGGGAGGTCGTCCACGATGAATGCGACCAGCGCCTCGGCCTGGTCGCGCCGGCGCTCGGCGTCCCGGTTCGCCTGCCGGACGTCGACCGTGTATTTCGCCACGCCTCCCAGAAAGAGGGCGGCTACGACGGCGGCGGCGGCTCTGCGGACGCGCCGCGCCGGTGCCGTCAGGATCCGGTCGAGGCGCTCGATCGTCTCGACGGCCGTCGGCCGCTCCGCCGGCGCGAAGCTCTTCAGCCGCGCCACGAGGGCCGTCACGCCGGCCGGCTGGTTCGTCATCGGAAGTGTCTCGCCGGCGGCGGCGAGCCGCAGCAGCTCCTGGATCCCAACGTCCGCGCGGCGCGGCCCCTCCCCGGTCAGCAGCATCTGCAGCAGCAGTCCGAACGAGAAGAGGTCGCTCGCCGTGGTGATGGCCGCGCCGCGCGCCTGCTCGGGACTCATGTACAGCGGCGTCCCGGCCGCGGTCGTCGCCGGCGGCTCCGCGGCGGCGAAGATCCACGTGTCCGCCGCGTCCAGATCCTCGTCACTCTCCTGCGGCGGCAGCTGCACGTGGCCGCCGGCGCGGGCGATGCCGAAGTCGAGGACCTTCACCGTCCCGTCGGCGGCGATCATGACGTTGTCGGGCTTGAGGTCGCGGTGCACGATGCCGCGGCGGTGCGCGGCGGCCAGCGCTCCGGCCACGTCGCGGGCAACGCGAAGCTTCCGGGCGCGGCTCATCCCCTGTTCCATGGCCCGCCGCAGCGTCGTTCCCTCGATCAGCTCGAGCACGAGGAAGTCGCACTCCGGACCCTCGGCGTAGTCGTGGATCCGGCAGATGTTCGGATGGTCGAGTGCCGACAGCACGCGCGCCTCGCGCAGCAGACGCTCGCGGCTGCCGGCCGAGAGGCGGTGCGCGTACCGGACCGCTTTGAGCGCCACGCGGCGCTGCAGGCGCTCGTCGAAGCCGAGGTAGACCTCCCCCATCCCGCCCTGGCCGAGCAGACCGATGATGCGTACGTGGCCGACACGCGTGCCGATCATGGCGATGTCCGGGAAACGCCCCTCGGAGAAGGAGAGCTCCTGCAAGCGGGAGTCCCTACCTTCCGCGCCGACGAGCCGCAGATGCGAGGCGCGGCGGCGGCGTTCCGGGATCAGGATCGGCTGTAGCATGTCCACAATGTGGATCTGGCCGGGGCGGATGTCGTAGGCGTCCGGTAGGGAAGCGGTAGTCTCGATGCGGGTTCGATTCGACGGCTTCATCCTCGACACCGGCCGGAAGGAGCTGAGCCGGGGCGGCACGGCCGTGCGCCTCGCCCCTCGCGCCTTCAGCCTGCTGTCGTACCTCGTCGCCGAGCGTCCGCGGGCCGTCAGCAAGCGCGATCTGCTCGACCACATCTGGAGCGGGAACATCGTGGAGGAGGCGAACCTCAAGGCGCTCGTGCTGGACATCCGCAAGGCCCTCGAGGAGCGCGGCGGCCGGCCGGAGGTGATCCGCACTGTGTACGGACACGGCTACGCCTTCGCCGGAGCGGCGGTCGAAGAGGAAGCGGCCAGCGCCGACGCAGCGCGGGTCCGCGTCGAGGTGCAGCAGCGCGTCATCCTCCTCCCCGAGGGGATTCACGAGATCGGCCGGAGCCCCGGATGCGCCGTGTTCATCGACGCCGCCTCGGTCTCACGCGTTCATGTCCGGCTGCACGTCGGACGCGACACGCTTCTGCTCGAGGACAACGGCAGCAAGAACGGGACGTTCGTCTCCGGCACACGCATCACCGGCGCGATCGCACTCCCCCCCGCCGCACGCGTGCGCTGCGGCGACGTCAACCTGCTCATCGCCCGCGTCGGCGGAGAGGCCGCCGAAACCGCCACGATCGACTGATCCTCGGCGGGGGCTGGTGGAAACGCCTACCGCTCCCCGCAGCCGCCTCCCGTGCAGTCCAGGGGCACGAACAGCTCGGTCTGAATCGTCCACGTACGTGCGCCTGTTGCGGAGAGATCGCGGCGCCAGACTGCGGAGTAGTTTCCGCGAAGGTCGACCGGACCGGAGGGCGCGGTCCAGCGTCCGGTCCACGTGCCGCGTTCCGAGGCGGCGTTGTCGCTGCGGCTGATCTCGATGGATTCGGGGGTGCGGACGTAGACGACGTCGGGGCGGGTCGTGAACTGCTCGGCAAGGGACTTCTCGATTGCCTCGCGGCCCGTGCGGACCTTGCCCATCGCCGTCGTGACCGTGGCGTCGGTGCGGAAGAGGCGCGCGGCGAAGTCGGCGCGGTGAGCGGCGATCATCCGATTCGATTCAGCGCGCGAGTTGCGGATCACCGTCTCGTCACGAGGCGTGGAGACGAGGGCGATGCGGTCGCCGCGCGGACTCAGTGCGATGCGCGTGATGCCCTGCAGATCCGGATGCCCGGCGCGATAGACCGGGCTCCACACCTCGGGACTCGACGGACTCCACTCATAAATCGTCTGGCCCGACGCGATGAGCAACGTGCCGCGCGACGTCCACACGTGGTGTCCGCCGGTGGGGAAAGGGATCGTCGCGAGCGTCTCGACCTTTCGCGTTTTCAGGTCGAGGCGATGGAGCACGTTCGTCGCCGCGAACGAGACCGCACGTTGGCCGGGGATGCGATAGGGCGCCGTCGTCGCGCCGGTGGCCATGGTCTCGAGCGTCTTCGTCTTCGGGTCGTAGATGACGATGCGGCGCTCTTTGTCGTTCATGAACAGCGCCCACTGGCGATCGTCGAACGGCGTGAAGTAGCCGGCCTCGGTAGTATCCGTCAGCGCGCGGATCTCCTTGCCGTCGAGATCGTGGAGCCACACGCCGCCCTGACGCAACACCATGAGCTGCCTGCCGTCCGCCGTCGGCGTGGGACTGAACCCTCGCGCATCCGGCAGCGTACGGGCGGTGCCGGTCGTGAGATCGACGAGGACTGCGTTGACACCGAGGCCGGTGTCGTCGACGTCGGTGGCGCGAGAGGAGTAGACGAGGGTCTTGCCGTCAGGAAAGAACGCCGGCTGGTTGTCGTAGCCGGGATGTTCCTTCGAGATGTTCGTGAGATCGGAGATCTGTAGTTGTCCGTCGCGGACGCTCAGCGCGCCCGTCCAGACCTCGGTCTCGAGGATCTGCGCGGAGGCAGTAGCGGCGACGAGTGACAGGAGAAAGGCGGCGCGCGCGGTAGCGATCATGCATCGCGAATCCTACTCGTCGGCGCTTGCCGCAGCGAGGCCGTGCTATTGCCGGCGTACATCGCCGAAAATGGGGCGGACCATTTCGGCCCGCCCCGGGTGTTGCTCTCCTATGGCTGATTGCCTACGTAGTCCACCCACACCTGACTGCCGATGTTCTCGACGCGGAACGCGGTGATGGTCTCGCCGTCGAGACCGATCGTCGCCGCCGGAATCTCGATGCGCGTCCAAGTATCCGCCGCCGGAACGGTCGAGCTGATGAACGTGCACCCGCTCTCGCCGCCGATCGACGGGGCCGGAGTCGTCGAGCCGTACCAGATGCAGCCGCTCGTGGCGAACGTCGGGCCGCTGGACCAGGTGATCTTGAGCTCCTTCAGCGTCTCGCAGCCCGTCGGCATGACGTAGAGGAACAGATCGTCGCCCGAGCTCGTGGCCTGATTGAGATCGTACACGGCCACGGCGCCGGTCGCCGTCTGGCCGAAGTATGGATACGCATACGAGACCGAGCCGCTCGCGGCTTGCGACGCGTACTGCTCGCCGAAGGTCATCGTCGCGCCCGACGGGATGCTGTCGTCGACCCACACCGTCGCGCCGCCCGGGATCGACGGCTGGGACGCCGTGGCCGGCGTGCAGCCCACGCCGTCGTTGCCGACGTGGTCGAACCACACCCGCCCGCTCGAGATCTGGAACTTGACCGTGGTGATCTCGTGCCCGCGCAGACCGAGCGGAGAGCCGATCGGCACTTCGAGCCGCGTCCACGTGCCGGCCGACGGGAGTGCGCCGCGGTTGAAGTTGATGATCGTCGGGTCGGAGATGTTGTTCGCGCCCCAGTACACCGAGACCTTGCGGTATGCCGACTCGAAGGTGATCTTGATCTCCGCGGTGGTGTCGCAGGGATCGATCAGTACGTACAGCTGCACTTTGCCGCTGCCGAACTTGTGGAACTCCTGGAGATCGTCGATCTCCACGGTCTGCGTACCGCTGCCCTGGAGAACGAACGACTGCGATCCGGTGGCGTACTGCGACGTGTCCCAGTTCAGCGAGCCGGAACTGACGGTCGCGTAGCCGGGAATCGCGTCGTCGATGTAGACCACGTCGGTGCCCGGAGGCGAGGGTTGTGATGCGAAGGGAGTGGTGCACTGCGCAAAGGCATTCTGTGCGCCGTACAAGACGAGGAGAGACACGAAATACGAGAAGAGCCTGCCGCTCAGTTTCACGAGAAACCTCCTTGTTGTTCGTAGTTCGCGGCCGGCCTGGAACCTGACGACGCAGGATGCGCCCGATGCGTGGGACTGACTAGGGACGTTTTGCGATGTCCGGATTTACGTGCGTCCTCAGCTATACTTTCTCAGGAAAAGCGCTTGGCTGATTTCGTGGACCGAAGCTCCGTCGTGCGGAGGATCTGGGGAGATGGAGACATGGTGCTCCTGGTCTTCGCCGGCTCTGCCGCCGAGTTCGCGCTCAACCGCGCCGTCGACTGGCTGTTCTTCACCGGGGCGTTGCCGCGCGATCCCATCGGCCGGCTCTTCTCCACGGCAGGCTATGCGCAGCACATCGTCTTCGCCGACGAATCGACGGCCGCGCGCACGTTCGATCGCATCCGGGCGGCTCACGAGGCAGTCGAGCGCCAGCGCGGTCAGCACATCCCGGGCTGGGCCCATCGCGATGTGCTCTACATGCTCATCGATTACTCCGAAAGAGCCCATGAGATGTTCGCGCGGCCTTTGCGTACACACGAGCAGGACGAGCTCTATGACGTGTTTTTCCGGGTGGGCACCGGTCTGCGGATCCCCGATCTCCCACGGACTTACGCCGCCTGGAGAGCGGATCGCGAGCTGCACCTGCATCGCGATCTATTGAATGGTGACGGCACAGCAGCCTTGTATGCCCAGTACCGGAAGCACCTAGGCCCCTGGCGGTATCAGCTCCTGCTCAAGATCCAGGCGATCCTGACTCCGGAGCATGTGCGAGGCCTGCTGCGGCTGCAGCGTGCAAAGTGGCTGCGCCCGTTCGTCCGGTTCTATCCCGTGCTGGTTCGCGCGGGATTGCGCTCGATCGTCCAGCGGCTGCTCGTGCCAGCGAGCCATCTCCCCGCCGTGCGCGGCCTGGATCACCCGGAGCCGCAGGCCTAGCCCCTCGTGTTTCTTCGCGTGGCGCAACGATTTCGCGGCGAAGCCTCTGTGGTCTCTGTGTCTCTGTGGTGAATCGGTTTCTTTCTCTTGCAGGCAAAAGGGAGACGTTCACCACAGAGACACAGCGCGCCCGAGCCGCAACCAAGTTTTCGCCGCGAAGCCTCTGTGGTCTCTGTGTCTCTGTGGTGAGCGGTCTCTTTCGCGCGGCAGGCACGGAGGGGGACCGATTCACCACAGAGACACAGAGATCACAGAGGCTTCGCGGCGAAATTGTTGCGCCACGCGAAGAACACGAGATGAGTAGTACAGAGAACACAGAGAACACGGATGGGGACGGAGGACGATCCCTATCGCCCCGCCAGCAACGGATACGGATTCACATACGTCCCCTTCCACCAGCGCCGCTCCTTGTCGAGACGGATGAGCGCGAAGTGCAGGTGGGGCGTGTCCTTGGGCGCGTTGCCCGTGGTGCCGACGTAGCCGAGGATTTCACCGCGCCGCAGGAGTTGTCCTTCGTGCAAGCCGGGCGCGTAGCGATCGAGGTGCGCGTAGTAGTAGCAGAAGCGCTGATCGGGATCGAACTGATACACGGTCAAGCCGCCCGGCTTGCTGGTGAAGAGCTTCTTCACCACGCCGTCATCCGCGGCGATGACCGGCGTCCCGGTTGGCGCGAGAATGTCGATCGCCTCGTGGCGGCGATTGCCGCGCGTTTCGTCGAACATGTCGCGCAGCGCGCCGCGGGCGATGCCCGTCACCGGGACGATCAGCGTCCGCGGCGCATACGCATCGTGCATCGACGGCGGCTCGTTCGCGACGACGGGCACCGGCGCCGTCTCCGTCGCGATCGGCGCGATGACCTCGGCCGGCACCGCGGGCTCGAGCTCCACATCGGCCGGCGGCGTGTCCAGCGGCTCGCCGGAGAGGTCCGGAACGCTCACGGACGTCGATGCCGCGGGCGCCGGCGCTCCCATCGCACTCGGGACGCCCCTCGGGACGGCAACACTCCTCGCCTCGTCGGGTCCCGCCGCGATCCACGCGAGGACGCCGATGAAGACCACCCCGAGCAGTGCGAAGAGCTTCTTCACGACGTCCTCACTCGACGAGCACCGCCGCCATTCCGGGTGTCACGATCTCCGCGAGCTCCATGGCGTCCCAGTTCGTCAGGCGGATGCAGCCGTGCGAGCTGGTCTTGCCGATCGTCGAAGGCACCGGCGTCCCGTGGATGCCATAGTGCGGCTTCGAGAGATCGATCCAGACCGTGCCGACCGGACTGTTGGGACCCGCCGCAAGCTTCACTTTCTTCTCGTCCGCCTCTGCATCCCAGAACAGGTCAGGGTTGTAGTTATACGTCGGATTCCGCGCCACGCCGTTGATCTTCCACTCGCCGAGGGGAAGCGGGTCGTACTTGCTGCCGGTGGTGGCGGGATAGCGCGCGACAACCTTCCCGTTTCCATCCACCGCTTCGACGGCTCCGGCGCGCCTGCTCACGCGAACGAGCATCCCGGCGCTCTTCCCGATCGGTGGACGGACGACAGACGGCACCTGGATCACGGTACCGGCGCGATTGAATTTCTGCCTCGGATTGAGAGCCGCCAGCAGGCTCGGACTGACATGGAACTTCTCCCCGAGCGCCTCGGTCACGCTCTCGTAGCCGAGAGCCGGCAGCTTTGCCTTGTCGGCCATCTCCTCGGGAATCGCGGTGAAGGGACCGGCCACGTCCTCAGCCGTCAGCGTGTACGAAACGATCGCCCGGGCGGTGTCGCGGTTCAGCGCCTTCCACGTTGCGGCGCTGACGCGAGACCCGCCGCTGATCTTCCGGGAGCGATTGAACGCGGCGACCGCACCACTCATGGTGCCGCCGAAGCGTCCGTCGATCTCACCCGGTGAAAAATGCGCGCGGTCGAGCAGGATCTGCGCGCGTGCCACCGAGGCACTGCGTTGCGGGGACACGGTGAGGATCGGATGGCCGCCCGCCTTGTTCACCGCGGCGGCGCTGACAGAATTCGTTGCCGCGTGCATCGGGACCACGAGAACGAAGAGCAAGGCACTGGCCGGGAGAACCAGCATATTTCGAAGGGTCATACCGCTGACCTTGCAATGGCAGGGCCGTCGAGCAGGAAATCATCCAGAACTGGGACGACTGCGAGGAAGGTGAGCAGTCGACCACCTGCTGGATCCGCACGAACGGCGTGTGGACGCAGGTGAACTGCCCCTGACGCGGCGCCCCTGACCGCCGGCTATACCGTGGCGCTCGATGCGACGAGACGCGCGACGTCATGGGCGAGATCGATCGGATCGATCGGCTTCTGCCGGAGGACGTCGAATCCGGCGGCTGTGATGCGGGCATGCTCGGCCGGGCGGCCGAGCACCGTCAGCGCCAGAGCGCACAGCGCCGTGCCGCCGTCCGGCAGAAGGGCACGCAGCCGTTCGAGCAGCGAGCACCCGTCGAGGTCCGGCAGCGCGATGTCGCTGATCAGGACCGCCGGCGTCCAGCGGTCCACCAGGCCGAGCGCCTCGGCGGCGGTGTCGGTCGACCGCACTTCCCCGCCGCACTGCCGGATCGCCGCCGCGAGCACGTTGAGGTTGTCGGCGTCGTCTTCCACGATCAGCACGCGCACTCCGTCGAGGCGAGGGAGCGCCTTCAAACGGTTCGACGTGTCCCGCCCAACATACCCGCCCGCCTCCACGGCGGCATCGCGCAGAGGCAGCCGGACGGTGAACGTCGATCCCTGCTGCTCTCCCTCGCTGGCCGCGTGAATGCTGCCTCCGTGCAGCTCGACGAGCTCGCGCGCGATCGCCAGCCCGAGGCCCAGCCCGCCCTGGCGGTCCTCGGCGGGGATCGGCGCCTGGCGGAAACGATCGAACACGAACGGAAGAAGCGAAGACGGGATCCCGCGGCCGGTATCGCTGATCTCGACGATCGCAGCGAGTCCGTCGCGCCGCAACCGCACGGTGATGCGGCCCTGCCGGGGAGTGAACTTGATCGCGTTTCCGATGATGTTGTTCAGGACCTGCTGGAGCCGGCCCGGATCGCCTTCCGCCTCGTAGCGATCGTGTGCGATCTCGACCGAGAGGATGATACTTTTCGTCTCCACCAGCGGCCGGATCAGCGTCACGGCCTCCTCGACGACCGCGGCGAGATCGACCGTGCGCCGGTCGAGATGCAGTTTCCCTGAGGCGATCCGGGCGTCGTCGAGCAGGTCTTCGATCAGCTTCGCCTGCGCACGGATGCTCCGCTCGATGGAATCGAGCCCTTCGCGCTGCAGGCTCTCGTCCAGGCCGCCCAGCGCCAGCATGCGCGCCCAGCCGAGAATCGACGTCATGGGAGTGCGCAACTCGTGGGAGACGGTGGTGATGAACTCGTCTTTGCCACGAATGGCGTCCCGCAGATCGTCTTCGCGTTGTTCCAGGCGGACGAAATCGGTCACGTCCTCGACGCGGTGAATGATGCAGGTCAGCCGGCCGTCCGCGAAGACCGGCGTGTTCAGCGGGCTCCAGTACCGTGCCTCGAACTCCCCGCCCTCGGACTCCGGCCGCCGGATGTCGTATTTCTGCACCGCCATGCTGTGTGGCTTACCCGTACGCAGGACCGTCTCGAGCGAGGCCCGCAGATTCCGCGTACCGGTCGCTCTTGGATCGCCGGGGTTGTCGGGAAACACGTCGAACAGATGCCGGCCGACGATCACGTCGCGCTGGGTCATAGTCGCGGCGAGATAGGCGTCACTGACGGCGACGATCTGAAAATCGCGGTCGAGCACCAGGCAGAGCGCGGGAGCCGACTCGAACAGCAATCGAAAGTCCGGGGGCGTCATGCCGGCACGGTACACCAGGCGGCGCACCGGTGAGCGCGGACCTGCCGGTGGTGCGCCAACTCAGCACTCAGCACTTCGCAATCTCACACTTCCAGTCGAATGCGCGTCATGCGGCCCTCCTTCGCACGAGGTTGCAGCCGAACAGGGTGTTCGGCGGGACGTGCTCCCCTTTCCAGCCCAGGGTGACGAAGCCCGCGGGCGCCGCGTAGCGGAGCAGTTCGGCGGGGGTCATGCGCGTGCCGCCGGACCCGGACGCGGCGCCGATCCACACGTCCCCGAGCTCCTCGGGCAGATGCACGACGATCTCGACGATACGGATCGGCCGGTCCGCGCGGGATGCGCGCGCCAGCAGCTCGTCGTCGGACATCGGCACGAGATCGAATCCGACCGGCTCGTAATTGCGGTCGAACAGCTCGCATTGGGTCTTGTGATGGCTGGCCGGAATCAGCCGGATCCGGTAGCAGCTCACCGGCTCGGACGTCGCGCGGAAGACGATCTCGTGCGGTGCGCCTCGAACGAGTCGCGGGCGCGCTGCATGTCCACGCCCGCGGCGAAGAGCGCTCCGGCGATCGCGCCGGCGGACGTTCCGGCGATGCGCGTGACGCGCAGCACGCCTTCCCGCTGCAACGATTGCACGGCTTCGAGCGCGGCGACGAGATGCGTGATCTTCGCGCCGCCTCCCTGGATGACGAGTTGGATGGGAATGTTCATCGTCGTTTTCTCCGGTGACGGTGATGTGGGGCCGGCGAAGACGCCGGCCCCACGTTTCATCACAGGTCTCTGCCGGCCTTGAAGCTGGCCTTCACCTCCCCGAGCAGCTTGAACTTCACGGCGCCGTTGACGGCCCGCGCCACGGCGCCGACGGCAGCCTCGGTGGCCTGTTCGGCCGTGAGGACGCCGAGGCCGCGCTCGGTGGCGAGGACGCTTCGGGCGGTGTTCTGCTGCATGCGCACGAGCAGGCGCGCGCGCTTCTCGTCGATGGCACCGGCTGCGACCAGCTGGTGGACGTCGATCAGCGTCTGCGCGAGCTTGCGCAGCTCGACTTCGGCGAGGGCCTGCAGCTTCGGCCACCGGCCGGAGACCGCGGCACGCGCCCCGTCGAGCATGGACTTCGTGAGCACCTTCACGTCGAGGCTCATTGCGAGCCTCCCGAAGCGCTCTCGCGCTTCTTCGCCGTCTCGAGGTCGACGAGCATCCGAAGCTGCGTGTCGAACATCTTGCGCAGCACCGGCACCTCGGCGGGGCTGAGGCCTTCGCGATGGGCGGCCTCGAGCTGCCGGAGGTTATCGTCGATCAGGGTCAGGGACGTCTGGGTGAGCTGGTTGTGCGGCTGGGAGGCCGCATCGTGCTGCAGGCCGGTGATGTCGGCGCGCATGCCGTCGTACCTCGCCGCGTAGAGCTCGTACGCCCCTTCGGGCGTACCGGCCGTGCGGCTCAGTTCTTCGAACAGCGCATCGAGCTTCACCTGCAGATTCCGGGCGTTGCTGTCGACCACGGGATCGTAGCCGGCCATGTAACGCACCGAGCCACCGAGGAGCAGCATGGCGACGATGAGGAGCACCTTTTGATAGCGTTTCATGCGTCACTTCCTATGCGGCCTTCGGCGGAACGGGCGGTTGCGTGGACGGAGCGGGCGTGACCGGAGACGGTGTCACCGGTGCCGGCACCTTCACCCGTTTGGGGCGGCCGCGGCCGAGCGTGCGCCGCATGTCCTCGGCGTGGGGAACGAGCAGCTCGCGCTCCTCCGGATGGTTGAGGTCTTTGACCATGCCGTACACGCGGCGCGCTCGCTGGGCGACACTGTTGCGGTGCTCGGCGACGGTGTCGAGCAGTCCGCGCGCGATCACGATGTACTCGTTCGCGACGCTCCTGTAGGCGCGCGAGAAAGTGATGCACCCGCGGAGCTCCGCCGGCGTAATCTCGTTCGCCTCGCCCAGATGCGGCGACGCGACGCAGGCCACGGCCACGGCCTCGAGAAATGGATCGGGGACCGAAGCAGACGTCGTGATCTTCCGGCGACGGCCTTTCGCCGCGAAGACGAAGCCCGGGACGGACTGCGCGCTCTCGCGGGCCGAAGCCATCATGCCGCTGGCGACCTGCTCGTGATCGATGGGGATCGGGGGGATCGTTGTCATAGCTATCCTCTTTCTTTCGTCAGTTGTTATCGGTTGTCGGTTGTTGTTGTCGTTTCCCTGCGCAGGGTTCCGTGGCAGAGTCAGAAGGAGTCGACGTCGGAGGGCGCCCTTCGACGGCGGGCCTCACTGCCCGGCTCAGCCTTGGATGTGGGGAATGTGCATCTGACCTGTTTACAAGTCAAATGCAGTAAATAGTTGACCACTCCTTAATTTGTGACGAAACGGTAAACGGCACTCCGGGCGCCCCGCCGGAAAGAGTCGGCAACCTCAGGGCCGCAGTCCGCAACTTCACGCTGGAAGTCCGCGACCTCACGATCGGGGTCGGACCACCTCACGCTTGCGGCGTGCGATCTCACGACTGTGGTTGCACGACCACACGATCGGGATCGGGTGACCTCACGAGCGGAACAGGCGACTCGAGCGGAGCAGTGGGTTGACCTCACGAAAGGACAAGATCACCTCCCCCACGAGGTCTGCATTCTCGCGCGCGAGAACGATGAACGGCCGGCCACGGTACTCCGGTCCCGATCGTAAGGTCGCCGACTCCGTTCGTGAGGTCGCGGAACCGCCTCGTCAGGTCGCAGACTCGTTGAGGCCGGGTCGCGAACCCGAAACGTGGAGTCGTCCGGCGTCTGGGTGAGGTTGGGCAACCACACCCTTCGGGTCCGGGACCCCATGCGAGAGGACGCCGACTCCGGGCGCGAGGTGGTGGGACCCGGGTCGCCAGGTGGCAGACCCTGTCTCTGAAGAGCGTGGCTATTAAAGACGCCAGATACTACTAGAAACGTGCTAACATTGTCGCCGATGCTGCACACACAGATCCGTCAGGCACGTATCGACCACGGTCTGTCCCAGTCCGAGCTGGCCCGGCGGGCGGACATCCCCCGCGATCGACTCCGCAAGTTCGAGAACGGCGAGAACATCACCGTCGAGACGCTGATGAAGATCCTCGCCCAGCTCCCGGCCCTGCAGTCCGTCACACTCGGTGCCGTCGAGGGACGGACGAGCGCCGTCGACCTGACCGAGATTCGCGATGCCGTGACCGAGTGGCTCGAGTCGGGACGCCGCGTGCTCGCGCTCGTGGAGAGCGCCATGGCCCGCCCCCGCCCCGGCGCCGGCGGCGCGACCCGCATCGAGCCCAGCCTGGAGCTCACCCCCGAGCTCGAAGCCCGCCTCAAGCGCCTCGAAGCGCAGGTCACGGCATCCCGCGTCCGCGAAGCGTAGCGCGGAGCGCGGAGCGCGGAGCGCGGAGCGCCGGCTTCCAGCCGGCCGCTCCGCCGGCATCCTGCCAGCCCGGGAACTTCTCAATGACTGATCAAGCCCCGATGGCAACCGCCGCGCCGCTGGGGTACTCTCGGCCTGCAACGATGAACCCAAGGCCGCAACTCGACGCCGCCCGCAAGCACCTGCTCGAGCGGATGCGCCGCGTCATGGACCGCGTCACGGTCCACGGCCCCCCTCGCGAGAGCGACCACCGCCGCGCGGAGGAACTGGCGAGGGAGCGCGGGTGGGAGGACGCCGTGCGGCGGCTGCGCAAGCAGCGTTGAACGCCGGATCTTCCCTACGTCGCCAGCTCGTCGTCGAGGTCGACGTACATCAGGTACACCGCATCGTCGTCGAACATGTAGAAGATGCGGAGCGCGGGATAGCGTGCGTAGGACCGCGCGCGGAAGAGGCGCATCCGGTGGCCTACGAGCACCGGGTTCCGTTCCGGGGCCGCGGCGATGCGTTGTTCGAGCATGGCCGCGTAGAGATTCGCGCCGGTGCCGAGGGCGGCGAGGGCGGACTCGAAGTCTTCGCCGCGGACGATCTCCCGCACGGGGCGCTCCTGGATGGGCGCCTCGAATGGCGCGTTCGGCCGGAGGAAGAGATCTTCGAAGTAGCGACGCACGCACATGGCGTCTTCGACGCTGAGCACTCCTGCGTCCGCGCGGCCGCGCAACCAGGCGACGGCCTGCAAGGCCGGCGCGCGCATGCCGCGGTCTTCGAACACGGCCGGCAACTTCGCCGCGAACGATGCCGCCTCGTGGGTGCGGCCGAGGGGCAGGAGCAGCTCGAGAATCTGCATCGCGACGACCGCTGTGTCGTCGAGAGCTCCGGTCCGAAGGAGCTGGCCGAAGGCCATGTACCGTTCTGAGACCGTGACGTGCGGGCGCCGGAGCTGGATGGCCGCATCCGCCATCGCCCGGCGCGCGGCGATCGCCTCGGACATCATCCCCCTGCCCTCGAAATCGTCGCATGCAAACCAGAAGGAGAGCGACGCGCTCTGCGCCATCCCGTGCCTGAGCTGGAACAGGCCCATCTGGTACATGAGCAGCGCGACGTACCGCTCGTCGTGTGCGCGCGCCAGCGGGGCCGTCTCCAGCCAGAGGTCCAGCACGGCACTCCAGCCGCGCTCCTCGTACACGATCAAAGCCTCGGTCATCTTCGCCTTCAGGAGCTCTTCCAGATCGTCGTGCGCCAGCAGCACCTCCGCCGCACGCCGCACCAGAGGCAGGGCATCCGCCCGGCGGCCGAGGTCGCAGAGGATCCGGGCTTCGATGGAGTCGGTCGTGGCCAGATACCAGTGGTTCGCGGCCGTACCCGCGAACGCGGCGCGGGCGGCGGAGATGGCCTCGTGCGCGGCCTCGAGGCGCCCGATCCCGCGGAGCGCGCGGGCGTGCGTCTTCCACGCCTGTCCGCGGAGGCGCCGGGCGATCTCCCCTTCCTGCGGCGGGAGCACGACTTCCTCGACGATCTCGACGGCGATGGCGGTCAGCTCGTACGCGTG
This sequence comes from uncultured Acidobacteriota bacterium, assembly GCA_963821585.1. Lineage (GTDB taxonomy): Bacteria > Acidobacteriota > Thermoanaerobaculia > Gp7-AA8 > Gp7-AA8 > QHVT01. Next base: position 3,263,892 of record CAWGEI010000003.1, read on the forward strand.
ACGGCGGAAACGGCCGAGCGCTTTTTCCGCCAGGTCGAGGAGGCACTGCATCACGCCCACCGTCCGGAGCGCGGGCCGTGTGCTGAGCCGGAGATGGAGCTTCGGCAGTGGCAGGTCGAGCAGCTCCGGCAGGAGCGCCTCGGCCTCGGCAACGCTCTGGCTCAGCCAGTCGCGCAGCTCGCGCAGGGGTGCGGGATCGGTGCGGGCCATCAGGTCATCCGCTCCTGCGCACGGTTCCCGTGTCTGCGAGCTCGCTCAGAGTGGTCAGGGCGGCAACGATTTCGCTCTCGGGCAGAGTCCGGAGGTGCGCCACGAGCTCCTCGATGCGATCGAGCGCCTGGATGACCACACGCTCGCGCGTGGGGCTCTCCGCCGCCGGGGGAGCGACCGTCCGGCGCCGGCGCATGCCGGCATTCGCGAGCTGCCGCCGGGGCGCGCGTTTCGGACGGCGCGAGCGAATGGCCTCTGCAAGCGATTCGTACATTTACGGCTCCGTGGATTGTTATTGTTGCGGACGTGCGCACTGTAACATCGAAGCGCGAGAGCTCGGGACGGAAGGGTTGCGTTCCTGCCCTCTGGCGGGGGCGTTTCCGGCACGCGACGCGTTTCGCCACTCTGCCGACTCGTCCGGCGTCTACGCACCTCCGCGAGTGTCAAATGCCGCGAAACCGAGGCAGCGGAGACTATGCAGACCCGCACCGATCGTGAGCCGCGAAGTATCTCTCGGGCCACCTTCCGTGGGTACTCACCGCCCCTCCCTCGTTGCCGCGCTATCAGCCGTTGCCGTCGCATAGAGGGTATGTTCCATCACGACACGACAACTCGCCGTGAGCGCCGGCACTACGCGGATCACGCGAAGAACAAAAGTGGGCAGACCGACGGGAACGTGAATAGCGGCCATGCCGGGGTTTAGATCGATACACACTCTGCTACGATCTGGCGGTGCCTGATTCGCCGACTGACTGGATCACCAGCGCATCGAGTGTCGCCGCGCTCGCGGCCGCCGTTGCCGCGCTTCTAACTGTTCTAGAGATGCGAAAACAGCGCGTGTCGATGTATAAGCCTGACATCACCTTCGCGCGCTCCAATATCAACTTCTACTGGCACAAGGATGTCGGGTTCGGGGTCCCAGTCGCATGTTCGTCGACGGACTTCGACGCCGCGCGATTCGACTTCTCTCGCGCCATCCCTCTCGTGCATCTCGAGGCGTACAACGTCGGACTTGCAAGTGCGAAACGTGTGAAAGTTGGATGGGACGTCGACATCAACGAGTGTATTGCCACGCTTGCAAAGCTCGACGCCAAGAATGAATTCAGAGTATGGAACCACTGCTGTCCAAAACGGCTGAACCCCGAACTGGGTGATGCTGAAGGATCAAAGGGTTAACGGGATGGAGAGCGCGAAACGAGAACGACACCCCTGGATGCTGTCTCAAACGGTGAGCATGAGTTGTAGTTCGGTGAGCCCGACATCGGGAGGCGTAAACGGCTTATTGAGCCATCGGTGCAGATCGCGATACGTGAACAGGTTGAGGCGGATCATCGCCACGAGATTGGACATCGACCATCCCCAGCTCGAGGAGAGCTGAAGGAAGCGGAGCATGAGAATGGCGATCAGGGCCGTCCAGATCTGAATGTGGAGGGCGTTCTCCGAAGTGCCGACGAAGGTCTTGATCTTCAGATTCTGCTTGATGGCCTTGAAGAACAATTCGATCTGCCAGCGCTGGCGGTAGATCTCGGCGATGGTGGCGGCGGCCAGATCGAGACGATTGGTGAGGAAGACGTACGCTTTCCCCTCGGCATCGACGAACTCGATCCTGCGAAGGCGGACAGGTTGTTGGTCCACTGCCGGTTGTTGGGTTCTGATCGTGATGATCTGGTCACAGACCACCCCCTTGCCTTGCGGCAGCCGGTTTTCGAGCACTTCGTAGCGGGTCGCCTCCTTCATGCGGGTGACGAAGCCGACATTGAACAGGGTCAACTCGGTGAACCACAGGTGGTCGTTGTAGCCACGGTCGAACACCACGATCGAGCCTGAGGGAAGCTCCAACTGGCGGGCCACTTCGATATCCGAGGTCTTTCCCTCGGTGATCACCGCGTACCTTGGCAGGTGCCCGTCGTGGTCGAGCAGCAGATGGAGCTTGACCGCTCCCTTGGTCCGCTTGTATTTGGCCCAATCGAAGATCGCTGCGCAGAGGTCGATGGTGGAGGCATCCAGAGAGAGCAGGGGGCTCCGGAATCGAAACTTGTGCTTGGGTGCGATGGCGTGGCAACGCGCATACAGACTCTGGAACACGTCCTGGTACAACTGCCACGGCCGATGAGCGTTCGCGTACGCCAGCGTCGTGCGCTTGGCCCCTGAGTCCAGCCCCAGTTGCTGGAGTCGTCCTTCGGCGCTTGCCAATCCTTGCTCGATCTCACGCAGAGACTGCGCTCGCCCAAGCTGGCAGAAGATCATCGCCACGAACTGCGACCAGGAGCTGAACCCCTTTGAACGTCGATCCGATCCGTGCCGGTCGACAAGCTGTTGGAACTCCGCACGAGGAATGAGCTTGAGAATTTGATGGAAAACGCTACAGAATCGCTGCACCGCCGGGCACCTCCGTGTCTCGAGCTTCGACAACCCGATTCTACGGGGACTCGGCGGTACTTCCTCGCTCTCTACAGCTGTTTTGGACAGGTGTGGTATGGAACGATCCCGCGGGGCTGGTGGCCTTCGAATCTCCGGCAGGAAAAGCTAAATTCACGGCGTTCCGGCACGATGTGATCCGGGACGTTCCGTTCTTACTGCCAGCCTCCGTCCACAAAGATCCAGTCGATGTGGCGCTGCCTTTCGCGTACGTCCAGTTCCTAGCAATCTACGTGTACCTGTTCCTGACCCAAGCAGCCGAAGACGGACACGAAAAGTGGCCCCCGTTGCCAGCAATCGAACTTGAGCTTACCTACATGGATATCGGCGAGAACGTTCATCGTCGTCGGTTTCGCGTTCGTGCATCCTTTTTCTACCTGGGTTTGCCCATGGGGGAAGATACGAGGCCGCAGAAATGTGGCGCCGGAGAGTTCGAGATCGAGCGGCTGTAGCGAACGGCAGATGCACAACTCCCCCACACTCAGATGCCTGCGCCCGGCGTTGGTCCGGGGGCCGAACCCGGCTGCCGAACACGAGCGTCGCGGCGCCACGCTGGCTGTATCTCGTCCCACCGACGGAGCGTTAGCTGTGGGCAGCCACAATCCGCGCCGTCTCGGCACGCGGTCATAGCCCCGCAGCTTACTGTGAAGATGTTAGGCGTGCGCGAGTAGCGAAGGGTAGGGGAAGGATCGTCTTTGCACACTCCTGAAGCATGGAACCGACAATTTGGGAGTACTCAGATACTCGTCAAACCCCGCCTCCGGTGATACATCCCGGTCAACTTATGCGCGAGTACTTTCCTAGAACTCCGCAGGACCCGCTGGTAGATGTTTGTCCATTCTGTGCGACAGCGTTGACGGACCTGACTAATTCTACGACCGACTTGGAGAGCGGAAAGCAGGTTACTAGAATCGCCATATGCCTCGCCTGCGGTTGGCATTCGGCAGTCGAACTCATAAAGCGGTGGGGCGGCGGACTGATCGAGTATCGATTGCGCGGCGTATCCGCTAGTCTTCGAGACCTCAATGTTGCGAGCATTGACGCTCCGGTCGAAGAGGTCCGCAGATATTTAACAGCTAAGTATACGGCTCGCTTTGAAATGCATCCGCGAGTTTTTGAAGAGGTTGTGGCATCGGTATTTCGCGACCTCGGCTACAACGCGATCGTCACGGGATACACAAATGATGGTGGAATCGACATCATCTTGGAACGAAATGGAGAGCGCGTGGGTGTTCAAGTGAAGCGCTACCGCAGCTCAATCAAGGTTGAGCATATACGCTCTCTGGCGGGCGCACTCGTAGTACAGGGCATGACAAAGGGGGTATTCGTCACGACGTCATCCTTCCAGGCAGGAGCGTCCTCTCTCCAAAAGAATCTCGCGCTGAGGGGTTATCGAATCGAGTTGATCGATGCTGCCCGGTTTCTCGACGCACTAGGAATGTCTAACACGAGATGGTACCCGGATACCTTCGATGCTTCGGGACTCCTCGAGAAATTGACACCGTTGATCGAGCGTGACGCCAGGCAAGTCGACTTTGAAGATTATGGGACCTGGTGGGGAGGCGTCTTTCCCGAACCGAGCTATTCCTCCGTGTACGGCGACGATGGCGCGGTTTAGGCCGCAAGCACACTAAAGACGTCCTCCGCACCCATGATGATCGGCTCGTCGCGTCAACGGCACTCGACAGCATGACGATACCGCGCTCCGCAACGGTGAGGCGTTTCAGGTACAGCGTCTGCTCGTACGGACGATGACGAGCGCACCAGTCACATCGCATACGCGATCGGTCGGGCGAACATACGCGTTAGTTAGTCGAGCACGCGACATTCGCGAGCGAGTCTCTGATGACCCGATACAAGTGCCGCTCACCACGCATGTGGAAAAGTGTGTGGGACGCGGCGCGCCGTTTCCAGCCGAACGTTCGGGAACTCTCGCGCGGGGATGCGAGTGCCTCGCGAAATAGACCGAGAACACGTTGGCCGCACGCTACGCCGTCAGCGACCGGTACACCTTCAAGTGCCGCAGCGCCGCCTGCTTCTCCCCTCGACGCTCGTAGATCCCGGCCAGGTTGTAGTGGGCGTCGGCGTTGCGGGGGTCGAGGGCGAGGGCGTTGCGGTAGGCCTTGAGCGCGTCGTCGATGCGGCCGAGGTCTTCGAGGGCGACGCCGAGGTTGAAGGCGGCGGTCTCGTGTTGAGGGTCGGCTTCGAGGGCGTTGCGGTAATGCTGCTCCGCCGCGGCGGGGGCGCCTTCCTCGTGGAGCATGCGGCCGAGGTTGACGTGGGCGTCGGCGAGGCCGGGATCGGCTTGGATCGCGCGCTCGTAGGCGTCCCTGGCTTCCTTCGGCGCCGTCATCTCCAGCTCGCAGGCGAGCTGGTACCAGTCCTCGCCGGACAGCTCGCTGGCGCGCTTCCGCGCATCTGCCGCGGCACGCATCATCAGCGGCGTCGCTTTCTGCGCGATGTCGGCGACGGAGAAGTCGAAGAGCGACTGGCCGGACTCGGGGTTCCAGACCGCCTCGCCGTCGCGGACGATGACGCGCTCGCCGTCGGCGGTGATGCGGACGCCGGAGAGGGTGTGGCCGTCGGGGAGCTGGTCGCGGAGGCGCTGCAGGACGCGCTTCACTTTCCGCTCGGGGATGCGCGCGGCGCTGAGCTCACCCGCGGTGCGGAGGATGATCAGGTCGTGGAACCCGAAGCGGAATTCTCCGCGCACGCCACGCTCCGGCTCCAGGAATCCCTTCGTGGCGTAGGCGCGAATCCGGGACGGCGAGAGCCCCAGCATCGCCGAGACCTCGCGAAGGGAGTAGGACATACCGCCCTCATTGTATCCAAGCCCCGAGCGCAGTCGAGGGGCCGGGTTAGCAGCAACGCGAAGCGATCCGACAGGCGACTGCTCGTGCAGCGTCGATCTGCACGCGCGCCGTTGGTGCTAACCCGGCCCCTCGACTGCGCTCGGGGCTGACAACTACTCCACTACCGGGAAGAGCGCGCCTTCGCCGCCTTCACAGCCACCTCACGGGGCGCCTGCTTCGGCGATTTGCGCTCGACCTTGGCTTTGATCGACATCTTCGACGGCGGTTTGGCCGATGCGGACTTCGCGGGCTTCTCGCTGGAACCGGAGCTCGAGCCGCCGAGGCTGCGGCGGAGCGCTTCCATCAGGTCGATCACCTGTGCGCGCGGCTCCTCGTCCTGGGTGCTCGTGATCTGCTCGCCCTCGATCTTCTTCTGGATCAGGGCGCGGACGCGGTCGCGCACTTCGTCGCGGTACTGCTCGGGCTGGAACGTGTCGCTCGCGCTCATCTCCGCGAGCTGCACCGCCATCTTCAGCTCGTTGTCCTTCACCTCGGCATCCCCCATCTCGATCTCGTCGATCGAGCGGATCTCGTTGGGGTAGTAGAGCTGCTGCATGACCAGGCCCTTGCCGAGGGGGCGGATGATGACCAGGTATCCCTTGCCGCGCGCGGCGTACTTCGCGATCGCCCAGCGGCCGGTCTCCTGCATCGCGGCGGAGAGCAGCGCGTAGGCGCGCGAGCCGTTCTTGTCGGGTCCGAGGTAGTAGGGCTTCTCGAAGTAGATCGGGTCGATCAGATCCGATTTCACGAACTCCGTGATCTCGATCTGCTGGGTGCTCTTCTCCTCGAGGGTCTTCAGCTCCTCTTCGTTGAAGAGGACGTACTGGCCCTTCGAGAACTCGTAGCCCTTGACCACTTCGTCGCGCGAGATCGTGCGCTCGTCTTTGGGGCAGAACAGCTGCTGCTGGATGCGGTTCCCGCAATCGCGGTGCAGCATGTTGAAGGAGATCTTCTCCGATGACTCCGCGGCCGAGAACAGCTTGACCGGGATGGAGACGAGACCGAACGCAATCTGACCTGTGGCAATCGCACGTGGCATCCGACACCTCTGAGTGACTTTTCAACGGACGCGTCGAAAGCTTTAATCCGGACGCGGCTGTGTGTGCACTGAAACATGTGCATTTTACAATGCACCACGGTGAAACGCTACGAGCTGATCTGGAGGATGGTGCGCAGGATCCCGCACGGCCGTGTCGCAACGTACGGACAGATCGCCGAGCTCGCCGGCCTAGAGGGGCATGCGCGCCAGGTGGGGTACGCGCTGCACAACCTCCCTGCGCGCAACAACGTACCGTGGCACCGGGTCATCAACGCCAGGGGCGAGATCAGTCCGCGCAGCGCCGGAGACTCGCACGAGCTGCAACGGATGTTGCTCCAGGGCGAGGGCGTGGAGGTCGATCCGCGCGGGCGGATCGATCTGAAAAAGTTCCGGTGGAGTGCAACCGGTTCGCGACAACGGCACTCCCCGTAGACCGGCGCACCGCGGGTGCGCACCGGCGAGCCGCCGGTGGACCGGCCGGCTGGCAGCCGGCGCGCCGGCCGGGGGGCCGGCGGCACGGCCGGCGGAGGCGCCGGCACCACATGGGCACCGGAGGAGCGCCGGCCGCGGGCCGGCCGGTCCACCGGCGGCCCGCCGGTGGACCATTCGCGCGCCTACCGTTCCACCTTCACCGGCGGCACCACGACCTTCTTCGGCGGGTTCTTCGCCAGCTGGTCCATGAGGAGCTTCACCGCGGCTTCGAGCGACGGGTCCTGGCCCGCCGCTACGAGGTCGGGGCGGTCGACGACTTCGATGTCGGGCGCTACGCCCACCCCTTCCACCGCCCACATTCCCTCGGTGTCGAAGAAGCGGAACTGCGGCGCGGAGATCGAGCCGCCATCCATCAGCGACGGGTTGCCGGAGATGCCGATGAGGCCTCCCCAGGTGCGCGTGCCGATGATCGTGCCGAGCTTGCGCTTGCGGAAGTAGTACGGCAGGGCGTCGCCGCCCGAGGAGGAGTAGCCGTTGATGAGCATCGCCTTCGGGCCGGCGTGTGCGTACGACGGGGTCGTCCCGGGCTCCACGCCGCGGCGCGACCCAGTAGTTCAGCACCGGACGGTCGAGCAGCTCGATCATGCGATCGGGGATGAAGCCGCCGCCGTTGTAGCGGTCGTCGATGATCAGCGCGTCCTTGTCGACCTGCGGGTAGAACGACTTGAACAGCTCGCGGTTCCCCTCGGCCGCCGTGTTCGGCAGGTGGATGTAGCCGATGCGTCCGCCCGAGGCCTTGTCGACGTAGGCGCGGCGCGAGGCGACCCAGTCGAGGTAGCGCAGGTTGGTCTCGCGCTTCACCGGGCGCACGCGCTCCTCGCGCGCGCCGGCGGCCTCGGGCTTCCCGTTGACGAGCAGCGTCACGACGCGATCGGCCTTGTTCTCGAGCAGGCGGTAGAAGTTGTCGACGCCGCGTGTCGGAACGCCGTCGACGGCCAGGATGTACTCCCCTTCCCGCACCTTCACGCCCGGCTCGGTGAGCGGCGAGCGGAATGACTCGTGCCAGTTCTCGCCGGGGAAGATCTTCGCGATGCGGAACACGCCCGAGTCCGCGACGATCTCCGCGCCGAGCAGGCCGTTGTCGACGCGATCGGCGTTCAGGTCGGACGGTGAGCCGACGTAGACGTGGCCCGCGTTCAGCTCACCGGCGACCTCGCCGAGGACGTAGTCGAGGTCCGCGCGGTGCGCGACGAAGGGCACCAGCTGGCCGTACTTCGTCCGGATCGCGTTCCAGTCCAGGCCGTGCATGTCCGGGTCGTAGAACCAGTCGCGCAGGATGCGCCAGGCGTCGTCGAACTCCTGCGCCCACTCCGCGCGCGGATCGATGCGCATCTCCATGTTGTCGAGCTTCAGCAGCGTCTCGTTCGGCTTCTGTCCCGGCTTCGGCGCGATGATCGTGTAGGTCGGCCCGAGGCGCGCGATCAGCTTCTCGCCGTCGGCGGAGAGGTCGTAGTTGGTGACGTCGTCGAGGACCGTCTCTTCCTTGCGGTCGTCGATGTTGTAGAGCTTCAGCGAGCGCTCGGCGTCGCCCTTGATGTAGAGCACGCCGTTGCTCACGCCGGCGAGGCGGCTGTAGGCGCCGGGCGCGCCGGGGATCGCGCGGACGCGGTTCTCGAAGCCGGCGGGGTCGATCTTGACGACCAGCTTCGCGTCCTTCTTGGCGTCCTTCTTCTCCTCCTTCTTCTCTTCAGCGGCAGCAGCAGGCGCGGGAGGCGCGGACGCCTTCTCCTCGTCGCTCTGCGGCAGGAACAGCGCCGGGCCGTCCGCGGCGAGCACGGCGACGTAGACGCGCGTCGGATCGGTGTAGACGTAGTTGAACTCCCACGCGCTGAAGGTGAGGTTGAAGTCGCGGTTGGAGAGGAAGTAGAGGTAGCGGCCCTTCGGGTCGAACACCGGGTTGGTGTCGTCGGTCAGGCCGCCGGTGAGGCGGTGCGACTTGCCCGCGGTCGACGTCGTACACGTAGATCGAGTTGAAGCGCGCCTCGTTCAGCTTCGTGTAGGCGATCCAGCGCGAGTCGGGCGACCACGAGTACTGGGTGATGTCGCCGTACCGGTCCTTGTCGACGTTCGTCGCCTTGCCGCTGGCGACGTCGAGCACATAGAGCGACTCGTCCTTGTCGGAGAACGCGAGCAGCTTCGAGTCGGGCGACCAGACCGGCGCGAAGCGCCACGCCTTGCCGTTGGTCGTGACCTGCCGCTCCTCCGTCGTATCGTCCGCGGGCCGCACGTAGATCTCGTAGTCGCCGGATTTGTCGGAGAGGTACGGCGATCCACTTGCCGTCGGGCGACCAGCTCGCGTCGCGCTCGCGGACGCCCGGGGTCTGGGTGAGGTTGCGGACCTCCCCTTCCTTCGCCGGGACGGTGAAGATCTCGCCGCGGGCGACGAACAGACGCGCGCGCGCCGCTGGGCGAGAGGCCGAACTCCTGATGTTGCCGGTCACGCTGCGGTGAGTACGGCAGGGTGTTGCGGAAGTCGCCGTAGACGCGGATGGGCACGCGCTCGCTCTTCTGCGTCGCGGCGTCGAAGCGGTAGATGTACCCGCCGTTCTCGTAGACGACCTGCGACTTGTCGGCGCTCGGCCAGAGGACGTCGTAGTCGTCGTGTGTCGTGACCTTGCGGCTCTGCTTCGACTTCAGGTCGTACGACCAGAGGTTCAGGCGTCCGTCCTCGCGGTCGGAGGTGAAGTAGATCGTGTCGCCGATCCACACGGGCTGGTTGTCGGTGTACGGATTGTCGGTGATCTGCTCGGCCTTGTTCGCCGCGAGGTCGTAGATCCAGACGTCCTGCGCGCGCCCGCCGCGGTAGCGCTTCCAGGTGCGGAACTCGCGCTCGATCGGCGTGTAGACGAGCTTCTTCCCGTCCGGCGAGTACGCGCCGCCGCCGCCTTCGGGGATCGCCAGCGGCGTCTCCATGCCCCCGGCGACGGGCACGAAGTACGGCCGGGCCATGCGGTCGCTCCAGGGCAGGCGGTGCGGGAGGAAGAGGATGTTCTTGCCGTCCGGCGTCCAGTCGAGGACGCGGTTGTCGATGCCGCCGCGCGGCGGGAGCGGGCCGACGTCGTTGTAGAAGGTGAGCTGGCGCGGCGCGCCGCCGTCCACGCTGATGACGTACACCTGGCGCCTGCCGGTGTACTCGCCGGTGAAGGCGATCCAGCGGCCGTCGGGCGAGAACTTCGGGAAAGTACTCCATCCCGTCGTCGGAGGTCAGGCGGCGCGCGTCGCCGCCTTCGGCAGCCACGACCCAGAGTCGCCGCCGTAGACGAAGGCGATCTGTGTCGCCGTGGATGTCGGGTTGGCGCAGAAGACGCGTAAGTCGTTCCTGTGCCGATGCTGCCGCCGTGATTGCAACGACGGTCATGATCATGATCAGCTTTGACGTCAACTTTCCCATGGCGCCGCCTGATAACACGGTTCGGGAGGATCTCAATGCGTAAGACGTTGTCGTTTCTGTTACTTCTCTCTCTTGCCTGCGGCTCCACCCCGGCCCGGCGTCCGGAAGCGATGCCGCAGCCGGACATCGAAGCGAATCTCGTCAACCCGCTCTTCTTCGGCTCGACGACGAGCGCACCCGCGACGATCGAGATCCGGGTGACCAATCGCGGCCAGGTGCCGCTGGTCGTCCGCCGTGTCGAGCTGGACTCGCCGGGCATGGGTCAGTACACGCTGATGCGCTACGCCCGCGTTTTCAACGAGACCGTGCCACCAGGCGAGACCAAGGCGCTGACGGCGTTCGCGACCGCGGTCGCGCAGACGACCAGCCGGCCGACCGAGCCGCTCACGATCCGCGCGATCGTGGAGCTGCAGGCGGCGGGGTCGACCTGGCGGGAGGTCGTGATGATGCGCCAGAATCTGTAACCAGTGCTGAGTGCTGGGTGCTGAGTGCTGCCCAGCCCGCGGACCGCTGGCGTCCCGCCGGCTGATGTGGCGGCGTCCCGCGCCGCCACCCGGGCGGGTGGGCGGTTTTCGCGCAGAGGCACCCTTCCCCCGCCCTCCCCGGGTGGCGGGACGCCACCCGATCAGCCGCCGGGACGGCGGCGGTCCGGTTGTGGGCGTTACAACCACCGCAGGGTGAAGTCGATGATCCTGCGCTGCAGCTTCCCGCCGTAGGGCGGGACCAGCGTGTCGGTCGGGCCAATGCGCAGGCGCTGATCGAGGATGCCGCGGCCGTTCGAGAAGGCTTCGAACCCGGCGAAGCCGTCGACTCTTCCCCATTCCGCTGTGGCCGACGCCGCCGAAGGGGAGGTCGAGGTTGTAGAACTGGATCATCGTGTGGTTGATCGCCGTGCCGCCCGCGCGCGTGCGGCGGAGGATGGTGTCGACCACGCCGCGGTCGCGGCTGAAGATGTAGAGCACGAGCGGCTTCTCGCGCGCGTCGATGGTACGGAACGCGTCTTCGAGCGTGCGGTAGGTCATCACCGGCAGCACCGGGCCGAAGATCTCTTCCTGCATCACCGCGGCCTCGGGGGAGACGTTCGTCAGCACGGTCGGCTCGATGTCGCGTCCGCGGGCCGCGCCACCGACGGCGGCCTGCGCGCCGCGGGTCACGGCTTCGTCGATGAGGCGTTTCACGCGCGCGGCATGCCGCTCGTTCACGATCACGCCGCGCGAGCCCTCGGAGCCCAGTGCGGCGATCGAGGCGCGCAGTTTGTCGAGGAAGGCGTCGCGGATGCTCTCGTCGACCAGGAGGTAGTCGGGCGCGATGCAGACCTGTCCGGCGTTGTAGAACTTACCCCACGCGACCTTGCGCGCGGCTTCGTCGAGGTTCGCGGTCTTGTCGATGATCACCGGCGATTTCCCGCCCAGCTCGAGCGTGACGGACGTCAGGTGCTCGGCCGCGGCCTTCATCACCAGTTTGCCGACGGCGGGGCTGCCGGTGAAGAAGATGTGGTCGAACTTCTTCCGCAGCAGGGCCTCGGAGACGGAGGCGTCGCCTTCGACGACGGCGACCTCGTTCTCGTCGAACACCTCGGCGAGGATGCGCTTCATGCAGGCGGCCGAGGCGGGGGTCAGCTCGGACGGTTTGAGGATGGCGCAGTTCCCGGCGGCGACGGCGGAAACGAGCGGGCTGAACGTGAGGTTGATCGGGAAGTTCCAGGGCGAGATGATCAGCACTACGCCCTTCGGCTCGTAGCGGACGTAGGCGCGAGAGCCGAACAGCGCGAGGCGCGTCCCGACGCGCTTCGGCTTCAGCCAGCGGCGCAGGTGGCGGATCGCATGGCGGGCTTCGCTGACCGCGGGATAGATCTCGGAGAGATCGACCTCGGCGGCGGGCTTGCGGTAGTCCTCCCACATCGCGGCGCGCAGCTCGTCGCGATGGGCGAGCACGGCGTCGTGGAAGCGACGCAGCTTCCCGATGCGCTGCGCCGCCGTCGTGGAGGCGACGGCGGCGCGGTTCTCTTGCTGGAGGCCGTAGAGCCGCTCGATCTCGTCGAGCGGCCGGGATAATGCCTGGAACGGCGTGGCTGCGCTCACCCGGAGGATTCTACGCCGTTACGGAAAGACGACCTCCGCGATGTCGATGATCGGAACGTGAACGAACGCGCCGGTGGCGTGAACGCGCGCGCCGACGTCGACCTGATACCGGTCGGCGCAGGTGTCGGTGAAGACCACGTCCATCGTCTGGCCGCTTTTGAGGGTGAGCGTCATCTTGCGCGCTTCCCCGGACTCGCAGCACGAGCCGCCGGCGACCACCGTGGCCGGACCGGCGAGCTTGGCCATCTGCGCGCGGTGGATGTAGTACTTCTTCCCGTCGGCGATGGCGCAGAAGTCGTCCGACTCCGCGTCGCGATAGCCGCTGAAGGCCACCGGATAGCCGAACTTGAGCGACTCCATGTCGACGTCGAGCACTTCGCCGTTGGTCTTGCGGATGGTCGCCGTCCGGGTCGGGACGACGCGCACGGTAAAGGTCGCGGGGTCGTTCGGCTTGAACTGCGCGGCGTACGGCTTGTATCCGGAGCGGTCCACTTCGACGATCAGGTAACCGTCGCCCTTGACGTTCTTCATCTCGAAGTTGCCCTGGGCGTCGGTCGTGTCGCCGCGGTTGCCCGCGGTCACGGACGCGGACGCGACCGGCTGGCCGGTGACGGAGTCGAGCACCTGGCCGGTGATTTTTTCGATGGTGAACTGCGCTCCCGGGGAGCGGCTGGAGGCGGCGCGGCGCTTGGCCGCCTGAGCCGGAACGGCGAGAGAGAGGGCCGCGGCCACGACGACGAGGAGGTTGAAGCGGAGCTTGACGGGATTCATGGATCTCCTTGCAGGCTTTAGCTGCGGCGTCGAGACGCCGCGCGAGAACATATGGGACAACATAGGGGATGGTACAACACCCCGCATGGTTATACGTATGAACCATGGGATACGTTTGGGTCGGGGTTGGGGTTGGCGGTTGGCGGTTGGCGGTTGACGGTTGGCGGGGGACGAAGCAAACCCGTCGGTTCTCCCCCGCCAACCGCCAACCGTCAACCGCCAACCCTTCGCTATACTCCGCCGCGCACTCGGAGGTGTCATGCAACGACTCGCTCTCCCTCTCCTGCTCCTCGTTCTCGGAGCGTGTACCACGATCACTCCTCCCGTTACCGTTCCCGAGACGACGGAGTCCACGCCGACCATGACAGCCACCGCACCCGCCCCGAATCCCGTCGAAACCGCCGCCCCCGCCGGCCCCACCGTGGAAGAAGCCACGCAGTTCGTGAGCGAGGCCGAGGGGCAGCTGGCGAAACTCAATGAAGACCAGCAGCGCGCCGCGTGGGTGCAGTCGACCTTCATCACCTACGACACGCAGATCATCGCCGCGCGCGAGAACGAGCGCCTGATCAGCGCCGGCGTCGACCTGGCAAAGAAGGCCGCGCGCTTCGACAGCCTCGAGCTGCCGTACGACACGCGCCGCAAACTGAATCTGATCAAGCTCTCCCTGGTCACGCCTGGTCCCTCCGATCCGACGATGACCGCGGAGCTGGCGCGGATCGCGGCGGAGCTGGAGGCGACGTACGGCTCGGGCAAGTACTGCCCGCCGGGCGCGACCGGCGACGCGTGCCTGGACATCAACGAGATCTCGAACATCATGCGCACGTCGCGCGACCCGAAGAAGCTGCTCGACGTGTGGCGCGGATGGCACACGGTTGCGCCGCCGATGCGCGACAAGTTCACGCGCTTCGTGTCGATCATGAACCAGGGCGCGACGGAGCTCGGCTATGCCGACACGGGCGCGCTGTGGCGCTCGAACTACGACATGGCGCCGGACGCGTTCGCGGCGGAGATGGACCGGCTCTGGAATCAGGTCAAGCCGCTCTATGATTCACTGCACTGCTACGTCCGCGCGAATCTGTCCAAGAAGTACGGCGCGGACGTGGTCGCGCCCGATCAGCCGATCCCGGCGCACCTGCTCGGCAACATCTGGGCCCAGGAGTGGGGCAACATCTACGACGTCGTCGCGCCGCCGAAGTCGAACGCGGGCTACGACCTGACGAAGATCCTGGAGAAGCGGAAGGACATCGACGCGCTGGAGATGGTCCGCTTCGGCGAGCGTTTCTTCACCTCCCTCGGCTTCGACAAGCTCCCGCAGACGTTCTGGGAGCGCTCGATGTTCGTGCAGCCGCGCGACCGGGAGGTGGTGTGCCACGCCAGCGCGTGGGACATCGACAATCTCGAGGACCTGCGCCTGAAGATGTGCATCGAGAAGACGGCCGAGGATTTCACGACCGTGCATCACGAGCTGGGGCATAACTTCTACCAGCGCGCCTACATGCAGCAGCCGTATCTCTACAAGAACAGCGCGAACGACGGGTTCCATGAGGCGATCGGCGACACGATCGCGCTGTCGGTGACGCCGGCGTACCTCGTGAAGACCGGCCTGCTGGGCAAGGAGCCGCCGGCGTCGGCGGACATCCCGCTGCTGCTGCGCGACGCGCTGGACAAGATCGCGTTCCTGCCTTTCGGGCTGCTGATGGACAAGTGGCGCTGGGGGGTGTTCAGCGGCCAGATCGCGCCGGCGGATTACAACAAGGCGTGGTGGCAGCTGCGGACGCAGTATCAGGGCATCGCGCCGGCGGGCGCGCGCGGTGAGGATTCCTTCGATCCGGGCGCGAAGTACCACATCGCGGCGAACGTCCCGTACGCGCGCTACTTCCTGGCGCGCATCCTCCAGTTCCAGTTCCATCGCTCGCTGTGTGCGACCGCGGGGTACACGGGCCCGCTGAACCGCTGTTCGATCTACGACAACAAGGAAGCGGGCGCGCGCCTGGCGAAGACGCTGGAGATGGGCGCGAGCCGCCCCTGGCCGGATGCGCTGGAGGCGCTGACGGGCCAGCGGGAGATGGACGCCACGGCGATCGTCGACTACTTCCAGCCCCTGAAGAATTGGCTGGACGACCAGAACCGCGGGAAGCAGTGCGGATGGTGAGCTGACTTGCCGCGCTCCGTCGCCGTCGTGTTCGAGGAAGACTTCTCGAGCCAGCTCGAGAAGCTGTCATTCCACACGCGCGTGTGGATGGTCGACAACCGCGCGAACCGCGCGGCGGCGGAAGCGGCCTGGATGCAGGCGGTGGAGTGGCCGCACATCTCGGTCACCCTGTTCCGGCCACTCGGCTGGGAGACGCTGCTCGACCAGATCGGAATGCAGGAGAAGTTCGACGTCGTCGAAGCCATCGGCGCGGAGCTGACGCAGCCGGTGCGCGAAGTGCTCGAGCACGCGGGGTTCGTCCGCATCGAGCAGACGGCTGCCGGCTTCCGCGCCCGGCGGTGAGATTTCATCGCGAGCGCACATTTTCGCCACAATCGAGATCCATGCTGTCAGTGTCATGGAATCCAACGACTACCGACTCGAGCGCTGGCTGGCGATCCTCCTCTCGCTGCTCTTCTTCCTCCCCTTCGTCGCGCGCGCGGACGACATCGCCTACACCGGCTCGTTTCACGGCGAGGAGATGCCTCATCGGGACGGAGAGCCGTTCCTCGCCCTCGTCAACAACAGCATGCTCGTGCCGGTGAAGATCGCCGTCACCGCCGAGGAGGGCATGCTCGACGAACAGGGTGAGATGACCGGCAAACTCGTCTCCGTTCTCGGATTCGAGGACGTCCTGCTCCTCCGCGGGGAGAAGCTCCATCCCGGCAAGGTCACGCCGGCGCAGCCGAACTCCGCGCAGCTCCTGCCGGACACGTGGAAGGCCGCGTTCACCCTCGGCGGCCACAAATCCACGCTGTCCTATCGCTGCAATGACGAGGCGTGTACGCTCGTGCTCGCGAGCGGCGGCGTCACACAGGATCTCGTCACCATCGAGGCCGAGCGCGACGGGCGCCAGTTCGTCACGTTCGACGTGGTCCACGACGTCACCTTCGCCGGAGACCTCGACCACGACGGCCGGCTCGACCTGATCGCCGACCTCGCGCGCCACTGGAACGAGTCGCGCCCGACGCTGTGGCTGTCCAGCACGGCGAAGGACGGCCAGCTCGTGGGCATGACCGCGGAGCTCCCTACGAGCGGCTGCTGACGTAGGGCGTGGCTTCAGCCCGCCCCTCGGGCGGGGAGGGCGGGCTGAAGCCACGCCCTACGTTTGCTCCTTATCCCACTCTTCCCGCAGGATGCCGTAGAAGCTGACGTCCAGGTACTCGCCCCACTTCTTCGCATGGTGGCGCAGCGTCCCCTCGAACGTCATCCCCGCGTTCGTCATGACCTTCCCCGAGGCCGGATTGCGCGTGAAGTGCCCGGCGAAGATGCGGTGCAGCCCGCACTGCTCGAAGCCGTAGCGGATGATCTCGCGGGCGGCCTGGCTCGCGTAGCCGCGGTTCCAGTACGGCGTCCCGATCCAGTATCCGATCTCCGCGATCTCGTCGCCTTTCATCACCAGCCCGGTCACGCCGACCAGCTGGCTGCCGTCGTCGATGGCAAACGTGTGCGGCCCCGCATCCGCGATCCACACCTCGCCCGCGCCCTCAGGATACGGGTGCGGGATGAGCAGCGTGTTGAGCGCGACCTCGTAGGCCCCGGCGAGCGTCTGGATCGCGGGCGCGTCGTCGTCGGCAAGGGGGCGGATGGTGATCGGCATCGGCGCATTTTAGCCGGGGAGCGCCGGCTTCCAGCCGGCCGCTCCGCCGCCTTCCAGGCGGCCGGGTTCCTCGCGAGAGCGCGCCGGCAAGGATGCCGGCGGAGCGGCCGGCTGGAAGCCGGCGCTCCCCGGCGCTGACTGATGTACAGTAAGAATCCTACTTGTCGGAGTAAGACTCATGAAAATCACATCGAAAGGTCAGGTCACGATCCCGCAGGAGATCCGCGAACGGCTGGGGCTCCTCCCGGACACGGAAGTGGAGTTCGTCGTTCGCGGCAAAACCGTTCAGATCGTGAAATCGAAGCAAGTATCGTCGCGCGGCGCGAGTATCGTCCGGGCAATGCGCGGCCGAGCCACGACTCGCATGTCGACTGACGAAATCATGAAGTTGACGCGGGGGTGAGATGGCGGCGGCTGTACTCGTCGATTCGAACGTCATCCTCGACATCGCCACGGATGATCCCCGGTGGAGCGAATGGTCGTCTGTCGCGCTGGCCCGTGCTGCGGACGAGTCGGTCCTGGTCATCAACCCGCTGATCTACGCAGAAGTGTCCGTCGGACTGGCCTCGATCGAAGCACTCGACGAGATCCTTCCCCTCAGCGTGTTCCGCCGCGATCCGCTGCCGTATGAAGCTGGGTTTCTCGCGGGGAAAGCATTCCTCGCTTATCGTCGCCGCGGCGGCCAGAAGTTCACGCCGCTGCCCGACTTCTACATCGGCGCACATGCGGCGGTCGCAGGATTGCGCCTCCTCACGCGTGACGCTCCCCGTTACCGAACCTATTTCCCGAAGCTGGAGATCCTGGCGCCAACTTGAGTCACCCCGCGGAGCGCCGGCTTCCAGCCGGCCGCTTCGCCGCCTTCCCAGGCGGCCGTTCTCGCGAGAACGTGCCGGCAAGATGCCGGCGTAACGGCCGGCTGGAAGCCGGCACCACAAACCAGCCATGTGGTGCCGGCGCCCCGCCGGCAGGCTCTTGGGAGGTCAGCGCTTCGCGGACGCCAGCACATCCCGCACACGCCGCACGAGCTCGTCCTCGGCGTCCACCGCGATGTCGCGTTCGCGCTCGGCGGCGTCGAGGAGGGAGCGCAGGGCGCGCCAGGCGTCGCCGCGGTCAGAGGCTTCGTTGAAGGGGATCTTCATCCGCTCCTCCATCCGCGCGCGGATCTCCGCGGGGGTCGCGTTGTGGACGATCGCGCGAGCCTGGCGACGCAGGGCGAGCTCGCGGAAGACGCGCGGCAAGCCGATGAGCAGCGCGAGCAGCAGGGCCGCGCCGCCGGCGAGCCAGGGCCAGGGGATCGCGCGCGGTGTCTCGACGGGTGGCGGCGCCGCGGCTTCGGGCGCGGCTGTCGCCACGACGGGCAGGGACGTTCCCGCGCACCGCAGCTCGCGCCGCGCGCCGAGGCGTGGGTCGAAAACGCGCATGGTCAGCGCGGGCACTTCGAGCGTGCCGGTCGCCGACGGAAAAATCAGGTACTCCCAGCGCCGGGTCATCTCCGCCGTCGGCTCTTCGCGCCCGACGGTGACCGCGCCGCCTTCGATCTGCAGCGTTCCGGAGATGTCGCGCTCGAACCGCGGAGGCTGGGCGGCGCGCACGTTGCCGAGGCCCGAGAGGGTCACGCGCAGCACGACCGGCCCGCTCCCCTTCTGCGAGGGCGTCTCGCACGCAAGCGACAACTCCCCTACCGCATCCACCGGCGGCCCCTCGGGGATCGGCTTCACGTCGAGGTCCACCGGCGCGGACGTGAAGGTCGCTTCGACCAGCTCGCCGTCCAGCATCGCGAACGGGCCGCTGCGGGTGCGCCGCATGATCGCGCCTTCGACCGTGAGCCCTTCGACGCGCAGCCGCCCGCTGCGCAGCGGATAGAGCGCGACGCGACGCACGGGCAGCTTCTGCACCATGACGTCGCCGATGTATTCGCGCTCCGCCGCGCTCTTGCGGGTGAGGTCTTCGCTCCAGAAATCCGCGAGCTTCGGCATGGTGACGACCTGCCACTGCTGCACAGCGGCCGCGTTGTACATCATCCAGGTGATCACCACCGGCTCGCCGGCGTACACGGACTGCTTCTCCGCCTGGGCCACGACGAAGAACGGATCGCGCCCGAGGGCAAACAACTCGCGCAGCACGGCCTCGGGGTCGTTCGACCCGCCCGCGCGATCCGGCAGCACTTCGAGCGCGACGGCGGCAAGCCGGTCGACCTGCCCATCCTCGGAGCGCAGCTCGATCGGCCCGATCACCGCCGGGCCCGGCTTGATCGGCCGCAGCCGGTAGCGGAAGACCTTCCGCCGCGTGACTTCCCCATTGATCCACGCGAATTCCGAGGCGACGTAAGGCTCGCCGACGAAATCCAGGTTCTGCAGCGGGATCTCGACGAAGTCGTTCGACGCGAACGCGCCGGTCAGCGAGACCGTGACCGTCGCGAGGTCGTTCATATCGAGGGTGCGGGTGTCGACGACGATCTCGTTCGCGGCAGAGGGCAGAGCGCAGAGGGCAGAGGGCAGAAGAAAAAGCATGAGCAGCAGGCAACGCCTCAGGCTTCTGCCCCAATGGCGTTGACTTAAGGCGAGTGCGCCCCTCACCCGGCCTTTGGCCACCCTCTCCCCGCTACCGCGGAGAGAGGGGCTATCCTGGGTTCCTTCTCGCGAGAAACGAGCATAGATAATCTGCCTCTCGCGAGAGCCAACCCTGATCAGCCCCTCTCCCCGCGCGTGAGCGTGGGGAGAGGGTGGCCAAAGGCCGGGTGAGGGGCGCGCTCGCCGAAAGTGAACGCCATTGAGGCTTCTGCCCTCTGCCCTCTGCGCTCTGCCCTCTGAATTCACCACCCGACCCGTGCCTCTCCGGCCTTGCCCTTCATGCGCCGCAGTTCGTCCGCTTCCTGCTGTTGCACGCTGCGCAGGAGCGCCTCCAGATCGAGTTGGCCTTTCGGCTGCTGCTGGCCCTGCCCGGGCGTCTGCTGTTGCTGCTGTTGCTGGCCCTGTCCCTGCTGATTGCGCTGGTTCGCCGAGGAGTTGCGCTGCTGTTGCTGGTGCCGCTGGAGCGCGATCTCGAGGTTTCGCTTGGCCGCGGAATGCTGCGGGTTCGCGCGCAGGGCGTCGGCGTAATCACGGATCGCGTGATCGAGCGCCTTCGCCGCCAGCGCGCTGTTGCCGCGGTTGTACAGCGCGTCCGCGCGCAGGGCCGGGTCCTTCATAGCCGCCGCGAGCGTGGCCGAGCCCTGCTCGCGCTGTCCGGCCGCGATCTGCGCCGTGCCGAGGTTGAACGCGTTCTGCGGCGACGGCGCCAGCTCGTTGGCGCGCCGGAACTGCGTCACCGCCTCGCCGATACTCCTTCTTCCCGAATGCGTCCGCGCCGCGCATGCTCGCGATGCGCGAGCCCACCTCGCCCCACAGCGACGCGAGCGACCAGCAGCGGCCGCGACCGTCTTCATTCCGCACCTCGGTGCAGCAGCGAGCCGGCGAAAAAGGCGAAGAACGCCAGGGCGAGCGGCCACTGAAAGCGATCGATCGGGACGCGCGCGTCGCGTCTGCCGTTGCGTCGCCGCGCTGGTGCCAAGGAGCGGATCCAGCGCGCGGTCCGAGAACGGGTTCTCCAGGAACTTCCCGCCCGTCGCGCGCGCGATGTCCGCCGATGACGTCGCTGCGCGCGTACGTAGTCACGACGTCGCCGGACTCGTCGCGCAGCGGTCCGCGCTGCGTCGGGATCGTGCTCCCTGACGCCGGTGCCAATGACGATCGTCGACACCTCGGACGCCGCGGCACTTCGCCCGCTGCACCGCTTCATCGACCGCGTACGCCCTGGTCCTCACCGTCGCTGAGAATCACCAGGTCGGCCTTCTGCCCCGTCTCCGATTCGATGAGCCGAACGCGGCGAGGATGGCGCTGCCGATGTCGGAGCCGGGCTCGCCGATCTCGCCGGGCTGCAGCGTGTCGATAAGCGCGGCCACTGCGGCCGCTGTCGGTCGTCAGCGGCGACACGACCTCCGGCTGCGCCTCGAAGACGACCAGCGCGACGCGGCCCTGCTGCGCGCGGGCCAGCCGCATGGCCAGCGCCTTCGCCGCGTACAACCGCGACGTGCCGACATCTGCCGCGGCCATGCTGTTGGAGACGTCGATGACCAGCACGCGGTTCGCCTCGCGGGCCATGATCGGCACCAGCGTGTAGCCCGGCGAACGGTCCGGCCAGCGCGAGCAGCGCGCAGCGAGCGCCATGCGAGGAGCCACGGACGGAACGACCGCGCACGGCGTCGGCGACGCCGCGCAGACGCTCCGAGGTGAAGCGGCGCGCGACGCATTGCGGGAGCGCTCGCGCGAGACCAGGAACCCCAGCGGAACGGCACAGCCGCGAGCAGCCAAAGGATCTGACGTGCGCGGAAGCTCATGCCGGCACCTTCATCCAGAACGTCTCGCCCGCGAGCAGCGCGAGCGCGAGCAGCGCCAGCCCGGCGGCGAGCGGATAGCGTACAGCTCGTCGATCTGCTCGCGCTTCGGCGAGGTCAGGCGGGTCTTCTCCAGCGCATCGATGCGGCTGCAGCACGCGGCTCGAGGGCGCGCGCGTCGGTCGCGCGGAAGAACTCGCCCGCCGGTGGTGTCGGCGATGGCGTTGAGCGTCGGCTCGTCGAGCTCGCCGCGGATGTGCGTGTAGACCGTCTCGGTCTGCCCGGTGAACGGATTCTGCCGCTTGACCGGCAGCGGCACCGGCCCCTCGCTGCCGACGCCGATCGTGTAGACCTTGATCCCGCTGTCGCGGCCGCGAGCTGCGCGGCCACGCGCGGATCGATCGAGCCGGAGTTGTTCACGCCGTCGGTGACCAGGATGATCACCCGGCTACGCGTCTTCGACGTGCGCAGGCGGTTGACGGCCGTGGCCAGCGCGTGGCCGATGGCGGTGCCGTTGCCATGCTCGCCGATCTCGGCCCGATCGAGGATGCCTGTCGGTGATGCGGCGGTCATACGTGATCGGCACGCGCGTCGCGGCGCGGCTGCCGAACGTGACCAGGCCGATGCGATCGTCCACGCGTCCGCGGATGAAATCGCCGATCAGCTCCTTGGCCACGGTGAAGCGGTTGCGCGGCCGAAAGTCCTCGGCGGCCATGCTCCCCGAGGCATCGAGGGCGATGACGATGTCGATGCCGAAACGGTCGTGGCCGCCAGCCGCACCACGCGCTGCGGCCGCGCCATGGCGACGATCAACAGCAGCAGCGCCAGCACCTCGAGCGCGAACGGAAGGCCCGCGGTGCGGACGCGCAACGCCGCGCGGCGGAGGCGACGAGCGAGAGCGAGGAGAAGCCGAAGGCGCCGACGCGCGCGCGGCGGTCGCGCATGAGGAGCGCGATCGCGCGCGAGCACGAGCAGCGCGAGCGCGAAGCCAGAGAGGGTGCGCGAAACGGGTCATGGGTGAGCCGCCTGATGGCGGTCCCAAAGCCGCCCCTCTCCCTGCCCTCTCCCCCGCCGGGGGAGAGGGGATAAAGGCCGCGCGGAGCGCGAGTAGTTCCCTCTCCCCCGGCGGGGGGGAGCTAGGGAGAGGGGCGGCTTCGGAACCCCGCGCTGCCGCGACCGCTTCCACAGGCGCTCGAGAGCATCTGCCAGATGCGCGCGCTGCGTCGCGACGGAATCTCCTCGGACGACACTTTTGCATGTCCCCAACCGGAGGATTCTTCCACGACACGATCCTCCTCGGCGAGCCGCGCCACCACCTCGGTGCGTGGTGAGCTCGCTTCCGAGCTGCGGGCGGGTGGCGGCGAGGAACGGCGCGGGTCTCATCCGCGAGGTGCGGCCCAGCGGCGCGGGTCGCGACGCGGTCTGCCGCTGAGCGCGAGGACGGCGCGGCGGAACCGCTCCTCCGCCGCGAGGCCGGGGCCGGCGCGGCTGCGCGGCTTCTTGCGCGCGCAGCGCGACCAGACGAGCGTACCAGCGGCGCGAGCGCGAGCGAGCGACAGCGAGCCGAGCGCGATGAACGGGGCGCGCGGGATCACCGACGTCGACAGGCGGCGCGAGAGGCGCGGGCGTCGAGGATCGTCACCTGTTTCAGCACCGAGGTCATCGGCACTTTGAGATTGCGGAAGCGGACGTTGCCCGTCGTGCCGCTCAGCGCGAACAGCTGCGGCTCGAACGTGCGGACAACGACCCGTGTCCCTTGCGCTCGACACGACTTCGTAGTCCGCGCGAGGCGTCGAGCGTCACCGGAGCGGCGAAACGTCACGGTGATCCGGTCGCCGACCTTCGGCTGCGGCAGGCGTGAGCGGACACGGTGAGCGCGGCAAGGACGGCGAGGATCATTGGTCAGGTCGATCCGGACGCGCGCGTGGCCGCGCGCTCTTTGAAGAAACGCAGCAGGTCGCGGTCGTAGGGCATGGCGGTCGAGACGGCGAGGTGATCGATGCCGGCGGAGCGGAAGCGGCGCTCGAGATGCTCGCGGCGCTGCGCGGCGCGCCGGGCAACGTCGGCGCGGCCGAGGTCGACGAGGCGCGCTTCGCCTGACTCGAGATCGACCAGCCGCGCGAGCCCGCCCCGGGGAAGCGCTCCTCGCGCGGGTCGAAGATGGGGATGGCGATCACGTCGTGCTTGCGGTTGAGGCGGTTCAGCGGACGCTCGAACGGGCAGGTCGAGGAAGTCGGAGAGGACGAGCACGACCGCACGCTTGACGGCCACTCGCTCGAGGAAGCGGATGGCGTGGTCGAGGTCGGCGTCGCCGCGCGGTGCCGCGCATGGCCGCGTCGACGGCGGCGCGGACGATCACCTGAGCGTGCGCCGCCCTCGGCGCGGCGGGATGAAGGTGCGCGCGCTGTCGGAGAAGAGCAGGATGCCGACACGGTCGGAGTTCTCGACGGCGGAGAACGCGAAGACAGCCGCAAGCTCGGCCGCGATGTCGCACTTGCGCCAGTCGACGGAGCCGAAGGCCATGGAGCCGGAGACGTCGACGGCGATGATCACGGTGAGATCGCGCTCCTCGATGAACTCCTTCACGTGCGGCACGCCGCTGCGCGCGGTGACGTTCCAGTCGATGGTGCGGATGTCGTCGCCCGGCATGTACTCCCGCACCTGCGAAAACTCGATGCCGCGCCCGTGAAACGCGGAGTGGTAGTCGCCCGCGAAACCGGCGCGGATCAACGCGGAACTGGCCATTTCCAGGTCTCTTACGCGGCGGATGAGCGGTTCGCGGAGGTCGGGTGGTCGGCGCTTGAAGAGTCGCAGAGTCTCAGAGTCGCACAGTCTCGAAAGAGGCTTGCAATCTTCGCGCTTTGAGACTATGCGACTCTGCGACTGTGCGACTCACGGCACGGCGACGGCCCCAAGGACCTGGTCCACGATGCGGTCGGCCGTCATGCTGCTCGGCCGCGGCTTCATAAGATGAGCACGAGCCGGTGCCGCAGCACGTCATGCGCCACGGCCTTTCACGTCCTCGGGGACAACGTACTCGCGGCCGTCGAGGAATGCGTGCGCCTTGGCGACGTGTGCGAGCGCGAGCGTTGCGCGGGGCGATGCGCCGAAGGCGATGTGCGTGGTGAGCGACGGGAGGCGGAAGTCGGCGGGCTTGCGCGTGGCGGTGACGAGCTGGACGATGTAGCGGCCGATGCGCTCGTCGGTGTGGACGCGCGCGGCGAGCTGGCCGATGGCGCGGATCTCGTCGAGCGTCGAGCACGCGCTGCACGGCGACGTTCTCTTTCATCGGATCGAGGTACATCCCGAGCATCCTCAGCTCTTCGTCCGGCGTCGGGTAGTCGACCCGCAGCTTCATCACGAACCGGTCGACCTGCGCCTCGGGCAGCGCGTACGTGCCCTCATGCTCGATCGGGTTCTGCGTGGCGATGACGACGAACGGCTCGGGCAGGGCATGGTGAGGTGCCGCCGATCGTGACCTGCCGCTCCTGCATCGCCTCGAGCAGCGCGCTCTGCACCTTCGCGGGCGCGCGGTTGATCTCGTCGGCGAGGACGAGGTTCGCGAAGATCGGTCCGAGGCGGGCGTTGAAGGTGCGGCCCGCGGGATCGAAGATCTGCGTGCCGGTGATGTCCGCCGGCAGCAGGTCGGGCGTGAACTGGATGCGCTTGAACGTGCGCGTCGATGGCGCCGCGCCAGCGTCTTCACGAGCAGCGTCTTGGCCAGGCCGGGCAGACCTTCGACGAGCACATGCCCGCGGATCAGCAGGGCGATCAGGAGGCGGTTGACGATCGCGTCCTGTCCGATGACGACGCGAGCGACCTCTTTCCGGAGGCGTGTCAGAGACTCGTGGGCGTGGGGACCTTCCATCGGTGGCGGAGTCTATCGCGGAGGTGTAGTAATCTTTAAGTGTCTTCAGTGGAACCAGAAGGCGTCTGAATTTCATTAGAGAAATTACTGATCTCGTAAGTTGCTGACAGGAAATGACTTCCGGAACCGGACCGCCGAAACCGCGCTAGGGTACTCACGTGAACGGCCGCCGCATCAAAAAGCTGCTCGAAGAGCGAAAAATCAAACAGCTCGTCGTCGCGGCGGATCTGAAGATCTCCGAGGCGCAGGTCACCCGGATCCTGAACGACAGGGCGGACATGCGCGTGGGTCAGCTGGAGTACTTCGCGGATCTGCTGAACATGCCGGCGTGGGCACTGCTCGGACACAAGAAGTCCCACGCCATCGATCTGGTCGAGGCGGTGCAGAACTTCGTCCGCCTCGTGGCTCCGATGGTCGAGCCGGCGCGAAATGCGGAAATGGCCGACGCGCGCGCCGAGGCTCGGCTGGTGACGCTGCTGCGCGTCGCGGCGACGCCCGACAACGAGACCTACGATGACGACCCGGAGCCGCGCCGGTACGAAGTGCCGGCCGAGCTTCACCGGCCGCACGTCGCTGGGTTCGAGGTCGTCGGGGATTCGATGAGCGGCGACGGAATCGTCACGGGCGACATCGTCTTCACGCGACCGCCGCGCGATGAAGTCGACGTCGAAGGCGAGATCGTCGTCTGCCGAGTCGATGGATATCGTCACCTGAAGCGGCTGTTCTACCGCCACGACGGAATCGAGCTCGTGAGCTCCGCACCCAAACGCCGGAGCTGGAAGCTCGATCCCGACAGCCACGGCTTCGAAGTCCTCGGCCTCGTCACGGGCCGCACCGGCATCATCGCGCGATAGACTCGCCGCGCGTGACCAGGCCGAAAAAGAAGTGGGGCCAGAACTTCCTGCGCAACCGCGGAGCGGTGGAGAAGATCGTCGCCGCGGTGGATGCCGCGCCCGACGAGATCGTCGTGGAGATCGGACCGGGCGAGGGCGTGCTCACGGAGAAGCTGGTCGCGCTGCCGAACCGGGTCATCGCGGTGGAGATCGATCCGCAGCTGGAGGCGAAGCTGCGGGCGAAATTCGGAGACCGGCTGGAGCTGCGCAATGAAGACGCGCTGGAGGCGGCGCTGCCGGACACACCGTTCCGCGCGGTGGGCAACCTTCCCTACAACGTCGGGACGCCGATCCTGCGCCGCGTGATCGCCGATCCGAACTGCCGCCGCGCGGTGTTCATGCTGCAGAAGGAAGTGGCGGACCGGGTCGTGGCGAAGCCGGGCACGGAGCCGTACGGCTATCTCACGCTGTACGTCCAGGCGTTCGCGAGCGCGAAGTCGATCATGACCCTGGAGCCGAAGTCGTTCTATCCCCCGCCGAAGGTGCGCAGCGCGGTGGTGGTGCTGGATCCGCGCGATCCCGGTCTGGCGTCGCCGCGGGCGGACGTGCTGGACCTGGTCAGCACGTCGTTCCGGATGCGGCGGAAGAAGCTGGTCAACAACTTGACCGGTTGGCGGGAGCTGACCCGCGAGCAGGTGCTGGGGGCAATGCGCCGCGCGGGCATCGACGAGAACGCGCGCGCGGAGACGCTATCGCTGGGGGAGTTCGACCGGCTGGTTCAGGGTGCAACGTAGGGCGCGGCTTCAGCCCGCCAATGGCGTTCACTTTAGGCGAGCGCGCCCCTCACCCGGCCTTCGGCCACCCTCTCCCCGCTGACGCGGGGCGAGGGGTATGTTGAGATTCCCTCTCGCGAGAGACGGGTTATCGATTTTGTTTCTTGCGAGATGCGCGCTCCCCTCCCCCTCTCCCCGCGCGTGAGCGTGGGGAGAGGGTGGCCAAAGGCCGGGTGAGGGGCGCTCTCGCCTAAAGTTGCCGCGCCCTACGTTTCAGAACAAGAACGCATACCCCAACTTCACGAACACCGCCCGCTCCGTCCGCGTCAGATCGCGCTCGCCCTCGTAGTCATCCGAGTACCCCGCGAGAAACACCGTCTGCGCGTTCAGGCGATACGAGAACAACAACTGCGTGAGCAGGTTGCGCTCTTCGCTGTCCGGAAACTCGACCTGCTCGTACTGGACGATCGTACGAATGTACGCGCGGCGGTTGAAGTGCCAGAGCAGCCGCGCCTGCGGGAGGTGGACGTCGAAGATCTGCGCGCCGTCCTTTGTCTCGAACATCTGGTACGCGTACGAGAACTCCGCGCTCACGTGGCGGCCGAGGCTCACGTTGGCCTCGGGGGTCAGCTCGAGAAACCGCGCCTCCTGACTGTTGTTGAAGTCGATGGTCTCGCCGCCGCGGATGCCCATGCCCGCCGAGACGTCGCGCGAGACCTGCATCGACGCGAACACGCTGGCCCGGTTGTTGTGGTACGTCGTCCCGTCGAAGTGCTCCCGATTCGGCGCCAGGCCGACGCTGATCTCACTCTGCCGCGGGCCCTGGTACGTCGCGCTGAGGTCCATCCCCCACTCCGCCCAATCGCCGTCGAACTCGCGCGTGGAGTCGATGCCGACGCTGAGATACAGGTTGCGGTACCAGCGCTCCGGGCCGCCGCGGAGGCGGCGCTGCACGAAGGCGTCGCCATAGCGGATGCCCACCTGGTTCACGAAGCCGCTGTCCGCGCGGAACTCCGGTGAGAGCTCCTCGTAATTCGCGGACCACGTCCAGTTTTTGTCCGCATGGCTGTAGCCCGCGCTGAGCGCGTGCCCGTCGAATGAGCCGTGCGGCTGCTCGAATGCAATCGCAAACGCGTCGGGATAGGTCGTGCGAGAGCCCGCGAACTGCGCGCGCACGGAGTCGCTGTCCGTCATCCGATAGAACGAGTCCGCCGCCAGCACGGTGTTGTCGTAGTTCTCGCCGCGCCGCGACGTCAGCAATCCTCCGAAGGTCGCCGTCTTCCCGAGCTCGCGCCGATAGCGCGCGAACGCCGACGTCGACTTCCCCGCCACCGAGGTGAGGGAGGACGACTGGTCGCCCGGCACGAGCACGTTGGTGATCTCGTCGCGCGCCAGCATCGCTCCGTAGAGTTGCGGACCGCTCTTGCCCGTGATCTTCGCTCCCGCCGCGGGATCGGCGATCGTGCGCGTGAAGACCAGCGGCAGGCGGGTCTCGAAGAAGTCCGCGCCTTCGCTGAAGAACGGACGCTTCTCGGGGTAGAACAGCGCGAAGGGGGTGTTCAGGTCGAGCTGCGCGGCGTCGGCCTCGACCTGGGAGAAGTCGGGATTGAGCGTGGCCTGCAACGACGTGCCTGGCGTGATCGCCCAGCGAGTAGAGACACCCGCGTCGAAGGCATCGTCGTCCGTGGAAGTGATCGTCGGCGTGACCTCGATGCCTCGGCCGCTCGAGCGCGTCTCGAACCCGTGCAGGTCCTGGAACTGGCAGACGAGGCAGTCGCGGTTCTGGTCCGTCTCCACGGAGCGCAGGCGATGGGACACGTCGCGCGGCCACTCGCGCACGGCGAGGAAGCCCCACGTCTGCGCTCCAGCCAGCGACGGAATGCGCAACTGCTGCAGCGGCACCGACACCTCGACGACATAGCCGTCGGGAGTGAGCCGCCCCGCCGAGTCCCAGATCGCATCCCACGAGAAATCCTCGGAGCCCTCGACGTCGGAGTTGATTGCGTCGATCTGGACGCCGAGGGGGTTCACGCGGAACTGGTACGCGAGCTTGTCGTCGTTGAACGGGTCGATGTAGAAGCCGACCAGGTCGTCCTCATCGCCGCCGTCACGCTCGTGATGGCGTGCGCGGATGAGCGCGGGCTTCGGGTCTTTCGCGCGGAAGGCGACGTACAGGTTCCGCTCGTCGTACGTCACCAGCACCTCGGTCTCCACCGGCGCGGCGGTGTTGTCCGAGGGATACCACTCGTACGCCACCGGCACGGGTACGGCGCTCGCCCACGCGGGCTCGTCGAGCTGCGCGTCGACGCGGATCGGGCCGTCCGCTTTGCGCACTTCGACCGGGGCCGCGGCGATCGCCGCGGCCAGGATGATGGCCAGCATGTCGTTTTTCTCCTAATCCCTTGCGCCCGCGTCGACCAGGATCTGTTCGACGTCGCCGTGACCATTGCGGCGCGCCATGCGCAGCGCCGTGCGGACCTCGTTCTCGGGAGTCATCACGCTGGCGTTCACGTCCGCGCCGCGCTCGAGGAGGCGCCGGACCACGTCTCCCTGTCCATCGGCCGAGGCGGCGATCAGCGCGTTCTCATCGCCGGGCACGACCGCGTCGATCTCCGCACCCTCGTCGAGCAGCAGCTCCACGATCTCCACGGAGCCGCGCCGCGCGGCCGCGATGAGCGGATTGCCGTCGCCGGGACAGGCGAGATTCACGTCCGCGCCGTTCTCGATCAGGTATTGCGCCACGTCCAGCTCGCCGCCGCGCGCCGCGCCGATGAGCGCCGTGCCGTCGCCGTCCTGCCGCGTGTTCACGTCCACGCCCATATTGAGAATGTGGCGCACGGCAGCGAGGTCGCCCACTTCGGCCGACTTCACCAGCGCTTCGCCGAGGGGGCTCGAGCGCGGGACTTCGTCGGCGATGGCGGCGGCGACGAACTGCGCCGGCGCGATGGAGACGAGCAGTGCGAACGCCACGGCGAACGTGGCGACCGTCGCCGCACGCGAGTGCGGACCGCGGCGCTGCGCGGGATCGAGGATCGCTGCGATGCGGTGTCCGAGGCGGCTGCGCTGGGCCATGCCGAGCGCGGGTGTCATGGTCATGCCGCGCACGGAGCGCGCGAGGGACACGAGCTGTCCCGCATACACCTCGGGCTCCGCACGCTGCACGACGGCGTCGTCGCACGCGCGCTCGGCTTCGAGACAGAAGCGCCGCCACGCGAGCCACACCAGCGGCACGGGCCAGTACAGCGCGCACGCGGCGCGGGCCACGAGCTGGAGGAACCAGTCGTCGCGCCGCACGTGCTCGAGCTCGTGCCGCAGCGCGAGCGTGAGCTCCTCGTCCGGCCAGTGCTTCGCGGCGGCGGGAAGGACGATCGTCGAGCGGCGGAATCCGAAAGTCATCGGGACGCTCACGTCGCGCGAGACGACGACGAGCGCGGGCCGGCGGATAGTTCGCCTCGTGCGCAACCTCATTCATCGGCGCCGTCCCGTCGAGCCACACCTCGGCGTCGGCTTCGAGCTTGCGCAGGCGAACACTCCGAGGGCAAGCCACGCCAACAGGAGCGCGGCACGTGCGACGTATCCCGCATCCACGGAAAGACAAACGTAGGATGGGCTTCGGCCCGTCCAGCAGTACCCGACGGGAGGCAGAGGCTGCAACGCGCGAACCGTACGCTGGCGACCGGCTCGTTCTTCACCTCGATGTCCACCGACGGTGCGAACCGCTCCGCGACCGGAACAGCAGCAGGAACCCGAACAGCGCGGCCAGCACGAGGTGGCGCACGCGAGGCACGCGCGTGCCGCGGAGGCAGAGGAGAAGCAGCGCACCGCCATCGCAGCCATTGCTTTCAAAGCCAGGGTCGTCATCGTCCGCTTCCTCTCTTTCTGCCGGCGCGGCTGGATCTGGTTGCGCCAGCGCGTCCAGTTCGTCCTCGCTCCACTTCTCGTCGTCGAGCAGCGCCGTCACGACCTGCTCCTTGGAACCTTCGAAGAACACGTCGACGAGTTTGCGCAAGCGCGGACTTCCGCGCCGTCTTCCGCGGCGTGGTCGGCGAATACACGTAGCGCAGCCCCTTTTCCTTATGTTTTACGGCGCCTTTGGCTTCGAGTTTGGCGAGCATGGCCCGCACGGCCGAATAACTCGGCGGATCCGTCAGCTTCTCCCGGATCTCCTCGGCCGATGCCTCCGCGCCAATGGCGAAGATGACGTCCAGGATCTCCCGTTCTCTGCGCGACAGCGTCATGGTGTGCGCCCTCCTTGATTGCTACGCGCATAGCATGCTGCTACGTTTGTAGCATGTCAAGTGACAGCCCTGTGTCATCCTGAGCCGGCGTAGCGCGGCGAAGGATCTTCCCTTTTGGCCCGCTGGAAGGTCCTTCACCGTCTACGCGGCTCAGGATGACACCCGCTACTGCGCCTGCGCGTCGCCGGGCTCGTACCGCCACTCGGTCTGGTGCTTCGCCCCTTCGGCGAACCGCGTCTCGACGTACTCCTCGAAGGCGATGTCCCGGTCGAGCACACCGGTCTCGCGCATGAGACTCACGATCAGCTCGAAGTCCTTGCGCAGCGGCGAGAGCGGCTGGTACTGCACGCGATCGATCGGGTTCGTCAGCGCCCACTTCAGCAGGCGCGGGTCCTGGCGGAAGTAGAAGCGTCCGACGAAGTCCGCGGCGTGCTCGCGGCGCGGCAGTTTCTTCTCCGGGTTCTCGAGCCACAGGCCCGACCGCGCGATGCCGTCCACCAGCACCTGCACCGCCTCGGGACGTTTGTCGATCACGTCCTCGCGCACGACCAGCACGCACGAGATGTAGTCCGGCCAGTACTGGCGCGCATGGAAGAGCACGCGGCCGAAGCCGCCTGCTCGGCCTGGGACGGGATAGGGCTCGCCCATCGAGAACGCGTCGATCGCGCTCGCGGCGAGCGCGCCGGCCACGTCGGGCGGCGCCATCTCCACCATCCGCAGGTCCTTCGCGGACATGCCGTGGACCTTCATCGCGCGGAAGAGGATCAGCCGCTCGTCGGAGAAGCGGCTGGGGATGGCCACAGTCTTCCCCTTCAGATCCGCGAACGACTTCACGGGTCCGTCCTTACGCACCACCACCGCGGACCCGTAACGGTGTCCGAGATAGACGATCTTCACCGGGACGCCCTGAGCACGCAGGGCGATGGCCATCGGCGCGACCATGAACGCCGCCTGCATCTGGTTCGAGATCAGCGCTTCCTTGATCTCGGGAAATCCCTGAAACATTCGAGGGATGAACAGATGTCCGGACTTGGAGTAGGCGGAGATGTAGTCGGTCACCGGGCACGCCAGGTGTCACGTCACGGGGATATACGCGACGTTCAGCTTCCGCTCGTTCTCCGGCAGACGCTCGTTGAGCAGCACCTTCCAGTCGACGTTCGCCACCATGTGCGCGGCCGTGATCACGGCCACCCACGCGGCGACGGCGAGAGCGATCTTGCGCGCGTCAGACATGTTCCACCTCCCTTCCGGTTCATTCTGTAAACGCCCACTTCACGAACTTCAGCCTCTCCGCCCTGCGGATCAGCACATCCAGAATCAGTCCGATGACGCCGATCAGCAGCATGCCGCCGACCACCAGGTCGTAGCGCTTGCCCGCGTTGCGGGCGTCGATGATGAGGTAGCCGAGGCCGGAGTCGACGGCGATCATCTCCGCGGCGACCAGGACCAGCCAGGCCACACCGAAGGCGATGCGCAGGCCCACCAGGATGCGCGGCAGGACCGCCGGGAGGACCACGCGCGTCATCAGTGCGGCCGTCGACAGGCCGAAGTTGCGGCCGGCCTGCACGTACATCGGCGGCACGTTGCGCACGCCGTTCATCGTCGCGAGCACGACCGGGAAGAACGACGCCAGGAAGATCAGGAAGATCGGCGCGAGGTTGCTGACGCCGAACCAGATCACGGCCAGCGGCATCCACGCGAGCGGCGAGATCGGCCGCAGCATCTGGATCAGCGGATTCGTGGCCTTCGCAAGCAGCGGCCACCATCCGAGCGCGAGCCCCACGGGGATGCCGAGGATCACCGCCGCGCTGTAGCCGCAGACGACGCGGAAGAGCGAATCGCGCGTGTAGGCGACGAGGTGCGGGAGATCGCTGAGGCCGCGGAGCGACGTCGATCGGCGACGGGAAGATCTTCGTACCGGTCGCGATCACCGCGAAGTGCCAGAGGGCGAGCAGCAGACACCAGCGGCGCACGGCGATGCGCTCGACTCCGGTTCATACCTGGTGCGCGAGCCCGATCTCGCCGAAGATCTCGTCGCGGAGGGCGATGTAGCGCGGATCGCTGAGGTCGCGCGGGTGCGGGATGTCGATGTCGACGATGCGGCGCACGCGTCCGGGCCGCGCGGACAGCACGACCACGCGATCCGCGAGCTGTACCGATTCCTCGATGTCGTGCGTCACGAAGAGGATCGTCTTCCTCTCCGCGTGCCAGATGCGCAGCAGCTCGCGGCGCATCTGCAGACGCGTGATCGAGTCCAGCGCGCCGAACGGCTCGTCGAGATAGAGCACGTCCGGATTCACCGCCAGCGCGCGCGCGACCTCGAGGCGCTGCTTCATGCCGCCGGACAGCTCGCGCGGATACGATTTCTCGAAACCGCCGAGGCCGACGAGCTGGACGTAGTGCGCGATGCGCTCCCGCTTCTCCGCCTCGCCCTGGCGGAACAGACCGAAGCCGATGTTCTGCTCGACCGTCAGCCACGGGAACACGCCGCGCTCCTGGAAGACGAAGATGCGTCGCGGGTCGGGACCGGTCACCGGCTCGCCGTCGATCGCCACCTCGCCGCTGGTCGGCTTCAGGAAGCCGCCCGCGATGTTCAGCAGCGTCGACTTGCCGCAGCCCGAGGGGCCGAGGATGCAGACGAACTCGCCGGCGGAGACGGACGAGGTTGATGTCGTCCAGGACACGGACGCTGCCGAAATTCATCCCGATACTGCGAAAAGCGACCTTCACTCCGCCACGTACCCCCAGCGCACGCCCGGCAGCCGTTCCAGTCTCCGCATCATCGCATCCAGGACCACTCCGATCACTCCGATGAGCATCATACCGGCCACCACGAGGTCATAGCGATTCCCGGCGTTGCGCGCGTCGATGATCAGGAACCCGAGCCCCGAATTCACTGCGATCATCTCCGCCGCCACGACCACCAGCCACGCGATCCCCAACGTGATCCGCATCCCGACGATGAGCTGCGGCAGAATCGCCGGCAGGATCACACTCCGCACCAGCTCCCGTCCCGTCAACCCGAAGTTCCGCCCCGCCGCGAGATGCACGCCCTCGATGTTGTGCACCGCGTTGATCGTCGTCAGCGTCAACGGCAACAGCGACGCCAGAAAGATCAGAAACAACGCCGCCACATCCCCCACGCCGAACCACAGAATCGAGATCGGAATCCACGCCAGCGGCGAGATCGGCCGCAGCAGCTGCAGCACCGGGTTGATGGCTTTCTCTCCCCTCGCCCACAACCCGAGCAGCACCCCCAGAGGGACGGCAATGATGAGCGCCGCGAGGTACCCCCACGTCACCCGGAAGAGGCTCGCGACAACATACTTCGCGAGCAACCCCTTCTGCGCCAGCTCCACGATCCCTAACACGGCCGCCCACGGCGAAGGGACAAGCGTGCCCGCGCTCGTCGCGACCGCAACGTGCCACGCGAGGACGAAGAGGAGAATTCCGGTGAACGGAAGGAGCCGGCGCATGGGCCGGCGGGAGGGTAGCACAGCGCTTCAGGAGCTGACCTGGAAGGCCGCCCACGACGTGATGGGCTTCCCGTCGCGGATGAACTGCAACTGCACGGTTCGGAGCGCATCCTGCGGTGTGGCGCCGCACGCGAGCTCGCGGTGGAAGGCGATCGAGAGATCGGCGGTGTCTTGGTCTTCGACATTCCACAACGAGCCGACGACAGCCGACGCTCCGGCACGGAGGAACGCCTGGGCGAGACTGATATTCGTCGGCTTACCGCTATCGTTCGCGGTGCGGCAGGCGGCCAGCATCACGATGGGAGCACGGTCGAGGCGCAGACCGAACACGTCGAAGGCGCGGATGCGTCGTGGCCCGAAGTCGATGCCATTCTGGTACGGAAGGTCGCTGACGTACCCGTGACTGGCGAGGTGGAGAATGTCGTACTCCATCGCGTGTTCGAGAAAGGTCTCGGGGGTTGCTGCGTTGTCAGTCCAGAGGGTGGCGCGAGGACCGTAGATTCCTCTTACCTCGCGAACCTCTCTGCGCGCGCCAGACAGGTCGGGGACACCCGGCGCCGCGGACGGCAGCATGACCAGGGCAGGTGACGGGTGCTGCGGTGCAGGTGGAAGCTCGAACGAGGAGATCGTTGCGGTGGTCATGACCCGGCGCCGCTGCACGAGGAATCCTTTGCCGTCATGGAGAGCGCTGAAAGGAACGTCCCGGAGGTTCGCCGATGGTGAGTACACCAACAGATCGGAGCCGGCGATCATCGACTCCAACGGGCGCAGCAGAACGTTGTACAGGTGTCTGGCGTCAGCATGGGAAAAGAGTTCAATCTGCGCCCGCAAGCGGGCGGAGGAGACTGCCGTGGTCGTGAATGCGATGGTGCCGTCACGGATGACCCAGGTGTAAAGGTTGTCGGCGTCGAGATCCTGATGAACGATCGTGACGCCGTCCGGAACACATCGCGCGAGTCTCCGCCCCTTTTGCGCGACTTCGGTGCCACGATCAGTCGAGGCACATCGTGCAGTCGCACGAGATGCCGCTGCGCGCGCCTGATCGGACAGCCAAAGCGCAGCCGCGGGCGAGCCGTTCGCGATCTCGATCCGTGCCTGGCGCTCGTAGAGATTCTGCACACTCTCGGCAAAAAGCTCGGAAACGGCGGAACCGTATTCTTCATCAGCCGTTTGGCGGGCCACGGCACGCAGAAGTTGCGAGCTTGGCGCACAGTTCGTCTGCGGGAGAAGGTTCACGTGTGCACCGGCCGAACCGCCCGCAATGCGCGCTTTCACATACGCCTGCCACTGTGACAAGCAACCATGCGTCTGCGCGTCGGTGTCTATCATCGCGTCCGAAAACAGCGCACGCGCTGCGCGCAGGTACCCGTCGCGAGTCGCGGCCACGGCGAGTGCTTCGAGCACCTGTTGCCTTACGATTGTCCGGCCGGAGAGCAGCCGCCGCGCTCGGACCAGATCTGCCCAGGCTTCGTCCGTTGCGTGCATTGCACTCAGCGTCTCTGCTCGAACCAGCAGTACCGCCGCTGCACGATCGTGGCGTCCTGCACGCAGAAACTCGTCGAGCATGCGGTCGTATCGCTCGATCGCACGAGATCCATCGCCTTCACGGGCGATCACGACCGGTGCGCTGGCTGTCATCACCCTCGCCCGGCGGGCTTGCAACTCGTCTCGTCTGCGCCTCGCTTCGACCGTCCACGGCGAACGCCGGTCGAGCACGAGATAGTCGTCCCATGCACTCGCACCCGCCTCGTCACTCGCCAGTGATGAGAGCAGCACAGCACGCGTCCAGGCGATCGCGGGCGTGCGATCGAGTGCCCAAGCCTTTTCGACGGCATCGAGGCCACCGACCAGACCCTTCGCGTCGCCGGATTCGAACTGCGCCACGGCGAAGTCGTTCAGAATCGCGGCTCGACGCTCCGGACCGATCGGCGCCGACTCCGCCAGCGCGACGGCGTCCGCGAGTTGTCGCGCGGCCCGTGCCGGGTCGCCGTTCAACAGTTTCGCCATACCCATCGCATGGAGCTGATCGAGCCGACTCGAACGTGGCTCCTCGTTCAGCTTTCGCTGGAGATCCATCGCCGCCCCAGGCGTGATCACCCGCTCGTACGTTCCGTATCGAGCGGCGACACTTAGCCGGGCAACGGTGGGGCGGTGGGACCAGCTCGCAAGGACTTCGGCGACAGGATCTGCTCCCGGCCGCGAGATGCTGTGCTTGACGAAAGGATGGCCGATGACGGCGAGCACCACGGCACTGAGGAGTACCGAACGGCTCGCAAGAATCATGGCTCTGGGAGGAGATACGGTAGGTGTTTCGTTTTCACTTCCTCTGCCCACGGCGAGCTCGGATCGAGTTGGAGATACTTGTTCCATTCCGCCACAGCCTGGTCGCTGCGGTTGAGCAACTGGAGCGCGTACGCACGGTTCCACACCGTCGCGGGCGTCTGATGGATCGCCGATGCGCGGGTGGCGGCTGTCAACGCGCGTTCGTAGTCACCGCGCGCGAGGTACGCAACCGCGAGGTCCGTGAGAATCTCGGCAGACTGGGGACTGCGGTTCGCCGCGCGCTCGAGTAATTCCTCCGCGCGGTCCTTGTCGTTCAGGAAAAGATTCGCGACACCCTCCGCGTGAAGATTTTCTGGCGTCGGATTCTTCTCCGCTCGTTTCGCTATCTCCGCAGCAGCACCGTACACCTCGGCAGTCGCCAGGCCGTTCGTGTTCTCGGCATTACGCATCACTCTCTTTATCTTGTACGGAAAATCCCCGCTGAGCCGCCCGTACGAGGGCCGCTCCGGTTCCGCACTCGCTGCTTTGACCAGTTCGGCCATGCCGCTCGTCGGTTTGCGAAGCGCTACTATCCCGAATAGCACTACCACAATCGCCGCGGCAGCCAGCGGCGCGATCCAGCGCCGTCCGAACGGACCGCGCCTGACATTGTCGGGCTCCAGCCTCAGCTCACGTTTCGCCTCGTCGAGCTCGACGAGGTCGTACTGGCACTGGCCGCAGTCCGCTACATGCTCCATAACTTCCAACCGCGCCTTCGCGTCCAGGACATCGTCGCTAAAGGCGGCCAGAGTTTCCGAATCGGGACAGGTCTCCATGGTCATCGCGGCGTTCATCGTACCCTCCCAGCGCCGCCTCTCATCTCTTTCCCTTATCTGACGGGTTGGAGGGACCAGAAGACGGGCTTTCCTCGCCCGATAACAAATCCAGACGGATGTCCTGATCTCCATTTCCCAGTAACTTGTCGACGTCTGCCTGGCTCACGCCTGCGTCTGCCAGCGCGCGGCGGAGTACCGCGAACAGCTTTTCCAGCCGTTTGTAGACCTTCTTCTGGTCGATGTTCACGATTCGCGCGATCTCGGGGACCTTCAGGGCCTTGCAGAAGCGCAATTTGAGGATGAGCCGGTCCTCGGCATCGAACTGCCCCAGCGCCGCATCGAGGGCGGCAGCGCAGCGGCGGGCGGACCGTTCGCGGTCACGGCACTCGACGCGGTCGTCGGCATCGGAATCGACCGCGGCGACCTCGGGGGCGGCATCATCGGAGACGAGCATGGGGCGGGGGGTGCGGAGCGGAAGGCGGACGTAGAGGGCCTCGAGCTCGCCGACGGTGTAGGCATCACCGGCGCGGGTGGTCAGGGTCTTGACCGCCTCATCGAACGTGAAGCCGTCGCGGGTGATGAGACGCTCGAGGGTGATGGCTTTCTCGCCGAGGCGCTTGGCTTCGGCGGAGGGGCGCCATTTGCCCCACATTTCCACGCGCCACTGGTGGAAGAGGCGCAGGATGACGGTGGTGAGGTAGGTGGAGAACGTGCTGCGGCCCTCGAACTTGCGGATGATGGCGTAGTCGTCTTCGAGCAGGCGGACGCACACGACCTGCACGAACTCGCTCGTCTCGTCGGCGTTCAGGTGTCCCCGCCGCGCTACATACGCAGCGATACGCTGAATGCTCTCCAGGTGCTGGAGATAGGTGGTCTCCGGATTCATCACTTGGGCCGCTGATGACGCTTTTGCGTCTTGACTGCACAGATTTTGGGAACGCGCGCAGTCTAGCAGGAAGGTGCCCAATTTTAGTGCAACTTCACAATGTCTCCGTCCCCCTCTGTGCTCTCTGTGTCTCTGTGGTGAATAGCGCTCTCTTGAAGCGAAAGCGCGTGCAGATTCACCACAGCCACACAGAGAGGACGGAGGTGGGAATGAATCTCGACGATCAGCACTTTTAGATGACGTCTAATGCTGATGCAGATCGAAACGACCCTTCGGGATCAAGGAATCCAGCCCTCCGCCCAGCGTGTGGCGGTGGCTTCGTACGTTCTGGAAACGCACGAGCACCCTTCCGCCGAGCTCGTCTTCAGGCGCGTTCGCGAGCATTTCCCGTGGATCTCACGGGCCACGGTCTACAACACCCTCAACTTATTCGTCGAAAAGGGATTGCTGCAGAGGCTGACGATCGCCGGGGATAGTGTGGTCTTCGATCCGGTCACCAGTACGCACCATCACTTCATCGACGAGGCAACGGGCGCTATCTACGATGTGCCGTGGGAGCGCGTGCAAGTCTGCAACATCGAATCCCTGCAGGAGTACCAGGTGGAGCACTACCACGTGGTCATGCGCGGAAAACTGAAAGAAACAGGAGAAAAGTAAACGTGTTGACTGTTGGACAGAAGTTTCCCGAATTCACCGTCACTGCAAATGTGGGCCGCGAGAAGGGCAAGGAGTTCAAGACCCTTTCGAACAAGGATTTCTCCGGCAAGTGGCTGGTCTTCTACGCCTATCCGAAGGATTTCACCTTCATCTGCCCCACGGAGATCGTGGAGTTCGGCAAGCACACCGCCGACTTCGCCGATCGCGACGCCGTCGTCCTCGGCGGCTCGACGGACAACGAGTATTCGCACCTGGCGTGGCGCAACAACCACGCGGACCTCGCCGACATGCCGACGCCGCTGGTGCACATCAACCCGACGCTGGCAAATGAGCTCGGCATCATCCACCAGGAAGGCGGCGTGGCGCTGCGCGTGACGTTCGTCGTCGATCCCGAGGGCACGATCCGCTCGGTGAGCGCGTACGATCTCTCGGTCGGCCGCAACGTCGGCGAAGTGCTGCGCACGCTCGACGCCCTGCAGTCCGACGAGCTCTGCCCCTGCAACTGGCAGAAGGGCGAAGAGACGATCAAGGTGGCGTAATGAACAGCGTCGAGGCTCTCCGGACCACGATTCCCGATGTCGCGAAAGACATCAAGCTGAACCTGCAGAGCGTTCTGCAGCCGGGAGCTCTCACGCCGGCGCAACGTTGGGGAGTGGCGATCGCTTCAGCGGTCGCCGCTCGCAACACTGCGCTGCGTGACGCGCTCATTGCCGACGCCGGCGCGGAAGTGGGCGCCGAGGTCATCGACGATGCGGTCGCGGCCGCGGCGCTGATGGCCATGAACAACGTCTACTACCGCTTCCGGCACCTCGTCGGCAAGCCGTCCTACTCACAGATGCCCGCGCGCCTGCGCATGCAGCGCATCGCGAAGCCGATGACGAACAAGGCCGACTTCGAGCTCTTCTGCCTCGCTGTCAGCGCGATCAACGGCTGCGAAATGTGCATGCGCTCGCACGAGGAAGTCGTGCTCAAGGGTGCGCTGTCCGAGGAGCAGGTCCACGACGCGGTACGCATCGCGGCGACGGTGAATGCGGCGGCGTTGTCGCTGGAATTGCCGGTGCTCGCGGCGGCGACCGCGTAACGCGCGCCGTTTTTGCACCGCTCTCTGTCGTGCAACGGCAGAGGAGCATCGGTGCGGAAGCGGGCCCGGACGGCGTGCATTTCCGCGTCTGGGCGCCGGCTCATGAGCGGGTCGCGGTCGTCATCGACGGCCGCGACTTCCCTCTCGAGCGCGGAGAGCGCGGCTACTTCTCCGGACTCGTGACCGAGGCGCGCGCGGGCACGCTGTACAAGATCCGCGTTGGCGACGGCACCTATCCCGACCCCGCGTCGCGCTTTCAACCCGAGGGCGTGCATGGCCCGTCCGAGGTGATCGATCCGCGATTCACGTGGCGTGAATGGCGCGGCGTGAAGCTGAAGGACGCGGTCATTTACGAGATGCATTTCGGGACGTTCACGGCCGAGGGAACGTACGCCGCCGCCATCCAGCATCTCGACGCCCTCGCCCGCCTCGGCATCACCGTCCTCGAGCTGATGCCCCTTCACGACTTCCCCGGCCGCTTCGGCTGGGGCTACGACGGCGTCGACCTCTGGGCGCCGGCGCACATCTACGGCCGCCCCGAGGAGCTGCGGCGCTTCGTCGACGAAGCGCACGGCCGCGGCCTCGCCGTGATCCTCGACGTCGTCTACAACCACTTCGGACCCGACGGCTGTTACCTGAGGAAGTTCACGCCGCACTACTTCACCGACCGGTACGTGAACGACTGGGGCGACTCGGTCAACTTCGACGGCGAGGAGGCCCACGGCGTCCGCGAATTCGTCGCCGAGAACGCCGCGTACTGGATCGACGAGTTTCACTTCGACGGCCTGCGCGTCGATGCCACGCAGTCGATCTTCGACCAGAGCGACGTCCATATCCTCCGGGAGATCCGCGACCGCGCACCGGGGCTCATCGTCGCGGAGAACGAGCCGCAGGACGCGCGGCTCCTTCGTGAATTCGGCTTCGACGCGATGTGGAACGACGACTGGCACCACGCGGCGCGCGTGGCCGCGACGGGTCGGCGCGAGGCGTATTACACGGACTACCTCGGCCGCGCACAGGAATTCGTCGCGATGGCGAAGCTCGGATTTCTGTATCAGGGACAACGGTACAAGTGGCAGAAGGACCGCCGCGGCACGCCGTCGTACGACATCGCGCCGGAGCATCTGATCTGCTATCTCCAAAATCACGATCAGGTCGCGAACTCCGGCACCGGCGCGCGCCTGCACGAGCTCACCTCCCCCGGCCGCCTGCGCGCGTTGACGGCGCTCCTGCTGCTGCAGCCACAGACGCCGATGCTGTTTCAGGGACAGGAGTTCGGCGCGCGGTCGCCGTTCCTCTTCTTCGCCGATCACGAGCCGGAGCTGGCGAAGCTGGTGCGCAATGGACGCCGCGAGTTCCTGGACCAGTTCCCGTCGCTGCAAGGCGCGGAGCTCGACCCGCCGGAGGATGAGGCGACATTCCTGAAGAGCAAGCTCGATCACACGCAGCGCGATGAGGAGATCGTCGCACTGCACCGCGAACTGCTGGCGCTGCGGCGCAAACAGCCATTCGCCGCGCGTCTGGAAGCGGCCGCGCTGTCGGACGAATGCCTCGCGCTCCGCTGGCTCGGCGACAATCAGCGCCTGCTGATCGTCAACCTCGGACGCCACCTGCACCTCGATCCCGCGCCGGAACCGCTGCTCGCGCCGCCGCGCGGATTCACGCGCTGGGAGACGGTGTGGTGCAGCCAGCCGATGCCGGAGCTGGAGAGCGAGAAGAACTGGACGATCGCCGGTGAGGCGGCGGTACTGCTCAAGCCAATGTAGCCCCTGTCATCCCGAGCGTCGAGCGAGGGACCTGGGCGGGCGGGGCGGCAGGCACGAGCCTCGTGCCCCGCCCGCCCAGGTCCCTCGCTCGACGCTCGGGATGACAAGGCGCGCAATTACAATATCTCCATGTGCCGGTGGTGCAAGGGGGCGGTGAGCGGGCGGAGGCGCACCTTCTGTTCGGACGCGTGCGTTCACGAGTGGCGGTTGCGGTCGAGCACGTCTTACCTCCGCGAATGTGTCTTCGAGCGCGACGCCGGCATCTGCGCACTGTGCGGCATCGACACCCACAAGACGCGACGCCGCATCATGCGGCTCCCCTTCGCGCAGCGGATGAGCGAGCTGCACATCCTCCAAGAGCAAGGTGTCATCCACAGACGCCGCAAGTCGTGGTGGGAAGCCGACCACATCCTGCCGGTCGTCGAAGGCGGCGACTCGAACCTCGAAAACATGAGGACGCTGTGCATCCCCTGCCACCGAGGGGTCACGTGCGAGCTTCGGCTCCGTCGATTGTGAAAGTTAAGTGTGGTTGGGGTCAGACCCCAACCACACTTAACGGGTTAGAAGCGCAGTCGTAAACCGATCGACAACAGCCGCGGCGACAGGTCCAGGTCCTGCTCCACTCCGGTCGCCGTGGACCGCGAGCTCGGCTCGTACTGGATCTGCCGTCCATCCAACGTCAGGCCGAAGCCGCCGGCGATGCGCACGCCGATGCCGGCGTTGACGTAGTACGTCACCTGGTCCTCCAGCTCGATGCGTCCGAGTCCCAGCGTGTCCAGATCGTTGCTGTTGAGATCATCCGCGATCACATACGCCGCGCCCGCGCCCACATACGGGTCGAAACGCGAGTCCCCCAGCAGGTGTACCTGCGCGCCGAGGGTGAACGGGACGAGGTCGACCGAGCCGAGATCCAGCGACGCGTTCTCGAATTCGAGCTCCGTATCCGAGCGAATCCCGAACACCGAGCCCTCCACCGAGAACCAGCGATTGATCCCGCGGTTCACGCTCACGCCGAGCCCGCGGCCGTCCGTGGATTCCAGCGCGAACCCGCCGGGGAACCCCGTGTCTCCCTGCATGTCCACCTGCGAAGCCCAGATGGTCAGTTCAATATTGCGGTCTTGGACATCGGGGGCATCCTGGGCAAACAGAGGAACGCTCAAAAACAGCAGCACCACGAACAGCTTCTTCATTGCACACCCCACGGCAGGATCACCCGCGACTGCAGATTCAGCTCGAACGCTTCATTCGTGAGCCACGGCTTCAGCAGATTGATGTACAGCGCGTTGCCGAGCAGGCCGCTCGGACCGCCGGGCAGACTCGTCACCGCGCGAATGCCGCTCGAAGTCCCTTCCGACACCATGCGCCGGTTCGGACCGCTGCTGAACATGAAGCCGTCCAGCGTGTTCGCGCGCGAGCTGTGGCTCGACGCGTCGACGACCTCGAAGCCGCCGTCGACCGGAATCCCGCTCAGACCGGCGAGCGGCGCCGGGAACGCGCCTCCCGCGGGCGGCGTGTTGTACGGCCCGCCCAGCGGATGACGCAACACGAGGCGGTGCAGCTTGCCCCAGCGATAGTCATTCTGATTCGTGGAGCGGCTGAACGCCGGTGCGAACGGCTCGCTGGCGAGCAATTCCAGCGTGTCGGCCACGCTCTTGAGGATCAGGATGTCCCGGCGCGCGGCCGCGGTGGACGCATCGTTCGGCATCGGCGGAACATTGAAGAACTGCACGCCCGAGGCGCCGGCGCCGTGACGCGTCTCGAAATTGTCGAGGAGATTCTTGAGCGCCGTCAGGTACTGCGCGCTCGGCGGGCGCGGGAGATTGCCCGCGCTCAGGACCGCGTCGATCGTGTTCTTGATGAACTGCCCGCGCCAGACGCTGTAGATCGTCGCGGCGATGCTCGCCTCGACCTCCGCACTGGACGGCGCGGACAGCACGCCATTCACGTCCGCCGAGTCATACCCTTCCGGAATGCCCGTCGGCGTCGAGAAATCCCACGTGCGCAGCCGATTGATGGCGGCGACGACGCCCGGATGCTGGCCGAGTCCCGCCAGCGCGGGATTGCTGCTGCCGGCCGCGTTATTCAGCGCGCCCGTGATCCACGGCACGAAATACTGCGCGTCGAGCAGCACCACGTCCGCCTGAATGCGCTGCATGTCCGCGACAGTGAACTTCTGGTTCGCTGTGAGCTTCTCGCGGAAGAGCTGCGTGATGCGTCCCGCGCGGAAGCCGCTGTAGCCCGAGTTGAGATAGTAGATGCCGCCGCCCGGACGGAGCTGGTTGAGGGCGTTGTTGTCGAGCGTCGTGCCCGCCGGGTCGTTGTTCGCGTTGACGATCCAGCCGCCTGCCGGATTGACGATCTGCGGCATCTCCGCCGCCGGAAGGATCGCGTACGACAGCGCCTGATTCGCCGGGCGCGTCGCGATGCGCACCCAGTCGTTGCCGCCCGCCGAGCCATTGCGGAGGAAGAACGGCGGCAGGCCCGTGACCGTGCCGGCCTGCAGGTCTTCGCGGATCGGCATCTCGCCGCTGGTGAAGTACGCGATGTTCCCCGCGCGGTCGGTGTAGATCCAGTTCTGCGAGCCGACGTCGAAGAACTCCAGCCCGCGCTTGAAGTCG
Organism: uncultured Acidobacteriota bacterium; assembly: GCA_963821585.1. Lineage (GTDB taxonomy): Bacteria > Acidobacteriota > Thermoanaerobaculia > Gp7-AA8 > Gp7-AA8 > QHVT01. The sequence continues at coordinate 3,308,603 of CAWGEI010000003.1, forward strand.
TCGAGGTTCTTCGCCTCGTTCCAGATCAGGAACGTGTCGAGCTCGCGCGTCGGGCCGTGGCCCACCCACTGGATGCTCACCGCGGCGCCCGTCGCCATGTCAAGCGACACGATCGGGGCGTTGCGGCGGGAGACGATCAGCGTCGCCGGGGGGATCGCGCCGACGGGCGGAACGACGTTGATGTCGTTCGGCGTGCCGTTAGCCGGATTGTTCGCGCGGAAGACCTGCGGCAGCGGCGCCAGCGGCTCCCTCACCCCTTTATAGATGGAGGCGAAGCCGGACGGCGACGTCGCGTCGGGGACGACCTGCTCCTGATAGGCGTCGGTGACGTCCATCGGGTTCACGGTGCTGCCCCAGGCGATGTTCTCGTTGTGGCCCTGCACGATCAGCGGAGCGCCGGGGAAACCGACGCCGACCGCGTTGATCCGCTGTCCCGCGATGCCGATCGGATAGAACGTCGACGGCATGCGCAGCGCGAGGTGCGGGTCGTTGGCAATCATCGAGTTGCCGGTGGCGGACAGCTTCCCGGCGACCGCCCAGAGGTTGGACGCGCCCTTGGTCTCCGGATCCAGCAGCCGCTGGAAGAACGGAATCTGCTTCAGCTCCTCGGCGTACTTCTGCGCCAGGGCGACCGCATTCGGATCGAGCTCCGCCTCGGCGATCTTCCGCAACCGCATGACCTCGGCGCTCTTCAGCGAAGTCTCGACGTTCCTCGCCGTGCCGGCCGTCGCGTCGGGAACCGTGGACGCGTTGCTGAACGGCTGCGACCGGAACAAGTCTTCGAAGAACAGCGCGGTGCCGTCGATACCGAGGACCTGGCCGGCGCCGCGATACGTCAGCAGGGCGACGGTATTGTCGACGTCCAGCTCGAACGACAGACCGAACGCGAGGAGCTTCGCGACGGCGATGCTGTCGAGCGGCGTCCACGGCTCGAACTGCGTGATCTCGATGGCGCCGTACTCGGGCGGCAGCGGATTCGACGCGACCCAGGCGTTCACGCCCGCCGAATACGCGCCGAGGAGCTCCAGGGCGCGCGCCGAGTACTCGAGCTGCGAGAGCGACGCGCCGCGGCGCAGTCCGAGCGTCCGGAGCTGGACGTCCGACGACAGCGCGGCGGGGCCGAGGAGCTCGGCGAGTGTGCCGCTGGCGGTGCGACGGTTCTCGTCCATCTCGAAGAGACGATCCTGGGCGTGGACCCACCCGTTGAGAAAGACCGCGTCGTAGTCGGTGAAGGCGCGGATGTGCGCGACGCCATTCGCGTCGCGCGTGATCTGCCCGGGAAGACGCATCCCGGGGTGACGCACCCAGTTCTGTGCCGCAAGGGGAAGGGAGACGAGGAACAAAAGAGAGAGAAGCCAGCCTCTGCGCATGAAACCTCCTGCCTAGGATTTCCGGTTGGGCCGGTAAGTGTATAGGACGGCCAGGGTTGGTTCCATAGACATGCGGTTGACAATCTGTGCGCCGGAGCCTACGTTTTGCAGTACTCCATCCGCTTCGATCAAACAACAAACGAGAGGGGCCCAAGCCATGAAGATCTCGGCTCGCCTGGCGTTTTTCGCGGTTCTGCTTCTGACCGTTGCGACCCCGCTCTTCGCGAAGAACGGATCGTCGGCCAGCGGCGGGTTTCACTTCTCGGCGGGCGACCATCCGCTGAACATCGAGTTCAACGCCAAGACGAAGCCGAACGGCACGACCGACGGAAAGATCAAGCTGAGCGGCACCGTGAGCGTGCCGGATCAGGACGTCGACGGCGAGGGCTCCAGCGGCGGCGAAAAGCTCGTGTCCGTGTCCCTGACCGTCGACGTGGACTGCCTCGAGGTCAACGGAAATGCGGCCGCGATGACCGGCGTGATCACGGACTCGAACATCCCCGAGTACATCGGGAATCGCGCGCTGCTCGCCGTCGTCGACAACGGTGAAGGCTCGAACGATCCGGACGATCAGTTCATGTGGGGCCTCTACGGGACTCCCGATCTCACGTGGGTCGCGACGGACGCGGAACTGGAGTTCGATCCCGGCGTCGGTCTCACGTGGCTGGCGACGGATTTCGAGCGCGAGGACGACGCCGGCATCCCGTCGAACGTGAGCACCGCCATCACCTGCCAGACGTTCTCCACCGGCGCGTATTCGTTCGAAACCCTGCCCAAAGGCGGAGGAAACATCCAGGTCAAACCGTAGAATCGCGACCTGCGAGTCGCCTTTCTGAGCCAGACGGAGTCCCGTGGCCGCCAGACCGTCTGCCTCGCGAGGGACAGCCCTGTCCCGTCGGAGTCTTCCAAAACTGGTTGGTACCGTTTCGGGTTGGGGTCCTGCGGCACGACCCTCCCGTCCTGCGGCACGACACCCGAGTCCTGTTCACGTCACCTGCTCGACGGGGCATCGAGGTTCCGGAAGTGACTCGGGTTCGTGCCCATGCGGCAGCATCCGCGGGTGCCTTCGTCACGACCCGGCCTGGCTTACGTCACGGTGCGAGCCCTCATGAACCCGCCCTTCGGGATGCGGACGAACTTCATGTTCGATTCCGGGGCACACGCGGCGGCCAGCGCGAGAAACGCTGCAAGGAGCCTCATTGCGCGATCGTAATGCACCACAGAGGCGCAGAGAATTTTCCCTCGCCGGAGCCGCTGTCATCCCTCGCGTCGAGCGAGGGATGACGGGTTGGTTGCGGCTCGGCCGCGCTGCGCCTCTGTGGTGAATACTCAGCACAATGTTGCGGAAGTGCGCGAATACCTTCCGGAGTTCTCGGCGCGGTATGAACTTGGCGTGTGATGGCGTGGCTGCTTCTGTATAGCCATGCTCGTCTCAGTCGACGACGGGATAGTGAAAAGCGCGCAGGAACGAGCTGTCGCCGCGAAACGCGCCGAGGGTGGAGGGTTGGATGTCGTTGTAGAGGAGATCGGAGACATAGTCCGCGACCCCGCGGGCGTAGGTGGGATTGACGATGAGGCTTCCCCGGACGCGTGGATCGTTCCGCCAGGCTGCCGCGGCCTGATGCTCGACCGCGCGCAGGATGAAGATAGGGATGGGCCAGTTGACGCGCGTCAGCTGGAAGTCCGCGGGCAGGATGCGCGCGGCGTCGGAACCGAGAGCATCGAGGATCTGCGCGCGCGGCCATGCATCGAGAAGGTAGGCGGCGGCTTCGGTCCAGGGGATCGGTCCGTCGACAGGCTGTGCCCTCGCGAGGCACACGGAAGGTCGCGGCGGTGGTGCCGAGCAGCTCGGCAACTTCAGACAGCGCGACGAGCGCGCCCGGAGGCGTCCTGAAGAAGCGCGCGAGCGTTTCGGAGCGGGGGAAGACCGGGGCGGCGGGCTCAATAGGCATGGTCGCGCTTTCGGCGCCGGTTTTAGTCTCATCGCGACGGCAGTGCGCCTGTCATTTCATAAGCATCCATGGCAGGCGCACCTGCCATTTCAGAGATCTGGTAACGATAGGACTCGATGGTTTCTGCGTCTGTCGTTTCGTAAGGACAGGGCTATGCCTCGCGAGGCACACGGTCTGGTGACGATAGGAACTCCGCGACGAGGCGAAGCGCGTGGCACCGCCGGCGGCGGACGCGTCCGGCAACGGTGCGCGCGCGATATTCGAGGAGGCCTACGTGCGGTTTGCACCGAGGTTGAGGAAAGTGGCCATCGCGAAGTTCGGCATCGCGCCGGATGACGCGGAAGGGCTGGTCCAGGACGTATTCGCAACGTTCCTCATGCACATGGCGAGCGTGGAGCAGGTGGAGCGGTATCTGATCGGCGGGATCTGCAACGCCGCGCGGAAGCACCTCCAGCGGGCGGGCGCCGCAGATGCGTTGTTCTGCGGCGATGACCCGTGCCAGGCCACGATCGGGGACGTGCTGTTGCGGCAGATCGAGCGAAAGGAGCTCCTGTCGAAGGTGCTCGCCGGGTCGGATCGCGCTGCCGGGAACTGCTGTGCCGGTACTTCGTGCGTGGCGAGAGTGCGGCGGCGATCGCCGGCACGCTCGAGTCGACGCCCGGCTCGGTCGCGGTGAGCCTGCACAAATGCCGCAGGCGCGCAGTGGACGCGTACCGCGCGATCACGAAGGAGAGCTGACGTGCACGAACACCTTTCGGACACGGAGCTCGCCCGTTACGCCACCGACCCGGAGTGGATCCCGGCGAAGCGGCGGCAGGTCGTCGAGCAGGAGACCACGGACTGTGCGACCTGCCGGACGTCGCTCGACTTCTTCAGCGTCGTGAGCGCGGAAGACCTCGCGGACGTCGAGTTGTGGGAACCGGCGAGTGGACTGGCGGAGCGACGACGACCCGATGACGGCGTACGTCGACCGGATCGAGGCCGAGGACCGTGAGGCTCTTCTGGCTTCGTCAGGACAGGGCTATGCCTCGCGAGGCACACGGTCTGGTAACGATAGGACTCGGTCTGGCTTCGTTAGGACAGGGCTGTGCCTCGCGAGGCACACGGTCTGGTAACGATAGGACTCGGTCTGGCTTCGTTAGGACAGGGCTGTGCCTCGCGAGGCACACGGTCTGGTAACGATAGGACTCGGTCTGGCTTCGTCAGGACAGGGCTGTGCCTCGCGAGGAACACGGCCTGGTGACGATAGGACTCCGTCTGGCTTCGTCAGGACAGGCTGGCCTCGCGAGGGACAGGCTGTGCCTCGCGAGGCACACGGCCTGGTGACGATAGGACTCCGTCTGGCTCCGTAAACGTAGGAGGGGGTTCAGCCTGCCCCCCGGGGGCGGCACAGTCGCGATCCTGCCACGAGCACACCGGGAGAGGCGGGCTGAAGCCACGCCCGCGTTTCCCTACCGCCGGATCTCCAGCTCCTTGTAGGTGGTCGCCGGGTCCGTGACGCGGCGGAAGCGTGTGCCGCGCAGTTCGCCGATCACGATTTCCGCCGTCGTGTAAATGATCGAGCCTTCGGCGAGATGGCCGCCGGTGGTGCGGCCGTCTCCGTCGGCAATGCTCACGTGGAGGTGCGGGCCGTCCGGTGAGAGCGTGCCGGTGAGGGACACGATCTCGAATGGTCCGGTGAGGATCGTGGCGTCCGGCCGGTCCGCGAAGCGGATCGCGGCGGTTTTCAGGCTGCCGGCACAGGTGATCACGTATCCGGCCCGGAGGTTCCGCTGTTTCGCGAAGTCTTCGAGCTTCAGCCGGAGATCGTCTCCGGGCCTCAGCCTGAGGGCGAAGGCGGCGGACGTCACCTCCGGCGAGCGCCCCGTCACACATCCGCCGAGAATTACGAGCGCAAGCATCGCCAATCCGGTTCTCATCAGTTCAGGATAAAGCTACGCTGGCACCATGCGTTTCGATGTCGTGATCGTGGGTGCGGGGATCGGCGGTGCGGTGCTGGCGCTCGACCTGGGAGGTCGCGGCTGGCGCGTCGCGCTGCTCGAGCGCGAGAGTGCGCCGGTGGCCATCGCGCGGCCGGAGGTGCTGTGGGGAGCAACGCCGCGTGCGCTGGAGCGCTACGGCATCGGGGATGCTCTCCGTGACACGGCCAGCGTGCAGCTCGAGACGATCGAGATCGGCGGTGAGAGGCCGTGGCTGCGGATAGCGCGCGACGATTTCGCCAGAGCCGGGGTCGAGGCGTTTTCGACGAATCCGGCGATGACGCGGGCGATCGTTGCGAATGCCGCTGTCGCCACCGGGAACGTCGAGATCCAGCGGGGCGTGGCGGTCGAGACTCTGCTCCATGACGCGGGCCGGGTTGCCGGTGTGCGCGCCAGGCGCGGCGACGAGGTGCTGGAGATCGAAGCGTCCATGGTCGTCGGTGATGACGGCGGCGGCTCGGTCGTCCGGCGGAATCTGGGCATCCCGGTCGAGCTCGTGCCCTTCCCGATCGAGTTCGTCACGGCGACGATCCGGCGGTGGCCGCTCCCACCGCATCGCGCCCGGGTCTGGATCCAACCGAACGGCCCTGTTGACGGCATCCCGGCGGCGGGTCTCATTCCCTGGCCCGCGAATGAAGGCGTGCTCCTCATGCCGCTGGCGGCAGATGGCGCCGAGCGCGTTTTCGAGCAGCCCGCCGAGGGGTTCTGGAGCGCCCTCGGGCGCGTCATGCCGGTGGCCGAAGCACTGCGCGAGCAGCTCGAGTTCCCTCGCGACTTCAAGCGCGTCGCGCGGCCGTTCGGACACGTGGCGTCGTATGTCGCCGACGGCGCGGCGCTGATCGGCGACGCGGCGCATCCGATGACTCCCGCGGGCGGACAGGGAGCGAACGCTTCCATCTGGGACGCGCTCGCGCTGGCTGATGTCCTCGACGCCGCGCTGCGGGCGAAGGACGTCTCGCGCGAGCGGCTCCTCCCCTACGAGCGGCTGCGCCGGCCGGTGAACGACAGGTCGGTCTCGATCTCCCGCCTCGCCCGTCGCGCGTTCCGTGTTGGCGGGTATCTTCCTCTCGGCCTCGTCGCGCCCGCGGTCGCGAAAACGATCGACGTCCTGGGGTGGCCGAAACGGAGGATCATCGGGTCGTTTGCGAACGCGTTCGTGCATTCGTAATTCGGCGGTGGCGCCACGCTGCGTTACCTCGCGTGGATCTGGGTACGGTCGTAAGTCGTGACCTGCGCCCACATCAACCCGTCGCGCGTGACGTAGGCGTCCGCGCCGAGGTAGGGCTCCGCGAGAAAGTCCGCCGTGGCGCGCCATTGAACGTTCACGGTGTCGCCGACCGGGAACGTCGTCTGCGCTTCGAACGTCAGACCGCAGGCGCCGCCGTCCTGGAATGGCTTGACGGTTTGCCGATAGATTCCGGCGACCTGCTCCCTCCCCTTCACGACCTGCCCGCCCGGCAGGAACAGGTGAACCTCGGGGGGATACAGGGCCATGAGCCGGGCATAGTCGCAGTGATTGAGCGCATCCAGATGCTCATTCACAACCTGCTGCGGCGTTCGATGCGGTCTCACACGCCCGACGTAGGTTTCCCGTGAGTTGGTGAATTGGATGGCAACGGACGACAACGGCTCCCTGTAATTCTTCAGAACGAAAGCAGCGACTGCGTCGGCGCGCTGCTGTTTTTCCGCGGACGTGCGGGAGCTGAGCGGTGAGTCGACGAATTTGACCGTCAGCCGCTTGTCCGCGACGCTCACGTCGCCAACCGGTTCGCGGAACTCTCTCGAGATCTGGTCGCGCAACGCGAGCAGTTCCCGAAAGGTCTGCCGCCCTTCGGTGAACCCTCCCTCGCCGGACCTCTGGCAGGACAGGGAGAGGGCGGCGACAACGAAGAGCCATGCTGCACGGCTTGCCATGAGCAGCAGCTTACTCGGTGAGCTCCAGCGCAAGAAAGAAGGGAGGGCCTGAGCCCTCCCTTCTTTTGCGTGACTACGGGGTCGTGACGACTACGTCGTCGATGTACTCGTTGTTGCCGTAGAGGCTCATGCCGAGGAAGCCGAGTTGGACCGTCGTGCCTTTCCAGGCGGTCAGGTCGATGGTGTGCTCCTTCCAGCCGGTGGAGCCGTCGTAGCGGTTGATGGCGGTGCCGGCGTTGGACCAGGTGGAGCCGGTGGAGACCTGGACCTGCACCTTGTCGAGGGACGTCGTGTAGCCGGTGTCGTGGTACATCCAGAACTTCAGCGTCGCGGTGGTGGCGCCCCCGGGGATGGCGAAGCCGGTGGTGCGGTAGAGGCGCGTCTGCGAGCCGCTGGCCGCGTCGTAGGAGTTGAACTTCGCCATACCCGTGCCGCCGTGCGGGCTGATGCTCGGGAAGGTGCCGGAGGTGACGAACGTCCAGTTGCCGGCGGTCCCTGAGGTATCGACGACCGCCCAGCCGGTGATGCTGTCGAGGCCGTTGGTGAAGAGCGTCGAGCTGCCGCAGGTGGCGGTGAAGTTCTGGCCGGTGACGTTCGCGCCGCTGATGGTCACGGAGAGACTCACGGGCGAGAACGTGCAGCCGCTCTTCGTGGGGGTGACCGTGTACGTGCCGTTGGCGAGGCCGGTGATGGTGTAGTTGTTCGAGCCGTCGCTCGTGGCGCTGGCCGAACCGGCGGTGACCGTGGCGCTGGCGGTGCCGGCGCTGCCGGAGATCGAGTACGTCGGGATCGGTACGGTGACGGTGGCCGTCACGGTGTAACCGCCCGCGGCGTAGCCGTACACGCCCAGCCACCAGGTGCCCGAGGCGGGGCTCGTGGCCGAGCAGGTCTCATTGCCGGACGAGGAGTACGGACGGCAGATCCACGCGCTGGACGTCGGCTTGACGTTGAACTGCGTGTAGATGTCGACGTCGCCCGTGGCGCTCGTCGTGGCGAACGTCAGGTTCGTCGCGCCCGCCGGCACGGTGATGGAGTAGTACTTCCACGCGCCCTGGGCCACGCTCTGGCCGGTCAGGGGGACGCCGCTGGTGAGCAGCGTATCGCCGCTGCCGCACGACGCCGTGAAGTTCGCGGTGACGTTGGCCGTGGTGATGGTCACGGAGCTCGACACGGGCGAGAACGTGCAACCGGACTTCGCCGGCGTCACGGTGTACGTCCCGGCCGTGTACCCCGCGATCGAGTAGTTGCCCGTGCCGTCGGTCGCGGTCGAGCCGGAGCCCGCCGTCACCGTCGCGCCGGACGTCCCGGCGTTGCCGCTGATGGTGAACGTCGGCGCCGTACACGACGCGGTGAAGTTCACGCCCGTCACGTTGGACGACGTGATCGTCACCGGGCTCGATACCGGCGAGAACGTGCAGCCGCTCTTGGCCGGTGTCACCGTATAGCTGCCCGCCGCGAGACCGGACAGGGTGTAGTTGTTCGAGCCGTCGCTGGTCGTCGAGACCGCGCCGGTGGAGAGCGTCGCGCCCGAGGTGCCGGCGCTGCCGGAGATCGAATACGTCGGCGTCGAAGACGTCGTGATCTTCGCCGTCCAGATCTCTTCCTTCGCGTTGTTGCGGCGGTCCGTCCACGACGGGAAAAAGGCGTTGCCGTAACCCGAGAGGCTGTTGTAGTCGCCGAACTGATTGCCGGAATCCGCGCCGCCGACCGTTTCGTCGGTCATGGCGGTGGTCACCTTGACCGCCGCCTGCCACGTCACGCCGCCGTCGGTCGACAGCTGGTAGTAGACGTCGACCTTCTTGCGGCCCGCGTCGGCGACGGTGTCGTAGTAGATCGCGCCGAGGTTGCCGTTCGTTTCGTCGACGGCGATGAAGGGGTTGAACTGATCATTCAGCCCGGCCTGATTGTTGATCTTCACCCGCGCGCTCCAGGTCGTGCCACCGTCCGTGGAGCGGGAGAACCAGATGCGCGTCTTGCACGTCGACGAGACGCTCGCGCCGGGCTCATTCGCCGCGGTCGTGCAGCCGGTGTCGCCGGAGAGGTCGGCCCAGAGGGCGTAGACGTTGTTGGTCGCGCCGTTCCTGTAAGCACCGCCGGAGACGTAGATCAGGATGCGCCGGTTGTTGAACGACGGCACGCCGATGTCGTACGAGTCGTAGGCGGTGACGATCCTCACCGGCGTGCTGTAGCTCGTGCCGCCGTTGGTCGACTTGACGACGTAGATGCCGCGCGAGCCGGTGTCGGGGTAGAAGCCGAAGACGTCGCCCGCGGAGTTGGTCTTGACGTCGGAGCCGATGGCGGTGCCGGTCGTCTCCGTGAGGCTGACTTTGATGGGCGTACCCCAGCCGCTGGACGTGCGGCGGTTCATGTACGCCGGGGCGCCGTTGTGCCAGATGACGTAGTTGTTGTTGGCGTACGGCGACGTCGCGCTGTGGTCGATCCACTGCATCTGCTTGTCGGTGTTGGTCTGCGAGCCGGACACCGTACCGTCGAAGATCCAGGTCGCGCCGCCGTTGGTGGAGCGGTAGGACTGGACCTTGAGGACGCTGCCGTTGATGCCCATGGTGGTGGACCAGGCCGTGCCGTCCGAGCTCCAGTCGACGGTGGGATCGGAGTGGAAAGAGTCGCCGCTGGCGATGGGCAAGTTGGTCTGCCCCCAGGTCACGCCGCCGTCGGACGAGTAGTACATGCCCTGGGCGCCGGAGCCGCCGATGTTGTTCGAGCCGGCGATGATCTTGGTGGGGTCCCAGTAGTTGACGCGGATGTCGGACTCGCTGCGGGAAGCGGTCTGCAGTCCGGAGGTGCGGACGTTCGTGCCCGCGGTGGCGTCGTCGGCGGAGACGCGCGACTTGCCGCGCGCGCCGGCGCTCAGCTCTTCGTCGTAGTCCTCGTCATCGAGATCGCCGAACTGGCGTCCCGGCGCCATGGAATGGTCGGCGTTGCCGGGCTTGAGGTCCTGGTGGCTCTCCATCCACTCGAGAATTTCCTTGAGGACGTGCGGGTAGCCGCCGGTGGGATCCTTCTCGTTGTCGTAATTGCCTTCAGGGTGCCCCTTCTGCCAGTAAACCTTCAGCCAGGGCGGGACGACCTTGTCGTCGGCGTCGCGGTCTTTGAGCTTGCTGAAGTCCTGGTTGGCGCGAATGAGCTTCTCGAACGCACTGCCCGGTTTGGCCTTCGCTTTCTTCACCTGCTCGTCTACGGGGGCAAACTTCTTCGTGGACGCCGCTGCGCCGGGGAGGGCGGTCAATAGAAACAGGACGATAACCAGGACAGTCGTTTTCTTCACTTGCTGCGTTCCCCTTTTGGTCCGTTGGACCACGGACGATTAACGGAACACTGATCAAGATTGATGCCGTACAAAAATAAGGGGATTAGGGCCGTTTTGGCAGCTTTATTGATCCGTTCGGACAAATTTGACGGCTCAGGAGTTGAGCACGAGGTCGACGTTTGACCCTCTCTCCTGGACGGAGAGGGACGGAGGAGCACACCCCTAAATCGACGTCACTCGAACATCACGTGCTCGATGTTGCACCAGAACCACTCCTCGCCCGGCTCGGCGGAGCGGATGATGGGATGCTGCGTCTGGCGATAGTGCTTCGTCGCGTGGCGGTTCTTCGAGGAGTCGCAGCAGCCGATGTGGCCGCACGCGGTGCAGAGCCGGAGATGGACCCAGGTGTCTCCGGTTTTCAAGCAATCCTCACAGCCTTCGATCCTGGCGGGCAATTCGTGCTGGATGGTGTCGAGATGCGTGCACTGCATGCGCGAAACGCTACCACGAACCGCTGGCTCCGCCGCCACCGCTTCGCCCTCCCCCGCCGGAAAAACTGCTCGACGACGAGGAGGAAGAGGACGATGACGACGAAGAGTAGGACGAGCGCCCGCTGCTGCCGCTCGACGACCCGGACGAGCCGCTGCCGAAGCGCGGACCGGTGCCGAAGATCTTTTCCAGCACGACCACAATGGACGCGCAGAGGAAGACACCGATGGCGATGCCGATGATGACGAGGAGGAAACCGATGGCGTTCAACCCGAAGCTCCACAGCGACACGCCGAACATCGACGCCTCCTCGGCCGCCGTCCGCCCGGCTCCTTGCAAGCCTTCGCCGCGGACGACGTCCAGGATCGCGCGTGCCGAGGCCTCGACGCCCCGGGTGTAGGCCTCGCGCTTGAAGAACGGCTTCGCGACGTCCTCGATGATGCGCTTCGCCAGCGCGTCGGTGAGGATGCCTTCGAGGCCGTAGCCGACCTCGATGCGCATCTGCCGGTCTTCGAGGAAGACCAGGAACAGCACGCCGTTGTCTTTGCCGCTCCTGCCGATCTGCCACGCGGCGAACGCGCGGTTGGCAACGTCTTCGATGGTGCTGCCGGGCGGCATCGTGCGGGCCACGTAGACGACGACCTGGTTCGACGTCTCGCGGTCGAACGCGGCGAGGCGCTCGTTGAGCTCCTTCGCGCTGTCCGCGTCGATCATGCCGGTGAGGTCGGTGACATAGCGCTCCGGCTTCGGCGGCGTGTCCCCTTCCCAGGGGACGCTCGACGCGGCGGCGTATCTGCGCTCGGCCAGCGTGTCGCGCCACGCCTGCATGCCGCGCGTGTAACAGGAGCGCACGGCGCCCCAGCCGACGAGGAGCACGAAGAAGCTCGTGACGAGATAGCGCGCAAGCCAGTCGTTACCGGAGGAGACGGTGACGGGCGACTTTTTCTTCACTGCTCGTTAGTGCTCGCCTACTTGAACGTGTCGCAGTCCCGTATGCGGCCGGACTTCAACCCGCGCGTGAACCACTCCGCTCTTTGCGCCGCGGAGCCGTGCGTGAACGCGTCGGGATTCACTCCTCGGCCCGACATCTCCTGCATGCGGTCGTCCCCGACGGCCGATGCCGCGCCGAGGCCCTCTTCGATGTCGCCGCTCTCGAGAACGCCGCGCTGCTGCGCCGAGGCGGCCCAGATGCCCGCGTAGCAGTCGGCCTGCAATTCGAGGCGGACGGAGTACTCGTTCGCGTTGCGCTGATCGTTCTGCATGGCTTCCTGGACGCGGTCCGAGGTGCCGATGAGGTTCTGCACGTGATGACCGATCTCGTGTGCCACGACGTACGCCTGCGCGAAGTCGCCGGGCGCGCCGAAGCGGCGGTCGAGCTCATCGAAAAAGGAGAGATCGAGATACACCTTGTGGTCCGCCGGGCAATAGAACGGACCCGTGGCCGCCTGCCCCGCGCCGCACTCGGACTGGGTGAGGTCGCGGAAGAAGACCAGCTTCGCGCGCTCGTACTGCATCCCTTCCTGCTGGAAGATCGTCGTCCAGGTGTTCTGGGCGTCGTCGAGCGCATCGGAGATGAACTCCGCCTTCTGACGCTCCTCGGGGCTCTCGCTCGTGGGCGCGGCAGTCGTGGTCGTCCCGGTTCCCTGACCGCCGGAGCCGTCGAAGAGGGCGAAGAAATTCTTGCCCGTCAGGAGGCTGAGGACGAGCAGGATGATGGCGCCGCCGCAGCCGATCGTCGGTCCGCGGCCGAATCCAAAACCACCGCCGCTGCTTCCGCGGCGGTCTTCGACGTCAGCACTGAGTCCACCGGGTGTCCATCTCATGGACGGAATACATAGCAGAAGCGAGGCCAGCCTGTCACGGTTTTACGTATGACTACGCGGAGCCTTCGGCAGGCGACCCGGTGTCGGTGACGACGGAGCTGGCCGCGTGCCCGTGGAACGAACAGAACCGGCTGTTGCTGGTCGGCCTGCAGACGAAGAAGATCGACACACGCGATCTGCCGTTGGGGAACTTCCGCATCGCGTCGTCGGTCGCGCAGCTCGGCATGCTGCTGCGCGACTCGCCGCACAAAGGGAACGCGAAATCCTCCGCGTCGATCCCACGGATCGACGCGGAGGATTTCGCGGAGGTGGTGGCGATGGCGCGGGCGGGCGAGCCCGCCGGCGTCACTGAATGATCGTGGCCAGCACGGACCAGCGGGCGTCGACATCGGCGCCCGTTGTCACCGAGACGCAGTGCAGAAGGACCTGAAAGTCGTCCGTGCCCACGGGACGCAGCCAGCTCCGCACTCCGCAGCTCTGCGCGCCCGAGCCCCAGGTCGAGACCTGAGCGTTCGACTTCTTCAGACCGTTCTTCACGAGTCCTGCAAAGGTGACGGTGTAGATGCCGACGGCCCCACGCTTCACGGTGATGGCGCCGCCCATGGAGTTGAATGCGGACGCCGGGGTGGGCGAATAGCTCGCCGCTGCCGGCTGGTCGCCAGCCGCGAATCCCATCTGCTCCGCCGCGAACACCGGAATGGCGAACAGCACAATCACAATCCAGATCAGCTTCTTCATTTTGACTTTCTCCTGATGCTCATTAGTGCAGCACAGGAGGATTTCGTTTCATTCGCCCGCCGCCGTAGGCGGCACGAGCCCGCGTTCTATGAAAGCGGGCGAAAGCGCATCGCCCGTCTACATGTCGAGAAGCTGCGCCGGGCGCACCTGAAACACGCACTGGCCGCTGGTCGACGGGACGCCGGTCTCGATCGTCTTCACGTCGCCGTCCTGCATGACCACGCATGCGAGTATGCCGGGCCGAGGCAGGAATTCGAGGTGGGTGCTGCTGTCGTGCAGCACCACCGGCGCCTTTTCGACGAAGCGCCACTCCGTCCCCGCGGCGTCGACCAGGCTGCACTCCACCCAGCCGGGGAAGTCGGTATCCACGAGCTTCAGGACCTCGATCCGCACGCCTTGCACGCAGGGATCATCTCATGTCTGACGGAGCGCCGGCCGGCCATCCGGCGCTCCTTTCGGAGTGTCAGATCATGGGGAGCTCGACGATGCAGTGCCACGAGAACGGGACGTTTCTCGCGCGCGTGCCATCGAGGTTGTGACTGAAGATGCGCATGTCTCTGACGCTCACTTCGGCGCCGAGGACGGTGGGCGTGATGGTGGCCGTGGGCTCGAAGTCCCAGGTGGGTGTGGCAACGATCGACGGACGTCCGGTCGGCTCGGGCATCCCGCACGTGATCCAGGGAACGACCGTCGTCCAGACCCCGTTGTTGTCGGTGACGGCGTGACCGGCGAAAACGATCACTCGCGCCGGCTCGCACCCGACTTTCCCTTCGATCGTCCCGTCATCCGGGATCGATGCCCATTGAGCTTCCCTCTCGCGCCATTGAACGATTCGGGCCATTGGTTCTCTCCTTCGAGCTAAGGAGAGTCGCGGCGCGCGATTTCCACACCTCGATTGGGCACCGAATCAGTTCCGGCGTGCGATCTCCGCGTTGAGCACGCCCGCGAAGGCGACCCACGCGAGGTACGGGGCCATCATCCAGGCCGCGGGACGGTCGATCCGGCTGGCGGTTTTCGTGTACGCGGCGATCGCGGCGAAGAGTGCGAGGAGATCGGCGAGCGCGAGCTGCGGGTTGCGCGCGCCGAAGAAGAGGGGGCTCCAGGCGGCGTTGAGGGCGAGTTGCGTTCCCCAGAGACCGAGGGCGCGCGTGCGCTCGGGGCCCTCCCCTTTCGACACGCGGAACGCGGACACGGCCATCATCAGATACAGCGATGTCCAGACAACCGGGAAGGTCGCGTTCGGCGGCGTGAACGGCGGCTTGTCGAGTGAGTCGTACCAGCGGCCGATGTCGCCGGACGGTGTGTAGCGGGATCCGAGGACTGCGGCGGCCGCGGTGGCCGCGCCGAAGCCGAGAGCGGTGAGCAACTTCTTCTTCATGCAGGGTGTCAGTGCAAGGGAGATGCGGGGTTCGTGTCGGATTTAGCCGCATCTCGCGGCGAAGCCTCTGTGGTCTCTGTGGCTCTGTGGTGAACGTCTCCCCTTGCCTGCAAGAGAAAGAGACCGATTCACCACAGAGACACAGAGAGCACAGAGGCTTCGCGGCAAGAATCTCATTGCTGGCGCGGCCGCTGCCCTCTCAGCCGATGCACAAAGGCGTAGAACGTGGGCAACGCGAACAGCGTGAACAGCGTGGACGTCACGAGGCCGCCGATCATCACGATGGCCAGGGGCCGCTCGACCTCGGTGCCGTGCAGCCGGAGGACGAGGAGCGGGAGGAGGCCGAGGATGGCGGTGCAGGCGGTCATGAGCTTGGGCCTGACGCGTCCGATGCTCGCCTCGCGGAGCGCCGCGTCGAACGGTGCGCCCTCGGCCATCAGGCCTTTCACCTGGGCGATGAGCACGAGGCCGTTCTGGACGGCGATTCCGAAGAGGCCGATCAGGCCGACGAGGGACGAGACGTTCCAGCTCTCGCCGGCGATGAGGAGGGCGACGATGCCGCCGACGAACGCATCGGGCAGCGTCGCCAGGATGACCAGCGCCTCGGCGATCGATCCGAGGGCGAGGTAGAGCAGGATGAAGACCGCGAAGACGGCGACGCAGATGGCGATGAGCAGCGAGCGCGTGGCGCGCTCCTGACTCTCGACGCGGCCGCCGACGTTGACGAAGTAGCCCGCGGGCAGCTTCAGCTCCCGCTCCAGCCGTTCGCGCACCTCGGACGCAGCACCGCCGAGGTCGCGTCCTTCGACGCTGGCTTCGACGGCGATCCGGCGGCTGCCGGCCTCGCGGCGGATCGCGCCCGGGCCGAAGGTCTTGGTGATCGTGGCGAGCTGGTTCAGCGGGATGCGCGTGCCGTCGTGACCGTCGATCAGCAGCGCGCCGATGGCCTCGACGTCGTTGCGTGCGTCGTCCTGCAGACGGACCACGAGATCGTAGTTGCGCTGTCCGATCCAGATGCTCGACGCAACTTCGCCGACCATGCCGATCCGGATCGCGTCGATGACGTCACCCGGCGTAAGGCCAACGCGCGCCGTCGCGGCGCGGTCGACTTCGATCCGGAGCTGCGGGAGGCCGGTCATCCGCTCGGCACGCAGATCGGCGATGCCTTCGACCCGGCCCATGATCGTCTTCGCCTGCTCGCCGAGGGTCGTCAGCGTGTTCAGGTCCGGCCCGAAGATCCGCACCGAAAGATCCGCCGGCGTCCCGCCGAGCCCTTCGTCGATGCGCATGCCGAGAGGCGTGGTGAAGAGGATCGACACGCCCGGCACGTTCTCGGTCCTCTCGCGCATGTCGCGCTCGATCTCGTCGAGCGAGCGGCTGCGCTCCTTCTTCAGGACCACCAGGACGTCGGAGATCGTGTGCGGCATCGGGTCTTCCGTACGCTCGGCGCGGCCGGTGCGGCGGACCACGTCCTCGACTTCGGGGATGCCACGGAAGAGGTCTTCGACGCGGTGATTGAGGCGGTCCACCTCATCGAGCGACGCCTCGGACGGCAGGATGGTCTGCACCAGGAACGCACCTTCGTCGAGCTCGGGCATGAAGTCGCTGCCGACTGCGAAGGCCAGCGCGAGGGCCGGGATGGTGATGGCCAGCGTCAGCACGCGCACCAGTCCCGCGTGCGCCATGCACCAGTCGAGCATCGGCGCGTAACGGCGCTTGACCGCGCGGATGACGGCGACATCGTCCTCTTTCCCTTCGGGCCGCGGACGCAGGATCAACCCGGCCGCGACCGGGACGAGCGTCAACGCGAGGACGAGCGACGCCGCGACGGCGGCGATCACCGCGGCCGCGAGGGGCTTGTACATGCGCCCTTCGATGCCGGTCATCGCGAAGAGCGGCATGAAGACAGCGATGACGATCAGCGTCGCGTAGGTGATCGGCCGTCCCACTTCGATCGACGCCGCGAGGGCCGTCTTCATGCGATCGGCACCGCGGTGCTGCGTCAAACGGTGGACGACGTTCTCCGTCACGATGATCGCCGCGTCCACGAGCAGACCGACCGCGATGGCGAGGCCGCCGAGAGTCATCGTGTTCAGGCCGACGTTCGCCTCGCGCAGGAGAATCCCCGCGAGGCCGATGGAGAGCGGGATCGTGAACGTCACGACCATCGCCGCGCGAATATCGCCGAGCAATCCGAACAGCACGAGCACGACGAAGAACGCGCCGAGCAGAACCGCGCGGCCGACACCGGAGAGCGACGACTGCACGAGCTCCGACTGGTCGTAGACGATGCGGAGCTGGACGCCTTTGGGGAGGCTCTTCTGCAGCTCGACGAAGGCCTGGCGCACGCCCGCCGAGACCTTCACGGTGTCGGCGTCGAACTGCTTCGAGATGCGGCAGCTCACGACCTCGCCTTTCAGGCGATGGGCGATGCCGCGGCGGACCGCGGGCGCCTCCCGCACGTCGGCGACGTCGCCGAGGAGCACGGGAGTCGTCGCGCGGACGGCGACGACGGTCGTGCGCAGGTCCTCGATCGACCGCGCCATGCCCACGGCGCGCACGTTCCACTCCATCGGCCCCTGCACGACGAAGCCGCCGGACGCGTTCCGGTTCGCACCGTCGACGGCGTGCATCACCTGGTCGAGGGTCACCCCGCGCGCTGACATGCGGTTCGGATCGAGCAACACCTGGAACTGGCGCAGGTAGCCGCCGAGGCGCTCCACGGCCGCGACGCCGGGCACGGCGAGGAGGCGGTTCTTGACCTCGAACTCCGCGAGGTCGCGGAGGCTCATCGCGTCCATCACGCCCGGTTCCGCTTCGAGGGTGAACTCGAAGATCTCGTTGAGGCGCCCGGTCAGGCTCGACACCAGCGGCGTGTCGGTGCCGGGCGGCAGCTCCGCGGAGACCTGCGCCACGCGCTCGGCGACGAGCTGCCGCGAGCGGTAGTACTCGGCGTCGGGCTCGAACTCGATGGTCGTGCTGGCAACGCCGAGCTGTGAATTCGAGCGGACCCGCCGCACGCCGGGCAGGCCGCTGAGCGCCACTTCCATCGGGATGGCGATGGCCGTTTCCAGCTCCTCGGCACCCATGGCCGCGTTCTGGACGATGACGTTGAAGACCGGCGAGGAGAGATCGGGAAAGACGTCGCGGCGCAGGTCGCGGAGCCAGACGGCGCCGATGATCGACCCGGCGAGCACCAGGAGCAGCGCGACGACCGGCTTCGCGAACGAGCGCGTGATGATGCGCTCGATGATGCCGCCGCTAGTGATGCCGCCGCTAGTGGTCATGATGATCGCCTCCGCCTTCGGCTTTCTCGGCTTCGGCCTTGAGGAGGAAGGCGCCGTCGACGACGACGGTCTCGCCCGGCTGCAATCCGGTCAGGACCTCGGCCTCCCCCTGCAGATCGCGCCCGCGTCCGACGTTGCGGATCTCGAAGGTGCGCGTGCTCTTCGGCACGAACACGACCCACTGATCGCGGACGCGCTGCAGCGCGGCGACGGGCACGGTGACGACGTTCTCGTTCGCCGACGAGACCTGCAGCCAGGCGCTCGCGGACATCCCGGGGCGCAGCGATCCGTCCGGGTTCGCAAGCTCGACGCGCACCGGGATCGTGCGCGACTCCGCCTCGACCTGACGGCCGACGTGGGTCACGCGGCCGGTGAAGGGACGCCCGGGAAACGCGGAGAGGGTCACGCGCGCGGGAGTCCCGACGGCCACGCGCACGGCGTCGCGCTCGAAGGCGTGCGCGATGAGCCACAGGCTCGAGAGGTCGCCCAAGCGAAACGCCACGTCCTCGGGGGCGATCATCTGCCCAAGGGCGATGTTGCGCTCGATGATGGTGCCGGAGATTGGTGCGACGAGTGGCAACCGGGACGCATTGCCGCCGTGCGCGGGGCCTGCGCCCAGCGCCTGCAGTGTCGCAGACGCAGCGCGCAGTTCCGCCTGCGCCGCGGCGAGATCGGCTTCGGCCTCCTGCACCTCGCGGCGCGGCACGATGCGGTCGGCGAGCGCGCGCTTCCGTTCGAGCGCCGACTGCGCGAGTGTCACGCGAGCCTGCGCGGTGTCGTAGTCCGCGCGGGCCCGCCCGAGCTCCACGCTCTGCGCTTCGGCGAGCACCTGCCCCGTGCGGACGCTCTGGCCGGGCGTAGCGAGGAGCCGGACGACGCGCGCGGTGACCGGCGTCCCCACCTCGGCGTAGCGCGCCTGATCGGCGTGCAGCTCGCCGGCGACGCTGACGCCTTCCCCACCGGGGCGTTGCTCGACTTTGGTCGTCGTGAGCCGCAGATCGCGGAGCATCGTCTCCTCGACTTCGAGGATGTTCGCCGGCCGCTCCGTGTGCGCTTCCGCGACGTGGCCTTCTTCTTCGTGATGCTCCCCTTCCGTTTCCGTCTTGCCGCAGCCGAATGCGAGCGCGGCGGCGAGCGCCACGGTCCATAGAATTCGCCGGTTCATTTCCACACTCCTGCCTTCGCGCGCAACTCGACTTCGGCGAGGCGCGTCTCGATGAGCTGATCGATGAGGAAGCGACGCGCGTCGAGCGCTTCGCGCCGGACGAGCAGGAGATCGCCGAGTCCGATCTGTCCCACGTCGTAGCTCTCCAGGGCGAGCCGCTCGTTCTCGTCGACCAGCGGCAACACCTTCCGTTCGTAATCAGATGCGACGGCGCGCAGTGCTTCCGCCGACGCCGCCGCGCCGCGCACTTCGGCCTCGATCGTCCGCGCCAGCGCCTCGCGCTCCGCGCGCAAACGCGCGACACGTGCATTCGCGACGGCCGTAGCTTCCTGCCCACGCTGGAAAACGGGCAGCGTGACGCCGATGCCGCCGAGAACGACGCGGTCGCCTTCTTCTCTGGTGTAGGACGCGCGAAGGCCGAAGTCGGGCCAGCGCAGCATGCGCGCGAGCCGCTGCTCCGCCTCGGCTTCAGCCATCTCCGCATCGAGCACGCGCAGGTCGGCGCGGTCGGCCGCGAGCTCGCCGGTCACGAGCGCGCCGGTCACTAGAGCGTTGTACAGGGAGCCGTCGACGGTCACGGGATCGGTCATGCCGAGGAGGACCTGCAGTTGCACGACGTGCCCGGCGAGCGACGCCTTCGCGGCACGCGTCTCCGCATCGGCACGTGCGACGGCCGTACGGGCGAGGTTCACGTCGAGCTGGGCGACGTCGCCGGCTGCGTAGCGCCGTTCGGCGATGCGCAGCGCTTCGCCGGCGAGTTGCTCGCCGCTGGCCGCGACGTCCACACGCTCGCGGGCTTCGAGCGCGCGGAGAAACGTCGACGCGACGTTGAGCAACGCCTGCCGTTCCGCGTCGCGCGCGCGCTGCTCTTCCTGCGTCACGAAGGCGTTCGCGGCGTCAACGCGCGCGCGGCGGCGCTGGGGCAGGTCGAGATCCTGTCCTACCGCGATCCCGTAGTCGGTCGAGGAGACCTCGCCGCTCCGCCGCCCGGCTTCGACGTCGAGCGTAGGGTTGCTGGTCACGCGCAAGGACGCACCGGCAACGCGTCCTCGCGCCTCGTCGATGCGCATGCGCGCGGCCACGACGGCAGGCGCGGACTGTCTCGCGCGCTCGAGCGCTTCTTCCAGTGTGAGTGAGAATGCAGGCAGCGCCGCGAGCAGGGCAACGCCCGCCAGCGCAATCGATCGATTCATGAGCACCTCGGCTGCTGAAACGACGGGAGAAAACGCCGGTCAGCCGAGGAGCGGGACGTGGAAGATGTCGTCCCCGAGGGGCGCGGAGGGTTGCAGGGCTGGGAGGCCGGTCAACGCACGCGAGGAGAGGAACGGCGCCGCCACCGCCGCCTGCTGAACGACGACGCTCTGCGCGTGCATGCACGTCGTGCAGATCGCGCAGACCGGCGGACAGCTCGCGTCATCGTCAGGACACGACTCCAGGCAAGCGGACGCAAGGACGACCCCACCCAGCAGTTGCAGGGCCAGCACCAGGAGCAGCGTCGTCGAGGTCTTGCGGCGCATTCGTGACCGCGTTGTACCACAGAGCGGCGAATCCGCAACCGAGTGTCATCCTGAGCTGCGTAGACAGCGAAGGATCTTCCAAGTGGCATGGGTGAAGATCCTTCGCCGTCTACGCGGCTCAGGATGACACCGAGCACACTCAGATCGACTGGCCGCTGGCTGGCGGATAGTCGTCCGCGCGGATGAGAATCTCGCGGGGCTTGCTCCCCTGCGAGGGGCCCACCACACCATGGGCCTCCATGATCTCGACGAGGCGCGCGGCGCGCGAGTAGCCGAGCTTGAGGCGGCGCTGGAGGTAGGACGCACTGGCCTGCCCGGTGGTCAGCACCACGCGCACGGCTTCGTCGTACTTCGGGTCGTCGAGGTACTCGATGCCGTCGGCGCCGCTCTTCTCCTCCGTGATCTTGGTGATCTCTTCGAGGAACTTCGGCTCGCCCTGGTTCTTCTTCACGAATTCGACGATGTCGTTGATCTCGGTCTCGGAGACGTACGCACCGTGCAGGCGGCGGACGCGTGCGGTCCCGGGCGGAAGGAAGAGCATGTCGCCGTTGCCGAGGAGCTTCTCGGCGCCCTGGGCGTCGAGGATGGTGCGGGAGTCGATCTTCGAGGCCACCTGGAACGAGATGCGTGACGGCAGGTTGGCCTTGATCACGCCGGTGATGACGTCGACGGACGGGCGTTGCGTGGCGATGATCAGATGGATGCCGACCGCGCGCGCTTTCTGCGCGAGGCGGGTCACCGAGTCCTCCACGTCCTTCGACGCGACCATCATCAGGTCCGCGAACTCGTCGATGATGATGACGATGTACTGCATCGGCTCGTCGTGCGGAGTGGGCGCGTCGGACGGGAGCTTCTTCGCGCGGCGGTACGCGTCCGGATCCTTCAGCAGCGAGTTGTACTGGTCGATGTTGCGCACGCCGCACTCGGAGAGGGTCCGGTAGCGGTTCTCCATCTCGTTCACCGACCAGATCAGCGCCTGGGACGCGAACTTCGGGTCGGTGATGATCGGGTGCAGCAGGTGCGGAATGTCCTCGTAGACCTTCAGCTCGACCATCTTCGGGTCGATCATCAGCATGCGGAGCTGCGACGGCAGCGCCTTGTAGAGCAGCGACACGATCATCGAGTTGAGGCCGACGGACTTGCCCGCGCCGGTGGCGCCGGCGACGAGGAGGTGCGGCATCTTCGCGAGATCTGTAACCACGGCCTCGCCGTGGATGTCCTTGCCGAGAGCGAGACTGAGCAGCGAGGAGGACGCCGCGAACACGTCGGTGTCGATGATGTCGCGCAGCGTGATGAGCTCGCGCTTGCGATTCGGCACTTCGATGCCGACGGTCGACGAGCCGGAGATGCGCTCGATGCGGATGGACTCTGCCTTCAGCGCGAGCGCGAGATCGTCGCCGAGGTTGACGACCTTGGCGTACTTCACGCCGGCGCTCGGCTTGAACTCGAAGGTGGTGACGACCGGGCCCGGGTGATACGCGGTGACTTCGCCTTCGACGGAGAACTCGCGGCAGCGGTCCTCGATGAGGTGACCGATCTCGAGGAACTTCTTGTGGACCTCGTCGTTGATCGCCCCCTGCTTCGGCCCCTCGGTCAGGAGGTTCATGGTCGGCAACGCGTCGTGTGTGAGCTTGACCTCGCGGCGCACGGGCTTCTCGGGCCGGCGCGCGACGGGACGGGGGATTGCGGGCTTGGGCCTGATCGGGGTGACCGGGATGTCTTCGAAATCGTCGATGTCATCCTGAGCGTCGAGCGAAGGACCTGGGCGGGCGGGGCTCGAAGGGCGTGCTGCGCGCACCACCCGCACAGGTTCCTCCCCATTCGCTCCGCTCACGCTCGGAATGACAGCCCGCGGCGGCGCGGCGTATAGCTCAAAGGGATCGGGGGTCTCCTGCTGCGCGAGGGCTTCCGCGGCTGCGCGGAGATCAGCCTTGGTGACCTTGCGGATCTGGAAGCTGCCGCGGCCCTGGACTTCGCGCACGATCGGGCCGCGCACGGTGGGCTCGTCGGAGGCAGAAGAGGACACGAGGCGCAGTTGCGGCGTGTCCGCTTTCTCGAGGTGCTTGCGGACGATCGCCTCCTTCATCTTCTCTTTGCGCCGGCGCTCCGAGATGCGCGCCCAGTGCATCGAGAGCGTGCGCCCGAGGGCCAGGAACTGCCGATGAATGGCGAGGAAGACCGCGGCGAGACTGATGCGCGTCGCGAGCAGCAGGCCGACCAGCAGCGCCGTCACCAGCGCGATCACCGCGCCGGACGTGTTCAGGTTCCCGCTGATCGCCTTGTTGATCTCCTGGCCGAGGTAGCCGCCGGCGGCGATGAGCGCGCTGCGCAGCCAGACCTTGCCCACCACCAGATCGAACAGCGGCGGCATCGTCATCGCGAGGATCACGAGGCCGATCAGCTTCGTGTGGAAGTACTCGATGTCGCGGCCCCAGAAACGGTTCCAGCCGGCGGCGAGGAGCACGCCGGGAAACAGCAGGCTGGCAAAGCCGAAGAAGCTGACGAAGATCCAGCCGAGCGTCGCGCCGTAGTAGCCGATCGCGTTGCGGATCTCGACGTCGGTGGAGGTGTAGAACGCGGAGGAGTCGTTGGGGTGGTAGGTGACGATCGACGCGGCGACGCTGATCCCGACCGCCATGACGACGATCCCGATCAGTTCCCCGCCCCTGCGGCTGCGAAAGAATTCGGCTAGCTGCACCCTTCCCACACTCCCAACACCCCGCAAGTGTAGCAAAGAAGAGGCCGAATGAGGCGGGCCCCCGCCCGCCTCATGTCAGATAGTCAACTTCAGTACCCTCCGCCCTTGGGGTCGCCCGTTTCGGCGTGGGCGGCGCTGACGCTGAACGCACCGACCATCTCGGTGTGCCCCGCGCTGCAGGTCGGGCGGGTACAGATGTATTGATACGAGCCCTGCTCGGTGAGCGTGATCGTCTGCTGCGACGGGTTGCTGCCGAGCGGATCCATCGTGACGAGGACGGAGGCGCCGGGCGAGAACAGCCGGAAGCCGTGGACGCCGCCGCCGCCGGTGACGACGAACTTCACTTCGTCACCGACGTGGAGATCGGTCGCGCCGGTGACGGCGAAACCGCCGTCCTCCGCCACGACCGTGACGGTCTTCGTCACTGGAGGAGGAGGCGGAGGAGGAGGCGTGCCGCTGTCATCCGAGGCGGGGATGAACGTCGGATCCGACGAGCCGCTGTCGACGACCGAGCCGTAGATGAACATGGGATGCTCGGCCGTGAAGCTGATCCACGCGTCGGTGAGATCGGCGTTCGTGTTGTCGAAGAACGACACGATGCTCGCGGGCCCGAGAACGCCGAACGGCTGGAACGTCACGTTCTTCGTGGCGACGACGGCGTTGTTCTTGTCGTACAGCTTCATCGTGACAACGACCACTTGATCGTTCGGATTCGCGCCGCCAAAGTTCGTGCGGAAGGTACCGAGAGTCGCGGCCCCCGCTTTCAACTGCAACAGCACGCCCTTCGTCTTCGCGGCCGAGATGTCGAGGCCGGGGACGAACTGGCCGAGGGTACCGGCCTGCGGTCCGGTGCGGGCATCCTGATAGATGCGCTGCGACGCCACGAAGTCGTCGTCGGACGTGAGCCGGATCGCGCCGAGGGCGGGACCGCCGCCGAACATGGAGACGACCGCGTCGTCGTACACCTTCATCGACCGCTTCGGAATCGTGAGCGCCACCGGCTGCACGCCGCTGTTGTTGCCGTTGCCGGCGGGCAGGTAGCGCGCCTGGATGGTGATGTCCTTGTCGAACGAGGGGTTGAAGATCCGGGCGTCGGTGAAGAAGCCGTTCGCCTTGCCGGTCACCGAGAGGTAAACGTCTTTGGCGAAGAGGGATGTGGAGCAGACCAGGGTAACCAGTACGACCGCGAGGCGACCACGCATTTTGAAATGATCCTCCGTTGTGTGGAGATCATAGGGCCGGGACCCGTTCCGCCAGTCAGTCGCGGCGACCGCGGCTCTGTAAGATTGCGGGAAACTGGGTGTAGGCGTTTCTGGCCGCGCACTTATCCACGCCCGGTTCTCGGAAGCACATATGGAGTGCGGCGGCGAGGCCGCCGCTTTCAAATTCGCGCGGCGCGAGCGACACGCGCACCGTTCACCGCAACCGAATTGGAAAGCGGCGGCCTTGCCGCCGCACTCCACACTTAGAAGAGCGCCGGCTCCTGATACGTACCGAACACATCGCGGAACGCGTCCGAGATCTCGCCGACGGTCGCGTACGCCTTCACCGCGTCGATGAGCAGCGGCATCGTGTTCACGTTCTCGTCGGCGGCGCCGTTGCGGAGCGCCTGCAGTGCGTCCTGCACCTTCTGCTGGTCGCGCTTTGCACGCACTTCGTTGAGGCGCGCGATCTGCTGCTCGGTCACCGACTCGTCGATGTAGAGGATCTCGTACTTGTCGTCGTTGCCGGTCTCGTAGGCGTTCACGCCGACGACGACCTTCTCCCCCGAGTCGACCGAGCGCTGGAACTGATACGACGCGTCCCAGATCTCGCGCTGCGGGAAGCCGGCCTCGATGGCCTCGACCATACCGCCGAACTGGTCGATCTTCTCGATGTACTCGAAGCAGCCCTTCTCCATCCGGTCCGTCAGCTCTTCGATGAAGTAGGACCCGCCGAACGGATCGATCGTGTTGATGACACCCGACTCGTGGGCAATGACCTGCTGCGTGCGCAGCGCGATGCGCGCGGCCTGCTCGGTGGGCAGCGCGAGGGTCTCGTCGAGCGAGTTGGTGTGCAGCGACTGCGTCCCGCCGAACACCGCCGCGAGCGCCTGGATCGTGACGCGGACGATGTTGTTGTACGGCTGCTGCGCGGTCAGCGAGCAGCCCGCGGTCTGGGTGTGGAAGCGGAGCTGCCACGAGCGCGGGTCTTTCGCGCCGTAGCGGTCGCGCATCACCTTCGCCCACACGCGGCGCGCCGCGCGGAACTTCGCCACCTCTTCGTAGAGGTCGTTGTGCGAGTTGAAGAAGAAGGAGAGACGCGGCGCGAAGTCGTCGATGTCCAGGCCCGCGCGGACGCCGTACTCGACGTACTCCATGCCGTCGCGGAGGGTGAACGCGAGCTCCTGCAGCGCGGTCGATCCGGCCTCGCGGATGTGGTAGCCGCTGATGGAGATGGTGTTGTACTTCGGCACGTTGTCCGTGCAGAACTTGATCGTATCGGTGATCAGCCGCATGGAGGGACGCGGCGGATAGATGTACTCCTTCTGGGCGATGTACTCCTTGAGGATGTCGTTCTGGAGCGTGCCGGAGATCTTCTTCCAATCGGCGCCCTGCTTCTCCGCGACCGCGAGGTACATCGCCAGGGCGAGGGGTCCGGTGGAGTTGATGGTCATCGAGACCGTGACGTCCTCGAGGTTGATGCCGTCGAAGAGCACTTCCATGTCGGCGAGCGTGTCGACCGCGACGCCGCACTTGCCGACCTCGCCCGCGCTGTACGGATGGTCGGAGTCGTAGCCGTAGAGCGTCGGCAGGTGAAACGCGGTCGAGAGGCCGGTTTGCCCCTGCGACAGGAGGTACTTGAAGCGCTCGTTGGTCTGCTGCGCGCTGCCGAAGCCCGCAAACTGGCGCATGGTCCAGAGGCGGCCGCGGTAGCCGGTGGGATGGATACCGCGCGTGTACGGGAACTGGCCGGGATACGTGATCTCGTGGAAGTCGTCGTCCGCAACGGAAAGCGGCGTCGCGAGCGGATTGACGTCCATGCCGCTGACGGTCGTGTAGTCGCTCTTCCAGTACGGCTTCTTTGCCAGCACGGGGTCGAGCACGTCGCGCCGCCACTGCACTTCTTCCTGCCTGATGGCGCCGAGGGCTTCGAGGGAGAAGAGCGGGAGCTGTTCCTCGCGTGCCTTCAGCGGCTGGGGCAGGACGGCAGGCTTCGTCACGACGTCGGTTTCGTTGCGGCTCATGGTGGTCTCCCGGGTCAACTATACGTCGGTCTTGCCGCCGATCAGCGGAAGATGGAGAAGACGCGGTTCAGCACGCCTTCCTCATGTTTCGTGAGCTGGTCGATCTCGCCGGCGTCGAGGAAGATGCCGCCGCAGCTCGCACACTGGTCGACCTTGACGCCGTGAAGGTCGATCTCCTGGAGGTCCATGCCGCACTTCGGGCACTTCATCCAGTGCGCCTGCTTGAGGCTGTCTTTCTCCGAGGCGGCCATCTTGGCGGCTTGTTCCTGCGCCCACTTCTTCCGCCGCTCGATCTCCTGCCGGGCAAAGTACTCGTCCTCGGCCTTGCTGGGCTTGTCGTAGCCATCACTCATCGGAAGTCCTCCGTTCGAGACGGATTCTAACGGAGAACCGAGTCAACGATTACGGCCACGCAGCTCGTCGATATCGATCTTCAGATCGATCTTGCCCTTCAGTGCCATCAACTTCTCGTACGCCCGTTTCGCCCGACGCTGCCTCACGTCTTCGGGGAGTGCGAAGTATTCGGAAGCCGTGATGGGTCCATATTCGCCCGGCGCGGCCTCCGGAGGCGCGCTTTCGACCAGCTTGGTCTTACCCATGGCATCCATCCTACCTCGGGATAACAAAAAACCCGCGCGAGCATTCGCGCGGGTTCTCGGGAAGACAAAGCTAACGATAATTACCGCGGACTCGCGTACGCCACGAGGCTGTCATACGTTCCGCAGGCGTTGGTGATGCGCACCCAGTACGGCGTCCTCGCGCTGACGGCGGGCGTCGTGAAGGTGCTGCCCGTCGCGCCGGAGACCGGGGAGTTGGTCATGCCCGGATGCCCCTGGTACCACTGGTAGGAGAACGGGCCGGAGCCTGAGGCCTGCACGGTGAACGTCGCGCTCGTGCCGGCGTTGACGGATTGCGAGACCGGCTGGCCGATACCCAGGATCTGCGGGGCCTGGCAGTCGACGACGACGTAGATCGTCGCGAAGCGATGCGCATCCCCGGTACTGGAGTGAATCGTCAGGACGTGCGCGCCCGCCTGCGCGCCAGCGCCGAGGACCAGCTTCATGTCGACGTACTGCTGGCCGTCTTTCACGTAGACCTCGGAGAACGAAGTCGTCGCGCCCGGGACGCCGGACGCGGAGAGCGTGTACGGGATGTCGTCGAAGACGAAGTAGATGGGGATCGGGACGGTCAGCGTGTCGCCGACGCTGGCTGCGAGCGACGAAACGGGCGGAATGAGGATCGGCGCGGTGGTGCCGCTGACGCCGCCCTGCTCGATGAAGACCGCGGAGTCGAGGATCGAGTCGCCGGCGTCGGCGATGGCGATCTTGATGTGGTGCGTCACGTGCGGCTCGACGAAAGCGACCGCCAGCAATGGCACGGTGAAGCCGTCGAGCTGCGTATTCGTGCCGGTCTCGTTGTCGCGATAGAGACTGGTGTTGCGCAGGTGGTTGATCGTGTCGATGGTGACCGGGTTGTTCGAGCCCGGTGTGAGAGCGATGTTGGCACCGTCGACGTAGAACGCGAAGACGTCGTTGAACTCCTTATCGACGTACTCGCGATACTCCTCGGACCCGAACACGTAGCTGATCGTGAAGACCGGCGTCGTCGTGACGACGTCGAACTCCAGGATCGCGGCATCGTGCGTGGTGTTCGGCGAGACGATCGTGTTGAGCTGCCCGTCGCCCGGGGTGCCGACGTCCTCGCCCGCGCCGGCCTGGTTGTTCGGGCCGATGGCCGTAGCGACATTGCCGCTGCTGAGGATGATCCCGCTGGCGATCCCGAGGCCGCCTTCACTGAAGGTGCCGATGCTCAAGGAGGAGCCGGTGATCCGGACGTTGGAGATCGTCGCACCCGGCCCCGTGACCGCCGCCGCGACGTCGGCCGCGGTCAGACCGTCTGCAATGCTCTTCGTGGTCAGTGCAAACGCAGGCACCGCGAGCAGCGCCGCAAGGAGACCCCACACCCATAGCCGTTTCGGCATGACCCACCTCCCGGTTGTGTCCAAGGGGAAATTACGGCGATTACGATAGCCGAGGTACGGCACGGATTACAAATGGGTCAGGACGCCCCCAGCAACTCCCGCAGCGCCGACGGCGCGTGGTCGAGCGCCTCGTTGAGCTTCTCCGGATCCTTGCCGCCGGCTTGGGCGAGGTCGGGTTTGCCGCCGCCTTTGCCGCCGACGATGGGGGCGAGCTTGCCGATGAGGGTGTTGGCCTGGACGCGGTCGAGGAGGTCTTTGGTCACTGCGGTGAGCAGCGTGACTTTGCCGTCCGCGGCGCTGCCGATGACGACGACGCCGCTCTTGATCTTCGAGCGGAGCTCGTCGGCGAAGTTGCGGAGGTCGCCGCCGGTGAGGTTGTCGACACGCCGCGCGATGAGCTTGACGCCGCTGACGTCCTGGGCATCGTCGGACAGCGTCGCGGACGCACCGCCGCCGGTCGCGACCCGCACCTTCAGCGCCTTGAGCTCCTTCTCGAGCTGCTTCTGCTTTTCCTGCAGCGAACGGACGTAGACCGGCAGCTCATCGAGCGCGACGTTCGCCTGCGCGGCGATGTCGTGCGTCGTGTCGTCGAGCTTCTGGAAGAGCGCAAGTGCGCCGCGGCCGGTGACAGCCTCCATGCGGCGCACTCCGGCCGCCAGCGAGCGATCCGACGTGATCTTGAAGAGGCCGATGTCGCCGGTGCGGTTCACGTGGCAACCGCCGCAGAATTCGCGCGAGTACTCCCCCGCCGCGACGATGCGCACGTGCTCGCCGTACTTCTCGCCGAACATCGCCACCGCGCCGCTCTTCTTCGCGTCCTCGATCGGCATGACGGTCTTCTTCACTTCGAGGTTCTCGCGGATGCGGTCGTTCACCGCGTCCTCGATGGCCCGGAGCTGCTGATCGGACAGCGGAGCGTGGTACGTGTAGTCGAAGCGGAGGCGATCCGGCGCGACGAGCGAGCCCGCCTGCTGGACCGTAGGTCCGAAGATGTCCTTCAGCGCCTTGTGCAGCAGGTGAGTGGCCGTGTGATTCGCGGTCGTATCCAGACGCACCGGCGCCGGCACTGATGCCCGTACCGAGGCGTTCAACGAAAGCGAGCCTTCGTCGACCCGCACGCGCGACACCGGCAGCTCGCCGAACGGCTTCTGCGTGTCGAGCACCGTCGCGCGGCCGCTGTCCCACACCAGGGTCCCCGTGTCGCCGATCTGTCCGCCCGACTCCGCGTAGAACGGCGTCGGCGACAGGACCACGTCGCCCTCGCTGCCGTGATGGAGCGCGTCGCGCTCCTCCCCTGCGATGACGATCGCCTTCACGGTCGACGCCACGTCGCCGTACTGCTCGTAGCCGACGAACGCCACCGGACCGGTCTTCTCCGCGATCCCGGCGAACGTCGCCGCATCCGCGGACAGCGCGAACTTCGACGCCGCCTTCGCCTTCGCGCGCGCCTCCGTCATGTTCTGCTCGAACCCCGCGCGGTCGAGCGTGACGCCTTCCTCCTCCGCCATCTCCGCGATCAGATCGATGGGGATACCGTACGTGTCGTACAGCCGGAAGATCTCGGAGCCGCCGAGGGTGGTCTCGCCGCGGTGGCGGACGTCGTCGAGGACCTGGCCGACGCGCTCCATCCCCGTCGTCAGCGTGCGCGAGAAACGCTCCTCTTCCGACTCCAGCGTCTTCACCACCGCCTCGCGGCGCGCGAGCAGCTCCGGATACGCGTCACTCATCGCCTCGATGACCGAGTCGACCAGATTCGTGAGCAGGACCGCCTTCGGCAGCTTGCGGCCGAAGCGGATCGCCCGGCGGATGATGCGGCGCAGCACGTAGCCGCGGCCTTCGTTCGACGGAATCACACCGTCGCTGATGAGGAACGTCGATGCACGCGCGTGGTCCGCGAGCACGCGCACGGCGGTGTCGAGGTCGTCCTCCATATCGCCGCGATACGAGTACCCGGAGACGTCCTCGATCCGCCGGATGATCGGCGCGAAGATGTCGGTCTCGTAGTTCGTCCCCGCCTTCTGCAACACGAGCGCGAGACGCTCCAGGCCCATGCCCGTGTCGACCGAGGGCGCGGGCAGCGAGTGCAGCACGCCGTCCTCGTCTCGGTTGTACTGCATGAAGACGAGGTTCCAGACTTCCATCGTGTCGTCGCCCGGTCCGTTGACCAGCTCCGGCACGTTCTTCGACAGGTCGTCGCCGCGGAAGTAATGGATCTCCGAGCACGGCCCGCACGGACCGGTGTCGCCCATCTGCCAGAAGTTGTCCTTCTTGCCGAAGCGCAGTACGCGCTCCGGGCGCGCACCCGCCTTCACCCACAGTGCGGCCGCCTCTTCGTCGGCCGGAACCTTGTCATCGCCTTCGAAGACCGAGAACCAGAGCCGCTCGACCTCGAGGCCGTAAACATCGACCAGCAGCTCCCACGCGAAGCGGATCGCGTCCTCTTTGAAATAGTCGCCGAACGAGAAGTTCCCGAGCATCTCGAAGAACGTGTGATGGCGCGCGGTGCGGCCGACGTTCTCGAGATCGTTGTGCTTGCCCCCGGCCCGCACGCACTTCTGCGACGTCGTCGCGCGCGCGTAATCGCGCTGTTCGCGGCCGAGGAAGGTGTCCTTGAACTGATTCATCCCGGCGTTCGTGAAGAGGAGCGTCGGGTCGCCGGCCGGGACGAGCGACGAGCTGGGCACGCGGCGGTGGCCGTTCTTCTCGAAGTAGCCGAGGAAAGCCTCACGGATCTGACTGGTGGTGAGCAAAGAAACTCCTTAGGGCTTAGCTAACACAGCGGCTTTGAGCTTCTTCCCGACGTCGGTGTTGTCCTGAAGCCCGCCGAACGCGGTCGAGCCGGGGCCGTAGGCGAAGATCGGGATCATCGTGCCGGTGTGGTCCGTGGTCGACCATTCCACGCGCAGCCTCGCGAGCTGCTTCGTCTCGGTGACGCGGAGTCCGCCCGTCTCGTGATCCGCGGTGGCGATCACGAGCGTGTCGCCGCGCTTCGCCGCGAAATCGAGCGCCACGCCCACGGTCTCGTCGAACGACGCCAGCGCCTTGCGCAGA
Source organism: uncultured Acidobacteriota bacterium (assembly GCA_963821585.1). GTDB lineage: Bacteria > Acidobacteriota > Thermoanaerobaculia > Gp7-AA8 > Gp7-AA8 > QHVT01. The sequence continues at coordinate 3,340,439 of CAWGEI010000003.1, forward strand.
TCGGCGATGTGGTTCTGATGGCTCGACGAGTCCGTGCCTTCCTGCTCGATGACCAGGAAGAACCCCTCCGGATCGTCGTCGAGCTGGTCGATCGCCCACTGCGCCAGCACCGGCAGCGGCGCGTCGGGCTGGTCGAGATTCCGCTCCTGCCAGCGGAAGACCGCCAGCAGCTTCTTCCCGTGCGGCGCGGCGTCGAGCTGCGCGCGCGTATTGAGCACCGTCCAGCCATTGTCCGCCGCGACTTTGGCAAGCTCGGGACTGAGCTCGTTCGTGAAGTCCTCGAGAAGCGTGCCGGCGATGAGGTCCGCGCCGCTGCGGAGCATCTGTGCGTCGACACCCTTCTCGGACCGGTGCTTCGCGTGCGCGGCGAACGCCGCGGGCGTCGCGTCGAAGAAGGCGGCGGTCGTGACCAGCCCGGCCGCCTTGCCCTGCTTCTTCGCCACTTCCAGGACCGTCTCCAGCGGCTCGAGCGTCTTGGGATCGAGGCTGACCATCTCGTAATTCGTCTTCGCGCCCGTGGCCAGCGCCGTGGCGGCCGCGGCGGAATCGGTCACCGCACGGTCCGCGCACTGGGTCGTGAAGACGCCGACCACCGGCATCGTCCCGATGCGGAACGCGTCCCCGCGGATGTTCCGCGCGAAGGTGAAGTGGCCGAGGCCGGAGCCGTCGGCGATGAGAAGGATGACGTTCTTCGGGGCGGCTGGCGCAGTGGCAGCCAGCAGCATTGCGGCGAGCAGATGGATCATGTTCCTTCCGTGAGTGCGCGGGCGGCCTTCTTCACCACCTCGCGGACGAGCGCGAAATCATAGCCGTGACCGATCAGATACGCCGTCAATTTCGCGTGCGCCTCAGCGCTCCCGAGGTACTCCGTACCATGACGGCGGACGAGCACGCGCATCCGCCGCGCGCAGAGCGCCTCCAGCGACTCGCTCTCGCGCTCGGGATCGACGTTCGCCGCGATCGCCTCCTCCGCCGTGGAGCTGATCACGCCCGCGGCCTGCAACTCGCGCCGGATGCGCAGCTTCCCGACCCGCTTGTTCGCCCGGGTCCGGACAAACGCACCGGCGAAGCGCTCATCATCGAGCCACTTCTCCTTGTGCAGGCGTGCGATCGCCGCGTCGATGTCGTCCTTCTCGAACTTCTTCGCGCGCAGCTTGCGCCTCAACTCCACCTCGGAGTTGAAACGGTACTTGAGGATGCGCAGTGCGGCGACGTAGGCGTCAGACATCGGTTGGCGGTTGGCGGTTGGCAGTTGGCGGGAGCATGAGGCAAGAGTGTTTTTCTCCCGCCAACCGCCAACCGTCAACCGCCAACCGGCCTCAAAGAGAGTTCCCGAAGTCGAAGGGCGAGTCGTCCCCGAACGGATCCTCCGCCGCCTGGCCGGAGATGGTGAGCTTCCCTTCCATCTCCTCCTTCGACATGTCCGCCGTGGACTGGATGCCGCTGAGCTTGAGGCGGAACTCGTCGGGATTCGACGCCCGGCGGAGCGCTTCGTCCAGGGTGATCAGTCCGTTCTTGTAGAGCATGTACAGCGACTGGTCGAACGTCTGCATGCCGTACTGCGACGTGCCCTGGGCGATGGCGTCCTTGATCAGCTTCGTCTTCTCTTTGTTCTCGATGCAGTCCCGGATGTACGCCGTCGAGATCAGCACCTCGGTCGCCGGCACGCGGCCGAGTCCATCGGCGCGCGGCAGCAGGCGCAGGGAGATGACGGCCTTGAGGACGGCCGCGAGCTGCAGGCGGATCTGCTTCTGCTGGTGCGGCGGGAAGACGGAGATGATGCGGTTGACGGTCTCGGTCGCGTCCATCGTGTGCAGCGTGGAGAGCACGAGGTGGCCCGTCTCCGCCGCGGTGAGGGCGGTCTCGATGGTCTCGTAGTCGCGCATTTCGCCGACCAGGATGACGTCGGGATCCTGCCGGAGGGCGCTGCGCAGGGCCTGGGAGAACGACTTGGTGTCGACTTCGACCTCGCGCTGGTTGACGATCGACTTCTTGTCGCGGTGGAGGAACTCGATCGGGTCCTCGACCGTCATGATGTGCTCGGTACGGTGGGCGTTGATGTAGTCGATCATCGCCGCGAGCGTCGTGGACTTGCCGGAGCCCGTGGTGCCGGTGCAGAGGATGAGGCCGCGGCGCTCCTCGGCGATCTTCTCGAGGACCGTCGGCAGCATCAGCTCGCGGATGGACAGGATCTTCACGGGGATGACGCGGAGGACGAGGCCGACGGTGCCGCGCTGCTGGAAGATGTTGCAGCGGAACCGGCCCAGGCCGGGCACCGAGTAGGCGATGTCGATCTCGTAGTTGTTCTTGAACTTCTCTTTCTGGCGGGAGGACATGATCGAGAAGGCCATCGCGATCGTGTCTTCCTGCATGAGGCGCTTGAGCTCGACGAGCGGCACGAGGTCACCGTCGACGCGGATGACGGGGTGCGAGCCGACCTTGACATGGAGGTCGGACGCCCGGCGCTCGGCGGCAATTTTCAGCAGGTCATTGATATGCACGGTCTCACCTCGGGGATTCGGCGAAAGATGACAATTCTATGCGGAGTATGGTGCATCCACGTGCGCTGGGTCACCCCACATTCGTTATAGATTCCCTGCCGTGCACTCGGATCTCTCGCTGAACTATCTCCTCACAGTCCCTTCGCGCCGCGCCGACACCGAGCGGATGCCGATGGTGATCCTCATCCACGGCCGCGGCGCGGACGCCAACGACCTCGCCGACCTCGCACCGCTGGCCGATCCGCCGGGCGGCGCGCGCTTCGTCCTGCCCAACGCCCCGAAGCCGTTCTCGGCGTACCCGGGGATGACCTTCGGCTGGACGTGGTTCGAAGGCTGGCCGCCGGAACAAACGTCGGTCGCCGCCTCCCGCGAGCTGCTGCTGAAGTTCCTCGACGAGATCACCGCGCGTTACCCGACGTCCGCTCTCATCATTTCCGGCTTCTCGCAGGGCGCGATGATGGCGCTCGACGCCGGCCTGCGCCGGGAGGTGAACGGCATCATCGCGATGAGCGGCGGCCTGTACGAGTACGACCTGCCCGATCTCCGCACCGTCGCGAAGGTCCCAATCCTCATTTCCCACGGCTCGGCGGACGAGGTCGTCTCCGTCAACTACGCCCGGCGCGCCCGGGCTTGCCTCGAAGAAGCGGGCTTCGACGTGGATTACCACGAATATCCGATGGGACATCAGGTCGTGATGGAGGAGATCACGGTGGTCAAAGACTTCCTCACGCGCAACACGTAGGAGTGGCCTGTCGCTTGCTTTGAAGCGTAGGCAATGACCCGCAAAGTCTTCGCCCTCTCCGCCTTCCTGCTGCTGGTGCCCGTCGCGGCAAACGCAACCATTGCGCGCGCCGTGAAGTTCGAGGAGAAGGTGGAGAACGCGGCCGCGATCGTGGTCGGGACCTGCGTCGCGCAGCGGTCGCAGTGGGACGCGGGACGCAACTGGATCCTTACGTACTCCACCTTCCGCGTCGACAAGACCCTCAAGGGCGCGCCCGCGCAGGAGATCACGATCGTCACGCCGGGCGGGACGGTGGACGGCATCACCCAGGAGATCATCGGAGTCCCCCGCTTCCTCGAGGGGGAAGAGCACGCGCTGTTCGTCCGCCAAAGCCAGGCCGGCCCGACGGTGGCTTACCTCGAGCAGGGCGACTACAAAGTGATCTCCGAGCGCGGCGAGCGCCTCGTGCAGCCGACCGTGTCGACCGCCGTGCTCGTCGATACCGGCCGCGGCACCGCTGTCAGGCCCGAAAGCCGGCGCTCGCTGCGCGAGTTCGAAGGCTCCGTTCGGGAGACCATCAACCGCCGCCAGAAGATCCAGATGGAGATGATGAAGCACCAGAAGCAGCAGCAGACGTCGCTGCGGAGCCAGCTCCGCCGCAACCGCGAGCTGCTCGCGCTCGCGCTCATCGGAGCCCTGCTCGCGACGTGGCAGCTGGCGAAGCGCTGGTAACGATCGACGTGACCGATTCGACCGCGCAAGCGGCGCTCGACCGCGCCCTGGATGGAGACAGCCGGCTCCTCCTCGTCTATCAGCCCATTCACGACGCCCGCACCGGCGAAATCTGGGCCGCCGAGGCGCTGTTACGGCAGCGGCGCGAGTCAGGCGAGATCCGCGAGGCGTCGATCATCACCGAAGCCGCCGAGGATAGCGCCGGGCCGGAGCTGTTCAGGCTCGACTCGATCCTCGTCCAGCGCGCCTACTCCGACGCCGCGCACTGGGGCGGCGTGCGGCTGAACGTGAACCTCTCCCCGCGCGAGTTCCAGGAAGGGAACGTCATCGACCGGCTCACCGCGCTGGTGACGTCGTGCGGTATCGACACCCGCCAGGTGAACCTCGAGATCACCGAGACGAGCTCCATCGAGAGGCCGGAGGAGACGATGGAAGTGCTCCTCGCGCTCAAAGAGCTCGGCCTTCAGCTCTGGCTCGACGACTTCGGCACCGGCCACTCGTCCCTGACCCACCTCCAGTACTTCCCCGTCGACGGGCATCAAGCTCCCCGGGGCCTTCGTCCGCCCGCTGCCGCACGACCAGCGCTGCGCCGCGATCACCCGCGCGCTGATCCGCCTCGCGCACGACCTCGATCTGCGCGTGATCGCCGAGGAAGTGGAAGAACAGGCGCAGCTCGACTTCCTGCTCGAAGAGGGCGTCGAATACATCCAGGGATTCCTGTTCAACCGGCCGATGACGGCGGAGCAATTCGCGCGACTGCTGCGCGGCCCAACCTGATTCCTCCGTCCCACTCTGAGTCTCTGTGTCTCTGTGGTGAATACGAACGTGCATCGCACGAGGCATGCGCCTATTCACCACAGAGACACAGAGAGCACAGAGTGGGACGGAGGAGGATCAGGCGACCTTCGCTTCTTCCGGCGCGTACTGATCGCGGCGTCCGTCGAGGTCCTTCATCACGTTCTTCTTGAACTCTTCCTCGCCGCCGCGGCGGAGCAGGTCGGCGATGTATTCGGCGATGTCGACATTCTCCACGCGCAGCCGCACTCTTTTGAAGATACGCGGCATCTTCCCCGGGACCTGTACGTGGTGCAGGCCGCCGCTGTATGCGATGAGCATGCGGCCTGTCTTCACCGCGTGCAGGATGTCGGCGATGCCGCCTCGCACGGTCATCGGACGGCCGTGCAGGTCGAGCCCGTTCGCGCGCTTCATGCGCCCTTCCGGCGCGATGACCACCATCGAGTCCGGATCGATCTTCTGCAGCAACTGGAACCACGTGTCGTCGCGCTGACGCGTGATGGCGATGACGTGGTGCGCGACAAACCGGAAGACGATGCCCACCAGAGGCCGGTCCGTCGTCTTATCCGCCGCAGGGACGACGCCGTGCGCCGCCAGACGCCAGATGAACCGCGCCGGCACGGCGCCGAGGAATACCGGCTCGAAGAGGCTCGTGTGATTGAGGAATGCGACCAGCCGGATGTCCGCCCACGGATCGGTGGGCGTCGGCCCGATGAACGCGAAGTCGTGACGATAGAAGACCCGGCTCAGATACTTCAGCATGGTCAGCATCGTGAACACGAGTACGCTGCGGAAGATCCCCACGGCGCGAGAATGTAACGTCGGAGACGATCCGCGTCAACGAAACGCTCAGACGCTGATCAGCCCGTTGCGGACGCCGTAGCGGAAGAGTCCGAGGTTGTCTTCGATCCCGAGCTTGCGAAGCAGGCGCGAGCGGTGCGTCGTGACCGTCTTCACGCTGATGTCGAGCGTCGCGGCGATCTCCTTGAGCCGCCGGCCCGTCAGGATCATCCCCATGACCTCGCGCTCACGCGGCGAAAGACGCAGGTGGTGCGTTTCGCCGTGATGTCCGTTGCCGTTCCCATTTCCGTTGCCATTGCCATTGCCGGGATACGCCAGAGCCAGGGTATCGACGAGCGACAACAGCTCCTGCTTCTGATGAAAGAGGTTGTCGCCATTGAGGTTCTCGATCGAGGTCTTCAAGTGCTGGAGCTGATTCACGTATGTCTTCCTCCACTTCCCACGATAAGCCCGTCAGATTACGCCTCGGTTACTGAGGAGTTGACAGTTTACAGTTGGCAGTTGACAGGAGCCGGAGAGCCGCTTCTCCTGTCGACTGCAAACTGTCAACTGTCAACTCTCATGGCCTCCCTCTCCGAGCTTCCACTCAAAGCACGCCTCTTCATGAAGGCCTACCCGTGGCGGCGGATCGAGCCGGTCCCGTGGGCGGTGCTGCGGCGTCCGCTGGCCGAGGCGAGGATCGCGATCGTTTCGACGGCGGGGCTCGTGCCGCCGGATCAGCCGCCGTTCGACAACGACGTCCGCGGCGGCGACTGGAGCTATCGCGAAGTCCCGGACTCGATCGGCGTCACCACACTCGTCGATGCCCATCGCAGCGCTTCGTACGACCACAGCGGCGTGCGCGCCGATCCGAACCTCGCCTTCCCCATCGACCGGCTGCACGAGCTCCACGCGAACGTGAATCCTCGCCACTTCTCGTTCATGGGCTCCATCACCGCGCCAGGACGGCTCGCGAAGATCAGCGCGCCCGAGGTGGCGGAGAAGCTCGTCGCGGACGGCGTGGAAGCCGTGCTGCTCATCCCCATATGACCCATGTGCAATCAGGCCGTGAGTCTGATCGCCGCCGAGATCGAGAAACGAGGGATTCCGACCACCTGCGTGATGCTCCTGCGCGAGATCGCGGAGAAAGTACGCCCGCCCCGCGCCCTCTGTGTCCCCTTCCCCTTCGGTTATCCCCTCGGCAAACCGCACGACGCCGAGGGCCAACGCTCGGTCCTGCGCGCGGCTCTGGCGTTGCTGGAGCGTGAAGGACCGGCGCCGGTGATCACCGACTACGCGTAGGCTTCGCCGGCTTCATCCGCGACCATCGCGAATCCCACGAGCGACGCGAACGCGAGCGTCGTCTGCGCGTGGATGGCCGTGTAGAAATCCGCTTCGGCCTTGTCCAGCGCGAGGACACCGGCGAGCTGCTCGCCGTGCATGAGCGGCACACCGAGCCAGGAGCGGATACCGTCGCCGACGTGCAGTCCGCGGCGGAACGCGCGGTACTGCTCGGTATCGGCGACGATGAACGGGCGGCGGCGGTGGACGACCTCCCCGTTCGGGATATCGACGTTGTCGATCGCGAACGATTCGCCGAGGACGATGTCGAGATCCGCGAAGCCGACGCCGCCGATGATCACCAGCCGGCTGTCGCGCAGTTCCTGCACCGAACAACTGTCATACGGCACTTCGCGGCGCAACTCGCTGAGCACCAGACGGATCGCCCGGTCGACGGGCGTCGTCCCGGCCGTGACCACGTTCGCGCCGTCCGCGCGCGCCGCCACCGCCACGTCTCCGCGCATCAACTGCGCGACCTGAAGCTGGAGCTCCGCCAGCCGTTCGTGCGACATCGTTCACCACTCCCTCTCCCAGGGAACAGTGAATTGTAACATTTCGGTCACCGCTGGTGTTTGGCGCAGAAATACGTGGTCCGGCCGAATACGACCGTCCGCTGGATCGTGCCCCCGCAACGCGGACAACGGTCCCCTACCTCGCGGTGATGGTAGAGATACGCGCCCGGTAGCTCCGCTTCGCGGGCGTGACGCGCAATCGCCTCCCGCAGAATCCGGCGGATCGTCGCGTGAATCGCGCGTACCTCCGGCTCCTTCAATCGGTCGACGGGCCGGCGCGGGTGAATCGACGTCTGATACAGCGTCTCGTCGACGTACAGATTGCCGAGGCCCGCGATGATCTCCTGCGACATCAGCAGCGATTTGACCGCGCCGCGGCGCTTCTCCAGGAGCGCGGCGAACTTCTTCGGCGTAAACGCGCGGTCGAGCGGATCGGGCCCCAGCTTCTTCTCGCGGATGAACGCGTCCGGATCATCGAGCAGGTCCACGACGCCGAACAGGCGCATGTCCTCGAACGCCAGCTTCGGGCCGTTGTCGAACCCGAAGATCACACGCGCGAATCGCGGCGGATCATCGCGCGTGTAGGCGAGATCGCCCGTCATCCCGAAGTGCAGGTGCAGCCACACGCCGCCCGCGTCGGCGAACAAGTGTTTCCCGTGCCGACGCACGCTCGTGAACTCGCGTCCCTTCAATTTGCGGACAAACGCGTCCCTGCGGACCTCGCCGAGGATGCGCTCATCCAGCACGTCCACCCGCGCGATGCGCTGGTTCAGCGCGTGGCGCGCGAAGTAGCGGGCAAAGGTTTCGACTTCCGGTAGCTCAGGCATGTTCGACGTTCTGCCGCCCGCTATGCGGGCTCGGGGAATTGGACAACTCCGTACCCCGGCTGAAGCCGGGGTCTATTGTCTAAAGCCCGCTCCGCGGGCAAGCGATTGACTCCAGCCCGCGTATGCGGGCGAAAAGAGAATAGCCACCGGCTTCAGCCGGTGGGAAACGGTTGCGCAAACCCATCGAGGCCGCGTAGCGGCCGACAGTCACCTCTCCCGCGCGATCCACGCGTCGATCCGCTCCTCCAGCTGCGACATCGGCAACGACCCCGCGCTCAGTACCTGGTCGTGGAACCGGCGGATGTCGAACTTCGCGCCCAGCTCCCGTTGCGCGCGCTCGCGCAGCTCCACGATCTTCAGCTGCCCGATCTTGTACGCCAGCGCCTGGCCCGGCCAGACGATGTAGCGATCCGTCTCCGACTGAATCTCCACCTCGTCGATCGCCGAGTGATCGCGGAAGTACTTCACCACGTCCTCGCGCGTCCACTTCTTCGCGTGCAGCCCTGTGTCCACCACCAGCCGGATCGCCCGCAGCATCTCGTCATTCAGCCGGCCATAATCGTTGTACGGGTTCTCGTAGAAACCGACTTCCTTGCCGAGGCGCTCCGAGTACAGCGCCCACCCTTCCATGAACGCCGTCTCCCCACCCTGCTGCCGGAACGCCGGCAGATCCGTCAGCTCCTGCTGAATCGACAGCTGCATGTGATGACCCGGGACGCCCTCGTGATACGCCGTCGACTCGTTCGACAGCGTCTTCCGCTTCTCCGCCTCATACGTGTTCACATACACCCGGCCCGGACGCGAGCCATCCGGTGAGCCCGGGTTGTACTCCGCGGCCGAGGCGTTCTTCTCCCGGAACTCCGGCGTCGGCACGACCTCCATCCTCGCCTTCGGCAGGCGTCCGAAGAGCTCCGGCAGCTTCGCGTACATCTGATCCGTGTACTTGCGATACGCCTCGAGGATCTGCTCGCCCGACGACACCTTCACCGCGGGATTCGTCTCCAGCGACGCGTTGAACGACTTCAGGTCGTTGAAGCCCAGCGTCTTCGCGATCGCCAGCATCTCCCCTTCGATCCGCGCCACCTCGCGCACACCGATCTCGTGGATCTTCTCCGGCGTGAAATTCGTCGTCGTCTGATTCTTCACCTGGAACGCATAGCGCGGCTTGCCGTCCGGCAGCGACCACACCCCCACCTCGGTCCGTCCCTTGGGCGCGTACTCGTCGCGCACGAACGCCGCGAACTTCGCGTACGCCGGGATCACATCCCTGCGCACGTGCTCGAGCACCGCCGCACGGATCCGCTCCTTCTCCCCGGCCGAAAACGACTCCGGCATCGACTGCAGCGGCAGCCCGAACGGCGACTCCTCCGCGGACGTCGTCGCGATGCCGTTCGCCTGCTCCGCCACCTGCACGAGCAGGAACTTCGGCGGCATCAGGCGCGCGGCCATCCCCTTGCGCATGTTCCGGATGGTGTCGTCCAGGACCTTCGGGAGCTTCCCGAGCCGCACGCTGTAGTCGTCGTAGTCCTTCACCGTCGTGAACGGAAGGAGCGACGGAAGCTGCGCCGCGAACAGGTGGATGCCGCTCATCTGATTGACCGGCATCTGCCAGTTCACGAACTTCGCGGCTTCGAGCGAATCGCGCAGATTCTTGATCATCAGATCGCGGTTCAGCTTCTCCTGATCGGAGAACGCGACCGTCGACACGGCTTCGAAACGCCGCAGGAACCTGCGCGACACGGCCAGGTCCGCCTTCACCGCGGCCTCGGACACATCACTGAGCTGATCGTTGTAGCGCCGGTCTCCGAGGATGGACGCGAATTCGGGCGAGGTCCGGAGCGAGTACTCCCACTGCTCATCCAGCAGGTCGCGAAGGGCAACGCGGCGGCGATCGAGATCGGCCGCCGACAGCTCTTGTGCCAAAGCAGCCGGGACCATCAGGCAAACCGCACAAAGGACGAGCGCAAGCTTCTTCATGCGTGGAGTTTACGCGACGAACGGGAGTTGGGTTTTGATTTGCATAACGGCGGTCTCAACTGAAACCGACTCACTCATGACCACACCCACCCCTGAACGCTATCGAGCCCTGATCGTCGAAGACGATCCAGCCATCCGCAGGCTGGTGGAGAAGATCCTCAGTCGCAGGAACGTGGAGATCGATACCGCACACGACGGCCGGGAGGCGGTCGCGAAACTGGGCTCGAAGCACTACTCCGTGCTCATCCTCGATCTCATGGTCCCCGAGCTGAACGGCTTCGAGGTGATCGAGTTCCTGAAGCGCGAGAAGGTGCGGGTGCCGGTGGCGGTGGTCTCGGCGGTGTCGCAGCAGGCGCTCAAGAAGCTGGACCTCGACGTCGTCAAGCTCGTGATCTCCAAGCCCTTCGACGTCGACGAATTCACCAAAGCGGTCCTCGGTCTGTGCGCCGAGGCGGAGGGACACGCATGAGGCGTGAAGTGGCACCGACCGGGATCCGCGGCCTGGACGACGTCCTCGGCGGCGGCCTGCCCCAGCATCGGATCTATCTGGTCATGGGCGACCCGGGCGTCGGCAAGACGACCCTCGGCCTGCACTTCCTGCGGGAAGGTCTCGCGCGCGGCGAGAAGGTCCTCTACATCGGTCTCTCCGAGACGCGCGACGAGATCGAGGACGTCGCGTACTCGCACGGCTGGTCGCTCGAAGGCATCGAGATCTTCGAGTATTCGGCGGCCGCGCGCCTCGACGAGGATGACGAGACGACTCTGTTCCATCCCTCGGAGATCGAGCTCGGCGAAGCGACGCGCACGATGATCCGGGAGGTCGAGCGCGTGCAGCCGCAGCGCGTGGTCATCGATTCGCTGGCCGAGGTGCGGCTGCTGGCGCAGAGTCCCCTGCGGTACCGGCGACAGATCCTCGCGCTCAAGGAGTACTTCACCGGCAGGAAAGCGACGGTCCTGCTGCTCGACGACAAAGACGTCGCCTCGGGCGACATGCAGCTCATGACTCTCGCGCACGGGGTGCTGCTGCTCGAGCAGCTCTCGCCGCTGTACGGCTCGGAGCGGCGGCGGATCCGCATCTCGAAGCTGCGGGGCGTGAAGTACCGCGGTGGGTTCCACGACATGACGATCCGCACGGGGGGCATCGACGTGTTCCCCCGCCTCATCGCAGCGGAGCACAGGCCCTCGATGAAGATCGCCCGCCTCCCGAGCGGCATCGACGCGATCGACGCGCTCCTCGGCGGCGGCATCGACCGCGGCACGAGCACGCTGATCATGGGTCCGGCGGGCTCGGGCAAGTCGTCGCTGGCGACGCAGTACGCGGTCGCGGCGGCGGCTCGCGGCGAGAACGTGGCGCTGTTCCTCTTCGACGAGAGCCGGCACACGATGCTGGCCCGCTCGGGCTCGATCAGCCTCGACGTGCAGAAGCACGTCGACAGTGGCCACGTCGTCATCCAGCAGATCGACCCGGCGGAGATCCCGCCGGGCGAGTTCGTGGCGCTCGTGCGGGAGCAGGTCGAGAAACGGCAGATCAGCGTGCTGGTGATCGACAGCCTCAACGGCTACATGAACGCGATGCCGGAGGAGCGCTTCCTCACCATTCATATGCACGAGCTCCTGACCTACCTCGGCCAGCAGGGCGTGGCGACGATCCTCGTCGTCGCGCAGCACGGGCTGGTGGGGCAGACGATGATGACGCCCGTCGACGTGAGCTACCTCGCCGACTGCGTGATCCTGATGCGGTACTTCGAGCTTTCGGGCGAGATTCGCAAAGCGGTATCAGTTGTGAAGAAGCGCAGTGGCGCGCACGAGAAGGCGATCCGGCCCTTCGCCATCGGCGCAAACGGACTCATGGTGGGACCGCCGCTCACCGAGTTTCACGGTGTTCTCAGCGGAACGCCGCTGCTCGACACGAACGTCACGGGGCTGTTAGGGGAACGGGGTGTCAACGGAAGTTCGCAATGAGCGGATCCTGATTCTCGCGCCGACAGGGCGCGACGCGGAGCTCGCTCGCGCAGCACTCACCTCCGTCCATCTCATTGCCGAGGCCGCCGGCGACGTCGAGGCGCTCTGCAACGGGATCGGGGAAGGGTGCGGCGCCGCGATCCTGACCGAGGAGGCGCTGGACGCACACGCCATGCACTGCCTTCACACGGAGCTGGAGAAGCAGCCGCCGTGGTCCGACCTCCCGCTGCTGATCTTCACCTCCCGCCCGACCGCGGAGCTCGCGGTGCGCTCGTTCGAGCAGCTCGGCTCGCGCGCCAACATCACCCTCATCGAGCGCCCCATCCGCGTGAAGACCATGACCAGCGCGGCCAGGGCGGCCCTGCGCGCGCGATGGCGCCAGTACGAAGTCCGCGATCTCGTCGACGAGCTCGAACGGCGCGTCGAAGAGCGCGATCACTTCCTGGCCATGCTCAGCCACGAGCTGCGCAATCCGCTGACGGCCATCACCCTCGCGGTGGATTCCCTCGACCGCGACCCGATGAGGAACGAGCACGCCATCCTCACCCGGCAGACCCGCCATCTCGCGAAGCTCGTCGACGACCTGCTCGACATCGCACGCGTCACCACCGGCAAGATCAGCCTGAACATGACCCACGTCGACCTCGGAGACGTCGCCGAGCATTGCGTCGAGACCATGCGTCCGCGCGCCGAGGCGCGGCGGTTGAAGCTGACCGTGAGCGCGGCGAGCCCTCACACCATCGTCCGCGGCGACCCCGTCCGCCTCGAACAGGTCCTCGACAACCTGCTCTCCAACGCCATCAAGTACACCCCGCCCGGCGGCGAGATCGACGTGTGCGTCGAGGCCCAGGGCGACGACGCGGTCCTCTCCGTTCGCGACACCGGCAAAGGAATCACCCCCGAGATGCTCACCCGCATCTTCGACCTCTTCATGCAGGGCGAGACCAGCATCGACCGCACCGAAGGCGGCATGGGCGTCGGCCTGACGCTGGTCAAGAAACTCGTCCACCTCCACCGCGGTACCGTCCGCGCCGACAGCCACGGACGCGGCAGCGGCAGCGAGTTCGTCATCCGCATCCCCCTCGCGCCCGCGACCGCGCTCTCCAACACCCGGCGCCCCTCCGCACCGCTCGCGGTCGCCGAGCCCCGGCGCATCCTGCTCATCGAAGACAACCAGGACATCCGCGACCTCCTGCGCCTCAAGCTCCGCCAGCTCGGCCACAAGATCGAAGTCGCCGAAGACGGCCCCACCGGCCTCGAAAAACTCCTCACCTCCCCACCCGACATCGCCCTCATCGACATCGGCCTCCCCGGCATCAGCGGCTACGAGATCGCCCGCCAGGCCCGCCAGATCCTCGGCTCACGGGTCTACCTCGTCGCCCTCACCGGCTACGGCCAGGCCGAGGACAAAGAGCGCGCCCTGGCAGCTGGGTTCGACGTCCATCTGACCAAACCACCGGATTTCGTGGACCTGCAGAACGTACTGGCACGGGTCCCCGCTTGACCTGTGGAGTGCGGCGACGGTCAGTCGCCGCTTTCATCGCTCGCAGCGTAGAGCGGCCATCGCAGCGTAGCGAAGGCGGTCGCTCGATTCCGTGCGTTGATAGCGGCCGCGCGCACCCTGCCCTGTGGGTAGGAAAGCTCCCGGCCGAGAACTCCCCTGTACATTGCGCCGGCTTGCCTTCCTCCCCCATCTCACCCGAGCGCGAACGTCTCGAGTGCCCGAAACCAGCTATCGACGTGAGGGCATTCGGCGCGGATTCGACCGACGCCGATGCGTTTCGCCACAGTTGGTCCGTGAAGCGTCTTCCGGTATGTCGGGAAGAGGGCCTTGATCCTTTTCGACGGTGCCAAGAGCGGACTCTCGTCAATGTCTTCGGGCGACGCAAAGGCGTCGCGGATCGCCTGGAGCTCCGGCTGTTTGTCTGTCATGGTCACTGCACGAGGCAACTCGTCGGGAGACGAAAAGAGCCACGCTTCGAACTCGTGAAGCGCGAGAAAGGGGATGAAGTTCGACGGTGCCCCCAGGTCCTCATGGATCGCTCGCTCGACATGCCGCACGCGATCCAGAGGCGATCCCGGAGGACGGTCACCCATGCCGGGGAAATCGTGCGGTAGACCGTAGTAGTCCAACAGGGTCGTCACGAGCGCGCCGCTGTTTCCGAGGAGGGGCTGCAGATCCCTACGGAAGTTTCGATAGCTCGTCACGCCACCTTTGAAGTTGGGACCGTTCTTGACGATCTTCGTGACGAGAAGGACCGGCTTCTCGAAGTAGAGACCGAACGGATAGAGCTCCGGCGCGAGGAGATCCTTGACGAACCGCTCTTCGGTCTGCCCCTCGACAAGGATGAGCGCGCGTGTCACGGCCGGGCACCCAGCACGCCTTTTTCCCACAGCTCTCCAAGCGCGTAATTCTCCAGCCAGTCGGTCATGTCCGCTGCATCCAGAGGTGAGAAGACACTCTCTCCGTTGGCGCGATCCACGGTCCAGACCTGGTGCGGAGCGAGTTGGTTCACCAGAGTCACCGACTGCGTTGCCACGATGACCTGTGTTCGTTGCGCCGCCGACTCGAGAAGATCGGCCAGGAGAGCGACCGCGGCCGGATGCAGTCCGAGCTCGGGCTCGTCCAACAGCACGAGTGACGGCAGCGTCGGTTGCAGCAGAAGGGTCACCAGACAAATGAATCGAAGTGTTCCGTCCGAAAGGGAAGACGCATTGAAGTACGTATCCGTACCGCGCTCGTGCCATTCGAGACGGATCTTCGTCGGGTTCAGGCGCAACGGGGCCAGGCGAAAGTCATCGAAGAACGGCGCGACCTGACGGATCGTGTCGCGAATGTTCGCCATGTGAGCAGGCTCACGCTCCTGAAGCCAGTAGAGGAATGCCGCGAGATTCTCCGCCTCGGGACGAAGGAAGCGGTTGTCATCGACGTCCGCCGTACCTCTCACTCCCGCATGATCGCTGGTGTCGTGGAAATGGTAGACGCGGTAGCTCTCGAGGTCCCGCAGGATCGACTGGGACGTCAGTGCCCCGAGACTCCTCAATTCCGACTCGCGTACGTGACCCGCCGCGTGCTGCTGGTACACGGGCTGTTTGTCGCGTTCGTTGAAGGTGGCAAACTCCTCGTCGATGAACAGCTCATCGTTGTCCGTGCCGCTCAGCGCGACATGGTAGGTGTCTGTCGTGTTGCCTTCTCCAAACGTCAAGGAGAACTGGATCGCGCGTGACGTCTTGCGTCCGTATCGAAGGAGAGCATCCGCGCCGCCTTTTGTCGCCGTATACCCTGCGAGGTTCTGGTTCACGATCTCGCGAAGGAAGCGGAAAACCTCGATCAGATTCGACTTCCCCGCGCCGTTGCCGCCGATGAAAACGTTCAGCGGATTCAGCTCCAATCGAAGTTCATGGATCGATTTGAAGTTCAGGATGGTCAGCGTTTCTAGTTTGCGCATCGCGTCTCGCAGCATGATCGTACCTGTCCAGGCCTCCTCCGAGTAGCCCCCGTCCCGCCCGACCCGCACAATCCGCGCACCATCCTGCGCAGCCTTCCATCCGCGGTAGAGACACTTCGAGGTTCCGCTCGCGATCCGTATCGTGATGCCGTGGGCGAGGATGAGCGGAGAGAGAAGGCCGCGTATCTGCGGAAGGTGCTGGAGAAATATCGGGGCGGGCGGTTCGAAACCGGATCGAGCGGCGGGGCAGGAGGAATGGTGTTCTTCCGCGACCCGAAGGGCGCGCAGTTCTACATCGGCGGCTTCAACACGGCGGACGCCCACCAGATCGCGACGGCGCTGAATCTCGTGCTGGAGCTGGTGGAAAGGCGATGAGCACCCGTTGCCCGTTCCCGGTTGCCCGTTGCCCGGGCTGCAGCGCCTGAGGCACAGCCGCTGGATTCCTGGCAACTGGTCACGGGCAACGGGCAACGGGCTGCGGGCTGCGGGCTGCGGGCTGCGGGCTGCGGCGAGTATTTTGCACTCCGCCCACCCGGAGGCCTGCGCGATGACCCCACCGACCGAGCTCGTGGAGTGCGCCAACTGCGACTGCTGGTTTGCCGCCGCCGCCCCGGACGAGGTGTTCAACCACGCCAGCGCCCGCTGCCGCCGGGAGAAGGCCGAGCCCGCGCCGTTCACCGATCCATCACAGCCCCGCAACCCGTTTACCAAATAGCCGTCACGCGCCTGTGCGATCATCCCCGCCATGCGCAAACTCACCACCCTCGCTCTCTGTACGCTCTTCGCCGCAACCGCCGCCTTCGCCCAGGATGCGCAGAAGCCGCTCAGCCCGGCTGCCAAGGCCGAGACTACGGTCAAGGGCAAGAAAGTCACCATCGACTACAGCGCGCCGTCCATGCGCGGCCGCAAGATCATGGGCGACCTCGTCCCGTATGGCCAGGTCTGGCGTACCGGCGCGAACGCCGCCACCACCCTCACCACCGGGATCGATCTGATGATCGGCAGCATCCACGTCCCGGCCGGCAAATACACCCTCTTCACCATCCCCGGTGAGAAGGAGTGGACGCTGATCGTCAACAAGCAGACCGGCCAGTGGGGCACGACCTACGACGAGAAGCAGGACCTCGGGCGCACCAAGCTCACCGTCGTGCCGGTGAAGGACACCGTCGAGACGTTCACCATTGGCGTCCGCGACACCCTCTCCTTCGCGTGGGAAAACACGAAGGCGTGGACGCCGCTCGTGGTGCATTGACCGAAATCGTTGCCCGTTTCCGGTTGCCCGTTGCCCGGGCTGTAGCGCCTGAGCCGCAGCCGCTGGAGTACTGGCAACGGGTCACGGGCAACGGGCAACGGGCAACCCAATCAGATGAAGAACGCACTCCTCTCCGCACTCATCGCCATCGCGCTGGCTGCGCCGCTTCTCGCTCAGGAAGAAAAGCCTCAGCCCGCGGTGATGAACTTCGAGGACTACGAGCCGAAGTCCACGCTCGTCGTCCCCGAACACCCGCGCACCAAGGCCAAGTATCCGTTCATCGACGTCCACAACCACCAGCGCCGCGACATGGCTCCGGCGGACGTGGCGAAGCTCGTCGCGGACATGGACCGCATCGGCCTGGCCGTCATGGTCAACCTCAGCGGCGGCTCGGGCGACGCGTTGACGCAAGGCCTGACGACGCTGAAAGGCGCGTACCCGAAGCGCTTCGTCGCGTTCGCGAACGTCGATTTCTCGAAGATCGACGAGCCGAACTTCGGCGCGAACGCCGCGCGCCAGCTCGAAGAGGACGTGAAGAACGGCGCCGTCGGCCTGAAGGTCTTCAAGAACCTGGGCATGTTCCTCAACGACGCCTCGGGCAAACGCGTGCCGACGGATGATCCCCGCCTCGACCCGATCTGGGAGAAGGCGGGCCAGCTCGGCATCCCCGTGCTGATCCACACGGGCGAGCCCGTGCCATTCTGGTCGCCGGTCGACAAGTACAACGAGCGCTGGCTGGAGCTGCAGCAGTTCCCCAACCGCCGCCGCAACGACCCGGCGAAGTTCGCGTCGTTCGAGCAGACCATGGGCGAGCAGTGGAGCATGTTCCGGAAGCACCCGCGGACGAAGTTCATCGCCGCGCACCTCTCCTGGCTCGGCAACGACCTCGGACGCCTCGGCCAGCTCCTCGACGAGCTGCCGAACGTGTACACCGAGATCGGCGCCGTGCTGCACGAGCTCGGACGCCAGCCCAAGGCGGCCCGCGCGTTCATGATCAAGTACCAGGATCGCGTGCTGATGGGCAAAGACATCTGGAACGCCGACGAGTACGCGACCTACTTCCGGGTGCTGGAGACCGAGGACGAGTACTTCGACTACTACCGCAAGCGCCACGCGTTCTGGAAGATGTACGGCCTCGGCCTGCCGGACGAGGTGCTGAAGAAGATCTATTACAAGAACGCGCTGAAGATCATCCCGCGCATCGACGCCTCGGCATTTCCGCAGTGATGTGGAGTGCGGCGACGGCGAGTCGCCGCACTCCATAAGCTCCTCCGCTTACAATGCGCCGCCATGCTGAGAATGGCGGCCCTCGTTCTCCTCCTCCTCGCCACCACCCTCCACGCCCAGGTCGATCCCGAGCTGCTCGCCGGGATGAAGGCGCGCTCGATCGGACCCGCGTCCATGAGCGGGCGCGTCGCCGCGATCGACGTCGTGGAATCGAATCCCGACATCGTCTACGTCGGCGCGGCCACCGGCGGCGTATGGAAGTCGGTCGACGGCGCGCTGAGCTTCACACCGGTCTTCGACGACCAGCCCGTCGCCGCGATCGGCGCGCTCGCGATCTTCCAGCCCAGCCCCGACCTCATCTGGGCCGGTACGGGCGAAGGCAACCCGCGCAACTCGATGTCGGTCGGCAACGGCATCTACAAGTCCGCCGACGGCGGCAAGACGTGGCAGCACCTCGGGCTGGAGAAGACCGAGCGCATCCATCGCATCATCACGCATCCGCGCGACCCGAACACTGTCTGGGTCGCGGCGATGGGACAGGCGTGGGGCCAGAACGCCGATCGCGGCGTCTTCAAGACGACCGACGGCGGGAAGACGTGGACGAAGGTCCTCTACGTCAACGACAAGACCGGCGCGGCCGACCTGATCGTCGATCCGAGCAACCCGAACAAGCTCTTCGCCGCGATGTGGGAGTACCGCCGCTGGCCGTGGTTCTTCAACTCCGGCGGACCCGGCTCGGGCCTGTACGTGACGCTCGACGGTGGCGCGACATGGAAGCGGTCCGCCGAGGAGGACGGGATGCCGAAAGGCAACCTCGGACGCATCGGCCTGACCATCGCGCGCTCGAGCCCGGGCGTCGTCTATGCGCTCGTCGAGGCGGAGAAGAGCGCGCTGCTGCGCTCGGACGACGGCGGCCGCAAATGGACGGCGGTCAACACCGAGTACAACATCGCCAGCCGCCCGTTCTACTACGCCGACATCCGCGTCGATCCCGCCGATCCGAACCGCGTGTACAACGTCCACTCGCTCGTGTCGCTGTCGACCGACGGCGGGAAGTCGTTCAAAACGCTGATCCCCTTCGCGAAGATCCACCCCGACTATCACGCGCTGTGGATCAACCCGAACGACCCGACGCACATGTACGCCGGCAACGACGGCGGCATCGCGGAGAGCCGCGACCGCGGCGCGAGCTGGCGCTTCATCGCCACCCTCCCCCTCGGCCAGTTCTACCACGTCGCGGTGGACAACGAATTCCCGTACAACATCTACGGGGGCATGCAGGACAACGGCTCGTGGAAGGGGCCGAACACGACCTGGGAGACGGGCGGCATCCGCAACTGGGACTGGCAGGAGGTCGGCTTCGGCGACGGCTTCGGCACGGTGCCGGTGATCACCGATCCGCTGGTCGGCTACGCGATGAGCCAGGAAGGCTATCTGATGCGCTGGAACATGCGCACGGGCGAGCGGAAGGACATCCGTCCCGCGCCGCCTGCGAGCGACACCAGAGATCTGCGCTTCAACTGGAACGCGGCCATCGCGCCCGATCCGTTTGATCCGAACGGCGTCTACTTCGGCAGCCAGTACGTCCACAAGTCGTCGAACCGCGGGGATTCGTGGACGACGATCAGTCCCGACCTCACGACGAATCGCAAGGAGTGGCAGAACCAGGACAAGACCGGCGGCCTCACGCTCGACGTCACCTCAGCCGAGAACGTCACGACCGTGATCACGATCGCGCCGAGCTCCATCGAGCGCGGTGTGATCTGGGCGGGCACGGACGACGGACGGGTCCACGTCACGCGGGACGGCGGCGCGAACTGGACGAGCGTCGAGGCGAGCCTGAAGGGCGTGCCCGCGAACACGTGGGTGCCGGAGATCAAAGCGTCCCGCCACGCGGCGGGCACGGCGTTCCTCGTCCTCGACAACCATCGCCGTTCGGATTGGACGCCATACGTCTACCGCACGACCGATTACGGCAAGACGTGGACGTCGCTGGCCACGAAGGACCTGCAGGGCTACGCGCTCTCGATCGAGCAGGACCCGGTCGATCCGGATCTCCTGTTCCTCGGCACGGAGTTCGGCCTCTGGACGAGTCTCGACGCCGGCAAGTCGTGGTTCAAGTGGAAACACGGCTTCCCCACCGTCTCGGTGATGGGACTGGTCGTGCATCCGCGGGATCACGATCTGGTCATCGCCACGCACGGTCGCGCGGCGTATGTGCTGGACGACGTCCGCCCCCTGCGCAGCGTGTCGAAGGACATCGTCGCCAAGCCGCTGCACTTCTTCGAGGTGCCCGACGCGCAAGCGTACACCACGCGCCAGAAGCAGGGCGGCCGCTTCGTCGGCGACGGCGAGTTCCGTGGCGAGAACGAGCCGTACGGCGCACTGCTAACTTACACTCTCAACGTCGCCGGCCTGCCGCATCCGACCGAGGAGAAGGAGCGCGAGCGGAAGCAGAAGGAGCGCGAGGCAGCGCAGAAGTCCCTCGTGAGCGAGACCGGCGAGCCGATCATCGACATCCCGAAAGACATCGAGGCAAAACCGTCCGACGCGCCCGCGCGTGATGGCGATAAGGCGCCCGAGGTGGACATCGAGGTCGCGGATGCGAGCGGCGCGGTGATCCGCAAGTTCAAAGGACCGGCGAAGCTCGGCGTGAACCGTACGTCATGGGACCTGCACCGCGACGCCTTCAAGCATCCCGTCGTTCCCGGCGAAGAACCGAACGAGTTCCGCTCGCGCACCGGCCCGGAGATCCTCCCCGGGACGTACACCGTCAAGATCAAATACCGCGACAACGAGGCCACGCAGACCGTGCGCGTCCTCGCCGATCCGCGCGAGAACCTCTCCCCCGACGTGCGCCAGGCGAAGTTCGACGCCACGATGCGCGCGGGCAAACTCACCGAGACCGTGACCGACGCGATCGACCGCATCCAGAAGACGCGCGCCGACATCGACGCCGTCTCGGCCAAGCTCAAGAAGCCTGACGACGCCGCCGACAAGACCCCCGATCCGCTCGTCAAAGCCGGCGGGGAGCTGAAGAAACGCCTCGACGAAATGGAGAAGCGCCTCTGGCTCCCGCCGAAAACGAAAGGCATCGTCGCCGAGACCGACGTGCTGTCGAAGATCCAGTATCCGTTGCAGTCGATGCAGTCCTCGTGGGACGCGCCGACGCCCGCGCAGCTCACCTACCTCGATCGCGCGGAAGCGCAGTTGAAGACGGTGCTCGCGGATTTCAACAAGCTGTACGCGGAGGACGTGGCCAAATACCGCGAGCAGGTGCGGGCGAAAAACGTCGTCCTCTTCCCCGAGGAGCCTCCGCTCTGATTTGGAGTGCGGCGGCAACGCCGCCGCTTTAATATTCGCGCGCCGTAAGCCGCAACGGTCGCGCTCTTGCCACGCGAATTCGAAAGCGGCGGCGCTGCCGCCGCACTCCATATCATGCGCAAAGCGTAGACTCCGCCGATCGGAGGATACTCATGACGACGCGGCGGGTGGTGGTTGGTTGTGGCCTGGCTCTCTTGTTGTTCGCTGGTGGTCCGTCTTCGCGCTCCCAGGACCGCGCCGCGGCCGTTCCGGACATGAAGGTGCTGCTGGAGAACGAGCGCGTGCGCGTGCAGTATCACGACGTCGCGGTCGGCGAGACGACGCCGATGCACTCGCATCCCGCGTACGTGGCCTATGTGTTCGGCCCGTATACCGGGAAGGCCATTCTCCCGGACGGACGGGAAGTCCCGCTCGCGCGCAAAGAGGGGGACGTCTTTTACAGCGGGCCGGTGACGCACAAGATCGTGAACACCGGGAAGACGCCGATTCACAACCTGATCGTCGAGTTACGGGAATCCGGAGAATGAAGTCATCCCGGCCATCGCAGCACCATGGCCGCCCAGTGGAACCCCGCCCCGAACGACGTCAGAAGTACCGTCGCCCCCGGGGCGATGCGTCCCGCGTTCTCCGCTTCCCATAACGCGATCGGGATCGACGCCGACCCGACGTTGCCGTACTCGGCGACGTTGCAGACCACCTTCTCCAACGGCACGCCGAGGTTGCGGGCGACGGCCTGCACGATGCGGAGGTTGGCCTGGTGCGGCACGACCAGGTCCACCTCCGACAGCGCAACGCCGGTCTGCGCGAGCACCTGGCGTGAGGCATCGCTCATGCGTCGGACGGCTTCACGGAAGACTTCCTTGCCGTTCATGACCAGCGTCTTGTGGCTTCCCCGCTGCGCTTCCTCCAGCGAGAACGGGCGGCGGCTGCCACCGACTTCGATGCCCAGAATCGAGGCCTGACTGCCGTCCGTGCCGGCGGTGGCGCCGAGGATGCGGCGGACGCCCGGGCCGCGCGTGACGATCGCGGCACCCGCGCCGTCGCCGAACAGCACGGCGGTATTGCGGTCGTGCCAGTCGATGCGGCGCGTCAGCAACTCCACACCGATGACGAGCACCGGATCGCGTCCGACGAGCACGCGCGCGCGGGCGACGTCGAGCGCTTGCACGAACCCCGCGCACCCGCTGCCCGCGAGGTCGTACGCCGGGATCTCGCGCGCGCCGAGGCGGTGCTGCACGAAGGCGGCGGTGTCGGGCGAGGCAACTTCCGGCGTGTCGGTCGCGACGATGATCTCCGCGAGATCCGTCGCCGCCATGCCCGCGCGGGTGAGCGCGACCTGCGCCGCGCTCACCGCGAGATCCACCGTCGTCTCGTGCTCCGCCGCCACGCGCCGCCGGCGGATCCCCGTCCGCGCCACGATCCACGCGTCCGTCGTGTCGACGTACTGCGTCCACTCCTCGTTCTCCATGATCCGCGCGGGGAGATACGCGCCGATCCCGAGGATGCCGACCGGGGTGTCGTTCACAGAGAGATCGTATGCGAAGTCCGCCTCACCGTTTATCCTCAACGCCATCCATGCCGCTCCGGGTCTTCGTGAGTCACAGCTCGCAGGATGATCAAGCCGTGCTGACGGCGATCGCGGACGCGATCAAGGCGCGGAGCAACCTCTCTCTGCTGATGGACACGGAGCTGCTCGATGCCGGCGATCCCTGGCGGGCGCGCATCAACCTGTGGCTCGGCGGGTGTGACGCCGCGGTGCTCGTCCTCTCCGAGAAGGCGCTCGAGTCTCCATGGGTCGTCTACGAAGCCTCGGTCCTCTCCTATCGCAACCGCGGCGGGAACTTCCTGATCATCCCCGTGCTCCTGCGCGATCCGCAGGGCAAGCTCCTCTCCGACTTCCGCCTCGACGCGCAGCACGTCAAGGAAACGCAGGCCATCATCTCCGACGATGTGGCGGCGATCGCGCAGCGCGTCGTCGACGCGCTGCCGGAGCACGGCGGGGATCGCCCGATCGACCGCACCATCGACCAGTTCCGCACCATTCTCAATACAGTGCCGGCCACGCTACTGCAGAAAGCCGCGGACAAGCTCCACACGCCGCTCCCTTGGGAGCCCGGCGAGGATTCCATCAGCGTCTTCGTCGAGAAGCTCGTCGGTGCGGCCACCGCCGAAGCCGCGGCCGCCCTCTTTCAACTGAGCAGCCATTTCAAGAAGGATCCCGACCGCATCGAAGAGATGGTGAACCTCGTCGCGGCATCGTGGATCAATCCGAAGGCGCTGACGCTGCTGCCGGAAGTGTCCAAAGCGATCTCGGGCCGCGCCGTTGCCCTCAACGCGCAGTTGCAGGACACGGCGGAGATCTACCACCTGGCCGCAAGCGGCGGCGACCTCTCCTGGCACTTCATCCGTTCCGGACCTGATGCGAGCGGCAAAGGCAACGACGAGCCGATCGTGCCGCGCGCGGAGGACATCCGCGAGCTCGTCGAACAGGATCTCTGCGCACACCTGAACTGCACGAAGGAAACGCTGCAACAGGAGCTGGAGGACTACGCCATCCACACCTTCGTCGTCGGCATCGCCGCCGAGGGCTTCACGGACGCGCTCATCGAGGAGCTCCAGAAGGCGTTCCCTCTGGTCACGTTCTTCTTCATCACCGGAAGCCACGCCCCACCTGCTGCCGCGGTCGCGCGACGGCTCGTCACGCCGATCACTCCCGACCTGATGCAGTTGGAAGAAGACAGGCTCAGGAAAAACAGGTCGTTCCTCAAGAAAAACGTCGTCACAGCGCAGAAACTGGGAGCGCCATCATGAGCTACGCGAAGCAGTTCAATCCCCGGGACATCGCACCCGCCGGCACGGCGCTCGTGGGCGACCAGAGCGACGGCGCCGGCTATGTGTTCAGCGACGCCATCGTGCTCGCCGTACGTACCGCGCTGGCGACGTCCCGGGCGCTTCTCGTCCGCGGCGAGAGCGGCATCGGCAAGAGCTCGCTCGCCGCGGCCATCGCCGCGCAGCTCGGTTGGCGCAAGCTCGAGCGCGTCATCTCCTCACGCAGCGAGGCGCGCGAGTTGCTGTGGGACATCGATCACCTCCGTCGCCTCCAGGACGCCCGCGCCCAGAACGCCACTCTCGGCGAGATGGGCGAATACGTCCAGCCCGGCATCCTCTGGTGGGCGTTCGATCGCGAGTCCGCGGAGAAGCAGTACGCGGCGGCCGGCAAGAAAGGGCCGCGTTACGAGAGCGAAGAGGACCGGCAGAAGAAGAAGCCGGCCGTGGTGCTCCTCGACGAGATCGACAAAGCCGATCCCGACCTGCCGAACAACCTCCTCGTCCCTCTGGGCTCGTTGAAGTTCCTCGTCGAGCCGACGCAGGAGACGGTGACCGCGAAGGCCGGCGCCGCGCCGCTGCTGGTCATCACCTCGAACGACGAGCGCGAGCTGCCTGCGGCGTTTCTGCGCCGCTGCGTGGAGCTCGTGCTCGAGCCGCCGGACGACGCCGTCCTGCTGGAGATCGGCGCGAAACGCTTCCCGAAGCTGTCCGAGGCGCGGCGCAAGCGCGTGCTGGAGCTGATGCTGGAGACGAAGCCGGAAAAGTGGCAGGGCCGGGAGCGCCCCGTGCCGGCCGAATACCTCGACGCCCTGCGCGCCGTGTCCGAGCTGCTCACGGCGAAAGAGGACGTCGACAAGCTGCTGAAAGAGATCGCACCGCTCCTGATCTGGAAGACCTCGCAGAACGTACGCCCATGAGCGACCCGCTTCCACCGTTCGGCGACTTCATCCGCGCATTCGCGCGCGTGCGGCCGAAGGGCACCGCCGCGAAGCGCGCGCTCGCGAACCTCTTCGGGCTCGACTACGCGGAGGCGGCTGCGCCTCAGAAGCCGGAGCCCGAGCCGGAGGTCGAAGACACGCCGCAGCCGCGCGCCGAACCACTGACGACGCCGGCCCAGCCGCCGCGCCCCGCGCCCGCAACAAGATCCCATGACATCCTCGGCACCGACGTGGCTCCCTCGGTGCTCCGGCCGCTCGCGAACGAGACCCAGCCACCGCAGTGGGGTCTCTTGAAGCCGCTGGAGCTGCCGCCGCCGGCGAGACGCGAGCCTCCGCCGCTCGAGCCGCTGCTCGTCCCGCGCTGGACACGCGGCATTCTCTCCGCCGCCCTCGCGCGCCGGGCCGCCGAAGGCGAGATCGACGTCGAGGCGGTCGTCGGCACGATCAGCACCGGCCGGCCGTTCCGCGCGGTCCCGAGGCGCATCGTCTCGCGCTCCGGCGGAGCCGTGCAGGTGCTCGTCGATGCGTCCGATGCCATGACGCCGTTCGCGGAAGACGCGCGGTGGCTGACGGGCCGCATCGAAGCAACGGCCGGGCGCGATCGCACGGAGACGCTGAGCATCGAATACGCGAAGTCTTTCGTCGCCGGACGCGGCTCGCGCCTGCGCTGGACCGACTACTTCCGCGATCACGCTCCCCTGCCCGGCGTCGTCGTGATCCTCGTGAGCGATCTCGGCATCGGGCGCGCGCCGCTCGCGCGGTGGGCGTCGCCGGAGCACTGGCTGTCCTTCACCGAGGGCCTGCGGAAACGCGGCGTCGGGCTCGTGGCGCTGGTGCCGTACGCGCGCGACCGCTGGCCGGCGGAGCTGAAACGAACGATTCCCATCGTACACTGGGACGCGCGCACGACGGCACGCGGCGCGCGGCGCGCGCTCGAAGCACGGCTGCGCCAGCACGGGAGGCGACGCCTGTGAGCGACGCCGGAATCGCCGGGACGCTCGCGGCCATGCGCCCGGAAGCGGTCGCGCTCGCGGAGCTCGTGTCGTTCGCGGTGCTCGTCGACCGCCCCCTCCTGAGACAGGCACGCGTGCAGCTCGTGCCCGAGGCGGATGCCGGCGCGGAGGCCGACGTGTGGCTGAGCGATCTGGTGAAGAGCCGCTCGCGCGACGGCATCACGTTCACGCCGGAAGCCGCGGCGGCGCTGCGGGCGCGGCTCGCGGGCGACGCGAAACGCGCGGAGGACGCGTGGAAGCTCACGATGGAGATGCACGACCACCTGCCGCCGACGCTGAAGCTGGAAGAGAAGATCAACCGCCTCTCGATCGACGCCAGCGAAGAAGCGGCGCGCGAGATCGACGACCTCCTGTCCTCGGTGCTCGCGGCGATGGCCTCGGGCGGGCGCGACGGACTCGCGAGCTGGGCCGCGCGCGCGCTCGCGGCCTTCCCCACGAGCGTGCGCAAGCGGCCCGCCGCGCGCATGCTCGCCGCCGGCGCGACGCTCCGCCTCGGCGGCGACCCGCGTGCGTCGCTCGAAGGGGCGATGCCCGAGTGGCTGCGCTTCGTCGCGCCGCCGGACCTGCCGATGGCGAACGTCGGCGTGCAGCTCGCGAACCGGCTGCTCCGTCTCGACGCCGGCGAATCCCCTGCCGGTCAGATCCTCCGGCTGCCGGCAACGGCGCCGTACCTGATCGACGTGGCGTGGACGCTCGCCGGCGGCAAAGAAGACGGTCACCAGATCGCGCTCCGCCCGGGGGACGTGCAGCATTTCGACGTGGGCGCGGACGAGATCCGCTTGCGCACGGTGAACGGCGACGTCTACGGGCTGCGCGCCGGCGGCACCACGCCGGCGGAGGTGCGGCCGTACATCATCGACTTCAGCGAGGTGCTCGATCGGGCCGCGGGCCCGTGGCGGATCGGGTCCGTAGAGAGACTTGCGACGCGAACAACGCCGCCACCGGTCACGATCCTCGCCGGTCCTGAGGGCAGCGGCAAGACAACGACTCTCGCCCAAGTGATCCTGCGACACCAAGCCGCCGGAATCACATGCGCACATCACTTCTTTGAACGAGGTACGCCGCGGCTGGAGTACTGGGACTTCGCGCAGCGATCGCTCATCGCACAACTGATGACGCGCTACGACGCGCCGGCGTGGGCGATCACGATGCAGTTGCCCGAGTTCCTGCGCAGCATCGAGATGCGGGTCGGCACCGGCCCTGTCTATCTCGTCCTCGATAATATCGACGCGATTCGCGATTACAGGGCGGAGGAGGTTCTCTTATCGCTCGCGGACCTGCCCCCACAGTTCGTGTTCTTCCTGTCAATGGAGGAGGAGTCCGATCCACACTTCCTCCTGAAAAGACTCGAAGTCGTTTCGCTGGAGCCGTCGCCCACGGACGCACCTCCGCAGCTACCGGACCGCGGAAGCTCCGCGCACCGGTATCTCGAGGCGCTCTCGGTTGCGCGTGCACCGGTGCCTCTCGGGGACGCGGATCGACTCCGCGCCAGCGTCGACCTGACCACCCTCGACGTCGAGCCGTGGACGCAACGACGCTCACACCTCGGCGAGCCGTCGATCATGCTCGCCGATACAAGGCTGCGGGCGGACGTCGTCGCGCAGCTCAACCCGAACACGCAACAAGGCGCTCACCGGCAGCTCGCCAACGCAGTCGTTCCGAAAAAGGAGGACGAGGAAGAGAGCTGGTATGGCCTGTACCACGGTGCGTGGCACCTGCTGCAGGCCGGAGAAACTCTCCGCGCCAGCAGGCTGCTTACGTCGACGTCCCGGCTGCAGGATCTGATCGAACGATTCGGCGCGGCGATCGCCGCCGACGTCTTGGACGAGGTCCGTCATGCAACAGTTCGCAACTTCGCCAGTTGACAGCGGCCCCCTGGAGATCGTCTCCACCGCGCTGCGAGCGAACCTCCAGCGCGTGAACGAGGTACCGTCCGACGTCGCGGCGATCCTCTACTCCACGCTGCGGCGGGACGGGCGCGACGACGACGAGATCGAGGAACTGCTCGGCCTGCGTCCCATGGACCTGCCGTTGCGCGTCGAGTCGTACGACGCACAGACGTCCGAGCGTGCGCGCCTTCGTCCGCCGGGCCCCGTCGCGGGAATTCACGTACACCAAGAGAGCGGCGCTCTCGTCGTGCGCTGCGCGAACGCAGTGATGCTCGTCGATCCATCCGGGATCGCGACCACCATCCGCACATCGCGGCTGACCGCGTCGAGTCTCACATCTGACGGACAACGCGCCGTCATCGGAGACGCGGAAGGAACGGTCACGTTCCTGGGAATGCCGAACGGCACGTTCTCCGATCGGTTCGAGGCACACCGCGGTGAAGTCACACACATCGTCGCCGCCGGCGATGCGATGTATTCGTGTGGGGCCGACGGAGAGATCCTTCACTGGGATATCGGTAACGGCCGGCAGACGACCGCCGATCGCATCACCGCGCGTGTCACCTCCGCGGCGGCGTTCGGCGGCGAAGCCGTGTTCGGGTGCGCCGACGGCAGCATCCTGGAGATCTCGCCGCGCGGAACGACGGTACACGCGAGTGCGCACGACGGCGCCGTATTGGCCGTCGGACTCGACGGGCAATCCATCTTTTCAGCGGGCGCCGATCGGAAGCTGCGCACTTGTCCAGCAGGCCGACCCGGCGACGCCCGAACGGTCGATAGCGGCCATGCCCTCGGCGTCACCGGTCTGATCGCCGAACCTGATCGAGAATTTTTCGTCACTTACTCCAGCGATCGCACTGCACGGCTCTGGGACGCCGGCATGAACGCACGACTGCTGGAGCATGAAGCAGCGGTCACGGTCGCGGCCATCGTGCCCGGGGACGATATTCTGATTACCGGCACAGCCGACGGCTCGCTGTACCTGTGGGACATGCGCGTCGGATACGGTCCCCGCCAGGTCCGGCACGGCGGTGCAATCCGCGCCTGCGTGTTTCACGACGACGAGCTGATCACCGGCGGCGACGATCGCCAGCTTGTGCGAACAAGCTTCGACCTCGTTGCAAGTCCCGACGCGAGCGTGAGCTCGTGCGCCTCGGTCGCAAAGGCGCTGGGCATCTGCAGAGGCGGCACGTTCAACATCCGTTGCGACGGCGGAGCCGGAGGCGTCGGCGGATCGAACGCGACGTCGATCGCGCTCCGGCCGGACGGACAGCGTGCGGTCGTCTGGAACCGCGGCGCCAGCGTGCGCGAATGGGACGTGCAGCGCGCGAAGGAGCAGCAGGTGGGTCCCTTCGCCGCGAGCGTTTTCGGAGCAGGCTACGTGGGCGACGTGATCGCGGTGGCGCTGGAGAGTGGTGAAGTCGCGTTCGCACGCGGCAGCGGCCCGGTCGGCCGCGTCTGGCGCCCTCACGACGGACCGATCACGGCGATGGCCACGAACTCGAGCGCCATCATCACCGCCGGCATCGACGGCACGATCGCCCTCACCCGCCCCGGCACAGGCTCACCACTCGACGCGCTCGGCAAGCATCGTTCGCGCGTGACGGCGCTCGCCGCGAACGACGCGTTCGCTGTATCGGGCACCGAGGCCGGCGAGGTCGCGCTGTGGGATCTGGAGAAGCGGCGCTCCGTTTTCAAGGCGCCCACCGGCCGTCACGTCTCGCTGCTCGCGATCGCATCCAGCGTAATCGTCGTCGCGGACCAAAACACACTTCTGCTGCTGGACATGTCTGGCTTGCCGTTCGGAATCAAGGACCATCGCGACCGCATCACCGCGCTCCTCGTCGATGACCGCTCCCAGCTCCTCTACACTGCATCCCTCGATCACACCGTGCGCGCGTGGGACTTCCAGGGCCGGCAGCAGGGCATCGTCTACGGCGACCAACCCTTCTCCGTCCTCGCCCTGATCCACGGCGGCATCCTCCCCGGCGAGGTGCTCGCCGGCGACGACGGCGGTGCGGTGTGGACGTTCAGCAACCGCAGCGGCGCCGTCCCGGAAATGCCGGCCATCAAAGTCAACCCTCCGTTGCGCAAGAAGGCGTCATCGAAGAAGTCATCGAAGAAGGTGTCAAAGGCGTCAAAGAAAAGGAGAAAGCTGAAACTCAAATAGCGCGCGCCCCAAGGGACGCGCGCCAGGCCCGCATCAATGCGCGTGCGCCTCCGCCTGCGGCACCGTCGTACACGGAGGCTTCGCTTTGATGAACTGGCCGAACGTACACTCCTTCTGCGTGGCCGAAGTCACGCTGTAGGAGTCGGGCTGGTTTGGACACACCGTCTGCACCGACAGCATCATTCCGCGGTCTTCATGGCCGAGGAAATGACAGTGCAGGACGTAGAGTCCCGTGTAGTCCTCGAAGCGCTGCCGGATCACGACCTCTCCCTGGGGATTGTTTGGATCGCCGGGGTTCTGATTGCTCGGCAGCGTGACGCTGTCCTGCCAGATCGGCTCGGGATAGGTGACCTGCTTGCCGGTCGTATCGTACGTGCTCACGACCTGGAACGGGTTCGTGTGAATGTGGAAAACGTGGAACGGCGAGCCGCTCTTGAGGTTCTGCGACACGCGCCATTCCTCGCCGCCGTCCGGATCGAGCAGCTCCGTGAACGCGGCGCAGTCCTCCCGGAACTGCTGCTGTTTGTCGTTGTTCTGCCCCTTGACCCAGATCCCGAAGATGCCGGCCGGCGCGGGGTTCGCCTTCGCCTGGCCCGCCGCATCGAGCACCTGGAACTGCACCTGCTGCGGCGTGCCTTTCGGCGTGATCGGGCGGAGGAACGGCGGCAGGTCGGGCAGCGTCGCGGGGAACTGCATGTCGCAGTTCATCCCCGGCGGGCAGTCGACGACGGCGATGGACAGCAGCGCGGGCTGCGACGCTCCGGGAGCGACGGCGTCGAGCGTCTGCCGCGTCAGGGCGCGCTGGACGGTGGGGATGGCGCGCGCCGCGCGACTCTCGCCCGTCGGCCGCGTCCCCTGCTCCTCGACGTTGCCGAAGACCTCGTAGGAGACGAAGAACTCGCCGATCGCGGAGGGCGCCTTGACGAGGAAATCGGCGCGGTTGCCGGGCGAGAACTGGAACGAGAAGTCGCTGATCGCGCCGTCGCACGGCGTCGTGTCGAGCAGCGGCTGGCACTGGTAGTTCTTCGGCGAGAACTGCACGCCGTCCATGGCGATCTGCCTCACCTGGACGGGCGTGTTGACGACGCCGTTGAAGTCGACCGTGAACTGCGCCGTGGCGTCGATGTTCGCGTTCACCAGGCGCCAGCGCTGGATCTCGCCTTTGTACATCGTGATCTGCGGCACGAGCTGGCCGTTGATCAGCGGGAGCGGCGTGAAGCGGCCGGTGAGCGTCGTGAAGTTGAGGTCGTGTACCTGCTGCAGGACGAGCAGTTTCTCGCGCAGCGTGTCGTGGTACTGCGCCTGGAGCCATTTGTCGAAGGGCCCTTTGATGACCAGCGCGCCGGCCAGGCCGTTGCCGACCTGCTCCGAGGTCGATCCATGCTTGTGCGGGTGGTACCACTGCGTCCCCTCGGACTGATTCGACGGCAGCGGGTTGAGCGCGTACTGGAACTGGCCGGAGACCTCGTGCTCCTGGCCGTGCATGACGCTGCCCGCGGGCGTGCCGGCGGGCGTGAGTTGCAGCAGGACGTAGTCCTGCGGGCTCTGCGGCGACACGTGCGTGCCGTGGAAGTGGAGGTTCGTGGTGTTGTCGCCGTGGAAGCAGTTCATGCCGTTCGGCTTGTTCGTGTCCTTGCAGCACTGCGGCTTGTTGTTCGGATTGCTGCAGTCGCAGTTGCCCTGCGCCCAGACGCAGTCCTCGTTGGACGGAGGGAGGTTGTTCTGCAGCAGGACCTGGATCTGGTCGCCAGGCGTGTACGTATCGCTCTGCCGCTCGACCAGCAGCGTCGGCCCCGGATACTTCGGCTGCCCACTCTCCGGATCAGTGTACAGGCGAAGGTCGAACGTCTTCATGCTGCACGTCCAGACGTTGTTGCTCTTCACATACACCGGCACCTGCATCGCCTGCGACGTGATCTTGAACGTGGTGCTGAGAACGTGATCGCCGTTCGGGGTGAGGGTGGTGGGCGATTCCAGCTCCTCCCCCGACCCCGGACAGTTGGGAACGACAGCCTCCTGGCCGATGACCTTGAACGGCCTCCGGAGCAACAGACTGTTCGCGTTTTGGGCGGCGGCGGGAAGGACGACGGAGACAACGAACGCAAGGACCGGAACGAGACGTAGGAACACGAGACTCTCCTCTCTCAGTACCCGATGACGGAAGGAAGAAGCTCCGCCGATGCTAGGCCGGGAGAGGGGCGAGGTCAAGCATGCCGGCCGGCGCGCTGCCGGCTACGACGGCCGGCGCCGGATCTCCGGCCGCACCGGCTCGCCCGTCACCTCGAAGCGATACGGGAACCGATCGGTGAGCACGTTGAAGTCGGACGCCGGTACGTACTCCGCGATCCGGTCCTCGGAGTCCACCCAGGCCATGCCGAGGTAGCGGATGCGCGGACCGGTGGTGAGGTCGCGCGGCGTGGAGATCGTCCAGTTCGCATAGCTGAAGGGTCCGCGGCGCGGCTTCGAGAAGACCAGCCAGTAGTCCCCCGCGGTGAGATCGAGTCCGGTGAAAAGCGTGTACATTCCCTGATAGCCGAGCGGCAGATCGAACGACACGCTCGCCACTTCCGACGCGCACGTCGTGCCCGGACCGATCGTGCGCATCAGATACGCGATGCCGCGCGCCGAGCCGCCGCCGTTCGTGAGATGCGCGGAGATCGTGACGTCGCGAAAGCGCTGGTTCATCGACCAGCCCTGACTCAGCGTCTCGATGCCCGTAGTACCCTCCTCCGAGCCGCCCGCCGTGATGATGTTCTCGCCGAACATCGGCATGGCAACGAGCAGAAGGACGACGAGCTGTTTCTTCATGCTGCCCGCAACGCGGCATTGATGCCAGGCGCGACAGGAGGGAACGCTTGTTGATCCGCCATCGCCGCATCCTCGCGAGGGGACAACATGGCTCCCGGCGAGGACACTTACGCTCCTCCCTCCGTGCTCTCTGTACTACTGATCTTGTGTTTCTTCGCGTAGCACAACGATTTCGCGGCGAAGCCTCTGTGGTCTCTGTGTCTCTGTGGTGAACGTCTCCCTTTTGCCTGCAAGAGAGAGAGACCGATTCACCACCGAGACACAGAGACCACAGAGGCTTCGCCGCGATAACTTGGTTGCGGCTCGGCCGCGCTGTGACTCTGTGGTGAATGCACGCGTGTTTTCACCACAAAGTCACAGAAGAGCACAGAGGAATACCTGCATCACCCGAGGGCGTTCCTGCGCACCTCCACCACCATCAGAAAGGCAAATAACAAACATATGAATTCTCTCTCCCGCCGTGCCGCGCACGCGCTCTGCACGGCTGTCCTCGCCATCCTCGCGCTGACCTGGAGCCCGGAGGAAATTCAGGCCCAGGCCTGGAACCTCACGGTCGCGCAGCGCCAGGCTTACCTGAACTACTACGCCCCGGTGATCCTGAAACGCGGCGATGAAAACGACGGCAAGAACGGCCGCGACTGGCTCACCAACTTCGACTTCGACCGCGACGGGAACTTCTCGAACAACCGTCTCAACTGGATCAACGTCCCGCAATATCTCGCCGCGGCGCAGAGCGGGTCGGGCGCTTACAGCAACTGGCGCATCCGTCCGACGCTCTACACCGCGCTCATCGAGTACATGAACGACGGCAGCAAGTCGCTCGTCCTGCTCTACCACGTCTACAACGCGGCCGACAAAGACGGCAGCGAGATTCACGACTGGGAGCGCGTCGAGATCGTATTGCACGGCGTCAGCGGCACGCCGGGCGTGGGCGCCGAGTACGTCAACCACGTCACGGTCACGCTCCACAAGGAGCACCACATGCGCCGCTATTACGACTGGGAGCTCAACTTCATGCAGACGGCCACCGGCAAGCACGTGCTGCTGTGGCAGGCCGACGAGAGCAACTATGACCTCCCCGGTGCGAAGTCGCACGGGCACGAGCTGCGCTTCGTCGCGAACACGTTCGCCTGGATCACGTCGCAGAGGAACACTCTCGGCGCGGACGCCGAGGTGGACATCACCAACGGGAGCAGCCAGAAGAACGTGCATTACGTCTTCGTGCCTGAGGGATCTTCCGCGGCGGTGGCCACGTGGGGCGCCCAGGCTCTGGCTTACCACAACGCATCGACGCTCGCCTCCCGCGTGGACAACGGCAACACGATCTCGTGGCAGCAGGTGAAACGCCTCACGTACGAGCTGCAGGACCTGGCCGACATTCACCCGACCCACTGGCAGTACGCCGCGTGGTACACCCACTGGCTGTCGGATCTCTCGGCGGACGTGCTGCTGGAGAGCCCCATCGTCAACGAGGCGGGCGTGGCCGAGGTGAGCGCGGGCCTGCAGCGCTTCTACACGAGGTCGAAGGACATCGGGAAATCCGGCCTGACCGACGGGCGCGAGGGCTACCTGTCGAAGAGGTGGCTGTTCGGCGCGTATTCGGCCGAGCTCAATCCGGAATGGCCCATGACCGGCTCCGATGACTTCCAGGGCTTCGAGGGTCTGGGCACCGACAGCTACGGCTACACCCGCGGCGCGGCCAGCGGCTACTACAACTCCCACAACTCCTTCTGGTGGCAGCACGATTACTTCGTACACTCGGGCGTGATCAACTCCGACAATACGCGCGAGGAAGGGATGTGGCTCCGCGGTGCGTGGTACACGGCCGCCAACGGCGGATTCGACGGACGCTGGGTCTCGCTCTTCGACGACCGTCCCGCGTACGAGGCACCGGCGCCCCCGCCGATCGGCTGTTCGCCCGCCGCCGAGCTGCAGTGCAGCATCGCCGGCGGCACGTGGAAGCCGAGTACGTGCAGCTGCAAGCCTCTCTGCTCCGGCTGTCAGATTCCCTGAGGTTCTGAGACCTGGCGATGTGCGGGCGCGTCTCACGGCGCGCCCGTACATCCGCTCTCCGTCCCCCTCTGTGCTCTCTGTGGCTCTGCTGCGAAAGTCTCCTTGCAGCCACAGCGAGCCAATGTAGGGCGTGGCTTCAGCCCGCCTCCCCGGTGTGAGCATGGCAGGTTCGCGAGAGCCCCCACCCCGCCCGAGAGGCGGGCTGAAGCCACGCCCTACATTGGCTTATCTGCATCGCTTTCGTGAACGGTGGTCCGCAACCGCCGGTGGGGCCTGTGGTGAAAACACGTGTGCATTCACCACAGAGCCGCAGAGAGCACGGAGAGACACGGAGATTCAGCCCTCTTTTCCGTGATACGCCATCCACTGCAGATGTGTATCCACGCGATGGCGGAAGCGCGTCACCAGCCCGTCCGCGCCGAACTGCCAGATGTGGACCTCGTCCTCTTCCACGACGCGCCTGCCGGTCGCGGTGATGACGGCTTCCACGTCGACGAGCGCGATCACGGTGCTCCCCGACTCGGCGATGAGCTTCACATCGAAGCGCGGGAACTCCAGCACGCGCAGCGCTCCGAAAAACTCCGCGGCCCCCGCGCGGCCGGAACGCGGCTGCAGCCACGGCGCGTCAGTCGAGGGCGGGCCGCCGTACTCCCACTCCACCGACTCCGAGAGTCGGCCGAGGATCGCTTCGACGTCGCCGCGCCCGGAGACGGTATAGATCGATTGCACGGTTTCGATGTTCGACATGCACGCTCTACGGGCGAAGCGGACGCGTGGATGGGTCCGCCGCAGATTCTGATCGTTCAGATGCTCGCGGGTTCGCTCCAAGCTGGGCTCGATGCAGGTCGCGATCGTTTTTGACTGCCATCCCGGTTTCCCGGGAGGACCGCCCCCCACGCCGCGGAGTCGTTGCCTCAACTTCCTTAACGACGGCCCCAAAAGACTCAGTACTGACGAAGTTTTCGTCACTCCCCGCGAAGAGTTGGTCGGTACTGACGAAGTTTTCGTCAGTACTCACGAAGTTTTCGTCAGTACTCACGAAAGTTTGGTCAGTACTCACGAAAGTTTGGTCAGTACTCGCGAAAAGTTGGTCAGTACTCACGAAAGTTTGGTCAGTACTCGCGAAAGTTTGGTCAGTACTCGCGAAAGTTTCGTCAGTACTCACGAAAGTTTCGTCAGTACTCACGAAAGCTTGGTCAGTCCTGACGACGTTTTCGTCAAGATTCGGTGTCGGTTTTCGCCTCACAGATTTTGGTGTTCTTCCAAAAACGAATAGTGGGATTTACAGCCGTCGAATCAGGCCGCGAGCTTCACCGTCATCGCGAACCAGGCCGATCCACGTGCGCGACGTCCCTCCCGGGAATGGGACTCCATTGCGTTTTCATGTACAGGCCGTCGAAGACC
Source organism: uncultured Acidobacteriota bacterium (assembly GCA_963821585.1). Lineage (GTDB taxonomy): Bacteria > Acidobacteriota > Thermoanaerobaculia > Gp7-AA8 > Gp7-AA8 > QHVT01. The sequence continues at coordinate 3,376,903 of CAWGEI010000003.1, forward strand.
GTCCGCCACGTCCTGCCGTCGTCGTCCGACTGCTCGGCGTGCTGGCGCACGTTGCCGGGGCTCACGCCGGCGAAACCGGACGACATTTCCGTCGATCGTCCCGCCAATTCAGCTCACTAGGGAGGAGTAGGGCGGAGGGCTTACACTGGAATGCCATCAGCTGAAAATCATCCTGGAGCCCTCGTTTGATCAGACGGATCGCCCCTCTCCTTTTCCTCCTTGGCCTTCCGCTCTCGGCCGGGACGTTGACCGTCACCTCCTCGTACGACAGCGGGCCCGGTACGCTGCGGCAGGCGATCCTCGATGCAAACGCGCTCGGCGCCGGACCCCACACCATCGCGTTCGCCATCCCGCGCGCCGCCTTTCACACCATCCGGCCGCTGACGCCGCTCCCAGCGGTGACGGCCGGCCAGACGCTGCTCGATGCGACGACGCAGCCCGGATACGCTGGCAGGCCGATCATCGAGATCTCGGGCGAGCTCGCCGGTGACGGCGCGCACGGCCTGAGCATCGACGGCGCCATGTCGCGAGTCCGAGGCTTCGTCTTCAATGGCTTCGCCGGCGGCGCCGGCCTGTACGTCACCGCCCCCGGCGTCCAGGTGATGCACAACTACATCGGGCTCGACGCCGACGGCACGACCGTGATGCCGAACCTGCGCGGCGTGTGGTGCACCGATGGCTGCAGCGCGATCGAGATCGGCAGCCCGGCGGGGAACGATCGCAACGTCATCAGCGGCAACCTGGCCGAAGGCATCTCGATCGTCTCCGCCGGGACCCGCAACAGCGTCCGGGCGAACTACATCGGCACCGACGCGACCGGCCTGCTCGCGCGCGGCAACGGCACGGGCATTGAGTGGGCCGAATCGCAAGGCCAGATCGGTGACCTGACCTGGGCAGCCGGAAACGTGATCTCCGGCAACGCGGGACACGGCGTCGTCCTCACCGGCGCGGTCCGGTACACGAACGTCTGGAGCAACGTGATCGGCGTTGCCGCCCACTGGACCTTTCCTCTCGGCAACGGCCTCGACGGCGTGTCGATCCGCTCGTCCGGCGCCTATGTCGGTCCGAACATCATCGCCCACAACCGCGGTCACGGCGTCAGGGTGGTGGGCGCGGGGCACACCGGGAACACGATTCGCGGCAACAACATCGACTCGAACGGACTCCGCGGCCTTGCCCTCGGCAGCCTCGGGGAAACGGTGCCGAACGATCCGCGCGACGCCGATACCGGGTATGCGAACAACCTGCAGAACCATCCCGTGCTGACCTCGGCGGTCTGGGACGCCGGGATGTTGACGGTCACCGGGACGCTCCACAGCAATCCCGGCACCGCGTTCATCATCGACTTTCACTCGAATCCCGTCTGCGGCCTCGACGGCATCCGTCAGGGAGCCGAGATCAATTCCTGGATCGAGGTGATCACCGACGCGAACGGCGATGCCGCGATCGACACGACCTACGCCTATCCCGGCAGGGAGTTCATCCTCGCAACGGCGACGAATCACATTACCGGCGATACCTCGGAGTACTCGCACTGCGTGGCCGTGAGAAATGCGCTCGCGAGCACCGTCCAGCTCGAGGCCGCGAGCGCGAGCGTGTCGGAAGGCGAGGCCTTCGCGACCATCACCGTCACGCGCGACGGCAGCACCGCCGGCATCGCGAGCGTCGAAGTGTTGACGAGCCTCGGCACCGCCTCGGTCCCGGGCGACTACCTCCCGCTCGACAGCTCTCTCCTCGTCTGGGACGACGGTGACGGCAGGTCGAAAACCCTGAAGATCCCGATCGTCGCCGATGATGTGTACGAGCCGTCCGAGCACTTCGTAGTCGAACTGCGGAATGCCACCGGCGCCACCCTCGGCGCCGTCACTGCCGCCAGCATCACCATTCAGGACGACGACCCGTTCCCCATGCCGGCGGATCTGGCGATCCGCATCGTGACGACCGCGACCAGCGTCCTTCAGGGAGACGAGATCGCGTACGAGATCTCCGCGACCAATCGGGGCCCCAACGATGCGGCCGGCGTCACCGTGACGAACGTGCTGCCGCCGCAGTTGCTCTTCCAGGAACTGAGCGCGCCGGCAGGCTGGACCTGTAAGACACCCGCCTCCGGCAGGAACGGCACGATCACCTGCACGAGCCCCCTGTTGCCGAACGCGCGCACCGCCTCCTTTCTGCTCCGCGCCCGGGTCGCCCTCGACTCGGCCGGTTCCATCGTGAACACCGCCTCCGTATCGCATGCCGGTGCCGACCCCGATCCCGGCAATGGCAGTGCTTCGTCGAGCGCCACCACCGTTCGCGCGGCCGGCGCCGATCTGTCGATCGTCAAGACCGCCGGCATGGCGAGGGCGGCGGCCGGAAGTGCATTCACGTACACGATCACCGTTACGAATGGCGGGCCCGCCACGGCCTCCGAGGTGACGATGACCGATGTGCTCCCGCCCCAACTGCGGTTCGTCTCGCGGCTTGTCACGACCGCGGTGGGAACGGACTTCTCCTGCACGACCCCCGAAGCCGGCATGAACGGCACCGTCACCTGCACCGCCCCGCGAATGATTCCCGGCGCGTCGGCGACGCTGCTGCTCCATGTCGCCGTCGCACCCGACGCGACGGCGGGGATGGTGACCAACACCGCGAGCGTGACCTCGCCGGTCTCCGATCCGGACCTCTCCGACCGCTTCGCGGCGTCGCCGGCCGTGGAGCTCGTCCCGCAGGCCGATCTCTCGATCCGGAAGCACACCGCCGCGACCAGCGCGCGGCCGAATTCGACGTTCGATTACACGCTGTCGATCCACAACACCGGACCGGGCGCGGCGACGAACGTCGTGCTGACGGACACCCTCCCCGCGGAACTGCTGTTCGAGCGCATCGAGGCGCCGGACGGCTTCACCTGCACCCCGCCGGCCATCGGCGCGAACGGCACCGTCACCTGCACCGCGGCAGAGTTTCCGGCGGCGGCCGCGGCCGCGTTCACCCTGCAGGTCCGCGTCGCACCCGGCGCGACGCCGGGCCTCGTCACGAACGCCGCGACCGTCGCCAGCGCGACGCACGCTCCCGGCAGCCCCGGCGCGGTCGCTGTTGCGCCGCCGGTGATGGTCGCGCCGCCGGCGGCCGTCGAGAGGCGCCTGGATCCCGGCGCCCCAGGCCTGCCGATGCCTCAGACGCAGCCGCGCGTAGCGGCCACCCGCGAGAACGCCCTCGCCGTCTGGCGCGAGGGGGATGTCTCCTTCACCCCGCCGGGCGGCAGCGCGTCGATTCGCGGTGCGCTCTTCCGGCCTGATACCGGGAAGCAGACCATCATCGACTTCGCTTCACCGGAAGCGGGCACGAACGTCGTCCATCCGAACGTCGCCGCCGCGGCGGACCGATACCTGGTCGTATGGCGCGAGCTCAGCTCGTCGCAGTCGCGGCTCCTGGCGCGACGGATTCGCGTCGACGGCTCGTTCATCGACGCGGAGCCCCTCGTGCTCGAGACGGAGCCCGGGGTGTGGTGGTGGTGCTGCGGAGGAGATGAGCCGCGGCCGGTGGTCGCATCCAACGGCCGGGACTTCTATGTGGTGTGGCAGCCGCCGAAGACGTCGGGCATTGCGGGCCTCGCCGTTCCGGCGGAAGGTCCTCTCGCTAGTGAGCGCCCGGGCCTGTCTCTATCCACCGACGGCCGGCCCCGGCGCTATGACAACTTTCAGGTAGTCTGGACGTCGCTGATGTACGCGGTGATCTGGCTCGATCGCGTCGTCCAACTCGACCCTCCGATGGAGGAGCCGCCCGTTCTTCGCTTCGCGCGGGTGACGTCCGGCGGTGTGACGCTCGATTCCGGGGCGAGCACGTTCGGCCTTTCGGCGATCCGCTCGGCAACCGCCACGTCGCTTGCGCACGGCGCGGTCGTCACGATCGACTATGACGAGCCGGGCGAGCTCCCGGCTTCGCGCCGGTGGTGCCTGGGCGCCCTGCTCCTGACGGCGAGTGGCGAGGCGGGCGAGGCACGCGCGCTGCGCTGCACCGGCGGTACCGCATCCCCGGCTCCGGCCCTGCGTTCGACCCTCCTTCCGGTCGCGCCCGGATTTCTCCTCGTCCGGCCGAGCCAGCGCTACACCCCGCCCGTCGCCGACCTGCCGGTTCACACCGCCGTCGCCGGCCACGCCCTCACCGAGCTGTCGGAACTGACGTCCCTCGGCATCGTCGTTCGCGACGTCTCCGTCACGAACTGGCAGGGTGCGGCAGTCCTGGTCTACAACCGCACGGACGGAAACATCGCGGACACGCGCGTACCTCGGGTCTTCGCGCTCCTCCTGTCAAACCACAACCGAGGCCGTGCCGTGCGTCGTTGACCGGCATCCGGCTCGATCGCGAATTCAAGGCGCTCGATCCGCACGCGCCCGCCGGCGCCGGCTGGCCCGACATCGGCTGCTACGCCGGCGAAACGAGGCTCCTTGTCGGCGTGGACGGCCGCAGAGAATTCCCGGCGGGAGGGCGATCTAGGAGTGCGACCCACCTCGCCACCGCACTCCTAGAACAACTTACTTCACCGCGATCGCCCGCGCCTGCTTGATGTCCGAGAATCCCTTGAACGCCTTTTCGATCGCGTCCTGCATGAGCGTGCGCATGCCCTGCGACATCGCTAAACGCCGCAACTCGTCGATTGACGCTTTGTGCTGGATGGCTTTCTTCAGTTCGTCGGTGCCGACGAGGAGCTCGTGGACGCCCATGCGGCCTTTGTAGCCGGTGTTGTTGCAGTGGGTGCAGCCTTTGGGGATGTAGAGGGTGAGGTCGTCGGAGTAGGTGATGCCGGTCTCCGGCCAGTAGTCGTAGCCGTAGGCTTCGATGATCTCTTCGAACTCCTCGGGCGCCGGGTGGTAGCCCTGTTTGCACTTGGGGCAGAGGACGCGGATGAGGCGCTGGGCCATGATGCCGAGGAGGGCGTCGGCGAAGTTGAAGGGGTCGATGTTCATGTCGAGGAGGCGGGTGATGGTCTCCGGGGCGGAGTTGGTGTGGAGGGTGGAGAAGACGAGGTGGCCGGTGAGGGAGGCTTCGATGCCGATGGCGGCGGTCTCGTGGTCGCGCATCTCGCCGACCATGATCACGTCGGGGTCGGCGCGCAGGAAGGAGCGCATGGCGGCGGCGAAGGTGAAGTCGATCTTGGGCTGCACCTGCACCTGGCGCAGGCCCTTCTGCGTGATCTCGACCGGGTCTTCGGCGGTCCAGATCTTCATGTCGACGGTGTTGATGAAGCCGAGGGCGGAGTGGAGGGTGGTGGTCTTGCCGGAGCCGGTGGGGCCGACGACGAGGGCGATGCCGTACGGCTTGGCGAGGAGCTTGCTTGAAGCGCGCGAGGTTGCGGTCGCTGAAGCCCATCTTGTCGAGCGGCAGCGGCTTGGACGCCGCGAGGATGCGCATGACCACGTCTTCGTTCTGGTTCGCCGTGGGAATGGTGGCGACGCGCAGCTCGATCGTGCCGCGCGAGTACTTGAAGCGGATCTTGCCGTCCTGCGGCTTGCGCTTCTCGGAGATGTCGAGCTTGGCCATGATCTTCAGGCGCTGGACCAGGGCGTTGCGGTGCGGGCCGGGGATCTCCATGAACTTCTGGCAGTCGCCGTCGATGCGGAGGCGGATCATGCACGGATTGCGCGGGCCGTCCGGCTCGACGTGAATGTCCGACGCGCCGCGCGCGAAGGCCTCGATGATGAGCTGATTGGCGAGCTTCACGATTCCGGAGTCGGTCTCGTCGAGCTCCGGCTCGTCCCTGGGCGTGTCGTCCAGCTCCACCCTTTCGCCTTCGCCGAGGGAGTCGAGGATCCTGGCCCAGTCGGCGGACTCACTGGTCGACCCGTCGGCGTCCGTGCGCTCACCGTACGACTTCGCGATGTACGCGAGGATCTCGTGCTTCAGTCCCACGCAGAACTCGTAGCGCGGGGCGAGCTGCATGGCGCGGATGCCATCAAGGCGCGTGAGGTCCTGCGGGTCGTCGATCGCGATCACGACCGCGCCCGGCTTCCGCTCCACCGGCGCGGCGATGTTCTTCTTCCAGATCTCCGAGGCCACGCGCTCCCTGAGCTCCGCGGGGATGACGCGCTCGCCGTCCCAGATGAAGAACGGCGCCGAGTAGTACGCCGACAGCGAACGCCCCAGCTCTTCCTTCGGAACGTTGAAGTCCTCGATCAGCACGCGCTCGACGTTGGTGTTGTTCATGCGCGCGTTGCACCGCGGCCTGGTCGAGGATCTTCTCCGAGATGAGTCCCTTGTCGACGAGTCCGCCGAAACGTCGACGGCTTGCCGGTGCGCTGCACCTTGTGCTGGTTGTAGAACGCGATGCCCAGGATGCGCGCGATCTCCTCGGCGCCATCCTCGTCGTGCGTCGTGAACGCCGTGCCGTGGCGTTTGTTGATGAGCTGGATCACGCCCATCAGGTACTTCTCGAACATGATCGGCACGGCCAGCACCGCGCTTGGTGCGGAAGCCGCTCTGACTTGTCCCAGCGCTGGTCGAAGCGGAGGTTCTGCGTGGAACTTCTGCAGCTCGGCGGCGTCGTAGGCGTCTTTGATGTTGATGGTCCTGCGCGCGAGCGCGGTGAAGCCGGCGATGGACGCGAAGGATTTCGGGACGCGGATCTCCTTCGGCATGTCGCCGATCTTCTGGAGCGAGAAGAGCTCCTGGTTCTTGGTGTCGATGGCGTAGATGGTCAGGCGCTCGGCGTCGAGCAGCTCGAGGATGCTGGTCCTTGAGCGTCATCAGGATGTGCGGGATCGACTCGGCGGAGTTGATCTGATTCGCGATCGAGCGTGAGCTTCTTGCGGGACTCCAGCTCCCGCTCGAGCGAGGAAGACGAAGCTTGGACCGTCATGCGCGAAAGAATATCAGGAGGGCAGCGACGCGAGGAGCGAACGGGCGGTGGCTCGTTCGGAGGCGAAGCGCGAGGCGGGGGCGCGGTCAAGGTAGTCGCGGAGCGCTTTGCGGGCGACGTCGGTGCGGCCGCGTTCCGCGGCGACGACGCCGAGGTTGTAGAGGGCGTCGAGTTGGGACGGATCGATGGCCACGGCGCTTCGTCCAGTGCGCGAGTGCGGCGTCGAGATTGTTGCTGCGCGCCGCGACGACGCCGAGGGCGTTCCAGGCCAGCGGCAGGCGGGCGTCGAGGGCCAGCGCGCGCTCGAGATAGCCGCGCGCGCGCGCGGCACGTCGCCGGCGCGGAGGGCGACGATGCCGAGGTTCTGCAGGGCGCGGGCGTTGTTGGGGTCGCGGGCGAGAATGCGCTCGAACTGGCGGACGGCCGCCGGGAACGTCGCCGTCGTCGGCCAGCGCGATTCCGTACGCGTTCAGCAGGTCCGGATCGTCGCGGTCTCGTACGGCCGCAGCAGCTCCAGAGCCTCCTTCGCGCGGCCCGCCTCGCTGAGCAGCAGCCGAGGCGGATGCGCATCGAGTCGTTCGCCTGCCCCGCCGCCACCTGCCGCTGCAGCAGTGCGATGGCCTCGTCGGGCCGCTCGTTCTGGCCGAGAAAAAAGGCCAGCATCTCCTGCGCGATCTGCATGTCCGGCCGTTGCGCGACGAGACCGCGCGCGAGCTCGATGGCCTTCGCGAGGTCGCCCTGCTGGTAGGCGGCGATGGAGCGGTGCAGTTGATTGTCGAGGGCGACCAGGTTCTTCGGATCGTCGGCCGCGGTGAACACTGTCTTCGACGACGTGCCGGTCAGATAGCCGAGGCTCAGGAGCGTGGCCGCCTGCTCCCCGCTGACCGCCTGGCGCCCTGCACCGGCGCCGGAGCGTCCGCCTTCAGCTTAGATTGCGCAGGGCGACGACGGTGCGGCGGTCCTCGCGGTAGCGGTTCGTGCTCTTCCTTCGGATCGCGCGGCAGGTCGTAGAGCTCGGGGACGGGCAGCTCGATCAGCTTCTTGCCGCCGCCGTCGAGGACGCCGGCCAGCGGCGCCCAGCCGCGGTTGAGCGACGCGGAGAGGGCCTCGAAGTAGCTGTGGCCCCGCTCCCCCTCCGCAAAGAGCGAGAGTCCCTTCATCGCCGCCGGCTGCTCGATGCCGGCCCGCTCGAGGATGGTCGGGGCGATGTCGATGTGGCGCACCCAGCGGTCGTCGACGCGCAGGCTGCGCGCGACGGAGTCGAGCGACGACGCAGCGGCACCGCGAGCGTCGACTCGTACGCGAACAGGCCGTGCGTCTCCTCGCCGTGATCGCCGAGGGCCTCGCCGTGGTCGCCGGTGACGATCACCATCGCGTCCGGCGACGCGGCGAGCAGCGGACCGAGCGTGTCCGCGAGCATGGCGTCGGCCGCGGCGACCTCGCCGAGGTAGCCGCCGTGCTCGTACGGCGCGTGCGGCTCGTAGAGGTGGACCCAGAGGAACCGCGGCTTCGCGGCGCTGGCGTCCCACCAGGCCTTCGCGCGCGCGAGCGTCTCGCTCCCCGGCCGCTCCTGCACGGCGAAGTCGAGCGGGTTGCCGGCCGCGCGATACGCGTCGTCGTAGACGTCGAAGCCGTGGTCGAGGCCGAAGCGCGAGTCGAGCGGAAACGCGCCGACGAATGCGCCGGTGGCGAAGCCTTGGTCGCGCAGGAGCGTCGCGAGCGTCGGCGTGCTTCGCGTCGAGGGTGAAGCCGGCGTTGTCGCGGATCCCGTGCTGCCACGGATACAGGCCGGTGAGGATGTTCGCGTGCGACGGCAGGGTCACGACGTTGTGCGCGTGCGCGTGCGTGAAGACCACGCCGCGCGCGGCGAGCGAATCGAGGAAGGGGCGTCTTTCACGCCGAGCGCGTCGGCGCGGAGGGTGTCGATGGTGATCAGGATGATGTCGCGGCTTCGCGCCGTTTCGGCGGTGCGGCTGCATGCGGCGAGGAGCAGCAGAATGACGACGAGCGGGGACCGGTGCACGCCCGGCGAGGGTATCCGATTGTCATCCCGAGCGTCGAGCGAGGGACCTGGGAGGGCGGGGCGGCAGGCACGCTCATCGCGCCCCGCCCGCCCAGGTCCCTCGCTCGACGCTCGGGATGACATCAGGGGGAAGCCGCCGTAGGCGGCGCGAGATAATAGACCCCGGCTTCAGCCGGGGGAACCGAGCGCGGACACGAAACGAGCCCGCGTAGCGGGCGATAGAGATCGCGTGGTTCCTCCCGCCTGTCGCCCGCTACGCGGGCTCAGATATCGTCGCCATCGCGGATCCCCCGGCTGAAGCCGGGGTCTATTTCCTCGTGCCGCCTACGGCGGCTGACATCAGGGACGTGAGCGCCAGTAGCGCGCGCCCGCTTCGTCGCCGACGACGTTCAGGGTCTCGGCGATGATGTCGTAGGTTTGGCGATTCGGCGCGGCGGTCGCGAACGCGCGCACCACCTGCGTGGCCTCGTCGGTGCGGGCCTGGGTCACGAGGAGGACGATCAGGCCGCGGTTCGCTTCCGGGCTCGCGGGCACAAGGCGCAACTCTTCGCGAAAGGCACGCTCGGCCTCTTCGTTGCGGCCGAGTCTTGCGAGCGCGTCGCCGCGCAACGCGTGCAATCCCGCGAGGCGGCGCGCCACGAGCGTCGCGGTGAGGCGTTCGACGGTGGCGTAGTCGCCCTTGCGCTGCGCGACGCGCGCGAGTGTGTAGCGCGCGGCGTCGTTGTCTCCGGCGGCGGTGGCTTCGCGTTGCGCGGCATCGAGGTCGCCGCGGAACAGGGCGATGCGCGCGAGGACTTCGCGCGCGCGGCCGGGATCGCCGTTGAGCGCCAGCTCCGCGTGCTGCTTCGCCTCGTCGAGGCGGCCGGCGAGCAACAGCTGCTGCGCGAGGTCCACCGCGAGCGTGGCCGATGCCGGCGAGCGCCGGAGCGCTTCCTTCCCTGCTTCGATGGCCTCGTCCGCGCGGCCCAGCCGGAACAACACTTTCGCGCGAACATCCAAGAGGTCGACCATGTCCGGCTCGTCCCGCAGCAACCGGTCGAACGCCGCCAGCGCCTCGGCGTCCTTCCCTTCGCGATAGAGACGAAAGGCGTGCTGCAGATCGCGGAACACGCCGGTCTTGTCCTTCGGGTCGGGCAGAGGCCCATCGGCCGGCGACGCCGAGCCGATGTAGCCGAGGGCCGCGAGCTTGGCCGCGTCTTCCGCGGAAACGGGCGCGGGTGCGGACGCGGCGCGCTTCAGCGGCGCGATGGCCTGGCGCATGGCGGCGAATCGCCGGCGGCGCTCTTCCAGCACGTTGCGCGTCTCGCGGGGATCGCGCGCGGACGTCGTACAGCTCCGGACGCGGCGCGTCGATGAAGTGCTCGTCGCCGTCGATGAGCGAGTGGAGCTCGCTCCAGCCGAAGTGAAACCGCGAATACCAGGTCTCGCTGTACACGGGTCGCGGCGGCAGCGTGGCCAGCGCGCCGTCCTCGAACAACGCCCGGCCGTCCGTCTTCGGCGCGTCGATGCCGAGGATGGCGAGGACCGTGGGCAGGACGTCGGTCAGGCCCACCGGCGCGGCCACACGCGTGCCGCGCAGGCGGTTCTCCGGCAGCTTGACCAGCAGCGGCACCTGGATGGCCTCGCGGTACAGGAAGATCCCGTGCTCGTCCTCGCCGTGATCGCCGAGACCTTCGCCGTGATCGGAGAGCACGACGATCAGCGCACGGTCGTAGAGGCCGCGCGCTTTCAAGGCGTCGAAGAAGCGCCCCAGCAGCACATCCGCGGCGACGACGTCGCCCGCGTAACCGCCGTCGCCGTAGGGCGCGTGCGGCTCGTAGAGATGGAGGAAGTAGAACGGCCGCGAGGGATTCGTCGCCAGCCACCGCTCCGCGGCGGCCAGAGTGTCCTCCCCTCGCCGCTGCACGGCGCCGAGGGATTTGCCGGACGCGTCCCGTTCTACGTCGTCGTCATACGCCGCGAACCCGCGGTCGATGCCGGTCGCGCGGCGGAGGACGTACGCCGACACCGCCGCGCCCGTACTGTAGCCGTGCGCGGCGAGGAAGGACTGCAGCAGCGGCGTCCGCGCGTCCACGCGGAAGCCCGTGTTGTCGCGGACGCCGTGCTCCGCCGGCAACAGCCCGCTGAGGATGGTCGCGTGCGACGGCAACGTCAGCGGCGAATGGCTGTAGGCGCGCTCGAAGAGGACCGCGTCCGCGGCGAACGAGTCGACTGCCGGCGTCCGGACGGAGGAAGACCCGTACACCGACAGGTGGTCGGACCGCAGCGTGTCGATGGAGATCAGGAAAACGGGCGCGGGCTCCTGTTCTCCAGAACACGTGAGCAGCAAAGGGACGAGCAGGAGGAGAACCAGGCGCCGCATCAGTAGGGATTCGAGAGGATCACACCGTCGTTGACGTCGACCACATAGGCGCCGGTGCGAGGGCGGTTCACGAGGTCGAACGACGTGCCGCTGGTCACGCGCCAGATGCGGAAGCCGCAGTACGTCAGCGGCTGGCCGGGCAGCGCGCGCTCCGGAAAGTGGTCGCCGAGGACGAAGTAGGCCGGGCCGTCGCCGAGCACGGTGGCGATGCCGCGCTCGTCGATGACCACCGCCGTCCGCTCGTTCGCGGCCAGCCCGAGGAACGAGTCCCGCGGCACTTCGCGGAGCTGCCGGGCGATGAACGCGAACAGGCGCCCCATGCGGTCGCGCTGTGCGAAGTGCGTGTCGGTGATGACGTCGCCGACGTAGCGCCAGTCGAAGAAGTCGGTGGTGAAGCTGATCTCGTCGTTGTACGGATCGGCGAGGGCCAGCTTCGACTGCGCGCTGGCGTCGGTGCAGGCGTCGTAGCCGGCCAGGCCCTGGATGGCCATGCCCGCGCTCGTGCCGCCGATGGCGCCGCCGCGCGCATAGACCGCACGCACGGCCTCCTCGATCGGCGCGTCGTTGAAATGGCGGACGTAGTTGCACTGGTCGCCGCCGGCGAAGAAGACGTACTCCGCGTTCCGAACCGCCTCCACGACGTCCGGCCGCTGCCCGGAGCGGCGGTCGGTGATGACGAACGTCGTCACCGAGTCGACGCCCGGCATGGCCGCCAGGTAGTCGTTGTAGCCGTCGCCGCCGGAAGCGCGGAGGACGACCACGTCCAGCTTCACGCCGCAGTCCCGGCAGCCCCGCACGCGGTCGATGGCCTCCTGGAACGCGGCGTCGACGTCGCCGCCACCGCCCGCGAGGTGGAGCACCGGCCCGTGCAGGGGCGGCGCGACGTCCGCGGCGTTGCCGGTATCGAAGCGCGTCAGCGATGCAGCGCACGGCAGGGCGCACAGGAGCACGAGAACGAAGAGGGCGGGCAACCATGCCCGCCCTCCGAATGACCGTTGGAAAGGGTTCATCAGAAGCGGAAGCGGGCTCCGAGACGGAACAGCCGCGGGCTCTGCAACTGGAGGATGTAGTTGTTGGTCTCGATGTCGTCGCCGGCCGCGCTGTACATCCGGTTGTCGCGCCAGAGCACGGTGCGCTCGTTGGTCAGGTTGAAGAGATCGACGGAGAGATTCATGGTGATGCCCGAGGGGAGCGCGAAGTCGCGCGCCAGCCGGAGGTCGATGTTGATCAGGTCATCGAGCCGCTGGGACCCGAACTCGTCGGTGACCATGACGTTCTTGTTCCCCACGCCGTCGCGCGCGTTGGCGCGGCGGTAGTACGGGAGGATGTAGCCCTGGCGGCCCACCAGCGCGCCGCCGAACATCAGCTTGTACGGCAGCTCGATGACGGTGTTCATCGAATACGACCACTTCGCGTTGATGTAGCCGCCCACGCCGCCGCTCGAGGCCACGTCGGCGCCGTCGCAGGACGTGCAGCTGTCTCCCGACACGATGGGCGTCGGGTCGACGATGCCGTCCGGGCCGACGTGCTGCTTCCAGTCCTGCAGCGTGACGTTGCCGCGCATCATCCAGCGGTTGGAGAAGCGCTTCGTCGCCGTCAGCTCCAGTCCCTGATAGGTCTGGTGATAGTCGGGCCGGTTGGTGATCACGTAGTAGACCGGGACGTCGACGCCGTCCTTGAGGCCCCAGTATGGAACGGAGTACGGCTCGCCGTTGGGCAGGGTCCCGGTGGTGGTGCCGGCGCGGCTCGTAGTCCGCGCTGGTGTAGTAGTCGCCCGCGCCGCGGGTCTTCTCGTACTGGTCCCAGACGAAGTTGGTGCGATAGCGGTAGCTGTAGTTGATCCCCACCGCGAAGTTCGGCCGGAGCTCCTGCTCGGCGCCGATGATGAACTCATCGGTCGTGGTCGGGTCCATGCCGTAGTCAAGACGGCCCGGGGCGTAGCCGCCGGTGGGGTTGTCGGGGTCGATGCCCGAGAACGAGTAGAGGCCGGAATCGAAATCGATCTCGTTCCGCTGCACGGTTTTGTCGCCGTTCCCGTCCTCCCAGTAGTAGTAGAGCATCTGGACGACATAGAACGGATTGCTCGCGCCGGCGTCGCTGGATCCCATCTGATCCATGTAGCGGTTGTAACTGCCTTTGAGGAGCGGTCTTCTTCTCGCTGCCGAGGGCCCACGTGGCGCCGAGCCGCGGAGAGATGCCTTTCCATTCGAGCGGCCGGTCGTCGCCGGCATAGGACGAGGCCGGGAGCAGGTCGGGCACGACGGAGTTCCCCGGCACGGTGCTGCCGAAGTTCTTGGCGCGCTGGAGGTCGTAGCGGAACCCGCCGGTGAGCGTGAGGTCGCCGAGGGCGATGGTGTCGCCGAGGTAGAAGTCGACGTAGCGGGACCCGAAGTTCGGCACGGCCGGACGGGTCAGCGCCGCCAGGGCGTAGCCGTCATAGAAGTTCCCGAAGGTCCCGTTGCCGGGCCAGACGGTCTCGGAGCGCGCGGGCGTGTCGCGATAGCCGAAGCCGAACTTCAGCTCGTGACTCACGCCGCCCGTCGCCACGTACCACGCGCCGTCGGCACGGCTGTTCTTCTGCGGCACGTCCTGCTTGTAGTAGCGGTACGAGCGGTGCCAGCCGTCCAGGGGGTCGTCGTCGTAATCCGGATCTTCCCACCACGCCTCGATGTCGCGGCCGCCCTTGGGCCCCAGCTCATAGCCGCTCGCGATCTGCGCGTATTTGCCGGTGAGATAGAAGTTCGAGCTGAACATATGCGTGTCTTCGAGCTTGACCATCCAGCCGGGGCCGGTCTGATCCCACGAAGTCTCGGTGGGCCGGCCGACGCCGAGTCCGCGGCCGTCGACCTGCTTGTCGTTCCACATGTAGAACAGTTCCGCGTTGTTCGCGGAAGTGATCTGCGCGTTGAGCTTGCCGTTCCAGTTGTTCAGCTTCGTGCGCAGCAGCACGTCGCCCGCGCCGGTCGGCAGGTTGTTGATGCCGTTGTTCGAATAAGCGCCCCACACCCACAAGCGGTCGGCAATGATCGGGCCGCCGACCTCGAGGCCGTAGTCGTTGATGTGGTCGACCGAGGCGACCTCGTCGTCCTCGTCCAGATAGCCCGCGTCGAGCGCCTCCTGCGGCACCTCGGCGCGCGCCTGCATGCTCTCGTTCGCGAAGAAGAAGCGCCCGCTGCCGCGCAACGGGTTCGTGCCGCGCTTGGTGACCATGTTCAGGTGGATGCCGGGCGTGCGGACGCTGGGGTCGGAGCGTGCCGGTCGAGACCTGCAATTCGTCGAAGGAGTCGAAGTCGTAGTAGAACGTCGAGCTGCCGGTGGTGGCCATGTCGCTGACGGCGACGCCGTCGATGTTCCACTCGGTCTGGTGGCGCTCGACGCCTTTGCCGACGAAGTACGACTGCTGGCCGGACTCGTTGCCGCCGACGTTCACGCGGTCGACGAGCACTCCGGGAACGGACTGCAGGATGACCCAGGGATCGCGCGCGGTCGGAACGTTGACGAGCTCGATGTTCTCGACGTTCTGGCCGGTGCCGGTGTCGCGCGCATCGATGATCGGGGACGCGGCGACGACGGTCATGGCCTCGGTGACCGCCGGCGTGAGCTCGAAGTCGAACTCGGTGTTCCTGCCGAGGACGACGTCGACTTCCCGCTTGACGGTGGAGAATCCGGGCAGCTCCGCGGTCACCGTGTAGCGCCCGGGGTGCAGCCCGAGAAAGCGGAAGTCGCCTTCGGCGGTCGACACGAAGACCTGTGGCGCTCCGATGCCGGTGACCGTGACGGTCACGCCGGGCAGGATATCGCCGCCTTCTTTCGAAAGGACTTTGCCGATGATGCTGCCGGATTGGGTCTGCGCGAGAGCGGAGGTGGCGAGTAGGAGGACCAGGAGAAGGCAAACCAGGAAGCGGGGAACGGGCGAGCTGAGTCGCATCGATATCTCCTCACCGTGATCGTCGTGTGGGGGCAACCGGTTTTGGAACCTGTTGCGCGCATCCTACTCCCTCCGGAGGATCCGTGGGCACTTACGGGTGGCGCTCCGTCCCACTCCGTGCTCTCAGTGGCTCTGTGGTGAAGGCACGCGTGTTTTCACCACAGAGCCACAAAGAGCACAGAGGGGCCCGGAGAGCTTCATCAGAAGAAGTCTCCGTCCTCCTCTGCGTCCTCTGCGGCTCTGTGGTGAATATCGAGGGTTACCCGGCTGCTTCACCTTCCTGCCGGCCGCGGGTTTCGTCTTCGGAGTCCTTCGTGCGGTTTTTTCGCGCGCGGTCCCAGAAGCGATGCGCACCGATCGCGTCGATGAATTGGCCGGTGAGCGCCGGTGAAGCAGGGCTCTCGTCTGCGAAAACCCCTGCACCATCGATCACGCCGGGACAGGCGCGCAGCAGGTCGACTCCTTCGGTGGTCGCCGCAATCGGCTTGCAATGGCGATACGCCTCGGTCACGAATTCGATGGCATCGCGCTCGGCGGCGAGGGCCGCGACGCTGGCCGCTCCTCCCGGTACGTAAACCGCGTCGAAGAGAACCGATGACGACGTCAGGAGGCTGAAGTCGATCAGAATCTCATCACCGTCCGCGCCCTTCAGGGTTCCCAGCCGTGGCGCCACGATCTTCGCTGCCGCTCCGTTGCTCTCCAGCGCGTCTTTCATCTGCCGGAGAGACTGCAGGTCGACGCCGTCCGCGGCCAGAATCGCGATCTTGCGGGTAAGGATGGTGTTCGTGACGGTATTCAGCATCGAGAGCGCGGGCGATGCAGCGGTCTGCTGGCCGAGGGTGCGCGGCTCGAAGGCAGCGGGATCCCCGTCCGCGGGAACGCTGTGGTTGATCGGGAGATCCAGACGCGGAATCTCCGGGAAGCCGAGGCCTTCCGCGACGCGCGTGGCGAGATCGGTGTCGACCCGGTTCAGCAGCGCCACCATGCGCTGCCGGATCGGCAGCCGTTCGACCTTGCCGAGCTCGAAGCGCAGGGCTTCGACCATGTGATCCTTCTCCGGTTTCGACTGGCTGTTGACGAACATCGTAGCCTGGCTGAAATGGTCGAAGAACTTCTCGGAGCGGGCGCGGATTTTCGTCCCTTCCATGCGCTCGGCAATCGAGGTGAACCCGCCGGCCTGGACGCCTGCCTGCATCGGGCAGCCGCCGCCGATGGAGTTGGGCTCGTAAGACACTTTGCCGCGGTTGATGGTCTGGCGCATGTGCCCATCGCGCTGATTGTTGTGGACCGGCGCGATCGGCCGGTTGATGGGGATCTCGTGAAAATTCGGTCCGCCGAGGCGTTTGAGCTGCGTGTCCGTGTACGAGAAGAGACGGCCCTGCAGCAGCGGATCGTTCGTGAAGTCGATGCCCGGGACGATGTGTCCGGGATGGAAGGCCACCTGCTCGGTCTCGGCGAAGAAGTTGTCGGGATTGCGGTTCAGGACGAGCCGGCCGATCCGTTCGACCGGGACGAGCTCTTCCGGGATGAGCTTCGTGGGATCGAGCAGGTCGAAATCGAAGTCGTGCTCGCGGCTCTCGTCGATGACCTGCACGCCGAGCTCCCATTCGGGATAGTTGCCCTGCTCGATCGCTTCCCACAGGTCGCGGCGGTGAAAGTCCGGATCCTTGCCCGAGATCTTCTGCGCTTCGTCCCAGGCCACCGCGTGCGTCCCGAGGAGCGGCTTCCAGTGGAACTTGACGAATCGCGAGGTGCCCGCGGCGTCGACGAACCGGAAGGTGTGGACGCCGAATCCCTCCATCATGCGGAAGCTGCGCGGCAGCGCGCGGTCGGACATGACCCACATGATCATGTGCATCGTCTCCGGCATGAGCGAGACGAAATCCCAGAAGGTGTCGTGCGCGGACGCGGCCTGGGGCATCTCGTTGTCCGGCTCCGGCTTCACCGCGTGGACGAGATCGGGAAACTTGATCGCATCCTGGATGAAGAAGACCGGGATGTTGTTCCCGACGAGATCGAAGATGCCTTCTTCCGTGTAGAACTTGACCGCGAAGCCGCGGACGTCGCGCGCGAGGTCGGTCGAGCCGCGCGAGCCGACGACGGTCGAGAAGCGCACGAACACCGGCGTCCGCACGTTGGGATCCTGCAGGAAGCCCGCTTTCGAGTACCGCGAGAGGTTCTCGTAGACCTGGAAGTAGCCGTGGGCCGCGCTCCCGCGGGCGTGGACGATCCGTTCCGGGATGCGCTCGTGATCGAAGTGCGTGATCTTCTCGCGGAAGTGAAAATCCTCGAGGAGGGACGGGCCGCGGTCGCCGGCCTTCAATGTGTTCTGGTTGTCGTTGACGCGGACGCCCTGATTGGTCGTCAGGATCTTTCCGGCGCCCTCTTCCTTGTAGACGCCGAGGTCGGCGGCTTTCGGGTTGGCGGGCCGGGCGGGACTGGAGGACTGGCCCGCCGCCAGATCGGGGTTCGCCGGCTCGCTTTCGCGGTTCGCCGACGGGACAGCGGGTTGGAGCTCCTGTTTCTTCGGATGTGGTGCGCGAATCACGATCGCGGGATTTCATGAATCGAGCGGCTGCAATTGCCGCACCGCTCACGGTACGGACTTCGCACAGCGCAGACCAGGAGAACACCCATGAAAGCGCAACCGGTGGTGCAGAAGCAGATCGAGGACTTTTTCTATCAGGCGCTGGAGACCGAGCTCGGAGGCGTCGAGGTCTACCGCATGGCGATTCTCTGCGCCAGAAATGAAGACTTGAAGGAAGAGTGGACGAAGTACCTCGCGCAGACCGAGCGGCACGTCGTGATCGTGCGCGGCATCTTCGATGCGCTGGGGCTCGATCCGGAAGCGACCACTCCCGGACGGCAGATCGTGCGCGACAAGGCGAAAGGGCTCGTCTCCGCGATGCAGAAGGCGCTGAAGGACGCGCCGCTCGCGGCTCAGATCGTCGCGGCAGAGTGTGTCGTGGACGCGGAGACGAAAGACCACGCCAACTGGGGGCTCATCGGTGCGCTGGCGGAGAAGGCCACGGGACGGACGAGAAAGGTCCTGGCGGCCGCGTACGCTGAAGTCGAAGATCAGGAAGACGAGCACCTGTATCACACGAAAGGCTGGTGCCGGGAGCTCTGGCTGGAAGCGCTGGGACTGCCCGCCGTGCTGCCTCCGCCGGAGGAGAAGCGGGACGTCAAGAACGCCGTGGAAGCAGCGCGCGCGGCTGCTTCGAGAAAGCCGCAGCCGGCAAAGAAGGCGGCACGCCGCTCCTAGGGGAGATACAGGTGCTGATTGTGATCGGCCGGCAGCCCTCAACGCACCGGCGTAAACTTCTTAGATTCCCGGACTTTCGCCACGCCGTTTTCCGGCACGAAATACTGAAAGTAGCTACAGGTACAGCACACGTAGACTTCAAGGTGCGCACTTTTTCCACCACGGATGCGCGCCCGGGAGCAGATCGGGCGCATAACCACCGCCTGCCGGCACGGTCGCCATTCGGATGTCTGAGCTCCCACACTCGCCACATTTCCTGCTGCGCTTCATCAATTCCTCCGTCAACCCCGGCGGTTCGCCGCCAGGCTGAGCATCGGCGCCCGATCCGCGGGCATGTGGCGTGCGGCAACGGCGAGTTGCCGCTTTCGAATCTTTGCACGCCGAGCGCTCGAAGACAGAGGCTCGAACGAACCGGTTGCGTCAGGCGGGTGCATGCGACCCAGCAGTATGAGGAAGGCAACGGTACCGGCAAGTCCAAAGGGCCGCTATGGCGGCGGCGGACCAGTACGAGGCGTAAGGCTTTCCACCTGGGTACAGCCGGCGATACTCTCCAAAGATCTGCACAGATTTGTTTGGCCCGAAGAAGAAGTGCGAGATCTGCTCCTCATCCGGCCTTTACGGTTGATCTCGTCAATCATCCTCGCCAGGGCTTCTTCGAGGAGAAGTGAGCGGACAGCCTGACAACGAACGAGAGCAACGCACCGATGATCGCCAGGATGCTCATGGACACCGTGGTTTGCATGCTAACCCACGGCAACTCGCCGTTGCCGCCCTCGGCCCACATGGACCGGTGCATGGCAACTTGGTTTAGGCGTGCGACGGCTCCGCAGCCGTAGCGTCAGGGAGAAAGACCTCGAGCTCGACGAATCTCGCCTCGAGGTCTTTCGAGCAGACCTTGCCGGCCATATCCAGCTGGACATAGATCGCCAAGGCGGCAAACATCGCCCGTTGAGTGATGCGATGAGCGAGGTGCATCACATCATCCAGTTCCTTTGTCAGCGGCGAGCTGCGGCCATGCATGAGCGCCGACCGCCAGTCGTAGAGCGTTCGAGCCTCAGTGCGCGTACGGGCGATGTCAGCGGCGTCGTCAGACTCGCAGCCGAGCAGTGCAGTGCGACGGGTGACAACGTCCGTGACTTTCTGTCCCTCGATTTTGTCCATGGTCTTCGTCTCTTCGAGAACGGTCAGTCGTTCGAGCGCCGCAACGTACTTCACGAGTTGCGACGCTGGCGTAGTGTCGGTAACCGCCTGCCCGTACCAATGCAAGACGCCAAGCCATCGATCACGGTGGTCACTCTTCACAGCACCAGGGGCCAGGTAAGCGTGAATCGCGTCGCCGGCTGCATCCAGCGCCCACCACGACGGTCCGGTCTTGATGCCTTCGTACCACCCCTCCTCGGCCGATCCACCCTCGCCGCCGCTACGAATCGAGTAATGGAAGACGCCGTCCAGTCCACGCGTCAGGTGCGCGATGCGGTCGCGTTCCCCGCGATGGTGACCGAGCCGATAGTCCCGCCCTCCGCGATAGCCGAAGAACAGCTTCAGCACATCAAGCGCCGCCTGCACTGTCGTTTCGGCCCGCGCGCGTGAGACTTTGGAACTGCAAGGCGGCACGGTCAGCTCGGCAATCCAGGTGAACGACCCGTAGTAGTCCGTAATCCACCCCAGGACCTTCTGGTTGAGTTCGTCCGATTCGTGGTCGCTCTTCTTCTGGTCGACGGGGTACTTACCTTCAGCCATCAGTGCGTCGAGCTTCGCCCTCTGTTGCCGGTAGCCATCGTCGTGATCGTCCTTGATCTTGTCCCCGTAGTCAGCGAAAAACTTCTCTCCGGCGATGAAGCGTACCGGTCCGATATGGAACTCTTCAGGATGGCCCTTGGAGAGAATCACACAGGGCAGATAGTGTGTGGTGGCAGCGTGCTCCTTTTTCATCTGTTTCACCGCGCGGTTCAACATGCGGTCAACCCACTTCTGCTCGTCGAAGGGCCGCCCTTTGACGATGAAGAACTCGACGAATGCGCCGCGAATGGCGTCATCCAGTTTGTCGAGATCGATCGCGTGCGAATCGGGGTCGATAGCCGCTTGGCGCTTCGCGAGGCGCGCGAACGCTCTGGTCGCGTCACGTGAGATCGAAAGACGGCCGAACCGCCCCGGGACTTTGAGTGAACACCCCAGATCCTCGCGATGGTTCTCGAAGTGTTCCCGAGACTCGTCCGCACTCATGTTGGCGAAGTGGATTAGTGAGTCGGCGATGATTCGTACGTCTTCGCAATCATCGTGCGGTTTAGCCATTTGGGACCCGCTGCGCTCAGTTGAGAATCGTGAACTGCGACATCTTCGGGCTGCGCCCGACGAACCGGACCCCCTCGAACTGCACCCGCGCCTCGATCTCCACGCGGGCCTGCAGCGCCTGGTCGGTAGGTGCGCGCACTAGGAGATGCAAACCATGACCGCCAGCCAGCTTGCGCGTGGCGTCCTGCTCGAACGTCCACGTCGCGGACGCCGTCTGCTCACCGCCGCCCACGATCCGCGGCATGTAGCGGGACCATTTCTCAATTCCCTCAACCGCGGCGGTGGCCTTCACGACCTTTGTCAATTCGGCTCCCATGGACCACTTAACCGTCATCTCCACCGGTCCGCTCTCGATGAGGTCAGGAGCAACGTCGAGCACAACCCCGCCGCCCGAGAGGCGGACACGGAGCAAAGCCCATGGGATCTCGCACTGCGGATGCGGCTGCATCGTAAGCTCGAGCGGTACGAGGAAAAGCGTTTGGTCTGCCTCAGGCGCCGGCGCCGTCTCGGTTTTGCCTTTCACGAGTGTCACGCGGCTTTTCGTCAGGAGCAGGCGAATGTTCTCGTCCGAGATGCTACCGGCTTCCATTCCCCTGACGATCTCCTCCGCTGCAAGCTCCAGCGGTGCATCGAGCAAGATGACTCCCGTGTCGTCCATCGATCGATTCTCCCCGGCATCATTGCCAATCGCCGATCAGCGTGAAAGCGGCCCAGTAGTAGGGATCGGCGTGTCCGGCTTGTATGAGATCACGTTGCGCGCCCGCGAGCGCGTTGACCTTCGATTCGCCACCGACCCAACGCTCATAGAACCGCCGCATCAGCGTCGCCGAAGTGACGTCGTTGATCTGCCACAGGGTCAGGATGAGCGAGGCGGCACCAGCCGAGAGGAGAGCCCGAGTCAGTCCGACCACTTCGTCGCCGGGTTGCACCGCGTTGAATCCCGTTTCACATCCGCTGAGCGTCACAAGTCGGAGGGTTGATCCTGAGGTTTCGAAGAATTCACGCGCGGTGATGATCTCGCCGCCGCCGAGGCGCAACCCCGACCCTAGGGGGTCGTCGAGCTTGAACTCGGCATGCCCGGCGAAATGGATCACGTCCATGGTTGCGATCGCCTCGCGCCACCGCTCGTGCGTGACGGCGGCGCCCACGTCCGGCACGACGCCGAGGATCTCGGCCACCGCGGCGGCTTCCTCAGCCGCGTGCGGCAGATCGCCAGTCGGATCACCGAACACCGCCGGCGCCCAATCCCGTCCGGAAGCACTCGGCGCCCCGCGCATCAGGCAATACCGGAGCGTGGAGGCGCTTGGCGCGTAAAAGACAGGGTTCCGCGCGATCAGGGCCAGTCCGTCTACCGGTACGGCGTGGAATGGTAGATAGAACAGCGGTCCTGCCGGGATCACGCAGATCACATCATTCGGATTGGTCCATGACACTAGAGGCGCAATGCAGGCGGCGACCGAAGGCCGCGCAAGCACGTCGCGCAGCATGCTGCGCGGATTGCCTGTCGCTTGCAAGATGTCGCGGCGGAGCGTTGACAGTTTTACCGGGAGGATCTGGACGGCAGGTTCATCCCACTCGGGCCGGATGCCGAAGGCGAGCAGTTGATCGCCAATCGCGACGAACTCTACGACTGTAAGGACTTGGCCGATGGCGCTTTGGAGGTCGCTGTACCGAGGGGGCATACCGCGTCGTAACACGACATACTCCTGCCCTTCGGAACTCTCGGAAAGGCGTTCCCAGATTTGCTCGAGCGCCGTCTGTGCGGCCCAGGTTTCGGCGTGCGAGCCCGCCCGATGGAGTTGTGCGAGAAGTTGCCGCTCTTCCGCGACGACATCGGGCGGCAACGTTGAAGGTGCCGGTAGCGGGCCTGTCGCGATTGTCTCCGTGAGGACGTTCCCCTTGTATCGCTGGCCCCATTCGAATGCCTCCGTCGGACTCAACAGGTCTTTGAGGAGTATATGCACGGCGAGGAGGTAGATATCTTCCGTCCCTACCTGCATAGCGCGTCGCGTCGCGTCGGTCATCTCGACCCCAGGCTCGCGATAGCGCCTTCGCATCCCGGACAGCCACTGATCCGCCTTGCGCAACCATGTGAGCGCGCGTCGGAAGTAGTTCGGGTCTCCGGTCGCACGGCCAAGCTGACGGTCATTTCGGGCCGCGAGGTGGGCCGCCCGCGCAAGGCCACCGGGTGCCTCGCCCTCCAGGAGAGTCCACATCTCGTCGATGAGAGGCTCCGCCTCGAACGCGGCGGCGACCTCGCCGCGCTCAGCACGAGCGACGAGAAAGGCCGCCAAAACGTGGCTCGCGTCTTTACCCGCACCGGAACGCGCCGCCACCTCCCGTCGAAGCTCGTCTTCTCCGGCTCCGGCTCGTTCGGCGGCCTGCATCACGACGGCACGCCTCTGCCGCAAACGCACCAGTTCCGAGCGCGCAGCAGTGTCCCCGATCTCCGTGAGCCCGACCTCGCAATCGTCGAACACCGAAAGCGCAGCGGCGATGAGGGTCGGGGCAGGTTCAGTGCCCGGTCGGAAGAGCGGAAGGATCCGCCACATCGATAGTTCATACCGCTTCTTCAGAGCACGGACGGTGCTGCCCGCGCGTTCGGCGAGGGCGATCTCTCTTTGGACAACAGCGCAACCCTCCTCGAAACGTCCGGCCTTGAAGTGCGCCAAGGCAGTGAACGCGAGCGGCGATGCGACGCCCTGCAATTCTCCCGCAAGGCGCTCGACGCGGTCATAGCGGCCAAGCTCGAAGTTCAGCGAAATCTCCAACGTCCGCGCACGTTGCAGTAGATCGAGAGAAAGCGACGGGTCACCGAGAACCGGTTCGAGCTCAGCGAACGCTCGCGTGAAATCGCCCTTGTATTTGAGAACGGTCGCAAGCGCGATGCGGACGCCCGCCTCGTCGCTCACTGCCGATCGTTCTCGCGCCTGGCGGATTGCATCCGCGAGGAGGTGCTCCGCCGCGTCGTGTTGGCCCGTCTCGAACAACTGCAGCGCCTCGGAAAGGACGTCCGTGGGCTGGCTGGCAATCGAAGGAACATTCTGCATCTCGGGGAACTCAATGGGCATGTGGAGTGTGGCAACTCACGTTGCCGCACTCCACAACATCATCCTTATCCTTCGATTCCGTCCTCAGGAGCCGGCGCGAACGATGAAGCCGCGTCGCACGGGGTCCGGATCCCTTCGACCGTGCGGATGAGGCACAGAAGAGGACGGAGACTTATGATCTCGCACCGATGAAACGTTTCTTCCCTTTTCTCCTTCTTCTTGCTGCCGCGGCCTGCCGCACCGCCACGCCGGTCGTTCCGAACGTCGCTCCCCGGGTCGACGCCGCGAAGCAGCTCATGACGCGGGAGGACGTGGCGAAGGCCCTCGCGTTCGTCGACGGGGATCGCGAGACGATCCTGCGCCAGTGGGAAGAGCTCACCGAGATCCCCGCCCCGTCCGGCCAGGAGGCCAAGCGCGCGGACTATGTCGAGCGTCTGCTGCGCGAGTACGGGCTGGAGGACGTCCACCGCGATTCCGTGGGCAACGTGATCGGCAGCTATCGCGGGACGGGCGGCGGCAAACGGGTCGTGTTCGATTCGCACCTGGACACGGTGTTCCCGCTCGATACGCCGCTCGAGGTCCGCATCGAGGACGGGAAGATCCACGCGCCGGGCGTCGGCGACGACACGAAGAACGCGATCTCGATGCTCGCGCAGATCCGGGCCATGAAAGCCGGGGGTGTGCGGACGAACGGGGACGTCGTCTTCGTCTTCACGGTGCGCGAGGAGACCGACTTCGGCGGCGTCGACCAGTTCCTGAAGGACCACGGCAAGAGCATCGACCGCTACGTGACGCTCGACGGCGGGTACCGCGGCTTCACCTACGGCGGCATCGGCATCTACTGGTACCGCTATCACTTCATCGGCCCGGGCGGTCACACGCGATCGGACACGCCGCCGTATTCGGCGACGCTGCCTGTCGCGCGCGCCATCGAACGGATCTACGAGTTGCGTCTGCCGCGGAGCACGTGGATGAACATCGGCATGCTCGGCGCGGGCGACGTCTTCAACGCCAAGGCCTCGGACGCCTGGTTCACGGCGGACCTGCGCTCGAACGATCAGCAGTCGCTGCTGTGGCTGGACGGGGAAGTGGAGCGGATCGCGAACGAGGAGGCGGCGCGCGTGGGAATGACGGTGAAGCGCGACGTCGAGTCGAAGTCCGAGGTGGCGAGCCTGCCGGGGCACCGCGACTCGGAGATGGTGCAGCAGACGGAGGCGGTGTGGCTCGCGTTCGGATTCGAGAACCCGCCCATCACCGACACGGCCTCGAACCACACCAGCGCCGCGATCCTGGCCGGCATCCCCGCCATCGGCACCGGCACCGGTCCGTGCGAGCACGGGCACGCCCTGAATGAGGTGTGCGAGATCGAGCCAGTGTTCATAGGAACGAAGCGAAACGTGGTGCTGGCGGTCGTGCTGGCGGAGTAATCCCCGTCCCCTCTGTGCTCTCTGTTAAACACGTGTGTATTCACCACAGAGCCACAGCGCGGCCGAGCCGCAACCAAGTTTTCGCCGCGAAGCCTCTGTGGTCTCTGTACTACTAACGTTTCGTTTGATCGCGGCACGCGAAGAATTCTCCCAAAAACTGGTTGGTACCGTTTTCGGGTGCGGGCGAAGCCTGCGCTGTGCCTCTGTGCCTCTGCTGCGAAAGCCTTCTTGCAACCACGCCGAGCCAATGTAGGGCGTGGCTTCAGCCCGCCTCCCCGGTGTGAGCATGGCAGGTTCGCGAGAGCCCCCACCCCGCCCGGGAGGCGGGCTGAAGCCACGCCCTACATTGGCTCGGCTGCACCGCTTTCGTGAACAGGTGGTCCACAACCGCCGGTGGGGCCTGTGGTGAATCCCCATGGGCAGATCGCCATGAGTGGGTTGTTTGGTTGCGGCTCCGCCGCGCTGTGTCTCTGTGGTGAGCGGTCTCTTTCGCGCGGCAGGCACGAAGGGGACCGGTTCACCACAGAGACACAGAGATCACAGAGGCTTCGCGGCGAAATGTTGCGCCACGCGAAGAAACACGAGATGAGTAGTACAGAGGGGGCGGAGTCAGCGATACCTGGCCCGAAGCTCATCCAGCTCGCGTGCGGTATAGAAATGCCGCGCATACCGGCTACCGAGCATTCGCTCGACATAGGCTCGGTCCAACTGGATCTCGCGAGCGAATTGGCGGTACACCGCACCCTTCTCCTTCTCCGACGTCCGATTCCGTGAGCTCACGGACGGGACGGGAGCACCCGTGAATTGAGACAACACCTGAGACTTGACCTGGTCCGCCAGCTCGCTCTTGAGGATGAGCAGCTCCAGATTGTCACGCCTGACGGTGAGATGGCCGCTCTCCGGAAACGGGTATTCATAAACATCGATCCCCGTCACGGGCAGCATCTCGTCGTCAAACCACGTGAGCGGCTCGTCATGGGGATAGCGGGAATGAAAGCCCTCGATGAGCGCGCTCATCGGCACGCCATCATGAGCGTCGGTCGTCTGCCAGATGGCGTCGAGGTGCTCGAAATAGGACGAAAAGTTGCGCGCGATCGGATCCCGAACCATCGTCACGATCGAGACGCGGCTGCCGCTGTCGATGAGAATCTTCCTCAGCCGCAACCCGAGATGATCGTGCGCCGGTACCGGAGGGACGAGCCACCCGAGCGAGCGTCGAGACTCTCGCATTCGGTGCAGGTGCTCGGCACTCATTCGATGGACGTGAAACACCGGAATCCTCGCCTCGTTCAGGGCAGCGACGACAGCGCTCGATCCGACCTTGGCCATCTGGTAGACCACGGCCGGAACGACTCCCAGGAGATTTCGTCGGAGGGCACACCACCGCAGCGTGCGGCGCGGCAGATGGCGAACCAGGAGACCGGGCGATGCGGTGACACGCGAGACGCTCAAGTTGCTGCCGATCTTATCTCCGTCCCCTTCTGTGTTCTCTGTGGCTCTGTGGTGAAAACACGTGTGTATTCACCACAGAGCCACTGAGAGCACAGAGTGGGACGGAGGGGGCTAGATCCCCGTCACGCGCACCACTTCCTCGAAGCTGGTCATCCCCTCGGCCAGTTTGCGCAGCGCGCTCTGGCGGAGGGTGCGCATGCCGCGCTTGATGGCCATTTCCTTGATCTTGAGGAAGTCTTCGCCGCGGTCGACGAGGTCGCGGATGGCGTTGTCGATGGTGAGGATCTCGAAGATGCCGGTGCGGCCGAAGTAGCCGGTGTTGCGGCAGCGGATGCAGCCGGCGCCTTCCTTGACGATGATCCGTTTGCCGGGAGGGGCCTGCAGGTTGAGCATCGCGGCTTCTTCGATCGTCAGCGGCCGGTTCTGCTTGCAGTCGTCGCAGATCTTGCGCACGAGTCTTTGCGCCATCGCGCCGATCAAGACCGACGAGATCAGGAACGGCTGGATGCCGAGGTCGACGAGGCGCGTGATCGAGGTCGCGGAGTCGTTGGTGTGCAGCGTGGAGAAGACGAGGTGCCCCGTGAGCGCGGCCTGCACCGCGTTCTGCGCGGTCTCCTGATCGCGGATCTCGCCGACCATGATGATGTCCGGGTCCTGGCGCAGGATCGTGCGCAGCGCGGACGCGAACGTGATCCCGATCTTCGGCTGGACGCTGGTCTGATTGAAGTCGTCGTACACCATCTCGATCGGGTCTTCGATCGTGGTGATGTTGATCTCCGGCGAGGCGATGTTCTTCAGCGCAGAATAGAGCGTGACGGTCTTCCCGGAGCCCGTGGGACCGGTGACGAGGATGATGCCGTGCGGGCGCTCGATCCAGTCGCCGAAGATCTTCAGCTCGTCCTCGTAGAACCCGAGGCCGTGCAGCTCCTTGATCATCACCTCGGGGTCGAAGATGCGCATGACCATCTTCTCGCCGAACGCGGTGGGCAGCGTGGAGACGCGGAGCTCGATCTCCTTGCCTTCGCGCTCGGTCTTGATGCGGCCGTCCTGCGGGCGGCGCTTTTCGGCGATGTCCATGCGGCACATCGTCTTCAGGCGCGAGGTGATGGCGAGGTTGACGAGCTTCGGCACGCGCTGGATGTCGTGCAGCACGCCGTCGATGCGGAAGCGGATGTTCGCGTGCTCGCGCTTCGGCTCGATGTGGATGTCCGACGCGCGCGAGTCGTACGCGTGCTGCAGGAGGAAGTCGACCGCGTTGACGATGTGCGCGTCGCTGGTCTCGATCTCCGAGCCCGACTTGAGCTTGATGTACTGCTCGAGGTTGCCGAGGTCGATCGCGCCCTTGCTCAGGTCGCGCTGGGCTTTGGTGACCGAGGCGCGGAAGCCGTACTGGTCGTTGATCACGCCCATCACGTCCGAATCGGCTGAGACCACGATGTCGAGGTCCTGCTTCGCCATCGGGCGGTACGAGTCGAGGGCGGTCGTGTCGAACGGATTGACCATCGCCACGACGAGCTTTCCGTCGCGGACGGCCACCGGCACCATGCGGTGCTTGCGCGCGAAGGGACGGGAGATCTTCTGCTGCACGAGGTCGACGTCGAGCTTCAGCGCGTCGATCTTGTAAAACGGCAGATGCGCCTCCTCGGCGATGAGCCGCGCGAGCAGGAAGTCGTCGATGCGCGTGCCGTTGCCGCTGGCGTCCGTGAGGTTCATCCCCACGAGGACCTTGAACGGGCTCGCGTCCTCGTCCGCGCGCGACTTCGAGCCCGCGCGCTGCAGCGCGAGGCGGAACTCACGGTCGGCCTTTTCGATGTCGGCGCGCTGCTTGTCGTCGATGAACCCGGCGTTGAGCAGGAGGTCACCGAGGTATGCGACGGTGATCTCGCGCGAGACGCGAGGGGTCGGAACGTTGGCCAGCGTGGACATACGCGTGAATGTTAGCGAAAATTACGGAAATCCTCCGCCATGGCCACCCTCGTTCAGCGGTACGCGCGTCGCGTGCCGGCGGCAATCGCCGCCGCGGCGGTAGTCGTGACGCTCCTCTCCACCATCGCCTGCAGCCGCGGCGCAGTGCGGTCGAATGAGCTGGCCGAGGAGTCGAAAGAGTTGTGGGAGGGGCGGAAGATCCAGGAGGCCATGCTGCTCGCCGTGGAGGCATATCAGGCCGCACCCACGAATGCCGCGCTGCGCGCGCTCGCGGATGCGGTGCAGAACGACCGGCAGCTCGAGGTCATCCTGCCGGGAGGCACGGACCGGACGGAGTCGCTGGCGTTCTCGCCGCAGGGTGACCGTCTGGCCAGCGGCGGCGACGACGGAGCCGTGAGCATCTGGGACGCGAAGTCGTGGAAGCTGCTGCGCACGCTCGACGCGGACGGCGAGCCCGTCGCGGCACTCGCATACACGCCCGACGGAGGACGGCTCTTCAGCAGCGACGGCGCGCTCGTCCGGCGGTGGGACCCCGCGACCGGACAGCAGAGCGGCCCGCCGCTCGACGCGAAGCGCGGCAACGTCGAGGCGATGGCCATGCATCCCGGCGGACGCTATCTGGCCGTCGGCTACTCCAGTGGCGCCATGGTGTGGGACCTGGGGCAGCAGCCGGCGAGCGCCACGCCGTTGCCAGTCGACGCGTCGCGGCGCGTCGGCGCGCTGGCCTTCACCGGCGACGGCGGGAGGATGGCGGTCGTCGAAGGTGGCAAGACGCTGAAGACGGGCGACTTCAGCGACGGAGTGGGCTCTCTTTCCGCCGCGGCGGACTTGCGCGTGGAGGCCACGGCCGTGACGATGATGCGCCACGCCGTTGCCGTCGGATTCAGCGACGGAGGCGTGCTGCGCTTCCAGGACTTCACGATGTTCCCGGATCGAGAGCCGATCGTTCACAAAGCAACGGTGCGCGCCGTGGCGCTCGAGCACAAGGGCGTGTATCTCGCCTCCGGCAGCGATGACGGCCGCGTGCTGGTGACGTATGGCTGGCAGAAGCCGGTGTCGTTCGACATCCGCGACGGCGTCCTCGCCCTCGCCTGGGACCCGACCGCCCGCCGCCTCGCCGTCGCCGGAGACGGCTCCTCGCTCTACGTTCTGCACCCGACGCAGCGCCAGCCGCTCGCGCGCGTTCTCCGGCACGAGGGCGGCGGCATCCAGCAGATCTCGTTCGACGCGCGGGGGGAAGTTGTCGCCACCACCGACGAACCGGTCTTCCCCGAGTCATTGCAGGGCGTGCAGCTCGCGAAGCTCCTGGACGCGGAGTCCAGTCCCGACGGGCAACTCCTCGCCGCGGGCGACAGCGCCGGTACGATCGGCCTCTGGAACGCGCGGTCGAAGCAGTTCCTCCGCTCGTGGAAAGCTCCGAAGGCAGCCGCGGACGTCGCCTTCTCGCCCGATGGGAAACGGCTCGCCAGCGTGAGCGCCCAGAGTGCCGACATCACGCTTATCGACGTTGGCAAGCCCGGCACGTCGGCGTTTCGCGGGACGTGCCCCCGTGCCGTCTCCGTCGCTTTTCTCGGCGAGCGGCTGGTCACCGGCTGCGAGGACGGATCGCTGGAGCTGCTCGACCCCGCGGAGCGCCAGAGCATCGTGCGCCTTCCGGATCACGACCCGGGGTACGGCAAGCAGGTCAACGTGCTGGCCGTGCGCGGAGCGAGCGTCGCCGCGGGGAGCGAAAACGGGCGGGTCATGCTGTGGAACCTCGACCCGCAATGGTGGATGCGCCGCGCCTGCCGCCGCGCCGGCACCGATGCGAAGCCGTGTCGGTCCCTCGGCGGACCGCCCGCGGAGCTCAGTGGACCTCCAGCAGAAAACCCTTGAGGTACTCCCCCTCCGGACAGTACAGCGACACCGGGTGATCCGGCCCTGCCGTCAGGCGGCGCACGATCGACACGCGGCGCCCCGCGTCGAGTGCCGCGGCGAAGATGACTTTCTGGAACAGGTCGAGCGACATGTGGCCGGAGCAGGAGAAGGTCATCATCAATCCGCCGGGCGAGACGCTGCG
This sequence comes from uncultured Acidobacteriota bacterium, assembly GCA_963821585.1. Classification (GTDB taxonomy): domain Bacteria; phylum Acidobacteriota; class Thermoanaerobaculia; order Gp7-AA8; family Gp7-AA8; genus QHVT01. The sequence continues at coordinate 3,407,522 of CAWGEI010000003.1, forward strand.
CATGGCGAAGAGGTTGACGTCCTTGTAGCCGCGCGCCGCGCGCTCGACTTCGTTGCGGGACTTGGCGAATGCGGGCGGATCGCAGATCAACAGGTCGAACGGTTCGTGGCGGGTGCGGACGTACTGGAAGGCGTCGGCGACGAGGTGCTCGCCCGTGAACCCGTTCAACGCGGCGTTCTCGCGCGCGGTCGCGATCGCGCGGGCGGAGATGTCGACGTCCGTGAACGACGTCGCGCCGCCGGCGGCGGCATACACGCCGAACGCGCCGCTGTAGGAGAAGAGGTTGAGCACGCGCTTCCCGCCGGCGAGCGTACGCGTGAGGCGCCGGTTCTCCCGCTGGTCGAGGAAGAACCCGGTCTTCTGCCCCTCGGCCGGATCGACGTGGAACTTCAATCCCGACTCGCGGATGATGGTGTTTGCATCGACGGTGTCGTTCTCCGTCGGCAGCCCCTCCAGCTTCCTCGCCGGAATGTCGTTCTTGAAAAAGATCACGCGCGGGGCGAGCTCGCGCTGCAGGGTTTCGATGAGGAGCGGCTTGAAGTGCTCGGCGCCGCGGTTCGCGATCTCGACGACGACCACGTCGTCGAAGCGGTCGACGATGATGCTGCTCAGGTCATCGCCTTCCGCGTGGACGAGCCGCGCGGCGTTGGTGGTCTCGTCGAAGATCGCGCGACGGCGGGCGATGGCGCTCGAGAGGCGCGACGCGATCAGCTCCGGCGTCACCGTCTCGTCGCCGAAGGTGAGCGCGCGCAGGCGGATCTGCGAGGAGCGCGAGTAGAAGCCTGACGCGATGCGCTTCCCTTCGCCGTCCACCAGATCGCCGACCGGCGCGTCCTCAGGGCCGCGCTCGGTGTGGACCGCACCGGCGAAGATCCACGGATGTTTGTTCGCCACGACACGTTCTTTGCCGCCTTTCAGCGTCAGAGTCCTGTTCATCGCTATAATCCCTCCCCCATGTCAACTCCGCGGACGAAGCAGTTCCACACCCATTGCCAGGAGGAGGTCTACCGTCAGGTCAAGACCTACCTCGACGAGCTCGTGGAAGAACACTTCGACGACGCCGATCACTGCGACTTCTATCTCAAATACGGCTCGACCGTGCTGGAGATCTCGATCAACCCGTACGAGGAAGACGACGCGGTGATCGAGATCCTCGCCTTCTGCGTGCAGGGCGTGGAGCAAACGTACGAGCTGATGGGCGAGCTGCTGCGGCTGAATTCCGAGGTGCCGCTGGGCGCGTTCAGCATGTACGAGCAGGACATCTTCTTCTCCCACGCCTTCCTCGGACGCCGCCTGCGTCCCGAACAACTGATCGCCTCGCTGGACACCGTCGCCAGCGTCTCCGACCTCTACGACGAGCGCCTCGTGGCCAAGTACGGCGGCGAGACCGCGCTCGAGCGCCTGCGCAGCACCGCGACGAAACGGCACCGCAGGGCCGTCGTGAGCGCGCAGAATAATTAGCGGCATATCCATTGCTCTTACCGCTGTCCATGACGATACGAACAGCCGGCGTACCGATCGCGACCGTTGTCGTCGCGCTCGCTCTCTTCAGTGGGTGTACCGGCGGTAGCGAGACCAAGGCCGCGGATCAGGCCAAGGCGGCCTCGTCAGGCTCGGCGGAGGCCCAGGCGCCCGTGAACGCGACGCAGGAGATCGCTGAGATCAACCCGGCGATCCCGCTGTACACGGGGGCGGCATACAGCGACGACCTCTCCCGCCGCGACCAGGTGCTGATCCGCAACCAGTACGGCCCGGACGCGCAGGTGTACACGCTCGCGACGGACGACTCGTACCCGCAGGTCTTTCACTACTACACGACCTACCTCGCGCAGTTCCGCGCCTTCCCGGCCCAGGATACGTATCCCCGGGACAAGGCTGACCCGCGCGTGCTGGAAGTGCAGCTCAACCAGGCCATGCAGGACCCGTTCATCCCGGGCAAGGCGCTCGACGTGAACGGGAAGCAGGTGACGCTGCAGATCGCGGAGACGGAGGCGGAGCCGCGGACGGTGATCCGGTACATCGTCACGGACCGGCCGGCGGCGCCCGCCGCCCCGGTGGTCACCGCTTCGAATGGTTCACCGACTGAGCCCGTGGCACGATAAAGTCTCAAAGTCTCAAAGTCGCAAAGTCTCAAAGAGGTTCTTCCCACCCCTTTGAGACTTTGAGACCTTGCGACTTTGAGACTTCGATGTTCAGACGCATCCTGATTCCGACCGACTTTTCCACCGCCTCCGAGTGGGTGTTCGACGACGCCGTGCGCATTGCGGGAGGCAGCGGCGCGGAGCTGGTGATCGTCCACGTGCGGATGACCCGCACGTCCAATCCCGACGAGCTCCGCTTCGCCGCCGACTCCTCCGTCTACGAATACGCGGAGCAGCAGGAGCTGGACCGGCTGCGCGATCGCGTCCGCCGTGCAAACGCCTCGCTCGCCACGCGGCTGATCGTCCGCCAGGCGCCCGATCCGGGGAATGAGATCGCGGAGGTGGCGAAGGAGGAGAAGGCGGACCTGATCGTCATCGCCACGCACGCGCGGCACCACGTCGCGCACCTGCTGATCGGCTCGACGACGCTGTCCGTGCTCGACGACCCGCCCTGCCCCGTCCTGGCGATCCGCTACGGCATCCGCAGGCGTGGCTCGCTCCGGCGCGCGGTGGTGCCGGTGCATCTCGAGCAGACGTCGCACGCGGGACTGGAGCTGGCGTCGCGCATCGCGGACGAGGTGCACCTGGTGATCGTGTGCGACGAGGACGACACCGCGCGCGCGGAGGAGCTCGTGCGCTCGCTGGCCGCCCCGCTACGCAACGGAAAGACGGCCGTGCTGCAAGGCAGCGACCCGGACAAGGAGATCGTCCGCTACGCCTCGCGCACCGACACCGACGCGATCTTCCTCAACGCGGCGCGCCAGCCGAGCGAAGGAAAGCTCGACATCGTGCGGCACGCCACGGTGCCGGTGATGATCGTGCCGTAGAAGCAGTTGACAGTACGCAGTTGGCAGTTGACAGGAGCACCCGCTTCTTCTCCTGCCAACTGTCAACTGCGAACTGTCAACTGCGCGTTAGCATGCGCTTCATGTTGAACCTGCGCACTGCCACCGAGGCCGACGTTCCCCTGATCCTCCAGTTCATCCGAGACCTCGCGGAGTACGAGCGGCTCCTCGATGCGTGCGTTGCGACCGAGGAGTCGGTGCGGGAGACGCTATTCGGGGAGCGGCGGTATGCGGAGGTCATCATCGCGGAGCACGACGGCCAGCCCGCGGGCTTCGCGCTGTTCTTCCACAACTACTCGACCTTCCTCTCCCGGCCGGGCATCTATCTCGAAGACCTCTACGTGCGTCCGGAGCTGCGCGGACACGGCATCGGTAAGGCGCTCCTCGCGCGGCTGGCGTCGCTGGCCGTGGAGCGGAAGTGCGGGCGGCTGGAGTGGGCGGTGCTGAACTGGAACGAGTCCGCGATCCAGTTCTACCGTTCGCTGGGCGCGCTGCCCCAGACGGAGTGGACCGTGTATCGCGTGACGGGAGAAGCGCTGGACCGCCTCGCGGACCGCCGCCGTCCCGGCGGCTGATGTGGCGGCGTCCCGCGCCCTCACCTGGGTGGGTGGGGGAGTGTGTCACGACGCGCGAGGCTCCGGTCTCCCGAGTGCCCGGGCGGCGGGACGCCGCCCGAACAGCCGGCGGGACGCCAGCGGTCCGTCAGGTCGGGATCCTGAGCCGCTGCCCGCCTTGATCTTGTCGGGGTCGCTGAGCTGATCGCGGTTCGCTTCGAAGATGCGGTGGTACTTCGACGCGTCGCCGGCAGAAAAAGCGATCACGAATAGTGCCACCGCGGTCCCGTGTTACTGTTCGGGTCTGGTCCTCGCGCGGGGTTAGCTCAGCGGTAGAGCGTCTCCTTTACACGGAGAGGGTCGGGGGTTCGATCCCCTCACCCCGCACCAAATCCGGCAAAGCGGTTGCACTTCAGTCTCCTCGTTGAAAGGAGACGATATGTCGAAACGCGAGCTCATCGAGCCCCACAAGGGCGACAAACGCTACGCACGCCGTGACGAGAAAGGCCAGTTCTCGGAGATGGACGACGTGGGACGCTCTCTCACGCAGGACCGCAGACAGCACGCGAAGACCGTCGCGAAGCCGGGGCAGGGCGACCGCGGTGACCGTAAGCAGTGACCGTCACGGCCGATCGTCATCGCTGGGATAGACTCGCGGGCTCATGCTCTCTCTCCTGAAACGCAAGGCACGCGTACTGGTCCTCGATGATGATCCGGCCATGCAGCGGCTCATCGTCAAACTGCTGAGCCGCGAGGGCTTGCGCGCCGACGTCGTCAGCGCCGGCGCGCAGGCCATCGAAAAGATCGGCGGCGCGGACTACGAGCTCCTCCTCCTCGACCTGATGACGCCCACGGAAGGCGGCATCACGGTCATCAAGCACCTCAAGAAGGCAAAGCCGGAACTGCTGCGCCGGGTGATCCTGGTAACGGCGTCGCCGGAGTCGGTGCTCAAGTCCGTCGCGCGCGACGCCGCGGCCGTGGTGCACAAGCCGTTCAAGCCGGAAGAACTGCTGGCGGCAGTAAAGCGGGTCCTGTCGCAGAAATGAGATTGTCGATCCTCCCCTCGCCCGTCGCCGTGTGCAGACTCGCTCCCGACGCGACGGTGCCGGACTGGGCGCGCGGCGCATTCCTGTCCGTCACGCGTACGGCGGACGAGCTGTCGATCGTCTGCGACGATGACGCCGTGCCGTCAGACGTGCAGGCCGAGCGCGGCTGGCGGGCGCTGAAGCTCGAAGGGCCGATCCCGTTCGCGATGACGGGCGTCGCGGCCGCACTGCTCGCGCCGCTGGCCAGGGCGCAGATCAGCATCTTCCTGATCTCGACGTACGACACGGACTACCTGCTGCTCAAGTCGGAGAGCTTGGCGCGCGCAGTGGACGTGCTGCGCGGCGCCGGCTATGAAGTCTAGTTTTTCGCTTTGCGGATGCGGAGGGTGGCGGAGTTGAGGTCGAGCTCTTCCGCCTTGATCACCTCGACTTCGCCGAACTGCTTCTTCAACGGCTCGAGGAACTTGCTGGCGTCGCCGGCGACGACCACGTTCACGTTCGGGCCGCCGAGGTTGGAGGCGGCGAACTTCTGGACGTCGGCGGCGCTTACGGCCTGCACGCCGCTGACGTAGCGGTTGATCTCGGACAGCGGCAGGCCGTACAGCGCGAGCGACGACACGCGCATGACGATGCCGGACGTCGTCTCGAGCGACTGCGCGAAGTCGCCGATGAGCGCGGCCTTGCGCGGCGTCAGTTCCGCGTCGGGCACCGCGGCGGCGGAGAGCTGGCTCATCTGGCTCACCATGATGCCCACGACTTCCGCGGCGGACTCGTGCTTGGTCTCCGTCCGGGCGGTGAACGGCCCGACGTCGACGCGCGGCTCGAAGGAGCTGCCCGCGCCGTAGCTCAGGCCGCGCTTGATGCGGATCTCCTGGTTGAGGCGCGAGGAGTAGCCGGAGCCGAGGACGGAGTTCGCGACGATGGCGTTCATGTAGGCCGGATCCGTGCGGCGGATGCCGGTGCGGCCGACGACGACGGCGGCCTGGCCGGACTGGGGCATGTCGATGACGACGACGCGGGGCTTGGTCGCCTCGCTGCGCGAGGCGGCGACGGGCTGAAGCCCGTCCTCCGTTTTTCCATGATCCAAACTGCGACTCCGCGAGCTTGAACGCGTCTTCCGCCTTCACGTCGCCCGCGAGCACGAGCACCGCATTGTCCGGGCGGTAGTGCGTCGCGTGGAACTTCACGAGCTCCACACGCCCGAGCTTGCCGAGGCTGACCACGCTGCCGCCGAGGTTGTGGCCGTAGGGTGCGTCGCCGAAGATCAGGCGCGAGGCGACCATCCCCGCCACCGGCCGCGGCTCGGTCAGCTCGACCTGCAAACCGTCGACCGCCTGCGCGCGCTCGCGCTCGAACTCGTCCTGCGCGAACGTCGCGTTGCGCACCACGTCCGCGACGTACGCCATCGCTCCCGGCAGGTTCGACGACATGACCGACAGGTCCACCGACGAGCTGTCCCAGGCCGCGCCGCTCGTGAGCGAGGCGCCGAGGGCTTCGACGCCGCGCGCGATCTGCTCGGCGCTCTTCGTCTTCGTCCCCTGCGTCAGGACGGTGGCCGTCATCGACGCGAGACCGGCGCGATCCGCGGGATCAGCCGCGCCGCCGGCCTTCACCAGCAGCCGGGCGGCGACGAGCGGGATGTCGTGTTTCGGCACGACGATCACCCGCAGGCCGTTCGCGAGCGTCTTTTCCACGGGCTGTGGGAGCTTCGCCTCGCGCGGCGCGGCGGGAGGGGGCGGCGCAACCTGCGCCGTCAACGACGTGGTAATTGACGTGGCAATGAGGAGCGAGAGAAGAATGCGTTTCACTGCGCACCCCCTTTGGCCGATTCATCCAGGTAGGTGATCACCAGCGGCTTTCCTTCGATCAGATATTTCTTCACCACGCGTTGCACGTCCGCGGCCGTCACGGCCTGCACCTTCGCGAGCCCGGCGTTCGCAAACGCCGCGTCGTGGTGCAGGATCAGCGCTTCGCCGAGGGAGAAGCCTTTGCCGTTGCTGGTCTCGCGCTCGCGGAGGGCGCTGGTGAGGATGAGGTTCTTCGCCTTCTCCAGCTCCGCCGCGGGCACCGGCTTCTCCGCCAGCGCCGCCAGCTCCGCGCGGATCACTTTCTCCGCCTCGGCCGGCTGCTTCCCGCTGCCCATGATGGCCACGACGCCGAAGAGGCCGAGGTCTTCTTTGAGGTCGGCATCGGCGAAGACATCCTGCGCGATCTCGCCGCGCACCAGTTTCTCCTGCAGCCGCGACGACTCCCCGTCGGACAGCAGCGTCGCCGCCACGAACAGCGGCACGGCGTCGGCGTGGTCGCGCGCGCGCGGCGTGAGCCACGTCAGCGCGACGGCGGGCAGCGGGACGTTCGCGGCGTACTCGGTGATGCGCTTCTCTTCCTTGCGCTCCGGCTCCTGCACGTTCACGCGCGGGATCTCCCCCGCTGGCTTCGCGATGGGGGTGAAGTATTTGTCGACCCACGTGTCGAGCTGCTGCTGCTCGAAGTCGCCGGCGACGATGAGGATGGCGTTGTCGGGGCGATAGAAGGTCGAGTGGAAGGCCTTGACGTCGTCGATCGTGGCGGCGTCGAGATCCTCGATGCTGCCGATGCCGGGGCGGTTGTAGGGGTGCGCGACGAAGGAGTTCTTCACGAGCGAGTAGAAGAGCTTCCCATACGGCGGCGCCAGGACGCGGTAGCGATACTCCTCCTTGACGACGTCGCGCTCGGATTTGAAGGCCGCGTCGTCGACGGTGAGCGCGCCGAGGCGGTCGGCCTCGGCCCACAGGAGCGTCTCCAGGTAGTTCGACGGGACGACCTCGTAGTAGGCGGTGGAGTCGTCGAACGTGGTCGCGTTGTTGAATCCGCCCACGTCCTCGGTGAGGCGGTCCATCATCTCCGCGGGCATGTTCTTCGTGCTCTTGAACATGATGTGCTCGAAGAGGTGCGCGAAGCCGCTGCGGCCCTGCGGATCGTCTTTCGAGCCGACGCGATACCAGACGTGAATGGCGACCGTGGGCGTAGAGCGGTCCTGGACGGAGTAGACCTCCAGGCCGTTCGGCAGGACGCGGTGTTTGAACGCGATCGGCGGGATGGTGGTCGTTGCGGCTCCGGCGGCCGTGGCGATCAGGAGCAACAGTGCGATTCGGGCGAGGCGCATCGGCGCATCATAGCCAGTTAAGTGTGGTTGGGGTCTGACCCCAACCACACTTAACCCACTCGTAACGCCGGCGGGGCTTAGAATCGGGGCATGGAACGCAAGCTCGAAGAAATTGCGACGGAAGCGCTGCAGCTGAGTGTCGAATACGAGCGCATGTGGGTCGAGGAAGCTGCGCGCCGGTATCAGCAGCTGAAGGCCGGAACCGCGCGCTCGATTGCGTCGGAAGAGGTGTTCGCCCGGTTGGACGCGCGGTGAGCTGTTCATTGCGGCGCGCGTGAGTTTTGTAGCGGCCGCCTTCGCGGCCGCGTTTTCCCTCGCACGCGAATCCCCGCGCTTCGCACGGGGCTAGATTGGATCGCGCGCCGTCGCGCGCGACGGCTGCGCGCGCCTCCCGCACGCCACGTTGCGCGCGAAGGCGCGCTTTACAATTTTGGCCCCGCGCTCATGCGCGGGGATACGCGGAATGGCCGGGGAACGCGGCCGCGAAGGCGGCCGCTACAAGGCTACCGTCGCTTCGCGACGCCCGTGCGGAGGGCTTCGGCGAAGAGCTTCTCCACCCCCTTCTCTGCGCGGCTGGAGGCTTCGCGCTGCTTTTTGGCCAGCACTTCCTGCTTCTCCGCGAGAGGGCGTTGCTGCTCGGCGAGCTCCTGCTGGCGGCGCTGGAGCTTGCGCTGTTTCGCTTCCAGCTCGCGCATGCGCGCGGGGTCGTCCCAGTTCCCCGCCTGCTGCGCGCCAAGGGCGGCCTGCTGGGCGCCGATCTCGGCCTGGCGGCCGCCGAGCTTCGCCTGTTCGCCGCCGAGGCGGGCCTGCTCGTGGCCGAGGTCTACCTGCGGCTGGACCACGGCGTTGATGCGCTTCATCATCGCCGGATCGGTGATCACGTAGGTAACGCCGTCCTTCTCGAAAGAGGCGTAGGAATCGTCCCCGTCGCGGATGGTGAGGTTCTCGAACGTTCCGGCGAACAGGGGCAGGACGAAGACGAGCAGGAGCAGCGCGATCTTTCTCATGCAGCTTTGGACGCCGCCGAAGAACGAAGGTTAGTTACTCGTATCGCAACGCCTCGACCGGGTTCAGCTCCGCGGCCCGCGCGGCGGGGTAGATCCCGGAGACCAGCCCGACGCTGATCGACACGCCGGTCGACAGCACGAGCGACCAGAACGTGATCACAGTCGGCCAGCCGGCGTACGCGGCGACGACCCTCGCGAGGACGATGCCGATGATGATCCCGGCGATGCCGCCGATGAAGCTGATGGCGAAGGACTCGATGACGAACTGGGAGCGGATGTCGCTGCGGGTCGCACCGATCGCGCGGCGCACGCCGATCTCGCGCGTCCGTTCGAGCACGCTGGCGAGCATGATGTTCATGATGCCGATGCCGCCGACCAGGAGCGAGATGCCGGCGATGGAGCCCATGACGATGTTGAAGATCCGCTGCGTCTGGCGGCTCTGCTCCAGCAGCGCCTCGGGCACCACGACCTCGTAGTCGTCCGCGCCGCCGTGCAGCCGCTGCAGGAGCGGCTCGATGACCTGCGCGGTGCGGCGGGTGGAGACGCCTTCCTTCACCGTGACGAGCAGCTCGTCGATGGGCGCGTCGAGCGGATCGCGGTCGAACTTGCGCATGGCGGTGCTGGCCGGGATCCAGATCTCCTTCGCCGTGCGACTGCTGCGGCGGCGTCCTGCCCGACGGCCGGCGCCGCCCGCGGCGCGTCGGCGCGCGAGCACGCCGATGACCTCCAGCCACACGTCGTTGACCTTGAGCTGCTTGCCGATGACCGGGCCGTAGCCGAACAGGTTGCGGCGCACTTCCTCGCCGATGACGCACACCTGCGCGTGCTCGTGCTCGTCGCGCGCGTCGAAGAAGCGTCCCTCGCGAGCCCGACGTTCGCGACCTCGCGATAGCGCGACGAGATCGCCGAACACCTTCGCCTTCGTCTTCGCGCCGGGCGCCATGATCTTGTACGGCTTGACCTCGATGCGCGGCAGCACGAGCTCGACGTTCGGCACCGCTTCCAGGATCGCCTCGCCGTCCCGCAGCGAGACGCCGAGGGACTTCTTGCGCAGCTCCTGGCGGTCGTCGGGCTTCACTTCCTTCGCGCGGACGATGACGTTGCGCAGCCCGAGCCGCCCGATCGCGTCCAGCGCCTTCTCCTCCGCGCCCGCACCGATCGACAGCATCGCGATCACCGCACCGACGCCGAAGATCATGCCCAGCATCGTCAGCGACGTGCGCAGCTTGTGGCGGCCGAGGTTATTGACCGCGGTGATGAAGGTTTCGCGATCGCTCATCCTTCATCCTTCCGGCCTTCATCCTTCAGCGTCGGATCCTCGAGCGCGATCTCATCCCCGCGCGAGAGTCCTTTCGTCACGACCACCCGGCCCGCGCTCGACGAGCCGATCGTCACTTCCGCCGGCTTGAAGGAATCGCCATTCCTCACGTAGACGAGCTTCTTCCCTTCCTTCTCGAAGAGCGCCTGCCGCGGGATGGCGAACGCGTTGGCCTGGTTCTCCACTTCGAGGAGCGCCCGCACGCGCGCGCCGGGCTTCATCAGCCTCGGATCGGTGCGGTCGAGCGCCACGGTCACGCCGAAGTACTGCACCGGCTGGCGCGGGATGCGCGGGCGCGCGACTTTGTCCACCGACTTCACCTTGCCGTTGAACGTCGCGCTCGTGTCGGCTTCGAGCGAAGACCGTCGCCTTCTGATCGGTCGCCAGGCCCGCCGCGTCGGCCTCGAGCACGAACACTTCCGCCTGCATGGACGCCAGCTCCGGGATCTCGCCGATCGCCTGGCCGCGCCACATGGTGTCGCCGACGCGGGGCATGTCGCCGCGCCAGTTGCGCTGGAGCACGAGGATGCCGTCGTGCGGCGCGACGACCTGCAGCGCCTGCAGCCCATCCTCGGCCTGCTTGATCTTCATCCCCGCCTTGCGGTCGTCGATGCCGATCAGGTCGCGCTCGACGCCCGTGAGCGAGCCTCGCGATGCCGAGGACATCCTCGGCGTAGCGCTTCTTGCTCATGGCCAGGTCCTGATCGACCTCGTTCTCGATGCGGTCGTAGCGCGAGAAGACGTCCGCGTCGTCGAACTTGAACCGCCGCGCCGCTTCCAGCTCGCTCTGCGCCAGCCGGGCGTCGCGGCCGAGGTTCTTGCTCGTCGCGGAGGACTCGGCGTTGCGTCTGCGTCATGCGGTTGGTCGCGTTCGCGCGGTCCTCGCGCCCGGTGAGGAGGAGGTTCTCGAACTCCGTGGCGTCGAAGCGGACGATGACGTCGCCCTTGCGCAAGATCGTCCCGTCATCGGCAATCCAGGAGACTTTCATCTGCGAGTTCGCGCTCTGCGGCGCGGCCACCGGCGTCGCCTTCACCGCCTTCAGCGTCCCCTCGGCCGTCACGCGCCGCGTGAAGGTGATCGGCTCGACTTTGAAGGTGGCGACGTCGTCGCAGGGACCGGAGCAGGCGGCGACGAGGAGCAGCGAGAGCGCAGACGGGGTGCCAGAGCGCAGACAGACCGCGCGCGCGCGGCGTCAGTTCTTCTGCCCGCGCGGCCTCATCGCGGCGGGGAGTGGGATGGGAGAGGGCGCTCTGGGACCACCTCACGATTTTTCCTCGTCCTCGTTCTCTTTGGTCGACCAGCACGCGGTCGCCGGCGTCGAGCCCTTCGAGCACTTCGACGAACTTGTCGTTCTCGCGGCCGAGGCGGACCGGGACCGGTCGACGTCGCAGGGTGCCGCGGCGATGGACGTACGGGCCGGCGGTCGAGACGAAGACCGCCTCCCGCGGGATCATCACCGCGTCTTCACGCGTCCCAGCTCGATCGTCCCCTGGAAGCGCATGCCCGGACGCATCTTCGCGGGATCGGTCTTGTCGAGCTTGATGTCGACGCGCAGGATCTTCACCGGGTCCTGCGTGGCGCGCTTGCGCTGCACCGTGCGGGCGGCATGGTAATCGTGCCGTGCAACTCGTCGTCGGGATGCGCATCGAGGCGCAGCGTCACCCGCTGGCCGACCGCCACCCGCCCGGCGTCGACTGCTCGTCGACCTCGCCTTCGGCCTTCATGCGCGCCAGGTCGGGGATCTCGACCACGCGCTCGGCCTTCCAGGCGCTGTCGCCGATCTTCTTCTTCTCGCCGCGCCAGTTCGTCGATGTAGACCACCGTGCCGTCGCGCGGCGCGCGTGCGCGATCATCTGAGTGATCGCGTTCTGCGTCTGCGCGACGATCGCCTCGGCCTGCTGCTGCTTGCTCTCCAGCAGGCCGATCCGCGCGCGGGCCGCGCTTTCGAGCGCGTTCAGGCGGGCCTGTGGCCGAGGCGGTCTCGCGCTGTGGCGATGCTTGATGCTCGATCTCCGCCGTCTTGCGCTCGTTGATGCCGACGATGTCGGCCGGCGTGTCGAGCTTCAGCGCGCTTTGCGCAGCTGCGCCTCCGCCTCCGCCAGCTTCAGGCGCTCGTCCTTCGACCGCAGCCCAAGATCGTTGCGCTCCTTCTCGATCTGCTTGCGCGCCTCGATCGGCTTCCGCGGTCTTCTCCTCCAGCCTGCGCTGCAGCTCCGTCGTGTCGAAGCCGAGCACCGGCTGGCCCTTCTTCACGTCCGCGCCCTCGGGCGCGAGCATGGAGATCTTGAAGTCCCAGATGTCGGGCAGCGGCGGGGGGCCGAGGCTCTCGGAGGAGAGCGAGGCCAGCGCGCCGGTGACTTCGAAGCCGGTGACGAGATCGCCGCGCGTGGCGCGCACCCATTCGCCCTGCCGGTCGGCCGCGAGCTTGTTGCGCAGCGTCCAGCCGCCGAGGAGGAAGAGGATGACCGCGGCGAGCGGGATGAGGAACTTCGGCCGGATGACCCTAGCCACGGAGACCTCCGATGTAGGGCGCGGCTTCAGCCCGCCTCCCGGACGGGGCGGGGGACGCCCCCACCCACGGGAGAGGCGGGCTGAAGCCACGCCCTATTACCCACGCGCCACCTCCACGATGGGCGCGAGGCGCGTGCCTTCGTCCAGCCCGGAAACCACACACTCCTGCGCGTTGCAGGCGCCGAGCTTCACGTCCTTCATCTCCCCGCCCGCGAGCCGCACGCGCGGAGCCTTGGCGGTGAAATCGATCGCGGCGCGCGGGGCGAGCAGCTGCGACGGGCGGGCCTCGCGCTGCACGACGATCCGTGCCGACAACCCCGGCCGCATGCGGGCAGGGTCGAGGCGGTCGAGCGCGACCAGCACCTCGAAGTGCCGGCGCAGCGACTGGCGGCGGCTCTCCTGCGCGACCGCGGAGATCGCCGCGATCCTGCCCGTGAACTGCATGTCGGGATAGCCGTCCAGCGTCACGACCACGGGCATGCCGCGAGCGATCTTCCCGTCGTCGACGTCCGCCAGCCCGGCGTTCACGCGGATGGTGGCGAGGTCCGGGAGCAGCGCGATCGGGAAGCCGACCCAGACCGGGTCGCCGCTCTGCAGCTTGCGGCCTTCCCACTGGTGGTCCTTGACGACGACGATGCCGTCCTTCGGCGCGCGCAGCACCAGCGCGTTGATCGCGTACTCGGCGATGGCGATCTCGCGCTGGGTCTTGCCGATGTTGAGCAGCAGGTTCTCACGCTCCGCGGCAATGGCGGTGCGGCGCGCACGGAGCGAGTCCGCGGCCTTCTCGTGCTCCGTCGTCGCGCGGCGGAGCATGGTCTGGTTCTCCTCGTACTTGCGCCCGGACAGCAGCTCGCGCGGGCACCCGGCGCGTCGAGGATGGCCTTGTCGAGCGCGGATTTCTTCTGCTCGACCTCCAGCTCTTTCTGCTCGAGGTCCGCCTCCCACTCCGACTCTTTCTGCTGCAGTTCCTGCGTGGCCTGCATGGAGCTCTGGCGCTTGGAGTCGAGGTCCGTGGTCAGCGCGCTGTTGTCGAGCTCCGCGACCGGATCGCCCGCCTTCACGGCCGCGCCGTCGTCGGCGATCCACTTGATGGCGGTCTGCCAGGAGGGCAGCGGCGGCACGGACAGCAGCTCCCCGCGCGCGGCTTCGAGCTCCCCGGCAGAGCACGACCTCGGCCCGGAAATCGCCGCGGTGCACGCGGAGGTCCTGCTCCGGGACCGTTTCCGAGTATCCGAGAATAGCAGGCAGCCAGAGGCAGAAGGAGCACGGCGCAGACGAAAGTGCGAGTAGTCATGGACCCCGATCGTTTTGACGATTGTACGTGCGGAAGGGTTCCGCCGTTAGTCCGCGATACAATTTCGTCACACTTGGCGGCCGTCGTCCATTCGCTCACGACCCGCGATTCGCCCTCCTGCGCGCCCGCCGCCCCGGCGAACGACTTCGCCCTCGATGTGCGCACCGGCCTGACGGCCGCCCGGAAGAGGCTGCCTCCGCGCTGGTTCTACGACGCGCTCGGCTCGTCGCTCTTCGACACGATCTGCTTCCTCCCCGAGTACTACGTCATGCGGGCCGAGGCGGAGGTGCTGACGTCGCACCGGCGGGAGATCGTCGCCGCCTTCGGCCCGCAGGTCCGGCTCGTCGAGCTCGGCAGCGGCGCCGCGCGCAAGACGCGCATCCTTCTCGACGAGCTGAGCAGGTGGAGCACGTGCTGCGGAGTACGTGCCGGTGGACATCGACGAGGACAATGCTGCAGCGCAGCGCCCGCGACCTGCTGCGCGAGTACCCCGAGCTGCGCATCACCGCGATCCGCTCCGATTTCATGCAGCCCGTCTGTGCCGCTCTCCCTGCTGCCGGAGCACTCGCAGCGCACGGTCGTGCTCTTCCTCGGCTCGACGATCGGCAATCTCGATCCCGGCGAGTCGGTGGCCATGCTGCGCGACCTCCGCTCGGCGCTGGCGCCCGGCGACGCCCTGCTCCTCGGCGCCGACCTGCGCAAGGACCGTGCGGTCCTGGAGCCTGCATACGACGACCCGCTCGGCGTCACCGCCGCCTTCAACCTCAACCTCCTCGGCCGCATCAACCGCGAGCTCGGTGGACACTTCGACCTCGCGACCTTCCGCCATCATGCGTTCTATGACGAACCGCACGGACGCATCGAGATGCACCTCGTCAGCAGGCACGTACAGCGCGTGGCGATCGACGCGCTCGCGCTCGAGGTCCCGTTCGACGAGGGCGAGTCGATCCACACGGAGAGCTCGTACAAGCACGACGCCGGGACCATTGCAGCCCTCGCGAAGGCCTCAGACTTCGCGGTCGACAAGACCTGGATCGACGCGCGGAGCTGGTTCGCGGACGTGCTTTTGATCGCGTCTTAAAACGCGAGGCTACGTTTCGTAGACCGGTGCCGGTGTTTCTGCGCGCCAGCGCATGCGCAGAATACGTTCGCACAATGCGCCCCGTGCCTCTGCGCATTGCCAATTGCGCATGATGAAGCACCGCGCGCGCGCCGCTGCAACGGATTGCGTCCATTCGATTGCGCACTGTGTTTGCGCACCAAAAGTCGCCTGTTTCTGCGGCTGGTAGTTCATTACTTCGCGCGACACGCATGGGTGTCCAATTCTGAACAGACGTGGTGACTAGGCGTGCCTACGATCGCTGCTCTTTCGCACGAATGCCCACCCAAAACGACGGCCGCGCCCATCTCGCTCCGTCCCTTCGCGACGTATTTGACCGCGTGTCAACGGCTGACAGTCGCACGCGCGTCGATGCACAGACCGCAATTTATGCGAACGGGGACGAAGACGAGTCGATGTACCTGATTGAATCGGGTCAGGTCAAGCTGTCGATGTCTTCGGCGGCGGGGAAGGACTGTCTGCTCGCCATCTACACCGTGGGCGACGTGTTCGGCGAGTCGTGCTTCACGTCGTGGCCGAAGCGGTTCGAGACGGCGACGGCGATGCAGCCGACGGTGGTGCGCCGCGCGTCGAAGCGCGACTTCCTCAACGCGGTGGAGCGGTCCAGGGCGATCGAGACGCTGCTCGCGCACCTGACCCGGCGGATCGCGGAGCGGCAGATGGCGGTGTTCGACCTCGTGACCATGTCCTCCGAACGGCGGCTGGCGAAGGTCCTCCTGGGCGTCGCGGAGAAGCTCGGCGTGCCGGAAGGTCCGTACCTGAAGCTCGATCAGAAGATCTCGCACGAGGAGCTGTCGCAGATGGTCGGAACGACGCGGCCGCGCATCACGGCGTTCATCAAGGGATTCCGCGAGAGCGGCCTGGTGGTGACGACCGGCCGCGCGATCAGCGTGCACCGCGAGAAGATGCGGGCTCTCTTCGAGCACGACTTCTGAGCTATTGTCTTGTTCTGAACCGCGCAATCTGCTCCGCCAATCTATCCTTCCGTCCCGCAGGCCCCACTCGCTTCGGAGACTGCCAATCCCTCACATGACCGACCCGCCGGCCACCCGGTTGCAGCACGTGGTGGTCGTCAACGAGCAGACCGGCGCTGCCTGGCAGGCGGGCAGCGCCTCCATCCGCCAGGGCCGGATCGTCGTCCCCGCCGTGGCGTCTCCCGATGGGTTTTTCGACCACTCGGCCACCACCTATCGGATCGAGGCGATCGACGGCGGCAACCGCTCCCGGCGCTTCCCGAACTGCGTCCTGATCTCCCGTACTGCCAAGGAATACGTCTTCGACTGAGGCGTTTAAGATCGTGTATCATCCCCACCCGTGCCGGGGTAGCTCAGTAGGTTAGAGCACCAGATTGTGGATCTGGGGGTCGGCGGTTCGAGACCGCCCCTCGGTACCAACTCCCGAAACCACCTCACGCCGCCTCGTGCGGCGTTTTTTACGACTGCCATGCCTGACACCGTTCAGCCGCGCGTCAGCCGCGGCCTCCGCGACCTGCTGCCGGACCAATGCTCGCTCGCCAGCAGATGGTCGACACCATCCGCGGCGTCTACGAGCTCTACGGCTTCGTCCCCCTCTCCACGCCCGCGATCGAGTACCTCGACGTCCTCTCCGGCAGCGCGGGGACCGAGGCGCAGCAGTCGATCTTCCGGGTCACGAACCCGGAGAAGGAAGACCTGGGCCTCCGCTTCGACCTGACCGTGCCGCTGGCGCGCGTCATCGCGCAGTATCCGGACCTGCCGCGGCCGTTCCGCCGCTATCAGGTCGCCTCGGTCTGGCGCGCGGACAAGCCGGACAAGGGCCGCTACCGCGAGTTCACGCAGTTCGACCTCGACTCGGTCGGCGTGGAGAGCGAGATCGCGGACACCGAGATCATCGCCGGGATGTGCGACACGCTGTCGGCGCTGAACGTCGGACGCTATCTGGTCCGCTTCTCCAGCCGGGCGATCCTGAATCTGCTCCTCTCCTACTCGGGCATCGCCCCGGATCAGGGCGCGGAGGTGTTCCGCGTCCTCGACAAGCTCGACAAAGTCGGACTCGACAAGGTCCGGCGGGAGCTGATGGATGGCTACAAGGACGAGTCGGGCGACATCATCCGCGGCGTCGGCCTGTCCGGCGACTCGGTGGATCGCATCGAGCGCTTCCTGCACGTGAAATCCGCACTCGCGCCGCGAAGTGCTGGCGCAGGTACGCGAGCTGTTCGCCGAGGTGGAGAACGCGCGCGAGCAGATCGACGTGGTCGAGCGGATCTCGAATCACCTCTACGCCCTCGGCTACGACGACGACCGCGTCTCGCTCGATCTGTCGATCGCACGCGGCCTGGCGTACTACACCGGCCCGGTGTTCGAGGCCATCCTCCTCGACGCGCCGCAGTTCGGCTCGGTCTTCGGCGGCGGCCGCTACGACAACCTGGTCATGCGCTTCCTCGGCGAGCCGATCCCCGCGGTCGGCGCGTCGATCGGCGTCGATCGCCTGCTCGCGGCGCTCACGCACCTGGGCAAGGTCAGCACGAAGAAGGCGACGGCGCGGGTGCTGGTGACGAACATGGATCCCGCTCTGCGCGACTGACGTCTCGCCATCACGTGGGAGCTGCGCCGCGCCGGCATCCCGACGGAGCTGTACCTCGGCTCCGGACGCGGTCCGCGCAAGCAGTTGAAGTACGCGGACCAGTACGACATCCCGCTGGCCATGCTCTACGGGTCGAACGAGAAGGAGCAGGGCGTCGTCACGATCAAGGACCTCATCGCCGGCCGCGAGCGCGCACTGCCGACCGCGGACCGCAAGGAGTGGCTGGCGCAGCGCGCCGGCCAGGTGACGGTGCCGCGCGCGGAGATGGTCGCGACGATCGCGAAGATGCTCGCGGAGATCGAATGACGATCACTCCTCGACGGCGAATCCCTCACCATCGAACAACTGGCGCAGATCGCACGCAGAACGCGCGCGTCGAGCGCGATCCGGCGACCAGCGCCGCGTGTCGCGCGCAGCGAGGCGCTCATCGCCGAGATCGTGGCCAACTACCGGCGGGCGTACGCGAGGGGAAGGCGGCGCCGACGGAGTACGGCGTGACCACCGGCTTCGGCGAGTTCAAGGACAAGCCCATCGCGCCGGACGACCTCGAACAGCTCCAGCGCAACCTCCTCCTCTCGCACTCCGTCGGCGTCGGCGAGAACTCCGACCCGGACGACCTCACGAACTATTACCCGGCCGAGGTCGTGCGCGGCGCGCTGGCGACGCGGCTGAACGCGTTCCTCAAGGGACACTCCGGCGTGCGCAGCAAGCTCGTCGAGATCGTGCAGGCGATGCTCAATCGCGGCGTGATCCCGCTCGTGCCGTTGCGCGGCTCGGTCGGCGCGAGCGGCGATCTCTGTCCGCTCTCGCATCTCTTCGTCACCCTCCTCGGCGAGGGCCGGTTCTATACGATCGACGACGCGACGCTTCGTTCCGCGCGCGAGCTCCCCGAGATCCTCGGATTCACGGCCGAGGAGATGAAGCCGACGTTCAAGGAAGGGCTGGGACTCGTCAACGGCGCGAACTTCTCCGCGGCGATGCTGGCCCTGGCAGTCTACGACGCCGGGCGGCTCGCGGACGATCGCCGATTGCGCGGCGGCGCTGTCGCTCGAAGCGATGGCCGGCTGCACGCGCGCGCTCGATGCGAAGGTTCACGAGGCGCGCGGGCACACGGGCCAGATCGAATGCGCGCGCCGGATCCGCGAGATGCGTCACCGGCTCGCCGGCTCGTCGAGCGCGCCGGCGCGGTGCAGGACGCCTATTCGCTGCGCTGCGCCCCGCAGGTCCACGGCGCGACCCGCGACACCCTGCGCTTCGTCCGCACCACGGCCGAGCGCGAGCTCAACGCCGCCACCGACAACCCGCTCTTCTTCGAGGAAGGCGACCCGTTCGACCTCCAGTTCCGCGCGAACTGGCCGGAGTGGTATGGCGGCGAGACCCGCCTCGCCTACTCCGCCGGCAACTTCCACGGCCAGCCGCTCGCCCTGGCCGCGGACTTTCTCACCATCGCGATCGCCGAGCTCGGCAACATCTCCGAGCGCCGCACCCAGCTCATGCTCGACGGCCATCACAACCGCGGCTTGCCGCCCAACCTCACCACCCGCCCCGGCGTGAACTCCGGACTGATGATCCTGCAGTACACCGCCGCGTCGATCGTCTCGGAGAACAAGGTGCTCTCCCACCCCGCCTCCGTCGACTCCATCCCCACCGGCGCGAACGCCGAGGATCACGTCTCGATGTCGACCACGCCGCGCGCAAACTGCGGACAGTGCTGTCGAACGTCCAGCTCCGTCATCGCCATCGAGCTGCTATCGCCGCCCAGGCCGTCGAATGGCGCGCGGTCTTCCAATACGACCCCAACCAGCCCGCGCCCCGGCTCCTCGAAGTGCAGCACGCCGAGGCCCAGGCCAGGCAGTTCGAGGAAGCCGTGAGCGGCAAGCCCGCGAACATCGCCACGCAGTTGGGCGCAGGAACGCGCGAGCTGTACCTGCGCATCCGCGCCGCGGCGCGAGCCGGTGTTCCGCGACCGTCCGCTGGACGGCGACATCCGCGCCGCGCGGCTGCTGATCTAGGCGTTACGAACGTAGGGCGCGGCTTCAGCCCGCCCGGACCGCCGGTGTCCCGCCGGCTGATGTGGCGGCGTCCCGCGCCGCCACCTGGGCGGTCGGGGGAACGTGATTGCCCGCGAAAAGGTTCGTCCTCCCGAGTGCCCGGGCGGCGGGGACGCCGCCCGATCAGCCGCCGGGACGGCGGCGCTCCGAGGGCGGGCTGAAGCCACGCCCTACGTTGGACGTTGGATCTACTCCTGCGGCTTCACGCCGAGGTAGCTGCCGGCGACCATGGACGTGCTCCACACCTCACCGGACTCCAGCGCGAACGACCGGTCGAACAGCTCTTCCGCCTTCTCGCGGTCGCCCTTGAGCATGTAATACGCGCCCAGCTCCGCCAGACCCTTGTCGTCCTTCGCGTTCTTCGCGAGCGACTTCTCGAACGCCTCGCGGGCCTTGTCCCACTCGCCCGCTTCCCAGTACACGCGGCCGATGCGCCACCAGTCCGTCGGCTCCGGCTTCTTCGACGTCACCTCGTCGAAGATCGCCTGCCCCTCGGACTTCATCCCGCCGAGGTAGTACACGCGGCCGACGCCGATGCGCTCCCAGCTGCCCTTCCCGGCCTGCTTCCGCGCCAGCTCCAGCAGGGCCTTGCCGGCCGCCTGCTTGTCCTGGCCGCGGTAAATGCGTCGTATCGAAGCCCTTCTTGGCAAACACGCCCCCGGCGATGCCGAGGACGAACACGAACATCATCGTGACTGTGGTTTTCATTTTCATGGTGCGCTCCTAGACGTCTGGAATGCGTAGCTCAATTTCGCGAAAAACTGCCGGCTGCTCGCCAGGAATTCGCCCTGCTCGGCGGTCACGGCGCGGAGGTCGCCGTAGCCGACATAGAACACCGTCTGCCAGTTCAGCTTGTACGCGAACAGCAACTGTCCCGACAGCCGGCCGCGGTGCTGCGCGACGTCGTCGTCGGTTTTCTCGGGATCGGGGTCGTCGCCGTAGAGGATCCGGTCCTGGTTGGTGCGTTCGTTCTGCACGATCGCGCGCAGGAACATGCGCGGATTGAAGGAGTACGTCGCCTTCACGCGCTCGATCTGCGAGGTGAACAGGCGGTCGCCGCTGATGTTCAGCCAGCGCAGGCCGGACGTCAGCGCGACCTGCAGGTGCTCCCCCGGCCGGAGCTGGATGCTCGTGTTCATGTTCGCGCCGCGGCCGAGGCGGTTCTTCGCGAAGTCGACTTCCTCGCCCAGCCAGCCGTCGAAGGAGACGAAGCTGATCACGCGGCTGACCGCGAACTGCAACTGGTAATAGAGGCGGTCGCGGCTGAAGATCGTGCCCTCGTTCGAGAGCGTGTCGTGCGCGAGCCGGAGGCGCGTGAAGGAGCGGAACTTCCCGTCCGCGCCGAAGCCGACGGACGCGAGCGCGGTAGAGCAGCGCGCCGTCCTGCGTCTCCTGATACTCGCCCATGCCGAACCCGCGGATGCGGCTGAAGAAGCCCTTCGGCCGCCACGTGTAGCCGCCTTCCGCGTAGCTGCCGCGCCAGCCGACCTGCGGCACGAAGCCGTTGTCCGCGCGGAACTCCCGGTCGTAGTCGCTGCCCTGCAGGTAGAAGTCGCGCGTGGCGGTGCTGTACTGCCACCACGCCTGCGCGCCGTGACCGGCGAGCTTCTCGCGGTTCCACTCCGGAGTGTCGAGCCCTCCGTCCGGCTCCTGCGTGCTGCTGTAGAGGAGCTGTCCGGTGATCGTGTTGTTGTCGCCGATGCGCCACTGGAAGTCGGGACCGAACACGCGGTTGTACGCCCCTTCCTCCCCTTCCCGCGTCGTGCCGAGGAAGCTGATGAACGAGCGGTTGGCGAGGTCGCGGCGGACGCGGCCGATCGCGGCGATCGAGGACGAGGCCTGCTGCGCGAAGTCCGAGCCGAACGCGCTCGGCAGGATCACGTCCCCGCCGCCGCGATCCTGCGTCACGAGCATCGTGTATGCGTACGCGCCGCTCTTGCCGGTCGTGCGCGCGCCCCAGCGCGGCGACGTGATCGTGCGCGTGTAGACCGCCTGGATCGGCGTCGAGAAGAGCTCCACGCCTTCCAGGAAGAACGGCCGCTTCTCGGGGATGAAGATCGCGAAGCGCTCGTTCGTCGAGATCACCGCGACGTCGGACTCGATCTGCGAGAAATCGGGATTGACCGTCGCGTCGACCGTCATGTCCGCGGTGGGGTTCCACTTGAAATCGAGACCGCCCTCCGCGCCGACGGGATGATTCACGAACTCGGCGCCGAGGTTCTGGCGCGGCTCGCCGAGCTGGTTCGCGGTGACGTACGGCGCGATGACCATGTGGTCGCCCGTCGGCAGATCGCGGAAGCCCGTGACCTTGCCCCAGTTGCAGACGAAACAGTTCACGTCGCGCGGGAGCTTGTTCGTGAACATCTGATAGCGGCGGTCGCGCGGGTAGTTGCGGTAGAGCATCAGCCCCCACTGCTCCGGACTGGCCCCGTCATACCGCAGCGACGAAAAAGGAATCCGCGCCTCGGCCGACCACCCGGTCCCATGGACCTTCGCGGCGGTGTCCCAGAAGAAGTCCGGCGAGTTGTCCTCGCCCGAGCCCGCGTCGTCCGTGACCGCGTCGTACTGCACCCCGCGCGCGGTGACGAGGAAGAGATAGCCGCTCTTGCCGTCGTTGCGCGTGTCGAGGAGGACGCCGACGTAGTCGTCCGTGTTCCCGCTGATCTGATCGTGATCCGCGTACGGCGCGCTGATGGCCTTCGGATTCGGATCCGTCGACTCGACCGCGAAATAGAGGAACCGGCTGTCGTACGTCACCCAGCCGACGGTCTTGACCGCGGGCGTGATGTTGTCGCCGGGGTTGGTCTCGTACCATGTCTCGTACTTCGTGGCGTGCGCCCACTCCGCTTCGTTGATGACCCCGTCGATCTCCACCGGCGACGCCGCCGGCTCGATCGTCAACGGCTCCGCGGCGGCAACAACAGACACTCCCAGCAGGAACACGGACGCGATCCAGGCTCGTCGCATACAACAACCCCCTCGAACTGTACGAAACTGTTCGTAAGTACGGTACGGAGGGGTGACGGTTTGTCACGGGATGGTGAACTGTGGAGTGCGGCAACGAAGCGAAGCGGAGTTGCCGCTTTGGGTGGGGGGCAGCGGGGAGGTGGCGCCGTCAGGAGTGCCGCAGGATTCGCTTCGCGATCCGCTCGACGTTCACGCGGTAAAACGAACCCTCGGGTTGACTCGCCACCATCTGC
This sequence comes from uncultured Acidobacteriota bacterium, assembly GCA_963821585.1. Lineage (GTDB taxonomy): Bacteria > Acidobacteriota > Thermoanaerobaculia > Gp7-AA8 > Gp7-AA8 > QHVT01. The sequence goes on from CAWGEI010000003.1 coordinate 3,430,317, forward strand.
AACGCGCGCTCAGCCTCGACACGCGCGAGGTCAGTCTCGCCGAGCCGGTCCAACACGTCGGCAAGCGCAGCCCGCGAGAAAGAGGTTAACGGATGGTCCGCACCGAGGGAGCGCTCTTGGATGGACAACGTCTGGACGAGCTGCGCTCGCGCTTTCGCCAGATCCCCGAGATCCCGCCAGAGCAAGGCGAGGTTGAGGCGCGTTATGGCCACCGACGGATGATCCTCGCCCAGGTTCTTCAGATCCGACGCCAGCGCGCTCTCGATCAGCTCTTTGGCTCGCGGCAGATCGCCCAGGTCCTGGAGGACGACGGCCAGATTGGACATTCTGACGGCCACCGACGGATGGCCCTCGCCTAGGTCCTTCAGACCTGAGGCCAGTGCGCTCTCGATCAGCTCTTTGGCTCGCGGCAGATCACCCAGGGCCTTGAGTACGTTGGCCAGATTGGACCTGCTCCTGGCCACCGTCGGATGATCCTCGCCCAGGTTCTTCAGATCTGAGGCCAGTGCGCTCTCGAGTAGTTCTTTGGCCCGCGGCAGATCACCAAGGTCCTTTACGACGAGGGCCAGATTGGACCTTCTGGTGGCCACGAACGGATGATCCTCGCCCAGGTTCTTCAGATCCGAGGCCAGTGCGCTCTCGTGCAGCTCTTTGGCTCGCGACAGATCGCCCAGGGCTTTGAGGACGACGGCAAGATTGGACCTGCTGCTGGCCACCGACGGATGCGCCTCGCCTAGGTTCTTCAGGTCCGAGGCCAGTGTGCTCTCGAGCAGTTCTCCGGCTCGCCGGAGATCGCCCAGCGAGTACAAGGCAGCTGCGAGTCCACTAAGTAGCAGACTGACGCGTTCGTCGCTGGAGCCGAGGACGGCCTCGGCTTCGCGCGCCGCTTCCTCCAGATGTGCTCCATCCGCTCGATATGTGAGGAACCCTTCCGCCAAGGTGATCCGTCGCGAGTACTCGGCGCAGCCTTCGACGAACCTCCGCCTCGCCTGCACGAGATCTTCCTCGGACGCTGTACGCCGCGCCCACTCACGCACCAGACGGTGCATGCGCCAGCGCTGGCTGTCGCCGGAGATCAGGTGAAAGCGGCGGAGGGGCTGCAGCATCTCACCATCGACACCGCACGCCTCGAGAAGCTCGATCGAGGCGTCCTCGGGCGCGAAGCAGGCGGCGACGAGCAGCCCCTGGCGCGCCGTGGCGTCGAGATGCGTCCAGTGGACGTCCAGCGCCCGGCGTACCGTCGCTTCGTAGCGCACGAGGTCCTGCACTTTCTCCTCGACGGGCGCGCCTTTCGTCAGCTTCTTCAGATATGCAGCAGGTGTGACGGACGGGAACTCCCGGAGGTACGCACCTGCCAACTCGATGGCGAGAGTGTGGCCATCGAGATGGCGCAGGAGCTCGCCGGCCGCAAGATCGCGGCCGGCAACAAACGAGAGAAACGCGCGCGCCGCCTCCTCGGGCAGGGTCTCGAGTGGGTAGTGCGCGAACGACGGACCGGCCAGAAACTTGTGCCTGGTGGTGACGAGGAGCGCCGTTTGTGAACCGCGCGGCTGGGGCTTCGGCTCGCTGTCCCGCGTCCACCGCTCGACATTGTCGAGGATGACGAGGACCGCAGGACCGCTCGATGCGATGCGCACCGCACCCGCGGCGCGCTCCTCGACCGTTCCGGGGCCGACCGCGAGCGCATCCGCGATCGTCGTGCCCCAGGCCACGGTGAGATCCGGATGTTCCGCATCGAACCAGAAGATGCCGCCGGGAAACCGGTCGGTCTCGCTGAGGCGGTCGACGATGTGGAGGGCGAGCTCGGTCTTGCCGACGCCGGCAAGTCCTTCGATGCTCGCCGCCACCCGCACATTCCTTCCGGGCACGAGGAGTTCTTCGAGTCGTTCGAGATCGAGCTCTCTTCCGAAGAGTCTCCGCGCACGGCGCGCGGGCAGGTTGTACACGGGCGAGCGGGCAGCGCGTGCAACCGCCGGCGTGTCACGAACGCGATCGTGGATGCGTTCCGCGAGGATGTGGACACCCAACTCCCAACCGAGAGCAGCGCGCGCCGCCAACAGCGGCGATCGGGCAGTCAACGTCGCGTGATCCAGATCGAGGCGGATCGGCAGGATGCGGGTCTGGTCGAACGTCACTGCTTGGTTGAACAGGGCGCTCAGCTCCGCCTGTGGCCAAAACTTGAAGAAGCTCGGACTCAGGATTACGACCCCGAAGCGCGACTGCGACAGTCCCTCGTCCATCTTCACGCGGAAATCGTCGCCAACGTGGATCTCGTTCGAGTCGTACCAGACCTGCAGCCCGCGTTCACGCAGTGCGTCCACGAACGCATCGACGAAGCGCGCCTTGTCTTCGCTCGCGTGGCAGATGAACACATCGTTCACGCGAAGATGATAGCGGCCTCACGGGAAGAAACGGCGACTCGGAGGGCGTCTCAAAAAGTGGTGCCGGCGACCACGCCGGCCGTAACGCCGGCCACTGGCCGGCCGGGCGGGGGAACCGGCCGGCGAGGCGCCTGCGGAACGGCCGGCGGGTCGCCGGCACCACATTGGCCACGTCTACGGCAGCTTTTGTATCTTCGCGCGATGACCGCTCCGCAACACGAAAAGCGGCGACTCGCCGTCGCCGCACTCCAGATCAGCAGCTCGTTTCGACGATCACCAGCGTCGGCATCGTGTGTTTGCGTTTGTTGCGCGCCTCCGCGATGCGGCCGGCGAGGCCGAGAGCGAAGCCGGTGCCGGCGGCGATGGCGGCCCACTTCATCGGGTTGCCGCGCATCGCGTCCTGCACCTTCGCTACCTGCGACTTCGCGCCGGTCCGCACCAGCGTGCCGCGGTCGGTGGCGACGCGCTGGAGGTCGTGGACCTTCGACAGGCTTCGGGACTTCCACGTGTCGAGTCTGCCGCGAAAACCGCTGGTCGTCTGCAAGTCGTGAGTCGTATCCATGTTCGTCTCCTCTCTGTCATGGTGCGAGGAGGGTGCCACGGAAACTCTGCCGTGAGAATGAGTTGGCCGCTCTCGTGTTCCTGCCTGACGCACCGGTTGGCCGAATTTGACTGCGGTGGCTGTCAACACCGACTTCGCGCCACTCGAATTTGACTGCGGTGGCTGGCAACACGGACTTCGCACCACTCGAATTTGACTGCGGTGGCTGGCAACACCGACTTTGCGCCACTCGAATTTGACTGCGGTGGCTGGCAACACGGACTTCGCGCCGCTCGAATTTGACTGCGGTGGCTGGCAACACTGACTCCGCGCCACTCGAATTTGACTGCGGTGGCTGTCAACACTGACTTCGCGCCACTCGAATTTGACTGCGGTGGCTGTCAACACCGGCGACACGTTCTGTGAATTCGCGTTACGTTCTGTCAATTGTGGTAGGATCGCGTTCCCACCGATTCCGGCGTCCTGCGGCGCGCGTTGCTCTACCTCCGCACCACAGCAGACGCAATGAAAAATCTCATCTTCCTCATCGGGGTCATCCTCATCGCCATTCGTGTCGACGCCGCCATGGTGCGGGTCGTCGACGTGCAGGACGGGCGCACGCTCATCATCGAGCGCAACGGTTCCCGGGAGATGGTCCGGCTCGGCGGCCTGGCCATCCTCGACGAAGCCCGCGCCATGGACCTGCTCCGCTGGAGCGTGGTCTCGTTCTGGGTGATGCTCGAGCCGCACGCGGGCGGCGGCCAGCTCGCCTACCGCTCCCCGGACGCGATGTTCATCAATCGCGAGCTTGTCCAACGCGGTTACGCACGCGCGACGGCGCCGGGCATCGAGCCGGAGCGCAACCTGGTCGTCACCTACCTGGGTACGTTCGATCCGCTGGCGCCGGCGGCGCCGCTCAGTTCCACAGCGTCTCAAACTCGCACTGATACGAGTCCCCGTTCGCCAAAGACACGCGCGCCACGAACCGGACGCGCCGCTCCTCGATCTTCTGCCCCATCTCGGGCGACAGCACCCAAGCCTCGGTAGCAGGGATCTCGAAGAGATGATCCTCCCCTGCCGGGATCCCCCAGCCCCGAGCGAAGTCGAGGGGCCAGGTTAGTACCAACGGGAAAGGAGCCGCAGATGCCCGCATGGTGCGTCTACATCCTGAGCAATCACGCACACACGACTTACGTCGGGTCGACCAATGATCTCCTGCGCCGCCTGCGCGAGCATCGCGAAAAGCATTTCGAGAGCGCGTTCACCGCGCGTTGGACCTTCAACCGGCTCGTGTACTACGAGTTTGTTCCGGACGAGGCGGCGGCGCGCAATCGGGAAGCGCAGATCAAGCGATGGCGGCGGGAGAAGAAGGTCGCATTGATCCAACGGAGGAATCCGAACTGGGCGGATATGAAGCCGGACGTGATGGAGCTGATGCGGTCTGAGGGGCGCTTTGCGTTGATGCTAACTTGACCCCTCGACTTCGCTCGGGGTTAACGACTAACGAACTAAACAAAACAACCGCCGCTCCCCAAGCACCACGCCGCCGGACGCGTAACTCTGCTCCGCAAACAGGATCTCCGTCGGCGTCGCAATCACAACCGTCGAAGAGCGCGTGCCATAGCGATCGCCGCGGATGAACACTTCGCTCTCCAACGACGCCGTTCCGCGCGGGGCCGAAAGGAAGCGCAGCAGCTCGTCCATCAGCGCCTCGGCCGTCACGATCTCCAGCGCGTTCCGCAGGTGGTCGGCCGCGGCGGCCATTTTCGGCCATTCTTCGCCCGAGGGGGCGTTGCTGAAGGCGTGCAGGCCGGGGGCGAGGGGGGTCTGCAGCTCGGGGGCGATGTACAGCACCTCGCCCTCGACCTGCCCCGCCAGCAGGTGGAAGCCCGCGTACTGATCCGCCTCGGACGCGATCGTCTGCGCGTAAACCTCGGGCTCGACGTCGCTGGTGACGTAGTCGCGGACGAGCATCCCTCGCGACCGCGTCTTCCGCTCCGCGCCGCGGAGGTTCGTCACCGCCGCGAAGCGGCCGCCACGACGGACGGCCAGCCACGTCCCGCCGTACAGCGCGTCCTTCCCGCCGACCACGTCCGGCGCGTCGCTCCAGTGATGCGCGTCATGCGTGGCGCGCTGGTAGTCCTCGTCGCGATTCGCGGCGAGGACGAGCGGAAAGCGGGTGGACGCGCGGTGCGCTACGGCGATCAGACACACCGCGTGAGTCTATCAATCGTGGTGGCCGTGACCGTGGTGGCTGTGGTGGTCATCGCCACAATCACCGTCATCGTCGTCATCGTCGCCATGGTCATCATGGTCCTCGACGTACCGGATGCAGGCCCGCTCGTTTCTGAAGTCCGGATTGTCGAAGGTGTCCCATCCGCCGTTCCTGCACTGCGCCTTGGTGGTCGGCTTCAGCGGCTTCACCAGGATGTCGATCCCCTGCGGGAAGCTTCCGACCGTGACGGAAGCGGTCACGGTATTCGTCGACGTCTTGATCACCGAGACGGTGTTGCTGCCGGAATTGGTCACGTAGACGAACGCGCCATTCGGAGTCACGGCCGGCACGACCGGAGCCAGGCCGGCCGTCACGGCAGTAGTCAGCGTGTTGGTCGCGGTGTTGATCACCGCGACCGTCCCCGGCAGAACGAGCGCCCCATAGGCGAACTTGCCGTTCGGAGTGATCGCGAGGCCGACCTCGGTCGGCGTGCCGGGGATGGTCGTCACGACCGCGTTCGTCGACGTCTTGATGACGAAGGTCGTGCCGGTGAAGAACGAGCCCACGTACACGTACTTGCCGTCCGGGGTGACGTCGACGCCGGTCAGATCCCCTGCCGCCGGGATCGTGGTGACGACCGCGTTCGTGGCCGTCTTGATGACCGCGACGTTGCCGCCGTCGTTCGCCACGTACGCGTACTTGCCGTTCGGCGTGATGGCAATGCCGTTCGGCCCCGGTCCAACCGGCACGGTGGCCACGACCGTGTTGGACGCCGTCTTGATCACCGTGACCGTGTTGCTGACGAAGTTCGTCACATACGCGTACTTGCCGTTCGGCGTGATCGCCACGTTCGCCGCCTCCAACCCGACGGGCACGGTGGCCACGACGGCGTTCGTGGCCACGCTGATCACGGAGACCGTGCTGGCATCGTTGTTCACCACGTAGACGAACGCTCCGTTCGGAGTCGCCGCTACGCCTGCCGGCGCCAGTCCGACAGGGACCGTGGCGACGACCGTGTTCGTGGCCGTGTTGATCACGGACACCGTGTTGTCCAGCGCGTTCGCCACATACGCCAGGGTCTTCGGCGAGCCGCCGCCACCGCCGCCGTGGGCCGCGGCGTTCCCCGCTCCGAACATCATCAGAAGGACGAGCAACAATGAGCCTCTTCGGACCGAGCTTTCCATCACCGGCTTCTCCTCTCTCGCGTTGACGCGTACTCAGAGATGGTTGACATAGGACACGCACTGCCCCTGGTTTTTGAAGCTGGGGCTGACGAACGTCTTCCAGCCGTCCTTCTTGCACTGGTCTTTGCTGATCGGTCCCTGCAGGATGGCGATCCCCTGGGGGAAGCTCCCCACCGGGATGGTGGCGACGACCGTATTGGTCGCCGTGGCGATCACCGAGACGCTGTTGCTGCCGGAATTCGTCACGTAGGCGAAAGCGCTGTTCGGAGTGATGGCCACCAGCAGCGGAAAGGCTGCGACTCCGACCGGCACCGTCGTGGTGACCGTGTTGCTTGCCGTAGAGATCACGGCGACGCTGTCCGTCGTCACGAGCGTCACATAGCAGAACGAGCCATTCGGGGTGATGGCCGTGCCGATCGCGAACGGCGTACCGGGGATGCCGGTCACGACCGCATTGGTTGCCGTGTTGATCACGAAGACCGTGCTGGAGATGGCCGAGCCCACATAGGCACGAGCCCCGTTCGGAGTGATGGCCACCCCGGTCAGATCCCCTCCCACCACCACGGTGGCCGCCACCGTATTCGTGGCGGTGTCGATCACGCTGACGGTCCCGCTGTCATTCGCCACGTACACGGAGTCCCCGTCCGGGGTGACGGCCACTCCACTCGGCCCCGCTCCGACCGGCACGGTGGCCACGACCGTGTTGGACGAGGTCTTGATCACCGAGACCGTGTTGCTGACGAAGTTCGTCACGTAGGCAAACGCCCCGTCCGGCCTGATGGCGATGAACGTCGGCTCCGTTCCGACGAGCACGGTGGCAACGACGGTGTTGGTGACCACACTGATCACAGAGACCGTCCCGGCATCGTTGTTCACCACGTAAACGAATGCCCCGCTCGGAGTCGCCGCGACCCCCGCCGGCGAATCTCCGACAGGGACGGTGGCAATCACCGTATTCGTGGTCGTGTCGATCACCGAGACCGTGTCGTCGCCCGCGTTCGCCACATACGCAAGCGACTGGGCCGACGCGGCGCCCGCTCCCAGGACGACGACCAGCACAACTGCCAGAAAACGAATAGACCTCCGGACACATCCGTCCATCGTTGCTCTCCTCTCTCTCACAAGGGGTGTGTAACTGGTGATGTTACGCCTTCTTGGTCCCCGGTTACACTTCCCGCGCCATGAGAACGATCCTTGCCTTGTCCCTGGCCGTGACTCTGACGGCCGCAGCGCAACCGAAGACGCCCGAGCTTCCGGCCGGCTACTGGCCACTCGCCAAGTCGGAGGAGATCCTCAAGAAGACGGAGACCATCCGCCTCGCGCCGGATCTCTCCTCGCTGACCGCCGAAGAAAAATCCGGGCTCAAGGACCTGCTCGAGGCCGGCAGCTTCATGCAGAAGCTCTACGAAGAGCAGCTGCACCATCAGGCCAAGTACGGGCTCGACCGGCTGAAGGCCCTCGACGTCCAGCTCGGCCAGCCGAAGGCGACGCAGAACCTCCTCGAGCTCTATCGCCTGAACAAAGGACCGATCGCTTCGACGCTCACCAACGAGCGTGAGGCTTTCCTCCCCGTCGACGAGCAACGGCCGACGCGGAACATGTACCCGCTCGACGCGACGAAGGAGGAGATCGACGCCTTCCTCGCCGCGAACCCGGCGATGCGCGACGAGATCCTCGGCGAGCGCACGGTGGTCCGGCGCGCGACGAAGGAGAACATCGGACGCGACCTGAACACCCTCAACGTCTACGCCGAACTGCGGGCGCTGCACCCGGAGGAAAATCAGCGGATCCGCGAGGTGCGTGACGCGCCCGGCAATCCGAAGTTCTTCTACGCCGTCCCCTATTCGATCGCCTACGCCGACTTCATCGTCCCCGCGTTCCGCCTCCTGACCCGTGCCGCGGGCTCGTTCCAGGCCAGCGACCCCGAGTTCGCGCGCTACCTCCGCAACCGCGCCCGCGACCTGCTGTCGAACGACTACGAGAGCGGCGACGCCTCATGGGTCACCGGCCATTTCAAGAAGTTCAACGCCCAGATCGGCGCGTACGAGACGTATGACGATGCGCTGTACGGCGTGAAGGCGTTCCACTCCGCGAGCTTCCTGCTCATGAACCAGAAGGCGACCGAGGAGCTGCGCAAGGCCCTCGGCGGCCTGCAGGCGATCGAGGACGCCCTGCCGTACGAGCACCACAAGCGGGTGAAGGAAGACATCCCCGTCGGGGTCTACGAGGTCATCGCCGACTACGGCCAGGCGCGCAGCACGAACACCGCCACGATCCTGCCGAACGACGCGCTCTTCTCGCGCCGCTACGGGCGCACGATCCTCCTGCGCGAGAACATCATGAAGAATCCCGACATCTTCGCCGCCGACCAGCGCGTCTGGAAGACGGCCACGGTCGACGCGCACGGGAACGATCTGGCGGCCGAGGGGAACTTCCAGCGCACGCTGTGGCACGAGATCGGTCACTACCTCGGCGTCGACCGCGACAAGCAGGGCCGCACGCTGGACGTCGCGCTGGAGGACTACGCGGACTCGATCGAGGAGATGAAGTCCGACCTGGTCTCGCTCTTCGCGCTGCACCGCATGAACCATCCGTCGCTGCGCGCGATCCAGGCCAGCGGCATCCGCCGCACGCTGCAGAACGTCAAGCCGCGCCGCGACCAGCCGTACCAGACCATGCAGCTCGTGCAGTTCAACTGGTTCCTCGAGAACGGCCTGCTCGAAGCCGACCCGAAGACCGCGCGGCTGAAGGTCAACTACGCGAAATACCCCGAAGTCGTGCAGTCACTGCTCGCGGAGACGCTGAAGCTGCAGCACGAAGGCGACAAAGCCGCGGGGTCCGCGTTCTTCGACCGCTGGACGAAGTGGACGCCGGAGGTCCACGAGAAGCTGGCCGCGCGGATTCGCGACGCGCAGGGCGCGAGGTTCCGCAACGTGCGCTACGCGGCGCTGGGGGAGTAGCGCTCCGTCCCCCTCTGTGCTCTCTGTGTTCTCTGTGGTGAATTCACATGTGTTCTCACCACAGAGGCGCAGAGAACGCAGAGAGGGAACGGAGGACTACGCCGCCCAGGTCTGCGCCTGGAACGCTCCGTCCACCGCACACCCGCTGATGTTGTGGGCGTAGTTCGCGATCGTCGTGAAGGCGATGACGGCGATGGTCTCCAGCAACTGCGCCCGGGTGAACCCGGCTCGCAGCAGCGCGTCCTGCGCCTCCGCGGGAACGTGCCCGCGGCTGGTCAGCAGGTGCCGTACGAACGCGGCGAGCGCGCCGAGGCGCGCATCCGGCGGTGCGGCGCCCGCCCGCAGCGCTTCCAGCGCCGCCGCCGGCATGCCGGCTTTCGCGGCGAACGTCGAATGCGCGGCCATGCAGTACGTGCAGTCGTTCGCGAAGCTCACCACCAGCGAGACCGTCTCCCGCTCCTGCGGAGTGAGCTCGCCGCGGCCGGCGATCCGGCGGAGTGAGGTGAACCCTTCGATAAGGGTGGCGGAGCCGGCCATCGTCGCGGCGAGGTTGGGCAGGAATCCGATCTCTTTCTGCAGTCCTTCCAGGAACGGCTGGGACGCGGACGGAGCGGATTCGATCGTGTGAATTGGAAACTGGGACATCGGTGCTCTCCTTTATCGCGAGACCGGCCTCACCGATCCGGACCTGGCCCAGGCCCGGCTGGCTCTGGACCGCATCCTGTTGCAGCAGGAGCCCTTCCCGGCGGTGGTCATGGACCGCCACTGGAACATTCTGCTCACCAACGACGCCGCGGCGCGCTTCTTCGGGCTCTTTCTCGACCTCGCCGCCGAGCCCTCGCCCGCCAACGTGCTGGAGCTCATGTTCGGGAAACTGCGGCCGTTCGTCACGAACTGGGAGTCCGTCGCGGAAGCGCTGATCCAGCGCGTCCACCGCGAGGCGGTCGGCGGAACGCCGGACGCGCAGACGACGCTCTTGCTGGAGAAACTGCTGGCCTTCCCCGGCGTCCCTCCCCGCTGGGCGCAGCCCGATCTCGCAGGCGTGAGGATGCCATTCCTCCCGGTCGATTTCCGCAAGGACGACCTGGTCATGCGCTTCTTCTCCGCCGTGACCACCCTCGGCACACCGCAGGACATCACCCTCCAGGAGATCCGGATCGAGTGCTTCTTTCCTGCGGATGCGGCGACGGAGATACGCGCCCGCAAACTGGCGCTGGGAGCGTAGCAATGTGGTGCCGGCGCCCTCGCCGGCCGTTTCGCCGGCGCCTCGCCGGCCGGGGGGCCGGCGCCACGGCCGGCTGGCAGCCGGCACCACATTACAATCGCGCGCCATGCATCGAGCGCTGATCGCGATCCTGCTCCTCGCCGCCTGCACCACCGCAACGACACCCACCCCCGTCGCGCAACCGACTCCCTCGACGACCCGGCGACTCGACGGCTTCGTCCCCCTGGTCTGGGACGAGGCCAACGGCAAGCTCCTCCTGGAGATCCCGCGCTTCAACGAAGAGCTGATCTGGCAGGTCTCGCTGGCCTCGGGCGTCGGATCGAATCCGATCGGCCTCGATCGCTCGCAGCTCGGCGCGACGCATCTCATCCGCTTCGAGCGTGTGGGGCCGCGCGTGTTGATGGTCGAACCGAACTACGCGTTCCGCGCCGTCAGCGACGATCCGTCCGAGAGACGAGCAGTGGAGCAGTCCTTTGCGTCCTCGATCCTGGCCGGCTTCAAGGTCGAATCGACGACGCCAACGGGCGGCGTGGTGGTCGACGCGACGGAGTTCTTTCTCAGCGACGCGCACGGCGTCGTGCGGCGGTTGCGCGACGCGCAGCAGGGCAACTACACGCTCGACCGCAACCGCAGCGCCATCTACCTCCCGCGCACCAAGGCGTTCCCGAAGAACACCGAGGTTGAGGCGACGCTGACGTTCTCGACGAGCGACCGGCCGGGGGCCCTCGTGCGCGGCGTCACGCCGACCGCGGACATCGTCACCGTCCGCCAGCATCACTCCTTCGTGGCGCTGCCGGAGCCGGGCTTCGTCCCGCGGCGGCAGGACCCGCGCGTCGGTATCTTCGGCATCGAGTACTACGACTACGCGTCGCCGTTCACCGAGCCGATCACGAAGCGCTTCATCTCCCGGCATCGCTTGGAGCTGGGCAAGCCGATCGTCTACTACGTCGACAACGGCGTGCCGGAGCCGATCCGCAGCGCGCTGGTCGAGGGCGCGGCGTGGTGGAACGAGGCCTTCACCGCCGCGGGGTTCCCGAATCATTTCCAGGTGAAGGTGCTGCCGGCGGACGCCGACCCGCTCGACGTCCGCTACAACGTCATCAACTGGGTGCACCGCTCCACGCGCGGCTGGTCGTACGGATCGAGCGTCACCGACCCCCGCACCGGCGAGATCCTCAAAGGCCACGTCCTCCTCGGCTCGCTCCGCATCCGCCAGGACGTTCTCCTCGCGCGCGGGCTGCTGTCCGCGTACGACGAGCTCGATCCGAAAACGTCACCGTCGATCATGGCCCTGCAGCGCATCCGGCAGTTGTCGGCCCACGAAGTCGGACACACGCTCGGCCTCGATCACAACATGGCCGCCTCGTCCTACGGCCGCGCCTCGGTCATGGACTACCCGGCGCCCTTCATCAAGGTCGCGAACGGGAAGCTCGATCTGTCCGAGGCGTACACGAACGGCGTGGGACCGTACGATGTCGCGGCGATCCAGTACGGCTACCAGAACGTGGCGAGCGACGCCGAGCTGGATGCGCTCGCGCGCGCGACGCCGCTGTTCGTCTCCGACCCGCACTCGCGTCCCGCCGGCGGCGCGCACCCGATGGGATCGGTGTGGGACAACGGCGAAGACGCGGTGTCGATGCTGCGCCACGAGCTCGACGTCCGCCGCATCGCCCTCGACCAGTTCGGCCAGCACAACCTCAAACCGGGCGAGCCGCTGTCCAAGCTCGAAGAGATCCTGCTCCCGCTGTATCTCCACCATCGCTATCAGCTCGAAGCCGCGGCGAAATCGATCGGCGGCGTCTATTTTGAGTATGGATCGGCCGACCCGCCGCGCCCCGTGTCCACCGCGGATCAGCGCAAGGCCCTCGACGCCGTCATGGCCACGCTCGATCCGCAGTTCCTCGAGATCCCGAAGCGCATCCGCGACCTCATCCCCCCGCCGTCCTACGCACACGGCGACGCGAACACGGAGATCTTCCCGCGCCGCACCGACCCCACGTTCGATCCGATCGCCGCGGCGATGACGTCCGCGGACATCACCGTCTCCGCACTGCTCGATTCATCCCGCGCCGCACGCCTTGCCCAGCAGGAAGGCTTCACGCTCCGAGACGTCCTCAACGCCCTCCTCGACGTCGCCTCGCGACAGGGCCCCATCACTCGCGCCACGCGCACGCTGATCATGACCAGACTCGCACAGCTCGCGAACAACAAGGACGCCGACCCGCAAGCGCGTGCCGAGGCGTTCGATGGCTTGCGCCGCCTGTCCTCGGCGCTCACCCCCGCTGGCGACGCCGCGGAGAACGCCCACCGCCGCGCCACCCGCGACGACATCGAGCGCTTCCTGGCCCGCCCCGAGTCCTGGCAAGCACCCACGATCCCCGCCATCCCCCCCGGCCCGCCGATCTGATGTGGAGTGCGGAGGCCACGCCTCCGCTTTCCAATTCGCGCGGCAAGAGCGCGACGGTTGCGGCTCACAGCACACGAATTCGAAAGCGGCGGCCCTGCCGCCGCACTCCATAAACACTGCGTTGACGCTGGCTGACGGCAGGCGTACAAGCATTAATAACGGCCTGCCTGATTTCGCTCTCTAACTGCGGTAGGAGGACATGTTCCGTCGTGGCGTCTTGATACTGGCCCTGCTCGTCGCAATCCCGCTCGGGCCGGCTACCGCCTGACCTTCGCCGGTACCGCGTACGAGCTCTTCGCCGAACTGTTCAACGCCACTAACCGCGTGAACTACGCCAACCCGAGCGGCAACATGGCCAGCGTCGCCGACCCGCCAGTCCCGGCGGCCGCCGTGTGGGAAACGTGAACTGCCTCAACCTGACCACGTTGCGTGCAGGAGGAATCCCCCGCACAGACCAGTTGGGCGTGCGCGTGTCGTTCTGATCTATTTGGAGTGCGGCGGCGGCAGCGCCGCCGCTTTCCAATTCGCGCGGCAAGAGCGTGACGGTTGCGCTCTTACTACACGGATGCAAAAGCGGGGGCTACGTTCGCCGGGCTCGTGTAACCAGCAGCGACAGCCCGAACAGGATCGCTGTGTAGATCGCGATCACGACGCCGGTCAGCACGAAGAAACCCGCATCGGCACTGAGTGCATCGCGTCGGAAGAGCACCGCGGCGATGAGAAGGTAGCGATCGACGTGCGGCCCCGGCAACGGGAGCAGGAGCGTGATTGCGAAGGCGATGAGCAGGCGCACGAGGATCCTCATCGAAAGGAAAAAGGCGCTGCCGCGAACGGCGGCGCCCGCGTTTCATCATCTACTCCGTGGGACAGCCTGTCGAGTCGAAGCGGAGTTGGCGGCGGCCGCGATCATGCCTTTTGCGCAAGCCGTCGCAGCAAAAGGACGCGAGCCAGTTGTCTGAAAAGCAAGCCGGCGATCGCGACTGCGCTCCAGAGGCCGCCGAGGAAGAGCAAAACGGCGACGAATTTGATGCCCTCGAGAAAATAGCGGTTCGCCGTGATCCAGACGTCGAGCAACCCGCCGCCGAGGTACACACCACAGTAGACAGTAGCGAACGCCGCGACCGCGAGAAACGCCGGGACCCACGCGCGCGTGACGAGCCACGACACGAGTAGCTCGCTCGCGCGGTACGAATCGAGCTCGGTGACGAAGCGCGCGAAGCGCGACAACGTCATCGCGCAGACGAGTGTTGCGCCAAGCAGGATCACTTGCCACTTGCTGAACCCGAACCAGACCGGACCGACCAAGGCGACCGGCACCAGCGTGCCGGCGGCGAGCCCGCTGAGAAACCGTGCGGCCAGCGGCACGCGTCTGCGCCAAACCCGGATGAGGAGCATCAGGATCCCCAGAGCCACGGACGCCCCGAGCAGCAGCGAGACACACGACTGGAGGAGTGTCGTCGCACCTTCCGTAAGCACCCAGCGCACGCGCTCGCCGTTGAGCTGCTCGGCCCAAGTGATGACTCTGCGGTAGAACGGATCGGCCACCGTGATGGCCAGCACCGTGACGGCTGCACCGAGAGCAACGAGCCACAGATCGAGCACGGCGGCACGCAGCGGGCGCCGCGCGGTGAGCAACGCGATCCCTTCCGGTGCGAAGCGCGCGTCGCGCAACCGACTCTGCAGCCACTCGGTGACATCCGCCTTGATCCGTTCGGCCAGATCATCCGGCCCGCGATACGGCGTGGCGCGAAAGTGGCCGCTTCGGAAGTCGCACACCTTCTCGATGAACGCGGCTTGACGCGGGTCTGTCTCTTCGGACGACGCATCCCTGAGAAACACCAGGATCTTCGAACGGTCGGCGGCCAGCGCCGTTTCGAATTCATACCCGACGACCGAGATTCCGTGATGGGGGATGACCCAGCCGTACTGCGGTCCGAGGAGGAGGATGAACAGATCGCACTCACGCGCCGCGGCTTCGCACCATGCCTCCGGCGCCGCGGCAGCGGAGCCGGCGCGCTCCGAGAGAAGCGTTTCGAAGCCGATCGCCTCGAGAGTCCCGGCGGCGCGGGCCCGGTCGGCCTCCATCCCGGCGATTGTCGAGCTCACCATCGCGCGCAGCCGCATGCAACGGACAGCTTTCGCGATCGGCAGGAGCAAGTCAAACGGTCCCGCATGCGGGCACTAGGTTCGCTGGAGAGCCGGGTCGGTTCGAGCGAGAGGGTGAGGCGCCACTGCTCGTGCGCCTCACCCGAGCAGCTTCAGGATCGCGGCGAGACGTTTGGCGATGGGCTTGATCACGTCTCCGTCGGTCCAGTAGCCGGTGTGTGAGAGCGGCGTCCACGACGTAAGGAAGCCACCGGCGTTGATGGCCCGATCCTCGTCCACGGTGTTACGAAATTGCGGGCTGAGCGGCTTGAGCGGAAACCCGAGAGCGTCGTCGGGATCGTAGAAGTTGATCCATTTGGCGACGACGCGCGGATCCTTACCGGGAAAGACGCCGGACAGATCGCGAGGAAACTCGATTGGCTCGTACGTGTTGTTGGCCAGCAAGAACAACGGAATGTTGCAACCGAAAGTGAAGATCGAGGTCAGGGTCTTGAAGGTCTCGAAGGGGCTGTTCTTGTCGATGACGCAGTCGTTCTTGTCGAGGTGTTTGTCGGCGTCGTAGATGAAGTTCGACATCATATGGCAGCCGAGGGAGTGGGCGACGACAACGAGCGGCGCGTTGGCGCCGACCCTGCCGGCGAGAGCATGCATCTCCCGGCCGATGACCTTGTGGACCAACTCGTAAACGCGGGTCTCCTGATCCGGCGGCGCGGTCGGCTTGACGGTCTTTTGGTAGGCGATGGCATCGGCGAGCGCCTCCACGATGAAGCCGCGGAGCCTGCCCCACTCAAGGTCCTTCTTCTCGTTGAGCCGGTCCAGAAGGTCGCGCTGGCGCTGGGCGACGACCTCGGCCCACCAGATCGGCTGGATGGCAACATCGGCCGGTTTGGCCTTCTCCCGTTTCAGCGCGGCGAGCAACTCGGCCTCGAACTTGGTCGCGAACGTCTCATCCTGCGACCCCATACCGTGAATCACGGCCACTCCGACCCGTGGAGCCATGAGCTACCTCCTGACTGTGTAGAGGGACGCGCCGGCTACTCTTTCCGTTGCTTCACCAGCAGGAAACACGAAGCTCGGCGCAAACGTCACGAACGACGCGCACGAGAGGACGGAGCATCCCGCCTGGACAGCCCATCACAAGCTGTCCAGTACTTCACAAAGCACGGTCGGTGACTTACTGGAACGTGTCCTTCAAATAGCACACGCCGCGTCTGTGACGCAGCCCTTTTCTGTGCGGCGCAGGATTTCTCCTTTAAGAGCGGAAAGTTCGCCACCAGATCATGGCCCGGACTGCTGTCCGGTTCCGACGGGCCGTCGGAGGACCGGCCGGCCAGCGGCCGGCGCGCCCCTGACTTCCCGCCAACCGCCTCCCGCCAACCCCCCTCCCTAACCTTCTACGCAACTTTTCGTAAATAGCAGCGTAGAAGGCTTTTGTCAGGAGAGTTACGCATGTCGAGACTCGGGAAAATCCTCCTTTTTCTGATCGTCCTCGCCCTCGGGACCGTGGGTGTTTACGCCGTCGTTCGCAACGGGCAGAAGAAAGAAGGCGGCCTCAAAGAGGTCGAGGTCACGCAGGGCACGATCGTCGAGAAGGCGGTCGCCGTCGGCCAGATTCAGCCTCGCCAGAAGTTCCAGGTGAAGTCGAAGATCTCGGGGATCGTCCGCAGGGCGATGGTCGAGGTCGGCGATACGGTCAAGGCCGGCGATCCGCTGTTCGAGATCGCGCCCACGCCGACGCCGCTCGAAGTCACTGAGGTCGACCGCCGCGTCGAGTCCGCGGAGGCGTCGTTCCGGCGCGCCGAGGGCGACTACAACCGGGCCATGGAGCTCGCGCGCGGCGGCGTCCTGCCGAAGTCCGACGTCGAGGCGAAGAAAGAGTCGTACGAGCTCGCGAAAGTCGCGCTCAACAAAGCCCAGCAGGACCGCCAGCTCACCCGCCGCGGAAACCTCTCGTCCACCGACGCGCAGGAGTCGATCATCCGCGCGCCGGCCGCCGGCACCGTGCTCACGCGCCTGGTCAACGAAGGCGACCCGATCGTTCCCCTCACTTCCTACCAGCCCGGCACCGAGATGGCCACCATCGCCGACATGTCGGACCTCATCTTCAAAGGCACCGTCGACGAGATCGACGTCGGCAAGCTCTCGATGGGCATGACCGCGCGCATCAAAGTCGGCGCGCTCCCGACCGACATCGTCACTGGCAAGGTCCAGCGCATCGCCCCCCAGGCGCAGCAGAAGGAAGGCGCCACGCTCTTCGACGTCGAGATCGAGCTCGATCCCGGCCAGAAGATCACCCTCCGCGCCGGCTACTCCGCGAACGCAGACGTCATCATCCGCGAGAAGAAAGACGTCCTGGTCCTCCCCGAGCGCCTCGTCTCCTTCGAGGACGGCGGCAAGAAGACCTTCGTCGAGGTCCCCTCCGGCGATCCGAAGAAGGAACCGTCGAAGAAGGAGATCAAGACCGGCATCTCGGACGGCCTGAACGTCGAGATCGTGTCCGGACTGGAGAAGGGCACGAAGGTCGTGGAAAGGCCGCCGAAGGAGATTTCGTAGCCGGCGACCCGACGACTGGACGACTCGATCATGGCTACGTTCAAAGACGTCCTCCGCCAGCTCTTTCGCGACATCCGCAACGAGAAGCTGCGCACGTTCCTCACGATCTTCGGGATCGTGTGGGGCACCGTGGCGATCAGCCTGATGCTCGCGTTCGGGACGGGACTGCACAAGCAGCTCATCAAGAACACCGCCGGTCTCGGCGACCGCATCGTCATCGTCTGGCCGGGCCTGACCTCGATTCCTTACGAGGGACTCGGCAAGGGGCGCCGGCTGCGCGTCGCGGAGGAAGACCTCTCCGCGATCCGCACCGAGGTGGTGGGGCTCAAGCGCGTGTCCGGCGAGTACATGACGTCGATGCGTCTCGACTACGGCACCAAGACCATCTCCGTCGACATCTCCGGCGTCGTCACCGAGTTCGGCGAGATGCGCAACCTCATCCCGGAATCGGGCGGGCGCTTCATCAACCCCATCGACGACTCCAGTCAGCGCCGCGTGGTCTTCCTCGGCAACGAGCTGAAGACGAACATCTTCGGTGAGTCGGACGCGGTCGGAAAGATCGTCCTCCTCAACCAGTCGCCCTTCATCGTCGTCGGCGTGCTGAAGACGAAGCCGCAGGACTCGAGCTACAGCGGCCGCGACAAGGACAAGGCGTTCATCCCCTCCTCGACCTACCGCGCGCTCACGGGCGAGAAGTACGTCGACAACATCGTCCTGCAGGGCGTGAACGCCAGCGACACGAAAGGCTTGATCGAGCGCCTGCGCGGCGCGTTCGGCAAGCGTCTGCGCTTCGATAAGGAAGACAAGGAAGCGCTGTCGATCTGGGATACGACCGAGCAGTTCGTGTTCTTCGACATCTTCATGCTCTCGTTCAACGCCTTCCTCGGCATCATCGGCGTGCTGACGCTGATCGTCGGCGGCATCGGGGTGTCGAACATCATGAACGTGATCGTCGAGGAGCGCACGCGAGAGATCGGCATCAAGATGGCCCTCGGCGCAAAGGCGCGCTGGATCCTCACGCAGTTCCTGCTCGAGACGATGCTCGTGACCGCCCTCGGCGGCGCGATCGGCTTCGCCATCTCGTACACCCTCTGCGCCGTGTTCCCCGAGGCCCCGCAGGAGTTCATCGGAAAACCGGAGCTGTCGCCGCTCGTGGCGGTCCTCACGGCCACGGCGCTCGGAATCGTGGGACTGATCGCGGGATACTTCCCCGCAAGAGAAGCATCGAAGCTGGACCCCGTGGTGGCGATGAAACTATGAAACGCGACTTCCACGTCATCTTCTCCCTCTTCGCGAGCGCGAGCCAGCTCCAGAAGAAGCGCGCGTTCCTCACCATCGCTTCGATCGCGTGGGGCACGGTGGCGATCCTGCTGCTCCTCGCGTTCGGCGAAGGACTCAAGCTCCAGCTCGACAAAAACCGCCGGGCGATGGGAGAGAACATCGCCGTCCTGTGGCCGGGCCAGACGACCAAGGCGTACCGTGGCCTCCCTCCCGGACGCCCGATCCGGCCGAGCGTGGACGATCTCGAGTTCGTCCGCAGCCGCATGCCGGAGCTGAAGTCGGTCATCGGCGAGGTGGTGTCGTGGCGTACGGCGGTCGCGTACGAGCGAAAGACGATCAACAGCCGCGTCAACGGCGTGAACTGGGAGTACGGCGACGCGCGCAAGCACTATCCGGTCGCGGGCGGCCGCTGGCTCACGCCGGAAGACGAGCAGCAGCGCCGCCGCGTGGCCTTCCTCGGCGACGAGATGGCGACGGACCTCTTCGACAAGGTGGAGCCGGTCGGCAAGACCATCCTGATCAACGGCGCGCCGTTCACCGTCATCGGCGTGATGCAGCACAAGACGCAGATGGGCAGCTACCAGGGACCGGACGCACAGCACGCGTGCATCCCGATCTCGACGGCGCGGGCGCTGTTCGGGCGCGACCGCCTGAACAACATGCTCATCGAGACGCACCGGCCGGAAGAAATGCTCACCGCGCTGAAGAAGTTCAACGAGATCATGGGGGCGAAGCTCGGCTACGACCCCACCGACGACCGCGCGTTCGGCACGTGGGACACGGTCAAGAGTGCGAAGATGAACCGGATGTTCAGCGTGGGGATCCAGATGTTCCTGGGGATCGTCGGCGCGCTGACGCTGCTCATCGGCGGAGTCGGGGTGGCGAACATCATGTTCGCGGTGATCAAGGAGCGCACGCGCGAGATCGGAGTGAAGATGGCCCTCGGCGCGAAGGCGAGCTGGATCATCTGGCCGTTCGTGCTGGAGGCGCTGGTGTACACGTTCATCGGCGGCGCGATGGGGATCATCATCGCCACTCTGGTCGTCGCGGCGGCCACGTATCTGCCGGTGGAGAGCAATCGCGTGATGTCGTTCCTCGGACGACCGACGCTGTCGCCGCAGATTGGCATGGCGACTTCGGCGATCCTGGGCCTGATCGGCCTGCTCGCCGGCTACTTCCCCGCGCGCCGCGCCGCGCGCATCGACCCCGCGTCCACGCTGAGATACGAATGAGGAACTGATGAACAAGAACGAACCGATCATCGCGATGGCGAACATCCGGAAGGTCTACGACACCGGCAAGGTGAAGGTGGAGGCGCTGAAGGGCGTCGACCTCGACATCTTCCCGGGCGAGTTCGTCGCGATCGTCGGGCCCTCGGGCTCCGGCAAATCGACGCTCATGAACCTCGTCGGCTGCCTCGACACGCCCACCGAAGGCACGTACTCGATCGGCGGCGACAACGTGGCGGGCGTGACGCGCGACACCCTGGCCGAGATCCGCAACCGCCGCGTGGGGTTCGTCTTCCAGAATTTCAACCTCCTGCCGCACATCACGGCGCAGGAGAACGTCGAGCTGCCGATGCTCTTCGGCGGCGTCAGCCCGAAGGAGCGCCGCACCCGCGCCATCGACCTCCTCACCAAAGTCGGCCTCGGCGACCGCGTCGATCACAAGCCCACCGAGCTCTCGGGCGGCCAGATGCAGCGCGTCGCCATTGCCCGCGCCCTGGCCATGAACCCCGACATCATCCTCGCCGACGAGCCCACCGGAAACCTCGACACCAGCTCCGGCACGGACGTGATGTCGCTGTTCAACGAGCTCTGGAAGAGCGGCCGGACGCTCGTGATCATCACTCATGACCCGGCGCTGGCGAAGCGCGCCAGCCGGATCGTGGAGATCCGCGACGGCCGCATCACCAGCGACACGCGCAACGAACAGGCGGCGTAGCGGAGCGCCGGCTTCCAGCCGGCCGCTCCGCCGCCTTCCAGGCGGCCCGGGTTCCTCGCGAGAGCGTACCGGCAAGATGCCGGTGAAACGGCCGGCTGGAAGCCGGCGCTCCGCGGGCGGCACGCATGATGCGTAACATGACGCCATGCGTAACGTTTTGATCGCAGCTCTGCTATTCACCGCCGCGTGCTCGAGCACCAACGGCAGCCGTCCCGCGGACATCGCCCAGCCGGAGATCCGCGTCCGCTCGGCCGGGCCGATTTTCCTGTCGCAGGCGACGTCGGCGCTCACGATCGACGTCGAGGTCACGAACCGGGCAACCGTCCCGCTCGTCATCCGCGAGGTCGAGGTCTCCTCGCTAGGGTCGGAGCAGTACAGCATCCCCACTGCACGGAAGCTCTACACCGAGACCGTCGCGCCGAATGAGACGCGCAAGGTGTCGCTGTCGGCCACGGCCGTCGCGCAGAATGCGAGCACGCCCGTGGGCCAGCCGCTGCAGGTCCGTACGCGGGTCCGGTTCGAGGCCAACGGCAGGTCGTTCCGCGAAGTTGTCATCGAGCAGTTCAATCCGCTGTCGTGATGCGGCGCGCGTTCGGTAGCCCCGAGCGAAGTCGAGGGGCCACGTTAGCACCAGCGGCGCGCATGCCGGCTCGCGGTGCACGTGCAAGCGCCTATCGGATCACGCACCGCTGCTGCTAACTTGGCCCCTCGACTTTGCTCGGGGCTGACGGGAGGAGGTGCTTTTGCACCTTCCCTAGCGCCGTGCGCGGGATCGCATCCACACGCACGAAGCGCCGGGGCACCTTGAACGACGCAAGCTGGCCGCGGCAGACGCGCTCCAGCGCCGCGGCGTCGAACGTGCCGACGATGTACGCCACCGGCACCTCGCCGCGTACGTCGTCGTGCGCGCTCACCACCGCCGCCTCGTCCACGCCCTCCTGCTCCAGCAACAGCTCCTCGATCTCGCGCGGATAGATGTTGAAGCCGCCGGAGATGATCAGGTCGGACTTGCGCCCGAGGAGGGTGTAGTAGCCGTCGTTGGAGACCGCGGCCAGGTCGCCGGTGCGGAAGAAACCGTCGCCCGTGAACGCGGCCGCGGTCGCGTCGGGACGCCGCCAGTAGCCCGCGAAGACATTCGGCCCGCGCACGAGCACCTCGCCGTTCTCCACCCGCACCGACACGCCCGGCAGCGGCAGCCCCACCGTCCCCGCGCGGCGTTCGCCGAGGTACGGATTGCTGATGTTCATGAACGTCTCGGTCATCCCGTAGCGCTCGAGGATCGTGTGCCCGAACAACGCGCGGAACTGCTCCAGCACGGCCGCGGGCAGCGGCGCGGAGCCCGAGACGAATAGACGCATCCGCGAGCCGATCTCGCGCGCGATCGCGGGATCGGTCTCCAGCAGCCGGACGTACATCGTGGGCACGCCGAAGAACAGCGCCGGCTGAAAGTCGCGGAGCTCCCCGACCGCGCCGCGGTGATCGAAACGCTCCAGCAGGCGCATGCGGCACCCGCTCACGAGCCACGTGTGCAGGCCGTTTCCCAGCGCATGGATGTGAAACAGCGGCAGCGCCAGAAGAAAGCGGTCTCGCGACGAGATCTGCCACGCCGTCGTCAGCGTGATCGCGTTCGCCGCGAAGTTGTCGTGCGTCAGCATCGCGCCCTTCGACGTGCCCGTCGTGCCCGAGGTGTAGATGATCGCCGCGGGTGTGCCGCCGTCGAGGATCACCACTGGACGGGCTTCAGCCCCTCCCGGCTCGACCAGTGACTCCGCACTCACCACCTCCCGCACCTCCGCGTCCGCGACGATGTGCGCGATCTCGCGCTCGCGATAGAGGATGTTGACCGGCACGAAGATCACGCCCGTCTTCACGCACGCCAGGAAGAGATCGATCAACTCGATGCGGTTCGCGAGATAGACGCCGAGGCGATCGCCCTTTGCGTAGCCGCGCGCGAGCAGCGCGTGCGCGATGCGGTTGCTCCGCGTTTCCAGCTCGCCGAACGTGTACGTCCTCCCCTCCCATTCGAGGGCCGGCTGGTCCGCGCGCGCGAGCAACGAAAGGTCGAACAGGTGGAGAAGATTCACGAGTCACCGCGCCATGCGCCGCACGATCGGCGGCACGACCCAGCTGTACACGCAGTACAGCAGCCACGTGATGCCTACAGTCAGCATCACCGTTCTGTTCTTCGTCGACCGCGCGAGGAGCAGCAGCACTACCCCCGCCATCCACACCTTCGCCGCCCCGAACCGCTGCGCGGGCCGGAGCGGCCACATGAGCGGATGGCGCCACGCCAGGTTCTCCCGCGCGATCTCCGCGGCGACCGCATCCCTCGGATCGCTGACCACCGCTGTCCGCAGGTACTCCGCCGCCTCATCGACGTCGCCGCGATCGTGCAGCAGCTCGCCGGTGAACAGGTGGGCGTGCGAGTCCTCGGGATTGAGGGCCAGCATCTCCCGTCCGCGCAGCAGCGCCTCGCGGTCGTCGCCGCGCGACACCGCGATCGCGGCCTCGATACGCAACGCGCTCGCGTTCTCCGGATCGACGCGCCGCGCCTGCGCGATGAGCTTCCTCGCCTTCTCGATCTGTCCCGCCTTGGCGACGATCAGCGCGTACAGCGCGAGCAGCTCGGCGTCTTCGGCGTCCGTGCGCAACGCCGCGAGCACCGCTTCCTCCGCCGCGACCAGCTCGCCTCGACTGCTGTGACAACGCGCCACGAGATCGAGCAGCAGCGGCGACTCGGGATCGATGCGCAGTCCGTTCTTCGCCGCGTCGAGCGCCTCGTCGACTCGGTCGAGGCCGAACAGCGCAAGGCCGCGCAGCCACCAGTACAGCGGATCCTCGGAATCGAACGACTGCGCCAGCTTCTCCAGCGCTTCGTCCGGGCGTCCCAGGGCGATGAGGTGCCGGGCGTCGGTGAAGGTGCGCGCGCTCATAGGAGAAACCGCACCGTCACCGTCACGATGCCGAACAGAAGGACGATGCTGATCACCGTGGCCAGGATGCCGGGAATCCAGAGCGGCGCGTACTGCCCCGGGCCAAACACCTGATGCCGGCCGTCGTCCTCGCGCTGAATGCGCGCGAGCACGAGGAACAGCACCACCGCGAGCAGCCGTCCGACGATGCGCATCGTGCGCGCGCTGTCGTCCGTCCCGCGCACCCACGCGTACAGCGCGAGGAACGCCGCCACCGCCACCAGCCCCGAGACGACGATCCACTGCTGCTTGCGCGCGCTCGAGCCGATGCGGCGGGCGTTGAGGAACGCGATCGCAGTGACGGCCGGGATGCCGCCGAAGAACGCGACCCAGAACTGCGACGAGACGCGCCACGGCAGGCGCCCCTTCGGCGTCTCGGCCACGGTGGGCCGCAGCAGCTCGTCGAGATTGGTCATACGTACTTCTGCTTGCGCATGTACGTGAGCAGCTCGTCGTACATGCCGCCGTCGTTCGCGAACTGCGCGTAGTTCCGTGCCGTGTCGAACCACGACCGCGTGCTCGGCTTCGCCTCGGTCAGCGCCTGCGTGAAGTCGTTCATCCCGATCGGCCGGATGTTACCGGTGGCGAGCGAGTCCGCCATCGCCAGCTCCGCCGCGGAGTCGACGACGTGGACGAGGTCCGCACCCGAATGCCCCTCCGTCTTCGCCGCGATGGCCGTGACGTCGAGGCCGGAGGCCGGCCGCTCCGCGAGCGCGGACTTGAGGATGGCGATACGCGCGGGCGGATCGGGCGGCAGCACGAGCAGCATGCGATCGAGGCGTCCCGGACGGCGCAGCGCGGAGTCGACGTCCCACGGATGATTCGTCGCCGCGAGAACGAACAATCCCTCGTTCTCGCTGCCGATGCTGTCCAGCTCCGCGAGCAATTGATTCACCAGCGTGCGGCCCGCGGACTCGCGCATGAAACTGCGCTTGCGGCCGAGGGCGTCGATCTCGTCGATGAAGACGACGCACGGAGCCATGCGCCGCGCGGTCTCGAAGATCTCGTGCAGTTTCCGCTCGCTCTCGCCGTAGTACATGTCCAGGACGTCCGACAGCCCGATGGAGAGGAACGCCGCGCCCAGCTCCCCGGCGATCGCACGCGCGATGAACGTCTTCCCGCAGCCGGGAGGCCCGTAGAGCAGCAGCCCGCCGCGCAGCGACTTGCCGTACAGCTTGCGCATCTCCGGGTTGCGCAGCGGCGCGAGGAACGCCAACTCGATGCGCTGCTTTACGTGCTCCATGCCCGCGACGTCGCGCATGCGCACGGCCGGCCGCTCGATCTCGACAGCACCCTTGTCCCCGCCGTCGATGAGCCGCAGTTTCACGATGCCCGCCTCCTGAGGCGCCTCCTGCGGCGGCTCGAGCGCTCCCGACAGCCGTCGATAGGACGCCGCGCGCGCCACGTCCCCCGACTCCTCCGCCACGCTCGCGGCCAGCTTCAGGACCTCGACGTCATCCGGCACGTCCTGCAGCAGCCGCGCGCAATGCGGCAGCGCATCGGCCGGACGCCCGGCGTCGAACAGGAGCTGCGCGAGGTGGAAGCGCAGCGCGCGGTCGGCCGGAGCGTTTTCCACCGCAGCCTCCACGGCCGACAGGACAGCGGGATCGGTTGTAGACATGGACAGCCGCTATGGTAAGTGTGGTTGGGGTCAGACCCCAACCACACTTACACTCTCCGCATGGGACGTATCGTAAAAATCCTCGTCGTCGTCGCCGTCGTGTTTCTCGCGTGGAAGTACCTCCTGCCGTGGGTGCTGCAGCAAGGCAGCAAGACCGGCGTGGAGTCGACCGCCTCCAGCGGCGGCGGCTCGTGCGTGCAGAGCGCGGAGCGCGCGTCGGAGACCTGGGGCAGCGGCCTGCGCCAGTTCGTCAATCCGCCGTACGACCTCAATGCGTGGTCGACGTTCCGCGGAAACGTGGAGTCGGGCATCAACGCCGCGGAAGCCGACTGCGACTGCACCGGGGAATCGTGCGAGAAGGCGCGCGGCGCGATGCGCGATCTGCGCGCGCTGGTGAGCGATCTCGACTCGACGATCCGCAACGGCTCGGACGCGAGTGATTTCGTCCAGCGTCAGGAGCGGATCGACAACGCGATCAACGACGCCGCCCAGCTCGCCCGCGACGGGAAGTGACGCTGCCGCCCGCTACGCGGGCTCGTTCCGGGTCTGCGCCACCGTAACCCCGGCTGAAGCCGGGGCCTATTGTCTCTGGCCTGCTACGCAGGCGAAGAGGGACTGCCGCGAGCTAACCCGCATTTCTCACCAGGGAGACAAAAAGCCGCCGCACCGTGCTATTAAGTTGAGTGTCAGCAACAACTTGATGGCGGCGGAGGCGGCGGCGTGAGACAGACAGAGTGTAACGGGGAACAACTGAGTTTCCAAGGGGTGGGAGGGCGGCAGATCGTGGCTCGTTTCGATGGCGGGCAGCTCAGTTCAGATGGCGGCGGGCTGCTGTTGCGAGAGGTCGAGAGGCGGACTGGGTTGTTGAGTCAGTTCGCGGCCTGTTTTCGTGATTTTCGGGACCCGCTGTTGGTGGAGCACACCGTGAAAAGTCTGATCAGCCAACGGGTGATGGGACTGGCACTGGGCTACGAAGATCTGAACGATCATGACCAGCTCCGACACGATCCGCTGATCGCGACGCTGGTGGAGAAGGCTGATCCGAGAGAGACGCTGGCGGGCAAGAGCACGTTGAACCGGCTGGAGTTGACGCCGGAGGGCAACGGAGAGGATCGGTACAAGCGGATCGTTTACGACACAGCAGCGATCGACCGATTCCTGGTTAACGCCTTTCTGCAGTCGTATGCGCAGGCGCCGGAACGGATCGTTCTCGATCTGGACACGACTGACGACGAGATTCATGGTGGCCAGGAAGGGCGCTTCTTCCACGGCTACTACGGGTCGTACTGCTACTTGCCGTTGTACATCTTTTCGGGCGAGCACTTGTTGTGTGCCCGGTTACGGCAGGCGAACGTCGGCCCTGCCGAGGGAACGCTCGTTGAGCTGGAGCGGATCGTGAGTCAGATTCGTGAGCAGTGGCCGAACGTGAAGATCGTGATCCGGGCGGATTCGGCATTCAGCCGCGACGACATCATGAGCTGGTGCGAGGAGCACGGGGTCGACTATGTGCTCGGACTGGCCCGGAACGCCCGGCTGGAGCGGATGATCGATACCGAGATGGAGCAGGCATGTGCCGAGTCCACGCGCACCGGCCAGCCGTTCCGCAGCTACAAGAACTTTGAGTATCAGACCCGCGAGAGTTGGAGCTGCGAACGACGCGTGGTGGGCAAGGCCGAGTATCTGGTCGATAAGCCCAACGCGCGATTCGTCGTCACCTCGCTTGCTATCGAGCAAGTTGCTGCACAGCCGCTCTACGAGAACGATTACTGCGGACGGGGTGACATGGAGAACCGCATCAAAGAGCAGAAGACCTTTCTGTTCTCGGATCGCACCTCGGCGGCCACGATGCGCGCCAATCAACTGCGGCTCTGGTTCTCCTCGGTTGCCTATCTGCTTATGAGCGCTCTGCGCAGACTGGGACTGAAGGACACGGATCTGGCCAAAGCGCAATGCAACACGATCCGGCTCAAGCTGTTCAAGATCGGAGTACGCATCACCGTCACCACGCGCAAGATCTGGATCTCGCTCTCGAGCAGCTATCCGTTGGCCAGTCTGTTTGCTCGGGTGTGCAGCAACCTCGCTCACGCCTCGCCCTGATCCCGTTCCAACCTCCTGCGATCACCGCTGTTCCAGGTTGCGATGGGGACAGGTGTGTTCGGAACGGTTCGGAACCGCCGCGTTCATACGCTTTCCACAGTCCAGAGCCCCCACTCCACCACCAAACTGCACACATACATGTGCATGCTTGCCAGCGACGGTCTTCAACATCAGCCACCACTTCGTAAATCGCGTTTTCCACAGCCCCGGCGCGGATCATTTCGCCCTGGTGAGAAATGCGGGTTAACGCGGGCGAAAGAAGGGCGGCGCCGGGTGGCGCCGCCCTCATCGATCGGGAACTATGGGCAGGAGCTCGGTTCGCCCACGAGGGTCGTGAACGGGGTGTTGGTGAGGCCGGCGACGGCGATGGAGTCGACCTCCCACCCCGGCGCGCCGGTCGATTCGTCAGAGCCGACGTGGAGGCGGATGATTACGTTCTGGCCCATGTACGTAGTGCCAAGGTTGAGGATGGAGGTGCTGAAGGCCGGCCAGCCGGTGTTGCGCACGACGAACGCGGGACGGTTGGCGCCGATGGGCGCGGACGTGGAGACATTCGTGGAGCCGTTGTAAGCGCTCGTGCCGATGTCGGTCCAAGACGCGCCACCGTTGTTGCTGATCTCGATCACGCCGGCGTCCCAGTTTCCGGCCTCGAAGGCGAAGCGGTGCACCAGGGTGATCGTGAGCGGGCTGGCGCCGACGGCCATCGACGGTGACGTGAGGATCTGCTCGTCGGGGAGGTCCGCTTTCACGCCGTCGGTCTGGCCGTTGTTATCCGGACCCCACCAGACGTGCTGCGTCGGCGAGAGAACGCGCCGCTGCCAGGCGTCGACGTTCGGAGAGGCCACCGGGTCGCCGGAGACTGTCCAGCCGGTCGCGGCGCCTTCGAACGTCTCCGTCGCCGAGGCCGCGAGCTGCTCGTCGTAATTCACGCGGTGGATCGCGTAGGTGTTGAACTCGATATTCCCATGCTCCGTCGCTGTGATCGAGAGCTTGAGGTTCGCGACCTCCAGACCGGACGCGCCGTTGAGCGCGACGCGAAGCACGCCGAAGCCCGTGGCTCCCGGCGGCAAGGGCGGCATCGTGATCTCGTTGCCCAGCGGGAACGACACGTTCGGATTCGTCGAGGTGACCTTGACCGAGGCGTCACCCACGGCAACCGGGCCGCGGTTCAGGAGCGTGACCGTGAGCTCGCCGGTCTCGCCGTTGTCGAGCACGTCGTCGGCGTCGCACGACGTGATGTCGTCATCGAGAACCGCGCTCACCAAGTCGAGGTGCGCCAGCTCCCAGATCCCGCGGCCGTAGGTGGCGATGCGCATGAAGCTGCCGTCCGGCGGCATGTAGATGTCGTTCACGCGCACGGTCGGCAGGCCGTTGGAATACGTCGACCACGTCGCGCCACCGTTGGTCGTGATGTAGATCCCGACGTGGGTCGCGGCGTAGAGCGTCTGCTTGGTCACGTCACGCGGATCGAGGTACACGCGCGAGACCGGCAGGTCGGGCAGACCGGTCTGCATCGGCGTCCACGTGGCCGTCGACCAGGGACTGGCCGGAGTGGCGATGGTTCCCTTGATCACGCGTACGGCGCCCACTGCCTGCGCCACGGCGGTGACCCAGATCGTCTGGTTGTCCTGCCAGGTCACGTTCGTGACGAAGCCGGCATAGCCCGGGACGAGGGTAATCATGTCGACGTCCGTCCAGGTCGCGCCGCCGTCGGTCGTGATGTCGAGGAAGCCTCCTCCGGCACCCACCGCGATGCGGTTCAGGTCCGTCGGGCTCACACCGAGGTTGTAAGGACTCGATCGGAAGCGGCGCGCGGCCGGGATGCCCGGCGAGGTCGGCGCCGTGGCCGAGCCGATGTTGATGAAGGTCAGGCCGCCGTCGTTGGTGCGCCACACGCGGGAATTCGTGAAGTGGAAGAACACGCGGCCCGTGGGGTCGAGGCTCGCTGGCGCGGGGACAATGCAGGTCAGGAACGGCGTGCCCGCGGAGTCGGTCAGCGTGCCGCGCCCAACCCAGTTCTGGAACGTATCCGGCGGGTTGTTGTGGAAGTTCATCCGGATGCCGGAGCTCTGCGAACTGCCCATCGACGTGTTCGTATTGGCCTGGCTGAAGGCCGCGCCAACGCCGTCGCCGCCGATCACCTGGTTGTAAATCGTGCCGGTGTCGGTCCGGAGACGCGTGCCGTTGTCCTGCAAGCCGCCGATGACCACGTCCGGGTCCTCGGCATGGCCGGCGACGGTATAGAACAGATGGGTCGTCAGCGAGTTGTTCTTGTCGCTGCTGAATGAGACACCGTTGTCCGTGCTGATGTTCAGACCGCCGTCATTCCCGAGGATGAGCGTCGGCGTGCCGGTGGTCTTGAACGCCGCCGCGTGATGATCGGCGTGCGCGTACGGGAGCACTGGGAACTGGCTGTACAGCCACCAGGTCATGACGGACCACGACGTGCCGCCATTCGTCGTGCGCGCCGTGGCCAGGTCGCCGCCGATCCAGACGGTGTTGCGCGTCACATCGGTCGGATCGACGAGGATCATCTGGTTGTACCAGCACTGGCCGTGGCAGATGTTCATGTTGGTCATGCCGGTGACGGGGTTGAGCGGGACCTTGGTGGAGTTCACGCCGTTCGCGACCCAGGTCTGGCCGCCGTCGGAGGAGCGGTAGACGTCGCGCATCTGCGCGTCGCCGACGACCGACGAGTACGCGTACACGACGCTGTCGCCCGGGAGGCCGGCGGCGAGGGTCGTGCGGCCGTTGGCGGAGAAGATGCCGCCGGCGTTCGTGATCGGATTCCACGTCGCGCCGAGGTCGACGGAGATGTAGAGCGTGGTCGCGGAGGCACACTGCAGACCGACGTTCGCGGCCGCGCACGGCTGCGCCGAGGCCAGCCAGCCCGCCGACGTCCGCTGGATGCTCCAGACGGACAGGCCGGCGAACGTGGCGATGGCGCTGTACGACGTGCCGCTATTCGTCGAGCGGTACAGACCGTCGTTCGTCGCGACCATGACGATGTCGCTGGCGGTGCTCGTGTCGACCTTCACGTCGCGCACGGAGACCGTGCTGCCGAGGTTGATCAGTGGCGACCACGCCGACCCGCCGTTCGTCGATTTCACCATCGAGCCGCCGACCAGGATCTGATCGTACGGATCGCCCAGGCCGAGGTAGAGGTGGCTCGGGTTCTTTCCGAACGCGACCGAGCCGCCGCCGGTGGTCGGCAGATCGTCAGTGAGCGGGATCCAGTTCGTCGTCGCCGACTGCCAGTTGTACGTCACCCACAGACCGCCGCCCGAGGTGAGGAAGTAGACGATGTTGGGCTTCGTCGGATGCGGCAGGATGGTGCGCGCGCGGCCGGAGTCGCGGACGTGGCCGGTGAAGCTGCCGTTCTGCTCGTAGTCCGAGCCGGTGGGGCCGATGTTCACCCACACCTGTCCGGGAGTGGAGTACTTGCCCGCCGAATGCGTCTTTCCTTCCTTCAGCGCAAGGTTGCGGAAGGCGGGTGTGACGGTGCCCCAGGCCTGACGCAGCGCCACGAGGCGGTCGGTGGCGTTGTCCTGTTCCGCATCGTTTTTATCGGGGGCCTCGGCGACGGGTGCGCCGCGCCCCGCCGTTGAATCGTTCGGCCGCTTTTGCGCCCAGCCGGGCAGAACGATGCTCAGCGCCACCACTGCTACGAGAATCTGCCGCCAGGTCGATGTACTCACTGAACCCTCCGAGAAGTCTGAGATTGTTGTTTTCGCTTCGCAACGAGAGCTGCGCGCGAGGCCGGCCCGAAATCACCCACCGATTTTGTGTGATGGGAGTTTACACCGGGACGCACTCGGAGAAGGCTGGCATGAGGGCGGCTGGCGCCGCCCTCATGCGTCAAATTACGGTAGGTAACTACCGTCGGTAAATTACCGACAGGCTCAAGTCAGTTGTGCGCAGCGCACTGGTGGATGGCTTTCCGCTGATTCTTGGTAATGAGGCCGAGGTCTTCCGCTTCCTTGATGATGACGTTGACGCCGCTCACGAGCTGGCCGTGGTTCGGGTTCGTCGCCAGCAGGTCGTTGATGCGATCCTGGATGGTGAGGCCGTTCGGGAACGCCACGGTGTTCGGCGCGCCGGAATTGCAGGTACCGATCATCACCGTCGGACGGATGTCGGAGAACGGACGGACGTCGTTCCCATCCGGAACACCGTCGTTGTCGTCGTCAGCGTCGCAGGCGTTACCCTGCGCGTCGTTGTCGTAGTTCTCCTGGTTCGGGTTGGCGGTGTTCGGGCAGTTGTCGTCCCCGTCCTCGATGCCATCTACGTCGGCATCGGGGAACCAGCCGATGTCGCGCATCAGCGGCAGGGTGAGGTCCTGAGGCGGCTGGAGGGAGTGCGTGAGATCACCGTTGATCGCCGGCTCCATGAGCTGGTTCGGGAATGCGACGGTGTCGTAGTGCGAGAGCGACGATCCGAGCGCCACCGGGAACGGCGCATAGAGGCGGACCCGGCCCGCGGCGTCGGCGCCCGCGCGGATCGAGTTGTCGAGACGGATCCGTGCCGTCACGCCGCCACCGAGCTGCCCGAGAATGGCCAGACCGTCAGGACGGGTGAGGCTCACCGAGGTGATGAGCACCCCGGTGACGAGCGGGTCGTTGGCCATGCCCACCGGCGCGCCGCCGGCGTTCGCGGCGTTGTTGTAAAGGAGCATGGCGATCGCGCCCGCGTCCTGGACCGTTTTCGCCTTTGTCGCGAACGTGCAGGTGCCGCGCTCGACCAGGGCGATCTTGCCCGCGACCGCGGCCGCGTTCGTGAGCGGCGTGCAGGCGTCGGTCGTGGCCGGCCCCTGCACGTTCACGGCGTCGAGCGCTTCGACGACCGCTGCCGTGACACCGGGGCTGCCCACGGGCGGACCGAAAGCTGCCGTACCGAACTGATACGTCCCCGCGATCGGCGCCGGCGACAACACGCTCACTTCGGGGCTGCCGAAGGCGAGCACGCCCGGCGCGGCGTTGTTGACCGTCGAGCCGTCCCACACGACGCGGCCGAAGCGGACGGCCGAGGCCGCGCGCTGCGCGTCATTCATGTTGGCCCACAGGGTGTTGTTCGTGATGTCGAGCGTGTACTGCGAATAGACGTCGGTCAAGCCGCCTGTATTCGCGCCGGTCGTCTCGGTCACAAAATTCTGGAAGCCCAGTCCGTGCCCGAGCTCGTGCAGCAGCACAGCCACGAGGTCGTTCTGCGCGCCATGGTTGGCGTCGAGTCCGAGATAGAAGTTGAAGTTGCTGCTGAACTGCGCGTTGATGTCGGCGAAGCCTGGATTGAGCTCGACGCCGGCACGCTTGTCGGCCAGCGCGGAGCTGTACCACGTGTCGGCGAACGCCTCGCCCGGGAAGGGCGGAACGCTGCCGAAGTCCTCGAAGATGAAGGTCGCGCCGGCGGAGCCGAGGACGTTCGCCGCGAGAGGATTGAAGGCGGCGTTGACGACGATTGTCACGTTGGAGTCGAGCGTCTGGGACCAGATGTCCGCGGCGTGCACGAACGCGTTGAGACGCTGCTGGCCGAGGGTTGTACCGGGGTTGCCGCCGACCGGCGCGGCAGGCGTGGCATCGTTGAAGCCTTCACCCGGTCCGTCGAGATTGACGACGACGATGGTCGCGTCGGCGAGCGCGGGACTGGCGGCGAACAGGACGAGCAGCGAGAGCAGGAAGAAGCGCGTGATGGTTTTCATGGTCGTGCGCTCCTCTTACTTGTCGCTGGCGGCCGGCTCGAGGCCGAGAAAGGCCGCGGCCTCTTCGAAGGTCTGGACACACAGCGTTTCGTTCTGCCCGTCCGCGGTGGCCCGGGCCACGACGACCTGCGGGATGCCGGGAGCCGCGGTGGATTGAAGCTGTCCGTTGGCGCTGATGACGCGGCGGGGCGTCGCGTCGGGCCGAACGGTCAGCTCGCGCAGCGTGCGTACGAGCTGGCGCGTCTCCGCTTCAGTCGGTTTGCGGAGCTGCCCGGTCTGCGCATCGCGCAGGATGGCTCTCTTCGCCACCCATTTCTCACGCATGCCGGCGTCGGCTGCGGGCGCTGTTTTCTCGATGCGCGGCGATGCGTTCACGACCTTCACTTTGGCCGCTGCGTCGAGCGCCACGAGTGTAAATACACCTACGGAAACCACGGCTATGAGTCTTCGTTTCACGGCACTCCTCCAGGCAGTTCTTGGACGATCCGAAACGCTCGACAGCCCGGCTATCTCGCAGCACTTGCTGGAGACCCGCGGCTTTGCGTCATCGCCTCACAGCGATTTTGCCGTTTCGCTTTTTCGGTGGATTTGGGTTTGATGCGATTTTATGGCACGGGGTAAGTAAGTCAACGGGAAAGTGTCTGACAACTACCGCAGCCGTTCGAACGTGACCCGGGCGCCGGACGTCGTACGCGCGACATTCTTCACCCGCGCTTCGAACAGGTACGGGCGCACGTCCGCCGGCTTCGCGTCGAAAGCGAACCAGAGCGTGGCTGGCTGGCCGTGCAGCTCCTGCGCGGCCAGGTAGCCGGCCAGAGCGTGCTCGGCGGAGTGATAGCCGTTCTTCCAGAGATGCGCCTTGGCGAAATGGCGCGACGGGTCGTCGGGATCGACGAAGCCCCACACCTCGTGGTGCTGGGGATCGACCATCTTCGTGAACCAGCAGCGATACGCCGCGGGCAGGTCGCGCGCGAGGATGCGGTCGGTGAGCGCGAGCGTGGCCGTCATCTGGTCGAGCTCGGCGAAGCTCCACCAGACCAGCGTGCGGTCGAGCGACGCGTCCTCGCGGATGCCCGTCGCCCAGCAGCCGCTTTCTTTCATCCACGCGCGGCTCAGGACGCGCGGTGCGTTCCTCCGGGCAAAGGCGACGAGGTCCGCGCGGCCGGTAAGACGCCCGACGCGCTCGATCATCCATAGTCCCTTGATGGTGTGGCCGAAGTCGGTGTGTCGAGAGCCGAGGAGTTTCTGCCCCGGCTCGAGAATCGTCCCCCGGAACATCCCCTCGGACTCGTCCCAGTAGCGCGCAACCATGCCGTCCGCGAGGCGCACGAGGTCGCGCTTCCACTGCGTGCGGTGCGGCTCGGGGAGGATCGGCGCGAGGAGAAGCATGTATGCGTTGATCTGGTCGAGCTGCGAGACCAGCTCCCTGCGCTTGCGGTCCTCCCCTTCCGTGACCCACAGCAGGAGCCCCTCGCCGTCGTCGTAGGCGCGGAAGATATGGTCCTTGCGTTTCAGGAGGTCGTCGAGGACTTCCGGGTCGCGCGTGAGGTAGTACAACATCGCCGGACCGAGTTGCGCGTACGCCAGGTCCTGACTCGTGGCGTCTTTTTCCGGTTTGCTGTTCCGGATCCACGCCGCCCCGGCCCTGGCCAGCTCCAGCATGCGCGGATCGCCAGTCATGTGAAACGCGACGCCGTAGAAGTACGTCTGCCGCGACTGCATGCGCAGAAACTCGCGATCGAGGTTGTCGCTGATCCACGCCCCGGCCTCGGTGAGCTCCGGACAAGGGTTGGTCGCGCGATCGAACCTGCGTCCGTCGTGGCAACGGAAGGTGGGAAAGTTGCCGACGGGCGTGCCGAGGGCATCGGGCATCGTCCAGAAGGGCTCGAGGTCGCGGTTCAGGTGGTTGATCCAGACGTCGCCCCTCGGCAGATCAGCCGGCGGTGCGGGTTGCGTCGCGCACGCGGCGAGGAGGAGGGCGGCAGCGAGAGCGAGCACACGTTGCATCGCAAGACAGTGTGCCACGACCCTATGGAGTGCGGAGGCAGCGCCTCCGCTTTCCTATCTGCGTGCGAATACGAAAGCGGAGGCGCTGCCTCCGCACTCCATACGAGGGGTAAGATCCGCCGCATGCCTTTTCTTCGCCGTCTCTGCATCCTCGTTGCGATCTTCGTCCTCACCGCGACCGCGACCGCATCCGCCGCCGACACCCCGCAACAGGTCGTCGAACGTTTCTACACCGCGTACATCGCCGCGAAGCCGGCCGGGCTGCCGGATGGTGAAGATCTCGAGCGCCTCAAGCCTTACCTAAGCGAGCGCCTCTACGCCCTGATCGTCGACGCGCTGAAGTACCGCGACGAGATGACGAAGCGACATCCCGACGAGAAGCCGCCTTTCGTCGACGGCGACCATTTCACCAGCGTCTTCGAAGGCCCGCGCGCGTTCAAGGTCCTGCGCGTCGACGGCGCCAACGTCCACGTCCAGTTCACGGACGAGCCGAACATCCAATGGGAAGACGTCATCGTCGTGAAAGACGGGCGCATCGACGACGTGATCTACGGCGGCGCGGGCGAGTTCAATCCGAGTGGGCGTCTCACCGATCGCCTCCAGCCGCCCGTCACCGTCCAGGTCTCGCCGCGGCCCGCGTACATCAGCGCGGACGCCGCCGGCCAGTCACTCAGCCTCGACCTCATCGTCGAAAACCACACCGCCGAGCCTCTCGACCTCGACGAGCTGCAGATCTCCGTCTTCGACCGCGCCGACAAGCTCGTCCTGCGCCGATTCATCGACGGCAACGGCAGCCGCCCCAGCATCCGCACCGCCGACGTCGCCGAAGTCCCGGCCGGCGCGAAGACCATGGTCTTTAACCCCTTCCACGACTTCGCCGCGGACGTCGATCTCCACACCGTGAAGTTCGACCTGAAGCTCAGCTCCAAAGACGGCAGCCGCCGCCACGCTGCGACCGCCGTCGTGAAGCCCGAGGTCTACAAAGGCAAGGCGAAGCTGATTCTCCCCATCGCCAGCCGCATGATCGTCTACGACGGCCACGACTTCTACGCGCACCACCGCCGCTGGGACTACATGATCCCTGGTCTCCAGCAGCTCGGCTTCCACACCAACTTCATGCGCTACAGCTACGACTTCGTCCCCGTCGACGACAACGGCAACATGTCCTCCGGCCCTGAAGACAAGAACGAGAACTGGTTCGGCTTCGGCCAGCCGGTGCGCGCCGTCGCCGACGGCGTCGTCGCCGCGGTCGTCGACACCAACCCCGACGACCGCACCTTCAACCCCGGGATGATCGCCACCGGCGGCACGATGAAGATCTGGGGCAACTATGTCGTCGTGGATCACGGCCAGGGAGAGCACAGCATGTACGGCCACATCCGCCAGGGCAGCAGCCGCGTGAAACCCGGCCAGAAGGTCCGCCGCGGTGACGTCGTCGCCGCCATCGGCGCCTCCGGCAGCTCGATGTTTCCCCATCTGCACTACGAGCTGCAAACCGGCGCCGGCACCGACTCCGAGGGCCTCCCGTCGTCCTTCGAAGACTTCGACCGCATCCTCGGCAGCCGGCGCGTCCAGGTGAAGTCCGGGCGGGTGAATTCAGGGGACATCGTGCAGAGCCGGTGAATCCAGTCCGGTGGTCGCGGCGCCCGATTTTCTATAGGCTACGCCTCCGCTGCCATGACCACGTTCTACATCACCACAGCCATCCACTACGTCAACGACGACCCCCACATCGGCCACATGTACGAGAACATCGTGGCCGATGTGATCGCCCGTCATCGGCGGCGCATGGGGGATGACGTCCGCTTCCTCACCGGCACCGACGAGCACGGCCAGAAGATCGAGCGCGCGGCGGCGAAGGAAGGTATCCCTCCGATCGACCTCGCGGACCGCGTCGTGAAGACGCACCATCGCCTCGACGAGCTGCTGAACGTCCGCTTCGACGACTTCATCCGCACCACCGAGTCGCGCCATCACATCGGCGTGCTCGAGCTCATCAAGCGCATCCAGGAGCACAACCCCGACGATATCTACCCCGGCGAGCACTCAGGGTGGTACTGCCAGAGCGAGGAAACGTTCATCCCCGAGAATCAGGTCAAGGATTCTGTCGACCAGGACGGCCACAAGGTCGAGTGGACGACCGAGAGGAACTACTTCTTCCGCCTCTCGCGCTACACCGAGCCGCTGCTGAAGCACTACCGCGACAACCCCGGATTCATCTGGCCGGAGACGCGGCGCAACGAGGTGCGCACGTTCGTCGAGCAGGGCCTGCGCGACCTCTCCATCTCGCGCAGCGCCGTGAAGTGGGGCATCCCCTTCCCCGGCAATCCCGACCATGTGATCTACGTCTGGATGGACGCGCTCACGAACTACATCTCCGCCCTCGGCTTCGGCAGCGCGGATCACGCGCTGTTCGACCGGTACTGGCCCGCGGACATCCACCTCATCGGCAAGGACATCGTCCGCTTCCACGCGGTCTACTGGCCGGCATTTCTGATGGCTGCAGGCGTTCCGCTGCCGAAGAGCGTCGTCGGCCACGGCTTCTGGCTGCGCGATCAGGTCAAGATCTCGAAGTCCCTCGGCAACGTCGTGCGGCCGTACAACATCATCGAGGAGTTCGGCCCCGATCCGCTGCGGTACTACGTGCTGCGCGAGATGGTCTTCGGGCACGATCAGGACTACTCGGATCAGGCGCTGCTCACGCGCTACAACGCCGACCTCGCGAACGGCCTCGGCAACGCGCTGTCGCGCGCGATCAAGATGTCGGACACGTACTTCGGCGGGAAGACGCCGCCGGAACGCTGTCCGTCGAACGACCTGCGCACGAAAGCCGACGAAATCGTCCCGCAATACCTGCGGCACATGGACGACTTCGCGTTCAACCGCGCACTCGAAGTCGCCTGGGAGCTCGTCACCGCGATCGACGGCTACATCGTCGCCCGCGAGCCGTGGAAGCACTTCAAAGAGCACGGGGCCGACCCCGCGCTCTGCCGCATCATCTGGAACACGCTCGAGGCGTTGCGCATCGTGTGTACGATGGCCGCGCCCTTCATGCCCGCGTCCATGCGCGAAGCGCTGACGCGCCTCGGCGCGGACCCGGATCGCATCGACCACGACGCGCTGCGGTGGGGACTTCTCCCCGCCGGCGCGCCCGTGCGCGCCACCGATCCGATCTTTCCGCGCGTCGACGTCGCCCAATACATCGGAGGAAAGAAAGTGGAAGAACAGAACCCGGCGCCCGAGGCAGGCGCGCCGATCGAGACCACGCAGGCAGTGCCGCCAGTGGCCGCGCCACCAGATAACCCGAAGATCTCGATCGACAAGTTCATGGAAGTCGACCTGCGCGTCGCCGAAGTGCGCGCCGCGGAGCGCGTGCCCAAGTCCAAGAAGCTCATCCAGATGACGGTGTTCACAGGCGACGGCGAGCGCACGATCGTCGCCGGCATCGGGACGAAGTACCAGCCCGAGGAGCTCGTCGGGAGGAAGATCGTCATCGTGGCGAACCTCCAGCCGGCCAGGCTGATGGGCGTGGAATCGAACGGCATGGTGCTCGCGGCTTCGATGGACGGCGAGCCCAGCCTCCTCAGCGTGGACCCGGGAGTGCCGGCCGGAACGAAAGTCAAATAGCCGAGCTTTCCATTTCGGCCTGCTGACGCAGCGCGGTGCCCGACCTACATTGATTGCGTCGCTGCTACGCAAAGGAGATTGACAGCGACCCAGCCGCCGCGCTCGTGCGCGATGCCCCGCTTCCCCTGGCCAGGGAAGCGGGTTTTTCGTTTCCGGCGAGGTATCATTCCGGCCGCATCATGTACGTCGATCCTGGCGCCGGCAGTCTCCTCCTCCAGCTCATCCTCGGCGGCATCGCCGGCGCGCTGGTGTCGCTCAAGCTTTTCTGGGGCCGCCTGCGCGGGCGCGGGAAATCGGACGACGCGCCGCCGACAAAGGAATGACAGCGTACGACGGCGGCTCGTATCGCGACCGCTCCGGACGCGTGTTCCGCCGCGACGGTGAGGTCTACCGCGGGGTTCGCGCCGATGCCCTCGACACCTGGCGCGCCGTGGCCGCGAAGCCGTTCTACCGCGACCTCGAGCGCGAGCGGAAGGTCGTTGCGACTTCCGTGGCGGCGCGCGAGCTCGCTCCGGAGTGGGACGGCGTCCTGCACCACGAGAAAGTCCCGGTCGTCTCGTATCTCTACGAGTGGCCGTTCGGGATGCTCCGCCGCGCCGCGCTCCTCCACCTGGAGATCCTCGACCGCGCGCTGAGCGACGGCGTCACGCTGCGCGATGCCACCCCGTTCAACGTGCAATGGGTCGGCACGCGGCCCGTGTTCATCGACGTCGTGTCGTTCGCGCCGCTCGCCGAAGGTGCGCTGTGGGCCGGCTACCGCCAGTTCTGCGAGCAGTTCCTCTATCCCCTGCTGATCGAAGCGTACAAAGGAATCCCCTTCCAGCCCTGGCTGCGCGGTCACATCGACGGCATCGACGCCGAGACCGCATCACGCCTCCTGATGCCTTCGAAGATGCTGCGCCCCGGCGTGCTGAAGCATGTCTACCTGCACGCCGCGCTGCAGCGGAGCATGCGCACACGGACGAGCATGTCGGTCGCGAAGGAGATCCGCACGCAACAGCACGTCCACAGCCGCGAGCTGATCCGCGCGAACGTGCGCAATCTGACGAAGATCATCGAGGGATTGCGCGGCAGTGCGTCCTCGGACTGGACGGAGTACGAGGGCACGCACTCGTATTCGCCCGAGGATCGGGCGACGAAGGAGCAGTTCGTCGCCGATGCGCTGCGCGCGAGCCGGCCCGGCGTGACCTTCGACATCGGCTGTAACACCGGCGCGTTCTCGGAGATCGCGGCGGAGCATTGCGCATCCGTCGTCGCTGTCGATTCCGACCCGCAGGTGATCGAGCGGCTGTTCGCCCGCGAGCACGAGCGCATCCTCCCTCTGGTCTGGGATCTCGCCGATCCGTCTCCCGGCCTCGGATGGCGCGGCCGCGAGCGTCCGCCGCTGCACGAGCGTCTTCGCCCCGATCTCACGCTCGCCCTCGCACTGATCCACCACCTCGTCCTTGGGCGCAACATCCTGCTATCCGAGGTCATCGAGGAGCTGGCGTCGTTCGGAGGGGACGCGGTGATCGAATGGGTCGACCGCACCGACCCCATGGCCGCTCGGCTGCTCGATCGCAAGGACGAACCGTTCGAGGACTACACGCTCGCGAATTTCGAAGAGCAGCTCGCGCGTGCGTTCGTCATCGAACGGACGCGGCCACTGGCGTCGGGATCACGGGCTCTGTACTTCGTACGCTCCCGAGCTGAAACCCGGCCGCGGTGAGCTCGCGCTCGAGCGACGCGCGCGCGGCCGGCGGCGGCGTCGGCGATGTCGGCACGGTGTGACCGGCGACGGGCCCCACGCTCAGCCTGCCGTTGTTGAGCTGCAATTCGTACCACCAGGAGCCGACGACGATCATCGCGCTCGCCGTTCCGTAGTTCGGTTCGCGCAACTTCGCGGCCGCCGAAGGCGCGGCCGACTCCATCCCGAACCCGCACAGCGCCACGACCGTTCGATCCTCGGTCAGCGGCCGCAGGAGCGAACGGCCGTCCATCCACGCGGGGATCGGAAGGCCGAGGGCGTCGAGGGTCGTGGGAGCGATATCCGCGGTCTCGACGTTGCGCGGCTCGCGCCGCGCGTGCTGCCCGTGCGGAAAACGGATCATGAGCGGGACGCGATCGCGGGTCTGCCAGCGGCGCCCATGGTCGGAGCTGATCACCACCAGGGTGCGGTCGAGCTGCCCGGACTTGCGCAACGCCGCGAACACGTTGCTCATGTGGTCGTCGGCATCGCGCAGCGCGTCGTCGGGATCGACGTAGTAGCCGTCGGCGACGAACCCCTTGTGCGTATCGAGCAGGTGGACGTGCGCGAACCAGGGCTCGTCCGTCTCATTCATGAATTTGATCAGCGTCCGGACCCGCCGGTCGTCGCTCCAGTGCGGCGGCTTCCGCTGGCCGATCACGAACGCGAACGACTGGCGGTCCTTGCCGGCGAAGATGCGCGTGAGACGCTCCTGCAGCCGATCGAAGACCTGCAGGCGGAACACCCGCGCGGTGTCGGTCGCGCGATCGACGTCGCCGAGGCGGAGGGTCTCCCAGTCGTAATTGGCGAGGTCAAAGGCGTCGACGAGATTCGCGTTCTCGGCGTCCGCGTAGTGCTTCATCGTCAACTGGAGCGTGCGGTAGCCGTGCTTCTTCAGGATCCCCGGGAGATGCTCGTGGCGCGCGTCGTCATGGAGCATGGACGGCGGGTCGAGGACGCGCGTGCTCGTCGCCCGCTTGCCCGTGAGCAGGACGACGAGCGACCCGAACGTGCGGCACGCGCCGGGGAAGGCGTTCTCGCAAAACAGCGTCTCGTCGCGCAGCGTCTCCAGAAAGGGCGTCGTGCGCTTCGCGTAGCCGTAGGCCGAGATGTGTCGCGCTTCCAGGCTGTCGCTCGTCAGAAACAGCACGTTGGGCCGGCTCCTCCCCGCTTTGGCCTCGGCCCTGGACGAAAAGAAACCTCCGACCCGTGGACGCTCCACTTCGCGAATGCCGAACGCCACGAACGACGGCAAGGCGAGCAGCGCGATCGCGATCACCTTGCGCAGCGGGCGCCCGGCTTCGAGGAGCTCATGCAGTTTGTACGACGCCGCCGTGATCAGGATCAGCAGCAGGACCGCATAGACATAGCGCAGGCGCACATCGACATTCGTGCTCGAGAAACCGAAGAGCACGTGGGTGAAGTTGTCGAGGAGGACCAGCCCCAGCGCGCCCGCTAGCAGGCCCGCGGGGAGGACAGCAATTCCGCGCAGGTGCTTGAACGCCAGGACCGACAGCAGCGTCGCCACCAACTGCACGGCGAGCACGATCGAAATGAACGGGACCGGAGTCTCGACGAGCGCCGCCAGCCGGTCCGGCCAGCCCAGCGCGCTGAGCACCGAGGGCTTCGTGACGAAGAACACCCACTCGAACAGCGTGTAGACCGCGAGGGCGGCGAGCGGCAGAGGCAGCGTGAGCGCAATCCACCACAGGCGGCGGTGCCGGAGGTTCTCCATGGGACGCGCCACATTTTAGCGGGGGTTCGTCCGATATACTCCAGTCTCCTTGAGCGCCCTCGGCATCGCCATCCCGACCTACAAGGAAGCCGGGAACATCGCAGCGCTCATTACCGAGCTCCGATTGCTCTTCCCCGATGTGCGGATCGTGGTCGTCGACGATTCGCCCGACTTGGAGACCGTTCGAGCCGTCGAGCCGTTGTGCAGCCCGGCCGTGGAGCTGATCCATCGCGATCATAAGGACGGGCGCGGCTCGGCGGTCCTGCTCGGACTGCGCCGGTGCCTCGCGGCCGGATGTCACGCGGTCGTGGAGATGGACGCGGATTTCTCGCACGCCCCCGGTGAGCTGGCTGGTCTGCTCGAGGCACTTTCGAACGGCGCGGACATGATCATCGCCAGCCGGTATGTGCCCGGGGGCAGGATCAGGAACTGGCCGCTCAGCCGGCTCCTTTTCTCGAGGGCTGCCAACCTCCTCTGTCGCATCCTCCTCGGCGTCCCGGTCCGCGACTACACGGCCGGGTATCGCGTCTACTCGCGCCGGGCGGCCGAGACCATCGACTCGACGTGCGGAAAGTTCGGCAGAGGCTTCATCCCGTTGAGCGAGAGCCTGGTCAACCTCCACTACCGCGGCTTCCGCGTCGTCGAGGTGCCGAGCGTCTTCGTGAACCGCCTGCGCGGCGAGAGCTCGGTCTCGATCGGGGAGTTGTGGAACGCGCTGACCGGCGTTTTCCGGATCTACGGGCTGAAAGGCAAGCTGGCGTCCTTGCCCCGTTGATCAACGAGGAAATCACTCCGCCAGAGGCGCGCACTCGGGTTGCGGGATCCGCGCGCGCGGAGTCTCGAACAGCCACCACTGGCCGCTCTGCGCGCGCAAGCGCACCGGGACGGGAGCGTGGCGGAACATCCACATGCGCACGTCGGAACCGCGCACCAGCAGGTAGTCGTACTGCAGGACCCCCGGCCAGTCGATGCCCTCGGCCGGCGTCGTGCGGCTCCGGATCACAGGCTCCGCCCCGTCCTTGTAGCGGACGAGCGTGATGAAGTGATTCGAGAACGACCAGCCGCTCAGTCCTCCTTTGCGGACCTGGTACAGTGCGCCGTAGTGCCAGAACACCGGTCCGGGGACGTGCTCGCTGAATGGCAGGACGTTGAAGAGCACGACGCGCCGGTTCGCCGGGAGCCCGTCGATGAGCCGGTCGAACGCTCCAGCCTCGAGTCCGAAGCGATAGAAGCGTGTTCCAAGCAGCGCCATCCAGGAGACCACGATCAGGACCACCAACGCTCGGACCGCGGTGCGTGCGCGGCGCGGCTCGTCGAAGATGAACAGGGCCCCGACTGCCACGAAGACGGCGAACCGCCCGTAGAAGAAGACGCTCCCCGAGACGGCGAACGGACCGAGGAAATACGCAAACGCGGCCAGGCCGGCGAAGACCCAGCGGGCCACGTCGCGTGTGACACCGAAGCGGCCAATGGCCAGAACGAGCGCGATGGCGGCGATCAGGACCAGACCCAGCGGCTCCCAGGCATTCGCGACCACATGGGAAGAGAGCTCGACGACTCGGGAGGCACTCGGCATCCAGGCGATCCCCTCCCGGACCGCCTGCTCGGGGATCTGCAGGCCCAGGTACTCGAGCACGAACAGCGCCCCGGCGGGCAGGATGGCGACCACCAGACCCGGCGCACGTCGAAGGACTGCCACGGCCACGGTGATGCCGCCGCAGAAGACGAAGACCAGCGCGTGGCCCACCAGCAGCACGACGGCCAGGAGGCCAAGGATGACCGTTCGTGGGCGCCGGTCATAGAGCAACGCCATATACAGGACGCCCAGAGGCACGGCCACCCAGAAATTCAGGAAGCCCCAGTAGAAGGCGTAGCCGTAGGCGAGCGGAAATCCCAGCAGCGACAGCCAGCCGGCGTCCCCCCCGGCTCGTTGGAAGAGCACGCGCATCGACAGGGGCATGGCCACGATGCCGATGGCCACGGTGATCTTGATGGCCACGCTGACGCTGAACGGGATCGCCAGCAGCCGCGTCAGCACATAGCCGAGCAGGTACGGCGTGGTCCAGTGGAGCTCGAAGGTGCGGGAGAAGCCGAAACAGGGATCGTGGAAATGCTTCCAGATCGCGACCTGCGCCAT
The DNA here is from genome assembly GCA_963821585.1 of uncultured Acidobacteriota bacterium. Lineage (GTDB taxonomy): Bacteria > Acidobacteriota > Thermoanaerobaculia > Gp7-AA8 > Gp7-AA8 > QHVT01. The sequence goes on from CAWGEI010000003.1 coordinate 3,474,731, forward strand.
GTGCTCGGGCAGATCGGCCATCGGCAGCACGCCGGTGACCAGCAGCGGCAAGACCGCCGCGGCCGCGCACCCGGCAAAGGCGATCCAGTACCCGCCCCTCATCGGCGCGCCATTACATCATACCTCCGCTCCCCTCTGTGCTCTCTGCGCCTCTGTGGTGAATAACACACGTGCAATTCACCACAGAGACACAGAGAGCACAGAGGGGGACGGAGGAGGAAGCCTAAAAAGCGAAAGGGCCTTCGAATTGCTCGAAGGCCCTTTCATATATCCCGGCGGCGTCCTACTTTCCCACACAGTTGCCCGCGCAGTATCATCGGCGATGCAGAGCTTAACTGCCGTGTTCGGAATGGGAACGGGTGTGACCTCTGCTCTATGACCACCGGAAACTTTAATTCTGGTTAGTCTTCTTCATTGAATACGGGTTTTGTAGAGAGATGCCTGTTGGAACAATGCAGATAACATGAAATCAAGGCAATTATGGTCAAGTCAAACGACCGATTAGTACTGGTCAGCTGAGGACATCACTGCCCTTACACATCCAGCCTATCAACGTGGTCATCTACCACGGGTCTTCAGGGAGAACTCATCTTGAGGTTGGCTTCTCGCTTATATGCTTTCAGCGATTATCCTTTCCCGACTTAGCTACCGAGCGATGCCACTGGCGTGACAACTCGTACACTAGAGGTCAGTGCTTCCCGGTCCTCTCGTACTAAGGAAACCTCCTCGCAATTCTCCTCCGCCCACAACAGATAGGGACCGAACTGTCTCGCGACGTTCTGAACCCAGCTCACGTACCGCTTTAACCGGCGAACAGCCGGACCCTTGGGACCTGCTCCAGCCCCAGGATGCGATGAGCCGACATCGAGGTGCCAAACCCTGACGTCGATGTGAACTCTTGGTCAGGATCAGCCTGTTATCCCCGGCGTACCTTTTATCCTTTGAGCGATGGCCCTTCCATACAGAACCACCGGATCACTAAGGCCTGCTTTCGCATCTGCTCGACTTGTAGGTCTTGCAGTTAAGCTCCCTTCTGCCTTTGCACTCGACGGCTGATTTCCAAACAGCCTGAGGGAACCTTCGCGAGCCTCCGTTACACTTTGGGAGGCGACCGCCCCAGTCAAACTGCCCGCCTGGCAATGTCCCGGATCCGGATCACGGACCTCGGTTAGAACTTCGGTACTGTAAGGGTGGTATTTCACCGGCCTCTCCACCGAACCTAGCGGCCCGGCTTCAAAGAGTCCCACCTATCCTACACATACAGCACCAAAGTTCACTGCCAGGGTGCAGTAAAGGTGCACAGGGTCTTTCCGTCTAGTTGCGGGTAGCTGGCATCTTCACCAGCGCTACAGATTCGCTGAGCCCCTCGTGGAGACAGTCCCCAAATCGTTACTCCATTCGTGCAGGTCGGAACTTACCCGACAAGGAATTTCGCTACCTTAGGACCGTTATAGTTACGGCCGCCGTTTACCGGGGCTTCGGTTCGCAGCTTCGCCTTGCGGCTAACCGCTCCCCTTAACCTTCCGGCACCGGGCAGGAGTCAGACCCTATACGTCGTTTTCGACTTAGCAGAGCCCTGTGTTTTTGATAAACAGTCGCTTGGGGCATTTCACTGCGACTAATTGTCGCTTCGGTTCGCGAGGAACCTAACGATAACTAGCACACCTTCTTCCGAAGTTACGGTGCTAATTTGCCGAGTTCCTTCACGAGGGATCACTCACGCGCCTTGGAATTCTCTTCCCGTCTACCTGTGTCGGTTTACGGTACGGTCGGCCCATGCCTGAAGCTTAGAGGGTTTTCTTGGCAGCCTGGAATCAGTGACTTCGCTCAAAAGAGAGCTCGTACTCGCTTCTCGGATATAACCGGACGGATTTGCCTATCCAGCCATCCTACTAGCTTCAACCCGCACTTCCGTTCGCGGGCCCACCTATCCTCCTGCGTCACCCCATCGCAGCACGTTCCGGTACAGGAATATTGACCTGTTTTCCATCGACTACGCCTTTCGGCCTCGCCTTAGGGACCGACTGACCCTGAGCGGACGAACCTTCCTCAGGAAACCTTAGACTTACGGCGAGTGTGATTCTCACACACTTTATCGCTACTTGTGCCGGCAGAGTCTCTTCTGAACGGTCCACCAGTGCTTTCGCTCTGACTTCACTCCAGTTCAGAATGCTCTCCTACCACCAGTCTGGTTCCGAAGAACCTGACTGATCCGCAGCTTCGGTATCACGCTTGAGCCCCGTTACATTGTCGGCACGGAGCCACTTGACCAGTGAGCTATTACGCTTTCTTTAAAGGATGGCTGCTTCTAAGCCAACCTCCTGGCTGTCTGTGCGTCTCCACATCCTTTTCCACTTAGCGTGAATTTGGGGACCTTAGCTGGCGGTCTGGGTTGTTCCCCTCTCGACGACGAAGCTTATCCCCCGCCGTCTGACTGCCGCGCATTACATTGATGGCATTCGAAGTTTGGTTGGATTCAGTAACCCGGTAAGGCCCCTAGTCCATCCAGCGCTCTACCACCATCATGGTCGACGCGACGCTATCCCTAAAGATATTTCGGAGAGAACGAGCTATAACGGAATTTGATTGGCCTTTCACCCCTAGGCACAGCTCATCCAAGCTGTTTTCAACCAACACTGGTTCGGACCTCCACCTGGTGTTACCCAGGTTTCATCCTGGCCATGCCTAGATCATCCCGCTTCGCGTGTACTCCCAGCGACTATGTTCGCCCTATTCAGACTCGCTTTCGCTACGGCTCTGCAAATTGCTTCGCCTTGCCCCTGAGAGTAACTAGCCGGCTCATTATGCAAAAGGCACGCGGTTCCACATTCTGGATTGCTCCAGCATAGTGGTTCCACTGCTTGTAGATTGACGGTTTCAGGTACTATTTCACTCCCCTAACAGGGGTTCTTTTCACCTTTCCCTCACGGTACTAGTGCACTATCGGTCACAGAGTAGTCTTTAGCCTTGGAGGATGGTCCCCCCAGATTCCCACAGGGTTTCACGTGCCCCGTGGTACTCGGGTACCCGCTCGGAGCCGTCTGTCTTTCGCCTACAGGACTGTCACCTTCTTTGGTGAGCCGTTCCGGACTCTTCGACTAGACAGACGGTTTGTCACTCCATATGAGCGGGCCCCACAACCCCGACAAGCCGAAGCCTATCGGTTTGGGCTCTTCCGCGTTCGCTCGCCGCTACTGACGGAATCTCGTTTGATTTCTTTTCCTCGAGGTACTGAGATGGTTCACTTCCCTCGGTTCGCCTCTTCCACCCTATGTATTCAGGTGGAGATCACTGGACATGACTCCGGTGGGGTTGCCCCATTCGGAAATCCCCGGATCAAAGCGTGCTTGCCGCTCCCCGAGGCATATCGCTGCTTGCCACGTCCTTCATCGCCTCTCTGTGCCTAGGCATCCACCGTCAACCCTTAGTAACTTGACCATAAAGTGCCTTGATCTCATGCGATCTGCAGTTCCACACGTTAGAAAAAACGCGTGTCATGCATCTCTATCTACTTACCCATATTCAATTGTCAAAGAAGCGTCGGGCGTCGATGCCCTGAAAACTGAACAGGAAAGTGAGAAGGAAACGTTTGCTGCCACCGTTGCTTGCGCTCGGGCTCAGCAGATTCCTTTCGACCTAGGTGCATCATCGCGACCTCGTTTTGATCCGAGGCGAGAGAGCTCCTTAGAAAGGAGGTGATCCAGCCGCAGGTTCTCCTACAGCTACCTTGTTACGACTTCACCCCAATTACCGATCACACTTTAGGCGGCTGCCTCCCTTGCGGGTTAGCCCACCGACTTCTAGTGCAACCGACTTTCGTGATGTGACGGGCGGTGTGTACAAGGCCCGGGAACGTATTCACCGCGGCGTGCTGATCCGCGATTACTAGCGATTCCAACTTCATGCAGTCGAGTTGCAGACTGCAATCCGAACTGAGAACGGCTTTTTGAGATTAGCTCCACCTTGCGGTCTTGCAGCTCTCTGTACCGTCCATTGTAGCACGTGTGTAGCCCTGGACATAAAGGCCATGAGGACTTGACGTCATCCCCACCTTCCTCCGGTTTATCACCGGCAGTCTCCATAGAGTTCTCGGCTTTACCCGTTAGTAACTATGAACAAGGGTTGCGCTCGTTGCGGGACTTAACCCAACATCTCACGACACGAGCTGACGACAGCCATGCAGCACCTCTATACAGTCCTCCGAAGAGGGGCTCTCATCTCTGAGACTTGCCTGTACAGTTCAAACCCAGGTAAGGTTCTGCGCGTTGCTTCGAATTAAACCACATGCTCCACCGCTTGTGCGGGCCCCCGTCAATTCCTTTGAGTTTCAGTCTTGCGACCGTACTCCCCAGGCGGAGTGCTTAATGTGTTGACTTCGGCACAGCAGGGGTCGATACCCGCTACACCAAGCACTCATCGTTTACGGCGTGGACTACCAGGGTATCTAATCCTGTTTGCTCCCCACGCTTTCGCGCCTCAGCGTCAGTTCCGGTCCAGTGAGCCGCCTTCGCCACTGGTGTTCCTCCCAATATCTACGCATTTCACCGCTACACTGGGAATTCCACTCACCTCTCCCGGTCTCAAGCCTCACAGTCTGACAGGCAGTTCCTCGGTTAAGCCGAGGGCTTTCACCCGTCACTTGCAAAGCCGCCTACGCGCCCTTTACGCCCAATAATTCCGAATAACGCTTGCCCCCTCTGTATTACCGCGGCTGCTGGCACAGAGTTAGCCGGGGCTTCCTCTGCAGGTACAATCAACTCCCTGACGTATGAGGTCAAGTTGCTTTTTCCCTGCTGACAGGAGTTTACGATCCAAAGACCTTCATCCTCCACGCGGCGTTGCTGCGTCAGGCTTCCGCCCATTGCGCAAAATTCCCCACTGCTGCCTCCCGTAGGAGTCTGGACCGTGTCTCAGTTCCAGTGTGGCCGATCACCCTCTCAGGCCGGCTACCGATCGTCGCCTTGGTAGGCCATTACCCTACCAACTAGCTAATCGGACGCGGACCCCTCCTTCAGTAAGAGCCTTGCGGCCCCCTTTCACCTCTCGGTCGTATGCGGTATTAGCCCGAGTTTCCCCGGGTTATTCCCCGCTGAAGGGCAGGTCATCCACGCGTTACTCACCCGTTCGCCGCTCGACTGTGGATTGCTCCACGCCTCGCTCGACTTGCATGTGTAAAGCACGCCGCCAGCGTTCATTCTGAGCCAGGATCAAACTCTCCAGTTTTATCTGTTGAATTTGAAGCTCTAGCATCAGTCTTCACGACTGCTGCTTATTCGGATACTTCTTGTTGTTTCTGTTGAGCCCTGCCATAGCAGGGTCTCAAAGGAATCACGTTTGCCTTCGTTGCTTTCCTATTCAGTTGTCAAGGAACCGCTGCTGATCGCGTCGGATCGATGCTGCGCACGACTCGTTCGCTTCGTGCCCACCACCCATCCCCGGGACCACTCACAACAAACTGCAACCGCTTTTATTTCAGTTGCTTACTGCTGTTTCCGCCTCGCCGGTTTCGGCGTCGGGACAGCTGCTAACCAGATGCCCCCGGTGCTTATTTCCAAAGATCTCAGCCCTTGCTGAGACCGCCGGTTTCCCGGCGCGGACACCCGATAACCGGATGCAGGCAAAGACATTCCAGGATTGGAGATTTTCCCTGTCGCCCGCTACGCGGACTCGTTTCCCTGTCGTTTCTCACCGTCCCCGGCTGAAGCCGGGGTCTATTTTCTAACGCCCGCGTAGCGGGCTCGAGAGAGTAGGCCCCGGCTTCAGCCGGGGCACGACGACGCGGATAGGTAAAGGAGCCCGCGTAGCGGGCGGCAGGACGTCACATCCCGATCGGATGCCACACCGTCTTCGACTCCTGGAAGTCGAAGATCGCGTACGGGCTCTGCGAGCGCCGCACGTCATCCCACCCGATCCCCGCGCCGTCGAAGTGCACCACCCTCTTCACATTCTCCGCCGCGGTCTTCTGCACGGCCGGGACTGCCTCCGCGGCCACCCCGGTCGTATCGATGGCGTTCACGTCCATATGCGCCGCGAGCCAAGGCACGAGCTCGCTCTTCACCCCACTGATCAGGTTGATCACCCCGGCCGGCACATCCGACGTCTGGAACGCCTCGCCGAGGGTGATGGCGGCGAGGGGATGCTTCTCGGAGGTGATGGCGACGACCGTGTTCCCGCCCACCAGCGCCGGCGCGATGCGGCTCACGAGGCCGAGCAGCGAGGGCTTGTCGGGGGCCACGACGCCGACGACCCCCGTCGGCTCGGGGATCGTGAAGTTGTAGTACGGCCCGGCAACGGGGTTCACCGAGCCGAACACCTGCATGTACTTGTCGCTCCAGCCGGCGTAGTACACCCACCGGTCGATGACGGCCTCCACCTCGCGACGCGCCTCGGCTGCGGTCAAGCCCTGCTGTTTCAGCTCATCCGCGAGCTCGCCCGCCCGCGCCTCACACACCTCGGCGATCCGATAGAGAATCTGGCCGCGGTTATAGGCGGTCTTCCCGCTCCAGCCGCCCTGAGCTTTCCGCGCGGCCGCCACGGCGTTGCGCAGGTCCTTCCTCGAGCCACGGCAGGCGTTCGCGAGCAACTCTCCCCCCTTGCCGGTCACCGCGTAGAAACGGCCCGATTCGGTGCGCGGAAACTCACCGTTGATATACAGCTTGTACGTCTTCCGGACACTGAGACGCGGACTCATGACAGCACCACGTACGGAGCGAGGCCGTGCAATCCGCCTTCGCGACCGAACCCGCTCTCTTTGAAACCCCCGAATGGAGACGTCGGATCGAACTTGTTGTAGGTATTCGCCCAGACCACCCCGGCGCGCAGCTTCTGCGTCATCTTGAGAATGCGCGAGCCCTTCTCCGTCCAGACACCCGCCGACAGACCGTACGGGGTGTTGTTCGCCTTCTCGATTGCTTCCTCCGCCGTGCGGAACGTCAGCACCGACAGCACCGGTCCGAAGATCTCCTCGGTCGCGATGCGGTACGACTGCGCTACGCCCGTGAAGAACGTCGGCGCGAACCAGTAGCCCCGTGCGGGCAGCGGACAGGACGACTGGAAGATCTCCGCCCCCTCCTCCACGCCGCTCTCGACGAGCTCCCGGATCCGCCCCAGCTGCTCGGCGGAGTTGATGGCCCCGACGTCCGTGTTCTTGTCCAGCGGATTCCCCACACGCAGTGTCTGAATGCGCTCGCGCAGTTTACGGATCACCGGCTCGACCACCGACTCCTGCACGAACAGGCGCGAGCCCGCGCAGCAGACGTGCCCCTGATTGAAGTAGATCCCGTTGATGATGCCCTCGACCGCCTGATCGAGCGGCGCGTCGTCGAAGACGATGTTCGGCGCCTTGCCGCCCAGCTCCAGGGTCAACCGCTTCTTCGACCCCGAGATCGCGCGCTGGATACGCTTGCCGACTTCCGTCGAGCCCGTGAACGCGATCTTGTCGACGTCTTCATGCGCGACCAGGGCAGCGCCCGTCGGACCCGCACCGGTGATGATGTTGACGACACCCGGCGGCAGCTCCGCTTCCTGGATGATCTCCGCGAGCAGCATCGCCGTGAGCGGCGTCGTCTCCGCGGGCTTCAGCACCACCGTGTTGCCGGCCGCCAGCGCGGGCGCGACCTTCCACGCCGCCATCAGCAGCGGGAAGTTCCACGGGATGATCTGCCCCGCCACGCCGAGGGGCGACACATTGCGGTTCGGGAACGCGTACTCGAGCTTGTCCGCCCAGCCGGCGTAATAGAAGAAGTGCGCGGCCGCGAGCGGGATGTCGATGTCGCGCGACTCCTTGATCGGCTTACCGCCGTCCAGCGTCTCGACGACCGCCAGCTCGCGCGACTTCTCCTGAATCAGCCGCGCGATGCGGAAGATGTACTTCGCGCGCTCGCTCGGCGCGAGCTTGCGCCACACCTTTTCATACGCGCGGCGCGCCTCGCCCACCGCCCGGTCGACGTCGACCGCATCCGCATCCGCCACCTCGGCCAGCCGATCCTCGGTTGCCGGATTGATGGTCGGAAACCACTTCTTCGAATGGGGCTCGACGAACTTGCCGCCGATGAAGAGGTTATAGCGCGGCGCGATCTTGACGTGATCCGTCGACTCGAGCGACGGTGAGTACTCCCACACGATCGCGGACGAGGCCGGGCCGGGCTGGAGTCTTTCGCGGGTTTCGATCTCAGTTGTCGTCATCAAAGTCATTCCAGGCCATGCAGCCTCCGTGAGAGGGCATCGCGAGTTTCAGTCGATCGTAAAGTAATCGCCGCTCTGGTACGCGCCCGTGCGCTCCTTGCGCAGCTGCATCAGCACGTCATTGAGCAGCGACGACGCGCCGAAGCGGAACATATCCGGCGTCATCCATTCGCCGCCCAGGGTCTCGTAGAGCATCACCAGATACGACAGCGCGAGCTTCGCAGTCGCGATGCCGCCCGCCGGCTTCATGCCGATCTTCTTGCCCGTCGTGTGATGGAAATCGCGGATGGCCTCGAGCATCACCAGCGTCACCGGCAGCGTGGCGTTGACCGTCACTTTCCCGGTCGACGTCTTGATGAAATCGGCGCCCGCGAACATCGCGATGAGCGACGCCAGCCGTACCTGATCGTAGTTCGCGAGCTCGCCGGTCTCCAGGATCACCTTCAGGTGCGCCGGCCCGCAGGCCTCCTTCACCTCGGCGATCTCGTCGAACACCTTCCGGTAATTGCCCGTCAGGAACGCGCCGCGGTCGATGACCATATCGATCTCGTCCGCACCTGCGGCGACCGTCTCACGCGTCTCCTGGACCTTGATGCTCGTGTAGGTCTGGCCGCTCGGGAAGCCCGTCGCGACGGACGCGATGTGGACGCCGCTCCCCTTCAGCGCCTTGCGCACGAACGGCACCATCGTCGGATAGACGCACACCGCGCCGACGTGCGGGATCGTCGGGTCGCTCGGATCGGGCCGCATCGCCTTCTGGCAGAGCGCGTGGACTTTGCCGGGCGTGTCCTTCCCCTCGAGCGTGGTGAGATCCATCATGCTGATGGCCAGCTTCAGGCCCCACACCTTCGATTCTTTCTTCAGCGATCGTTTCGCCAGCGACGCCGCGCGCTCCTCGGCAGCTACGGCATCGACGCCGTGCGCCATCTCCAGCGCGTCGCCGAGGCTGCGGCGGAACAGCGCCGGGGCATACGCGCCCGGCGAGTGCGGGATGAGTGACTCGGACATAAGACGGGATACGTTAGCAGAAATACGAAGGGCGGGCTGAAGCCCGCCCTTCGTTTTACGGCCGCGATGAGCGGCGCCGGAACGACGGCGTATCGGGCACGACCGTCCAGGTCTGGCCGTCCCAGATCCAGCGGTCGGACAGGTAGAAGTTGCCGTAGAAGCCGCCGAAAAGGACGAACTTGCCCGAGGCGGGATCGTAGTCGAACGCGGCATTCTGACGCGGCGACGGCGCCTTCTCCAGCTGGACCTCGCTCCACGTGCTCGACGCGCCGTCCCAGATCCAGAAGTCGTTGTCGTAGAACTGCGTGATGCGATCCTCGTCGTCGACGGTGGCGCGCAGGCCGCCGAAGAGCAGCAGCTTGCCGGTATTCGGATCGATCGCAATCTGCGGCGCGAAACGCATGCCCGGCTGCGCGGTCTCCGTGATCCGCGTCCAGTTCGTGCCGTCGAACGACCACATGTCCTGGAACCGCTCCGCGTGATGGTCGATGCTCCTGGCCCCCAGGCCGCTGTAGATGATGGTCTTCTTCGCCAGCGGGTCGTACCACATCACCATCTGGGCGCGGCGCTCCGGCTTCTTGTCCGCCTTGACCTCCGCCCACGCCGTGCCGTTCCAGGTCCACGTGTCCTGCCGGTAACTGGCGGTCTGGTCGTAGCCGCCGAACATCACGAACTTTTTCAGGTTCTGATCGTAGACGCCGCCGGCGAAGCGCCGGGTCGCCGGAGTGGGGCTGAGATTGCTGAACGTCTTCCAGGCCGTGCCGTTCCACTCGTAGACCGTGTTGCCAGAGCAGACCACCACGAGCACGTCGCGCTCGGTATCCATCGCACCGATCGGCGTCTCGCAACTGAACGGCGTGTCCGTGACCACCGTCGGCGTGATGAGGCTCCACGCGCCATCGCGATAGCTCCACATGTCGGAGTGGTAGTCGACGAAGTCCCGGTTGCTGTATTCCGTGAGACCGCCGAACAGCCAGACCACGTCGCGGTCCGCGTCACGCCGGAAGATCGGCATCGAGCGCGGCGGCGGGTTGCCTGAGGTCGTCACGCGACGCCAGCGCGTGACCCGGTACACGTTGGTCAGAGAATCGGGCACGGCCGCGAGCGAGTTGTGGCCGCCGAAGCGCACCACCTGCTGCGCCGCGGTGTCGTACGCCATCGCCGAGTCCACCTCGCGCGTGGTCGTGTAGCCCCTCGGATGCGTGACCTTCACCCAGGTGTCGCCATCCCACTCGTACGTCTCGTCCGCGAGGCCCGAGCCTCCGCAGAGGCCTCCCGCGAGGAGAGGCTTCGCGTTGTGGACCTGATAGACGAGCTGGGCCTCGTTCACACACGGCGGAAGGAGCGCGGGGGTCATGGCATCCCACCGCGACGCCTCGTCGTTCCAGCGAACCATCGCCGGTTTCGCCGTCTCGTCCGTCCCGAGCATCAGCGTCTCATGCCGCACGGCGTCGAACACGAGCAGCGGCTTCGACAGCTTCGGACCGTTCTGCGCCACGCGCGCCCAGTTGTCGCCGTCGTACTCCCACGTGTCGAACAGCGCCTGCAGCGCGCCGTCCGTCCCGTAGTTGAAGCCGCCGTAGAGGATCACCCGGTCGCGGTCGCGGTCATAGGCCATGCCCTGATAGAAGCGCGCTTCCGGCGCGGTGCCCGGCGCGAGGTCGGACCACTCGCCGTTCTGCCACGCCCACGTGTCTCCGTGGATGCCGAACTTCTGCCGAAGGACCGTCGCTTCCTTGCGCCCGCCGAACACGATGATCCGGTCGCGCGTCGAGTCGTACACCATGGCGTGTGCGGAGCGCCCGGGCGGGAGAACCTCCGGGAAGAGCTGCACCCAGTGGTTCCGGTTCCACGACCACGTCTCGTCGGTCCCGTGCTCCAGGCCATCGGCCGGATCGCTCAGACCTCGGCCGCCGAAGAGAATCCCGACCCCGGAATTCTCGTCGAACGCCATCCGCGGTGCCAGCCGCGGCGAAGGATTAGTGGCGAACAGCGGGAGCGCCAGCAAGGTTGCGGCGACGAACAGAATCACTCGTTTCAGCGAGAGAACGCTCATCCGTGAAGGTGCCTCGTTTCGCGATTAAGTATTGAGTCTCCGCGACTTGCGGTCACGGGCCGGTAGGGCAGCGTTCCGAACCGCCCCTTCCGAGGCTAAATTCCGAATCCGCGGCCTTGCAGCTGAGACGTTTCACGAGGCAAAAAGATACGGAGGCGGGCCGGAGCCCGCCTCCCGTTACGTCCGCGGGCGCGGATCGACTCCGTACTGTTCGGCGATGCTCACCAGGCGCTGTTCGACATCCCCGGCCTCGCCGAGCGTCGTGCGGATTTTTTCGAGCTCGGCCATGTCCTCCTGCTCGAGCGCGAACCCGTGGGACTGCAGCGCGTCCTGTGGGCTGTCGATGAGCCTGCGGCGGAACTCCGGGTGCTCGATCGCACGGCGCACGACGGCGCCAATCATCTCGTTACGCATCAGTGACCTCCGCCCAGGGAAGAGCAAGAGGCAGGCCCGTCAGACCCTCCAGCGGACGGTGACCAGGGCCTCGCGCAGGTTCAGCGGTTGCACGCTGTCCACTTCATGGTGCGTCGCTTCGATGGTGACGTCGATTCCGCGGCGCAGTCCGACGCGAAGGCCCGCGTCGTACTTCTCCCAGTCCCACCAGATGCTCGCCGCCGGGAACCCCGGCGCCGGGCCGAAATCATTGTTGATCGCACTGGCCCGCACCGCCGGCTGGATCGACTCGACCCAGCCCAGATTCAGAGGAAACCGGTAGCCCGCCTCCACCTCCCAGCCCTGCCGGTCCAGTCCCGCGATCGTCTGGCTCGTGTACTGCGCGATCACCGTCCCGCCGTGCCATTCCCCGTACACCCGCGCGCCCGTCTCCGTTTTCCTCCGGCCCTCGATCGGCAACCCGACCGGTCCCGGCAGACCCGGCACCTCGCTGGGTGTGACGACGAACAGATCGAGATCGCCGCCGTAGTTCGTTCCCGTCAGCTCGGCCCGGTCCGCAAGGTCCCGCTGATAGTGAAACGCGATCACATCGAAGCCCGCCGACTGGTCGTCGCGCTGCCAGCGATACCCGATCGCGCCAGCCGTCTGCACGTTCTCCGTGTTGAAAAACAGATCCTCGGTCTCCGCGTTGTACAAGATCGGGAACCCCGTCCCAAACTCGCGCTCCCGGCGAAACTCCGCGTCGGTCCCGTTGTCCCCTGCCAGAGCGTTCGGATCGCGGAAGAACACCGGATTCCCGTTCGACGCCACCGCCCGCCAGTACAAGCTCCGCCCGATCGTGCCGCCGAGCATCACCTGCGTGTCCTCGAACCGGTTGAAGGACGTGGCCGCGAGCCCATAGCTCTCCAGCAGCCGCACCGGCTGCCGCTCCATCTTCTGGAACTTGCCCGCCTGCAGGAACACCGAAGTCCCCGACGGCCGCACCAGGATTTCCGGATACGGCCCGATCCGCACGTACAACTCGTCCGCGTCCACCTGCTGGTCCGTCGAAGTCGGATTGCGCCGGTGCTTCGCCTCGAAGTGGACCTTCGCGCGCGCCCCGAACCACTCTCCGTATTCGAGGTTGAGCTGCACGTCCGCGACGTTCAGTTCCACGTGACTCCCCGGGTCCGGCGTCTGGAAGTCGAAGTCCCGATCGGCCGGCGCGAACCGGTTGACGTGCCTCTCGTCATCGCTCCACCGGTAATCCGCGCGGAGCTCGAGCTTATAGCTCGCATCCCACAGGTTCTGTGCGACGGCGGGAAGACAAACGACGGACAGCGCGACGACCACCACCACCAGCTTGTACGGCATGCCGGAAAGTTTACCAGCGCTGAGCGCCAGACAAACGTAGGGCGTGGCTTCAGCCCGCCTCCTGGGGGTGGGCGGGCTGAAGCCACGCCCTACGTCAATCCGCCTTGCGCAGCAACGTCCCCGACCTCTCCAGATCCTGCCGGCGTTCCCTTCTGCTCACGAACGCCTCGTCGAACGCCACCTGCACGATCGCCGCGACCGGAATGGCCAGGATCGCGCCCATGACACCGAGCAGCGACGCACCGATGAGAAAGGCGATGAACACCGCCAGCGGCGACACCTGAACCTTGCTCGCCATCACCCGCGGCACGATGAAGTAGTTCTCCACCTTCTGCAGCAGCACCGCGAACAGCAGCACCGACCAGAACTGCCACCGTGAGCTCAGCAGCGCCACGATCAGCGCCGGCACCGCACCCACCGTCGGTCCGATCGCCGGGATCAGCTCCCCCACCGCCGCGATGATCGCCAGCGGCAGAGCGTACGGAATCCGCAGCGCGGTCAGCCCCACGAACGTCGCGATACCGATGATCGCGCTGAGCAGCAACTGCGCGGACAGCCACGCGCTCATCCGCTTCCCGATCCGCATCATCGTCCTGCGCCGATGCCCCCGCACCTCCGGCGGGTACACGAGCAGAAACAGGTTCCGGAGCCGCTCCGCGTCGATGAGCATGTACGCGACCATGAACAGCACCGCGAACACCGACACGATCGCCGCCGCCGCATTGCGCATGTACGCGAACACCCGCGACCGCGGCAGTTCCACGCCGCCCTTCAGCTCTTCCCGGATGATTCCCACCGGCACGTACGGCTCGAGCGGCTGGAGAATGTTCTGCTCGATCAGCACCGGCAGGTGCTCCCCGAGCGCGCTCGCTTCCGCGATGAACCGCGGCACGATCAGCAGCCCGACCACCAGCACCACCGCCAGAAACGGGAGATAGACGATCATCACCGCCGTCCCCCGCGACAACTTCCGGTGGAAGTGGAACCGCCACAGAATCCGCACCCGCCGCACCACCGGCGAGATCCCCGCCGCCAGCACCGCCGCGATGAACACCAGCAGGAGTACACCCCGCGCGGCCCACAGAATCGCGCACCCCGCGGCGATCCCGGCCAGGATCAGCACCTTCCGCGTGAACAGCTCCAGCTCACTGCGCGGGCGATCCGTCGGTCGAAGGTAGGCGGCCACGTGCCTGGACCCGGTTGCGAGTCTCCCGCCAACCGCGGGCCCCTCAGCCCCTGGCCTTCCGTTTCTTCCGAGGGGAGCGCGTCAACTCTCCCGGCGGACATCCCACCATTCGTTCGTGGAAGAAGCGCCAGCATCGATGGGGGACGGCTCCTACGTGACGATCGGTCGGTGGCGGTGGCGAACACCGACACCGAGACTCCGAGAACTTTCGTCAGTACTGACCAATTTTTCGTGAGTACTGACGAAACTTTCGTCAGTACTGACCACTTTTTCGTGAGTAACGACGAAACTTTCGCCGGTACTGACCATTTTTTCGCGGGTACCGACGAAACTTTCGTCAGTACTGACCAAACTTTTGCGAGTACTGACCAACTTTTCGCGAGCACTGACCAACTTTTCGCGAGTACTGACGAAAACTTCGCCAGTACCGGCCAACTCTTCGTGGGGAGTGCCGAAAACTTCGTCATTACTGAGTCTTTTGGGGCCGTCGTTAAGGAAGTTGATGCAACGACTCCGCGGAGTCGGGGGCGCTCCTCCCGGGAACCGGGATGGAAAGCAGTCGAAAACCGTTCGGATCCGACCTGTTCCGCCAGCCCGAAGATCATCGACTTGCGCAGAGCCTCGTCCGGGAGCGCCGGCGTCCCGCCGGCTGATGTGGCGGCGTCCCGCGCCGCCACCTGGGCGGGCGGGGAAGCGTGGCACGACCCAACAGGCTCCGTTCTCCCGAGTGCCCGGGCGGCGGGACACTTCGGCTGCGCTCAGTGCAGGCTACCGCCCGAACAGCCGGCGGGACGCCAGCGCTCCGTCAGCCTTTCGCTTTCCGTTTCTTATGGAGCAGCGCATCGACTCTCGCGCTCCGAGCCTCTTCCAGGCATAGGGCCAGGACCGGCACGCCCCCATGGTCTTCGTCCGCCGGATCGGGCGCACGGAGCGTCAGCGCAAAGGCCTTCGCCGCGTCGTAGAGGCGGCTCATCTCTTCCGGTGCCAGACGCCCGAACTCGACGACGTACCCGGTACTGCTGTCGTACAGGGGAAGGGCATGCGTCCTTGCGAACTCACGCACGCAACCATAGACGAAGAAATCGCGCGGCTCGACCGCGCGGCGCACCGTCTGCTCGCGCGGCGCGCCGGCGGCCCAGCCGGCGAGAAGAATCAGGACGAGCAAACCAGCGGATTTCATCGATCACCTCTGCAACCCACTGTATCCCATGACCCTGCCGAGCCTTCCTGCGCAAGGTGAGGACCACGGACATTAGAAGATGGTGATCGTGACCGTGTCCCTCAATCCTTCCAGCGTGAGGGTGATGTCGTAGACCGTGCCGGCAGGTGTTTCGAATGGGATGGTGAACGAGCTCTTCTGGCCCGTATCCAGAGTCAAGCCGGAAGTGCCGGCAAACTGGAATTGGGGCTGTCCACCAGTGACACGCGCTCCGTCCCCGATCGTGGTGGTACTTCCGTCGCTCCAGAGGATCTGGGCAAGGAATGGGGCGCTGGTGCCCTGGGGCGGGATCGTCTGGGCAATCCTCACATTCCTGGGATAGATGTTCACCTCAATGGGTACGGGCGTCGCCGGGGGCGTGAACGTCGCCGGCGGTGACAGTGGGGGCGTCTTCGCCGTCACTGAACCACGTGTCGCCGTTACAGTCACGGCGGCGTTCGTCATCCACGTCACGATGCCGCTCTGGTTGATCTTCGCAGCGAACGGATTGTCCAGAGACCAGTACACTTGGGGGACATTGAGAGTGCGGCTCGTGGGGCCGGCGGTGCGATTGAGCCGTATGAAGGACGCGCTGGCAGTGCACGTCGTGGTTCCATCGGCGTTTTGCACCGTGGTGATCTGCATGCTCGACGGCTCCTCGAGCGGCGGATCGATCCTTACGACGTTCGTGCCCGGATCCGCATCCGCCAGTTGATAAATGAAGAGCGCGTCAGTGTACTGAACGAGTGATGATATCGGGACCTCCCCCTGAGCCATGCTGTCCCACGTCACTGTCGCTGTGGACGGGATGGTTGCCAGGGTGGGAGCCGGCTCACCCGATTTGACGAGGAACCAGAACTGCACAGCGACAGCGCACCCATTCAACAGATCATAGAACCAATTGCATTGGTATCCGGAAGCGTAGACGGTGCCGGCCGGTGGTATTCTGTTCGCCCACACTGTATTGATCAGCGTCCAGTTGCTCTCCTGGAGGGCCTCATACGTCACAAGTGGGCCAGAGACGGCCGGGTCCATTTTCAGGTTGAAGCCCGCCTGCTGCAGTAATTCCAGCATGGCCGCGGGTGTAGTCGTCTGTCCACCCGTCAAGGATGTACGGAGCGTTTCGAGCTCCGCGTACGTCGGCGGACGCACCATCCAAGCCAGGGGATTGCTCAATTGCGTCCGGAGCACCGGCACCGTTGTGGTGCCTCCGG
The DNA here is from genome assembly GCA_963821585.1 of uncultured Acidobacteriota bacterium. Taxonomy (GTDB): domain Bacteria; phylum Acidobacteriota; class Thermoanaerobaculia; order Gp7-AA8; family Gp7-AA8; genus QHVT01. Next base: position 3,491,323 of record CAWGEI010000003.1, read on the forward strand.
CATAGGCCTGGTAGTTGTAGACGCCCCACCCAAAGCCTGTCGTTTGGTCGAAGACAATCTGATCTACGCCGAAGCTCGTTTCATTCATGTACGAGAAGCCCACGCCCGACGTCGGAAGAGGCAGAAAGGTGGACTGTTGGGCGATTTGATCGGCATATTGCCCATAGGCCTCCACCGCGCCCGCATAGTTGGGCGGCAACGGTCCGGAGGTATCAAGAGTGTTCGGGGCCTGCGTGGATAAGCTCTGACCCTGATGTGCGGCCTCGACCATCAGCTGCATCAGAACGGCCTGCAGTTTCTGTTGATACGTCAAAAAATCGACCAGCGACTGCTGCGCCGGCGAATGGTCGGCGGTGTAGCGGGGGACCATCGACTGACGGACGTTCGTCAAATACGAGGTCGTTGCAGGCAGCGGAATGTCGACCAAGCTGGTGTGAACCGTCGCGAGTTGACCCGCATCCTGCATAAGCATTTGGGGCGGCACGACCAACAGTTGATTCGGCTTAGGGAGAAATGGTGTGACAAAGTTCACGACGCCCTGAATCGCTGCATAGGCCGCACTGTTGGTGATGTCCTTGCTGAGATCCGTTTCCGCCTGGTTGAGATCGCCGATGATCGTCACGATGCCGGTTTGCAGTTGCTCCATAGAGGCATAGTCATTGCCGTTCCCTCCAAGACCGCAGAGCGCAGCGAGCCAGCCGACGGCCGGGTCGGTAATAGCCGATAACACGGAGCTTTCCAGCGAGCTGCCTAAGTCTCCAACCAGTTGTACGAGCAAACCAGTATCGCCATTGTCGGGCATGCGCCCTCCTTCGTTTCCGCTGATCCGGGAGGAAGCACGATACGCGCTTTGAGGGCTTTCGGCGCGGAAATACGGAAACATTCCACAAGCGCACGTGTCGGCGAGTCGGACCGGTCAGGGCGATGATGTGGGGCTGCGGGTCTTTGGTTTTTTGTGGAACACGCACGCCGAAATGCGAAACATTTCGCCGTTTTGGTCGCAGCACTCCACCCCATCCGTCCGGGCCTCACCCCTTCTTCCCGCGGAACTTCACCACCACCTCGTCGAACAGTCCCGCATCGCCCTTCCCTTTGCACTCCATCGTCGAGTGGTACTTGCTGTGGGCCTCCAGCTCGTCCGTCAGCGTCGTGCGCGGTACTTCGGTGTTCGATTTCTTCTCCCCGTGCTTGCCCGATCGCGTCGACATCAGGGTCACGATGCCCGGCTTCTTCTTGAACATCGCCCACAGCCCTTTCGGCGTGGCGTTGAGGCTTCCATGGTGGCCGACCTTATACACGTCCGTGGCGTGGAGGAGCTTGCGCATCGCCGTGCGGTTCTTCGCGTGGTTCAGGGCGTAGTCCCAGTTCTCGATCTGCGCGTCGCCCGGGAAGAGCAGCAGCTTCCCGCCGACCTCGAACAGCAGGATCAGGCTGGTGTTGTTCAGCGCGCCGTCGATGATGCGCACGAGCTCGAGGAGCTGCTGCGCCTGCGCCGCGCGCAGCTTGCGCACGAACCAGCGCACCGACTTCGGCAGCGCGTCGACCTGCACGGAAGGCTCGTCCGGAAAGAGCTTCTTCGCGCCCTGCGCCGCCACGTTCACGCGCGCGGCCGCGGCCTGGAGGCTCCAGTACTGATCCGACTCCTTCGCGTATGACCGCGCCTCCGGATGGTCCTCGATCGTCGGCGGCCCCAGGACATGGACCTTCACGCCCGGGAGGACGTCGCCGGACAGCGCGGTCTTCATCCCGTGCGACAGCCACTCGTGCGCCCTGCCCATGCTCTGCAGATTCCGCACGGCGGCGAGGTTCTTCAGGTTCGTCTCGCCGAGGAAGCCGAGGCGGTCGATGAGCATGCGTCCGGCGCCGAGCCGGCCGGAGAGCGCGCGGTCGCCGCGCGGCTGCGGCGCCTCCCCCTCCTCCGCATGGACCTCGGCCTCCTCCTCGGCCTCCATCTCCTCGAACTCGTGCGCCTCGACGCGCGCGGCCACGGCCTTCGCCACGTTCTGCATCGAATCGAGCGAGCGCGCGTGCAGCGCGGAGAATCCTTTCGCACCGCCGGGCGCCTTCGCGGCACGCCCGCGCACCGCGCCGCGCGGCAGGTCCGGGTCCTCCGTCCACGGCTGGATCACCAGCGCCTCCTTGCTGATGGCGGCGATGACGTTGCCCGGCCCCTTGCCGTTCGCACGCGGTGCAAAGCCGCTGATGTGGTCCGCGTGGCGATGCGTCACCACCACGGCATCGAGACGCCCGCCGGTCACCTTCTTGATGTTGGCCGCGGTGGCGTCCATCTGGGACTCGCGGCGCATCGGCGCGGCCGTCGAGCCGAAATCGATCAGGACGTGGCGCTCGCCGTCCTTGTACCGGAACGTCAGCAGGAAGCAGTCGCCGAAGCCGACGTTGTACATGCGGATGCGGACATCGACCGGGCTCGCCATCTACCACTCCTCCTCGGCGTGTTTCTTCGATCGCGTGGCGCGGCGAAGGTGCAGGTTGGAGATCGAGAGGCGCGCGGTGGACGCGCCGCGCAACGCTCCGGACTCCCACAGGAAGTCGAGCCGCTCCTGCTGCCTGCCGACGCTGCGCAGCGGGTTGTAGACGTGGTACTTGAGGTGCCCGTACTCGTCGAAGATCAGCGCGCCGCCGCCGAACAACCGCAGCTTCTTCTCCTCCGGCATCCCCTGCGGCTTGCGCATGCCGAGGGAGCCGAGCTCCGAGGCCAGCGGCTCGAGGATCTGCACGTACTCGCAGACCGTCTCGTTGAGCACGAACCCGTCGGAGCCGACGCGCATGCACGGCCGCACCGTCGTCACACGCGTAAACGCCTCGGCGTGCAGTCCGAGAGCCTTGCGGTTCTCCCAGACGAAGTGGAACACCTCGTCGGGATCGCGCCGCATCGGGTCGAAGTGCGTGCGTGAATAGTCGAGCGTCGACGGCGCCGGCTTCCAGCAGCCGTCCGGCGTGCCCGACGCGGGCTCGATGCCGAACGTGCGGAACGAGTCCAGCACGCTCGCGCGCAGCTCATAGCGCGTGTCAGCCGGCCGGATCTCGCGATCGGCGGTGAGGAGCGCCGAGAGGTAATCGCCGAACGTGACGTCGACCGGAGGCGCGTAGTCGAGCGCCCGGATCGCGGAAGTCAGGAGGCAGTCGGCGATGTCCGCGCCCTCTTCGATGGCGCGCGAGCGGTCGACGCGCGGGCGTTCGCGGATCAGGGCCGCGAGGCGCCGGCTCCACATCTCGACGAACGCCGTGAGCATGGCCGCGACGAGCAGCTCCCCGCGGCGGTGAGCCTCGCGGAACTCCTCAGCGTCGTTGTAGTACTCCGGACCGGGCACGATGTCGCGCAGCGAATGCCGCAGCGGTCCTCGCGCCAGGTTCAGCTCCTCGCCGACCTGCTCGGCCAGCCCGAAGAGTACCGACTTGCGCAGAGCCTCCCGCGACAGCTCCTTCGTCTGCAGAGGCGCATCCCCCTTGCCCCCGTCGATCGTCCGCTCGATCACGGCCGGCAGCGAGAAGACCGACAGCAGCGCGACCACATCCGCGAAGCCCTCATGAAACGCCGCCTGGTCGCACGACGACGGCTCCCGGTAACGCTCGCGCAACCCGTCGATCAGGGCGTGCGTCGTCTCGTGAACGATGATGTCGTGCGACAGGCACGTGAACACCGGCTTGTCCCGCGCATCCCGGAAATACCCGAACAGCAGCGCATTGAGCCGGTCCGAGTAAAACGCATTCGCCTCCGAAAACGCGTGCGGAGCGACCTTCAGCTGATGCCCGTCGAAACCCCAGTTGATGCGGCGGCCGAGGGCAAACTCGAACCGGCTCAGCGTCTTCATCACCAGCGCATAGACGTTGTGCCGGTGAAACTCCGGGTCGCGCACCAGCCGGTCGCCCAGCCCCTTCACCGGCAACTTCGCCCAGCGATCGAGGTTGGCCGGCGAAGCCGGGGTGTACAGCGTGTCCGTGGTCGCGTCGAAGTCGACGACCTCCACGCGGTAGCCGACCGGCCCCGGACTGAGGCTCTCGGCGGGGATGGTGATCCGGGCCAGGAGGATCTCGTCGTCGACCCGGACGCTGGGGTCCTGGGCGATGATCGTGACGCTCCGTTCGCGTGGCGGTGGAGCTGCGGGATCGGCTTTCATGCCTTCACTCTCCGAATTCGACGGTGTCTACAGGAGGAGTGCGTGGAGCGGGGAAATCCCTACTCGGCGTTCCGGGAAGGATCCCCGTTCCCATCCCATCGCGGGCACCTAGGAGGTCCACAGCCCGGCCGCGGTCACGGCGATGAGCGATGAGAGTTAGGCCTTGGCGCGGTCTTCGGCGTGCCGATGGATCGAGACGGGCTCGAATCCGCGACGTGAAACTGCCCGGAGGCGTTTCGCCTCCGGGCAGCGGGAAACCTACTCCGGCTCTTCCAGGCAGCGGATGCCGGTACACGGCGGTTGCGTGACGTGAACCTGCTCGTACGAGACCGAGCTCGCGCCGTTGCTGTCGGTGACGGTGAGCGTCACGATGTAGTACCCGGGGTAGTCATACCAGGTCGCGACCTGGGCGCCGGTGGCCGAATCGCCGTTGCCGAAGTCCCAGGAGTACGTCAGCGCGTTGCCGTCCGCGTCGGTCGAGCAGCTCGCGTCGAAGGTCACGTACAGCGACACGTTGCCTACGGTCTGGGACGCGGTCAGGCATGCGGACGGAGCGCGGTTGCTGCCGATCACCGTCGCCGACGCCAGCGTCACCCCGTTGTTGCCCTCGTCCGACTCCGTGACGCCGTTGAGCGGGTCGATGATCCAGCCCAGGTACTGGGAGCCTGTTGCAGCGGTGGCCGGGATCGTGACGGAGGCCGTCGACGTGATCGCCGCGCCGGAGTTCAGATTGAACGACGCCGAACCGATGAACGTGCTCGCGGTCGTCACGTTCCGCGTCGAGGAAAGATAGAAGTAGACCGGTACCGCCGTCTGATTGGTCGTGCCGCGGTTCTCGATCGAGAACGGGAACGAGAGCGTCGTGTTGCGATCCGAGGAGGCCGGGGCCACGATGTTCAGCGAGTCGCCGGGCGAGCCGGGATAGACGCGATACGCGAACGCCGCGAGATCCCGTTGCGTCGACGCCGTGCCGTACAGCGCGCGGTCGCCGCGCGCGTCGTCGGCGTGCGGGTGGGCGTCGTTGCGCGTACCGATTACGCCGCCGTCCGGATAGTACGAGTTCATCGTCGCGAGCTGGTCGTCCTCATGGGCCAGACCCATGCCGTGACCGTGCTCGTGAATCCCCACGATCGTCGAGCTGAACGGTGAATCCTGCGGCGCCACCGGGTTGATCGACGTGTCCCACGTCTTGTTCGGGTTGAACGCGATATCCATCTCCACCCAGTTCGCGTCCGGGCCCGGCCAGACGTAGCACATCGAGCGGCGCGGCGTCGTCACCGCCAGCGCGTCGCCCCAGATCCAGTTCGAGGTGCTGGGCATCACGATGCTGTTGCGGTTGTCCGTGTTCGACATGCTGGTGCTCGTCTCCCACGTGTAATTGATGCGGTAGTTGCCGCCCGGCGTGTACGAGTTCCACGCCACGCGCATCGCGTCGACGGAGTTGTACCAGGCGCTGGACAGCGGGAACGACGTGAGCGACGGGCGCCAGGTGACGGTCGAGTTGTTCCACTTGACGCCGCCGCGGCAGTCCTCCAGGAAGTTGTAGGCCGAGGCCGGCTTCGCCGCGGCCAGGACCAGAGTGAGAGTGAGCAGGAAAGTGAATTTGCGGATCATGGAAGGCTCCTGTGATTACTTCGCGCGCGCGGCCGTGTAGCCGAAGGTGGCGGGGACGTTCGCCCTGGAGGCGGACTCGACGAACTGCGTGTTGCGGAATGCCGGCGATGACGCCTTGCGCTTCGCGATGAACGACCGCAGCTCGCCCGTGACGCTGACGGCCGATGCGGCGCGATCGACGGCGCGCAGCTTCTCCAGCTCGATCTTCACACCCTCCTGACTCACCACTTCCGCTTCCGCGACCCGCAGCGCCTGGATCGAGCCGTCCTTCTGCAGCTTCAGGCCGTCGCGGCGCCAGCCATTGCCCTTCTTTCCGTCGCTCACGATGCCGTCGATCGCGCGGCCAGTGTGGTCGACGAACAGCGGCTGCTGCGACACCGGGTGCGCGACCAGGTCGAGCTTGCCCTGGGACCAGCCGACGAGCGGCACACCCAGCTTGCCGTTGCCTTCGACGAACAGCAGGTGCTGGCCCCCGAGCGCGAACGTCGGCGCGCCGGTCACCTCGAACACGGTCTCGCCCACCTGGCCGCCGGCGAAGCGCAGCGTGATCGTCTTGCCGCTGCGCGACACGCCCTTGAACGCCTGGTCGATGTCGAACGTGACGTACGTGAACGCGTAACTGCCGTCGGCCGTCGGCACGGACTCGATGCCGATCACCTGGCCGGCAAAGATCAGATCCGCGTCATCGACCAGCTTGCCGAGGTCGGCGGGCAGAATGGTGGTGGCGCCGGCCGAGAAGGCCGTCACCAGGACTACGAGTGAGCACAGCAACAACTTGAGTTTCTTCATCAGAGTCTCCTTGTGGAGTGGATTTGGACGTCATCCACTACTGATGAAAATTCGGGAGGGATGTTCTGATGGTGACGCAGTCCCCATGCGAGAACGAGTCGAGATGAGGCCGCGCGCGCCGGGCATCGCGAGACTTCGCCATCCGCCGGAGGCGCTCCCGCGCCAGACGGCGGAGCTTGATCACCTGCCGCGGCGTGGCGTCGAGGATCTCCCCGATCGCGGCATCGCTCAGCGGCAGCTCGTTCCACAGCGACGCGAACGCCTCCGCGTCCATCCCCACCGCGTCGGCGATCTCGCCGATCGTCGCCGTGCGCGTCAGCGGCAGCAGCGTGAGGCATTCCCCGCCATGAACGTCCCGCAGGTTCAGCAGCAGCGCTACGCGCTGCTTCCTCGCCAGGATCCGCACGTCCTCCCACAGCTCGCGCAGCGACATCCGGCGCTCCAGCGCTTCGTCAGGCGGTGCGTCGGTCGAGGCCCGGAGCTCCACCGACCCGCTTTCCCCGCGCCGCGGATCGACGCCGAGGAGCCGCGCCATCGTGGAACAGAGCGCGTCCAGCGGGAGCGGCCCCATCGCCTGACGCAGCAGCGCCGGCACGATCGCCGCCACCTGCGCGCGGTTCTCCACGGTCGGATCGCTCCGCACCGCGAAACCCAAGTCGCCGGTCGCGTCGCCGGTCGTTTCCCCGAGGAGGGGCTCGCGTCCCAGCCACTCCCGCAGGCCGGCCACGAGCGCCCCGTTCACCGTCCACAGCGCCAGCTCCGGATCGTGATTGCCGAGATAGCGGACCTGATTGCGCAGCCGCGCGCGTGCCGGATAGCGCTCCCGCAACCGCTCGTGACAGCGGTTGTACGCGCAAGTCACGATGTACCGCCGCAGGTCGAGGATCGGCTGCCCGGCGTCACAACGCGCGTCCCGCAGCCGCCGCAGCAGATCGACGAGCGTATCCGCCACAATGTCCTCCCCTTCCTCGTCCCGCACCACCGAGACCACGACCCGCCGCACCAGCGGAGCCGCCACCCGCTCGAGAATGCGCGCCAGCGCGTCCTCCGCCTCAGGGTCACCCGCTGCCAGATACTGCCGAAGAACTACGTCCGGGGATTCGCTGTCCATGCCCCGTTTCGTAGCACGCGCTCTCCGCACGGACGTGTCACGAGGGGTGAGGCGGCGTTGGGAGGGGACGAAGGGTGGGTTTGGAGTGGTCCAAGCGAGGATCGTTCCTTTGGGCACCGGTGACCGCGTAGCGGTCATCAGAGAGTAGCCCCCGGCGCCAGCCGGGGGGGCGCGGTGGCCCCTGGTACGAGTCCGCGTAGCGGACGAAAGGGGCGTTCCTGCCACCCGCTACGCGGGCTCATTTCCGTGACGCCTCTCGTCCCCCCGGCTGGCGCCGGGGGCTATTCTCTGATGACCGCTACGCGGTCACCGGGTGCGACCCTGGCGGGACGCGACACTAGTCCTTGGCTTTCCGTTTTCTGCGGAGCAGCGCGTCGACTCTCGCGCTCCGAGCCTCTTCCAGGCACAGGGCCAGGACCGGCACGCCCCCGTGGTCCTCGTGCGCCGGATCCGGCGCACGGAGCGTCCGCGCAAAGGCCTTCGCCGCGTCGTAGAGGCGGCTCATCTCTTCCGGCGCCAGACGTCCGAGCTCGACGACGTAGCCCGTGCTGCTGTCGTACAGAGGAAGGGCATGTGCGCTTGCGAACTCACGCACGCAACCGTAGACGAAGAAATCGCGCGGCTCGACCGCACGGCGCACGGTCTCGGAGCCTGACGCGGTCACTCCGGCGAGAAGAGTCAGGACGACCAACCCGGCGGATTTCATCGATCACCCCTGCGCCGGCCGATCATGGGATGGACACCGCGTAGATCGCACCGTCGGCCGTGCCGACGTAGGCGAGGTTGTTGGTGGAGTCGAAGTCGATCGCACCGGCGGCCGCGAGCCCGGTGCCGAGCTGCGTGGACGCGAGGGCCGGCGTCGCGGTCGCGATGTCGGTGATCTTGTACAGGCGGCCGTTGGAGCTGCCGGCGTACAGGGCGCCCGATGCCAGCACCGCTGTCGACGGCGACGGGATCGACGCGACCTGCCACCCCAGCGTGAGCGTCCTCGGCGTGGTGAGGTTGTCCGCCACGGCCCAGACCCGGTTGGTGGTGGAGAAGTAGACCCGCCCGTCGACGTCCGGGAACGGATGGCCCTTGACCGGGCCGTCGCCGGTGGCGTACGAGGCCAGCACGGTGCCGTCGTCCGGGTCGACGGCGTACAGCGTGCCGTCGTTCGTCCCCACGTACAGCGTGCCGTTCGCTAGCACCGGGCTGCCGTCGATATCCCCCAGGATGATGGACCAGAGGCGCGTGGCGGAGGTGTCGTCGAACGAGAGGCACCAGAGGGTGTGGTTCTGGTTCGTGGACGGCGACGCGGCGCGGCTGGCGAAGTAGGCGCGCTGGTTGGCATAGTCGATCGACACCTGCCCGCCGATGGCGCCGATGGTGTACGTGCCGCCGCCGGTGTAGACCCAGGCCGCGGCGCCGCCCTGCGTGTCCAGCGCATGGACGCCGTTCGGCGGCGCGCTGTTGCGCGTGCCGGCGAGGATCAGGTCGACGCCGGTCAGGCCGATGCCGTATTCGCGCAGCGCCGGCGACGGCGAGCCCTGGACGGCTGTGCCGATCGACGTTCCCCACAGTTGCGCGCCGGTCACGGCGTTGACCGCGGAGACGGAGCCGTCCAGCGAGCTGACGAAGGCCACCTTCGGCGCGCCGCTGATCTGGTTGATCGTCATCGCGGCGACGCTGGGCCGCGCCCGCGAGGGGCCGTTCATGGCCAGCGGACGCCAGCCCGCGGCCCAGTTGCCGCCGGCCGTACCTTGGCTGATCGAGTGCAGGATGCCGTCGTTGGATACGGCCAAGCTCGATCCGATGGCCGGCGGCGTCATCGGCGCCGCGCCGGTGTTGTAGATCCACTGCGTGTCCGCCACCGGCTCCGCGCGTCCCCTGGCCGCGCGGGCCGGACCGACGAGTCCGTTCACGGCCTGCACGAACGCGGCATAGCGGTAGGCCGTGCCGTTCGTCACCGTGTGGTCGAAAGAGTCGTACGTGTCCGAGGAGCCCGTTTTCGAGCCCGTGCCCACGGGCAGTCCGTCGGTCGCGCTCGTGGGAGTCATGCCGTCGGTCCGGTAGCGGAGGAGCGTCGTGGCGTAATACGCCGACGCCGGGTTGAGCCACTCGAGCTCGTTCACGCCGTCGCGCGAGGTGACGGTGAACGCCTGCACCGGCCCGGTGATCTCGCACGGCAGCGGCGCGACCAGCTCGATCTTCACATCCTCGAGGTAGTAGCCCTCGCGGTGGACGACCGAGTCGCTGGTGAAGCGCCAGGAGAGCCACACGGTCTGCCCCTTGAGCGCGTCGAGGTTCACGATCACCTCGGCGAACGAAGACTGGACACCCGTCCAGGCCCGCGTCCCTGACGAGTTGGCGCTGCCGGTGTAGAGTCCCTGCGTGAGGTACGGCGCGGTGGCGGAAAAGCTCTCGCCGACCAGCGTGGGCGTGGTCACGGTGGTGGTCCGGTAGTAGAGCGAGGCTCCGTCCCAGGCGCCCTCCATGTTGTACCAGTGGCGGAACCGCAGGCGCAGCGTTCCCGTCCCGGAGGGAAGCGCGATGCCGTTGATGGCCGGGTCGACCGTGCCGTCGCCGCCGAGCTCGAGCCGCTGGTTGGAGCTGGCCGGATAGTCGCCCGTGCAGACCCCGACGGTGCCGAACTTGTACGTCGTGCCGGCGTCCACGCTCCTGCACGTGCTGAGCGCGAGCCGGTCGGTGCCCACCGGCGCGGTGATGGTCTCTTTCCAGTAAGCGGCCGCGTTCGTGGGACGGATGGAGTCGAAGTCGTCGCGGTAGTGCGTGGTGGTGGTCACCGCTGCCGACAGCGTTCCCGGCTGGCGGACGGTGTTCGTCTCCTCGTTCCCCCCGTTGCACGGTCCGCCGTTCGCGATCGACGAGTCCTCGGCCCGCACCACGTAGTAGCTCGTGCCGTTCGGCGCGGTGATGTCGTCGTAGAACGTGCTCGTCACGCAGCGGGCGATGCGGTTGGCCGCGCCCGGTGTGAACGAGGACGACGTCGAGCGGTAGACGTTGTAGACGATCCCGCTCGCGAGCGGGCAGCTCGACGCCGCCGGGCTCCACGTGAGGCGCAGCAGGCAGGTGTTCGCCGTGACGCTGGTCAGGCCCGCGAACGCCGGATCGGTCGGGCAGTCGCCGTACGCGGTCGCGTCGTCGCAGTTACTGCTCCCGGATTCACACGTATCGCCGGCGGTCGACGCCCGGACGAAGTACGAATAGGTCTCGCCCGGCGTCACGGTGTCGTCGTTGTACGACGTCGTCGCCGAGGTGCCGATCTTCGCGAACGGCTGCCCGCTGCCGCACGACTGCGCCGCACGATAAACGTTGTAGTGATGGACGGCCGGGCCTCCCGGCGCGGTCCACGAGAGCGTGACCCGGTTGGGCGCGGTGGGAGTGGCCGTGAGATCGGCCGGCGCGTCCGGCGTGTACACGTCCTGCGTGTACTCGGCCGAAGGATCGCTCAGGCAGGAGCCGTTGAGTCCGCGGACGGTGTACGCCGTCTGCACTGAAGGAGAGACGGTGACCACGCGGCCGTACGCGCCGTTGGACCAGAGGTAGCTGGTGTAGCCCGGAGTGGCCTCGAGCGTCACCCGGCTTCCGGCGCACGACGGGTTGGGCGAGCTGGACGTGATGGACGGAGGCGCGGGGGCGGTGCAGGACGCCGTGAGCTGCACGCGCGAGATGCGGCCGAGGGCTCCTCCCTCGGCGGTCAGCTCGAAGAGGAACTGGTCGTCGGTGTCGGGCGTGGCGGTCGGGTCGCGCAACGCCGGATTCGAGATCGTCGTGTGCGAGCCAGCGGGCCGGCGGACGACGTTCCACGACCAGGACGTGGCGGTCTGCGGCGCCGTATCGAGCTGCCGTGGGAGACCGGTGAATCCGGTCGGCGAGTCGATCGTCGCCAGATCGTTGATCAGCGGCAGCCCCACGCGGATGCAGCGGTTGAAGTAGTCCGCCACGTAGAGCCGGCCGGAAGGGTCGAACGTGACGGAGTACGCGCTGTAGAACGTGGCGTCGGTCCCGATCCCGTCCTGCGCGCCGGGCTGATCGCATTTGCCCGCCACCGTCGTCACCGCGCCGGTGGTGACGTTCAGCTTCCGGATCTTGGAGTTCCAGTCCTCGGCGATGAACAGGTCGCCGGACGGTCCGAAGGCGATCCCGCCCAGGATGCTGAAGCGCGCGAAGGAGCCTGTGCTGTCGATGCAGCCGGCGCTGTTGGTCCCGGCGATCCTGGTGACGACCGCGCCGGGCGTGGTGACTTTCCGGATGCGATAGCCCTGGCGCTCCGAGACGTACAGGGACCCGGAACCGTCGATCGCCAGGCCCCACGGCTCCCGGAATCTCGCGCTGGTGCCCGTGGCGTCCGTGTCGCCCGCCGTCCCGTTTCCGGCAAACGTCGTGATGGCCTTGGTGACCCCGTCGATCCGGCGGATCTGATGGCCGGTGTTGTCGGTGACAAAGGCGTTGCCGGCGGCGTCGAAGACGATGTCGCGCGCCCCGGAGAGCGTCGCGCCGCTGGCCCAGGTGGTGACGACACCGGCAGGCGTCATCATCCGGATGGCGTTGTTGCCACCGCCGCCGGTGTCGACGAGGTAGAGGTTCCCGCCGGGTCCGAAGCGCATTCCGTGAAGGAAGCGGAAGCGGGCGGCGGTGCCGGTGGCGTTGGTGAGCCCTGCCAGGAAGCACGAACCCGCCACAGTCGTGACCACGCCGGCCGGCGTGACCATCCGCAGGCACGCGCCGCCGGTGGTGACGTACACGTTCCCGGAACTGTCCGCGAGGACGAATTCGGGATTGGTGAAGCGCGCCGCCGCGCCGGTCCCATCGACGGTCCCCATGGGATTGGGCGCTCCGGTGAAGGTCGTGATGGTGCTGCCGCTGATCCGCCGGATCGAGTCCCCGCTGCCGGCGACGTAGACGTCGCCGTTGGGCGAGGCCGCGATCGTGTAGGGATAGTAGAGGCGGGCGTCGGGCCGGGTCCCGTCGACGATCCCGATCGCCGACGGCCCCTCGCCGACGATGGTCGTCACCACGAACGAGGACGTCATTTTCCGGACGGCGTTGTTCTGCATGTCGGCGATCCAGAAGTTGCCCGAAGGATCGACGGAGATGCCCGTGGGGTAGTAGAAACGGGCCCCGGTCCCGGTTCCGTCGAGGAATCCGCCCGTGCCTCCGGCGACGGTCGTCACCACTCCGGCCAGCGTGATGCGCCGGATGCGGTGGTTGCTGTAGTCGGCGAGATAGAGACAGTTGTCCGGGCCCAGGGCCAGTCCGTTCGGCGCGGAGAACCGGGCCGCGGTTCCGGTGCCGTCCGCAAATCCGCTGGTGCTCGCCAGACCGGCGAGCGTCGTCACCGTCCCGCCCGGGGTGATCTTCCGGATGTTGTGCAACGAGTTGTCGGCGACGTAGACGTTGCCGGACCAGTCCACCGCCATCCCGGCGATCCCCGTGAATCGCGCGGCGGAGCCGGTGCCGTCCGCGGAGCCGGGGGTGGTGCTTCCGACGAACAGCGTCATCGTTCCGGCCGGCGTCAGCTTCACGACCTCGGTCAGGCTGGCGACGTAGAGCATCCCGTCCGGCCCGACGGCGGTGATCCGCGGCAGGCCGAAGCTTCCCCCGCTCCCGGTGCCCGGAACCGTGGTCGTGTTCCCGTTCCCGAAGAGCGTGGAGACCGTACCGTCGGCTTCCACCCGCCGCACGCGCGAGTTGCTGACGTCGGCGACGTAGAGGATGCCATCCAGGTCGACGGAGAGGCCGCGAGCGACGTTGAACCGCGCGTCCTGCGGCGTCTGTCCGTCCGCGTAAGCGCGGCCTCCCGGATAGCCCGCGTGGTGCCGGAACGAATAAGACTGCGCCGCTAACGGCAGGACCCATGCGCACAGGCAGGCGAGGACGACGAATCGAACGGTTCGAGTCATGGGGGGCTCCTGATTGTTTGTTGGGGTACGGACCAGCTCGGCATTCTACTACGAAAGGCGGTATTTGCGGACAGACGCACAGGTGTATTCGCCACGAATGTAGGGCGTGGCTTCAGCCCGCCTCTCGGGCGGGGTGGGGGACGCTACGAACCTGCCATGCTCACACCGGGGAGGCGGGCTGAAGCCACGCCCTACATTGGCTAGCCGGCGTCACTGGATCGCCAGCGCCAGGTAGACGTTCTGCGGGATCAGCACTTTGAAGCCGCGGATGCGCACGATCCAGTTTCCCGGCGCCGGCAGGATGGCGCGGGCGCGTTCGAATACGCTCTTCGCGGCCAGGCTTCGCGCGGCGATCGTGCCGTTCGGGTGGATCAGTTCGAGGTCGACGTCGTTGTGCGGCAGGCCATAGGCCTCGGGCCACCAGAGCGCGGCGTCGAGCGTGGCCGGCGTGCCGCGGACCAGGAGGGGGATGTCCAGGGTCTGGCCGTCGTTCACTGCCACTTTTCCGAAGTACACCTCGGCGTTGACGGGAAGACGGATCGGACCGACGCCGCTGATGTCATTGAGTTGATGCTGTCCCGCATTGATCAGGTACGCATAGACGTACCCCGGCTCGATGACGCCCGTGCCGCCGCGCAGGAAGTTGCGCACCAGCGCGGCCGCGCCGCCGGCGTACGGCACGGCGCCGCTCGTGCCGTTGAAGTTCTGGCGTGCGGTGTTGCTCTGCGTGCAACGGATGCGGAACGGGCAGCCGGTGCTGGCGGTCTCGCTGTTCGTCGGAGCCTGGATGTCGGGCTTGGTGCGGCCGTCCGAGGTGGGGCCGCGGCTTTGCCCGTTCTCCTGGGTCAGGGTGCGCACGTCGAAGCTCCCCACGCCGAGTACCCGGTGCGCGTTCGCAGGACTGTTCACGGTGGCCGGAAGTGGACCGAAGTTCCCGTTCGCGGCGACGACCACCGCGCCCGCGTCGAAGGCGGCGTCGGCGGCCAGCGAGATCGAGCTGGCGTGGCTGCCGTACCCCTGAATGCTCGCGACGATCACGCGGTCGCCCATCGCGACGGCGCCCTGAAACCCGCGCAGCGCGGCGGCCGTGTCCAGCGCTCCGGTACAGATCGGACCGTCGAACGTGGAAGGATAGACCTTGAAGCTGTCGACGGTGATGGCGGTGACGCCGCGGAAGGCCGCGCCCTGCGCCGCGTTCGCGGTGAGGATCCCGGCGCTGGCGGTGCCGTGGTTCCAGCAGTCGTCCGCCGCGTTGCTGCCGCCGAGACAGAACGTGGTGCCGTTGACGCAGTCGCGCCGTACGCCGAGGTGCGACGGCGACTGGAACAGCACATGCTGCGCGCGCACGCCGGTGTCGAGCAGTCCGATGAAGCCGCCGGTCTGGCCGAGATTGAAATACGGATCGCTGTTCATCGACGCGCGCCCGTCGTCCACTTCGTTCTGCGGCGGAGGATTCTCGGTGTGTACGGGCTCGACGTAGAGCACGTCCTGCATCGCAGCCAACAAGCGCACCGCGCCGAGGGGTGTGTCGGCCCGGACCGCGTGCACCAGCCAGAACTCTTCGGTGAAGCGCACGCCGAGGCCTTCGAGCTTCTTCGCCATGCGCGCGTAGCCGCCGCGCCGTTTCCGGCGGATGTCGTGGACCAGGGCCTCGTTGCGCACGAGGATGCGCTTGTTCATCGCCGACTCGCGAGGCTCCCCGATGGCCGGCTCGGGAAAGCGCGGAATCTTCAGCTCGTCGCGGAACGTGATCACCAGCGGCTCGACCGCGGAAGCGTCGCGCGCCGACAGCCACTTCTCGAGCAGCGGATGGATCTTCGACGGTGCGACCTCCTCCGGTCCCTGCTCCTTGGTCCGGTCGAAGGGAGCCCTGGAGCGCCGGATCCTGACGATGCGGTCGCGCGGCGTCACCTTCCCGTTGTCGAGCGTGAGAGCGAAGATCACATCGACCGGATCCTCGTTCGAACGCCCATCCGGATTGACGATGGAGAGGAGCAGCGCCGGGATCAGGAAGGCACGCATGCGCGGAGGATACGCTCCCTGAGAGTCTCGGCCTTCTTCGCGAAATGTAGGGCGGCGTAGAATCCGGCCCCGTGATCCGGACCGCGTCACCCGACGACCTCCCTGCCCTGCGCACGTTGTTCGCGCGCGCGAACGACGCGCCGTATGACCTCGTGGCCGTGGCCGAGGAAAAATGCTTCGGCCTCGGCGTCGCCGGAGAACCGAACGTGCGCGTGTGGGGCGACATGGAAGGCGCGGTGGTCACGTGCGGCCGCTATGTCCGCATCCTCGCCGTCGATCGCGACGCGCGGCGCCGCGGAGTCGGGAGCGCGCTCCTGCGCGACGCCGAGGAGCGCGGGGCGAGCGTCATCGCGGCCGAGGCGGGGAACTACTTCACACCCGGCGTCGTCGACACCGATGAAACGTCGATGCGGTTTCTCCAAAACCGCGGCTACGTCGAAACAGCGTCCACCCACAACCTCGATGTAGCCTCTCGACGACCCGACGACCCGACGACCCGACGACCGACCCACGAAGAGTCCCCACGAGTCCTCGCATTCATCGAAACGAACTTCGGCCGCATCTGGCGCTTCGAAGCGGCGAAGGCATTCGACACCGCCATCCCCCAGATGTTCATCACCGAGGAAAACGACACGATCACCGGCTTTGACCGTCGGATCACCGGCTTCGCCGTGCACGACGTCAACAACCGCGGCCTCGGCTTCTTCGGTCCCACCGGCGTCGCTAAAGAGCTGCGCGGGCGCGGAATCGGCTGCCGCCTGCTCCACGCCTCCCTCGCCGACCTCCACCGCCTCGGCTACCCGCGCGCCGTCATTCCGTGGACCGACGCCTTCGACTTCTACCGCAAGTGCAGTGGCGCGGAACCCGCACATCGCTTCATTGCCTTTGCGAAGCCCCAGCCATAGACTCCGCGACGTGAAAAAGAGCGAGCAAAAAGGGACGCTGCGGAAGGGAAAACGCCGCCAGCACTTCCTGCCCCTGGCCATCGGCCGGAGCGGCGGCGTGGTGCTCGCCGCGGTCGCGCTCTGGTTCTTCAAGAAACAGGCGGACAACGTCGTCGACGGCGACGCCAAAGCCGTCGACGACGCCATCATGACCGCCGTTCACCGCATCGACAACGTGCCGATGAACCGGACCATGAACGCCGTCACCCAGCTCGGCTCGCACGTGGCCATCGGCACCGCCGCCGGCCTCACCGCGCTGATGATGCTCAAGCGCGGGCGCAAGCACGACGCGTGGACGGTGGTCATCTCCACCGGCGGCGCGATGGCCATCAACACCATCCTCAAGAACATCTTCCGCCGCCAGCGGCCCATCGAGATGGCGCGCCGGATCAAGCTGCCGAAATCGCACAGCTTCCCCAGCGGCCACTCCCTCCTGTCCGCGGCAACCTACCCGATCGTCGCGCACCACCTCGTCGAGCGCGCGTCGCTCCCCGTCCAGGCCGTGGCCCACACGCTCGCCGGCATGATCGTCATCAGCGTCGGCTTCTCCCGCGTCTACTTCGGCGTCCACTTCCCGTCCGACGTCGCCGGCGGCTTCGCCGCGGGCTTCGGCTGGCTGGGCTTGACGTCGCTGTTGCACACCGCGGCTGAATCCATCGAACGCGACTGAACGCCGGACGCAATTTCAGGGTCGGGCACCTTCCATGGACGGTCCACTGAACGCGGAAAGACCATTCAGCACCAGCCATGGAAGTTGTACCGATCCAAACGGCACCGTCCGGGACTGCTGCCGCGCGCTCCATGACCGCAGCGATGAGGATCAGTACCATCCATGGACGTTGCCAGTAACTCACGCGCAGGGTGAAACACTGTCCATGGCTGGTATCAGCACCTAACGTTGAAGTTCCCGATCCCACGAGTACGGTCATCGCAACAGCCATGGCTCACGCTGAACCGCTTCCGTGGGTTAAGGACGTCATCCATGGCAGGTGTCTGGCGTGCAAAAGGGGTTCTCCGCACTCGAACGTCCGGTTCAAAACTCCGATCGTGCGGTTCGGCCATTAGCCATGGCTCGCTTTCAAATGGTTGAGACTGGTCACAGCGCCAGCCATGGCTGTATCCTGAACCCATGCCCAGGAAGCAGCAAGCCGACGCCGCCAGCATCCGCTTCGGCAAGGTCATCCAACGACTGCGGCTGGCGCGCGGCTGGACGCTCGTGAAGTTCGCGCAACGCTCGGGCATGAACGCCACCTACCTCGGCGTCCTGGAGAAGGGCGGCAACATGCCCAGCGTGGAGACGCTCTTCGAGCTCGCGGATGTCTTCAACGTGAAGGCCTGGCAACTCCTGCGCGAGTTCGAAGAGCCGGACCAGCCCGCGACGCCTGGCCAAGAGTGAGCAACGAAAGCGGAGCGGCGGCTTCGTGGGGGATGCGGGACGCGTACGTGTGACGCGGGTCAGCGCTCATCCAGGTTCGTAGCCGGACGGTCGCGAGCTGCCTGCCAGAGCTCGCGATACTTTGGCCGCACGCTTTCGTCGAGACGTCCGGCGAAGTCTTCCGGAAGCTCGAGGATGTGAATGACTTCGAGACCAGAACATGAAGCTGTCGCTCACGGTCCCGACCGCGACCTCCATCCGCAACATCCCGGTCAAGGTCCTCGAAGAGAACCGGCGCGTCGTCAACAACCAAACACAGCGTGCGTGGTGACGCCGGGCACGCCTAATCCTGCGGCGAGATGATGGTCACCTGCTGGTTTTCATTGTTCGTGATCGACATGAGGCCCCATATACGCAGACCGGGGGTGATTGGAACGACCTCCACCCAGATGGCCGACTCACCGGCGAGCTCGGGGAATGTTTCGACGTTGCCGACTACGGCGATAGCCGGGGAGAGGTTCCAATGGTCCGTGGGCGGTCCGAGGCGCAGGGCGATGCGTTCCGCGCGAAGCTGGTAAAGGTTCAAATCGGTGAGTGGATCCGAGGGGAGAGGCTGGCGGAAATAGCGCACCTCCACTTCGGGCTGCTCGACATCAGGCAACGCGTAAACCCGCAACGTGTGGCGAAAGCGCGGTTCAATCGGAACGTTGAGAAGATAGATGGGACCGGTGCTCATCCGGTCTTCGCGGACCACAGGGATTTCGGTACCGCCCGAGAGGGCGGCGCGCGATACGTCCCGTATCCTGGATGCGAACGTCACCTCCGAGACATGCTGGCTTTCAACATGGACCAGAATCGCCGACTCTGGATAGCCAGCGAGGTACGGGAGCCGTAAAGATGGGCGGTCCGGCTCCACGGGACCACCCACTGGGCATTCAAAGGCACAGTCATACGGGCGTGGTGCCATGCGCATGGTTTCGGTCCCCGAGTACCTGATCCAGGTCTCGGAATGCCAGAGCGATCCATACGCCCCTGGTGTATTAACGACATATACAGGGACGAGGACCCTCGTGTATCCAGGCGTTGGCTGCGCCTGTAGCGTTTCGCCAAAGACGCCGAATGTGAGAGCGATTAGCAGGGTGAGGGTCGAGCGCATAAGGTCTCTATGGGTTCTGGGTAAGGGAGCCATTGACGACGAAGAGCGCGTAATCCTGGTTGTAGGCGCCAAATGACGCACCGGGTACGCCGACGCCGTTGAGGACGGCGGCCCACACGCGGACGGTGAAGGTCCGGTTCGCGGAATTCACGAAACGGGCGGGGGTCACGTTGATGACTTCGACGTTGTTGAGCGTGTCGGCGGGCGAAGGGCACAACGGCCGGCCGCAGCCGGGGACGTAGGAGTAGCCGGAGGCCGGGTCGGTGACATTGCCGTAGTATTGAAGTCCGTCAGGCCAGGTGGCTCTGAGATCAAGATCGTTGACGAGTGCCCTGGGGACAGGTTGCCCCGGCTGCTGCACGGGGCCTTCCTTGTCGGTCCAGGCCAGGACGATTCGCACCGGCTGCGCCGGGTCTGCCGCTACGACAGTGAAATACTGCGACTGCGACTGCGTCAGCGGCACTGGCTGCTGGTCGCGCCACCCGCGGACGACGGCGGAGTTGAACAGCGGCTCGAGCGCGATTGCGCCGAAGCCCTGCTGTGCGTTCGGCCATCTCGTGATGGCCGCACCCGTGTAACGGTCCGTCTTGCCTAGCAGCGAGCGGGCGCCGCCGACGAGCATGGCCTTGTACATCGCCGGAGAGGGATTGAGAGCAGGCGTCTGTCTCGCGTAGAAATGCTTGATGAGCGCGATGGAGCCGGCGGCGACCGGCGCGGCGAACGACGTGCCCGAGGCGCCGTGGTAGTACGGCAGCGGGTTGTTCGTGCCGCCGGAGGTGAGGCAGTATCTGTCCGCGTACCACTGGCGCGCCCCGGTCGCGAGGCTCGCGGGCGCGAGCACGTCGGGCTTCAGGCGGTTGTCCGCGGTTCCACGGCGGGAAAGGTATGCGAGGACGGTGTAATCCTCCGCCCTGTGTCGCTTGCCTGGGTTCTCTCCGGAGGTGCACGCGCTCGAGTCGCGATCCGACTCGGTCGCGCCCACGCTGATGACGTTCTTCGCCGTCGCCGGTGCGAGCACGGCTGTCGTGAATTGGTCGTCCCCCTGCCTGATGTTTCCCGCGGAAACGGTGACTGCAATCGGCACGTTTGTGGCGTGATCGGCGCGCCGGACGCTCTTGTCGAATTGAGCCGCCGATGTCGTGTAATAACCCGCGTTCGTCCCGGTAGGCTCGTATTCGTTGTTGCTGTGATTCTGAACAATCGCGGGGCAATTCACCGTGGTCGATGTGCATGGATTTGCGGGCGTGTTGCACTTCCGCGTCACGGCACGCGTCGTCCAGTCTTTCACGCCATGGATGCCGGCTTGCGCGCCTTCGTTGATCATGACGGTCGATCCGACGCGGATGCCCGGCGCGACGCCCACGCCCCACAAGTAGCCGTCGGGGTCTTTGCCGCTGGTGGCACCGACGCCGTTCGTCGGGTGGGGAGGAATGTCGGTATCCACTCCCGCCAGCGGATTGCCGGCGATGATGCTGGCGACGACGGTGCCGTGCCCGCTCTCATCGGTGTAATCGGGCGACCTGTTGATGCCGACTTCCGTGAGGCTGCCGCCGCCCGTCAGCACGGTCGCGCCGTTGTGGTAGACCACGCGGCCGCGGAGATCGGCATGGGCGCGCTCCTCCGTGCTGTGCGCGCCGCAGCCGTTGAGGACACCCATGTCGGCGACATCGACAACGATCCCGCTGGTGGTGAGCGCGTTCGCCGTGAAGCCGTAGCGGTCGAGCCAGCGGCGGTAGTTCGTCGCGGTACCGGGCAGGGAATTGGCGAAGGCCGCGGCGTCGGCGAGTGTGGTCTTGCCGGTTAGGGAAAGCGCCTGGCGCTCGTCCGAGGGTTGGAGGGGCACGAACGTCTCCACGCCGAGCACGAAGGGCTCCGCGACGAGGGCTTCCGCGCCCGCCCGGCCGGCGCGGAAGCGCGCGATCAGGATGTGGTCCGAGGACGACGCGTTGACGAAACCTCCGACACGGGCCTCGATGCTCGCGATGGACGCCCTGGTGGCCTCGGTGTCGGCGATCTGGATCGTGAATTCGCCCTGATCGATCCCGGCGGGACGGAATTTGTATTCCGCGAGGTACGGCCCACCGTAGTCGATCCACGGCTGGCGGGAGACGTGCGCGAGCTGCTCGCGCGTGGCGACGACGACGATCGCCCGCTCCGGCAGCGGCAGGATCTCGATCATCCCCGTGGCACGGACCGCGGCCTGCCATTCCGGAAGGGGCGGGGCGGCATACTGCAGGAGGAAGAGTCCCGGCCCGGCCGGTGCGGCCGGTGGGTAGTCCGCGTGGGGATCGATGCGGCGGGCAGGGGTATGGATGAGGTCCTGCAGCTCGCGAGCCTCGAGACCGTGGGCCGCCATGCGGGCAAGAAATGCGTCGCGGGCGGCTCCGGGAACACGCACGGCGTGCGAGGCGCCGTACGCGGCGAGGACTTGCGCGCCGGCGTCCGTCAGCTGTTCGGTCGTCACGGTGCTTCCCCGCCGTTGACCGTGGACGAGGTAACGGACGTCGTTCGTCCGGAGTCGCGCGCCGGGCGTCTCGAGGGACAACCCGGCCATGGCGGGCCAGCCAATCACGAGAACTGCGATGAGGCTGATCAGTCCTGTCACAAGAGTGCCTGGCGACGGAGATCGTCACGCCCCGTGGTGCGGAACGACGGAAATGTCGCAGTGATGAAGGAAGTATACGGAGTCAGACGCTCGACTGTCGATTCGGGTACATCGGCCGTCAGCTCCTGCGCGAGTTCGAAGAGCCGGACAAGCCCGCAACCCTCACGCGGAGTGAGCGACCGGGCGGCCTTGCGATAGTATCCGCGCGAGCGAGGGGGCAGAGCGCCCTGACCCGAGAATCCCTCGCCCATCGCAACCGTTAGGAACAACATGTCATCTGTCGCATTCGGCGCAAACATCGCCTTCATCGAAGAGCTGTACGAGAAGTTCCGCACCGACCCCTCCTCGGTGAGCGCCAGCTGGCGCGAGTTCTTCGCGGACTACGAGCCGCAGCGGAGAAGAGGAAGAGGAGAGGCGAGGAGCGCGTCGCCGCCGTCGTCAGCGGCGCCCGTCGCCCCGCCGCCCCGCGCCCGTCCCGCACCGGCCCGCGCCCGCTCCCGCCAGCCGCTCCAGCCCGCGCACCGACACCCGTCCCCGCCCGCTCCGCCGGCAAGCCCGTCGCCCTGCGCGGCGCGGCCTCGAAGATCGTGGCCAGAACATGGAGCTCGTCGCTCACGGTCCCCACCGCGACCTCCATCCGCAACATCCCGGTCAAGGTGCTGGAAGAGAACCGGCGGGTCATCAACAACCACCTCGCGCTGATGGGCCAGTCGAAGGCGTCCTTCACCCACATCATCGCGTGGGCGATGGTCAAAGCCATCAAGGACCAGCCCCGCGATGAACGCCGCGTTCGCGGTGCAGGACGGCACGCCCACCCGCCTGGACCGCGAGGACGTCAACCTCGGGCTGGCCATCGATATCGAGAAGAAGGACGGCACGCGCTCGCTGCTGGTCCCGAACGTCAAGCGCGCGCAGACGCTGGACTTCGCGCAGTTCCTGAAGGCCTACAACGACGTCGTCCGGAAGGCGCGCGCCAATCAGCTCGAGATCGCCGACTTCGAAGGCACCTCGATCTCGCTGACCAACCCCGGCACGATCGGCACGATCGCTTCGGTGCCGCGCCTGATGCCGTCGCAGGGGACGATCATCGCCACCGGGGCAGATCGACTACTCCGCCGAGTACTCCGCCAGCGACCCGTCGGTCCTCGCGGATCTCGGCATCTCCAAGGTGATGACGATGACGTCGACGTACGACCATCGCATCATCCAGGGCGCGGAGTCGGGCGCGTTCCTGGCCCGCGTCCACGAGCTGCTCCTCGGCGCTGACGCGTTCTACGACGACATCTACCGCGACCTGCGCATCCCGTACGAGCCGGTGCGCTGGGCGAAGGACCGTCACCGCCTCCACCTCGGCACCACGAACCCGGACGAGATCGTCGCGCGCGAAGCCTCGGCGCTGCAGATGATCAACGCCTACCGCGTGCGCGGGCATCTGCTGGCGGACCTCGATCCGCTCGAGTACAAGGTCGCCAGGCACCCCGAGCTGGATCGTGCAGTTCTACGGCTTCACGCTGTGGGACCTCGACCGCGAGTTCGTCTGCGGCGGCCTGTGCGGCAAGCAGACCGGCGCAAGCTGCGCGACATCCTCGACACCCTCCGCGAGACCTACTGCGGCAAGATCGGCGCCGGAGTACATGCACATCCAGGAGACGGTGCAGAAGCGCTGGCTCCAGGACCGGATGGAGCCGTCGCGCAACAAGCAGCCGCTCGACGGCGCCACCAAGCGCCGCATCCTGCACAAGCTCAACGACGCCGAGGCGTTCGAGCGCTTCCTGCACACGAAGTACGTCGGCCACAAGCGCTTCTCGCTCGAAGGCGCCGAGTCGCTGATCCCGATGCTCGACTACCTCTTCAACGAGGCCGCCGGCGACGGCGTCGTCGAGGGCAGTGATCGGCATGGCCCACCGCGGCCGCCTGAACGTGCTGGCGAACACCCTCGGCAAGTCGTACGAGCAGATCTTCCGCGAGTTCGAAGGCGACATCGATCCCGAACTCCCGCGAGGGCTCCGGCGACGTGAAGTACCACCTCGGCGCGGACGGAACGTCCACGAGTCGCCGTCCGGCGCGAACGATGACGCTCATCGCTGGCGTCGAATCCGTCCCACCTCGAGGCGGTCGATCCGATCGTCGAGGGCATGGCGCGCGCGAAGCAGAAGCTGATCGCCGACAAGAACCGCTCGCTGGTCATCCCGGTGCTGCTGCACGGCGACGCCGCGTTCGCGGGACAGGGCGTCGTCGCCGAGACGCTCAACCTCTCGCAGCTCAAGCGGCTACACGCACCGGCGGCACGGTGCACGTCGTCATCAACAACCAGATCGGCTTCACCACCGGTCCCGAGTCGGCGCGGTCGTCGACGTACGCGACCGACGTCGCGAAGATCGGTGCAGGCCCCGATCTTCCACGTGAACGGCGACGACCCCGAGGCGTGCATCCGGGCCATGAAGCTCGCGTACGACTTCCGCCAGCAGTTCCACAACGACGTCGTCATCGACCTGATCTGCTACCGCCGCCACGGCCACAACGAAGGCGACGAGCCGTCGCTCACGCAGCCGAAGATGTACAAGACTGATCAAGGAGCATCGCTCGGTGCGGAAGATCTACACCGAGCAGCTCCTGCGCAAGGGCGACATCGACCCCGCGGAAGCCGAGGAGTGGCTCAACCACTACCAGGGCAAGCTGCAGGAAGCGTTCGACCGCACCAAGGAACGGCGAAGTCGCCGCACAGCCGACCGCGACCCGCTCTGGACCGACGAGGCGATCACCGGCTACCAGAAGGACGCCGTCGCCCGACACCTCGATCCGCAGGAAGTGCTCGACAATGTCCGCGCCGCGCTCACGACGGTGCCGGAAGGCTTCACGCCGCATCCGAAGCTGAAGCCGGTGCTCGCGAAGCGCGCCGCCATGGCCGAGGGGCGAGAGCCGATGGACTGGGGCACCGCCGAGCAGATCGCCTTCGGCTCGCTCCTCGTCGACGGCTTCCGCGTCCGCCTCTGCGGCCAGGACGTCGGCCGCGGCACGTTCTCCCACCGCCACGCCATGGTCACGACAGCGTCACCGGCCGGGCGTACGTCCCGCTGAACGCGCTCGCGCATAATCCGAAGCAGTCGCGTGGCCGCCGATCCGGTGGTCATGGACAACGCCCTCAGCCAGCAGACCAACGAGCCCGACGCCGAAGTCAGCTTCGCCGTCTACGACTCGCTGTTGTCGGAGTACGGCGTCCTCGGATTCGAGTACGGCTATTCGGTCGCCGATCCCGGCGCATTGGTGTTGTGGGAAGCGCAGTTCGGCGACTTCATGAACGGCGCGCAGATCATCATCGACCAGTTCATCTCGTCCGCGCCGAAGAGAAGTGGGGCCAGCACTCCGGCCTGGTCCTGCTCCTCCCCCACGGCTACGAAGGACAGGGGCCCGAGCACTCGTCCGCGCGCCTCGAGCGCTTCCTGACGTTGTGCGCGGAAGGCAACATGCAGGTCATCTACCCGACGACGCCCGCGCAGTACGCACACGCGCTCCGCCGACAGATGAAGAACAACCCGCGCAAGCCCCTCATCGTCATCTCGCCCAAGTCGCTCCTGCGCCATCCGCTCGCCGTGTCGCCCGGTGACGACCTCACGGACAGCCGCTTCGAGCCCGTCCTCCACGACGTCGCCACGAGCGACCAGGTGAAGCGCGTCATCATCACGTCCGGCAAGGTCTACTACGACCTCCGCCAGGCCCGCGACAAAGCCAGCGCCAACGTGGCCATCCTCCGGCTCGAACAGTTCTACCCCTTCCCGCAGGCCGATGCTCGCAGACGCGCTCAAGCGGTATCCCGGCGCGACCGAGATCGTCTGGGTCCAGGAAGAGCCCCGCAACATGGGCGCGTGGCCGTTCCTCCACGAGCGGCTGGCCGCGCTGCTCGGTCCGATGGGCAGAAGCTGTCGTACGTGGGACGTCCCGTGGCCGCGGCACCGGCGACGGGCTCGCATCACCGGCACGACGAGCAGCAGAAGGCGCTCGTGGAAAAAGCGCTCGGCTGATTTGGAGTGCGGAGGTATCACCTCCGCTTTCGTATTCGGTTCCCTCGGCGCAACAAACGCGCGAATACGAAAGCGGAGGCGATTGCCTCCGCACTCCAAACGGTAAGCGCCAGGTAAGCGTCCGCAAACACCATCCCACAGCAATGCGCCGGCTGCTCCTCATCCTGCTCTTCGCCACGGCCACCATGGCCGCCGAGCCGGGGCGGTACATCGTCGAATATGGGCCCACCGCCCGCCCGCGATTCCGCACGGACTCCGTGGAGATCGCCGTCGTCCGCCACGAGTTCTCGCGCGTGCTCCACGGCGCGGCAGTCGAGTTGCGCGAGGGCCAATCCGCCGCGGACCTCGCGCGGTTGCCCAACGTCGTCGCGGTCCATCCCGACAGCGAAGTGGTCGCGTTCTCCGCCGAAACGTGGGGCGCCCTTCCGTCCACGACGGCCCCGGCGCCCCTCGGCCGCGGCAACGGCATCGTCGTCGCCGTCATCGACACCGGCATCGACAGCACCCATCCCGCGCTGGCCGGGAAGGTGCTCGGCGGCTATGACTTCGTCGACGACGATGCCGATCCGATGGACGATCACGGACACGGCACGCACGTCGCCGGGATCATCGCCGCGGAAGGCAACATGACCGGCGTCGCGCCGGGCGTCCGCCTCCTCGCGTACAAGGTGCTGAACGCCACAGGACGCGGCACGACGTCCGGAGTGATCGCGGCGATCGAGCGCGCCCTCGACCCGAACGGCGACGGCGACAGCTCCGACCGCGCCCACATCGCCAACCTCAGCCTCGGCGATCGCGGGCGGCCCGACGACCTGCTGTCGCGCGCGGTCGACCGCGCCGTCGCGGCGGGCATGATCGTCGTCGCAGCCGCCGGCAACGACGGCGCGTTCCACCGCATCGGCAGCCCCGCCGGCGCGGCCCGGGCCATCACCGTCGGCGCGTCCGGAACCGAGGACGGGGCGGCGGTGCTCGCGTTCTTCAGCTCGCGCGGGCCGGCGACCGGGAACGCGGCGATCAAGCCCGACATCATCGCGCCCGGCCAGAGAATCGTCTCCACCTGGCTGCACCACGGCTACAACGAAGCCAGCGGCACCTCGATGGCCTCGCCGTATGTCGCGGGACTCGCGGCCCTGCTGCTCGAAGAGCATCCCGGCTGGACGCCCGACCGCGTGAAGTCCGCGCTGGCGACGACCGCGCGTCCCGTCGCCGGCGAAGAAGTCATGGCTCAGGGCACGGGCATTCCGGACATCCTCCTCGCTCGCGCGAACGCCGTTGTCGCGTCGCCGTCCCACGTGAGCTTCGGACTGGATTCCGTCACCTCCCCGTCGTGGTCGTCGGCGAAAACGATCGCGCTGCGCAACGACGGCAACACGCCGCGCTCGTTTCACGCCTCAGCGCACGGAACGGTGGCGGGAATCCACCTCGACGCCACGCCGGCGGAAGGGACGCTCGAGCCGGGCCAGTCGATCGAGATCACGATCGACATCGACGTCGACCACACCACCCTCGGCCCGCCGCAAACGCGGTCGCTCGCCTTCGGCGGCACCCTGTCCATCGAAACACCCGGCGAGACCATCCGCCTGCCGTGGGCCTTCGTGCGCGCGGCACGCGCCACGATCCGCCCCGAGGGCGAAGAGCCGCGGATCCTCTGGTATTCGGATGAGGAGCGGTATGCGTCGCCGGTCCTGATCGGCGGCGGCGCGATGGAACTGCTGCTCCAACCTGGAGAATTCGACTTCGTGGTGCTCAGCGGCAACGAGGACGACCTGCGCATGGTCGTCGTCGAGCAGCAGCAGGTCACGGGCGATCTCCAGGTCGCCACCAAAGACAGCGACGCGCCGCACGAGATCCGCTTCGCCGCCGTCGACGAGCGCGGTACGCCGTTCCCGGATGGTGATGGCACGAGCACGCTTCGCTCGCTCCTCCTGCGCCTGAGCATGCCGGACCAGAGCACGATCGCGCTGCCGGACGTCCGCGGACGCGCGATCCACACGTCCGCATTCAGCGATCGCTTCGAACTGCTCGGCGTCGAGGCGTTCGTCGACAAGGACGCCGCGCGCGTGTACGTCGCGCAGCACGCGCCGCTCGCGGGCGTGAGCGCGAGCCGGACGGTGTCGAACACGCCTGGCGACTATGCGGCGCAGGAGGTCGCGCTGCGCTTCCCGGCCACGGGCGCGCGGCGCGAGGTCAGCATCCTGCCTCGCGACTGGCCGCGCAGCTGGCGGGAACATCGGCTGCCGGGACCGCCGGCGCTGCGGTTCGCGACAGAAAGCGCGGTGTGGCGCGGAACGCTCCTCCTTACGCCGGAGCTCCACGGGAACGTCGCCGGCGGCGTCCAGCTCGCGCTCCATACGGATGCCGAGGAGCAGGCTCCGGCCGCGCTGATCACGCCGGTCGTTCGACGCGGGGAGGAAGGATTCTTCGCGAGCTGGGGCTTCGCCGAGTCGATCCTGCCCGTGCGCGCGATGCCCGGAGAGCCGCTGTCGTTCGGCGACGGCGCGGTCCACGCCCCCGGCCCGATCACCGCCGGGCCGGAAGGGATCATCGGCGACGGCGAGATCTACGGGAACCGTGGCGATCGCAGGCGGAGCGACACGGTCACGGGCATGGTCCGCGTGCGCGACGACAGCGGCGCGGAAGTCGCCGCCGGCCCCGTGACGCCGCAGTCCTTCTTCGTGCCACTGCAGCGTACCGGGCGGTTCACGGCCGAGGTGCAATATGCGGCGGGAGCATCCCTCACGATGCGCTTCGACACGCGGCAGGGCGTCGACACGATGCCCGCCATCACATCGCTGGCGATCCTCGACGGCACCGGCCGTCACGCCGGCACGCTGCCGGTCAACGGCAACGGCGCGATCGTGTTCTCGGCTGCCGACTATGCAGGCGGGAAGTACCAGCGGGTCGCGGCCGGTGCGACAAAGGCGTACTTCCGCCGCCGCGGCACCGGGACCTGGATGCCACTGACCGCGGTGGCCACCGGAGACGAGGAAGCGGTCCACGACCACGGCCGCTGGCCAGCCGGCCTCCTCTTCCGCGCCGACCTCGCCGACGCCCTTCGCAACGGACCCGGCGAGTACGAGCTGGCGATCGAAGTCGCCGACGAGACAGGCAACACGACGCGATGGCAAAGCGGGGTTGCGTTCCACGTCGATGGCACATCCACCGGGAAGCGGCGCGCGGTGAGGCGGTAAACCGCGGCGAGTAACAGCCTGTCATCCCGAGCGTCGAGCGAGGGACCTGGGTGGGCGGGGCGCTAAGCCCATGCCTCCCGCACCGCCCGCTAGTCACACCCCGGCCGCCAGCAGCCCTCCCGCCCCATCACCCTGGCGGCGATGTTTCGCATGGCCGCTGAGCCTTCGCTGCCGTTCGTGAGCACGACCACGCCGTCGCCGGTCTCCGGGCAGATGATCATGATGCTCTTCGCGCCGGGATTACTGCCCCAGTGCCAGAGGTCGCGCCCTCGCGCGTGGTGCTCGATGCCGATGCCGAGGCCCCAGGCGCTGCGCGCGTCGATCGTGCGCGATGCGCGGGTCATCCTCGCAACCGCCGCGGCGTCGAGCGTCCGCGGTTGGGACAGTTCGATCATGAATCCGGCCAGCGCGGGAGCCGTCGCACGCAGGCTCGAAGCCGCGTTGGCGGGACCGATTTCCATCGTGGGAAGCGGGATGGGCAGATCGCGAATGGCGATGAGAGCGCCGATCGCCGCAAGGAGCACGACCCCGCCCGCGAGCGGACGCCGGACGAAACGCACGAGGATCGCGAGCAGCAACAACACCAGCGACGGCAACGCCGCGAACCACGCCGCCAGCACCCACGACCCCGACCGCTGGAGCAGAAACGCGAACGCCGCCGCACCGGTGACGGCGAACGCAATGCCGGCCGAACGCCACGTCAGACGCCGCAGCAGCGCGAGCACGATGCAGACCACGAACAGCAACGGCGCCATGACGATCGTGAACGGCGCCAGCGCGCGCAGCACCGGAATGTGCGGCACGGCGATGCGCGTCACGCCCTCCGGACGCTCGCCGAACCACGCGTGCGGCATCCGCACGTGCTCGCGCGCGAGCGCGTCGAGCGTCTTGCCGCTGCGGCGCTCGAGCAGCTCCTGCAGCACCATGAAGCCCACGCCCGAGTACTCGAACTTCTCACCCGGAGCGAAGCTCAGCGCGCGCCGCCGGTCGCGCAGAAAGTTCCCGAGACCCGAGGAGTGCGTCAGGATATGCGCTGGCGTGATGCGCCGATGCGCGGGCGTGTCCGGCAGGTCGACCGCGGCCTGCTCCAGGACCGGACGCTCCAGATCGAGCAGCCGCGCGGCCAGATATCCCACCACCGGCTTCCCGTTCGACGCCACGAGAAACGCCGTATCCACCGTCACACGCTGCCGCGTGATCGCATTCGTCACACCGAACGCACCCGACCACGCGACCCGGTTCGCGCGAATCACGACCACTGACGCTCCCGGCACACCCTGCTCTCGCAGTTGTGCCTCCACGAACGCGCCGAGGTCGTCCGGCCACGCCGGCGTCGCGAAGAGCGCCACGAACATCAGGACAACGAGACGGACCACGAAGCTCGGATACGGCGGAATCGGTCGAGAGTTCTGAAGCGGCCCAATGTGGTGCTGGCGAGGGCGCCGGCGTTACGTCCGCCGGGGCGGCGGCACCACATAGGCAGCAGATCTCACTTTCGCGTACTGCCGCCCAACAGCGTCACCTTTCCAGACGCCGAGAGCTTGTACACGCGCGGTAGCCATTCCTGACGATTGTCGGACGCGGTGTGCAGGTACTCGAGCACGTAGACGTCGCTGCCCGCGATGGCCACGGCCGTCGGAGACCACGGCGCCGCCGACGCCAACACCGTGTGGACCTGCCCCTTCGGATCGACCTTCAGCACAACGCCACAGCCGGACGCCGCGACGTAGATCGTGCCGTCGTCCGCGACCGCCAGCCCGCGCAGATAGGGCCCGACCTCATCCTCGGTTCCCGGGATGGCCGTACACTTCGGGACGTCGACGTTCGCGACGACCGTCGACACCTGTCCGCGCCGGTCGACTTTGCGGATGGCGCGGTCTTCCGTGTAGTACAGCGTGCCGCCGGGTCCGGGAGCGAGCCCGTTCAACCAGGGGACAGCCTCCCCCTTCCTGTGAATGACCGGCAGCGTCGCGCGGACCGACCTCGCGCCGGACGGCTCGACGGCGGTTAGGCGAATGCGGTCGCCGCTCCTGCCGTCCGGGAAGTAGAACTTCCCGTCGCCGCCGATGGTCACGGGGTAGTCGCTGGAGAGGACGACGGTGGGGTTTACACCCGCGGCGCGAAATTCGGCGTCCGGCATCGAAGGCCATGGGGTCTTCAGGAACCGCCCATCGGGATCGAGAGCGAACCAGTGGAACGCAGGGCCGTCGCGGCGGACGACCCGTCCGCTCTGGTCGATCGAGAACACGCCCGCCCCGGTATCGACAAGGTAGATCCGGCCATCCCGGCCGACGGCGATCGCCGAGCCGGGATGCGCGTACAACGCGCCGGCGGCGGTGATGGTGGCGATGAGAAGGAGGGTCGTGCGCAGGTTCTTCACATCTTGTTAGATGAGAGACCCGACCGAACGTTAACGCAGCTCACTCGACCGAGATTTTCGCGGCGCAGCCTCTGTGGTCTCTGTGTCTCTGTGGTGAGCGGTCCCCTTTTCTTCCTCACGAGGAAGAGACCGATTCACCACAGAGACACAGAGATCACAGAGGCTGCGCCGCGAGAACTTCAGTCGCCGCTTACTGCGCGGAATCCAGCTCGAGGAGCGGCAGCTTGCGCTCCGGCGCGCCGGGCATCGGCGCGGCGATCTCGCCGACGCGGCGGGCGCCGAGGCGGAGGTAGAACGGCTCTGCGTGCGGGTCGGCGACGATGACCATGACGCCCCGCGCCGAGCTGCGGGCGTGCTCCACGAGCGCGCGGCCCACGCCCCGCCGGTGCGCGCGCGGGTCGACCCACACGTGCTCGAGGAACGAGTGCTCGTCCGACTCCTGCAGCTGGCAGACGCCCACCAGTTCGTCATCGACCGCGGCCACGAACGTCGCGTGCTTCTCGATGTCGTTCGCGGTGATCTGCAGGTCGGCGTCCCACGCGTCCAGCCACTCGGATGGGTAGCCCCAGTTCGCTTTCGCGGAGCGCGCGAGCTCCGTCGCGCGCTCGGAATCGGAGGGAACCGCGCGCCGGATCGAGATGCGCATGGGTCATTGTAGAGCCCGGAGGGCGTTGCGCAGAGGGCTGAAGCGCAAACTTACGTCGACGCGTTCTCCAGCAGCCGCGCGTGCCATGAATCCCCCGCGCGGCGCTCCCACGTTCCCGTGCGCACCTCGCCCAGCTTCTCCGCGGTCACGTCGAAGACCGGTGTGTCGGAATTCGCTGCGTTGCGGAACTCGCCGCGTGCAATCGCGCGCACGTTCCCGTCATCGCGGAGGAAGACCCGCGTCGAGTCGAGGATCTGCACGCTCAGCTCGCGCTCGAGGCTCTTCAGCGTCCCGAACATCCGGTCGATGCTGCAGCCCGACTTCTCGCGCTTCTCGTCGGCGGCGATGATCAGGAAGCTCCCCTCGCGCAGCTCGCGCGCCCCCTGGATAGGCACACCGTGCGCCGCCCAGTTGTCGAGAAAAGCGTCGACCTGGCCGAGGAGCGTCGCGCTTTGCGCGGGGTCGAGAGAGGGAGAGATGCCGAAGATCCAGATGTGGGAGTCGTTGCTGAGCTGGTCGATGTTCACGCGCATGGTAGTTGACAGTTTACAGTTGGCAGTTGACAGGAGATAGGCCCGGCGCGCCGGCTGCCTAGCCGGCCGGTCCACCGCCGGCTCGGCGGCCACCGGCTGGCAGCCGGTGGACCGGCCGGCCAGCGGCCGGCGCGCCGACAACAGGCATCGAGGTCGCTGCTCCTGTCGACTGCCAACTGCCAACTGTCAACTCCATTAAACTCGCAGCCGTGAGCATTGCAAAGATCCTCGACATGCTGACCGGCCGCACCTCCGAGGTGCAGCCTCAGCAGCAGCACGACCCCTTACGCCTCGCCACCGCCGCGATCCTCCTCGACATCGCGTACGCCGATGGCACGTTCACGCCCGCCGAAGACGGCAACATGGTGTCGTTCCTCACGGAGCGCTTCGCCCTCATGCCCGACGACGCCAAGGAGCTGATGGAAGCGGCGGAGGAGATCCGCCGGAAGACCGTCGACCACTTCGCGCTGACGCACTACATCCGCAAGAACACGCCGCTCGAAGAGCGCATCGAGATCGTGAAGACGATGTGGCGCCTGGCCTTCAGCGACGGGAAGCTGTCGGACTACGAGGTCTACCTCGTGCGCAAGCTGGCCGACCTCCTCGGCCTCGAGCATCACGTGATGATCGACGCGAAGAGCGCCGTGCTGCGCGAGATCGGCGCGTGACCGCCCTTCGGCTGCGCTCAGGGCAGGTCGCCATCATCGGCGCCGGCCCGATCGGCCTCGAGCTCGCCGTCGCCTTCAAGCAGGCAGGCATCGACTCCGTCCAGTTCGACGCCGGAAACATCGGCGCGACGATGCAGTGGTATCCGCTGGAGATGGTCTTCCACTCCAACGCCGAGCGGCTCGCCATCGCCGGCGTGCCGATCCAGGTGCCGGACCAGCAGAAGATCAAGCGCGAGGAGTTCCTCGCCTACCTGCGCGCGGTGGTCCTGCAGTTCGACCTGCAGATCCGTACGTACGAGCGCGTGGAGTCGGTCGAGCGCGGCGAGAGGACGTTCACGCTGCGCACGCGCGCGGTCGATGGTCCACACATTTACCATGTGGACGAGGTGGTCGTCGCCGCCGGCGCCATGCACATGCCCAAGCTCCTGGGCATCCCGGGCGAAGACCTCCCGCACGTCACGCACTACTTTCGCGATCCGCACACGTACTTCCATCAGCGCCTGCTGATCGTCGGCGGCCGCAACTCGGCCATCGAGGCGGCCGTGCGCTGCCAGCGCGCGGGCGCTCACGTCACGCTCAGCTATCGGCGCGAGGACTTCGACGCGACGAGCGTGAAGTTCTGGCTGCTGCCCGAGATCCGCTCGATGATGCGCGACGACCGCGTGCGCTTCCTTCCCGGCACGTGGCCGGTGGAGATCGGCCACGGAACGGTGCGCCTGAACACGGGCGAGGAGCTCGCGGCGGACTTCGTCCTCGCGCTCACCGGCTATCGCCAGGACACGACGCTCTTCGAGATGCTCGGCGTCGACCTGCAGGGCAGCGATCGCAAGCCGCAGCTCGACGAGAGCACGATGGAGACGAACGTGCCGGGTGTGTTCGTCGCGGGCACGGCGGTGGCGGGGTCGCCGCAGGAGCGCGTGCGGGTGATCGTCGAGGACTGCCACGTCCACGTGCCGCGGATCGTGTCCGCGATCCTGGAGCGGCATGGCCGTTCTTGACCTCCCCCGCGACTTCCGCACGGACCTGATCCTCCGCTACCTCGGGCGCGACTCGGATAGCCTGTGCGAGCGCGTCGACGGGAACAGGATCGAGACGGCTTCGGTGACGATCACGCTGGCAAAGCGCCGCGCGGAAGTCGACGGAGACGTCGAAGTCGCCCGCCGCCTTCTCGGCCTGCATCACGACACGATGTCGTTCGAGCGCGCGCACCCGGATCTCGTCCGCGGCCACGAAGGCGCGCGGCTGCCGCAGACGGCGACGGTGTGGGAGAGCCTGATGTGGGCGATCGTCGGCCAGCAGGTGAACCTCGCCTTCGCCTATCGCCTCCGCCGCGTGCTGGTCGAGCTCTGCGGGCGCAAGGCGCGGAATGGGCTGCGCGCACATCCGGCGCCGAAGAAGGTGGCGGAACTGGATTACGCCGATCTGACGTCGCGGCAGTTCTCGCGATCGAAGGCGCAGTACGTGATCGACACGGCGCGTCTCATCGCCTCGGCGCAGCTGCCACTGGAGACGTTCCCCGCGCGCGAGGTGGAGGATGTGGAGCGCGCGCTGACGAGCGTCCGCGGCATCGGCATGTGGACGGCGAACTACGTGATGATGCGCGGCTGCGCGTTCCCGGACTGCGTGCCCGCGGGCGACAGCGCGCTGAGTGCGTCGCTGCGCACCTACTTCTCTCTCGATCACAAAGTAGATGCGCAGCGAACGCGGGAGTTGATGCAACGGTTCACCCCGTGGCGCAGCCTGGCCACGTATCACTTCTGGCTGCGCAAGGCGTGAGCGTCAGAAGCCGAACGGGAGCGTGCCCGAGCAACTGCAGGCGCGAAGCGCGAAGTTGTTCTGCACGCCGCCGCAGCCTTCGACGAAGGGAACCGACACGATGGTGATCCCGCCGGCTCCGTGAGTCGCGGCCACGCTCTTCGCGTCATCCTTGGAGTCCGCGATGTCGAAAGGCACCGGGTCGAAGCCGATGAACTTGGTGAAGACCGTCCCTTCGACTTCCAGGTCGGCCCGTTCCGGCTTGAAGTTCCCGAAGATGTTCTTCTTGAAGTGCTCCACCTTCACGCGGCCGTACGCGAAGACGCCGATGGTGAAGCGCCGGCTCGTGTGGATGATGCGGAAGTTGCCGCTGGTCGCGCTGACCGTCTTGTCGCAGGCCGGGGCCGCGGCCGTCACGCCCCAGTACGCGTCTCTCTCCGGCACGCCGTCCGGATACACGCGCTCGAACCAGCGCCGGCTGAAGTCTTCGTGCTGCTGCTGCACGGCCCGGTCGATCGTCTCGATGGGGTAACCCTTCCGCGCCCGCGCCCACCCGTTCTCGACCAGGCGAACCGCGTAGTCCTCTCCCACGGACTCGCAGAGATCGCCGAAGTTGCCGCAATCGAACGGCTCGGACATCTGCCGCAGCACGACGTCGCGGTCGTAGCCCCTCGGGTAGTAGTGGTCCATGACGTCCTCGATCTCCTGCTCGCTGAGCCGGAACAGATACGAGGCCGCGCGCGCCTCCACGGCGACGAGCGCGAACACAACAACGAATCCCACAGATAAAGCTCTCCTGAACAGACCTGACATGTCTTTCTCCTCCAAATGAATTGTTTCGAGGTCGCCACTATCCACGGAGGCGGGGAGGAAATCTTGTGAGGTTGCTGAGTTTTCGCTGAGGAAGTTGTGAGAGACCTCCGCCATCATGATGGCGGAGCGTTGCTGTTCGACGCCACTTTCCCGCCGAGATAGCCGAGCTGGCTAACGCCGGTGAGCATGACTACGGTCGCGTCGACGACGGGAAGCTCGTCGAGCCCTACCGCCCCATTCAGCGCTTTCAGGAAGAGATAGACGTAGATGACTATTGCGATGAGCGTCCATCCGAACATCTGAAACTTCGTGATCGAGAGATTCCGCGGGTTTGTGTCGTCACGGACGAGATCCGCGAGCTCGTAACTGTACCGCGGGTCCCCGAGCGTGAGCGCCGTGAGCAATGACGAGTTGTTCACATACTGAAGGGCGTACGTCACTTTGCCGTTTCGTGTGTCGATGATCATGGTGCCGTAGCGCCGATTCTCGTCAACGTCCACGGCGATGGCCGTGCCATCGGCTTCCCAGAACAGAGGGCGGACGGCGCGCCCGTCGAGGCGCACCTCACCGTCACCGCCCAGGCGGCTGCCGTCGATGAGCATCCAGTATTTGCCGCGGGCAGGCGAGGAGCGCGGATTCCGGCTGAGTGGGTCCACGGCTGCCGTGGCAAAAACCGTAATCCGGTGGGCCACCGGCGGCCCATCACCGCCCGAGGCCAACATCGATGCGAAGACGCCGGTCGCGAGCGAGATTCCGGCGAGAATCAGGAGCTCGGCCGGGATTCGGACCCAGTTGTACTTGACCAGGTTCTCTTTCGCGACACGAACGGCTTCCGTGGCGCCGACGATCGCCGTTTGCTGTTGTTCCTGCTCGGCGGGCGCCTTCGGCACCGTGGCACGCACAGCCCTCTCATGCACAACAGCCCGTTCATACGCGATCTGATCCTTTTGCTTTTGCGCTAGGTCCGTGCTCGGCGGGCGGTCGGCCATCGCCGCGGTGTACGCGCCCACGATCACCATCGTCCAGGCGAACGCCTGGAGGCGCGAGAGACTGAGACGATTGTCGGCGCCGGCGATGAGGCCGAACACGCGCTTCCGTTGCCATTCCCGCGTGATAAGCGAGAAGAGCGCCCAGAGGGCCAACGGCACGATCGCAACGAGCCAGGGGGCGAGTTGGGCGAGCTTGAACATGCGATCTCCTTACAGCGCGATGAGATGGCCGCACGGCAGCAAATTCTCCAAAGAGAAACTCGGAAGTGCGGCCCTCTCACCGCTCGTACGCCCTGCCGACACGTCAATCCGCCATGAGGAGGTCTACCGGTGCGCCACGCGTCTCTTCGCCTCTCCCTCGTGCTCATTACAGCGGTGCTGTTGACGGCCGCCAGGTGCTCGCTGCGCGTCACCGATGCGGCGAGCGTGAACCGCTCACTGGTGTACGTCGACTGGAGCAGTGGTGACTGCACGACCGACACATCGACGCGCACCATCGCGGTCCAACCGGGCATGCGCCTGACTTTCCACGGATCGTCGCTCGGCGCGCAGAATCGCAATAACATCACGCCCCGGATCGAGCGATACGAGTGGATCGTCCCCGGCGAGCGCTTCGCGCAGGACGACTATTTCGTGCTCGGCTATCTCCTCGCGGCATCGAGCCGCGATCCGAACGTCGACGACATCGCTACGCTGGAGGCCGTCGCACAGCCGATCGCCTCGGACAAGTTTCAGTCGGAAATTCAACGCCAGCTCTACCGGCCGCTCGTCGATTCGCTGGTCTGGCATCCGTCGACCACGTCGAATGCGGCCACCCTCTGTCCCAAGGTCGCTGCACTGCGGCAGACGGTTGCGGAACCGACGAAGGCGGACTTCACCAAGGCCCCGAGCGAAACGCAGCTCGCGTTCTCGGTCGGTGCCACAAAGTTCACGTTCGGCGGAGGAGCAACAGGCTTCTTCAATCGCGATGTCGTGGCGTTCAAGCCGGCCTCACCATGGTATCCCGTTCCGCCGACGCTGCCTGTCGGCGCACGGACCCTCGTCACCGTCGACGTACCCGTCCGGCTGCAGCCGGAGCTCCGTTCGGACTACGTACCGGTCTATACCTCCTTCGCCGATCTCGAGCGGCAGCTCGGCATTGAAGTGACGGGCGTTCGCCGGAGTGCCACGTTTTTCGACGCCATCACCATCGAAGGCCTCACGCGTGGCGTCCAGCGCCAGACGGTCATCGCCGATGACGGCTACTTCACGATGTGGTTCGGGCGCCGGCTGGGCTGGGCGCGTCGGGAGAAGGCGCGCGGACTGGTCGCGAAGTTCGCGAAATCCGAGATGCTGGTCGCCCCCGGAGACGTGATCCTCGTGAACGCCCACCACCGCCAGCACGCCACGGATCGTCCGGGGGTGCGTTGATGGCGAACCTGCATCTGTTCGGGACGGTCTTCCCCACCGGCGCGAACAACACGATCCTCCGCCCGGCGACGCTTCCGGGGAACGTCTCAGGGACGTTCGCAAACGGTGTAGCGAGCATTCGCATCACCTCGCCGCTGGACGGCTCCCACTCGGTCGCACTGGAGCTGAACATCCGCATGGCCGCCGCCGCGGGCACGGACTTCCGTCCCGCGGCCGGCGTCCACCCGCAACCGGGCAATGCGCTGTTCCGCGTGCTCGCGAGCGGCACGCCCGTGGCCCAGCCGTTCCAGATCCGCGCCGGCGCGATCGAGATCACGAACGCGCTGGGCGCCGTCGAGACGATCGACGGCGAAGTCTCGCTGCGTGTCCCGCGGGCGATCCTGGTGGCGACGACCGGCCTGCCTCTCATCCTGCACAGCGGTGAGGGAGGCGGCGTCGCGCTCAACCTTTCGGCGCAGCCGCGGCTGACCTTGCGCCCGCACAGCCTCCGTGTGACTGCGGCCGGGGTCCTCGACGTCGTCGACCCGATCAACATGATCACGCTCCCGACGCCGATGCTCGACTCGGTCCACGAGTCGCAGGAGATCGTGTTTCCGCTCGCGAACGGCGGCAACGCGCCGCGACTCCTGTTCGAGCACACATCCGTGGAGCCGCTCTACCTGCACGCGGACCTTCGCGACCGCACGCAGCCGCTCGCCCGCGGCAACGAGTTGTTCGCGCCGCTGGGGGTGACCGGGCACGCGCTCGACCTCGAGCTGGGACGCGATGCGAGCGGAGCGTTCCTGGAGAAAATCTCGGTCGCTCCGGCCAACGGCGCTCCACTCACGCTGCACGCGTTCGCCTATGCGGGCCGCCGCAACGAGCACGCGCAATTCGACGTCAGCGATCCGCTCGCGCTGCACGCGCGCGTCGGGACGGAGGCACGGCCCGCCACGCTACTCATCGCCGCGTTCGACGGGGCGCCACCTGTGGTCGCGAACAAGAGCGGCGATGTGCTGCACGGCATGGTCGCGGCCCACGAGTTCCGGCCCGCCACGCAGGGCGTTCTGTTGTGCCGTCGCGCGGACGAGCTGCCCGGCAACGCGGCCGGAGTCGCGATCGCGCCAGCGATCGTGCGCGAGCACACCACCCCGTGGCTTCGCTTCGGCTCGAGCGGCGGCATGTCCATGCGCCACGCTAAGGCCGGCCAGGCTTTCGTCGAAGGGACGCGCATCTCTCATCTCGACTTCAGCGGCGGTGATGTCCTGCTGCCACTGCTCCCGAAGGAATGCTTTCAGTCTGCGCCGCAGATCCAGGACGCGCACTACGTCTTTCTCGGGACCACGTACGCCACGCACACGCACCAGCTCCGGCAGGCGCAGCACGAGACGCTGCTGAGCGAGGCCCCGAGTGGGCCACCCGAGGTGCGCGTGGCCGAGATGCTGTCGCGCGAATTGCTCGTCGATCTCGCCGACGTACCGTCGCGACGCGAGGCCGACATCCGTCTGCAGAAACACCAGGTGGTGCTCGACTACGGCCGCATCCAGCTCACGATCGAGCTTCCGGACGGCCAGTCGCCTGACTACGTCATCGTACGCGACGCGGCACAATTCACGGGTTTCAACACCATCGAGCTCGATGGCAAATCGGGCGGCAAATTCAGTACGAAGCCACAGTCGCCCGTCCTCGCCATCGCGAAAATCAGCCGGCGCTTCACGCTCGCGGAGATCCTGGCGCGGGAGTCGATCGGATCCGCCGAGATCGGCGACCTCCTGCCGGAGAGCGTCGACGAGACGGTACGCTCGGCCGGTTGGACCGGACTCCTGCTCTTCCGGACGACGCTCGACTTCTCGGAGATGGGCGTTCTTGCCGGCCTGCTCCCGCCGGACGCGCTGACGCTGGAGTACGTGGCCCTGAGCCCCGTCAAGGACGGCCGCGTCAGCATCAACGCGCGCGTCCAGTGGGTAAACGAGAACACGTCCGCGGCACCGGCGCGCGTGAACGACAACGAGGCGACGTTTCGCATGACCCGGCTCGATTCAGCGTGGAACGACTCGGAGCTCGTCTACTTCCACGCCGAGGCTGAGGCGAAGTTCGACAGCTTCTTCGGCGTCGATTTCAATCAGCCCGGAGACACGAAGCCGCTCCCCGATCTGCAGATCGTCGGCAGTTATGAGCCCAAGACCGGAACGATTCGCTTCCTCGGCAAGCTCTCCGAGCCTCTCGAGCTGCTGCCCGCCGACTTCGGCGGCCTCGGCCCGATCCGCCAGGTGCGCATCCGCGGCGCGGAGATCATCTCCTCCAGCCAAGGCGGCGAGCGCGAGACGGCGATCTCCATCGACGGTGGGATCGACCTGCGCCCGTTCGGTTATGAAGGAACGACGTGGTTCGACCTGGGCGAGCTGCCCTCGATCGACTTTGCGGGACTGCAGATCGTGCTGCCAAGGCCCGATCTCTCGCCAATCTGGGGGCGGATCCGCTACCCGAGCCTCGAGCTGCGAACGAAGTCGTCGCCGTTCCGTTTCGGATTCCTCGAGCTGAAACTCCAACGCATCGCCGTCGACTGGAACGCGCTCCGTCCGCGGTTCGATTGGGGCTCGCTGATCGATCTGAAGAGAGCCGACCACGGCCAATGGCTGCGCACCTTCCGCTTCGACCTGCGCCTGGAGCTGATGAAACTGCCGGAGCTCGCGGCGAAGGCCATCGATCGGCTCATCCTCGACTTCACGATCGGATTCGGGCTGCGCGACGGCCAGTTCCGGTTCAGCGAGATCGACATGCACATCGGCCTCGGCGCGGTCGGCTTCGATCGCCTCCGCCTCGATCTGATGCGGTTCCTCGAGCTCTCGTGTGAGAGCGTGAAGTTCAGCAACGTCAACGGCGTAAAGCGCCTCAGCTTCACCGACGTCGTCCTCCGCGTCGTCGGAAAGAAATTCGTCGACGGCCTGAGCTTTGTCCTTTTTTCCTCCGAGCAGGGCGAAGGCTTCCTCGGCTTTCTCCCCTTCGACAGCGAAGACGCCAACGTCGAAGGCGCGCTCGCGGTCTACTGGCTGCTGGCGGGCCACAACGTCAGCCTGCGCAGCGCGGCGCTCCCCGGCGATCAGCTCGCGCGCAAGCTCCTGTCCATCGACTCGCCGACGGTGCAAGGCGACAACGTCGCCATCCGCCAGGCCATCAACGAGGCGGTGCGCGACGAGACGTTCCTCTCCTTCGACTCGTCGATGCACGGGGGCGGCTGGCTTTTCGCCTCGGGGTTCGACTTCTTCGGACTGTTCCAGGGCAAGTTTCTCTTCCAGGACGGCCTGTACTACGGCGGCGTCCTCCGGGGCGGAGTCTTCGAAGAGTGGTTCGGCCGCGGGTTCGCCATCTCCGTGCTGTACACGCGCGGACCGCGCCCCGAGCTGGACACGCTCTACGCCGCGCTGCGCGTGCCGATGGTCGTCACCGGCACGTTCACGTTCATGGGCGGCGTGATCGCGCTTGAGATCGTGATGAACGGCGGCTTCACTCTGGACGTCGGTTTCCCGTGGCTGCAACCAAGCGGCGCACGTCTCTGGGATCACGCCCTCGGCGCCATCGTCACGCCGTTCCAGGGCTCGGGCGGCTTTTACGTCCGCAAATACAACCAAGCGTCGGTGGTGAAGAACCAGAACGGCGAAGGGCTGCTGCTCGGCGGCGGTTACGCGGTGCAGTTCGGTCTGGGCGCGAGCTTCGGCGGGGGCGCGTTCCGGGTGTGGGCGACCATCGGCGTCTACGCCATTACCGAGGGACAGGTCTACTTCGAGAAGATCCAGGGCAAGAGCCAGCTGCGCGGCCTCGCGCTGATCGGCGCGGTGGGCATCGTCGGCCGCGCCGGAGGAGAGCTCAACTGGTGGATCATCTCCGCGCGGGTCGAGATCATGATCAGCGCGGAAACACGCCTCACTCTGCAGTGGGGCCGTTTCCTCCCCGATCCCGCCGATCCGGCCGGCGGTCCGATCCACGTCACCACGGAATTCATTGTCTATGCGCGCGCGTCCGCGGAGGCGTGCATCGGGTCGGGCTGGTTCCGCGTCTGTAAGAGCATCAGCGTCGAGCTGCCGATGCGGTTCGCCTACAGATTTCAGATCGGAGGCTGACCAATGGCGAACGACATCGTCGTCACACTCGACTTCTTCCTGCGCGACTGGAACGACGCCGCGAACGGGGAGCTCTGGATCTGCGTGCAGCCGCACGTGGTGGAGAGCACCGGCGCGACGCTCGCGGACTGGATCCGCGGCAGCGCTAAGGGGACGAACTGCACGTACCGAATGGCCTCTCCGTCATTCTCGGACGCGCTGATTCCAGTGAACTTCAACGACGACGTGAACGTCTCGCTGGACGTCGTGCATGGCGGGACAACGACGCGGATCACGAACGACCGGCGTGCCGGAATCCGTGTGCGCGACGCCGCCGCGGCCGCGGAGATCGCCCGCGTCAATCGCGAGCCGCGCGACGATCGCTCCACCGCCAACCAGGCCGGCCAGCAGCTCGATGTGGACATCGTTCCGGGACCGTTCGCATTTGGCTACAACGCCTCGCTCCGCGCGGCGCTTGCCGCGCAGACCGACCCCCTGAATCCCGACAAGCTCGAACCGGACCACTTCCGCCAGATGCTGGAGGTTGCGTTCTGGGGCGGCACGCGGCGCTACCTCCCTACGAGCGCGGTCGACGTAGGGAAGGTCGCGCTGATGCGCCTTCCCGAATCCGACGCATCACTCCTGGTCACGAATCTGCACGGTCTCTGTGGGCTCCTCTTCCGCATCGGCACCCGCGCCGACCTCGGCTCGTTGCAAACGATCACCGATCTCCGCGTGGTGCTCGACGACTCGACGCAGCTCCTCGCCGTGGCGAATCACGATCAGAACGCGATCGACAGCATCCACGCGTTCTTCTCGAAGCTGCCGGCGACGATTCAACTCCCGGTGCCGCCGTTCGCCGAGTGGGAGCCATCGGCGGCGAGCCGCGTCTATGCGATCGAGAACTTCGCGTCGCTAACGCACGAGCCCAGGCTCGGGGCCGGCCCGTGGTATCGCCGACAGACCGAGGCCGCGGCCAGTGCGCCGCGGCGGCTGCTGAGCAAACTTCAAAGACTCGCCGTCCGCTTCGACACCCATTATCCGACGGCGGCGCCGCTGCCGGCATGGCCGCAACTGCACTGGGAGGTTTGGGACGCGTTCGATGTGACG
This sequence comes from uncultured Acidobacteriota bacterium, assembly GCA_963821585.1. GTDB lineage: Bacteria > Acidobacteriota > Thermoanaerobaculia > Gp7-AA8 > Gp7-AA8 > QHVT01. Next base: position 3,534,574 of record CAWGEI010000003.1, read on the forward strand.
CTGACCCCATATCGCCGCTTCGCCGCCTCGCGCTCAAAGACGAACAGCGCGCCGCTGCATCTGCAGCCGTCCGCCGTCGACCGCAAACGCTTCCATGCGGAGTTGCAGGCGAATCCGCAGCTCTTCACAGGAGGCGGCATCCGCCTGGTGGACGAAACGGGCACCGATCAAGCACCCAGGCTGCAGTTCATCGGCACCTTCGACTTCCCGTGGGATCGGGCGGCAGGAGAGCTCGCACCCGCGGCATGCCTGGAGAACAGCGACCGCACGGTCCTGTTGCACGGCCCCACCGGCATTCGCGAGACGCTGACGCTTCTCGTCCGCCGCGGCGTCGTGCTCGAGACGACCCGCATCGGCGACAACGACTCGTTCGGCCCGCGTTGGGAGCTCGCGAACGCGCCGGTGCTGCCGCCGGTCCACTTCACGCACCTGCTCTGCACCGATCTTCCGGATGCCGGCTCCGCAGCGCGGCTCACTCCCGCCGTGGCCTTCGAGCGCGACCTCCGGTTCGAGTTCGCGCAGGCCGCGTCGTCGATCGAAGGAAAGTTAACGGCGACGTTCCCGCATGGCACCGGCGCCGCGCTCACGCGGCCGGATGAGGTCGACCCCGTCGACGAATACATCCACGACCTCGTCAACCACAACGCCGTTAATGCCTATGCGCTCTGGGACGGAAAGCCGCTCGAGGTCGACGCCGGTCCGCAGCCGGGGCGCAAGCCGGGACATCTCAACCCTTATGGTCAGCTCTATCCCACCGCGAAGACGGGAAACGTGAAGTACGAGATCCCGTTCCGCCACCGTCTGACTCCCACGGTTCCCCCGCCGGACCGTTCACCGCGCAGCATCCGCCTCTTCTTCCGCGACATCTACGCACGCATCGGCGCTTCACGGAGCGTGACGTTCGATTTCGAGCACACCTACGGCACGCAGCTCGCGCTGCCGATCGACGGCAACGGTCCCGCCGTGGCCGGTCTCTCGTCGCACTACGACTTCGATCTCGTCACGCCGCCGGAGGTGACCCGCACCGGCGAGCCGGGGGCCGGATGTTCGCCGACGCAGGCGAGCGACTTCATGACCGTCACGTACCAGAGAATCGCGGGACGCGAGGTCCTGCGACTGACGCTGCACACGAAGTGGCTGCGCAGCGAATACGCAGTGTGCGGCAACGGCAGCATGCGCACGACGCACATCGCCGCATGGCGCGCGGTGGCGGAGCTCGCATACGCGGGCGGCGTACACGTGAGCGGTCTGTTCCGGCGCTTCGACTTCCAGACCGCGCTCGCCTCGTGCGAAACAGACGGCATCGCCGCAGGGCTCACGCCGGTGCCGGCCTTCGAGAACCGTGAGTGGCTCGTGCCGCCGGCCAGCCTCTCGCAGCCCTGCCGGGAACTGCTCGACCTCGACGCCTTCCCCGACGAGCACACGTTCGAAATCGTGCTCACCGAGGAGGCCGAAAACCCGAAGGTGTTCGAGAGCTGCAACGTCATCGAGATCTTCCTCACCACGACCCGCGATGCGTCGCGTCTCGCCAGGAAACAGGGATGGTCGTTCGTGAGGCCGCGGCCGCAGGTGCGTGGCGCGGGCGAGGGATTCGAGCCGCTCGACCCCACCGCGAGTGCCGAGGCGAACGAGTCGTTCCACTCGTACCTCGACTCCATCGCCAAGAAACGCGCCGTCCTGCGCCCGGCACTGAGCGACCAGCAAGCCAAAGAAGCGGAGAGGTTCCGCCGCCTTCTGGGCAATGGCATCGGCCGCGGCGACAACGCCACCGCGCGCCGCCAGGCCGATCCCGGCGCATGGATTCTCCCGGAAGGGATCGCCGCCGCGGCCGAGGGCAGCGTCGTCCCCTCGGTCTGCCCGCTCACCTTCCGCGCTCCGGCACTCGACCCGCTCCTCGGGCCGCTGACGTTCGAACTGCTCCGCAAGTACTTCCGTCTGCTGCAGGTCGTCATCGACTGTGATTTCCACGACGCCATCGAGTACACCGAGACCCAGTGGCGCGAGCATTTCGCGCTCCTCGACGACGCGGCGCGGGCACTGAGCGATCCGGAGTCGCTGTTCGACGCGGTGCTCGACAGCGTGCTGGCCGTGCCCGATCCCGATCCGGCCGCGGGCATTGACGCCGAGGTGCGCGAGCTCGCCCTCGCGCTGCGCGATCCGGTCACGCCGGCCGCCATGGCGCTGCGCCGCTGGCTCGCGCACCAGCTCTGGCGCGAACCGGCATTGTTCGGCGATGCGAAGGCGCTGCTGTTCCACCGTCTCCGCCCTGCCGCGGGCGCCATGACACCGCCCGACTTCTTCTCGCTCGAGTCGACGCGTGAGATCACTGAAGCTCAGCAAAACGAGACCGCCGCCGCAACGTTCCGGCAGTCGCTCGTCGACCTCGCGCCGACACCGTGGTTCGGGATCGCCGAAGTGCTCGACGACGTCCGCTACGACAACGACTTCACGTTCGCCGGCTATCGCCTGCGCAGTTTCGAAGGAATCGTCAGCGATCCCGAGGCCGCGCCCGCGCCGAACGCCCGGCCGGAAGTGCCAGTGGCCGGGCGGCTCCTGCACGTCCCCGCCGGCGCTCAGCATCTCGATCAGCCGGCGACCGCGAAATTGGTGCGGCTCGCCTCGCGCGCGCCGGTCATTCCGCCCGCGCACGTGTTCAGCGGCGCCATCGGAGAGCTGCAGCGCGGCCCCGCGCTGGCGCGCCTGCGCAATGTCCGTCTCTCGCTGGACGCACTCAAGCGCGGCAGCCTCCTTGCCGCCACGGCCGGACAGCCGGCTGTGCGACTCGCCGGGGCCACGCCGGATCTCGCCGTCGCGCCAAGGCTCGATCAGTATGTCCTCTCGACGATGTTCGCGATCCACGGCGACGAAGAAACCGCCAATGCGTGGCGCAGCGCGTTCGACAACGACGAGATCCGTATCCATCTGCGCCGCGGCGCCGGAGAAGAGGTGCCGAAAGCTTTCGCAGATGCCGCGTCGAATGACGTCGCAGAGCTCTTCTCGGCCATCGCCGAAGCGTCGCACATGCACCAGGCCAGAGTGGCGCCGAAGCTCGTCGTCTCCCCCGACACGATGGCTTTCGTCACACGGATTCTTCGGACGCGTTCCGAGGCCGCCCCCACCGGAGATGCGCCGGCACTGACGATCACTCATCGGATCGGCGGCGGCGACTGCGTCGATCTCGCGCTGAAGTTCGCCGCCGGCGAGCCGCTGAGCGGACGTGTACAGGCGTTTCTCTTCGCCGCGTCTCCCGAGAACCTCGCGCCCTGCGACGAGAGCGCTCCGCGCACGACGTTCATCCTCATGATCGACGTGCTCGTGCCCGTGTGGGATCGCACCGCCGTCGGGATCGTCCAGCTTCGCAACGCGAGGCACGGCTTTGCACCAGAGCTCGCGCAAACCACGCAAGTCGTACTGCCGGAGCGTTTTCATCAGCCCTTCCTCACGGCGCCCGGACCGGCGTTGACGCTACCGCGGCGACCGCATTCCATCGCGGAGCTCGTCGACGCCTTTGCGTTTGCCGACCCGAATGCGGCGAAACAGCACGACATCAGCGTCACGGTGTCGCATCTGCAGCTCCGAACCTTTCCGGCGGCGACGGGGCCGCAACAGCCGGCGAACGTCGCACAGGCCTCGGCATTCCCGCTGTCGAATCCCCGCAAGTCCACTAAATCGGTCCAGGACGTCGAGTTCGATCCCGACTACGACGATTTCCTGCTCGACGTGCAGTGGAGCAGCGCGACGAATCTGCAGTTCTTCCGAGTCACTGAGTGCCGCGTTCGCGTCACTTAACGCTGCGTGAGCAGCGCGAAGCCGATCATCTTGTACAGCAGGCGCGCGCCCACGTTGGCGTCCCATTCCGTCTCGCCGGGGGAGACCTCGCAGAGGTCGAGGCCCACGATGCGCTTCTTCGCGCGCACGATGGCGCGCAACAGGCCGAGGGCTTCGTTCCAGGAGAGGCCGCCGGGGACGGGGGTGCCGGTGCCGGGGCAGAGGGTGGGGTCGAGGCCGTCGATGTCCCAGGAGAGGTAGACGTCATCGGGCAGCGCGGCGACGATCTCGTCGGCCAGGCGCGCGAACGGCACACCGTCCTCTTTCCGCACCGCCAGCTCCGCGTCATAGAACGTCACGATCCGGCCGTTGGACGAGTCGATCATCGCGCGCTCGGCCTGGCCGAAGTCGCGGACGCCAACCTGCACCAGTTTGCCGACGCCGTCGATCTTGCGCATGACGTTGTTGAAGATCGACGCGTGCGACCAGGTGAAGCCCTCGTAGGCGTCGCGCAGGTCCGCGTGCGCGTCGAGGTGGAGGATGCCGAGGCCGGGATGCTTCTCCGCGTACGCGCGGATCGAGCCGAACGGCACCGAGTGATCGCCGCCGAGGATCACCGGCATCTTGTCCTGTTCCAGCAGCGACGCCGTCTGTTCGTAGACCCACTCATTCACACGCTCGCCGTATGCGTTCACCTTGTCGGCCGCAGCCTGCGTCTTCCGGTCGACGACGCCGCCCTGCTCGATGACGGCAGCCGCGACCTTCTTCGCGGCGGTGTTCCAGTGCAGCACATTCTTCGGCACGTCCAGCATGGCGATGCCCGCGGCATACGGGCGTCCGGTCTCGTGGTCGAAGAGGTCGACCTGCTTCGACGCCTCGAACACCGCTTCCGGTCCGTTCGACGTCCCGCCGCCATACGACGTCGTGGCCTCGAACGGCACCGGGACGACGACGACCTTCGAATCCTCCGGCGCGAACGGCAATCCGTAGATTCCGGTCTCGCCTACGGCGGCGGCGTCGGGATCAAAATCTTTGGGAAGGATGGCTTTCGTCTTGATCGGCATGAAGTCCTGAGTCCTGAGTCCTCAGTCCTGAGTGGGAGGGCGGGACTCAGCACTCAGCACTCAGCACTGTTAGTCGTAGTCCATCGGATTGACGTACTTCTCATCCGATTTCTCCGCCTGTTCGAGGGCGGCCTTGAACTTCTCCTCGAGGATGCGCGCGCGGTCCTTCTGGCTCTCGATCTGGCGGTCGAAGCGCTTCGCGGCCTCGGTCTTCTGCGACTCCAGGCCCGCGACCATCGACTCCAGCGAGCCGCCGGGGCCGCGCACTTCCTTCGCCTTGTGCAGCAGCACTTCGCCGCTGAGGCGGTCCACCACGAGGGTCGCCTCGCAGCAGGGGCAGGTGATCTCGAAGTTCTTCATGAGCCGGATTCTAGCGCCTGCGCGAGATCTGCCACGAGATCGCCGGCATGCTCCAGTCCCACGCTGACGCGTAGCAAGTTCTCCGCCGTGCGGCTGCCGGGCCCTTCGCTGGAGTTGCGGTGCTCGATCAGGCTCTCGACGCTGCCGAGGGAGGTGGCGCGGATGAACAACTTCGTGCGGGCAGCCACGGCCAGCGCCTTCGCGCGTCCGCCGCGGACGAGGAACGAGAGCATGCCCCCGAACGCGGACATCTGCGCCTTGGCGACGTCGTGGCGCGGGTGGGTCTCCAGTCCCGGATAGAACACCGCCTCCACGCGCTCGTGCGATGCCAGGAAGCGCGCGACCACCAACGCGTTCTCGCTGTGGACCCGCATCCGGGCCGCAAGCGTACGGATGCCGCGGAGGACGAGCCAGGAGTTGAAGGGCGAGCCGACGCCGCCGACCAGCTTGCGCACGTGCATCGTCTCCTCGTGCCACGCGTCTTTCGTCCTGAAAGCGACGGACCCGCCCTGCACGTCTGTATGTCCGCCGAGGTACTTGGTCGTGGAGTGGAGGACGACGTCGGCGCCGAGCTCGATCGGACGCTGCAGCGCGGGCGTGGCGAACGTGCTATCGACCATGAGACGCGCGCCGCGCTCGTGGGCGATGTCCGCGAGCGCGCGCAGATCGACCACCTTCAGCAGCGGATTCGACGGCGACTCCGCCCAGAGGATGCTGGTCTCCGGCCGCATCGCGCGGCGGACGGCGTCGAGATCCTCCATCGCGACGACGTCGAAGGAGAGGCCCCAGCGCTCGAAGAAGTCGTTTGCCAAGCCGAGATAGCCGTAATAGCAGTCGTCCGGCAGGAGGATGTGCGCGCCTTTCGGGAGCGCCTGCAGCAACGCCGCCCCCGCGGCCATCCCCGACCCGAACACCAGCGCAGCCTCCGCCCCGTCGATCGCCGCCAGCGCTTCCTCCAGGCGGGCCTGCGTCGGATTACCGTCACGGACATAGCTGAACCCCCGCGACGGCTCGCCGTCGGCGGTGCGCTCGAAGGTGGTCGAGAGATGAATCGGCGCCGCGACGGCGCCGGTCTCCTCATCGACGTGCATCCCGGCATGGACGGCGGTGGTCTCGAAGTGCATGGTGTCTCTCCCCCCGTAGCCCCGAGCGAAGTCGAGGGGCCACGTTAGCAGCAACGCGGCATGTCACAGCTTGTCATAGCTCCCTGTCATAGCTTGTCACAGCTGCGTAGTACCGGTTGGGATCGGTGGCACCGACACCGACTTCGCGAAGTAATCCCTTCTGGATCAGTATTTTGAGATCTCTCTGCAGCGTCCGCCGGTTCACGTGAGGAAACCGTTGTTCGAGGTCGCCGAGAGTCAGCGTGGTTCGTGACAGCGCTTCGTTCAGTACCTCGGTCTGTCGCGGATTCAGACCCTTCTGACGCGCGATGACATCGCTGCGAATCGCAATCGCTCCCCGCTCCTTGACCTCCGAGAGCTGTGTCGCCAGGCCGCCGACGAAAAACTCCAGCCATTCCGTGAGGTCCATGCTGACCACAGGCGCTCTGCCTGCTCGATCGTCAGGTGCGTTCCTTCGATGTGCGTGGTGTGGTGTGCTTCCAGGAGCAGGGCACGCTGGCTCATGCGCCGCACCCACTCGTCGGACAAGGTCGCCGCCTCGAGAAACCCGCGTGCACGCTCGATCGCCGTCAGGCTGGCGGTGATGCTGTTCGAGATCGTGAAAATCGGCGGCGTCACGGACATCGGGCGCAGGATACCTCGGCCCCCCGTAGCCCCGAGCGAAGTCGAGGGGCCACGTTAGCAGGCAACGCGGCATGATCCGAGCGACGAACATCCGTGCAGCGACGATCGGTTCCCGTCGCGCAGGTGCTCAGTTGGCCCCTCGACTTCGCTCGGGGCTTGAGAGGGTATGGTACTTTCGCCCCGCATGCTCCACCTCGGCTCCATTCGCGGGACGTCCATCGACGTCGACTTCAACTTCATCTTCCTCGTCGTGTTCTTCGTCGTCCTGAATTACAACGCGCAGCTGGGGATTCAGTACGCGTTGATCTGGATTCCGATCCTGTTCATCAGCGTCCTCATCCACGAGCTGGCGCATGCGGCCATGATCGGAATCCTCGGCTTCGGGGCGAGCCACATCGTCCTGACCGGCATGGGCGGCGTGACCATCAACCAGCGCAGGGCGCGGCCGTGGCAGGACCTGCTCATCAGTCTGGCCGGGCCGGCGGCGAGCGTCGTGCTCTGGTTGCTGTCGATCGTGCTCATCCAGAACGTCGAGGTCGTCCGCACCGACGGCATGCTCGCCGCGCTCATGCCGCGCCTCGCGGCCGCCAACCTCTTCTGGGCTATCTTCAATCTGATCCCCGTTCCGCCGCTCGACGGCGGGCATGCCACACGGGAGTTTTTCCGGATCTTCCTCAGCGAGAAAAACGCGTTCGTGATCTCGATCTGGATCGCGATCGTGGTCGGGAGCGGGGTGGCGGTCCTGTCGCTGGTCCGAGGACAGTTCATCCTCGCGATCTACATCGCCTGGTTCGTCTACATGGCCTTCCAGCAGTGGCAATACTTCAAACAGCACGGAGTTCCGGGAGACTGATCCGCTAGAATTCCTCTCATCGGTACAGCGGTACTCTCCGGTCCCCCATGACCCCGTCGGACATGACTCCCGTGCCTATCCCGGCCATTCGATCGCGTGTCCAGCACGCTCGCCGTCTGCTCGCGCGCATCGTGCAGCGCGGCGGACGCCTTGCCGGCGAGACCCGCACGGCCATGGCCATCCTGCGCGCGCAGCAGGAAGCGACCATCGAAGGGGCCCTGGTCGTCGACAACGAGGGACGCATCCTCTCCTACAACCGGCGCTTCCTGGAGATCTGGAAAATCCCCGAGGACGTCGCCACGAGGGCGGACGACAACCAGCTCCTCGGCTACGCCGCGGAGGCCGTCGCGGACTGGAGCGCGTTCATCGAGCTGGTGAACTACCTCTACGAGCATCCCGGGGAGGTGCGCAAGGACGATCCCGTGCTGCTGAAGGACGGGCGCATCCTGTCCCGCGCGTCGCTCCCCATCTCCGTCGGCAACGAGATCCGCGGCCGCGCGTGGTACTTCCGCGACATCACGGACAGCGTGAAGTCCGAGCGCCTGCAGGCCGCGCTCTTCCACATCTCGCAGCTCAGCCAGAACGCCGGCAATCTCGAGTCGCTCTACGCCGCGGTTCACGAAGTCGTCGGCGAGTTGATGAGCGCGAAGAACTTCTACATCGCCACGCACGATCCCGAGACCGACCGCCTCGACTTCCCCTACTTCGTCGACGAGCGTGACCCCGAGCCGCCGAAGGTGAGTGCGGGCCGCGGCCTGACCGCATATGTCCTCCGTGCCGGCGAAGCCGCTCCTCGCCACCCCGGACGTCTTCGAGCGCCTCGTGGCCAGGGGCGAAGTCACGCCGGTCGGGGCGCCGAGCATCGACTGGCTCGCCGCCCCGCTGAAGAGCGGCGACAAGACGTGGGGCGCGATCGTCACGCAGTCGTACGCGGAGTCCACGCGCTACACGCAGAAAGACAAGGAAGTGCTGATCTTCGTCGCTCAGCACGTCGCCTCGGCCGTCGAACAGAAGCGGAAGGAAGACGCGCTGCGCGAGAGCGAGCGGCGTTACCGGCAGATGTTCGAGAACAACGCGCGCGGTGAAGCTGGCTGATCGATCCCGATACCGGCTCGATCGTCGACGCGAACATGGCCGCGTGTGATTACTACGGCTACACGCGCGACGAGCTGCGCGCGATGAGGGTCTGGGATATCAACGTGCGCGGCGAGGAGGCCAGGTCCGCCCGGATTTGTCGCGCGCGAAGCTGCAGGAGTCGAGCTTCTTCAACTTCCGGCACATGAAGGCCAACGGCGAGATCCGCGACGTGGAGGTCCACTCCGGCCCCATCGACGCCGGCGGACGCCAGCTCCTCTACTCGATCATCCACGACGTCACCGACCGCCGCAGCGCGGAGGCCGCGCTGCAGCAATCGGAGGAAAAATACCGGGTCATCTTCGACTACGCGCCGGTCGGCATCTACCAGTCGACGCGCGAAGGCACGATCGTCACGGCCAACCTCGCCCTCGCGCGCATGCTCGGCTACGAAGGCATCGAAGACCTGCTGACGCGGAACCTCGAGCGCGACATCTTCCTCGATCTCTCGCAGCGCGACGACATGATCCGCTCGATCGAGCCCTTCGGCTACGCGCACGCCGTCGAGCTGCGCTGGAAGCGGAAAGACGGTACGCCGATCTGGGTGCAGCTCACCGCGCACGCGATCCGCTCCCCGGTCGGCACGACGTACTTCGAAGGCTTCGTGTATGACATCTCGGAGCGCAAGCAGGCGGAAGAAACGCGCGTCCACGTCGAGGAGCTGCTGCGGAGACAGTCGGCGGCCATGACGGCGTCGATGGACGGCATCGGCATCCTCAACGAGCGCCTGGACTTCACGTACGCGAACGACTCGCTGGCGAAGCTGTACGACTATCCCGATCCGCAGTCGATGCTCGGACGCAACCTCTGCGAGCTCTACGAGCCGCACGAGCAGGTGCGCCTCATCACCTCGATCATGCCCCAGGTCTACGAGCATGGCCGCTGGCGCGGCGAGGCCACCGGACTGCGCGCGGACAGCGTGAACTTCCCTCAGGAGGTCTCCCTGACCGCGATCGGAAACAACGGCATCGTGTGCGTCGTGCGGGACATCACCGAGCGGACGTACGCCGAGGAGCAGATCAAGCACCTTGCGTATCACGATGCCCTGACGAACCTGCCGAACCGGCTGCTGTTCAAGGACCGGCTGTCCGTCGCGCTGTCGCACGCACAGCGCGAGGGCACCAGCCTGGCGGTGCTGTTCCTCGACCTCGATCGCTTCAAGGTCATCAACGACTCCCTCGGGCACAACATCGGCGATCAGTTGCTGCAGGCGGTGGCGGCGCGGATTCAGGCGTGCGTCCGCGACAGCGACACCGTGGCCCGCCTCGGCGGGGACGAGTTCACGATCCTGCTCCCGCGTCTGTTGCGGTCGCAGGACGTCGCTCCGGTGGCGAACAAGATCATCGAGGCGGTCCGCTACCCGTTCCACATCGAGGCCCGGGAGTTCTTCATCACCACGAGCATCGGCATCAGCGTGTACCCGGAGGACGGCTCGGACGCGGAGACGCTGATCAAGAACGCGGACACGGCGATGTATCAGGCCAAGGAGCTCGGCCGCGACAACTATCAGCTCTTCAATGCCTTCGTGAACGCGAAGGCGCTGCAGCGGATCGCGCTCGAGCACGGCCTGCGCAAGGCGCTGGCGAACGAAGAGTTCGAGGTTCACTACCAGCCCATCTTCGACCTGCGCAACAACCGCATCACGGGGATGGAGGCTCTGCTGCGCTGGGAGCACGCGCAGATCGGGTCGATCCCGCCGGCGACGTTCATCCCCATTGCCGAAGCGACAGGGGCGATGGCGCCGATCGGCTCGTGGGCGCTGCGCACGGCGTGCCGTCAGGCGAAGCAGTGGCACGACGCCGGACACCGCTCGCTCTCGCTGGCCGTCAATCTGTCGGTCACGCAACTGCAGCAGGCGGACCTCGTCGACACGGTGCGGTCGGTGCTCGAGGAGACCGGGCTCCCCGCGCGGCTGCTGGAGCTGGAGATCACGGAGAGCAGCGCGATGCACAGCCCGGAGACGAGCATCCGGGTGCTGTACGAGTTGAAGAAGCTCGGCATCCGGATCTCCCTCGACGACTTCGGGACCGGGCATTCGTCGCTGAGCTACCTGAAGCGCTTCCCCGTCGACACGCTGAAGATCGACCAGTCGTTCGTGCAGGACACGACCTCCGACCCCGACGCCGCCGCGATCGTCACCGCGATCATCGCCATGGCACACTCGCTGCGGTTGAAGGTGATCGCCGAGGGCGTGGAGTTCACCGAACAGGCCAACTTCCTCCGCCGCCACGGATGCGATCAGATGCAGGGGTTTTTGATCACCCCGCCGGTAAACGCCGCGGAGTTCATCGCGTTCGTGGAAGCGTCGCGGCCGAGGTGAGTTTTTCTGTCGCCCGCTCACGCGGGCTCGTTCTCGATCCGCCCCCGTGAACCCCGGCTGAAGCCGGGGTCTATTTTCTGGCTGTCCGCTACGCGGGCAAGAGGTTGCCTGCGTAGCAGGCTTCAGGGAATAGACCCCGGCTTCAGCCGGGGGAACGGCGGGCGGGGTTGATCACGAGCCCGCGTAGCGGGCGACAGGGATCAATGCCGCGTCGAGCGGCGCCTCACGTTGACGACTGCGATCGTGGGCGTCGTCGTGAACGTCGCGCCCGCGGAGTCCGTGACCTTCACAGTCGCCGTGTAGGTGCCGGCCTGCGCGTACGTGTGGGCGACGCTCTGCGTGCGGAAGATGCCCGTCGCGTCGCCGAACGTCCATTCGTACGAATAGCCCGGCGTCCCGCCTTCGGGCAGAGCCGTGAAGACGATGGGCTGTCCGGGCCGCCCGAATGCGACGTCTGTGATGACGCTCGCCCGCAGCGGCGACGCGTTGATGACGTTGACCGTGTAGTTCGTCGTGAACTTCGAGCCGGCGGAGTCGGTGACCGTCAGGGTCGCCGTGTACGTGCCGGTCTCCGTGTACGTGCGGGAGACGCTCTGCGAGCGGAAGACGCGCGCCGGGTCGCCGAACGTCCATTCGTACGAATAGCCCGGCGTCCCGCCCTCGGGAACGGCGGTGAAGACGATGGGCTGCCCGGGCCGGGCGAATGCGACGTCCGTGGTGACGCTCGCCCGCAGCGGGCAGTAGCGCAGCAGGTGCGAGTTCAGGCGGTCGGGCGAGCGGCGGAACGAAGCCTGGAGGTACGACGCGCCGGTCCAGACGAAATCGTAGATCGACTCGGAGCGCGTTGCCGCGCCGAGGTCGGAGGCGGCGAAGTAGCTGTCGGTGATCGTCGTCCCGTCAATGGTGAAGCGGCGGAGGCGGTACTCCTTGTCCAGCGGCTGCTGGCGGTCCTTCACGTCGATGTACGCCATCGCGAGCTCGTCCTGGGTCGCAACCAGCGCGACCGGCCACACGTCGCCGAGCCCCTCGAACAGGAGCTCATCGGGCCGGATCACCTGGTGCGACGTATCGACGATCAGCCAGTGGACCTTCAACTTCCCGCCGCTCATGACGGCGTGCGTGATGACGAATTGATTCCCCACCGCGGCGGTCTCGATGAAATTGCCCGCCGTCGGCGCGACGGTGATCGAGATCGGCGGGGACGACTCGGTGATGCGCGCCAGGGAGATGGCGTTGCCCTGGTTCGTGAAGACCAGTCCGGCGACACCGGCGTTCGTCACGGCCAGCGAGAGGTTCGACTGCGACGCGGCGACCACGGAGAGCCTCCGGTCGCTGCGCTGCGTGCCGTCGCGGGTGACGTACGTGACCCAGATCCCCTGGAACTGTCCCTGCGAGATGTTGCGCGCGATGATGTACGCGTCGACCGCGGGGCTCCACTCGACTTCGATCTCGTCGCCGGAGTACACCGTCCGGCCGGGCGTGATCGGAATCGGCCCGCCGATCGGCTCGCCCATCATGGTCAGCCGCTGGAGGTGGAGACGCTGGGTCGAGGTGCGGTAGAAGAGGCCGAACTCCGTGCCCGTCCATCTGAGACCGATGATGTCGCGCGAGTCGTTCGCGATGGGGCGGTCGGGGACGAGGGTCTGCAGGGCTTCGTCGTAGACGGCGAACCAGAGCGCGGTGGCGGCGTCTTCCTGGCTCTTGGCGACGCCGAGAACGCTGCCGCTCCAGGCGACCGGTCCGGAGACGAGGTTCGGCTTCGTCTGGCGCGTGGAGATGAGGCGTGCGGAGGTGACACACTCACCCATCGCCGCGACCGCGGTGAACAGAATCAGAACTGCCGCTGCCGTCGCTCGAATCGCACCCATCGCTGCTTCCCCCGGAGGTTTGGATAACTTAGGACCGGAGAGGAGTATACAAGACGTTTCGGCGGCCATCGGGTGAGGCTCCCCTGATCCTTGGATATGGGAGTCAGGCGGGCCCGGCCGTGCTGCTGGAACACGGAGCGCGGATGGGCTTGCAGGCCGCGTCAATGGATGAAGATCGCCTTCACCGCAATGCTCTTCGACACCGTTTTGCCGGGTGCGAGATCGAACGGCTCGCCTTCCCCGTGAACCCAATCGGCCGGGTGATCCCACGGTCCCTCGAATTTCGCCTGCAAACGGAGCTGCGGATACGCCGGAACGTTCGTGAACGTGAAGCTCCACGGCCCGCTCAGCGAGCCCGGCTGGACGTCGTACTGCTTCGACTTCAACTCCTCCCCCCACGCGGTGACGAGCGCCACCGTGAACCGTCCTTTTCCCGCGGGCTTGCCGCCCGAGGCCTTGATCTGGACGCCGACTGTGCCGTGGCTGATGACGGAGACGGAGGCATTCACCTCCGGTTGCGACTTCACTCCGGCCTTTGCCGCCTCGCGGCGAACCCACTGATCCCTCCGCGGAACGCCGACCGGCACGAACGTCCAGCTCTTGCCTTGGTTCGTCGAGAACGAATAGTTGCGGAACGCGATGGGCACGGACTCGAAGGGAGCAAAGGCGGGACGATCCGGCGATGTGGTGATGCAGAAGTGCAGGTGATCGTGAAACCCGATCGTGCCCAGAACCTTGCCGGTCGGCATCATCGGCGCGCTCGCCCAGCCTGCCTCCTGCGGCAGGAAGTGAATTCCGGAACCGGTCGCGGTCTTCTTCGTGTAGCCGCCTTTCGCGAGGTGCAGATACGACGCGTACCGTCCTTCACCCAGCCTCTGGGTCACGACGTTGTCCGGCTCGCCGTCGAGGTTCTCCTGCACGTACGCGACTTTCGCATCGGCAATGGAGACGAACGGCTGGCCGGCCGTTTTTCCGGTCGCGGCCCCGGCCAGGTTGAAGTCCCAGCAATAGGCCCACGGTCCCTGGTGGTGCTCCCCGGCCAGCGCGTTGGCGTGACTGATCTCCCACGCCACGCCGGCGGGGAACGGGAGGTCGACGACGAGATCGGTGGACTTGACGACGGAGACGGAGTTCGTGGCCTGTTTCCAGATCACTTCGCCGCCCTGGAACTTCGTGACGCGTCCCGATTGGTCCGCGAGGTCGACCTCGTCGGTCATCGGATACCCGAGGAAGCCCTGCTCCCAGCCGAGCTCCGCCCAGCGCTCGCGGATCATGCCGTGTACTTCGTGAACGTCCACCTCGGGATGAAAGTAGACCGAGCCGCCCTCATAGTGCCGGTACTTGCCGACGCCGTCGGGTGCCGTCGACTCGGGAATGGTCGGGGCGCCGAGGAACCCACTCGCGCCGCCCAGCGCGAGGTACTTGTCGTTGATCGTCGAGGCGCCCGCGGCGAATGCCGTCGCGAGCGTGAGCATCAGGGCCAGAAGTCGTTTCATGCTCTGTAGTGCGCGCGGCGATGGTTTCGTTTCAGATAAGGACGTTCGGAGCGTCCGGCCACAGGAATTTGAACGATCACGTCGTGTTCCCACACGGATGCCCTCGCCCCTCATCCCGACGAACACCAGGCAACTCATTGCCGAGATCACGGACCGAGGGCGTTTCGAGATGCTCGTGCGACGCGTTCTGCAGATCGCGGAGCCCGCCTATCGTCGCATCGTCGAGACCGGAACGAACGCGAAGGGCGAGACGATCACCTCACCGATCGACGGGATCGGCCGCGACGGCGACCACTTCGTCGTGTTGGAGATGACCACTACTGATGCGAAGAAACTCGCAACGAAGTGGCTCGCCCTAAAGACGAAAGACGGTGAAGGCGACCTGCTGAAAGCGGCTCGCAAGGCAGGCAAGATCCGCGCGCAGCATCCCGGTGCCGCAGTGACGGTGGTGCTGGCGACGAACGAACGGGTCGACGACGATCTGTATCTCGACGTGCAGCAGAAAGCCGACACGTTGGGTGTGACCGTCGACATCTGGGATCAGTCGAGAATCGGCATCGTGCTGGACACCACGCCCGCCGGGCACGCACTGCGCCTCGAATACCTCGGAGTCCAGGCGACGCTCGTCTCGCGTGAGCTGATGGCGATCCTCAGGGACCGGAGCGCGCGTTCGCACTCAGCAACGCTACTGACCGGGCCGAACGCGGTACCACGCGCGCTGGCCGGCGATCTCCTTCGTGGGCTCACGCGTTCCGGCATCTCGCTGAAGCTCCTCCGCGGAGGATCCGGCCTCGGCAAGTCGACGGCTGGCCGTCACGTCATGGCGGAGTGGAATGCCGGAGGCGCGATCGCCCTGTGGCTTTCGGAGACGACGCTCGAGTCGAGCAACTCCCTGCACAGCGCGCTCGAGGCGGTACTCACGGAGTTGAACGGAGATCCGCTCGTCGAGGCGGCGGAATCGCTCCTTGCCCTCGTCGACGACGAGCGTCCGCTCGTCGTGCTGGTCGACGACATCCGGCAGCTCGCGTCGCCGGGCGCAGCCCTGCGCAAGCTCATCGCCTGGTCCAAGCCGCTCGACGGACTCCGCCCCCCGGTCGTGTTCGTCGTGCCCGTGTGGCCGCAGATGACGGATGAAGTGCGCACCGAGCTCCGCGAGGCCTCGTGGACCGAGATCGTGGAGGTCGGAACGTACACGCGCGAAGAAAGCGTCGAGCGCGTGAAGACCGCGGCGATGACCGCGGCCGATGCGGAGACCTTCGCCTCCCTGCTCGGCGACGATCCGTTTCTCATCGGGCGTTGGACCGACCTCGCGCTTCGCGGCACGGAGCCCTCGGCACACCTCGCGCGGAACGTGCTGTCAGAGTTTGTGCAGGATGTGCTGGTCGGGACCGCCGCCACGGTTCCCCTGGGCGATGCCGGCCAGTTCCAGCAAACGCTCGTGCGGCTGTCCCGCCGCATGATGGAGACGCGCGACACGCACCCCACCGCCGCCGCGCTGCGCGAAGCGCTGCCAGAGCGTGATGCTTCTCTGGTGGACATCCTCGCCGTCAAGGCACGCCTTTTGACGTGGCGGACGGACGCCGCCGGACGGCGCACGATCGCATTCCGGCACGACCGTCTCGAAGATTACTTCTTCGCCGAGGCAGCCACGGAGATCCTCCGCGACGGCGATCCGGCGCACGTCATCGCCGATCCGTACTTTGCGCGTCCCATCGGAATGGCACTCGCGGGCAGCGCGGCCGCGCAGTTGCCACGCGTTGCCGCCGAGGCTCCGCTGGCGCTGTTCGAGGCGTTGTGTTTCACCGGCGATGCCGGCCGGCAGCAGCCAATCCTCGAGACCGCGTCGGAGTGGCTGTCCGCCCGCGAGCCGCACTTCGAGTTGCAACGCGCAATTCTGCAGGCGCTCCGCGAAGCGGAAGGGGACGAGCTTTCCGCGCTGACCGCGCGGCTTCCCGAGAGCGAGCAGCAGCGGATCGTACGTCTGCACCATGGCGACGCCTCCGCGGCGCTCGCGATTCTCGGCACTCACGAATTCCTCCCGGCAGCAACGTACAAGGCCTTCGAAAACGCGCTGGAGCATGCGCGCTCCCGCCATCGCGCCGCGATGATCGACGCAACGAAGGCGCTGCTCGTCCACGGCGAAACCGCACAGCGTGGGTTGGAGCTGGCAGGGTATCTGGCTCTGCCCGAGCTGGGGCTGCCGATTCTGGAGTGCTGGCTGGCCTCGTCGAAAGACTACGAGCTCACCATCGCCACGCTCTGGGCGGCTGCCCGCTGTTGCGATACAGACACCCGTGAGATCGTGGCCGCCATCTTCGACCGCTACTTCGAGCTGGCCGAACAGCGTTTCGACGACAACCCTCTGAATCTCGCTTTCAAGCTCCCGCCCTCGCCCGCTGCCTCGGCGGCGATCGTGGAGCGAGCGACGGCCCTCGGAAAGGCCGCCCGGCAGCATGCACTTTCGATGCTGCAGCGCGTCGATCATCCCGACGTGTTCCGCATGTTCGTCGAAGATGCGGACGACCGTGCACTGAACCACGCGATCTTCGCGACCGACGCCCGCCCTTCCGCGGCATCGCGGTCAGTACTGCGCACGCTGTGGCAAAGCGCGGACGTGCACGAATACGGCCGGAAGGCGGCGCTGGCCGTGTGGGCCGCCAGCGCGACAGAGGCAGACATCCCGGCACTTCGCGGGCTCGCGGACGATCCGCTACTCGCAAAGCGGATCGCGTACATCCGCGCGAAATTGGGTGATCGCGCGGCCGCACCCGCTCTTGCAGGAATCGGAGCGACCGATGCCGGACGTCTCGTTTGGGCACACCGCATCTGGTCGCCGGAGTTGCGGGCAACGGTCGAATCGCATCTTCAGGCGTTCGGCAAGACAGCTCCGGAACATCATCCGAACGACCCACACCACATCGCGCGCGTCCTGCGCCACATCCCCGCCGCGGATGCCGAGGAGATGCTCGAGAAGCACTGGGAGGCCGTTCGGACATCGCCTCTGTTCATCCAGTCGGCGATCGTCGTCGGTACGCCGCGAACCATCGCCCTCGCGCATGCAGCGGTCGATGCGTTGACGCCCGACGTTTATGCGTTTCGCCACGTCTCGCAGCCGTTCGGACTGTGGCACACGGACGATTCGCATAGCCGCAAGATGAGCGCGGTACCGGAGACGGTCCTGACGATACGCCACCTCGCCGCACTCTCTGAGTTCACAACGGCCATGCGCCACCATCAAATCGCGGACGTTCTCAGCGCGGCATCACGGCGCGGATGGTCTGCCTGGCTGGAGGCAAACTTCGACAGGTGGACCGCACATCTGTCCGCCGAAGAGCGCGACGACCTGCGACGCGATTACCGTCCGTCAGATGAGGATCTCCGCGCCGACTTGTTCGAGCTGAGCAACGATCCACACGCCGCACATCATTGGGTACGCAATCTGACAGCGCGTAATATCGAACCCCGCCGCATCATCGACATCGCTGTGGATATCGCGCTGTCGAAGCACGATCCCGACGGGTGGCTCGACACGATCACCGTCCTCGCCCACATCGGCACGCGCGCCGACCTGACGCGCATCGAACCGCTGCTGCCGCCGGATGACACCATCCGAGCTACTTTCGCGGACATCGCATTTGCAATCCGGCGCCGCACGCTTCAGTAGCGTCAAAAGACATACCGCGGGTGGGCGTGTACGGACGTCAGCGCGGAGCTCAACGCCGGACCGGGCTGGACGCGGAAGTGGTGGTTCACCTTCAGCCGCAGCTGCGGCTGCCCGGTCTGCTCGGCGACCGCGGGCGGCAGGTCGACGATGGTGATGGTCACGGGGATCTCGCCGGAGTTCTCTTCCACGATCTCGCGGATCTTCTTCACCGTGTCCTCGGACATCCGCGCGTACGGGACTTCGAGGGCGATCTCTTTCACCTTCTTGTCGCGGATGCCGTCGAGGGGGACGATCTCGAGGGCGGAGAGCTCGGGGGTGATGGGTTGCTCGTGGAAGGCGGCGGCGTGCGCGGCGAAGCTGGTCGCCACCGCAGGTTCCTCGGCTATGGCTTCGACGGCCTCGTTGAAGGCGTCGACCTCGCTGCCGGAGAACAGGGCCATGTTGTTCGTGCCGTCGCCGTACTTCTCGCGCTCGACCTCCTTCGGGTCGCGGTCCTCTTCCGCATCCTCGAGCCGCAGCTCGTACGCGCTGATCCGCGCGCCGCGCAGCTCCGGATGGCCGCCGTACTCGTCGTCGATCTGCTGCGCGGACTGTTCGGCGCTCTGCAGCGAGGCCGAACGTCCGGTCTGCTGCCCGCCGGTGTCTTTCACCGTGGCCGTGACCAGCACAGCCACGCCGTTGTCGAGCCACTTCATGTACTTCGAGTACAGATCGGAGAAGACCACCACCTCGACCGTGCCGGCCTGATCGTCGAGGAAGAACTTGGCCATCAGCTTCCCTTCGTTCGGGCCCTTCTTGATCTTCGACTTCTTGATCTGAGAAACGATGCCGCCGATGTTCACGGTCTCGTCGACGTGGCGGTACAGCGTGTCGGTGGCGGCGTTCGCGAAGAGCTTCAGCTCCTCGTTGAATTTGTTCAGCGGATGGCCGGTGATGTAGAAACCGAGGGTCTCCTTCTCGTGCTTGAGGCGCTCTTCCTCCGGCCATTCGGGACCACCGGATTGAGGATTGAGGGTTGAGGTTTGAGGAACGAGCGACGTCATCGCTCCGAACATCGAAAACTGACCGCGATCCTTCTCATCCTTCGTGCGCTGCGCGGAGTCGGCGGTCGAGTCTAGCTGCTCGAACAGCGCCCGGCGCGAGACGCCGATGAAGTCGAACGAGCCCGACTTGATCAGTGCTTCGAGCACCTTCTTGTTGCACGCGCGGAGGTCGACCTCCTCGCAAAAGCCGAGGAGCGACGTGTAGCGGCCGAGGCGGCGTCTCGCGTCGAGAATCGACTCCACCGCTCCCTCGCCCACCCCTTTCACCGCGCCCAGGCCGAAGCGGATGTTCGTGCCGACCACGGTGAAGTACATGTTCGACTCGTTCACATCCGGCGGCAGGACCTCGATGCCCATCTGCTTGGCCTCGCCGATGAACTTCACCACCGCCTCGGTGCGGTCCATTTCCGACGACATCAGCGCGGCCATGAAGTGCCGCGGGTAGTGCACCTTCAGCCAGGCCGTCTGGTACGCGACCAGCGCGTACGCCACCGAGTGCGACTTGTTGAAGCCGTAGCGCGCGAAGGGCTCGATGTAGTCGAAGATCTCGTTGCCCTTCTTCTTGTCGTAGCCGTTGTTCACCGCGCCGATGACGAAGCCGCCGCGCTCCTTGGCCATGACCTCGGCGTCCTTCTTGCCCATGGCTTTCCGCAGGAGGTCGGCCTGGCCCAGGCTGTAGCCCGCGACCTGCTGCGCGATCTGCATGACCTGCTCCTGGTAGACGATGACTCCGTACGTCTCCTCGAGCAGGTCCTTCATCGCCGGCACGAGATACTTCGCCTTCGACGTGCCGTTCTTGCGCCTCACGTACTCGTCGACCATGCCCGCGTCCAGCGCTCCGGGGCGATAGAGAGCGTTCAGCGCGGCCAGATCTTCAAACTGCGTGGGGCGCGCTTTGCGGAGCAGGTCCACCATGCCGCCCGACTCGAACTGGAACACGCCCTTCGTGCGCCCTTCCTGGAAGAGCCGGAACACCTCGGGGTCGTCCAGCGGGATGTTCTCGATGTCGATGTCCACGCCGTCGACCTGCTTCGCGGACTTGACCGCGTCGTCGATGACCGTCAGCGTGCGAAGGCCGAGGAAGTCCATCTTCACCAGGCCCATCTTCTCGACCACGCGCATGTCGAACTGCGTCACGATTTCATCGCGGTTCGTGCGGTACAGCGGGACGTAGTTCGTCACCGGCTCGGGCGTGATGACCACGCCCGCCGCGTGCATGCCCGCGTGGCGGGAGAGGCCTTCGAGCTTCTCGCCGATCTCGATGATCTTCCGGACTTCCTCGTCGTTCTTGATCGCCTCGGCCAGCTGCGGCGAGTCCTTCTTCGCGTCCGTGAGCGTGACGCCCGGACCGCCCGGGATCATCTTCGAGATCTTGTCGACGAAGGCGTACTGGTGGCCGAGGACGCGGCCGACGTCGCGGACGACGGACTTGGCGGCCATCGTCCCGAACGTGATGATCTGCGCGACGTTCTCCTCGCCGTACTTCTTGCGCACGTAGTCGATGACCTCGCCGCGGCGGTTCATGCAGAAGTCGAGGTCGATGTCGGGCATCGAGATGCGCTCGGGGTTGAGGAAGCGCTCGAAGAGGAGGTCGTAGTCGAGCGGATCGACGTTGGTGATGTCGAGCGCCCACGCCACCACCGAGCCGGCCGCGGAGCCGCGGCCCGGACCGACCGGGATGCCGTGGTCCTTCGCGTACTTGATGAAGTCCCAGACCACCAGGAAGTAGCCGGGGAATCCCATGCTCTTGATGATCTCGATCTCGCGCTCGAGCCGGTCCCAGTACTCCGGCACCTCGTGCTTCTTGCGCTTCGCGGCGAAGAGGTGCGCCATCGACGCCAGGCGTCGGTCGAGTCCGGCCCGCGCGACTTTCGCCAGGTGATCGGCGAGCGTGGAGCCTTCCGGCACGGGGAAGTTCGGGAGGTGATAGCCCTTGACGTCGAGCGACAGGTTGATGCGCTCGGCGATGCGCACGGTGTTGTTCGCCGCCTCGGGGTAGTCCGCGAAGACGCGGCGCATCTCGTCCGCACCCTTCACGTAGAAGTCGTCCGAGTAGAACTTCATCCGTTTCTCGTCGCTGATGGTCTTGCCCGTGCCGATGCAGAGGAGGACTTCGTGGGCGAAGGCGTCGGACTGGTCGAGGTAGTGGGAGTCGTTGGTCCCTACGAGCTGGAGACCGGTCTCCTCCCCCAGCCGGGCCATCATCGGCAGGATCTTCTGCTGGTCAGGGATGCCGTGGTCCTGGATCTCGAGGAAGAAGTTCTCCGGCCCGAGGATGTCGCGATAGGTCAGCGCGGCGTCCTTGGCTTTCTGCCAGTTGCCGCCGGCCAGGCTCTGGGAAACCTCGCCTTTGAGGCAGGAGGAGAGGACGATCAGCCCCTCGCGGTGCTCGCGCAGCAGCTCTTTGTCGATCCGCGGCTTGTAGTAGAACCCCTCGGTATACCCCGCGCTGACGAGTTTGACCAGGTTCTTGTAGCCGGCGTCGTTCCGGGCCAGGACGATGAGGTGGTTGTTCGAGCCGGCATCGGCCTGCTGGTCTTCGACGGAGGTCTTCTCGAAGCGGGAGCCATAGGCCACGTACATCTCGCAGCCGATGATCGGTTTGACCCCCTCCTTCTTCATGGCGTTGTAGAACTCGACGGCCCCGAACATGTTGCCGTGGTCGGTGATGGCGCAGGCCGGCATCCCCTGCTTGGCCACGCGCTTGGCCAGGGCTTCCGGCCGTGAGGCGCCGTCGAGGAGTGAGTATTCGGTGTGGAGGTGAAGGTGAACGAAGGACATGAGGGCGTTCGTATTCTAACGAACGATGAACGATGAGTGATGAACGATGAACGGCCTTCAGCCGCCACGGCGAGCCAACGTAGGGCGTGGCTTCAGCCCGCCTCCCCGGTGTGAGCATGACAGATTCGCGAGAGCCCCCACCCCGCCCGGGAGGCGGGCTGAAGCCACGCCCCTCTCTGCCGCCCGCTGACGCGGGTTGCGTGCCCGATCCGTCCCGTGAACCCCGGCTGAAGCCGGGGTCTATTCTCTGGAGCCCGCTCCGCGGGCTCGGGCTGGGGCGAATCGCCGCCGTAGGCGGCTCGAGGGAATAGACCCCGGCTTCAGCCGGGGGAACGGCGGCGTGGTTGATCACAAGCCCGCGTAGCGGGCGACAGGCCGTTCACCGCCCGAACCGCACTTCCCCCGTCGCAAGGTTCACCGCAAACTCCACCCATCCCTCCCGCCACCACTGCCGCGCTTCGCCCGCGAGGGCGTCGCCGGTGAGGCGGAGCTGGCGGAATCCTCCCGAGCTGATGCCGTCCGCTTTCCACACGCGGCCCGTCCGGTCGAACATTTCGAGGCTCCTGCCGCCGTGATCGACCACGAATAGCGTATTCGGCTCGTTGCGCGTCACTCCGACGACGTCCATCCCGATCGTCTCCACGAGCGTTCGGGACTGCGCCTCGATCACGTACCCGGCGCCTCCCGCGGACACGAAGAGGTGCTTGCCATCCGGCAGCATGGAGATCGTGCTGACGCACTGATGCCCGCGCTCGAAGCTGCCGACCCACGAGAAGGCGCCGATGCCGATGCGGAGGAACATGCGCTCGCGTCCGGAGCCGCTGCCCTCCGGCGGAATGGCCACGACCGGCTCGTCCGGCGAGGGAGGCGCGGCCAGGAGCTCGGCCGCGCACACCGCGTTGCGTCGCTCGATGGAAGGATCGGGCGCCAGCGAGACGGTCCGCGGAACCGGGTGGCCCCGCTGCCGGCGCCGGCGCGTGTGCCACTGCCGGCCGATCCACCCGAGGAAGAGCAATTGCCGGTAGCGCTCGGCGGCCTCGCTGCCCGGACCCTGCTCTACCGCCGACCGCTTCGCCTCGCGCACCAGCGCATCGATCGTCGCCCGGACCGCGGGGTCGTTTTCCTCGAGAACGCGGCCGAGCTCCAGGGTGATTTGCAGCAAGTCCTCGCGGGCCTGCTCCAGAATCTCGTCGCGGCGAACGGTTCGCTCGTAGACGCCGGCCAGCTCCTCGGGCGAGTGGAGGTTCACGTACCGTGGCCGGGATTTGCCGGCGCGCAGGCGTGCGGCGCTGCGGCGCAGTTGCCGCCGGACCTTCGCGGGGGTGAACACACTCACCGGTGAAGCCGGCGCGTGGGTGGCCCGCTGCAACACGTCGACGGCCTGGTGGACGAGGGCCGCGGCTCGTTCGGATGCGTCGTTTTTCTTCATCGTCGTGAGTTGGAGCCCGGGCGCGTCGGAGACGCGCCCGGGCTCGCAACCTCCTCTACTTTACGACTTCGGTGCGGGCGCCGGCGTCACCGGCGGCGGAGCGACCGGCGCCGTCTTCCGGCGGCGCGAGACGCCTTTGAGCCGTTTGACTTCCTCCAGGTGCGGGACGAGCACGGCCTTCTTCGGATCCCTGGCGAGCTGGGACCCGATCGAGTACGCCTGCGTGGCGATCAGGGCGAGCCGTTCACGGCGAACGAGGTTGGCGCCCTCGATGCCCTTGAGGAACGCGCGCGCCTCTTCGGCCACGGCCTCCCAGCGCAGCGTCTCGTCCTGCAACTGGCGGACTTCGTCGAGCGGCTGGCCGATGGCCTGGGACACGTTGTCCAGCACCCCGATGACGTTGATCGACGCCTCGACGACAGACTTCGAGTGCGTTCGCACGCGCCGCTTGAGCAGCCTGCGCTGCTCCTGCGTCAGCGGCGTGACGCTTTCGATCTGCGACTGGACGGTGCGCAACTGCACGGTGACGGCTTCGGGGCCGAGAGTGGTGGAATCGGGAACAATACTGGTCATGACACAAATCTCCTCTGCGAGCGGTCAGGCCGGAGGTTGCGTCACGACTCGTCGACAAGTGCGAGGCGGCCACCGGCTGGAAGACCCGGACACACGCCGAGACTCCCGGTTGATGTGCTCGAGGTATGTACACACCCCGAGTGCCCGCGGCAGGAGGAGCAAGCTCAACTCCCGCACCGGTACGGATCTATGTGCTATCCAGCACGTCCGCACCGCCGACAGCCGCCAAAGCCAAAGATCTCACGATCTTTGGCTTTGTAGCAACAAATATACGAGCTCGCCACGAGATGTCAAGGTAAAAGTTTATGCGGGCCGGGGCGTGCGGCGTTGCGGCACGGGCGCGCCGCGGTGCGGCGCGGTGTGCCGGCGTTGCGGCGCGGGTGTGCCAGCGTGGCGGCGCGGGCGGGCCGCGTTGCGGCGCGGGTATGCCAGCGTTGCGGCGCAGGCGGGCCGCGTTGCGGCGCGGGTGTGCCGGCGTTGCGGCGCGGGCAGGCGGCGTTGCGGCACGGGCGTGCCGGCGGTGCGGCGCGGGCGGGCCGCGTTGCGGCACGGGTGTGCGGCGTTGCGGCTCGGGTATGCCGGTGTTGCGGCACGAGCGTGCCGGCGTCATGCGACGTCTCAACCCCGCGATTCCACTTCCTGGAGAAAGCTTGCAATCGACGAGCGACCGAGGGAACCTCGGCGCATGTCCGAGGTGAAAATGGGTACAGCAACTGAGGACGGCTCCAACGGATATGAGGCGGTCGCGAACATCTACATTGCCGGACGAGGTACCCGTTCCCGCGTCGGCGACTCGATCGGTGCCGCGGTCGTCAAGGCCTGGGCAGACGCCTTTCCCCCTGGCGCGACGGTGCTCGACCTCGGCTCGGGTCCCGGTGAACCGAGCACGCGGATCCTCCAAGAGGCCGGTCTCACGACCTACGCAGTCGACGCGTCACCGACGATGGTCGCAGCGTTCCGCGAGCGGTTCCCGGGTGTGCCGATCGAGCGAAATACCGTCGAGGCCTCGGAGTTCTTCAACCGGACCTTTCGTGGCGTGCTTGCCTGGGGTCTGTTGTTCTTACTCGACCCGGCAGCGCAAGCGCTCGTCATCGAGAAGGTGGCGCGCGCGCTCGAGCCACAGGGGCGCTTTCTCTTCACTGCACCCCGGGAGCCCTTGGAATGGTTGGACGCCATGACCGGTCGCCCGTCGCAATCCCTCGGCGAGCACACGTATGAGCGATTGCTGCGCGATGCTGGCCTGACGTGGGTCGCCGACGCGCAGGACGAGGGCGAGAACCACTATTACTTTGTCGAGAAGGTGTAGTTCGGATTTCTGCTCACGGCGGTTCCAGGAGCGACCCTTGGGGATTGCCCCCTGACCGGTGTCTTCCAGGAATTTGGGCGATACTTACGCCGCCGGGGAGATCGGGCGCTCGGCGTCCCGTACTCCAACCGGTGAAGAGGACGTCCTCCTCATGTCGAACGTCGGCCGTCGCAGCCGAATGAGGAGGTTTGTATGCGTCGGATCACTCGCAGTGTGGTTGTGGTGTGTCTGCTCGTGGGAGCGGTGTCGATGGGTGCCGCGCCCAGTGAGCGCGATGAGCCCCGAGGGTTCGCCAGGAAGGCGGTGAAGAGGGTTGTCCGGGCGCTCGGCGATCTGATCACTGTTCCGATCCCTGCCCCGGCCCCGAAACCGTAGGAAGAGCGCGTCGTAAGAACTCGTGCTCCGGATTCGTCCGGAGCGCGAGGATGTAATCCCGCACGTTCTGAACGAGCGGAACGGAAGCCTTCCTCGCAGCGATGGAGCGGGTGAGATAGCCGAGGGCTGTGATCGCGCGCTTGTTGAGCTGTGCTCTCGTGAATTCAGCGATGACCATCCGGGCGAGCCGTTCGGCATTCTCCGCCTTGTTCTGGGTCAGTAAGCCTTCGATGATCTCGAGGGCGCAGATCCCCGCTTCTTCCGGCATTCCTTGCCCGAGGAACGCGCGGCGGATGCGTTTCAGGTGGGCGATGCCTCGTTCGATGCGCCCGGTGCGGATCAGGAGCCGACCGTAGGCAGTCTGCGCCTTGAGAGTCTCGACCGGCTGCCCGAGCTCTCCGGTGTAGAGCCGTATGCTCTCCACGAGGTTTGCTTCGGCTTCGGCGTAGTCCCCGAGCTCGATACAACACAACCCGATGTTCTTGTGGAGTGCTGCTGCGCTCTCGAAGTCGGGTTTCGAGGAAGCAAGAAGAAGCAGGTAGGCTTCCCTGGCTTCCCGGGGTCGTGCGAGGCGTTGATACAGTGCACCCTCGGCGATGCCGGCGATGAGCAGCATGCGTGTATCACCATACGCAGCGAAGACCTTCTTACTCTCTCGGATCAGCCCAAAGGCTTCACTGTAGCGGTCGACTTCCTGATAGGTGAAGCCGAGGTGCAGGCGCATCAGGGCGAGGTCCTGGTGCAACGCGAGGTGTCCGGCAAGAACCTCGACAGCGCGTAGGAAAGTGTCGATCGCTTCCTGATGTCGGGCAAGCTCTCGCAGAACCTTGCCCAGGTCTTTCAAGGCGTGGGCGCAGACCTGTGCCGTCGTCACGGGGTGGTAGGCATCCGGCTCCAGTCCCTCCGCCACGGACACAGCGAGGTTCGCAACCGCCAAGGCGTACGGCAAGTCCTTCCCGACGGCTTCCGTGACTCGGGCTGCGAGACGTTCCAGCCCACCAACCGTGGCAAGGTGAGGATGATCCGAAAGTGCGAGCCAGTTTTCGCGCGGTGTGTCTCGTAAAGCGCGATCGACTTGTCGAGGTGCCACCTGACGCTCTGCCTGTAGGCGGAGAGTCATCGCAGCAAACTCCCGCCCTGGATCGGGAGGAGGATTGAAATCCCGAGCCATTAAAGCCGCTCCTCGAGGGATTCGACTGCGAAACGAAAAGTGGCTTCCAACCACTCGACGTGATCAGAAGTGACGCGGCGAGCAAGAGTGGCGACCAAGATGCTCTGAATCAGCTCTTCCGCCCGTTCTCCCTTGAGTCCCAGTTCCTCGGCAAGAGCGGTCAACCTCGCATGATCGCGCTCATACGCAGTGATGATGTCCTCGGGGTCCGAGTCGGGAAGCATCGGGGCCTGGACACTATCAGAGCCAGAGAACGCGGTAAATAAGGAACGGAAAGGGGTCAATGGGTGACCGGCGTGAGACGATGTGCAACTTCTTCGGCGGCAAACCGTGAGAGATAACCCATTACGCAGCGGGCGCCGGCACGTGTTGGATAACGCGTTATCCGACATTTCAACCCTCCGAATCCACTCCCTGGCGAAAGCTTGCAATCGACGAGCGACCGAGGGAACCTCGGCGCATGTCCGAGCCGCCGAAATTTCTCGACCGCGTTCGCACCGCCATCCGCGTTCGCCACTACAGTGTCCGAACGGAAAAGGCGTACGTGCAATGGATCCGCCGGTTCATCCTGTACCACGGCAAACGGCATCCCTCGGAGATGGGGGCAAACGAAGTCAATGCGTTCCTCAGCCACCTGGCCGTCGACCGTACGGTCAGCGCGTCCACGCAGAATCAGGCATTGGCCGCGCTGCTGTTCCTCTACAGGCATGTGCTCGAGAAGCCATTGCCGTGGCTCGACGACCTGGTGCGGGCGCAGAGACCGGAGCGGCTGCCGGTCGTGCTGACGATCGAAGAAGTGCGGGACGTGATCGCCCATCTCGAGCCGCCCGCGAAGCTGGTCGTGCAACTCCTGTACGGATCCGGGCTGCGGCTGCTCGAAGCGTTGACGCTGAGAATCAAAGACGTCGACTTCGCGCGCGGGCAACTGACTATCCGGGATCCGAAGTGGAAACACGACCGGACGACGATGCTGCCGACCTCCGTCACCGCCGAGCTACACGAGCAGATCGTCCATGCGCGGCTGGTACATCAGGAGGATCTCGCGTTCGGGTGGGGTGAGACTTGGTTGCCGGATGCCATTGCGCGCAAGTTGCCCAACGCCGCGCGCGACCCTCGGTGGCACTGGGTGTTCCCCGCGTCGCGGCGCTGGCGCGATCAGGACGGCAGGCAAGGCCGCCATCATCTGCACGAGACCGTCGTACAGCGCGCCGTCAGCGATGCCGCGCGTGCGTCGGACATGGACAAGCGCGTCACCTGCCACACCTTCCGCCACTCGTTCGCGACCCACCTGCTCGAACGCGGCCACGACATCCGGACGGTCCAGGAGCTCCTCGGACACCGCGACGTCGCAACGACCATGATCTACACCCATGTCCTGCGGCATGGCGCACGCGGGGTGCGCAGCCCTCTCGACACTCCCTGAGTCGGATAACCCGGATAGGGGTCCCGTGTCGATATGAGCGCTACGCTGCGGAAGGGGCGAGCCCGTCGCTGGTGAATTCAAGTTAGCCGGACAGAAAGTTCGGCGGCCATCGACCGGGAGAGCAGAGCTCTTACCTATGGCCGACTCCCGCGCGGACGATCCTGCTGTCCCGGATGTCAGCTATTATTGGGCTTGTGAATCGATCCCGCCCTTCGCTATTCGTTGGTTCGTCAACGGAAGGAACTCGCGTCGCCGAGGCACTACAGGTTTTGCTCGACCGAGACTGCCAAGTCGAACTGTGGTCACAGGGTGTTTTTGAGCTGACGCGTGGAAACTTGGAATCGCTGGTACTCGCGCTCGATCGTTTCGACTTTGCCATTCTAGTATTGTCCGCCGATGATCTTGTCGTCCGGCGAGGAGCTGAGAAGCTGGTAGCGCGTGACAATGCCATTTTCGAGCTAGGACTGTTTATCGGCCGTCTGGGTCGAGAGCGGACGTTTATCGTTTACGATCGTACAAAACCTCCTGATCTCCCATCGGATCTTGCCGGTGTAACCGCCGCAACGTTTCAACTACACGAAACCGGAAACCTTGTAGCAGCGCTGGGCGCCGCGGCGACCTTGATCAAGTCGCGGATCGAGGCGATGGGTTCCTTTACACGTGACGCTAGCGTTACCCGTCAATCAGTTTCGCGAGTGGAGCGTTTGGTAGACAGAACAATCCCCGATCCAACTGCTCCTCACGTCCGAAAACTCTACGTTCAGACGCCAGTATTCGTTCCAGCACCTGATGCCGAAGCTCTCGAACGCGAAGCCTCATTCCACGCAGCTATTACTGATATCCGAGTGACAGAGGCCACGTCAGTTCGCTGCCGCTATGACTGGAATGTACACATCATTAATCGTGCTCCGCGGAAACGCGGCTTCTTCGGTAGCGTCTGCTTTCGCGATTCTACAGGTTACGATGTCGCGAAAACTGATATTGCTATAGACAGACCTTATCGTGCTCCTGCTTCGGGCGAGGAGACCTACACATCATTTCTCTACTTGGCGCCCGAGCACGCGCAGCTTGTACAAACCGTCCATCTCAATCTTCTCCCAAAAGAACTGAACGGAACGGAAAAGCCGTGCGCTGTGACCCGAGAGTGGCACGGCGTACAACCGCGGTGACCCTGCCGGCTAACTTTGGTGTGAAGCGGTCGGCGGGCTGGTGTCCGACCCGGCAGCCGAGCTGCCTGCCGAACTGCCGAGCGTCACGGCGGCACGCCAGCTGCAGCTCGCGACTCGGTTCCTCGAACGTCATTCGCAGCAGCCGTCGCGCCGCGTCCTTCCTCGCACGTGAAGCCCGCCGCAGCTTACACCAAGGACGTTAGCCGGATGGAACACGCTATCCGGAGGATGCGACGGCGAAGGAACCGGCGGGCGGCTCGAACAATCTCGCTCTTGATCCGATGCGCGGACGCCACAAACGCGCGCCAATCGTGTTTCTCGTCTGTGAGGACACGCCAACTCTGGGTGTGGCTCTACGGCCGGTAGATTAGCGGCTGGCGCCATTCCGAAATCAGTTGTTTGATCGTCGATTTGAGAGACATTTTGCGGCAAACAGCCGTGGAGTCGTGTTTTCGTTCGACAATTATTGGGACTGGTGGCGAGCAGACGCTTGTGCGCGGTCCAGAAGGAGAATGTGATGACGAAGAAGTCAGGTCTTAAACCCGGAACGCCGGCCCCAGTCTCCGCGCAGTACCAGCAAATCGGCCCCCGTGGCGGCGGTGGGAAAGAGGTTACCGTGCCGAAGGGAAAGCCTCTTCCGCCAACGCCAACACCTGGCGGCACATACAAAGTCGTTGATCCTACGAAGAACAAGTCCGGCCGCGGGTAAGCGCGCTGGCTTCGCGGATTGTCGTCTATGCCGAAGATCACGCTCACCGACTTTGTCGATGTCGTTACCCGCAGTGGTTCAACTAAGATCACCAAGATCGCGCAAATCAAGAACAGACCGACGTACTCGCCTCCTTTCTGCGAGCAAAGTTCAAATCGTTGCCCATCTCATGGAAGTGAGTTTGCGTCCGCTATGCAAAACGCCGGAAACACGAATGTCGGTTCTCGACACTCGCAACGCGAAGCTGCTCACGCCGAACGTCCCAGTGGAGAGACTTACGGCAGGCGCGAACGGCCTTGTAAAAGTCTGCTCCCTCGGACGTTGCACACCACCACGCGTTCCGCGTGACAGAGCAGCACGTCGTGGAGCCATTGCGCCTGCGTTCCTTCTTCGAAGACCACGTGCACTCGCGCGCCGGCGCTCTTGACCAGCGTCACGATCGCCTTCTCCTCGGTGGCCACCGTCGCTCGCATGACGACCTTCCCCTGCTCATCGCGCACACTGGCGACGATCGTCGACTGATGCACATCGAGCCCCAGATAGTGAATGGGCTGTTCCTTCATCGCAGCCGCTCCCTTCGCTTTCCGGGGGAGTCGTTCCTCCACGGTAGCAGCAAGGGGCGCGCTTTCAATATGCGTTAGGTCGGCCGGGTTTCGGGGCGAGCGATCTAGGTAGAGAGAGCACACGAAAATGTGACTCAAGTGCGCAATAATGTGAACGTGCATCGCCCAGTCATGCGCTCGCGACGGCCCCTCCGCGTGCTTGCGGCCTCCCTCGGTGTAGCGTTGCTGACGGCGGCTTGCGACAAATATGAACCAACGAGACAAATTGAAGGTGTGTACAGCCCGACCAAGTGTGTGACTCTTCAAGGGATCATCCCCGGCGGCGTTATCACACCACGCAAGACCACTCATCCAACATTGTGTCAGCCTATGCGCGTGGACGAACTTGGTATCTATACGTTCGGTTCTGGTTGGTCGAAGCCCGGCGTTCAAGCCGAGGTTGGCAGGCTCGTATTCTCGAATGCCGGAGTTTTGTTCGATGTGGATGACCTTCGCGCTACCGGTACGTTCAAGTATAAAGATCGACCGGCGACGCTCACCGACTGGAGGCGCAATAACCCGCTCAAGGCGGTTCTTCATGGCATAATTGGTATTCTTGTAAGTTTGGGATTTATGAGCATGACGATGGAACTCGCTGGCGCGAGAAAACGCGAAAAAGAGCGTCGGAATGCTGAGCATGCTCGGGAACAAGCAGCTCGAGAGGCAGCTCTCGCGGACTTGCGGCGGACACTCTCGGAGGCACAAGAGACAGCCGCTTCGTTGCCGATTGTTCTCGCAGGGGCCGAACTTCTACTAGACAAAGCCGACCACGAGCTGCGCGCTAAGCTGGCGTCGCCGTTTTGGGAGGCAATTGAAGACGCGGTTGCAAAGCTGGAGGAGTTCCGTAGCGCGATGACAACGATACAATCGCTTCAAGCGCAATACTCCGCGGGCAGTTCGCGCTTCCATCGTGCTTTGCCAGCGTTCGAAATTGGCGTGGCCATTCTGCCCGATCCCACAAGGACGCATCGCCGTCTGACCAGCTTGTATCGACAAGCCCAGGCAATCCCGCATTTCTCTCTGGTCTACGAACAGCGTCGCACCACGGCAACACTAGTCGCTGGTTTTCGATCGCTAGGTCAGGCGGTTGAGCACCTTGGCGAACGAATCGTCGACCAGCTAGGCAGCCTTGCTGCGGCGCTTGGTGCACACCTAGATAGCTTGGAGAAGTCGCTCGAGTCATCGGCGGCGGCTGCCGCGGAGCAAAATGCGGCGTTGCGTAGAGAGCTACGACGCGCGGCCGATAAAGACGAAGGCATCGTGCATCAGCTTCGCGAGGATGCAGAAACGCGGGCAGAAAGCGAACGCCTCGCGCTTCGTATGCTTGACAACATTCAACGTCGTCGGAAGCCGACCCTTTTCGATCACTCGTGAAGCCAGAATGCGACCTAACTTCACGCTGAAGCTGGTGCGGCCCGGCCTCGGTCCGCCGGCCGAGCCGGCTGCTATCTCGCCAGCGTGACGGCGTCACGGCGGTTGCAGGTCGGCAGGCGTTGCGTGCAACTTCTTGCCGGCAACCGCCGCGCCGCTTCGGCTTCGGCACGTGGCCCCCGGCCGCACAGCTTAACGTGAGAGCCGTTAGGTGGACGAAAACACGGAACATCGCACGCGGTCGCTCGAGCCGCGTCAACCGGGCACTTCCTGCAGCAAAACTTCCCTAAAGTTGCGGTAGCTTTGCACGACAGGACGGTTGCGCCGGACAAAGCGCGTGAGAAAACGTAGGGCTCGGCACTGCGACCGATCGTGCGTGACAAAGCGGTCGCACAGCCGCAAGTAGACGGCCTGCGTGAGGTCCAAGCCTCCTGCGTTGCGTCCGCGCGAGTAGTGGCTCCGTTGGATCGACCTCAGGTGCAGCCCGTACCCGAACGCAGCCATGTAGAGAGCAAGCAGCGGCTCCTGAAGAAGGTCTTCGGCTTCCTGCCTGTCCAGATCCTTACCGACGGTACTTTTGTATGTACGAGATAGCCAAGCTTCGACCAATGTGTCGAGGTTCCGGAGGCAGGACCGCATCGTGTCGGCCGCCGTCAACCGTAGCCGCGGCCACGCCGCAAAGAGTTGCTGAAACTCGTCACGGCCGTCGAAGACCATCTGCTCGAAAGCTGCCTCGCGGTTGGCGGTAGCCTCAGCGGCGAGTACGAGATCGTCGTCGGTTATCGACGTCGGATCATCCAGAATCCGTTGCAAGTCGTCGCCGTCAGGATCTCGATTCAAGATCAGCAGCGGTTTTCGCCAGCGCGACCGCCGCGCAAAATTGCGGTAAACCTCTCGAACAATCGTGTTCGGCAAGTCCATCAGGTCAGAGCCACCCGCTAAAACCTTCATGAGACGCAGTAGTGCCGTACGGCGCTCCAGATTCGCGGTGTTTAGCGCTTCAACCACGTTGACCGCTGAAATACGAACCGACGCGCGTTCCGTTAACGCATGGACAAGCACGTCTCGGCTACCATCGTCGAGTAGCTGATTCAATCCGCTGGTGTCGAAATAGACGCGCACCGCACTATTGTCTACGAAGCGCCACCTAACTTTGGTGTGAAGCTGATGCGGCCCGGCTTTGGCCCGCCGGCCGAGCCGGCTGCTTCATCGCCAGCGTCACGGCGGTTGCAGTTCGCCATTCGGTACTGCGCACGTCATCGCCGGCAACCGCCGCGCCGCTCGGGCTTCAGCACGCGAGACCTGCCGCACAGCTTACACCAAGGGCGTTAGCCGGGCGAATTGTACGTTCACGTTGACGCGCGCTCTCTATGAACGCGGTGCCAGGGACACTCCAGTAATTCTCAGTGCTCCACATTCTCAATGGCTTGGTTTCGTGGTGAGGCCGCGCTTGTCTTCCGCGGTGGCTGCCCGATCTCCGAACATTCGGAAACTGCTGTGCGCGCCGAACGGAGCGAGGGTAACGCGGTGGCCATCCTGCGGTGCACGAATGGTGACCGACCAATCCGAACTGACGTAAGATGAGTAGACGATGGATGAGTCCGAAAACATTCTTCGACGGCATCGAGTCGTGCTTGCGAAAATGCAGGTGAAAACGAATGCTGGATACGGGCGGCTTGGTGAACGCGGCAACGTGACAGGCGTCAAACAGCGGATTCCGTCGGCGACCGGCACGGCGGCGTTCCGAATCCCAGATGAACTCACCTCTTCCGAGCTGATTGAGGTGAAGAATGTTCGCCGACTTCGGCTCACGTCTCAACTCAGGGATTTTCTAATGTTCTGTAGAGACACCAATCGAGCACTCATCCTATGCGTCAGGCCCGATGTCATCCTATCTCCTGAAATAGCATTACTTGTCGAAAGTGGAGAGCTAACCCTTCTCCCGAAATTGAAGCTATTCTCGGCCAAAGCCCAGCAGGCGATGAGTCGGGCGTTGAGGCCTCTCATCGAATCCGCCTTGCTGGGCACCTCATCCACGACCAACAACGATAAGTAAGGTCTCCGACGAGGCTGAGCTGCCCGAGTTAAGAGACCTCACATCATCAGCGGTTTTGGTGATCGCGCTATCCCGCGCGTTGCAGTACGAGTTCTATAGACGGAAGGCGACGGCGCCGGCTAACTTGGCCGCGCCACTCCGGCTTCGGCACGGGATGCTCCTCCGACCAGCGAAGTTAACAGCTGCGAACGTGATTCGATCAACTTCTGAATTGGCCGTTCGTTCTCTGCTGACTCGATCGCAACGCTTAGAACTCGATGTCCGACCGTATGAGTTGCAGGTCCACGGCGTATGTCAACGCCCCCATCTGTGACCCGTAGCTCCAACAGAGCTGCGTCCGCAATTCCCTTGAGAAGTCGCTGCTCGTTCGTCGTTGAGCCTACATTTCCCGCACAAGACACCTTTGCGCTACTTATTTACCGCCATCCATAGGTGGTGCTAGTGTCTCGCCATCATGAACCCTATGCGTGATACAGCTGCTGCCGAGGCGGAGTACCTTCGGCACTTCGAGACTCTTGCGAAGATGGCGGAGAACCTCGGGATTCCACCGGATGAAGCTGAGGAGCTCATCGGCAACATCCTGACGAGCGCACTCGTCCGTCGCCCCATCGAAGACATGGACACCTGGCTGCGCGCGGCGTTCACCTCTGCCGTGAATACGTGTGGAGGAAACGTCCCATGCTGA
Source organism: uncultured Acidobacteriota bacterium (assembly GCA_963821585.1). Taxonomy (GTDB): domain Bacteria; phylum Acidobacteriota; class Thermoanaerobaculia; order Gp7-AA8; family Gp7-AA8; genus QHVT01. The sequence goes on from CAWGEI010000003.1 coordinate 3,569,542, forward strand.
GGTTCCCACGCCGTACCCGTGCCGACCGCGCCCGTGAGTTTGCTGAGACCGAGGGACGTCTTCAGAGAGAACGGGCAGACGCTCCAGGCATCGTCGACCCGCTGCTTCAGAAAACTCCCCGCGGCGACTGGTCGGCGCTCGTTGAGCGCCCGGAGCTGCAGACCTGCGGCGCACTCGAACGCCTGGGGAAGCTCTTCGCCGAGTGGCTCACCCAGGATACGGTGCACGCGAAGGCGATCGCGGAGCTCGCTGTTGCGATCTCCGAGGCACTCCCGGAAGGGTCCTACCCCGCCATCATCCTCGGTCAGCTCCGTGCCCATGCTTGGAAAGACCTTGGAAAAGCACTCCGCTACCTGGGCAGGAACCACGAGGCCATCGAAGTCTTCGCGACGGCGGAGAAGCATCTCGAAGTGGGGCGCGGGGGGCTCGCTCACGACCTCGCCATCGTGCGCTTCAACCTCGCGGCGTCTCTTCAGGAGCTCGAACGCTTCGGCGAGTCCCGGACTTTGCTGGTCGAGTCGAAGCAGATCTTCCGTGACCACGGTGATGCACGAAACTCCCTCCTCTGCGGACTCGGTGAAGGCCTTCTCCTGCAAAGACTCAAGCGTTTCCGCGAGGCCCGGGAGGTCTACCTGCTCCTGCTCGCCTCGACCCGCGAGATCGAAAAGGAAAGCCTCGCCTCGATTCACCAGGCGATCGGCCTCTGCTCGATCGAGCTCGGGGATTTTGTGGATTCCGAGGAGAACCTCACCTACGCCGTGCAACTGTTCCAGGAACTGAAGCAGCCCATCTACATGGTGCTCGGCGAGCTCGGGCGGGGAAGACTCTTCATCCGAAGGGGAGAGGCCGCGAAAGGCATCTCTCACCTCAGGCTCGTTCGTCTCGACTTCCTTCGCCAGTCGATGCACGAAGAGGCCGGCATCTGCGGGCTCGAGATGGTCGAAGGTCACCTCCTCCTCGAGCGGGCAGACCAGGCCGAAATCCTCGCACGCACCATCATCAGTGAATTCACGATGGCGGGGCTGAACACCCGGGCCATCACCGCCCTCGGCTACCTCACCGAAGCCATCGCCGCGAAGGAGGCAAAGCCCGCCCACGTCAGCCACGTCCGGGAGTACATCGTCTCGCTCCGGACGTCTCCGGAGCGAGACTTTCAACGGCCCACGCTCAGGGCTTAGGCGCCGGAACAGGAGCGGGGGTAGGCAAGATGAGGCCGTCACCGAGCGAACGCACCACCCGCTTTACGAACTTCGCGGCCGGACTCTCCCGGTCTCGCGTTCGCTCCCTGCCGTCGCGCGGGATCCCAAACGCGCTCATCGAGAACACCAGAAGACACACTCCGACTGCAATCCGAACACCCTGACGCATAGCTCCTCCTCATGCCGGCACCCGGCCAGCTCATGAAAAATGAGGAGAGCGCTCTCCAGCTAGGTGTGACGCAAAAGCGGTGTCGTCACCCCCACCCTAGTATGCCTTAGCTTCAAACGAACTATTGGCCGCTGAACATCGCTGAACACCGCGGCTATCTGTGATGCGGTCGACGGGCGGTGGCTGCTGCACATCCGAGGAACACAGGCCGGCTGGAAGCCGGCGGAGCGGCCGGCAAGGATGCCGGCGCTCCGCTGCCCTGTATCATGAGTCCATGTTGTTCAGCCTGCTCGCATCCGTGCTCGTCGCATTCGTCGCCTTCCTTCACCTCGTCTTCTTCGTGCTGGAGTCGTTCCTGTGGACGAAGCCCGTGGGGCGGCGGATCTTCGGGCAGACCCGCGAGGCCGCGGAGAGCTCGAAGGTCCTGGCTGCGAACCAGGGGCTGTACAACGGCTTCCTGGCGGCCGGGCTGATCTGGGGGCTCGTGCCGGGGCCTCACGCGTTCGCGGTGAAGATCTTCTTCCTGTCGTGCGTGATCATCGCCGGGATCGTGGGCGGGCTCACGGCGAAACGCTCGATCCTCCTCATCCAGGCGCTGCCGGGAGCGATCGCGCTGCTGCTCGTGCTGTTTTCGCAGCGGTAGCAGCGCGCCACGCTCCCCCGCCCACCCAGGTGGCGGCGCGGGACGCCTCCACATCAGCCGGCGGAGACGCCGGCGCTCCACCTGAGCGCATCCCGTTCGCTGCAAGCACGCACCCTTCCGCTGCATTTCGGGTGCGCCATTTCTCCCTGCGCCGCATGGTGACGGGCAAGGAGAACGCTGATGAAGAACCGGGTCCTGGCCACATTGCTGTTGTTGCTGATCGCCTGCACGCTGCAGGCGGCGGAAGAGAAGTACACGCGGAACGTCGCCATCGTGTTGTACCCGAACGTCCAGCCGCTGGACTGGACGGGGCCGTACGAGGTCTACAAGGACGCCGGGGGCTTCGGCGCGGTCGGGGGCGAGCGGGCCTTCAACGTCTACACCGTCTCCAAGAGCGACGCGCCGCTGGACGGGCAGGGGCTGCAGATCAAGCCGACGTATTCGATCAGGAACGCGCCCAGGCCGGACATCGTGGTCTTCCCGGGCGGGCCGGCGTCGACGGAGATCAACGACGATCCGGAGTTCTTCGCGTGGGCGAAGCAGGCGGCCACGGAGGCGGAGATCGCGCAGTCGGTCTGCACGGGGGCGTTCGTCCTGGGCAAGGCGGGGCTGCTGGACGGGCTGACGGTGACTACGTTCTACGGAGCAATCGACGGGCTGCGGCAGGCGTATCCGAAGGCTGACGTGAAGGACGGCCTCCGCTACACCGACAACGGGAAGATCGTCACGACGGCGGGGATCTCGGCCGGCATCGACGGCTCGCTGCACGTCGTGGCCCGCCTCCTCGGGCGCCGGGTCGCCGATCAGACGGCGCGGTACATGGAGTACCACTGGACGCCGGAGTCGTATCTCGCGCGCGGGTACCAGTACCTGAATCCGAGCACGGACGAGCGCGGCCGCCTGCTGCAGACCGCGTCGATGCGCGCGGAGGAGAAGAACATGGCCGAGGCGGTGCAGTTGTACCGGCAGGCGCTGGAGCAGGATCCGGACGACGGCGCCGTCTGGCTGGCCCTCGGCACCACCCTGCACGGCTCGAAGCAGTATGTCGAGGCGGCGCAGGCGTTCGTCAGGGCCGCGAAGGGCGCGGAGGGCTACCGGCTGCACGAGGCGCTCGTGAATGCGGCGGGCGCGTATGCGCAGGCGGGAAGGCTCGACGACGGGATCGACTACCTGGAGAAGGCGTACGCCGCGGGCTACAGCGACCGCCAGGCGGTGAACCATGACCCCGACCTCGCGCCGCTGAAGAATCATCCGCGCCTGAAAGGCATCTTCACCGCCACCCGGTAGCCGGTGGACAGGTAGGGAAGTCCCTCTCGCCGTCACCCCTAAAGCGAGAGGGGCTTCCATGGGCATGTTCCTGCCACAGGCAACCGGTTGGATTCCCGATCCCGCGGACGCGCGCGACCTGACCACGGATTCGCGCAGGATCGAACGGCTCGCTCCTTCTCTGAAGGCGGAGGCGGCCGAGCCTCCGCGCGTCGATCTCCGCCAGTACTTCCCGCCCGTCGGGCGCCAGGGGACGATCAACTCCTGCACGGCATTCACCGCCGCGGCGCTCCTCGGCTACGTCCAGCGGCGCACGTTCGACCGCCTCTATCAGCCGTCGCCCCTCTTTCTCTACAAGGTCGAGCGCAACCTTCTGCACCAGACCGGCGATCGCGGCGCGTTCCTGCGGATCGCCATGAAGGCGTTGCGCGCGTTCGGCGCGCCTCCGGAGTCGGAGTGGCCGTACGACGTGCGCTCCTACGACTACGAGCCGCCGGGGTTCGTCTATGCGCTGGCGTCGAATTACAAGAGCACCGCGTACTACCGGCTCGATCCGGCCGGCACCAGACCCGATGCGCTGCTGGCGGCGATCCGCTCCAGTCTGGCGCGCGAGATCCCGGTCATGTTCGGGTTCGTCCTCTACCCCTCCTCGGAGCAGTCGTACACCAACGGCGGCGCTCTCCCGTTTCCCGATCCGCGCGAGCAGGCGGTCAGCCTGCACGCGCTCGTGGCCGCCGGCTACGACGACGAGAAGGTGATCGTGAACCGCTCCGGCGGGACGACGACCACCGGCGCGCTCCGCGTGCGGAACTCGTGGGGAACGGAATGGGGTGACGGCGGCTATGGGTGGCTGCCCTACGACTACGTGCTGCAGAACCTTGCCAGCGACTGGTGGTCGCTGATCCGCGCCGACTTCCTCGATCCGACTCAGTTCGAGACGCCGGGTTCTGCCTGATTGACGCGCACGAGCGCCGGCCGCTGGCCGGCCGGTCCACCGCCCGCTGGGCGGTACCGGCGAGCCGCCGGTGGACCGGCCGGCCCGGCGGCCGGCGCTCCATTCGCTACTCGCCGATGTCTTCGTTCCAGAGCTGCGGGTGATCGGCGATGAACTGCGTCATCATCGCCACGCACTCCGCGTCGTCGAGTACCTCGACGGCCACACCGCGCGCGCGCAGCAGGTCCTCCTCGCCGAGGAAGGTGCGGTTCTCGCCGACGATGACGCGCGGGATGCGGTAGAGCAGGATCGCGCCCGTACACATCGCGCAGGGCGAGAGAGTCGTGTAGAGCGTGCTCTCGCGATACACACGCGCGGAGAGGCGGCCGGCGTTCTCGAGCGCGTCCATCTCCCCGTGCAGCGTCGCGCTCCCGCGCTGGATGCGGCGGTTGTGGCCGCGGCCGATGATCTTCCCGTCATGCACGAGCACCGACCCGATGGGGATGCCTCCCTCCGCCAGTCCTTGTCGTGCTTCTTCGATTGCCGCCTGAAGAAATAGATCCATGCGGAGATCATCGCACTTGCGATGGCATCTCTGTGCTCTCTGTGCTCTCTGTGGTGATTGGTCTCTTGCGCGTGGCAAGCACGAAGGGGACCGATTCACCACAGAGAGCACAGAGACCACAGAGGCTTCACCGCGAGCACTGCCATTCACGGCATACTCGCACGCATGAAGATTGCCGTACTGCTCTTCGTTCTGGCTGCGCCGAAAGAGTTGCCGCCCGGACTGATCATCCCCGAGGCGGCGAAGCCGTCGCCCACGTTCAGCGCGGAGCTCGCGACCGAGGCGTATCTGGCGGTGCTGTCGGACGAGCAGCGTGCGAAGTCGGATGCCTACTACGAAGGCGGCTACTGGCTCCAGCTCTGGGAGCTGCTGTATCTGTTCGGCGTGGTCATGCTCCTGCTGGCGACGGGACTCTCCCGCCGCATGCGCGAGCTCGCGCAGCGCGTCGCGAAGAAGCCGTTCTTCATGACCGTCGTCTACGTGGCGCTATGGGTCGTGGTGATGTTCCTCCTCGACCTGCCGCTGGACACCTACGAGGGCTTCATCCGCGAGCATCAGTACGGCCTGTCGACGCAGACCTTCGGCGCGTGGCTCGCCGAGAAGCTCCTCTCCCTCGGCCTGGAGATCCTGTTTGTGCCGCTGCTGCTCGCGCTGCTGTACGCGGCCGTCCGGCGCACGGGCGCGCGCTGGTGGATCTGGGCCAGCGCGATCGCGCTCGCCGTCACCATCCTCCTCAACGTGATCGCGCCCGTCGTCATCGCCCCGCTGTTCAACGACTACACGCCCCTGCCGCCGGGCCGCGTGCGCGACGAAGTGCTGTCGCTCGCGCGCGCGAACCGCATCCCGGCGAGGGACGTCTACGTCGTCGATCAGTCGCGGCAGACGACGCGGGTCAGCGCGAACGTGCAGGGCCTCTTCGGCACGACGCGCATCTCCCTGAACGACAACCTCCTGAAGCGCACGTCGCTCGAAGAGATCCGCCTGGTGATGGCGCACGAGATGGGGCACTACGTTCTCCATCACTCGCAGCGCCTGCTGATCTACATGACACTGCTGCTGGCGCTCGCGTTCTTCGTCCTGCACCGCACGCTCGACGGCGCGATCGCGCGCTGGGGCGGCCGCTGGGGCATCACCGACCGCGGCGATCCCGCAGGACTCCCCCTCGCGGTCCTCATCCTCGCGATCTTCATGACCGTCATGACGCCGGTCCTGGCCACGATCGTCCGGCAGTCGGAGGCCGAGGCGGATGCGTTTGCGATCAACGCGGCGCGCGAGCCACACGGCTTCGCCACGGTCGCGTTACGGCTGTCGACCTACCGCAAGCTCAAGCCCGGCCCGATCGAGGAAGTGATCTTCTACGACCACCCGAGCGGCTACGACCGCGTCCATCGGGCGATGACCTGGCTCGCGGAAAACCAGTAGCTGTCTCGTGTTTCTTCGCGTGGCGCAACGTTTTCGCCGCGAAGCCTCTGTGATCTCTGTGTCTCTGTGGTGAATCGGTCCCCCTTCGTGCCTGCCGCGCGAAAGAGACCGTTCACCACAGAGACACAGAGACCACAGAGGCTTCGCGGCGAAAACTTGGTTGCGGCTTAGCCACTCTGAGGGACGGAGGATGCGTTCAGCGGCGCGCGACTTCGTTGCGGACCCACCACTCGCCGCCGAATCGCGCGGGCACGGCGGCACCGTTGCGTTCCGCGAACACGTGCAGGTGCGGCTCGCCCGTGTTCGCGGACTGGCCGACGCGCCCGAGGAGCTGGCCGGTGGTGACGGGTGCCCCGGGGCGGACGGCGACGCTGGCGCGCCCGAGGGGGCCGAGCGTCACGTTCGCATCGCCGCAGCCGACCACGATCTGGTCCTCGACGGCGGAAACCACCGTGCCGTTGCACGGACTCACCACCTCGGCGTCGAAGATCGCGTAAGCCCGCGGGTCGCTCGGGAACAGGCCTCGGGCGCGTGTGCCGAACGGCGTCAGCTTCAGGATGTCCAGCGCGTACCGCTGCTGCGGATGGGCGTTGTAGATGTTCGACGGCGAGGTGCTCCCGCCGTGGCCGATGAGGAACGAGCCGCCGCGCAGGGGAAACGCGAGGTCGATCGCGCCCGGCGGGACTTCGTGGCCGCGCAAGACGCCCAGCGCCACGCCGCCGAAGAAGAACCCCAGCAGTACCTTCACGATCGCGCGCACGGGCGACTCTTCCTTCCTCTCCGCCTGAACCGCGCGCCGCAGCGACACGATGAGAGCGAGGACGAACAGCGCGATCAGCGCGTAGCGCACCGGCAGTCCGAACGTGCCCCACGGCGCGATGAGGACGCTGAAACCAGTGATCCCGGCCGCGGCGAACAGCGTCGCCAGCCACCCCCCGACCGGCACGCGCGGGCGGCGCCACAGCAGGACGATCGTGATCAGCGGCAGGAGGACCGTGAAGAGGAAGAGCGGCAGAGCGGACACGTCAACTGTCGAACGCGACGCCGCCGATCGGTCTTCCATGCCGCGACGACGGATCCGCCCGCGAATCCAGCAGCTCGCGCAGGTTCGTCATCTCCAGGAAGAGATGGCGATGGCGGATGGAGTGGACCGCGATCGAGACGAAAAGGACCGCCAGCACGCTGAAGAACACGCTCGACGCGGGCGACGCGGCCGGCAGCGGCGCGTCCGAGGCGCGGAGGAACATCTCCTGCGCGACGATCAGCGCGAACAGCGGCAGCGGGAAGAAGACCAGCGCGGAAAGGAACCGGCTCGCCTGGATGCTGAAGTACGGGCGCAGCGACAGGAGGCTGAGGGAGACGAAGAAGCCGAAGGCGAGGAACGCGGCGAAGTGGATCTCGGAGAGGTTCGTTTCCGCCACCTCCAGCATGCGCCACTGCAGGAACAGCACGCCCGCGAGCGCGCCGGTCGCGGCGGTCACCGCCAGCAGGGCCACGAACGCGGCGAACAGATTGCGCGCCGCGAGGAGCGCGGCCATGCGCAGGAACAGCGCGGCGATGGCCAGTCCGGAGAAGAACGCCGTCACGATGGCCCATACCGCGTACGGCCCGGCCGGCAGGCCCGCAAACGACAGCGCCTCCGTGCGCAGCTCGCGCGCCGCCTCCCCCGCGCTGATCAGCGCGAGAAAGAGGCAGAAGGCCGTGCCGGTGTAGAAGAGCAGCTTGGGCATCGCGAGAATGATAAACCTAGTCCTGAGTCCTGAGTGCTGAGTCCTGAGTAGGCGCTGACAGGACTCAGGACTCAGGACTCAGCACTCAGGACTCAGGACTAGTGTCACTCCTGGAACGAAATGATGTGATCGAGCCGGATCTCCAGCGGCCCGGCCTGGGACGCGAAGCGGATGAACTCCGCGCCGTCAGCCGTGTAGACGTCCTCCACGCGGCCCCGCTCCTTCTGGGTGACGCCGTCGAGCTCGAACTCCAGCTCGACCGTGCTCTTGTGCATCGCCGCGGCTTCGAGTTGATCGTGATAGTCACACGAGACCGGCTGGTAACGTTCCTCGGGCATGCAGATCCTCCAGACCGTTGTCTTACAAGGTTAGTGCCGGGTTTGGCTGCCCTCTGGTAGCATTTCCCCGGTCCGATGGAGCTCTTCCGAATCAACAACCTCACTTCCGCGATGCCGTTGATCTCTGCCGGCATTCTGCTGCTGATCCTCGTCATCTCCTTCCGCTCGCGCGCGGTCGTCTTCTGCCAGTACCTCGAGGCGATGACCGGCATCCGGCTCAAGCCGTCCGACGTCCGCCGCGTCTATCGCGAGAAGGGACGCAACGGCGTGCGGGAGCTGTTCCTCGATCTGATCATCCGTGAGGACCTCAAGCAAGGTCCGATGGAGATTCCGGACGAGCCGAAGTAGTTTTCACAAACCAGAAGGCGTACTAACGCTAAAAGAAGGAGAACCATGCTTCGTTCCCGCATCCTGATGGCTGCACTCTGTGCGCTCGCGCTGCCCACTGGCGCGTTCGCCCAGCCGGCCAACACCCTCCCCGACATCCTCCCCGATATTCTTCCCTTCAGGGCCACCGAGAAGACGCTCCCCAACGGCCTGAAGGTCATCGTCGTCCCCACCGGCTTCCCGAACATCGTCGTCGGTGCAGATCCCGGTGCAGACCGGCTCGCGCAACGAGGTCGAGCCCGGCAAGTCCGGCTTCGCCCACTTCTTCGAGCACATGATGTTCCGCGGCACGCAAGAAGTACCCGCCCGACGTGCTACAGGCGATCATGACCAGGGCCGGCGCGCGCCAGAACGCCTACACCACCGACGACTGCACGAACTACCACGCCACCTTCGCCAAGGAAGACCTCGAGACAGATCCTCGAGATCGAGGCCGACCGCTTCCAGAACCTCGCGTACGCGGAAGCCGGAGTTCAAGACCGAGGCGCGGGCGGTGCTCGGCGAGTACAACAAGAACACCGCCGAGCCCGATCCGCAAGCTCATCGAGGTGCAGCGCGAGCACGCGTTCACCACCCACACCTACAAGCACACCACGATGGGCTTCCTCAAGGACATCGAGGACATGCCCAACCAGTTCGAGTACTCGAAGACGTTCTTCGACGCGCTGGTACCGGCCCGGAGCAGCACCACCATCATCGTCGCCGGCGACGTCGAGCCGAACGCGCGTGCTTCCGCTCGTCGAGAAGTACTGGGGCGGCTGGAAGCGCGGCACGTTCAGCGTCGACGATCCCCGCAGGAGACCGCAGCACGAACGGGCCGGTCTACGCGCACGTGCCGTGGACCGCGCCGACGCCTGCCGTGGGTCACGGTCGCCTTCCACGGGCCGGCCTTCTCGCGACAGACGAAGGACAGCGCCGCGCTGGACATCGCTGTCGACCTCGCCTTCGGCGAGACCTCGGAGCTCTACAAGCGCCTGGTCGAGCAGGAGCAGAAGGTCGACCAGCTGTTCACCTTCGGCGGCCGCGAACGTCGACCCGGCGCTCTTCACCGTCTTCGCGCGCGTGAAGGACGCCGAAGGACGCGGTCTACGTGCGCGACGCGATCCTGAAGACCTTCGCCGGCCTGCGCTCGAAGCAGCTCGACGCCACGCCGCGTCGCCGACGCCAAGGCGAACGCGCGCTACGGCTTCGTCCGCGGCCTCGACAACACCGACGCCATCGCCGGCACGCTGGCGCGGCTACGTCGCACTTCGACCGCTCGCTACGACACGCTCAACAAGTACTACCGCGACCTGTGCGACCGTCGACGCCGGCCGACGATCCAGGCGGCGGCGCAGAAGTACTTCACCGACAGGAACCTGGTCGTGACCACGCTCGTCGCAGCAGCGCGCTGGCCGAGGGGATCGGCAAGCTGCCGTCGGTCGACGCGATGGTTCGCGTCCGCGAGCCGAAGCGACAGCAGGTCCAGATCCGCTACGTCGTGCAGAAGTCGCGTGCTGCCGCAGTCGATGATCAAGCTGCTCTTCACGCGCCGGCTCGGCCGCACGATCCCGAAGGGCAAGGAAGGCCTGGCCGCAGCTCGCCGCTTCGATGATCACCGAGGCGGGCTCGACGCGAGCATGCGCATCGACGAGATCAACAAGGCGCTCTACCCGATGGCGGGCAGCTTCGGCAACCAGGTCGACAAGGAGATGACGACCTTCACGGCGTCGTCCACCGCGACAACTCGACCGGCTTCCTGCCCGATCGTCCTGCCGCAGCTCCTCGACGCCCGGCTTCCGCGAGGAGGACTTCCAGCGCCTCAAGGACGCGCAGCTCAACGCGCTCAAGTTCAGGACCTGCGCTCCAACAACGAGGAGGAGCTGGGCAAGGAGCGGCTGCAGAACGTCGCTCTTCGCCGGCACGCCGTACGGCCACCCGATCCTGGGCACGCTCGCCGGGCATCGAGTCGATCACGCTCGACGACGTGAAGAAGTTCGTCGACGCGAACTACAACGCGGCGAACGTGGTGGTCGGCCTGTCCGGCGACTACCCCGACACGCTCAGTCGCGCCTCACCACCGACCTCGGCGCGCTCGGCGCGGGCGAGGAAGAGAAGGCGTCCGCGCAGCCGCTCCGTTCAAGGCGAAGGCGCCGCAGCGGGCTGGACGTGACGATCGTCAAGAAGGAGACGCGCGCCACCGCGATCTCCTTGGGCCACCCCATCCCCGTCACGCGCAACGCGGCCGACTTCGCGGCGCTGTACGTCGCGCGCGCGTGGCTCGGCGAGCACCGCGCGTCGATGTCGCACCTGTACGACCGCATCCGCGAGATGCGCGGCCTGAACTACGGCGACTACGCGTACATCGAGCACTTCAATCGCCCCGGTGCCCAGTTCTTCCCCAGCCCGGGCATCGCGCGCCGCAACCAGCTCTTCGAGATCTGGATCCGCCCGGTCGTCCCGGAGAACGCGCAGATGGCCATGCGCATCGCGCTGTACGAGACCCAGAAGTTCATCGACAACGGCCTGTCGCAGGAAGACTTCGACAAGGCCCGCGACTACCTGATGAAGAACGTCTACCTCCTCACCGCGAACCAGAACCAGCGCCTCGGCTACGCGCTCGACTCGTGGTGGTACGGCATGGGCGACTACGTCGACACGATGCGCGCCGCGTACGCGAAGCTCACCCGCGACGACGTGAACCGCGCGATCAAGAAGTACCTCTCGGCGAAGAACCTCCAGGTGGTCATCATCGCGAAGGACGCCGAAGGCCTGCGGAGCACGCTGCTCGCGGACGGCCCGTCGTCGATCAAATACGACGCGCCCAAGCCGCGACCTCGCGGAAGAGGACAAGGTGATCGGCAGCTACAAGCTGAACCTCAAGCCCGCGAACGTGAAGATCGTGAACGTGGACGACGTGTTCGCGAAGTGATTATGGAGTGCGGAGGCGACGCCTCCGCTTTCCTATTCGCGCGCCGCAAGCCGCAACCGTCACGCACTTGCCGAGCGAATTCGAAAGCGGCGGCCCTGCCGCCGCACTCCAAACTACCCCAGCTCGTTCAGCAGGGCACGCACTTCCCGTGCGTGCCCTGCATCGTGCTCGGCCATCATCTCCACGACCCGCGCGATCGTCACCCGCCCCACCCCGTCCTGCTCTCCCACGCGCTGTATCTGCTCCGCGGTGAGCCCCTCGATCCGCTCGACGTTGCGCGCCCGGGCGTTCTCAAACTTTGTCAGCGCCGGCTCGAGGTCCAGTTCCCGATACCGCCGCTCCTCCGCGACGACGTCTCCTTGGAAGTCCGGCAGTTGCGGATCATCCTCGGCCAGCATCTTCTCGATACGCAAGCCGTAGCCCTCCGCCTCCAGGTCCGCGAGGTGCCACGCCTGCTCGATGAGGGCAAACGTCCCGTCCGCCGCGCGCTGCCGCAGACGCGTATGAGGTGCGGTCGCGAGAAGCGCGCGAAGCTCGGCCGGGAAGGCGCGGAGTTTGTCGATCACCGAGGTACAGTGTAGCTGGTGAAACTCACCTACGAAGACTTCCTGAAGATCCCGTACGACGGTAAACGCCACGAGATCATCGACGGCGTTCATTACGTCTCGGACGGTCACTACACGAGGTCACAACGCGTCATGTTCCGCCTGAAAACCATGCTGCATCAACGGGACGACTTCTTCTTCCGCAACTTCGCAGGTCATACAGCCGTCATGGGCACAGAGAATGCCGGCGGCAACCGTGAGTTTTTCATCGAGATCGTCACAGACTTCACCGATCACTTCGATGAGGACGCCTGTCTCGCCGAGCGCGACCAGGCAGGCGTCCTGGAGTGGTGGGTGATTCGCCCCGAAGAAGAAAACGATCCGCGTCTATCGCCGCGTCGACGAGCGACTGACGAGCGTGGAAGTCTCCGATCCGCTCACCACGCCCCTCCTCCCGGATTTCGAGCTTCGTATCAAGACCCTCTTCACCTGATGTGTTATGAAGCCCCGTCATGATGACGGCGCTGCTCCTCTCCGCCACGCTCGCCTCCGCACAGACTCCCATCCTTCCTCCGCTGATCCCGTGGAACGGCGCGAGCCGCGCGCTGGCCGTGCCGGCGAGCGATCCGTGGGTCACGCCGTCCGAGGCGTCCGGGTTCCGGACGACGCCGCGGTATGACGAGACCGTCGCGTATCTGGACCGGCTCGTCAAAGCGAGCAGCACCCTGAAGATGGTCTCCCTCGGCAAGAGCGACGAGGGACGCGACGTCTGGATGGTGATCGCGTCGAAGGAGCGCGCGTTCACGCCCGAAGCGCTGCGCAAGACGGGCAAGGCGATCGTGCTCGCGCAGGGCGGCATTCACGCGGGCGAGATCGAAGGCAAGGACTCGGGGCTCATGCTCCTGCGCGACATGACCGTGCGCGGCACGAAGCGCGAGCTTCTCGACGGCGCGAACTTTCTCTTCGTCCCCATCTTCAACGTCGACGGCCACGAGCGCTTCAACCGGTGGTTCCGCATCAATCAGCGCGGCCCGGAGGAAGGCGGGTGGCGCACGAACGCGCGCAACTTCAATCTCAACCGCGACTACATCAAGGCGGACACCGAGGAGATGCGGGCGATGATCCGCGCCCTGCGGACGTGGCAGCCGGACCTCTACATCGACCTTCACGTCACCGACGGCGCGGACTATCAATACGACGTGACGTTCGGCTGGAACGGCGCCGCGGGCCATTCCCCGGCGATCGCGCGCTGGCTGGACGCGAGCTACCGCGCGCCCGTCGACGCGGGGCTGCGCGAGGCAGGCCACATCCCCGGCCCGCTCATCTTCACCGATGATCCGCTGGCCGGTATCGCCCTCGGGCAGAGCGACCCGCGCCTGTCGCACGGCTATGGCGACGCGCGCCACCTCCCCACGATCCTGGTGGAGAACCACTCCCTCAAGCCTTACGACCAGCGCGTCCTCGGCATGTACGTCTTCCTCGAGCACACGCTGCGCACGATCGCGCGTGAGCTCGCACCGCTGCGCGCGGCGGTTGCGACCGAGCGCGCACGACGCCCGGCGGCGATTCCGCTGACGTGGAAACTGCCCGCGAACGAAAATCCGGAGCAGGTGGAGATCCTCGGCGTCGAATCGCGCAAGAAGCTGTCCGCGGTGACGGGTGACGTCTATGTCGAGTGGCTGGGCAAGCCGGTGTCGATGCGTGCGCCTGTACACTCGCTGTCCGAAGTGGAGACCAGCATCGCGCCGCCGCGCGCGTACTGGGTGCCCGCGGCATGGCGGGAAGTCGTCGCCAAGCTCGACCTGCACGGCATCCCCTACGAGCGCATCCCCGCGCCGCGCGACGTCGACGTGACCATGTACCGGCTGTCCGACCCGAAACACGACATCGCGCAGTTCGAAGGACATGTGCGCGTGACGGCCACCATCACGCCGGAGAAGCACAAAGAGCGCTTCCCCGCGGGCTCCGTCCGGGTCTCGGTCGACCAACCCCTCGGCACGCTCGCCGCGCTACTCCTCGAGCCGTCGTCGCCCGACTCGCTGTTCCAGTGGGGCTTCTTCAACTCCATCCTCAGCCCGACCGAATACGTCGAGGGCTACATCATGGAGCCGATGGCCGAGCGCATGCTGGCCGAGGACCCGAAGCTGGCGGAGGAGTTCCGGGCGAAGCTCGAGAGCGACGCCGCGTTCCGCGGCAACGCCCGCGCGCGCCTGTGGTGGTTCTACCAGCGGACGCCGTTCTACGACGAGCGGGCACGCTTGTACCCGGTCGGGCGGGAGGAGTAGCAATGTAGGGCGTGGCTTCAACCCGCCCCTCCCGGGGGAGGCGGGCTGAAGCCACGCCCTACATCTTGCGGGCAGAGCTGTTGCACAATGCGGCGCGCATGATCACCCGTGTCGGTTTCGCTCTCGCTCTGCTCCTCTCGTCCGCCGTTTTCGCGCAGGGGGTCGACCCGCTGGGGAACCTCTCCGGCACCACGCCGCATCCGGGCGCGTCGCCGTGGGTCCGGAGCGGCTCGGGCACGTTCACCTTCTTCCACGCCTTCGACGCGCACGTCACCTACCTCAGCCAGACCGGCCCCGAGGAGCAGGAGAACGACGTACTGTCGACGAACTGGTTCGCCGCCGGCGCCAAGCTCGACCTCGGCGACCGCGCGTTCGTCCTCGCCCGCGGCCGGGTCTCCCTCGAGCCGTACACCATCGACGACAGCTATCCCCAGTTCTTCCAGTACGTTCCCGAGGATGGACTGATCGACCGCATGCGCCCGCACGACCTCTTCGGCGAGGTCGCCGTGCAGGCCGGTTTCCGCCCGACCAATGCCTCCCTGGTGAGCATCTACGGCGCCCTCGTCGGCCAGCCCGCCCTTGGCCCCGCCCCCGCGCAGCTCCGTCCGTCCGGCGTCGACTTCGCCGAAGCGCCGTTCGGGTACGACATCCAGGAGACGACGCACGACTCGACCAGCGTCCTCACCGCCGGCTTCGCGACGCGCTTCTTCACCATTGAAGCCAGCACCTTCCACGACGGCGCGACCACCGGCGACCACACCGAGCTCGACACCGACGGCGACATGGACTCGCAGTCCGCACGCCTCACCCTCACCCCGACGCCCAGCCTCGCGATCCAGATCTCTCGCGGAGAGCTCGGCGAAGACCTCGCGCAGCGCGACGTCACCAGCGCCTCGCTGACCTACAGCGGCTCGTTCGCCGCGATCACCGCGCTCTGGACCTCACGCTCGTACGAGGAAACGGTCCTCTCCGCCGACGAGACCGCGTGGGGCCTCGAGGTCGCGCTGCGCGCCTCGCGCAACACCTTCATGGCCCGCGTCGAGCACGTCGACCGCCCGGCCGGCTTCCCCCTCGCCATCGATCCCTCGGCAGTCGAGGAAGCGACGCACTACACCGCCGGCTACATCTTCGACTTCGTCCCCAACGCCCGCTACAAGATCGGCGCGGGCGTGAATCTCGACTACCGCACCAAGACGCACGACCTCGAAGACATCTACGGCCACAAACCGCAGGGCATTTACGCGTTTGTCCGGTTCCGGACGTAGTGGTCAAGCGGTTAGCCCCGAGCGAAGTCGAGGGGCCGAGTTAGCAGCAACGCAGCGGGCTCCGACTCGCGATGCGACCTCCGCGAGTGATATGGAGTGCGGAGGCAACAGCGCCTCCGCTTTCCTATCGCGCGCCTGACGCGCTGAGGAACCCGAATTGGAAAGCGGAGGCCCTGCCTCCGCACTCCAAACTTACGCCGCGGCGGGTCATCCGCGAAGGTGACGGCGCGTGCGGCGACGAGCGGCAAGCGCAGCGCAGATGCTAAGTTAACCCCTCGACTTCGCTCGGGGCTTCAACCACAAACCCTACTCGTAGCGCAACGCTTCGACGGGGTCCAGGCGCGCGGCCTTGTACGCGGGGTAGATCCCGAAGAACAACCCGATCGAGATCGACACGGTCAGGCCGACGAGGATGGACCAGAGCGGTGTCGAGGTCGGCAGCAAGTCCATCGCGCGCACGACCGTGGCGATGCCGAGGCCGAGGGCGACGCCGATGAACCCGCCGATGGACGCGAGCGTCATCGCCTCGGTCAGGAACTGCTGGACGATGTCGCGCCGCACGGCGCCGATGGCCTTGCGGAGGCCGATCTCGCGCGTCCGCTCGGTCACGGACACGAGCATGATGTTCATCACGCCCACCCCGCCCACGAGCAGCGCGATGCTGGAGATGAAGATCATGGCCAGGGTGATGCCGCCCGTGATGGCGCGGAAGTTCCCGATCAGTTTGTCGGGCGTCATGATCCCGAAGTCGTTCTCTTTGTTGAACGGCACCTTGCGCCGCGTACGCAGCACCCCCGTTCCCTCTTCGATCACCCGATCCACCCACTCCGGCTTCTTGGGGATCGTGGCGATGTTCACGCCGCGCTCGCGCTTGATCCACGGGAAATGGCTGTCGAACGTGGTGATGGGCAGGAAGCAGTGCGAGTCCGTGGACTCGAACCCCGACGAGCCCTGCTTCTCCAGGATGCCGATGACGAGATACTTGCGCCCCGAGAAGGTCACGAGCTTGCCGATCGGATCGCGGTGCGGGAACAGGCTCTCCGCGACTCCATTGCCGAGGACGATCACCGGCCCCGAGCGCCGCACGTCGCCTTCGGAGATGAAGCGCCCCTCGCCGATAAAGTGATTGTTCGCGATCGGATAGTCCTCGGTGACCCCGACCACCGTGTCCGGCGTCGCGACCTCACCTTCGTAGACGATGTCCGGCGTGCTGCCGTCGCCCGACCACCAATAGCGCTCCGGCGACACCGCGAGGATCGACGGGCAGAGCTCCTTCAGCGCGACCGCGTCTTCGTACGTGAGGTTCTTCCGCAACCGCTGTTCTTCGGAGTTGCGATTCCCGCCCGGCCCGAACTGCGGGTCGAACTTCTGAAACTGCACCAGCGTCGCGCCGAACGATTCGAAGTTCTTGACGACGTTGTTGTTGAAGCCCTCGATCAGCGACACCATGGCGATGACGGTCGTCACGCCGATGACGATGCCGAGGATCGTCAGCGCGCTGCGCAGCTTGTGCGCGGTGATGGCGGTGGCGGCGAAGCGGATGTTCTCAGTCATTCGATCCTTACTCCCAACGCAATGCTTCCACCGGCGGCAGCTTCGCCGCGCGCATCGCGGGCATGAAGCCTGCCGTGATTCCCGTCAACGCCGCGATCGACAGCCCGGCGATGATCAGCTCCGGACGCACGAGCGTCGGCATGGGACTGAGAACCGAGATCAACTTCGCGATCCCCATGCCGAGGAGCACACCCACCACGCCGCCGCCGAGGGCGAGCAGCGTCGCCTCGGTGAGGAACTGCCGGCGGATGTCTCCGCGCGTCGCCCCGATGGCGCGGCGCACCCCGATCTCGCGGGTGCGCTCGACCACGGACACCAGCATGATGTTGGTGATCACGATGCCGCCGACGACCAGCGAGATCCCGGAGATCAGGATCATCAGCGAGAACAGGCCCGCCGAGATGCTCTTCCACACCATCTGCAGCGCCTCGGCCGTCACGTACGCGAACGGGTCTTCGGCGCGGAATGCGGTTTGCCGCCGGCCGCGCAGCAGCACGCGCACGTCGTCCTGCGAGCGCTCCATCCCTTCGACCCCGCCGCGCGCGCGGATGAAGAGGTTAATCCCCTGACGGGTGCCGCCGAACTCCTTCCGCCACGTCGCCAGGGGCATATAGATGATCTTGTCCTGCGGCTGCCCGAGGACCGAGCCCTGCTTCACGAGCAGCCCGATGATGCGTACCTTCAGACCGCCGACACGGATCGACCGGCCGATCGGGTCGAGCTTCCCGAACAACTCGTCACGGACGTCCGAGCCGATCACCGCGACCAGGGCGGAATGCCGTTCCTCGCTGTCGGTGTAGAAGCGGCCCCCCTCGAGGTCGACGGTGTTGATGTCGGCCATGTTCGCCGTCGTGCCGCGGATCTGCACGTCGGTGAACCGCTTCGCGTTGTACTTCACGGCGGCGCGCGTCTCCTGCCCCGCGGCGACGCCGTCGCACGAATGGCAACGGTCGCGGACGAGCTCGAAGTCGCGCCAGTCGATCTTCTTCCGCTTCACCGCCTCGAGGTAGGCCTCGCGGCTGGTGATGATCCCGAACTGGGTCACGACGTACACGTCGGGGTTGAGCGAGAAGACTTTCTCGGAGATGTAGTTGTTCAGCCCCGAGATGATCGACACGACCGTGATCACGGTCATGACGCCGATGATGACGCCCAGGAGGGTGAGAAAACTGCGCAGCTTGTGCGCGCGAAGTGCGTTGGACGCGATGCGGAAGGTTTCCACTACGCTTTGTCCTTGTCCTTGTCCTCGTCTTTGCCCTTCTCTTCTTTCTGCTCCCGGACTTTCGTGCCTTCCTTCAGCTCGCGCATGGCGCGGAACGGGCCGGTCACGATCTGCTGCCCGTCGGACAACCCCTTCACGATCTCGATGTTCGAGTCGCCGGCCAGGCCGGTGGTGACGGGGGCGAACTGCACCTTGTCATCCTTGATGAGATAGACGCCTTCCTCTTCCTGGGGCGTCTTGGCGTTCGCGGCGGTGCCCGGCTTCTCGCGCACGACGAGGGCCTGGATCGGGATCGCGATCGCCTTCGAGCGCGTGCCGGTGATGATGTCCGCGGAGGAGGAGAACCCGGGACGCACGCCCGCGGGCGGGTTGTCGAGCTGGATCTTCACTTCGAAGTTGATGGCCTCGTTGCCACCCGCGCCGACGCCGGTCATGGGGCTCGAGCCCACCTCGGTGACGACGCCGGCGTAGGTCTTGTTCGGGTAGGCGTCGATCGTCACGGAGGCGCGCTGGCCGACTTTCACGTTCGGGATGTCGGTCTCGTCGACTTCCATCACGGCCTCGACGACGCTCATGTCGGCGATGGTGAGCAGCTTGGTGCCGGGGTTGTTCATGGTGCCGATGACGGCGACTTCGCCTTCTTCGACGGGCAGCGCGGTGATGATTCCGGCCATGGGGGCCGTCATGGTGGTCTTGGAGAGGGTGTCGCGCGCGGCGGCGAGGTTGGCGCGGGACTGCTGGATGCGCTGGTCGATCGCGGAAACGTTCGCGCGCGCGGAATCGAGTGCCGCGCGGGCGCGATCGAGCTCGGCCTTGGGAATGATCTTCCCGGCAAAGTTGCTCTGGGCGCGCTCGTAGCTGAGCTGCGACTCGGCCAGCATGGCCTGTGAGGCCTCTCGGTCGGAGAAGAGCGCGCGCATCGAGGCCTCGGCCCCCTGCGCCGAGGCGGCGAGCTGCTTCTGGTCGATCTGCAGGAGGAAATCGCCCTTCTTGACGACGTCGCCCTCGCGGATGGCGAGGTTGACGATCTGCCCCATCACGTTCGCGGAGAGGTCGACTTTCCGCTGGGCGTCGATGCGCCCGTTCGCCGAGACCTTGCTGGTGAGGTCCGCCCGCTCGACTTTCCCGAAGGTGACGGGCGTCCCTTCCTTCTTCTGGCCCCGGATCGACGCGAAGGCGATGCCGGCGATGCCCAGGATGACGACGATGGCGATGATGATCTTTGTTCTGCGCTTCATTCTGGGGACGTTATACGGGAAGTGGCGGCAAGGGTTCTAGGGCGGGAACGGAGGGCGTGGCTTCAGCCCGCCTCCCCCGGGGGCGGGCGGGCTGAAGCCACGCCCTACGTTGTGCCTCCCCCACTCCTAGAATTTGGCCTTCAGGGCGAACCAGACATCCCGGACTTTCCAGAAGCGGCTCTGCTTCATCGCGGCGATCTCCGCCTCGCGCTCGGCGCGCTGGTGGGCGGCCACGGCGAGGTCGTGGCGGGCGGTCGCGAGCTCCTGGGACTGGACGCCCAGGGCGTGCTCAAGGGCACGGGCTTTCTCGTGGGCGGTGTGGCCTTTGAGGGAGTCGAGGGTGCCGAGGAAGAGGATGCGCTCTTCGCCGTCGCGGGTCCAGGCGGAGACGGTGACCACCTGGTAGCGGAAGGAATGGATCGCGGCGTGGGGGATGACCACGCCGAAACCGGAGTCGGTGGCGGTCTCGGTGCCGACGAACGCGGCCACGTCGGGACGCGGCGCGAAATCACGCGTGGTGGCGACGACGCGATCCTCGAGCCGGACTTCCACGCGATCCGCACGCTCGCGAACGGCCGTGGCCCACCCTTCCAGGCGCACACCTTCGCTCGTCGCTTCCAGCCGGTCGACGAAGCCCTTCGGCACGCGCCGCGGCTCGGCGCTTGCGATCGGCGACGGCGAGATCACGTACACGTCCTGCCACTCCGCGAGCGCGCGCCGCATGCGGATGCACGCGAGACCGGGATCGATGGCAGCGACCTGCTCGCGCACGTAGCTCTCCGTGACCCAGGTCGAGCCGTAGTCGTTCACGTCCAGCACGCGGCTCTCGCTGCGCGACTCGAACTTGATCCCGCCGTCGAACGGCTCGGGAGCGAGCAGCTCGTCATGGACGCTGAAGATCAGCAGTCCGGAGGGTGTCAGCAGCTCCGCCAGCCGCCGCAGCCACGCCAGGAACGTCGCTTCGGGCAGATGCGTGAAGAGTGACGCGACGAAGATGAGGTCGTAATTGTCCGGCGCGGCGAAGTCCTTCGGATCGGTGGTCGAGAGGATCGTGCGCACGCCGAACTGCTGCGCCTGAAACTCCATCCCCCCTGCGAGGATGTCCGACACCGTGACCTCGTCCGCGAGGTGTTCGTGGACGAGCAGCCGCGTGAGCCGCCCGTAGCCGCTGGCGAAGTCGAGCATCTTGCCGATGGGCCCCCGCCACGCAGCAATATGGCGAACGAGACGGAACTGTTCCAACGCGTTCTGGAAGTAGCTCGTCAGCGCGCGGTCGCGGTCGTGGTCGAACAACTGCAGCGCGAAATCGAGCATGTCGTCACGCTCGTCGATGACGCGGTTGAGCGCCTCCCACCGCGGCACGCGGGTGCGGAGGAGAGCGTCGACCATGGGGTGATGTTCGTCGGACTGAAACGCGAGCGGCACGGGCGCGGATGATACCCTGCGCCGTCATGCGCATCACCCTCGCACTCACCCTGTTTCTCACGCTCGCCGCCGGCGCGCAGGACGCGCGCGTGGACAAGATCCTCCGCGAAGTCCCCCTCATCGACGGCCACAACGACCTGCCGTGGCAGTACCGCGAGCGGGTGAAGAACCACCTCGCGCAGATCGACCTCCGCCAGGACCAGTCGAAGCTCGAGAAGCCGCTGCACACCGACATCGCGCGCCTGAAAGCGGGCCGCGTCGGCGGGCAGTTCTGGTCCGTGTACGTCCCCGCGTCGCTGAAAGGCGCGGACGCCGTGCAGGCCACGCTCGAACAGATCGACGTCGTCCACCGCCTCGACAACGCCTATCCCGACACCCTGGCCCTCGCGCTGACCGCCGACGACGTCGTGCGCATCCACAAGAGTGGCCGCGTCGCGTCGCTGATCGGCGTCGAAGGCGGGCATTCGATCAACAACTCCCTCGCCGCGCTGCGCATGCTCTACCGCGCCGGCGCGCGCTACATGACCCTCACGCACTCGGACAACGTCGCCTGGGCCGACTCCGCGACGGCCGATCCGAAGCTCGACGGCCTCTCGGAATTCGGCAAGGCCGTCGTCGGCGAGATGAACCGCCTGGGCATGCTCGTCGACCTCTCGCACGTCTCCGCCGCCACGATGCACGACGCGCTCGACGCCTCCGCCGCGCCGGTGATCTTCTCCCACTCCTCCACACGCACCCTGACCGGCCATGCGCGCAACGTCCCCGACGACGTCCTGCAGCGCCTGAAGGCGAACGGCGGCATCGTGATGATCACGTTCGTCCCGTCCTTCGTGAACGAGCAGGCCCGCCGCTGGAATGCGGAGCAGAACGCTGTTGAGGCGCGCCTGAAGTCGCTGCACAACGGGCGGCCGGACCGGGTGAAGGAAGAACTGGCGGCCTGGGAGAAAACCATCCCCCAGCCGCGCGCGACCCTCGCCGACGTCGCCGACCACGTCGAGCACGCCATGAAGATCGCCGGCGAAGACCACGTCGGCATCGGCGGAGACCTCGACGGCATCGGCTCGACGCCCGAGGGGCTGGAGAGCGTCGCGGATTACCCGAAACTCTTCGCCGAGCTCCTCCGTCGCGGACACTCGGAGGAGCAGCTCAAAAAGCTCGCCGGACTGAACGCCCTCCGCGTGATGCGCGCCGCCGAGGCGACCGCCGCGAGGTTACAGAAGGAGCGGCCGGAATCGGATGTTTTGCTCGAGGAGCTGGACGGGAAGTGACAGGTGTGAACCCTGAGCGAGCGATAGCGAGTCGAAGGGTCAACTTAGCAGCAACGCAGAGTGAGCCTTGACGCCGCGCGTGCAGCGACGATCGGCTTGTCCGGCGTAGGTGCTAACGTGGCCCTTCGACTCGCTATCGCTCGCTCAGGGCTGGGTTCTGCATGTTGGCACAGGGTTGGCCTACTGCTGAGTCGATGAGTATCGACGGGCGCTTCAAGCTCGAACGCCGAGGAGAGGTTCCGGAGCTCAACCCCGACAAGACCGACTTCTATCGGGCCACGCTGGAGATCTTCAACGCCGAGGGGCTGCCGTTCCTCGTCGGTGGGACACACGCCTACTACCGCTACACCGGCATCCCCCGCGAGACGAAGGACTTCGACATCTTCATCCGAGGGCGCGACTACCCGCGCTTCGAGGACGCCGTGAGGCGCGCCGGCTACGAGACCGAGCTGAAGTTCCCGCACTGGCTGGGCAAGATCTACAAGGACACAGCCTTCATCGACCTCATCTTTTCGGGCGGCAACGGCGAGGCCGCCGTCGACGACGAGTGGTTCGAGCACGCCGTCGAAGGGAAGATCTTCGGCGTGCCCGTGAAGCTCGCGGCTCCCGAGGAGATGATCTGGTCCAAGTCCTACGTCATGGAGCGCGAGCGCTACGACGGCGGCGACGTCATGCATCTCCTGCTGCGGACCGGCAAACGTCTCGACTGGCAGCGCCTCCTCCGCCGTTTCGGCGATCACTGGCGCCTCCTGCTGATGCAGGTCGTGAAGTTCGGCTTCGTCTATCCCAGCGAGCGATTCCGCATCCCGCGTGAGGTGACCGAGGAGCTGCTCGCGCGGTTCAACGCGGAGCTGAACGAGCGGTCGGACCCGAGGAAGGTGACGTTCGGCACGCTGACGTCGCGCGCGCAGTACTTAGTCGATGTCCGCGAGTGGGGCTTCGAGGACGCGCGGCTCCCTCCGCATGGGACCCTGACGGAGGAGCAGGTCCACCACTGGACGGAGGCGATCAACTCCCCGAAGCCCTGAGCGAGCGACAGCGAGTCGAAGGGCCGGGTTAGTACCTGCGCGGGACAAACCGATCGTCGCCGCATGTGCGGCGTCAAAGGCTCACGCTGCGTTGCTGCTAACGTGACCCCTCGACTTCGCTCGGGGCTAACAACCTACCCCACTAGATCCACCGCTTCTCCCCGTTCTCCAGCCTGAGGATCGCCTCCTCCAGCCGCTTCACCTTCGTCTCTTCCTTCTTCGCCTCGGTAATGAACCGCAGGTAATCGCGCCGGTACCCCGGCGCGAGCGTCGCGAAGAAGGCCTTTGCCCTGGGATTTTTCTCCAGCGCGTCCTCCACGAACTTCGGCACCGCCGCCCCCACCTGCAACCGCTTCCGCGGCGGATCGACCTCCTGTGGCCGTTTCGCGCGGCCGGCATCCGTCATCAGTCCCGCCGCCTCCATCTTCGCGAACCGGTCGAGGTTGATCTTCGACCAGTTCTTCAGGTTCGTCCGCGGCGTGAAGCGCTGGCGGTAGTGATCGTCGTCGATCTTCTGCACGGTCGTGTCGATCCAGCCGAAGCACAGCGCTTCCTCCACCGCCTCGGCGTACGTGAAGCGGCGCTGTTCGTGGTGCGCCTTCACGAAGACGATCCAGATCTCGGAGGCGCGGTCGTGGTTCTTCTCCAGCCAGGCGCGCCAGGCCGCGCGCGATGCGAACTTCTTCTCCATCTCTTGAGAATAACAGTGGCACGGCCATCGCTTGTCATGAGCCACTTCTCGATCGACGCCACCGCCGAGATCCTCGACCTCCCTCCGTCCATCGTCGACAAGCTCGTGCATAGTGGGCAGCTCCCCTCCGCCGAGGAAGGCGTGCCTGCCGAAGTCATTCAGAAGTATCTGTCCGCGAGCTTCATCCGCCTCTTCCAGGCCCAGGCGACGGTGACCGTCGCGGCGCCTCCGGTCATGGATGTAGACGAAAAGCCTCAGGCCGAGCCCGAATCGGTCATCACCCGCTCCATCGCCGAGTACGACGAAGAACAGCGCGCGACCGCTCCGGAGATGCGCATCGCGCCACGGTTCGTCCCGCGCCGGCAGATCGGCGGGCTGTTCCAGCACTCGCGCTGCACGCTCGTGCAGATCTCGACGACCGGCCTGCGCATCCGCCACGACGACGTTCTCCGCCCCGGCGACGTCGCCAGTCTGACACTCTCCCTGCAGCGCCCCGCCCACACGCTCGCCATGCAGGCGCGCGTGGTGTGGACGAGCATCGCGCAGCGCGGCGACAGCCCCTCCTTCTGCATCAGCGGCATCCGCGTCCTCGACCTCGGTCCGCTCCAGCAGGTGCTGCACCACCTCCGCGAAGCAGGCGACCTGCAGCCCGACGAAGGCCGCCGCCGTACGAATCAGAACCCGGCCGCGCTCAACGGCCTCACGGACGAGGACGTGGCGTCGATCATCCGTGCGGTGCGCACGTTCAGCTCCGACCCGGTCGAGGCGAACCGCTGGTACACGCGCGCGCGGTTCGCGCTCGCGGACGACGCCATCCGCGCCGCGGCGCCGGCGCGGGGCCGCGACCGCGAGGAAGTGGTCGGCGTCTGGGAGTACCTCGATCGCCGCCTCGACCTCACCAAGATCGCCAGCGTCGTGCTCTGGCTTCGCCAGACGCGCGCATGTGCGGCGGAAGCGCAGCTGGCTATGTAGCTTTGGAGTGCGGCGACGGGTAGTCGCCGCTTTTCTATCTTTGCACGCCGAACGCTCGAAGATCTCGAAGATAAGAAAGCGGCGACTCGCCGTCGCCGCACTCCACAGTCAGCGCCTACGGTCCACGGCGGCCAGGAACGCGTCCACGTCCTCATCGCTCGTACCGAAGCCGCACACGAGGCGCACCGCGCCTTCGCCGAAGATGCCCCACTCGTGGAACGCGAAGCCTTCCGCGCGCAGCGCATCCGCGACACGCGGCTCGAAGCGTACGAAGACAACGTTCGCCTCGACGGGCCGCAGGACGTCGAGTCCTTGCGCGAGCCGTTGCGCCGCCGCGTTCGCGTGGCGCGCGTTGCGCAGCCAGAGGTCGTTCGCGAGGTAGGCCTCGAATTGCGCGGAGAGAAAGCGCGTCTTCGACAGCCGGTGCCCCGCCCGGTGCCACCGCGGCGCGATCTCGTCCGCGAGCTCTTTCCGGAAGACAACGATCAGCTCCGCACCCAGCAGACCGTTCTTCGTCCCGCCGAGCACCAGCACGTCCACGCCGGCGCGCCAGGTGAGGTCCGCGGGCGTGCAGTCGAGGGCGACCAGCGCGTTGGCGAACCGGGCCCCATCCATGTGTACCGGCAATCCCGCGTCGGCGATGGCGCGCAGCTCGCCGGGCGTGTATACCGTCCCCGCTTCCGTCGCCTGCGTGACGCTCACGCACGTGGCGGCGCCTGGCCGCACGTCGCGCGCGGACAGCTTCCCGTTCGCACCGGGGATCGGAAGCAGCTTCGCCCCGTGCGTGAAGAACTCCGGTGCGCCCAGCTCGTCGCGGTGGATGTGCGCGTCCTCGTGACAGAGGATGCTGCCCCACGGCGGCACCATCGACGCCAGCGCGAGCGCGTTCCCCGCCGTGCCGGTGACGACCGGAAAGATCTCCACGTCATGCTCGAAGATCTCCGAGCACCGCTCGCGCACCCGCGCGGTGATCTCATCGCCGCCGTACGAAGTCATCGTGCCGGCGGCCGCCCGCGTCAGGGCTTCCAGGATCTCTGGCGAGACGCCGTGCGTGTTGTCCGAACGAAAATCGATCACGGCCGGAGTTTATCGCGCACCCGGCGTAGCTCGTCCTACCGCAGCCCGAACGTCACTCCCACGATCGCACGCCGGAAGGCCGGCGATTTCGCGTCGTCATAAGCCACATCGATCCGCGCGCCGGCCACATCGATTCCCGCACCGTACGTCACGCGCTCGACCGCCTCTTCCTGCGGTCCGTAGAAGCTGATCCCGTCGAACTTCCCCGGCTGCCGCGCCCAGCCCGCGCGCAACGAAATCGGGAGACGTGGAAGCCGATATTCGGCGCCGGCGTGGACATCGGTCACATCGTGATACTGCACGTCGCCGTAAAATCCGTACGGGTAGTCCCTCTGGAGCTTCCCGTACTTCTGCCGCACCACCTCGGCCGTCACCACCAGCCGCTCGATCGGCGCCACGGCGATCGACGCGCGATAGGCATCGGCACCGCGGACCGTGCTCGTTCCGATGCGCGCCACCCGCGAGACACAATCGGCGAACGGGATCGACGAGAGCCTGCACGCATCCTCGGCCTGCTCGTGCGACGCCGCTCCGTTGTATGCCGCCGCGAGCGCCAGGCGCGGTCCGACCCGCCAGCGCACTCCCGCATTCGGGACGACCTTGCGGCCCGAAGTGCGCCGCGTGACGAGCTCGAAAGACGACGACAGCGGCAGTCCTCGCGCCCGCATCAGTTGATACGTTTCGTCAAGCTCCTGGAGCTCCGCGCCGACGCCGAAGGACAGCGGTCCGCGCTCGAATGCCGCGGTCACGCCATACCGCCGCTCCTGCCGCTCCCACGGAGTCTGTCCGATGACGATCGAATACTCGCAGTCGTCGCCGGTGCAGAGCGGGACGTAGTCCGCCGAGCCCTCGCCTTCGCTGAAGAAGAGATTGCCGATACGCGGCTCATTGCGCGCATAGACGCCGATCACCGCGCCGCGCCACGGGATCGCGGCGCTGAAGTGCGCGAAGGCGCGCTCGCTCCGAGGCTCGTGCCGGAGCACGACGCTCTCGCCGGTGAAGGAGAAGCCGACGTTGTCGAACGTCGATTCGACGCCCGACAGCGCGAACACCGGCCGCTGGATCGACGCACTGAGCGCCGGATTGGCGGCCAGGTCGCTGGCGTCGGACGACAGCGCGTCGCTCGCGCCGCCCATGGCGGCCGTGCGAGCGCTCATCGGTTGGTCGTCGAAACGGATCGAGGTGATCTGCTCCAGGGTTTGCGCGGAAGCCGTGGCGGCGAACAGGAAGGCGATGAGAAGGTGTCGCATGAAGGCATTGTGCGGCCACCCGGCGCCACCGGATACGATAGGCGCCGTTGCGTCACCGAACCGCTACCGAGGCGTGCATTGCGCTCGTTCTCTTCGGCTGCATTCCCGTCATCGTGCGCTCGGTCTCCGCGAACGCGTTCACGATCGGCATCTTCCGGCTCACCGTCGCCACTCTCGGCCTCGGCGCAATGATGGCGTTTCGGCGGGAGCTGCGACGAGTCCCCGCGCGCGATCTCGCACGCCTCGCGGTCATCGGACTGCTCTTCGCCGCGCACTGGCTGACGCTCTTCCTCGGCGTAAAAGCGTCGTCCGCATCGATCGGCGCGATCGGCCTGTCGACGTATGGCGCGCACCTGCTGATTCTCGGCGCGCTCTTCGGCACCGCGCACATCCGTGTGACGGACGTGATTGCAGTCGCGATCGCGGCCATCGGCGCCTTGCTGGTGGTGCCGTCGTTCACGCTCGACAACGACATCGCGTTGGGGATGCTCCTGTCGTCCGTGAGCGCGCTGCTGTACGCGAGCCTGCCGCTGCTGCACCAGCGCTGGTCGCACATCGACAACAGCACGCGCGCCCTCGGCCAGTTCGCCTTCGCGCTGGCGTTCTTTCTGCTGTTCCTCGGCAAGGCCGACTGGACGCTGACCCGCCGCGACTGGGGCGGCCTGCTTTTTTTGGCGATCGGCGTGACACTGATTGGTCACAGCCTCTGGGTGCGCGTGACGACGCGGCTGCCCTCGTCGCTGACGAGCATCATCTATTACGCGAACATCCCTTTCGCCATCGCGCTCAGCGCGATCCTTCTCGGCGAGCGGCTCACGCTGCGCAGCGCTCTCGGCGCGGCCCTGATCATCGGCGCGAGCGTGCTCGGTCTCGCGCGGCACCGTCAATCGGCCTGAGGCCGCTGGCGAAGCCGCTTCTTGCGGTGATGCCGTGCTCCCGCCTGCTCGATCGAGTGCGTCGCGGTCAGCGGAGCCTCCTTCTTCGCCATCTCCGCGAGCTCGCGATAGTGGTGGTGCAGGACCTCGAGGTCCGTTTCCGAGAGGTCTTCGATGGAGATGAGCCGGTTCGACGCGGCGTCGATCGCGGCGACGAGCTCGTTGAGCTTGAGCTGCACGGCGAGGGCACCCTTGTTCTGCGCACGCTGAATGAGAAACACCATCAAAAACGTGACGATGGTCGTGCCGGTGTTGATGACGAGCTGCCAGGTGTTGGAGTAATGGAAAATCGGTCCTGTGGCGCCCCAGATCACGATCACCGCGAATGCGGCCATGAACGCCGGCGTCGATCCGGACTTCTCCGATACCCACGTCGCAAATCGCGAAGCAACTGAGTCTTTCATTGGTGTTCCTTTATCCGCGACATCCGTCGCGAGCTTCGGTAGTCGTCAGGTCTCGTTCGCGGATTTCGCACCCTGCGCGCGCAGCCACTCGACCACCTGGGACGCCTCACTCTCCCGTGCTGCGTCGAGCGGCGTCTTGTGGTCATAGCCGATCCAGTTGAGGTTCGCGCCGCGGCTCAGGAGCATGGCCGCGGTCTCGCGCTGTCCGCCGCGGCAGGCGTGCCAGAACGCGTTGGTGATGTCCTGGCCGGACGGGTTCTGGTCCAGCGCCTCGGCCAGTCGATCGCTCAGCCCTAGCGCCGCTGACTGCCAGATCGTCGTCTGCGCGCCGCGCGCGAGCAGGCGTCGCGCGGCGTTCCACTGCGCGAAGACCACCGCGTCCGACATCGCCGGGCCGCCGGTGAACACCGCCCCCGGCGCTTCGATGTCCGCGCCGCCATCGAGCAGAGCGTCGAGCACCGCCACGTCGTCGCTGCTCGCCGCCCAGTGCAGCGGTGTTTCCGGCGCAGGGGTGCGTCCGACGACCGCCTGCGGATCCGCTCCGGCCGCGATCAGCAGCGCAACCATCTCCGCGCCGTTCGGGAAGTGCCCGGGCCAGTCGCTGACGATGTGGAGCAGCGACCGGTCCGCACCGCGTGCGTCGACGATGCGCGCCGTCGCCAGCGCCGCGTCGGCGGCGAGCAACTGCCGCACGCGCGTCACATCGCCGTCACGGATGGCCGAGACCAGCTCGGTTGCACGAGGGTCGTTCTCCGGAAGGTTCATCCCCGCATAATATCCAGCCATGACGCTACACATCGGAATCGTTGCCTGCTCCGCCGAGGGCGCCGCACTCTGCTACCGCACCATCTGCCTCGAAGGCGCAAAGCTCATGGGTCCGCACGATCATCCCGAGGTGTCGATGCACACGCACTCGCTGCGCGAGTACATGAAGTGCATCGACCGCGACGACTGGAAGGGCGTCGGCGACCTGATGCTCTCCTCGGCCAACAAACTGGCAAAGACCGGCGCCGATTTTCTGATCTGTCCCGACAACACCATCCATCAGGCCATGCCCTACGTGCTGCCGGACTCGCCGCTGCCCTGGCTGCACATCGCCGAGGTCGTGTCGGCCGAGGCGGCGGCGCGCGGCTTTCGGCGCGTCGGCCTGACCGGGACGCGGTACCTCGTCGAGAGCACCGTCTACCCAGCGGACTTCGTGCGCCCGACCTCCGCCGAGCGCGAAGAGATCAACCGCATCATCTTCGACGAGCTGGTCTACGGCGTCTTCAACCCCGAATCGGTCGCGCATTTCCAGCAGGTCATCGAGCGGATGAAATCCGAAGGCTGTGACGCCGTCGCCCTCAGTTGCACGGAGATCCCGCTGATCATGAGTGACGCGAACTCCGCCCTGCCGACGCTCGACTCCACTCGCCTCCTGGCGCGCGCGGCTCTCCGGCGCGCGCTCCACACGCAGTAAAAATATTCTCCGTCCCCCTCTGTGTCCTCTGTGTCTCTGTGGTGAACGTCTCCCTTTTGCCTGCAAGAGAAAGAGACCGATTCACCACAGAGACACAGAGACCACAGAGGCTTCGCCGCGAAAACTCTGCGTCACGCGAGCAATGCACGTCCTACGCTCTGTAGACGGATCCTCGCGTGCTGTTGCCATTGTTGCCGTCCGACTTTCCATTGCGTGCGTCTCGCTTCCAACGCCCGTAGAGCCTCACGAACGCCGAGGGATACTCGGTGCCGGAGGTTTGACATGGAACGCGATCAGGTCATTTCGATTCTCGAGTCCCTGGCGGAAGGGCAGCCGCAGTTCGTCGTCGAAGCGCTCACCACGGCGAAGGACGTGCTCCGGAAACACGAGCGTCCCGCATCGGCGGGAGCGAGGTGGGCGAGCGAGGAAGACGCCACTCTCTGCAGCGAATTCGACGCCGGCACCGCGGTCCGCGAGATCGCGCGGAGCCACGGACGCACGGCCGGCGCCATCACCATCCGGCTGGTGAAGCTCGGCAAGCTCGATCCGAGCGCGGTGACGTCGCGCGACCGCGGAGCGCGGGTGGAGCCGCAATGAGCGAATCCGATCCGGACAACGTTTACACCTTGACTTACACATCGCAATGTGTAGAATCTCAACATGCCGACGAACCTCGCCATCGACGACGCGCTTCTCGAGGAAGCACAGAAGATCGGAGGACACCGCACGAAGAAAGCAACGGTGACCGAAGCGCTGGAGGAGTACATCCAGCGCCGCAAGCAGACCGGCATCCTGAGCCTTTTCGGCACGGTGGAATTCGACCCGAAATACGACTACAAGAAGCAGCGCCGGAAAGCATGAGGGTCCTGGTCGACACGTCGATCTGGTCGCTCGGGCTGCGCCGCAGGTCGGGCGGCGGCGATCCCGCGTCCACCGCGGAGCTGGCGGCGCTGGTGCAGGACGGCCGGGTCGCGATGATCGGCCCCATCCGCCAGGAACTGCTCTCCGGCATCAAGGAGCGCGCGCAGTTCGACCGCCTCCGCGACCACCTCAGCGCCTTTCCCGACACGGAGGTCCTCTCGGCCGACTACGAAGAAGCCGCGGCGTTCTTCAACCGCTGCCGCGCGAAAGGCATCCACGCGTCGAACACCGACTTCCTGATCTGCGCCGTCGCGGTACGGAACGAGTTCGCCATCTTTACCAGCGATCAGGATTTTACGCAGTTCGCGAAAGTCCTGCCGATCCTGCTGCACGCTTGAGCTATGTGCGCAGCTGTTCGAGGATCGCCACCGTCGCCACGCGCCGCATCAGCTCGCGCATCGCCTCGTCCGCGTTCTCGTACGTTTCCTTCAGCACCGCCACGTCTTCCTCGGCCGTGCCGTCGACGATCGTGATGCCGTCGACGGGCTGGTTGGGGTCGGACGTGATCTTCTGCTCCCAGCCCCGGGGGGTGCGGCGCAGCGCGGTGAACCGCAACGCCACCGCCGACTGCCGCGCGGGCTTCCGCGCGGACGGGCGCTCGACGCCCTGAAGGTTCGACTCCCATTCGATCACCTGCTCCTGCGCCTCGTGGACGAGCAGATCGAGCAGGAGCTCGTGCTCCGCATTGCCGGCGTTCGTGAACGACACGCCGCTCTGGTAGACGACCCCCGACTTCGCCGGCAGCAGCACGGAGTGCTTCACCACCGCCTGCGTCGTCAGCGGCCCGCAGGCGAACGTCTCCAGCCGGCCGACGTCCAGGCGCCCGGAGTGCTCGAACTTCGCGCCGCCGAGGCCCATCTCCAGGATCAGGAGCTCTTCTTCACCGAAGCGTCCACGGCGAGGGGCACGGAGGATGACGCGGGGAGTCTGACGAACCATCGGCGGCGAAGCATAACCGCGTGACCCCTCGGCCGAAAGGCAAATTTCATGACGGAGGGCAGGCCCGCCCGCCCTCCGTCACGAACGCGTCACGAGCTACGTCACTGCTTCGTCATGCGGGTGCGCGACGGCGCCGCGGACGTCATCGGCGCGGGGAATCCGCGCTTGCGCATCAGCGCGTCGATCTTCGGATCGCGGCCGCGGAACGTGCGGTAGCCCTCCTCCGGGTCGATCGTGTTGCCGACCGAGAAGATGTTCGCGCGCAGCCGTCCCGCCACCTCGGGGTCGTAATAGCCGCCGCCTTCTTCGAACGCCTCCGCCGCGTCCGCCGTGATGACGTCCGACCACAGGTAGCTGTAATAGCCGGCCGAATAGCCGTCCCCGGAGAAGACGTGCCCGAACTGCGGCGTGCGGTGCCGCATGACGATCTCCTTCGGCATGCCCAGCTCCGCCAGCGTCTCGCGCTCGAACTTGTCGGGATCGATGGCCTGATTACCAGCCATGTGCATCTTCATGTCCACCAGCGCACTGGCGAGATACTCCGTCGTCACGAATCCCTCGTTGAACGTCGAGGCCTTCTCGATCCGGTTCACGAGACTCTGCGGAATCGGCTTGCCGGTCTGGTAGTGCAATGCGAACTTCTGCAGCACCTCCGGCGTCGACAGCCAGTGCTCCAGCAGCTGCGACGGGAACTCCACGTAGTCGCGCGCGACCGACGTGCCGGACACCGAGGGATAGGTGACGTCGGACGCGAGTCCGTGCAGCGCGTGGCCGAACTCGTGGAACATCGTCAGCGCGTCGTCCCACGAGATCAGCATCGGCTCGCCCGGCTTGCCCTTCACGAAGTTCGAGTTGTTCGAGACGATCGTCGTGACGTCGTTCTCGAAGCGCTCCTGATTGCGGTACGCGTTCATCCACGCGCCGGACTGCTTGCCCGGCCGCGCGAACGGATCGAAGTACCACAGGCCGATGTGTTTCCCGGTGGTGCGGTCCGTCACTTCCCACACCTTCACGTCGGGGTGATAGACCGGCACGTCATTGACCGGTGTGAACCGGTAGTTGAATAACTCGCCCGCCACCCAGTGGATCGCGTCGCGCAGCTTGTCGAGCTGGAGGTACTGCTTGACCTCGTTCTGATCGAGGTCGTACTTCGCCTTGCGGACCTTTTCCGCGTAGTAGCGGTAATCCCACGGCTCGATGGTGATGTTCGCTTTCTCCTTGTCGGCGACGGTTTCAGCATCGGCAAGCTTCTGCATGTCCGCGACTTCTTCCTTCACGCGAGCCACGGCCGGCTTCCATACCGCTTCCAGCAACTCCATGGCGCGCTCCGGGTTCTTGGCCATCGAGTTCTCGAGACGCCAGTGCGCGTGCGTGGGAAATCCGAGGAGGTTGGCGCGCTCGGCGCGGAGCTTGAGGATGTCCGTGATGATGGCGTTGTTGTCGTGCGCATCGGCGTTGTCGCCGCGGTTGATGAACATCCGCCACGCCTTCTCGCGCAGATCGCGGCGGTCGGAGTACGTGAGGAATGGGTCGACGGACGAGCGGGTGTTCGTGATCGCCCACTTCCCCGCCTGTCCCTTCGCCGTCGCTTCCTCGGCCGCGGAATCCCGCAGCGACTGCGGCAGCCCGGCCAGCTCCGCCTCGGACTGCAGGACGACGAAGTGGTCAGTCTCGTCGGCGAGGACGTTCTGGCTGAAGCGGGTGTAGAGACCGGCCAGTTGCTGGTTGATCTCCGACATGCGCGCCTTCTTCGCCGGGTCGAGCTTCGCGCCCGCTCGAACAAAGTTTGTATAGACCAGCCACGTCAGGCGCTGCTGTTCCGGCGTGAGCTGCACTTTCGCCGGCGAGTTGTAGACCGCCTCGATGCGGCGGAAGAGCGCGTCGTTCTGGTTGATCTGGTCGGAGAACGCGGCCAGCTTCGGCGCCATCTCCTGCTCGATGGGCTGGAACTCCTCCGAGCTCATGTTCGAGATCCAGATGCCATAGATCGCGTTGACGCGGTCGTAGGTACGGCTATACCCCTCCATCGCGGCGATCGTGTTGGCGAACGTCGGCGGCTCCGGATTGCTCGCGATGCGGTCGACCGCCACAAGAGCCTCGGCCATGGCCGCCTCGAGCGCGGACTTGAAGTCCGCGACGCGGACTTTGTCGAACGGCGGGACGCCGCCATACGGCCCCGTCCACGGCTGCAGCAGCGGATTGTCCGGCATCGCCGCCTGCTGCGGGGGCTTAGGGGCAGTGGTGATGGTCTCCGTCACCGTGGGAGGCTCCGGCGCCGCTGCCGTATCCGCCGTGTCACGCGTGGAGGAACAACCGGCCGCAAGCGTGGCCACTAGGATCAAAGTGAGTGTTCGCATCAATATCCCTTTCAAGGTCGGCGCGAAGCCTATTCACGAGCCGTGCACATGTACAGGGAGGACGAAGCGCTGAGTCCTGAGTCCTGAGTGCAAAGACGCGCCGGACCGCTGGCGTCCCGCCGGCTGATGTGGCGGCGTCCCGCGCCGCCACCTGGTGGGCGGGGGATGTGGCACGACGCGAGAGGGCTCCGTCCACGATTAAACCTTTTCCGCCGAGGGATCGAGGTCGCCATCTCGTTTCGCTGCTCCTCAGCGCTTCAGGTGGCATCGCCATCCCTGATTCTTCACGCTCCGAACCGAAGGTCGTACGCCCGCTCCCCGAAGTGGTCGCGCGTCGCCACCTTGATGACGACGTCCTTTCCGCCCAGTTGGGCACGAATCACCCCCCGGTTTCGTCGTTTGACGAGCTCGGACACGATTCGCTCCTGCACGACGCGATCTGTGACAGCGACACCAAGGCCGACGCTGCCCGACAAGTACAAGACTTCGAGCGCGCCGGAACTGTCGTACTCCAACGACACCTGGCTCGCGTTGACCTCGTGCGCCGTCTCGAGAATTTCGTCCAGCGTGTCTGGAACTGTGATCTTCATCTCATCTACCCCCGAAACCCGTGATCCCGGGCGAACACCATTGCCTGCGCGCGCGTCCACACGCCCAGCTTGTCGTACACGCTGGAGATGTGATTGCGCACCGTCTTCTCGCGGATGTCCAGGCGCTCGCCGATCTCCGCGTTCGCCAGCCCTTCGGTGATCAGCGCCAGGATCTCCCGCTCGCGTGGCGACAGCGACGCGAACGGGGCCTCGCTGTCCTCCTCCACCGCGCGGCCGCCGCAGAATTCGAGCACCGCCTCCTGAAACCGCGGCCACGCAGGCTCGTCTTCGAGCAGCACGTGATTCTTCGACGGCAACTCGACGAATTGCGCGTCCGGGATGGCCGAGGCGAGGAGGCGGCCTTCCGTGAACGGCACGATCTCGTCCTCGCGCGAGTGCATGACCAGCGTCGGACACCGCACCTGCTCGAGCAGGTCGACCACATCCATTTTCGCGCGCTGGCGCAGCAGCTCCGCCGCGATCTCCCCCGTCGTCGTCCGGCGACAGAGCTCGTTGAACCACGCCAGCTGCTCGGCCGTCCCGCCCGGGATGAACCGCGACGTGAAGAGCTGGCGGAACGCGGGGTTCTCCTTCCCCCACCCGATCCGCACCGCCTCCCGGATCACGCGATGCTCGTTCTCCGCCTCGGTGTTGCCGCGGTGGTAATGACCGCGCGCGTACGCGCCATAAAGGATCATGCGCGCGACGCGCTCCGGATGCCGCACGGCGTACCCGACGCACGCCGCCGCGCCCTGGGAGATACCGAGGAGGGTGAGCGGCTCCTGCGGATCGGCGGCGTCGATGACGCTGGCGAGGTCGTCGATCCAGCGCTCGGTCGAGAGCTGCGGGACCTCCCAGTCGGTCAGGCCGCAGCCGCGCTCGTCGTAGCGCACGAAGCGGAAGTGACCGCTGAAAAAGCGGAGCCAGTGCCGCCACACCGGACTCTCCCACTCGAACTCGAGGTGAGTCATCCAGTTCGCCGCCTTGACCAGCAGCGGTCCCGCTCCCGCCTCCGCCCAGGCGAGCTTCACACCGTCTTCGGTGCGCAGAAAACGAATCTTCTGGCGTGCCTGGGACATTTGTCCTGCTCCGTGACCGGGATTGTAAGTCCGACCGGGACACCACGCCCATACCGCAACCGGCCGCGCCGACCGACCTTGCGCGCATCATGACCAAGCGCATCGGATTCTTCGTCTACGGCCTCGTCTGTTACGCGATCTTCTTCGCGACGTTCCTCTACGCGATCGGCTTCATCGGCGGCTTTGTGGTCCCGACGACGCTCGACGGTCCGGCAACGGTCCCGCTCGCGCAGGGCATCGCCGTCAACGCCGCCCTCCTCGGCCTCTTCGCGCTGCAGCACAGCATCATGGCCCGCCCGTGGTTCAAGGCGCGCTGGACGCGCATCGTCCCGCCGGTCCTCGAGCGCTCGACCTACGTCCTCCTCTCCAGCCTCGCCCTCATCCTCGTCTTCTGGCAGTGGCAGCCCCTCGGCGGCACGGTGTGGTCGATCGAAGACCGCACCGCGCGCGCCGTCCTGCTGGCGCTGTTCGCGTCCGGCTGGACGCTCGTGCTGGTGTCGACCTTCCTCATCAACCACTTCGACCTGTTCGGCCTCCGCCAAGTGTGGCTGTACCTGCGCAACAAGCCGTACACGACTCTGAAGTTCGGAACGCCGGGGCCCTACCGCCTCGTGCGGCACCCGCTGTACGTCGGCTGGTTCTTCGCGTTCTGGATGACGCCGGTGATGACCTATGCGCACCTGCTGTTCGCGCTGGCGACGACCGCGTACATCCTCATCGCCATTCAGTTCGAGGAGCGCGACCTCGTCCGCGAGCACCCGGAATACGCGGAGTACCGGAAGAACGTCCCGATGCTCGTGCCGTTCACATCCGGCCCGCGTCCACGTCCCGAATGAACCGGAGCACGCCGCCGAACCACGTCTGCTGATCGTCGTAGAGCGCGAGGTGGCTGCCGTTCGGGCAGTACAGATAGCGCGCGAGCGGCATCTGCGACGCCATCCACTCCATGTGTTTCGGATCCATCGTGTCGTAGCGCGCACCGACGACCAGCGTCGGGACCGTGATCCTGGCGAGATCGCCGGAGCGGTCCCAACGCTCGAGCTTTCCGCTTGCGCCGAGCTCACTCGGACCCTGCATCGGCACGTAGACGTTCGGGTTGAGGTGCTTGAATGCCCGCTGCACCGGATCCGGCCACTCCGCGGCGGGGATGCGCAGAAGATGGTGCTCGTAGTGGTGAGGGATGAGCAATTCCATGTAACGTGGATTCTGCGTATCCCCCGCGGCCTCGAGGCGCTCGATTTCGTGCAGCACCGTCTGATCCATCGCCGGCATCAACACGCTCTTCGCGTACGCGTTGTAGGCCGGGATGCTGGCCATCATGTTCGAGATGATCAGGCCCTTCAGGTTCTGTGGATACTTCAGCGCGTACTCCATGGCCAGGAGTCCGCCCCACGAGTTGCCGAGGAGGTAGAAGTTGTCGTGGTTCAGGCCGAGGGCCTGGCGGACCTGTTCGACCTCATCGACGAACCGCGGCAGATCCCACAGCTCCGGATCGTTCGGCTGATCGCTGTAATACGACCCGAGCTGATCGTAGTAGTAGTACTCGACGTCCGCCGCGGGGAAGAAGCTGTCGACGGCCTCGTAGTACTCGTGCGTCACACCCGGCCCGCCGTGCAGCAGCAGGACCTTGACGCGCGGATTGTTGCCGACGCGTTTCGTCCAGACGCGGAACGTGCCCTTCGGCGTCTGGATCGGAATCATCCGCACGCCGCCGGTCTGGATGGCCGCCGTCGCAGGCGATTCGAAGTAGCGGTTCCCCGGACTGGCGGCGCACGCGCAAACGAGCAGCAGAATCGGAATCAGGCGCTTCATGCCTGGATAGTACGGCGAGAACGGCCCTTTGGATGTGGTGCCGCCGCCCCGGCGGCCGTAACGCCGGCGCCTCGCCGGTACTAACGGCCGGCGGGGCGCCGGCGAAACGGCCAGCGAGGGCGCTGGCACCACAACTCAGCACTCAGGACTCAGGACTCACCACTCCCGTGCGCCTTCCTCATCTCCCACAGCAGATGCGACAGATGTCCGCGGCGCGTCTCCCCTGTCGTGACGATCAGCAGCTTCGTGATCTTCAGCTCCAGCGGGTCCGTGTACAGCAGGATCAGCATCTCCCGGATGAAGCTCGTGCTGAGGGTGATGTCGTTGTCGGTGCCGACGCCGAGGCGGAGGCCTTTCTTTTCCCACCACGAGAACGGGTGGTCGCTGTAATCGGCCAGCTCGCCCGTCAGCTTCTTGTTCGACGACGGCAGGGAGATCAGCGTCAGGCGCTTGTCGATCATCCGATTCAGGACGTCGTGCTGGTACGTCTCGACCTCCCGCGCGTGGTGGAACTTCGTCTTCGTCGCCAGCGTTACCTCCGGCTCGCTCAACAGCTCGCCGGCGATGAGCTTCTCGCGGATCGACTCGCGGCCGCTGGTGTCCATGTCCATCAGCTCCGCGTGCTCGCGCGAGCCGGGCCGGAGCGCCTCCCCGCGGCGGTTCGCGCGGAGGATGCGCTGGAGCATGGAATGGAAGTAGAAATTGGGGTTGATGCCGAGGGAGAGGCCGTGCTCGATGGCGTCGACGTGCCAGATGTTCATGGCATTGTCGACCGCCTGCACGCCGTGGCGCAGCGTGTCCCACGTCTCGCCGTGATGGCTGCGCGTGCGCATGCCGTACGCCTGCAGCTTGCGCATGCCGACGCGCAGCTCCTGAAAATGCACTTTCCGATAGAACCCACGCTCGTTCCCGACGGTATCGACCTCGGTCACCACATCGCTGAGCTCCGGATGTCTCTTCAACAGCTCGATGATCTGCCGCACCTGATCGTCGAAGCTGTCGCGCTTCGTCGCATAGCGCGTGGCGTCGTAGAACCCCGGCTCCTTGCGAAAGCTCGGCGAGAGGATGAAGCGGAACGCCGGCATCTCCTTCTGAAACGCGCGGAATCCCTCATACAGCCCGACCAGCACATCCTCGGGCGTCAGCTCACTGAGTCCCGGAATCTGCTCGGACGGATCGGTGGTCTCGCGGAACAGCGTGAACTTGAGGCGCAGCGCGCCGACGTTCGCCGTGCGATACAGGCGGCGGGCCATGTGATACGCCGCGTCGCGGTGTGCGTCACGCGACGTGAGGATGAGCTTCGGCAGATAGAGAATCTGCAGATAGCGGTCGAAGCGGTCCCCGTCGCGCAGGCGCAGCAGGCGATCGACGTCGGCCGCGCCGCGGATCGGCAGGCTTTCGGGGCCGTATACGCGCGCGATCCGCTCCTCGTACATCGCGCGCTGGGGACCATCGAGGAGCGGTCCCAGGCGCGACCAGACGAAGTCCGCGTCGAGCGAGCCGGTGAGGTGAATGTGCTCGTCGCGGAATGGAATCGGGAACGCGTGAAAGAACGCCACCAGCGCCTGCGACACCGGGTGCGCGAACAGCGTCTCGATGGAGGCGCGGCCGAGGCGGAACTCGCCGAGACGGGCGTGGAACTCGCGGATCTGCGCGGCCAGGTCCGCCTCGAGCGTCGGCGACCCCTCGGCCAGCACGAGCGTGTCCTCCAGAGAGAGGCCGCTGGTCTCGCTGATCAGTTGCGTGAGGAACGACGTGAGGCGGCGAACGATGTCGCTATTGTTCATTGAGCAAAAGGACCAGCTCCTGCATCCGCATGTCCGCGTTGGGCGTCACGTGATATTCGCCGTCGCGGTGCTCGATCCGGCTCAGGCGCTCGAGATCATTGTGGCTCAGCCCCGCTTCGCGCGCGAACGCCCGCCACTGCTCCGGCACCGCGCCGTCGAT
The DNA here is from genome assembly GCA_963821585.1 of uncultured Acidobacteriota bacterium. GTDB lineage: Bacteria > Acidobacteriota > Thermoanaerobaculia > Gp7-AA8 > Gp7-AA8 > QHVT01. Next base: position 3,609,369 of record CAWGEI010000003.1, read on the forward strand.
CTCGGCCTCGGCGAAGAGCGGCTCGCGCGCGCAGTTGTAATGCTCGCAGCCGAACTGCTCGCCGCACTGCTCGCACGGCGGCGGATCGTCGAAGTCGTTCAGCTCCGAGTCCGTGAGCTGGCGCAGCACGCCACTCTTCTTCTCGCGAACGTAGTGCAGCCCGCTATCGCTGACGGAGAGATGCTGGAGTCGCGGGTTGTGCGGCCGCTCGGTCTCGGACATGGTCTCAGGAGGATATCGCGGGATGGTACTCTGTGCGCGGCCTGCATGCGTCTGCCTCTCTCCCTCCTTCTGGTCGTCCCCGCTACTCTCGCAGCCTGCGATGCGCTCGTTCGGATTGTGCTGTGGGGAGCGGGACGTAGGGCGCGGCTTCAGCCCGCCCCTCCCGGGGGTGGGCGGGCTGAAGCCACGCCCTACATTCCCAGCCTCCTCATCGTCATCCCGGCGCGCGCCGAGGGCGAGCGATTGCAGAAAACGCTGGCGTCCACCAAGGGCGCCGACGCCCTCCTCCTCCTCGATGGCGACGATCCCGGCGTCGACGCACACGGCGCACGCGTCGTCGTGAAGACGCCCGCCGGTCCGTCGAAGGCCGCCGCGCTGGCGTGGCTTGCGCGCGAGCATCGCGCCACCATTGAACAGTACGAGACCATCCTCATCCTCGACGCCGGCTCGCGCCTCGCGCCCGACTTCTTCGAGCACTTCGACTGGCCCGAGGACGCGACCGCGGTGCAGACGTTTCTCCATGGCTCGTCCGAAGGCGTCGGCGCCGCCGCGGCGGAATCCGAGCGCGTCGCGCAGGGCACCGAAGACCGCGGACGCGAAGCCCTCGGGTGGAACGTCCGTCTGCGCGGTACGGGCTCGGCATTTACGTCGCAGGCGTTCCTCGCGCTCATGCCGCGACTCGACACCCGCATCGAAGACCTCGAGGCAACGCTGCTCCTTACGGCAAACGGCGAGAAGATCCGCATGTCCGAGGCGGTCGTGCTGGACGAGAAACCGGAAGCCATGACCGCCGCCGCCTCGCAGCGCGCGCGCTGGTTCCTCGGGCGCTACGAGCTGCTCGTGCGGCGCGCGCCCGCGTTCGCGCAGGTCATCGCCAAACGCCCGCTCGAAGGCACGGCCTTCCTGGTCGAGATCTTCGGCCGTCCACTGTCGCTGACCGCGCCGCTGCGCCTCGCGGCCGGGATTCTGTTGACACGGCGCAGTCACCCGATTTTCGGCGGGATCCTCATGCTCAGCGCGGCGGCCGACGTCGCGTTGCACACGAGGGCGCGCCCGGCCTCGGTCCTCCGCCTCGGCGCCTCCTGGCTGCTGGCGCTGTTGCTGGCGCCGCGGGCGCTCGTTCGCTGGATGCGTCCATGAACGTGCTGTTGATCTCCTCCCGCTTCCCGTGGCCGGCGTACAGCGGCGATCGCCTGCGTGCGACGATCTGGCTGAGCGCGTTGCAGCAGGCCAACGTCGCGCTGGTCGCGCCCCCCGGCGACGCGCCGCCACCGGTCCGCTTCTATCCCGCACATCGTTCGCTGACGAACGGCGCGCGCGCGGTCATCCGCACGATGCGCGACTCGCTGCCATGGCAATCACTCCTCGCCGCGCCGTACGCGTGGGACGACGCGATCGCACGGGCGCGACGCGACTTCGGCTCCTTCGACGCCACCGTGGTCATCCTCTCGCGACTCCATCCGTGGATCCCCGCGGCCGAAGGGACGCGCATCCTCGACGCCATCGACTCCCTCGCGCGCAACATGCACGAGCGCGCGCGCGCCGCCTCGCCGCTGACGCGCTGGATCTGGCGCGCCGAGGAGCGGCGGACCGCGCGGGCGGAAGCGGCGATCGAGCGCGCATACGACCGCATCCTGTATGTCAGCGACGACGAGACCGGCACGCACGGCCTCGCCATCTCCAATGGCGTCCGGATCCGCCCGCTCGAACAGCGGACGCGCAGGTTCGACTTCGGCTTCTGGGGACGCCTCGCCTACTTCGCCAACGCCGACGCCGCGCAGTGGCTCGTCGACGAGATCTGGCCCGCGATCCGCGCGATCCGGCCCGGCGCGACGCTCGTCATCGCGGGCGCGGACGCCCCCGCGACGCTGCGGCGCGCGGCAACACGCGCCGGCATCACGTTTCTCTCCCCCGTCGACGACATCCCGGTCCTCGCCCGCGACGTCCGCGTCGCCATCCTGCCCCTGCGCTACGGCAGCGGCGAGTCCACGAAGATGCTCGAGGCGGCCGAGGCGGGATGCACCGTCGTCGCGACCTCGCGCGGCGTGCGCAGCCTCCCCGAGCTGGCGCAGCACGCCACGATCGCCGAAGACGCCCAGGCGATCGCCCACGCCGCGATCGGTGCGTTGGCGAAGCCCGATCCGGAATTGCGACGCCTCGTCGTGCAGCATTACTCTCGGGAGGCGACGCTGGAGAAGTTGAGCGCGCTCGTGAGGAGAAAAGCCGCTTGATCCGCCCGTCCCCGCAGGAAGCGGTCATCGACGAGCATCGCTACGTCGCAGGCGAGACCACCTCTCTCGCGCGCGAGCTGCGCGACATCTCCCGCAGCGCGCACCTGCTGCGCAACCTCGTCCATCGTGACATCACCATCCGCTACAAGCGCTCCGTCCTCGGCTTTTTCTGGACGATGCTGCACCCGCTGCTGCTGGCCCTGATCCTGATGATGGTGTTCTCCTCCGTGTTCCGCTTCGCCGTGCCACGCTACGAGCTGTACGTGCTCGCGGCGCTGCTGCCGTGGAACTTCTTCGCTCAGACCACCGTCGGCTCCATGGCGTCGCTGGCGTGGAACGGGTCGCTGATGAAGCGCGTGCGCGTGCCGAAGTCGATCTTCGCGTTGTCGACGGTGATCGCCGGCGTGGTGAACCTGGCCCTCGCGTACATCCCGCTCCTGCTCATCATGCTCGTGGTCGGCGCGCCCATCCGTCCCGCGATCGCGTTCCTGCCCGTATCGCTGCTGATCCTCGCGCTGTTCACGTACGGCGTGTCGCTGACGCTCTCGGCGCTGGCGGTGTACTTCGTCGACGTACGCGAGATGTACAACGTCGTCCTCACGGCGCTGATGTACTTCACCCCGGTGATCTATCCGATCGAAGTCATACCGGAAAAATACCGGCAGTTCTTCGAGCTCAATCCGTTGCTGTATTTCATCGAGATCGTCCGCGCGCCGGTCCATGACGGGGTGCTGCCGTCGATGAACGCGCTGGGCATCGCAACGGCATGCGCACTGGTCGCGGTGGTCATCGGCTGGACGACATTCCGCCGCCTGTCGCGCGGGTTTTATCCCTACTTGTGATGAATCGAGTCGAGCTCCGGGACGTCAGCGTCCGCTATCCCTCACAGCGCATCCCCACGCTGAAGGAATGGGTCGTGCGCTCGCGGGCCGCGCGGCCGGCCGCCGTGGACGCGCTGCGCGGCGTCACGCTCTCGGTCGAGGCTGGCGAAGCGTTCGGCATCATCGGCAGCAACGGCGCGGGGAAGTCGACGCTGCTGCGCGTGATCGCCGGGATCATCCCGCCGAGCCGCGGCGAGGTCGTAACGCGCGGCGCGCTCGCGCCGATCATCGAGCTGGGGACCGGCTTCGACGGCGAGCTCTCCGGCCGCGAGAACGTCTTCTTCAACGGCTCCCTGCTCGGCCGCTCGCGCGCCTTCATGAAGCGCTGCGAGGCCGAGATCATCGAGTTCTCCGGCCTCACGCCGCACATCGACGCGCCGCTGCGGACCTATTCTACGGGCATGGTCGCGCGCCTCGCCTTCGCCATCGCCACGACCATCGACGCCGAGATCGTCCTCCTCGACGAAGTCCTCGCCGTCGGCGACGCCGCCTTCCGTGAAAAGTGCTCCGAGCGCATCAGCGGCTTCCACTCCAACGGCGCGACCATCGTGTTCGTCTCCCACGACCTGAGCTCCGTGCGCGACCTCTGCTCGCGCGCGGCCTGGGTGGAAAAGGGCGAGGTCCGCGCGATCGGTGCTACGGAGGAGGTCATCGCCGCGTACGAAGCCCCGCACAACCCCTGAATCCCGCCGCGAAGCCTCTGTGTCCTCTGTGTCTCTGTGGTGAACGTCTCCCTTTTGCCTGCAAGAGAAAGAGACCGATTCACCACAGAGACACAGAGACCACAGAGGCTTCGCGGCGAGTGGCGTCAGCCGCCGTACGATTCGTCCTGCTCGATGCGCGACAGCACCCAGCCGAATTCGCCCGACGTCAGCTTGCCGCCGCAGAACTCGCACACCCCTGTGGCGCCGAGGGCGACGCGGGCGCCGCAGTTGGGGCAGGAGCGGGTCTGGACGCCGGCATCGACGCCGCGGCTGCGGATGAGCGTCCAGTACTCGCTCCAGCGGCGCAGCGCGGACTGCGATCCGGCCACGACGCGCCCACTCTCGTCCATCGTGTGATCGCGCCCCTCGGCGAAGATGCGCACGGTGACTGATTCATAGAAGGCATCCGTGTCGATCTTCACGGCCTCGATGCGGGTCACGCGGAAACCGGCCACGACGTTCCGCAGGCGCTGGCGGCGATACGCGTCGATCCAGTAGCGGTGCATCTGGAAGAGACTCTCGGTCTCGAGCGGCCGCACGCGCTCCCAGTCGCGTTCCGTCCAGGCGTCCTGCAGCTCGACGGCGAGATCGCGCACGCGTGCCTGGAACGCCACCCAGTCGAAGCCGGGATGCGCGTTGTTGAACGTCTGCAGGTGCCCGGCGAAACGGTGCTGCCAGACGGTCGGGCGGTCGGTCCCCTGCTCCGGCACGTTCGACGTGAGCAGCGGACCGCGGGTCTCGCGTTGCAGCAACGTGATCGAGCGCACGTACCACTGGAACGCGCCGCTCTCGATCTTCGCGCCGCAGTACTCGCACGCGCCGTCCGTGCGCGTCGCGAGCGCGGCGCCGCAGCGCGGGCAGTGGTCGGCCTTCGCCTTCTCCGGCGGCGGCGAGAGGATGTCCCGCCGCCGCTCCAGCACCCACTGCTCGCGCACGTACCAGCTCTGCTCGCCCTCCGTGTAGTTCGCCTCGTACACGACGTTCGCCGTGACGGTCTGCGATTCGAGTCCCGCCAGCGACGCGACGCGGAACGAGCCGATGACGATGCCCTTCACCTCCTGAGTCCCGCGTGAGCGCAGCGCATTGCGTGCGGCGACACTGAGGTACGGCGCGTAGCGGTCGAGGTCTCCCGCGCCGCGCGCGTGGTGCGCACGCGCGTAGAGCGAGTAGCAGAAATCGCTGAACGTGATCTGCGAGAAGTTCGGATCGAAGCTACGCAGGTCGTCGAGCCGCACCGGCGCGGCCTCGGCCTCGGTCGTGCGGATCGTGATGGCGCTCATGTCCGGCTTGCGGCGCAGCCACTTGACGATGGCGAAGATGACGATGATGTCGACCGGGATGCCGATGAGCGGATACTCGATCGTCAGCCAGAACAGGAACCGGAACAGGAACCAGATCAGCTCCGCGCCGCCGCCGTCTCCTCCTCCGCTGCTCCCGCCACCACCGCTCGATCCGCCGCCGGAATACGACTGTCCCCCGCCGACGCGCGCGAGCACCTCGACCGCAACGGCGAAGGAGAACAACAGGAGCAGCGCGCGGCGGATCTTCATTCGAGGCTGAACCGCGGCACGTTGCACAGCTCGTCCACGTCTCCTGCGCGCACCGGTAGATGTCTCTCGAGGAGCGGCGTCAGCGCGCGCACGACGTCTGCGAGCGTTTCCGGCGTCGCATTGCGTCCCCGCGCCTCGGCCGCCAGGCGGTTCCACTCCAGCGACGGCAGCGCCTCCAGGATGCCGCGATCGGCCAGCAGCTCGATGCGCCGCTCCATCACGCTGAGGTACACCAGCACTCCCGTCTCCTCGGACGTATTCGCCACGCCGCGATCGTGAAACGCGGCCGCCGCGGCGTTGCGCACCTGCGTCTCGCGCTCCTTGCGCGTGGTCATCAGCCTGCGCGCGCCGTCACTTCTCACGAAGAGCGTGACGACCCAGACGATCGCGACGTCGATCGCCACCCACACCGGCGCGAACGCCCACGGCGAGAACAGCAGCACCAGCAGCGCAATGAATGCGATCAAGGACGCGAAGCGCGCATCCGCGTGCGCGTACGACCCCGAGCGGGCGCGCACCTCGACCACGACCTCCGCGCACGAGCAAAGCTCCAGCGCGTGAATGGCCTCGGTGATCGAAGCCGTGACCGCGGGATCGAGGCGCTTCATTGGAGATGAAGTGTATATGCCTCGTACCGCTTCTCCCAGGTCTGCTCGCGGGCAAAGGCGCGGCGTGCCTCCACGTCATCGTCCGCGAACGCCGCGAGAATCTCACGCTCGAATTCCTGCGCATCCGACGCCAGCCGCACCAGCGGCGCGAGCGCCGCGACCTCGGGGATAGGCGTCGACACCACCGGTTTCCCCGCCGCGAGCATCTCGTACACCTTCACGGGATTGGTGGCCTCGGTCAGCGGAATCCGTTTGAACGGGATGATGCAGACGTCCATCACGCCGAGCCACTCGGGCAGCTCGGCGTACGGCTTCTCGCCCGGGAGCGTGACGTTCGGGAGGTCGCCGAGGGGGAGGAGGTTCGCGCCGTAGGTCGCGCCGATGAGGAGGAAGTCCCACTCCGGACGCCGCCTCGCGAGCGTCGCGATCAGCGTGATGTCCAGCCAGTCCGAGATCGCGCCGTAGTAGCCGATCACCTTCCGCGGTCCACCCGCTTTCTGCGTCCTGGCGAAGTGCTCGTAGTCGCAGCCATTGCGGATCACGGCCACGTTCTTCGCGTGTTTGCGCGCCTCGCGCTCCAGCGCGGCCGAGGTGACGACGACCAGGTCGGCGGACTGCATGAGCTGCCGCTCGTCGTCGCTGCGCGACTCCGTCGTGAACGCACTGATGTCGTCCATGCAGTCGTAGATCACCCGCCCACCGAGCTGCCGCGCCACGCCCGCCCACTTCGGGTGCTGCACGATGACCAGCTCCGCGCGCGGGATCTCGTTGAGCGGCGTTTCGAACACGTTCGGCGCCTTCTCGGTCGTCGTCTTCGCTTTCGCGCTGACGTAGGACACGCGCCAGCCGTGCTTCGCGAACTGGAGCATCAGCTGCTGCGGGCGCTGAAACCGGAAATCCCATTCGATGATGGGCAGGCAGATCAACGTAGGGCGTGGCTTCAGCCCGCCCCTCTCGTGGGTGGGGGGCGTTCCACCACCCCTCCACGAGGGGGGCGGGCTGAAGCCACGCCCTACGTTGGTCCAAGCCAGCCTGTATTTCAGATTACGCAGGCGGTTGAGCAACCGCCAGGTCCACGACGAGCGGATCGCCTGCAGTTCGCTCTCCTTCGCCTCGCGCATCCGCGCGTGGTAGCGGAGCACCGGGTCATCGCTCAAAGACGCCTCCCGGCTGCAGGACCTCGAAGTGCACGTCTGCCGTCAGCTCCCGCCGCAGCACCTCCACCGGCTCCTCCTGACCGTCGTCGCCCAGGTGGAAGGTGAAGTAGTGCATCGGAATCGCGGTCTCGGCCTGCAGCTCGCGTGCGGCGCGGACGGCGTCCTGCGGCGAGATGTGCACGCCGCACATGAACCACTCCGGCCGGAACGCTCCGATCGGCAACAGCGCCAGCCGCATCGGGCCGAAGCGCTCGCGGATCATCCCGAAGTGCGGCCCGTAGCCCGTGTCGCCTGCGAAGTAGATGTTCCCTCGCGGCGTCTCCAGCACAAACCCACACCACAGATTCGCGTCGCGGTCGGTGATCCCGCGCGACGAAAAATGCTGCGCCGGGACGCAGTGGACGCGTACGTCCTTCGTCAGCGGCGCGGACTCCCACCAGTCCAGGTCCGTCGCGTCCTTGAGAAACGCGGCGTTGCCGAGACCGGCGAACGTCCGCCCGCGCTTCAGCCGCCGCAGCGTGCCGGCGTCCATGTGATCGTAGTGATTGTGGCTGATCACCACCGCGTCGATCGGCGGCAGGTCCTCGAAGCGGATGCCCGGCGCGTGATGCCGCTTCGGCCCCGCCCACTGCACCGGGCTGCAGCGCTTCGACCAGATCGGATCGGTCAAGATATTGACGTTCGCCACCTGGATCAGCATCGTCGAGTGATTCACCCAGGTCACGCGCAGCCCGTCCACGCGCTCCGGCGGCACGGACGGCGTGATCTCCCGCCACTCCGACCACGGCCCTTCGTCGCGGTGCGTCAGCCACTGCACGAGCTCCCGGAAGCCCGCGTGCCGCGCCGGCCGCAGGTTCAGAAAGCGCTTCCCGTCGAAGTGATCCGACTTCGGGCCACGATATCTGGGTGCGTTGTAGAACATCAGCGGTGGAGCCTATCGCAACGTAGGGCGTGGCTTCAGCCCGCCTCTCGGACAGGGCGGGGGGTACCGTTCTGGCACATGCGCACGGGGAGGCGGGCTGAAGCCACGCCCTACGTACGTTACCCTTACGCGCGCATGCGTAAGCTCCTGCTGCTTCTCGCACTCACTCTCCCCCTCGCCGCGCAATGGGCGGACGTCGACAAAGCCGTCGGCGACATCCTCAGAGACTCCGGTGCGCCGAGCGCGTCCATCGCCATCGTCAAGGACGGGAAGATCGCGTACGAGCAGGCCTACGGCATCGCGCGCATCGACACGAAGACGCCCGCGACGCCGGCCATGCGCTACAGCATCGGCTCGATCAGCAAGCAGTTCACGGCCGCGGCGGTGCTGCTCCTGGTCCAGGACGGCAAGCTCTCGCTCGACGACCGCGTCGTGCGCTGGCTGCCGGACCTGACGCGCGCGAAGGACGTCAGCATCCGCCAGCTCCTCTCCATGACCTCCGGCTATCGCGACTTCTGGCCGCAGGACTACGTGATGCCGATGATGCTGAAGGACGCCGAGGCCGCGCAGATCCTGGAGGAGTGGGCGGAGAGGTCGCTCGACTTCGACCCGGGCACGAAGCGCCAGTACAGCAACACGAACTACACCATCCTCGGCGTGATCATCGAGCGCGTCGCGGGCATGCCGCTGATGCAGTTCCTCACGCAGCGGGTCTTCACGCCGCTGGGGATGAAGTCCGTCGTCGACACCGACCAGACCGCTCTCGGATCCCAGGACGCGATGCGCTATCAGCGCTTCGCGCTCGGGCCGCCGCGCGAGGCGCCGAAGGAAGGGAAGGGCTGGATGTTCGGCGCGGGCGGGCTGGCGATGACGGCACACGATCTCGCGCTGTGGAACATCTCGGTGATCGATCAGACCGTGCTGGAGCCTGCGTCGTATCGGGAGCTGACGCGCGAGACGCAGCTCGCGAACGGCGTCGGCGTCCGCTATGGCCTCGGCGTCAACGTCGCGATGGTCGACGACCGGCGCACGCTCTCGCACGGCGGCGAGGTGTCGGGGTTCACGGCCACGAATCAGATCTACCCGGAGGACCGCGGCGCGATCAGCGTGCTGGTGAACCTCGACGCCAGCAACGCATCCGGCGACATCGTCACGAAGCTGCGCAAGCTCGTCTTCCCGCAGCCGATCGGCCCGTCGAAGGACGCGCAGGCCATCGCGCGCGCGATTTTCGAGGACCTGCAGCGCGGACGCATCGACCGCTCGTTCTTCACGCCGGCCGCGAACCACTACTTCAGCGAGCAGGCGGTGCAGGATTTCGCGTCGAGCCTGAAGGCGATGGGCAAGGTCCAGGAGGTCACCGAGGAGACCCCGTTCCTGCGCGGCGGGATGGTGGGGCGCACGTTCAAGATCAAGACGGCGAAGAAGACCTTCGACATCTCGACCTTCTGGACGGAGACCGGCAGACTGGAGCAGTACATCGTCACCGCGGATTGAAATGTAGGGCGTGGCTTCAGCCCGCCCTCCCCGGGGGGGGCGGGCTGAAGCCACGCCCTACATTGGAGGAATTGAATGAGCGTAGGCGTCGAGCGGCAGGAATCCATCATCGAGTTCACCCTCCGGGCGGTCATTGCGGGCATCGTGTTCGGCGTGCTGTTCGGCGCGGCGAACGCGTACCTCGGCCTTCGCGTCGGCCTCACGGTGTCGACGTCCATTCCGATCGCGGTGCTGACCGTCGCGGTGTTCAAGCTGTTCCGGAACCGACAGGGTATCCTGCTCGAAGCGAACATCTCGCAGACCATCGGCTCCGCGAGCTCGTCGCTCGCGGCCGGGACGATCTTCACGATTCCCGCGCTCTTCCTGTGGGGCATGACTCCCCCGCTCTGGCAGGTGGCCATCCTGGCGATGCTCGGCGGCTTCCTCGGCATCGCCGCGATGGTCCCGCTGCGCCGCCTGCTGATCGTGCGCTCCGCGAACGAGCTGCCGTATCCCGAGGGGACGGCGTGCGCGGAAGTGCTGCGCGCGACGACCGCGGAGACCGGGAGCGGCGGACGCTGGATTTTCATCGGACTCGCGGTCGGCGCAGTAATCAAGCTCGCCCTCGGCGCAGCGATTCTCCTCGACTCCGAGCTGGCCATGCACCTGCCGGTGCTGCCGAAAGCGGAGCTCACGCTGGAGATCGCGCCCGCGCTGCTCGCCGTCGGCTACATCCTCGGATACAAACAGAGCTCGATCATGGTCTCGGGCTCACTGATCTCCGCGATCGTGCTGACGCCGCTCATCGCCGTCGTCGGCAACTCGCTGCCCGTGCCGCTGTTCCCCGAGGCGAAGATGCTGATCAGCGAGTTGAGCGCGGGACAGATCTGGGGGCGCTACGTGCGTTACATCGGCGCGGGAGCAGTCGCGGCGGCGGGCATCTTCGCCGTGTTCCGGGCCCTGCCGACGATGGCCAGCTCGTTCCTGGCGGTCATCCGCGGACTGCGCGGCAACGATCCGAACGCAGTCACCGGCGAGCGCACGGACCGCGACGTGCCGGCCTGGGTGGTGGTCGTCGTGCCGGTGCTGGTCGTGATCACCCTGATCGCGGTGCCGGGACTCTTCGCGGGCAACATGACCCTCGTGCCGCGCATCGTCGCGGCGATCGGCGTGGCGATCTTCGGCGTGGCATTCGTGGTGGTGTCGTCGCGCATCGTCGGCCTGATCGGCGTCTCGTCGAATCCCACCTCGGCCATGACCCTGGTGACGCTGCTCGGCGTGTCGCTCGTGTTCGTGTTTCTAGGCTGGTCCGACCCTTCCGCGCGCGCGGCGATCCTCACGGTCGGCACCGTCGTCTGCATCGCGGCGTCGAAGGCGGGCGACATCTCGCAGGACCTGAAGACGGGCTACCTCGTCGGCGCGACGCCGGCCAAACAGCAGTTCGGACAGTTCATCGCGGCGGCGGTGGCGTGCTGGGCGATCGCCTGGACGGTGCTGGAGCTCGGCAAGGCGTTTACGTTCGGCTCCCCCGACCTAGCCGCGCCGCAGGCCACGCTGATGAAGACCGTCATCGAAGGCGTGCTGGCCGGCTCGCTGCCGTGGGGTCTCGTCGGCGTCGGCGCAGCGCTCGCGATCTGCGCGCTGATCGCCGGACTCCCGGGACTCGCGTTCGCGGTCGGCATCTACCTCCCCCTCGGCAGCCTCACGCCGATCTTCGTCGGCGGCATCGTGCGCCGGATCGTCGAGGCACGCCGCAAGGGCAAGGCCACGGAGAGCGATCCGGGCGTCCTCGGCGCCTCGGGCATGATCGCCGGCGAAGGACTGGCCGGCATCGCCATCGCGGGCCTGGTCAGCTTCGGCTTCAAACGCCGCGAAGACCCGATCATCGGCGGCACGCTCGCCATCGTCCTCGGCATCGCCATCGTCCTCGTGGTCTGCTGGCTGCTCTACCGCGCAGCACGCGACGTCGCGGCCGAGGGAAGCGATGCGGTGGAGGCGTCCACGAGTGCAAAGTAAACGGACCGCCATCATCCTCGGCATCATCGGCATCGCCATCGAAGTGATCGCCGTGATGCTCCTCGCGCAGAAGCGGATCCCGACGACGTACGGGATCCCGCTCGTCGTGGCCGGGATGTTCCTCGCGTTTGTGCCGCTGTTCGTGCTCGCGCGAATGCGGCGGAGGTGACCCGTGACCCGTGACCCGTGGCCCGTGACCCGTTGCCCGGGCTGTGTCGCCTGACTCGTGGGTGCGAATGAACCGGGCGGGCGAGCGGCCGGCACTCCTTGTGGTGCCGGCGCCTCCGCCGGCCGTGGCGCCGGCCCCCCGGCCGGCGAGTGCGCGGGAAACGTCGGCGCACGAGAGCCTTCTGATGGAGCGCTGGCGTCCCCGCCGCCCGGGCACTCGGGGGAACGGAACCTCTCTCGTCGTGCCCGCACTCCCCCGCCCACCCAAGTGGCGGCGCGGGACGCCGCCACATCAACCGGCGGGGACGCCGGCGCTCCCGGTCACGAGCAACTAGTCACGGGTCACGGGCAACGGATCACGGGCAACGGGTCACGCCCTACGTTCTAAAACGAGTCCCGGAAGATCACCACCAGCACCGCCAACACCAGGAAGCCGATCGCCTCCACGATCACGCAGCCCACGCCGATGCGTCCGCCGGCGATCAGTCCCTGCCCGCGCGCGAGCGGCACGCGCGCGGCGTAGAGCGCGACCGCGCTGGCCGCGAACAACGCGGCCGCGAGCCACGCCATCAGCCGCCCACCTGCACCGTCAGCATCGACACCGAGCCGCCGTCGACGCCTTCCACCGGGAACGTCACCGCGTCCCCCTCCTGCTGCGCGCCGAGGACGTAGAGCAGCGGGAGATAGTGATCGGGCGTCGGCGCGGCGAGCGTCGCATCGCGGCCGAGCTCTTCGTAGCCGATCAGCGGCGCGTGCTCGGCAGCGAGCATCCAGTTCCTCGCCGAGGTCTCGAAGCGCACCGCCCAGTCGTACGGCTCCGGCACGTGCCTCCCCCACCCGTACGCGTGCAAGTTGTGGATGAGGTTTCCGCTGCCCATCACCAGCACCCCCTCGTCGCGCAGCGGCGCGAGCTGGCGCCCGAGGTTGTAGTGGAACGACGCCGGCTGCGTCGCGTCGATGCTCAGTTGCACCACCGGCACGTCCGCCTTCGGGTAGACGTGCACCAGCACCGACCACGTCCCGTGATCGAGGCCCCACTCGTCGTCGAAGTTTGCGCCTGTCAGCGACTGAACCCTTTCGCACAACCCGAGGTCCCCATGCACCGGGTACTGCACCGCGAAGAGCTCGCGCGGGAAACCGCCGAAGTCATGGATCGTCCGAGGCTTCGTCACCGCCGTGACGAACGTCCCCGGCAGATACCAGTGCGCAGATATGCACAGCACCGCCTTCGGCTTCGGCATCGTCTCCCCGATCCGCCGCCAGGCTTCGGTGTAGCCGTTCGACGTGATGGCGTTCATCGGATTGCCGTGGCCGAAGAAGATCGCGGGCATGCGGGTGGCTCTCATGAGTGAACAATAGCGCATGCGATCATGCGGGGCGGGATGATCGAGATCGCCGGAGGGTGGTTCTGGATGGGCTCGGACGAGCGCCCCGATGAACGCCCCATGCATCGCGTGCAGGTCCAGCCTTTCGCCATCGCGCCGCTGCAGGTCACGAACGAGGAGTACGCGCGGTTCGCGCCTCCGCCATGTGGCGACGATCCGCGGTTCAACGACCCGCTGCAGCCGGTCGTCGCGGTGTCGTGGACCGACGCCGTACGCTACTGCGAGTGGCTCAGCGGCGTCACCGGCCGCGCGTACCGGTTGCCGGCGGAGGCGGAGTGGGAGTACGCGGCGCGCGGCGGATCGGAGGGAAAACGCTATCCGTGGGGCGACGAGCCGCCGCAGTCACGGCCGGGCTACGGCACCCGCTGGCGCAACGGACCGGAGCGCGTCGGTACGGGCGAGCCGAGCGCATTCGGCCTGTACGACGTCTGCGAGAACGTCCACGAGTGGTGCAGCGACTGGTACGCGCCGTACACGACCGCCGCCTCAGCCGGCACCCGCCGCGTCTCCCGCGGCGGGTCGTGGCGGCACGACGTGAAGATCAGCCGCTGCGCCGCGCGCTCGAGCCTTCCGCCGGAGCTCCGGTATCAGGACTATGGCTTCCGCCTGGCGATGGGGATGGAAATACAGTAGGCAGGGTGTCCTCGTCCGGAGACATCGATACGTTCCGCGAAGGCATTGATTGCGAGAATCAAGGGATCGAGCGCAAACGAGAACGGATCAGGTTTACGGCTGGAGGGACACGGCTTAAGGCTGACGGAACAAGGCTCACGTCTGACGGGACCCGGCTCACGTTTTACGGGGCACGGCTCACGGTTTACGGGGGCCGGCCCACGTTTGGCGGGACAAGGCTCCAGTTTCGCGGGGCGAGGCTCAAAAACGACGAGATGGATCTCGAGAACGTTGAGATCGGCCCCGCCGGACGCGAGCCCGGCCTCGCAAACCGTGAGCCGGCCCCCGTAAAACGTGAGTCGGGCCCCCAAAAACGTGAGCCGGGCCCCGCCAAGCGTGAGCTTTGTCCCGCCAGACGTGAGCGTTGTCCCGTAAAACGTGAGCCCGGCCCCGTCGGCCTTGGGATCGATGCCTCAGACCTGGAGCTCCTCGCGCTCTCGCTGCCGTCAGTCGCCGGGGCGGCGGCGGTCCGCAACGGCTGCGGCGGCGTTGCGAATGCGATCCAGGTCCAGTTCGGGCGATTCGGTGACGTCGGCTTTGAGAATCTTGCGCATCTGGTCGAGCGCGTACTGGTTCTCGCCCACGGTGTTGGACACGACGCAGTCCGCGGGAACGACCACATTCAGATCGCGCATGTACGCGTCGTTCGCGCTGAACAGAATGCAGATGTTCCCGGCCACGCCGGTCAGGATGACCGTGCGGGCGCCGAGGTAGGTCAGCAGCGTGTCCAGGGTCGTTGCGTAGAACGCGGAATGCTTCGGCTTGAGCACGAAGTAGTCGTCGTCCTCCGGCTGGAGGATCCGCGCGACCTCTTCCCCTCGGACCCCGTCTTCGAGACAGTGCTCGACGACGCGCCTGAAGTCCGACTGCCAGCGCCCGAAGTTGTCGTTGACGTAAATGGCCGGAATCCCGGCTTTCTTCGCACGGCGCTTGAGCTCCGCGATCCGGTGCGCCATCGGAACGGCCTGCTCGACCAGCGCCTCGGCGCCCTCGAACTCCATGTCGTTGATCACATCGATCAGCAGGAGAGCGACTGGGGAGTTTTCGGGGACGCTGCCGTGCAGGTCTTCGTTATTCGCGGGCATGTTGTGCTGCGAGAGCACGCCCCGCGCCATCGAGCTCGAAATCTCGCAGGATCTCCTCCGGCAACGGGTCGTCGAAGTCATCGGGAACCGTGAACGTTCCCGCAGCCAGACCGTACGGCCTTGGACGGCGGACAAGCCCGATCGGCCGGATCTCGGCCACGGGCCGATCGTGATCCGTCACGACCAGGGTCTCTCCTTCACGAACGCGATCTAATACGGCGTCCGGATCTCGCTTCACGTCCTCGATGCTGACGTTCATCCCGCGAAACAGTCTAGCAAACGACGACGATGGAGGACGCCTGCGGGCTATGGCGGCGTTGCCGGGAGAACGACCTCCACTCCCCCGAACCCGCCGCCGGGCTGGCGGCGCACCGCGTAGCGCGCGTCGTGGATGAGGACGCGCGTTTGCGCCGGCGTGCGCTCGATCTCGTACCAGGGGAAGCGCACCCAGGATACGAAGCCGCGGATGGACGGGTCGCGTTGAGCAAGCTCGTATTCGGGTGACGGCTTGGGGACGGGAAGGCGGTTGGGGTTGAGCCTGAGGCCATCGCGCCACGTGAAGCGGCCGTAGCGGTAGACGTCGCCGGTGCGGGCGACGACGAACCAGCGCAGGGGGTCGATGGGATGGGGACTGGCCATGACCTCCGTGGTGCCAAGCATGCGGGCGAGGCGAGCCTCGGTGAGCTCGTGGATGGTGAGGCGGGCGCCGATGTAGGCGAAGGCGAGCACCAGCGCGGCGGTGGCGATCCAGGGGACGCGGGGCTTCCAGAGCAGGGCGAGGAAGAGGATGAGAGCGACGGCGGGGACGATGGGGAGGTATTGCGGCGAGCGCTGTCCGACGACGTACACGAGGAGGAGGGTACAGGCGGCCAGGATGGCGACGGTCACGCGGGTGGCGCGGCGGGGGGCGAGCCAGCCGGCACCGAGGATGAGCCAGAGCCAGGGGTCCATGATGTAGACGGAGTCGCCGTAGAACCAGCGGCCGTCGAACGGCATCAGCCAGCGCAGGCCGTAGTTGTTCAGCCAGTCGAGGAACGGGTGCGTGAGGATGGCGAGCGCGGAGAGGCCGAGGAGCGCACCGGCATGGACGGGCTTGCGCGTGAGGCGCGCATACGCGAGCAGGAGCGCGGTCTGGAGGAACGGGAGGATGACCAGAGCGAGGATGCCGTGGGTCCAGCCGCGGCGGAAGCCGAGAGCGAGATCCTCCTGGCCGGTGAAGTAGAAGATGGAGTCGACGTCGGGAAGATTGGCGCCGATGACCAGGGCGGCTGTCGCGAGACGGGTGGTGTCGCGGAGGCGCGTGGACGCGAGGGTGGCGCCGAGAAGGGTGTGGGTGAGCGGATCCATCGAGCGGGGGATGGTAGCAGCGGCTCAGGAGGACTGGCGAGTGCGCTGGTAGTGCATCGCGGCCTTCATGCGGTTGCCGCAGCCGGCCATGCTGCACCAGCGGCGGGTAGCGCTCTTGGTGGCGTCGTAGAAGAAGAGGATGCAGTTGGTGCCGCCGCAGCGGCGGATGCGAGTGGGATCGGCATTGGCGAGGAAGTTCGCCGCCGTGCGGGCGAGGAGGAACCGCGGGTCTTCCTGGCGCGGACGGAACTCGACGGCGAATCCGCCGTCTTTCGCGTGCAGCGTGAGCGCGCCGTGGCCGCGCTCGAGCTCTTCACCAAGAACACGCAGTGGAGCGCCGGCCGCTGGCCGGCCGGTCCGCCGGCCGCTGGCCGGTACCGCCGAGCCGGCGGTGGACCGGCCGGCCAGCGGCCGGCGCTCCAAGTCTCCCACGATCTCGCGGAAGGCGGCGCGGAGTCGTTTGGCCCCTTTCAACACGCTGGGCGTGACCCGCACCCGCCCGAGCTCGGCGTCCTGGAACCAACGCTCCAGGGCCGCGGCGTCCGTGAGGAGGTCGGCCGGCTCGCCGTCGCGCTCGATCTCCGTGTTCAGGAAATCGAGGGCCGTCTCGCCGGCGATGAAGAGGAATTCGTCTCTAACCGTCATTTCTGCATTTGCCGGTTGACATCGTAGCCGGTTCGGCCTATAACCTTCAACATTACAGTTTGACGGTTATAGGAGATCGGATATGCCCACCACCACCGGACACGTCGGAATCAACGTCACCAGCCTCGATCGCTCGCGCGACTTCTACTCGGATGTCTTCCATCTCACCCGCATCGGCGGCTCGGACGACGCCGGCCGCCGCTTCGCTTTCCTGGGTGGCGGCGAGCGGCTCGTGCTCACGCTGTGGGAGCAGAGCGACGGACGCTTCGACGGGCGGACGCCGGGACTGCACCACCTCTCGTTCGAGGTGGCGTCGATGGACGACGTGCGCGCGGCGGAGGAGCGGCTGCGGGCGCGCGGGGCGACGTTCGCCTACGAGGGCATCGTGCCGCACCGGGAAGGCGCACAGTCGGGCGGGATCTTCTTCGAGGATCCGGACGGCACGCGCCTGGAGATCTACGCGAAGGACGGGGCGTCCGGCGCGGCGCCGGTCACGGGCGCGCCGACGTGCGGGTTCTTCTGATGTCCTGGCACGAAGGGGAGCTGGAGATGCAGCGCCGCGCGGGCGTCCGCACGCTCGCGGACCGCGTGGCGCGAATCATCGGGGCGGAGATCCCGCCGGTCGCGGCGGCGTTCGTGGCGGCGCAGCCGTTCGTGATCGTGTCGACGGTGGACACCTCCGGTCAGCCGACCGCCTCGCTCCTCGGCGGGCCGCCCGGCTTCGCGTCGGCGAGAGACGACCGCACGCTGACGATCACGCCCGCGTTCGGCCACGACGTCTTCGCGGACGTCGAGGCCACGGGCGTGATCGGTGTGCTGGCGATCGATCTGGCTACACGGCGGCGGATGCGCGTGAACGGGACGGCCGTGCGTCGCGGCGACTCGATCACGGTGACGACCCGGGAGGTGTATTCGAACTGTCCGCAGTACATCCACCCGCGTGCGTTCGCGCCGGTGTCGCTGGCCGAGGCGTCGCGGGAGATCATCGCGATGGCCGACACGTTCTTTCTCGCGACCGCGCACCCGGTGTCCGGCGCCGATGCCTCGCACCGCGGAGGGGCGGTGCGGGTGGAGTCACCGACCCGGTTGTCGTGGCCCGACCTCCCCGGCAACAACATGTTCAACAGCCTCGGCAACCTCGTCGTGAACCCGCGCTGCGGACTGTTGTTCGTCGACTTCGAGCGTGCGGCCGCGCTGCGGTTGCGCGGCTCCGCGTCCGTGCACGGCGATACCGAGCGCGTGGTGGTGTTCGAAATGTAGGGCGTGGCTTCAGCCCGCCTCCCCCTCCCCGCCCGAGGGGCGGGCTGAAGCCACGCCCTACGTTTGTCAGAGCAGGCCTTTCAACCGTTCGTACCCGGCCCTGCTCACCGGGACGCGGGTCCCGTCCTTCAACAGCGCCACGCGGCTGTCCTTCGCGTACGGCTCGACGCGCGCCAGGCTCTCCACGTTCACGATGTAGCTCCGGTGCACGCGGATGAACCGCGTGGCGTCGAGCAGCCCTTCCAGGTCGCCGAGGGTCTGTTGTTTGACGTGCTTCTGGCCGCGGCTGTACACGTGGACGTAATCATCCTGCGCCTCGATGTAGTCGATGCGCTGCACGGGCACGACGTCGATCGTCGCGCCGTCCTTGAAGGCGATGCGCTGCAGCGGCTTGCGGACCGAGGCGGCGGCGCTCGCGGTGTTCGCGGGTGTGCCGCGCCGCACCATCTCCTCCGCATGCGCCACCACCTCGGCGAACCGCGCCGGCGTGAACGGCTTGAGGAGGTAGTCGATGGCGTGAACCTGGAACGCGCGGAGCGCGTACTCGTCGTAGGCGGTCACGAAGACGACGTACGGCTTGCGGTCCAGCAGCTCGAGGACTTCGAAGCCGTCGAGCTTCGGCATCTGGATGTCGAGGAAAAGCAGCTCGGGACGGTGCTCTGCTACGGCCTTGACGGCCTCGTAGCCGTTCGTGCACTCCGCCGCGACGACGAACTGCGGGTAGTCGGCCAGGAACTCGCGCAGCAGGGCGCGCGCGGGGGCCTCGTCGTCGACGATCAGCGTCCGGATCACGGAATCCACAGCGTCACTCTAAAGCTGTCGGGCGCTTCCGCGATCTCCATCCGTCCGTCGAACATCTCCAGGCGGCGCCGCGTGTTCGCGAGGCCGATGCTCTCGCCGCGGGACGACGGGCGGTCGGGATCGCAGCGGTTGTCGACGTCGATGCGCACGTGCTCGCCGTCGCGCGCGGCGCGGATGTGGACCACTCCCCCTTCGAGCAGATGCGCCACGCCGTGCTTCACGGCGTTCTCGACGAGCGGCTGGAGGAGCAGCGGGGGCACGCGCGTCGCGCGCACGCTCTCGTCGATGTCCTGCGCGATCTCGAGCCGGTCGCCGAACCGGATGCGCTCGATCGCGAGGTAGCTCGACACGAGCTCCAGTTCCTCGGAAAGCGAGATCGCTTCCGCGCCGCCGATGCGCAGTGATTTGCGCAGGTACTCGGCGAGCAGCGTGGTGAGCGTGCGCGCCGAGGCGGGGTTTGAGCCGCAAAGGGAGCTGATCGAGTTGAGGCTGTTGAAGAGAAAGTGCGGATCGAGCTGGGCCTTCAGGGCTTTCAGCTCGGCGTCGCGCGCGAGCATCCGCACTTCGAGCTCGCGCTCCAGTCCCGCCAGGAGGTAATGGAAGGCGACGGAGAGGAGGTACAGCAGCGCGCCAGTGACGAACAGCGCGGCGATGCGGTCGATGCTCAGCGGCGCGGCGAGGGTGTTCGCCCACGTGCCGAACACCATCACCCACACCGCGCTGAGCGCCGCGGCGGCGAAGGCGTGCGTGGCGAGAAGCGGTCCGGTGCGCGCGCGCTGCAGCGGCATCGCGCGCGCCGGATACCACGCCGCGAGGCAGACGAACGCGTAGGCCATCGTCGGCGGCACGGTCAGCAGCAGCGCCGCGCGGATGCCCGCGCGCCCGGGCTGCATCACCAGGAGCGCGAGCAGAATCGCCAGCACGCTCCAGGCGAGCAGGTAGAGCGCGAGGCGCCCGCGGGCGGCAAAGACGGGATGCATGGCAGTTGACAGTTTGCAGTTCGCAGTTGACAGGAGAGCAGGCAGCCGGCACCTGCCAACTGCCTACTGCCAACTGCCAACTAGTTTTTCACGTCGATGCCGCCCATGATCACCGTGCCGCGGATCGTGAGCGTGGGTCCGGGCTCGCCATTCGGGCGGGTGTTGTCCTCGAACGCACCCATGACCGGCAGCACGTTGCCGACGATCCGCCAGTGGGGCGGGACCTTGATCTCGATGCCGCCCCACATCGCGAACGCGTCGATGACCACGTCGTCGCCCTCGCGGATCTGGGCATTGCGCAGGTCGAGCTCCACGCCGCCCATGATCGCATTCGTGTCGCCGCCGCGGAACTGGGAGGAGACGCTCTGGCGCTTGACGCCGGCCATCATCGCGAACGCGTGGATCACGGAATCCGAGTCGCTGATCGCCTCGGCCGACCGCTCCCGCCGTCGCGACACCGCTTCCCAGATCAGCTTCATGCCGAGGAGGGCGATGCCGAGCGGGATGAGATCGCCGAGGTCGAAGTCGATGACATACGCCTTGTCGAGCAGGAGCAACGTACCGATCAGAATCAGCGCGATCGGAACGAGCTTGCTCATGTGACGGTCCGTGAGCTGCGTGAGGCCGATGAGCACGAGCACCGCCGGCCACCAGCGCGTGATCGGCTCGGACTGGAGGACGTCGAGGTTGTCCAGCGTCCAGAGCATGCCCAGGGCGAGGATGCCGAAGCCGATGATCAGGCGCGGCGTGATGCGGAAAGTCGTTTCGTTGTTCATGAGCACTTCTCCTTCTTCCCGTCGATGCCCAGGAGGGCGTGGAGGATGATCCCCATACCGGCCACGACGATGCCGATCGGGAAGGCACTGGCGTAGTCGAGTCCGAGGAAGTTCTGCGTGGCGGCCAGCATCCAGGCGCCGATGGCGATCAGGACGTACCCGCTGTCGCCCTTGCGCGTCCGAAGCACGTCGACCTCCTTCGCGACGCCGAGGACGATCAGGATCACCGGCCAGTACCGCCAGATCTCCCGCGGGTTCCAGAGGTCGATCGCGTCGACGAACGCGAGGACGCCAACCGCGAACAAAGCGATACCGAAGACCAGCCGCGACGTCGAAATGCGGCCCGGCTCCTCGGCGACAGGCGTTGTGTTGATGATGTCGTTCATGCGCGGAAGGTACGGCGGAGCGGGGCGCATGGCTCGCGCGGGCCGGTGAACGGCGGAAGGGAACCGGTGAATGGCGATTACACCCCACCAAACCCCCTCTACCGCGATTAGAATCCGCACCTCGAATCCGGCATTGAGGAGACACCCCGAATGGAATGGATATCTGACCCGCAAGCCTGGGTTGCGCTGCTGACGCTGACGGTCCTGGAGATCGTCCTCGGCATCGACAACGTCATCTTCATCTCCATCCTCGCCGGCAAGCTGCCGGGGCCGCAGCAGAAGAAGGCGCGGAACATCGGGCTGGCGGCCGCGATGATCATGCGCATCCTGCTGCTCCTCTCGCTCGCCTGGATCGTGAAGCTCACCGCTCCCCTCTTCACCGTCTTCGGCGCCGAGATCTCCGGGCGCGACCTGATCCTCCTCATCGGCGGCCTGTTCCTCATGGGCAAAGCCACGCACGAGGTTCACGACAAGCTGGAAGGCCCCGAGGGAGAGAAAGCCGTGAAAGGGGCGCCGACGCTGACGTCCGTGATCGTGCAGATCATGCTCCTCGACATCGTCTTCTCCCTCGACTCCGTCATCACCGCCGTGGGCATGGCCCAGCACCTCGCCGTGATGATCACCGCCGTCGTCATCTCCGTCGGCATCATGTTCTTCGCGGCCGGACCGATCAGCGGGTTCGTCGACCGCCACCCCACCGTGAAGATGCTCGCCCTCAGCTTCCTCCTGCTCATCGGCACGGCCCTGATCGCCGAGGGACTGGACTACCACATCCCGAAGGGCTACATCTACTTCGCCATGGGCTTCTCGGTGCTCGTGGAGATGCTCAACATCCGGCTCAAGCACGTCGGCAAGCCGGTGAAGCTCCACGACGACTACCGCCCATCGGAGTAGAAATGGAGCGCCGACGGCCCGTCGGCCGGTCCACCGACGGCTCGTCGGGACCGGCCAGCGGCCGGTGGACCGGCCGGCCAGGCGGCCGGCGCTCCAGCTGTTGGTATCCATAAATCAATGATCCTCTCCGTACTCGACCAGTCCCCCGTCTCCGAGCGCTCCAGCGGCGCGCAGGCGGTGCGCAACTCCATCGACCTCGCGAAATTCGTCGAGACCCTCGGCTATGAGCGCTACTGGCTGGCCGAGCATCACGGGACGCCGGCGCTGGCGTGTGCGAGTCCGGAGGTGCTGATCGGGCCGATCGCGATGGCGACGTCGCGGATTCATGTGGGCAGCGGCGGGGTGATGCTGCCGCATTACAGCCCGCTGAAGGTCGCGGAGACGTTCACGCTGCTCGCTGCGCTCGCGCCCGGCCGTATCGACCTCGGCATCGGCCGTGCGGCGGGCACGGATCCGGTCACGACCTTCGCGCTGCAGCGCGATCGGCGGCAGGCGTCGCCGGACGACTTCCCGGCGCAGCTCTACGAGCTCCTCGCCTACCTCGACAACGAGCTTCCCGCCGATCACCCGTTCGCGCGGCTGGCCATGCTCCCCGGCCTGCCCGAGCGCCCGCACCCATGGCTCCTCGGCAGCTCGCCGCAGAGCGCGATCTGGGCGGCGGAGCTGGGGTTGCCGTACGCGTTCGCGGACTTCATCAACCCGAACGGCGCGGAGATCGTCGCCGACTACCGCGCGCGCTTCGAGCCTTCGCGCCACGCGGACAAGCCGCGCGTCGTCGCGGCCGTGTGGGCGGTGTGCGCCGAGACGGACGAACAGGCGCGACGCGTCGCCGCCAGCGCGAAGATGATGTTCACGCTCTTCTTCCGCGGCCAGCTCATCCCCATCCCGCCGATCGACAAAGCGATCGCGTTCCTCGAACAGCAGCCGAAGGACGACGACCCGTTCCGCACGCGCCGCCGCGCGATCATCGGCTCCCCGGAGAAGGTGAAGAAAGGGATCGAAGAAGCGGCCGAGGAGTACGGGGCGGACGAGATCATGATCGTGACGAACACGTTCGACCACGATGACCGCAAGCGCTCGTACGAGCTGATCGCCCGCGCATTTCAGGCGAACAAGCCCGCCTGATAGTCACGGAAGGCCTGCACGATCTCCTCGCGCGTGTTCATCACGAACGGCCCGTGCGCGACGACCGGCTCGCCGTACGGCTCCGCGTGACCGAAGAGCACGATCGCGTCCGCGATCGCTTCGATCTCGAGCCCATCGCCGTCGTCTTTGAAGTGCACGAGCTCCATCGCGCGTCCGACGTTCAGCTCCCCGCGCACGATGTAGAAGAACACGTTGCGCCCCTGAGGCGCGGGCAGCGTGATACGCGAGCCGGCTTTCAGCGAGAGCGTCATCATCACCACGCCCGTCAGTGACTCGACCGGACCCGCGACGCCGTCGAACGATCCGGAGATGAGATTCACCGTCACGCCGTCCTGCTCGATCGACGGGATCTCCCCGCGCTGCAGGCCGACATACCGCGGCGCGGTCATCTTCAGCCGTGACGGGAGGTTCACCCATAACTGCAGGATCTCCAACGGCCCACCGGTGCGCTTGAACGGCTCCGGCGATAGCTCCGCATGCTCGAGACCCCGACCCGCGGTCATCCACTGCACGCCGCCCGCGTCGATGACGCTCTCGTGGCCGCCCGTGTCCTTGTGCGCCAGCGATCCTTCCAGGATGAACGTCACGGTCTCGAACCCGCGGTGCGGGTGCGGCCCGAACGGTAGTCCGCGGTTGTGCGGCGGATACACCTGTGGCCCGTGATGGTTGAGGAAGAGGAACGGATCGATCTGTTCCAACTCGTCATTCGGCAGAGGGCGCTGGGTGCGCAGATCACCGATGTCGTCGGAGAGGGCAGGGTAACGCTTACGAACGCTGCGGCTCATAGGGCTTCGGAGATCAAGACTCCTGCCGTAAAATACCGCGGTTCAGTCGTCCATCCATCCTGTCAGGAAGCGACCAGTGAAAAAACACATTGCCCGTCTGGCCATCAGCTTGTCTATTTTCTGGTCCGTCGTCCCGCCCGTGCAGGCAGGATTCGGTGGCACCGATCTCATCCTCCCGGCCGCGGGCCGCGTGGAAGGTGTCGGCGGCAGCCAGTTCTACACGACGATCTGGGTGACGAATCCAACCGCGGCCGCGGCGGAGTTCCAGATGTCCTTCCTCCGCAGCGGCCAGAGCAACCCGACGCCGCAGACGTTCCACGACTCCATCGGACCGGGGGCGACGAAGGTGTATGAGAACGCCGCGGAGACGGTGTTCGGCGCGAAGAACGTCCTGGGCGGCGTGCGCGTGCAGTCGTCGCAATCGCTGCTGGTCTCGTCGCGCGTGTACAACAAGTTCGACGGCAAGACGGATGCGGACTCGCAGGGGCTGTCCCTCTCGGGAATCCCCGCGCACTTCGGATTGACCACGGGTGAGTCGGGCGTCCTGCAGGGCGTCCGTCAGAGCGCGCAGTTCCGGTACAACCTCTTTCTCCAGGAAACGGCCGGCGCGCCGATCTCGCTGTCTCTCGCGCTCCTCGACACCGCGGGAACGACGATCGGCACGGGCAACGTCACCCTGCAGCCATGGGAGCATCGCATCCTCGGCGCGGGCACGCTGGTGAACGGCGCGATCGACGAGGCCTCGCTGCGCGTCACGGGCACGGGGGGTGAGGGACGCGTCATCGTGCTGGGGTCACAGGTCGCGAACGACAGTCAGGACGCGGCGGGCTTCGAGATGGCGTTCCGCGAGACCCTGGTCGGGGCCGGCGGCGCGACGGGACCTACGGGGCCGATGGGTCCCGCAGGACCGCCGGGTGCGACCGGTCCCCGCGGACCGGCCGGCAACAACGGAAGCAACGGCGCGCCGGGCGGACCGGGTCCGGCGGGAGCGCCGGGCTCCACGGGCCCCGCCGGTGCGACGGGCGCCGCGGGCGCGATCGGCGTTCACTGGCAAGGACCGTGGCAGAGCACCACCAGCTACGCCGTCCGGGATGCGGTGAGCTACGACGGCTCGTCGTACTTCGCGGTCGCGAACAATCTGAATGAGCCTCCCGGCAGCGGTGCGAGCTGGCACTTGATCGCCCAGAAAGGCGCGAACGGCGCGACAGGCGCCACCGGACCGACGGGTGCCACCGGCTCGACGGGAGCCACCGGCGCGACAGGTCTCACGGGCGCGACGGGCGGCACCGGCGTGATCGGGCCTACGGGTTCGACTGGCGCAACGGGTGCGACAGGCAGCACAGGCGCCACGGGCGGCACCGGAGCCACGGGTGCAACAGGTGCCACAGGCGCGACCGGTCTCACCGGTGCGACGGGCGACACGGGATTAACCGGAGCCACAGGAGCAACCGGTGCGACCGGAAACACAGGCGCGACCGGCGCCACCGGCGTGACGGGTCTCACGGGCAACACCGGCGCCACGGGTGCCACAGGCGCAACCGGTCCCACGGGTACGACGGGCGATACGGGAGCAACCGGGGCCACCGGCACCACCGGTGCGACCGGAATCACGGGCGCGACCGGCGCCAATGGCGCGACGGGTCTCACAGGCAATACCGGCGCGACCGGGCCCACGGGCACCACCGGTGATACCGGAGCCACGGGTGCCACGGGAGCCACGGGCGCAACCGGCGTCGCGGGCAATACGGGAGCAACCGGTGCAACGGGAGCAACCGGTGTCACTGGACTGACCGGCAGCACGGGTGCCACGGGAGCAACCGGCGTTACCGGACTAACTGGCAGCACGGGCGCGACGGGAGCCACCGGCGTCACCGGACTGACCGGTAGCACCGGCGCCACGGGAGCCACCGGCGCCACCGGACTGACCGGCAGCACGGGCGCGACCGGCGCCACGGGTGTGACCGGAGCGATCGGCCCCACCGGCGACATCACCGGATCCGCCGCCGGCGGCGATCTCACCGGCACCTACCCCAATCCCGCCATCGCCGTCACCGCCGGCTCGAACATCGTTTCCGCGATCAACACCGGCAGCGCTCTGGTCGACACCGCGCACGTCGATGGCGACGTCGAGCTCGCACCCGCGGCGCAGCAGACAGCCACGACGACGAACGACCTCCTGGACCTCAAGCTCATCGGAACCACCACTCTCGGCCCGCCCGGCCAGGCCGGGCTGCTCTCGCTGAGCGCCAGCGGCACGTACAACGACGGCGGCACGTACGACGAGGAGCGCTTCCGCGTCACCAACGACGGCAGTCTGTGGGCGGAAGGCATCTACAACGGCGGCAGCCAAAACAACCTCGCGAGGGAAGGATCCGGCACGCGCTTCCTCTGGTACGGGGGCAAGGCCGCCATCCGCGCGGGCTCCATCAACGGAACGCAGTGGGACGACGCGAACATCGGCCTCTACTCCACCGCGTTCGGCGAGAACGTCCGCGCCCTCGGCGACAACGCCCTCGCCGTCGGCAAAGCGGCGGTCGCCGCGGGCTCCCGCACCGTGGCCCTGGGCGAAGGCGTCACTGCCACCGGCTACGCGTCCGTGGCTCTCGGCTATGGCGCGTCGACGTCGACGTCCGCCGGCTCGCCGCGCCTCGGGACGTTCGTCTTCTCCGACTTCTCCTCGCCGGTGACGTACATCTTCCCAGGCGTCGTGGACAGCAGCACGCAGTTCCATCCCACCGTGACGAACTCGTTCAACGTCCGCGCGGTCAACGGCTCGTTCTTCTACACGAACTCCGCCCTCACCACGGGCCTCACGTTCAACAGCACCACGGCGGCTCTGACGCTCACGAACAGCAAGCTCTCGATGCTGAGCACCGGCGAGACGCAGCTCACCTCGAACAGCAGCGGCTCCGCCGGTGTCACGCTCCCCCCGGGCAGCGGCACCTGGAGCTCGCTCTCCGACCGCAACATGAAGGAGAACTTCGAGACCATCGACGGCGAAGAGCTCCTGGCCCGCCTCCGCAACGTGCCGATCCTGCGCTGGAACTACACGACCCAGAGCGCGCAGGTCCGTCACATCGGTCCCATGGCCCAGGACTTCCACGCCGCGTTCGGCGTCGGTGAGGACGACCGCCACATCTCCACCGTCGATCCGGACGGCGTGGCCCTCGCCGCCGCACAGGCCCTCGAAGCACGCACGGCCCTGCAGCAGCAACGCATCGACGCGCTGGAGCACGAGAACGCCGAGCTACGCCGGCGGCTGGAGCGCCTGGAAAGACTGCTTCTGGGCGAAAATCAGGAGCAGTGACCCGCACGCATTTCCTCATCGCCTGCGCCGCCGCGATCGCCTTGATCGCGGCGGCGTACGCAAACTCCTTCGACAACTCCTTCCACTTCGATGACTCTCACGTCATCGAGACCAACGCCTTCCTCCGCAGCCTCGACAACGTCCCGCGCTTCTTCACCGATCCGTACACCTTCAGCAGCCTGCCGCAGAACGCGACGTACCGGCCGCTGGTCACGCTGTCGCTCGCCCTCGACTGGGCGGCGGGCGGCGGCTCCCCTCGCCCGTTTCACGTCACCCAGATCGCGCTGCTGCTGATCCTCGGCGCGCTGCTCGTCGCGTTCTTCTCCCCGATCGTCGGCAACTGGAAAGCACTCTTCGCCGCGACGCTCTTCTGCGTCCACACGGCGAACACGGAGACGATGAACCTCATCTCCGCCCGCTCCGAGCTGCTGTCGACGATCGGCCTCCTCGCGGCCTTTCTCCTCTACCAACGCTCTCCGCTCGCACGGCGCACGCTGCTCTACCTCGTGCCGCTCGCCATCGGCGCGCTGGCGAAAGCGCCGCTCGTCGTCTTCGCGCCGCTCCTGTTCCTCTACGCGATGTTCATCGGGAAAGAACCGACGAAGCGCGCGTTTCGCATCGCTCTCCCTTCGCTGATTCTCGGGATCGCGCTCCTCGCGTTCCTCAATTCGATGAATGCGAAAGAGTGGTCCTCGGGCGGAGGCGCGGCGTGGAACTACGTCATCACCCAGCCGTTCGTCTGGCTGCACTACGCGCGGCTGTTCGTCCTGCCCATCGGACTCACGGCCGACACCGATTGGCAGCCGTTCGCGCACTGGTACGACACGCGCGCCATCGCCGGCTACGCGTTCATCGCGCTGCTGATCCTCGCCATCCGCCGCATGCAAGGCGCCGTCGCCCTCGGCCTGGCCTGGTTCGCCATTGCCCTCCTGCCGACCAGCCTCTTTCCGCTGGCCGAGGTGGCGAACGAGCATCGCCTCTTCTTCGCGTACATCGGACTCGTACTCGCCGCCGCGGCGCTCGTCGACTGGCGCGTGCTGGCGGTAGTGAGCCTCGTCTTCGCGATCGGGACGTATGAACGCAACGAAGTCTGGCGCACCGAGGAGACGCTGTGGGCCGACGTGGTGCAGAAGAGTCCGGGCAACGGCCGGGCCTGGATGAACTACGGCCTTACACAAATGGCGAAAGGCCAATACCACGACGCCAAACGCAACTTCGAGCGCGCCCTCGCCCTCACCCCGAGCTATTCGTACGTCGAGATCAACCTCGGCATCGTCGAGGGCCAGCTCGGTGACCAGGCCGCCGCCGAGCGCCACTTCCGGCGCGCGCTCGAGCTCAGTCCCGACCACAACGCGCACTTCTTCTACGCGCGGTGGCTCGTGCAGCGCGGGCGGACGGCCGAGGCCATCCCGCACCTGCGCGAGGCGCAGCGGCTCAGCCCCGGATTTGCCGACGCGCGGGCGCTGCTCGAGCGGCTGCAGTAGGCATTACACTGCGCACCGATGGCGAGGTCTTCGCTCTTCCTGCCACTGCTCGTCATCGCGGCGGCGATTCGCATCGCCGTCAACAACGTCGTGGCCTTCTCGCGGGCCGATGAGACAGTCTACCTGCTCTACGCACGGGCGCTGGCGGCCGGCGAAGGCTATCCGAAGATCATCCGGATGTTCGTCGACGATCCGGGGATGTGGGTCTTTCCAAACCCGCTGCGCTGGTCGTACCTCGGCCTGGCGTCGCTCTGCTCGTCATCGCACCACGCTCTGGCGACGCTCTCGACCATCTCCGGCATCGTGGCCGTGGCGCTGACATACTGGGTGGCGCGCGAGTTGTTCGACGAGACGGCCGCACTGACGGCGGCTGCACTCGCGGCGACGTCGCCGCTGCAGCTCGCCCTCGGCCGCCGGGCGCTGGCGGACGAGTTTTTCTGCGTCGCGGTCCTGGCCTCGATCGCGGCGCTGTTGCTGTACGTGCAGACGAAACGGTTGCCCTGGCTCGCCGCCTGGATCGTCGCGACGACGATCACCATCGCCGCGAAGGAACAGTTCCTCTTCCTCTATCCCGTGCTGCTCTTCTTCTGGTGGTTGCGCACGCGAAAGATCCACTGGGCGTGGGCGTTGCCGCCGCTCCTCTTTTACGCCGTCTTCTGCGCGCTCGCACGCGATCTGACGTCGTTCTTCCGCATCGCGCAGATCATTACCTCCGCGATGACCGCGCCCTACGCGGAGCAGTATCAGAGCGGGCCGCCGCACCGGCTGATCCTCGACTCCCTCGCCATCGCACCTCTTGTCACGATCGCCGCCCTCGCCGCCTTCGTCGGCATCGCCCTGCGCCGGGATGCGTTTGCACCGTCGTACCGGCATCTGGCGCTGCTCGCCGCCGGAATCCTCGCCGTCCACGCGGCGCTGCCGTCGCAGAACCTCCGGTACATCGTCGCCGCCGACCCGCTGCTGCGCATCCTCGGCGCGGCGTTTCTGCTGCACGATGCACGTCCGGGACGATGGCTCGGTGGCGCGCTGGCCGTGAATGCAGTGGTCGAGCTGCTGCTCTTCCACCGCGTGTTCATCGCCGGCCAGATCTACGATCCCGTCACAGATCACGTCCTGCGCGCACTGGAAATGCTCCCGCGTTGATGAAATCCACATGTGAAAAAGTTGCTCAAAACGCGAGCCGCAGGTACGCCTCCGGGCCCTGAATGGTCATGTCCAGTGACCCGCTGAGGTCGGTCTGCGCGACATCCACATCCAGCCGGAAGTAGTGATACGCCGCACCGATGCCGAGCCAGCGAAGCGGACGGTACTCGAGACGCGCGGCACCGGTGAGTGCGCGGCCGGTGTAGTCCTCGATCGTCACCCGCGGTAAGGTCGACACGCTCGCCTCCGCGTACGTGCGCGGAGAGAGCGCCACCCGTCCCTGCAGACCCGCCAGCGCCACCGGCACGTCGGTCTCCGCACGCTGCGTCAGCGTCACGCTCTGACCGCCGCTGATGCTCACGGCCGACACGCTCGCTTCCATCGCCAGCGTCGCGACGCCGAGGGTAATGCCGAGGCCGTCGCGCTCGCCACGCCGGGCCCAGTAGGTGTACGTCAGGCTCGCGTAGTCGAGGTCGAACTGCGACGTCACCAGCGCGCTGACGGGATAGACCTGGTCGCGGAAGACGATGTCCCGGTCGATCTGCTCGAGCCCGCTGCGCGGCGCCGAGAAATACGACAGCGCCAGCTCGTGACGGTGGAAAGGCCGCCACTGCAGCCCGAAGCGCTGCAGTGTGCGCGAGTCTTCGAGGCCGAGGTCGCGCTCGAAGCTCACCAGCGTGCCTTCGCCGCCGAGGGCTTCCGGATCGATGCGCGCGTTCGTTTCGAACTTCGCGGGCGACGCCGCCGCGGTGAGGGAGAAGCGAGGGAAGAGATCCTGAGCCGAGGCGGGCAGAGCAAGAACGAGGAGGAGGAGGAAGAGCGGTCTCATATTCATGATGCGGACCGCATCGCGTATCATCCAGGCATCCTCATGTCTGCGCGCTTCAGTCTCGTGCTGGTCAAGCCGTCGCACTATGACGATGACGGATACGTCATCCAGTGGTTCCGCTCCGCGATCCCGTCGAACTCGCTCGCGGCGCTGTACGGCCTGGCCCGCGATTGCGCCGACCGTAAAGTTCTCGGGGACGACGTCGCGCTCGAGATCCACCCCATCGACGAGACCAATACGCGCGTCCGTCCGGAAAAACTCGCGAAACTGATCAAAGACGCCGGCGCAGGGCTGGTCATGCTCGTGGGCGTCCAGTCGAACCAGTTCCCCCGCGCCCTCGACCTCGCCCGCCAGTTCCTCGCCCTCGGCATCCGCGTCGCCGTCGGCGGCTTCCACGTCTCCGGCACGATCAGCATGCTCCACGGCAAGGACGCCGGCCTGCAGCAGGCAAAGGAGATGGGCGTCACCGTCTTCGCCGGGGAGGCCGAGGGGCGGCTGGAGGAGATGCTGCGCGACGCGCATGCGGGCACGCTGAAGCCGTTCTACAACTTCATGAACGACCTGCCTAACATCCAGGGCACGCCCGTCCCGCTGATCACGGCGCTGCGCGCATGGCGCACGGCCGGCGGGATCACGAGCTTCGACGCGGGTCGTGGCTGCCCGTTCCAGTGCTCCTTCTGCACGATCATCAACGTGCAGGGACGCAAGTCGCGGCGCCGCTCGCCGGACGACATCGAGAAGATCGTCCGGGAAAACGTCGCCCAGGGCCTGAGCAGCTTCTTCATCACCGACGACAACTTCGCGCGCAACTCCGATTGGGAAGCGATCCTCGACCGCCTCATCCAGCTCAAGGAGCAGGACGGAATCAGGATCCACTTCATCATCCAGGTCGACACCCTCTGCCACAAGATCCCGCGCTTCATCGAGAAGTGCGCCCGCGCGGGCGTGCGCCGCGTGTTCATCGGCCTGGAGAACATCAACCCCGACAGTCTCGTCGGCGCGAAGAAGCGGCAGAACAAGATCACCGAGTATCGGAAGATGCTCCTGGCCTGGAAGGAAGCCCGGGTCATCACCTACGCCGGCTACATCCTCGGCTTTCCCAACGACACGCCGGAGTCGATCAAGCACGACATGGAAATCATCAAGCGCGAACTGCCGATCGACGTGCTCGAGTTCTTCTTCCTCACGCCGTTGCCCGGCTCCGAGGACCATCAGACGCTGGTGAAGAACGGCGTGGCGGTGGACCCGGACCTGAACAAGTACGACCTCAACCACGTCTGCACCGCGCACCCGAAAATGTCGAAAGCCGAGTGGGAAGGCGCGTATCGCATGGCCTGGGAGACCTACTACACGAAAGACCACGTCGAGGCCGTGCTGCGCCGCCTGATCGCCAAGCGCGCGTCGGCGTCGAACGCCATCCTGCTCATGGCCTGGTTCGGCGGCTCGATCCATATCGAGAAAGTGCATCCGCTCGAAGCCGGCCTGTTCCGCTACAAGTTCCGCCGCGACCGCCGCCCCGGATTCGCCATCGAGCCGCGGTGGAAGTTCTATCCGAAGTACTTCTTCGAATCGATCGCCAAGCTCGGACGCTGGTTCGCGACCTACGCCAGCCTGCGCCTGATCTACATGCGCGCCAAGCGCGACCCGAAAAAGTACGAGTACATGGACACCGCGCTCACCCCCGTGACGGAGCACGACGTAGAAGAGCTGGAGCTGTTCCACGTCCGCGCCGCCGCGGGTTAAGTGTGGTTAGGGTCAGACCCCAACCACACTTAACGAACGATTACTGCGCGGGGATGAACAGCGCGTCGCCGTTCACGTTGTCGACGGACGAGGCGTACACGTACAGCGGTCCGCCCTGCGTCGAGAACGTCACGTACAGACTGTCCGCCGCCTGGAGACCCGGGAACAGTCCGTCGACCCCGACCTGCTCCTGCGCGCGCGCGGCCACCGTGCGCGTCGCCGTCGCCCATTCCGCGCCGTCCGGCCCGTGGACGCGCCACGTCACCGTCACCGGACTCGGTCCGGCGTTGAACCAGCCGATGTTCGTGCGGTAGCCCGCGCCCGTGGCCGCCTGCGCGTTCGACAGCATCGGCAGCGTCCCGGTGGTGCGGTTCGCGGTCCCCGGCTGCGACGGCACGAACTGCGAGAACGTCCCCTCGCCCACCGTCCGCTTGTCGTTGTAGATCCGCGCGACCGCGATGATGTTCCGCGGAGCCAGGATGCGGATTGCGCCGAGACCGTCGCCGAGGCCGAGCAGTTGCTGCAACTCGTCGCCGACCAGCGTGCGCTGCTCGTCCGCATCCAGGTCCAGCGACGCGATCTTCAGCGGCGTGTCGTTGCCCGACGGCCCGGCGGGGTAGTACTCGAACACCACCGAAGTGTCCTGCCCGGAGCGATTCAACAGCGAGATGTCGGTCCGATAGAACGTACCGTTCGCGCCCGCCGCACGTCCGACGATCGGGAACACCGAATCCGTCGCATCCGTCGCCGCGGCCACAAGCTGTCCGCGGATCGCGCCCGCGGGAAAGTCGCCGTTGTGGACGTTCACGTAGAAGCCGCCGGGGTTGCCGATGATCTCATTCAGCAGCGCGTTGTTCCCCGCCCCCACCGCCACGGTTCCCGAGGCCGTGCCGTTGTTGAAGGACGGGTTGAAGTTCACCACCACCGGTCCCGCGACGTCCGACGTCCCGCGGTGGATGTGGGCCATCGTCGGCGCGCCGATGTTGGCCACGAAGAGCGCATAGCGCACCGTATTGGCGTCGGGGTCGATGATCACCAGCGCGAAGCCGTTGCCGTCCACGTCACCCGGCGTGGGACGCTCATTGCCGCCATTCAAAGCGGCGGCGAGCGTCGTCACCGCCTGCATCGGTACAGCCACGAGCACGAGAACGAGGAGCAGGGAGAGAGCACTGAAAATACGCACGTTCATCCTCCTTTTGCGAGCGAAGGAGGGACTGCATTAAGGAAGCCACGCACGTTCAGAAGAACGAAGTGCGTTGTCGGCATCAAGGGCGCGGCAGCGTCAGAATTCGAGGAACGCTGAAACGCGCAACCAAAAAAATATGGCCCCGGGGATCTCTTGCCCCCCGGGGCCTTTCTCAGCGCGTTGACAGCTACAAGAGAGCATCCGCGCCAATCATGTCTGGGTGGCCTATCGAGCCCCCGCGACCAGCTCCTGCACGTTGACATCCCCGATAGCGCGTTCGTGCTGGAACCGCATGCCTCGATGACCTATCGCGTCCTTCTCGGCTGCCACACCACGTTGACATCAGCGATAGTGCGTTCGTGCTGTGGCGACCTTCAAGGTAGGTCCGCGACTGCGTTCGCGCAACGCTTTTCGCTGTTACATTTCTGGCTGTTTTCCACAAGCTTCCACAACCACTGTGCAATGACATCTGGGCACAGCGCACGAACGTGAGCCCCAGCAATCAAATGGGCTCAACACGCCTGTTGAATCAACGCGACGCGACGCTGACCGTCGACCGTTCGAGCACGCCGAACGTCTCCAGCAGATCGCGAATCCTCGGCACCGCGTCAGCCGTCGAGTCCACCTCGACGCTGATGTCGAGGTGTCCCACCCCCGCGTCCGCGACCGTGATGCGGCCGATCCCCTCCTTCTCGATCGCCTCCTCGATCCGCCGCCGCAGTTCCAGCTCCTCGGCCGTCGGCAGTTCCGTCTTCTCCAGCCGCACCTGGATCTTGACGGTGTCCTTCTCCCGCACCGCGGACAGCGTCTCCCGGACGGCCTTCTCCGCGTCCTCCGCGGTGACCTCGCTCTTCCCGCAGGCGGCGAGCAGCATCAGCAGCACGACAAATCGCTTCATCGACACCTCCGCGCCGCGGCCTTCGCCGCGTCAGCATTCGGAAAGAGTCCGCGCGCCGCGAGCGCATGCTCGCACCGCCCTTTGCGCCCGAGCCGCAACCGGACGCGATAGTTCCCTGGATCGATCCTCGCCGCCTGCTCGAGTGAGGCCCGATCGCCCCGGGTCGCGTAGATCTCCATCGCGATCAATTGCGAAGCGCTGCGAACGAAGCCCAGCAGCGACGCGAGCAGTACGACGGCCGCCACGACCCGTTGGCGGTTGCCGGTTGGCGGTTGGCAGGAATCGAGAGCGCCGATCGCGGTCCACACGAGGAACGCTGGCAACGCCAGCAGCAACACCGCGTCGAACGCCCCCGCCACCCCCGCGGCCGTGATCGTCGCCAGCAACGTCGCGGCCTCCCAACTCTCCTCGCCGCGCAAACGCCGGCACGCCCGCACGAACAGCAGCACGAGCACGATCCCCAGCAGCGCCGCCGCTACGAATCCCCGCTCCGACACGAACGCCACCCAGTCGCTGCTCGGCCACGGATTGAACGTCGTCCCCGGCTCGCTGTCGTTCAGCGACCCGTCATTGCGCGCCGCGAACTCCGGATAGCGCACCGGCCAGTTGCCCGCGCCGACGCCGAGGATCGGATAGGCCGCGGCCATGCGCAGCGAGTGCGCGTACTGCACGAGCCTCCCGCGCCCCGAGCCCCCTTCGTAATTCACGACGCCCTGCACCGATTCGAGATACGGATTGTCGCTCCGCCACCGCAGCGCATTCGGAATCAGCAGCGCCGCCGCGATTCCCGCGATCCCGAACACCGCCACGACCGCCACCCGCTTCCAAGGCATCGCGCGCGCGATCAGCATCGCCAGGAAGAACACCGCCAGCGACACCGCACACGCGAGCCACGCCGCGCGCGACCGCGTCAGCACCAGCGACGCCGCCACGATCGTGACGCCGAGGGAGACGAACACAAACCGCCGCGCCCGAAGCGCCGCGAGCAGCACCAGCGGCAGTCCGAACGCCGCCGCGTGTCCCACGAAGTTCCGGTTCCCCAGCGTCCCGCCCGGCGCGCGGCTGCCCGGAAAGATCGTCAGCTCCAGCCCGTACGCCTGCAGCAGCGCCGTCCCCGCCGCCAGCACCACCGCCAACGCCAGCGTGTTCAGCAGCGGCCGGGACAGCCCCGCCTCCCGCAGCGAGCGCGCGATCCAGAACAGCAGCACCGCCGAGGCGCTCAGCGCGACCGCGCGCGTCCCGATCCACGGATTCGTCGCAAAAGCTACCGACAGCGCGCTCAGCAGCAGATAGCCGAGGAGCAGCCAATCGAGGCGCGACAGCACGATGCGCCGTAGAGCAAACAAGCCCGCCAGCAGCGCCGTCCCGTGCAGCACCAGCTCCTTCGGGACCAGGAAACGGTCGAGGTCGAAAACCTCCCGCGGAGTCACCGCCAGCACGACCGCAATCGCACCGAGCTGAAGGATTCGTAAGGCGACCCGGCTCACGGTCCCATCGTATGCGCTCTCTTTTTGCAATTGCGAGCGTACGTAAAGGAGATGTACCTATGAAGTCTCGCAGTCTGTTCATCGCCCTGATGCTGCTCACCATCCCCGCTTGCCAGAAAAGTGAGATCACCGACAAGCCCGCGGCCGAGGTGACCGACACCTCTGCGACGACGGCCGACACCGCGGCCACGACCGCCCCGTCCGGCGCGTCCAGCCGCGCCAACGTCGTCAAGGAAAAGAGCAAGATCGAATGGGTCGCCGGCAAAGTCACCCGCGATCACAACGGCTCGTTCAAGACCTTCGACGGAGGCATCGAGTACGCCGGCGGCACCCCGCAGCAGATCTCGTTCGACATCGACCTCAACTCCGTCGAGTCCGACGACGAGAAGCTCACCGGACACCTGAAGAGCCCCGACTTCTTCGACGTCGCGAAGTTTCCGAAGGCGACGTTCACCTCCACCTCGCTCACCCCCGCCGACACCGGCGCGCCCGCCGGCACGACGCACATGCTCCGCGGCACGCTCGACCTGCATGGCGTGCAGAAGGAAGTCGTGATCCCCGTGAAAGCCGAGCAGACGGCCGAGGGTGTGCACGCGACCAGCGAGTTCACGATCAACCGCCACGACTGGGGCGTCTCGTACAAAGGCATGGCCGACGACCTGATCAAGGACAGCGTCCTGATCAAGCTCGACCTCTGGTTCCCGCCGCCTCCCGCGGCGTAGTCATGAGTGATCTCATCCGCATCCGTCCGCGGCCGGGTACCACGTACATCAGCCGCGGACGGTGCGTGATGGCCACCGCCGTCGACGGCACGATCGACGCGCATCCCGATCACGGCTTCTTCGCCCGCGAGAACAAGGTGCTCTCGCGCTGGTGCTACCGGATCGACGGCGAGTTGCCGTGGCCGAACGCATCGTCCTGCGTCCGGCAGGACCGGTGGCTCGGCTACTTCATCATCGCCGCGCCGGGCGTGCCGCTGCGCGAGATCGACCAGGGCAGCGGACACGTTCCGCCCGCGTCCCAGAACACGCTCGAGCTGCGGGTGACGCGCACGATCGACGACGCGCTCCACGAAGAGATCGTCCTCACGAACTACACACCGGCGACGACGTCGTTCACGTTCGAGATCGACGCGCAGCTGGAGCGCGGAGAGATCGTCTCCCCGCTCGACGGCCTCCGCGCGCACATCACCCTCGGGCCGCACGAGACGTGGCGTACGCGTATCGACGTCCGTCCGCCGTGGACCGAGGCGAAACACGAAGTTCTCGATGAATGGACGCGGCTCGACACGGCGCCGGCGTCCAACGACGTGCTGCTGACGCTGGAGCAGGCGCGCTCCGACCTCGCCGCCCTGCGCCTCTTCGATCTCGACACGAACGCACGCGCGTGGACCGTCGCCGCCGGCCTCCCGGTCTACGTCGCCCTCTACGGCCGCGACACGCTCACCACCGGCTGGCAGTCCGGCATCCTCGGACCCGAGATCATGGCCGGGACCCTCGACGTTCTCGCGAAACTGCAGGGCACCCGCGACGATCCGTGGCGCGACGAGCAGCCGGGCAAGATGCTGCACGAGGCCCACACCGATCCGGCGGCGATGCAGAACCTCAACCCGCGCGGCCGCAGCTACAGCTCGATCACCACGTCCGGCCTCTACGCCTTCATCGTCGCGGAGCTGTGGCACTGGACGGGCGACAAGGACCTCGTGCGCCCCTTCATCGAGCCCGCGCTGCGCGCGCTGCAGTGGCTCGACCGCTACGGCGATCTCGACGGCGACGGCTTCTACGAATACAAGACCCGCTCGCCCATGGGCCCGCGCCATCAGGCGTGGAAAGACTCGCCGGACGCGATCGTCTACGAGGACGGCGGCGACGTCGAGCCGCCGATCGCGACGTGCGAGGAGCAGGCATTCATCCACGTCGCCAAGCTGCACCTCGCGGAGACGCTGTGGTGGCTCGGCGAGCGCGACGTCTCGAAACGCCTGTACCGCGAAGCGACCGAGTTGAAGAAGCGCTTCAACGACTCGTTCTGGATGCCGGACGAAGGCTTCTACGCGATGGCGCTCGACGCGCAGAAGCGCCAGGTGCGCTCCATCGGCTCGAACGCCGGCCACTGCCTCGCCGCCGCGATCACCGACCCGTCGCTCGTCCGCCCGCTCGCCGATCGCCTCTTCGCGGACGATCTCTTCAGCGGCTGGGGCATCCGGACGCTCTCCTCCGATCACCCGCGCTACAACCCCTACAGCTATCACCTTGGCTCGATCTGGCCGGTCGAGCACGGAACGTTCGCGGTCGGCTTCATGCGCTACGGCCTCCACGATCGCGTCGAGCAGATCGCGCGCGCGCAGTTCGAGGCCGCGGCGCTGTTCGAGTTTCATCGGCTGCCCGAGCTCTTCGGCGGACAGCAGCGCGACGCCGACCATCCCTTCCCCGCCATCTACCCGAACGCCAGCTCGCCGCAGGCTTGGTCCGCCTCCTCGGTGTTCTCGCTCCTGCAGGCGATGCTCGGCCTCTATCCGTACGCGCCGCTGAAGATGCTGGTCATCGACCCGCACCTGCCGGAATGGCTGCCGGAGCTGACGCTGCGCGACCTGCGCGTCGGCAAGGCGCGCGTGACCATCCACTTCCGCCGTGGGAAGCACGGACGTACGTCGTATCGCATTCTCGACAAGCGCGGCACGCTGCGCGTCGTGCGGCAGGCCACGCCGTGGTCGCTGACGACGCAACCGGCCGCACGCCTGCGCGACGCGCTGGCCTCGCTCAAGGAGGGCTTATGAACACCGTCGTCATCACCGGAGCATCCTCGGGCGTCGGACGCGCCACCGCGCGTGCCTTCGCCGCGCGAGGGGCGCGCATCGGCCTCATCGCCCGCAACAGAGAAGCGCTCGAGAACGCGAAGGCCGAGGTCGAAGCGCGCGGCGGTCAGGCGGTCGTCGCCATCGCGGACGTCGCCGATGCGGACGCCGTCGAGCGCGCCGCGCAACTCATCGAAGACACCCTCGGCCCCATCGACATCTGGATCAACAACGCCATGACCTCTGTCCTCGGCCCAATCATGGAGATCCCGCCCGACGAGTTCCGTCGGGTGACCGAGGTGACGTACCTCGGCGTCGTGTACGGGACGCAGGCCGCGCTGCGGAGGATGCTCCCGCGCGACCGCGGCGTGATCGTGCAGGTCGGCTCCACTCTCGCCTACAGAGGCATCCCCCTGCAGGCGCCGTACTGCGCGGCCAAACACGCGGTGCAGGGCTTTCACGACTCGCTGCGCACCGAGCTGCTGCACGACCAGAGCAACGTCCAGGTCTGCATGATCAACCTCCCCGCCGTGAACACCCCCCAGTTCCGCTCGATCCGCAGCCACATGCCCCGCAAGGCCCAACCGTTCGGCGCGATCTTCGAGCCCGAGGTCGCCGCTCGCGCAATCGTGGCGGCGTCCGAGCATCCCCGTCGCGAGATCAACGTCAGCTGGGGCACCACCCAGGCCATCCTCGCCAACGCCCTCGCCCCCGCCGCCCTCGACCACTACCTCGGCCGCATCGGCTACGAAAGCCAGCAAGGTGACGAGCCCGAGGACCCCACCCGCCCGGACAACCTTTTCGCCCCCATCCCCGGCGACCCCGGCGCCCACGGCGCATTCAGCGACCGCGCGAAGAGCGCGGTGGTGCCCTGGCGGGCGGTGGCAGTCATAGGACTGATAGGACTCATAGGACTCATAAGACATATAGGTCCTATTCGTCCCATTCGTCCTATAGGTCCTATCATTCCCCCCGCGTGAGAACCCGCAGACGCCGCCTCCCGTGGGAGGACCTTCCCGAGCACGAGCTCTTCGACGTCCGTCTGCGCGACCTCGGCGTACGCATCGAGGACACGTGGATCGACGAGTGCCTCTCCGACCTCGGCGAGGACCTCGCCCGCCGCGAGATCCTCTTCCGCCCTCACGCGTGGCTCTCCACCGACTTCTTCGTCCCCGACGACATCCCCGGCATCGCCATCCCCTTCTACCTCGCCCATCCGCGCCTCATGACCATCGAGCGCAAGCAGATGCTCGACGTCGAGGGCGGCACGCGGCAGGAGCTGATGCAGATCCTCCGGCACGAGTGTGGCCACGCCTTCGACAACGCCTACGAGCTCCTGCGCGAGCCCGGCCGCCGCGAGCTGTTCGGCAACGCGTCCAAGCGCTATCCCGACCACTACCGCCCCAACCCCGCGAGCCGCAAGTTCGTCCAGCACCTGCGGCTCTACTACGCCCAGAGCCATCCCCTCGAAGACTTCGCCGAGACCTTCGCCGTCGTCATCGGCTCGCGCGGCGGCGGGTGGCGCAAGCGCTACGCCGACTGGCCCGCGCTCAAGAAGCTCGAGTTCATGGACCAGCTCCTCGAGGAGCGCCGCGGCCGGCGGCCGAGCCATCGCAAGTTCCGCAAGCCCGACTCCCTCCCGACCCTCGGCATGACCCTGCGCGAGTACTACGCGGACAAGCGCGAGCGCTATCACGTCAGCTATCCCGACATCTACGACCGCGACCTGCGACGCCTCTTCTCCGCCGACGAGAACCATCGCAACGCGGAGCTCGCGTCGCGCTTCCTCCGCCGCAACAGCTCGGAGATCCGGCGGCTCGTCGCGAACTGGACGGGTGAGTATCAGTTCACCCTCGAACAGGTTCTGAAAGACATGATCGGCCGGAGCCGCGAGCTGAAACTGCGCGCCGCCGGCAATGAACGGAGCCTGAAAATGGAGTTCGCAGTCCTCCTGACCGTCAAGACGATGGACTTCCACTACAGCCGGAGAAACTGGTTCGCGGTATGACGAAGAAACTGCGCGTAGTCGTGCTCATGCACCCGTCGATGGTGCCCCCCGACGACATGGAGAGCCTGAGCGAGCTCCATGCGTACGAGCTGAAGACCGAATACGACGTCGTCACCACGCTCCGCGAGCTCGGCCATGAGGTGAAGCCCCTCGGCGTCGCCGACGAGCTCGGGCCGATCCGCCACGTGATCGAGGAGTGGAAGCCCGACATCGTCTTCAACCTTCTCGAGGAGTTCCTCGGACGCCAGGACTTCGACCATCACGTCGTCAGCTTCCTCGAGCTGATGCAGGTGCCGTACACCGGCTGCCATCCGCGCGGCCTCATGCTCGCGCGCGACAAGGCCCTGTCGAAGAAGCTCCTCGCCTACCACCACCTGCCCGTGCCGAAGTTCGCGGTCTTCCCGCGCGGACGCCGCCGCGTCCACCGTCCGAAGGGACTCGACTTCCCTCTCATTGTGAAGAGCCAGATCCACGAAGCGTCGCTCGGCATCTCGCAGGCCTCGATCGTCGAGAGCGATGAGAAGATGCGCGAGCGCGTGGCCTTCATCCACCAGCGCCACGCCTCGGACGCCATCGTCGAGCAATACGTCGCCGGCCGCGAGTTCTACGTCGGCATCATCGGCAACGTGCGCCTGGAAGTGCTGCCCACCTGGGAGCTCCTCTTCGAGAACCTCGCCCCCGGCGCCGTCCCCATCGCCACCGCCCACGTCAAGCACAACCCCGACTACCAGGAGCGCCGAGGCATCTTCCAGCAGAAAGCCGAAGACCTGCCCGACACCCTGCGCACCCAGATCGTCAAGACCACCAAGAACATCGCCCGCATCCTCGACCTCGACGGCTACAACCGCATCGACTACCGCTACAGCGAGGACGGGAAGCTCTACTTCCTCGAAGCCAACCCCAACCCCGACATCGCCAAGAGCGAAGAATTCGCGTCCGCGTCCGAGGAAGCCGGCATGCCCTTCCCCCGCCTCATCCAACGCATCGTCGACCTCGGCCTCCAACGCGCGGCGGGAAGGTGAGCATGCGCGCTTTGAAACCGACCGTGTACATCGAGACCACCATCATCAGCTACCTTGTCGGATGGCTGAACCGGAATGATCTTCAAGTCGCCGCACATCAGGAGC
Source organism: uncultured Acidobacteriota bacterium (assembly GCA_963821585.1). Classification (GTDB taxonomy): domain Bacteria; phylum Acidobacteriota; class Thermoanaerobaculia; order Gp7-AA8; family Gp7-AA8; genus QHVT01. The sequence goes on from CAWGEI010000003.1 coordinate 3,651,466, forward strand.
TTACACGTCGGTGGTGGACAACTAGGCGCTCCGAATTCGAGCTCTCGAGCTCTTGGGAGAGAACGATGACGAAAACGTTTGAAGATCCGATCGTCGAAGAGGTTCATCAAACGCGTGCGCAACTTCTCCAGAAGTACGGCGGTTCGGACGGGTACGCAGAACACCTTCGGCAGTTGGAGGTTGAACTGGCTGACCGTCTCCTAACCCGCGAGCCGCGGCCTCCGGCCAAGACGCATCGCAAAGCGTCTTAGTCCTGCGCCGGCCCCCCCTCACCGCTTCGGCCGCAGGTTCCTCCGCATCCGCTCCGTGTGCTCAATCATCTCCTCGTCGTCGCTGCGTTTCGCCAGGGCGTAGACCAGCAGCGCGCGCTGGCCGACGTCGGCTCGCAGGGTGGCGATCGTGTCGCGCATCGCGCGGGTGATGCGCTCCAGCTCGTCGGCCACGGCCTCGCGCGCGTTAGTGGCCGTCACCGTGTCGTGGATCTCCTCGGTGGACAGGCGCGCGATGTCGGCGAAGCGCGGGCGGACGGCCATTGCGTGCGCGACGGCTTCCAGAAAGCCGGCCGGCAGCGTCGCGGCGGTGTTGATCCTGCGCCGCTCCTGCGGCGTGAGGCTCGGAGCGTCGTCCGCGACGCGCCGCAATTCTTCGAGCAGTTCCTCCTTCATCGTCGGGACGATACGGAATCGCGGGCCCGCGGTTCCGGGTGGAAATCTGGGGAAAAACCGAGAGCGACGGTTATTTGCCGTGCGATGCGGCTGGAATGGCAATCACTCGTGAGCTGGATCACAACGACGTGCGGCGCGCTGCCCGACAGTCGCGCCCGTCAAAGGAGATCTCACCGCATTGCGCCTCAAATCCCTGATCCTGTTCCTCTCGGCTCTGCTCTCCCTCCCCCTCCTCGCCGCCACCGTCACCGTCTCTCCCGCTTCGTCCACCGTCGCCGTGTCCGCTGCGCGGCAGTTCACCGCCGCCGTCACCGGCGTCGCGGACACCAGCGTCGTCTGGAGCGTGAATGACATCGCCGGCGGCAACGCTGCCCTCGGCCTCATCGACGCGACCGGCCGCTACGTCGCGCCGGCCGTGCCGCCGCCCGGCTTTGCCGTGATCGTGAAGGCGGTCAGCAACGCCGATCCCACGGCGTCGCACAGCGTCGTCGCGACGATCCGCTGGCAGACGCCGTCCGTCGCGTCCGTCTCGCCGAATCCCGTCGCGCCGGGCGCGTTCACGATCACCGTCACCGGCCAGCGCTACATCGACGGCGCGGCCGTGCAGTGGAACGGCATGTCGCTGCCGACGACGTTCGTGTCGCCCACGACGCTGACCGCCACGGGCAGCGCCACCCAGCTCGGCGCGAACACCGTGCGCGTCGTCAATCCCGGCCCCGGTTCCACCTCCTCCAACTTCACGGCCAACGTCGTGACCACCCTCGCCGTTGCCGTCACGCCGTCCGCGCCGGCAGTCCCGCTCGGACAGACCGTGCAATTCGCGGCCAGCGTCACGAACACCGCCAACCAGGCAGTGACCTGGAGCGCCAGCGCCGGATCCATCGACGCCAACGGCGTGTACACACCGCCGCCGACGATGCCCCTGGCCGGCTACGTGACCATCACCGCCGTCAGCGCCCAGGACAACGTCACGTCCGGCAAGACCGCCGTCGCGCTCACCGATCCCGACGCTCTGCACTACGCACGCTTCCTCGAGCAGGCCACCTTCGGGCCCACGTCGCAGTCGATGGCCCGCGTCCGCCAGATCGGCATCCCGGCGTGGCTCGACGAGCAGCTCGCGAAGCCGGAGTCGCCCTGGCCTTCGGCGACGACGAACAACCGCGACCTGGTCATCAACGCCTTCTTCGGCAATGCCCTGAGCGGCGATGACCAGTTGCGCCAGCGCGTGCTCTACGCCCTCAGCGAGATCATCGTCATCTCGCGCAACAAGAACACCAACGCGAACGAGCTCCTGCCCTGGCTGCGGATCCTCAGCCGCAATGCCTTCGGCAATTACCGCACGCTCCTCGGCGAGATCACGCTCGACGCCGGCATGGGCCACTACCTCGACATGGTCAACAGCGCGAGACCGGGCCTCGCCGGCGGCGCGAACGAGAACTATCCGCGCGAAGCGATGCAGCTCTTCTCGATGGGCGTGGTCGAGCTCAACGCCGACGGCTCCGTGAAGCTCGACGCGAACGGCCAGCCGATCCCCACCTACACGCAGGCCGACGTCCAGCAGCTCGCGCTCGCGTTCACCGGCTGGACGTACAACAACGCCAGCAACACGCTCACCGCCTCGGGTCAGCGCGGCTCGTACTACGCCGGCCCGATGGTGCCCGCACCGTCCTATCACGCCATCGGCGCGAAGACGGTCCTCGGACAAGTCATCCCCGCCGGCCAGACGCCGCTGCAGGACGTCGACGCCGGCCTGGACATCCTCTTCCACCATCCCAACGTGGGGCCGTTCCTCGCCACGCGCTTCATCCGCGCGCTGGTCACGTCGAACCCCTCGCCGCAGTACATCCAGCGCGTCGCCGCGACGTTCGACGACAACGGCCAGGGCGTGCGCGGCGACCTCGCCGCCGTCGTCCGGGCCGTGCTCCTCGATGCCGAGGCGCGGAACGACGATCCGCCGTCGGACTTCGGGCGGTTGCGCACCCCCGTGCAGCACACCATCGCCATGGTCCGCGCCCTCGGCCTCACGCCGTCGTCCGCGTCGAACTTCGACTATCTCCTCGCGGACATGGGCGAGAGCGTCGTCAACGCCCCGTCGGTCTTCGGTCATTACTCGCCAACGTTCCGCATCCCGAAGACGCCGCTGTACGGACCGGAGTTCCAGATCTATTCGCCGACCGAGGCCGTCAACCGCGCGAACTTTCTGCACTCGTTCTGGTCGGCGTCGGGCGGCAATCTCCCGACGGCGCTCCAGCCCTTCAACGCCATCGCCTCGGACGCCACGGCCCTGACCAACGCCGTCGACCATACGCTGCTGTACGGCCGCATGCCCGCGGCCACGCGCGCGGCGATCCTGCAGGCCCTGCCGCTGATGTACGACAACCCGCAGCGCGTCCGCACCGCGCTCTATCTCACGCTGATGTCCGGCGATTCCCTCGTGCAGCGCTAAAGGAAATCCATGAACGACGATCACAAGGGCGGCGTCTCCCGCCGCCAGTTCCTCCAGCTCTCCGCCAGCTTCGGCGTCCTCGCCACGCTCGGCAATCTCGACTGGGCCGCGGCCGCGACGCCCGACGACTACAAGGCCCTGGTCTGCATCTTCCTCTTCGGCGGGAACGACGGCCACAACACCATCGTCCCCCTCGACCAGCAGCAGTACGACGCCTACGCCGCCGCGCGTGGCGGACTGGCGCTCGCCCGCAACACGCTCCTTCCCGTCGACGACGCGCAGGGACCGTTCGGCTTCCACCCCCTGATGCCGCAGACGCAGGACCTCTACCGCACCGGCCGCGCCGCGGTCGTCGCGAACGTGGGCATGCTCGTCGGGCCGACCGGCTGGAGCGATCTCGGCGATCCCTCGAAACTGCCGGCCAACCTCCGCTCGCACTCCGACCAGGTCGTCCAGATGCAGAGCGGTACCCCTTCTGGCGCGAGCAGCTCCGGCTGGGGCGGACGGGCCGCGGATTCGGTGGCGGCGCTCAATGCCACCGCCGCGTTCCCGGTGTCCGTCTCGCTCAGCGGCTCTGCGCTCTTCTGCGCGGGCAACGGCGTGCCCGCCGCCAGCTTGCAGCCAGGCAACATCCTCTCGCAGAGCGCGATGAGCCTCTGGCCGCAGTCCGCCGCCAACGCGCGCGCCGACGCGCAGCGCCAGGTCGTCACGCAGACGTCCGGCAACCAGCTCGTCAACGCCGCGAACCGGCAGCTCGCCGGAGGCATCGACCTCCACCCGCTGCTCAAACAGGCGCAGGCTTCGATCACCTGGAACCGCCCCTTTCCCGCCACCGGCCTCGGACGCCAGCTCGCGGATATCGCCCGGATCATCTCGCTGCACGCGCAGCTCGGCGTCGGGCGCCAGGTCTTCTTCGCCAGCCTGGGCGGCTTCGACACCCACGGGACGCAGAGCTGGAACCAGGGCGTGCTGCTGCAGGAGATCGACAACGCCGTGCGCTCGTTCTACGACGCCACCGACCAGCTCGGGCTCGCGCAGTCGGTGACCACGTTCACGCTCTCCGATTTCGGCCGCACCCTCCAACCCAGCGGCAGCGGCAGCGATCACGGCTGGGGCAATCACCACCTCGTCGTCGGCGGTGCGGTGCAGGGCTCGCGCATCTACGGCCCGTTCCCGCGGATGACGAACTATGCGAACCTCAATGCCACCGCGGAGGATTTTGCGGATGCGCGCGGCGTGCTCCTCCCGCGGCAGTCGCTCTCGCAGTACGGCGCGACACTCGCCCGCTGGTTCGGCGCAGACCCGGCTGCGACCTTCGCCAACCTCGGGAACTTCAGCAGCGCCACCGACCTGGGATTCCTGGGATGAGACATAATGTCTCCATGCTTCGGTCCGCTGCGCGCCTCGCCCTGCTCGCTCTCTGTCTGTTCGCGCTCGCCTGCAACTTCGGCGAGAAGAAAGCGCCCGCGGCGCCGAAACTCGTTGCGCCCACCGAGGGGGAGGCGCGGCGGTTCGCGGAAGAATTCATCGAGGCGGTGTCGAAGCCGAACGTCACGCGCGCGTCCGCGATGATCGACTGGGACGTCCTCCTGGCCCGCGCCACGGCCGACACCACCGCGCCCGCGCGCTTCCACGCCGGCTTCCTCAAAGGCGCGAAGGAATCGGCCTCGACGTCGTCGTATGCGAAGCAGCTCGCGTCGATGGCCGAACAGGGTGCGAAGCTCTCGCTCCTGCGCGTCCGCGGCGACGAGAACGGGCGCTCCGCGCTGATCCGCATCCTTCCCGCCGGCGGCGGCGTGAGCTACAGCGAGATGCTGCTCACCAAAGACGCCAGCGGCACCGTGCGCGCCGCGGACGTCTACATCTACGCCACCGGCGAGTACATGTCCGACACCTTCAAGCGGATGTACAAGTTCGCCGCCGGCTCCGAGCCGACGTTCATGGAGCGCCTGCAGAAGAAAAAGAACCCGGTCGTACGGATGGCCTCGATGTACAAAGAGATGGGCGATCACGTGACCTCCGGCCGGCACGTGCAGGCGGTCGCGCTCTTCCAGCAGATGCCGCCCGAGCTGCGCAAGGAGAAGAGCATCCTGGTCGGCTACGTCACCGCGTCGTCGAACCTCGACAACGAGCAGTATCAGAAAGCGATCGAAGAGCTCCGCAAGGCCTACCCGAACGAATCCGGCATCGACCTGATGCTCATCGACGGCTTCATCCTCAAGGAGCGCTGGGACGACGCGCTCGCCGCCATCGACCGCCTCGACAAAGACCTGGACGGCGACCCGTACCTCGACACCCTGCGCGCGAACCTGGCCACGGCCAAAGGCGACTCCGCCGCCGCCGACCGCTACGCGCGCCGCGCCGTCGAGCGCGAGCCCGCCCTCTCGGCCGTCGTGCAGTAAGTTACCGCGCTCCTACGATCCGCGCCACCATCGCCTCCGGCAGCAGCCCCGACGCCGGCAGCCGCGGCGTCAGCTCCCGCCAGCCCGGCTCCATCGCGAACGCCCGCGCGAACAGCGGCAGCGCCTCGTCCACGCGGTTCATGTTCACCAGCGCCACCGCGTGCCAGTAGATCATCTCCGCGTGGCGGCTCGCCGGGATCCCCGGCGTCTTCGCCGCGATCTCCTCCGCCGCGCTGTACTCCCTCAGAGCCGCCGCGTTGTCCTTGTGCTCCACCGCCAGATCGCCCGCGTTCATGTGGTTGTACGCCCGCTGCAGCGCGACCAGACGCCGCAGCTCCGCGAGCGGCGTCGGATGATCGTCCACGCGCAGGTCGAACACCCGGTCCTGCCACGCGCGCCCGGATGATTTCGCGTTCACCACGATCAGCGCCGCCGACTGCTTCCCGCGGATATCCCCGCCCGCCGCCTGCGCCGCGTCCAGCGCCGCGAGCATCCGGTCCGCCAGATCGCCCGGCGACTCCGCGTACGCCTTCGCCATCGCCGGCCACACCTTGTCGTTGGCCATGAGATTCGCCTGCACCGCGAAGTCGCGGCCCACGCTCACCGTCCCGCACTTCATCGTGTCGCTCGACGTCGCGCTTCCCGCGATCCCACCCGCCGCGACGATGTCCTTCGCGCCCGTGAACGTCGCCACGTTCCCATTCGCGTCCACGATCCCCACCTGGCGCACCTCGCACGCGCTGTCGCCGCCGAGGAGCGCGCGGAGGGTGTCCGGGGCGGCCTTGCCCGCGCGCAGCAGATCGAGGCCCAGCTTCCCGTACGACGGATCGACGAAGCTCTGCGTCGCCACCGCCCCCACGCCCGCCTCCGCCCACGGCACGATCTGCCCCACCGCGAACCAGTGCGACTGCACCGCGACCCCCATCTGCCCTGTCGCCGGATCCCGCGCGACGATCGAGAACGTGTTGACCGGGCGGAGCTGCGCGAACAGCGACGGCGCGGAGAGGAGAAGGGCGAGCAGCGTCTTCATGCACGTGATTATGCAATGGAGCGCCGACGGCCCGTCGGCGCTCCAGCGAGCCTACCGTTCCGGGGAGAACCCTCTCGCCCGCTCCCGGCGCTCCAGCGGATCGCGGTCGAGCACACCCAGCTTTACGAGCTGAGGATGGAACTCGTAGCGGATCGCCACCGACGCGATCGGAGAGCGTTCGAGATCGATCGCCACCTCCTCGACTGCGTGGCGCGTCCTGCGGCCCATGCCCGTCGCCGCGTACTCATCGTCGGCACGCTCCTGCGATTCCACGCCCATGCGCGGCGAAGCGGCCGCCGGCGGCGCCGCGCCGGCCTCGTTGCCGCGCTGGTCGCGTGAGCTCTTCTGCTCCTCCAGCTGCCGCTGCGAGAACCGCGGCACGCGCTCGCGGTAGAACACCGCCTCGATGATGCCCAGGTTCTCCGTCTGGCCGAGCTTGGCGCCGTAGGAGCTGCGCTCGCCCGTGAAGAAGAAGCGCCGCGCCGCGCGGTCGCTCACCTGCCAGCCGGAGATCTCCGCCGTCTCGTACGGCTCCAGCACCCACTTCGACGCGCTCCACGCGTCCGAATGCTTCGCGTCGATCGAGTTCAGCCCGTCGACCGACAGCGCCACCGCGACGCGCTGCGCCGTCGGATTCCGCAGCCGGATCGTGAACTCCCGCCCGCGGATGGCCTCGACGTACGTCGCCCCGCGATGCACATACTCCCGGCGCGCCTCCCCGCCGACCAGCACCGTCACCTCCGGCGTCCCATCCACCGTCCGCGCAAACAACGGCAGCGCCAGCGCGCACACCATCAGCAGTTTCTTCATCGCAGCCTCCATACGGTTAGTGAGACGCGCGACTGCGCGAAAAGAAAACCTCTTCCTCCGTCCCCCTCTGCGGTCTCTGCGCCTCTGTGGTGAATGCACACGTGTATTCACCACAGAGGCGCAGAGAACACGGAGAGGGACGGGGAGGCATGCTCTACCATAGGAACGCTTGAAGAACGACGTCCCGCTCGCCCGCCTCGGTAGCCGTATCGCCGACCTGTCCGAACGCTACTTCCCCGACGCCTACGTCTTCGCGCTCGCCGCCGTCGTCGTCGTCGCCGCCTTCGGCTTGGCTCTCGGCGAGCCGCCCGCGCGCGTCGTCACCGCGTTCGGCGAGGGGTTCTGGCAACTCGTACCGTTCACCATGCAGATGGCGCTGATCATCATCGGCGGCTTCGTCGTGGCGACGTCGCCCCCCGCCCATCGCCTCATCGAACGGCTGGCCTCCGTGCCGAAGACCCCGCGCGGCGCCATCGCGTTCGTGGCGCTCTTCTCCATGCTCACCTCGCTCGTGTCATGGGGCTTCTCGCTGATCATCACCGGCCTCCTCGTCCGCGCAATCGTCCGCCGCATCGAGCGCGTCGACTTCCGCGCCCTCGGCGGCGCCGCCTACCTCGGCCTCGGCAGCGTCTGGTCCCTCGGCCTGTCGTCGTCGCCCGCGATGATGATGGCCACCCAGTCCACGATCCCCGCGTCGCTCCTGCCTATCACCGGCGTGATCCCCCTGACCCAGACCATCTTCCTCTGGCAGAGCATCCTCCTCGCCGTCCTGCTGATCGTCGTGTCCGCGGCCATCGCCTACTTCTCCGCCCCCTCGGACGAGCACACCCGCACCGCCCGCTCCATGGGCATCGTCTTCGAGGAGCTCGCCGTCGACGACCCGCCCGCGCGCACGTTCGCCGAAAAGATCGAGCGCAGCCCGCTGCTGACGATCCTCATCGTCACCCTCATGCTCGCCTTCCTCGGCACCCAGATCGCCGCCAAAAGCCTCGCCCTGGCCATCGACCTAAACAACTTCAACCTCCTCTTCCTCGCCCTCGGAATGCTCCTCCACTGGCGCCCGCGCGCCTTCCTCCGCGCCGCCGCCAACGCCACCCCCGCGACCGCCGGCGTCCTCGTGCAGTTCCCCTTCTACGCCGGCATCATGGGCATCATCTCCAAGACGGAGATCCAGACCACCCTCTCCCAGCTCTTCATCCACGTCGCCGACAAAGACACCTTCAACCCCATCGTCACCACCTACTCCTTCCTCCTCGGCATCTTCATCCCCTCCGGCGGCGGCCTCTGGGCCGTCGAGGCCCCCTACGTCATGGAAGCCGCCAAAGCCCTGAACATGCACCTCGGCTGGACCATCCAGACCTACAACGCCGCCGAGACCCTCCCCAACCTCCTCAACCCGTTCTTCATGCTCCCGCTGATGGGCATCCTGAACGCCCGGGCCCGCGACCTGGCGGGCTATTCGATCCTCCAGTTGATCTTCCACACGCCCCTCGTGCTCATCTACTGCTGGGCGATGGCGTATACCCTGATGTGAGCCCCGAGTCGCAAAGTCGTAAAGTCTCAAAGTCTCAAAGAAAAGAGCCTCCACGCTGTCTCTCCTTTGCGACTTTGAGACGTTGCGACTCCCCAGCAGGACTCAAAGTCGAGGAGATCCACCAATGATGCGAAAAATCCTGGGCGCCGTCGCCGGCTACATCACGTACTTCATCTGCGTGTTCCTTCTCTTCACCGGCTTCTCCCTGATCCTGGGGCCCGATCGCCTATTTCGTCCGGGCAACTACGAGCCGTCGCTGCTGTGGAGCATCGGCGCATTGATCATCGGCGTCATTGCGGCCACGATCGCCGGCTACCTCGCCACGCTCATCGGAAGGAGCGGCGCGGTCAAGATCCTGGCCGGAATCGTTGTCCTGATCGGCGTGATCGTCTTCGTGCAACTGTTCAAGGACAACAGCCCCGTGGAGATTCGGACCGTCGATCTGCCGACATCGGAGGCGATGTTCAAGGCTCGTGAGCCCCTGTGGGTCGCGGCAGTCAATCCCTTGCTCCTGGTACTTGCCGTTTTCGCCGGCGGCGCCCTGCGAAAGAACAAGGAAAGCTAGTGCTATTGTTGTTCTCGTACCGCCCTTCCCATTTCAGAGGCGAGGTTCGCCGTAAGTGTCATGGGCAGCTTCAGCGACCCTTAGCCCGCCACGATTCGACGCAGGTGTGCGACAGGCCTTTCAGGGTTAGAGCGATTTACCGATGCGCGTTTCTCGACATCACGCCAGCCAGGTGCCTGCAGTACGCCGTTCCGCAGTAGATCGAGGAACGGCAGGTTGTTCTGACGCGGATCTACCGAACGTGCTGTCTCCTGAAGCAGCAATGGCCAAAGTGCGGCAGCGTACGACTCGCGTTCATCTGTACTCGCGTAGGACACAACGCCACAGACTCGACCTTGATGCACCACCGGCGCCCCACTCATGCCATGCCGGAACCGCGCCGTAGTTTCAAAATGCGGGAAGCGCCACGAACCGCGGCCTTGCTCATAATTGTCGATGATAATTCCGTCCTCGACCAACAGTTTGGCATCGACTACGAAGCCCGGCTTACCGGGTGTGTACTGCGAAACCATCCCCGGATACCCGACCGACGATACGTTCGCACCAGCAGCTGGCGGCAGCAGCTGTAGATCAAGGAATCCTTGTGGCCACCGAAATCGCTCCGCCACTTCGTTATCGGGCACAACGTTCAAGAATGCGACATCTGTGTACGCCGCTCTGGTTGTGCCTGTCACATCCCAGGTGGCGAGCTGCCAAGATGCTGTCGGGTCGATAATCTGGAAGAGACGAACCCTGAATTCGTCCTCCACAGGTCTAGGCTTGGTCGGATAGCGATCCTGATTCCACGGGAGCGCAAGGTCGCGCCAGAGACCTTCCACGACATGTCTGGCTGTAACCGCCACGTACGGCGCGATGAAGAATCCGGTCCCTAGCGGCGAGATGATGGGGTCGCTGGTGTATCCGACGATCGCAAACGTCAGAGGCGCCAGAAGAGCAATCTCACGGTTCGGTGGGAGCGGCATCGCTTGCCGGATTTTATGGCGAAGGCTTTCGATCGGGCTAACGGCTGTGAAGCTATGCTGCACGGCTAAGACTCAGCCTCAGTCAGGTCGGCTCGGGGCGCACAACGAGCACGTGGACCAGTACAACGCTTCGACCGACGCGGGTCGGATTTTGCCTTTCGCCCTCGGCGGCGACTACTTCACCATCGCCACGATGTCCGGGCCCGGCTCGTTCATGGAATGGCAATTCAACCCGGTGACGCGCCTCTAGGACCCGGTCATCAACCCGCTTCCGCCGATCCAGCCCGGAGCGTACGAGGGATATTTGCCAGCGCCGCAAGTCGGCCCTGCTCAGCCCCGTGACAGGGAACGTCCCGGCCTGGCTGCGCGGCCCGGCGACCTACCGGGCGGGCAGCTCCGACGGGAGCGCGGCGGCGATCCCGCTGGAGTTGCCGCTGCACCACAACGCGGTGGTGTACGTCGATCGGACGACACCGGTGACTTCGATCATGCCGTGATCCGGAGAGACAGCAGGAGGCCTCGAGCGCTGCCGGCCGTGCCGGCCTGCCGGAGGCCTCCCGGTCGGTCTCTTCATCAGTTGGGATCAGGAGCCGGAGGACCGAAGTCGGGCCGCGGCAGCTTCAGCGTGGAGTTGGACCTCGCGGCCGACTGGCATCCACGGCCCGACTCATGTCCGGTCGTGCAGCAACGACATTTGCCTTTCTACGGAAGCACACTCGACCTGGTTCAGGGAGGCTTTGTTTTCGTGGCTGCGGCGCCACGGCATCTTGTCGGTCGACGTTATACGCTTCCCTCGCGTCACCTACAGCCTCGACCGCCGAAGGCAACGTTCGCCGTGCTAGTTCTAGTTTCGTGCGCAAGAGTTCTCGGCGCTCTCCTTTAGCACCGGCCTTCAGTTCGCCACGCAGTTCCTGGATTTGCTTACTAATACTTTTTAGGTTTGCAACCGCGCTTTGATAAACGGCGAGTTCGTTCGGGCGAACGCCTGGATCGGGTTCGGCCCTTCGCACCTCAATCAGTCCAAAAATTTCGTAGTCATTGATGAATGTGGCAGGTTGAGAACCTCCGAAACCAAATCCTCCTACGTGAATCGTCTCCTCGTGAACGATCCGGGCCGTAAACCATTCGGCCGTGCTGCCAGACGCGATTCCTTCTAGTTCCTCGTACGTAAGGAATCGATACCCGAAGCCAAAGAAGTCGTCTTGGTCATGCAGCACTTGCCACCACTTGATGCGATCCCGGACGGCGTTCTTGACATTTGCTTCCATCTGATCCGCCATGGCTTGGATCTCCTCCGCCGTTGGCGGAGTGACAAGTGGGAAGCTGTCCTCAACGTAATCGTTCAGAATTGCGTGGGCTGACTCCGCCAACGCCTGATGTCCCGCTCGTATCGCGTCTCCCGGAGTAGAGTCCTGCTCGAGCAGGACGAAGAGCACTCCTGCAACCGCGGCATCCAAACCTCCATCATCCAGCACAACGCTGTACTTTCCGATGGACTCCGGAATCTGGGTCACATCACCTACTTCGACACCGCCCGCGTACATTCCTCTCGTCGTGGCGTTGGCATACGGTGTATACGTGACGAGCCTGTTTCCTGGTTCCTGTGCGGTATCGATGTCAGCATAGAAGAATACAGTCCAGAGATACGGCTCTGAGCGTTCCCAGTTATCCACTTGTGCGTGGCAGCGAATATGATCAACGGTAATCGTTACATTGAACATTCAGCACTCTCTCAACGCACCTAGTGCGTTGCATACACACGCAAAAGTAAGTGTGAGCTAGAAATTAGGTCTTAGAGGGCAGTCTTTACTAACGTACGTCCACATTCACGTGCCTGCAAGCTGAAATATTGGAAGTGAACGTGCAAGAGGTAATGTCGCAACTGTTGCGTCTCTGGCCAAACCGCCTCACAGTTCAGTGGATTCTCGTCGGCCCAACATGTATATCGACAGCGCCTCGATCGCCGGATTTGCAGTGTAGCGTTCGGGGTCGCGCGACACGCGACCGTGATATTCGTCATGCGGGATCCAGTGAGCTGCGGACACCTCGCGCGTCGTGGCGTCGGACGTCGTATAGATCATGGTCGTCGACATCTCGCGTCGCCGCGGCGCTCTTGAACGGTCCGAATGTCGTGACCGCGCTCCGGAAGGTGGATCGCGAAGGACTGGCGGAAGGTGTGGCCACTCACACGCTTGTCGATGCCGGCCGCGCGGACGGCGCGGGTCACGGCACGCTGAACGTTCGGCTCGTGATCGTGATGTCGGCCTTCGGTGGAGTCGCTCTCCACCGCGTCGGGCAAGGAAAACCCTGCCATCGTCAGTGGCGGGACGCGACAGCGAACTTCCGCCCGATTGCTTCCGGCAGCCAGACGCGCTCGAAACCGGCGGCCAGGTCTGTCGAGTCTCTGTGCTCTCTGTGCTCTCTGTGGTGATCGGTCTGACTCGCGCGCCATCCACGCAGGGGACCGATTCACCACAGAGACCACAGAGACCACAGAGGCTTCGCTGCGAAAACGAGTGGAGGACAGGCAATCCTGCCTGTCCTCCTTCTCTCCCACAGGACGCTAAACGCCCTGCGTGTTCGGCCGATTCACCGGCTTTCTCTGGCAACGACGTGATGCGGCGTCTCGACACTCACGCTCGGCAGCAAGCCCGCCTCCGCTTTTGCGGGTACGTACATGGCGCCGATCTGGTGCTTGCCTGGTTTGAGACGGCTGGTCGTGAGGGTCGCCCGGCCGAAGGCGTCGAGTTGGATCGGCGCGCCCAGCTTCGCGCCGTCGAGCGTGAACTGCACGGCGCCGGTCCCTCGTCCGCTTGCCGGCGCAATCCGTTCGCCGGTCTTCTTGTTTTTGACGACCGCCACGAAGTCGACTCGTTCGCCGGCTTTGGAAGAGGATTTGTCCGGGAAAACGTCCGTTTGCGTTGCCTTCTCGACGAGCTCCTGGCTTTGCAGGTACGTCTTCGCGAAATTCCGTTCGCCGGTCAGAGCGACGTCGAACGCGCAGTTCGCGCGGTCCTCTCTGTTCACGATCTCCACGCACAGCTGCTCCGCGACCGCTTTTTCGATCGGCTCGACCGGCGTACGCTCCGGAAGGTTGCAGTTCGTCGCGTTTTCCACGGGCCAGGCTCTGTTCGTGAAATCTCCGGTGCCCATGCCGGGCGCGTAGTCGAACAGGCTCGTCGACTTGGTGACGCGCCAGGCATCCGCGAACTTCACGTTCAACGCCTGATACCGGTCCGCGGCGGAAGCGGGACGCGGGCCCATGGACGAGCCGTCCGGGAGGGTCGGCAACCAGCTGCCGGACGGAATGAACCCCATGATCCCTTCCGTCGCCGGCGTGTTCAGGACGTTCAGATTGAGATACCAGATGTTCTGCCATGCCCACCAGCCGGGGACGACCAGCAGGGTGGTCCCGTCCGTGAAATCGATCTCGATGCCGCCGCCCGTCCTCGCGACGCGGGCCCCTCCACCGAGAGGAACGCTCTGGACGGCGATGTCGACGAGCCTCCCGTCGATGCGCAGTTCCATGCCGGAAGGATTGGCCTCCCCGGCCAACCCGGGCTGGTAGGTCACCCGGTGTCCCGAGACGCGGGCCGCGACCGCCGTATTGATGCTGGGGCAACTGGTGAGCCCCGTGTGCGCATTGGGGAAGGGCGACGCGGAAGGCACGGGAGTCTGGCGGACCTGAATCTCCATGTCGCCGTCGCGCAGAAGCGTGAATTCGCCGGCGCTGTGGAAATCGTAATTCTCGCCGCTCACGGTGCGGATGTGGGGGTCGCCATTGTCGGCGCCGTCGTAGACGGCCCGGTCATTCGACAGCACGAGCTCGTCGATGACGACGCGTCCCTGGGGGGAGCCCCAGGAGGGGCCGACGTTCAGGCGAACGGCGACGATGCTGCCGAGGTTGAGGCCCGAGCCGTTGTTCAGGAAATCCGTCAGCCGGATCCTGATGGTCTCCATCTCATTGTGCCAGCCGCCGTCGCGTTGATAGGGCTCCTCCAGACCGCCCCCGTAAGCCCCGATATTGATCGAGCTCGTGTTCGAGGTGGAATCGCGCAACGTCACCGTGAAGGTGAGGTCCCCGAGCACGGCCGCCGTATTGGGATGCTGGGTCCCCTGCGCCCCGCGGAAGGATAGATACAGATCGTTCGCGAAATTCTGCTCGCCGGCGGGGATTGCCCATTCGTAGTACCGATCGGCCCCCGTCCAGTCGAACACGACGCCGCGACTCCAGTCATTCCGGACGGCCGACCAATCCGTGTTGCCGACCTGCGTGGCGCCGTTGAACGGGTCGGCCGCAGTCCAGGTGAAGTCGAAATTGTTGTCGTCCAGCTTCCCCTCGACTACGTTGTTGACGGTGAACGTGACGCTCCCGCCGCTGCTGCTGACGTTCGTCGCGGTCTGCGTCTGATAGTCATCGATCACCACCGTGCCGATGACGGAGGCGTCGTAGTACTCATTCGTGACGACCGCGCAGCTGTTCGTCGGCGCGCCGATCGGCCGGAAGGTTTCGTACTGGCGGGTCAAAAAATCGATGGACGGGATGTTGTCGTCGACGTAACGCTTGACCAGGGGGAGGAGAAGCCCCAGCTGGATCAAATGGGTGTTGGCCTCGCCAAGCGGGCATGGGCCGACGAACCAGGGATATCCCCCGTTGTTATGAAACCAGGTGTGCCCGGCCCCCTGCACGGTCGTCGACTGGCGATGTCCGGCCGCCCGGTCATGCAGGTGATAGGTCTGGCAGAGCTCGCAGCCGGCCGAGCCGTCTACGTCCTCATCTCCCGAGGCGGTCCAGAGATGGTAATTGGCGTTGTGGGGATCGGAGTCCGCGGTGCCTACCCAGTCGGTCGGCAGCATGCTGTCGATCAGTCTGATGTCGCTCGTGTCGTAATGGACGGGGACATACGTGACGTCGAACATGCGGTCATACCCGATCGCCACGCCCTCGGCGCCGCGACTGTGCCCGATCCAGACGATCCTGTCGGCGTCGAGATTCCCGGTCAGATCGACGTGGATGTTGTTCGCCGCAACCTCTGCGATGAACGCATCCGTGTGTCCCAGCGTCGTGGTCGAAGCCCAGAACGGTCCGGGTTGCGTGTCGTTGGCGTGGCTCATGACGATGTAGCCGTATGAGGCCAGATGATTGCCGATATGGTCGTACCACTGGTAGTCATGGCCGTTGCCGTGGCTGACGACGATCAGAGGGAGCGGGTCGGGCAGGCTCGCGATATTGGTCGGGAAGAACACATTCTCAGCCCTATGCGACAGGGGGATGCCGTACGTGATGGCGACCGCGTTCGACAGGTTGTACGTCAACTCCGTGACGGCGAGAGGCCCGGGCGCCGTCGTGTCGTGCACGATGTAGAAGCCCGACTCGTTGTTGCGTCCATCGATGTAGTCGTTGCCGTCCAGCAACCCATTCTGGTTGCAATCGAGGACGACGTCATATCCGACGCCCAGACCCGTTCCGGCGGCGCCGCTCAACTCGGAAGCCACGGTGACCTGGACGGTATGGCTTTGAATGGTCGTTCCGATGAAGGTGTGTGTCAGGAATCCGCCGGTCGTCACGTCCGTCAGCGTGTTGTTGGCGTTCCACCCGAGGGTTTTCTTCGCGGCGACGACGTAGATCCGGCAGGTCTGGCCGGTGATCGCCGGAAAGCGCGATGGATCGATGGCCACGTGCACCGGGCCGTTGGAGTTGACGGCCTTGACGTAGTGGAAGAACGGATAGGTGCCCAGCGGGTGTCCGGCCAGCTCGGCCTTGGTGACCGCCGCCTGCGACGGCACCGCGCAGAGAAAGGCCACGAGAACGGCGCAGGAAGCGAGGGACTTGCGAATGGCGGCTGCAATCGTGAGCATGATCGTTCCCCTTCGCGTCATCGCGGACCCCCTGGACCGGTGGTCGGCAGGCGCCAGGTCTCGGCGAGGTGCTTCTCGTCCGGCGAAAATTTGAGTACGAAGTCCGCGGCGGGTCCCCGAAGAAGCACCGCCAGATCCTCGACTTCGATGGAGTCGCGACGTGCGCCCGCGATCTTGTCCGCGCCGAAGGCCTTGATTCCGGCCCTGTCGGCAAGGGCCCTCTCCTCCTTGATGACCTCGGGAGTGACGCGCTCGGGCAACTGCGGCCGTCCGAACCAGATGGGCTCCGTGGCCAGATCGAGCTCGCCCGGGATGATCCCGACGACATATCCCGAGCCATTCCCCTGGTTGAGACGCTGGACCGTGCGATCGCCGGCGAAAAGGACCGGCTCGGCGCTATTGCGCGGCACGACGTAGCGCGGACCGACCCGCAGCACGACGAGCAGTCCGTCGCTCACGAGCGGCCGGCTTTCCAGCCAGCCATACTGGTATCCCTCCTTCAGCCGGAACGGCAGAATCTCGAGGATGTCGATCACCCCGGCTGGCGTGGCAGGCACACGTTTGTCCTCGACCATTGCGGACCGCAGGTCTTGTGGAAGGGTCTCAGGCTTCGCAGCCTTCGCGTTCTGTCCGAAACAGACCGGGACCGCGAGCGCGCTGAACAAGAAGGCCCCGAGCCAGAGGAAGAGCGCGGGGCGGCGTGAGGTTGGCTTCCGTACTGGGTTGCTGCTGGACGGCATCACAGTCCTCCATGCGAATTGAAATGCGGCTCGCTGGCCGCGTCGTGGTGTATGGTCGAGAGTCCGCAGCGTACGTCCTTCCGGCCCGATTGCCAGCCCCGAATTATGGAAATAACCGGACGCTGCAATGCGCGCGGCCGAGGTCACCGCGAAGTCACAAAGAGTCTCCTGACCGTTTCAGACGCTGCGGGATGGCGAACCGTACAATAACTTTTCATGATGAACCGTACGCTCGCCCTCCTCGCTTTCGTCCTTCTCGCGCCAGCGCTTCTGGCGGACCCGCGGCACGATCCCTCCACCCCCGCCGGCTGGCTCTTCGCCAACGCGCACGTGCTGCACCAGACCAAGCACATCCCGGCGACGCACGACCTGGAGCCGCTGCTCGACCTCGTCGGCGACGCCACCGTCCTCGGCCTCGGCGACGGCACGCACGGCACGCACGAGCTCACCACCGTCAAGCTGCGCATCATCGATTTCCTCGTGGAGGAGAAGAACTTCGACGTGATCGCGCTCGAGGCAGCCTTCCCGGTGATGAACCGCATCAACACCTATGTCCAGGGCGGTCCCGGGGACCCGCGCGCGATTCTGCGCGATGCCGCGACGCGTCTCGGCTATTACTTCTGGGCCACCGAGGAGATGGTGGAGGTGATCGAGTGGATGCGGAAGTACAACGCACGGCGCGGCGCCCGGCCCGCGATCGAGATCGTCGGCGTGGACGCGGCCGACGACAGGACCCTCGCCGCCGACGTGGTGGCGTACCTGCGCACGGTCGATCCCGCGTACGCGGCGCAGGCGGAGAGCGTGTATGCGTGCGTCAGCGCACCGCGCCCGACGGGGGCCTGCCGGGCGGCCGTTCCCGCCGTCCACGAGACGCTGGCCGGCCGGGAGACCGAGTACGTCGCGGCATCGTCGCCGCGCGCGTATCACGACGCGCTTTACGGCGCCTCCATCCTTTTCGCGGGAAGCCGGGACGAGACCATGGCCGCCGGCACACTGTGGGCCCGCCAGCATCGCGGGTCCAGCGGGAAAGTCTTCTTCTGGGCGCACAACGAGCACGTGGACCAGGACAACGCGTCGACCGACGCGGGCCGGATCTTGCGTTTCGCCCTCGGCGGCGACTACTTCACCATCGCCACGATGTCCGGGCCCGGCTCGTTCATGGGATGGCAATTCAACCCGGTGACCCGCGTCCAGGACCCGGTCATCAACCCGCTTCCGCCGATCGAGCCCGGAGCGTACGAGGGATATTTCGCCCAGCGCCGCAAGTCGGCCCTGCTCATCCCCGTGACAGGGAACGTCCCGGCCTGGCTGCGTGGCCCGGCGACCTACCGGGCGGGCAGCTCGGACGGGAGCGCGGCGGCGATCCCGCTGGAGCTGCCGCTGCACCACAACGCGGTGGTGTACGTCGACCGGACGACACCGGTGACTTCGATCATGCCGTGATCCGGAGGACGACGGAGGCCTCCGGCGCTGCCGGCCGTGCCGGCCGCCGGAGGTCTCTCGCGTCTCTGTGCTCTCCGTGCTCTCTGTGCTACTTAACTTCAAATTCTGCGCGGGCCGCGACGATTTCTACCAAAAGTGGTGGCCACCAATTGGGGTTGCGGGCGAATCCCGCGCTGTACTACTAACGCTTCGTTTGACCGCGGCACGCGAAGAAGTCTTCCAAAACTGGTTGGTATAGTTTCGGGCTGGGGTCCTGCGGCAGCATCCGCGGGTGCCTTCGTCACGACCCGGCCTGGCTTCGTCACGACAGGCTATGCCTCGCGAGGCACACGGTCTGGTGACGATAGGACTCGGTCTGGCTTCGTTAGGACAGGGCTGTGCCTCGCGAGGCACACGGCCTGGTAACGATAGGACTCGGTCTGGCTTCGTTAGGACAGGGCTGTGCCTCGCGAGGCACACGGCCTGGTAACGATAGGACTCGGTCTGGCTTCGTTAGGACAGGGCTGTGCCTCGCGAGGCACACGGTCTGGTAACGATAGAGACTCGGTCTGGCTTCGTTAGGACAGGGCTGTGCCTCGCGAGGCACACGGTCTGGTAACGATAGGACTCGGTCTGGCTTCGTTAGGACAGGGCTGTGCCTCGCGAGGCACACGGTCTGGTAACGATAGGACTCGGTCTGGCTTCGTTAGGACAGGGCTGTGCCTCGCGAGGCACACGGCCTGGTGACGATGAGGACTCCGTCTGGCTTCGTCAGGACAGGCTGTGCCTCGCGAGGCAGGCGGCCTGCGGCCGTTCCCCTCTGTACTACTCATCTCGTGTTTCTTCGCGCGGCGCAGCGTTTTCGCGGCGAAGCCTCTGTGCTCTCCCTCTTCTCTGTGGTGAATCGGTCCCCCTTCGTGCCTGCCGCGCAAAGGGACCGATCACCACAGAGAACACAGAGACCACAGAGGCTTCGCCGCGAAATCGGTGCGCCACGCGAAGAACACTCCAGAGCCACCTGGCGCGAACAATGAGACGGAGCTCCGCGTCGAGGAAAAGGATTCGGGAGGAACGTTCGTCGACATCGGAGCCGCACCCGCCAACACCACCGCGGTCGACGTGACGGGCTTCAGCCCCGTTCAAACCGGCACGTTCCGCATCCGGGCACGCAATGACTTCGGCAACTCTGCCTATTCGAATGAAGCCTCGGCCACGACACCGGGGGTGTTGACGTGTACGCCGGGCTCGACGACCGTGTGTCTGCTCGGCAACCGGTTCCGGGTGACGATCGACTATCGCAACCAGTTCTCGAGTCCTCCGGGACAGACCGGCAGCTTCATCGGGCAGCGGCTCAATCCGTCGGCGGTGAATCCCGATACGGCAATCTTCGGATTCGTCAGTCCGCAGGACATCGAGGTGGTCGTGCGCCTCGTCGACGCGCGGCCCTTCGCGCCGCGTTTCGACGTCTATTACGGCGGTCTGACCGACGTCGAGTACACGGTGACGGTCACGGACACGCTGACCGGCACGGTACGGCAGTATCACAATCGTGGTCTCTCATTTCTTCAACTCCCGAAACGCCGCCGGAGCGATCCCGTGCTTTTCCAGGAACCAGCGGTAGAAGGTCGACGGCGTCCCGAATGCGGCACGAATGGCGACTTCCTCGACCGGGAGGGGAGTGTGGCGGAGAAGCCGCTCGGCTTCCTTGAGCCGCTTTTCGCGCAGGACCACCTTGAGGGGCTTCCCGAGGATCGTCGGGGCAATCCAGCTCAGGTACTGCGGGAGGACGCCCAGGCGCGCCGCGAGCTCCGACGTGCGAGCGGCAGTCTTGTGCCGGTAGCACCAGCGCAGGTAGACGTCGATGGTGCGCTCGAGGCGTTGGCGGTGGGCGAAGGTGTAGGTGCGCTGGTTGGGTTGTTGGCGGCCTCGCATCGGTCTCCCACGGTGGGAGATCCGCGGGCAGACCGACTCCCTACCTCAGAAAGACGGCGATGGACGGCTCACTTTGGCGCGTGGGTGCGGGTTCGACCCACCGGACGACGGACGCCTGGTCGTACCGGCGAGCCGCCGGCGGACCGGCCGGCTGGCAGCCGGCGCGCCCTGCAGATGTGAGGGCACACGGGGAGCGCCGGCCGCTGGTCGGCCGGTCCACCGGCGGCTCGCCGGTACGGTTTACAGCGGAATCCGGTGCGCCAACCAGATGAGGAAGGAATCCCACAGCGCGAGGTTGTCCTCCTGCTGCGCCGCCAGACCGGGCGGCATGTGGATGCGCCCCTCCTGCTCCTCCGTCAGACCGGGCACGATATGGATGCGCCCCTGCAGCACCACGGTGTCGGGTGGCTCGTCCGCGAAGGCGGGAACGGTCGAGGAGAAAACGAGGAGCAGCAGGAGTGCGGCACCACAAGCGCGCACGGATACACTTCGCATAAGCCCTCCGGGTCCGGCGATCCGCCGGACGGGTGATGAGGAGGGCGCCCTCTTGGAAGACGGGGGTACAACGACGAGGGCGTTTCTTAGCGCTTTTTCGTGGGTTCGCCGGGCGGCGGGATGAAGAGGAGGGTCGGTTCGCGTTCCAAGCGCTTCACGAACCTGCGGACCGCGTGTACCTGCTCACGCGTCAGGCGCTCTTCAGCCGCGGCGGTCTGGATGAAGGAGAGCGCCATCAGCGCGCTCGTGAGCATGCCGGCGTCGGTGAAGATCTTGAAGACTGTGCGTGCGAGATCGCCGACCTGTTTGAACATCCGGAGGGCGACCATGGCATCCATCGCATCCGTGGCCGCCACGGCGGCATCCAGCACCATCCCGCGCTTCGCCAATTGCACATGCACGGCGTTGAGGCAACGCAGCGACTCCTGAAACAGCCCACGCCCGAGGAGAACGCGCCCCATCCCCCACTCGGCATACGCGAGGTAGTCCTGCCCCGTGCGCCGACAGATGCCGATCGCCGTCGAGAACAGCATGGCGGCAGACTCGATGTCGCCGGTTTCCAGGACGCAGTTGCCGAGGGCGTACGATCCGGATGCGATCCACTCCGGATTCTCCTCGGCCTCGCCGTATGCGATGACGCGGCGAAAGAGGGACGCGGCGCCTTCCAGCTCCCGCGACTCATACAAGATGTTTCCGTGTTGGAACAGCGCCCTCGAATGGCGCTCCACGTCGCCGAGCCGCTCGTACAGCGCCTCCGCTACGCGGGCTTCGCCGTCGGCGTCTGAAAACCGTTCCAGGAGCAAGTATGCTCCGGCGCGGACGAGCGCCACGTTGCCGAGGCCGAGGGTGTTCGACGCGAGCCGCTTGTACGCGCGCTCCGCGTGGTCCAATGCATCGAGTGCTGCGGCCGGCTCGCCGAGTTGATTGAGGGCGTTCGCCCGCTCCTTCCAGGCCCGTCCCCGGAGGTCGTGGACGACGTTCTTCGGGTAGGCCTCCTCCCGAATCGCCTCGGCGACGGCAATCGCGGCATCCGCGAATGTGAGCGCATTCAGCGGCTCACGCAGGTTGAGATCGAACGCCCGCTGCGTCAGGCGGCGCACGACCCCACCGTGGAGGTACTTCCGCTGCGCGGCAAGGTTGCGCCACGCGGCCTTCTCCGGTTCGTCGAAGTACTCCTGCAGCAACTCGTCCGCGTCGGCGTTCTCGCGGGCCACGCGCGCGCCGTACTCCATCGACGCGGCCGACCCTTCGGATGCGAGAAAGGCTTCATCGTCCTCGCCGGCGAACGTGGTGACGAACGTGTCGTACGTGTCGGCGCAGTCAGCACACTGCGCGAGGTGCATGTGGATCTCGAGGGTGCGGCTCGGCGCGATGGCGTCGGGGTCCGAGGCATAGAGGGCCAGTTCCGGCTCGGGGATATGCGGCGTCACGGTCAGGCGTTCTCCGACATGGACCGGTAAGCCGCGACCGCGCGCTTCCGGCACTGGTGAAGGCGCAGGAGGACTGTTGCGGGCGTCGTGCGTAACGCTTCCGCGATCGCGCGCGTCGTCTCTCCGTTCACGTAGTAGCGCTGGAACAGATCGCGGCAGCGGCTGCCGACGCGAGCCAGCACGCCGTCCAGGAGCAGCTTGCCCTCGACCTCGCGGCCGACGTCGTCCCGTGCGATCGCAGGGCAGGGCTCCACCGCGCAGAAGATGGCGTCCGTGCGGTCCGCGCGCTTCAGGTGGTTGCGCGCGGCGTTGCAGATCGCGCCAACGAGGTACGGCCAGACGTCGTGGACCTCATCCGCGTGCGTGAAGAAGGTCGTGAACACGTCGTGGACCAGCGTCTCGGCGTCGGCGAGCTGGATGCCGTACTTCCGGTACGCGATTCTCCGGAGTCTCGGGGCGTACAGCAGATAAGCCTCCTCGAATACCGGTGCGCCGCCCGCGGCCCCATCGGTCCGCAGAACAGTTGGCACCTCGCTGGTTTCCTGCTGCATCTCTCTCCTCCTCAGGTGTGACGGATAGCTATGGTTCGCTACCCATGTTGAAGAATTGCAAGACACCTATACGTGACGTGTTGAAGAAAACGAAGCGGGCGAAGGGCGCGATTTCGCCAGACTCCGAGGCGAGCGATGTCGCCGAACCAACCGCCTCCCCGGCCGGCGCCGGAGACGCTCCGTGCGTTCTTCCGCAAACGTCGCACGCTGCCGCTGACGCAGGCCGCGTCGCTGCTCGGCTGGCCGCGCGAGACGGTGAAGCGTCGCGCGATCGACGAGGACGCCCTCGTGCGCGGGCGATTCATCCCGTGGTCGTACGTCGCGGCCTGGCTCTTCGAAACGTGGACCTACGAGTGGGTGATTCTCGCTCTGGGTGACGAGGCGGAGCGGTTACCTGTTGGACTGCGACCGGTCCCGGTGATCTGGCTCGCACCGGCGTGGGTGGTCCACGGCCTCAACGTACAGCGGCAGGTGGAGCTGCTGCCGCACCGGACGGTCCGGCCGGGCACCCTCTCGGAGTACCTGTCGGATCTGCTCGCGCGCGGCATCGACCCGGACACCGTGCAGCTCCTCCGCAACGACCGGGAGTTCATGACCGCGCTCGACTTCCCGTACTAAGGTGAGGGCAGAGCATAGAGGCCAAGGCTCTCAATGCTGTACGGACGGCCCGTCATACGTCAGGCGCTGACCGAGGATCTTGACGAACATCGGTGACTAACTGGTCTCAGCACGGGTCGCCTTGGCTAACTACCGTGTACGTACAGCTATGGCCGGGCTGCCAACCCCAGCCATACCATCCACCGTTGCACGTGCTAATCCACTCTCCCGTGACATGCGGAACGACCGGGCCCACTATGCACGAGCCGTAATCCCACCATTGGGTATAAACAATGTCGTGTGTTGGCGAGGAGCGAACGGGGGCCGGCCAGATCGAGACCACAAAAAGGAGGATCATTACCCACGAAAGGCGTCGTCCACGCATACGAATCTCCTGAATCTGTTCACGGGACTTCCCGTACCGCTCGTCCGTCGATCAACCGTTTCGGGCGGTCCACCGCTGATGCTGCAGCGCCTGCACACGCGCGTCGTTCGGCAACGCCTTCTTCACGGCAGCGAGGATCTCGTCGGGCTGCCGGGTCCCCTCGAGACGCGGGACCTGCGTCACGCGCTGGGATCCGTTCCGATGGACCGCCACGACGAAGATGTTGCCGTCAGCCAGGTCGAACCGGCGGCCGCCGCCTTCAAACACGTCTGCAAACAGGGAACGGCGGACCCTGACCGGCTTCGCCTCGAATTGCTTGACGTCCTGCTCCCAGTACCCGATGTTGAAGCTGTACTCCCGGTCGTCGCCGCCGCCTCCGTACGAGAAGCCGTGATTGACGCGCGCACGATCCCACTGCGGCACGAACAGAACGTGGCATACCGGGACCGGCTCGTCGCTGCCGTCATTGATGTAGAGCGACTCCAACGTCGAGCCATTGCCCAACGACGCGGAATTCCCGGACGTCCCGTGTCCTCCGGGCAAAGACCAGGCGGTGCCGATGAACAGGACCCCGACAAGCAGGGCCACTGCGAACAGCTTTCGTGGCGTCATGCCATCAATATAGGCACCCCGGCTGCGATCGGCAAGGGGCTGGCATAGCGCAAGATACGGGCCCGGGCTACCGCGCTACGGCTCCGGACTCGGGGACCTCTCCCGCGGGACTTCCGCCCGGCGGTGATGCCGTAATTTCCGGGGCTCGCGCTGAGGCATCGATGCCTTGCGCCGAGGCATCGATGCGTTCGCCGGAGCCAGCGATCATCCAGATCGAGTGAACGATCGCTCAGATCGGGGCATGAATCACTCGGGTTGAGTCGCCGATCCCTCAGGCTGAGCAGCCGGTCACTCAGATTGGGCTGCGGGTCGCTCAGATTGAGGCGCGGGTCGCTCAGATTGAGCCGCGAGTCGCTCAGACTGAGCCGCGAGTCGCTCAGATTGAGCCATCGCCCTCCCAAGTTGAGCCACCTCTGGCCCAACCGTTGCCATAATCTCCCTCCGATGTACCGCTATCTTCGCTACGTTCCCAAAAACCACCTCAGCCGTACCGTCGGCCGGCTGGTCCATGCCCGGCTGCCGAAGCCGCTCGCGCGCAAGCTGGTGCACTGGTTCGCCCGCACGTACCAGATCGACGTCGACGCCGCCGGCCAGCCACTGCACGAGTACCCGTCCATCGGGCACTTCTTCATCCGCGAGCTCCGCGAGGGGCTGCGTCCGATCGAGAGCGATTTCGTCAGCCCCGTCGACGGCACGCTGCGCAATTTCGGCGTGGTGACGAACGGCCGCCTGGAGCAGATCAAAGGGAAGTCGTACACGCTGGCCCGCTTCCTCGGCGACGGGAACGCCTCGCGCTACGAGAACGGGACGTTCTTCAACCTCTATCTCTCGCCCCAGGACTATCACCACATCCACTCGCCCGTGGGCGGACAGATCGTCCGCAGCGTCCACATCCCGGGCAAGCTCTGGCCGGTGAACGACTGGTCGCTCGCGAACGTGGACGAGCTGTTCTCCATCAACGAGCGCGTCGTCACCTACATCGACTGCGACCTCGGGCGCGTGGCCGTGGTGATGATCGGCGCGACGAACGTCGGCAAGATCTCCGTCGTGTATGACTCATTCATCTCCAACGCGTCGAACGCGAGCGGCACCGTCGCCCGCGACTACGCTCCCGGCATCGACATCACCACCGGCGCCCGCCTCGGCACGTTCCACATGGGCTCCAGCGTTGTCGTGCTCCTCAAGCCGGGGCGCGTGGACCTCGAGCGCGTGCGCCTGACGGCGGGCAAGAAGGTGCAGTACGGGGCGGCGGTGCTGCATTCCAAAACGTAGGGCGCGGCTTCAGCCCGCCTCTCGGGCGGGGCGGGCGGGCTGAAGCCACGCCCTACGTTTGCTCGGATACACTGAACGCTGAATGCGCACCGTCTACCGCGCCTGCAACCTGTGCGAGGCCATCTGCGGGCTCGCGATCGAAGTGGACGGTCCGAAGATCGTCTCGATCCGCGGGGACGCGGACGACCCCTTCAGCCGCGGCCACATCTGCCCCAAGGCGGTCGCCCTGCTGGACATCCACGAAGACCCGAACCGCCTCCGCCGTCCCATGCAGCGCGTTGGCGACGAGTGGCGCGAGCTCGCGTGGGACGACGCCTTCGACCTCGCGGCCGAGCGCCTCGCCGCCATCCAGTTGCAGCACGGCAACGACGCCGTCGGCTTCTACGCCGGCAATCCCACCGTCCACAACGCGGGCACGCTCTTCAACATCGCGTCGCTCGCGCGCGTGCTGCAGACGCGCTCCGCCTTCAGCGCGTCCTCGGTCGACCAACTGCCGCAGCAGCTCGCGTCGTACCTGATGTACGGCCACCAGTTCCTCATCCCCATCCCCGACATCGACCGCACCGCCTACTTCCTCATCCTCGGCGCGAATCCCGTGGCGTCGAACGGCAGCCTGATGACCGCGCCGGACGTGACCAAGCGCCTGGCCGCGATCCGCAATCGCGGCGGCAGGATCGTCGTCATCGACCCGCGCCGCACGGAGACGGCGGACGTCGCCAGCGAGCATCATTTCATCCGTCCCGCCACCGACGCCGCGCTGCTGATGGCCATACTGAACACGATGCGCGCGGAGAGCCTCTTCCGCGTCGCACACCCGGAGCAGCTCGACGGACTCGACACCGCCCTCGATGCCATCGCGGATATGACCCCCGAGCGCGCGACGTCCATTACCGGCATCGACGCGGACACCATCCGCCGCCTCGCCCGCGAATTCGCCGCCGCCCCCTCGGCCGTCTGCTACGGCCGCGTCGGCGCGAACCTGCAGGCGTTCGGCACGATCAACGCGTGGCTGATCCAGCTCGTGAACCTCGTCACCGGCAACCTCGACCGCGAAGGCGGCGCGCTGCTCACCGATCCCGTCCTCCCGCTGACCGGCCCGCGCACGCACCGCGGCAGCTACGCGCGCTGGCGCTCGCGCGTGAGCGGCCTCCCCGAGTCCGCAGGAGAGCTACCCGTCGCCGCGCTCGCGGAGGAGATCCTCACCCCCGGCGACGGCCAGATCCGCGGCCTGATCACCATCGCCGGCAATCCGGTGCTCTCCACCCCGAACGGCCGCCGCCTCGACAACGCCCTCACGTCGCTCGACTTCATGCTCTCCATCGACATCTACCGCAACGAGACCACCCGCCGCGCCGACCTGATCCTGCCGCCCGCATCCAGCCTCAACCACGATCACTACGACCGCATCTTCAACGCCTTCGCCATCCGCAACGTCGCCCGCTTCAACCCCGCCATCTGGCCGCGCGAAGAAGAGGAGCGTTACGACTGGGAGATCTTCCGCGAGCTCGGCACCCGCCTCGGCGCAAAGCTCAACCGCGAGTACAAACCCGTCCCTCAGCCTCGCGACGTAGTCGCTGCCACGATGCGTCACATCTCCTTCGAAACTCTCGCCGCCGCCGAACACGGCCTCGACCTGGGCCCCCTGACCCCATCCCTCTATGACCGCCTCGAAACCTCAGACGCCAAAATCCACTGCGCTCCCGAGCCACTCCTGACAGACCTCCCCCGCTTCCTGGCAACGGGCAACGGGTCACGGGCAACGACGTTCTCCCTCATTGGGCGCCGCCACCTGCGCAGCAACAACTCCTGGATGCACCGCTTCCACCGCCTGATCAAAGGCAAGGCACGCGATCAGCTCTTTATGCACCCCGAAGACCTGGCGACGCTCGCTCTGGCCGATGGTCAACTCGTTGACGTTCACGGCGACGGCGGCTCCGTGCGCATCGCCGTCCAGGCAACCGAAGCCATCATGCGCGGCGTGGTCAGCCTGCCCCACGGCTTCCGGCACGCCAGCTACAACGACCTCACCGGCGGCGCCGTCGACGCCGTCTCCGGCAACGCCGCCCTCAACGGCGTCACCGTGCGGATTTCTGCTTCTTCCGGTACTCCTCCATCATCGCCCGCTGCTTCGCCGCCAGGTCGATGAGCCGGCGCAGTTCCTTCAGCGGCTCCGGGCTGTCGTCCACCTGCAGTCGCATCACCGTGTCGTTGTGCAGCCACACGCCGCCGTCCTTCTTCACGATGAGGATCGCCGCCGACTGCATCCCGCGCGTGTCGCCGCCGGCCTTCTGACCCGCATCCAGCGCGGCCATCAGCTTGTACGACAGGTGCCCCTCGGTCTTCTCGAACGCCGTGACCATGTCGTTGACCACGGCCTCGCCCGCGAGGATGTTCCCCTGCGCCGTACAGAACTTACCGCCCTTGTTCCCCGCCCACCTGCTCGCCTTCGGCCCCGTGAACGCCGCGTAGCTGCCGTGAGCGTTCATGATCGCGAACTGGCGGCCCTGCTTCGTCCAGTCCTCCGGACGCGGGTCGGGATCGCTGTCCCAGAGCGCCTTCACCGCCGCCTGCGGAGTGAGTCCCGCGCGCAGCAGATCCAGTCCCTGCTGCCCGTACGCGACGTCGATGACCGCCTGCGTCGCCACCACGCCCGTTCCCGCCTCCGCCCACAGCACGCCGTTGCCCACCGAGAACACCCGCGACTGCACCGCGCCCCCGACCTCCCCCGTCGCGGGGTCATAGCCGAGGATGGAGAACGTCGCGACCACCGGCTCGGCGGCGCGGGCGACGGCCGCGACGGTCAGCGCAATGCAGAGAAAGACCGCAAGAGCGATTCGCATGCGCGGACGTTATCGGAACGTGACTGCCATCGCCATCAGCATCGCACCGGCGATCGCCGCCCCCGCCGCCCTCCCGATCGTCGCCCACATCCATTGCCGGCGATTCTTCTTCGCCATCTCCGGGTTCACCGACTTCTCCCACGCCATCCGCCGCTCCAGGATGCGCGGCAGCCAGACGCCATAGAGCAACCCGAGAACAGCGTAAAGCGACTGCACCGTGATCAGGAGACGCATCGCCGAAGTCAGGCTGAGCGCGACGGCGGCACATCCGAGCGTCACCACCACCAGCACCGTGTTGCGGAAGCGCCGCAGCGCGCGGCCTTCCTCCTCGTCGAAGACCGGCTCGAGGGACCGCATCCCCAACAGCACGCCGAACCAGCCCACGGCGCCGCCGAGGAGCGTGGCCTTCGCGATCGTGGCAGCCGTCGCTCCTGCTGCCGCGGCCGAGATCGCCGGAGCCGACATCGCCAGCGCGCCCGCGATCATGTTCCCGAACGCCGTACCCGGCGCCGTGCGCGTCACCGTCGCCGCGAAACGGTTCAGCATCTCGTCCCGCAGCAGTCCCCGGGCCCGCGACAGCCGCTGGCGCACCGCCTCTTCGCTGATGCCGAGGAGCAGCGCCACCTGGCGTGACGAGCTTTCCTCGCGGTAGTAGAGGATCAGCACCTCCCGCGCGTCGTCCGGCAGCCGGTCCAGCGCTTCGTTCAGCTCCCGGCGCTCTTCATCCGCCAGCAGGTGGTCCGCCGCCGTCGGACGCGCATCCAGCGCCGACGCCAGCGTCGCCTCGTCCGCCAGCTCCCGCCCGTGCGCCCGCTGCCACAGGTGCGCCTGATTCCGCGTCACCTGCCGCAGCCACGGCAGGAAACTCGCCGGATTGCGCAGCTTCTTCAGATTCGACCACGCCGCCAGGAACACCTCCTGCGCGACGTCCTCGCTCGCGTGGACGTTGCGGACGATGGCCAGAGCGATGGAACAGACCGTGTTCGCCGATCCGTCGACCAGCCGCCGGAACGCGGCCTCGTCTCCCTCGCGCGCCAGCAGGACATCCGATTCGAGTGTGTTTGTGTGCATGTCGACTTCCTCCGCAACTGAGTTGCACGGCGAAGAAATTCGTGACCGGGAAGCCTCTGTGGTCTCTGTGCTCTCTGTGGTGAATCGGTCTCCCTTCGTGCCTGCCGCGCAGAGATCATTCACCACAGAGAGCACAGAGACCACAGAGGGTTCGCGGAGGGAATCGAGCGTTGTGCTAGCCTCCGGAAAAGTATGACCACCCCATACGATTTCGACTTCGCCATCGCCGGCGGCGGCCCCGCGGGGTGCTCCGCAGCCATCACGCTCGCGCAGCGCGGGCATTCCGTCGTCCTCTTCGAGCGCGAGACCTTCCCGCGCTTCCACATCGGCGAGTCGCTCCTCGCCACGGCCAACGACCACTTCGCGGCGCTGGGCGTCGCGGACACGATCGCCGCCGCCGGCTTTCCCGAGAAATGGGGCGCGCGCCTCCTCACCCACAACGGGCAGAGCGGCCGCGACGTCAACTTCGCCGAGGTGCGGGAGGTGCGGCGGCCGCAGACGTATCAGGTGCCGCGGGCGGAGTTCGACCGCATCCTCCTCGAGCGCGCGAAGGAGCTCGGCGTCGACGTTCGCGAGGGCACGCGCGTGACCGCGTGCGAGTTCGCGCCGGATGCGGCGATTGTCGACTATGCGAACGGAACCACTGGCCGCGTCCGCGCGCGTGCGATGGTCGACGCCACCGGACGCAACGGCCTGCTGGCGCGTAAGTACGCCCTTCGCACGGACGAGCCGCTCCTCGCGAACATCGCCATCTTCTCCCATTACAGCAACGTCCCCCGCCTCAGCAACGGCTGCCCGAACGACATCCGCATCATCGCCCGCAACGACTCCGGCTGGTACTGGCTGATCCCCATCTCCGACGAGCTGATGAGCGTCGGCGTCGTCCTCCCTCGTACGCTCTTCCAGCAGATGCCCGAGGGCACGATGGAGGAGCGGCTGGAGCGGGCGCTGACGGACACGCCCGTCGTCGCGGAGCTGATGCGCAACGCGAAGCGCGAGTGGCCCGTACGCGTCGAAAAGGACTTCTCGTACAGCGCGACGACCTACGCCGGCGACCGCTGGATCCTCGCCGGCGACGCCGGCTCCTTCCTCGATCCCGTCTTCTCCACCGGCGTGTCGATCGCCATGGAGTCCGGCATCGAAGCGGCGACCGAGCTCGATCGCGCCGTGAAGCGCAACGACTTCTCCACGCGCGCGTTCGCCGCGTTCTCGCGGCGGCAGCGCAAACGCTTCCGCACCTTCCGCCGCTTCGTCATCGGTTTCTACACCCCGCAATTCCGCGACCTGTTCTTCAGCCCCAAGCCGCCGCCCCAGCTCTTCCGCGCCGTGGTCACGATCCTCGCGGGACGGTGGGAGGCCAGCCTGCGGACGCGCGTGTTGAACAACGTGTTCTTCGCCCTCGTCGCGCTGCAGAAGAGGTTCGCGCTCGGGCGGAGGTTGTTCCGGCGGGAGGAGAGCGCGGGGTATCCGCGCTGAAGGAGCGCCGCCGTCCCGGCGGCTGGCCCGGCGGCGTCCTCGCCGCCGGCGCTCCGCTTGTGTAGGAACTAACCCGCGCGCTTGTACGCCGCCGCGTACCGCTTCGACGCGGCCGGATCCTCGGTCACCTTGCGGATCTCGGTCTCGAAGGTCTTCTCCGTCAGGCCGCGGTCGCGCAGGAGCTCGTTCGCGCGCTCGGGCGTCTTCCGGATCTTCGCCCCCAGTTCGCCGAGCTCCTCGGGCGTCAGGGGCGTCGCGGCCTCATTCGTCGCGACCTGCGTCTGCGGCGAGGCCGGAGCGTTCGTGCCCGCGGCCTGTTTGTTTTTCGCGCCGCAGCCCACCAAGGCCAGCAGCACGACCAGTGAAATCGTCACAGTGGTTCTCATGGTCATCCCTTCCCTTTGCCTTTTCCTTTGCCGCCGCCGTGGTCTTTCGATCCGTGCGGCTTCGCGGCGTGCTGCGGCTTTGCCTTCACGTGCTGCGGCTTCGCCACATGCTGCGGCTTCGCCACACGCTGCGGTTTCGCCGGCTTGCGCGCGGAGACACGGTTGTCATCGCGAGCATCGACTCGCACCTCTGTGTGCTTCGGACTCGCTCCCCGCCACTCCCCACGCACGGCCGCGACGCCCGTGTTCGGCCGGTGCTCCTTCTTCAGCTGTCCCGGAGGACCGCCGTGCGGATGCGAGGGATGCGAGCGGGTGGTCGCCACACGCGTGGTCACGACCGTCGGGAAGATGTCCACGTCGCGATCGATGATGATCCGCGGCCGGGCGATGTCGTGGATCTCCAGGCGATCCGCGAGCGCAAACGCCAGCGGCCTGCCGATCACGCCGCGGTCGACCTGCGTCGTCACGTAGCGCAGGAACACCGGCCGTTCCGTCGTATCGACGAGCATGACCGGCGAATAGCGAACCACCTCGACGAACTGCGTCGGGGGCATCCGGGCGCGATTCAGCGATGAGATGAAGGTGATCAGGTCGCTGCTCGGCACGTCCGTCAGCTCCGCGACCGCAGCCACCGCGAGCGGCATGGCCACGAGCGCCAGAGGATCGACCGGCTGCGCCTCGAAACGCGTGATGACGTACTGCGGCAGGATCTGCTGCCGCTCGACGTAGGTGATCACCGGCGGATCGACGAGGTGAATTTCTTCGGCGACGCCATAGGTGGGGTAGCGCTCCGCGATCTCGATCGCGAGCGGATCTCCGACGATCCCCCGCGCGTACTCGGTCGTCACGTACGTCGAAAACCGCGGTTCGGTGGACGAGACGATCGCGACCGGCGCGTAGCGGACCACCTCGACGAACTGCGTCGGGCGCACCTGCGCATTGTTGAGTGTGCTGACCACGCTCATCAGCTCGTCCGTCGGCACGTCCGTCAGCTCCGCCGCGGCCGCCACGACGAGCGGCATCGCCGTGAGGGCGATCAGCTCATCCGTTTCCAGAGCGTTTGCACTGACTGGCAGTCCGAGCAGGACCACAGCGATCAGTGCGGCGAATTTCTTTTTCATGCTCACAACATGTGCAAGGTGCGGTCCGCGCGCTAAGCTGCGTCCGCCATGAAGCGACTGCTGACCTTGCTCGCGTTTCTCGCCTTGCCTGTCCTCGCGGATGACGTCGCAAAACTACACGCGCTGTTCGACCGCACCTGGGAATTCCAGTTGAAGGAAGACCCGCTCTTCGCCACCTCGGTCGGCCGTCACGAGTACGGCGACCGCCTGCCGTCGATCGCGCCCGCGGACCTCGAGCGCCAATACGACTTCGCGAGGGCGGCGCTGGCAGAGCTCGGCGCGATCGATCGCGCCAAGCTGCCTCCGTTCGAAGCGGTGAACTACGACGAGTTCAAACGCCAGCTCCTCGTGGGGATGGGGAACTACGAGCTCGGCGACTATCAGCTTCCGTTCAACGCC
This sequence comes from uncultured Acidobacteriota bacterium, assembly GCA_963821585.1. Taxonomy (GTDB): domain Bacteria; phylum Acidobacteriota; class Thermoanaerobaculia; order Gp7-AA8; family Gp7-AA8; genus QHVT01. The sequence goes on from CAWGEI010000003.1 coordinate 3,684,468, forward strand.
GACTCCGGCTTCCACAGCTCGTTCTCGCGTCTCCCTCAGGACGTGCCGCTGGCGACGGTGAAGGACTACGAGAACTACATCGCGCGGCTGCGCGCATGGCCGGCGTACGTGGGCCAGCAGGTCGCGCACATGAGGGCGGGCCTGCGGCGCGGCATGAGCGTCCCGCGCGTGACGCTCGAGGGTTACGACAGCACCATCGCCGCGCACGTCGTTGACAGTCCTGCGAAGAGCGTCTTCTGGGCGCCCTTCGAGCAGTTCCCCGCCTCCGTTCCGGCTTCGGAGCACGAGCGCCTGCGCACCGCGGGCAAGGCGGCAGTCCTCGCCGCGATCTCCGGCTACGCGGACTTCCTCGAGTTCTTCCGTACGGAGTACCTCCCGAGCGCGCGCACGACGCTCGGCGCGTACGAGTTTCCGAAGGGCCGCACGTACTACCGCCACAAGATCCGCGAGTTCACGACCCTCGACCTGACGCCGGAGGAGATCCACCAGACCGGGCTGCGCGAGGTCGAGCGCATCGGCGCGGAGATGAGCGCCGTGATGAAGCAGGTCGGCTTCCAGGGCGACTTCGCCGCGTTCCTGAAGTTCCTCCGCACCGATCCGCGGTTCTACGCGAAGACGCCGGAGGAGTTGCTCGCCCGCGCGTCGCGCATCGCCAAGCGGATGGACGGCAAGCTGCCGTCGCTCTTCAAGACCCTGCCGCGGCTGCCGTACACCGTCGACCCGGTGCCGGCGGACATCGCGCCGAAGTACACGAGCGGCCGCTACGTGAACGCGCCGCAGGGCAGCACGCAGCCGGGCATCTACTGGGTCAATACGTACAAGCTCGAGAACCGGCCGCTGTACAACCTCGAAGCGCTCACGCTCCACGAGGCCGTGCCCGGACATCACCTGCAGATCGCCCTCAGCCGCGAGCTGGAGAACCTTCCGAACTTCCGCCGCTTCTCCTACATCTCCGCGTTCGGCGAAGGCTGGGGCCTGTACTCCGAATGGCTCGGGCTCGAAGCGGGCTTCTACACCGATCCCTACGACAACTTCGGCCGGCTGACGTACGAGATGTGGCGCGCCTGCCGCCTCGTCGTCGACACCGGCCTGCACTCGATGGGCTGGACGCGCCAGCAGGCCATCGACTACATGGCCACCCGCACCGCCCTCCCGCTCCACGAGGTGACGACGGAAGTCGACCGCTACATCTCCTGGCCCGCCCAAGCGCTCTCGTACAAGCTCGGCGACCTGAAGATCAAAGAGCTCCGCCGCCGCGCCGAAACCGCCCTCGGCACCCGCTTCGACATCCGCGAATTCCACGACGTCATCCTCGGCAGCGGCTCGGTGCCGTTGAGCGTGCTCGAGTCCAACGTAGACGCCTGGATCGCGCGGCAGCGATAGGCGCGCCGGCCGCTGGCCGGCAAAGTCAAACCTGCTCCGTGAGAATGTGTTTTGATTGTTGAAAGCGTTCCAGCAAGCGACATGATCTACGTCAGATACAGAATGTACGCGGGCTGGCGGAATGATCCTGAGTACACAGTGCTGTCGATCACAGGGCCGGAGCCATCGGAGATCGATACCGTCGCGAAGCGCTGGGGAATCGCACTGCAACCCGCCAGGGGGGTGCTTGGCGACGAGACGGAGGTTGACTATCTCGACGCAGGCGACTGGTCCGTTCGGCAGCTGATCTTCTTCAGGCGTGATCTTCGAGCTCAGTACCAAGCGACCGTTAATAGTTCGACATACAACATCAGAACTGGCTCTCCCGAGCTGTCGATCGCGCCTCCCGCAATCAGTGACCTCCGGCCTTGGATCGGCGCTACCTTGGCCGATATTTTCGAGGGACTTCGCACGAACTTTCTCGAAGGATCGATCGCAGAGGGGACGATCGAAAAGGTGCGGGAGCTCATCATGAGCGCCGACGGTTGGTCTCGTACAGCATTGGAAGACGTTCTCCTTCTTCTCATGACCGCAGTCCGCCGGGTCTCCTGGGTCGAAGTGGGCTCGTACCTCGGACGTTTTGGATTCAACGGCAACGATGAAGCAAACTCCAATTTCAGTAGAGCTGCTCGAGCGGCAACACGCCTCTCTGCAACCGGGTCCGTCGATGAGACACTCAGGCGCTGGCACGAGTTGGTCGATCAGTTTCGGCTCCGCGGTTGGACGAAGCAGTTGTCCGCCTTGTCTCTTGAGCCATTTCCCGGCCCGGAGCATCTGGCGTGGCTCCTGGGGTCTGGGCACCACCGTGTTTTGGAATACCTGCAGGTCCCCGAAATGTCCCTCGACGAACTGCGTGATCTTATGACGCAGGAGCCGCCGGACGGCTATTCGCTTTTGCGCGTGCTCAGCGCGAACTCCGCGTTCAAGGTCGTTTATCTGGCCAGAGATCCACACGGACGGGAAGTCGTTCTTAAACGCTACAAATGGGGTTCGAAGGAAATGGAGGATCTGGCTAAACGGCTGGCGACGAGTCCCGATCGCATGATCGAAAAAGACACCCTCTCCGACTGGATGGGCGATGTGCGCCATCCGCACATTCAGCCGTGCATGCTGGTACGGAACGCGCGCCGGGTACCATTCATCCTGGAACCACGGCTTGACCGGACGCTCGATGATCCCTCGGTAGGATCTCTGCTGGATCTTCCGCGCATGTTGCACGGCGTCTTCGACGCGGTCGCCTATCTGCACGGCAAACGGGTCGTCCACACCGATATCAAGCCCGACAACATCGGCGTCAGAAATGGCGAGGCAATCCTCCTCGACTTCGGCATTGCAACGATCGAGACCACGGCGACGAAGGCAAATCCTGGGTCGATTAAAACGCGCGCACCGGAGTTATTTGGAAGCGCGGTTGTACCCACAAGCGCATCGGATGTATGGGCTCTCGGTGCGACCGTGATGGCGGTCGTAAGCGGTGGTGACTACCCGCTGCTGAGCCGCGACGAGCTAAAGGATTTGCCGCCTGCGCAGGACCCGCGTCGGACGACGTTCGAGGAACGGATCCTCAGCCGGATTGAAGCATTTCGTGGTGATCCGAAGACGTTCGAGGAGCACATCAGTCGCTCATTTCCATCCCGCGCAATGCCGCTGTGCGAGCTCGCGATCCGCGCATGCCGCATCGAGCCGCACACACGACCAAGGTGCGATGAGTTGCTTCCGCTTCTGAGCTAATTCCGACCGCAGCTGACCGAGATGACCTTTTCTACGGCCGCAGCAGGTGGTTCACGCGCAGATTGCAGACACTCGCAATCTGAACGAAATCCGCGTCGAACGTAACCAGTTCGACGTTGTGATGGAGCGCCGTGCTGGCAACAAGAAGATCGAGCGAGCCCGCGTTGATCCCGCGCCGCCGGCAGAGCCGTCCGAGATCCACTGCATCGCGCCAAAGTGTCGCCGGAGTCGCGAGCATGGGCATCGTGTTGAACTGCGCTTGTAACGGTCCCAACTCCTCATCGGTGGCATGACGCAGCACCTCGAACAAAACCGGCTCCGCGACGCACGCCTCCGGGTGAAGAACGTAAGGAGCGATCAGCTCTTTGAGGTGCCGAGGAGAACGCCGACGGGTGAAATCGATCCAGAGGCTGGCGTCCAACAGCGATGCCATCAACCCCTCCACTTACCGTCGCGCCGGCTCGCGCGGTCGCGATCCGCGGCTCGCGCGGCCTCGAAGCCTGACAACTCCACACCCCACTCGCCCGAGATGAATTTCTCGGCGAGCTCTCTGCGTGCCCCGATCGCCGCCCGGTCCACCGGCGGCATCGAAGAGGAGACACCCAGTGCCTTGCGCAGCAGATCGGTCACCGTCTCATCGAGCTTACGGCCCTCCTGTGAGGCAAGATGCTGGATCTCCTCGAGCAGGTCCTCCGGCAAATCGACTCGCGTAGCCATGAAATAAGTGTACATGTGGTGCCGGCGCCTTCGCCGGCCGGGACGCTTCTACCGGCCAGTGGCCGGCGAAACGGCCGGCTGGAAGCCGGCACTACATTCGCCCTGCGTAAACGCAGGAACCTCCTCCCACGTCTCATCGGCCAGAAGGAGTACGCCGTGAAACGAACCCTATCCATCGCCCTCCTATCCATGTTCATCCTCACCACCGCCGCCGAGGCGGCGCGCGTGCGCGTGACGCGCAGGGGGCCGCGCGGCAGGCGCGCCACCGTCACCGTCCGCACCGGATTCCCCATCCGCCGCGCCCTGCCCGCCGTCGTCGTCCGCCCCGCGCCCGTCATCCGCGTCGCGCCGCGCGCCTATCTAGCCCCTGTAGTGTTCGGCGCCGTCGTCGTCGCCTCCCTGCCCGCCCATCGCGAGTGGCATGCGTCCGAAGAGCTCGACCGCGAGGACGGCTGGACCGACTTCACCATGGACGTCGACCGCCGAGGGACGAAGCTCTTCCTGCAGATCGACCGCGGGGCCGCGCAGGTCAGCTTTGCAGAGGTCGTCTTCGAGAATGGCGAAGTCCAAGTCGTCGACTTCAACGACCGCGTCCATCGCACCGGCGTCTACCAGCTCCTCGACTTCCGCGACGGCCGCAAGGTCGATCACGTCCGCGTCGTGGCCAAGGCGTCGACCAACGAAAGCGAGATCGCCCTCCACCTCGTGTCGTAAAAAATCTACTTCGTGTGGAGTGCGGCGGCTGCGAGCCGCCGCACTCCTATAATGTCCGGCCATGCAAGACGCACTGGTCGAGATCCGAGACGTTCGCAAGATCTATCGCCGGGACTCCTTCGACGTCCCCGTGCTCAACGGACTCTCCGTCACTGTCCCGCGTGGCGACTTCCTCGCGCTGATGGGGCCGTCCGGCTCCGGCAAGACCACGCTCCTCAACCTCATCGCCGGCATCGACCGCCCCACGAGCGGCCAGGTCATCGTCGACGGCAAGGACATCTCCCTCCTCAATGAGTCGAAGCTCGCCACCTGGCGCGCCGCGCACGTCGGCTTCATCTTCCAGATGTACAACCTCATCCCGGTGCTCAACGCCTTCGACAACGTCGAGCTGCCGCTGCTGCTCACGCACCTGAAGAAGAACGAGCGCCGCGCCCACGTCGAAGCCGCCCTGAAGATCGTCGGCCTCGGCGACCGCATCCATCACTTCCCCCGCCAGCTCTCCGGCGGCCAGGAGCAGCGCGTGGCCATCGCCCGCGCCATCGTCACCGACCCGACCATCCTCGTCGCCGACGAACCTACCGGCGACCTCGACGCGAAGAGCGCGCACGAGATCCTCGACCTCCTCCAGCTCCTCAACGCCGATCACGGCAAGACCATCGTCATGGTCACGCACGACCCGAAGGCCGCCGACCGCGCCAGGCACGTGCTCCATCTCGACAAGGGCGTGCTTGTCGAAGCACAGATCGAGGCCGAGCAGGAAGGAGCGTTGCGCGAGGCATGAAGTTCGGCAAGCTGATCCTCCGCAACCTCTTCCGCAACAAGCTGCGCACCGCCCTCACCCTCGTGCTGATGGGGGCGATCTTCTTCTTCATCTCCACGCTGCTGTCGATCCTCGCGAACTTCGAAGCCGCGGCGAACTCCGGAGAAGGCCAGAACCGCCTGTGCGTGCAGTCCGCCATCTCGCTCGCCAATACCCTGCCGCTCGCGCACGAGGCCAAGCTCCGGACCATCCCCGGAGTCGTCGAAACCGCGAAGCTGCAGTGGATCGGCGCGTATTACCAGGACCCCAAGAACTTCTTCGCGAACTTCGCCGTCGATCACGACAAGATGGAGACGGTCTGGGACGACTACTCCACCCCGAAAGACCAGATGGAGGCCTTCAAGGCCGACCGGACCGGCGCCCTCGTCGGACCCGAGCTGCTGAAACGCTACGGCTGGAAGCTCGGCGACCGCGTTACGCTGATCGGGACGATCTATCCGTTCAACCCGCAGGTGACGATCCGCGGCGTCTACACGCACAAGTTCGACACGTCGTCGTTCTTCTTCCACTACGACTATTTCTACGAGGCCACGAAGGACCTCACCGGCGCCACGGTCGGCACGTTCTGGCTGCGCGTGAGCGATCCGAAGGACATGGCCCGGATCAGCCAGCAGATCGACGACCTGTTCCGCAACTCCGAGTATCCGACCGAGACGTTCACGGAGAAGGAGTTCCAGCAGCAGTTCATGGCCATGATCGGCAACATCAAGCTGCTGTTCACGGTCGTCGCGCTCTGCTCGATCTTCATGGTCGTGCTGCTCGCCGCCATCACCATGAGCATGGCCGCGCGCGAGCGGGTGACCGAGATCGCGGTGCTGAAGGCGATCGGCTTCACGCGCGGGATGATCCTCACGCTCATGCTCATCGAGTTCGTCGCCCTCGGCCTCCTCGGCGGCGCCCTCGGCACCTTCGGCGCGCAATTCTTCTATCGCTTCGTCAACATGACCAAGGTCACGCAGGGCTTCCTCGTGGCCTTCGGGGTGAACACCGAGACCGTGCTGACCTGCCTCGCAGCGGCGGCGATCGTCGGACTGCTCGCCGGCGGCCTCCCGGCCATGCGCTCGGCGCGGCTGTCGGTCGTCGACGGGCTCAGGAAGGTGTGGTGAGATGGCGATCCCGCTGAAATACAACATCGGCAATCTCATGAGCCGCAAGGCTTCGTCGGCGATGACCGTCTTCGGCATCGGCGTCGTCATCGCCGTGATGGTGGCGATGATGGCGCTCTACAACGGCGTGCAGCAGGCCCTCGTCTCCTCGGGCTCGAAAGAGAACATGATCGTCCTGCGCGAGGGCGCGCAGACCGAGGCGACGAGCCAGGTCACGCGGGACAAGTACCGCATCCTCCGCGGCCTGGACGGCATCGCCAAAGCGTCGGACGGCGGCGCGCTGGTCTCCCCCGAGCTGGTGATCATCTTCAAGCTCCCTCGGCGCGACAACCCCACCGGCTCGAACGTCAACGTCCGCGGCGTCACGCTGAAGGCGCTCGAGCTCCGGCCGTACATGAAGCTGACCGAAGGGCGGGTGTTCCGCCCCGGCGTGAACGAGGTGATCGTCTCCCAGCGCATGCGCGAGCGCTTCGTCGACCTCGACATCGGCGATACGTTCCGGTCCGGCACGCAGACCTGGAGCGTCGTAGGCGTGTTCGACGCGAAGGGGACGAGCTTCGACTCCGAGATCTGGACCGACGTCGAGACCCTCGGCCTCACGCAAAAGCGTCCCGACTATTCGTCCGTGCTCCTCAGGCCGACCGGCGAGGCCACGTTCCAGTCGATCTCCGACGCCGTCTCCTCCGACCCCCGCCTCAAGCTGCTGACCAAGACGGAGTACAAGTACTACGAGGACCAGACCACCGGCCTCCTCGGCATCCGCATCCTCGTGACGATCGTCGCGTTCTTCATGGTCCTCGGCGCCACCCTCGGCGCGATGAACACCATGTTCTCCGCCGTGGCCTCGCGCAAACGCGAGCTCGCCACCATGCGCGCCCTCGGCTTCAAACGCCGCGACGTGCTCCTGTCGGTGGTCATCGAGGCCGTCTTCCTCAGCGCCCTCGCCGGCATCGCCGGCGTGCTCATGGCCCTGCCCGTCAACGGCATCGCCACCGGCACCGCCAACTTCGTGACGTTCTCCGAGGTCGCCTTCAACTTCAGCATCTCGCCGCAGGTGGCGATCTTCGCGGTGACGCTCGCGATCGTCGCCGGCGTCATCGGCGGCCTCCTGCCTGCCATCAGCGCGGCGCGGCTGCCGATCACGAGGGCGCTACGAGAGATCTAGGAACGCGGCGTCCTCATTTCGTCCGCTCGAACGTCAGAATCACTGAGTTGTTGCCCGGCGTTGCGCCCAGCACCGTTCCCGGCTGCAGCGGTCCCCGCTGCAGTTGCTGGAACTGCGCGAGTGAGAAGTACGGCCAGAACTCGTAATACCCGATCGGCAGGTTCCGCAACTGCGTGCCCCCTGCGCTGCCTGTGCGCAGCATGTTGCCTTGCATCCGCAACATGAGGCGCGTCACGGCTTGCGGGATCACCACGCCGTTGTACCGCAGGAACAGCTCGACGTCCGGCACCGCGGCGCACGACTGGTCCTGGGTGCGGATGTCGATCGTCGCCTCTCCCTTGGGCACGGTGATGACCTGGTCATTCGGACCGTCCTGGCCTGGTGGCGCCGACAAGGTGGCAATCGCGAGAGACCCTTCGCGCGGCAGCACGTACACGGTCTTCGTCTCGCCACGCCGGAACGGGACGGACACGCGGCCTTCGGCGTCGGTCACCCATTGCTCCGCCAGCGCTCCCAATCCCTCGGTCAGGGTCGCTCCGACCAGCGGGACGCCGTAGGAATTGACGACGCGTACGGCGATGGTCTCGGTCGGAACCATCTCGAACTGGAAGTTCCGTTCCGGCGCCGCGCTGTTCAATGGAAACGTTCGCTGCTCGGTGGCGTAACCCACCGCGTTTACAGTGACGGTCTGCGCCCCCTCCGGGACAAAGGCGAACTCGAACCGGCCCTGATCGTCCGTCAGTGCGTGCAACTGCTGAGTACTGTCCGAGGCTTTTGTCTCGAGGTAGATCTTCGCCTGTGCGATCGGAAACCGTTCCACGGAGTCCGTGACCGTACCGGTGACCGCTCCCCCCGCAAGCTCGATGCGCCACTCGACCGGACCCGGTCCCGTGACGGATCGCCGTGTGATGAGCATGCCGCCGGTACCCGGTTGCGAGACACGCGCGACCAGCAGGCCCTCCTGCCACAGGTTGCCGCGCGCGTGTCCGCCGCCGTCCATCGAGACGTCGGTCTCCCACTTCGGATCCATGTGAGCGAGGGACAGTTTGGCGAAGGCGATGCCGCGCTTCTCCTGCACGATGAAGACGTCCAGCGGCACAGGGGTGAGCTCGATCCGCTCGGTGCTCAGCTCTCCCGCTTTGACCGCAAACGTCTCCGCATACCGCTCGAACGGACCTGCACCCTGGAGACGGACTTCGTAATCTCCCTCGTCGAGGCCTTCGAACCGCGCGAGCGTCTCCCCTGCCCGCAAGGGCTGGGAAGCAACTCGCGTCGTCGGCTCACCTTCCTCGGACACACGCCACAGCTCGATGTCGACGTCTTCTTCGTGCAGTACTTCGAGGGCAAGCGCGCCGGCGGGGCTCAGCTCGACCCACGGGAGTGAGGTCTCTGTACGCACCTGCGGCGCGGCGATGATCCTGGTGCCGTATGTCGCGGCGGTGAACCGCATGGAGGCAGGCCATTCGCCCGGCACTTCGAACCGGAAGTTGCCCGCGTAGTCGGTGGTCGCAACGACGACCTCCTGCGGCAGTGCCGTGACCATCACACCCATCACACCTTTGCGCGTTTTCTTCTCCACGACGCGCCCGCTCCACCTCGGAATCGCGACGAGCACCAGCTCGTAATTCAGCCGGTCGCGGGTCAGCCGCGTCTGGGCAGGCAGGCGGTGCGCGGCGGACGCGGAGACGGTGAGGTCCTCGTCGGGTCCGAAAAGACGGCGCAGAGAGCGCGCCTCGCGGGCCGTCAGCGTGAACTGCCAGCGGCTCGCTTTCGCGGCGACGTCGATGCGCACCGCTTCCGCCGTCGCACCGTTTGCGTCGTCGCGGATGCGAAGGGCCGTTGCCCGCGCCGGCCAGCCGATCGCTTCCGCGCCGGCCGGCACGACCCCGACGGCAACGTCCGCTCCCCCGGCCCGGCGCCACACGTAGCTCCACGACGCGCTGCGGTCGGGAACAGGCGTGCGATCGCCGAGCGTCTCCGTACAGACCGGTGCGGCCTCGCCGCCAACGCGCGTCAGACATACCGTTCCCGAGACGGGCTGGGAAGTGGCCGGGACGGAGACCTGCTCAGCGGCGGCCAGGAGGACGCCAGCGACGATCAGAACGTTGGCGAGCATGACTTAGCTATGTAGAAATAATGCTAGCGCACCCATAGAAGTACTGCAATGACAGCCGCTCAACGCCTGACAGCGCTCCGCTATAGTTCCGGCGTGCGCCGAATCCTCCTCCCTCTTCTGCTGCTCGTTGCCCTGCCTGTTCACGCCGACAGCCGCGAGCGCTGGATCGAGCAGACGCTCCGCTCCATGCCGCTCGACGAGAAAATCGGGCAGCTCCTGTTCGTCTCCGGGCGTGGCGGCTACAAGAGTCAGGACAGCGAGGCGTTCGAGAAGATCCACCGCGACATCGTCGAGTACCACGCCGGCGGCTACAACGTCGCCCTCGGCGACCCCGCGGCCGCCGCGCTGATGATCAACTCCATGCAGCGCCTGGCGCGGGTCCCGTTATTGATCAGCGGCGATCTGGAAGGTGGGGCCGGCTACGTCTTTCCCGGTGCCACGCGCCTGCCCCGCGGTATGGCCATCGCGGCGACGAACGACGAGGCGCTCGCCTACGAAGCGGGGAAGATCGCGGCGAAGGAAGGACGCGCCCTCGGGTTCCACATCAACTACTACCCCGTCGCGGACGTGAACAGCAATCCGCAGAACCCGATCATCAACATCCGTTCGTTCGGTGAAGATCCCGCGAAGGTCGCGGCCATGGTCCGCGCGTACGTCCGCGGCTGCCAGGAGAACGGGATGCTCTGCACGGCGAAGCATTTCCCCGGCCACGGCGACACCGCAACGGACTCGCATTCGGAGATGCCCGTCGTCACCGCGGACCGGAAGCGTCTCGACGCCATCGAGCTGGTTCCCTTTCGCGCGGCCATCGACGCCGGCGTCGCCGCGGTGATGACGGCGCACATCGCACTCCCGGAGATCGAGCCCGACCCGCGGCTACCCGCTACGCTCTCGCCGAGGGTGCTCACGTCGCTCCTCCGTGAAGATCTGCGCTTCCCCGGCCTGATCATCACCGACGCCCTCGACATGCAGGGCGTCCTGGCCGCGTTCGGCGAGGGCGAGGTCGCGGTACGTGCGGTCGAGGCAGGCGCGGACGTGCTCCTCTTCGCGAAGCCGGAGACGATGCATCCCGCCCTGAAAGCCGCCGTCGCGTCGGGACGGCTCTCCACCGCGCGCATCGAGCAGTCGGTGCGGCGCATCCTCGACGCGAAGTGGCGGAGCGGCCTGGCCAAGGGAAAGCTCACCGACTTGGCGCAGATCGACACGATCGTCGGCAGCCGCGCGCATCGCGACAAGGCGCAGGAGATGATAGACCGCGCGGTCACGCTCGTGAGGAACGAGAAAGGCGCGGTACCGCTCGCACCTTCGCCCGGCCTGCGCGTCCTCCAGCTCAACGTCCTCGACACGACCACGCGCTGGCTCCACAACGCCGTCCCCGGACCGGTGTTCGCGGCCGAGGTGAAGAAGCGCTATCCGAACGCGACACTGGTGCAGCTCGACGACCGCAGTTCGCCGCGGGAGATCGACCTCGTGAGGAGCGCGGCTGAGCACGCCGACGCCATCGTCGTCGGCACGTTCGTGCTCACGAGTTGGGCGAAGGGATCGGTCCAGCTGCCCCCGCAGCACGTCGCGCTCCTTCGCGAGCTCGCGAAGCTGGAGAAGCCGTTCATCCTGACCGCGTTCGGCAGCCCGTACGTCCTCCGGTCGCTCCCCGAGACACCGAGCGCCCTCGCCGCCTACGAGACCCACGACGCCGCGCAGATCGCGGCCGTGAAAGCGATCGCGGGAGAGATTCCCATCCTCGGCGTGCTGCCGGTAACGCCGTAAGTCTGCTAACGCCTCTCGATCACGAACTTTCCGAACGAAACGCCGACGTCGATGCCTTTCCCTTTGCCGGTGAGGCTCAGCGACACCGTTCCCTTGGTCATCGCCGAGGCCTTCGTCGACTTCCCGGCGCCCGCGTGGGCTTCGGTCTGCACGTAGGTCCCGAGGAGGTCGTCGATGCTGTCGACCTCCGTGAAGCGTCCCGTGCCGTCTTTGATCTTCGAGCGGCCGAACGTTACGCCGCCGCCTTTCGACCAGACGGAGACGTTGGCGGTCTGGCCATTCTCACAACTGATCGTCCCGGTCCCTTGGGCCGTCTTGTAGAAGAACGACCACCCGGTCATCGAGAAGGTCAACCGGCAAACGGTGTCGGCATGTGCGGGAAGAGCGACGCTCGCCGCGAGGAGCAGGGCCACGACAAAATGCTTCATGCGGGGAACTCTACCTGAAGACGTCCTGCCCCGTCCGCGAGCTGCGCACGAAGCTCGCGCTGAAGAACGTGTTGCTCGAGACGACCCCGGTGTAGCGCAGCGAAAGGAAGGATGACGGCACGGCGCCGGCGAACGAGGAGGACGCGGTGGCGGTGGTCGAGAGCTGTGGACGTTTGGCGGCTTCGAAGAACGCGGAGAAGTCGTGGGCTCCGCCGAGCTGGCCGTTCACCCGGCCGCCGGCCGCGCTGCTCGTGAGGTTTTCCGGCAGCGCGAGATCCGTAAATCGCGACGATGACGACATCTCCTGATGCGAGGCCGAGGCAAAGAACCAGAGGCGGTCCTGGATCAGCGTCCCGCCGGCCGTCGCCCCGTATCCCGGCGAACCGCCGGCCGGCAGCAGGAGCTCCAGCGAGCCGGAAAGCGGCGCGGAGCTCTTCGGCCTCAGCACGATCTCCCCGGCCGAGGCCCGGCCGAATTCCGCGGACTGCTGCGCGGAAACGGTGAAGGCAATCATCAGCGCGAGAACGAGGGCGGCGGTCACGGCACGTCGGGAAGCCATGCCCCCGATTGTACGCTCTCTCACTTCACGAGCTCGATCGTCAGCGTCGGCTGGGACACGGCGGGCTGCATCTCCCGGCTGTCGAACCGCTTGGCGGTCGTGCTCTCGTCCTCGTTGCCGATGACGATCCAGCCGAAGTTCGTCGCCGGCTCATCCAGCCACTGCTGCACGCGCGCGACCATGGCCGCGCTCTCCCACGTACCGGACGCCCCATTGATCACCGTCGCCGCGTCCGCGGTCCGCTCGAAGTCGCCGCCGGTCGTGCTCCAGAGGCTTTCGGGGAAGAACCTGTACACCCACGTCGCGTCTCCCGGACGCGACCGCGCGCCGATGCCGTCGCGCGAGAATCCGGCGTTGGACAACCCCTCACCCCAGTTCGCGCTGACGCGGTGCAGCGCCATCGGCTGCGAGCCGGTGATGGTCATCGACACGTGCATCGTCAGTGTGACACTCGTGATCCGGCTGCCCGGCGGCACCTGCGCCGCGATGTCGAACGCGAGCAGCGCGCGCCGCCGCGAATCCGACGCCGTGGCGCCCGCGAAGAGGTGTACGCCCACACCGTTCGACCTCTCGCCCTGAGCCTCTTCGAAGAGCGTGTTGTCCCTCGACGGCGTCAGCACCACCGTCTGCTGCTGCGGCCCGGGAAACCCCGACCGCACCGACCGCCGCTTCCGCGTCTGCGCCATCGGCGCGATCGCCGCGAACACCTTCGCCCCCGTCGTGACGTTGGTGTCATAGGCGAATGCGAGCAGCGGCGTCTGCGCCTGGAACGTCGAACCGTGCAATACACCGTTCGGCGCGAGGACGTGGACCGCCCCGTCCACCGTGACCAGCGCCGGCGCATCCGCCGGATTGACGATCATGATCCCGCTGCGCCACTCCCCCTCCGTCCGCACCGGCACCGCCGCCGCGTCGACCCTCCGCGTTCCCGACACCACCGGCACCGACGCACTCGCGCGGCACGCGTCGCAGTGGCGGACCGCCGTCACCTGCAACGCGTCATCGCCAATGATCCGCAGCACACTCGGAGCCTCGCCCTCGGCGTGCGTCCAGCGGACAGTCTCCTCCGCCCCGACCTCGATCCGCGCCGCTTCCCCGCCGAGCACCTCGAGAGCCACGGACACACCGCGGGCAGAGGAGTTGGCGATCCGCAGCTCCGTCCGCGCGCGGCCTCCGCCGAGCGGCACATACAACTCCTCTGCGACGACGTCGAAGGCGAACAGCAGCGCGACTGCGAGGACGGGGGCTTTCATGTAGTTATCATGATAAGCCCACGGCACGCACCGCACTTCAGGAGCGCTGGCGTCCCCGCCGGCTGTTGTGGCGGCGTCCCGCGCCGCCACCTGGGTGGGCGGGGGAGTTTGGCTTCGTCCTCCCGAGTGCCCGGGCGGCGGGGACGCCGCCCGACCAGCCGGCGCGACGCCGGCGGTCCGTCAGGTCACACTACGTCGCCCCTTCGACCACGATCATGTTCGCGCGCGCGCACCCTTCCCGGATCTTCTTCGCCTCCCCATACTCCGGCGACTCCCGCCACGCCTTGGCCTTCTCCACGGAGTCGAACTCCAGCACCACCAGCCGGCGCGGCGTCCACATCCCGTCCAGTACCTCACTCCGTCCGCCACGGACCAGGTACCGGCCGCCGTGCGTCGCAATCGACGCGGAGGCGAGGCGTTTGTAGTCCTCGTAGAGCACGGGGTCGGTCACTTCGATATCGACGATCACGAGTGCAGACATTACAGAATCTCCTTCACGGTCTCCGGCGGCCGGCCCACCACCGCCCGCCCGTCGCGGACTACGATCGGGCGCTCGATCAGAATGGGATGCTCGGCCAGCGCACGCAACACGTCGTCGTCCGGGATGGCGTCGTTGAGGCCGAGCGCCTTGTACTGCGGTTCGCTGCGGCGCGCGATGGCGATGGGGCGAACGCCGAGGAGTTGGATGATACGGCGGAGCTCGTCGATCGACAGGGGATCGTGGAGATATTCGCGGACCGGCAGCTCGATGCCGGCCTCACGGACGAGCTCCAGGGCAGCGCGGCTCTTGCTGCAGCGCGGGTTGTGGAGAAAGACGTCGGTCATCCGTGGAGAATATACGCATGAAAGCACTTCTCCTCGGAGCGACCGGGCTGGTGGGCCGCGAGTTGCTCGCCCAGTTGCTCGATGACGATCGCTATACCTCTGTGACCGTCGTGGCGCGCCGCGGCACGGGCGCAAATCACGCGAAGCTCGTCGAGCACGTGTTCGACCTCGAGCAGATGGAATCGCATCCCGAAGCCTTCGTTGCCGACGACGTCTTCTGCGCCTTGGGCACGACGATCCGGGTCGCGGGCTCGCAGGAGCGTTTCCGCGTCGTCGACTTCGAGCTTCCTCTCCGCGCGGCGCGTCTGGCGCGCGAGCGTGGCGCGGCACACTACCTCCTCGTCAGCTCCGTCGGCGCCGACCCGCGCTCGCGCATCTTCTACTCCCGCGTCAAGGGTGAGCTCGAGCAGGCGCTGATGAAGCTGGGCTACCCCAGCCTCACCATCGCCCGCCCCTCCACTCTTCTCGGCGACCGTGCCGAACATCGCCGCGGCGAAACCATCGCTCAGCGCCTCGGCTGGCTGTTCCCGGCGGCGTACAAGCCGATCCACGGGCGCAGCGTGGCGCGGGCGCTCCTCGCGGCCGCGCACGATCCGGCGCCGGGTACGCGCATCCTCCAGTCACGGGAGATGCGCGAGCGGTACTAGTGCTGCTGCGTTTTCACCGGGGCGTCGGTCGTGGTGATGATCGATTCGTCCGGCGCCAGAACGGGAGCGCTGCCCGGAGGCGAGAGCCGCGACGTGACCAGGATGACGAAACGCTGCACCGCCTTGCCGATGCCGGCCGAGCGTGACGACCGCCGGCTGGCGGCTGCTGCCGGCATGGCCAGGACGAGACTGAGAAGAACTGCCGTGGTGCTCCGTTGAATGTGGCGCATACATCCCCCCTGCGAGGCAAGGTGACGCGCGCCGGAAAATCATGAGTTCGGGCCGGAAGTATTTTTAAGGCAGGGGCGCAAAAGCGCTTGTGGGGTGGGCCGGAAGCTCGTCCAGGTAGTCGCGGACGTGGCGGATGATCCGCGGTTCGATGGCGCCGGCCTCGACGGCTTCGCGCAGGTAGGCCAGGGCGATTTTCGCGTTGTGCATGAGCCCCTCGGACGTGAAGCTCACGACGACATTGCGCAGGAGGCCGGGGACTTCGTCCGGCCGGCCGGCGAGCAGCAGGACTTCGGCAAGCTCGAGCCGGGCGATGGCAGCGTCGTTGACGACGCCGAGGGCTTCGAACGTGCGGCGGGCCTCGTCAATCCGCTCGATCGCCCCTTCGAGATCGCCCGTCGCCTTCTGTAGCACACCGATCGACCAGTTCGTGCGCACGCGCTCGGTCTCCAGTCCGAGGTCGTCCCACACGGCCAGCGCTTCGAAGAAGTACGCGGCGGCTTTGTCGTGCTCGCCCAGCTCGATGTAGCAGATGCCGGCGTTCTGGCGAGCGCGCGCGACGTGCAGCCGGTCGCCGACCCGCCCCGCCTCCTCGGCGATCCGGTCCAGCACCTCGGCGGCGGAACGGTACTCGCGCCGCATGAACAGAATGCCGCCTTCGATGAGACTGGCGACGAGGAAGTAGCGGCTGTCACCGAACGCACTGAACGCCGCCGCGGCCCGCGCCGCTTCGACGCCCGCCTCGTCGAGGCGGTGCGTCTCGACGAACGTATTGGCGCGCACGAGCGATCCGTGGGCGCGGTCCCAGTCGGTCGCGCGAGGATCGTCATCGAATGCGACGTCGGCGCGGCGCAATGCTTCTTCGGCGTCGCGATAGTGGCCGACCAGGAAGAGCGCCCACGCGTGCTCGATGTGGGTGCGTCCGACGATCCGGCCGGGACACGAGCCTGCCTTCGCAAGCTTCGTGGCGATCGATACCGCGGCACCGGCCGTGATCAGCGCGAATTGCGGTTGCGTCTTGCGAAGCGCGCCCGCCGCGTCGTTGAGGACGTCCACCACGCCGCACTTCGCAAACGCCGGGTTCCGCTCCACCCCCGCCCGCTGAAACGCCGCCATCGACGTCAGCAGCGGCTCCAGCATTCCCTCCGCGACGCTCCGCTCCTCATCCAGCCGGGCGGCCAGCTCGCGGAGAGCGCCCGCGTCGGGAGGAGGCAGCGCCAGCTCCGCCGCCAGCTCCCAGGGCTCGCGGTCGCGCAGCGCGTCCTCGAAACGCTTCCAGTCTTCTTCGTTCCACTCGTTCATGCCGGGGCTCTGGTAATCCTGCAGTAAATCTCGCGTGCGCGCTTGCGGCAACTGCTGAGGAGCTGCATCACGTATGCGGCGCTCGTGTCCAGATGTTGCGCGATGTCACACGGTTTTTCCTCATCGAGGTAATAGCGTTGGAGCGTTTCGCGGCACTTCGGGCCGAGCTGCGCCAGCGCCGCGGCGAGGCTGATCCGCGTCGACCAGCGCTCGATCCCCGCGGACGTGCTCTCGTCCGCGGTGTCTTCGTGCTCGTCGAGCAGAGGCGACTCGTGGCGGCGCTTGCGCCAGTAGTAGCGCGCGGCGTTCTGCATCGCGCCCAGGAGGAAGGCGCGCATGTCGTCGACCTGCGGGCGGCGCTCGAGCATCGAGGCGAAGATGTCGTGGACCAGCGCACGCACGTCGTCGTACGGGATGCCATAGCGGTGGCGCGCGGTGGCGCACAACAGAGGTGCGTGCTCCCGATAGAGCACGTCCAGCATCTGCGCGGCAGATGCCTCCTGTTCCAATACCGGCACGAGCGCTCTCCACGGCCGCAACGGCCGAGACGTCGAGAATAACGAAAGGCGCTTCGTTGCGCCACGCGCAACACCGGGATCTGCAAGTCCACCTGTCAAGGAGTGACGGCTGGGAGGAAGTCCCTACCTGCGGTTTTCCCGATCCTCAATATTGGGAAAGTCCGCTCCCGATCATGACCACCAGCCACACCCCGGACAAGGCGATCCCGAGGCCAAACGCGATCCAAGACCACAACTTCGCATTGTCGGACGCCTGTTTCGCGCCGGCAAAGTCGCCGGCGGCGAGTTTCGTGTTCACCTGCGACGCGTAAACGATCGCCACGACGCCGAGGGGCAAACAGCAGCCGACCGTCACCAGGATGGCGAACACGAGATGGTTCGGGATCGCCGGAGGACCGCTCCATACTGGCTGCGGCGGCCTGGGCTGCGGTTGCGGCTGTGGCGCGGGAGGCCGCGGCGGCTCGGGATTCGGTCGCGGCTGCGGCTGCGGAACCGGACCCGGCAAGGGCTTCGTCCCCGTCTGATCCACCAGCAGCTCGATTGCCGTGATGCACGCGTTGAAATCCGGGCTGTCGAAGCCCTTCCGCCAGTCCAGCAGGTCGGCGGTCTGCAGACGCCGGAACTCCAGCGGCGGCCGCACGTCCTCGATCCTCACCGGCACGAGCGCCTTCCGCCGCAGCGCCTCGGATGCCTCGTTCTGCACCCAGTCCGAGGTCATCGAATGCTGCGACCAGAGCACGATCACGCACTTCGCTTTCCCCAGTTCCCGCTCGATCACCTCGGAAAACGAGCTTCCCACGTTGATCTGGCGGTCCCACCAGACCGACCAGCCGCGCTGCGACAATGCGTTCGCCAGCAGTTCGGCGCACTGCCGGTCTTCCCTGGCGTAGCTCAGGAACAGGTCTGCCATGTCTCTTTCCCGATGTTCCTATTGTAGACGGACGTGACTTCATGTTTACCGGGGCCCGTCCAATCCGCATTATTCTTCCGCGCCGGCAACTCCCGGAGAAGGAGCCCAACTGATGAGCTTCAGGTATTTTGCGAATGCGATGGCGATCATCGCAATCCTCTCGCTTTCCGCCGCGGTCTTTGCGGCGGGCGAAAAACCGTCCACGACCGATGCCGAGCGCTACGGCATATGGGGCATCGACCTCGAAGGAATGGATCGCTCCGTCAAGCCGGGCGACGATTTCTTCCAGTACATCAATGGTAAGTGGGCCGCGTCCACGACAATCCCCGCCGACCGCACCAGCTACGGCGCCTTCATGGTCCTGCGCGACCTGTCCGAGGCGCGCGTGCGGGCAATCACCGACCGCTGGGCGGCGGAGAAGAACCTCAAAGCCGGTTCGGACGAAGCCAAGGTCGCGACGATCTACCGCACCTTCCTCGACGAAGCGACCGTCGAGAAGCTCGACGGAAAGCCGATCGAAGCGACTCTCGCCGCGGTGAAGAAAGTCGAGACCCACGCCGACATGGCCCGCGTGATGGGCCGCACGTCGGGGTCGTTCGGCCGCTCGTTCTACGGCGCCAGCGTGTCCGACGACGCGAAGAACCCGGAGAAGTACGCGCTGTACCTCTCGCAGGGCGGCACCGGCCTCCCGGACCGCGAGTACTACCTGAATGAGAAGTACAAAGCGCAGAAGGAGCGGTATCAGCAGTACGTCGCGGAGATGCTGACCCTGATCGGCTGGGACGAGCCGGCGAAGAGCGCCGCCGACGTCGTGGCGATGGAGACGAAGATCGCCGAGGCGCAGTGGCCGCGGGCGGAGAGCCGCAACCGCGACAAGACGTACAACCCGATGACCGTGGCGGAGCTGGAGAAGAACGCGCCGGGGTTCCCGTGGGCCGTCGCGTTCAAGGAAGCGGGGCTCGCCAAGGCGGACCGCGCCATCGTCCGGCAGAACACGGCCTTCCCGAAGCTCGCGCAGATCTTCGCCGGCACGCCGGTCGCGACACTGAAAGCATGGGAGGCGTTCCACATCACCGACGAAGCGGCGCCGCTGCTGTCGAAGCGGTTCGCGAATCCGCAGTGGGAGTTCCGCTCGAAGTTCCTCAACGGGCAGCAGGAGGAGCGCCCGCGCTGGAAGCGCGCCGTCGAAGCAGCCGAGAACGCGATGGGCGAGGCCATCGGGCGCACGTTCGTCGCCGAGTACTTCCCGCCGCAGTCGAAGGCGATGATGGAGAAACTCGTCGCCGACCTGCGCGGCGCGATGAAGGACCGCATCGAGAACCTGCAGTGGATGGGTCCGGAGACGAGGGCCAAGGCGGCGGAGAAGCTGTCGAAGTTCGGCGTGAAGATCGGCTATCCGGTGAAGTGGCGGGATTACGCGGCGCTGCAGGTGCGCGAGGGGGACCTCGTCGGCAACGTGGAGCGCTCGGCGAAGTTCGAGTGGGCGTTCGACGTGAACCGCATCGGCAAGCCGGTCGACGAGAACGAGTGGGGCATGACGCCGCAGACGGTGAACGCGTATTACACGTCGGCGAAGAACGAGATCGTGTTCCCGGCGGCGATTCTGCAGCCGCCGTTCTTCGATCCGAAGGCGGACGCGGCGGTGAATTACGGCGGGATCGGCGGGGTGATCGGCCACGAGATCACGCACGGCTTCGACGATCAGGGACGGAAGTCGGACGGCGACGGCGTGCTGCGCGACTGGTGGGCCACGGACGACGCCGCGAAGTTCGAGGCGCAGGCCACGCGCCTCGGCTCGCAGTACGAGTCGTTCGCGATCGAGCCGCTCCCGGAGCTGAAAATCACGGGACGCCTGACCATGGGCGAGAACATCGGCGACCTCGGCGGCATCCTGCTGGGCCTGGACGCCTACAAGCGCTCGCTGAACGGCAAGGCAGCGCCGGTGCTCGACGGCTTCACGGGCGAGCAGCGCGTGTTTCTCGGCTGGGGTCAGGTGTGGCGGACGATGTACCGCGACGACGCGCTGCGCACGCTGATCACGACCGACTCGCACTCCCCCGGCTTCGTGCGCGCATTCGCGCCGCTCCGCAACGTGGACGCGTGGTACGACGCGTTCGGCGTCAAGGAAGGCGACGCGCAATACGTGAAGCCCGAGGAGCGGGTCCGGATCTGGTGAGGGTTACGGCGGAGCGCCGGCTTCCAGCCGGCCGCTCCGCCGGCACGCCTGTCGCCCGCTACGCGGGCTCGTTCTGCTGCGACGCCGCTGTCCCACGGCTGAAGCCGTGGTCTATTTCCTTCGGCCCGTTACACGGGCCACTTCATGGAACTTGGGCGCGCGGTACGACGCGTTCGGCATGAAGGTTGGGCGGTGACCTAGAATGCCCTTGATGGCAGCCGACTTTGGCGCAGCCCTTTCCGCCGTCGCGCAAATGAAGCGAGAAGGGGTCGTTACCGATTACGCAATCGGTGGCGCGATGGCAATCGTCTTCTGGAGCGAGCCCGTGCCGACGTTCGATCTCGACGTGTTCGTTCTGCTTCCCGACACCTCGTCACTGATCGTTTCTCTGGATCCCATCTACCGATGGACCGAAGCGAACGGCTACGAGGCGGACAGTGAGCACATCCTGATCGCGGGGCTGCCGGTGCAGTTCATCCCCTCCCATAGCGCACTGGCGGATGAAGCCGTCGAACAGGCGGCGACGCTCGACTACGAAGGACTCGATGTTCGCGTGATTCGTCCGGAGCACCTCATTGCGCTGTATCTTGAGCCGAGCGCTCGTACGGCGAAGCGGCTGCAGCGAGTGGCGATCCTGAGGGAGGAAGCGATGGTCGACCGCGAGCGGCTCACATCCATTCTGCAACGCTACAATCTGCAGTTGCCATGAGCCAGCCGCGCCCATCTCCGGAGTTGCTCGAACGCCTGCGCGAAGGCAAGCGCCAACTGCACGCAAACGCGCGGGCGATGTCGCTGGAGGAGAAGGTTCGGAGGGTGATCGAGTTGCAGAGGATCGTTCTGCCCACGATCGCAAGGCGCAGGCCGCTCCGGAGTCATGAAGTGGTGTGGGACGACCGGGAGCGGTGAAGCATTCACGCCGTAAAGGTTGCGCGCGAAGGCGCGTTCGCCAATCTTGCCCGGGCTTCGCGCCGCACGCACGAACTGATGCCTTCTGGTGGACCGCCGCCGTCCCGGCGGCTGATGTGGCGGCGTCCCGCGCCGCCACTCCCGGGTGGGAGGGGGGAGCGCCCATGGCACGCTCCGCCGCCCAAGGCGCAGCCGCGGGACGCCTGCGCATCAGCCGGCGGGACGCCTGCGGTCCGGACTTGGCGGGGACACTCCGTCCGCTGACGCGGGCCGCCGCCGTGGCGCCGCGGCTGCCTTCGGATCGCTTCCGCCGAAGCGGGCGAGACGGCTCGCGCTCTCCCGGCCGTCGGGAACCGGCATTGCGTTCGAGAACCTACTCCGGGAGCACGATGCTCGACCAGGGGAGCTTGCGGACCGCGATCACTGCCGCGTCGATTTCCTGCTCGGTCGACGAGGCGCCGAGGGTGCGCTGGATGTAATCCACCTCGGCCGACACGAGGCGGTGCGACAGCACGCGCGACGCGGCTTTGGCGATGTTGTTGGCGGACACGGGCATCTTCTTCACCTTGACCTTGGGCGTCTTCGGCGTGGTTTTTGATGCGATCATTGGGCTCTCCTGCTGTTGAGGGTTGAACGGCGGTCGGAGAGCTCCCCTGCCCTTCCCAACACATCTCACAACCCGAACGCGTGTGTTTCTATTCGGGGCTCGTGATATTTACGTGACAAATGAACCTCGATGCCTATCTCGCCCGTCTCGGCGTTCCGCGGCCGGAAGTGCCGACGCTGGAGGAGTTACGCCGGCTGCACGTCGCGCATCTGGCGGCCTTTCCGTTCCACAACGTGACCATCCAACGCCGCGGGACGGTGACCGTGGACGTCGACTCCATCGCGCAGCGTTTCTTCGAACCGGGCGGCGGCGGGTATTGCTTTGAGCAGAATACCCTCCTCGGAACGGCCCTGCGTGAGCTGGGCTTCACCGTCACGACCCTCCTCGGCCGCGTGGGCCCGCCGGAGCGGCGCTCGCTGAACCACATGCTGTTGCGCGTCGACCTCGACGGCCGCCCGTGGCTCGCGGACGTCGGCTTCGGCGGACAGACGCCCCTGGAGCCGCTGCCGCTGGAAGAAGGGCGCGTTTCGCAGGGCGGCGTCGAATACTCGCTGCGCCGTGAGCAGGAGCACTGGATCCTCACGATGCACTGGGGCGACGAGTCCGAGGAGCTATACGAATTCTCCGGCGCAGCGCACACGACCGGGGACGTCGAGATGGCGAACTGGTACACGTCCACCCACCCCGCCTCCATCTTCCGCAAAGGCCTCACCATCCAGCGGGTGACCCCCGAGGAGCGGCTGATCCTCCGGCCGAAAGTGATCACCCGGTATCGCGACGGCGTACGCACCGACACCCCGATCGAGCCGGCGCAACTCCGCGCGTTCGCGCGCGAGCTTTTCGGCATCGACCTCGGCGATGACGCGCTGCTGTTCGAGGACCCGCGGTAGGGTTATCCTGTCGCCGGGTAGTTCAGCGATCACGAGAGCACAGTCCTGTCAGGCGCGTGGGCGTCCGAGGGTTCATCTGTGCGCGAGAGAGAGATTCGCTCGCTGAAAACCCGGAAAAGGAAGGTTTTCTCGATGACCACTCCTGTGCAGCCTATCCAGCAGCCCCTCAGCCTCGTCCTCCAGCTCAAGTCTGCCGACGCGCCCACACCGCCCGCTTTCCTGAACCTCAATGCCGGCCTCCCCGACATCCTCCACTTCGCCTGGCTCATCCCCCTCGACGCCAAAGGCAAGCTCCTGCTGTCCACGGTCTACGACGGCGACTTCGACGTCTACCTCGACAAGTTCATCGACTCCTCGCACGCCGCCTTCGACGCCGTACTCCCCCTGGTCCAGGACGGACCGCCGACGCCGGTGCTGCAGAACCGGCAGGCCTTCCACGACTTCGTCCGCAGGAACAACATCTCCCCGATTCCGGGCACGTTCTTCTCCGCCTATCCAAAGATGAGCGTCGAGGCCATCAGGAACTGCTGAGGCGTCGATGACGACACTACCGCTCGACCAGATCCAGGGCTTCGTGCTGCGGGGATACTCCCATCCGCACGCGAGGCACTTCACGATCCACGTGCCCGCGGCGACGAATGGCAAGGCCTTCGTCGCCGCGGTCACACCGCTGATCACCACCGCCACGATCTGGAAGCAGAAACCGGCCGTTTGCTGCAACGTCGGATTCACCGCCGACGGGCTGGCCGCCCTGGGCATCGACGTGACGCAGGCGAACCTTTCCGCGGAGTTCGTGGAGGGTGCGATCCAGCGCGGCTTCAAGTACACGAGCGACAACTACGACCTCGGCGACACCGGCGACAGCGCACCGAACCACTGGATTCTCGACCTCGGCAGCGGAGAGGTGCACATCCTCCTCTCGCTCTACGCCCTGGACCCGGGCTCGCGCGACACGGCCACGGCCGCGATCCTCCAGCTGGTCCGCGACGCCGGCGTGAAGCTCCTCGGCACCCACGACTCCGACGACGTCCTCGGCGACAGCCGCGTACACTTCGGATATCACGACGGCATCTCGCAGCCGAACATCGACGGCGGCACGGCCAAGTCCGACGACCAGCCGGTCGTGGCCACGGGCGAGTTCGTGCTCGGGTACATGGGCGAGAACAGCGTGCCGCGGCCGGGACCAACGTTCGATCCGCAGAACGGCTCGTACAGCGCGTTCCGGATCCTGAAGCAGGACGTTGACGCGTTCTACGCGTATCTCGCGAAAGCCGCGTCGCAGTACGAGCTGCCCCAGGAGCTGATCCAGGCGAAGTTCTGCGGGCGCTGGGCCGACGGCACGCCGCTCGTGCTCTCGCCCGACCATCCCACCGGCGATCCGACCAACGACTTCGACTACAGCGGCGACTTCCCGGCGCGCAAATGTCCGATCGCGTCGCACATCCGGCGCTCGCAGCGCCGCAACGAAGACACCCAGCAGCACCGCATCCTCCGCCGCGCGTTCCCCTACGGCCCCCCGTACGTGCCGCAGGACGGACAGGAGCGCGGCCTCATCGGCCATTTCATCTGCACCTCGCTCCAGCAGCAGTACGAGTTTGTCATCTCCCAGTGGGTGAACGGCAGCACCGTCGATGCCCGCGCGCGCGACCCGCTCATCGGCGCCATCGACGACGAGCATCCGCCGACGTTCAATTTCTACCGGAAGGACCAGAAGAAGAAGGTGGAGGGCTTCGGCCGCTTCACCACCACGAGAGGCGGCGCGTACTGCTACCTCCCGAGCATCGCCGGCCTCGAGGCGCTGGCACACTGAAGACGGCGTTCACTTTAGGCGAGCGCGCCCCTCACCCGGCCTTTGGCCACCCTCTCCCCGCTCGACGCGGAGAGAGGGGTCTTCGTTCGTGTTTCTCGCGAGATCCACGGTCAGTTGCCCTTCTCCCCTCGGCGAGGGGAGAAGGTGGCCGAAGGCCGGATGAGGGGTCGTTCTCACCCTAAAGTTGCCACGTTTCCCTACGCCGTCGCCGGCTGCGCGATCCGCACGATCTCCTCGACGAGGTGGAACGGGTCGATCGGCTTGGACAGCCAGGCGTCGAAGCCGGTCTGCCGGTCGGCGCGCGACGGGAACGCGGACAGCGCGACGATCTTCAGCGACGGGCCGTACTCGCGCTCGCGCAGGGCCCGCGTGAGCGAGTAGCCGTCCATTTCCGGCATGGCGATATCAGTGATGATGACGTCGGGGCGGTGGCGGTCGACCGCCTCCAGCGCGGCCGACGCCGAGTCCAGCGGCAACACGTTCGCGCCCGCCGCGCGGAGAACGCCCACGAGCAGCTTGCGCGTCTCCTGGTCGTCGTCGACGAGCAGGATCTGCGTGCCCCGCAGGCGTTCGCGGTGCGGGAATGGCCGGGCGGGAGCATTGTGCTCCGGGCCGGCGTTCGCGTGGATCGCGCGCACCGGCAGCGTCACGGTGAACATCGCGCCGTGGCCGCGGCCCGCACTCTCTGCCGCGATCGTCCCGCCATGCGCCTCGGCGATGTACCGGACGATCGACAGGCCGAGGCCGAGGCCGCCGTGGACGCGCGTCTGCGGCGATTCGGCCTGCCGGAACGGCTCGAAGATATGCGGGAGGAAGTGCGGGTCGATGCCCTCGCCGCTGTCCTTCACGGCGATCTCCACGTGCGACGCGGTCCGCTGCGCCGACACCTGCACCGTGCCCTTCGGCGGCGTGAACTTCACGGCATTCGCGAGCAGGTTCCAGAGCACCTGCTGGATCCGCGTCGGGTCGGCGATCATCGTGCCGACGCCAGGGGAGAACGAGGTCGTGATCGTGATCTGCTTCGCGGCCGCCGTGGCGCTGACGGCGTCGACCGCGTTCATGACCACTCGCGTGACCTCCACCGTCTCCGGCGCGAGGCGCAGCTTGCCCGACACGATGCGCGAGACGTCGAGGATGTCGTCGATGAGCCGCGCCTGGAGCTGCGCGCCGCTCGCGATCGAGGCGATCGCTTCGTCGAACAGCGGCTCGTCGCGCGCCATCGACGGCAGCATGCGCGACCACCCGAGGATCGCCGTCATCGGCGTGCGGAGCTCGTGGGAGAGGGTCATCAGGAACTCGTCCTTCGCGCGGTTCGCCTCCTGCGCGACGCGATACGAGTCCTCGGCGCGGCTCCGCTCTTCTTCCGCGCGCAGACGCGCCTCGCGCTGTTCGGCCAGCGCGTGCTGCGTCTCCTCGGCGTGCTTGCGCTCGGTGATGTCGCGCGTGACTTTCGCGAAGCCGCGCAGCTTGCCGTGGGAGTCGTAGACAGCGGTGATGACGACATTGGCCCAGAAGCGCGTGCCGTCTTTGCGGAGGCGCCAGCCTTCGTCCTCGACGCTCCCCTCGGCCTTGGCGATCTCGAGCTCGCGCTCCGGCTTGCCGTTGCGGAGGTCTTCTTCGCCGTAGAACGCCGAGAAGTGGCGGCCGATGATCTCCTCCGGTTTGTAGCCCTTGATCCTCTGTGCGCCGAGGTTCCAGGTCGCGATCTTGCCCTCGGGATCGAGCATGAAGATCGCGTAGTCACGGACCGAGGAGACCAGGAGCTGGAAGATCTCGGTGCTCTGCCGCAGGTCCTCTTCCGCCAGCTTGCGCGAGGTCACGTCGCGGGTGACTTTGGCAAAGCCGCGCACCGTGCCGTCGTCGCCGCGCAGCACGGTGATGACCGTGTTCGCCCAGAAGCGCGTGCCGTCCTTGCGGAGACGCCAGCCTTCGTCCTCGACGCGGCCCTCGCGGACCGCGGTCTCGAGCTCGATCTGCGGCTTCCGCGCGGCGAGGTCTTCCGGACCATAGAAGGTGGTGAAGTTGTGGCCGAGGATCTCGCTCTCGCTGTAGCCCATGAGCCGGGACGCCCCCCGGTTCCACGAACCGATCACTCCCTCGGGGCTGAGAAAGAAGATGGCGTAGTCCTGGACGGCTTCGACGAGAAGAGCAAACTCCTCCGGACGGGTGACGACTATGGATCTTTCAACCATTCTTGCTGAGTCTGGAATGCAAAAATCATGGCGCGGGCGATGTGTGAGACGATCCGCGCTCATGCCTTTCACGACTTTCGGCCTTCACCCCGATCTGCTGCGCGGCGTCAAGGAGCTCGGCTTCAAGCGCCCGACACCCATTCAGAATGATGCGATGCCGCCCGCGATCGCGGGCAAGGACGTGCTCGCCGCGGCCGCGACCGGCAGCGGGAAGACCGCGGCGTTCGTGCTGCCGATCCTGCACAGACTCATCGGCAAGAAACGCGGGACGACGCGGGCGCTGATCCTGACGCCGACGCGCGAGCTCGCGGCGCAGATCGACGAGCACTTGCGCGACCTGGCGGTCCACACGCCGCTGTCCGGCGCCGCGATCTACGGCGGCGTGGGGATGGGACCGCAGGAGCACGCGTTCCGCAGCGGCGTCGACGTGCTCGTCGCCACGCCGGGGCGTCTGCTCGATCACTTCCAGTACCCGTACGCCAAGCTGATCGGGCTGGAGATCCTCGTGCTCGACGAAGCGGACCGGATGCTGGACATGGGCTTTCTGCCCGACATCCGCCGCGTGCTGAAGCACCTGCCCACCAAGCGGCAGACGCTGTTCTTCTCGGCCACGCTCCCTGCGCCGATCGTCGAGCTGTCGCGGGAGATGCTGCGGAATCCGGCGATGATCTCGATCGAGCGCAAGGCGGCACCCGCGGCGGGGATCGCACAGTCGGTGTTCCCGGTGTCGCAGGACTTGAAGCTGTCGCTGCTGGAGACGCTGCTCGAGCGCGGCGAGATCCGCAGCGCGATCGTCTTCACCCGCACCAAGCACCGCGCGAACCGCGTGTTCGAGCAACTGGAGCGGCGGAAGGTCAACGTCGCGCGCATCCACGGGAACCGCAGCCAGATGCAGCGCACTGAGGCGCTGGAGGGCTTCAAGTCGGGGCGGTACCGGATTCTCGTGGCCACCGACATTGCCGCCCGCGGCATCGACGTGGAGGCGCTGTCGCACGTGGTGAACTTCGACGTCCCGAACATGCCGGCGGATTACATCCACCGCGTGGGACGCACGGCCCGCGCGGAGCTGACCGGCGACGCGATCACATTCGTCGCGCAGGATGAGGAACCCGATCTGCGCGCGATCGAAAAGGCCATCGGCAAGCGCCTCCCGCGCGTGACGGTGCCGGACTTCGACTACTCACGCCGGCCGGCGGAGAAGCTGGAGATCCCGATCCAGGAACGGATCGCGGCCATCCGCGCGCGCAAGGCGGAAGACCGGGCGCGGTCGGCGGCCAAGGCAGCGCGGAAGGCCAATCCTCCGACGGCGCAGAAAGCGCCGGCACGCGCCAATGTGGGGCCGGCGCGCTCGCCGGCCGTTTCGCCGGCGCCCCGCCGGCCGGACGGGCGGGGGCCGGCGCCGAAAGCGCCGTCCTCGGCGCCCTCCCCTTTGTCAGGGCGCCGCCGGCGCCGCTAGCATTTACGCAACGTAGGGCGTGGCTTCAGCCCGCCCCTCCCCGGGGGAGGCGGGCTGAAGCCGCGCCCTACATTCGTTACCGCGCGGCGCGCATCACATACTGCGGCACCAGCTCCTCGCGGAACGTCCTCCAGACCGGGTACTGCCCGTAGTTGCCCGCGGTAATCGCGACGGTCAAACCGAGATCGGGCACCACGATTGCGAACTGCCCCCCGTTCCCGCTGGCTTCATACGTCTGCACGCCGTCGAGCACGTGGCGGTGCCACGCGTAACTCTTCGCCGTCGACGTCCTCGCCCACTCCTTCGGCACGACCCGCCGCCCGTTCCACATGCCCCCGTCGAGGTACGTCTGCCCGAGCTTGAGGAAGTCGCGCGGGCGCATGTAGATCCCGCCGCCGCTGTACGCCTGGCCGTCCGGCATCAGGTTGATGTGATACGTCCCGAACTGCAGCGGCCGCGCGATGTTGCGGTCGAAGAAATCCGGCAGCCACGCCCCGGTCTTCTTCGCGACGAGGGCGCCGGCGTAGTTGATCCCGCCGGAGCAGTACGCGTACTTCGTCCCTGCCTCGTGGACGACGGGCAGGTCGAGAAAGTAGCGGTACCAGTCGGTCTGTTCCTGCTGCCCCTGCATCACGTCTTCGTTGCCCGGCGACTGCCCGTCGTCGTCATCGCACGCGAGCCCCGAGGTGTGCGTGAGCAGGTGCGCGGCCGTGATTTTTGGATGCTTCGGATCGATCGGCGAATCGATCGTGTCCTTCATCGCGATACCGAACATCATCGACGTGAACACCTTCGACGCCGACCGCAGATCGTGGGGACGCTCCGCGCTGAAGCCGAAGAAGTACTCCTCCAGCACGAGCTTCCCGTGGCGCGCAACGAGGATCGAATGAATTCTCGGTGACGCCGCATCGGCGGGATCGATGGTGAGGATGCGCTCGACGAGCGCGCGCAGGAGCTCCTCGTCCATCCCTTCGTCGCGGGCGCGGGCGACCCGCCAGCCATCGTCGCCGGGAAGCGGCACGCGATAGCGATACGTCTTCGCCGCGCGCGGCTGAAACCCAATGGCCTGCTCCGGCGTCCGCGGCGTGAGCGCGATCGGCACGCCGAAGTCCATCGTGATCTTCTGTTCGCGCGCGTCGTATGGCTGCACGAAGCGAGGCTTGCCGGTCTTCGGATCGATGAGCTGAATGCTCTCGTCTTTCTCTTCAATTCGGAACCACGCCGCCCGCCCGTTCCAGTTCACCTCGGGGTTCGCAAACGACCCGCGCAGCGTGCCGTCGTCGTTCTTCGTGATGTTCAGGTAGAGCGACAACCGGTCTTCGAGCGGGGTGACCGTGCCGCGCCACGCGTCGGGACGTACCCGTGTGAACGTCACCGGCGTGGCGAACTGGCCGAGGTTGCCGCGGGGCTGGATCCAGAAGCCGCGGAGACTATTGTCGTCGAGCGAGGCGCGCAGCTCGCCCTGGCCGCCCGGCAGCGCGATGCGGAGCGTGTCGCTCGTCGCTTCCAGGCCGCCCACGCGCATCGTCCACACCGACGCGCTCCGTTCGACCGTGATCGTGCCGCGCACCTGCGGCCCGAACGTCGTCTCACTTCCCCACAGTCCGATCAATGCCAGCAGCAGACGCATGGCGCCACGCTACACGCCATCGATCGCGTCGTCTTGTACGGACGCAACATCCTTGTCGGCGCGCAACGCGCCGGGCGTGATTCCGAGGGCGGCGCGGAAGGCGTGCGTCATATGGCTCTGGTCCGCGAACCCGCACCGCAGCGCCACCTCGGACAGCCCCAGCCTGCCGCGCAGCATGGCCGCGGCGCGCTCGACACGCGCGCGGCGCAAATACGCACCCGGCGTGCAGCCGAAGAAGCGGCGGAACGTCCGCGCGAGGTGCACGGGATGGACGCCGCAGGCATCCGCGATCTCGCCGACGGTCGGCGTCCCGTCGTGCAGCA
Organism: uncultured Acidobacteriota bacterium; assembly: GCA_963821585.1. Lineage (GTDB taxonomy): Bacteria > Acidobacteriota > Thermoanaerobaculia > Gp7-AA8 > Gp7-AA8 > QHVT01. The sequence continues at coordinate 3,714,686 of CAWGEI010000003.1, forward strand.
TCTCGCGCGCGATCGACAGCCAGCGCGGCGCCGACTGCTCGTCGCGAACGCGGGCGGCCGACGCGGCCAGCTCCAGGCAGATCGATTCGGCCACGAGCGGCGACCACGGCTCCCAGTGCGCGAGCTCGTTCACCAGCCGCATCCCGAGCGCCTGCGCATCGAGCGTGACCGCCCGCTCGCCGAGGGGCACCGCATCCGCGATGCTCTTCCAGCGCTCCGGAGCGACCGAGATCGACAGGAACATTCCGTCGAACCCGCCGTCCGGGCGGCGCTCGAAGCGATCGCGATGGGTCGTGCCGGGAGGGTTGTAGACCAGCACCGGCGACGTGCAGACGTCCGGCGCGCCCGCCGCGCTCGTGACGTACGGGCCGCGCGTCACGAAGATGAAATGCGCGGCGTCGTGCGTGTGCCGCTCCACGTCCCTGTGCGAATCCGCGCGGATGTGCGCCAGCGAGAACCCGCCCGCCTCCGCCTCGGTCTGAAAGCGCCCGAAGAACTGTCCGTGCGTCAGGAGTCTCACGCTCATGGGAGTACCAGCCACTCGCCCAGCTTCGTCCAGCGCCGCCGCGTGCTGGTGGTCTGCACGGCCTGACGCAGCGCGTTCTCCTGGCCGACGATCACGACCAGCTTCTTCCCCCGCGTCACAGCCGTGTAGACGAGGTTGCGCTGGAGCATGATCGCGTGCTGCATCGTCAGCGCGATCACGACGGCCGGATACTCCGATCCCTGGGACTTGTGGATCGTCGTCGCGTACGCGAGCACGAGGTCGTCCAGCTCGTCGTCCACGTACTCGATCTGGCGTCCGTCGACGTCGACGATCGCCGTCGAGGTCTCGGCATCGATCTCCACGATCACGCCCGTGTCGCCGTTGAACACGTCCTTCTCGTAGTTGTTCACCGTCTGCATGACCTTGTCGCGCACGTGAAAGGCGGTGCCCAGGCGCTCGATGCGCGGGGCTTCGGCGCGGGAGGCGTGGGGGTTGAGACGCTGCTGCAGCGCGCTGTTCAGCCCTTCCACGCCGGCCGCGCCGCGGCGCATCGGGCAGAGCACCTGGATCTCGCGCAGCGGATCGTGTCCGAAGCGCTTCGGGATGCGCTCGGCCACGAGGTCGACGATGCGCTCCGCCGCGGCGGCGGAGTCGGCCGCGCGGAAGAAAAAGAAGTCACCGTCCTTGTGCGACAGCTCGGGCATGCGCCCTTCGTTGATCGCGTGCGCGTTCACGACGATGCGGCTGGCCGCATCCTGGCGGAACACTTCCGTCAGCCGCACCACCGGGATCGCGCCGGAGCCAATGACGTCCGCCAGCACCTGTCCCGGTCCCACGGCCGGGAGCTGATCGACGTCGCCGACCAGCAGCAGCGCCGCATCCGGCGGCAGGGAACGCACGAGGGCCTGCATCAGCATCACGTCGATCATCGACGCCTCGTCGACGATCAGCAGGTCGCACTCCAGAGGGTTCGATTCGTCGCGCGCGAAGACGCCGGTCTCCGGGCTCACCTCCAGCAGACGATGAATCGTCTTCGCCTCGCGGCCCGTGCTCTCGCCGAGGCGGCGGGCAGCGCGGCCGGTCGGCGCGGCAAGGAGGATATCCATCTCCTTCGCCCGGACGATCTCCACGATCGAGCGGACGATGGTGGTCTTGCCGACGCCCGGGCCGCCCGTGATCACGCACACCTTCGAGCGCAGCATCAGCTCCACCGCCGCCCGCTGTGACGGCGCGAGCTTCACCTGCGTCTTCCGCTCCACCCACTGCAGCGCCTTCACGACGTCGATGTCCGGCCACGGCGGATCTCCGTGGACGAGCCGCCGCAGAATCTCGCCCGCGATCTGCTCCGCGCGGTACAGCCAGGGGAGAAAAACCGCGTCGTTGCCGCCGAGGGTGTCGCGGATCAGGCGTTTGGTCTCGAGCTCGAGGGTGATGGCTTCCCCGATCCGGTCCGTGGCGATCCCGAGCAGCTTCGCGCAGCTCTCGATCAGATCCGTCGCCGGCAATCCGCAGTGGCCCTGCGTCGACGCCTCGAGCAACGTGTGGGACAGGCCGGCGCGGATGCGGTCGATGGAGTCGCGCGCCAGGCCGAGCTTCAACGCGAGGGCGTCGGCGGTGGCGAAGCCGATGCCGCGGATCTCGCGCACGAGGCGATACGGATTCTGCTGGATCACGCGCACCGCGTCCGCGCCGAACTGCTTCTGGATGCGGCCCGCGCGCGCGACGCCGATGCCGCTGTCGGCCAGGAAGAGCATCAGCTCGCGCGTCGAGCGCTGCGCGGCCCAGCTCTCGCCGATCATCTTCGCGCGCACCGGACCGATGCCGGGCAGCTCGCGCAGGCGCTCCGGCGCGTGCTCGAGGACATCCAGCACCTTCTCGCCGAAGTGGACCATCATCAGGTGCGCGGTAGAAGGACCGACGCCTTTGACCGCGCCGGACCCGAGGAAGGTCTCGATCTGCGCCCGCCCCTGCATCGGCAGCGGCGCGATCCTGTCGGCGACGAACTGGCGCCCGTGCGTGCGGTCGTCCCGCCATTCGCCCTGCACGAGAATGCGCTCGCCCTGCGCGATCGCCCCGACGTGGCCGACGACGGTGATGATCGCCGGATTGTTGCCCTGCGGCCGCACGCGCAGGACGGAGAACCCGCTGTCGGCGTTGTGAAACGTGACGCGCTCGACGACGCAGTCGATCTCGGGCACAAAGGGGATTGTAATGAACGTAGGGCGTGGCTTCAGCCCGCCTCCTCCGGGGGTGGGCGGGCTGAAGCCACGCCCTACGTTGTGTTCCCCCGTACCGCCGCCGTGAACGCCGCGCGCCGCCGGCGCGACACGCGGATCGTCGCGCCACTCGCGAGCACCGCGACGAGCTCGCCCTCAGACTCTTCGAGCGTCCGCACGCCCGCGACTCGGATCAGCGCCTGGCGGTGCGCGCGGGCGAAGCCGTGCGCGCTCACGCGGCGCTCCAGTTCCGCGAGCGAGCGTCGCAGGAGGTAGCTCCGCTCGCCCACCCACACGCGCGCGTAGTTGTCCGCGGCCTCGATCCAGTCGATCTCGCCGAGGGGGAGCACTCTGATGCCTCGCGGCGTGGCGACGGTGATCGACACGTCGCCGTTGCGCAGGCGCCGTGTGAGCCGTTGGATCGTCGCGGCGAACCGTTCCTCGCTCACCGGTTTCAGCAGATAGTCCAGCGCCTCGGCCTCGAACGCCTTGATCGCGAACTCGTCGTACGCGGTCAGGAAGACCACCGCGGGCATCGCGGCGCGCCGGCGGATCACTTCGAAGCCGTCGATCTCCGGCATCTGGATGTCGAGAAAGAGGACGTCGGGGTCGAGCGCGTCGAGCGCCTGCAGCGTTTCGCGGCCGTCGCGGCATTCGCCGACGACGGTGAAGTCCGCCGTGTACGGCGCGAGCAGCTGGCGCACGCCGCGGCGGGCGGCCGGCTCGTCATCCGCGATCAGTACGGTCCACATGTCGGAAAGGGACGCGCAGTACCGCGATCGTTCCCTGAGCCTTTCTCCGCACGGCCAGTGACGCCCGGTCGCCATACAACGTGCGCAGGCGCTCGCGCGTATTCTCCAACCCGTGTCCCGCCGTCTGCGGCGCGTCGTCCGCGATGCCGGGACCATCGTCTTCCACGGTGATCTCCAGCATGTCGCCGTCCCGCCGCGCCGTGACCGCCACCCTCCCCGCCTCGGTCCGCCGCGCGATGCCGTGACGCACCGCGTTCTCCACGAGGTGCTGCAACGCGAACGTCGGAATCGCGGCGGCGAGCGTCGCCGGGGCGATGTCGAATTCGGGCCGCAGCCGGTCGGAGAAGCGCGCCTGTTCCACGGCGAGATATTGGCGCACGAGCTCGAGCTCGTCCTCCAGCGCGGTCTCGTTTTCCTTGCGACTGAGCGTGCGCCGCAGCACGTCGCTGAGCTGCTCCACGACGCGCGCGGCGTCGCGGCTGTCGCCGCCACGCACGAGCACGGCGATCGTGTTGAGCGAGTTGAACAGGAAGTGCGGATTGAGCTGCGCCTGCAGCGCCGCGAGCCGCGCGCCCGTGAGCTGTTCCGCCAGCCGCGACGCCTCCTCGAAGTACCGGATGGCGTGCTCGATCCCCACGACCGCGAGGTACACCGCGACGCCAAAGGGCAGCGTGATGAACAGCCAGCTCGTGAAATGGATCGCAGGCCCGGCGTCCATCGACTTCGGATCGACCAGCATCCGCAGCACCGTCCCCGCACCCGCCCACGCGGCGCAGAACAGCAGCGAGCAGACGAGGTGCAGCGCCGCGTGCTTTACCAGCCGCGGACGTGAGAGCGGCCAGCGTTTCGCGATGAGGAACACGAACGGCGTGAGCAGCGCGTACAGCAGCCAGTCCAGACTGACGAACAGCACGCGGCGGACGTCCACCGGGCCGTCGCCCCAGATCTGATTCTGCGCGACGACGTCGAGACCGCCGAGGATGGCCGGGCCGATCCAGGCGGCAGAGACGAGCATCCAGGGTTTGAGTTTCATGAGCCCCGAGCGGTTTTACCATCATTGCCGTTCGCGTCAACGCACGCGCCGCTCGCGTATCCCGCGTTGCGCGCCGCGCGAAAACCGCGCAATGTTTCCCCATGCAACGCATCCGCTCGCTCGACATCGTCCGCGGCGCGGTGATGGTCCTCATGGCCATCGATCACGTGCGCGTCTACGCCGGCGTGCCCGCGGGCGGACCCGATCCGGCCGTCTTCTTCACGCGCTGGGTGACGCACTTCTGCGCGCCGGTGTTCGTCTTCCTCGCGGGAACCGCGGCCTATCTGTACGTAGGGCGTGGCTTCAGCCCGCCCACCCCCGGGGGAGGCGGGCTGAAGCCACGCCCTACGTCACAGCTCGCGAAGTTCCTGGTCATCCGCGGACTCTGGCTGGTGCTGCTCGAGCTCACCCTGCTGCGCTTCGCGTGGACGTTCAACTTCGACTACGCGAACTTCACGTTCGCCGGTGTGATCTGGGTGATCGGCTGGTCGATGGTCATCCTCGCCGGGCTGGCGTTCCTCCCCACCGCCGCCGTCGGCGCGATCGGCGTGCTCGTCATCGTTGGGCACAACGCGCTCGCGCCCTTGTTGAGCACGTTGAGCAAGTCGACGATTCTCTACGGCGGCTGGCTGTTGCCCATCGGCGGGATCCAGCTGGCCGTGCTCTACACGATCAGCCCCTGGTTCGCGGTGATGGCGGCGGGCTACGCGTTCGGCGCGATCCTGCACAAGCGCCGCGTCGTGCTCACCATGGGCATCGTCGCCATCGTCCTGTTTCTCGTGCTGCGCGCGACCGGCGTTTACGGCGACCCGCGCCCCTGGGACGGCGGCGCGCTGAAGTTCCTCAATCCCGCCAAGTACCCCGCCTCCCTGCAGTTCCTCCTCATGACCCTCGGACCCATGTTCGTCGTCCTGCCCTTCCTCGACAACACGCGCGGACGCGTCACTCGCTGGCTCGAGGTGTTCGGACGCGTACCGTTCTTCTACTACGTCCTGCACATCCCGCTCATTCATCTCGTCGCCGTGCTGATCTCCCTCGGGCGGACGCCCCAGCACACGCAATGGCTCTTCGCCAACCATCCGATGCTCCCGCCCGACGTGCCGCCCGGATATCAGTGGCCGCTCCCCTTGCTGTACCTCGTCACCGCGCTCGTCGTAATCGCGCTCTACTTCGCATGCCGCAGGTACGCCCGCGTCAAAGCAGATCACCCGCGGCCATGGATGCGCTACCTATGAGCAACCTCGGCCCCGCCACACCCATCCTCCGCGTCGCAACCCTCCCCGCCAGCGTCGACTACTTCGTCGAAATCCTCGGCTTCACGATCGATTGGGAGACCCCGGGCTTCCTCTCCGTCTCCCGCGACCGCTGCTGCGTCTTTCTGTGCGAGGGCGGCCAGGGAAATCCCGGCTCGTGGATGTGGACCGGCGTTCCCGACGCCGAGACGCTGCACGAAGAGCTGGCCGCGAAAGGCGCGAAGATCCGCCAGCCGCCCACCAACTTCCCGTGGGCCCTCGAGATCCAGGTCGAAGACCTCGACGGCAACGTCCTCCGCTTCGGCTCCGACCCCATCGAAGGACGCCCGTACGGCCCGTGGCAGGACATGCACGGGCGGCTGTGGGCGCACCAGGGCGGGGATGGGTGGGAGCGCGAAGAGTAGCGCGTCAACTCGTCGCCACCTCGCGAACTCTCGAAAAAAGATCGAGTGAACGAGAAAAAATATCGAGAGTGCTCGCCAAAAGATCTCGTTCACTCCCCAAAAGATCTCGTTCACTCCCCAAAAGTTCGCGAGTGCTCGATAAAAGGCGAGTGAACGAGATCAATCGTCGAGCACACGTGAAAAATCATCGAGTGCGCTCGAACGGAACGGCCGCTTACGCCTCCGTTCCCCCGATCACCCCGCCCATGACCGGCAGCACGATGCCCGTGATGTAGCTCGAGCACACCTCCGACGCGAGGAACACGAACGCCGGCGCGATCTCCTCCGGCTGCGCCGGGCGCTTCATCGACGTCCCGTGGCCGAAGTCCTCGATCTTCGTCCCCGGCGAGTCCGCGGGATTGAGCGGCGTCCACACCGGCCCGGGCGCGACGGCGTTCACGCGGATGCCCTTGGGCGCGAGGTTCGTCGCCAGCGACTTCGTGAACGCGTGGATCGCGCCCTTCGTCGCCGAGTAATCGAGCAGCATCTTGTTGCCGAACAGCCCCGTCTCCGAGCCGTTATTCACGATCGCGCTGCCCCGGCCGAGGTGCGGGAGAGCCGCTTTGATCATGTGGAAGTAGCCGTAGATGTTCGTGCGGAACGTCAGGTCGAAGTGCTCCTCGGTGATGTCCTCGAGCGACTCCGCGTGCTGCTGGAACGCCGCGTTGTTCACCAGCACGTCGAGCCCGCCCAGCTCCTCCACCGTGCGCTCGACCGCCTCGCGGCAGAAGTTCGCGTCCTTCACATCGCCCGGGATCAGCAGACAGCGGCGCCCTTCCTCCTCCTCGACGACGCGCCGAGTCTCCTCCGCGTCCACCTGCTCGACGTCGAGGTACACGATCGCCACATCCGCCCCCTCGCGCGCGTACAGCACCGCCACCGCGCGGCCGATCCCCGAGTCGCCGCCCGTGATGAGCGCGACCTTTCCGTCCAGCTTCCCGCTCCCGCGATAGTCCGGATTGCGGAACAACGGCGGCGGATCCAGCTCCGCCTCGATCCCCGGCTTCCGCTGATGCTGCTTCGGCAGCGGGTTCTCCGGAAACTTCCTCGAGCCCGCCTGCACGGCCTTGTTGCTGCCCTTCTTCGAGCTCTTCCTGTCCTTTGCGTCAATGCGGCTCTGGATCTTGCGCGCCTTCACTACGGTTGCGTTCGTGCGGGAGGGTTTCTTCTTCGTGGCCATGGCACGCCACATTTGCGCACGGCGTGCCTGCTGTGTGCAGCTCAAACGCGCTGGTGGCCATTGTCGTGATTGCTCGCAAGGGATCACGTGGGCCGCGCCGCCGCACTCCAAGCCGGCCGGCAACCGACGCTCCCGGCACCAGTTGTGAATTGCATGCGCCGCCTCATTCTCGTTCTCGCGCTCGTCGTCATCGCCGCCGCCCTGTTCCTCCTCGTCGCGTGTGAATCCGCACGCCTGCCGGTCGAAGCCGGCATGGGCGCGAATCCACAGCTCCCCCCGCCCAGGAAGCCGCCGATCCCCGTGGTGGAGGTGGCGACGGCGAAGGGATGGCCCGCGGGCGTCACGCCGACCGCCGCCGCGGGATGGCGCGTGAATGCGTTCGCCACCGGGCTCGATCATCCGCGCTGGCTGTACGTCCTCCCCAACGGCGACGTGCTCGTCGCGGAGTCGAGCGCGCCGCCGAAGCCCGAGGAGAAGGGGATGATGGCGAGGTTCATGAGGTACTTCATGAAGCAGGCCGGGTCGGCGGTGCCGAGCGCGAACCGCATCACGCTGCTGCGCGACGCGGACGGTGACGGGGTCGCGGAGACGAAGACGCCGTTCCTCACGAACCTCTTCTCCCCGTTCGGCATGGCGCTCGTCGGAGACACGCTCTACGTCGCGAACGCCGACGCGCTGATGCGCTTCGCGTATCGCGAAGGCGAGACGTCGATCAGCGCGCCCGGGACGAAAGTCGCGGACCTGCCGGCGGGCATCAACCATCACTGGACCAAGAGCCTCGTCGCCAACCGCGACGGCTCGCGGCTGTACGTCGGCGTCGGCTCGAACAGCAACGTCGCGGAGAAAGGGATGGAGATCGAGGCCAATCGCGCGAACATCCTGGAGATCGATCCCTCCAACGGCAACACGCGCGTGTTCGCGTCAGGCCTGCGCAATCCCGTGGGTCTGGCCTGGCAGCCGGCGAGCGGCGCGCTCTGGACCGCGGTGAACGAGCGCGACGACCTGGGAAGCGACCTCGTGCCCGACTACATGACGTCGGTGAAAGACGGCGGATTCTACGGCTGGCCCTACAGCTACTACGGTCAACACGTGGACGACCGCGTGAAGCCGCAGCGTCCCGACCTCGTCGCCAAGGCCATCGTCCCCGACTACGCCCTCGGCCCGCACACCGCCTCGCTCGGCCTGACGTTCGACGACCGCGGCGCCTACATCGGCCAGCACGGCTCCTGGAACCGCCGTCCGCGCTCCGGCTACCGGGTGATCTTCGTCCCCTTCACGAACGGCGTGCCGGCCGGCGACGCGCAGGAAGTGCTGACGGACTTCCTCGACAACCGCGGCAACGCGCGCGGACGCCCGGTTGGCGTGATCTTCGACAAGCGCGGTGCGCTGCTGGTCGCGGATGATGTGGGGAACGTGGTGTGGCGGGCAGCTCGCCCATAACCCTGAGCGAAGCCGAAGGGCCGACTTAGCAGCAACGCGGCGCGATCCGACAGGCCGGTGCAGGTGCGGTCGCCTGTCGGATCGCGCGGCGTAGGTGCTAAGCTGACCCCTCGACTTCGCTCGGGGTTCACCAGAAAAAGCATGCTCCTCGCGTTGATCCTCACCGCCGCCATCGCCGTCACGCCCGACGCCATCGTCTGGAAGGACGGGCCGCCGACTCTGCCCGCGGGCTCGAAGATCGCGGTGCTGGAAGGCAATCCGCGCGAGGAAGGGATCTTCACGATGCGCGTGCGCGTCCCCGCGGGCGCGAAGCTCGCGCCGCACTGGCATCCGCGCGACGAGCGCGTGACCATCCTCTCCGGGACCGTCGAGCTGGGCTTCGGCACGAAGGCCGATCCGGCCGCGACGAAGCGCTATGGCGCGGGCAGCTTCTACGTGAACCCGCCGCGCACCGTGCACTACCTGTTCTTCCCCGAGGAGACCGTCATGCAGATGACGGGCGTGGGGCCGTGGGAGATCCACACGGACGTCATCGACTGACGATCAGTCCCTCGCCTTCGATCGCGGTGAATGTCTCCTCGGACACGAGTCCCATCCATGGGTCACTCGACGGGGAGAGGAACAGCTCGTCGTACACGAGGCGGTTGAGCGTCTCCAGGTCGGACACTCCGCCGTAGAGCCACCGGTGGAGTTGCGGGCGCAGTGTCTCCTCGTTGATCTGCTCGTCAGCGGCAATGCTCTTCTCGAGCCGTTTCAGCACTGCCTCGAGCGACGTCTTCGACAGCGTCGCGCCGGTCCGTTTGACGCGAATCATCTCCAGGGAGCTCTCGTCGATCGTCGACGGACCCACCACCGCGTTCGAGATCCGTTTCACGATCTCGTCGCGCAAGCCGAAGGCGCGGGCATCGAGAGAGATCTTGTCGAGGACGAGCGACTCGCCGCCGCCTTTCGACGGAGCGAGACTCCCCGCGGCCCATGCGGCGAGGCGCTGCTCCCGCGATCGGCCGTAGTCATTCGCCGGTGCGAACGGCGACAAACCCCGGCGCGGGCGTGCCTTCACGATGAGCATGGCCTCGTGGTAGTTCCCCAGCGCACGGGCGCGCTTGTAAGGCACGGTCTCGCGCCCGATGACCCGGTGCAGCGCAACGCCTTCACGCAGCAAGGACAGAAAGGACGGCGCCGTGTACAACCCCGGGATCGCATCCAGGGGCCGCCCCTCGGCGTCGAGCACGTAGTGAATGCTGTTGCCGGTCACGGTGCGCTGCAGGAGCCGGCCGCCGCCGAAGTCGACCGTCACGACCGGCGCCGGACGCTCGGATTTCCAGTGCAGAACGTAGTGCGCCCGCAGGTACGCGGAGATCTCCCGGTTCGAGTAGAGCAGCGTCCGGAAGTAGCGGCTGTTGGCGCAGCTCAGTTCCTCGTCGAGGTTGCCGAGGAGGCGGAGCGACAGGATGGGACGTCCGGTGCGGTGGGCAACGCGCTTTGCTTCCTCGAGATCCGTGTACCAGTAGAGGCCCGACCATTCGCAGTCGCGTTGTCTGCACACCTTGTCGAGGACGTCGCCGGACGCGCCGGCCTTCATCAGCGCGTCGACGCCGGGCTGCCCCATCGCGCGCAAGGAGCGGACAGCGGCGGCATCGCCTTTCATTGCCTGCTGGACGAGAGTCTGTGGATGCGATGTCAGTGCGGCAGCGAGTGCGAGCGCGGCGATCATCATGTCGATGAGACCCGCCGCGCCCGCATCAGGTTCTGTGACAATCAGGGCACGTTCGCGACGTAAATCCCCGACCCATACGTCGCCGCGTAGATCTTCGAAGCGTTGCCGTTCAGCGCGATGCCGCCGACCGTCACGTCGAGCAGGCCGATGTTCTCGAACGTCGCGCCCGCGTCGTTCGACAGAAACAGGCCGCCGTTCAGCGTGCCGGCTTCGTGGCGGCCGGCGTACAGGCGCGTCGTCAGTTGCGGGTGCATCAGCAGCGAGACGCCGAGGCCCGGCGAGAGCACCGGCGCGTTCCAACTGGAGCCCATCGTCGACGAGCCGTACACCCCCAGCCCTTCGGTGAGCGCATAGAGATAGCCGTCGCCCGGACGCACGTCGGAGTCGATGACGTGCCACGGCAGCGCGCCGAAGAGGTTGACGTTCGTCCAGTTCCCGCCGCCGTTCGCGCTGCGGAAGAACGGCGGTTTGTACGGCTGCGGGTGATCGTAGATCTCTGTCCCGGCATACAGCACGTCGTTCGTCTCGTCGTACGACAGCGTCCAGACGATCAGTCCCGTGTACGACGCCGGGAACGGCTTGAACGTCATGAAGCCGCCGCCGAGGTTCGAGACATAGACGCCGGTCGCATCGACGTGATTGCTCCATCCGAGGCCGACGTAGAGCTTCGAGCCGTCGGCGACGAGGAGCGAGGTGACGGTCGTGGAGAACGTCTTGATCAGCGTCCAGTGCGCGCCGTTGTCGCGCGACAGATAGAGCCGGTTCGCGATCCCGACGTAGACGAGCTGCGGGTTGATCCCGTCGCCCGGCCACAGCAGCAGCGCGCCGACGGTGCCATTGAGGGGCTTCGACCAGAACAGGCCGTTGGTTTTGGTCTGATACAGGCCGTTCCAGCCGCCGGCGTACCACGCGGACGCGTTCCCGGGCTCGACGGCGATGTGGCTGATACACGCGTCGCCCTGCGGGCGGACGACGTTGCCCCAGCTATAGCCGTTGACCGTGTGCGGCGCGAGGGTCTTGATCGGGATGCCGAACGGGCACTCCGCCGCCTCGGCATTCAGGACGGACAGGGCCAGGATCGATAAAAGCACCAGACGTTTCATGAATCTCCTCCGACCGCCATAGTGACGACGGAGGCCAGACCGTTTCAGAAATGGCTCAGTGATTGCTGACAAGACCATTCGGCGATGTGGAAGAACAACGGCCTCTCGATCACGATGTTCGTCCTCTTCCTGCTGTGTCTGGCCGGCCACAGCGTCGCCGGCTGGAAGGTGTACAACGACGACCAGCGGCAGCACGGGAAGCCGGAAGCGACGTACACAGGGTTCCTGAAAACGAGCGAGTTCGGGGAAACGGTCTTCGAGAACTGGGAGAGCGAGTTCCTGCAGATGGCGGCCTACGTCATCCTCACCGTGTTCCTCTTCCAGCGCGGCTCCTCGGAATCGAAGAAAGGCGACGGGACCGACGAGGTAGACGAGGACCCGGGAGCGCACCGCGACGAGGCCGGCGTACCGGGACCGGTGCGGCGCGGCGGCTGGCGGCTGATGCTCTACAAGAATTCGCTGAGTCTCGCCTTCGTCGTGCTGTTCCTGATCTCGTTCATCGGCCACGCGGCGAGCGGCGCTCGCAGGTACAGCGAAGCAGAACGCGAGCACGGCTCGACGAAAACCGTGACGACCCTGTCGTACATGACCGAGCCGCAGTTCTGGTACGAGTCGTTCCAGAACTGGCAGAGCGAGTTCCTGGCCGTGCTGTCGATCGTCGTGCTGTCGATCTGGCTGCGGCAGTGGGGCTCGCCGGAGTCGAAGCCGGTGCACGCGTCGCACAGGGATACAGGCGGGGGGTAGGAGCTCGGGCGCGGATCGGCGTAGCATTAGGTACTGCCATGGACGATCTCTCACTGCACGGCTTCGACAAAGAACTGGAGCGGCGGCTCACCGAGATCGCCCGCCGCGAGGGAGTGTCTCTGAACGGGGCTGCCCTCCGGCTCCTTCGTCGCGGCGCAGGGCTTCTCGAAGCCGGTGCGCCGAGCGAGGCGGTTGGAAACGCGCTGGACGGCTTCATCGGACGCTGGTCGGAGACGGACGAGAGAAACGTCCTTGCGAGTATCGCGGCCTTCGAGATCGTCGATGAGGCCCTCTGGAAGTGAAGGTGCTGCTCGATACGAACGCCTACACGGCTTTGTTTCGGGGGCATTCGGGCGTCGCAGCGCGTGTTCGCAGCGCGGAGCAAGTGTTGGTGTCGGTCGTCGTTGCTGGCGAGTTGCTCTTCGGGTTTCGGAACGGCACACGCTACGAAGCAAACCGCGAAGAACTGGATGATTTCCTTGCGAGTCCGTACGTCACGTTGCTGCCGGTGACGTGGGTAACCGCCGATCGATTCGGCCGGATCGCCGCGGCCCTTCGCCAGAAAGGGAAGCCGTTGCCCACGAATGACATCTGGATCGCGGCCCACGCGATGGAATCCGGTGCCGATCTGGTCTCCTTCGATGGGTCACTTCGAGCACATCGACGGAATCGCGTGGGTCCGGCCTGATGAGTAGCCAGCGTCTCCTGCCAGGCTTGTAGCGACCGCCTTCGCGCGCCGCATCCCACGCCCTCTCGGGCGGGCGGAACTCAGGACTCAGGACTCAGGACTCAGCACTCAGGACTCGGCACGTGTTAAGGTTTCCCTCACCTATGAAAGTCGCCTTCCTGAAACCTCCCGTGGGCGGCATTCTCGGCCTGGAGATGCTCACGTTCGTCGAGCCGCTGGGGCCGATCTGCGTGGCGGCGTGTCTGGAGGAGGATGGCCACGAGTGCAAGGTCATCGACCTGCGCATCGACGGGGAGGAGAAGGGGCTCGCGGACTGCCGCGCGTTCGATCCCGACGTCGTCGGCCTGCAGTGCAACTTCACGACGGAGCGCAACCGCACGGTCCGCCTCGCGCAGCGGATCAAGCGCGAGCTGCCGAAAGCGTTCGTCGTCATCGGCGGCCACGACGCATCGCGCGATCCGGACTGGTTCCGCCACGCCGCGATCGACGTCATCGCCACCGGCGACGGCGAGGAAGTGATGCCGCCGCTGGTCAACTCGCTCCGCGACGCGCGCGACCTGAAGAAAGTCCCGGGACTGAATGTGCGCGACGGCGACGGCTGGTTCTTCACCGGACACGCGCCCGCGCGCCCGCACCTCGACACCTATCCCCTTCCCGCGCGCCACCTCATCGCGCACTACGCCGATCACTACTACATCAACTTCCGCAAGCCGCTCGCGCTCATGGAGACCGCGCGCGGCTGCCCGTTCAAGTGCAACTTCTGCTCGGTCTGGAAGTTCCACGAGTCCACGTTCCGCGAGAAGTCGCCGGAGCGCGTCGTCCGCGAGCTCGAGCAGATCAGTGCGCCGAACATCTTCATCACTGACGACATCTTCTGGATGAACGTGAAGCGCGGCGAGGAGATGGCGAAGCTGATCAAGGCGTCCGGCATCCGCAAGTACTTCACCGTGCAGACGCGGACGGACATCATCTGCAAGTTCCCCCACCTCATCGAGATGTGGAAGGACTGCGGCAACCTGGCGATCTTCCTCGGCCTGGAGTCGGTGACGGACGAAGGGCTGAAGGCGGTGAACAAGAAGAACACCGCCGACAACAACGTCCGCGCCATCAACATCCTCAAGGACCTCGGCGTCGGCTTCACGCCGAACTTCATCGTCGACCCGGCGTGGGACCGCGACGACTTCCAGCGCCTTCGGGACTGGATCGAGAAGATGGGCGCGTACAACAGCGGCTTTTCCATCCTCACGCCGCTGCCGGGCACCGACCTCTGGGACGCGGCGAAGAAGAACGTGACCACGCACGAGTGGGAGATGTTCGACATCGTCCACACGGTGCTGCCGACGAAGCTCCCCCTCGACGAGTTCTACGCCCACTACTCGGCGCTGTGGCAACACGCGCTCGACATCCGGTACAAACACCGCGGCAAGCTGCGCACCTACATCCAGCTCGGCGCCGCCATCGCCACCGGCAAGGTCTCGATCGGTGAGATCAACCGCGGCCTGGGCATGGCCAAGACCTTCACCAAGCCGCAGACCTTCCTGAAGGCGCATCAGTAGATCCGGTGCGGACGATCATCCGTACGCACGGGCTCACCCACATCAGTCTCGCGGTGCGCGATCCGGAGCGGTCGCTCGCGTTCTACGCAGCGGTGTTCGGCGTGGAGGAGTATTACCGCGACGACACGAACATCCAGGCGAAGGGGAACGGCACGCAGGACATCTTCGCGTTCGAGCTCGATCCCGAGAACGCCGGCCGCGACGGCGGCGTGCGGCACTTCGGCTTCCGCCTCGTGGACCCCGCGGACATCGACGACGCGGTGGAGACCGTGCTGGCCGCGGGGGGCACGCTGCGCGAGCGGGGCGAGTTCGCGCCGGGCTATCCGTACGCGTACGTCTTCGATCCGGACGGCTACGAGATCGAGATCTGGTTTGAGTGAGTACGGGCCGGACCTGGCGTACATCCACCACGCCGGGTTCAGCGAGTTCGCGGAGTCAGCCGCGCCGGGGTTGCTGGAGATCCTCTGGAAGCACGGCGTGCGCGACGGGCTGGTCGTGGACCTCGGCTGCGGCACCGGCATTTTCTCCCGCGAGCTGATCCGCGCCGGCTTCGACGTCCTCGGCGTCGACGCCTCGCCCGCAATGATCGCGCTGGCGCGAGAGCACTGTGGTGCCGGCGACCCGCCGGCCGTAACACCGCCGCCTCGGCGGTATACCGGCCGGGGGCCGGCGAAACGGCCGGCGGGGCGCCGGCACCACATGTTCGCCGTTGGTCGGTTCGATGAGGTCGAATTGCCGCCTTGCAGTGCCATCGTCGCTATGGGCGAAGTCCTCAACTACGGGACGTTCGACGCCGTCCGCGCGCTTCTCGCGAAGGCAAGCGCGAACCTGCTCGTCTTCGACATCGCCGAGTGCGGCGCGTATCCACCGTACGACGAGCGCCGCGTTGAAGGCGACGACTGGAGCGTCGTGGTCATCAAAGAAAGCGACGGGACGCACCTCACGCGGCGCATCCTGACCTTCCGCGCCGAGGGCGAGTCCATGCGGCGTACCGAGGAAATCCACACGCTCGAGCTGTACGACAGGGATGCGATGAAGGCCCTCCTCCGCGAGCACGGCTTCCGCGTGCAGGTCCGGCGCTCCTATGGGACACGCCGATTGCCGAAGGGACACGCCGTCTACGTCTGCGTCAGACGGTGAAGCGCGAGCGCAGGTCCGGGGGCATCAGCGGACAGGCGTCCTTCTTGCGCCCGAAGATCCGATAGCGGACGCTCGCGATGACGTCGTACAGCGCATCGCGCAACCGCCGAGGCAACACGCCGAAGACGACGCCGAAAATCCGCCAGAACCCGCCGAGACGGCTGAGGAGACGCACCGCGGCGTCGGAGCGGACCAGCACCACGCCGCCGGCGGTCTTCACGATCACGCTGTCCGGCAGGTCCGTCGCGTTCGGAAAGGCCGCCGCGAACGCGTCTCCGAACAGCGGCGCGTAGCGGAACGACGTCCCGGTCGGATCCTCAGCCACCAGCCAGCGCATCCCGCTGTGGCACAGCCCGCACGTCCCGTCGTAGAACACCTCGTCCGTCGTCTCCGGCTCGCGCCGCGGCACCCAGCCGGATCGAACGTGAAGAGGTGCAGCGATCACCATCATGAAGCTGAGATCGGCGAAGTCGATGACGGACCATGAGGCCGAGGTGCAGGACGAGCATCGTGAGCCAGAGCCAGGGGCGCGACGCGGCGGGAGAGCGCCGAGAGGGCGCGTAGAGCAATTCCAGCGCGAGCGTGCGCCACGTGGCATGAGTTGCAGCAGCTGACGACGGGAGTTGCGAGCGGCGGCGTCGCGCACGAACGACGGACGCGCGAGCGGATTCGCGAGCACGCGCGCCGACCGCCGCTGCCGTCGACCCAGGAGGGGCTGACGAGCTTCGTCCAGCCGCTGAAGGAAGCCGACGACATCACGATCCAACCGCCGCAAAAAGCGCCGGCGGCATCGACCATCCGCCGCGCGGATCGACGCGTCCGCGTGCCGGCGACGAAAGGAACGGTGCCGGCGGCAGACACGCGTGCGCACAGCAGCAGCCACCCGCGAAGGGCAGCGAAGGTTGCGATCAGCGGATTGCGTCCGAAGAGACACGCGAGCACGTACCAGATAAGCACCGCGGCGATGCGGTCGAACCAGCCGATCGCGAAGAAGAGCGACGCGAGCGCCGCGAAGACGACAGCGGCGTGCGACGTCCGCGAACGCAGGACGTTCGGGAAGAGTCGCAGCAGCGGACTGGCGTCGCGCGGCAGAACCTGTCCACGAAGACTTCGTGCGCCCACGGGATCAGCGCGACGAAGTGCTGAAGAGATACGCGCCGAAGATCGCGCGGACGATCGAGTACTGGCCGCCGGTCCACCCGTTCTTCATCGACAGGGCGCCTCGAAACGCGTCTGCATGTTGCCGAGGGAAGTACCCGGCATGGCTCAGCTCGACCGCCACGTTCCCAGCATTTCTGACGACGGCTCCAGCCCGTCGCCATTCGTCGCGAGACCTTCGACGGTCGAGAATCAGTCGGTCCAGATTCACAGGGGTCGCAAGCCGAGCTCGCGCAGCAGCGGCGCATCGCCGCAGAGCGCGTACCTCATCACCGGCTCGCGCAGCTCGGGCGGCAGCACCGGTGCGATACGCGAGCGCCGCGCCGAAGACGTTGCGCCGGTTGTACGGGCCGCGCAGCCGCGAATAGATCTCGGGCGTGAGCTTCGACGCGGCGGTCGCCGAGATCGAGGAAGAAGCGCGTCGAGTAGGTCTCGAAACCGCTGCACCGCGGAGAAGACTTTCGGCGCGGGCGATGCGCCTGTCGCGGCGGCGACGGCTTTCAACGGCAGAAATCCCGAGGAGGTCGCCGAGTCATCTGCGCCGGCGCCGAGGATGCACCAGGAACAGACGGCGGCGACGCGAGCTCTCATGGGTTGACGTCGCGTCCGAGGAGGAGATCGCCGACGCGCAACTCGCGCTCCTCGGCTGAAGCCGCATTTCGCATCCCACGCCTGCGGATTGCGGAACGTGCCGAACAGCATGTCCCACAGCGGCAGGTCGCCGTAGTTGAACGCGTGCAGGTCCCTGCTGGTGATGCACGAGATGCGCTTCCGGCCGCTGGATCACGTAATCCGAGCCAGTACGGCGTGCGCACGTTCCAGTGATAGAAGAGCTCGGCGACGCCGGTGAGCGTCACGCGAGCGTGGCCGTCTTCACATCGAGGCCGACCAGCGCAGTAGACGATCAGCGCTCGAGAGAATGCCGTTCGCCACCAGCTCGAACGGATGCTTGTAGAAGCTGGTGATGATCTCGATGCGCTGCGGGCTGTGATGGAACTGATGGAACCAGCGCCAGAGAAAATCGGTGGTGTGCCGTTCCTCATCGCCCCGGTGGTCAGCGTCTTGCTTTCGTGGCCTGCGTGCAATTGCTCACAGAAGCCATGCTCCTCGACATCGACGGCACGCTCATCGACTCCAACGACAAACACACCGACTGCTGGGTCGAAGCCTTCGCGCACTTCGGGAAGGAGGTGCGGCTGGAAAGTCATCCGCGAGCAGATCGGCAAAGGCGGCGATCTGCTCGTGCCCGACACGCTGAACGCCCGCGAGATGCGCAAGTTCGGCGAGCCGGTGAAGAAGTACCGCGGCGAGCTCTGGAAAGAGAAGTACATGAAGACCGTGCGAGCCGTTTCCCGGCGCGGTGGAGTCGATCCGTGCGCTCCACGGGCGCGGGATCAAGCTCGCCCTCGCGTCGTCTTCGAATCCCGACGAGGTCGAGTACTATGTCGAGCTTCTCGGCGTCGACGACCTGCTGGAGGGAACGACGTCGAAAGAAGACGCGGAGTTCTCGAAACCGTCTCCCGAAATTTTCCAGGCAGCGCTGGACCGCGTGAAAAGCGATCCGGCGCGGACGTTCGCCGTCGGTGACACGCCGTACGACATCCTCGCCGCGCATCGCGATGCCGGTGCCCGTCGATCGCGGTGCGCTGCGGCGGGTTCCCCGAGGAGACGCTGGCGAAGGCGGAGTACGTATTCGACGACCTCGCGCTGATGACGAGGGAGCTCGAACGAATCGATGAGTATTTCCGTGAGTGAGACGTCCACCGCCGCGCGATCATCGTCGACGGCCACTGCGACACCCCCTACCGGATGTTCCGCCACAACGTCCACCTCGACGAGCACGACACCGAGGCGCAGGCGGACCTGAAGACGCTGCAGGAGAGCGGCATCACGGCGTCGTTCTTCGCCGCGTACGTCCCGCCGTTCTACGCCGGCCGCGGCGCCGCCGACTTCGCGCGCAAGCTGATCGACGTGATCCGCGCGAGAAGCCTCGCGGCGTCCCGACGTCCTCACGTTCTGCACGGACAGCGCGGGCATCCGCGCGGCGAAGCGGGACGGGAAGCTCGCGCTGATGATCGGGGTCGAGGGCGGCCACGCCATCGAGGACTCGCTGGACACGCTGCGCGAGCTGTACGGTCTCGGCGCGCGCTACATGACTCTCACCCACGTGAACACGAACAACTGGTGCGACTCGTCGGGCGACGTGGCGCGTCACGGCGGGCTCACGGACTTCGGCCGGGACGTCGTCCGCACGATGAACGACCTCGGCATGATCGTCGACATCTCGCACATCTCGGACGACGCGTTCCGGGACGTGATCGAGACGACGCGCGTGCCGGTCGTCGCGACGCACTCGTCGTGCCGCGCCATCTGCCGCCATCCGCGCAACATGACCGACGACATGCTCCGCGCCCTCGCCCGCAACGGCGGCGTGTGCATGATCAACTTCTTTTCCGCCTTCATCAGCGATGCGGTGGCCGAGGTGATCATGAAGGCGCAGAAGCGGCCGAAGAAGGGGCAGGACGGCCTCGGCGGCACCGAAGAAATGCCGGACGACCGCACGGACTGGGACACCTATCTCGAATGGTTCCTGACCCTCGGCTGCCCCTCCGCGACGCTGGACGAGGTGGCGGATCACATCTTCCACGCCGCGGACGTCGCCGGGATCGACCACGTCGGCATCGGCAGCGACTACGACGGCGTACCGTCGCTGCCCTCGGGGCTGGAGACCGCGGCGGGGCTGCCCGCGCTGACGGCACGGCTGCTGGAGCGCGGAATGAGCGGAGGGGGACGTGGAGAAGGTGCTCGGCGGGAACTTCATGCGGGTGTTCGAAGCCGTGGAGAAGTCCTGAGTCCTCAGTCCTGAGTCCTGAGTGACTCTCGGCACTCAGGACTCAGCACTCAGGACTAGGGTCAGCACTTACAATGTCTCCCGCATGCCGACTGAAGTTGAAACGCTCCGCGATCTCGCCCGCGCCTACTGGGCGGGGAAAGAGCTCCGCTGCCCGAAGCATCCCGCCTCCCGGCTTACGGGCTCGTTCGTGCAGACGACGTACGCCGACCACCTCTCGCTGGTCTGCGCCTCGGGGAAAGAGACGCTGTCCATCCCCCAGCGGCCGAAGCAGATCGAGTTTCAGGACCAGCAGGTCGAGGGGTTCGTCGAGAACCTGCAGCGCGGCGACGCCATCCTCTGCTACCGCTGCCAGTCGAAGATGCAGGCCGACGCGAAGGAGAACCGCGATACCGGCATCACCGACTACACCTTCACCTGCATCCGGTGCTTCTCCTGGGGACGCTGGATCGGAAAGCCGGAACTGGCCAAAATCGGGAAGGATTGATGCCGCGAGGGTAGGGAATTACCTCACTCCGTCACTCCTCTGGTGAGTGCCGTCGCAAGGAGTCTCCGTGCCCTATTCCTAATTGCACCCGGAAGTCCCGGTAGAGATCCTCGAATTCACCCCGCGGTGGCTGGCCGGCGGCCTCGCTGCGAGCTTTGCGCGCGTGCAGATCCTGGTCTCGTTCTACGACGGCGATCCGCAGCTCTGCAGGAAGCCATCGAGCGCGGCGAGACACCGGGAGACGAAGCGGACATGAGCTTCCTGGACACGATCACGAGGCGCTCGCGGACGACCCGCGGCTCATCGACGACCTGCGCCGCATCGTCGGCGAATTTGCCGCGCGCGCCGGGAACCTCGCGTAATCAGTTGACAGTTTGCAGTTGATCGTCGACAGGAGAATGAGTCACGACTCCTGTCGACTGCCAACTGTCAACTGCCAACTGAAGTAGACTCCGCCGCGCGGGAAGCGGCATGCCTCACATCATCATTCTGGGCGGCGGGTTCGCCGGTCTCTACACGGCACGCGGCCTCAAAGGCGTCGAGGCGGACGTCACCGTCGTCGACCAGCACAACTACCACCTCTTCCAGCCTCTCCTCTATCAGGTCGCGATGGCGGCGCTGAATCCGAGCGACATCGCCGCGCCGATCCGCGGGATCCTCCGGCGGCAGAAGAACGTCCGTGTGGTCCTCGGCGAGGCCACGGCGGTCGACGCGAACGCGAAGCGCGTGCAGCTGGCGGATGGCAGCTCGCTGGCGTACGACCACCTCGTCGTCGCCACCGGCGCGACGCACTCGTACTTCGGGCATCCCGAGTGGGAGCGCTTCGCACCGGGACTGAAGACGATCGACGACGCGCTGGAGATCCGCCGCCGCGTGCTGACCGCGTTCGAGGCGGCGGAGCGCGAGACCGATCCGGAGCGGCAGAAGACGTGGCTCACGTTCGTCGTCATCGGCGGGGGACCGACGGGCGTGGAGCTCGCGGGCGCGCTGTCGGAGATCGCGCGGCAGACGATGGTCCGCGACTTTCGCAACATCCACTCGGAGAGCGCGCGCGTGATCCTGGTCGAAGGACGGGAACGCGTACTGCCGCCGTATCCTGCCGGACCTGTCGGAGAAAGCGCGCAAACAGCTCGAGGGGCTGGGCGTGGAGGTAATCACCAACGCGATCGTCACGGACGTGAACGATCACGAGGTCTGCATCGGCGAGCGGGCGATCCCGACGCACACGATCCTGTGGGGCGCCGGCGTTCAGGCCTCCCCTCTCGCCCGCTCCCTCGGCGTCCCTCTCGACCGCGCGGGCCGCGTGCTGGTGGAGCCGGACCTCACGATTCCGGGGCACAAGGACGTCTTCGTCATCGGCGACCTCGCCGCTGTGCGGCAGCACGACGGCTCGCTGCGTGCCCGGCGTCGCCCCGGCCGCGATTCAGGCGGGCCAGCACACGGCAATGAACCTCGAGCGCGCGGTGGCCGGTCAGCCGCTGCGGGCGTTCAAGTACAAGGACAAAGGCTCGCTCGCGACCATCGGCCGCGCGGCGGCGGTCGCGGACTTCGGGAAGCTGCGCTTCGGCGGATTCTTCGCGTGGATGGCCTGGCTGCTCATCCACATCTTCTTCCTCATCGGCTTCCGCAACCGGTTCCTGGTGATCACGCAATGGGCGTGGGCGTATTTCACGTACCAGCGCGGCGCGCGGTTGATTACGGGAGGCAGGGAGCGCCCTGTCGCCCGCTGACGCGGGCTCGTCTTGCGCCCAGCGTCGCGCTGTCCCCGGCTGAAGCCGGGGTCTATTGTCTGAAAGCCCGCTACGCGGGCACAGACCGTTTGCCCGCGTAGCGGGCGACAGCCCTGCATCACCGCAGCGTCCGGATCTGGGCCTCGTTCATCGGCATCCCCGCGATGACGCCGTCGAGGCGGCGGCGCGTGGCCGGGACCTTCTTCATGTACTTCTCGGTCTCCGGCAGCGAGCGGATCAGCCCCGCGAGCATGCGCTTCACGTTGTGCGAGCCGCCGTTGTAGAGGGCGGCGGTCATCCGCTCGACGTCCTTCTCCGACTTCGCGAGCTTTCGCGCCTCGCTGGCCTTGCGGTCGAGGTGACGCACGAGGAAGCGCGCCATGCTCTTGGCCGAGAAGCGGTCGTCGAGGTGCTCGCCGAGGTACTCGCTGGCTTCGTAGGCCATGGCCTTCTTCACGTACTTGTCGTCCAGGCCGAAGTGCTTCTCCAGCATGCGTCGCGCTCGGCGATGAGCTCTTTCTGATACTTCACCCAGGACGTGAGCTGCGTCTGCTTTAGCGCGCGGTACTCCGTGCGCGTCTCGTTCCGGAACGCGCGCAACTGCGCCCGCGAGCCTGTGTCGAGCAGCTTCCCGAGACGGGCCAGGACGGCCTTGTTGTGCTGGTCCATCGCTTTGATCTTCGTGAAGTACCGCTTCGCCGCGTACGGCGACAGCAGATCCAGCTCGTCGATCCCTTCGCGGCGCAGCGACTTCGCCGCGACGAGCAGGCGCTTCGCTTTCGCCCG
Source organism: uncultured Acidobacteriota bacterium (assembly GCA_963821585.1). Classification (GTDB taxonomy): domain Bacteria; phylum Acidobacteriota; class Thermoanaerobaculia; order Gp7-AA8; family Gp7-AA8; genus QHVT01. The sequence continues at coordinate 3,737,450 of CAWGEI010000003.1, forward strand.
CACCTTCGGCGTGTCCTTGTCGACCACCATCGACGCGATCGTGTCGGCGTCGCCGAGGGGCTTCTTCATGATGTAGGCGCGCGAGCCGATCAGGTAATCCGACGTGACAAACAGCTTCCCGTCGAGGCCTTCCTCCCGGTAAGCGACCGGCGTCGCCTGCGCGAGCCCAACCGCCCCCGCCTCGGACACGTCGAGGATCATCCCGTTCGTCTCGGCGTGGGCGATGGCCAGGAGCAGGGTGACCGAGGGAGCGCTCGGGGTGGAGCGGGCGGCGTCGTCGATGGCGACCACCAGCTCCTCGGGGTCGCGCGTCCACATGTCCGCCATCTCCCGCGCGAGGGCCTTGATGCGGAGCTCCGTCTGCTCGTTGGAGACCTGCACGAGCGTCGGCACTTCACGCGACGGCTCGGCGGGCGGCGGCTCGGGGATGAAGACCGGCGCGGGCGGAGTGCGTTGTTTCGGCGGCGCGAGCATGCTCGCGGTCTGCACTTCATCGCCGTTGAACAAAGGCAGGCGCGCCGCACCGAAAACCACCACGCCGAGCGACGTGCCCAGGATCACCCACCGCCACCATGATCTATCGCGCATGATCGGACTCCAACATCAGAGTAGCACGGAGATTTCCGATTAAAGTACGCGGTCGATGCGTCGATTCATCTTCGTGACACTCGCTCTCGCCGTCGCCTGTTCGCGCGAAACGCCCGCACCTCCGGCGACTCCCGCACCGACGACCACCACCGCGCCACCGGAGGTCACCACCACGACCCGCGTGCCCACCCTGCAGAAGGGAACGTACGACGAGGCGCTGCTCTGGTTCCGCGCGACGAAGGGCTTTCACTTCGTCCTGGATGACGACGGCGTGCATGCCGAGGGAGACGTCACGCGGGCGACGCCCGGCGCGGAGAAAGTGCAGCTCCGGACAGGCGGCGCGGAGTGGCTCGCCGAGACGAATGCGCAGGGCGTGACGTGGAAACGGCGCGATGCCGGCGCGTGGAAGAGCGCCGAAGCACCCGAGTGGGGGCCGCGGATCTACCAGCGCCTGACGCTCCCGTTCGATCCACAGAAGAAAGAGGACGTCGCGCTCCTGGCCTCTGAGGAAGGGGACACGAACCTGTATCGGTTCACGAACGCGAACACGTTAGAGGTCCACGAGTTGTGGGTCCGCAAGAGTGATGCGGCGATCGAGCGCATGAAGATCGGAGACAAGGTCGATCTCGTTCTTCGCCTCCCGTAGCCCCGAGCGCAGTCGAGGAGCTATGAAAAAACCAGGCGAGCGTCCCATCAAAACCCTCGAGCGCGTCCTCTCGAAGGCGGGCCTCGGCTCGCGCACCGAGGCGCGGAAGTGGGTCGGGGCCGGGCGGGTGAAGGTGAACGGGAAGGTCGAGGGCGACCCGAACCGGTGGGTCGATCTGGAGCGCGACGCCGTCCTCTTCGACGACCAGCCGATCGAGAAAGCCGCGCCCGTGTACCTGCTCCTGCACAAGCCCGCCGGATACCTCACGACCTATCGCGACCCCGAGGGGCGGCAAACGATCTACGACCTCCTCCCCGATCGCGACCGGTACCTCTTCCCCGTGGGCCGGCTCGACCTCGATACGTCCGGCCTGCTGATCCTGACGAATGACACCGCGTTCGCGGAGCGGCTGACGAACCCGGAGTATCACGTGCCGAAGACGTACGTCGTGAAGGCCTCGAAGCACCTGCCCGAGGAACGGTTGGAGCGCTTGCGGCAGGGGATCGAGCTGCGCGACGGGCCCACGCGCCCCGCAACCGTGCAGCGATTGCGCGACCCCGGCGGGAAGACGGTGTTCGAGATCACGATCACCGAGGGACGAAACCGGCAGGTGCGGCGGATGGTGGAGGCGCTGGACGCGAAGGTGGTGAGCCTCGCGCGCACCGCCATCGGCGCTGTCTTGCTGGGCGACCTCGCGGCAGGCGCCACGCGTCCGCTGACGCGGGAGGAGTTGGATAGCCTCCTCCGTCCCCCTCTGTGATCTCTGTACTACTAACGTTGGGCTTCTTCGTGCCCGCAAAGAATTCTCGGCCCCCGTCCCCTCTCCCCGCGCGTGAGCGTGGGGAGAGGGTGGCGCGAAGCGCCGGGTGAGGGGACGCGCCTCGTGCGAGGAGCGTCCCCTCACCCTAACCCTCTCCCCACCGTCTACGCGGCGGGGAGAGGGGGACTTCCCTCCGAGCGCCACTGGCTTGGGCTGCGGGCGAAGCCTGCTCTGTGCTCTCTGCGCTCTCTGTGGTGAACCGGTCCTTCTTCGTGCCTGCCGCGCCCAAGGAGACGATCACCACAGAGAACACAGAGAGCACAGAGGGGGGACGGAGGGTGTTACTGTTGCGGCATGAAGCGGCTCTTCACCGTTGCGCTCCTTCTCCTGGCCGCCTGCGGCGGCTCCGACGAAAAGCCGATCGCCGATCAGTCGACGGCCACCGCCGCGTCGCCCCGCCGCCTCCCCCCTACCCCGCAGCAGGCGCGCGACCTCCTCGCCAACTCCTCGGAATTCGGCGAGTACGAGTTCACGAATGCCAGCTTCACCACGCCGACGTCCGGCGCCACGATGAGCGAGCCGGTGCGGCAGTCGGTGAAGGAGCTCGCCGCCGCGGGGTGGCTGGCGCTCGATCCGACCGGCGACGTCGGGCTCACCGACAAAGCGCGCAACGACAAGCGCTTCCTCCTGCGCCCGAACGGCCTGCTCGACATCGTGCCGCTCGCGAAGAAGGAGCTGGGCGACATCACCGCAGTCCAGGGGAACGACGACAACACCGTCACGGTGAATTTCACCTGGCGCTGGATCGCCAACGAAGTCGGCGCGGCGTTCAAAACCGGACTCGTTCACGACCGCTTCGCCGCACCGCAGGACGGGCGCGCGACGCTGATGTGGGACGGGACGGGCTGGACGATCCTGAAGATCGAGTGATCAGAGTTCGTCAACCACTGGCCACGTCGCCTCGCGCCACTGGTCGGCCATGAGCAGGCCCGCCGTCGCCAGGTACAGCTTCACGTCCGCCGCGTCGTACGGCAGCTCTTTCGCCGCGTCCCGGACCTGATCGACCGTGGGGACCGTGTAGTCGTCGGACTCGATCGAGCCGTTTTCATGCGGCACGTTCCAGCGATCGAGGAACGCGGCCATCATCTCGTTCTTCTGCGTGGTGTGGTACTGCATCAGCGCCATCTCGAGGTACTGGTCGAGCTCGGGAAAGCCGATTCGCGACGCGAGCAGGTCCGCCTTCTTCTCCGGCGGCATCTTGCGGATCGACTCCTCGCGGAAGTGCAGCATCCTCGCGAGCTGCATCTGCACGATCAGCCGATGCTGCGTATCTGCGTGCTTCCAGAAGGCGGTGAGGATCGCGCGGCGGCGATCGGTGTCGGCAAGCTCTTTCAGAATCCGGCGGGCAGTCCACATGACGCGCGGCGTTGTAGCACACTTCTACCCCACTACCACCCTCGCCCGGCCGGAGCGTTTGGCTTCGTAGAGGGCGACGTCGGCGCGGCGGAAGGCTTCTTCGAACGAGCTGTCGAGGCGGGCGACGCCGGCGCTGAAGGTGACGTTCACGGTGGCGGACAGCTCCGAGAGCAGGCGCTCGCAGAGCGCAGCGGCAGCGGAGATGTTCACGTCTTCCAGCAGCAGCGCGAACTCTTCGCCGCCGTAGCGGGCGACGACGTCGGCCTGGCGGAGGTGGCGGCGCAGCAGCGCGCCCGTGGACGCGAGCACGCGATCGCCGGCGACGTGGCCGTGGGTGTCGTTGATGTCCTTGAAATGATCGAGGTCGAGGAGGACCAGTACGGCGGCGCTGCCGTGCTCCACGCGCTGGTGCGCACGCGCGTCGAACGCGGCGCGCGTCAGGACGCCGGTCAGCGGGTCGCGCTCGGTGATCTCGCGGACCGCGGTCGCGCGCTCCAGGCACGCGCCGATCTGCGACAGGAGCACGTCCCAGTCCACCGGCTTGGCGACGAGCAGGTCCGCGCCCGCGTGCGCGCTGTCGAGGATCGCCCGGCGCTGGCTGTCGCTGGTCACGATGATCACCGGTAGCGTCGCGAAGCGCTCGCTCTGACGCACGTAGCGCACGAGATCGTGGCCGCTGACGTCGTTGCTCGCGAGTTGCACGTCCATGAGCACGAGGTCGGGTCCGAACGCCAGCAGCGTCTTCTCGAACTCCCCTGCCTCCCGGCAGATCGCGACCTCGTATCCGGCCGAGCCGAGAAAGCCGCGGATCAGGGCGCCGGTCGTCGGATCGTCTTCCACGGCCAGGATGCGCCGCGGCGGATGCTCTTTCCTCTCGCGCAGCGCAATGACGCGGCGCACCAGCGCTTCGACATCGACCGGCTTCGTCACGAAGACATCCGCGCCGGAGCGGATCGCGCGCATTTTCTCGTCGAACTCGGCTCCCCCGATCACGACCGTGACATCCGCGGGAACATCCCGCATCCACGTGATCTCCTCCCGCTCCAGGGCCGCGATGATGGCTGGATCGAGCTCACTGAGATGCACGTTGAAGGAACGAGGGCGCGGAGAGCGGGGCGGAGAGGGTAGGAGATCGGCATCGATCTCGGCACGGATTTCCGCGACGACCTGTTTCCAGCGCGTGATCGACGCCCGGTCCGCCGCACCTTTGCGGACCAGCGGAAGCAACTCCCCCTCCACCGCATCCCCCAGCCTGGAAATGTGCGGAAACCCATACGTCCCGCCCATTCCCGCGAGCCCATGGAAATGTTTCGCGAGCTTCTGCAGCGACTCCGCATCGCGCGGATCGCGCTCGAGCGCGCCGAGCAGCGACTCCATCTCGTCGAGCCGGATCCGCGCGGTCTCGCGGAACCTCCCGCGAAGCTCCCCGAGGAGCGTGTCCGTCATGACGAGAGGATAGTGCGAATATCGCTCGCCAGCGTCATCGGATCGAACGGTTTGAGCACGACCCCCTTCGCGCCGAGGTCCTTGAGCCGCTGCACCTCGGACGTCATCGCCTTCGCGGTGAGGAATACGACCGGGATCCCGCTGGTCTGCACCGACGCCCGCAGCGCGCGAAACGTGGCCGCGCCGTCCATCCCCGGCATCATCATGTCCAGCAGGATGAAATCCGGCTGTTCGCTGCACGCGCGCAGGAGCCCTTCCTCGCCGTTCGACGCCTCGATGACCGTCATCCCGCCGACGCGGGCGAGGCTCAGTTGCGCGACGTAGCGGACGTCTTCCTCGTCGTCGATGATCAGCACCTTCATGCGAGCTCCCGCAGGCGCGCCGATTCCAGCAGTTGCTCGACGGCCGCCAGCAGATCGCCGTTGCTCGACCGGGTCTTCATCAGGAACCGCGTCGGCCCCAGCTCGAAGCCGGTGGCGCTGCGCCGCCGTCAGGTCCAGGCCGGTGTAGACGAGCAGGGGTACGCCCCGGTACGGCGGATGGTTCCGCAGCTCCGCGACCACGCCGTAACCGTCCAGGTCGGGCAGGTCGATGTCGAGGATGATCAGCGATGGAGCGCGTTCGCTCACCGCCGCCAGCGCGGCCCATCCCGATCGTGCCGTGCGTACACGCAGTCCGGTGGCGCCGAGCTGCGCCGTCATGACGTCGAGCAATGCCGCATCGTCCTCGATCACCAGCACCTCGGACCGCCGATCCCCTCTCGGGCTCGGCGCGTCGACGTGCTGCGGCGCGCAGGAGATGCGGAACCAGAACGTGCTCCCGTCGCCTTCCCGGCTCTCGACGCCGATCGACCCGCCGTGCTGCTCCATGATGGCTTTGCAGATCGCAAGACCGAGGCCTGTGCCGGGCGTCGTGCGCGAGTCGCTCGAATCCGCGCGCTGGAAACGCTGGAAGAGCCGCTTCTGCAGTCCCGGCGCGATGCCGCGTCCGTAGTCCTGGACGCGCACCTCGATCCATCCCCGATCCACGAGCGCTGTGACCACGACCGTGCCGCCGCGATGCGAGTACTTCACCGCGTTCGACAGCAGATTCACGGTCACCTGGCCGAGGCGGTCCTCGTCGCCGATCACCGTCGCGTTTCCGCAGTGCAGCTCGATGCCGACACCCTCCTGGACCGCGAACGGGCTGACACTCTCGATGGAGCGCTCCAGCACGCGCATCAGCGGCGTGGGGCGGAGGTCCAGCTCCATCTTCCCGCTCTCGAGCTTGTCGAAATCGAGGATGTCGTTGATGAGCGCGATCAGGCGCAGACTGTTCCGCTCCGCGACCGTCACCATCGGCACCGCGTCGGCAGGCAGCTCGCCCATTGCGCCCGAGGCGAGGAGTCCGAGCGAGCCGCGGATCGAAGTCAGCGGCGTGCGCAGCTCGTGGCTGACGGTCGAGATGAAGTCCTTCTTCATCCGCTCCACGTCGTGGCGCTCCGAGATGTCGAGCATGTGCGCGGCGAAGTGGCGCTCGTCGCCGGCAGTGTAGAACTCGAACAGCGACAGCTCGCACGGGAAGCTCTCGCCGTTCTTGCGGCGCCCCTGCCATTCGGTGATGCGGCCGAGAGCGGTGTCGCGGAGATGCTGCAGGCAGTGGCGCGTCGATTCGTACTTCGTCGCCACGAGCGTACAGACGGTCTGGCCGATCAGCTCCCCGGCCACGTAGCCGAACATCCGCTCCGCCGCGGGATTCACCGACTCGATCATCCCCTTCTCGTTCGTGGTGATCAGGCCGCCGAGGGCGTTGTCGATGATCGAGCGCGTACGCGATTCGCTGCGGCGCAGCTCCTGCTCGGCGAGCTTGGCGCGGGTGATGTCCCGGCCGGCCGCGTACATCATCCCTTCGCCCGGCACCGGCGTGGAGGTCCAGGCGATCCAGCGCGTAGAGCCGTCCTTGCAGAGGTAGCGGTTCTCGAAGTAGTGCGTGGTCTGGCCGTCTTGGAGGCTCCCGATCTCGCGGGCGGTGAGGTCGCGGTCGTCGGGATGAACGAGCTCGATGAGCGGGGTCGCCATCAGCTCCTCCCGCGTGTAGCCGAGGACTTCCTCGAACGCGGGATTGAGCCGCTTGAAATAGCCGTCGAAGCCGGCGATGCAGAGGAGGTCGAGGGAAACGCTGAAGAAGCGGTCGAGCTCGAGCTGTGCGGCCGCGCGCTCGGCGACCTGCCGCCGCAGCTCGAGCTGCATCACGACCTGGCGCGCAAGCGCGCGGAGCGCGATGCGCTGCTGATCGCCGAGAGAGCGCGGCCTCCGGTCGATGACGCACAGCGTGCCGAGCTTCTGGCCGTCCGGCGTGACCAGCGGCGCGCCGGCATAGAAGCGGATGTGCGGGTCACAGGTGACGAGCGGGTTGTCCGCGAAGCGGGGGTCGGCGTGGGCGTCCTCGACGACGAAGACGTCGTCGCCGGAGCAGATGGCATGACCGCAGAAGGAGATTTCGCGCGGGGTCTCGGGAGCATCCAGCCCGACGCGCGCCTTGAACCACTGGCGGGTGGAGTCGACGAGGGTAATGAGGGCAATGGGCGCCTCACAGAGGCTCGACGCGAGCTGCGCAAGCTCCCCGAACGCCTCCTCCGGGCTCGTATCGAGGATTGCGTAGCGGTTCAGTGCAGCCAACCGCTCGCCTTCGCGTTCGGGAATCGACGGCGGGATCATGCGCGCGCCCAGCCTAACCTAAGGGAGGTTACGGTGAGATTACGTCCCGTGACCCGTGACCCGTGACCCGTGACCCGGGCAACGGGGCACGGAGGGGCGTTTAGTTGGCTAGACGGTAGCCGAAGCCGCGGACGGTCAGGAGGATCTCCGGGGCGTCGGCATCGCGCTCGAGCTTCTGGCGGATGCGGCGAATGTAGACGGCGACGTTCTTGTCGGAGCCCAGCTCGTCGTCGCCCCAGAGGTGGTCGACGAGGAAGTCGCGGCTGACGGCCTTGCCGGCGCGCTGGGCGAGGAGCTGGACGAGCTGAAATTCCTTCTGCGTGAGACCCGCGGGACGGTCGTCGACGAGGGCGTCCTGCAGCGAGGGGTCGATCGTGAGGCGTCCGGCCCGGATGAGGTGATGGCCGTCGCTGGAGCTGAGCTTCTGCGCGCGGCGCAGCTGCGCGCGGACGCGAGCCACGACCTCGGCGGGCTCGAAGGGTTTGACGATGTAGTCGTCCGCACCGGTCTCCAGTCCGGCGACGCGGTCTTCGAGCTGGCGCCGCGTACTGAGGATGACGATGGGCATGCGATGGCGCTCGCGGATGCGCCCGCAGCACTCGATGCCGTCGCCGTCGGGAAGGATGAGGTCGAGGAGGATGAGGTCGTACGCGCGGCGGTTCACCTCTCCGAGCGCCTCGGTCATCGTGCCCGCCGTAGTGACAGCGAAGCCCTCGGCCTGCAGGAGGTCCTGCAGCGTCCGGCGCATCAGCAGCTCGTCTTCGACGACCAGAATCGCCGGGGGCATGCGGGGAATTGTAACGCGAGCTTTTACACATCCGACTTGACGGATGTGAGCAGCGAGCCTACATTGCCATCACATTCGATTGTGTGAATATGTGGAGGCAACGATGAACGAAGAAATCCAGGTACTCAAGGCCCATGTCTCGATCAACGTCCGCAACGTGCAGAACAGCATCGAGTTCTACCGGAAAATGCTGGGGATCGAGCCGTCGAAGGTGCGGACCGGCTACGCGAAGTTCGACGTGCAGAATCCTCCGCTGAATCTCGCGCTGAACGAGGTGCCGGCCCTGGATCACGCCGGCGCGCTCTCCCACCTCGGCCTGCAGGTGGCGTCGACGGACGACGTACTGGCGACGCGGCTGCGGTGGGCGTCGGCGGGTTTGATCCCGCGCGACGAGATGCAGACGGACTGCTGTTACGCGAAGCAGGACAAGAGCTGGGTCCACGACCCGGACGGGAACGAGTGGGAAGTGTTCGTGGTACTGCAGGACAACCTGCCGGAGAGCACGAAAGCGGCGACGTGCTGCGTCGCGCCGGGCGCGCCGAACACGAGCGCGTGCGCGACGGCGTAAAGCGCGCGGAGCGAACGTAGGGCGTGGCTTCAGCCCGCCCCTCCGGTGTGATCCCCCGCCCCGCCCGAAGAGGCGGGCTGAAGCCACGCCCTACGTTCCGCTCATTTGATGGCCGGGACCTCCGACTGTTTCACCATCGCGTTCAACGCCGGCAGCGCCGTTTCCCACAACGCGCGCAGCTGTGCGAGCTGGGCGTCGATCTGCTGGACGAGCTGCGCGTAGACGGCGCGCTGTTGCGCGGTCGGCGCGAAGTTGCCGGTTCCCGCGGAGTCGGCCACGGACGCGAGCTTGTCGTTCAGGCGGATGGGGTAGTTGAGGGGGTCCTGAGGGCTCTTGTTCTTCGTCTGGTACAGCGCCTCTTCGATGAGGGTCATCTTCTTGTCGAGCTCTTTCGCGGCGTCAGCAATCGCTTTGTTCTTCTCGTCCTTTCCGATCCGGGTGCGGATGCCTTTGAGCTGCTCGCGCACTTCGCGGATGCGCTCGATCTGCTCGTGGATCTCGGAGAGCTTGCGATTGGCGGCGAGGAGGAAGTCGAACTGCGCCTGGAGGTCGGCCTGCGTCGCGGAGGTGCGCGGGTCCTGCTTCAATTGCGCGGGCACGGTCACCGACTCCTCGCCGACGGTCAGGCGCATGGTGTACGTGCCCGGCGGCACGCGCGGGCCGTCCGTGCCGCCACCCCACAGGATCAAGCCCTCGAACTGCTTCGCCTCGGCGTACCGCAGGTTCCACGCATAGCGGTTGAAGCCGGGCGCGCTGTCGGGAAGTTTGTTCTTCTCCTTCTCTTTCTCGGCCTTCGGATCCTTCTCTTCGTCGAGCGTCTTCGATTCGTGTTCCCCGCCTTCGCTCTTCACGCCCACGGTCTTCGCGGGCTGCTGCGGCGGGTCCTTCTGAGTCAGCTCTTTATATTCAAGCGCTTCGACGACCGGCGCGGGCGGCTTGACTTCGCCCTCCAGCTCGCGGATGACGGCGCCGCCCGCATCGAGGAACGCGAGCTTCACCTTCGTCTCCGGTTTCGTGTCCGGCGCGATCCAGTAATTCACGATGACGCCCTGCGGCGGATTCGTGCCCTGTCCATTCGGCGCTCTCTCCGGCGACGAGCCGCCCGTACGCCACGCGGCGCGCGGCTCGAAGAGATACGCGCGTTTCGCGACGACCTGCGGCGTGAGCTGCTGCAGCGGCGTGAGGTCGTCGAGCATCCAGAACGAGCGGCCCTGCGTCGCGGCGATCAGGTCGTCGTCGCGCAGCGCGAGATCGGTGATGGGCACGACCGGGAGATTGAGCTGCAGCGGCTGCCAGTTCGCGCCGTCGTCGAACGAGACGTACATCCCGCGCTCCGTGCCCGCGTAGAGCAGGCCCTTGCGGCGCTTGTCCGAACGGACTACGCGCGTGAAGTGATCGCTCGCGATGCCGTTGGTGATCTTCGTCCACGTCGCGCCGCCGTCCGTCGTCCGGTACAGGTACGGCCGGAAATCGTCGGACTTGTACGACGTCCCCGCGACATAGACCGTGTTCCGGTCGAACGGGCTGACGTCGATGCTGTTCCACAGGATCCACTGCGGCGCGTTTTTCGGGGTCACGTTCCCCCACGTCCCGGTACGGTTGACGTACAGCAGACCGTCATCCGAGCCGGTCCAGAGGACACCTTTCTCGTGCGGCGACTCCGCGACGACGAAGATCGTCCCGTAGTACTCGACGGACGTGTTGTCCTTCGTGATCGGCCCGCCGGACGCGGCCATCTTCGTCTTGTCGTTGCGGGTCAGGTCGTCGCTGATGCGCTCCCAGCTCGCGCCGCCGGTCGTCGACTTCCACAGATGCTGCGACGCCGTGTACAGCGTGTTCGCGTCGTGCATCGAGAACTGCAGCGGGAAGTTCCACTGGAACCGCTCCGTCGCCCCCTCGGCGCCGTGGCCCATCGGATTATCCGGCCACGGATTCACGTCGCGGTTTTCGCCGGTGCGGTGATTGACCATCGTCAGGTAGCCGCCGTACGAGCCGCCGAAGACGACGTCCGGATCGTCCGGCTTCGCCGTGACGTGGCCGCTTTCCCCGCCGGCCGTCTCCTCCCAGTCGCGCGAGCCGATCCCGCTGCCGGACGTCGACCGGTGCTTGATGCGCACCGTGCTGTTGTCCTGCTGGGCGCCGAGGATGCGATAGGGGAAGGAATTGTCGGTGCTGACGCGGTAGAACTGCGCGGTCGGCTGATTCTCCTGGCCCGTCCAGCTCCGGCCGCCGTCATTGGAGACGTTCGCGCCGCCGTCGTTGGACTCGATCATGCGCAACGGGTCGTCCGGCGCGATCCAGAGGTCGTGATTGTCGCCGTGCGGGACGGCGATGGTCGTGAACGACTTGCCGCCGTCCTTCGACTTGTGAAAGCGGACATTGAGGACGTAGACCGTGTCCTCGTCCTTCGGGTCGGCGTAGATCCGCGTGTAATACCAAGCGCGCTGGCGCAGGTCGCGGCTGTCGCTCGTCTTCTCCCACGTCTCGCCGCCGTCGCGCGAGCGGAACACGCCGCCCTCCTCCGCCTCGATGATCGCGTACACGTTCTGCGGATTGGAGAGCGACACCGTCATGCCGATGATGCCGAGGGTGCCTTTCGGGAGACCTTTGGCGGCGCTGATGTTCTTCCATGTGTCTCCGCCGTCGGTCGACTTCCACAGACCCGAGCCTTCGCCGCCGCTCTCCAGGCTGTACGACGTGCGGCGCACGCGCCACGTCGACGCGTAGACGATGCGCGGATTCGTCGGATCGAGGATCAGGTCGATCGCGCCGGCATTCTCGTTGACGAAGAGGATGCGCTCCCACTTCTTCCCGCCATCGCGCGAACGGTAAACGCCGCGCTCCTTGTTCGGGCCAAAGAGATGCCCGAGGACCGCGGCGTAGACGACGTCGGGATCGGTCGGATGGATGCGGACGCGCGGGATGTGGCGCGAGTCCGCGAGGCCGATGTGCTTCCAGGTCTTGCCCGCGTCCATCGACTTCCACATGCCGTCGCCGTGCGAGACGTTCCCGCGCACCGTCTTCTCACCCGTCCCCACGTAGACGACGTTCGGGTCGGACTGCGACACCGCCACCGCACCGATCGAGCCGCCGAAGAAACCGTCGGAGACCGCGCTCCACGTCACGCCGCCGTCGATCGTCTTCCACACGCCGCCGCCGACGGAGCCGAAGTAGTAGGTGTTCGGCTGCGACGGAATGCCGGCCACCGCAGCCGAGCGCCCGCCGCGATACGGACCGACCTCGCGCCACTGCAGCGCTTTGAATTGGGAGGGGTCGAAGGTGGCGGCGGAGAGGGTGGAGGTGAGGAGGAGGAGCGTGAGGAGAGCGGCCCTTCGCGTCATGGGCGCGAATGATAAGTCGACTTCCACGCGGCAAACACGACGAGCGCGAGCAGAGTTACGAACGAGATCCACCGCCCGATCACGAACGACTGCGGCAGGTACACCAGCCGCACTTCGTGCCTGCCCGGCGGCACGTGGACGCCGAGAAAGGCGACGTTCGCGCGCTGGTGCGCGACGCGCTTGCCGTCCACGTACGCGCGCCACCCCGTCCACGCGCTGTTCGAGATCACGACCCAGCCGTCGCCCTGCATGTCGACATCGAACGTCGTGCCGCGGATGCCCGTCACGCGGCCGGGACCGTTCCCGCGCTCGTACGGGACCACGTTCTCAGTGATCCACGCGCGCTCGCCGAAATCGCGCACGTCCGCCATCTGGTCGAGGGAGACGTCGGCCTGCAGACCGACTGTGACGTTCCGAGGGATGAACGCGCGCGCGAGGACATTCGCGTTCTCGAGCAGCACGGCCTTCCCCTCGCGCGCGACCTCCGTCCAGCCCGGCGGCACCGGGTCCCACTCGTACGCAAACGCAAAGCGGACGTTCAGCATCGACAGGAACGGCCGCGAGAGATCGTCGGTGCGGTTGAAAAAGACCGCCTGCGGCTTCGACCACAGCGGATAGGTGCGCGTGTACGGGAGGAAGGTCATGGCCTCGTAGCCGCGCACGTCTTCGAGGCCGTACAGCGTGTTCGTTCCCGGCAGCAGCGCCCAGTTCACCCCGGCGATGCGGAACGGCTCGCGGACGTTCTGCATCGGCTCGAAGATCTTCATCGCCGGATACGCCGCCCGCTCCGGAAACGACCGGTGGACCCCGCCCTCGGACACGAACCGCTGCACGAGCAGCAGCGCGAGGAGCGCGTGCAGCGCGTAGCGCGTGCGGAGGAAGAGCAGCGCGGCGGCGAGGCACGCGAGCTCCGCGTGCAGCGTGTACCTGCCCCAGTCGCGCGGGCCGGGATCGACGACGAACGTCGTTGTGATGTACCAGGTACCGAGGCCGAGAGCGAGGAGGACCGCGGCGAGCGTGATCGCCGCCGCGCGGCGGTGGAGGTGCTCGACGCCGATTGCCGCAAGGATCGCCAACGCGAACGCGGCGCCGAAGCCGAGGCGCTCGTTGATGGTGATGTCGAAAAGCGGGAGCCTGTGGACCACGCGTGCCAGCGGCCCCCAGCCCGCGTGCAGGAGGAGGATCACGATCGTCAACCCCGCGAAAAACCACGTCGTGCGATTCCGCACACGCCAGACGGCGTAGATCGCAAGCGCGAGGATGATGCTGCCGGCGGCCCCGGTCTCCGCTCCGAGGCCGCCGATGGCGGGATCGACCCACTTGCGCAGGTGCAGGAACGGGAAGACGTCCGTCGCCAGCGTGAGCAGCACCTGTTCCGGCTTCGCCGCGCGGTCGACCGTCCGCCACGTCTGGCGGAACTCGTATTCCGCCGTCTGCGGCATCGCCTCGAAGTACGGCAGCAGGAAGATCGCGGAGAGGAGCAGCGCCGTGACGCCCGCGGCACACGCGCGGCCGACCGCACGCAGGCTGCGCACTTCGAAGGCGCCGTAGAGCGCGGCGATGACGACGATGTGCAGCACCGACTCCGGATGTCCGGCCAGGAGCAGCAGCGTGAGCGACACGGTCAGCAGACCGAACGACGCACGCCGCGCACCGAGCATCACCAGCGGCAGCAACGCCCAGGAGAGTCCGAGCGGCCAGAGGACGTAGAGCGCCACCGCCGAGGAGCAGGCGAAACCGGCCGCCGCGATCGACGCCGCGAGCTCGCGGCAGCCCAGCTCCCGCGCAAACGCGAACGTTCCCAACGCCGCGATGAGGAACGTGATCGCCGCGGTGAACGTGAAACTGATGGGAGCCCGCATCAGGAGCGCGAGCAGCGTGAACGGGCTGTACGGCGCCGGCTGCGCGGCGGCGGCGAGGATATCGCCCGAGAGGACGTACGGATTCCACAACGGCCACTCACTGCGCGCGACGGACTCGCGCACCGCGTGGCGCCACGGGATCATCTGCGAAAAGATGTCCGCCGTCGCAGGGTTGTGCGGCGCCCCGATCCCGTACCGTTCCCGCACCTCGGACAGCGGAATGTCCATGTAGATCTTGTCGACCGGCGCGTAGACGCGGTTCGCGACCAGCGCGTGCCCGACGAAGAGAAACGGCAGGAAGAAAAGGAACACCGCCGCGGCGCGCGAGAGCGGGCAGACGAAGCGATGCGCCAGCCAGAGAATCGCGATCGCGGTAAGGGTGTACACGAGGAGCGGCAAGCGCCGGGAGCGTAGCACCGAGTCCTCAGTGCTGAGTGCTGAGTGCTGAGTCCTGAGGCTTTGTGGTGCCGCCGCCCCGGCGGCCGTTCCACCGGCGCCTCGCCGGTGCGGGCCGGCGGGGTGCCGGCGTTACGGCCGGCGTGGCGCCGGCACCACAGCACTCAGCACGGCAAGCTTGGTAGGGACAACCGTCCTTGGCGACCCTCCTATTCAGGAGAAGCCCATGCCTCTGTTCTCGACGCTCGTATTGGCGATGCTTGCCCTCGGATCCGGGGATGCTGAGGACCGGCCGCCGGAGATGGCGCAGGCGGCGTTCGACGTCGGGGTCACGAAACTGCCGGCGCAGTTTCAGGGCAACACGGTGGACTGGGTTCTGAGATTCGGGACGCTGGCGCCGAGAACCACCTTCGAAACGAATGACGAGTACGCGGCCCGGCGCCTGAAGTTTCGCTCGGAGGTCTTTGCGTTTGTCCCGGATCGATATGAGCTGCATTCCGGGCCTGCAGGCGGGCCGGTCGTTGTGACGATTCACGCGGGCATCACGAGGATCAACTCCGCTCCTCTGCACGAGATGGGCGCCTTTGACATTCATCGCACAAAGGTGCGGGTCAGCAGCCGGGCCGGGCCGGCCACATGGTCGCGGAACGACCGGCCGGTCGCATCGGAGCGCGGTGCTGTGCTTGCGGAACAGCGTTTGTGGAAGCAGACGCAGATCGTCGTCAGTGAGCCCGGTGTCGAATTCTCCTCCGCACCGCTGACCTTCGCCCTGCCGGCGTCACCCGACTCTCGCAAAGTGAAGAAGGGAGACTTGCGCGTCGCGTTGATCTGCATGCCCCGGTTGGAGCAATACGGCGTGGCTCGAGGGGCACCGATCGCGGAGGCAACCGGCGTCCAGACCACCCGCGAAGGCTCGTTCCAGCTCAAGGACGAACGGACGACGGTGTTCGTCACGCTGCGGGTCCGGTTGCTCCAGGTGTGGCTGTTCAGCCGCTCCACCGGTGAGGTGTACGGCCGCTTTACGCCGCAAGGCGCAATCGTCCCTCGAGACCGCTGAACCGGCAACGTAGAGCTTTCGGTCGCAGCGTATCGACCTCACCTTCCAATTTGGTACAGTGCCGGCCGGTCCGGATCGGCAATGAACAGCGAATCTAAGTGGAGTCGTCTGTCGCGGATCTGCGTCCTGACGCTGGTCGTCTTTTGCGGGCACACGGCGCCGGTGCCGCCCGGGTCGCCGTTCGCGGGGCTTTCGGGGCGCATTCTTACCGGCGACGCGGTGCTGGTCGTGCCGGGACCGAGCTGGTACGAGAGCGGCGGCCAGTGGCAGATTCTCGGCGAGGCCTCGCTCGTCTGCATGATCCAGCGCATGCCGGTCGCGCCGCTGGCGTTCATGTTCTCGTTCGCGGGTGCGCCGATTCCGGTGACGATCCTGTGGGATGGCGTCGACGTCACGGCGCAACTGCGTCCGGCGTCGGATCGCTCGTTCGAGCTCGTCATCAATCCGATGCTCCTCGGTCTCGGGACGCACGAGCTGACGCTCGTGGCGAAGCACGCCGACGACCGTCCGACGTTCGCGTCGATCGGCTATCGCGTCGGCGACCAAGTGGAGTCGTTTCGGGTGAAAGAGCGGCTGCGCTACTCATACGCATCGAGCCTGCTGAGCCGCGGCGTGACCGGGATCGACAATTTCGAAACGCTCGGCGGATTCCTGTTCGAAGGTCCGCAGTCGCGCACGTTGCTGGCCGGCGACGGATCGCGGTTCTCGGCCACGCTGGAGAACGGATCGTTCACCGAGGCGGAATTCATGGTGAGCGACAGGAGCGTGCGCCTCCGGCCGTTCGAGCGGCGTCACGTTTCGTTCGACGTTCCTTCCGGCACCGGCACGTTCGGTCTGGCGGTGCGCGGTGACGCCGATGGGATGTTTCTCTGGGGGGCGCCCCTGCTCGAAGCGAAGACGACCGACGAGCGGCCGCCGATCGTGTTGATCACGCTCGACACCGTTCGCAGAGACGCGCTCGGTCCGTACGGAGGCAACCGCGTGCTGACGCCCGGCCTCACCGCATTCGCCGGGCACGCCAGCGTTTATGAGCGCGCATACACCACCTCGCCGTGGACGCTGCCGGCGCACGCCTCGATCTTCACCGGTCTCTATCCCTCGCGCCATGGCGCGGGCGTGAATGCAAAACATCTCGGCGCGCATCATCGGACGCTGGCCGAGCTCGTCCGCGACGCGGGCTATGACACCGCCGGTCTCGCCGGCGGCCTGCTCTGCGGCTTCTCCTCCGGACTGGCGCAGGGGTTCCTCACGTATCGCGATCCCGAGGGATTCGAAACGCCGGACGCGATCCTGATGGAGAAAGCGGCGGCACGGATCGCGAAGGCGACGCGCACGCCGCTGTTCCTCTTCGCCAACTACTTCGGCGCGCACTTTCCGTTCGGGCCCTCTTCGCCGAACATCGCCAGCACCCTGCCGTTCCAGCTCGCGATCTCCGGCGACAGCAATACGTGGGAACGCGTGGTGGGAGGCCAGTTCGCGCCGGCGGCCGGCGATCTCGACGCGCTGCGTGCCTCGTATCTCGCCGGCGTCTCCGGCACCGACGCAGAGGTGTCGAAGTTGTTCGACGCGCTGCGCAAGGCCGGTCTCTACGACCGCGCGCTGATCGTCGTCGTCGCCGATCACGGCGAGCTCCTCGGCGAGGGCGGATTCTTCATGCACGGCTCGCGTCTTGACGATGAGCTCGTGGCCGTTCCGCTGATGATCAAGTGGCCGCATCAGCGGAGCGGCACCCGCGAGCGCGAACTGGTCTCGATCGTCGATCTCTTTCCCACGATCCTCGCCGCGGCGGGTGTGGAAGCGCCGCCGTCCGACGGCATCGATCTCTCTCCGGCCAGTACGCGCGCGCTCGCGGCCCGGCGCATGGTCGTCGCCGAGGAGCACGAGCGCGCGTTCCATCCGCTCTACGCGAACATGCGCATCGACAGGGATCTCTTTCGATTGCAGACCCGCGAGCGGATGATGCTCGTCACGAATCGCACGGCGATCTGCCATCTGCCGGACGGCGATTCGTGGCGCGTCGTCGACTGCACGGCCCCCGAAGCGGCGGACATGCCCTCCGTTCCCGAGCTCGTGCGCGACTCGTTCCGCAGCGAGCCGCGCGGCCATCGTGAAATGAACGAGGAACAGATCCGCAATCTGCGGTCGCTCGGTTACCTGCGATGAAGCGCGTCGCCATGGCAGCGCTGTTGGTTTCGTCTCTCCTGGCGTGCCGCGAGCGGGAGCACCGCGGCGCGTGGGTGCGGCACGACCTCTGGATGTCTGATGCGAAGAACGAGACGAAGGCGACGAAGGTCGAGGTGCCGCTCGCCAGCCACAGCGCCGATCCGGCGGGTGTCGAGCCGAGTCGCATTCGCGGCTTGCGCGTATCGCCCGGCGAGCAGCTGCAGTTCCCTCTCGATCCCGGCGAGGACGCCTTCCTGTCGTTCATTCCGCTGCGCGCCGGCGGCGAGGGCTGTCGCTACCGCTATCGCGTAGCGGTGCAGAGCAGCGCAGGGTCGCGTGAGGTCGCGGACGCGGTGCCTTCCGCGGGACTCGCCGCACCGGAAACGGTGACGGTGAGCCTTGCCGAGTGGAGCGGCGAGGCGATCGTTCTGCTGCTCGTCGCTCAGGCAGAGGCGGAGGCGGAGGGTGCGCGTTGTACGGCCAGCGCGATGGAACCGCCGGTGTGGGGCAGCCCGGCGGTCTATTGGCGATGCCGCGATTGCGAAACCCGCGCGAACGAAGACGCGCCGGTCAACGTGATCCTGATCAGCTTCGATGCGATGCGCGCAGATGCGATCGGACCGCGCGGTGGCCGTCCGTCGCTCACCCCGGCCATCGATCGCTTCGCGGCGCGCAGCGACGTCTGGGCGAACGCGTATGCGACGTTCAATGTCACGAACCCGAGCTTCGCATCGACCATGACCGGTTTCTACGGCCCGAAACACGGCATCTACGATCTGCAAACGCCGCTGCCCTATTCATTCACCACCCTCGCGGAGATCCTGCGCGGCGCCGGATACCGCACCGGCGCGGTGGTCTCGGCGCAGCATCTGTCCGACGCAACTTCGGGGCTGGGGCAGGGATTCGAGGACTACATCGTCGCGCCGCGGCGGTACAGCGCCGAGATGGCGGCGGACCTGGCGATGGGTTGGCTCGGAGAACGGCAGGCGCCCTTCTTCTTCTGGCTGCACTTCTTCGATCCGCACACGCCGCACGATGCGCCGCGTCCCTACGCGGACGGCTATCGTGCGGAAGCACCAGGCGGCATGGTGCCGCCGGCAGGGTGGACTCCATTCCGCACGCCGGGCGCCGTGGCGTATCGCGATCCGCAACTGCGCGCGCACGAAGATCTCTACGACGCCGAAGTGGCCTATCTCGACCGCCAGGTCGATCGCCTGCTGGACTACCTCGACAGCCGCGGACTGCTCGAGCGCAGCGTCGTCATCCTGATGTCCGACCATGGCGAGAACGGCCGCGACGATCGCGTTCCGTTTCGCCACGCCGGCTTATGGGATGCGACGACGCACGTGCCGCTGATCATCCATCGTCCGGACGGAGTGCCCGCCGTCCATCAAGGATTCGTCCAGAACGTCGACCTGTTGCCGACGATCCTGGAACTCGCCGGACAGAAGGTGCCGCAGACCGACGGACGCTCACTCCTGGACGGCGAGCCGTGCACGATGGTGTTCTCCGAGCATTCCCATCACAGCGGCGCAATGGTGCGGGACGCCGATTTTCTCTATTCCTGGTCGAAGGGAAATCCGTTCGTGCCGGATGGAGAGCTGCTGTTCGACGTGCGGCGCGATCCGCGCCAGCAGAACAACGTTGCGGCAACGAAAGGGGACGTGGTGGCCGCGTACCGGAAAAAACTCAGCGGCCAACACCGTTCCCTGTTGCCCAACTCCTGATCACCCGAGATCGCGCTGACTGATGTTGGGAACCTCTCTTGCAATCTGCCGCGTCTGTCAGACGCGATGACCATCACCTGCGCCGACTGCGGCAGTATTCAGACGATCCCTCAGCTCCCCCCGGGCGCCACGGCCGAGTGCCACCGGTGTGACCGCCAGCTCGGGCGCCGCTCGCGCCTGACCGTCGAGACCAGCCTGGCCTGCGCGGTAACAATCTTCCTCCTCCTCCCGCCCGCCGTCTTCATGCCGCTGATGGACTCGACGATCCGCAACCTCGTCTACGAAGAAAGCCGCCTCGTCTCCAGCGTCGGGGCGATCTACTCCGAGGTGTGGTTTCCGTTCGCGTTCGGCTTCCTCTTCACCGCGTTCCTCTTCCCCGCCATCCGCGCCGCACTGCACATCCTCGTCCTCGGCTCGCTCAAGTGGAGATTGCCCCTCTGGCAGCGGGGACGCCTCTTCCGCTGGACCGAGGAGCTGCGGATCTGGAGCATGACCGACGTCGTCGTCATCGCGGGCTTCGTCGCGTACTTCCGCGCGTCCGTTCCCGCCGACGTGGAGATCCGCATCGGCGCGTGGTGCTACATGGCCGTCGCGGTACTGGTGGTCATCGGCGACCGCGCGCTCAACCGCCGCGCCGTGTGGAACGCGATCCTCCCCGACCTCACGCATTACCCCGGACGCCACGTCCCGTCGTGCGACAGTTGCGAGATGGCGGTGGAGAACCGCCGCGCGGGCGATCCGTGTCCGCGCTGCGGCAGCCGTCTCGACCGCGCCATCGCTCCCCGCTTCGCCCCCGCCCTCGGCGCCATCGCCGCGGCGATCCCTCTGACGATCCCGGCCTACGGCGCCTCGATCATGATCAACAATCAGCTCGCCGCTGTGCTCGAGCACACGGTCATCGGCACCGTGCAGCTCATCGCGGATCACGGCTATCCGCAGATCGCGGCGGTGGTCCTCATCGCCGGAGTGGTGATCCCGGTCTTCGTGCTGGCCGCCATGATCTGGCTGCTGGCGCGCGTCCGCTTTCCTCGGCGGGAAGGTCTCGTATTGCGAACGCGCGTGTACCGGCTGCTGCACCGCCTGGTGCGGTGGCCGATGATCATTCCGTTCATCGCCGCGCTGGCCGCGCCGATCGTCGACTTCCGCGGCATCGACGACATCGTCGCCGGCCCGGGCTCGACGCCCCTGTTCCTGCTGATCGCGCTGCTGATCTTCGCGGTGCGCACGTTTGAGCCCCGCATGATGTGGAAGACCGCCGGAGAATCGCGATGAGCGAGTACGACGACATCGAAGACCGCAGAAAACGCGAGGAGGCGCCGGAGGCGGACGTCCACGTCTCGCACTTCTCGCCGTGGATCTGGATCATCCCCGTGCTGGCGGTGTTCTTCGTCGGCTACATGATCGTCCGCTACGGCTTCTTCGGCGGCGGCGACATCACCGTGCGGTTCTCCGAGGCCCGGGGACTGGACCGCTACAGCCCCGTGCGATTCCGCGGCGCGAAAGTCGGCACCGTGCAGAAGATCACCATCGACGAGAAGCTCTCCGAGGTGGTGGTGCGGATCTCCATGGACGCGTCGATGGACGACGCGCTGCGCAAAGGCACGCGCTTCTGGATCGTGGAGCCCGGAATCGAAGGCGGAGGCATCGGCGGACTCCTCTCCGGCACGTACGTCGGCATCGCGCCGGGGCCGGGCGACGAGACGCGCGAGTTCGTGGGACAGGAGTACGCGCCCATCCTTGCCGCCCCCGAGGCGGGGAAGACATACGTGCTCCAGGCGGAAGGGGTGGGCTCCGTCGCCATCGGAACGCCCGTGCAGTATCAGGGCATGCGCGTCGGTCGCATCCTCGGCGCGGCCTACGACGAGAAGCGGCGTGTCACGGCGGTCCACGCGTTCGTCGTGCAGCGCTTCGTGAACGACGTGCGCCAGAGCACGCGCTGGTGGCGCGGCGGAGGACTCAACATCTCGCTCTCCGGCGGAGGCGTGTCGACGGGCGGCGCGGGCTTGTCGTCGCTGCTCAACGCCCCGGTCAGTTTCTACACGCCCGAGGTGATGGCCGGAGCTCCGGTCGGGGAAGGGTCGCGGTTCACGCTCTATGACACCGAGGGCGGGGCGATCGCCGCGTCGGACGGGCCGCACCTCACCTACCTTACGTACTTCCAGGGTCCGATCGGCGGACTCGCGCCGGGCACTCCGGTGAAGATGAAAGGCGTGCAGATCGGCCACGTGCGCGACGTGCGCCTGCGCTACATCGCGCAGACCGCGTCGCTGGAGACGCCTGTGGTGCTGGAGATCGACCCGCGCGAGCTGGAGTTCCCGGTAAACGACACGACGACGCGCACCGAGCTGCGCGCGGCCATGAACGACGCGCTGGCGAAGATGGTGAACAAAGGCATGCGCGCGTCGCTCGCGACGAGTCTCGTGTTGCCCGGCGCGAGCGCGGTGAATCTCGACTTTGTCGCGCGGCCGGGCACGGGGCGGCTCGTGCTGGCGAACGATCCGCCGATCATCCCGGCCGCGACGGGCAGCAGCGGCCTGGAAGGCGCGATGACCGCCATCACGGACGTCGCCGAGACGATCCGCAACCTGCCACTGCAGGAGATCGCGGGACACATGCGCAGCGCGGCGGCCCGGCTCGACACCCTCGTGAACGATCCGGCGCTCGACCAGAGCCTGCGCCGGCTCAACACGTCGCTGGCCGAGGTGGAACGGGTCGCGAAGATCGCGGGAGAGAACGCGGAGCCGCTCGTGGAGAGCCTGCGCAACGCCGCGGACTCCGCGGAAGCGGCCGCGAAGAGCGCCGAGCAGCTCATCGGCACTTCGCAGAAGCAGAACTACGACGTCGCGGAGCTGATCCGCGAGCTGACGCGCGCGGCGGAAGCGGTTCGCGCGCTGGCAAACTACCTGACCGAGAACCCGGACGCGGTGATCAAGGGGAGGCGCGAATGATCCGCCGATTTGTTGTCGTGGCGTTGCTCCTCGCCGCCGGATGCGGCTTTTTCAAGCGCGTCCCGAATCAGTTCTATGCGCTCGACACCATCCCCGCGGGAGCGCGCGCGACGCGCACCGGCACGCCGATCGGCCTCGACACCGTCGAGCTCCCGCCCGGCATCGACCGCCGCGGCATCGTCCTGCGCGGCGCGGACAACAAGCTCGAAGTCCGCGGCACGCACCAGTGGGCGTCGCCGCTCGAAGAGATGGTGATCCACACCCTGGCGTTCGATCTCGCGAATCGGCTGCCCGAGGGGATGATCGTCCTCCCCGGCCAACCGCGCCCCGCGGGTGCGCGGTCGCTGTCCGTCACGTTCGAAGACCTCGCCCCCGGCCCGGACGGCGTGTTCGTGTTGGACGCCCGCTGGACCCTCGCCTCGGGAACGACCCAGCACGAGCGCATCACCGTGCCACTGGAGTCGTCGGAGAGTCCGGCAGTCGTCGCGGGGATGAGCCGCGCGCTGGCCATGCTCGCGGACCGCATCGTCGCGGAACTCTGAGCGCTGACCGCCCGAAGAGAAAAGCGGCAACTATCCGTCGCCGTACCCAATACTTCTCCAGCTCGACCTGCGCAGGAGATCCGGCAACCTGGCGCTTCGGGCTCGCGACTTCACGGCCAGGGTCATCGACCTCATGGGCCGGTTTCGCGAGCTGACCGAGTGGGTCGGCGACTTCAGAGTTGAGGTGCTCCAACCTCACGGTCGAGGTCGTGCGACCTCAGGATCAGAGTCTGTAACCTCACGAAAAGAGTCCGCGACCTCACGATCGGAGTGGACGACTGTGTTTCCCGGGTTCGTGTGCTCGTCGCACGGACATCGCCACCTCGCGCGTGAGGTGGAAACGTCCTCCCGTGAGGTCATGCGACCGGGCTTGCAGCGTCGTGTACTCCTTGAATGAGGTTCCGGACGTCATTTTCGGAGTCGTGAACAGCAAATGGGAGGCCGTGGATCCCCATCGATGAGGTTGTGGGACCTCGACCGTCGGGTCGCAGACTCTTTCCGTGCAGTCGCGGACTCCGTTGGTGAGGTGGCCGACTATTTTTGCGATGGCGGCCGGCTCTGTTCGCAAGATCGCGGAATCTTTTCGTGAGGTCACGGCAGGACGGTCGGCGGTTCACGGTTTTGAAACAGCCTCCTCGCCGTCGCCGCACTCCAGAAACGTCCCGAGGTTGTCGAGACCCTCGCGTGTGCCGAGCTCGCGGCCCGGGGCGTCCCAGCGCTCGTCGAACATCGCCAGCTGTTCGGTGAACGTCATCCGCGCTCCGCCCGCGCGCGGTTCGAACAGCACGGTCACCAGCGACACGGACATCCGTTTGTCGCCGAGGGACATCTCGTATGCGTAGACGATGCGCTCGTCCGGAACGACATCGTAGTAGTGCGCGCGGTACGCGTGAACCTCATCGCCGCCGGACGGGTACGAGTCGACCCGCTCGCTGCCGCCGGCGCGGAAATCGAGCTGGTGATTCTCGGCGCGCCAGTCCTCGTGGCAGAAGAACCAGCGCGCCTTCGCCTCGGGCTCGGCCCATGAGCGGAACACCCGCGCGGGCGGCACGGAATAGTCGCGCTCGATGGTGAAGGTCGCATGCTGGGTGAAAGTCTCAGTGGTGGTGGTCATTTTTTCTTCTCCTTCTCCTCTTCCGCGAGATGAGCGCCGAGGCGGTCGAACCGGCGCTCCCAGGCGGCGCGGCGGCGCGCAATCCACTGCTCGGCGGCCTGCATCGTCTTCCTGTTGATCCTGCAGGTGCGCACCCGTCCCGTCTTCTCCGAATCCACCAGACCGCTGGCCTCGAGCAACTGGAGATGCTGCAGCACCGCGGGCAGCGACATCTCCAGCGGCTCGGCCAGCTCGCTGACGGACGCAGGCCCGCGGCTCAGCCGCTCGACGATGGTCCTGCGCGTGGGATCGGCGAGTGCCTGGAAGACGCGGTCGAGTGCGGGTTGGTTAAGCAACTCGTTAAGTGTCGCACGGCGCCGAAACGATTGCAATAGGATGCGCCCATGCGAATCCTGGACATCGGCGCAAACGGCACCATCGGCCGCGAGATCGTCAAGGCGCTCGCCGGAGAACACGAAGTGATTGGCGCGAGCCGCAGCAACGCGGACGTCACGGCGGACATCCGCGACGTCGCGTCCATCCGCGCGATGTATCAGAAGGTGGGCCGCCTCGACGCCGTCGTGAGCGCCGCCGGCAGCGGCGCATGGAAGCCGCTCGCCGACCTCACCGACGAAGACTTCGCCATCTCCCTCGGCTACAAGCTGATGGGTCAGGTGAACGTCGTGCGCTACGGCTTCGAGCATGTCCACGACGGCGGCTCGATCACGACGACGAGCGGCGTGCTGGCGAAATCGCCGATGCCAGGCAGCGCCGCCATCAGCCTCGTGAACTCGGGACTGGAGGGCTTCACGCGCGCCGCCGCGCTCGAAGCGCCGCGCGGCATCCGCGTGAACGTCGTCAGCCCACCGTGGGTGACGGAGACGCTCATCGAGATGGGCAACCCGGACATGGCGCCGAGCCTTTCCGCGGCGACCGTCGCGCAGGCGTACGTCCGGAGCGTGACGGGTCGCGAGACCGGCCAGGTCATCGCGCCCTAGCCCACGCAGGGCGTGGCGCTCTACGTTTGTTGACTAACGCTTACCCGCGCCGATGGCCCGTTCGCTCGGCGATGACGTCGGGTAGCGTCGCGGCTCGAACGGACCACCCCGACCAGTCGACCACGCGTGCACTCGCGTGCACGACGCGCAGCCGCTGCGTATGTGCCGGAATGAGATCGATTTGAATCCCACCGTCGAAGCAACGGAACGGAATCACGTCTTCGCCGAGGTCGGACGCAGTCAGAGCATCGAGGCGATACCCCTCTCTCGAGCCGTGCGGCCACTTCGCGCAGACGCGGGAAATCGCAACCCAGCAGGAGATCGATATCCGTCGTGTCGACATCCTCTTTGTGAGCCTTGAGCGCACAGCCGCCGATCAACACCGGAGTCACCTGCATCTCCTCGATCAACGCGCATACTCTCCGCGCGCGGTCGCGGAGGCGAGCGTCATGCTCCTGCAGGAAGTGCACGTCGTTTGGCGAGCCGGTAAAGATCGTCATACGTGTAAACCTTCACCCCGTCCTGTTCGCGGAATCGATCCTTCTCCACGTGATTCCTGAATGAGAAGTCGCGGCCGATTACGATCATCGCCATAGGCTCCGAGACGGTCATGCGATAGCGCTCGAACAGATACTCGCGGATCTGCGGAGACCGCAGGCGCCGGCTGTACTCGCGCAACTGTGCCACCGCCTCGGCAACCGCGCTCGAGAACCGACGACGCGACTGCCCGCCCACGACCACGCGCGCATCCGCGGTTTTGATGTCCAGGACGTCCCATAGATCGAGCCCGACGCGCTTCACCAGAAAGTCGGGCACCATCGCCGCGCGATCGGGCGTGCCGTCCGCAAACGCGAGGGCCGAGCGAAGCTCCAGGGGCGGCAGAGCGACCTGGGGAATGGCGTGCTCGTATTGCTCGCCGAGCAAGTAGAGCCACCGCGGATGGCTCTCGAGAAACTCCTGGAACGCCGCTTCTTTGGCGGGAGGGTTCTGGTTGATCAGCTTCGCGAAATCATCGAGCTCGCCCGAGGGAAAGAACGCGTGGTCGGGGAACATGATGCCGTGGAGCGCGGGACGGACGATGGTCGTCTCGCTGACTTCGCCCGCAAATTTCTCGACGACCTGCGCGCCGATCCTTCCGGCGGCGTCCACGGTGAGGACGATCGAGTAGTGGTTCTGCAGGTCGATGGGTTCGATGCCGAAGGAGCGGATCGCATCGGCCTCGTTTCCGAAAATCTCGAAGACGGTCTCGAGTTGCGTGATCCGCATGAACTCGCGAAACCGCGCCGTGAAGGAGCTCGCATCGGGTGCGAGCAACTTCAGCATTCCTCCGCGGTTGACGGTAGTCGTATACGCACCAACGATGTGTCCCTGCACGCCGCCGTAGTTCCCGAAGCTCATGCGCGCGAC
Source organism: uncultured Acidobacteriota bacterium (assembly GCA_963821585.1). GTDB lineage: Bacteria > Acidobacteriota > Thermoanaerobaculia > Gp7-AA8 > Gp7-AA8 > QHVT01. The sequence continues at coordinate 3,763,891 of CAWGEI010000003.1, forward strand.
CCGTTCGAAATTCAGAAGAATCGATCGCACACCCTCGTTGAGTGCATCCCGGACCGCAGCGTCAATCTGATCACCCCCAGAATCACCCGTAAACGTCCCCTCCAGATCGATGATGCGAATGGCTCCCACAGATCGTGTTCTGATTTTCGCCACGCCATCATCATAGGATCGCGGTCAATCACCTGAGCATGCACGTAACGCGTCGCGTTCGCGTAAACGATCCGTGCGGGCGGACGCAAAGCGTGGAGAACCGCGAGCGCGAGCCCGCTCTCCAACTGCGTCTCCTGCCCCGTCAATCGCGATAGTCCGCCACGCGCGCCGCGGCCCAGGGGATCAGCGCGGCCGCGTCGGACTTCGGTCCGCCCATCGGGAAGCCGCGAAAGGTCATCCCCGGCGACGCGCTGGAGTACGCGTCGAGCACGTCGCACGAAGGACACTTGTAGCGCGGCGTCATGATGTCCTTGAACTTCCCGGCGGTCGTGTAATACGCGTAGCGGTACGGGAAGGGGTCGTCTTTCGGCGGCTTCTCGATCGGCGCGAAGTCGTGGAAGAGGCCCAGCGTGTGGCCGAACTCGTGTGCGGCGGAGTGGACGCCGCCGATGTAGTTCACGACGGCCACGCCGTTTTCGGGGACGTAATCCGCGGCGTTGATCGGCACGGGTGCGGCGCTCGCCGTCGTCCAGAACACGATCATCCAGACCTGGTCCGCGCGCGTCTCGTCGCGCATGGTGTGCACGGCAGGGTCCGCGTTCATCCAGTCCATCGCCTGCTCCGGCGTCACGCCGGGCGTGTCGACGAACGCCAGCTCGCCGGTCCAGACGAGCCGCAGATTCACGTGGTAGATCCCGGTCGCCCGCAGGGCGTTGTTGGTGTGGTCGATCGCGTCCTGCCCGAACTGTCGCGCGCGGTCGACGCCGATGTTCGGATTCGACGCGACGGCCGCGGTCCAGCCGACCGCAATGTCGACCGTGACGGGCATGAGCCCAGGATGGCGTACCGCGCGGCGGCGTACTTCCTCCGGCGCAGCGGAGGTGCGCGGCGCGACGGTGATGCATTCGCGCGGAGGGAGCGGGAGCAGCGGCCGCTCGAACATCCCGACCATCGCGAGAATGGCGAATAACTTCACGAGTGCATCTTAACGCTCAACGCGGACGCGCTCCGTCTTCGACCTCTTCGCGCTCTTCTTCTTCTTCGATGTCCCCGTCGTGCACCGGCAAACTCACGAACACCTCGCCCGGCTGCTGCTCGAAGAGCGCGCCCGAAAGGGCGTCGACTCCGAACCCGGCACCGGCGACGAGACCGCCGAGGAGGAACCAGCCTCCGTCGTCGCAGTCGAGGTTCGCGCAGACTTCCATGGCATTCGCGTTCTCGAGGAACTCCGGCGCGAGGGCGCGCGTGAGGACGACGCGCTTGCCGACGTAGCCGTCCGCGGTGAACGTGAGCGTGCAGCGCTCGGCGCGGCGGCTCACCCAGACCACGCCCGGCGTGCGCACTTCCCTGGTTGCGCCGGGGCCGCAGAGCTCCGTCCGCACGGTCGCATCCGACGGCTCGCTGTCGACTTCGATGCCCTGCACCGGCCCGTGCTGGACCGTCGCGCACGCGGCGAGGCTCAGGGCGAGGAGGACCAGAACGACCGCGGACCGGGTGTTCATCACGCTTCAATAGTAAGCCCGGTCCGGCTCGGGAGCACGGGGCGTGAAAGTGCTTTTGTGTCCTCGAGAAATGACAAAACAGGGTTCGTAAATGGAGGTTGTGTCATTTAAAAAGGCCAAAAACCGGCCCAAAACGCCAATACGGGCCGGTCAAAGGGCTTTTCGGCCCTTCGAAACCCCTCCTACACGCTGTGAAAAGGAACAAAACCCTCACGAGCGGACCGTTTTGTCCTCTTTAAACCCCACAACCTCCATTTACGAACCCTGTTTTGTCATTTCTTGATGACACCAGAACCCTTTTCGAACCCCCAAATCGCATTTCTGCGAGTCTCCAAGGCGTTTGACGGACCGCCGGCGTCCCGCCGGCTGATGGGGCGGCGTCTCCGCCGCCCAGCACTGGGGAGGACGCCCCCCCCCCCGCCCACCCAGGTGGCAGCGCGGGACGCTGCCACGACAGCCGGCGAGGACGCCGGCGCTCCGGAATCCTCCCCAAACCGCTACAAAAACGTTCCCGTCACCCGGGTTAGGATGCGCGCCCATGATGCGTCCATTCGCACGTCTGCTCGCCGCTGCTCTGCTTGCGCTGCCCCTCCTGGCCGCCGATCCCCCGAAATACGACCAGTCGACCTTCTCCGGGCTGCAGCTTCGCGGGATCGGGCCGGCCATGCCGTCCGGGCGCATCGTCGACCTCGCCGTCGACCCGCGCGACACCCGCACGTGGTATCTCGCCGTGGCCTCGGGCGGCGTCTGGAAGACGGTCAACGCGGGCACGACGTTCGAGCCGATCTTCGACGGCGAGGGCTCGTACTCGACCGGCTGCGTGACGATCGATCCGAACAACTCGCTGGTGGTCTGGGTCGGCTCGGGCGAGAACAACAGCCAGCGGTCCGTGTCCTTCGGCGACGGCGTGTACAAGTCCGTCGACGGCGGTAAGTCGTGGAAGAACGTGGGACTGGCGAAGTCCGAGCACGTCGGCAAGATCCTCGTCGATCCGCGCGACTCGAACGTGGTCTACGTCGCGGCGCAGGGACCGCTGTGGAATCCTGGCGGCGACCGCGGGCTGTACAAGACCATCGACGGCGGCAAGACCTGGAAGCCGGTGCTGACCATCAGCGAGAACACCGGCGTCTCGGACGTCGTCTTCGATCCGCGCAACCCCGACATCCTCTACGCGTCGGCCTACCAGCGCCGCCGCCACGTCTACACGCTCATCAACGGCGGCCCGGAGTCGGCGATCCACAAGTCACTCGACGGCGGGAAGACGTGGACGAAGCTCGAGGGCGGGCTCCCGAAGGAATGGATGGGACGCATCGGCCTGGCGGTCTCGCCGAAAGAGCCCGACACCGTCTACGCGATCATCGAGGCGACGCGCAAGGCGGGCGGCTTCTTCCGCTCGCAGGACGGCGGCGCGAACTTCGAGAAGATGAATTCCTACTCCGGCGGCGGCGCGCAGTACTACGCGGAAATCTTCGTCGACCCGAATGACGCCGACCGCGTCTACGCGATGGACGTGTGGGTGAAGGTCTCGGACGACGGCGGCAAGACCTGGCGCCGCATCAACGAGCTCACGAAGCATCCCGACAATCACGCGATGTGGATCGATCCGCGGAACAGCGATCACTACCTGATCGGCTGCGACGGCGGCCTGTACGAGACCTACGACGACGCGAAGACGTGGGATTTCAAGGAGAACCTTTCGCTCACCCAGTTCTACCGGATCAGCGCGGACGACGCCCTCCCCTTCTACCACGTGTACGGCGGCACGCAGGACAACTTCAGCCTCGGCGGGCCGTCGCGCACGACGACCGCCCACGGCATCCGCAACGACGACTGGTACGTCACCCTCGGCGGCGACGGCTTCCGCACGCTCGCCGATCCGAAGGACCCGAACATCCTCTACGCCGAATCCCAGCACGGCGGCCTCTCTCGCTTCGACAAGCGCACGGGTGAGGCGCTCGACATCCAGCCGCAGGCCGGCCCGGGCATGGACGCGCTCCGCCTGAACTGGGACTCGCCGCTGATCATCTCGCCGCACGACAGCAACCGCCTCTACTTCGCGGCGCAGTACCTCTTCCGCAGCGACGATCGCGGCAACTCGTGGAAGCCGGTCAGCGGCGATCTCACGCGGCAGATCAACCGCAACAAGCTGCCGGTCATGGGCCGGGTGTGGCCGATCGACGCCGTGGCGAAGAACACGTCGACGTCGTTCTACGGCAACATCGTCTCGCTCGCCGAGTCTCCGCTCGCCGCGGGACTGCTTTACCTCGGCACGGACGACGGCCTGATTCAGGTGTCCGAGGATGGCGGCGCGAACTGGCGGAAAGTCGAGCGCGTCGGCACCGTGCCGGAATTCACGTACGTCTCGCACCTGCAGGCGTCCGCGCACGATGCCAACACCGTCTACGCCGCGTTCGACAATCACAAGACCGGAGACTTCAAGCCGTACCTCTACCGCAGTTCCGACCGCGGGAAAACGTGGACGTCGATCACCAACGATCTGCCGGTCCGCGGCACGACGTACGTCGTCGTCGAAGACCACGCCGACCGCAACCTCCTCTTCGCGGGCACGGAGTTCGGGCTGTTCTTCTCGCAGAACGGCGGCGGGAAGTGGATCCAGCTCAAGGGCGGCTTCCCCACCATCGCGGTCCGGGACCTCTGGGTCCAGAAGCGCCGCGACGATCTCGTCGTCGGCACGTTCGGCCGCGGCATCTACATCCTCGACGACTACCGCCCGCTGCGCACGATGTCCGCGCAGGCCGCGTCGCGCGAGGCCACGCTCTTCCCCACCCGCGACGCCGAGATCTACGCCCAGCGCATGCCCCTCGGCGCCCCCGGCAGGGCCTGGCAGGGCGACTCGTACTTCACCGCGCCGAATCCGCCGTTCGGGGCGGTCTTCACGTACTTCCTCAAGGACGAGCTGAAGAGCCGCAAGAAGCAGCGCTGGGCCGAGGAGGCGCGGGTCGAGAAGGCGGGCGGCAACGAGCCGCCTTCGTATCCGACGTGGGAGCAGTTGCGCGGCGAGGAGCGCGAGCTCGAGCCGGCCGTCGTGCTGGTGGTGTCGGACGAGACGGGGAACGTGGTTCGGCGCGTGAGCGGCCCGGTGAAGGCTGGCTTCCAGCGCGTCGCGTGGGACCTGCGCTATCCGCCGCCCGCGCCGATCGAGCTGACGGAGCCGGAGCGCGAGGTGTGGGACACGCCGGTCGTCGGGCCGCTGGTCGTCCCGGGCAAATACAGCGTGCGCGTCTACAAGCGCGTCGACGGCGTGGAGACGGCGCTCGGCGACGCACAGACGTTCAACGTTGTCCCGCTGTACCTCTCGACGATGAGCGAGGCCGACCGCAGGGAAGTGCTCTCGTTCCAGAAACGCGCCGCGAAGCTGCAGCGCGAAGTGATGGGCACGGAGAGGCTGATCGGCGACGCGCTCACGCGGGTGCAGTACATCCGCCGGGCGCTGGACGAGATCGAAGGCGGCGACGCGCAGTTGTCCGCGCGCGTGAACGCCGTAGATACCGCGCTGCGGGACATGGCCGAGGTGCTCGGAGGCGACTCGATCCGCCAGCAGCGCAGCGAGCCCTCCCCGCCGTCGTTGATGGACCGCGTGAACAACTCCGTGTCCGGCCTGCTGACGACCCAGCCGCCGACGCAGACGTATCGCGACTCGCTCACCCTCGCGGAGCAGCAGTTCGCACCGCTCGCGGAGCGGCTGCGGCAGACCATCGAGGTGGAGCTCGGCGCGATCGAGAAGCAGCTGAACGCGATGGGCGCGCCGTGGACGCCGGGTCGGTTGCCACGCTAGCAAGTTAAGTGTGGTTGGGGTCAGACCCCAACCATACTTAACCCTGTGACAGAGCAGTGGAACCGTCCACGATCAAATCCGCCACCACGTCGAACGCCTTCACTACGCCCGGGTGCTGCTCCGCCAGCTCCAGCAGGTCGAAGTCGTACAGCCCGAGCAGGTCGTCGAACTGGAAGCCGAGGTATTTGAAGTAGCGCGTGTTCGTGTTCACCAGGAACCCGAACGTCAGCGTCGTGCGGTCGAACAGCGGCACCAGCGCGTCGACGTCATCCACGGCCATCCCGAACCGCCGCAGCGCGGCGCCGAGGAACTCTGCGTCGACCGACTCCGCCAGCAGATTGCGGAACAGATAGAACAGCGCCACCACCTGCAGCGCCGCCTTCAGCCCCACCCGCTCGATCAACTCCTCGTACGGCGCGCACTCCTCGGGCGACTTGTAGACGAGGTTGTTCATGATGAACAGCGCCCGCCCCTCGTCGCCGCACTTGTGCGCGTCGATGTTCGCGAGGATGTCGATGGCGTTGCCGAAGGCCTCGCAGAGCAGGATCCGCAGCACCTCCAGCGGAGTGTGTCCCGTCGCACCGATCAGTTCCGCCGTCACGTGATCCGCGACGCAGTGCACGCTGTGATGGAGAATGTGGTTGATCGGATAGCCCAGCTCCGTGCTGAACGATAGATCCTCGAACACCGCAGCCGGAAACCGCCGCACCAGGTCGCGCAGGGGTGCCACCGTGTTGCGCACCGGCACCTTGCGGGCCTTCAGCATCAGGTCCAGCGAGAAGAGCGGCACCTCGAAGAGGTGGCAGAAATCGTTGGGATCGAACCGGTAGCCCAGCTCCCAGAAGCAGTCGCGCAGGTTCCGGTAGAACCGGTGGTGGCGATAGAGGAACGCATCCCCGATGTTCAGGTCGTTGACGATGCGCTGTTGACCGGGAAGTGCTGCGTTCTGATGGACTTCCAGGAGGGAGGAGATCAGCATGCCGAACATCAAAACGCCTCGGGTGAGCCCAGCCCACCCGAGGCGGCCGTGAGACTTTCCTTACCGCCAGGGACCCGGGGTTTTGCTCTTCTGGGACAGGGTCTCGAGCTGCTCGCGGGAAATCTTCTTCATTAAGCTACTCCTCAAATTGATTTGGATTTGGCCGCCGGGACCTAGGGCGACCGTAGGGGTGGACTGACCAGAACGATTATTGCACGACATCGGGCTGAACAGAAAGGCTTTCTGTATTGTTCGGGCAAAGATCCGTCCATTCTCACGTACACTGCGTGAAGGTCCAATGCGGGTTTCATCCATAGTGAAGTACGCCGCCCAGGTGGCGCTGCTCGCAACCGGGCTGACGCTCCTTGGAATCGGCGCGATCTCACTCCAGCCCACCTCCGGCATCAGCCTGATCTACCCCGCCACCGGCATCGGCGCGGCGATCCTCTGGGGCTTCGGTTTCCGCTGGTGGCCGGTGGTCTTTCTCGCCCAGTTCGCACTCAGCTACACCAAGAACGGTTTCCAGTGGATCCCGTTCTTCGTGGCCTCGAACGAGCTGATGGTGACCTCGCTTTTCTACTGGGCGATGCAGCGCTTCCGGGTCTCTCGCGATCTCGAGCGGCTGCGCGACCTCGGCATCTTCACGCTCGGCGCGCTGCTGGCGACGTTCACGGGCGGCATCGGCACGTTCACCGGCGAGTACCTGTTCCACACCCAGAATCTCTCCACCGTCCTCGAGGACGGCTTCTCGATCTGGATCTCCGATTTCGTCAGCATCCTGATCTTCGTGCCGCTGGTCCTCGGATGGCGGCGCTGGCCGTTCGCGACCCGCCTGCACTTCTCGCGCTGGCTGGCCCTGACGATGTTCCTGATCGTCCTCGGGGCCGCGATCGCCATGCGCGGGCCGGCGGCGTCGTCGACGCTCTTCCTGCTCCTGCCGATCGTCGTCTTCACGGCCATCCTGGCGGGCATCCCCGGCGCGGCCTCTTCGTCCACGATCCTGCTCTTCATCTTCGTCGGCATGCACCTCGGCCACGCGGCCAGCGGCATGGACGGCGCCATCCGCGTGGTGTTCGTCGGCACGGCCGCGACCACGGGCTACGTGCTCGCGGTGGTGTGGGGCGAGCGGGAACAGAACGCGCGGCGGCTCTATCAGCTCGCGCACCACGATCCGCTGACCGGCATGTTCAACCGCCACGAGCTCGAGCGCCGGCTGCAACTGGCCGTCACGGCCGCGACGCCGTCGTCGCACGCGCTGCTGTACCTCGACCTCGATCAGTTCAAGCTCGTCAACGACACCTGCGGCCACATCGCCGGCGACCAGATGCTGCAGGAGATCGCGAAGGAGCTGCAGCGCGCGGTGCCGGCGAGCGTGAAGCTGGGCCGCCTGGGCGGCGACGAGTTCGCCTGCATCATCCTGAACGCCACGAAAGACGGCGCGGTGGCGATTGCCAATTCGATCCACGACGCCATGAATCGGTACCGCTTCCGCTTCGGGTCGATGTCCTTCTCGGTCGGCGTCAGCATCGGCATCACGTTCTTCCCGGCCGAGGGCGGGGACACGGCGGACGCGGTCCTCGGGCGTGCGGACGTGGCCTGCTACGTGGCCAAAGAGGACGGGCGCCACCGCTCGCACGTCTACCTTCCCCGCGATGAGGTCATGCTGCGCTGGCACTCATCGCTTCATCAGGTCTCGCAGCTGGAGATGGCGATGGAGAACGGGTCGCTGCAGCTCTGGCGGCAGTCGATCGTCGACATCACCACCGGCGGCTACGCGAACTTCAGCGAGGTGCTGCTGCGCCTGAACGAGAACGGCGCCGTACGCACGAGCGCGGAGTTCCTCCCGGTCGCCCAGCGCTTCGGCCTCATGGAGCGCATCGACCGGTGGGTGCTCGACAAGGCCGCCCGCCACCTCGCCGAGTCCCCGGACCGCGGCCTGCGCCTGAGCGTGAACGTCACCGGCTCGACGCTGAACGATCCCGAGTTCTACGAGACCGTCATCGCCCTGCCTGAGCGCTACGGCTTCGATCCGCGGCGGCTCTGCCTGGAAGTCACGGAGAGCGTGATGATCCATCGCCTGCGCCAGGCGGTCGAGGCGATGAAGGGCCTGCGCGCGCGCGGATTCGACCTCGCCCTCGACGATTTCGGCGCGGGCGTGGCCAGCTTCGCCTACCTGCAGGAGCTGCCGGTGACGTACGTGAAGATCGACGGCCGGCTCGTGCAGCAGTTGCGCGTGGATCCGGCAGCCGAGGTCATCGTCGGCTCGCTCGTGCGCCTGGCGCGGCTGCGGAAGATCGAGTGCATCGCGGAATGGGTCGAGTCGCAGGAGACGCTGGAGCGCCTCCGCACCCTCGGCGTCCGCTACGCGCAGGGCTTCCATCTCGACATGCCGTCGCCGCTGGAGGTGCCGGCGGCCGAGGCGGCCAATGCCGATCTTGCGCGGCGGTCGCGCAGCGCTTAAAGTTCCGCGCGGTCCGCATGCGCATCTACAGAGCTGTCCTCTCTCTCTTCCTTGCCCTCGCTGCGTCCGCCCTGCTCGCGCAGGAAGCGGACCTCGCCGTCGAAAAGCTCGGCCCTCCCGAAGCCCTGGCCGGCAGCGACGTGCCGTACAGCGTCACGGTCACGAACGTCGGCCCGGACGACGCGATCAACGTCTCCGTCTCGGACCCCGTCCCGCCAGGGATGTCGTACGTCTCCGCGACGCAGGACACCGGACCGGCGTTCACGTGCGACAGCACGGTGAACTGCACGATCGCATCGCTGCCCGCGGGCGCGACGGCGACGTTCACGTTCGTCTTTCACATCGACAGCGGGACCGGGTTCCTCAACACCGTCACGGTCTCGAGCCAGACACCCGACCCGAATGACGAGAACAACAGCAGCGTGGCGTTCACGACGGTCGCGGTCCCCCAGGGCGATCTCTTCGTGCAGAAGAGCGTGACGCCGCCGGGCACGCCGCCGGATGCAGACGTCACGTTCGTGATCACCCTCGGCAACGCCGGACCGGACGCCGCGGAGAACGTGACTCTCACGGACAATCTGCCGGCGCCGCTGACGTTCGTCTCGTTCACGCAGACCAGCGGTCCGGCGATGAGCTGCGGTATGTCGACGTGTACGGTGGCGAGCTTCCCCGCGGACGCGACGGCGACGTTCGAGCTCGTGGGCCACGTGCCCGCGGGCACGCCCAGCGGCACGGAGATCCAGAACACGGCCTTCGTGGAATCGGACAATGACCCGCTGGAAGAGAACAACAGCGCGACGACCACGGTCACGGTGTCGTCGGCGGACGTGCGCGTGGTGAAGACCGGCCCGCCCACGGCGGACGCGGGATCGACCATCGCCTATCAGGTGACGGTCACGAACGACGGCCCGGATGCCGCGCTGAACGTGGTGGTGACCGATCCGCAGATCTGCGAGGCGGTCAACTGCCTCCTGGGCACGATCGGTCCGGGTGGGTCGGTGATCCTGAATGCCAATGTGACGATTCCGCCGGACGCGACGTCGTGGTCGAACACGGCGACGGTCACGACGGACAGCTTCGATCCGGACAATTCGGACAACAGCTCGACGGTCAATACGATCGTCACGCAAAGCGCGGACCTGTCGGTGGTAAAGACCGCCCCGGCGGATGTCGTCGCGTCGACGGATCTCACGTACACGATCACGGTCGCGAACGACGGTCCCTCGGACGCGTCGAACGTGGTGCTCACCGACACGCTGCCTCCGGGGACGACGTTCGTGTCATCGTCGTGCGGGACGAATCCGTGTGCGATCGGCACGCTGGAGGCCGACGATTCGGTGGTCGTCACGATCGTGGTGAACGTCGCCGCGAACGCCACGGGCCCGCTGGAGAACACGGCCACGGTCACGTCGACGACGTCCGATCCGGTGGCGGGGAACAACACGTCAACCGCCGAGACGACGGTCACACCCGCGCCCGCGGATCTCTCGATCACAAAAACCTCCGACCCTGCAACCGCGACGGTAGGCTCGAATGTGGAGTACACGATCGTCGTGACCAACAACGGTCCGGGGGCGGCGACGGACGTCGTCGTGACGGACGTGCTCCCCGCGGGCACGACGCTGGTGTCGGCCTCCGCGGGCTGCAGCGGGACGACGACGGTCACGTGTACGGTGGGCACGCTCGCCGCGGGAGCCTCCGCGACGATCGAATTGGTCGTGACCATGCCGTCGACGCCTGGGCCGGTGTCGAATACAGCCAGCGTGGACAGCAGCTCCACGGATCCGACGCCGGGCAACGATGCGTCGACTGCCGAGACGGCGGTGGGGCTCGATCCGGCGGATCTCTCGATCACCAAGACCGCGGACCGCCCGAACGCGCTGGTCGGCTCGAATGTGGAGTACACGATCGTCGTGACAAACAACGGTCCCGGCGAAGCCACGGACGTCGTCGTGACGGACGAGCTCCCGCCAGGGACGACGCTCGTGTCGAGCTCCGCGGGCTGCACCGGCACGACGACGGTCACATGCACGGTGGGCACGCTCGCCTCGGGGGCCTCCGCGACGATCGAGCTGGTCGTGACCATGCCGTCGACGCCGGGGCCGGTGGTGAATACGGCGACCGTGGAGAGCAGCTCGACGGATCCGACGCCGGGCAACGACTCGTCGACCGCGACGGTCGGGGCTCAACTGCCGGCGGACTCGGTGCCGGCGCTGTCGCCGGGCGCGCTGCTGTTCCTCGCGCTCACGATGGCGTCAATCGTTCTTGTCGTGCTGCGTCGAGTTTCCTGAGGAAGACGCTGGAGAAGGCACAGCCTTCTCCAGCGCTTGACCGCAGGTCCGGCGCTCCACTCCCTCGTTGTCTTCGCCGCTCGTTCCGCAGACGCGACCCCATTGCAGCGGCGGTCTTGACAAAGCAACGATCACGACCAATGTTGTCTGCCATATTTCCCTAAAAACTGATTTGCCCCGGTAGCACACACGCCTTATTGGTGAACGACTCCACAGGAGGTTCACATGCCCAATTCAGGAACACGTGTGCTCAATGTGGATCGACATACTCGCCGATCGACTTTCATGAGCCATGGTTGCGGCCGTTCAGTGGCCCTTACCGCACTCATCGCGTACCTGTTCTTCGCGGGAAGCGGTCTTGACGCTCAACCGGCAACGACCCTCTACGGGATCATGGGCGATTCCAGCGCGTCCAACTACCAATTCGCCACCGTGGACACCACCACCGGGCTGGCGACGACGCTATTCAGCTTTTCGCTGTCGTACCGTCTCTCGGCGCTGGCTTACGATCCGAGCATCCGCAAGTTCGTGGCCATCGGGCAGGCCGGCAACAATGTTCCTTATGTTGGAATGGTCGTCGTCATCGACGCGGTCGCGCAGACTATCCAGGAGAGTGCCATTTGCTGCCTCCCCGCTTCCGCTTTTACCAACTTTGTCGGCGTGGAATATGACCAGACTATGAGCCAGGTGCTCGTAACGTACGGCCAGGATGAGAAAAATTCGAATCTTCAAAACCGGGTTGCCACCATCAACCCTCTGACCGGAGCGGTGCTCACTTTTACGGACCCAGCGCTTGCCGTCAGCGATTTCGACATCGTTGTCTTCAACAGCGCTACCTCACAGCTCATTGACGCGGACACCAATAATTCGCCCTTCGAAGCCATCGCCGACGTTTTCGGTGACTCCCCCGACATTACGACCTAAGCGAGTCCTCCTGACGACGGCGAGCTGTCTGACGGCGCTGTTTCCACGGATTGCCCGGCCTGTTTGGCCGCTGGGACGATGTTTTTTTCTCGCCGCGCAACCCTGGATCTCAGGAAACTGACACCCGATGGTCTCGCGTATTCCACGGTTGGACCTCACTCATTGTCTGGCCTATGGGCGTACGGCGGCCTGGCTTTCGCCCCCGCACTGGCCGCGATCGGCCCGCAGAGCGCGGACGTGTCGATCACCAAGACTGCGGACCCCGCACAGACAACGGTGGGCTCGAATGTGGAGTACACGATCGTCGTGACGAACAACGGTCCCGGCGAAGCCACGGACGTCGTCGTGACGGACGAGCTCCCGCCAGGGACGACGCTCGTGTCGAGCTCCGCGGGCTGCACCGGCACCACGACGGTCACATGCACGGTAGGCACACTCGCTTCGGGGGCCTCCGCGACGATCGAACTGGTCGTGACGATGCCGTCGACGCCGGGGCCGGTGTCGAACACGGCGACCGTGGAGAGCAGTTCGACGGATCCGACGCTGGGCAACAACTCGTCGACGGCGGTGGTCGGAGCTCAGCTGCCGGTGGACTCGGTGCCGACGCTGTCGCCGGGCGCGCTCGCGTTCCTCGCGCTCACGATCGCGTCAATCGTTCTTGTCGTGCTGCGTCGAGTTTCCTAAGGAAGACGCTTTCCGGACCGCGTACGCCGGCGAGGAGGCCGGTGAGGATGGAGTAGCACGCGAGCATCGCGACGACGATCGCGACCGCGCGCGTGCGCACGCCCGTCGTGCGCACGTCCGTCAACACCCGCTCGATGCACACGACCGCGGCCGCGGTCATCAGGAGCATGAAATCGAGGGCGTACCGCGCGGTCACCCAGCGGCAGGTGGCGAGTCCGAGGAGGATCAGCCAGGCGGCGGCCATGACGGTGCGCGGGGCGGGATTCCACTCCGCGCGCCAGACCAGAGCGATGGCCGTGCCGATCAGGACCAGCGGATTCAGCGCGGCGATGCCGACAATCTGCTCCGCGCCCCCCGCGAAGGAGACCGCGGGGTCGAGCACGCTGCGCTGCAGGTCGACGTACGGGAACGCGCTCGCGAACGTCGGCGGCCAGAAGACGTAGTGCATGATGTTGTTGACGAGCCGGATCGCGTCCGGCGCGCTGCACAGGCTGCACGGCGCCGCGCGCCACATCGGCACGTACGAGATCTGATACGTCATCCCCAGCTCGAGCGGATTGCCGAACCGCGCGAAGTTGTAGATCGCGTACGCGATGCCCACGGCCGCCTGCGGGATCATCGCGAACAGCGCCGCCCGGCGGTGGCGGAAGAGCACCAGCACCGCGATCACGGCGAGCACCGCCAGGTTCGGCCGCGTGGCGATGGCCAGCGCCAGCCAGACGCTCATCCACACCGCGTGCTTCGTCGCCCGTGTCTCCGTGAAGCGCAGCAGCGCATACGCAAACGTGGCCGTCATGGCCATCCCCGTCGCCACCGCCACCTCGTACGCGCGGACGAACGTCAGCATGAACGGTACGACGTTGCCCACACCGATCAGCAGGATCCACAGGACGCGCATCCGCTCGCCGAGGAGGCGGTTGGCGAAGGCGACGCAGGCGAGGAACGCCCACGCGGAGAAGAACGTCGCCACCAGCGCGTCCGGTGGATACGCTCCGGCGACCAGGCGAAACGGGATATAGAACAGCAGCACCGGCACGGGCGAGAAGTAGAGGTAGAACTTGGCGTTGTACAGGCTCGCGTCCCACATCGCCCACTCCATCCCCGCGCGCTGGCGCTCCTTGAAGTCGTAGGCGTTGGCGAGCCCGTCCCACCGCGCGTCCCGTGCGTACGGCATGTCCAGCCGCCCGTGCAGGAAGCCCTCGGCGAGGGCCGCGTAGTACCGCTCCGTGAATCCGCTCTCCCCCGTCCGCTCCCACGACACCCGCCGGAACGCGAACGTCCCCCCACTCCCGAACCACGCATACGCCGCCAGCACCGCCACGATGATGGCTCCCCTCGAGAACGCACGCACGGTCACGGCGTGGAGGATACACCGGCAGAAAATCGCATCCGCGTCCGTCTATAGAGAATGGAGGAGCACGAATGGACCCTCGCCCGCCGCTGTGCCCGAGTGCGCTCCCGGAAATGCCCGGCAGCCGCGTCCTCGGCATCACGCCGATCAGTGAGGTCTTCCGCTTCACGGCTCCGTGTGTGGCGTCCGCCTGCAGCCACTTCGACGGTCACGACTGCCGCCTCGCCGCGAAGATCGTCGAGACCGTGTCTCACCGCGCGACCGCCCTGACCTCCTGCGTCATCCGCCGCGACTGCCGCTGGCACGCCCAGGAAGGGATGTCCGCCTGCCTCGTCTGCCCGCTCGTGCTGAGCGAGACGGCATTTCCCGAGCTGGCCTACGCGGCGAACCCGCGCCTTTGATGAGCCAGCACGCCACAAATTCGCGCCGTTCGTGTCTCTCCGCTGGAGGAGACTCTTCATGACAGTGCCTGCCAGAGCTGCCGGACGTCTGTCGGCCGGGTTGAAACGCTTCGCGCCCATCCTCTCCACCGCGAGAGCGCACAACGTCAACGAATCCGCTACGTCGAGGATCGTCACCCATATGCTGGCGGACATCTTCGGGTATGACATGTACAGCGAAGAGACGCGCGAGCCGGCGATCCGCGAGGAGGGGTTTCAGATACTCATCGAAGTCAAGGCCATCGGTCTGCAGCTCGAGGAGCCGCACGTCAGGCAGGCGGTCGATTACGCATCCAACCGCGGAATCGAGTGGGTGGCTCTCACGAACGGACACCTCTGGCAGGTGTTCCGCGTGATCTTCTCGAAGCCGGTCGACGCCGAACTGGTGCTGGACCTCGACCTCCTCTCCCTCAGCCCGAAGAACAATAGAGACCTCGAGAGCCTCTACCTCCTCACCCGCGAGAGCATGCTGAAGTCAGGACTGTACGCGTACCACGACCGCCTGCAGGCCACGAACAAGTTGCGACCGGCGGCCGGTCGTCCGTCGCGAACTGCGCCGCGTCTCCGACGCCAGGGTCGACCTGGAGAAGCTCCGTAAAGCGCTCTCAGGCGCCACAAATTCACGCCGATGGTGTCTCCCCCGCAGGAGGAGACTCTCATGACCATCCCATCCAAAGCCGCCGACCGCCTGGCCTCGGGACTGAAACGCTTCGCGCCGATTCTCTCCGCCGCCAAGGCGCGTGACGTCAACGAATCCGATACGTCGATGATCGTCACCGACATGCTGGCGGACATCTTCGGGTACGACAAGTACAGCGAGGTGACCCGCGAGCTCGCGATCCGCGGTACGTATTGCGATCTCGCCACGAGGATCGACGGCAAGTTTCAGATGCTCATCGAGGTCAAGGCCATCGGCCTGGAACTGAAGGAATCGCACGCGAAGCAGGCGGTCGATTACGCGTCCAACCTCGGAGTCGAGTGGGTCGCTCTCACAAACGGGCAGCTGTGGCAGGTGTTCCGCGTGATCTTCGCGAAGCCCATCGATACTGAGTTGGTCCTCGACATCGATCTCCTCACCCTGAGCCCGAAGAACGACGCCGACCTCGACAGCCTCTATCTCCTCACCCGCGAGAGCATGTTGAAGTCGGGCCTCTACGCGTACCACGACCACCTGCAGGCCACGAACAAGTTCTACCTCGCGGCCGTCGTTCTCAGCGACTCGGTGCTCGAGACCGTCCGTCGCGAACTGCGCCGCGTCTCCGACGCGAAGGTGGAATTGGACGAGCTCCGCGAAGCACTGAAGCAGGAGGTCATCAAGCGCGAAGTCATCGAGGGCGATAAGGCCGATGGCGCGCGTAAGAAGGTCGCAAAATCGGCCGGCAAGATGCTGCGGATCCGCAAAGGGAAGGACGATGCGGACGAGGCGCCCGCAACGACCTCGCCGGTCATTCCAGCGACACCTGAGGATCAGCCCCGTAAGCTCACGTAGCGGCCAACAGAAAATAGCCCCCGGCGCCAGCCGGGGGACGCGATGGTCCCTGGTACGAGCCCGCGTAGCGGGCGAAAGAGATGCTTCTGCCGCCCGCTACCGCGGGCTTACTTCCCTGACGCCGTACTGTCCCCCGGCTGGCGCCGGGGGCTACTCTCTGATGAACCGCTACGCGGTCACCTGTGCCAGCGAACAATGACAGTACGCACGATCGCGAAGGCGATCAGCGCGAGCAGCGTCGCGAACGTGATCGCGCGGCCGGTCACGAAGGACTCCGGCCAGTACACGACGCGCACGCTGTGCCGGCCGGCGGGAACGTGTACGGACAGGAACGACGCGTTCGCATTCTGCATCGCGACGCGGCGGCCGTCGACGTACGCGCGCCAGCCTTTCCACGCCGTCTCGGAGAGCACGATCCAGCCGTCGCGCTCCATCGTGGCGTCGAGAAGATAGAGTCCGCCTGGGCTGTACTCGGTGATCCGTACCCGCCCTGGGCCGTTCTCGCGCTCGTAAGGAGCGACGTTCGCGGAGAGCCACGCGAGATCGGAATAGTCCGTTTGCGTTCCCATTTCCGCGACCTGCTGATCGACGGACTGACCGAGCCGCACGCGACGCGGGACGAACGCGCGGTCGAGCGCGCGCGTGTTCTCCACCAGCACCGCACCCCGCTGCCGCGCGACCTGACGCCAGCCTTCGGGAAGCGGCGCGACCTCGGTGATCACCGCGTAGCGAACATTGAGAAACGAGAGGAACGGCCGGCCGATGTCGTCGACGCGGTTGAACCAGATCGGCTGGAACGTACACCACAGCGGCCAGAGCTTGATGGACGGCCCGTAGTGCAGCGCGTCGAAGCCGCGGACGTCCTCGAGTCCGTAGAATGCGTTCGTCCCCGGCAGCAACGCGTAGAACTGGCCGACGAAGCGGAACGGCTCGCGCACCTGCCGCAGCGGCTCGAAGATGGCGACCGGCGGATACGCCACCTCCGCCGGGAACGTCCGGAACGTTCCCCCCTCGGACAGCACCCGCTGCGCGACCAGCAGCCCGAGGAGTGCAGGGGCGAGCACACGGACCGGCGGGCGGAAGGCGAGCAACAACGCGACCATTCCGAGGAAGAAGAGCTCCGCGAAGATCTTGAAGTCGCCGAAGTCGGAGAAGGTGATGGCGACGACCACGTTGCGCGTCAGCCACCACGTCCCCGCCGCGAGCACGAGCAGCACGGCCGTCAGCGTCAACGCGGCGGCACGGTAGTCGCGGCGCCGCAGGATCTCGTCGACACCGAGCGCGGCGAGGATCGCCAGTGAAAAGGCGGCGGTGAAGGCCAGCCGCTCCTCGTACGTGATCCCCATCAGCGGCAACTCGTTGACCGCGCGCACCACTGGATTCCAGCGGCTCGTCACCGCGATGCAGACCACCGCCAGCGCGAAGAAGAACCAGGTTTCCGAGGAGCGGCGGCGCCAGACGGCGTAGACCGCGAGGGCGAGGATGATGCTGCCACACGCCGACGTCTCCGCCTGCGTGAGCCCCAGCGGCGGTTTGACCCACTGGCGGACGTGCAGGAACGGGAAAAACTCCGTCGCCACGATCGACAGTACGCGCTCGACCGGCATGTCGTAGCCGGCGGTCGTGAAGTACTTCGTCTTCACCTCCAGCTCCGCCGACTGCTGCACCGCCTCATAGAACGGCAGCAGGTGGATCGCGCACAAGAGCAGCGCCAGCACACCACCCGCAACGGCCGCGCCGATCGCGCGCCAGGGCCGCACACGCGCGCGCACCAGCTCGAAGATCCCGTACGCCGCGCCCGCGAGCACCGTCAGGAACAGCGTTTCCGGATGGCCCGCGAAGATCATCAGCGTCAGCACGATCGCGAGGAGGACGGTCGAGGAGATGCGCGGGCGGCGGGCCACGCGGCCGGCGGCCATCAGCAGCAGCGGCTCGTACACCAGCGTGCCGCCCATGGCCGTGTGGATATAGAGGATCGTCGACGCCGCGTACGTCCAGCCCGCCGCCGCGATCAGCGCCGCCGGCTCCGAGCACTCCAGCTCGCGCGCCAGCAGGAACGCGCCGATCGCCGCGATCAGTAGCCAGACCGAGGTGGTGTAGGTGAAGCTCACCGCCGCGGGGAGGAGACAGGCGATCAGCGTAAACGGGCTGTACTGCGCCGCCTGCGCCGTCGCCGCGAACACGTTGCCGCTGAGCATGTACGCGTTCCACAGCGGCCACTCCCCGCGCTGCAGCGACATCTGCAACGTGCGGCGGTACGGGAACATGGTCCCGTAGACGTCCGTCGCCGCCGCGTTGAGCGGCCGGTCGATGCCGTACAGCGGCTTGAGCGCGGAGAGCGGCTCGGTCTGATACGGGTAATCGACCGGCCCGTACACGCCGCCCGTGAAGACCGCATAGCCCGTGATGGCGAGCGGCAGCGCGAAGAGCACCAGCACCGCCGCGCGCGACAGCGGCGTCACGAAGCGGTGCACGAGCCAGAGGACCAGCGCCGCGGTGCCGATGTAGAGGACGAGAACCATGGGGTCACATCCTCGTCGCCGCCAGCTTCGCCCCCGCCGCGACCAGGCACGCGCCCGACAGCCGCTCGATGAGCGGTGCGTGCTTGCCGTAGACCGCGCGACCGCGATCGGCCGCGAATCCGTACGCCAGGAGCACCGGCAGCTCCACGAGGATCGAGATCACACCGAGGACGAGGAACTGCACGGTCATGGGCTTCGTGGCGTCGACGAACTGCGGCAGAAGCGCGGTGAAGAACACCAGCGCCTTGGGATTCGCGAGCTGCGTGACGAGCCCCTGCAGGAAGGAGTCGTCGAGTCGTCGAGGTGTCGAGTCGTCGAGAGGCTTGGGACGACTCGGGAACACCACCATCTTCAGTCCGAGCAGAATCAGATACACCGCACCCGCGATCTGCAGGACGTCGAACACGCGCTTCGACGCGATCAGGAGCGCGCCGAGGCCGGCGGCGGAGAGGGCAAAGTAGATCGCGTTGCCGGTGAGGATTCCCGCGGCTCCGCGCCGCGAGCTGGCGAGCCCGCGCCGCATCCCCAGCGACACGACGAGCAACACCGCCGGTCCCGGCGTCATCGAGAGCAGCAGCTCGGTGGCGGCGAACAGGAGGAGGTGGCTCGGCGACATCGGGCGAAGATACAGTATCGACATGAATGCTTCGCTTTTCACCCCCCGCGCGATCGGGTACGCGCGCACGCCGTTCGCCGAAAAAGACCAGGTCCCGAAAGGCCCGCTCGCGAAACATGACGCCGAGGGGGTGCTGGAGATCGATCCCGAGCTGGAGGAGGGGCTCACCGACATCGAAGGCTTCTCGCACCTCATCGTGTTGTGGGTTTTCCACCGCGCGGAAGGCTTCGAGCTCCTCGCCACGCCGCCCGGCGGCACGATCGCGCATGGCGTGTTCTCCACGCGCTCCCCGTACCGGCCGAACCCGATCGCCCTCACCGTCGTCGAGCTGTTGCGCCGCGAGGGCAACCGCCTGCACGTGCGTGGCGTGGACATGGCCGACGGCTCGCCGCTGCTGGACATCAAGCCGTATCTGTCGAACGTGCCTGAGGAGAAGCTGAAGCGCGGATGGCTACCGGAGTTTGAAGCGGGGAAGGCGTGACCCGTGGCGCGCGAAGGCGCGCCGTCCAATATAGCCCCGCGCTGATGCGCGGGGTTCAGAGGGGCCGTCGATAACGCGGCCGCGAAGGCGGTCGCTACAACGCGTGTTTCTAGCGGCCGCCTTCGCGGCCGCCGTCGATCCGCCAATCCCGCGAACCCCGCGCATCAGCGCGGGGCTATATTGGACGGCGCGCCTTCGCGCGCCACGGGTCACGGGCCACGGGCAAGAGTTACGCGAGCGGGATGGTCCAGCTCCCCTCCACCCACCCCGTCAACGCGTCGCCATCCCAGCCGCCCATCCAGAACGCCAGTGGCCATTCCTGCGTCGCGTCCCCCCGCACCAACCCTCCCTCGGTCACCGAGCCGTTCACGCCGATGTTCCAGCCGTCGAACAGCAGCGTGAGCTGGTGGGCGCGGCGGTCGATGGGGCGGTTGCTCCAGCTGCCGACGCTGAGGTTCCACCACTGCGTGACGATCTCCAACTGCTCGATGCGGGTCGTGAGCGCGGCGATCTCGGTGGGATCGGTCGTCACCGCGCGCAGCTCCTTGAGCTTCTCCTGCCGCGCGAGGCGGTCGCGGATCAGCGTCTCGTTCGACGCGTCCGGCAGCCCCGTCGCCGCGGCCACCATCGTCGAGTTCGATTTCGCGTACGCCGGCTGGCGGCGGAGCAGCATCGGCGACGTGGCCTCCCACAGCGGCATCGACGGATCGGAGGGATTGACCCAGTCCAGCCGTTCCGCGACGAGCTGGCCGTTCGGGAGAGTCACCCGCACCTTCATCGGATCGATGAAGAAATAGTCGTTGCGGACCAGCACTCCGTTGTGCTCGAGGATCTGCGCGCCGAGGAACTGCACGCGCGCGCCGGCGTACTCCGGCACCGGGTTGCCGTCGATCGTCGCGCGTTTCACGAGCACCCCCACGCGAGGCCCGCCCGCAGCCGACTTGTGCGCGATCGGCAGGTCGTCCGGCGGGTTCTCGTCGAGGTCCGCGACCCCGAACTTCCGCTGCCACACCCCCGGCTCCCAAGGCTGCAGATGGACCTTCGCGTCCAGGTCCGGCTCCCCCGCCAGCGCGAACGTGTAGCCGCTCACGCCGCGCAGCTCGTCCGTCGGATCGGGGTCCGTGGCCATGCGCATCTGAAAGTAACCGCCGAATTCCAAGAGCAGGGTGCTCACGACGTCCTCCCCACGTTCGTCCAGTTGTTCGCCCAGTTGACCGCCATGCGCTCGATGTTCTGCCGTAGGTAATAGAGCCGCAGCCACGGCAGCGACGGCGGATCGTCCACGTTCGCCGTGAACGGCTCGCCCGTGTCCGCGTTCGACGCGAGCGTCTCCTCATCCGGCCAGATCGTCGTCCCCTCCTGCTTCACCTTGTCCCATTGCTGCCGGCGCTCCGCGATCACTTCCGGGAACTGCTGGCTCGGCAGCGACAGCCACGGATCGTGGAGCGGCACCCAGCCCCAGATCGGTTTGACCGGGTCACGGCCATGAAGCGGATGATCCTCCGGCGGCGGCAGAGGACGCCGCGCCGTCACCTTGCGGAATCTCGTCTGCAGCGCGTCGATGCGCTCCTGAAACATCGTCCACGTCTCCGGCAAGTTCGGCAGCAGCACGACGTCGCCGGCCAACTCGAAGCCCGGCCCCGCGGTGACGTGCGGGTCGTCGTCGATCGGCAGCTCCGTGAGGATCTCCGCCAGCGGGCGGATGAACATGGTCATGAACGGGAAGAACGCCGCGTCCATCAGCGAGTTGGTCTGGTCTTCCGACTTCACCTGATCGCTGTACAGATACAGCAGCAACAGCAGCATCACTTCATACGACTCGTTGAAGAGCTCCGCGACCGCGCGCGTGCTCTCGTTGCGGATGATCGTGACCTCGTCCTGATCCGGCACGTCCGGCTGCCGCCGCACCATCGGATTCGGCGCCACCGGCCGCGCGCAAACCTCCGCGAGCTTCTGGTCGTCCGCCTCCATCTCCCCTCGGATCGCCGTGAAGAGGCAGAAGTGCGTGTGCGGCAGGTAGTTCGGCGGCACGCTCGCACCCTCGCCCTGCTCGATGATCATCCGCACCGCCTGCAGCGCGCTGGAGAGGCCGGTCACGGCGATGATCGACAGCCCGTATTGATTGAGGTCGTTCATCGAGCCGTACAGCGGACTGGGAGGACCGCCGTACACCTGATTGCCCGGGCTGCCGATGAACAGATTGCTCTCGCCGAGGTCCGTGCTGACGAAGGTGAGGCCGTCGGCGATCGACTGATAGAGCTCCTGCACGTTGTTGTACGGGACGCCGTACTGGTCGATGTGCGGCGCGCCTTCGAGCGCCACCTGCTCCTTCCCTTCCATGAACGCCGCGAACACATCCTCGGGCGACACGCCGGGCTTCCTGCAGTGCGCGACGGCGTCGTCCTGCTCGACGAGCTGGCACGGCACGCTCAGCTCGTCCGGCGCTTCAAACGCCTGGAAGCGCGAGATCGTGTCGAGGTCGCACCGCGTCAGGGTCAGCTTGATGCACGCCGCGCCGTAGTAGTGCTCGCGCTGCGGCATGTTCGGCCGCGAGAACGACGGCGTGCCGCCGATGGCGGTGAGCAGGTTCAGCGCGAGGCCGAGGTGCTCCATCTCCTGGCGGGCGATGAGGGTGATCTTCATCGCCCAGCGGCGCACGCGCTCCAGGTCCGCCTGCGTCAGCAGCTCCAGCTTCTTCTCCGGGCCGTCCCAGCATTCGTAGGGGTAGCGTTTGAGCGAATACGCCGCGAACAGGTACTGGCACATCAGCCCGTGCTCCAGCTCGGCGGCGAGGCGCAACGCGTCGATGAGCTGCGCACGAGTGGTGATCAAAGGAGGGGTCATGTTCGAGGAGTGACGCGCACACGCAAATCCCTACCCGGAAAAGCCTGATCTCCGTCCCGCTCTGCGTTCTCTGTGCCTCTGTGATGAATGCACACGTGCTTTCACCACAGAGGCACAGAGAACGCAGAGGGGGACGGAGAGTAGAGTATCGCCGTGAAGCGCAGCGGCCTCGTGCTCCTGATCCTGCTCGCGGTCGTCGCGTGCCGGCGCGACGAAACGCCCGTGCAGCCGCCGGTCGTGCTGATCTCCATCGACACGCTGCGCTCGGACCACCTGCCGGCGTACGGCTACCGCGCCATCAGCACGCCCAATATCGACGCCCTCGCCGCCGATGGGATCGTCTTCGAGCACGCCTTCGCGAACGTGCCGCTCACGCTGGCGTCGCACGCCACGATCTTCACCGGTCTCCTCCCCGCGGCCCACGGCGTCCGCGACAACGCCGGCTACGTCCTCGACGAAGGGACGCCGACGATCGCGACGATCCTGCGCGCGCAGGGCTACGCGACCGGCGGCGCTGTCTCGGCATACGTGCTGCGCGCGTCGACGCGCGTCTCGAAGCGGCTTCGACGAGTACGACGACAAGATCACGTTCGTCGAAGGCGCGCCCACCGGCAACCTCGCGCGGCCGGGCGGCAAGACGGTTTCCATCGCGAAGACCTGGATCGCCGCGCACGCCGCGGCGCCGTTCTTCGCCTTCGTCCACCTCTTCGAGCCCCACACGCCCTACGAGCCCACGTACGACGCCGACATCGTCGCGGCGGACCGCCACACCGGCGCGATCCTCGACACACTCCGCAACGCCGGCCTCTACGACGACGCGCTGATCATCCTCCTCTCCGATCACGGCGAAGGCCTGCGCGATCACGGCGAAGAGGAGCACGGCGTGCTGCTCTACCGCGAGGCCCTGCAGGTCCCGCTGATCGTAAAGCTTCCCCGCAAGGAGCGCCGGGGCACGCGGATCGCGCGGACCGTGCAGCTCACCGACGTCCTGCCGACGATCGCCGCGGTCACCGGCGCGCCGTTGCCTCGCGTCGACGGCCACTCGCTGCTCGACGACGACGCACCCGCGCGCCCGGTTTACAGCGAGACCCTCTACCCCCGCCTGCACCTCGGATGGAGCGCTCTGCGCTCGGTCATCGACTGGCCGCATCACCTCATCGACGGACCGAAGCCCGAGCTCTACGACGCCGCGCGCGATCCGCGCGAGACGCGCGACCTCCGCGAGCACGACCGCCGCATCTACGCGCGATTGCGCGCGTCGCTCGCGTCCGCACCCTCCCTCGACGCCGCCGCGCCGCGCATCGACCCCGAGGAGGCGCGCAAGCTCGCCGCCCTCGGCTACGTCAACGCCGGAGCCGCGCGGGACACCGGCCTCAACCCGCGCGACCGCCTCGCCGACCTAGACGCCCTGAAAGAGACCACCGCGGCTGATGGCCTCGCGCCGCTTCGCCGAGGCCGCGCAGAAGAGCGAAGCCCTGCTCGCGCGCAATCCCGGCTGGAGCGACCTCCGCGACCAGCTCGGACCCGCCTACGAGCAGCTCGGCGATCTCCCACGCGCCGAACAGACCTACCGCGACGCCATCGCCGCGACCCCCGAGCTCGCGTCCGTGTTCGCCCTCTCCCTCGCCGGCGTCCTGCTGCGCGAAGGCCGACTCGACGATGCCGAGGCCCACGCGCGCCTCGCCCTCGCGGACCAACCCCGCCGGCGCGCACGAGGTTCTCGCGAAGATCGCCATCGCGCGGAAAGACCTGAACGCAGCCCTCGCCGAGGCGCAGCTCGCCCGCAACGACTTCCTCGTCGCGACCATTTTCATGATGCGCGACAACCCGCGATCCGCCCTCCCTGCGCTGCAGCGCGTGTACGACGCGTCGCGCGCCAACGGCACGCCCCTGCCCAACGGCTACTTCACCCTCGCCGGCGACGTCTTCCTGCGGTTGCGCCGGCCGAATGAGGCGCGGGTCGCGTTCGAGCGCGCCGTGGAGCTGCATTCCGAGGATGCGGTCGCGCGGGAGAGGTTGAAGATGTGGTCGGGTCGCTGATATGGAGTGCGGCGGCAAGGCCGCCGCTTTCCTATTCGCGCGGCGCGAGCGTCACGCGTGCGGCTCACGGCAAACGAATTCGAAAGCGGCGGCCTTGCCGCCGCACTCCATAGTGCCTACGCGCGGGCGGCGGCGACGACGGCTACGTATTGGCGCGCCTTCTCCGTGATCGTTGCGGGGTCGCCGGAGACGAGGTCGGCGCCGACGCCGAGGGCGAAGGCTCCTGCCTGGATGAAGGCAGCGGCGGTCTGGAGGTTGACGCCGCCGGTGGGGAGGAGCTCGATCTGGGGCAGGGGCGCTTTGACGGATTTGAGGTAGGCCGCGCCGCCGACGGCGTTCGCGGGGAAGACCTTGACCGCGTTCGCACCGGCTTTCCAGGCGGTGAGGATCTCGGTGGGCGTCAGGGCGCCGGCGAAGATGGGGACACCGATGCGGCGGCACAGTTCGATCGTCGGGATGTCGAGGGCCGGGCTGACGATGAACTTCGCGCCGGCGTCGACGCACTCCTGGGCGGTCTCGGCGTCGAGGACGGTGCCGGCGCCGATCAGCGTGTCGTCGCCGAGGCGGCTCGTGAGCTGGCGGATGACGTCGATGGCGCCGGGGACGGTGAGCGTGATCTCGAGGATGGGGATGCCGCCAGCGCGGATGGCTTCGACGGCGGCGAAGGCCTGATCGGCGGACGCGGCTCGCACCACCGGCACGAGACCTACCGAGCGGATACGCTCCATGACATTCATCGACTCACCCTCGCTGTCCCACCCTTCATCACCCGCTCGACTTCCGCGAGCGTGGCCATGCTCGTGTCGCCGGGCGTCGTCATCGCCAGCGCGCCGTGCGCGGCGCCGCAGTCGACGGCCCATTGCGGGCCTTTGCCGGCCAGGAAGCCGTAGATCAGCCCCGACGCGAACGAGTCGCCGCCGCCGACGCGGTCCAGGATCTCGAGGTCGGGGCGCGTGGGAGCTTCATAAAACGAACCGTCATGCCACGCGATCGCGCCCCAGTCGTTGCGCGTCGCGGTGTGCGCCACGCGCAGGGTCGTGGCGATGACCTGCAGGCCGGGATAGTCCTCACGCACCTTGCCGATCATCTGCTGGAACGCTTCCTTCGGCAGCGCGCCGAGGTGCTCGTCGACACCTTCGACGTCGAAGCCGAGGGCGACGCTGAAGTCCTCCTCATTGCCGAAGAGCACGTCCACCAGCCCGACCAGCTCGCGATTCACGGCGCGCGCTTTCTCCGCGCCGCCGATGCCCTTCCATAGCGACGGGCGGTAATTGAGGTCGTACGAGACGATCGCGCCGTGTCTGCGCGCGGCTTCCATCGCCTCACGCGCGACATCCGGCGTCGTTTCGCCCAGTGCCGCGAAGATGCCGCCGGTGTGAAACCAGCGCGCGCCGGAGAGAACCGCATCCCAGTCGACGTCGCCGCGCTGCAACTGCGAGATTGCGGTGTGCCCGCGATCGGAGCAGCCGAGGGCGGCGCGGACGCCGAAACCGCGCTCGGTGAAATTGAGGCCGTTGCGCGCGCGGCGGCCGACGCCGTCGTCGCTCACCCAGCGCAGGAACGACAGGTCCGTCCCGCCCTGCAGCATCAGGTCTTCGACGAGGCGGCCGACCGGATTGTCGACCAGCGACGTCACGATGGCCGTGCGCAGCCCGAAGCAGCGCCGCAGCCCGCGGGCAACGTTGTACTCGCCGCCGCCCTCCCACGCCGTGAACGTGCGCGTCGTCGCCACACGGCCGTCGCCCGGATCGAGACGCAGCATGACCTCGCCTAGCGAGACGAGGTCGAAGCGCGTGTTCTGCGCGTCCCGAATGTTCATCTACGCAATGTCTCCTTATCGCGGCGAAGCCTCTGTGCTCTCTGTGTCTCTGTGGTGAACGGTTCCCCCTGCGCGCCAATCAAAAGAGACCGTTCACCACAGAGACACAGAGACCACAGAGGCTTCGCCGTGTGAAGGTTCATTTCCGCGACGCCTCGAGGCCCGAGCCGCCCTGCGCGTAGTCCGGATGTACGTTCACCACGCCGAACTGGCGGTCTTCGACTTCGCGGTTGGCGGCCATCATCCAGAGGAAGTTGATCGTGCCGCCGGGCGCCGAGACGTTGGGGTGATAGCCGTGGGGCATGATCACGACGTCGTCCTGCTTCACCACCGCGACCAGCTCGGGATTGCGCGGGTCGGTGTAGACGAGCTGCAAGCCCCACCCCGGCTCCGGCATGTCGATGTACAGGTACGCCTCCTCGGCCAGGCTCGCGTGCTCGTGCGGCGGCCAGGACGTCCAGTTGCCGGGTTTGCTGAAGGTGACGCCGGCCAGGATGCGTCCGGCTTCGATGTTCTTGCCGATGAGGATGTTCAGGTTGCGTTGCGCGGAGGCGCCACCGGTGTCGAATGACAACGCGGGATCGTTCTTCACGTCCGCGAATTTCACGGACTGCACGGGATACCGGTTATCGACGGGCGCCGCGACCTCGGCCACATCGCAGTTGCCGCTCACCGTCACCTGCGAGTCGCGCGGCACGTAGAGCGCGTCGTATTGGCCGAGGGTGTAGGTCTGGCCGTCGACGTCCACGCTCGCTTGCCCGTGCATCCCGATGAACGCGGTCTCGCGGCCCTCGGTGCTGAACGTCTCGGAACCGCCGTCGAGCACGATGCGCCCGTAGTGCAGGTGGCGCGCGGCGGTCGCTCCCGGTTTGACGGAGATGCGCCGGCCGCGATGATTGGCCGTCTCTCTCACGACGCACGTCCGTGCATCGATCTGGCTCATGACTTTTTCTCCTTCGGTGCGGGCTCGGTGATCACACGATCGAGCGTCAGGTCCACCATCCCCTCGATCACGTGTCCCTGCGCGACGCCGCGGAAGGCGCTCTCGCGCACGACGACGTTGCGGATGGGCGCCTGCTCGAGGCCGACGATGTACAACGCGTGTTTGCTCTTCTTCGACGTCATCCGCTCGACGAGGATGTTCCGTACCTCGGGGAGGAACGGTCCCTGGTCGCGCGGCTCGTAACGGAGGTCGATCTCGATCGGGGCGAGGTTCACGGCGCCGATCTCGATGTCGCGGACGAAGACGTTCTCGATGACGCCGCCGCGCAGGGTGTTGGTCTTGAAGCGCAGCGCGCGCTCGAGATGCTCGCTGTCCAGCCGGCATTTCTCGGCGAAGACGTTGCGTGCGCCGCCCGTGATCTCGCTGCCGACGGTGATGCCGCCGTGGCCGTCTTTCATCACGCAGTTGCGAATGATCACATTCTCCACCGGCGTGGCCAGTCGCCGGCCGTCGCCATTGCGGCCCGACTTCAAGGCGATGCAGTCGTCGCCGGTGTCGAAGAGGCAGTCCTCGATGAGCACGTCGCGGCACGACTCCGGATCACAGCCGTCGTTGTTCGGCCCGTGCGAATCGACTTTGATCCCTCGCACGATGACGTTCGTGCAGAGCGTCGGATGCGTCACCCAGAACGGCGCGTTGCGGATGGTCACGCCCTCGATGAGCACGTTCGTGCAGCGATACGGCTCGATGAACGACGGCCGAAGGTAGTGCCCCGGTCCATAGACGCGCTCCGCGACCGGCACGCCGTCCTCGGCCTGCTGAAAAAGCTTGTTGCGGTCGGCGAGCTGCGGGGCCGGACCTTCGTTGTTCTTCGTGACGTCGGTGCGCTTGCCGGTGGTGACGCCTTTCCACGGCCACCAGTGCTCCTCATCGGCCTGGCCGTCGAGCGTCCCCTCACCCGTCACGGCCACGTCTTCGCACTCGAAGGCGTAGATGAGCGGCGAGTAGTTCATCAGCTCGACGCCTTCCCAGCGCGAGAGGACGAGCGGGTACCTCGAAGTGTCACGCGTGAAGCGCAGCGTGGCGCCCGCGGCGATGTGGAGCTCGATGCGGCTCTTCAGATGGATCGGGCCGGTCTCGTAGTCGCCGGCCGGGACGACGACGCGGCCGCCGCCGGCCTTGTGCGCGGCGGCGATGGCCTTGGGGATCGAGTTGCCGAACTTCGTGATCACGAAATCGCGCCGTGGGATGCGCGGCGGCGTGATGCGCGCGAGGAGATCGGGGAGCGAGGCCCACGGATTTTGAGGATCGACGGTCAACGTAGGCGTGGCTTCAGCCCGCGCTCCGCCGAGGGAGGCGGGCTGAAGCCACGCGCACATTCGGAGAAAGAGCAACCGCGGCACCGGCGAGGGCGAGATTGCGGATCAGCGTTCTGCGATCGACGGTCATCGGATCTCCACGCGCAGCGGTGAGCTTATGCGTTTCAACCCACTGATCGATGGCCCGATCGAAGTCCGCGACCTCGACGAAGTCGCCGCTGCGGTTCCAGGCGGAGCCGACCCAGTACGCCGCCGGGGTGCGAGCGACGATGAGCTGATTTCCCTCGGCCTCGACGGTCTCCACAACCGACGCCGGATCGACGATCACCGCGCAGCCGAACTCCCCCGCGTTCTGCGCGACGGGCTCCCAGTTGCGGATGACGCCGCGCTCGACGCGGAACTGCGCGGCCGGGACCTTCTTGATGCCCGCGGCGTACGTCGTGTCGCCGGACGTTCTCGTACCGGCTCTCGAAGCGGTTGAAGTTCTGTCCGCATCCAACGTGATGCGCTTGGTCTCCTTGAAGTCGGGGTAGTACGAGCTCGAACACGAGCCGGATCGGCCCATTGGCCAGCACGCGGGACTCGCGGAAGTTCTTCGACACCACCAGCTTCCCGTCGCGCCACAGGCCGCTGCCGCCGCAGCCGCGGCTCCGGCCGGCGGAGTAGAAGTCCGCGCCTTCGCCGTTGTCGCGGTGATAGTCGTCGGCCAGGTACCAGTCATTGAGGACCAGCCGGCGCGTGCGCTTGAGCCAGACGTCCACGGTGCTCGACGTCAACGGCTCCTTCTCCCACGTCTCCAGCGCGGCGCCGTACATGCGGTGCGCGACGCGGTCGTTCTCCCAGGCGAAGTCGTCGAAGCGCTCGCGGTTGAAGCGCCCGTACACGCGGAAGTCCTCGCGTTTGTACACGCGCTTGTCGCCGGGCTTCAGGTCGAACACGCGCTGCCCGCGCGCGGGGACGTCGGCCTGGAAGAGGAGCGTGCCGTCGAGTACCTGGGCCAGGACTTCCCGCGTGCTGCCGCCCTCGTAGACGTGGACCTTCGTGAGATCGCCGCCGAGGGGCGCGAGCTGCGCCGCGGTCAGCACAACCGTCTCAGACGGTCGCGCGAAGGGCAGATCGTTGTGGACGGTGACGGTGACGGTGAGCGATTGTGCGCAGAGACTGCCGGCGGCCAGGAGGGCCGCCGGCAGCAGGAGGAGCGCTCTTTTCATCAGAAGGTCAGCTTCGCGCCGAGCTGGATGTCCCGCGGGTTGTTGCGGTCCTGGTTGACGATGCCGAAGCTGGCGCTGGTCGGGTCCTGGTTCGGGTTCCAGAGCACCGTGTAGTTCAGCGCGTTGATGGCCTCGATGCGGATCTGCAGGTCGAAGCCGCTGGGCAGGCCGAAGGTCTTGTAGATGCCGATATCCACGAGCTGCACGTCGTCGGTGCGGACGTGCGGCAGCGTGGACGGGAAGTAGCGGACGTTGTTGGCGAGCACGATGCGCTGATCCGTACGGCCCGTGCCGCCCGGAATGTAGAAGCCGGACGTGTCCCACGCCGCGCAGTCGAGGCCGGCCTCGCCGCCGTCCGGACAATCGCCGCCAATGTGCGCGCGGAGATCCTTCGGGTCGCGGGACGGGTCGTAATAGAGGCTCGTGTTCCACACCAGCGGCGCGCCGGTCTGGTACTGATAGGTCGCGCTGACCGTCCAGCCGCCGAGGACGGCGTCGGTGAACGCGTTCCAGTTCGCGCCGTAACGCTGATGGCGGCCGAACGGAAGCTGCAGCGTCCCGCCGAGCGACGCGCGGTGCGGCCGGTCGTTCGGAGAGATGCGGTCCTCGAGCTCACCGGAGGAGTGATTGAGGTAGTTCACCTTGTCGCGCGCTTCCGAGCGCGTGTACGACGCCAGGATCGAATTGCCGGCGCGGAAGCGCTTCTCCACCCGGATCGCGCCCGCCTGGTATTGGTCCGACCCGACGTAGTCCTCGGTGCCCACGCTCGCCGTGCCGCCAATCGCGCCGTTGGCGCCGCCGATCAGGTATTGCGGGAACGGGCGCAGGAGCTGCCCTCGCGAGATCGTCGAGCCGTTGATGCTGCTGCCTGGCAGCAGGCCCTGGAACGGATTCGGGACCTGCGCGCTGAGGAACGTCTCGTGCGCGGCGTCGCGCATCGGCGACGTGGACAGGTACTGCATCGGCAGGGCGTTGAGATCACGCAGGACCGGCAGGTTCCGCCCCTTCGAATTCACGTAATACACCTCGGTCGACCAGCCGGCGCCGAGGTCGCGCTGCGCGCCGATCTGCCAGCGCGTGTAGTACGGGATCTCCCGCTCCGCCGGCACGATCGTGCCCAGCGTGAAGCCGAGTCCCGTCGCCGCGCCGAGGGAGGAGCCGGTCGGCTGCGTCAATTGGCCGCCCGGGATCGGGTTGTCCAGATCGGCGATGAACGTCGCGCCGTTGTTCGTCGTGGTGATGATGCCCGTCGGCTGCGAGAACCCGAGCTGGTTGCCCGCGTCGAAGTAATAGTCGTAGCTGAACAGGCCGATGCCGCCGCGGATGACGGTCTTGGGGTCGATCGAGTACGCCGCCGCCAGGCGCGGCATGACTTTGAACAGATCGTCGTAGAGCGCGCCGTCCGCGAACTGCAGGCCGCCGTTGACGTGGAACGCGCTCGGCGCGAGCTCGGGGATCGGGTTGGCCGCGTACTTGGCCATCGCCGCCGCGGCGATCGGGCTGGCCATGGTCGCGTCGAAGCCGCCGACGTTGCGGTCCTCCGATTCGGCCATCGACTGATGAAACTCGAAGCGGAGACCGGCGTTGATGGTCAGTTTGTCGGTGATGCTCCAGTCGTCCTGCGCGAACACCGAGTGCGAGACCTGGCGATAGTCGGCGTCGGCCGCGATCTCGAACTGGCTCCCCGTGCTGCCCGGAGCGGCCACGGTGTTGGTGCCCGTCGTCGGCAGTCCGAGGAGGAATTGCGCCCACTGCTGCGCGAGGACGTTCAGCGCGCCGGAGTTGTTCGCGCGCGTGTACGCGCCGTTGAAGTGATACCGGCCCGCGCCGTATTCGGCGTTGTCGATCTGCCAGCGCTGGTGGCGCAGCTCATAGCCGGTGCGGATCGAGTGTCCTCCGGTGACCCAGCTCGCCGTCGGTGTCAGGGAGATGTTCGTGAACGGACGGTCGAAACCGGTGCCGAAGTCCGAGCGCTGCGAGCCGAGGCTGGCGATGCGGGAGTTGGAGTTCGTGGTGCTGAAGCCGCCGAACGTGATGAACGGCAGGTACTTGTACCCGTTCATCGAGCGTCACGACGTTCTGCGAGAATCCGAGCTCCGCCGGATCGAACTCGTCGCCCGGCTCGCGCCACTCGCCGAACTGCGACCACGCGCCGACGACGTCGACCATCAGGTTGTTGCCGAGCATCGACGTGTACCCGAGCGTCGCGCCGGCGTTGCTGCGGTAGTCGAAGCCCTGCGTGACCAGGAACCCGCCGATCTCCCCTTCGCCAGTGGCGTTGGCCGCGCCCTTGGCCCAGTTGTAGCGGTCCTCTTCGCGCTTGTTCCAGTACGCGTTGAGGAACAGTTTGTTCGCGCCGTTGAAGTTGTGGTCGCCACGCAGAAGGAAGGCGTTGTAGTCGTAAGGACGGGGCTGATTGGTGAAGTAATTGTCCTCGAGCCCGGGCCGGTTCGGCTCCGGATAGAGCGCGGCATAGGCGCGGGCGATGGCGCTGATGCGGTCGGCCGGGATGATGTTGCCGGCGAACGCCGTGCGCGTGTTGGCGCTGCCCGTGGCGGTCAGCGGATCGTAGATTGGGACGCCGGTCCATTCGGAGAGATCGCCCGTCCGCATCTTCATGGTCGGGACGGTGTACGACGCCGACTCCGGCTGAATGTCCTTGAGGCGCTCGAAGGAGAACATGAAGAACGTGCGGTCGCGGAAGACCGGGCCGGAGAGCGTGCCGGTGAAGCGGTCGTACTCGCGGGTCGGTTTCTCGGCGCCCGCGCGCTCGCTCAGCAGCGGCGTCGCGGTACGGCTGTCGCTGCGATTGAAGTACGCGACCGCTCCGCGCCAGTCGTTCGTACCGGACTTGAGGGCCAGGTTCACCGAGGCGCCCGCGGTGTGGCCGGACTGCGCGTCGAACGCGTTCGTCTGCACCTTGAACTGCGAGATGGCGTCGGAGGGAGGCGAGAAGCCGACCACGCCGCTGTTGTTGCCCGGGTTCGTGTTGTTCGGCGAGACCCGGTTCGGCGCGCCGTCGAGCGTGAAGTCGTTCCCGCCCATGGCGCCGTTGGCGACGATGCCGCCGAGGTTGCCGTTGTCCATCGGCCGGGAGAAGTGCAGGTCGGAGGCATCCGAGACGCCCGGCGCGAGGCGCGTGAGCATGTACGCCGTACCGTCGCCCAGCGGGAGCTGCTCGATCTGATTGCTGTCGATGACCGCGCCGGTGACACCGGTGGTGGTATCGATGATCGGCGCGCTGGCCGTCACGACCATCACCTCCGACACCGAGCCCGCCAGCATCTTGAAGTCGACCGGGATCGCGTCGCCGACCCTCACGCTGACCCCGTTCTGCTGAACGGTCTGCAGCCCTTCGAGCTGCGCCTGCACGTTGTAGGTGCCGGCGTTGAGGTAGCGGATCTGGTAGGCGCCGCGCCCGTCGGTGACGGTGGTGGCGGCGACGTTGGTCTCCACGTTGGTGACCGTGACGGTCACGCCCGGGAGGACGGCACCTGTGGAATCCGTGATGGTTCCGGTGATCGCGCCGCGGAAATCCTGGGCGGAGACCACCAGGGGAAGGGCGATAAACAGAAGGATGAGCAGGCCGATTCGTCGCTTCATTGAATCTCCTCCGGGCGCTGGCTTAGGTTGATGTGTTATATGACCACTGTGAGTAGCTAGTCAAGTGTTGTATGACCAATATGAGCAAATTCGCTAGCCCTCTTTTCCTTTTTCTATCGCTTTTAGGCTGTTCATCGCCTGCGCGCATCAATCCAATCGCCGTACTGGTCATACCACTAAGCCCAACCGGAGGCATCGACGGGACGGTCCTTCGCGTGACGACGATCGCCGCCGACGGTCCGGGCTCGCTCCGCCGCGCCATCGAAGCGGAAGGCCCCCGGCTGGTGGTGTTCGAGGTCGGCGGCGTGATCGACCTCGGCGGGCAGACCCTGGTCGTCCGCAGTCCGCACCTCACCATCGCGGGCCAGACGGCGCCCGACCCGGGGATCACCCTGATCCGCGGCGGCCTGCTCGTCGAGACGCACGATGTGGTGATCCAGCACCTGGCGGTGCGTCCCGGCGACGGCGGCCCTGCCGGGAAGGAGTGGGCGCCGGACGCGCTGGGCGTGCGGCGCGGCCATCACGTCCTCTTCGAGCACTGCTCCGCGACGTGGGCGGTCGACGAGAACCTCTCGACGTCCGGGCCGGGGGACGTCGAGGACCCGAGCCTCACCGCGCACGACATCACGCTGCGGAACTGCCTGATCGCGGAGGGGCTGTCGCAGTCGACGCATCCGAAGGGCGAGCACTCGAAGGGCACGCTCGTCCACGACGGCGTGCGCAACGTGCTGATCGAAGGCTGCCTCTACGCGCACAACCGCGAGCGCAACCCCCGCGTCAAAGGCGGCGCCTCGGCCACGGTCCGCGATTCGGTCATGTACAACTGGGGCTCGGCGTGTGTGGGGGTGGGCGTGCGAGGGAACGAGAAGATGCTGACGCCGGCAGAGGTGGTGTTGGAGGGGAACGTGGCGATCGCCGGGCCGGACACGCGGGGGCGTTTCTTCGTGAAGGGCGTGGACCCGGGCGGGCGGGTGTGGCTGCGGGACAACCTCGTCGTGGGTGTGGCGCTTGCGGATGACGGGGTAGTGGTGGTGGAGAGTGTTTCTTCTTCGCGGGTACCGTCTGTTGACCGCGTGTTGCGGTTCGCGGGGTCACGCCCGGCGCAGCGCGATCCGATCGACGCGCGGATCGTGCAGTCGGTGGTTGACCGCACGGGGCGCATCATCGACAGCCAGGAAGAGGTGGGCGGTTATCCCGTGCGCGCGACGACGACGCGCGCGGTTGTGGTGCCTGAGGATCGTCGCGCGTGGCTGGAGCGGTTGTCGCGCGAGGTGGGCGGTTTGTAGCGGCCGCCTTCGAATGTGGTGCCGGCGCCTTCGCCGGCCGTTCCGCCGGCTCCCAGCCGGCCGGCGAGGCGCCGGCGTTACGGCCGCCGGGGCGGCGGCACCACATTTCGCTTTACCGCTCCATTTCCAAACTGGCGAACAGGAACGGCCCTACCGCCTTGGGGTCGTTGCTGCGGATCTTCTCGGTCACGTAGTACTCGTACGTCCCCGCGCGATAGCGCTCCCCTTTCTCCGGATCGCCGCCGAGGCCGGCGACTTCGCAGACGTGGTGGATGTTCACGACGCCGTCCTTGTCGTCCTCGATGAACTCCCGCAGCACGCCCTCATAGGCACGGCGACCCACCGCGCGAAACTTGGGATCGAGGACGCCGAGGCGCGCCCCCTTCAACAGCGCGTAACTGAACATCACCGACACCGAGGCTTCGCGGTAGTTCCCTTCCCGCCCGCCCTGGTCGACGACCTGCCACCACACCCCGCTCTTCGGGTCCTGCACCTTCGTCACCGCCTCGGACAACCGCTGCAGGATGCCGACGAGCTCGCGGCGGCGCGGGTGCTGGAGCGGCACGAAGTCCAGCGTGTCGACGAGCGCCATCGCGTACCACCCCATCGCGCGGCCCCAGAACGCGGGCGAGCGGCCCGTCTGCGGGTCAGCCCACTTCTGCTGCCGGCTCTCGTCCCAGCCGTGGTACAGCAGGCCGGTCTTCTCGTCGCGCGCGTGCTTCTCCATCCAGACGAACTGATTGATGACGTCGTCGAACAGCGCGGGCTCGTTGAACGTCTTCGCGTACTGCGCGAGGAACGGCGCGGCCATGTACAGGCCGTCGAGCCACATCTGATACGGGTATCGCTTCTTGTGCCAGAAGCCGCCTTCCTTCGTCCGCGGATGCTCGCGCATCTGCTGGCGCAGGAGCTCGATCGCCTTCCGGTACTTCTCCTCTTTCGTCTTCTCGTAGAGGAGGAACAGCGGCTTGCCGGGATTGACGCGGTCGATGTTGTACTCGCTCTTGTCGTACGCGCGGATGGAGCCGTCGGGCTGGATGAACGCGTCGTAATACGCGTGCGCGTATTTCCAGTAGCGATCGTCGCCGGTGCGCTGCCAGACCTCGAGCATTCCTTTGTGGACGAGGCCCGGGGTGTACTCCCAGCGCGGCGCTTCGCGCGCGTCGACCCAGAGCGGGTCGGGGGTGCGCTTCATGACGGAGTCCGCCATGCGGGAGGACCAGTTGGCGGTTGGCGGTTGGCGGTTGGCGGTTCGTTTTCGCAGATGCTTTGCGAGCTCGGGAGCGGCCATCGCTAGCTCCTCCGCTACGACTGCGCCGAAGAGTTGGGAACCTTGTTCGTTGAGGTGCGTCTTGTCGGGACCTAAGGCGTGGCGGACTGACACGGGCAGCGCTTCCAGGATCTCTGTGCTCTTCGCGTGGAGGTCGATCAGCGGGGCGTTCTGTTCTTTCGCGACGTCGCGCGTGGCTTGTGCGTACTGGCCGAGGTGCGGGTCTTCCATGCGGCGGGCCAGCGAGGTGACGAGGATCGGTTTGGCGCCGATCGCCCGCGCATCCTCTAAGTAGCGCGAAAGGTTCTTGCGGAACGTCGGCAGGTCGGTCTCGCGGTCGAGGCCTTTGCCCGGCTGGTCGTTGTGGCCGAACTGTAGGAGGACGTGCGTCGGTTTGTGGCGCAGGACGTCGTCCCAGAAGCCTTCCGTGCGGTAGGACTTCGAGCTGCGTCCGCCGCGCGCGAGGTTCAGCACGGCCGCGCTCTCCGCCACGTGCGATTCGAAGCCCTGACCCCAACCCTGCTTTTCCGTGACCGTGGAGTCGCCGGCGAGGGCGATACGGGTGGTACGGGCGTCCGCCGTGAACGACCACACTGGGCCGTCGTCGACCTGCCAGGTGTACGTCTTCCCGGGCTGGAGCGGGCCGGTCTCGAATTGCGAATCGTGGACATCCGTGCTCTTGCCGTCGAAGGTGATGCGCTCCACGCGCGCGTTGCGCGCGGGCGTCCACTGCAGCGTGACGCCCGAGGGGTCGACCCACTTCCACCCGTGCTCCGGACGCGGGATCGCCGCGTGCGGCAGCACCGCCGGCAGCGTCGCCGGGTCCCAGCGTCCGCCGAACGTCCACTCCGCCGTGATCTCCTCGTCGCGCGGCGAGCCTTCCGCGGCTTCGAGGTTGTCCGCGAGCCACGCAAACTTCCCGGCGTCGCGGCGCGCGCTCGCGTAGTAATACCGCTCGCCCCAGAGCCGCGGGTCGGGCGCCTTCGCGGGATAGATCGCCCGGTCGGCCATGTTCGGAGAGAACTCCGAGTCGACCACGTAGAACTGCGCGTCGCGGTGATTGCGGCCGAGGGGAAAGTTGGGGACACCGTCGAAACGGGAGTGGCGGACGACGAACTTCTGGTCGCGCGCGCGGCTGCCGTCGTGCCAGATCGCGGCGCTCTCGTTGTGCGCGAAGAAGCGGCTGTTCGTGATGTACGACCAGCCGCGCGGGCAGACGAAGTCGACGTGGCCTTCGAAATACGAGTCCGTCGCGTACGACAGCCCCGCCTCCGCGTTCCACGGGCTGAACGTGTCGCCGCCATCCGCGATCACATCCGCGTACAGCACGGCGATGCGATTCGAGCGGTCCATCCCGCGGATCGCGAACTGATGATCGTGATCGCCGTGTTTGCGGCCGTAGTCGTTGAGCACCGTCAGGTTCGCAATGACGACGTCCGTCGCGTCGTCCGCGATGTTGATCACCGCCGCCCCGTAGTCGTCCGGATGATTCGCGCGCCAGTTGCGCCGCAGCTCCGCGAACTCGATGCGTGTCTTCTCGCGGTCCTCGCCGACCAGCGAGACGTACGACTTCGCGATCAGGACCTTCTCGCGATAGACGCCGTTGCGGATGAGGATGGTCTGGTTGTCTTCGTTGGTCGCCGGGATGGCGTCGACGGCTTCCTGGATCGTCCGGAAGTCGCCGCTGCCGTCCTGCGCCACAATGAGGCTCGCACTCTCCTCCGGCTCGAACGGCTCGAGGCTGGCCTTCGCATCGGTCCCGAACACGCCCACCTTCGCGCCGACCCACTTGCCGGGCCTCGCGACGAAGGCGGGTCCGAGAGGCCGGAACGCGCCGCCGGTGGAGTAGCTGAAGCGCGCCACCGCGTGCGACGTGACCGTCACGCGCAACTGCACGGGCCCCTCGATCGCGACGCGGCCGAGCTCCGTCTCCGCGCCGCCCTGGTCCGCGTCGCGCGCCGTCACGCGCGTCAGCGCGCCGCGGTCGACGACGAGCGCCGAGTAATCCAGGCCGAGGACGACCAACCCCGAGCGCGTTGACTTCACGTCGATCGTCGTCGTCGCCGTGAAGGCGCGCGCCGGGAACTTGTGCGTCAGCACGTTGGTCGTGTTCCACAGGTTCGCCGGCACGTTGCGATCGGGCGAAGGGTTCCCCTGCCACTGCCAGTCGTTATGGAGTGCGGCGGCAAGGCCGCCGCTTTCGAATTCGTTTGCTTCGAGCCGCGCGCTTGTCGCTCGCGCCGCACGAATTGGAAAGCGGCGGCCTTGCCGCCGCACTCCATACATCTCCGGCCAGTCGTTCACCCACCGCAAGGGCTGCCGATGCACCACCCGCCCGTACGCGCCGAGGTCCTGGAAGTGTACGAACCAGTCATCCACCCAGCCGCCCTGGTGCAGCCCGTCGCGCAGCACCACCTTGTCCTCGTACGGTCCGTACACGCTCTTCGACCGCAACACCGTCTGCCAGCCGCGCTTCACCCCGCCCGCCGGCGCGAAGATGTAGTACCAGCCGTTCCGCTTGTAGAACTTCGGCCCTTCGATGGTCGGATGACGCTCGCGGCCGTCGAACACGAGCACGCCGTCATCCACCACCCGCCGCGCGTCCGGC
The DNA here is from genome assembly GCA_963821585.1 of uncultured Acidobacteriota bacterium. GTDB lineage: Bacteria > Acidobacteriota > Thermoanaerobaculia > Gp7-AA8 > Gp7-AA8 > QHVT01. The sequence continues at coordinate 3,802,520 of CAWGEI010000003.1, forward strand.
GACAGACGGTTCACGTGCAGCACCCCGTTGAACCCCGCCCGGCTCTTCGCCCACGCATGGACGAGGTACAGCGACCCGTCGTCATCCCAAAGCGGGCACGGATCGATCCACCCCTTTGCTTCCTTGACCAGCGTCAGCGGCTCCCACGGACCCCGCACGTCGCGCGCGCGCGTCATATAGATTCCGCGATCCGGATCGCCCACGTAGATCCAGAACCAGCCGCCGTGATGCCGCAGGCTCGGCGCCCACAAACCGTTCCCGTGCTGCGGAGTGTCGAAGTCCGGCGACGGCAGCCGATCCACCGCGTGCCCCACCAGCGTCCAGTTCACGAGATCCCGCGACTGGAGGATCGGCAGGCCCGGGACATTCTGAAAGCTCGACGAGACGAGGTAATAATCCTTCCCGACACGGATCACATCGGGATCGGAGTAGTCCGCGAACAGCACCACTTCCGCGTTTACTGCAAACGCAATCAGAGCGCATAAGGTCAGACCAATTCTCGCCAATCCGCACATTCCATGTCGCAACATGCCCCAAATGCTATCGCGCGATTGGGAAATTGGTCAATCCAGTGTTGACAACTCAGCCGAGGTGTAGAGAATTGGTCAAGCCATTCATGAACGACGAACCCGACAAGAACCCAGCACTGGACATCCAGTCCGCGGACCAGGTCGTCCGCCACATTGCCCTGCTCATCGAGCGCGGCCAGCTCCGTCCCGGCGACCGCCTCGTGCCCGAGCGCGAGCTCGCGCAGGAGCTGGGCGTCAGCCGTCCCACCGTCCGCGCCGGCCTGCACGCGCTCGCGGCGATGGGCGTCACCGAGTCCCGCCAAGGCGCCGGCACCTTCATCACCGGCGGCCCTCCCCGCCTCGGCGCCGGCCCGCTCAGCTTCCTCGCCGCGCTGCACGGCTTCACCCGCGATCAGATCTTCGAAGCGCGCAAAGTCCTCGAGGTCGGCGCCGCCGGACTCGCCGCCGAGCGCGGACTGGCCGACCGCCTCGCGCCGATGGCCGAGGAGGTGACGGGGATGTTCGCGACCCTGACGGAGCCGCAGACGTTCCTCGTCCACGACGTCCGCTTCCACCGCGCCATCGCCGCCGCATCCGACAACCCCGTGCTCCTCGCGCTCGTGGAGATGGTGTCGTCGCTCGTCTACGAGCAGCGCCGCCGCACCGTCGCCAATGCCATCGACCTGAAGGAATCCGCGGAGATGCACCGCCGCATCTACCAGGCCATCCGCGACCGCGATCCCGAGCGTGCGCGCACCGAGATGACCCGGCACCTCGACCTCGCCCGCGCCGCCCAGGCCTCGGAACACCCCGATCTCCCCGCCGGCGTCCTGCCCTCGAAAGTGGTGGGCGGTTGAGCGCACTCGCCCTGGAAGGCCGCGTCGCCGTCGTCACCGGCGGCACCTCCGGCATCGGACTGGCGCTCGTGCGTGGGCTGGCCGAGGCGGGGGCGGACGTGGTGCCGGTGTCGCGGCGCAAAGAGCAGGTCGACGCCGCCGCGGCGGAAGTCGAAAGCCGCGGGCGCCGCAGCGTTCGCATAACAGCGGACGTGAGCGACCGCGCATCGCTCGAAGCCGCGCTCGCGGCCACGCTCGAACAGCTCGGCAGAGTGGACATCCTCGTCAACTGCGCGGGCATCACTAAACGGAGACCGACGCTCGACGTCACCGACGAAGAGTGGGGCGCGATCCTGGAGACCAATCTCACCGGGACGCTGCGCGCATGTCAGGTATTCGGACGCCACATGCTGGAGCGCGGCTCGGGCCGGATCATCAACATCGCCTCACTGGCGTCGTTCGTCGGTCTCTTCGAAGTGGCGGCCTACACCGCGAGCAAGGCCGGCGTGGCCGGACTCACGCGCGCCCTCGCGGTGGAGTGGGGCTCGCGCGGCATGAACGTCAACGCCATCGCGCCGGGCGTCTACCGCACCGCCCTCAACCAGCAACTCCTCGACGGCAGCGAGCGCGGGAAAGAGTTCCTGCTGCGCACGCCCATGCAGCGCTTCGGCAAAGTCGAAGAGCTCGCCGGCGCCTGCGTCTTCCTCGCGAGCGACGCGTCGAGCTTCGTGAACGGCGAGATCCTGACGGTGGACGGAGGATTCCTCGCCAGCGGAGTCAATCAATGATGAACCAGTGATGAGTGATGAGTGATGAGTGATGAGTCCCGCCCGCCCTAGTGCTCATCACTCATCACTCATCTCTCATCACTCGCCACAGGAGGTCCTTTTTGAAGATCACCGAAGTGCATGTGCGGGACATTCGCTTCCCCACTTCGCTGGACATGGACGGCTCGGACGCCCTGAACCTCGGCGACTACTCCGCGACGTACGTCACCGTCGTTACCGACACCGGCCTCACCGGGGACGGCCTCACGTTCACCAACGGCCGCGGCAACGAGATCGTCGTCACCGCGGTGCACGCGCTCAAGCACCATGTCATCGGCCGCCGCCTCTCGGAGATCACGAACGACCTGCGCGGCTTCTACCGCGACCTCACCGTCGACAAACAGCTCCGCTGGCTCGGCCCCGAGAAGGGCATCCTGCACATGGCCACCGGCGCGCTGATCAACGCGGTCTGGGACCTCTGGGCGAAGCGCGAAGGCAAGCCGATGTGGAAGCACCTCGCCGACCTCACGCCCGAGGAGATCGTCGGCGCCATCGACTTCACCTACATCACCGACGTCCTCACGCCCGCCGAGGCGCTGGAGATCCTCCGCTCGCGCCTCGATGGCAGGGACGCGCGCGAAGCCGAGCTGCTGCGCGACGGCTTCCCCGCCTACACCACCTCCACCGGCTGGCTCGGCTACCCCGACGAGAAAGTCCGCCGCCTCTGCCGCGAAGCGATGGCCGCGGGGTGGACGGCGTTCAAGATGAAGGTGGGGATGAGCCTCGAGGACAACCTCCGCCGCGCCGCGCTCATGCGCGAGGAGATCGGCGACGAGCGCCTGCTGATGATGGACGCCAACCAGTGCTGGGACGTCGGCGAGGCCATCCGGCAGATGAAGGAGCTGGCCCGATTCGACCCATACTGGATCGAAGAGCCCACCAGTCCCGACGACATCCTCGGACACGCCGCGATCCAGCAGGCCATCGATCCGATCCGCGTGGCCACCGGCGAAGTCGTGCAGAACCGGGTCATCTTCAAGCAGATGCTGCAGGCGAAGGCCATCCGCTTCCTGCAGGTGGACAGCTGCCGGATGGGCGGCGTCAACGAAGTCCTGCCGGTCCTGCTGATGGCCGCGAAGTTCGGCGTCCCGGTCTGCCCGCACGCCGGCGGCGTGGGCCTCTGCGAGTACGTCCAGCACATCTCGATCTTCGACTACATCGCCGTCGGCGCCAGTCTCGAGGATCGCGTGTGCGAATACGTCGACCACCTGCACGAGCACTTCGTCGATCCGTGCATCGTCCGCGACGCGCGCTACGTCGTGCCGTCGCTGCCGGGGTACAGCATCACCATGAAGCCCGAGTCGCTCGCCGCGTACGAGTTCCCCACCGGACGCGTGTGGCAGCAGTTGAGAGGAGTGGCCTGAAATGACCGCCGAGCCGATCGCGCCCGCATCTGCCGTGTCCGACGACACCGCCACCGTTCCCAGGCGCGGCCACGTGCGCTGGATCGTGTGCGTGCTGCTGCTGTTCGCCACGACGATCAACTACATCGACCGCCAGGTCCTGGGCATCCTCGCCCCGACGCTGCAGAAGGAGATCGGCTGGAGCGAGGTGCAGTACGGCTACATCGTGACGGCGTTCCAGGCGGCGTACGCGATCGGCTTGCTGCTCGTCGGCCGCATCCTGGACGTGATCGGCACGAAGCTCGGCTTCGCGGTGTCGATCGTCTTCTGGAGTCTCGCGGCCATGGCCCACGCGCTGGTGCGCACTCCGTTCGGCTTCGGCATGGCGCGCTTCGGCCTCGGACTCGGCGAAGCAGGCAACTTCCCCGCGGCGATCAAGACGGTCGCCGAGTGGTTCCCGAAGCGGGAGCGCGCCCTGGCCACCGGCATCTTCAACGGCGGCAGCAACCTCGGCGCGATCATCGCCCCGGCCATCGTCCCGGTCATCGCCCTGACCTGGAGCTGGCAGGCCGCGTTCCTCATCACCGGCGCCATCGGCTTCCTCTGGCTGTTCGCGTGGCTCTGGCTCTACAACCCGCCGGAAAAGCACAAGACCGTCTCCGCGGGCGAGCTCGCGTACATCCGCTCGGACGCCGAAGAGGCGACCACGAAGATCAAGTGGGGAAGCATCATCGGCAAGCGCCAGACGTGGGCCTTCGCGATCGGCAAGCTCCTGACCGATCCGGTGTGGTGGTTCTATCTCTACTGGCTCGGCAAGTTCCTGAATGAGAAGCACGGTGTGACGCTGAGCCGGATCGGTCCGCCGCTGATCGCGATCTATGTGATCGCGGACATCGGCAGCATCGGCGGCGGCTGGCTCTCCTCGCGCTTCATCAAAAACGGCTGGACCGTGAACAAGGCGCGCAAGGTGGCAATGCTGATCTGCGCGCTCTGCGTCGTGCCGGTGGTCTTCGCGCCGATGGTGTCGGGGATGTGGACCGCGGTGGCGTTGATCAGTCTCGCCGCCGCCGGGCACCAGGGCTGGAGCGCAAACATCTTCACCACCGCCTCGGACATGTTTCCGAAACGCGCGGTCGGATCGGTGGTCGGCTTCGGCGGGATGGCCGGCTCGGTCGGCGGCATGTTCGTCGCCACCGGCACCGGCTACGTGCTGGAGCTCACGCACAGCTACGTCCCGGTCTTCATCATCGCCGGGAGCGTGTACCTCCTGGCGCTGGGGATCATCCACGCGCTGGCGCCGCGGCTGGAACCAGCAGACGTATGACCCTCTTCATCCACGACGACTTCCTCCTCGAGACCGCCGTCGCGCGCGATCTGTACCATCGCTACGTCGCCGGCCTCCCGATCATCGATTACCACTGCCACCTCCCCGTCGAGCAGATCGCGAACGATCACCACTTCCGCTCCCTCACCGAGATCTGGCTGCAGGGCGATCACTACAAGTGGCGGGCGATGCGCGCGAACGGCGTGGACGAGCGCCTGATCACCGGCGACGCCTCGGACTGGGAAAAGTTCGAAGCCTGGGCGCGCACGGTGCCGGCCACGCTGCGCAATCCGCTGTATCACTGGACGCACCTCGAGCTGAAGAAGCCGTTCGGGATCATGTCGCTGCTCGACGCGTCGACGGCGCGGGGCATCTTCGACCATTGCAACCAGACGCTCCGGCAGCTCTCGACGCAGGAGCTGCTGCGGCAGTTCAACGTGGCCGTGGTCTGCACGACGGACGATCCCGCGGACTCGCTCGACCATCATCACGTGCTCGCGCAGCGTGAGGATCCCGATACGCGCGTGGTGCCCACGTGGCGTCCGGACGCGGCGCTGGCGATCGAGGACATGGACGCGTTCAACGCGTGGCTGGACCGCCTCGAAGCGGTGTCCAACGTCTCGATCGTGAACTTCAATCAGTTCCTCGACGCGCTGGACCGCCGCCACGCGGAGTTCCACGCCGCCGGTTGCCGCGCCTCGGACCACGGTCTCGAACAGATCTACGCGGAGCCGTCGAGCGACGAGGACGTCGCGAACACGTTCGCGAAGCTGCGGGCGCGGGAGCCGGTGAACGGCGACGACGCGCGCGGCTACAAGTCGGCGCTGCTGCACCACTTCGCGCTGATGGACCACGCCCGCGGCTGGGTCCAGCAATACCACCTCGGCGCGCTGCGCAACACGAACACGCGCATGCGCCGCCTCCTCGGCGCGGACTCGGGCCTCGACTCCGTCGGCGACTTCGAGCAGGCCCGCCCGCTGGCGCGCTTCCTCGACCGCCTCGACGCGACGAACCATCTCGCCAGGACGATCCTCTACAACCTCAACCCCCGCGACAACGAGCTGTTCGCGACCATGATCGGCAACTTCCAGGACGGCTCCGTGCCCGGCAAGATGCAGTACGGCTCCGCGTGGTGGTTCCTCGATCAGAAGGAAGGGATGGAGGCGCAGATCCGCGCGCTGTCGAACATGGGCCTGTTCGCGCGCTTCGTCGGCATGGTCACCGACTCGCGCAGCTTCCTCTCCTACTCGCGCCACGAGTACTTCCGCCGCGTCGTCTGCAACCTCCTCGGCAACGACGTGCGCGACGGCCTCCTCCCCGACGACCGCGAACTGCTGGGCCGGCTCGCGCAGGATGTGTCCTTCTTCAACGCCCGCGACTACCTCGGCCTCGACCTCGGCCGCCTCGGCCAGGACATCCGGCGCGCCGCATGATCCTCGACCTCTTCCGTCTCGACGGCCACTCCGCCCTCGTCACCGGCGCCTCCCGCGGCCTCGGCGCCGCCATGGCCGACGCGCTCGAACAGGCCGGCGCCCGTGTGGTGCGCACGTCCAGCGCCGACACCGACCTCCGCGACCGCAACGCCGTGGCGTCGTTGCTCGACCGCGCCGGCGAGGTCGACATCCTCGTCAACAACGCCGGCATCATCCGCCGCGCCGACCTCGTCGACTACACCGACGAAGACTGGGACGACGTGATCGAAGTGAACCTCCGCTCCGTCTTCGCCCTCTCCCGAGACTTCGCCCGCCGCCTCCTCGCGCGGAAAGCCAAAGGCCGCATCATCAACATCGCATCCATGCTCTCCTACCAAGGCGGCATCCGCGTCATCGCCTACACCGCCGCCAAAAGCGCCATCCTCGGCCTCACCCGCGCCCTCGCCAACGAGCTCGCCCCCCACGGCATCAACGTCAACGCCATCGCCCCCGGCTACATGACCACCGACAACACCCAGACGTTGCGCGACGACCCCGTGCGCTCACGCGACATCCTCGCCCGCATCCCGGCCGGGCGGTGGGGTGTGCCCGCGGACCTCGCGGGCGCCGTAGTCTTCCTCGCGTCCCCAGCCTCGGAATACGTCCACGCGACGACGCTCACCGTCGACGGCGGCTGGCTCTCGCGCTGATTTGGAGTGCGGCAACGGATAGTTGCCGCTTTCGAATCTTCGGAGCGGACAGCGTGCAAAGATTAGAAAGCTGCGTCTCGCCGTCGCAGCACTCCAAACGATACGATCGCGTGATGCCTCCCCCGCCCACTGCCCGGGTCGAGTTCCGCGTGTGGCGCGCGTCGGACGTCGACCTCGCCGCGAGGGTCTGGTGTGACCCGGACGTCATGCGCTTCATCGGCGGGCCGTACTCGGACGAGGAGGTGAGGGAGCGGGTTGCACGCGAAGTAGCGAACGAAGCCACGCTCGGGGTTCAGTACTGGCCTGTGTTCGTCGCGGGCGCATTCGCCGGCTGCTGCGGCCTCAAGCCGAACGAGGCCGGACACCCCGTGTACGAGACCGGCTTTCAGTTCCTCCCCGAGTTCTGGGGCGCGGGTTACGGGTCCGAGGCGGCGCGGGCGGTGATCGCGTACGCGTTCGACGTGGTCGGTGCGGCCGCGTTGTTCGCCGGACGCCATCCGGAGAACGCCGTCTCCCACGCGCTCCTGGTGCGTCTCGGGTTCACGGAGATCGGGACGCACTTCTTCGCGCGGACCGGGTTGCAGCATCCGTGGTACCGGCTGGATCGTTGATTACCAGGGGATCGGCTTGCCGTCGCGGAAGAAGCCGCCGGTCGGGCCGTTGTCCGGCAGCGTCGCCGCCCACACGATCGTCTCGATCCCCTCGTCGATCGAGCGCGTCGCGTTCGGGCCGCCCATGTCCGTGCGTACCCAGCCGGGGCAGACGGAGTTCACCAGCACGCCCGAGTCCTTCGCCGCCGCCGCGACCTGCCGCGTCAGCGCGTTCAGCGCCGCCTTCGACATCGAGTACGACGGCGCGTAGTCGGTCATCGTCGCGAGCTGCCCGGCGCCCGAGGAGACGTTGACGATTCGTCCCCAACGGCGCTGCTGCATCCCCGGCACGTACGCCTGACAGAGCAGCAGCGGTCCGCGAAAGTTTGTCTGCATCGTGGTCTGCACGAGATCGCGCTCGACGTCGAGGACGTTGATCCCCTCGTCGAGCGCCACCGCCGCGTTGTTGATCAGGATGTCGACCTCGGGCACGCGCGCGCGCAACGCGTCAATGCTCTCCGGATCCGCTACGTCGAGCACCTCGGCCCGCGCACCCGCGATGCCCGCCGCCGCGGCTTCGGCCTTCGCGAGATCTCGGGCCGTCAGGATGACGGAATAGCCCTGCGCTGCGAGCGCCCGCGCAGTCGCGAGCCCGAGCCCACGATTGGCACCGGTAATGAGAACAGTACGGTTCATATGGAGTGCGGCGACGGCGAGTCGCCGCTTTCCTATCATTCGGAGCGGTCAGCGCGCAAAGATACAAAAGCGGCGACTCGCCGTCGCCGCACCCCACAGATCCGTGGGACCTCGATCATTGTCCGAGGCTCGCTTTCGGCGCCGTCCGGCGCACGAAGTAGTAGACCGTCGCACCCACGACCCCCAGCATGACGATGACGAGCACCCAGCCGATTCGTCCATCCTGCGCCGCGAGGATGAGCATCCGGATCCAGAAAATTCCGAACACGAGAATGACGAGGATGAGCAGCAGCTCAGGAAGACCAAAACTACCCAACTCCATCGAACACCTCCGCCGCGCGAGAATCCGAGATACACCAACCGGCCTCGCGACACAACCGCACGACTATGGCCTTGATGATCTCGACAGGGATTCCTGCTATGCGAACCGGGATTCCCGCTCTGCGAACCGGGATTCCCGCTGTGCGAACCGGGATTTCCCGCTATGCGAACCGGGATTCCCGCTGTGCGAACCGGGATTCCCGCTGTGCGGACCGGGATTCCCGCTGCGTGGACCGGGATTCCCGCTGTGCGAATCGGGATCTCGGCTGTGCGAACCGGGATTCCCGCTGTGCGAGCCCGGATCTCAGCTGTGCGAGCCCGGATCCCAGCTGTGCGAGCCTGGTTCCCAGCTGTGCGAGCCCGGATCCCAGCTGTGCGAGCCTGGTTCCCAGCTGTGCGAGCCTGGATCCCAGCTGTGCGAGCCCGGGTCCCAGCTGTGCGAGCCCGGATCTCGGCTGTGCGAGCCTGGATCCCGACTGTGCGAGCCTGGATCCCGACTGTGCGAGCCTGGATCCCGGCTGTGCGAGCCTGGACTCCGGGCCTTAAGCGGCTGGGAGAGAGACTCGGGTGGCCACCGGCTGGAAGGCGGAGCCTCGATACGGGCGACGCGGGGCACGGCGCGCGGGCTTCCGCGGACCATACCAACTCCGCTCGACCGTGGCCTTGAGGTTGGCCAGTCCGGTCTCGAAGGTGCGGCCGGTCGTATGTTTCGTGAGCAGCGACCCCACCCCTTCCAACGACCACGTCACCTCGGTCGCCCCATTCGACGGACACAATGTGAACTCCGCGACCGAGTGTGTCTTCGCCTGATCCAGGTGGACGACCACGCGTGACGGCGACGACTCCGTGATCACCATCCGCCCCGTCCCCGCCCGGCCGCTGCTCTTCCACGCGTAGACCGCGCCCGTCCCCGCCGCCGGCTCGCTGTACGCGCGCCGCATGACCGGGTCGAGATCCTCGTACGGCGACCACGACGCCCAGCGGTGGAAGTCCTCGATCAGCTCGCGGACCTTCTCCGGCGGCGCCTCGATCCGCGTCGAGCGGCGGACGTGGAACGCATCCCGCTTCGCGGCGGCACGGATCACGAGAACGGCGGCGAGGGCGGCGGCGGTGATGGCGGTGATCATGGCGTTCTGTCCTTCCTCACTCATACGTCGAACGAGGAAGGGCGAAATCGACAAGTCCGCGGAAAAAATACCGATATGGAGTGCGGCAACGGCGAGTTGCCGCTTTCGAATCTTTTGCGCGGGAACGCTCGAAGATCGAAAAGCGGCGACTCACCGTCGCCGCACTCCATATCCGGCCCGTATACTGACTCCGGGTTCAACCATTCCACCTTTACGGAGTCGTCATGCCGAACGAGCCTGTCTCCTACAAGGGAGTCATGGTGTCCAGCACGTTCACGGACCTGGTCGAGCACCGCAAGGCGCTGATCAAGGCCATCAATGGGCAGAAGTTGATGTCCGTCGTGATGGAGCACGACTCGGCGAAGCCGGCGGTCGACGTTCTTGACTCCTCGCTGCAGATGGTGCGCGACGCTTCCGCGTATGTCAGCGTCATCAGCCACAAGTACGGCCAGATTCCGGAGGACCCGAAGCGCAACCCGGAAGGGTTGTCGCTGACGGAGCTGGAATTCAATGAGGCCGGCCGCCTGGGACGCCTGGTGCTGCTGTTCATCATGGGTGTGCAGCACCCTGTGACGCTCGCCGATGTGGAGACCGATCCCGGCAAGAAACAGAAGCTGCTGGCGTTTACGGAACGCGCTAAGCGGATGAGCTCCGTCGACCGCGTTTACAAGGTCTTCAACAGCTTGCAAGAGTTCGAGGTTGCAGCGATGCAATCGATTGCCGAGCTTCGTCGCCATCTCGATACCGCACCCGAACCCGAGGACGTCCTCATTCCCACACCGCCGGCGTTCTATGCCGAGCCTCCGTACATCGGCTCTCATGTGTTCGTGGGGCGCGAGACACAGCTCGTCACTCTCAGCGACTGGGCCGCCGCCGCCGATCCCCACCCGGTGCTGTTGTTCGAGGCCATTGGCGGGTCCGGCAAGAGCATGCTCACCTGGGAGTGGACAACGAAGCACGCCACGTCCGTCCGCAAGGACTGGGCCGGGCGCTTCTGGTACTCGTTCTACGAGAAAGGGGCGGTGATGGCTGACTTCTGCCAGCGGGCGCTCGCCTACATGACCGGACGACCCCTGCAGGGCTTTCGCAAGAAGAAGACCGCCGAACTGAGCCAACTGCTTCTCCAACAACTCCGTGCCCGGCCATGGCTGCTCGTTCTCGATGGCTTGGAGAGGGTACTCGTCGCCTACCACCGCATCGATGCTGCGCAACTCGCCGACGAAGAAGCCGGCGGCTCCGACGAGATCGCTCGGCGGGACCCGTGTGCGGCGATCCGTCCGGAAGACGACGATCTGCTGCGTGCCCTCGCCTCCGCGACCCCTTCGAAGCTGTTACTCACGTCACGGCTCATCCCGCGCGTGTTGCTCAACCCATCGAGTCAGGCGATTCCTGGCGTGCTGCACGAACGCCTTCACGGTCTCCGTTCACCGGACGCGGAGAAACTCCTCCGTTCGTGCGGCGTGACCGGAAGCTCACATGTGATGCAGAGCTACCTCAAGAGTCACTGCGACTGCCACCCTTTGGTGACGGGCGTCCTGGCGGGCCTCATCAACAACTACTTTCCGGATCGCGGAAATTTTGACGCCTGGGCAACGGCTCCCGATGCCGGAGCCGTGCTCGATCTCTCCGGCATCGACCTCGTTCAGAAGCGAAACCACATCCTGCGCGCCGCACTCGACGCGCTATCGGAGAAGAGTCGGCAACTCCTTTCGACCCTGGCGCTTCTGTCGGAAGCGGTGAATTCCACCACGCTCAGCGCACTTAATCCACACCTCGCAGCTCCGGAGGAGCTTGCGAACACCGTTCGCGATCTAGAGGATCGCGGGCTGCTTCAATACGACCGGCAATCCAAACGCTACGACTTGCACCCGGTTGTCCGCGGGATAGCCGCCGGGGGGCTGCGACAGGAGGACAAGGAGAGCTACGGTCGGCGCGTTGTCGATCACTTCTCCCAACAAAGCCACAACCCATACGAGGATGCGGAGACTCTGGAAGACGTACGCCTCGGACTTCAGATCATGCGGGCGCTAATTCAGATGGGACACTATCAGGAAGCTGCTGGTGTATATCGCGACGAACTGGCTAATGCACTGACCTTCAATCTGGAGGCTCACGCCACCGCCATCTCCGTGCTCCGCCCCTTCTTTTCCCAAGGTTGGGGGAGTTTGCCGGCTCGTGTTCAAAAAAACGATGCATCGTACTTGGCAGGCCATGCCGGAATAGTCTTGCGTCGGATCGGCGAAACGATGGAAGCTCTTCGCGCCCACGGAGTAGGACTCCAGCTATGCCTTCAAGATGACAGCTGGCCTCACGTTGTAACCCAGGTGTATAACATCTCTGCTGTATTGCGGGACCAAAACAGACTTGCAGCGGTTGAACGGTGCGGGTTCTTCCGCGTCAGTATTGCGTCACTCATCGACGACTCCCAGCAACTCTTCCTGGTCCGACTCGACAGATTTGCCGACCTTGCTCTGATCGGGCGCTGGGCCGACGCAGAGGAGATGTGGAATCTCCTCGATCCAATGGGACGCAACTGGAACCGCACGTTGTACCGTGCCGGCAATGCTGAAACTCTTGTCGCGCGGTTTCGCCACAATCAGGGAACACTTACCGAAGAACATCTGACTCGGGCTGAGGAGCTCGCCCGCTTCGGTCGGAATCGCCGAAAGATTCGGGAACTGCACGGTCTTCGAGGGGAATGGCTGCTCTCACAAGGCAACTGGGAGCTCGCCGCCAGCAGTCTCCACGAAGCCGTGCGCATGGCGCGTGAAGTCGCCCAGAACGACGCGACAGCGGAGGCCCGACTCGCGTTGGCGAACTTCCACCTCGGCCGGCTTGCCGATCCCCGGCAAGCTGCCGAACAGCTTTCCGCAGCGAAAAACCCGAGCCACGGCGACCTCGCCGCTCTCTGGCTCGCCATCGGCGATCGGGAGCAGGCGAAAAAGCATGCGCTTGACGCCTACAAGTGGGCGTGGGCGGACGGCGAACCTTACGTCTGGCGCTACGAATTGAACAAAGCCCGGACGCTGCTGGAGCAACTCGGCGTGGAGATCCCAAACCTCCCACCCTACGATCCGGACAAGGACGAGAAGTTCCCTTGGGAACAAGACGTAGCCGACGCCATCGAACGCCTGCGGGCGGAGAAACAGCCCCCCTTGTAAGAACACGGGAACACCTCTGTCAGTCCCTTGTGCCCAACCCTCCCTTCCCCCGCCCCCCGCGTTAGCATGACGTCGGGATGATGCGTTTCGTTTACCGCGCGGCCGTGTTTGCCTGCCTGCTGGCGGGCGGCGTGGCGTACGCCCAGGCCGTGCCGGGCTGGTTGTCGAAGGTCTCCGTCCACGGGTACGCCAGCCAGGCGTATGCCGTCAGCGAGGACCATCCGATCTACGGGATCCCCACCGACGGCACGACCAACTACCGCGACCTCGCGCTGCAGTTCCGGTACGACCCGAACCGTAAGAACGCGGTCGTCGTGCAGTTCCGGCACGAGCGGTTCGGGGAGCAGCGCACGGACGGCGGCGTCGAAGTGGCGTGGGCGTTCTACCAGCGCAACTTCTCCGACCGGCTCAGCCTCAAGGCCGGGCGCATCCCGCTGCCCCTGGGCATCTTCAACGAGGCCTCCGGCGCGGCCACCACGTCCCCGTTCTTCCGTCCGCCCCACGAGTTCTACGATCGCCACTACACGAGCAGGACGGTCGAGGGCGTACTGACCTCGGCCTCGCTCGGCCGTGCTGGTGGGTGGAGCTTCGACATCGACGCGTACTTCGGCCAATGGGTGCTGGACCAGTGGGAGCACGAGGAGCGCGCCGATGCAAAGAACGCGTGGGGCGGACAGATCTGGGCGAATACGCCGTGGCCGGGCGTGCGCATCGGCGGCGGCGCGTATCGCTGCAAGGTCGAGCCGACCGGGGATTATGACGCCGATTACGACTACGCGGCGCTGCACGGCTCGATCGACGCGGACTTCGACCGCTGGCGCCTGGCCACGGAGATCTTCGCCGGCAACCTCGGCGAGCCCTATGGCCGCTATCGCACCTGGTATGGTCAGGTCGGCTTCGACGTGACGCGGAAGCTGAGCGTCCACGCCCGCAGCACGGTCGCGCGCGTGGAGGCGCCGGTCAACGGCCACGACCTGCACGTGCGCGTCAGCGACGACCTCGGTCTCTCCGTCAACTACGCCGTCCATCCCTCGCTCCTCTTCAAGGTCGAAGGCCACACGAACGAAGGCCTGCTGCGTGACGACATCCCTCGGAACCTCTACTCCGAGCCGTCGAAGACCCGCTACTGGATCGCCAGCGTCGTGGCCAGTTTCTAGCGGGCGGTGGCTCCGGCCCTCTCTGCGTCCTCTGCGCCTCTGTGGTGAATGCACACGTGTTTTCACCACAGAGGCGCAGAGGGCACAGAGAGGGGACGGAGCCACCACCCTCTGCTACCCTGAGCGCTGCGCCGCCGAATGCTGACCGAGCTCGTTCTCGTCGCTGCGATCTTCCTGTCGACTGCCGAAGCCCCGCAGGCGCGACCGGACGTTCCTTTCCGCGTGATCGCTCACCCGTCGGTCGCTGCCTCCTCCGTCAGCCGCGCGGAGCTTTCCGCCATCTTCCTCCGCCGTACGCGGAGCTGGCGCGACGGCACGGACGTGCGTCCCGTGGAGCCGCCGTCGCGGTCGCGCGCACGGGAGGAATTCTCCCGCGCGATCCACGGCAAGAACGTCGCGTACGTGACGCGCTACTGGCACCGCGTGATCTTCGCCGGACGCGGAGTGCCGCCCGAGGAGCTGGCGTCGGATGCGGCGGTGATCGCGTACGTGAAGAGCCATCGCGGCGCCATCGGCTATATCGCCGGCGCGACGCCGCCGGGCGACGGCGTGAAGATCCTCACGGTGACGCGATGAAGTTCCGTTCCCGCCTCGCGCTCGCGATGGGCGCGCTGATCCTCGTGATCGTCGCCGCGATCTTCGTCTACCTGCCGATGAAGTTCGAGCGCGAGGCCATGGCGCTGATCGGGCAGAAAGCGGAGACGCTCGCAGAGCTGACGGCGTTCACGATTCATCCCGCCATCTACTTCAAGGACCGCCCGGCGCTCGAAGAAGCGCTCAGCGGCGCGCGGCGCGACCGCGACGTCGCGTACATCATCGTCACGGGTGCGGATGGGCAGCGGCTCTCGGCCTTCCATCCCGAGCGCGCGCAGTCCGGCGGGCTGTACGAAGTGACGAAGCCGATCCGCGAAGGCAACCGCGAGCTCGCGCGCCTGCAGATCGGCGTGTCGCTGGCGCGGCTGCGTTCCGAGGTGCGGGAGATGCGGGTGGCGATCGGGGTGCTGAGCCTGTTGATCCTCGGCGTCGGACTCCTCGCCGTCGCGCTGATCAGCAACGTGCTCACCCGGCCGCTGAGCCACGTCGCCGCGGGCGCGCAGCAGATCGCGGCCGGAGATCTGACCCATCGTGTGCCGGAAGGAAGAAACGACGAGATCGGGCAGCTGGCGACGTCGTTCAACGACATGGCCGCGCGCGTCGCCGAGCGCGACGCGTCGCTGCGCCAGCTCTCGAAGCGCATGCTCTCGATCCAGGAGCAGGAGCGCGTGCGCATCGCCCGCGAAGTCCACGACGAGCTGGGACAGGCGCTCACGGCGATGAAGATCGACATCCAGCAGCTTGCGAAGCGCGAGACGGCGCTGGCCGAGCCGCTCGGCGCGATCTCGCGCGCGGTGGACAACACGGTCGATCTCGTGCGTCGCATCGCCACCGATCTCCGTCCCGCCATCCTCGACGACCTCGGCGTTACCGCCGCGCTCGAGCAGCAGCTCCGCCGGCTGCGGGAGGGCACGGGGATGCAGACGACGCTCACCGTGACCGAGGAGCCGGAGCTGGACATGCTGACCGGCGTGACGCTGTATCGCATCGCCAAGGAAGCGCTGGCGAACGTCGTGCGGCACGCGCAGGCCACGGAAGTCGCGATTACGCTGGTGATCGAGAACCACGCGGCGGTGCTCGAGATCAGGGACAATGGCAGAGGCATGAGCCGCGACCAGATCGACAGCTCGCACTCGTTGGGCCTCCTCGGCATGCGCGAGCGCGCCGAGCTGCTCGGCGGGAGCGTGGCCATCGAGTCGCACGAAGGCGAAGGGACGCGCATCCGCGCGACGCTCCCTCTCGGAAAGGACGACCCCGACTTTGCGAATCCTCTGCATTGACGATCACGCGATCTTCCGCCAGGGCGTGAAACAGATCCTGCTGCAGTACGACCGCCAGGCGAAGATCGGCGAAGCCGCGACGGCGGCGGCGGCGATGCAGCTGGCGCGCGAATCGCGCTGGGACCTGGTGATCCTCGACCTCTCCCTCCCCGACCGCAGCGGCCTGCAGGTGCTGACGGACCTCAAGCGCGAACAGCCCGAGCTCCCGGTGATCGTGCTGAGCATGCACGCCGAGGACGAGTACGCGATCCGCGCGCTGCGCATCGGCGCCTCGGGATACGTGACGAAAGAGAGCGCGCCGGAGGAGTTGGTCGCGGCGCTGCAGAAAGTGATGCGCGGCGGGCGGTACATGACCCCCACCCTCGCGGAGAAGATCGCGTTCTCGTACGCCTCGCCGGCCACGTCGGAGAAGCTGCACCAGTCGCTGTCCGAGCGCGAGCTCGAAGTGCTCCAGCTCATCGGCGCGGGGAAGAGCCTCAAGGAGATCGCGGCGATGCTGTCGCTCAGCGTGAAGAGCGTGGGCACCTATCGCGCGCGCGTGCTGGAGAAGATGGCCATGAGCACGAACGCGGACTTGATCCGCTACGTGATCGAGAACAACCTGGCGTTGTGAGCTGGGGGCGCTATGCTTGCGGGGACGGAAGGGGGGACGTATGGGCGACGTCGAGACGGCGGTGCGGGACCTGGAGAAGATCCAGATGAGTCTCGTCCGGCTGCACGCTCTGCTCGCGCAACAGCCGATGGCCATCACCGACCGCCATCGCGTGGACGGCTACTTCGACGCCTTCGCATCCGATCTCACCGGCCTCGAGGAGTTTCTGCGGGCGATGGTGCGAACGTAACCCTCTCGACAAGGCCCAACCTCACCTCAAAGGCGTCACTCGTCGCCAACGATGATGACGGTTCCGGGTGGGACGTCGCGAATCGCAACCCTCAGCTCATCGAGAACCTGCTGAAGACGCGGCAACCGTGTGTCCCGTGTCGCGATAACGACCACACCGATGCTGTGCCGCGCGATGTTCTGTTGGAACCGGAGGCGCTTATCTGCCGTCACGAACACGTCGAACAGCGGCGAACTGAGTCGTAACAGCTCGCCGTTCTTGACCGCTGCCCAACCCTCTTCCTGTACGGTCCGAACCGTAAACTCGTTCAGATCACGCCGCAGTTGACGCGGCACGTCTTCGTCGAAGAGGACCCGCCTCACGCGATCTGAGCCAGAGCGGTGCGGGCGGCTTCTTCCAGAAAGGCGATCGCCTGTTCACGAGTGACGCTTGGAAAGTTGTCCAGGAACACGTCGATGCTGTCGCCGCCTTCGATGTAGTCGAGTAGCGTGCGGACCGGTACTCGAGTCCCGACGAAAACGGGATCGCCGCTGTGAATCTCGGGATCCGAGTGGATGATCGATTTGAGATCCGGCATGTTTCGACTGCTCCGTCAAGAGCATATGCGAGCAACTGCCCCACCGCAACGAGACGCTACGCCGTCGCGTGGCGGATGTTGTACTTGCGGTCCACGCGCATCACGCCCTCGACGCTGCTCAACGAGCGGGACACCTTCTCGAGGTGCTTGAGGTCCTGAATCTCCAGGATCAGCTCCACGGTCGCTTTGCCGTCGCCGGTGCGGGTCTCCATCTGGCGGATGTTGGTCTTCAGGTTGGAGATCGTGGAGATCACGCGGGCGAGGATGCCCTGGCGGTCTTCCATGACGATCTCCAGCTCGACGTGGAACTGGCTCTGGCGCTGGTCGGCCCACTCGACGCCGATCTCGCGGTCGGGGTTGAACATGAGGTTCTTCACGTTCGGGCAGTTCTTGCTATGGACGGCCACGCCCTTCCCTCGGGTGATGTAGCCGATGATCGGCTCGCCGGGGAGGGGGTTGCAGCACTTGGCGAGGTAGGTGAGGAGGTCGTCGTAGCCTTTGACCTTGATGGTCGCGGAGGACGACGAGGTGAACGGGAAGATCTTGCGGACGGCCTGCTGGATGACGCCCTGGTCGGAGGCCGGACCCTTCTCCTTCTGCTCGTCGGTGACGAAGCGCTCGACGATGGAGCGCGCGGCGATCTTGCCGTAGCCGACGTCGGCGTAGAGGTCGTCGAGGCGCGGCAGGCCGTGCTCGGAGAGGACGCCGTCCAGGGCGTTCTCGGCGACGAGCTTGCGCCACTGGACCTTGTAGCGTTTGGCCTCGCGCTCGATGAGCTTGCGCCCCAGCTCGATGGACCGGTGCTTCTGCTCGGTGTTGAGCCAGTGCCGGATCTTGTGCTTGGCCCGCGAGGTGGCGACCATGTTGATCCACTCGCGGCTGGGACTCTGGGTGGGGCTGGTGACGATCTCGACGATGTCGCCGTTCTTGAGGTGCGTCCGCAGCGGCACGAGCTTGCCGTTGACGCGCGCGCCGACGCAGTGACTGCCGACGTCGGTGTGGATGCGGAAGGCGAAGTCGAGGGGCGTCGCGCCGCGGGGAAAGGCGAAGACGTCGCCCTTGGGCGTGAAGGTGTAGACCTCGTCGGGATAGAGGTCGATCTTGAGCGAGTTGAGGAAGACTCGCGGGTCCTTGATCTCGTGCTGCCACTCGACGACCTGCCGGAGCCAGAGGAAGTTCTGGTCGTCGGGATGGGCGCCGACGCGCCCTTCTTTGTACTTCCAGTGCGCCGCGATGCCCTGCTCGGCGATGAGGTCCATCTCCCGGGTGCGGATCTGGACTTCGAAGGGCTGCCCTTTCTCGGCCACCACCGTCGTGTGCAGCGACTGGTAGAAGTTGGGCTTGGGCATGGCGATGTAGTCCTTGATCCGTCCGGGGACGGGGCGCCACATCTGATGGATGATGCCCAGGGCCGCGTAGCAGTCTTTGACGCTGGGGGTGATGATGCGGAAGGCGAGGTAGTCGTAGAGCTGGCCGATGTCGATGTCCTGGCGCCGGAGCTTGGACCAGATGGAGTACATCGACTTGACGCGGCCGTAGACCCCGCCTTCGATGTCGTTCTCCTCGAGCTTCTGGGTCAGGGTGGCCCGGATGCGGTCGACGACGTCGCCGGATATGGCCATCTTCTCGGTCACGGCCTTGTGCAGTTCCTCGGACTCGCGCCCGTGGAGGAAGCGGAAGGAGAGGTCTTCGAGCTCGGCCTTGATCCGGCCCATGCCGAGGCGGTTGGCGATGGGGGCGTAGATCTCCATGGTCTCTTTGGCTACGGCGATGCGCTTCTCCTCGGGGAGGAACTCCAGGGTGCGCATGTTGTGGAGCCGGTCGGCGAGCTTGACCAGGACGACGCGGAGGTCGGAGACCATGGCCAGGAGCATCTTGCGGAAGGTCTCGGCCTGCTGCTCTTCCTTGGAGACGTAGGCGTAGCGGGAGATCTTGGTGACCCCGTCGACCAGCTCGGCGATCTGGTCGCCGAACATCTCGGTGAGGGACTCCTTGGTGGTGAGGGTGTCCTCGAGGACGTCGTGCAGGAGGCCGACGGCGATGGAGGTCTCGTCGAGCCGCATGTCGGCGAGGATGTAGGCGACGTTGAGGGGATGGATGAGATACGGCTCGCCGCTGCTGCGCATCTGGTCGCGATGCTCGCGGGCGGAAAAGATGTACGCTTTCTGGAGCAGAGCCTCGTCGAAGTCCTGTTTGTAGGACTCGACCTTGTCGAGGATGTCTTCGAAGCGAATCATGGAAGCGGCGAGTATAACGGGGAGCGCGCGATGCGCGTTCCCGGTTGACAGTTGGCAGTTGACAGTTGACCGGAGGCCGCCGCCCGCCCGTGGTCCGGCGGTCTCCCAGCTCCGGTCAACTGCCAACTGCCAACTGTCAACTCCAGCCGGGCACGGTACGTGCTCCATCGCTTTCGGAAGCCGCCGGACGGCTCGTAGCCGACCGGGGCGCCGGGATAAGGAAAAAGGAGGTTGTTGTGTCCAATCGATTCTCGAAACCCATTCTCTTCCTCGTGGTTGTCCTGATGACCCTAGTGGCCATCCCCGCACTCGCTGGTCCGGTTCCGTCCAAGACGGCGGAGAACCAGAGCCTCGCCTCGCGTGAAGCTGACCTGACGATCGTCCGCGACATCGCGGCGAACGACCAGGTAGCGGCCGTGCTCGCGGCCAACGGCTTTTCCGCCGATGAGGTGAATCAGCGCCTCGCGCAGATGTCGCCGCAGGATGTACATCAGCTCGCGCAGAACCTCGAACAGCTCCAGCCTGCCGGCCTCACCAAGCAGGAATGGATCTGGATCGGCATCGGCGCCCTCGCCGCGCTGATCCTCGTGATCGCGCTGGCCTGATGCGGATTCCCGGCGCTCGCATGGCTTCGGGGAAAGTGGGGCGGACGCTCGGCGTCCGCCCTGTTTTTGTTTCCGCCCTGGCCGCACTGCTCCTCTCGTCCTGCGTCTACTGGACGCCTCGCTCGCACGCTCCCACCGCCTCGGCCACCGTGGTCGAGAACGTGCCGATGCAGAAGTGGGACATCAAGTCGTGCGGCGCGGGCGCGCTGTCGGCGGTGCTGCAGCACTACGGCGACCCGATCCCGATGCAGGAGTGGGACGTGAAGCTGCCCAAGACGCGCGGCGGGGTGATGTCGATCGACCTGGTGCTGGCGGCGCGGGAGCGGGGCTTCGACGCGAACCTGGTCACCGGCGACGCCGGGCTGGTGGACGCGGAGGTCCGCGCGGGCCGGCCGGTGATCCTGATGCTGCAGGTGATCCAGGCGCCGGGGAAGGAGTACGACTTCTTCCACTACATCGTCATCGACGGACACGACCCGGTGAAGAACCTGTACCGGGTGCAGTTCGGCGATGGAAAGTCGCGCTGGGCGCGGCTGGAACGGATCGAGCCGGCGTGGAAGCCGACGAAGTACGCGACGGTGGTGATCCGCCCCGCGGACCCGAACGCGAAGGCGTTGCGGGCGGCGGTGGCGCTGGAGGAGGAAGGTAAGTACGCGCTCGCGGCGCAGGGGTACCGGGAGGTGCTCGCCCGCGATCCGAAGTCGCTGGTGGCCTGGACGAATCTCGGCAACGCCGAAATGCGCCTCGGCCGCCCTCAGGCGGCGGAGGAGGCCTACCGGAAGGCGCTGGAGCTGCAGCCGGACGCCGCGGACACGCTGAACAACCTGGCCTGGCTCCTGTACGAGCAGAAGCGAGTGGAGGAAGCGGAACCGCTCGCGCGCAAGGCCGCGGCGACGAAGGCGCCGGACGCCTGGACGCGGCTGGACACGCTGGCGCGGATCCTCGCGGCCCGCGGGCTGTGCGACGAGGCCAAGGCCACGTTCGCACGGGCGGTGTCCGAGGTGCCGGCAAACCACCGCTCGGACCTGAGCGCGCCTGTGGAGTGCGGCAAGAGCTAGCCTGTCATCCTGAGCCGCGTAGACGGCGAAGGATCCCGAGGCTGGAACGCTTCACGTGCTATCGGCAGGGGATCCTTCGCCGTCTACGCGGCTCAGGATGACAGGCGCCAGTACAATCCGCGCGTGGCCTTTCGCCGGATCCTCGCCGCGCTCGGACTGGTGATCGCCGCCGCGGTCTTTCTTCCCCCGCAGGTCGCGCGCGTGCAGCTCGCGGCGGACCGCTTCGTGTTCAACGACGACGCGCGGCAGTGGGTGGTGCCGTTCTTGATCGCCGACGACTGGACGGCGCAGTACTACAAGGCCATCACTCCGTTCGGCCAGCGGGTGCTGTACAGCCTCGCCGAGCCGGAAGCGCTGTCGAAGGTGCTGCCCTTCGTGCTGTTCGCGTTGACGTGCGGACTGGTGGCGATGACGACGTTCGTGCTGACGCGCAGCGGAACGGCGGCCGCGGTGTCGGTCTGTTTTCTGTTCTCGACGGCGGCGCTGATGGCGCGGATGACGGGAGGGTCGTCGCGTGCGTTCGCGTTTCCGATCCTCGCCGCGGTGGCGTATGGCCTCGTGTCCGGACGGGCGGGCGTCATCGCCATCGCGACGGCCGCAGGCGCCGCGTTTTACCCGCCGGCAGGGATGGTCGCGGGAGCGGCGCTGGTGCTGTCATTTGGAGTGCGGAGGCAATCGCCTCCGCTTTCGAATTCGGATGCCTCACCGCGACAGTCGCACGAATTGGAAAGCGGAGGCAACGGCCTCCGCACTCCAAAGCGGAAGCACGCCGCGCTCGTCGCCATCACGGTCACGCTCTCGGCGGTGCTGATCGCGCCGCTCGTGTGGAGCAGCCGCGGATACGGGCGGGGGATCGGGCCGGCGGATGTGGCGGCGTACCCGGAGGCGGGACCGCACGGACGCTATCTCCCGGCCGACCGTCCGCCGTTCCCTCCCGTGCTCACCGCGGCGTACCGGGCGCTGGACTGGGGACTGAAACCGTCGGGCAGACGCCTGGTCCCGGCTCCGCTGCAGGGCGATGCGGCCGCACGCGCAGTCGCTCTCGCGCTCGCGGCCCTCGGGCTGCTGTTCCTCGCCCGCACGTCCCTCGGCGCGCGCCGGCTGCTGCTCCTCCCGGCGGCGTCGCTGCTGTTGTTCGGGGCGGCGGCGGTGCTCGCGCCACGTCTGTATCTGCCTACGCGCTATGTGGCGTATGCGTTCGTCCTCCTGCCGGCCATCGTCCTGCCGGCCGGCGCGTTCGCGCTGGTGCGCGGTGAGCGCCGCTGGCCCGCCTTGGCCGTCTGCATCGCCACGCTCCTCGTCCTCGGCGGCACGGGCAGCGCGACCGCGGGCTTCACCGTGAACGCGCGGCCGGAGGCGGCACTGTACGAGCATCTCGCGCGGATGGACGACGTGAAGCTGATCGCGGGCTGGCCGCAGGGACCGGTGGAGAACGTGCCGTACCTCTCGCGCAAGCGGGCGCTCCTCACGTACGAGACGCACATGGCGTTGCACACCGAGGCCACGGAGCTGCAGCGCGCGCGGATGCTGGCGCTGATCGACGCGTACTTCGCGACGTCGCCGGAGCCGCTGGTGCGCCTGCGCGATTCGTTCGGCGTGACGCACCTGCTCGTCGACCGGCGGCATCTCAGCGGACCGCCGCCGCGGTACTTCGCGCCGTTCGACGCGGCCATCGCGACGACCGTGCAGCGGATGCAGGGGCAGGCGCCGGAGGTGTCGCGGCACGCACCGGTGTTCGCGTTCGGGCCGTACGTCGTGCTCGATCTGCGGAGGGTTCGCTAAGTGTTCTCGAAGCGCGCGCACTGGTCGGCGCCTCTCAACCGGCTGACCGTCGAGCGCCGCAAGCGCGGCGAGCTGCTGGACCTCACCGAGACCAACCCGACCCGCGCCACCCTCCCCTACCCTCACGACGAGCTGGCCGAGGCGCTCGCACGCGGGGCGCGGGCTGCCTACGATCCCGATCCGCGCGGGCTGCGCACGGCGCGCGAGGCGCTGGCCGCGGAGCTGCGGTGCGATGCGGACGACCTGCTGCTCACGGCGTCGACGAGCGAGGCGTATTCGTTCCTCTTCAAGTTGCTGACGGATCCGGGCGACGCGGTGCTGACGGCGACGCCGTCGTATCCGCTGCTGGAGCACCTGGCGTCGCTGGAACTGGTGGAGCTGCGAACGTTCGCGATGGAGTTCCACCGGCGCTGGGAGATCCACGACGTGCCGGTGGACTCACGCACGCGGGCGATCGTGGTGGTGAATCCGAACAATCCGACCGGCTCGTACGTCTCGCCCCGCGAGCAGGACACGCTGGCAGCGTTCGGCGTGCCGATCGTCTCGGATGAGGTGTTCCTCGACTATCCGCTGGAAGGGAGTGGCACGACCTTCGTCCGCGACGACGTGCTGACGTTCACCCTCGGCGGGCTGTCCAAGTCCGCGGGGCTGCCGCACTTCAAGCTGGGCTGGATCCGAGTCAGCGGCCCGGGCAAGGCCGAGGCGCTGGAGGCGCTGGAGCTGATCGCGGACAACTTCCTGTCCGTGGCCACGCCGGTGCAGGCGGCGCTGCCGGAACTGCTGCGGATCGCGCCGCGCATCCGGGCGGCGATCTCGCAACGCACGCGCAGGAACCTAACGGCGCTGCGCGCGGCGCTCCCGCCGTCGATGCAGGTGCTGCCGGTGGAGGGCGGCTGGTCGGCGGTGATCCGCGTGCCGCGCGTCATGCCGGACGAGGAGCTCGCGATCGCGCTGCTCGACCGCGGCGTCGTCGTCCAGCCGGGATACTTCTTCGACTTCCCCACGGACGGCTATATCGTCGTGTCGCTGCTGACGCGCGAGGACGTGTTCGCGGAAGGGGCTGCACGACTGGCATGAAGCACCACTGGACGCTGGATCCGAACATCACGTTTCTCAACCACGGCTCGTTC
Organism: uncultured Acidobacteriota bacterium; assembly: GCA_963821585.1. Lineage (GTDB taxonomy): Bacteria > Acidobacteriota > Thermoanaerobaculia > Gp7-AA8 > Gp7-AA8 > QHVT01. The sequence continues at coordinate 3,826,638 of CAWGEI010000003.1, forward strand.
GGCGCTACGCCGCGGGTCGTGCTCGAAAAGCAGAACGAGTACCGCGCGCAGCTGGAGCGGGAGCCGGTGCGGTTCTTCGTGCGGGAGCTGGAGCCGCTGCTGGACGCGGCGCGCGCGGAGCTGGCGGAGTTCCTCGGCGCGGATGCGGCGGGGCTGGCGTTCGTGCCGAATGCGACGGCGGGCGTGAACGCGGTGCTGCGGTCGCTGGACCTGGACAAGTTCGACGAGCTGCTGGTAACGAGTCAGGAGTACAACGCGTCGCGGAATACGCTGGACTACGTGGCGGCGCTGTCGGGGGCGAAGGTGGTGGTGGCGGAGGTGCCGTTTCCGATCGCGTCGCCGGATGTGGTCGTGGAGCGGGTGCTGGAGAAGGTCACGGACCGCACCCGGCTGCTGCTGATCGATCACGTGGTCAGCCAGACGGCGGTGATCTTTCCGGTGCAGCGGATCGTGCAGGAGCTGGCGCGACGAGGGATCGACACGCTGGTGGACGGCGCGCACGCGCCGGGGTTTCTGCCGCTGGACGTGCAGGCGATCGGCGCGGCGTATTACGCGGGGAATCTGCACAAGTGGGTGTGCGCGCCGAAGGGCGCGGGGTTCCTGTACGTGCGGGAGAACCGGCGGATCGGGGTTCATCCGGCGATCATCAGCCACGGCGCCAACTCGCCGCGGCGGGACCGCAGCCGGTTCCTGCTGGAGTTCGACTGGACGGGGACGTTCGACCCGTCGCCGTGGCTGTGCGTCCCGGATGCGCTGCGGTTCATGGGGGGGTTGCTGCCGGGGGGATGGATCTCGCTCGTGCAGCGGAATCACGAGCTGGCGCTGGAGGCGCGGGACCTGTTGTGCGCGGCGCTGGGGATCGCGGAGCCCGCGCCGGATGAGATGCTAGGATGCATGGCGGCGATCCCGTTGCCGGAGTGCGACGCGCAGGCGTTGCAGGATCGGTTGCTGTTCGAGCACGGGATCGAGGTGCCGCTGATGCCGTGGCCCTCGCCGCTGCTGCGGGTGTCGGCGGCGGTGTACAACACGCGAGCGGATTATGAGCGGTTGGCGGACGCTCTTATGGAGTGCGGCGACGGCTAGTCGCCGCACTCCACATCACGCGAAGAACCGCGCCAACGCCCGCTCCAGCTCCTCATGCCGCGTGGGCTTGGCGAGGTAATCATCCATCCCCGCGGCCAGACATTTCTCGCGATCCCCCTCCAACGCGTTCGCCGTCATGGCGATGATGCGGTGCCGGCGGCCGGTCTCTTTTTCCTGGCGGCGGATCTCGAATGTGGCCTGGTAGCCGTCCATGACGGGCATCTGGCAATCCATCAGAACGACGTCATAGTCGTGCGCGCGCAACGCCTCGACAGCTTCCCGGCCGTTGGCGACGGAGTCGGCGGTGTAGCCAAGCTTCTGCAACTGGCTCATGGTCAGTTTCATGTTCAGGAAGTTGTCCTCGGCCAGCAGCACGCGGACGCGCTGCTTCTCGTCGACGGTGACGATCCGCAGGGGCTGGCTGCTGGAGAGCGCCGCGATGGCGCGCGGGAGGGGCAGCGCTTCGTGGGCCATGGCGATGGCGATGGCGTCGAAGAGCTCGCGCTGGCCGACGGGCTTGGCGGTGTAGGCGTTGATGCCGGCGTCGCGCAGGATGCCTTCGTCGACGGTCTCGTTGCCGGTGAGGAACACGAGGCTCGCGTCCGGGTGCGCGGCGCGCGCGAACGCGAGCGGATCGAGATCGTCCATGCGGTCGAAGATGACCAGGCGATACGGATCAGAGCTCGTCTTCGCGGCGCGGATTGCTTCCAGCGCGTCCGCACCGTCTTGCGCATGATCCACGCGCATCTCCCACGTCGCGCCGAGGTAGTGCGTGACGACCTTGCGGCTGGTGGGCTGGTGATCGATGAGCAGCACACGCTTGCCCTTGAGGTCGAAGTCGGACGACACGATCGGACGGCGATCTCGGGCGAGCTTCGGGAAGGGCACGGTGAACCAGAACGTGGAGCCTTCGCCGGGAGCGCTCTCGACGTCGATCAGGCCGCCCATGGTCTCGACGAGATGGCGCGCGGTGGCGAGCCCGAGTCCGACGCCGGAGAAGCGGCGGGTGGAGCCGGCGTCGAGCTGCAGGAAACGCTCGAAGAGCACGAGGCGGTCTTCGTCCGCGATGCCGAGGCCCGTGTCGCGCACCTCGAAGCGCACCACGCGATGCGTCTCCGTCTCCGTCTGCAGGCTGACGCTGAGGACCACCGAGCCCTGCTCGGTGAACTTCACCGCGTTCTCGAGCAGATTCGTCACGACTTGCCGAAGCTTCGAGAGATTGCCGCGGAAGACCGGCGGCAGGTTCGGATCGAAGATGAGGCCGACGTCGACGTCCTTGCCCAACGCCGCGACCTTCATCACCTCGACGATGCGCTGCATGGCGCGGTAGAGGTCGAAGTCCACCATCGCCGCGGAGAGCGTCCCGGCTTCGAGGTTCGAGACGTAGAGGATGTTGTTGACGATCGCCAGGAGCTGGTCGGCGCTGGCGCGTGCCTGGTACGCGTAGTCCTGCTGCTCCTCGCCGAGGGGGGTGGCCATGAGGAGGTCGATCATGCCGACGATGCCGTTCATCGGCGTGCGGATCTCGTGGCTGACGTTGGCGAGGAACTGCGTCTTCACGCGCGCGGCTTCGAGCGCGGCGTCGCGCGCGTTCCCGAGCTCGGCCTCGAACTGCTTGCGGTCGGTGACGTCGCGGAAGACGACCCGCGCCAGCGCGGTCTTGCCGTCGAGCACCTTCGGGCGCAGCCACCCTTCGAGCGTGACGTGCGTCCCACCGGCGGTGACGAAGATGGTCTCCACGCGCTCGGCGGCCGCGGTCTCGAAGACGCGGGCCAGAGCGCCGCGGAGCTCGTCGCGGCGATCGGGCCCCGTGGCCTGCAGTAGCGACGCACCGCGGGAGATGCCCAGGAGCGTGTTCGCGGCCTCGTTGGCGTGGAGCACGATGCCGTCGGGCGCGAGGCTGAGCACGAGGTCCGAGGTCTGCTCGAAGAAGTCTTTGAAACGCTCGTTCGACTCGTGCAGCTCATTGTTAAAGAGCTGCACAAGCTGCAGCTCGCGCGCGGCGTGGCGGGCGATGGCGACGAAGAGCGCGACCTGTTCGTCGCTGAGCGTGCGCGGCTCACGGTCGAGGATCGAGAGCATGCCGCCGTCGCCGAGGGGCGCGGCGGCGTAGAAGCGGAGATGGGGAGGTCCGGCGACCAGCGGGTGCTCGCTGAAGCGCGGATCTTTGGTCGTGTCGCCGACGATCACGGCGTCGGTGGCGCCGCTGACGCGGGACGCAAACGAAGACGCGGCGGGGACGTGCGTGGCCTTCGTGCCGCTCGCGGCAATGACCTGCTCGCCACTTTCCGTGACGAAGCCGATCCACGCAACGGGCACTCGCAGCGCGCGGGCCGCGTCGCCGCAGAGGATCTCCAGGATGGTCAACAGCGTCCTCCTCGAACCCGCCGCGCATCATAGCCGCGATCGGCACTTCTTCTGCACACGGTCGTCGTGAAAGGAGTGTCAAATGACGACGAAACGATTCGCCAGTGCGCTCGCACTGACTCTGCTGGTTGCGTGCGGCTCGGAGAACCGGACCGGGCAGCCGGAGACGGACACGACGGCGACGACCGGACAGTCGGCGCAGGAAACGTCGACCGCGACGGCGACGACAACGGGCGAGAGCGGCGGAACGCTCAGCGCGATGTCGCCGGAGGACAAGGAGTTCGTGGTGAAGGCCGGGATGGGCGGGCTGTATGAGGTGCAGGCGGGGAACCTCGCGCTGCAGAAGGCCGCCAGCGCGGACGTGAAGGCGTTTGCCCAGCGGATGGTCACGGATCACGGGAACGCGAACGCGGAGCTGGCGCAGCTGGCGACGACGAAGGGCGTGGCGCTGGCGACGGAGCTCGCAGGCGACCACAAGGCGGCGCTCGACCACCTGTCGTCGATGAGCGGCGGCGCGGAGTTCGACAAGATGTACATGCAGCACATGGTGGAGGATCACGACAAGGCCGTAGCCGATTTCGACAAGGCCTCGACCTCCGCCACGGACGCGGATCTCAAGGCCTGGGCTGGCAAGACGCTGCCGACGCTGAAGGAGCACCAGACGATGGCGAAGAGCATCGCCTCGAAGCAGTAGACAACGTAGGGCGTGGCTTCAGCCCGCCCTCCCACGTGGGGGGCGGGCTGAAGCCACGCCCTACATTGCCGGGGACGCCGGCAAAAAGACCTTCACCCTCGCTCCCCCGCCCTCCCGCACCTCGCTGCGCACGGCGCCGCCGTGGCCGCGGACGATGCGGTCGACGAGGAACAGGCCGAGGCCGAGGCCGGAGGTGACGGTGGAGGCGCCGCGGCGGAAGGGCTTGGCTTCGCGGAGGAAATCCTCCGGCACGCCCGGGCCGCGGTCGCTCACCGTGATCGTCACGCCGCCCTCCTCGGGCGTCACATCCACGGAGATGCTCCGGTCCGGAACGTCGCGCGAGAACTTCTCGGCGTTGTCGACGAGGTTGTCGACGACGTGATGGAGGGCGTCGGGATCGAAGGCGATCTCCGGCAGTCCAGGCGCGACGCTGCAGGTCGATCGGACACCGCGCTGCCGCCAGTTGCGGCCGCAGCCGCGCGACGCACTCCGCAACCGCGCTGCCGATCTCCCCCGGCCGCGGCGCCAACGCGAACGTGCCGCGCTCGAGGCGCGTCACTTCGAGCACGTTGGCGACGACGCGGCCGAGGCGCTCGGTCTGGCCGAGCGATCTCGCGCGCATACTTTTCCCGCTTGTGCGCATCCGGCTCCTCGGCGATCAGATCGCTGTAGATGCGCAGCGACGCGAGCGGGGTGCGCAGCTCGTGCGCAGCCGTGGCGGCGAAACGGGCGCGGTCGGTGGCCAGGCGCTCGACGCGCGTGAGCGTCCAGATGACGCCGGCGATGACGAGCAACAGGACGAACGCAACTGCGGCGAACGTGCGCAGGAAGCGCTCGCGTTCGGCGCCCGGGGAGAGCAGCGCGGGACGCGCAAGCTGCGCGCGCCAGCCGGTGCCTTCGATCGACGTCCCCGCGACCGCGCGGCGGACGACGGCACCGTCGACCGTTGCGCCCTCGGCGACGGGAGTCAGAAAGCCCTGTACGAACGATCCTTCGGGCGTTCGCACCGCGCGCAACGCGACCAGCGTCGCTTTGCCGTCGATGGGGAGCGTGTGCCACGCGAGGTCGGTCGTGCGGATCTCGACCGGCGCGGGCGGGGTGGCGATCGCCTGTGTCGCGGGGCTCTGCTTGAGCTGCCGGTAGACGGAGTTTGCCTGCACGTTCTGCGCGAACACGGTCGCGTCCGGATGGGGGGACCTGGACTTTCGCTTCCAGCTGCGCGATCCGTACGTCGCGCTCGAAGCCGGCGGCGACAGGCGCGACCGCAGCGCGGAGCGCGGCCGCCGAGGCGGCGAGCGTATCGCGGATCGGGAACTGCTCCGGCGCGTTGGCCGCGTTCAGCTCGCTCAGGTCTTCGTCGTTCAGCGTCGGCAGCGAGACGCGGTTCCTCGCGTCGATCTGGAAGTGCGCGGCGATGAGCGGATTGCCCGGGCCGCTCGCGAGCGGCGACGGCACGACGGACAGGCCCTGCGACGCGCCTTTCGGGTCGTGGTAAAGGTTCTGGTAGTGGAAGTACGGGCGCTGCGACTCGCTCGCGCGCAATTCTTCGAGCCTGCGCGCGAGGCGGTCGGCGATGGTGCGCTCGTTCTCCAGCGTCGACCGCGTCTGCATCTGATTCTGCAGTCGCACCTCGGCCTCCAACGCTCGCGTCGCGGACACGTACCACGCCGCGAGCAGACCGCCGACGCCGAGGAGGAGGACCAGGGCCGCGAGAGGAACGCGGATTTTCATGGGCTCCCCCACGCGTAGCCGGTCCCCTTCACCGTCACGACGATGCGCGGCTCGGCGGGCTCGCGCTCGATCTTCTGGCGGAGGTTGGCGATGGTCATGTCGACGGTGCGGGTCTCGATCTCGTCTGCTGTTGTCGACGGCGCACCCCACACGGTCTGCAGCAACTCCGCGCGCGACACCGCGCGCGTGCGATGGCGATGCAGCCAGCGGAGGATGCCTACCTCGCGCGGCGTGAGCGCGATCGCCGAACCATTGCGGCGCGCTTCGCAGCGCCCGAGGTCGAGGAGACAGCCGTCGATCTCGACGCGCTCGGCGTCGGAGGGAGCGATGGACGCGCGGCGCCGCAGCGCCTCGATGCGCGCGAGGAGCTCGTTCGTGCCGAAGGGCTTGGTCAGGTAGTCATCCGCACCGGCGCCGAGCCCCTTCACCCGCTCCTCCTCGGAACCACGCGCCGTGAGGATCAGGATCGGCAGCGCGGGCCGCGCCATGCGCAGGCGGCGGCAGACGTCGACGCCGTCGAGGCGTGGGAGGGAGAGGTCGAGCAGGACGAAGTCGACGTCGGATTGCACGCCCCGCTCGACGCCGGCGAGGCCGTCGGCCGCGGTCTCGACGGAGAAGCCGCGGTTGGTGAGCAGGTCGACGAGCGCCTCGCGAAGGGAGCGTTCGTCTTCGACGACGAGGATGCGCACGGCAACAATCTTAGTCCCCTCTCCCCGCGGCACGACCCCTCACCCTGACCCTCTCCCCACGCCCGCCGACCCCCACCCTGCGCGGGGAGAGGGGACTGGGGGACGGGTTATAGTCCCCCCGCGCCATGATCCACATCCGCGGCCTCCGCAAGGTTTACGGCAACGTCGTCGCCCTCGACGGGCTGGACCTCGACGTCCATGAAGGCGAGATGTTCGGGCTGCTGGGGCCGAATGGCGCGGGGAAGACGACGACCATCGGGGTGCTGACAACGCGGGTCAAGCCGACGGCGGGGACGGCGCGGGTCGCGGATTGCGACGTGACCACCGAGAGCGTGAAGATGCGGGCGCGGATCGGCGTCGTGCCGCAGCGGCCGAATCCGGATCGGGGGCTCACGGTGCGCGAGAACCTGGTCTTCCATGCGATGTACTTCGGGCTTGCGCGGTCCGAGGCGTCGCGGAGGGCGGATGCGCTGCTGGAGCGGCTGGACATCGAGGACAAGCGCGACGCGAAGGTGGACGCGCTCTCCGGCGGGCAGCAGCAGCGGATGATGATCGCCCGCGCGCTGACGCACGAGCCGCGGGTGCTGTTCCTCGACGAGCCGACGGTCGGCCTCGATCCGCAGGCGCGCCTGGGGCTGTGGGACATCCTCCGCGACCTCCGCACGCAAGGGCGCACGGTGGTGATGACGACGCACTACATGGAAGAGGCGGATCAGCTCTGCGACCGGGTGGCGATCGTGGACCGCGGGAAACTGCTGGCGTGCGACACGCCGTCGGCGCTGCGGGCGCAGGCACCGGGCGAGACCATCGTGGAGGTGACGTTCGACCGCGAGCTGGACTCGGAGACGCCGGAGATCGCGGGCGTGACGCGCACGGAGCCGCGCGGCACGGTGCTGCGCGCGTATGCGCCGAGCGCGGCGGCGGCGATCCCGGCGCTGCTGGCGTTCGGCGAGTCGCGCGGCTACGCGGTGCGCGACATCCAGATCGCAAAGCCGAGTCTGGAGACGCTGTTCATCTCGCTGACAGGAAGGAAGCTCACGTGAACGGACACGTGTTTGGTGCGCTGCTGCTGCGCGATGCGGTGGTGGCGAAGCGGGAGATCGTGGGGATCCTCCTCCGGACGCTGATGCAGCCCGTGTTGTTCGTGATCGTGTTCGGGCTGCTGCTGCCGAGGATGGGGATGATCCCGCCAGGCTACAACACGACCATGCTGCCGGGCATCGCGGCGCTGAGCGCGACGATGGCGTCGATCTGGTCGGTGACGATGCCGCTGATCGCGGACTTCGGGATGACCAAGGAGATCGAAGACCGCCTGCTGGCGCCGGTGCCCATCGAGCTGATCGCGCTTCAGAAGATGTCATCGGGGATCATCCAGGGCGCGCTGGCGGTGATGATCGTGCTGCCGGTGGCACGCCTGCTGATGGGCCCCGTGCCGGGGCTGACGCTGCGCAATCTGCCGCTGCTGATCGGGGTGGTGTTCCTCGGCGGCGCGGTGTTCTCCGCGTTCGGCCTGTTCCTGGGGACGGCCCTGCAGCCGCAGCACATCTCGCTGATGATGCAGGTGATCTTCGCGCCGATGATCATGTTCGGCTGCACGTACTACCCGTGGCGCGGGCTGGATCACTTCCCGGTCATGAAGTACGCGGTGCTGATCAATCCGCTGGTGTACATCTCGGAGGGGATGCGCGCGGCGCTGACGCCGGGCGTGGATCACATGCCGCTGGCGGTCATCCTCGGCGCGCTGATCGGGATGACGTTGGCCTTCACGTGGCTGGGGCTGCGGGGGTTCCGGAAGCGCGCCATCGGTTAGCGCTATCATTAGGGACCGGTCAGGTCCCACCCCATGCCTACCCTGTTCGCGGGATCCCGCTTCCCCGGCGGCCGTGCGGCCGCGTGCGGGATCCTCCTCGCCCTCTTCAGTGTGACTGGGGTCAGACCCCAATCACACTTGACGGAGGAGCGCTACGCCGTGAACGCGGGCGGGTTGCGGGATCCGGGGGTGCTGGTCGGGGCGTCGGCGCACAGCTACGAGATTTACGCGGGCGGGCGGCTCATCGGGCGTTCGCGCGGCTGGTCAACGTCACTGCCGTTCGGATTCGTCGAGGTCTTTCGCGTGCCGCGCGAGGCCATCGCGGGAGACGGGGCAGTGCCCGTCACGCTGCGCGTGCGGAAGATCGACTGGCTCCCGGACGGCGTGAGCGGCGTCACCGCCGGCGAGTACAGGACGCTCGTAGACCGCGTGCGCGCGGGTTGGAGCGGGCTGCTGCTGCGGGAAGTCCCCCTGCTCGTGCTGGCGGCGCTGTTCGGGTTCGTGTTCCTGCACCACGTCCTGCTCTTCGCCCGCCGCCGCAAACAGGCCGAGCACCTCTGGTTCGGGCTCACGGCGCTGGCGTTCGCGATCAACACGTTCGCCAGCACGTATTGGATCTACGAGCTCACGGACAGCCGGGCGATCGCGTCGCGGGTGGCCGATGCGAGCGGCCATCTGGCGGCGGCGTTCGCGATCCAGTTCCTCTGGTCGTTCTTCGCGCGCCGGATCTCGCGGCCGCTGCGTGCGTATCAGCTCTCCCATGTCGCGCTGGCCGGGTTCGTGGCTCTGTGGCCGGACCTGCGTCTGGTGTTCGCGAGCGGCACCGCGCGCTGGTTGTGGCTGCTGCCGCTGCTGGTGCTGGCGGCGGTGCTGGTGCTGCGGGAGGCCTGGCACGGGCACGCGGAGGCGCGGATCATCGCCGCCGGCGGCGTGGTCATGATCGCCGTGCAGACCGCCGAACTGGCGCGCAACGTCCTTCCCGTGCGGTGGCCCTTCGACTTCTCGATCGCGGCGTTCGGGTTCGGCGTCGTGATCATCGCCATGAGCGTGGCGCTCTCGTTCCGCTTCCGCCGCGTCCACGATGAGCTCGACCATCTCCGCCTGCGCCTGGAGGACGAGGTGGAGGAGCGGACGCGCGACCTGGCGGAAGCGCGCGACGAAGCGATGGCCGCCAACCGTGCGAAGAGCGAGTTCCTCGCGAACATCAGCCACGAGATCCGGACGCCGATGAACGGCGTGATCGGAATGGCGGAGCTGCTGGCGACGACCACCCTGACCGCGGAACAGCGCACGCAGCTCAAGGCCATCCAGGTCAGCGGGCGGTCGCTGCTGACGCTGCTCAACGACGTCCTCGAATTCTCCCGCCTCGAAGCGAAGACGCTGACCATCCAACAGGAGCCCTTCCTGGTGAAGCGCGTGGTCGACGACTGTCTGGAGATCATGGCGCCGCTGGCGCGATCGAAAGGTCTGACCCTGCGCTCTTCCATCGCGGAGGGCACGCAGATGGTGACGGGCGACGAGCACCGCACGCGGCAGGTGCTCCTCAACCTGCTGAGCAATGCGCTCAAGTTCACGACCGTCGGCCGGGTGGAAGTGACGACCGGCTCACGGACGCTGGAGGACGGGCGGATCGAGGTGCGGTTCTCGGTCAGCGACACGGGACCCGGCATCGCCCGCGAAGATCTCGACCGCCTCTTCGTCGCATTCCAGCAGGTCGACGGCTCGTCCAGCCGCCAATACGGCGGCGCCGGCCTCGGGCTCGCCATCAGCAAGCGGCTGACCGAGCTGATGGGCGGCGCGATCACCGTGGAGACCGCACCCGGCCGCGGATCGATCTTCCGGTTCACCCTCGTCGGCGAGCCCGGAGAGCTCTCCTTGCCGGCGCCCGACGTGGCATCGCAACGCCGCCCGCCTGCAAAGCGTCCGCTGCGCGTGCTCCTGGCCGAGGATGAGGCGATCAACCGGATCGTGGTCCTCGGCATGCTGCAACACCTCGGCTACGAGGCCGACTCCGTGAACAACGGGGTCGAAGTCCTCGAGGCCCTGCAGCGGCAGATGTACGACGTCGTGCTGATGGACATCCAGATGCCCGGGATGAACGGACTGGACGTCGCACGGCGCATCCGCGAAACGATGGGCGGCGTGCCGTACATCATCGCCCTGACAGCGCACGCGCTGTCCGGAGACCGCGAGCGCTGCCTCGCCGCGGGGATGAACGACTACCTGAGCAAGCCGCTGGCGCTGAACGACCTGCAGAACGCGCTGGCCATCATCGCGCGCGGCCCGGAAGCCGCAGGCTCCAGCTCATAAATCCTCCGTCCCCCTCTGTGTGCTCTGCGCCTCTGTGGTGAATACGCCCATGCCTCGAGCGAGCTGATAGCATCATTGCCTCGAGCGAAGGAGCGAATCGCGTGAACCTCAAGATCTTCGTCGCGGTGGTCATTTTCACCCAGGGCTGTGCGACCGTGCACAACGGGCGTCACCAGGAGATCAGCGTCGTCAGCGATCCCGCCGGCGCCAACGTTGAGGTTCGGTGCGGGAAGATCCAGCCGGCGGCGGTGACGCCGACGACGGTTCGTCTGCCGCGCCGCGTCGAGCAGTGTTCGCTCACGCTGACGCGGCCCGGTTTTCATTCCGAGACGGTGGTGTTCCATGCGAGACCGAGCGGCTGGTTCTGGGCAAACTTCGCCGGCCCGATCATCGGCGGAGTGAGCAGTGCGACCCGTGACTCCGGCCTGGCGTTCATGGACTTCATTGTCGGTGCGCTTCTTGGCGGAGTCGGATTCGGCATCGACGCCCTGACCGGCGCGATGTGGGAACTGGAGCCCGCCCAAGTAGAGCGCAAGCTCGTCCCGCAGTGAGATCCAGGCCTCTTTCACGATTGCGCTTCGAGCGCTCTTCTGAAATCGCGCACGGCCTGGGTGAGCGTGTCGCGGTCGAGCATGGACGCCAGTAGTCCGAGGTCGAGGTCGGGAAGGAGGCGGCTGCGTTCCGCTTTCGCGAATCTCTCTCCTGCGAGAACGTAGACCTGGATCACCCCTTTGTGCCAGATCCAGACCTCGTCGACACCGAGTGTCTCGTAAAGCCGCAGCTTGTCGATGTTCCCCCGGCTCCATTCCACTTCGATAGCCAGCTGGGGGCGGTCGCACTTCGTCGTTCCGAAGATGTAGCACTCGTCCGCTTCCGCGCCCCGATCCTTGCTGTGTCCCTTCAGAGTCCAACTGCCGAAGGGCGTTACTTCGATATCACGATCGATGCACCAGACCTCGAGAAGGTGTCCGATGAATGACTTGATCTGCTCGTGATCTTTGGACGGACTCATGATCTCGAGCTCCCCCTCCAGGTAGTTGATGCGCGGAGCGGATTTGTCGCCACGGATCTCGAGCACGCGCTCGTAGTCTTCCCACGTCACATCGTGAAAGACGATGATCTGATCCGCACTCTGTGTGTCGTCGTGCTCGCGAAGCGCCAAAGCTCTCGACATGGCGGAAAGTATATCGCCGCCACCCGAACGGAACGCCCGCGAGGCGTGTTCTTCCGCTGCAAAGGAGTTTTGCATGTTGCGAAGTCTGATGGTTGCGGTGCTGTTGTCGGTTTCCGTTCACGCCGCGGAGGCGGTCGATCCCGATGTGCTGGCGGTTCGCGAGGCGGCCTGGCGGGCGTGGTTCGGGGGCGATGAGGCGGCGCTACGCGCGATGCTGCCGGAGGAGTTTCTCTCGATCGGTGCCGGCGAGGCGGAGATCTCGGATCGCGAGAAGGCGATCGCGTCGTCCCGTGAGTTCAAGGCCTCGGGGGGCCGGCTGGTGGCACTGGCGTTCCCGGAGACGCGCGCGCAGCGGTTCGGGGATACGGTCGTGCTGTACGGGAGCTACGAGGCGACGTTCGTCCGCGGGACCGAGGAGACGCAGATGAAGGGGCGGTTGACGGAGGTGTTCGTGAAGCGCGGAGGGAAGTGGGTGCATCCGGGGTGGCACCTGGATCTGCGGTGACGCGTCATGGGGCAGACTCCGTTTAAACTGTGTCCCTACTTAAAAAAGGACCGGTCATGAAACGCACGCTCTGCCTGCTGTTGCTCCTCCTCTCCACGCCTGCCTTTGCCATCACGATCAAGACCCTCGACCTCAACGTGGTCGACGACACCACGATCGAGATCACGGCGCCGGTCTGGGACGGCTCGAAGGCCGGACCGGTGCTGGTTGGCACATTCGAGTCGAAGTTCGACCGCAAGGTGGCCAACAAGCTCGCCGGCGGTTTCCGCAACGCGATGATGCCGAGCTACGACCTCGACCCGGGCCTCGACCTCGGCCAGGTGCTGGCCGAGGCGCTGCGCGCGGAGGGGACCAAGCTCGGCCTGTCCATGATGGCGCCGCAGGAAGCGAAGGCGCCGCAGTGGACCATCGACGGCACGATCCACGGCGCCAACGTCGACATCCAGCACATGGGCTACGGGTCGCTGCTGTTCTACACGTATCTCGACGTGGACGTGCGCGTGACGAAGCAGGGCGCGGAGCCGGTCACACACCGCATCCGCCCGGCGCGGCTGTTCGTGATGTACAACGGCGGCATGGGGATGGGCGACGAGGTGCAGGCGGCGCTGGCGAAGATCGTCATGGTCGGCGCGCAGCAGATCCTGGCGCGCCTCAACCGCGAGCACTTCGAGGCGCCGGCTCTCCTGGCGATGGAGACGCGGCTCGCGGGGCTGAAGAAGATCGACGACCACGGCGAATCCGAGCTGCACGCCATCGGCCTTTCCGGCGTGCGCGGAGCGTCAGCGGCCCTGGCATCGCGGCTGGAGTCGGAGCGCGACGAAAATGCGCGCACTTCGATCGTCTACGCCCTCACCAGCCTCGGCGCGGAAGGGCACGTGCCGTTGCTCGTCCGGCGATTTGCGTCTGAGGATGACGACGTCCGTTACGCGACCATCATCGCGCTGGCCAGCGCGGGCACGCCGGAGGCGCTGGCGCTGCTCCGCGAAAAGGGAGCGAAGGACAAGACGGTGATCATCCGGAAGCTTTCGGAGCGGTTGCAGCGGTGATGCGCGTCCCGGCCGGCGAGGCGCCGGCGGAACGGCCGGCGGGGCGCCGGCACCACAGGGCCGGCGTCCCTACCGTGATTTGAATTTCGCGGTCAGATAGTCGCGGTTCATTCTGGCGATGAAGCTGACCGAGAATCTCCTTGGGGCAGACGGCTTCGCATTCGCGGAAGAGGGTGCCGCTGCCGAAGTAGCTCTCCATGACTTCGACCATCTTCACGACGCGCTCGTACCGCTCGGGCTGGCCCTGGGGGAGGAGGCCGAGGTGGGAGACTTTGGCGGCGGTGAAGAGCTGGGCGGCCCCGTTGGGGCATTGGGCGACGCAGGCGCCGCACTGGATGCACTCGGCGGCGTCCATGGACAGTTCCTGGACCTGCTTGGGGATGGGGAGGGTGTTGGCTTCGACGGCGCTGCCGGTGTTGACGGAGATGTAGCCGCCGGCCTGGATGATCTTGTCGAGCGGGGTGCGGTCGACGATGAGGTCTTTGATGACCGGGAAGGCGCGGGCGCGCCAGGGCTCGAAGCTGCTGGCCGGTTTGTCCGCGCGCGTAGAACGTGCGCGAGACCTGCACGCCGCCGAACGAGCGGTTCTCCAGCGCGCCGCCGTATTCACGCGCCAGCGGCACGCCCTGGGCGAGGCCTGGTCGATGATGTTCACCGAGAGCTCGGCGAGACGATGGACGTTGCTCTCGCGGGAGCGGTAGTCGCCGCCTTTGATGGTGTCGTAGAAGAGGCGGTAGATCGAGTCGCCGTCGTTGCGGTAGTTCTTCGCCGCGTTGATGCCGCCCTGCGCGGCGATGGAGTGCGCGCGCCGCGGCGAGTCGTGGTAGACGAAGCACTTGACGTTGTAGCCGAGCTCCCCGAGGGTCGCGGCCGCTAGGATCGACTTGTCCGTCGTGACCAGCGTCCGCCCCTCGGCCACGGACTGCGCGATGAGAATGCGATCGAAGGGGTCGTCGTGATGGCGTGGCAGGGATGGGTGCACCGATCTAGTGCGCTTCGTGGATCTCGCGCTCGATCCAGTCGAGGTCCCAGAAACGCAACGAGCCATCCTGCGCCCCGGAAGCGACCAGATTCCCGTGAACGGCGAGGGCACTCAATGGCGAGTCATGCGCAACCCAGCGACCCCACTCCACGCCGGTCGCGGCATTCCAGACGACGATAGTCGATTCGCTCCCGGCGACGAGCCAACGCCCTTCTCGTGACGCGGCCAACAGGGTGATCCGACAGACAGGGCTCTTGACCCATTCCCGCGTCTCGCCGGTGGTCATGTCGGTTGCCAGGATGGAACAGAGACGAGCGGAAAAGAGCAATCGGCTATCGGCGGCGAAAACCCAGGGGCTGTTCACACAAGTCGTGGTCTTGATCGAAGGCACGAGAGCTCCGGTCGTTGCATCCCAGGCAGTGAAGCCGCACCCAGTCCGTGACTGTCCGTCGATGACGAGCAATTTGCTATCGGGGCTGAAGAGCGCGGTCTCCCGACCCGTCGTCGGCCACTCCGGTTCTGTCAGCGACGCCAATTGTTTGCCGGCGTCCAAATCGACAAGGTCCAGAAGGAGCCCGCCACCTGACAATCTTCCGCCGCCAGGCGTTTCAACAACTGGAGACCATACGTACGCCGCTCTTTTCCCGTTCGGACTCACAACGGCACCCCGAGCAGCCGCGATCGCGCGGTCATGGATGCTCGTCGTCGAAACGCCTTTCAGCCTGCTGTCGTCAGGAGTCGGAACAGCGATAGGACGTTCTTCGCGCCAAAGCTGGAGCCACTGGTCCTTTGCATTCGCGGGTCCCGAAATCGCCGCGCTCCACATTGTTCCCTGAGCATCGAACCAAGCGCGACAGCCAGGGAGAGATTTCTGGAACTCCGGATTCCGCCCCGTCGCGAGAGCAGGCCGCACGTTCCAGATGGCGGCGGAGTCATAGCTCTGACTGGAAATGAATTTTGTTCCCTCCGGATTGAACGAAAGTGTGGTGGGCGGCTCTGCGCTGAAGAAAGCCGGGGCAGGTGGGGTGATTCTCCAAACTAACACGTGTGAGTTGCCGGTCGATAACTCAGCATGATCGTCACTCACTGTTAGATTGCTCCAAACACCATCCACGTTATCCGGATCCGTCACTTCACCTCCGCCGATCGTTGCGAGGAGCCTTCCGTCCGGGCTCCAAACAGGCAGAGAATTCCCCGGAAGAGTGGCCACGAGGTCCCCGTTGCGGGCCCAGATCCGAACTTCTCCTTTCGTACCGACCTTGACCAGTGCCGCGAACAAGCTTCCATCGGAACTGAAGGACGCCGCCGTCGCGTTGAGAGTATGGGCGAGGAGGATGGCAGGTGGCGGCAGGGAGATTCGCACCTCTCGCAGAAAGGGCTCACCGGATACGAGCCGATAAAGCCGGAAGCTGTTCGTCCGCTTCTCCAGAATGGCGAACGCTCGCCCGTCGGGGCAGAGAAAAGACCAGCTATCGGGCTCGAGCTCCGTCGAAGCGATCGCACGATTGTTGGGAATGTCCCAAAGAAGGGCCATCGCGGCGGTACGAGGTCGACTCTCCATCTGGAGGAGTGCGACGTCACCGTTGCGGCTGAGGGCGCGAAACTCTGCGCTGGCAGGGCCTATGGTCCTCACCTTTTGAGTCACCACATCAACCTGTGCCAGACGTTCACCGCGATCGACCGTGAGATACGAGCCATTCGCCAGAAATGCCACGAGCTCGCCGTCGATTAGACGCGCATCGTGACTCGCCGTATCCACGATCTCGGAGCATCCTGAGGTCGCAACGTACCTGCGATCAGGACTCATGAGAGCGGCGGATCGCCGATCGTAGTAGCCGACACAGACCTCGTTGTGCACTGGAACGCGGGCGAGCTCCTTACCCGTGCGTGCTTCCCACAATACGACGGTCGAGCCTTCCCGCTCGCGGCGCTGCACGGAGACCACCTGTGATCCGGTACCGACGAAAGTCGGTTCCGGGCCCAGACTGCTCAAATCATCAGACGCGGTCAACTCTCCGAGCCAACGTCGAGAATCCGTATCCCAGACTCTCGTTCCGGTGCGCTCGGGCTTGCGCGTGTAGTCTCTACCCTTGATGACCAGCAGGCGGGAGTCCGCGCTGAACTGGTACCCGTGGACTGAGCCGAAAGGAATCCTGGACACCAATCGCGCACCCGGCGTGATCGCCATCTGGATCATCTCCTGGCGAAGCTCGCCGTCATTGCGGATTCTCGCCGCCCGGCGGAGCGCGTCCACCTCTCCAGCCTTGTCTCCGGCTGCGCGCTGCAATCGCGCCTGCTGCAGCAGAGATTGAAAGAGACGGCTGCGAAAGGCCACCGTGGAAGCGATCGTGAGCATCGCCACCACCACGAGCGCAGCGATGGCCGTCGTTTGCCAGGGATGCCTCCTGCACCAGCGCCAGACCCGTACCGCCATTCCGATCCGCCGGGCGACGATCGGCTCTCCTCGCAGGAAGCGCCCGAGGTCGTCGGCCAACGCCTGCGCGGTCTGATAGCGACGCTGTGGATCTTTCCGAAGGGCGGCGAGACAGATCGTCTCCAAATCGCGACTCATCCCCTGACGCAACTGTCGCGGCATCACAGGCTCGGCGTGAAGCACCTGCTGGACCGTTTCCAGCGGCGTCGGTCCCTGAAACGGCGGGCGCCCGACGAGGAGCTCGTAGAGAATGACGCCGAGGGCATAGACGTCGGTCGTTGGCCCGAGATTCTTCCCCCCTTCCGCCTGCTCGGGGGCCATGTAGCTCGGGGTTCCAAGCAGTGTCCCTGTAGCGGTCAGGCTCGAATGGCGATCGATGGCCCGGGCCAGGCCGAAGTCGGTGATGTGCAGTTGTCCGGCGCGGTCGAACAGGACGTTCGCCGGCTTCAGGTCGCGGTGAATGATCCCTTTGTCATGCGCGTACTGGATGGTCGCGGCGAGGGTCCGCACGTGTGCGGCCGCCACTTTCTCTTCCAGCGGCTTCCGTGCTGCCATCCCCGCCAGGCTGTCGCCCTCGATGTAGTCCATCGAGAAGTAGTGAAGGCCGTCCTGCTCTCCGATTTCATGAATGGCGACGATGTTCGGATGTTGCAAGCTGGCGGCAGCCGTGGCTTCGGCTCGGAAACGCTGCACCTCTTCGTCGGTAGCCACGATGCCGGGCTGCATCATTTTCACCGCGACGATGCGGCCGAGGCTGAGCTGTCGCGCCTTGTAGACGACGCCCATCCCGCCGCGGGCAATCTCTTCCAGAAGCTCGTAGTCGCCGAAGTAGTGAAGCCTGGGGACGAAGGACAAAACGTCTTTGGCTTCTCCTTCCGCGGCGAGACGCAGTAGACATGCCGGGCAGAGCCCGCGCGGGGCGTCGCTCCTCAGGTCGGCGCCGCAGTGATGACATCGTTGTGCACTGGTCATGGATTCGCTCCGCGGCCCCACGAGGCCGTTCCCACGCTCTTCTAAAGCAAAGGAGCGAGCTTGTTACACAGTGGACAGCAGATGACGGATCTCCGCTTCGACCGCCTCCGGATCATCGGGGTGTGGGAGCGTCTCCCTGATCTCCGCTCGAACCAGCTCGCGAAAGCGGGCGCGCATGCGATGGACGGCCACGCGCAGGGCTCCCTCGCTCATTTTCAGAGTCTGGCTGGCCTGGCTATACCGGACATCCCCATCGCCGATCATGAACGTTTTCAGCGTCTCGAAGAGGTGTGCTTTGCCGGCGGTCTCAAACTCCCCCGCCATGCGCTCCGTAGCGCGATGGAGAAGAGTGAGGGCCCACGTGCGCTCGTAGAAACTCTCGGGAGTCCATTCCGGCCGCGGTCCCGCCGTCCCGTATTGTGCTTCGAAGCTCTCGATCTCGTCGAGGCTGAGAAAAGAAGTGTCGGCCCCTCGCTTCTGCGATGTCCGGCGATCCCACTCATTCGCCAGGAAATTCTTTACGGAGGCCAGCAAGAATGAGCGGAATCTGCCACGCCCCGGATCGGCTCGACGGAGAGACTGTTTCTCGAGAAGGCGCGTAAAGAAACCCTGGGTGAGATCTTGCGCATCGTCTCGCGAGAAACCGCGGTGTCGAACGTAATGGTAAATCGGATGCCAATACGCCCGGCAGAGCGCGGCGAGCGCCTCGGCACCGACCAGATCGTCCTTCGCCGCGGCGAGCACGAGGCTCCAGCGCGTAGTGGTAAACCGTGCGTTCTCTTCCAGAGCCGGCATGACGGATGCGACGATTGTACGTCTCTCGCGATGGCGGGTTTAGAGTGCGGAGGCAATCTTCCGCTTTCGTATTCGGTCGCCTCGGCGCGAAAGGCAAACGAATAGGAAAGCGGAGGCGATTGCCTCCGCACTCCATAAGCGTTAACGCGAGCGCGACTTCGCCACGAGGTAGTCGCGGTTCATTCTTGCGATGAAGCTCACCGAGATCTCCTTCGGGCAGACGGCTTCGCATTCGCGGAAGAGCGTGCAGCTGCCGAAGTAGCTCTCCATGACTTCGACCATCTTCACGACGCGCTCGTAGCGCTCGGGCTGGCCCTGGGGCAACAGGCCGAGGTGGGAGACTTTGGCGGCGGTGAAGAGCTGGGCGGCGCCGTTGGGGCATTGCGGCGACGCAGGCGCCGCACTGGATGCACTCGGCGGCGTCCATGGCCAGTTCCTGGACCTGCTTGGGGATGGGGAGGGTGTTGGCTTCGACGGCGCTGCCGGTGTTGACGGAGATGTAGCCGCCGGCCTGGATGATCTTGTCGAGGGGGGTGCGGTCGACGATGAGGTCTTTGATGACCGGGAAGGCGCGGGCGCGCCACGGTTCGATAGCCACCGTCTCGCCGTCGCTGAAGTGGCGCATGTGGAGCTGGCAGGTGGCGGTGCCGCCGATCGGGGCCGTGGGCGACGCCGTTGATCATCATGCCGCACGAGCCGCAGATGCCTTCGCGGCAGTCGTGCTCGAAGTGGATCGGCTCCTCGCCCTTCTCGATGAGGTCGCTCGTTCACGACGTCGAGCATCTCCAGGAACGAAGCGTCGGGAGAGATGTTCTCGGCCTTGTACTCGACCAGGCGGCCTTCGGTGTCGCGGGATTTCTGCCGCCAGACGTGCAAAGTCAGATTCATTTATTGTAGGACCTGCGTCGCGAGCTTCACTTCCTCGTACACCAATGGCTCCTTGTGCAGCACGGCTCGTTCCCCTCGCCTTTGTGCTCCCAGGCCGCGACGTACGAGGAAGTCTTCGTCGTTGCGCTCGGCTTCGCCGTCCGGCGTCTGGTACTCGACGCGGAAGTGGCCGCCCGCGGATTCTTCACGGTGCAGGGCGTCGATGCACATCAGCTCGGCCGAGCTCGAAGAAGTCGGCCACGCGGCCGGCCTTCTCCAGGGCCTGGTTGGGCTCTTCGTTCGTGCCGGGGACGCGCACGTCGCGCCAGTACTGCTCGCGCAGATCGCGGATCAGCCCGAGGGCCTTCTTCAGCCCCTCGGCCGTCCGGGCCATGCCGCAGTAGTCCCACATGATCGTGCCGAGCTCTTTGTGGTACGAGTCGACGCTGCGGGTGCCCTTCGCGTCGACGCAGCTTCGCCACGCGCTCGCGGGTGTCGCGCTCGGCGCTCCGCGAACGCCGCGTGATTCGGATCGGACTTTCTTGCCGAACTGGGTAGCGAGGTAGTCGCCGATGGTCACGGGCAGGACGAAGTAGCCGTCCGCGAGACCCTGCATCAGCGCGCTGGCGCCGAGGCGGTTGGCGCCGTGATCGGAGAAGTTTGCTTCGCCGAGCGACGTACAGCCCGGGCACGTTGGACATCAGGTTGTAGTCCACCCACAGCCCGCCCATCGAATAGTGCGGCGCCGGGTAGATGCGCATCGGCGCCTCGTACGGATCCTCGCCGTGATGTCGTGGTACATCTCGAAGAGGTTGCCGTAGCGCTCTTCGATGACGTGGCCGGCCGAGGCGCTTGATGGCGTCGGCGAAATCGAGATAGACGCCGCGGCCCGCAGGGCCGATGCCGCGGCCTTCGTCGCAGACTTCCTTCGCGGCGCGCGAGGCGATGTCGCGCGGCGCAAGGTTGCCGAAGCTGGGATACTTGCGCTCGAGGTAGTAGTCGCGCTCGGCCTCGGGGATCTCGCGCGCGGAGCGCTTGTCGCCCTCGCGCCTTCGGCACCCAGATGCGGCCGTCGTTGCGCAGCGACTCGCGACATGAGCGTGAGCTTGGACTGGTAGTCGCCGCGTCTGCGGGATGCAGGTCGGATGGATCTGCGTGTAGCAGGGATTGGCGAACGCCGCGCCGCGCTTGTGCGCGCGCCAGATGGCGGTGGTGTTCGAGCGCCTTGGCGTTCGTCGAGAGATAGAAGACGTTGACGTAGCCGCCCGTGCCGAGGACTACCGCGTCGGCCGCGTGGGCCTCGATCTTCGCCGGTGATCAGGTTGCGCGTGATGATGCCCTTGGCGTGGCCGTCGACGACGACCAGGTCGAGCATCTCGTAGCGGTTGAACTGCTTCACGGTGCCGAGGGCGATCTGCCGCTCCAGCGCCTGGAAGGCGCCGAGGAGAAGCTGCTGGCCGGTCTGGCCGCGCGCGTAGAACGTGCGCGAGACCTGCGCGCCGCCGAACGAGCGATTCTCCAGCGAGCCGCCGTACTCGCGCGCGAACGGCACGCCCTGCGCGACGCCTGGTCGATGATGTTCACCGAGAGCTCGGCCAGGCGATGGACGTTGCTCTCGCGGGCGCGGTAGTCGCCGCCTTTGATGGTGTCGTAGAAGAGGCGATAGATGCAGTCGCCGTCGTTGCTGGTAGTTCTTCGCCGCGTTGATGCCGCCCTGCGCGGCGATGGAGTGCGCGCGCCGAGGCGAGTCGTGGAAGACGAAGCACTTGACGTTGTAGCCGAGCTCGCCGAGGGACGCGGCCGCGGATGCGCCGGCGAGACCGGCGCCGACGACGATGATCTCGTACTTGCGCTTGTTGGCCGGGTTGACCAGCTTGTAGTGCGATTTCGCGTGGGACCACTTCTCAGCGAGCGGCCCGGGAGGGATCTTGCTGTCGAGTTGCATTCCGTTCACCTGACCAGTCCGAGGAGCACGCTCAGCGGGAAGGAGAGGTTGCCGGCCGTGATCACCACCGCGAAGATGGTGGCGAATCCGCGGCGCCAGGCCTCGAACCGTTTGTGGGTCACGCCGAGCGAGCAGAACATCGCCTCGAGGCCATGGTAGAGGTGCAGGCCGAGGGCGAGGTTCGCGAGGATGTAGAAGGCCGAGATCCACCAGACCTGAAAGCCGGTGACGACGTTGTGGTAGACGTCGCCGTGGATGAAGGTGTCGCGCTGGACCCATCCCAGGGTCAGGTGGAGGAGGTGGTAGATGATGAAGAGCAGGATGATCACCCCGCCCCAGCGCATGGTCCGTGACGCGTAGCTGGCCTTGACGAAGTCGCGGTCGCGATAGGCGATCGGGCGGGCGGCGCGGTTCATCATGGTGAGCGCGAAGGCGGAGTGGATGTGGAAGATGACCGCGACGAGGAGCACGACGCGCGTGATCCACAGCACCCCTTCCCTCGGGAAGAAGGGCATGAGCAGGGTCCGGAGCGCCTCGGCGTACTCGTTGAGGTGGACGGCGCCGAGGTAGAGCTTCAGGTTGCCGATCATGTGGGTCAGGACGAATCCGAAGAGGATCAGCCCGGTCACGGCCATGACCGCCTTCTTGCCGACGGCGGAACGGTAGAGATTTGCCAACCACGTCATTCGGAGATCACCTCGCGCCGCATTCGGGCGGCATCGTATCAAGGATGGTCGCATGGTCAAGGACGAGCGAGGGCGGGCGGGTGTGACAGTCTCCGAGTCTTCCAGTCGCCGAGTCTTCGAGTCGACAAGGCCAAGAGGCTCGAAGACCCGACGACTCGAAGACTCGACGTCCCTGACATTCGTCATGCGCAGGTCCTGACGCCCTGCAGTGCCGCCGGAGCCCCGCCGGACGCATCTTGCACCCCATGATCGCTGCACAATTTTCCTCGGTCACGAAACAGTACGGGATGGTCGAGGCTCTCAAGGGGCTGGACCTCACCATCAGACAGGGCGAACTGCTGGCTCTGCTCGGCGCGAACGGCGCGGGCAAGACGTCCGCAGTGCGCATCCTCCTCGGGTTGGCGAAGCCGACCGGCGGCGAGGTGCGTGTGTTCGGGGGCGACCCTCGCGACGCACGCACGCGCACCCGCATCGGGGCCGTTCTGCAGAGCGCGCGGGTGCCGGAGACGCTGCGCGTCCGGGAGCACATCCACCTCTTCTCCAGCTACTACCCGAATCCGATGCCGATGGACGAAGTCATCGCCGCGGCGGGGCTGCAGGGGCTGGAGCGCCGGAAGTACGGGGAGCTGTCGGGTGGGCAGCAGAAGCGGGTGCTGTTCGCGCTCGCGATCTGCGGCAATCCCGACTTGCTCGTCCTCGACGAGCCCACGGTCGGCCTCGACGTCGAGGCGCGCCGGGCGATGTGGAAGCAGGTCCGCGCGATCGTCGCCCGTGGAAAAGCCGTGCTGCTGACGACGCATTACCTCGCGGAAGCCGAAGCGCTGGCGGACCGGGTGGTGGTGATGCACCACGGAAACGTGGTGGCCGAGGGAACGCCCGCGGAGATCAAGGGCGACGCGGCGACGCTCGAAGATGCGTTCGTCGAGATGCTGGAGGCGTCATGAAACTCTACCTGCTCGAGATCAAATACGAATTCCTCAAGGCCCTGCGGCTGCCGGCGTACTCGCTGCCGACGCTGCTGTTCCCCGTGTTCTTCTACCTCTTCTTCGGCGTGCTGTTCGGCGCGAAGCAGGCGGGGGCGGTGAGCATGTCCACGTATCTCGTCGCCACGTACGGCACGTTCGGCGTGATCGGCGCCGCGCTGTTCGGCTTCGGCGTGTCGGTGGCGGTCGAGCGCGGCCAGGGGTGGCTGGAAGTGAAGCGCACGACGCCGATGCCGATCGCGGCGTACTTCGTCGCGAAGCTGGCGATGGCGATGATCTTCAGCGCGATCATCGTGACGCTGCTGTTCCTCATGGGCATGACCGTGGGCAACGTGGTGATGCCGTTCCTCACGATGGTGAAGCTGTTCACCGTGCTGGTCCTCGGCTCGATCACGTTCTGCGCGTTCGGGCTGGCGCTGGGGTTCTTCGCGGGACCGAACTCCGCGGCGCCGATCGTCAACATGATCTACCTGCCGATGGCGTTCATCTCGGGACTCTGGATCCCGATCGTGTTCCTTCCGAAGTCGATTCAGCAGATCGCGGTGTGGCTGCCGCCCTATCACCTGTCCCAGCTCGCGCTGCGGACGATCGGGGCGTCGCAGGGCGAGCCACTGGCGCTGCACGCGGGGGCGATGATCGCCGCGACGCTGCTCTTCGGCGCGATCGCTTACATCGGTTACCGGCGCGACGAGGGCAAGTTGTACGGCTAAACTGGACGCTTCGATGCGCTCCCTCGTCCCGCTCCTCCTGATGGTGACGCTCACTCTGCATGCGGATGACGCGGCGCGCGCGCTGCTGCAGAGCGGCGCCGCGCACGAGGACCTGGGGCGGATGGCGGAAGCAGCGCGCGACTTCGAGTCCGCGCGGCTCCGCGCGGAACGCTCCGGCGACCGCGCCACTCTCGGGAAAGCCCTGGTCGCCATCGGTTACCTGCACTACTACCGCGGCGAGATGAACGACGCGCTGGTCAAGCTGCAACGCGGTTATGACATCGCGCGGGAGCTTGGCGACGCGGCAGCCCAGCGCACCGCCCTGGATGCCATCGCGCACGTGTACGCCGATCCGATCGTCGCGCAGTACGACCGGGCCATCGAGTACTACCTGCAGGTCCTCCCGCAGTACGAGGCCAGCGGCCCTCCCACCGAGGCGGCGGACGCTCTGTTCAATCTCGGCAGCACGTACGAGCGCAAAGGGGATCTCGCGGCGGCGCTGGAGTGGTACCGCCGCGCCCTGGCTGCGGAGATGAAGCTGGGACGCGAGGGCGAGGCGGCGATAGTGAAGCGCTCCATCGGCGTGACGCTCGGCAAGCTCGAACGGAACGCGGAGGCGCTGCCGCTCCTGGAGGAGGCGCTCCAGACGTTCATCGCGAGTAACAACCGTGAGGTAGCGATGCACACGCGCCAGTCGCGCGGCATCGTCCTCCGGCGGATGGGCAACACCGCCGCCGCGATCGCGGATCTCGAGGCCACGCGCGGCTGGTTCACCGCGCAGAAGAACACGCGCTTCCTCGAAAAGACGGAAGAGGAACTGGCCCTCGCCTACTCGGCGGCCGGACGGTGGCGCGACGCGTATGACGCACGCACGCGGCACGCGGAACTGCAGCGCGAGCTGGCGGAGAAGCTGCGCGAGGAACACTCGTCGCGGCTGCGCGTGCAGTTCGACTCGGAGAAGAAGGAGCAGGAGAACCGCGCGCTCCTGCGCGACAAGGCGGCGGCGGAGCGCATCCGCAGGCTGCAGACGATCATCCTCGTGCTCGGCGGCGCCATCATCGCGGTGCTTGCCTATCTGATGGTACGGATGCGGATCATGGCCATGACGGACGAGCTGACGCGCCTGCCGAATCGCCGGCATCTGCTCGCGAACGCGGCGGCGGAGCTCCGGAAGGGGCAGCCGTTCTCGCTGATCGCCTTCGACATCGACCACTTCAAGCGGATCAACGACACGTGGGGCCACGCGGCCGGCGACGTGGTGCTGCAACGGGTGGCGCACGCGTGCCGCACGGCGCTGCGGCCAGGGGATCACATCGGACGCACGGGCGGCGAGGAGTTCACAGCCGTGCTGCCGTCGACACGCGAGCGGGACGGGATCCCGGTCGCGGAGCGCCTGCGGGTGGCGGTGGAGTCCGTCGACTGCACGGACATCGATCCGTCTCTGCGCGTGACGATCAGCCTCGGCGTCGCGGAGTGGCGCGCGGGGGACTCGCTGGAGCGCCTCGCCGCGCGCGCGGACGAGGTGCTGTATCGCGCGAAGGAGTCGGGACGGAACCGGGTGGCCGCATGAAAATGAATCTACGCCTGATCCCGCACGACACCGATCTCGGATGGACTCCGTGGGCGTGGACGGTCTACATCGTCCCGTACGTGCTGTCGCCGCTGTATCTCGACCGCTATGCGAACGCCGGCGGCTGGCTGTTCTTCGGCGGGACGACGCTCGCGTTTCTGGCGATGTACTTCCGCAGCTACTGGGTGCGCGGCCGGGAGCTCTATCTGCTGTCGGCGGCGACGGTGGCGATGGGCATCGCGCTGTGGCCGCTCACGCACTCGGCGGGCGCGTTCTTCATCTACGGTGCGGGCATGCTCGGACACATCGAGCCGACGCGGCGGGCGATGCGGCTCGTCGCAGTGATCGCTGCGATCATCGTTGCTGAGGCGTGGTTCCTCGACCGGAGCTGGTACAACGCGATCTGGCCGTTCTTCTTCACGATCCTGGTCGGTGCGCTGAACGCGCACTTCGGACAGGTCCACCGCGCGAACGCGCGGCTGCGGCTGGCGCAGGATGAGATCGAGCATCTGGCGAAGCTCGCGGAGCGGGAGCGGATCGCGCGCGATCTGCACGACCTCCTCGGCCACACGCTGTCGCTGGTGATCCTGAAGTCGGAGCTGGCGTCGAAGCTGGCGGAGCGGGATCCGGAGCGGGCGCGCGAGGAGATCCGGGACGTGGAGCGGATCGCGCGGGAAGCGCTGGCGGAGGTGCGGTCGGCGGTAACGGGGTATCGGGCCGGCGGGTTCACGCCGGAGATTCAGCACGCGCGGAGCACGCTGGCGACGGCGGGAATCACGTTCGAAGGCGACGTGCCCGCGAACGCGCAATTGCCGCCGGCGCACGAGGCGGTGCTCTGTCTCGCGCTGCGGGAGGCGGTGACGAACATCGTCCGCCATTCGGGCGCACGGCACTGCCGGATGTCGCTGCAGGTCGCGGACGCCGCGGTGACGATGCGCATCACGGACGACGGCCGCGGCGGCGACCAGCCGTTCGGTAGCGGGCTGTCCGGCATGCGCGAGCGCATGGAAGTCCTCGGCGGCACGCTCACGCGCGACGGCCGCCGCGGCACGACGCTCACGGTGTCGCTGCCGCTGGCCGCGGCGTCAGCGCAGGAGCGCAGCGCATGAGCGGAGCGCCGTATGAATGTAGGGCGTGGCTTCAGCCCGCCCTCCCCGTGGGGGGCGGGCTGAAGCCACGCCCTACATTGCAACGCTCCGCTGGAGCGCAGCCATGATCCGCGTCGTCATCGCCGAAGATCAGGCAATGGTCCTCGGCGCGCTGGCGGCGCTGCTGGAGATCGAAGGGGACTTCGAGGTCGTCGGCCGCGCGCAGGATGGCGAGGAGGCGCTGGCGATCTGCCGGGAGAAGAAGCCGGACGTGCTGCTGACGGACATCGAGATGCCGCGGCGCACGGGGCTCGAGCTGGCGTCGGCGCTGAAGCAGGAGAAGCTGCCGACGCGGGTGATCATCCTGACGACGTTCGCGCGTGGCGGCTATCTGCGCCGCGCACTGGAAGCGGGGGCGTCGGGGTATCTGCTGAAGGACTCCCCTGCCGAGCATCTGGCGAATGCGGTGCGGCGGGTGAAGGCCGGCGGCCGTGTGGTCGATCCGGAGCTGGCCGCGGAGGCGTGGAGCGAGCCGGACCCGCTGACGGACCGCGAGCGCCAGGTGCTGCGCATGGCCGGCGAGGGCCAGACCAGCGCGGACATCGCATCGGAGCTGCACCTGTCCGAGGGAACGGTGCGGAATTACCTGTCGGAGGCGATCAGCAAGCTGGGCGCGGGCAATCGCGTGGAAGCGGCGCGGATCGCCCGCGACAAGGGGTGGCTTTAGTGTCTCTGTCATCCCGAGCGTCGAGCGAGGGACCTGGGCGGGCGGGGCGCCACACACATGCCTCGTGCCCCGCCCACCCAGGTCCCTCGCTCGACGCTCGGGATGACAGGGGTTAACGCTTTGCGAAAGCCTCGCTGAGAACTTCTCGTACTTTCAATCCTGACTGCGTCTTGTCGCACGCGAACACCTCTTTGTAGGCGACGTGCGCGATGTAGTCCGTCATGGCGACGCGGTACGTGCTCTGTGGATCGACGGTCAGCGCAGTGACGTATGAGTCGGAACCGGCGGCGTCGAGCGCGCGCTGGAGCTGCGCGCCGCTCATCGTGCAGGCGACGATCTCGTTGTCGTACGGCATCGCCGCGCGGAGGATCTCCATGGTCAGCGGACCGGCCGGGAGGGGCTGGCGGAAACTGCTCTTCGTGGAGAGCGCGACGTCGGCCTTCGCGGCCTCGCGCATGACGTCGATGGTGCGGCGTGCGAGCGCCTCGGTCGACAGCGGCGCGTCGAGCTTGCCGATCACGGTGAAGAGGTCGCGATACTGCCGATCGCGCTCGAGCTCGCGCTGCATGGCCGCGACGCGCTTCGTTGTCCGCGCATCCTCGGGCAGCGATCCGTCGACGGGGATCAACCCGCCGCGCACGCTCGTCACCCGTCCCTCGGCCACCGTCACTTCCACGCGGCTGATGTAGGTGAGGTACTGCGACGGGGAGATGTACGTGGTGGTCGTATCGGGGATCTGGACGAGGTCGCGCTTCAGGTGACTGTGCGAACCGAAGATGAGGTCGATGCCGGGGACTTTGCGCGCCAGCTCGTAGTCGTCCTCGACTTCCTGATGGCCGATCATCACGACGACGTTCGCCTTCTGTTCGTCGCGCAGCACGCGCACGGCTTCCTTCGCGGCGGCGACGGGATCGCTGAAGGTCAGGCCCGGAACGTTGACGAGTTTCTGGAAGTCCGCGCCTGCCAGGGCGAACACGCCGACGCGGATGCCGCGGACGTCGAACGTGGCCGTGCCCTTGAAGCCGCTCGTGTTGGCACTGAGGATCGGATAACGCACGCTCTTCCGGCAACGCTCGAACGCGTCCCACCCGTAATCGACGTCGTGATTCCCAAGCGCCATGGCGTCGACGACACCGTTGAACCAGGACCATTCCGCGCACTGAAACTTGTCCGACCACGCCGGCGCGCCCTTGTTGACCGTGTCCCCCCCACTGAACACCAGCGCCCCGCCACGCTTCTGCGCCCGTAGATACCCGATCGCCCGCGCAACCCCACCCCGCTCGCCTTCGTCCGTGTAGAACGGGAGGGCGTGGGAGTGGTAGTCGGAGAAATGGAGCAGGGTGACGGTGGTGTCGGCGGTCAAGGGGAAGGCTGTGAGGAGAAGGAAGAGCAGCTTGCGGAACACGCGGGGAGTCTAGCAGGCCCGATATGGAGTGCGGCGGCAAGGCCGCCGCTTTCGAATTCGTGTGGCGCGAGCAACACGCGCGCGGCTGACGGCAAACGAATACGAAAGCGGCGGCCCTGCCGCCGCACTCCATAGATGCCTTCCGTACACGTCTATTACGGCTGTAAAGCCAGCTTCTCGCTGCCGCCTGCTGTAATCACGACCTTTTTTACAGACGGCAGCGTCTGCAGCGTGCGGGTCACGGACTCGCGGATCATTTGGGCCTGGCAGGAGCCGCCGACGTTCTGGAGGCGTTGGTTGAAGTCGACGGTGAGGACGCCGTCGCGGAGGTTGACGGATTCGACGCGGGAGCCGGACGGGAAGGGCGGGCCGGTGAGGAGGGTCTCGACGAGGAGGCGGGCGTGGGAGAGGGATTTGGGGATGCGGCGGGTGGTCGGGTGAACGGCGGTGCAGTTGGCGTCGGGGAGATACAACGTCGCGGCGATCAGGTCGACGGGATACGGGCGGGTCGTGGACACGAGATCCTGTTCGGCGCCGTCTTTGGCGGAGTATTCGAGGGCTTCGACGGTGATCTCGCCGCCGGGGTCGCGGGTCACCCAGAGCGTGCCGCGATAGGGATTGTGATGGCCGATCTCTCCGGTGCTGGTGGTGAAGGTCTCGGAGATCAGCGCGCCGCGGGCGTCGCGGACGCGGAGGACAACGTTGTTCTCGAAAGTGCGCGCGCGGCCGGTGACGATCACCGGGTTCGCCACTTCCACTGTGTCGAGATAGATGTTGCGCTCTACCGGAGCGGGCTGGGCGGGCGGCGAGGGCTGGGTGGATGGCGCGGCGGGTGGCGTGGCGGGTGGCGCTGAGGACGGCTGGCCGCACGCCAGGCACAAGAAACTTACAATAATCAGTGACCGCACGTTGTATTCTCCCCTCATCTTCACAGGAGCCTGAAGCATGAAACACACCTTCTTTGCTCTGCTCGTCTCCGTCAGCGCCTTTGCGCAAGTCCCGGTCGTCCAATCCATCATCCCGGACAAGGGTCCCGAATCCG
Organism: uncultured Acidobacteriota bacterium; assembly: GCA_963821585.1. Lineage (GTDB taxonomy): Bacteria > Acidobacteriota > Thermoanaerobaculia > Gp7-AA8 > Gp7-AA8 > QHVT01. The sequence goes on from CAWGEI010000003.1 coordinate 3,856,253, forward strand.
GCGGAACGGAGGTCGTCATCCGGGGGATCAATCTCAGTACGCAGGTCGCCTGCATCCTTCCCTGCCCGCCGCGGGTCGGCTTCGGCAACATCTTCGTCGACGCGACCGAGGTGTCGGACCAGCAGTTGAAGGCCACGACGCCCGTGCACTCCTCCGGAGTTGTCGACGTTACCATCGCCATCCCCGGACGGCCCAACCTGATCGTCGAAGACGGCTTCACGTTCGCCGACGACATCGAGAGCCCCTACGAGGCCGTGCTGCTGCCGCTGTATTTCCCGGGCATTATTCCGGGCGCCTTCGGCACACAGTGGGCAACGGATCTATGGATCCACAACGGCGGTACCGGGAGCGTTTCGATCGCCGACAAAGTCTGCCCTTCCACGACGCCCTGTCCGCCCGTCATTCCGGTGACCCGCCCGCTCGTCGCAGGCCATTCCCTCCACAATCCGACAGAGTTCTTCCGGCCGAGTCGCAACAATCCCAGCCAGATTCTGTACCTCTCCAAGGACGGAGCGAAGGACGTCTCGTTCGGATTGCGCGTGGCCGACACCTCGCGTCATGCGCTCAATGGCGGCACCGATCTTCCGGTCATCCGCGAAGGCGAGCTCCTGACCGGCACCGCGCAACTGCACAATGTCTCGCTGGAAAACAGCACCTTCCGGATCCTGCTGCGCGTCTACGATTTGAGCTACAGCGAGGCGCAATTCGCCGTCCGCTTCTACCCGGCCACCCACGAGGACCCTCATCCGTCCGTCTACAGCCTGACGCTCACCGCCTCGACGCAGCGGCAGGCTCCGTTCCGCGCCGAGGCCGCGTACGCGGAGCTGGACATTGCACAGCTCCTCAACCTCCGCCTGGCCTGGCCGCAGGTGGCGCGCATCGAGATCGAGCCGCTGACGCCCGGCAGCCGCTACTGGGCCTTCGTCAGCCTGACGAACAACGAGACGCAGCTCGTCACGTTGATCACGCCGCAATAGAAATAAAAAGGGCGCACCGAGGTGCGCCCTTTCGTTTTCGAGAACCGGAACCGCATTATTTCTTGACGTCGCCCTGCATCTCTTTGATCGCGGCTTCCCGTCCCTTTTCCTTGGCGATCTTCGCGTACTGCGCGCGCTTGTTCGCAGGATACCGGCGGACGAGGGCGAGATAGCGGCCCTGGAGCTGGCGCGACGCGAGCTGCTCGGGAGTGATCGCCGCACGGGCCTTGCGGCCGCGCTTCCGACCACCGGTTGCACCTTCAGGTGCGGGGGCGGCAGCGGCGGCAGTGGCGGGCGGACGTCCCGGCGGACGGCCAGGCGGGCGTCCCGGTGGGCGGCCCGGACGGCCGGGCGGGCGTCCCGGCGGACGGCCCGGCTTACGGCCGCGGCGCGCGGGCGCGGGGGCGGCGGCTCCGGCGGCAGCAGCAGCGCCGGCGGCGTCTTTCAGACGCGCGAGACGCTCCTCGAGATCAGTGATCTCGCGGCCCATCTCCGACACATACCCGCTGATGTCATCTGCCGATACACGGCGGTCTTTGATCAAACGCTCCAACACGTAATGAGACTGACCCGGTGAAAGTGAACCCTGATATTGACGGCGTGGTCTTGCCATAAATGAAATCCTCCTCAACGACGCACAGAGTCTTGTGCAACATTACAGCCATTGTCAACCGAAAAGGACAGGGGGCGAGCCGTTTCCGGCTCGCCCCCTGCTTTTGACGATTGAATAACGCCGATCAATAACGGTAATGGTCGGACTTATACGGGCCGTCGACCGGGACGCCCAGGTATTTCGCCTGGTCGTCGCTCAGGACCGTCAGTTCGACGCCCAGATGTGCCAGGTGCAGGCGGGCCACTTCTTCGTCGAGCTTCTTGGGCAGGACGTACACCTGCTTCTCGTATTCGCCCCGATTTTGCCAGAGCGCGAGCTGGGCAAGGACCTGGTTGGTAAACGATGCCGACATCACGAACGACGGATGCCCCGTCGCGCAGCCGAGGTTCATCAGACGGCCTTCGGCGAGCATCAGCACGGAATGGCCGTCAGGGAAAGCCCACTCATCGTACTGCGGCTTGATCTTGATGCGCTTGACGCCCGGGAACTTCTTCAGGCCTGCCATGTCGATCTCGTTGTCGAAGTGCCCGATATTGCTGACGATCGCGTTGTGCTTCATCCGCGCCATGTGGTCCGCGGTAATGATGTCTTTATTGCCGGTTGAGGTCACGAAAATGTCAGCCCGTTCGACGACGCTCTCCAGCGTACGGATCTCGAACCCTTCCATGGCCGCCTGCAGCGCACAGATGGGGTCGATCTCCGTCACCACCACGCGTGCGCCCTGTCCGCGCAGCGCCTGCGCGCAGCCTTTACCGACTTCGCCGAATCCACAGACCACCGCGAGCTTGCCGGCGATCATCACGTCCGTGGCGCGATTGAGGCCGTCAATGACGGAATGGCGGCAGCCATAGATATTGTCGAATTTCGATTTGGTCACCGAGTCATTGACGTTGATCGCGGGGAACAGCAGCGATCCCGCTTCCTGCATCTGATAGAGGCGGTGGACGCCCGTGGTCGTCTCCTCGGAAACGCCGCGGATGTCTTTGGCCACGCGCGTCCAGCGCTGCGGGTCGCGGGCGAGCTCAGCTGCGGAGCAGGTCGAGAATGACGCCCCACTCTTCCGGCTCGTCGGCGGGATCGAACTCGGGAACGCGCTTGGCCGGCCCTCGAATTCGACCCCTTTGTGCACGAGCAGCGTGGCGTCGCCGCCGTCGTCGACGATCAGCGTCGGTCCGCCGCCGTCCGGCCACATGCAGCGCTTCGTTGACGTACACCACCAGTACTCCTCCAGCGTCTCGCCCTTCCAGGCGAACACCGGGATGCCGCGCGGATTGTCGATCGTGCCGCCGGTATCGGGCCGGCCCACGACGACCGCGGCCGCCGCGTGGTCCTGCGTCGAGAAGATGTTGCAGCTCACCCAGCGCACGTCGGCGCCGAGGATGTCCAGCGTCTCGATCAGCACGGCCGTCTGCACGGTCATGTGCAGCGAGCCCATGACGCGGGAGCCCTGGAGGGGTTTTTCTTTGCCGTACTTCTCGCGCACGGCCATGAGGCCGGGCATTTCGTGCTCGGCGAGGCGGATCTCGTTGCGGCCGAGGATGGCCTGGGCCAGATCGCGGACCTTGTACGGCTCGTCTGCCTGCGGCAGTGGCCTGCGTCGAACTGATGGGTCAATTCGAGAGTTGCAGTCACTGAGATGGCTCCTGTTCGATTGCTTGTCCCGGCACCTGGGCGGGTCTTCCGGCGGCGCGCGGGCGGGGTACGAAGGACGGAATTCTAGCGCAAGACGAGTAGAATCGAGAGCAGACTCGGATCCAAAGAAGGACAACATGTTCGAAACCTCAGCGGTGCCGCCGAAGTTCAAGGCGCGGTTTCCGGTCAAAGTGCCCTCGTTCTCGTTCCGCGGCGGGCGGATCCTCGGGTTTCTCTTCAAGATCCTGCTGGTGCTCTCTCCCCTGCTCTTCCTGAGAGGCTGCCTCATCACGTACGTCTCTCCCGACCAGATCGGCCTCCGCCAGATCTCTTTCGGGCCGAACAAGGGGCTCCAGAAAACACTGGTCAGCGCGGGCTATCGCCGGCAGATCCGCGGCTACGAGACGATCCGCACGTTTCCGCGCGACCTGCAGATCATCGACTTCACCAACAATCCGGCCGAGCGCGGCCCGGACCATCGCACCGTGGGCGCGATCAACGTCCCGACCGTCGACGGCTATCCGGTCGCCCTGGACGTCACGGTGATCTATCGCATTGCCGACCCGTTCAAGGTCGTCTCGCGGTTCGGCTTCGGACGCGCGTTCGAGGACAACGTCGTCATCCGCCTCACCGACCCCACGGTCAAACAGCACCTCGGCGAGCTCCGCGCCGAGGAGTTCTACCGCGACAAACGCCTGATCAAGGCACACCACCTGCGCGATGAGCTGGCCGCGGCGTTCCGCGAGAACGGGATCCAACTGGCCGACGTTCTCATCCGGCAGTACGACTATCCCGACACCTTTCAGTCGCTGACCGAACAGAAGAAGATTCAGGACCAGTCGGTGCTGACGAACCGCGCACTGGCGAAACAGGCCGAAGTCGAGACGCGGCTGAAACTGATGGTCGCGCAGGGACAGAACCTCATCAACATCAGGACTGCCGAATATCAGGCGCAGATCACCGGCATCAACGCACAACGCGAGCTGTATGAGCGGTCGCGACACGCCGAGGCGGACCTGCTCGTGCGCAAAGCCGAGGCCCAGGGGTCGGAGATGATCAACCGGTCGATGGAAGGGCCGGGATCGGAGAAGCTGCTGAAGCTGCGCAAAGGCCTCGCGCTGCTGAACAGCATCAAGGGTCCGATCTACATCAACGACGATCCGACGGACCTCGGAAAGCTGGGAGGACAATAGCCATGAAAGCACTCGTGATCGCCATCGCGACGGTGCTGGCGCTGTCCGCCTGCACTCCTCATACGACCGAAGCGACCGAAGTCGGCGTGCGCTTCAACAAGATCACCCGCGCGACCGAGATCATGCAGCCCGGCGCGACGTATTTCTTCACGCCGATCGTCAATGACTGGACGAAGTACGACACGTCGACGCAGAGCCTGATCATGTCGGCGAAAGTGGCGGGCGACAAAGGCGCGAAGGACGATCTGCGGTTCAAGACGCGCGACGGCAACGACATCGAGACCGACGTGACGGTGCGCTGGCGCATCGATCCGTCGAAAGCGCCCCATATCTGGCAGTTCTCCGCGCCTTCCACGACGACGCTCCGCGAGCGGATCGTCCGTCCGCAAGCGCGGGCGTATGTGCGCGACGTGCTCAATCGTCTGGATTCCGAGGAGTACTACAACCCCGACCTCCGCTTCCGTGCGGCGAACGACGCCACCCGCATCGTCGGCGCGCACCTCTCGCCCTACGGCATCATCGTCGAGCAGGTCATCCTGGGCGATTTCTCGTTCAAGCCGGATTACCAGACCCTCATCAATCAGCGCAAAGAGGCGGAGAAGCAGGCCGAGAAGCTCGAGGCGCAGATCCTGGCGACGCAGGAAGCGAATCAGGCCAACCTGCAGACGAAGCTCGCGGAGCTGACGGAGCAGTTGACGCGCTCGCAGGGCGAGTTCGAACAGGCCAAGCGGGCGGCGGACGCGTACCTCGTGCGCCGCGAGCAGGAAGCCCAGGCCGTGATCGCGGAAAAGACCGCGGTCGCCGAGGGAATCCGGAGAGAGCGGGCGGCGCTCAATGGCAGCGCGGGCGACGCGTATGTGAGTCTGCAGCTCATCGACGCGCTGCAGAAGAAGGAGATCCGCCAGATCCCGAGGCTGCCGGACGGAAACGTGATCATCGACGGCAACAAGCTGTTGCAGCAGCTCGGCATTCTGCGGACGATCCAGCAACAGCAGGCGGAGCCGCCGCAGCAGTAGGATACCCCCATGCTCAATATCGCAGGACCGGAGTACGACTTCGGGAACGTGGTCTTCGCCGTGCTCACGGAGTGCGAGCACCGGAGGCGCGGCTTCGACGACCAGGAGCTCGAGCAGCAGTTGCTCCACACGGCCCGCAAGAAGCTGGCGAAGATCAAGGCCGCGTATGACGAATTCGGCGGCGCGCCGTCGTACTGGGAGTCGCTGGAGACGGAAGTGCTGAAGACGGCCATGCCGCAGTACATGGTCGCGGCGCGGGAGATGAACGAGCTGGAGCGCGAGAAGTTCGGCGTATGGCGCGGCGGCGATCCGCTGGCGCGGATCGCGTTCGCGGTGGGCGGGCTGCTGCTCGCGTGGCTGCTGTTCTTCGTGCCGTTCGTGAGGCTGTTCGAGGCGGCGTTCATGGTCACGCTGGTGGCGACAGGATTCTTCTTCCCGGACCTCAAGCGGTTCACGCACGAGCGGCGGCATACGCGCATGCTCAATCGGCTGGTGGCCGAGGCGGCGGCGTATCAGCAGAACGCGAAGCTGCACTACATGACGACCACGGACATCCGGGAGTCGTTCGCACTGAACTCACCGCCGCTGCCGTCCGAGCGCAGCGAGGCGGAGAAGATCGCGGAGTGAGCGTCCCTCGGATCGTGGCGATCGGCGGCGGCGGCTTCCTGATGGAGGACAACCCGCGCGTGGACCGCTGGATTCTCTCGCTGGCGCGGGGACGGCGCGTCCTCTTCGTTCCCACGGCGAGCGGCGACTCGGATTGGGCGATCTCGCGGTTTGACGACGCGTACCGGAAGCTCAATTGCAAGGCGTCGCATCTGCCGCTGTTCAACCGTCACCACGTGGATCTGCGCGAGGTCGTGCTGTCGCAGGACGTGATTTTCGTCGGCGGCGGCAATACGGCGAACATGCTCGCGGTGTGGCGGGTCCACGGCGTGGATGCGCTGCTGCGGGAGGCGTGGGAGTCGGGGATCGTGCTGTGCGGCGTGAGCGCCGGCGCGCTCTGCTGGTTCGAAGCGGGACTGACGGATTCGTTCGGACCGGAGCTCCAGCCGATGCACGACGGGTTGGGGTTTCTGCCGGGGAGCTTCTGTCCGCACTACGACGGAGAGGGGCGGCGGCCGGGATTCACGCGCGCGGTTGCCTCGGGCGCGCTGCCGCCCGGGTATGGGGCGGATGACGGGGTGGGTGTGTTGTTCGAGGGGACGGCGCTGACGGATGCCGCGGCGTCGCGCCCTCGGGTTGGTGCCTATCGCGTTGAGCGCGATGGCGAGATACCGCTACCCACACGCCGGTTGTAATTTGGAGTGCGGCGGCAGCGCCGCCGCTTTCGAATTCACTTGTCGTCAGCCGCAACGGTTCCGCACTTGCCTCGCGAATTGGAAAGCGGAGGCGTTGCCTCCGCACTCCATATCAACGCCTGTAAACCCCCTCTTCGCCGAAGAGTTTGGGGTTGTCCCGGTTCGCCTCGATCACCTTCAACAACCCCTCCCGATCGCGCGTCGTCTCCGGCACGACCTCCGTACGCACGGCGCGGATCGTCAGGCGCTTGCCGTCCTCGGACAACTTCCACTCGAGGAACACCCACTTGCGCTCGCTGTCATTGAGGTTCTGCACGGACAGCAACTGCAGTCCCGCGACGTCCGAGTGGAACGCGCGATAGAGGTCGCCGTTGTACGCGACGACGTAGTGCCGGTCGTCGTACAGGCGGATGTCCATCTTCTCGTCCTCGTCCGGCGCCGTCATCGTCCACGTCCCGGCGAGCCGCGCGTCCGCGGCGCGCGTCGGCTCCGCGGTCAAGGGGATGTCGTAGGTATAGGAGAACAGCACGAGCGCGCACGCGAGGACGGTGATGGTCCGCATGGAGTACATGCTACTCTCCCGCGCCATGGCAGAGTCCGTGCGGCGGATCCCCCTTCACACGAAGATTTTGATCGGGCTGGTCGCGGGCGCGATCGTCGGCGGAACGCTGAACAGCGTTCTCGGCGCGAAGAACGTGAACCTGGCGTTCGTCACCGAGCACATCACGAATCCGGTCGGGATGCTCTGGATCCGCCTGCTGCTGCTCCTCGTCGTGCCGCTGGTCTTCTCCAGCCTCGTCGTGGGCGTGGCCGGCCTCGGCGATCTGCGCCGCATCGGCCGGATCGGCGTGAAGTCGCTCGTTTACACGCTCATCGTCTCAGCCATCAGCGTCGTCATCGGACTCACGCTCGCCAACACGATCAAGCCGGGCAAGCGCATCGATCCGGGGGTCAGCGCACTGCTCCAGGAGCAGTACGGCCAGGACGCCAAGGAGCGCGTCGAGACCGCCGTCAGCGGCGCGAAGTCCCCCGACACGCCGCTCCTCAAAGCGGTGAAGACGGTCGTTCCGACGAACATCTTCTACTCGGTCAGCCGCGAGACGCCGGACATGCTCGGGCTGATGTTCTTCGCGCTCTTCCTCGGCATCTGTCTGACGATGGTCCCGTCGCTGACGGCGGCTCCGCTGATCTCGGTGCTGGAGGCGGTCTTCGCGGCGGTGCAGGCGGGCATTCAGATCGTGATGCGGCTGGCGCCGTACGCGGTGTTCTGCATGCTGTTCACGATGACGTCGCGGTTCGGGTTCGGCCTGCTGGTCAGCCTCGGATGGTTCGTCGCCACGGTGCTCCTCGGCCTGGCGCTGCACATGTTCGGCGTCTATTCGCTGTCCGTGTGGCTGATGTCGCGCATCAATCCCCTGGAGTTCTTCCGGCGGATCAAGACGGTGATGATCACGGCGTTCTCGACGTCGTCGTCGAACGCGACGCTCCCGACCGCGCTGCGGGTGTCCGAGGAGAACCTCGGCGTGCCGCGCGACATCAACTCGTTCGTGCTCACCGTCGGCGCGACGGCGAATCAGAACGGCACCGCTCTCTACGAAGGCGTGACTGTGCTGTTCCTCGCGCAGCTCGCGGGGGTGGATCTATCGATCGGGCAGCAGCTGATGGTGGTCTACCTGGCCATCCTCGGCGGCATCGGTACGGCCGGGGTCCCGTCGGGGTCGATCCCGTTCATCATCGTCGTGCTCGCGCAGATCGGCGTGAATCCGGCGCTGATCGCCATCATCCTCGGCGTGGACCGTATCCTCGACATGTGCCGCACGGTGCTGAACGTGACGGGCGACCTCACCATCGCCACGTACGTGGCGCGGTCCGAGGGGGTGGAGTTGCTGAAGGAGACTCCAGTGCCGGCGGTCGTGGACCTTTAGCGGTCAGTTAGAATGAGCCGTCCCATGTGACGGGTGCGACGGGTATGCGAGCGGCCAACCTCAACCATGTCAAACGCCGCGTGCTGCAGCAGGCGGTGGCGGAGAACCTCGAGACCATCCGGGGATTGCCTCCGCGCGGAGCCCGTCCGGGGAATCTCCGGATGCGGCGATGGCTCCGCCGTGCGCCGTTCGTGCTCGTCCCGCTGACGCTGGCGGGGTCGACCTACGTGATGACGAACACCCCGCAGGCACTGCTGGGTAATCAGCCGATCCACGCCGCTCCGGCGGCGATCCTCGCGCCGCGCCCTCTGGTCGCGCAGGCCGAGGAGGCGGTATCCGAGACCGAGCGCGTGACGGCGACTGCGTTCCCGCTGGCGGTGCGGCGCGTGGTGCTCGACGCGGGCCACGGCGGCACCGACCCGGGTGCCACCGCGGCGCAGCTCCTCGAAAAAGAGATCACGCTCGACATCGGCCAGCGGCTGCAGGTGCTGCTCGAGCGCGACGGGTTCGAGGTCGTCTCGACGCGCAATGCGGACCGGACCATTGCCTTGAGGGAGCGCGCGCGGGTCGCGAACCAGTCGCGCAGCGACATCTTCCTCTCCATCCACGTCAATGCGCTGATCAAGCACACCGAGGCGCGGGGGATCGAGACGTACTACCTCGGAGCGACGAACGATCCCAAGCTGACCCAGCTCGCGGCGGCGGAGAACACGGTGTCGGGCTATTCGATCGCCGACATGCGCGCGCTGCTGGACGGCGTCTACGCCGACGCGCGCCGCGACGAGTCGCTCGCGCTCGCGCACGCGGTCCAGAAGAGCCTCTTCGGGACCCTGCGCAAGACCGATCCGGGGTTGCAGAACTGGGGCGTGAAGCGCGCGCCGTTCCTGGTCCTGGTGGCGACCGACATGCCCGCGGTGCTCGCGGAAGTCGGGTGCATCTCGAACGAACACGAGGCGGTGATGCTGCGCCGTCCGGAGTACCGGCAGAAGATCGCGGACGCGCTGTTCCTCGGCATCCGCGGCTATGCGAAGAAAGGGAGCGAGAAACATGGGTGAGGTCCTTCACGTCGGAATCGATCTCGGGACGTCCCGCAGCGCCATTTCGGCGTCGAACGGCGAGCGGTTCGTGGTCGACAGCTTCGTCGGCTGGCCGCTGGACATGGTGGCGAAGAAGGTGTTGAAGCGCGACGTGCTGATCGGCCACGAGGCCGTCGCGAACCGGACCATGCTCGACCTGCACCGCCCTCTCGAGCGCGGCCTGCTGAAGGAAGGGTCGGACAAGGACGTCGAAGCCGTGCGCGAGCTGCTGCGGCACCTGCTGCGGCTGGTGGGCGTGAACGGGAAGATCGACGCGTCGAACGTGCGCGCGGTGGTCGGCGTCCCGGCCGCGGCGCTGCGGACGAACAAGCAGTACCTGCGCAACGCCATGAAGGGCATCGTCGACAGCCTGCTGATCGTGTCGGAGCCGTTCGCGGTCGCGTACGGACTGGACGCGCTGCTGCACACGATGATCATCGACATCGGCGCGGGCACGACGGACTTCTGCGTGATGAAGGGCCGCTACCCCACGGAAGAGGACCAGCGCACGCTCACGGTAGCCGGGGACTCGCTCGACAACCAGTTGCTGAAGCTGGTGCAGGAGCGGCATCCGTCCGCGAACGTCACGGTGTACATGGTCCGCGAGTGGAAGGAGCAGCACAGCTTCGTCGGCAGTGCCGGCGACCCGATCGTCGTGAAGGCGCCGGTGAGAGGCGTCCCGACGGACCTCGACATCACGGCGGAGATGAAGGCCGCGTGCGAGAGCATCCTCGCGCCGACGGTCGAGACCATGCTCGACCTGATCTCGCGCGTGGAGCCGGAGTTCCAGGAGCGCGTGCGGAACAACATCATCCTCTCCGGCGGCGGAGGCCTCATCCGCGGCCTGGCCGAGGCGCTGGAGACGGCGCTGAAGGCGGTGGGCGGCGGCAAGGTGCGCTGCATGAAGGACCCGGTGTTCATCGGGTCGGACGGCGGTTTAGGCCTGGCCACGGACGCCCCGGAAGGGGACTGGGAAAAGTTGACGGCGTAAGGGCTGCCGTCCGCTACGCGGACTAGTATCCGTGGCGCGCGTCTTTCCCCCGGCTGAAGCCGGGGTCTATTTTCTCTTGCCCGCTACGCGGGCTTTCTCCTTGCCTGCGTAGCAGGCTGCCAGACAATAGGCCCCGGCTTCAGCCGGGGCAACGAAGCGCGCATCGGAACGAGCCCGCGTAGCGGGCGACAGAAAAGCACCATGACCCGCGTTCTTGTGTTCCTGCTCGTCCTGCTGATCGCGATTCTCGCGTTTGCGCAGGTGCTGCGCCGGACGGGGATGTTCTTTCCGGACAAGTATCCGACCGGGCGGTGGAACGTAAGCGACTGGGTGGTTACCCCCACCGAACATTCCTTCGCAACGGACGTCCCGCTGCACGCCTGGTGGTTCCGGGCCGAAGATCCCAACGCGCCGGTGCTGATCTGGTTCCACGGCAACGCCGGGAACCTCACCGATCGCGCGGAGATGTGCGCGGAGCTCGCGAAGCGCGGCGTCTCGGTCTTCATCTTCGACTACCGCGGCTTCGGCAGGAGCGGCGGGAGGGCGTCGGAGTCGCGGATCTTTCGGGACTCGCTCGCGGCGTATGACTACGTACGCAAACAGACGAAGAACGACATCGTCCTGTACGGCGAGTCGATCGGCGGTCCGTACGCGGCGTACGTCGCGAAGGAGCGCAAGCCGGTCCGGGCCGTGATCCTGGAGAACACCTTCCCCTCCCTCAAAGACCTCGGCAACGCGATCTACCGGCCGCTGCCGCTGGGGTGGACGGCGCCGTTCGCGATGCGCACGACCGCGTGGCTGAACGACGCGGGCGCTCCGGTATTGGTCATGCACGGGCAACGCGATGCAGTGATCCCGTACGCCCTGGGACGCTCGTTATACGATGGCCTCCGCGTGCCGAAGGAGATGCTCACCTCGCACGCGGGTCACTGCGAAATCCCATTGTTCGAAGCCGACCGCTACTACGAGACCGTCACCCGATTCATCAGGAAAGGACCCGCATGAAACGTCTACTCGTATTCATCGCGCTCGCCGCAGGCTGTGCGACAACCACTCCACGGCCCGCTGTTGAACCTACACCCGTCGTAACCGCACCCACACCCACGCCCGCAGTGCAGGCCGAAGCGCCTCCCGCAGCACCGGCGCTGCAGATCCCCGTCGAGTACCACAAGCTCGACAACGGCCTGAAGGTCGTCCTCTCGCCCGACCACACCGCGCCGACCGTGGTCATCGCGGCGTACTACGGCATCGGCTTCCGGGTCGAGCCGCGCGAGCGCACGGGCTTCGCGCACCTGTTCGAGCACCTGATGTTCCAGGGCTCGCAGAACCTCGGCAAGATGGAGTTCATCCGTCTCGTGCAGTCGAACGGCGGCGTGCTGAACGGCTCGACGCGCTTCGATTTCACGAACTACTTCGAGGTTGTCCCCGCGCACACGCTGCAGACGATGCTTTGGGCCGAGGCGGATCGCATGCGCGGCCTGGCGATCACGCAGGAGAACCTCAAGAACCAGCAGGACGTCGTGAAGAACGAAGTCCGCGTGAACGTCCTCAACCAGCCGTACGGCGGCTTCCCCTGGCTGGACCTGCCGCAGTACGCGAACACGAACTGGTACAACGCGCACAACTTCTACGGCGACCTCACCGACCTCGACGCCGCCACGCTCGAGGACTCGCGCAAGTTCTTCCAGACCTACTACGCGCCGAACAACGCGGTCCTGACCATCGTCGGCGACTTCGATCCCCCGACCGCGCTCGCGTGGGTCCGCCAGTACTTCGACCCCATCGCCGCACAGCCGCAGCCCGCACCCGCGGACATCTCCGAGCCGCGGCAGACCGAGGAGAAGCGCGCGACGAAGACGGACGACAAGGCCACGCGGCCGGCGCTCGCGTTCGCATATCACGCGCCCCCGCAGGACACGCCCGAGTACTACGCGATGGGCATCATCGATCAGATCCTCGCGGCCGGAAACGACAGCTGGCTGTATCAGGATCTCGTGCAGACCCGCGGCCTGACCGGTGAGGTCAACGCGTCGATGAACCTCCTCGGCAACATGTTCAACATCCACGGCCCCACGCTGTACATGACCTGGGTGTTCCACGACAACGACAAGACCGCGAACGAGATCCTCAGCGCCGTCGACGCGCAGATCGTGAAGCTGCAGACGCAGCCGGTCGACGAAGAGACGCTCCGCCGCGCGCGCGTGAAGATGCGCTCGTCGCTCTATGACTCGCTGGAGCTCTTCAACGGCTTCGGGCGCGCGGACCTGCTGGCGTCGTTCGCGCTCTTCTACGACGACCCCGCGAAGATCAACCGCATCGAGAGCGAATTCGCGAAAGTCACGCCGGAGCTGATCCAGCGCACCGCGCAGGAGTACCTCCGCCCGACGAACCGCACGATCCTGACGATCGTGCCGAGGAGCGCATCATGAAACGGACGCTTCTGAGCCTGCTGCTCGCCACCTCCGTACTCGCCCAGACCAAACAGGCGCCGCCCGCGCCGGGCACGCCGCGGGACTTCGCCATCCCCGAGATCCGCAGGATCGAGCTGCCGAACGGACTGCGCGTCCGCCTCGTGCCGTTCGGCGCGGTGCCGAAGGCGACGGTGCGCGTCGTGACGCAGACAGGCAACCTCGACGAAGGCGCAAACGAAGTGTGGCTCGCCGATCTGGTGGGCGAGCTGATCCAGCAGGGCACCACGACGCGCACCGCGGAGCAGATCGCGCGCGAGGCCGCGCTGATGGGCGGATCGCTCGACATCGGCGTGAGCTCGAATCAGACCAACATCGTGATGGACGTCTTCTCCGAGTCCGCCGCCGGAGCGATCGCGCTCGCCGCCGACGTGCTGCGCAATCCGCGCATGCCCGAGGCGGAGGTCGCGCGGTTGAAGACCGACCTCGCCCGCAACCTCGCGCTGCAGACGAGCCAGTCGCAGTCGATCGCCGCCGCGAAATTCGCGTCGGTCATGTTCCCCGAGCACCCGTACGGCCGGTATTTCCCGACCGAGGCGATGCTGCAGGCCTTCACGATCGACCAGGCGCGCACGTTCCACCAGCGCAACTTCGGCGCGGCCCGGACGTTCGTCTACGTCGTCGGCCGCTTCGACGCCGCGGCGGTCGAGAACGCCATCCGCACGAGCTTCGGCGACTGGAAGCGCGGCGACGCGCCGTCGAAAGTGACCGTGTCGCCGGTGCGCAAGCGCGGCCTCTATTTCGTGGAGCGCCCGGGCGCCGTGCAGTCCACGGTCATCATCGGGCTGCCGACCATCAACGCGGCGGATCCGGAGTACCTCCAGCTCACCGTGATGAACTCGCTGCTGGCGGGCTCGTTCGGCTCGCGCATCACGTCGAACATCCGCGAGCAGAAGGGCTACACGTACTCCCCCAACGGCGCGGTGTCCACGCGCCTCGGCGCCGCGACCTGGGCCGAGACCGCGGACGTGACGACCAACGTCACGGGCGCGTCGATCAAGGAGATCCTCGGCGAGGTCGAGCGTCTCCGCAACGAGCCGCCGCCGGCCGCCGAGCTGCGCGGAATCCAGAACTACGTGGCCGGCACGTTCGTCCTGCCGAACTCGTCCCGCGGCGGAATCGCCAACCAGCTCGCCTTCCTCGACCTGTACGGCCTGTCCGAGGAGTATCTGCGGACGCTCGTCCAGAAGGTGTACGCGATGACGCCGGCGGACATCCAGCGCCTGGCGAAGACGTACCTCGACCCGGCGGCGATGTCGATCGTGGTGGTCGGCGATCCCTCGGTGCAGGAGGAGATCAAGGGATACAAGTAGAGGGCGCGCCTCCTGTCCCCCTCTCCCCGCCGCGTAGACGGCGGGGAGAGGGTTAGGGTGAGGGGTCGCTCCTCGCACGAGGCACGTCCCCTCACCCGGCGCTTCGCGCCACCCTCTCCCCGCCCCGCCCTCCCTCCCGCGCGGGGAGAGGGGACCAGGGCCGTTCTCCTGCCCCCCGCCCCCTGCCCCCCGCGCCCTGCTGTAAGCATCCCCGTAAGCGGGGCGCGGTAAACTAGCGCCCCAGATGCAGCCCGGCGAGATTCTCGACAACCGTTACGAGATCGTGAGGCAGCTGGGGGCGGGTGGCATGGGCGAGGTCTATCTCGCCACGCACACCCACCTCGGCAGCTCGCGCGTGATCAAAGTCGTCCACCCGCACATTTCCGGGAACACGGACGCCCGCGACCGCTTTCTCCGCGAGGCGCGCGCGGCGACGAAGGTCCATCACCCGAACGTCGCGACCCTGCACGACTTCTCCACGCTCGCCAACGGCGCGCACTACATGGTGTGGGAGTACATCGACGGCGAGAACCTCGCGCAGAAGCTGCGCTCGCGGGGCACGCTGCCCCCTCAGGAGGCCGTGCGGCTGGTGAGCCAGGCGCTGCACGGGCTGGAGGCCATCCATCGCGCGGGGATCATCCACCGCGACATCAGTCCCGAGAACCTGATGATCGCGCGCGAAGACGAATCGGTGAAGATCATCGACCTCGGCGTGGCCAAGGTCGAGGACTCCGAGGTGTCGCAGACCCGCACGGGCATCTTCGTCGGCAAGCTGCGCTACGCGGCGCCGGAGCAGCTCGGGTTCATGCCCGAGGACGAGAAGATCGACGCGCGGGCGGACGTGTATGCGACGGCGATGGTGCTGGTCGAGCTGCTGACCGGGCGTCCGCCGTACGAGGCGAAGTCGCCGCACGAGTATTTCATCCTCCACGCCAGCCAGGCGCCGATGAAATCCGTCGAGCTGCCGGCGGAGCTGCCGGGCAGCGCTGCGCTGCAGGCGGTGCTGGCGAAGGCCCTGGCGCGGAACCGCAACGACCGCTACACGACCGCGCGGGAGTTCGCGCTGGCGCTGGAGGAGATCGAGCGGACGCTGCCGGATCCTCGCGAGATGGCCACGATGGCCATGCCGTACGACGGCGACGAGACGATGAAGCTGGGACGGAAGACCGTCGACACGCTGCACCGTTCGACCGTGATGTCGGGCGCGCAAGCGGCACCAGCTCCGCCGACCCTGGCGACGCCGCTGCCGGCCGCGATCCCCGCACCGCCGCAGCCGCCCGCTTCGCCACAGCCGGCGGCTCCGCCGACGGTGCTGACCCCGTTCCCGCAGCAACAGTTCGCGCAGCAGGCGCCGAAACAGGGCTCGATGCTGCCGCTGCTGATCGTCGTCGGCGTCCTGCTGCTGTTCGCGGGCGCCGCGGCGTTCGCGATGTACAAGTTCTGGCCGTTCGGGAAGCAGCAGGTCGCGGAGACGCCGACCACCACCCAGCCTGTTGTGACAACCACGACGCAGGCTCCGCCGAAGGCCTCGGAATCGACATTGACGGTGACGTCGCCGGCGACGGAGACGGTGGTCACGACCACCACTGCCGCTCCCCCACCCCTGATCGTCGAGAACACGCAGACCACAGCCACGGCGCCGGTGCTGTCGTCGCCGGTGGTGAAACCGCCAGTGACGAAGCCGCCGGTGGTGGTCGTAGAGAAGCCAAAGCCTCCCGTAAAGGAAGACGAAGAAGAAGAAGCCGCACCCGAGGAGGAACCCGAACGGAGCGGCGGCTTCGGCGCGCCGACGTACGTCGACGGCGGCGATGACGACTACCGCAACGAGCGGGCCCTCACCGCGCTGCGCCGCGCCCTGCGCGGGACAAACGTCGTCGCCCTGCGCGCCGGCGGGATGACCCCGGAGCTCGCACGCGCGCTGCGCGAAGAGTTCCCCGACCTCCGCTTCGAGGCCGAGGCCGACGTCGTCATCCGCTTCGAAGGAAAGTTCGAGCGCCGCCCCCGCGCGTTGAAACGCCGGGCCGCGACGGCCACGGTGTCGAAGAACGGCCGCGTGATCTTCCGCTACCAGCTCCCCGACGAGGTGTACCGCGTAGGGATGTCGCCGGCGGAGTCGTTCGCGCGCGTGCTGGCCAATGCCATGAACGAATGATGTAGGGCGTGGCTTCAGCCCGCCTCCCCGGGCAGGGCGGGCTGAAGCCACGCCCTACGTGGCGTCCCGCCGCCCCCCGGGTGTGCCTTTCCGTCGACGTGTCGTCCTCGGCCGGCTCCTCCTGCTTCCGTGCCCCTGCGGATTTCTGCATGGAGTTCCGTATCGTATCGAATGCATCCCATTTGCAACGATTTACACTTTGCGACACAAAATTCTCTTGACCCTCATAGATCACAGGAGTACATTTAGGATCGCATGAGGCACGACGCCAAGGATCGATCCGGACAGCGTCCATTTCGAAAGAGACGACGTCTCTTCCGATGGAGACGATCCTGCCTTCGAAGGGGACGATTGAACTTTCGATGGAGACGATCGTGCCTTCGATGGAGACGATCGCGCCTTCGATGGAGACGATCGTGCCTTCGATGGAGACGATTTAGCCTTCGATGGAGACGATTTAGCTTTCCTTGGAGACGATTCAGCTTTCGATGGGGACGATTGAGCTTTCGGAAGGGACGGTGTCCTCTTCGGAAGGGACGATGCCCGGTTCTTTGTGGACGTCGTCCGGAACCGCGAGGCCGCGCGCCGCCCGGGCTCCGCTCCCTGCGCCGCGCTCATCCACACCACATAAATGAATGAAAGGAGACCTAGTTATGGCAGATGCAACAGTAGTCTCACCCTACACGGAAGAAGCGAAGGTGCTGGTCGGATTGATCCACGCGGTTCGCGAACAGGTTCCGCGATTCACCCCGGAAGCGCCCGGCGAGGCCAGAGCCATGGCGGCGAAGGCCTCGGTCAGCGAGCAGTTCCTCGAGGCGGCCAGCGCCTCGATCCAGAAGTCGCCGGCCCTGGAGGCCATCTCCGGCACGCGTCCCGAGATCCTGCGCGACGCGTCCGCATTCGCGCTGGCCCAGCAGGCCGCGCTGACCGAGGCCGAGTCCCTGGTGCGCGCGATCGCCCATACGATCCGCGCCGCCAAAGCCGCGGCCGGAGAGAGCGCCCTCGACATCTACGCGATCGCCCAGCGCGTCGCGAAACGGAAAGACGGCGCCGAGCTCGTGCCGCATGTGAAAGACATGCGGCGCAAGCTCAACCTCGGACGTCGGAAGGCGAATTCAGAGCCCGCTTCCGACCCGTCCGTGAAACCGGCGCCGAAGGCGTAGTGTAGCAGCGCAAGTGGGTGGCGGGGAGTCCGATCCTCCCCGCCACGGTCGCGCGAGGAGAGAAGAGCGGCGCTTCAGGAGATCTTACGGTGAACGACGGCGGGAGATTTCGGCTCTCCCTTCACCACTCTGCCTGAATTCTGCCGTTCGATATCCTGCAGATAAACGAAGAGAGCCTCGAGATCCCCGCCGAACTCGGCATCCAGCTGTCGCCGCGCTTCACGAGTCTCTTCGACAATCGGATCTTCCATGATCAACCGTCCATGAACTCCTGCGGAGTATAGATCAACGGCGGTTCGAACCCATGACTCCGACAGATCGCGTTAACGCGCGGGATGGTCACCGCATTCGCGATGTGCGTGCAGTTCCACGTCAGAAGGTAGTCCAGCCCGTTCACCGCGGCCGTCGCGATGTGCAGCGCATCTTCGTTCGCTTTTCTCGGGACACCTGCTCCTGCCACCAAAGCAGCGGCAAGGTCGACAGCTTCGCGTGTCACTGGTGCAAGCCTGAGCTCTCGCGTTACGGCAAGACGTTGAGCGGCAACGACGGCGTCACCGCGTTGGGCTTCGCCCAACACGACAGCGGAGACATAGCACTCGAAGTCCTGGCGTCGCGTCTGCCACCATTGCTGCGTGAGCTCCTGATTCGACGCGACGCGAGGGTTCCTGCTGGGCCGAGCAACCAGGTAGCTGATAACACTCGTTTCGACGTACACCGTGGAAAGCACGAACAACGCTAACTGATCGTGGCCTGGGAAAGGAAGTGAATAGACACCGGCAACAGCCACCGACAACTTGCGTGACCATGCTGCAAATCGAGCGATCGAGGCACTGTCGATATACTTTGTCAGGCGTCGCAAGCCACTGCCCTTTCGCCCCGGAGGTTCCATGGCTGAACTGAAGACGAAGCAGACGGAAGCAAGCGTTGAGAAGTATCTCGACACCATCGAGGACCCAAGACGCCGGGCAGACTGCGAGGCGATCTCCGCGCTCTTGAAGAAGGTCACGAAATTCGAGCCCAGGATGTGGGGGCCAAGCA
Source organism: uncultured Acidobacteriota bacterium (assembly GCA_963821585.1). Taxonomy (GTDB): domain Bacteria; phylum Acidobacteriota; class Thermoanaerobaculia; order Gp7-AA8; family Gp7-AA8; genus QHVT01. The sequence goes on from CAWGEI010000003.1 coordinate 3,875,111, forward strand.
TCGTCGGCTTCGGCAGCTACCATTACCGGTACGAGACCGGCCACGAAGGCGACGCCGCTCTCGTCGGGTTCTCGTCCAGAAAACCAGAGATTGTTCTCTACATCGCAGATGCATTTGAATCACGCGAGGAGCTCCTGCAGCAGTTGGGAAAGCACAGGACCGGGAAGGTCTGCCTCTACATCAAACGGCTTTCCGACATAGACGTCGGAGTGCTCGAGAAACTCATCAAAGCGTCCGTGGCAGAGGTACGTAGACAATATCCGTCGTGAGGGCGGCGCCCGGCTCCCCCGAAAGGAACATCCGTAATGTCGAAAGTTGTCGCAATCATGTCCATGTCGCTCGACGGCTACGTCGCCGACCCCAACGATGGCGTGGCCGAAGTGTTCGACTGGTACTTCAACTCGGGCGACGTCGAATTCCACACCGGAGGGTCGGACCCCATGACGTTCAAGGTCTCCGGGCCGAGCGCCGAGCACCTTCGCGGTCTCACGTCCGGACTCGGTGCCATGCTCACCGGCCGGCGCACCTTCGACGTCGCCCAGGGCTGGGGCGGCAATCACGCCTGGGGACCAGCCTTCGTCCTCACCCACCACATCCCCGCCGGATGGCCGCGCCCCAACTCCACCGTCCACTTTGTGACCGACGGCCTCGAAAGCGCCGTGAGCCAGGCCAAAGCCGCAGCCGCCGGGAAGTCTGTTGGAGTCCACGGCGCGGACACCATCCAGCAGTTGCTGAATGCCGGTCTCCTCGACGAAATCCACGTCGACATCGCGGCCGTTATCCTTGGCTCCGGCGTTCGACTCTTCGACCACCTCGCCGGCACGCCGGCCGTCCTTGGCAATCCGACGGTGATCCCGGGCGTCGGCGTTACCCACCTGCGCTACCCGGTACGTAAGGGGTAGTCCTGCCCCGCCACCGTTGCCGAGCCGGCCGTGGATTCATGGCGATCGAGTCACGCAGCCGACGATCACTGGCTTACTGTACGGCCCTGCGAAAGGCGGGAGTTCACACGGAAATGCATCTGTATGGGAATGGCGGGTATGCATTCGGCCTGCGGCGCACCGGAGATGGTCGAGGACTGGCTGAAAGCGATCGCGATGATTGAGAGTAGGATTTCAGAGGGAGCATCTGACACACCTAGGTACTGCCGATGAGCACGCCCTCGAGCCCATCACGAAGTGGCCTGATCGCCAGCCGCAGCCACGAAAACTCCAGCCTCGTGATCTCCACTCCGGCACGTTCAGCGCACTGCCGGATTCCGCCAGGCCGAGCGAAGGCCAGGCTCCCCAACTCATCAATCCTTGGTGAGGCATAATCTGTTCGTGCTCAACAACGCTGACACTCCGGAACCACCCGGGAAGCAGGTTTTCCTAAGCTACCGACGACGTGTATCGGCATTTGTGGCTCGATCGATCTATCAAAATCTGACTGCGTCCGGCTTCAACGTTTTTATGGATGTTGAAAAGGTCGATTCCGGTCGTTTCGAGAACGTCATTCTGAACGAGCTCGGTTGTCGCCCACATTTCATCGTCATTCTTGAGCCCGATAGCGTCCAAGGATGGCTGGATCCCGCCGATTGGTTGCGTCGTGCAATCGAGCGCTCCATCCAGCTTGAACGGAACGTCATTCCGCTCCTCGTCAATGGTTTTCAGTTTACGGAAGTGGCGGACTATCTTGTCGGGGATCTGCCAAAGCTACGAGAGTACAACCCGTTGACGATTCCTCACGATTATTTCGACGCAGCGATGGAACTGTTGAAGACGCGTTTTCTACAACAGCCAACGCAACAGGAGCTGCGAATCAAGACCGCCGAAGAGTGGTTTCAAACGGCCGAACAACTTCGCGCGAACAATAACTTACCAGGGGCCGAACAAGCATATACTAAAGCTATCGAACTGAACCCCGCGATGTCAGAAGCATTTTGTAATCGGGCAGTCATGCGTGCCCATCTACGCGACTACACAGGGGCGATGCGTGATTTTGATCATGCGATTTCGCTGGATCCAACAAGTTGGCAACTCTACAGAAACCGAGGGGATCTGAAGCAAACCCTCGGCGATGTACGTGGCGCAATCGAGGGCTATCAGCGGGGGTTTAACGGCGGCAGGACTCGCAAAGAATTGCTCGAAGACTACTAGGTAATTATATCGGTAGGGCTTGCCGGCCTAACTTGGCGCGAAGCTGCCGCGGTCCGGCTTCGACTCGGCAGCCGAGCTGCCTACGTCTTCGCCAGCGTCACGAGATACCTATCCAGGATGCTCTTCGCTTCGGTCTGTCGCGCGATCATGTGACGATAGAGTGGCGACAGGCGCAACCGTCCGGGAGTCATTCCATTGCGGAGCGTCGTCAGGCACGCCTCAGCACCGATTACGCTTTTGGTCAGCCGAACAACTAATTCGCGAAGCGCGCGAAGGTCGGACCCAGGCGGCCCGATCCCTTCAACATCCGTTGCCGCGAGAATACGTTCTAAGAGCATTTTGTGTCGACGTAACTCGCGCCGGGCCGCGGCCTCGGCTTTTACGACATGTCGGCTGTTGCGATCAGCTCTCGTGATCGTGCGAACAGAATGTCTCTAGGACGACCTTTGGCGCATCGATTGACTTGGCGAGATCGGAGCAGAGGGTGAAGAGCTCCGTACGAATAGTCGGACTCGTCTCGGCGGAATTGGAGAGCCGCGAAACGACGCCAAAGTCTTCCTCGCGCTTTATCGGCCGAAGTACAGGTGATTGCTGAAGTAGAGCCGCTTTAAGTTGTGCCAAGGAATCCTTGAATCGCTCGTCATTGCGAAAATCAACATAGAGGCGGCTCGCTACGAACGATGGTACCTGCGTTCCCGCGCGCAGAACAGGAATGTGGCAATCCACCGCATCGCCGTTCAGAACGCGTGATGACAGTATGCTGCTTTCGTAGCCGACTCCTCCATGCCGCTGTTCTGACTTGCTGACGTATGGGGGCGTGACCACGATGACTATCCGGTCGCAACGGAGGCCCTCTTCCATGAAGTGCGTCAGGTCGCGGCCACCGTGTAGATCGTATTCGTCAAAGACGACATGGAACGTCGCATCCTCTTCGAGCGAGTTCGCCAACGCCGTCACCCACGAGGTGTGCTCATCGGAGTCTCGCGAATAAGAAATGAATATCGTAAGCACAACGCACCATTCGGGGTTCACTCCAGAATAGCAGAGGGAACACGCCCCTAACTCATCACAACTAACTCGCCGAAGCTGATGCGGCTCGGCTTCGGTACGGCGTTAGTCGTACAACTCCAGGACCACACGATCAACATCCGCAATGAACTCTTCGATCACGGACACGTTCTGACGCAGCAGCCGTTCCACGGCGGCGCTGCTGCAGTTGCCGAGGCGCAGCCATACGACTTTCGGGGGTGCACCACGAAGGATTGCGAGCTCCGCAAAGTCGTTGTCTTTGGACACGATCACGAGGCCGTGCGTGCGGGCGTGGAACCAGATCTCAGGGTCGGCAGCACGGGCAAAGCCGAGCAGGCGCGTTTGGGTACTGCCGGGATAGAGATCTGCAAGTCGCGCAACGAGTTTGTGCGACAGGTTGTGGTCGAGCAGCAGCTTCACCCGTGAGAGACCTTCGTCTTCCGTTCACGATCCGCGGCGTACGCGAGACAGGCACGGATGTCGTCCTGCGTGAGATCCGGGAAATCGGACAAGATCTCTTCCTCGGTCATCCCTGAAGCGAGATACGACAGGACGTCGTATACCGTGATGCGAATGCCGCGAATGCACGGCTGCCCACCCCGCTTTCCGGGCTCGACGGTGATGATGTCTTCGTAGTTCACCTGTTCATCTTAGCAGGACGGAACGGAGCGGACCTGGTGCGTCAGGTGGGACGCGTGACACGCAACACAGCCCGCCGGTGCACGCGCGCAGCGTCAGACTGGGATCCGCGTGAGGGACACTGCGGTGGTGCCCGAACCTCAAAAGTATCGCGAGAACGTGTAACGTACCGAGTTGATCCCGAGCTTGCTTTTCACATCGCGATCTACACGTGAAGCATCCGATCGACATGTTGATCTTTCGGTACAGATACGCCTCAGGACCGCTCTTCGTCAGGAAGGAGCGCAGACCTTCGTCGGCTCGCTTTACGAATTACTCGACGCTCATGCTTTGACTATTGTCGGGGGCGGTGACGAGCGATGGCGGATCGTCATCGGTCCTGGATCACCGGATTCGTCCGTGACTGAAGAACGTCGGCATCTCGTGGCAACATGGCTCCAGACCCGCGCGGAGGTGATCGCTTCTCACGTGGGTGTGGTTCGGACTGCGACGGTGGGCGAGAGGGAGATGTTCGAAGATAGCTCGTTCCAAGACGAGGAAGATGAGTGATCCCAGAGCGGTGGCTCCCCTCCACCAGCCGCCTCGCCACCGCACTCCTAGAATTTGAGGTCCGCGAGCGAGAGGAAGCCATCCGGCGCGACGGCGACGTTGCGCAGATGCGGTGCGTAGACGACGGTCGAATGGCCGTACACGAGCGGCGTCCACGGGATCTGGTCCTCGGCGCCCCAGACTGCACGCAGCGCGTCGAGGAAGTCCGCGGGATTGGGGGTCGCGGCGGTGCAGCCGCCGAGGGCGAGGTCGAAGGTGCGGTTGTGGAGGGCGGCGTGGTACTCGTCGTCGTTGCGGGCTTCGAGGACGGCCACGGAGACGCCCGCGTGCGCGAGCTGGCTCTGGATGGCGCTGGCGACGGCGGAGGGCTTGGGGAGGTACGGGCGCGGGGATGACGGGACGAGCAGGGTCAGCCTGGCCCCGACCTCGGCGCGCAGGTCGTTCCGGTCGCGGGCCGGAACCGGCGCCGCGTCTTGCATCGAGGGCGGGAGGACGCTCGTGGCAATGAAGGCGTCCGCGCCGCGGCCGTAGCATACGGACGCGAGCTCGCGGCGATCGAGGGCGGCAGCGATGCCGCGGCGGACGTCGACGCTCGACGTGGGAGGGCGGGTGGTGTTGAAGAAGAGCAGAGCGGTGGAGTTGCCGGGGTGGACGAGGGTCGTCAGTTCTCCGGGGTGCGTGGCCACCGGGGCCATCGCGGTCGTCAGGTCGATGGACTCCTGCCGCAGGGCGTGGAGGAGCTTGCGCGGCACGCCGTCGGCGTCGGGCGGGAAGACGGCGAAGCGCAGTTCCTGGATCGTGGTGACGGAGCGGTAGTACGGGTTGCGCACGAGGCGGATCGCCGGCGACAACTGCAGCAGGCGCAGGTTCGGGCGCTGGTCGAACATGAACGGGCCGGTGCCGTGGAGCTGCTGGGTTCTCTCCAGGACGATCGCGCACGCGCCGCGGGCGAGTGTCAGGGCGAAGCGTGGATTGGGCGCGGTGAGGCGGAACCAGATGCGGTTGCCACGGACGTCGATCGTCGCTTTGCCGGCGAGCACGGGTTGCAGGGAACGTGCGGCGATCTCGGGAGTGAGCAGCGTGCCGTCGGAGAAGCGCGCCTCGGGGCACACGGCCGCGGAGAAGAGGGTTCCGGCGTCGTCTTCCGCGCGCAGGGGCGCGAAGAGGGCGGCGGCCGGCTCGAAGATCTGGCCGAGGACGAGGGCGGTCGTGCCGGTCGCTTCGGCGCGCGGGTCGAGCGATTCGATCGACGCGGCGATGCCGACGCGCAGCGTCTTCGGCATGCCCCAGGGGCTGGGCACAACTCCACCTGTTTGCTGAACCGACAAGTGCATCTCGCTTTCCTTCCTGCGGAGTGGACCGGCACGCAGAGTACGCATCCCGCGTTACGGAATGATTACGCGGTGTCGTGTTTGGGGTGTCCGGTGTCGAACGAGGCAGGAGGGATTCTCATGCGCGCACTTCGCAGCTCCGCGATTCAGTCCGACATCAACGTGACTCCGCTCATCGACGTGTGCCTGGTGCTGTTGATCGTTTTCATGGTCGTGCTGCCGGCGATGGTGAACGGCGTCGACGTGAAACTGCCGGAGACGTCGGTGAAGAGTCCGGTCGATTCGCGGGTGTTCCCGGTGACGGTGAAGGAGGACGGGACGGTGTATCTGGACACGCTGATCGTGCGGCACGAGGAAGTGTTGTCGTCGTTGCAGCGGCTGTACGCGAAGGCGTCGGCGCGGCCGATCGCGGTGCGGGCGGACAAGCGTGTGCAGTATGGCGAGTTGGCGAAGGTGCTCAGCGCTTGCCGGGAGGCGGGGTGGAGCGATGTGACGCTGGTGGGGGTGGAGCCGGAGGGTTGAAGTTAAGTGTGGTTGGGGTCTGACCCCAACCACACTTTAGGCGAGGCAGGCGCGGACGTCTTCGACCGTCAGCTGCGGGTATTCGGCGAGGATCTCGTCGATGCTCATCCTCGAGGCGAGGAAATCGACGATCAGCGAGACCCAGATGCGATGGCCTCGGATGCACGGCTTTCCACCGCAGATCGCGGGATCGATGGAGATCCGTTGCAGCAGTTCCTCGTGTGTCATCGCTGGAAAAGTGTACGCCAACTGGCAGCCGAAAGAGTTGCGCGCCCCCTCGCGACCCGGCGGCCGTTCCGCAGGGCCACCGGCCCGCAGGGTGCCGGCGGAACGGCCGGCTGGAAGCCGGCACTACAAACAAACGTAGGGCGTGGCTTCAGCCCGCCCGCCCCGCCCGAGGGGCGGGCTGAAGCCGAGGGCTGAAGCCGCGCCCTACGTTTTGTAGCTGCTTACGACTCCACAAGGACCCGGAACTGGCGGGAGGCTACGGTGAGCATGGCCAGGTCGACGGTGGGGCTGGCTTTGAATTCGTGCATGGTCTGGTCGAAGCGCTCGACGACGCGGGGGCGTTTGGCGAGCCAGGTGCCGACGGGGTCGGCGGCGCCGTTGGACTCGGTGATCACGCGGGAGGCCAGGGTGCTCTGGTACGTGAACAGGTCGTCGACGAGGGCCTGGAGCGCGGACTTCTGCCAGGGGGTCTCGGCGGCGATGCTGTTGGTGGCGGCGCGCAGGCGGTCGAGGCCGAAGCGCGAGCCGACGCCGAAGTAGACGCGGGCGACTTCTTCGACGCCGTGGTCGGCGTCGCGGCGGGAGATGCGGATGATGTCCATGGCGGAGGTCATCACGTCGAGGCTGGCCACGCGCTGCGCCAGCTCCTCGGGGATCCCATCCTCCATCAGCTCGGCCTGGCGCACGCGTACGGTGCCGAGCATGGACGACGGGAGGATTTCGGTTAGGTGGTTCTGGATGGCGGCGATGCGCGGGCGGAACTCGTTGGTGTAGGCGGCGAGGTCGAGCTTCTCGTAGCCGCTGCGCAGGAGCCAGAGGATGGCGCGCTCGAGGAGGCGCGCGACGGCGACCATCATGTCGAGCTGCACGCTGGCGGGAAGTTTGTTGTCGAGCGCTTCGATGTCCGACCACACGGTGCGGAGATCGAAGGAGTCGCGCATGATGATGAAGGCGCGCGCAACGTCGCTGTACGACTTGTTGGTCTCGTCGCACATCTGCCAGGCGAACGTCGGCCGCACGCGGTTGATCATCGTGTTCGTGACGACGGTGGCGATGATCTCGCGGCGCAGGCGGTGGCGGTTGATGGCCGGACCGAAGCGGCCGCGCAGCAGTTCGGGGAAGTACAGCGCGAGGTCGTCGACGAGCTGGGCGTCGTCGGGGAGATCGGACCGGAGCAGGTCTTCGTACAGCACGAGCTTCGCGTACGCGAGCAGCACCGCGATCTCGGGACGGGTGAGGCCGACGCCGCGGGTGTGGCGCTCGGCGAGCGTCTCGTCGTCGGGGAGTCCTTCGAGGGAGCGATTGAGCTTGCCGGCTTTCTCCAGTCCGCGCATGAAGCGCGCCTGGACGTCGAGCAGCGCCTCGCCGATGGTCTGCACCACCGAGATCGCCTCGGTCTGCTCGTAGTTGTCGCGCAGCACGAGCTGGGCAACGTCGTCGGTCATCTCGGCGAGGATGGCGTTGCGCTCCTCGAGATTGGCGAGCTCGCCGTGCTCGATGGCGTCGTACAACGCGATCTTGATGTTGACCTCGTGGTCGGAGGTGTCGACGCCGGCGGAGTTGTCGATGGCGTCGGTGTTGATCTTTCCGCCCGAGAGCGCGTACTCGATGCGGCCGCGCTGGGTGAAGCCGAGGTTCGCGCCCTCCCCTACCACCCGGACGCGCAGCTCCTCGCCGTTCACGCGGATGGCGTCGTTCGCGCGGTCCTTCGCGCTGGCGTGGTCTTCGTGCTCCGCCTTCACGTACGTGCCGATGCCGCCGAGCCACAGCAGGTCGGCGCGCGCGAGGAGGATGGCGCGCATCAGCTCCGCGGGCGTGACGGTCTTCTTCGGCAGCTCGAAGAGCTCCTGGACGATCGGCGAGACGGTGAGGCTCTTCGCGCTACGCTCGAACACCGCGCCGCCGGGCGAGAGCAGTTCGGGGTTGTAGCCATTCCAGTTCAGGCGGTTGTCGAACATCCGCTGGCGCTCGGCGAAGCTCCGCGCGGGATCGGGATTGGGGTCGACGAAGATGTGCGAGTGGTTGAACGCCGCGAGCAGCTTGATGTGCGGCGAGAGGAGCATGGCGTTGCCGAAGACGTCGCCGGACATGTCGCCGACGCCGACGCAGGTGAAGTCCTCGCTCTGCGTGTCGACGCCGAGCTCGCGGAAGTGGCGCTTGACCGCCTCCCAGCCGCCGCGGGCGGTGATGCCCATGCCCTTGTGGTCGTAGCCCGCGGAGCCGCCGGACGCGAAGGCGTCGCCGAGCCAGTGGCCGTAGTCGGCGGAGATAGCGTTGGCGATGTCGGAGAACGTGGCCGTGCCTTTGTCGGCGGCGACGACGAGATACGGATCGTCCTCGTCGCGGCGCAGGACGTCGCGCGGCGGCACGATGGTGTCGCCGCGATGGTTGTCGGTGATGTCGAGCATGCCGCGCAGGAGGGTCTTGTACGAGTCGATGCCTTCCTGCTGGAACGCCGCGCGGTCGGCGGAAGGGTTCTTCACGACGAAGCCGCCCTTCGAGCCCACCGGCACGATGACGACGTTCTTCACCTGCTGGGCCTTCACCAGGCCGAGGATCTCGGTGCGGAAGTCCTCGCGGCGGTCCGACCAGCGGATGCCGCCGCGCGCGACCTTGCCGAAGCGGAGGTGGATGCCTTCCATCCACGGCGCGTACACGAAGATCTCGAACATCGGCCGCGGCGACGGGAGGTCCGGCACCGTGCGCGAGTCGAGCTTGAAGGAGACGTAGAGCTTGCTCTCCCCTTCCGCGTCGCGCTGGAAGTAGTTCGTCCGCAGGGTGGCCTCGATGAGCGCCACGTACAGGCGGAGGATGCGGTCTTCATCCGGGTTCGTGACGCGGTTGAGCGCGTCCTCGATCTGGGAGCGGATGCCGAGGGCGGCACCCTTGCGGCCCATGCCGACGTCGCCGATCGCCGGATCGAAGTAGTTCTTGAAGAGCTGCAGGATCGAGCGCGTGATCGGCGGATGCTTCGCCAGGGTCTGCTGGATGAGCTGCTCGCTGAACGTCGCGCCGATCTGGCGGAGGTACTTCGCGTACGCGCGCAGCACCACGATCTCGTCCCACTCCAGCTCCGCGCCGAGGACCAGGCGATTGAAGCCGTCGTTCTCGGCCTGGCGCGTCCAGACCCGGAAGAAGGCGCTCTCGAACTTCGCCTTCACCGAGGTGAGATCGTCCGGCATCCCTTCCGCGTCGACGTTGAAGTCGCGGATGCGCACGGTCTGGTTCGCCCCGTGGGGACGGACCTCGTACGGGACCTCGTCCAGCACCTTGAGCCCCATGTTCTCGAGGCGAGGCATGATCTCGGAGAGCGGCACGGCCGGACCGGCGTGAATGATCTTGCAGTGGACCTGGCGCTGGTCGGTGATGTGGCGGTAGAGGTCGACGACCAGCTCGTCCGTCGCGAGCACGTGCTCGACGTGGCCGACGTCGTACATCGCGGCGTCGGCGGTGAAGCGCTCCGCGTATGCCATGGGGAAGGCGCGCTTGTAGCGCTTGTGGAGATCGATGCCGAGCTCCTCGCCCTGCTTGGTGGTCAGCGCGTCGAGGAGGCGGTCGGACCAAGTGCGGGCCACGTCGCCGAGCTGGGCTTCGACGCGGCGGATGTCGACGTCGGGGATCTTGCCGGGGGTCGTGCGCACGATGAAGAGCCCGCGCGCGAGCGCGGAGCCCGTGACGTGGTCGTACACGTGGGTGTCGCGTCCCTGGAACGCTTCCTCGAGGACCAGCTTCGCCTTCTCCTTGAACTCCGGCGTGTAGCGGTCGCGGGGGACGAAGACGTAGCAGGAGATGAAGCGCTCGAAAACGTCCTTGCGGGTGAAGAGGGCGACGCGCTGGCGCTCCTGCAGCAGGAGGACGCCGCGCGCGATCTCGAAGAGGTCGGCGTCGGTGATCTGGAAGAACTCGTCGCGCGGGAAGGTCTCCAGGATGTCGACCAGGGCCTTGCCGTTGTGCGAGCTGGGATCGAGGCCGGCGCGGTCGAGCACGCGCTTCGCCTTCAGGCGCAGCATCGGGATCTCGAACACACTGCGGCTGTACGCGGCGGAGGTGAAGAGGCCGAGGAAACGGTCCTCGAAGATCAGGTTGCCGCCGTCGTCGTAGCGCTTGATGCCGATGCGATCCATGGGCACCGGCTTATGAACGACACTGCGGTTGTTGGCCTTCGTGACGATGATCAGGTCTTTCGTCCGCGCGTAGGCGCTCTGCTCCGGCGAGAGCGCTTCCTTCGCGCGCTCGACCGATTCCGGGCGGATGTCCCGGAGGATGCCCAGGCCGGTTTCCGTGACCGGTCCAAGGTAGTCGCGGTCCCCGTGCGTGTCGAACGCGTAGCGGCGATGGCCGAGGAAGATGAAATTGCCGTCGTCCAGCCACCGCAGGAACTCCTTCGCCTCGGTCACTTCCTCCGGCGGCATCGGCAGTTTGGCGGTCTCCAGGTCTGCGGTGTCTTCCCGGAGCCGCGCGCGCATGGAGCGCCAATCCTGCACGGCCAGCCGGACGGTCCGGAGGGTGCTCTCGAGCGACGTCCGGATCGCCTCGAGCTCCGCGGGCTCGGTCTCCTGGTCGATCTCGACGTGCATGTACGACTCGACGATGGCTTCGGGAGGGGCGTGCTGGGTGTCGGTGATCTCGACGCGCTTGCCGCCGGAGTCGCGGACGGTGCGGATGACCGGGTGGAGGAGGAGGTGGATCTTGCGGTCGCGGCGGTGGATCTCGGCGCTGACGGAGTCGACGAGGAACGGCATGTCGTCGTTGACGATCTCGACGACGGTGTGCTCGAGACCCCAGCCGTTCTTTTCGGGTGTCGGGTTGAAGAGGCGGACGGTGGGCACGCCGGGCGTGCGCTGCGCACCGAGCTCCCAGAGGGACAGCGCGGCGCCGAGGAGAGTGTCGACGTTGGTGTAGATCACGTCATCCGGGGCGACGTGGGCGAAGTAGCGGCGCACGAAGTGCTCGACGCTCTCGGTCTGGTCGGGGTTCACGCGGCGGCGAGCCTCGGCCACCAGCCGGTCGACGAGGTCGACCAGGCGTTCTTCAGCTGTCATCGTCATTCGGGTCTCTCCAGCCTAATGCGCGCCGTCAGGCGCTTTCGTCTACGTCGGCGGGTGAATATCACACTTCATCACGGATACAATCGCCGCGGGCCTCATGCTTCCATTCGAGTCGCAGGTTGTGGAGATCTATGAGGATCTTCACCGGATTGCCCCCGGCGCGCTCGACCAGTTCCAGAGCCTGCCGTCCGCGAATCAGTATCGCAGGCTCTACGAGCTGACCGCCGCTCATGTCCCGTCCGGACCGGGGGTGTCCGTGCTGGACTGGGGATGCGGCCGCGGGCATTTCACCTACTACCTCCTGCGCCGCGGATACCGCGTGACGGCGTATTCGCTCGAGGACGCTCCGGAGCTGTTCGCGCGATTGCCGGCCGAGGAGCGGGAGCGGCTCACGTTTGTGCGCGGCGGCGATCCCGCGGGCTTGCCGTTCGCGGACGGGAGCTTCGACGCCGTGTTCAGCGTGGGCGTGCTGGAGCACGTGCGCGAGCTGGGCGGCACGGAGCTGGAGAGCCTGATCGAGATCCGGCGCGTCCTGCGTCCGGACGGTCTCGTGCTCGTCTATCACCTCCCCAACCGGTTCAGTTCCATCGAGGCGCTGACCCGGATGATCTACCGGCGGCACGACCCGCGGGAGGGATTCCGGTTTCACCAGTACCGCTTCACGGCCGCCGAGATCTCGCGGCTCACGGAGGCCGCGGGGCTTCGCCTGCGCGCGATCGGCCGGTACGGGTTTCTCCCGCGGAACTCGCTGAGCCGCCTTCCCGCATTCGCACGGGAGAGCCGGCGCGTCGCGTCGTGGATCAACGTCGCCGACCTGGTGCTCGAGCGCGCGTTCTCGCCCGTCACCCAGAACTACTTTTTCGTCGCGGCCCGCTGAAATGGCGCGAGCTTGATCTCGAAGTAGTGGCGGCGGGCGATGTTCCAGAGATTGCCGCGCTCGCGGCGGAACATCCTGCCGGTCTCGGGCGTCGTCGTGACCTCCGCCAGCAGCCAGGCGTCTTTCGCGTCGTCCGGAGGCAGGGCGCGATCGTCGGGGACGTGGGTGTATCGCACGCCGGGAGCCTCGAGATCGAGAAAGACCAGCATCGTCTGGTCGACGAAGAGTTGTTTGCCCTCGCGCTGCACGAGCTCGGCCGCCGCCCGCGCGGCCAGTATGGACGGCGCGACCTCGTTGCGCACCGCCGTCAGCGCGGGGAAGGTGTAGACGAAAAACGCCGCGACCATGGCCGCGGAGAGCATCCATTCGCGTTTCTTCGCCACGCGCGCGATGCCGTCGGCGAGAAAGAGCGCGAACATCGGCTGGTAGCCGATCGAGAAACGGCTGATGCTGTAGCGGTCGAGCATGAGCCAGGCGAAGACCGCGAACGGGGCAAAGGTCATCGCGTTCCAGAATAGCGAACGGTTGCGCTCGCGGAAGGCGCCGGCGATGGAGACGGCGACAAAGATCGAGGCGATGAAGCTGAGGACCGGCGCCTGGTACTGCTTGACGAAGAAGCGGTCGGCGATGCGCCAGAGCGGCGGACGGTCTTCGCTGCGGAAGGAGTCGACGCGGGCGATGTACTCGCCGTGCTTGCGGACCATGTGCTGGTACTCGTCCAGCGAGCCGGTCGCGTAGATCGCGCCGCCGAAGGCGGCACCGACGACCACGACGCCGATCAGCAACGCGACGAGGACCTCCCACCAGCGCCGCCGGCGCGTGGCGAGGAATCCGGGGACGAGTCCGATGAGGAGGTTCTGCGGACGGATGCCGATCGCCAGGGCGAGGAGCAGGGTGCCGAGCCAGTAGGCATATGTGGGAAACGTAGGGCGTGGCTTCAGCCCGCCCGCCCCCGGGGGAGGCGGGCTGAAGCCACGCCCTACGTTTCGCGCGCTTTTCAGCAGGAACGTGACCGCGAAGAGGACGAGGACGATCGACGGGATGTCGCTGAACGCGCCACCGCCGAAGAACCAGACGTTCGGGAAGAACGCGAAGAGCGCCGCGGCGGAGACGCAGGTCGCGAAGCGCAGGCGGAGCTCGCGGGCGAAGACGAAGACCGCCACGAACACGAGCATCGCGGCGATCACGTTGATGGTCTGCAGCGCGCGGAAGTCGTCGGGGACGACGAAGCGCACCAGGCGCGCCAGGGCGATGAACACGGGGAAGCCCGGCGGATGCGGATGGTGCATGCGCACGTCGTAGTCGCGCATGGCCATCGTGAAGAGGGCTTCGTCCCACTCCCAGACGGTGCGGGCCACGGCCAGGAAGCGCGTCCCGGCACAGACGAGCGCGACGATCAGGAAGATCGTCCGCTGGCGCGGCGTGAGAGGCTCGGGTGGGCTGCTGAACACCTCGCGCTACGAACGCGTGTACGTCTGATAGAACTTCCCGTCGTGCGCGGCGAGGCGCTTGAGGGGCTCGTTCGGACGGAAGCGGGGGCCGATGCTCGACGAGAGCTCGTCGAGCCGCGAGACGATGTACGGGACCCCCAGGGCGTCGGCGTAGCGCAGCAGCCCGCCGCGGAACGGCGGGAAGCCCGTGCCCATGATCATGGCCAGATCGAGCTCGCCGGCCGAGGCGACGATCTTCTCGTCGAGGATCAGCGAGGCCTCGTTGATCATCGCCAGCACCATGCGCTCGACGACCGCCTTCGCGTCCGCTTCCTTCGGCGACCGGATGCCGAGGACTTTGTACACCGAGCTGTCGGGCCCTTTGCGCTTGCCGTCCTCGTAGACGTACAGGCCCTTGCCGTTCTTCTTGCCGTGGCGCCCGTCGGCGTACAGCTTCTCCACCACCGTCGATTTCTGCATCCGCGCCCCGAACGCCTCGATCAGGATGCCGGCGACCTTGGTGGCGACGTCGATGCCGACTTCGTCGAGCAGCGCCATCGGCCCCATGGGCATGCCGAAGTCGACCATGGCCTTGTCGAGCGACTCGATGGAGTTGCCTTCCTCGAGAAGGAAGCCCGACTCGTTCATGTACGGCCCGAGGATGCGGTTCACGACGAAGCCGGGGCCGTCGTTGCAGTAGACGACCGTCTTGCCCAGCCTCCGCGCGAGGGCGGCGGTGGTGACCATCGCGATGTCCGAGGTCTTCTGGCCGCGGATGATCTCCACGAGGGGCATGCGGTCGACGGGATTGAAGAAGTGCATCCCGACCACGTTCTCCGGCCGCTTCGCCTCGGCCGCGATCTGCGTGATCGGAATCGTGGACGTGTTCGTGGCGAAGATGGCGTCGGGCCTGGCGAGCGCTTCGAACTCGGCGAGCACCTGGCGCTTGATGGGGATGCTCTCGACGACGGCTTCGATGACGACGTCCGCGCGCTGGAAGCCGCTCCAGTCGGTGGCGCCGGTGATGCGCGCGAGCTTGCGGGCCATCTCGCCGCGGGTCATGCTGCGGCGATCGACTTTGCGCCGCCACACTTTCGCGGCGGCCTTCATGCCGCCGCCGATGGCCTTCCAGTTGATGTCGCGCATGCGCACTTCGGCGTCGGTCTTGTCCGCGACGACCTGGGCGATGCCGCCACCCATGATGCCGGCGCCGAGGACACCGACGTACGAGACGTCGCGCGGCTTCGCGGCATAGGGGTCTTTCTTCGACTCTTCCATGAGGAAGAAGAGCTGCACGAGGTTCTTCGCAACGTCGTTGCTCACCAGCGACGCGGCCTCCTCGGCCTCGCGCTGCATGCCGCGCTCGACGCCCGCGGACATGGCGTACTCCATCACCTCGATCGCCTTCAGCGGCGCGGGGTAATGGCCTTTCGTCTGTTCGAGCACGGCTTTGCGGGCCTTGCTGAAGACGACGTTGCGCGCGATCGGGTTGCCTTCCAGGTAGAACCTGGTGCGCGTGCCGCCACGGCGCTTGCCGCGATCGGCGAACTTCTTCGCCACCTGCAGCACGATCCCCGACTCCACGACTTCGTCGACGAGACCGGCACGCTTCGCGCGCTTTCCGTCGAGCGCTCTGCCGTTGAGGATGATGTCGAGCGCCGCGGGCAGGCCGATGAGGCGCGGGAGCTTGCTGGTGCCGCCCCACGCGGGAAAGATGCCGAGCTTCACCTCAGGGAGACCGATCTGCGCCTTCGGGGAATCGGACATCACGCGCCAGTCGCAGCTCAGCGCGAGCTCGCAGCCGCCGCCGAGGCAGACGCCGTCGATCGCGGCGACGGTGGTCTGCTTCAGCTTCGCCAACTTGGTGAAGACCTGCTGCCCCAGTGTCACGTACTGCTTCGCGCCCTCGACGCCCGTCACGGTCGTGAACTCCTGGATGTCCGCGCCGGCGATGAAGATGCCACGCTTGCGCGAGGCGATGATCAGCTTCTTCGCGTCGCTCGCGGCGACCGCGTCGAGCACGGAAGAGAGCTCGAGCAGCGTCGCGGACGACATCTTGTTCACCTTCTCGCCGGGGAGATCGAACCAGAGGATCGCCAGGTCGCCGTCGCGCTCGATGGAGAACGCGGAGGCGGAGGACACGGGGGCGGGTGCAGCAGAGGTCATGCGGTGCCTTCGACGAGGTTCTCGTCGGCGTACAGCTTGTCGATGATGTGCTTGTACTTCGTGTCGATGTTCTTGCGCTTCACCTTCAGAGACGGGGTGATCTCGTCGTCCTCGATGGTGAAGTCGCGCGGGAGGAGGGCGAAGCGGCGGATCTTCTCCTGGCGGTCGAGGTTCTGGTTGAACCGGTCGATCTCGCCCTGGATCAGCGCCTTCACCTTGTCGTCGCTCACCAGCTGCTCGTTGTTGGTGTATTGCACGCCGAGCGCCGTGGCTTCGCGCTCGAGCTTCTCGAAGTTCGGGACGATGAGGGCGATGAGGAACTTCCGGCGATCGCCGATGAGCACCGGCGTCCCGACGTACGGCGACGACTTGAGCAGCGCCTCGAGCGGCTGGGGCGCGATGTTCTTGCCGTAGGCGTTGATGAGGATGTCTTTCTTGCGGTCGGTGATCTTGAGGAAACCGTCCTTGTCGATCTCGCCGATGTCGCCGGTATGGAACCACCCCTGTTCGTCGATCGACTGCGCCGTCGCCTCGGGGTTGTTCCAGTAGCCTTTCATGATGTGCGGGCCGCGCGAGAGGATCTCGCCGTCGGGCGCGATCTGCACTTCGACGCCGGGGATGATCGGGCCGACCGAGCCGATGCGGCGCTTGTCCGGACGGTTCACGGCGATGACGGGCGAGGTCTCGGTGAGACCGTAGCCCTCGAGGATCTCGACTCCGGCACCGATGAAGAAGGCCGCGAGGTCGGCGGAGAGCGGCGCGCCGCCCGAGACGACGTACTTCACGTTGCCGCCGAGGCGCGCGATGATCTTGCCGAAGACGAGCTTGTCCGCGACGGCGGACTTGAGCTTCAGACCGAGCGGCATCGGCTTGCGGTCGACGCGGTACGGCAGCCGCTCTTCCGCGACCTTCAGCGCCCAGTGGAAGATCTTCTGGCGCGCTGGGGGCGCGGCGGCGACGTTGTCCATCACGCGCGCGCGCATCTTCTCGAAGAGGCGCGGCACGGCGGCGAAGTACTGCGGCTTGATCTCCTGCAGGTTGTCCGCGACTTTGGTGACGTTCTCCGCGTACGCGATCGTCCCGCCTTTGTAGAGGTAGAGGAAGTCGACCATGCGCTCGAGGATGTGAGAGAGCGGAAGGATGGAGAGGGCGACGTCGCCGGCCTGGATCGGGACGACGTCGCGCACGGTGGCGACGTTGCTGGTGATGTTGCCGTGCGTGAGCATGGCGCCCTTCGGGTTGCCGGTGGTGCCGGAGGTGTAGACGAGCGTCGCCAAATCGTCAGGCCGCCGCGAGGTGCGGGACTGCTCGAACCAGTTCGGGTTCGCCTTCTCGAGCTTCAGGCCGGTGTCGACCATCTCGCGGAAGGTACGCACTCCGTCGGGCAGCGGCTGTGGCGCATCGCACACGATGATGGTGTTGAGGGCCGGGACGTGCGAGCGGATCTCGAGGATCTTGTCGAGCTGCTCCTTGTTCGAGCAAATGACGGCTACGGTGCCTGCGTCGTTGAGGATGTACTCGATCTGCCAGCCGAGGAGCGTCGGATAGACGGGGACGGTGACCGCGGACGCGCAGAGGATCGCGAAGTCGGCGGTCGTCCACTCGGGCCGGTTTTCCGCGAGGATGGCCACGCGGTCGCCGGACTTCACGCCCAGGTCGTGCAGGGCGTAGGCGAGACCGTGAACGCCTTCGCGAAACTCAGAAACAGAGACGTCGTGCCACTGGTCGCCGCTCTTGTACTTCATGATCGCGGGACGGTCGATGGCGACAGTCGTCGCGTAAATGTCGTTGAGCGTCTTGGGTTCCTGCATATGTCCCCCTGCCCCGATTCATGTGCTGATTGGAAGGCCGGGGGATCATAGCGCAAGGAGGGTTGGCGGTTCGTAGTTGACAGTTGGCAGTTGACAGTTGACAGGAGGCCGCCGCCCGCCCGCGAGGGCGGCCTCTCCTGTCAACTGCCAACTATCAACTGCCAACCGCCCCCGGTCAGGCCACGCGCACCCACCGCAGGAGCTCGGGAATGGTCGGCCGTTTCCCGTAGGACAGGATGCCGATGCGGAAGATTTTGGCCGTGACCCAGAAGAAGGCGGCGATGGTGGCGATGGAAACGGCGACGGACACGAGGATGTGCCACAGCGGCACGTCCGTGACCATCGCACGGACGAACATGGTGATGGGGCCGAAGACCGGGGACATCGAGAAGCCGACCGCGAACGGCGCGTCGGGGTTCAGGACGATGGGCATCATCAGGAACCAGGGGATCATCATCAGCAGCATGAGCGGCATGACGAACTGCTGCGCTTCCTTCTCGGAATTGCAGACCGCGCCGGCGATGGCGTAGACGCAGACGTAGGTCAGGTACGCCAGGACGAAGAAGATGAAGAAGTAGACGAAGACCATGGGGCGGATGAACTGCGTGACGTTGACGTCCGCCATCATCAGCGTGGCCGCGCCGAACGCTCCGATCATGCCGACCATCGTCAGCCAGACGAAGATCTGTGTGAGACCAACAGCTGCGATGCCGAGGATCTTGCCGCTCAGGAGCTGCATCGGGGAGACGGAGGAGATCAGGACTTCGACGACGCGGTCGGTCTTCTCCTGCACGATGCCGCGCATCGTTTCCTGGCCGTAGACCAGCGACGGGATCATGAGCAGCGCGGCGAAGATGAAGGCCACGAGGAAGTTCAACTCGCCGCCGGTCTTCTTCTCGCCGGACTTGGAGAGCTGCACGGCTTCGACGGGGAGGTCTTCGAGCAGGTCGTTGACGAGCTCGGGGTTGATGCCGTTCGCGCGCAGGCGCATGCGCTGGAGCGATTTGTTCGCCAGCCGGGACATCCGCTCCTGTGCGATCAGGTCGGTGGAGGAGCGGCTGTAGTAGGTCATCTGCGTGTTTGGGTCATCCAAAGCGGACGCGGGGATGACGAACACGCCTTCGAGCTTGTCGGATGCGTCTTTGTCGCGGCCGAGGCGGTCGAGGTAGGGGCGCGTAGCGGCGTCGAGGTCTTTGGCGCCCGCCTGATTCACGTACTCGGTGCGCATGTCGGTAGGGATTTCCGGGCGCCGCTGGCGGCCGCTCAGCGCCTTCCGCGCTTCGTCGGTGGCCGATTGCTTGGTCGCCTGCTCCTCGGGGGCGTTCGGCTTGGCGAACGCAGATTCGAGCTGCCCGGTGCCGTCGAGGACAGCGATGCGCTTGGAGCCCATCCCTTTCGCGAGGAGGAATCCCGGCAGGATGGTGATGCCTGCCATGAGGAACGGCAGGAGGATGGTCATGATGATGAACATCTTCTTGCGCACGGCCTGGAGGTACTCGCGCTTCATCACGGCGAACATCTTGTTCATGCGTGGGCTCCTTCATGCGCGAGGGTTTCCGCATCCGCGAGGGTCTCGGCGCCGACTTTGGCGATGAAGATCTCTTCGAGCGAGGGCGCGGCGAGCTCGAAGCGGCGGATGCGCACGCGGGGCAGGCACGCATGGAGGATCTGCTGCGGATCGGCTCCCTCGGCGAGACTGAGCTCGGCGGAGCTCTTCTCGATGGAGGCCTTCCGCACCTCGGGAAGCTCGCTAAGAAAGCTGCCGTCGCCGTCGAAGTCGAGGTGGAGGGTGTTGCGGCCGGAGGAGCCGCGGACTTCGTCGAGGGTGCCTTCGAGGACGACCTTGCCGCGGTGGATGAGGATCAGCTCATCGGCCATCTTCTCGGCCTCCCCCATCATGTGGGTGGAGAGGAGGATGGTCTTGCCTTCCTGGCGCAGGTCGCGAAGGAGGTTGCGGACGAGGACCATGTTCACGGGGTCGAGGCCGGACTGCGGCTCGTCGAGGATGATCAGGTCGGGGTCGTGCAGGAGCGTCCCGATGAGCTGGACTTTCTGCTGGTTGCCTTTCGAGAGCTCCTCGACTTTGGCTTCGCGCTTGTCGATGAGCTCGAAGCGCTCCAGCCAGCCGTCGACTTTCTTGCGGATGTTGGACGGACGGCAACCTTTGATCTCCGCGAGGAAGACCAGCAGCTCCCACACCTTCATCTGCTTGTACAGCCCCCGCTCCTCGGGCAGGTACCCGATGCGATCGCGAAACGCCGTGCCACCGTCGCCGCCCAGCCACTGCACCTCGCCCGAGTCCGGCATGAAGATGCCGGTGATCATCCGGATCGTGGTGGTCTTGCCCGCACCGTTCCGGCCCGAGGAGACCGGTGATGGTCCCCTGCGGAACGGTGAACGAGATCCCATCCACCGCCCGCACCTCGCCGAACGTCTTCCTCACATCCCGAACCGCCAGAATGTCCGCCATGGCCACCTTCTCGCCCCGGCATCAGCGCAGGGCGAGCGTATTGTACGGGCGGGTGGGGGTGGGGGTTGCGGAGTTAGGGGTTCTGCGGCGGCGGCGGGGGCGTCGGCACCGGCGGAATGGGGATATCGTCGTTCGCTGACACGCCGAAAAGCTTCTGAATCTTCTTGATGACGTCAACGATCTGTCGGTAACGGCCGATGTGGTCCCGCTCTTGGGGCCGAGCGGATACAGCAGTAGGTAAAGCTAGCGCTACAGCAAGCACTATCGCTGCTGTGCGGCGAGAGTAAAACTTCATAAGACGCCCTCCTCAGGCTTTTTGATCAGGGGAGGGCGCGCCCTTGCCTAAGGGAGTGACGGAGAGGATCAAATCCCTACCTCGAAGTTGGGCAAGTAAAGTTCAGGTGGCGGTGGGGCGAAGAGAAGCTCGGCATCGTCAGGAAGGCGGCGAATGTACTCGCGGACATGCTTCACGAGCACCGGAGTGGCCGTTCTGAGTTGGGCTGCCTCGTGAATGTATGAGAGAGCGGTAAGCGCCCGCGCCGTAGAAGCGACACCAGCCGCCTGGAACGACGACATTGCCTCGCGGCAAATCTCTTCGACCATGCCAAAACGTCCATCGACGAGGCAGAGCTCTGCGATATCCAGTCTGACTAAGGCGGCTTCGCTCGTCATACCAAGCCGATCGAAGTCATCTTTCAGTCTCTGAAGCCGAATGTGTGCTTCGTCGATCCGGCCGGAGCTTGCAAGGATCGCGGCGACACTCCAGCGCAGTCGGGTGGACTCGGTGTGGATTCCGATCGTTTCAAACAGAACTGCCGCAGCTTCGTTGTGGTGTAGGGCGTCGTCCAGTCTGCCCAAGCTTGCCGTAGCAGTACCCGAGATTACCCAGGACTCGTGCATGCGTGTTTACATCATCGGTGCGACTGAGCCGCAGTTCGAGGTCCTCGAGGCAATCTCGCGCCGCCTCAAATTCTCCGCGCGTGAAAAGCAAATGCGTCTCGGCAAGACGAGCTGACGCAAGTCGGGTCGAATCTTCGAAACGGGTGAACGTCTCGGCGCTGAACCGTACGGCGGACATTGCGCCGGCCAAGTCTTCTTTAGCACGGAGCGCAAGCGCACGAATCACGGCGACCCGTGAGCGATCGTACTCGTCAACAACACAGCTTCGGAAGTTCGTTTCTGCGCGGTCTGCTGCTGAGAGAGCATCGCTCGAAAACTGGCCAACGTAAAAGAGCGCATAGGCTCGATCCCGCCAGGCCGAACCGCGCACTCGAGCGATCATATGCGACCTTAGCGGAGCGGCCTCTAGATGGTCGGCAATCTCCGTGGAGAGTGCCGTCATCTCGACTGCGTCAGGCGGCATCGTGTGACGGCCGTGGCCGTCTCCGCCACCAACCGCCTCACCATCCCCGCCGTCCGCCACTCCGGATGCGCCATCAGCCGTGGCATCCACTCCTCACGCGAGCCCGCCAAGAACTCCGGCAGGATCGCGTCGGCGGCGGAATCCTCGAACGTCATGCGATCGGCGAAGGCGCGGAGGGTGATGATGGTGTCCGGTATGGGGTCGGGGCGGACCTGGGCGCGATCCCAGACGTCGTGGTCGTGCAGGACTTCGGTGACCATCCGGAAGGTGTCGAGCTTTTCGCTGCAGTCAGGACAGGCGGAGAGGTGGGAATCGGCGAGTTAAACGTTCCTTTCCCGTAAAGGCAAGGAGCGTTTCGTCGTCGTAGTGCCGCTCGACCATCATCGGTGGGTCGTCACTTCTTGACTGCGGTGATGTTGATGTAGATCTCACGAACCCGCTTGAGGCAGTTGTGGATCAGCTTCTCCGCGTAGCGGTTCGTGGTCTCGAGCTCGCGCGCGACATCGGCCGCGGAGCGTCCTTCGAAGTAGTGGAGCCACAACGTCTCGCGGCAGCGCGGCTGGAGGTAGTCCAGTGCTTGGCGGACCGTCATGCGGGTCATGTACTGCTCGGCAAGCCCCTGCGAGCCCGGATCGCAGTGATCGTTGAAGTCGTCCGGGAGCGATTCCGTCCGCCCCTGCGCGCGCCAGTAGTGGCGGCTGGCGTTGCACATCGCGGCGACCAGCCATGCGCGGATGTTCTCGATCTTCGTCCCCGTCTGCAGGTACGAGAGGAAGACTTCCTGGATCAGATTCTCCGCGTCCGAGTCGGGGATGCGGAACTTGCGGCAGGCAACGTACAGCAGAAGGCTGCGATGCTCGAAGATACAGTGTCTCGACATCGTCCGCGGCAGGCGATGCCGGAGCCGGCTGCTCCGGCGGTGGCTCCGGACGCACCTGCTGCGTCTTCTCACTTTTCGGCGATCGAGAAGTGACAGGCGCGACTTCGCTCGCATCGTGTTCCAGCACGGCGGCCTTTCCTTCGCCTTCCTGGTCAACGGACCGGTGTAGATTTGCGGACTTTAGACCCATCTGACGTTACCACGTTTCGCTCGCAGATGCGACCGCCACGAAGATACCGAATCTCTCTGTACGACCTGGACCTGCCCAAGGGTACACCCGTTTCGACCGGATTTTCCGGATTTATGGAGATCATCGCACGAATACGATGCTTCGATGCTATCCTCCGCCGCCGCGATGAACGCCGACCAGACGAGAACCCTCGTCGACGAGACGTGGTCCTCGTCGATCGTCCCGACCCTCGAACAGTACATCCGCATTCCCAACCAGTCTCCCCTCTTCGATCCGGACTGGAAGCGCAACGGGCACATGGATCGCGCCGTCGCGCTCGCCCGGAGCTGGGTGGAATCACAGCAGATCCAGGGCCTGACCCTCGAAGTCCACGAGCTCGACGGGCGCACGCCCGTGATCTTCATGGAGATCGAAGGCGAAACGTCCTCGACCGTGCTGATGTACGGCCACCTCGACAAACAGCCGGCCATGGTCGGCTGGGAAGAGGGCCTCGGACCGTGGACCCCCGTCCTGCGCGGCGACAAGCTGTACGGCCGCGGCGGCGCGGATGACGGCTATGCGATCTTCGCGACGATCGCGTCGATCAAGAGCCTGCAGCAGCAGGGGCTCGCCCACTCGCGCATCGTCGTCCTCATCGAGTGCTGCGAGGAGAGCGGCTCGATCGACCTCCCCGCCTATATCGATCTGCTCGCGGACCGCATCGGCACGCCGCGCCTCGTGATCTGTCTCGACTCCGGCTGCGGCAACTACGACCAGCTCTGGATGACGACGTCACTCCGCGGCTCGATCGTCGGCAACCTGACGGTGGAGGTGCTCACCGAAGGCGTCCACTCCGGCGACGCCAGCGGCATCGTTCCGTCGAGCTTCCGCATCCTCCGCCAGCTCCTCGACCGGCTCGAAGACGCGAAGACCGGCCACGTCCTGCCGGAGTGGCTGTACGTCGAAGTGCCGGAAACGCGGCTGAAGGAAGCCAAGGAAACCGCCCGCGTCCTCGGCGACGAGACGTGGAACAAGTTCCCCTTCGTCTCCGGCATGCAGCCCGTGACGAAGGAGCCGCTCGAAGCGCTGCTGAACCGCACGTGGCGTCCGATGCTCGCCTACACCGGACAGGCCGGCTTCCCCGACCTCGTCCAGGGCGGCAACGTTCTCCGTCCGAAGACCTCGATCAAGCTCTCCCTGCGCATCCCGCCATCTCTCGACGCGACCGACCTGGAGCGCAAGCTGCGGGACGTGCTGGAAAGCGATCCTCCGTACGGCGCCAAAGTCGAGTTCGAAGCGGAGAAAGGCGGCGCCGGCTGGGTCGCGCCGGAGATCGCTCCGTGGCTCGAGCAGTCCGTGGAGCGCGCTTCCCGCGCGTACTTCGGCAAGAGCGCGATGACGTTCGGCGAGGGCGGCTCGATCCCGTTCATGGGGATGCTCGGAGCCCGCTTCCCCAGCGCCCAGTTCCTCATCACCGGTGTCCTCGGGCCGGGCAGCAACGCGCACGGGCCGAACGAGTTCCTGCACGTCGGGTACGCGAAGAAGCTCACCGCGTGCGTCGCGCAGGTGCTGCGGGATGAGCGCGAAAGCGCTTAATGCCCGCCCGCGTACTTCTTCTCCCCTGCTTCGATCCGGAACGGCAGCCGGTTCTGTAGCGGCGGGAGCGGGCACGTCGCGAACGGCGTGAACGCGCAGGGCGGGTTGTACGCCTTGTTGAAGTCCACGATCATCTTCCCGTCCTTCGGCGGCGCCGCGTAGAGATAGCGTCCAGCGGGATAGGTCGTGTCCTTGCTCGTTCCGTCGCGGAAGATGATGAAGTAGTCCGTCGAGCCCTCTTCGAGGATGGGATCGATGCGGTACTCCTGGCCATCGACTTCGAACACGATCGAGCCCGGCGCGATGCTGTCCGACGTCATGCCGGTGACGTCCGTGATCGGAATCTTTTTCGGCGGGTGATACGCCTCGTAGCGCGCTTCCACCTGCCACTTCGGGTCGATCGGGTAGTACTCGAGGCCCTTGAAGTGCGTCCGCGTCTCCGCCTCGGCGTCCTTCACCCGAAGCCCGTACCGCTCGCCGCGCTTGATCACGTTGAAGCGGACGGAGCCCATCTGCACGATCGTCGGTCCCTTTTCGTCCGCGTCCGCGAGGATCGGCACGTCCCCGGCGACCGGCTTCCCCTCGATCGTCATCGAGGGATCGGGATGGAGAATCGTCTGCGCACCGTTACGGGCGACCTTCACCGGCGGCGCGCCGGCCTTCGTCAGCGTGACCTCGTTCTCGCCGTCTTTCAGCCAGTGCAGACCGATGAGAGTGAGCCAGCCGTCCTCGCGCTGGAGCCGCTCGGCGCGTGTTTTCTGCCACTGCTGGATCGCGGCGGAATGGGCGGCGGTGTCGATCTTCGGCTCCTTCCGACCGCAGGCGGCGACGAGCGAGGCGGCGAGCGCAACAGCGACGAATGCTCTCATGACGGGTAGCATATCCGGGCGTGGTTTCGTTTTCGCCAACAGAGGTGTCAAAAGAATCGTGGCCGAAGTCGCCCCATTTCCGGTCAGCGAGGCGCGTGACATGACCGTCACGCCGTTCAATGAGGAGCGGACGCTCCTGGCTGCCATCCGGGCGGGCGACAGAGATGCCGCGGAGGAACTGGTCGAGAGAACGTACTCGGCCGTATATGCATCGGTGTACCGGCTGTGCGGCGATGGTGACCTCGCCGCCGACCTGACGCAGGAGACGTATCAGAAAGCGTGGGCGGCACTGAAGGGATTCGACGGACGGTCGCAACTCTTCACCTGGCTTTACCGTATCGCCTATACGACGTTTCTGAATCACGTCCGGCGTCCTCGGCGCATGACGTCGCTGGACGAGCCGGACGCGATCGATGTACGGGATGAGCGTCCGGGAGCAGAAGAGCTGCTCGCGAGCGCGGAGGAGGCCGAACGCCTCCGAGGGGCAGTGATGAGACTTTCAGAGGACTTGCGCTTCACGGTGACAGCGCACTTCTGGGGCGGACTGCCGGTCAAGGAGATTGCGACCATCGAGAAGATCACGACCGTGGCCATCCGCAAGCGTTTGCACAAAGCCTTCGGTCTGATCGAGGCGATGCTCGATGAGGAAGTCCAATGAACTCGAAGCGCAGAGCTGAGCTCCAGCGAAAATTGACGCTCAACGCGGTGCCCAGGCCGCCCGCGGGGCTCGCGGAGCGCATCAAGGCCGACATTCCGAACGATCTCGCGGCCGAAACGGCGCCTCAGAGATTCACGCGCTCACGCATCTTCAACCTGAGCACCTTCAACCTGAGGATCGCGGCATCGTTCATCGTCCTGGCGGGTGCCGTCCTGGTCGCGATGGTGGTGTCGCGCAGCCGCCAGGAGAAGCTGGCCACCACGAGCGTGGCCACGCCGGTCATCTTTGCACCCGCCTCGCGTGCGATGGCCCCGGCGGACACGACGACGACGGTAGCCGCCGTCGCCCGAACGGAAGAAGTGCAGCTCGACATCGTGCAGGAAGTGCCGCCGATGGTGGCGCCGCAGGTCGCGGCCGCGCGGGTAGCTCCGGCGATGGTGCCGGAATCCAGGGACGATGAAAGCGACACCCAGCGCGGCGCGGAAGGCGAAGCCGCGTACGGCGTAGCCGGTGGTGTCGTGGGTGGTCACGCAGAGGAGGTTCGGGACGCGGAGCCACGGCGGATGGCCGAGTTTGCGCCCGAAGTAGCCGCGGCCGCCGGACCCGCGCCTGCACCGGCATCTGCTCCTTCGCTCGTCCAGGCGAACGAGACGCTCTCGGACGCCGCGGGTCTCGACCGCCGCCAGGAGCGTGCGTCCGCGAAGGTGATGACCGAGCAGCCTCGCCAGCGCGAGGCGAAGAAAGAGAAGACCAGCGTCTTCGGGATTTCGGTCCGTCCGCAGGTCTTCAACGACATCCGTGCCACGATCCAGAGCGGCCAGCGTCCCGCCGCGTCGGCGGTCGACGTCGAGGCGCTCGTGAACTACTTCGCCGGTGCGCCGGCGCGCGCACCGCGCCGGGTGAGTCTCGAAGTCGAAGCCTCCCCTGCCGTGATCCCGACGGAGGGTGAGCACGCGGTGCTGCGCTTCACCATCGACACGCCCGCGGGCTCCGGCATCGCCGCCTCGGACGCGCGCATCGACGTGGTCGTCAACGACGCCGTCGTCGCACGCGCAACGCGCATCGGCGACGCCGATCCGCTCGCACGCGAGTCCGTGCTCCCGTACGGCACGTCAGTCACGGGCCTGTACGCGCTCGAGATGAAGCCCGGCCTGCGCTCGTCGCAGCTCGTCGCGACCGTGCGTCTGCACTACACGATCGACGGGAAGCCGGCAACGATCACGAAGCTCGTGGAGGGCAAGGATCTGATGAAGAGCTGGAGCAGCAGCTCCCGCCGCCATCGCCTGGCTTCCCTCGGCGCCGTCTGGGCGGAGTCGCTCAAAGGCACTCCGGCGGGGTCGGAGGTCGTGCGGCGCGCGGAAGAGCTGGCGACGCAGGACCCCGGCGATGTCCACGCGCGAGAGCTCGCGCGGGCGGTGAGCGCGTCAGCGGCGGGCGGGCGTTAACGCTTCCGTCCGCCGCCAAACTTCCGCACGGACGCAAAGTGGACGTTGAAGTAGTTCGCAGCAGCGCGCAGCGCGTTCCCGACCACTCCGCCGTCCTTGGAGGGGATGTTCTCGATGCCCAGGCGCATGTTCGGCGGAAGTTTGCTGCGGCAGGTGCGGCAGAGGGCGTTGCCCCACGTCTTGTCGAGATCGCAACGCGGACACTGGCGCTTCTTCGCGAGGTCGGCGACCTGGTCTTTGGTGAGTTGCATGGTCTGAAACTTATTTTATCCGAGTCTTGGAGACGGAGCGTTAGAATCCGCGCCCGCACGGAGGAGCAACATCATGGGCGAGCGCGTTGAATTTCCCTCGAATGGTCACACCTGCAGCGGCTATTTCGCCGGCGAGGGCCCGGGCGTCGTCGTGATTCAGGAGTGGTGGGGACTCGTGCCGCACATCGAAGAGCTCGTGGAGCGCTTCGCCGGCGCCGGCTTCGCCGCCATCGCCCCCGATCTCTATGACGGCAGGACCACGAAGTCGCCCGACGAGGCCGGGAAGATGCTGATGGAGCTCGACGTCGACCGGGCCGCGAAGGAGATCGCGGGGGCGGGTGAATACCTCCGTCAGCGTGCGGAGTGTACGTCGAAGAAATATGGCGTCGTCGGCTTCTGCATGGGCGGCGCGCTCGCGCAGTACGCGGCGACGTACGACGCTGCAAACGTCGGCGCGGCCGCGAGCTTCTACGGGGGCTTCAAGAAAGTGAGCCCCGACTGGGAGAAGCTCGAGGCGCCGCTCCTCCTCATCTACGGCGAGGACGACAAAGGTGTCCCGGCCGCGGGCGGACGCGAGCTCGAGCAGAAACTCCGCGGCCTCGGCAAGCAGGTGGAGCTCGCCGTCTACCCCAACGCCAACCACGCGTTCTTCAACGACACACGTCCCGAGGTTTACAACGAGGACGCGGCCGCGAACGCGTGGAAGAAAGTGCTCGATCTGTTCCGGCGTTCTCTGTAGCGAACGTAGGGCGTGGCTTCAGCCCGCCGATGGTTAACTTCGGGCGAGAGCGCCCCTCACCCGGCCTTTGGCCACCCTCTCCCCGCTCGACGCGGGGAGAGGGGGTCTTCGTTCGTGTTTCTCGCGAGATCCACGGTCAGTTGCCCTTCTCCCCTCCGCGAGGGGAGAAGGTGGCCGAAGGCCGGATGAGGGGTCGCTCTCGCCTGAAGTTACAGCCACGCCCTACATTAGAATCGCGGGCCGATGGCCGACGCAGTCCTTCACGGCGACATCTCCGCGTTCCGGCTGCCGGACGTGCTCACGTTTCTGAGCACCTCGCGCAAGAGCGGCACGCTCACGGTCGCCTGCGACGGTCGCGAGGCGTGGCTGTACTTCCAGGACGGCGCGCTGGTCTACGCCGGCTCGAACCGCGAGGAGTTCCGCCTCGGATCGATCCTGCTGCGCAAGAAGAAGATCACCTCCGAGCAGCGCGCGCGCATCGACGAGCTGATGCTCCGCGAGGGCGGCCGCTTCGGCGAGCTCGCGGTGCAGGAGAATGTGCTGTCCGAGGAGCAGCTCCGGGACTTCCTGAAAGTACAGGTCTCGGAGATCGTCTACGACGCGTTCGTCTGGCACGGCGGCACGTTCGCGTTCACGCACGAGACGTCGCTCCCGTCGTACGCCGTGACGATCGCCATCGATCTGACGAACCTGATCATGGAAGGCGCGCGGCGCATCGAGGAGTGGGAGCAATGCGTCCGCCTGCTGCCGGACACGAACGTGGTCTTTCGCGTCGTCGCCGCGCCGCGCGACGAGAAGATCACGCTCACGGTCGACGAGTGGAAGATCCTCTTCCTCATCAACGGCCAGCGCACGCTCGGAGAGCTCTGCCAGGACACCGACCAGCCGTTGTCGATCTACCGCGTGGTCTACGGCCTGTACGCGAACAAGCTGATCGAGAAGGTGCGCGGCGCGCGGACGACCGAGGGCGGCGCGGAAGCCGACGCCACGATGCGCCAGGGCTCACCGCGCTTCGGCTCGGAGTCGACCGTGCGCGACGAAGCGGCAGGCAGCGATGACACGAGCCTGCTGGTCTCGGCGGAAGGACGCCTCTCGTACGCGGACGTCGTGCGCCCCACCCTCGCGCAGTTCCGCACCACGGACGGTGCCGGTGCTGACCGCGTCATCCCGCTCGCGGAGCCGGAGTACCTGATCGGCCGCCATCGCGACAACACTATCCAGATCGCCGACCTCGGCGTCTCCGGCTTCCACGCGCGCATCTATCGCGGCCCCGAGGGCTACGTGATCGAAGACCTGAAGAGCCGCAACGGGACGTGGGTGAACGACGAGCGCGTCTTCCACCACCTGCTCGCCGACGGCGACCGCGTCCACGTGGGGCAGACGGACCTGCGCTACGAAGTCCTGTTCACCGCGTGATGCGCTCCACTCCCCGCATGTAGGGCCGCAGCGCCTCGGGCACGATCACCGAGCCGTCTTCCTGCTGATAGTTCTCCAGCACCGCGACGAGCGTGCGCCCGAGGGGAAGGCCGGAGCCGTTGAGCGTGTGGGCGAAGCGGGTCTTCTTCTCCGCGTCGCGATAGCGGATGCTCGCGCGCCGCGCCTGGAAGTCGGCAAAGTTGGAGCACGACGAGATCTCGCGATACGTCTCCTGTCCCGGCAGCCACACATCGATGTCGTACGTTTTCGCGGAGCTGAAGCTCATGTCGCCCGTCGACAGCGCAACGACGCGGTAGTGCAGGTTGAGAAGCCGCAGGATCTCCTCGGCGTCTGCGACCAGTTTCTCCAACTCGTCCCACGACTGCTCTGCGGCCGTGAACTTCACGAGCTCGACTTTCTCGAACTGGTGCTGGCGAATGAGGCCGCGGGTGTCCTTGCCGTACGACCCGGCCTCGCTGCGGAAGCAGGGCGTGTACGCGGTGTACCAGATCGGCAACTGCGCGCCGTCGAGGATCTCCTCGCGATGGATGTTCGTCAACGGCACCTCGGCCGTCGGCACGAGGTACAGCGGCTTCTCGTGCTGCAGCTTGAACAGGTCTTCCTCGAACTTCGGGAGCTGTCCCGTGCCGCGCAGCGAATCGGCGTTGACGATGAACGGCGGCAGGACTTCCGTGTAGCCCTGGCGCTCGTGGACGTCGAGCATGAAGTTCATCAGCGCGCGGCTCAGCTTCGCCCCGGCGCCGAGGAGAAACGAGAAACGCGCGCCCGTGACTTTCGCGGCGCGGTCGAAGTCGAGGATGCCGAGCTGCTCGCCGAGGTCCCAGTGCGCCTTCGGACTAAAAGAGAACGCTGGCTTCGTGCCCCAGTGGCGCTCCACGCGATTCGCCGACTCGTCGGGACCGATGGGAACGCTCTCGTGCGGCATGTTCGGGAAGAGCAGCTCGAGCGACTGGAACTCCTCTTCGATCTCCGCCAGGCGCGCGTCGAGCCCCGCGATCTGCGGGCCGAGGGACTTCATCGCCTCGATCTGCGCGGAGGCGTCCTGCTTGTTCTTCTTGAGGGTCGCGATCTCGGTCGACGCGGTGTTCTTCTGCGCCTTGAGCTGCTCGGCCGAGGCGATGGCGCGGCGGCGCTCGCCGTCGAGCTTGAGGAAGCGGTCGAGGTCGACCGTCAGGCCGCGGTTCTTCAGCGCCTGGCGGTAGGAATCTGCATTCTCGCGGAGAAAGTCACGGGCCAACATGGCCGCGCATGACTACAATCAATGCCTCGCGACTCTCCGCCGCACGCTTGGCGTCTTCGAGATCGCCCGTGATGACGAGCGCGTAGCTCTGGCGCGGACCGAATCCGAGGTGGTGCGCTTTCACGGTGATCTCGTAGATCCCCGAAGGGTTGTCCACTTTCACGACCTCGACGTTGTTGAGCCGATCGTTCGGCGCGATCGCGTTCACGGACAGGTCGAGATCGTTCACGAGTTGCGGGGTCGCGTCGGCGATCGAGTTGCGCACCGTTCCTGGCGGATCCGTCCAGACGAGCACCGCGCGCAACTGCGTGCCTGGCCTGGCATTGACGCGAATCGTGGACGACTCCCCTTCCGCCAGCCCTTGCGCGAGCGGCACGTCGACCACGCGCATTTTCCGCGTGTCGCCGTCGAGGTAGAGCGCGTCGTCGAGGACGGGGAAGCCCCAGCCCTGCTCCGGCGACGGCACCGGCAGCGCGTCGACGGTGTGATTCGTGAGGATGTCGGCGCGACGGAGCGCGGGACGCGCCGCGGCGATGAGCGTGGCCTTCAGCAGCGCGGCCGACGGCGTGCGCGCGTGCGCCGCGTTGCGTTGGCCGCTCGGATAGAAACCGTCGACGTAGTACTGCCGCACGAGTGCCGCCGCCCCGGCCATCGTCGGGGACGACCACGAGGTGCCGAGGTCGAGGTCGACATCGCAGGTGTTCGGGTTGTGGTCGAAGTCCCAGTTCGCGCCGATCACACGCGCCGCCGCGACGAGGTCGGGCTTGATGCGTCCGTCGCGCGTCGGCCCGAAGAGCGTGAACTCTGCGAGAGTGTCGTCCGCCCGCATGCCCCACCGCGTGCCGCCGACCTGGAGCGTGTTCTTCGCGCTGCCCGGCGCCGAGAGCGAGCTCGCGGGCGTCGCGGCCTTCACGCCGAGGTTGCCGGTGTTGAAGATGACGAGCGAGTCGGGGTGGGACCAGACGAACGCGTCCACGTCATACGCCGACTGCGGATAGTTCGCGGTCGGAGGATTCTGCAGCCTGCCCTGGCGGTCGCCCCACGAGTTCGAGTGGATGCGCGCGCCCTGCTTGTACGCCTGCTCGAAGATCGGCGTGAGCACCGCGGGGCAGCCGACACCGGGGAACTGCGTACACAGGTCGCCGCCGACGTAGCCGGCGTCCTGCACGATCAGTTTCGCCGCGGGCGCGACGGAGTCGCCGTAGTCGTGCGCGATCGGCGCGCCTTTGTCGCCCAGGGCGGCGCCGGCGGAGTGCGTGCCGTGGCCCTGGTTGTCGATACGACGCGAGGTCGCCCGGCGTGTCGCATCCGGGCCTGCCAGGATACTGATCGCAGGAGAAGAGAAAGTTGTACGCGACGACTTTGCGGCGCGTGAGGTCGACGTTCTCCCAGTCCAGGCCCCCAGCCGGCGTGCCGGTGTTGAACGGCGGGAGCTGGGCGTCGTACTCGGAGAAGAAGCAGTTGTTGATGTCGAGACCGGTGTCGATGATGGCGATGATCTGCCCTTCACCGTGGATGCCGCGGTCGTGGAGCGGGGTCGGTCCGGAGGACGAGCCGGACTGGAGCGAGCGATAGGAGATCTCGTTGGCACTCGCCGCGAGAGTGCCGATGAGGACGACCGCAAATAATTTGCGCATCGGGGCGAAGAACGGCCTGCTGCGTATGATCATTCCGGTGATGCGGTTCGTCGTGGTGCTGCTGGTTGCGTTCGGGGTGGCGGCGCAGCCGCGTCCGATCAGTGAGGCGGAGCGGTCGGCGGTCTCGGTCGTGGCTGCGTATCTGGCGAGCGGGCCGGAGGCGGTTTACGCGCGGCTCGCCGCGGACGCACCCTTGCGCGACGTCGCGAAGGAGGACGCGCTGCGGGAGATCGCGGTGCGGATGGGGCCGCGCGATGGGGTGACGTGGACGCTGCGGACGGCGGAGCGGGACGCGGCGTTCCGGGTGGCTTGGGCGAGTGGATATGAGGATGGGTTGTTGGTGCGGATGCGCGGGGGTGAGGTCTTCGAGATTCTCACGCTGGCGGAGAGCACAAACGTAGGGCGTGGCTTTAGCCCGCCCTCCCCGTCCGAGAGGCGGGCTAAAGCCACGCCCTACATCGCTGTCGTGCTGGCGATTGTGGGGGCGGCGGTGGTGGCGCGGTGGCGGTTGGTGGGGATTGTCTTGCTGGCTCTCGCGACGGCCAGCGCGATCATCGCGTACCGCGAGCGGCCGCAGAAGGCACCGTTGCGTTTCGTGGAGCTGCGCGAGTTGGAGCCGGTGCGCGAGGCATTGGCTCGCGGGCAGGATCCGGGGAAGCAGACGCACGACGTCGCGATCCTGTGGATGCTGCAGAGTGGACTGGCGGTGGAGGTCGGCAGCACGAAGGACGATCCGCTCGCCTCTCTCACGTCGGTTGCGAAGACTCCGCTCGCGGAGCTACTCCGCGCCCGCATCGCCCTCGGCGAAGGAAACGAGGCCGCCGCGGCGGTAGCGTTCAAGCGGGCCTCGGCGCTGCCACCGGTACGGGACGACCTTCTCTACGAGGCGGCGTTCTCGTTCGGCAATGAGCGGGCGAAGGAGTTCCTCGCGCGCATGCACACCCTCGGCTCGCGCGACGCGGAGACGTACTACCGCGCGAAGTCGTACGACGCGCTGAAGATCGCCTGGACACTCGAACCGAAGCCGCGCGAGGAGCTGATCCGCGCGAATCTGCTCGAAGATCTCCGCGCCAAGTCGCTGGTGTCATTCTTTTCTGCCACCGAGCCCGTACGCCGGAGCCCGCATCTCGCCACGCGCCCCATCGACTGGCCCGCGAATGCGAAGGCGATCGTCACGGGCGAACTGCTGCGCGTCGAGCTCGCGCGTGCCGCGATCGAGATCCCGAACGGCGCCGCGCTCGCGCCGAAGAACGCGCTCGTGATCGCGGCGACCGAACGGGCGAACCAACGCGATGCGGAGGCGTTGCGCGACGCACCGGAGCTGCTCGATCACGGCGGACCCGCGTCGCGGACGCGCCGGGTCCGCGTGGCGAAGGCGCTCGCCCGTCACAACCGCTGGGCGGACGTCCTGAAGCTCACGGACGACAGCACCGGCGACACGCCGGCAGAGCTACTCGTGGTTCGCGTGCAGGCACTCCTCCGCGCGAATCGTGCCGAGGACGCGCGCGCCCTCGCCCCCAACGAGACCATCCGCTCTGCCGTCGATCTGCGCATCCGCCAGCTCGAAGTGCGCCGGAAGCTCGTTGCGAACGCGCAGACGCTGGCGACCGGGCACTTCGACATCCGCCATGACGCGTCCATCAATCCGGCCATCGCCGCGCGCATCGGCGAGCTCCTGGAAGCGGAGCTCGCGCGCGTGCGCCGGAAGCTCCCGCCGTTCGAGCCGCGCCGTGTGACGGTGAACGTCCTCGGCTGGGACGAGTTCCGCAGCGAGATCACCCAGAGCGAGCACATCCTCGGCCTGTACGACGGCGAGATCTTCGTCCCCTTCGCCGCCATCGAGCAGTTCAAGCGCGAGGTGGTCTCCATCATCACGCACGAGCTCACCCACGCGCTCGTCGCGCAGGCCACGAACGACAACGCGCCGCGCTGGTTCCAGGAAGGCGTCGCCACCCGCATGGAGCTCCTCGAGCACCACGCGAACGCCTTCGCCAACACGCCGAACGGCCTGGTCCTCCCGGTCCCCCTCCTCGACGCGATCATGGAAAAGAACGCCGACCCCGCCGCCTACGTCGTCGCGCAGACGTTCATCCGTTTCCTCGAAGACCGCTACGGCAGCGACGCGATCGCCAGGATCGCAGCAGGATTCGCACGCGGCGAGGAAACGGTGCTCGGGAAATCCCTCGACGCGCTGAACGCGGAGTTCCGGCAATGGGGCTTTCACCACAACGGCGACTTCGCGATGGATGAGCCGTGGCCCTACGACGATCTGTACAGCCCCGGCATCGATCCGCGCATTCGCGCGGGCTTCAAGTTCAAGCGCGATCAGTGAACAAACTTGCGCCGGTTCCGGATGTAGTCCGCCAGGATGTACTCCCCTAGCCGGTCCGGCGATGAATAGAACGCGCGGCCCCGATTGATCTTCGATAGCTGCTCGACGAAGTTCACCAGCATCGGGTCCGTCGCCAGCATGAACGTCGTAATCGGGATGTTTGCGCGGCGGCAGCGGTCCGCTTCTTCCAGCGTCCGGTTCACGATCTTCATGTCCAGGCCGAACGAGTTCGTGTACAGCCGCCCGTTCTCCGTCAGCGCGGAGGGCTTGCCGTCTGTGATCATGAAGATCTGCTTGTTGCTGTGCTTGCGCCGGCGGAGGATCTGTTGCGCGAGCTGCAGCCCCGCCTTGGTGTTCGTGTGGTACGGCCCGACCTGCACGTACGGGATCTCGGAGATCGGCACCTCGCGCGCGTCGTCGCCGAAGAGCAGGACGTCGATGGCGTCCTTCGGATACTTCGTCAGGATTAGCTCCGTCAGGGCGAGCGCCACTTTCTTCGCCGGCGTGATGCGGTCCTCGCCGTAGAGGATCATCGAGTGCGAGATGTCGATCATCACTACCGTCGCGCACGACGAGTTGTGCTCGGTCTCGAAGACCTCGAGATCGTCCTCGGTGATCGTGATCGCATCCGCCGGATCGTTGTGCTTCATCGCGTTCTGCAGCGAGCGGCTGGAGTCGATCGACAGCGGGTCGTCGCCGAACTGATACGGCCGCGTC
Source organism: uncultured Acidobacteriota bacterium (assembly GCA_963821585.1). Lineage (GTDB taxonomy): Bacteria > Acidobacteriota > Thermoanaerobaculia > Gp7-AA8 > Gp7-AA8 > QHVT01. The sequence continues at coordinate 3,910,682 of CAWGEI010000003.1, forward strand.
TCCGTCAGCCGCTCCGTCCCCTGCCCGGCCGTGCTCACGGAGTGCGAGCCGGTCATCGACTTCTGCAGCCCGCCGAAGATCTCGTCCAGCGCGTCGCGGCGGATCTGCCGCTCGCCGCCTGCGGCCAGCGTGAGGTTCCCTTCGCCGTCCTGACCGATCACGTTCTCCTGCAGCAGCTGCGCGAAGAACGCGTCGAGGTCGACGTCGGGATCGATGTAGCCGCGCTCCTGCAGCGCGCGCATCCAGCGCATGGCCTCCTCCACATCGCCGCCGCTCTGCAGCAGCAGGTGATTGAAGAGGCGGCGCAGACCGAGCTCGCTGAGGAAGCTGCCGGATCAGGTCGGGGTCGAGGAAACCGTACCGGTGTCTCACGCTTCGCCGCGCGGCCGGTTCCGCTTGAGTTTCTCGATCCACTTCGCGACGGTCGGGTTGTTGGGGAGTTTCTCGCGCGCCTCTTCCAGCGAGGCCAGCGCCTCGTCGTCGCGGCCGAGGACGAGCAGGATCTGCACGCGCAATTCGACGAGGGCTTGGAAGAGCGCGAAGTCGGTCGTGTTCTGCCCCGCCAGCAGCGACACAGCGCGCGCCACGAACTTCAGCGCCACCTCGGGCTTCGAATCGTTGAGCGCGTCCGCGGCGAAGCGGTGCAGCATCCGCGGCGAGTCGCCGAGGAAGGATTTCGCGTCGACGAACTGCATCAGCGCTTCGCGGACGACCGACTCCTGATCGGGGAACCATCCGTCGCGGATGATCCGGTCGATCTGACGAGCGAGCTCGTTCGGGATTTCGGCCATGAGCTTGGGCACGGACGGGATTGTATGTCGTCGCGCCGTCGAGCCTACAAGTCGTCGAGCCTTGACGACTCGAAGACTCGACGACTCGGCGACTGTCCACATCCGGACACTCCAGTTCTATCCGTGGACACGCCCGACCAGCACACCAATCGGTAACGCCAGCGTAACGAGTCACTTACGCGAAAGTGAACCTCCGGTCACTCCCTTGCGTCTATGCGTTGTGACATGGACATCGTAAGAACCTCCGCAACGCGAAAGATCCCTCGCCGCCTCGCTTACGCGGCGCTCGTCCTCGGCGCGATCGTGCTCACGAGCGTCGCCTTCGCGCGGCTCGAGCCGGCCGCGCCGCCCGTCGAGGCCACCTCGCTCGTCATCGAGACCGTCGGGCGCGGACCGCTCACCCGCGCCGTGCGCGGCAGCGGCGTGCTCGTTCCGGAGAACGTCCGCTGGATCGCCGCCGCGACCGACGGCCGCGTCGAGCGCGTCCTCCTCCAGCCCGGCACGCAGGTCACCTCCGGCAGCGATCATCATCGAATTGAGCGACCCGCAGCAGCAGCAGTCGACGCGCGACGCCGAATGGCAACTGCGCGCCGCCGAAGCCGCATACGAGGCCGCGCAGGCGGAGCTGGAGAGCGATCGCCTCGACCAGCAGTCCGCAACCGCACGGTTGCGTGCCGAAGCCCAACAGGCCCGGCTCCGCGCGAAAGCGGATGCGGAGCTCGCCGCCGCCGGCCTGGCCGCTTCGATCACAAAGCAGCTCTCCGAGTCCGCCGCGAATTCGCTCGACGAGCGCGTGAAATTCGAAGAACAGCGCCTGGCCACCCTCGCCTCCTCCCAGCGCGCGCGCCTCGCGGCGCTGCAGGCCGAGGTCGAGCAGCGGCGGGCGATGGTCGACCTGCAGCGGCAACGCAGCGGATCCCTCCAGGTCCGCGCCGGCATCGACGGCGTCCTGCAGGCCGTCGCCGTGCAGGCCGGACAGCGCGTCAACCCCGGCACCACGCTGGCGCGTGTCGCGCAGCCCGATCGCCTGAAAGCCGAGATCCGCGTCGCGGAGACGCAGGCGAAGGACCTCGTCACCGGACAGGTCGCGCAGATCGACACGCGCAACGGCGTCGTCGCCGCGCGCGTCGCGCGCATCGATCCGGCCGCGATCAACGGCACCGTGCTCATCGACCTGAGCATCGACGGCACGCTGCCCGCGGGCGCGCGTCCCGACCTCAGCGTCGACGCGACCATCGAGCTCGAGAAGCTCGCCGGCGTCGTCCACGTCGCGCGCCCCGTGCGTGCGCAGGAGAACGCGTCCGGCAGTCGTCTTCAAAGTGAACGGCGGCAAAGCTACGCGCGTGAAGGTCGAATTCGGCCGCGCCTCCGCCACCGACATCGAGATCCGCAGCGGCCTCGCCGAGGGCGATCGCGTGATCGTTTCCGACGACAGCTCTTACGACAAGTTCGACACCATCAAGATCAACTAGGAGACGCGATGACGCTCATCAAACTGAATTCCGTCAACAAGATTTTCTACACCGACGAGCTGGAGACGCACGCCCTCTCCGACATCCAGTTCGAAGTGCGCAAGGGCGAGTACGTCTCCATCGGCGGCCCTTCCGGCTGCGGCAAGTCCACGCTCCTCTCGATCCTCGGCCTGCTCGACACGCCGACCAACGGCTCGTACACCTTGTCCGGAGTGCAGGTCGAGAAACTCGGCGCCGCCGACCGCGCGCGCATCCGCAACCGGGAGATCGGCTTCATCTTCCAGTCGTTCAATCTCATCGGCGATCTCACGGTCTACGAGAACGTCGAGCTGCCACTGACCTACCGCAGACTGCCCACCGCCGAGCGCAAGCGCCGCGCCGAGCACGCCCTCGAGCGCGTCGGCATGGCCCACCGCATGCGCCACTACCCGAGCCAGCTCTCCGGCGGCCAGCAGCAGCGCGTCGCCGTGGCCCGGGCCCTCGGCGGCGAGCCCGCGATCCTCCTCGCCGACGAGCCGACCGGCAACCTCGACTCCAAGAACGGCGAGGCGGTGATGGAGCTGCTGCGCGATCTCCACCGCGGCGGCGCGACGATCTGCATGGTCACGCACGATCCGCGCTTCACGAAGTACGCGGACCGCACCATCCACCTCTTCGACGGACGCATCGTCGAGGAGACCCACGCGCGCGACGCCGGGAACGCTCTGAACGAGAGCGGATTCCTGGCGTCATCGAGGCCTTTGCATGATCGGCGCGGACCTTCGCTACAGCTTCCGCACGCTCGCCAAGCAGCGCGGCTTCACCGCGGTGGCCGTGCTCACGCTGGCCATCGCGCTCGCGGCCAACACCGCGATCTTCAGCGTCGTGAACGCGATCCTGCTTCGTCCGCTGCCGTTCGCCGCGCCCGAACAGCTCATCAACCTCACCGCCATCAATCGCATCGGCGGCGGCACTTACCCCGTCCATTCGTACCCCAACTACCGCGACGTCCGCACCCAGACGAAGACCCTCGAAGAGGTCGTCGCGTTCACGCGCGGCCGGGCCTTCCTCATGGAAGGCGACGAGCCGGAGCTGCTGGCCGGCCTCGACGTGCCGCACAACCTCCCCGAGCTCCTCGGCGTCCAGCCGCAGCTCGGACGCTTCTTCAATGCCGCCGAGGACCGCGACGGTGGCCCGAAAGTCGTCGTCATCAGCAACAGCCTGTGGCAGCGGAAGTTCAACGGAGACCGCGCCATCATCGGGCGCGCCATTCGCCTCGGCAGCGCGGGCGACGTGTACACCGTCGTCGGCGTCATGCCGCCGCAGTTCCGCTTCCCCGTCGACGAGGTCGAGCGCGACTACTACACCTCCTTTGAGGAGGGCATGGACGATGAGGCGCGCACCACACGCGACGAGATCTTCATCAGTGTGGCCGCAAAGATCCGTCCCGGCGTCTCCCTCGCGCAGGCACGCGCGGAGCTCGACACACTCTCGCGGCGGCTCGAGAAACAGTACCCCGAGGCGAATGCCGGCATCGGATTCGTCGCGAATTCGATGCACGAAGACATCGTCCGCGACATCCGTCCCGCGCTGCTGATGCTCTTCGGCGCTGTCGCGGTCGTGTTGCTCATCGGCTGCGCGAACGTCGCCAACCTGCTGCTCGCACGGGCCACCGCGCGGCACAAGGAGATCTCCATCCGTGCAGCGATCGGTGCGACGCCGGGGCGCATCACCATGCAGCTCCTCGTGGAGAGCATCGTGCTCTCGCTGCTCGCCGGGGCGTGCGGACTGCTGCTCGCGTCGTGGGGCATCGACGCACTGCTCGCGTTCGCGCCGGGCGAGATCCCCCGGCTCGACACGATCTCGCTCGACGGGCGCGTGCTCCTCTTCACCATGCTCCTCTCGATCTTCACCGGCATCGCCTTCGGCCTCGCGCCCGCGATCTCCGCGTCACGGCCGAACCTGACCGAGGCGCTGAAGGAGGGGACGCGCGGCTCGACGGAAGGGAAGCGCAATCGCCTCCGCAGCGTCCTGGTCGTGTCCTCCGTCGCGATGTCGCTGATGCTCCTCGCGGGCGCGGGCCTGCTGCTGCGCAGCTTCATCCACGTGACCGGCATCGACGCCGGCTACGATCACCGCAACGCCATCGCGCTCGACATCTCGCCGCGCGCGCTCGCGTACAAGGAAGACGCACAGGTCTACTCGTTCTACGACCGGCTCTTCGAGAGGCTGCGCGGGCTGCCGGGCGTGCAGAGCGTGGCCGCGGTCGACGCGCTCCCGCTGACACCGAACGAATCGGTCTGGTCGTTCAGCGTCGTCGGACGTCCGCCCGCGCCTCCGGGACGCGGCGCGAGCGCGAAGACGGTCGTCGCCACGCCGGGCTTCTTCGAGACCATGCGCATCCCGCTGCACCGCGGCCGCGACATCGCGGAGACCGATCGCGCGAACACGCCGGCCGTCACGGTCGTGAATCAGGCGTTCGTGCGGGAGTTCTTCCCGAACGAGAATCCCGTCGGGAAGAAGATCGCGCTCGATCGCGCCGATGGCACGCTGGACATGATCGAGATCGTCGGCGTCGTCGGGGACGTGCGCTGGCGCAGCCTCACGGACGACGTCCGCTCGACGATGTTCATGCCGTTCGCGCAGCGCTCGCGGCGGTTCCTCAGTATCGTCGTCCGCGCGCCGGGCGCCGAGTCCCTCGGGCCGACGCTGCGCGGTGTCGTGCGCCAGGTCGACCGCCAGCAGCCGATCGTGAACATCGGCACGCTGGCCGTCACGCGCTCGGAGTCGCTCGCGACCCGGCGCTTCAACCTGATCCTGCTCGCGGTGCTCGGCGATCGTGGCGCTGGTGCTGGCGGCGGTCGGCATCTTCAGCGTGATGAACTACGCCGTCACGCAGCGCACGACGGAGATCGGCATCCGCATGGCCCTCGGCGCTGAACAGCGGGACGTGTTCAAGCTGATCGTCGGCAACGCGGCGCGGCTCGTCGTCATCGGCGCGGTGATCGGGGTGGTGGGTGCGCTGCTGTCGTCGCGCGCCATCGGGACGTTGCTGTACGGCGTGAAGCCGGCCGACCCGTGGACGTTCGCCGTGATCGTCGTGGTGATCGCGGGAACGGCGTTACTGGCGAGCTATCTCCCGGCGCGGCGCGCGGCCAAGGTTGATCCTTTGGTCGCAATCCGATACGACTAATCTATGGAGTGCGGCGACGGCGAGTCGCCGCTTTCCTATCTTCGCGCGCTCAGCGTGCAAAGATGCAAAAGCGGCGACTCGCCGTCGCCGCACTCCACACCATGAAACCGAAAATCCTCGTCGCCGACGACCAGCCCGACGTCATCGAAGCCCTCCGCCTGCTCCTGAAGCCGGAGGGCTTCGACATCGAGACGGCCCCTTCTCCGGGCGCGGTGATCCGCGCCGTCGGCGCACGGCAGTTCGACCTCGTCCTCATCGACCTGAACTACACCCGCGACACCACCTCGGGCAGCGAAGGCCTGGAACTGCTCGAGCACCTGCACGCGTTCGACCGCACGCTGCCGATCGTCGTCATGACGGCGTGGGCGTCGATCGAGCTCGTCGTCGAGGCGATGCAGAAAGGCGCGCGCGACTTCATCCAGAAGCCGTGGGACAACGCACGCGTGCTCTCGGTAGTCCGCAATCAGATCGATCTCGGGCGCGCGCTGCGCAAGAGCGAACGCCTGGAGAGCGCGATGGCGCTCCCCTCGCGCGGCATCGACTTCATCGCCTCGTCCCCCGCCATGCGTCCCATTCTCGACATCATCGAGCGCGTCGGCCCCTCGGACGCGAACGTGCTGATCCGCGGCGAGAACGGCACGGGCAAGGGTGTGGTCGCACGCGCGCTGCACTCCGTCTCGCGCCGCGCCGCGAAGCCGCTCGTCACGGTGAACGCGGGCGGACTCTCCGAGACGATCTTCGAGAGCGAGCTGTTCGGCCACGTGAAGGGCGCGTTCACCGACGCGCGCGTGGACCGCGTCGGCCGCTTCGAGCTCGCCGACGGCGGCACGCTGTTCCTCGACGAGATCGCGAACGTGCCGCCCGCGCAGCAGGCGAAGCTCCTGCGCGTCGTCGAAACGGGCGAGTTCGAGCGCGTCGGCTCGTCGCAGACCCGGCGCGTCGACGTCCGCATCCTCTCCGCGACGAACGCGTCGCTGGAGAACGACGTCGCCGCCGGCCGCTTCCGCCAGGACCTGCTCTTCCGCCTGAACACCGTCGAGATCCGCATCCCGCCGTTGCGCGACCGCCGCGAGGACATCCCGCCGCTCGCCGCGCATTTCCTGACCAGTCACGCGCGCCGCTACCGCAAGAACGTCGCGTCGTTCGATCCCGCGGCGATCAAGGCGCTGCTCGATCACGCCTGGCCGGGCAACGTCCGCGAGCTCGATCACGTCGTCGAGCGCGCGGTGCTGATGTCCACCGCCACGGCCATCGGCCGCGCCGACCTCGGCCTCCAGCCGCCGTCCGAACAGCGCATCGAGGACATGAGCATCGAGGACGTCGAGGCGCTGCTGATCAACAAGGCCCTGACCCGCTCCGGCGGCAACGTGAGCAAGGCGGCCGAGGCGCTGGGGTTGTCGCGCGGGGCGTTGTATCGCAGGATGCAGCGGTACGGGCTCTGAGTGCGCTACGAAAAACGGATCGTCTTCACCGCGCTGCTTGCGGTCGCTCCCGTCGCTGTCGCTGCGGTAATCCTCGTCTTCACCGGCGACTTTTCCGCCAAGGTGAAGTGGACGGTCGCCGTGCTCGTCGGCGGTGTCCGCGTTCATCGCGACGTACATCCTCCACGAGCAGCTCGTGTTTCCGCTGCTGACGATCTCGAACATCATCACCGCGCTGCGCGAGGAGGACTACTCCCTCCGCGCCCGCAACGCCCGCCGCGACGACGCCCTCGGCGAGGTCATGGTCGAGGTGAACGCGCTGGCGACGCTGATGGAGTCGCGCAAGCTGGAAGCCGTCGAGGCCGCGGCGCTGCTGCGGGCCGTGCTGGCCCAGATCGACGCGGCGATCTTCGCGTTCGACGCCGAGGACCGGCTGCAGCTCGTGAACCGCGCGGGCGAGCGGCTCCTGGGCATCCCCCGCGAGCGGCTCACCGGCCGCACGGCCGCGGAGCTCGGCCTCGCGGAGTTGCTCGCGGAAGACGGCCCCTCCACCATCGATCGCGGCGCGACGCGCTGGGACGTCCACCGCTCCTCGTTCCGCGAGCGCGGCTCGCCGCACCGCATGCTCGTCCTCGCCGACATCACCCGCGCGTTGCGCGAAGAGGAGCTCGACGCCTGGCGACGCATCGTCCGCGTGCTGGGCCACGAGCTGAACAACTCGCTCGCACCGATCAAGTCCATCGCGACCAGTCTCGAACAGCTCGTCCTGCGCGAAGAACTGCCCGACGACTGGAAGGACGACGTCACCCGCGGCGTACGCGTCATCGGCAGCCGGGCCGAAGCGTTGACGCGGTTCACGCGCGCTTATGCGCAGCTCGCGCGGCTACCCGAGCCCCGCAAGCGCGACGTGCGCATCGACGCGCTCGCGCGGCGCGTAGCCGCGCTCGAGACGCGCGTGCCTGTTGCGTTGCTCGGCGCGGAGGCAACCATCCGCGCCGACGAAGACCAACTCGAACAGTTGCTGATCAACCTCGTGAAGAACGCCGCCGACGCCGGATCGAACGTAACCCTCCGCTGGAACGTCAACGGCGACAGCCTGACCCTGCACGTCGAAGACGACGGCCCCGGCGTGAGCGGCACGGGCAACCTGTTCGTCCCGTTCTTCACGACCAAGCCGTCCGGCAGCGGCATCGGCCTGTTCCTCTCCCGCCAGATCGCCGAGGCGCACGGCGGCTCGCTGACGCTGGAGAATCGTGAAGATGCGAAGGCGCGGTCGCGACGCTGACGTTGCCGCTGTAGGGCGTGGCTCAGCCCGCCCTCCCCGGGGAGGCGGGCTGAAGCCACGCCCTACATTTTCTAACGCACCGTGCGCAGCACGTTGAACTTCATCAGCTCCTGGAACGTGATCGTCGAGTCGAGGTCCTCACGCGACAGGCGTAGCGCCTGGTGCAGGCCTTCGAGGACCATCTCCATCCAGAACCCGAGCTCCTCATCACGATCCGCCTTCGTGTACTTGCGGGCGAGATCCGCGAGTCCGGGCACGCGCTGCAGCTCGCGGAGGAACTCCGGGAACGGCTGCTCGTCCGACACCGTCAGCTTGTTCCCCGCCGCGAACCACGACAACACCGCGTCGTAGCCCGGCTCGGACGGAGCGCTCGGCTTCGGCTCCTCGCGACGCTCCTTCCGCTGCTTCGCGCGGCGTCCGGCAAATGCATCGTCGTCGAGCTCGTCGACGTCGATCTCACCGTAGCCGCGGCGCTCCCGCTCCGCGCGCTGGGAGACTCCCGCGCGCTCGATCGGCGGAAACTTCGTCTCGAACAGCTTCGCCACCGCCTCGCCGATCAGCTTCCGCGCGACCACCTCCGCGCCCTGCTGCTCGCCCTCGTACACCATCTCGACCTTGCCGGTGATCGCCGGCAGGATCATCGACAGGTCCGCGAGACGCGGGAACACGACACGATCGCGCGTCAGCGCGGCGCGCCGCTCGAGGTTCGACTGCAGCAGCTCCATCGCCGCGATCGTCAACCGCGCGGAGACGCCCGACGACTGATCGACGAGCTCCGAGGCGCGCGCCACGAAGGCCACGGACTCGATCAGATCGCGGATGTACACCGGGATGTCGACGCGCACGTCGCCGTCACGGTCGAGCCATGCCTCCTGCTCCGTGATCCGCCGCGCGGTCTCGATCTGCTGCGGGTAGTGCGTGAGGATCTGCGAGTCGATGCGGTCCTTCAGCGGCGTGATGATGTTCCCGCGGCTCGTGTAGTCCTCGGGATTCGCACTGAAGACCAGCACCACGTCCAGCGGGATGCGCACCGGAAAGCCGCGGATCTGCAGGTCTCTTTCTTCGAGGATATTCAGCAGCGCAACCTGAATCCTCGGCGCGAGATCCGGCAGCTCGTTGATCGCGAAAATGCCGCGGTTCGTGCGGGGGATGATCCCGTAGTGGATCACCTCCTCGTCCGCGTACGTCAGCCGCTGGTTCGCGGCCTTGATCGGATCGATGTCGCCGATGAGATCCGCGACCGTGACGTCCGGCGTCGCGAGCTTCTCGCGATACCGCTCGTCGCGCGTCAGCCACGCGACGTGCAGATTCTCCCCCTGCTCCGCCGCCAGGCGCCGGCAGCGCTTGCACGTCGGCTCGAACGGCGAGTCGTTGATCTCGCACCCTTCGATGATCGGGATGCGCTCGTCGAGGAGCGCCGTCAGCGACCGCAGCAGGCGCGTCTTCGCCTGCCCGCGGAGTCCGAGGAGGATGATGTCGTGCTTCGAGAGGACGGCGTTGTGGATGGCCGGGACGACCGTGCGCTCGTAGCCGTGGATGCCGGGGAACGTCTGCTCGCGGCGCGCGATCTTGCCGAGCAGATTCGCCCGCATCTCGTCCTTCACGGACCGGACGCGGTACCCGGATGCGCGCAGCTCGCCGAGGGTGTGGATCTGGGTCATGGGCCGCGAGGTTAGCACGGCGGCGGCGGCGGTTCCTCGTCGCGGTTGAACTCATTCATGGCGCGGCGCAGGTCTCCGCGGGCGAAGAGCAGCAGCGCGTCGACCGAGCGCTCGATCGCCCGATCCACGACCGGCTGTTCGTCCGGCGCGAACTCGTCCAGCACATAGTCGCGCAGCTGCCCGCTGTCCGATACGCCGATGCCTACACGCAGCCGCGGAAACTTCTCCGTCGCGAGGGTCTGCACGATCGAGCGCATCCCATTGTGCGTCCCCGCCGACCCGTTCGGGCGGATGCGCAGCTTCGCGAGCGGCAGGTCGATGTCGTCGTAGACCACGATCAGGTCGTCTGTCGATTCGAGATAGGCGTTCACCAGCAGCCGCACCGGCTCGCCGGAGAGGTTCATGTACGTGACCGGCTTGGCCACCATCACGCTGCCCCCCGCCACCCGCCCCGTGCCCGTGAGCGCGTTCTTCTCGTGCTTCGTGATGTCGATGCGGAACTTGCGCGCAAACGCCTCCACCACCATCCACCCCACGTTGTGGCGCGTCCGCTCGTAATCCGCGCCGGGATTGCCCAGCCCCACGATCAGCTTCATGCGGGGGCGAAGGGTACAATCACCGCGATGAACGCGCTACCTCCATTGATCACCCGGCACCTGGACGAAGTCCGGGCGCTGTGCGAGAAGTACCGGGTGAAACGGCTGACGCTGTTCGGGTCGGCGGTGAAGGGGACGTTCAATGAGGCGACCAGCGATCTGGACCTGATCGTTGAGTTCATGCCCGAAAACGATCCCATCCTTTACGGCCGCGCCTATCTCGATCTGTGGCGCGACCTCAGACGCCTCTTTCACCGCAAGGTCGATCTCGTCGAGAGCACCACGATGGACAATCCGTATTTCGTCCAGGCGATCCACGATTCGCGCGTCGAGATCTACGATGCGGCTTGACCCCGAAGTCGCGTCCCGGCTGAAGGACATCGATGATTGCTGCGTCGCGATCCGGGAGCACCTCGCAAGAGTAAAATCATGGCGATGAACGCGCTACCTCCATTGATCACCCGGCACCTGGACGAAGTCCGGGCGCTGTGCAAGAAGTACCGGGTGAAACGGCTGACGCTGTTCGGGTCGGCGGTGAAGGGGACATTCGACGAGGCGACCAGCGATCTGGACTTCGCCGTGGAGTTTTACCCGGCCGAGGATCCGCTCGTTCGGGGAGAACGCTACCTCGATCTGCTGATCGATCTGCAGAAACTCTTCAATCGTAATGTCGATCTCGTGACGGTCACCGCGATCCGCAACCCCTACTTCAAGCAGGTGATCGAGTTGACCGAGCGTCCGTTGTATGAAGCAGCTTGAAGTCCAGTCGCGGCTCGGACACATCGTGACTGCGTGCGAGAAAATTCTTCGCTACACCGCGGGCAAAACGTATGACGAATACTTTGCCGACGACCTCCTCGCGTCCGGGGTCGAACGGCAGTTGACGATCATCGGTGAAGCCGTTGGAAAGATTGCGCGGACCGATTCCGCGGTCGCGGCGGAGGTTGGCGACTTTCCACGCATCGTCGCGTTTCGCAACCAGCTCGTGCACAACTATCCGAATATCGAAACGGACGCGGTGTGGGTGATCGTTCAGCGTGAAGTGCCCGTACTGCTCGACCGCGTGCGCGCGATCCTCGGTCGACCTGGCGATTGAACGTACAATCCACCCGATGAACGCGCTACCTCCATTGATCACCCGGCACCTGGACGAAGTCCGGGCGCTGTGCGAGAAGTACCGGGTGAAACGGCTGACGCTGTTCGGGTCGGCGGTGAAGGGGACGTTCGACGAGGCGACGAGTGACGTCGACTTCGTCGTGGAATTCGAGTGGCATCCCGATCCCGTCGAGCGCGGACGCCGCTGGACGTATCTCTGGGAAGATCTGAAGGACCTGTTCGGGCGCGACATCGACCTGGTCGTTGCTTCGACGATCAGAAATCCGTACATCGCCAAGTCGATCGAGCACGCGCACGTTGAGCTCTATGCAGCCTGATCTCCCGGCGCGCCTGCAGCACATTATCGACGCAGGCGAGAAGATTCTGCAGTTTACGGCCGGGAAGACGTTCGAGGATTACGAGCGCGAGGCCGTGCTGCGGTACGCCGTCGAGCGCCTGTTCTCCATCATCGGCGAAGCGCTACGCGAAGCAGCGAGGCTCGATCCGCTCGTGCAGAGTCACGTGACCGCCTTCCGGAAAATCGTGGATTTCCGCAACATCCTCGTACACGGCTACGCCACGGTGTACGACGAAAGCGTGTGGCAGCGGATCGTCGACGATCTCCCCGTCCTCCTCGGCGAAGTCCGCGCACTTCTCGGCCCGCCTCCTGCATAATCCCACCCCGTTCAGCTCGCCCTATGGAAAAACGTCAGCGCATCGTCGTCATCGACGACAACGCGAACGACCTGCAGGTCACGCGGAGGTTCCTCGAGCGCCGGGGATACGACGCCGTGCCGGCGCATTCCGGGGAGGAGGGACTGCAGCTCGCGGGGCAGCTCATGCCCGACGCCATCATCGTCGACTACCGCATGCCGGGCATGGACGGGTTCGAGGTCACGCGGCGGATCAAGGAAGATCCCGAGCTGCACACCATCCCCGTACTGATGCTCACCGGCTCCGATTCCGCCGAGCACGTCGTCCAGGGCCTCGGCGCGGGCGCGGACGACTTCGTGACCAAAGGCTCCGACATCGAGATCGTGGTGGCCCGCCTCCGCGCCCTGCTGCGCATGAAGGCGTACCAGGACCAGCTCCGCCGCATGAACCAGCAGATGACGCGCGACCTCCAGATCGCGCGCCGCGTGCAGGAAGCGCTCGTCCCGCCCTCGGCCTTTCACTCCAACGGCATCGAGATCCGCTCCGCGTACATCCCCAGCGAAGTCCTCTCCGGCGACTTCTACGATTACTTCGTCCAGGACGAGTCGATGTATCTCTTCGTCGCCGACGTCTCCGGACACGGCCTCCCCGCGGCGATCCTGGTGTCGCTGCTGAAGAGCTACATCCACAGCGAAGCCGCGACCGAGCGCTCGCTCGCGGAGTTCATGACCCGCCTGAACGACTTCTTCTACGGCGTCAGCCTGCCGACGCAGTTCGCCACCGCGGCCCTCTTCCGCATGGAGGCCGGGCGCCGCCTCGTCTACGCCAACGCGGCCCATCCGCCGTTCCTCCTGCACCACCGCGAGGCCGGCCGCACCGTCCTCTACGAACAGCCCAGCAACCTCCTCGGCGCCATGCCGCACATGATCTTCGAGCAGCACTCCGTGGCAGTAGCGCCCGGGGATACGCTCTTCGTCTACACCGACGGCCTGACCGACCGGGTGAACGCCGGCGGCGATTTCTACTCCATCGACCGCGTCGCCGCCGTCCTCGACAAATCACACGATGCCGATCTCTCGTCCGTCTACGACTCCATTTATTCCGACGTCGCCGGCTTCGCCGCCACGGAAGAATTCAAGGACGACATCGCTTTCGTCGTAACGCGTTTCCATTAGACGCGTCTAACGAACGACATGTCCCGTCTTCTCACGATTGTCCTTCTCCTGGCTGGCTCTGCGCTCGCACAGTCGCGGCCGCTGTATCCCGACGACTACAAACCCAGCCCGTGCGCCTCCGCCGCGCCGGTGTGCAAGACCTTCCGGCAGTCCCAGTTCTCGAACATCGCGGCCGTGCGCGGCTTCGACATCGGCCAGGAATGGGTCGACGCGCACTGGAACGAGCTCGGCGAGGCACTCGGCCCCTCGTGCGCGAAGATCGCGGCCTGCTTCGCACAAAACGACAGCTATACGTTCTGCAACGACGTCGTATCCATCGACGTCTTCGCGAACCTCTGCGATCGCTATCCCGAGGGCACCGAGGACCACCGCAAGTGCAACTTCTTCGTCCGCACGTACCTCTTCGGCCATGACCGCAACAGCCGTGAGCCATGGGAGAAGATCCAGGCGTGCGTCAAGGCGCAACCCCCGGCCGGTGAGCGCACGCTGGAGTGGTGGATGTCCCCCGCCACCATCGGCCCGGACTATCCCGGCCACTTCGAGGTCTACACGCTCGACAGCGAGACGCACGTTCCCATCCGCGCGCGGCTGGTCCTGAACGTCAAGTCGCAGATCTACGCCAGCGACGTGCCGGACGGCCTGCCGACGTCGTTCTATCCCGTCCCCTGGGAGGGCAAGCTCCTGCGCGTACCGAACGCCGAAGGACATCGCGACGTCGTCGCCCCCGAGGTGCGTATCGAAGCGGCGGGCTACAAGACCGTGACCTTCCGCATCCCGTTCGACGTCCCGAAGATGACCCTCAAAATGGATCCCGAGCTTTCGAAGCTCAAGCGCGGGAAGAACACCGTGACCATCACCGCGACCGACGCCGCCACCGGCAAACCGGTCGAAGCGCGCGTCATGGGCGGCTCCACGGTCCTCGGCAAGACGAACATCCCGTTCCAGCTCGAGCTCGTGAAGGGACAGAAGCGGCCGGAGATCTGGGTGACGTCGCTCTTCGACCGCTACAACGATGTGGTCGTGGCAGCGGCTTCGGCGGACTAAAGCCCCGAGCGGAGTCGAGGGGCCGAGTTAGCAGCAACGCTGCCCATGCATGAAGCGCGATAGGCCTACAGCGTGATTGGGTTCGCGCGGCGCAGGTGCTAAGTTGACCCCTCGACTTCGCTCGGGGCCAAAACTTCGTCACTCCTCCTCGAGCAACTCCTCGAAGTCCCTTTCGGCCATCAGCTCCGGTGTGATCCCGGCGTACTTCTCCGTGCCGTAGTACCACGCTGCCTTGATGGCCGGCTCCGCGGGGAACGCGCCCTCGTAGACGAAGCATTCGAGCGAGCGCAGACGGCCGTTGTGGACGTGGACCGAGGTGTCCGCGGGGGTGTGTGCACCTTCGAGCTCGATCTGCAGATCGTCGAGGTGCATCAGCTTGCGGTCGATCGCCGCCACGTCCGGCGGCACCTCGAAGCGCGTGACGAACCCCGTCGTCGTCATCTCCCGGCCGCGGACCGAGGATGCCGCGTACTGCTCGCGCAACGCCTTCAGCAGAGGGTCATCGCCCGCGAGCAGGCCGGCCATGACCGCGCGTTCGAATTCTTCGATCGTCATGCGATGCGCTGCAACAACTCGACGGCCTGCGGTTTCTTTTCGTAGCGGACGTCCGTCGCCGCCACCTTCTCGAGGTACTTGCGCGCCTCCTCCGACTCGTCGCGGCGCAGATGGCAGCGCGCCAGCCAGAACCAGGTGTCGACCACGTACTCGTTCTCGCTGAAGCGATGCGTCTGCACGGCGCGCTCGAACGACGACACAGCCTCGTCGAAATGCCCCTGCGCGTACTCGATGCGGCCGATGTGCGAGAGCGCGTCGAAGTAATCGAACGAGCTCTGATCCACGCTCGCCGAGACGCGCCGGTAGAACGACGCCGCGTCCTCGTACTCCCTCCGGTCGAAGTAGATCGCGCCGCAGAACAGCAGCGCGTTCCGGTAGAAGTACGAGTTGAAGAACGGCTTGTTCTCGTCGAACAGCGTGAGCGCTTCCTGGAACAGGTGCAGCGCATCGTCGTGATCGGCGAGGGCGTACGAGTTCAGCGCCTTCAGCGCCAGCGCCTGCGCCGTGACGTTGTCGTTCGGCGAGTAGCGCATCGACTGATCGTGCAGATCCTTCGCCTTCGCGTAGTCCTGCTCTTCGTGCGAGAGGTGCCCGAGGATGACGTACGACTTGTACTTGATGTCGTTCGCCTCGTCCGACTCCTCCGACGCGCACGCCGCGCTGAACCCCTCGCGCGCGGCGCCGAGATCGCCCGCGTACAGCGCGGCCACGGCGCGGTAGTACGTCGCTTCGAGCGTCGTCAGCACCGCCGACTTCTCCCGGCTCATCTCGTCGATGAACTGCGTTACCAGCTGCGCGAGGACTTTGTTCTCCGAGGTGGGGTCGACGATGAAGTTCTGCAGATAGACCAGGCGGTTCTCGAGGATGCGCATCATCTCGAGCATCACCGTGATCCGTTCCTGGTCCGCGCCGGCCTCGCGGAACATCGTCGCCAGCTGCCGCTGCAGCGATTGATACAGGCCGTCGTACTCCTGGACGCGCGCGTCCGCGAGCTCGCCCGGCTCATTCTGAAGTTTCGTTTCGAGTGCGACGCGCTCTTCGACGAGGCGTCTCAGGTCATTTGGGTCCGCCATAACGCGCAAACGATACCTTAAGTGTGGTTGGGGTCAGACCCCAACCACACTTAACGCTCCCGTTCTTTGATGGGCTGGCCGGCGGACTCGAGCAGACGGAACTCGATCTGGTGCTTGTCCTCGTCGATCGACTCCACCCGGATGCGCACCTTGTCGCCGAGGCGGAGCTCGCGGCGGCTGGACTCGCCGCGGAGGCGGTGCTCGCGTCGGAGTAGTTCCAGAAATCGCCGCCGATCGTCGCCACCGGCACGAGCCCCTGCACGAAGATCTCGTCCAGCTCCACGAACAGGCCGAACGGCGCGACGCCCGTGACGATGCCGGCGTACTCATTGCCGACCTTGTCGCGCATGAAGATGACCTTCTTCCACTCCAGCACCTCGCGCGAGGCGTCGTCCGCGCGGCGCTCCCGCTCGCTCGACTGCGACGCGTACGTCGGATGCGCGCGATCGATCTGCTCGCGGCGCTCGCCGTACAGCGCGCCGTTCGCGATCAGCTCCGCCAGCCGCCGGTGCACGATGAGATCGGGATAGCGCCGGATCGGCGAGGTGAAGTGGCCGTAGTGCTCGATCGCCAGCGCGAAGTGCCCCGTCGACTCCTCGGAGTAAAACGCGCGCTTCATCGAGCGCAGGACGATGTTCGTCAGGAAGCGCTCTTCCGGCGTGCCCGCGACTTCCTTCATCACGCGCTGCAGCTCGCCCGGACGCATGTCCTCGACGTTCCCGCGCAGCTTGATCTTGAACTCCTTGAGAATCTCTTTCAGATCCTCCAGCTTCTGCGGGTCGGGCTGCTGGTGGATGCGATAGAGGCCCGGCTGGCTGGCGAATACCAGTTCCCGCGCGACGGTCTCGTTCGCGGAGAGCATGAACTCTTCGATGATGCGGTGCGCGACGTTGCGCTCGGTCGCGCGGATGGCCTCGATGTCTCCCGACACGTCGAGCATCACCTCCGCCTCGGGCAGGTCGAAGTCGATCGAGCCGCGCTGCTCGCGGCGCGTGCGGAGGATCTCGAACAGCACGAGCATCCGCTCGAACTCGGGGATCAGATACCCGTAGCGCTCCTCGAGATCCGGCGTGCGCTCCGTGAGGATCGCGTTCACGTTCGTGTACGTCATCCGCTCGCGCGTGCGGATCACCGACTTGTAGATCTTGTGACTGAGGAACTTCCCGTGCGGGTTGATCTCCATCTCGCACGAGAACGTCAGCCGTTCGATCTTCGGGTTGAGCGAGCAGATGCCGTTCGACAGCCGCTCCGGCAGCATCGGGATCGCGCGGCCGGGGAAATACACCGACGTCCCCCGCTCGAACGCCTCGCGGTCGAGCGAGCTCCCCTCGGTCACGTAATGCGCGACGTCGGCGATGTGGACGCCGAGGAGGTAGTTGCCGTTCGGGAGCAACTGCACTTCGACCGCGTCGTCGAAGTCCTTCGCGGTCTCACCGTCGATCGTGACGATGTTCCGCTCGCGGAGATCCACGCGCTGCGCGATGACGTCCTCGGGCACCTCCGTCGGGATTCCCTCCGCCTCGCGCAGGACGTCGTCGGGAAAGTTGTGCGGGATGTGGTGCTTGCGGACCACGACCTCGATGTCGACCCCCGGCTCGCCGATGAAGCCCAGAGTCTCGACGACGCGCCCGGAGGCGAAGTGCGTCGTGCGGTCGGGATAGCGGTCGATCTCGACGTTCACCATCTCGCCCTCCCGCGCATCCATCGTCGCGTCCTCTCCGATGACGATGTCGTTATCGATGCGCAGGTCGAACGGCACGACGTAAGGCTCGGGAAGGAGGTGGAAACGGCCCACGATCGTGCGATGCGCGCGACGGAGGACCTTCGTGACCTCGCCGAGGATGTACTTCCGGTCGCGGACGCGGCGATAGGAGGGGCGGTGCTTGTCCACGCGCACGATCACCAGGTCGCCGTTCATCGCGCCCTTCACGTGCTTGCGGTCGACGTAGACGTCGTGCTCATCCTCCCCGCCGAGAAGCGTGCCGTGGCCGTCAGGGTGAACCTTGATGCGGCCGGCGTGATACGGCGTGAACTCCAGCAGCGAGTAGCGCTTGCCGCGAAGGGCGAGGATCGCGCCGTCGCGCTCGAGCTCTTCGACCGCGCGCTCGACCTGATCGGGCGTGGCGTCGGGATCCTGCAGCCGTTCGTGGATGTCGCTGATGGGCAGCAGGCGGTTTCCGCGCTGGCGCAGCAAGGCGATGATGGATTCGTGAAGGCTTGTCGTCACTTATTGAAAACCCCGAGCGAAGTCGAGGGGCCACGTTAGCATCAACCGCACGTGTGTACGAAGCTCGATGCGCGTGCGGACGCCTGTGGGATTGTGCAACGTTGGTGCTAAGTTGGCCCCTCGACTTCGCTCGGGGCTTACGGCCGCGCTCAGCGCGTGGGGCGCGGACGCGAGGGCTTCGACGCGGGCGCGGAGACGCGCTTGTGCGACACGCGGCGGCGGACAGGACGCACGGACTCGGCGAAGCCATTCAGCATGGTCTGCGTGCGGAGCTTGTTGTGCAGCGTGTTGCGGTGAACGCCGAGCTTGCGCGAAGCCTGCGTGACGTTGCCCTTGCTCGCCGTCATGGCGGCCACGATGTACTTGCCCTCGAACGCTTCGACCGCCTGCGCCAGTGTGATTCCGTTGCCGATCAATTCCCGGATGATGGCGTTCAAGCGATCGTCGATGCTTACCATGCGTTGTCTGACCTCGATGTCGATCTTGGAGAGCGGTGATTCTACTACTCGCCATTAGACGGACAGGAAGAAAAATTTTTCTTCAGCGCGTGCGCTTGACAAACATGAAAAGTGTAAGCGCCATCACAGAAAAAATCGTCACCATCGCTCCGAAAAACAGCCCCGGAGCGTGATAAGAGAAGACGATCTCGTGACGCCCGCGCGTGACCTGCACGCCGTGGAAAACTCCGTCGATCGGCACCGATCGCGCTTCGATTCCATCGATAAAGACACGCCAGCCGGGCACGTGTTGCTGGTGCAGTACGACGACCCCTTCCCGTGGCGCTTCCACCGTCACCGTGATGCGTGACGCGTCGAAGCGCACGGGCAGTGACAAGAGCGTCGCGGGCTCGCGCATCAGCAGCGCCGCCATCGGCAGCGTCGCGCGATTGCCGTACAGCGTGACCCCATCCACGCGCGCCACCGGTGCGAAGGCGGGGCGGAGATCGTACGACGTCACCACCCACCCGATCGCGCGCCGCGCCAGCTCCGGACGCGTCGGCGCGTCGAGCAGCTGGCGGTGGCGCTCGACGTACTTCTTCGCGATCGCCGGCGCGGGCGTGAACGCGTCGAAGCGATGGTCGTAGAGGTTGAGATACCCCGCGATCCACGCCGTCCGCTTCGCCGGATCGACACGGCCGACGCGCATGATCTTCGTCTCCGCCCCGACTTCGCGCGCGTACGGCACAACGTCCGTGCGAAACGGCGCGGAGCGCAACAGCGGCCACACGCGCGGTGCGAGGTCGGCGACGACGATGGCCACGACGATGAGATCCACCCATCGCCGGTTCGGACGCACGCGATCCCAGCCCGCCACCGCGAGCGCTGCGAGCGCGAGTGCGCCAAGGGGGACCAGCCGGGCGGGATAGCGGAAGAGCGTAAGCGGCAGTTGCGCGAGGAAAACCGGGCCGGTGGAGACGAAGATCGCGATGGCGAGGAGAACGAGCCAGATGGAGGGCGTGGCTTCAGCCCGCCCGCCCCCGGGGGAGGCGGGCTGAAGCCACGCCCTACATTGAGACGCCAACCCGATCAGCGCGAGCACGAGCACGGTCACGCCCACGTACACCACCGGAATGAACTGCTGTTCCGTCGCTCCTCCCGGTACCGCGATGCGCAGCCAGTCGAGGAGCGGCATCGAGTCCGCGAGCACCACGCTCGCGTCGGTACCGCCCGCGCGGTCGCTGATGCGCACGAACGCCAGGAACGGGAAGAGCTGAATCGCGGAGAGACCGAGGGCGAGGAGAGCGGCTTTCATCACGCCGCGATTCCACCCCAGAACCATATACAGCCCCGCCCCCACCGCCGCAAAGAACGGCTCCCCCGCCAGAAACGCCAGCGCGAGCACGATCCCTCCGCGCCGCCACGCGCCCTCCGCCGCACACCACAACGCGAGCGGGATCCACGCCAGCGTCGCGAAATTGTTCGACACGTCGAGCAGCGACAGCACCGGACCGCTGAACATCAGCGCCGCCGCGCCCACCATCGCCGCGCCCGGCGACGCGTCGCGCGCGAAAAACAGGTACGCGCCCCAGCCGAGAACGACGACGTGGAAGAGCAGATAGAGCACGTACGCCGTCGCGAACGGCAGCACCACGTGCAGCCACGTTGGCGGATAGAACACGCCCGTCTGCGGATTCGCCAGCCACGGCTCCCCGCTCGCGTTGTACGGATTCCACAGCGGCAGCCGCCCCGCTTCCAGCTCCGCCGCCGTGTGCCAGCGCAGCGGCTGGAAGTAGTCGAAGTGATCGCGCAGCGTGAACACTTCACCCTTGCTCAGAGGAAGGATGAAGATCGCGACCGCGAGCGCCGCGAGAAACGTGAGCGCGAAGGCGTGACGCTTCATGGAACCGCGCAGAAGTCTCGCACGATCTCCCGCGTCAACCGCACTCCCTCGGCGAAGAAGCGCGCGCGGATCCGCTCGTCGTGCCCGTGGACGCCCTCGGCGTCGTAGTAGTTCACCTTGAACGGGTTCATGCCGTACGCGGTGATGCCGCGCGCGCGCAGGAAGCGGCTGTCGGTCGTCCCGGCGGTGACGATCGGGCCGGCCGTCGATCCTTGCGACGAGGCGCGCATCTTCTTCGCGATCGAGTCCCACAGCTCCCCGCTCGCCGGACTCTCCGCGGTGGGACTCGACGTCAGCACCACGTCGACTCGTGCGTCCTTCCCCACGGCGGCACGGACGCGCGCCAGCATCTCGTCGGGAGAGCTCGACGGCAGCAACCGGATGTCGATGCCCGCCACGGCGCGGGCCGGCATCACGTTGACGGCGCTCCCGGCGTTGATGTGCGTGATGGCGATGGAGTCGCGCAACAGCGCGCGATACCCGGGCGTGAGCTCGCGCTCGATGCGCGCGATGTCCAGCGGTTCGCGGATCACCCGCAGCTTCTTCCCGCGCGGATCGGTACGCACCGCCGATGCCGCGGCAATCGTGCGCGCGATGCTGGGATCGAGCCGGTACGGTGTCTCGAGCGCGTCGACGGCCGCGAGTGCGCGTACGAGCTTCGCCGCCGCGCCGCCATCCTCGGGCGGCATGGCGCCATGTCCGCCGCTGCCTTCGCACGTGACGCGCAGCCAGAGCGGGACCTTCTGCTGCACCTCGACGCCCCAGAAGATCACGCGATCGACCGCGACCTCGTTGGCGCCGCCTTCGTTCATCGCGTAGCCCACGTCTGCGAACAGCTCGGGGCGCTTTTCGAGGAGCTCCTTCGTCCCCTTCATGCCGCCCAACTCCTCATCGGGCACGGCCAGGAAGACGACGTCGCGCTCGAGCTTCACCCCGCGGCGCTTGAGATCGACCAGGGCGAAGAGGTGGGCGATGGTCAGGGACTTGATGTCGAGCGCGCCGCGGCCCCAGATGTAGCCGCCCTCGCGCACGCCCCCGAACGGCGGATT
Organism: uncultured Acidobacteriota bacterium; assembly: GCA_963821585.1. Lineage (GTDB taxonomy): Bacteria > Acidobacteriota > Thermoanaerobaculia > Gp7-AA8 > Gp7-AA8 > QHVT01. Next base: position 3,932,292 of record CAWGEI010000003.1, read on the forward strand.
GCGCCAGAACGCCCCCTCGGCCGGCACGACGTCGATGTGCGAGACCAGCAGCAGCGCCTTGGCGTCTGTCCCCGACTCCAGCCGCGCGTACACACCCTGCCGCTTCGGGTCGGAGCCGACGAGCTGCGCGGCGATCCCGTTCTTCACGAGGATGTCGCGCAGGAAGACCGCGCCCTTGCTCTCGTTCCCCGGCGGGTTGCTGGTATCGATTTTCAGGTACGCGACGAGCGCATCCTCGGCCTCGCGATCGAGCGGATCTTCGAGGATGCCGGAGGCCTCCTGGCAGCCGGCGATGGAGAGCAAAGCGCAGAGGGCAGAGGGCAGAAGAAAAGAACGGAGCAGCTTCTGCGCCCTGCGCCCCGCGCCGCTGTCATCCCGAGCGTCGAGCGAGGGACCTGGGTGGGCGGGGCGGCAGGCCTGTTCTTCGCGCCCCTCCCGCCCAGGTCCCTCGCTCGACGCTCGGGATGACAGCGTTGGGTTGCGGCTTTGCCGCTCTGCGCTCTGCGCTCCCGTCTTCACGCGTTTCCGACGGCGGGCGCCGGGATGGTCAACTGCACTGCCGGCGTTTCCTCCGCGGACGCGTGATACGCCTCGAAGCACGCGCGGCAGCGGGCCTCGTACGACGAGTCGCCCACTTCCACCTGCGAGTTGCCGCCGGAGACGCGCTGCGAGTAGTGCGCGGCTCCGCGGCACCGCACGCAGATCGCGTGCATCTTCGACACTTCCTCGGCCACCGCCAGCAGCCCGGGCATCGGCCCGAACGGGCGGCGGGTGTAGTCCTGGTCGAGTCCCGCGGCGATGACGCGGATGCCCGCGTCGGCGAGCTGCATGGCCACGTCGACCACGCCGGGGTCGAAGAACTGGACCTCGTCGATGCCGACGACCTGCACCCCGATCTCGACGCGCGCGAGGAGCTCCGTGCTGGTCGCGACGGCGTGGGCCTTCAGCCGGCGATCGTCGCGCGAGACGACTTCGTCCGTCGCGAAACGGTCGTCGAGCAGCGGCTTGAACACCTGCACGCGCTGGCGCGCGATGACGGAGCGGCGCAGACGGCGGATCAACTCCTCCGACTTCCCGGAGAACATGCCTCCGGCGATGATTTCGATCCAGCCGCCACGATGTTGGTCCAAGGGATTCGGCCTCCGAGATGAGTTGCCCGCTAGTGTAAACCGAAAACTTTCGCGAGCCGCGCGACGCCTTCGCGGATGCGCTCGTCGCTCTCTTTCGCGAACGTGAGGCGCATCGTGTTCGCGCCGCTGCCGTCCACGAAGAACGGCCCGCCGGGGATGTACGCGACGCCGTTCGCGACCGCCTCGGTGACGCGCGCGGCGGTGTCGACGGGGTCGTGGAGCGTGACGAACGTGAACAGGCCGCCGTCCGCGGGCGTCCACTCCGCGCGCCCGCGGAAGTGCCGCTCCAGCTCCTCGATCAGCACGCCCCGCTTCCCTCGGTAAAACGCCCGCACCCGCTCGATCTGGGGACCGAGATCTCCCGCCGCGATGAGCCCCTCGACGATGGACTGGTCGAGCATGCCCGAGCAGAGATCGGCGGCCTGTTTCGCGATCTCGAGCCGCTCGAGCAGCGGTTTCGGACCGACGATCCAGCCGCAACGCAGTCCCGGCGCGAGGATCTTGGAGAAGGACCCGAGGTAGATGACGCGGCCGCTTTCGTCGCGTGACTTCATGGCCGTCGTATCGGCGCCGTCGACGTACACCAGCTCGCCGTAGGGGTCGTCCTCGATGACCAGGAAGTCGTGCTCGTTCGCGATCTCCAGGACCGCGTCCCGTCGTGCCTGCGTCATCAGCCGGCCCGAGGGGTTCTGGAAGTTCGGGATCGTGTACAGGAGCTTGATCCGCGTGCGCGACGCGACCTCGCGCAGCGACTCCGGCACGATCCCTTCGTCGTCCTGCGCCACGCCCACGAGCTCCGCACTGCGGGCGAAGAACGACGCCGAGCCGCCGATGTACGTCGGCAGCTCGACCGCCACAACGTCACCCGGGTCCAGGATCGTGTGCGCGATGAGGTCGAGCGCCTGCTGCGACCCGGTCGTGACGATCACGTCATCCGCCGTGCAGTCGATGCCCCGCCCCCGGCAGATGTTCGCGATGGCCTCGCACAGCGACGCCAGCCCGCGCGTCGGCCCGTACTGCAGCGCGACCGTCCGCCGCTCGCGCACCACCTGCGCCGCGATCTCCGCGATCCGCTCGGCGGGAAACGTCTCCGGATTCGGCACCCCGCCCGCGAACGAGATGATGTTCGGATCGTTGATCAGTTTGGCGAACGCGCGGATCGCGGAGGGGCGGAAACTTCCGGCGTCCCGCGAAAAGAATTTCTCGTACGACATGGTGCGCGAGTCTACCCAATCGAGTTCCCGCGGCGAAGCCTCTGTGATCTCTGTGTCTCTGTGGTGAACGTTCCCTGTTCCAATCGCGAGGGAGAGACCGATTCACCACAGAGACACAGAGATCACAGAGGCTTCGCCGCGAGAACTTCTTTTTGTGTGGATTCCACCGCCAGCGCCGCGTACGCCGCCAGATACCAGCTCGACACGAACGCCGAAAAACCCCAGTTCAACAGCGTCCCCACCAACCGCAGCGGGATCGTGAAGATCTGCATCGCCGCTCCGCGGTGGAACAGCTCACCGAACGCCGCGAAATACGAGAAGCTCGCGAAGAAGCTCGATCCCGCCATGGCGATCACGATCACCGCCAGCCCGATCAGCAGGTGCCGGCCGAGGTCTCCCTTGAGGGCCGCCCAGGCGCTCGCCAGCGAGGTTGCCGCGCCGGAGCCCTGCACCGCCCAGTCCGTGGTCGCGCGCGTCGTCCACATGCTCGTCACGATGCCCACCAGGATGAACAGCAGCAGCGTCAGCACGAGACCGATGCAGCCCGTTGCGATCTGCAGAGGCGGGGTCTCCCGCGCGAAGAACATGACCACCGCCGTCGGGATCAGTGGCACGAGCAGGATCAATCCCGCCACGCTCCACGCGAAGTTGTAGATCCAGAAGACCGTCCACCACCCGTCCTTGCCCCCCGTCCACCACCGCTGCATGGAGAAGGCATGGAATCGCGAGCGCGGCCCGTCCACCGCCGGCCCCGCGGTGCGGTCCCCGTCGGCGGCCACCCGCGCGCACCCCGCCTCCACGAACGAGTGCGCCGCCACGAAGAAAAGCAGCAGCACGGAGATTCCGGCGAAGATCCAGATCAGCCAGATCCACTTGTCGGCCAGCGAGAAGAGCAGGCTCTCCAGATCCTCCGGTGTGCTGATGTCGTCCACCGCGATGCCGATCGACACCAGCAGCGGCACGAGGATCGCCAGCGCCGCCGCGATGGCGATCGCCGCGAAAACGACCATCTCCACCACGCGCACGACCATCAGGCCCCAGTTCGCGACCGCGTTGTCCAGGCCCCGCCGGAGTGTATCGAAGACCCCGCGCTTCACCATTTCTCGCGCCGGTAGTCCTTGATGCCCATGAAGTCGACCCGCCAGGCCATCTCGTACAGCCGGCTCCGCAGCGGCGCGCCGATCCGATCCTGGAGGCTGGACTCCTTCGCCTCCGCGGCCTGATCCATGTAATTCGTCGTGAAAATCGTCGTCCGCGCCTCGCTGTACCGGGTATTGATGATGTAGTACAGCGTGTCCTTGATCCACTCCGTCGGCTTCTGCGACCCCAGCTCGTCGATGACCAGCAGGTCCGCCTCGATCAACGGCCCGAGCAGCTGCGCCTTCGTCGGCAGGTGATCGGAGTCGAACGACGCCTGGATCTCCTGGATCAGGTCCGAGAAGTTCGAGAACACCACCCGTCCCGGCTTTCCGGTGTTGATGATCTCCAGCAGCGCCGCCACGGCCAGGTGCGTCTTCCCCGTGCCCACCGGACCCGCCAGCAGCAGCCCCTTCCCCTCCGTCGGGATCGGCCACTCATCGACGAACTGCTGCACCCGCGCTTTGGCATTCTTCAGGGAGGGATTACTGGGCCGGAACGCGTCCAGCGTGCAGTGCAGATACCGCTTCGGCAGATTCGCCGCCGCCACGCGCTGCGAGCGACGCAGATCGCCCTGACACCCGCACGGCTCGACCCGCAGGTCGTCCCCCGGCATTGGCAGCCACCCCGATCCGGCACAGCGGGGACAGGTTGCGGGTGGGGCGGCGGCCGATTGCATGAACGGAAGTTTACCGGCTTCCGTGTATCGTTGCGCGATGAAGCCGTTCGGTTCCGCCTTCGTCCTGCTGCTCGTTCTCGGCGCGTGCGCCGGCGAGAAACCGAAGTCCGAGCCCGCGGCACCGGCACAGACGCCGCCGACCACGACCACGGCGGCACCGCCCTCCGCGGAGAGTGGAGACGCGGAGAAGGGCGTGTGGGCCGGCCAGCTCAGGATCGACGCTCACGCGGGCGCCGCGGTGCTCAACTACGTCGGCGCGGAAAGCGGCGATTTCGTTCCCATGCGCTTCCGCACCGACTCCGAAGCCGGTACGAAGATCCTCGCGGTGTGCGCCGACGAGGATCTCTGTGAAGTCGAAGGCAGCGTCCGGTTTCTCGACGAGCCGCCTCCCGAGAACGCCTCCGCGGTCGGCGAGATCGTCAGCGTGGATCGCGTCAGGAAGCTTCCACCCGAGAGCGGCGGGTAACGGCATCCCTTCAGAACGGGATCGGGCTCGCGTCTGGACGGACGAGGCTTATTTTTAAGCGCGCGAGGCTCACGTTTAAGCGCGCGAGACTCACGTTTTACGGGAGCGGCTTCGAAATCCGCGAGGCCGATCCCGTCGCCCGCACGCCAAGCCCCGTAAAACGTGCGCCGGCCCCGCTTCCGCGCACGCCAGGCCCCATAAAACGTACGCCGGCCCCGCTTCCGCGCACGCCAGGCCCCGCAAACCGTGCGCCGGCCCCGCTTCCGCGCACGCCAGGCCCCGTAAACCGTGCGCCGGGCCCCGTCGCGTGTGCGATCGATGCCTTCGCGGAACGAATCGATGCCTTCGCGGAACGAATCATTGTCTCCCAGCGAGGACAACAGGGGTGGACGGGACTCAGCACTCAGCACTCAGGACTCAGGACTCTCCCCTCGTATACTTCCCCCGGTCCACGCATGACGCGCGCCCTCGTGAAGTACCTCGCCCAGCGTCCCGATGCGTCGACGTTCCTTCTCCCGGCGGACGTCGATCGCGCTCTCGGGGAGCTGTTCGGGCAGCCGGACCGGCTGCTGCCGCAGCCGTACAAGATCTTTTTCGCCGACGAGGCCCAGGCGCCCATCCTCGGCTTCGCCGTCGCCGAGTCGCCGGTGATGAAGGAGCTGGAGCAGAAACTCGAGCGCTGGCTGGCCGAGGAGACGCAGTGGCAGGTGAACCGCGCGGAGCCGAAGGACAAGGCGCAGGCCGCGTTCAGCTCCTACATCACCTCCCTCATGAAGGCCGCCGAGAACGCGCTGATGTCGAACCTCCTCAGCGACTATCACGCGATCTTCTGGCTGACCCACTCCTTCGACCTCGCACGCCACTTCTCGCAGATCCCCCGCCGCATCAGCGCCCACGACTCCCAGGCCGGCCGCGCCCTCGGCGACACGCTCAAGTACCGCATCTTCGGCCGCTGGGTCAGCGAGACGCGGGATCAGATGAATCAGATGATCGTCCGCGCCTCGGCCCTCCTCGAAGGTGAGGAACAGCGCGGGCTGCAGTTCTTCCGCCTCCTGCAGGACGACGTGCTGATCCTGACCGAGGAGTTCATGGGGCCGGATCTGCGCGAACTGCGGAGCTTCATCACCGGCTACCTGCGCACCGACTTCCAGAGCTTCCGCGACACCTTCGAGCGCCTGCGGACCATCGCCGCGGACCTCGTGCAGAAAGAGCGCACCTTCCGCGCGGCGCTGCCGATGTTCGGCGCGGGCGCGGACGTCACGCTGGCGCTGCTCCTCGATCCGCGCTTCGAGACCTTCCTCTTCGATCACCCCGCCGCCCAGAACGCCGTGTCCCGCGAGGAGCGCGAGCAGTTCCAGCTCATCGCCCGCCGCGTGCGGGAGTTCGCGGTGCTCAACCAGCTGCGCCGCGGCATCCTCTGGATGACGTCGCTTCCCGATGGGCAGATCGTCTCCGCCGATCGCCGCACGGGCATGACCTTATTCTCGCACTCCACGCGGCCGATGGACTTCGGACGCGCGGGCGTCGTCGATCCGATGGTCCACCGCTTCGGGATGATCTACGACATCTCGAAGTTCTCCGAGACCCTGGGCAACATCCGCCGCGCGGGCGGCAAGGAAGAGCTGCGCTCGTACCGGCAGATGCTGGTCTTCCAGCGGAAGCTCGACACGATCACGCAGCGGCATCACCTGCAGTTCGAGAAGTTCCTGGGCGACGGCGCGTTCTACACGACGCGCCGTGCGCTGCGCCTGATCCGCGCCGCGGTCGAGATCCAGCGCTTCTACGAGGAGATGAAGCACAAAGGGTTCTCGTTCAACAAAGGGCTGCGCATCGCGCTGAACTATGGCTACTACCGCCTGCTGCCGATGAAGACCTCGCCGGATTCCTCGGAGCAGATCACGGAGTTCTACGGCCCGGGCATCGTCGAGCTGTCGCGGCTCACGACCGGCAAGGCGAACCGCGAGATCGAGGAGATCGCGTCGTTCCTCGTCTCGCACGGCTACGACGAGCAGAAGGTGCAGCAGTTCTTCGCGCCCATCGCCGGCAGCGCGGATGTGATCGACAAGACCCAGAGCGCGCGCGAGTACTACGCGTACATCGACGGCAACGGCCATCTCGTGAACGAGGGCATCGTCGCGTCCATGGAGTTGATCCAGGAGCTGTCGAACGAGCTGGGCCGCGAAGCGCAGCCGCTGTTCCGCGTGCGCGCCTCGTGGGGCGGCACGTACGTCGCGTTCGCCCCCGCGATCCCCGGCGTCGAGTACCTCGGCATCCGCCTCCTGGGCATGGTCGCGCTGAAGGGTCTGGACAAGGTGGACGTCACGGAGATCGTGCCGTTCGCGCCGGGCGAGGCGGAGGACGTGATCCCGCTCGACACGGTCGAGCCGCTGACGATGCTCCTCCGCCAGGACCACAACCGCCGCCGCGAAGCCTCGGGCGGCTGGCCGGCGACGAACGGCGCGAACGTGGATGACAGGGAGACGACCGAGAGCCTCATCGAGAGCGAGATCGTCATCTGCGTCCCCACGGCTTCGAACGGCCTCGAGGACGAAGTGCTGATCGGAGAATGGGACCCACGCTCCGACGACGTCAAACGGCCGTTGCGGCTGCCGCGGGGGGACTTCCAGCGCCTGTTCTCCCTGAAGGGCGAGCTCAGCGCGGAGCTCCTCGCGGGACGGAAGGAGAGCGTGCGGATGATGTACGAGCGGTTGTCGTTGAAGACACGCGCGGCATCGTTTGCACTGGCCCCGTATCGGGATGCGGGGGGGTACGACGCGTACGTGTTGGGCGAGGTGGTGGAGAAGTTGTAGCTCCCCCCCAGCTTCGAGCGAGCGACAGCGAGTCGAGAAGCCAGGTTAGCACCTGCGATGAGCACGCCTCGCAGGTGCTAACTTGACCCTTCGACTCGCTAACGCTCGCTCAGGGTTAGAATCAAACTGGTGCGGGTCGACTACGAGAAGCGGGAGATCGTGTGTGGGGTGGGCGACCTCGTCCATGAGTCGACCTATCGCCGCATCGGCGTGGAGCGCGGGGACGGCTTCCGGCGCATGTGGATCGGGCAGGACATCCACACCCGCCGCGCGGAACAGCGCGCGAACGAAGACCCGCATTACCGGGCCGAGGTCCACGTCGTCCACCGCGTGACCCTCGGCGGCTGGAGCGTGACCATCACCGGCCGCATCGACGGCCTCTCCGTCGACAAGGACCAGCAGATCGTCAACATCGAAGAGGTCAAGTCGATCCACTTCGACCTGGAGCTCGAAGCGCTCTATCGCTCCGAGAAGCTCCAGCGCCACCTCTACCAGCTGCTGCTCTACGCGTACTTTTTATCCAGCCAGCCCGACCTCGACGGGTTCACTTTCAAGCCGCAGCTCGCGCTGATCGACCTCGTGTCCGGCGACGTGAAGATCGTCGACACGGAGTTCGACCGCGCGAAAGTCGAGTCGACGCTCCACGGCCATCTCGCGAAGCTCATCGAGGACCTCGAGACCGCCGCCGCGCTGCGCATGGCCAAGCGGGCGTTCGCGGACACGCTGGAGTTCCCGTTCGAGATCGTGCGTCCCGGGCAGGAGGAGATCGTCTCCTCCGTCGCCCGCGCGATCTACCAGCGCGACGCGCTGCTCGTCAGCGCGCCGACCGGCATCGGCAAGACCATGGCCGTGCTCTACCCGGCCGTGAAGCAGTCGCTGAAGCTCGGCAAGAAGCTCTTCTACCTCACGTCCAAGACCCTCCAGCAGGACGCCGCCGTCGAAGGCCTGCGCCGCCTCAACGACGGCTCGTTCCGCGTGCTCCGCATCCGCGCCAAGTCGAAGATGTGCGCGCACACGGAGATGATCTGCCACGAGGACTTCTGCCCCTTCGCCGCGCAGTACTCGGCGAAGATGGAGAAGTCCGGGCTGCTCTCGCACCTCGTGACGTCGATGAGCTACTTCGACCCCGACATCACCTTCGAGATCGCACGCGACCACCAGGTCTGCCCGTTCGAGGTCTCGCTGGAGCTCATCGAGCAGGCAGACGTCATCGTCTGCGACTACAACTACATCTTCGATCCCTACGTCGGCCTCAAGACCTACTCGCAGGAGAACGACTACGGCGACTGCGTGCTCGTCGTCGACGAAGCGCACAACCTCGTCGACCGCGGCCGCGGCTACTACTCGCCCGAGCTGCACGAGAAGCAGTTCGACGAGATCCGCAACCTGATGATGACCCGCAACTGCTGGGTCGAGGGCTGGGAAGAGCTGCTGGAGATCCTGCGCGGGCATTTCCGACGAGCTGGCGGCGGAGGCATTCGAGGAAGAAGTCCCGATGGACGCCATCGGTCTCTGTTCCCCCAGCCGCGACCTGTTCATGGAGCAGCGCACCGAGTGGGAGCGCATCGTCCTCGAGTACATCGGCTGGAAGATCGACAACCGCATCGCCGAGGAAGAAGACCCGCTCATCGACTTCTACTTCAAGCTCGTGAAGTTCACGAACCTGCTGGCGGAAGACGGGGACGAGTTCGCGCACATCGTCGAGCGGAGCAATGAAGGCATCCGCCTCAAGATCTTCTGCAAGGACCCCTCGCGCTTCCTCGGCAGGATCTTCGACTCCGCGCACGCGACGATCGCGCTCTCCGCGACCCTCGAGCCCTTCGAGTTCTACCGCAAGACCCTCGGCTTTCCCAACGACCGCACGGCCGAGCTCTCGCTCCCCTCGCCGTTCCCGCGAGGCAACCGCAAGATCATCGTCGTGCCCGAGGTGGATACGACGTACAAGCGGCGCGCGGACCACTACGTGCGCATCGCCGAGACCGTCGCCGCAGATCGCCGACGCCGGCGACGGCAACTTCCTCGCGCTCTTCCCCAGCTATGCCTTCCTCCGCGAGATCGCGGAGCGCATGCCGCCGACCGGGAAGCGCGTGATGATCCAGCGCAACGACATGACCGACTACGAGCGCAACGCGATCCTGGACATCCTCCGGACGCGCGGGCACAAGGGGAACCTCATCCTCGCCGTGTCCGGCGGCATGTACGCGGAAGGCATCGACTACCAGGGCGACATGCTCTCGGGGTCATGGTCGTCGGCCCCGCGCTGCCGCAGGTGAGTTTCGAGCAGGAGCTGCTCAAGCAGTATTACGACGAGCAGTACGGCGCCGGCTTCGAGTTCGCGTACCTGATCCCGGGCATGACCCGCGTCGTGCAGTCCGCCGGACGCGTGATCCGCAGCGAGACCGACATCGGCGTGATCGCCCTGCTGTGCAAGCGCTTCACGCAGGAGAGCTACACGCGCTACTTCCCGTCCGACTGGTACGAGGAGTCGCCGCGCGAGCTCGTCTCCCGCAAGCCCGCCAGCGAGATCCGTTCGTTCTTCGAAGCGAAAGCAACGCCGCAGCTGAGGATGCTCTTTTGAAGCAGGGCGCCGGGGGCAGGGCGCTGGGGGCAGAAGAACCTATGAGAGATTTACGCGAAGAGTTTCCGTCCCCCGTCCCCTCTCCCCGCGCGTCAGCGTGGGGAGAGGGTGGCGCGAAGCGCCGGGTGAGGGGACGTGCCTCCTGCGAGGAGCGTCCCCTCACCCTAACCCTCTCCCCACGCTCACGCGCGGGGAGAGGGGACTTCCCTCCCAGCGTCACCGTTTGGGCTAAGGGCAAAGCTGTGCTCTTCGCGCTCTGCGCCCTGCTCCTCTCCGCCTGCGCTGCCCAACCGAAGCCCCAGCTCACCGCCCCCGACTGGTCCGTCGTGCCGGCCGGGGTGCTCGACTCGTTGTGCGGGCGGTTGCAGATGGACGCGATCTCGACCGGCGCGCCGCTCGCGCTGGTCTCCACGACTCGGCCGCTGGCGACGCCGCAGTCGCTCAATGCGCTGGCTCTGATGGCCAGGGGCCGCGTGAAGGACGACCGCGCGGCCGCGTCCGTCGCCGAGCTGAACCGGGCGCTGCCGATCACGACCGAGGGAACGACGTGTCAGTGGCGGCCCATCAAGGCCGCTCAGGCCCAGACCCTCCACGACGAGATGATCGTCGAGCTCTCCGCCCCCTCCCTCCACCCCTTCGCCCCGAAGACCGGAGGCCTCTTCGCCCGCGTCACCGTCGGCGGCCAGGGTGCGTCCTGGTACTGGATCACGCTCTTTCCGACCAACGGCCGCTGGGTGGTTGGACCGGTTTACGTGCTCGTCCAGTAACGGATAATTGACTTATAGCCGTCTCGATAGTAGTATCCCAGGCTTCCGACAGATTAAGGAGGGAGCAACATGTCTTCATACGGCGGTTCCAAGCCTCATGTCCTCTACGGTGTCTGGATCGATCAAGCCCTGCAGAGCAACGACGCGAATCAGATGCGCGAAGTCCTGCAGGAAGTTCGCAAGGCGTATCCGTCCGGCAAGGGCGGAAGCACCTTCATCCCCCTCTACGCAGTCTGGATCAATCGCTCCATCGAATCCGGCGCCAGCAAAGAGGAGCTGCAGAGCCTCCTCGAGCAGGCCAAGGCGGTGAAGAACAGCGATCTCGACAGCGCCATCAGCAAGCTCGAAGCGCACCTCGGCAAGAGCTAAAGTGTCCGAAGCGCCCAGGGTTCCCCCGCGTGCGGTGTTCGCGGACGATCTCCTGCACGCACACCCGGTTCACGTGGTGTGGGAGATCACGCTCGCCTGCAATCTCAAGTGCGCGCACTGCGGCTCGCGCGCGGGGAAGGTCCGTCCCTCCGAGCTCTCCACCGCGGAGTGCTTCGACGTCGTCGACCAGCTCGCCCGCCTCGGCACCCGCGAGATCACGCTGATCGGCGGTGAGGCGTACCTGCGGCGCGACTGGACCGACATCATCGCCCGCATCTCCAGCCACGGCATCCTGGCCTCGATGCAGACCGGCGGACGTGCGCTGACCGAGGACCGGATCAAGGCGGCGAAAGACGCGGGGCTGCAGACGTGCGGCGTGTCCGTCGACGGACTGGAAGAGCTGCACGACGAGATCCGCGGCGTGAAAGGCTCGTTCCGCTCCGCGATGCAGGCCCTGGAGTGGCTCGACAAGTACGACATCCCGCACGGTTCCAACACCCAGGTCGGCAGCCGGACCATGCCCCAGATGCGCGGGATCCTCCACGAGATCGCGCGCCGCGGCGCGAAGGGCTGGCAGATCCAGCTCACCGTGGCCATGGGGAACGCGGTCGACAACGATCACCTGCTCCTGCAGCCGTATCAGATGCTGGAGCTGATGCCCCTGCTCTCCGAGCTCTACGACGAAGCCCGTTCCCTCGGCATCCTCATGCAGCCCGGCAACAACATCGGGTATTTCGGGCCGTACGAGTACAAGTTTCGCTCGGGCAACGAGGAGAAGCACTGGACCGGTTGCGCCGCGGGGCATACGGTGATGGGGATCGAGGCGGACGGCGTCATCAAGGGATGTCCGTCGCTGCCCACCGTGGGGTTTTCCGGAGGCAACGTCCGCGACATGACCCTCGAGGACATCTGGACCTACAGCCGCGAGATCCGCTTCTCGCGCGACCGGCAGATCAGCGAGATGTGGGGCCGGTGCGGCGACTGCTACTACGCGGACGTCTGCCGCGGCGGCTGCACGTGGACCTCGACGGTCCTCTTCGGCCGGCCGGGCAACAACCCGTACTGCCACTACCGCGCGCTGGAGCTGGAGAAGCAGGGCCTGCGCGAGCGCGTGGTGAAGACGAAGGAAGCGCCCGGCAAGCCGTTCGATCAGGGAGCGTTCGATCTGGTCACCGAGCCTCTCGACGGCGGCGAAGGCGAGCGCACGATCGCGGTTCCACCGCCCTGGGAGATGAAGGAGCCGTTGCTCCGCGACACCGACCGCCTGCCGCCGGCGCTCGACGTCTGCTACGCCTGCCTGCAGTACGTCCACGCGGGCACGGAGATCTGTCCCCACTGCGGCGAGAACGTCCTGCGGTCCGCGCTGGAACAGCGCCAGATCGACATCGCCATCGCCCTGATCCGCGAACGGCTCGCTACGAGCTCCAGTTCTCCAGCCAGTACTGAAGCATGATCACGGCCCACAGCGGCTTGGCGTGATTCGCCTGGCCCGCGCGATGCTCGGCCAGCAGCTCCGCGACCCGCTTCCCGTCCACCAGCTCCTGCTTGCGCAGCCGCTCGGGATCGAGCAGCCGGTCCACTTCCGCGCGCAGGCCGCGGTTGATCCAGTTCGCCACCGGCACGCTCAGCCCGCGCTTGCGGCGATAGATGACGTCGCGCGGCAGCCACTTCTCCGCGGCTTTCTTCAGCACCCACTTCGTCGTCAGGCGGCGCACACGCAGCTCCGGCGGGAGCGAGAGCGCGAACGCCGTCACGTCGCGATCGAGGTACGGCGCGCGCGCTTCGACGGACGACAGCATCGTCGCGCGGTCGACTTTCACGAGCAGGTTGTCGCGCAGGTAGCTGCGGTAGTCGAGGAGCATCGCCCCGACTAACGGATCGTCGCCCCCCGTCTCCACGTCCGGCAGCGCGTGCGCCATGAAGCCCGTGCCGAACCAGCGCAGGTGGCGCTCGCTCCACGGACGCTCGGCGTCCGCGACGAAGCGCTTCAGCAGGTACTCGAGCGTGACCTTCTTCCCCGACGACGGCATCGCGAACGCCAGCTTGCGCACGCCCCCGCGGATCAGCGACGGCAGCGCGTCGTACTTCGGCGCGATCTTGTGGCCGAGGTAGGTGGGATAGCCGCCGAAGAGCTCATCGGCGCCTTCCCCGCTGAGGATCACCTTCACGTGCTCGTGCGCCGTCCGCGCCAGCAGGAACGTCGGCAGAATGGCCGGATCCGCGAGCGGCTCCGCCACCCGCGTCGTCACGTTCCGCAGCGCCTCGGTCAGCGTCTCCTCGTCCGTGCGCACGGGGACGTGCTTCGTGCGCATCTGCTGCGCGAGCACCGCCGCGTCGCCGCTCTCGTCGTACGACTCCTCCGCGAACTGCGCGGAGAACGTGTGGATTTTGTCGACGCCGATGGCCTGCGACGCCAGCGTCGCCAGGATCGACGAGTCGAGGCCGCCGCTGATGAAGACGCCCACCGGGACGTCCGACATCACCTGCTTGCGCACCGCGTTCTCGATCAGCCGCTGCGTCTCCCGCACCGCCTCGGCCGGATCGATCGGCTCGATCCGGAACTTCGACGCGTCCCAGTAACGGACCGTCTCCTCGCCGTTCGCGCGGAAGAGCATGTACGTCCCCGCCGGCACCCGGCGGATTGCGGCGAACGGCGTGCGCGGCTCGGGGACGTAGCCGAGCGCGAGGTAGTCGTCGATGGCCACGCGGTCCAGCTCACGCGAGAGGTCCGGGTGGCGCAGGAGGCATTGCAGCTCCGAGGCGAAGAGGACTTCGCCGTTGACGCGCGTGTAGAAGAGCGGCTTCTCGCCCGCGCGGTCGCGCGCCAGCAGCAGCGTCTGCGTGCGATGGTCCCAGATGGCCAGGCCGAACATCCCGTCGAGCTGTTCGACCGCGTTCGTGCCGTGCTCGAGGTACAGCGGCAGGATGGTCTCGACATCCGAGTGCGAGCGATACGGGTAGTCCGGATAGCGCGCGCGGATCTCCGCCGCGTTGTAGATCTCCCCGTTCGCTTCCAGCCAGACCAGGTCGTCCGGCGACGCGAACGGCTGGTCGGCGCGCTCGTGCAGATCGATGATGCGCAGGCGCTCCGTGCCGATGCGCGCCTGCGGCTGCTCGAACATCGCCCGCCCATCCGGCCCGCGATGCCGCAACGCCTCGCCCATCAGGTCCACGACCTCCGGGCGGCTTAGCGGTACCGCGCTCACGATGCCATAGATGCCGCACATTCGGGGGCGGATTATATGGAGTGCGGCGGCAACGCCGCCGCTTTCCTATCTCCCGTACGCCACGTGGTGCGTGCCGTCCGCCACCACCCGCCACCCGCGCGACTCCAGCAGCGCGCGGCGCTGCGCGTCCTTGTTGCGCAGCACGTACACCCGCGGCTCACTCGACGCGAGCGACCGCTCGAAGTACGGCAGAGGCTTGAGCGTCGATCCCGGCTTGGTGGAGAAGTGGTCGTAGCGCCTGAGGATGTAGTTGCTGGTCAGCTCGCTCCCGTCCTCGCTGACGATCGTGATCGGGCGGCGCAGGTAGAACGCCATCGATCCCGTGAACGCCTCGACTCCGATCACTCCGTGTCGGGCCGCAGGTGCGGCGCGAGCTCCGCGATGAACGTCTTCGCCGACCGCCGCTCGGCGATGCGCGCGCATCAAAGGATTGGCGATCGCCGGTAGCGCGAACACCGGAATGGTCAGCGCGATCAGCACCAGCTCGCGCCGTTTCGCGAACAGCGCGACCAGACCGCCCAGCGCGAAGGCGATCCCGAGGACGATCGCCGTGTCATCCGCGACGGCCGCGATCTCCGGCTTCATCTTCGTCCGGTGAAAGTAGATCGGCGCGACCAGCAGAAGACGCGCCGAGGACAGCGCGATCACGATCGCCGCCGCGCGCGTCCGCGCCTCCGCCCAGATCCGCGCCACCAGCAGCGCCACCGCCGGCATCAGCGGGAGGATGTACTGCGGCCGCTTCGACTGCGAGATGGAGAAGAACACGAACGGCACGATCAGCCAGAGCAGGAGGAACAGCAGCGCGTCATCGCGCTTCCGGAACGTGCGCCAGCTGAAGAGGGCCACGATCGACCACGGCAGCGCGCCGCCGATCAGGTACGGCACGAAGTACCACGGCGGGCCCGTGCGCTGCAGCGCCTTCGTGGCCATCCGCTCCGCCGTCTCCGTCACCAGCATGTAGCGCAGAAACTCCGGCACCACCTGCGACACGCCCCACACCCACGGCGCGATCACCGCCGCGAACAGCACGATGCCGAGGATCGGGAACAGCACGCCGACCGCCTTCCGCCGCCACGCGTACGGGATCATCACGAACAACACCAGCACGAACGTCACCGGGCCCTTCGTGATCATCGCGAAGCCCATCGCCGCCCAGGCGACCATCGACCATCGCAGGTTCCGCTCCTCGACAGCGCGATGGAACGCCACGAGCGCCACCACGACGAAGAACATCAGCGCACTGTCGAAGATCACCGTCCGCGCGAACGCGATCGTCAGCGGCATCGCCAGGAACACGATCGCCGTCACGTACGGATCCACTCCGATCCGCCGCGCGAACCAGAACAGCACCGCCGCCGTGGCCAGCGTGAACAGATACGCCGGCAGCCGCGCCGCCAGCTCCGTCGGCCCCAGCACCTCCATCAGCGCGCCTCCGCCGCGAAGTACACGACCGGCTTGTCGAGATACGGCAGCCCGTTGAGCCGCGGCATGACGTAGTCGTTCGTCTCCGCCATCTCCCGCGCCACTTCCGCGTTCCGCCCCTCGTCCGCGTCGAGGAGCGGGGGGCCGCCCAGGTGAATCGCGATCGCGATCACCACGACAGCCAGCCAGATTTTGAGGAGAAGCGGCGCGCTCAACCCGCCGAGGTTAGCACGCGCGCCTCACGCAGACAGCGCTCGAACACGTCCACCGCGCGATCGATCTGCTTTTCCGAATGCGAGGCCATGATCTGGAAGCGGAACCGCGCCGAGCCGCGCGGCACCGCCGGGAACTCGACCAGGTTCGCGATCAGCCCGTTCTCTTCGAGCAGCCGCGACGTGATCTTCGCCGCCGTCTCGTCGCCGCACATCACCGGCACCACGTTGCTCGGATTGCCGAGGCACTCGATGCCGCGCGACTCGAAGCCGGCCCGGAGACGGAGGATGTTGTCGAACGAGCGCTCGCGCAGCGCTGCGCCTTCGCCGCTCCGCACGATCCGCAGCGCTTCCCCGGCCACCGCCGACTGCACCGGCGAGATGCCGTTCGAGTAGATGTGCGAGCCGCCGTAGATGCCGAGGAACTGCCGCGCCGCGCGGTTGTTCGTCGCCACGAAGCCGCCGTTGCTGGAGAACGTCTTCGAGAAGCTCCCCATCACCAGGTCGACCTTCCCGAGCATCCGCTGGATACCGAGCTGCCCCGTGCCGCGCGGGCCAACCGCGCCGAAGTCGTGCGCGACGTCCATCATCAGCACCGCGCCAAACTCGCGGCAGGCGCTCTGCAGCTTCCCGATCTCCGGGCTGTCCGAATCCATGGAGAACAGGCCCTCGGACACCACCAGGATCGCGTTCTCCGCATCCCTCGCGCGGATCCGCGCCAGCCGCTGCCGCAGCGCCTCGGCGTCGTTATGGCGGAAGAGGTAGACGTTCTCGGTCGCGGCGCGCGCGCCCTGCATCAGGCACGCGTGCGACAGTTGGTCGATGACGATCGAGTCCGTGGGACGGACCAGGCCCGTGATCACGCCGAACCCCGCCGCCCACCCGGTCGGAAACAACATCACGTGCTCCATCTCCAGCGCCTCGCCGAGATCGCGCTCCAGACGCCGTCCCGGCACCGTGTTGCCCTGCAGCATCGGCGACGCCGCGGCGTGCGGCCCGAACTCATCGAGCGCGTCCTTCGCCGCCGCGAGGATCGCGGGATGTGCGGAGAGCCCGAGGTAGTCCTGCGAGCCGAAATTCATCCCGATGACGCAACGATCGTTCTGGCTCTGCAGCACGGTCTCCGTCCCAGGGCGGCCCTGCAGGGTGCGCGCATACGGCCAGGTATTCAGCTCTGCGCGGAGGTCGAGCCACTCGCCGAGCGGCTGCGTGCGATCGAGCAGATGCGCCCCCTTCGGGTTCGCGAACTGGCCGAGGTGCATGGTGAACGCCTCGGAAGTGGACGGAGAGAGATCGATCGTGGTCATCAAGTGGCCTCCTGCAACTGCCTGAAATTTGTGTGGATCGGCCTGGACCGGGCCGACTGACTGGACTTCGTCTAAACAAGGGAATGGAGAAACCTCTTTCAGGGTGGAGGCTTTGGATTACAGGGGGATGACTTCCTGAGCGCCCTCTACAATGTGCGGCATGCCGTTGCAGCAGAATGCGATGCTCGGCCCTTACCAGATCATCGGAACGATCGGCGAGGGCGGAATGGGAGTGGTCTATCGCGCGAAGGACACCCGTCTCGGGCGCGACGTCGCGATCAAGGTCCTGACGCAGGTCGCGATCAGCGACCGCGAGCGCCTGGTGCGCTTCGAACAGGAAGCGCGCGCGACGGGGATGCTCAACCATCCCAACCTCCTCACCGTGTACGACGTCGGCCGCGATGCCGAGGACAATCCGTTCCTCGTCACCGAGCTCCTCGAAGGCGAGACCCTGCGCAGCCGCCTCGACCGCGGACCGCTGTCGCCGAGGAAAGCCGTCGACGCCGCGCTGCAGATGGCCCAGGGACTCGCCGCCGCCCACGAGAAAGGCATCGTCCACCGCGACCTCAAGCCCGACAACATCTTCCTCACCCGCGACGGCCGCCTGAAGATCCTCGACTTCGGCATCGCCAAGCTGACGAACGCGCGTCCTGACGGCCCGACGTTCGAGATGGCCGCGACCGAGCCGGGCATGGTCCTGGGCACGGTCGGGTACATGTCGCCGGAGCAGGTGCGCGGCGAGCCGGTCGATCACCGCAGCGATCTCTTCTCCCTCGGCACGATCTTCTTCGAGATGCTCACCGGCACGCGCGCCTTCCGCCGCAGTTCGGCGATCGAGACGCTGAGCGCGATCCTCAAGGAGGAGCCCCCGGACCTGATGGAGCTGGTCCCGACCATCCCGCCGCCGCTGGAGCGGCTCGTGCGGCACTGTCTCGAAAAGGACCGCGAGCATCGCTTCCAGTCGGCGCAGCGACCTGGCGTTCAACCTGGAGACGCTCGCGGCGATGTCGGGGACTTCCACGCTGTCGGGCATGGCCCGTCCCGCGAACATGACGGGCGCGGTGCGCACGCCCTCCACTCCGCCGGCTCCGACGTCCACGCTGCGGCGACCTCGGCCACACCGACGACGCGCACGACCGCGCGTCCGGCGCTGAAACCGAAACGGCGCGTCTCGCCGGTGCTCCTCGGGCTGCTGTACCTCGTGTCGCTCGCGGGCGTCGCGTACGCGGCGTGGCTGTTCGCGCATCGCAAGACCGAGGAAGTCATCGAGCCGCAGTTCCACCGGCTCACCTTCCGCCGCGGCGAAGTGCGCAACGCGCGCTTCTCGCCCGACGGCGAGACGATCGTCTACAGCGCCGCCTGGGACGGGCAGGCGCCGGAGGTCTTCGTCTCGAGCCGGCGGTCGCCCGAGGCGCGGCCGCTGGGGGTGCCGGAGAGCGAGATGCTGGCGGTGTCGCGCAGCGCGGAGCTGGCGATCCTCCTGCGCCGCGACCGCGTCTCCAACCTCGGTACGCTCGCGCGCGTGCCGCTCGCCGGCGGCATGCCCCGCGAGATCGCGGAGAGCGTGCTCACCGCCGACTGGTCGCCGGACGGGCAGTCGATGGCCATCATCCGCCAGCAGGGCGAGGAGATCCGCGTCGAGTACCCGATCGGCACGCGTGCGCTACAGCACGCCGCACTACGTACGCGACGTGCGCATCTCGCCGGACGGCAAGCGCCTGGCGATCCTGGAGCCGTCGAAGCGGCGAGTGGGAGCTGGCGATCATCGACAACGCGCAGCCCCGTGACCATCGCGCGCGGCTGGGCCCGCGGCGCGACGGGCATCGCCTGGTCGGGGATGGGAACCAGGTCTGGGTCTCGGGGACGAACAGCTCCGCGCCGCCCGCGCTGTACGCCGTGAACGTCGAGAAAGGCACCATCCGCCTCGTGACCCGCCTGACCGGCGCGACCGCATCTTCGACCTGTCGTCCACACGCGAAGCACTGCTGTCGAATGGGATGTGGCGCGCGGCGCTGCATGGCGTCTCCCCGCTGCCGAATGCCGCTCGTGACCGTAGCCCGAACAAGATCGCTCCTGGCTGGACTGGTCCATCCTCGCCGACATCTCCCCGGACGGCCGCTCCATCCTCTTCAGCGAGACGCGCGAAGGCGGCGGCGCGAAGAGCGCCGTCTATCTCCGCCGCGCCGACGCTCCCGCGCCCCTGCGCCTCGCCGACGGCATCGCCGACGCGCTCTCGCCCGACGGCAAATGGGCGCTCGCGCACCAGGGCGCGAAGCTCGTCATCATCCCCACCGGCACCGGCGAGGCGCGCGAGGTGAACATCGACGGCGTCTTCGAGAGCGGTGCGGCATGGTTCCCCGACTCCCGGCGCGCGGTCGTCGGCGGCGCTGTCGGCAACGAGCGGCTACCGCCTCCACGTCATCGACACGCTCGACGAGACCGTGAAGCCGCTCTCGCCCGAGAACATCTGGGGCGGCGGCATCCGCTCCTTCGCCGTCTCCCCGGACGGCCGCTTCGTCGCCGGCATGTCCGCGCAGCGGAACGATCGTCCTCTACCCCGTCGATGGCACCTCGCCGATGCCGGTCGACGGCACCGCGCCGATTCCCGTCGCAGGCGCCGAGGCCGGCGAGATCCCGATCCAGTTCGCCGCGGACGGCACGTCGCTCTTCGTCTACGCCCCACCACCCTCCCCGCCCGCGTCCACCGCGTCGACCCTGGCCACCGGCCAGCGCGAGCTCTGGCGCGAACTGACTGCCGCCGACCCCGCGGGCGTGTACAAGATCGCGCCCGTCGCGATCACCCCGGACGGCAACGCGTACGCGTACAAGGCGATGCGCGTCCTGAGGGAGCTGTAGTTAGCGGAGGGGGTGAATGGCAAGGTTGGGATGCGTGAGTGTGGGTATCGGGAGTTTTTGCATGGCGATACATTCCCACCTGAGACCACAGTCTCCGCATTGCCAGGCGAACTCCGACACCCACCCGACACCATCCACCCTCGTTCGACACTACGTCATCTTCGCGGCCGGCGTCGCCGCCGGCGCGATCAACTCCATCGCCGGCGGCGGCACGCTCATCTCGTTCCCCGCGCTGGTCTGGCTCGGCCGTGACCCCATCATCGCCAACGCGACGAACACAGTGGCCATGTGGCCCGGCTCGCTCGCGGGCGCGTACGGCTACCGTCGCGAGCTCTCCACCGTGCGTGGGTGGCTGCTCATGCTCATCGTCCCGTCGCTGCTCGGCGGCGCGCTCGGAAGCTGGCTGCTCCTCCGCACGCCGAGCTCGGTCTTCGAGCAGCTCGTCCCCTTCCTCATCCTCGGCGCCACCCTCCTCCTCGCCCTCCAGGAAGTCATCACCCGCCACATCCTCCCCCCGCCAACCGCCAACCGCCAACCGCCAACGCAGCTCATCGGCGTCTTCCTCTTCCAGTTCCTGGTCGGCATCTACGGCGGCTACTTCGGCGCCGGCATGGGCATCCTCATGCTCGCCGCCCTCGGCCTCATCGGCCTGACCGACCTCCACCAGATGAACGGCCTGAAGA
This sequence comes from uncultured Acidobacteriota bacterium, assembly GCA_963821585.1. Lineage (GTDB taxonomy): Bacteria > Acidobacteriota > Thermoanaerobaculia > Gp7-AA8 > Gp7-AA8 > QHVT01. Next base: position 3,953,149 of record CAWGEI010000003.1, read on the forward strand.
ACGTCCTGGCGGTGGCGATCAACGGCATCGCCGCGATTTACTTCGCGTTCGCAAAGGCGGTGGCCTGGAACGATGTCTTCGTGATGATGGCCGGGCACGATCCTCGGCGGCTACGCCGGCGCCCGCATCGCCCGCCGCCTCGGACGCAAATTCGTGCGCGTGGCCGTGGTGGTGATCGGGCTGGTGATGACGGTTGCTCTGTTTGTGAAGTAGTGACCCGTTGCCCGTTGCCCGTTGCCCGTGTCATCCGAGCGTGAGACGTGCGAACCGCAGACCGCGTAGCGGTCAGCAGAAAATAGACCCCGGCTTCAGCCGGGGGAGAACGGGGGCGGCAGCGTGACCAGCCCGTGTAGCGGGCGACAGAGATCGGACGATCCTCTCCGCTGCCGCCCGCTACGCGGGCTCGTTTTTGCGTCCGCGCTCGGTTCCCCGGCTGAAGCCGGGGTCTATTCCCTCGCGCCGCCTACGGCGGCAGACCTTGGCGTTACCCCACGTGTGTCATGAGAAGCGTCGAGCGAGGGATGACAGCCGCATCCCCGGGCAACGGTCAACGGGTCACGGGCAACGCTTCACTGCGTAACAGCACTGGCAACCGGCCACGGGTCACGGGCCACTATGATGCGCCCAATGCGCCTGCTGTGGACGTACCTCCTCCGCTATAAACGCCTCATCCTCGCCGCTCTCGGCCTCGCGGCGGTCAACCAGGTCTTCTCCCTGCTCGACCCGCAGGTCTTCCGCCTGATCGTCGACCGCTACGCCGTCAAGGCAGGCGAGCTGCCGCAGGATGTGTTCATCCGCGGCGTGCTCCTGCTGCTGCTCGCGTACGTCGGCGTCGCGCTGATCTCGCGCATCGCGAAGAACTTCCAGGACTACTACGTCAACGTCATCGCCCAGCGCACCGGCGCGCAGCTCTACGAGCGCAGCGTGTCGCACTCGTTCTCGCTCCCCTACGCCGTCTTCGAGGACCAGCGCTCGGGCGAGATCCTGCAGAAGATGCAGAAGGCCCGCGCCGACGCGCAGTCGCTGATCACGAACTTCGTGAACATGCTGTTCGTGTCGATGGTCGGGCTGGTGTTCGTGACGATCTACGCGTTCACGGTGCACTGGACGATCGGCACCGCGTACCTCCTCCTGGCCCCCTGCCTGGGCACGCTGATGTTCTTCATCAGCAGGCGGATCAAGACCCAGCAGCGGGTAATCGTCACGCAGACCGCGGAGCTCGCGGGCTCGACGACGGAGACGCTGCGCAACGTGGAGCTGGTGAAGTCCCTCGGCCTGGAGAATCAGGAGATCGCCCGACTGAACACGGTGAATGCGGGGATCCTGAGTCTGGAGCTGAAGAAGGTCCGCTTCCTGCGCTTCTACTCGTTCCTGCAGGGAACGCTGATCAACACAACCCGCGCGGGCCTGCTGTTCCTCATGCTCTGGCTGCTCTTCACCAAGGCCGTCACCCTCGGCGAGTTCTACGCGCTGTTCTTCTACTCGTTCGCGATCTTCTCGCCGCTGGCGGAGCTGGGCGCGATCATCGCGCAGTATCAGGAAGCGCGCGCGAGCATGGAGAAGCTGGAAGAGGTGCTGGCCATCGAGCCCGCGCCGAAGCCCGCGAATCCCGCGCCCCTCGGATCGCTGCGCCGGGTCATCTTCCACGACGTGTCGTTCACCTATCCGTCGGCGTCCACGCCGTCGCTCGAAGAGATCAACCTCGAGATCCACTCCGGCCAGACCGTGGCCTTCGTCGGCCCATCGGGCTCCGGCAAGACGTCGCTCGTCAAGCTGCTGGTCGGCCTCTATCGCCCGACCGAAGGCCGCCTCGCCGTGAACGGCGTCGACATCGCCCAGGTCGATCAGGACGAGTTGCGCGCGCGCATCGGCCTGGTCACGCAGGAGACCCAGCTCTTCGCCGGCACCATCCGCGACAACCTGCTCTTCGTCAAACCGCAGGCCACCGACGCGCAGTGCATCGAAGTCCTCCGCCAGGCCGCGGCGCTGCCCATCATCGAGCGCGGCGGCAAAGGCCTCGACACCAAGATCGGCGAAGGCGGCATCAAGATCTCCGGTGGCGAGCGCCAGCGCCTCGCCATCGCCCGCGCCCTCCTGCGCGATCCCGAGCTGATGATCTTCGACGAAGCCACGTCCAGCCTCGACTCCATCACGGAGAAAGCCATCACCGAGACCATCCGCGCCCTGACCACCGGCACGCACCAGCGCATGACCGTCCTGGTCGCCCATCGTCTCTCCACGATCGCCCACGCGCAGCGCATTCACGTGCTCGCCAAAGGCCGCATCGTGGAGACCGGGACGCACGATTCCCTGCTGGCGACGAACGGTCTGTACGCGGCGTTATGGGCCGAGCAGAGCGCGCGGCGGGAGAAGGCGGCGTAGCGGAGCGCGGGCTTCCAGCCGGCCGCCGGCATCTTGCCGACACGGCTCTCGGGGAGTGCGGATCTCAGCCCCCGCCCCCGCTCACCCAGGTAGGGAAATCGCCGTTTCGCGTCTCTCCTACGGGGACGGAGAGATTCCATGACGCGTGTGCCGTGGTGGGGAAATATTCTCGTCGGCTTGTATCTGGCCACCATGACGATCGCCTGCGTGAGCGCGCTCGTGCAGATGTGGCCGCACCCGACGCCGACGACGGTGGAGCCGGCGAAGGATCCAAAGGCCAAGGCGGAGCCGATTGATCCCGAATATCTGAAGGTCCGCTGTCCGAACGACTCGGACTGCGTGCGTTGCGAGGCGGTCGCGCACCAGCTCAGGACGCACTACGGCATCGGCGACCAGCAGAACGATCCGGAATGCGTGAAGGTCTTCTGGATCGATGTGGTGATGTGGAACGAGCGCCGTCTGCTACTCATTGTAATCCTGGCCGGAGCTCTCGGCGGCATCATCGCCTCGATCCGCTCCTTCTTCTGGTTCGTGGGTATCCGCCAGTTCGCCGTGCAATGGATTCCGCTCTACCTCTTCGCGCCGCTGACCAGCGGACTCCTCGGGGCGATGATCTATCTCGTTATTCGCGGCGGCTTCTTCTCGGGCATGTCGACCATCAGCGACACCAGCCCGTACACCTTCGCGGCCGTGGCCGCACTGGTGGGCATGTTCCACCGCGAGACCGCGGTAAAGCTGCGCGAGATCTTCCAGATCGTCTTCACCAAGGCGGAGTCCCCTGACAACAACCCGGAACCGACGCTCAGGAATGTCCTACCGGAGCCCATCCCCCGCACAGGTGCGACGCTGACACTCGAAGGCACGGGATTCGTCAATGATTCCGTGGTTCTGCTGGACAAGACACCAGTGAAGACGAAGCCCGAGCGGTCGGGCGACAAGAAGATGACCATAGTCGTCACGGCTCAGGAACTCGCGCCGTTCCAGACCGCAGTGCCCGTCGCGGTTTTCAATCCCACGCCCGGCGGCGGCACTTCGGACCCGTTGAAAGTTGCGCTGGAGGCGAAGCCGCCCGAATGACCCCGGACGCGCAGAGCGCGCGCCGGGAAAAGGCGGCCGCTACGCCAGCATTCCTGCCGGCAGGGCTCTCAGCGTACAGGATTTCGCGGAATGCCGATCCTGACCCACTCTCGCGCCAACTCCAGGGCGAACGCGTCCCGATCGACGACCTGCAACTCGGTTCCTGTTCCACCGGCCCGCTCGACGGGAACGTCCGGCAACAGAGAGTCGACAATCTGCTGGACCTGCGTCATGGCCAACCCTTGCTTGTCCACGCGAATGCAGCGTGTCACCAACCGCTCGCCCAGCCATCGCTCGAGCAGCTCGCCGCGAACGCTGACTTTGACGTTCACCTCTCCTGGTCCATCAGGCTGGTTGAGCAGCTTGTTCCAGAGGCTGATCTGCCGATCCGTCTCCCTCTGCGTGTCCGCGGACGACTCCCCTTCGCGCAGCTGTGTCAGGAACTGCGAGCAGATGGGAAACAGGGGCGCCAACCGGTCGAGAACCGCGCCCGGGCTGACCATGCCCGCGAACCGGTCCCGCTCGCGGAACACCAGTTGCCGCACTCCGCTGAGCGCCTGCAGCAGGCTCGAAAGGAGGAAGATTCGCGTCGACCACCAGCGATCGCCGGTGCCAAGGTCGATGACGATGGCACGCGCGGAACCGGCTTGCGCCACGAGGTTCTTGATGCTGCCGAGATAGCTGTCGGAGAGCGACACACCCTGACCAAACGCGCCGATGTCTCCGGAGCCGACCGACGTCTGGAGCAGAACGCGGTCGACCATGAACCGGTCCAGGCCCTGAACCGACACCGCCGCCGCGACCTGGCTGGCCAGGTCATCCGGGCTGCGGAACATACCGGCCAGATGTTTCGATGCGAGTAGAGACCGGAAACGGGAGATGTTCGCTCCCGCACCGGTCATCGCCCCCATCGCGTCGACACGGTTCAGCGGCCACGCCGCTTCCGGATCCAGCAGAAACGCCAGCACCGGCTTCGTCACTGCGGCCTGATACTTGAGCTCCGTGATGGAGAGCCCTCCCGGCGGCGTTTGTACCGGCGGGACGTGACCGTAGCGCCACGCCACGATGATCACGTAGAGGTCCGCGAGCCGGACATCCGCGAGACAGCGGTCGAGAGGCTTGGCCCCCTCCGCAACGTACTGCTCCATCCCGATGACGTCATGCCCCATCCGCCGGAGCGTACGATCGACCGCAGCCCGATGCTCGATCAGGTCCTGGTAAGTCGAAGAGACGTAGATCTTCATCGCATGTGATCCTCCTCCGTCCCACTCTGTGTCTCTGTGTCTCTGTGTCTCTGTGGTGAATCCGCACACGCCTGCCGCGATGCACGCGCCTATTCACCACAGAGACACAGAGTGGGACGGAGGACATCAGGACACTATTCGATCGGGCAGCCGGTGGCCGAGGCCGCGGTCTTGAGGCTCGCCAGCGCCGTGGTACACGACGTCTTCGCGGCGTCTTGCGCGACCCTGCGCGACTCCTCAGGGAGACTCGCCCACGTTGCCCAGCCGGTGCGCATCTGCTGCGCGGACTGCGCCTGCGCGTCGCGCGCGACCTGCGGGACCTTGTCGCACTGCATGTACTTGTCGAGCGCCGCCAGGTAGGCGTCGCACTCGGCAACGCCGGTCGACTGCGCCACGGTGGCCGTGGTCTCCGTCGTCGCCACGGTCTCGGTCGTTATCGTCGTCTCGGTCGTCGCTGTGGCGACCTCGTGCTTCTTACATCCAGCGACGATGAACGTCGCCGCCAGGGCCAATACCAACACCTTGCGCATGAGTCATCCCTCCAATACAGAAATTGTTTGTCCGGGGAGGCCGGATCTTAGCCGCGTGCCCCGCACGCCCGGCGTGACGGCGCTCACGAGGCGCTACACTGTGTACCCGAGGTCCGAACCATGTGGGTGCTCCTTCCGTTCATCGCCATCGGTGTGCTTGCTCTCGGCGAATACCTCGTGGCCCGCGCGTGGGTGCCGGCGTATTTCCGCTACGGCCTGCCGCTGTTCCGCATGCGCGTCCACGGCGTGCGGCTCGACGCGGACGCCGAAGCACGCCTCGGCGGCGTGGCCGATCAGCGCGCGTCGCTGATCGTGTTCCGGCGCCTCTCGGAGAGCGAGATCGCGTTCCGCGAGAAAGGGCGCTCGGCGCCGACGTTCCGGTACACGCCCATCCTGCACGGCCTCCTGCGCTACGTGCCGGAGGAAGGCGCGACCTACGTGATCGGCTGGCTCAATCTGTTCGCCGTCGCCGCGATCGGTTTCATGGGTTACCTCTTCTTCAGCGTGTCGCGCTGGAACCGGCCGTGGGAGCTGACCGTATGGTTCCTGCTCATCTTCGGCGCCATGTACGGCATCGGGGTGTATCGCTACAGGATGGTCGCAAAGTCGCTGCAGACACGCTCGTAGAATGGCGGCCGTGCTCGCCGCCCTCGCGCTCGTCCTCGCCATCACGCCGCACGCGATTCGCGCGCACGTCAACTTCCTCGCGAACGACGCGGTCGAAGGCCGCGAGGCCGGCACGCGCGGATACGACGTCGCGGCCGCGTATGTCGCGGCGCAGTTCGAGGCCGTGGGCGCGGAGCCGGCGGGGGACAACGGCACGTACCTGCAGCAGCTGCGCATGCGCACGTTCCGCCTCGATCCGGCGAAGTCGTCGTTCACCATCGACGGCAAGGCGTTCGTCCATCGCAAGGACGTCCTCATCTCGACCGGCAACGAGAGCACGAGCGACGTCGACGCGCCGGTGGTCTTCGCCGGATTCGGCATCATTGCTCCCGAGCTCGGGCACGACGACTACAAGGACGTCGACGTGCGCGGCAGGATCGTGGCGATGCTGGCCGGCGCGCCGCCGCGGTTTCCGCACAGCCAGCGCGCGTATTACTCGAGCGGTACGGCGAAAGCCGCGAACGCCACGGCGCGCGGCGCGCTCGGCATCGTAGTCGTGCGCACGCTCGACAGCGAGCGCCGCTTCGCCTGGGAGCGCACCATCGCGTCGGGGGATTCGACCGGCATGCGTGCGCTGGACCGCGACGGCCAGCCGATGGAGAGCTTCCCGCAGATCCGCGGCGCCGCCACCCTGGGACCCCGCGCCGCGCAGGCGCTGTTTGCCGGAGAGGCGACGTCGCTCGACGCGATCCTCGCCGGCGCGGAGAACGGGATCGCCCGTCCGTTCGCGATGAAGAAGCGCGTCGCGATCCACACGACGACGATCATCGGCCACACGACCAGCGCGAACGTGGTGGCCATCGTCCGCGGCTCGGAACTGCCGGACGAGCACGTGGTTGTCTCCGCCCACCTCGACCACCTCGGTATCAACGACCGCGGCGAAGACCGCATCCGTAACGGCGCGCTCGACAACGCGTCCGGCATCGCCGCGCTCCTCGAGATCGCACGCGACGTCGCCGCGATGAAGCCGCGTCCGCGGCGCTCCATCGTCTTCGCCGCCGTGACGGCCGAGGAGAAGAGCGCGCACGGGTCGCTGGCGTTCGCCGAGCATCCGACCGTCCAGGGCACCATCGTCGCCAACGTGAACATGGACATGATCACCATGCTCTTCCCCATGAAGAGCCTCGTCGCCCTCGGCATGGAGCACTCCTCCCTCGGCCCCCTCGCGCGCGCCGCCGCCGAACGCAACGGCTTCACCCTGCAGGACGATCCCTTGCCCGAGGAGGTGCGGTTCATCCGCAGCGACCAGTTCTCGTTCGTGAAGAAAGGCATCCCCGCGATCACCTACAAAGGCGGCTTCCAGAGCGCCGACCCCGCGATCGACGGCGAAAAGCTCACCCGCGACTGGCTCCGCACCGTCTACCACTCCCCCGCCGACGAGAGCGGCCAGAAGATCGACTACGAATCCGGCACCGGCTGGGCGCGCGTGAACCGCGACCTCGCGGTGGCAATCGCCAACGGGAAGGAGCGGCCGCGGTGGAACGAAGGGGACTTCTTCGGGATGCGGTTCGGCTCGCGCTGACGAGAACATTCCCCGTTCCGGTCCGTACTTTCTCCATGAGTGGAGGTGTCGATGAAAGCTGATTCTCTGGTTCCGTCCCTGCTGTTGGGTCTCGGCGTCATCGGAGCAACAGCCGTGTCCGTGCTGACTCCGGAATCGCTGCCGTGGGCGTTGGCGGGTCCCCTCCTGCTGGCCGGCACTCTCGTTGCGGCAGCTGCGGTTCGCGCCCGCATGGGGACGCGCGCGTATGCCGCGCCGATGATCCTGGGAGGCGCGATCGTCGCCGCAGGAGCGCTGCTTGCCCTTGCCGATCCGGCGTTCGTCCCGGCGATGATGCCGATTCTGGGAGCGTGCGCGGCCATGGGACTGCTGCCAGTCCGCGAGCGGGCCTGTACGTGACCCGAGGGCAAGGAGTACTTGGCTATGGGCAAGTACTGCTTGCCAGGTGACGAGTGGTACTTGCTCGTGGACAAGCACTGCTTGCTCGCAGGCAAATCCTGCTTGCGACGCACCGGCGAGCCGCCGGTGGAGCGGCCGCTGGCAGCCCAATGGCCTTAACTCTAGGCGAGCGCGCCCCTCACCCGGCCTTCGGCCACCCTCTCCCCGCGCTCACGCACGGGGAGAGGGGGTGACAAGGCTCGTTCTCGCGAGAGACAGCTTATCTCCTTTGTTTCTTGCGAGATTCGCCGCATCCCTCCCCCTTCTCCCCTCCGTGAGGGGAGAAGGTGCCGAAGGCGGATGAGGGGTTGTTCTCTCCTAAAGTTAAGGCCATTGGGCTACCAGCCGGCGCGCCTTTCTGCGTCAGCTTGGGGTCGTTCTCCTTCTCGACGAACGGCCTGAGGCACGCGTGGAAGCGCACGGCCGCTGGCCGGCCGGTCCACCGGCGGCTCGCCGGTACGTCAACACTAGGGCACTGCTTCGCGCGCCACGTTGCGGAGCGGCAGGAACAGCTCGAGGTTCCTCCTCATGATGTCCATGCGCAGTTTCGGCTCGCGCGGGATGTGCGGCGTGCGCGGATAAGTCACCATCGTGACGTCGACGCCCAGCTCGTAAAGGCTGCGGTAGAGCATCGTCCCCTGTGACGTGGGCACGCGGTCGTCGGCTTCGCCGTGCTGGATGAGCACCTTCGCGTTGGACTTCTTCAGGTTCCAGAGCGGGCTGCGGGCGCGCAGGGTGTCCAGCGAGAGCGGCTTGAAGTAGTCCGGGATGAAGTCGCGGATGTCGGCGGTGCCGTGGAAGCTGAGGAGGTCGACGACGGGCGCGCCAACGCTGACGGCTTTGAAGCGGTCGCTGTGGCCGATGGCCCAGGCGGCCATGTAGCCGCCATAGCTCCAGCCCATGAGGCCGAGGCGGTCGGGATCGGCGATGCCGCTGGCGATGAGGTGGTCGATGCCGGCATTGATGTCGATCCAGTCCATGCCGCCCCAGTCGTTGCGGTTCGCGCGGCGGAACGCGCTGCCGTAGCCGCCGGTGCCACGCGGGTTGGGACGCAGTACGGCGAAGCCGTGCGCGGCGAGCACCTGCGGCGCGTAGATCCAGCCGAGGTAGCCGAGGTAGCCCTGGTCGAAACGCGAGGCCGGACCGCCGTGGACGAAGGTCAGGAGCGGCACGCGCCCGCTCTTGTAGCCGACCGGCAGGGTGAGCAGACCTTCGATCTCGAGACCGTCCTTCGGGTTCTTCCAGCGGATGACGCGCGTCTCGCCGAGGTCGCGCGCGCGATAGGCGTCGTTGTGGTGCGTGAGCTGTTTCTTCTCGACGAACAGCTCCGGCGGCTCGCTGGTCGATTGATAAATGTATGCGGCGCGTCCGCGGGACACGTGCGGATCGCCGATCACGCCCGCGACCTGGGTCGTATCCGTCCAGCCGCTGCCGTCCGCGTTCACGCGATAGAGCTGCGTGGTGGTGTTGTACGCCCCCTCGACAAAGAGCTGCCCGTCGCTCCAGAAGATCCCTTCGGGCGTCCGGTCGTACGCCTTGGCCACATTGCGCGACTCGCCGCCGCTTGCGGGCATCACGTGGACTTCCTGCTCCAGGAGCCAGTCATGGACGCCGCCCCACGAGGTGAAGGCCAGCCACTTGCCGTCCGGCGAGTAGACCGGCATGCGATCCGAGCCCGTCCGCACGACCAGCGGCTTCAGCTCGCCGGTCGCAACGCTCACGGCGTAGATGTCGGTGCGATAGAGGTCATCGAGCCCCGTGCCCGGGCCGCGGTCGAACGCGATCTCGGTGCCCGTGGGCGCCCAGGAAAACGTCCAGATCGAGAAGGCGCCGCTGGTGAGCCGCCGGACAGCGCCGCTCTCGACATCCGCGAGATAGAGATGGACGCGCTTCGCGTCCTCCCCCACCACCCGCGCATCGTCTTTCTCCGCTGCACGCTTCGTCTCCTCAGGCGTCGTCTCGTCGATGCGCGTAAACGCGATCGACTTCCCGTCCGGCGACCACTCGACCTCGCGCACGGCCGCCGGCGGATCGACGAGCTTCCGCGCCTCGCCGCCGTCCGGATTCAGGAGCCAGATCGCGTTCTTCCCATCGCGATCGCTGACGAACGCGAGGGTCCTCCCGTCCGGCGACCAGCGCGGCCGGAAGTCCGCCCCGCGCGCAAAGGTGAGCTGGCGGTCGTTCGTCCCGTCGGCGTCGATGATGCGGACGTTGGAGTCGTACGCACTCTTCTCGAGATCTGCCTTGGTGAGCACGTACGCGATCCGTTTGCCGTCCGGCGACCAGCGCGGCGACGACGGCAGCGGGAGCGTTGCGTAGTCTTCAATGGTAAGCGCGGCGGCGAGGACGAGTCCGAGCATAGATGACGGACGCGCATGTTACCCTCCGCCCCCATGAATCCGGACCTGCGCCTCGCGTTGGAGCTCGCCGACGCGGCCGACGCGATCACCCTCCAGCACTTTCAATCCGCCACCCTCACCGTGCGTACGAAGATCGACATGTCGCCGGTGTCCGAGGCGGACGAGGCGGTCGAGCGCGCGCTGCGCGAACGGCTCGCCGCGGAACGCCCGGACGACGGCATCGTCGGCGAGGAATTCGGTGCCAGCGGCAGCGGCGCGCGGCGCTGGGTCATCGATCCGATTGATGCCACGGCGAACTATGTGCGCGGCATTCCGGTGTACGGAACCTTGATCGCGCTGGTCGAGAACGACGTTCCGACGGTCGGCGTGATCGCGGCCCCCGCGATGTCGCGGCGCTGGTGGGCGTCGCGCGGGGACGGCGCGTTCTGCAACGGGCGCCCGATGCACGTGTCGCGCATCGACACGGTCGAGAACGCGCACATCGCCTACTCCAGCGTCAAGGACTGGGAGCACTTCAACCTCGGCGAGCCGTTCCTCGCCCTGATGCGCCGCTGTACGCGCGCGCGGGGCTTTGGCGACTTCTGGATGCACATGCTGGTGGCCGAGGGGGCCATCGAGATCGCGGTGGAGCCTGTGGTCGCGGCATGGGACGTGGCCACGGTGCAGATCATCGTCGAGGAGGCCGGCGGCCGGTTCACGGACCTGCGAGGGGACGCGCGCTTCGATGGCGGGAACGCGCTCTCCACGAACGGCCTGTTGCACGACGCCGTGCTGGAGGCGCTGCGATGAGCGTCGAGCAGGTGATGGTCGTGGAGCGCGAGCTGCTGGCGCCGTACCTCGTCGAGTACGGCCTCGTGCGCGAACAGCTCGACGAGGCGCTCGACGCCATCCTCGACGGACACTTCTTCCTCGACCGCCCGACGGCCGAGGTGTCGCCGCAGTACAAGCAGATCATCCCGTACGTCGTGATCCGCCACGACGGGTCGTACTTCCTGCTCCAGCGCACGCCGAAGCAGACCGAGACCCGCCTGCACCACAAGCTCTCCCTCGGCATCGGCGGCCACATCAACCCGGACACGCCGGAGTTGCTTGACGGTCTCCACAAGGAGCTGGAAGAGGAAGTCCACGTGCGGGGGACTACGACCTGACGTTCGTCGGCATCCTCAACGACGACACCACCGAGGTCGGCAGCGTCCACCTCGGCGCGGTGTACGTGCTCGACGCACACGACGCGAACGTAACCGTACGCGAGACGGAGAAGATGACCGGGCGGTGGGCGGCGGCGGGCGAGCTGCCGGCGCTGCGCGAGCGGATGGAAACGTGGTCGCAGATCGTCTATGACGCAGTCATTGCTTAGCGCGCTGATCGTGATCCTGCTCGGCACGGGCTATCCGCGCCCCGATCCCGCCCACGCCGGTCCGTCGGCCGCCGTCGTGTTCGGCGAGAAATGGTTCGTCGTCGACGCGGGGCGCGGGACGACGATGCGCATCGCGGGGACGGAGCTGCAGTACGCGAACCTGCGCGGCGTGTTCCTCACGCACCTGCACTCCGATCACACCGCAGGGTTGCCCGACCTCTTCAACACCTCGTGGCAGTTCGGGCGAAAGACCGTGCCGCTGCAGCTGTACGGGCCGAAGGGAACGAAGCGGCTGGCGGATGCGATGCTGGAGTTCTTCGCCGAGGACATCCACTTGCGGCGCGACGTACTGGAGAAGCACCCGGCGGCGGGCGCCACGATCCGCACGCACATCGTGCGCGAGGGCGTCGTGTACGACGACGGCGAGGTGAAGGTGACGGCGTTCATCGTCGATCACAAGCCGGTGGAACACTCGTTCGGCTATCGCTTCGACGCGGGCGGAAAGTCGATCGTCATCTCCGGCGACACGCGGCCGACGGAGAATCTGGTGAAGTACGCGAAGGGCGCGGACGTGCTGGTGCTGGAAGCGTATCTCCCCGAGCACTTCGACAAGGTGGACACGCCGGCGGTTGCGGCGCGGCTGAAGAGCTACCACACCAGCGCGGAGGAAGCGGGCCAGCTCGCGGCACGCGCGGGGGTGAAGACACTCGTGCTGACGCACTTGATCCCGGCGAACGCGGAGGAGACGTTTCGGGAGCGGGCCGCGCGGCATTTTAAGGGGACGGTTATCGTGGGACGGGACCTGTTGCGTGTTCAATAGGGCTGAGTCCTGAGTCCTGAGTCCTGAGTCCCGCCCGCCCGGCTGTCAATCGGCTGTCATCCTGAGCCGGCGAAGCGCGGCGAAGGACCCCCTGCCGGTAGCACGCGACGCGCTCGAATCGCGGGATCCTTCGCCGTCTTCGCGGCTCAGGATGACAGGCGTTGCCGCCTGCTCAGCACTCAGCACTCAGCACTTGGTTACTGCCCCGCGAAGAACACCGGATCGCCGGAGTCGTTGTCCACCATCGAGCCGTAGGCGAACAACTGCGCGTTGCCGTCGCCTTCCGTGAGCATCGTGAACCGACGACGAGTTCACGTTTGAGAAGAGGGCGGTGACCGAGTACTGCACGAGCGCGTCCGGTCCGAGCGTGACGATCCTGCGCGCGAGCTCGTTACCTGACGGCGAGAGCACGATCACGGAGAAGACTCGGTCTCGAAGCCGGCGTTGACGAAGCCGAGGTTCGAGCGGAACAGCCGTCGTTGCGCAGGCCGGGGACGACACGACGACTTCGCCGAAGGCCATCGGGTCGATGGACTGGCCGAACGTGCCGCCGCTCTCCGCGGACGTGTAGGTGCGGCTCGTGACCACCGGCCGGTCGCCGCGGTCCAGGTCACATACAGCGCGCCGGCTGCCCTAGGTCTGGCCGAACGTCGAGAGCACGTCGGCGAGCACTTCTGTCGTTGCGCGCCGAGGAGGTCAGCGCGCGTCCGGGTCGCCGTAGCGGAGCGTGAGCGTGACCTGCTCCGCGTTCGGATTGAACAGCGTCACGTCGCTGCGCCAGAACGTCCCGTTCACGCCGGGGGCGCGGCCGACGACGGGGATGGTCAGCGTGCCGTCGGTGGCCGCGGCCAGCGCCTGGATGTAGATCGGATCCTGGGTGAAGTTGTCGATCACCGAGGCGTACGCGCTGATGGCGTCTCGAGGCGGGGCGGCGATCTGCATCGTGAGCACGTCGTGCGTCACCCCGTTCACCTCGGGGAATAGCGCCCATAGCGCGGACTGCTGGAAGCAGTCCGCGGGAAGCGTCACGTTCTTCGTGCCGAGCGTGCCGCCGTCCCGCCCGTACAGCGTCAGCGTCGCCGTTCAGCGCCGCCTCGCCGCGATTCACGAGGCCGACGTTCGTGCGGAAGGCGGTGTTGCCTGATGGCCGGTGATGTACAGCGTCTGCCCAGTGCGTCGGACTGCACGTCCGGCACCGACTGGCCGTACGTGCCGTCCCGCCGGTGGTGAACGTGCGGCTGCGTGACGCGCAGGTCGGCGCTCGCGCCGGCGCTGGTGGCCTCGATGCCGAGCGCGCCCGCGGCGGCGGTGCAGATCCCGAAGAGATCGAGCAGCATGTTCGCGTACGTCATCGACTGCCGCGGCGCGAGAAGACCGTCAATGCTGCCGCCCGCGGTGGGCAGGAAGCCCAGCGACACAGTCGCGCCTTCGAGTCCGGCGTTGAAGAGACTGAGCTCCGTGCGCCACGAGCCGTGCCGCCGATGCCGTTGGTCTGCGTGGCCACGGAGACGAGTCCGCGGTACGGGAGATGGCCGAGACGTTCATCTGCTTCGAGTGCTGGCTCGAGCCCGCGGCGTTCCAGGCGGTGAGCGTGACCGAGTACGCGCCCGGCGCGCCGTACACGTGCGTCGGGCTCTGCAGCGTCGAGGTGCCGCCGTCGCCGAACGACCATTGCCACGCGCTCGGCCCGCCCGTCGAGCGGTCGTTGAAGACGACGGGCTGCCGATCGCCGTCGACGGCGACGTCTCGAACGCCGCGACCGGGAGCTGCATGCCGCCGGTGGCGTTCGCGACCGTGATCGTGCGCGACGTCGTGCCGGACGTGCCATTGCGGAAGACCGCCAGGGAGACGTTGTACGTCCCCGCGGCACGAATTCTTCGACGGATTCTGCGCGTCGAGGAGGAGCCGTCGCCGAACGACCACTGCCAGGCCGTCGGCGCGCCGGTCGATTGATCGGTGAACGACCAGGTCGTTCGTCGTGGGCATCACCGGCGACAGAGAACTGCGCGTTGAGCGGGCCGCTCACCGAGACCATCTTCGAGGCGTGGACGTGCCGCCCGGGCCGGAGACCGTCAGCGTCACGGTGAACTGTCCCGAGACTGCGTAGATGTGAGCGGCGACCGATGGCGGTGGACGTGCCGCCGTCGCCGAACTCCAGACGCGCGACGTCACGGAGCCCGCGGACTCATCGGAGAACGTGAATACGTGATCCCGGCAACACCGGTCGACGGGTCCATGGTGAAGATCGCGACAGGCGGGGAGACGATGGTGAACGTGACGGTGTTCGACTGCGTTGAGGTGCCGGCGGCGTTCGACGACATGACGTAGACGCGGTAGCGCCGGCCGCGAGACTGGTGAGCCGCAAGGCTGTCGCATTTGCGGCGAGCGTCCGATGTTGGCGAACGAGCCGTTGCCGGGCGCGAGGTGGACGGTCTGGGAGGTCTCATTGTTCGCGTTGTCGGTCCACGAGAGGTCGACGTTGCTGCCGGAAGGCACAGCGCCGAGATTCGACGGCGCGGCCGGAGCCGTCGGGGTGTTGTTCCCGCTGCCGTTCGGATAGAGCCAGCGCGCGGCATGCGGTCGTCGGTGCGCAGCGAGGGGCCGAGGCCCGTCACCGACGCGTGCATCAGCGCGGCGGTGATCTCGCTGTGGCCAAAGCCGAGGGTGTGGCCGAACTCGTGAGCGATGATCTCGGCCAACAGGGTGCTGCTGATGCTGTTCGCCGGCGACACGCCGTCCTGGATCGTCAGCAGCGCCGAAGTGATCGTGGTCGCCTGCGTCGCACCGGCCGGGTGCGAGGCATCGGCCTTGAAAGGCGCGTTGAACGTGGCTCCGGCACCGGTGCCGTTGAATCCGCCGAGGCCGACGGTGCCGCCGGTGGCTGGGTTCCACGACCCCGAGATCGCGCTCAACGGATCGTTGAAGTAGACCTCGTTGTAATCACCCGACCCCGGCCGCGCGCCGCCGTAGTTGTACAGGATCCTCGCCTCGGAGTAGCTCGTCCACGCGGCCATCGCCGTCTGCAGCTCGGACACGCCGTTGCCGCTGTAACCGGGCTGCGTCCCGACGTGGTGCCAGGTGACGCCCTGGCCGCTGTCGAAGCGGATCCACCGGTAGATCGCGGGCTCGACGAGGAGCGTGAAGTCCGGGCGGATCCGCCCGCTGCCGTCGGCGCTCCGGAGGACCGGGTTCTCGATGTCGTAGTCCTGCTGCCCCATGCGTCCCGCGACGCGCTCGGCGAGGAAGGTCTCGAAGCCCGCGGCGTCGCGCTGGATGTTGCGCGGCTCGGCGGGACGGAGGTTCGCGTCGAGGAAGACGACGTCCTGCGACGTGTCGTGGCGAAGCCAGAGGCGGCGCCCGTCGAGCGCCTGGCCTTCGCCAAACTTGCCGGCGAAGAGGTCCATCACGCGATAGCCGCCGTCCGCTGCCGGCTCGAGGAAGAGAAGCACACGCTCGTCCAGGGTGAATTCTGGCGCGCCGAAGATCTTGGTGATGCGGTCGCCTTCGACGCCGCCCAGTTCGTGGATCGTGATCGTCTGCGGGGCCTGTCCTTTGATTGAACGAGTGACCGCGACGCGCGTCTCCGTCCAGAGCAGGCCGTCGCGATCGACAGGCGTCGTGGAGAGCACGGTGCCGCTGACGATGACGGGCGACTTCCGGATGAGCTGCTCATCCGTAGGCATGACGATCGTGGTCGCGCGCGCGGCAAACGACGTCAGCAGGGCGAGCAGTACGGCAATTCGCTTCAATATGGGGGTTCTCCGAAGTTATTCGGAACGGGCTTCGCGGGAACGGTCATTCCCCGCGGGTAACTCTCTCCTCGAATCGTCGCTCGAAGGTGGCCAGAAAAGCGTGATACTCGTCGCATCCGGCGAACTTTTTCTTGCCGGCGACCATGTCCGCCAGACCGAAGAAGCCCCCGTGCGACCCAAGGAAGACGTCGCAGCCGAGCGACTTCAGCGTTGCGAACTGTTTCCGGTAGTCGGCGACGGCGTTGGGATAGCGCGGGTTGTTCGTCAGGCGATACTCCGACGGCGTGGAGGGACTGCCAACGAAGACCACGTCCTTGCCGCCGGCACGCATCGTCCACGTGGTGCAGCCGGGCGTGTGGCCGGGCGTGAGGTGCGCGACCAGCGTCGTGCCGCCGAGGGAGATGCGCTGGCCGTCTTCGACGATGCGGTCGGCGTGGACCGGCGCGAAGGGGAACCTGTTGCCGAACTGCGGGTCGTCGAGTCCGCCGCGGGCGAGTTGAGGGATGTCGCCGCGGCTGGCGTAGAGCATCGCGCCCGTCGCGCGCTTCAGTTCGGCGAGCCCACCCGCGTGATCGACATGCGCATGGCTGTTGAGGAGGATCTTCACATCTTTCGGATCGAAGCCGAGCTTGCGGATGTTCGCGAGGATCATCGGCGCGGTCTCGACGAACCCGCCGTCGAGGACGATGTGGCCCTTCGGCGTGGTGATCAGATAGGACGTGATGTCCGTGGCGCCGACGTAATAGAGGTTGCCGGCGATCCGGAACGGCTCGACGGGCTGGTTCCAGGAGCGGGAGGTGGCGTCGGTCTGAGCGAGGAGCAGGGCGAGGAGGAGCGTGGGTATCATGCGAGGCGGGAAGCGTAGTCGGGTCGGGATGGACGTGCAATGTGCGCTGGCGTAGCATCTGACAGGACGAGATGGCACACACGAAAGATCGCCCCATCGAGAAAGCGCCTCCAACGCGTTCAGCGTTTCCCGGGATCAGCGCCGCCGAAGCGGCCGCCGCGTACGCGGCGCAGATGAAGCGGAACGTCGAAGCTCGCGACCGGATGGTCGAAGAGTTCGGCATACGGACGCCGCAGGAGCTCGCGAAGGCGGGTGTACCGGCGGATCGCGCAATCTTCTCCGTGCAGTATCGAGATGCCGAGGTGTTTCCCGGGTTTCAGTTCGACACGGAGGGACGCCCCCTGGCGGTGATCGCGGACATCCTCGCGATTCTCCGCGACATGCGGTCGCCGTGGGAGATCGCGCTGTGGTTCACGTTCGCGGATGGCTGGCTGGGAGGCGAACGTCCTGTCGATCTCCTGCGCACTGCGCCGGAACGAGTCGTCGAAGCGGCGCGGCACGAAGCGGAAGAGCTTGTCTTCTGAGAATCTGCCCGTTCCATGCGGCGCAGGCTTGGTCTCAGTACTAACCTCACGTTTCTTCGCGCCGCACACCGCACGATGATTTCGGCGCGCTCGGACCGCTGGCGTCCCGCCGGCTGATGCGCAGGCGTCCCCGCCTGCGCGGCGCTCGCGCGGCACGTTCCTCGCCAGCGCCGGCAGCGGCGGGACGCCGCCGCATCAGCCGCCGAGACGGCGGCGGTCCGAGGCGAGGAGCGCCACCGCTTGGCTCCACGGGAGGACATTCACTCCTATATCGTTTCCTGCGTGACGAAAACCAACGCCGCGCGACTGCTCGACTCGCTCGCCGTCTCCTACGAGATCCGCGAGTACGAAGTCGACCCCGACGATCTCGCGGCCGAGTCCGTTGCGCGGAAAGTAGGGCTACCGGCGGAGCAGGTGTTCAAGACGTTGGTGGCGCGGGGGGACAAGCACGGCGTCTGCTTCGCGGTCGTGCCCGGCGATCAGCAGCTCGATCTCAAGGGACTGGCGCAGCTCACCGGGGACAAGAAGGTCGACACGGTTCCATTGAAAGAAGTCCAGCCGCTGACCGGCTACATCCGCGGCGGCGTCACCGCGCTCGCGGCCAAGAAGAATTACCCCGTATTTGCCGACGAGACGATCGAGCTCTTCGACGTGATCTCGATCAGCGCAGGGATGCGCGGGGCGCAGATCCTCATCGCTCCGGCCGATTACATTCGTGCAACGGGTGCGAAACTCGGCCCGATCGCGAAGGACAAGGCGTAACGACGGGAACGCGGTGTGCGTCTCAGCATTGTGATGAAACGCGTCACCACTCTCGTCCTCTGTCTCACGTTCCTCGTCCCCGTTCTCGAAGCGCAGCGCAGCACGGAAGAAGAAACCGTGATCCGCGTCGCGCGCACCGCCACTCCCACCGTCGTCGCCGTGTCGCGCCGCGGCGGCTCGGGCTCCGGCGTGATCGTCCGCGCCGACGGCATCATCCTTACGAATGCGCACGTGGTCGGCAACGCGCGCACCGTCGAGATCCGCACTGCCGATGGCCGCACCTTCACCGGCGAAGTCCTCGGACTCGACCCGACCGTCGATACCGCGGTCGTGCGCGTCCCGGCGACGAACCTCCCGACCGCGCCGCTCGGCGACTCCGACCGCCTGGAAGTCGGGCAGGTCGCCGTCGCGATCGGCAACCCGCTCGGTCTCGAGCGCACCGTCACGCGCGGCGTCGTCTCGGCGACGAACCGCGCGCCCGAAGGTATGGACATCGCCGCGGGGCTCATTCAGACGGATGCCGCGATCAACCCCGGTAACTCAGGCGGCCCGCTGCTCGACTCCTCGGGGCGCGTCATCGGCATCAACACCGCCACGTACTCCGGCACGACCGGCCTCGGCTTCGCGGTGCCGATCAACGTCGCCACCGACGTCATGCAACAGATCCTCACTACCGGCCGCGTGCGCCGCGCCGTCCTCGGCGTCGACATGCGCGATATCACGCCCGAGGTGGCGCGGTACTTCAACCTGCCGATTCAGGAGGGTGTGGTCGTCGTCAGAGTGGTTCGCGGCATGCCCGCCGCGCAGGCCGGTATCCGCACGGAAGACTTCATCGTCGGCCTCGACGGCGAAGGTATCGAGCACACCGGCGAGCTCCGGCGCCTGCTGCGCGCGAAGCGCCCCGGCGACACGGTGCGCGTGGAGATCCTCCGCGGCACGCGGCGCCAGACGGTCAACGTGCGCCTCGGCGAGGCGTGAGGTAATCTCCCGCTTCTGCTAGACTGCGCCTCCCGCGAATGCCCCGGCGGCGGCGGGCGTTACAGGGCGGTGTCGTGCCTGCGACGCAGCGTTGGGGAGTCGCCAAGTGGTAAGGCAGCGGCCTTTGGAGCCGCCATTCGGAGGTTCGAATCCTCCCTCCCCAGCCAGGCGGGGCCATTTTCGTCGTAGAATGAGAAAAATAGGTTCCGCGGTGCGGATTCCTTGCGTTCCTTGCTGACAAGTACCTTTACGTCGTGCTATCTTGCCGCACGTAAATAGAGCCATGACGCACTACGACGACGAATCGCTGTTTCAATACGTGGAAGGCACCTCGCCGATCGCTTCAGAGATCGCGTCGCATGTGTCGGCGTGTACTGAGTGTGCGCTCGAGGTCGGAGAGCACCGCGATCTGATCGCGACGCTCAGCGACAGGGGTCTGTGGGAGACCAATCCCGCCCCGCCGAAGCAGTTCGTCACCAACGTCGTCGCGTTCGCGGAACAGGTCCGCCTCGAGGACGAGCGGGCCATCGAACAGTGCGATGAGCTCCTCACCGGCCCCCCGGCCTGGTGGCGCCAGCGCCTCCGCAAGATGGAAGGCGTCTACACCGGTGGCATGGTCAAGCAGCTCCTCGAAAGGATGCGCTCCTACCTCGCCACCTCACCGGCCAATGCGCTGCAGGTGACCGCCCTGGCCATCGAGATCGCGAACACGCTCGAAGTCAGCACCTATCCCTGCGACTACGTCATCAAACTCCGCGCGCAGTCCCTGCGGGACCACGCGTACGTGCTGTCGTTCATGGGCCGTTACCCCGAGGCCCTGGACTATGCGGAGAGGTCGAAGCGCCTCTTCGCACAGGCGCCGCTGCCGGAGTACGACCTCGCGCGGCTCGCGCTGGTCCAGGCCTCGATCCTCTGCTACGTCGACCGCGCGGACGAGGCGATCGCCCTGGCCCGCAATGCGGCACAGACGTTCCTCCGCTTCGGCGACATCACACGCCACATCAACGCGCGCATCACCGAAGCGGGCATGATCTACGAGTCGGGAAACCCCGCGGGGGCGCTGGAGATCTGGCTCGCTCTCGAACAGGAGCCCGCTGTCGACGAATTCGGACGGGTGCGCATCACGCACAACATCGGTACCGCTTATGCCGACCTGCGGCAGCCGGAGAAGGCTGCCGAGTACCTGCAACGCTGCATTCCTGAATACGAGCTGTTGGGGATGGGCACCGAGCGCGCCCGCGCGCGCTGGATGCTCTGTCACGCACTCGTCTCCGCGGGCAGGACCTCCGAAGCGATTCCCACGCTCCGCAGAACGTGGCGTGAATTCGAAGAGCTGGAGCTGATCGCCGACGCCGGCCTGGTCGCGCTCGAGCTCGCGGAGGCGTTGCTGATGATCGGGCAAGCCGAAGAAGTTCCCGCGATCTGCCGCGACCTGATCGCGCAGTTCACGCGCTCGGGCATGACGTCACGCGCGATCACAGCCCTCTCGTTTCTGCGGGAAGCGGTTGCCGTCGGTCATGCTTCGACGAGCCTCGTCCGGCACGTGCACGCCTTTCTGCGCGAGCTCCCTGCCGAGCAGCCGCGCCTCTACGCGCCGCCGTCGTCCGACGTCAGGGAGTAGCTGGTCGCGCGCCGTCTTCCCACCTGTTAGGCAATTTCAGCGGAAACCGCTGAGCAACCGAGAACCACTCATGCAACACAAACAGGAGGAATCTATGCGCTCTTCGTCTATCAAAACCATCGTCGCCGTTCTTTTGATCAGCGCCACTGTGCTTGCCGCTACCCCGGCCGCCGCTCGTCAAACCCAGCAGTCGCAAAAATCCCAGAACACGCGCACGCGTGAGGTCGCACCGTCAACGGATCGTTTCGCCGGCGTGAGAGATCTCATCAACCGCACGCTGCGGCGCCTCGGCCTGAATGGCGGAATCTCGATTCCCACCCCGAAAAACGACGAGGAAAGCCTGCTGAACGGTCCGAATGGTCCGAACGGTCCGAGCGATCCGAACGCGCCGGCATAGTCACGAGGTATTTCTCCGGCGGACGGAGGAGCGATTTCGGGAAGATGATCGCGATGGATGTTGATCCGTCGTGAGAGCTCCTCGCGGCATAGCAGCAACGTGTCGCGTCCGGGAGTGCGGCCAACCGCACTCCCGGAGTCTCTTCTCAGCGGAAAATTCACCGCCGCACGGCGCGCGGTTTCGACGGATCCCCAACGAACAACGCCGGTTCGAGCAGCAGCTCGACGGAGTTCCCCCCTGCATCCTCGGCGTGAATCCGAATGTCCACACCACCGTGGATCTCCCGCGTGACCGCGGAGAGATTGACGCGGTACATCGTGCCCGTTCCCGCATTGAGCCAGTTGTTGTTCTGATAGTGGCGCGCGTGGACCAATGCGGTGAGCGGCTTCCATGCGATCGTGCCGCGGCGTCTGTACTCGACGCGGGTCGCTTCTTCGCGCGGCGGAACGCGGCGCGTCCACAGCGTTTCCTGCAACAGGTCGGCAACGGAGAACACCAGCGTCGCGGGCGCATCGCGCTCGAAGACGGTGGCCTGTAAGCCGCCGGCATCTTCGGTGCGCACGCCGGTGAGCCACGGGTACAGCGGATCGGGCTTCATCATGTCGAGCGTGGATGTCAGCGTCGCCGTTCCCGCGATCCCGCCGACCTCCGAGTGCGAGTTGATGGATTGCACACTGTAGGCACCGCGCGGGAGCGTCTCGTACTTGTACACGTATCCGGCAGGGCTATCGGCAATGACCGTTCCGGCCGCGTCACGCAGGATCGTGCGGGCGCGCGCGATGTCGGTCTCCCGCCGCTCTCCGGCCGCCCCCATCCAACCCGCGGCGGCAGACCAGAATCCCGGTCGGGCGGCGAATCCCTGCTGTGCCCAGAGCGGGCCGCCTCCGATGGTCAGGGGCTTCCCGACGGGAACGCGATAGGCCATGGGCGACACGTCGAAGAACAGATCGCCGTCGACGCGCACGCCCTCGTCATCGAAGTACACGAATGCGTTCGAGAACATCGGGCAATCGACGTCATGTCCCAGCTCCGGCGAGTAGCAGCGGCTCATCCGTTCCAGCAGTGCCATGAGCTCCACTTCGGGCGCCGGACTCCGGGCATACAGGATCTTCAGCGAGGGACGGGTCGGGCGCATCAGGAACGACCAGCCGCCGGCGAAGTAGTAGCTCTCCATCGGCCCGGGAAAGCGGAGCGTCGCCAGCGCATTCGTGAGGTGACCCTCCGTGGCGCCGAGGAAACGCACGTCCTGGCGCAGCCACTCCGGGTGCGACGTGCTGGTCACATCCGCCTGCAGGCCCTGCCACGGCTCGTGGATCGCCGCGTACAGAGTCTCGTGCGCGATGTCCTCACAGGTGTGCAGCAGATAGGCCTTGATCCGGTCCGACATCGGACCGTACTGCGGCCGGGATTGGGGCACCTGTTCGACCGAATACTTCCGGCCTTGCGGGAACGCGAACACGAGGTGCTCGACGCACCCGCGCCCCTCGGATTCGAGCGCGCCTCCGGCTTCGTCGGTCGTACGGGCGGTGAGTCTGAAGCGGGCGGCGCTCATCGGCATGGTGACGCGCGGGCTGGCGAACGTATCGACCCGTTCCGCCACGACGATGCGGTCGACGATCCCGCGGCTGAAGGAGCCGGTTTCCCGCACGACGACGTCGACCTCTTCCAACGGCGAGAAGACGCGCGCAGATACGTAGAAGAAATCGGTGTTCACCTGCCACCCGCCCCCGAGCACTTTGGCCATGAGATCGTTCTGGCCGTCGGGAACGTGAATGGTGAGGAACGCGCCTTTCACGAACGCCCACGGAACGTGGACCG
This sequence comes from uncultured Acidobacteriota bacterium, assembly GCA_963821585.1. Taxonomy (GTDB): domain Bacteria; phylum Acidobacteriota; class Thermoanaerobaculia; order Gp7-AA8; family Gp7-AA8; genus QHVT01. The sequence continues at coordinate 3,976,223 of CAWGEI010000003.1, forward strand.
GCACGCCACCGCCGCTCCATTCGATTCTCCCGCCGAACGAGAGCGATCCTTTCGTCGGTGCGGGGACCGCGGCGTTCGTCACCGCGATGGCAACCGTCACCGTCGCCGACGCGCCGGGCGCGATGTCGACCACCGGTGGCGTCACGCTCACGGTCACACCGTTGCGCAGGCCCTGAACGCCAGCCGTCAGCGTCTGCGGCGCGGAGGAAACGTTGCGCAGGGTGACCGTGCGCGACGCGCTCCACACGTCCTGCAACGCGCCGGCCTGGCCGAAACTCACCGTCGGCGGAGACGCGAGCGTCAGCACCGTCGTCGCCTGCAGTGCATCGACGCGGCCCGCGCCGCCGATCATCACCTCTTCATCCACCGGAACGGCGGACGTCACGATCGCGGCCTTGATCTCCGCCGGCGACCAGTCGCGGTGTACGGCCTTCACCAATGCCGCCACCCCGGCGACGTGAGGCGCCGCCATCGACGTGCCGTCCGCCGCGAAGGTCTTTCCGTCCGGGAAGGACGAGACGATGCCCACCCCGGGCGCGACGATCTCCGGCTTGATGCCGAACTCGAAGGAAGGACCGCGCGAGCTGAAGTCGGCGACGTCGTCATCGCCGTCCGAAGCGCCGACGGTGATCGCCGAGGGTGCGATTCCCGGCGTGTCGAGATTGCCGTAGTCGCCCCAGTTCCCCGCGGCGATGCAGAACAGCACGCCCGCCGCAGTCGCACTCTCCACCGCCGCCGCGGCTGGATCGTCCTCGGACGCGAGCCCGCCGAGACTCAGATTGACGATGTCGACGTGGTCGGAAGGGTCGCCGTCCTGATTCGGATCGACGCTGCGCTCGATCGCCGCGATCACGTCCGACTCGGATCCGCCCTGCGATCCGAGGACGCGGTAGGCGACCAGAGAGGCTTCCGGGGCGACGCCGACGATGCCGCCGCCGTTGCCCGCCACGATTCCGGCCACGTGCGTGCCGTGTCCCGTCTCGTCCATCGGGTCGGCGTCGTTGTCGTAGAAGTCCCAGCCGCCGGTCACCTTGAAGCCGCTGCCGATCCCTCCGCCGAGCGCGGGATGGTTGTAGTCGATGCCGGTGTCGATGATCGCCACCGTCACGCCCGCGCCGCGCGTGCCGGTCTGCGCCCACGCCTGCGGTGCGTGAATCCGGGGAACGCTGTTGGCGAGCAGCGCCCGAAACCTGCGGTCTTCGTGAACCGACGCCACGGATGGCAGCGACGCGATCGCTGCGCGCATCTCGCGCGGGACGCGCACGCTCGCGCCGAAGAGCACGCGATGGAACGTGCGCTTGATCTCCGGCCGCACCTCGAGGCGCTCGAGATCGCGCCGCAGGCCCGCCACGCGCGCGTCGATTGCGTCGCGCCGCAGCGCGATGGCGTCCGTCGTGATTCCTCCCGCGGGCTGCCGGAACCGGACGATGAGATCGACGGTCGCACCGCGCGGCTCTTCGGTTGGCCGCTGCTGTTTCTGCGTCGACGCGCTGATCGGACGCGTCCACCGCTTCGGCGCTTCCGCGCCGCCAAGGCCAGAGGCAACCGTGACCGCAACGATCAGAAACGCAGACCAGCGATGTCGCATTGTGCGAACAGCCTAATAACAATCAGTGCCGTTCGCGATGACAAAGCGGCAAACGCTGGCCTACGCGTGGACCGAGGCGTGGCTCTCGCTGGGGCGCGACGCTTCCACTTCCGGCAGCGTCACGGTGAAGCTCGCACCGCGGCCGGCGCCTTCGCTCTCGGCGACGATGTCGCCGTGGTGGAGCTCGACGATGTGGCGCGCGATCGCCAGTCCCAGTCCGAGGCCGCTGCGTTTGTTCGAGCCCTCGGCCTGGCGCAGGCGGTCGAAGACGTACGGCAGGAACGAGGGGTCGATGCCCTCCCCTTCGTCCGTCACGCGGATGCTCAGCTTCCCGTGCTGCCGCTCCGTGCGCAGATCGACGTGCTTGCCGGCCGGCGTGAACTTGATCGCGTTCGACAGCAGGTTGTGGATCACCTGCTGGATGCGGCTGGCGTCCGCCGCGACGAGCGCGTCGCGGTCGTCGATCTCCCACGTCAGGCGTACCTCGTTGTCGGCCGCGAGCGGGCGTGCGGTCGTGAGCGCGGCGTCGACGATGTCCGAGATGCGCGTCGGCTGGAGGTCGACCTGGAACTTGCCGAGGATCATGCGCGAGACGTCGAGCATGTCGTCGATGAGCCGCGCCTGCAGGCGCGCGCTGGATTCGATCGTGCGCAACGCCTCCTCCAGCTCCTGCTCGTCGAAGTGGCCCGTGCGCAGGAACTGCACCCAGCCGAGGATCGACGTCATCGGCGTGCGCAATTCGTGGGAGAGCGTGGCCAGGAAGTTGTCCTTCGCGTGGTTCTGCGCCTCGGCCTCCTGATAGCGGCGCTGCGCCTCCGCGGCCATGGCGGCGGCACGCTTCTCCGTGACGTCGCGGAACGTGATGACCGATCCGAGGAGATCGCCGTTCTCGTCGCGCATCGGCGACGCGCTGAACTCCACCGGAAAGCTCGTCCCCTCCGGACGGAAAAACGTCTCTTCCACTTCGTCGTACGCCGGCTCGCCATGCACGACGGCGTAGAGCCGGCACTTCGCGACGTCGCACGTGAGCACGCCCGGGAAGACCGGATGCACGAGCGAGTGGATGTCGACGCCGCTGATCTCGTCCGCCCTGCGTCCGATCATCCGCGCGGCGGCGGGGTTGACGAAGGTCGTGTTCCCTTCCAGCCCCACGCCGAACACGCCCTCGGCCGCCGCATTGAGAATGAGCTCATTCTGTTTGATGAGGCGCGCGAGCTCGTGCGCCTGGCGCTTGAACGCCTCGCGCTTCCGGAACAGCTCGATGAAGACGTTCACCTTCGACCGGAGGATCTCCGGATGGAAGGGCTTGAACATGTAGTCGACCGCGCCGAGCTCGTAGCCGCGGAAAACGTTCGTTTCGCTGCGGGACAGGGCGGTGAGGAAGATGATCGGCGTGTCGCGGGACCGCTCGCGCGAGCGGATCAGGTTGGCTGTCTCGAAACCGTCAAGGTCGGGCATCTGCACGTCGAGCAGCACCACCGCGAAGTCCATCTGCAGCAGATGGCGCAGCGCGGCGGAGCCCGACTCGGCCATGACCAGGTTCTGCCCCGTCTCGGCGAGGATCGACTCCAGGGCCAGCAGGTTGTTCGGCTGGTCGTCGACCAGGAGAATGTTTACACGATCGTCCATCATCCGGAGTTCCGGCACAACTCGACGAGAAACGGCCCAATCCGATCGAGAGGCAAAATCCGATCCACGCGCGTCGCGGCAATGGCGGCCGAGGGCATCTCCGGCGACTCAGCCGTCTTCGGGTCCTGCACGACGACGAATCCGCCGCGCTCCTTGATCCGTTTTACGCCGCGCGCACCGTCGGCATTGGCCCCCGTGAGGATGACAGCCACCGTCCCGGCATAGTACGCGTCGGCTGCGGATTCGAACAGCACGTCGATGGACGGGCGTGAATACGCGACCGCGGCGTCGACCGAGAGACTCAGCTCCCCGTCGCGATCGACGAGCAGGTGATAGTCGGCCGGCGCGAGATAGACGTTGCCGGGCCTGACCCACTGCTTGTCCAGCGCGTCGACGATCATGAGCCTCGAGTGCCGACGCAGGAACGACGGCAGCGCTTCGCCGGAAGTGCGGTACCGATGCTGTGCCACAACGATCGGTACCGGGAAATCGGCGGGGAGCACGGAGAAGATCTCTTCCATCGCCGCCATCCCGCCCATCGAGCAGCCGAGGACGATCAGCTCGTATTTGTGCGTGGCGGCGGTGAGCACACGCCCGTCCGTCCAGGAGCGGATGCCGGGGGGGAGGTTGCCCGTTCCCCGTTGCCCGTTGTCCGGGCCTTTTCCTCCGGGCGCAACGGCCTCGGTCACGGGCAACGGGTCACGGGTAACGGCTCGTTTCACCGCACCCTCCTGTACAACCGCTCCTCCGCATCCACCTCGTCGTAATTCTCCGCCACGCCGGTGTATTTGATCGACTCCTTCTTGCCGAGGCCGAGGATGCCGAACATCTCCATCGACTGGAGGAAGAGTTGCTGCACGCGCTCCTGCAGGGCGTTGTTGAAGTAGATCAGCACGTTCCGGCAGAAGATCACGTTGAAGTGGTTGAACGAGGCGTCTGTGACCAGGTTGTGCTGCGCGAACACCACGTTCTCCCGGAGCGACGGGCGGAAGATGGCGTAGTCGTAGCGGGCGGTGTAGTAGTCCGAGAACGTGCCCGTGCCGCCGCCAGTGATGTAGTTCGACGTGTTCTCCTGCATCGTCGACAGCGGAAAGATCCCCGACTTCGCCTTCTGCAGGACGGCTTCGTTGATGTCCGTCGCGTAGATACGGCAGCGGTCGTAGAGACCCTCCTCCTGGAGGAGGATGGCCATCGAGTAGACCTCTTCGCCGGTCGAACAGCCCGCGTGCCAGATGCGGACGAACGGGTACGTGCGCAGCATGGGGATGATCTTGCGGCGGAACGCGAGGTAGAACGTCGGGTCGCGGAACATCGCCGTGGTGTTGATGGACAGATCCAGCAGCAGGCGCTCCATCGACTGCGGATCGTGCAGGACTTTCTCGATGAGCCCGGAGATCGTGCTCAACGCCTCCGCGTACACCCGCTTCCAGATCCGCCGCCGCAGCGAGGGCAGCGAGTAATCGCGGAAATCGAAGCCGTAGTGCTGGTAGATCCCCTCCGTCAGCAGACCGACCTCGATCTGTTCGAGGTCGGCTTTTGCCTGTTCATCGAGAATTGCTGCTTGTACGTTGGCCATTGACTGCAAAGGACCTAGAGCAAGTTAGGCGCCCACGGAGCGCCGGCCGCCTGGCCGGCGCTCCTCATTACCGGTACAGCCACACCCTCAACAGACTCACCAGTTGCTGGGCGTCGATCGGCTTGGTGATGTAGTCGCTGGCGCCCGCTTCCATGCACTTTTCGCGGTCGCCCTTCATCGCCTTCGCCGTCAGCGCGATCATCGGCAGGTTGCGGTACTCGTCGATGGCCCGGATGCGGCGCATCGCTTCGTAGCCGTCCATCTCCGGCATCATCACGTCCATCAGCACCACGTCGATGTCCATGTTGTGCCGCAGCGCGTCGATGCCTTCCTGCGCCGCTCTCCGCGTACAGCACCTTCATCTTGTGCCGCTCCAGCAGCGACGTCAGCGCGTAGATGTTGCGCATGTCGTCGTCCACGATGAGCGCCTTCTTGCCCGCCAGCACCGGATCGGACTCGTGCAACTGCTCGAGCATCTTCCGCTTCTGCTCCGGCAGGTTCTCCTCGACGCGGTGCAGGAACAGCGCGGTCTCGTCGAGCAGGCGGTCCGGCGAGCGGACGTCCTTGACGATGATCGCGTCGGCCATCCGCTTCAGCTCGTTCTCTTCCTTCCGCGACAGCTCGCGGCCCGTGTAGACCACGATCGGGACGTCGCTCACGCCGAGCTCGTTCTTCATCTTGTTGATGAAATCGAATCCGCTCATGTCCGGCAGGCCGAGGTCCAGGACCATACAGTCGAAGCGTCGCGCGGCCAGCAGCTGCAGCGCCTCCGCGCCCGTGCCCACCGCCGTGATCTCGACGTCGGTCTCGCCGATCAGCTCGACGATGGCGTGCCGCTGCTGCTCGTTGTCCTCGACCACCAGCAGCGACTTGTTCGACCGCTCCAGGAAGCCTGAGATCTTCGCGAACGCCTCGTCCAGCGACTCCTTCGACACCGGCTTCTGCATCTGCGCGAACGCGCCCAGGCGCAGTCCGCGCGCCGTTTCCTCGTCGCCGGAGATGATGTGTACCGGGATGTGGCGCGTGACGCGGTCGTGCTTCAGGCGGTCGAGCACCGTCCACCCTTCCATGTCGGGCAGCGCGATGTCGAGCGTGACGGCATCCGGCCGGTACCGCGCCGCGAGCTGCAGCGCCGCTTCACCGCGCGTCGCGACGATGCCCTTGAAGCCCTTCTCGCGCGCCATGTCCAGGAGGATGCTCGCGAACGGGACGTCGTCTTCGACGATCAGCACCGAGCGGTCGCCTTGACGGATCGTGTCGCGGTCGTCGGGCACCTGCTCCTCGATGATGACGATCTGCTGGTCCTCTCCACGGCCACCCTTCGCCTCGCGCGCCTCACGGTCCGGTGAAGTTTCCGTACCGAAGTCGGGGAACGTCATCGGCACGCGCTGCGCCGGGACGCTTTCCTCCGGCCGGTCGATGACCTGACGCTCACGCCGTCCGAGCGGGGTCACGTAGGAGTGCGGGAGATACAGCGTGAACGTCGAGCCGGCGCCCGGTTCGCTCTCGACACGGATCTCGCCGCCGAGCAGTCGCGCGATCTCGCGGCTGATCGACAGGCCCAATCCCGTGCCGCCGAACTTCCGCGTCGTGGACGCATCCGCCTGCTGGAACGCCTCGAAGATGATCCGCTGCTTCTCCTCGGGGATGCCGATGCCGGTGTCGCGTACGCTGAATGCGATGACGCTCGACGTGCGATCGAGCACGTCGTGGCCCGGAGACCAGCCGGACAGCGCCGTCTCCATCCGCAGCGTCACGCCGCCCCGGTCGGTGAACTTGAAGGCGTTGCCGAGCAGATTCTTGAGCACCTGCTGGAGCCGCGTCGGATCGGTGTGGATCGAGGCCGGCAGGTTGTCGGCCTGCTCGATCGTGAAGGCGAGCTTCTTGTCGTCCCCCACCTGGCGGAACGTCCGCTCCGTGAGATCGCCGATCTCGCGGAACGACACGTCCGACAGCGCGACAGTCATCATGCCGCTCTCGATCTTCGACAGGTCGAGGATGTCGTTGATGAGCGTGAGCAGGTCCTGCCCCGAGGAGTGGATCGTCTTCGCGAACTCCGTCTGCTTCTCGGTGAGGTTGCCCTCGGGGTTGTCGCTGAGCAGCTTGGCCAGGATGAGCAGCGAGTTGAGCGGCGTGCGCAGCTCGTGCGACATGTTGGCCAGGAACTCGGACTTGTACTTCGACGTCAGCGCGAGCTGCCGGGCCTTCTCTTCCAGCTGCCGCTTGGCCGTCTCGACCTCGCGGTTCTTCTGCTCGACCTCTTCGTTCTGCGCGGTGAGCAGCCGGGCCTTCTCCTCCAGCTCCTCGTTGGTCTGCTGCAGCTCTTCCTGCTGCTGCTTGAGCAGCTCTTCCGAGGCCTGGAGCGACTTGGCCTGCGACTCCAGACGCTTGTTCGTCTCGGTCAGCTCTTCCTGCTGCGTCTGCAGCTCCTCGGCGAGCGACTGCGACTGCGCCAGGAGCTCTTCCGTCCGCATGTTCGCCTGGATCGTGTTGAGCACGACTCCGATCGACTCGGTGAGCTGATCGAGCAGCGACTGATATGTCTCGGTGAAGCGCGTGAAGCTCGCCAGCTCCATCACCGCCAGCACCGAGCCTTCGAAGACGATCGGCAGCACGATGATGTTCATCGGCTTCGACTCGCCGAGGCCGGAGTTGATCTGCACGTAGTCGTCCGGCGCGTCGGTGATCAGGATGCGCTGCTTCTCGAACGCCGCCTGCCCGACCAGCGACTCGCCGATGTGGAACGCCTTGTTGAGGTGCTTGCGCTCCTTGTACGCGTACGTGGCAGTGAGCTTGAGGATCGGCTCCTCGGACCCGTTCGAGTCCATCGTGTAGAACACGCCGTGCGCGGCGCTGACGACCGGCGCCAGCTCGGACAGGATCATCTGCGACACCGTGTGCAGGTTCTTCTGCCCCTGCATCATGCGCGTGAACTTCGCGAGGTTGGTCTTCAGCCAGTCCTGCTCCGCATTGCGCGACGTCGTCTCGCGCAGGTTGCGGATCATCTCGTTGATGTTGCCCTTGAGCGCGGCCAACTCTCCCTGCGCCTCGACGGTGATGTTCCGCGTGAGGTCGCCCTTGGTCACGGCCGTCGCGACGTCCGCGATCGCGCGCACCTGCGTGGTGAGATTGGCGGCGAGCTGGTTGACGTTGTCCGTCAGATCACGCCACGTGCCCGCGGCGCCCGGCACGTTCGCCTGGCCGCCGAGGCGTCCTTCGACGCCGACCTCGCGGGCCACCGTGGTGACCTGGTCGGCGAACGTCGCCAGGGTCTCGATCATGTCGTTGATCGTGTCGCCCAGCTCCGCGATCTCCCCTCGCGCTTCGACGGCGAGCTTCTGCTTCAGGTTGCCCTTGGCGATCGCGGTCACGACGCGCGCGATGCCGCGCACCTGCGCCGTGAGGTTGGACGCCATCATGTTGACGTTGTCGGTCAGGTCCTTCCACGTGCCGGCGACGCCTTTGACCTGCGCCTGCCCGCCGAGCTTCCCTTCCGTGCCGACCTCGCGCGCCACGCGCGTGACTTCCGAGGCGAACGAGTTGAGCTGATCGACCATCGTGTTGATGGTGTCCTTCAGCTCCAGGATCTCGCCCTTGACGTCGACCGTGATCTTCTTCGACAGGTCGCCGTTCGCGACGGCCGTCGTCACCTGGGCGATGTTGCGCACCTGGTTGGTGAGGTTCGAGGCCATCGTGTTGACGTTGTCGGTCAGGTCCTTCCACGTGCCCGACACGCCCTTCACCTGCGCCTGCCCGCCGAGGCGTCCTTCTGTGCCGACCTCGCGCGCGACGCGCGTAACCTCGCCCGCGAACGAGTTGAGCTGATCGACCATCGTGTTGATGGTGTTCTTCAGCTCCAGGATCTCGCCGCGGACGTCGACGGTGATCTTCTTCGACAGGTCGCCCAAGGCGACGGCCGTCGTCACCTCGGCGATGTTTCTCACCTGCGCGGTGAGGTTGGAAGCCATGGAGTTGACCGAGTCCGTGAGGTCTTTCCACGTACCGGCCACGCCCTTCACCTGCGCCTGGCCGCCGAGCTTCCCTTCCGTGCCGACTTCGCGCGCCACGCGCGTGACCTCGGCCGCGAACGAGTTGAGCTGGTCGACCATCGTGTTGATGGTGTCTTTCAGCTCCAGGATCTCGCCGCGGACGTCGACCGTGATCTTCTTCGAGAGGTCGCCGTTCGCGACGGCGGTCGTGACCTGGGCGATGTTGCGCACCTGCGCCGTGAGGTTCGACGCCATCATGTTGACGTTGTCGGTCAGGTCCTTCCACGTGCCCGCGACGTCCTTCACCTGCGCCTGGCCGCCGAGCTTTCCTTCGACGCCGACTTCGCGCGCGACGCGTGTGACTTCCGAGGCGAAGGAGTTGAGCTGATCGACCATCGAGTTGATGGTGTTCTTCAGCTCCAGGATCTCGCCCTTGACGTCGACGGTGATCTTCTTCGAGAGGTCGCCGTTCGCGACGGCGGTGGTCACGTCCGCGATGTTGACCGGACCTGCGCCGTCAGATTGGCGGCCATGTAGTTGACCGAGTCGGTCAGGTCCTTCCACGTGCCGGAGACGCCCTGCACGTCGGCCTGGCCGCCGAGCTTTCCTTCCGTGCCGACTTCGCGCGCCACGCGCGTCACCTCGGCCGCGAAACTCCGGAGCTGGTCGACCATCGTGTTGATGGTGTTCTTCAGCTCCAGGATCTCGCCGCGGACTTCGACGGTGATCTTCTTGGAGAGGTCGCCGTTCGCGACGGCCGTGGTGACCTCGGCGATGTTGCGCACCTGTCCCGTGAGGTTGCCGGCCATCGAGTTGACCGAGTCCGTGAGGTCCTTCCACGTCCCGGCCACGCCCTTCACTTCCGCCTGGCCGCCGAGCTGCCCTTCCGTGCCGACCTCCCGGGCGACACGCGTGACCTCCGAGGCGAACGCCGAGAGCTGGTCGACCATCGTGTTGACGGTCTCTTTCATCTCCAGGATCTCGCCGCGGACGTCGACCGTGATCTTGCGGGTCAGATCGCCCGAGGCAATCGCCGTTGCGACGCCGGAGACGTCGCGGAGCTGGATGGTGAGGTTGCCGGCCATGGCGTTGACCGAGTCCGTGAGGTCCTTCCACGTGCCCGCCACGCCCTTGACCTCGGCCTGCACGCCGAGCTTCCCTTCCGTACCGACTTCCCGCGCGACGCGCGTGACCTCGGCCGCGAACGAGTTGAGCTGGTCGACCATCGTGTTGATGGTGTTCTTCAGCTCCAGGATCTCGCCGCGCACGTCGACCGTGATCTTGCGCGACAGGTCGCCCAAGGCGACGGCCGTCGTCACCTCGGCGATGTTGCGAACCTGCGCGGTGAGGTTGCCGGCCATGGCGTTGACCGAGTCCGTGAGGTCTTTCCACGTACCCGCGACGCCCGGCACCTCTGCCTGGCCGCCGAGCTGGCCTTCGCTGCCGACTTCGCGGGCCACGCGCGTGACTTCCGACGCGAACGCCGAGAGCTGGTCGACCATCACGTTGATGGTGTTCTTCAGCTCCAGGATCTCGCCCTTGACCTCGACCGTGATCTTCTTCGAGAGGTCGCCCATGGCGACGGCCGTCGTCACCTCGGCGATGTTGCGCACCTGCGCGGTGAGGTTGGAGGCCATGGAGTTGACCGAGTCCGTGAGGTCCTTCCACGTACCGGCCACGCCCTTCACTTCCGCCTGGCCGCCGAGCTGGCCCTCGGTGCCGACTTCACGCGCCACGCGCGTGACCTCGGCCGCGAACGAGTTGAGCTGGTCGACCATCGTGTTGATGGTGTTCTTCAACTCCAGGATCTCGCCGCGGACGTCGACCGTGATCTTCTTCGAGAGGTCGCCCATGGCGACGGCGGTCGTGACATCGGCGATGTTGCGCACCTGCGCGGTGAGGTTGCCGGCCATGGCGTTGACCGAGTCCGTGAGGTCCTTCCACGTACCCGCCACGCCGGGCACTTCGGCCTGGCCGCCAAGGCGCCCTTCGGTACCGACCTCCCGGGCCACGCGCGTGACTTCCGACGCGAACGCGCGGAGCTGATCGACCATCGTGTTGATGGTGTTCTTCAGCTCGAGGATCTCGCCGAGCGCTTCTGCCGTGATCTTCTTCGAGAGGTCGCCGTTCGCGACCGCCGTCGTGACCTCCGCGATGTTGCGCACCTGACTGGTCAGGTTCGCGGCCATGTAGTTGACCGAGTCCGTCAGGTCTTTCCATGTACCGGAAACGCCCTTGACCTCCGCCTGCCCACCGAGCTTGCCCTCGGTGCCGACCTCGCGCGCCACGCGCGTGACTTCCGACGCGAACGACCGGAGCTGGTCGACCATCGTATTGATGGTGTCCTTCAACTCCAGGATCTCGCCCCGTGCTTCGACCGTGATCTGCTTGGAGAGGTCGCCATTCGCGACGGCCGTGGTGACCTGGGCGATGTTGCGAACCTGGTTCGTCAGGTTCGACGCCATGTAGTTGACCGAGTCCGTCAGGTCGCGCCACGTGCCGCTGACTCCCTGTACGTCCGCCTGACCGCCGAGCTTTCCTTCCGAACCGACTTCGCGGGCAACACGAGTGACTTCCGACGCGAACGAGCGGAGCTGATCGACCATGACGTTGATCGTGTTCTTCAGCTCCAGGATCTCGCCGCGGACTTCGACGGTGATCTTCTTCGAGAGGTCGCCGTTCGCGACGGCGGTGGTGACGTCGGCGATATTGCGGACCTGCGCGGTGAGGTTCGAGGCCATCATGTTGACGGACTCGGTGAGGTCCTTCCACGTGCCGGCCACCCCCTTGACGTCCGCCTGGCCGCCCAGCTTCCCTTCCGTGCCGACCTCGCGCGCCACGCGCGTGACTTCCGACGCGAACGACGCGAGCTGCGTGACCATCGTGTTGACGGTCTTCGCGGTGCGGAGGAACTCTCCCTTGAGGGGACGCCCGTCGAACTCGATCGCCATCGTGCGCGTCAGGTCGCCCTTCGCGACCGCGCCGATGACCCGTGCGATCTCATTCGTCGGCTGCACGAGGTCGGTGATCAGGTTGTTCACCGACTCCGACATGACCGCCCACTGCCCGACGGTGCCCGGCACCTGCGCGCGCTGATTGAGCTTTCCTTCCTTGCCGACGACGATGGAGATCCGTTCGATCTCCGAGGCCGTGCGCTCGTTCAGCTCGAGGATGTCGTTCAGCGTGTCCGCGATCTTCCCCTGCACCCCGACGAACTCCACCGGCATGCGCACAGAAAAATCGCCCTTCTTCATGGCTGCGAGCGCGCGCAAAAGCAGCCGCTCGAAATCCTTCGGCCCCAGCTCGGTAGCCTTCTCGACGCCAATCGTCGTCATAGGAACCCGTTCTCCCTCGATTGTGCTGAAAGCGTTAAAAACAGGACGGTTAGTCTCGCCCCGAGGCGGGATGCAAGCCAAAGGCCACGGACGGTTGAGGGCGGTTGAGAGGGAGCTACGTGTCGGAGGGAGCCGACGCTCGTTCGGGCGAGTCCGCACGCGCTGCCTGAGTTGCCTGCGCTGCTCCTGCGTCAACGGCGCGACGCGGATGTGCGGCGTTGCCGCACGGGCGTGTGGCGTTGCCGCACGGGCGTGTGGCGTTGCCGCACGGGCGTGTGGCGTTGCTGCGCGGGCGTGTGGCGTTGCTGCACGGGCGTGTGGCGTTGACAGCACGGGCGTGCGGCGTTGCGGCACGGGCGTGCGGCGTTGCGGCACGGGCGTGACGGCGTTGCGGCACGGGCGTGACGGCGTTGCGGCACGGGCCTGCGGCGTTGCGGCACGGGCCTGCGGCGTTGCGGCACGGGCGTGCGGCGTTGCGGCACGGGCGTGACGGCGTTGCGGCACGGGCGTGCGGCGTTGCGGCACGGGCGTGACGGCGTTGCGGCACGGGCGTGTGGCGTTGCGGCGCGGGCGTGTGGCGTTGCGGCGCGGGCGTGCGGCGTTGCTGTCACGGACGGTTGAGGGCGGTTGGGGGATGCGTCAAACGCCGCGAAGAAAAGCTCCCACGACCAGCAGCGCGAGCACGATGACGATCAACAGGGCCGCCTTGATCGCCTTGCCCAGGAGGGAAGACTCCCACCACGAGCCCGCGACTCGACCGCCAATCCACTCGCCGAACAAGTACAAGGGAGGGGCAAGAAGGAGAAATGCAGCCCAGCCGAGCCCGGACCGTGGAACCGGGAACCAGTAAAGCGCCGCGAGGAGCAGGACGTACCCGGCTGCGACAAGCGTCACGCGTTTGGCCATGCCCGGCCTCGTGAAGGCGTACCGGCGAGGCTGCACGGCTGGATCGTTCATGTAGGGCTTTCTTTTGTCCGTCCTTGTGTCTTAATCTTAGCAGTTCCAACCATCCATCCATTACACGACAGCGTGCCGACGCCCTGAACGGTGTCCACGAAGAATGGTGAGATCCTGGATGTCGCTGAATCAGAGCTCGAAATTCATCGCCGTTACCCTTGTCATCGCCGCACTATCGTGTCAATTGCTGCTCCCTAAAGCACCGATAACCTGTTGTCGGCGAGAGTCGCTTTGGGGCAAGGGCGACGTCATAAAAGTCCGGAATACTACCGGCAAAGTCCTTGCGCTGTGGTTCGAGTCGAACGGAAAACGCGTTCAGTTTTCCCTGCGGCCGCATGCGATCAAGGAGTTCGGCTGGATGGAAGGGTTCACCTTCGGCGAAAACTCGACCTACACGATCGGAGGAGAGGGGTTCGCGCCACGTACGTTGTCGAAAGAGGATGAAAAGATCGATTGCTGAGCGATCGCCGAGGATCCTGTTCGGGCATGACCAGCACTTGGTGCCAGACCGTTTGTTACTCGGCAACAGGATCCGGTAGGAAACGAATGCTCAGCCGGTACCGGCGATGTTGCCGAGAGCGAAGTAGTACGGATTCCCGCCGGCGACAGGCTTCGTCGGCGAGCACCAAGCCAGTTCCGTACCGGCAGGGAGGTGCTCGACGAGCTGCACGTCCTCGGCGGCAAAAGGGCTGCGATTCTCGACGCGCACCGTGATCTCGCGCACCCCCAGGCCTGCTGGTTGTTGCGGCGCCTCGCGTAATCACGAGATCGTTACTGTTCGGCACGACCACTCGTGCAGTTGTTTGACGAAGTCGACACGTGCATCGATGCTGATGACGCTGCCGATCTTCGTCTTCCTCGTCACCGATTCGTACGGGACACCGAAGCTCTGCAGCGTGCCGTACACGGCGCTGCGAGCGTCATTTCGCCCCATGGTTTCTGCTCCTGTCGCGGACGGTGGACGAGCTGGATCTGCGGCTTCGGAATTGCGGCCAGCGTTGCGGCAGCCCGCCCGTCCATGGCAACGGTGACGGACGCCAGAGGTGCGCTGGCGTCCATGGTGAGAACGCGCACGGCGACAACGAAGGCCTTCGAAGAGGAGTGCGCATACACAATCGCAAACGAGAAGTCCGGCAAAACGATGTTGCCGCTAATGCAACTTGTGCGATGCAGCGACGTTGCTGCCGATGCGAGATCGAACCCCGCACCTTCGCCTTGTCTTCGACAGACTCCATGCCTACTCAACGTAGATACAAGGCGAGAGGTTGTGCCTGCGACCACGTCAGATGGAGTGACGAAGGTTAGCGGGTCCGCCTCACGCAGGCTCGCGAAGCACAGGCCGCTCGTTGCCAGCTTCGTCCCGAACGATCGTAATCCGCGGAACGAGTTCGGCCCAGCCTCGGAGGTGAACGTAACCCACTCGACCGAGGTCTGCAATGTTGTAAGGGCCATTCACGATGAGATTCGGCAGAGGAACGTCGATCACAACGCCGAAGATTGGCCATAGCGTAGCCGCATAAGCGATGTGGCTAACACCTTCATTCGGTGCAACACTCGCACACACTATCCCGCACAGTTCGCCGGCAGCGTTGAAGACCGGCCCACCGCTCATTCCTCCCTCAAAACGAGCATTGATCTCAAAACAGGGAAAATTGAGGAGCGAGCGGTCTCTAACCACGTCGAACACGTTCAGAACTGGACCTTGCGTGGTGGCCGGGTTCAAACCCCACGTCAGAACCAGATTTGGTTCTCGCGAAACAGTCTCGACTTGTGAACCCGAGAAGCCGAATGCGGCGACAATCGAGCCCTCAGGAGGAGGCGACGCACGCAGCACTAGCTGGCGAGGGAACTGATAAGAAAGCGCGTTCACGCTCAACGGAGCAAGCGCGAGAATCGCGAGATCGGAGTGGCTGCAACCCCAAACCGACTGAACGGTCCAGACAACAAGATCATCTCGAGATTTCAAGAATTGAAGCGCGATGATTCGAAACCCGGCCGTTAACGGCTGCGTGCCGGCGAACGCCTTGGAACTTTCTGAGAGGCTGACCCATAGGTCTTGAATCACGTGCTTCGCGGTGAGCGCGAGGCTCCTACCGATAAGAACACCGCTTCCCGATGCCCGCATGGATGTCCCATCATCGCCGACGAGAACCAGTGTGAATTCGGTAACTGGAATGTGAAGGTCCGAGAGGTTGAACGTCGGCGATGTGTCCATATAGACGCCTTACAATACCGCCGTTCAGCGGCGCGACGTGAAGGGAGTGAGGCGATCGACGCTGCAACGCGAGTTGGGCAGCGTCAGTGCTCGGGCAATTCCTTCGTGAACCGCCTGCTCGTCGTTAGCACCGGAGACTTTCGCGCTGGGGCCAAGTTCACGTATCGATAAACCCTTTTCTCATGCTCCAAGTTTTCGTCCATTCGCGGGCCAGGCGGGACGGATCGGCAACGGTTCCGCCGGGAGCGGTTACGGTTGTCAGCAGTTGTCAACCATCCATGGCGCATCGAATGAACAACGGGGGCCGGCAAACTCGCGGCGCGGCGGCTCGTATGAACGTCCAGGGGGAATCCGCATGCGCATCTCGCGTCTCGTCGCCGCGTTCGTCCTGTTCCTCGTCGCCATTCCCGCTGCCGCGCAGACCGAAGGCACGATCCGCTCGCTGAAAGTCACGTCCACCGCGCTCCAGGGGAACCTCCTCGGCGATCCGGCGGAACAGGACGTCGCGGTGTATCTGCCTCCCGGCTACGACTCGTCGGGAGACCGGCGTTATCCGGTCCTCTATCTACTGCACGGCTTCGCCGGTGGGATCTCCGACTGGACGCACTGGAACCTGAAGGGCGCCATGGACGCCGTCATCCGCTCCGGCCAGCCGCCGTTCCTCGTCGTCTTGCCAACGGCAACACCCGCCTCGGCGGCGGCTTCTACGTCGATTCGCCGGTCAGCGGAAAGTGGGAGACGTACATCCTGCGCGAGCTCGTGCCGATGATCGATCACGACTTCCGGACGGCGGCGGCGCCCGCGTCCCGCAGCATCGCGGGTCATTCGATGGGCGGATTCGGCGCGCTGCGATTCGGGATGCGGTATCCGGAGGTCTTCGGATCGGTCTATGCGATGAGCCCGTGCTGTCTCGACCTCGCAGACGACATCGGCCACGGCAACCAAGCGTGGAAGAAGGCGATCGGGTTCCGCTCGCCGGAGGACATCGGCAAGGCGATGGCGGAGAAGGACTTTTATCCGATCGCGATCTACGCGCTCGCTTCCGCGATCTCTCCGAATCCCGCCAAGCCGCCGTTCTTCGTCGATCTCCCGGTGCGCCACGTACGCGGCGAGTTGCTGCCGGACGACGCGTGTATGAGTTGTGGCGGACGAGCTTCCTGTTCGCCCAACTTCCCGCGCACCGCGCCAACCTCCTGCGCCTGCGCGGCATCGCCATCGACTACGGCACGACCGACCAGTTCGCGCACATCTCCACGACGACGCCGGAACTCTCGCGCCTGCGCATCCCGCACCGCCTGGACGTGTACGACGGCGATCACCGGGAGAAGATCCCGGAGCGGTTGCGGACGCACGTACTGCCGTTCTTTGGGACGATGTTCCGGGAGTGAGACGCGGAAGCTATACGTAGAGAAGACGTCCACGCGGTTCCGGGATTGCTCTCCCGAGTTGTTGCGCGGTTTCGATCCACTCCTCGATCACTACGCGCACGTTGGCCAGCGCCACCTCGTAAGTAGGACCATCAGCGGCGCAGCCGGGAAGCTCGGGAACCTCCGCGATGAAGGCCTCGTCTTCCGCGCTCCAGCAGATGATCACTTCGTAACGCGGGTCAGGTTGCATCGTCCTCGCCTGCCAAATGGTACCGCGTGATGACCTGCCGAACCTGCTTCACTTGGTACGGCTTGGCTGTTCCATCACCACGGGGTTGTAGGTTCAAGATCTCCGCCACGCCCTTCCGCGAGAAGATGTGATGACTGCCGGCGGTACGCAACTCGAAGTCGAAGTGCCGCAAGAGGGGTCACAAGCTCGGAGAAGGAGTTGTGCTGGTCGGAGGTACCACTCGAGAATCCTGACGAGCAGCTTCGCTCGAGACGTCACGCTGGCCGATGAGATTGCGGGGCCGCCTTCCATGCGCCTCGTTCCTCGCGAGAGCCTGCCGGCAAGGTGCCGGCGAAACGGCCGGCTGGAAACCGGCACCACATGTGGTGCCGGCGCCCCGCCGGCCCGTGTTCCTCGTGAGAGCGGGGCGTCAATCCGCCAAGGTAAATGTCACCGCTGGGCGGCCCGGAAGAGGAACGAGCTTCTGGCCGGCCCACCGGACATACGCGGCGTCGCTGCACGGTGCCGAAACTCCTGCAGGGATTCCGCGAAGCGTTCCCCCTTGCTGAGCGAGATCACGACCACCAGCAGCGTTGCCGCCGACGCCAGCACGATGCCGTAGCGAGGGACCGTGGCCACGATGAAGAGCATCACCGCGGCAAAGACGATATGAGCGATCAGCCTCGTCTGAGGGCGCGTCACGACCCCATGGTAACTCCGCCCTACTCCCGCACCCATACCTTGTACCGGTACTTCACCGTCCGCGTCGCTCCGGCCGCAACCGGCAGCTGCCATTCCAGACGCTCGCTGGGATTCACCGCCTTCGGCCGCAGCGCCAGGCGGGTCACCTTCCCCTCGGGCTCGCGCAGCGTCGACTGCCCTTCGACATCCTTCGTCACGTCGACGGTGATCGCCTCGCGCTTGAAGTTGGTGATCGTCAGCGTGCCTTCGACGACCACGGCGTCATACGTGTAGCCGAAGCGCTGGAGGTCGCGCGGCTTGCGGTCGACCTCGACCTCCGTGCGCTCGACGGCGACGTCGGTGGCGATGGTGAGCTTCACCTCCGCGGACGAGCCGGCAGCCGTGTACGGCATCGTGTCCTGCGCCAGCGGCTTGCCGTTCGACAGCACCAGCGCGGACGCCGTGGTCCACGGCGTCGTGCCACGGTTCGCCACTGAGACCGAGTGCCACACCTGATCCGTGGTGATCTCGTTCGCGACCGTCCATTGATAAATGTGGCGGAACGGTACGGTCTCGCTGAGGATCGGAACCTGTGCGCGCTCCCCTTTTGCCAGCGTGACCCGCTCCCGGTCATAGAAAAAGAGATCCTCCGCCGACTCGCCCGTCGCCGGCGGGCCGGGCAGCACGCGATCGGAGTCGTTCGACGTCGTGTAGTTCACGGTGAGCTGCTGGGTCATGGCGTTCGCGAAGCGGTCGTTCCCGTAGGCGTTTCCCGCCAGCGAAGCCAGGAACTGTTGCAACGACTGCTGCAGCGTCATCGGCGACGGCACGTGCGCGAACTGGAAGTTCGGGTACCCGACCGCGAACCGGATGCGCGCGTCGCGCAGGTCCTCGCCGTCGTTGATCAGCGTCGCCTTCATCGTCACGCGAGCGCGCTCGGCGTCCAGCAGCTCGATCGTGTATTCCGGAATCCAGCTCAGACCGTAGCGGAGATAGCGCACCGTGGCCGGCTCCGATTCGTTCGCGCCCTGCGCTTGAATCGACAGCACCGTCCGCGACTCCGGCTGCGACACTTTCAACGACGGCGCCTCCGCGAACGCCACCGACTTCACGCTGTCGCGGTTGAACGCGTGAACCTTGCCGTCGATCTGCAGCAGCACCAGCGGCGCGGGAGACTGGACGAGCTTCCCGGTGTACTCGCGATCGTCGATGAGGAGACTCACCTTCCTGCCTGCGTTCACGTCGAGCAGCGCCGCGAGCGACGTCGCTTCGCTCTCGACCTGCACCTCTTCCTTCGAAGCCCGCGCGCCGTCGACGCGCCGCTCCCCCGCCGCGATCCACAACGTCCCGAGCAGCGCATCCGGCGCCGGCACGATGCGCGCCTCACCGTCCTTGAAGGCCAGCGGCCCCTGTCGCGTCACGAACGACAGCCCGTTCTTGAACACGATCGCCTCGGTGACACGCAGCTCCTGCGAGACCGCAATGACAGGAAGCACAAGGAGCGACGCGAGCAGTGCAATGCGTTTCATGGCACGAGGATATTCAGCGCATGGCGTCCGGTCGATCCGTGGTCTGTAAAAAACCACCACTCCCGACACGGTCCGTTCACAATCGTCACGAGTCGTTCACCGTGCGGTTCCAATTTCCCGTCGCGCCGCACCACGTCGCCGTGCGCTCCGCGAGCGCTGCTCTCGAAGAGATCGCGCTTCCGTTATTGACCGCGCAGGACACCGAAGGACGCGTGTCGCTGCCCATCGACGCGCTGCGCGTCGACGTGCGAGGGACCCGGCCGGCGGGTCGCCGGCACCACATAGAAGTGCTAATCGCACTGCAGCGCCGCGGCGGGATCGATCCGGCTCGCGCGACGCGACGGCAGCCAGGTCGCCGCCGTCATCGTCAGTGCGAGGACGGTGGCGACGATAAGCCATACCGTGGGGTCGGTACTGTTCGTTTCGTAGAGGAATGCGGCGAAGAATCGGCGGGCGGCGAGGAACACGACGATGCCGGCGGCGATGCCGGCCAGGGTGAGGACGGCGCCGCGGAGCATGATGATCCGCACGATCTCCGCGCCGGTGGCGCCGAGGGCGGAGCGGATGGCGAGCTCGCGGGTGCGCTGGACGACGGCGAACGACATCACGCCGTACAGGCCGAGACCGGCGAGGAGCAGAGCGAGCGCGGAGAGCGCGGTCGCGGACACCGACAGCATCCGCTCCTGCGCCGTCGCCTCGGCTCGCAGCGAAGCAACCGTGCGGACGTCGGCGAGCGGAACGCCGGCGTCGATGGCGCGGAGCAGCGCGCGCAGGTCGCGGATGAGGGAGGACGGATCGCCGCCGGACGTGCGCACGAACAGCGCCGCGCGTCTGGCCAGCTCCGGATAGACCTCGATCATCTGCGCCTGCGGCGCGTAGACCGTCGGCACGGCGGCGTCGCGCAACGAGGAGAAACGGCTGTCGGAAACGACGCCGACGACCTCGAGGAACGGTCCGCCCGGGCCGGTCGTGCTGACGCGGCGGCCGACGACGTCGCCGGTCTGCCAGAACTCGCGGGCGAGCTTCTGGTTCACGATCGCGACCGGCGGCGCGCCACGACCATCGCGGACCGTGAACTCCCGGCCGCGCACGAGCGGCGTGCCGAGCGTGCGGAAATAGCCCTCGCCGACGACCTGCGCCGCGACCGACACGGAGTCGCGCTGCTCCGCTCCTTCCTTCCAGACGCGGATGGCATCGCCGCCGCCGGTGAGCGGCGCCTCGTTTCCGAGCGCGGCGTCGCCGGCGCCCGGCATCGCGCGCACCTGTTCGAGCACCGTGCGGAAATACGCTTCGGCATGCGGCGCCGGCACCGTGCGCCGCGACAGATCGAGCTCCGTGACGAGGAGGTGCTCGGTGTCGTAGCCCGTGGCGAGGCTGCGCAGGTTCATGAGCGACCGCACCAGCAGGCCCGCGGAGACCAGGAGGAAAAGCGACAGCGCGACCTGCACGACGACCAGGCCCCCGGCGAACGAAGCGAAGCGGCGGCCGCCCGCGACTCCCGTCGTGCGCAAGGCAATCTGCAGACGCGAGCTCGACGCCGCGAATGCCGGCGCGACCGCGGAGATCAGTCCGGTGAGAATCGCGAGCACCGGAACGGCGACCAGCGCCGCGCGGCCGAACGTCACGGATCCGAGCAGCGGAACGGACGAACGCAGCAGGCGCAGCACGAACCCGCAGGCGAGCGTGCCCGCGAACGCGCCGCACGCCGCGAGCAGCAACGCCTCGATCGTGAACTGCCGCGCGACGCGGAAACGGCCTGCACCAAGGGCGAGGCGGATGGCGACTTCGCGTCCGCGCGCGACGCTGCGGACGAGCAGGAGGTTCGCGACGCTCATGCAGATCAGGAGCAGGAACGTGCCGCCGATCGCCGCCAGCGCGGCGCTCGACTTCACGACCACGGCGCGCATCGATGGCGGGAGCGCCGCGCGCGACAGCGGCATCAGCGCGACTCCGCGTCCCTCGTTCGTATCGGGGTACTGCTTCGCCAGCTGCGCCGCCAGCAACGCGAGGTTCGCGCGCGCCGCTTCGAGCGGCACGCCCGGCTTCAGCCTGCCGATCAGGTTGACGCCCGACCAGCCGCGGTTGCCGAGGAGGTTGCCGCTGCTCGGCATCATGTGCGGCTGCATGGTCATCGGAACGAAGATCTCCGCGCGGTCGGAGATCAACGTGCCGTGGAAGCCCGCGGGAAGCACGCCGATGATGCGGAAGGAGAGGTCGTTGATCGTCAACTCGCGGCCGACGGCGTGGTCATCGCCGGCGAGCCGGCTTCGCCAGAACGATTCCGTGATCACGGCGACGGGCTCCCCGTTCGCGGTGCGATCTTCGGCAGGGGCGATGAAGCGGCCGCGGAGCGGAGTCAGTCCGAGCGCTTCGAAGTAGCCGGCGCTGACGAGCATGGCCCGGGCGCTCTCCGTCCCACCGGAGATCGTCACGCTGGCCGTTTGCCCTTTCCACGCCGCGAGCCGCGCGAACGTCGTGTTCCGCGCCCGCAAGTCGAGGAAGTCGCTGTACGAGCTCACCTCCTCATCGCGCGACGGCGAGGTCGTGTAGATCGCGACCAGGCCGTCCGCCGCATAGCCGCCCGCCGAGCGGAAGAGCAGCGCGTCGACGAGGATCACCAGCAGCAGGTTGACGGCGATCCCGGTCGCCAGCGTGGCCACGACGATCAGCGAGAAACCGGCATTGCGCCTCAGGGTACGCATCGCAAACCGCAGGTCAGGGATCATGGTCAGCCCTCCGGCGCCGGCAACCGCAAGCGGGCTGCCACTGCGCGGTATGCGAAGAACGGCTTTATTTCCAACGCTTTCGACAGTTTGCGCCGTGCGCGGGGCGGCGGCGCAGTGTCCGATTCCGGAATTCAGTGTTGCGGATCGGAACGGAGCTTTTTCACGCGCGAGGCGAGCCGCGGCGCGCCGATCGTCTCCGCCACCTTGGCGAACGACGGCATGGCTCCTTGCCACCGCAGCTCCTCGACGTCCTGGAACAGCGGCGCGTCCGTCCGCAGGGTCGCCAGATTCTTGAAGAGCAGCGCGTGCTCGAGGTTCTCGGCGCTGAGCGTGCCGGCCGGGAAGCTCTCGATCGCGCCGTGTTGCGCGATGAGACGGGCCGCGGACTTGGCGCCGATACGGGGGATACCGGGGT
This sequence comes from uncultured Acidobacteriota bacterium, assembly GCA_963821585.1. Taxonomy (GTDB): domain Bacteria; phylum Acidobacteriota; class Thermoanaerobaculia; order Gp7-AA8; family Gp7-AA8; genus QHVT01. The sequence continues at coordinate 3,998,459 of CAWGEI010000003.1, forward strand.
AGCCGTCGGCGGCGTCGCCGACCAGGGCAAGGTAGTCGGGGATGTGGATCGGGAAGACGCCGAACTTGTCGTGGACGCCCTGATGGTCGCGCACCTGGCCGCTCTTGCGGTCGACCTGCACGACGCGGTCGCCGACGACACACTGCGCGAGATCTTTGTCGGGCGTCCAGATGCTGACCTTCTGCACGTGCGGATCGCGCGCGGCGAGGAACGCACCGGACGCCAGTCCGTCATCGGCCTCCAGCTCGACCATCGGCCAGACGACGACGCCCATGGCCCGGAGCACTTCCTCGAGCGGGCGGAACTGTGCCCAGAGCGCGCGGTCGATGCCCGCGCCGGTCTTGTACCCGGGCCACAGGCCGTTGCGGAAGGACTCGATGACGTAGTCGGTGGCGACGGCGATGTGCGTCGCGCCCTGCTCGAGCATCTGCACCACCGTCCCCACGACCCCCGACACGGCGCCGAAGGGCGGATCGGTTTTGTGGAACCGGCGGGCGCCGTAGAAACAGCGGAACAACTCGTAGGTGCCGTCGATGAGGTGGACGATCATCCGGGCTCAGCGTAGCACGCTCAATGGCGGCGAGACGCCGCCCCCGGCAGCGTTGCGCGCTTGCTGGGCGTTGCCGAGGTACCAGCGGCTGCGGGGTGCGCTCGCGCCGATGTCGAAGGGCTTACGGATCCTGGCCACGATGTTGTCGCTGTCGAATTGATCGATCGTACGGGTACACGGCACCGCACACATCGAATGGCTCGAAGGCGACCAGTTCCTCATCCACCGAGCGCGGTCGTCGCTCATTATCGTCGCTCGACACTTGCGGCGAGGGCTCCATCCTCTGCCGCTTGCTTGGCCCAGAAGCGCACGGCCTGCGTGATCCATCCTTCGGCGCTCGTGCCGGCACCGACGCCGAACCCATGACCGACGTCAGGATATTCGTGGTACTCCACTTCCGTTCCGGCGCTTCGCAGGGCCGCGACACGTCGTTCCATCGACGCAGGAGGTGCGATCCCGTCGTGCTCACCCACGACAACGAACGTGGGAGGCTCGCTCGAAGAGCGATCGGAATGGCCGGTGTACGCCATCACGACGGCGGACGGCTTCGGAAGATCCGCAGCACCAAAGCGCGCAGGCCCGTGGGAACCGATGGCCGCGGCCATTCGTGCACCGGCGGAGCTGCCCCACAACGAATACTGAGCGGTGCTGACTCTGAGTGTGCCCGCATTGTCGAAGATGTAGGCGAGAGCTGCCGCGAGATCCTCTGTCGCAACCGTGCCGCCTTGCCCTGCTCGGTACTTCAGGACGAATGCGTTGTATCCCTGCTTGTTGATCTCGACGGCATAAGGAAACCCCTCGTGCACTGTGCCGACGTACGCGAAGCCGCCTCCGGGCGAAATGACGGCGAACGGAGCTCCGGGCTTTCCGCGGAAGAAGAACAAGCCGGTGGTTTCCAGTGATGGATCGTCGCGCTTCTCGGCGGCGGTGTGGAAGTCGTAGAAGACCGCGCGACCGCTGCTCCTGTCGTCGATCATGCGATTGAGCGACGCCACGACCACGGCGGGATCGACATGGCTGTGGTACGGGAGTAGCGAGCCGATGTCTTCGAGGCGCATCGCCTCGTCGTAGCGCCGATCATCCCACGGCAAAATGAGACGCCCGAAACCGGCGAACGCGGGATGCTTCAGCAGATCTCCGATCGTGTCGTCGATGCTGAGGTGAGCCGCCATCGTCTCGTTCATCTGCTTTTGCGCGGCGCTGGTTTCCTGCCCTGTCGGGGAAGAGACATGAGAGTCAGTGCCATTGGCGCATGCGATGACGATCACGAGTCCGCACCATCCCCAGGAGCAGGCAGCTTTCACCGGTCGATCTCCGCTGCGAGCCTTCCGAATGCGTTTCTGCATTGGCGAATACTTCCTTCGCGACGTTGATCGCTGTTACCGCGTTTGGCCAACCCGAGTAGAAGGCGAGGTGAGTGATCGTCTCGATCAGTTCTTCCTGCGTCACGCCGTTCTCGCGTGCTCGTGCGAGATGCGATCGCAACTGATCGGGGCGATTCATTGCAATGAGCGCACTGACGGTGACGAGACTCCGATCGCGTTTGGAGAGCTCCGGGCGTTCCCACACGTCACCGAACAGCACGCGTCTGTGAGCTCGACGAGTTTCGGTGAGATGTCGCCGATCGCTCTCTGCGCCGCGGTCGGTTCGTTGCTCGCCGCCGGCCGCTGATTGCGGAAGGGTGCGTTGTACTGCTCGTCGGTGACGTGCTCCATCCATTCGGTGCTCTTGCCATCGAGTTGCTCGACGATGGCCACGTGCGTCATCGACGCATGCGGCGCTGCACCGTGCCAGTGTTTCGTGTTCGGCGGAATCCAGACCACATCGCCTTGCCGGATCTCATCGGCAGGCGAGCCCCATTGTTGAACGCGGCCGGTGCCGGCTGTGACGATGAGCGTTTGTCCGAGCGGGTGTGTATGCCAAGCCGAGCGTGCACCGGGCTCGAACGCTACGAGCGCGCCTGACGTGCGTGACGGCGTGTTCGGACCGAACGGCGTATCGACTCGTACCGAGCCGGTGAAGTTCTCTGCGGGTCCCTGCCGCGAGGGCAGCGACTCTCTTCGGGCGATGCTGATCGTTTGTGCGGACATGGGCGTCAGGACTCCAATCGTGAAGAGGATTGCGAAGCCGAGGAGCGGCATCTGAATGCCGTTGTTGAGCGTGACGGATGGGACTTCCGTAGTCCTGGTCATCACTTCTCCTGATTAGGCCGAGGGACGAGAGGACGCCGGCGGCGCTTCGACACCCGAGAAGATGAGCACCTGTTCCGGGAGGCGCGCCCCGCGGACTTCGATCGCTCTGACAGCGGTATTCAGCTCCGCAACTTCGGCGGGCGTGAATCGAACTGCAGCCGCGGCGGTGTTCTCGACCATATGGTCCATCACCGTCGTTCCGGGGATCGGCACGATCCACGGCTTCTGCGCCAGCAGCCAGGCCAGCGCGATCTGAGCGGGAGTGGCCTGCTTGCGCGTGGCCCACTGCTTCAGCACGTCGACGAGCTTCAGGTTGTGGGGCAGATTCTCCGGCGAGAAGCGCGGCTCGACGCCTCGAATGTCACCGGGAGCGAACCGCGTATTCGCGTCGATCCACCCGGTCAGGAACTGCACGCCGAGGGGGCTCCAGGGCACGAAGCCGATTCCAAGCTCCTCGCAGGTCGGGATGACCTCCTGCTCCGGCCCGCGCCAGAGCATGGAATACTCGTTCTGGACGGCGCTGACGGGAAGCGCGGCATGCGCGCGGCGCAATGTCTCGAGGCCCATTTCGGACAGACCCCAGTGCCGCACCTTGCCTTGCTTCATCAGGTCCTGAACCGCGCCGGCGACGTCCTCGATCGGCACCTGCGGATCGACACGGTGCTGGTAGAGGAGATCGATGCGATCCGTCCGCAAGCGCTCGAGCATGCCCTCGACGACGCGCTTGATGTGCTCGGGGCGGCTGTTCAGCCCCGGACGCCGCTCGCCGGTTTCCAGATCGATGTTCCAGCCGAACTTCGACGTGATCACGACCTTGTCGCGGAACGGCGCGACGCCTTCGCCGAGGATCCGTTCCACTTCGTGCGGGCCGTAAGCCTCGGCCGCGTCGTAGAAGGTGACGCCGCGGTCGAAAGCCGCGCGGATGACGTTGATCATCTGCGGGCGGTACGGCACCGTCGTCTCATACTTGCGGCTCATGTTCTGGACGCCGAGGCCGACCTCCGAGACCTCGAGTTGACCGAGTTTGCGGCGCCCCGGACGGACGTCCTGCTGAGCGCGGCCTGCGGCTGTCGTCGCGGTGGCGGCCTGCGTGCCTGGGGCTGCGCTACTGGGGGCATGACAACGCAGCAACGTGGCTGCGGTAACGCCTGCGCCTACCGCAAGAAACTTCCGACGGTCCGGCAGTGCGGGGCTTTGCTCTTCGTGTTGATCCTTCGGTGTGTCACTCATCACGTCTGTCTGTCTCCTGCTCAATCGGGAATCTGGAAGTCAGGCTGATCAGCCGGGCCAACTCGGCCACGTCCGGCCGTGGGTCGGCGGTGTGTTCGTCGGTGGCGGGCATCCTTCTCGATCCCGGGTTGCCAATTTCGGTCCCGAACCGCGACGACCTTTGCTCGAACAGCTCAATTTTTTGTCTGTTCCTGCCTAAGTGGCAGCCTCGAGTTCGTATTTACAAACCAACCGGCGGAACGGCTCCCGCGGACCTGCATCCCTTGAACCGGGCGTTTGCCCGGGTTCCGAGCGCTGACATGGCTCGCGGCCGCAACCCCTGCTCGATCCTGCATTCCCCGGGCACAAGCCCGGGGCCACAGTCGTAGCGCGCCTTCGCGCGCAGAGACGGGGGCGATCCTTTGAGACCGCCTCCTCGCTGCCGCCCCTCTCCGAAGCGCTAAACTGCGCCGCAGGAATGGTCATCGATCCGCGGCAGCTGCTGCTCCTCGCCATCGCGCTGGGCGTGCCGGTGGCGGCGTTCCTGCTGGACCGGTCGCGGTGGGTGCTGGCCTGGGTCGGCTTCACGCTGTGCGTGCAGATCTTCGACACCACCATCTTCACGAATCTGCCAGCCGGCCGGCTGGTGGGGCTGCTGGTGCTGCCCTTCTCGGTGACGTTGATCCGGCGGTGGATCCGGCTGGTGCCCGCGCGGGCATGGCTGCTCAATTTCGTCTACATGGCCGCCTTGGGCGTGGTCTTCGGGTTCCTGCTGCCCTGGCCGGACATCAGCGGGACGCGGCCCTTCTCGCTGCGGGCCGAGGGACGGACGATCATCTACCTGATCCGCATCGTCAGCGACTGGTCGCTGGCGGTGTTCGTGATGCACCAGGTGACGAAACCGGGGGGCTTCGAGACGCTGCGGAAGTGGATGGTGCGGGGGGCGGTGGTCACCAGCCTGGCCGCGTTCACGTCCATGCCCCTGCGGTTCGACTTCTACTACGCCATCACCGGCCTGCGGGCCTACGCGGCGTCGACCGATCGCCCGCGCGGTCTGACGTTCGAGGCGCGCGGCCTGGGCCTGGCGTGCGCCTACGGCGTGGTGCTGATCCTGGGCAAGCAGCGGCGCCGCCCGCACGAGTGGCTGCTGCTGCTGGTGATCGTGGCCGGTCTGGCGGTGAGCTCGTCGACTAGCGGGCTGGCGGCGGCGCTGGCGGGGCTGATCGTGGTCGTGACCGTCGGCTCGGGGCGGGTGCGGTTCGCGCTGATCGCGGCGGCGCTCCTGGTGCTCCTGGCCGGGGCCGCGGTTCTGTCGCTCTCCCCCACGTTCATGGACCGCCCGCAACAGGAGATGGAGAAGCGGCTGCAGGGACGCGGGGTCGTGGAGGCGAACCGACCGGCGAACCTCGCGGAGTCGCTGGCGCTGCGGCTGGACGTGTTCGACTCATCCGCGGCGCTGTTCCTGATCCGCAATCCGCGCTATGCCCTGACCGGCACGGGGCCGGGCCTGATCAGTCTTCCGGCCTCGGAGCACGTGCCCCTCGGGCTGTACAAGATCGTGTTCCCGATCATCGACAACCCGCCGTCGCACGGCGTCCTGCTGGAGCTGGCGAACACCGGGGTGCTGGGGCTGACGGTGTGGCTCTTCCAGGTGGTAACCATCTTCCTGCTGGGCCGGCGATTGCGGGGACGCCACGGGCTGCCGTTCCAGCCGAAGGCCGCCACCACGATCTTCATGGCCGCGGCGGCTCTGTATTCGGTGCAGGTCAGTCCCTCCCCCTTCTGGGCGGTGTTCCTGGGAGTGGGATGGGGAATCGCGCAGGTGGCGACCTCTCCTGCAGGGGTGTCTCTGCGGCGCGTACGCGCTTCAAAGAGGCAGGTCGGCGAGCCGCCAGACGGCCAGGGTCTTGTCGTCGAACCCACCGTCGCCTTCCGTACACCGCTCGTTGATGGCGGCGATGGGAGGGGGAAATGAGAACGGCGGCAACTGCAGATTGAGGGGGCGCCAGCTGCCGGTGACGATGTCCCAGTTCGCGCTGCGATCCGTGTAGGTGGTGGAGACCAGGAACCGCGCGCCGCTGCTTTTGAAGTTGCGGAGCGCGGCCCGGGCCTTGGCGTAGGAGAGGTGGACCAGGCAATCGCGGGAGAGGATGGCGTCGGCGTCGGGCAGCGCCTCGGTGGTGATGTCGCGGACGATGAACTGCCGGTCGGCCGAGGCGAAGCGCTGGGCGTTGCGCTCGACGAGGTGCGGGACGACGTCGGCACCGGTGTAGCGGATGCCCTGGAGGTCGACGTGCTGCATCCAGTTGAAATCGCCGCACGGGGCGTCCAGCAGTGAGGTGATGCCGAGGCCGCGGAGGAGGGCGGGGAGCTCCGCGCGCACGACTTCGGTCGCCGCGAGGCTGGAGCCGGCGCCGGAGGCCGACTCGCCGTCTCCCCAGTGGTTCTCATCGAATACCTTGACGAAGACGCCGACGTCGCCCTCGCCGGAGTACTGCCGGTGGAGCCAGTCCCTCATCACCTGGTACCGGCGGACGGCCCGGGGAAACGTCCGCCGGACGAACGACTTCGCTTTTCTCAACGCGCTCATGTGCGGGCCTGGGGTGTCCTTGTGGTCAAGATGATACGGTGAATCGGCGATCAGATTTCGCTTCGATGCCCTGTAGCGCGATGTTAACCTCACCCGGCGCAGAGCCTGGGACCGTGCAAACTCCCCTAGTATCGATCATCACGCCGAGCTATATGCAGGGCGAGTTCCTCCCGGCGTGCATCGCCAGCATCAAGGCGCAGACGTACCCGAATTTCGAGCATCTCGTCTTCGATGCCTGCAGTTCGGACGCCACGCTGTCTGTCCTGGAGCAGCACGTGGGCACCTATCCGCTCTGGTACGTCCAGGAACGGGATCGCGGGCCCGCGGACGCCATCAACAAGGGGCTCGATCGCGCCCGCGGCGAGATCGTTTGCTGGCTCAATTCCGATGACGCATTCGCCGGTCCGGACGTCCTCGAGCAGGCTGTGCGCGCACTGCTGGACAGCGGCGCCTCCGTGGTGACGGGCGATGGCTTCCACGTGACCCGCGACGGGGATCGCCTGCGGCCTATCCAAACCGCGCGGGGGGCCATCGACCTCGCCACGCTGCGCATCCGCGACACGATCCTGCAGCCCTCGACCTTCTGGCGCGCCAACCGGTTCCGCCTGGACACGACGCTCCAGTACACGTTCGACTGGCAATTGTGGATGGACATGCTGGAGGCGGGCGAGCGGTTCGTCTACGTACCCGAGGTGTGGGGCCTGAACCGCCTTCATGACCGTTCGCTCACGCAGCAGGATTCCACGCTGCGGCGCAGGGAGATCGCGGAGATGGTCCGCCGGAATGGCTGCGGGATCGTGCAGAGGACGTGGTGTACGGCCGTGTATCGCGGATATGCCGCCGCCGAAACGCTCCGCGCCCCGTGGCTCAAGCGCATGGTCCGCACGGCGAATAAAGCCATGGCCAGGCTGTCGCGCCGCCATGTCGTCTCGTGTTGATTCCCTATCCATTGGCCAACCGCCTGTAAAGCTCGCGGAAGCGCGCGCCGGTCGTGCGCCAGCTCAACTTCCCGGCGACCTCGTGCCCGCGCGCGATCAGCTCGCGGCGAAGCGCCTCTTCGGTCGTGAGGCGCTCGATTGCATCGGCGATCGCGCCGGCGTCGTCGGGATCGAACAGCAGCGCCGCGCCGGCGGTGGTCTCGGGCAGGCAGGACGCATTCGATGACGCGACGGGCAGTCCGGAAAGGAAGGCCTCGGTCACCGGCAGGCCCCAGCCTTCGAAGCGGCTGGGGAAGACGAGGCAGGTGGCGAGACTGTACAGGCAACGGACCTCGGCCGGCGAAACGAAGCCGAGGAACCGCACCTGTTCCAGGATGCCGAGGCGTTTCGCCTCCGCGCGGATCGCTTGCGCGTGCGGGGTCTCGGTCCCGGAGAACACCGCGTGCCGGATGCTGCCGCGCGACCGCAGGAGCGCCAGGGCCCGGATCAAGCCGAGATGGTTCTTGTGCGGCCATGTCGTGGCTGGAAAGTAGACGAACTGCCCGGGAAGGGCTCGCGCCGTCCGCATCGCGTGGACGTCGGCGTCGGACGGCTCGCTGTACGCCGTGAGGACGGGCGCCATGGGAATGACTTCGATCTTCTCCGGCGCCACCTGCAGGTGGCTCACGAGGTCGTGCTTCCCGAACTCAGTGGCGACGGATACGACCGTTGCCTGGGAGCAGAACGTCCGATACCAGAGGTCTCTCGTGGCCAGTTGCCTGGGCGTGAAGAACTCCGGGTAGTGGATGTGCTGCAGGTCCCAGGGATGGTAGATCGACGGAAGGGACGTGCCGAATGCAACCTGATAAGGGAAGTGCACCACATGGGCCTGCAGCCGCTCGGCGATGCCGGCGGATGCCGGCACGGGTGCGGCAGTCCCGCTGTTCGAGCTGAAAGCGCGGTACATCTGCGCGACACCCGGAACTCGCTTCAACAGCCGGCGGATCCGGTGACGCGGCTCGGCGCGCCTGCTCACGATGCGGCATGCGCCGCGAACGTAGGGCCGGAGCCACGAATCCGCGCCCGACTCGGTCAGGAAGAGGTATTCCTCCCCTGGTTGCGCAACCTCGGACAGGCCCGACGCGAGGCCGATGAGGACCTGCTCGACTCCGCCGTGGAGGCCCGAGGAGATCTGGGCGTTGATGACGACGCGCATCGGTCAGCCACTCACGCCCAGTGTTTCCGCGGGGAAGAGAAACTCGCGGCCGGTGAGGATGCCGTCGCAGATCACGTCCAGCCCGGCGTCCGCGCCCGGCTCGAGGGCAGCCAGGGAACGCGCCGCGACGCGGTAGGGCGGCCACCCGGCCGCGGGCTCCATGAAACGGATCGGGATCATGCGGCGGAAGAAGAAATGATACGCGTACTTCCGGGCCTGCTCGGTCGTGCGCTCGTCGAGACGGGCACCGAACGGGAGGCGGTCCAGCGTGCGGCGGTATTCGTCGTGGGAGGAGACGTCGGTGGTGAGGCCTTTGTTGCGGATCCACGCTTCGCCGGCGACGACGACGGGGATGCCCATGCTGGTCAGCTCGACGCCGGTCTTGGTCCCGTAGATCACGACGGAGTCGCACTGGGACATCAGCACGTAGGTGCTGACTTGGCTCTCCGGCGGGATGACGAAGACGTTCGAGGGGAGCTCGGGAAACGCGGCGGCGATCGCCTCGGCGACGCGCTGCCGCGAGGGAATGGTCCCGCGGATCTCGGCGGGATGGATGCGGATGGCGAGCTGCAGGTCGGGACGTTCGGCGAAGTAGCGGATGGAGTCGAAGATCCACTCCAGCATGTTCGGGAAGGCGTTGGCGCGGTAGTGCAGCTGGGCGTCCCAGACCACGTTGGTGAGCAGGCCGATCACGGGTCTGGAGAAGTCGATGCCCGTCTCCTGGGCGATGGGAACGAGCTCCTCCTGCGGCTTCTCGTGGAACCAGATCCAGTCGCGCGATCCGCTCCAGCGGCTGACGAGGTAGTCGCCGATCTCTTTGCTCATGTCACTGGTGAGCTCGAGGCCGGTCCAGTTCCCGACGGGCTCGTCGAGGAGGGTGTGGTGGTACGTGTCTCCGTGGCTGAAGATGAAGCACTGCTTGCGATAGGCGGGGTTCCAGTTCACCACGCGCACGCCGCGCTCCCGCGCGACTTCGCCGATCAGGCCCTGCGGGACATAGATGCCGTGGTGGAAGCAGGCGGCATCGAAGCGTTCCTGCTCGATGAGCCTGCGCATGGCGTAGGTGGTGATGATGCCGGCCTCGAGGTAGCGCCGCAGGGTGGTCTCGCCGGTCGGCTCGCCCTCCAGGTCACCGCGCGCGTAGAAGCGCAATGCTCCGGCGAGGGCGTGCTCGCCGACGACCACGCCGCCCATCTTCAGGGCCGGGATGTCCGCGACCGGCACGGACGCCGCCAGCGCCGCCGCCTCGGCTGCCTCGCCGGGCTGCACGAGGCCGGAGAGCGCGTGCATCGGCAATCCGAGCGTTGCGTACATGGCCTCGGCGGGCTGATGGCAGGCATCGCAGAGGGACGCGGGCCCGTGCTCCGCGAACTCGCGCGCGTCGGGAAACCGTTTGAGCTGCGCGTGCAGGCAGGCCGGGAGGCGGCGGTCGCAGAGGAGGATGTGAACGTTCGCGCCGCGCAGGGTCAGGGCGATGGCGAGGGCGCTCTCGAGCTGGGTGGCGGGGTAGTGCCCGCCCACGGTGGTGGCGATGAGGACCTTCGGCCCGTCCTTCGCCGCACGAAGGGCCTCCTGCCAGCGGCGAGAGCCCTTGCGGAGGATGGCCGTCCAGTCGGGATGGGGACCCGGATCGAACGCTTCGCGCAGGCGTCGCCGGACGCCTTCAGGAAGGACATGCCTCGCGACTTTCTTGAGGGTCGGGTTCATTTGCTGGAAACGTAGGGCGTGGCTTCAGCCCGCCCCCCTGGTGGGTGGGGGCGTTCCCCCACCCCACCAGGAGGCGGGCTGAAGCCACGCCCTACGTTAGCGCTGCACGCACCTTCCCGGCAATGCTCGCGCCGTTGAGGCCGTGCCGGGCAAGCGCCTCCTGGGGGGTGCCGCAGGCGGGGAAGCCTTCGACCGCGATGGCGCGAAGCGTACGCCCGCCTGTCAGGCCAAGCTCGTTCAACGCCGCGAGAAGGTGGGTGTAGAGCGCGCCCACGGGGGCGTGGTCTTCGATGACGAAGATGGTGTCGTGCGGCTGCACGACGCCGGCCAGCCAGTCGCGATCGACGCGGTTCAACCAGGGCATGTTCACGACGCACACGTTCATCCCCTCCGCGGCGACGAGGGCTTCGTGCAGCATCACCGGGCCGTAGGCGAAGAGGAGTGCGTCGCTGCCGGGCCGCAGCTCGACACCGCGTCCTTCGCTGAGGTGATAGCCGGCAGGCAACGAGATCCGGCGAGGCGACGGCCCGATGATGAGGCGGATGGCGCAGTTCTCCGCGGTGCCGTCGATGGCGTACTCGGTGGCCATCCTCGCCTCTTCGGCGTTGCACGGCTCGACCACGATCATGTTCGGCAGCGCGGCCAGCAGCGAGACGTCGCGGATGCTCTGGTGCGACTTGCCGGGGCCCGCCGGGATCAGGCCCGCGTAGTGGCAGGCGTAAACGATCTTCGAGCCTTCGGTGGCGTTGTTGTAGATCTGCTCGTTGGCGCGCGCGGTGAGGAAGCTGGCGAAGGAGTTGACGATGGGCAGCAGGCCGTGACGCGCCAGGCCGCCGGCCATCGAGACCATGTCCTGCTCGGCGATGCCGTTCTCGATGAAGCGCTCCGGCAGCTCGTTCTCGATATCGCGGATCTTGCAGTCGGCCGAGAGGTCGGCGTCGAGGACCACGACATCCGCGCGGCGGCGCATGATCTCGAGCAGCGCGGCACCGTAGGCGCGGGAAACGTATTCGTCGGTGACCGGCGCGGTCGGGAGCGCCTGGCTGATCTGTTCGCCCTCGAGTGAATCGCTGAGCCGCGGCGCGGCTTCCAGCGGCTCCACGTCTTCGAGCACGAGCGGAGGCAGTCCGGCCGCGGAAAGCTGGCGCTCGACGCCGGCGATCAATTCCGCGAACGCCCGCTGATACGACGCATCGTCAGGCGCCCCGGCGTGCCACGGGTAGAGTCCGCAGCCTTTCTCCAGCGCCACGGGATGCTCCATGAACGAGACGCCGCGCCCCTTGATCGTGTCGGCGACGAGCACCTGCGGACGGTCGGTGATGGCGCGACACCGCTGCAGCGCCGCACGCAACGCCGCGAAGTCGTGGCCGTCGCAGCGCTCCACGTACCAGCCGAAGGTCTCGAACCTCCGGGCGATGTCGCCGAGGTCGGAGATCTCGGCGACGAGCTTGTCCGACTGCACTTTGTTGTGGTCGACGATCACCGTCAGGTTCGCGACGCGCTGCTGGACGCCGTTGGTCAGGGCCTCGTAGTTCTGCCCCTCCTGCAGCTCGCCGTCGCCGATCATGACGTAGACGATGCCGCCCGTGCCGAGAAAGCGCTTGGCCCAGGCAATGCCCCTCCCCTTCGAGATGCCCATGCCGAGGGAGCCGGAGTTCGCCTCGATGCCCGGGATCTTCAGGTCAGGGTGCCCGTCCAGCCCGTCCATGCGCCGCAGGCGCAGCAGGCGGTCGCGCGGAATGACGCCGAGGGAGAAGAGGAGCGCGTAGAGTCCGGGGACGTCGTGGCCCTTGGAGGAGAAGTACACGTCGCGCGCGGGCGAGTCGATCCCGACGCGCAGCGTGTTCAGCTCCTCGTGATAGAGGAACGTCACGATGTCCATCGCGCTGAAGCTGGAGCCGAGGTGGCCGGAGCCGGCGCGCTTCACGGCCATGATGGTGTTGGCGCGGCACATGTTCGCGAGCAGCGACAGGCGCGCGTCCGCGTCCATCGGCGCGTGGCGCACGCGCTCGAGCTCGGACTGAGGGATCAGTTGGAGTCTCATGCGCTCAGCAGGTCAGCCGTCACGACCTGCGCGTATTTCTTGTAGAGAACGGGAACTCCGCAAACCGTGGGGTAGAACAGCGAGGACCGCGCGGAGTAGTGTCCGCCCGGAACGGCCTGCAACTCGTCGCCCGATACAGGACAGACCGGGCGAGGCTCGTTGCTCGCACCCTCACCGGTCTTCTCCAGATGGAACACCCCCGTACGGTTGAAGGGATGGCCGTGGTTTCTGCAGAGAAACGGCGGATGCACGCGCACTCCCGGAAGAGTGCGCACGAACGGATCGATTCCACGGACGTAATCGATCGTCCGGATCCGCACTTTTTCGATGAACGGCGCGCGCTGATAGAAGGGCTCGAACAGGACGACGTGCTTCCGGCTGACGCGCACCATCTCGGAAATGGCATTTTCGTAAATCACCGGCATCTGTTCCAGAGCGTGCGAGCTCACGACCAGATCGAAGGAATTGTCCGGAAACGGAATGGCCGTGGCATCCGCCTGCACGGCAGTGACCGGCATCTGGCGTGCTTGCGCGTAACGCAGTCCGTGCAACAGGCGGTTCAAGGTAATGTCGAGAGCATAGGCGTCCAGCGATGGCCCGGACCGCTCGTAGATACTCTGCAGGAACGTCAGCTCGCCGGCGCCGACCTCGAGAACGGAGCGGAACGGCAGCCGCGCGAGGATGTCGTTCCGCTCGATATAGCAATGGCGGATCGCCTCGCGCATCGAGATCTTGCGAACTTCGTCGTCGATGACCGCGAAGCGCTCGATGTCGCGCGTGTGTACGTAATCGACGGTCGTTCCCGCGAACCGGGAATACTCGCTCTCGGATACGTCGCGATCGCGCCTGGTGCCGCGACCGCGCAAGAGCCGCGTCAATCCATTGAACAGGATATCGGCCCGTATCTCGGCAAGGGTGCCGGGCGCAATTCTCATCATCCGATACAGCGGTTTCCGAACCGTCGTGATCGAGACCATTCGCTTACTGTCCTCCGCCTTGCTTGATCTGTGGCAAGACTGCCTGGCCGCTCTCCACGAGCTCCTCGGCCAGCCGCCAGTCATCGGGATGATTCACGTCGAAGCCTTCGTAGCCCTCGGTCAGGAAGGGCATGAGCACGTCGCCGGCGATGGTCCGGCCGTCGAAGACCACGCGGGTGTGCGCGATCTCCAGGCTGGCGTTCTGCACGTAGACCTGCGGCAAGGCCTGGTACTGCGAGCTGTGCCACGGCTGCTCGCGCGGCGTGAGCGGCAGGAGCGGGACCATGCGCTGGCCGCGCAGAACCCACATCTTGCCGGGATGCTGCTTGCACGGCTCGACCGCGCGAATGGAGTCGACGCCTTCCGCTGCGCGGAACTGGGTCCAGGCGCGGCGGATCGTTTCCGGCAGACGAAAGGGGCTGGTCGGGCGCAGGATCGAGAAACAATCGAAGGTCTGACCCTCGTCGCGGAGACGGGTGAGCGTGTATTCCACCCACTCGATGTCGGGCGAGAGGTCGCCGGCGAAATCTGCCGGCCGCAGGAAGGGCACGTTCGCTCCGTACTGCCGGGCGATGGCGGCGTACTCCCCGGAATCGGTAGAGACGATCACGTCGTCGAACACGCCGCTGTCGAGCGCCGCGGCAATCGTATAGGCGATCACCGGGTGGCCGGCGAGCGGGCGGATGTTCTTCCCTACGACGCGCTTCGAGCCCGATCGCGCGGGGATCAGTGCGACGGCCTTCATAGCTGGTCCGGAAAGACGCTCATGTAGACGTCTTTGAGGTTGGAGTAGATGTCGAGCGCCTCGGTGCCTGGCTCGCGCGAGCCGTTACCCGACTGCTTGACGCCGCCGAAGGGCATGTGCGGCTCGCTGCCGAACGTGCCGGCGTTGACGATGGCCACGCCGGACTGGATACGGCGCGTGAACTCCAGCGCGCGGTGGACACTGGCGGTGTGGATGCAGGCGGTCAGGCCGTACGGCGAGTCGTTCGCGAGCGCGAGGGCCTCGTCGAAACCGCGGACGCGATACAGACAGCTGATGGGACCGAAGAGCTCCGTGCGCGAGATCTCGTCGTCGCCGGTGACGTTCTCGATGAGCGTCGGAGCCAGGTAGAAGCCGGAGGCGTGCGCGGGATCGGTCAATCGCGTCCCGCCGCAGAGGACTTTCGCACCGCGCGAGGCAACCGCATCGACGGTGGCGAGCATGCACGCGAGCTGTCCTTCGTTGATGACCGGGCCGAAGTCGTCGTCATCCGTGGGGCCGACGCGGAGTTTCGACGCGCGCTCGACGAGCATCTCGCGGAAGCGGTCGTAGACCGCGTCGAACACGATCAGACGGCTGCCGGACGCGCAGCGCTGGCCGGCGTTGCTGAACGCGGAGAGCAGCGCCCATTTCACTGCCTGTTCGAGATCGGCGTCATCGCAGACGACCAACGGGTTCTTGCCGCCCAGCTCCAGGGAGACGCGCGCAAGACGGCGTCCGGCGACGACGGCGATCTCGCGGCCCACCGCCGTCGAGCCGGTGAAGCTGATCACGGCGACGTCGGGATGCGCGACGAGCGGCGCACCGGCTTCTTCGCCGAAGCCATGCACCACGTTCAGCACGCCCGCCGGCAGCCCCGCCTCGGCCGCGACGCGCGCGAAGATCCACGCCGTGGCGGGCGTGTCTTCGGCAGCTTTGAGGACGGCCGCGTTGCCGCACACGAGCGCGGGAAAGACCTTCCACGCGACGTTCGCGATCGGGGTGTTCGCGGCGATGATCAGTCCCGCCACGCCGAGCGGCTGGCGGACGGTCATCGCATACTTGTTCAGGGTCCCGCTGGTCGTGGTGCGGCCGTACAGGCGCTGACCCTCTCCGGCCATGAACAGCGCAAGGGCGATCGCGCCGTCGGTCTCCCCCAGCGCGTTGGCGAGCGACTTCCCCGTCTCCAGGGCCACGACGCGCGCGACCTGTTCGCGCTGCGCGCGCAGCGCGAAGGCCACGCGGAAGAGGATGTCTCCGCGCTGCACGGGCGGCAGGGACGACCACGTTTCGTACGCGCTCTTCGCGGCGTCGACGGCCGCGGTAACGTCCCCGTCTCGCGAGCGCACCACGCGCGCGATCGTGCGGCCGTCGTGCGGGCTGACCTTGACGAACGTCTCCCCTGCCAGTGCCTGCGCCTCCGCGCCGCCGATCCAGTTCGGCACGAGCTCGCTCAACATTTGCTCACCAAGCCGTCCAGCCTCCGTCGATGACCATGTTCGATCCGGTCATGTACTCGGCCGCATCGGACAGCAGAAAGACGACCGCGCCGTTGTACTCGTCGGGCCGCGCCATCCTGCCCAGCGGGACGCGCGGCAGGTAGCCGGCCAGGAACTGCTCGTCCTGCGCGTTGGCCACGCCGGCGAAGGTGACCGTGTTGACGCGCACGCCGCGCGGTCCCCAGTAGGTGGCCAGATACCGGGTCATGTTCAGGAGCGCGGACTTCGACGCGGAGTACGCGATCGGCTTGAAGAACGGCGCACCGCTCTCGCTCCGGTAACTGTAAATGCGCTGGTCGGGCGACACGAGACCATAGATGGAGGAGACGTTGACGATCGAGCCGCGCCCCTCCTCCGCCATGCGCGCGCCGACGACCTGGCAGCAGAGGAAGACGCCCTTTACGTTGACGTCCATGACCCGGTCCCACGAGGTCTGGGGGTACGACTCGAACGGGCCGTTTTCTTCCGCGGGCGCGTCGGGCGGCGAATCGAGGCCCGCGTTGTTGATCAGTCCGAACGGCACGCCCCAGCGGGCGATCACCTGTTCGAGGCCGCGGCTGATGGACTCCCGGTCGGTCACGTCGACCTGGACGTAGAGGAGACGCTCGCGCAGCGCGGCGTCGAAGGCCGCGAGCGGGTCCAGACTGTCATCCCGAGCGTCGAGCGAGGGACCTGGGTGGGCGGGGCTCGAATCGCGTGCCTGTCGCCCCACCCGCCCAGGTCCCTCGCTCGACGCTCGGGATGACAGGTCGAGAAGCGCAACGTTCGCTCCACGCGAGGCGAGCGCGGTCGCGAACTGCCGCCCGAGCTGGCCCAGACCGCCGGTGACGACGACGACTTTGCCCGCGACGTCGAAGAGGTCCTGACTCACGCGCGTTTCTCCTCATCCAGCACGCGCTCGAAGAGGTCGCAGATCTCGCGCACGGCCCCGTATCCGCCGCGGGCCGCGGTGACGTAGCGCGCGTACTTCACGGCGTCGGGATGTGCGTCCTGCACGACGATCGGCAGGGCCACGCAGTTCAGGCACGGCTCGTCGTTCACGTCATTGCCGACGAAGGCGACCTGCTCGAGGCCGAGGCTCAGCTCCGCCATCAGTGCGTCGAGCGTGGCACGCTTGTCCTCGCTGTTCTGGATGCAGCGGATCTTCAACTTCTCACTGCGTGCGCTGACCACAGGATTCGTTTCGGTGGAGATGATCACGTACTGGATGCCGAGGCGGTCGAGCTTGCGCAGACCGATGCCGTCGCTGCGGACGCAGCGCACCGCTTCCCGGCCGTCCTCGAAGACGTAGACGGAGTTGTCGGTGAAGACGCCGTCGAAGTCGAAGGCGATGAGGCGGATCTGCCCGATGATCTCCGCCAGGCCGGCGTCTGTCGCCGTCACGATGCCTCCAGTTTGTCCAGGGAGATGGTCTCGTCCTCGGACAGCGGTGTCCGCGTGACGCGCCCGAGGATGGTCTCGATCTCGTACGGCGGCAGGCCGTCGCTGGGCGACTTGATGGCGATGTCGGCAAGGGTGAGGTGGTGGCCGGCGGGCACTGCGCGGGCCGCGACGAGCTTCTTGGCCATCTTCATCAGCGGCGCCTTCTCGCTGGGGTACATGGCCTTGATGCCGTCGCCGAGGGCGATGCGTGTGCGGCGGAGGTCGCGGACCATCTTGCGCAAGCCGGTGGGCTCGAGCGAGAAGGCGTGGTCCGTGCCCTTCATCGCGCGATTGAGCGTGAAGTGCTTCTCGATGACGCGGGCGCCGAGGACGTAGCCGGCCACGGCCATGGCGATCCCGCTGTCGTGCGACGAGAAGCCGATCACGATGTCCGGAAAGGCTTCCCGGAACGTGGAGATGACACTCAGGTTCAGCTCCTCCCACGCGGGCGGATAGCCGGCCGTGCATTGGAGGATGCAGAGCTGCCGGTTGAGCGGCATGATGGTCTCGTAGGCGCGCCGCACATCGGCCATGGTCCCTCCGCCGGTGCTGACGATCATCGGCTTGCCGAAGCGCGCGACGTGCTGGAGGAGCGGGATGTTCGTGAGGTCGCCGGAGGCGAGCTTGAACGCGGGGACGTCGAGATCGGCGAGGAAGTCGGCGCTCGGAACGTCGAAGGCGGTGGCGAAGAAGGAGATCCCGATCTCTTTCGCGTAGCGCTGCAGCTCGGCGTACTGCTCGCGGCCGAATTCCAGGAACTCGCGGTGCTCGCCGTAGGTGTCGCCGTAGCTGTTCTCGTTGTCGTACGGTTTGTTGTACATCTCGCGCGTGAAGAGCAGGCGGTTGCTGCGCTTCTGCAGCTTGGCCGCGTGCGCGCCGGCGTCCTTCGCCGCGCGGAACAGCTCCTTGGCCGTCTCCAGGTTGCCCTGGTGGTTGTGGCCGATCTCGGCGATCACATAGCAGTCGCTGTCGTCGCTGATGGGTACGCCGTCGATGACGATCTCTCTCATGGGTCCAGTGCTCCTCCGGTTGACGGACGAAAGATCATGATGCTCCTGAATTGGCGGCCGAAGGCCGTGAGTCCCCCCGCGGCCAGCACAAGTGCTCCGGCGGCGATTGCACAGGACACGCGGAGCCACAGATTCTGCCCGAAGAATTCGACCGCCAGCCAGCGGGCGGCGGCGGCGACGGGAATCCCGGCTACCGCGATCAGGAACAGCTTGCGCAGGTAGGTCATCCGCTTCCGCCCCGTGAGCGCGGGCGTGGTCCACAGGTAGTACAGCCAGGAGGTGGAACTGTAGAGGAGCCAGGCCCACGCGGCTCCGGCGACGCCGAACCGGGCGACCAGGCCCCACAGCGCCAGGGGGAACCAGAGGATGGAGAACGTGTTCAGCCTCACGGCGGGTGCGGTGAGCCCTTTCGCGACGTGGCTCTGATACAGCGTGTGGGTGGACCCGTTGAACACGGCCCCGATCACGAAGATGACCATCGCACTGGCACCGCCGGCGGCGATGCTGGCGTTGCGGGTCCAGGCCAGCAGGAGGTCGGCCGGAAAGAACACCAGCGGCAGCGCCGCGCCGAGGCTGAAGACGAAGACCGCGGAGGAGTTCCGGATGACGTGCGCGGCAAAGGCGTCGTCGTCGGCACGAACGGCGAGCGCGCACGTCTGCGGATAGACGGCCGAGGTGAACGGCGCGTAGACGAGCGGCAGCACGCGCCCGCCCGCGGTGCCCGCCGAGTACACGCCGAGACTCGCCAGCGGAAGCAGCTTGCTCATGATGATGCGGTCGAGTTGCTTGATCATGACGCCGACACCGTGGACCCAGACCAGGGAGAGCGACATCCGCCACAACCGCGACAGCTCGGCACGTTGGAAGCGGCCGCCTGCCGTGTGCGAGCGCACGAGCCGCGACATCACCGTCACCGTCGCCAGCGTCGTCAGCGCATCCGCCATGGTGTAGCCGGTCACGGATCCCGTCAGGGCCACGGCCACGGCGGACGCGATCGCGGAAATGACGGCGCCCACGGAGAGGATCGAATTGAGCTGGACCTGCCGCTGCAGCGCCTGCAGGACGACGTAGTAGATCGCGAACGGAAACGCCAGGCCGATGCGCAGGCCGGCCGTCCGCAATGCCATGAGCGCTTCCCCGGCCGGCATGCTGGTCTCCAGCCAGTGCGCGGCAATCCACGGCGCGAACGCGAAGATGGCTACAGCCGCGACCCCCGTCGTGGTCCAGTAGAGCACCTCGAACGTCCGGATCAGTCCCGGCAGCGTCTCCCGTTCCTCCGGAGAGGCATTCCGCCGCGAGACCTCGCGGCTCAGGGCCCAGCCGATGCCGTTGGAAAAGACCGTCAGCGCCACACCCAGCGTGGAGAAGAAAACGAGAAGTCCGTATCCCTCCAGGCCCAGCCTGGAGACGTAAAACGGCACGAGGATCAGGTTCAGCAGCGGCGCCGCGAACTGCCCGAACGCATTCGCGGCGGTGTTCCGCAGGAGCGGCGACCGTGTGAAGAAGTTGAGGATGCGGGACATCACGAGCGGGACGTGTGCAATGGATGGTGAAGGCGCGGATCTTTTTCCAGAAGGAGTTTGGGGCTGACTCCTCGCACCACGCGGAGATCCAACCTGCGATTGATCTCGGAAAAGCGGCGTGTGGCGAGCACGTTGAATCCGTGGGGCGGACCCTCGAGGTACACCGAATCCGCCGGAACAATCTCGATCGGTTGGCCGGCCATGGAGCGGTTGTCGTGAAAATCACGAATCGCGAAGACCTCGTAGCCGAGGTCGAGCAGTCGCCGGACGACGGACGTCTGCGGAAGTCCGGCACTCCAATCCACGAAGGAAGCGTGAATCTCGAACACCACATCCGGGGGTTGTGGGCCGCCAAGCGCTCGTGCCGCCCCTTGGAGCGCTTCTTCTTCGCCGCCCTCGACGTCGAGCATGATCAAGTCGATCGAGGGCAGGCGCTGTTCGGCGGCGTAATCGTCGATGGTGATCGTTTCGATCGCGTCCACGGCCGTATCGTCGACCAGCTGCGAAGATGCCAGTGCGAGCGGCCCATCCAGCCGCACGCGCTTGTAACTGCTGCTCCAGAGTGCGAGCTCGTGGGGAATGACGTTCGAAAGCCCGTTTGCCTCGATGTTGCATCGCAGTTTCCCGCAGGGAACACTCATCGGCTCGAACGCGTGAACGAGACCGTCCCCTCCGTCATCGACGATGGCTTTGGCGATGAGCAGCGCCTGGTCGCCGATGTAGGCCCCTCCGATGACGCTGTTCTTCACGATGCGGCCCAGGGCCACGAGCAGCTTCGTGGTCTGCGGCTCCCAGACGTGGTCGGGGGACGCATCGTCGGAGAGCAACAACGCGCGCTCGATCCGGCTGTCGGCGGAGACCTTGAACACGAGACCGTTCGCGAGACGGACCTCGTGTTCTTTCGTTCCGGAGAGCAATCCCGAAACGATCGGCCAGCGGATCTCGTTCTTGAATCGCGCCGGTTCGCTCGCTTTCACCTGCTCACGGCGGAGGGCTTCGAACACCGCCGCGCGCAATTCGCCGGAGCGCCCGGCCACACTCAGGGCCTCAGCAATCTGATCAGCTCTGAGCTCGGGAACATCAGGCATTCTTCTCTCCTCGAATCCCTCGCAGCGTCTGTTTCACTGCCATCCGCAGCGTGCGCGGAACATACCGGCGCAGGCTCGGCCACACGACCTGCAACACCATGACGCGGATCATGAGCATCGAGAAACGCGCGGCTACCAGGGGAGTGAGCAGGCGTCGAACCGGCGGGATCGCCGGGAACTTCACAAAATAGAACGGAGCGATAAGCGCGGACTTCAAGTGCCGCAACGGATCGCCGTAGGTGACGCCGAGGTCCTCCGCCGAGTAGCGATCGGCGGTCGAGGCCCGATGCACTGTCCGAACGTACAACGGATCGTCGAGGTACGTGAAGCGCGTGGCCAGCGCGACACCGCAGATGAACAGCCGGTCCGCCGCGAAAAACAGGGGGAAGCCGCGAAACACGCGGCGCATGAAATCCAGCCGCCAGAGACCATAGACGCCCAGGTGATAGGGCACGCCGGAGGCGCAATTCATCGCCGCACGCCAGTGTGGCGTGCGCGAGGGGTCGAGTACACCGGAGAAACGGATCGAGTCCAGAGGGGTGAAGTCGTCGTGGACCCGGTCCACGCCCGTCAGCGCTAGGCCAGCCTCGGGGGCGCTTTCCAACTGGGCCACGTTCTTCGACACGAACCGCGGATGCCAGTAGTCGTCGCAGGAGGCCCAGAAGAAATACTTGCCCTTCGCCTCGCTCATCAGAAATTCGAAATTCCCCGACGCGCCGATGTTCCGCTCCTGACGAATCATGCGCGCGCCTTCCCGGCGGGACAGAAAGTCGCGAATGAGCTCAGGCGATCGATCGGTCGAGGCGTTGTCCGAGATGATGATCTCCAGGTTGGGATAGTCCTGCGCCAGGATGGCATCCAACGCCCGCCGCAGCAGCCTGGCGCCGTTGTAGACGGGGATTCCGATGGTGACCAGAGGCTGCATCACGCAATCCGCTTCACGAAGGCGCCCGGCCAGTAGGTGACCCTGTTGACGACCGAACCTTCGTTGAAGGCGAGCGGCGGCTCCTCGAGCACGAAGCGCGCGTCCCCGCGGACGAAGTCCTCGGCCGCGCGCGCCGGGTTGTTCCAGCTCCAATCCGGCTGCGTCCTCGGCCCGCCAGCTACCAGTTCCATGATCCCGTCGGTCGCCACGACGTACGAGCCAATGGTCACCATCGGGGCATAGGCGTGGAGCTCGTCGAGAACGTGCGCGCGGCTGTGGTTGGAATCGAGCAGCACCAACACCCGCTCGCCTGACTGGATCAGAGAGGCCACCTGCGCCACGATCGCGGGATCGGTGGAGCTCCCTTCCACCAGCGTGATGTACGGGACGAGCGGGTGCTCCTCGATCGCCCGGCGGTTGTGGGGCCGGATCTCGACGTCGATCCCGATGACGCGCCCGCGCTCCATGGCCTTGCACAGGCTCGCGTAAAAGACGAGCGAGCCCCCGTGCGCGACTCCCGTCTCAACGATCACGTCCGGCTGCACCCGGTAAATCACTTCCTGGATGCGGACCATGTCTTCCGGCAGCTGAATGACCGGCCTTCCCATCCAGGTGAAGCTGTACACGTATTTGGCATCCCAGCCCGCGCGCAGCCATGCGCGCGAGACGGCCTGAAAACCCGCGTCCGTCGCGAGGGACAGCGTGGCGTCCCCATCCCGCCCGTCCAGCGTCACCGTTCCCTGTTCAAGATCGATGTGAATCATTCACACTCCACTGCCGGTATTGCGCGAGCAAGCCTGGAAGATCGTCGAGGACGCTGCGAGGAGTGAGCGCAAACTCCTCACGCACGCGAGTCGTATCGATGATCGGGAACGTGACCAGCGGCGCGCTTTCCTCGAATGCCACTTCACTGCCCCAGCCCTGCAGCTTCCCGGCGAGCTGCGCATTCGTGACCGGCTGGCCGGATGCGACGTTGTAGAGACGTTCGCGCCCGCCGATGCTGATGGCGGTCAGTAACCGCACGGCATCCTCGACGGCGACGTAGTCTTTCGCGGAGTCCGGCGCGCTTCGAAACACGACCGAGCCGTGGTCCACCGCCGAGCGGATGATGGAGCTGAGAAAATTGTCCGACGTCCAGTCCGCGCCATAGACGTTCGACAGGCGTGCCACGCGCACACTCGGCCTTTCCACGGAGAGGCACAGCGACTCGCCCATCAGTTTCGAAAGGTTGTAGAGATCGCTCGAGGACGCAGGATCAAGACGAAACGCGGTTTCCGTCTCGCGTCCCTCGGACACCGAGCCGTAGATGCGCGTCGACGACAGATAGAGCAGCGAGTCGAACTCCGTGCTGCCCAGAATCTCCAACAGCCTGCAAACGTGTGCGCGGACGGTATCGAGAGGCCGCGATCGGAAGTCCGCCGTGACGCCGATGCAATAGATCACATGCCCGAGGTGCCGGCCCCGCAACTGATCGAGCTCCGCGCGCGCCGGGGCGAAGCAGTCGTATCCCTGCTGCCGCAGGGTCGAGAGGATGTGCGAGCCGATGAAGCCCTGGCCGAGGATGGTAAAAGTCAAATGATGGTTTCCCACGCTGCGAATGTGCGGTCGCGCTCGGAAATGACGCGCGGCTCCATCGGCCATTCGATCCCGAACGCCACATCGTCCCAACGAACGCCGCGCACCGCATCGGCGACGTAGACCACTCCCATCTGATAAACCACCTCGGCGTCATCCGTCAGAGTGATGAATCCATGCGCGACGCCTCGGGGAACATACAACGTTCGCCGGTTCACAGCGGTCAGTTCCACGGCCGTCCATTGCCGGTAGGTCGGCGACGACCGCCGCAAGTCGACCGCCACGTCGTAGATCGCACCGGCCGTACAGCGAACGGACTTGGTCTCCTCGTGAGGCTCGGCCTGATAGTGCATCCCGCGAAGCGTTCCCTTTTGTTTGTTGTACGAGATGCTCGACTGCACGATTCGAGGATCGAGCCCGTGCGCGCGTAATTCGTCCTCGCACCAGATCCGCGCGAACAGTCCGCGCTCATCCGGATGGGGCTCGACGTCGAGGACGACCACGCCGCCGATCGCCGTCTCGGTGAACTTCAGTGGAGCACCTCCACCCGCGGGATCGGGACGACGAACCGGCCGCCCCATTCGCGAATGTCGCTCATCTGCCCGACGATCTCCTCCCGCAGATTCCACGGAAGAATGAGCACGTAGTCGGGCTTCGTCTCCCGGATGCGCTGCGGAGCATGGATCGGGATGTGCGAGCCGGGCAGAAACAAGCCCTGCTTGTGCGGACTGCGGTCGACCGTGTAATCGATGAAGTCCGTGCGGATGCCGCAGTAGTTCAGGAGGGTGTTGCCTTTGGCCGGCGCGCCGTAAGCGACGACGCGTTTCCGCTCTTCTTTCGCGCGGAGGAGGAAGTCGAGGAGCGCCCGTTTGGTCTGGTGAACCTGCTCGCCGAATCGCTGGTACGTCTCGAGGCGGTCGAGGCCGTGACTGCGCTCTTCGGCCTCCAGGCCGGTGACTCGCTCGTCGACCGGTTGCCGGCCGGGGTGGGCCGCGTAGATCCGCAGGGAACCGCCGTGCGTCGGCAGCCGGTCGACGTCGAAGATCTCCAGTCCGTGCGCCGCGAAGACCTGCCGCACCGTGAGCAGGGAGAAATAAGAGAAGTGCTCGTGATAGATCGTGTCGAACTGATTGTGGAGGATCAGTTCCAGCAGGTGCGGGAACTCCATCGTCACCACGCCGTCCGGAGCGAGCAGGATCTGCAGGCCCGCGACGAAGTCGTTCAGGTCCGGGACGTGCGCCAGAACGTTGTTGCCGAGAAGTAGATCGGCCTGGCGTCGCTCCCCTGCGAGCCGCGCCGCCATGTCGCGTCCGAAGAAGGCGATCTCCGTGTCGATGCCCTGTTCGCGCGCGACATGCGCGATATTCACGGCCGGCTCCACGCCGAGAGAGGGGATGCCGGCGGCGACGAAGTTCCGCAGGAGATAGCCGTCGTTGCTGGCGATCTCCACGACGAACGAGCCGCCGTTCAGGCCGAATCGCGCGGTCATCGCGGCGCAGTAGTCGCGCGCGTGCGCGAGCCAGGTGTCCGAGTACGAAGAGAAATACGCGTAGTCGCTGAAGATCCGTTCCGGCGTCTCCATCGCCAGCAACTGCACCAGAAAGCAGCGGCCGCAGACGTACGCGACGAGCGGATAGAACGGCTCCATGCGCCCCAGATCCTCGGCGCGGAGATACGCGTTCGACAGCGGAGAGACTCCCAGATCCACGAGCTCGTGCGCGAGCTCGCCGTTGCAGAAACGACAGGAACGGATCATTGGTCGAGACTCTCGTAGCGGGCGATCTGGCGGAGCGTGAGCTCGCGGGCACCTCCCCCTCCCCGCCCGGGGGGCGGGCTGAAGCCACGCCCTACGTTCGAGAATTCGCGGTGCCATTCGACGATCCACCGCAGCGCATCCTGCAGCGGCAACCGCGGCGTCCAGCCGAGCTGCTGCCGCGCTTTCGTGCTGTCGAGCTTCAAGGTGTGGGCTTCGTGGAAGGAGGGCGCAGGGGGCAGGGCGCGGGGCGCAGGGGCACCGCGCCAGAGCGCGGCCAGTTGGTCGGCGATCCACGACACTGGCCGGACATCCGTCTCCGCCGGGCCGAAGTTCCAGGCGTCGGCCGCACTACGGTCGTCGAAGAGGCGTTCCGCGAGCATCAGGTATCCATTGAGAGGTTCGAGGACGTGCTGCCAGGGGCGAATGGAGTCCGGATTGCGGATCACCGCCTCCCTCCCTTCTTCGAAAGCGCGGATCAGATCGGGCACCAGCCGGTCCGTGGCCCAGTCCCCGCCACCGAGCACGTTTCCGGCGCGCACGGACGCAACGGCCGGGCCCTCGTTGAAGAACGAGCTGCGATACGCGGACGTGACCAGCTCCGCGCACGCCTTGCTGCTGGAGTAGGGATCGCGTCCGCCGAGACGGTCGGGCTCGCGATAGGGCCCCGCCGATTCCTGATTGTCGTAGCACTTGTCGCTCGTCACGACGAGAACAGCCCGCGCCGTCGAGTGACGCGCCGCTTCCAGCACGTGCACGGTCCCGAGGACGTTCGTCGCGTACGTCGTCACCGGGTCCGCGTAGCCCTCGCGGACGATCGACTGCGCGGCCATGTGGACGATCACGTCAGGCGCCGTCTCGACGACCACGCGGCGCAGGTGCTCGAGATTTCGCACGTCTCCTTCGATCGAATTCGTGACTCCGGCGACGTCGGCAACCTCGAAGAGGCTCGGCGTGGTCGGCGGTGCGAGCGCATACCCCGACACCGCGGCGCCGCAGTCCGCGAGCCACAGCGACAGCCAGCTTCCTTTGAATCCGCTGTTCCCCGTGATGAGCACCCGCTTCGTGCTCCAGAAGGGTCGATTCAATCCCACACCTTCCAGGGCGCGTTGCCCGAGGACCACAGCTGCTCGAGGAGGGCCTTGTCACGCAGCGTGTCCATCGGCTGCCAGAAGCCCGGATGCTTGAACGCCGAAAGCTGCCCCTCGGCCGCCAGTTTCTCCAGCGGCTGGCGCTCCCAGACCGTATCGTCGTCGGTCACGTAGTCGAGGGCCGCGGGCTCGAGGACAAAGAACCCACCATTGATCCAGCTCCCGTCCCCCGGCGGCTTTTCCTGGAACCCGCTGATCTTGTCCTCCGCGAAGTCGATCACGCCGAAGCGTCCCGGCGGCTGGACGGCGGTGAGGGTGGCCAGCGTTTGCTGTTCGCGATGGAACTGCAGCAGCGCGGAGACGTCGACGCTGCTCACGCCGTCGCCGTACGTGAAGCAGAACGTCTCCTCGTCCAGGAACCGGCGCACGCGGCGCAGGCGTCCGCCGGTCGCGGTCTCGGCTCCCGTATCCACGAGTGTCACCGTCCACGGTTCGGAGGTGTTGTGGTGGACCGTCACCTGATTCGTGCGCAGGTCGAACGTGATGTCTGACATGTGCAGGAAATAGTTGGCGAAGTACTCCTTGATGACGTAGCCCCTGTATCCGAGGCAGATCACGAAGTCGTGCAGCCCGTAGTGGGAGTAGATCTTCATGATGTGCCAGAGGATCGGCTTCCCGCCGAGCTCGACCATCGGCTTCGGACGGACGGTCGTCTCTTCACTGAGACGGCTACCAAGGCCGCCGGCAAGGATTACGACTTTCATGATGGTGTCCGGTCCCGGAGAATGCGCATCCGCCCGGTTGGGCGGATGCGCGCTCACGTCTGATCGCTGAGAAAGTCTATCGCGGGTTCGAAGCGTCCCAATAGGTGGGCTGGGTATATAGCAAGACGCTGGTGCGAATGGTGGAGCCGTTCATGAGCCAGATCGCCGTCCGGCCCGCTGTGTCGTGCCAGAAGACGTCGGCGCGGCCATCGCCGTCGAAATCACCGACCATCCGGGCAGTCCACTCCGCCGTGGCTGATGCGGTAGCGGTGGACGTCGCAGTGGTGCCGTTCATGAACCAGATCATGGTCGCGCCCGTCCCGGGGTTGCGCCAGAAGATGTCGGCGCGGCCGTCTGCATTGAAATCGCCGGAGCCGATGACGCTCCAGCGCACGTCCGAGACCGTGGGGAGTGTCGCCGAACTGGGCGTGGTACCGTTCATCAACCAGACCATGGACTCACCCGTCGTGGCGTGGCGCCAGAAAAGGTCTGTTCGGTTGTCGTTGTTGAAGTCTCCGAACGCGACCGGATTCCAGCTGTTGGATGCCACGACCGTCGTCTGGACCTGGCTTCGGACGGTAAAGCCGTTCATGAGCCAGATCATGTTCTGCCCTGACGTGCCATGCCGCCAGAACAGATCGGCCTTGCCATCGGCGTCGAAATCGCCTGCTCCCATCACGTGCCACTTCGGATCGGTGACTGGAGGGAGCGAGCCAGACGTGACGGACGCGCCGTTGAGCAGCCAGATTGCGTTCTCGCCGGTCGTCGCACGCCTCCACATGAGATCCGCCGTGCCGTTTCCATTGAAATCACCGATGCCCTCCTGACGCCAGTTGGCGTCGGAGATCGGCTCCACGTCTGATCGCGGCGGCGCGGCGCCACCGTTCATGAACCAGATCACGTTCTGTCCCGTATTGCGGGACCGCCAGAACACGTCGGAGCGCCCGTCGCCGTTGAAATCGGCTTTGGGAGGTCTCGGGCTCGACGGTGGCGCGGGAATGACCGTGACCGTCGCGGCTGCGCTGTTGGCGGTCCCGCAGGAGTTGGTCACGCGCACCCAGAAGGACGTCGTGACCCCCGGCGTCACCGTCACCGAGCTCGACGTCGCGCCGGCGACGGGCGACGTCGTGGTGCCCGGGGAGCCGCGATACCACTGATACGAGAGCGGCGCCGTACCGCTGGCCGTCACCGTCAATGTGGCCGAGGTGCCGAAGTTGACGGTCCTCGGCTGCGGCTGCGAAGTGATCGACGGCGGCGTACACGCCGGTCCGCACGTCCCTCCCGGATACACCGACTGCGCCGCATTGATGTCCCACTGCCGCAGCGTGTAGCCGTAGCTGCTGTTCACCGACGAGTTCATGATCGCCGCCGACGTACACTCTTCGACGGCGGACTGGCACGCGCCGCCGTCCGCGTAGTGCTGGTTCGAATGGCGCCAGCCGATGCCGTGCCCGAGCTCGTGCGTCATGGCCGTCGGGAACGCCGCGTGCGTCGCCGGGAACCCGTTCTGAAACACGACGTCCGCGTCGGTGATGTTCCACCAGGTCTGCCCGCCGAACGTGTGGCTGCCCGAGAAGGACAGGAAGGCGATGGCGATGGTTCCCGATCCGCCCCACGATCCTGATACGCGGGATTGGGGGTCGTTGTACTCGACGACGTTCACGCCGTCGTGGTTGGCCGACGCGGTCGCGCGCTGTCCGGAGTACACGAGGTTGATCACCGAGCCGCACTCGCTGTTCCAGGCAACCAGGCCGTTCTGAATCACGGCCACGCCGCCATCCGCGGCGCCGGGGATGTTCTGGTCGCTGCGCTTGTAGAACGGCACGCCCGCGGCGATGTTCGGCCAGCGCACCGGCTGATTCGCGACCCAATCCACATATGTGTATCCGGCGAACGGGGCGTTCACCTGTATCGCGTTGGGCCGAGGCTGCGACTCAGGCGCCAGAGTCACGTCCGCGGCCGGGACCACGTAGTCCTGCTTCGCGGCCCGTCCCGCCGCGCGCTCGCCGACAAAACGCAGGAACCCTTCCTCGCGGCGCACGTTCTCGCGGTGGACCTGGCCGGCATGGTCCCATCCGACCACGTCTTCCAGGTCGCGCACGAGCACACGCTCGCCGGCCGTCGAAGTGCGGAAGCGGAACTTGCCGAGGGTCATATCGGTGACGCGCCACTCTCCTTCATTTGTGAGAAACAGCAGGACCCGGTCGCCCTGCTCGAAGTGCGCGGAGGCCGGGACGAGCAGACCGCCGCGTCCGGGAATGAAGCCGCCGGGCGACACGACGCGGAGCAGTGCATCCTGCCGCGGGGCCCCCTTCATCGCGCGCTCCACGCGGATCTCGTACACCGTCTCGATCTCGTCGTTCTCCTGCACGTACGATCCCTCGACCGTACCGATCACGATCGCATCCGCTTTCCTGACCAGCTCATCGTCCGTCGGGACGACGAACGACGTGGCCAGAGCACTCCCCGCGCAAAACAGCAGCGCGGTATAGATGAGGTAAGTCGCTCTTTTCATGGGTCCTCCAGCTGCATTGGAGCCTTCCCAATGAAAAGATCGCGCCGGGATTTATCGAATAACTGTTGGCACGCACATTTCACCACGCGGGAGCGGAGATCCTGACCATGACCCGCTTCCTGTTTGCGCTCTCGTTCTCAATCCTTACCGCCGCGTCTGCAAGCGCGCAGATCACCAAGCCCATTCGCTATACCTGGATCGTGACGTCCGTCGGAAGCTGGAAAGAGGCCGCGGCTGCTCTGGCGCTCGCCGACGGCGACGGCAGTGTGCTGGCCATGCCCAGCGGCGAGGAGTCCCATCCCTGGCTCTTGCTCCGCCGGGTCGAGGAAGGCTCGATCTTCATCCCCGACGACGAGCCTCGGGTCTGCGACGTGTACACGACCATGACCGAAGCCAGCTCACACTACATGGGGATGGGCACCTGTCACGGCGCGATGCTGCTCACCGTGCCCGACGGCCGCTCGCTCGTTGTCTCGGTGCGCGACTGCACTGATGACGGATCACGGCGACGCGTCGTACGGCGGTGAACGTAGGGCGTGGCTTCAGCCCGCCTCCCGGGGGGCCGGGCTGAAGCCACGCCCTACATTAGTCGAAACTTTCGTTCTCGAGGGCCCAGGCGTACGTCGAGCGCAGGCCGTCGGAGAGAGGAATCCCGGCCTGCCAGCCCAGCTCACGCATGCGGGAGACGTCCAGCAGTTTGCGCGGGGTGCCCTCGGGCTTGCTCGGGTCGTAGACAATGCGTCCGCCGAACCCGACCGTGGCGCCGATCATCTCCGCCAGCTCGCGGATCTCCCAGTCCTCGCCGCAGCCGACGTTCACGAACTCCGGCTGCTCGTACTCCCGCATCAGAAGGAAGAGCGCGTCGGCGAGGTCGTCGACGTGCAGAAACTCGCGACGCGGCTTGCCGCTGCCCCACACAACGACTTCCGTCGCGCCGGCGCGGGCGGCCTCGTGGAAGCGGCGCATCAGCCCGGGCACGACGTGTGAGCCGAGAGGGTCGAAGTTGTCGTGCGGGCCGTACAGGTTCGTCGGCATCGCCGAGATGAACCGCTTCCCGTGATCGCGCGCGTAGTACTCGCACAACTTGAGGCCGGCGATCTTCGCGATCGCGTACGCTTCATTGGTCGGCTCGAGCTCCCCCGTGAGCAGGGAGGTTTCTTCAATCGGCTGCGGCGCGAACTTCGGGTAGATGCACGAGCTGCCGAGGTAGAGCAGCTTCTCCACACGCCGCGCGGCGGCGTGAATCGCATTCATGGCGATGAGGACGTTGTCGTAGAGAAAATCCACCCGGCGCGTGGCGTTGGCGTAGATCCCACCGACCTTCGCCGCGGCCAGGAACACATAGCGGATCTCTTCGGCGGCGAAGAAATCGTCGACCGCCCACTGGTCGCGCAGATCGAGCTCCGCGCTCGTGCGGGTGACGATGCGGTCGTAACCCTCGCGGCGCAGCTTCCGCACGATCGCCGAACCGACCAGGCCGCGATGGCCCGCAACGTAGATCTTCCCCTCGCGATCCATCATGACGCGGGGACGCTCCCATCCGTGGGTAGCCCCTTCGCGTGCAGGTAGGCCTCGTCGGCGGCGAGCCGCACGTCGTGGTCCGTCATCATGTCGACGAGCTCCCGGAACGACGTGCGCGGCGTCCAGCCCAAGTGCTGCCGGGCCTTGGTGGCATCGCCGAGCAGCAGCTCCACTTCCGTCGGCCGCAGGTAACGCGGGTCGATCTCGACGACGATTTTTCCCGTAGCGGCGTCGTAGCCCTTCTCATCCAGGCCGCTGCCCCGCCACTCGATGCCAATCCCCCCCCGTTGAAAGGCCAGCTCGCAGAACTCCCGCACGGTGTGCGTCTCGCCGGTGGCGATGACGTAGTCATCCGGCTCGCCCTGCTGGAGCATCAGCCACATCGCCTCGACATAATCCCGGGCGTAGCCCCAGTCGCGTTTGGCGTCGAGGTTGCCGAGGTAGAGGCGCTCCTGCAGCCGTTGCGCGATCCGGCCGACGGCGCGCGTGATCTTGCGCGACACGAAGGTCTCGCCGCGACGCGGGGACTCGTGGTTGAAGAGAATCCCGTTGACCGCATAGAGGCCGTACGCCTCGCGGTAGTTGACCGTCATCCAGAAGGCGTACACCTTCGCGACGCCATACGGACTGCGCGGATAGAACGGCGTCCGCTCGGTCTGCGGCACCTCCGCCACCTTGCCGAACATCTCCGACGAGGACGCCTGGTAGATGCGCGGCCGGATCTCCAGCTCCCGGACCGCTTCCAGCAGCCGGGTCGAGCCGAGCCCCGTCACCTCGCCCGTGTACTCCGGGGTGTCGAAGGACACCTTGACGTGACTCTGCGCGCCGAGGTTGTAGATCTCGTCGGGATCGACGAGGCGGAGGACGCGGTTCAGCGACGAAGCGTCGTTCAGGTCGCCGTAGTGCAGGAACAGCCGGACGTCGCGCTCGTGCGGATCCTGGTACAGCGCGTCGATGCGCTGTGTATTGAAGGACGAGGAGCGCCGGATGATGCCGTGCACCTCGTAGTCCTTCTCCAGGAGAAACTCCGCCAGATAGGAGCCGTCCTGGCCCGTGATGCCCGTGATGAGTGCCCTTTTTCGCCGATTCACTGGTCCACCTCGTGTCGTTGGCAGTCCGGCCGGGGAGCGGGCTCCGCCCCCTTCGGTGTACACACCGACAGGAAACGGTGGTCGGAACGGCCAGCCTTCATGGTTACTTCAGCCGCACGGGTCGCTCACCGACCGCGGCAGGGTCGGCAGCTTCGCTCCCGGACTCTCTCAATTCCGCGCGCAGGACATCGATCTGCCTCGCGACGGCGTCGTATTCGGCGATCTTGCGGCGCAGGAAGGCCGCGGTCACGTTCAATTTCTCGTTCACTCCGCGTGGGGTGAGGACGTACGTGTAGGCGGATTTCCTGTCGCTGTTCGAGAAGTTCCGCAGTTTCACCCAGCCTTTTTCGACGAGAGCGCGAAGGCAATAATTGGCCTTGCCGAGACTGATGCCGAGCTCGCGGGACAGCTCGCGCTGGCTGGCGTGAGGATGCTCGGCGAGGTACTTGAGCAGGCGATACCTGATCTCGTCAGTGACGCGGTGAGAAGAACCTGCGTTCATCGGTTGAACACCGGGCATTCAAGCACAGGTCCGTACGTGACGCAAACCCTTGAAGACCTTGACTCCTCCACACCTCGCTGCGATGCTTACGCGGCTTTGGATACCAAGTACGTACCTGCTTCCGCGGATCCCGGTTTCGAGGATCCGCCGCCGTCCCCTCTCACCATCGCTCACATAGCCCGCACCCTCCGCGCGTACCGGTCCGTGATCGGACTGGCGCTGCTGGCGGTCATCGTCGGCTACGTGATCCTGGCCGTGGCGTACTACCTGATGGCACCGGCGATCCGGGTCACGTCGCTGAAGTTCCGGCTCGAGTTCACCGGCGCCGAACGAGGCGTCTATCCGAACGGCGCGAAGTTCTCCTCGGCCGACATCATCTCGACGCCGGTCCTCCTGCGGACGTTCCGCGAGAACAACATGGAGCGGTTCACCCAGCTGGCGAGCTTCGACAACAGCATCTATGTCGTCGAATCGAACGAGGCCCGCGAAGCCCTGGCGTTCGAGTATCAGGCCCGTCTCTCCGACCAGCGCCTCAATCCCATCGATCGCGAGCGCATTCAGCGCGATTACGAGCTGAGGGCCGGCAGCCTGGCCAAGAATCACTTCGCCATCAGCTACGCGCGGAAGCGGAACGATCCCGTCCCGGACGAGCTGGCCAAGAAGGTCCTGCACGACATCCTGAAGAACTGGACCGACTACGCGCTGAATGAACAGCATGTGCTCGAGTACAGGATGTCCGTCCTTTCTCCGGACATCATTGCGCCCAAGACGCAGACCACCACGAACCCGATCGTGAGCACGGTCGTCCTGCGCGGCAAGGTCATGCAGCTGCGCGCGAACGTCGATTCGGTCCGCGAGGTGCCGAACGCGGAGCTGACGCGGACCGCGGACGGCTTCTCGCTGAATGACATCGCGGTCCGGCTCAACGACGTGGTCCGCTACCGCCTCGAGCCTCTGGTCGACCGCATCGCCGCCGCCCGCCTCGACGACCGGGCGGAGACGCTTCGCTTCATGACCACACAGCTGGCCTACGACGAGAGAAATCTGCAGGCGCGGATCAGTACCGCGGAGGCGGCCCAGCGAACACTGGACGTATACACCTCGGAGCAGCAGCGTGAGCAGTCGGGGGGCGTGGCCGCCACGACCACGCAGGCAGAGGGGCAAGTGGTCACGATCAACGAGTCGTTCATCGATCGTCTGATCGACCTCTCGAGCCGCTCCGTCGACAGCGATTTCCGCAAAGAGATGGCCGAGGAGTATCAGAAGGCGACCCTGGCGGTCGTGCCGGCGGAGGAAGCGGTTGCGTACGACAAAGCTGTGCTCCAGTCCGTGCGCAGCACCAGCGCCGCCAGCGGAGCCGACGCGCAGGACGTGGCCCGCGAGATCGCCAGCACCCGCGAAGAAGTCCGTCAGCTCGCCCTCAAGGTTCAGGAGGTGCACAAGGTCATCTCGCGGAACCTGAACGCGTCGACCGAGTTGCTGGCCCCGGGATTGCCGCAAACCCACATCGAACGGGGCGTGTCTCCCGTCCGGGTGGCGCTCTTCGGCGTGCTCATCACGCTCCTCGCGCTCGCCGCCACGGTCCTGCTGGCGCTGGTCCACAGCAGAATCGCGGCCTCGATGAACGACGCCCCGGACACGGCGTAGCTCCTCAGTCGCCGTCGGCGACGGAGAGCAGATAGCGGCCGTAGGTGCTGTTGCGCAGCGGCCGGGCGAGCTCGCGTACCTGCGCCGCGTCGATCGCCCCCATGTGGTACGCGACCTCCTCGGGGCACGCGATCTTCAGTCCCTGCCGCAGCTCGACCGCGCCGACGAAGTTGGATGCGCCGAGAAGGGACTCCTGCGTGCCGGTGTCGAACCAGGCGTAGCCGCGCCCGAGCTGCTCGACGTGCAGGTTCCCGCGCTCGAGATAGACGCGGTTCACGTCCGTGATCTCCAACTCTCCCCGCTTCGACGGCGGGAGGTTGGCCGCGATCTCGACCACTTCTTTGTCGTAGAAGTAGAGGCCCGTGACGGCGAGGTTCGACTTCGGATCCTTCGGTTTCTCCTCGATCGAGACCGCGCGTCCGCCGTCGCCGATCTCGACGACGCCGTAGCGCTCGGGGTCGTGGACGCGATACGCGAAGACCGTCGCCCCCTTCCTGCGCGCCGCCGCGCGCTGGAGGGTCTCGGTGAGACCGTGTCCATAGAAGATGTTGTCGCCGAGGATCAGGCAGCTCGTGTCGTCGCCAACGAACTCGCGGCCGACGATGAACGCGTCCGCCAGCCCGCGGGGCGACTCCTGCACCGCGTACTCGATCCGGATTCCCCACTGGCTGCCGTC
Source organism: uncultured Acidobacteriota bacterium (assembly GCA_963821585.1). Taxonomy (GTDB): domain Bacteria; phylum Acidobacteriota; class Thermoanaerobaculia; order Gp7-AA8; family Gp7-AA8; genus QHVT01. The sequence goes on from CAWGEI010000003.1 coordinate 4,033,205, forward strand.
GCGGAGGAGGTGCCTGAAGAGCTGCTGGTCCTGCGGCGTGGTGATGACCAGAAACTCGCGGATCCCCGCCAGCATCAGCGTGGTCAGCGGGTAATAGATCATCGGCTTGTCGTAAACAGGAAGAAGCTGCTTCGAGACGACGGACGTGATCGGGTAAAGCCGAGTCCCCGAACCGCCCGCGAGAATGATTCCTTTACGCATCGGCCGCGCATTGTAGTGCGGGCGCGCCATCCCTGTAGTGCCGGATACCGAGGAGCGCTGGCGTCCCGCCGGCTGATGTGGCGGCGTCCCGCGCCGCCACCCTGGGCGGGCGGGGGGCGCGTGCCACCCTCCCACCCGAGGCGCAGGCGCGGGACGCCTGCGCCTCAGCCGCCGGGACGGCGGCGGTCCCGGGTCACACCCCGCCACACCCCCGCCACGATCGCGCCGAACAGGAACCCTCCCACGTGCGCCCACCAGGCCACGCCCGCCACCTCCTGCGTCCCCCGCGCGGCCTGCAGCGACAGGAAGCCGCTGAAGAACTGCATGCCCAACCAGACCGGGAGGAACAGCAGCGCGGGGATCTCGGCCATCGCCCAATAGACGACCAGCGGGAACAGCGTGACGATGCGTGCCTTCGGGCGGAGGATCAGGAACGCGCCCAGCAGCCCGGCGATGCTGCCCGACGCGCCGATCGAGGGAATGGTCGAGGTTGGGAAGAGCAGGGTGTGCGTGAGACTCCCCATCGCGCCGCAGGCGATGTAGAAAAACAGAAAGCGCGCGTGCCCCAGCTCGTCCTCCACCGCGCCGCCGAAGACCCAGAGGTAGATCAGGTTCCCGATGAGGTGGACGAACCCGCCGTGCAGGAACAGCGACGACACGAGGGTGATCGCCACCTCCCACGGCGCGTAGTCGAAGGCCGAGGGATTGAGCAGGCGCGCGGGCACGTAGCCGAACGTCTGGATGATCCGCTCCGTCAGCGGCCCCAGGAACAGCTGGGCGATGAAGACGGCCACGTTGGCCGCGACGAGCACGCGGTTCACGGTGGGCGGCCGTGCCGCCGGAGGATGGGTGTGACGCAGAGGGATCATGCGAGTCCGCGCACGATCTCTTGCACCACCTCCGCCACCTGCTCTTCCTTCAGCTCCGGGAACACCGGAATGGCCAGCGTCTGCTGCGCCGCGGCCTCCGAATTCGGGAATCTCTCCTTCACGCCCGGCACGTCCGCGAAGCACGCCTGCTGCGGCAGCGTGAGCGGGTAGTACACCTCGCACCCGATCTGCACGCTCTTCAGATGATTCATCACCCGGTCGCGCGTCTCCGCGCCTTCCGGTAACCGTACGATGTACTGGTTGTAGATGTGCCGCCGTCCCGGCAGCTCCTCGGGCAGCACCACACGCTCGCCCGCCGCGGTCTCCGCGAAGAACTTCCGATACAGATCCGCGTTGCGGCGCCGTCCCGCGTGCCACGCCTCGAGATACGGCAGCTTGATGTGGAGCATCGCGGCCTGCAGCGCGTCGATCCGGAAGTTGCCGCCGACGTAATGGTGAAAGTACTTCGGACGCATCCCGTGGACGCGGAAATCGAACAGCTTCTCCGCCAGCGCGTCGTCATTCGTCGTGATCGCCCCCGCGTCGCCGAATGCGCCGAGGTTCTTCGACGGGAAGAACGAGAACGCGCCCATCGTCCCGATCGAGCCCGCGCGCTTGCCGTTGTAGTCCGAGCCCACCGCCTGCGCCGCGTCCTCGAGCACCGCGAGGCCGTGCTTCGCCGCGATGGCCTGGATCTCGTCCATCGGCGCGCACTGCCCGTACAGGTGCACCGGCATGAGCGCCTTCGTACGAGGCGTGATGCGCTCCTCGATGAGCCGCGGGTCGATGTTGTAATCCGTGAGGTCGATGTCCACGAACACCGGCACCGCGCCGAGGCGCGACACGACCCCCGCCGTCGCGAAGAACGAGTACGCCGGAACGATCACCTCGTCCCCCGGTCCGATGCCGAGGACCATCAGCGCTTCCAGCAGCGCGTCCGTTCCCGACGACACGCCGACCGCGTGCTTCGTCTGGCAGTAACCGGCGAAGTCGCGCTCGAACTCTTCGACGCGCTTCCCGAGGATGAACATCTGCGACTCGTACACCTCGGCGGTGACTCGCATCGCTTCGTCGCGGATGGTGGCGTATTGCAGTTTGAGGTCGAGCAGCGGGATCGGCATGGCGGCGCGCATCCTAGCAAATAGACGGTTTTTTGATGTGATGCGTATCTCTGGTTGCAACGACGCAGAGCACCGCGGCGCCGCAAACCCTCCTAACCCGCGCACACGCCAAGCGTGTGCGCGTTTTCTTTTTTCATGATCATTTATCGAAAATTGTTATAGACGCATATTTTCAAACCTCCGTATCACTCGCCGACATCAAACACGGAGGAAACATGAAGCTACGCAACATCATCAGCATCGCAGCAATCGCACTCCTGCCGGTCGTCGGCAGCGCAGCAACTCTCGTCGTTCCGGCCGCCGGTACGGGCCCCGGCGCGAACAACTCCCAGTGGCAGAGCGAGCTCACGATCCACAACGCCGCACCGCGCGCGGCGACGCTCACCGCGACGTTTCACCAGGGCACGACCACCTTCGCGCCCGTCGCAGTGACGCTCCAGCCGAAGCAGACGATCTCGCAGGCCGACGTCGCCCGCACCCTCGGTGCCACCAATGGCTCCGGCGCCATCGTCATCGAGATCGCCGACCGCGACGCACGCTCCATCGCCATCACCTCGCGCACGTTCAATACGTCATCCGTGGGCGAGTTCGGGCAGGACATCCCGTCCGTCGACGCCCTCAATGCCGCGCGTCCCGGCGACCTCGCGGTCCTCAACGGCCCCTCGGCCGCGGGCGACATCCGCTTCAACTTCGGCCTCTACGCGGTCGAGGCGACGAGCGTGACGTGGGAAGCTATCCGCGCGGATGGCAGCGTCGCAAAGACGCAGGCCGCCACCTACGCCGCGGGTCAGCACGTGCTCTACGGCAGCGGCATCCAGACGTTCCTCGGCGTCACGCCGGCGGCGAACGACGCGGTGCGCGCCCGCGTGAACTCGGGCAAGGCCATCTTCTTCGGCAGCATCGTCAACGCCACCGGTGACCCAACGTTCGTGCCGGGCGTCCGCACGCGCGACGACATCATCATCAACTTCACGGGCGTGGACCTCGACGAGAACGGCACGGTGGACATCGCCGACCAGAACCAGGACGGCATCCTCGACGCACCGGTCGAAGTAATCACGTCGATGTTCCCCGCGTACTTCCGTGTGGTGGCCGAGGGCGAGTTCGGCGAGACGGTGTCGTACGAGATCGTGTCGGCGCCCGCGACGACCCAGCTCCTCGACGCCGCCGGCACGATCCGCGTCGTGGCCGCGGGCGACAAGAAGAACACGGTGGGCGACATCGTGGTGAAGGTTACGGTCGGCAATGCGTCGACGCTGGTGACCATCCCGGTGAAGTTCAGGTAAGGCCTTACTCGAACGTCACCTTCGCAAACCTTCGCTTCCCCACCTTCAACAGATACGACTGACCGGCACGCGCGTCGAGCGCGTGCCGCGTCGTATCTACTTTCACGTCGTCCACGAGCACCCCGCCCTGCGCGATCAGCCGCTGCGCGTCCTTGTTGCTCTCCGCCAGTTTCGCCGACGTGATCACCTTCGCCAGCAGTTGCGGCTCGTCGCTCGCGGGTAGCGTAACCTCGGCGATCTCATCCGGGATCTGTCCTTCGCTGAACACCCGCCGGAACTTCGCCTCCGCCGCCTCCGCTGCCTCCGCGGAATGGAAATCGCGAATGATGTGCTTCGCCAGCCCACGTTTCGCGTCCATCGGATGCGCGGCCTGCTTCAGCTCCTCGATCTGCGCGGGAGTGAGGTCCGTGCAGAGGACGTAGTACTTCCACATCAGCGCGTCGGAGATCGACATGACCTTCCCGAAGATCGAGCCCGGCGGCTCGTCGATGCCGATGTAGTTGCCGAGGGACTTCGACATCTTCTCGACGCCGTCGAGACCTTCGAGCAGGGGCATCGTCAGCACCACCTGCGGCTCGAGCTTGTACTCGCGCATCAGATTGCGGCCGACGAGCAGGTTGAAGAGCTGGTCCGTGCCGCCCATCTCCACGTCGCACTTCAGCGCGACCGAGTCGTACCCCTGCGCCAACGGATACAGCAGCTCGTGCAGCGCGATCGGCTGGCCGGACTTGAAGCGCTTGTCGAAGTCGTCGCGCTCTAGCACCCGCGCGAGCGTGTACTTCGCGGCGAGCTTGATCATCCCCTCCGCACCCAGCTGCCCCAGCCATTCCGAGTTGAACCGCACCTCGGTCGTCTGCGGGTCGAGGATCTTGAACACCTGGCGCCGGTAGGTCTCCGCGTTCGCCTCGATCTCCTCGCGCGTCAGGGCCGGCCGCGTCGCCTTCTTCCCCGTCGGGTCGCCGATCATGCCGGTGAAGTCGCCGATCAGAAAGATGACCCGGTGCCCCATCTGCTGAAAATGGCGCATCTTGCGGATCACGACGGTGTGTCCGAGGTGGATGTCCGGGGCGGTTGGGTCGAAACCGACCTTGATCGTGAGCGGCTTGCCCCGCTGGATCTTCGCCTTCAGATCGGCCCTGTCGATCAGGTCGACCGACCCTTTGGCGAGGTACTCGAGTTGTTCGTCGACAGTCATAGAGGCGGGATTCTAGTGCCAGAAGCGAAACGTAGGGCGTGGCTTCAGCCCGCCTCCCCGGTGTGCACACGGCAGGATCCCGAGAGCCCCCACCCCGCCCGGGGAGGCGGGCTGAAGCCACGCCCTACGTTTCGATCGCCTTGACACGCATCCGCGCCTTGCCCCACACTGCCGCCCGACGTGAATACGAACCGCGCGCATCGCCACCATCACCACCACCATAGACGGTAGGGGTGCATCGGTGTGTGCCCCTCCGAACAGGAAGGGGCGCCCGATGAGCTGCGCGTAAGTCGAAAACCTCTTCCTGGACATCCCAGGCAAGAGGTTTTCGGCTTTTATGGCAAATCGATTCAGATACCCAACCGGAGCAAGACCGCTGCTGATCGAAGAGACGGCGCGGCGGCGGCGCATCGAGTCGCGATTCGTGTCCCTCCTCGAGGACGCCGGCTTCGCCGAGGTCGTCCTCCCGATCATCGACTTCGCGGAGCCGTACGCCGAGGTCATGCCCCGCGACGCCGCGAAACAGAGCTACCGCTTCACCGACCGTGACGGCGAGCTCGTCGCGATCCGCTCGGACTTCACGCCGATGGTGGCCCGGGCGCTCGCACCCTCGCTGAACGGCAACCTTCCCCTGCGTGTCTACTACCGCGGCGACGTCATCCGCTGCGAGGCGACCCGCCTCGGCGCGAACCGCGAGCTCTTCCAGATCGGCGCGGAGATCGTCGGCGACAGCAGCGCGGACGCGGATCTCGAGATGCTGCGCCTCGCGGCGACGATCGCGGCGCAGTTCAGCGCCGAGCCGCTCGTCGTCTACACCGACGCCCCGCAGCTCGACGATCCCCGCTTCGTGCGCCACGACGAGGACGACGCGCGCGGCTACTACACCGGCGTGCGCTTCTGGGTCTACGGCGACGACCGCCGCCAGCCGATCGCACAGGGCGGCAGGTACGACTCGCTCTACGGGCGCTTCGGCGCCGACGCACCGGCCATCGGCTTCACCTTCACCGTCGATGACCTCGAGGACTAAATGCGAATCGCCATCCCCAAAGGCCGCCTCCAGGATCCCGTGCTCGGCACCTTCGCCGCGGCGGGCTACGACATCCCCACTGCCGCCGATCTCCGCACGCGCAAGCTCGTGTTCCTCCACGGCGGGATTGAATGGATCTTCGTCAAGGACTGCGACGTGCCCGTGTATGTCGAGCACGGCGCTGCCGACGCGGGTGTCGCGGGACTCGACCAGATTCTCGAGCACGAGTGCGCTGCCTATCAGGCCGTGGAATTGCCGTATGGCCGCTGCCGGATGATGCTCATCGGCGCGCCGGACGCACCGCGGCTCACGGACGCGTCGCGCATCGCCACGAAGTACCCGCGCGTCGCGCGCCAGTACCTCGACTCCCGTGCGCTGCGCTCCGAGCTCATCCCCCTGGGCGGCTCCGTCGAGCTCGCGGCCGTGCTCAGCCTCACATCGCATGTGATCGACCTCGTCGAGACGGGCGAGACCATCCGCGTCCACAAGCTCGTCGAGCAGGACTTCGTCGCCGAGATCACCCCGCGGCTCATCGTCGCGAAGAACGTCTACCGGACCCGCAATCAAGTGATGCGCGAGCTGATCGCGCGAATCGAGGAAGCGAAAAATGAACTGGTTCAAAGCATCGTCGCCTGAAGCCGAAGCCGCCCTCGGTGAGCTCGAAGCGCGCCGCCGCAGCGCGAACGACAACGCCTTCCGCGTCGCGGACGAGATGATCACCGGCGTCCGCGCGCGTGGAGACGCGTACGTCGCCGAACAGATCGAGAAGTTCGATCGCGTGCAGGTGTCGCCGATCCGGATCGCGCCGCGCAACGTCACGATCGACCCCGAGCTCGCACGCGCCCTCGACACCGCGATCGAGCGCGTCGAAGCGTTCCACCTCGCGCAACTCCCCACGTCGTACCGGTGGGAGAACGTCGTCCACCGCGTGCGCGCGCTGCGCCGCGTGGGGATCTACGTGCCCGGAGGACGCGCGGTGTACGTCTCGACGCTGATCATGTGCGCGGTCCCCGCGCGCATCGCGGGCGTGCCCGAGATCGTCGTCGCAACCACGCCGTCCGCCGCCGCGAAGGACGAGCTGCACTACGTCTGCAACAGGCTCGGCATTCGCGAGCTCTACCAGTGCGGCGGCGCCGCCGGCATCGCCGCCCTCGCCCTCGGCACCGAGTCGCTCGATCGCGTCGACAAGATCGTCGGCCCGGGCAACTCGTACGTGACCGCGGCGAAGGCGCGGCTCGTCGGCGAGGTCGGCATCGACATGACCGCCGGCCCGACGGAGCTCGTGATCATCGCCGACGACACCGCGAACGCCGAGTTCGTGCAGGCGGACCTCGACGCGCAGCAGGAGCACGGCCCCGACTCCGCGGTCATCTGCATCTGCATCGGCAAGCCCCTCAACATCCGCGCCACGCTGCACACTCGTGGCCGATACCGTCGACGAAGCCATCGCCATCGCCGATCGCATCGCCCCCGAGCACCTCGCGATCCAGGCGCGCGACGCGGAGCGCATCGCGGAAAGAGCGCAGAACGCGGGCGCGATCTACGTCGGCCCATTCTCGCCGCCCGCGTCGGGCGACTACGTCGTCGGCTCGAACCACGTCCTCCCCACCGCCGGCAGCGCGCGATTCTTCTCCCCCCTCGGCGTCTACGACTTCGTGAAGCGCACGAACGTCGTCACGCTGACGGAGGACGTCCTCGCCGCTATCGGTCCCTTCGCCGCGACGATTGCCGAATTCGAAGGACTGCCGCAACACGCCCGCAGCGTACGTGCACGCGAGGAGGTGAAAGCATGACCGCCCGAGCCACCGTCGCCGCGATGACCGCCTACACGCTCGAGCTGCGCGAGGCAGAGATCAAGCTCAATCAGAACGAGTCGCCGTACGACTTCCCGCTGAAGTCCGAGGCGCTGGCACGTGTCGCGGAGCGCTCGTGGAATCGCTATCCCGACTTCGAGTCGACCTCGCTGCGCACCGCCATCGCCAACGCGTACGGCTTCGCGCCGGAGAACATCCTCGTCGGCAACGGCTCGAACGAATTGCTCGCCGCCGCCATCGGCGCGTTCGTCGGCCCCGGCACGCCCGTCGTCTTCCCGCGTCCGACGTTCGCGCTGTACGAGAAGCTCGTCACGATCGCAGGCGGGCTGCCCGTCCCCATCGACCTCGACCCCACGACCGGCCTGCTACCGCTCGACGAAATGCTCCGCACGCTCGCGAATCTCCGCGACGCGGTGGCGATCGTCTGCTCGCCGAACAACCCCACCGGCGGCGTGCTGCCCGAGGACGGGATCGCACAACTGCTCGCGACCGGCGCGACTGTGTTGTTCGACCGCGCCTACGGCGACTTCGCCGAGGATGCGCTGCCGCCGCTGCACAAAAACCTGGTGACGTTCTCCACGTTCTCGAAAGCGTGGGGCCTCGCCGCGCTCCGCGTCGGCTGGCTCGCGTCGGACGCCGCGACCTGCCGCGAGATCCGTAAGGTGAAGCTCCCCTACTCGCTGAACATCCTCAGTGAGGCGATCGCCGAGCTCGCCCTCGACCGGCGCGACATCCGCGACGAGAACGTCGCCCGGATCATCGCCGAGCGGAAGCGCGTCCTCTTCGCCATGCGCGCCATGCCGCACGTCACTGTCTACCCGAGCGCGGCGAACTTCATCGCCTTCCGCTCGCCCGCGCGCTTCGAGGATTTCCTCGACCGCGGCATTCTCATTCGCAAGTACGCCGATTTTCTGCGCGTGTCGATCGGCACGCGCGAACAGAACGACGTCTTCCTGGAGGCCCTCGCATGAGAACGTCCACTGTCACCAGAGCCACGAAAGAGACCTCCGTCGCCGTCACCGTCGACCTCGACGGCACCGGCCGCGCGCAGATCGACACGCCGGTCGGCTTCCTCTCGCACATGCTCGACGTCATCGCCCGGCACGGGCAGGTGGACCTCGACATCGTCGCCACCGGCGACACGTTCATCGACTACCACCACACCGTCGAAGACACCGGCCTCATCCTCGGCGAAGCCTTCGCCAACGCCCTCGGCGACAAGCGCGGCATCCGCCGCTTCGGCTCGGCCTATGTGCCGCTGGACGAAGCGCTGGCGCGCGTGGTCATCGACTTCTCCGGCCGCCCGTACCTCGTCTTCGAGGCGCCGATCGACCGCGAGATGCTGCTCATCCACAAGGACTTCCCATTCGCGCTGGTGGAGGAGTTCTTCAAGTCCTTCGCGAACAAGTGCGCCTGCAACATCCACGTCGATCTGATCCGCGGACGCAACGGTCATCATGCGGCGGAGGCGATCTTCAAGGCGTTCGCGGTCGCGCTGCGGGGGGCGAAGACGGTTGTCGGTTCCGACGTGCCCAGCACCAAAGGGGTCATCTAATGTTCCTCCGTCCCCCTCTCTGCCTCTGTGTCTCTGTGGTGAAAGTCCCCCAACTCGGCCAGAAACGGCGCGTGGCGCGCGAAGGCGCGCCGTCCAATCTAGCCCCGCGCTTTGCGCGGGGTTCACGGGGGTCGAACAGAAACGCGGGCGCGAAGGCGGCCGTTACAAACGCGCGTTGTAGCGGCCGCCTTCGCGGCCGCACCCTCCACACGCCTCCGAACCCCGCGCAGAGCGCGGGGCTAGATTGGACGGCGCGCCTTCGCGCGCCACGTGCCGGCCCTCGCCGAGTTGGGGGACTTTCGCAGCAGAGACACAGAGGCGCCGAGGAGGACGGAGGCCGATGAAGATCACACTCATCGATTCTCCCTTCGCGAACATCGCGAACATCGCGCGCGCGCTACGCGCCACCAACACGACGCTCGATGTCACGCGCGACACTTCCGCGATCGCGAGCGCGGCCAAACTTGTCCTCCCCGGCGTCGGCTCGTTCGCCGCCGCCATGGCGTGGCTGCGCGAGACGCGCATCGACACCGCGCTCCACGACGCCGTCGCGACCGGCGCCTCTCTCCTGGGGATCTGCGTCGGCCACCAGCTCCTCTTCGACACTTCGAACGAAATGGGCCTCACGCCCGGACTCGGCCTCGTCCGCGGCGAGGTCCGCAAATTCGAAGGCGCGTTGCCGGTCCCGCAGATCGGCTGGAACCGTGTCCGCGCACGCGGACCGCTCTTCGACGGCGTGGAGTCCGAGGCCTTCTATTTCGTGAACTCCTATGCAGCGAAGAATGCGGAGAGCGAGATCGCTGCCGCCGACTACAACGGCCCGTTCACCGCCGCCGTGCAGTACGGACACGTTTTCGGCGTGCAGTTCCATCCCGAGAAATCGTCAGCCGCCGGCCTGCGCGTCCTGAGGAACTTCATCGCATGCAACTGATTCCGTCGCTCGATCTCCTGCAGGGCCGCGTCGTCCGCCTCACCCACGGCGACTTTGCGACGCCCAAGGTCTACGGCGAGCCCGAGGCCGTGCTCGACACGCTCGACGTCCCGCGCGGCGCGCGGCTGCACGTCGTCGATCTCGCGGCCTCGCGCGACGGCCGGCCCGTCGAGACCGAGATCGTGCGCCGCCTCGCGCAGCGCGACCTCATCGTGCAGGTCGGCGGCGGCATCCGCTCGCTTGACGACGCGCGGCGCTGGTTCGACTGCGGCGCGGAGCGCGTCGTCGTCGGCACTATCGTCGCGAACGCGCCCAAGCTCCTCGCATCGCTCGTCGACACCTTCGGCACCGACCGCATCGTTCCCGCCGTCGACGTCCGCGACGGCGTCATTCGCGTCGACGGCTGGGAGCGCCCCTCCTCCGCCACCATCGAAGACGTCTTCGCCCGCATCGAAGCCCTCGGCATCCCCGAAGCGCTCGTCACCGACATCTCCAAAGACGGGGCTCTGCGCGGCCCGTCGTTCGCCCTTTATCGCATGCTCAAGAGCCTCACCCGCGTGAAGCTCATCGCCTCCGGCGGCGTGTCCATCCCCAGCGACCTCGTCTCCCTCTCCCGCCTCGGCAACGTCAGCAGTTGCGTGATCGGCAAGGCGCTCCTCGAGGGACACCTTCGCTTGTCCGACGTGCCGGCCATGAACACCATTCCCGAGCGCGTCATACCCTGCCTCGACGTGCGCGGACGGTCGCGTGGTGAAGGGCGTCTCCTTCGTCAACATCCGCGACGCCGGCGATCCCGTCGCGTGCGCGATGCGATACGAGGCCGAGGGAGCGGACGAGCTCGTGATCCTCGACATTGACGGAGGCACGGATCGCGACACCATCCGCCGCGTCGCAGACTCGATCTTCATCCCCCTCACCGTCGGCGGAGGCGTGCGGACCCTCGACGACTTCCGCACGCTGCTCCGCGCCGGCGCCGATCGCGTCGCCATCAACACCACCGCCCTGCGGCGTCCCGAGCTCATTCGCGAATGCGCCGGGGAGTTCGGCGTGCAGGCGGTCGTGCTGTCGTGCGACGCGAAGGACGGCTTCGCCACCATTGCCAGCGGCAGAGAAGTCACGGACGTGAATGCCGTCGACTGGTGTCGCCGCGCCGAGGAGCTGGGCGCGGGCGAGATCCTCCTCACCTCCGTCGACCGCGACGGCACCAACAGCGGCTTCGACATCGAGCTCCTGCGCGCCGTCTCCAGCGCCGTCCGGATCGGCGTCATCGCTTCCGGCGGCGCCGGCCGCCTCGAAGACTTCCGCGACGCCATCGAAGCCGGCGGCGCCCGCGCCGTCCTCGCCGCCTCCCTCTTTCACGACCGCGTCCTCACCGTCGGCGACGTCAAACACTTCCTCGCCGCAGAAGGGATCCCCATCCGATGAACCTCATTCCCCCGCCCATTCGTCCGGGACGCCCGCACCGGCGCCGTCCTCACCCTCGCCTACATGAACGAAGAGTCGCTCGCCAGGACCCGCGAGACCGGCCAGACCTGGTTCTGGAGCCGCAGCCGCCAGGAGCTCTGGCACAAAGGCGCCACCAGCGGCAACACCCAGCGCGTCGTCCACATCGCCGAAGACTGCGACCGCGACGCCCTCGTCGTCACCGTCGAGCCCAACGGCCCCGCGTGCCACACCGGCTCGGTCTCCTGCTTCCCCGACGTCCCGCCCGTCCCCCTCGACCGCCTCATGACCGTCCTGCGATCGCGCCACGCCGAGCGCCCCTGCAGGGTCCTACACGACCTACCTCTTCAACGAAGGCCGCGACAAGATCCTGAAGAAGATCGGAGAGGAAGCCACGGAGGTCGTAATCGCCGCCAAAGGCGATAGTCGCGAGCGCCTCGTCAGCGAGCTCGCAGATCTCGTCTACCACCTGTCGGTGTTGTTAGTGGACGAGGGGATCGACTGGAAGGACGTCCACGCCGAGCTGGAATCACGCGCGCGGTGAACGCCGTGGCGGACCGCCGGCGTCCCGCCGGCTGATGCGCAGGCGTCCTCGCCTGCGCGGCGCTCGCGTGAAGTCAGAATCACCGGCATCCGCGACGCCTTCACGGCAATGTCATGCCGGAGGTGGACCCCACACGAACGTCATATCGATCTCGATCGCTTCGAACGGCTCCGCGCGCACGGTTTCAGGACCGGTAAAAATCGCCACATCGCTCCATCGGCCGTCGATCAACCGTTTCACTTCCAGGTACTGCTCATCGACATCGACGACCCACGCATGCCCCACCCCGTACTGCGCATAGATCGGGAGCTTCTTTGCGCGATCAATGCGGGCGGTGGAGTGCGAGAGAACCTCACACACCCAGTCCGGTGGAATGGAGACGGCAGGAGTGCGAGGCATCACGGGAACGTGTTCGACACGCCAACCGGCAATATCGGGCACGAGAACATTGGCATCGAGGTGGAGCTCCGGCTCGAGGATGATGTGCCACTCTCCAGTGCCACGACCACCGAACACTGTACGGAGCACCGACGCGATCTCGGTCGCCGCCTCAGCGTGCGGCGTGCCGGGTCGCGGTGACGCGTACAGCTCGCCTTCGATCAACTCGGCGACCATGTTCTCCGGAACCCGCAACAGATCCTCGTACGTTGCATGCTCGTGTAGCCGTGCGGACATGGCTCAATTATAGGTCCCGGCCACAAAACCGGGATGCCGGCCCTCCGGTATAGTTCCGCGCCATGAAGCGAATTGCGTTCGTCCTGATCCTCGCCCTGCCCGTGATCGCCGCCGAGAAGGCTGACCTCCTCATCACCGGCGGCACGGTCGTCACGATGGCCGGGCCGAACATCGAGCAAGGCTCCGTGGTCGTGCGCGACGGCGAGATCATCGACGTCGGGCCCTCCTCCGACATCGACGGCAAGTACACGGCGAAACAGACCATCCGCGCGGGCGGCATGGCCGTCACGCCCGGTTTCGTCAACGCCCACACCCACGCGCCGATGGTGCTCTTCCGCGGCATCGCCGACGACCGCGACCTGATGGACTGGCTGACGAACTTCATCTTCCCGGCCGAGGCGAAGAACGTGGACCGGGAGTTCGTGAAGTGGGGGACGCGGCTGGCGGCGGCGGAGATGATCCGCTCCGGCACGACGACCTTCGCCGACATGTACTACTTCGAGGCCGACATCGCCCGCGAGGCGAAGGCCGCGGGGCTGCGCGGCGTCCTGGCCAACACCTTCATCGACTTCCCCGCGCCCGACAACAAGACCTGGGACGCCGCCGTCGCCTACATGCGCGACTTCTCGAAGCAGTGGAAAGGCGACCGCCTCATCACCCCCGCCCTCGCGCCGCACGCGCCGTTCACCGTCTCCACCGAGCACCTCAAACAAGTCCGCGCCCTGGCGACGGAGCTCGGCGCGCCGATCCTCATCCACGTCTCCGAGACCAAGGACGAGCTGCGCCAGGTCGCCGAGAAGCAGAACGGCATGACCCCCGGCGCCTACCTCGACTCCATCGGCTTCCTCGGCGACGACGTCGTCGCCGCGCACGGCGTACACTTGACGCCCGAGGAGTTGCGGATCTTCGCGGCGCGGAAGACGGGCGTGGCGCACTGCCCCGAATCGAATCAGATGCTGGCCTCCGGCGTCGCGCCCATCGTCGAGATGATCAAGGCGGGCATGGAAGTCGGCCTCGGCACCGACGGTCCCGCGGGCTCGAACAACAACCTGGACATGGTCGAGGAGATGGCCAGCGCGGCGCGCCTGCAGAAGGTGATGCGCAACGACCCGAAAGCCATCAGTGCGCGCGAAGTCCTCCGCCTCGCGACCATCGGCGGCGCGCAGGTCCTCGGCCTGGACAAGAAGATCGGGACGCTCGAGCGCGGCAAGCGCGCGGACATGGCCATCATCGACCTGCAGCAGGCGAAAGTGCAGCCGGTCTACTCCGTCGAATCCGCGATCGTCTACGCCGCCTCCGGCAGTTCCGTCGTGACAACGATCTGTGACGGCAGAATCCTCATGCGCCGCGGCGAGGTTCTCACCGTGAACGAGGACGGAGACGATGCGGAAAGCGAAGGAGTACCGCGAGAAGATCCTCGAGAGCCTCAAAAAATAGACGATGACCGGGCGCGCTCTCCCCCTTCTCCTCTCCTCTCGCTCTTCGCCTGTGCGCCCGCGCGGTCACCGCGCGTGGTGCCGCCGGCGGCACCGCAGTTCGCCGCGACAGGCACGCCGCACCGCGTCGTCCTGATGTCCTTCGACGGCCTCGGCGCCGACGGGCTCGCGGCCCAGACCGGCCTGCCGACGTTCGACCACCTCGGACGCACCGCGACGACCGCGCGGGTGATCCCGGTGAACCCGACCCTGACGTCGTCGACGCACGTCTCCATCCTCACCGGCGTCGATCCGCAGCAGCACGGCATCGTCTCGAACTGGTTCCACCTGCCGGGCACGTCCGCGGACAAGGTCTCGCGCGGCCTCGACGCCGACATCGACGTCGAGACCATCGTCGAAGCCGCGCGCAAGCAAGGGAAGCGCGTGGGCGCCGTGCCGTTCCCCACGCTCGACGCACCGCACCGCGCGCCGCAGCGCGGACTTCGGGCTGGTCTGGACCAACTCCGTCACCGAAGGCCGCATCGTGAAGCTCACGAAAGCCGACTTCCGCCGCGAGTGGGTGCCGCCGACCTGGACGCAACGCCCGCAGCGGCGCACGTCGTACAGCCCCGTGATGCGCGCGCGCGTCGAGTGGAGCGTCTCCCGCGAGCTCCGCACGGACGTCGACGTCGTCGCCCTCGACACCTCAGACGACCGCGTCGAGAACTACGACGCCTATGTCGTCGAGAGCCGAGGACCGCGAGCTCCCGCTCGAAAACGGCTGGTTCGCGATCGGGAAACAGAGCCACGGCTCGTGGTCGAAGATCCTCGACGCCGACGCCCTCAACGTCACGCTCTACTGGGGCGCGATCTCCCGCACGAATGCGTACCCCGAGACCTTCCGCACCCTGCTCGACGAGGAGGCCGGCTTCTGGCCGGGCGCCCCGGACGAGAAAGCGGACATCGACCCGAACACGTTCGCCGAGCAGATCGAGCGCCTCTCCGGCTTCCTCGCCCGCGCGCAGGCGCTCACGGTGCAGCGGATGGAGTTCGACCTCCTCCTCGCCTACCAGCCCGTCGTCGACGAGGCCCTGCACAACTTCCTCGGCTACGACGCCGCGATCCTCCACCGCGCGTATCTCGCCGCGGACCGCGCGGCCGCCGCGGTCGGGTCGCAGCTCGACGGCAACCGCGACGCGTTCCTGGTCATGGGCGATCACGGCCTCGTCCCCATCACGCGCGAGATCCGCCTCGGCGTCCTGCTGGCGCAGCAGCAGTTCGCGCCGCGCTGGCGTGTCTTCACCGCAATCACGTCGCGCACATCTACCGGACCGGCGACACGGACGACAGCGACGCGCTCGTGGCGATGCTGCAGGGCACGGGTCTCTTCGAGTCGATCGAGAAGAAGTCCGCGGCGTCGCACCGCAGCAGCGGCGACGTCGTCGCGGTGTCGTTCCCGCCCATCGGCCTCACCGCCTCGGCCACGCCGCCGCTGGAAGGCAAGCCGAACGCCTACGGCCACCACGGCGCGCTGAATACGCATCGCGAGCTGCACACGGTCCTGTACGCCAGCGGCTTCGGCGTCCCCCGCGGCAACCTCGGCGAGATCTCCCAGACGCGCATCGCGCCGTTCGTGGCCGGGTTGCTGGGGATTCGATTCAACGTAGAATGACGCCTTCGCAGAGAGCGGAGCAGGCCGGAGGATAACGATGCGGAGTAGCGCGTTGGGTGTGGTCATTCTGATCGTTCTGGCGATTCCCGCGGCGGCACAGACCACGACGTACACGTACACCGGCGACCCCTACACCTCCGCCACCCCTCCCTACACCCTCGGCGGACAGGTCACCGGCACGTTCACGACCGCGAGCCCGTTGCCCGCGTTCCTGCCGCTCACCGACGTCGCGCCCTCGCTGGAGAGCTTCTCGTTCAGCGACGGGATCGCCACGCGCACCCAGGCCAACTCCTTCGTCTGCTCGTTCCAGGTCGCGACCGACGGCGCCGGCAACGTCACCGAATGGCAGATCTTCCTGCGCCAGTCGCCGTACACCACCGGCAGCCCGCAGCACTCCATCGAGACCAGCGGCCAGCCCGGGTTGATCCAGGGCGCCGACCTGGCCGGCACCGGACTCGCGGGTCCGGGGCCCTGCGATCCGTTCGCCCTGACAAGCAGCGGCAGCACCGGCTCGCAGGGCTCGTGGACCGACACGTTCAACATGGCGACGTCGCCGACGACGTACAACTACACGGGCGATCCGTACACCGTCGCGGGCGCGCCATACACCCTCGGCGGCAACCTCACCGGCACGATCACCACCGCGAATCCGCTGCCGCCGTTCCTGCCCCTCACCGACATCACGCCCGCGCTCGCGTCGCTGTCGTTCAATGACGACATCCAGACCCGCACGCTCGCGAACTCGATCGTCTGCTCATTCCAGGTCGCGACCGACGGCGCCGGCAACATCACCCAGTGGCAGATCACGCTGCGTGAGTTTCCTTACACGACCGGCAACCCCCAACAGTCCATCGACTCGACCGGCCAGGCCGGCGTGATCGAAGGGAGCGATCTCGTCGGCACCGGCCTCGCCGGCCCCGGACCATGCGATCCGATGGCGCTGACCACCAGCGCGAATACGGCGTCCCAGGGAACCTGGACCGACAACAACCCGCTCGGGACGCAACCGACGACGTACACCTACACCGGCGATCCATACACCTCCGCCACCGCGCCGTACACCGTCGGCGGGAATCTCACCGGCACGCTGACGACGGCCAATCCGCTGCCGCCCTTCCTGCCGCTGACCGACATCACCGGCGCGATCACCTCCCTCTCGTTCAACGACGACGTCGCGGTGCGTACGCTCGCGAGCTCGTTCCTCTGCAACGTGAGCGTCGCCACCGACGGCGCCGGCAACATCACCCAGTGGCAGATCACGCTGCGTGAGTCGCCGTACACCACCGGTAATCCGCAGCATTCCATCGAATCCAGCGGCACGCCGGTGCCGCCCGAAGGCATCGACCTCGTTGGCACCGGGCCCGCGAACGCCGACCCGTGCGGGCCCGTGATCCTCAATCCCTCCGCGAGCACCGGCTCTCAGGGCACGTGGACCGACACGAATCCGCTGCCGGTGCAGCCCACGATCTACAACTACACCGGCGATCCGTTCACGTTCGCGTCGGGGCCGTACACCATCGGCGGACGCGTCACCGGCACGATCACCACCGCCAACCCGCTGCCACCGTTCCTCCCGTTCACCGACATCACGCCCGCGCTCACGTCGCTGACCTTCACAGACGGCATCCAGACGCGCTCGCTCGGGAACTCGTTCATCTGCACGTTCCGCGTCGCCACCGACGGCGCGGGTAACATCACGCGGTGGGAAGTCCTGTTGCGCGAGTCCCCGTACACGACCGGCAACCCGCAGCAGTCGATCGACTCCTTCGGCAACGCCGGGCTCCCCGAGGGCCGGGACCTCGCCGGGACCGGTCTCGCTGGTGCGTCGCCCTGTTCGCCCATCGCGCTGACGACGTTCGGCTCGACCGACACCCAGGGAACGTGGACGGGCGCCGCGGCGGGGATCGGACAGGTGCCCGCGCTGGATGGGTTGGGGTTGTTCGCGCTGATGGCGATGCTCGCGGGAGTGGCGGTGCTCGCGTTGAGGCGGGTCTTGTAGCGGCCGCCTTCGCGGCCGCGTTTCGAACCTGCCTCTCCAACCCCGCGCATGAGCGCGGGGCTATTTTGGAACGCGCGCCTTCGCGCGCGACGGGGA
The DNA here is from genome assembly GCA_963821585.1 of uncultured Acidobacteriota bacterium. Lineage (GTDB taxonomy): Bacteria > Acidobacteriota > Thermoanaerobaculia > Gp7-AA8 > Gp7-AA8 > QHVT01. Next base: position 4,051,048 of record CAWGEI010000003.1, read on the forward strand.
ACGCGCGTCGTGGCGCGCGAAGGCGCGCCGTCCAATCTAGCCCCGTGCGAAGCGCGGGGGTACCGGCCGGGCGCGGGAACGCGGCCGCGAAGGCGGCCGCTACAACGCGCGACCATCAGAACTCCTCGAGCACCTGCGGATACTGCCAGCGCGCCTCGCGCAGCTCTTCCTCGATGATCTCCTGCTCCGGCGCGTCCGCCAACTGCGGCACGTCCCAGTTCGCCATCCACATCGGGTTCATATACGGCAGCACGGCGATGTGCTCGATGCGGTACGGCAGCCCGCGCGACGCAAAGCGCTCATTCAGAAAGGCAACGACGTCGCGGGATGTCGGATAGCTCATTCGATCTCCAGCTCCTTCATCTTCGCGTTCAACACCCGTACCGAGACCCCCAGCGCCTCGGCCGCCTCATTCCGCGATGCGGCGCCGCGGAGGGCGTCCATGATCTTGATGCGCTCGGCGAGTCGCGCGGCGCGCGCGGACGCCTCCTCCAGGGTCCCCGACAGATCCAGCGCGTCGCGTGCGGCGTCGTCGGAGGCGTGGAGGTTCAGGTCGCGCGGCTCGATCGTGTTGCGGTCGCAGAGGATCGCCGCCCGCTCGATCGCGTTCTGCAGCTCGCGGATGTTGCCCGGCCAGTCGTAGGCGCGCAGCAGCGCCCGTGCGGCGTCGGTGATGCTTCAGCCCCGGCCGCGGCAGCTCGCGCTCGAAGCGCTGCAGGAAGAAGTCCGTCAGCGCGTCGACGTCCTCGCGGCGCGTGCGCAGCGGCGGGACCGTCACCGGGAAGACGTTGATGCGGAAGAAGAGGTCGTCGCGGAACGCGCCGCGGCGGACGTCCTCCTCCAGGTTCCGGTTCGTCGCGCAGATGATGCGCACGTCGACGTCGATCGACGCCGTCACCGCCGATCCGCTCGAAACGGCGCTCCTGCAGTACGCGCAGGATCTTCGCACTGTACGCCCGGATCCAGCTCGCCGATCTCGTCGAGGAAGATCGTGCCGTTGTCCGCCAGCTCGAACTTCCCGAGCTGCCGGCCCGTCGCGCCCGGTGAACGCCCCCTTCTCGTGGCCGAACAGCTCGTTCTCGATGAGCGTGGTCGGGATCGCCGCGCAGTTGATCGCGACGAACGGCCGGTCGCGGCGCGGCGAGAGCTGATGGATCGCCCGCGCGAACAGCTCCTTCCCCGTCCCCGACTCGCCCAGGAGCAGCACCGTGGCGTCGGTCGGCGCGACGCGCTGGATCGCGTGCGAGACCTCCACGATCCGCGGCGACTCCCCGACGATCGCCGGCAGGCGGTACAGCTTCTGGAACTCCTCCTTCAGCAGAAGGTTCTCGTGCCGCAGCTCGCGATGCTCGCGGCAGCGCCGCAAGAGCAGCGACAGATGATCGATGTCGATCGGCTTCTGGATGAAGTCGAACGCGCCGAGCTTCATCGCCTCGACGGCATTCTCGATCGTGCCGAACGCCGTCATCACGATCACCGGACAGCTCCGGATCGCTCTCCTTCGCCTGCCGCAGTACCGCGATGCCGTCCGCGCCCGGCAGCCGCAGGTCCGTGAGCACCGCCAGCGTAGCGGCGCCCCTCCGCCAGCCAGCGCATCGCCGCCGAGCCCGAGGACGCGACGTCCGGCCTCGAAGCCGTCGGCCTCCACCGCCTCGCGCAACATGTTCGCGAGCGACTCCTTGTCCTCCACGATGAGGAGGCGCTTCATGGCTGCCTCTTGGAGCGCAGGCAAACGTAGGGCGTGGCTTCAGCCCGCCTCCCACGGGGGCGGGCGGGCTGAAGCCACGCCCTACGTTGAGAAGCCCGCGTTCTCATAGCCCGAACCAGGCCCGGATGCGCGAGAGCACGGTGTGGTGCGCCTCCTCATTCACGCGTTCCGCAGCGAGTCCAGGCTCCCGCGGCGCTCCATGACCTTCGACGAGATCGCCGCCGCCAGGTCCGGGATGATCGCGCAGCACCGGCTGCAGCGCGTCCTTGGCGATCTCGATGGCCACCACGTCACTCAGCGCCACCACATCCGCCGCACGGTTCTCGCCCGTCAGCAGCGCCATCTCGCCGAAGAAGTCCCCCGCGCCGAGGCGGGCCACCTCGGCTCAGTCGACCCGCACCGACACCACCCCGTGTGGACGACGAACATCGAGTCCCCGCCGTGCCGTGCCGGAGGATCGTCTCCCCCTTCGCGAACTGTGTACCCGCGCCGCCGCCGCGATCGCGTCCAGCCCCTCCGGCGTCACCGGCGACAGCAGATCGATGCGCACCAGACGCTCCGCGATCTCCGCCCGGTCCGGCTGCGAGCCGCGCCGAGGGAGGCGCGTAGTGCTCATGGCGTACGGATCGGAAGCGGGATCGGGATCCCGTTCCGGCGCAGCGCGTACCAGCACCGCCTTGCGGATGTCCGCGTCGATGCGGTCCCGCTGCGCGTAGTCGGCGGTGAAATACTTGATCTCGTACAGTCACCGACGAGTCGCCGAAGGCCCCCACACGCGCGAACGCCGGGATCTGCTCGACACGCCCGTCGACGTGCGAAGCCGCCTGCGTCAGCACGCCGAGCGCGACCGACGGCTGCGACGTTGTAGTCGATGCCGACCTGCAGCACGCGCGCGTTCAGGTTGTTGCGCGGGAAGATCTCCAGGTGCGCCCGCGGGCGAGCATCGAGTTCGGGACGATGACGAGGTTGTTGCTGAAAGGTCCGCAGCCGCGTGCCGCGCCAGCGCACCGACTCCACGATCCCGAAGTGATCGCCGGTAGCGGATCACGTCGCCCAGCGAGAAACTGTCCTCCAGGTGCAGGGCGATCCCCGCGAACAGATTGCCGAGCGTCTCCTGCAGCGCCAGGCCGAGCACCGCGGCCAGCACCGTGCCGGCGGCGAGGAAGGCCGTGACCTTCGCGTCTGAAGATGAACGAGCCGCCCACGCCAAGCAGGATGACGAAGAGGAGAGATCGAGACGATCTCGCGCAGCAGCAGCGGCGCGTTGACGTTGCGCCGGCGGGAGACCAGATCGAACACGAAGTAGTCGATCGCCCGGACGACGAAAAACGCCACCGCGATGTAGATCAGGAAGCGGCTGATCGCCTTGACCGAGTCGTACTCCAGCTTCATCTGCCGGATCACGCCCGGGTTGTTCCCGACCAGCCAGTACAGCGCGAGCGAACACCACGGCGAGCAGGAGCGGCCAGAGCAGGCGCCCGCCGCGGTTCACCGGGCCGGACTCCTGCGCGAGCGCGCGAGCCGCATCAGCTCGCGCACGCCGAAGATCAGGTGCAGCACCCCGATGCCCGACACGAAGCCGCGCACGAAAGGGTTGTCCGCGAACAAGGCGATCACCGTGCTGTCGTGCAGCAGCGAGTTCATCGTCCAGATCCGCGTCCAGGGAGCGACTGTGAAGAACAACCCCGCCTCCAGACAATAGAGGGCGAAGAACAGGGCCAGTGACATTCGAGGCGGATTCTATCTGGAAAACTCGTTAGCCCTGAGCGAAGTCGAAGGGCCAACTGAGCACCTGCGAGGCATGGCCCCTCAAACGACAACCGCGCGTGCACAGAGCTTCGTGCACGCGCGGCGTTGCTGCTAACCTGGCCCTTCGGCTTCGCTCAGGGCTGAAATCCAACCATCAGTCGCGTTTCGCGCGGCCGCCACCACCGTTGTTGCCGCTGCTCTTGTTGCCGCTATCGCTCCGGCTGCCGCCGCCGTCCGAGCTGCGGCTGCTGCCGCCATCACTCGAACGGGTAGACGAACCGCTGCTGCTGCTGCTGCTGCCGCTGCTGCCCGACGACCGCGAGCCGCGATCGACGCTGCTGCCGCCCGAGCTGCGTTCGCCGCCCGAGCTGCGTCCGCTGCTCGAGCTCCGTCCGCTGCTTGTCGAGGATCCGCTGTCGCCACTCTCCCGCGGACGGATCCGCACGCCGCCGACGCTGTCGATCACCCGGCGCGACGGAGCCCCCGAACTGCCGCTCGACGTGCTGCTGCCGCTCGACGTGCTTCCACTCCCGGAGCCCGACGTGTCCCGGCGCTCGCCTCCGCGATCCGGGACCCGGTTGCGCCACGACTCATTCGTACCAGAGCCGGAGCCCGAGCCACTCGGCGCACCGGTGGACGGCGTCGCCTGCGTGTCCCGGCCGCGCTCGCGATCCCGCCAGCTCGGTCCCGACGACCGCGGCTTCTCGCTCGGAGTCGTCTCCGTGTCCCGTCCGCGGCGGCCGATCCCGCCCGTGTTCGTGCCCGAATCCGCCGGCTGCGACGTGGCAGGAGGCGTCGTGGTCGTTCCCCCGCGGCCGACCCGGCCGCCGCCGTCGATCGGCGCCACACTGCCCCGCCCGATGGGAGCCACCCCGCCGCGCCCGATCGGCGCGACCGAATCCGTGCCGCCGAGGCCGCGCGAAGGCGATGTCGACGGCGACGAAGCCGAGCCACCCGCATGCGTCGGCGCGTTCGAGGACCCTGACCCGCCGCGCGAGCGTGCCACCCGATCCCGCACGTCACCCGAGACGTTCCCGTCCCGGCGGAAGAATGGCGTCATGTCCGTGATACCCACACCGCCCGCGCCCGACTCCGCACCCGTGTGACGGCCGTCCAGACCGCGGCGGCGCACCGCATCCGCCGGATCTTTCCACTCCTCACGCGTGAAGCGCGGAGAACCGTAGCCCACCGCCGCAAAGCCGTCGCGATTGCGGCCGAGGCGCTGCTTGACGGCATCCGCGGACAGCGCGGCGCGGTCGACGCGGGTCGAGACGATGATCCCGCGCGAGTCGACGAACGTCCACGGGCGGAGGTCGAGGTCCCCCACGCGCACCCGGCCGTAGAAGCCGTAGCCGTAGCGATATCCATAGTTGCGGTACGGGTTGTACGCCCAGTTGTAGTACGGGCGATAGCAATCCCACCAGCCCGCCGGCGCCCAGCCCACATAGCCCGACCCGTACATCCAGTACACCCACGCCGGGCGAGTAGCCGTAACCCGGCACCCACACCCAGCCGTAGCCCGTGTCGAACGCCCAGCGGCCGTAGTGATACGTGCCCCAGCCCCACGGATCGTACGAGACCCAGGTCAGGGCTCCGCCGCGGTTGTACCAGTAGCCGTTGATAGTACGGGCGCCAGCCCACCGCCACATACGGGCGCCACGACCAGCCGATGCCGGTCACGAACGACCCAGCTGGCCGTGCTCGTCGAGATCGCCCGACCAGTAGCGAGAGCTGGCGATCCATGTACTTGCTGTTGTACGTGCCGAAGCGCTCCGCGCGCACGAGGAACCAGCGCTCGAAGTCATCCGCCGACGTGCGCTGATCGCCGATCAGGTCGTACACGCCGCGGCCGTCGACGTTGGCGCTCTCGCCTTCACGCAGACGGGTCGCGCGCGTCGGCGTGCGGACTTCCAGCGTGCCGGCGAACACCATCACGCGGTCGCGGCCGTCGGGATCCGTCTCGACGGTGTACACGCCCTCGTTTTCGGCGACGTAGCTCGCGTTGCTCGTATCGAGGCGCACGTGATCGCGCCCGAGGTCGGTGCGATGCACGCCGATCTTGCCGTACTTCAGCTCGATGACGGTCTCTTTGCTGTCGCCGTCATAGGCGTCGACCATCGAGAGGAACAGCAGCGACGCGGCGCGGTCGATCCCGATGATGTTTCCGTCCGACAGCCGCACCTCGGCGCGTCCACGCCGCGAGGTGACGACCTCGTCGCCCGGATAGATGGGAAGGTTGCGGTGCGCTTCGACCTCGCGCCCGTCCTCGCCCGAGCGGACGACCGTCCCGCCGTCATCGTACGAGAGGTACGACTGATGGCGATCGTCGTCGTCGGCAAGCGCAGAAGTCGCGATGGCGAAGGTGAGAAGGGTGAGTAGAACGGCCGCTTTTTTCATGGGACTCTCCTGCAAGCTGAAGCCGTTCGGTTGCGGCCGACATGCCAGTGCCCGATGAGTATTCCACCTTTGTTCTGAATGAGTTAGCCGCAGGGCCCGGCAACCCTGTGTCCTCCCGCGGGGATCGGGCGTCCCCTTTGGAGTGCGGAGGCCCATGTGGTGCCGGCGCCCCGCCGGCCGTTTCGCCGGCGCCTCGCCGGCAGAGACCTCGGGGAACGCACACCGGCGAGGCGCCGGTGGAACGGCCGGCTGGAAGCCGGCACCACAGCGGCCGGCTGGGAAGCCGGCGCTCCTTACGTCCCGTACTCCAGCCGGTTGGCCAGGATCGTCGGCAGCCCCGCCTTGAGGATCGACGCCTGTGTCTTCGCCACGTCGTACTCCACCCGCAGGAACTGCACCGTACGCTTCTCCGTGTCCAGAATCAGACATGCCGCCGCCGGGTTGCGGTCCCGCGGTTGCCCCACCGAGCCCGGATTGATCAGGTACCGCTGCCTGGGATCCAGCTTCACGGTCGCCTCTTCCCGTACCGCGAACCCCCGCACATTCTGATCCGGGTCGATCGAGAACACCGCCGGCAGGTGCGTGTGCCCGTACAGGATGATCGCCGCGTCGAACAGCGCCAGGATCTGCGCCGCGTGATGGACGTTGAACACGTACTCATCCTCGTCATAAGGCGAGCCGTGACAGAGCATCACCCCGCGGTGAACCACCGGGCCCACCGCCAGATCCCGCAGGAACCGCCGGTTCGGCGGGCTCAGATGATCCCGCGTCCACAGCGCCGCCGCCTTCGCCGCCTGATTGAACCCGTCCGCGTTGTCCAGGCCCGACGCCACCCGGTCGTGATTCCCGCGGATATACATCTTGCGGCCCTTCATCGTCCGCATCGTGTCCAGCACATGATTCGGTTGCGCGCCGTAGCCCACGAAATCACCGAGGCAGATGACCACCTCGTACTTCTTCCGCTGGACGCGCTTCAGCACCGACCGCAGAGCCTCCGCATTCGCGTGCAGATCGCTGACCACCAGCGCCCTCACGCCCGCCTCCCCGACCACGCCGACCGCCGCGCCGACGTCCAGCACGTTCTTCGGCAGCTCCAGCAGCAGGCGCTCCACGATCTCCACCGGAGTCTCCTCCTCGCGGATGTCGAGCGTCAGGTCCGACATCCGGTAGTAGCGGATCCGGTTCGCGTACAGCTCGTGCGTCGAGAGATCGTCCCGGAACAGCGGGCGGTCGTCCTTGGCCCCGATCCGCACCCGCAGCAGCGCATACGGCGCCGACAGGTACACGCTCAGCCCCTCGGACTGGATGAACTGGATGTTCTCGTCGAACGTGAACGTCCCGCCGCCCGTGGCGACCACCGCGGCTTCCAGGTGGCGCGTCGACCGGAGCAGATCGCGCTCCCGCTTGCGGAAGTAGGGCTCCCCCTTCTGGGCGAACATCTCCCGGATCGTCATCTTCTCCGCCGACTCGATCAACTCGTCGAGGTCGAAAAACGGAGCATCGATGCGCGCTGCCAGCTCCCGGCCGATGGTCGTTTTGCCGGAGCCCATGAACCCCACCAGGTAGATCTTCATTGCCGAAGAAGGTTCAGGGTAGCGCTTACAGCGAGAACTTGTCCATGAAGCGCGTCGAGATGTCGCCTCGAATGAACTGCTCGTTGTTCAGGATCGCCCGGTGCAGGGGGATGGTCGTCTTCACGCCCTCCACCACGAACTGCTCCAGCGCGCGGCGTCCCCGTGCGATCGCCTCGAGACGATCCTTCCCTCGCACGACCAGCTTGGCCAGCAGCGAGTCGTAGTGCGGGGGGACGTTGTAATCGCGGTAGATGTGCGTGTCCACGCGCACGCCCAGGCCGCCCGGCAGGTGCAGCTCGCGGATCTTGCCCGGGTTCGGCGCGAACGTCACCGGGTCCTCCGCGTTCACACGGAACTCGATCGCGTGGCCGCGCAGGCGGAACTCCCCGGTCGGCACGGACAGGTGCTCGCCCGCCGCGACGCGGATCTGTTCCTTCACCAGGTCGATGCCCGTCACTTCCTCGGTCACCGCGTGCTCGACCTGGATGCGCGTGTTCATCTCCATGAAATAGAACTCGCCGTCCTGGAAGAGGAACTCGATCGTCCCCGCGTTGACGTAAGTCACCGCCTGGCAGAGCCGGATCGCCGCATCGCTCATCCGCCGCCGCAGCTCATCCGTCAGCGCCGGGGACGGCGACTCCTCGATGAGCTTCTGATGGCGGCGCTGGATCGAGCACTCGCGCTCGCCGAGGGCCACGATGCGGCCGTGCGTGTCGCCGAAGACCTGGATCTCGATGTGCCGGGGGCGCTCGAGATACTTCTCCAGATAGACGTCCGGCACCCCGAACGCGCGCTCCGCCTCGTTGCGCGCCGTCTCGTACTGATTCGTCAGGTCATCCTCTTCCCAGCAGATGCGCATGCCGCGTCCGCCGCCGCCGGCGGAGGCCTTGAGGATCACCGGGAAGCCGATCGTCTTCGCGACCACGAGCGCTTCCTCAGGCGAGGTCACCGCGCCTTCGCTGCCCGGGATGATCGGCACGCCGGCCTTCTTCGCCGTTTCGCGCGCCCTGGCCTTGTTGCCCATGAGCCGGATGGACTCGGCCGTCGGGCCGATGAACGTCAGGCGGCACTCGCCGACGATCTCCGCGAAGTGCGGGTTCTCCGAGAGGAACCCGTAGCCCGGATGGATCGCGTCCGCGCCGGAGATCTCCGCCGCGGCGATGATGCTGGAGATGGAGAGATAGCTCTGCTTCGAGGCGGCCGGGCCGATGCAGACGTCGTCGTCGGCGTAGCGGACGTGGAGCGAGTCGCGGTCCGCCTCGGAGTGGACGGCCACCGTCTTCAGACCCATCTCCTTGCACGCCGCGATGACGCGCAGGGCGATCTCGCCGCGATTCGCGATCAGGACTTTCGAGATCATGCGCGCCGGACTATACCTTGACGGCGAACAGCTTCTCGCCGTACTCGACCGGTTGGCCGTTCGCCGGGTAGATCCTGGTGATGACCCCGTCGGCGTCCGACTCGATCTCGTTCATCAGCTTCATCGCCTCGATGATGCACAGCACCTTCCCCTTCGTGACCCGGTCGCCGACGTTCACGAACGGGCCGGTCTCCGGGCTCGGCGAGCGGTAGAAGGTGCCGACGATCGGCGAGGTGATGATGTGCAGGCCGGCGTCCGAATCCTCTTCCGCCTTCTTCTCCGCGGCCTTGATCTCTGCCGCGGTCGGCGGCGGGGCCGCCATGACCGAGGACGGCGAGGAGCTGCTCGCTCTTCATGTCGCCGCTGACGTGAAACACCTGCGACGGCAAGGACTTGCCCTCGATCTTGACCTTCGTCCCCGCGTGCTCGATCTCGACCGAGGCGATGCCCGTATCGGCCACCTTGTCGATCAGTTCCAGAATCTCTTTGAATGTTTCAATCGCTACCTCTCAGATCAACTCGTCGCGAAGCAGATACTTGGCCTTGGACAGCTCGAATCGCGCGCGGCCGTAGTTCCCGTCCGGCCTCAGCACGAGCAGGATGTAGTACTCGGGCGTCACCTCGGAGAGAAAGGTAATGAACTTCTCGGTCACGAGCGAGAACTGCAGCACTTCGCCCGTATCCAGCTCCGTGTTCGCGTGGCGGATCGACTTGATGAAGCTCCCGAACTCGGCGCCGAGGACGTCGAGGGGGATGTCGCGGTTGCCGACGGTCTCGACGGCGATCCCGTCCAGACCGATGAGGCTGACCGCCACCGCACCTTCGATGCGCTCGCGCAGGCCGGAGAGCACGTCCCTAAACACGTTCGTCCTCTTTCCTGGTGACCTTTTCCAGCCAGCGCTCGAGGCGCTCGATCTTCGGATTCACGCGCGGCGCGACGGCATCGAGCTTCGCGCGGGCGTCACCGTTCTCCGGGTCCCGCGCCAGGATGTTCTCGTAGATGTGCTGGGCCTCGTCGACGAGCCCCTGGCGCTCGTAGAGCTCCGCCATGGTGAGCGTGTTCGTCGGCTCGGCCGGAGGCGCCTCCGCCACGACGGGCGCGAATACGTCGGCCTCTTCTTCGAGGGGCCCGTCGATGTGCATCCCGCTGGGCTGCTCGATGTCGAAGGCGGCGACGGTAGCGCCTTCGGCCGGCTCCTCGAACGGACTCTCGTCGTGCGCCGCCAGCATCGGCTCGGCGTCGCCCGTGCTCTCCTCGAAAGGAGGCGTGGTCTTGTCGAACGGAGAGTCCTGCAGGGGCTCGGGGACCTGGCTGTCATCCCGAGCGTCGAGCGATGACAGGGGCTCGGCCTCGATCGGGTGCAGCTCCCGCTCCAGCCGCTCGATGGTGTTCTTCAGATCCTCGTCCCCCGGCAGCAGCGCGTGAACCAGCTTGTACTTCTTGATCGCCTCCACCGTGTCCCCGAGGCTCAGGTGCGCGTCCGCCAGCAGGCGCGCCGCCACCACGTTGCCCGGGTCGAGCTGCATCGCCTTCGACAGCGCTTCCACCGCGCCTGTCTCGTTCTTCAGCTCCCGCAGCGCGCGCCCGAGGCTCACCCAGGCGGCGAGATACGCGGGATAGACGTTCAGGCCCGAGCGCAGCACCTGCTCGGCCTCGGCGAAGTGTCCCGCTCTCCTCAGCTCCTCGGCGAGCTGATAGAAGAGACGGCTCCTCGGATCCGTTTTCAAGCGGAACCGCAGCTCTTCGATTTTCGGATTCGTCGCCGGTTGAGCCATTCGCGGACTGAATTCTACCTGCAAAGACGCGAACCGCCCCGCGAGGGGGCGGTTCGACGCGATTCCTTCATCCGAAACCTAGGGTGTTCCTGTGACGCAGACGTTCACGGTCGGCTCGTCGGTATCGTTGGTCGTGAATGCAACGTTACCGGCAGGCTGAGCGCCGCCAGCGGGGTTATACACCACCGTGAACACCTGCTGCCCACCAGGGGGGATCGATGCATTCGGCGGACTCACCGAGAACGCGGTGTCCGGCGTGGCGGCGGCCAGGATCGACAGCGCCGCCGTGCCGTCGTTGGCGAGCGTGATCGTTCCCGCGGGCGTGCCCGTGCTCAGCGCGAGCCCACCGCCCGGCGGGCAGCTCCCACTCGCCGGCGACACGAGCGTCACTTCCGGCGACGGCGGGATCGTGCAGCTCGAGTCCGGCGGATTCACCGTCAGAGCACCAGGTGCCGTATCCGTGCAATCCGTGTTGAGGTTCGTGTACACGACGTCCAGGTCGAGCGGGATGAACCGCTCGCCGCCGCCCGGGCACTCCTCGGTCGCGAACTCGAAGTTCGTCGGCAGCGGCACGGTATACGTCGCGCTGCCGTCGGGATTCGTAGTGACCGACGACGGGAAGACCGTCTTGTCGCCGAGCTGAATGCGCACCGGGCCCGGCTGCGGGTTGACCACCGTCACCTGCACCGAAGTCGTCACGCCGACCGTGGCCACCGCCGGGAACACGTTCACGATCGCCGGCGGCGGTACGCGGAAAGTGAAGTCCGGACCCTGGGCCGTGTCGCCGTTCGCAACGTTCGTCACGGACACCGGACCGGTCACCTCTGCGCAGCCGTCGATGTCGATGGTCGGACTCAGGACGATGACCTGGGACCCATAGACCTCCAGCACCCGTGCGGCGTTTCCGGCGAGGGACACCGTCACCGGCGCCACGAAGCCGATGCCGTCGATCGTCACGCGAATCCCACCGAGGTACAAGCCTTCGCCCGGCGTGATTGCCGTGATCTGCATCGCGGCCTTGTAGAGGAAGCCCGCCGCCATCGAGGTGTTGGTCTGCGAGGCGACGTTGCGCACGATGACCGTCACCGGGCCCGTGACCGTACCCGAGCCGTCCGGATTGGTGTCGCGCGCGGCGGGGGTCTCGACGAGGATGCGGTCGAATTTCACGTCCAGCACCCGCGCCTCGGCCGTGTTGAACAGCACCTGCACCGGTTCCTGGAAGCCTTCGCCGAAGATCGTCACACGCGTGCCGCCGGTCACCGGACCGGAATTCGGGGAGACCGTCGAGATCTGCGGCTGGAGCAGTGTGTTCTCGAACGTGAACGCGTCCGCGGCCTCGACGCGAGCCTCGCTCGCGGTGCCGGCCTGCGTGAGCACGATGATGTCCGCGGCCAGCTGCTGGCCCGCGCCGAGGTTGACCGGAGGCGTGATCACCTCGATCACCGTATCGGACACCGACTGCACCGACCCCTCGATCGAAGACGCGCCGCCCGTGTTGAACAGCACGCGCACCGGCGACTTGAAGTTCGTTCCCGTGATGCGGAGCACCTGGCCGCCGGCCGGCCGTCCGCGCGTCGGCGTGACCGACGTGATCGTCGGCGCCGTGTTCGGCGGAGGCGGAATGACTGGACCGGCCCGGAAGGTCACGTCGATCTGGCGCGAGATGTTGTTCACCGTCGCCGTGACCCGGACCAGCCCCACCGTGGCCGAGGTGAGCGTGACTGTGGCCACGCCGGCCGTCGTCGTCTTGATGATCGCCGTCCCGTTGCCGTCCAGAGCCCCGCCCGTCGCCGTGAACTCCACGGCGGTGCCGTTGGGCACGGGCGCGTTGTTGTTCATCGCCGTCGCGGTGATCACCACCGTCGAGTCGATGATCGGGCTCGCGTTCGAGACCGCCAGGGTCAGGGTCGCCCCCGTGGGGGGCGGCGTGCCACCGCCGGGAGGGACGCCCGAGCCCGGAGGCGGAGCAGTCGGCGACTCACCTTTGCACGCTGCGAACAGCATGAGGACCGCAAGAAGAACGATCCACGATTTCCGCGCTCTGAACCTATTCATGGTTGAACCCCCATCCGCCGCCGTGAGCCTCACGAGCATCCGCACGTGCCGTAGCAGAAGTCCAGCGGGAAGCGCGTGGCGTCGTACACATTGGACCCGCCCAGCGTCTCACCGTAGAACTCCATGATCACATCCATCTTCACGATCGGACGTCCTGTGTCCGGATCGCGTCCGCCGTTCTGCGGCAGCAGCGCCACGAACGGCGCCTGCACGATCGCATCCGGCTCGACCACCAGAAAGTTCGTCACGTCCGAGTCGGCGCCCACGCCGATCAGCGTGTCCATCGAGCGGACGAACGACGCCGGCACCAGCCGGCCGCCGTCGGTGCGCTGATACGACACACGGTAGCGCGTCACGCGCACCTGCGCAGCGTTCCCCGTCACATCGGTCCGTTTCGCGAACACCTGCAGGTTGATCGTGCCGATGTCCTGGTCGCAGTCCGGATCCGCGGCCGCGACCACCGGATCGAGGTCGAGAATCTGCAGGTTCTGCGTGTTGGTCACCACCAGCTCCACGGGAGCAGCGTTGTCGGTCAGCTCCCCGCTGCAGCCGAAAAGGGCCGTCACCAGCGCGAGCACTGCCACATTGAATGTCGTTCTGAACCTTCTCATACGCCCCTCCCTGGGATCATCCTCGCACGATGCGCGGAGTAATGAAGATCAGCAACTCGTCGTGCTGGGTGCTGATTTCATGAGTCTTGAACAATTCACCGATGATCGGAATGTTGTGCAGGATCGGCACGCGGCTCTGCGCGCGGTTGTCGCGAGTCGTGTAGATCCCGGCGATGACCGCCGTGCCGCCGTCGCGGACCATCAGGCGCGTGCGCGCCTGCCGCGTCGTCAGCGGCGTACCGGCCGCGCCTTCGAAGGCCAGACCTTCCGCCGGCTCGTTCTTCTGCAGCGAGACGTCCATGATCACCGTGCCCGCTTCCGTGATCTGCGGCGTCACGGACAGCCGCAGCGTCGCGTCGAGGTACGTCACGGTCGTCGTGAAGTTGATGCGGGTCTGATACGGGATCTGGAAACCGCTCTGGATCTCCGCCGCCGTGTTGTCCTGCGTGGTCACACGCGGCGCCGAGATGACCTTGAGGTACCCCGCGTTCTCCGCCGCCCGCAGCGTCACATCCAGGTTGAAGACGCCCAGCACGTCGAGGAAGTTCAGCGCCAGCACCGGCGCGGCCGCGCCGCCGAAATTGAACGGACCGCCGGTGAAGCCCACCCGGTTCGGGAACACCAGACCCGTGCCCGTGCCGAGGGCCGGGTCGAGCGTGCCGCCGAAGTCGAAGTCGATGCCCCACTCCTGCGCGAACGTCCGCGAGCTCTCCACGATGCGCGCTTCGATCATCACCTGCCGCGTCGGGATATCGACGGTGGCGATGAGGTTCTGCATCGTCTGCAGGTAGACCGGCACCTCGGAGATCACGAGCTGGTTGGTGCGCGGGTCGACGATGATGCGCGCGCGGGGCGAGGCGATGTCCCGGAGCAGCTGGGCGACGTCGGTCGAGCGCGCGTACGAGAGCTTGAAACTGAGGGTGGTCAGCGGCACGTTCAGCCGCTCTTCTTCGGCCAGCCGCCGCGACGCCTGCACCTCGGACGCCAGCCGGTCGATCGTGCCGATGCGCATCACGTTGCCTTCGAGGATGTACGTGAGGTTGTTCTGCCGCAGGATCAGGTCGAGGGCCTGGTCCCAGGGGACGTCCACGAAGTCGACCGTCACCGAGCCGGTGACGCCAGGATCGACGGCGATGTTCAGGCCCGTCAGCTCGGCGAACGTCCGGATGACGTCCTTGATGTCCGCTTCCTTGAGGTTCAGCGAGAGCGGCTCGCCGTTGAACTGGCGCGGGCCGCCGCTCAGCGTGCGCGGTCCGGAGAGCGTCTGCGGCTGCGCCGTGGGCTGCGGCGCATTGGCGAACACGTCGTCCTGCTGCACCGGCGGCTCCTGGTCGACCGGCGCGTTGATGACCTTGCGCGCGCCCTTCGAGGCAGGCTCCGAGGGCGGCATCTTCCACGTGCTGGCGTTCGCGGCGACCGTCGGAACGCTCGCCGGGACCTCTTCGATGGGGATCTTCTTGTAGGCCGGAGCGGCCGGTGCCGGCTGCGGTGCAGGGAGCACTTCCGTGATCTGGACCGGCTGCGGCGCGGGTACCGGCGCCGGCGGCACTTCGATCATCCGCGTGGCGACCGCACCGGGAGACGAGGCGGCCGGGGATCCGAAGGTCACGCGCAGCATGTCGCCCGCGTTCTCGATGTGCCACTCACTCCTGCGCGTGAGGTCGACGACCACGCGTGCCACCGTCGGCTGGAACTGCGCGACGCGCACGCCTTTCACCACGTCGTCGTTGACCGGGACGTTGTTCTTCGCGGCGGCGTTCTTCACGCCGTCGATGTCGATGACCAGGCGCGACGGGTTGTCGAGACGGAAGGCCTTGTACTTCAGCGCGCCGTCGCCGGCGATGCGCACTTCCACCGCGCCGTCCGCCGTCGTCGCGCCGATGCTCTTCACGGAGCGGGCGGGCGGCAGCGCCGCTGCTTCGATCGTTGCTTCAGCGTTGGAATGCGGAACCGGCTCCTCGATGATCGCGGCTTCGACGATCGTCGCGGCGGGCGTCTCGACGATCGGCTCGACCCGCGGTTCAACAAACTGTTCAACAAGCGCTTCCTGCTGCGGAGCCGCGGGCACCACGGCCGGCAGGACGTCGACGGCCGAGGCAACGGTCTCGATCGGAGAGGCGGTCGGGACGGTGATGACCACCGACTGCTCGGCGGCGGCAATCTCGGGGATGACGGCGTCGGAGAAGCGGAACGTGACGCGCGTGAGGCGCGTGCCCATCTCCACCACTTCATCGGCGGAGAGGGAGGCGACGGAGGCGGGCAGCGTGACCGGAATCAGGGCGGCCGCGTCGCGGCTCGTACCGGTCAGGTCGATGACGTAGACGCCGGGGGAAGGACTGTACGAGGTATAGGCCGGGGCGCCGCTCGTGCGGAGCACGACCTGCGACCCGTCGACCTCGACCGCCTTCAGCACGATTGCGCCCGGGACGGCCGCGACGGCTGCCGGCTTATCGGCTTTGCGTCCCCACAGACGGGCGTCAGCCGTGCCGGCGCTCGCCAGCAGCACGCCGCCGATCAGCACGATTCGCTTGGCTCTACTCAAACTTCCAACCTTCACCATCTCGCCCTCCACTCGCAGCCCCAATGACCTGCACCTACCGCTTCGAGGTCGTCGGCGTCAGATCCTTCACGACCTCGCGGTACCGTTCAATGCGAGTCGGATCGTTCACTTCCTGCCGGAAAACCACGGATGCCGGGGTAATGCGGACCACCTCGCCGTCGAAGACCCTGTCGCCGACCTTGATGGTGTAGCCCTTGTTGTCGGGACCGCTGACCATGGCCGTCAGTCCCGCGCGTGTCTTGAAAATGCCCTGCAGCTTCATCTCGTCGATGAGGAACCCCGCCACGCCCTGCGGGCGCATGCCCGGCTCGAGCTTCGGGGTCGGCCCGATGAGCGAGCGGAACGGATCGCGCCGTCCCTGCGGATCGTAGCGGTACGTGTCCGTCGTGGTCGGCTCTTCGAGGATCTCCTCGAGAGTCTTCTGGACGTCCGACGCCGTCGACGTATCGGACGCGCCGCCCGTGCCCGTGCCCGACGGGGTCTGCGCCACGACGCTGGCGACGGCCGCGATGACGATCAGGAGCGAGATGCCGAGGTTGCGTGTCTTCATGCGTCGCTCCCTACTTCTTCCCGCCCGGCTTCGCCTCGCCCTCGGGCGCCGGCTCGTCCTGCTGCTCCACATACACGAACGTCTTCGCGGTGAACTGCGAAGAGATGGTCTTGTTCTCCTGGTTCCCGATCGCGGTGATCTGGATGTTCTCCACGTTCATGATCCGGGAGAAGTTGCCGAGGCGATTGAACAGGATCGCCAGGTCGTGATAGCGGCCGTCCACGGCCACCGCGATCGGCCACTCCACGTACGGATCGCTCGACTGCGCGCCCAGCGGCGGAAACGACAGCCGGTGCAGCGTGAACTCGCCCTGATCCACGAGCGACTTGAGCTTCTTGATGATCTCTTCCGTGTTGCGCGTCGACGGCAGAATGCGGCGCAGCTTCTCCAACTCCAGCTCCAGGCGCTTCACTTCCTCGCGGAACTGCGGCAGCTTCCGCTCCGCGGCCTGTCCCTGCTGGATCTTCTCGTCGAGCTCCGCGATCTTCTTGTCCGCCGCGCGGATCTGCTTCTTGTAGTCCTTCACCACGAACGCTTCGACCGCGTAGAGAATGGCTCCGCCGATGACCAGGCCGACCAGCAGCCCGACCCACCACGGTTTGTCGTCCAGAGTCACAGCCATCGAAGTCTCCCCGGAGGAGCGATGAACGATGAACGATGAGCGATGAACAAAGTCATCGTGCGCCTCGCCGTTGTCTGTTTCTGCTCATCGCTCATCTCTCATCACTCATCGCTACTGTGTTGTGGCCGCGGTCCCCGTCGTATCCGTGGCCGCGACCGTTCCCTTCGCCACATAGGTGAAGCCGAACGTCATGTCGAACGAATAGACGACCGGGGCCGTCGAGACCTGGGCCATCGTTCCGAGCTGCGGCTCTTCGAAGTAGGGATCGTTCTTCACGTTCTCCACGAAGAGCGCGATCGCGTTCGGATTCAGACCGCGGCCGGCCAGCGTGATGCGGCCGCCCGAGATCTCCATCCGGTCCAGCCAGACCAGGTCGGGCAGGTCGCGGCTGATCTGATCCATGATCCGCACGGGCCCCTTCTGGTTCAGCTTGAGCTGGTTGATCAGGTCGATGCGCTGCTGGAGGCTGTCCTTGCGCTTCTGGTAGTTCTCGACTTCCTTGATGATGGCCTCGAGCTTCTTGGCCTCGATGGTGCGCTGCGCCACGGTCTCCTTGCGCTCGTCGAGCTGGCTCTTCATGAGGAACCAGTAGCCGAGGGCGGCGAGGCCGGCCAGCAGCAGCAGGGCGACGATGAGGATGTTGTTGAGGTTGGACGCACCCGGGCTCGCCGCCGCCGCAGCAGCCGCAGGAGCCTGTCCGGCTCCCCGGACCGCCCGCCCTTCCCGCACCAGATTGATCTTGATCAAGCGTCCCCCAACTTCCTGATGGCGAGTCCAACCGCGATCGCCATGCTCGGCGCAATCTCAGCCAGCTCCTCGGGGTTGAATTGACTCTCGTCGACGTTGATTTTCCGAAAGGGGTCCATGATCGACACGGGGATGCCGAACTTGTCGCGGAGGATCGCGTCCAGGTTCAGCACGCCAGAGCCTCCGCCGGCGAGAACGATCTCGTCGACGCGCTCGGCTCCCGAGGTCGCGGTGAAGAAGTCCAGGGTCTTGCGCAGCTCGCCCGCGAAGTCCTCGGATACCGAATTCAGGATGGGGATGACCTGCTGGATGGTGTAGTCGGCGACCGGCTTGCCGCGCTTGAGCTCCTCGGCCTGCTCGAACGAGAGGCTGAGCTCGCGCTGGATCGCGTCCGTGTACTGGTTGCCCCCGAACGTGATGTCCCGCCAGAACATTGACGTTCCGCTGGACAGAACGTTGACGTTCGTGACCGAGGCGCCCACGTTGACGAGGGCCAGCACCCGGCCGTCCTCGACTTCGTAGTTGATCTCGTAGCAGTTCTGCAGAGCGAACGCGTCCACGTCGACCAGGACAGCGACTTTCCCGGACTGGCTGATCACCGACGTGTAGTCGTTGATCTTCTCCTTCTTCACCGCCACCAGGATGACGTCGATGTTGTCACCCGATCCGGGGGTGGTGAGGGGGACGTAGTCGAGATTCACGTCGTTGATGTCGAAGGGGATGTACTGCTCGGCTTCCCACTGGATCGACTCGGCGAGCTCCTCGGGGGACATGGCCGGCAAGGTGATCTTTTTGATGATCACGGAGTGGCCGGAGAGGGAGGTCGCGTAATTGGAATTCTTGATCGATTGCTCGGTGTTCAGCCGCTGGATCGTCTCCACCACCATGGAGCTGTCCATGATGGATCCGTCGACGATGGCCTCGGGGGAGAGGCGGTCGGTTCCGAGCTTGACGAGCGAATAGCTTCCGCCCTTCTTGTCCTTCAGCTCAACCAGTTTTATCGCTGACGAACCGATGTCCAAGCCTACGACGTTTTTGCTCTTTGAGAAGAACACCGCTCACCCCACTCCATCTCACTCACTTCTCACTGGCACCGGGGGATGTGAAAAAAAAGGTGAAGCGAAATTACAACGTTTAATTTTTGGTGTCAACTCTACAGGAATTGGATAAGTGGTTCGATTTCGCAGCTTTGCGCGGCGTTCACGGCCGTAACGGGTTGCGCGGAATCGAGCCGGTGTTAGAATTCACGCCTTTCGTATTTCGAGGGAGTCAATCAATGGCAAAGATGTGCGAAGTCTGCGGCAAGGCACCCGTGTTCGGAAACCGGGTCAGCCACGCCCACAACGTGTCCAGCCGTCGCTGGATGCCGAATCTGCAGAGCGTTCGTGTGATGATCGGCTCGGCCGTGAAGCGCATGCAGGTCTGCACCCGCTGCATCCGCTCCGGCGCGATCAAGAAAGCGGTGCGCTGACACGGGGCGGCCGCAAGGCCGCCCTACGTTTATGGAAATAAACGAGTTGCGCGTCGCGCGGATCCTCTCCGTCGCGCTGCATCCGTTCGTCATCGGGCCCCTCACCGCCGCCCTCGCCACCCGCAACTGGCGCTGGACCGCGGCCCTCGCCGCGACCACCGTCCTCCCCCTCACGATCCTCCTCATCCGCCGCACCCGCCGCGGCGAATGGAGCGATTTCGACGTCTCCAACCGCGAGCAGCGCCCCGGCCTCTACTACGCCGCCCTCCCCGCCCTGGCCGTGACCGCCGGGCTGGTCTGGTGGCTGGACGCGCCCCCGTGGTTCTTCCGCTCCCTCCTCGCCATCGCCTTCCTCTTCGCCGCCGGCCTCCTCGGCAACCGTTACCTCAAAATCTCCCTCCACATGATGTTCGGCGCGTTCTGCCTCGTCATCATCGCGAGCCTCTACCCCTGGTCGCTTTCCTTGACATTGCCCCTCCTCGCCTCCCTCGCCTGGTCCCGCTGGCGCCTCGAGCGCCACACCCCCGCCGAGATCGCCACCGGCCTCCTCCTCGGCACGATCGCCGGCATCTTCACCGCCTTCTTCTGAGCGCCGGCGGGTCCCTGGCAGCACAGTTGCTTTGCGCAATCGCAGATTCACGCGGTCATGACAAAAGACTCACGCGATTCCGTTCACGCGCTCACACACGGTGAGATCGCGCAGCTCGTCATCGATCTGCGCCGCCAGCGCGAGAACCTCGAGCAGCAGAAGAAACACCTCAGCGTCTCGTCCGAAGCGACGGCCGCGCTCCTGGAAGAGATCGAGGAGCTCCGCGCCCGCGCCGACGCGCTGCAGGCCCCACCCCCGGAAACCCAGTCCTGACCCCGCGGTGCGCAGTGGCGCGCCTCACGGGCCTACGCCAGACCAACAGACGAAAGGAACATCCCATGTCGACCAGATCCGGTCTTGCCCTGGCGTTGCTCGGCGCCGCGGTCCTCCTCTCGACGGCCAGCCCGGCCGCCGCGCAGATCTCCCTCGGGACCGCTCAGAGTTTCGGCGTCCTCGGCGGCTCGACGGTCACGAGCACAGGCGCGACGACGGTCAACGGCAACGTCGGCGTGAGCCCCGGCAGCTCCGTGACCGGCTTCCCGCCCGGAGTCGTCGTCGGAGGAGCGATTCACAACAACGATGCCGTCGCGGTGCAGGCGCAGAACGACCTCACCACGGCCTACAACGACATCGCCACCACGCCCTGCACCGTGGATCTCACCGGTCAGAATCTCGGCGGGCTGACGCTCACGCCGGGGGTCTACTGCTTCTCAACATCCGCCCAGCTCACCGGCGCTTTGACCCTCGATGCCCTCGGCAATCCCGACGCACTCTTTCTCTTCAAGATCGGCAGCTCGCTCACCACGGCGAGCGGCTCCTCCGTCACCGTCATCAACGGCGGCAGCAGTTGCAACCACGTCTTCTGGCAGGTCGGCAGTTCTGCCACCATTGGAACCGGCAGCTCCTTCGCCGGCGACCTGCTCGCCCTCACGAGCATCACCCTCACCACCGGCGCCAACACCTCCGGCAGGGCTTTGGCGCGGAATGGCGCCGTGACGCTGGATACCAACAACGTCAATACCTGCGGTGTCGTGTTGGTCTGTCCGGTCATCACCGTGAATCCGGCGACGCTGCCGAACGGCACGGTGGGCAGCGCGTACAACCAGGTCATCTCCGCGTCCGGCGGCACAGCCCCGTACGCGTTTGCCGTCTCCAGCGGTGCGCTCCCTACCGGTCTCCTGCTCAACACGGCCACCGGAGCGATCACCGGAGCACCAACGACCGCCGGGACGTTCGACTTTTCGATCACGGCCACCGACGCCGCCGGTTGCACGGGCACCCGCCCGTACACGATCACCATCGCCGGCGTGGGATGCCCGGTCATCACCCTCAGCCCCACCACCCTGCCGCCGGGCGCGATCGGCGTTCCGTACTCCCAGTCGATCACCGCCACAGGCGGAACCGCGCCCTACACGTTCGCCGTCACCAGCGGCACCCTGCCCGCCGGCCTCTCCCTCAACCCGGCGACAGGGCTGATCAGCGGCACGCCGCTCCAGCCCGGACTCTTCAGCTTCACGATCCAGGCAACGGACGCGGGCGGCTGTCCCGGCGCGAGACCCTACACCCTGACGATCATCGCCGCCGCCGCTTCCGGCATCCCCACACTCGATCCCCTCGCCCTCACCATCCTGACGGCGGTGCTTGCCGGATTAGGAATGATCGTGGCCCGTCGCTTCACCATGTAGGTTTCCAGACGCGCCCCCGGGACACGACATCCTGAGGGCGCGTCCGCCATCTTCTGACGGACCGCCGGCGTCCCGCCGACGCGTCCACGAAAACGGGATCGCCGCTGTGAATCTCGGGATCCCTCCAGTCGCCTCACGCCGGCCTCACCGTCGTCGCCTGCTACGAGTCGTTTCGCCTCCGGTCGAATGGGGCTACCCCGTATTTCTCACGCGCAGTAGGGATCGCGCAACAGACTGTCGTCCCGAGCGTCGAGCGAGGGACCTGGGTGGGCGGGGCGCGAAGCCCATGCCTGCCGCCCGCCCGCCCAGGTCCCTCGCTCGACGCTTCTTCTAAGAAACCCCTGGTATTTATGCGGGTTTTCGTCTCACGCTGCCTCGTGTTGGTCGATGGGAACAAGCCTCATGTTTAGGCGACGAGCGCGTTTTTGGAGAGAGGCCATGGAGCGCTCACGATCCATCAGTTCGTAGAACGGCTGCCCCCGATCAGAGTAAACGCGTCCCGTGCGGAGGGAGTCGTAGATGCGGCGGGCGAGCTTTGCTGCGGTAGCGTTAATCGCCTTTTCAGGACCGATCTGGCCCTTCTTGCGGCGGTAGAAGGCTCCCAGCTCCGTGTTCGAATCCGCCAGAGCCTGAGCAGCGACACGCAAAGCGGTGGAGGCCCGATTGGCCGTTCTCCGGCTTCGCGAGCTGACCACCCTTCCCCCAGTGATGTTCGTTCCAGGCGATAGGCCGAGCCAGGAACAGAAGTGCTTGCCGGTCGGAAAGCGACTCAGGTCGTAACCGCATTCGGAGATGACGGTCAAGATCGTCAGGACGTGCAGCCCGGCGATTTGGGTCAGATCAAGTCCGAGGCGCTCGTAGAGAAGAGTGCGTGCATCGAACTGTACTTCGTTCTTGCGCGGCTTGCCCCGTTTGCCGCGTGCCTTCGGCGTGGTCGTGGGGTCTGCTTTGACCGGTAGCTTTTCGATCACTGCTCGCATCTTCTGGTCACACTGCTGGATCAAGTCGCGGTGAAAGTCCCACAGCTGGACCGATTGCTCGAGCGCGAACAGCTGTTCCTCGCGATAGTGCCCGGTCAATGCCTCGGCGATCTGCTCCTCGGATTTGGCACAAGCAGGGTCACGCAGCTTGGCCAACTCCTTCGGATCTCGCTCCCCTTTCAGAATGGTGCGAAGGATCTTCATGCCGTTCACTCCCGTGATGTCGCTCACGGCCTGATCGAGTCGCACATTCATGAGCACCAGCGCCTTTTGCATGTGCTGAATATGCTCGGATGCTCTCTCGGTCAGCATCCGACGCTGACGCATGTACGCGCGCAACTCGATCATCTCCACTTCTGCCCGAAGCGAAGCCTGCAAGATCCCGAACGTGTGCAGCAGATGCAGCCACTGGCAGTCGATGTAATCGCTCTTCTTCATCCCGTTGAAGCTCCGGATCGCCCGGGAGCTCACCAGAACTGGATTCAACCCGTACTCCTCGTAGATCTCGAAGGCAGCCACCCAGTACACCCCGGTCGCTTCCATCGCCACGGTGTCAACCCCACAGCTGCGCATCCACTCGGCCGACCGTCGCAACTCATTGGTCGTCGTTCCGAACTTCTGGACCGGTTCGTCCGAGACATGGTCTCCGACCGCGATCCACACTTCCCGCGCTCCCATGTCCGCTCCGGCCGCGTTGTGGTTGATTTGCTCCAGAACTCGTCTATTCTTCTTCCCGGTCCTGGAAGATCGTTTCTTGGACATCTCGCCTCCGCATCTCGAAGTGGTGCGCAGCGCGAAGCGGAAGATATTCCGAATTGCATTCTTCTAAACGGGGCGACGGCATCTGATTCATGCCGCTCCTCCAACTCAACGACGCGATCTTCCGGGACCATGCTCGGGATCGGGCCTTACAGCACCAAGCGTTTGCCGGTCTTGACATCGCGCTGCACCGCCTAAAGCTACCAAATCGCCACCGGTTTCTTTCCTCAACCGCGGCCCACGCCGTGCTCCCGCTCGGGATGACAGCCGCTGCGTGTGAGAAATGCGGGCTACGGCGTCGCATCGCTTACGCGAGGGAAGGAAGCGGTGCCGGCCATTACTCCAGCACGCGTTTCCACGGCCATTCGCCGATCACAAGCATGCCGCGCTCGCTGCCACAAAATGACTCTAGCTTTCGATAACACCGAGTCTTAGATTGCCCATTGATCGGTCAAGGCATCTCAACTGTGGCATCAACCGGAGAAAACTCATGAAAACTGTAATGATCGCCATCGCGCTCGTACTTCTCATCGCATCGAGCGCGTTTGCCGCCGATGATGGTCAGACTCAGCCTCGGTTCAGTAACTCAAACCTGAGCAGTCCGAATACATCGGCCGACATCATCGCAACGACGAACGGCAGCGGGAACGTGAAGGGCGTCAACTGCAACAATGCCGTAGGGGCGTCCCTGAGCATCTCGTTCTACGTGAACGGCGGCTCTGCCCAAACGATCGCGATCTACAACAGTCCCGTCGGATCAAACGGCGAAACAGGATGGGTACCGCTCAACATTCGCTTTACGAGCAGCATCCGCGTTTCTATGTCGCGGTCAGCGTCGCCAGTAGTCTACGGTGATACCCCGTGTGCGGTGAGTTGGGCTCTCGACTGATCTCACTCCGCCACGAAGGTTGGCGGACCGGCAATGATCGATTTGAGGTCCGGCCGCCAACCTCTGACTTAACCCCTGAGTTTTCCCTCATCTGGCGCGTCTCCGCTGCCAGCCTCTGTCACTGGTCCCCCCATCGGGCGCGGAGAAGCTTTGACCTGGCCCTGTAACGCCTTGATGGTTCCGGCAGTGCGCTTGAGCTCCGAGCTCTTCACCCACCAGTACAACGAGAAGGCCCAGATGCCTGCCGCCTCGATGAAGAAGGTATAGCTCGAGGGCTTCTTCAGGACAGAGATCAACACGAAAGCGGTCACCGGAGACGCGAGCATCGCCAGCGCGATGATCTTGTACATCCGGCGATAGCGTGCCCTCGCGGTGTCGTCGGGGATCAGCGTCAAGGTGTCGGCCGCCCGGAACCATACGACATAGAACAGAAACACAAACATGACGACCGCACAGAACCCGTGGAGGGAGTACTTCCCGCACGCAGTACCGCACCTCCACTCCATCGGGAACACGGCGACACCTGCGGCCAGCATTGCGGCGAGATTCAGCGCGACATTCTCGGCCGCGGAGAATCCCTTGTACAGGTAAAGGAACGCGGCAATTGCGAACAGCCCCCCCACGAACCAGACACGGGACGGCGGGTTCTGCTTGACCTTGTCGTGCACCACCGGGGGATTCTCCACGGGCGCATCCTCGTCCTGGTCCGCAGGGGACGCCCAGTAGTACGCGCTGATCGACTTCTGCAGCTGAATATGGTTGAGGGTGCCCACGACGTAGACGACCACGGGAAGAAACGCGCCGACGAGCGCGATGCCATACCGAAGGGTCAGGTACGTGCTGAAGATATGCTCGCGCAGTTTGTCGTCCATGAGGACTCCTTCACGCCGAAGTTCGACTCCTCGTGGGAGAGCCGCGAATCCGTTTTTTCTCACGGCCCGCCGAGCGTAGACTACTCCAAGGAGAACCAGTGCATGCTTCGACCTGCAGTGTTACGCGAAGCCAGGACCGCCGCAGATGCGCTTTATGCGACGACGAGAACGACATGGTTGCACATGGTGGGAGCTGGCGGCGGTGGGGCGGTGAATCACGTCAACCTGATGGCTGCGGCTCATGGCGCGAATGCACTGTTTTTAGAGCTCGAAACGCATCTGCGGACCTTCATCGCCAACATCGATCGTTGGGGGGCTCGGCAGAATTACAACCTGCAGTTTGTCGTGAACGTGACGTACTGGAGCGACAACCTGGCGGAGCAGGTGGTCGGCGCAGCGGCGAGCGCCAACGCGCAGGGCCAGCCGCCGGCCAGTGAGGTCCTGGAAGGAATCCGGGGGACGCTCAACTTCCTCCGCGATCCATACAACTTCGGCGTGTTCCCCGAGTTGCAGCCTCCTCGCCGGTAGGAGCGCACGCTCCCGACTGCGTCGATCTATGAAAAAAGCGCTGGTTTTGCTCGCTCTGCTGGCCGCAGCGGCTTCTGTGGCGTCGTGGTTCTGGGCCGGAGACGAAGTCGACGCCGCGGCCGCACAGCCATGGCCGGGCGGCCTGGGCACACTCGCCGCCGTCCCCAACCGCTATCCGCCGCAGGACGAGAACGAAGCCGCGCGGAAGCTGACGAACCTCGCCGGCGCCGTCGCGGAAAACGACGCCGTCACGGCTTACGTGCGACAGGAGATCGCGCGCGGCGACCTCACCATCGCCGAGCCGCCGGCGATGACTGACGTCTCAGGGATCCGCGATCTCCTCCTGCGCGAGCAGATCGTGTGGGAGCGCAACCTTTCCCAACAGCACGGCGGTCTCCTGCCGAAGGTCGCCATGCACCTGACGGTGATGCGCGTGCTCGTCGCGAGCGCCCTCGCACGCGCACGCCGGCACGACGGGGCCGCCTGGGAGGAACTGCACGCGGCGTGGAACCTGACGAAGTCCCTCGACGAACATCCCCACCTCATCCTGCGGACTGTCGCCATGTCCATGACCCGCGCGATCAACGCCATCGCGTGGAAAATGCCGCTCCCCGTGCCGGCCTGGTTCGACGAGGTGCGGGACCGCGACCAGGTGCTGCTGTTGATCGAGACCCTGCAGTTCGAGAACTGGCGGACGTGGAGGGACCAGAAGTTCCCCACGAAACCGCTCGCCGAAAGGATCGAGCGCGAGCGAGCCCTCACGGGTGAGCTGGCGCGAGCGACCGGGTGCGAATTCAACCGCGTCCCCCAGCCGGCGGATCGTGCGGATCCCATCGCCACGCTCGACATCGGCTGGCAACGCGCCTTCCGCTACCGCGCCGAGCGCGAGGCCTCCGCGAACGCACTGCGGGCCCGTGCCGGGCAGCCGATCGAAGAGAGGTCGCACTGCAGCGACGGCGGGTGGACCTTCGACGGAACGACGCTCCGGTTCATGAAGCCGATCGCGTTGCCCGAACAGCGCGACACGTCGATGCCGCTGACGCTCAACGTCCGCGAATGACGCCGGGGTAGACTTGAACACGACGTCCAGTACGTTACGATCCGCCTGATGGCAGTCATGGTTTTCCTGGACGAGGCGGGTGACCACTCACTCGATCCGGTCGACAAAGACTTTCCTGTCTTCGTTTTGGTATTCGTACTCTGTGATGACTCTGAGCCATCGTGCATTTGAGATCGTGCGCACGAAGTTGATCGACCGGCCAGGCTGGCGCCACGGACTCAAGATTTTCCCGTAGCAAAACAAAAGGCCCCGATTGCTCAGGGCCTCTTGCCGACCGGGAGTTCCCAGTCCCAAACACGATGTGCAACGGAGGATAGCAGCTTCTTCGCTGCGGTTCTGCATTCGCAGGGCGGAGGTTTTCACGAGCGCAAGGCGGGCAAGAGCCAAGTCCTCGCCGGGGATCTGGCAAACGCACGCTCGGACTGCTCGACGTACTGGAGGGCCTCGGCATAGCGGCCGAGGAAGGACAGGCAGCCGGGAAAAGATCGCGCTCGCTCGAACAAATATCGAGTGCACTCGAAAAAAGATCGAGAGTCCTCGCCGAAATTTCGAGAGTGCTCGCCGAAAGATCTCGTGTACTCGCGAAAAGATCGAGCGCACTCGCGAAAAGATCGAGAGTCCTCGCGAAAAGATCTCGTGTGCTCGCGAAAAGATCGAGCGCATTCGAAGATTGGTCGAGTGAACGAGAAAAATCACTGAGCGCACTCGAAATAAGTGAGCATTCGCGAAAACGACTCTCGTGATCGGGAAAAATCGTCGAGTGATCTCGAAAAAAGACCGAGCGATCGCGAAAAAGGACGGAGCGATCGAGAAAAAACTTCGAGCGCACTCGTCCCGGCGAGCCGCCGGTGGACCGGCCAGCCAGCGGCTGGCGCTCCACGCGTGCAGACCAGGAAAAGGCGCGCCCTTCACTCCTCTTCCATGTGCGCCCACGCGTCGGGCTGCGTGCCGTCGAGGTCCGTGAAGCCGTATTCGTGGGCCAGTTGCGCGGCGGTGACGGAGTGCTGGTTCCAGCGCCGGCGATGGGGATCCGCGGCGAGGGCGGCGACGGCTCGGCCGACGTAGAGGGGGGATTCCGAGTGCGCGAATCCCGGCGGGGCGGCCCCCCGGAGAGCGTCGCGCCAGTTGGCTTCGGTGACGCCGAAGGCCTCCAGCATCATCTCGGAACGGAGCCAGCCGGGGGTGATGGCGACGGCGGTGCCGCCCTGTTGCGCATGTTGCTCGAGCTCGTGGCCCTGGGAGAAGGCCAGGCGGTTCACGGCCACTTTAACCAGGTCGTAGAAGACGGAGATGCGGTAGTGGGAGGCGTTGTAGGCGGTGGTCCCGTCGGTGACTTCGACGACCAGGCCGCCGGGTTGGGCGATGAGCAGGGGCAGGAGATGGTGGGAGGTGATGATGTGCGTGTCGATCGCGAGGCGGAGGATGCGCAGGCCTTTCTGCAGGTCGAGCTCCCAGAGCGGCGTGTTCCATTCCGCCGGTCCGCCTTTCAGCACCTCGGCGCCCCAGATGTCGTTGACCAGGATGTCGACCCTGCCGTGCTCCTCGCGAATGCGGCCGGCCAGGGCCTCGACCTGTTCGGGATCGAGGTGATCGACCGGGACGGCGACGCCCACGCCGCCGAGGCGGGTCACGAGGGCGGCGGTCTCTTCGATCGTCTCGGGGCGTTGGTAGTCCGAGGGGATGCGTCGCTGGCTGCTGCTCCGGCCGGTGCAGATGACCGTGGCGCCGGCTTCGCCCAGCGCGGCGGCGATGCCCCGGCCGGCTCCGCGGGTGGCTCCCGCGACGACGGCGACCCGGCCTCTGAGTGCGTCGGTCTCCATGAGACCGGAGTATAGGATGCGCGTCCGATGCTCGCCCTGTTCATCCTCTCGTGCAGCGTGGCGGCGGACGCGACGGCGGTCGCGATCGCGGCTTCCGTACGAGGAATCACGTTCGCGCGCGGCGCCGCGCTGGCGTGCGCGTTCGGGGCCGCGCAGGCGCTCATGGCGGGCGCCGGCTGGCTGGGCGGAGCGGCTTTAGGGGACGCCTGGGCGGCGTGGGACCACTGGGTCGCGCTGGCGCTACTGTCGATCGTCGGGATCAGGATGATCAAAGAAGCGCTGGGCGCGGACGAAGAGCGCGCACCGGTGATCGCGGGAGTGCGATCGCTGGTCGTGCTCTCGATCGCGACGAGCATCGACGCGCTGGCGGTCGGCGTCTCGCTTCCCGCGCTCGGCACCGGCGCTCCCCTCTCCCTCGGCATGATCGGCGTGGTGACGCTGCTGTTGTCGGCAGCCGGTGCCGCGTTCGGCCGCTCCCTCGGCCAGCGCTTCGGCCGGGTGATGGAAGTGCTGGGCGGCGTCGCGTTGATCGCCATCGGCGTGAAAATCGTGGTCGACCACGTGGGGTGAGACGTCAGAGGTCCAGCTCCCACGTCTGCTCCACGAGGTCGTGGCCGAAGGCGTGGTGCTTCCCTTCCTTGACCAGCTTGTAGCCTTCGTGCTCGTACAACCGCCGCGCGGCGGTGAGGACGTCGTTGGTCCAGAGGGTGATCTTCGTGTAGCCGGCCTGCCGCGCGAAGCGGGTACACTCGCTGACGAGGCGGCGGCCGATGCCGAGGCCACGGGCGGCGGGCTCGACGAGGAGGCAGCGGAGCCTGGCCACGCTCTTCCGCTGGGGGTGCTTCACGAGGAAGACACAGCCCACATTCCCGCCGTCCCTCTCCGCGATCCAGCAGCGCTCGCGCTTAGGATCGAAGTTGCGGAGGAATGCCGCCGCGATCTCCGCGACGAGGGCCTCGAACTCCTCGTCCCAGCCGTACTCGCGGTTGTACAGCACGCCGTGGCGCTGTACGACCCAGCCCATATCGCCGGGTTGGTGCGGGCGGAGGATGTACGGCACCTCGGGCTCCGGCGCGGCGGTGAGAAGGCGCTCGATGGCGTGCATGGAACGGACGAGGCGCTGCTGGCCGTCTTCCTCGAGCGCGCCGAGAAGCTTTTCGATGTCCGCCCGGGACGCGGCGTCGAGCCGCGAGAAAGCCTTGCGGCCGGACTCCGTGAGCGACAGCATCGTCTGCCGGGCGTCGGCGGCGGCGCGCTGCTTCCGCACGAGCCGGCGACGCTGCAGGCCCGCGAGGATGCGGCTGAGATAGCCCGGGTCGAGCGTCAGCTCCCGGGCGAGGTGGGTCGCGGTCGTCTGCTCGTGCTGCGCAAGCTCGTACACCACCCGCGCCTCGGCCAGCGAAAACGGGCTCCGGAGCAGCCCTTCCTCGAGGACGCCGATGCGGGTGGTGTAGAAGCGGTTGAAGCGGCGGACGCCCTCGATGCGCTCGGACAGCATGGTTGCCATCGTAAAGCGATTGCTTGACTGAGTCAACTATCGGTTGACACGGGGGTCTCGAGATGGTCTAGCGCGTCCAGGCCGTCCGCGGCGACGTCACACGAGATCGCGTCCTTCTGGAGCGCGAGACGAATCACCCAGAGTCATCTATCATGAGAACGAATGGCGCTGCTCCGCCGGCTGTGGAACCTCGAAGGGACCATCGACCGTCGCACCTATCTCGCGGCAGGCGTGTTCGGCTTCACTGCCAAATACGCGATCGACTGGCTCGTTGCCACGGCATTTGGGGCGAGGTGGTCGCCGCTGAACTACTGGCGTCTCGTGAAGATGGGCGACGGTCCCGGCCAGGGTGTCTCGCCAGCGATGTTTCTCGTCCTGCTGGTCGTCTCCCTGCCGTTTCTCTGGCTCTGCATGACGGCGACGCTGCTTCGCCTTCGTGACGCGGGACGCAGTGCCGGCTGGGCGGCGCTGCTCTTCGTCCCTGTGGTGAATGTGGTCCTGTTTCTCGTCCTGGCGATTTTGCCAGCGCGGGATCCGAGGAACCGGCGGGATCTCAGTGGTGTGCTCGAGAGTGCGTTGTTCGCGGTGGTTGCGGCGGTTGCGATCGCAACGGCGGCCATCGCGTTTTCCACACGCGTCATCCAGACCTACGGCATCGGCTTGTTCGTGGCCGTCCCGTTCTGTGTCGGATATCTGTCCGCCTTTCTTCATCGGCGCCGCCATCCGGACGCGCAGGTCCAGCCGTTCGTCGTGGCAGGGATCTCCGTGCTGCTGCTGGGCGGGCTTCTCCTCGCCATTGCCTGGGAGGGCGTGCTCTGTCTCGTCATGGCGCTGCCGCTCGCCTTGGGAGCCGCCTTCATCGGGGCCTGGCTCGGCAGTCGTTCCGGCGCAAGGGACCCGGGTCCCGCGTTTCCGACGCAGAGCTTCCTGATGGTTGCGACGCTTCCGCTCGTGCTGGCCGGCGAGGGAGCCGTTCGTTCGAGTGACGCGCCGGTCTACCGGGTCGATACGAGAGTCGTCGTGGATGCGCCGATCGAGAAGGTGTGGCGGCAGGTCGTCAGCTTTCCGGACATCACCGCCACCCCGGCATGGTACTTCCGTGCCGGGATCGCGTATCCGCTGCGCGCCACCATCTCCGGCCGGGGCGTCGGAGCGATCCGGCGGTGCGAGTTCACGACCGGCGCGTTCATCGAGCCGATCGAGATCTGGGATGAGCCGCGACTGCTGCGCTTCGGCGTCACGACGAATCCTGCCCCGATGCGGGAGCTCTCCCCATACGAGACCGTGGACGTGCCGCATCTGAAGGGTTTTCTCGTCTCCCGCCGCGGGCAGTTCGCACTGCGGTCCCTGCCCGGCGGCCAGACCGAGTTGATCGGCACGACGTGGTACCAGCACCACCTCTGGCCTGCCACGTACTGGACGCTGTGGTCCGACGCGATCATTCACCGGATTCACTTGCGCGTTCTGGATCACGTCAAAGAGCTCAGCGAGCGAGCCCGTGAAGATCGTGCTCGAACCACGTGAGATGAGAAGGCGCTACCGCGCCCGCGGCAGGGACACGCGGAGCTCGGCGCCGCGGCCGCGCCCTTCGCTCGCCGCGGACACCGACCCGCCGTGCAGCTCGGTGAGGTGCCGCGCGATGGAGAGGCCGAGGCCCAGGCCGCCGAAGCTGCGGGAGGGGCCGTCGTCGCCTTGGCGGAAGCGCTCGAACACGTGGGGCAGGAACTCGGGATCGATGCCGATGCCGGTATCGCGCACCGCGATCTCCACCGTCTCGGCCCTCGGCGTCACGGAGACGGACACGGCACCGCCGGCGTCGGTGAACTTGACCGCGTTGGACAGGAGGTTCGACAGGACCTGCTGCAGGCGGATGGCATCGCCGAAGACGTAGGCCGGCTCGGGGGAGGGCTGGACGGTCAGGGTGAGACCGGCCGCGCGCGCGGCCGGCTCGATGGCTTCGATGGTCTCGCGCACGGTCTCGCGCATGTCGAGCAGCTGCGTCTCCAGCAGCATCTTCCCCGTGACAATGCGCGACACGTCGAGGAGGTCGTCGATCAGCCGGGCCTGCGTGCGGCTGGCCTGCTCGATGCTCTCGATGCCTTTCTCCGCCGCCGCGGCGTCGGCCATGCCGCTGCGGAGGAACGACGCCCAGCCGAGGATGGCGGTCATGGGGGTGCGCAGCTCGTGGGAGAGGAGGGCGAGGAAATGGTCCTTCGCCGCGTTGGCCTGATCCGCTTCGGCGCGCAGACGCCGCTCGCGCGCGAGCAGCTCCTCGCGCTCCAGCTCCAGGGTCTTGCGCCGGGTGACGTCGAGCGCGATCCCCGCCATGCGTACCGGCACGCCGTTCTCGAAGCTCGCGCTCCCCTTGCCTTGGATCCACCGCATCGAGCCGTCCGGCAACGGGACGCGGCACTCGACCTCGTAGTCCGACGCATCGCCCCGCTCCAAGGCTGAGCGCACCGCGCGGTCGACGTTCTCGCGATCGTCCGGGTGGACGGTCTCGAGGTAGCGCGCGTAGGACAGTCGCTCCCCTTCCGGCACGCCGTGCAGGCGATTGCAGACCGGCGACCAGTAAAGGTCGTCGTTGCGGATGTCCCAGTACCAGTAGCCGACCCCCGCCCGCTCGCCGACGAAGAGCATGCGCGCTTCGCTCTCCCGCAGCGCGGCGTTCACGCGCAGCTTCTCCACCGCCGTCCACGCACGCTCGGCAATGCTCACCAGCACCGCCACTTCCTGGTCCTGCCATTGGCGCGGGACGTCGTCGCTGATCCACAGCTCGGCGACCCAGTGTCCGTCGCGCCGCAGCGGCACGGCCACGTAGGCGCGCTCGCCGTGCGGCGCATACGTCTTCTCGTACTCCGCCGCCGTCCGAGGATCGGTCTTCGCGTCGCAGTTCACGATGGTCCGGCCCGACTCCGCCGCCTTGCGCGTCGCTTCCGCGTAGTCGGAGATGCGATAGGTGCCGGCGACCGAGGGGACGCCGCGGCAGTAGTCGCGGCGGACGAGGCCGCGGTCGGCGGCCAGGTCGAGCTCCGCGAACAGACAGCGCCGGACCTGGAGGTGCTCCCCTACCATGCGCGACACCTCGTACAGGAGCTCGGCGGGGTCTTCGGACGAGGAAATGAGCTCGCTCACCGCCGCGATCAGCTCGAGCCGCGCTTCCGCTTCGCCGTTCCGCAGGGGCATGGGGTGGTTATATCAGATGAGGAACGACGGTCAGGGCGCGTAACGCCGTGTGGGGATGCCTTCCGCTTTGCTGATGCTCAGCGCGGCAAAAGTGCGGATCAGGCGGCGGCCGTCGTGGTCGCCGGTCTCGTAGGCGCGGCAGAGCATCTCGATCTTCGACGGCGGCTCGGCGCTGGAGATCGTGAAGCCGTGCTCGGGCTGCTGGGGGTCGCGGGTGCTGGTCCGGACCCAGGTGCGGTGGCGCATCTCGCAGCGGACGTAGTCGTCGCCGGCGCCGGTCTGGAAGGACACGGCCGCCGTGGGCGGGATGCCGTGGGCATTGGCTTTCTGCTCGTCGAGCGCGCGGACGACCGAGGCCTGCACGATCTCGCGGAGCAGGCGGTGGGACTCGGGATCGGTGCGCATGAGAAAGAGGCCGCTGAAGTACAGCGCCTTTTCGAACCGCGAGCGCGCCGGGCGCTCCAGCTTCGTGCGGCGGACTTCGCACGGCCCGGAGTACGTGCGCCCTTCCCATTCGAAGGTGAGGACGGAGGTGAAGCCGACGTCGGGGAGGGGCTCCTGGTGGGCGACGCGGACGCCGGCAAGCGACACGTCGACCACGTACACCGCCACCGGGCCCACCGCCCCCCGGATGCGCTGCACGGGCGTCACGCGGCCAAACTGCCGCCGATCGTCATGACTGTCGGACATGGTGAAAACGGAAACCGGACCCGCTGGTGAGTATACGCGATGGAGGCGCTTAGTCCTGCGGCGAGATGACGGTCACCTGCTGGTTCTCATTGTTCGTGATCGACATGAGGGCCCAGATGCGCAGACCGGGAGTGATCGGAACGATCTCCACCCAGATGGCCGACTCCCCGGCGAGCTCGGGGAATGTTTCGACGTTCCCGATCTCGGCGATCGCCGGGTACAGATTGAACTGCGCCGTGGACGGCCGGCTGCGTAACGCAAGGCGTTCCGCACGGAGCAGGTAGATGTTCAAGTCGAGCCCTGGGCCTGATCCGTCGGGTTGGCGGAAGTAGCGGATCTCGACTTCGGGCTGCTCGACATCGGGAAGCGCGTACACCCGCAATGTCTGGCGAAACCGCGGTTCGATCGGAACGTTGAGCAGATAAAGAGAACCAAGGCTCATCCGGTCCTCGCGCACCACCGGGATCTGGGTGCCCCCGAAGAGGCCAACGCGCGAAAGATCCCGAATCCTCGATGCGAAGGTCACCTCGGAGGCATGCTGGCTCTCCACATGGGCGAGGATCGCCAGCTCCGGATAGCCGGCGAGATACGGGACACGCAAGGACGGCCACTCGGGCTCAACGGCGCCACCGATGGGACAGTCGGCACACTCATACGGAACCGGCGCCATCCGCATGGTTTCTGTTCCGGAGTATCGAACCCACGTCTCGGACCGCCAGAGCGACCCGTACGCAC
Source organism: uncultured Acidobacteriota bacterium (assembly GCA_963821585.1). GTDB lineage: Bacteria > Acidobacteriota > Thermoanaerobaculia > Gp7-AA8 > Gp7-AA8 > QHVT01. The sequence continues at coordinate 4,085,519 of CAWGEI010000003.1, forward strand.
CCGGAGTGTCATTCACATAGACGGGAATGAGGAACCTGGTATATCCGGGGGTGGGCTGCGCGCCGAGAGTGACGGTACACAAACCGAGTACGAACGTAATTGCGTGTTTCAGTGTCGTGCGCATAAGTGTCTACGGGTTGGGAGTCAGGGAGCCATTGACGACGAAGAGCGCGTAGTCCTGGTTGTAGGCGCCGAAGGAAACACCGGGAACGCCGACACCATTCAGGACGGCTGCCCACACGCGGACGGTGAAGGTCCGGTTCGCGGAGTTCACGAAACGGGCCGGGCTCACGTTGATCACTTCGACGTTGTTGAGGGGTGATAGTTCGGCAACGGGTTCACGCTGCCGCCGGAATTGAGGCAGTAGTAGCTCGCGTACCACTGGCGTGCGCCGGTCGCAAGGCTCGCGGGCGCGAGAACGTCCGGCTTCAGCCGATTGTCCGCCGTTCCACGCCGGGACAAGTACGCGAGGAAGGTGTAGTCCTCCGCCTTGTGGCGCTTGGTCGGGTTTTCGCCTTCACCGTTGCAGGCGGTCGAGTCGCGGTCCGACTCGGTCGCGCCGACGCTGATCACGTTCTTCGCGGTTGCAGGTGCGAGCACGGCTGTGGTGGGGTCGTTTGCGCCCTGCTTGATGTTTCCCGCGGAAACAGTGATTGCGAGCGGCACGTTTGTGACGTGATCGGCACGGCGGACGCTCTTGTCGAATTCGGCCGCCGAGGTGGTGTAATAACCCGCGTTCGTGCCGGTGGTCTCGTACTCGTTATTACTGTGATTCTGAACCGTGGCCGGGCAGTTCACCGTCGTCGATGTGCAGGGGGTTGCGGGCGTGTTGCACTTCCGCGTGACGGCACGCGTCGTCCAGTCTTTCACGCCATAGGTGCCAACTTGCTGGCCGCCGTCCATCATGACCGTCGAACCGACGCGGATGCCCGGCGCGACGCCCATGCCCCAGAAGTAGCCATTGGGATCCTTGCCGCTGGTCGCGCCGATGCCGCTCGTTGGATACGGAGGACTGTTCGTATCTACTCCCGCCAGGGGATTCCCGGCGATGATGCTGGCGACGACTGTGCCGTGACCGCTCTGGTCGGTGTAATCCGGCGACCGGTTCACGCCCGCTTCCGTGACGCTACCGCCGCCCGTCACGATGGTGGCGCCGTTGTGATAAACGACGCGTCCGCGCAGGTCGACGTGTGCGCGCTCCTCGGTGCTGTGCGCGCCGCATCCGTTGAGGACACCCATGTCGGCGACGTCCACGACGATGCCTCTCGTCGTCAGGGCGTTGGCGGTGAAGCCGTAGTGGTCGAGCCAGCGTCGATAGTTCGTCGCGGTGCCGGGCAAGGCATTGGCGAAGGCCGCGGCGTCGGTGAGCGTGGTCTTGCCGGTGAGAGAAAGCGCCTGACGTTCGTCCGACGGCTGGAGGGGAACGAAGGTCTCCACGCCGAGCACGAACGGGTCGTTCACCATGGCTGCGGCAACCGCCCGCCCTGCGCGGAAGCGCGCTGTCAGGATGTGGTCTGACGACGATGCGCTGACGAAGCCGCCGGCCCGGGCTTCGATGCTCGCAATCGACGCCCTGGTGGCGTCGGTGTCGGCGATCTGGATCGTGAACTCTCCCCGATCGACGCCGGCCGGGCGGAACTTGTAGTCCGCGAGGTACGGCCCGCCGTATTCGATCCACGGCTGGCGGGAGACGTGCGCGAGCTGCTCGCGCGTAGCGACGACGACGATCGCCCGCTCCGGCAGCGGCAGGATCTCGATCATCCCCGTGGCACGGATCTCCGCCTGCCATTCCGGAAGGGGCGGGGCGACGTATTGCAGGAGAAAGAGTCCCGCCCCGGCCGGTGCGGCCGGCGGGTGGTCCACGCGGGGATCGATGCGACGGGCAGGGGTGTCGATGTGGTCTGGCAGTTCGCGGGCCTCGAGACCGAGCGCCGCCATCCGGGCGAGGAATGCGTCGCGGGCGGCTTCGGGAACACGCACGGCGTGCGAAGCGCCGTACGCGGCGAGGACTCGCGCGCCGGCGACCCTCAGCTGTTCGGTCGTGGCAGTATGTCCCCGCCGCTGCCCGTGGACGAGGTAACGGACGTCGTCGGGAACGGCCAGGGCGGGCCAGGCAACGACGACAGCGGCGAAGAGGCTGAGGAGTCCCGGCACATTGGTGATCGCGACCATCTGTGCCGTGCTCCCTTGTTTCAGGTTACGCCCGTGCCGGAAGGGCGTCAATCATGACGGACGGTGGCCGAGGTTTCCTCCGGGCGCGGCGGGTTGTCTTATCGTGTTGAGTACTTCAAGGAGTAACAGATGTCGTCTATACGCGTATCGGTTGCGCTTCTTCTGGCTCTTTTCGTTTGCGTTCCGCTCCAGGCGGAGCCGAGCAACGGCACGGTCACGGGTGCGCTGACCATCAATGGAACGAAGTTCCCGCTCACCCACGTCTACGGGCGCAAACGCGAGGCGTGGCCGGCGGATGTCAAGGTGCTGGGGGCGGACGACATCGAGGAGTTGTCCTGCGGGATCGTCGATCTGATCTTCACGAACGCGGCGCTCTCCGAGGCGACGATCGCCAGCATCCTGCAGAACGAGTATCAGGGCTCGGACAAAATCCGCGGGATTCGCTTCGTGGTCGACGGCTCGGGGAAGTACAAGTGGGAAACGCTGTTCCTGCTGGACTCGGGCGCGGTGAAGGGCTACGGCATGACGCAGTCGAGCGGGTCGATCACGAGCGGCCGCCGGTACACGGGACAGGTCTCGCTCAAGAATGAGCAGGTGACGCAGGTCCGGATGTTCGACGTGTCGTTCGATACGGGCATCACCGCTCAGTACTCGCGTACGGAGACGGAAGGCGTGGAGCGGGTTCCGGAGAGCCGGCTCAAGGACGAGTTCCTGAAGATGCTGCCGGGGGAATGGACGATCGAGCGCTGGGTCGGCCTCGGTTGTACACGCGCCAGCGGGACGCTGGTGGTCGGCGAACGGAACAGTCCTTCTGCGTTCCAGGGGAAGTTCCTGATCACGACGTCGAACGGCGACGAGATCGAGGAAGAGGTCACGATCTCGGCGCTGGGAGGAAAGGTGCACGTCGAGGGAGGGAAAGTGAGCGTGCCGGAGAGCATCTGGATGCGGGACGTGTTCGACCTCGAGCTCTGGCAAGACCTGATGGTCGGCAACACCGCGAGTGATTTTGTGGTGTTGCGGAAGAGTCGCTGATCTCGTGTTGCTTCGCGTGGCGCAACCTTATGGCGGCGAAGCCTCTGTGGTCTCTGTGTCTCTGTGGTGAATCGGTCCCCCTTCGTGCCTGCCGCGCGAAAGAGACCGTTCACCACAGAGACACAGAGACCACAGAGGCTTCGCCGCCATAACTTGGATTGCGGCTCGGCCGCACGGAAGGAGACGGAGACTCACCACGGCGCGTAATACCCCTCAGGCGCGAACAGTCGCACCCCCCGCCCCACCACTTCGATCGCGCGCCAGTCGTTCTCGTGCTTCCCCGCCTCGGCGCGCACGAACACCAGGAACTGGGAGCGGAGGGCTTCGCCGATGCGGCGGTAGACGTCCGGGAGGTCGTCGAGGCGGTCGAGGATGTACCCGCGTCCGCCGGTGGACTCGGCCATCGCCGAGAGGGTGCGGTACATCGCGCCCCAGCGCAGCTCGTCGGGACGTGGGCCGGCCACTTTCGCGGTCGAGCGGTTCGGGGTGGTGGCGATGAGGTGAATGGGCACGTGGGTGCGCTTCGCGAGGGCGGCCACGTCGACGGCGCCGTAGCGGCTGGACAGGTCGGCGCCGTCGGTGAAGACGACCAGCGCGCGGCGCCCTTTCACGCCCTGCAGCTGCAGCAGCCCGACCGCGATCGCGTCGTACAGCGCCGTGCTGCCGCGCGCGCGGAGACCCTGCACCTTTGCGCGCAGCCGGGCCTTGTCGGCCGTCGGCGGCTGCACGAGCCGCGCGCGGGTCGAGAACGACACGATGAAGCCGCGGTCGCGATCGGTCAGCACGCTGTCCACGAAGCCCAGCGCCGCCTCCTGTACGTTCGCCAGCGCGTCCTGCATGCTGGCCGAGGTGTCGAAGACGAAGCCGATGGTGAGCGGGGATTCGGCCGGGTTCTGGACCGACTCCGCCGCGCGCCGCTTGCCGCCTTCGCGGACGAAGACGCCGTTCCTTTCCAGCGTCGCGGCCGGATCGCTGACCGTCACCGGCAGCTCGACGAGCTGCACGTCCGCGCGCTCGCTGTGTCCGCTGGCGTTGAGCAGCACGGCGTCTTCCGCGGAGCGCCCGTCGGCGAGCTGCGCGACGCCGCGCAGGACGCCGAGCTCGTTCGGGATGCTCACGTTCGTCTCCCACGGCGGCCCGGTGACGATGGTGCGCACCTCGTCGTTCCAGGAGATCGTCACGCGCTGCACCGCGTCGCCGGCCGGCGCGCGCAGCTTCATCTTCACGGTCGCCGGTCCGTGCAGCTGCCCTTCGCCCGGTTCCACGATGCGGAACCAGAACCGCTCCCCGCCTTCGTTCACCGTGAGCTCGTCGCGTCCCGCCTCGTTGCCGAGACCATCGAAGGCGATCACGCCGAGGGTGCGCTCCTCGGGCACGCGCCCGAAGTCGAGCGTCGCCGCGAACGGCGGCCGCTTGACACGCTCGACCTCGGCGCCGTCGAGCAGGAAGGCCACGGCCGCGATCTCCGCGGAGGTGACGATCGTCGTCACCGGCACGCGTCCGCTGACTACCTGCCCGTCCGGCGGGATGATGCGGACGGGCCCGGAGCCGTCGGCCGCGGTCTCGAGCGCCGCCAGCGCGTCGTCGCTGGTGGCCGCGATGCGTGACTCACCGGTGCCGAGGAGGTCGCGCGCTTTGGCGAAGGCGCGCGCGGCTTCGTCGTTGGCGCCGTCACGCTCACGCGCCATGCGGTGCAGCAGGCCGATCGTCAGCCAGGCCTCACCCGCGATCGCGGGCGTCCGCGCACTCGCGATCACGGAGTCGAGCAGGCGGAGGGCGTCCGCCGCTTTCCCCTCCCGGCCGTCGAGCAGCGCGCGGGCGACGAACGCGAGCTGCCGCGTTTCCGGCTTCCCACTCGCGATCGCGCGCTCCAGCGCCGCGCGCGCTTCGCCGCGGCGCCCGAGGATCATGAGAGCGATGGCGGAATCGAGCTCGCCGTCGTGTGGCTCGCCGTTCTCCCCCGCAACGATGGCGCGCTCGAAGTGCGGCGCCACGTCGGAGATGTCGTCGAGGATGATGCCCAGCGTCGCGAGGTCCGGGATCCCGTCGAAGCTCAGACGGAAGGTCCCTTTGCGGTCGAAGACGCCGAGGCCGGCTTCGCGCGTCTTCCACGACTTCGCGAGCTCCCCCGCCGTCGACGACACCCTCGCGAAGACCACCTCGTCCAGCCGCCGCTGGATGGCGGGATGGGTGAGCGTCTCGTTCTCGAACCGCGCGCAGGCGCGGCAGCTCTTCGGGCGGAAGTAGACCAGCACGAGGCTCCGCTCCTCGTATGCACGCTGCAGCGCATCGTGCCACGCGTCGTCGGCGAGGGAACCGCTGGAGACGGCGTCGCCGCGCACTTCGCCGCCTGCGACTTCGATCGACTCGATGCCTGCGAGCCCGGCCTTCTCGTCGAAGACCGCGACCGAGACGCTCGTCGACTGCGCGGCGCCGGCCTGGAGCTGAAACTGATAGCGCACCACGCCCGAGGGCTTCTTGTCCTTCGGCGCGGTGACGCGCTTGGTCTGGTCGATGAGCCGCGTGATCTGTCCGATGTCCCGGCCGGCCACGAGGAGGATGGAGAAGTCCGCCACGAGCTCCTCCCCTTCCGGCTCGAAGCGGAGCTGCTCGACGGGGATGGTCAGCTCGATGGGGATCACGCCCGCCTGCGCCGCGCCGGCCTCGATCTCGAATTCGATCTGCCCTTCCGCGCCTGCTTCGAACAGCCGCGCCACGAGCAGGTCGCGCGTGCGGGTTTCGTCGGAGCGGTCGAGGATGGTCTTGCGCGTCCGCACGACGTGTTTGCGATTGCGCGGGCGCACCTCGATGCGCCGCTCGCGATCCGAGCCGTCCGCCGCCGCGCGATACGCGAGCGTGTAGTACGAGCCGAGGTCGCGCGCGATGCGGTCGACGGCGTCTTTGATCGCCGATGTGCCGAGGGCCAGCGTGCCGCCCGTCGCCGCGGTGAGGAGGCCGAGGGCCAGGGCGTCGTTCTGCATCAGGGTCTGCTCGAGGCTCATGTCGGTGAGGTACGGCGTCACCGACGTGTTCGGGTCCAGCTCGAAGAACGCGGGGCTGGTCGCCGCGCGGATGCGGGACGCGGTGGAGGCGAGATCGGGGCGCAGCGCATAGACGATGACGCCGTTGCTGTTTGCGGTGCGGGTGATGGCTTCGAGCATGGGGCCGACGTCGTAGTCGGCCTGCTCGCTGACGCTGATCCGGGCCTGCAGGCTGGCGATGTCCTTCGTGCCGGCGTTCATCGGGAACGCGCCGGAGACGTAGACCAGCACGTTGCGGTGCGCCGGCTCGGCCATGCCGGCGACGACGCGCTGGAAGGCGGCGGTCTTGCGCCGCATGAGCGCGAGGTTTTTTTGCGCGGACTGGCGCGCGCTCTCAGCGACTTCTGCCTCGGCTTCGGGCCCGCCCGCCGTCTCGCGGATCCACTCGACCTCGGCACCCACGGTCAGGTCTTCGGGATCGGCCTGCAGCGTCGCCTCGGCTTTCGCCAGCGCGGCCAGGATCTCGGCGCGGACGCGCGTCATGGGCGTTAGCGGACGCAGGCCGGCGCGGTCGTGCCACGTGAGCACCTGACCGCGGTCGCCCTCGCCCATGGTCTTTTCGGCGAGGGCGTTCAGGTCGGCGAAGAGCGTGCGCCGCGGACGGCCTCGTATGGGGAGGGCATCGACGAGGATCACGATGGTGCGCGTCTGGCGCTTGGGTTGCGCGGCAGTGGTCTCAATCTGCGTCCCGGTCGTCCGCGCCGTCACATCCACGCCGTCCTGCACCTCGGTGAAGTTCGTCACCGGCTGCGGCCGCCCGTTCTCGAGGACCTCGAAGTCCTCGGCCTTCAGCCCGGAAATCGCGTTGCCCTTGCGGTCCGTGACGACGGCGTCGATCTCGATGAGGCGGACTTCGACCTTCTCCGAGAGCGCCGGCTGTTGCGCGGCCAGCGAAGAGGCGAAGCTCAGACACAGCGCGGCGAGGACGTGCTTGCGCATGCGGGATCGAACCGAGCGTAGCATGCGCGCTCTTGACTGGCGCGCGTGTTGGCAGAAGATTGACTGCACTCGGAGGGAACGCATGGCCTCAACGTTAGAGCTTGCCGGACGCCTGTCCGCCGTCGTCGAGACGCAGCAGGAAGTCCTGGCCGCGATCACGGACCTGGAAAAAGTCATGGCGCTGGTCGTGGATCGCGTGCCGGACGTGACGAGCGGCAGCGGCGCGGTGATCGAGATCGTCGAAGGCGATCAGCTCGTCTATCGCGCCGCGTCCGGCTCCGCGAAGGAGCACATCGGCATGCGCCTCCCCTTCGCCACCAGCCTCTCCGGCCTGGCCGTGACCAGCAAGTCCCTCGTGTCGTCCGAAGACACCGAGGAAGATCCGCGCGTCGATGCCGCCGCGTGCCGGGTCATCGGCATCCGTTCCATGATCATCGCCCCCCTGCTCGAAGGCGACGTCGCCGTCGGCGCGCTCAAGACCTTCTCCCCGCGCCCCAGGACGTTCAACGAGCTCGACGAGTACGCCCTCCAACTCCTCGCCGGCATGGCCTCCGGCGCCCTCACCCAGGCGCGCACGTTCCGCCAGCGCGAGGCGTCCGAGGCGCGGTACCGGATGCTGTTCGACCGCAACGTCGCCGGCGTCTTCCGCTCCACCCTCGACGGCCGCATCCTCGACTGCAACGACGCCCTCACAACCTGCCTCGGCTACGCCTCCCGCGACGAGATCCTCGCGCGCCCGGCGTGGGACCTCTACCACGACCGCGCCACGCGGGAAGAACTGCTCCAGCTCATTCACGACAACGGAGCGTTACTCAATGCGCGCGTCACGCTGAAACGCAAGGACGGTTCGTCCCTGCTCAGCATCATCAGCGCGAGCCTCGTGCCGGGAGAGGGGGAGGAAAGGCACTTGCTGGGGACGATCGTGGAGGCGTAGGTGTGGAGTGCGGAGGCAACGCCTCCGCTTTTCTATTCGCGCGTTTCAGGCGTAAGGCCCGCGACGAACGGGGACCGCCGGCGTCCCGCCGGCTGATGTGGCGGCGTCCCGCGCCGCCACCTTGGGTGGGCGGGGGAGCGTGGCACGACGCGAGAGGCTCAGGTCCTCCCGAGTGCCCGGGCGGCGGGACGCCGCCCGATCAGCCGCCGGGACGCCGGCGGTCCGTCAGATCCACGGTCCAACAATGACGCAACGCGCAGTCGGCAGCTTCAGGGTCACGGGCGCGTAATCGTGGCTACCTCGCCCGGCTGGACGGTCGTCAAGGCCTCCAGAATTCGCGGGATCACGGGCCGGAGGTCGAGGACAGCCACCGCTTGCTCCCGCGTTACGTCGGGGAATGCGTCCAGGAATGTTTCGAGGGAATCCCCTGCCCCAAGATAGTCGAACAGGTTTTTCAGCGGCACCCGAGTCCCGACAAACACCGGTTCGCCTGCAAGAATCTCGGGGTCGGTGTGGACGACTTCGCTTTCGGCCAGCATCGGCTGAGTTTACGCCTCATACGGTGACAGCGTCGACCGGCGACAACATCCCGGGAACCGCACGTTTCAGGCGCCAGGCGCGCGAATTCGAAAGCGGAGGCGCTCCTCTATCGTCATGAGACAGGTGGCAGTGCCGACACCCGGCTCGCGACTTCGCGGGTGACCCGAATCAAAGCTGCAACGAGTTGTTCGTTCACGTCGGCAACACCCTCGTATTCGATGTGGTTGCGCTGGCGGTGTGCGTGGTCGAGCACACGCCATTCTTCGGGCGGAAGTTGCAGCGTGTGGGGCAGCGCCTGAAACACGAGGTAGCGGCTCTCCGATCGATATCCGTGCCACCGCAATGCGGCGAGCGACAGTGCGTGCGCGGCGTTGTAGGCGAGATCGAACCGGCTCTCTACGCTCAGCGCCGTGTTCTGGGCGTCGGTGAGGCGGGCCACGCCGGACCGAACGAGGCCTTCGATCTCCGTCGGCGTCGGCGGCTCCGCCTTCAACTGACCGATCCGGACGAGATTTTCAAGCTGCGCCAGCGGCATCCTGACTTCCGATCAAGACGATTTGTTCACCAGCGAGCACCTTGGTCAAGAACGGATTGTTCTTTTCGCGTCGTCGCCGGAACTCTTCGAGCGTGTAGAGGGTCGGGCTGATCCGTCGTCCGAGTTGCTTCTCGACCGGGGCGAGACGTGCGAACAGGGTCTCCAACGCGAGATCGTCAGCCACGACGAGGACGTCGATGTCGCTCCCCGCGTGATCCGCTCCCTTCGCGACCGAGCCATAGATCAGCGCGAGCTCGATGCGCGAAGCCAGAGGCAGGAGCGCAGCGCGAAGCGGGTCGGCGAGGCCGCTGGTTTTCAAGATGATGGCGCGCAGTTCGTGAAACACAGGCGCGGAACGGTTCGCCTGGTAGTGCTTCTGGTTTCCGACCCGCGTCACGATCACGAGGCCGCTCTCGACAAGCCGGCTCAGTTCCCGCTGCACGGAACCCGAGCCGGCACCCGTGCCGCGGATGATCTCGTTGGCGAAGAAAGTACGGTCCGGATGACCAAACAGAAGTCCGAGGACGCGCTGTTGCGTGCTCGAGAAAAGAGCGTTCGCGAGACTCGTCCGGCGCCGTGCCTTCGTACCCATTTCGGGCATGGTAATACCCATTCCGGGCATGGGCAATGAGTCAATCGGCCTCCAAACATTCTGCAACGCACAGTTGGCTCCAGGTTCCTGCAGCTCCCCGGAGCGCACAATGAGCGCGCGAAGGGCACCCGGCGAGCCGCCGGTGGACCGGCCGGCTGGCAGCCGCGGGGATGGTGCGCCAGCGCACGGCCGTGGAGACGGGGCGCAGGCCTTCGCCGGTGAGGACGAAGGCGGCCCAGTAGTGGGGGTCGCTCCAGGGCGTGCCGCTGCGGAGGAAGCGGAGCTTGGCGCGTTGCAGGGCTTCGGCGCGGGAGCTGCCGCGCTGGAGGTGGTGGTAAGACGCGCATGAAGGACGCGGGGTCGTGTCGGGGACGCGCCAGAGTGTGGCGAGGGTGCTCTGCGCGCCGGAAGCGAGGAAGGCGCGGCTGAAGCTTTCGATGCCTTCTCCGGCGAGGACGCGCCCGCGCCCGGTGTCGCAGGCGCTCAGCACGGCCAGCTCGACGCCGGTCAGCGGCAGCTCGTAGGCTTCGTTGAGGAACAGGTAGGTCGCCGCGCAGCGTTGGTTCTATCCCGCGTTGCTTTCCGCCAAAGTCGCAATGTCAACGAAGTAGCGGCGATGAGTTCCCCTCAGTGCGTCCTCAGTAGCAGCTTGCAGCAACACAACTTCTCGCTGTACACCATTACTATGCAGAATGAGCTCGCGCCGCAGACGTTCATCCTCAGCTGAGTCGCGATCGGAATCGGCGAAGGCTTCAATACTGATAAGCTCTCCCCGCGATCGATCGTATTCCATTAAAAAGATCATGATGAAGCTCCTCCTATTCCGGGCTAGTCAATTCCGTAACCAGCGCCTGCAAGTCGTTGACGTACTCATTTCGTATGTTGCGCAGTTCAAGAGCAAGCGTGCTGGTCTCCGCACCTGACTGTGCGAGCTCAGATTCGAGATCTTCGATCCGCCGCACATACTCGGCCGCTCGGTCCAGAACACCTCGCACCATCGCCGGACCGCCGCCGTATTTCACCGCGGGGTCGACAGTGTCGGCGCATTTCTCGCACATTTCTGCCCAGACATGCTGAAGTGTCGTACGAACCTGTACTTCGATCAGCTTGCTACTTTCGCGGACGATCAAATGTACGGCACGGTACCCGTGACTCGGTTTGACCCGGCGATCCAACAACGCGACATGATCGACCGCTGCCGCTATTGCGGTGACGGCGCGATCTTGCTCCGCCAGATCGTTGATGACGACCCGGCAACCGGCGATATCCTGCATCTGCGACAGCCGGATCGATTCACGGTTGAGTTTATCGACAATCGAGCTCGTTGATTTCGCAGGTCGGCCGCTTACAGGCATGCCAGTGATGCGCTGAATGGTTTCGACCACGCGATCATAAGCCGGACCAAAAGTACGCCGGTATTCATCGAGCAACCTGAGCTCAGCTTCACCATACGCCTGTCCACGAAGGCGTTCTCCAAGACGATCAATGCTCGCATTACTGAAGTGCGTTTCCACGGGCTGCCGGATTCTACCTTCTCACGGCGGCGCCACCTAATAACTAACGGCCTGAGCGACATCGCGCGCGTTTCAGGCGCGAGGCGCGCGAATTCGAAAGCGGAGGCGTTGCCTCCGCACTCCATACACGAGCGTGAGGGCGGCGGTGGCCGCGAGGAGGATGGGGGGCCAGCGCACGGACGTGGAGACGGGGCGCAGGCCTTCGCCGGTGAGGACGAAGGCGGCCCAGTAGTGGGGGTCGCTCAAGGGCGTGCCGCTGCGGAGGAAGCGGAGCTTGGCGCGTTGCAGGGCTTCGGCGCGGGAGCTCCCGCGCTGGAGGTGGTGGTAGAAGACGCGCATGAAGGACGCGGTGGTCGTGTCGGGGACGCGCCAGAGGGTGGTGACGGTGCTCTGCGCGCCGGAGGCGAGGAAGGCGCGGCTGAAGCTTTCGATGCCTTCGCCGGCGAGGACGCGTCCGCGCTCGGTGTCGCAGGCGCTCAGGACGGCCAGTTCGACGTTCGTGAGCGGCAGTTCGTAGGCTTCGTTGAGGAAGAGGTACGTCGCCGCACCGCCGGGGCGCTCGGCGGAGAAGAGGATGCGCGACTGTTCGATGGCGCCGGGATCGACGAAGGCGTGGGTGGCGATGTGGAGGAGCGGGGCGTCGGTGTTCTCGACGAGGTGCTCCTTACGGTTCTGTGCGCCGAGGTGGAGGCTGGACCGGCCGCCCAGCTCGGATGCGATGGCGCGGACTTCTCCAGCCGACGCGGCAAGGCGGGGCACCTGCCGCTGGTCGTCGAGCGCGGCGGAGCCGAAGAGCGGATCGGCGAAACCGCGAAACTCCCGCGTCCACGGCGGCGCGAACCGCCGCACGGACCGCGGCGATCGCAGGAGCAGCGCCGCGGTCGGGAGATATGTGACGTCGTGGCTCTCGACCAGCGGCCGTCCTTCCCCGACCGGCAGGAGCTCGAAGGGGACGGACGCGAGCGCGCCGTCGGTGGCGATGAGCACGTGCGGCGTCCCGACCGGAAGGGGCGGCAGCAGTTGCGCGGCGAGCTTCGCCGCCGGCGCCGCCCAGGCGGAACCCTCGCCGCGCGGTAAAGCGTCGGCGAGAGCGCGAATGTTCGCTTCGTCGACGCGGATCGCGCGGACGTTCGCCGTGCTCCGCGTCACCGCGACGACGGCGGCGCCCAGCGGCGAGATCCAGTAGTCGAGGAGCACCGCGCCCTCGGGCAGCGCGCGCTGAATGGCGCGCAGCTCGATCCTCGATTTCAATCCGAGGCGCTCGCGCCAGCCGCGGGAGTGGCCGCGCTCGATGAGGTCGAACAGCTCCCCGGCGCCGGCCCCGCGGCGCAGCCGCAGCGCGATGAGCGCGTCGAAGACCGCGCGCTTGTCGTTGAAGAAGTCGGATTTGAGGGACGGCACGCGGATGGCGTCGCGGATCTGCTCGATCACCGCCACCGCGTTCCGCAGGTGCTCGGTGGCCGCGGCTTCATTGCCGAGGAGCGTCTCGCACCGGGCCAGGCCGTACAGCGCCTTCCACTGATCTTCGACGGTCTCGAGCTCGCGGGCCGCGGTATACGCGGCCCGGAAATCGCGGGACGCCGCGGCGGCCTGACCCAGACGCAACTGCGTCTCCGCGCCATACAACCGCGCCTGCAGTGCCTCGCGCGCGTTCCCGATGGCCGTGGCCCGCGCGAACGCCTCGGCGAACGTCGCCCGCGCTTCGTCGAGCCGTCCGAGGTCGAGGGCGAGCGCGATGCCGCGGTTCTTCAGGACGCCCAGCTCGCCGTCGATGTCCTCCTCGCGGACGAAGATCGCGCGCGCCTGCTCGTACGCGTCGAGAGCCTTGTACGGATCTCCCATCCTTCGATACAGCACCCCGACGTTCGACAACATCTGCGCGTGCTCCTCGGCGCGCACGTCGGCCGTATCGGTGAGCGCCAGCCGGTACGCGGCGAGCGCTTCTTCGTAACGTCCGAGGCGCTGATCGAGCGTGGCCCGGTTCGCGAGGAGGAGGCGGCGGCGCCTGCGCGTCCAGTCCTCCGCGCGACGGACGTCGAGCACGCGCCCGACGGCGGCGTACTGCGCGGCGGCGTCGGCATAGCGTCCGGTGAAGAAGTCGACGCTGGCGAGGTTCATCCGCTCTTCGACGATGCCCTCGAAGTCATTCGAAGAGACGGCGACACGGAGGGCCTCTTCGAACGACGCGCGCGCATCCGGGTAGAGGCCGGCGTACAGTTGCGCCAGCCCCGCCTCATTCAGCGCCGCGGTGCGATTGCGCGCGTCGCCTAGCGCGGCGTAGAGCTGCGCCGCTTCCCGCGCGGACCGGACGGCGTCGTCGTACTCGCCGGCGTCGATGTGACCGGTCGCGCGGTCGAGGAGCTGCTCCGCCCTGGCGCGATCCACGGGTGACGCGATGGCTGACGCGGCGAGCGGAACAGCCAGCGTAAGAAAAATCAGACCCCAGCGCAGATTTCTGTTCCGCCAGCCCACCTCGCGTTGTCTCAGCAGGGGAAGAACGAAGAACATGCGCGCCTCTCACTATACTGACTCGAATGGATCCGGCCCCCGCAGACGAGCTGCTCTTCCGAGCCTGGCAGACTGCGGAGCCGCACCAGCAGCGCGCGGCGGCGGATCGCCTCTTCGCGAGCTACTACGAGCGCGTCGGGCGCTGGTGCTTCCGATTCACCGGGGACCGCGAGTCGGCGGCGGATCTGGCGCAGGAAGTCTTCCTCAAGGCGCACCGCCATCTGGACTCGTTTCGCGGGACGTCGCAGTTCGGTACGTGGCTGTACAGCATCGTGCGGAACGAAGCGCTGAACCGGGCGAAGCGCAACGCGGTTCCGACCGAATCGGAGGAGGCCCTGATTCAGGTGCCCTCGCTGGAGCCCGGTCCGGAGGAGCTGGCGGCGCAGGGCAGCACGTCGCGGCGGCTGCACCGTTTCCTCAGCGAGACACTGGACGAGACGGAGCGCGTCGTCTTCACGCTGCACTACGGGGACGACGTTCCGCTGGACGCGATCACGCGGATGCTCCGGCTGGACAACAGCAGCGGCGCGAAAGCGTACATCGTCAGCGCGAAACGGAAGCTCGCCCGCGCGGTGGAGAAACTGTTCGTGCGCGGAGAGAAATTGTGAGCGACTGGAAAGAAGCGCTCGAGACGTCGCCGGAGTGCATCGACATCGCACGCCTCGGCGAGCCGTTCGACGAGAGAGACCGTGCGCATCTCGACACGTGTGCACGCTGCCAGGCCGAGCTCGCGCTGTTCCGCGAGATCCAGCGCGAAGACGGCTCGGCCAAGGAGGCGGACGCCGCCCGGTGGATCGCGGAGGAGCTGCGGCGTCGGAACAACGTCGTGTCGTTCCGGCCGAAAACGTGGAAAGTTCTCTACGCCGCCGCCGTGCTCGTCCTGGTGATCGGCGCCGGCTGGTGGACGCAGATGCGCGAGCCGTCGGTCGACGTGCCGTTGACTCCCGGCACGTACCGCAGCGCCCGCCTGGAGCTCGTCGCGCCAAGGGGTGATCTCGCCCAGGGGCCGAATGAACTTCGCTGGAAACCTGTTCCCGATGCGTCCCACTACCGCGTCCGCATCGTCGAAGTCGACGCCACGCAGGTATGGAGCGGCGACACGACCGGGACGCACGTCGTGCTGCCGCGCGATGTGATCGCGCAGTTTGCTCCGGGGAAAAGCCTGCTGTGGCAAGTCGAGGCCTTTCGCGGAGAAGAATCGCTGGCCGTTTCCGAAACGCAGACCGTCCGAGTCATCCCATGAACCGAAACCTGTCCATCGCCGTACTCCTCGCTGCCACGCTCGCCGCTCGAGCCGACGGCCCCGGCCTTTCTCTGCGCGTCAACGATGAAGCCGCGCCCGCCGGCAGCGTCGTGCAGATCAAGATCGACGTCACCGAGCCGAAACCGATCTCGACCGGCCGCGGGAAGATCAAGATCAAAGGCGTGTCGACCGTCCAGGGCATCGTGCTGATGAACGAGGGGCAGGACACCTACGGCCTGGCTATGGTCGACAACGCAGTCGATGGGACGAAGGAGCTGACGTTCTCGATCACCTCTCCCTCCAGTCTCTTCGGCACTCCGGCCGACTACCCCATCCTCGGCATCGCCGGCACGGTGGCGAACGCGTCCCTCGGCACGAACTTTCCGCTCACCCTCGATCCCGCGGGGCTCGGCTTCCGCGACCCGTCCGGCGCGGTGTATCCGACCGAGATCAAGAACGGAACGCTGACCGTCGCCAACGGCGTGACGATCGGCGACGTCTCCCCCGGCAGCTCGATCGTGCCGGCCGGCGGCGTCGTGCGGATCAGCGGAGCCAACTTCACCCCCACGACGCGCCTGGACCTCTCGGAGACCTCGGTCGTCGAACAGCGCTTCATCAGCAGCCAGCGCATCGACGTGGTCCTCGGCCAGACGACCAACATGCACGGCCTGCGCATCCGCGCGCGCAATGACGGAAAGAACAACAAGTCGGAGTCGGAGTACTTTTCGTACGAGCGCACCACCGCGATCGGCGCGAGCAACGATCCGACGCTCGCGAAGGTCGTTCCGCTGTTCGCGCCGGGGAGCTCCACGTCCGCCACGGTGGACCTCCCGGGCGGCTCCTCCGGCCACCGCCGCCGCGCGGTCCGTCCGGCGCACGGCTCAGGTGGAAGCGCGGTGAGGGCCGGCTTCGCGCTGCAGAACCTCCAGTCTTCGAGCGCTTCGGTCTCCATCGAGCTGCTCGATCGATCCGGGAATCCTTACGCGGTCAACACGATGTCGGTCGGGCCCGATCGATATCTCGTCCGCGAGCTCGGCGAAGTCTTCGGCGCCGTCACACCGCCATCCGCTTTTCGCATCCGCAGCAACGTCCCAATTCAAGTCCTCGGCCTGACGGCCGATCCATCCACCGGCACCGCTGCAGCGCTGCCGCCCCGCTAGCCATCTCACTTCCACAACCGCCTCGCACCGCCCTGCATGACGCAGGTGCGCCGCAGGCTCGCTCAGGAGAACAGGTCATGAGAAAGATTCTGCTGTACGCCACGCTCTGGATCGCGGCGGCCTTCTCGGCATCCGCAACGACGCGGATCATCCCGCTCGCCGGCCACGCGCCTGGCGCAAACAACACCGCGTGGAGAACCGACGTCAGCCTGCAGAACAACACGCTGACCCCGATGACGGTGGAGCTCGTGTTCCACGCGGACAACGGCGTCACGCGCACCCGGTCTGTCAGCCTCGCCGGGGGCACGTCCATGCTGCTTGACGGCGCGGTCGAGCCGTCGAAGTTCCCGGGCAGCAACCCGGCCTCGTGGCTCGGCCAGCTCGAGATCCGCGCACCGGGCGACGTCACGGCCTCGGCGCATATCTTCACCGAGGGGAAGAACGGCGGGACGTTCGGGAGCACGTACGAGGGTGTGGATCCGGCGGTTCTGTCGACGTCCGGCGCGATCGCCGGTCTCGTGAACAGCAGCCGGTTCCGCACGAACGTCGCGTTCACGAATCCGAACGACGGAGCGATCTCCGTCAACTACACGCTGCGGAAGGAGGACGGCAGCGTCGCGGCGAATCGCGGGCTCGAGCTACCGGCCCACTCGTCGCGCCAGCTCTCCCTCGGCCAGGACGTCGCCGCTGACGGCCAGGTCTCGCTGTTCTGGTCGGCGACCGGGCGGGCCTGTGCGGTCGGCAGCATCGTCGACAACCAGTCGGGCGACCCGACCAGCGCTCCTTCCGTGTCGCGCCAGGCGACGTCGCTGTTCTTCCCGGTCATCGGCCGCACGGCTGGCCAGAACTCCACGTTCTGGTCGACGTCCGCGTCGATCACCGGCACCACGGGCGCGGACGGCAGCGCGACGTTCGCCTATACCGACGCCGCCACGGGCCTCACCTACACCCGCACCGCGACGCTGCCGGCCCTCGGCAGCGTGAGCTCCGAGGATGTGAATGACTTCGTCGGCGCGCCGGCGGGGACGGGGTCGTTGCGCGTGACTTCCACGACGCCGCTGGTGGCGGTCGTGCGCGTCTTTAACACGCTGGCGGACGGCTCGACGTATGGGGCGTCGGTCCTACCGCAGGATGATGTCGTGCGCTCCACGAGCGTGCGCATCGGCGGCGTGCGCCGCGACGACGAGTACCGCCTGAACGTGGGACTTGCGAACAGTGCCACCACCGTCGCGGAAGGACGCATCCGCCTGCTCGACGAGCACGGAGTGGAGATCGAAAACGTGCCGTTTCGCGCGCAGTCCGGGAAGTCGCTGCAGGTCGCGCTACCCGGCGTGATCGCGGTCCACGCGGGCGAGCTGCGGATCGAGAGCGCGAACGGCGTCGCCGTAACGGCGGTCGCGTCCAACGTCGACAACGTCACCGGCGACACGATGCTGCGCGAGTCGCAGCAGGAAGCCGAGCGTCAGAACGAGCTCGAGATCGCCTTGAGCACGCGCACCGCCGCGATCGGCGCTCCGGTCTCCTTCAGCCTGAAGCGCGCGGGCACGAACGTGACCGCGGTGAACTGGCAGTTCGGCGACGGCACCAGCGCGTCCGGTGCGGCCGTGACCCATTCGTACATCACGGCCGGTGAGTTCAACGTCACCGTCGAAGTGACGCTCGCCGGCGGCGCCATCGTGCGCGACCGCGAGGACCTGCGCATCACCGGCAGCGGCGCGAACCCGCCGTCCTCGGCCATCGACTTCACCTACACACCGGCGAATCCGGCGCCGGGCCAGCAGGTCGTCTTCACGGCAACGGGCGAGACGAACGGCGGCTTCTTCAAGTGGAAGTTCCCGGGCAATGTCCGCCCGGTCGGCAACACCGTGACGTTCACCTTCGCCGCGGCCGGCTCGTTCCAGGTCGAGGTCGAGATCGAACACGGCGCGACGCGCGCCGAAGTCACGCGCATCGTCACCGTCGGCGGAGGCAATCCCGGCGGCAATCCAGGGACCACGCCCCTCAACTTCACCTTCTCCCCCACGTCTCCGCAGGCCGGCCAGGAAGTCACGTTCACTGCCACCGGCTCGACCGGCGGCGGCTCGTACAAGTGGAAGTTTCCGGGCAACGTCCGCAAGTTCGGCAGCGTCGTGACCTTCACGTTCGCCACAGCCGGCTCGTACCAGGTCGAGGTCGAGATCGAGCACGGCTCCATCACCGCCGAGGTCCAGAAAACCGTGACCGTCGGCGGCGGCTCCGGCAATCCCGGCGGTGGCAATCCGGGCACCGGCTCCCTCAACTTCACCTACTCCCCGTCCTCCCCGCGCGCCGGCCAGGAAGTGACGTTCACCGCCACCGGCAACACCGGCGGCGGCTCGTACAAATGGAAGTTCCCGGGCAACGTCCGCAAGTTCGGCGCGGTGGTCACCTTCACCTTCCCTTCGGCCGGATCGCACAAGGTAGAGGTGGAAGTGGAGCACGGCTCGATCGAAGCCGAAGTGGAGAAGACCGTCACGGTTTCTCCGTAGGGGGTTCTCCGTCCCCTCTCCCGCGTCAACGCGGGGAGAGGGGCGCGCGAAGGCGCGCATAACAAATGTAGCCCCGGGCTTTTTGCCCGGGGTTTTCGTGCGCGGACAGTAATTCGCGGCCGCGAAGGCGGTCGCTACAAAAAGGGGCTTGGAGCGGCCGCCTTCGCGGCCGCAACATCTGCTCGATCCCTGCATTCCCCGGGCACAAGCCCAGGGCTCATGCCCTGGGCTCATGCCCGGGGCTACATTTGGAAAGCGCGCCTTCGCGCGCGGCAACTCCGGAAATCCCGGCCCGATCGTCATCCGACCGGTGGCAGTGCCGACACCCGGCTCGCCACTTCGCGCGTGACACGGATCAAAGCGGAAACGAGTTGTTCGTTCACGTCGGCAACACCCTCGTATTCGATGTGGTTGCGCTGGCGGTGTGCGTGGTCGAGCACACGCCATTCTTCGGGCGGAAGTTGCAGCGTGTGAGGCAGCGCCTGAAACACGAGGTAACGGCTCTCCAATCGATATCCATGCCACCGCAATGCGGCGAGTGACAGCGCGTGCGCGGCGTTGTAGGCGAGATCGAACCGGCTCTCTACGCTCAGCGTCGTGTTCTGGGCGTCGGTAAGGCGGGCCATGCCGGATCGAACGAGTCCTTCGATCTCCGCCGGCGCCGGCGGCTCCGCCTTCAACTGACCGATCCGGACGAGATTTTCAAGCTGCGCCAACGGCATCCTGACTTCCAATCAAGACGATTTGTTCACCAGCGAGCACCTTGGTCAAGAACGGATTTTTCTTTTCGCGCCGCCGCCGAAACTCTTCGAGCGTGTAGAGGGTGGGGCTGATCCGTCGTCCGAGCTGCTTCTCGACCGGGGCGAGACGCGCGAACAACGTCTCCAGCGCGAGATCGTCAGCCACCACCAGGACGTCGATGTCGCTCCCCGCGTGATCCGCTCCCTTCGCGACCGAGCCATAGATCAGCGCGAGCTCGATGCACGAAGCCAGGGGCAGGAGCGCGGCGCGGAGCGGGTCGGCGAGACCGCTGGTTTTCCGGATGATGGCGCACAATTCGTGAAACACAGGCGCGGAGCTGTTCGCTTGATAGTGCTTCTGGTTGCCGACCGGCGTCACGATCACGAGGCCGCTCTCGACGAGCCGGCTCAGCTCACGCTGCACGGAGCCCGAGCCGGCACCCGTGCCGCGGATGATCTCATTGGCGAAGAAAGTACGGTCCGGATGACCGAACAGAAGGCCGAGGACCCGCTGTTGCGTGCTCGAGAAAAGAGCGTTCGCGAGACTCGTCCGGCGCCGCGCCTTCGTACCCATTTCGGGCATGGTAATACCCATTCCGGGCACGGGCAAGGAGTCCAATCGATCCCCAAACATTCTGCAAACGCACGGTTGGCTCCAGGTCCATGCGCCTCGCCGGAGCGCACAATGGCGCATGCCGGGCCATCGCTTCACCGCAACGCTCGTCCTTCTCCTCGTACTGACGGCCCTCTCCTGCCGTACGGCGGTCCCCGCCGAGCGCGAGCGCGAAGGGATGGAGAACCCCGAAGACCGCGTCCGCTGGTTCTGGGAGCAGCGCGCGTATCCGGCAGGGACGATTCCCGTCGCGGCGCATCGCGGCGCGTTGCTCGCGGAGAGTGCGAAGGCGCTCCGCCTGTCCGCGGATGACGAGTCGTGGACGAGCCTCGGGCCGGCGCCGCTGCCCGAGCTGGTCTACAGCCTGGCCAGCTCGCAGGATGTGAGTGGCCGCACGTCGACGCTCGCCATTCATCCGGGCAACCCGAACACGATGCTCGTCGGGACGGCCGAGGGAGGGATCTGGAAGTCGACGGACGGCGGGGCGAGCTGGCGGTCCGTGGGCGAGCAATCGCTGCCGACGCTGGTCATCAGCGTGATCCGCTACAGTCCGTCCGATCCGAACCTGGTGTTCGCCGGCACCGGCGAGGCGGCCGGCGCCGGTCCCGTGCGCGGCTTCGGTCTCGCGCGGTCGCGCGACGGCGGGGAGACGTGGGAACTGCTCCCCTCCCAAGGCAGCGCTTGGAACTTCAACTTCACCGCGATCACCGGCCTGCACTTCGACGCGCGCGACGGCAGAACGCTCTACCTGACCACGGCCATGATCGTTCTGGGGGGCCTCAACTGGACCCTGCCCGCCAACCTGCCGCAGACCGGCGTCTTCAAGTCGACCGACGACGGGGACAGCTGGCAACTGCTGCACGCCGCGAAGCGCCACGCCGTCAACGGATCGCAGAGCAACGGGTTCACCGATTTCGAGTACGGCGGCGCAGTCGAACCGGAGCTGATGTACGTCAGCGAGTACCACGGCGGCATCCTCCGCTCGACCGACGGCGGCGCGACGTGGCGCTACGTCACGCCGCTCAAGTCGACCGGGTACGGCACCTTTCCGGCCACGCCGTCGCCGCTCAGCTACTCGACGGGAAGCACCAATCGATTCCTGCTGGCCAACCGCCTTCCGAACCTCATCAGCGAGACCGATTTCCGCATCATCGAGCTCGCCGCGGCACCCTCCGATCCCCGGATTCTGTACGCCGGGTTCGACGCCCCGCAGATCCGGCTCGACATCGACGGCAACGGCATCTTCGACAACCGCGACCGGCGCGCGTTCACCTCGCTGCTCTTCAAGTCCACCGACGCCGGCGAGACCTGGCGCTGGCTCGGCACGCGCCACGACGGCGTGCCGGATTACTGCAACCAGCAGTGCTGGTACGACAACGTCATCTCCGTCCATCCAACGAACCCCGACGACGTGATCCTCGGCGGCGCCGCGAATTACTCGCGTTACACGGGCGAGCCGTTCGCGACTCCCACGCGCCTGCTGGACCTGCCGTGGCGCGGCGTCCTGCATCAGTCGAAGGACGGCGGGAAGAGCTGGGCGGACATCACGCCGCACTGCACACAGATCAGCGACGCGCCGGCACGGACGATTGGCGGCTTGCCGGTGTATCCGTGCGTGGCGGTGAGCAACGCGAAGGTCGTTCATCCCGACATCCACGACATCGTGCGCGGCGCGGACGACCGGCTCTACGTCACCGGCGACGGCGGGGTATTCCGCGGCTCGCTGCCCGGCCCGGGCTCGGGCCACAAGCGCCGCGCGGTGGCGCCGCAGCGTCCGCCGGACGCGCTGGCCGGCGGGAGCTATTCGTGGGAGACCCTCAACAACGGTCTGGGGACACTGCAGTTCTACCGGATCGCCGTACACCCCGACAATCCCGGCATCCTCCTCGGCGGTCTCCAGGACAACTCCGGAGCGTACTTCAACGGCACCGAATGGCAGGGCTGGGGCTCCAGCGACGGCACGGTGGCCTTCATCCATCCCGTCGACCCGCGGGTCGTCTATCTGGGAACGCAGTTCGAAGTCCATCGCCACGACGACGGCGGCACGAAGGAGTTCACCGAGGAGGCGGGCTGGAAGTTCAGCGTCTTCGCGGGCGAAGAGTTCGACCTGGCGAGCGGCGAGACCACCACCTTCATCCCCGTCTTCGCCCTCGACCCCGTCGACCCCTCCATCACCTACGGCGCCAGCGACCGCGCGCTCTACCGCTCGACCCAGCGCGGCGCGCACTCCGTCCGCATCGGACCGCCGGCGGTGAACAGCGTGGGCGTTCCGACGTCGATCTCGGTCTCGCCCGTCAATCCCCGCGTCGTCTGGATGGCGACAGCCACAGGCTCGATCTATCGCTATGACGTCAGTGCCACCGGCACCGCCACCGCCACGCGCGTCAATGCCGGCCTCCCCAATCGCTTCATCGCCCAGATCGTGGCCGGCTCCGACAGTGCGGACACCGTGTACGCCGTCTTCAACGGCTACGACACCAACACCCCCGGCAAGCCGGGCAAAGTCTTCGTCAGCCGCAATCGCGGCGCGACCTGGCAGAACGTCTCCGGCGACCTGCCGGACGTCCCGGCCAACGCGCTCGCCCTCCACCCCACCGATCCGAACCGGATCTGGCTGGCGACCGACGCCGCGGTCTACTCGACGTCCGACGGCGGCCTGACCTGGCAGTCCGAGCGCCGCAACATGCCGGTGGTCACGGTGATGGACCTCGTCTATCACGCGAAGAGCGGCGAGCTCGTGGCGGCGACGTATGGGCGGGGGATCTGGAGGATGCGGGTGAGGGGATGATGGGGGTCGCCAGGCGCGCTGGCATTGAAGGCAGAGCGTCTGCCTTGCATGCCAGACGTTCTGCCTCGCAGGGCAGACGTTCTGCCTTTCATGGCAGACGTTCTGCCTTTCATGGCAGACGCTCTGCCTTGCATGGCAGACGCTCTGCCTTCAATGGCAGACGCTCTGCCTTCGATGGCAGACGTTCTGCGTTCAATGGCAGACGTTCTGCCTTCAATGGCAGACGCTCTGCCTTCAATGGCAGACGTTCTGCCTTGAGTGGCAGACGCTCTGAGGTTCGCGCCGCTGCCGAATGTCAACCTAAGGCCAAAAATATCAACGACTTACAGAAGCAGACCGTTTGCCACAGAGAATCGGGAGCGCGGGTGTGGAGTGCGGGGACGGCGAGTCGCCGCTTTTCGATCTTTGCGCGCTTGGCCGCCCGAACATAGAAAAGCGGCGACTCGTCGTCGCCGCACTCCACACCGGCTCGCGAAGGACATGCTGTGAGAAATGCGGGCTACCCGATCGCCTCTTCCGCGTCGCGGAGCTCTTCGTCGCGGCGGCGGTAGCCGCAGCGCTCGATGAGCGCGCGCGCCTTCTTCAGCTCCTCGCGGGCGTGGTCGCGGTCCTCGCGGAAGAAGAGGCGCGCGCGGTGGAGGTGGACGTCGGCGAGGTGGAGGCGCATCGGGCCGCGCTCGGCGAGCTGCTGCGCTTCGTCGAGATCGGCGCGAGCGGCGGCGGGGTCGCCCTGCGCGGCGCGGAGCCAGGCGCGGGAGAGGAGGGCGCGGGGAAGGTGATCGGCATCTTGGCGAAGACCGTGACCCGCTGCTTCTACGCGTGGCTGCGCGCTGTCGAGCGGGGCATCACCGAGGATCGCGCGAACGAGCGCGACGCGGCCCAGGGTGAGGTTGTTCAGCGCTGTATCGAGAACCCAGTTGTTGCGCCGTGCGAGCGCCAGGGCGGTCGCGGCACGATGTTCGACCTCCGCGAGGATCTGGGCATCGAAGGACTGCCCGTCGGAGCCGAGGGCCCGGCACCAGGCCGTGCGCTCAGTCCCGGCCAGCAGGAGGTCACAGAACCGGAATCCTCCTATCGAGTTTAATAACGGTGCCGTTGGGTTGAGTGAGCCTTGCAGCGTCTCTGCTTCGCGGAATCTCTCAGTCGCCTCCGCCGCCCGTCCCGCCTGGTGCAGTGCATCGGCGTGCGTCGTGCGCTTGGACATGATTTGAAAGGCGTCTTCGCTTCGGTCCGCGTGTTGAACGCTCTGCTCCGCGTAGCAGACGGCCGAGGCCACGTCCCCCAGCGCCAGATCGAGCTCGCTGAGGTTCCCGGCTCTGGCTGCGGCACTTTTCCAGTCCTCGAGTGCGACCGCGGCCTCCAACCCGGCGCGCATAGGCTCCCGCGCTTCGTCGAGACGGCCGAGAGCGCGCAGGCGGAAGGCGGCGTCGCTCAGCAACCAGCTTTGATCCGCGGCGGTGAGATCCGCGCTGAGCTGTTTCCACGGAACGGTGAAGAAGCACCGCACCGCCGCGAGATCCGCACCGGTCAAACCGAGCATGTTCGTGCTGTAAAACGCATACGTTCCTGACGTGCCGCGCAGAATGCGGTCGCGGTAAACCTGCTCGCACGTCTCCTGTGCCCGGCCGGCCAGGCAGCCGTGGACCACCGCCTGATAGAGCGGCTGCAGGCCATCGACGCCTTCCGGCCAGTACGGCACGCCGCCGCGCAGGTGCGCGTACAGCCGGCCGTGCGCCGCGTCCCAGGCCTCGGCCGCGTTCCCGCGAAGCCGCTCCGCGAAGTACTCGCGGATCAGTGGATGGGCGTCGAGGGCACTACCCGCCAGCCGCCGTTCGGTGGCAACCTCTGGAGGGGGCGCGTCGGCGGGCGCGATCCGTTCAGCCTTGAACCTCCGCGCTTCCTCCTCGCTGTAGCCGGCGATGCGCGGCGGCTCCCACGGCGGCTCCTCGACGAGCCCGAGCTGCACGAGGCGCGTCACGGCACGGCTCCACCGCGCGTCCGTCAGCGTCACGAGCGAGTCCGTCACCCCCTCGATGACTGGCGGCTCGCGCAACGCGGCGAGGCAGTCGGGGGCGGCGGGACGGTCGAACAGGCCGAGCAGGCGGAGGATCGCCAGCTCCACCTGGCGGCCGTCGCGCTCCAGCCACTGCTCGTACGCCTCCATCAGCCGGAACGCGTGGCCGGACGTCTCTTCGAAATCGGCTTCGCGGAGCGAGAGGACATCCCGCCTGCGGATGTCGCCGCCGTGCGCCCCGGCCAGGAACTTTCCCAGCAGCGTCAGTGTGAGCGCATGCCCCTTCACCTCCCCGGCCAGCGCCTCGCGCTCGGCCGCCGTCCCGCCTACCCCCAGGCTCTCCAGCAGGCTCGCCCCCGCCTCCCCGGACAGACGATCGAGCTTCCACTGCGGCGCGCTCGTGCTCCGGAACGTGTCGAGGTCGGGGATCTCCTGCCGCGTGGTGACGACGCACAGCCCGCCGTTGCGCGCGGCCAGGCCCCGCAGCAGCGACTGGAGCGCCGGATCGCGCAGCCCGCCCGTCTTCGCGTCCTGCAGCGGCTCGAGGCCGTCGAGGATCAGCAGCGTACGGTCCCGCGCGACGAGCTGCGCGAGCCGCTCCCCCTTCATCCAGCCGTCCTCCGCGCTCGCGGCCAGCTCCGCGTCACCGAAGAACTCGAGCGCTGTCTTCAGGAAGACATCGCCGCTGCCCTGCCGGTAGAACGACCAGTCGAAGTAGCGCTCCACATCGCCGTACTTCGTCGCCGCCCAGTGCGCGGCGAGCGTCGACTTCCCGACCCCGCCGAAGGCGACGATCGTCACCACGTTCTTCTTCGCCTCGCCGCTCCACGCCGCGTCGAGCATTGCCAGCTCGCGCTCCCGGCCGATGAGCTGGGGCGCGGACGCAGTGATGCGCGACGCGGCGATGCGCGGCTCGTGCGACGCAGCGTCTCGCGGTGAGTCCGGCGAGGCTCCTTCGACAATTCGAATCAGCTTCGCGCAGATCTCGCGAAGGATCGGTTTGCGTTTTGCCTTCGTGAACGTGTCGAGCGGTTTCGAAACAACGTGCGCCGCGTGGTAGCTCTCGATTTCCGTGCGCTGATACAGGCACGGGCTCACGTGAATCCAGAATACGGTGAGCCCTTCGTTTCGGGCCGCGTCGAGCAGCGGCGGCAGCTCGTGTGTCGTGATGAACTCGGAATCCAGGAAGTTGTCGCTCACGAGAAGCACGCCCACTCTCGCAGACCGGAGCGCTGCCGCGATCTCGTCCCGCCACTGCGCGCCGGCCTCGATCCTGGTGTCGTCCCAGAGATCGACGATGCCCTGCCGCACCGCCGGCGCAAGCATCGTCTTCAACTCGCCCAGGAACTTCTTGTCCAAGTGGCTGTAGCTGATGAAGATCCCGCGTCTCTCGTTTGTCGCCATTGCCGGAATGGACCATAAGTACCATCAAGGCGGCAAAACGGAAAGGCGCGCTACGGACTGCACGGCAGAGGCGCGGGGTGCTTGCAGACGCAGATGGGCGATGACCGTCCGGACCGGATGAGAGAATGACGCCGCGATGGCCGCCAGAATCCATTCGCCGCTGCTCGCGCTCCTCTTCGTGGCAACGAGCGCTTGTGCCGCCCCCGCCCGTACAGGCGATCGCGGGACCGTCGTCGCGTTCGTCAACGTCGCCGTCGTTCCGATGGACTCCGAGCGCGTGCTCCGCGTTGCCAGTGTTGACAGCGCCGCTGTCAAATTCGACGAGCGCGTTTGTCAGTGTTAACAATCACCACCGTCAAACCTGACGGGCGCGTCGTGAGTGTTGACGGCCGCTCTGTCAAATTCGACGATTCGCGCCGTGGCAAAATGCCAGCCTAAGAGCAGGATCATCAACAGGTTGCACAGACTCCGAGGACAGTTCCCGCCATTCGCCGGGACCTGTTGGTAGCACCACCACCGATCTGCATTCGCTCTACCCGATCGCCTCTTCCGCGTCGCGGAGCTCTTCGTCGCGGCGGTGATAGCCGCAGCGCTCGATGAGCGCACGCGCCTTCTTCAGCTCCTCGCGGGCGTGGTCGCGGTCCTCGCGGAAGAAGAGACGCGCGTGGTGGAGGTGGACGTCGGCGAGGAAGAGGCGCATCGGGCCGCGCTCGGCGAGCAGCTGCGCTTCGTCGAGATCGGCGCGGGCGGCGGCGGGGTCGCCCTGCGCGGCCCGGAGCCAGGCGCGGGTGAGCAGGGCGCGGGGAAGGTGGTCAGTGCGTTGTCGAAGGCCATGAACCGCCGCTTCGACGCGCGGCTGCGCGCTATCGACCGGGGCATCGCCGAGGATCGCGCGAACGAGCGCGACGCGGCCGAGGGTGAGGTTGTCGAGCGCTGTATCGAGAACCAAGTTGTTGCGCCGTGCGAGCGCCAGGGCGGTCGCAGCACGATGTCCGACCTGCGCGAGGGTCTGGGCATCGAAGGACTGCCCGTCCGAGCCGAGGGCCCGGCGCCAAGCCGCACGCTCGGTCCCGGCCAGCAGAAGGTCACAGAATTGGAATCCTTGCAGCGAGGCCAGCAGCGGCATTTTCGGATACCGATTGCTCTCCAGTGCCTCCGCCTCGCGGAATCTCTCATTCGCCTCCGCCATCCACCCCGCCTGGTGCAATGCATCGGCGTGCGTCGTGCGCATGGCCATGATTTGAAAGGCGTCTTCGCTTCGGTTCGCGTGTTGAACACTCTGTTCCGCGGAGCGGACGGCCGAGGCCACGTCTCCCAGCGTCAGATCGAGCTCGCTGAGGTTCCCGGCATAGATCGCCGCGTTTTTCCAGTCCTCGAGCGCGACGGCGGCCTCCAACCCGGCGCGCATCGGCTCCCGCGCTTCGTCGAGACGGCCAAGGGCGCGCAGGCGTAACGCGGCCTCGTTCAGCAACCAGCTTTGATCCGCGGCGGTGAGATCCGCGCTGAGCTGTTTCCACGGAACGGTGAAGAAGCAGCGCACGGCCGCGAGATCCGCACCGTTCAAACCCAGCATCTTCGAGCTGTAAAACGCGTACGGACCTGACGTGCCGCGCAGAATGCGGTCGCGGTAAACCTGCTCGCGCGTCTCCGACGCCCGTCCGGCCAAGCAGCCATGCACCACCGCCTGGTAGAGCGGCTGCAGGCCGTCGACCCCTTCCGGCCAGTAGGGCACGCCGCCGCGCAGGTGCTCGTACAGCCGGCCGTGCGCCGCACGCCAGGCTTCGGCCGCGCTCCCACCAAGCCGCCCCGCGAAGTACTCGCGGATCAGCGGATGGGCGTCGAGCGCACTGCCCGCCATCCGCCGTTCGGTCGCAACCTCCGGAGGTGGCGCGTCGGCGGGCGCGATCCGTTCAGCCTCGAGCCTTCGCGCTTCCTCCTCGCTGTAGCCGGAGATGCGCGGCGGCTCCCACGGCTGCTCCTCGACGAGCCCGAGCTGCACGAGGCGCTTGACGGCGAGGCTCCACCGCGCGTCCGCCAGCGTCAGGAGTGAGTCCGTCAGCCCCTCGATGGCCGGCGACTCGCGCAAGGCGGTGAGGCAGTCGGGGGCGGCGGGACGGTCGAACAGACCGAGGAGGCGGAGGATCGCCAGCTCCACCTGGCGGCCGTCGCGCTCCAGCCACTGCTCGTACGCCTCCATCACCCGGAACGCGTGGCCGGACGTCTCTTCGAAATCGGCTTCGCGAAGCGAGAGGACATCCCGCCTGCGGATGTCGCCACCGTGCACCTCGGCCAGGAACTTCCCCAGCAGCGTCAGCGTGAGCGCGTGCCCTTTCACCTCCCCGGCCAGCGCCTCGCGCTCGGCCGCAGTCCCGACCACGCCCAGGCTTTCCAGCAGGCTCGCTCCCGCTTCCCCGGACAGACGATCGAGCTTCCACTGCGGCGCGCTCGTGCTCCGAAACGTGTCGAGGTCGGGGATCTCCTGCCGCGTAGTGACCACGCACAGCCCGCGATTGCTCGCGGCCAGGGCCCGCAGCAACGACGCCAGCGCCGGATCGCGCAGCCCGCCCGTCCTGACGTCCTGCAGCGGCTCGAGGCCGTCGAGGATCAGCAGCGTGCGGCCCCGCGCGACGAGCTGCGCCAGCCGCTCCCCCTTCTGCCAGCCTTCCGCCGAGCTCGCGGCCAGCTCCGCGTCACCAAAGAAATCGAGCGCCGTCTTCAGGAAGACCTCGCTGCTGCCCTGCCGGTAGAACGACCAGTCGAAGTAGCGCTCCACGTCGCCGTACTTCGTCGCCGCCCAGTGCGCGGCGAGCGTCGACTTCCCGACCCCGCCAAAGGCGACGATCGTCACCACGTTCTTCTTCGCCTCACCGCTCCATGCCGCGTCGAGCATTGCCAGCTCGTGCTCTCGGCCAATGAGTTGCGCCGAGGACGAAGGAATGCGTGAGGCAGCGACAGAATTGGAGATCGCCTCGGTCATCGGCCGGGGAAGGTGCGGTTTGACCTGGTCGAACCCGACAGTGGGCGATCGCCGTCTGATACGAACTTTGACCACTCCTGGTGTCGACTCATCACCCCGGATGCTCTCGTCGCCGTACGCTCTGCGATAACGGCGAAATAATTGAAAGCCCTGGCCGACACCTTCAAACGCCAAGAGAAACATCATGTATGTGGCAACGGTCCCATCGCGTGGAATGGAATCGGTGTCCTCCGTCGAGATGAAGAAGTCCCAGGACGTATTCGGAGGGAATCTACCGGGATTGGAGACGACTAGCTCGCTAGTGGTGATCTCGACCTTGACGACCCCTCGTTCGTAATCACGATGGGCAATCGCGTTCGAGAGGACCTCTCGGATCACGTCCTCATCGATGTCCGGCGTTTTTGTCCGCAGGCCGTCCTGACCGGTCGTTTCGATCGTGCTCAAATGCTCTTTGGTCAGTGAAAACAGTTCCTGGAACTGCACGGTCAGCGGTCCCCTGATGCGCTTCCGTGACTGTCGGCCTGGCTCACCCCAACTGAATACGGCTCTTGCTTCGGGAATGAACCGGAGCGGGTCGGCGCAAAAACACAGGACCGCGCCCTTGTGCAGTTCCGGTTGATTCCCCATGGATATCTCGGCGAAGAGTCCCAGCCGACGCAAGAAGTCATCTGATCGATCGATTGGCCCCGTCTGCTGCGACTCTTTCGCGAAAAGCTCGACCAGATCCCAATTCAATAGTTCGCGCGTCGCATTTGCACATGGACGTCTCAAGGGGGCCAGCGATTCATAGAGGATCTGGAGCTGTTCCTTCGTGCGTACTGAGCGTAGCGCCGGGCCGCCGTCGTCGCCCTCTTCCTCTAGGCCTTTGGCACGGCATATGGGAGCCAGCAGCAGTTCGAGTTGACCGAGCACAATGGTCTCAAGCTCGTCGAGCGTCGCAAAGTCGTCCTGAGGACGCACAGGGCTCGCCTCCTCCTCAGTCCAACCTTGGGGCAGTAGTTCCTTGAACTTCTGCAACTCCTGCCACTCGACAATCGCCGTTTTATATCGATTCATGTCCTCGCCAGTCGCGATCTGGAACGACGGATTCTTGGCGAAGACGGCAACAATCGGGATCCGACGCAGCCGGCACCGCTCTAGCTCATCCTTTGTCGTTGATCCGAGCCGATCCTGAAACACGAATACGCCGACCTGCGCTCGATCGATCGTTCGGTCGATCTGCTTCTGACCTTCGACGAACGCCGGGCTGTCGGTCGCCCATTCGGACAATTTCACGCGCCTGAACCTCAGGGCGCCATTCACAAGAGTGTCGAAACGATCGAGCTGGTGCTGAATCTTTGATTCCAACTGAGTGACTCGCGCCGCAGCCGCTTTCGCATCAGTACTGTGCCCGACAAAGATGAGGAGAACGTCGGAGGCGGGATCCGCCGCGAAGGGCACCATCGGAGCCTGATTCGGAAGCTCGGAGGCTGCGACGGTCGGCTCGGAAAACTCGTTTTCGCTGAACAGCTCGTCCATCTCTCAAAGTGACCTGCGCACATATTTTCGCACCGCAGGTAGGAAATCAGGCATCTCGCGCCTATTTCGTACCGCTCTCTGACCGGAAAGTGCTTCCCTGGCTGTACGCCGCCAAGTTGCCCGGTTGCAATAGCGCGTGGTACGCGCTGCACGTTTGCGTCGGCGGCGCCGAATCCACCGGAACCACGACGCTGGCGATCTGCTGGGCGCGGCACTACGAGACCGCGTGGTGCACGCTGTAGCCGGAGATGCGCGGCGGCGCCCACGGCTGCTCCTCGGCGAGGCGCCTCGGCACGTCCGTCAGCGTTACGAGCGAGTCCGTCAGGTCCGCGATGACCAGCGGCTCGCGCAAGGCCTCGAGGCAGTCGGGGCGGCGGGACGGTCGAACCGACCGAGAAGGCGGAGGAGCACCAGCTCCAACCTGGCGACCGCACCGGGATGAACCGCTCATTCCGTTTCGCGGCGTAAACATAGTTGTAGATGATCCGCCCTTCCCAAAACACGCCGCGTCCCTCGTCGGCGGGCAGCTGGTTCTGCACGCGATCGTGATACGTCTGCGTGCAGATCATCAGGACGTGGCTCGACACGGCGGGGCGCAACTGCTCTTCGCACCAGGCCGGCCAGCCCTGCGGCGGGCGCTGGTGGTAGCGATCGAGCTCCGCGTCGACTCCGTGGCCGCGCAGCGCATCGGCGAACCGGAGCACGCGCTCGCCATGCTCCGCCGAGTCGTGGCTGTAGCTGATGAAGACCCTGGCCATTGCCGGAATGGACCATAAGTACCATCAAGGCGGCAAAACGGAAAGGCACGAACGGGGGCAGCACGGCGAGAAGCGCGGGGTGCTTGCAGACGCAGATGGGGTGCATGGCGGCCGCCATGTGCCGGAGTCGCCGATGACCGTCCGGACCGGATGAGAGAATGACGCCGCGATGGCCGCCAGAATCCATTCGACGCTGCTCGCGCTCCTCCTCGTGGCCACGAGCGCTTGTGCCGCCCCCGCCCGTACAGGCGACCGCGGAACCGTCGTCGCGTTCGTCAACGTCGCCGTGGTTCCGATGGACTCCGAGCGTGTGCTCCGGGGGCAGACCGTCGTCGTTCGCGACGGACGCATCGCGACGCTTGGCGCGACCGCGGCGGTGCGCGTGCCTCGCGGCGCGCGGCGGATCGACGGCACCGGCCGGTATCTGCTCCCGGGACTGATCGACGCGCACGTCCATCTCCGCGACCGCTCCGAGCTGCTCTCGTACCTCGCCTGGGGGGTGACCACCGTGTTCCATCTCAGCGGAGCGACCGGCTCGATCGATGACGTACTCGATCTGCGGAGCCGCGTGGCGAGCGGGGAGATTCCCGGGCCGTCCATCTACACGACCGGGCGCATCCTGGACGGCGATCCGCCGATCTACCCGGGCGTGAGCGTCGCGGTGCCGCGCGCCGCCGATGCGGCGCGGGAGGCCGCGGCGCAGGTGGCCGCGGGCGCCGACTTTGTCAAGGTCTACAACAATCTTCCCGAGCCGGCACTTCGGGCGGCGATCGCGGCGGCGCACCAGCGCGGAGTGGCGGTGTTCGGACACATCCCTCGCGCCGGCGGGCGCGCCACGGCGCTGCAGGCCGCGCTGGCCGCCAGGCTCGATGTGATTGCTCACGGCGAAGAATTCTTCTTCACGTATTTCCATGAAGGGATCGAGGATCAGCTTTCGCAGGGAGGCATCCCCGAAGTGGCGCTCGAGCACATCACCGAGGCGGTACGGATGACGCGGGAGGCCGGCGCGGCCGTGATCCCGAACCTGTCCTTCATCGCCGCGACGCGGGCGCAGCTCGACGATCTCGGCGCCGTGCATGCCGGCACCGAGTGGCGCTTTCTGACCGAGGCCGTGCGGGAAGCATGGCGGCGCGACAATCCCACCACGCGCCGCGACCTCGAGCGATTCGACCGGCGCGAGCGCGCCAAGTACCCGTTCGTGCAGAAGCTGACCCGTGCCCTGAGCGATGCAGGTGTCCCGCTACTCCTCGGCACCGACGCCTCCGCGGCCGGCCTCTTCCCTGGCCGATCCGCACACCTCGAGCTCCAAGAGCTGGTCCAGGCCGGGCTCACCCCGTACCAGGCTCTGGCCACCGGCACGAAGAACGCGGGCGCGTTCCTTGCGGCCCACACGCGGGGCATCCCAGCGGGGACCATCACCCCGGGGAGCCGCGCCGACCTGCTCCTCCTCCGCGGCAATCCGCTGGAAGACGTGACCCACGCCGCGGCCATCGAAGGGGTGATGGTGCGAGGCAAGTGGCACTCGGCCGCCGAGCTGCAGCAGAGTCGCGACGGGCCTGGATTTCGGGCCGTTGCGCGAACACGACACCTTCGCCGGTGCATCGGAGGGGTTGCGCTCGCGCCGGAAACTCGAGAGCTTCCAGGACATCAGTGTCGAGCGGCCTCGCGAGCGGGAATCGTTGCCGCCGCCCTCTCCACGACGGTAAGTGGCCGGCGTTGAAGACGCGAGTGTCGCGCCACGCTTGAAAACGTGACGCGACACTAGGTCAACAGTCGGCGGAGTGGTGCGATCAGAGGCGGAAGATCCTCATTGATCGTTTGCCAGATGATTTCGAGTTTCACGGCGTCGTAGTCGTGAACCAGCACGTGCCGCATGCCTTCCATCAGCTTCCAGGGAATCCCTGCAGCCGACGCACGCACGTGATCCGGCACGTGTCGCGTGGCTTCGCCGATCACGAGGAAGTTTCGGATGACAGCATCGACCGTCCGTTCATCGGCGGCGAACTGCTCGTACGTCATCGGTGCTGTGTAGCGCACGATCTTTTCGATCGCCTCGAGGATGTGCTCGATGCGAAAGCGCCATTCCCGCTCAGGCGACACGAAGCGCCTCGGCGAGAATCCTCTCGCGGAGTGGCGGGAGGATGGAGTCTCTCAGGACCACGTCCACTTGGGACACATTCAGAAGCTCCTGCAGCCGCAACTGAAGCGCGACCAGTCCGAAAAGCGAGATCGGGCGCGGCACATCGACCAGGATGTCGATGTCACTCGACGGACCAGCATCGCCACGCGCCACCGACCCGAAGAGGGCCATCGACTCCACACCAAAGTCGCGGCGAAGCTCTTCGCGACTGCAGCGCAGGATCTCGAGGATTCGGTCGCGCGTCATGATCAGGAATTGTAAGAGAACTGGCGTCCTAACGGATTCGAACCCGTGTTGTCGCCGTGAAAGGGCGCCGTCCTGGGCCGCTAGCGGGCACGGCCGGCAGCGCGCCGCGCGGTTGCTGCATGGGGCTCGTTCACCCCGGGGAAGGAATGGCCAAGCGACGCGACGGCGACCGGAATGCCGACGCTCCAGAGCCGCTCGGAGTGCCGTAAACTCCTTCCGTGCTCGATCTGGAGGAGGAACTTCGCCGCGTCATCGAGGCTTTCGACGCTGCGACGATTTCGTACGCGCTATGCGGCGGCCTCGCGCTCGCGGTTCATGGACATCCGCGTGCAACCGTGGACATCGACCTGCTCGTTCGGGAGGAGGAGATCGGGCGCGCCACAGACCTGGCGGACAGAATCGGATTCACATTCAAAGCACATCCGATGACATTCTGCGATGGAGCCGTGCCCATTCATCGCGTCACGAAAGTCGATGCCTCCGATGGCGACACGCTCATGCTCGACCTGCTCGTCGTCACAGTACGGACGGAGCATGTCTGGGCGTCGCGTGAAACGCTCGACTGGGCCGGGCAGACGATCGCCGTGGTGTCCCGGGAAGGGTTGATCGCCTTGAAGCGCCTCCGATCCAGCGCGCAGGATCTCGCCGACATTGCCGCTCTCCAGGAGCCGTCATGAAAAACGTCGACTACTCCGAGAAGGCGGTCACGCAGCGCATCCGCCAAGTGTCTCGGCTCCGGAAGCTCTGTCTCTCTCTGATGAAGGCGAAGCCCGTCGCGCCCCGGCCGAAGTCGTAGTCCAAGGAGGTCTCATGACGACACTCGAATTCTTCCGTCGCCAGTTCCGCAGCGAGCGACCGAAGTTCCTCAGCGTCCTGCGCGCGATGCCGGAGGGGAAGCTCGATTACAAACCGCACGAGGGCAACAGCACGGCGGGGATGATTGCCTGGTTCCTCGTGCTGGAGCTCCGCGCGCTCGTGGACCTGGTCAGGACCGGAGAGAGCCACTGGACGCAGCCCGCCGGTCCCGCATCCCCGGCAGCGATCGCGGGCGAATATGACCGCTCGGCTGCGGAGATGGAGGACGCACTCGGAACGCTCACCGAAGAGCAGTGGAACCACGACGCCCGCATGT
The DNA here is from genome assembly GCA_963821585.1 of uncultured Acidobacteriota bacterium. Lineage (GTDB taxonomy): Bacteria > Acidobacteriota > Thermoanaerobaculia > Gp7-AA8 > Gp7-AA8 > QHVT01. Next base: position 4,120,566 of record CAWGEI010000003.1, read on the forward strand.
ACGTCGGCGGAAAGCTGTTCAAGACGGCCCCGCTCGGCGAAACGATCCTGGATTTCTTCCTCGATGCCGTTCATCACCGCGGCCAGCTCACGGCGTATCTGCGGCCGATGGGCGGCAAGGTACCGTCGATCTACGGGCCGTCGGGGGACGCAAAGTAGGGGAAACCGGTGGATCTCGTCCCAAGCAGTCCATTCTGAATCGCCAAACAACCGGGTCGTCACCATTCCGTCGCTGCTGCGTAACGCCATCTCCACTATGGCGTTCATGAGTACCGCGCGATTTGCCCTCCTTGCCTTGCTCTTCGCGGCCGCCGCCGGTGCCGCGCCGCGGGCGTCGATCGAGGCCACGATTCGGGGGACGGACCAGCCGCTCGGGATCGAGTTGCTGGTCCGCGTGAGCGAGGGCGAATGGAGAACGGTCGCGCACCGCGCGCTCGACGCCGCCGGAAGACGGGTGCACTTCGACGCGCTGGAGGCGGGCATCTATCAGCTGCGGATCGAGGGACCGCAGCCCACCGAACAGCTGGCCACGAAGATCGTCCTCGGCAGCAAGGATCAGCGCAGCGTCGTGGTCTCCGTCGAGCCGGTCGAGCTGACCGGCCGCGTGACCTACGGCGGGACGGAGATCGGCGGGGTGCTGGCCCTGCGTCACAATGAATTTCGCTGGCGCGGCGCCATCGCCGTCGGCGCGGACGGCGCATTCCGCGCGCCGCTGTGGCAGCGCGGGGAATACACGTACGAGATCCGCGGCCCGGGGCTGAGCACGCCGTTCCACGACGTCGTCGAGCTCACCGGCACGGGTCCCGTGGCATTGGACATCCCCGACGGGCGGATCCGCGGGGTCGTGCGCCAGGCGAACGGCGGCGCGCCCGTCGTGAGCGCGTCGGTCGTCGTGGAGAGCACGTCCATGACCCGCGCTTCGACGGACGCCGAGGGGCGGTTCGACTTCACCGGGATCAAGGACGGACGGTACCTGGTGCGCGTCGTGTCGCCGGGCCATCTCGATGTGGAGCCGGCCGCGGTGCGAATCGACGGCGCGAACCGCCAGCGCGAGCTCACCTTCGACCTGGACCGCGGCCGCAGTCTGCCCGTGGTCGTGGTCGATCCCGGGCAGGCGCCGGTGGTGGACGCGATCGTCTTCGTTGCGGCCGGCACGAAGGTGTGCTCGCGGTCCTACACCGACGGCGAGGGACGCACGAACGCCGCCGCGCCCGCCGACGAAGACGCGACGCTCTTCATCGTGCCGCGCGCCGGCGCTTTCGGCATCTACAGCGTCGGGAAGAGCGACCGCGGTCCGCTGCGCGTCTCCCTGTCTCCCCCATCCTCGTCCCTGCTCATCCGCGCGCGCACGTCGGCCGGCGCGGAGATGCCGCCGTTCTCGCTGCTCCTGCGCTACAACGGCGCGCTCGTCCCGCCCGAGATCGCCGACGCGCTCGCGTCTGTGCAGGGCCTGAATCTGGCGAAAGGCGCGGAGACCGACGTGCGCCTCGACAGGATCCCCAGCGGCCGCTACGAGCTCTGGCCCTATCGCACGAACGAGGAGGCCGAGGCCATCCTGGCGACCGTGGACGACGTCGCCGCGCCCATCCAGATCGACGTGCGGACGGGGGAAAACCGCGTGGCGGTGCAGTTCGCGGCGCGATGAATTGCGAAATCCGAATTGCTCTTGTGAGCCGCGGGGCTCGAACGAGGAGATCGACTATGACCAAACGAATTGTGCTTCTTGCCGGCATCGTGCTGATCGTTTTCAGCGCTGCGCCGGACGCCATGGCCGCGGGCTGCGAACGCTGCAGGTTCTATCCCATCTGGGGAGAGTGGGCCTGCATCACGCCTCCCCCGTTGCTCGGCGGCTATGAGTTCTGCTCCGAGGGCGGAACGTGGTGCGACAACTATGGGACGTATTGTCCGCCGCAAGGCGGCGGCGCCGCCTCCCTCGCGTCCGAGTACACCGTCGCGTCCGTGCAGCGTCTCGATGAGCCCGACAGCGGCGCAAGCGCGACGCTCGTCGCGCAGGCCGAAACCGCTCAAACCCTGACACGCTGAACGAAACATCAAACGCCCCGCGGTTCACAAGTTTTGCCGGGAGAGGTTGGTGAGCCCGGTAGGGATCGAACCTACGACCAATTGGTTAAAAGCCAACTGCTCTACCACTGAGCTACGGGCCCACGCGATCGTTCATGAACCGTCGCGCTTTCCGGAATAGTCCCACAAAATCAGGCGCCGCGCTCCACCTCGCGGACGTAGTCGACCACCGCTTCGCTCCATCCGTCGATGTGGTGCCAGGCCTTGTAGCCGATGCCGTTCTGGTACGCGGCGACGTTGATGACGTAGCCGCGCGCGACGGGATCCGGTAGCGGGTCGGCCGACTGTTCGTCGGTGATGATGATGAGGCGGTCGTGCGGGAGCGTCGCGTGGACGTGCTTCACCGCCACGCCGGTGTACGTGGACAGATGCTCCTGACTGCGGACGATCGCGTCGCGGAGCGCAAACCCTCGACGGGCCGGCACGTCGACCGGGCGCACCGAGAACGAGACGACCGCCACGTCTTCGCAGATCTCGCGCAACAGCATCGCCAGCCCGCAGGCGGCGTCCATCCGCGTGAGATCGCTCTTCCGGGAGATCCGTGCATCCATCGAGCCGGAGACGTCCACCAGCAGCACCGTGCGACCCGGCAGTTTCTCCGCGCCGGCGAGGCACTTCAGCATCACCGGTTCCAGCGCGTCTTCGAGTCGCGGCGCGTGGCGCGCGGCGGCGATGAACCGGAACGGCAGCACGCGCTCGGTCTTCATCTCCGCGAGCGCGGTGCGGGTCGCCGTCTCGTCCACTCCGGCCTGCACCATGTTGCGCAGGTTGCGCAGCAGTGCGAGCGCGCCGAGCTTGCCGGTCGTCAAAAGCCGCGTCCACTGCTCGAGCTTCCCTGCGCCCTTCGTCGCGGAGATCGCCACTTCCCACGTGTCGGGAGACTCCAGCTCCTTCGCCACGAGCTTCTTCCACGTCGCGGCCTGCTCCTCGGCCTGCGGCTTCGCATGCACGAGAAAGAGCGCGTCGCGCAGCCGGACCGCGCCCGCGCGGTCGTACTTCGCGAGCTGGTAGGCGTCGAACTTCAAAAACGCCTTCGCGAGCCCCTTTTTCACTTGCGCGGAGAGCGGCTGGCGGCCGTCCTTCCAGTAGATCGCGAGGAACTCGGCGATCTCGTCGGCGCGCTGAATCACGCGTTCGAGCGTCTTCGCGACCAGGCCGTCCGGCAGGTCCTTCCGGCGTGCGAGCTCCCGGACGATCAGCAGCGGCACGTGACGGAGCTTCTGCCGTTCGCGCGCTTCGATCGCGATCTCCGCGGCGGTCTCCGGAGCGACGAGCGGCAACGTCTCCGCGATGACCTGCGCGTTCGTCTGGCCGTCGATATAGAACTGGTCCTCCCACAACATCGACGCCAGGACCACCCGGCGGAGCTGCGCCTCGGCGTCGATGCGCGCCGCAGGCGCGCCCTCGTGCGTCGAGAGCGCCGGACCAGCCTGCCGGGTATTCAGCTTCATCGGTTCTCCGGGAAAAGAAAAACGCCCGAGAATCATCGGGCGTCAGGTTGAAAATCGTTTCCGGGGGAACGGGCGAATGCGGCGTTTGCCTTTCGCTCTATCCATCTGAGCTACCGCCGCGTTTGACGGCGACGGGCCGGATTCGAACCGGCGACCTAAAGATCCGAAGGAACCGCACTCTTCACCACCCGGAAGAGCATTCATTCGTCGGGGAACGGGCGAGAACGGACAGGGGTGCTCCAACTTTCACGGCCGAAGCCGCGGCGGGGGTCGAACCCGCGCACCTTCTATGTAAGAAAAGAAGGAACCGTCCTCTTCACCACCGACGCCTTGTTGTCCAAAGAACTCGCGAAGGATTGGCGTCCCCAACGGGATTCGAACCCGTGTTGGCGCCGTGAAAGGGCGGTGTCCTAGGCCTCTAGACGATGGGGACAATCTGGCGCGGATTGCTCCGCGCGCGCTCGCGAAGGTGGTGGACGATACCGGCCACGTCCGGTCGTGTCAACCACGGCTAGATCGAACGCAACAAGCGTGCGCGTTTATTGCCTTTCGGTTGGCGGCACCGCGGAGCGCCGGCATCCTTGCCGGCCGCTACGCCGGCATCTTGCCGGCACGCTCTCGCGAGAACCCTGCCGGCTGGAAGCCGGCGGAGCGGCCGCCTGGGAAGGCGGCGCTCCGCGGCGTTATGCCCGGAGCGGGTGACGGGTTGACAGGGGAACCAGGAAGGCCGGGAGCCCGGGTCTCCGCCAACCGTCAATCGCCAACCAGCCTCTTCACGATCTGGATCTGGCCCGTGTGGTAGACGTCGTGGGCGGCGACGCCGTAGACGAGGCGGAGCTTCTTCGGATCGCGGAGGTCGGCTTCCGGGAGGGACTCCACCGCAGCGCGCAACAACCGGTGCTCCTGGTCGAGGAGCTTGATCAGGGCGCGCCACGCGTTCTCGTCGGGACGCTCGTGCGAGGGGAACCAGTTGCTGCCCTTCATGGGAAAGGTCCGGCGTTTGCCGCCCTGGAGGCGGTTGCGTGCGGCGTATTTCCAGTAGGCCGCGTGGGCGGTCAGCTCCCAGACGTTGTGGCGTCCCTTCGCGGGACGGCGGAGTGCGCGCTCGGCGGTCACGCCGCGGAGGGCGCCGCGCAGGTTCGTCCCGTGCCAGCCCCTCCGGTCGTACGCGTGGTCGAGGTTCGCGAGCAACACGGCCAGCACTTCGTTCATGCGCTGATGCTACCGCGGCGTGAGCGCTGCAAACGCGGAGACGATCCCCGCAAAGGCGGAGCAATCGCTGCAGGCGCGGAGTCGATCGGTGCAAATGGGGGGCGATCGCTGCAAACGCTGCGATGATCCCGCGAAAGCGGCGATGATCTCCGCCCGTGCGGCGATGTCTCCGCCGTTGCGGGGATCGTCTCCGTATCTGCAGCGATTGCTCCGCGTTTGCGGAGGTTGTCTCGGCGCTTGCAGCGATTTCGCTGCGCTTGTCGGAGATTTCGCCGCGTTTGTCGGTGATTCAGCGCGTTGTCGGTGACGCTCACGGCCGCAGATAGCGGCCGTCGTCGCGCTGGCGGAACACTTCGCGCGTGAGCGCATCGACGCGCCAGCGTCCGAGGAGGCGGGAGCCGCCGCCGCGCTCACAGGAGTGCCAGATTTCGTAGTTGAAGCCGCGGTTGCGAAACCCGCGGCTTTCCACGCGAACGCAGGCGTCCTCCACATCATCGTAGGAATCGTGTGACGTGACGTAGTCGCGCAGCGTGGCCGAGGCCTGCTCGTCGTTGAGCATCGACGGCTGCGGGTCGGGCTGCGCTGGTTTGGGTTTGGGTTCCGCTACTGGGAGCGGTCTCTCCCCTTCGACATCCATGATCGTTCCGGTCTCCCGTGGCGACGACGGCGCCACGGTCCCCTCGGCGATCGTCTCGACACGCGGCGCTTCCGGCTCGCGGTCGCGTCCCCCGAAGGGCAGGCCCGCCAGGAGCAGCCACGCGAGCCCGCCGAGGACGAGGAGCACGAGCGGGATGATCCACCACGGAAAACGAGCGTGCGCGGGCGGAGGGACTCCAGGCGGGGGTGCGACCGGCGGAGGCACGACCGGCGCGGCAGCCAACGGCGTCCCGCAACGCGGACAGAACTGGGCGCCGGGGGGCAGCGGCGCACCGCATTTCGCGCAATAGCTCATCGGGCGGAACGGATCGCGAAAAGCGTGCCGCCCGGGCGCCATACAATGCGGGCATGAACGACGCCGCCGAACGCTACGTCAAGCTCGTGCTCGCGATGGGCGAGCACGATGCGGATTACGTCGACGCTTATTACGGCCCGCCCGCATGGCGCGAGGAAGTGCGCATGACGCGGCCGACGCTTTCCTTCATCCACGACGCCGCCATCGCCCTGAGCGGCGAGCTGGAGACGATGTCCCGGCCGGCGGATCCGATGGAGTCGCTGCGGCTCGACTACCTCCGCCGCCAGACCTCCGCGCTCATCGCCCGTGCGGACATGCTGCAGGGCCGGCGCATGCGGTTTGACGAGGAGTCGAAGGCGCTCTACGACACGGTCGCGCCGACGCACGAGGAGAGCTACTTCCGCTCGCTGAACGCCACGATCGACGCGGAGCTCCCCGGCCACGGGACGCTCATCGAGCGGCTGGAGGCGTTCCGGATGCAGTTCTGCATCCCGAGGGAGAAGCTCGATCTGGTCTTCGGCACCGCCATCGACATCTGCCGGCAGAAGACCGCCGACCAGATGGCGCTGCCGATCGGCGAGACGTTCACGGTGGAGTACGTGAACGACAAATCGTGGAGCGGCTACAACTGGTACCAGGGCGGCTTCCAGTCGCTGATCCAGGTCAACGTCGACCTGCCGATCTTCGTCGACCGCGCCATCGACCTGGCCTGCCACGAGGGCTATCCGGGACATCACGTCTACAACTCGCTGCTGGAGAAGACGCTCGTGCGCGACCGCGGGTGGGTCGAGTACACCGTCTACGCGCTGTTCTCGCCGCAGTCGCTGATCGCCGAGGGGAGCGCGAACTACGGGATCGACGTGGCGTTCCCGGCGGAGGAGCGCGCGCAGATGGAAGCCGAGCGGCTCTTCCCGATCGCGGGACTCGATCCGTCGCGGGCCTCGCACTACTACCGCGTGCAGACGCTCGCGCTGCGCAGCAGCTACGCGGGCAACGAGGCCGCGCGGCGGTATCTCGACCGCGAGATCACGGCGAGCGAAGCGGCAGAGTGGCTGACGACGTACGCGCTGATGGCGCCCGCGCGCGCGGTGCAGCGGGTGAAGTTCATCGAGAAGTACCGCAGCTACGTCATCAACTACAACCTGGGCATGGACCTGGTGCGGAACTACGTGGAGTCGCGCGCGCAGGGGGATGCGGAGAAGCGGTGGGACGTGTTCGCGGAGCTGTTGTCGTCACCGCGGCTGCCCTCGGGGCTGCAATGAGATCCCCACTCCGGGAGAGATGGCCGCGCGGGGTTTGCGCGGGTCGGACAGGATCGCGACCGCGAAGGCGGTCGCTACAAACGCGCGAATTGTAGCGACCGCCTTCGCGGTCGCGCTGTCCACACGCCTCTGAACCCCGCGCATGAGCGCGGGGCTAGATTGGACGGCGCGCCTTCGCGCGCCACCGCCACGCCGCTTTCGTCAACGGTGATTGGCAGCTGCCGGCGGAGCCTGTGGTGAATGCACGTGAGCATTCACCATAGAGTCGCAAAGAGTCACTGCTCGTCAGCCGGATCGCTCTGGAGGTACGCCCGCTCGAAGTGAAGAGCGGGACGGTCCGGGTTGTCGCGCAGACGCAGGGTGAGGGTGACCTCGCTCCGCTCGCTGAGGAGGCGCGCGCCAGTGTCGTTGAGCGGGACGACCAGCGTCATCCGTTCGACCGGTTGGGTGGGGATGGCCTGTCGCTGGCCGACGAGGCCGGAGACCGCGAGCCGTTCGCCGCCGGGTCCGAAGACTTCGAGGGTGAAGCCCTCCCCTGCACCGACGACGAGGTTGCGCAGCACGAGCACAGGGGTGGGCGAGGCCGCATCGCCGCGCGCGCGGGCCTTGGCGTGACGGGCGACGTCGGACGGGACCTGCAGGCGAAGCGTCACCGTGCCGGCCTCCTTCTTCTTCGCGGCGGCGGGGGTGGGCTCGCGCTGCGGCCCGGCGGGCGTACAGGTCAGCGCGAGCACCACGATCGCAACCACCGCGTTCATGTTCGTTTGGCGTGCACTCCGCGGGCCATCATCCCACCACCCGGATCGATTCCGCCTGGAGCGGGACGGCCTCCGACGTGGTGACCTTCGCCTCGTCGAGGGCCGCGACGTGGAGGTCCAGCTGGGCCGCTCCGCCGGCGGTGACCTGGGCGACGCGGCTGGAGATGTCCAGTGCCGCCGAGAGCAGCTCCCCATGCGAATGATCCTCGCTGCCGACGCGGCTGGCCATGCCGAGGAACGTGGGCGTCGAGCTCGAGGGCGTGCCGATCGGCGGCTTGCCGGCAAAGATCCCGAAACGCAGGACGTCGGCCGGGAACGCGTTCAGGTCGATGTTGGTGAGGACCAGGAACTCCGGATCCGGCCGGTTCACCTCGCGCACCGCCGAGGCGCTCAGGGCCACCCGGTTGGCGGAGCGGGAGACGGACAGGCTCCGCAGGTTGCGGGCCGACACGCGCGGCTGCATGAGCGACGAGTACTCGTAGCCGAGCTTCCGCGTGTCGCGGAGGTCGTTCATCAACACGTACCGCCACGTCCGGGTCTCGTCGTAGAAGTACACCTTGGCCGTGCCGAAGTCGGGATTGGAGTGGCCGGCGGCCACCCACGACGACCAGAGCCGGTCGATGTTGCCGTGGTGCGCGTAGAAGACCGGATCGCGCGGCGAGTACTGCAGGTTGGACATGTCGCCGGGCGAGAAGTTGTTGTGTACGTTGGCGTGCGGTCCGGAGTAGCTCGCCGGCACGGGCTGCTTCTGCACCGACGAGCCGCCGAACGTCTTGAAATCAGGGATGCCGAGGAGCGGCTGGACGTTCACGTCGTCGTATTGCAGTGGCCAGTTCGGGCCGTTCAGGTCGCCGCGGTTCGCCCAGTACAGCGGCTGGCCCGCCGGGGCGTAGATCGAGGGGAGCGTGCGGCTGCTGGCGTTCTCCCAATCCCAGTAGACGAGGCGCACGTCGTCGCTGGCGCCCAGCTTCCGCATCTCGCGCTCCAGGAAATAGAGCAGCGCGCGATGCCACGGCAGGAACTGCCAGTCGTAGTGGATGTTGTTCGTGTTCGAGCGCGCGCAGTTGATGCAGTGCTGGGCGACGAGCTTGGTCCAGCTGATCAAGTCCGCCGGCGGCAGGTTCCGGACCACGCAGATGGCATCGCGGAACTGCTGCAACTGCGTGGCGCGGGACGGGTCCGCCATTTCCAGGGCGGAGTAACGCGTGCGCACGACCGGTTCATTGGGAATGAACTGCGTGGCGGGAGGCGGGGCCGGCAGCGTGCAGTCGTCCGGCGCGACCGGGATCCCGCACTCCGCGGCCCAGAGCGAATCGAGCTCGAAACCGAACGTCAGAGCGACGGACCCGATCGTAGCGACCTGGCGGATGAAGAAACGGCGGCTTTTGGCCATGAGACTCTTCTCCTCTCATCGTCAGAATTGTGGACGGATGGGTGGATGGAGGTTATCACTGGCCCCGGTGAAGTCAAGGTACGTGCGCCGCTCGCGCCACGCGAATTGGAAAGCGGCGGCGCTGCCGCCGCACTCCATACCGACAACGGACGGAAGTAAACCAATGCGGCCGCAACGGGCAGAACCGCGGAAATTACGCTCCGTTGAAACGCTTTACGCCTAGTCATCACTACTCGGCAGGGAGGGCGTGACTCGGATCACGCCATGGTGAAAAATCCCGACCTATCTTGAACGCTCACCCCGATCCGCGACGACAATAGAGGGAGGCCCCGGTTGGCGTACGTTCACAAGTACGACGTAGCAATTCTCGGCTCCGGCATCGGTGGGTCGATGCTGGCGTGCATTCTGGCGAAGCACGGATTGTCTACGTTGCTCATCGAAGAGTTGACGCATCCGAGGTTCACCATCGGTGAATCGCTCATCCCTGAGACCGGCGTGCGCCTGCGCATCCTCGCCGAGAAACACGGCGTCCCCGAGATCGGCTGGCTCGGCAGTTTCCACGCCCTGCGGGACAACGTCAGCTCTGCGTGCGGCGTCAAACGCTCCTTCGGCTTCATGTACCACCGCGAGGGCGAGAAGCACCGCGCCGAGGAGACGAACCAGCTCCCGACGCTCACGCCGCCGTTCGGCCCCGACTCGCACCTCTTCCGCCAGGACACCGACGCCTACCTCGCGTCGATGGCCGTGAAGTACGGCGCACACTTCCGCCAGGCCGTGAAGGTCGCGAATGTCGAGCTGCCTGTTGATAACGGCAAGGACGAAGAAGTGCGCATCAACGTCGCGAACGGCGAGCAGATCCGCGCGACGTTCCTCATCGACGGCGGCGGCATGCGCTCGCACGTCGCCACGCAGCTCAACCTGCGCGACGAGACGCCGCGCTTCCGCACCGACACGCGCGCTCTCTTCAACCACTTCATCGACGTCAAGCCCGCCGACCTGCTCCTGGACGGGAAGAAGGTCACCCCCTCGCCCCTCGGCCAGGGCACGATGCATCACATCTTCGACGGCGGCTGGATCTGGGTGATCCCGTTCAACAACCACCGCGAGTCGACGAATCCGCTGACCAGCGTCGGCATGATGCTCGACCGCCGTAAGTACCCGACGCCGCAGGGCGCGCCGGAAGACGAGTTCCGCTCGATCATCGCGCGCTTCCCGACCATCAAGCGCCACTTCGAGCACGCGCGCAGCGTGCGCCCGTGGGTCGCCAGTGGACGCCTGCAGTACTCGCAGAAGACGCTGCTGGCGCATCGCGTGATCCAGCTTCCGCACGCCGCGTGCTTCGTCGATCCGCTCTACTCCAGCGGCATGTCCGTGCTGACCGTGGCCATTGATCTGATGGTCGAGGCGCTGCTGGAGGCGTTCCGCGACAACGACTTCGCGATCGACCGCTTCCGGCGCATCGACGAGGTCGTGAACATCGGCTTCGACCACTACGACACGATCGTGTCGCGCTCGTTCGACGCGTTCGCGAGCTACGACCTCTGGAACGCCTGGAACCGCAACTGGGCCATGGGCAACTTCCTCGGCACGTTCGGCCCGCTCGCGAACCTGCTGCGGTTCCTGAAGACGAACGACCGGCACTACCTCGACGTGACCACGCAGCCCGGCAACATCGGGGTGCTCAGCAGTCATCTGCCCGAGGTGCGGGCGGCGATCCACGCATCCTCGGACGACATCGGTGCGGCGGTCGAAGGACGCATCACCCACAAGGAAGCCAACCAGCGCATCTTCGCGCGCCTCGGATCGCTGAAGTTCCTGCCGCCGTACATGGGCTTCGGAAAGCCGGAGCAGCACGCTCCGGCGACGTTCACGCTGCCCGCGGGCGTGCGTCACGTGACGTGGTACCGCTTCAACGCGGACAAGCAGTGGCGCGATTACACGGTCTTCCCGCTGCTGACGTACGCGCGGCAGGTGGCGGGATTCGCGTGGCACCACACGGCGGACTCGTTCTCGCGCGCTGTGCGCGGACTGCGCGACGTGCTGTGGGCGGGTAACGGCGAGTGGAAGCAGACGCCGCACGCGATGCGCGCGCACGGCCAGTGGGCGACATTGCCGGAAGGCAGTGCCGGCCGGCCGGTGGCCGGCGAAACGGCCGCCGAGGCGGCGGCACCACTGATCGCCAAATGATGAGCGCCCAGGAGAACCTCCCCTGGCGCGGAGTCTTCCGCGACCTGCCGCGTGAGCACGGCTTCGAGCCGCTGCGCGTGGAGGGCAAGCTGCCCGAGCAGCTGCGCGGCGTGCTCTATCGCTGCGGCCCCGCGCGCTTCAGCATCGGCGGCGAGCCGTACCTGCACTGGTTCGACGCCGACGGCGCGGTCGCCGCGGTGCGCTTCGAAGGCTCGCGCGTCGACGCCGCCGTGCGCACGGTCGCCACGCGCTGGCTGCGCCAGGAGCAGGCCGCCAACCGCCAGCTCTACCGCAGCTACGGACAGCTCGGCCGCGGCTGGCGCCGCTGGCTCACCCTGCCGAAGAATCCCGCGAATATCTCCGTGATGCCGTTCGACGGGCAGGTGCTCGCGCTGTGGGAAGCGGGCCTGCCGATCGCGCTCGACCCTTCCACGCTCGAAACGCGCGGAGAGACCGACCTCGGCGGCCGCATCGGTCCGACGTTCTCCGCGCATCCCCACCGCGTCGGCAAGACGCTCTTCAACTTCGGCGTCCGCTACGGGAGGAAGTTCTCCATCGACCTCTACCAGTTCGAGCGCGAGATCACCCGCATCGCCACCGTCCCGCTGCCGCGCCCGACGATCATTCACGACTTCATCGTCACGGCGAAGCACGCCGTCTTCTTCTGCGCGCCCGTGCGCCTGCGCCTGGCGCGTCTGCTGGCCGGCATGGGCAGCTTCGACTCCAACCTCGCGTGGGAGCCGGAGCACGGAACCGAAGTCATCGTCATCCCGCTCGCGAGTCCCGATAAGCCGGTCCGCTTCACCGTGCCGCCGTTCTTCCAATGGCACTTCGTGAACGCCTGGGAGGAGGGCGACACGCTCGTCGTCGACTACCTCCCCTACGACGATTTCGAGACCAACGCCTGGTTCGGCCGCGCGCCGTACGAGCCCGCGAGCCAGCCGCCGCCGTCGCGCTATGCACGCGCCCGGCTCGATCTCAAGTCGCGGCGCATGGACATCGACGTGCTGTCCGAGGTCTCGCTCGACTTCCCGGCCATCCATCCGGACGACGCGGGACGCCAGCACGATCACGTCTGGCTCCTCGACCTCGACAAGAGCATCCCGCCGTCCCTCGCGCGCTTCGACACGAAGACGCGCATACTGCGCCGTGTCCCCCTGGGCGAAAACACCTTCCCGAGCGAAGCTGTCGTCGTGCCCGAGGGATGGGTGCTGAGTCTCGTGTACGACGGAGAGAGCGACGCGAGCTACGTCGCCGTCGTGGACGGGGCGCGGCCCGAGGATGGACCCGTCGCGCGGCTCTGGTTCGATCACGCGATTCCCTTCCTGTTTCATGGAGCGTGGGCCCAATGAAACGGTTTTGGTTGTTTCCGCACTACTCGTTGATCCGCTGAGGAGGCTTCAGATGTCTGGTTTTGAACGGCGTACTGCCGAAGGTGTGTCCAATGCCATTGCGATCGTGGGGGCGGCGTGCCGCTATCCCGACGCGACGTCGCCCCAGGAGCTGTGGCAGAACGTGCTCGCCCAGCGCCAGGCGTTCCGCAGGATGCCCAGCGAGCGGTTGCCGCTCGAGGACTACTGGTCGGCCGATCCGTCGGCACCGGACCGCACGTACTCGCAGAACGCGGCCGTCATCACGGACTGGACGTTCGACCGCGCGAAGTACCGCGTGTCGCGCAGCACGTACGAGTCCGCCGATCTCGCGCACTGGCTCGCGCTGGAGATCGCTGACCGCGCCCTGCAGGACGCCGGCTTCGTGCCGGAACAGGAAGGCACGGGCGTCATCGTCGGCAACACCCTGACGGGCGACAGCTCGCGCGCCGGATCGCTCCGGCTGCGCTGGCCGTACGTCCGCCGCGCGGCGATCGCAGCGGGCGTCGATGCCGAGACGCTGGTCAAGCTCAAGCAGGCCTTCAACGAGCCGTTCGCGCCGATCGGCGAGGACTCGCTCGCGGGCGGCCTCTCGAACACCATCGCCGGCCGCATCTGCAATTACTTCGGCTTCAACGGCGGCGGCTACACCGTCGACGGCGCGTGCTCGTCGTCCTTGATTTCCGTCATCCACGCGTCCAACGCGCTGCTCAATGGCGACCTCGACGTCGCGCTGGCGGGCGGCGTCGACCTCTCGCTCGATCCGTTCGAGCTGGTCGGCTTCGCGAAATGCACGGCGCTGGCGAAGGAGCGGATGTGGGTGTATGACCGCAAGGCGAACGGCTTCCTGCCCGGCGAAGGGTGCGGCTTCATCGTGCTGATGCGCTATGAAGACGCGGTCGCGCAGGGCCGCAACATCCACGGCAAGCTCCTCGGCTGGGGCATGTCCTCGGACGGCCACGGCGGCATGACCCGCCCCGAGCCGCGCGGCCAGCGCCTGGCGCTGCAGCGTGCGTACGCGAAGGCGGGGATCCCGATCGACTCCGTGACGCTGTTCGAAGGCCACGGCACCGGCACGCCGGTGGGCGACCCGATCGAGCTCAACGCGATCTCCGCGCTCCTCGCCGACGAAAGCGCTCACCCGCACTTCGTCAGCTCGATCAAGGCGAACGTCGGCCACACGAAAGCGGCGGCCGGCATCGCGGGCCTGCTGAAGGCGATGATGGCGGTGAAAGAAGGAGTGATTCCGCCGATCACCGGCTGCACCGATCCGCGCGAGATGGGCAAGCTGTCCGTGACGCAGTCGCCCCTCCCCTGGCCCGAGAACGCCGCCCGCCGCGCCGCGGTCAGCGCCATGGGCTTCGGCGGCATCAACACCCACATCGTGTTGGAAGGTGGTGCCGGCGCCCCGCCGGCCGTTCCGCAGGCTTCCAGCCGGCCGACGGAGGTCTTCCTCCTCGCCGCCGCCACCCCCCAGGATCTCCGCCTCCAGCTCGACGCCATCGCATCCCGCGCCCCCGAGCTCTCCCTGGCCGAGCTCACCGACCTCGCCGCATCGCTGCGTGCGAAGATCACGTCGAAAACCTACCGCACCGCGCTCGTCGCCTCGACCCCCGCGGAGCTGCGCGCCGCCGCCCTCAACGCAGCCGCGCACGCCGCCTCCCGCCGCCCGCGCATCGCCTTCCTCTTCTCCGGCCAGGGCTCCATCCCCAACGTGACCACCGACGTCGCCCAGCCCGCGATCGTCCGCGCCTCGCTCGAGAAACTGAAAGCCCTCCGCGCCCTCGGCATCGAAGCCCACTGCGCCATCGGTCATTCGCTCGGTGAATTGACCGCGCTGCACTGGGCCGGCGCCATCGACGAGCAGCAGCTCCTCGACCTCGCCTCCTTCCGCGGCAAGGCCATGCAGCAGCTCGCCGGCGACGGCGCGATGCTCGCCCTGGCCTGCAACGAGTCCACCGCGCGCATGCTGCTGGAAGGCGAGGCCGTCGTCGCCGCCGCGAACGGCCCCGACCAGACCGTCGTCTCCGGCCCCGCGAAATCCGTCGAGCGCACCATGGAGCGCGCGCAGTCCCGCGGCATCAACGCCACGCTCGTCCCGGTCAACGCCGCCTTCCACTCGTGGATGATGGCCGAGGCTGCGACGCCGCTCCGCGACTACGTCCGCTCGATGACCACGCAGCCCGTCGGCTCCGGCGTCTTCTCCACCGTGACCGCACGGTGGCTCGCCCGCGAGACCGCGATCCCCGAGCTCCTCGCCAACCAGCTGACCGCACCGGTGCAATTCCGCGCCGCCGTCGAGGCCATCGCTGCCGAGGCCGACCTCTTCATCGAAGTCGGCCCGGGAAGTGTGCTGACCAACCTCGCGTCCTTCGCGGGCACGCCGATCGTCTCCACCGACCGGATCGAAGACGCCATCGCCGCCGCCTGGACCGCCGGCGCGGACGTCGACCTCGACGCCCTCTTCGCCAACCGCTTCTCCAAGCCGTTCGACCTGGCGGTCCGGCCGGCCTTCATCGCATCCCCCACGGAACGCTTCCGGAGTGCGGAGGCAACGCCTCCGCTTTCGAATCCCGAGCCTCTGCCGGCGCCCGTGCAGGTTGCACGTGAGACTCCCACCGGCACCCTGCGCGAGCTCGTCGCGAAGCACGTCGAGCTCTCCATGGACCTCGTGCAGCCCAACTCCAAGCTCCTGAGCGACCTCCACCTCAGCTCCATCACCGTGGCCCGGCTCCTCGCCGACGCCGCCCGCGCGATGGGCGTCCCGCCGCTCGCCGACCCGATGTCCTTCGCCAACGCGACCATCGACGAAGCGACCGCCGCACTCGAAGCCCTCCGCGGCGTCGAAATGCCGTCGGAAGAGCCCCGCTTCGCCGAAGGCATCCAGAACTGGCTCCGCGCCTTCCGCATCGACGACGTCCCGGTCGCGATCTCCACGAAGATCCGCAAGAAGACCGAGCCCCAGTGGCGCGTCCTCGGCGACTGGCCGTCGCTCGCGAAGAAATTCGAGTCCGTCAATGGCAAAGGCATCGTCGCCGTCCTCCCGAAGGATGACCCGAACGCCTGCATGGAGATGCTCCTCGACTGCCGCGACGTCAAAGACGGCGAGCGCCTGGTGATCGTCCAGAGCGCACCGTGCGGCTCCGGCTTCGCGCGCACCCTGCACATCGAACGGCCGCACGTCGCCGTGCGCATCGTCAACGTCGACGAGCTCGACCTCGATAGCATCGCCGCCGAAGCGGAGGCCACTGGCGACTTCTGCGAAGCGACGTACCGCGACGGCATCCGCTACGAGCCCCGTGTAAGAGCGTTGCCCGTGACCCGTGGCCCGTGGCCCGGACTCTCCGGTTCGAGCGATGACGTACGGGCAACGGGCAACGGGTCACGGGCAACTCCCGCTCTCACCCCGGCCGACACCCTCCTCGTCACCGGCGGCGGCAAGGGCATCGGCTTCGAGACCGCCCTCGCCTTCGCCCGCGAGACCGGCACGAAGCTCATCCTCCTGGGACGCTCCAAGGACGACGACGAGCTCCGCGCGAACTTCGCGCGTCTCGACGCCGCGAAGGTGCGCTACGAGTATGTCGTCGCCGACGTGACGAAGCCGCTGCCGCAGAAGTTCGACGGCGTTACCGCCATCCTCCACGCCGCAGGCACAAACTTCCCCGCGCTGCTCGACGTGATGGACGCCGCCGCCTTCCGCAAAGCGACCACGCCGAAGCTGGACGGCCTGCAGAACATCCTCGACGCCGTCGATCAGGACGCGCTGCAGCTCCTCGTCACCTTCGGCTCCGTCATCGCCCGCACGGGTATGCGCGGCGAAGCGCACTACGCGTTCGCCAACGAGTGGCTCGCGCGCCGCACGGAGGAATTCGGCGAGGCGCACCCCAGCTGCCGCGCCATCTGCATCGAGTACAGCGTGTGGTCCGGCATGGGCATGGGCGAGCGCCTCGGCACCGTCGACATGCTCCGCCGCCAGGGCATCACGCCGATTGCTCCCGACGAGGCCACGCAGCTCGCGCTGCAGCTCGCCGCCGCGCCGCCCGCCGCGCACGTCATGGCCTGCGGCCGCCTCGGCGACGCACCCACGATCCGTTACGACCTCGGCGAAACGCCGCTGCTGCGCTTCCTCGAACAGACCCGCATCCACATCCCCGGTGTCGAGCTGATCACGGACTCCGAGCTCTCGACGCGCAACGATCCGTACCTCACCGATCACGCGTTCGGCGGCGAGCCGCTGTTCCCCGCGGTGGTTGGTATGGAAGCGATGGCGCAGGTCGCCCGCACGATCACGGGCGCGCTGCCGTCTCGCATCGACAATCTGGAGCTGCTGCACCCGGTCACGCAGTCGACCGTGCGCATCGCGTCGATCATCGAAAACGACGAAGTGAAGCTCGCGCTGCGCTCGTCCTCGACGCAGTTCAAGCTCGATCACTTCCGTACGCGCATCTCCGTCGCCCCGCGCGCCGAACAGCCGCGCATCGACATCCCGGAGGGCACCGTCGATCTGGAGCAGGGCGATCTCTACGGCCCGCTCCTCTTCCACACCGGCCGCTTCCAGCGCGTCCGCCGCTACCGCGTCCTCACCGCGACGCACTGCGTCGCCGAGCTGACGCCCACGACCGACGCGCCGTTCAACCGTTACCACCCGCAGGATCTCCTGCTCGGCGATCTCACCGTTCGCGACGCCGCCATCCACGCGCTGCAGGCCAGCGTGCCGCAGGGCACGGTCCTGCCCGCGGGCATCGCTTCCGTGGAATTCTTCGCGCCTGTCGACGGTGAAGCCATCGTCGTCGCCCGCGAGATCGAGCGTCATCATGACGGCTTCGTGTGGGACCTCGACATCGCCGCGCCCGACGGACGCGTGTTCGAGCGCTGGCGCGGGCTGCGCCTGCAGGTCGTGGCGCGCCGCGAGCGCGTCGACGATCTCGCGCACGCGCTGTGGGGACCGTTCCTCGAGCGCGAGCTCGGCGTCCGCACTGAAGTCGCGGTCGACGCGCTGGAGCGCCTCGCCGGTCCGGTGCTGCGCCGCAAGGACGGCAAGCCACTCGTCGAAGGAGCACACGTCTCCGCCTCGCACGACGGCGACATCGGCCTCGCCGTCGCGCACGCCAAGCCGGTCGGCTGCGACGTCCAGGTCGTCGATGGCGGCCAATGGGACGACCTCCTCGGACATCACGACGGGCCGCTCGCCGACGTCTGCACGCGTATGTCCGGAGACGACAAGTCGTACTCCGCGGCGCGCGTCTGGAGCGCCCGGGAGTCGCTGAAGAAGCTCGCCGGCGATCCGATGGTCCCTCTTACTGTGGACCATTGCGGCGACCACCGCAGGGTCACGTTCCGCTCCGGAAACAGTCGCATCGACACCTTCGTCCTGAGAGACTATGTCGTCGCGGTCGCGCAGAACTGAGGAGAGCGAGAGTCGCAATGAAATACTACGAATACCATCACGTGGTCGGCTTCCAGGAGACGAACCTCATCGGCAACGTCTACTACGTCCACTACCTGTCGTGGCAGGGCCGCTGCCGGGAGATGTTCCTGCACGATCACTCCCCCGGCGTGCTCGAGGACATCGCCGACGGCCTGAAGCTCGCGACCGTGCGCGTCGGCTGTGAGTACGAAGAGGAGCTCTTCCCCTTCGACCACGTCGTCGTCCGCATGACCCTCGGCGTGTTGAAGCCGAGCGGGCTGACCCTGAAGTTCACGTACGTGAAGGTCGCGGAGGAGAGGGAGACGATCGTCGCGCGAGGCGAGATGGAGATCGCCTGCCTGCGCGGCACGGCGGCAGCGCCGGTGCCCGAGGAACTGCGCGAGGCACTGCGGCCTTACCGCGACGAAGCGGCATGAATTGAAAAGCGGAGGCGCTGCCTCCGCACTCCATACATGACCGGACTGGCACTCACCCTCTTCCAGATCATCATCATCGTCGCCTCCGCGCGCGCGATGGGTGCGCTCCTTCGCCGCCTCGGCCAGCCCGCCGTGATCGGTGAGATCGCGGCAGGCATCATCCTCGGGCCGTCGCTCTTCGGCGCACTGGCACCCGGCGCGTTCGCGGCGGTGTTCCCTGCGGTCAGCATCCCGACGCTTTTCTCGCTCAGCCAGATCGGCCTGATCCTGTTCATGTTCCTCGTCGGCCTGGAGTTCGCGCCGGAGCTGGTGCGCGAGCGGAAGCACACGGTGGTCGTGATCAGCCACGTCAGCATCGTCGTCCCGTTCATCCTCGGCACGGCGCTGGCGGTCTACCTCTACCCGCGCGTGAGCGACCCAGGGGTCGCCTACCGCAGCTTCGTCCTCTTCCTCGGCACCGCGATGAGCATCACGGCGTTCCCCGTGCTCGCGCGCATCCTCGAGGAGCGCGACCTGATGAAGACAAAGCTGGGCAACACCGCCATCGCCTGCGCCGCGGTCGACGACGTGACCGCGTGGTGCATCCTCGCGTTCGTGGTGATGCTCGCCCGCGCCGGCGAGCCCATGCAGTTCGTGCTGCAGCTCGTCCTGGTCGGCGTCTATGTCGCGGCGATGGTGTTCGTCGTCCGCCCGCGGCTGAAGAAGCCCTCGCTCTTCGCCGCGCTCCTGATCGTCTTCGTCTCCGCCTGGGCCACCGAGCTCCTCGGCATCCACGCGCTCTTCGGCGCCTTCCTCGCCGGCACGGTCATGCCCCGCGAAGCCTCGCTCAACGAGGCCCTCTCCGGCCACATCCGCGGCCTCACCACCATCGTCTTCCTGCCCCTCTTCTTCGCCGTCACCGGCCTGCGCACCAACATCGGCTCGCTCGCAACGCCCACGCTCTGGCTCTGCTGCGCGCTCGTCCTCCTCGTCGCCATCGCCGGCAAATTCGGCGGCGCCGCCCTCAGCGCCAGGGCCGTCGGCTTCCCCTGGCGCGAAGCGACCGCCATCGGCCTCCTGATGAACACCCGCGGCCTCATGGAGATGGTCGTGGTCAACGTCGGCCTCGAGATCGGCGTCGTCTCCCCCAGCCTCTACACCATGATCGTCATCATGGCTTTGGCCACCACCGCCATGACCACACCACTCCTTGTATGGAGTGCGAAGGCAACGCCTTCGCTTTCCAATCCGGTGGCCTCAGCGCCCGAACGCGCGAATTAGAAAGCGGAGGCGTTGCCTCCGCACTCCACAGGGGAGACGAATCGGGCGAAATTCACGCAAAAGGGCCCAAAAACTCTACCGGGAATAGCCAAACGCAATGGTGGGACGGACTGGCCTTAACCTTTCAACGCAGGCATCGATCTTGAGTTGAAATAACCTTCATGGAGGCCCGAATGAAACCCTGTCCCCATTGCGGTCACTCCAGGGCGGCGCACGCCGACGGCATGCGCTGCGCTCTCTGCGGTTGCGTCCCCTCGCGGCAGACCTTCGTGCAGGACGCGTTGCCCTTCCGTACGGTGTTACCGGCACGGGTGACGAACAGCACACGAAAAAGGTGAGCTGAGCCGCAGGATGATTTCGGCTCGTCTCTTCGTTGCCCTTTCGTATGGACGCTCAACTCAAGAGAACGCCGAAGCTCGTCACCGTCTCGGAGCGAAACCTTCAGAACGCGGCGACCCGCCTGCTTCCCAAGCACAACAGGCTCGTCTCCTCGGAGGTCGACTACCTCCGCCGCGTTCTCGGCGATAAAGCCTCCCAGGGCGACATCGACGAGAAAGTCCTTCTCGTCCGCCGTCTGCCCTGGCGCGAGATCGTCGGCGACGCGTGACGGTGAAGAGGTACGACGTCGCCATCATCGGCGCTGGTGCGGCAGGACTCTCCGCCGCGCGCGTCCTCACGGGCGCGGGGAAGCGGGTCTGTCTCATCGAAGCGAGACCCCGCGTGGGCGGCCGCATGCACACGCTGCACGTCCCCGATCTCCCCATGCCCATCGAGCTCGGCGCGGAGTTCATCCACGGCGAAGTGGACACGACCTTTGACATCGTCGACGCCGCGGCGCTGACCGTCGCGCAGCTTCCCGATGACCACTGGTGGTCTGCCAACGGCCAGCGCGAGCGCATCACGGACTTCTGGTCGACCATCGACACCATCCGCGCGAAGATCGGGAAGCTGAAGCGCGACATCTCGTTCGCCGACTTCCTGCGCAGACGCAACGACCTCACGCCCCGCCAGCGCCAGCTCGCGTGCAACTTCGTCGAGGGCTATCACGCATCGCACGCGGACCGGATCAGTGCGAGCGTGCTGCGCTCGTCGGACGAGGAGCAGGAGGGTGACCAGAAACAGTTCCGCATCGCGAACGGCCAGGACGCGCTGATCGCCTGGCTCCGTGCCGGGCTCGATCCGCAGCGCACCACCCTCCTCCTCGGCACCGCCGCAGACAAAGTGCAGTGGTCCGACGGCGCGGTGACGGTGCACTGCGGCGCCACGCGCATCCGCGCCGCGAAGCTCATCGTGACGATTCCCATCGGCGTCTGGAAAGCGGGCACGATCGCCTTCGATCCGCCGCTTCCCGACAAAGAGCGCGCGATCGAGAAGCTGGAGTCCGGGCACGTCGTGAAGATCGCGTTCCGTTTCCGCGAACGCTTCTGGGACGACGTCAACTTCCTCCACACCGCCGACCGCTACATGCCGACGTGGTGGAGCGCCGCACCGTTCCGCACGCCTGTGCTCACCGGCTGGGCAGGCGGGCATGCCGCCGACGCAATGCTGGCCGAAGGGACGGAAGCGATGATCGACCGCGGGCTGCAGGCGATGGCGTCCGCGTGGGACGTCCCGCGGCCCCGCCTCGACGAGCTCCTCGTGGGCACGTTCACGCACGACTGGCAGGCCGATCCCTTCAGCCGCTGCGCGTATTCGTACGCCGCCGTCGGCGGCGCCAACGCGCACGACGCCCTCGCGAAGCCGGTGCGCAAAACGCTCTTCTTCGCCGGCGAAGCGACGAGCAGCGATCAGACAGGGACGGTGGCAGGAGCGATCGACAGTGGACAGAGGGCAGCGCGGGAGATCCTGCGAATGTAGGGCGTGGCTTCAGCCCGCCTCCCCGGGCGGGGCGGGCGGGCTGAAGCCACGCCCTACATCACGCCGGCCGCTGCGCGGGCACCATGCCCTGCGGCGCGCGCGGCGGCATCAGCACGAGCGACTCGATCGCGTCGATGGTCACCGGATAGCTGAAGTAGTACCCCTGCACTTCGCGGCAGCCCGTTCCTTCAGGAACTCGAGCTGCTCCGCCGTCTCCACCCCCTCCGCCACCACGCGCAGGCCGAGGCCGTTGGCGAGCTGGATGACGAGCTGACGATGGCGGCGTCCTCGAACTTCTCCGGCAGGTCGACTGACGAACTGCGGTCGATCTTGAGCGCGTCGATCGGGAAGCGCTTCAGGTAGCTCAGCGACGAATGGCCGGTGCCGAAGTCGTCGATGGCGATGGTCACGCCGGCGCTTGCCGGAAGTCCGCCAGCGTCGACATGGTGTGCATCGCGTTCTCCATCGCCACGCGTCTCGGTGATCTCCAGCTCCAGCGACTCCGCTGGCTCGACGCCGATTGCTGCGAGCGCGACTTCGACGTCGGCGCCAGCGACGGGTCGCGGAACTGGCGGGCGGACATGTTCACCGCCACGCGGAAGTGCGACAATCCGCGGTCGTAGAAGCGCCGCGCCGTCGCGGCAGGCCTGGCGCAGAACCCAGTCGCCGATCGGCAGAATCAGCCCGCGCTCCTCCGCCGATGCCGATGAAGTCTCCGGCAGGATCACGCCGCGCTCCGGATGGTTCCATCGCAGCAGCGCCTCCATCCCGACGATCGTCATGTCGTCGACTCGATCTGCGGCTGATAGAGCAGTCGAACTCGCCCGCTTCCAGCGCGAGATGCAGTCCGTTCTCGACGAGTCATCCGCTCCTGCGTCGAGTGGCTCAGCTCCCGCGTCGACATCTGGAACGTGTTGCGCCCCTCGGCCTTCGCACGGTACATCGCTGTGTCCGCGTTCTTGAGCAGCGTCTCCGCGTCGCTGCCGTCGTCGGGAGTAGACCGTCATGCCGATGCTGTCGTGACGTACAGCCGATGCCCTTGACGTCATCGGCTCCGCGACGCTGCGCAGCACGTTCTGCGCGACGACGCCGCGTCGTGCGGTGCGAGAGGTCCTGCAGCACGATCGTGAACTCGTCGCCGCCGACGCGCGCCACCGTGTCGCCTCGTGCACCACACTCTTCAGCCGCCGCGCCACCTCCCGCAGCAGCCCATCGCCGATGCTGTGCCCGAGGGAGTCGTTGACGATCTTGAAGTGATCGAGATCGAGGAACAGCACCGCCACCTGCTTCACGCGCCGCTGCGCCAGCGCCAGCGCCAGCGACAGATGCTCCTGGAACAGGTGCCGGTTCGCGAGGCCGGTCAGAGAGTCGTGATACGCCTGATACTCGATCTGCTGCTCGGCCGCTTTGCGGTCCGTGATGTCGCGGATCAGCGCGATGACGCCGAGGGTTCGCCGTCGCCGCCGATATACGGGCGATAGACGGAGGAGACCCAGCCCTGCCGCTGCGTCGCAGGGACGTAATAGTGAATGTCCGGCGTCGCCACCGTTTCGCCGCGCCAGGGCGCGGGCGGAGCACGTCATCCATCCGCTGCTCGGCAGGTGCGGGAACACTCCGTGGCGCGCTTGCCGAGCACGTCCGCGGCGCGAGACCGGTCATCTCCTGCATGAACGCGTTCCAGAGCCATACCGCAGCTCGCGGTCGTAGACCACGATCCCTTCGCCCGCGTTGTCGAGGATGTCGCGCGCGAAACGTCCGTTCTCGATGTGCCCGCGCGACGCGCGGGCAGCCACCAGCTGCCGGTACACGATCGACGCGGCTATCGCGAGGATCGAGACTGCGATCACGATTTGAAGCAGACCCATGCGATTAGTGTGTGCAGGGTATCATCCCCGACCTATGAGCGACGCCACCGCGAAGACGGCATACCCGGTCCGGAGAATCATCTTTGCCTCAGGCCTCGGCACCATGATCGAGTGGTACGACTTCTATATTTTCGGAAGCCTGGCCGTAATCATGTCGGAGCTGATGTTCCCCGCGGGAGATCCGACGTGGGCGCTGATCAAGACGTGGCGCTGTTTGCGACGGGATTCATCGTGCGGCCGTTCGGCGCGCTCGTGTTCGGGCGCGTGGGCGACCTCATCGGACGCAAGTACGCGTTCATGGTGACGCTCACGATCATGGGCTTCTCCACGTTCCTCATCGGGCTGCTGCCGACGTATGCGTCGATCGGCGTGCTCGCGCCGGCGATCCTGCTGGTCCTGCGGCTCCTGCAGGGCCTCGCCCTCGGCGGCGAATACGGCGGCGCGGCGGTGTATGTGGCGGAGCACGTGCCGGACGACCGCCGCGGGTTCTATACGAGCTTCATCCAGATCACCGCCACGCTCGGCCTCTTCGTCTCCCTCGGCGTCGTCCTCGGCGTCAAGAAGATGATGACGCCCGAGGCGTTTTCAGCGTGGGGGTGGCGTGTGCCGTTCCTGCTGTCGATCGTCCTGGTGGGGATGTCGCTGTACATCCGCATGCGGATGCAGGAATCGCCGCTCTTCGCGGCGCTGAAGAGCCAGGGGAAGACGTCGCTCGCGCCCCTGAAGGAGAGCTTCGGGCACTGGCCGAACCTGAAGATCGTGCTGCTCGTGCTGTTCGGCGCGACAGCGGGACAGGGGATCGTCTGGTACACGGGCCAGTTCTACGCGCTGTCGTTCCTGCAGACCGTCATGAAGATCGGCATCGAGCAGTCGAGTGTCATCGTCGCAATCGCCCTGCTCCTCGGCATGCCGTTCTTCACCGTGTTCGGCGCGCTGTCGGACAAGATCGGACGGCTGAAGATCATGATGGCGGGGAATCTCATCGCGGCGCTGACGTACATCCCGATCTACAAGGCGATGACGCATTACGGCGCGGACCCGCAGAACCCGAACATGGTGATGCTCACGCTGCTCGTATTCATCCAGGTGCTCTATGTGACGATGGTGTATGGCCCGATCGCCGCGTTTCTCATCGAGGCCTTCCCCGCGCGCATCCGCTATACGTCATTCTCGTTGCCCTACCACCTCGGCAACGGCTGGTTCGGCGGGACGCTGCCGCTGATCGCGGCTGTCCTGGTGGCGGAGACGGGGAACAAGTTCGCGGGCCTGTACTGGGTGATCGGCATCGCGCTGATGACGTTCGTCGTCGGCACGTTCTTCCTCAATGAAAGCCACCGCACGGAAATCTGGAAAGAAGCGGAGCACGCGCGGCCAATGTGATTTTCTCGATGAAGCCTCTGTGGTCTCTGTGCTCTCTGTGGTGAATCGGTCTCTCCTGCGAGTCTGCAACGGAGAACGTTCAACCACAGAGAGCACAGAGACCGCAGAGGCTTCATCGAGAAAATGACGACTTACTGCGATATTGCGCCGGGACATCCGTTTCACGGTCCGTATCACGACAATGAGTACGGCTTTCCCGTGCGCGAGGACGACCGGCTCTTCGAGCGGCTCGTGCTGGAGATCAATCAGGCCGGGCTCTCGTGGCTGACGATCCTCAAGAAGCGCGAGGCCTTCCGTGAAGCCTTCGACGACTTCCAGCTCGAGCGCGTCGCGCGCTATGACGCGCGCCGCCGCGCGAAGCTGCTGCAGAACGCGGGCATCATCCGCAACCGCCTGAAGGTCGACGCGGCGGTGGAGAACGCCAAAGCGCATCCTCGCGCTGCGCAAGACACACGGCTCGTTCGCGGAGTGGCTCGACGCGCACCACCCGCGCCGAGAAGAGCGAGTGGGTGAAGCTGTTCAAGAAGACGTTCGTCTTCACCGGCGGAGAGATCACGGGGTCGTTTCTGCTGTCGACCGGGTATCTGCCCGGCGCCCACGAGCCGTGGTGCCCGGTTTACGCGCGCATTAAATCAACGTAGGGCGTCAGCTTTAGGCGAGAGCGCCCCTCACCCGGCCTTCGGCCACCCTCTCCCCGCTAAGCGCGGGGCGAGGGGTTTATCTACGTTCCTTCTCGCGAGAGCCAACCTTGATCATCCCCTCTCCCCGCGCGTGAGCGGTGGGGAGAGGGTGGCCGAAGGCCGGGTGAGGGGCGCTCTCGCCTAAAGTGAACGCCATTGGCGGGCTGAAGCCACGCCCTACGTCATGAGTGACTCGTACAAACGGTGAAAGTGGTGCACGCCGTTCTCCCGCTGCGGGGAGTATCGGCCCGCCTCGTATGTCGACGACCGCAGCCCGCGCTGCACGGCTTCGCAGATGTCGACGTCCTCGATCTGGATCTCGTCCGAGAACGCCACCGTCTCCTCGATCTGCTGCCTGGACGACTCCGGGTCCTTGAAGTACCAGTCGAACAGCGTGGCTGTGCGGTTGGGTCCGAGGGGGACGATGAGGTTCGTCGAGAAATTGTCGGGGTAGACGTTCAGCATGAGGTTGGGGAAGATCCAGAAATAGCGCACGTCGTCATCGCCGCGGATCCGCTCCGGCTTTCGCGTCGGCGCGATCTGGATCGAGTAGTTGCGCTTCACGTCCGTCCGGTACTTCGGGTAATCGAGCTCGCGGAACAGGCCCGGGTGGACGATGGGGATGTGGTACCCCTCGAGGTAGTTGTCGACGTACACCTTCCAGTTGCAGTCCAGCTCCCACGTCTTGCGGTGTGCCAGCTGGAAACCGCTGTAATCGTGCGGCGGCATGTCCTGCAGCAGCTCGCCGAGGAAGGCGGTGAGCGATTCCGCGCGCGGGTCGAGGTTCACGAACACCAGCTCGTTCCAGATCTCCGCCCGGAACTGCGGCAGCATGCACGACGCGCGGTCGAAGTCCTGCACGCCCTCGAACTCCGGCGTGACCTTCAGGCGTCCGTCGAGCGAATACGTCCAGCCGTGGTAGCCGCACTGCAGGACCGGACGCTTCCCCTCGCCTCGCGCGATGGGACCGGCGCGGTGGCGGCAGACGTTCGACATCGCGCGCAGCACGCCGTCGCTCCCCCGGACGACCAGCACCGGCTCGTCGCCGATGGTCGTCGTGAAGTACTGCCCCGCCTCGCGCACCTGGGCAGCCTGGCCCGCGAGCTGCCACGTGCGTCCGAACACGTTCCGGTTCTCCTCGGACAACACGGCCGCGTCGAAGTAGAAGCGCGAAGGAAGAGTGGCTGCGAATTCAAGTCGTGGATCGATCATCGTTAACCCGTTGCCCGTGACCCGTGGTCCGTTGCCCGGGCTGTATCGCACAGGCGGGGCTGCCCTGGCAACGGGTCACGGGTCACGGGTTAACCGTCGTCCGCCGTTTCACGAGCAGGAAAACAGGGATGCTCAGTACGAGCAAGCCGATCGACCACAGACTGCTCTTCGTGTCCCCCGCGATGGCGCCGCCGAGGAAGGCGAGTGAGGCGAGGAGGGCCAGGGCGGTGGTGAGGGGATGCCCCCACGCGCGGTACGGCCGCGGCGCGTCCGGCTCGCGGCGGCGGAGGACGAAAAGCGCCACGAACGACAGCGCGTAGTTCGCCACGAAGAAGAACGCCAGCTTGGCGATCACCGTCTCGAACGTGTTCGTCACGATGAACGCGGCGGCGAGCATGCTGCTGATCATCAGCGCGACGTCGGGCGTCCCGCCGCGGTTCACCTCGCGCGCGCCGCGCCAGAACAGGCCGTCCTTGGCCATCGCGTAGATCACGCGCGGCGCCATCAGCACGTTCGAGCTGACCGCGCTCAGGAGGATCAGCACGACCAGCGCGCGCAGCAGTGTCTGCCCCGAGGAACCGAAGATGCGGTCGACGACCACGCCCGCCGCGAAGTTGCTCCCCGCGATCGTCGGCAGCGCCACCACGGCGAGGAAGGCGATGTTGAGCAGCAGGTAGATGCCCGCGATCGATACGACCCCGCCGAGCATCGCCCGCGGGATGTTCCTCGCGTGGTCCTTCACTTCCTCGGAGAAGTAGATGACCGCGGACCAGCCGTCGTACGTGTAGATCACGGACTGCAGGGCGATGATGAACGCGAGGAGCATCCCCCCTTCGTTCGTGAGCGTCATCGCGGTCGGCGCCGCCGGAGAGCGCGTGCCGAACCAGAAGCACGCGCCGATGAAGATCAGCAGCGCCAGCGCCTTCATGATGCTGGTGACGTTCTGCAGCGCGCTGCCGCTGCGGATGCCGAGCCACTGGACGATGGTGAAGATGGCCACGACCGCCAGTGCCACGACCTGCTGCGTCCGCGCCTCGGGGATCAGGCTCACGCTGTACTCGCCGATGACGATGGCGACGGCGGCGGTCGTGCCGCACGTCGAGATCCAGTCGCTCCAGCCCACGACGAAGCCGGCGTAGTCGCCGAGGCCGTGGCGGACGAAGACGTACTGGCCACCGGAGCGGGGAACGAGCGTGGCCAGTTCGGAGAGCGCGTTGGCGCCGAGGAGAGCGTAGAGGGCGCCGGCGACCCAGATGGCGATGTAGGGCCAGAAGGTGTGAATCTCGCCGGCGATGACGCCGGGCGTGCGGAGGATGCCCGCGCCGATGGTGTTGCCGATCGTGACGGCAAGGCCGAACCCGACCCCCAGGACGGCGAGAAGATGGCCGCGAGCGCGCGCTTTATCGGGGACCGTCATCCGGCCGCAGCAGTTTATCCTGAGTCGCGAAGCGGCGAAGGATCAACCGGAGCCCTCTCGCCGGCCGCGCCTCAGGCGCGGTCTTCGAGAGGGCTCCGTCGATCCTTCGCTTCGCTCAGGATTTTGGGTTACTCGTCCTTCACCGTCACCGGGCCGTTGACCGTCGACAGGCGCACCGTCGTCGGTCCGCTTCCCAGCTCGATGCGGCGCGGCTCGCCGTCGTCGTTCGAGCGCCAGCCGCCGCGATCGCACTGCTCGGCCCTGCAGGAGATCGGGCCGTGGCCCTTCGCCTCGATGAGGACGCCCGAGCCGAAGTTGCGCGGGATCTTCACCGTCAGCGGGCCGTTCTTGGTCGACGCGTCGAGCGTGCCGTTCCACGCCGCGCCGTCGAGCTTCACCGAGAGCGGTCCGTTCGACGCCTTCACCTTCATCGTGCCCGAGCCGCCGTGGATGCTGATCGGGCCGTTCGTCGTCTGCGCGTCGATGTTGCCCTGGACGTTGTGCAGCGACAGCGGACCGTTCTGCGCGCGCGCGACGACCGTGCCGTCGAGGTCCTTGATGGCCACGGGCCCGTTCTCGGCATCGACGTCGATGTCCGCCCCGTGCGGCGCGCGCACGTGGTACATGACCGTCCAGCGGCGGTTCCGCCCTTCGTCCGGCCCCTCGGCGCGCAGTTCGTTGCCGTTCAGCGTGACGCGGATCTGGTCGAGGTCCGCCACCACCGTCGCGGCCTTGCAGACCGTGATCGTGTAGCCGGCCGCGTTGCCGCCCTCGAAGCTGATCGGCGCGTTGGTAACCGCGGCCTTCAGCGAGCGGAGGCTGCTGGCGTTGATGACCTCTTTCTTCACGTAGGTCCGCCCATCCCCGAGGTGGATGTTCCGCTCCGAGCACTCCTCGGCGCTGCTGCGGTGGTCGGACCCTTCGTGCGCGAACGCGGCGGTGGCCGCGAGCGTGAGACTCAATGCGATGGCAAGACGTCGCATGTCGATATTCCCCTTTCCTTTGCCGGTTCATACGCTCGCGAGAGGGAAAGGTTAGGAGGGATGAATTTTAGTTGAAACGATTTCTCCCCTTACGTCACTACCGACGTTATGGAGGAAATGAATGTCCCAACGAAGATGGTGGTCCAGGAGTGTCTCAATCGTGCTCATCGCGGCAATCGCGCTCACACCCGGCGTCTACGCGGAGGATCTGTACATCCGCGACGACATCAACGACACGGGCATCGAGCAGAACCCGAATAACGGGCCGATGTGGACGTCTCCCGACATCTGGGTGCGCAGAGATCCGCTGCCCGGATGGAACCCGTACCCGTATCCGAGCAACTCGCCCCCGCCCTGGCTCGACACCACGCACTTCGATCCCGATTACCGCAGCCCGCTCTCCGGCCGGCCGAACTACGTCTACGTGCGCGTGCGCAACCGCGGCACCGCCTCGGCCGGCGTCAATGAGCGCCTGATGGTGTACTGGGCCGCCGCCTCGACCGGCCTGTCGTGGGATCCGGCGAAAGTGGCCGGCTCGTTCATCGACAACGTGCAGGCCGGCGTGCTGCACGGGAGCGAGATCACCAAGCCCCGCGAGAACGCCGCCACCGCGTCGGCCGCGGAGCGCACCGCCTACATCAACGCCATCGTCGACATCGCCGACCAGTTCGATCCGAACGTGAACTTCACGAACGGCGACACCTACTGGCACACGCAGCAGGAGATCCACCGCTTCGGTCCGCCCTGGCGCCACGGCACCGGCAATCCGTTCGTCCCGTCCGTGGCCTTCCTGCCCTGGCACCGCGAGTTCGTGAACCGCTACGAGGGACTGTTGCAGGCGACGAACCCGACCCTCAAGCTGCTGTACTGGCAGTGGACGGACCAGCCCGAGACCGGACCGTTCAACTACTTCACCAACACGTTCATGGGCGCGAGCGGCTTCGGACAGCCGGCCGGCGTCCAGATCGGCGCTCCGCTCTCTCCCGCCACCGATGGTCTCTATCCGAATCCCTTCACCGGCCTGAACCCGATCCTGCGCCGCCGGCAGACCACCGGCACGATCCAGTCCGACACCACGATCAACAATCGCGTGGACTACGACTCGAACACCGCGGCCAACAACTTCTCCGGCCAGCTGGAGTCCATCAGCCACAACTCGTCGCACGTGCGCGTCGGCGGATACTGGGGGCCGCCGAGCCCGCCCAATCCGTTCGCTGCCGGCCAGGCCGGCGATCAGGTCCTCCAGCCGTACGCCGCGCGTGATCCGTTCTTCTTCATGCTCCACGCGAAGGTCGACCAGCTCTGGGCACGCTGGCAGCGGAAGTCGAACTTCAACCACGATCCGGCCACGGCGTACGGCACCGCGCAGGGCGACGCCAACATCGGCGCCGTGATGGGCCCCTGGGACGGCGTCGCCATGCCCGACGGCCTGCCGAACGACACCCTCGGCGAGATCGAGCCGTGGACCGTCGCCGGTGGCCAGATCAACGCGAAGACGGGTCTCGACCGCTCGGTCGTCTCGCCGCCGTTCTACGACACGGCACCGCTGAACATCCCCGCGATGCAGACGAACGAAGAGGCCATCCTGGAGATCCCCTGGTATCCGCCCGACCCGGCGAACTTCGGCGCCGCGCCGCTCCACGCCTGCCTGGTCGCACGCATCGAGACCAGCACGTCCTCGCCGTTCGGGATGACCACCGCGGAGACCGCGGACATCAACGCGAACACGAGGGCCAACAACAACATCGCGTGGCGCAACGTGTCCGTGGTCGACATCGTCCCGGGCCCGTTCTTCCTCGTCCAGTTCTTCGCCACGAACATCTTCCAGAAGGTGGTGAACGGCGGGCTGCGCTTCGCCGCGAAGCTGGACCGCCCCGGTGACGAGTTCTTCAAGGTCGGCAAGGTCCGGGTGGACCTCGGGCCCAAGCTCGCCGCGCGCTGGCGCGAGGGCGGCTCCCGCGGACGCGGCTTCAAGCTCACCGAGGATCCGAACGTGGTGCTCATCACGACCGCGGATGCGACCCTCGAGAACATCGCCTTCCAGCCCGCCGAGAGCTTCCCGGTGCAGGTCATCTTCGAGCTGAACCGCGACTACAAACCGACCGCACGCGGCCAGCACCTCAACTTCGACGTGGTGCAGATCGGCGCGCCGGGCGCACCCGGCGCCGTCGTCGGCGGCAACCGCTATCAGGTGGCCGTCGAGAAGCTGACCCTCGTTCGGGGCGGCCGCGAATGGCGCCTCTTCGGCGACAAGAGCGCGCCGGAAGGCTGGACCGGGGTCGACTTCGACGACTCCACGTGGCACCGCCGCCGGCTCGAGCTCGGGCTCATCGACGCCGCCGCGAGCGGCGGCTCGCACGGCGTGAAAACCACGACCTCCTACCTCCGCCACCGGTTCCAGGTCGACGATCCGTCGTTCATCCGCAGCGCGATCCTGCGCGTCAAGCAGAGCGACGGTGCGATCGCCTACCTCAACGGCAAGGAGATCTTCCGCGCCAACCTTCCGGCCGCGGACGTCAACTACCGCACCCTGGCGCTGAAGACCGTGTATGGCGTCGCCCGCGAGGCATTCACCCCGGTGACCCTCGATCCGAAGCTGCTGCGGGAAGGGACCAACGTCCTGGCCGTGGAGGTCCACCGCTCGGACAACCTCCTCGACCTCACCTTCGATGCGGAGCTCAACGCGAACTGGCTGGAGCCGCGCGAGCAGCCGGCCGCGGCCTTCACCAACGTCAACGGCGAGCTGTTCAACGCCGAGAAGTCTGCCACCGTCGAGGTGGACGCGGTCGACGGCGACGGCAGCGTGCGCAGAGTGACTCTGCTCGTGGACGGCAAGCCGGCCGGCACGGCGGAAGCCGCGCCGTACCGGTTCGACGTCCCCGTGCGCCTCGGACCGCAACGTCTCACCGCCCTGGTCGACGACGATCGCGGCGAACGAACCCTCGTCCACACCACCATCACCGGCGTGACCAACATCCCGCCGAAGGTGGCCTTCACCCAGCCCGGAATGCACAGCGAGATCACGGCCGGGGACACCCTCGTCGCCGTCGCCCGCGCCAGCGATCCCGACGGGAGCATCAGCCGCGTCGACTTCTACCTCAACGACACGATCATCTTCGGCGATCCGCCCAAGCTCATCGCGTCCGTCACGGCCGAGCCGTACATGGTGGCGCTCAAAGACCTCAAGCCGGGCCACAACATGGTCCGCGCCGTGGCCTACGACAACGCCGGTGCCCGCACCGGTGCCATCCCCATCATGGTCATCGTGCGCGGCGGCGAGGGTGGCCACACCACCCACAGCGGCCACTGATCCCATTCCCCTCGTGAGCCGGTCTTCGGGCCGGCTCACCTTTTCCCGGGCTGCGGCGAGCGCTGCCGAAGCTTCGTGCATTCCAGTTGCAATGCCTTCCATCCGTCCGTCATTACCGACGGCACGGAGGAATGAATGTCCCAACGACGATGGTGGTCCAGGAGTGTCTCAATCGTGCTCATCGCGGCAATCGCGCTCGCGCCCGGCGTCTACGCGGAGGATCTCTACATCCGCGACGACGTCAACGACACGGGCATCGAGCAGAACCCGAACAACGGGCCGATGTGGACGTCTCCCGACATCTGGGTCCGCCGAGACCCGCTGCCCGGATGGAACCCGTACCCATACCCGATCAACTCGCCCCCCGCCTGGCTCGACACCTCGCACTTCGATCCCGATTACCGCAGCCCGCTCTCGGGCCGGCCGAACTACGTCTACGTGCGCGTGCGCAACCGCGGCACCGCCTCGGCCGGCGTCAATGAGCGCCTGATGGTGTACTGGGCCGCCGCCTCGACCGGCCTGTCGTGGGATCCGGCCAAAGTGGCCGGTTCGTTCATCGACAACGTGCAGGCAGGCGTGCTGCACGGGAGCGAGATCACCAAGCCCCGCGAGAGCGCCGCCACCGCGACGGCCGCGGAGCGCACCGCCTACATCAATGCCATCGTCGACTTTGCCGACCAGTTCGATCCGAACGTGAATTTCATCAACGGCGATACGTACTGGCACACGCAGCAGGAGATCCACCGCTTCGGCCCGACCTGGCGCCACGGCACCGGCAATCCGTTCGTCCCGTCCGTGGCCTTCCTGCCGTGGCACCGCGAGTTCGTGAACCGCTACGAGGGACTGTTGCAGGAGGCGAATCCGACCGTCAAGCTGCTGTACTGGCAGTGGACGAACACCAACCCCAATGTCGACTACATGAACAACCTGTTCATGGGCTTGAGCGGCTCCGGACAGCCGGCCGGCGTGCAGATCGGCCCTCCGCTCTCTCCCGCCACCGACGGCATGTATCCGAACCCCTTCACCGGCCTGAATCCGATCCTGCGCCGCTGGCAGCTCACCGGCACGATCGAGTCCGACACCACGATCAATAACCGCGTGAACTACGACTCGAACATCGCGGCCAACAACTTCTCCGGCCGTCTGGAGGCCGTCAGCCACAACTCGTCGCACGGGCGCGTCGCTGGTTACTGGGGCCCGCCGAGCCCGCCCAATCCGTTCGATCTCACCCAGACCGGCGATCAGATGCTCCAGCCCTACGCCGCGCGTGATCCCTTCTTCTTCATGCTCCACGCGAAGGTCGACCAGCTCTGGGCGCGCTGGCAGCGCAAGTCGAACTTCAACCACGATCCGGCCACGACCTACGGCACGGCGCAGGGGGACGCCAACATCGGGGCCGTGATGGGCCCCTGGGACGGCGTCGCCATGCCCGACGGCCTGCCGAACGACACCCTCGGCGAGATCGAGCCGTGGACCGTCGCCGGTGGCCAGATCAACGCGAAGACGGGTCTGGACCGCTCGGTCGTCTCGCCGCCGTTCTACGACATAGCGCCGCTGAACATCCCGGCGATGCAGACGAACGAAGAGGCGATCCTGGAGATCCCCTGGTATCCGCCCGATCCGTTGAAGTTCGGCAGCGCGCCGCTCCACGCCTGCCTCGTCGCCCGCATCGAGACCAGCACGTCCTCGCCGTGGGGAATGACCACCACGGAGACCAACAACCTCGGCGCGAACGTGAAGGCCAACAACAACATCGCCTGGCGCAACGTGTCCGTGGTGGACATCATCCCCGGCCCGATGTTCATGATCCAGTTCTTCGCCAACAACGCCTTCCAGACTGTGGTGAACGGCGGCCTGCGCTTCGCCGCGCGGCTGGA
Organism: uncultured Acidobacteriota bacterium; assembly: GCA_963821585.1. Taxonomy (GTDB): domain Bacteria; phylum Acidobacteriota; class Thermoanaerobaculia; order Gp7-AA8; family Gp7-AA8; genus QHVT01. The sequence continues at coordinate 4,154,917 of CAWGEI010000003.1, forward strand.
CCGCCCCGGTGACGAGTTCTTCCAGGTCGGCCGGGTCCGGGTGAACCTCGGGCCACAGCTCGCTGCACGCTGGCGCGAGGGCGGCGCACGCGGACGCGGTTTCGAGCTTACCGAGAACCCGAACGTGGTGCTCATCACGACCGCGGACGCGACCCTCGAGAACATCGTCTTCCAGCCCGCCGAGAGCTTCCCGGTGCAGGTCACCTTCGAGCTGAACCGCGACTACAAGCCGACCGCACGCGGCCAGCACCTCAACTTCGACGTGGTGCAGACCGGCGCGCCGGGCGCGCCCGCCACCGTCGTCGGCGGCAACCGCTATCAGGTGGCCGTCGAGAAGCTGACCCTCGTGCGGGGCGGCCGCGAATGGCGCCTCTTCGGCGACAAGAACGCGCCGGAAGGCTGGACCGGGGTCGACTTCGACGACTCCACGTGGCATCGCCGGCGGCTCGAGCTCGGTCTCATCGACGCCGCCGCGAGCGGCAGCCCGCACGGCGTGAAAACCACCACCTCCTACCTCCGCCACCGGTTCCAGGTCGACGATCCGTCGTTCATCCGCAACGCGATCCTGCGCATCAAGCAGAGCGACGGTGCGATCGCCTACCTCAACGGCAAGGAGATCTTCCGCACCAATCTTCCGCCCGCAGACGTCAACTACCGCACCCTGGCCTTGAAGACGGTGCAGGGCGTCGCCCGCGAGGCGTTCACCCCGGTCGTCCTCAACCCGGCGCTGCTGCGGAAAGGGACCAACGTCCTGGCCGTGGAGGTGCATCGCGCGGACAACCTCCTCGACCTCACGTTCGACGCGGAGGTCAACGCGAACTGGCTGGAGCCGCGCGAGAAGCCTGCCGCGGTCTTCACGAACATCGACGGCGAGCTGTTCAACGCCGAGAAGACCGCCACCGTCGAGGTGGACGCGGTCGACGGTGACGGCAGCGTGCGCAGCGTGACGCTGCTCGTGGACGGCAAACCGGCCGGCACGGCGCAGGCCGCGCCGTACCGGTTCGACGTCCCCGTGCGCCTCGGACCGCAACGCCTCACCGCCCTGGTCGACGACGATCGCGGCGAACGGACCCTCGTCCACAGCACCATCACCGGCGTGACCAACATCCCGCCGCGCGTGGCGTTCACCCAGCCCGGGATGCACAGCGAGATCACGGCCGGGGACACCCTCGTCGCCGTCGTCCGCGCCAGTGACCCCGACGGGAGCATCAGCCGCGTCGACTTCTATCTCAGCGACACGATCGTCTTCGGCGATCCGCCCAAGCTCATCGCGTCCGTCACGTCCGAGCCGTACATGGTGACGCTCAAAGACCTCAAGCCGGGCCACAACATGGTCCGCGCCGTTGCCTGGGACAATGCCGGTGCCCGCACCGGTGCCATCCCCATCATGGTCATCGTGCGCGGCGGCGAGGGTAGCCACACCACCCACGGCGGCCACTGATCCCATCCCACCCCGTGAGCCGGCCTTCGGGCCGGCTCACTGTTGACGGGGTTCTGTCGCACATGACCTCGAGTCCTGTCATTGCGCTCCATCGTCAGCGCTGACTGACCTCACTTGGGACGGCTCTTCGTAAATCCGTCTCCAAAATTGCCGGATATCTGGTATCTAGGCCGCAGTGCGTACGATCCTCTCGCTTGCTCTGCTCCTGCTGACCACCCCCGTCCTCGCCCAGACCGCCTCGCTCAGCGTGAGCAACGATCACGTCGACCCGGTTCCGGCCGGAGCGCCGATCACGTTCGTCCTCTACGCGAACAACGAGGGGCCGGACGACGCGGCCAACACGCAGCTGACGTTCACGCTGCCGGCCGAGGCCACGTTCGATTCGCTGAGCGCGCCGGCCGGATGGTCGTGTACGACCGGGCAGACCGTCACGTGCTCGACCGCAGCCCTGCCTCCCGGCTCGGCGCAATTCACGATCGTGGCGACGACCGATCCCGCGCTGCCGCCGCAGACCATCACCGCGACGGCGTCGGTGAGCTCCACGACGAGTGATCCCGAGACCGGCGACAACAGCATCGACATCTCCGTGATCATCATCGAAGACCTCGACGTCGCGGTGAGCCTCAGCGACGCGCCCGACCCGGTGGCCGCGGGCAGCGACCTCACCTACACCATCGCCGTGACCAACAACGGCCCCAGCGCCGGCGACGTCACGCTCACCGTCACGCCGCCGCCGGCGCTCACGCAGGTCTCGTTCACGGGCACCGGCTGGACGTGCGGCTCGTTCACCTGCACCCGGACGGACATGCCTCCCGGGACGGAGACGCTGACGCTTGTTGCGCACGTCGATCCGTCGACACCGGCGGGCCCGGTCACGACGAGCGCACACATCGACGCCGCGGACAGCGTTCCGGCGAACAACGACGACTCCGAGACGACGCAGGTGGTCGTGGACACCGACATCGCGGTGACGAAGACCAGCGCGGGAGCAACCCCCGGCGGTCATTCCTGGACGATCACGGTCAGCTCCTCGGGACCGAGCAACGCAGCCAGCGTGACGCTCACGGACGTCATCCCTCCGGGAGCCGCGTTCGCCTCGCTCACCGCGCCGGCCGGCTGGACGTGCGGCACCCCGGCGGTGGGCGCGAGCGGCACCGTCACCTGTACAACCCCCTCCCTGCCGCCCGCGTCCCCGGCGGTGTTCCAGCTCGAGACGACCGGGGCCCTGCCGGCCAACACGGCGACCGTTTCGTCGCCGTCGGACAGCGATCCGGGGAACAACTCCGCCACTGCTTCGACGAGCGCGGAGCTGTCCGTCGCCATTACGGACGCGCCCGACCCCGTGCAGCCCGCGTCGCCGATCGTCTACACCGTGACGGCAACGAACGCAGGCCCGGACGCCGCCACGGCGGCGTCGATCACGTTCACCCCGAGCCCGAATCTCACGATCGACTCCATCACGCCGCCGGCCGGCTGGAGCTGCATCGCGAACACGTGTACCAACGCGCTATTCGCCGCCGGCAGCGAGGCCTTCACGGTCCAGGCGACCTCCCCCGCGACCCCGGGCGCGGTCGCCACGCTGCAGGCGACGATCACTTCCGGCGCGATCGACACGAATCCCGCGGACGACACGGCCACGGAGACGACCACCGTCGCGCAGGGCGCGCACGTCACCGGCACAAAGACCGCGAGCGGCACGGCGAACCCCGGCGCCACGATCACCTTCACGATCACGCTGACCAACGACGGCCTCACCGCGCAACCCGACAATCCCGGCGACGAGCTCACGGACGTGCTCCCGTCCGGACTCACCCTCGTCGACGCCTCCGCCACGAGCGGCACCGCCACCGCGAACGTGGGCACGAACACCGTGACCTGGAACGGCGCCATCCCCACCGGCTCGAGCGTGATCATCACCATCCACGCCACAGTCGACGCCGATGCCAGCGGCGCGCTGTCCAACCAGGCGACGTTCTCCTACGACTCCAACGGCGACGGCACGAACGACACCACCGGCACCACCAACACGGCGGCCCCCGCCGCGAACGCCCAGATCCCGTCCCTCTCCCCCCTCGGCCTCACGCTGCTCGCCGCGGCGCTGGCCTCGCTCGCGATGATGACGCTCCGCCGCCTGTAAGTGTGGTTGGGGTCAGACCCCAACCACACTGAAGAGCGCCTGCCGGATCGCGATCCCGCGCCGGGTGAGCAGCCGCCGCAGGTACTCTTTCAGGACGATGGTGTCGGCGATCGTTCCGAGAATCCCGAGGGGCGACTGGAAGGCCAGGACGTCTTTCATGACCGTACCGCCCGGACCGGGTGCGAAGTAGTGGTCGTGTACGAATGACCGGAATGCACCCTCGATCATGGAATCCTGAAAGTGGCGCGGCCGATCGAACGCGGTGATCCGCGACGTGAAGCGCTGGCGGACCCCGAAGTGCCGGCCCTCCCAGGTCACCTGTTCGCCCAGCTCGATCAGACCGCTCGTTCGGCCGGCGACCGCTCGCTCCCCGGTATGAGCCATGGAAGACAGGTGCAGGTCGAGGTCTCGCGCGGCGTCAAAGCAACGTTCGAGCGACGCGGCGACGATGGTCTCGATCAGGATGGTGGGCATCTCGCGGGCTTCGGCGGTGGCGGCTCAAGACAGCGGTCCGCTGAGCAACTCCTGAACGATCGGTTCGACCGCTGCGAGCCGCGGTTCAAACGTCCACGTCCCCCGTACGTCCATGCGCGACGTCGTCACGTACCCGTGTCGCGGCGTCGAGCTCGTCGTATTGCTCTCGCGAAAGAAGGCCGTAGGCGAAGAGGGTCTTCATCGCCGCGCTTGGATACGGCGACGCCAGATCGAGTCCCTCCCGTTCGAGGGCGATCAGCATCGCCGTCTCCGCGGCCGCCATCGCCGGAATGATCGCGATACACGATCCTCGGAGGCTGTGAGCCTGGGCAAGCAACTCGCCCACACGATTGACGCTCGCGGAGTCGGGAAGGCGCTGTTCGAGGTCGGCACCGGATGGAACGAGCACCAGCTCACACCTCCAGCCGGGCTGCTGTTCGATGGCAGCAGCCATTCGGCTCGACGCATTAGTCCCCAGGAGCGCCCGGCGGGGCTTGATGATGACCGCGGCGTTGTCGGCATCGCTCGTGACGACGAGATCAGGCTCGAAGCCGCGGAGAAACTCAGGTAGCTCGTGCTGAGACGGCCCGACGATCACACCGTAGCCTTTCGCGCGGTACTCCTGCGCAACCTCGTAGAGGCGCTTGACCTGAGCGTCCTGAGCGGGTGCGGTGATTCCGCTCATGAGTCCTCCTTGATCAGGACACGCGGCAACATGCGCACCGAGGTTCCCTCGGTCGTGACGGGAACGCAAGCTTTCTATTCGATGTAGAGCGCGCCCGTTCCCAGGACAGCCGGTGAGAACGCCAGATCTCGCCGGCTCCCGGACACAGGCGTACCGGCGAGCCGCCGGTGGACCGGCCGGCTAGCAGCCGGCGCGCCTTCTGCGTCTGGTCGTACGTTGTTCTCGCTCTGGACGGACGTGGCGTGAGCAGCGCACGTGGAGCGCTGGCCGCCGGCCGGCCGGTCCACCGGCGGCTCGCCGGTGCGCTCTCGCGAGGAAGTCACCCCCCGAGGTAGGCTTTCTTGATCCGGTCGCTCGCCAGCAGCGCCTTCGTGTCGTCGGCGGCGGTGATGCGGCCGGTTTCCATTACGTAGCCGCGGTGGGCGGTGACGAGGGCCATGTGGGCGTTTTGCTCGACCAGGAGGATGGTCGTGCCTTCGGCGTTGATCTCGCGGATGACGCGGAAGATGGTCTGGACCATCAGCGGGGCGAGGCCGAGGGAGGGCTCGTCGAGCAGCAAGAGCGTGGGCTTGGCCATCAGCGCGCGGGAGATGGCGAGCATCTGCTGTTCGCCGCCGGAGAGGGTGCCGGCGTTCTGCTTGAGGCGCTCCTTGAGGACGGGGAAGAGCGAGTAGACGCGCTCGTACTCGGCGGCGCTGATCTTGTCTTTCCGGAGGTAGCCGCCCAGCTCGAGGTTGTCGTGGACGGTGAGGTTGGCGAAGATGCCGCGGCCTTCGGGCACGTGGGAGATGCCGCGGGCGACGATCACGTGCGGCTTCACGCCGGTGATGTCGCTCGCCGTTGAACTCGACGGAGCCGACGCGCGGCTTGAGGAGGCCGGAGATGGTGCGGAGGGTGGTGGTCTTCCCCGCGCCGTTCGCGCCGATGAGGGTGACGATCTCGCCTTTGCGCACCTCGAGGTCGATGCCGTGCAGCGCCGGGATCGTCCCGTACCCCACCTCGATGCCGCGAATGGAAAGGAGTCGTTCCGCTCATAGCGCCGCCAGGTCCGCGGGCTCGCCGAGGTAGGCCTCGATCACCGCGTCGTTCGCTCGAATCGCTTCCGGCGTGCCTTCCGCGATGGTCTTGCCGAAGTTCAGCACCACGATGCGCTCGCAGATGCCCATCACCAGTTCCATGTTGTGCTCGATGAGGAGGATCGCGATGTCGAAGCGGTCGCGGATGTCGCGGATGTCCTTCATCAGCTCCAGGGTCTCGCTGTCGTTCAGACCCGCGGCCGGCTCGTCGAGCAGGAGCAGCTTCGGCTTGGCCGCGAGGGCGCGCGCGATCTCCAGCCGGCGCTGATCGCCGTAGGGCAGGTTCTTCGCGTCGTACTGGGCGCGGGAGGCGCAGGCCGAAGATCTCGAGCAGCTTCATGGCCTCGATCTCGGCCAGCGCCTCGGCGGCGTGGAAGCGGTTCGTGTGCAGCACCGCGGAGGTGCCGGAGTACGTGTAGTGGATATGCCCGCCGATCTTGACGTTGTCGAGAACGGTGAGGTCTTTGAACAGCCGGATGTTCTGGAACGTGCGGGCCACGCCGAGCCGGGTGATCTGGTACGGCTTCATGGCGCGGGTCGACACGCCGCCGACCTTGATCTCGCCCTCGGTCGGCTTGTACACGCCCGTGAGCATGTTGAAGATCGTGGTCTTGCCGGCGCCGTTGGGGCCGATGAGGCCGACGAGCTCGTGCGGCCGGATGCCGAAGTTGAACTTCGACACCGCGGTCAGTCCGCCGAAGCGGATCGTGACGTCCGAGGCGTGCAGGAGAATTTCGTCCGCCATCGCTAGGTCACCGGCGGGCCGGAATCGCGATCGAGCTTGTCGTTCGAATCGCCTTCATCGCGCCCTTCCTTGGGAATGGAGTCCTTCCTCTTCGGCAGAAAATCCCACAGCTCGCGCCGCCCGAAGAGGCCTTGCGGACGGGTGAGCATCAGCGCGATGAGCATGATCGAATAGATGACCATGCGCGGGTCGCGCTTGAGGATCTCCGGTGCGTTCTCCGGGACGATGTCCTTCACGTAGCGCAGCCCCTCGGGCAGGATCGTCAGGATGATCGCGGCCAGAACGGAGCCGGTGATCGAGCCGAGGCCGCCGAGGACGACCATCGCCACGACCTCGAAGGACTTCACGAACGTGAACATCCCCGGGTTGAGGTACATCAGGAACGAGCCGTACAGCGCTCCGGCCACGCCGGCCAGCGCGGAGCCGATGACGAACGCCTTGACCTTGTACTTGCGTGGTGTCGACGCCCATCGCTTCCGCGGCGATCTGATCCTCGCGCACGGCCAGGAACGCGCGGCCGACGGAGGACGATCACCAACCGGTGCGAGATCAGGATGGTCATGCCGGCGAAGAAGTACACCCAGAAGAAGTTCGCTCCAGGCGGGGATGCCGGTGAGACCGCGGGCGGCGCCGATCTCCTCGATGTTGAGGATCAGGACGCGGATGATCTCGCCGAAGCCGAGCGTGACGATGGCCAGATAGTCGCCGCGCAGGCGCAACGACGGCAGGCCGACGATGTAGCCGCAGATGGCCGCAGTGCCATCGCGCCGGCGCAGACGCCGAGGAGCAGGAACACGCTCCGCCAGACGATCTGCTGCACGCTCCCCTCGGGAAACTGGGCCACGAAGTCGCGAAGTATTCGATGGTCAGGAACGCCGCCGCGTACGAACCGACCGCCATGAAGCCCGCGTGGCCGAGGGAGAACTGGCCCGCGTGGCCGTTGATGATGTTCAGCGACACCGCCAGGATGATGTTGATGCCGATCAGGATGAGGATGCGGCTCTGGTAGCGCAGCCCGGCCAGCCAGCGTCGCGTACTCCAGCGCCACCCACACGCCGTACACGATCGCCACGAAGACGGCCAGGGAAACCAGATCGCGAAGCCACCAGCGCTTGAGCATCAGTGCAAGGCCCCGGTACCGAATCAAACGAAGCGAAAATTGAAAAATCGGATCGCGCGGCAGCCAATCAGTTGTCGGTTTTGCATTCAGTTCGCTGCATCAGACCTTCTCCGGCTCGTACTTGCCGAACAGGCCGGAAGGCCTGAACAGCAGGATGACGATGAGGATGATGAACGCGATCGCGTCGCGGTAGTTCGAGAACTGCGAGCCGCCGACGAAGGCCTCGACGATGCCGATGACCAGGCCGCCGACGACGGCGCCGGGCACGTTCCCGATGCCGCCGAGGACCGCGGCGACGAACGCCTTCAGCCCGGGCATGATGCCCATCAGCGGATCGATCTTCGGGATACGACAGCCCGTAGAGGATGCCGGCCACCGCGGCGAGCATCGAGCCGAGGACGAAGGTCATCGTGATGATGCGGTCGGTGGGGATGCCCATCAGCGACGCGGTCTCGAAGTTGAACGACACGGCGCGCATCGCGCGGCCGAACTTCGTCCCGTACACGATGTACTGCAGCAGGGCCATGAACACGATCGCCACGCCCAGGACGATGAGCTGGTAGTTCGTCGTCACGACGCCGCCGATGTGGATGAGCTTCTTCTCCACGAGCGTCGGGAAGAACTTCGGATCGGGACCGAAGACGAACTGCCCGCCGTACTCGAGGAGGAACGACACGCCGATCGCGGTGATCAGCGAGGCGATGCGCGGCGCGTTGCGCAGAGGCCGGTACGCGATGCGCTCGTTGAGGTAGCCGAGGAAGCCGCAGATGATCATCGACAGCAGCATGGCGATCGATGCATTCACGAGCGACGGCGCGTCGGCGTTGTTCTTCGCGAGGTAGTTCCCCGTGTAGAAGCCGACGAAGGAGCCGATCATGAAGATGTCGCCGTGGGCGAAGTTGATCAGCTTCAGGATGCCGTACACCATGGTGTACCCGAGCGCGATCAGGGCATAGATCGAGCCGGCGGCAATCCCGTTCAGCAGGTTCTGAAAGACAGTCTGCATGCAGAAAAAAAGATCCGGCGAAAACTACTCGCCGGACCTTCGGATGTCAAGTTTTTTTCGTGTGACGTCGCTATTGCGTGGCCGTGGTGCCGCTCGTGGCGGTCGCGGGCGCGGCGGGCGCGGCCGGATCGACGACGCCCTTGAGGATCGTCGTTCCGTTCCGGATCTCGAGGATTGCCAGCTTCTTGCCGATCGGGTTGCGGTCCGGACCGAGGTTGATCATGCCCGTGACGCCGGCGAAGTTCTTCGTCTCCCCGATCGCGTCGCGAAGCTTCGGACCGTCGGTCGTGCCCGCGCGCCGGATGGCCTCGGCCAGGACGCGCGTGGAGTCATACGCCAGTGCGGCGAGCGAGTCCGGCTTCGCGCCGAAGCGCTCCTGGTACTTCTGCACGAACTCGCGGACCGCGGGATCCGGGTCGTCGACGTGATAGTGGTTCGAGTAGAAGCAGCCGTCGAGGGCCTTGCCGCCGATCTCGAACAGCTTCGGCGACTCCCAGCCGTCGCCGCCGGCGAGAGGCTGCTTCATGCCGAGGTCGCGGGCCTGGATGGCGATCTGTCCGATCTCGTTGTAGTAGCCGGGGACGAAGATCACCTCGGGGTTCGTCGACTTGAGGGTGGTGAGCTGCGAGCGGAAGTCGCTGTCGCCCTGGGCGTAGCTCTGATTGCCGACGATCTGGCCACCGTTCGCGACGAAGACGCGCTGGAAGGTCGCGGCGAGGCCGGTCGAGTAGTCGCTCTTGACGTCGATCAGGATCGCGGCCCGCTTCATCCCGAGCTGCTTGGTCAGGTAGTTCGCCATCGCTTCACCCTGGTACGAATCGGTGAAGCACATGCGGTAGATGTAATCGCCGACCTGGGTCACCTTCTCGTTCGTGGACGAGGGCGTGATCATGGGCACCTTGTTCGACTGGCAGATCGGCGCCGCGGCGAGAGACGCCGAGGACGCGACTTCGCCGAGGACGGCGATGACGTTGTTCTGCGAGATCAGCTTGGTCACCGCGGTCGCCGCTTCCTCGGACTTCGACTGATCGTCCTCGGTGATGACGCGGATCTTGCGGTTGTTGATGCCGCCGGCCCCGTTGATCTCGTCGACCGCCAGCATGATGCCGTTGTGCGTCGACTGCCCGAAGGTCGCCTGACCCCCGGTGAGCGAGCCGTATTCACCGACGACGATCTCGCCTTCCGTGCCGCCGGTGCCGGAGGCTGTCGTCGTTTCACCCGTTTTCGGCGGGCACCCAAAGAGGACGAGCGAAAGGATCGCCGTCGCAAGGAACATCCATTGTTTCTTCATTAGCACTCTCCGTTGATCTTGGCGGGCGATTCTAGCAGCAGGCGGATGCCGGTTCGAGGTTGGCAGGGGTGAATGGACGCGAGCGGTAGCCATTCCGGCACGAGCGGGTCAATCCGCAGTCCGGATCGTCACCACATCGGGCCACGGAAACGGGACTTGCGAGGACAGGGACTCGAGCGTGGCTGGATCGCTCATGCGGGACCGGCTCTGCACCGCGGCGATGCGAAATCCGGCCGCAGGCAGGTTTCGGCCGACCCATACGCCTTCTGCATCCGTCGCCGCGATCGTCCCGGTGAAGACCGACAGCGCGGGATCGGAGATCGGGAGGCCATCCAGCCAGATCGTGACCGGCGCAAACCGGGCGGCGCTCCCATCGCTGAGCATCACCTTCACCACCACGGGCGCCGCGGCGGGCGGCAGTCTCACGGTCAGTGGCTGCGCTCCGCCGGTCCAGCGGCCGGCAAACAGCCCCGCGCCGGGGTGGCTCGCGAGGAGCAGGTCGGCGTTCAGAGCCGACGGGACCGCCACGGAGCCATCCTTGTCCGCCATTCCGCTCCAGACCGGAGCGCCAGCAGACAACGCACTCAACCGCGCGCCCGCTGCGGCAGATCCATCCGGCAGAAAGACCGATGCCGTGCGCGATGCTTCTCGCGGACGGAGGCGGATCTCGATCGTACGGGCCGGCTGCCCGGGTCCGGAGATCAGGTTCACCGGCTCCGCTCCATGGTAGCCCTCGGCGCTGGCGTAGACCTCGGCGGTGCCGGGCCGAAGCCCCGGGAGCAATGCCTCGCCCTGCGGGCCGGTGGCGACGTTGCGTCCGACCTTGCGCCGGCCCTGCTCGGGATCGTCCCAGGAGTTGAAGACCGTGATCAGCGCGCCCGCGATCGGAGCATCCGACTGATCGTCGAGGACGCGGACGCGGTGGATCGCCCGAGGGATGTGGAAATCGAGGGTGGTGGAGCTGTGGTCGACGTTCACGAGGTCGAGGTGCGACGGTACGCCCGGCTCGTCTTCGAGCCTTACTTCGGCGACGTATTTTCCGCCCTCCCAGAGCACGACCTCGTACCTGCCGCTCGCCGACTTCGTGTGAATCGAGTCATTGCGACGAAACTCGATCCGGGCCTTCGCTCTCTCGTCGCCATGGCTCACGACCCCGGACACGACGTACGGCTCCAACGCGAAGTCGATGGTGGTGTCATCGCCTCGACTGAGGTCCGCGGTGCGCGTCAGCTTGTGCGATCCGATCTCGAGGACTACTTTGACGATCTGCGGCGGGAGCAAGGCAAATCGCTGCGTGCCGCTCACGTCAGTGGAACGTCCGAGGGGCTCGTTGCCGGCCAGGCCGGAAACCGTGAGGACCGCATCGTCCAATGCGGAGCGGACTTCGTCCGGGATCGTGACGTTGACGGTCAACGCGGGCAGCGGGCGGATGGTGCCGCGTGCGTTTGCGATGCCGCGGCGGTCCGTCGTCACGTGGACGGGCTCCATGTGGACCCGTTTCGACGCGACGGTGATCCGCGCGTCCGGCCCGGTCAGGCCGTACCAGAGCGCCAGGTGCCGGCCACGATGGGTCAGGAGCACGTCGGGGCGGGTTTGCTCGTTGGCGAGCAGCTCGAACGGCTCGCCGGCCGCCGCGGGCGCGATGTCGAACGTCAGGACGACCGCGGGGATGGCGGCGTGCGTCCAGTCGAGCGGGGTCGCCTTGTCCGCTCGCACCGCAAAAGGCCGGGACGCCGCAACGACGCGTTCCTGCCGGTCGAGAGCGACGGCGATGGTTGGGCCCAACGGCATGAGCACGCGGGCCGCCGATTCGATCACGCGATCGAGCCCTTCTGCCAGGCCGGCAACGTGAATGAGCTGCAGCGGCTTCACGCCATCCGTCGCCACATTTACGAACCCGCCGGCGACCACAGGCATCGCAAGCTCGCTCCCGCACGCACGGTCGAACGTCACTTCGAGCGGCCGGGGACTGATGACATTGCGGTCCTCGATCCAGACCTTGGCCGCGCCCGGCGAAGGACGGAACGCCGCGCAAGGCGAAACCTCAGCTGCCCAGGCGCGGCAGTCGGCTGAAGGCTTCGCCGCCGTGCCACTCTTGTCGAGGATGATGTGGATGGCACGAGGATCGACGCAGGCCGCTTCACTCCGCAGCGCGCACAGCGCGACAAGCACGACACGAACTGCGGACCAGCAACACCGCATCACTGCGGAGAGATCTCGTCACAACAAACGTCGTAGGCGCCGTCCTGGCAACTGGACCACCATGAGCCATAGTCACTCTGCACGAGCTCCCACCAGCAATAACTCGTATGACTGTCCGCGGTGCCCGAACACGCGCCTCCCCAACCCTGCTGGTACCGGCATGACGCGCCGCAACGCAGTTGGTGGTAATTGCAGTTGGGGGACGCGGCCGAGCGAATCGCAGGGATGGTGATCAAGGCCAACAGCAGGGCACTACGGATGAGTGGTTTCATGTCCTCACTCCTTGACGGTCAGTTCCGCTCTCAGTGTTGCGACCGTACGGGGACGCAGTTCGATATCCCGCTTCAGTTCCAGCGCCGGCGAAGCGGCGGAGATCGTCACCCGCTCATCCAGCAAGCCGTACCAGACCGCGACCACGTGACTCCTCTGCTCCATAAGGACATCCGGAGGCCGCGGCGCCGCACCGCTCACGAGGAGGTCGAGAGGCGGGCCGTCTCGATGTCCGGGCGGTTTTCGGAGCACCACCACCAGGTCGCTCCCACGATCGGGGGACGTCACGTGGAAGGTGGTCGTCTCCCCCACCTTGACGGTCAGCGGCCGGCTGTACGCCACCGCCTCGTCACGCACGTTGAAAATGCCGGCGACGACCCTCCCCGGCGGTATGGCAAATCGTTTGCCGGCGTCCCGGGAAGAAACGCGTAAGGAGAAACCGAGGCTACGGACGTCCAGATGTAGAAACTTCAGGACGTGATCGGCTGGTACCGGGACGTCGACGGTGACGAATCCTGCAGGCTCCATGTCATGAATGGCGACCGACCCAAACCCGCGGTACGGCACCTTTCGGGCCATGAGAATCGTCTGAACCGAGCTGACGGCGTCTTCCGTCGCCAGCCAGACCTGATAGGTCCCTTCCTCAGGCGTAAGGAACCATTCATTGCACGGAAAGGAGAGGTGCTCGTGGAGGGCCGCTTTGGGCGCCAGATGAACACGGCAGCCAGACAGACGGACAGGCTCCGACTCGCCGCGCGCGTTTCGGATTGCGGGAACTTCCATGACACCCTGCAACCCGTTGATGTTCGCCTTCGCGTGATCGGGGGGCCCGAACTTCTCCTGTGCCCCCATCGTCATCGCTACGACGATGAAGCATGCCATCCACATGCTTTGCCGCATGGGCTAAAGTGTAGGGCACGGCCGCCTAGCCGTATAGATGGAACTTATAAGTTCACCCACACGCTCTTCGTCTGCGTGTACTTCTCCAGCGCGTCTCTCCCCTGGTCGCGGCCGAAGCCGGACTCTTTGAAACCGCCGAACGGCAGCGCCGGGTCGTAGAGGTTGTACGTATTCACCCAGACCGTGCCGGCTTTGATGGCGCGGGCGATGCGGTGGGCTTTGGAGACGTCGCGGGTCCAGACGGCGGCGGCCAGGCCGTAGACGGTGGCGTTGCCTTTCGCGACCGCATCCTCGGCGTCCTTGAAGCGGAGAGTCGCGAGGACGGGGCCGAAGATCTCTTCGCGCGAGATGCGGTGGTCGACCTGCACGTCGTCGAAGATGGTGGGCTGGATGAAGTAGCCCTTGCCCGTGCCGATGTCCACGCGCTCGCCGCCGGCGACGAGCTTTGCGCCTTCGCTCTTTCCGGCCTCGATGTACGACAGCACGGTCTCCATCTGCTCCTTGGAGACGATGGCGCCGAGGCGGGTCTTGGGGTGGAGGGGGTCGCCGGCGACCATTTTGTTGGCGCGCTCGATCACCTTGGACATCAGCTCTTCGTGCGCGGCTTCCTCGACGAGGAGACGTGAGCCGGCGGCGCAGACTTCGCCTTTGCCGTAGAAGATGGCGTTGAGCGCGCCTTTGGCGGCGGCGTCGAGGTCGGCGTCGGCGAAGACGATGTTCGGGGACTTGCCTCCGAGCTCGAGGGAGACTTTCTTGAGGGTCTTGGAGGCGCGGGCCATGAGCTGCTTGCCGACTTCGGTCGAGCCGGTGAAGGCGATGGCGTCGATGCCGGGATGGTCGACGATGGCGTTGCCGACGACGCTGCCGCGGCCGGGGACGACGTTCAGCACGCCCGCGGGGAGGCCTGCTTCTTTCGCGTACTCGGCGAACTTGAGCAGCGAGAGCGACGTGTTCGACGCCGGCTTGCAGATCATGGTGTTGCCGCAGGCCAGGGCGGGGGCGATCTTCCAGACCGCCATCATCAGCGGGAAGTTCCACGGGGTGATCGCGCCGACGACGCCGATGGGCTCGCGCAGGGTGTACGTGAACGCGCCGTCGCTGACGGGGATGGTCTCGCCGGTGACTTTGCCGGACCAGCCGGCGAAGTAGTAGAGGCACTCGGCGGCGGCGGGTGTGTCGACGAACTGCGACTCGAAGATCGGCTTGCCGTTGTCGATGGTCTCGATGCGGCCGATCTCGTCGGCGCGGGCCATGAGGATGTCGGCGAGACGCCACATCACCTTGGCGCGGTCGCGCGGCTTCATCTTCTGCCACTCAGAGCCCGGCTCGAGCTGCGCGCGCGCGGCCTTGACGGCGAGGTCGACGTCCTCAGGGCTCGCGGACGCGACGTCGGCGATTTTCTCCTCGGTCGCCGGATTGATGGTGGCGAACGTCTCGCCCGAGCGGGCGTCGACGAAGTCGCCGTTGATGAAGAGCTGGCTCGGCATGGTCATGGGTGCGGATGCTAGCAAATCAAGGGAGGAGGAGTACGATATCGAGATCGTCCAATAACGAGAGAGGTGAGCCGTGGGCGGATTCCTGATTCTGGCCGGCTTTCTGGTGAACGCTGTTTTCGGCGTGGTCATCATCGTCAAAGCGTTTCGCGTGAGCGTCGGCTGGGGGCTGGCGGTGGTGTTCCTGCCGTTCGCCGGCCTGATCTTCGTCATCAACAACTGGAGCGAGACGAAGACCGCGTTCCTCGGCGGCATCGGCGGAATGGTGCTGGTGGTCCTGGGCGTGATCATCGCGCCGTCGGCGGACAGCATCGACGACGAGCCGGCGACGGAGACGCGCACGGCATCGCGCAGCCGGGCGCCGGAGCCGGTCCGGGACGAGCCGGCGGTCAACTACGCCTCCGCGGCCGCACCGCCGGCCCCGGCTTACGAGCCGCCGCGCACCTACACGCCCGCCTACAACCCTCCGCAGCAGACCGTACCGCCCGTCGCCACCGACACGCAGGCGGTGGAAGACGAATGGTCGCGCAAGCCGGTGTACGAGCAGGTGTACGTCGACCGCGCAACCAACACCTTCTACGCGGCGAAGTGCAAGAAACGCCCGGAGAACACGTACCGCATCCCCCGGAGCGTCGCGCTCATGCAGGGGATAACCGAAGCGAAGTGCCGGTGAGGGATTGGGTCGCGCGAGCTACGCGCTCCTCGAGTTAGCTGGCTCGCTTTTTCGCCGGCGGTGTCGCGCGCGGCTGGGGCGGCGGCATTGCTTTGATGACCGACCGCAGCAGATCATTCACCGCTTCCGACGACCGAAACACGTCCGCCACGTCTTCGTCGAGAACGACGGCCACGACCGATTTGCCCTCGAGACGTTTGGCAAAACGATTCGGGCGCGTGAACTCCAGGTCGTATTCCGGCCGCAGTTCGTCGCGCGTTTCAGAAGTTGAGGTTTTCTTCATATCTTCTGCGCTCTTTCGGCGCCGCCACTCGTGCATGGATGATGCGGATCGCCTCACCGCGCTCGGTGAAGCTTACCAGCAGCAACCGTCCTTCGGCTGACTTCCCGCAGATCAGCTCGCGATGCTCGCCAACCGAATGATCAGGATCGTCGTCCATCCTGGCATGGTCATCGTAAAAGACAGTAGTCGCATCTTCGAACGTCACACCATGCTTTTCGAAGTTCGCCGCCGCTTTGTTCGGATCCCATTCGAAGCGGATCTCGCCATCGTCGCCCATGACCCGCGGATTCTAACGACTGGTGGGCGCGCGCACGGTCCGCGCAGATCTTCGGTCGTGGGTCAGGCGCCGACCGGCTCCCCCACGTACGGCGTGATCTCGAAATTGCGCTCGTACATGGCGTGGATCTTCTCCATCTCCTCGTCGCTGAGCGGCGGGTGGCTCGACGCCTCGGTGAACTCGCGGATCTGTTCCTCGTCGTAGATGTTCGGCAGCGCGGACACGATGCTGGGGTGCGCGTACAGCCAGAGCAGCGCAAGCTGGCCGATGGTCACGCCGCGCTCGCGGCAGAGCGGGATCAGGCGGTCGACTTTCTGCAGCCCTTCGACGAGCCACGAGCGCGGGCGGTGCGAGCGGTGGTCGCTCTCGTCGAACTTCGTGTCGATCGTGTACTTCCCTTCGAGCATGCCCGAGGAGTGGGTGACGCGGATGAGGAACTGGGGGCCGGGATCGGACCTCCACGTCCGGAACGACGGCTCGAACGCGGACGACGTCTCACACAGCCGCTTGCTCGTCTGCCCCGCCATCGCCTCGGCCACGCCCCCGTAGGACGGGCCGCTCTCGGCGGCGAGGATGAATTCGCGGCCGGGGTCCTGCTCGAGGACGTTGTAGATCATCTGCGTGACCGGCGCGCGGCGGACCGCGGCGCCGTAGATCCCTTCGTCGCGCCAGCCGATCGCGGGTCCGAGGGAGGGACCGTACGACGAGATCTTGCCCTCGGCCTTGAGACTCTCGAGGGTCTCCCAGTGTTCGTCCTGCAGCAGCGTGGCCACGCGCGGGTTGTGCGGCTGGTAGATGGCGATGTGGTCCGTGCCCAGGCGTTTCAGGGACTGCTCGCAGGCGAAGCGGACGAACTCCGGCGACATGTTCTGCGGCAGCTCACGCTGCCCGCGGGGGCGCTCGGGGTTGTTGTAGAAGTCATATCCGAACTTCGTCCCGACGATGAGGTCCGGATGCTCCTTCAGGAGCGGCGCGAGAATCGTCTCGCCCCGGCCGTTGCCGTACGCGTCGGCCGTGTCGATGTAGTTGATCCCCCGCCCGATCGCCGCACGGATGATGCGATGCGCGTCGTCGTCGGTATACGTCCCCCACCAGCCGGTCGTCAGAGTCCAGGTACCGAGACCGAGCTCGGAGAGATTGAAGTTGGTGCCATGTAAGTTTCGGTAGCGCATGAATAGTCCTGAGTGCTGAGTCCTGAGTGCTGAGTCATTCCCGCCGAGAGCCACTCAGGACTCAGGACTCAGGACTCAGGACTTCTTCACTTCCCTGTGAAAGTGGCCTTCCGCCTCTCAGTGTATGCGGCCAGCCCCTCGCGGGCGTCTTCACTCTGAAAGAGCTGCTGCTGCAATTCCCGTTCGAGGGCGAGGCCGGACTCGAGGGGGATCTCCCAGCCGGTCTGCACCGCGCGCTTGATGCGGCCGACGGCCTTCGCGGCTTTGTTCGGGGGGCAGAAGCTCCAGGCGTACTCCATCACCCGCTCCCACCACTTCTTGACGCCATTTTCACAGGGCTCTTCCGCGGGCCAGAGGTAGTTCACGACGCCCAGCTCGAGCGCCTTCTCGTACTCGTGCAGGCCGCCTTCGACCATCAGCTCGAGCGACTTGGTCTTGCCGACCAGCCGCGAGAGGCGCTGCGTTCCGCCCGTGCCCGGGAGGACGCCGAGGCCCACTTCCGGGAGGCCCCACTTCCCTGCTCCCTGCTGCGCGATGCGGATGTCCGCGGCCATGGCGATCTCCAGGCCGCCGCCGACGCAGTGGCCGTTCAGCGCGGCAATCACCAGTTTCGGAGTCTGCTCGAGGCGGCTCATGGTCTCGTTTGCGTGCAGGCAGAAGTAGTATTTGAACTGCGGGGTGACCTCCGTGAGCATCTTGATGTTCGCGCCGGCGGAGAAGAACTTCTCCCCCGCGCCCCGGAGGACGATCACGTAGACCTCGTCGTCCATGCGCGCGCGGAGGATGCAGTCGTCCAGCGCGCGGTTCATTTCATAGGTGTAGGTGTTCGCGGGGGGATCGTTCAATTCGAAGATTGCGACGCCTTTTTCCACGCGATAGGCAACAAGCTCGGCCATTCAGTCTCCAGTTCGAGCGGATTTTACGAAAATCAGCGCCCCGTGTACGCGCGACCTCTGCGATAATCCGCGCCGTCCCTTCGTCCCACCAATTTGAACCGTCCGGAGACATTCATGACCGCTCGCCGTACTTTCCCGGTCCTTGGCCTGATCGTGCTCGCCCTGTTCGCCGCGCCCTTCGCCGAGGCGCAATGTGTGAGTCTGACCACGCTGGGCTCGCCATCCACGCAGAACTTCACCGCGCTGGCAAACGCCGGCACGAACGTCGCGTGGACCGACAACAGTACGATTCCCGGGTGGTACTCCACGCGGACCACGTACAACGCCGGCACGGGATCGAGCAACACCGGATCGCTCTACAGCTTCGGTGTTGCCGGCGTGAATGCCCTGACCGATCGCGCCCTCGGCGGCGTTGGCTCCGGCGGCACCGGCACGTTCTATTGGGCGGGATGCTTTACGAACAACACCGGCTCCGTGTTGACCTCCGTCGATATCGCCTACCTCGGCGAACAATGGCGCGATGGCGGAGCCGTCACCCCGGTCTCGCAAACGATGGCCGTCGAATACCAGGTCGCCGCCGCCGGCACCATCACCGATGCTGACACCCCAACCACCGGATGGACCGCCGCGGCCGCCCTCGATTTCACGAGCCCCACGTTCACCAACACGGGAGCCGGCGTTCTACTCGACGGAAATGCCGCGGCGAACCGTACGGCCAAGGCCGCCACGATCACCGTCTCCGTCCCCATCGGCAATCAGTTCTGGATTCGGTGGCGCGACCTCAACGACGCAGGAAACGATCATGGTCTCGCTGTCGATGATTTCTCCGTCACCCCGCAAGGCGGCGCCAATGCCCCCGTCGTACCGACTTGCGCCACTCCGCTAACAACAACCACTGGCACAGCCACTTCCGAAGGTGTCAGCGCCACCGACGCGGACGGCACCGTCACCAGCGCCACGATCACCGGCATCACTCCCTCCGACCCCGGCACGATCACGCTGACCGGCTTCACGCCCGCCGGTGGCGTGGGCGGCACGGCAAACGCGACGCTCAGTGTCTCCGCGGCCACTCCCGCGAATACGTACAGCGTCACCATCCAGTGGGCGAACAACGACGGCGTTCCGCAGACCGCAAACTGCGTCGTCAGCGTAGTCGTCAATGCCCCTCCGGTCGTCGTCTTCATCCACGACGTGCAAGGCAACGGTGCCGCCACCCCCATCCCCGGCGCCACCGTCACCATCGAGGGGGTCGTCACCGGCGACTTCCAGCCCATCCCGAACGACAACCGCCTGTCGGGCTTCTTCGTGCAGGAAGAGGACCTCGACTTCGACGCGGACCCGGCGACCTCGGAAGGCATCTTCGTCTTCTGCAGCGCCTGCCCGACCAACGTGGCCGAGGGACAGAAAGTTCAGGTCACCGGCACCGTTTCGGAATTCAACAACCTCACGGAGATCACGGCCACCACGGGCGGATCGGTCGTGATCACGAACGCCGGCAACAACCTCGCCCAGGTGAGCGCCTCGACGATCGACCTGCCCGTCGTCGGGGTCATCGACGACTTCTACGAGCCGCGGGAAAGCATGCTCGTCCACTTCGTCGACCCGCTCACGGTCTCGGAGTACTTCGAGCAGGCACGCTACGGACGCATCGAGCTCTACGAGGGCACCCGCCCGAGGACGTTCAACGAGTCCAATCCGCCGAGCGTGGCCGGATTCGCCGCGCACAACGACAACCTGAACCGCCGCCGCGTGTACCTCGACGACGACGACAACGTCGAGAACTCGGTCCTGAACCTGCCCGACGGCCAGCAGTTCGTCTTCCACCCGCAGTCGAACGGCGGCCTCTCCGTCGGCACCCAGGGCACCGACTTCTTCCGCGGCGGCGACACCATCAACAGCCTCACCGGAATCCTGCACTTCTCGTTCTCCGGCGGCACCAGCCCGAATGAATGGCGCGTCCGCCCCGTGGCCGCATCGCCGGCGACCTTCACCGCCGTCAACGTGCGTCCGGCATCGCCGCCGGCCGTGGGCGGTGCCATCCGCGCGGCCAGCGTCAACGTGCTGAACTACTTCACGACGCTCAACGTCCGCGGCGCCGACAGCACGGCAGAGCTGAACCGCCAACGCGAGCGCACGGCCATCGTGCTCTGCGCGCTGAATGCGGACGTTGCCGCGTTGATGGAGATCGAGAACCACGCCACGAACGCGACCATCACCGACCTGCTCACCGAGGTCAACACGCGTTGCGGCGCACCCCACCCCTACACGTTCGTGAACACCGGCGGAGCGCTCGGCACCGACCAGATCCGGGTCCTGCTGATCTACCGCACGGGAGTCCTCTCCCCCGTCGGATCGCCGCTCTCGGACATGGACGGGGTCCACAACCGCCCGCCGACGGCGCAGACGTTCGACGTCGTCGACGCGACCAATCCCGCGTTCGGCCAGCGCTTCACCGCGCTCGCCAATCACTCCAAGTCCAAAGGCTGCGGCGGCGCGAGCGGCGCCGATCTCGATCAGAACGACGGCCAGGCCTGTTTCGCGGCCACGCGGCTGGCGCAGGCGAACCGCATCATCTCCTGGGTCAACGGCACGGTCGTCCCGGCGGCAGGCGATCCGGACGTGCTGATGCTCGGCGACTTCAACGCCTATCCGCAGGAAACAGCGTCGACCGCAATCACCGGGGCAGGGTTCAGCGATCTCGAAACCGCATTCCTGGGCTCCGCCGCCTACTCGTATCTCTTCGACGGTCAGATCGGTCACATCGACTACGCATGGTCGAGCGCCAGTCTCACTCCGCAGGTCACCGGCGTCGCGCCATGGCACATCAACGCCGACGAGAACCCGCTGTTCGACTACAACGACGAGATTGACGACGGCGCCGCCGAACAGGCCTTCGAGGAGAAACCTGACGGCTCCGCTCTCGTTCCGCCGCGCGTCCTCTTCCAGCCGGCCACAGCGCAGCGCGCTTCCGACCACGATCCGGTGCTCCTCGGCATCTTCGCCGTCGCCGACGTGTCGATCACCAAGACCCTGGACACTGCCGGACCGTACGTCCCCGGCCAGTCCATCACCTACACCCTGGTCGTGACCAACGCCGGCCCGGATCCAGCCACGAACGTCCAGGTGACGGACACGCCGACGAACCTGTCGATCACCAGCGTGACCGGCAGCGGCTGTGTCGCACTGCCTTGTACGATCCCAAGCCTCGCCGTCGGCGCGAGCACGAATATCACCGTCACCGCGACGATCACCGCCGCCGGCGCGTTCGACAACAGCGCGAGCGCGAGCGGGGCCCAATCCGATCCGAACACTGCCAACAACACGGACAACACCGGCAACGGCGGTACGGCCGCGGCCTCGGCTGACGTCTCGATCACGAAGACCGACTCGCCGGATCCGGTCAACGCGGGCAGCAACCTCACCTACACCATCACCGTCACGAACGCCGGCCCGAGCAGCGCATCCACGGTCACCCTCGTCGACACCCTCCCGCCCGGCACGACCTTCGTGTCGCTCGCGTCGCCGGGCGGCTGGTCGTGCACCATGCCGGCCGTCGGCGGCACCGGCGCGATCAATTGCTCCATCGCCAGCCTCGGCGTCACGAGCGCGGTCTTCACGCTGGTCGTGAACGTCGACGCAAGCGTCGCGACCGGAACGGTTCTCAGCAATACCTCCAC
The DNA here is from genome assembly GCA_963821585.1 of uncultured Acidobacteriota bacterium. Taxonomy (GTDB): domain Bacteria; phylum Acidobacteriota; class Thermoanaerobaculia; order Gp7-AA8; family Gp7-AA8; genus QHVT01. The sequence continues at coordinate 4,176,735 of CAWGEI010000003.1, forward strand.
CGTGACCTCGACGACGAGCGATCCGAACACCGGCAACGAGAGCGCCATCGCGACGACCACCGTCGCCACGTCCGCCGATCTCCTGCTCAGCAAGACCGACTCCCCCGATCCGGTCAACGCCGGCAGCAACCTCTCGTACCAGATCACGCTCACGAACGCCGGCCCGAGCAACGCTGCCAACGCGAGCTTCTCCGACCCGCTGCCCGCAGGGACGACCTTCGTCTCGCTGTCCACGACCGGCAGCTGGTCGTGCACCACACCTGCCGTCGGCGCGACCGGAACGGTGTCGTGCACGAACACGAGCTTCCTCGCCACCGTCGACTTCTTCACGCTCGTCGTGAACGTCGATGCCGGCGTCGCCGCCGGTACGGTGCTGACGAACACCGCAACCCTCACTGCGACGACGACCGATCCGAACGGCGCTAACAACAGCGCCACCGCGACGACGACGGTCGGCTCCGGCTCGGCGGACCTGTCGGTCACGAAGTCCGACACCCCCGATCCGGTGACGGCGGGCAACAACGTCACCTACACGATCACCGCGACCAACGCAGGCCCGAGCAGCGCGACGACCGTCACACTCGCGGACACGGTGCCCACCGGCACGACGTTCGTCTCGTTCAACGCGCCGGGCGGCTGGTCATGCACCACGCCGGCCGTCGGCGCCACGGGAGCGATCAACTGCTCGATCCCGACCCTCGGCGTCACGAGCGCGGTCTTCACGATGGTGGTGAACGTCGACTCCTCGTTCGCCGCCACGCTGTCGAACACCGCGACGGTGTCGTCGGCGACATCGGACCCGAACGGCGGCAACAACAGCGACACGGAGACGACGTCCGTCGTCACCTCGGCGGACGTTTCGGTCACAAAGACCGACTCGCCCGACCCGATCAGCGCGGGATCGACCCTCACCTACATCATCACCGTCGCAAACGCCGGCCCGAGCGCTGCCGCGAGCGTGAGCCTCTCCGACACCGTCCCGGCGGGAACGACATTCATCAATCTGCAGTCGCCGGGCGGCTGGTCGTGCTCCACGCCGGGTGTCGGCGGTACGGGGACGATCAGTTGCACGATCGCGACCCTGCCCACCGGCGGAAGCGCCGTCTTCACGCTCCTCGTGCAAACCAACGCGTCGCTCGCGACCGGCACGATCATCACCAATACTGCGACCGTCGCGACGACAACGACCGACGCCTCGGCCGGCAACAACAGCGCAACGACCACTACGACAGTCAGCCCGGTCACCAACTTCACGGCGACGAAGAGCGTCTCCGGAGTGTTCGTTTCCGGCACGACCGTCACCTACACGGTCGTGCTCACCAACAACATGGGCCACACGCAGGGGGACAACTTCGGGAACGAGTTCGCGGACATTCTCCCTGCCGGCCTGGCACTGACGGGTGCGTCGGCGACGAGCGGCACCATCGTGACGATCCTCCCCTCGAACATCGTCACGTGGAACGGCTCGATCCCGAACGGCGGGACCGTCACGATCACCATCACCGCGACGATCACCGCCGCGAGCGGCACGATCTCGAACCAGGGCAACGCGATCATCGACACCGACAACAACGGCATGAACGAGACGGGGCTCCCCACCGACGATCCGTCGACGGCCGCCCCGGGCGACCCGACCGTATTCACCGTCATCCCAGCCAACATCGTGTCGGCGACCAAGTCCGCGTCCGGCATCTTCACGCCAGGCTCCACCGTCACCTACACGGTCGTGCTCACCAACAACATGGGCATCGCCCAAGCCAACAACCCCGGCGATGAGCTGACCGACGTGCTCCCGCCGTCGCTCACGCTCATCAGCGCGACCGCGACGAGCGGCACGGCCGTGGCGAACGTCGGTACGAACACCGTCACCTGGAACGGCTCGCTCGCGGCAGGTGCCAGCGTGACCATCACCATCACCGCCGCGATCAATGTGGGCGCCACCGGCGCCGTCTCGAACCAGGCGACCTTCGTCTACGACGCGGACGGCAACGGCACGAACGAGTCGTTGGGCGTCAGCGACGATCCGGCGACCGGCACGGCGAACGACCCGACGATGTTCAACATCGTTCCCCCCGGTGAGGTCACCGGTACGAAGAGCGTCACCGGCTCGTTCGTTCCGGGCGGAGCGATCACCTACACGATCGTGCTCACCAACAACATGGGCATCGCCCAGGCAAACAACCCTGGCGACGAATTCACGGACATTCTCCCGCCGTCGCTCACACTCGTCTCCGCGACGGCGACCAGCGGCACCGCCCTCGCGACCGTCGGTACGAACACGGTGACCTGGAACGGCTCGCTCGCCGCCGGCGCGTCGGTCACGATCACGATCCACGCGACGATCGACTCGGACGTCGCGCCGGGAACAACGATCACGAACCAGGGCACCATCTTTTTCGACGCGGACGGCAACGGTACGAACGAATCGACGGACCAGACCGACAGCGCATCGGCGCCCGGCTCGGACGATCCGACGGTCATCGTGGTCGCGGCCGCGACCCTCAACCACATCCCGACACTCGACCAGTGGGCGCTGATCGCGCTGATGGCGATGCTGGCGATGGCCGCGTTGCTGGTGATGAAGCGGTAACCCTCAGACGCCGCTCCCCGGCCGCCAGGCCGGGGAGCGGCTCAAAACGTAGGGCGCGGCTTCAGCCCGCCCCTCGGACGGGGAGGGGGACGCCCCCACCCACGAGAGAGGCGGGCTGAAGCCACGCCCTACGTTTGAGACACCCTCCTACCGCCCGTCGCCGAACGACACGCCTAATCCCTGGGCCGCGGCGACGATCTCGCCGTCCGGGTTGACGTACTTCGGACGCGACACCGCATCCGCGATGAGCACGGGCACGATGTGGTCGCCGCGCAGGGCCACCATGTGGCCGAACTGCTTCCGGGCGATGCAGTTCGCCGCCTCCGCGCCGTAGCGCGACGCCAGGATGCGGTCGAACGCGATTGGTGACCCGCCGCGCTGGATGTGTCCGAGGACCGTGACGCGGATCTCGAGGTCGATGTGGTTCTGGATGTCCGCGGCAACCTGGTAGGCGACGCCGCCCAGGCGGCGGGTGGCCTTGTCGAGGTACGTCTCCTCACCCCCGTGCCGCTTCGCCCCCTCGGCCACTACGATGATGTCGAACTTGCTCCCCTCGCCCTGCCGCTCTTCGATCAAGTCGACGATCGCCCGCGGTTTGTAGGGGATCTCCGGGATCAGGATGATGTCCGCGCCGCCGGCGATGCCGGCGTACAGCGCGATCCACCCCGCGTTGCGGCCCATCACCTCGAGGATCATCACGCGGTCGTGGCTCTCGGCCGTCGTGTGCAGGCGGTCGACCGCGTCCGTCGCGACCGCCACCGCGGTCTGAAAGCCGAACGTGTAGTCCGTGGCCTCCAGGTCGTTGTCGATCGTCTTCGGCACCGCCACCATGGGGATGCCAACGTCGCAGAGGCGCTGGGCAATCTTCAGCGTGCCGTCGCCGCCGATGGCGATGATCCCGTCGATCCCGAGCTCATGGATGTTTCTCACCACTTCATCCGAGCGGTCCGTACAGCCGCCGTGGCCGTCCGGGTACTCGAACGGGTTCCCGCGGTTCGTCGTCCGCAGGAGCGTCCCGCCTTTGGGGAGAATCCCACGGATGCTCTCCAGCGTCAGAGGCACGATGGCCTTGGTGAGCAGCCCCTCGAAGCCGAGCTGAATCCCGACGACCTCGAGGTGGTACTGGCGGATCAGCGTCCGCGCGGCCGCGCGGATGACCGCGTTCAGCCCCGGGCAATCGCCGCCGCCGGTGAGGATGCCGATTCGTTTCATTGCGCGCGACGATACCAGAGGGCAGAGCGCAGAGCGCAGAGCGCAGAAGAATGAGACGGCTCAGCCTGCCGATTCTTCTGCCCTCTGCGCTCTGCACCCTGCCCTCTGCCGTTCTGGCACACCTCCTGCTCAACAGTAAGCCAGACCGGCGCAGCGCGTGCCGGGTCTGATCTGGAGGAAAGCGCATGAACATTCTTGGATGGATTCTTTTTGGTCTGGTCGTCGGCGCGATCGCGAAGTTCCTCATGCCGGGCCGTGATCCGGGTGGTTGGATCGTCACGATCCTGCTCGGTATTGCCGGTTCCTTCGTGGGCGGCTTCCTCGCATCGACTCTCCTGGGGCGCGGCGATCAGACGGCGGGCTGGATCGGCTCGATCGTCGGTGCCATCGTCCTGCTCTTCGTCTATCGCCTCATCGTCGGCCGGCGCGCAGCCGCCTGACGGGAGCGATTCTCCTGGAAATCCGGCCTCGCCCCCCGCGGCGAGGCCATTTTCTTTTTCGTGACGGAACATTCAAGGACGAGGCGCGTCTGAAACGTGGGGAGGGAATGTCACTCCCGCAGCGGCAATTACGATGCTTGCACGGGTGACGAATCCCTTCCGCACACCCAGGAGGAATCAGCAAAACCTATGAATTCAACCACCAAGCGCATCCTGTCGACGATCGCCATCGTCATTGCATCGGTGGCCTTCGGGATTCTCATCAGCGCGGACCTTGGCTTCATGCGCAAGTCCAACGCGCAGACGGCCTTGCAGACGCCTGCCGGCGCCTCGATCCCCGCCGTGACCATCCCGTCGTTCGCCGACGTCGCCTCGCGGGTCATGCCCGCGGTCGTTTCCATCCGCTCGACCGAGATCGTCAAGTCCAGCGACCGGCGCCGCCAGTTCGGCATCGACCCCTTCGAGTTCTTCTTCCCCGACCCGTCCGATCCCAACCGCCGCCGCTTCGGGCAGCAGGATCAGCAGGAGGATGACGAGCAGGCTCAGCGCAGCGGCGGCTCGGGCTTCATCGTCTCGCCGGACGGCTACATCCTCACCAACAACCACGTCATCGAAGGCGCGACCAAGGTCGACGTCCACTTCGGCGCCGACGAAAACGGCAACGGCGGACGGACCATCCAGGCCAAGATCATCGGCCGCGATCCGGCCACGGACCTGGCCTTGCTGAAGATCGACAACGACCAGCCGCTCCCCTCGATCCGCCTCGGCGACTCCGACCGCATCCGCAAGGGTGACTGGGCGATCGCCATCGGCCATCCGTTCACGTTCGAGAACACGCTCACCGTCGGCGTCATCTCCGCCAAGGGCCGCTCGCTCGGCCTGAGCCCGGAGACGCAGTCGTTCGAGAACTTCATCCAGACCGACGCCGCGATCAACTTCGGCAACTCGGGCGGTCCGCTGCTCAACATCGCCGGTGAGGTCGTCGGCATCAATACCGCCATCCGCGGCGGTGGCGCTCAGGGCATCGGGTTCGCGACTCCGATCAACACCGCGAAGACGCTCCTGCCGCAGCTCAAGGAAGGCAAGGTCGTCCGCGGCTACCTCGGCATGTCCATCGGCGACGTGAACGAAGAGACCCGCGAGGCGTTCAACCTGTCCGAGGCGCGCGGCGCGCTCGTGCAGTCGGTCGACCCGGGCAAGCCGGCCGACAAGGCCGGCATCCGCCACGGCGACGTCGTCGTCGATGTAGACGGCAAGCCCATTCGCAACAACCGCGAGCTCATCGACTACATCTCCTACCTGCCTGTCGGGACGGAAGTGAAGGTCGGCGTGATCCGCAACGGCCAGCGCATGGTCCTCACCGCCCGCACCGCGCAGCGTCCCGTCGACGGCGAAGCGACGCCCGAGGAAGCGCGCTCGGTCGAGCCCGTGCGCGACAAGCTCGGACTGACCGTGCAGAACATCAGCCCCGAACTGCGCCGCCTGCACAACGTGCCGGAAGCCCTCACCGGCATCCTCGTCACCAACGTCAAGAACGTCTCGCCCGCGGGCGACGCGAACATCAACGAAGGCGACGTGATCAGCGAAGTGCAGGGCCAGCGCGTGAGCAGCATCGAAGAGTTCCGCAGCATCATCGACAAGGTCCGCAGCGGACAGCGCGTACGCATGTACGTGTCCACGCCGACGCGCGACGGAGCTGTGGTGTCGGGCTATCGCCTGCTGCAGGCGCCGTAACGTCGCACTCTCCTCGAATGTCTCCAAGGCCGGGCAACTCGCCCGGCCTTTTCGTTTTCATCAACTCTCCGTCCCCGTAGAATCCGCGCGTGTCCGACGAGCACTTCATGCAGCGCGCCCTCGCTCTCGCCGAGCAGGGGCGCTTCTCCGTGAGCCCCAACCCGATGGTCGGCTGCGTCATCGTGCGCGACGGCGCCGTGATCGCCGAGGGGTGGCACGAACGGGCGGGCGACGCGCACGCGGAGGTGAATGCGCTCCGCGCCTGCGGCGACGCGCGCGGCGCGACGATGTACGTCACCCTCGAGCCGTGCTCGCACCACGGGCGCACGCCGCCCTGCACCGAAGCGGTGATCACGGCGGACATCTCGCGCGTGGTCATCGCCATGACCGATCCCAATGAGCTCGTGAACGGCGGCGGCATCGCCGCGTTGCGCGCGGCAGGCATCGACGTCGTTACCGGCGTCCTGGAGTCCGAGGCGCGGAGGCAGAACGAGAAATTCGTCTGGGCGATGTCGCAGAAGCTGCCGTTCGTCCTCGTGAAGGCGGCCATGACGCTCGACGGCAAGCTCGCCACGGTCACGCGCGAGTCGCAGTGGATCACGGCCGAGGTGGCGCGCGAGCGGAGCCTCGCGCTGCGCGAGGAATTCGACGCGATCCTCATCGGCGCCGGTACCGTCAAAGCCGACAATCCCCGCCTCACCCGCCGCCTCGGCCTCGCGACGACGCCCTGGACGCGCGTCGTGCTCGACGGCGACGGCGACGTGCCGCCGCACGCGCAGCTCTTCACCGACGGCGGGAGGACGATCGTCTTCACCAGCGACCCGTCGCGCATCACCGGCGGCCCGGAAGTCGTCGCCATCGACGGCCGCGCGGATCTCTCGCGCGTCTTCGGCGAGCTCTACGCCCGCGGCATCCGCTCCGTGATCGTCGAAGGCGGCTCGGTTGTGCATTCCGAGGTGATCCGGCATGGGCTGTGGCAAAAAATGGTGCTGTTCGTCGCGCCGATGGTCGTCGGCGGCGCCGACGCACCCTCGATCTTCGCGGGCGAAGCGGTGAGCCGGTTGACAGAGGCGTACCGCTTTCGGTTTGATCGCTGCGAGTTGGTGGGCACGGATCTCATGATCGTGGCCTACCCGAGCTGATCATGTTCACAGGGATCATTCTCTACAGCGGCACCATCCAGACGTTCGACCGCCTCCCCAATGGCGCGCGGCTGCGCGTCCGCACGACGGACCCGGAGCCGTTCACGCGCGGCGAGAGTCTCGCGGTCAACGGCGTCTGTCTCACCGTCCTGCCGGAGAGCGACGGCGCCCTCCTTGCCGATCTCTCCGACGAGACCCTCTCCCGCACCACCCTCGGCACGCTCGGCGTGGAGGTGAACGTGAACGTGGAGCGCGCGCTGGCGCTGGGGGATCGCATGGGCGGACACATGGTCCAGGGTCACGTCGACTGCGTGGGCACGCTGGTGTCGATCACGCACGAGGGCGAGTTCGCCGTCTATCGCTGGACCTATCCGGCCGAGTACGCGGAGCTCGTCGTGGCGAAGGGCTCCATCGCGGTGGACGGCGTGTCGCTGACGATCGTCGATCCCGAGCCGGGCACATTCGGCGCGGCACTGATCCCGGAGACCCTCCGCCGCACGAACCTCGGCACGGCGAGCATCGGCTCGCCGGTGAACCTGGAATTCGACATGATCGCGAAGTACGTGCACAGGCTCGTGACGCCGTACCTGCCGAAGTGATCCTCTACAAGAAAGTGCCGCAGCTCCGGTTGCGCCGCGCGTCGGCGCCCGCGGCCCCGTTCTGGTCGGCCACGGTCATCGCTCCGTACGCGGCGCGGCGGGCGACTCCGATCGCCATCGACTACGTCGAGCACCGCGCGAGCGGCGCGGAAAAGCTCGAGGTGACGGTGTGCGAGAACGTGCGCGATGAGCTCGACCGCGCGCGCGGAATCGCCGCGCCGGTGCTCATCGACGCCGCGGAGAACGCGGAGGAAGTGTTCCGTCGCGGCGCCGAGGCTCTCGCCTGGTGCGGCGAGCAGGGTCTCGCCGCGCAGCTCCTCACCTCCGAGGGACGCGTCGTGCGCCTGTCCCACGCGGACCGCTTCGGCATCGCCGTGCCCGTGCTCTTCCCTATGACCACGGATCTGGCCCTGCTCGAATCCCTCGCCGATGCCGCGCGCGATGCCGGGGCCTCGTTCTTCGCCGCCATCCCCATCGACGTCGAGCCAACCGCGAAGCAGGCCATCGCGCAAACGATGCCCGTCGACGACGACCTCTACGCCATGCTTTTCCACTCCGACCTCGGACCCATCCACCTCGCCACCGAGCGCCATGTCGCAGCCCTGGCGTCCGAGCGCGGCATGGCCGACTTCATCCTCCCCCCGCGCTGGGACGAGTGCTCCAACTGGAACGCCGCCGTCCTCCTCACCCTCGTCGCCTCCCGCATGATCGCCATGGAGCTCGACCTCGACCTCGCCGGCGTCCTCGCGCGGTCGGCCCGCACCATTGCCGAACTGGACAAGCCCCTCACCCGCATCGCCGAATCCGCCAGCCTGTCGATCATCGGCGGCGTGGATGAGACGAGCGTGAAGATGCTCACGGAATGGCTGGCGACGGGGTCAGCCGCGTTCGCGGAGTCCGTCCACGAGCAGTGGCGATTGCGGCGGGCGTAGGACCGCTTCTGTCACCCGCTACGCGGGCTCGTTCTGAATCCCGCGCTCGTCCCCCGGCTGAAGCCGGGGTCTATTCTCTGGCTGCCCGCTACGCGGGCAAGAGCTGCCGCCGTAGGCGGCTCTAGACAATAGACCCGGCTTCAGCCGGGGTACGACGGCGGCACCGCAAAATCCAGCCCGCGTCAGCGGGCGACAGGAAGCGGCGATTACTTGCGGTGCTCGACCTTGACCTTGGTCGAGATGCCGCCGCGGACGTAGAAGTCGCCCTCTACCATCAGGTAGCGCGGGTCGATGGCGGCGATGACGTCGTCGGCGATGCGATTGGTGACGGCTTCGTGGAAGGCGCCTTCGTCGCGGTAGGACCACAAGTACAACTTCAGCGACTTCAGCTCCACGCACTTCGCATCCGGAATGTAGCGGATGCGGATGGTGGCGAAGTCGGGCTGGCCGGTCATGGGGCAGAGGCAGGTGAACTCCGGCGCCTCGAACGCGATCTCGTAGTCGCGCTGGGGGTTGGGGTTGGGGAAGGTCTCGAGGGATTTCGACGGCTTCGTAGACATGGGTTACCCGTGACTCGTGGCCCGTTTGTCGGGCTGTTTCGCTCGGGCGATGCCGCCCGGGTCACTGGCAACGGGCAACGGGCAACGAAAATTCATCGCTTGGCCGGGGTCGCGGTCATGAGCTTCTGGTTCAGCTCCTTGATCCGCTCCTGCAGTTGCGTGATCTTTGCCTGCGCGTCGGCGCGGAGGCGCTCGGCCTCGCCGCGGAGGCGGACGATCTCTTCGTCCTTCTGCTTGTCGCCGCCGGAGGCCTGGACCACCTGCGTGCGAAGGTATTCGATGTCGTGGCGCAGGCCTTCGAGCTGCTCGTCCTTGTCGCTGAGGCGCTGGCGCCACTGCACTTCCTGCTCTTCGTAGAGGCGCTTGATGTCCATCAGCTCGGTAATCTGCGAGAAATCGGAGTAACTCGGGGCCATGTCTCCTCCCTGGCGGACGCGCTCTTCGATCTGCGGGAAGAGCTTGCGGAGCTTGAGCGACAGGTCGTCGGAATCGCTCGACAGCTCCATCGCGTCCTGGTACGTGATCTTCTGGTGGACGAGCAGTGCGATGAGCGACTGATTCATCGACTGCATGCGGTAGAGGCCGACCGAGGACTCGATCTCTTCGAGCAGGTCCTTGGTGTGGCCCTCCTCGATCAGCTTCGCCGCGCGCGGCGAGTTCTTCAGGATCTCCACCGCCGCGGTCCTCCCCGTAGCGGTCTTGACCAGCTTCAGCGAGATGACGGCCCGCAGCACCAGCGAGAGCTGCGAGCGGATCTGCTTGTGCTGATCGGGAGGGAAGGCGTCGATGATCCGGTCCAGCGTCTGCGCGGCGTTATTCGTGTGCAGCGTGGAAAAGACCAGGTGGCCCGTCTCCGCGGCCGTGAGCACGGTCTGCATCGTCTCCATGTCGCGCATCTCGCCGACCATGATCACGTCCGGATCCTGGCGCATGGCGTTGCGCAGCGCTTCCTTGAACGTCGGCGTGTCCGTGCCCACCTCGCGCTGCGAGATGGCCGCGACCTTGTCCTGGAACAGGAACTCGATCGGGTCCTCGATGGTGACGATGTGCAGCGGCTCGTTCTCGCTGATCTCCGTGATCATCGCCGCGAGCGTCGTCGACTTACCCGAGCCTGTGGGGCCGGTGACCAGCACCAGGCCGTCCGGGATCTGCGTCGTTTCTTTGATCGCCAGCGGCAGTTCCAGCGCGTTGATGTTCTGCACCTGGATCGGAATGCGGCGGAACACCGCGCCGACCGTGCCGCGCTGCATGTAGATGTTCGCGCGGAACCGGGCGATGCCCGGGACGCCGTAGCCGAAGTCGACGGACTGCGTGGCGTCAAACCTCTCCTTCTGGGCGCGGTTCAGCAGCGGCAACAGCATCCGCTCCAGGTCCGCGGGCTTGAGCGGGTCGGTTTTGACCGCGATCAACTTCCCCTGCACACGCACCAGCGGCGGCCGCATCGGCTTCAGATGGAGGTCCGACGCCTGCTGCTTGGACATATACACGAGCAGGTCGTTCAGGGAGAACGCCGGGGCTTGCTGTTCGGGGACGACAGTCACGGGGCGGGATTATACGAGTGCTGCGTGCTGCGTGCTGACTCAGGACGATTTCCTGATGATCGAATCGAGGATCATCAGAAACGCCTCCTGCTGCTTCGGCTTCGGTCTTGTTGATGACCGCGATGGTCTCGCCGATGCGGAAGCGCTGGTGGAGGACGTCCGCGGAGTGGGACGACGTCACGACGATGCGGCGCGGGGAGAGGCCTTTGGCCCGCGCGTACTCGACGAACTTCTTCCCGTCCATGCCCGGCATCTCCAGGTCGACGATGAGCAGGTCGATGGAGTCGTCGATCTTGGGGAGGGCGTCGTAGGGGTGGCTGTAGGTCTCGACGTTCGCGACGTCCGCGTAGCGCTCGAGGATGAAGTTCGACCAGAGGTCGCAGTACGACGCGGAGTCATCGACGATCACGACGCGCTTATTCATTTGCGTTTACGCTTCCTGGAATCCGCGGAGCGGATGTCATGCTTCACGACGCCGCCGACGATCGTCGTCACGGCACGGCCCTGCAGCGTCTGGCCTACGAACGGCGAGTTCGCGGCCTTCGACAGGAACAGGTCCCGCGTGACCTCATACCGGGCATCGAGATCGAGCAGCGTCACGTCGCCGAGGGCTCCTGCGCGGAGCGTGCCGCCCGGGAGGCCGAACACGCGGGCCGGACCGCTGGTGAACAGCTCGATCAGGCGCGGCAGGCCGATCACCTTCGCCCGCACCAGCTGGCCGTAGCAGACCGCGAACGCCGTCTCCAGCCCGATCACCCCGAACGGCGCGAGGTCGAACTCCACGTTCTTCTCGTCGAAGTGGTGCGGCGCGTGGTCCGTGGCGATGGCGTCGATGGTGCCGTCCTCGATGCCCGCGAGGATCGCCTGGCGATGCTCCTCGCTCCGCAGAGGCGGATTCATCTTCAGATTCGTCGAGAACGACTGCACGATTTCGTCGCCGAGGGCGATGTGGTGCGGCGTGACCTCACAGGTCACGCGGACACCCTCCGTCCGTGCGCGGCGCACCGCGTCCACCGCGCCCGCCGTCGACAGGTGCGCAATGTGGACGTGCGCGCCGGTCAGCTTCGCCAGGATCACGTCCCGCGCGACGAGCGTTTCCTCCGACGCCGCGGGGATGCCGCGCATGCCGAGGAGGGTCGAATAGAACCCTTCGTGCATGACGCCGCCTTCGTTCAGGTTCGCGTCTTCCTCGTGCGCGATGACCGGCATCCCGAGCATCGAGCAGTACTCCAGCGCCCGGCGCATCAGCTGCGCGTTCCACACCGGCTTGCCGTCGTCGCTCACCGCGACGCAGCCCGCCGTGCGCAGCTCTGCCAGTTCCGCTAGCTCCTCGCCCTTCAGCCCCTTCGACACCGCGCCGACCGGGTACACGCGGCACCAGCCGTTGCGCGCCGCTTCCGCGACGACCATTTCCGTCACCGCCCGCTCGTCGTTGGGCGGTACGGTATTCGCCATCGCGCAGACGGCGGTATAGCCGCCCGCGACCGCCGCCCGCGTCCCGGTGGCGATCGTCTCCTTGTGCTCCTGCCCAGGCTCACGCAGATGTGTGTGCAGGTCGATGAAACCGGGCGTGGCGATCAGGCCGGTCGCGTCGATGGTCTCGACGTTGGTAGCCTTGATCTTCTTGTCGACCTTCGCGATCGCCCCGTCCTCGAGGAGGATGTCGAGCGTCGCGTCGAGCTCCTGGCTCGGATCGATGACGCGGGCGCCGGTGATGAGGAGCGTGCTCATTCGGTCGTGTGCGCTCCGCCCAGCAAATACAGCACCGCCATCCGGACGGCGACGCCGTTCGTCACTTGCTCCAGGATCACGGAGTAATTCGGGTCATCGGCGACGTCGGACGCAATCTCCACGCCGCGGTTCATGGGGCCGGGGTGCATGACCAGCACGCCCTTCTTCGCGCGGCGCAGGCGCTCGCGGGTCAGGCCGAAGGTGTTGTAGTACTCGCGCAGCGACGGGAAGCTGAGCTTCCCCTGCCGCTCGAGCTGGATGCGCAGCATCATGATCACGTCCGCGCCCTCGATGGCCTCGTCCAGCGTGTGGACCACCCGCACGCCGAGCTTCGCGATCTCCGTCGGAATGAGCGTCGGCGGTGCCGCGATGGTCACGTTGGCCTTCATCTTCGTCAGCAGGTGAATGTTCGAGCGCACCACCCGCGAGTACTTGATGTCGCCGACGATCGAGACGTTCACCCCGCTCAGGCGCCCGAGGCGCTCGCGGATCGTGAAGGCGTCGAGGAGCGCCTGCGTCGGGTGCTCGTGCGCGCCGTCGCCGGCGTTGATCACGGAGATGGACGGGTAGCGGTCGGCCAGCATCTGCGGCGATCCGGGGTGCTTGTGCCGGATCACGATCATGTTCGGATGCATGGCCACCAGGTTGTCCGCCGTGTCGATGAGGGTCTCCCCTTTTTCGACCGCGGATCCCGACGCGGAGAAATTGAGCGTGTCGGCGGAGAGCCGCTTCTCCGCGATCTCGAACGACACGCGCGTGCGCGTCGACGCTTCCATGAAGAGATTGATGACCAGCTGCCCGCGCAGCGCCGGGACTTTCTTCACCGGCCGCTCGCTCACTTCCTTGAAACCCTCCGCCGTATCGAGGATCAGTTCGATCTCTTCGGGAGTGAGGGGCTCGATGCCGAGGAGATCTTTCGAGCGGAGCGCGGTACCGGTGGCTCTCATTTCTCCATGATCAGGACTTCGTCCTCGCCATCCGTCTCCGCCAGCTTCACCTTGATCACCTCGTCGGCGTCGGTGGGCACGGTCTTGCCGATCACGTCGGCGTGGATGGGCAGCTCGCGATGGCCGCGGTCGACGAGGACGGCCAGCATCACGCGCTTGGGCCGGCCGAAGTCGATCAGCGCGTCGAGCGCCGCGCGCACCGTGCGGCCGGTGTAGAGCACGTCGTCCACGAGCACGATCACCTTGTCGTTGATCGGCTCGGGGAACTTCGTCGGCTTCACGACCGGGTTCGGCGCGATGGTGGTGAGGTCGTCGCGGTAGAGCGTGATGTCGAGGATGCCGAAAGGGACCGACTGCCCTTCCATCTGCTCGATCTCTCTGGTCATCCGCTCGCCGATGGGGACGCCGCGGCTGCGGATGCCGACGATCATCAGATCATCCAGCCCTCGGTTTTTCTCCACGACTTCGATGGCCATACGGCGGATCGCGCGGTTCATCCGCGCACCATCCAGCAAACGTTTTTTTACATTCATAACGGAGTGCCCGAACAGGCGGGCCGGAGGATAGCACGGGGAGTTGACGAGTTGGCAGTTGGCGAGTTGACAGGAGTTGGAGACGACCGGGCCCGGGCTGGGGGCCTCCTGTCAACTGCCAACTGCCAACTGTCAACTCCGTCTTGGTAGGAAACCTGCACCTTTCCGCCCTCCATGGGCGGCAAGCCAAAGGTTCTGCTGGTGGAAGACAACGCCGATGTGCGCCGGCTGTATGCGATCGGGCTCAACCAGCGGGGGTATGAAGTCAAACTGGCGGCGAACGGGGCCGAGGCGGTGGATCGCGTGGCCAGCGAGCGGCCGGATTACATCCTTCTCGACTGGCTGATGCCGCTCATGGACGGGAGCGAGGTCGTGCAGCGCCTGGACGGACAGGCCGGGGCGGGGGACATCGAGATCATCGTCATCAGCGGACAGCCTGCGCCGCAGGCCCTCCCCACTCGCGTCCGCTCCTGGCTGACGAAGCCGCTGACGGTCGACGAGCTGGTCCTGGAGATGACCCGGCCTCCTGCCGTAGCGGCGGCAAAATAGCCAAGTCCGCCGCTGTCCGCTTACAATCCGCCTCCGAATGGCCAAGATCTTCTTCGTCGGCCTCGACGGCGCGGAGAAAAGTTACCGCCTGCAGACGCACCGCCCGTTCACGGTCGGGCGCGATCCGGGCAACGACATCATCCTTCGCGACCCGAAGGTGTCGCGGCACCACGCCGAGATCGTGTTCGAGCGCGGCTTCTTCGTGCTGCACGACCTCGCCAGCGCCAACGGTACCTACGTCAACAGCAAGCGCATCCGCGTCGCGCCCCTGACCCACGGCGCGGGGCTGCGCATGGGCAACACCTACGGGCGGTTCTCCGAGGAGCTGCCGACCGAGGCCGATGCAGCGCCGCTGGCTGCGGCGCCGGAGCCGTTCGACCAGCCCGTTCCCCCGACCGAAGACCTCGCCGCCATCGATCTCCAACCCACCGCCGCCATCGAGCGCATCAACCTGCAGACCGTGCCGCACGAGCGGGTCGATCCCGCGGAGCTAAAAAAAAAGTAGCTGAAGTGGACTTCGAGCCGCCCACCGAGCCGTTGCCGCCTCCTGCGCCGTCCTTCAACGCGTTTACGTCCATGGTGTACCGGTTCACGACCGGACTGCGCGCGGGCGAGACCGCGACCATCCGCGGCGCGAAAGACGAGGTGCTGCTCACCTATCGCAGCTTCGCCAGCATCGTCGGCGTGATCGCCGTGTTCCTCGCGGGGATCGTCGCGGTCGCGGGCGCGGCGGGCGTACTGCTGCTCGTCTATCAGGGCGCGCTGTTGCGCGCGATCATGACGCTGGTGCTGACGCTGGCGTTCGCGATCCTCATCGCGATGCTGGTGCCGCGCACGAGTGTCACGCTGTACGAGGAGAACCGTCCCGCGCTGGCGGTCACGCAGCGGAGGGTGTTCCCGGCGGCGACGTACGCGGTGACGACGCCGAACGGCACACAGCTCGCGGAGCTGCGCAAGTCCGTGCTCTCCCGCCTGGGCCGCAACCGCTGGACGATTCTCCAGGACGGCCGCTACCTCGGCGAAGCGCACGAGGAGTCGTTCTCCGGCGCGATCCTGCGGAAGTTGTTCGGGAAGTTCAGCCGCCGGTTCGAGACGAACGTGCGGGTGACGTACGGGGGCGTGGAGGTGGGGAGGATCGTGCGGCGCCCGGCGGACGTGCTGGAGCTGACGAGCGACGTGCTGGATCGCCGGGTGGCGGTCGCGCTGGCGACGCTGGTGTTGGGGCGGGAGCCGTAGGCGTTCTGTCGCCCGCTACGCGGGCTCGTTCGATCCCCTGCCTCGCATACCCCGGCTGAAGCCGGGGTCTATTCTCTTCCCGTCCGCTACGCGGACTCGATCTCGTGCCCGCGTAGCGGGCGACAGACCGATTACGGCGCCTTCACGATCTCGATCCCCGCGTAGAAGTTCTTCAGGATCCGGTCAAACGTCCATCCGCGGAAGGCCATGCCGTACGCGCCCACCTGGCACATGCCCGTGCCGTGGCCCCAGCCTTTGCCGTAGAACGTGTACCGGTCGACCCATCGGGGTCGCGTGTCTTGTCGTACACGAAGAGGTTGTCGGGGACGTTCAGCGACCAGCGGACCGGGAGGCCGCTTCAGCATGAATTTGCGTCCTTCCTCGGCGGTCACTTCCAGCTCGGCGACGCGCTTGCGATGCGTCGATGGTGACCGGGCGGATGTCGACGAGCTGGGTGATCGGATTGGCGGCGGTTGATCGACGTCACCAGCTCGTCGGCGCGGTAGCTGCGCGTCCAGTTCGAGAAGCTGGACGTGCGGTCGAACGCGGCGCCGTCGTAGTTGGCCTGCACGACAGCGCGGCAACGGGCTTGTCCGGCGACAGCACCACGGTCATGCGGTCGCCGATCAGCACCGGCACGCTGTTGTACTCCTGCAGCGGTCGCCGAGCCTGCGGAAGATGGGGATGCCGGCGGGGAGTCGTGTGTGCGGTAACCTCGCCTTTTTCTTCAGCGACAGCTTGCGCCCGGCGAGCGTGAGGATCTTCCCCTCGGCGTCGTTCGTCAGGTTTGCTCGCGCAGCCAGGAGCGAGCAAAGCGCATAGAGCTCTTCGCGGGGCATGGCTTCGTCGAGGCGAGACGCGGTCGATGAACTGCGCGGGCCAGATGCCGTACTTCGCGAGGAACGCCGCGGCCAGGTACGCCGTCGTCTCCACCTCCCCGCTCTGCGGGAAGAAGTACTTCCGGTCCTCGGGCAAGGTCAGCGACGCGTGCTTTGGCCGCGAGGCCCATGATGGCGTCGAGGTACTCGAGCACGTCGCCCGCCGCGATGACGCGGGCAGCGGCTGATTCAGCTCGTGATGTCCGGCGAGGTTCATGGCCGCGACGATGGCACGGGCGACGTCGCGCGCGGCCCAGCTCGAAGTGTCCGGTCAGATGCGCCATCGCCGCGAACAGCCGCGCGTTCAACTGCGCCTCGGACAGCAGCCCGCTGTCCGCGCGGCCGGTCGAGCGGTGAGCAGGTCCAGCTCGACGCAGCTTCGACGCGCTTCAGGTACGGCTCGTTGCGGCCGGGGAACATGGTGGCGACGTCGCTGGTCTCCCCGCCGCACGTGGCGCTGTAGAGCGCGTCGATCGGCTTGCCTTCGTACGTGGCGATGAGGCCCGCCGTCTCGCGCACCGCGCGCGTGGACAGCGTCGTGCTCGGCCGCGAAGCCCTTGTACGCCTGGCACGCGGGGCCGGGACAGATGTCGTAGCCCTCGCTCTCGAACTGCCGCAGGTTGCGGATCGCGTACGTCCGCGCCGCTACGGCCTGCGCCTTCAGCGCCTCCACCTCGTCGTAGATCGACGGCCCCATCTCCGCCGGGACGACGCCGAAGAGGTAGTCCTCGAGATTCAGCTCATTGATCACGTTCAACAGGCCGCGCGGATTGATGAACAGCCGCGCCGAAGTGCGGTACGGCTGCTTGTCGATCGTGACCGTCTCGCCCGACATCGGAAAAATCGACAACGTCGCCGCGTCGACCGTGTGCCGGTCGCCCTTCGTCGTCCACGAGCTCGAAACGCTTCTCGAAGGGCTGGCTCGAGGGACGGCGGACGACCTGGAGATCGCGGCCGTAGCCGCGGTCCGTGAGCTGCGACCGGGGCGCGGTGGCCGCGTCCGAGCTCGCAAAGTCGCCCGCGAGGATCTTGTACATCCCGCTCGCCGGATCGAAGGTCATGTCCACGCGCATCCCCGTCTCCGTGCGCAGGCTCTCCACGAGCGACTGAGCCGAGGATTGATCGGAGATCGCGGCCATCTGCACCGCGTATCGCACCGCCGCCTCCGCCAGCGGCGCGCGCACCGTAAAGCCGCGCCGCAGCGTCGACGGACCGCGGTCGGTGACGACGGAGTAGCCGCTCGCCGTACGAGGGAAGGTCACTTCCGGCTGGTCGATGAGCAGGCCCACGCGGATCTTCGGCGCGGCGATCGTGACCGGCATCGAGCCCACGGGCGTCAGCGCGTTCTGCGAGCGCTGTGTCGCGGGCGCCGGGACCGGTGTCGGAGTGGGAGCCGGCTGCGGCGCAGGCGCCGTCGGGGTGGACGTACAGGCGAAGAAGGCAAAGAGAGAAAAGACGATGGCGATCCGGCGCATGAGTCTCCCGACAGCAAAAAGAAAGCCCCCGCCAACTGCGCGGGGGCTTTCTTCGACTGCGATGTTGAAGTTGTTACGGCAGGATGAGGCGAATCACGACGCGGCGGTTGCGCAGGCGGCCTTCCGCGGTCGTGTTGTCGCCCACCGGATCGGACGTGCCGCGGCCTTCCACCGTGATGCGCGACGGATCGATTCCGTGGCGGGTCACGAGGTAGTCGCGGACGGCCTCAGCGCGGCGGCGGTCGAGGTCACGGTTCGCACCCGTGTTCTCCCGGTCATCCGTGTAGCCGATCACCAGAGCGGTCGCCGACGGCTCCTGCTTCATGCGCAGGGCGACTTCGTCGAGGATGGCCTTGGCGATGTTGGTCAGACGGGCAGAGCCCGGCTCGAAGTGAATCTCGTCCGTACGGATCTCCGTCGGCTGACGCGGCGGCACGACCGGCTGCTCCGGCGGAGCAACGGGCGCGGGCGGCGGCGGCAGGGGCGGAGGCTCGACGGGCAGCGGTGGAGGCGGCGGGGCCTCGGCCGCGGCGAATGCGAGCGGCGCGAAGGTCAGGCCGACCAGGCCGGACAGGCCGCAGTCGTCGAGCTCCGTGAAGCGGCACTCGTCGTTGTTGTCCATGAACTTGGCGACGTTCCAGCGGGCGCCCGCGCTGAGCGACCAGCCGCTGGTGCCGAACCATTTCCGCAGCCCGGTCACGAGGAAGACCGGATTGTCCGGCGCACGGTCACCGCCCGTGTACCAGACCGTGTTGATCTCGTTGACCCAGTTCGTCGGTCCGAACAGGTTGACCGGGATGTTCAGGCCGGCGTCCAGGCGGAACTCGTTCGGGATCGAGACGTCCCCGAGGCCGGAGATGACGTCGTCGTTCTCGCGGTCGCCGCGCGCGACGTACTTCAGCGCGAGCGAGCCGATGCCTCGGGTGACATGGCCGCCGACACCGAAGTCGGTGCCACCGGTGGCGATGCCGCTGTCGTCATCGCCGGTCGGGAGGTCGATGAATGCCGACAGCGCGAAGCGCGTGGGCGCGTCGACGGGGGTGAGCATGAACTTGGTCGCCAGGCGCGCCGAGCCCATTCCACTCTCTTCGAACTCGCCTCCCACCAGAGCGCCGTTGATGAAGCCGACGCGGTCCCCGCCATTGCTGACGATCCGGTCGTACGGCAACATCGCGCTGACCTCCCAGCGATCCGTCAGGCCGACGCCGATGGACGCGCTGAGGCGGTAGAGGTCATAGCTCAGATCCTGATATTCACGAGCCGAGGGGGGAGCAAAATCCCTGGCTTCGCCGGCCGTGAGATCCCAGTCGTTGAAATACACGCCAAAGGACCAGTTACCCCGGCGGAGCGTATCCGCCGTCACGGTCTCGAACAGGCCCGTCTGCCCCGAATGAGTCGGAGCAAAGAACCGGAGCTGATCATCACGGCTGATCTCCACGGCGGCATCCTGTGCGGACAAGGACGTTCCGAGGAGCAAAAAGCACAGCAGGGGAAAAAGCAGCCGATGCTTGCTACGCAACAAGTAACACCTCCATAAACTACGTGCACGGTCTCGACGGTGACGAACTACAATGCCCGCGCCGCTACAAAACATGTGCCAGAGCGATCGGGAGTCTTTTCCGTAAAGACTTCAACTACTTGACTTTACCATAAGTTGTGCGGAGCGGTATAACCTCCGCGGGTAGAAAAGAGGACGATATCCGCATGGCCAGACCCCTTGCAACTGCCGTACTCGTGGCAATTCTTACGTCCGCGACGCTCGCTTTTGCGCAAGATCCGCCACCTCCCGGGCAGACCGCGCCACCGCCATCCGGCACCCCCGGCGTCCTCTCCGATGCCGCCAGCGGCGCCTACGAACGCCGCGAATCCCTCCCCAGCGTCAATATCTACCTGCCCGAGGGCGAGGCCAGCGTCCGGCTTCGGAAACTCATTCGCAACGTCCTCTTCGAAAGCCAGATCGACTACGAGTTCGTCAACGGCGACATCTCCACGTTCCTCCGCTACAAGTACTACGCGCGCAACTACACCTACCGCATCGCCGTCTTCGACACGATCGAGTTCCCCGACCTCACCTCGGACGACAACAAGGAGTTCGAGCGCGTTCGCGGGGGCCTGGTCCTGGTCGGGATCCCGAAGAACTACAACAACCGCTATTTCGCCCTGCTGCAGAACGACCGGCTCACCTTCGGCGACGTGACGCGCACGGACGACCAGACGAACAATTTCTACTTCAAGGCCGGCTATCAGTACGGGACGCAGTTCGACGAGCGGATGAACGCGATCGTCGGCGAGCAGCGCGGCCGGATCACGCCGGTGCTGACGGCCTTCCGCGACATCGGCCCGCAGAAGACCGGCATCGCCGCGGCGATCACGCAGGCCGGCGAAGCGTGGACCGGGGACTACACGTACACGAAGCTCGAGGCCGAGGCGCTGCGCCGCTTCGACATCACCGGCACGTCGTTCGTCTTCTCCCGGCTGCACGTGGGAACGTTCCTGGCGAAGAACGACATGGAGAACCGCGACGCCCGCTGCAACGACTTCGAGGCCGGCGACCCGGTCATCGAGGACACGAACGGCAACGGGGAGATCGAGCCGCCGGAGACGGAGTTCACGAACTGGGAGTGCTACGACGTCCCGCAGTACGAGCTGTTCCGCCTGGGCGGCCGCGAGGCGCTGAAGTCGATCTCGGGAAATGACACCGCGGTGGGCACGCACGAGATCCATCTGACGAACGAGGTGTTCGTGCCGATCTTCCGCAACCGGGACTACAAGATCGGACCGTTGCACTGGAACACGCTGTACGGGGTCGGGTATGTCGGCGCGGGCGCGGTGGGGTTCGTGACGAACCAGATCACGGACACGAAGCGGATCGTGGTGGACGCGGGCATCGGAACGGAGTCGGCGATCCGGTTCCAGGACTGGGACGTGTTCCTGTCGGTGCTGTACGCCCACCCGCTGCGGCGCCCGGACGACATCGACAAAGGGCGGGGCTACCGGTTCTCGGTCCGCACCGTGCGATGAGGCACGCGTGAAAAAAACAGTAACCCCCGAGTAATGTGAAACCGGCCACAATAGGCGGCACCTTGGTCCGGCTGTCCCTGCTCGCGCGCATCTCCATTGCGCTGGCGCTCGTCGCGCTCGTGCCTTTGGCCTATGCCGTGTGGTCCCTGTACGACGTCAACCGCCGCGGCATGCACGAGCAGGTGCTGCGCACCCACGCCGTCGCGGCGAACACCGCCGCCGAGCGGATCGCGGGCGTCGTGGAGATGCGGCGCTCGCTCGCACGCAGCGTCGCCGCCAACGACGCCGCCGTGAGCGACGCGAGCTTCCTGCAGGAGCTGCTCGCCTCGGACCCCTCGATCGAGATCCTCGACGTCGTCAATCCCGCGGGCGAGAGCGTCCTGCGCGTGCAGCGTCGCGGCGCGACGGAGCGCGCGGGCGCCATTCCCCGTTACTCGCCCGCCATCTGGAACGGGCTGCTCCTCGTCGCGGAGGCGCTGCCCGATGCGCGCGGCGAAGTGCGTCTCATCGCCTCGGCTACCACAGTCCTCGACGCGCTGGATCCCGCGGAGATCGGCGATCAGGCGCAGATCGTCCTGGCGTCGCGCGACGACCGCCTCGTCGCCGGCAGCACCGCGCTCACGTCGTTCCCTCCGCCGATGATCGCCACCGCGCGCACGGCGCGGATCAACGGCACGGGCGTCTATCGCGACCCGCAGGACCGCGAGATCCTCGGCGCCTTCGCGCCGGTCGCGGGCACGCCGTGGTTCGTGCTCTCGCGCCAGCCGTCCGCGATCGCGGAGGTGATCTCGCGCGGCATGCGCCGCCGGGCGCTGATCGCCGCGGCGGTGGCCATCTGTCTCGCGCTCGCGCTCATCCTCGTCGCGCAGCGCAGCGTCATCCGCCCGATCCGCGACGTCATCCGCGCGCAACGTGAGCTCGGCGGCTTCACCGCTCTCCCTGCCGGCAATGAGATCGAGCAACTGCAGGCGACGGCCGCGTCGATCCAGCGCCGCATCGAGGATCAGGAAGAGCTGGGCCGCGTCTTTCTCGGCCGCTATCAGGCCCTCGGCGTCATCGGCCAGGGCGGCATGGGCACGGTGTTCCGCGGCTGGGACCCGAAGCTGCGCCGCCACATCGCGCTGAAGACCGTCCACCTGACCGCGCTGGCCGGCGACGACGCCACGCACCTGATCGAGTCTCTGATCTCCGAGGCCATCACGGCGGCGAGCGTGAACCATCCGAACATCGTGTCGGTGTTCGACGTCGAGGACGCGACGAGCGTGGCGTTCATCGCCATGGAACTGATCGAAGGCGTGAGCCTGCAGTCGTACCTCGATCAGCGCGCCAGGCTGCCGATCGAGCAGACCGTGCTCCTCGGCGTCGCCATCGCACGCGCGCTCGAAGCGGCGCACGCGCGCGGCGTCCTGCACCACGACATCAAGCCCGCGAACATCCTCCTCGGATTCGACGGCGCGATCAAGGTCGCCGACTTCGGGCTCGCTGCGCTGATCAACAGCGCGGCGTCGAAGGACAACGTGTTCGGCACACCCGGGTACATCGCACCCGAGGCGGCAACGGGGATGGGGCATGACGTGCGGACGGACCTCTTCGCCCTCGGAGTCACGATGTACGAGGCGGTGGTCGGCTCGAATCCGTTCCAGCAGGAGACGGCGCGCGAGACGATGGTCGCGAGCGTGATGCAGACCCCGCCGCCGCTGACCGAGCGCATCGTCGGCGACGAGGTGCTCACGGCGCTGTCGGCAATCGTCGAGTCGCTGATGGCGAAGAGGCCCGACGATCGCCCGCAATCGGCGGCCGAGGTCGCGCTGCGGCTCGATCGCGTGGCGAAGCGCCATCAACTGCAATGGCAGCTCGAGCCGGCGCAGGGCGTGCCGCTGCACACGGGCCACGGCTCGGCGACGCTCGTACCGACCATCGCCATCCGAACGACATCACTGGAGACACAACCTCGATGAAACGACTGCTCTTCGTTCTCCTGCTCTGCTCCTCGCTTTCCGCGGAGGACACGATCGGCTGGCATGTGGTGAAAAGCGGCGACACGCTCCAGGGGATCACCGCGCGTTACCTCGGCAACTCCGCCGCGTGGCAGGAGAACTGGAAACTGAATCCCGAGGTGAAGAACCCGCACCGGCTCACGCCGGGACAGCGGATCCGCGTGATCGTCGCAGGCAATCTGCCCGCGCAGTCGGCGCTCGTGCAGCGCGTCGCGCGGCGCGTGGAGAAGAAGCCGGAGCCGGAGCCGTGGACGCGCGCGAATCCGGGCGACCGCCTCGTCGAGCGCGACGGCGTCCACACGTTCGAGGGCTCGTCGGCGGAGCTGAAGTTCGACGACGACACGCTGCTGACCCTGACGGAGAAGTCGCTCGTGTTCCTGCGCCCGGTGAAGCCGGTGACGCCGCAGCGCGATCGCAGCACGATCGAGATCGTCGAGGGACACGCGGATCTCGAGAAGCCGGCTACGACGAAGCGTGCGCACGACATCGAGATCGTGGTCGGCGGCACGGTCGCGAAGCCGAATGATCCCGCGGCCAAGGCCCGGTTCCGCAACGAGGGAAAGAGCGCGCAGGTGATGTCGTATCGCGGGGCGACGGCGGTCGCGAGCGCGGGCGCTGAGGTGCGCGTCAATACCGGCATGGGCGTGTCCGTGCCCGACGGCCAGAAGCCTCCCGCGCCGGAGAAGCTCCTCGGCGCACCGGCGATCGAAGCGCGGGACGTGTCGGTGCCGCGGCCGTCGCTGCGTTGGGCTTCGTTGCAGGGTGCGACGAGCTACACCGTCGAGGTATGCGGCGACCGCGGGTGCGCGCAAATGATCGCGCGCGCGACGAATGTCGCCTCGCGGGAATGGCGTCCGAGCGACGCGCTGCCCGCCGGCTCGCTGTTTTATCGCGTGACGGGACGCAGCAGCAGCGGGCTCGATGGCTATCCCGCCGCCGCGCCGCTCGTCGTCCGCCTCGGCGTCTCGGGCATCGTATCGACGGACGACCGGCCCAGCCCGAACGTCGCGGTCTACCTCCATCGCGGCGAGCAGCGCATCGCATCGACGCGCACGGATGCGGAAGGGACGTACGTCTTCGCAAACGTGGAGCCAGCGGAGTACGCGGTCGTCACCGACTCACGCACGATTCACGCAAGTGCGTGGGCGGAGGAAGTGACCCCGAATCCCGGCGGCCGCCGCGCGGGTGTCGGGGATGACGCTTCAACGTTTGCGACGGCCGAGCACGTGCGCAACGTGACCATCGCCGAGTCGCCCGTCGACGGCGTCGACTTCGGCTTCTCGTTCGGCGCGGTGACGCACGCGGGCGACACCGGCCAGGGCTCGCTGCGGCAGTTCATCGAGAACGCGAACCTCATCCCCGGCCCGAACGCGATGCGCTACTTCGGCCCACGCGTGACCATCACGCCCGCCTCTCCCCTGCCGCGCATCACCGACCCGATCACCATCGCCGGCCGCCCCTCGGCCGACGAAATCGGCTCCGTCGAGAACGAGATCGGCCTGCGCAATCCCTCGAACGGCGACCTCACCATCGACTTCCACGGCGCCGCCGTCGGCATCGACGCCACCGCTGATCTCATCCTGCGCGACGTGACCCTGATCGGCGCCGCGACACACGTCCGCGCGGCGTCCCGCCTCACGCTGGACAACGTCGTCATCGGCACCCTGCTCGCGCCCAGCGACGCGACCGGCGTCGAAGTCGCCGGCAACGCCGTCATCCGCCGCACGTTCATCACCGGCATGAAGCGCAACGGCATCGTCGTCCAGGACGGCGCGAACATCGACGCCCAGGACCTCGAGATCAGCGACTCCGGCCGCGGCCTCGTCCTCGCGTCCCCCGGCTCCCGCGTACGGCGATCGCTCTTCCTCCTCAACCAGGTCGCCATCGCCGGCACCGCGGACATCGCCGACTCCACCTTCCGCGGCAACCGCGACCAGGAGTAAATGCAGTCAATGTGGTGCCGCCGCCCCGGCCGGCGGAGTCGCCGGCACCACATTACTCAGCAATCGCGACGAGCAACGCTAACTCTCGCTCGTCCAGCGCGAGCGGTGCTCCCGCAACTTTGCGCGCGGTCTCCGGTCGTTCGATCGTCGCCGGCAGAGGACCGACGATCGCACGGTACGTCACCAGTGCCGCGAGATACGTTCCGGCCATGCTGGGATGAAACCCGTCCTCGCCCAGAACGCGCAGCTTCGCAGCCGATCGCACCGCGACGCCCGCCGGAATCACGACGCCGTTCACCGCCTGCGCGGCGAGCGTGTACGACTCGATGACGCGATCCCATGACGCGGCGTACTGCCGCGCTGGCCACACCATCAGCATCGCCACGCGCGTGTCCTTGAACAGCGCCGCGATGCGCTTGCTGTCGCGGATCAGATCGCGCCTGCTCTCTTCCAGCGACGACGGCCCCTGCTGCAGCACAACGAGATCCCATCGCTCACGCGCGAGCTTCTGCACGTTGCCCGCGTCGAGGTGATCGCCGAGCGAGTAGTTCGGCAGCGCAAGCATGTGCGTCTCGATGCGGCGGCCATCCAGCCTGCCCAGACGTTCCACCATGCCGGGCAGATCGTTCGTATACGTCAGGCTGTTGCCGACGAACAGAATGCGCGTTTCCGCCGCCGCGGAAAGCGTCGCAACAGCGAGGAAAATTGCCAACCCGAAACGCACCGCCGATCATTCTCCGTGCGTTCTCCGCGATCTCTGTGACTCTGTGGTGAACCCCCGGCCGACGCATCATCACGCGTGAGAGCATGTCGCCATGAAACTCGTGCTGTGTGTGATGTCGATTTTCCTGGCCGCCTGCGCCACCGCTCCGCAGTCCACCGACGAAGCCGCCGTCATCCAGACCCTCCACGACGCGTGCAGGGCCTATCAGGACGGCAATGCCGGCCGCATCGCGGAGCTCCTCACCCCGGACTTCACCCTCACCGACGCCGACGGCGTCGTGACGACGCGGGAAGACGACCTCAAAAACGCCCGCACCGGAGCGATCCGGTACACGGTGTTCGAGAACCACGACATGATCGTCCGCCTCTACGGCGACTCGGCGGTCGTCACCGGAATCACCAAAGTCCGCGGCACGGCGGCAGGAACCGCCTTCTCGGCAGACTTCCAGTTCACGGACACGCTCGTACGCCAGAACGATCGCTGGCGCGTAGCGGCGAGTCACATCTCGCGCATCAAGCCTGCGGCTCTTTCATGACGACCCGCGGCGGAGCTGCGCGACGATGTCACGCTTCAGTCCCTCGGAGAAGAAGCCGAGTCCCGAGGCAAACGAGACGAAGCCCACGACCGCCAGCACAACACCGTGCTCCCGGACGTTGACCAACGACGCGAGCGCAACCCAGAGCAACGCGATCCCGACCATCTTCATCACTGCAGCGTTCATTAGCGCCTCCTCGGGAAAATATAGACGCTGTACGCGCTGCTGTCGATCTGAGGGCTGGCTGGCGGCCTGCGGAATGCTCCTGTATTTTGGACACGTTGCGAAACGAGATGGACAAGAACGATTGGCAGGTCGGCGAGGCGAAGCAGCAATTCTCGGAGCTACTCCGACGCAGCGAGCGTCAGCCTCAACTCATTTACCGTCGCAATCGTCTGGTCGCAGCGGTCGTCGCAATGGACGAAACGAAAGCGGCGGCGCTCAACGAGCCGGTGACGCTCGCCGACCGGTTCGACGAAATCCGCGAGGTGTTCCGCCAGGAGAAAGCGCACCTTCGCATCCCTCCCCGCCGAGATCGGAAAAACGATTTCGTGAGTGTTCTCGATGAGTTGGCTGACGGACACAAACGTTCTCAGTGAGCTCGTCAAGCCGCGGCCGAATCGCGGAGTCGTCGACTGGGCCGGAACGGTGGGACGTGTTTCGGTCAGCGCAATTACGGTCGAAGAGATCCTTTTCGGCCTCGCATGGAAGCCGAACCGAAGGATCTACACAGCGGTCATGCGATTCTTCGCGAGCTCCTGCGACGTCTTACCGATCACACAGGCCATCGCAGAACGTGCCGGCGCACTTCGCGGCGAGCTCCGAAGCCGCGGAATCACCCGATCATCAGCGGACATGTTGATCGCAGCAACCGCAGAGATCCATCACCTGACGCTTGTCACCCGCAATACACGAGACTTCGAGGGGCTCCGGGTGGAAGTGCTCAATCCCTTCACATGACGAGCAGAGCGGAGCGTCGGCGTCCCGCCAGCTGAGCGGGCGGCGTCCTCGCCAGCCGCGCACTGGGAAGAACGGAGCGATCTCGCTGGTGGCAACGGGGACCATGGAGGCAGCAGTCTACCGGACCGCTGGCGTCCCGCCGGCTGTTGCGCAGGCGTCCCGCGCCTGCGCTTCGGGTGGGCGGGGGAATCACGGCGAGGGTCGCACTCCACCCACCCACCCGACGTGGCGGCGCGGGACGCCGCCACGACAGCCAGCGAGACGCTGGCGCTCCGATCGCGTACGGACTGGTGACAACGCGGTCACCTTCCGCGTACGCAACGCCCACCTTCCACCGGCCAGTCGCCCGTCTGCAACATCGCGCGCACCGTCGCGTACAACGCCCCATGCGATTGCTCGCGGCGGCCCTCACTTCCCTCACCATCACCCTCCAACTCGCCGCCGCGGAGCTGCCTCCGGAGGTCGATGCCTACGTCCGCGAGGAAATGACGAAGCGCAACCTGCCGGGTGTCGTCGTCGCCATCAGCCGCGATGGCGTCGTCACCGAGAAGGCGTACGGGCTCGCGAACGTGGAGCTCGAAGTCCCGCTCTCCACGAAACACCTCTTCCCCATCGCGTCGACGACAAAGCCGTTCACGTCCGCGCTCATGTTGTCGCTGGTCCGCGACGGCAAGCTGCAGCTCGACGACAACCTCGGCAAGCTGTTACCCGACATGCCGGAGTCATGGCGTGAAGTGACGGTGCGGCAACTGCTGTCACACACGTCGGGCCTGCCGGACGTCTCGGTATCGCCCGGCAGCGCGGAGCTGATCGCGACGACGCGCGACGAGGCGTTCGCCAAGCTGCGGACCATGCCGCTGCAGTTCCCGCGCGGCGAGAAGTGGATGTACAACCAGACCAACTACGCGCTGCTGCAGATGATCGCGGAGAAGCTCACCGGCACGTCAATCGAGGCGGCGATGGCCGAGCGGGTCTTCAAGCCGGCCGGCATGACCTCGGCCGCCTACGGCGACAGCGATGCGCTCGTGCGCGGACGGGTGTCGCTGTATATCTTCGACAAAGGCGCGCTCGCGCCGCGCCGCCTGCCCTTCCCGCTGTTCCTCCACACCGCGGCCGGCATCAACGCGACCGCACGCGACCTCATCACGTTCCTCACCAGCACCGACAAGCTCATCGCCGCGCCGCTGCGCGAACAGGCGTGGTCGCCGGCCCTCCCTCCCGACGGCAAACCCTTCGGCTACGGCCTCGGCTGGATCCTCCAGGGCGAGGGCGAGACGAAGTCGGTCGGCCACTCCGGCGGCGGCACCGCGGCGATGACGTGGTACCCGGCCTCGCGTACCGCGATCGTCGTCCTGACCAACGGCCGCACGAACATCGACAGGCTGCTGGCGGAGCTCACGGCGATCGCGATGAAGAAGTAGCACACGATCAGACGCGGTTCGCCCGCGGTGACGGGCGCGGCAGCAGTGGTGGATTTTGGTGGACTCCCGGGCCGCAAACCTGTAAATAGTTATCTCCCGATCCAAGGTCCGTCATGTCCGCGTTTCTCGCAGCTGCTCTGTCTCTGCCGACAGTCATTTTCACCGCGCTGCTCGGGCTGTTCCTCGTGTACGCGCTGGCCACAATCATCGGCGCGCTGGACATCGAATGGCTGGACGGCGTGCTGGACGTGGACGACACCGGCTGGGATGCCGGCGTGCCGCTCGCGGTCGTCCTCGGCGTCTCCTGCGTCTTCGCCTGGCTGGCCAGCCTCGCGGCGATGAAGTTCCTCCCCGAGACCGCGCTCGTGAAGATCGCCGTCGGCCTCGGCTCCGCCGCCCTCGGCGCATTCGTCGGCGGACTCGCATGCCGTCCGTTCCGCCGCTTCTTCGTCGTCAGCGAGGGGCCGCACCGGCAGGCGCTCGTCGGGAAGATCTGCACGATCCGCTCACTGAAAGTGAGCGACGCCTCCGGCACCGCGGAGCTCGGCGACATCACCGCCGAGGTGCGCTGCTTCCGCGAGAACGACCTCACCCTCGGCAGCAAAGCCATCGTCTACGACTACGACTCCACGGCTGGCACCTACCACGTCGGCCCGATCGACCCCAGCATCGCCAACTAAGGAGAAACCCATGGACCTCGTCATCGCCGTCGTACTCGGCACCGGAATCCTCGTCGTCGCGCTTTTCGTGATCGCGGTGATGATCGCCAAGTTCTACCGCAAGGTCGAACAGGGCAAGGCCCTCATCGTCAACAAGATGAAAGCCGAGCCCGAAGTCACCTTCACCGGCGCGACCGTGCTCCCGATCATCCACAAAGCCGAGGTCATGGACATCTCCGTCAAGACCATCGAGATCGACCGCCGCGCCAAGGACGGCCTGATCTGCCGCGACAACATCCGCGCCGACATCAAGGTCACGTTCTTCGTCCGCGTCAACAAGACCGTCGAAGACGTGATCAAAGTCGCGCAGTCCATCGGCTGCGCGCGCGCGTCCGACCCCCTCACCCTCGAAGCCCTCTTCAGCGCGAAGTTCTCCGAGGGGTTGAAGACCGTCGGCAAGCAGCTCGACTTCGTCGACCTCTACACCAAGCGCCACGAGTTCCGCGACGCGATCATCAACCTCATCGGCCGCGACCTCAACGGCTACGTCCTCGAAGACGCCGCCATCGACTACCTCGAGCAGACGCCCATCGCCAACCTCGACCCGATGAACATCCTCGACGCGCAGGGCATCCGCAAGATCACGGACCTCACGTCGACCGAGCACGTCAAGACCAACGAGTTCCAGAACACCGAGAGGAAACTGACCAAGAAGCAGGACGTCGAGGCCGCCGAAGCGATCCTCGAGCTCGAGCGCCAGCAGGCCGACGCTACGGCCAAGCAGCAGCGCGAGATCGAGTCCGTCCGCGCCCGCGAGGCCGCCGAGCTGCACAAGATCCAGGCCGAGGAGCGCCTGCGCGCCGAGACCGCGCGCATCGCTACCGACGAACAGGTCGCCGTCCAGGAGCAGAACAAGAACCGCCAGATCGAGGTCGCGCAGAAGAACCGCGAGCGCGTCGTCGGCGTCGAGACCGAGCGCGTCGAGAAAGACCGCGCCCTCGAGCAGCTCATCCGCGAGCGCGCCGTCGAGCTCTCGCGCATCGAGAAGGAGAAGGCCCTCGAAGTCGAGCGCAAGCTGATTCAGGACGTCATCCGCGAGCGCGTCGTCGTCGAGCGGAGCGTCGTGGAAGAGGAAGAGCGCATCAAGACGCTGAAGGTCGTCGAGGACGCGAACCGCAACCGCCAGGCCGTGATCATCGCCGCCGAGGCGGAGGCGCAGGAGAAGCTCGTCAAAGACATCAAGGTCGCCGAGGCCGCGAGCCAGGCCGCCGTGCATTACGCGAAGCAGCGCGTCGCGAATGCCGACGCCGAGCTCGAAGCCGCCGACCGCGAGGCGAAGGCGAAGATCCGCCGCGCCGAGGGCGTGCAGGCCGAGTCCGCGGCGATGGGCCTCGCCGAAGCGAAGGTGAAGGAAGCAGACGCGGTCGCGACCGAGAAGTACGGCCTCGCGCAGATCCGCGTGAAGGAAGCGGATGCCGCCGCGCTGACGAAGCTCGGTACCGCGGAAGCGTCGGTGCTGCGCGAGAAAGCGCTCGCTGAGGCGCAGGGCATCCAGGAGAAGGCCCACGCGATGGCGCAGCTCGACGACGCCACCCGCACGCACGAGGAGTTTCGCCTGCGCATCGAGAACGAGCGCCTGCTCGGCGTCGAGTCGATCAAGGCCCGCCTCGACGTGGAGAAGGCGAAAGCCACGATCCTCGGCGAAGCGCTCCGCAACGCGAAGATCGACATCGTCGGCGGCGACGGCCAGTTCCTCGACCGCATCGTGAACTCCATCGGCCTCGGCAAGTCGATCGACTCGCTGGTGTCGGAGAGCGCGACCGCGCGGGCGGTGCTGGAGAAGTTCGGGGTCAAGACGCCGGATGTCGTCGTGCCGGTATCGCCGAAGGTACCGGTCGTACGCGCTGATTAACAGAACGTAGGGCGTGGCTTCAGCCCGCCTCCCCTCGTCTGCACGTGCCACCGGGGGAGGCGGGCTGAAGCCGCGCCCTACGTTTGAGAATCCCATGATCGAACAAGGCACCTACGAAATCCTCCGCGACCGCCTCGGCGCGTCCGGGAAGACGCTCTCCGAGAAAGCCGCCGCGCTCAACAAGCGCCGCATCGAAGTCTTCGGCGGCTACGAGATGACGCTCCTCGGCAGCGACCGGATCCGCACGGAGAACAACTGCGTCCCCCGCGACATCGTCGAAGCCGGCGGGTTGCTGCTCTTCGGCTACAACGTCTTCATCGGCCTCAAGACCGAGACCCGCGTCGAAGACGTCTTCTCCGTCCATCGCATCGAAGACTTCGCGCCCGTGGCCGCGCCGTTCCTCCAGGACGAGAGGTTCCGCAAGGATTTCAAGGAGCTGCACCAGTTCTACAAGGCCTCGCGCCTGCTGCAGCTGCGGCGCGTCGACTCGAAGGTGCTGGCCGTCTTCCAGACCAGCGACCAGCTCGCGGACATCCGCGTCTTCCGCTGGAACGTCGGCCCTGCTGATGACGGTATCGGCACGGTCACCTACATCGACAACCGCGGCGAGCGCGATCACGTCTTTCCGCCGCGCCACGATTTCGAATGGACGGCCACGACGCGCGACAACTACGTTGCCGGCCGCTTCCCGCACGTCTCGATCCACGACGAAGTGTTCGTCGAGACCCTCCACGGCGACGTCACGATCAAGATCGAGGACAACACGGAGACGGGCCGCGGCATCTTCAGCGAGCCGGTCGACGATCCCGACCAGTCGCTCGACGACGCGCAGATCCACTACGCCATCGTCGGCAGCCTGATCCTGCTGAAGATCCTCCCCTATCGCGAGAAGAGCTGGCGCTACTACGTCTTCAACCGCCGCTCGAAAAGCGTGAAGCGCGTCGACGCCATCGGCCATGCGTGCATTCAGCTCCCCGAGGACCACGGGATCATCTATCCCGGCGGGTACACGCTGCGGACCGGCGAGACCAAGCTGTTCGACCACGACCCGAGCGACATGGAGCTGCAGCGCGCGGTGCGCTCGCCGAACGGCGAGGACGTGCTGTACGTCTTCCACCGCCGCGACGAGGGGCGCTCGCTGCTGTTCCCATACAACCTCATTCGCAAAGAGGTCGTGAACCCGCTGACCGTCCACGGCTGGTCGCTGTTCCCAGACGGGAAGATGGTCGTGTTCCAGTGCACGTCGAACGAGCCGACGCGCGTGCACGCGATGCAGATCTGGCAGACGCCGTTCGTCAGCGACGATCACCTCGCCAAGAAGCCGTCCACCGGCTCGTACCTGGAGAAGATCGGCAACCGCGATCTCGTGCGCGGGCTGTCGTCCGCGCTGTCGCTCTGCCGGCTGATCGACGAGCAGACGCCGTCGCGCGCGACATACGAGGACCTGATCTCCGCCGCCAACCGCGCGGTGGATGCGTATCACTGGTTCGGCCACGCTGAAGCCGGCGACCTCCTCACCTCGGTCAAGGAAGTCCGCGCCACCGCGGAGCTGATCATCGACGAGTTCGAGAAGGTCGAGGCGCTCAAGGCCCAGGCCGCGAAAGCGGTGGACGACGTACAACGGGCTTTAGCCCGTCCCGCCGATCTCGTCGCGAAGACGATCGACGATCACGTCGCCACCCTCGCGGACCTGCGCAAGACGCAGGGCCACGTGATCTCCCTCCGCGAGCTGCGCTACGTCGACCGCGCGCGCCTCGACGCGCTAGAAGCGGAGATCGTGGAGCGCTTCGGCGCGGCGTCGAAGGCGACCGTCGAGACCCTCGCGGACGAACAGTCGCTCGTGCCGTTCACGGAGAAGATCGCGTCCATCGAGTCGCGCATCGCCGGCGTCGCGAAGACGCCCGAGGCGGCGGCGCTGGTCGCGGAGCTGGAAGGCGTCGTCGCGTCGCTGAACCTGTTGACCGAGATCCTCGGCACGCTGCAGATCGACGACCCGACCGTCCGCATCGCCATCCTCGACCGCATCTCCGCGCTGATGTCCGCCGCGAACCGTGCCCGCGCGCTGGTCACCAATCGCCGCAAAGAGCTCCTCGGCAAGGAGCGCGTCGCGGAGTTCGGCGTGCAGTTCCAGCTCTTCGCGCAGACGGTGACGAATGCCGTCGCGGTGGCGGACACGCCGGAGCGCTGCGACGCGGAACTGGCCAAGCTGATGCTGCAGCTCGAGGAGCTGGAGTCGCGCTTCTCGGAGTTCGACGACTTCGTCGCGCAGCTGGCCACGAAACGGGAAGAGGTGTACGAGGCGCTGACGGCGCGCAAGCAGGCGCTCATCGACCAGCGTCAGCGCCGCGCGGAGCAGCTCAACGCCGCGGCCACGCGCATCCTGCAAGGCATCGCGCGGCGCGCGCAGTCGATGAACGACACCGACGCGCTGAACGCGTTCTTCGCGGGCGACGCCATGGTGGCAAAGCTTCGCGAGACGTCGAAGAAGCTCCGCGACCTCGGCGACATCGTCCGCGCCGACGAGATCGACGGGCGCCTGAAGACCGCCCGCGACGAAGCCGCGCGCACGATGCGCGACCGCGGCGAGCTGTTCGAGGCAGACGGCAGCATCGTCCGCTTCGGCGAGTACCGGTTCTCGGTGAACACGCAGGCGACCGAGCTGACGATCGTCCCGCGGGACGGTGTCCCGCACCTGCACATCACCGGCACCGGCTTCTTCGAGCCGGCCCCGGAGGCCGAGCTGTGGGACCAGGAGCTGGTCTCGGAGACGAAGGACGTCTACCGCGGCGAATACCTCGCGTTCACGGCGATGAACGACGACATCCGCGCGGTGGCCGCGTCGCGCTACGACGAAGGCTACGAGCGGGGCGTCCACGACCACGACGCGCTGCTCATCGCAGAGAAGGTGCGCGGGATGCTGTCGACCGCGGGGCTGCTGCGGTACACGCCTACGGCGCGGGCGGCGGCCGCACTGTTCTGGGCGTACTTCGAGGATGAGAAGCTGAAGGCGCAGTGGGCGACGCAGGCGCGTTTATTGGAAAGCGGAGGCGCTGCCTCCGCACTCCAGAACGAGCTCCAGTCCGCGATCGAGCAATGGCTCCCCGTCGACCTCGGCGACACGCACGGCGCCGGCGAGTATCTCTTCGCCGAGATCGCGCAGGAGCCGATCCGCTTCGTGCAGGGCGCAGACGCCGCCTGCGACGTCGACGTCCGCGCGCTCGACCTCCCGCGCAAGTGGGCGGTCATCCACGCGCACATCCCCAACGTCGAATGCGCGGCCGCGATCGTCTGCACCGGCGTCCTCTCACGCGAGCGCTCGTCCGCCATCACGAAGGCCGAGGTCCACGGTCTGCTCGGCCAGCACCCGCGCATCGTCAACGGCACGCTGACGATCGAGCTCGATGAATTCCTCGCCCGTCTCGGGCGCTTTACCACCGAGCGCGTCCCCGCGTTCCGCGCCTATCAGCAGAAGCGCAGCGCGCTCCTCGACCGCGAGCGCAAGCGCCTCCGCCTGCACGAGCTGCAGCCCAAGGTCATGTCCGCGTTCGTCCGCAACAAACTGATCTCCGAGGTGTACCTGCCGCTGATCGGGGCGAACCTGGCAAAGCAGATGGGCGTCGCGGGCGAGAAGAAGCGCACGGACCTCATGGGCCTCCTCCTCCTCGTCTCGCCGCCGGGCTACGGCAAGACCACGTTGCTCGAGTATCTCGCCAACCGCCTCGGCCTGGTCTTCGTGAAGATCAACGGCCCGGCGCTCGGACACTCGGTCCGATCGCTCGATCCGAACGAGGCCCCGAACGCGACGGCGCGGCAGGAGATCCAGAAGCTGAACCTCGCGCTGGAGATGGGCAACAACGTGCTGCTGATGGTCGACGACATCCAGCACACGCACGCAGAGCTGCTGCAGAAGTTCATCTCGCTCTGCGACGCGCAGCGCAAGATCGAAGGCGTGTGGGGCGGCGAGACGAAGACCTACGACCTGCGCGGCAAGCGCTTCGTCGTCTGCATGGCCGGCAACCCGTACACGGAGTCGGGCGAGAAGTTCGAGATCCCGGACATGCTCGCCAACCGCGCCGACGTCTACAACCTCGGCGAGGTGCTGCAGGGCCGCGACGACCTGTTCGAGCTGTCGTACATCGAGAACGCGCTCACGTCGAACGCGGTCACCGCGCCGCTGCTCGCGCGCGATCCGGAGGACGTCCACAAGCTCGCGCGCATGGCCCGCGGCGAGGCGATCCAGAGCGATCAGCTCTCATACGACTACTCGTCCGTCGAGCTGAACGAGATCCTCGCGATCATGAAGAAACTCGTGCGCGTGCAGCAGCTCCTGGCGAAGGTCAACCGCCAGTACGTACAGTCCGCCGCGCAGCAGCACGCCTACCGCACCGAGCCGCCCTTCAAGCTCCAGGGCTCCTACCGCAACATGAACAAGCTCGCAGAAAAGGTACTCCCCGCGATGAACGACGCCGAGCTCGCGCGCCTCATCGACGACCACTACCTCGGCGAAGCACAGACGCTCACCACGGGCGCCGAGGAGAACCTCCTCAAGCTCGCCGAGATCCGCGGCCGGATGTCCGACGCCCAGCGCGCGCGCTGGGACGAGATCAAACGCGGCTTCACCCGCGTCCAGCGCCTCGGCGGCACGGACGCCGACCCCGCCGCGCGCGTGATGGCGGAGTTGAGTGTGGTGTCGGACCGGATCGGCGACATCGTTCGAGCGATCGAGTCGGCGAGTCGACAAGTAGACGAGCCGGCTGCAGCGATTTCTGTCGAATCTCCCGACCTCTCCCCCTACCTGGCCAAACTCGACGAGACCCTGCTCGCGCTGCGCGAGCTGCACGCCGCCCGTCTCCCCATCGCCGCGACGCCGGCTCCGGCACCTGCTCAGGACAACCTCATCTCCCGCGAGTCCTACCTCATCAACGGCACGCTCATCCCCCTGCTGCGCTTCATGGCGCATCGCTTCAAGAGCTACCGCGCCGTGAGCGACCCGCGCATCAAGCAGGCCATCGCCAACCTCGAGCGCGTCGAAGACCTCGGCAGCCTGGTGTCCACGCTGGAGAGCATCAGCGTGTCGGCGCTGGCGACGCTGACGGAGGAGAAGCGCGGCTGACGCCGCGCACCGGCATTTCTGGCACGCAGAGGCTGTCGTCCCATTGGTAAGCAATCCGCATCTCACCGGCGTGAGGGAAACAACGATGACCAGCACTGCTGCCTGGTTCGACATTCCGGTCACCGACATGGGACGGGCGATCCGATTCTACGAGGCTCTTACAGGTCAAACACTCAAACGTCTGCCTGTCGGACCCGGAGTGGAGACCGCGCTCTTCGACGCGGGTGGAGCAGGAGACGTGAGCGGATGTCTCTTCGCCTCGCCGGATGACCAGCCGTCCATCTACGGCTCCCGCATTTACCTGAACGCGAATCCCAACATCGACAGTTGGCTGAGTCGCGTCGAGCCTGCCGGTGGCAAGATTGCCGTTCCGAAGACGCCGATCCCCGGGAATCGCGGCGTCTTTGCGTACATCATCGACAGCGAAGGAAATCGCGTCGGCCTCCACGCTGAGGCGTGAGGAAGCTGACGGACCGCCGGCGTCCCGCCGGCTGATGTGGCGGCGTCCCGCGCCGCCACCCTGGGTGGGCGGGGGAGTGAGGGCGGGACCCGGTCCCGATCTCAGACTTCATCCCGATCTCAGACGCGGAACGCGCCTCACCCCCGACCATTCTCCACCCCTAACACCCTCTCTTTCCAACACCTTGCGCCGTGACGGCCACGCGTGTACCGCCCGGCATCCCCGTTGCGCTAGTGACCCCGCAACGTCCGGTTCTCCAAGCCGAGACCGCGTCCAACAACAACAGAAGAGAGGTATCCATGAAGAAGATCTCAGGTCTCGCATTCGCGCTCAGCGTGCTGCTGGGGAGCGCGCTGCACGCCGACGACAGCACGATCCAGCTCCACGGCTTCGGCGGCTGGTCGTATGCGAAGTCGAACCATCTGACGTACGCCGGCGGCAACACCGACGGCAACGCCAACAACGCGCAGTTCGCGCTGAACGTCTCCGCCCGTCCCTACGAGCGGCTGAGCATCGTGTCGCAGGTGAACCTCGAGCATGCGAGCGACAACGAGGTCGACCTCGATTATGCCTTCGCGGAGTGGCAGGCCTCGGACCGGCTCCGCTTCCGCGTCGGCCGGGTGAAGCACCCGCTCGGGCTCTATGGCGAAGTGTTCGACGTCGGCACCGTGCGCCCGTTCCAGAACCTGCCCCAGAGCATCTACGGTCCGGTCGGGTTCACGGCCAAGGCCTATAACGGCGCGGGGCTCACGGGCTCGCTGCGCGGCGGCGCGTGGGAAGTGCTGTACGACGCCTATGCCGGCGAGATCGACGGCGACTACTCGCTCGCGCTCCCTCCCAGCCCGACCGCGAATCCGGTCCCGAGCCCGAACGACTCGCCGGCGCAGAACATCGGCTTCCGCTATCGCAACGTGATCGGCGGGCGCGTGCAGATCCAGACGCCGGTCGAGGGCCTGATGCTGAGCGGCTCCGCGTACATGGGCAAGGACGACTTCGTCACCACGACCCTCGTGCGCGAGGTGAACCGCGTCGTCACCATCGCCAGCGCGGAGTACGCGCGCGGCCCCCTGACCCTGCGCACCGAGTGGGGACGCGGCGAGTCCGAATCGCTGCACACGCACGAAGGGCAGTACGTCGAAGGCTCCTACCGCATCACGCCGAAGTGGCAGCTCGCGGGCCGCTGGGAAACGCTCGACCTCGACGCGACGGCGTTCCGCACCCAGTTCGCCGGACCGCTGAGCAGCATCCTCGAGCACGAGGACGTCGCCATCGGCGTGAACTACTGGCTCAACTCGAACTTCGTCGTCCGCGCGAACTACCACATGGTCGACGGCAACCGCTTCGCTCACCCCGACACCAACCGCGACTACACGGCCATGCTGTCCACGGGCCAGCTCGTCAACGACACCAACACGCTCGTCGTCGGCGCGCAGTTCAGCTTCTAAGGAGGTCCCCACGTGAAACGCTTTCTGTCGATCGTGCTCCTTCTGATGAGCGCACTGCCGGCGCTCGGCGCCGTGCAGATCATCGTCCACTCCGACAACCCGGTCTCCTCGATTCCGGTCAAGACCGCGCAGGACTTCTTCTTCGGCAAAGTCACGCGCTGGAGCGACGGCACGCCCATCGTGGCCGTCGATCAGGTCGAGAAGTCGCCGGTGCGCGAGGAGTTCTCGCGCACCGTCCTGAAGAAGAAGGTCGAAGCAGTGAAGAGCTACTGGCTGACCCAGATCTTCTCCGGGCGCGGCACGCCGCCGGTCGAGCTGAAGACCGACGCCGCCGTCATCGACGCCGTGCGCGCGCAGCGCGGCGCCATCGGCTACGTCTCCTCGGAGACCGCTCTGCCCGCGGGCGTGCGCGCCGTCGCGGTGAAGTAACCGATCGTTCGTGAAGAGGCGGCCTCCGCGGGCTGCCTCTTCGCCTGTATCAATTTGATGACCATTCGATCGTCCGACCTCGCGCTTCTCGACGCGATTCAGACTGCGGTCCTGCTGCTCGACAGGAGCGGGCGGATCCGGGCGATGAACCGCGCCGCGAAGGCCGTCCTGCCACCAGACGCCATCGGCACGCTGTTGCGGTCGCACTTCCCGTCCGCCGGGCCGCGCACGATCGAGTGGGCGTTCACACCCCGCGACGAGGAGACCATCGTCGCGACGGGCATCGACGTCACCACCGAAGAGCGGCAGCGCATCGTCGCCGACTTCGCCTTCAGCGCGCTCACCGAGCACGATCCCGACGGGCTGCTGCGCGAGGCGTGCGCGACGCTGCGCCAGGCGTGCGGCTGCGACTGCGTGTCCGTGCTGCGGCACGTCCCGGCCCGGAACGGATTCGTCGTCGGCGCGGCCACGGGAGTACACCGCGGCGAGTCCTTCCCGCTCGTCCCGGACCAGGCGACGAACCTCGCCGGCTACGCGTTCCGCGCCGACGGGCCGGTGCTCTACGACGATCTCGACGCGGAAAGCCGCTTCGTCGCGCCCACGGCGCGGCAACTCGGATTCCTCAGCGGGGTCGCGACCGTGATCAACGGTGCGTATGCGCCCTTCGGCATCATCCACGCGTTCTCCAAGAACCGGGGCGCGTTCTCCGACCGCGACGTGCAGCTCATCCAGTCGATCGCGCTCTACATCGAGGCGGCCATGGCCCGCCGCGCGGCCGAGGACGAGACTCATCGCGTGCGGCAGGCACTGCTCGAGGTCGTGCGCGAGGCCGCGCTGGAGTGGACGGAGACGTTCGACTCCATCGCATCGCCGATCGTCCTGCTCGACGACGCGCTCCGCGTCACCCGTCTCAACGCGGCGGCGCTGGAGCTCGCGGGAGGCGAGGCGTGTCCCGATGTGGTGGGCCGGCCGGTCGCGGAGCTGCAAGGCTCGCTGCTCTGGAAAGAGCTCGCCGCAGCCGCCTGCGAAGCCTCCGCGCTCGGCACGCCGATGGCGGTGCGCGTCACCACCGAGGACGAGCGGCAGTGGGACGTCATCGCCAGCCCCTGGTCGAATGCCGAGCGCACGACGATCGTCGCCTCGGACGTCACGGCGATCGCACGCATGCAGGAGCGCCTGCAGCGGAGCGAGCGGATGTCCGCCGTGGGCGGACTGGTCGCGGGCGTCGCGCATGAAGTGCGCAATCCGCTCTTCGGCATCTCGGCGACGCTGGACGCCTTCGAGGCCCGCTACGGCGACCAGCATTTCCGCACGTACACCGCGGCCTTGCGCGAGCAGCTCGATCGCATGAATGACCTCATGCACGACCTGCTCGAGCTCGGGCGGCCCTCGCCCACCCTGCTCACCCCCGGCTCGATCGCATCCGTGATCGCGGGCGCGCTGTCCTCCGTCCGCCCGCTCGCGAGCAGGGAAGGCGTCGAAATTCGCGCGGAAGTCCCGGACGGCCTGCCGGAAGTTGCGATGAGCGCGCAGCGCCTCGCGCAGGTCTTCGACAACCTCCTCGAGAACGCGATCCAGCACTCGGTCCGCGGGCAGGCCGTCGCCATCCGCGCGTGGCACGACGAGGAGGCAGACGCCGTCGTCGTCGCCGTCGAAGACCGCGGACCGGGCTTCCGCCCCGAGGACTTCGGCCGCATCTTCGAGCCCTTCTTCACCCTGCGTAGCGGAGGAACCGGGCTGGGTCTCTCCCTCGTCCAGCGCATCGTCGACGATCACAACGGCACCATCCTCGTGCGCAACCGCGAGACCGGCGGCGCGAGCGTGATCGTCGAGTTGAGTGCCCATCGCTCGGCATTCTGAGCGGGGGGAGGGTGCCTTCGCGCGCTACCGTCGCTCGGGCCGGCCGGGGGCCGGCGAAACGGCCGGCGTGTCGCCGGCACCACATCCCATCAACCGGCCGGATACGGCTCCCACCGCCCTCACATTGGCATGAGCCTTGACGGCGAAGGGGGAGGCCGTGCGCCCCAATGTCGTCCTTCGGCCGGGAAAAATAGTCCACGACCTCACGGAAATGGTCCGCGACCCAACGAGAGGGGTCCGCGACCTCACGGTCGGGGTTGGACCACCTCACGCGTGAGGTCTACGACTGCACGACTGTGGTTGTGCGACCACACAATCGGGGTCAGGTGTCCCCGACAGAGGAGTCGGCGACTACATGAACGGGGTCGACTGCCCTCGCGAAAGGACAAGTCGACCTCACGAATGGGGTCTGCGACCTCACGCGCTGGGATCATCAACCGCCGGTCACGGTGCTGCGACCCCGATCGTGAGGTCGTCGACCACTTCCGTGAGGTCGCAGACCACTTCCGTGAGGTCGCGGACGACACGATTCGGGTCGCGGACCCGAAACGTGAGGTCGTCCGAGCCGCGGGTGCGGTTGCTGAACCACACCCGTGAGGTCCAGAACCCCGTGCGTGAGGTCGCGGAACGAGCCTGCGAGGTTGCCGACCTCGTTCGCGAGGTCGTCCGACCTCGCTCGCAAGGTTGCCCGACGCTCGGCCGTGGTGGCTGTCCCGCCTGACGAGGCACTCCTACCCTACTTGAGCGCGTCGGCGATGTCGTTAAGGGGGAGGACGCGGTCGACGGCGCCGCGGCGGATCGCTTCGCGCGGCATGCCAAAGACGGTACACGACGCTTCGTCCTGCGCGATCGTGTGCGCGCCGGCGTTCTTCATCTCCAGGAGGCCTTCCGCCCCGTCCGCGCCCATGCCGGTGAGGATCACGCCGACGGCGGCATCGCGGGCCGCGCCGGCGACGGAGCGGAACAGGACGTCCACGCTCGGCCGGTGGCGCGAGACGAGCGGTCCGCCGACGACGTCGACGGAATACCGTCCGCCGTGCGACTGGACCACCAGATGTTTATCGCCGGGCGCGATCAACGCGCGTCCGGGGCGCAGCTCGTCGCCCGCGGCCGCCTCTTTGACCTCCAGCGCGCAGACCTCGTCGAGATGTTTGGCGAACGAGCGGGTGAAGTACTCTGGCATGTGCTGGACGATGGCGATGCCGCAGCTCGATACGGGCAGGGCCTGCAGGATCTCGCGCAGCGCTTCCGTGCCGCCGGTCGATGCGCCGATGGCGATGACCCGCGGCACGCGATCGCTGCGGAGAGCCACGGGGCGGGCTGAAGCCTGCCCTACGTTCCGCGGCGACAACCGCCGGAACGGCTTGCTCAGCGCCGCGGCGCGCACGGCGTCGATCAGCAGCACCGCCGACTCCTCGAGGAACGCCTGCACGCCGACGCGCGGCTTGGCGATCAGCTCCACCGCTCCCGCCTCCAGCGCGCGCATCGCCTGGCCGGTCGCGTCGCCGACGTAGCCCGAGCAGATGATCACCGGGACCGGGTCCTCGCTCATGATCTTGCGCAGGAACGTGAGCCCGTCCATGCGCGGCATCTCCAGGTCGAGGACGATCACGTGCGGTTTCTCGCGCTTCATCTTCTCCATCGCGATCAGCGGATCGTGAGCGACGTTCGTGACGATGTCCTTCTGCGTGCCGAGGAGGGACTTCAGCGTCTGGCGGACGACGGCGGAGTCGTCGACCACGAGGACGCGCAGCTCGGTGTCTTTGCTATTGGACATACACCGTCGGGATGACGCTGCGCGGACCTTCGGCGATCCCGCTGAGCGTCTCCGCGTGCCCGATGAAGAAGTACCCGCCGGGGGTGAGATGGGAGAGAAGGTTGCGGACCACGCGCACGCGCTGCGCGTGGCCGAAGTAGATCAGCACGTTCCGGCAGAAGACGAGGTCGTATCCCGACGCGACCGGATACGGCTCGTCAGCCAGATTGATACGGCCGAAGCGGATGATGCTCCGCAGCGCGTCGCCCGCTTTCACCAGACCTTCCTGCGATCGTGTGCCGCGCAGCATGAAGCGGCGCAGCAGCTCCTGCGGGACGTCGGCGGCCTTGCGCATCGGCCACACGCCCTGGCGCGCGGTCTCGAGCACGCGCGTGCAGAGATCGGTCGCGTCGATCCGCAGCTCCCACTCCGCCGGATCGAACGCCTGCAGCAGCGTCATGGCCAGCGAATACGGCTCCTCCCCGCTCGAGCAGCCCGCGCTCCACACGGTGACGCGCTTCTCGCGGCGTCCCTGCGCGGCCAGCGCCTTCCAGCGCGGGAAGATGTCGTGCGCGAGCAGCTCGAAATGCCGAGGCTCGCGGAAGAAGCGCGTCTCGTTCGTCGAGATCGCGTCGAACATGGTCACGCGCTCCTGCGGGTCCTCGCCGCTCACGATGCGGTCGAAGTACTGGCCGAACGAAGTCAGGCCGAGCTGGCGGATGCGTCTGGCGAGCCGCGCCACGAGGAGCGGCTGTTTCGCGTCGGAGAGGTGGATCCCCGTTTCCTCCTCGATGAGCTGGCGGAAGCGGAGAAACTCCGCTTCGCTCAGCGCTTCGACCGAGTGCAGGCTCGCCACGTCGACGGTCACGCCCGCTCCGCCTCCGCCACCGCCAGCAGCTCGTCGGGAGTAAGGATCTTCGCCAGATCGAGCACGAGCACGTACCGGCCGCCGATGCGCGTCACGCCGGCGAGGTACTCGCTGTTCACCGGCGATCCGAACGCGGGCACGGGACCGATCTCGGACTCGTCGAGCGCGATCACGTCCCGCACTTCGTTCGTGAGCACGCCCATCGGCGCGCGCACGCCGCCGGTTCCGGCTTCCACCACGATCACGCACGTCTGCGGTCCGACCTCCGTCGCGCCCAGCCCGAGCTGGCGCGCGAGGTCGACCACCGGCAGCACCGTACCGCGCAGGTTCATCAGACCGCGGATGGATTCCCGCATCGTCGGCACGTGCGTCAGCGGCTGCAGCAGCACCAGCTCGTGTACCGCGGCCACGGGGACGGCGTACGTCTCGTCGAGCACATTCAGCGTCACGAAAGAGCTCATGCGCCCTCCCCTGCCGCGGCAAAGAACGCGTCGACGTCGATCAGCGGCAGGGCCGATCCGCCGTCGTCGATCATGGCGGTGACCAGATCGCCCCGCATGGAGCATTGCGCGTCAATTGCACGGAGATAGATCAGCCGGTCCACGTCGTCGACGAGCATGGCCGATCGGTCGAAGAAGATGACGCACGGCCGCCCGCCGCGGGCGGATGCGACGCCGAGCCGCTGCGCCGCATCGAACAACTCGATGGGCGAGCCGTCCTGGTCCACGATGCCGCAGATCCACTCGGGCGCGCCGGGAATGCGCGTCGCGCCCGTGTGCAGGCGGACGCCGGTCACGCGCTCCATCGGCAGCGCGCAGCGCGCCTCCCCGACGAATACCACCAGAGCCTCGGCGCTCATGCTCAGAACCTCTTGTACTCGGTGGTGTCGCCGGCCGGCAGCGGCGGCTGGAGGATGTCCCGTCCGTTCCCGCCCCTGCCGGAGGGAGCCGCGCCGGCGGTGACGCCGGCGCGGCGGATCGGCAGGGTGACCATCGGAGTCTTGAACTTGGCATCCGGCGGCTGGGGGATTTCGGCGGCCTCGTCGTTCAAACCGGTGACGGAAAAGAAGGAGATCGCTCCCTGGAGGGTTGCTGCCTGGGAGCTCATCTCCTCGGCCGTACTGGACAATTCTTCTGCTGCGGCTGCGTTGCGCTGCGTGACTTGGTCGAGCTGGGCCATCGCGCGGTTGATCTGATTGACGCCCGCGGCTTGCTCGCCCGAGGCGGCGGCGACTTCCTGCAGGAGATCGGACGTTTTCTTCGTCGTCCCGACCAGCTCCTGCATGAGCGCGCCCGAGCGCTCCGCGACCTGCACGCTCGTGCCGGCGAGCCCGCGGATCTCCTTTGCCGCGCCCTGGCTGCGCTCCGCGAGCTTGCGGACTTCCGATGCGACCACGGCGAACCCGCGGCCCATGTCTCCCGCCCGCGCGGCCTCGATGGCCGCGTTCAGCGCGAGCAGGTTGGTCTGGAACGCGATCTCCTCGACGATGGAGATGCGCTCGGCGATCGCCTTCATCGCGGCGACGGTCTCGCCGACCGACTGGCCGCTCTGCTCCGCGTCGAGCGC
The DNA here is from genome assembly GCA_963821585.1 of uncultured Acidobacteriota bacterium. Taxonomy (GTDB): domain Bacteria; phylum Acidobacteriota; class Thermoanaerobaculia; order Gp7-AA8; family Gp7-AA8; genus QHVT01. Next base: position 4,221,503 of record CAWGEI010000003.1, read on the forward strand.
CGCCTTCGTGGCGATCTTCCCCATGATGTGGCTGTTCTCGGCGTTCTGCGCGATCGACGCGCTCATCTCCTCGAGGCTCGACGTCGTCTCCTCGACGCTGGACGCCTGCTGTCCCGTAGCCTGCGATACTTCGAGCGCCGAGGCGGAGAGCTGGCCCGCGGCGGAGGCGAGCATGTTCGACCCCGCGCGCACCTGGCCGATGATCTCCGACAGCTTGAGCGACATCTCCTGCATCGCCCCGAGGAGCTTGCCCAGCTCGTCGGTCGACGACACCTCGATCTCGGACGTGAGGTCGCCGTTCGCGACGCGCTCGGCGACGTTGACCACGAAATCGAGCGAGCGCGTCACGTGCCCCGACACGTAGAGCGACACGAAGACCAGCGCGGCGATGCAGAGCAGCACCACGGCGATCATGAGCAGGGTCGTCGTCCGCTGCGTCTGGGCGGTCTTCTGGAACGAGCTCGCCACCGCGGCCTTGTCGTCCTCGAGATCGTCCCCGAGCATCTTCTGCACGGTGTTGTACCGCTCCTTCATGGTCTGCAGCGCGGCGAGCAGACTGTCGCCGGTCTCGCCGTTGATCATGCGCAGCGTCGTCGGCCGCGCGGCCGCGTAGTACTGCTCGTACGCCTCGCGGATCCGGCGGTGCTCGCTCTGATCGATCACCGTGTTCGTCGTGCTCTCCGTGAGACGCTTGAGCAGCGCGGCGTGGAGGGCGTCGACCTCTTCGAGGGCCGCGGCGTTCTGGGCGGCCACCGCGTCCTGCAGCCCGCGCTGGATCGCGGTGAGGATCTGGTTCATCGCCTCCGCGTTTCCGACGGCGGGGTAGTAGCCCTGCTCGATCTGATCGAGCAGCCGCTGATTGCGGACGCTGAAGAAGATGCTCACGCCCAGGACGAGCACGAAGCCGACCGCGGCCAGCAGCGGCAGGAGCAGCAACTTGTGCCGGAACCTGAGGTTGTTGAGAAAACTCGCGCCGAAATTGTTCCTGATCTGCATGGCTCTTCCTCAGTTCACCGTGAGTACGCGAACGCCGTCCGCGCTCGCCGAGTCCGACACGTACCCGATCGCGCCCGGATTCGCCTTGACGTAGGCGAGCACCTCTGCGTCGGACTTCTTTTCCACCGGCGGCACGTCGCGTCCGGAGAAGATCTGCTGGGTCCAGTAGCTCTTGATCGCGGCGGTCGGCTTGCCGTGGACGGCGCGCGAGAACGCATCGCGCACGGGCGAGGACTCGACCTGGTCGACCGGCACCACGGCCGCGCCGCCTTCCCACTTCGTGGCTTTCTTCAGGAAGAAGTCCGACACCGTCTTCTTCGGCAGCGACTGGACCTTCACCGATTCGTTGACGATCACCTTGAACGACGCAGCCGAAGCGCCGGTGGCTGCCATCGTCAGCAGCAGCAACATTCCGAGGACTCTCTTCATCAGCATGCTTTCCTTTGTTTTCTCTTTTTCGGCGCCGCTAGGCGGCCCGCTCTTTCGCGGCGCGGCGGACCAGCGCGGAGACGTCGAGGATCAACCCCACCCGACCGTCCGGAAAAATCGTCGATGCGGACACGCCCGCAAGGTTGCGGAACACCTTCCCCAGCGGCTTGATCACCGCCTGCATCTCTCCGATCAGGTCGTCCGCGACGAGTCCCACGGCCAGCCCGTCGGACTCCACGACGACCAGCTGCTCGATCCGCGGCTCCACGGCTCCCTCGAGCGCGAAGAAGCGGCGGAGGCGGACGTACGGCAGCACGCGCCCTCCGATGTCCAGCAGGCCCGAGACACGCGCACGCGGCTCGTCCGCGGGAATGGCGAGGCACTGCGTGATGGAGTGGATCGGCACCACGAAACGCTCGCCCGCCGCATCCACCACGAGACCGCCCAGCATCGCCAGCGTGAGCGGCAGGCGCATCGTGATCGTCGTTCCCGCTCCGGGGCGGCTGTCGACGTGTACGGTCCCGCGCATCGCGGCCACCGCGCGCGCGACGATGTCCATCCCCACCCCGCGGCCGGAGATCTCCGTCACCGTCTCCGCCGTCGAGAAGCCGGGAGCAAACACGAGCGCGTGGATCTCGTCGTCCGTGAGCGTCGCGCTCGCCGCGACCATGCCCCGCTCGCGGCCGCGCGCGAGGATGCGCTCGCGATCGAATCCGGCGCCGTCGTCGCGCACCTGGACGAACACACTCCCACCGTCCTGCCGCGCGGCGAGCGTGATCGTCGCCACCGGATCTTTCCCGCGCGCGCGGCGCACACCGGGCGTCTCGACCGCATGGTCGACCGCGTTGCGGATCATGTGCGTCAGCGGGTCCTGGAGCTGCTGCACGAGCGACGCGTCCAGCTCGACGTCCCGTCCTTCGATCGCGAGCCGCACCGGCTTGCCCGCGGCCTGCGCGAGGTCGCGGATGGCGCGGCGCTGCTGCTCGAAGCGCGGCCCGACCGGCACCATGCGCACTTTCGTGACCTGCTCCTGCAGATCCGTGAGGATGCGCTCGACGTCGACGTACGACGACAGCAGGCGCTCGCGCTCCCGCTCGCCCAGCGAGGCGAGGCCGTCGAACAGACGCCCGGTCGCGATCGACAGCTCGCTGGTCAGGTCGAGGATGACGTCCAGCAGGTCGAGGTCCACGCGCAGCCGGCGGCCCGACGCGGACGCCAGCTCGACCGCGTCGGACTCCACGGGGACGCTGCCCGCGTCTTCCGCGATCATCCGGGTCTCCTTCGCCTGTTCGAGGGACTCGATCACGCGCACCGCTTCCGGCGGCAACGCGCTCGAGCCATCCAGCGCCTGCGGGATCAGCTTGCGGAACGTATCGCCCGAGCGGAGCAACAGCGTGACGAACCCACTCGTCACGGGGAAACGCCCGTCGCGCGCCTCGTCGAGCAGCCCCTCCATCGCGTGGGCGACGCGCGTCAGCGAGTCGAAGCCGAGGCTCGCGGCGTTGCCCTTGAGCGTATGCGCGCCGCGGAAGATCTCGTCGATGATCTCCTTCTCGTTCTTCGGCTTTGCTTCCAGCAGGACCAGCATCTGCTCCAGCGAAGCGAGGATCTCCTCCGCCTCGTTGAGGAAGATGCGCAGCAGCTCGTCGCGATCGATCTCGTGGCTCATGGCTCAGATCTGCTTGATGAGCGCCGATCCGTCCGAAGTGACGTAGATCAGGCGCCGTCCCCGCGTGCCGCCGACGTCCTCTGCGGTGACCGGAATCTGTTCGTGCGCGAGCCTCGCCCGCGCGGCCTCGATGTTTCGCAATCCCAGGTCGACGGAAGACTCGGTGCTCTTGAGCACCGATGCGCCGCCGAACAACTTCGCCTCCATGCGCGAGCGCTTCGCGCCGAACGCGATGACCTGCTGGAGGAGCAGGTCCATCGCGTGACGCGCGTAGCGCGGACTCACGTTCGGGCCGTCGCCCGGCAGCATGAAGTGATTCAGCCCGCCGACCGCGCACGCGCGGTCGAACAGGCAGACCGCGACGCACGAGCCGAGGATCGTGACGATCTCCACCGGCCGGTCCGACGCGTAGAGCTGCCCCGCGTGCAGGTACACCTTGCGCAGGCCGTTCGCGTCGAGCGAGGGCTCCGTGCGGGGCAGGCCCGAGCTCCTCAGGAGCTCGTCCACGGTCACGATGCGAGCCTCGCCTCGATGCGCCGCTCGTGCAGCGACGTGCAGTACAGCGCCGTGGCCGCGTGCGTCGCGAGCAGGTCGAACAGCTCGTGATCCAGCGCCTCGAGCTGCGACTTGTGCGACAGCAGGGAGAAGATCAGGATCGCGCCGATCGTCTGCCCGTCGAGCTTCAGCGGCAGGCACACCAGCGGATCGCCGGGATCGCGGTCGCCCGGGACGCCCACATAGGGCACGCCGGAAGAGACGGTGTCGCGCACCCGCGGCGTCGTCCACTGCACGGCCGCCGGATCGATGCCCACCGAGGCGAGCACGGTCAGCGCCGGCTCCCCGATCTCACAGGTCGCGCCGATCTCGCAGATCGCAAACTCCTCCGAGCCGATCAGGTTCACGACGATCTCCTGCATCGCCTCCAGCACCGCCGACCGGTGCAGCGTGCCGTGCAGCTGGTAGCTCGCCACGTACAGGTTCGCGAGGTTGGCGTTGTTCATCTCCACCTCGGCGTACTGCGCGAGGTACTGTTCGCTCTCGCTTCGGATGCGCTCGACGGCGCGCGCGAGCTCCTCCTCCGCGGCGCGGCGCTGCTCGAGCTCGTCCCGCACGGCACCCAGTTCCGACTCCAGTTGGGCGAGCGTCAGGCGCAGCTGCTCGTTCTCCCCGAGCAGGCGTCGCACGTACTTCTGCGTGTCTTCACGGACGCGGTCGACGTAAGTGTTGTTGTGCGGGGTCTCGCTCATGGCTCCTCCTATGCGCCCAGATAGGTCTTGAGCTTCGCCATGAGCTCGGCCCCGTTGATCGGCTTGGTGACGTAGTCGTTGCAGCCCGACTCGAATCCGTGCTCCACGTTCTGCACCTCGCCGCGGGTGGTCACCATGATGATCGGCGTGTCCTTGATGGCCTCCTCGCCGCGGATGCGGCGGCAGGCCTCGAAGCCGTTCATCTTCGGCATGACCACGTCCATCAGGATCAGGTCGGGCCGCTGGCTCAAAGCCCGCTCGACCGCTTCTTCCCCGTTGCTGGCGGTGAAGAGGTCGTACGGTCCTTTCGTGAGGATCATCCGTTCCATCATGAGGATGGTGTTGGAGTCATCCACGAGGAGAATCTTTTTCCGTTGCATACACGCGTCTCCTTGGTTACTTCCTGAGTCGAGGTTTCGTGAGGCTGCGCGAGCACGTCCGCCAGCGGCCGCGGACGGCTGAAGAGAAATCCCTGGGCGTACGGGATGCCGAGGCCGCGCACGACGGCAAAGTCGTCCTCGCGCTCGATCCCTTCGGCGATCACCTGCGCGCCGATGTCCTCGCCGAGACGGCGCACGGAATCGAGCACCGCCCGGCGTTTCGGATCCGCCGCGCTCCCGTGAACGAAGTAGCGGTCCACCTTCAAAAGGTCCGGCGCGACGTCGATCACCGTGCGGTAGTTGCAGCGCCCCACGCCGACGTCGTCCAGCGCGATGCGCACCCCTTCCGCGCGCAGCTCTCCGACCGCGGCGACCAGCGCCTGCGTGTTCCAGTACCGCGACTCCTCGACGATCTCCAGGATCACCCGGCGCGGATCCACGCGCTCGCGCGCCAGCGTCGCCGCGAGGAACTCCGGAAAGCCGCCGTCGCGCTCGAGCGTCGTCGGATGGATGTTGATCGAGACCACCGGCGCGTCATCCGCGCGCGCGATGGTCCGGATCGCCGCCTCCACACACCGCCGGTCCGCGCGGATCTCCTGCTTCGACTGCCGCAGGTAGTCGAAGAACACCGCCGCGTTCTCGAACTGCGTCCCCGCGGGCCCACGCGTCAGCGCCTCGAGCGCGACCGGCGTCCGCGGACCGGAGATGGCGAAGATCGGCTGGAAGACGATCGTCACGTCATTACTGGCGAACCAGCTCTCGAGCAAGTCGTGAATCATTGGACTGGGACGGCACTAGGGCAACGGGGGTGCCATGGGTCCAGGAAACGCGAAGTGCTTGAGCCTATGTGAGTTGAGGCGATTTTGCGGTGTTGTGGAGGGCCGCGGATTCTGAGACTCAGACAGCCCGTCTGGATTTGTCATCCTGAGTAACGCCAGGATCTGCCGCCGTAGGCGGCACAAGGGAATAGACCCCGGCTTCAGCCGAGGGAACGAATGCGGGCAATGGGAACGAGCCCGCGTAGCGGGCGGCAGGCGGGATGTCTATCGCCCGCTACGCGGGCTGGTCACGCTGCCGCCCCGTTCCCCCCGGCTGAAGCCGGGGTCTATTTGCTGCTGACCGCTACGCGGTCGAAGGGTAGCGATGAGGCACCAATCCGGCTGCTCACCAGCACGACGAGCAGATCGAGGACTATGTAGAGGACGCCCACTCCCGCTGGAGGGTTCGCCGACCGCAGGCCGGCGTAAGGAACGATCTCGGCCCACTGCCAGTTGCCGTTCGCGGTTCCTGCCCATTCCAGCAGCATGGTGTAGGTGAAGCAGGCGGACAGGAGAACCGCGTTGTGCGAGCGAAGCAGCAGGACCAACGCCACGAGCCACCACAGCAGCCCCCACGTGTCTCCAAACACGAAAACACTGATCACTGCGATCACCGAGCCCGCGATCATCACGAACAGCGTGACTGGCCGTGCCCACCGTTGAATCCACGGCTGCGCGGCGGTCTCGGCGGCCAGCAGGTAAAAAACACCATGCCCGGGTGGAACGTAAAACGGGATGACAGCGTGCTGGTAGGAGTAGAGCTTCCAACCGAGCGACAGCACGATTTCGCCGAAAGTGGCGATGACCACCGCGCACGCGATCTGCCGCCCATCCACGCTCGAACGCCGCGCGAAGTAAATGAGGAATGCCGCGGTGGTCCCACCGAGGAGCAGCTGAGGAACAAACCCGGCGCGATCGTTCGCGAGAATGACGAACAACAACACGGCCGAGGCGGCGACGAAGATGATGAATTGACGATGCATGATCACGAGATGGCGTCCAGCCCGATCGTACCGCGTCGCCGTAATGGTTTATGGAGTGCGGAGGTAGCGTTGCCTCCGCTTTCCAATTCATATGCCGCAAGCCGCAACCGTTACGCACTTGCCACGCGAATTCGAAAGCGGAGGCGTTGCCTCCGCACTCCATACTCTTCGCAGCAGTAGAGGGATCGCGCGAGGGCGCACCGCCGAACCGGCGGTGGACCGGCCGGCTGGCAGCCGGCGCGCCCGCGGAGGCATCGATCTCTGATGCCGAGGAATCGATTTGTGGCGGGTGGGATCGGTCTCTGGGCGCCCCGGGGATCGATCCTACTCGCGAGTGGCATCGATCTATGACGCTGTGAGACCGATCCCACTCGGGGTGAAATCGATCCCACTCGCGCGAGTGGATTTGATGGCGCTTCCCCAAGACGGTGGCTACCTCCGCCCCAGCAACACCATCACCGTCTGCGCCAGCTCCGGCAGCGGCTTCGGCTTCTGCAACAGCACGTCCGCCCCGTACGCGTGCGCCTTTTCGTCGACGGACGGCGTGCGGTACGCGGTCAGGAGGATGATGCGGGTCGCCGCGTTGCTCGCACGCGCGGCGCGGATCACCTCCAGCCCTTCCTCCGACGCCGTGCCGCTCAGGCGGAGGTCGGCGAGGACGATGTCGTAGCTCTGGCCGCTGAGGAGGGACAGGGCTTCTTCGCGGTCGGCGGCGCAGGCCACGTCGAATCCCTGGGCGGTGAAGTAGCTGTGCAGGGCGAAGCGGATCACTCGCTCGTCGTCGACCACGAGCATGCGGTGCCGGCGATCGTTCATGGACGGGCCGTCCGCTGGGACGGGATGGCGATGCCGTAGCGCTTGATCTTCTGGTAGAGGGAGCTGCGGGGGACGGCGAGGCGCTCAGCGGCGCGGTCGACGCGCCCCTCCTCGTCCGCCAGCACGCGCTCGATGTGCCGGCGCTCCATCTGCTCGAGGGTGAGGCGCAGCTCGTCGCCTCCCGCCGCCGCGCCGCCTGCGGTGCCGTGGAACGTCAGCGCGAAGTCGCTCCGCTCCAGCGCGTCGCGCTCGGCGAGCAGCACGGCGCGCTCCAGCGCGTTGCGCAGCTCGCGCACGTTGCCCGGCCACGAATACGCCTGCAGCTCCTGCATCGCGGCCGGCGCCACGGTCACGTTCGTCCGGCCGACCGAGCGCGCGATGTCCGCGAGCATCTGCCCGACGAGCACGGGAATGTCTTCGGCGCGCTCGCGCAGGGACGGGATCCTCAAGGGGATGGTTGCGATGCGGAAGTAGAGATCGGACCGGAACCGGCCGTCCCGCGCCATCGCCTCGAGGTCGTGGTGCGTCGCGCCGATGAGCCGCACGTCGACGGTGCGGTCGCTCACTTCGCCGAGGCGGCGGAAGCGCTTCTCTTCGACGACCTTGAGCAGCTTGGGCTGGAGCTGCGGATCGACGTCGCCGATCTCGTCGAGGAACAGCGTCCCGCCGTGCGACACCTCGAACAGTCCCTGCTTCGCGGCCACCGCACCGGTGAACGCACCCTTCTCGTGGCCGAACAGCTCCGTGTCGAGGAACTCGCGGCTCAGCCCCGCGCAGTTGAGATCGACGAACGGGGCCCGGCGGCGCGGGCCGCTCTCGTGGATCCACCGCGCGAGCACGCCCTTGCCCGTTCCGGTCTCGCCGAGGATCAGGACCGGGAGCTCGGAGGCGAGGACTTTGCGCGCGCGCCCGGCGAGCTCGCGCATCACGCCGGTCGCATCCGTGAACGGATCGACGACGCGCGCGGCGCCGGTCGAGCGGCGCGCGAGCTCCTGGCGGCGCATGGCGTCGTCCGCGAGCGCGCGCTCGATCACCGCCTCCAGCGCGGGCAGCTTGACGGGCTTGGTGAGGAACTGGCTCGCGCCTTCCTGGATGGCGCGTACCGCGAGATCGACTGATGCGTGGCCGGTGAGCACGATCACGGGACAATTCGGATCGACGGCCTTGAACCGCTCCAGCAGTTGTAGCGCGTCGCCGTCGGGGAGCATGTAGTCGACGACCGCGACATCCGGCCGCCGCGAGCGGAACGCGATCTGGGCCTCGGCCAGGGACGGCACCGTGACCACGTCGAAGCCTTTGGCCTCGAAGTAGTCTTTCAGGGCCAGGGTGATCGTGCGGTCGTCGTCGACGACGAGCAGGCTTTTCTTCATTCCGACCTCGCCGCCTCCGCCAGCGGAAGCGTGACCACCATCGACGCGCCCCCGCCCTCCCGGTTGCCCGCGCGCACCAGGCCCTGGTGCTCGTCGACGATGCGGCGCACGAGCGAGAGGCCCAGGCCCGTGCCGCCGCGGCGCCGGGTGAAGAAGGGCTCGAAGATGCGCGGCAGGTCCTCGGCCGCGATGCCCGGCCCACGGTCCGCAACTTCCACGGTCAGGCCGGCCTCGTCCTCGCTCACCGCAGCTCGCATCTGCACTTCCCCTCCTTCGCTGGAATGCTCGATCGCATTCTTCAGAAGGTTCTCGAAGACCAGCAGCAGCCGCTGCCGGTCCATGCGGATCTGCGGCAGGGTCTGCGGAACGTCGCCGCGGATGCTCACGCCCCGCTGCCGCGCGAGCGGCTCCATCGACTCCAGTGCGTGTTGCAGCACCTGCCCCGGATGGCCGCGCCGCAGTTCCGAGTCGATCGGCCGCCCGTACTCGAGGAGCTCGTGCATGAGCTGGCTCATGCGCGTGACCTGCTCGCGCAGCGCGGCGACGTAGTCCTGATAGAGCTCCGTTCCGAACTTCGACTCGAACGCGTCCAGCGTCGCGGAGATGCCGAACAGCGGATTGCGCACCTCGTGCGCCACGCCGGCGACGAGCGCGCCCATCTGCGACATCAGCTCGGCGCGCCGCAGGCGCTCCTGCATCCGCACGACGTCCGTCACCTCGGAGAGCAGGATGATGGTCTGTTCCTGCCCCCAGCTGGCCATGACGTCCCACACGCGCCCCGCGTCGTCGGTGTACTGCCGCGCCACCGGCTCGCGTGTATCCGCCGCGGTGCGGGCGAGCTCCTCCACCTCGACCCAGATCCCCGAGTTGCCGAGGCTCTTCAACGGCTGATTGAGCGCCCACTGATACTCCGAGAAGCGCGAAAAGCGGAGCGCGGCCGCGTTCATGCGCTGCACGCGCATCCCGTCGTCGACGATGAGGATCGGCGCCTGGATCGAGTCGAACGTGTCGCGCCACTGCCGCGCGGCATCGTGCAGTTGTTCGAGCAGGAGCAGGTTTGCATCCGCCGCGCGCTTCTCCTCGGTCGCGTCGAACGCGATGCCCACCACGCCGGTGACCGCGTCGGTGACCTCGTCCCGCAGCGGCTCGATGTGGACGCGCAGATGGCGGTCCCCGTGGCTGACGTCATAGGTCGTGTCGCGTCCCGCCAGCGCCGCCCGCGGACCGCCCTGCACGGGCTCCGGCCCGATCACGTCAGGCAGCGTGAGGGACAGGTTCTGCAGGACGCCGTCCGACATCGGCTCGAAGCCCTCTCCGGTGAGCGAGGTGAGGCGAAGGTCCGCGTCCGTGGAGAACAGCATCACCGGGAGCCGCGAGACGATGACCTGCAGACGCCGCTCGTGCTCCCGCAGTGCGAGCTCGGCCTGCCTCGCCGCCGTGACGTCCTGCACCGTTCCGACAATCGTCGCCCGGCCGGTGAATCGATCCGTGACCGTGCGCGCGCGGTAGTGGATCACCCGGGTGACGCCGTCGAGCGCGTGGATGACGTGCTCTTCGTCCAGGACGTCTCCGGCCCGGGCCCGCTCGACGACGCTCCGCACGTGGTCGCGGCTCTCCGGGGACACGCGTGACGTGACGAAGTCGAGGTCGACCTCGCGCGACCGCGGCTCCATGCCGAAGATGCGATAGAGCTCGTCCGACCATTCGAGCTGCTGGGTCTCGAGGTCGACGCGCACGCTGCCGATGTGGGCGATGGTCTGGGCCTCGGCGAGCTGGGCCTTCTCCCGCTCGAGCTCGCGCTCCGCGCGGTTGCGCTCGATGGCCTCGGCCAGGATGTTCGCGACCGACTGCACGAACGCACCGTCGCGCTCCGAAAACACGCGCGGCTCGCCGGTCTTTACGCTCAGGATGCCGTGGCTGGCCGCGCGGCCGCGAATCGGCGCGGCGATCCCTGCCCGCCCGTCTTTCACGAGCAGGTCTTCCGGGGACGCCCGCGCCTCTTCGTCGAAATTCGAATAGATGATCGGCGTGTGGCTGTTGAGCGCCAGGGTGGCCAGCCCGCCCGGCTGGTTCGCGATGCAGAAACCGGCCGGCGGGGCCGAGCCGCACGCGGCGACGACCTCGAAGACCTCTTCCGCCGCGTCGAGCTCCCAGACGCTCACCATCGGCACTTCCAGTCCCTTGGCCGTGGTGCGGCAGGCTTCGGCCATCAGCTCGGGTTCGCCGGTGGACGTCAACGCCGAGCGGCCGAATGCCGCGAGCGCGAGCTGCTGGATCTCCGCCTGTTTGCGCTCGGTGATGTCCTGGGTCATGCCGCTCGCGAAGATCTTTCCGTCCTTTTCGTACGGCGGCACCGCGTGATCGGCAAGCCACTTCCAGATGCCGGTTTTCCCGAGGAAGCGGTACTCGACCCCGAAGGGAGTCCCGTCCCGGAACAGTGCCTCGTACGCACGCCCCACGGCCGGGAAATCGTCTGGATGGACGAAGCTCAGCGCGCGATGGCGGAACCCCGGCTCCACGATCTCCTCCGCCGAATATCCCCCGATCCGTTCCGGCCCCGCCGACACGAACACCAGCTCTCCCGACGAGTCGATCGTCCACACCGCCACCGGCAGGTTCGTGAGCACCGAACGATATTGCTCTTCCTTCACGAGCAGGGCCTTGATGGCGTGAGCCTCGGCGGTGACGTCTTCGAAGACGGCTCCGATGCGTTTGCCGGGCAGCGGGAAGATCCGCGCGATGAAGGGATTGCCGTGGATGTCGTCGATCTCCGTCTCGAGCGGCTCGCGGGTGCGCGCGACCTGCAGGTAGAACGGCGACAGGGCTCCGACCGGTCCGATCTCCTCCCGCGTCCGGCCGAGGAAACTGCGCATCGAGCGGCGGAGTCCGACCTGCTCCGAAGCGGCGTTCGCCACGATCAGCCGAAGATCGCCCGCGGATCGAAGCTCCGGCCCCTCGTACTCCCAGACCAGGACTCCGGAGCGCAGCTCGTCGATCAGGTCCACCTGCGGCAGGTCGAAGAGCAGCAGCCGGTGATCGCCGGACATCCGCAGGAGCCTCGCCCCGAAGCCGTCCAGAAAGATCTCCTCATCGGAAGAGCTCCACACCGCCACGAGGCGCGCGGCGAGCGCACCCGGCGCGATGTCCCCGAGCGCGGCGTCCTCCCGGAGCCACGGGAACCGCTCGCAAGCCGCGGCATTCGCCCGGGTGACCCGACCCTCCGGCGTGAGCTGAATGGCCGGATGAGCGATGTACTCCAGGACGCGGTCGATGTCCATGCCGGGCGCCGGAACGTATTCTAGCCCCCGTTGTACCGGCGGACGTAGCTCGCGAGCCCGGCGTCGCCGCTGCGCTCCAGTTCCGCGATCAACGCATCGATCCGTTCCGGCTGATCGCGCTGATTGAGCTTGAACTTCGCCTCCATCCGCGTGACGGGGATCTCGAACGATACGACGTTGGCAATCAGCTCGTCCTTCTCGGCCGGATCGAGGTCCGTCATCGACCAGCGGTTCGGGCGCCCCTCCTCCATTCTCTCTACGAGACGCGTGATGTTCTGCTCCGTCCCGGCTCCGTCGTGAAGAACGGCCGTGCCGTAGCAGTGGACGGCGACGTATGCCCACGTCGGCACAGGCCCCCGCTCGGCGTACCACGACGGCGAGACGTACGCGTGCGGTCCGGTGAAGATCACCAGCGACTCGCCCGTCCCGACCACCGCGGCGTGCGGGTTCGCACGGGCCATGTGCGCGTAGAGAATACCGTCCTCGAGCATGAAGGGCAGATGCGAAGCGATCAGCCCCGTCACCAGCGTCGCGAACATGTTCTGTTCGATCACTTCCACGACGTCGGCGTCACTGCGAGGGTGCTGGTTGGCGCGGATGTACATGCGCCGCAGATTATGCAGCGGCGCGAATCGTCCGTCCCCCTCTGTGTTCTCTGTGCTCTCTGTGGTGAATCGGTCCCTTCGTGCCTGCCGCGCGAAAGAGACCCTTCACCACAGGCCCCATCGGCGGCAGCCGGCCACCGGTAACGAAAGCGTGCAGACGAGCCAACGTAGGGCGTGGCTTCAGCCCGCCTCTCGGGCGGGGTGGGGACTTTACGAACCTGCCATGCTCACACCGGGGAGGCGGGCTGAAGCCACGCCCTACATTGGCTCGTCGTGGCTGCAAGGAGACCCTTCACCACAGAGAGCACAGAGACCACAGAGGCTTCGCCGCGATAACCGGGTTGCGGCTTGGCCGCGCTGTGCACTACAGCTTCGCGATGAGATCCGGCAGCGAGCCCACCTCGAACGGCTTCCGCAGCACGCCGCCGACCGCGTTGCGGTCGATGAACTGCAGCGACTCGTCCGTTGCCGCGGTCATGACGATCGTCCGCTTCAGCAGGTCGCCGCGCCGCAGCACGAGGTGGCGCAGCACGTCGAAGCCGCTGAGGTGCGGGAGCATCAGGTCGAGCAGGATGCATTCGTAGTCGCCCTGCAACAGGCGCTGGATGGCGGTGTCGCCGTCGTTCACGGTCGTCACGGAACACGACGACGCGAGCGCGGCCTCGATGCGATCCGTGATCATCGGCTCGTCCTCGACCAGCAACACTCGTCTGGCCGACGGCGCGGCCGCTTCCTGCGCGGGCTCCGCGGCAACCTCGGCGTGCCGGCCGCGCGCGACCACGAACCGCGTCACCGCGCCGATCAGCTTGTCCCGCGTGAGCGGCTTGCAGATCCAGCCGTCCGCGTCCGACGCTTCGAACAGGCGGCGCACGTGGCCTTCGTCCAGCGCGGACACGAGCACGATGGGGATGTTCTGCCGCGAGCGAATGAGGGAGCCGAGGCGATGGCCGGGGATCTGGGGGAGCTCGATGTCGACCAGCGCGAGGTCGGGCGTGGACGTCATCAGCACGTGCGCCAGCTCGGAGAGCGAGCCGGCGCTGACGGTCGTGAATCCCTCGGACGCGCAAAGCCGCGCCGCCTGCGCGCGGAACGAGACGTTGTCGTCGACGATCAATACGGTGAGCATGGGACCGCAGAGCACTCTACCATTGCGCGAAATGGCGGAACAACGCGCATCTGTCCTCCTCGCGTCGACGGCTTCGGCATGGCTCGTGTGGGCGGCCGACGCCGTCCTGCCGGGCCACCTCGGCCACGGCATCGTGCCGCGCACGGTGTACGGCCTGAGCGGGATCGTGATGGCGCCGTTCCTCCACGCGAACCTGCAGCACCTCCTCGCGAATACGATCCCCTTCGTCATCCTCGGCGCGGTGATCCTGCTGCGCGGGGCCCGCGCGTTCATCACAGTGGCCATCGTCAGCGCGCTCATCGCGGGCCTGGGCACCTGGCTGTTCGGCGCGCCCGGCACGATGCACATCGGCGCGAGCGGCGTGGTCTTCGGGTTCTTCGGCTACCTGCTCTTCCGGGCGGCGTACGACCGCCGTCTCAGCTCGTTCCTGATCGCACTGGTGGTGGCGCTGCTGTACGGCGGGTCGCTGCTGATGTCGATCATCCCGGCGCAGGGGATCTCGTGGAGCGGACATCTCTTTGGCTTCCTCGGCGGCGTCGCCGCCGCGCGTCTACGCTACGGACGGCGGTACGCGTAACCCCCTACAATCACGCCCGTGATCGACTACCACCGCGAGCTGCTTGCCGACAAGACCCGCACGGGCGCATTCCGTGAAGCCATCGCCCGCACCGTCCGGCCGGGCGACGTCGTCCTCGACCTCGGCTGCGGCTCGGGCATCCTGTCGTTCTTCGCGTGTCAGTCCGGCGCGGCGCGCGTCTATTCGATCGATCAGACGCACGCGGCCGACGTCGCGTTGCTCCTGGCGCGGCACAACGGCTATGGCGACCGCATCCAGGTGCTGCACGGCGAGGCGAAACACATCGAGCTCCCGGAGCGCGTGGACGTCCTCCTCAGCGAGACCCTCGGCGTTGCGGGGCTGGATGAAGGGATCGGCGAGATCGTGGCCGACGCGCGGAATCGTTTCCTCAAACCGGACGCGCGAATCGTGCCGCAGCGCGTGGGCGTGCTGATCGTGCCGGTGGAGCTCGACACCGAGTACGACAAACACATCGCGTTCTGGAACGAGACCCGATACGGCGTCGACCTCCGTCCGCTGCGCCTGTTCGCGTCGAGCTCGATCCTCTTCGCCCACATTCGGGCGAGCTCGTATGTCGACGCGCCCCGGGAGGTGATGTCGATCGACCTGCGGCGCGATGACGCGAAGAACGCCTCGGGCAGCGCGAGCTTCACCGCGACGCGCAACGCGCAACTGCACGGCTTCGGCGTGTTCTTCAGCGCGACGCTCACGGACGGCATCGAGCTGACGAATCGCGAGGCGCGGACGACGTCGTGGTCGCAGGCGTTCCTGCCGCTCGAAGTGCCGGTGCAGATCCACGAGGGCGATCGCATCGACGTCGAGCTGCAGACCGACTCCGGCAAGTCGTGGCGTTGGCGCGGCGTGGCGAACGGTGAGGAATTCGATCAGATGACGTGGCTGGCGATGCCCCCCTGTGAGGCATCCGGGACCCAGGTATGAAAGCCATCCTCGCGCTCGACCAGGGGACGACCAGTTCGCGCGCAATCCTCTTCGACGACCGCGCGCAGATTCTCGCCATCGCGCAGCGCGAGTACCGGCAGATCTATCCGCGCCCGGGATGGGTGGAGCACGATCCGGAGGAGATCTGGTCGACGCAGATCGCCGTCGCGGCGGAAGCGGTCGCGCAGGTGCCGGGCGTGGAGCTCGCGGCGATCGGGATCACCAATCAGCGCGAGACGACGCTGGTGTGGGATCGCAAAACGGGACGCCCGCTGCACAACGCAATCGTCTGGCAGGACCGCCGCACCGCGCAGTTCTGCGACGAGCTGCGCGTCCACGAGGAGCTGTTCCGCGAGCGCACGGGGCTCGTCGTCGACGCATACTTCTCGGGAACGAAGCTGCGCTGGATCCTCGACCGGATCGACGCTGGCGACGTGGCGTTCGGCACAGTCGACACGTGGCTGATCTGGCGGCTGACGAACGGCCGCGCGCACGTCACCGATCCGACGAACGCGTCCCGCACGCTGATGTTCGACATCCGCCGCTCGCGCTGGGACGAAGAGCTGCTCGCGCTCCTCGGCATCCGGAACGTTGCGTTGCCCGAGGTGCATCCGTCGAACGGCGTGGTGGCGAAGACGGCGGAGGGACTCCCGATTCCCGCCGGCATCCCCATCGCCGGCATTGCGGGCGATCAGCAGGCCGCGCTGTTCGGCCAGCGCTGCACGCGCGCGGGGATGGCGAAGAACACGTATGGCACCGGCTCGTTCCTGGTAATGAACACAGGCGGCGACGTCGTGAAATCGACGCACGGCCTGCTCGCGACGATGATCTGCGAGCCGCAACAGTACGCGCTGGAAGGCAGCATCTTCGTCACCGGCGCCGCAATCAAGTGGCTGCGCGACAACCTCGGCCTGATCCGGACGTCCGCGGACATCGAGCCGCTCGCCGCGTCCGTCCCCGACACGAACGGGGTGGTCTTCGTCCCCGCCTTCACAGGCCTCGGCACGCCGCACTGGGACGGCTACGCGCGCGGCGCGATGGTCGGCCTCACCCTCGGCGCCACGTCCGCGCACATCGCCCGCGCGACCCTGGAGTCGATCGCGCTGCAGAGCGCGGACGTCCTCGACGCCATGCGCCGCGACTCGGGGCTGGAGCTGTCCGAGCTCCGCGTCGACGGCGGCGCCTCGGTCAACGACCTGCTGATGCAGATCCAGGCGGACGTCGCCGGCATCCCGGTCGTCCGCGCCCGCATGTCCGAAACGACCGCCCTCGGTGCCGCCTACCTCGCCGGCCTCGCCACCGGCTTCTGGTCGCCGGACACAATCGACGGGCAATGGGAAGCGGACCGCACGTTCGAACCGCGCATCTCAGCGGACGAGCGGGCCGCGAAGATCGCGACCTGGCACCGGGCGGTGGAACGGGCCAAGGGCTGGGCGGGGGAAGGATGAAGGGCGGAAGGATGAAGGATGAACGCCGCGTGCTCTCTTCATCCTTCACCCTTCATCCTTCCAAAAGGACACGACCGTCGTGCCGAGATGACAGAAGCGAGCGGCCAAGCGTCGTCCCCCGAGAGCGGACGGCTGGCCTACAGGCCGCATAGAATGCTCCGCGGAGGTTCAATCGAACATGCGTCGCCTGGCTCTCGGGCTTTTCTTTCTGATTCCCACTATTGCCTTCGGGCAGGACATCCGCCGCGATGCGGTCGGCGAGTGGAACTTGCACAACGGAGGCGGCGGCTGCATCGGCGGCTCGACCTGCAAAGAGCGGCGCCTGCGCATCCCGCTCGAAGACCGTCCCGTCGCCGCCGTGCGCTTCCGCGCCCACGACCAGATCGGCGCGAAGGCCGAGGGCGTGCTGCGGGTGCAGATCGACGGCAACACCGTGCGTGACCACATCGACGTCCCGCGCAAGGGCGAGACGTTCACCATCGAAGTCGACGAGCTGCGCGGGCGTTACCTCGTGCTCGAAGCGGTCAACGACGACGAAGTCGAGATCAGCGACATCGCGGTGCTCTACGCGAGCGGGCGCGGGCAGCGGCCCCGCGACGAGCGCGTTCCGCGCGGCACCGACGGCGGCTGGCGCGCGTATCCTGGCGCGGCGGGCTGCATCGGCGGCAGCGACTGCGGCCGCAAAGGCGACCGCATCACCATCGCCCTCAACGACGCCCCGGTCATCGGCGTCCGCTTCTACGCCCACGACGCCATCGGCCAGCGCGCCGACGGCCGCCTGCGCGTGCGCATCGACGACGAAGTGATCGACCCCTACATCGACGTCCAGCGCGCCGGCAAGCGCCACGAGATCGAAGTCGACAACATTACCGGCTCGCGCCTGGTCATCGAAGCGACCAACGACGACGAAGTCGAGATCAAGGACGTCGAGGTCCTGTACGCACGCGGCTCACGCGGCGGCGGCGGCCCGCGCGGTCCCCGCGGCGGCCCGCGCGAAGTCACCAACGAAGGCGCCTGCATCGGCGGCAGCGAGTGCGGCGGCAAGCGCGCCCGCATCCGCATCCCCATCTACGGCCGCGCCGTCAACAACATCCGCTTCTACGCCCGCGACGACATCGGCACGCGCGCCGGCGGCGAGCTCCGCATCCGCATCGACGACGAGATCCTCGAATACGGCCTCGACATCCCCCGCGAAGGCCGCACCTTCAACATCGACGGCAAAGGCCTCGAAGGCGACTACCTCATCATCGAGCCCAACAAGGACGACGAGGTGCAGGTGAAGGACATCCGGGTGCGGTTCGAAGAGGACTAGGTGAACCGTTGCCCGTGACCCGTTGTCCGTGACCCGTCAAGGCCATCACTGTGGTGCCGGCGCCCTCGCCGGCCCGGAGGCCAGCGGAACGGCCGGCGGGTCGCCGGCACCACATCTGTTGCTCGTGACTCGTCGCCCGTTACCCCGGGCAACGGGTCACGGGCAACGGGCAACGGGCAACGCAAAGTAAACTAACGGCATCCATGAGGAGAGCCGTCGTTGCGGGCCTCGTGCTCGCGGTTGCCGTCGTTGCGCGCGCCGAGCATCGCGGGTTGCCGGTGCTGAATGTGTTTCCGCAGTCGCTGCACCGCGGCGGGGCGCAGACGTTCGACGCGGCGCAGGACCCGCGCGGGATTCTGTACTTCGGCAATCTGTCCGGGGTCATCACGTACGACGGCGCGTGGTGGCGGACGATCGCGCTGCCGAACGACTCGGCGGTGTTCGCGATCGAGAGTGACAGCGCCGGGGTCGTGGCCGCAGGGGGCGTAGGGGAGCTGGGGTATCTCGACAGCGCGCTCGCGTATCACTCGCTGATCGAGCAGCTCCCGCCGCAGGCGCGGGACGTGGGCGAAGTCCGCGGCATCTGCACGACGGGGCGGGGGTTCGTGTTCGCGACGGAGCGTTTCACGATCGAATGGAACGGCGGCACGCCGCGCGTCCTGGCGCAGCATCAGGGCGACGCGACGCCGCAGCGCTGCAGCACGATCGACGGCGCGATTCACCTGTGGGGCGGCGACGGTCTGCTGCGCGTCGGGCGCGGAGGGCTGGTCCCGGCGGGCTTCGCGGGCCTGCAGCTCGACGCGGCAGTCGGCGCGAATGGACGCATCGTCGCCGCGGTGCGCGACGGCGGCCTGCAGACGCTCGTCAACGGCGTAGCCACTCCGTTCGCGCCGGAAGCGTCGGCGTGGCTGGCCGGGAACCGCGTCACCGACGCAACCCTGCTGCCCGACGGCCGCATCGCCATCGCGACGCGCGAAGGCGGACTGCTGCTCCTCCGCGCGGACGGCGCGATCGACGAGATCCTCGGCCCCACCGCCGGGCTGCCGGACGACATCCTCCTCTGCCTTCTTGCAGACCGCGAAGGCGCGCTCTGGCTCGCGTATCACGGCTCGCTGGTGCGGGTCGATCTGGCGTCGCCCGTGACGGTCCTCGACGCACGGCGCGGCCTGCGCGGCTCCGCGCGCAGCCTGCTCGAGTACGACGGGAAGCTCTGGATCGCGACCATGCGCGGCCTGTACGTCCTCGACGACGCGCCCGCGGGCGCGCGGCGCATCGAAGGCATCGACGCGGCCGGCTGGTCGTTGCTGGACGCAGGCGGCGAGATGCTCGTCGGCACGACGGAAGGCGTATACCGCATGCGCGGCGCGGCGGCGACGCCGGTGCGCGTCGCGGGCACCGAGGGGCTGGTCGTGTACAACATGCAGCGCGCGGAGAAAGACCCGTCGCGCGTATGGCTCGCCACCCGCTCGGGCGTCGGCTCGCTGCGGCGCGACGGGGGCGCCTGGCGCTTCGGCGGCATGGTGACGGGATCGCCGCGTTACACACGCAGCATCATCGAGCAGAAAGGCGCACTGTGGCTGGGCACGGTCTTCGACGGCATCGTGCGCATCGCGCCCGGCGGAAAGCTCACCCGGTTCGGCAGCGGGGAGACCGACGCCGCGTCCATCGGCGGCCGGATGGTGTTCGTCCGCAATCCGGGCGTGATTCAGCAGCTCCGCCCCGACGGCACGCTCGTCCCCGATCCCCTCCTCGGGCACATCAAAAACCCGCCGCCCTTCTTCAACCTCACCGAGGACGGCGCCGGGAACGTGTGGATCAACAGCGATCCGCCGCGCGTCCTGGTGCGCCTGAAGAACGCGTACGCGCGCGAAGCCCGGCCGCTCAGCGGCATCGGCATCGACGTGCAGGTGATGGAGTACGTCGACGGCGCGATGTGGTTTGCGACGTCCGAGGGCTTGTTCCGCTACGCGCCGCACACGGCGCAGCGGGCGATCGCGCAGCCCCCGCCGCTCATCCGCCGCGTCGTCGCCGGCACGGGCAACACGCTCGTCTCCGATGGAATCACGAGCGGCGCGACGGAGCTGAAGTACGCCTTCCGGCGGCTGCGCATCGAGTTCGCACCCGCGTCGTATCGCGCCGGTATCGCGTATCAGTACCGCCTCGATCCCATCGACTCCGCATGGAGCGAGTGGTCGGCGAATCCGTTCATCGACTACACGAACCTCGGGGAAGGCCGTTACACGTTCCGCGTGCGCTCGCGTGGCGCGACCGGCGTGATCAGCGGCGAAGCGGAGTGGGCGTTCACGGTTCATCCGCCGTGGTACCGCACGCGGTGGATGTTCCTCCTCGGCCTGCTCGTGGCGGGAGGGATCGTCGCGCTGATCGTCAAGCTGCGCACGCGCGCGCTGGCCCGCCAGGCGGAGCGGCTGCACGCGCTCATCGAAGAGCGGACGCGGGAGCTCGAAGACGCGAACCACCATCTCGAGCGGCTGTCGCTGCTCGACGAGCTGACCGGCATCCCGAACCGCCGCTACTTCGACCGCGCGCTGGCGCAGACGTGGGACGCAGCGTCGCACACGATGCAGCCGCTGTCGCTGATCCTGCTCGACCTCGACCACTTCAAGATGCTCAACGACGCGCGAGGACATCCCGCGGGCGACGCGTCGCTGGTGCAGGTGGCGCGGCTGCTCGCGCAGCGGATCCGCCGCAGCGGCGATCTCGCGGCACGCGGGCCGGACGTCGCGGCGCGCATCGGCGGCGAGGAGTTCGCGATCCTGCTGTCGAACACGGACCTCCCGACCGCGACGCGGATCGCGGAGTCGTTGCGGGAGAGCGTGCAGGAAATGGTGATCGCCTTCGAGTCGGTGAACCTCAAGGTCACCGTCAGCTGCGGCGTCGCCACGACGACGCATGTCGGCGACAACTCAGCCGAGGGGCTGGTGCGGCGGGCGGATCGCGCGCTGTATGCGGCGAAGGCGGCGGGAAGAAATTGCGTGCGCGAAGCGGAAGCGGCGGCCTGAATGTTCGGAGGGAGGCGGGCTGAAGCCACGCCCTACATCCCCCGGATCCTCAGCGAGAACTCCGGATCGTCCGCGTACTTTTCCGCCGCGGCATTGACCAGCGCACGGCGGCGCGTTTCGGCGAACGGCAGGGAGCGATCGATGAGGCCGAGGTCGTAGGCGAGGCGGTCGGAGTGGGCGGGGAGGATGACGGCCGGTCTGAACGGGATGCGCTCGGGCGTGATCTCGTTGACGTGGCGCACGAGGTTAGTCGTGCAGGTGTTGGTGGCCGTGTTGTAGAACTCGGGGTGCTCGCGGAGGTGGTTCGCGCGGCGGAGCATCGACAGGAACGTCGCCTGAATGAGCTCGGGCGTGGAGTGGATGCGGTAGAGGTGGACCGGGTCCTTGCGGAAGTTCGAGCGCAGCTTGATGAGATCGCGCTCGTCCCCGACCACGTACATGATCTCGTACTGCCGCAGCAGGCCCTTGAGCGGAGAGAAGCTCTCCCCCTGCTCCTTCCGGATCTCGATGGAGATGGAGAGAAAGTCGCGGTCCTCGAAGCCGAAGCTGACGAACGTGTGCGCGACGCCGCCTTTGCCGAACGGCTCCACGATGAACCACGCCGAGTCGAGCTTCCGCAGGTCGAAGGTCTTGTCGTAGTACGCGGGCGTGTAGCGGTCCGTCGCCTCGTACGTGAAGTTGCGGATGTTCCGGATCGTGACGAGCGGCGGCGCGATCTCCGCGACGGGCAGGACGGACTGATCGACCGCCCACTTGCGCTCGTTCGACGGGCGGATGAGGAGCCTCGTCGCGACCCCGACGGCGACAAGGATCGCGGCAAGGACTCCGGCAATCTTCAGCAGACGGCGCATGGCGCCATGGTACAGGGCGCGGGGGTCAGGGCGCGGGGGGCAGGAGCAACCCCCTGAAACCGCGCGAGCCCAAGTGGCATCCTATGTCCATGCAACTCGAGCGCAAGCATCCCCTGACGATCCGCTGGTTTCACTGGATCAACTTCCCGCTCCTGGCGCTGATGATCTGGAGCGGCATCCTCATTTACTGGGCCTATCCCGCCTACGCGCCCGTGACGCTCGAGCAGACCACGTGGCGCGCGCTGCACGTCAACAATCGGCTGGCCGAGGGGATGGCGCTGCACTTCTTCTTCATGTGGCTCTTCGGCGTGAACGGCGTGCTGTACGTCCTCTACACGCTCTTCTCCGGCGAGTGGCGCGAGCTCGTGCCGCGGCGGGGGACGCTGCGCGAGGCGTGGAACGTCGTCCTGCACGACCTCCGCATCCGCAAGGAGCCGCTGCCGCGGAAGAAGTTCAATGGCGCCCAGCAGATCGCGTACACGAGCGTGGTCCTGATGGGCGCGGGCTCGCTGCTCAGCGGCCTGGCGATCTACAAGCCCGTGCAGTTCGCGTGGCTGGGGTGGCTCTTCGGCGGCTACCAGGCCGCGCGCTTCGTCCATTTCTGGCTCACGGTGGGCTACGTCGGATTCTTCCTCGTTCACATCGCTCAGGTCGTACGCGCAGGGTGGAACAACTTCCGGGCGATGGTCATCGGCGTGGAGGTGACGCATGAGCAGTGACGTGGATCGCGAGCTGCGGCGGCTCTCCCGCCGCGGCTTCCTGACGATGGGCGTCGGCGCGGCTGCGGGCTTCGCGGGCTGGAAGTGGCTGCGCTCGCGCGAGCGCGTCGACGGAGTGGCGTGGCCGTTCCGGCGCGTGCTCGAAGCGAACGAGAGCCTCGCCCGCGCGTACTTTTCGCCGGACCGGCTCTCACCGGAGTTCCGCCCGTCGGACATCACCAAAGCGCGCGTCAACGGCGGTCAGGGACTCAAAGCGCCGATCGATCTCGACGCCTGGCGGCTGAACATCGAAGGCCTCGGCGCGCCCATCCAACTCACCCTCGACGACCTGCGCCAGTTCCCCCGCCGGACGATGATCACGGAGCTGCGCTGCATCGAGGGATGGAGCACGATCGTCGAGTGGAGCGGGGTGCGCTTCGCGGACCTGCTGGAGAAGTTCCCGCCGCCGCACATCCCCCGCTACGCCGCCCTGGAGACGCCCGACCGCGGCTACTATGTCGGCCTGGACATCGAGAGCGCGCTGCACCCGCAGACGCTCCTCGCCTTCGAGATGAACGGCGCGCCCCTCCCCCTGCCGCACGGCGCGCCGCTACGCCTGGCGATCCCGGTGAAGTACGGCATCAAGAACATCAAGCGCATCGGAACGATCCGGTTCACGGACGTCCGGCCGGTCGATTTCTGGGGCGAGCGCGGGTATGACTGGTACGCGGGACACTGAGATGCTAATGTCAGCCGGGTCCCCACGATGGCGTCAAACTGGAGCCGGACGCTTTGCGTTCTTTTGCTGCTGGCATTCGGTGCCGGTCCGGCGGCACGCGCCGTGGCGGCGGAGCGTGGCTTTCCGCTGATTACGGTCTATCCGCCGGAGACGCACAAGGCCGGTCCGCAGACCTTCGACATCACGCAGGACAGCCGCGGGGTCCTGTACTTCGGGAACCTGCACGGGCTGATCACCTACGACGGCGCGTGGTGGGTGCTGCACAAGCTGCCGAACGAGCAGGTCGCGCTCTCCCTCGCCACGGACCCGGCCGGCCGCATCGCCCTCGGGCTCCTGAACGACCTCGGCTACCTCGCCCGCGACTCGAAGGGCTCGTACCAATACCACTCGCTGCTGGAAACGCTGCCCGCCGGGCAGCGTCAGGTCGGCGACGTCCGCGCGATCTGTGCGACGTCCGCGGGCTTCCTGTTCGTCGCGGAAAAAAGTCTGATCCTCTGGAACAGCGGCGCCGCGAAGCGCATCGCGACGTTCACGGCGGAAGACGCGCCGCGCGGCTGCTCGAGTGAAGGAGCGGATGTGCTCCTGCGCGGGCCGAAGGGCCTTCAGCGCCTCGACGTGAAGTCGCTGCGCGTCAGCACGATGGGCCTGGACAAGCGCGTGGTCCACATCCTCCGCCGCGCGGACAAGACCGCGATCGCGGTCACGCGCGACCACGGTCTGTTCGTCGTCGCAAACGGCGCCGTCACCCCGTTCGCGCCGGCGGTGAAAGAGTGGCTCACCGGCAAGGTCGTCAGCGGCGGCGCGCGCCTGCGCGACGGGCGCCTGGTCGTCACGACCCGCCAGCACGGCCTGGTCATCCTGGCCGCGACCGGCGAGATCGAACAGATCATCGCCGCCGGCTCCGGCCTGCCGGACTCGATCCTGAGCGAGGCGTATGTCGATCGCGAGGGCGCGCTCTGGCTGGCGATGGAAGGTCCGATCGTGCGCATTGACGTCACCGCTCCGGTGACGGTCTTCGACGCGCGCGGCGGCGTTCGCGGCGGAGCGGGCGACGTCGCGAGGTTCGACGGAAAGGTCTACACCGCGACAACGCACGGCCTCTTCACGATCGACGAGCACGGCAACGCGAAGCGCATGGAGCCGATGGAAGAGGGTGCGTGGCGGCTGCTCGTGGTTGACGACGAGCTCCTCGCCGGCACGACCAAAGGCGTCTATCGCGTCCGGCCCGGCGGGTCGCTCGAGCATGTCATCCCTCTCGAGGGCGAGCTGTACGACCTGTTCCGCTCCCCCAGCGATCCGTCGCGCATCTGGATCGCGTCCGGCGACGGCGTCGGGAGCATCCGCCGCGTGAACGGCACGTGGACGTTCGAGGGACTGATTCCCGGCGTCGATCAAGGAAGCAACTCGGTGATCGAGCACGACGGGGTGCTGTGGTGCGGCACGGTGTTCAACGGCATCCTGGAAGTCCGCGATCCTCGCAGCGCGAAGCCGCGCGTGCGGCAGTTCGGCACGAACGAAATGAACGTGTATGCGATCGGCGGCCGTCCGGTATTCGTGCGGGCGACGGGCGCGGTCGTGCAGATCGGCCCGAAGGGGCAGTTCGAACCTGACACACGCCTCGGGCACTTGAAGGCGCCGCGCGGGTTCTTCATCCTGAAGGAAGACACGCGTGGCAACGTCTGGATCAACTCCACGCCCCCGCGGATGTACGAGCGGCGCAGCGTTGGAGCACAAGCCGGGGGTACGTATGCCGCGGAGGGGCGGCCGCTGGTTTCGGTGACCGCGGCGGATATCCAGAATGTCCGGGCCATGCCCGACGGGACGGTCTGGTTCGCATCGGACAAAGGTCTCTTCCGCTACGACCCCTCGGGATCGGCGGTCGTCTTCGCCGCGCAACCGGAACCGCTGATCCATCGGGTGGTGCAGGTCGAGCGGGTGGTGCAGAGCGAGACGAACGTGTTGTTCGGCGGAGCGGCGCTGACCCGGGAGCGCGTGACGCTGAAGCACGACTTCGGCCGCATCCGCATCGAGTTCGCGCCCGCGTCGTACCGCCCGGGCGTCGAGTATCAATACCGCCTGGATCCGATAGACAAGGACTGGAGCGAGTGGACCGCGCAGCCGTTCATCGACTACACGACGCTCGCCGCGAACGACTACACCTTCCGCCTGCGCGCACGCGGGGCGGGATCGGCGCCGAGCGCGGAGGCGAGCTGGCCGTTCGTCGTGCTGCCACCGTGGTATCTGACGCCGTGGGCCTACGGCCTGTGGATCCTGCTCGCGGTCGTGGCCGTGCTGCTCGTCATCCGCGCGCGCACCGGAGCGCTGCAGCGGCAGGCCGAGCGTCTGCGCGCGAATGTCGCGGACAAGACCGCCGAGTTGCAGGACACCGTAAAACTGCTCGAAGGAAGCCAACACGCAGCTGGAGGCGCTCTCGCTCGAAGACGACCTCACGGGCATCGCCAACCGCCGCTACTTCGAGCGCACGCTCGCCGACGAGTGGAACCGCGCGCGCCGTCACGAACTGCAGCTCGCGCTGATCCTCCTCGATCTGGATCACTTCAAAGACCTCAACGACCGCCGCGGACATCCCGCGGGCGACGACTGCCTTCGCAAGGTGGGCGCGTTCCTTCACGAGAGCGTGAAGCGCAGCGGCGAAGTGGCCGCGCGCTACGGCGGGGAGGAGTTCGCGATCCTGCTGCCGGGCGTCGACGGCGACGACGCGATCCGCGTCGCCGAGAGCCTGCGCGACGGCATCGAGCGCCTGGCCATTCCGTACGGCAACGGCACGGCGCGGCGCGTCACCGCGAGCTGCGGCGTCGCCGCGCTGCAGCCCGCGCCCGACGCGTCATCGGATATTCTCGTGGCCAGCGCGGACCGCGCGCTCTACGCGGCGAAACACTCCGGAAGGAACTGCGTGCGCGTCGCAGACGAGACGACCACCGGCACGTGGCTGAGGGACGCGTCCGCATAGACATGTCAAGTCCGTGGACCTTCGCCTGGCTCGAGCAGTTGCCCGTCGGCTTCGCCCTCGTCGACGAGCGCGGCCGCACGGTCTGGCTGAATCCCGCCGCGCGCGAGCTAGTCGGCGCCGCCGGATACATCGACGCGCAGGCGCACGCCCGGGCGCTCACCGGCGAGCGCGCCACGTGTGAGGTCGAGCTCGGCGACCGCTCCATCGAGATCACGGCCTGCCGCGTGCGCGCCAGCAGCGAGGACGAGCGCCACGTCTTCTGCACCTACCGCGACGTCACGGAATCCCATCGCGGCGAGCGCGAGTTGCGCGAGGGCCGCGAGCGCTACCGGCACATCATCGAGAACGCCAACGAGATCATCTATCGCGCCGACGTCCACGGCAAATTCACGTACGTGAACCCCGCCTCGATCCGCATCACCGGCTACAACGAGGACGAGCTGATCGGCCGGTACTACCTGGACCTCATCGACCCCGACTTCCGCGACGCCGCGCAACACTTCTACCAGCACCAGTTCCGCACGCGCGAGCGCAGCTCGTACTTCGAGTTCCCCATGGTCGGCAAGTCCGGGGTGCGCACCTGGGTCGGCCAGAACGTGCTCACCATGCTCGGCGAAGACGGCCGCGTCCTCGGCTACGAAGCCATCGCCCGCGACATCACGCAACGCAAGGGGGCCGAGGACGAGCTGGCCCGCGCGCGTGACGCGGCACTGCAGTCCGCGCGCGCGAAGTCGGAGTTCCTGGCGAACATGAGCCACGAGATCCGCACACCGCTCAACGGCGTCCTCGGCACCGCCGGCCTGCTCCTCGCCACGCCGCTCGCGCCGGAGCAGCGTGAGTACGCGCAGATGATCCGCTCGGCGGGCGAGACGCTGCTGTCCATCGTGAACGACGTACTCGACCTCGCGCGCGTCGAGGCGGGCAAGCTCACCATCGAATGGATCGACTTCCACCTCGACGACATCATCGATCGGGTGACCGAGGACTTCGCGGCGCGGGCGGCGGCGAAGCGGCTGAAGTTCCGCACGTTCGTCGTGCCCGACGTCGTTCGCGCGCTGCGCGGCGACTCGCACCGCATCCGCCAGGTCCTGCTGAACATGGTCGGCAATGCCGTGAAGTTCACGGACCGCGGCGAGATCGTGCTCACGGTGATGCAGCCGGAGCAGAAGGACTCGCGCGTCACGCTGCGTTTCCTCGTCACCGACACCGGCATCGGGATCGAATCCGAAGTCCAGCAGCGGCTCTTCACACCGTTCACGCAGGCGGACGGCACTACCACCCGCAAATACGGCGGCAGCGGCCTCGGGCTCGCGGTGTCCAAGCAGCTCGTCGAGGCGATGGGGGGCGAGATCGGCGTCATCAGCGTGCCGAGCGAAGGCTCGACGTTCTGGTTCGAGCTGCCGCTGCAGAAGCAGGAGGAGGAGTCGGCCGAGCCCGCGCGGAGATGGAACCTCTCCGCCCATCGCGCGCTGCTCGTCGACTCGAACGAGGTCCACCGCTTCATGGTCGCGCGGCAGCTCGCCACGACCGGCATCGTCGTCGACGAAGTGGAGAGCGCGGCCGAGGGGCTCGCGGCGGCGCATCAGCAGCCCTACGACGTGATCGTGTTCGACATGCAGCTCGAGGACGACGACGGACTGGCGTTCGCGCGCGCGATCCGCAAAGACCACTCGCTCGATTCCACGCGCCTGGTCCTGCTCACCTCCTTCGGGCGGCGCAGGCACGACGTGGTCACGTACGAGTCCGCGGGCATCGACGCGTTCGTGGTGAAGCCGGTGCGTCGTGCGCTGCTGTGCGAGGCGGTCGCGCGGATGGTCGAGCAGCAGGGCGGCGAAGCACCGCCTCGGCGCCTGGTGGACGAGAACGAGCCGCCGAAACGTGCGCGCGTGCTGGTGGTCGAGGACAACAGCGTCAACCAGCTCGTCGCCATCGGCCAGCTCCAGCGCCTCGGCCACGAGTGCGTCGTCGCGGCGAGCGGCAGGGAAGCCCTCGACGCCGTGACGCGCGAGTCGTTCGACATCGTGCTGATGGACATCCAGATGCCGGACATGGACGGCTACGAGGCCACGCGACGCATCCGCCAGCTGCCGGCGCCCGAGCGCGACATCCCGATCATCGCCATCACGGCGCATGCGCTCGCGGGAGAGCGGGAGAAGTGCGTCGCCGCGGGCATGAACGACTACCTCGCGAAGCCGGTATCACTCGAACAGGTCGGCGCGGTGATCCGTCTGTGGGCCAGCCGCGACTCGAAGGAGACCGCCGAGGCGATGGACGTGATGGAGCAGGACGATTCGTACGTACTCGACCGCGAGCGCGTCAGCTCGTTCCTCGCGATCAGCCGGACGCAGGACGGCTTCCTCGAAGGCCTGGTGCGGACGTTCCGCGAAGACGTGCCGTCGCGCATCGACGCGCTGCGGTCCGCCGCGGCGAACGGCGACGCGAACGACCTCGCGCTCGCGGCGCACGCGATGAAGAGCTCGAGCGGCAGCGTGGGCGCGAAGAGGATGTTCACGATGGCGTCTTCGCTGGAACAGATCGCCCGCGCGGGACGCCTCGACGGCGCGGATGCGGCCATCGAGCAGCTCGCGGCGGAGTTCCGCCGCGTGGTCGTCGCCTTCGACGGCATCATCAAACGCAGCGGGAAGTTCAGGGCCGTCTGACAGCCCCTATTTGTCCTTGACGATCTATTACTCTATCTTTCACAGCTATGGAGTTGGGGAACTATCGCCTCATCGAGAAGCTCGGTGCCGGCGGGATGGGCGAGGTCTGGCGGGCGGAGGACAAGAAACTCCTGCGCCAGATCGCCATCAAGATCCTCCCCGCGCAGCTCGCTGCGGACGCGGAGTGGAAGGAGCGATTCCTCCGCGAAGCGCGCACCGTTGCGCAGCTGAACCACCCCAACATCGCCACGATCTACAGCATCGGCGAGGCGGGCGACTCGCTGTTCATCGCCATGGAGCTGATCGCGGGCGATCCCCTCTCGAGCATGATCCATCGCGGGCCGATGCTGCCGGCGGACGCGGTCCGCGTCACGGCGCACGTAGCCGACGGCCTCGCCGAGGCGCACGAGAAGGGGATCATCCACCGCGACATCAAACCGGACAACATCCTGGTCTCGACGAAGCTCGTGAAGATCCTCGACTTCGGGATCGCGAAGCAGATCGGCGGTACGGCGGACCCGAGCATCACCCAGGGCGGGATGGTGATGGGCACGCCGCACTACATGTCGCCCGAGCAGGCTCTCGGACGGAACGTCGACGCGCGCACGGACATCTTCTCGCTGGGCACGGTGCTGTACGAGATGCTCTCCGGCACGAAGCCGTTTATCGGCGACGCGGCCACGCAGGTGCTGCTGCAGATCGTGATGCAGGAGCCACGGGACATCGCGATGGCGGCGTTCGGCATCACGCCCGCTCTGGCGAAGATCGTCCGCCGCTGCATGAACAAGCAGCCCGACGATCGTTATCAGTCCAGCGCGGAGCTGCGCGCCGCGCTCGCGGATTGCCTCAAGGAAGATCCCAGCCGGGTGAAGGCATCGCAGGTGCCGACGCTCGCCAACCGCGCGACGTCGCAACCGGCACGGCCGCAACCGGCACGGTCGAAGCCTCAGCCGGCGGAGCCTCCGCCCCGCGCGGCGCAGTCGTCCCACCCGCATCCGCCGGCGCCGCCGGCGCGAGCTCGCCGCGCCCTCGTCGCCGATGACGATCCCGCCACACGCTACCTCCTCGGCAGCGTGCTGCAGCGCCATCAGATCTCGTACGACGAGGCGGCGAACGGCGCGGATGCTGTGAAGTTCCTCAAGACCAATGAGTACACGTTCGTGTTCCTCGACCTGCTGATGCCGCGCGTCGACGGCTGGGGCGTGCTCGACTACCTGCGCAATCACCGCCGCAACCAGCTGCCGCGGACGTTCATTGTCACGGGCGTGCTGAATCAGAAGCTCAGCACGGCGGATCAGGACGTCGTGGCGGGCCTGCTGTACAAGCCGCTGGACGTGGCGCAGGTGGAGAAGCTCGTCACGTAGGGCGTGGCTTCAGCCCGCCTCCCCGGGGAGGGCGGGCTGAAGCCACGCCCTACGTTGGTTCTTCACGACGGCGACGGCGGTTCCTCGGGCGGCGTCTCAGGCGTCGCCGTGTCGGCGCTCTCGCCCTCCGGCTCGGCCTTCGCCTTCTCCCGCGCCGCGCGGAATGCGGCCTCGATCTCGTGCCACGCGCGCTCGAAGCCCGACTTGAGCTCCGCGGCCGCGGGCGAGCCGGTTTTCTGCAGACCGACGACGACGTCCTTCGCCTGCACGAGCGTGTGCCGCAGCGTGCCGGTGATCTCGGTTAGATCGCCGCGCGCGCTCTCGAGCGACACTTTCGCGCGCTCCTTGAACTTCTCCAGGTCGATGCCCCAGTCTTCGAGTGACTTCTTTGGTTCGTCTGACATGGCACTAGCCTACCGCGTTTGAGCCCCGAGCGAAGTCGAGGGGCCAACTTAGCACCTGCGCTGCGTGATCCTCGCGCGCCTGCACGTGCGGCGTCGGTCGGTGAATGCGCCGTTGCTGCTAAGGCGGCCCCGCGACTTCGCTCGGGGCTAAACCCTGTGTCGTCGTAGAAGTGTCCGTCTGCGGCGGAGGCGGCTCCTCTTCCTGTTGCGGTGGTGGCGGCTCCTGCGTGGTCGTGGTGACGGGTGGAGGCTGCGGCTGGAACACGCCGCCGGTGAGTGTCGCGTCGGGAGGCACGGACGGCGGTACGCCGGTGGTGTCCGTCATCGTCGCGGCCGAGGTGTCGGTGACGATCAGATTGCCGAATTCGTCGTACATCGGCACGACCGTTGGCGCGGCCGGCGCGCTGTGTGGCTTACACGGGATCGTCGGCTCGGTTCCGCTCTTGAACACGCCGCGCACGATGGCGTTGCGCGGACAAAACGGCGTCGCGAGACCGCCCGTGGTCTTGTCGAACTCCGCCGCCGTCATGTTGGCCGGCACGGGGAAGTCCGCGTTCGGCTCTCCCGCCGTCACCGCGATCATGTAGCGCGCCCACATCGGCACCGCCGCGTCCGAGCCGGAGAGTCCCGTCGGGTCGTTGTCGTCGAAGCCCACCCACGTCAACGCGAGCGTCTTCGGCGTGAAGCCGATGAACCACGCGTCGCGTTTGTCGTTCGTCGTCCCCGTCTTCCCTGCCGCGATCTTGCGGAAGCCCATGCTGCGCGCACCGCCCGCGGTACCGCGGTCGACGACGCCCTGCATCACGTGCGTGAGCAGGTAGACGTCGCGCTGCGGAAACACCTGCGTTGGCTCCGTCGAGCCCGCGCCGCGCATCGTGCGTCCGCGGTCGTCCGTCACGTAGCGGATCGCACGCGGCGTCGTGCGTGCGCCCTGGCGCGCGATCGTCGAATACGCCTCCGCCATCTCGATCGGCGGGATCCCCGCGGCGCCGAGGAGGATCGACGGGTTGTCATCGTCGAGCTTCGTCTGCACGCCGAGGGTGCGGGCGGTCTTGAGAATCGGCTCGATGCCGCACGCCAGGCCGATGCGCACCGACGCCGCATTGAGCGACTGCTCGAGCGCCTGCTGCACCGTCACGTTGCCCTGGTACCGCCCGTCGTAATTCCGCGGCGACCAGTCCTCCGACCAGCGGCGCTTGAGCACGAACCGCGTGTCCGCGACGAGCGTCGCCGGCGTGATGTTCTGACCCGAGAGACTCGGCTCGAACGCCGTCAGGTAGACGAACGGCTTGAACAGCGAGCCGACCAGGCGCTTCGAATTCAGCGCACGGTTGAACTGGCTCCGTTCGTAGCTGCGACCGCCCACCAGCGCGCGGATCTCCCCCGTCGGCACGTCGAGATGAATCAGCGCCCCCTGCAGCGCCGGGTCGTGATTGCGCAGGCGGCGGCTGGAGCGCTCCAGATTGCGCAGGCTCTGCTCGAGCACGCGCGCGGCCGTGTCCTGCGCGCCGAGGTCGATGGCGGTATAGATGCGGAGCCCCTGGCCCTGGATGTCGTCGATGCCGTAATCCGACTTCAGCTCGTGGACGACGCGATCGACATAGTACGGGATCGACGACAGCCCGCTCTTCGAGCGGAACGGCTTGCGCGGCAGCTTCGCCGACCGTGCCTCGTCGTACTGCGCCTGCGTGATCTTCTTCTCCTTGAGCAGCAACTGCAGGACCGTGTTCCGGCGCTTCATCGACGTCTCGGGGTTATTGAACGGCGAGTTGTTGTTCGGGCTGCGGATCATCCCCGCCAGCACAGCGGCCTCGTGGATCTCGATCTCCGCCACCGGCTTCCCGAAGTAGAAACGCGACGCCTCGCCCACCCCCAGGATGGAGATGGACCGGTTGCGGCCAAGATAGATGTCGTTGAGGTACGCCTCGAGGATCTCCTTCTTCGAATAGCGCGCGTCGAGGATCACCGCCATGAACGCTTCGATGACCTTGCGTTTGTACGTGCGCTCGCTGGTGAGAAAGTAGTTCTTCACGAGCTGCTGTGTGAGCGTCGACGCGCCTTCCGACACGCCTCCGGCTTTCAGGTTGCGGAACACCGCGCGCAGGATCCCGAGCGGATCGACGCCCGGATGGCTCCAGAACCGCACGTCCTCAGTCACCACGACGGCGTCCTGCAGATGCTGCGGAACCTGGTCGAGCGTCACCGGACTGCGGTTCTCCAGCTCCTCGCTCAGCACCGACGTCAGCAACTCCGGCTCGAGCGCGGCGCGCTCCAGTGGACGCGCCTCGCGCAGGGACACCACACTCTCGATCTGCGACTTCGCGATCGTCACCCGCAGCGGCGTCGCCGGATAGTCCTCACCCTGCCGCTGAAACGCGCGCGTGTAGATGTCGATCGTGCCGCTGTCGCGCTTGAACTGCCCCGGCTGCGCGAGCGCCTCCGCCTCCCGATACCCCAGGCGATCCAGCTTCTCCAGCAGATCATCCGTCTGCAGCGCGTTGCCCGTGGCCAACGGCATGTAGTCCGCGTAAATCCGCGTCGGCAACCGCAGCCGCCGCACCTGAAACCGCCCCACCGACTCCCGGTAGATCCAGACCCCGAGGACCAGCAACAGAACGGCGAATACCCCGACCGACCACGAGATGGCCCGAAACACCGTGCGGCGCGAGGGACGGCGCCACCGCCGGGCGGGTGGGGGCGGTGGTGGCTCGGAGGGGGGCTCCGAGGGCGGCGTAGAAACAGGCGGTTCGGTGGACATCAGACGCGGCCGTTCAGTGCAATGGGGGTGCCGTTAGCGGTGGTCCTCACTCCACATGCCGATGACCGCCGCGAGATCCACGAACGAAAGATCCCCGGCGTCCAGCCGGAGCTGAACACACAGTCCCGACAGGTCGCGCCGGAATTCGAGATACCGATCATAGATGCGCGCGCCTCCGGGAATACTGGTCAGGCCCGACTCGGAACGCAACCAATCGCGCACGCGCGCAACGGCTGTCTTTGGATCGTTACCGTGATGTTGGATATCCTGCCCGCCGATATCCGAAAGGTACTTGTGAAACCGGTGCGGCTTCGAGTCGAAGATGAGAAACGATTTGCGAGCATGCACCCGGCTGAAGGCTTTGCATCCGATGTCGATACCGAGCTCCAAGGGCATGTTGAAGCGTGGGAGGTCGGTCGTTTCATCGAGTTGCGTACGCGACAAGTCGTGAATCGAAAACCGCGTGTTGCGGATCAGGTCGACGATCTTGTGAAGCCGCACCTGGCTCGAGTCGAGCCGTTCGCGAGCGGATCGCGCGTGAAAGCCCGAGTCCTCGATGGCAAAGACGATTGCCTCGGAAATCGGCGCGTATGCCTGGTCGTACGGCCAGTTGAGAAAAACATTGCGGTCGAACTCAGGATCGATGCGCGGCACTTCGAACTACTTCGCCAGCTTTCCTCTTGCGGCAAGAACGGCGCGCACGGCTTCTCTGATTTTCTCCAGCGGAACGGTGGTATTCGTGGGGATGTATACAGGCGGCCCGTTCTTCGGGTTCTTCCGCTCGACCACAATGTAGTCTTTCCCAACCCGTATCGGCGTTATTTTCTCCCGTTTCGTCGCCATGGCCAATGGTACCTCGGTCTCACTGCGAAACCAGCACGAGGTTCCGCCCCTTCCCCGCACCGTCCCTCCGGTACGAGTGAAAGATCGATCCATCACACCGCGTACACATCCCCGAGTCTGAGATGTCGATGATGCCGCGGGAGCGGAGGATGTCGGTGGTGAAGGCGATGAGGTCGACGTGCGGCTTCCTGCGCGAGCGGTCGAGGAACCGCGGATCGAACTGGGTCGCGACTTCTTCGCCGACTTCGAAGCAGCACGCGCGGATCGACGGGCCGAGGTAGGCGCGCGTCGACGAAGGATCGAGCGGCGCGGCGTCGAGGGCCGCGGCGGTGATGCCCTGCGCGGCGCCGCGCCAGCCGGAGTGGACGTTCGCGATTACCCCGTGGTCCACGTCGAGCAGCGACACCGGGAGGCAGTCCGCCACTTTGATCCCGAGGGTGACGCCCTTCTCCGAAGACCACAGCGCGTCGCACGAATCACACTCGCGCCACGACGGCTCGTGCGCCGCCCGGACGACGGTCGCGCTGTGGACCTGCACGCACGTCGTCAGCGACGTCTCCAGGCCGAAGCGGCCGTGGATGAAGCGCGTCAGCTCGTCCGCGACGATCCGGCCCGGATAGTCGCGCGTCGTGGTCATCACGGCGAAGCCGGGAGGCAAGGAAGGAGGGACGACGATGCGTCCGAGGGGCGAGTCTTCGACGTTCCACATGCACGCGTTTATCGCACATCTCCGTCCCACTCTGTGCTCTCTGTGCCTCTGTGGTGAATCCACACGTGCCTCGCGCGAGGCGCGTGCGAATTCACCACAGAGACACAGAGGCAGAGAGTGGGACGGAGAGGAACTCTATACTCGCGCCATGCGCAAACTCCTCCTCGCTTCGCTCCTGCTGTGCGCGTGCGGCCACTACGACACGGTGATCCGAAACGGCACGATCTACGACGGCAGCGGCGGCGCGCCCGTCATCGGCGACCTCGCCATCCGCAACGATCGCATCGTGAAGATCGGCAACGTCCGCGGCAAAGCGGCGCAGGAGATCGACGCGCGCGGCAAGGCCGTCGCGCCGGGCTTCATCAACATGCTGAGCTGGGCCACCGAGTCGCTCATCGTCGACGGCCGGGGCATGGCCGACGTCAAACAGGGCGTCACCCTCGAAGTCTTCGGCGAGGGGTGGTCGATGGGACCGCTCAGCGACGCCCTGAAAGCGCAGGTGAAGAAGGAACAGGGCGATATCAAGTTCGACATCGACTGGACGACCCTCCGCGAGTACCTCGACTCCCTCGTCCGCCGCGGCATCTCCGTCAACGTCGCCTCCTTCGTCGGCGCCACCACCGTCCGCATGCACGTCCTCGGCGAAGCCAATCGCGCGCCGACCGCCGAGGAGCTCGAGCGCATGCGCGCGCTGGTGAGGCAGGCCATGGAAGACGGCGCCCTCGGCGTCGGATCGTCTTTGATCTACGCGCCCGCGTTCTACGCGAAGACCGCGGAGCTGGTGGAGCTCAACAAAGCCGCGGCGCCGTACGGCGGCATGTACATCTCGCACATGCGCAGCGAAGGCAATCGCCTCGAAGAAGCCGTCGACGAGCTGATCACCATCGCGCGCGAGGCCGGCGTCTCCGCCGAGATCTATCACCTCAAAGCCGCGGGCCAGTCGAACTGGCCGAAGATGCAGCGCGTCCTGCAGAAGGTCGAAGACGCCCGCGCGCAGGGACTGCGCATCACCGCCGACATGTACACCTACACCGCCGGCGCGACCGGCCTCGACGCCGCGATGCCGCCGTGGGTGCAGGAAGGCGGCTACGACGCCTGGCGCTCGCGCCTCCTCGATCCCGCCACGCGCGCGAAGGTCCTCCACGAAATGCGCACCCCGACCGACGCCTGGGAGAACCTCATGCTCCTTGCCGGCTCACCCGCCCGCGTCCGCCTCATCGGTTTCAAGAACGACAAGCTAAAGCCGCTGACCGGCAAAACGCTCGCCGAAGTTGCGCAGATGCGCGGCGTGTCCCCCGAGGATGCGGCGATCGATCTCGTCATCGAAGACGGCAGCCGCGTCTCGACTGTCTACTTCCTCATGTCCGATGACAACCTGCAGATGCAGATTCGCAAGCCGTGGGTGAGCTTCGGGTCCGATGCCGGCGCCTCCGCGCCCGAGGGGGTGTTCCTCAAGTCGTCCACCCACCCGCGCGAGTACGGCAACTTCGCCACCCTCCTCGGCCGCTACGTACGCGACGAAAAAGTCATCCCCCTCGAGGAAGCCGTGCGGAGGCTGACGTCACTTCCGGCCACAAACCTGAACATCGCCGGCCGAGGCACGCTGAAGGAAGGCTACTTCGCCGACGTGGTCGTCTTCGACCCCAACACCATCGCCGCGCACGCGACGTACGACAACCCGCGCCAGTACGCGACCGGCGTGCAGCACGTGTTCGTCAACGGGACGCAGGTTTTGCGCGACGGGGAGCACACCAACGCGAGGCCGGGGCGAGTCGTGGTGAAGCCACGCCCTACGTTGCCCGCACTTCGGCGATCCGCGAGCGCAGCTGCTCGGTGATCGCCAGGCCGCGCAGGAGCGATGCCGTCTTCTCGAACTCGTGCACCATGACGTCCACGGCCTCCGGGCCGGCGCCGCTCATGATGCCGTCGAGGGCGTGGAGGAAGTGCTTCTCGATGGTCTTGTGAGCCGTCGCGCCGATGAACTCCTCGGCTACGGCACGGATGCGGGCGGCGAGGTCGACGAGCTCGCCGTTTTCTTTGTCGGCGTCGCGATCAGGTTTTTTTTTTAGCTGCACGAGCTCGCCCGTGATCATCCCGTAGAGGATCTTGGCCACGTCGAACGACGACATGTTCAGCGCGCGGCCGATCTCCACGATCGAGCGGTGCCCGTTGATCTTCGTGATCAGCATCCACTCCTGCGGATTCAGCGTCACCTGCTCGTGGCGGTTCTCCCGCGCCAGCAGCTCCGGGATGTACTCGACCGAGGGGATCTTCTTCGACAGCACGCGCCACTCGTCGAGGCGGCGGGCCGCTTCCATGAGCAGATTCGTGTTCGATTTCGTGATGGTCTGGCGATCCGAGTCCTCGCCCGGGCTGAACTGGAACTCCCCGTGGTTCCAGATCGCGAGCGAGTAGATCGCTTCCTCCCCGACCAGATCGCCGATGGTCGCGTGCACCATCTGCCCGTTCTTCAGGTAGATGAAGCCGCGGTCGGCATCGCGTGTCAGCGTGAACTTGCCGGTCTTCCCCGACACACTCACGAGCTGAATGATGTCTGGCAGCGGTAGTTCTTTGAGCGATCCCTGAAATGCCATGGTGTAGGAAGGAGTCTCCGAAGACTAACCCACCGATCAGGTCAGGTCAAGGATGTGTGAACTTGCCTCACTCCGCCGCTCCACCGCGCTCAAAATCCACAAACCAAAGGCTAAACCGGCGACGATCCCCGTCGCGATGCGCAGGTCGTTGGTACTCTCGCGGAGCCCTGCCAGCTGCGTCAGACCGTCAATGGCCAGCGGCGCGGCACAGATGAAGGCGACCGTGCGCATCACCTTCTCCCGCAGCAGCGGAACGGCCCAGAACGCCACGATCCCCAAGAGCATCCCTCCGTAAATTCCGACACAACGAGCGCAAATCGGCATCGGAACGTCGAAAAGATCGAGGCAGCGCTCCACCTTTCCGTGGCACATCAGGCGGAAAAGCATCCGCCACTGCATCGACGCCCCCTGGGCGATCGCCCACGAGCACAGCGCCGAGGCGCCGAGGATCACGACCGGGATCGCGGCGAGGAACGCCAGGACGATCTTCGTATCCCGCTTCATGATTTCGGCTGCGTCGCCAGCCGGTACACCTGGGCGAAACCGTGCGCCGTGATCAGGAACGACCAGAAGCCCGTGAACACGACCCCGATGCACAGCAGCATGATCCCGAAGCCGCCGATGAAGCGCGCGATGAGATACACGACGATCGCCAGCACGTAGTTCCCGATGTTCTGCCGGATGAACGGCCAGATGCGGCTGAACTCGAACGCCGCGCCGAAGCGCTGCTCCACGGCCGCGAACAGCAGCATCGCCGGCATGAAGAACGTGATCGCCAGCGAGATCGGCACGAACAGACAGGCCAGCGCGCCGGACATCAGACCGCTGATCATGGCGGCGCCTTCATTGTCGATCGAGCCCAGGACGCCGGCGGGAACCATGATGACCATCGCCAGCCCGATCATCGGCAGAATCACCGCCAGGACGACGCCGAACAGGCGCAGCCCTTCGTTGAAGAACTCGCCGAGATTCTCCCACTGCGGCAACGGTCGCTCGTGGCCGGCGATCACGTTGCGCGTCGTGCGCGCCACATAGCCCAGGATGAAGAACCAGCCGATGATGAGAAAGCCGGCGATGTAGAAGAGGCCGCCGATCAGGATCTTGGCCACCCAGTCCGGATCGTCGAAGACGTACGAGAACGGCTTCGCGAAATCGAACTGCGGCTTTCTCGGCTCCGCCGGAGGGAGGAACACCGGAGAAGGCGGCGGTGGCGGCGGCGGAACGTACGGCGCATCGCTCATGAAGGGATTGTACGTGGGAGCGGGGAGACAGTTCTGAGTGCCGAGTCCTGAGTCCTGAGTCACCACCCTCCCGGCTTCCGGTACTCAGGACTCAGCACTCAGGACTCGGTGCTGTCACAGGCCACGAAACTTGGAAGAAAGGCGATCCGTCTGAACTTGTAGCCAACGCCTTGCAGGAACGGATCGATCTCGTCGTCGTCGCGGAAGAGCGCAGAAAGGCCGGCGGCCTCAGCGTCTCCGTCGTCGTCTCCCTGGTCCTGCACGCGGCCCTCCTCATCTGGTTCATCCGCTCGTACACCGCGATCCCACCCGCGCCGCAGGACGTGCCAATCACCCGCTACATCGAGCTGATGAAGCAGAACAACCCGCGGCAATTCGTCGAGGCGCCCGGACCGGCCATCGACCGCGCGCCGTCCCCGAATGCGGCCTTTTCCGACAAGAACCGTCGCGCGAGCATGCCCGAGCCGACCGGCGATCAGCCCACGCGCCGACCGGGCGACGGCGGCGGCCTCTATACCCCTCCCAGCGCGCCCCCCGGCCGGCGTGGTCCGCAGCAACAGGCCGTCGCGCCCTCTCCCGGCGCACAGCAACAGCAACCTTCCGCGGCCGCCACATCCGGCGACCCGCGCCCCGCACCGAGTGACGACTCGCTCGTCTATCGCGAGCCTACCCAGGCCAACGCGTCCGGCATGGTCGACTGGCGCAACGCCATCCGCGAAGCCGGACGCTCTGCATCCCAGGGCGGTGGCGGCGACGGCATCGACCTCGCCCGCATCGGCGGCGAGAAAGGCTTCGCCGAGCAGGGTCCGCTCTCCTTCGAAACGCAGTGGTACGACTGGGGCGACTACGCCCAGAGCATGGTGAGCAAGATCCGCGTGAACTGGTACGCGAACATGCCCCAGATCATCCGCACGGGCATGAAAGGCGTCGTAACGATCCGCTTCACGATCCACCGCGACGGCCGGATCAGCGACATCACCACCCTCGACAGCTCCGGCATCCCGCCGTACGACCAGGCCGCGCGCAAGGCGATCGAGCTGTCGTCCCCGCTCAAGCCGCTGCCCGCGGACTTCCCGAATCCGACCGAGCGGGTGACGTGCATGTTCTACTACAACATGGAAATCCCGCGGACCTAGCGGCGCGCTAAACTCCGCGCGTGCCTCGCGAAGTCATCCTCAAGAAACCCTGGACCGTGCTCCTCTGGCTGGCCACCACTCTCGCCATCGTCACGATCACGGTCTGGATGGCCGGTCGCAGCTACGAGAACTTCGAGCCGATCCCCTTCGACGACCTCCGCTACCTC
Source organism: uncultured Acidobacteriota bacterium (assembly GCA_963821585.1). Taxonomy (GTDB): domain Bacteria; phylum Acidobacteriota; class Thermoanaerobaculia; order Gp7-AA8; family Gp7-AA8; genus QHVT01. The sequence goes on from CAWGEI010000003.1 coordinate 4,261,651, forward strand.
GCCAAACGCCTCGCCGAGCGCCCGATCTCCACACACATCCTCGCCGTGATCGTCGTCCCGATGATCGCCAATGTGCTGCTGTTCGTCCCGTGGGGATTCCTGGCGTTCATCACGTTCTACACGGTCGAGCGCCCCACTCTGCAGACGTACATCCTCACCATCCTCCTCGGCTTCACCTTCACCCTCGGCATCGAAGCCTGGCAATACTTCCTCCCCTCCCGGGTCGCGGACGTCAACGACGTCATCTGGAATACCAGCGGGACGATTCTCGGCGCCCTGCTCGGCCATGCCCGACTCCGCGTCCGCTTCGAATTCGAGTAACCTTCGTCCAATGCTTCTCGAAGTCAAATCCATCGAGCCGCAGCTCAAGCAGATCCTTTACAGCTGCGTGGAGCACGTCCAGGCGACCAAAGCCGCGCTGTACCTGTCGGCGTCGCGCGACCTGAACGAGAAGAAGTACGAGCTCGTCACCAGCTACCAGTACGTCGCCGGCGACCGGAAGATCATCACGGCGAACGACGACCTCGTCGATCGTCTGACCGTCAAGCGCACGCCCTTCTTCGTCAACGGCCTCGGCTCGGATCAGCGCTTCGCGGAGATGCTCTTCCGTCAGGGCACCGACCGCTTGCTCGCCGCCCCGATCTTCTCGCGCGGGCGCCTGGTCGGCTTCATCGACATGCGCGACAAGGCGGGCAAAAAGCCCTTCGAGGGTCCCGACGTCAGTGCCGCGCAGCAGATCGTCGACGACATGATCAAGGTGCTGGCGAAAAACAACCTCTTCGGACTCGCGCCGATCGCGCTGGTCGAGGACACACCCGCGCCCTCCATGCCGACACCGCGGGGGATGCCCGCGCTGGTGTTGCCGAACGGGATGGCCCCTGCGCCCTCTGCCGCCCCTTCCGAGCCGGCCGGGGCTTTTTCGTCCGAGGCGACGCATGCGATCGAGGCCGCGCGGCAGTACATGTCGAAGCGGCAGCTCACCCGCGAGACCTCCACGCGCGTCCTCAACGAAGTCGATCTCGATTCCGTGCGCGTCCTCCTGCCCGCGGTCCTCGCGATTCCGGGCGCGATGCTCGGCGCGTTCAGCGCGATCGGACACGTGAACAATCCCCAGCTCATCGTCGCGCGGCAGAAGGTCAACGACGCCGCGACCGAGCGGATGCAGACCCACCTCGAAGCGTGGCTCAAGCGGAAAGACGCGACGCGGCTGATGATGCGGCCGCAGGTCTCCTATCCCTTCGGCGTTCCGACCGTCGAGATCGGCCCCCTCGGACCGACGTTCAGCGCGCACGTGAACGTCTTCTCCGTCGAAGGGTTGGTGCTCACCGTCGCCTTCGAGCGCCCGCCCGACCAGCAGGCGCAGCGTGCGCTGAAGACGCTCCTCCGCCAGCTCGAGCAGGCGGTCGAATCGGCGATCACGACGACGTCCGGACGCAGCGAGCGCGCCGTGATCGCCGAGCGCCTCCTCGAGCCCGACTTCACCCGCTACGCCGACCTCGCCGAACACTCACGGGAGGTGTCGGTGCTCGCCCAGCGCTTCGCCCGCGCGCTCGATCTGCCGCCCGCGCAGGTCGAGACCGTGCGCATCGCCGCGCTCGTCCACGACGTCGGCCTGCGCCTCCTCGACTACGAGCGCCTCTATCGCCGCCCGAATCTTTCCGCCGACGAGATGCGGGGGATGGCGGAGCACCCGGTGGTCGGCGCCGCGATCGTGGAGCCCCTCCTCGGGCAGGACGTCGCGCAAGCCGTCCTCCGCCATCACGAGCGCTTCGACGGGAAGGGCTACCCCAGCCGCCTCAGCGGCCAGCAGATTCCCCTCGCCGCCCGCATCCTCGGCATCGTCGACGCCTGGGTGGCGATGACCTCGCGGCAAACCTACCAGACGCCGATCTCGAACGAGCGGGCCGCGTCGCGCCTCCGCGAGTGCGCCGGCTCCCAGTTCGACCCGACGCTCGTCGAACGGTTCCTGCGCAGCCTGACGGAAATCGTGTCGTAGCGACGAAGCCTCTGTGGTCTCTGTGCTCTCTGTGGTGAACCGGTCCCTGTTGCTTCGAAGGAGGCACCGATCAACCACAGAGAGCACAGAGAGCACAGAGGCTTCGCCGTGCTAAGGCACAATACCCGCGCTTGAAGTCGCTTCTCGCAAACCTGAAATCTCTCCCTCGCGCGGCGTGGATCCTCTTCGGGGGGACGTTCATCAATCGCTTCGGCACGTTCGTGATGCCGTTCCTCGCGATCTACATGGCGAGAAACGGCTTCACGCCCGCGCAGGCGGGGATGGCGGTGAGCTCGTATGGCGCGGGACACATCTTCGCGGCGATGCTGGGCGGACACATGGCCGACCGCATCGGCCGCCGCTACACGATCGCCGCGTCGATGCTGCTCTCCTCGGCGTCCATGCTCGCGCTGTCGCAGGCGCGTGCGCTTCCCGCGATCCTGATCCTCTCTTTCACCACCGGCCTGTGCGCGGAGCTCTACCGGCCCGCCGCAACCGCGCTCCTCGGCGATCTCGTTCCGCCCGACCAGCGCATCGCGGCGTTCGGCATGTACCGTTTCGCGATCAACCTCGGCTTCGCCGCCGGTCCCGCGACCGCGGGCCTTCTCGCGAACAAGTCCTTCTTCTACGTCTTCCTCGGCGACGCGATCACGTCGCTGTTGTTCGGCATCGTGGCCTTCGCGCTCCTGCCTCACGGCAACCGCTCGCAAAGAAAAGATGAGCAACCAGCCGAAGCGTTGCGGGTGGCGGTGAAGGACCGGGCGCTGATGTACTTCCTCGCCGCGACGCTCTGCCTCACCTGGGTCGAGTTTCAATTGCACACGACCCTTCCTCTGCACATCACCCGTCTCGGCTTCTCCTACTCGACGTACGGCACCCTCATCTCGCTGAACGGCGCGATGATCGTCGTCTTCGAGCTGCTCATCACCGCCTGGGCGCAGACCAAACGCCAGCAGCCCCTCATCGCCATCGGCTACGCCCTGAGCTGCATCGGCTTCGCCATGACCGGCCTCGCGACAGGCTTCCCCATGCTCGCCGTCACCGTCGTCGTCTGGACCATCGCCGAGATGATCTACGCCCCCGCCAGCGGCGCGTACGTGACCTCCCTCGCGCCCGACCGCTACCGCGGGCGCTACATGGGCCTCTGGCACTCGACCTGGTCCGCCGGCATGGTCCTCGGCCCCGCCATGGGCACCTGGATCTACCAGCGCAACCCGACCGCGCTGTGGTGGACCTGCGCCGCGGTCGGCATCGCCGCGGGGGCGCTGGCGATGGTGAAGCCGCGACAAGCCGTTCCCCACTCGTGACGCCCACGTTGCATCTTGCCCGCGTCCCTGCGCTACCCTCCCTCCATGCCGACCACCCGGCGCGATTTCCTCCGCATCACCGCGGTCAGTGGCACCGCGCTCGTCCTCGGCGTCGGGCACACACGCGCCGATGAAGCCGCACCATGGAAGCCGAATGTGTGGCTGCGCATCGATCCCGACGGCACGGTCACGCTGATCGCGGGGAAGCAGGAGATGGGACAGGGCGTGCGGACGTCGCTGCCGATGATCATCGCCGAGGAGCTGGATGCGGACTGGGCGGCGGTGAAGATCGAGCAGGCGATGCCGGGCCCGGACTACACCCGCCTCGGCACGGGCGGCAGCGGCAGCGTGTACGGAGCGTGGCGCACGCTGCGTCCCGCGGCAGCGACCGCGCGGGCGATGCTCGTCAGCGCGGCTGCGGCAGAGTGGTCCGTCGATCCCACATCGCTGCGCACGGAGAAATCGTTCGTCATCCACGACGCGAGCGGACGCCGCGCGAGCTACGGCAAGCTCGCGGCCGCGGCGTCGAAGCTCGAAGTCCCGAAGGACGTGCCGCTCAAGAGCGGAAAGGACTTCCGCATCGTCGGCAAACGCATCACGAAGATCGACGATCCCGCGATCGTCACCGGCGCCGCGAAATACGGCCTCGACGTGCGCGTGCCGGGGATGAAGTTCGCGAACGTCATCCGCTGCCCGGTCGTGGGCGGCAGCGTGAAGTCGTTCGACGCATCCAAAGCAAAGAACGTCCAGGTCGTCGCGATCTCCACCGGCGTCGCCATCGTCGCGAGCAGCACCTGGTCGGCGATGAAGGCGCGTCCGCTCGTGCAGGTCGAATGGGACCTCGGCCCCAACAAAGACTTCTCCTCGGACGCCTGGATCACCTCCGCGGTCGAAGCGGCGAAGACCCCGAGCGGCGAAGCGATGCGCGTCGCCGGCACGGCGCCCGCCGAGGGGACCACGCTCGAGGCGACCTACGTCTACCCGTTCTACTCGCACGCGCAGATCGAGCCGATGAACTGCACCGCGCACGTCGTCGGCGAGAAAGCCACGCTCTGGGCGCCGACCCAATCCCCGAACGGCGTGCAAAACGAAGTCGCGGCACTACTGAAGATCCCACCCGCGAACGTCACCGTCCACCCGATCCTCATGGGCGGCGGCTTCGGCCGGCGCCTGCGCGTCTACGACGCCGTCGAAGCCGCCGAGCTGTCCAAAGCGATCCAGGCCCCCGTGCAGATCGTCTGGACGCGCGAAGAAGACTTCGTCGACGCCCGCTTGCAACACGGCGCCGTCGAAGCCATGCGTGGCGTCGTGAGGGATGGCCGCATCCTGTCGTGGTCGCACAAGAAAGTGTGCAGCCCCTTCATGACCGGCCGCAGCCCGTCGAAAGAAGACCTCGCCGACCTCGGCGCCATGTACCGCGGCTCCTCCTGGGGCGCCTACGACGTGCCCTACGACGTCCCCCACTTCGACATCCGCTACGTCCGCCACGACTCCCCCGTGCGCTACGGCCCCTGGCGCGCCGTGTACTCCCCGTCCAGCACCCTCGCCCGCGAGTCCTTCATCGACGAGCTCGCCCACGCCGCCGGCAAAGATCCCCTCCAGTTCCGCCTCGACCACCTCGGCGGCGCCGAAAAAGTCGACGCCGGCGGCCTCGAATTCGAGCGCCCCCGCCTCCGCCGCGTCCTCAAGACCGTCCGCGACAAATCCGGCTGGGCCAAGCCCCTCCCCAAAGGCCGCGCCCGCGGCGTCGCCTGCAACATCTTCGACGGCGACACCCACGTCGCCTACGTCGTCGAAGTCACCGCCAGCGAAGACAAATGGCACGTCGACCGCGTCATCTGCGCCGTCGACTGCGGCGCAGTCGTCAACCCCATCGGCGTCGAACAACAGATCGAAGGCGGCGTCATCTGGGCCCTCTCCCAACTCATCGGCCAGATCACCCTCGAGAACGGACGCGTCCAGCAAACCAATTACGCGGAGTTCCCCATCCCCACGATCGCCGACGCCCCCCGCGTCGAAACCCACATCCTCGGCAGCGACGCGCCGAACGCCTTCGGTATGGGCGAACCGCCGGTTCCGCCGCTCGTGCCCGCGGTGTTGAACGCGATCTTCGCGGCGACCGGCAAACGACACCGACGGCTGCCACTATGACGCCGCCACGCTGGCGATAACATAGGCAACTCGGCTGACGGCCGGACGACGTTAGGTCGCGCACGCGGATGCAGTCAAAATCGCTTCAAGAGAGCGTCGCGGAGCAACACTCCCGCCACTACGACCGGCACGCTACACACCATCACGAGAACAAGCGCTAGAATCGTGCGCGCCAACGATGCGTCGTTCATGTCGCCGTAGGCACGCCATGCCACGAGGCACCAGCTTAGTGCGCCGACGGCGAAAGCAACAGTAACCATGCGACACGCAACAAGCAGGATCGGCGGCAGGTCCATTTGCCGTTCAGCCGACCATCCCAGAAGCATTACAAAGTGAACCGCGATGGTGACGACACCAAAATAGAACGCGTTTGCGACCAGGTACCCGCTAGCATGGACCCTACCACGCAACAGGCGCCAAACCACTGCTATGACCGCCGTTTCAAGTAGGACAACGGCGAACTTCCAAGTCGCATCCGCTGCAAGAAAGAGGAACAGATCCTCGCGCTCACGCCACATAGGAGCGCGCAGTATCATGGTCACCACTAACGATGCACCTAAGAAGACGAGCGCATCTGCAAACCGCTCCGGCATAAACAGCCGCCCAGTGCGGGCGTAACCGCGTGGCGATGCGACCACGTTCACGAAATCGGTAGTGAAACGCGGTATGGCGCCGAAGACCTCTTTGATGATTTCGCCATTGGCCATGCTGGCTCCTTTCGAGGCGCGATGGACTTATCAGTACCGATTGAGGAGTGTCACGATTATGCCACTCCCTACCCCCCTCGGACTGGGAGTGGCAAACTGCAACTGCCGCGCGCTCCGTAGCGGAGGACGTGTGTGTAGATCATGGTCGTGGAGACGTCGCGTGGACGAGCAACTTCTGGACGGTGCGAATAGCGTGGGCGCGTTCCAGGAGGTGGGTCGCGAAGGAGTGGCGGAAGGTGCGGCAGTTCGCGCGCTTGTCGATGCCGGTCGCCCCGGCGGCGCGGGGCACGGCGGTCGTGATGACAGCCCTCGGTGCTGTCGCTCTTCCAACGCAGGAAAATGTCGCTCTCTTGCATCTGCGCCCCCGCGTCCTCTTGGTCTATACTTATTCGCATGTCTCGCAAATCCGTCGTCGTCTTGCTCCTCGTTCTGCTCTCACTCTCCACCTTCGCGGCGGAACGCTCGCTTGCGAAGGGTGAGCTCCGGCCACCGCACAGCGGCACGGTCAGCGGGGTCGTGGAGAGCGTGGAGGGGAACCTGATCCGGCTCGCGGGTGGGCTGGTGGTGGTCGACGCGAGCGGGGCGAAGGTGATCGTCGGCCGGGGGCGGGAGGGGGCGGTCGCGCAGATCGAGCCGGGGATGCTGTTGTTTGCGGTGATCCCGACGGAGAATCTGCCGTCGTCGCAGGCGGTGCAGAAGGCGTCGACGGTGAGCGCGACGTGGTTCGGGGACGCGATGCTGTCCGGGACGGTGCAGTCGGTCAGTACGGACGCGCGTGCGTTGGTTCTCCTCGGCCAGACGGTGTATGTCGACGACGACACGAGCTTCGGCGGGTTCCGCAACGGCGAGGGCTTCGGCCTGGCGAACATTCTTCCGAATCAGATCGTGCAGGTGCAGGTGGACGCGGCGGGCGGACGCCTCATCGCGCGGGAGGTGCTCGTGCTCTCGCCGGCGCCGCCGCAGTTGGGCCGGCTGCGCGGGGCGGTGAAGAGCATCGGGACGGAGTCGTGGGACGTCGCGGTGGACAGCGAGACCGTGACTATGGTCGTCAACGCGCAGACGAAGATCATCGGCTCGCCGAAGGTGGGCGACACGGTGGAAGTGCTGTACAACGTCAATTCCGCGAGCCAGAAGGTGGCGATCTCGATCATCCGGTTCGAGCCCGCGCCGCCGACGCCGAAGGTCGTGCAGTTCCGCGGCGAGGTGAAGTCGATCGACAACCCGAAGTGGGTCGTGACCGAGGCCCCGGCGAGCGAGCGGACGTTCTCGGTAAACGAGCGGACGAAGGTGCTGGGGAATCCGGGGATCGGCGATCTCGTCCACGTGTTCGCATACCAGAACGATGACGGGACGCTGACCGCAGTTACGGTGACGCGGCTCCGGCTTTAGTACCCGGAACATCGACGCACGCGACTTCGATCATGGCCTCGGTGAGGCTTTCGAAAGGGTGTTCGCTCGCGAAATCGAAGCAGGTGGCGTCGATCGCGGCTTCCTCCAGGCTGTTTAAGTGGAAATTGTTCCCGGGATCGAAGCTCCCAGCTTCGATCCCGGCTTCCCCGACGCTGTTTAAATGGGAGTTGTTCCCAGGATCGAAGCGTCCGGCTTCGATCGCGGCTTCCCCGGGGCTGTTCAAATAGGAGCTCTTCCCAGGATCGAAGTACCCGGCTTCGATCGCGGCTGCACCGAGGCTGTTTAAATGGGAGATGTTCCCAGGATCGAAGCACCCGGCTTCGATTGCAGCTTCCCCGAGGCTGTTTAAGTGGGAGTTGTTGCCAGGATCGAAGTACTCGGCTTCGATCGCAGCTTCCCCGAGGCTGTTTAAGTGGGAGTTGTTGCCAGGATCGAAGTACTCGGCTTCGATCGCGGCTTCCCCGAGGCTGTTTAAAGGGGAGTTGTTGCCAAAATCGAAGCTCACGGCTTCGATCGCGGCTTCTCTGGGGCTTTCTAAATCTAAATGGAGGTTGTTGCCAAAATCGAAGTACGCGACTTCGATCGTGATCTCGCGCTTCGTGAACGTGCAGTGTTGCTGCTAAGTTGGCCCCTCGACCTCGCTCGGGGCTTTGGGGGAGAAGCGAGGGACGATCCAGGTGCGGCCGCCGCTGGTTACGGTCTCGGCTTCGAAGCCGAAGAGGGAGCGCATCACGTCGGCGCGCAGAACTTCGGACGGCGGGGCGTCGAGGGCGAGCGCGCCGCGCTGCATGACGAGCATGCGGTCGCTGTGGGCGGCGGCCCAGTTGAGGTCGTGGGCGGCGAAGAGGACGGTGCAGCCGGTCTGGTCGACGACGTCGCGCAGGAGTTTCGAGAACTGTTGGACGTGCGACAGGTCGAGGGCGGCGAGGGGCTCGTCGAGAATGATCAGGCGCGGGGTACCGGCCAGGACGCGGGCGAGGAAGACGCGTTTGCGCTCGCCGCCGCTCATCTCGTCGAGATAGCGGTCGCGTAGGTGGGCGGCGTCGCAGAGGGACAGGGCGCTCTCCGCTTCCTCCCAGTCGCGGGGCGCCTCCCAGGAGAAGCGGCCGAGGTACGGCGCGCGGCCGGAGACCACGACGTCGAGGGCGCGCATGGGGAACGCGGGGTCGGGATCCTGGGGCAGATAGCCGACGCGCTTCGCGTACTCCTTCGCCGGCCACTGGGCGAGGGGCGTGTCTTCGTACAACAACTCGCCCTGATGCGGCTCGAGCACGCGCGCGATCAGTTTCAGCAGCGTCGACTTGCCCGAGCCGTTCGGGCCCGTGAGCGCGACGAGCTGGCGCTCGCCTAGGGCGAACGAGACGTCGCGGACGGCTGGCGCATCGGCGTAGGTGTAGGAGACGTCGCGCAGCTCGAGTTTCATGGGTGCGTCCCTCGTGAGGGATGGGTGGATTCACCACAGAGGCGCAGAGGACGCAGAGTGGGACGGAGAACACTATAAAAAGTCTCCGTCCCCGTCTGTGCTCTCTGTCTCTCTGTGGTGAATCCACCCGCGTTTGTAGCGGCCGCCTTCGCGGCCGCGTTCCTGCCCGACCCCGTGAACCCCGCGCAAAGCGCGGGGCTAGATTGGACGGCGCGCCTTCGCGCGCCACGTGCTGGCTTTTTCCGAGTGGGGAGACTGTTCACCGCGACCTCCGCAGCAGCGACAGGAAGAACGGGACGCCGAGGATGGCGGTGAAGGCGCCGATGGGGAGCTCCGCGCTGCGCACGAGGGTGCGCGAGAGCGCGTCCGCGGCGACGACCAGGATGGCGCCGCCGAGGGCGCAGAGGGGGAGGAGGAAGCGGAAGTCGCGGCGCCAGATCAGGCGGATGAGGTGCGGCACGAGCAGGCCGACGAAGCCGATGATGCCGCTCACCGCAACCGCCGCGCCGGTGATGATCGACGCGACACCGAAGCCGATCAGCTTCACGCGCTCCACTTCCACGCCCCGCGCTTTCGCGTCTTCCTCACCGAAGGCGAGCAGGCGCAGGTCGTTCGCGATGAACACCAGGACGATCATCGCGATCACGAGCAGCGACGAGAGCAGGGCCACGTCCGTCCACGACGCGCCGAATACCGTCCCCATCATCCAGCGCAGCGCGGCGGTGAGGTCCGCCTCGCGCGACAGCGCGAACGAGATCAGGATCACCGCGGAGAAGAACGCGTTCAGCACGAGCCCTGAGATCAGCAGGCGGGTCGGGTCCGTGTGATCGCGGCGACGCGCGAGGAGGAACACCGCCGCCGTCGCGCCGCACGCGCCGAGGAACGCGACCGCCGGCACCACGCCGGGAAAGCGCGCCAGCCGCAGCGCCGTCGCGATCGCCGCGCCCGCCGCGGCGCCGCCGGAGACGCCGAGGATGAACGGATCCGCGAGGGCGTTGCGGAGCAGGGTCTGGAACGTCACGCCCGCGACGGCCAGCGTCGCGCCGATCGCCGCGGCGAGCAGCACACGCGGCAGGCGGATGCGCAGCAGGATCGTGCGCGCGGTGTCGTCGTCCCACGAAATGCGCGTCGCGCCGAACGACACCGCGAGCGCGATCGTCAGCGCCAGCAGCACGACGAGGATCGCGATGGGCCTTGCAATCGGCTTTATAAGGTCGCGGGACACGGCGCGAAGATAGACCAGTCGAGCGCCGCAAGGAACGATTCATCCGGAGGCATCACGGTTTTGAACGTGAACGCGAACTGCGACGGGCCGTGCGCGTCGAGATGCTCGAGACGCTTCTTCGCTTCGTCGACCGAAGGGATGCGGCCCTCCGGCACCCACCACAGCGCGAGAAACACGCCCTCGAACTTCTCGAACCAGCTCTTCCGGTCGCGCAGCAGCTCCGCGTGGACCGTGCGGTAGGTGTAGTTCTTCAGCGCCTCGACGCTCTCCCACACCGACATGTTCACGAGGATGCGCTCGTCGTCGTACGGACGCAGATAGCTCGACGGGCCCACATCCGACTTCAGCCGCCACACGAACCCCGGCGAGGCCTCGGCCAAAGCGTTGATCTCATCGAGCCGCGAGACGAATCCCTGCATGATCTCGTCCTCGAGCGACGCCCGCACGCGGCCGATGTTTACCTGGGCGAGGTGAAAGCGCTTCATGGTGCGTCCAGTATGGCATTGAGCGCTTTCGCGGCCTCCGCCATACGCGGGCCGGGACGCTGGAAAATGTCCTCATTCACCGAAACGACACGGACCTTCAGCCCCGGCACGCGCTGCAGCAGCTTGTCGACCTGCTGCGGCGTGACCGCGCCGCGCGGATAGAGAAAGAGGTCCGGCGGCGCCGCGGCGAACGACTCCAGCGAGTACTGCGGCCAGCCCGTGACCTCGACGGCGTTGCGCGCGCCCGTGAGCGCGTAAAGATCATCGGTGAACGTCGTCCGCCCCGCGACGTAGAGCGGATCGGTCCAGACCGCGAACAGCACGCGCGGGGCGTTCGTGCGCGTGCGCTTCTGCGCCGCGACCGCGCGCTCGACGTCGCTCACGACCTTGTCGGAAACGTCCAGCAGCGACGCCAGCCTGCGCATCGCCGTAGGGATCTCGGACAGCCGATCCGTGCGGATGACGAACAGAGGCACGTTCGCCGCCGCCAGCGCCGGCGCGAGGTTCGGATGATTCCCCTCCGTCGACGCGAACACGATGTCCGGCTTCAGCGCGACGATCTTCTCGATGTTCGGCTGCATTCCGCCGACCCTCGGCACCTTCCTCGCGGCCGCGGGGTAGTTCGAGTAATCATCGACACCGACGATGCGATCGCCCGCGCCGAGGGCGAAGATCATCTCCGTGAGATTCGGCGCGAGGGTAACCACGCGGCGGATCTCCCGGGGGACGGAGACCGGCCGGTTCAGGTCATCGGTGGTATTGGCGGGCTGGGGGTTGGTGCAGGCGAGACAGAGAACGAGATAGGACAGATAGGACTTATAGGACCTATAGGTCTTATTCGTCTTATTCGTCCTATGCGTCCTAGGCCTCACCGCCGTCGTCATCATCCATGTCGTTGTTGATGCCGAGGCGATTGCAGGCGGCGGCGTACATCTGCTTCGAGGCGTTGATCGCGGACTGGAGCTCGGCGATGCGATCCTTCACTTTCGCGAGCTCTTCCTCGATCTGATCCTTCAGCTCGTTGACCTCCTGCTTGGTCACCTGAAGCGTGGTCTCGTAAAACTTGCGCTGCTGGTCGGTCAGAACCGGCATCTCTCACCCCTTCGTTGAACTCGACTTCATCATAGCTTGAACTCGACCGGCACCGTGAGGTACGAGCGGACGCGGACGCCGTCCTTCATGGCCGGCGAGAACGACGACCGGCGCATCGCCTGGACCGCTGCGTCGTTGAGACCGGGTCCGTTCACTCCGCGGATCACGCGGACGTCGAGGACGTCCCCGGTCTCCGAAACGAGCACGCTGGTGATGACGGTGCCCTGCACGCGTTGCGCTTTCGCGACCTGCGGATAGTTGACCGCCCCGCGGCGGGTGATGCGCGGCGGAATGAGCCCCGCGGTGCCCGCGGGCACGAGGTCGCCTTCGCGTGAGCGCGCCACCGCGGGCTGCTGCTGCGCCGGCGCGGGACGCGTTTCGGCCGGCGTCTCCGCCTGCTGCACGGGCTGCGGCGCCGGGCGCGTCTCCACCGGGGGCGGCGGCGCCTGCGTCGCGGTCACCGGCGCGTCCTGCACGGGCGCGGGACGCGGGACCACCGGAGCGGCAGTCTGCGTCGTGGCGGTCTGCGCCTGTTGCTGCGCGCGCGTCTGCGCGGCCAGACGCTCACGCTCCGCGGCCATGCGGCGCGCGACTTCCTGATCGACGGCTGATTGATCGATGCCTGTCTGCGTCGTGGCGGTCGGAACGAGCGCCGTGGTGGTGGTGCCGGTGGCGGGGACGAGCGTCTGCGTCGCGGCGGCGGACGTCGATGCCGGAGCGATCGTGTTCGACGCCGTCGTCGCGGCCGGGGCGTTACCCTTGCCGCGCATCAGCACGAACGCCGTTGCGCCCGCGGCCAGGAGCAGGCCGATGACCACCGCGATCAGCACGATCGGCGACTTCCCCGTCTTCGGCTCCTCGTACGACACCGCTGCCGCAGGCGACACCGCTGCCGCCGGCGCGGCCATCATCGCCGGCGCCGGTGTCGGCGCGGCGACGTGGACCGGCGCGGGGACCGGCACCGGTGCGATCACCGGGATGGGCGTGTCGATCATCGTCGCCGCGGCCTCGAACGGCTCCGTCTCGGCGGTGGAGAGGCGGTGCATGTAGATCGCGAGGTCCGCGCTGGTCGGCGTCGGTTTGAACGAATAGAGGATGGCGTCGAGATCGCGCGCCATCTCCCCTGCCGTCTGATAGCGGTTCGCCGGATCCTTCTGCAGCGCCTTGATGACGACCTTGTCGATGTCCGGCGTGACCTCGTCGTTGTACAGCGACGGCGGCTGCACGCGCGCCTCGCGCACCTGCTCGAGGATCGACAGCTCGTTGTCGCCGGTGAAGAGCTTGCGGTTCGTGAGCATCTCGAACAGCACTGTGGCCAGCGCGAAGATGTCGCTGCGGCGGTCGATGCTGCGACCCCAGGCCTGCTCGGGCGACATGTACTGCAGCTTGCCCTTGAGCGCGCCGGCCTGCGTGTGCGACGCCTTCGAGGCCGCCTTGGCGATGCCGAAGTCGCACAGCTTGATGTCGCCTTCCTGCGAGACGAGCACGTTCTGCGGCGAGACGTCGCGGTGAACGAGGCCCATCTCCTTCTCTTCGAAGTCCTTCTTGCGGTGCGCGTAGTCCAGCGCCGACGCCAGCTTCGACGCGATGAACAGCGCCAGCTCCACCGTCATCGGATTCCCGCGCTCTTCGCCGCGGCGGAGGATCGCCTTCAGGTCGTACCCGTCGATGTACTCCATCGCGATGTAGTACGACGTCTGGATTTTCCCCAGATCGTAGATATGGATGATGTTGTTATGGTTGAGCTGCGCGGCCAGCTTCGCCTCATCGACGAACATCTCGATGAAGTCCTGGTTGTCGGACAGATGCGGGAGGATCTTCTTGATCGCGACGATCTTCTGGAAGCCTTCCACGCCGCGCATCCGCGCCTTCCACACCTCGGCCATCCCACCCGTGGCGATCTTTTCCGTCAGCACGTACTGACCGAACTTCACGCCGTCGATCGGTTCCTCGTCCCGGACCGGTACCGGCACCGGCACGGCGGCCGGGAACACCGGCTGGGAGACCGGCACCCGATCGGGAACGAATGCCTTCATCTTCTCCGTGCTGAAACGGCCGTCCTGCGCCGGAGCGGCGGGAGGCGGCGGAGGCGTCGGCACCGGCGAGACGTTCGGACGCGGCGCGGAGACCGTGCCGGTGCTCTTGCGCCCGCTCAGTCCCGACAGCGTGTCGCTCAGCATCTTGTCGAACTCCACCGAGCCCGTCTGCGTCCTCGCCTTCTGCTGTTGCGGCGGAGCTGCTGGCGCGGGCGTCGGCGTATTCACCAGCGTCGGCGCCGGCTCGCGGCGTTTGGGCATCATGCCGCCGAGGGTGTCGGAGAGCATCTTGTCGACGTCGGCACTCGACGTCCGGCCCGTCCCCGCCGGAGACTTCCGCACGACCGGCTTCTCTTCCTCCAGCAGGTCCCCGAAGATCTCGTTCGACGTCAGCTGCGTCGTGACCACCGAGCCGGACACGCCCAGCATCTGCTGCACCTTCCCGAGAAACTCCGTCTCCGAGTACGGCTTCGGAAGGATGTCCGAGGCGCCGACGCGCTGGGCGTCCTGCTTTGGGCTCTTGCCGTTGTACCCCGAGACCGTGAGGAGAATCGGCGTCTCCGAGAGCGGTTTCCGCCCGCGGATGGCGCGGATCAGCTCCGTGGTGCTGATCTTCGGGACGACCGACGAGAGGACGATGAGGCGGGGGTGATCGCCTTCGAGAGCGCGCATCGCCTCCTCGCCGTCCTTGGCGAACGTCGGATTGAACGGCTGACCCGAGAGCGCCTGCTTCACGCGGTCGGTGTAGCGCGGCTCGTACTCCACAACCAGAATGTTTTCAGACATGTGTGGCCTAATTGGCTGAGGGGGATGTGAGGGGCAATTCTGGCACAAACAAGTCTCAAAGTCTCAAAGTCTCAAAGCCGCAAAGGAGGAACGCGCCGCTTTGAGACTTGCGACTTTGAGACTTTGCGACTTGGCCGCTTGCTTTTCGCGAATGACTTGCCTGATACTAGCTCCGCACCTCGCGCGACGATTTTGCGTTAGGCATTCCGCAGGCGTTGAGAGTTGTGACTCTCCGCTCCGACCTGAGGTCGGTTCCCGGGACTCGCAGGTGAAAGCTCACTAGGGTTGATTGAGTTCGAATGACACCAGAAGATCGCACCCCGCGTAAGCGTCGTCGTCGCAGACGCCGCACCGGCGGTGCCGGAGGCGAGGGCCAGCCCTCGACCAACGGCCATCGTCCGGAACCAGGCAATGAAGCTGTCCCCTCCGGCGGTCAATACCGCGGAGGAGGAGGAGGAGGCGCAGGTGCCGGACGCCGGCGCAAGCGCTCCCGCCGGGGAGGCCCAGGCGGCGGAGGCCGCCCGGACCGCCCGATGCCGATGGAGAACGGCTCGTCCGCTCCCATTGACGTCGCTCCAGGCGAGCTCGTCCCCGTCAGCGGCGTCCTGTTCGTCAAAGCGAACGGCGCAGGGCTCCTCGTCGATCCGGCGAACAACTATTACCAGCAGCCGGGCGACCCCATCGTCCCCCGCTCGACCATCGAGCGGCTGCACCTCCAGGCCGGCCTGGCGCTCGCCGGTCAGGCGCGGCGCACCGGCAACGGCCTCGAGCTCATCGGACTCGAATCCGTCGAAGGGCTGCCGCTCGAGGAGTACCGCGAGTCGCGCCGTCCCTTCTCCGAGCTCATCTCGATCGATCCGAACGAGGTGTTCAAGCTGGAAACGGAGCCGGAGCGGCTGACGACGCGCGTCATCGACCTGCTCTCGCCCCTCGGCAAAGGCCAGCGCTGCCTCATCGTCGCGCCGCCGAAGGCCGGCAAGACGACGCTCCTCAAGGACATCGCCCACGGCATCAACACGAATCACCCCGACGTGATCCTGTTCGTCCTGCTCGTGGACGAGCGCCCCGAGGAAGTCACGGACTTCCGGCGCTCGGTCGAGAAGGGCGAGGTCGTCGCGTCGAGCTCGGACGAGACGGCCGACAGCCACATCCACCTCGCCGAGATCATCCTCGAGCGGGCCCGCCGCCTGGTGGAGACGAAGAAAGACGTCGTCATCCTCTGCGATTCGATCACCCGCATGTCGCGCGCGTACAACAACGAGCAGCGCGGCTCGGGCAAGATCCTCTCCGGCGGCATCGACGCGCGCACGATGGAGAAGCCGCGGCGCTTCTTCGGCGCGGCGCGCAACGCCGAGGACTGGGGATCGCTGACGATCATCGCCACGGCGCTGGTCGACACCGGGTCCCGCATGGACGAGGTCATCTTCCAGGAGTTCAAGGGCACCGGAAACACCGAGATCGTGCTCGACCGCGGCCTGTTCGAGCGGCGCATCTTCCCGGCGATGAACATCGGCCAGACCGGCACGCGCAAGGAAGAGAAGCTCCTGCCGCCGACGGTCCTGCCGAAGATTCATACCCTGCGCCGGGCGCTGGCGGGCACCGATCCGATGACGGCCATGAAAATGCTGCTGGAGCGGCTGCAGAAGTTTTCGAGCAATGACGCGTTCCTGAAGAGTTTCTGAGGCGGCGGCCCCCGGGCCGCCGCTCCGCTCTTTCCCACACCATCAGGTTCGGAATCCGCCGGGTTGATGACGGCGAACTTGCACGGTTTTTACGCTTCGTCCGCTTTACGCGCGACCGTACCTGCTGTACCGTATCGGCATCGCAAACCCCTTCACGCGCGTCTTCGTCCGAGTCGCGCGAAATTCAGCGTTACCAGATCCACAGGAGGATTGAATGTCCGATCCACAGAACCGATCGTTCGCAAGGTTCTTTCTGGTCGTGGCCTGCGTGCTCGTCGCGCTCGCCCCGTCCGCGCTTGCTCAGACGACCACCGGCAACATCGCCGGCTCGGTCAGCGCGAGCGGCGACTTGCTTCCCGGCGTCACCATCGAGGCCGTCCACACGCCGACCGGCACCCGTTATGACACCGTCAGCGGTGCCAACGGCCGGTACCTGATTCCGAACGTCCGCGTCGGCGGACCGTATCGGATCACGGCCACGCTGGAAGGGTTCAGCCCCTTCCAGGCGAACAACATCCAGGTGCCTCTCGGCCAAACGGCCGAAGTGCCGGTGAATCTTTCGCTGGCGACGGTCAGCGAGGCGATCACCGTCACCGCCTCCGCCGACCAGATCATCAATCCGAACCGCACCGGCTCCGCCACCGCCGTTTCGGAAGAAGCGATCGAGTCGCTTCCCACCGTCAACCGGCAGTTGCAGGACTTCGCGCGCACGAACCCGTACTTCAACACCAGCCTCACCGGTGACGGTACGTTCATGTTCGTCGCCGGCCGCAACAACCGCTACAACAACATCCAGATCGACGGCGCCGTGAACAACGACCTGTTCGGTCTGTCGTCAACCGGCACTCCGGGCGGCGGCACGGGCACGCAGCCGGTGTCGCTCGACGCCATCCAGGAGATCCAGCTCCTGGTCTCGCCGTACGACGTGCGGCAGAGCGGTTTCACGGGCGGCGGGATGAACGCCGTCACGCGCTCGGGAACGAACGCCTTCGACGGCTCGGTCTTCTACACAAAGCGAAACCTCGACTACATCGGCGACAGCGAGACGCTCTCGGTCTTGCCGGAGTTCGACCAGGAACAGTACGGCGGGCGCCTCGGCGGCCGCATCATCAAGGATCGTCTGTTCTTCTTCCTCAGCGGCGAAAAGAACAGCCGCGAGCAGCCGGACGGCACGCGGGCCTGCCGCGACGCGGCCGACTGCGCCGCCGCCCTCGCCGCCAACACCCCGGGCGTCTACCGCGGAACCCCGTCGGCGGGTGAAGTGGCCGACTTCCTCAACACCCGGTACGGCTACGATTCGGGCGGCCTCGAGGACTTCAACTTCGCGACCGAGAGCAAGCTGTTCTTCGGCCGCCTCGACGCCAACCTCGGCTCCTCGAACAACCTGACCCTGCGCCACAACTACGTCGACGCGACGAACGTCAACACGCCGTCGAGCTTCGTGCGCACGACCAGCCGCTTCTACTACGCCAACAACGTGTATCTCTTCCCGAGCGAGACCAATTCGACGGTCGCCCAGCTCAACAGCGTGTTCAACGCGAACATGTACAACGAGGCACGCATCGGCAAGCAGAAGATCAAGGAGCATCGCGAGACGCCGGGCGACATCTTCCCGACGATCGAGATCGGCTCTGCGCAGCGTTCCGGCGTCCTCCAGACGGGCATCGAGCGTTTCTCGGGCGCGAACGCGCTCGATCAGGACATCCTCGAGCTCACGGACGACTTCACCTGGGTCCTGGGCGATCACAACCTCGTGATCGGCACCAGCAACCAGATGTTCGAGTTCAAGAACCTGTTCATCCAGGACTTCTACGGCTACTACCTCTTCCCGGACTTCGCCGCGCTGCAGGCGGGCACTCCGAGCCAGTACAGCATCGGCTACGCGACGGGCGACGACCCGCGCCGTCCGACGGAGTTCGAAGCCGCGCAGTACAGCCTCTACGCCAGCGACCAGTGGCGCATGGGCAACGGCGTGACGCTGACCCTCGGACTGCGCGCCGACAAGCCGAAGTTCGCCACGACGCCGTCGTTCAACCCGGCCGTGCAGGCCGCGCTCGGCTACAACACCTCCGACGTTCCCGACGAAAAGATCTCCTGGGAGCCGCGCGTCGGCTTCAACTGGGACATCAACAGCGCGGGTAAGCAGCAGCTCCGCGGCGGCATCGGCGTTTTCCAGGGCCGCACGCCGTTCGTCTGGATCTCGAACGCCTACGGCGGCACCGGCATCGAGCAGGTCGTTCGCACCTGCTCCGGTGCGTGCGTGCGCCCGGCCTTCAACCCCGATCCGAACAATCAGCCGCGCGATCTCGGCGCGGCCGGCGCGCAGGACATCGCTCTGGTCGACCCGAACTTCCAGTTCCCGCGCGTGCTGCGCGCCACCCTCGGCTACGACCGCGAGATCTTCTGGGGCATCCGTGGCAGCGGCGAGCTGCTGCTGTCGCAGAACCAGCAGGACGTCTTCTACTACAACGTGTCCAAGGCCGAGAACGGCGTGAGCCCCCTCGACGGCCGCAAGAGGTACACGACGAAGCCGGGCGGATTCGGCAACGCCTACTTCCTGACGAACACGGAGGAAGGTAAGGAGTTCACGCAGACCCTCACGCTCGACAGGAGCCTCGGCAACCTCCGCGTCACCGCCACCTACGCGCACCAGAAAGCCGAGTCGGTCGGCGACTTCACGTCGAGCACCGCCGCCTCGCAGTGGCAGTTCGGCTACATCTCCCGCACCGGCGATCTCATCGACCCCGAGCTGACCTCGTCGGTCTTCCAGGTCGAGAACCGCTTCAACATCCAGGCGACGTACGCCTTCGAGACGCGGGGCCTCGGCCACAACATGGGCCTCTTCTACGTCGCGCAGGCCGGCCAGCCGTACTCGCTGCTCATGGGCGGCGACCCGAACGGCGACGGCTCGGGCAACAACGACCTTCTGTACATCCCGCAGGACCTGATCCTCTGCCCGGCAACCGCGAACGCGGCTCCGAACGCCACCAACCCGTGCCGCTCGAGCACGGCGAGCTTCAACCCGATCGACAAGGCCCTGTTCAACAGCTTCCTCACCTCCGTCGGCTACACCCCGGGCAGCGGTGAGGCTCCGGAGCGCAACTCGCTCCGCCAGCCGTGGACGCGCCGCCTGGACTTCCACTACGAGCTCGGCCTGCCGCAGGTCCTCGGCACCCGCGTCTCGATCCAGGCCGACGTCCTGAACGTCCTCAACATCATCGACGAGGACGCGGGCCAGCAGAAGTTCGTGCTCAACAACACGTACATGCCGGTCACCTACAGCGGCCAGGATCCGACCTCGGGTCTCCCGGTCTACCGTGAAGCGGCGGTCGGCCGCCTGACCCCGGGCAGCCAGTTCAGCGTGGGCAACCTCGCCTCGCGCTGGCAGGGCCGCCTCGGACTCCGCGTCAGCTTCTGATTTCGCAGCCATCGTGATAAACGGACGGCCACCCGGCAACGGGTGGCCGTTTTGCTTTGAGGAACCTTCATGCGCCGACTGACTCCCCTGCTCCTCCTGCTCGCCGCCTGTGCCACCACGCCTCCCCCGGCGGCTCCGGTCTGTAACCCCGGCCATACGCTGGTGAATGCCACTCTCTACGTGCGGAGCTCCGCCGAATACCGCGCCGCGGCGACACAGACGTACGCGGCGGCGCGCCGCGCGCTCGATGAAGCGCTGGCCGATCCGGCGCGCGTCGGAGCACTGGAGGAGATGAACGAAGACCCCTCCCAGCCGCCCGCCCTCATCGTCGACGCGGACGAGACCGTGCTCGACAACACCGGCTTCGAAGAGCGCGTGATCAGCGCGGGCCTCACCTACGACGAGAAGATGTGGAAGCAGTGGACGTCCGAAGGCGTGGCCACGGCCATCCCCGGCGCCGCGGAGTTCCTCGCCTACGCCAAGAGCCGCGGCGTCACGGTCTTCTACATCACCAATCGCGACGAAGACGAGCGCGCCGGCACGGTCGCCAACCTGCGCAAGCTCGGCTACCCCCTCGACGACACCGCGTCGACGCTGCTCCTGCGCGAGAACAAGGAAAGCGACAAATCCCCGCGCCGCAAACGCGTCGCCGCCAGCCACCGCATCCTCCTCATGGCCGGCGACGACCTCAACGACTTCGTCAACCTCCGCCGCGCCCCCTGGCAGGAACGCGACGCGTTCATCACCAAGATGAAGGACTGGTGGGGCACCCGCTGGTTCATGATCCCCAACCCCATGTACGGGTCCTGGGAACACGCCGCCATCGGCCCGGGTGGCACGCCCTGCGAACAGCTGGAGCGAAAGATCCAGGCCCTGCGGCGGTAGTGTGGGGTGCGGAGGCGGCGCCTCCGCTTTGAAATTCGCGCGGCGCGCGGATCAGCGCGCGAAGGCGCGCATTACAAATGTAGCCCCGGGCTTTTTGCCCGGGGTTCCAAGTGCCGACATGGCTCGCGACCGCGAAGGCGGTCGCTACAAACGCAGTCTTGGAGCGGCCGCCTTCGCGGCCGCAACTCTGCTCGATCCCTGCATTCCCCGGGCACAAGCCCGGGGCCACACTTGTAATGCGCGCCTTCGCGCGCAGATCCAGCTTTCCTGTTCGCACACCGCAAACTACAGCCGTTACGCTCTTGCCACGCGAATTCGAAAGCGGAGGCGCTGCCTTCGCACTCCAAACTAGACAACGCTGCCGACGAGGTCATACCGGCCAGCGTTGCGGAGAAGAGAGTTGACCTTACACCTCACGATTCTGCCCCGAACATCGCGGCGATCTCACTTTCGCCCATGCGGTCGAAGTCGTCTGGTACAGCAATCTCGCCCGCGAGAAACCCGAGGCGTTGCGGGGTTGCGGGAGCGTCAAGGGCCGACACCTCGCCCTTTACGGCCCGATCCACCAGCCGCGAGAGCTGTGCCTTTGCTTCGTGAATATTGACCGTCACCACAGCCCCTCCGGATGGACCAAGTTGATCGGACTAAGCTTCTATTCCGATGGAACTCATGAGTTGCGAAACCACGGGCTTCCGCGTCCAACGATCATGCAACTCATGAAGCGCACGCTCCTTCTCTTCCTGCTGCTCCTCGCGTCCGCCGCCTTCGGCGACGAGAAGTCGGAGAAACGGCAGCTCGTGTCGGAGCTGCTGGAGGTGATCGACGCGAGGGGGTTGATGGAGGGGTCGTTCGACAATTTCGTGACGACGATGGCCTTCATCATGGGCGAGCGCACCGCTCCCACCGCGGAGAGCGTCCCGGAGGAGTATCGCGCGCAGTGGGAGGCGGACCAGCGCAAGGAAGAGGAGCAGCGGCGCGACTTCCAGAAGCAGCTGTTCTCGCACGTCGACTATGCGAAGTATTTCGACGAGATCTACGTGCCGATGTTCGAGGATCGGTTCACGGCCGGCGAGTTGCGGGAGCTCATCGCGTTCTTCCGGACCAGGCCGGGACAGAAGCTCGCGAAGGTGCTGCCGCAACTCGGGATCGGCACGGGATCGAAGAGCATCCGGCTGATCCGGGAAGCGGCCGAGGGCGCGCAGAAGGAGCTGGAGCAGGAGGAAGCGAGGAAGCACCCGTGGAAGCAGACGATGTCGGACATGCGCTCGCTGGCCACGGCCGTCGAGGCGCGGGCGACGGACGAGAACAGCTATCCGAACACCGGTTTCGAGCAGCTGGAGTCGCTGATCCTGCCGACGTACATCCGCACGGTGCCGAAGGTGGATTCGTGGGGCACGCCGTACCTCTACATCAGCGACGGCGAGCATTACCGCTTCGTCAGCGCCGGCGCGGACCGGCGGTTCGAGTGGAGCTCGCGCCACATCGATCTGACGATCACGGAGTCGAAGCTCACGGACAGTCTCGACGCGGATATCATCTTCCAGGACGGCACATTCATACAGTCGCCACAGGAAGCGGGAGAGCAGTGACCGAATACATCGCCATCACCTGCCCATACTGCGGCGAGTCCGCCGAGATCGACGTCGAGGAGAACGGCGCGAGCCGGCAGTCCTACGTGCAGGACTGCCCGGTGTGCTGCCAGCCCTGGCAGGTGGAGGTCACACGCGACCGGGACGGGGACTGGAGCGCGTCGGTGCGGACAGGCGACGAGTAGCGGAGCGCCGGCTTCCAGCCGGCCGCTACGCCGGCATCCTGCCGGCACGCTCTCGCGAGGAACCCGGGCCGGCTGGGAAGCCGGCGCTCCGTTAGGTTTTCCATGCGCGGATGCGCTCCGCCACCTTCTCCGGCGTGAAGCCGAATTCCTCGGCGATGCGCTCCCAGGGCGCGGACGCGCCGAAGTGGTCGACGCCGATGAGCAGGGCCTTGCGGCCGGCGTATTTGTACCAGCCGTCGGAACGCCCGGCTTCGATGCACACCAGCTTGTCGCGGTCGCCGAGGACTTCGTTCTGGTAGTCCAGGGGCTGCTGGTCGAAGAGCTCTAACGACGGCGCGGACACCACGCGCGCGTTGCCGAGCAGCTTCGCGGCCTTCACCGCGAGCGGCACCTCGGAACCGGTCGCGATGAAGGTGATCTCGCCCTGGTCGAAGCCGTCGAGGACGTACGCGCCGCGGAGGATGCGCTGCGGGTCGAACTCGGCCGGGCGCTCGATGATGTCGAGCTTCTGGCGGGTCAGAACGATCAGCGTCGGGTGGTCGGTCGCTTTCAACGCGTGCGCCCACGCCATCGCCACCTCCGCGCCGTCCGCGGGGCGGAACAGCGTCAGGTTCGGGATCAGGCGCAGCGACCAGAGCTGCTCGACCGGCTGGTGCGTCGGGCCGTCTTCGCCGAGGAAGACGGAGTCGTGGGTGTAGACGAAGATCGAGGGGACGCCCATCAGCGCCGCGAGGCGCACCGAGGGCCGCATGTAATCGGAGAAGATCAGGAACGTCGCGCCATAGGCGCGGAACGCGCCGTACAGCGTCATGCCGTTCACGATCGCGCCCATGGCGTGCTCGCGGATGCCGAAGTGCAGGTTGCGTCCGCGGAACACGTCGATCGGCGGCGGGACACGCTCCAGGCCCTTCGGGCGCTCCACGTTCCCCGCGTCCTTGATCAGCGTGTTCGTCGACGGCGCCAGGTCGGCCGACCCGCCGACGACGAACGGCGCGATGGTGGCCATCTTCTGGATCACCTGCCCGGACAGCGCGCGCGTGGCGACGGCCTTGTCCGTCTTCGCGGCTTCGAGCAGCACGTTCTCGAAGCCGTCCGGCAGCGACTTCGACCAGTGGCGGTCCCACTCCTCCGCCAGCTCGTGATGCCGCGCGCGCCACGCCGACATCTCCTTCTCCCACGTCTTCCGCTCGCGCGCGAGCCTCTTCGTCCGGCGCGTGAACTCCTCGCGCACCTCCGGCGGCACCAGGAACGTCGGCTCCTGCGGCCAGCCGAGCGCTTCCTTCGTCGCTTTCACTTCGTCGGCGCCGAGGGGCTCGCCGTGGGCGCGGGCGGTGCCATGGAACTTCGGACTGCCCCAGCCGATGACCGTCTTCGCGGCGATGAGCGTCGGCCGCCCGGTCTCCTTCTGCGCGCGGCGGAGGGCCTTGCGGATCGCGGCGCGGTCGTGGCCGTCGATCGACAGTACATGCCAGCCGAAGCCCTCGAAGCGCTTCTTCACGTCTTCCGAGAAGGCGAGACGCGTCTCGCCTTCGATGGAGATGTTGTTGTCGTCGTAGAAGTAGATGAGGTTCCCCAGCCCGAGATGGCCGGCGACCGACGCCGCCTCGGAGCTGATGCCCTCCATCAGGTCGCCGTCCGAGCAGATCGCATAGACGTAGTGCGACACCGGGCGGAACGGCTCCTCGGCAGTGTGAAAGCGCGCGGCGAGCATCTTCGCGGCGAGGGCCATGCCGACGCCGTGGGCGAAGCCCTGGCCGAGGGGGCCGGTGGTGACCTCGATGCCCTTGGCGTGGCCGTACTCCGGATGGCCCGCGGTGCGCGAGCCCCACTGCCGGAAGTTCCTCAGCTCGTCCAGGGTCATGTCCGAGTAGCCGGTCAGATGGAGGAGCGAGTAGATGAGCATCGACGCGTGACCGGCGGAGAGGATGAAACGGTCACGGTTCTGCCAGTGCGGCTCGGCGGGATCGTGGCGGAGGAACTCCGTCCAGAGCACGAACGCCATGTCGGCCATGCCCATCGGCGTGCCGGGATGGCCCGACTTCGCCTTCTCGACCGCGTCGACGGCGAGGAAGCGGATGGTGTTGACGCACTGCTCTTCGAGCTTGTCTTTCCGGCCGATCAACGGCCGGTTGCTGTCTTCTGCGATCGAGATCGCGGCGGCACCTTCAGCCGCGGTGCTGCCGGGGGCGGGGTCCTGCATGAGTCCTCCTGAGAACGTGAGGGGCGGTGAAGATAGCGAATTATACCCGGCGCCCTTCTCCGTCCCCCGCTGTGCTCCGGATCACGCTGAGCGCGCGGAAAACACGCCATATTGCAGGCGCACATGAACACGCTCTTCGCCCTGCTCTTCGCCGTCGCCACGACGAATCCGGTGATGTTCGTCACACAGGTGCCGATGGACGAGGATTTCACGACCATCGGCTCAACGTTCGGCAATCACTCCGGACAGGTCGACTCCGCCCCGCGCGGCGGCGATCTGTGGATCCGCTATCCGGACGGATCGCTGAAGAATCTCACGCGCACGGCTGGCTTCGGCATGGAAGGCCGCCAGGGCGCGAACGCGATCGCGGTGCGGGAGCCGTCGGTACACTGGACCGGCACGAAGGCGCTGTTCTCGATGGTGATCGGCGCGCCGGAGCAGTATCAGTGGAATGAATACTACTGGCAGATCTACGAGATCACCGGCCTCGGCAAGAACGACACGCCGGTGATCCGGAAGATTGCGAATCAGCCGTCGAATTACAACAACATCAGCCCGATCTACGCGACGGACGACCGCATCCTGTTCACGACGGACCGCCCGCGCAACGGCGCCCGTCACCTGTATCCGCAGCTCGACGAGTACGAGGAGGCGCCGACGGTCACGGGGCTGTGGAGCCTGAACGAGGTCACAGGCGAGCTGAAGATGCTGAATCACTCGCCGTCGGGTGTGTTCTCGCCGTTCGTCGACAGCTACGGACGGGTGGTGTTCACGCGCTGGGACCACCTGCAGCGCGATCAGCAGGCGGACGACGAGGAGAACAGTTACGGGACGTTCGACTTCGCGGACGAGAGCGCGGGCGCCGCGCGGCTGAATCAGCGCGTGGAGGTCTTCCCGGAGCCGCGCATCGCCGCCTCGGGATCGACCGCCGAGGGGTTCACGATCAATCACTTCTTCCCGTGGGAGATCAACGAGGACGGGACGTCGGAGGAGACGCTCAATCACATCGGGCGCCACGAGCTGCACTCGTATTTCAACCGGAGCTTCAACAACGACAACGCGCTGGAGGAGTTCAGCGGCGGTGACCGCAACACTCTGTTGAACATGTTCCAGATCGAGGAGGACCCGTCGCATCCGGGCCGCTACTTCGGCACGGACGCTCCGGAGTTCGACACGCACGCCTCGGGGCGCATCGTGCGTCTGGATTCGCCGCTGGGACGTCCCGCGGATGAGATCTCGGTTACGTACGTGACGCCGGACAATGCGGACCGGTACCGCGATCCGCTGCCGCTCGCGAACGGGTCGCTGCTGGTGATTCACGACATGCGGCTCAAATCGGCGGACCTGGAGGCACTGACGCCAGGGATGAGCGCAAATCTGTCGTACTGGAGTCCGGACGTGCTGGTGACGCACAACGGGCCGCTCTGGGAAATGTCGCCGGTGGAGGTGCGTGCACGCACGCGGCCTTCCGCCCGCACGACGCCGATGGAAGAGCCGGAGGCGCGCGTGTTCCGTGAGGAAGGCGTGAACGTCGACGCGTTCAAGAGCGACCTGAAGAAGAAGAATCTGGCGCTAGTGGTGAGCCGCGACGTCACGCGCCGCGACGAAGCGGACAAGCAGCAGCCGTTCAATCTGCGCGTGGCCGGGAAGTCCGCGCCGCTGGCGGGGAAGTCGTACGAGGTCGCGCACATGCAGTTCTTCGAGGGCCAGCAGGTGCGCGGGATCGGCGGGGTGTCGTCGCCGCGTCCGGGACGGCGGGTGCTGGCGCGGGAGTCGTCGTCGACGAAGATCGCGCCGGATGGCTCGATGGCGGCACTGGTGCCGGCGACGCGGGCGATGACGTGGCAGACGGTGACTTCCGCGGGAGCGCCAGTGGTGCGGGAGCGGTACTGGCTGACGTTCCAGCCCGGCGAGGTGCGGGTGTGCCACTCGTGCCACGGGGTGAACACGCGCGATCAGTTGGGCCAGGCGGCGCCGAGTCAGTCGGCGGAGGCGTTGCGGGTGTTGTTGCGGACGTGGAAGGGTGAGCAGGCGCCCGGCAAGCGGCGGGTGGTGCGGCGGTAAGGTTCGTTTGGAGCGCCCGCCTTCGCGGGCGCTCCAAGGTGTAACGCCTGTCATCCCGAGCGTCGAGCTCGGGATGACAAGGGCGTTTAGCCCTAGAGTTTCGCAGGGTCCGTCACGGGGTAACTTGCACGCGTAGTTCGTCGCAGGCACCGTAATCTTGAGATCACAAATTGTGATCTCAAGATTTGTTCTTCGACAGGCCCTGGTTGCGGTCAATCCACAACTCTCGGTACGTTTGTGAAAGGTCCGCTGCCAAGAATTTCGCCCGATCGATCCCGGATCACGAGCGTCGTCGGTAATGCGACGCCATTGAGATCGAATATCGAACGAGCTGTGATCGTCGCGGCGTATACCATGTGCTGCCGGTAACGATTCTTGTCTACCGTCAACGTGAACGTCTTCGCATCGAAACTCCAGCCGATGATGAATCCGTCGCCTTTGCCATCAAGGTTGCTGTGCAAGTCCCGTCGAACAATCGCGAGCTTTGACTGGCGCTTGGTTGACTTTTTCGCTGCCGTGACGACCTCGGTATCCCGAGCGCGACGAGCTTCTGCCTCGAGGAATCCGGCGGCGAGGACCGCCGCCACAAGGACACATGTACGCAACCGCTTGAACATAACGCCTCCTGTCGCAACTCACTCCATGCACCCTGGGAGACACGCATCGACGGAGGTTGTGGCGCTCGAAACAAAATCGCTTTATTTAAACGGCGCGCCTTCGCGCGCCACGACGCGGCGCTAATGTGGAGTGCGGAGGCAGCGCCTCCGCTTTTCTATTCGCGTGAATTCGAAAGCGGAGGCGCTGCCTCCGCACTCCATATTTTCGCCGGGTCGGTCGTGGGTAACTTGCACGCGTAGTTCCGGCAAACGTACGCCGTCGCCTTCTCCCCGATCGCGCGTTGCTCCTCGGTGTATGGGGCGATCCGCGTGATCGCCGAGGCACCCGACGGCCGGTGTACCACCACCTTGTTGGGCACGAACGGCGCGAACACCGCGCGACGCATCGCGGCGACGTCGTCCCCGGAGAGGACGATCTCGAACGACGGCCCGAGGGAGAAATCCAAGGCGCTCAACAGGTGCGTGGAGGCCGAGGGCGCCAAAGACACTTCGTCGCTGGCAGCGCGCAACAGTTCGGCGGCCTGCTTCTCGTACGCAGGATCAGCGGTGATGCGCGACAACCGGACGAGGTTCATGAGCTGCACGGAGTTGCCCGACGGGATCGCGCCGTCGCCGACCTCCCGCGGACGCACGAGCAGCGCTTCCGCGTCTCCGGGCGTGATGTAGAACCGCCCCGCGGAGTCGCGGAACAACCGCGTGGCCTCATCGTTCAACGCGATGGCAGCCTCGAGGTGGCGGACGTCGAACGTGGCCTCGTACAGGTTCAGCAGGCCCCAGACGAGGAACGCGTAGTCGTCGAGGAACTTGCGCCGCTTCCCCACCACCGCATCCGCCGCCTTCGTCGCGGCCTCGGCGTACTTCGGCTCGTCGAGGACGTTCGCACCGTACGCGAGGGCGGCGATCATCAGGCCGTTCCAGTCGGCGATGAGTTTCTCGTCGCGGCCGGCCGAGTCCTGCGCGGCGAAGAATGCGCCGCCGGGGGAGCGCAGGTCGCGGAGGACGTAGGTGAAGATCGCGCGCGCGGTGGCCGCGTACTCGTCCTTGCCCGTGGCCTGGTAGGCCTCGAGGCACGCGAGCGCGTGCAGCGCCTGATCGTAGAGCATCTTTTCGTAGTGCGGGTCGCTCCAGTCGGCGTTCGTCGAATAGCGATGGAAGCCGGAATTGCGCCCGTCCCACAGCGGCCCGCTGCGCATCGCGCGCAGCGTCGTCTCGACCATCTCCAGCGCCTTCGCGTCCTTCGTGCGCTGCCAGTAGCGGAGGAGGAACATCAGATGGTGCGGCGTCGGGAACTTCGGCTCGGGAAGGAAGCCGCCGTGTTTCGCGTCGAAGCGCGTCGCCAGCTGGCGGTAGCCCTTGGTGAGCACGTCGGCGCCGAGGGCATCGCCGGCGACGGGCTTGGCCTGCAGCGTGCGGGTGATCATCTCCGCGTTGGCGACGACGCGCTCGCGCTGCTCGAGCCACATCGACGACAGGCGCGGGATCAGCGCGCGGAACTTCTCCTTCGGGACGTACGACGCGGCGAAGAACGGCTTGCCGTCCGGCGTGAGGATGACGTTGTTCGGCCACCCCGCGTCACCGGTCAGCGCGCGCGTCACCGTGAGGTACACGCTGTCGAGGTCCGGACGCTCCTCGCGATCGACCTTGACCGAGATGAACGCCTCGTTCATCAGCTTCGCGATCTCCGGGTCGGCGAACGACTCCTTCTCCATGACGTGGCACCAATGACAGGTGGAGTAGCCGATGGAGAGGAAGATCGGCTTGTTCTCTTTCTTCGCGCGGGCGAAGGCTTCGTCGGACCAGGGGTACCAGTCCACCGGGTTGGTGACGTGCTGGAGGAGGTAGCGGGACTTGGACTGCGCTAAGCGGTTTTCGGAGAGCGGCGGCGTTGCCGCCACACTCCAAACCGCGAGGACCAGGGCCGCGATCACCGCACGCCTTGCCCCTGGGTCACGTTGTACGTCCGGTTCGCCTTGAGGCCGCGCAGCGTTTCCTTGTCTCCGTTCGGCCAGGTGATCGTCACGTCCGCGGTCTTGTCCGCGCCGAGGCCGAGGTGTTGTTCCTTGGGGTGGACGGAGAGGTAGCCGATGGTGGAGAACACCTCGCGCCACATCCCCTTCTGCGACGGTGTGTCGACCGTGATCTTCGCGCCGATGGCGTCGCGCGTGACGCCCTTCGCCGGGTCGCCGATGAGGCGCAGCTTCAGCCAGTGATTGCCGGACGCGTTGTTGCGGTAGACGATCGCGGGTGTGTTGAAGTTGTTGACGACCATGTCCAGATCGCCGTCGGCGTCGGCGTCGAAGTAGGCGACGCTGCGGGCGTTCCCCGCCGGGTCCGCGCCGCTCTTCGTCGTCTCCTCCTGCAGCATCCCGTTCGTGTTCACGAAGAACACGGGCACTTCCTTCTCCGCGACGGGAAGGATCGCGTTGGTCGGCTTGCCGCTCGGGTCGGTGAGGTATGGATTCACGCTCGAGTACACGGCGTACTCGTTCATGCCGTTGACGACGTACAGATCGTCGTCGCCGTCGTTGTCGTAGTCGAAGAAGTCCGCGTCCCACGCCCAGCCGGTCGACTGCATGCCGCGGCCGACGTTCTTGGACTGTTCATACCCACTATCGTTCGAGATCCAGAGATCGTTCGCCTCGACCACGCGCATGTTCGCCATCTTCGCGGGGTTGAACTTCATCCGCGTCTTCGTGTCCGGCAGGATGTACTTCTCGTCCTTGTCCATGGTCACGATGTTGCTGATATAGACGTCCGGCTTCGCGTCGCGATTGAGGTCGGTGATGCCGACGTTCATCGTGTAGCTCGGCTTGTCCGTGCCGATCTTCGGCGACATGTCTTCAAACTTGCCGTTTCTAAGATTGCGGTACCAGCCGTTCGTGCCGAAGTCGTTGCCGACCAGGATGTCCTCCCAGCCGTCACCGTCGAAATCGAGGTGGCCGACCGACTGCGCCCAGCCGGTGTTCTCGATGCCGCTGCCGGCGCTCACGTCGTCGAAGACGAAGTTGCCCTTGTTGCGAAACAGCTTGTCGGGCAGCGCGTTGCTGTTGCGGCGCGAGAGCGTCGGCAACTCGCCGCGTATGTAGTCGCCGAAGTAGCCGATGAAGAGGTCGAGCTTCCCGTCGCGGTCGAAGTCGAGC
Organism: uncultured Acidobacteriota bacterium; assembly: GCA_963821585.1. Lineage (GTDB taxonomy): Bacteria > Acidobacteriota > Thermoanaerobaculia > Gp7-AA8 > Gp7-AA8 > QHVT01. The sequence goes on from CAWGEI010000003.1 coordinate 4,292,049, forward strand.
GCCGTGGCGGGGCCGCCGACCATCCCCTTCCCGCCGAGGTTCGCGCGGGTGGTGACGTCCTCGAATTTGGCGTTGCCGAGATTGCGGTACAGCCGATGATCATCCTCAACGTACGTGATCAGCACGTCCTGCAGGCCGTCGTTGTCGAAGTCCGCGACGATCGGCTGGCGCACCTCGCCCGGCGTGCCGTCCGTGCGTTTCCACGTCAGTCCCGAAGCTTCCGTCGCGTCCGTGAACTTGCCCTTGCCGTCGTTGAGATACAGCGCATTGCCCGTGCCTCCGAGGAGGAGCACGTCCATGTCGCCGTCATTGTCGACATCCTCGGACGCTACTCCCGAGCCGCCAAACGTCGGCGGCACGGCGAGGCGCACGGCCCCGTTCTCGACCACCGTGTAGCCGCGGATGAAGCGCGCCAGCCAGTCGCTGAGGCGATGCTCGTAGGCAATGCCGCTGGTCCCGGTGACGTCGGTGAAGAACTTCCCGTTCGCCGGATGCTCTGGCGTCTTCGCGGAAGCGATCTTCTGCGCGGTCTTCGTTACCGCGGGTGCTTTGGCGTGCTTGTCGAGGAGCGCCTGGATGCGCTGCACGCTCTTGCCGAGGTGCGCGAGCTCGAGGCGATCCTTGTCCTCCGCCGTCGCGATCATGCCCGCCACGCGCAGGATCAGCGTGCCCTCCTGCGCCGCGCCTTCGGTCAGCAGCTCGGCGGCGAAAGGATCGGGCTCGATCGTGCCCTTGAACCTCGGGTCGTTGATCGCCTCGCTCAGGTAGAGCCAGTGCATGCCGGGGTCACGGAAGGAGTCGAGGTCGTACGCCTCGATGGTGATGCGCTCGTTCTTCGCGAGGCGCGGAAAGTACGTGATGTCCTCGTACTGGTTGGCCTCGTGCGGCTGGAACTTCTGCAGCGCCTCGTGGACGTCTGCCACGCGGATCAGCGGGTGACCGTTCTTCTTCGCGACTTTCTCCGACTCGAGGAGGACGTCGTTCGTCCAGGCGATGAGGACCTCGTTGAACTGGTCGCGGAAAGCCTTCCCTTCCTCCGGATCGGCGGGCCAGAGATGGCGCGCCATGTAGACCTGCAGGTTGCGGAGGAAGACGGCCATCGAGAGCTGGTTGTACTTCTCGAACGCCGCGAGCTTCTCCGCGATGATCGCTTTGATGGTCGAGAAGTCACCGCCACGCGGCGCGGCTGCGACTGCAGTCTTCTTCACCTCGCCCGCAACCTCCTTCCAGGACGCACGCAGCACCGCGGCGTCGACGCGGTCGCGGTTCAGCTTGCGCGCGTCCTTGTCCGCGTCCTGCAGCGCGGCGAGGGTGACGAGGTCGATCGCTTCCTTGAACAGCTCCACCGCGTCGGCAGAGAGCGGCGCGAGCTTCACGCCGTCCACGAGTGCATCCTGTTGGACGCCAAGGATGGCGCGGAGGGCGTACGCGACGCTGCCGTACTGGCGCTTGTCGCGCGCCGTGATCAGCAGCCCGCGCACCATCCAGTTCCCCTCGGGCATCTGCGTGTACGGGACCGCGGCCTGGAGGATCGGCTTCAGCGCGTCGACGCCGATCTCTTTCGAATTGCCGGCCGAGGCTTTGGTCCAGACGTCGCGGATGTACGCCTTCTGCAGCGCGATTTTCTCGAACCGCGCCTCGGACTCGAGCGGCGTGCCGTAGATGAAATCCTCGAGCCGGCTCGCGGTGGCGTAGCACTTCGGATCGCGGACGCCTTCGAGCTCGCCGATCTCGTCGATGATGGTCGGAACCTGGGCGAAAACGGGCAGAGTCAGGGCACAGAACGCCAGCAAAAAGGGCCGCATAGGGGCGAATCTCCTCGATTGCGGGGAGTTTACTACTTCGCGGTTTCCCAGGGCCGGTACGACAGCGCGAACGGGATGCGCTTCGCGATCGGCGGATGGCTGTAGCACCAGTACTCGATCAGCGGATGCGGGCTGGGGTCGCGCTTCGAGTCTTCGGCGAACTTGCGGAAGGCGGTCGCCATCGGCTCGTTGAGATGGGTCAGCTCGAGCGAGAACACGTCGGCCTGGTGCTCGACGTGGCGCGAATACGCGGCGGCAATGGGCGTGGAGAGGAACGCGATCGCGCCGAAGACGAGCAGGACCCACGGCAGCGCGGCGGGATCGCCGGCGGTGGCGAAGCCGAAACGCGGCAGGCCACGCTCGACGATCTTCTGGCCAACGAAGAAGACCAGGAGCGAGCCGGCGAGTGAGACCGCGAGCCCCTTCCAGATGTGCTTCAGCACGTAGTGGCCCATCTCGTGGCCCATCACGGCGAGCACTTCGTCGTGATTCAGCTTCGTGAGGAGCGTGTCCCACATGACGATGCGCGCGGTGGGGCCGATGCCGTTCACGTACGCGTTCATGGTCGTCGTCTGCTTCGACTTGTCGACCTCGAACACCCGGCTGCGCTCGATCCCCGCGCGCGACGCGAGACTCAGGATCTTCTGGTGCAGGACCTCGTCCTGCAGCGACTCGAACTTGTTGAAGAGCGGATCGAGCACGATGGGCTGGAGGATCACCGCCGTGAGGATCACCGGGATGCTCCCCAGCCACAGCGCCAGCCACCAGTGCTTCACCCGCCGCATGGCCAGCAGCGCCAGCGCGCCGAGGGGCATGAGGATGGCGAGGTTGACGGCGAGTCCTTTGAGCATGTCCACCATCCACGAGCCGAAGGACTGGTCGCTCAGGTCGAACTGATGCGGGACGTGGAAGCCGGAGTAGTACGCGAGCGGGAAGTCGAGGATCGCCAGCGCGCAGATGAAAAGGGCGATAGCGATCATGGCCGCAAGGAATGGCCTCTTCGTGATCCTCTGCGCCGCGTCGCGAATCTTCCGCGACGCGGGCGTGAACAGCAGGAACAACATCATCCCCGCGGCCCAGGCATTGCCGACGAAATAGAGGACGTCGCGGATCCGGCTATGCCGGATCATCTCGTCGGTGATCTGGACGTCGAAGCGGTCGTCGGGGGCCTGGGCCATGGCGGCGACGGTGACAATCAAGAGGAACGTGCGCACAGGAGGAACGGTAACACCGGAACCATCTGTCGCCCGCTGACGCGGGCTCGGAATCAACGCCTCCTGCAAACCCCGGCTGAAGCCGGGGTCTATTTTCTGGTAGCCCGCTACGCGGGCAAGACTGCTGCCGTAGGCAGCTCTAGGGAATAGACCCCGGCTTCAGCCGGGGGAAACCCGTGGCAGCAGAAACGAGCCCGCGTAGCGGGCGGCAGAGCCTGACTTCGCGTCGCCTATATGATGCGCCCCGTGAATGAAACGCAGCCCGTTCGTTGGGGGAAGGTCATCGACCAGACGCGGTGCATTGGGTGTCATGCCTGCAGCACTGCGTGCAAGTCGGAGAACGCGGTCCCCGTCGGCGTCAACCGCACTTACGTCAAGGCCGTCGACATCGGGCAGTTTCCGGCGGCGCGGCGCGCGTTTCAGGTGACGCGGTGCAACCAATGCGAGCACCCGCCGTGCGTCGAGGCCTGTCCGACCTCGGCGATGTTTCAGCGCAAGGACGGCATCGTCGACTTCGACAAGAATGTCTGCATCGGCTGCCGCGCGTGCATCGCGGCGTGCCCGTACGACGCGATCTTCATCAATCCCGAGGATCACTCCGCGGAGAAATGTAATTTCTGTGCGCACCGGCTGGAGGTCGGACTCGAGCCCGCGTGTGTGGTGGTCTGCCCTACCGAGTCGATCCTCATCGGCAACCTCCTCGATCCGACCTCGAAGGTCTCGCAGTACGTCAACCGCGACGTCGTGGCTGTCCGCAGGCCGGAGAAGGAGACGCTGCCGAAGCTCTTCTACAAAGGCGCGCATCAGGCGACGCTCGACCCGCTCGCGGCGCGGCGCCCCGAGGGGGGCGTGTTCATGTGGAGCGAACAGACCCAGCACGACTCGCACGACGTCGTCTCCGGACATCCCGGCCAGCCGAACAACATGGCCGCGGCGATGCTCGCGTACGACGTGCCGCACAAGGCTCCGTGGGGACTGCCGATCACCGCATACGTCTGGACGAAGGCCATCGCCGCCGGCACGTACCTCGTCGGCGCAACGCTGATGCTCTTCGGCTACTCGTCGTTCGACTGGCAGTGGACGGCCCCGGTGATTGCGGCAATCTTTCTGGCCCTCACGTTCGGCCTGCTCATCGGCGAGCTCGAACATCCGAAGCGCTTCTATCTGATCCTCACCCGCCCACAGTGGCGGAGCTGGCTGGTGCGCGGCGGCATCATCCTCACCGCCTTCGCCGCCGTCCTCGGCGTCCATCTGCTCTGGAGCATTCTCGGATCGGGTCCGCCGCGCTGGTTCGCGATCCTCGGCATCCTCGTCGCCATTCCGTCCGGCACGTACACGGCGTGGCTCTTCGCGCAGGCGAAGGCGCGCGACCTGTGGCAAAGTCCGCTGCTCCCGCCGCAGCACCTCGTCGCGTGCGTCGCCGCCGGCGCGGCCGCGCTCTTCCTCGCCAGCTTCCCGCCCGCCGGCCCAATCATGGTCGTGGCGACGCTCGTCCACCTGATGCTGATCGCGGCCGAGGTGCTGATGCCGCACCCGACGGCGCACGCGAGACTGGCGTCGCGGGAGATGACTCGCGGCCGGTTCCGCCTTCCGTTCCTCGCGGGCGTCGTGATGCAGCTCATCGGCGCGGGCGCCATCATCACCGGAATCCCCGCTGCGCTGCTCGTGCTCGCAGGGCTGTTCTTCTACGAGCGCGCGCACGTCGGAGCGGGGCAGTCGGTGCCGCTGGCTTAGGAGAGATCGATGAAAAACTTTCCCGGCCCGAGCGGCATCCACCTCGAGTCGTTCCCGCCGCGCGAGCGATGGGACGACTGGACCGAGCTCGATTCGCGCGCGTGGCCGCGCCGCGTCGAAAAACGCTACATGCTCGTCCCCACGACTTGCTTCAATTGCGAGTCCGCGTGCGGCCTCCTCGCCTACGTCGACAAAGAGACCCTTCAAGTCCGCAAGTACGAAGGCAATCCCGAACATCCCGGCTCGCGCGGGCGCAACTGCGCGAAGGGTCCGGCCACGCTGAACCAGGCCACCGACCCCGACCGCATCCTCTATCCCCTGAAACGCACCGGCGCACGCGGCGCGAATCAGTGGCAGCGCGTGACGTGGGACGAGGCGCTCGACGACGTCGCCGCGCGCATCCGGCGCGCGCTCGTCGAAGGCCGGCCGAACGAGGTCATGTACCACGTAGGCCGTCCCGGCGAGGACGGCTACACCGAGCGCGTGCTCGCCGCGTGGGGCGTCGACGGGCACAACTCGCACACGAACATCTGCTCGTCCAGCGCGCGCGCCGGCTATCAGTTCTGGATGGGCTACGACCGCCCCAGTCCCGATCACACGAACGCCGACGTCATCCTGCTGATCAGCGCGCACCTCGAGTCGGGGCACTACTTCAACCCGCACGCGCAGCGCATCATGGAAGCCAAGCAGCGCGGCGCGAAACTGATCGTCTTCGACGTGCGCCTCTCCAACACCGCCACACACGCCGACCACTGGCTGGCGCCGTGGCCGGGCTCGGAGGGGGCGATCCTGCTGTCGATCGCGCGGTACATGATCGCCAACGGGCTGTACGACCGCGCGTTCGTGCAGCGGTGGTGGAACTGGCGCGAATACATGTCCGCGGTCCACGCGAAGCCCGCCGCGACCTTCGAGGAGTTCGAGCGCGTCCTCGCCGACACCTACGCGAGCTTCACCTTCGCGTACGCCGAAAAGGAATCCGGCATCTCCGCGAAGACCATCGAAGAGATCGCGAAGATCGTCGCCAGCGCGAAGACCCGTCTCTCCACCCACACCTGGCGCAGCGCCACCGCCGGCAACCTCGGCGGCTGGCAGATCTCCCGCGCGCTGTTCCTGCTCAACGCGCTCAGCGGAGCGGTGGCGTCCGAGGGGGGCGTGTTCCCGAACGCGTGGAACAAGTTCGTGCCGCGGCCCATCCACATGCCGCCGCACCCGCCGCAGTGGAACGACCTCACCTGGCCGCAGGAGTTCCCGCTCTCGTGCAACGAGATGTCCTTCCTGCTCCCGCACCTGCTGCAGGACGGCCGAGGAAAGGTGGACGTCTACTTCACCCGCGTGTACAACCCGGTGTGGACGAACCCCGACGGCTTCTCCTGGATCGAAGCGCTGACCGATGAGAAGAAGATCGGACTGCACATCGCGCTGACGCCGACGTGGAACGAGAGCAGCTACTTCGCGGACTACATTCTCCCCGTCGGCATCGGCTCGGAGCGTCACGACCTCCACTCGTATGAGACGCACGACGCGCAATGGCTCGGCTTCCGCCAGCCCGTCCTCCGCACCGCCCGCGAGCGCCTCGGCGAGACGATCACGGACACACGGCAGACGAATCCCGGCGAGGTGTGGGAGGAGAACGAATTCTGGATCGAGCTGTCGTGGCGCATCGATCCCGACGGCACCCTCGGCATCCGCAAGTTCTTCGAGTCGAGGAAAACGCCGGGCGAGAAGCTGTCGGTGAATGAGTACTACACATACATCTTTGAGAACTCCGTCCCCGGCCTGCGCGAAAAAGCGGCGGCGGACGGCGTGACTCCGCTGGAGTGGATGCGTCGCGCGGGCGCGGTCGAAGTGTCGCGCGGCGCGGGTCGCATCTTCGAGGAAGACGTGCCGGCGGCGGAGCTGGTCGATGTGAACGTCGATGCGAGCGGACGCGCGCATGCGCGCTCGCCGAAGCCGGACCTCGCGAACATCATCCCGGTGCCGCTGCCCGATCCGGACGCCGAGGGCAGGCGCCGTGTGGGCGTGCAGCAGGGCGATGAGGTGAAGCGCGGCTTCCCTACGCCCAGCGGACTCCTGGAGTTCTACTCGTCGACGCTCGCAGCGTGGGGCTGGCCGGAGATGGCGATCCCGGGCTACACGCGCAGTCAAGTCCATCCCGAGAGCATGCAACCGGGCGAGATGCCGCTGATCCCCACGTTTCGCCTGCCCGTGCAGATTCACACGCGCAGCGCGAACGCGAAGTGGCTCGACGAGATCGCGCACAGCAATCCGCTCTGGATTCATCCGACGGACGCCGCGCGCATCGACGTGCGGAACGGACAGCTCGTCCGCGTCGAGACGCGCATCGGACACTTCGTCGTGAAGGCGTGGGTGACCGAGGGGATCCGGCCGGGGGTGGTGGCGTGCAGCCATCACATGGGACGGTGGAAAACCGCGGACGAGGGACAGCGGCAGATGATGGCGACGGTAAAGCTCGACCATCAGGGCAGCGGCTGGACGTTGCAGCGCGAGCGCGGCGTCGGACCATACGACTCGTCCGATCCGGACACGAAGCGCATCTGGTGGACGGACGCCGGCGTGCATCAGAACCTGACGTTCCCCGTGCAGCCGGACCCGGTCTCGGGGATGCACTGCTGGCACCAGGCGGTGCGAATTCGCAAGGCGTTGCCGGACGACAAGTACGGCGACATCTCGGTGGATGTCGCGAAATCGCGCGCGGCGTATGAAGAGTGGATGGCGAAAACGCGGCCCGCGGTCTCACACTCCCCGGACGGCACGCGGCGTCCGTATTGGATGCTGCGGCCCTTGAAGCCGGCGCGCGAGGTGTACAAACTGCCGACATGAGTGAGGCGCGTCCGACGACCGACATTCTCGCCGGCCTCACGGTCGCGCTGGTCGGCATCCCTCAATGTCTCGCGTACGCCCTCATGTCGGGGCTGCCTCCCGCGTACGGCCTCGCCACTGCCGCCGTCGCGGGACTCGCCGCCGCGTTGAGCGGCAAGAGCGCGCAGGTCGTCACCGGTCCGACGAACACCACGAGCATGCTGATCCTCGGCGCGCTCCTCCCCTTCCTCGCGCCGAGCGGCCTCCTGCGCGAGGACGCGATCCGCGTGCTCGCGACGCTCACGCTGCTCGCCGGCGTCATCCGCATCGTCGCCGCGCTGTCGGGCGGCGCGCACCTCATCCGCCTCATCCCGGAGTCCGTGCTGGTCGGCTTCACCACGGGCGTCGCGATCCTGATCGGCATCATGCAGTTCGACGAAGCGCTCGGGATTCCGCCGACGCACGCGACCGGCTTCCTCACGCAGTTCGGCGACGTCGTCGCGCACTGGCGCGACGTGCAGTGGCCGGCGATCCTCGTCACCATCTGTACCGCGGCGGGCGTGGAGATCGGCCGGCGCTATTCGCCGCGCATCCCGTTCGCCCTCTTCGCCGTCCTCGGCGGCACGATCCTGGCCTGGGCCCTGCGCATCGAAGGGCTCCCGCTCGTCCACGACCGCCACGCGATGACCAACGCCTGGCCGCCGCTCGTGCTGCCTCTGTACGATGCGGACATCCTGCAATCGCTCTTCATCCCCGCGATGGCCATCGTCCTCCTCGGCACGATGGAGCTCGCGGTCACCGCGCGCGCGGGCGGAGAGCGTCCGGACATGCGCCGCGAGATCCTGGCGCAGGGTCTGGGCAACGTCGCCGGTTCCTTCGGCGGCGCGTTCCCCGCGTCCGCATCGCTCGGACGCTCCGCGCTGCTGAAGACCGGCGGCGCCAAAACGCGCCTCGCCGCCGCTGCCGCGGCGGTGTTCAGCGGCGTCGTCCTCCTCGCGGGCGGATCGCTCACGGGGTGGATTCCGCAGGCCTCGCTGGCCGGCGTGCTGCTGGTGATCGCGTTTCACATGATCGACTGGCGCGGCATGCGCCGCCTCTGGCGCGCGTCGCGCGAGACGCGCCTCCTGCTCGCCGAGACCTTCGCCGCGTCGCTCCTCCTCCCGCTGCAGTGGGCCATCCTCCTCGGCACAGGCACGGCGCTGATCATCCACATCGCCAATACGTCCGCGCCCCGCCTGCGCATCCTCCGCCGCGACGGCCCCATCCTCGTCCCCCTCGGCTCCGACGACGACGCGGACGTGGTCGTCGTCGAAGTCAGCGGCAACCTCCACTACGCCGCCGTCGCGCCATTCGTCGAAGAGATGGAAGAGATCGTCCCCCACGCCACGCGCATCCTCGTCCTCGACCTGTCCCACGCCCACGAGATCCGCTTCGCCGCGCTGCGCGCACTGGAAGACCTCGCGGCGGAGATGAAGCGCGACGGCGGCGAGCTCTGGCTCGCGGGCGTGGACGAGGACGCGGCGCGCCTGATCGAGCGCTCGGGCAGTACGCTGCCCTGGGTGGCGGAGACGCCGACGCCGGGCCTCAGCGTCAGGCGATGTCTGGAGCGGGTGGAGGCGGAGGCAGTCCTGAGTCCTGAGTCCTGAGTCTCGGGCTGGAGGTCGCACAGGCAGCGCGCGAAGGCGCGCTGTCCAATTGTGGCCCCGGGCTCTGCCCGGGGTTGATCAGGGGGGCATGTACGCGGCCGCGAAGGCGGTCGCTACAAACACGCATTGGAGCGGCCGCCTTTGCGGCCGCGTTGTTGGGGGCGTCCTCGCGTGACCCCGGGCGGCGGTCCGCCCGGGGCTAGCTTGGAAAGCGTGCCTTCGCGCGCCTCCTGGATCTACCGCACGCTCACCTCATCCACCTGTAACGCGAATGGGCCCCCTTCCGGACCACCGGCAAAGATCACGGCCATGACGTCGCGGCCGTCGGTGCCGAAGGCCTTCCATGGCATCTCCACCGCGCGCCATTCCGGACCGGCGACGAAGGTGCGCACCAGGGGCATGCGGCCGCCGGCCTGGGTGAAGACCATGACGCGATAGGTCTTGCCGTCGCCTTTGGCCTGGAACTGCAGGCCCGTCTTCGACGACAGATTCCCCGGCTGCATCGGGACCGGCGTAGGCGACCACATCGCGCCGTACCACGCGTACGGCAGCGCGGGGTCGATGGTGCCGGCGATCGAGAGCGACTTCGCCGTTCCCGCGGCGCCGCCGTCGACGACGCTCACGGTGCCCTTCGACTTGCCGCCAGCGATGTCGTCCGCGGTCGGCAGCCAGGCCGTCCCGAACGCCGCGGCGGGCGAGCCGGCGTCGAAGTCGCTCAGCATCTTCGCGTCGATTCCGGCCGGAGCGCTCGCCACCGCGGCACTCGCATCGGCGATGGCTTTCGCATAGGCGCCGCGGTCGACGGCCACGCCGCCCTTCCAGATGCCGGCGATGTCGCGGGTCGCGGTGACGTCGCGCGTGGGATCGCCGTTGACCAGCACGAGGTCGGCGCGCAGACCTTTGGCGATGCGTCCGCGGTCGGGGATGCGGAACGCGCGCGCGGGAGCGCTCGTGGCCGCGGCCAGTGCCTGCACCGGCGTGAGTCCGGCGTTGACGAGCAGCTCGAGCTCGCGGTGCAGCGCCGCTCCGTGCGCCGTCCCGGGATTCGGCGCGTCGCTCCCCGCGAGGATGGGCACGCCGCGCGCGATCAGTTGCCGCACGGCCGTCTCCGCCACGCCGTACGTCAACGGCGGGAGCTTCGCCGAGCGCGGGAACGCCTGCGTGAGCTGCGTGCGCGCGGCGGCGTGGAGATAGGGCTGCAGCCGCGCGTCATCGACGAGCGTCGCCCCTCCGCCCACACCGGTCATGCTCTTCAAGACCACGAGCGTGGCGATGACGAAGGCTTTGTGGTCCGCCACGAGCTTCGCGAGCTCCGGATCGGGCTCCTTGTCGACGAAGAGGTGGACGAGGCCGTCCGCGCCAGATTCGATCGCATCGCGCGCGGCGGCGAGCGACTGGATGTGCACGACCGCCAGCTTCTGCCGCCGGTGGGCCGCTTCGATCACGGCGCGCATCGTTTCCTTGCTCACGGTCGGAATGGCTCCGCCGTACGTGTGCCCATCGTCGTAGACGATCTTGATCCAGTCCGACCCTTCGGCGATCCGGGCGTCGACGAACGCCTGCGCCTCCGCGGGGGCGGTGATCGTGGGGATCGCGAAGCCGTACTCGGTCCCGTGTCCCTTCGGCGCGGTGACGAGTATCCCCGCGGAGAAGAGGTCGGCCCGGTGCGCAGCCTTGCCCGCGGCCTGCTCCGCGCGCCACGACGCCGCCATGCCGGCGTCGGTGAACTGATCGAGGTTCGTCGTCACGCCGAACATCAGCGCGTCGGTGAGCGCGGTGCCGAAGGAATGGGTGTGCGCGTCGATCAGTCCGGGCAGCAGCGTCCTGCCTGTGCCGTCGACGATCTCCGTGCCGTCCGGGACGCGAAGCCGCTTGCCCACGGCCGCGATCTTCCCCTCCTCCACCAGCACCTCGGTGCCGGCAGGCAGCACGGACGCGCCGTCGAAGACGCGCGCGTTCCGGAAAACGACGCCCGCGTGGAGACCGGGAGCAAGAGTGAGCACGAGAAGCAGACCGCGGATGTTCATGGCCACAACGTAGGATAGGAGCGCCCGCCAACCCACCCGCGCGTGTCACCGGGTGAGGGTGACATTCATCACCTCGAGGCGGCAAGCGACACACGTGTGGTCTTTCGACGCTCCAAGTTGACGATCAACAGCACCTGTACTGTCATTCTTGATGTATTTTCATCCACCGTCAGTACTTGTGTTGTTCAAGATGACGTAATCCATGACACTGAACCGCACGTGTGTGGTCAAGTACCACACCTGTGCGGTAAATACACGCACATGTGTGGCCAATTGTCACGCTAGAGCGGCCAAACACAGCACATGTGCGGCCGACCGTCACCGGCACGGCATCCTGGATCACGCTGCCGCGTCCGCACGCCACGAAATTGGCGTCACGGACATCACCTGTGCTGTTCATCGTCACGTCACGCTGTCCTTCTGAGCCGCGCGCTATAGTTCCCGTCGATCTTTCCGAAGGAGAAACAGACAACAAATGGCTCGGATCCTCCGCTTCGCCGCGGCGCTCTCGGCGCTGCTCCTCGCCTCCTCCCTGCTCGCAGTCGACATCCACGACACCCGCCTCCTGACCCAGCCCGCGGTAAGCGCGGACCGCGTCGCGTTCGCGTACGCCAATGACCTCTGGGTCGCGAGCCTCGACGGCTCGGGCGCGCGGCGGCTCACGTCGCATCCCGGCGTGGAAGGCAATCCGCGCTTCTCCCCCGACGGGAAGTGGATCGCCTTCTCCGGCGAGTACGACGGGAACACCGACATCTATATTGTGGCGGCCGAGGGTGGGGTGCCGCAGCGGCTGACGTGGCATCCGGGGGAAGATCTGCCGCAGGGCTTCACGCCTGACGGTGCGGCGGTCGTCTTCACCTCGCCGCGCGAGGTCTACACGATGCGTTACCGGCAGCTCTTCACCGTGCCGGTCGGCGGAGGCGCGGTGTCGAAGCTGCCGATCCCGAACGCGAGCGAAGCGACGTACGCACCGGACGGCTCGCACATCGTCTATCAACCTCTCGGCGAAGCGTTCACGCAGTGGAAGCATTACCGCGGCGGCATGACGTCGCGGCTGCTGATCTTCGACGCGAAGAGCTACGCCGTCGAGCAGATCCCGCAGCCGAAAGACCGCGCGAACGACACCGACCCGATGTGGATCGGCAACCGGATCTACTTCCTCTCCGACCGCGCCGGCGAGTTCAACCTGCACTCGTTCGACCCGAAGACGAAGCAGGTGGCGCAGCTGACGCGCTTCACCGACTTCCCGATCATCGGCGCCACGGCCGGCGCGGGGAAGATCATCTTCGAGCAAGCCGGCTATCTGCACCTCTTCGATCCCGCGACCGCGCGTGCCAATCGCCTGAAGATCGGCGTCGCGGCGGACCTCCTGGAGACGCGCCCGCGCTTCGTCAAGGGCGTGAGGTACGTCCGTGGGACGTCGCTGTCGCCGACCGGTGCGCGCGTGGCGCTCGGCTACCGCGGCGAGATCATCACGGTCCCCGCGGAGAAAGGCGACGACCGTAACCTGACGCGCTCGGCCGGCGCGCACGACCGCTTCCCGTCCTGGTCACCGGACGGCAAGACGATCGCGTGGTTCTCCGATGAATCCGGCGAGTACCAGCTCTTCCTGCAAGCCCAGGACGGCAAGGGCACGCCGCGCAAGATCACCCTCGGCGGCGCCGGCTTCTACGCGGATGCGAAGTGGTCGCCGGATTCGAAGCGGATCGCGCTCACGGACAACTCGCGGTCGCTGTACGTCCTCGACGTGGCCAGCGGCTCGGTGACGAAGATCTCGTCGCAGCCGCTCTATTCGCCGGGGACGTACGACGAGGCGAACCACGCGTGGTCGCCGGACTCGAAGTGGCTCGCGTACGTCCGTCTCACGCCGACGTACATGCGCCAGATCCACCTCTGGTCGGTCGACACGAAGCAGTCGAACGCACTGACCGACGGCCTCTCCGACGCCGCCAGCCCGGTCTTCGATCCGAACGGCAAGTACCTCTACTTCCTCGCGTCGACGAACGCCGGCCCGGTGCAGGACTGGTTCTCGATGTCGAACGCGGACATGCTCGCGACGAGCAACATCTACCTCGCGGTATTGTCGAAGGGCGTGCCGTCGCCGCTCGCGCGCGAGAGTGACGAGGAGAAGGCGGAAGAGGAGCCGGCCGAGAAGCCGCTAGAGAAGGCGGACGACAAGAACGACGAGAAGAAAGACGAGAAGGCCCCGGAGAAGGTGACGGTGAAGGTCGACCTCGACGGCCTCACGCAGCGCATCGTCGCGTTCCCGCTGGACGCCGCGGGCTACGACCTCCTGCAGGTCGGCAAGACCGGCGAGATCTACTACCTCCGCGCCGGCTCGGGCCTCAACCGCTTCAGCGATGAAGGGGGCGGCTCGCTGCGCCGCTACAGCCTCGAGAAGCGCAAGGACGAGTCGCTGGTCGACCAGGTCGACGCGTACGAGATCTCGCACGACACGAAGAAGGTCCTCCTCACCATGAAGGACGATTTCGTCGTCGCCGACCTCGGCGAGAAGATCGACTCATCGAAGAACAAGCTCGCGCTGGACCGGGTCGAGGTGAAGATCGACCCGCGCGCGGAGTGGAACCAGATCTTCCACGAGGCCTGGCGGATCAACCGCGACTACTTCTACGACCCGAATTTCCACGGCGCGGACTGGAACGCGATGCGCGCGAAGTACGCGGCGTTCCTGCCGGACGTCAGCGTGCGCCAGGACCTCAACCGGGTCATGCGCTGGATGTCCAGCGAGCTCGCCGTCGGCCACCACCGCCTCGGCGGCGGCGACAGTCTGGCCAATACCGACACGCGCCCGGGCGGCCTGCTCGGCGCGGACTACGCGGTCGAGAACGGACGCTACCGGTTCAAGAAGGTGTTCGGCGGCTTGAACTGGAACCCCGCGCTGCGCTCGCCGCTCACCGAGCCGGGCGTGGACGTGAAGGCGGGCGAGTACCTGCTCGCGGTCGAGGGGAAGGAGCTGAAGTACCCGGAGAACCTCTACAGCCGGTTCGAGCGGTCGGCGGGACGCTTCACGGAGATCACGGTCGGACCGACGCCGGACGGCAAGGGCTCGCGCACGGTGCAGGTCGTGCCGATCGAGAACGAGGCCCAGCTCCGCAACCGCGACTGGGTCGAAGGCAACCTGCGCAAGGTGACGGCGGCGACGAACGGCCGCGTCGCGTACGTGTACGTGCCGAACACGTCCACCGCGGGACACGAGTACTTCAAGCGCTACTTCTTCCCGCAGGCAGACCGCGATGCGATCATCGTGGACGAGCGCCACAACGGCGGCGGCCAGGTCGCGGATTACTACATCGACATCCTCCGCCGCCCGTTCATCAGCAACTGGGCGTTCCGCTACGGCGGCGATCTCAAGACCCCGCTCGCGTCGATCCAGGGGCCGAAGGTCATGCTCATCGACGAGACCGCAGGCTCGGGCGGCGACCTGCTGCCGTGGATGTTCCGCAAGCTCGAGCTCGGGACGCTCGTCGGCCGCCGCACCTGGGGAGGCCTGGTCGGCATCCTCGGCTACCCCCCTCTGATGGACGGCGGCAACATCACCGCCCCGAACCTCGCGTTCTGGACGGAGGAAGGGTTCGGCGTCGAGAACGAGGGCGTGCCGCCGGACGTGGAGGTCGAGCAGACGCCGGCAGACGTGATCGCCGGGCGCGATCCGCAGTTGGAGAAAGCGATCGAGATCGCGCTGCGCGAGCTCGCAGCGAATCCGCCGAAGAAGCAGGTGAAGCCGGCGATCCCGCGGAGGGCGGCTCCGTAAATCGAAGCCGGTCTGTCGCCCGCTACGCGGGCTGGGTTGACTGCCACCGATGTCCCCCGGCTGAAGCCGGGGTCTATTTTCTGGCAGCCCGCTACGCGGGCAAGAGAGAATAGACCCCGGCTTCAGCCGGGGGATGGACGTGCTCCGCGGCGCGTTCGTATCAACGGCATGCGTCACTCAATCGCAATCGCACTCCTGCTGGCCGCCGCAATCGTGTGCAGCGCGGATCCGCTGCCGGTCGCACCACGCGAAACGGGGCCGTCCCCGGAGAACCACTGGAGTCCGCGGATCGTCGCGTCAGGCGGCGACTTCGTGGTGGTGTGGGGCTTCGAGCGGCCGCGATTCGCACGCATCCGGCACACCGACGAAATCCGTGACGCCGGTGAGCTGGGCCGGCCCGGAACCCCGCTCGCGGCGGTCGCGGGGCCGAACGGCTCCGTGTTCGTGGCCCTCGCCGAGGGGGACGGCATCCGCATCGCGCGGATCGCGTATGGCGGGGACGTCCAGGTCTCGGACGTGGTCGCGCCTACGTTCTCGTCGATGGCGTGGAACGGGACGCGGCTCCTCTTCGTCACGCGGGAAGGGCACACGATCTTCACCGACGAGAACGGCCGGATCGTTGGCCAGGGGGCGACGCTGGTGCTGGGGCAGCACGGGGCATCCGCGTCGGTGCGCGGCAACGGGTTCGCGGTGGCGTGGGGAGACGGCTCCACGATCCACGTCGCGACGCTGACGAACGCCGGGGCGGTGTCGCGGGAGCAGACCATCCCGTCCCAGTTCGGGGGGCAGATGTCGATCACGTGCACGAACGCAAGCACGTGCCTGCTCCTGACCCCCTACTTTGCCCGAGTCCTCGGCACGGCATCGATCGGCAGCGAGATCAAGCTCACCGACGTCTACGTCGAGCCGTTCGCGCCGGTATGGGACGGGCAACGGTTCCTCGTCGCGTGGGGGAAGGACGGCACGACGCAGGTGGCAGGCATCACCCCCAACGGCAGCGTGACGAGCGTCGCTGCGCTCCCGCCGCCCGCCTCGTTCGACCGCCACAGCCCCGTGCTGGCGTACGCCGGCGGCGAGACGGTCGTCGCGTGGACCGAGGAGTTGCGCTGCACGTTTGCCGGCTCGCAGATCGTGGCGCGCTCGCTCGCGACGAACCGCGAGCTTCGGCTCACCCACGGCCTGCCCGGGCAAGGCGAGCCCGCCATCGCCGCGGGGACGGACACGGCGCTGGTCGCGTGGGTGGAGCGCGGAGGGACGACCAGAGTCCGCGCGCGCGTCTTCCCGTTCACCGGGCCCGCGCTCGACGTGTCGGACGGGCCGGCGGCGTCATCGCCGGTCATCGGCACCGACGGCACGAACTACCTCGTCGCATGGCAGGAATCGCTCTCCGACGATTTCTGCCGCAAGGCGCTGCGGATCTCGATCGCGGGCAGCGGCGCGGTCCACACACTCGCCCACGGCGTCGACACCGGCGTGCAGATCGCCTGGAACGGGTCGGAGTACGTCGTGCTGTGGGAGCAGGATGAACCGACGCAGCTGTTCGCGGTGCGCGTGGACCGCTCGGGACGGCCGATCGATTCCGTCCCCGTGCCGGTCACTCTCCCCGAAGAGTACAGGTCCTTCTTCGCGATCGACCACGAGCCGGCGGGCCTCTTCTGGACCGGCGACGGCTACCTGCTGGTCTGGCGCCGCTCCAGCATCCTGACCGTACCGCTCTATCCGCCCCCGCCGCCGGAGATCGACGTCCGCACGACCCGGCTCGGCCCGGACCTGACCCCGGCCGGGACTTCGCAGAGCATCGCGTCCTCGTATCCCCTCCATGCCGCCATGAAAGGCGGCACGATCGCGGCGCTCTGGTACGCCGGCGGCACGCTGCACGCCGCGCGGCTGTCCCCCCAAGGCACCGTTCTCGAGACCCGCGCCCTCGAAGTCGACGAGCGCGACCCGCTGCGCCTCATCCCGACCCGCACCGGCTACGCCATCCTCACCTACACCGAGATCCTCACCCTCGGCGACGACCTGTCGCTGACCGGACGCCGCCCGCTGCAACACGGGCAGACGACCCTCGCCGGCACGCCCGCGGGCGTCTACGAGGTGTACGTGGACGGCGGATCGGTGTACCTGACGCCGCCGGAGGTGCGGCGGCGGCGGCCCACTACCCCAGGCGGGAGAGGCTGATGTCGTAGGGGGCGTTGATGGTTTCGTCCGCGCCAGGGTTCGGTCTCCAGCCACCCGAAAAGCTGTTGCCGTCGGGCGCAATCTTGGCCGTGAAGGTTGCGTCCATCGGGCCATGCTTGACGGAGATCGTCAGGGTATCGCCCTGGATATCCCATTCGTAGGGCAATGGCTCGGGGGACATGTTGGAGTACACATACGAGGAAAACGCCTTGGTTCCGGGGTCATAGCCAATGAGCTCGTGGCTCTGGATCGGCGTACCCGCGTAATCCATGTCCATGTCCTGCTGCAGGAAGAAACCGGTATCGCTGTCGTTGGTTTCCTGGTGCAGCCACTGGAACGTGGTGGTGCCGGTGATGCTGTCTTCGTCCGCGCCAATCGGGCGGCCTTTCATGCTCCAGGTGCCGACCAGGCGACCCAGGCGCCGCAGCGCGTGATCGGGCTTCGGTGTCTCCGGAGCCGTGGTGTCGTTCCTGTCCGCCATGAGCCAGGTCTCCTTGGTTTTTTGTCCTGCACGCTTTTTGCCCGCTTTCGGAGGGTCGCGTTTGTAGCGGCCGCCTTCGCGGCCGCGTTGAAACCCGACCTCGCCGACCCCGGGCATTAGCCCGAGGCTAGATTGGAAAGCGCGCCTTCGCGCGCAACGGTTGCGCGCGAAGGCACTCTGGTATTTCCGTATCGCGCGGCACCGATCGGAGCGCTGGCGTCCCGCCGGCTGATGTGGCGGCGTCCCGCGCCGCCACTCGGGTGGGCGGAGTGTGGCAGGTGCGCGTTTGTAGCGGCCGCCTTCACGGCCGCGTCGAAACCCGACCTCGCTGACCCCGGGCATGAGCCGCCAATGGCGTTAACTTTAGCGAGAGAACAACCCCTCATCCGCCTTCGGCACCTTCTCCCCTCACGGAGGGGAGAAGGGCGAGAGAAACGCGCATCTCGCAAGAAACAAAATAGATAGCCCATCTCTCGCGAGAAGGAACCCCAAGATAGCCCTCGCCCCGCGTCAGCGGGGAGAGGGTGGCCGAAGGCCGGGTGAGGGGCGCGCTCGCCTAAAGTGA
The DNA here is from genome assembly GCA_963821585.1 of uncultured Acidobacteriota bacterium. Classification (GTDB taxonomy): domain Bacteria; phylum Acidobacteriota; class Thermoanaerobaculia; order Gp7-AA8; family Gp7-AA8; genus QHVT01. Next base: position 4,310,291 of record CAWGEI010000003.1, read on the forward strand.
ACGCCATTGGGGCTTGTGCCCAGGCATGAGCCCCGTGCGCACCGCGCACGGGGCTCGCGGGATCGCGCGTCAAACGCGGCCGCGAAGGCGGCCGCTACAAACGCGTAAGTGCGGCGGACCGAAAAGGTCCGCCGCACCGCCGGGGGGGTTACACGACTCGCCGGAGGGCGATCGCCGCGAGGAGGGCGGCGATCGCGATCAGGGCCCACACGTCGAGGGTGGGAATGTCTTCGAAGGCGAAGATTGCGATCGGCGTCGGCTCGTTGTCGTCGGTCGCGGAGCCGTCGTCGTCGGGGTCGGTGTCGGGGCCGTTCTGCGAGGTGTCGGTGACGGTGGAGCCGTCGGGCGCCTGGCCGGTCACGGTGGCCGAGAGCTGGTAGGTGACGTCGCGGCAACCCGCGTTCAGGCGGAAGGCCACGCGGATGGTGGCGCTCTCGCCCGCGTCGAGGGTCGCGCCCGCGAGCAGGAGGTTGGACTGCGCACCGCCGTTGTACGACGGATCGACCGTCAGCTCCGCACTGGTCACGGATGTGACGCTGTACGTCGCCGGGGCGATGAACACGGACGCGAGCGGCAGGGTTGCCTGCACGTTCGTGAGGGTGACGTTGCCGAGGTTCTGCACGCGCACGAGGAAGGCGAAGTCGTACGAGCCGCACGCGCCGGCAGGCGTCCGCGACTCCTCCTCGAGCGCGCCGCCGATGCGCGGCTCGGCCGCGAGCACCGGCGCGAGGTGATCCTCGATCTCGCCGTCGTTCGCGAGACCCGTGACGCCGAGGCCGGTCTGCGAGGAGATGCGCGCGCGGAGCGGACTGCTGCCCGCGATCGCGCCGACCGGCACGGGGAAGGTGAACTGCTGCGATGCGCCGCCCGCGAGCGGCTGATCGGTGACGACGTGCTCGCCGGCATCGGCCCACGACCCGTTGTGGTCGAAGTCGATCCAGACGTTCACGTTGCCGCCCGTCGCGCCGGTGGTGACGGTGATGCTGCCCGTCGCGCCGGGGATGATCGGGCCGAACGTCACGCCGTTCTCGTCGTCGGTGCCGGTCGTGTCGTCGCCGTTTGCACCGGCGCCGGGGGCGCCGTTGGCTTCGGTGTCGACGCTGACGCCGAGGGTGGGGTTGTTCGCCGGGACGACCACGTGCCGCGCGCCGTTGGACGCGAGCAGCGTCGGGTACGTGGGATCGGCGTGATCGCCGAAGTCGAGACCGTTCAGGTTGAGGACGTAGTCTTCGATCTCACCCTGGGACGCCGAACCGGTGGGAGTGCCGACGCCGGTCGAGCTGAGGCGGAAGCGGGCGTACGACACGGTGGTGCCCGCGGAGCACGGCACGTTCACCGGGACGTTGTTCGCGCCCGCGACGAGCGCGAGGCTCGTGGCGATGCGGTCGCCCGCGTCGAAGATCCCGTTGCCGTTGAAGTCGATCCACGCGTCGAGGAGCGGCGTCGCGACCGCGGCGGTGTTCGTCAGGTTGACGGTGACGTTCACGGAGCTGCACGCGACCAGCGTCGCCGGCAGCGTCACGCCGTCTTCGTCCGCGCCGTCGCCGTCCGCATTCACGGAAGGCTGGCCGTTCGCTTCGGAATCGATCGTGGCGCCGAGGGAGAAGCCGGTGGTCACGCCGTGGCGCGGGCCGTCGCCGGCGAGGGTCGTGCCGTACGTGTCCGGGGCGTCGCCGAAGTCGACGCTGCCGATGATCACCGCGTGATCCTCGATCTCGCCGTCCGGCGCGTCGCCGGTGGGCAATACGGTGCCGAGCGTGGCGATGCGGCAGCGCACGCCGGTGGTGCCGTTCACGGCTCCCGGCGGAACGGGGAACGTGGGAGACGCGCTGCCGCTGCCCGCGATGGGGAGATTGGTGACGACCTGTTCACCCGCGTCCGTCCAGTCGCCGTCGCCGTCGAAGTCGATCCAGCAGCTCACGAGACCGCCGGTCGTCCCGGTCGTCAGCGTGATCGAGCCGGTCGTCGACGGGAGGAGAACTCCGGGGAAGGTGACGCCGTCCTCGTCGTCGGTCAGCGCGAGATCGTCGCCGTTGAACGCGGCGGACGGCTGGCCGTCGGCATCCGCGTCGACTGTCAGGCCGAGCGTCGGGTTGTTCGCGGCGAGCAGCTGATGGCGCGCACCGCTGTTCGCAATCAGCGTTGCGTACGGAGCGGGCGCGTCGCCGAGGTCGTAGCCGGTGACGGCGACGAGATGGTCCTCGATCTCACCGTTCGCGGCAGAGCCGACGGAGGTGAGACCGGTGAGAGTGCTGATGCGGCAGCGGAGCGCGAGCGAACCGCGCACGGCACCCGCGGGGACGGGGAAGTTCGGGGACGACGAGGAGCTCCCGCCGATCGCGAGGTCGGTGACGATCTGCTCGCCCGCGTCCGTCCAGTTGCCGTCGTTGTCGAAGTCGATCCAGCAGCTCACGTTGCCGCCGGTCGGGCCGGTGGTGATGGTGATGGAGTTGGTGGCCGCGGCGGTGAGCGTCCCGCTGGTCACGCCGTCTTCGTCGGCACCGTCGCCGTTCGCACCGGCGCTGGGCTGGCCGTCGTCTTCCGTGTCAGGCCCGGTGGCGAGGCTCGGATTGCCAGAGAGCAGCACCACGTGCCGCGCACCGTTGTTCGCGAGCAGCACAGGATGCGGTACCGGCGCGTCGCCGTAGTCGAGACCCTGCACAGTGGCGACGTAGTCCTCGACTTCGCCGGGGAGCGCGAACCCGTTCGGAGTGGCGATCCCGCCGTCGCTGAGGCGGAACCGCGCGTAGGTGGTGCGCGTGCGGACGTTGCACGGAATCGAGGCGTTGAGGTTGTTCACGCCGGAGACCAGAGCGACGCCGGTGGCGATGCGGTCGCGCGGATCGTCGAACGAGCCGTCGCCGTCGAAATCGATCCAGGCGTCGAGGCGCGGAGCGGCAATGCCGGCGGTGTTCGTCAGGGTGACGCTGTAATTCGCCGTCGCGCAGGCGTTGAGGGCCGGGAGCGTAACGCCGTCCTCGTCGGCACCATCGCCGTTGGCCGCGGCATTCGGCTGGCCGTCCGGCTCTTCATCGACGGTCGCGCCGAGGGAGAAGCCGGTAGCGATCAGGTGCCGTGCGCCGTTGCTGGCGAAGAGCGTGTCGTACGAGTCCGGCGCGTCGCCGAAGTCGGTCCCGGAGACGGTGAACGCGTAATCCTCGACCTCACCGTCGTTCGCGAGGCTCGTCGGCGTCTGGCCGCCGCCGGACGTCAGCCGGAAGCGTCCGTACCGGAGTCCGGACGTCGCCGTACACGGGACCGCGATGTTGCGCGCATTCGGGCCGGCGGCGAGGGCGTTGCCGGTGAAGACCTGCTCGCCCGGATCGGTGAAGACGCCGTTGCCGTTGAAGTCGATCCACGCGTCGAGAAGCCCCGCGGAATTGCTGGTGATGGTGAAGCTGGCCGTCAGGCAGGTCGCCAGCGGCGTGAGCTGCACGACGCCGCTCTCGTCGTCGAAGCAGCTTCCCACGCGGCTCGTGCCGGCGTTGTTGTCGTCGCCGATCGCGCCGACGCTCGGCTGCGTGGCCGGCTCGGTGTCGACGCACACGCCCAGGTAGAGCGGCGTCAGCGGATCGACGCGATGCTCGGCGGCGCCGTAGGTCGCGGGCGCGTCGCCGAAGTCGGAGCCGATGATCGCGATCCGGTAGTCCTCGACTTCACCGTTGGGCGCTTCGCCCGTCGGGGTGAGGCCGCCGGCGGTCGAGCAGCGGAAGCGCGCGTAGGTCGTGCCGGGGGTGGCGCCCGCGGGCACGGCCGGGCTGAGGACGGTCGCCGGACCGAGAGGCACGTTCAGCGATGAGGCGATCTGCTCGCTGGCGTCGCTGAAGTCGCCGTCCTGGTTCCAGTCCACCCATGCATCGAGCGAGCACTGCGCGCCGCCGGAAGTGACGTTGAACGTCGCCGTGCCGCCCGGCGTGAACGAGCCCGTGAACGTCACGCCGTCTTCGTCATCGCTGCAGCTACCCACGGTGTCATCCGCATCGGCCGCGAGGTTCTGCAGGAAGCCGCCGTCCGCATCGACGCACACGCCGAGGAACGGAGCGCCCGGGACGCCGAGGAGGTGGCGGGCGCCGCTGTCCAGCGCGGTCGTCTGATAATCCTGAGGGGCGGTGCCCACGCCGACGTCCGGCGCATCGCCGTAGTCGTAGTCGGGAGGATCGCCGCCGGTGATGAAGCCGAAGTCGACGGTGAGGTTCGTGTCGTTGTTGCCGTCTTCGCTAGTCGGCTCGCCGTTGTCGCTCAGCGTCACCGGATCGCTGGCGACGAGCGCGCCGAGGTTCGTCCCGTTGTCGTCGCCGTTCACGTCGTCATCGGGATCGGGCGCGGGATCGTTGCCCGTGCTCGTCGAGAGACCGGCGAGCGCGCCGCCGCCGGTGAAGTTCACCGGCGAAACGACGACGATGTACGTGCCCGGAGCGAGATCGTCGAAGCGGTAGCGTCCTGCAAAGCCGCTGGTCGTGGCGGTGACGGCCGACGCGGCGAACTCGTCGAGCGAGGGCTCGCCGTCCGCGTTCACGTCGCGGTAGAGATCGAGACGCACGTCGTCGATGCCCACCTCGCCGTTCTCCGGCTCGTACAGGCCGTCGTTGTCCGCGTCGAGCCACACCTGATCGCCGAGAGCGAGCGTGCCCGCCGGAGCGATGAAGCCGGCGTCGAACGTCGGATTGAGCTCCAGCGCGGCGACGGAGAAGATCGGCGCCGTGCCGTTCGCGGCCGGATCGGAGTCGACCGTGTCGTCACCGCCGGCGTTGCTGGTAGTGAGTCCGGTCGCCGACGCGGGCGTGATGAACTGGATGAAGTACGGGAGCCCCGGCACGAGACCGTCGAAGAGGTAGTAGCCGGGACGGGCGTAGACGTCGTCCGCGGTGACGGTCGTGGCGACGAGCAAGTCGTCGCCGGCCGGCTCGCGGTTGCCGTCGCCGTCGTCGATGAAGAGGTGGACGGTGACGCCGTTGATGCCCGAGGTCACGGGCTCGTCCTGGATGCCGTCGCTGTCGGCGTCGAACCAGACGTAGTTGCCCGCCGCGCCGAACGCCGTCGGCACGAGGCCGAAGTCGATGGTCGGGTCGTCTTCATTCGGGCTCAGGGTGGTCACGTGGGACACGCCGTTCGGATCGCTGTCCGAGTCCGTCGTGTCGCCGGTCGCGTCGCGCGGGGAGATCTCGTACGACGGCGGCGGCGTGATCTTCACGAAGTAGGTGCCGGGCGCGAGTCCGGGGAACGAGTACCAGCCCGGCGCGCCCCCCGGTGAGTCTGCCGTCACCGTCGATGCGAGCGGCACGTCGTCGAGCGTCCCGGGGAAGGTGTCCGGTCCCGGCGTGAAGAGCTGCACGTAGATGTTGTTGAGGCCCGTGGGGCCGTCGTTCTGCGCGCCGTCGCCGTTGAGGTCGACCCATACGAAGTCGCCGAGCGATGCAGCCTCGCAGGCGCCGATGGAGATGCCGACCTTCACCGGCTCCGCGGCGAGCGAGCCGAGACCGTCGGCGCGGTCCGCCTGATAGGCGAAGGAGTTGTACGCGACGTCGCCCGAAGGCACGTCGCCCGGTGTCGTCATCACGAAATCGAACTCGACGAAATCGTACGGATTCACGACGCGGTCGCCGAACTCCAGTTTGAAGGAGCGCACGCTGGTGATCGGGCTCGGCGCGACGGTCGTCCAGTTCGGAGGATCGCAGCCCGTCGTCGGACCGCCCACTTCACCGCGGCACGGATTGCCGGACGTCGAGTAGTAGAGCGTCGTTCCGGACGGCGGCAGGATGGGCGCGGCGAGGAGCGGCGTCCACTCCGAGAGGCGCGGGTTCGTGTCGCGCACGCCGGTGTCGCCGACGAACGGCAGGATGTCGATGAGGACGAAGTTCTGCATCGCCACGGTGCCGACGTTCTGCACGCGCAGGTGGTATTCGATGCCGCCGCCGATGAGCGTGCCCAGCGAGCTGGAGACCGCGCTGCCGTCGCACGTGCCCTTGATGGTCTTGCCCGACACGAGCTGCGCGATGCCGGCGACGGTGATCGTGCCGGTGGCGCGGCAGAGCGTCTCGGCGGTGTTGGCGTCGCCGTCGTAGTCGAGCGGGTCGGCCTGCGACGAGCCGCTGCAGCGGAGCGCGAGCCCCGGGGCGTCGGAGTCGATCAGCATGTCGTTGCTGAGCGAGCCGAAGAGCGCGCCGTTGCGGATGGTCGTGGTGACGTTGATCCAGACCTGCTGATTGACTCCCAGCGAGCCGCTGCCCGCGTTCCACGTCCACCGCAGCAACGTGCGGCCGGTGCCGGCGAAGTTCGGGATCTGCGAGAAGGTCTGCGGCGCCGGCAAGCCGGTGCCCTGATCGTCGAAGGTCCAGGAGCTGAAGAGCAGATCGACCGGCAGGAGATCGGTCACGATCAGGTCTTCGAGGGGAACGGGATCGCTGGACTGCGCGGCGCTGCGCACGCGCAGGCGCCAGCTGACGTTCTGTCCCGGATTGAACGGTCCGCCACCCGAGAGGTTGTCTTTCGCCGGATTGAGCTGCACGAACGGACCGCTGAGGGTGAACGACTCGCAGTCGTTGCGGTTCACGTTCGTGGGCCCGGCCGTGTAGACGGCGGAGAGGGCTGCACAGTTCTGGATCGAGTCGCCGAAGGCAACCGGACCGCCGGCGTTGTCGGGGTTGATGATCTGGCCGGTGATCAGCGGCCTGGCGGAAGCGCTCATGCCCACCGCGGCCTGCCCGTACTCCCAGCGGATGCGGGTCAGGTACTCGCCCGCGCCTAGGCCCGGAGGCGGCGACGTGAGCGTGGTGGTGGTGGTGGTATTCGGCGAGCTGCCCCAGAGCGTGAAGACGCCGAGGGCGGTGTTTTTCTCGTAGCTGACGCGTACGCCCACGCCCGCCGCGAAGTCGGTGAGGTTGTTGTAGCTGCCGGTGGTGACCGACGCGACGTTCATCTCGACCGGCAGGGTGTCGATGATGACCATGTTGTCGAGGGCCACGTTGCCGTTGTTCGAGACGTTGATGTCGTAGCTGAAGGTCTGGTTCAGCGTCGGCGGGTTCGGCGTGCCGCCGGCCATGTTCTTCGTGAAGCCGGCGCTGGGGTTCGGGACGAAGGTCGTCACCGGATGGGTGAGCTGTCCGATGCCGAAGTTCTGGGGCGGCTCGCCGAGCGGCGTGCCGTCGGCGGTGAAGGAGTTGGTGACGTTCGTCCCGGAGGGGAACGTGCCGGAGGGGAAGGTCACATTGACGAAAATGTCGCAGTTGCCGCCCGGGTTCAGCGGGGACGGTGCAGGGCGCCGTCCAGGTGACAGTCGCGGGCGTCGTCCCGACGCAGCCGGGCTGGCAGTCGGCCGCGGGAGTCGCGCCGTCGAAGACCGTGCCGGGCGGCAACGTGTCGACAACCGGACCGATGGCCGTGAGCTGCAGCGCTCCGTTGTTGTTCGGGACGGTGATGCGGAGGCGGTAGGTCTCCGGCATGTCGAGGTTCGCGGGAGAGGTCTGCAGCGTCTTCTGCAGATTGACCTGGACCGTGGCCACGGCGGTGACGTTCACCACCGGTGTGGTGAAGGTGCCGGGCGCGGTCTCGAGGTTGATGCCGTCGGCGGTGTTCGCCGCCACCGTCCCGTCAGGCGTGGTGCCGTTCGGGAAGCGGACGTTGATCAGCAGGTCGCCGCTGTTGCCGGCGGGCAGCGGATCGATCATGTCGAAGCGCACCCGCGTGCGGCCGCTGCCCATGAAGTTGGGCGTGACCTGGATGGCGAAGACGTCGCCCGTGGGACTGGCCGGCACGGTGGAGAGGTACGCCACCTCCGCCGGCAGCAGATCGATCACCTCGGCGCCCAGGCACGGGCCGGACGTGCTGCTGCAGTTGTACGTCAGCCGGTACGCGAACGTGGCGCCGGTCTGTTTCGTATTGCCGGGATCCACCTGGATCGCGGACTTGAGCAGCGGCTGTGCGGCGAGTGGGAGAACGAACGAACAGAGGACGAACAGGGCTCCGGCGATGCGACGAATCACGTCTTCTCCTAGAGTCAAAAGGATGTCGGGGGGCGACCGCGGGGGAAAACCTACAGGCACGGTGATATGGAAGGCGTGCAAAAAAGAGAGGCGAAGCGTCAGAGAAGCGTCGAAATGACTTGGCTCCGCCCACCCACCCCATTTCTTTACATTATATATGGAGTTGATTTATGGACATATAGGAAGTTGATTTTTATGGACGCGGCCGCTCGCCCGCTCGTATCTACATCGTGCGACATCCAATCGCGATCGCGCTCGTCCTTCTCGCAGCCGTCGTGTGCAGCGCCGCCGACTTGCCGGTCGCTCCTCGGGAGTCCGGCCCGTCCGTCGAACCGAACCTCCCGCCGCTGATCGTCGCCGACGGTACCGATTTCGTCGTGATCTGGGAGTCGTCGGGACCGCCGCGCTTCGCGCGCATCCGCCACTCCGACGAGATCCTCTTCACCGGCGACTTCGGCCGGCCCGGACACATCGCCGGCGCGGTCGCCGGTCCGAACGGCTCGGTGCTCGTCGCATTCAGCGACTCCGACGGCATCCACGTGGCCACCATCGCCCACGGCGGCGATGTACACATGTCGGAGGTCGCCGCGCCGTCGTTCGCGGCGATGGCGTGGAACGGCTCGAAGCTCCTCATCGTGACCGGGAGCGGCGCCACGATCCTCGCGGACAGCCTTGGCCGCGTGCAGGGTCACGGAGCGCGCCTGCCGCTGCCCGACAACCTCTGGTCGCCGCCGTCGGCGTCGGGAAAAGGGAACGGCTTCGTCGTCGCCTGGGCCGGAGTCGATCCGGTCTTCGTCACCACGCTGACGAGCTCGGGCGCGATTGCGAAAGACGAGGTGTTCCCCGGCCGTCAGATCGGCGAGGTGGCCATCGGGTGCAACCCGTCCGGCTCCTCGTGCCTCCTCCTCTCCGCCTCGCGCGTCCCGCTGACCGGAGAGATCCTCGGCAAAACGTCTCCGTTCCGGATCTCCGAGGGTTTCGTCGGCGATGCGTTGCCGCCCGTGTGGGACGGGCAGAGGTTCCTCGCCGGCTGGACCGACTACACCTTCGGCGACAGGAGCATCGACGCCGTCGTGCGCGTCGCGGCGGTGAGCGTCGAGGGCACCGTGACCCCGCTGGCGACGATCGAGGCGCCCGGCCGGATCCGCGAGCTGCCCTCGATCGCGCACGCAAACGGCGAGACCGTGGTGGCATGGCTGGACACGCCGCGGTGCGGAGGGGGCAGCCAGGTGATCGCGCGCTCGCTGGCGACCAACGACGAGCTGCGCTTGACGAACGGCCTGTCCGTCCAGACCGAGCCTGCCATCGCGGCCGGCAACACGACGGCGCTGGTCGCGTGGACGGAGCGCGGGGGTGTCTCGCGGATTCGCGCGCGCGTCTTTCCGTTCACCGCTCCCGCGTTCGACATTTCCTCCGGGCCTTCCTCCGGCAGTCCGGCCATCGGCTCCGACGGCACCGGCTACCTCGTCGCGTGGCGGGAATCGCTCCCCGCGGAGCACTGCCGCGGCGTGCTGCGCATCTCTCTCGCCGGCAGCGGCATGGTCTCCACCCTCGGGGATGACCCCGCGGCGTATCAGATCCTCTGGAACGGGGCGGAGTACGTGGTGGTATGGGAGCAGGACGATCCGGCGCAGCTCTTCGCGATGCGCGTCGATCGCTCGGGACGCCCGATCGATCCCGCTCCCGTTGCGTTGACCATCCCCGAAGCCGATCCGGACTCTTACACGACGATCGACCACCACTTCGCGGGCCTCTTCCCGGCCGGGAGCGGCTACGTCCTCCTGTGGCGGCGCTCGCGCCGCTCGTACATCCCGCTCTATCCCGATCCGCCGCCGCAGTTCGACATCCGCACGACGATGCTCGGCCCGTCTCTCGTTCCGGCCGGCGTTGCGCAGACCATCGCGCCGGCCTACGACGTCGTCGCCGCGAACAAGGGCACCTCGGTCGTCGCGGTATGGAAGGCCGGCGACACGTTCCACGCATTTCGCCTGACCCCAAACGGATCCATCGTCGCCAACCGCGACCTCGGCATCACCACACCGCCGTTGCGCATGATCCCGACGCGAGCGGGCTACGTGCTGCTCTTCTGGGACCGGATCGTCTTCCTCGATGAGGACCTGTCGGTGAACGGAGGACGTCCGGCGGGAGGCATGTACCCCAGCATCGCGGAGACGGCGGCGGGACTCGTCGAAGTCTATGCCACCCCCGACACGGTTTACCTGTCCCCGCCACCGCCGCGGCGGGGCAGCATGCGGTGAGAGCTCTGTCGGCACGTGGTCGCGCGAAGGCGCGCCGTCCAATCTAGCCCCGCGCTGATGCGCGGGGTTTGCGCGGGTTGAACACGATTGCGGCCACGGAGGCGGTCGCGCCGTCCACACGCCTCTGAACCCCGCGCATGAGCGCGGGGCTAGATTGGACGGCGCGCCTTCGCGCGTCACGTGCCGCTCTCGTCAATGCTGGTCGGCCTGTGGTGAAAACACAGCTGCATTCACCACGGAGAACACAGCGCGGCGAAGCCTCAACCAAACTGTCATCCCGAGCGTCGAGCGAGGGACCTGGGCGGGCGGGGCTCGAAGAACATGCCTGTCGCCCCGCCCGCCCAGGTCCCTCGCTCGACGCTCGGGATGACAGGGGTAGTTTCCTCTGTGCTCTCTGTGTTCTCTGCTGCGAAAGTCTCCTTGCAACCACGACGAGCCAATGTAGGGCGTGGCTTCAGCCCGCCTCCCCGGTGTGAGCATGGCAGGTTCGCGAGAGTCCCCACCCCGCCCCGGGAGGCGGGCTGAAGCCACGCCCTACATTGGCTCGGCTGCACCGCTTTCGTGAACAGGTGGTCCACAACCGCCGGTGGGGCCTGTGGTGAATCGCGGCGGTGACGCCCGGCGGCGGCGTGATCCCGATTGCCACGATCGCCGCGCGCGGGCGCAATCGCGATACTCCCGCCGACGCACAGGCGAACGGCGAGACGGTGGTCGTCTGGGAAGACAAGGCCCGCTGCGGGTACGCCGGCATGCAGAGCCGGGCGGCACCGTCCTCGCCGACAGCGACCTCGGCATCAACACCGAGCCGTTGCGCGCCGTGCCTACCCGCTCGGGCTACGTGGTCCAGGCGCGGTAGGAGGTCGTCCTCCTCGACGACGACCTGTCCCTCATCCAACGCCGCCCGATCGAGCCATCCTGCAGCAACGTTCTCATCGCCATCGCGGAAACTCCGAGCGGGCTGGCCGAAGTCTACCGCCGGGACGACTCACTGTTCCTGCACTGGCCCGAACGTCGCCGCAGGACGATGCGGTAATCACTGGAACTCGTCGTTCCAGCCTTGCTCACGATCGAGCGCGGGGATCTTGATGTCGCCGAGGGTCTGCTTTTCCGCGCGCACGCGCAGATAGGTCTCCGCGCCGTGGCGCACGCGCATCAGCCGCAGCGGGGCGAGCTGGCCGAGACGGCGGGCGAGGTCGTAGTGGTGGGCTTCGCGGAGGGAGTCGTCCAGCGCGGCGACGTCGACGTGGACGTCACTCTCCAGGTAGAGCACGTAGGCGTCGCGGTCGCACGCGAGCATGGCGAAGGTGTGTGGCACGTCGCGTAGCGCGATCTCGAGACGCTCGCGGACGAAGATCTCGTTGAGCTTCTCGCCGAAGTGGTCGGAGACATGGTTCGCGCGGCCGATGAACTTCAGGACCGGCGCCTGTTCGCGGTAACCGGTGACTTCGACGACGTCCTCGGTGTCGTAGCGCCGGAGTCCCCCGCCGGTGGTGAGGATGACGCGATAGCGCTTGCCGGCTTCGAGCTCGTGCGCGAGGCGCGTGTCGTTTGCATCGTCGCCGTCGCGGAACTCGTAAAAGTGCGAGCGGTACGCGAGCACGTTCTCTCCGTCGTACGGGATGGTCACGAAGCCCTCGGTCGACAGGAGTCCTTTCGGCTGGATCGTCGCGTGCGGGAACTTCTTCGCCAGCGCCGCGGCGGGAGCGGCGGCGTTCGCGTCGGCCCAGCAACTGATGACGCGCAGGTGCGGCCAGGTTTTCTGCGTATCAAGGTCACCGATCAGCAGATCGAGGAAGCTCGGATGCCAGACGGAGATCAGCGAGAGCGTGCGACAGCGCGTGAGGTGGCGCAGGGTTTCTTCGCGAAAGTTGTCGTTGGTGAGCCGCAAGGCTGACGGAACGGCTTGCACGGCGCGGACGAGCCGGCGCTGGATAGGGCCGAGGATCTCTTCGTCGGATTCTGCACCGGGCGAGATGGACCAGTAAGCCTCGCCCGCGAACGCGCGGGGGTCGGTTTTGAAGAGGCTCACGATCCACGGCGCGATAGCACGATTGAATTCATGACGGAGCGTGCGCGTGTAGGGAATCTGTTTCTTTGCGCCGGACGAGCCGCTCGTCGTCTCCCAGCGCTCGACCGGCTCATCGAGCGCGAGCTCCTGCTCGTCCCACGTACGGATCGGCCAGCGCGCGCGGAACGCGTCGAGATCGCCGACCATCTCCCGCTGCACCTCGGCCACGCGATGCAGGTTCGCGCGGAACGCAATCGCGTCGCGCGACGCCGAGGCCAGCCAGAGGCCGTTGGCGATGGCGCAGCGCAGGCGCACGTCAGCGCCTGCCGATCATCCGCAGTCCCGCGGACGTGAGGTTGCCGACGTCGATGTGGACGAGGCACGCGAGCTCGTCGCCGTCCGCGTGGCCGGGATTGGCCTCGACGAAGAAGCGCACGTGCGGGTTGTTCATCCGCAGCTCGGGATCGGAGATGCCCTCGCGCAACGGCGCGGGCGTGGCCAGCCGGATGACGCCCGTGCGCGCGTCGTACGCGTCGCCGAACTTCGCCGTCGCGATGGCGTCGACCAGCGGCTTCATCTCGGTGTCGCGTGGATAAAAGGTGCGGAAGAAGAGCGGCAGGAACCGGTACGTGCGATAGCCGCTGCTGATCAGGAACCAGTATGTGTTCTCCCCCGCCTCGGCGAACACATACCGGCTCCACACGCGCGGCAGGTCGAACGATGCCCAGCGATGTTTCGCGACGATGGTGTCGCCGGAGAAAAACACGGTCGCGTCGCCGACGGTCATCCGCATCAGCGTGGAGAAACCCTCGATGTTCCCAGCGTCGTCGCAGAGCAGGACCACCCACTCCTTCTCCGTGAGATCGCGCTCGAACGTGACCCGGTCCGTGGTCGCGAAATAGGACGTGTAGAGCGCAAACATCGCGTCGCGATCGCGGCGTGTGAGCTCCGCGCGACGGACGACGTCAGAGCGCGGAGATGTCGACGGCGCGAGGCCGGGCAAGAAGTCGGTCATGAAAGTCGTCTCCGTCGTCGAACGCGACGGTGTAGATGCTGCTGGTGTACTCGACGGGCTTGAAGGCTCGCGCGGCCTGAAGATGCGGATCGCTTTCGGTGAAGCCGAAGAGGAGGTGGTCGAAGCGGCGCCCTCTTTCCAGGAGGGCCTGGATCAAGGCGTACGGATCTTCCGCGCGGAAGTGCGTCACGTAGGCGTGGTTGAGCGCCGTGTTCGGCCGCGGCAGGCGGATGCGGCCGACGAGGTTGTAGAGCGGGCGGACGAGCCCCAGGGCGCGGTCGTAGCCGTCGATGACGGTTTGCTTGTAAGCGCGCTGGTCGACGATCGCCGCGGAGCCGCCGGGAACGGTGACGATCTCGCCCTGCGCGTCATACGCCGGAGAGAGGTTCAACGTAGGGCGTGGCTTCAGCCCGCCCGCCCCCGGGGGAGGCGGGCTGAAGCCACGCCCTACATTGATGGCCAGCGTGTAGAGCTTCTCGAGGAACCGATATCGCGGCATCACCCCTCTCGACCTTCGCACCAGCACGCCCTCCGCCAGCGCGTTCCCATCGACGATGGTCGTGTAATACCCCCGCGCCCGCCCGTCGGCGTGCAACTCACGCATCACGCGATACCCGCGCGCCGTCAGCAACTGCCCGCGATACGCCGGATCCACCCGCAACTGCCCGAGGTAGCCGACATCCTCGGCAACACCATTCACGTACAACTTCCGGATCGTCCGGCTGGCAACACCCACCACCCGCGCCCCGTCGCGCGCAACGAGCACCTGCGTGTCCGGCCCACACCCGGCGAAATACGACGGCTCGCGTTCGAACCGCACGCGGATGCGCCCGGGCATCGGCGTCGAGGCCAGCAGGCGGCGGATGCCCGCGTCGTCGTCCTTCGTCGCCAGGGCCAACGCGATCACGCGCGCACCTTCAGCAGCTCGCCGCGGAAGGCCTGGTCGCCGAGGGGGTAGTCGCGGCGCTCCGTGACCTCGCGGCGGATCAGCCAGTTGATGACGAAAAACTTCGACGCCATGTACGGCGAGCCCGCGTTCACGCGGTCCATGCTCCGGCGCCAGATCGAGCCGATGCGGTAGAACTCGCTGCGCGCCGAGATGCACCCTTCCTTCACCTCGTCCGCGGTCATCCCCGCGGGCGTGTACGGCACCATCCCGTAGCGGTAATCCGGATCGAGCCACCACTTGTCGAACAGTAGCCGGCCTTCGCTCTTCAACCGGTCGTACAGCGGCGTGCCCGGGAACGGCGTGAGGTGATTGAACGCCACGATGTAGAATTTGTGCCGCTCCGCGAACCGGATCACCTCGTGGATCGATTCGTACGAATCGCCGTCATAGCCGAGGATGAACGTCACGTACAGACGCATGCCGTGGCGGCGGAGGTTCTCCAGCGCCACCTCGTAGCCGCCCTTCATCGTGTTGAAGGACTTGTGCATCTTCTTGAGGTTCGTCGGATTCAGCGACTCGAAGCCGATGAGCAGCCCCTGGCAGCCGGACGCCTTCAGGAGCTTGAGCAGCTCCTCGTCGTGCGCGACGTTGATCGAAGCCTGGCTCACCCAGCGGATCTTCAACGGGATGAGCTTGCGATAGAGCTCCTTCGCGGCGTCCAGGTTCGAGGTGATGTTGTCATCGACGAAAAAGTAGAGCGGCTTCTTCATCCGCTGCACTTCGTCGCAGACCTCCTCCGCGGGGCGGCGCGTCTGCGTGCTCGCGAAAACCGACTGGATCGCGCAGAACTCGCACGCGAAGTGACAGCCGCGGCCCGCTTCGACGAGGCCGAGAGGGAGATAGCGCTTGCCGAGGAAGATGCTGCGGTCGGCGATGGCGCCGGCGAGCGAGGGACGCTTCGGCGTGCGGTAGACCGGCTGCAATCTTCCCGCGCGCGCGTCCTCGATTACCTGCGGCCACAGCCCTTCCGCTTCGCCGATGACCACCGACTCCGCGTACTCCGCGACCTCGTCCGGGACGAGCGTCGCATGGAAGCCGCCCATGACCACGGGGATCCCGCGCTTCCGGTACTCGGATGCGATCTCGTACGCGCGGCGCGCGGTGTAGGTCTCAATGCTGATCGCGACCAGGTCCGTCGGTTCGTCGTACGGGATCACTTCCATGCGGTCGTCGTAGAACTTCACATCGACGTCGCGCGGCGTGAGTCCCGCGAGCACCGCCGGCGCGAGCGGCTCCATCTGCCAGGTGCGGATGTACTTCGTGCCGGTCCGCCTGCCGATGCAGGGATGGATGAGGGTTAATCGCATTACGCGGCTCTCGCGGCGGACGGCAGCGACCAGTCGCAGGTGTAGTACTTGTTGAGATGGTGCGCGTAGAAGCGGTAGCCGAGGTTCGCGGGGATCGCGATCGGCAACTGCACGCGGGCGCCGGCGAGGCGTTTGAACATCCCGCGGTAGCTGTACGTCTGCTTCCACGCGCGCTCCGTCCCTTTGAGCAGTTCGTCCGCGGTCATGCGCGCCGGGCGATAGACGACGTGCTGGCCGTCGTAGTACGACCAGTCGCTGGTGAGGATGCGCCCCTCCCGCGCGAGGCGCGCGTACAGCGGTGTGCCCGGGAACGGCGTCATGATCGCGTAGCGAGGCAGGTCGATGTGTGTATCGATGGCGAACTGCGCGGTGCGCTCGAAGACGTCCGTCGTGTCGTCGTCGAAGCCGAAGACGAAGCAGCCCTGGATGGCGATGTCGCGCGCGTGCAGCTTCTCGATGACCGTCCGGTACTCGACGCGCGCGTTGAAGTTCTTGCGCGACTCCGCGAGCGCGCCGTCGGAGAGCGATTCGAAGCCGAGGAGGAGCCCGCCGCAGCCGCTTTCCGCGGCCAGGTCGAGCAGCTCGTCGTCCCACGCGATCATCGTCGTCGCCAGGCCGCCCCAGCGGATGCGCAGCGGGATCAGCGCGCGGAACAGCTCCTTCGCGTAGTCGGTGTCGGAGATCAGGTTGAGGTCGAGGAAGATCAGCTTCTTCGGCCGCATCTGCCTGATGTCCGCAACGACCTCCCCGATCGGCTTCTGCAGCGGGCGTCCCCAGGCCGAGGGGACGACGCAGAACTCGCACTTATGGATGCAGCCGCGCGTCGCCTCGATCGTGTGCGGCGTGATGTAGTACTTCGCGGGGAGCATGTCGCGGCGCGGCAGCGGGAGGTTCTCCAGCTTCAGGCCCGGCGCCTGGTCATATCGTTTCTGCAGCCGCCCGTTCGCGAAGTCGCGGAGCAGCTGCGGCCACGTTTCCTCCGCGTAGCCGACCACCGTCGCGTCCGCATGCTGCATCACTTCGTCCGGCATGAGCGTCGCGTGTACGCCGCCGATGACCGTCGCGATGCCGCGTTCGCGAAAGTGCCTCGCCAGCTCATACGAGCGGGGCGCGGTTCCGGTGATCGCGCTGATCCCGACAATATCTGCCTGCGCCTCCGGATCGATGTCGTCGATCCCCTCGTCCATCAGCACCACCTCGGCGTTCAACTCCGGCGGCACCAGCGACGCCAGGGTCGTCAGCGTGAGCGGCTGATACCGCAGCGATTTCTTCCAGATGCCGGTCTTATGGCGGTACAGCGGACCTCGGGGGGAGATAAGGAGGATGCGCATGGATTGGTGGTTATTGTACGCGTCCGTCCAGCATCCGAACGACGCGGTCCGCATGATGTGCAATCCGCGTGTCATGACTGACGATCACGACCGCACGGCCATCGGTCCGGGCCGCATCACACAGCAGCGCGATCGCCGCCTCCCCTGCCGCGGAGTCGAGGCTGCCGGTCGGCTCGTCCGCGAGGATGATGGCCGGATCGTTCGCCAGCGCACGCGCGATCGCGACGCGCTGCTTCTCGCCACCGCTGAGCACGCGCGTGCTGCGCTTGGCGAGGTGGAGCGCGCCGACGCGGTCGAGGAGCACGTCGGCTGTCATCCTGAGCCGCGTAGACGGCGAAGGATCCCCTGATTTGTGCGCGACGCGTGCTTCGGCAGGGGGTCCTTCGCCGCGCTTCGCCGGCTCAGGATGACAGTCTGCAAGGTCCAGGACGAGCTGCACGTTCTCCCGCACGCTCAGCGCGTCGAGCAGGCGGAACGTCTGGAACACGAACCCTACCCGCCGGAGGCGAAACGCCTCCAGCTCGCCCTCCGGCATCGCATCGAGCGCCACACCATCCACGACGATGCTGCCGCGCGTCGGACGCACCAGTCCCCCAAGCATCGACAACAGCGTCGTCTTGCCGCTCCCGTTCGGGCCGATGATCAGCACGACCTCGCCGCGCGCGACGTCGAGCGAGACATCGTCGACCGCGCGGAAGACGACCCCGCCGTCGTACTCCTTCACCAGATTGCGAGCCGCAATCATGCGCGGAAGACCTCGCCCGGATAGATCCGCCGCAGCACGCGCAACGGCGCCGCCGCGGCGAGCGCGCCGATGACCAGCGCCGCCGGGAAGACGAGCAGCAACGACGGCTCATAACGCAGCGCGAGCGTAGGGACGACGCGCAGCAGCAGCGGCGTGATCGCCGCCATCAGCAGCGCACCCGCGACGCAGCCCGCGATCGTCACGAGCAACGCCTGACCGACGACGAGCCGCAGCAGGTACCGCTGGCCGGCGCCGAGGGCCTTGAGCGTGGCGTAGTCGTCGCGGCGCTCGAGTGCGGAGCTGTAGAGCATCAGCGCGACGATCAGGCCACCCACCGCCGCCGCGAACGTCGCCGCCGCCGCGAACACCGGCAGCACGCCGCTGTCCATCTCCTCCTCGTGATACCGGACGAAGTCCTGCTGCTCGTGGACCGCGAGATCCGGCAGCGCCTCGCGGATCTTTCCTGCGTCCTTCGTCCGCACGACGATGAAGCTCGCCGTGTCGTGCAGCCCGAGGATCGCAGCGCCGTCGTCGAAGCGCACGAACCCGAATTGCGACACCAGCGCGTTCGTCCCCTGCGACAACCCCGCGACGCGGAACGTCCGCCGCTGAATGGAGATCGTGTCCCCGCGCGCCAGCTCGTACTTCCGCGCGAACGACTCGTCGAGAATGATCTCCCCCGGCTGCAACGCGACGCTGCCCTCCGGCGCGCCGAGCCGCGTCTGCGGATCGAACGCGAACAGGAACAGCGTCGACGACAGCCGCCCGCGCACCTCCGCCTTCGTGATCACTCTGAGCAGCGGCGACGCCTGCTCCACCCCCTCGATCCGCGCGACCCGCTCCGCCAGCGACGCCGGCACGAACGAAGAGCTCTTGAGAATGTTGTCCGAGCCCTTCTGCGCGATCCACACGTCGACGCCCGCCGTGCGCACATACCGCGTCGACCCGTCCTTCACGCCCGCGTGGACGGCGAACAGGAACAGCAGCAGCGCCACCGTCGCCGCCACGCCCGCCACCGTGACGATCAACCCGCCGCGATTGCGGAGCAGAAGCCGGCGGGCAACGGGGACCATGGGGGGCAGTCTACCGGCCCACAGGGAGTAGAAAGCTTGCATTTCGACAAAACCCGAGGGAACCTCGGTGGAGAAGCGAAAAAGAAAGGATCATCATGAACCGGCCGGAAAAGCGCACGTTGCCTGAGGTACTGGGTTTCCTGGAGAAGGAGGTCTGGGCCAACATTCCACAAGAGACCCTGAGTCGTCGAATCTCCAAGAAAGAGCGTGAGCGGATTCTTGGATACGGACGAGGCGGCGTGTGATCGTCGACAGCTCGGCGATCCTCGCGATCGAAGACGTTGCGCACCGGCGAGCCGCCGGTGGACCGGCCGGCCAGCGGCCGGCGCTCCACGTGTGTGCCCTCACACACTCGTCGAGAAGGCAAGCAACGCACGAGCAGACGCAGTGAAGGCGCGCCGGCTGCCCAGCCGGCCGGTCCACCGGCGGCTCGCCGGTGCCCCGCGACGCACCCCCTTTTCGGACCGCCGGCGTCTCGCCGGCTGATGCGCAGGCGTCCCGCGCCTGCGCTCCGGTGGGCGGGGGAATCACGGCGCCGGCGCACGCCACCCACCCACCCGCCCAAGGTGGCGGCGCGGGACGCCGCCACATCAGCCGCCGGGACGGCGGCGGTCCAGTCGTTACCGCTTCGCCACCCGCTCCGCGTTTTGTTCGTACACCGCGACGTTCGGATCGGCGTTCGTTTTGCCGATCGCCGCGGCTCGGCGGTAGCTGGCCAACGCCTGCTCCAACTGCCCCGCGCGCTCCTGCGCTTCGCCGAGGCTGTCGTAGACGTTGGCGGATTTGGGATACGCCTCGGTGTTCGCGCGGAACGCTTCGATCGCTTCCGGCACGTTCTCCGTCTGCAGCAGCCGGTAGCCGACGGCGTTCAGCGTCGCCTCGGGGATCGGCACGGTGAAGCCCATGCGCGTGGACGTCTTCGCGTAGTGGTCGCGCACCCGCGTGAGCAGCTGCTTCGGGTCTTCCGTGGGCGGTCCGAAGACGAAACGGAAGCCGTCGAAAACTTTGCGCAGGCCGGCGTAGTGCGTCGGGAGCACGACCGAGCCGTGATCCTCATCCGGGAAACGCACGGCCTCGAACGTGAGCGACTTCGGCCCGCTCTTCTGCAATAGCTCCTTGAGCGCGTCGAGCTCGCGGTCGAGCGCCTCGCCTTCGTTGCCGACCGACACCAGGAGCGTCGCCGGACGATCGCCGGGCTTCTTCACCCATTCCGAGGCGCGGCGATAGACGTACCGGTCGCCCCAGGTGAGCGTCGGACTGACGGCGATCACACCGTTGAACAACGCCGGGCGCGTGAAGAACGCGTGCAGCGCGAACAGGCCGCCGAACGAATGCCCGGCGAAGACGCGGTACGGCTGCGTCCTGTAGTTCTTCTCCACGTACGGGATGACCTCGGTGGCGATGAAGTCCAGGAAACGGTCACCGCCTCCGCTGGTCGGTGTGGCGAAGCCCTCGCCCATCCGGTCCATGTGCGTCGGCGTGAGGTCGCGCGTGCGGTCGGTGTTGTTGATCCCGACGACGATCACCTCGGGCATCCGCCCCTCGCGCGCCAGGAAGTCGACGACGGCGACCGTGTGTCCGACGTGGTGGGCGCCGTCGGTCATGTACAGCACCGGGTACTTCTGATCGCCGCGGGCGTACGACGCCGGCGTGCGGACGACGATGGTCCGCGTTTCCGACATGACCTTCGACTGCAGTTGCACCGGGACGACGTCATCCGGCCGCGGTTGGGCCGTGACGGAAACAGCCAGGACGATCAACAGAGCCCAGAGAGCAGCACGACGCATGACCAGCGCCTCCTCGCCGCGGATTCTAGGTCCGCGGGTCGCCGGAGGCGCCGTGGTTCACGAGTCGGTTACGACAATGTGTTCGCGGCGATACCTAACGGCTCCCCACCACCGGCAATTCGACGTAGCTGGCCTGCTCCGGCGTGAACCAGATGCGCTGCGTCGCCGCGCGATAGTCGCCGGGCTGCGCCTTCCCGATGTTCTCGACGAACGTCTGCGGATTGCGGTCGTAGAGCGGGAACCAGCTCGACTGCACCTGCACCATGATCCGGTGTCCGGGGAGGAACGTGTGACTCGCGACGGGCATGCGCACGCGGTACGGCGCTACCGCCCCCGGCGTGATGGCGTGCGGCGTCTCGAGGCTCTCCCGGTAGCGTCCGCGCAGGATCTCGGCCGAGACCATCAGCTGATAGCCGCCCAGCGCCGGATTCGAGCGCACCTCGGGCGGGAAGACGTCGATCAGCTTCACCACCCAGTCGCTGTCCGTGCCGGTGGTCGAGGCGAACAGCGTCGCGGACACGTCTCCGTTGATCGTCAGCGGTTCCGTCAGCAGCTCGCCGGTGAACGTCAGCACGTCCGTGCGATCCGCGAACGGACGCTGATCGTCGACCAGCCACTGCCGCCACGTCGATTCCGGGCTGTACATCGCCAGGACCGGCCGTACGCGATACGGGACCGGCTTCGCAGGGTCGGACACGTACTCCGCGAACTGCGCGCCACCCGCGGAGGGCGCCTGCATCGCCAGACCGCCGCCCGGCTGCAGGTGCAGCTTCGCCGGCGTCATCTGACCGGCGGCCGGCCAGCTCGCGTACGTGTGCCACTCGTGCGTGCCCGTGTCGAACGCCAGCACCGGCGGCACCGGCTGCGCGGGGGTCACACCTTTCAAATGCTGATCCCAGAAGGCCTGCAACACCTTCTCGCGGAACCAGCGGCTCGTGTCCGCATCCCAGCGCAGCGCGCCGAGGGAGGAGCCTTCGTTCTGCGACTGGCCGTGGTTCCACGGTCCGAGGGCGAGATACACCATGTCGTTCGCGGTGTCCTTCGCTTCCAGCGAGTGGTACATCGCGATGCCGCCGAAGTTGTCCTCCTGATCGAAGAGTCCGTGGACGAGCAGCACCGGCACCTTCAGCGGCTTCGCCGCCAGAATGTCCTGCACCGCCTGGCCACGCCAGAACGCGTTGTACGACGGGTTGTCCACGATCTTCCGCCAGGTCACCAGGCGATCGGCCTTGTAGCGCCGCGCCACCGCGTCAGCCGAGCCGGCGGCGAGGAACGCCTCGTACATGTCGCGATACCCGAAGGGCGGCGTGTAGTCGCTGCTCTTGTGCGCGCCCATGTTGTAGATCCACTCGAACATGGTCTGGCGGAGCGCGCCGTTATGGTAGAAGTCGTCGCCGATCCAGCCGTCCACCATCGGGTACATCGGAACGGCCGCTTTCAGGGCCGGGTGCGGCTCGACGATGCCCATCAGCGTGAGCCAGCCCGGATACGACACGCCGGTGATGCCCACCCGGCCGTTGTTCCGCGGCACGTTCTTGAGCAGCCACTCGATCGTGTCGTACGTGTCCGTGGGGTGATCCACCTTCCAGCGATTCAGCTCGCCGCGCACCGGCAGCGTCATGACGTAGTCACCCTCGCTGTCGTAGCGGCCGCGCACGTCCTGATAGACGCGGATGTACCCGGCGCGCAGCAGCGGCTCGTCCGCCATGGGGAGCGTCATCGCCGCATGGGGGCTGCTCATCTGCGTGGTCGGCTTGTCCGCGCCGTACGGCGTGCGCGTGAGGATGATCGGCGCGGGAGCGGTGCCCTTCGGCGCGACGATGACGGTGTGCAGCTTCACCCCGTCCCGCATGGGGATCATCACCTCGCGGCGCTCGTGATCGAACGCGTCGGTGACCGGCGAGAAGTCCTTCGGGATCTCGCTCTGCGCGGCCAGCGGCAGCGCGATCACCAGCGAGAGCAGCACGGATCTGCAGTACATAAGCATTCGGCAATCATAAACGTAGGGCGTGGCTTCAGCCCGCCTCCCCCGGGGCGGGCGGGCTGAAGCCACGCCCTACGTTCGAGAATTGACCGGGCGTTTACAACGTTGCACCGCACGTCTGGCAGAATGACCGGCCGGTCAATGATGACTCGAAAGACTAAAGAAGAAGTCCTCGAAGCCTTCCGCTGCACCAGCATCCAGGACGCCGCGATGGCCGTGATCGGCCGCAAGGGCATCGAAGAGACCACCATCCAGGACATCGCCGACGAGGCCGGTGTCGCCAAGGGGACGGTCTACGTCTACTTCCGCGACCGCGACGAGCTCCTCGCCAGAACCGCCGACCGCCTCTTCGAGAACCTGCTTACCGAGCTCACCCCTGCCTTCGAGGCCACCGGCCCCTTCGCCGAGAAGCTGCAGGGCCTGGCGTTGCGGCAGCTCCACTTCTTCGACGAGCACCGCACGGTCTTCCGCGCCACGATGGCCCTCTCGCAGCGCGAGCACGAGACCAACAAGAAACGCACCGGCTGCTTCGGCCAGTACATGTCCCGGCTGGAGACGCTCTTCACCCGTGCCGGCGAGAACGGCGAGCTCCGCGAAGGGCTCGACCCTCTCGCCGTCGCCGCCGTCTACCGGGACTGCATCCGCGGCGTGATTCTTCGCCGCCACGACCCCAAACAGAAATCGCGCAACAGCGTGGAGGACGACGCCTCGGTCATCGTGTCGATCTTCCTCCACGGCGTACGTTCAGGAGATTGACCATGAAACCAGCAGTGATTGCCGCCGCGATCCTCGCGGCCGCGCTGACGACGGCCTGCAAGCCGACCGAAGCCGCGAAAGCCCCGGCGCCCCCTCCCGGCGTCGTCGTCACCGCCGCCCTGCAGCAGGACGAGCCCATCGTCCGCGAATGGATCGGCACGACCGAAGGCGACGTGAACGCCGAGATCCGCCCCAAAGTCGACGGCTACCTCCTGCGGCGCGTGTACACCGAGGGCAGCTTCGTGCGGCAGGGACAACCGCTCTTCGAGATCGATCCCCGCCAGGCCCAAGCCTCGCTGCGGCAGGCCCAGGCCAACCTCGCCCAGGCCGAGGCCTCGCTGGCGAAAGCCAGCCGCGACGTCGCCCGCTACGAGCCGCTCGCCGCGCAGCGCGCCATCAGCCAGCAGGAGCTCGACAACGCCCGCTCTTCGCAGGAAGCCGCGAGCGCCAGCGCCGGCGCGCTCCGCGCCGCCGTCGAGCAGACCCGGCTCAACGTCGCCTGGACGCACGTCACCTCCCCCATCAGCGGAATCGCCGGCATCGCCCAGACGCAGGTCGGCAACCTCGTCAACCCGCAGACCGTGCTCGCGATCGTCTCGAAAGTCGATCCCGTGCGCGTCTCGTTTCCGATGAGCGAGCAGGAGTACCTGCAGTTTCAGAATTCTCCCGCCATTCGCAACGCCGAGCTCGATCTCGTCCTCAGCGACGGCAGCGTGCATCCGCACAAGGGACGCATCGCCCTCGCCGGCCGCGACGTCAACGTCAAGACCGGCACCATCACCGTCGTCGGCCTCTTCCCCAACCCCGGCAACGTCCTCCGCCCCGGCCAGTTCGCGAAAGTCCGCGCCGTCACCGACGTCCGCCGCGCCGCCATCGTCATCCCGCAGCGCGCCGTCAACGAGCTCCAGGGCGTCTACCAGATCGCGGTCGTCGGCACCGGCAACATCGCCGAGGTGCGGCCGGTGAAGCTCGGCGCACGCATCGGCTCCAACTGGATCGTCGAAGAAGGACTCGGCGCCGGCGAGCACGTCGTCATCGAAGGATTCTCGCGCGTGAAGGATGGGCAGCCGGTGGCTCCGAAAGCGGAGACCAACTGATGGCCCGTTTCTTCATCAACCGTCCCGTCGTCGCCATCGTCATCTCCATCCTCACCCTCCTCGGCGGCCTCGTCGCGCTGACGAACCTTCCCGTCGAGCAGTTCCCCGACATCGTTCCGCCGCTCATCCAGATCCAGGGGCAGTACCCCGGCGCGGACGCGATCACCATCGAGCAGTCCGTGGCTACGCCGATCGAGCAGCAGATGAACGGCGTCGAGAACATGCTCTACGTGCAGTCCGTCAATGCCGGCGACGGCTCGTTCTCCACGCGCGTCACCTTCGACGTCGGCACGGACCGCAACACCGCGCAGGTCAACGCGCAGAACCGCGTGTCCCAGGCCATGCCCAGCCTGCCGACGGAAGTCAGCCAGTTCGGCCTGACGTACCGCAAGACGCAGGGCTCGCCGCTCATGCTCATCTCGCTGTACTCGCCGAAGGGCACGTACGATCCGCTGTTCATCGGCAACTACGCGCTGATCAACGTCAACGACGCGATCTACCGCGTGCCCGGCGTCGGTCAGGTGCTCAACTTCGGCGCGTCGGAGTACGCGATGCGCATCTGGGTCAAGCCCGACCAGCTCGCGAAGCTCGGTATCACGACCGGCGACGTCCAGCGCGCCATCCAGCAGCAGAACGCGGTCAACCCCTCCGGCCAGATCGGCGCCGAGCCGGTGCCGCAGGGACAGGAGTTCACGTACACCGTGCGTTCGCAGGGCCGGCTCGTGACGGCCGAGGAATTCGCGAACATCGTCATCCGGCTCAATCCGGACGGCTCGGCCGTGCGCGTCGGCGACGTCGCCCGCGTGGAGCTCGGCGCGCTCTCCTACCGCCAGCGCGCGCGCTTCAACGGCAAGTCGTCCGCCAACGTCGCCATCTTCCAGGCGCCCGGCTCCAACGCCCTCGAAGTCGCGGAAGGCGTGAAGAAGACCATGAAGGAGCTGAAGACCCGCTTCCCGGAGGACATCGACTACACGATCTCCGTCGACACGACCCGGCCGGTCAGCGCGGGCATCCGCGAGATCCAGGCGACGCTCGTCGAAGCGATGCTGCTCGTGATCTTCGTCGTGTTCCTGTTCCTCCAGAACTGGCGCGCGACGCTGATCCCGATCGTGGCCGTGCCGGTCTCCCTCATCGGCACCTTCACCGTCTTCCCCCTCCTCGGCTTTTCGATCAACACCCTGTCGCTGTTCGGACTCGTGCTCGCGATCGGACTGGTCGTCGACGACGCCATCGTCGTGGTCGAGGCGGTCGAGCACCACATCGAGGAAGGGATGTCGCCCCGCGCGGCGACGATCCAGGCGATGAAGGAAGTGTCCGGCCCGGTCGTCGCCATCGCGCTCATCCTGTCGTCGGTCTTCCTCCCCGCCGCGTTCATCGGCGGCATTCAGGGCCGGCTCAATCAACAGTTCGCCGTGACGATCGCGGTGTCGGTGCTGATCTCCGCGTTCAACGCGCTGACGCTCTCGCCGGCGCTGTCGGCGCTGCTGCTCCGCCCGCGCAAGGAGTCGCACGGTCCGCTGGCGCGCTTCTTCGGCGGCTTCAACCGCGTCTTCACCAGTGCCACGCGCGGCTACGTGAACCTCTCGTCGCTGCTGATCCGCAAGGCCGTGCTGTCGGTCGTGCTGCTCCTCGCGTTCGCGCTCTTCGCCGGACTCCTCGGCAGGAAGCTCCCGGGCAGCTTCGTCCCGCAGGAGGACGCGGCGTACATGCTGATCAACGTGCAGCTCCCCGACGCGTCGTCGCTGCAGCGCACGGACGCGGTCGCGAAGAAGGTGGAGAAGATCCTCAGCGAGACGAAGGGCGTGCAGTACTACAACACCATCGTCGGCTTCTCGCTGCTGTCGTCGGTGTCGTCGTCGTACAGCGCGACGTTCTTCTCCCAGCTCGAGGAGTGGGACCTGCGCCACGGCGAAGGGCTGTCCGCGACGGAGATCGTGCAGAAGCTCAACGGCCGTTTCCGCGCGGAGATCCCGGAGGCGACAGTGTTCGCCTTCCAGCCGCCGCCGATCCCCGGCCTCGGCACCGCCGGCGGCTTCTCGTTCTGGCTGCAGGACCGCAGCGGCAGCACGCCCGCGTTCCTCGAAGAGAACCTGCAGAAGTTCCTGGCCGCGGCGCGCGAGCGTCCGGAGCTGGCGAATGTGAACTCGACGTTCCGCGCGGCGGTGCCGCAGGTGTACGTCGACGTCGACCGCGACAAAGCGCTGAAACAGGGCGTGCCGGTCGACGAGGTCTACCGCACATTGCAGACCTTCCTCGGCGGCTCGTTCGTGAATCAGTTCAACCGCTTCGGCCGCCAGTGGCGCGTGTTCCTGCAGGCGGATGCAGCGGATCGTCTGACTCCGGAGGCGATCGGCCAGTTCTTCGTACGGAACAACGACGGGAACATGGTGCCGCTGTCGTCGCTGGTGACGATCCGCCAGACCTCGGGCGCCGAATACACGCAGCGCTTCAATCTCTATCGCGCGGCGCAGGTCACGGGCGGCGCGGCGCCGGGCTACAGCTCGGGCCAGGCCATGACCGCGCTGGAAGAGGTGGCGGCGAAGGTGCTGCCGCGCGAGATGGGCTACGACTGGTCGGATCTCTCGTTCCAGGAGAAGAGCGCCTCGGGCACGTCCACGCGCGTATTCGTGATGTCGATTCTGTTCGTCTTCCTCATCCTCGCGGCGCTGTACGAGAGCTGGTCGCTGCCGTTCTCGGTGCTGCTCAGCGTCCCGATCGCGGTGTTCGGCGCCTTCCTCGGCCTCCTGCTGCGCAAGTACGACTTCGACGTGTACGGCCAGATCGGTCTGGTCGTGCTGATCGGACTGGCGGCGAAGAACGCCATCCTGATCATCGAGTTCGCGAAGGCGGAGTTCGAGCGGGAAGGCGATCTCGTCGCGGCGGCGCTGCACGGTGCACGCTTGCGCCTGCGGCCGATCCTCATGACGTCGTTCGCCTTCATCCTCGGCTGCGTCCCGCTGTGGCGCGCCAGCGGCGCGGGCGCCGCCGCCCGCCGCATCCTCGGCACCGTCGTCGTGTCCGGCATGCTCACGGCGACGCTGCTCGCGATCTTCCTCATCCCCGTGCTGTACGTGATCGTGGAGCGCATCTTCGGCGCGAAGCGGAAAGTCGCCGACGAACCGGAGGTCGCGCACTGATGCGCCGTCTGCTCATTGCCCTTGCCCTGTTCGCCGGCGCCTGCACCGTCGGCCCGAATTACCAGAAGCCCGTCGTCCCCGTGCCCGATCAGCTCTACGGCGCGCCTGCAACCGCGGAGTCGTTCGCGGACACGCCGTGGTTCGACGTCTTCGGCGATCCCGCCCTGCGCTCGCTCATCGAAGAAGCGCTGCGCAAGGGTTACGACGTGCGCATCGCCGCGGCGCGCGTCGAAGAGGCCCGCGCGCGTTACGGCATCGCCGGCGCCGGGCGCTATCCGGACGTCGACTACTCCGTGCGCACCGGCTACGGCCGCCAGGGCGGCGACACCGGCGCCGCGATCGCCGCGGACGTCGGCGCCTCGTGGGAAGTCGATCTCTGGGGCCGCATCCGCCGCCTGAACGAAGCCGCGCGTGCGCAGTACCTGGCGTCCGAGGAGGGACAGCGCGCCGTGCGCCTCTCGCTGGCGTCGGAAGTCGCGGCCACGTACTTCGACCTGCGCGAGCTCGACGCGGAGCTCGCCATCGCCCGCCGCACGGTGGGCGCGTTCCAGAACACCCTCGACCTCTTCGACACCCGCCTCCGCGGCGGCACGGCCTCGGGACTCGAGACCGCGCGCGCCGAGGCGCTGCTGGCGACGGCGTCGGCGCAGATCCCGCTGCTCGAGCGCGACATCGTCGCCACCGAGAACCAGTTGAACGTCCTCCTCGGCCGCGTGCCGGGACCGATCGAGCGCGGCTCCGTCGAACAAGCCATTCCCGCGTCCGTCCCCGCCGGCCTGCCGTCCGCGCTCCTCCTCCGCCGTCCCGACGTCCGCGCCGCCGAGCAGGCCCTCATCGCCGCCAACGCGAACATCGGCGTGGCCGAGGCTTCGTTCTATCCGACCCTCTCCCTCACCGGACTCCTCGGCGTCCAGAGCGCGGAGCTCTCCGAGCTGTTCGGCGAAGGCCGCACCTGGAACATCCAGGCCGGCCTCCTCGGCCCGATCTTCAACGCCGGCCGATTGCGCAACCAGCGCCGCGTCACCGTCGCCCAGTTCGACGTCGCCCTCGCACAGTACGAGCAGTCGGTGACCCGCGCCCTCGCCGACGCCTCGACGTCCCTCGTCTCCCTCGAAAAACTGGGCACCGCCGAGACCGAGCGCCAGCGCGCCGTGCGGGCGAACGAAGACGCCGTCCGCCTCGTGAACATCCGCTACGAATCCGGCTTCTCCGCCTACTTCGAAGTCCTCGACGCCATGCAGCAGCTGTTCACCGCCCAGAACAACCTCGCCCGCACCCGCCGCGACCGGCTGGTCGCCCTGGTCAACCTCTACCGAGCCCTCGGCGGCGGCTTCTGATGTGGAGTGCGGAGGCATCGCCTCCGCTTTCCTATTCGGATGCCTCAGGGCGCTGAACACGCGAATAGGAAAGCGGAGGCGCTTGCCTCCGCACTCCATATACGCAGCGCGAGAGCTCGCGGCCGTCGTCGTCGACGAGCTGGAGGTAGAGGTTCCCTCGAACATGCTCGGGCATGCGCGGGAGCGTGCCGTTCACCCGCGCCGCGGCCGCGGGGAATCCGAGGGGGCTGGGCGAGACTTCCAACCAGAGCGGCCTGGCAGGGATGTCGAGGCGGAGATCGTCGCTCCACGCCGGAACGACGGCGTCGCGGCCCGACACCCACAGCAGCCTGCGCATGAAATGCTCGCCGTAGTGCCGGTTGCCGAAACGCACGAACGACTCCGCTTCCCACGCGCGGCGCTCCTCGGATTGACCGGCCGAGGGGTTATGGAGATGGATACCCTTCGCGGCCGGCACGTACCACGGCCGCAGCCCAGCGGCGGCCACGCGGAGCAGCCAGTCGTTCTCCTCGTAGTACAAACGATACGCGTCGTCGAACGGACCAACCGCGGTCCACGTGTCGCGCCGGAACGCCAGCATTGCGCCACTGAGCGACGGCGACACGACCGGTTCCTCGCTGCGCCAGTGCCGGCGCGCGTGTGCGCGCCACGCGGCGCGCGCGCATTCGAGCGCGGCCAGACTCCGTCGCGCGCGCACCTTGAGCAACTCGTTCCGCGGCGTGCGCTCCTCGGTGCATGGCAGGAGCAGCGTGCAGTCGCGATCCCAGTAGAGCTCCGGACCGGCGACCGCCGCGCCGGACTCCAGTGCGCCGCGCAAGGCGGCGAGGCAGCCCGGCAGCACCAGCACGTCCTCGTTCATCACCACGACGAAGTCGGAGCGTGTGTGTGGGAACGCGGCGTCGATCGCGCCCGCGTAGCCGGCGTTCCGGCCGACGTCGAGAACCGTCGCCGGAAGAGAGTGCAGCAGCGCGCGCTCCTCGGGCGTGCTGCCGTTGTCGGCGACGATGACGTGCAACGGCATCCCGTCCCCGAGAAGCGCCGCTACCGCGTCGCGGACCGCGTCCGCTGCGTGGTAGTGGACGATCACGACGTCCATTGCACCTGCTTGTCGATCATGTGGAAGAAGAAGTCGTCGTACTCGCCGAGGGCTACGGTCTGCTTGATCGTGCAGTGCTGGCAGTCGATGCCCGGCTCGCGGAGCTCGAACTCCCCGCGCAGAGTCGCCAGCTCGTCGCCGCACCAGATCTCCTCGAACGACTGCCGCGCGAGATTCCCAAACGGCTCGCGCGTCCACGACATGCACGGATGGACGTCGCCGTTCGCGTGGATGGCCAGCGTGTCCCAAGGACGGCGGCAGGTCATGCGCGCGCCCGACTGCCGGGTCAGCTCGATCACGCCGGCCGTGTCGCGGATGAAGCCGGCGTCCTCGATGCCGTTCCGCGCGAAGTAGTCGAGGAACAGCGGCTTCACGCGGCGCACCTTGGCGAAGAACGCCGGATCGCGGCTCTCGTTGCCGGTCGTGTACGCCATCGGCTGGACCGTGCGCACGTCCACCAGCTCCGGACGGATCCGGTCGAGCAGCGCCAGAAACTCCTCGACGTGATCGACGTTCCGCTCCATCAGCACGTGATTGACCTGCAGCCGCGGCAACTTCGCGCCACGCTTCTCGCGCAGCTCGCGGAACAGCTCGATCTTCGCCAGCACCAGATCCAGCCGCGAGCCGACGCGGATCTCCTCGTACAGCTCCGCCGTGCCGCCGTCGATCGAGAACGTGAGCGCGTTGATCTCCGAGTCGAGGATCTTCTCGATCGCTCGCGCCGTGAGCAGCGTCCCGTTCGTCACCACCCGCGTGAACGGCACGCCGTACCGTTTGGCGAGCAACAACCGGTCCGGAAAATCGGCCGTCATGAACGGCTCCGTCATCAGCGACATGTGCAGGTACGTCGTCAACGGGAACACCTGCCGCGCGAGGGCCTCGAACATCCCCAGCGGCATGTGGAACCGCGGCACCCCCGCCGCGCGGGGGTCGCTGAAGCCGCACATCGCGCACTTCAGGTTGCAGGTGTTGTTCAGCTCGATGAAGACGTTCAGGAACCGCCCGGCGTCATCCACGGTGCGGCGCCACTCGAGCTTGCGCGCGAGGATGTCGTAATCCCCCATCACAGGGAGTTACGGCTGATGCAAGGCCGGTGTCTACGTAGGGCGTGGCTTTCAGCCCGCCTCCCCGGGGGCGGGCGGGCTGAAGCCACGCCCTACGTTGCTAGAACCCCACCTGGAAGTTCACCCGCAACTGCGTGCCGCTGTTCGCGAAGGCTGCGGCGCTCGTTGGGAACCCCGCGGCGAGGTTGGCGCCACCGTCGCGGCGGATCAGGTTGGCCTGGATCTTCGCGTTGTTGCCGCGCAGCAGATAGTTCGCGCCCACGATCGCGTCGCGCACCACGGTGTCGCCGGCGCTGCTGCGGTCGAAGTCGAAGACGTCGTAACGCGCGGTGGTCTCGATCTTCGGCGTGAGCGCCCAGCCGAAGTGCGCGTAGTAGCCGCGCGGCTCGTAGCGGTGCTGGCCGCCGGCGAATTCCGTCTGCACCGTGGCCCGGCCGCGCTTGTACACCGCGAACGCCGTGGCCAGCGTGCGCCGCGGCAGCGTGTCGCTCGACGCGGTTCCGCCGCTGACGCCGAGGCGCAGACCGAGCACCTGCGGCACGTTGTACACAGCGCGCGCGACGAGCGCCTTTTCGTCGCCCACCGAGGTCGTGTTCTGCCGCTCGCCGAGGCCGTTGAAGGCGCCGAGGTGCAGCTCGAACGGGCCCCTCGCCGTACGCACGCGGATGCCTGTGTCGCGGATGTCGCCCTGCCCGCCGCCCTGCGGGTCGCGCGCCTGATAGAGGAGCGCGCGCTCGATGTTCTGCAACGCCGAGGACGACACCAGGTCGCCCTCGTAGCCGAGGGGGAGCTTGAACTGGCCGACGTCGACGTACGTCTTCGGCGACACCTGATACGACACGACGACTTCCTGCAGCACGTTCGACGACTGGCTCACGCCATTCGCGCCCATATTCAACTGCTTGGCCGGATCGACGGAGATGTAGCCGCTGATGCGCGGCGAGATCGTGCCGGTGATGCGGATCTCGGCGCGGCGCAGGAGAAACGAATCCGGCGTCTCTGTAACCGGCCCGGACTGCCCGGCGAAACCGCGGGCGTGGATCTGCGCGAGGCCGCTGAAGGTGATGGACGGCTTCGCCGGTTCTTCGGCAACGAGCGGCAGGGTGAAGAACAAGGCAATCGCAATTTTCTTCATGACAGTTTCTCCGCGTACTGCACTCCGACAAAGTCGGCGACGAAGGCGTTGGCCGGTGCGCGGCGGATCGCCTGCGGGCTTCCCACCTGCTGCACGCGCCCGTGGTCGAGGACGACCACGCGGTCGGCGACGGCGAACGCTTCTTCCTGATCGTGGGTGACGAACACGCTGGTCGTGCGGATCTCGTCGTGCAGCCGGCGCAGCCACGCGCGCAGCTCCTGCCGGACCTTTGCGTCCAGCGATCCGAACGGCTCGTCGAGCAGCAACAGCTTCGGCGACGGCGCCAGTGCGCGAGCGAGCGCGACGCGCTGCCGCTGTCCGCCGGAGAGCTCTCCGGGATGGTGCTTCTCGTACCCGCGCAGCTGCACGAGCTGCAGCAGCTCCCGCACGCGCTCATCCGCCTCGGCCCGCGGCACATGCCGCACGCGCAGTCCGAAGGCGACGTTCTCGAACACGGTCATGTGCCGGAACAGCGCGTAGTGCTGGAACACGAAGCCGACGTTGCGCTCGCGCGTGGCGCGGAAGGTCACGTCGTCTTCGTGGAAATGGACGGTGCCGGAGTCCGGCACCTCGAGTCCGGCGATGATGCGCAGCAGCGACGTCTTCCCCGACCCCGACGGCCCGAGGAGCGCGACGAGCTCGCCGGTCTCCGCCTTGAACGACGCCTCGTCGACCGCACGGAAGTCGCCGAAGTTCTTGGTCACACGCAGTACATGGATGCTCATGCTCGATCTCCTCGGCCACGCCGCTCGGTGCGGCTTTCGACGAAATACCGCGCGGCGAGTGTGACCAGCGCGAGCAGCGTGAGCAGCGAGGCCACGGCGAAGGCGCTGGAGAGCTGGTATTCGTTGTAGAGGACTTCGACGTGCAGCGGGATGGTGTTCGTCTCGCCGCGCACGTGGCCGGAAACGACCGACACCGCGCCGAACTCCCCCATCGCACGGCTGTTACACAAGATTACGCCGTACAGCAGGCCCCACTTGATGTTCGGCAGCGTGACCCGGAAGAACGTCTGCCAGCCGCTCGCGCCGAGGACTACGGCCGCTTCTTCCTGCTCCCGCCCCTGCGTCTCCATGAACGCGATCAGCTCGCGCGCGACGAAGGGAAAGGTGATGAACAGCGTGGCCAGAATGATTCCCGGCGTGGAGAAGATCACCTGCCAGCCGTGATCGCGCAGCCAGCCGCCGAGGAAGCCGCGGGCACCGAAGAGCTGGATGAAGAGGAGGCCCGCAATGACCGGCGAGACCGCGAACGGCAGGTCGATCAGAGTGACCAGCAGGCTCTTGCCGCGGAAGTCGAAGCGGGTGATGGTCCGTGCCGCGGCCAGCCCGAAGAGCGTGTTCAGCGGCACCGCGATCGCGGCGGTGATCAAGGTGAGCCGGATCGCCGCGAGTGCGTCCGGCTCCACGATCGACGCGCCATAGACCTCCCAGCCTTTTCGAAACGCCTCGACGAACACCGCGATCAGCGGCGCGATCAGCAGCAGCCCGACGAAGCCGAGAGCGAGCGTGATGAGCACGCCTCGTACGATGCGCGAGCCGCCGAGACTCACGGAGCGGCGCGGATAGAGCTCGATGACCGTGGCGCTCATCGCGCGCTCCAGCGCTGCAGCGCGTTGATGCTCAGCAGCAGCGTGAAGGAGATGGCCATCATCACGAACGCGAGCGCGTTCGCCCCGGCGTAGTCGAACTGCTCGAGCTTCGTGACGATCAGCAACGGCGTGATCTCGGTCTTCATCGGCATGTTGCCGGCGATGAAGATCACCGAGCCGTACTCACCCACCGACCGCGCGAACGCCAGCGCGAAACCGGTGATCGCGGCCGGGAGAATGTGCGGGAAGATCACGCGCCGGAACGTCTGCCACGCGCTTGCGCCGAGAGTGGCCGCGGCTTCCTCGATGTCCGACGAGAGATCCTGCAGCACCGGCTGGACCGTGCGCACGACGAACGGCAGGCCGACGAACGTCAGCGCGATGAC
This sequence comes from uncultured Acidobacteriota bacterium, assembly GCA_963821585.1. Classification (GTDB taxonomy): domain Bacteria; phylum Acidobacteriota; class Thermoanaerobaculia; order Gp7-AA8; family Gp7-AA8; genus QHVT01. Next base: position 4,344,326 of record CAWGEI010000003.1, read on the forward strand.
GACGCCGAGAGGCGAGAACGCCGCCGTGATCCCGGCGCGCGCGAGCAGCGTTCCGATCCAACCCTCCGGACCGAGGAGCGTCGCCAGCGTGATCCCCGCGACCGCGGTCGGCAGCGCGAACGGCAGGTCGATCAACGCGTCGATGAAACGCCGTCCCGGAAAGCGGTAGCGGACCAGCACCCACGCCACAAGCAGCCCCGCCGCGGCGTTCACCAGCGACGCCGCCAGCGAGGCCCCGAAGGTGAGCCGGTACGACGCCAGCGCGCGCGGCGCCGTCACCGTCGCCCAGAACGACGCCCAGCCGATCGTCGACGTCTTGATCACCACCGTCGACAGCGGAACCAGCACCAGAAGCCCGAGGTAGAGGACCGTGAAGCCGGTCGACAGACCGAAGCCCGGCAGCGCGCTACGCCGCGTGCTCTGTCGCACGCTCACCGGGCCCCTCCCGCTTCATAGATCCGGTCGAACAGCGCGCCGTCCGCGAAGTGCGCCAGCTGCGCCTTCCCCCAGCCGCCGAAACGCTGGTCGATGGTGAAGAGCCGCAGGACCGGCAGCGTCGTCTTCGCCGTCCGCGGGCGGTACGAGTGACGCGCGATGATGGCCTGCCCTTCCGGCGAGTAGAGGAAGTCGAGGTAGGCCTTCGCGACTACGGCGGTGCCGCGGCGCTTCACCACCGAGTCGACGACCGCCACCGGCGGCTCCGCGAGGATGCTCACCGAGGGCACGACGATCTCGAACTTGCCCGGGCCCAGCTCCTTCAGCGCGAGGTGCGCCTCGTTCTCCCACGCCAGCAGCACGTCGCCGATGCCGCGCTCGGCAAACGTCGTCGTCGAGCCGCGCGCACCGGAGTCCAGCACCGGCACGTTCTTGTACAGCCGCGACACGAACGCAAGCGCCTGCGCCGAGTCGTTCTTGTACCTCTCCAACGCATAGCCGTACGCGGCGAGATACGTCCAGCGTGCGCCGCCCGAGGTCTTCGGATTCGGCGTGATCACCGCCACGCCCGGGCGCGTGACGTCGTCCCACGTCCGGATCTTCTTCGGATTCCCCTTGCGGACCAGGAACACGATCGTCGACGTGTACGGCGTGCTGTTGTGCGGCAGGCGCTTCTGCCAGTTCGGGGCGAGCAGGCCGGCCGAGGCCAGCGCGTCGATGTCCGACGCCAGCGCGAGCGTCACGACGTCCGCTTCCAGGCCGTCGATCACCGAGCGCGCCTGCTTCGACGACCCGCCATGCGACTGGCGGATCTCCACCGTCTGGCCGGTGCGCGCCTTCCACTGCCTGGCGAAGGCGATGTTGACGTCCTGATAGAGCTCACGGGTGGGGTCGTAGGAGACGTTGAGGAGACGGATGGTCTTCGGCTGCTGGGCCTGCAGGGTGGCGGCAGCGAACAGCAGGAGCACTGCAAAGAGTTTTCGAGTCACGCGGTTTCTCCGGAAAAGCAAAAAGACCCGGCGGGTTGCGCCGGGTCTTCATTCGATTGCGTTCGTGCTGGGAGTTAGCTACAACAACGACAGCGCGCGTCCGAATGCGACCCTGAGAGGGGACAACAAACGAAGGCGGCGAACGTTGCGGGCACGGTCATGTGAGGTGACCCGAAGATAGAGGCCGCCGCGCGAACTGTCAAGCTGCGTTGCGGGATTGTGTTCAGAACGTTGTCAGTTCGGTCTCCACGCGCTCGGCCCCTTTGACGCGGCGGATGGTGGTGCGCACGAGGTCGGTCTGGACCTCCGAACGGACCTTTCCCGACACCTTCACGACCCCGCGCTCCACCGAGACCGCCAGCCGGCAATCGCCGAGGCTCGGGCTCAGCGCCAGCTCCCGCTCGGCCTCGCGGCGGATGTCGTCGTCGGCCCGGCGTTTGCGGACCTGGATCATGTTGGCGACCCGCTGGGCGCCCGCGGCACGGGCCACCTCTTCGGCGCGCGTTCCGGTACGAGGGTCGTCGACCGTGCCGCGCAGCACCAGGATCTCTCCCGCACCCGCCACCTGCAGGCCGTCGATCGGCAGATTCGCCGACCGCACCGCCTGCTCCGCCGCCAGGGTCATGGCGGCGGGCGTCATCGTGCTCTGCACCGCGCCGGGGCCCACCGGGCGGTTGGCCTTCGCCTCGCGCTGCCAGAGGCGGATCGAGGCTCCCCCGACGACGACGACACCGGCAGCGAGAGCGAGAAGGGTACGGGTGCTGGGTTGTTTCATGCCGAGGTCTTCATCAACGCGCGTGCCATGTAAACGTAGGGCGTGGCTTCAGCCCGCCCTCCCCCGGGGAGGCGGGCTGAAGCCACGCCCTACGTTTGGTTACTGCCCGTCTTCGATCGACAGGTACTCCAGGCGCGACGGGGGGCCGATGGCGATGATCGAGTAGGGCGGCGTGCCGGTGACCCAGGTGTACGTGTGCGTCTGGCCCGCGGCCTTGTGCGTCGCGGCCGTGAGGTCGAGCACGTCCGCGTAGCCGACGGCCGTGCCGCCGGGTTTGGCCACGGCGGTGACGAAGCGCACGTTCCACTCTTTCGTGTAGCCGACGATCAGCGACGCGAAGCGCGGGTCGCCGGCGAGCGTCCAGATCTCGTGGCGGCGGCGCTCCTCGCGCTGGAGCGTGGCGCCGGCGGCGAGCGTCGTGTGGACGTCCGCCTTCGCCATGCCGAGACGCACGCCCTGAATGTCGGTGAGTGGCGACGCGTGCAGCGTCGCCATCAGAGTCAGCAGAGTGAGGGCATTCATTTCACGTAGGCCTTGATGGTGTTCGAGTAACCCGAGTTGCCGTTCGCGTTCGTCGCGGCGACACGGTAGTAGTACGTCGTCTTGCGCGTCACCGCACCGTCGGCGAAAGAAGCGCTGCCGGCCGGCACGGTCACGAGAGGCGCGAAGCCGCCCGTCGCCGACGTCGAGCGCTCGACGATGAAGCCCGTTTCATTCGACGACCGGTCCGTCCAGTTCACCGTCACCTTCGACTTCGTCGGCGCGGCCCAGCCCCCCAGGGGATCGCCGAGGCGGTCGAAGCGGGAGAACAGCGTGCGGCCGCTCGCCTGGCGGATGATCGTGGCGATGTCCTCGCCATCGTTGTCGTAGCTGTCGAGCTTTCCATCGGGCGTGCCGTTCGGACCGCCGCGGTCCGTGCCCGCCAGGCAGTCCGCCGTGATGCAGCCGTCGGCGTACGCCGCCAGCGGACGGCCGCGCGAGTCGATCTCGAGATCGTTGAAGTCGAGCAGGTTCCGCGTTCCCGACGCGCACGTCGTCCCCTCGGTGCAAACCACGCCGCGCTGCACCGGATCTCCCGGCGTGGCATTGACCGTCCCCCAGTTCGCGCCGCGGTTGTAGGTCGTGGCGATGAAGCCGTACCACGTGCCGTCGAAGGCCATGTCCGTGGAGACGCCGTTCGCGCCCGGCGTCGTGGTGCCGACGAAGAACACCGCGGCGCGGTCGTCGTCGCCGGCCGTGGCCGCAGGGAAGACCGCGTTCTGGATGCCGTGCGCGTGACCGACGTTCGCCGGCGCGGTCCAGTTCAGGCCGCGGTCCTTCGACACCGAGACGCGCGCGGTGCCGTCCGCGTTCACGAACGCCAGGTAGACCGTGCCGTTGCTGCCGATGCCGACCGAAGGATCGGTCGCGCCGCCCGTGCTGCCCGGCACCTTGCGGATGGCCCACGTCAGGCCGTTGTCTTCCGACACCGCCACGGCCTGCTGGCCGCCGCAGTTCTTGTTCGGCACGTAGACCGTGCCGTCCGGCGCGACCTTGATGTGGCCGTGCAGGCCGTTGCACTGCGTCAGGTTCCACATCGGAACGGCGACGCCGAACGTCAGGCCGCCGTCGAGGCTGACCGCGATCTCCGCGAGGCCGATGTCCTGCGACGCGTAGTACACCGCGTTCGGATAGGTGCTGAGCGGCGAGCGCCCGAGGATGCCCGGGCGGAACGGACCGCCGCCCACCGTCTGGTGGTCGACGCCCGCGTTGATGCCCGAGCCCTGGCTCGGCGTCCACGTCTCGCCGTCGTCGTCGGTGAAAGCCATGAGGCTCACCTTCGCCGGCAGGAGCTGCGATACGAACGTGCGTCCGGTCTGGGGATCGGTGAACAGGATCGGGTCGAACGTCGTGATGGACGTCGAGAGCCCGGAGCGGTCCGTCCAGCTCGCGGTGCCGTTCCCATCGTCGAAGTCGACGCGGAGGGTCTCCACGCCGGAGATGAACATCGTGCGGCCCGTCTGCCAGTTGTTGCCCAGCGTCGGCTCACCGGCGTCGCGTCCGAGGGCCACGGGGGCCGCGAAATTCGCATACGACGGCGGCGTGCCGTCCGACACCGGCGGCGGCGGGTCGCTCTCCGCCGTCACCACTTCCGCCCGGCCCTGATACTGATCGGCCACCGCGACGAAGTAGACCACCCGCACCGCGTACGTCCCCGTCCCGCTCTGCGCGACGTTGATGTCCGCCGACTCCGCGGTGTTCGTCCCGAGCGCCGAGCTGGCCACCACCGGGCCGGTGATGGTGTCCTTGTGGACGTACATGTCGTAGTCCACCGCCGGCAGGAGCCACGAAAGCGACACGCGGACGTTCTTGCGGTCCCAGTCGGCGGGCGTGCCGTTCAGGGTCAGGGTGAACGTGTCACAGTTCACCCCCTCCACACACGTCGTTTCCGCTTCCGGCGACGCGCCGCCGAGGGCGTTGCCGTTGAAGGTGACGGCACCACCGGATGCACTGAGACTCCCCGACGCCGGCTGGGACGCGGAGAGCGGGAGAACGAAGGCCGCTAGCGCGGCAGCGATCAGGATTCGAATGCGCATGTTGCTCTTCCTCAACTCTCGGTTTTGAATCCACCTCGGATTCGAGAGCGGGAAATAGCAAATGCGTTGCCAGTAGTAACACTACCACTCGAAATGGGAAAACGTAGGGCGCGGCTTCAGCCCGCCTCCCCGGGGAGGCGGAGGAGGAGCCCGCCGCCTCCCTGAACGGGAGGGACGGGCTGAAGCCACGCCCTACGTTTACTGCCTAGAACTGCACGCGAAGACCCAGCTGCAGCTGGCGCGGGTCGCTGACCGCGGTCGGCTGGCCGAAGGTCGGGGACGTGATGATGTTGTTCGGGACCTGGTAGTTGGCCCGGTTCAGCACGTTGAACGCGTCCACGATCGCTTCTACGGAGAAGCCGTTGGGGAACGGGAAGGTGCGGCTGAGGCGCAGGTCGAGGGCCTGGTAGTCGAACCCTTCGCCGGCGTTGCGTCCCACACCCGCGGGGCGGTCATTGAAGTTCGTGTCGCCGTTGCGATCGGTCGGGATCTGGATGTTGAACGGCAGCGCGGAGGTGTAGCTGAAGATGTAGCTGAACAGCCAGCCGCTCGCGACCTTCCGCAGCAGCGTGTCGCCGCCGTCGGGCGTGGTCAGGGTGCCGCTGAGCACCACGCGGTGGCGCTGGTCGTTGTCGGACCGGGCGCGCTCGGCGTCGATGTCGTTGGCGGTCTGGGGCTGGAAGAAGAAGAAGTTCCCGGCGGTGTCGAGGCCCTTGGAGTAGGTGTACGAGAGCCGCGCGCTGCCCCAGGACACAGGACGCTGCGCCAGCGACACGGTCATGCCGTCGTACCAGGAGTCGCTGATGGACTGGTACTGCTGGTTGTTGGCGTGGCTCGGATTCGGGCGGCCGAGGTTCGGGACGGTGGGATCGGTGGTCGTGGGGACGTTGACGTTCGGCCCGACGATGATGCCGTGCCCGCGGAGGTGCTCGTAGGCCACCGACGCCGAGCCGTTCGTGCCGAGCTGCCGCTCGTACTGCAGGGAGAACTGATCGGAGCGGCTGCTCTCGATGTCCGGATCGATGCTGACGATGTTGCTGAGGACACCGGCCGGGACGCTGGGCATCACGTTCGGGAAGACCGGAGCGCCGGGGGTGGTCGGCGTGACCTGCACGATGCGGTAGTCGGCACCGCTGCGCTGGATGGCGTTGGCGACGGCGCGCAGCGGAATGGGGGCGTAATAGAGACCGGCCGCGGTGCGCAGCACGCTCCGGCCGTTGCCGGTGACGTCCCAGGCCACGCCGAGGCGCGGGGAGACGTTGTTGGTGTCGTCGTTGACGAGATCCGAGAACGTCTGGACGTCGTAGCGCAGCCCGGCGTTCACCGTCACGCGCGGCGTGGCGCGCCACTCGTCCTGGATGAAGGCGCCGACGTCCATGCTGGTCTGGGTCGTCTCCGGGTCGCCGAATGCCTGCTGGAACGTGGAGTAGCGCCCGGCCTGGAAGTTGGCCATGTTCGTGAAGGCATAGACGCCCTGGATGGCGCCGGGGAACGCGATCCGGACGCGGTCCCGGATGATGTCCGCCCCTGCCTTGAAGGAGTGGTCCCCGCTGAGCCACATGGCGTTCTGCACGAGCTCATAGAGATCGATGTCGCGCTCGGTCGGCGAATTGGTGGCCGTCCCGAAATTGATCACGCCGGCGATGTTGAAGGCCGGGCCGATCAGATCGTTGGCCTCGGCGGTGAGACGGCTGCGCGTGATCTGGGCGCGGGTCTCGGCGATGACCGTGTCGGACACGGTCCAGAGGTTGTTCCCGGCGAGGGTGCGGTCCCGGTTCCCCAGGCCCGTGCCGCGGCTGGTGTCGTTGAGCCCCGAGGCGAAGCGCGCATTCTCGGCCTCGACGTCGTAGGTGTTCACGCGGAGGGTGAGCTGGTCCGTCGCGGAGAGGGTGTGATCGGCGCGCAGGAAGAAGTTCGTCGTGTCGAGGGCAGTCGGCGCCGAGCCTGTGCTGGCGCGGGAACCGGCGTAGCCGGCCGCGTCGAGGCGGGCGTTGATCGCGGCCGCGTTCGCGGGGGTGAGGGTCAGGACATTCTCGCCCCTCCTGGCGGAGCTGCTCGGCGTTGCCGAAGAAGAACGTGCGGTCGCGCACCAGCGCGCCGCCGAAGGAGCTGCCGTACTGCTTCTGATCGAGCGGGAGCTTGGTGCGCGAGAGGGCGTTCTCGGCGTCGAAGGCGTCGTTGCGGAAGAACGCGTACGCGCTGCCGCGCGGCTCGTTGCCGCCGGCGTGCGTGACGACGTTGATGATGCCGCCCGAGGCGCGCCCGAACTCGGCCATGCCGCCCGCGCGGACGACCGAGAACTCACGGATGACTTCCTGGCTGAAGAACGTGCCGGCGAGGTCCGCGGCGTCGTCGTTCGCGGAGAGGCCGTCCACGATCAAGGAGTTCGCGAGGTTGCGCTGCGTGGAGATGGAGACGCCGGTGCCCGGCACGGCGGAGGTCTCGGCGAAACGCTGGGCCACGCCGGTGTTGGTGCGTGAGGCACCCGGCGCGAGCAGGGCCAGTTCGAGGTAGTTCCGGCCGTTCAGCGGCAGGTCCTGCACCTCTTCGGGCGTCACGCTCGCGGCGAGCTGCGTGCGGGCGGTCTCGACGAGCGGCACGGCGAAGACGTCGATGCTCTCCTCGCTCTGCGCGATCTGCATGCGAAGGGGCACGTCGATGGCCGCGCCGACGTTGAGCGGGAACTCCTGCTCGTAGGTGGCGAAGCCGGAGGCGGCGACGCTGAGCCTGTAGTTGCCGATGGCGAGCAGGGGGAAGCGGAAGCGCCCGCGCTCGTCGGTCGTGGCGGTGTGGATCTGGTTGCGGTCGATCAGGGTGGCCGTGACCGTCACGCCGCTGAGCGGCGCGCCGGAGGGATCGTTGACCGTGCCCGACACACTGCCTGTATTCACCCCCTGCTGCGCGAATAGGGAGAAGGACAGCGACAGCAACAACAGGGTGCAGACGAGAACCTTGGACTTCATCTCAATGCTCCTTCGATCGCGGGGAGTGGATCCATGACGTGTACGTGCGGGGTCCCGTCCACGTACGTGGTGTAAGTGAGCACAGCGTTGTCGCCTCGGCGCACGTAGCGGGGCGTGGCGCCGTCGGCGGCGAGGACGGCCGGCTCGCTCCACTTGGAGTGGGCCGCGTCGCTGATCCGCGCCTCGACGGCGCGCTTGCCGTCGCCGAGCGCTTCGTAGACCAAGACCAGGCGGCCGTCCGGCAGCGTGCCGAGGTCGGGATGATTGAACGCGCCGCGGACCACCGCGCCGCGGCGCACGAACGGGCCGCCGCTCTCTGAGGAGGCGGTCTCGATCGTGCTCGCGCCGCCGTTGAACCAGGCCAGCCAGATCGTGCCGCCGGCCGTCTCGGTGAAGCGCGGTCCGGACTCGGGACAGCCGTTCACCATCCAGGCGTCGTCGGCGACGTCGCCGCGCAACTCGAAGTCTGCGCCCGAGCGGCTCACGGCCCAGGCCATGTTGCGGACCTTGCTCTCGGTCAGATCGCGGTACGCGAGGATGACGTCACCGGTGGACGAGGCGAAGAGCGCGGTGCGGCAGCACTGGCAGGTGAGCGGGTCGACGGTCTGCGCGGGCGTGACGGTGAGGTCGGACTTCAATACCGCGGCCTGCACTCCCTGCTTGCCGGCGCGGCTGTCCAGCCAGGAGACGACCACGTCGCCGCTGGGGCGGACGGCCAGGTCGGCGAAGTTGTGGCCGCGCGGCTCGGCGTCGCCGTCGATCCGCTTCGGCGCGGACCAGGTGCGCCCGCCGTCGTGCGACGCCTGCGCCCGCAGCTCACCGAAGGCGTGGCGGTGCTGGCCGTTCTGCTTCATACCCAGCTTCACCGGGTAGACGACCAGCAACGAGCCGTCCGGCCGCGCGGTGAAGAGCGGGGCGTTCTCGCCGCGCAGGTCGAGCTCCACGCCGGCGGGAGTGATGCCGACGATCTTCCGGCCATTGCCGCGGTGAAAGAGCCGGCCGGTCCCGGGATCGACGTAGACGACGTGCCGGGCGCCGTCGGTGACCAGGGCGACGGGATTGCGTCCCGTGAACTGGAGATCGGTGCGGCCGAAGGCCTCACGGCATCCCCACGTCAGCAGGGATACGGCCATGACGGCAACGAGGCGGAAAGGGACGATCCGGAACTTATCCATTACGGACTGGTGTCATTCTACACCTCATGAGCGCCGCCCGGAAGCATGTCAACGATTTTGGGAGGGTCAGCAGGAGCGGACCCTGGCTGCGATCACTATACGTCCGGTAGATTTGGACCGGTTTCCGACTCAGACTGCTACGATCCCAGGCAGCCGTGGCGAAGCATCAGCACGAGATTCGCGATCCGATTCACAACTTCGTCCGCGTCACCGCCGACGAAGTGGCCGCGATCAACTCGCGCCCCTTCCAGCGTTTGCGGCACATTCATCAACTCGCGCTGACGTCCCTCGTCTACCCCGGAGCGACCCATCGCCGGTTCGAGCATTCCCTCGGCGTCATGGAGCTGGCCGGCCGCGTCTTCGACGTGATCACGCACGAGCGCAACCGGCACCACGGCCTCGACCTCTTTCCGGACGCCGAAACATTAGTAGCCTGGCGGAAGGTGGTGCGACTGGCTGCACTGTTCCACGACCTCGGGCATCTCCCGTTCTCGCACGCCGCGGAAGAACAGCTGCTTCCTGACGGCAAACACCACGAATGGCTCACCGTCCAGGTGCTGCGTTCAGACGAGATGCGGCAGGTTCTCAAAGGGATGATGCCGTCGCCCGATCCCGACCTCGTCGCAAAGATCGCCATCGGTCCGGAGAAATGGGGGAAGTGGTTCGGCAAGGCGACCGACTTCGACGAATGGGACCTGGTCATGACGGAGATCGTCACCGGCGATGCCTTCGGCGTCGATCGGATCGACTACCTCCTTCGCGATTCCCATCACGCCGGTGTCGCGTACGGCCGCTTCGATCACTACCGCCTCATCGACACCCTTCGCATCCTGCCCCACCCTACGCTCGAACGGCCGATGATCGGGATCGAGAAAGGCGGCATCCACGCTGCTGAAGCGCTCCAGCTTGCGAGACAGTTCATGTTCCTCCAGCTCTACTACCATCACGTCCGGATCGCGTACGATATCCACCTCAGCGAGTTCATGGTGCAGTGGCTGAAGACCTACCCCACGGATGTCGAAGGGCACCTGCGCATGACCGACAACGAAGTGCTTTCCGCGATGGCAGCGGCAGACGTGGAGAAAGCCGCGGCGGGACACGATCCTGCGCAACGAATCGTGAGGCGCCGGCACTTCCGTAAGATCTACGAACGGAACGCGCTCGATCAGCGCGTCCACCCGAACGCCGTCGGTCGCGTCGCCGAGGCGCTGCGACAGCAATTCGGGGATACGGCCGTCCGCGAACGTTCCATTCCACCGAAACAACAGAACATCGAGTTTCCGATTCTCCTCGACAGCGGTGAGATCAGCACGTCGAGATCGGAATCAACGATCTACGCGGATTTCAAGCCGGCAGCAGTGGGGCTCGTTCTGATCGACCCGGACCGGAAGAAAGACGCGAGAACATGGCTGGCGGCGAACAAGAAGTTGATCCTGTCGGAACAGATGGAGCTCGGCGTATGACCTTGAATGACCTGCAACGCTCGGCGATCGTGGCCACGCTCGTGCAGGAGTGCCGCGCGCGCAATGCATTCTGTGGAGAGACGATGGTCCAGAAATCCGTCTTCTTTCTCCAGGAGTTGATCGAGGTGCCGCTCGCATTCGATTACCAGTTGTACATCTACGGGCCATTCTCGTTCGAGCTCCAACGCCATGTGTCGTCGATGATGGCTGACGACATGATTACGGTTCGGCCGATGGAATACGGCTCTACGTTCGAGCCCGGCGAGCAGGTCGCCTACCTCGAACGGCACACCGCGGACACGATCGCTGCATACCGCAAGGGTGTCCACTTCGTGGTCGAGCGCCTCGCCGGCCGCGGCGTGAAACACCTCGAGCGTGTCGCGACCGCGCTTTACTTCACCGTCGCTACAGAGGACGGCTCCGTCGAAGGGCGAACGTCGAAGATCTGCGAGGTGAAACCGCACATCACGGTCGACGAGGCGCGCAAGGCGGTGGAGGAAGTGGATCGCTGGCGCAAGGAACTGGCAGCGTAGATTCGATCAACCAACAGGACCGACCTGCTTCCCAGGGATCCCCCCGGGAAAGGACCGGGCGCGCCGAGGCGCGCCCGGTCTTCACATCTCTACTGCGCTACGCCGTCTTCGGCTGCACCGGCGGGTTGGCCGGAGTCGCCGGATCGGCGGGCTTGGCCGCCGACACTTTGCGGCGGCGGTTGTACTTCGGGATCCGGCTCATGGCTTCGACGTGCGGCCGGAGAGCGGCGTGGTCTTCGCGACGCACGAGCTCACGGCTCACGTTGAACACCTGCAGCGCCGCGAGGCCGAGGCGCTCGCGGCGAACGACGTTCGCCGCGGCGACACCGCGGAGCATGGCGCGCAGCTCCGACTCCACCGTCGCCCAGCGTCCGACTTCGTCCTCGGCCGCGTGAAACTCGGCCGCCGTGTTGCCGACGACGTGCTGCACGGTCTCCGAGGTACCGACGGCGCTGATCGCTTCACGGGTGAAGTCGATGTTGACACTCGCCCGGCGGATCGCCTGCCGCCGACGGCGGTCGTTCACGAGCTGCACGTACTCCGGGATCTGGGCCTGCATGGCACGCAACTGGTCCTTGACCTGTTCGGGGGTGAGCATGGGCTGATCGGCTTCCGTGGCGGTGGACTTCTGAGAGCTCCGAGAATGGACATAGAGATCCTCCTGTCCCGGTGAAGGGACGGTAGTGAATCAGCGCCCGCGTGGCCGCGCGACCGCCGATTCGGCCGATGATCCCCGAGGCTCCGGAGCCACGGGAGATCCCAGCCGGCAAGCGCAAAACGTCACGATTGCCGGCAAACGCGTGAAAACAGGCGCTGGAGGAGCAAAGCTCAACTCCACGTGGATCGTGACGGGTGATCGGCACCACAGTCACGTCACGCCTGCTGCGGGTAGTACTGACCGGCCCCTTTCGGTATGGGAGGTTCCTTACCCTGCGCTTGAGCGTTCGGCATGGCTCAACCGGTTCGCTGGCGGTAACCAAGTAATATAAGTTCGAGCTCAGCCTTTGTCAACAGGAAAGTTGAGATCGACTGAAAATAGTTGGAAGCCTCTGAGGAAAAGGGGGAGATCGGAGTCTCGCCTTTCCGTGACGGTTTGCGGATTACTACTGCGGGGAGCGTCCGCCCGTGCGCTGGCTCGGCGAGTCGAATCCGGAGCGACGCGGCGGAAGAAGACCGTCGGACGGCCTTCCGGATCGAACGCGATCGGCTCGCCCCAGCAGCAGGATACTGCGCGGGTTGGGATTGCGATTCCCACCCTGGGAATCGTGCGGCCTACCCGCGGCACTCGCGTGACCTACCTTCGTCATTCGAAATGCAACCCTTGTCCTTCGCCACGACTACCCGCGTCAATCGAAGCCCAACCCTTGTCCTTCGTGTGGACTCCCCTCGTCATTCGAAGTCCAACCCTGTCCTTCGCGTGGACTACCCTCGTCATTCGAAAAATCCAACCCTGTCCTTCCTGTGAACTACCCTCGTCATTCAAAGTCCAACCCCTGTCCTTCCTGTGGACTACCCTCAGGAATCGATTCCGCGCACCCGGGTCTGATGTACCGCTTGGCCAGCCGGTGGTGAAGCAGATGTGCAGTCTGAACGACCAGCAGCGAAGTGAAGCTTTCCAATCGCGTCACCAGAATCTTCAAATCGGGTTCGTTCGTGTGTCCGATGGCGAAAGACGCCGTCACCATGCCATAGAGAGTCGAGCCGCAGTCTGCGCGTGGCGTTCGTGCGTCAGACCGGCGACGCTTGGAGGAAACAGGTGTCTTAGTTGGGATGTGGTGCATTGAATGGGCTGGTGGGATTCTCCGCCTCCACGTAGGCGCGGACGCGACGAACGAAATCGGGTGTGGCCTCGCGCATCTCGACCGCGCGGCGAAGCTGCTCGATGGCCTCGACCTTGGCGAGCGTGACGTGCGCACGTGTGAACAGATCGACGAGTGCGCGCGCGATCGGAACTGCTTGCTCCCATTCTTCGCGGCGTAGAAGCTCTTCGGTGATGTCGAGACGCACGAAGCCGGCCTCGCCGAGCATGGACAAGACTTCAAATGCGGCGGCCGTGGTGTGGAGCCGGTCGAGGGCATCGGGGTCGCCGGTTTTGAGGCGTGCGAGGCGAAGCGTCCATGTCGCGCGCACTGCCTCGGCATCCATGCGTAGTTGTTCGTAGCGTTCGATGGCGAGCGTGGCATCCTGAATGGCGGTCTCGTAGTCTCCCAGGCGGAGCGAGCAGTCAGCCAGGTTGCCGAGGACGCGAGCCGCTTCGATGCGATCCCCCATTTTGTTGAGCGATGGCAGCACGGCGCGATACTCGGGCAATGCGCGCTGGATGTCGCCTTGCTCGACGTAGATGTTGGCTCGCAGGATGAGCGCACGGAGCAGCGGGAGAGTGAGGCCGTACGGGCGAAGCGTGGCGATCGCGCGGCCGAGCTTGTGAAGCGCGCGACCGTACTCGGTCATTTTGAAGAGTGCGATGGCAGCGGTGAGCTCCGCCTGCGCCGCGTCGTACTCACCGTCTGGCAGGCGACGGTAGACCTGCGCCGCGATATCAGCGGCGGCAGAGCCTCGGTGTATCGGGACATGTGGCGGAAGGCGTTTGCCCGTTGCTTGTAGACGTGGCCAGAGATGAGGGTCGCGTCCTCCGGGTTGAGCGTGTTGGCCACGCGCTCGATGACGTCGAGCATTGCAGGTGTCGAGCGGACGGCGGTTCATCTCGAGCTCGACGTGTTTGATCAGACGGTGGGCGAGCGCGTAGGTTTGTTGCTCCGGATGGCGCATGAGCAGGGCAGTCCATCGAGCCACGGGGCGCGCGAGGAGCTCTGCGGAGAAGTCGTCGGCGATCCCTTCGGCGAGGTCGTAGGCGTCCATCTCGGATTGCAGTTGATGGAACAGTGCGTCCTTGCGCGGCGCAGCCGCGACGATGAATTCGTAGATGGAGGGATCGGCGAGTGCGCCGTAGAGATTGCGCAGGCTCTCGGCCTCGCCGGCGCACTCGGTGCACGTCGTGAAATGTGCTGCGATGACGGCGCGATCGGCAGCGTCGAGCGATGGATGGTCGGTCACTAACATGAGGAGCTCGTCGGGCGCGGGGTGGTAGATCATTGCCCCCCGCACGGTGTTCATCGCGGCGCGCGCGGCGTTCAGACAACCGTAGACGAGTTTTCGGCCGTAACCGCCTGATGTTGAAGCGGAGCAGCTGATGGCGATCTCCTCGGCGGACCCATGCTCGACGAAACGGCGCCAGAGGACTTCGCGGCAGCAAGCAGATAAGCGGCTCAGCAGGCGGACGACGTCCACCTTCGCGTTGACATCGCGGGAAGGCTCGGCGAGCGATTCGGGCACCGACTCGGTCGGGCGGTGGCGGCGTGACCAGTCGATGCAGGCGTTGCGCGTCGTGCGGACGAGCCATGCGCCGTCGTCCGCGATGGTGTGGTGATGACGCATGAAGCTGACGAACGCGTCGTGAATGAGCTCGCGAGCGTCGTCCTCGGGGATACGGAACTGACGTTCGGCGATGTACCGGAGGGCGTCGTAGACATCGGCGTACGCCGTGGCGACGCGCTCGCGGTCGATGATTTGAGTCAGCACGGACGCAGGAACCAATCGGAAATTATAGCGAGGGTGGGGGTCACGTTTCGCGCGGTGCTCCGTCCTTGGTAATCGAAGAGAGGCCTCTCTGAAATTTCGCCGGCTCCAGCGGAGCACGGAAGGAGGAGAGTCCATGCTGTTAACTTCGATTGCAATCATCACGTGGTTTGTTCTCGAAAGCCGACTGTCTGTGCCGAACGGCTAGGCATCGGGGACGAGGTCCGGGTCGCCTCCGGCCTCGTCCGGTAGAGCGCGAGGGGCGTGGCAGGCGCTGTCGTCGAGATGCCGCATTGCTTCACGGACCGCGGCAATGACGGCGAGTCGATCGGCGGCAACGGCGATGCGGCGGAGCTGGTCGAGCGCTTGCGCGGCGCTGACGCGCAGGCCGGCCGTTGCGAGCGTGTTGGCTACCTCGCGTGCTTCTGCGGCCAGTTGGGAATCGCCGTGCGGCGCGTGCGCACGTAGCTCGATGGAGTCGAGCCCGGCGCATGCGGAATCGATGAGCAGGCCGATCGCGTCGAAGGCGCGGCGTACGCGAGCGAGCGCGAAGACCCCGGCCTCGCGGGACACGAACGTGGCGAGGAAAGTGGCCATGTTCCAGCGCACTCGTATGAGCTCGGTGCTGTTGCGGCGCGCACGAAACGTGGCGGCGGCACGCGTGAGGTACGAACGCGCTTCGTGTTGATTGCCGCGGGCGACTCGGCGACGGCGAGGTTCTGCCAAACGCGTGCTAGTGATTCGCGCTCCTTGAGCGCAGCCAGTTTCTTTTGGACCAGCAAAAGCCAGATGCGCACGGCGGCGTCTGTGTTGCCTTGATCGTAGAAGATGACGGCGAGAAGGATCTCGGCGGAAGCGGCGCGGCGGGCGTCGTTCGAGAGAAGGAACAGGCGATGGGATTCGCGTGCGGCGGCGATGGCGAGATCCCAGCGCTCCATCTTGTGGAGGACTGTGCCGCGCGTGTAGTGAACTTGGCCTGCTTCGGCGGTGCAGTACCTGGCGTCGACGAAGTGGTTGAGCGGCTGTGTCCAGATCGGCGAGCGCTTCATCGTACTTGCCCAGATGTCGTAGCGCATTCGCGCGTGACTTGAGCGCGTGAGCGGCGATCGATGAGCGGAGCTCCCGCGGTGACTCGACAAGCTCCGCAGCGATCGACGCGGTAGCGGAAAGTATGGCGGCGGCATCAGCCGGTTTCTTGTCGATGAGCCGACGGCCGGTGTAGAACAGGTGACGCGCGACGGTCTCGGATGCTGCACCTTCGGCGATGAGCATAGCGGCCCAGCGGGCACGACGAGCATTGGGCAGAGTTTGTGTGACCAGGCGGAGCTCTCGCGCGAAAAGGTTGCGGTGGCGAGCGCCGTCGGTAGCGAGAAATTCGTAGCCACGCTCGAAGAGATCATCGGGGGTCACTTGTTCGTGTGAGAGTTGAACAATGACCGGCGTGACGGCGAAGATGAAGCGACGTGACGGTTCGGCGAGACCGAACCGCAGCCGCAGCAAATGCTGCCGCGTAAAGTCGATCGCTTTCGCAATGTCGGCTGGCCGCAGATGGTGCTTTCGTATGACGAGCTCTAGGCGTGTTAGCAGCACGTCTGTTGGACCTCGACAGATCGCGTGCGGTCTGATCCGGTGGCGTGAGCGTAAGCGCTGAGCCATCGCTCGTGTTCCGCGTACGCCGCGCAGAACTGAGCGAGACCGAGCTCCACGCCGAATTGGGTAGGGAGCAGGCACGACATTGCTGCGTGGTCTGCTGAAGCATCGTCCATCACGCCGGTCATCTGACAAGGAATGACCGGGGCGACCCGTCCCGCTACCTCGGGCGTTGCAATGTTCACATGGCGACACCTAAGTTACTGTTTTATTGGCAGTTAGAGGGGAAATACCAGCCAGCACCCGGCCTGTATTAGTAACTTATGTGTCTGGCGGTCCAGGAGTTTGACGCGTTAGTTTCCGCGTGGTTTCCTGATCGCGCGGCAGCTGGTGTTAGAAGTGACAGGGAAGGCAGCAGGCGCCTCAGGCGCTAACACGTGACGTTGGGTAGGTCGTCTCTCCAAAACGACGCTCCCCTGCGGCACGTCGCGCGGTCACCGTTGAGTGTGTCCCCGCGCAAGGTAAAAGTCATGCGGCCTCCGGCATCAGCTGCCGTCGAATTATGTACCGTGGAGTGGCCCGGCCGCGAACGTCTCGCCGATTTAGAGCGGAGGACGGCTGGCGTGCGCGGAGGGCTTCTCCATATGTACAAGACGCGCGAGCGGGGCAAACCCGTACTCTCGGTCTACATTTGGAGTCGCGGCAGAGCGGCAAAAACCATCCTCGAGGCAGTCGAAGAGTGCCTCGACAAGTCGTCGGCGCGCATCCACTGACGCCACGTCAACGCGCCCCACTGCGGGACGAGCCTTGCGCCGAACCTGAAGCGACCGCGGCGTGGACGGGAAGCGCGAGCCGCGGGATGATGAGCTCCGACGGATGACCACAACCATCGATCCGGCGTATTGGCGCGACGTCATCCGGCGCGGAGAAGCGACCTTCTTCGTCGGCGCAGGCGTTTCCGCGCTGCCGCCTGCCCGTCTCCCGCTTGCCACGGGGCTCGTCGCGAGCCTGATCGATCCGGTCCTGCAGCCGCTCGCGCTGCCCAAGGGTCTCGCGCGCTCCATTGCGAGAGCCCTCGTCCGGCTGCGCCCCGAGGTGATCACCGACGTTCTCCTCGAACACCTCGGAGTCGACGCCGCCCGGCCGCTTGCTGAACACGCTGCACGCTGCCTACCGAATGCCGTGGCACGGCTTTCTCGCCGCCGCTCTCGGCGCGGGATGCTCCGTCATCACGACGAACTTCGACACGCTCATCGAAAAGCAGCCCGTCTGCCATCGGAGCTGACCCACCGACACCGTCGTCGGCACGGCCATCGGCGAGGGAGCCACGCCGAGAGGTCGATCCTCTTCAAAATTCACGGGTCGATCGGCGGGAACATCCGTGATGGTGCGTCCTCTCCACCGCGCTTGCGGTGCGCCAGGTTCGGCCTGGGACGCCGTCCGCTCCGGAGACCGAGTCTTTTGCCGGCGCTCTTCCTCGAAAGCCGCCCCCTCGTCGTCCTCGGCTACTCCGGACGCGACGACTTCGACATCCTGCCCGCGCTGCTGAATCCTCCAGCGAACCGCGGCCGGCCTTTGGATCGTTCACGAACCGTGACACGCCCTCTTCGACCGCTCGCCGGTCCAGCGCGGCGTTCGTTCCTAAAGCGCTGACCCGCCGTTCGCGTTGCGCGACAGCCTGGCCCGGCTCGCTCGACCTCTTCGTCGGGCGAGACAGGGCGAGATGCTGGACGTCCTCCGTCCGCGACGCGGCTTCGGCCTGATTGCCCGGCGCTGATGCGGTGGACAGTGAAAGGCCGTCCGTCGATGCCTTGGCTCCCCGCATGAGGGACGCCGTCGACCGTCGCCATCCTGTACGCCCTGGGTCGAAGCGCGCGCCTTCGAGACTCGCAACGGCGGTCTGCACCAGCACGTCGCGAAATCTCGGTACCTCATCGCGCGTCCTCGTGGCACGCGCGGTCGTGCTGGAGAAATACGGGACGGATCTCCGGGCTGCCGCGAAAGCCGCACAGCAGGCGCGAGCCGCCCTCGAAGAAGGAGCCTCCGCGGACATGCGCGCGCTGGTGCTCGATCAGAGCGGCGTCATCGCCCGCCGCCGCGGCCTTCACCGGCCTCGCGTTGCGGTTCTACGATCAGGCTCTGACGATCGCTGGACCCGGTCGAAGTGCGAGGAGTGGCTGGTCATGCAGATCCGCAGTCATCGCGCCGTCGCACTCGAATACCTGGATCGGCGCGCCGAGGCCCTCCGCGAGCACCGGCGCGTCGCGGAGTACGAGAAGCGCACGGGCGACCTGCGTGGCTTTGCCAAGAGCCTGAACAACATCGGGATCGTGTACATGAATCAGAAGCAGTGGAAGCCGGCCATCGCCGCGGCGCTCGAGCAGAGTTGCACGCTCAAGCGCGACCTCGGCGACTTCCGCGGCATCGCCAAGCCCTGCACAACCTCGGCAAGCTGCACTACCTCCGCGGTGATTACGAGTCGGCGGAAAAGACCTTTCTCGAAAGCCTTCGCATCCGCCTCGGCCGCGGCCGCGACGAGCACGGCGCCGCACAATCCTTCGTCGCCCTCGCCCATGTCGCGCTGAAAACGGGCAACCTGCAAGACGCCGAACGCTACGCGACGCGCGCCCTCGAAGCGCACGTCGAAATTCGGCGACCAGCGAGGCATGGCCCAGGCGCGGAGTCTTCTGGGGAGCGCACCCATGAGCGCAACGCACGCAACTGGCTCATGATCGGGCGTGCTCCCCCACCCAAAGCGCAGGCGCGGGACGCCTGCGCACCAGCCGGCTGGAAGCCGGCGCTCCGCGGCGCTGCGCGAGAGACACGTCTTGCGCTGGTAACACACGAATGGGAAAGCGGAGGCGCGGCCTCCGCACTCCACATCAGTGCATTCGGCGATGGAGCCGCGGACGGCGTGGATCTCGCGGGCGGGGCGCGAAGAACATGCCTGCCGCCCCGCCCGCCCAGGTCCCTCGCTCGACGCTCGGGATGACAGGGTTGGTTGCGGCTTCGTCGCGTGCTTCCGAAAAGCGGCGACCCATCCGAACTTCTGCCCTCTGCGCTCGAATCAGGCCCGCAGCGCTTCGATGGGCTCGAGTCGCGCGGCGCTGAGCGACGGGTACAACCCCGCGAACAGGCCTACGCTGACCGCGAAGCCGGTGGAGATCAGGACGCCGAAGGTGGAGACCGGGAGGCCGGCCGGGAAGAAGCCGGAGATGCCTTTGGTGACGAGGATGCCGAGGGCGAGGCCGGCGGTGGCGCCGGTGACGGAGAGGGTCACGGACTCGACGAGGAACTGGAGGAAGATCTCGTTGTCCGTGGCGCCCATGGATTTGCGGAGGCCGATCTCGAAGAGGCGCTCGGAGATGGAGATCTTGAGGACGGAAAAGATGCCTACGCCGCCGATGAGGAGGCTGACGCCGGCGATGGCGAAGAAGACGATGCGCCAGTTGCGGAGGATGACTTCGATCTTCGCCGCGCTCCTGGAGGATTTCTTTGCCGACGTTGTCGATGCGCGTGTCGCGGATGCCGTTGTGGGCCTGGCGGAAGCGGCCGATGGCCTCGTATTCGGCTTCGACGCTCTTCTCGGGGGTCGCGGAGCGCGCGAGCATGTAGGAGATCGAGTTGGCGCGGCCGAACATGTCGCGGTAGACGGTCCAGGGGATGTACGCGCCGCCCATCTCGCGGAACATGTCGTCGTCGTCGACGAAGGTGGTGTCGAACTTCTGGCCGACGCCGATGATGGTCAGGCGGCGGCCGCCGAGATTGATCTTCTGGCCGAGGGCTTCCTCGCCGCCGAAGAGGCGGCTCTTGAGGTTGTAGCCGATGACGGTGACGGGCGCGGAGGCCTCGACGTCACGCTCGCTGATGAAGCGGCCCACGGTGACCTTGCGGTTGCGGATGTCGGCGTATTCTGGAGTGACGCCGTAGACGTCGATGCGGCGCGTGACGGTGCCGCCGGTGACGACCGCGCGGGTCTCCCCCACCGGCGCCATGGCGCTGATGTTCTCGGAGTCGTCGAAGGCGGCGAGGTCTTCGACGCGCAGGCCGCGCGACAGGTGGGCCTTGGCCTTCTCTACCGGATCGGCCGGCTCGCGATGCGACGCCACGACCACGCCGTCGAGTCCGAGGTCGTCGAGGCCCTTCATGACGGAGTTGTTCACGCCGTCGAGCACGGACATGACCACGACCAGCGCGAGCGTGCCGAGGATCACGCCGACCAGCGTGAACACGGAGCGCAGTGGGTGGCCTTTGACTTCCTCGTAGGACGTGCGGATCGCTTCACCGATTTGCATGGCTACTCCAATTGACAGTTGACAGTTGGCAGTTGACAGGAGAGGAGACCGTCGGGCGGGCGGAGGACTCCTGCCAACTGTCAACTGTCATCTGCCAACTACTCCACTCTCAACGCCTCAATGGGATTCAATCGACTGGCCCGGACGGCCGGGTACATCCCGAACAGCAGTCCCGTGCCCGCGGCGAAGATGACCGCGGTCATCGCTGTCGCCGGGGTGATCGCGGCCGGGTTGCGGGTCAGCAGGGAGATGCCGTCGGTGAAGAACTTGCCGGCGAAGATGCCGAGGAAGCCGCCCAGGACGGAGACGATCACGGACTCGGTGAGCATCTGGAAGAAGATCTGCGCGGGCGTGGCGCCGACGGCCTTGCGCGTGCCGATCTCCCGCACGCGCTCGTTGAAGGACGCCAGCTGGATGTTCATGATCACGATCCCGCCGACCAGCAGGGAGATGAGGCCGCAGATCATGAAGGTGACGTCGTACATCTTGTTCTCGCTCTCGTTGCGGGCCAGGTTGGCCACGCGCGAGAAGACCAGGAAGTCCTTCACGCCGTGCTGGCGGAGGAGGATGCGCTCGATCTCCGCGACCGCTTCCTTGTGCCGGGAGGTGTCCTTCATGCGCGCGTCCATGAACGAGATCTTCCCCCGCTGCAGCGGCTGGCCGTTGCGGGTCATCAGGGTGGTGATGGGGATGTACATGAGGCGGTTCATCCAGCGCAGGGCGTTGCGGCCGTCTGCCGAAGCTGAAGTACTTCTCCTCCATCACGCCGACCACGAGGTAGCCCGCGCCGTTGATGGTCAGGGTCTTGCCGACGGGGTTGTCGCTGCCGAAGAACTCCTGCGCCCGGGACGTGCCGAGGACGACCACGCGCGCGGCGGTGGTCAGGTCCTGGTCGGTGATGAAACGCCCGCGCTCGACGTGGAAGAAGCTGATCGGCGAGTACGCCGGCGTGACGCCCATGACGCCGCGCTCTTTCTCGACGTTGCCGTAGCGGACGAGCATGTTGTCCTCCGACACCGGCGACACGAGGTCGATCTCTTTCGCTTCGTTGCGCAGCGCCATGGCGTCGGTGTACGTGAGGCCCTTGCTGGCGAGGGCCTTGGCGTCGAGGGTGACGTCGCCGGTCTGCTTGTCGCCGATCCAGATGCGCTCGATGCCCCCGCTCATGCGGTAGTACTTCATCGACTCTTCCTTGCCCGCGACGCTGAGAGAGAACGTAGCCACGATCGAGCCGGCTCCGAGGATGATGCCGAACAGCTGCAGCAAGGTGCGGCCGAGGTGGTCCTTCATGTCGCGGATGCCGTCGACGATGGCTTCGAAGATCAACATGGTGGCCTCAGTTGACAGTTGGCAGTTGGCAGTTGACAGGAGAAGGAGAGACCGTCGGGCGGGCGGGGCCTCCTGTGAACTGCCAACTGTCAACTGCCTACTCATCGCTCTCTCCATTCACGATCAATCCATCCACGATCTTGATCCTGCGCTGCGTTCTCTGGGCGATGGCCGGGTCGTGCGTGACCAGGATGATGGTCTGGCCGTTGGCCGCGAGCTCTTCGAAGAGGCGGATGATGTCGTTGCCGGTTTTCTGGTCGAGGTTGCCGGTGGGCTCGTCGGCGAGGATCAGGGACGGGGTGTTGACGAGCGCGCGGGCGACGGCGACGCGCTGGCGCTGGCCGCCGGAGAGCTGGTTGGGCCGGTGCTTCGCGCGGTCCTTGAGGCCGACGCGGTCGAGGGCTTCGAGCGCGCGGGCGCGGCGCTCTTCGGAGTCGACGCCGGCGTAGAGCAGCGGCAGCTCGACGTTCTTCCAGATGGTCGCGCGGGGCAGGAGGTTGAAGGTCTGGAAGACGAAGCCGAGCTTCTGGTTGCGGATGCGCGCGAGGGCCTTGCCCGACATCGCCGCCACGTCTTCTCCATCCAGCCAGTACCGGCCCCTCGGACGGCGAATCGAGGCAGCCGAGGATGTGCATGAGGGTGGACTTGCCGGAGCCGGAGGGGCCGATGATGGCGCAGAACTCGCCGCGGTCGATGCGGAGGTCGACGCCGGCGAGCGCCCGCACGGCGTTCTCGCCGGAGTCGTAGGTCTTGGTGACGTGCTCGAGCTGGATGAGGGCCTTGTGGGCCTTGGCCGCGGACGGCGGCTCGGGCGCGGTGGCTTGCCAGTTCTCGAATTTGAAGACTGCGCTCATATTCGTGCTCCAGCTCGTTGCAGCTGTTAGGTCGTTCAGGGCTCTTCACGGACGAGGCCCGTCGCCTTCCGAACTAGCTCATCGTCCTCGTCGAGGTCCTTCTTCGTGAACGTGGGGTCTTCCAGCGCGACTTCGTCGCCGGACTTGAGGCCGGCGAGGATCTCGACTTTGGCGTTGTCGGCGAGGCCGGTGGTGACGACGCGCTTGTCGAAGAACTTCTTCCAGGCGTCTTTCTCCGCGGCCTTGAGCTGTTCGGGGGTCTTCTTGGCTTTCGCTTCTTCGGCGAAGACCTTGGGGTCGATGGCTTTCTTCACGTAGACGATTTCCTCGTCGTCGCGCTTGAAGATCGACTCCACGGGGACGGTGAGCACTTTGTCTTTGCGCTCGCCGAGGACTTCGATGTTGGCGGTCATGCCGGAGCGGAGCTCGCGGCCCTGGGCGTCGAGGCGGATCTCGACGTCGAACACGCGGACTTTGTCGTCGAGGCGGACGGCCGGCGCGATGCGGTCGATCTTTCCGTGGAAGGCGACTTTCGGGTAGGCGTCGAGGGTGACCTTGACGGGCAGGCCGACGCGGATCTTGCCGATGTCGACTTCGTTGACGCCGGCTTTGACGATCATGCGGGAGACGTCGGCGACGGTAAAGAGAACCGTTCCGGCGTTGAAGGAGGAGACGCCGGAGGTGATGCTCTCGCCGATCTCGACGTTCTTGGTGAGGACGACGCCGTCCATGGGGGCGACGACGTTGGAGCCGCGGAAGTCGGCGGCGGACTGGCTGATGGGGATGCCGCTCTTCTCGACGAGGGCGTATTGCTCGCGGGTCTTCTCGTACTCCTGGCGGGCTTCGAGGTATTCGGTCTCGACGTTGCGGTGCTGCGAGGACGCGAGGAGGCCCTGGGTGAAGAGCTTGTTGTTCTCGTCGAATTTCTTCCGGGCGTCCTGGAAACGGATGGCGGCGGAAGCGACGGAGTTCTTGGTCTCGGCGAGGCTCTGGGCCTGGTTGAGGTCGGGCTCGACGCGGGCGAGGACGGTGCCGCGGCGCACGAGGTCGCCGTCGCGATGGATGATCTCGATGACTTTGCCGGAGATGGCGGACTTGACGTCGACCTTGACCTCGGGCTCGACGGTCCCGACTTCGGTGACCTTGACCTGGACGTCGCCGACTTCGGCTTTGCCGGTCTTGACCGGCGACTCGGGCGGCTTCTTGTCCTTGCCGCTGGCCTTGATGGCCACGGTGCCCCCGATGGCGACGACCAGGACGATGACCGTGAAGATGGTGATTTTGCGTTTCCGCTTCGCGCTCATAAAACCCTCCAGAGCTGTCTGGGGCGTATAACGGGCGCGAAACGAAATGGTTGCAGATCGGGTGTTACATGTGATTCCTCACAGAGTCTGCAACTGCTCCGCGGGATAGCTCGCCGCGTCCACCTTCGCGTGGGCCTGGGCGATCTTGCCGCTCTCGTCGATGACGTAGGCGATGCGGCGCGCGTAGCCGTCCTGCGGGGAGTCGGCCGCGCCGTAGGCGACGCCGATCTTCCGCTCGGTGTCGCAGAGCAGGGGGAAGGGGAAGCTGAACTTCTCGGCGAAGGCGCGGTTCTCTTCCACGGTGTCGAAGCTGACGCCGACGACCTGCGCGTTCTTCGCCTTGTACTCGCTGGCGTAGTCGCGGAACGAGCAGCCCTCTTTGGTGCAGCCGGGGGTGTCGGCCTTCGGGTAGAACCAGAGCACGACTTTCTTGCCGCGGAGCTCGGAGAGCTTCACACGGTTGCCGTTGTGATCGACGGCATCGAAGTCGGGGGCGTCGTCGCCAACATTGAGCATTTTTGCGTCTCCTCGAAAGAGTGTCCGGATGATGCCGGTGAGTGTCACGGGCGCGTATTGTATGCGCCGTGACGCTGGATGAGTGGAACGAACGCTATCGCTCGCGCGAGGAGATCGACGCCGATCCCGCTCCCCTGCTCGTGCGCGCGGCGGAGCCTCTGGCGCCGGGACGGGCGCTGGACCTGGCGTGCGGGGCGGGGCGGAATGCGCTGTGGCTGGCGTCGCGGGGCTGGGACGTCGTCGCGATCGACGGCGCGGCGGAGGCGATCCGGATCGTGCACGAGCACGACGCGGCGATCGACGCGCGGGTGCTGGACCTGGAGAGCGCCGCGGCATTGCCGTTCGAGGATGCATCGTTCGATCTCGTGGCGATCCTCTTCTATCTGCACCGGCCGCTGTTCGCGGAGGCGCGCAGGGTGGTGCGGCCGGGCGGGATGGTGGTCAGCGCGGCGAAGATGCGGGGGACGTATCGCATCGCGCCGGGAGAGCTGGCGCGGCACTTCGCGTCGTTCGACGTGCTGCACGCGAGCGAAGGCGAGATCGCGGAGATCGTGGCGCGCCGCCCGCTGTCATCCTGAGCCGCGTAGACGGCGAAGGACCCCCCGCAGAGCCACGCGTCGCGCGCAAATCGGGGGATCCTTCGCCGTCTACGCGGCTCAGGATGACAGTTATAGTCGCGGCGTGCAGAAACGCGTGCTCGTCTTCGCCACTGCTCTCCTCGCCGTGCTCTCGTCGTCGCAGTGCACGAAGTCCGCGGCGAAGCCTGCCGCGCGCATCGCGCGGGTGTGGCGCGGGGAGGTGCCGCTGGCGAAGGCGGATGAGTACGACGTGTATCTGCGGCAGGAGGGCGTCAGCGCGCTGCGCCGGAGCCGCGGCAACCTCGGCGTGCAGATGTTCCGGCGCTCGGTCGGGGATCGGGAGGAGTTCACCGTGATCTCGTACTGGCCGGATGAAGACGCGATCCGCGCGTGGGCGGGTGAGGATATCCTGCGCGCCCGCTCGATGCAGCGCGATCCGGAGTTTCTGATCAACCCGGACCCGCACGTGCGGCATTTTCGGATCGTCGTCGATCGTTGAGGGTGGGAGGAGAGCTGATGCGGATCGGAAGAAATGACACGTGTCCCTGCGGCAGCGGGAAGAAGTTCAAGGCTTGCTGCGAGGGGAAGAATTCTCGAGGGACGTCGCGTGGGCTGGTGGCGCTGCTCGCGGCCATCGCCGTGATCGGCACCGTCGGCGTCGTCGCCGCGATCCGCGACAAGGATCGGCCCGCAACGACGACGACGACGCGAACCGCGGCGCCCGTCAGAACGACTCCGCGCCCGCAACCGCCCGGCCCCGTGCCCGCGGGGAAGGTGTGGTCGGTGGAACACGGTCACTGGCACGATCAGGCGACGGCCCCGCGACCCGCCCCCAGGACCCCGATCCAGGCCACGCCGAAGCCCCAGCCTCCCGGCCCCGCCCCCGCGGGGAAGGTGTGGTCGCCGGAGCACGGCCACTGGCACGACGCGCGAACGCCGTAAGTCGTAGGTGTCATCCTGAGCCGCGTAGACGGCGAAGGATCTTCCCCCATGCCACGTGGAAGATCCTTCGCTGTCTACGCAGCTCAGGATGACACTCTCACTCCGGCAGTTTGTCGAGGTCTCCGGCGACGATGGTGTGGAGCTTGTCGGGGAAGAAGTGTTTCTTGGTCGCGGCGTTCACCTGGTCGCGGGTCACGGCTTTGATGCGGGCGGGGAACTCGTCGAGGTAGCGCGGGCCGAAGCCGAATTTTTCGGCTTGCACGAGGGAGGTCGCGATGCCGGCGTTGGAGCCGAGGCCGACCTGGTAGTTGCCGGCGAAGAAGCTCTTCTGGGCGTCGACTTCGGCGGCGGTCACGCCTTCCCGGCCGAACTTCACGATCTCTTCTGTCGTCGACTTCATCGCCTTGGCGAGGTTCTGCGGGGCGACGTTGACGTTGACGAACCACATGCCGTCGACGTCGTCGGTGTTGAAGTAGCGCGACCAGAGGTTGTACGACAGCCCCTCGGTGTCCCGCACGCGCTTGCCGATGCGTGAGGACAGCGAGTTCTGTCCGAGGGCGGCGTTGGCGATGAGAGCGGCCTCGTAGTCGGGGTCGGTGCGGCGCAGACCCGAGGCCGTGCCCATGAGGATGTTCATGTTCGCCTTGCCGCGCATGGTCACGGCTTCGCGCACGGCTTTGTCGCCGGGCGCGGTGCGCGCGACGGAGGTGTAGGAGATGCGCTCGCCTTTCGGGAGTCCGCCGAGGTGTTTTTCGACGAGGGCGATGGCCTTGGCGGTGTCGATGTCGCCGACGATGGCGAGGATCAGGCCCGCGCCGCTGTAGCGGGTGCGGTGGAAGGCGCGGAGGTCGTCGGCGGTGGCGGCGTTGACGCTGGCGACGAGCGGGTCCTTGCCGGCGACGTAGTACGGATGGCCTTCGCGGTAGACGACCTGCGAGAGGCGCTCGTAGGCGCGGGTGAAGGTGTTGTCGGCGGCCTGGAGGTAGTCGTTCTCGAGCTCTTTTTTCGCCTTCGCCAGCTCCTCGGCGCCGAAGGCGGGGTTCTTCAGTTCGTCGGCGAGGATGTCAAGGAGGAGCGGCAGGTCGCGCGACATGCCGTTGAGGTTGATCAGCCCCTCGGTGGTGTTGGTGCCGTAGAAGCGGTTGGCGCCGACGTCGTCGAGGAGGGCGCCGATCTGCTCCTTGGTGCGGGACTTGGTGCCGCGCTGGAGCATCTTGGCGGTGAGGGCGGGGATGGCGGTTTTGTCCTTCGGCGCGGTGGTGTCGCCGGCGAAGGCCAGGCCTCGGATGGCGACGGTGGGGACGGAGTGGTTCTCGACGACGTCGAGGATCAGGCCGTTGGGGAGGACTTTGCGGGTGGTGCGTTGGGCGAAGGTGCCGGTGGCGGGTTTGGCGGCGGTGCGGTTTGCTGCCGGAACTTCAAGCGTCGCGCCCCGCCCGCCCAGGTCCCTCGCTACGCTCGGGATGACAGCGGGGGGATCGCCAGGGATGAACCAGCCGACGGTGGCGCGGGTCGGGTACGAGGTACGACGCGGCGACGCGCTTCACGTCCGCGGCGGTGACGGCTTTGATGTTGTCGACGTAGGTGAGGAACCACTTCCAGTTCGTCGACGCGATGGCCTCG
The DNA here is from genome assembly GCA_963821585.1 of uncultured Acidobacteriota bacterium. Classification (GTDB taxonomy): domain Bacteria; phylum Acidobacteriota; class Thermoanaerobaculia; order Gp7-AA8; family Gp7-AA8; genus QHVT01. Next base: position 4,371,842 of record CAWGEI010000003.1, read on the forward strand.
CCCAGGTTCGAGGCGAAGTTGTACGTGCCGTCGCGGCTGCGGATGACGGCGACCTCGATCTGCTGCTGCGCGCGCTGCAGTTCTTCCGCGGTGACGCCTTTTTCCGCGAGCTCCGCGACCGCGGCTTTGATCGCCGCCTCGACTTCCGCGTGGGTCTTGCCCGGCGCGAGGGTGGCGTCGACGAGGATCGGGTAGGGGTCGCTGCAGCGTGAAGTTGTTGGCCTGCACGTTGGTGGCGAGGCCCTGCTCGACGAGCGCCTGGTAGAGGCGGGAGTTGACGCCGTCGGCGAGGATGGAGTTGAGCACCTCGAGGGGGATGAAGTCGGGATGCGAGCGCGCCGGGACGCATGTAGCCGAGCATGACCATGCCCACGGTGCCGGGCCGCTGCACGATCGCGCGGCGCTCGCCTTCCTGCGGCGGCTCGACCGTGATGACCTCCGGGATGGGCTTGCTGCTCTTCGGGAACGAGCCGAACTCGCGGTCGAAGAGCGCCAGCGCCTGCTCCGTGTCGAAGTCGCCGACCAGCATCGCCTCGGCGTTGTCCGGATGGAAGAAGGTTTGGTAGTGCTCGCGCAGCTTCTCGGTGGTCACGCCCTCGATGTCGGAGCGGTAGCCGATCGTGGACCAGTGGTACGGGTGCGCCTGGATGGCCGAGGCGATGATGGCCTTGTCAGAGCGCCTGCCAGGGTTGTTCTCGCCGATCTCGTACTCGTTGCGCACGACCGACATCTCGGACTGCCGCTCGCTGTCGAGGATCAGGCCGCGGCTGAGGCGGTCGGCCTCGATCCTCATCGCCAGCTCGAGCTTGTCGGCGGGCAGCGTCGAGTAGCCGTTCATGCGGTCGTACCACGTGGTCATGTTCGTCGACGCGAAGTCGGCGCCGGCCTCGTAGAGCACCTCCTGGAAGGTCTTGTGCCCCTTGGCCTTGCCGAAGTTCTCCGTCGATTTGTTGAAGATCATGTGCTCGAGCAGGTGCGCCGAGCCGGTGTTGCCCGGCGCCTCGTTGCGCGAGCCGACGTGGTAGACGACCATGAAGGTGAACACCGGGCTCGTGTGATCGGGCGCGAGCAGGATCGTCATGCCGTTCGACCTCAGCCGGTACTGGTCGATGCCGCGGAAGGAGTCGATTTTCTCGACGTTCTGAGGCAGCGCGAACGCAGACGTAGCGAGAGCAAAGGCAAAGAAAAGGATGGCGCGACGCATGGGGTGCAGATTACGACACGTCCTCTGTGCTCTCTGTGTCTCTGTGGTGAATACAAACGCACCTCGAAGTGCTCGCCGGGAAGCCTCTGTGTCCTCTGTGCTCTCTGTGGTGAATCGGTCTCTTTCGTCCCCCTCTCCCCGCGCGTGAGCGTGGGGAGAGGGTGGCGCGAAGCGCCGGGTGAGGGGACTGCCCTCCGAGCGCCATCGTCTTGGGCTAGATGCAAGGGGATTCAGGCACGAAGGGGACCGATTCACCACAGAGAACACAGAGGACACAGAGGCTGCGCGGCGAAATCGTTGCGCCACGTGAAGCGAGAGGAGTTCATCGATCTGTTTGCGCTCGCCGCTTGACGTACACGGGGTCAGGGCCGATACTGCCGACACATGACCTTCGCCCGCTGCAGCCAGACTTGTTGTTGTTCGCACACAACCGTGTCTGGCCCGGGGTGCGTCCTGCTCATGTAACGCACACACAATTCGATTTCGATCGAGCCCCACCAGACGAGAGTCCGGTGGGGCTTTTTCTTTTTTACGGCAAATTTATGGCGAACGATCATCTGAAACAACTGGAAGCCGAGAGCATCCACATCCTCCGCGAGGTGGTGGAGGAGTTCGAACGGCCGGTGATGCTGTACTCCATCGGCAAGGACTCCTCGGTCATGCTGCGCCTGGCGCAGAAGGCGTTTTTCCCCGAGCGCGCGCCCTTCCCTCTCCTGCACATCGACACGGGCTACAAGTTCCGGGAGATGATCGAGTTCCGGGACCGCTATGCGCGGGAGCTGGGCTTCGACCTCAAGGTCCACACGAACAAGGCCGCGCTGGCGTCGGGGACGAATCCGTTCGCGGTGGGCACGCAGCTGTGCTGCGAGCGGCTGAAGACGAATGCGCTCCTGGACGCGCTGCGCGAGGGCGGCTACGACGCAGCGTTCGGCGGCGCGCGCCGCGACGAGGAGCGGTCGCGGGCGAAGGAGCGGATCTTCTCGTTCCGCGACGAGCGCGGGCAGTGGGATCCCCGCAATCAGCGCCCGGAGCTGTGGAACCTGTACAACTCGCGCATCTCGCCCGGCGAGAGCATCCGGGTGTTCCCGCTGTCCAACTGGACGGAGCTCGACATCTGGAAGTACATCGAGGCGGAGAGCATCCCGGTCGTGCCTCTGTACTTCGCGAAGCTGCGGCCGATGCTGGTGCGCGGGACGGCGCTGGTGCCGGTGGAGCAGGACTTCGTGCCGCGCGCCAAGGAAGAGACTCCCCTGCTGGTGCAGTGCCGCATGCGCTCCCTCGGCTGCAGTCCCTGCACGGGGGCGATCCCGTCGCAGGCGGACACGGTGCCCAAGATCATCGCGGAGCTGGTCTCGTTCCGCCGGTCGGAGCGGGAGAACCGGGCCATCGATCACGACACGGACGGCTCCATGGAGCTCAAGAAAAGGGCGGGGTATTTCTAAGATGACCGCGCATCCTCCATCTTGCGGAACTTCGATTCATCACGGCGGGCAGCGTGGACGACGGCAAGTCGACGCTCATCGGACGGCTGCTGTACGACTCGCAGAGCGTTCACGAGGATCAGCTCGCGGCGGCCGGCGCGGCGACCCGGCACTCCTCGGTGGAGGGGATCGATCTGTCGCTGCTGACGGACGGCCTGCGGGCGGAGCGGGAGCAGGGGATCACGATCGACGTGGCGTACCGCTACTTCGCGACGGAGCGGCGTAAGTTCATCCTCGCGGACACGCCGGGGCACGAGCAGTACACGCGGAACATGGCCACGGCGGCGTCGACGGCGGACCTGGCGATCCTGCTGGTGGACGCGCGCTACGGGCTGCGCTCGCAGACGCGCCGGCACGCGAAGATCGCCTCGCTCCTCGGCATCCGCGACATGGTGGTGGCGGTGAACAAGATGGACCTCGTCGGGTATGACGAGGGGACGTTCCGCGGGATCGAGAGCGAGTTCCGCCGGTTCGCGACTTCGCTGTCGCGCAATCCTCTCAGCTCGACGCGCTTCATCCCGCTGAGCGCGTTCGCGGGGGACAACGTGGTCACGGCGAGCGACCACATGCCGTGGTTCCAGGGGCAGCCGCTGCTGGATTTCCTGGAGACGGTGGACGTGCAGGAAACGCGGGAGAGCGACTCGTTCTACTTCCCGGTGCAGACGGTGCTGCGCCCCGATCACACGTTCCGCGGGTACGCGGGGCAGATCGCTGGCGGCGAGATTCACGTCGGCGACGAGATCGTGGCCCTCCCCTCCAAGCGCCGGTCGCGCGTGCGGCGCATCGTGACGTTCGACGGCGACCTGCAGGCGGCGTACGCGCCGATGTCGGTGACGCTGGAGCTCGAGGACGCGCTGGACATCGGCCGCGGCGACGTGCTGTGCGCGGGAGGCGACCTGCCGGAAGTGGCGCGCGATCTCCGCGCGACGCTGATCTGGTTCGGGGACAAGCCGCTCGATCCGAAGGCGTCGTATCTGGCGAAGCACACGACGCGGACGGTGCGGGCCCGGGTGATCAGCGAAGAGTCGCTGCAGATGAACGACATCGGCGAGGTGGAGCTGGAAACGTCTTCGCCGCTGGTGCTGCGGAGCTACGCGGAGAACCGCGCGGCGGGGAGCTTCATCCTCATCGACCGCGAGTCGAATGCCACCGTCGCCGCGGGGCTCGTCCACCACGCGATCGAGCGGCGGCGCGCGGCGCCGTCCGAGGAGTGCGGTCTGGAGTGCTTCTGCCCGTGCCATGCGGGGTCGGACTCGCACTCGCACTCGCATTCAGGAGGGGTCTCATGAGCGTCATGGCGGTCGAAACCAAAGCGCAGCGCGTGGAGCGGTTGAAGCGCGAGAAGAACCCGTGGGAGGCGCTGGACGAACTGCGCGCCTACGCGAAGCAGGGCATCGACGCCGTCCCGCCGGAGTGGATCGGCACGTACCTGCGCTGGTGGGGCGTCTATACGCAGGGCGACGGCCTGGGCGTCCTCGGCGGCTCGAAGGGCGAAGGGAAGTCGGTGCCGTATCTGATGCTGCGCATCCGGCTGACGAACGGGATCCTGAGCAGCCATCAGTTGCGGACGATCGCGCAGGTCAGACCACAAGTACGCGCGCGGCATCGCGGACATCACGGTGCGGCAGAACATCCAGCTGCACTGGATCCGCGTGGAGGACCTGCCGGACGTGCTGGACGAGCTGTGGAGCGCGGGGCTCACGACGATGGGCTCGTGCGGCGACGACACGCGGAACGTGACGGGCTGCCCGCTGGCGGGAATCGATGGACACGAGCTCATCGACGCGTCGCCGCTGGCGATCGCGATCACGCAGCAGCTGGTCGGCAACGCGGATTTCTACAACCTGCCGCGCAAGTTCAAGATCTCGATCAGCGGCTGCGGTGTGTGGTGCGCGTATCCGGAGATCAACGACGTCGCGATCACGGCGGTACACCGTCCGGGCGGTCAGGTCGGGTTCTCGCTGCGCATCGGCGGCGGGCTGTCGAATGAGCCGCACCTGGCGGTGCGGCTGCCGGTGGTGCTCAAGTGGGATGACGTGATCCCGGCGATCCAGGCGGTGGCGGAGATCTTCCGGGAAGCGGACGTGCTCCGCGAGCATCGCGACAAGGCGCGGCTGAAGTATCTGTTCCTCCGCCACGGCTGGACGGCGGAGACGTTCCTCGAGCAGATCGAAGCGCGCCTCGGCTATGCGCTGGAGCGCGCGGCGGAGGAGCACATCCCGGCGGGGGTCTTCCGCGATCACGTGGGCATCCACCCGCAGAAGCAGCCGGGGCTGAGCTACGCGGGGGTGTCGGTGCTGCGGGGCCGGCTGAGCGCGGAGCAGCTGACGGCGGTCGCGGATCTCGCGGACCGCTACGGCCTCGGCGAGATCCGCACGACGAACATGCAGAACTTCCTGGTGCCGCACGTGCGCAATGAGGACATCGCGCCGCTGGTAGAGGAGCTGAACGGGCACGCGCTGCCGGTGGAGGCGTCGACCTTCGCGCGGGGCGCGGTGGCGTGCACGGGGATGGAGTTCTGCAAGCTGGCGATCACGGAGACGAAATCGTTCACGCGCTGGCTGGTCGAAGAGCTCGAGGAGCGGCTGCCGGGGTTCGACGAGCAGGTGCGGATGAACGTCACGGGGTGCCCGAACAGCTGCGGCCAGCACTGGATCGCGGACATCGGCATCGAAGGGAAGAAGGTGCGCGTGAACGGGCGGCTGGTGGACGCGTATTACTTCTGCGTCGGCGGCGGCGTCGGTGCGTTCCAGGCCATCGCGAGGCCGGTGGGCTACCGCTGCGCGGCGACGGAGGTGCCGGACGCGATCGAGCGGCTGCTGCGGGCGTATCAGCTGCAGCGGTTCCCGCACGAGGAGCTGCGGCCGTTCCTGGCCCGCCACGCGGAGGAGGAGCTGCGCATGTTCCTCGCCGGCGACGTGGCGGTGGAGTGCGTGGAGCGCGACATCCCGGCCGCCCGCCCGCCGCACGGACTGGAGGTATGACGATGAGCGCGATTCCTGACGCGGAATTCTGGCCGGCGGAAGGTGTGGTTGCGTGGGGCCGCGCGAAGCTGGCGCCGGAGCTGGCCGTGGCGTCGAGCTTCGGTGCCGAGGATGTGGTGCTGATTGACATGGCCGCGCGCGCAGGCGGCGCGCGGGTGTTCACGCTGGACACGGATTTTCTGTTCCCGGAGACGTATGAGCTGATCGAGCGGATCGAGTCGCACTACGGCGTCACGGTGGAGCGTTGCCGCTCGTCATTCACCCCCGCGGAGCAGGCCGCGCAGCACGGCGACGCGCTGTGGTCTTCGCGTCCGGATGTGTGCTGCAACCTGCGCAAGGTCGAGCCGCTCTCGGCGAAGCTGGGGGAGCTGCGCGGCTGGATCACCGGCATCCGCCGCGAGCAGTCGCCGACGCGCGCGAAGGCGCAGAAGGTGGAGTGGGACGAGCGCTTCGGGCTGGTGAAGCTCAACCCGCTGGTGGACTGGACGTGGAACGACGTGTGGCAGTACATCCAGGACTACGACGTGCCATACAACCCCCTGCACGACTCAGGGTTCCCGAGCATCGGCTGCATGCACTGCACACGCGCGGTCGCGCCAGGCGAGGATATGCGGGCCGGGCGGTGGGCGGGGACCGCGAAGACGGAGTGCGGATTACATCAGTCCTGAGTGCTGAGTCCTGAGTCCTGAGTGGGGCGGCTCCGGCTGTCATCCCGAGCGTCGAGCGAGGGACCTGGGCGGGCGGGGAGGCAGGGATGGGCTTCGTGCCCCACCCACCCAGGTCCCTCGCTCGACGCTCGGGATGACAGCCGGGCGGGCGGGACTCAGCACTCAGGACTCAGCACTCAGGACTGTTTCTACTTCATCCACTCGAACACCCGGTAATGTTCCCCCTCCATGCCCAGCCGCGCGTACACCTCCTGCGCGGGCTTGTTCCGATTGTCGACGTACAACCGGATGCCGCGGATCGACGGCTCGGCCTCGACCATCGTTTTCACATGCTCATACAGCCCCGCGTACACGCCTCGGCGGCGGAAGTCGGGGACGACGTAGACGCTCTGGATCCACCACACCATGCCGTTGCGCCAGTCGCTCCATTCGTAGGTGATCATCAGCGACGCGATCACCCTCCCCTCCGCCTCGGCCACGAAATAGCGTCCGTACGACGGGTTGGCGAAGACGGCGTGGACGCCCTTCGTGGTGATGTCGCGCACGAGGTCGAAGTCCTCGGTCTCGCGGGCCATGGCGATCTGGAAGTTGATGATGGCGGCGGCGTCTGAGGGCAGTCCTTCCCGGTAGCGCACTTCGGTCATTGATATTCTCCGCCGTGTGACGATATCAAAGGCCACGGAGCGCGCCCTGCTGTTGATGGTCTGCTCGGCGGTGTTCTTCGGCGCGATGGCCTTCGCCGCGAAGCTCGCCTCGGCGCGCCTGTCGGGGTCGCAGGTGGCGATGATCCGCTTCGCGACGGGACTCGCGCCGGCGCTGCTGATCCCGCGGTATCGCAGGAGCGCGTTCACGTTCCAGCGGCTGGATCTGCTGTTCTATCGCGGGTTCTTCGGCGGGCTGGCGGTGCTGTGCTACTTCATCGCCATCGAGCACATCAACGTGGGTGTGGCCACGCTGCTGAACTACACGGCGCCGCTGTTCAGCGGAACCCTCTCGATCCTCTTCCTGCACGAGCGCATCAGCCCGAAGGTGCTGATCCCGATGCCGGTGGCGCTGGCGGGCGTGTTCCTGGTGGTGCAGGCGCACGCGCGCCCCGGCGACATCCTCGGCTTCGGCAAGTGGGAGCTGGTGGGCCTGGCGTCGGCGGTGATGTCCGGCGCGGCAGTGACGGCGATGCGCGCGGCGCGGCAGGGAGAGAACTCCTGGGCGGTGTACACGAGCTTCTGCCTCCTCGGCACGCTGCTCACCGCGCCGCTGGCGATCGCGACGTGGCAGAACCCGACGGGCTCGGAGTGGGGTGCGCTCGCGGCGACGTCGCTGTTCGCGATCGGCGCGCAGTTGCTGCTGACGTTCAGCCTGCGCTGGGTGGACGCGATGACGGTCGGCGTGATCTCCCAGCTCGCCGTGGTCGTGGCGATGATCCTCGGCGTCACGCTGCTGCACGAGCGCCTGTCCACGCTCTCGATCGTCGGCGCGGCACTGACGATCGGCGGTGTGGTGGGGGTCGTGTACGTGACGTCGTGGGCGAAACGGACGGTCGTCGCCAGTCTCCCGTAGCCTGAGCGAAGCCGAAGGGCCAACTTAGCAACAACGCTGAGCGATCCAATCGTCGCCGCACACGCCCCGCGCTTCGTGCCGACGCGCCGATGATGCTAACGTGGCTCTTCGACTTCGCTCAGAGCTACGGAGGAAGAGAAACAAATGAAAGGCTGTGCCCGCACCTGTCTCCTCCAGCTCCTCGGGTGGGGCGTCGCGAGTGCGGCGTTCTTCTACTACCTCCGCGACTTCGGTGCGCACGACGCGCTGCCCTGGGTGTCGATCGGCGCGGGGCTCTGCGTGATGCTGGCGATCGGGTACGCGTGGGCGATCAAGGACCTGGCCATCGAGCGCAACATGCTGATCGCCGCGACGAGCGGGACGCCGCCGCCGGACGGGCGGTGGGTGGCGGTCAGCGGGCACATTCAGTCGATCCACTCGCTGCGCGGGCCGCTGTCGGGTGAGGACGTGGTCGCGTATCAGTACAAGGTCTCGCGGACCGAGCAGAGCGGAAAGAACAGCTCGGAGGTCACGTATTACGAGGGCAAGGGGCTGGTGCCGAGCACGATCTCAACGCGGCACGGCTCGATCCGGCTCCTCTCCGTCCCGACGTTCGACGTCGAGGCCGCGTCGCTCGGGCGGTATGTCGACACGGTGGAGCGGGTGCGGGAGTACGTGGCGGCGACGCCGTTCCAGACCAGCGACACCCCGAAGGACCAGCGCATCGGCATGGAGCAGGAGTCGACGGACGACGACGGCAACTTCCGCTTCGACAAGCGCTGGTACGCGGACCGCGAGGTCGACCTGAACGGCTTTCAGTTCGAAGAGAAGCACATCAAGCAGAACGAAGTCGTCTGCGCGTTCGGCCTCTACTCGCAGCAGCGCGGCGGGATCATCCCCTACCCCAACTGGGCGAAGCAGACGCGCATCATGCGCGGCGACGCCAACGCCGGGGCGAAGCAGATCCGCACGCGCATCATCAAGTACGTCATCGGCACCATCGTCTTCGGCGCGGCGGCGTATGCCATCGTGAAGATCTACGCCGCGAACATCTCATGACCGGGTGCGCGCGCACATGCCTGCTCTGGGTTCTGGGATGGGTGGCCGGCGCGTGCGCGTTCTTCTTCCTGCTGCGCGAGATCCACTACGTCGAGCCGCACATCTGGTGGGCGTCCGGCATCGCGGGCATCTGTAGCGGCATGGCGGTCGGCTACGTCGTTGGCATCCGAGGACTCGCCAGGGAGCGCCGCATGCTGCTCCATGCCGCGAGAGGCGCGACGCCGCCGGACGGACAATGGGTGGCGGTCAGCGGCATGATCCGCTCGATGTCCCCGCTCCGCGCTCCGATCAGCGGCGTGGAGTCGGTCGCGTACGAATACAGGATCACGCACGAGGACAACCACAGCAGCGATGCGTCCACGCTGCTGTACTACGACGGGAAGGCGCTGGCACGGAGCACGATCGGCTCGGTGCGCCTGCTGGCGGTGCCGTCGCTCGACGTGCCGAAGGCAACGGTCGATCGCAAACGCGCCGTCGAGAACGCGCAGCGCTACGTGGCGTCGACGACGTTCGAGACGCGCGGGACGTCGAGGGACGAGCGCAAGGGAGTGGAGGCGGAGTCGACGAGCGACGAAGGAGAGTTCCGCAGAGATCGCGAGTACCACGGCGGCATCGACGTCGCCGTCTGCACGTTCGAGGAGCGGCACATCGCCCAGAACGAGACCGTCTGCGCGTTCGGGCTGTACTCGCGCGAGCGCGGCGGACTGGTTCCGCACCCGAACTGGGCGAAGCAGACACGCCTCATGCGGGGCGACGCCGCGACGGTCGCGGCGGAGCTGCTGAAACGCATGCGACGCTGGAAGCGCGGGGCGGTGGGATTCGCCGCCGCTGCGATCGCAGCGGCGGCGGTCTACTTAAGTGTGGTTGGGGTCTGACCCCACCCACACTTAACGGCGGATCGAGAAGTGGACGGTGAGCATCATGTACGAGTCGACCGGCCTGCCGGCGAGGGTCGCGGCTTTGTACTTCCACTGCGGCAGTACGTTGAGCACTTCGGCGTTGAACGGGGCCATCGAGGCCGGGACGACGACTTCGGGGTCGCGGACGTTGCCGTTCTTGTCGATGATGCAGCGGACGATCACGGTCGCGGGCATGCCGGCGCGCTGGAGCTGCACGGGGTAGCGCGGATCGACTTTGCGCACGAGCACGGGCGAGACGACTTCGTGCGGCTGGTAGATCTTCTCTTCGACCGGCGTCTGCGCGATGGGCACGTCGACGACGGGGGGCGCATCGAGGGAACCGATCGAGTCCTTGGTGCCCCAGGGCACGCCGAACGGACCTTCGACGGTGCCGCCGGTGGAATTGGTGTCGGTCGCGTTGCCGCTGCCGGTCGACGGCACGGGAGTCACGGTGTCGGGCACGGTCGACGGCGCGGTCACCTCATTGGTGGGCTGCGGCGCGGGCGGCTTCACCGTGGGCTGCGGGGCCGGCGGCTTGCCGCCGTTGGGATTCCCGAGGGGCGGCGGGATCTGCACGGTGGCGAAGACGGGTGCGCGCGAGTATTCCTTGGGCGCGACGCCGGGAAAGTCGATGGACGCGATGCTCACTGCGACGGCGCCGACTACGATCGCCGTATGGGCAACGACTGAAACGCTGAGTAAACTGAACCGGCCGGTTGCGGGTTTGGCCTGCGCATGAACGACGGAAGTCTCGAACATCTGATGCCTCCTGTTTCCTTGCACCGTTCGATGCTTTCCCCCGCCCGCGCGAAACCAGGCGCTGCAACGGACAGGTGAACACATGCACGTGACGATCATCACAGACGGAGGCTTCACGGGACGCGGCATCGGCAGGCGGGAGGCCGACGTGGACGACGCGCTGCTGCGCGGTGCGGAGGCGTGGGAGGAGGTCTACACGGTGACGCGCGGCGCGGATCTGGTGCGCTACACGCTGACGTTCGGCGGGAGGAGCGTCACGTGGACCGAAGGGGCGGAGATCCCGAAGGACCTCCGCCGCCTGTTCGAAACAGTGTGGAAGTGAATTACGGCTTGGTCGTGCAGAGCGTGAAGGCTCCGCTTCCGCTGTACGCGTACACGCGCCAGCGATAGGTGCCGGACGTGCCGCTGTACGTGACGTTCTCGGTCGACGTCGAGGTCTCACCCGCGGCGACCGGGTTCCACACGGAACCGCTGAGCTTCTGCAGGTAGAGGTCGAAGTCCGTGCCGGACGGTCCGGTGAGCTTCCCGGTGTGCGTGCCGCTGGCGCTCGAGACGTACTGCGTCGTGTAGTAGTTCGCGCCGGTGCCGCTCAGCGAGCCGCTGATGCTCGTGCACGCGGGGGCCGCGGTGTACGTGGCCTTGAGCGAGACGCCGGAGTAGGTCGCGTAGGCGTAGATGCTGATGTACCAGTCGCCCGCGACGGGGTTGTTGACGGTGACGGTCTCGTTGTTGCCGCTGAGGTACGGACGATAGTCGTAGCTGGACGACGTCGGCTGCGAGCCGCGCTTGACGTACAGGTCGGCGTCGCCGGAGCCGCCGGACATCACGATCTCGAGCTTGGTCTGGCTGGCCGGAACGGCGATCTTGTAGTGCTTCCAGGTGCCGGTCGAGCTGGAGATACCGGTCACGGCGACGCCGTTGGTCAGGACGGTAACGCCTCCGCCACCACCCGGGGTACCCGGAACGGCGACGGCGTCCCATCCCTTGTGCACGCTGTCGGCCGCGGCAGCGCCGTAGAGGTCCGTGGCTGCCTGGGCGGTCGCGGTGCGCGCGGCCTGGAAGTTCGTGCTGGAGTTCATGTAGACGGTGAGCGCGCGATACCAGATCTTCGCGCCCATGTTGAGCGAGGTGGCGACGGTGCCGTTGAGGGCCGGGACGTTGACGGTGGTCTTGCCGCGCGGGTGCGTGCCGCCGTTGACCATCAGGTAGAACGCGAGGTTGGCGATACCGCTGTTGCTGTGCACACCGCCGTAATCGGCCGTGCCGGTGTAGCGCGTCGGGTAGTAGTCTTCATCGCCCGCGGCTTCCGGATCGTTCATGTAGCGGAGGGCGTCACCCGCGGTGCCCGGGGTGTAGCAGTCTTCGCCCATCTTCCAGGTCAGCGAGCTCACGCTGCCGTAGCTCCACGCCTCGGCGGCGACGCCGAGGATGTCGGAGGTCGCTTCGTTGAGGGCGCCGGACTCGTTCTGATAGACGAGGTCCGCGCTGTACTCGGTGACGGCGTGGGAGAGCTCGTGCGCGACGACGTCGAGCGCGCGGGAGAACGGTCCGAACTGCGAGCCGTCGCCGTCGCCGTAGATCATCTCCGATCCGGTCCAGCCGGCGTTGTTGTAGTTCGAGCCGTAGTGGACCGTCGAGTTCATGATGGCGCCGGAGCCGTTGTACGAGTCGCGGCCATGAATCGTGGAGTAGTAGTTGTAGGTCACGCCGGCGTAGTCGTGCGCCTTCTGGATCGAGACGTCGGTCGTGCTGCCGGAAGTCTCCTGCAGGATGAGCGTGCCCGGGATGGTTTGGGTGAAGTTCGCGTTGTAGGTGCGGCGGTTGCGGGCGTGCTGGATGATGGCGTCGCGCATCACGGCGTCGCCGGTGGTGGCGTCGGCATAGATGACGTCGAGCGCGTTGAAGCCGTTGTCCTTGTGCGCGGCGGTCGCCCTCCACGCGAGCGAGGCGTTGCCGCGCTCGTTGACGACATAGACCAGGCGCGGCTTGTCGGTGTAGGCCGCGTCCTTGATGCCGTACTGGGAGACGGCGCGCTCGATGGCGGTCCAGGCATCGACCGACGGATACCGCGGGAGGTCGCGGGCGGAGACGGCGCGGCCGTTCATGCCGATGACGTTGCCGGCCGCGTCGGAGTGGACGATGTACTCGGCGCCGATGACCGGCAGGCCGTTCACCCGCTCCTGCAGGCGGACGTGGTTCTGGCCGAGCTCATCGCGATGGCGGCCGATGGCCTGGAAGTCTTCGCCGGAGTCCATCTTCAGGATCTCGGTGGCCTGGCCGCGGAGGAAATCGCGAGACGCGGTTTCGATGCTGCCCGTCGCCAGACGGCCGAGCTGGCCTGTGACGAAGGTGGGAACGCCCTTGGCGTCGATTTCATTGACGATCACCATGCGGGTGGCGTCTTTGGCAAGCGCCGCCGTGGCGCACAGGAGAAGGATCGGGAGGAGTTTCTTCATCTATATTCCTTTCGTATTTCGGGGGGAAAGCAGGCTGGCAGTAAGGCAAGGGCAAAGCCATCTGCTAAGTCATTGATTTCATTGGACTGATGTTTTTATCGGCACAGAAACTGACCCGTTACAGACCTGTAAACGGGTCAATTCGTGCGCGGAGTGGGTCCGTTACTGATGGCATAGATCGTTCGTAGAGGACTGTGATGAAGAAATTGATGCGCGATCCCGACCTCGAAGCCCTCGTCCGCGAGCTGAATGAAGGCGAAGAGGGGTCTGAAGGCGAAGAGGGGTCAGACCTTCGTTTTTCTTCGGCGGCCGACGAAGAAAAACGAAGCTCTGACCCCGTCAGGGACGACAAGCTGGAGGCGCTGCTGATCGAGGCGGCGCGGCGGGGGGCGAGCGATCTGCTGCTGGTGGCGGGGGTGCCGCCGGTGTTCCGGATCGGGGGGCGGCTGACGCGCAGCGGGGACGCGCTCACGGGCGAGGATGTGCAGTCGCTGCTGGCGCCGGTCGTGACGGCGCGGATTCGGGAGAAGGTGGAGCACGACGGGGCGGCGGATTTCACGCTGCGCCTGGCGCGCGGGACGGGCGAGGATGACCGGCGCGCGTGGCGGTTCCGGGTGAATGTGCACCGGCAGCGCGGGACGCTGGCGGCGGCGATCCGCGCGCTGCCGACGGAGATCCCGACGCTGCAGCAGCTCCGGTTGCCGGCATCGCTGGCGGAGCTGGTGAAGCCGACGCGCGGGCTGGTGCTGGTGTGCGGCCCGACAGGGTCGGGGAAGTCGTCGACGCTGGCCGCGCTGGTCGGCGAGCTGAATCGCACGGACGCCCGGCACGTGATCACGATCGAGGACCCGATCGAGTACGAGCACCGGAACGCGTCGTCGATCGTGGAGCAGATCGAGGTGGGACGCGACACGCCGACGTTTGCGGGGGCACTGCGGGCGGCGCTGCGTCAGGATCCGGACGTAATCCTGGTCGGGGAGATGCGGGATCTGGAGACGGTGTCGACGGCGCTCACGGCGGCGGAGACCGGACATCTGATTCTGTCGACGCTGCACACGAGCGACGCCGCGCAGGCGATCCATCGGGTCATCGACGTCTTCCCGCCCGCGCAGCAGCCGCAGGTGCGGCAGCAGCTGGCGATCAGTCTGAACGCGATCGTGGTGCAGCATCTCATGCCGCGGGTCGACAACAACGGCCGGGCGGTGGCGGTGGAGGTGCTGCTGAACAATCAGGCGGTGCGGAACCACATCCGCAACGAAAAGCTCCAGCAGCTCGCCACCGAGATCACCCTCGGACGCCGGCAGGGGATGATTGCGCTCGAGGAGTCGCTCGCGCAGCTCGTGCGGGATGGGCTGATCACAGCGGACGACGCGCGGATCCGGTCATCGCGACCGGACGAGCTGGAGTCGATGCTGCGGGCGTTCCCCGTCGTGCGGTGACGCGCATCTCCGGCGCTTCGATGATGCGCACGCCTTGAGGCGGCGCTTCGATCGCGTCGGTCATGGCCCGTACGACATGCGCGAGCTTCACCGGGTACAGGCGCGCGGAGGTGTCGCGGTCGAAGAGACTCCAAAGCCAGTAGGCGGGGAGCATCGCGTAGGGCCAGCGGTGGCCGGGGCCGAGGACGTACCAGGGGCGGATGAACGTCGCGGGAATGGCGGTCTCGCGGACGAGTCGCTCCCCTTCTTCGCGCACGGCGACGTACGCCTTCATCGCCGGCGCGGGCATGGCGACGGAGAGGTAGACAAAGTGGCGGATGGTGCTGCCGCTCACGGCACGCACGGACTCGCGGATGGACGCGAGGTCGACGCTCCGGAACCTTTTTGCTTTCGCGGGCGACGGATGGGCCACGCCGACGAGTTGCACGAAGGTGTCACTGGGCGCGATCTGGTGCGCGAAGGAGATGGCGTTCAGCGCGTCGCCCACGACCGGTTCCGCGCCTTCGACGAGCTGGCCGGCCGAGGCCGGACGCACGAGGGCGCGGACAGTGTGTCCGCGCCTGAGGAGCTCCGGAATGAGGTGACGTCCGATGTAGCCGGTGGCGCCGGTGAGGAAGACGTTCATACGACTTCCTACGCACGCGGCGCGCAATCGGATGTTCAGACGACGCCGGCCTTGAGGGACGACGCCGCCAGGAGAAGGGACAGCAGGATCAACAGCAGGAGAAGCCCGATCCGCACGCGCATGACGACCTCCGGTCTGGAATGGCTGAACCGAGATCAACCTAAGTCGCGCGGGAAAACGCGGAAAGGAAAGGTGTTACCGGCCGAATGGTCAGATGACCCATCCGCCGCGGGCAGGGGTCACAGGCCGGGGTCAGACCTTCGGTCTTCTTTGGAGTGCGATGTAGGGGGTCAGACCTTCGTTTTGCTTCTGCGATGGAGGGGTCAGACCTTCGTTTTGCTTTTGGAGAAAAACGAAGGTCTGACCCCAGTAGGAACGTGTTTGCAGAAAAACGAAGGTCTGACCCCGTCCGGAAGGAACGAAGACCGAAGGTGTGACCCCTACCAGGCGCATGACCCCTACCAGGCGATGGGAAGGAACGAAGACCGAAGGTGTGACCCCTACCAGGCGATGCCGTAGTCTTCGCCGTGGTTGGAGCTGCCGCCCCAGAGGGTGCCGTGGGCGCGGTCGAGCCAGATGGCGTTGATGGGGCCGGAGGTGCGTTCCTCGAAGGTGATGTCGTAGCCCATGCGGCGCAGTTCGCTGCGGACCCAGGCGGGAGTTTGCTCGTTGAGGAGGAGGCGGCCGGGGACGGACTGGCGGTCGCCGAGCCATTTCCGCGCCTGGAAGGTGTTGAAGTTGGCGGCCTCGGTTGCCTCCTGCGGGGTCATCCCGAACTCGACGACGTTGAGGAAGAACTGGAGGAGGTTCTGCTCCTGGGTGTCGCCGCCCTGGACGGCGAAGGCGAGGTAAGGCGCGCCGTCCTTGAGGGCGAGCGTGGGGGTGAGCGTGACGTGCGGGCGCTTGCCGGGCTCGATGACGTTGTACGGATTCTGCGCGGGGTCGGTGTCGAAGCTCTGGGCGCGCTGGCTGAGTCCGATGCCGGTCTTGCCGGCGATGACGGCGGGCATCCACGCGCCGCTCGGCGTGATCGACACGACCCAGCCCTCTTCGTCTGCCGCTTCCACGGACGTCGTGCCGAGGCGGAAGGACTCGTCGAATTGCTCGAGGGCGGCGCTGGTGCGCGGCTTCTCCGCGGTCGCGCTCCAGTTGCGAAGCGTGTCGAGGAACGGGTTCTTGTCGCGCTGGAACGGATACGGATCGCCCGGCTCGATCTTCGGATCGTTCTTCTCGGGATTGATCAGCTTCGCGCGCTCGCGGGCGTAGTCCTTCGACAGCAGCCCGAGAACCGGCTCGGCGGGAGGAAAGTACGGGTCGCCGTAATAGAAGTCGCGGTCCGCAAACGCCAGGCTCATCGCCTGATAGACCGTGTGGATGTACCGCGAGCTGTTGTACCCCATCGACTTCAGATCGAAGTTCTCCAGAATGTTCAGCATCTGCAGCATCGCCGGGCCCTGCGTCCACGTCGTGAGCTTGTAGACCTCGATCCCCTTGTATGTGGTCTGCACCGGCTCCTCGACCTGCACCTTCCACTTCGCGAGATCGCCCGTCGTGATCAGACCGCCCTGCTCCTGCGTCGCGCGCGCGAGCTCCTGCGCGATGTCGCCCTTGTAGAAGCGGTCGTAGGCCGCGTAGATCGCGTCCTTGCGCGACTTCCCGCGCGCCAGCGCCTGCTGCTCCGTCTCGACCAGCTTGCGCAACGTCGCGGCGAGATCCGGCTGCCGGAACAGCTCGCCCGCCTTCGGCGCCTCGCGGCCCGATGCGTCCGCCGTGCGCAGCAGAAGCGCCTTCGAATACGGCCACTGCTTCAGCCACGACTTCTGCCGCTCGATCGAGTTCGCCAGCTGCGCCTCGATCGGGAAACCGTCCGCCATCTGAATGGCGGGTCCGAGGACGTCCTTCAAAGACAGCTTGCCGTAATCCGCGAGCATCACCATCAACCCGCCGGGCGTCCCTGGCGTGACCGCCGCCAGCGGACCGTACTCCGGCGGAGACGTCATGCTTTTCGATTTGTAGAGCTCCGCGGTCGCGCCCGTCGGTGCGACGCCGAGGGCGTTGATGCCGATTACCTTCTTCGCGCGCGGGTCATAGATCAGCGCCTGCGTCTCCCCGCCCCATCCGAGGGTGTCCCACATCGTGCAGGCGGCGGCGAGCATCGCCGCCGCGGCATCGACGGCGTTGCCGCCCTTCTGAAACATCATCGCGCCCGCGGTCGCCGCGAGCGGCTTCCCCGTGATCGCCATCCAGTGCGCGCCGTGGAGCGGAGGCTTCTGCGTGCGCATCTGCGCCGTTAGATGTCCGGGGAGCAGCGTAGCGGCGAGAAACAGAAGAAGCGTAACGCGGATTCGCATGGGCAAATCGTATGCTAGGTAGATGAGATTCCTGGTAGTCGCGCTCGTTCTGCTCACCGCGTGCGGCAACGGTGACGCGCAGACCGCTCCGCCGATCGCGTCCGCGAAGATGCCCCACACCGAAGTCCGCGCGGACCGGATGCCGAAGCCGTATCACACGTCGAGCGCGGGCAATCCGCCGCGCGTCATCGACCGCCCGGCGAATGCAAAGCTCGTCGTGCCCGAAGGCTTCCAGGTTGCGCTGTGGGCCGCCGACTTCACCGATCCGCGCAACATGGTCCTCGCGCCGAACGGCGACGTCTTCGTCGCCGACATGAGCGGCACGAAGATCCACGTGCTGCGCGACACGAACAAAGACGGCAAGCCGGACTCGCGGTTCGTGTTCGCGGAGGGACTCAATCGTCCGTTCGGACTCGCGTTCCGAGGGAATCATCTGTTCGTCGGCAACACGGACGCCATCGTCCGCTTCGACTACAAGTCCGGGCAGACCGCGGCCAGCGGCAAGCCCGTACCCATCACGTCCCTGCCCCGCGGCGGACATGCCACACGCAACGTCATCTTCAACCGCGACGGCTCGAAGATGTACGTCGCGGTCGGCTCGGGATCGAACGTCGACGACGAGACCGACGACCCGCTGCGCGCGGCGATCACGGAGTACAACCCGGACGGCACCGGCAAGCGCACGTTCGCATCCGGCTTGCGGAATCCGATCGGCCTGGCGTGGAACCCCGCGGACCAATCGCTCTGGACCGTCGTCAACGAGCGCGACGGTCTCGGCGACGACCTCGTTCCCGATTACGCGACCGACGTGCGCCGCGATGCTTTCTATGGATGGCCGTTCTCGTACATCGGGCAGAACGTCGATCCGCGCCGCGGCGAGCGCCTCGATCTCGTGAAGAAGGCGATCGTACCGTCGGTGCTGATCCAGTCGCACTCCGCCCCGATCACGATCGCGTTCTACAACGGCACGATGTTCCCGCAGCAGTATCGCGGCGGCGCGTTCGTCACGCTGCACGGCTCCTGGAACCGCACGCTGCGCACGGGATACAAGGTCGTCCACATCCCCTTCCGCAACGGCAAGCCCGCCGGCGGCTACGACGATTTTCTCGGCGGATGGGCGCCGGACCCGAAGGAGCGCACGGTGTGGGGACGTCCCGCGGGCCTGCTCGTGCTGCCCGACGGCTCGCTGCTGGTCAGCGATGACGGCGCGGGCGTGATCTGGCGTGTCACTTACGGCAAGTAGTTGGCAGTCGACAGTTGGCAGTTGACAGGAGGCCGCCGCCCGGCCACGTCGCTCCTGCTCCTGTCAACTGACAACTGTCGACTGCCAACTGGTTTCTCGCACCCTCCTTGCAATGACTCTCTGGCGTGCGAAAGCACCCAGAAAGGAAGCTTGGCATGGGACGCAACGCAGAAACGAAATCACGGGGAAAAGGCCGTCTGCAGCGAGCTGTCAATGCGGTACGGCGCGTGTTCTCGCGTGGTCATCGAACGGAGGAGCACGCTGAGCCGCTGCGCGCGACGGCAGCGAAGCCGCAACACGCGGTGCAGGGCGAACCGCGGGTGGCGCGGACGACGCGGCGTACGGCGGACATTCCGCTCGACATGCTCGAAAACGCGTACACACCGCCAATGACGAGCTCGAAGGCGTCGTTCCGCAGCGACGGCGCGGATCATCACACGGACCAGGAGTTCAGCCGCGGTGTCGCCGACGCGGACTGGAACGCAGAGGACCACTACACCAACAAGTCGGGGGATCCGCGCATCGGCACGCGCGGACGGACCTACGAGGCCAACGAGTCTCGCGACGAACAACGCAGTTGAGGAGGAAGAATGGACCAGCAGAATCCTACGAATACCGATTGGAACACAGGCACGCCTGGCAGCATGGGCGGTGGGACGAGCTCGGGCGCTTTCGGCGTCTCGAGTGCAACAGACACGGGGAGCTGCCCGACGTGCGGTCAGTCGACCGGCAACAAGGGGCTGGAGCAGTTTCTCGGCCGCCTCGGCATCAACGACGAGATGATCAACAACCTCAAGGGCCAGTTCCAGAACGTCGACATCGACGAGTACCTGAACACGGCCCGTGAGTATCTGAAGGACGGCGGCTCGAAGGCGCAGACGTACGCGAAGGAGAATCCGGGCAAGGTGGCGGCCGGCGTCGCGGCGCTGGCGCTCGGCGCGGGCCTCCTCTTCGCCGCCGCGAATCGCGACAAGTAGTTTTGTGGAGTGCGGCGACGACGAGTCGCCGCACTCCAACTAGGTTTCACGCCATTCGCGCCATTGCTCGTCGATCGAGTCGAGGAACGTGCGCTTCGGCTCCCAGCCCAGCTGCGCGCGCGTCTCCCGGCTGTCGATGGTCTGATCGAGCGCGAGGGCGTCGGCCAAGCCGCCGAGCTTCTCGCGTGCGGCGTCGAGGGAAATGTGCTCGACGTTCGACGAGAGAGCGGCCGCGCATTCGTTGAGCGTCGAGCGCGAGTCGTCGATGCCGTGCAGCACCTTCGTTGCCCGCTGCTCGACGGCGCGCACGTACAGATCGCTGAGATCGTGGAGATCGACGAGCGCCCAGCGGTTGTTGCCGTCGCCCGTGATCCTGATGGCCTCGCCCTGCTCCGCCGCGGCGAACCACGACGCGAACAGCGACTGCTTCCCGCCGTACACGCAGCCGGGACGCAGCACGGCACCGCCGCTGCCGAGGACGAGCTCTTCGTGCGACGGACGCCAGGCCACGATCGACAGCGGGTTCACGGGGGACGACTCGTCCGAATGTGCTGTGTTGCCGAGGACCCAGACGCCCGATGTATAGACGAAGTGGCCCGGCAGCGAAGTGAACGTGTCCACCGCCGCGCGGTCCGCGGCGACCGTGTTCTTTGCCGACTGCGCCGTGTGGACGAACGCGTCGTAGTCCCGCAACTCCGCGCAGACGCCGGGCAGCGAGTCCAGCTCGCCCGTGAGAAGAAAGACACCCAGGTCGCGAAGGCGCTTGGAGTCGGCCTCGGCGCGCACCAGCGCGGCCACCTCGTGCCCGCGGATGCGCAGCGCGGCGGCTACCGCGCCGCCGATGTAGCCTGTTGCCCCGGTCATGAAGATTCGCATGACCGCGAACAATACACGTAGGGCGTGGCTTTAGCCCGCCCTCCCCGGGGGAGGCGGGCTGAAGCCACGCCCTACATTCGTCAGGCTTTTTTCTTCGCTTCCATGGCCTTGCGGAACGCGAGAGCCATCGCGGACTCGCCCGCGTTCTCGTCGTTGCGCTCGTCCATGAACTTCGTGTACTCCTCGCGCTCCGCGGCGGCCTTGGCGGCCTCGTGGCTGAGCGAGATGCGCTTGCGCTGCGGGTCGATGCTCATGATGCGCACCATCAGCTTCTCACCCGGGTGGTGCGCCTGCGACGCATCCTGCCCCGGCGCGGTGCTGATCTCGGAGTTCGGGATCAGACCGGTGAGACCCGGCTCGAGCTCGATGAAGATTCCCGGCGCGGCGCCATGATCGACGGTGCCTTCGACGACACGGCCGATGCCGTAGCGCTGCGAGGCGGTCTCCCACGGATCGTTCACGGCGACGGCGCGGAGCGACAGCGAGAGGCGCTTCTTCGACGGATCGACTTCGCGCACCCAACCCTGCACGCTGGTGCCAATCGCGACTTCCGCGTCACCCGGCTTGATGCCGTGCGGGAGCTGCGAGACGTGGACGAGACCGTCGACGCCCGGCTCGACCTCGACGAAGTAGCCGAAGTCCGTGGAGCGGACGATGCGGCCGGTGAACTCCGTGCCCGGCACATAACGCTCGGCCACGTCGTACCAGGGATCCGGCTCCTGGTCCTTCATCGACAGCGAGATGCGCTTGCCGTCGTTCTCGATCTTGATGACTTTGACGTGGACTTCCTGGCCGATCGCGACGACGTCCTTCGGATCGGTGACGCGGCGGCGGCTCATCTCGGAGACGTGGAGAAGACCGTCGATGCCGCCGAGGTCGACGAAGGCGCCGAACGGGGTGAGGGTCTTGACCTTGCCCGTGAGCTCGGCGCCGGGGACGATGCGATGGCGGGTCTCGGCGGCGCGCTCGGCGGCTGCTTCCTTGAGCAGCGCGGCGCGCGACACGACGACGCGGCGTCCGTCGTCAGACAGCTCGGTCACGCGGAACTCGAGGGTCTGGTTGACGAACGAGTCGGGGTTCTCGATCTTGCCCAGAGCGATCTGGGAGAGGGGGCAGAACGCGCGGAGGCCGCTGACGTTCACTTCGAAGCCGCCCTTGTTCCGGCCCGTGACCTTGCCTTCGACCGGCAAGCGAGCCTCGAACGCGCCGCGAAGCTGTTCGAGGGAGGCGCGTCCCTTGATGAGTTTCCGGCTGACCCGGATCTCGGCTCCGGTCTTCACGACCGTTGCTTCGATCTGATCGCCAACGTCGAGGCCCTCGAGCTCCTGCGTATCCATCACGGCTTCGGACGGACCGCCGTAGGAAATGTAGGCGTCTTCGCCGGAGATCGACACGATCGTGCCGCGAAGCATTTCGCCCTGCTGCGGGGTCTTGAGGTCCAAATTCTCCATCGCCTCGGCAAAGGACGTAGCCTCGGCGCTCTGGTTCGACTGACTCATGGGAATTGCGTTACCTTTCAGTGATTGGTTCTCGGTCGTGAGAACGGTTGGGACGCGCATCTTACTCGAATTCGGGAGCAAGGTCACGACCGGGCTAGACGGACAACGGCGGGATGACGGAAAAAATTTTCCGAGGTGCTGAGCCCCCTTCATTCAACTCGGAACGTCACTCGCTGGAGGACAGGCTCGGCCGCGCCGTACGCGCGGAGGTTGTGGCCTTTGTCGAGGGCCTGGATCCAGCCGATGGTCCAGAGTCCCTTGGCGGCGTACTTCGGGACGATGATCCGTCCGATGAAGTTCGTGCCGTCGGGTGAGGGATCGAAGGAGAACGGGATCCGCTGTCCGGACGTCGCACCGGCAGGGATCGCCTGCCCACTGAGGCTGGCGACACCGCAGGCGTCGTCCTGCACGATCGCGCTGATGTTGATCGTCCCGCCCTCGGCGTTCGAGACGACGCCCGGGCTCACGGCGAGGGAGGTGATCTGCGGCGGACCGGCGTCGCACTTATCGCCGGATATGTCGAGCACGACCGGACCCACGTTCGGATTGTCCGAGCGAAACGTGGCCATGTTGTTGGCCTTGTCCTGCACCTGGATCTGCTCGAGCTGCCATGCGCCGCAGTCGAGGCAGGCGGGCGGCGAGACCGTACACTCCCACGCGCCGGAGCCGCCGGGACGGCAGCCGAAGCCGATGCGCGCCTGCTTGGACGGGCTGACGAAGACTCCGCTGACGAGGGATACGCCGGATTTCTCGTCCTCGGCCTGCACGAAGACGGTGTTGCGCTCGCCGGCGTTCATCGAGCGGCGCTCGAGCACGACGGAGCGCAGCAGCGGCGGCGCGGAGTCGGAGCCGGAGGAGCTGACGCGGAACTTCGCGGAGAGGGGCAACTGGCCGGACGCCTGGTTGATGTTGGCGGTGTTGTTCGCGTTGTCGCTGAGCGTCAGGTACTTCACGCTCCACTCCCCCTCGGCCGCGTCGGGCGGGACTTTGATGCGGGCGACGAAGCGGTCGCTTTCCCCTTCACGCTGGCAGGCAAAGCCTTGCGGTGCGCCGCCGCTGGGGCTGGAGATGACGCCGGAGACGCTGCGGACGCCGGAGAGGTTGTCGGTGACGTACACGGCGAGCAGGGTCTCGCCGTTGTCCTGGACCTGCGCGGGGCTGAACTCCGCGCCCATGAGCTGCGGCGGGGTGACGTCGGTCTCGGGGTCCTGCTCTTCTTTCGGCTTCTGGTCGCCGGATTGCTGGTCGGCCGAGGACTCCTCGGAGCGCGCCTCCGGCTGCCGCTGCTGCGGGCTCGGCTGGGGCTTCGGTGGAGCGGCGTTCGCGGACTGCGGCTTCGCGCGGTTGATGCCGAGAGCTTCGGTGATGGGACTGACGACGCGGTCGAGGAAGGATTCCTTCGGCGCGGGCGGTGCAATGGCAGGAGCGGCCGGCGGATTGCGGAGGAGCTCGTTGTAGCGCTGCTGGCGGGCGCTGGCGGCGGAGGACGGAGTGGCGTCGGACGTCGCGTCGTTTACGTCGACGATGGTGCCGGTCTCGGGTGGTGTGTCACCGGGTGTTGTACGCGCTTCGTTCGCGGCGATGGACGTTTCGGTCGAGGCCGGCGTGACCTGGTCCTCGATCTGGAACGCGTTGAGGCGCACCCACACCGCGATGCCGAAGACGACGGCCAGCGCGGTGAAGAAGAACGTCAGGAAGCTGGAACGCTTCAATTGACCACCTCGGAGCCCGCGGTGATGATGGTCGGGTCGGACATGATGACTCGTTGTAGAGCACTCACGGCGTGCGTGTTGTTCCCACTGGCCCTCATTGTTGCACGCTCTGCACTTGGGGAGACGGGCATCCGGACGGTGTCCGAGGTCTCCACGATCGTCATCCCCATTCGGACGAATCTCGCACCAATTTCGTCACAGATCGAGGCGCGCGTGGAGAAGCGGTTCGATGGGAAGGCGCGCGAGCGGGGGATCGACGTGCGGTACGAGGCGGCGCGCGAGCCGATCACGCTGATGATGGTCGGCGCGGGGCTGCACTCGTCGACGACGGTGAAGTACGCGATGGAGGCGTGCCGCGGACGGTTCCCGTGCATCTCGTGCGGCTTCGGGGAGGCGCGGCGCGTGGCGGACATCAAGCTGCACACCCGGCTGGAATGGGACCCGGGCTGGCGGCTGCGATCGACGACGACGCTGCTGCCTGTGAACTACGCGAAACGCTGCGAGGTGACGTGGCTGGGCATCGACATCACGCGGCGCTTCGTGGCGCCGCGCATCGAGGCGCAGCTCACGGAGGCCGCACGGATCATCGACCGGAACGTGCCGCCGCTGACGAACATCCGTCCGCAGGCGCAGGAGATCTGGACGGCCCTGCAGATGCCGGTGGAGCTCGCGCCGCGGACGTGGCTCGTGCTGGAGCCGGTGGAGGTGGGGCTGTCGCCGATCACGGGGGCGAATGCGATCGTGACGACGACGCTGGCGCTGCGGGCGACGACGCGGGTGACGGTCGGGGAAAAGCCGGCGGTCGCGCAGCGGCCGTTGCCGTCGTTGAAGCGCGCGCCGGCGAACGTCCCGGCGTCGATGCGGGTGCCGTTCGATCTGGAGTTGCCGTACGACGAAGCGAGCCGGCTCGCGACGGGGGATTACGCGGGCAGGACGTACAAGGTGAACGGGCGCGATCTCACGCTGTCATCCATTCGATTGCTGCCGGCGGCGGCGCCGGGCCGCGTGCTGGTCGAGGCAACCATCGACTATCGCGGTGGGCGCCTGCGCAACTACCGCGGCATCGTGTACCTCGAAGGCACCCCCCGCTTCGATCCCGCCGCGCAGGCGATCGTCGTCCCCGACCTCGACTACTCCCTCGATCCCGCGCGCCGGGGACTGTTCGCGCGCATCACCGAGCGCGTCGCCCACGAGTCGATCCGCGCCCGGCTGCGCCAGAGCGCACGCTTCGACCTCGCCCCGCGCATCGCCGAGGCGCGGGCCGAGATCACCCGCGCCCTGACGCGGCAACTCTCCCCCGGCGTCACCCTGCACGGCCGCGCCGACGCCATCGAGCCCCAAGCCGTGCTGGCGCTGACCACCGGCCTGTCCCTACACATCGTAGCGACCGGCACCGCCGCGGTCGTCATCCAGTAGCAGGGTCACACCTTCGTTTTTTGTTTTTCATTGCGGGGTCACACCTTCGTTTTTCGCCCCGATCACAAAGACCGAAGGTCTGACCCATGTCGCGGGTCGTGGGGATTTTTCGGATGGGGTCACACCTTCGTTTTTCGGGATTTTCGGATGGGGGTCACACCTTCGTTTTTCGGGGTGGCGAGTCGCCAAAGATCGCAGGTCTGACCCCGCGTCGTTATGCACCTTCGTTTTCGCCCCGATCACAAAGACCAAAGGTCTGACCCCACGTCGTGGTCGTGGGGATTTTCGGAAGGGGTCACATCTTCGTTTTTCGGGGTGACGAGTCGCAAAGACCGAAGGTCTGACCCCACGTCGTTATTCGGTAACTTGGTACAAGAGTCAGTCGCCGCGGATGTGGTCGAAAAAAGCGTCGCTGGCGACGGGGCGGCCGAGGAAGCGCTCGACGAGGTCGCGGGCCGGCTCTTCGCTGCCGCGGCTGAGGATCATCTCGCGGAAACGGCGGCCCATCTCGCTGTTCATCAGGTCCGCGCCGAAGACGGAGATGACATCGAGGGCGATCACCTTCGCCCACATGTAGCCGTAGTAGCCGGCGGCGTACCCGGACGAGATGTGCTCGAAGGTGCCGGGGAACTGCGTCGGTTCGACGTAGCCCATCGGCGTCGCCCCTTCCATCCGCGACCACGTCTCGAGCGCGGGTCCCGGATTCTCAGCCGACAGCGCCATGTCGAACGACGCGTACAGAAGCTGGCGCCCGTAGTCGATGCCCGAGCCCAGCTTCTTGGCGTTGTTCAGCCGCTCGACGAGCGACTCGTCGATGGGAGGGCACTCCGCGCAGTGATTGCGCAGGAGCGAGAGGCTCTCCATCCGGCTGGCCCACTCCTCGTACATCTGCGACGGCGCCTCGACGAAGTCGCGCTGCACGCTCGTCCCGGCGTGTGCGAGGTAGTGCGTGGTCGACAGCACCCCGTGGAGCACATGCCCGAACTCGTGCAGCAGCGTCTCGAGCTCGTCATGCGTGAGGCCCTGCCGGTCGAAGTTCGTGACGAGGACGCTGATCGGATTGCGCCCGCTGCGGCGGCTCACCCCGCGCACCGGCCACGCGGCGGCGTGCTTGTACTTGCCGTCGCGCGGGTAGAGATCGAGGTAGATGCCGCCCGCGTGCGCGCCGGTCGCGGCGTCGCGCACATCGAGATAGATCACATCCTCGTGCCACACCGGCACCTCGGAACGCTCGAACCGGACGCCATACAGCCGCTCGCTGACGTCGAGCATCCAGCGGACGGTCGGCTCGGTGGGGAAAAACTTCCGCAGCTCTTCCTGGTCGATCGCGAAACGACGTACGCGCAACCGCTCGCGGTAGAACGAAACGTCCCAGCGACTGATGTTCGCCTCTTCGGGACTCGTACCGGTGAGCTCCGCCTTCAACTCGGCCAGTTCGGAGAGGTCGCGCAGCTCGGCCTCGGTGACCACACTCCGCACGTCTTCAAGGAAACGTGTCACGGTGTCGGGGTTCTCGACCATGCGCCGCTTCGTGATGTAGTGCGCGAAGCTCGGCACGTCGTACAAGTCGGCGATCTCCTTGCGCAGCGCGACGATCTCGTCGAGCACGTCGAGGTTCCGCGGAGTTCCGCGCAAGGTGTTCGCGGTCCAGTAGCGGCGGCGCGCGTCTTCGTCAAGAGCGTTCATCAGGAACGGGACGTAGTCCGGATAGTCGAACCCGAGGACCACGTTGCCGCTCTCGTCGCGCGGCATGCGCTCGAGCCACGCCTGCGGCAGGCCGCGGCACTCGTCGAGGGTGAACGTCAGTCGCGTGTCGTTCTCGCGGACGTTCTTCGCGAACTCCTGCCCGAGCTCGGTCAGCCGTTCGGAGATGTCCTTGTAGCGTTGCCGCTTCCCGGGAGGCAGCGATACGCCGCTGTCCTCGAAGGACTCGAGCAAGTGCTTGCGCAGCTCGCGCGCGGCGATCGACTTCGGGACGACACGCTGCACGCGGTCGTAGAAAGCGTCGTTCTGGAAGACGTCGGTCAGGAAGCTCGACTCCTGCACGAGCGCGACATCCGCTGCGTCGCGGACATCGGAATCGGGATGCACGCTGTTGAGGAGCGAGATCACACCGAACGCGTCCTCGAGCACGGTAGCGGTGTCGTCCCAGACGTCGAGAACGTTCTCGACGCTCACGGAATCGAGCGGGACCGACTCGATGCGGTGCAACAGCGCGCGCGCGTATTCGAGCGCACGCTCGCACGCTCGCACGACTTCGGAGGCATCCATGATCGGGATCGTTGCACGCTCTGCGGATTCGGGCCGCGGGAGGGTCTCGGTGGTCATACGCGGGGGTGCCATTCTATGGCGAAAGAGGTACACAGCAAATTACGTACATAGAGAATCGCGTAAACCACTGCAGAGTCCCCTCTCCGCATGGCGCAGGCGCGGCGGGCGAAGCAAAAACTACCTCGCCAGCAGCGGGTACGGATTCACCGGCTCGCCCTTCCACCACTCCTTGGTCGGCGGAAGGACTTCGATGGCGAAGTGCAGGTGGGGCGTGCCGCGTGTGTTGCCGCTCGTGCCCACGTAACCGATGACGCTGCCCTGCCGCACGAAGCCGCCCTCGGCCAGGCCATCGGCGTACCGGTCGAGGTGCGCGTAGTAGTAGACGTGCGCCTCCCCGCGGTCGAACTGATAGATCGACAGCCCGCCCCCCTTACTCGTGAACAGCTTCCGGACCGTCCCGTCGACCGAGGCGATGACCGGTGTGCCGTACGGCGCGAGGATATCCATCGCCTTGTGCATCCGCCCGCCACTTCGGCCCTCGGCGAAGCTGTCCCGCAAATCCCCGGTTTTGACGCCCTGTACCGGCAGCAGCAGCGGGGTCACACCTTCGTATCTCGCGCCCAGTAGTAGCGGGGTCACACCTTCGTATCTCGCGCCCAGTAGTAGCGGGGTCACACCTTCGTATCTCGCGCCGGTCAGCAGTGGGGTCACACCTTCGGTTTCCCCGCGTGGGGTCAGACCTTCGATTTTCGTCTCGCGAACTCTTGTCGAAGAACGAAGGTCTGACCCCTCACGGTGCGGCGCTCCCAGCGCGACGATCACTGCCGCGCCGAGGATCCAGCCCCCGAGGAGCACGCCAAACGTTCTCACGAGTCCGATAATGGCGACAGCCATGCCCGAACTTCCCGACGTCACGGTTTATCTCGACGCCCTCCAGTCGCGTCTGCCTGGACGCGTTCTGAATAAGCTTCGGCTCGCCAGCCCTTTCGTCCTCCGCACCGTCGACCCTTCCCCGCACGATCTCGAAGGAAAGGAGGTCACCGGACTCCGCCGTCTCGGCAAGCGGATCGTCCTCGACTTCGAAGGCGACCTCTTCCTCGTCATCCACCTCATGATCGCCGGCCGCTTCAAGTGGCTCACCCCCGGCGCGAAGCTCCCCGGCAAGATCGGCCTGGCCGCCTTCGACTTCGACAACGGCACCCTCGTCCTGACCGAGGCGGGCTCGAAACGACGGGCGTCGATACACATCGTCCGAGGAGAGGAAGCCCTCCGCGAGCACGATCGCGGCGGCCTCGAGCCCCTCACGATGACCGCGAAACAGTTTTTCGAAGCTCTGACCCCCGAACGGCACACCCTCAAGCGCGCCCTCACGGATCCCCACACGTTCAGCGGCATCGGCAACGCCTATTCCGACGAGATCCTCCACCGTGCCCGCCTCTCGCCCGTGCAGATGACCACCAACCTCGACGCCGGCGAGCTCGACCGCCTCTTCCACGCGACGCAGGACGTCCTCAACGAGTGGATCGCCCGCCTCCGCGCCCAGACCGGCACCGGCTTCCCCGAGAAAGTCACCGCCTTCCGTCCCGAGATGGCCGTCCACGGCCGTTACAACCTCCCCTGCCCCGACTGCGGCTCGCCCGTCCAGCGAATCGTCTACGCCGAGAACGAGACGAACTACTGCGCCCGCTGCCAGACCAACGGCAAACTCCTCGCGGACCGGTCCCTCTCCCGCCTGCTGAACGTGGACTGGCCTAAGTCGCTTGATGAGCTTTGATGCCCGAGCTCTAACGTTTCCCGGATCCGCGCGTCTATGCCTTCAGACGACATGCTCCAAGCGGCGATGACCACGGTCGTGCATCCGATCCCCGGCGCCTCCTCGGGTGCCGAGGACCACCGCATCGCAGCCGCGTGCGCCGCGGGCGACGCGAGGATCTTTGAAGACATCTACCGCCGCTTCGGCGACCGCATGAAGAGCATCGCCTGGAACCACCTCGGCAACATGTCCGACGCCGAGGATGCGGTCCAGGAGACATTTCTCAAAGTACACCGCGCGGCGTCGACGTACACCGGAGAGGCGTCGTTCTCGACCTGGATGTTCCGCATCCTCGTCAACACCTGCTACGACCTCCTCCGAAAGCGCAAACGCCGCATCGACGAGGCGCCCATCGAGAACGTCGAGCGCACCTCGCCGAGCGTCGACGACGCGAAGCGCATCACGCTCCGCAAGCTCCTCGACGCGCTCCCGGAGCAGCGCCGCAGCGTCTTCACCCTGTTCGAGATCGAAGGACTCTCGCACGCCGAGATCGGCGAGATCCTCGGCATCAGCGAAGGCAACTCGAAGTGGATCCTCTTCGCGACGAAGAAGGATCTTCAGACCAAGTGGAAGCAACGATGACCATCCCCTGCAATCAGATCGACGACCTCCTCTTCGACGGCTCGCCGCTGGCCATGGAAACAGCGGCGCGCCACGCGGCGGAGTGTGAAACCTGCGCGGAGACGCTCGCCGCGTGGAACGAGCTGTCCGCCACCGCCCGGTCGATGCGCCCGGCCTGGGAGAACGACACCCTCTGGCCGCGCATCGAGCGCGCGATCCGCGCGGAGAAGAAGCGTCCGGCGCCGCGCTGGCTGCGTCATGCCGCCGCCGCGGCAGTCGTCATCCTCGGCCTCGGCGCACCGCTGTTCTACGCGCTCCGGGTGCAGACGCGCGAGGCCGCGTTCGACCGCACCATCATCCGCGTGAGCGCGCTCGATGAAGTGGAGCGCGCCGAGCGCGAGCACGTCCGCGCGATCGAGAACCTCGAGAAGGTCGCCGAACCGAAGCTCGAGGACGCGGAGTCGCCGCTGATGGTCTCGTACAAGGAAAAACTGATGCTCCTCGATGACGCGATCGACGAGTGCGAAGCGAACATCGACAACAACCGACAGAACGCGCACCTCCGCAAGCAACTGCTGGCCATGTACTCGGAGAAACAGCAGACGCTCATGGACGTGCTGAGAGAGGATTCCCATGTTTCCAACCCGTAAGTTCATTGCGCTCGTGCTGTTCATCCTCGCGATTCCCGTTTTCGCGGAGGACGACGACCGCTTCGAGCTGAAGTTCGGCAAAGACCTCCCCTTCCGCGGCGGCCGCGTCACCGTCGATCACGGCTTCGGTCAGCTCGTCGTCCGTACGCACGCCGGCAACGACGTGCAGGTGCGCGCGACGATCCGGTCGTCCGACCAAGAGATCGGCAAGCAGATCCGCATCATCACGTCGTCCGGAGCGGGCGGCGTCACCGTCCGCACCGAATATCCGGAGAGGCGCGGCTTCCGCACCGGAAAGCTCTCGTACTCCGTCGACATGAACGTGACGGTTCCGGCGAACGCGCCGGTCACGGCGCGAAACCGCTTCGGCAACACGGACGTGCGCGGCCTGCAGGTTGCGAGCGCGATCGAGAACAAGCAGGGCTCGATCAAGTTCGCCGACGGCCGCGGCGCGCAGTCGATCAGCAACTCCTTCGGCGCGGTGGAAGTCGAAGGGAACCGCGGCAATGTCACCGTGGCGAACAGCAACGGATCCGTCGCGGTACGGAACGTGGAGGGGGTGCTGAGTGTCACGAACCGGTTCGGGTCGGTGGACGTCGCGGACGTGAAGAACGCGGCGACGATCGTCAATTCGAACGGCTCGATCGAGGCGATGGACATCGGCGGATCGCTGAAGGCGACGAATGCGTTCGGGAGCGTGAAGGCCTCGACGATCACCGGCACCGTGGACATCACGACGAGCAATGAGCGCGTCGAGTTGTCGAACGTGAGCAGCGCCGCGGTGGTGCGGAGCTCGTTCGGCAGCGTGGTCGCCACGACCATTCGCGGGAACCTGACGGTCGACGGGCAGAGCTCGAAGGTCGACGCGAGCGGCATTACCGGCGACGCGAAGATCGAAACCGCGTTCGGCGGCGTGACGCTGCGCGACGTCGGCGGGATGGCCAGTGTCACGAGCAGCAACGGGAACATCAAGGTGAGTGACATCCGCGGCGCGCTCGATGCGGAAACGCGGTTCGGGTCGGTGCATGCGGAACGCGTGGGCGGCACGGCGAAGGTCGACAGCTCGAACGGCAGCGTCACGCTGCAAGACCTCGGCGCCGGCGCGCAGGTGAAGGCGACGTTCGGGTCGGTGTTCGTCGACGGCGTGAAGGGCGCGGTGGCGGTCGCGAACGCGAACGGCGCGATCTCCGTCGCGGGGTTGCGTGGGAGCGGATGTCAGCCCGTCTCGCTCGCGACAACCTTCAGTTCGATCAAGCTCGCGCTGGCCGGCGATTCGGCTTACGACGTCAACGCGCGCACGTCCTTCGGGCGCATCAATACCGACCTGCCGATCAAGACCCGCCCGTTCGGCGAGTCGGCGCTCGTCGGCACCCTCGGAGCGGGCGGGTGCAAACTCGACCTGGTCAACGCGAACGGGAACATCACGATCGCGAAGGAGTGACCTCCAGTGGGGTCACACCTTCGTTCGTCGCGTCAGAACGTTCGCCGGTAGGTGAAGATGAACGAGCGCGGCACGCAGTTGCGGATGGGGGGCGAGAACTTCGCCCCCTTGATCTCGCGCTCCGCCAGAAACGCCAGCGACTCGTCCCCCGTCCCGTTCGACACCAGTTTCGTCGCCGTGACCGCACCCTTCGCGCTCACCGTCGCGTCGACGACGACGATTCCGTGCGCACCGCTGTCGGAGAACGCGAGCGTCGGCGTCTCCGTGAAGGCGAAGTCGGAGTCTGGCGGACAGCCGCCCTTCTTCTGCGTCTGTTTCGGAGAAATGTTGCCGCTGGCCACGAACCGCGCCGCCACCCACCCCGTCTCCCCGCTGGCGAGCCTCACCTTCATCCAACTTTCGTCCTCGCGGAGAATATCGAGGCTCTGACCCCTCCTGACCTGCGTGACGACGTCCGCGTCGGTCGACGCCTCCGCGCGCACGTTCAGAGCAGATGCAGTCACGCGCACCTTACCGATGACTTTCTCCTCCAGGTCCACGACCGGCGAAGGAGGCGGCACGCTCGGCGCCGCCGCCGGGGCGGGCGGAGGGGGGGCCGTACAGGAAACGAAAACTACGGTCAGAAAAAGGACAGCGAACCTGCGCATCGGCCGCGCATCATACCGGGGTCACACCTTCGTTCTTCGCCACTCCGGGGTCACACCTTCGTTTTCGTCCTCGCAGGACTCCCAACGTCGACTCCACATCTCGTGGAGTCAGGGGGAATCGAAATTCCATTCCGAGGAGTTGATCACCCCCGCGCTGTAGATTCCGACGGCCGCGTCGCGATGCCGAGGGATCCTCGGTGTATGGCACGATCACTACGCATCGAGTTCGCAGACGCCACGTACCACATCACGTCCCGAGGGAACGAGCAGCGGAACATCTTCTATACCGACGATGACCGCCGCGCGTTTCTCACCTTCCTGGGCGACGCCGCTCGGCGCTTCGGCTGGAGCGTCCCGGGTTGGGTGCTCATGACGAACCACTTCCACCTGGTCCTCCAGACTCCCGAGCCCAACCTCTCGAAAGGCATGCAATGGCTGAACGGTACGTACGCCGCGTGGTTCAACCGGCGACACAACCGATCCGGCCACCTCTTTCAAGGCCGGTTCAAGGCGTTTCTCATCGAGAAAGAGCGGTATTACACCGAGGTTCTGCGATACGTCGTTCTGAACCCCGTCCGGGCAAGTCTGGTCGCGCATCCGGCGGACTATCGATGGTCGAGCTATCGCGCGACCGCAGGAATCGAAGAGCCTCCGGCGTGGCTCGATCTCTCTGCAGCGCTCGAGCCGTTCGGCGGGATCGGCGAAGTTTCACGACTCGGCTATCGCCAGTTCATCCTGGACAGGATCGGGTGCGAAGAACCTCTGTGGAAGGATCTCGTCCACGGTATCTATCTCGGCACCGACGCATGGGCAAAAGAAATGCGCATCCGTGTGGAATCGAGTCCACGGTCGACCGACCATCCCAAACCGCAGCGCGCGATCGGCCGGCCGAGGATGCATCAGATCATCAACGCCGTGGCGAATGTCGCCGGGAGAGCTCCGGAGGCGATCCGCACGACGCGCGGCGATCCGCTCCGCTGTCTGGTCGCGTGGATTGGTTGGTATGAGGGCTGGATCACGCTCCGCAGCATCGCAGCCTCCCTGCGCCTCCGCAGCGAAGGACACATCTCGAATCTGATCCGGAGATGCGAGAGGCTGCTCGCTTCGAACGGCCCGCTCCTGGGACATCTCGACGCTGCGCTGGCTCTCACTCGCTGACGTTCGATCGCCACACCCGCCCCCCCTGCACGATCGCACCGGCCGCTCGCTTACCCGAGGATCGTTTTGTAATCACGACATAGCCTGCTCGCACTCTGATTTCCGTGTCGGTCATCGAAAATCGAAGGTGTGACCCCTATATGCTCCTATATGCTCCGGCCCACGGCGGGAACGATGATGCGCAATTCGTCCATAAGACGGGCGAACTGGTCCGGATACAGCGATTGTGGGCCGTCGCACACCGCCTTCTCGGGGTCGTGATGGACCTCGATGAGCAGACCATCGCCGCCGGCCGCCACAATGGCGCGCGCGACGGGCATCACCTTGTCTCGGCGTCCCACCGCGTGCGACGGATCCGCAATGATCGGGAGATGCGAGAGCTTGTCGATTACCGGGATCGCCGATATGTCCAGCGTATTGCGCGTATACGTTTCAAACGTCCGAATCCCTCGCTCACAAAGAATGACCTCGTAATTCCCGCCGGCCATGATGTACTCGGCGGCCAAGAGCCACTCCTGAATAGTCGCGCTCATGCCGCGCTTGAGCAGAATGGGCTTGCGAATCTGTCCGAGGGCGCTCAACAGATTGTAATTCTGCATGTTGCGAGCGCCGACCTGGAGAATATCGACATACTCGAGCATCTTCTCGATCTGCCCGAGCTCCATGACCTCCGACACAGTGGCCATGTCGTTCTCGTCACCGGCCGCGCGCAGGAGCTTCAATCCCTCGATCCCCATTCCCTGGAACGCATACGGCGACGTCCGCGGTTTGTAGGCGCCTCCGCGCAATACGCGCGCTCCCGCCCGCGCGACACGGCGCGCGGTCTCGAGCATCTGCGTCTCGTTCTCGATCGTACACGGGCCGGCCATCACCACGACCTTGTCGCCACCGATCTCCACCCCACGCGCATTGACGATCGTCTTATGCGGCCGGAACGTCCGCGACGTCAGCTTGTACGGTTCGCTGACGCGCACGACTTCCTGCACGCCCTCGAACAATTCGAACTCACGAGGGTCAATGGTATCGACGCGGCCGACGACGCCGAGGACCGTCTGGTCCGAGCCCGTAGAGCGGTGGACGTCGAATCCCCGCGTAATGAGCTCCGACACCACGTGCTCGATGCTCGGATCGGTAGCGTGCTTCTGCATGACGATGATCATGAATTCTCCTGTGCACTCTCGCGCTCCAGACGGCGCGATTCGTCGATGATTCGTTCGAAGAGACGGCGGATGGCAGCGTCGTGCAATGGGCCGGCGGACGTGCGCTCGACGTGCAGCAGCACTTCCTTCTCCCGCTCGGGCGCATAGATCGGCAGCGACAGGTGCCCCTTGATCTCGCCGATCTCCACGGCGTACTTCGCCCGTTGATTGAGGAGCTTGACCAGCACCTCGTCCACGCGATCGATCGCGTCGCGGAGGCGGTTCAGTTCGGCTTCGGCATCAAGCTGGTTCATCGTAAAAACCTCTTGCCCGGACGGGAAGAAGTTTCGATGTGCCGTTGCCGGTTCGAGCGCCCCTTCGCGTCGGGGCACACGTGAGCCCCGCGCTACGTAAAGTAGCGGTAATACGAATACGGGAAACGCGGGGCGGTCATTGAGTAGACAAGATAGCAGGCCGCCGCGCGCGCGGCAAGCCGTCTCGAAGAACAAAAGGTCTGACCCCACCTCTTGCTCCACCTCGTGATCCGCAAAACGAAGGTCTGACCCCACACGAAAAGCGAAGGCCTGACCCCGTGCGTTACACTCGGCACGTCCATGCCCACACAATGGTGCGCGGTCCATCCCCAGCGTCACGCCTTCGCGCGGTGCATGACCTGCGCGAAGACCCTCTGCCAGGAGTGCGCGACCCAGTGGGACGGGATCTGGCACTGTGCCGCATGCCTGGCCGCGAAACGAGGTGCGAAGGTCGAGCGCGCCCCGGTCTTCTCCTGGATCGCCGTCGTCGTCCTCACCGCGATCTGTCTCTTCGGCGGAGCCCAGCTCATGGTCTGGGCCGCGGCCGTCCTCGCGGGACTGTTGACTTGATCCGCGCGCCCCTCTCCATCACGTCCGTCCTCGATGAAGCGACCGACGTCGTGTCGATGACCGCCGCTCCCTGGGCGGGCGTGCTCGTCCTCACCGCCCTCCCCTACCGCTTCCTCCAGGCACTCTTCTTCGACCAACTCATCGAGGTCGGCAAGCAAGCCTCCCAGTACGGCCGCCTCCTCGGCGGCACGGCGAACCTCACCGTCGCCGCGATCCTCATCGCACTCTGGGGCCGCGCCGTCTACGCACGCGCGTGCCGCCTCGCGCTGGGACGCGGCACACCCCCGGGACGCGAAGTCTGGCGCGTCCCGGCCGCGGCACTGGTCAGCTACTTCCTCACGTCCTCCGTGCTCCTCGTGGCCGGCACCCTCAGCGTCTTCACTTGCCTCGGCCTCTGGCTTGTGGCCATCGTCGCCGGACTCGCCATCGGCACCATGGAGCTCAACGAGCGCGTCAGCGTCGTCGAGCCCTTCCGCCTCATCCGCCGCTACGCGCGCGCGATCACGCTCACCGGCATGAGCTTCGTCTTCTTCTGCGCGATCTTCGTCGCCCTCGTCAACATCGCCGCCGCCTTCGCCCTCGGCGTCTGGGCGCTGACCGCGATCGGCGGCTTCGACGCCCCGCGCTGGGAGCTGCTCTTCAGCGGAGGCAACCGCCGTTACATGCTGATGCTCGTCGCCGGCGCGCTGGTCGCGGTCGAGCCCTTCTGGGTCGCCGCACACGTCGTTTTTGTCCGCAAAGCCGGCGCCCAGGAGCGCGGCGACGACCTCCGCGCTTGGTTCGAGGAGCTCCGGAGGACGGCATGAAGCGCCTCCTCCTCCTGCTCCTCCTCGCCACCAACGCCGCCGCCCTCCCGGTCGCCGATTACATCGCCACCCTGGAGCGCATCGACGCCCTCCTCGCCGCCAATCAGCGCGACGCCGCGAAAAACGAAGGTCTGACCCTAAAGGACGTGGAAGTCGAGTGGGCGAAGGGGAAGTTCAGGGCGGACGCGTTCCTGCTCGCCGCCATTGCCAGGGGGGAGCGTGCGCAACTCATTGCAACCATTGCAGAACTGCGGCGGGCGAGCGGGATGAGTACGGCGCAGGCCGATCGCAAGCTCCTCGAGCAGATCGCTGCCGAGCAGGAGCCGCCGGAGTTGCCCAAGGGCGGGATCGTTCCGACGAAGCTGAATCGCGAGGTCCCGCTCCTCGAGCGCATCGCGAACACGATCTCCGACATGCTGTCGTGGATCCGCAAGAAGCTCGAGAAGTTCCTCGACTGGCTCTTCGACCTCCTCCCGCGCCGCCGCAACGCCGCGGGGCAGGCGACGGCGGGACTGCACTGGATTGTCTGGGCGGTCGTCGGGGCGATTCTCCTGATCATCCTCTATCTGGCGTTCGACGTCCTGCGGCGCTCCCGCGCGCGCGGCGCCGTCGAAGTCGAGACCAGCGCGCCGATCGGCTCGAAGCAGGACGAAGACCCGCTCTCGCGCGGCGCGACGGAATGGGAGAAGTACGCGGGCGATCTCGCGAGCGCCGGCCGCTTCCGCGAGGCCATCCGCGCCTGGTATCACGCCGTGCTCGTCACGTGCTACGCCGCGGGCATCCTGCACTTCCGCAAGGGACGCACGAACTGGGAGTACATCGCGTCCCTCGCGCCGTCGCTCGAATGGCGTCCCGACGCGATCGAGCTCACGCGCCACTTCGAACAGGAGTGGTACGGAGCGCTCCAGAGCTCGCGCGACGCCTACGACGCGTGCAGCGACCGCGCGCGCTCCGTCCTCGGCGCACTGCGAGGCAGCGCATGAGGCGCGCGCTGCCGCTCGTCCTCGCCATCGCCGCGTTCGTCGCCGTCGGCGTGATCTGGATCGTCAGCGATCAACGCGCCAGCGAGCGCGTCTACGACGAGTTCTCCTCCGCCAACACCTCGGACACCGGTCTCTCGCAGGCCTACGCCTATCTCGCCCGCCGCGGCAAAACCGAAGCTCTGACCCGCCCCCTCGGCCGCGAGCCGATCGAGCAGAACGCCGTCGTCTTCCGCATCACGCAAAACCTGCCGATTTTTTTCGACCCCGAGGATCTCGACGAGAAGGAGATCGGACCGCCGCGGCCGAGAGAGAAACCGCTGCTGAGCGACGCGGAGGATGCGTTCGTGCGGCACGGCGGACGAATGATCGTCGCCGCGCACATGGGACTCCTGCCGAGCGGCTCGCCGACGGAGAAGAAAGCCGTCAAGGTCTTCCCGATCTGGCCCGGCGTCGACGAGCTGCAGGTACCGGAGATCACGAGCTCGTTCCTCGGGCTGCACCCGCGCATGCACGCGGTCTTCGTCGCCGGCGACCGCGTCATCGTCGCGCGCGAGCGCATCGGCGACGGCGATCTCTATGTCGTCGCGTGGCCGGAGCTCTTCCAGAACGCACGCCTCGGCACCGCGCACCATCTCCCGCTTCTCGTCGCGCTCGCGGGCAAGCGCCCGGTGTACTTCGACGAAGTGCTGCACGGGATCGTCAGCGGCGACGGCGCGCTGGAGCTGATGAAGCAATGGAACCTCGGCGCGTTCCTGGTGATGCTGTGCGTCATCGCGCTGCTCGTGTTCTGGCGCGCCGGACGCCGGGTTGGGCCGCCCGAGGAGGACCATCGCGAGATGCGGTCGGACGCGATCGATCTCGTGCGCTCCCTCGGCGCCCTCTATCGCGACGTCACGAAGAAACACGAGGCGCTGAAGCTCTACCACGACTCGCTCACGCGCACGGTCGCGCACACGAGCGGCCTGCGCGGCGACGCGCTGCGCAAACGCGTCGACGACCTCACCAGCGGACGGCGCACGATGGACGCAATCAACGAAGGATTTCAGAAGCTGCAAAGGGGCTAGCACGACATGCAAACGATTCAGGACATCGCCTCGAGATTCGCTGCGCTGCGCGAGCAGCTCGACCGGGTGATCATGGGGCAGGGGCGCGTCAAGATGCTCGCCATCACGTCGCTCGTCGCGGGCGGGCACATGCTGCTCGAAGGCGTCCCGGGCACGGGCAAGACCCTGCTCGCGCTGTCGCTCGCGAAGCTCCTAGGATGCCGCTTCCGCCGCATCCAGTTCACGCCCGACCTCATGCCCTCGGACCTCGTCGGCGCGAACATCTTCAATCAGAAGACGCAGGAGTTCGCGTTCCGCGCGGGTCCGGTGTTCACGGACATCCTCCTCGCCGACGAGATCAATCGCACGCCGCCGCGCACGCAGGCCGCGCTGCTGGAGTCGATGCAGGAGAATGCGGTCACGGTCGACGGCGCGCGCTATCGCATCTCCCCGGTCTTCACCGTCTTCGCGACGCAGAACCCGGTCGAGTTCGAAGGCACGTATCCGCTGCCCGAAGCGCAGCGGGACCGGTTCCTGTTCAAGATCAACATCGACTTCCCGGACGCCGACGACGAGGTGAAGATGCTCGACGAGTACGCCGCCGGCCGGCGCCTGCACGACGAAACCGTCGCGTCGCTGCAGCCGGTGATCACGGGAGAAGAACTGCTGCAGGCACGCAGGACCGTGACGACGCAAGTCCGCGTCGAGCCGCACATCATCCGCTACATCCAGGAGCTCGTCTCCCGCACGCGCCGCGACGAAGCCGTCCAGATCGGCGCCGGCCCACGCGCCTCCCTCGCCCTCCTCGAAGCCAGCCGCGCCACCGCCGCCCTCGAAGGCCGCGACTTCATCACGCCGGACGACGTCAAGGCGCTCGTCGCCCCCGTCGTCGCGCATCGCATCACGCTGAGCCCCGAAGCGGAGATGGAGGGGCTGGCTCTGGAGGACCTGCTGCGGAGGATCTTCGATCAGGTGGAGGTGCCGCGGTAACAACGTAGGGCGTGGCTTCAGCCCGCCCCTCCCCGGGGGAGGCGGGCTGAAGCCACGCCCTACATTGGAGTCAACCGAATCATGCGTCCCGGCCCGCTCCTCATCCGCCTCGCCGTGCTGCTCACGGCCGCCTCGCTCCTGGTGAGCGTGGTGCCGGAGCTGTTGTGGGCGTTGCTCGTCGCCGTTGCGTTGCTGCTCGTCGCGGCGGTCGTCGAGGCGCTGGTGCTGCGTCGCGTGACGTTCCGCGTCGAGCGGCAGGCCAAGCTGGCGGTGCCGCTGG
Organism: uncultured Acidobacteriota bacterium; assembly: GCA_963821585.1. Taxonomy (GTDB): domain Bacteria; phylum Acidobacteriota; class Thermoanaerobaculia; order Gp7-AA8; family Gp7-AA8; genus QHVT01. The sequence goes on from CAWGEI010000003.1 coordinate 4,411,692, forward strand.
ATGAGCGCGAGTCGGTGACGGTGCGGATCACGACGTCCGCGCGGCAGCCGCTGCGCCTGCTGATCCGGCAGCGCTGGCCGGACCTCGTCGAGCCGCGCTCGAGCGTCGTCCACGCGATCATCCGCGCGGGCGAGGTGCTCGCCGTCGACATGAATCCGCGCGGCATCGCGCGCGGGACGGCGACCGTCGAGCCGTTGTATGTCGCGGCGACGATGCGCGGGCTGGTCGAGCGCATCGTACCGGCCGGCGAGCCCTCGATCGTCCACGTGCTGCCGAACCTCCTCGCGGTCGGCCGCATGCACAAGCGCCTCAACGTCTACGCCCTCCGCTCCCTCGGCGCGCGCCAGTCGCCGCGGATCGGCAAGGGGCGGGAGTTCGACCGCCTCCGGGACTACGTGCGCGACGACGACTATCGCGACATCGCCTGGAAGGCGTCGGCGCGGCACGGGCGGCTCATCGTCCGCGAGTTCCGCATGGAGCGCAGCCAGGACATCCTCCTCTGCCTCGACCGCGGCCACCGCATGGCCGCGCGCGTGGAGCAGATCACGCGGCTCGACCACGCGGTCAACGCCTCGGTGCTGATCAGCTACATCTGCAACCGGATGGAGGACAAGACCGGCATCCTCTCGTTCGACACCGCGGTCGACAAGGGACTGCCCGGCGGACGCGGGGCGGGGCACCTGCGCGCGATCACGGCGTACGTGACGCAGCTCGAGGCGGCGTACCTGCACACGGACTACCTCGCCCTCGCCGCGAGCCTGCGCCGCCGCCTGCACCACCGGACACTGATCCTGATCCTCACCGTGCTCCCCGAGCGCGAGGAGCGCTTCGACCTGCTGCGTGCGGTGAACATGCTCGCGCCCCAGCACCTCCCGCTCTTCGTGACGCTCGCCGACCGCGACCTCAAAGCCCAGGCGGAGCTCCTGCCGTCGAACGACGAAGAGCTGTCGCGGACACTCGTCGCCCGCGACCTCTGGCTCGGCCGCGCGGAGCTCACCCGCGAGCTCCGCGCCCGCGGCGCCATGGTCGTCGAATCGACGGCGGTGGACTGGGGAGTGGACGCGGTGAACGCGTATATCGATGTGAAGAGGAGGCAACTGCTATGAAGGTTGACAGTTGGCAGTTGACAGTTGGCAGGAAGCCTCCGCACCGCCACGTGTCTGCGATCTCATTCTCCTGTCAACTGCCAACTGCAAACTGTCAACTATGAACATCGAGCGCTTCCTCGCCGAACGCCGTCCCGTGTGGGACGACCTGAACGACCTGCTGAACAAGGCGGAGGCGGTGGAGCTGTCGCGCGAGGAGATGCACGGGCTGGTGGAGCTGTACCGGCGCACGTGCTCCGACCTGAACCGCGCGCGGTCGTACACCGCGAATCCCGAAGTCCTCGGACATCTCAATCAGCTCACCGGCCGCGCGTACCGGTTCATCTACCGCGCGGCGCACGAGACGCCGATCTGGAGCACGTTCGTAAACCTCGTCACGCGCGAGATCCCGGCGGCGTTCCGGCGGGAGCGCGCGGCCGTGCTCTTCGCTGCGGCGGCTTTCATCGCCGGAGCGCTCTTCGGCTCGATCGCGGTACTGATCGATCCGGCCAACGCCGAGCGGCTCATCCCGCCGGATTTCTTCAGCGAGAGCCCACGGGAGCGGGTGGAGAAGATCGAGCGCAACGAGGAGCGCATCGACGACGTGGAGAAGGCGCTGGTGTTCGGGGCGTCGCTGTACACGCACAACATCAAGGTGGCGTTCCTCGCCTTCAGCCTCGGCGCGCTGACGATCCTCCTCGGCCTGGTGATCCTCTTCTACAACGGCGTCATCCTCGGCGCGGTCGGGACGATGTACGTGCTCGACGACGTGTCGGTGTTCTTCTTCGCCTGGGTCGGACCGCACGGCGCGCTGGAGCTGCCGGCGATCATCTTCGGCGGCGCGGCCGGCCTGGTCGTGGGTCGCGCGCTGCTGATGCCGGGCGATCTCTCCCGCGGCGCGTCGCTGCGGCAGGTGCTGCCCTCGGTGTGGCGGATGATCATCGGCGCGTGCCTGACGCTCGTGCTGGCGGGGCTGATCGAGGGCTCGTTCTCACAGTTCTCGGCGAAAACGGTTCCGTACGCGTTGAAGATCGCCGTCGCCATCACGCTGTTCGCCGGGCTGATGGCGTACCTCTTCCTGAGGAGAACGCGCGAGACATGAGCCAAGTCGTGATCACCACGCCCGAGCACGTGCCGATCCGCCTGGAACCGGCGGGGGCGGGCAGCCGCTTTCTGGCGACGCTCATCGACGCGTTCCTGGTCACCGCGATCTCCTCGGCCCTCGGGATGGTGCTGCTCCTCGTCCTGCCGGGCGGGATCGCCGCGGCGCTGATCATCACGATCAATTTCGCCCTGACCTGGGGCTGGCACGTGTTCTTCGAGACCAGGAAGCAGGGGCGCACGCCGGGCAAGCGCGCGCTGCGCCTGCGGGTGATCGATTCGCGCGGGCTGCCGGTGTCGCTGTATCAGTCACTGGTGCGGAACATCGTCCGGGCGCTGGACTTCGCGCCGGCGTTCTACGGCATCGGCGCGATCGCCCTGCTCCTCTCCCCCACCCGCCGCCGCCTCGGCGACGTCGTCGCGGACACGCTGGTCATCCGCGACGTGCAGCCGCTCGCGTACAAGGGGCAGCTCGCCTCGGACCGCCGGCACAACTCGCTGCGCACGCCGCGCGTGCTGCGCCTGATCCGCAATCGCATCGGTCTCGAGGAGCGGGAGCTCCTCCTGACGCTCTGCCTGCGCGCCGACCGCATGACCGCCGCCGCGCGCTACGACCTCATGCAGGACGTCGCAAACGAGTACCGCCGCAAGCTCGACGTCGAGGAAGAGTCGCTCAGCGGCGAGAACTTCGTCCGCGATCTCACCGCCGTCCTGTTCAATCCGCGCGAAGAGTCGCGGTAGGATGTGCGGGTCCAAAGGAGCTTCCGATGATCTGTCGAAACCATGTCGACGTCGCTGAAGGCGTGCGCCGCTGCACGCGCTGCGGGGGAACGTACTGCCCCGACTGCCTGGTCACGATCCAGGATCACCCGTACTGCGCGACCTGCAAGACCGAGCAGTTGATGGACGTACGCTCGGGCGTCGACCGCACGCGGGTGACGTACGGCAACTTCTGGCAGCGCTTCGGCGCGTACATCATCGACTACATCATCCAGATCATCCCGATCTACGCGATCTTCGGCGTGCTGATGCTCATCACGGGCTTCTCCGGCGCCGGCGAGCCGAGCCCGTGGCTCCTGATCGGCTACATCCCGGCGTTCCTCGTCCCGATCTGCTATGAGGCGCTCATGCTGCAGACGAAGAGTCAGACCGTCGGCAAGATGGCGCTGAAGCTGAAGGTCGTGCGGCCGGACGGCTCGCGCATCTCCGCCGGCCAGGCCTGGGCGCGCGCGGTCATGCGCCTCGTCCTCGGCTGCCTGATCATCGGCGACTACATCCCGTTCTTCTTCACGGACGAGAAGACGACGCTGCACGACATGGTCGCGGGCACGCGGGTGGTCGAAAGCTACTAAGTGAGCGCGATCTACACCGGGCCGCTGTGCCCCTCGTGCAACGCGCCGCTGGAAGCGGAGAAGCTGCGCGCGGGCACGACGACGTGTACGTTCTGCAGCACGGAGTTCGAGGCCACGCCGTTCCAGCCGCGCGAGCGCCGCCACGACGCCGTGCAGGTGGTCACGGAGACGCCCGACGGCGTCTCCGCCGCGTGCGCGAATCACGCCCGCAATGCCGCAGTCACGAGCTGCTCGCGCTGCGGGCTGTTCATCTGCGCTCTGTGCGACATGAACACCGGCGACGGGTCGTTCTGCCCGTCGTGCCACGACCGCCTGGGCGACCAGAGCGCGGCCACCGGCAGTCCCACGCGCTATCGCGATTACGCGACGATGTCGATCTCCGCGGCCGTGTTCAGCCTCCTTTGTTCGATCGTGCCCTTCGGCGCATTCGCGCTCTACTGGGGAGTCAAGGGCATCCGCCAGCGCCGCGCGGAAGGAACGGGCATCGTCGGCCCGGTCGTCGCCATGATCATCGGCGGATTGCAGATCCTCTCCTTCCTCGTCCTCATCACCATGGGAATCATCGGAATGGTGGGGAAACCATGACGTCGCGAAACCTGCTGCGGCGCTCGCGGACGATCTTCGGCAGCGACGCGACGTTCCTCACTCCGGACGGCCTCGACGTCGACTCGACGCAGAACTACGAGGTCGTGCGGCGGAAGGTGTTCTTCGACGACGTGTACCTGGTGACCCTCCACCGCGAGCGCGGCGTCGCATACGTCATCACCACCGCCCTCTTCGGCGCCTTCTTCCTCGGCATCGCCATCCTGATCGTCGCCATCAACACCGCGGCCTGGCCTGGGGCGCTGCCGTTCTTCGTCATCGGCCTGGTGTTCCTGATTGCGTTCCTGGTGCGCATCGCGATGGGCCGCGAAGTCGTGAGCGTCTTCGGGCGCCGCTCGAAAGCGGTGTTGCGGTTCGGTTCGTTCCGCAAAGACCGCGCACGCGAGATCTACGGCCAGATCTGCGCCGCCGTGCGCCGGGGACAGAGCGCGATTCCGGTTGTGGAACGAGCGCCCGCGCCAGACGCCCCCGGCTGAAGCCGGCGGCTATTTCCTTGCTGCCCGCTTACGCGGGCGCTACGGGCTGCCGTAGGCAGCCAGAGAGAATAGGCCCCGGCTTCAGCCGGGGCACGACGGCGCCGTAACAAATTCAGCCCGCGTTAGCGGGCGACAGTGCGCGCCTGCGCGAGGATCTCCTCCACCCGCGCCCGTACCCGGTAGTCCTCGGTCAGGTTCCGCCAGCGCACCGTGCCGGTGCGGTCGAGCAGAAACTCCGCCGGCCTCGCGACGTCGCCTCCGCCGATCCCCGCGCCCTTGTGGACCAGGTCATATGCGCGAATGACCGCGGCGTCGCGATCCGAGAGGATCGGGAACGTATACCCCGCCTTCCGCGCCAGCTCGGCCGAGTCCGCGGGCGCATCCACGCTGATGGCGATCGGCTTGACGCCGAGACGCTCGAATTCGGGGAGATTGTCCTGAAGACTCCGTAACTCGGAGTTGCAGAACAGTCACCAGTGGCCGCGGTAGAACACCAGCAGCACGCCGTTCGAGCCGCTCAGCGCATCCGCGAGCGACACCGTGCGGCCTCCCGCGTCCGGAAGCGCGAACGCCGGCGCCGCCTGTCCGATCGCAGGCGCGCCAGTCGACAGCGGCAGGCCCTTCGAGCCCGCCGTCACCAGGTACGTGAACGCTCCGATCACCAGGAACCCGAGCACCGCGACGATCGACGCCACGATCTTCCGCGGCGCGCGGCGCCAGCCGGTGACGAGCAGCACGGCCGCGATCAGGAACAGGAGGAACGACGCCCACGGAACGTCGCGCGTCAGCGGAAACCGCGCGAAGAAGGAAAAGTAGCTCACGAACGCCACTACCACGAGGAGCAGCCCGCCCCAGGTCGCCCAGTTCAGTCGCCTCATGAGGGACAATGATAGACGACCATGATCTGCCGTAATCACGTCGACGTCGCCGAGGGGGGCCGCCGCTGCGTGCGCTGCGAAGAGCCGTTCTGCCCCGATTGCCTGGTCACCCTGCAGGGACAGCCGTACTGCGGAACGTGCAAGACCGAGCAACTACTCGACGTCCGCTCCGGCGTCGATCGCACGCGCGTGGTCTACGCCGGATTCTGGTCGCGGTTCGGCGCGCAGGTCCTCGACGGCCTGATCTACGGAGTGCCGGCGTATGCGATCTTCGTGGGCGTGATGATGTACGCCGCCGCGCTCGTCCAGAAGAACGCGCAGGTCCCTCCCCTGATCCTCCTCGCCTACGTGCCGCTGTACGTCTTCCCCATCCTCTACGAGGCCTCCATGCTGTCGCTGAAGAACGGCCAGACCGTCGGGAAGATGGCCCTGCGCCTGCGCGTCATCCGGCCGGACGGATCGCCCATCACCACCGGCCAGGCCTGGGGCCGCGCCGTCATGCGCCTCATCCTCGGCTGCCTCATCATCGTCGACTACATCCCCTACTTCTTCACCGACGAGAAGACCACGCTGCACGACATGGTGGCGGGGACGCGGGTGGTGGAGACGAGCCCCTGATGGCCCTGACCTCTACGATCTACAACGCCACGATCGAACTGTCCGACGTCGATCGCGGCGTGTACGAAAACCTCGACCTGCGCGTCGCCATGCACCCGTCGGAATCGCCCGCCTACCTGGCCACGCGGCTGCTCGCCTATTGCCTCGAGTACACCGAGGGGATCGAATTCACCTCGGGACTCTCCAACGGCGACGAGCCGGCGATCGTCGTCCGCGACCTCACCGGCCGCCTGACCGCCTGGATCGAGATCGGCGCCCCCGACGCCGACCGCCTGCACCGCGCCACCAAGCTCGTGGACCACGTCGCCGTCTACACCCATCGCGACCTCCGCATCCTCCTCGGCCAGTTCGAAGGAAAGAAGATCCATCGCGCGGCAGACATCCCGATCTACACCTTCGGCCGAGGCTTCGTCGACGCGCTGGCCGAACGCCTCGAACGGCGCATCCGCATGACGCTGTCCGTGACCGAGCGGCACCTCTATCTCGACATCGACGGCACCGCGCTGAACACGGTGTTGGAGGAGCACCGGTTGTCGTGAGCGGTGCAGGGCGCGGAGGACAGGAGAACCGGACAAGGTCGCGCGCGAAGGCGCGCGGTCCAATATAGCCCCGTGCGCACCGCGCACGGGGATCACGAGAGCGCGAAATCGTAGCGGCCGCGAAGGCGGCCGCTACAAAACACGCTTACGCCAAAACCTCCGCCAACGCGTCGAACCGCTCCGTCCACCACACCTTCATCCGATCCGCGGTCGCCTTGTCCGGCAACTTCGTGTGCGTGACGGCGACGGAGCTCTTCGCGTCACCCTTCTCCAGAAAATTGACCTCGACGACCGCGTCGTCGGCCATCCGCAGGCGCATCCGCTTGTTCACCGTCGAACTGCGCACCTCCACGTCGCCAGACAACCACTGCGCACGCAGACGCGCCGTCGAAAACGCCTTGTAGAGCTTCGCAATCGGCACAGCGAACGTGCGGCTCTTGTTCGCCTCGAACCCGCCGCCGCGGCGCTGCCCGATCGCGCGCAACCCGCGGATGCGTTCGTACCCCACCGTGACCGACTGGCTCCACCAGTCCGGCGTGCCGAGGGAGGCGACGTATTGCGCGATCTCGCGGTGCGGCTTCTCGGCGCACTGCTCCGCGTCGAGCACCCGCACCCATTCCCGCCAGTCCCGGCCCGTGTTCCTCTGGATCGCCTCGTCACTCATCATTCCCGCGAGCGCCGCGTAATCCGGCTCAGGCTCGGCGTTCGTTTTAACGGGCTTCTTGACGAGCTGGAGCCGGGCCGTCGTGTACGACTCCCCGGTCTTCTGCATGCGCGCACGGACGACGCGCTTGAGGTCCTTCTGCTTCGGCATCACGATCTCCTTCGTTCCACACGCGAGCAGGAGCTCCCCAGCAGCGCCGCCGCGCACGAAGGTTCGTCATACCGATCCGGGAGTACGCCCCCCTTTGCCTCGACGAGAGCCTTCGCTGGGGGAAGGCGACCGAGGTTCGGCGTGGAACACCGCCGGAGGTAATGTAGGGCAGGATGGCGGCCGGCGCAAGCCGGTCACTGGCACTTTTCGGGGGGCGGGGGCAGGGCCTCGCAGGTCTTGCGGTAAGGTTTGTCGGCGCCGATGTAGTTTCGCCATTCCTCGCAAGTCAAGTTCCGATTAGCTGTGCGGCAGGCCTCGAACATGAGGACTTCCAAATCCAGATTCCACAGCACGACGGTTTTGTCCCTCGCCAACGCCAGCAGCTTCCCGTCCGGGCTGAAGGCGACACCATTGACCCAACTGCTGCCTCCTTCCAGCGTAGCCAACGGCTTGCGGTTGTCCACATCCCACAGGATCACGGTCCGGTCCGAGCTCGCCGAGGCCAGCCGCTTGCCGTCCGGACTGAACGCGACGCCATTGACCGCGTCCTTGTGTCCCTCCAGCCTGGCCAACGGCTTGCCGCTGGTCAGATCCCACAGGATTACTGTCCGATCCAAACTCGCTGAGGCCAGCCGCTTGCCGTCCGGACTGAAGGCAACACCGGTAACCCAGTGGCTGTGTCCCGCCAGCCTGGTCAGTCGCTTGCGATTGTTGACATCCCACAGGACTACTGTCCCATCCCCACTCCCCGAGGCCAGCCGCTTGCCGTCCGCGCTGAAGGCAACGCCGATAACCAAGCCCCCCGACTCGAGCGTGACCAATGGCGTACGGCTCTTCACATCCCAGAGAATCAGCTCCTGGCTCGCCGACGCCAGCCATTTGCCGTCTGGACTAAAGGCGACACTATTGACCGAGTATTCGTACTGCGCCAGCGTGGCCAACGGCTTGCCGGTATCCATATCCCACAGGATGAGAGCCTGGCTCGCCGAAGCCAGCAGCCTGCCGTCCGGGCTGAACGCTAGAGCATGGGCCGCACCCTTGAGCCCCTCCAGCACCCGCGGCTTGTCGCTGTCCACCTCCCATAGGACGGTCTGGTCCTGGCTCGCCGACGCCAGCCACCTACCATCCGGACTGAACGCGACGCCAGAGACTGTTGCCGTTTGCCCCTCCAGAGTGGTCATCGGTTTACCGCTGTCTGCCTCCCACAGGATCAGTTCCTGACTCGCCGAGGCCAACCGCTTGCCGTCCGGACTGAACGCGACGCCACTGACCCCGTCCTTATGCCCCTCCAGCGTGGCCAGCAGCTTACGGCTTTCCAGATCCCACAGGATGACGGTCCGGTCCACACTCCCCGAGACCAGCCGTTTGCCGTCCGGGCTGAACGCGACGCTGGTGACCGGGTCATTGTGACCCTCGAGCGGGTCCAGCGGTTGGCGACTGTCCAGGTCCCACAGAATCACGGTCCCGTTCGCATTCGCCGAAGCCAGTCGCTTGCCATCCGGACTGAAGGCGATGCCGTTGATCAGTCCATCGTGACTCAATGTGACCAGCGCCTTCCCGCTGTTCGTGTCCCACAGGATGATGGTCCCGTCCGTGCCTGACGAGGCCAGCCGCGTGCCGTCAGGACTGAAAGCGACGCCGGTAACCGCGGTCTTGTGTCCTTGGAGCGTGTCCAAGTGCCTGCGACGGTCCACATCCCACAGGATCACGGTTTTGTCCGAGCTCCCCGAGGCCAGCCGCGTGCCGTCAGGGCTGAAGGCAACGGCATAGACAGCGTCCTCGTGGCGCTTCAGCGTCGCGAGCGGCAAGCCTCGATCCAGATCCCACAGGATCACGGCCTGGTCCCAACTCCCCGACACCAGCCGCTTTCCATCGGGGCTGAACGCGACACTCGAAACGCCGTCCGTGTGGCCCTTTAGCGAGGCGAGCGGCCTGCGGCTGTCTGCATCCCACACAATCACGGTCTGATCCACGCCCGCCGAGGCCAGTTGCTTGCCGTCAGGGCTGAACGCGACGCCCAGAACCTTACGTTCGTGCCCCGGCAAAAACGCGGACAGTTGAAACGCGGATCGCTGGGGGTGACTCACGAAGCGGCGCACCAGGCCAGCCGCTACATCGAGTGACGGAAAATCCAGCGCTGCTTCCAGATTCAGAAGAAGGGAGACATCGTAAGCCGTGTCCTGAAGCCGATCCGCGTTGGCCATCAGTCGCGTGATCTCCGCCTCGTGCAACAGTTCGGCGGCTTTTCGTTTCTGGTCCTCGGCCTCCAGGCCGAGAGTCGTCGCGCGCTCCTGTTCTTGAAACGCATTTCGCGCCTCGACTTCGGCGCGTTGCCTCTCTTCATTGGCTTGATGGATGGCTACGCGTCCGATTCGCTGTTGGCGGATCGCGTCCGATTTCGCGCTCTCAGCGACTATCTGCTGGGCTTTCGCCTGCTTTTCAAAACTTGTGGCGCGCGCCTGTGCCTGACTCGCTTTCAACTGTGCTTGATTTGCTCTCGACGCGAGCAGCCAAGCCAGCACGATGAGAACGATCACGACGAACGCTCCCGCCCCCACGAGCGTCGCATTGCGTCGGTTGCGCCGTTGCTGTTCGAGCGCCGTCCGTTCGCGCGCCTTCGCCACCTCCTCCGCCTCGCGGGCGCGGCGGCGGTCACGACTCTCCTTGACTACGCGGGCCAGCACGTCATGGGTCAGCTCCAGCCGGCGCACGCTCTGCCGCTCGTCCAGGCGCAGAAGGCGGCGGAGAACGAGCGCATGGAGCGCATCGGAGGTAACGCCCGGTAGAGAGAGTGCGTCCTCCAGGTCGTGGCTGTCGCGGTAGCCGCGGTCGGTGATCAACTCGTCCTCGACGAATGCCCGCACGCGCGGATCGAGGCCGGCCATGCCTCTTTCGTAGAAGCCGGAGAGGATCTCGCGGTCGGCGCCTTCCAGCAGAGCCGGCGTGATCTGTTGGAGGTTCGCCTGCTGGCGCTTGTGGTTCAGCTCACTGCAGACGACGCTGAGCAGCGCCGGATCGATCTCGATCTTTGGAAAGTCCGACGGCTCGACAGGCGGGCTGGGTTCGTTCTTCCAAGCCAGCCGGAGGATCCGCCGCGCGACGTCGTCATCGACCAGATGCCCGCCCGCGCGGGTGATCACCTCGTAAGCCTGGACACCGCTCATCGCCAGGAGGCGGAAACGGTTGTACATGAGGGACGGCATACGCTCCCGAAGCCCTTCCATTTCGGCCAGAAAGTCTTCGCGAAAACTCAGCACCAACTTGACCGTCGCGCGCTTGAAGTCGAAGCGTCTCGCCGCAGTGGGGTCGGCCTCCAGAGCCTCACGGACCGCTTCGGGCGGCCGATTCTCCACGAGGTCCCCTAGTTCGACCAGGAACGCGGCCGACCGGACCCGTGACTCTTCGGTCTTCTGACCGAGGGTGAAGATCTCCTCGAACTGATCGAACACGATCACGGGAGTCACCGGGCGATTGCGCGCGCTCCAGAGCTCCGCGTCGCGCCGGTGGAAGTAGGACCAGAGGCCTTCGTCCGCGGCACACCGAGGCATCTGGACTCGGTCGGCGTTGCACGCGACCTGCAGTTCGCGGAAGATCTGCTCCCGCAGCGCCGGAGCTCCCGCGGCGTGATCGAGGCGCACGTATATCGGTAGGCAATCCTCCTCGCGCAGGAGGGGGAACAACCCGGCCTTGAGGAGCGACGTCTTGCCCAGCCCGGAGCGGCCGAACAGCACGGTCAGCGGCTCACGCCGGACCAGGCGCAACAGCTCGATGGACTCCGCCGCCCGGCCGTGGAAGTATTCGCGGTCCGTCTCGTCGAAGGGATCGAGACCGGGCCATGGGTTCTCGGGGCTCAGGCCCTGGCGTTGCAGCTCGACCATCGGCCTTACGCCACCCGCCGTCGGCGATGGAAGTTGCGCACGAGCTCTTGGAGCAGCCCGGCGTCGTCGGGGGTTACGTTCCCGTCCCGCAACGTCTTGGCCTGCGCTCTCTTGAAGGAGTCCGGCAGAGAAGCGTGGTCGATGCGCGCGTCGTCGATGACCACAGGGACTAGGAACACCTCGCCCGGCGCCATTGCGCGAGTGAAGTCAGCCGCCGCATTCCACTCCTCCCAGAAGTAGCTGCGCCGGTTCTCCTCGCTCAAAGCCTGACGCGAGATCACCGGCAGGAACAGAGCACATCCCTTGATGCTGCGCCGGATGCTGCGCTCCCAATCCTCTCCCCACTGCAGGGCATCTTTGTCGAACCACACCTCCAGGCCGACCGAGCGCAGGCTCTCGGCCAATCGGCTGGCGGCTTCGAGGTCCTCGCTCGCGTAGCTGAGAAAAATTGCCCCGTCCGGAATGCTCTTTCCGGACTCCACGCTCGGCGTTACGACGGGATGGGCGGCATGCCAACGCGTCCCCAGCTCAGCGACGAACTGTGCCGCGGTCAACGGAACGACACGAGTGTCGGGACTGAAGCTTTCGAGGAACAGCGCCAGCTCGTCCTCACTTGCGATCCGGTCGCTCACCAACACATCCCAGCGCCGGCGCTTCTGAGACAACTCGAGGCTCCTTGCGGTGCGCAGGAAAAAGCGCGTGAGCCAGTCCCCGAAGCTGCAGCCGAGGATGAGCAGATGGTTGCCGCGCAGCTCGTCGAAGAGGGTCCGGGGCTGCTTCTGCTTGTCCTGCAGGGCATGGACGAATTCGAGGAGGTCGTCGTCGCAGATCGCGAAGTCGGGGGAAGCCGACGCCCGCCCCAGGAGGTGAAACACCACCGGTTGCCCGAGCCCGGCCTTGGGGCAGGGGAGGTCGCGGACGGAGCTCGGCGAATAGGCGATCTGTCGCGCGCCACCGAGAGCGTCCGCCAGCAGGGAGTCGAAAGTCAGGGAGACGAACAGGTCGAGCCCGGGGATTCCGGCGAGCGTCCGCAGCGACTCCGACGGGGTCAGGGCGGCAGTGCGCAGCAGCCGGTGGATCTGGGCGTACAGCTCCTCCTGCTCTCCCCGCCTGCGCAGGTGCAGGGAGACGACGTCGTTGAGACCGAAGTCCTGGGGAAGGTCGGCGGCGGGCAGCTTCAGATCGCCGGCGAGCCGCCGCGCGATCCAGCGATGGAGGGGCACCTCACGGTCGTCCTCCCGGACGGTGACGAGCTCCGAACCGATCACCGGAATGACGGTGCGGTCCGCAATGTAGTCCAGGAGGTTTTCCCAGAATCCCTCCTGCAAGTCGGCCATGGCCGCACGCTCCTTGGAGGCTTTTGGTGCTTGGGATTAGGACTGAATGATAGCCCACGGGGAGGTGTCATGGTCATGCGCCGGGTGGGTGTGTGTTCACGCCTTTTGAGCGTGTGTTCACGCCTTTCGGGCGTGTGTTCACGCCTTTCGGGCGTGTATTCACGCCTTTCGGGCGTGTGTTCACGCCTTTCGAGCGTGTATTCACGCCTTTTGAGCGTGTATTCACGCCTTTTGAGCGTGTATTCACGCCTTTTGAGCGTGTATTCACGCCTTTTGAGCGTGTGTTCACGCCTTTAGGGCGTGTGTTCACGCCTTTTGAGCGTGTATTCACGCCTTTTGAGCGTGTGTTCACGCCTTTAGGGCGTGTGTTCACGCCTTTAGGGCGTGTGTTCACGCTCGTTGAGCGTGACTGTCGCCCGCTACGCGGGCTCAGATACCGTCGCCATCGCGGATCCCCGGCTGAAGCCGGGGTCTATTTTCTCGCGCCGCCTACGGCGGCAGGAACCGTCGACCGCGTAGCGGTCAGCAGGAAATAGCCCCCGGCTTTCAGCCGGGGGATCGGGGGCAGCAGCGTGACCAGCCCGCGTAGCGGGCGACAGAGATCGCACGCTATTGCCTCGCGCCGCCTTGCAGCCCCTACGACAGGATCTCGCGGACGACGTCGCCGGCGTTGCGGCCCTCCGCCACCGCCCGGACGATGGCGCTGCCGACGACGATGGCGTCGCAGTGGTCGCGGAGGAGTTGGTAGTGCTCGGGGCGGGAGATACCGAAGCCGACGGCGATGGGTTTGCGGAGGCGGGTGCGGACTTCGTCGAGGCGGGTGAGGAGGGCGGGGTCGAGGTCTTTGCGGGTGCCGGTCACACCGGTGGTGGAGACGTAGTAGACGAAGCCGTCGCTCGCGCGATCGACGGTCTTGATGCGGGCGTCGGTGGAGGTCGGGGCTAGGAGGAAGACGCAGCCCAGGTTCAACGCATGGAGAGCGGCGCGCAGTTCCTGCGAGACCTCGGGCGGGAGGTCGGTGAGGAGCAGGGAGTCGATGCCGGCGGCGTTTGCATCGGCGGCGAAGCGCTCGGCGCTGTAGCGGAGGATGGGGTTCAAGTAGGAGAACGCGATCAGGGGGATCTGGCTGCGTTGACGGATCGCACGCGCGATCTCGAAGACGTCGTGAACGGTCGTGCCCTTGGCGAGGGCGCGCTGCGCGGCGGCCTGGATGACCGGGCCGTCGGCGATGGGGTCGGAGAACGGGATGCCGAGCTCGATGGCGTCGGCGCCGGCGCGCTCGAGGTCTTCGACGATGGAGACCGTGTCGCCGTCGCCGCACGTCACGTACGCGATCAGGCCGCAGCGCTGCTCGCGCTTCAGGCGCCGGAACAGGGCGTCAACGCGATTCAAGTTTGGCCACCTGCGGTACGTCTTTGTCGCCGCGTCCGGAGAGGTTGGCGATGACGACTTTGTCTTTGGGGATGGTGTGTCCGTGGCGCAGCAGCCAGCCCAGCGCGTGTGACGACTCCAGCGCGGGGATGATGCCTTCGCTCTCGCTGAGTTTGTGGAACGCCTCGAGGGCGAGGTCGTCGCCGCAGTCGTGGTACTCGACGCGGCCGGATTCCTGGAGGTGCGCGTGCTCGGGGCCGATGGACGGGTAGTCGAGGCCCGCGGAGATCGAGTGCGTCTCGGCGATCTGGCCGAACTCGTCCTGCAGGACCATCGAGCGCGTGCCGTGCAGGACGCCGAGGGCGCCGCCGGAGAAACGCGCGGCGTGGTCGCCGAGAGTCGGGCCGCGGCCGCCGGCTTCGACGCCGATGAAGCGGATGGTCGAGTACTTCAGCATCTGGTAGAACAGGCCGATCGCGTTCGAGCCGCCGCCGACGCACGCGATTGCGACGTCCGGCAGCGCGCCGGTCTTCCTGCGCAGCTGCACCAGCGCCTCGCGTCCGATCACGGCCTGGAAGTCGCGGACGATCATCGGATACGGGTGCGGGCCGAGGACGGAGCCGAGGATGTAGTGCGTGGTGCGGACGTTGGTCACCCAGTCGCGGATGGCCTCGTTGATCGCGTCCTTCAGCGTGCGCGAGCCGCTCGACACCGGGACGACTTCCGCGCCGAGGAGGCGCATGCGGAAGACGTTCAGCTCCTGGCGGGCCATGTCGACCTCGCCCATGTACACGACGCACTGCAGGCCGAGGAGCGCGCAGGCGGTGGCGGTGGCGACGCCGTGCTGGCCCGCGCCGGTCTCGGCGATGATGCGCTGCTTGCCCATCCGCTTCGCGATGAGCGCCTGGCCGATGGCGTTGTTGATCTTGTGCGCGCCGGTGTGGTTGAGGTCTTCGCGCTTGAGGAAGAGCGTGAAGCCGCCGCAGAGCTCCCCGAATTTCTTCGCGCGCGTGAGCGGCGTCGGGCGTCCGACGAACTCGGAGAGGACGTCGTCGAGCTCCGCGCGGAAGTCCTTGTCGCGCTTGAGCGACTTGTACGCCGACTCGAGCTCGTCCAGCGCCGCCATCAGCGTCTCGGGGACGTACTTCCCGCCGAAGCGGCCGAAGTAGCCCTGCCGGTCCGGCATCGAGGTCATGCCTGGAGGGCCTCGAAGAACGCTTTCAGCTTGCCGCGGTCTTTGATCCCGGGGCTGGACTCGACGCCTGTGGCCAGGTCCACCGCGTACGGATTCGCCTTCGCGATCGCCTCCTGCACGTTCTCGGGGGTGATGCCGCCGGCGAGGAAGAACGGCTTCGCGCGCGGATAGTTTTTCAGCACCGACCAGTCGAACGTGCGGCCCGTGCCGCCGCCGGTATCGAAGAGGACGTAGTCCGCGCGCGTCTTGGTGTTGGGGAGCGACCCCTGCACCTGAAACGCGTGAATGGTCGGGAAATCCACGTCGACGAAATTGCCGTGGATCTGGATCACGTCGAGCTGGGCCACGTCGATCGTGCGCAGGATCTCCTCGCGGGACGCGTTGCGGAAGACGCCCACCCTGGAGTGCGGCGGCGCGGCTTCCGTGCTCAGCGCGGTCGTGATGTTGCGCACCATCACGGGATCGATGTAGCGCGGCGACTCCCGCACGAAGACGAACCCGAGGTAGTTCGCCCCCAGCGCCGTCGCCGCGAGCGCGTCCTCGACGCGCGTGATGCCACAGATCTTGACTCTCGTTCTCATATCAGCGCCTCCACCGCGGCCGCACGGTCGCTCTGCCGCAGCAACGATTCACCCACCAGGAATGCATGGAACCCCGCCGCGCGCAGACGCTCGACGTCGGCGCGCACGCGGATGCCGCTCTCCGCCACGCGGATCGCGTCCGCCGGCATCATCGCACCGAGACGCTCGGACGTGGCGAGATCGACGTGGAACGACTTCAGGTCGCGGTTGTTCACGCCGATGATCGGCGCGGCCGCGGACACCGCCCGCTCGAGCTCTTCCTCGTCGTGGACTTCCACCAGCGCGTCGCAGCCGTACACCTCGAGGAGGCCGATGAAGTCGGCGAGCTGCCGCGCGTCGAGGAGCGAGGCCAGCAGCAGGATCGCGTCCGCTCCCGCGGCGATGCCGCGCATGATCTGCGACGGCTCCACGATGAAATCCTTCATCACCACGGGCAGGCCGCTCGCGCCGCGCGCGCGGGCGAGCCAGCCGTGCGAGCCGCGGAAGAACTCCGGCTCGGTGACGACCGAGATCGCCGCCGCACCGCCGCGCGCGTAATCGCGGGCGATGGTCTCCACGTCGGGATCGGGGACGATCGACCCGGCCGAAGGAGACGCGGACTTGATCTCGGCGATCACGTTCACACCCTTCCGGGACAACGCTTCGCGGAACGCGAACGGCGTGCGCGAAGCGCTGCGCTCGATCGCGGCGCGCCGCGTGTCCTCCACTTCCATCGCTTCGCCGCGCAGACGCTCGCGCGTGCGCTCGACGATCTGATCGAGGACGGTCATGCGTTGGACTCCTTCACGAGCTGCTGGAGTTTCGCGGCCGCGCCGCCGCTGGCGATCGACTCCTTCGCCAGCATCACGCCGTCGCGGATCGACGGGGCCAGTCCGGCGACGTAGAGCGCCGCGCCGGCGTTCGCCACGACGACGTCGTGACGGGCGCCCATTGCGCCGCCGAGGACCTCGCGGGCGATCCCGGCGTTCGCGCGCGCATCGCCGCCTGCCAGCGCCTCGATCGGATGTCTCCCCACCCCCAGCTCCTCGGGCGTGATCTCGTACGCATGCACCGCCCCGTCGCGCACTTCGCAGACGCGCGTCGCCGCAGAGACGGAGATCTCGTCCAGACCGTCGCGGCTGTGCACGACCAACGCGTGCTTCGCGCCGAGGGCGTTGAGCACCTGCGCGACGATGTCCACGAGACGGTCCGCGTACACGCCGAGGACCTGCCGGCGCGCGAACGCGGGGTTCGTCAGCGGGCCGAGGACGTTGAAGATCGTGCGCACGCCGAGCTCCTTGCGCACGCTGGCGACGGCGGCCATCGCGGGGTGCAGCTTCGGCGCGAACAGGAAGGCGATCCCCGCGCGCCGCAGCACCTCGGACATCCGTGCCGCGTCGAGATCGATGTGCACGCCGAGGGCGGCGAGGACGTCCGCGCTGCCGCAGGAGGAGGAGACGGCGCGGTTGCCGTGCTTGGCCACATTCGCGCCCGCACCGGCCGCGACGAGCGCCGCGACGGTGGAGATGTTGAACGTGCCGCGGCCGTCGCCGCCGGTGCCGCAGGTGTCGACGAGATCTTCACGCATGTCGTCATCGCCAAGATCCAGCGGCGTCACCCGCTCGCGCATGGCCATCGCCGCGCCGGTGATCTCTTCCGCGGTCTCCCCTTTCATGCGCAGGGCGACGAGCAGGGCGCTCTTGAGGACGTCGCTCGCGGCGCCGTCCATCACCTGGCCGAAGACCTCGTGCATCTCGTCGCGGCCGAGGTGCTGGCCGTCGATGGCGCGGCGAATTGCCTGCGCGATCACTGGAGGCCCCCGAGGAAGTTGAGGATCAGCTGGTCACCGCCGGTGGTGCCGTACGACTCCGGGTGGAACTGGATGCCGAAGATGGGCCGCTCTTTGTGCGAGAGGGCCATGATCGCACCGTCGCCGGTCTCGGCGTCGATGGTCAGGAAGTCCGGGACGGTGTCGTGCTCGACGACGAGCGAATGGTAGCGCGCGGTCTGCATCGGATCGGGGCAACCGGCGAAAAGGCGCTCCCCGCGGTGATGGACCTCGCTGACCTTGCCATGCACCGGCAGCGCCCCGCGGATCACCTTCGCCCCGAACGCTTCGGCGATGGCCTGGTGCCCGAGGCAGACGCCGAGGAGGGGGGTGGCTTCATTTGCGCGAATGAGCTCGATGCAGCGGCCCGCGCGCGCGGGAGTGCCGGGCCCGGGCGAGATGATGATCGCCTTCGGCTTTTCGGCAAGGAGCTCCGCGGGCTCGAACGCGTCGTTGCGGATGACGCGCAGCCGCTCGCCGGCGAGGCGCTCGATCTGCTGGACCAGGTTGTAGGTGAAGGAATCGTAGTTGTCGACGACGGTGATCATGGAGGGCTCCTCGTTGTGCATTGCGGGGAGAGGCGGTGTCAGGGACACCATCGCCAGCTCAACGAGGGAAGTCGGCTAGACGAGCCAAAGAGACGAGCGGAGGCTGGAAAAGCTCGGCTCGTTCTCCTGGCGATGCGTCGTCATAGCGGGTGGATGGTAGCACGGTGGAGCGCCGGCCGCGGGCCGGCCGGCGCTCCACCGTCTGTCATCCCGAGCGTCGAGCGAGGGACCTGGGCGGGCGGGGCACGAAGAACATGCCTGCCGCCCCACCCACCCAGGTCCCTCGCTCGACGCTCGGGATGACAGGGGGATTCACTCCTGCGCGCCCAGGCTCGCGGCCAGGAACGACGGATCGTTCGTGCCGTTGTCCGTGAGCGTCGCGTATGCGCCGACGAGGCCGGCGCCGCTCGGCTCAATGCGGATGAGGACGGCCTTTGCCGCGGTCAGGCCGCGCTCGCGGAGGACGTCGTTGATCTGCATGCCGCCGGCTGCCGGCAGGGCGACTTCGAACGAGTCGATCTGCAGTCCCTTCTCGTCGATGATCCGGATGCGCACGTTCGTCATCCCGAGCGGCCCGCCCATGTATGGCGAGAGCTCGACGAGGCCGATGTTGGCGCGGAACCGGGGGTCGCTGATGACGCCGAGGATCTCCAGGGACTCGCCGGAGGCGGCGGCCTGGAAGCTGTTGAGCGGCGGGATCAGGCAGCCGAGGGTGCCGCCGTTCTCGAGCAGGTTGTAGGTCCGCGACGTGACGCGCACTCCTTCGCCGTCATTGCCCAGCGACATGTACCGCAGGCGCGCGAAGCCGGTCATGCCGAAGAGGCGCGGGAGGACGTCGCGGATCACGCGGTCTTCGTTCGGGAGGAGCGTGAACTGGACGATCACCGGCGGCTCGTTGCGGTCCCACTGCTTCGCCTCGAGCCTGACCGTCTGCACGTTCGGCGACAGGTTGAGCAGATAGAGATCGCTGCGGAACTTCGAGTTGTTCGCGCCGTCGAGGTGTCCGACGACGGGGATGGTGCGGACGACCGGGGCGGGAAGATCGGGAGGGAAGTACGTCGGATCGTTCGTGATGTTGTCGATCGCGACGACGGCCGGGATCACGAAGCCGTGCGTCGGACGCAGGACCAGTCCGCCCTCCTCGTGACTGGACAGGCTCAGCGCGGAGTGGACGTTGTTCATCTGCCACACGCCGCTGCTCACCGTGGAGAGCGTGACGCCCGAGGTGCCGATCTCGCCCGACACGCCGTACGCCTGCAGGCGCGCGCCGGCGACCAGTCCCTTGGGCGCCGTCACCAGGATGTTCGTGCGGAACGACGAACCGGGGAACGCGCCCGCGAACGAAAGCGGGAACCGCGCGCCCGCGGCGGTGAACGCGTCGACGGCGGTCATGCTGAAGCCGTACGTCCCCGCCGCCGCGCTGGTGTATGTGCGCCCCGTGGCCATCACGCCGACGCTCGGCTCGATGTGCAGCGAGCCGCCGCCCGTCTCGACGGCGAACCACTCCTTGAGCGCGTCCTGGACAACGCGGATCTCGCGCGGCGCGAGGGTGATGGTTTTCGACGCGAGCTCCGCGGCTCCGCTGAGCGGCGCGTAACGGATCACCACCGGCTGCTCGGCATTGGTGGGGTTGTAGATGACGACGTCGCTCTGCCAGTACGAGTTGAAGGCGCCCGGCAGCCGCGCGATCCCGGGCAGCACGAGCTCCTGTTTGAGCGAGGAGCGGACGATGCCCCACTCCTGCACGACGTCCCCGCCGCCGGAGATCGGCGGCGAGGTTCTGCTGTCCGGCGGGTTGCCGATGCCGGAGTCGAAGACGAACGGGTGGCCCTGCGCCATGGCGTCGACGTCGAGATGGACGAAGCCCTTCAGATCCGTCTCGGCGACGAACAGCTCGTCGTAGTCGCGCGGCGCGGGATCGCCGATCTTCCAGAGCGCGAGCGCGGGATCGATGAACCAGCGGTCCGGCTGCACGCGCGGCCGGTGGACCTGGATGAGCAGCCGCTCGCCGCCCGCGCCGGGATGCAGCGCCTCGACCTGCGGCCCGGTGATGTCGCTCCAGAACGACTTCACGCCTTCGGCTGCGGTGTGGCGCAGCAGCGTGGTCGGCTTGCCGGGGTCGCGCTGGATCATCCAGGCGCCGGTGTAGTCGTGCGTGGGAGCGGCGACGAAGCTCCATGGATCGCGGTACGAGGGCGGCATTCCGGAGAGTGGATAGGGACTTCCGATGACCTGGGGTGCGCTGCCCTGGCGGTAGAGTGTCAGGAACCGTCCGTAGTTGTTCCCCACGCCCAGCACGTACGCGCGGTCGCTGCCTGCCACCCAACCCTGGGGACTCCACCCGAGGTTCGCGTCGGGCCCGAGGTCCGTCAGCACCTCGGTCTCGAGATCGAGGATGGCGATGCGCGAGGCCCGGCGCACGAGGAGGCGCGAGCTCGTCGCGTCGCTCCCGATCATCAGCTCCGGGTCCGCCTGCCCTGGAGATGCGACGAGGAACTTCGCTGTCCCGTCGGGCTCGATGCCCCAGATCCCGCTATGAACCTCGAGCACGAAGGCGTATCTGCCGGAGCTCACCGGGCGCACCGCGCCCTTCAGTCCGCGCGTGTAGTAGCCGCCGAGGTCTTCGTAGCGGAAGTCGTAGACCGAGACCCCATCCAGCTCCAGGATGCGCTTCCACGAGGTCCCGGTCGTGTCGCCAAGCAGCGTGATCGACCGGCGCTCCACGTTCCTGCCCTGGAAGTTGCTCGTGGTCTGAATCAGGACTGCGCCGTCGCGTCCGTACGCGGCGAAGGAGATCGTCTCGCGCGGCTCGCCTGCCGCGGGAAAGATGACCCGCGGCTCACGCGCACCCTGCACGTCGTAGACGACGACCTCGGCCTCCTCCATCCACTGCGAGGCCGTGAACTGCGTCCCCCGCTGCTCGACGAGGACGAACTCGGACGCGCCTCGGAGCTGATACGCGGGCATGGCCGCGCGGTTCGTATACGGCGAATACGAGAGGACCCGCGCGAAGGCAACGGGAGCGACGACGAGGACCAGAAGGACCCGGAGCAGAGACCGAAGAGCCATGGCTGCCTCCCGCAAATAACTAGTGCGGGGCCACGATACTCCTATTTGGAGTGCGGCGACGGCGAGTCGCCGCTTTTCTATCTTTGCGCGCTGACCGCCCGAAGATTGGAAAGCGGCGACTCGTCGTCGCCGCACTCCAGATCACCCCCGGTGCTGCACCACCACGCCGGGCTCCTCGTTCTGCATCGTGAGCCGCAGCTTGGACGACTCCAGCGGCACGGCCTCGAGCTGTTCGAGGTCGCCGAGCTTCTTGCCGCTGCCGGCCATGCGCTGCAGCTCCTCCCCTTTCGGCCAGAGGCGCGTGTCGATGGAGCGGATGACTTTGTTGTAGCTGTCGACGGTCTTGCGGAGCTGGTCGCCGACGCCGGTGATGTACTCCATCACGGTGACGAAGCGCGCGAACAGCTCCACCGCCGCGTCGTGCATCCTCTTCGCGTTCTCCTCGGTTTTCTCCGCCTTCCAGCTGGCGGCGACGGCGCGCAGGAGCGGGAGGAGGACGGTCGGGGTGGCGAGAAAGATCTTTCTCTCCGCAGCGTAGTCGAGAAGCGTGAGGTCGGTGGCGAGAGCGGCGGCGAGGAAGTGCTCGCCGGGGATGAACATGACGGTGAAGTCGAGCGTCTCGCCGATCGAGGACTGGTACTCGCGCTTGACGAGGGCGTCGATGTGGCGGCGGAGGTTCTTCGCGTGCTGCATGAGGAGCGCGGTCTTGCGCAGCTCGTCGGTCTCACTGCTGGCGGCGATGTACTCGGTCAGCGGGGCCTTGACGTCGATGGCGATCACGCGCTCGTTGGGGAGGTTCACGATGACGTCGGGGCGCAGGCGCTTGCCGTCTTCGTTGAGGAAGGTCTGCTGGGTCTCGAAGTCGCGGCAGTACTCGCTCATCCCGGCGAGCTCGATGCAGCGCTTGAGCGACATCTCACCCCAGGAGCCCTGGACGGTCGGCGACTGGAGGGCGGTGGCGAGCCGCGAGGCCTCGCGCTGCGTCGACTCCTGCGCGGTCAGCAGCGAGCGGATCTGCTCCTGCAGGCCGCCGTAGACTTCGTTGCGGGTCTGCTCGCTTTTCAGGAGCTCGCCGCGATAGTTGTCGAGCATGTCGCGGACGGGCTTGAGGAGCGCGCCGATCTCCGCGGTCTTCGTGTTCAGCGAGCCGTCGATCTGGGTCTTGCTGGACTGCACGAGCGACTCGGAGACGGACTTGAACGCGCGATGCGCGAGCGCGGCGAAGGTCTCTTCGACCTGCTTGTGATTGTCGAGCTGGCGCAGCGTCTCGGCTGAACGCGCGTCGGCCGCGGCACGCTCCTGCTGCGCGACTTCGAGACGCCGCTGCACCTCGGCGCGCGCGGCGTCGGTCCTGGCCCGCTCCTGCCGCGCCAGATCGCGCTCCGCGAGCGCCCGCTGCACGTCGGCACTTTTTCTCGCACTCCCGGCCACCCACCCGAGTGCCGCGCCAAGCAGCAGCGCAACCACCCCGAAAAACAGCACCGTAATTGTCATGAATTAATAGTCTCACAATGTCACTTTCCGCGGCGAAGCCTCTGTGGTCTCTGTGTCTCTGTGGTGAATCGGTCTCTGCCTCGTGATTGCAACAGAGAACGCTCACCACAGAGACACAGAGATCACTGAGGCTTCGCCGCGGGAATCAGAGATTTCGGAGGATTTCGACGATTCGGATTGCTTCGTCCGCGTCGTTGTAGAAGTGCGGGGAGAAGCGCAGGAGGCCTTCGCGGGGGGCGCAGACGACGCCTTGCTCTTCGAGCTTGCGGTGGTACCACAGAATCGATTTTTCTACGTCTGGTGGAGTCGCTCCGACGATCGGGGAGCCGAACAGCGGCGCCCGCCAGCCGATCGATTGCAGTCCTTCGGCGAGCTTCGTCGCCACGGCCATCGCACGGTCGCGCACCGTCTCGATCCCGGTCTCCAGCAGCAGCTCGATCCCCGCGCGCAGGCCGTAGATGCCGCTCGTGTTCAGCGAGCCGGCTTCGAAGCGGCGGGAGTCGGGCAGCCACTCGATCGGGCAGTCGAGGAACTTCCCCTTGCGGTCGATGTTCGTCCAGCCGTTCTCGACGACCTCCAGCTCTTCCAGCCGCTCGGCGGCGACGTAAAAAATCCCCGCGCCTTCCGGACCGCACAGCCACTTGTGTCCGTCCGCGGAGAGGAAGTCGATCTTCGCGGCACGCACGTCCGTCGGCAACACGCCGAGGCTCTGGATGGCGTCGACGCAGAACAGGACGTCGCGCGACGCGCACAAGGCGCCGATCGCGTTCAGGTCGGCCGTGTATCCGTTATGGAACGCGACCGACGAGACGGTCACGAGCCGGGTGCGTTTGTCGATCAGCGGCTCGATGTGCTCCACGTCCGGTAGCTCCGCGACACGGCACTCCACGCCGCGCTGCTCCAGGCGCTTCCAGGGCGTCCAGTTCGACGGGAACTCCAGCGCGGTCGTGACGACGTTGTCCCGCTCGTGCCACCGCAGACCCTGCGCCACGAACGACAACCCCTCGGACGTGTTCTTGACGATCGCGATCTCTTTGGCCTCGGCGCCGATCAGCCGCGCCGCGGACTCGCGGACGTGCGCGTGCTCCGCGTACCACTCACGCCAGTGCAGCGCGCCGAAGTCGCGCTGGTCGCGCGCGTGCCGCTCCATGGCGTCGTACGAGCGGACCGACAGAGGTCCCACGGCGGCGTGATTGAAGTAGATGAGGTTGCTGGTTACGGGGAAGAGATCGCGGTCAGTCACACTGCTATGCTACCTGCCATGGCCGCACCACTTTGCTTCGTCCTCATGCCGTTCGGCGACAAGAAGGATGCCGAGGGCAGAAACATCAAGTTCAACTCCGTGTACGAGGACGTGATCAAGCCCGCGATCATCGATGCCGGCATGAGTCCGATCCGCGCGGACGAGGAGCCCACGCGCGGCATCATCCACAAGCCGATGTACGAGCGCCTGATCCTCTGCGATTTCGCGATCGCGGACCTCACCTCGGCCAACGCAAACGTGTTCTACGAGCTGGGCATCCGGCATGCGGTGCGTCCCGGGGCGACCGTGCTGCTGTTCGCGGCGGGAGGACGTCTCCCGTTCGACGCCGCGCCGCTGCGCTCGGTGCCGTACGACCTGTCCGAGGCGGGTGTCCCCGCTGATCCGGCCAAGGCGCGGGCGGATCTGAAGAAACAGCTCGACCACATCCGGGAGAAGCGCGATGACGACAGCCCGATCTTCGAGCTGCTCAAGCCGTTCCCGGCGGTCATCGAGCACCTCAAGACCAACACCGTGCAGGACGCAAAGGACGCCACGCGGCAGGAAGAGGAGGTTCGCGAGGCGAAAACCAAAGACGAGTTGAAGGCGCTGGAAGCGAAGCTCGGCGCGCTGGACGGTATCGAGACGAGCGTCACCCTCAAGCTCTACCTCGCCTATCGCGACAAGAAGGCCTGGCAGGAGATGATCGACCTCGCGGCGGCGATGCCGGAACCGCTCGCGCGCACGGTCATGGTCCGTGAGCAGCTGGCCCTCGCCCTGAACCGCGCCGGGGAGAGCAAGAAGGCGGAGGACGTGTTGGCGACGCTCCTCAAGGAGCGCGGCGGCAGCAGCGAGACCTACGGCATCCTCGGCCGCATCTACAAGGATCGCTGGCAGAAGTCGGAGAACAAGTTCACGGCGAAGGGGGAACTCGATCGCGCCATCGAGGCTTATCTGAAGGGCTTCGAATCCGACTGGCGCGACGCGTATCCG
This sequence comes from uncultured Acidobacteriota bacterium, assembly GCA_963821585.1. Taxonomy (GTDB): domain Bacteria; phylum Acidobacteriota; class Thermoanaerobaculia; order Gp7-AA8; family Gp7-AA8; genus QHVT01. The sequence continues at coordinate 4,436,671 of CAWGEI010000003.1, forward strand.
GGCATCAACGCGGTCACGCTGATGGAAGTGAAGAATCCTCCCGATCCGCGGCGCCACGAGATCCTGCCCATCGTGCGCTACGCGGCATCGCGACGCGTCGTGGCAGGCAGTCCGGATTTCTGGGACTACGCCACGCTCCTGGAGCTGGCCATCCTCGGGAAGAACGAAGCCGACGCAACGGAGAATCTCACCAAGGCGCTGCCGATCATCCGCGCCCCGTGGGAGCCGGAGACGACGCTCAACAACCTCCGCATGATCCGCAAGGCGCGCCAGGAGCGGAACGAAGACGAGCCGGAGTGGATCACCGACGTGATGGGCGCGCTCGAAGCCGCCGCTCAGTAAAACCTCCGTCCTCCTCCGTGTCCTCTGTACTACTCATCTCGTGTTTCTTCGCGTGGCGCAACAATTTCGCCGCGAAGCCTCTGTGATCTCTGTGTCTCTGTGGTGAATCGGTCCCCCTTCGTGCCTGCCGCGCGAAAGAGACCGCTCACCACCGAGACACAGAGACCACAGAGGCTTCGCGGCGATAACTTGGTTGCGGCTCGGCCGCGCTGTGCCTCTGTGGTGAATGCACACGTGTTTTTCACCACAGAGGCACAGAGAACGCAGAGGAAGACGAAGTCTTGAGACCTCAGTAGCGCGCGAGCTGCGCGACGTACGCGTCGTAGTTGCGGCGCATTTCTTCGAGTGAGTCGCCGCCGAACTTCTCGCGCATGGCGCCGGCCAGGATGATGGCCAGCATTGCTTCGCACACGACGCCGCACGCGGGGACGGCGGTCACGTCGCTGCGCTCCCACTGCGAGCGGTGCGGCTCGCGGGTTTCGGTGTCGACGGACGGCAAACCGCGGCGGAGCGTGGAGATGGGCTTCATGAACGCGCGCACGACGACGTCCTCGCCGTTCGTGACGCCGCCTTCGAGGCCGCCGGCGCGGTTGGTGGTGCGGTGGTACCGCCTCTCGTCGTCGAAGTAGATCGGATCGTGGACCTCGGAGCCGATCCGCCGCGCGGCGCCCACTCCGTCGCCGATGGCGACGGCTTTGACGGCGTGGATGGAGAGGATCGCCTGCGCGATGCGGCCGTCGAGCTTCTCGTTCCATTGCACGTAGCTGCCGAGGCCGACGGGGACGCCGCGGGCGGCGACGACGATCGTGCCGCCGAGGGTCTCGCCGGCTTCGCGGGCTTTGTCGACTTCGGCGACCATCGCCTGCTCGTGCTCGCGGTTGAGGGCGCGCAGCGGCGAGTCGTCGTCGACCGCGCCGAGCTCCTCCCACGTCGGCGAGTACTCGGGATCGCCCGCCGGGCCGACACTCGCGACACCGGAGCGGATCTCGATGCCGAACGCGCGGAGGAGCTCCTTGGCGATCGCACCCGCCGCGACGCGCGACGCGGTCTCGCGGGCGGACGCGCGCTCGAGGATGTCGCGCAGATCGCTCCGGCCGTACTTCATCCCGCCCGGGAGATCGACGTGCCCGGGACGCGGCGCATGGACGCGGCGCTTGTGCGCCTCGCGCTCGTCGACGTCCCACGGATCCATCGCCGCGCGCCAGTTCTCGAAGTCGCGGTTGCGGATCGTCATCGCGATCGGCGAGCCGAGGGTCTCCCCGCCGCGGACCCCGGCGGTGATCTCGGCCTCGTCCGACTCGATCTTCATGCGGCCGCCGCGGCCGTAGCCGTGTTGTCTTCGGGCGAGGTCGCCGTTGATTCGTTGTTTGTCGAGTTGCACGCCCGCGGGGATGCCCGTGACGATGATCGTCAACTGCGGACCGTGCGACTCGCCGGCGGTGGTAAACGAAAAAACCATTTAGCTTCTTGTTGAGAGTGGTGGGCGCGAGCGAACTGCCCAGATCGTGCCGAAGAGAACCAACAACACCGAGATCAACTGCGCCACGGTGAACGGTCCGAAGAACCGGTCGTCCTTCGCGCGGACGAACTCCACGAGAAACCGCTCGATCCCGAGCATGATGCAGAACAGGCCCCACGCCAGACCCCGCCGGTGGGGGCGCTTGTTCAACCACATCAACACCCCGAACATGATCAGCGCGGCGAGCGTCTCGTAGAGCTGCGTGGGGTGGACGCGCAGGATCGCGTCGGGCGGAATCAGCGGGTCGACGGGCGCGCCGAACTCGCGCAGTGCCTGGGCGGTGGTCGGGGGGGCGCCTTTCGGGAAGGCGACGCCGAACCAAGCGGTCGTCGGGCGGCCGTAGTCGTCGCCGACGAGGAAGCAGCCGATGCGGCCGAGGGCGTAGCCGATCGAGGCCGCGGGGGCGGCGGCATCGGCGACGGTCAGGTAATCGGCCTTGTGCCGCCAGATCAGCCACGAACAGGCGAGAAACCCGCCGATCAGGCCGCCGTACCAGACCAGGCCCGCGCGGTCGAACAGCAGGCGCCAGTCCTTGAAGAGGATCGCGTAGTAGACCTTCGCGCCGATGATGCCGCCCAGGGCGGCGGCAACGACCATCGAGGACGCGAGCTCGTCGCTGATGCCGTACTTACGAAACTGCTTTGCGAGCACCCACCCGGAGACGATGAACGCGAGGAACATCATCAACCCGAAGGTGGTGATCTCGAAATTGCCGATCTTGACTAGCGTAGGGAACATGCGGCGGGGAGGATATCAAGTGCTGAGTCCTGAGTGCTGAGTGCTGACGGGGAGCGCTGGCGTCTCGCCGGCTGTTCGGGCGGTAGCCCGCACTGAGCGCGCAGCCGAAGTGTCCCCGCCACCCGGGCGCTTCTAATGACACACGTGGGTAAACGCCAAGGTCTGCCGCCGTAGGCGGCGCGAGGGAATAGACCCCGGCTTCAGCCGGGGGAACTGAGCGCGGACACAAGACGAGCCCGCGTAGCGGGCGGCAGGCGAGAGGACCGTGCGATCTCTGTCGCCCGCTACGCGGGCTGGTCACGCTGCTGCCCGCGTTTCCCCGGCTGAAGCCGGGGTCTATTTTCTGCTGACCGCTACGCGGTCGACGGTTTGCACGGTCACGAATTGGACGAGGGGTCATCACTCCAACATCGGCCCTTCGGCGCCGTTCTCACGCTCGCGGCTTCGTGCGCTGCGTGCGCTCACTCAGCACTCAGCACTCAGGACTCAGCACTCAGGACTTTTTCAAACCGTCGCTTTTTCGAGCGAGGCCTTCTGATCCGAGATGAACCGGAACACGTCCACCTTCCCCGCCGAGTCGAGGTGCTGCGAGACCTCGAAGAGCTGCACGGACAGCAGCGTGTTCAGCCCCTCGTCGAGCACCGCCTTGCGCTTCTCGAAGGGCAGCTCGGAGATGTTGGCGATGAGCATGTTCTCGTCGAAGCGGCCGTACTGGTCGAAGAACACACCCGCCCACAGCTCGTCGGTCTCGGCGTTCTGGAGGATGGTCATGAAGATGTCGCGGGCCTGCTCCTCCCCGACCGTCTTCTCCAGCGCCTCGAACAGCCGCCCGAACATGTCGTTGTAGGTCGAGATCACCTTCAACAGCTCCGGCGAGTCCTCGACGTCGAGGAAGACCGGGCGGAGCGTCTTCTCGTCCGCCACCGGCTCGATGAGGCGCGCCAGCAGGAGTTGGAAGAGGATGCGCGTGACTTCGAACTCGGTGAGGTCCGAGCGGCCGGTGAGCTCGCGGACGTTCAGGCGTCCGTCGATGTTGTTGTAGGTCGCGACCTCGGCCTCGCTCATGTCGAGGTCGTGGAAGTCCGGCGTCACGCCCGACACGCGCGCGAAGACCATGTCGAGATGAGGGATCTTCTCCCGGATGCGCGCCGCTTCGTCGAGGCGGCGGATGCCTTCCATGATCACCGTCGGCGTATTGATCTGCACGACGATCCGCTCCTGCGCCAGGTCCTCGGTCGAGTCATAGAACGCGAACGTGCCGTCCTTCCAGTCGAAGAGCGAGTAGATGATCTCCAGGACCTGGTTCTTGACGCCCCACCAGAGGTCCTTCGGCGAGATCGCGCCCATCTGCACGAGCAGCTTGCCGTGGCGGAGCTGGGGCGTGACGCGGCGCTTCGACTCCTCGTACTGCTCCACCGTGATCTTGCCGTTGCGCAGCAGGAACTGTCCGAGGGAGTGCTCGGGAGAGCTCGAGCTGGCGAAGATGATCTCCCCTTCCTTCCAGTGGATGGTCCGCTCGAACTGCAGGCGCGTGACCACGAGCTTGCCGGTCTCGCGGATCAGGGAGACGAAGCTGAGGACGTCGGGAAGCTGAATCTTCGAGAGATTGCCTTGGAGGATGGGCTTTTCTGACATCAGACCGGAGGAAAGATTAGACCATAGGACCGATAGGACAAATAGGACGTATGGGACTTATAGGTCCTATTTGTCCTATCCGTCCTATTCGTCCTATGCCCGCACGCACCGGGGCACAAGCTCCCGCACCAGCGCAACCGCCCGGTCGATCTCCTCGGCGGTCGTGAACCGCGAGAGCGAGAACCGCACGGTCGCACGGGCGTCGTCGGGGGACAAGCCCATCGCCAGCAGCACAGGACTCGGCTCCACGCGACCCGACGAGCACGCGGAGCCCGTGGACACCGCGACGCCGGAGAGATCCAGCGCGATCACGATCCCTTCGCCGTCCGCGCCGTGGAACGTCACGTTCGACGTATTCGGCAGGCGCGGGGCGGACGCCCCGTTGATCGTCACCTCCATCGACATGAGCGCAGACTCCAGCCGGTCGCGCAACCCGGCCACCTGCGCCGAGGCGTCCGGCAGTGACACCGCGGCGCCGAACGCGGCGGCGAGCGGGACGTTCTCCGTCCCCGCGCGGCGGCGGCGCTCCTGCGCGCCTCCGTGGAGGTGCGGGCTCATCGCGACACCGCGGCGGACGAACAGCGCCCCGATGCCCTTCGGCGCGTGCAGCTTGTGGGCGGAGAGCGCCAGCGTGTCGCACGCGATCGCGCTCACATCGATCGGGACTTTCTTCGCCGCCTGCACCGCGTCCACGTGAAAGTGTACGCCCCGCTCGCGGCACACCGGACCGATCTGCTCCACCGGCTGGACGACTCCGGTCTCGTTGTTCGCCATCATCAACGTGACGATCCGCGTGTCTTCCCGCATCGCCGCGAGGACCGCCTCCGCCGTAACGACGCCGTCACGCGACGGTGGCACGCGCGTCACCTCGTGCCCGCGACGCTCGAGCTCGCGAACCGCTTCAGCCACCGAGGGATGCTCGATTTCGGATGTGACGATGTGGCAACGACCATCCCTGGGAACCGCTCCAAAAATGGCTGCGTTGTTAGACTCGGTTCCGCCGCTGGTGAACACGAGCTCCCGCGCGGTCGCGCCGATCAACCGGGCGACCGACTCCCGGGCGTCCTCAATGACTCGCCGGGCGGACTGGCCCTCTCTATGAATGGACGAGGCATTACCGTAGATCTCGCGCATCGCGCCCTCGAGGACCTCGAGGACCTGCGGGTGAATCGCGGTAGTCGCGTTGTTGTCCAGGTAGATTCGCATCAGCTCAGGAAATCCATGAAAGCGCTCGCCGCTGTTCTGATCCTATTCTTTGCCGCCGACATTCTCGCCCAGACCGCCACTCCACCGCAGACCGACCGCATCCGCAAGCTCTCGCGGCGCGAGCGCAACGCCAGGATCGAGAAGCTCAACGCCGTCCACAGCGATTTCGTGAGCGACGTCGAGCCCATCCTCCTCGGCACCGAGCTCGATCTGTTCCTGACCATGGAGACCGACGCGCAGCGCGACGCGTTCATCGAAGACTTCTGGAACCGCCGCGACGTCTACGCCGGCACGGCCAACCGCCAGTTCAAGCAGATGTATTACGCGCGCCTGGAGGTCGCGAAGGCGCAGTTCAAGCGCGTCACTTCCGACCGCGCGAAGATGTTCCTCATCCAGGGTCCCCCCGCCGCCGTGGTGAATGCCGACTGCGGCCGGCTCCTCCAGCCCATCCAGATCTGGAAGTACCCGCAGATCGCCGGCGTCGGCTCCGACGTCCGCCTCCTCTTCTACAGGCCGCGCAACAGCAACGACTACCGGCTCTGGAGCCCGACCGGCGGCTCGATGGCGCTGTCGGAGCTCGCGGCCGAGGATTCCGCCGCCGTAGCGGCGCCGGAGCCATCCGCACGGCGCATGGCCGACCAGTCCCAGAGCCCGTACGCCTACGTCAACCGCATCCAGCTCGAGTGCAAGGACGGCGACGAGATCATGCGCGCCATCACCAGCATGGTCCAGGCGCGCGTCGACCTCATGAAGCTCTTCGAGCCGCCACAGCTCAACGTCGAAGACGAGCAGGCACTCTTCCGCTCCGTCGTCCTCCCCAACCCCAACGCGCCGAAGCTCACCGCCGAGATGAGCGTCCGCTATCCCGCCAAAGACGGCAGCCGCACCGACGTGCAGATCATGCTCCTCGTGCCGCGCGCCGAGATCACGCCGGCCGAGGTATCGGGGGCGGAGGTGTACACCATCGACGTCGTCGGTGAAGTCCTCCGGAACGGCAACCTCTTCGAGAAATACCGCTACCGCTTCGACTTCCCCGGCGACTTCAAAGGAGACAAGCTCCCCATCGTCGTCGACCGCCTCCTGCGCCCCGCAGACTACCTCTCCCGCATCAAAGTCCTCGACGCGAACACGGGCGCCGAGGTGGTCGTCGAGTCCAACCTGAGCGTGCCCGAGATCTTCGTGCCCGATATTGTCGAACCAGCGGTGGAGCCCGTGCAGGTCGCCTCCGCCTCCACCCAGCCCCCCGCCCTGGAGAACAAGAGCGTTACCGACCTCAAGAAAGAATTCGACGTCCACGAGACGCGCCTGCGCATCATCCCGCCCGCCGACGAGATCGTCGCGGGCGTGCAGACCATCGAGACCATCGCCACCGGCAGCGCGATCAAGGGCGTCGAGTTCTGGCTCGACGGGCGGAAGATCGCCGTACGCCGCGCGCCGCCGTTCTCGCTCGACCTCGACTTCGGCATCGTCCCGCAGATGCGCCGCATCCGCGCCGTGGGCCTCGACGCGAAGGGCGAGCCGCTCACCGGCGACGACATCATCGTGAACACCGGCACCGATCCCTTCCGCCTGCGCATCACGTCCCCGCGCATCGCGCCGAAGCTCTCCGGCTCCACGCGCGTGGAGATGGACGTCCACGTGCCGGACGGCGAGGAGCTCGGATCGCTGGAGCTGTTCTGGAACAACACCCGCCTGGCCACGCTGTATGACGGGCCGTTCGTACAGACCGTGGAGATCCCGGCCACCGACGGCGTCGGCTACCTCCGCGCCGTCGCGACGCTCAAGGACAGCACGCTCCCGCCGATCGAAGACGTGGTCATGATCAACACGCCGGCGTACATGGAGGAGCTCAACGTCCACCTCGTGGAGCTGCCGACGACGGTGGTGGTCAACGGCAAGCCGGCGAATCACCTCACGGAGAAGGCGTTCAAGGTCACGGACGAGGGGAAGCCGGTCTCGCTCGCGAAGTTCGAGTACGTGAAGAACCTCCCCCTCTCCCTCGGCTTGGCCATCGACACCTCGGGCTCGATGCGCCCTCGGATGGAGGAGGCGCAGAAGGCGGGCGCGCAGTTCTTCGAGAACATCATGCGCCGCGGCGACAAGGCGTTCCTGGTGGCGTTCGACACGGACCCGCAGCTCGTGCAGAAGTGGTCGACGCGCGTCGGGGACATGCACGCGGGCCTGGCGAAGCTGCGGCCGGAGGAAGCCACGGCGCTGTATGACGCGGTGGTCTACTCGCTCTACAACTTCCAGGGCATCCGCGGCCAGAAGGCGCTGATCGTCATCAGCGACGGCAAGGACACGGCGTCGAAGTTCTCGTACGACCAGGCGCTCGAGTACGCGCGCCGCTCGGCGGTGCCGGTCTACACGATCGGCATCGGCATCCGCCCGAACGAGGTGGACGTGCGCTTCAAGCTGTCGAAGCTGTCGCAGGAAACGGGCGGCACGGTCTACTACATCGACGTTGCGCGCGAGCTGCAGCGGGTGTACGACGACATCCAGGTCGAGCTCCGCTCGCAGTACGTCCTCGGCTTCTACCCCGCCCCGGACGTGAAAACGGGCGGCAAGTGGCGCGAGGTGAATGTACAGGTGACCGAAGGAAAGGCACGGACCATTCAGGGGTATTTTCCTTAGAACGAGAGAGGTGCTGAGTGCTGGGTGCTGAGTGCTGAGTCCAACCGGCTCACTCAGCACTCAGCACTCAGCACTCAGCACTTCACATGCGAAAAACACTGATCATCCTCCTCACCCTGCTCGTGGCAGCCCCGCTGCTCGCGGACGAGATCAAAGCTCTGTCCCGCGCCGAGCGCAAGGAATTCACCGCGAAGCTCGCGGACCGCTATCGCGAGTTCCTCGCGGACGTCGAGCCGATCCTCTCTCCCGGCGAGCGCGACACGTTTCTGCGCCTGGAGACCGACCCGCAGCGCGACGTCTTCATCGAGGACTTCTGGCGGCGGCGCGACATCATGGCCGGCACGACCAACCACGGGGCGCGCGACAACTACTACAGCCGCCTGGAGTTCGTGCGCGAGAATTTCGAGTCCGTGATGTCCGACCGCGGCCGGATCTATCTCATCCACGGCGTGCCGGGCGGATTGATCGACATCAAGTGCCCGCAGTACTTCGTCCCCATCCAGGTCTGGTACTACCCGGAGATGAGCATCGGCCGCGACGTGCGCCTGCTCTTCTTCCAGCGCAAGCACGAGCGCGTCTTCCGCCTTTGGAACGTGAGGATGGACGGGATGAAGGCGCTCGTCAGCGACGACATCGAGGCGTCGGGGCGTCCCCCGCAGAACATCAGCATCGACTGCCGCGACGGCGACGTCCTCGCCAGCGCCATCGGCTACATGAATGCGTACGGCGACCGCGTGATGATGAAGGTGTGGGAGCAGGAAAAGGTGAACGAGGAGGACGTCCACCGTGTCCTCCGCTCCTCGGTGATCGCGGATCCGAAGGCGTCGAAACTGGAGGCGGAGATCGCGGTCTCGTATCCGTCGAGCGACGGCCAGAAGACCGACGCGCAACTGACGATCATGGTGCCGCGCGCGCAGTTGAAGACGACCGCGGTGAACGGCGTCGCGCTGTACACGCTCGACGTCGTCGGCGAGGTCCTGCGCGACGGGAAGATGTGGGAGAGGTACCGCTACCGCTTCGATTTCCCGGGCGACATCCAGGACGAGAAGCTGCCGATCGTCATCGACCGGCCGCTGCGGCCCGCGGAGTACACGTCGCGGGTGAAGCTCACGGACACGTCGTCGCACGCGGAGGCGATCCTCGAGACGCCGCTCAAAGTGCCGGAGATGGCGGCCACGGAGCCGAAGCCGACGGAGGAAACGACCGCGCTGGCGTCGATCCGCGAGGACCTGCAGTCCTCGCGCGCGAAGCTGCGGATCGTGCCGCTGTCCGACGAGGTGATCAGCGGCCTGCAAACCATCCAGACGCTCATCACCGGCCAGGGCATCGCCTCGGTCGAGTTCTGGCTGGACGGGAAGAAGGTCGCGACGCGCCGCTCGCCGCCGTACAAGCTCGACCTCGACTTCGGCACCGTGCCGCGCGCGCGGCGGATCCGCGTCGTGGCGCTCGACTCGCACGGCGCGCCGATCACCGGCGATGAGGTGGTCGTGAACACGGGGACCGACCCGTTCCGCGTCCGCATCGCCTCGCCGCGCATCGCGCCGAAGCTCAGCGGGCCGACGAAGGTGGAGGTCGACGTGAAGGTGCCCGAGGGGAAAGAGCTCGGGAGCGTGGAACTGTACTGGAACGAGACCCGCGTGGCCACGCTGTTCGATCCGCCGTTCGTGCAGACGGTGAACATCCCGGGTACCGACGGCGTCGGCTACCTGCGCGCCGTCGCGACGCTGAAGGATCCCGAGGTCGATCCGGTCGAGGACGTGGTCATGGTGAACACGCCGGAGTACATGGCCACCGTGGACGTCCACCTCGTGGAGCTCCCGACGACCGTCCTCCGCGACGGCAAGCCCGTCAACACCCTCGGCCAGGACGCGTTCAAGGTCCTCGACGAAGGGCAGCCGGTGACGCTCGCGAAGTTCGAGCACGTGAAGGACCTGCCGCTGTCGATCGGCATGGCAGTGGACACGTCGGGCTCGATGGACGAGCGGATGACCACCGCGCGCGAAGCCGGCGCCGCATTCTTCCAGAACGTGCTGCGCAAGGGCGACAAGGCCTTCCTGGTCGCCTTCGACTCCCAGCCGCACATCGTGCAGAAGTGGTCGCCGGAGCTGAAGGACATCTACTCCGGCCTGGCGAAGATGCGCGCCGAGGAGTCGACCGCGCTGTACGACGCGGTGGTCTACTCGCTCTACAACTTCTCCGGCGTCAAAGGACAGAAGGCGCTGGTGCTGGTCACGGACGGCAAGGACACGGCGTCCAAGTTCACGTTCGAGCAGGCCCTCGAGTACGCGCAGCGCGCGGCCGTGCCGATCTACGCCATCGGCATCGGCATCCGCAGCCTGGAGATGGACACGAAGCTGAAGCTGAACCGCTTCACCGCGGAGACCGGCGGCAGCTCGTACTACATCGAGAACGTCTCCGAGCTGTCGGCGATCTACCGCGACATCCAGAACGAGCTCCGCTCCCAGTACGTCCTCGGCTTCTATCCGGCGGCCGAGGTGAAGCCGGGCGGGAAATGGCGCGAGGTGACGGTGCAGACGGCGGAGGGAAAGGTGAAGACGATCCGCGGGTATTACCCGTAGAGAACGTAGGGCGTGGCTTCAGCCCGCCTCTCTCGTGGATGGGCGGGCGTTTCCCCCACCCCGTCCGAGGGGCGGGCTGAAGCCACGCCCTACATTGTTACACCCCCGTTCCGCTCTTCCGCTCCTCGGCAACCCGCTCCCGTTCCGCGGCGCGTTCCGCGCGGCGGCGGTTGGCCTCTTCCTTGAGCCGCAGGGCGATCGCCGTTCCGGTCTCCGTCGTCGCCAGCCCGCCTTCGGCGGTCTCCCGCAGGCCGCGCGGCAGCGAGCGTCCGATGCGCACCATGGCCTCGACGATCTCGTCCATCGGGATGACGGACTCCACGCCCGCCATCGCCAGCTGCGCCGCGGTGAGTCCGTGAACGGAGAACAGCGCGTTCCGCTTCACGCACGGCACCTCGACCAGGCCGCCCACCGGATCGCAGACCAGGCCGAGGGTGTTCTTGAGCGCGATCGCGGCGGCGTGGATGCTCTGGCGCGTGTTGCCGCCGACCATGTACGCCACACCCGCGGCGCCCATCGCCGCGGCGACGCCGACTTCGTTCTGACAGCCGCCGGCGGCGCCGGAGATGTTCGCGGACAGCGCGATGATCGAGCCGATGCCGCCCGCCACGACCAGCGCGCGCACGGTCTTCTCCGGATCGATGTTCCGCTCTTCTTCCAGCGCCAGGAGCATCCCCGGCACGATGCCGCCCGCGCCCGCGGTCGGGGCCGCGACGATGACGCCCATGCGCGAGTTCTCGCCCATCACGGCGAGTGCGTAGATCTCCGCCTTGACCGTGAGCGGATCGAGGAACGTCCGCCCCTCCGAGAACGCCTGCTGCAGCAGCCGCGCCTCGGAACCGACCAGCTTCCCCATCGACGCCCCGTCGCTGGTGCGGCCGCGCTCGACGCAGTCGCGCATCACCGCGCGGCGCTTGCGCAAGGCTTCGACGATCTGATCGGCCGGGACGGCGTGCTCCTGCTCGTCAGACTCCAGGAAGACTTCGGCCAGGTCGCGGTCTGCTGCAATTGCTTCGAGCTGCTTGAAGGATTCGATCATGGTCAGTCGGTTTGCAGTTGACAGTTTGCAGTTGACAGGAGCTAACCCCGCCGGGCGTCATCTACTCCTGTCAACCGTCAACTGCAAACTGTCAACTCCTCAGGGGATTTTGTCCAGGTAGCGTGCATCCGCCACGTCGTCCAGGGAGCAGATGCGCTTGATCGCCCGCTGCGACAGCGGCGAGTCGACGTCCACCTGCATGAACGCGTCCCGGCCGCGCTGTTTCCTAGAACAATACAGGGAGGCGATGTTGATTCCCTCATCCGCAATGATGTTCGCCACCTCGGCGATCATCCCCGGCCGGTCGCGGTAGAAAAGGAGGAGCGTCGGCGAGTCCCCCTTGAAGCGCGTCTGGAAACCGTTGATCTGGAACACCTCGATCACGCCCCCGCCGATCGACGACCCGACGATCTGCACCTGCCGGTCCGCGCTGTCGATCTCCACCCGCACCGTGTTCGGATGCACCTCGCCGAGGTCTTCCTCGGTGAACGTGATGTCGACATCCTGCTGCTCCGCGATCCGGATGGCCTCCGGGATCCGCGGATCGTCCACGTCCATCCCGATCGTCCCGCCGACCAGCGCGAAATCCGACCCATGCCCCCGGTACGTCGCCGCCAGCGGCGGATGCAGGAAAAAGCGGACGCGCACCGGATCTTCGTCCAGGATCTCGTGCGCCACGCGCCCGAGACGGGCTGTGCCCGCCGTGTGCGAGCTGGACGGCCCGACCATGACCGGTCCCATGACGTCGAGAATGCTGACCTTGCGGTCGTGCCGGATTGTCACGGGGGGAGTCTATCGCGGACGGTTGGCGGTTGGCGGGAGCCAGAAGGTGCTTGAATGCAACACTCGTACGATCATTCAGCCGGTGAATGATTGTCATTCATCACCTGAATGATTATCCTGGGGCTCGTGAATGACCGCCTGATCGCGGTTCCTCGCGCCCTCGGCGAGCCGCTCCAGCGGGCGGCGCGCACGATGCCTGTCGTGGTCGTCACGGGGGCGCGGCAGACCGGGAAAAGCACTCTCGTCCGGGAGTTGACCACGGAGGATCGACTTTACCTTACGCTCGATGACCTGGACGTGCTCGATCAGGCGAAACGCAGTCCGGAAGATCTGGTCGCGCGCGGCCCGCGCATGACGCTGGACGAAGTGCAGCGCGCGCCCGAGCTCCTGCTGGCGGTGAAACGCGCGGTCGACAGCGGCAAGAGGCAAAAGGGCCGCTTTCTCCTCACCGGCTCGGCGAATCTCCTGCTCATGCGCTCGATTTCCGAAACGCTCGCCGGCCGCGCCAGCTATCTCACTCTCTGGCCGATGACCCGGCGCGAGCAACTCGGCCTCGGGCGCGCCGGTCTCTGGGATGAGATCCTGGCAGCGAAAGACGATACATGGCGGGACGTCATCAACTCCCATGAAGCGTCACCTGAGGATTGGACGCAGCTCGCCCGCCGCGGCGGCTACCCGACGCCGGCACTCGACCTCGATTCCGCGGACGAGCGTGCCATCTGGTTTGCGGGTTACACCAGGACTTACCTCGAGCGGGATTTGCAGGACATCTCGTCGGTCACGGCGCTGCCCGATCTGCGCCGGCTCATGCGTGCGGCGGCATTGCGCCTCGGACAGCTCGTGAATCAGACCGAGCTCGGTCGTGACGTGGCGCTGCCGCAACCGACCGTCCATCGGTACATGAACCTGCTCGAGGCGTCGTATCAGCTCGTTCGCATCCCGGCCTACGCGGTGAACCGCACGAAACGCTTGATCAAGTCGCCGAAGCTCTACTGGTGCGACTCAGGACTCGCGCTGCATCTTGCAGGCCTGGAAGGCCCCAGTGGCGCGCATCTCGAAAACATCGTGCTGATGGACCTCCTCTCCTGGCGCGAAGGCCGGCGCGAGTCGGTCGAAGTGTTGTATTGGCGCACTGTGGCCGGGGAAGAGGTGGACTTCGTCGTCGAGACCGGCGGACAGCTTCTCCCCATCGAAATCAAAGCGACGACGCGCCCGCGACAAGGCGATGCAAAGCATCTACGCGCATTCCGCGAGGAATACGGCCGCCAGTCGCGGGCAGGATTGCTGGTGCACACGGGCACCGCGACCGAGTGGCTCGCACCCGGCATCCTCGCCGTGCCGTGGTGGCGCCTCATCTGACACGTTGCGTCCCACGCAAACGAATCATCCCTCTGCTACACTCCGCCGTCGTCCCATGGCAGAGCGCCCGGTCATTCTCGTCGTCGATGACGACGCCCCGATTCTCCTTCTGATGCGCAACCTGTTGCGCGAATTCGGATTTGATCCCGTCACTGCCGCCAGCGGCCAGCAGGCCCTGGAGGAAGCGCGCAAACGCACGCCCGATCTCATCCTCCTGGACCGCAACATGCCCGGCATGACCGGCGACGAGGTCCTCGGCGCCATGCGCTCCGACGGAGCGCTCTCATCCGTCCCGATCTTCATGCTCACGGGCGAGCCCATGGACCCGGCCGAGGTCCGCACCCTCGGCGCCACCGGCGCGGTGCTGAAGCCGTTCGACGTCAGCGCGCTGGTCCAGATGATCCGCGCGCACGTAAATTAGCCCCTGTCAGAGCCCCGAGCGAAGTCGAGGGGCCACGTTAGCATCGACGTTGCACCCGCCATTCGGCAGCGCGTGAGCATTTGCCCGTCGGACGACTTTGCGGTTGCTGCTCACTCGGCCCCTCGACTTCGCTCGGGGCTGAGCGATGGGATAGAGTTCCCGCCGGAGGCCATCTGTGATTCACGAGTCCCTCGATTCCCTGTCCAGGACTGACGCCGTCGACGACCTCGTCTACACCGCGGTGTTCAGCAGTAACGAAGCGACGAAGGCCGAGGCGCGCAAGCAGATCCATCTCCGCGCGCGCCGCGCGGGCGCTGTCCCGTCCTCGATCCACCCGCTCTACCAGGCCATCGGCCGCGGCGAAGTCACGCGCAAGCTCACCGTCCCCGCGTTCAACATCCGCGCGCTGACCTACGACGTCGCGCGCGCCCTCTTCCGCGCCGCGATGCGCCACAACGTCGGTCCGTTCATCTTCGAGATCGCCCGCTCCGAGATCGGCTACACCGAGCAGCGCCCCGGCGAATACGCCGCCTGCGTCCTCGCCGCCGCGATCGCCGAGGGGTACAAAGGCCCCGTCTTCATCCAGGGCGACCACTTCCAGGCCAGCCATAAGAAGTGGGCCACGCCGGAGGGACAGGCGTCCGAGGTGAAGGCGATCGAGTCGCTCATCGACGAGGCCATCGCCGCGGAGTTCTACAACATCGACATCGACACTTCCACGCTCGTCGACCTCTCCTTCCCCACCCGCGACGAGCAGCAGCGCACGAACTACACGTACACCGCGCACTTCACGAAGTACATCCGCGCGCGCCAGCCCAAAGGCATCGAGATCTCCATCGGCGGCGAGATCGGCGAAGTCGGCAAGTACAACACCCAGCCCGACGAAGTCCGCGCCTACATCGACGGTGTCCGCCGCGAGCTCGGCGATCCCGGCATGGCCAAGATCTCCGTCCAGACCGGCACCTCGCACGGCGGCGTCCCCATGGCCGACGGTTCCATCGCCGAGGCCAAGATCGACTTCGACGTCCTCCGCGAGACCACGCGCATCTGCCGCGAGGAGTACGGCATCGCCGGCGCCGTGCAGCACGGCGCGTCGACCCTGCCCGAGGAAGTGTTCAACCAGTTCCCCGAGAACGACGCCGTGGAGATCCACCTCGCCACCGGCTTCCAGAACATGATCCTCGACGCGGCGGCGCTGCCCGCGGAGATGAAGAACGAGATCCGCGACTTCTGCTTCGCCAACTGTGCCGACGAGCGCAAGGACGGCGAGACCGACGAGCAGTTCGTCTACAAGACCCGCAAGAAAGCGATCGGCCCGTTCAAGCGCCGCATGTGGGAGCTCGACGCCAGCGCGAAAGGCCCGATCATCGAGGCCATCGAGCAGAAGTTCGAGTTCCTGATGGAGAAGCTCGCCGTCTACAACACGCGCGACCTCGTGGAGAAGTACGTCCCCCTCGACACCGAGCTGCCGGAGTACGCGGCAGCGTCCGCGGAGCTCACCGCGGCGGCGACGGTGGATCCGAACGAGGGCGAGTAGCGAGCCAGTCCGGAAGCTCCGCGATCCGCTCCAGCACGCCGAACTCCTTGCCCGCGAGCGTCTCCTCGTCGAGACGCTCGTGGGCCCACGTCACCTCGTACGGGATGTGGACCGCGAGCGCGCCCGCTTCCAGCGCGGGCAGCACGTCGGAGCGCAGTGAGTTGCCGACCATGACGAAGCGCTCGGGCGCGATCGCATGGCGGGTCAGGATGGTGCGGTACGTGGAGGCGTTCTTCGCCGACACGATCTCCACTGCGTCGAAGAGCTCGCCGAGGCCGGAGCGGGCGAGCTTCGACTCCTGGTCGAACAGGTCGCCCTTGGTCAGCAGCATGAGCCGGTAGCGGCCGTTGAGCGCCTCGATCGTCTCGCGCACGCCGTCGAGGAGCTGCACGGGATGGAGGAGCATCTCGTGTCCCCAGTCGACGATCCGCTTGACCTCCGCGCCGCCGATGCGCGACTCGGTGAGGTCGAGCGCGGTCTCGATCATGGAGAGGATGAAGCCCTTGATGCCGTAGCCGAAGTGGCCGAGGTTCTTCGTCTCCGTGGCGAAGAGCCGCTCGCGGACCCACTCGGCCGGGTGGTACCCCGCCAGCAGCTCCGCGAACTGCAGCTCGGTCGCCTGAAACATCCGCTCGTTGTGCCAGAGCGTGTCGTCCGCGTCGAATGCGATGACATCCACCATGCGCGCGCAATCGTATATGAGGGCATGGGCATCATCGCACCACGCGCCGTTTCTTTTCCCCGCTGACGAAGAACGCCGGTTCGAGCGTCCACGACGTCGTTCCGTGCTCGTTCGCGAGCTCGAGCTTCAACGCCACGCCCGCGCGCACGCCCGACGTCACGGCGCGAAGGTCCACGGAGAACATCGAACCGGCGGGTGAACCGGACGCCTCGTAGTTGTCGCCGAGGAACGCGACCGGGAGCGGCTGCCATGCGCCGGTGCCCGGGTACGGACGCCACCAGGCCTTCGCCGCCGCGGGATCGATCGAGGTGTGGACCTCGTTGGACCGCTCGAAGAACGTCGTCTGCCTGCCGGAGAAGAACAGGCGGGCCTGTTCGTCCTGCTGCAGTTGAAACGACACGCGGCCGGCGCTGTCTTCGATGCGCAGGGACGTGAACGTCGGCGCGGTCGCGGCGGTCGCCTTGTCGAGCGTCGCCACGAGTGTGCCCGTTCCCCGCGTGGCGCCGATGCGATAGTCCTGCACGATCTCCGCGCGATGCGGCCCCTCGCGCATCGGCTCGGAGAGATGGTAGTTGTCGCTGGCGATGCGGACGCCGTCATAGCGCGATCCCGCGGCGTCGAACATCGTGACGCGCAGGCGCAGCGAGTCGTCCGCGAGCTCTTCGCCGAGAGAGCTGACCGGCGTCGCCTTCACTGACCATTCGTCCCCCGGGCGGCCGAGCTCCCCCTGATTCCAGCGGATGCCCATGGCCGTACGGATCACGCCGGGGCCGTAGCCGTACGCCAGCTCCCCGTCACCGTCGGGCGGCGTGTAGTCGAGCGGCCAGGGCTCGGGGCCGACCTGCGCGCTGAGCTTTCCGTCACGGGCGACGATCCTCGGCGAGAACATCGACACGCCTTTTGTGCGCGGAACGTTCGGATGATCGCTTTCGTCGACGGTGAAGATGACGTTCGGAAGATCGCCGTCATCATTCGCGCTGGCGAGACCGACCTTCGTGCTGCGGATGCCGCGGCTGCTGCTCAGCGGTGCATTCACCAGCCCGCGGGCTCCGATGTTGGTGATGACGTGGTAATCACAGATGGTCGTCCCGCAGGGATGGGCGACGACGCCGGTCGTCCAGTCGCCGGCTCCGAGGGAGAGATCCTCGCTCTTCTGCACGCCCCGAAGCGTGCGCAGCGCCGCGATGTGGACGCCGTTGTCGTAGCCGTACTCTCCGCCCGGCAGCCGCACCCACGAGACGTGCCTCTCCTGTTCGATGGTGGCGATGACCGTCTCGGTCATGGCCGAGACGCGGACCGTCCCGGCCGGCCCGTAGTCGAAGACCGCCCGCGACGGCAACGTGAGCAATTGCGAGATCCACCAGCTCCCGCCGCGTCCACTGCTGCCGATCTCGGCGAGCTTCTCGCCGTTCTCGGCGACGCTTCCCATGACCAGATCGAACTTCGCCTCGTCCGGCGAGATCGTCATGACCGTCGGGCCGTCGATCCGCTGGCGCTCGCGCACGATCAGCCGCGCCAGCTGTCCCTCCGGAGGGATCGTGATCGCGACCACGTCGACTTCGTTCCCGGTCGACCCCGCCGCGGCCGCGCCATTGCCCTGCCCCACCTGCAAGCCGTTCTGGAACAGCGCCACATACGTATCGCCGGCGCCTTCGTAGGCCGCCACGACGAAGTTGCCGAACATCGCGAGCCACGGAACCTGCACGGAAGTCGACGGGCCTTCGACGAAGACATGGCCGCTGACCGCGATCTGGAAGTCGACCGGGTACGCCTCCTCGACATGCAGGAGCAGATCGACACGGATCTCCTGCGTCTGTCCCGGTTCGAGCGTGAACCGCGAGGGCGAGACGACGACCGTCACGCCATTCTGCGGCTCGCCCGCCCGCGTCGTCAGCGTGCGCGCCGCCGTTCCGCGGTTCGTCAGCTGGAACTTGCGCGTCACGTTCCAGGTACCCGTTTTCGCCGGCGCGATTCCGAACGTGAGCGTGCTCGGCGACGGGAGCAGCGAGGCGCCCAGCGCCTTCACCGCATCGATCCGTCCGGCTCCGGCCGCGATGACCGACCACTGCGGACGCGCGGTCCCGACGATGGCCGACTTCACCTCCGCGGGTGTCCAGGCGGGGTGCAGCTGGCGGATCAGCGCCGCCAGTCCCGCCGTGTGCGGCGCGGCCATCGATGTGCCGCTCGCCGTTGCCGTCCCGCCACCGATCGCGGCCGACACGATCTCATAGCCCGGCGCCGTCACCTCGGGCTTGACGCTCCACGAGTGCAACGCCGGACCACTCGAAGAGAAGCCCGTGGGGTCGTCCTCCAGCGTGCTCGCGCCGACGCTGACGGCCGACGGCGCGATCGCCGGGCTGCTCACCGTGAACGGAGAGCCCGAGTTCCCGGCGGCGATGCAGAACACCACACCCGCCGCGGCCGCCTGTTCCACCGCGGCCACGACAGGATCGTCATTGGCCGAGTAGCGGCCGAAGCTCAGGTTGGCGACGTCGACGCGGTCGGAGGGATCGCCGTTCCCGTCCGGATCGACGAGCCGCTCGACCGCGGCCAGGATCCACGAGTCCAGGCCGGAGCCGTACTGGTCGAGCACTTTGTACGCGAGCAGCGTGGCCTCGGGGGCCACGCCGACGACTGGTGCGGCCGAACCGGCGACGATGCCGGCGACGTGCGTCCCGTGCCCGTGATCGTCCGCGGGGTCGGCGTCGTCGTTGACGAAGTCGTATCCGCCGGCGACTTTGTGCCCCGGGCCGAATGCGCCGCCGAGGGCGGGATGCGTGTAGTCGATGCCGGTGTCGACGACGGCGACCCGGACGCCGCTGCCGCGCACATGGAATTGCGCCCAGGCCTGCGGCGCGCCGATGTGCGGGACGGAGTGTTCGAGCGTTGCGTGCACGCGGCGATCGGGGTACACCGCGCGCACGTACGCCAGCGCACGGATCGCGGGCAAGGCGTCGCGGTCGGCTCGCGCGCTCGCGCCGGCGAACGCGAGCCGATAGCGATGTTCGACGCGAGCGTCATCGGTGCCCGCGGTTGCGACCTTGCCGCGAAGCGAGTGATGAATTCTCTCGAGGTCGTTCGCGAACTGCTCGTGCAGAGAATCGAGCGCGGAGGCGGCGTTCGCGCGAACGCGGCCTTTCGCCGTGCGTGCGAGCAGCGGCTGCTCCCGGAACTCCACGATCACGCGGTCCGGCGCGTGGCTGGGCAGATCGCGGGTCAACGTCTCGCCCGAGCTCGTGTGGATCCGCACCTGGGGATTCGCCGCGGCCGCGGGCAGGCCGATCGCGATCAGCAGAACGATTACACTTCTACGCATAACTTTCATGATCTGGCCGTTTTCCCCGTGTTTTTGTGTCTCTTGTGTCTCTGTGGTGAATGCGAACGGAGAAGATCAGGTCTTCCGGGCGATCCCCAGGGACGTCATCTTCTCGTGCAGGTGCGTGCGCTGGATGTCCAGCAGCTCCGCGGCGCGGGTCACGTTCCAGTTCGTGCGGCGCAGCACCGACTCGATGTACTCCTTCTCGCACTGGGCCTTGAACACCCGCAGCGGCAGAACCGGCGCGGCCTCGCCGATGCGGACGATGCCGCTCTCCGCCTGACCGCGTTGCTGGAGGATCGACGTCGGGAGCTGATCGACGGTGACCGGGTCCGTGCCGAACACCGACAGACGCTCGGCCACGTTCTTCAGCTCGCGCACGTTCCCCGGCCAGTCGTACGCGGCGAGCGCGGCGTACACCTCGTGCCCGACGGACAACTGAATCCGCTGATTGCGCGCGCAGAACTGCTGGAGGAACGTCGCAAACAGCAGCGGCACGTCCTCGCGGCGGTCGCGCAGCGGCGGGACGTCCACCGGCACCGTCGCCAGGCGGAAGAACAGGTCCTCGCGGAACCGCCCCTCGCGCGCGAGCGTCTCCAGGTCGCGATGGGTCGCCGCCAGCACGCGCACGTTCACCGCGCGGTCGGCGGTCTCGCCGATGCGCCGCACGCGCCCGTCTTCCAGCACGCGCAGGAGCCGCGACTGCAGCGCCGGCTCCATGTCGCCGATCTCGTCGAGGAACAGCGTCCCGCCGTCCGCCTCCTCGAACAGGCCGCGCTTCGCCGTCTTCGCGTCCGTGAACGCGCCGCGCGCGTGGCCGAACAGTTCGTCCTCGATCAGATGCACCGGGATCGCCGCGCAATTGATCTTGATGAACGGACGCGACACGCGCCGGCTCGCGCGATGGATCGCATTCGCGACGAGCTCCTTGCCCGTCCCGCTCTCGCCGCGGATCAGCACGCGCGCCTCCGTCGGCGCGACCTTCTCGATCTGCGCGCGCAGCGCCAGCACCGCGTCCGCCGCGCCGACGATCTGCTGATCGCGCGAGCGCAGCTCCCCCACCTGCCGCCGCAGCGCGGCGGTCTCGAGGCAGTTGCGCACCGACTTGATCAGCCGCTCGCGGCTGAACGGCTTGTCGATGAAGTCGTGGACGCCGAGGCGGATCGCTTCGACGGTTTCGCTCATCGAGGCCTCGCCGGAAATGACGATCGTCGCCGGCATCGCGTCGCCGAGGATGCGCACGAGCTCGATGCCGCTCATGCCCGGCAGGCGGACGTCGACGAGGGCCATGTCCGGCTGCACCCGCGTCACGTCCCGCAAATACGCCAGCGCCTCCTCGGACGTCCGGAAGTGGACGACGCCGTAGCCTTCCTCGCGGAGGCGCAGGGTCATGTTGGCGGCGATCTTTTCGTCGTCTTCGACGATGAGGATCAGTTGCATGGGGTGGGGTTGTCCTGTCGCCCCCGGCTGGATCGGGAGCCGCCGTAGGCGGCGTAAAGGCAATAGACCCCGGCTTCAGCCGCAAGGGCGTTAACTTTAGGGAGAGAACAACCCCTCATCCGCCTTCGGCACCTTCTCCCCTCACAGAGGGGAGAAGGGCAAGGGAAGCGCGCATCTCGCAAGAAACAAGATCGGTAGCCCGTCTCTCGCGAGAAGGAACCTTGTGATCCCCTCTCCCCGTGCGTGAGCGCGGGGAGAGGGTGGCCGAAGGCCGGGTGAGGGGCGCGCTCGCCTAAAGTGAACGCCATTGCGACGCCGCCTGCGGCGGCTAGGGATCGGGAGCCGCCGTAGGCGGCGTGAAGGCAATAGACCCCGGCTTCAGCCGGGGGAACCTGGCGCGGACGGGGAACGAGCCCGCGTAGCGGGCGACAGATCCTCAGCACTCCAGATCTCCGAACGTAAGGCGGAACACCGTCCCCTTTTCCGACGTGTCCATCAGCACGAGATCTCCGCCGTGATCGATCATGAGCTTGCGCGAGATCGACAACCCCAGCCCCATGCCCTCGCCGATCTTGCGCGTGGTGACGTACGGATCGAACACCCGCGCGCGCAGCGACAGCGGGATGCCCGAGCCGTCGTCGCGCACGTCCAGGAGCACGCGCGCGCCGTTCTTCACGATCGCGAACGCGATACTCCCCGCCCCCGCCCCCGCGCTGTTCGAGCAGAGATTCACCAGCACCTGCCGCAGCATGTCACGATCCACGCAGACGACCGCGTCGCCGCCGCCGTCCTGCAGCGCCAGCGACGGCCACGCGTTCGCGAACGTCGAGCAGAACTCCTCGAGCACCTGGCCGAGAGACTCGCGGCGGACGATGGGCTGTCCGAGGCCGCCGAACGACGAGAAGGCCCGCGTGAACCGCGCCAGCCGGTCCAGCTCCTCGGACACACTCTCCTGCGCCAGCGTCACCTCGTCGTCCGGCGCGCCGGTGCGCGCGAGGTCGGCCAGGCGCTCCAGCTCCAGGCGCGCGGCGGTGAGCGGTCCCTTGATCTCGTGCGCGTGCCGGCGCGCCGTTTCCTGCAGCAACGTCACGCGATCGAGATACTCCGCGCGCTCGCGCTCCTGCGCGCGGCGGTAGCGCAGCCACAGCGTGACCGCCGTCAGCAGCGCCGCGATGGCGAACATCACCACCAGCGCCAGCTCGAAGCGCCGCAGCATATTCTCGCGATTCATGCGCAGCACTTCGATGCGATTGAGCAGCGTGCGCGTGTCGTCGAACTGCTTCCGGTACTCCTCGCGCTGCGACGGATCGAGGGCGCGCAGTTTCTTCTGATCCTCCATGGAACGTTCGAGCGCCTGCCCCACCTCGGGGCGCAGCGCGACGTCGAGCCACACGCTCGAGATCTGGTGCAGCAGCACCCAGAACAGCACCGCGGCCGCGGCCACCGCGACGAGCAGGACGGTGAGCGAGCGGATGCGGGTCATCGCAGCGACAGGTCCACGTTCCAGCGGAACGACGTGATCGGCTTGGCACTGATGGTCGTGCCGATGAGCGCGTCAACGAGACCGGAGCCGCTGGACGCCGTACCGACGCCGCCCGACTTCGAGATCCACGCCCGCGCGTCGTCCTCCTCGGCCGCCGAGAACGGCAGCACGCTGAGCTCGACCTGCAGCAGGACGCGGTCCGCCTCGGTCGCGAACACACGCACCGGCGTGCGCCACCACTTCTCCAGTGCGTCGGCCGAAGTGATGCGCTGGCGGTCGGTCTTGCCGTCGAACTCCACGCGCTTCACCAGCCAGACCTCGTCCCAGAGGTCGTAGCGGACTTCCATGCGCGCGGCCGTGAGGCTGCCCGTGTCGCGCTGCCGCACCGCCACGAGGAACGTCGTCGTCAGGCCGCTGCCGAGCTGCTTCTTCACGCTCTGGTCCTGCAGCACGGCCGAGGGCAGGGCCGCGGCGACGACGCCGGCCTGCCGGGTGAACGCGGGACGCTGTTGCGCGCGCACGCAGAGCGTCACGGTGAGCAGGGCGATCGCAAAACCGGCCCGCCTCACCATGCGTACCCCACGCCCAGGCGCAGCGTCCCGAACGAGCTGCGCCGGATCCAGGACCAAGCCACCTGGGCCACGTCGGCGTCCATGTAGTCGTTGATGATTCGCGACTCGCGATTCGGTTTGTTCGTGTAGCGCGCCGTGAGCTCGAACCGGTTGTCGCCGCTCGTCCGCTCCTCCCGATTCCAGAGGCTGAACGCGTAGCCGACGCCGACGCTCGCCGACGTCGCCGTGTGCTCGTACGTGCGGTCGGAGATGGCCGACTCGCGCTCGATGTGCGCCCACTGGCCGCGCAGATCGCCCCAGACCGAGTTGCGCTCGCTCAGTTCGTGATAGCGCGTCGCGCCCGCCTCGACGCCGTACACCCGCGCGTGGAACGGACCCGATGCCAGGAGGCGCCCGTTGAACGAGTCGATGTCGATGCCGTCCGTGAAGCTGAGCCGCGGTGCGACGCTCAGCACCGTGCCTTGCGTCGGGACGAACGGCTCGTTGGTCGTGTTGTACGACAGGCGCGCCGTCACGGAACGCTGCCCGACCCGGTCCTCGCAGTCACAACGGTAGTCGTCCTCGTCCTCCTCGGACTCGAAACGCGACTCGTCGTACTCGAGCGTCAGGGACTGGTTCGTCGTGAGCGGCACGCCGACGACGACCTGCGGCGAGACCAGCCCGACTCCGAGTCCTTCGATCGGCCGCTTCAGGTTCAGCGTGGCGAACGCGCGCGTCCCGAACAGGTCGTATTGCGTGTACCCCGCCGAGAGCGACGCGTACTCGCCCGCGAACACCTTGTCCTCGTAAGAGCCTTCGAAGCCCACGTGGAGCGCGCCGCGCCGGCCCACGAACCAGCGGAACCCGACGCCGAAGTCATTGCCGCCGCTGCTGGCAGGGCGGTCCTGATAGTCGACGTCGACCCTGGTGCTGGAGTTGCCGTCCTGCAGGTACGGGACGGCATTGAGGATGTAGAAGAACGGCTTCGTCTCGTTGATGGCGAGGACGAGGACGTATCTCCCGCGCTCCGTTCCCTTCTCCAGCGAGAAGTCCACCGAGAGCAGGAACGGCAGCCGGCTCAACCGCGTCGCCGCGTCCCGCAGCTCGGCCTCGGTGTACGCACGCCCTTCGTTCAGCAGCGACTCGGCGATGACGACGTCGGGCGAGACGCGTTGGTGGTTGCGGACCTCGATGCGCTCGATGAAGAACGGCGGGTCGTCCGCGAAGAGCGGAACCGCGATCAGCAGTAGTACCAGGAAGAAAGACTTTCGAAGCATGGGCGTCCACAACAGCGAGCCGGGTGCCATGGGTCCGGAAATGCTAACTCCTTCCGTGGATGGAACTTGTGAGTTTCCGGTCACACGGGACCGTATGTCGATTCCGACACTCCCCTGTATGCCGGGGCGGACAGGGAATGCCTGCCGCCCCGTTTTCCGAGTGCCTACTGCAACGAGAGCAGCACCAGGATCTCTCCTTCGCCGGACGGCAGCGGCTCGAGGGCCTTGCCGATCAGGGTGCCGGGGCGGTGCATCTCGACGCCGCCGAACTTGACCGGCTCGGAGACCATCGCCGTGCCGGTCTTGCCGCTCGTGACCAGCAGGTCGCCGACGCGCACCGGGCGCCTGGTCGCATCGACGCGGACCTTCACCCGGCCCATCGTCGCGATCATTTCCTTCGTCTCGCTTTCCTCGCCGAGGATCATGCCCGGCTTCTCGGCGACGACGCCGGCGACCGAGGTGTCGTACGAGCGGCCGGACGGCATCACGCGGTTGACCTTCGCGGGATCGAGGATCACCACCGTGCCGATCGCCAGGTCGTGCGAAGCCTCGACCCATTCCGCGACATCGAGACCGTTGGCGGTGACCGAGCCCTTGACCTTGAGGTTGCCCGAGGCGTCGAGGCGCAGCAGCTCCACTTCATCCGTGTGGGTGTAGTCGCCGTCCGGCACGCGCTGGACCTGGAAATAGTCGTACGAGCCGCGCGTCTGCACGTTCACGATCCAGCCCGGAAGGTCGGTGTTGTCGAGCAGGAAGCCGCTGCCGGCCCAGCTCGCGTTCAGCGTCATCCCCATCCAGTGGTCGATGATCATGAGCAGGCGGCCATTCGTGCTGCCGGTCTGGTCGAGCGTGAGGGAGGTGTAGTTGGCGTTGCTGGACAGCGTCAGCCAGCCCCACTTGTTGAGGCTCGCCGTGCGGCGCCAGGAGCGAGCGTAGCCGGCGGTCGTGTCCTCGGAGTAATCGACGTGGAACCCGTCGTAGCCGAAGCGCAGCTTATGCGCGCCCGTGGTCCGGGACGCCGTCCCGTCGGAGTTCGTGGCCGACACCAGCGCGTCATCACCGAGCAGAATCTGATGGCCCGAAGAGGCGGTCTCGAGGCGCAGGTACGGCGCTGTCCCGAACAGGTGCAGCGTGTCCTGCGGGTCGGTGGTCCCGCCGATGCCGACCTTGTTGCAGTTGCTCGTATACATGATCGAAGTGCTCGACGGGGTAGTCCAACTGCAATCGGCAAACATCTGAGGGGCCGACAGCGCGACGGCGATGGCGGCGGCAGCTACGACGGGAATGCGCATACACGTTCTCCTTTTTCGGACGCAGTCAGGGCATTCGAGACGACGCGCGTCGCCACGAAAGATGAATTGATGGATCTAAGGACCGGCGGCCTTTATACGGCTTTGTGGCTTCGAGCGTCAATAACTATGTGTCCGGCAGGTGGGACTCAGCACTCAGCACTGCTATTCTGCGAACGTGGCCAAACGCGCGCTGATCACAGGCATCACCGGCCAGGACGGCTCCTACCTCGCGGAGCTCCTGCTCGACCAGGGGTACGAGGTCCACGGCATCGTCCGGCGCGTCGCGCTCGAGGTTCCGCAGCACCGCTTCCGCCGCATCGCGCACATCCTCGACCGCGTCGAGCTCCACGCCGCCAGCCTGGAGAGCTACCCGAGCATCTTCCACGTCATCAGCCGCCACGAGTTCGACGAGTGCTATCACCTCGCGGCGCAGAGCTTCGTCGCGGAGAGCTTCGCCGACGGCTTCTCGACGATGGACATGAACGTCAACGGCGCACACTTCGTCCTGGCCGCGCTCCACCAGCTCCAGCCGCGGTGCAAGTTCTACTTCGCCGGCTCGAGCGAGATGTTCGGCCGCGTGCGCGAGTCGCCGCAGAACGAGCTCACGGCGTTCAACCCGCGCAGCCCGTACGGCATCAGCAAAGTCGCGGGCCACTACCTCACCCTCAACTACCGCGAGTCGTACCGCATGTTCGCCTGCAGCGGCATCCTGTTTAACCACGAGAGCCCGCGCCGCGGGCACGAGTTCGTGACGCGGAAAGTCAGCAACAGCGTCGCGCAGATCAAGCTCGGTCTCGCGAACGAAGTGCGCCTCGGCAACCTCGACGCCGTGCGCGACTGGGGCCATGCGCGCGACTACGTCCGCGCGATGCACCTCATCCTGCAGCAGGAAGAGGCGGACGATTTCGTGATCGCCACCGGCCGCGCGCATTCGGTACGCCAGCTCTGCGAAGTGGCCTTCGCGACCGCCGATCTCGACTACCGCGACTGGGTCGTCGTCGACGAGCGGCTGATCCGCCCGATCGAAACCATGTCCCTCCTCGGCGATGCCTCGAAGGCCCGCCGCGTCCTCGGCTGGACTTCCACGATCGCGTTCGAAGACCTCGTGCGGGAGATGGTCGAGTGCGATCTCGCGGAGCTGCAGGCCGCGCAGCGCCGCTCGCCGCAGGAGGTCCCGCGGTGACGGATTACGCCGTCGAGGCGGCGCGGCTGCAGGCGGAGAACGAGAGCCTGCGCGCCGAATGCGCATTGCTGCGCGCCGAGGCCGCGCAGGTCGGCACGGTCAACCGCAAACTGCAGGCGCAGCTCGCGATCGCGGAAGCGGAGCGCGACCGGCTGCGCGGCTTCACGGCGTCGGTCGAACGCTCGAAGCCGTGGCGCGCGGTGCAGGCGCTGCGCAGCATCGTGGGACGGCGCTGGTGAGGGCCCATGACGTCGCGTACTGGCGCACGCTGGCCGAGGAGCGCGGACGCGCGCTCGACGCACTGCACGAGCGGATGCGCAACGCGCTCGCGGTCGTCCCCGAGGAGCATGTGGCGACGTTCGCGGCGGCGCTGAGCGGACGCGTCGCCGGTTGGACGCGCGAGCCGGACCGCATGGAGCCGCTGTATGAGCTGCGCACCTCGGACGTCGATCCCGTGCTCGCCGAGCTCTGGGCGCGCGTCGCGAGCGACGGAGGGCGCTGATTGCTCGCATGGCGCTCGCCGCTGCGTCGCGCGAACGGCTACGCCATCAGCGCCCGTGCGATCGTGCGGGCGCTCCAGGCCGAAGGCGTGCCTGTCGCACTCCTCGACGTCGATCTCCGCGGCGCACGCTCCACCCGCACGGTGACGTATGCGCCCGGCGACCGCTTCGCGCGCACGGGCATCGGCTTCACGATGATCGAAGTCGACGGCTTCCCTGCCGCCTGGGTGCGCCGCGCGAACGCGATGGACGAGGTCTGGACGCCGTCGGAGCTCAACCGCCGCGGTCTCGTCGAATGCGGCGTGACGCGTCCCGTGTACGTCATGCCCCTCGGCGTCGATCCCGAGCACTTCCGGCCCGACGGCCCGCGCGCGCGGAATCCGCGCGGCGAGTACGTCTTCCTCACGAGCCTCGAATGGGGCGAGCGGAAGAACCCGGAGCTGCTGCTGCGGACGTTCAACCGCACGTTCCGCCGCGATGAGCCGGTGCTGCTGGTGTGCAAGATCAACCACCGCGACCCCGGCGTTCACGTTCCGAACGCCATCCGCGCCCTCGGACTCGACGAGAACGGCGGCCGCGTCTACTTCATCTACAACCGCGAGCTCCCGCACGAGCAGCTCGCGTCCCTGTACCGTTCCGCGGATTGCTTCGTCAGCACCAGCCGCGGCGAAGGCTGGGGACTGCCGCTCCTCGAAGCGATGGCCTGCGGCCTCCCGGCCATCGCCACCGAGTGGGGCGGCCACACCGAGTTCCTCGACTCCTCGGACACCTATCCCCTGCGCGTCCGTTCGCTCGTCCCGGCGGTCAGCGAATGTCCCTACTACGCCGGCTTCCGCTGGGCCGACCCGGACGCGGAGCACCTCGCCTTCCTCCTCCGCGACGTGTACGAGCATCCGGACGAAGCACGCGAGCGCGGTCTGCGCGCCTCGGCGCGGGTCCACGCGACGTTGACGTGGAAGGACACAGCGCGCCGGATCATGGCGCGGCTCTAAGATGTCCGCATGAGCATCCGCATCGTCCGCCTCGGAACGAAGCGCGCATCGGACGAGGGCCTGCGCGTCGGGACCGTGCGCCGCCCGCCGCGCGGCGTGCCGAAGGAGCGGTTCGCATCCGATGACTGGTACGACACCTGGCTGCCGCAACTCGCCCCGAGCGCGGAGCTGGTGAAGGAAGCCCTCGGCACCACGTCCCCGCGTGAGTGGCAGGCGTTCGTGAAGAAGTACCGCGCGGAGATGCTCGCCGCCGACAACGCGCGCCTCATCGCCTTGCTCGCCGCGCTGTCGCAGAGCACGAACCTCTCCGTCGGCTGTTACTGCGAGGACGAGTCGCACTGCCACCGCTCCGTGCTGCGCGAGTTGTTGGCTGAGGCAGGCGCGAAGCTCGCGTAATCGTGGCGCGCGAAGGCGCGCCGTCCAATTGTTGCCCCGCGCTCATGCGCGGGGTTCAGAGGCGTCCGGACGGTGCGGCCGCGAAGGCGGTCGCTACAACTCGCACGTTTGTAGCGGCCGCCTTCGCGGCCGCGTTCCCGTTCGACTCCGCCAACCCCGCGCATGAGCGCGGGGCTAAATTGGACGGCGCGCCTCCGCGCGCCACCACCGCAAACCCCGCTCATGGAGCAACCCGGGTAGGACTTCCGGGCTTCCGTCCCTCTCCTCATTGAGGAGGCAACATCGTGCCCGAGATCCAGCTCCCACCCGAGGAGCGCGAAATGGCCAACGTCGCGTTCTCGCGGGGAAGGGAGCAGATGGCGATCGGCATTACGGATCGCGCGGTGTACGTGGCCGAGCCGCGCAAGTGGAGGCTCGGCAACCGGTGGACACAGCGCCGCGTCCCGATCGAGCAGGTACGGCGCGTGACGGTGCGAAGGACGCGTCCCGCGAGGATCGCGCTGCTGTCGCTGGTGTTGATCGCCCTCGGCAGCACGTACCTCTACGTGATGATCCTGCCGTTCCTGGAGGGAGCGCGACGAAGGGAAGCCACCCTGATGCCATTCATCCTGATCGGAGCGGGGCTCGTTTTGCCATTCATCGCGCGCGGACACCGGACGGTACGCATCGAATTCGCCGCCGGCAAACCATGGGTGTGGGAGCCTCCGATGCTCGCCGCCGACCTGACCAAACGCCACATCGAATGGCTGATCGAGCAGATCATGAAAGGCTTCCGCAGGCAGCGGATCTACGTGAGTGAGGAGTGAGGGCGGAACTTACCCCGGTGTGCGCTCGGCCTCGGGGATCGGCAGCCACGACTCGATCTTGGCTTCGTCCACTTTCAGCTTGCGGCCGAAGAGCTTCTTCCACAGGCCGAGGATGCCGAGCTTCCAGAGGATGTAGCCGCTGTAGCCGGTGATGACGGAGAACTCGCCGAAGCGCAGGTGACGCAGGCCCTGCTTGACCAGCCACGGCAGGCGCGCGAGCACCATCAGGATCGGGTACATCTTCTGCGGCTCGCTGAACGCGCGCACGTGGGGCAGCAGCTTGTCGAACCACGTACGAGGGATGCGCCAGACCAGCAGCACATACAGCAGCACGTTCGAGAACGTCGGCCGCAGCGACGTGTAGTTCGCGTTGATCTTCTCCAGGTCGATCCCGGCCTCCTTCATCTGCGCCTCGAGCACCGTGTTCGGGATGACGCGCAGCGAGAAAAGGTTCAGCGTGAACGGACGGGCGAGCCGGTAGATCAGCTCCAGCGTGTCGATGACGTCCTGCCGCGTCTCGATCGGGTTGTCGCAGATGATGTCGTAGGCCGGATTGATGTGGTACTTCGCGAACTTCGCCAGGTCCTCGGCCGCGCGCTCGACTCGGGCGATGGGGGTCGGACGGCGGTAAAAGTCGAGGATGCGCTGGCTGCCGCTCTGCACGCCCATGCGCACCCGGTTCATCCCCGCCCACGTCAGCACTTCCAGCTTGTCCTGCTGCACGTAGCTCGGGATCACCCCGTACACGCAGAAGTTCAGGCCGATCTCCTCGCGCCAGCGCTTGGCGAACTCCGTCAGCTCCGGGAGCGGGATGGCCATGAAGCTGTCGTCGTGGAAGAGCACCGTGTTGATGTGCGGGTGGACCTTCATCGCCGCCTTCACCTCGCCCACGATGTACTCCGGCGAGGTGTGGCGGATGCGCTTGTACTTGGGGTCGTTCTTGATGAAGACCGTGTTTCCGCAGAACGTGCAGTGCAGCGGGCAGCCGATCGACCAGATGGCCTGATACGCGAGCCCGTTGTTCTGCAGGTAGTCCGACAGCACGATGCGGCGGAAGCCGTTGTGGTCGGGCGAGTAGAGCCACTCCTCCCCCGCGTACTTCTGGAACGGCAGCGTCTCCAGTTCCGCCGCGCTCATCAGCGGGCGGAAGCCGTTGCGGACGATGGTTCCGTCCTGCTGCTTGAACCAGAAGTTCTGGATCTTCGTGAAATCCGCGCCGCGGGTGTACAGCTCCAGCCACTCGGCGAACGCGAGCTCGCCCTCACCGGTGCAGATCGCGTCGACGTCCGCCTCGATCGCGTTCTCCGGGTAGATGATCGGGTGGATGCCGCCCCACATGATGTACGACTCCGGCGAGAGCTGGCGGACGCGGGCGATGACCTTCTTGGCCGTCTCGGAGTAGCCGGTCATGCACGAGACGGCGAGCACCTCGGCCCCGGCGATGCCACGCGCGATCTCCTCGATCTGCTCCGGCCCGAACGTGACGGCCGTGCCCATCTTCCGGGAGATCGACTTCCAGAACGAGCGGTAGCTGTTCGTCCCGACGTAGAAGAGCCTGGTATCGGGATTGACCCGCTCCATGAACGCCGCCATCTTGCGGAAGCCTGTGGCGGTGATGCCGTCCTCGAAGGACACCATGTGGATCTTCATGCGGTTGGCGACAACATAACATTGATGGAGAGGCTTCCCTGGATTGTGGTGCCGGCGCCCTCGCCGGCCGTTTCGCCGGCCCCCGGCCGGCGAGGCGCCGGGCGGATGACTGGAAGGCGACCGAGACGAAGCGCGCTTCTGGCCCGTACGATCGGCACGTTCGAGCAGATGTTCGAGGACCCAGACGTGCGCGTGGTCAAGCTGTGGACAACGGGCTCGATGGGAAGATGTCGCCTCGAAGTAGCCGGGCGGGAGCCGCCACGCGGTATCGCGACGTATGACGCACGTGCATCGCAGCGCGAAACGCAAGCTCGACGATGACCGACCGCTCGGAAGAACGGGGCCACGAAGCGCGAGCCGGCGACGGCTTCAAGCGCGCCTTGGGCGGGGTCACAGGCGACTTGTGTGCAACCGAGAGGGCGGATCGGGATCAGCCGAGCAACTCGCGCTCGAGGGCAGCTCGCTCGTTTTCGCCGTCGGTGAAAGGGACGACCCGCGCATATTTCAGTTTGTTGTGGATCTTCGGATCGGCCTTGCGGAGTTGGTACTCGGTGATCATGGCATCGAGCACCTGCTCGTAACACTCAATCGCGATTCAAACGCGTCTCCACACATCACTTCGAACGTGGCGGCCGGCTGACCGAGTACGCCGGTGAGACCGGAGTGAACCTGCCAGCTCAGGTGCCGATATTTGATCTCGTAGAGTTCTTCAAACGGTGCTCCGAGAAGGACCGCTCTGTCCCGAACTTTCATCGTGGACCAGTGGTCCTGAGGCCTCTGTGTGCCCCAGAGCTGCTGGCGAAGCGCGAGAATGTTGGCTTCGTCGTTCGCAATGAAGGTCTGGTAAGTCGTGAGGTCGTGGACGGCTGTGCCGGACTTCGTCGCAAACTCGACGATCTTCTGCGCAACGCGAAGCTTTTCAGACTTCTCGCCAGCGATCATCTTTTCGGGAGCATGTGGGATCACCGACAGCAGGCGAATGTCCATCGCGAGCTCGATGTTCGTGCGGGCCAGCATGGCGATGGCTTGGAAGTGCTTCGGGTGATTCAGCACGAGACTTGTACGGACGTTCGCTACCGCGCGGTAGTACGTTCCGATGAAGCACTGGTCGCGATCGGTCGGAGAAAGAGACTGGACCGACTTCACCACCGGCAGAATCTCGGCGTTGTCGAACTGCTCCATGCTCTTCAGACACGTTTGCAGCCGCGCAACCAATTCGTTGACGTTCGGAGGAGCAACGGTAGACATCGAGGGGACGAACTTACGAACTGTGCCGTTTATGCCCCGAAGCTCTCGGGTTCGATGTGCTACTCGGCCAGCCCGGCAAACGCGCCGTCTTCCGCAAGACCATCGCCTCGTTCGAGCGCAACCTCGACGACGCGGACGTGAAGGTGACGTACCGGAGGGACAAGGGACTGGATGGGAAGGTGTCGTGTGTGAAGATCGTGCGGTGAGGCGCCGCACGAGGGTCACGAAATCTTTCGCTTCGTCTCCACCGGAGGCTTCGGCTGGAGCGTCACTGG
Source organism: uncultured Acidobacteriota bacterium (assembly GCA_963821585.1). Taxonomy (GTDB): domain Bacteria; phylum Acidobacteriota; class Thermoanaerobaculia; order Gp7-AA8; family Gp7-AA8; genus QHVT01. The sequence goes on from CAWGEI010000003.1 coordinate 4,469,554, forward strand.
AGGCTCCGGCATCTCCGCCTGAATCTGACGGAGATGCTTCACGACGCCTTCGAGTCCGCCGTGCTGTTCCAGCATCTGCTCTCGGATTCTGTGGAGCTCTTCGACGATCGGATCTTCAACCATTCACCCCTCCATCAGTTCAGGAGGCGTACAGATCAGCGGCGGCTCGAAGCCCAGGTCGCGGCATACCGTGTACACCTCCGGGAGAATACTCGCGTTCACGATGTGTCTACAGTTCCAACTGATCAAATAGTCCATCCCGTGGACGGCGGCAACCGCGACGTGAAGCGCATCAACGTCCGCTTTGGCCGGAACACGGGTGAGGCGAAGGAGCTCTCTTGCCAAAACGAGCGCCTCGTCATTGACGTCGAGCATCGTCGCTTCCGACAGGTACGCCAGACGTTCCGTCGCCAGAGTGGAAATGCCTTTGCTGGCCTCGTTCACTGCGACGGCCGAGGAAAACAGTGCAAAAGCCTGGCGCCGGCCCGACCACCATTCACGTGTGTACTCCTGATTGTGCGCTACCAGGATGCTCTGCTGATTGAGCCAGCCAACGAGGTAACTGACAACTGACGTTTCCAGATAGACCCGCGGCTTCATCACCGTATTAGCCTACCTCGGCTGGTCCCGAGGGCCGCAGGCGCGGGGAAGGTGTCGTGCGTGAAGATCGTGCGGTGAGAAACGTGGTCATGTCGCCAGCAACGCAATCGCGTCGCGGGCCACGATCACCGCGAAAACCACCAGCAACACCGCCAGCGTGCGCATCACCGGCGCGTACCACCGGCCGAGGACGCGGTCGCGGGAGCGCGCGAGAAGGAGGGCGAGGGCCATCTTGCTCCCGACGAGGCAGACGAAAAACACCACGAGGAACAGCGCCGCCGCGAGTGCGCTGTGGCGCCACGCCTTCACCAGCATCGGCGTGCCGGCGGTGAGCCAGAAGAGATAGGGACTGGGGTTCAGGAAGTTCACCAGCACGCCGCGCAGGAGCGATCGCGGCGCGGCGGCCGTCTCCGTCGCGGATGGCGGAGGCGCGTACCAGGTCTCCCGCGCCAGGTACAGCAGAAACACCACGCCGGCGATGGCGATGGCGCCGAGGAGGGGGCGGATGCCGGCGATGCGATCGAGGAACAGGAGCAGCAGGGCGATGATCGGGCCGTCCGTGATCAGCGGCGCGAGCGACGTCTTCATCCCCTCCCGCGCGCCATGCCGCAACGTCTGGCTGACGACGAGCGTCTGCAGCGGGCCGGGCGCGAGGCCTCCGGTGAGGCCGTAAACGAGGGCGGCGGCGAGGGCGGTGAGCACGGTGGAGCGCAGCTTACCGTGAGGACCGCCGGCGCCGGCTGTTCGGGCGGCATGCCACACTCCACCGCCCACCCAAGGTGGCGGCGCGGGACGCCGCCACATCAGCCGCCGAGACGGCGGCGGTCCGGCCGCCGGGGCGGCGGGCACCACAGAGCGAGGGCCGCCGCAGCGGCCCTCCGGCCGGGTGGGAAGCCCGCGCTCCGCGTGGTGGATTACCGGCCGAACACGTCCCGCTCGATTCGCGCCTTGAACTCGTTCCAGTCCGAAGTCACGGCTTCACCGCTATCCAGCGCGGCGCAGCGGCGATCGATCTCCAGTTCCCAGGCAGCGACAACATCGTCGTCCACGGGCGGCTCCACATGGTTTTCCACGTCATTCATGACGATAGAGTTTAGACATCCCGCCTTCATCCTTCATCCTTCCCCCGTGGCAGGCCGCTTGCTGCCGCACGCGGCCATGCACGGGCTCGAACGCACCATCGAACGCTTCTGCGACGCGTGGAACCGCCACGACGTCGACGCGCTCACCGCCCTTTGGACCGATGACGGAGAGCTCAACCATCCGTGGGGCACGCGGAGCGTCGGGCGGGACGCGGTCCACGAGGCGCTGCAGAGCGAGCACGCCGGGACCATGGCCGAGAGCCGGCTCGCCATCCGTGCCATCGACGCGCGCGGCGACGAGCACACCCTCATCGCGGACCTCGACGGCATCCTCACCGCCGTCCGCGCGCCGAACGGGCGCACCTACGATCTCGACCACCGCATGACCGCGATGTTCGTCCGCACTGGTCAGGAATGGCAGATCCGCACCATGAGTCCGATCGCCAATCCCCGTCGATAACGGAATCGGGCAGGGCTGTTGCACCGTCGCGTCCGCATGGGCAATTTAATCTGGGTCATCGTGGTCGTTCTCATCATCCTCTGGCTGCTCGGGTTCGTCGCCTTCCCCGTCGGCGGAAGCCTGATCCACATCCTCCTGGTGATCGCGCTCATCCTCGTGATCTACCGGTTGGCGACGGGCCGGCGCGTGTTATAGCTCCGCACGCCGGGTGAGGTTCGTGCATTACCGATCCCAGGAGGATTGCTGATGGACGACATCACCTGGCGTGAAGACGCCGACACCGCACTCGCCGACGCGAAGAAGGAGGGACGGCCGCTGCTGCTCGATTTCAGCGCGGCGCCCATGTGAGGGGGCTGCGCTCGGCTGGAAGCCGAGGTGTATCCGAACCCTGAAGTGGCCCGGTTCATCACCACCAGTTTTATCCCCGTCCGGCAGCACGTGAAGACGCATCCCGAGGCCATGGAGCGCTTCGACGTGCAGTGGACGCCGACCATCCTGGTCCTCGATCCCAACGGCAAGGAGCGCCATCGCATCGAAGGCTTCCTCGAAGCCGGACCGCTCCTCGCCCAATTGCGCCTCGGACTCGCCCAGGCAGCCTTCGCCAATCAGAATTGGGACGACGCGGAGCGTCTGTTCGAAGAGGCCGTGTCGTCAGGCGACGCGGATGCCGCGCCCGAGGGGGCGTACTGGGCAGGTGTGACGCGATACAAGCGCAGCGGCGATGCCGGCGCGCTCGGCGCGACGCACAAACGGCTCAGCGAGCAGTTCGCGGCCAGCACGTGGGCGAAGAAAGCGTCGATCTGGGGATAGCGAACGTAGGGCGTGGCTTCAGCCCGCCTCCCGGGCGGGGCGCCCCCCCACACCAGGGAGGCGGGCTGAAGCCACGCCCTACGTTTTCCACGCGCGTACGAGCGCGGCCACCTTCGCCGCATCCACACGCTCGCCCGTCTTGACCGACGTCCCGACGATTGCGCCGTCCGCGTCGGCGAACTGCGCCGCGTTCGCCGCCGTCAGGCCCGAGCCGACGAGCAACGGCGCGTCGACGAGCGCGCGCAGCTCGTGCAGCCGCGACGGGTCCGCGGCCGCACCGGTCTCGGTGCCGGTGACGATGATCGCGTCCGCGAGGCCGCGCAGGCGGAGGTCTTTCGGCGACGTGTCGCCGAGGGGGGTGGCGTGCTTGACGAGGTGATCGGCGAAGATCCACACGTCCGGGGCCAGTGAGGCTCGCTTCCGCAGCGTCGCGTACGCGTCTCCCTCGATGAGCCCCTGATCCGTCACCGCCGCGCCGGTGTGGATGTTCACGCGGATGAACGCCGCGCCCGTCGCCGCGGCAATCGCCAGCGCGGAAAGCGCGTCATTCCGCAGGACGTTCACGCCGAACGGCAGCGCCACGTCCCGGCGGATCTCCGCGATCACGCGCGTCATCGCCGCGATCGTCTCCGCCTCGACCCGCGACCGCGTGAACGGCCGGTCGCCGAAATTCTCGATCACCAGACCGTCGCAGCCGCCGTCGCGCAACGCCCGCGCGTCGTGCAGAGCGAGCTCGAGGACGTCGTCCATCGACGTGAACAGCGGAGCCCCCGGCAGCGCGCGCAGGTGGACCATCCCGAAGATCGCCCGGCCCGGGAAGAGGTGCGTAAAAGCGGGACGCGTCAGCATCGCGCAGCACTTATATACTGCCCGCCGCATGTCCGACCTGAAGCTCTTCAACACCTTGACGCGGGACAAAGAACCGTTCATCCCTCTGCGGCCGGGCGAGGCGAGGATCTACTCGTGCGGGCCGACGGTCTACAACAACCCGCACATCGGCAACCTGCGCACGTTCGTCTGGAGCGACATCCTGCGCCGCTACCTCGAGTACCGGGGACTGCGCGTGACGCAGGTCATGAACATCACGGACGTCGAGGACAAGATCATCCGCAACGCCACCAAGGCGGGCAAGGACATCAGCACGTACGTGCTGCCGTACATCGACGCCTTCTACGCGTCGCTCGACAAGCTGCGCATCCGCCGAGCGGACGCGTATCCGCGCGCGACGGAGTACATCCCGCAGATGGTCTCCCTGGTCGAGAAGCTCACCGAGCGCGGACACACGTACGTGGCCGACGGCTCGACGTACTTCCGCGTCTCGACGCTGCCGGACTACGGGAAGCTCTCCCGCGTCGAGATGGACGCCGCGAGCGGGTACAACCGCGTGGAGGCGGACGAGTACGAGAAGGAGTCCGCACGCGACTTCGTCCTCTGGAAGGCGAAGAAGGCGGGCGAGCCCTCGTGGGAAACGCCCCTCGGCGAAGGCCGCCCGGGATGGCACCTCGAGTGCTCCGCGATGTCGATGGACCTCCTCGGCGAGACGTTCGACATCCACACCGGCGCGGTGGATCTCATCTTCCCGCACCACGAGAACGAGATCGCGCAGAGCGAAGGCGCGACGGGCAAGCCGTTCGTGCGCTTCTGGGTCCACGGCGAGCACCTGAACATCGACCAGCAGAAGATGTCGAAGTCGCTGGGGAACATCTACACGCTGAAGGAAGTGGAGGAGTTCGGCTACGCGCCGGTCGCGCTGCGGTACGCGCTGCTGTCCGTGCCGTACCGGACGAAGCTCAACTTCACGCACCAGTCGCTCGACGACGCGAGGAGCGCGCTCGCGCGCATCGAGTCGTTCATCCTGCGGCTCGACGAGGTCGCGCGCTCCGGACCGCGCGACGCGGCGCACGCGGACGACCAGGGCGACGCGCTGATCGGCAAACTGCTGGGCGAGTTCCAGGAAGCGATGGACGACGACCTCAACACCGCCGGCGCCCTCGGCGCCCTGTTCACGTTCATCCGCGACGCGAACACGGCCATCGACGCCGGCCGCATCTCGCCGGGTGATGCCGAGGGGATGCGCGCCGCGCTACGGAAGATCGACCCGGTGCTCGACATCTTCCCCGAGCTCGACCAGTCGATCGACGCGGAGATCGAGTCGCTGATCGCTCAGCGGAACGAGGCGCGCAAAACGCGCAACTTCGCGGAGAGCGACCGGATCCGGGACGTGTTGCTGTCGCGAGGGATCATCCTCGAAGACACCCCGGGCGGAGTGCGGTGGCGGCGGAAGTAGAGCTGTCATCCCGAGCGTCGAGCGAGGGACCTGGGCGGGTGGGGCACGAAGAGCGAGCCTGCCGCCCCGCCCACCCAGGTCCCTCGCTCGACGCTCGGGATGACAAGCCTCAAGGCGCCGGCACCACATGGGACACCCACCCTTGTCCTTCGCATCACCTACCCTGGGACATCGAAGTCCCACCCTTGTTCTTCGCATGACCTACCCTGGGACATCGAAGTCCCACCCTTGTTCTTCGCATGACCTACCCTGGGACATCGAAGTCCCACCCTTGTTCTTCGCATGACCTACCCTGGGACATCGAAGTCCCAGCCTTGTTCTTCGCTTGACCTACCCTGGGCAATCGAAATCCCAGCCTTGTTCTCCGCTTGACCTACCCTGGGCAATCGAAGTTCCAGCCTTGTTCTTCGCACTCCCTGCCCTGCGGCTGCGAACTGTTAGCATGCGCCGGGCGCGAACCATGATCGGCTACCTCGAAGGCACCCTCAAACAACTCGACGCCGCGCGCGCGCTGCTCGTGTGCGGCGGCGTGGGCTACGAAGTCCACATCTCGCTCTCCACCTACTACCGCCTCGAAGGGAAGCGGGACGTGGCGCTGGAGATCTACACCCACGTCCGCGAGGACGCGCTGGCGCTGTATGGCTTTGCGTCGTCCGACGAGAAGATGGCGTTCGAGAAGCTGATCTCGATCTCCGGGATCGGGCCGACGCTGGCGCAGAAGATCCTGTCCGGCATCGACGCGAACGACCTCGCGGACGCCATCGCCCGCGGTGACGCGCGCAAGCTCGCGACCATCCCCGGCGTCGGCAAGAAGACCGCGGAGCGCATCTGTCTCGAGCTGCGCGACAAGCTCGTCGCCGGCGTCCCCTCCGCGCAGCCCGCCGCCCCCACCCGCGTCACCGTCGACGACGACGTCCAGTCCGCACTCGTCAACCTCGGCTACCGCCCGAAAGACGCGGAGATCGCGCTGGACAAGGCGCGGCAGGAGCTGGGCGTGGAGGCGGAGTTCTCTCCGTTGCTGAAACGCGCGCTGCGATATTTAACCAAATAACACTTGCGTTTTATGCGTTAGCACCATAAATTGAGTCGCCGGAGGGCTCCGATGGCTCAGCGGCTTCCCCGGTGGACCCTGTTCCTGTTCCTCGCTCTGGCCGTGACAGCCGGCGCCGCGACGACCCGTAACAACGACAGTTGCGACATCGCCGTGCTGCCCGCCGCCACCCTCCTGCTGCCGTACTTCGAGGTCGACCTCGACCATCCCGGCGGCGAGACCACGCTCGTGACGATCACGAACGTGACGAATCTCGACGCGATCGCGCGTGTCACCCTCTGGACCGATCGCGGGTATCCGGTGTTCACGTTCAACGTCTTCCTCACCGGCTACGACGCGCAGTCGCTCAACCTCTATGACATCCTCGCCCGCGGCGTGATCGCGGCGAGTCCGCAACCCCGCGGTGCCTTCTCCGATCCGAATCCCGCCCTCGGGACGTGCGATGACGTAGGGCGTGGCTTCAGCCCGCCCGCCCCCGGGGGAGGCGGGCTGAAGCCGCGCCCTACGTTGCCGGAAATGCGAGCCGCGTTCACCACGGGCTCGATCCCAGGCGAGTGCGAGGGCGTCGGCGGCGTCCACGAGAACGCCACCGGCTACGCGACGATCGACGTCGTCGGCAACTGCTCGGCGAACACGCCGCGCGATCCCGCGTACTGGATCACCGACCTTCGCTTCGACAACATCCTCCTCGGCGACTACCAGCAGCTCGGCGGCGCCGGCGCGCAGGGCGCGCCGCTGGTTCACATCCGTGCGGTTCCGGAGGGCAGAACGCCACGCTCGTTCTACGCGCGCTACACCACCCGCGACCGGCGCCAGCCGCTCCCTTCGCAGTTCGCCGCGCGCTGGACGGAGGGGACGTCGCTGCAGATCTGGCGCGAGGGCCGCGCCGGGATGAACGCGACGTGCGCGGATTACGCCTCCGACATGAACCTCGCCGTCGCGGACATCGTCACGTTCGACGAGCAGGAAAACGCCATCGGACTCGGAAACGAGAGGATTGAGCTGGCGGCGTCGACGAAGACCGCCGCCGGCGACCCGCTCTTTCCGCAGCTCACGAACGGCGCGGAGAGCGGCTGGATCTACCTGAACCTCGATCGCAGCGCGCGCGACGAATTCGCGAGCCAGGCCTGGGTGGTCTCCTCGACAGATGTGCAAGGCGAGTCCACCGCCGTCGATGCCATCGCGCTCGGCAACGGCTGCACGCCTCCCGCGGAACCGGACGCGCAGATCGCGCCGAGGAACGAAGACGACAGTTGCGACATCGCGCTGCTCCCCGCGGCCACGCTGCTCCTCCCCTACTTCGAGGTCGACCTCGACGACCCGCGCGGCGAGAACACGACCTTCACGATCACCAACGTCAGTCCGAAAGACCAGATCGCGCGCGTCACGCTCTGGACCGACTTCGCATTCCCGGTCATCACCTTCAACATCTATCTCACCGGCTACGACGTGCAGACCATCAATTTGTTCGACGTCATCGAGCGCGGACTGATCGCCCCCGACGATGGAACGGGAACGCAGGTCACGGACCGCGGCCCGCGGTCCGGCCGTAATATCGCGCTCGATCTCCGCTCCTGCGAGCGACTCGTGGGACAACTGCCCGACGAGTACATCACCCGCATGCAGTCCGCGTTCACGCAAGGCACCGTACCGGACCTCGGCCTGCTCGCCGGCTGCAACAACGTCGGCAACGAGCACGACAACGCCGTCGGCTACGCGACCATCGACGTGGTGCGCAACTGCTCCGAAAATGGTCCGCTGTCCGAGGAGTACTGGACCGAGGACATCGGCTGGGACAACGTCCTGATCGGCGACTCCGTGCAGGCCTACCCGTTCAGCAGGCTCGCGCAGAGCTCGCCGCTCGTCCACATCCGCGCGGTGTCCGGCGTGAGATTCCCGCGCACGTTCTACGCACGCTATCAGTCCGCGAGGACGCCCAGGCGCGACGGCCGTCAGCCGCTGCCCTCCGTCTTCGCCGCGCGCTGGATCCAGGGCGGCGCCGGAGGGTACGAGACGCTTTTCAAGATCTGGCGCGAGGGACCGACGGGCCGCGACGCGACGTGCGCGATCTGGGACGACAACGTCGTGAGCTTCGTCGAGTCCGTGCGGTTCGACGAGGCGGAGAACCCCTGGGGCCACGTTCCGGTCTATGGTCCGTTTCCGATCCCGGAGCTCCTTGCGCTCCCGGCAACCTCCCGCATCTACACCTCCGATGCCTCGATCCTGCCGCAGCCCGATAACGGTGCGGTCGCCGGGTGGTTCTATCTCAATTTCGACGATCGCAACGAGGACCGTCCGTGGGCGACGCAGAACTGGGTCGTCAGCTCGATGCGCGCGGCCGGACGTTTCTCCGTCGACGTCGAAGCCGCGGCCCTCGGCAACGGCTGTTCGCCTCCGGCGCTTTCCACGGAGATCACCACCGGAACGGAGGTCCTCGGGCCGAGGCCGTGATCCGTTAGCGGCATGAAATGCCGTGCTCAGCGATGAATCGGGATCGATTCGTGAAGTGGTGTTCAGCGAAACAGGAGGAGTCTGAACATCATGAAACGCATTTCTCTCATTGCCTTAGCCATTCTCTGCATCGCCGTCGTCAGCTGCGCCTCGTCGAAAGACGTGGACACGGCCGACACGACCGTGGCGTCGTCGACCAGCACCTACACCAACCCCAGCGATACGACATCGGGCACGGACCAGGCCACCATGGACGCCACCGTCTCGACGACCAGCACCGTCGTCGACACGTCGACGAACCTCACCACCGGCGGCACGAGCACGACGACGACGACCACCACGACGACCAGCGACAGCACTATCGATCCCATGACTAGCAGCACGTCCAGCAGCACGTCGCTCGCCACCGACGACGATGATGACGACACAACCGCGACCGAGTCGCGCCAGCGGATGCGGAAAGACTAAGAAGCAGTTGGCGGTTGCCGGTTGGCGGTTTGCGGGAAAGAACCCGCGCCGTCACTCCCGCCAACCGCCAACCGGTAACCGCCAACCGGACATGAAACGCCTCCCTCTCATCGTTGTTCTCTTCGTCTTCACCCTCGCGGCTCACGGTGGTGACTCCACCCCGGTTCTGCTCGCGAAGGCGTGGCCCGCCGCGGCCACGGGCCTCGAGGACATCGGCAAGGGGGTAGGCATCGTCTTCAGCCCCGACCTCAGCGTTCCCGGCAACTGCCGGTTCTACCAGGCCATGGGCTTCGCCTGCTTCGACAGCGCGGACTGGCTGGAGATCCTCAGCGCCATCCACGCGAACAACGTCGACGATCGCAGCAGCCGCATCCGGACGCTCATCCTCGAGACCCACGGGACCAACGGCGAGGGCCTGAAAGTCCAGACCGGCAAGGGCGCGAAGGACAAGCGCTCGTACATCTCCGTCGGCGCGCTGCAGGAGTGGCTCGAGCCCGTCGGCGTGAAGCACGTCATCGTCAGCGCCTGCAACTCCGGGCGCCTGCTCCGTCCCGAGATCTACCTCAAGCTCAACCGGAACAACGGAGACAAGCTCTTTCTCCCCGCGACCCGCGGCATCATCGACGCGAGCGATCTCTTCGATCCGAAACGCAACGCCATCACCGTAATCACCCCCGGCGCGAGCCAGATCGAGACCACCGTCGTCGGCAGGGTCAGCGAGCTCGCCCCCGCCACACGCAAGGCGCTCGAAGCGGCGGCAAAGGAACGCAGCGTCACTCTGCCGAATCAGTTCGCCGTCTCCGAGATGTTCATCAAGATGCTCACCCGCGATCCTTCGCTCGAGCTCCGCACCGGAGCCTGGGTCGAGGAGCTGTCCAAAGTGCAGACCTCCCCGCAGGGCAGCGAGCGGATCTTCAACGCCTTTCTCTCGCACCTGAACGGCGTCGCCACGGGCGGAAGCGCGGGCACGAAGACCGCCAGCGCGCGGTAGGGTCACGCGCGTAGCGTTCACTTCCGGCGAGCGCGCCCCTCACCCGGCCTTCGGCCACCCTCTCCCCGCGCTCACGCACGGGGAGAGGGGCTTATCAATGTTGCCTCTCGCGAGAAGGAACGTAAATAAGCCGAAGGCCGGGTGAGGGGCACGCTCGCTGGAAGTGAACGCTCTCGCCAGCTCTTATTGCTATCAAAATAACTCTTGATTTGCCACGTTCGCCAGCACTATCCTCCCCCGCGGAGGGTCCTCAATGACACACCGTCGCTGGCTTCCGGTGGTTGTGCTCCTGCTATTCGCTGTCCCACTCCTCGGCGATACCTTTCCCTTAGGCGGTCCCCGCTCCACGAACAATGACGACAGTTGCGACATCTCCGCGCTGCCCGCGGCGACGCTGCTCCTGCCGTACTTCGAAGTCGACCTCGACGACTTCGAGGGCGAGACGACGCTCTTCACCGTGACCAACGTCGGCGACCGCGCCCAGGTCGTACGCGCGACGCTGTGGACCGACTACGGATATCCGGTCGTCTCCTTCAACGTCTACCTGACCGGCTACGACGTGCAGAGCATCAACCTCCGCGACGTCCTCGCCTCCGGCCGCATCGGCGGGGACGAGGGCACCGGCACCTCGGTCTCGCCCGTCGGCGAGCTCTCGCGCACCGCGGGCTCGGGTCACAACGTGACGAACTGCACGCGCATCCCACACCTCACGCCCGCGATGGTCGCGCTGCTGCAGAACGCGTTCACCCTTGGCCGCATCCCGCTGCCGGGCGGCCAGTGTGCCGTCGGCGGCACCCATACGAACGCCATCGGCTACGCGACGATGGACGTCGTTTCGCAGTGCACCGACGCGCTGCCCACCGATGACGGCTACTTCACCGAGGACATCCGCTACGACAACGTCCTCATGGGCGAATACCAGCAGCTCAATCCTGCGGAGAACTTCGCGCAGGGCGGGACGATGGTCCACATCCGTGCGATGCCCGAGGGCGGGACGCAGGCGTCCCGGACGGGGCTGATGTTCGCCGAGAACTTCCCGCGCACCTTCTACCAGCGCCTGCTCTCGGGCGATACGCCCTCGGACGCACGGCAACCGCTTCCGGCCAGATACCTCGCGCGCTGGATCAACGGTACCGGCTCGACGTTCCGGACGTCGTTCAAGGTCTGGCGCGAGCTCTCCGGGCGCACCGCGGGAGACTGCGGCGTCGGCGACGCATACACCGCCACCGCCGAGATCGTCCTCTTCGACGAGGCCGAGAACGCCTTCGGCCAGGCATCCGCGCCCCAGGGCGATCCGCCTCGTCCGGACGTGCCGGAGAATCTGCCCGCCGTGACGCTCCTCGGCATCCACGACACGGACGTCTTCCCGGTTCCCCCCAACGGAGCCCCCGCGGGCTGGGTGTACCTCAACCTCGACAGCAGGGACGAAGACGCCACGTTTGCGGAACAGGCGTGGGTGATCTCCTCGATGCGCGCCGAAGGCCGCTACTCCGCCGACTTCGACGCCACCGCATTCGGCAATGGCTGCTCGCCGCGTGTCGGCGAGAGCGAAATCTCCGAGGACGGGACCGCGGTCATCGGACCGTCGCCCAACACCACGCCGTAAAGGGAGCCGATCATGAAAAGAACCCTGACCATCCTCGCTCTCCTGCTGCTCGCCATACCCGCCGCCGCCGAGGTCTTCGGCAACGGCGCCCCGCGCACGACGAACAACGACGACAGCTGCGACATCTCCACGCTGCCCGCCGCGACGCTGCTCCTCCCGTACTTCGAAGTCGACACCGAGCTCCCGGCCAGCGGCAGGACCACGCTCTTCACCATCACCAACGTGACGAACGTCGACCGCATCGCGCGCGTCACGCTCTGGACCGACTACGGCTTCCCGGTCATCAGCTTCAATATCTTCCTGACCGGCTATGACGTGCAGCCGATCAATCTCTTCGACGTCATCGCGCGCGGCACCATCGCGCCCGATGAAGGCACAGGCACGGACATCGTCGACCGCGGCGAGTTCTCGGACGTGAACACCTCGATCGATCTGTCGAGATGCGACCGCCTCCCCGGGCAGCTCGACGACGCCTACATCCGGCGCATGCAGAGCGCGTTCACCCTCGGCAAGACCCCCGCGCTCGGCACGGTGATCCCCGCCTGCGATCCCGTCGGCGAGGTCCACGAAAACGCGACCGGCTACGCGACCATCGACGTCGTCGGCAACTGCGAGTTCTCCCAGCCGAACGAAACCCTGTACTGGACCTCCGACATCCGCTACGACAACGTCCTGACAGGCGACTATCAGCAGATCGACTCCACGCAGAACTACGCGCAGGCCAACCCGCTCGTCCACATCCGGGCGATCCCCGAGGGCGGAACCCCGTCGAGCCGCCGCACTGGAACGGACTTCCGCACCAATTTCGGGCGCACGTTCTACGACAACTACTCGACGCCGACGCACAGCGACGCCCGCCAGCCGCTCCCGTCGACGTTCGGCGCGCGCTGGATCCAGGGCGGTGGGCTGAGCTTCGAGACGTTCTACAAGATCTGGCGCGAAATGCCCACCGGCACCGGCTCCCAGTGCGTGGAATACGCGAGCAACGTGAAGCCGGTCGTCGAAGCGGTGGTGTTCGACGAGAACGAGAACTTCGCCGCACGCGCGGTGCTCGAGCACTCGGTCCTCGGACTGCCCGCCACGTCGCTCCTCTCGGTCCTGGACGACGACATGCCGCAGCTGACGAACGGTGCGCTCAGCGGCTGGACGTATTTCAATCTCGACGCCGCCGCGGATGATGAAGAGGCGACGCAGAACTGGGTCGTCGTCTCCATGCGCTCGCAGGGACGCTATTCGGTCGACTTCGACGCCACTGCCCTCGGCAATGGCTGCAGTCCCGAGCGCGGCGTGAGCGCGGCGCGCCAGGAAGGCGGGACCACCATCGGCCCCGCGCCGAACACCAACCCGTAGTTCTCCGGAGCGGGCGGCGTCATCGCCGCCCGCTCATTCCCTGAGCTTCGTCAAGGAGGTGGACCGCGCTCGCGCAAATTAGTTATTAGCACTCAATTCCACACAAATCGCATACAGAACAGGAGTTGAATCCATGAAACGCATCCCGGCGATCCTCATCTTCATGCTGCTCGCGATCCCGATGCTGGCCGGCACGTTCGGCAACGGCGGTCCGCACTCGACGAACAACGACGACACCTGCGACATCTCCGTCGCGCCCGCGGCAACTCTCCTGCTTCCCTACTTCGAGGTCGACGTCGATCTCCCCAGCACGAAGGCCACGATCTTCACCCTCACGAACGTGACGAACGTCGACCAGATCGCGCGCGTCACGCTCTGGACCGACTACAGCTTCCCGGTCATCTCCTTCAACATCTATCTGACCGGGTATGACGTGCAGTCCATCAACCTCTTCGACGTCATCGCGCGCGGCGTGATCGCGCCCGACGAAGGGACCGGCACCGACGTCAGCGACCGCGGTCCCCTGTCGGATGTGAATCCGGATATCGACCTGACACAGTTCTGCGATCGCATCCCCGGCCAGCTCGACGATGTCTACATCCAGCGCATGCAGGGCGCGTTACTCGAGGGCGTCGTCCCGGGTTTCGGCACTGGCCTTCCGGGCTGCGCCACCGCGGGAGGCGTGCATGAGAACGCGACCGGCTACGCGACGATCGACGTCGTCGGGAACTGCCTGTTCTCGCAGCCGAACGAGCCTGCGTATTTCAGGGAGGACATCCGCTACGACAACGTCCTGACGGGCGACTATCAGCAGATCGACCTGGGAACGCAGTCCGCGCAGCTCAACCCGCTCGTACACATCCGTGCGATGCCCGAGGGCGGAACGCCGTCGAGCCGCCGGCACGGCGCGCACAACCGCACGAACTTCGAGCGCACGTTCTACGACCGCTACTCGCCGTCGAACTACAGTGACGCGCGCCAGCCGCTGCCGGCGACGTTCGCCGCTCGCTGGATCCAGGGCGGGCCGCTGCAGTACGAGACGGCCTACAAGGTCTGGCGCGAGGGCACGACCGGCGCCAATGCGCAGTGCGCCGACTACGCGAACAATGCCGCGCTGCCGGTGCGGGAAGTGGTCGTCTTCGATGAGGCGGAGAACTTCGTCGCCGGAACACTCGATCTCCCCGAGACGTCCCTCGTCGCCGCGGTCGGCGGCGACCTGCCCGAGCTGACGAACGGCGCGACGGCGGGCTGGACGTACTTCAACCTCGACACCACCGCGGGCGATGGAACAGCGACGCAGAACTGGGTCGTCGTCTCGATGCGCTCGCCGCTGGGCTACGCCGGCGACTTCGACGCGACCGCCCTCGGCAACGGCTGTTCCCGTGCGCGCCGCGTGAGCGAAGCCAGCGGAGGCCCAGGCACCATCGGCCCCGCCCCGAACAACAATCCATAGACGGAACCGACGTAGGGCGCGGCTTCAGCCCGCCCTACGCTACCATCCCCTTCCGTGCAGTCCGATCTCGAGCAACGCATCTTCTCCATCCACCGCCCGTCCCCGGCCCTCTTCCGGTACTACGTCCTCTCCTCCTTCCTCCTCGGGCCGCTTTTCTTCATCCCCCTCACCTACCTCTACTTCCGCTACCACACCATGCGGTACGAGTTCGACGGGGAAGGCATCTCCATGCGCTGGGGCATCCTCTTCCGCCGCGAGATCACCCTCACCTACGCGCGCATCCAGGACATCCACCTGACCAGCAACATCCTCGAGCGCTGGTTCCGGCTCGCGCGCATCCAGATCCAGACCGCCAGTGCGAGCGCCGCGGCCGAAATGACCATCGAGGGCCTGCACGAGTTCGAGACCGTGCGCGACTTCCTCTATACGAAGATGCGCGGCGTACGCGCCAAGGCGCCCGAGGCCGCACACAAAGACGACCTCGCGAGCGCACTGCGCGAAGTCGCCGCCGAATTACGCGCCGTCCGCGAAGCGCTGGAGAAGAAATGAGCTGGCGCGACTTCACCCTGCGCCTCCTGCGCGTGCCGCCGACACCCGAGCCTCCGCCGGGATCGCCGCCGCGCGTCTTCCGCGCCGCGCCCAATTTCTTCACGCTGCGCGTCATCCGCTGGGCGCTCGCGCAACTGCTCGCCGTCGCCGGTCTCCTCTTCGCGATCCTGTTCGTCGGAGTGGTCGCCACGAAGGGAATGCCACGTTCCATCGTGCGGCTCATGCAGGCCGGCGAAGTCTTCGCCTGGATCGTCTTCGTCACCGAGTTCACCCTCGGCTGGATGATCCTGCGCCTCGACTACGAGATGCGCTGGTACATGCTCTCCGACCGCGCCATCCGCATCCGCGAAGGCATCGCCACCGTGCGCGAGAAGACCGTCGCCCTGGCCAACGTCCAGAACATCGCCATCCGCCAGGGTCCCCTCCAGCGCCTCCTCGGCATCGCCGACGTCGAAGTGAAGACCGCCGGCGGCGGCGGCAAATCGGGGGAGATGGAGCACCGGAAAGGCGGCGAGCCGATGCACGTCGCCTACTTCCGCGGCGTCGCCAACGCCGAGGAGATCCGCGACCTCGTACGCGAAGGCGCGCGCGCCCAGCGCAACACCGGCCTCGGCGACCCCGACGAACAGGAGCACGCGCCGGACGACGCGAACGCAGCGGTGGCGGAGCTGCTCGCTGAAGCGCGCGCGTTGCGCGCCGTGACCCGTTGCCCGTGACCCGTTGCCCGTGGGCCTGCGGGAGCGCCGGTCGCTGACCGGCCGGTCCCCCGGCGGCTCGCCGGTACCGCCCAGCGGGCGGTGGACCGGCCGGCCCGGCGGCCGGCGCTCCTCAGCCCCGCGCCCTCCCCCTGGAAGCCCCTACCCCGTTCTGCTGTTCACCGCCGCGCATGATCTCCTTCGCCAACGTCAGCAAGCAGTACGGCAAACAGGTCCTCTTCGTCGAGGCGTCGTTCCAGCTCAATCCGGGCGAGAAGGCCGGCCTGGTCGGGCCGAACGGCGCGGGCAAGTCGACGCTGTTCCGCATGATCACCGGCGAGGAGTCCGCGGACGACGGCGTGGTGAACGTGCCGAAGAAGCTCGCCATCGGCTACTTCAAGCAGGAAGTCGACGAGATGAGCGGGCGTCCGGTGCTCGACGAAGCCATCGCCGGCAGCGGCCGCCTGGGCGATCTGCACCACGAGCTGCTCGAGCTGGAACAGAACCTCCACGACGAGACCGCGCTCGCGAGATACGGAGAGGTGCAGGAGGAGTATCAGCACCTCGGCGGCTACGAGCTCGAAGCGCGCGCCCGCGAGGTGCTGCACGGCCTGGGCTTCGAGGACGCGCAGATCGACGGCGACGTCGGCGCTCTCTCCGGCGGCTGGAAGATGCGCGTGTCCATGGCCAAGATCCTCCTCGGCAAGTTCGACGTGCTGCTGCTCGACGAGCCGACGAACCACCTCGACATCGAATCGATCGTCTGGCTGGAGCGCTTTCTCCGCTCCGTCCCCGCGACGATCCTGATGACGTCGCACGACCGCGACTTCATGAACCGCCTCGTGACGAAGGTCGTCGAGATCGACGACGGCGACATCCTCACCTACTCCGGCGACTACGACTTCTACGTGCGCGAGCGCGAGATCCGCGAAACGAACCAGGAAGCGGCCTACGCGCGCCAGCAGGCAAAGCTCGCCAAGGAGCAGCGCTTCATCGACCGCTTCTCCGCGCATGCGGCCAAAGCGGCACAGGTGCAGAGCCGCGTGAAGATGCTGGAGAAGCAGGAGCGCATCGAGCCGCCGAAGAAGCGGCGGGTCATGAAATTCGACTTCCGCAGCCCGCAGCGCTCGGGCGAGGACGTCGTCGCATTGAAGGGCGTCCACAAGAGCTTCGGCAAGCGGACGATCTACGACGGCTTCAATTTCCAGGTGCGCCGCGGCGAGCGCTGGTGCGTGATGGGCAAGAACGGCGCGGGCAAATCGACGCTGCTGAAGATGGTCGCCGGCGCCCTGACCCCCGACAGCGGCTCCGTGCGCCTCGGCGCGAGTCTCAAGGTGGGCTACTTCGCCCAGCAGTCGCTGGACCTGCTCAATGCGGATCTCACCGTGATGGAGCAGATGCAGAAGGACTTTCCGCTCGAAGGCATCGGAACATTACGCAGCCTCCTCGGCGCGTTCCAGTTCAGCGGCGATGACACCGACAAGCGCATCCGCTCTCTCAGCGGCGGCGAGAAATCGCGCCTGGTCATGGCGCGCATGCTCCTCGACCCGCCGAACTTCCTCGTCCTCGACGAGCCCACGAACCACCTCGACCTCGCCACCAAGGAAATGCTCGTCGAGGCATTGAAGGACTTCCAGGGCACGATGCTCTTCGTCTCCCACGACCGCACCTTCCTGCGCGGCCTGGCCAACCGCGTCCTCGAGCTCGCGCCCGAGGACCATCCGGAGCCGCTGACGTACGGCGGGTCGTACGTGGAGTACGTGGAAAAGACCGGGCGCGAGGCGCCCGGTGTCCACGCGTAATTCCGGCAAATTCGCTCCAGCTCAACGAGTTCGACGTCGACCTTCAACCCCACCGCGTCCGGCGCGTGCGCGCCGCGAAGCAGCAGTGAAGCTCGCACGCCCCGAGGAATTTTGCGCACCGGCCCGGTGATATGTTCCGCACTCGGAGGAATCATGTCGAAGATCAATGGTGAAAAAGCACGCGCGGCCATCACGAAGAAGCGCCGCACCGCGCAGAGAGTCAAAGACCGCGCCGCCCGCGCGGCGGCAGTGGCGAAGGCCGCAGAGGCCCGCGTCGGCAACGGCTAAACACTCGCGGGAATTGAAGATAACCCCTTGCCGTTCGGGCAGGGGAATGTCTTTTACAACACTCGGGCTCGGCCCGAAGCTTCTCCAGTCCATCGCCGACCTCGGCTATACGCAGCCCACCCCGATCCAGTCCGCCGCGATTCCCCGCGTTCTCGCGGGCCGCGACCTGATCGGCATCGCCCAGACCGGCACGGGCAAAACGGCGGCATTCGTGCTGCCGCTCCTCGAGCGCATCACCGCACGTCCGCACTCCAAGAACGCCCGCGCGCTCATCGTCGCACCCACGCGTGAGCTCGCCCTGCAGATCGACGAGCACGTCCGCCTCCTCGGACGTCACCTGCGCATCCGCTGCGCCACCATCTTCGGCGGCGTCGGCGAGAGCCCGCAGATCGACGCGGTCCGCCGCGGCGTCGACGTCATCGTCGCCACCCCCGGCCGCCTGCTCGACCTCATGAGCTCCGGCCACGTCTCCCTGCGCGAAGTGGAGATCGCGGTCCTCGACGAAGCCGATCGCATGCTCGACATGGGCTTCCTCCCGCAAATCCGCCGCGTCGTCAACGCCCTGCCGAAACAGCGGCAGACGCTCCTCTTCTCCGCCACGCTGTCGACCGACATCGAAAAGATCACGGGCGAGTTCCTCCGAACCCCGGAGACCGTCGAGATCGGACGCCGCGCCAACCCCGCGGAGTCCGTGACGCAGTTCCTCTATCCCGTGCCCAAGAGCCGCAAGGTCGACCTGCTCGCGCACCTGCTGCGCGACCAGTCGCTCGACTCCGTGCTCGTCTTCTCGCGCACGAAGCACGGCGCCGACAAGATCGTGCGCAAGCTCCAGGCGCACAACGTCAAAGCCCTGGCGCTGCACTCGAACCGTTCCCAGAGCCAGCGTGTCGCCGCGCTCGACGCCTTCAAGAGCGGACGCGCGCGCGTCCTCGTCGCCACTGACATCGCCTCGCGCGGCATCGACGTCGAAGGGATCTCCCACGTCGTCAACTTCGACTTCCCGATGCACGCCGAGGATTACGTACACCGCATCGGACGCACGGGCCGCGCGGACGCCGTCGGCGACGCGATCAGCTTCGTCACTCCGGACGACGAGCAGTACGTCCGGGAGCTGGAGAAGATGACGAGGAAGTCCATCGCGCGGAAGCGCGTGGAAGGCTTCGACTACACGGACGCATCGCCCGCGCCGTCACACCAGCCGCGCCCGATGCACCACGCGTCGCAGCAGCTCGCACGGGTCCCGCAGCGGTCCATGGCGCGGCGCCGTCCGTAGCTGTCCCCCGGCTGAAGCCCGGGGGCTATTGCCTTTTGCCCGCTACGCGGGGCTCGCCCCCCTTGCCCGCGTAGCGGGTAGCCAGAGAATAGACCCCGGCTTCAGCCGGGGATGAGCGTTCGTGGATCCCGGACGAGCCCGCGTAGCGGGCGACAGCGATTCGCTCACAACGCCGACCGCAGCGCCAGAATCCCCACCGCCGTGAACCCGCACGCGATCACCAGCGTGACCCACAGCGACGGATAGATGCCCGGCTCGAGCACCGCCTCCTGCGGGTGGTTCGGGTTGTACCGGACGGCGACATTCGCCCCGACGGGAAACTTGCGGACCGCCCGCACCGCGGGGGCGGACCAGCTCAATTCGATCCGGTCCCCGAACCGCGTACGGCTCGCGATGAGCTCCCGGCCGTCGACCACATAGCGATACGTCACCTCGGGCCGGTACGACACTCCGCCGTCCCCGCCTTTCGACCGCTGCAGATCCGAGACGACGATCGTTCCCGGCGCCTCGGGCCACCGGCGGCTGTCGAGCGCCGAGATGACGTTCCACACCGTCCAGACCAGCAGCCCGCTGCCGACCAGCAGGAACAGCAGCGCAACGGTGAGCTCGAACGCCATTGCCATGATCAGGCGAGCCTGCCGATCAGCTCCTCCGCGATTTCTGCCGGTACTCCCACGCGCCCTCATCGCCGCGGCATTGCAGCCGCGCGTGCACCTCTTGGACGGTCTCCCGTCTCATTGCACGAACAACCTCTCCAGCAACCCCTGACCGAAAAACATCGGATCCGCGGGGTTGTCGTCGACCATACACATGGCCATGTAATGGCAGCCTGCCTGCGCCGGGGCGGTGATCGGGAAGGCGAAGGTGACCTCTCCTCCCGGCGGGACGGCGGCGGGGACCTGAGCGCGCGGCAGCGAGGTGATGCCCGCGACGCTCGAGCAGACCTGCTGCAGGCGGCCGTCGGTGGTGTCGATCTTGACGGCGAACGGCGGTCCCACGGGCGTGGGCCGGCTGCCGAAGGCGAGACGGATCGAGCTTTGCCGCGGCCAGGTCCAGCGGCCCGTATTGCGGAAGGTCATTCGCGCACCGTGTACCTGTCCCCGGCTCATCTGCGGAGGGATGTTGTGGGTGACCACGAGCGAATCACGCTCCAGGGCCACCGACGGCTGCGGAGCATTGATGCCCACCTTGTATCCCGCCCACTGCTGACGGGTCGTGCGTGGGGAGCTCTTGAAGGAGAACACTTCGGCGGAGGAATCGGACCAGCTGTAAGGGAAGATCTTCCGCACCCACGGCGCGCGGCGGGTCTCGACGCACAGGTCCTGGATCTTCGAAGAGATCGTGGCCTCGCTGTGCTGCCCGGTGTGCCAGCCGGTCTCGGTGATCCAGAGCTCGATCTGGCGGCCGTGACTGGCGTTGTACTGATTGACGAGGTTTCTGGCCGCCGCGGCGCCGCCGATGACGTCCGAGCCGTCGCCTGTCCCGCGGTAGACGTGGACCGTCGCTACGTGGATGTTCGCGCCGAACCTCGCCAGCACGTCACGGAGCCAGTGCGGGTGCCATGGAACGTTCAGGGCATCCGCCTTGGCGAGGTCGGGGACACAGACCCTGTGATCCGGGCCAAGAAAGCGCAGCACGTCGATCGCTCGCGTCAGGACGCCGTCGAAGAGCTCCTGCTGCGTTCCGCGCCAGAAACAGACGTTCGCCGGCTCGTTGAAGCTGTCCGGCTCGTTCCAGACGCCCCAGTAGCGCACGCCCCTCTGCGCGTAGCGTCCGACGACCTGCGCGACGTAGTTGGACCATAGATCGAGATTCGCGGCCGGGTACGCATCGGCGCGGTAGGCGCGCCGGTCCGCATTCATGCGCGCCGGATCCACGGCCCATTCGGGAGTCCCGCCGAGACCCGCGAGGACCCACATCCCGCGGTCCACAGCCCATCGCACGATGCGATCGAAGTGAAGCCATTGGAAGTTCGGATTGTCGGCTCTGGGCTGCAAGACGGCCCACGGAAAGTCGATCCGCAGAAACGCCACACCACCTTTGTGCAGCTCCTCGATGTCCCATTCCGACGCGGAATGCACCACCATCCCCCACGGCGAATTGCGGTCCATGGCTCCTCCTCCGGTTTACGAGGATAACGCGGGGGAGCGTCCTCACCGCTTCGCTTCCAGCTCCGCCCATCGCGCGTATAGCCGGTCCACTTCCGCCTGCGCCGCACTCAACTCCGCATAGCGCTGCTGCAGCGCGTTCGCATCCGCGGCGACGGACGGATCTTCCACGCGTTTCTTCGCCGTTTCCAGACGCCTTTCCGCGGCCAGCACGCTGGCTTCCATAGCAGTCGAATTCGCGCTGCTCGAGGTAGCCGAGGCGCTTGTGTTTCGTGGCTGGCGGCTGGCGGTCGGCCGTTGCGCGGGGGTGGCGGGGCTGCTGCCGTCTGCCGTCTGCACCCTGCGCCCTGTAGCGCCTGGAGAAGTCGGCGAAGTACTCGGCGCTGCCTTTGCCGTCCAGGGCCAGGATCGCGCGTCGAGACGCGGTCGAGCAGGTAGCGGTCGTGCGTCACGAGCACGAGCGCGCCGGGGAACTCCAGCAGCGATTCTTCGAGGACATCGAGCGTCGGGATGTCGAGGTCGTTCGTCGGCTCGTCCATCACCAGCAGGTCGGCGGGCTGGAGCATCAGCCGCGCGAGGACGATGCGCGCCTTCTCGCCGCCCGAGAGCCGGGAGACCGCGGTCTCGAGCTGTTCGGTGCGGAAGAGGAAACGCTTCGCCCAGCCGGCGACGTGAATCGTGCGGCTCGCGAAGAGCACGGAGTCGCCCTTCCGGCGCGAGAGCGCGCTTGAGCGTGAGCGTCGGATCGAGCGATCTGGCGGTTCTGCTCGAAGTAGACGACGCGCAGGCCGTCGGCCTGCTCGATCGTGCCCGCGTCCGGCTCCAGCTCGCCGACGATCATCCGCAACAGCGTCGTCTTGCCGGAGCCGTTCGGTCCGAGGACGCCGAGGCGGGCGCCGGGGGTGAGGAGGACGTCGAGATTGTCGGAAGATCTTCCGCTCGCCGAGCTGTTGCGCAGCCCCCGTCCCGCTCCACAGCCGTTTGGTCTTCCGCTGCGAGGCGGTGAACTCGAGCTCCGCGTTGAACGACATGCGCGCGGTCGCGGCTCTCCGCCCGCTCGTCGATCAGTCGCTCCGCGTTCTGGATGCGCGCCTTTGCCTTCGTCGTGCGCGCCTTTGGCCCGCGGCGCAGCCACTCCATCTCGCGGCGCACCAGGTTCGCCAGCGTCTCCTGATACGCCGCCTCGTTGCGCAGGATCTCGTCGCGGCTCTCGAGCAGATCGCTGTACGTGCCCGTCGGTCTGCAGCAGCCCGCTCGGATAGGCGCGGTTCAGCTCCAGCATCCGCTTGGCGATGTTCTCCAGGAAATAACGGTCGTGGCTGACGACGATGAACGCCTCCGGCTCGCTTCAGCAGGGCCTCCAGCCAGAGGATGGCCTCGACGTCGAGGTGGTTCGTCGGCTCGTCGAGCAGCAGGACGTCCGGCTCCCGCACGAGCTGCTGGGCGATGGCCAGCCGCTTGCGCCAGCCGCCGGAGAGCGTCTCCGTCTGCTGGTCGCTGTCCAGAAAACCGGTCTTTGCCGAGGGCGACTGGAGACGCGGCCGAGCTTCTCGTACTCGTCCAGCGTGTGTCGTCATGCAGCGCGTCGAGCAGCACCTCCTCGACCGTCTTCCCCGGCGCAAACACCGGATCCTGCGGCACATAGCCGACGCGCAGCCCCTTGCGCACGGCGCGCGTGCCGGAGTCCGCATCCTCGACGCCCGCCAGGATTTTCAGCAGCGTCGACTTGCCGGACCCGTTGGGCCCGACGAGCCCGACGTGGTCGCCTTCGTCGATGGTGAAGGAGAGGTTCTCGAACAGGGGCCGCGAGCTGAAGGATTTGGTCAGATTTTCGGCAGTTAGAAGGACAGACATGCGAACGCGCACAACATATCCTGTGTTCTACAGATCATGAAGAACAGTTGGACCGGCGGCAGCGCCGTCGCCCTGCGGGAGACCTCCGAGGAGAATCTTGCGGTTTCGGTCCATCGCGGAGAGCCGGGGGCGCTGGAGCGGCTCATCGACCGATTCGAGCCGGCCCTTTACGGCTACGCCCACGGCATCCTGCAGAACACGTTCGACGCGCAGGAAGTCGTGCAGGACGCGATGCTGCGCGCCCATCGCGCGCTGACCCGCCAGTACGACGAGGCGCGCTGTGCGGCGCTCGCGCTGCGGCCGTGGCTGTTCAAGATGGTCCGCAACCTCTGTCTCAACAAGCGCCGCTCGAAGACGCGCGCGCTGGAGCAGCCGCTTGAGAATTTCGACGACGGGCGCATCGGGCCGTTCGTGCGCGAGCACGGCTCGTCCGAGCTCGAGCGCCAGCAGGATGCCCAACTGCTGCGCGACGCCATGTCCGGGCTGCCGGTCGAGGCGCGCGAACTGATCGTTCTCAGATTCATGGAGGACATGTCGTACGCGGACATCGCGAAGACCGTGGGCGCGACCGAGTCGTCGTTGCGGGGGAAAGTGTTTCGCTGCTTGAAGTTGCTGCGGGACGCACTGGAAAGGAAGGGAGTGTGCCCATGCAGTGTAGATCCGTACTGACTCGAGTCGACGCTCTGCGCACCGGCGAGCTGCAGGCCGAAGAGCACGGTGCGGTCAGGAGCATCTCCGACCTGCCCCACCTGCGACGCGTCGGTCAGCGACGTCGGCGATCCTCGCCCGCAGCATCAAGTCGATCGCGGCCATGCCGCCGCGCTCGTGCAAAGACGCGCTCGGCCGATTCGTACGACAGGTCGACGGCGTCTGGGTCGCGTTCTCCGACCGCGGCTGCGCATGGTCCGCCGCGGTACGTTCGAGGAGTTCACGCCGCGTACACGAACGCTGCGGCTGCGCCTGAAGGCCGGCACGCTGCCCGAGGCGCTCCGCAAGCAGGTCCACGCCGCGCTGGAAGGTGAAGGCGTGGACAAGCCGCGGGTCGACTGGAGCGACGAGCTCTCCGACCTCGAGCGCGACGTCCTCGGCACGCTCCGAAGATCCCGCGCGGCGAGGTGCGCACGTACGAGTGGGTGGCGCGCCAGGTCGGCCGCCCAAGGCGGTGCGCGCGGTCGGCAGCATCTGCGCAAGAACACCGTCCCGTTCGTCGTCCCCTGCCACCGCGTCGTCCCCTCGCGGGCGGCGTCGGCAGTACGCGTTCGGCCCGGCGATGAAGCGGGAGATGCTCCGCCGCGAAGGCGTCGACGTCGAAGCGCTGGAGAGCCTCGGACGCAAAGGCGTGCGCTACATCGGCTCGAAGACCACGAAGATCGTCTGCTTCCCCACCTGCCGCGACGCCAAGAGGATCCGGGAAGAAAATCGCGTCCCTTTTCGCGCGCGGACGAAGCGGAAGAGAAAGGATTCCGGCCATGTCGACGATGCCAGCCGTTCGCGATCGCGTCGTAAGTCCGTCCATTGACGTCGCAGGCGGTGTCGCGCGCCGCCCGCACGTTCACGGGCGACTTCTACTTCACCCACCGCGCACGACGACCGCCTCTGGCTCGCCCTCGGCGACGTCGCCGGCAAGGGCCTGCCCGCAGCGATCGTCATGGCGATGATCCAGGAAGAGCTGGAGCACCGCATCGTCGTCGTGTGCGTCGATGGAGTGCGACCCCTCTCGCACGATGCAAAGCCTGCACGAGTTCCTGGCACCGCTGATTCCGCGCAACCGCTTCGCGACCGCCGTCATCGGCTGGCTCCGCGACGACGGCAAGCTGACGCTGACCAACGCCGGCCACCCGCCGCCCGCTGATCGTGCGGCGCTCGGGAGTCATCGAAGAGATCGGCTCCACCGGCCCGCTCCTCGGCGTGTTGCCGAACGCGTAGTGGCGCACGATGACCGCTTTCCTCGCGGAGGGCGACGCACTGGTGCTGTACAGCGACGGGGTGACGGAGGCGATCGTCGATGGCGAGGAGCTGGGCGTGGCAGGGTTGAAGCGCATGTCGCGGAGGCGGGCCTCGGCGCGCGAGCTCGTCGAGCGGGGACACGAGCGACGACGTCACGCCGTCACGGTCCGCGCGTAGCGCGGTGTGTCATCCCGAGCGTCGAGCGAGGGACCTGGCGGGCGAGGCGCGCGGCACGCTTCCGCCCGGCCTTCGCCCAGGTCCCTGCTCGACCCGCGAGTGCCGCGCGAGAGCGCGCCGGCGGCACGGTCTACGTGGTGCCGCCTTCCAGGCGATCGGACCGACGGCTTACCAGCCGGCCGTCTCTCGCGAGAACTTCACTTGTGCACCGCGGGTGGCGGCGCGGGACGCCGCCACGCCGGCCGGCTGGAAGCCAGCGTACGACTCGCCTGGAAGGCGGCCCCAGCGATCACTCCTCCACCGTCACCCGCACCTCCTCCCCATTCGCCCGCACCTCCGGGACGTACATCGCCTGCCCGATCACCGGCAGCGCGTGGAACGAGCCCGGCATCTCGGCGCGCAGGGTGTAGCGGATCTCCCACACTCCCTGCGGCAAGTGGTCGACGAACATCGCCACCTTGCGGTCGCGCAGTTCCTGATACATCCACGCCGAGCTCTTGGTCTTCGCCGCGTGGCAACAGGGGCTGGCCGCTCTGCAGGCTCACGGCTTCGAAGCCGCCGGGCTTGAGGTCTTCGAACAGGAGGTAGCTCGTAGTCGTTCTTCGCGTCGATCGTGACCACGACCTCCACCCGCTCGCCGCTCGGCATCGACTCCTGTCGCGCAGCGGCGGCCGGTCGTACAGCATGCCCTTGAGCAGCGTCGGGCGCGGGGCGAGGCGGAAGTACTCGCGGCGGACGAAGATCTCGTTCCCCGCCGCCTTCACCGGTTCCTCCAGCGAGACGAACCGCGCCTCGGCCGAGAAGTAGATCGGCGCTTTGCCGCGCGGTGCGGCGGATGCGGATCTCCTGCGTCGTGTCCGTGAGCAGCGCCGCGCTCGATCGGAGACCGGCTCGGCGCGCGCAGCACGTCGGCGGCGGTGAGCGTCTTCGTGGCGACGACCTGGCCGTTGACCGTCAGCTCGTACTCGACACGTCGCCGCGCAGCTCGCCGCTGCGCTCGAGGTAGTCGTTCATCGCCAGCAGGGCGATAGCCGTGTCGCGCGTGTTGTTCCACTGCGCGCCGCGGCGGTTCTTCACCAGCCAGTTCATGGTCGGCTCGATGAGCTTGTTCTTCGGATCGATCGTGACCAGCGCCTGCAGCGCGAACGCCGTCGTCTCGACCGGGCCGTCGTACCAGCGCCACCAGAAGCCTGCGCGCGCCCCAGTGCGCGGTCTGCATGGCTCGGCGGTGGTTTCGCCTTTCGACAGAATCGACTGTCGGGCACGTGTCGAGCTGCACGCCGTCTTCGAGGTTGCGCACCAGGACGCGCGCGTCGCTCCGTGTCACCGTAGCGGTGCGCGGTCAGCGCGAGCAGGGCGCGCGCAGTAGGCGGTCAAGCTGCTCGCGATGCGCCAGACGTCGTCGAACGTCTTGCGCGCTCCGCGCCGGTGCGAATCTTCGCGCCAGGCCGACAGCGCGTGGAGCATCCACGCCTGGTCGTTGCACTCGACTCTTGCGCTCGACGAGTCTGCCCTTCCAGCCATCCGCGGCGCGGTCGACGGCGTCCGCGTGTCGACCGGCAGCCCCGCGTCGCGGGCGATGGCGAAGCCCCACACGACGTACGCCGTCATGAAGGCGTCGCTGTTCCGTCCTTCCACCAGCCCCAGCCGCCGTCGCCGTGCTGCATGTCGTAGAGCCGCGCCATGCCGGCGCGTGGTGACGGCGTCGAGGTCCTTCTTCGGCGAGCGGCTCACCCGGATCGAGGCCGAGCGTCTCCAGCGTCCGCGCCACGATGGCGGCGGGGAGGAAGCGGCTCATCGTCTGCTCGGTGCAGCCGTACGGGAACTCGATGAGGTACGGCAGCGCGTCGAGCATGGTCGTGGCCAGGCTCGGCGCGATCTGCACCGTCAGCTCCGTGGCCCGCCGCTCGCGCGGCAGGTCCAGCCGGATCGACCGCCTCCTCGCCGCGCATCTTGCCGCGAGCGCGCGATCAGCTTGTCGATGCCGTGCTCGTAGACGGTGAACGATCTTCTCCATCGCGTCGCCGCACGTTCGCGCCGCGCCGGTCACGCGCAGCTTCGCCGTGCCGGCGCTGCTCGGCCGCGACGGTCCAGTCGGCGCGCGCCTCGCCGTGCGGTCGGCACGCGAAGCGGTGCGGCGTGCGGCGTCTGGCCAGCGTCAGCCCTTCGACCTCCAGCGACGGCGTGACCGTCATGGCCGCATCGGTGTTGTTGTTGACCACGCCGGAGACGTCACGCGATCGCCGACGACGAAGAACCGCGGCCCCTGCAGCCGCACCAGCAGCGGCAGCGTCGTGCGCGAGGTCGACTCCGCCATGCCGAACTGCCGCGCCGCGCGTCGCCGCCCGCGCCGTCGCCCGCCACGTCGTCAGCGCGTCGGGGTACTTCACCTTCACCGTGGCGGTGCCGTTCGCGTCGGTGATGACGTCCGGCTTCCAGAGCGCGGTCGAGCGGAAGTCGCTGCGCACCTGCACGTCGATCCCCGCGCCCGCGCTCGCTCTGCGACGGCGACATTGGCCGCCATCGACCGTCTCAGCTGTGGGGCGCCGGGGGCAGGCGCTGGAGGTGGCGGCGGTGACGCCATGGCGGAGCCGCCAGCCGCGCATCTCATCCGCGCGCACCCGCGATCACCGCCCACGACGCCAGTGGCGACGCCGTCGAACCCGGCCGTCGTTCGCGAGGCCGCGCTATCCTTCCGCCTGCTGGTCTGTCCAGCTCCTGTTGCGTCTTCTCGTCCAGCTTGACGTACCGCTGCGAGTGCAGCCCCGCGCTCGACGACGCACGCACGTTCTGGCCGCGCTTGTCGCCGAAGAAGAACTGCCGCGGGTCGCCCGCGGGATCCTGCTGGATGGCGGTGACTGCTTCGTCCGAGACCGCCAGCGCCACCTCCGCCGGCACCGGCTTGCCGGTCCGCGTCGCGCGTGGTGATCGTGACCGTTCCCTCCTGCCGCGGCTCGTACTGCTCGCGGTCGGACTTCACGTCGACGGTCAGGAAGTGCTCGACCGGCGGCACGACGATCTGCTCCGTGTCGTGACCAGCTCGCGTCGAAGACCGACGACGCCGTGAGGAAGAAGTTCGGGACGTGCCTTTCCTCGACCGGGATCTGCAGCAGCTTCACCGTGCCGTCGAGGCGCACGACCTGCGTGTTGAAGATGTCGTCGCCGCTGGAGCTCGACGCAGCACCCAGCGTCCGCTGGTCGGCGCGACGACCATCACGTTCGCCGTCTCGCCCGCGCGCAGCGTCTCCTTGTCGACGATCAGGTCGAGGCCGCCCGCGCGGTATAGCCGAGTCCGTGGTCGTGCGCTCGGTCGACCCACACCGTCGTCTCCGCGGTCGACGACGTCGCGGGCGCTCTTCGCCCGTCCGTCGACTCGTCCAGCGTCACCGCGTAGTAGCCGGTGGTCTTCGGCGTGAACTGAACGTCGCCTCGCCCTTCGCGTCGGTCGTCGAGCTTCGTGGTGAGCACTCCTCGTCCTCGATCACCGGCGGACGGATCACGCCGCGGATCGGGCGGGGCGGAGTCTGCCGATGTCGCCGCCGCATCACCTCCACCGTGCCGGTCGCCTGCACCGGCTTGTCGTTCGCGTCGATCGCCTGAGGTCGACCGACACGCTGTCGCCCGGGCGGTGGACGTAGTGCTCGGGATGGGCCATGCACCGAGTAGCGCTGCCGCATCACGCGCACGTTGCCTTCGCCGCGCACCTCGCGCCGCGAGGCGTCGACCACGCGCGCCTCGATGCGATAGTTCATGTCTGCGGCGTCCGCGGCGTGTCGATGCGCAGCACCGCCCGGCCGTCGCCGTCGGTCGTCAGCGTCTCGCGCTTGACGATGTTCCCGCCGTACGATCGCGGCGGCGGGTCGTAGTACCAGTCGTAGACTGGCGCCACGGAGTCCAGTAGCGATAGAACGGCTGACTGATAGACGACGACCTCGACCGTCGCGTTCGCGACCGGGCCGCCGAAGTAGTAGTCGCCTCGATCGTCGCCTCGATCGTGTCGCCGAGTGCGGTACTGCTTCCCTTCCGGCGTCGAGACCGTGACCAGGAACTCCGGCAGCTTGTACTCCTCCAGCCGGAAGAGCTGCGCGCTGCCGCGGTGCTGGTTCTTCGAATTGAAGTTGATGTTGTATTCGCCGAGAGGCATCTCGCTCGTCAGGGCCAGCTCGGACCAGAAACTGCCGAAGGCGTTCAGCTTGCGACGCCCGCTGGCCACTTTCTCGCTGCGCGGGTCCATGATCTCGTAGTTCAGCGGCTGCCGTCCGGCGTCGCCCAGTCTTCGTATCTGACGGGTGCGCGCGAGGATCTTCCACTGCACCGTCTCGCCGGGGCGGTACGCCGGGCGGTCCGTGAACGCGTAGATGCGCCACTGCGCGTTGTCGCCACTGTCGCCGCGGTAGTTGTAGTCGTAGAACTGGTGATACGCCTGCCGCGCGCCCGCGGCGACGGTGACGACCGCGTTCCCGTTTTGCCTGCCCTGCTCGATGCGCGACGAGTCCCTGCGCGTTCGTCTGCGCATCGCGCTCGACGGTCTGATCGCGGTCGACGCGCTGCGACAGCGTGGACGCGCGCGTTCGCGATCGGCTCGCCGGTGACGACGTCCGTGACGAAGATGTTCGTGTGCGACCCGCCGCCGTGCACGAGGATGTGCGCGTCGGTGACCAGCACCAGCGTCCGCGCGCCGAGTCTTCCCTTCCGCGCTGGCCGTGAGGATATACGCGCCCAGGGGCAGGCGCGGCTCGAGCCGGACCGCTCGTTGCCCGGCTTGTGCTCGCCCGTGTCGTTCGTCTCGTACGTCCACTGCCGCACCACCGGACGTCCCTCGACCGCGATGGAGTCCATCCACTGCCGCTGATCGTTCCAGCGCACGGTCGCGTGAGGTCGACGCTGTAGCAGCGTCAGCCGACCGCCTTCACATTGCGCCAGGACAGGAACACTTCCTGTTCGGCCTCGGGCAGGAACGTCCCCAGGACGGCCACGCCGGTCGCCGGCTCGAGGATCGTGGCGATCGCGTTCCGCGCAAACTCGGCGTACGCGCGTCGCGCCCGACGGATACTCGGCGATGATGCGCCGGTAGATCTCGATGGCCTTGTTGAAGTCCCCGCGCTGCGCGGCGAGCGCCGCGTAGAACTGCAGCGTGTCGTCGTAGTACTCGCTCTTCTTTCCGATCTTGAGGACCTCGTCGAACAGCTCGTATGCGCGCTCGTAGCTCGCCTCCGTGCCCTCCATCGAGATGCGCTGGCCGAGCAGCCAGCGCGCGTGCGCCTTGTCTTCCGGCGTCTCCGCGATCGCCACGGCGTTGACCAGCACTTCCCGCGGAACCTGCCAGCGCATCCCGTCGGCCGTGAGCTTCCAGACGATGTCGAGATAGCGGCGCCGGGCTTCCGCCAGGTCGCTGCTCCCCGCCCACCAGTCCAGCGCGGACACGTAGTAGGGCATCGCCCCGTCGATGTTCCGCTGCCACGGATGCTGCGCGATGAAGTCGCCGAGGGACTCGTTGGCGTCCGCCCAGAGCCGGTCGTGCGGCCACTTGCTGACCGCCTCCGTCAGCGCCGTACGCGCCGCTTCACGCTCCGTGGAATCATCGTTCGGCGACGCCGCATCCGCCCGCCACGCGGTATCGGCGAGCCGCAGCTCGACGAAGCGCCGCTCGTCCGCGGGCAACTCCAGCTTCGCCGCCTGTTCGTACAACTCGTGGGCTCGGCGGAACGACTTCTCGGAGTACTCGCGCTCGGCATCGGCCTTCATCCGCTCGTACGAGCTCTGGGGCATCGCGGCCATGATCGACAGCAACAGGGAGACAAGCAAGTGACGCATGACGCGTATAGGACGAGGACGCGCGTCAAAAAGCAACCACCGTCCCCTCTCCGTCCCCCTTTGTGTTCTCCGTGTCTCTGTGGTGAATCAGCACGCACCTCGCAGGAGGCATATGTGTATTCACCACAGAGACACAGAGAACACAGAGGGGGACGAGGAACTGCGAAATCGAAGGCGGAAGCGTTGTGGATTGCCGTTCTGATGCGTAGAGTGTGCGTTGCATGGTCAGTCCGGTCTCGTCACCCGCCAGAAAAACAAAGCGGCGGCGTTCCACCGGACACAGCGCCGCCACGACGTCCGAAGCGCCGTCCATTTTGCGAACCATTCGCGTCAAGCGCGGCCTCACGCAAACGGAGCTCGCGAGGCGGGCCGGGATGCACCGCAACTCCATTCGCAAACTCGAGAACGGAACGACCCAGGAGGTCACGTCCGAGAACGCGAGCGCTCTGGCGGCAGCCTTGAAAGCGTCCATCTCCGATCTCGGCCTGCGCGTACGATCGGCGGCGGAAGCACGATCGATCCGATTCCGCCGTCTCTCGCCCGAGCAGCGCCAGATCGTCGACGAGTTACTCTCGTTGCCGCCGGAAGATTACGGACTCGTTCGCGGAGCTGTCGAGCGGCTTCGGCGGAAACGGGCGAAGAAAAGATCCCCTGGAGCCCGGAAATGATGCGGCGGCCATGCTTGTCCTCGGACGCACTCGCCGATTTCGTTCACGGGAGCGCAACCGATGATGACGCATCCCACGTCACGGCTTGTCCCACGTGTACACGACGCCTGGCTCTCCTGCACCGTGCCGTTGCCGCCGGACTGGGAGCAATCGCTGAAGTTGCCGAGGAGGTAGACGAGCTCGTGACTCGCCTCATGGGCGTTCCCCGAGCCACGTGGTGGAGAACCGTGAGAGAACGAATATCGGCGGCCGGACGTTGCGCGGCGCCTCCTGAGTCTGGCGATGGACGCAAGGTTGCGCGACCGTCCGGTCGCCGTCGATCTGGCGAAGGCCGCGACCACGATCGTCGACTTGTGCGATTCACCCGATATGGCGGAGCTCCGATTCGAGGCCTGGAAGTTCTCCTCGGCGATCCTGCGGGAAGCCGGCCGTTACGCAGAACTGCCCACGGCCTTCCTGAAAGCTGCAGAAGCGGCTCCGACGACGTCCAACCCGGAGCTGGCGCACGCGTCCGTACTCCTTTCGCGCGCGCTCTATTACTCGGAACCGGACATCTGGAAACGCGGCCGATCACCATGATGGCGTCTTCGCCAGATGTCACGGCCTTGGCTAGTCGCAGGAAACCTCACCGGCGGCGCCCCCTTCGGAGCGCCTGAAGCCCGTGGTAAACGCGCTCTCGCAAGTTGCGCCGGCGGCGGGCATAACAGCGTTTGCCGCGACCGCCGCAAAAACCCTGATGTTGAGTAGCCAAACCGGTCAAAACCTCGATAGGAGTTCGACAAAACTTGGCACCGCCGTAGCGAAAGGATGTCGGCATCGCTTCGGAGTTCACGCTCGCACATAACCTTCCTCGTACGCGTTGCGGAGATATTCCGAGTGAACATCTCGATCAAAAGCGCGCAGCTCAACACCTGGCGGCAGACCTCGCGTTCGAAAATGACGCCGTTCATCCGTCTCAGGAGTAGTTGTACTCCCGCACACGACATACTGCAGAAACGGATCACCTCCGCCGGGAGACCAGTTCGGGCGGCTCCACGATTCTGCTTCTCGCGCTAGGTCCGAAATCGTCATCGACGAATCCCCTTCCGTCGAGCCTAGTTGTACACCATGTGCTTAGCAATAGCCGCCACGCGGGGTACCGCAAGGCGGTGGCGACGCTCTCGTGTCGCCAGTAATCACGAAGGCCATCATGTCGCCCTGATTGATGTATCCAGGGTGTACCTTCTCTTGATTCTGCATGAATGTGTTGTAAGAAAATGCCCATCGCGCCGTCATGTCGGGCGGGTGCCTCAGTTGGAGGGAGTCCGCGTCCACGATGCGTTCACCGCGTTTCGTTCTGCGTCCCAGTCGGAGGGCAGATCGAGGATCTCTCGAAGAGTCGGATCCCGTTCAATGAGGTGATTAAGTCCAACCACACGGGGCTTCTCGTCTGCCTCATGCGATCCTCCACACAAGAGCTGCCAATCGCCGTCCTCACGAGAGACCAGAAGCACTGGCCGTGTTGCATCGAAAATGTGGCTGCAGACATAAGCAGGAAATTCTCTTTCAGACATCACTGCTCTTTCTCTTTGTCTTTCTTCCACTGCTCTGGAGTTCGATTTCCCTTCTCGCGATTGCAGTCGCGACATGAGGGTGCCAGGTTTTCTTGCGTCGTCCGACCTCCTTGAGCGTGAGGATCGCGATGGTCGCCTTCGTATGAGTTTCCGCTGCCGGCGCGTGGAATTAGCGCCGTTCCACAATATTCGCAACGCGGCGTACCTTCGGCATCTTTGGACTTATCGAGTCCCGCCTGTCGATCGCCTTTCGAAAAGCGCCGTTTCGGGTCGCTTGTCGGCGCTGAATCTGCTGCTTCCCCTTCCTTCCGCTGCCAGTTGTTAATCATTGTCTCGGCGGCCATCTCACCATTGCTACCGCCCGACCCGTTCAGCAGCCAGGTCCCAACGGCTTGGAAGCCGTCAATCGCTGAGTCAACCATCACGTCGCCGTTGGACTTGCCCGGTACGCTACTTGGCGCTAATGCATACGCTGTTGCGGTCGTAAGCACCACCACCGCAGCCGTTGCTTCCCCGATGCAGATATCCCAGACACAACGACCTGTCGGATCGGTCAAGTTGACCGGGTTGTTCAGAACGTAGCTGTACCGGTTCCAGCTTTGTGGTCGCTGCAGGTCATATCCGGCCGGATCGACCGACAAGAACCGCCCCAGATTCGGGTCGTAATACCGGGCGTGCATGTAGTCCAGCGAGTCGTCGGTGTCGACGTTCAGCCAGCCGTGCTGGTCCCGTTCGTGGCCGGTGAACTTCATCGGCTCGGCCCGGAAATCGCCCCCGCCCCCCGCTCCGGCGTAGCGGTTGTACTCCTGGGCGGCGTCGGTCTGTTCCACCCCGAACGCGGAGAAGTCGTGGACCGCGATCCGCTTGCGGCTCTGGTCCGTGATCATGCGCACGCTGCCGAGGTGGTCGGTGTGGAAGTGACGTTTGCCGCCGTAGTAGCTCTCGCGCTCCGCCGCCAGCAGCCGGGCGTCGCCGTACGCGTAGTCCTCGATCCACTCCCAGTACCCCTGTGTGTCGTCCGCTTTGAACTCGCGCAGCACCTTGCCGCTGAAGTCCCGGATCTTCCAGCGGCTGAAGCTGCCTTCCTGCAGCACGGTCCCGATGCGCTCGTCGTCCGGCCCGTAGATGTACCGCTTCCGGTTCGACGGCGGACGCTCCCACCGGTCGACCATCGAGAACGAGTCGTAGCGATACCTCGGCTGTCCCGCCTGCGTCGTCACGTTTCCGGCCGCGTCGTAGGCTTCGCCCTGAAGACGGTTGCTGGAGGCATCGACCGGGATCGGTCTGGGCTGTCCGTTTACGGTCTTCCCAACCAGGTTGCCGAACGAGTCGTACTGGTACGTCTCGGTGATCCCTTTGACCACGGCCTGCGCCAGCCGTCCCAGCGTGTCGTACCGGTACGTGTCGGTGCCGATCTGCTTGATGTTCCCGCTGCCGTCGTACAGGTAGGTCCCTGTCGTCCAGGTCAGATCGGTGTCGAGGGTTTCCGGAACGGCGGTCTTGAGGGAGGACTGTTGCGCCTCCTCGCCCCACTCCTCCCGCGACTCGCCGAGCCAGATCCGCTGCAGGTACGCAACGTTCTCTTCCTTCCGCAGCGCGACCGCCGCACGGGTCGGCAGTTTGATGACGCGTGTGGCGTCCTTCTTGTGCAGAACCGTGCCGCCGTGCTTCTGCACGTCCGGCTCCCGGGCCCGCTTCTTCCCCGTGACTGGATCGTCGATCTCCGTTCGCGGGTCCTCGAGCACCAGAATGTACTTCCCGGTGCCGGGCTCGAAGGTCACGGGCTGATCCGCACGGGCAGCGCCTGCCCACCCCAGGATCAACGCTCCGACGATGATGATGAGAAATGCAGTCGCTTTTTTCGTCATGGCAGCTCCCATCAGTCGGCCCGGCTCACGATAGCATTGAGGTGGGCGGCCTCGATGCGGACGCCCTTCACCTGCCCCGGCGCATAAGGGCCGGCGGCAACCCCGAGCACCTGCAGCGCTTCGTTCATCCGCGCACGCGCGCTGGCGATGTGCACGCTCAGGATCACTGCTCCCGGAACGGGCAACGGATCTTTCGCCGAGAGGATGTTCGCCCATGCGACCGCCGGCCAGCCCGCGGCTGCACGCACCGAATTCACGGACGACAGCACGGTCACAAACGAGCTGGCCGTGACCCGCGCCCCTGGCACCGCCGGCGGGAACGTCGTGGTCGTCGCAACATCCGCATTGCTGACGGCATCGTTCGCGTCCTTGAGGCGATACGCGTACGTCCGGCCTGAATCGACGGCGTCGGTGAAGGTCCGCGCCGCCAGAGCGGCCGCGCTCAGCTCGATGTGATTCGTCCATTCCGCGCCGCTGCGCCGCTGCAGAACGTAGCTCACGCCCGTGGCGGGCCCCGTCCAGGTCACCTTGATCTGATTCGCACCGGGTGTTCGCGCCGCGGTCAGCACCGCCGTCATGGGTGACGGCACCGTGACAATCACGTTCTTCGTGAACGGCGAGCCCGCGCAGTTGTTGCCTACGGTCAGCGTATACGTGGTCGTCGCCGAGAGCGGCCCGACCGTCAGCTTCCGGCCCGTCCCGAGGATGGCCGGATCGGAAGCGCGGCGCCAGGTGTAGCTTCGCGGTTCCGTTCCCGCGCCCTCCGCCACCAGCGTCTGCATCGTATTCGCGTTTGGCTCGACGGTGACCGAGGCGCCGGGCGGCAGACACTCTCCGACCGACACGGTGGCGTAGACCGAGGCCACGGTCTTGCACGCGTTCGTCACCAGCACCCGATACTCGGTCGTCACCGGCGTGTTCGCCAACGTCGCCGTGAACGTGGGGCCGGTCCCCACCAGTTCCGTGCCCCACCACTCGTACGTGAACGGGCCGGTTCCGCTGACGGAGACCGACAACGTCACCGGATTCGAGGCCGTGACCGTACCGCCCACGGGATCGCCGGTGATGGCCGGGACCGCGCACTCGGTGGACGGACCCGCGGAGATCGACGCCGGCCGGGCCATCTTCGACGGATCCAACTCCTGCGTGTCTGTCATGCCGTTGCTCCGGGACAGCGTGTTCCACATTCCATTCGGCCAGTAGCTCATGGCGTTGAGGAACCCGGAAACCGACGCGAGCCGCCCCTTGGTGTAGCCATAGCCCTGTTCCCGCACCGGTCCCGGAGAAGGCCACGTCCCGCAATCCACGCAATACGGGTACTTGATGATCTCCGGCAGGCTCAGATCGTTGTACGCCACCTCGGTCGTCACCGTCCTGTACAACTGCCATCCCGATTCATCGGCTCCGGAGCCCCGGGTGATGTTCGTCAGGCGCTTCGTCTTTCTCCCTCCGGCGTCGCCGTACACGTACGTCTCGCTGACTTTGTAGGTCGCGCCGAAGGGATCGTCCGGATCGTAGTTGTAACGCGACGCGGTCCAGAGCTTGCCGAGGCGGCGGTCGGTGCCTTCGTTGCTCGTCCCGTAGACGAATTTCTTCATCAATCGGAGCTCGGGCTGGTCCGGGTCGCCGGGCGAAGCGGGATTGAAGAACGGATTCCTTCCACGGATCTCGACCAGCCGCTCGGCCACGTCATATTGATAGGCCAGGTCGAACAGCGACTTTGCCGCACCCTGACTCTTCGAGAGGACGTGTCCCTTCGCGTCGTACGTGTAAGAGGTCATCCCTGATTCCGGATGGCTCTCCCAACGGAGAAGCCCACGGCCGTCGTAATCGAACGTGCGGCTCTGCGCGCCCATGCTGACCGCGCTGAGCCGGTTTCCGACGTCGTAGCCGTAGGCCGTCTCGATCGCACCGCCCGGTCCCGATTCCCTGACCCGGAGCAAACGCCCATGCTGGTCGTACGTTTCCGTGGTTTTGGCCTCTGTATCCACAGGTTGGCCCGTCGCGATTCGGGCGGTCCGCGTCGTTTCACTCACACCTTTGAACGTGAACGTGGTCTTGCTGTTGTCAGGCGCGGTGACGGTGCGCGCGCGGCCGAACGCGTCGTAATCGGAGAAGACCGTCCTGGGCTGCGGCGTGAATGTAAACTCGCTGGATCCGGTCAACGTCACGGGCTCCGAAACGCTCGTCTTGCGGTCCAGGGCGTCATACAGCAGCTCCCGGACGCTCCAGGTGTCGTTCGGCATCTTCGTCTTCTCGCGCCAGAAACGGCCCAGTGCGTCGAACTGATATTCGACCTCCACGTTGCCGGCCGCCGCCGAGGACGTGGTCGCCTTGA
Organism: uncultured Acidobacteriota bacterium; assembly: GCA_963821585.1. Classification (GTDB taxonomy): domain Bacteria; phylum Acidobacteriota; class Thermoanaerobaculia; order Gp7-AA8; family Gp7-AA8; genus QHVT01. Next base: position 4,507,097 of record CAWGEI010000003.1, read on the forward strand.
CCCGAGCGGGCGCGAAGTCACTGCCGGATACGGTTGCGTTTGTGTAGACATAGCTCGTCGCGGCCTGACCCGGCGGCTGCACGCTGAGAAGGCGTCCGCCTCGGTCGTATCCATAGGTCGTGACCAGCCCGTCCGTCGCGCGGGCTCTCAACGTCAGACCCGAGGGATCGATGTCGCGGTCCAGGACAAAGAAGGGCATTCCTTCGTATCGGGAAGTGGCCCGCTGTCCGGAGGAGTAGGTGTGATTGACGCGATACCCGATCGGTCCCGGATTCCCCCCATTGGCGATCGTACAGATCGGCTGTGTGGCGGCAGAGGAGGTCAACGGCGCACCGTCTCCTCCGTAGAACCTTTCGCTGGCGACGTTGCCCGTCGACGAGCCGCCGTTCGTCTCCGGCGTGAACAACGTGACGAGATCCCTGACGCTGTTCTGCTCCCCGATCCGCACCGCCCGCAGCCAGCCGGTCGTCGCGTCGAAGCAGTGGGCCGACGTACTGCTTCCGGTCTCGTCGGTGACGGTCACCGCGTCATACGTTCCCAGAATCCACGGATCATTCTTCGAAATGATGAACTGGCCCGATGCCGATCGCCCCTGTGCATCGACGGCGAGATTGTTGAAGGTGGTATGGGTCGTCCGGACGTTGTTCCCTTCGAACGTGCCACTGGTAACCGATTTGCGATAGTGCCCGAAGCCGTCGTAATCCGAGTAGTCCACATGCGCATATCGAGCGGTGCTGCCAACGGGCACGTCGTCGAGGTAGACGGTACGCTCCGCGACGATGGTCTGGTGAGCCGCATCCGCCGGCTTGTCACTGGGATCGAGACGATAGCGGACATAACTCTTCCGTAACGTCTGGGCGCAGTTCGATCCGCCCGAATCGCAACCGGTCAACACTTCCCGCGAGAGGTTCACTTGCAGAGCCGCATCGAACTTGCCGATCGGCAGCGAATAGTCGTTCTCCCGGAACCCGTCCGGCGATGTCTCGTTGAATTGCGGGTGACCGGGATTCCCGGGCCAGACGCTGTAATGCTGCACGAACTTGTTGCCGGCAGGATCGAGCACCGTCCCGATCGCCTCGTCGCGAATCACCGGATGGGTCTCGGTTCCACCTCCGATCGGTCCCGGTGAGCAGGGATCGTGGGACAGGTAGTTCACGAATCCCTTGTTGACGTTTTGAACCGCGTACGTCCAGGTGCCGATCCCATTTCCCGCCGCGTCGGAAAGAGTGCGGGTGCTCACTCCGACAGGATTGGAGGCGGGGACACGCGGGCACGGAGCGTTCGCCTGAATCTCCTTCGGATCGTAGGTGTAGGAGATCCTGCCCTTCGTCGGGAGCGTGATTCCCTTCAACGCTCCCGTCGGGCAGCCCGTGACGGCATAGCCGAGCTCGAACCGTGAGCAATCGTTGGCGGAGCACGCGCCGTTGGCGCCATCCGGGAGCTTCACTCGCCGGAGATACGGCACATCAAACGTGGGTAGCGGTGCCGATGGATCGTCAGGGTAGGTGTCCTGGCAGCTTTGGGGGATCCTCTGGTTCAGGTCGTACTCGAAGAAATACGTCGCGTACTCGCCGAATCCGGTGAGCACCACGCGATCGACGGTCGGAGTGGCATAGACGCCGACGTTCTGATCCTTGAAACAGGCGAAGTGCGTCCGCCCTTCGCTGTCGTTGAGCTGCCACACGCTGTTGGCCCCGGGGCAGTGGGCAATCCCTGCCGGGCCGGGATACGTGACGTTGACGTAGCTCAACGGATTTCCGGCATTGTCCCGGAAGGCGCCGTGGATCCGCTTGAGGCGCCACTTTCCGGACACGAGCTCGAACTCGCTGGTGGACCCGTCGCCGCTCTCGACGGTGCGCAGGGTCGCGCTGAGCACGCGCATCCGCAGAAACGAGCCGTCGCGGGTGTACGACACCATGCCGCAATCCGGACCGCTGCACTCGACGCTCGTCGCATACAGACTATCGGGCGCGAACGGGTGATCCGCGCCATCGGGAGATTCGTAGACCCAGCCCCCGTCCATGGGATTGCTCGGGTCGTTCGGGTCGACCAACCGTCCCATGGTGAGTAGCCACCCCATTCCGGCATTCGCACGCCTGCCGGGTGAGCTGAGCTGATAGCCTTCCAGATCGTCGAAATCCCAGACCTTACTGTTGTACGTCAGCGACAACCCGTAGGTCAGCCCACCGTCGAGCGGATACCGCATTCCGACCGGGATCGAGACCACGAGGTTTCCGTTGAACGTGTTCACGTGGTCGAGCGAGCCGAAGGAATACATCTTTTCCGGACGGAAGCCTTTCTCCTCGAAGGGAGCCTGCTCTGCCACTGACCGAACACCGCTCAGAAGAAGGGCGAGGGAGAGTACGGCGACGCGTGTTTTGCTGTACACCGTTCAGTCCTCGCTCACCTGGACGACGTAGAACTCCATCACCCTGGGATCGATCATCGCCAGAACGTCGCCGCGCCGGAGATACCTCAGGTCGTCCGAGGGGACCCCGCTCACGGCCCGGAACGAGGCAGCGTCCAGTCGCATGAGGGAGGGATTGTCCCGAGCGTCGTCCACGGCGGAGCTCTTGGCGGCGCTGAGCCGCCAGGCACCGCGCCCCGGCCTCACAACGAGCAGCTCCGCGATGCCCCGGGCGTTCTCGAGTTTGCTCAATTGGCCGGCGTCGTTTCGTTTGAGTCCGAAGCCGGCCGTGATCTCGCGGCGGGGATAGCCGGGCCCGGTGCCGGCGACCGACTCCCCGGTCTCGAGATCCACCGCGACCCAGATCGACTTGTTCGTGACGGCCGACGAAAATCGGACGGTTCCGTCGCGATCACCATCAGCCAGCACCTCGGTCCATCGACGAATCGCCGACTGATAGCGGCGCGGCTCGCGACCGACACCGAAGAGAATCACGCGCGACCCTGCGGCCAGATCCCCCACGGTGACGCCCTCGGCATCGACGGTCAGCGTCAGCGCGCCGGCGGGAAACGCAAGAGCGGCAAGACACAGGATTGCCGCGACAACCTTCAGATTTCCGGAGTTTTTCATTTGGATTTCCTTCGGCAGCGCCCTCACTGCAGAGACAGCAGCACGAGGATCTCCCCCGTCCCACTCTCCAGCGGCTCGAGCGCCTTGCCGATGATCGTGCCGGGCTGATGGAAGTAGCGGCCGTTCAGCTCCATCGGCTCCGAGCGCATGGCCGTGCCGGAGACGTCGCTGGTGACCAGAAGGTCGCCGATCTTCACCGGCGCGCGCGTCGCGTCGACGCGCACCTTCACCCGGCCGGTAGTCGCGATCTGCTCCTTCGCGTCACTGCCGACGCCGAGGATGATGCCGGGATTCGCGGACACGACTCCGGCCACGCTCGTGTCGTACGCGCGATGCGAGGGCATGACCTCGTTCATCCGCTCGCCGTTCAGCACGACGACCGTGCCGGGCTCCATGTCCGAGGTGGCCGGCACCCATTCCGCGAGATCCTGGAAGGTCGCGCCGATGACGGACGCGCCCGTGATCGTGCCGCTGACGTTGATGTTTCCGGCAACGGTCACGTGTCCGTTGACGGCCATCTTGTTCGTGAACGCCGTATTCGGCGGTACGACCGGGCCGACCCGGACATCGCCGCCGAAATAGTTGGAATCATCGATCCCGGCCTGATAAACGCCGTAGTCATTCGTCGCGCCGACATCACTAATGTACACGCCGTACCCGTTCTGGATCGTGCCGGTGCTCCGGTTGACACCGGTCCATACTCCGTACGCGTTCACGATGGTCGGCGTCCCCGAGGCGATGGTCGTCCACCCGAACAGTCCGTAAGCCGAGGCGAGGGTGCCGCCGCCCTGGAGATAAACCAGGCCGCTCGTCCCGAGCGCACTGCCCGAGTTCGTGACCCCGGCGGGGATGGTGATATGGGCCGCACTCGACGAAGCGACGTCGCTCACGTCGCCGCTTGCCGAAACGGTGCTCCGCTGCTCGACCACCAGCCCCCATGTACCGGCCACGTCATTCTTCACCACCAGCCTGGAGGTCGGCGCTGAGGACGTGCCGATGCCGACGTTCCCGCTCGCGGATACCCGCAGAAGCTCGCTGTTCGCCGCATTGAAGACCCGCAATGCGGAGGTCGCCGCGTTACCGGTCTTGATGACGACGTCCGGATAGCCCGCGGAAGACTCGATGTGTACCCCAACTGTCCCGGTGCCGTTCGTATTGACAGTCCCTGCCGGAGTTTGAGCGACCAGCAAGGGTCCCACAATCACCATTCCTGAAAGCATCGCGAATCGAATGACGCGAACGAAACACTTCATACAGTCTCCTTGTCCTGTGCTCAATCAAGACTACTTCGCTTACAGCAAGGCAACCCGGCCCGTGGCGATCGTGCGATCGTAGGTCGCATCCCGGAACGACGGCGCGTCGCTGATCCGTACCGCGGTCCAGCCCAACATCAGTCGATTTGTTCGCCGCCATCGCAGACAAGCCCGCGTGACGAGCCAATGAATGCCGGACCTCCTGTAGTGGCCGGCGTAGTCGATATCTCCATCCAGTTCGATCAGCAAATCCGCCGGCGTGCCGTCTGTCCTGGTGTCGTGAGCCCGGATCGTGCCGTACGCCGTGTAATCGGTCAGGGCCACATCTCCACTATCGTCGAACGTGACCGCTACGTGTTCACCGATCGGCGACCAGTGCGTCCGGCGCGCCACGCGATCCAGGACGACGTCCGCCCATCGATCGATGTCCAGAATCGCGCAGCATCCCGGATTCCGCATCAACTGACTCTCCGGTCCAGGGTCAGAGCACCGACGGCAAGAACCCGATCCTGTCCGTCGTCCGGTATGTCGCAGTCGATGACGCGGACGATGGCCGGCGCGACGAGCAGCCGGTTCAGGCCGTGCCACCGGCGGCCGGGAGCCGTCCGAACGACCGTGATCCCCTCTCGCCTGTAATGGCCGTAGTAGTTCAGGGGACCGTCCAGCCGGATGACCGCTTTCGCCTCGAGCGCATCGGTGTCGGGACTGGTCGCTACAATGACACCACTCAGTATGTGCCCGATCAGATTCGGGTCACGACTTGCTTTGATCTCCAGCAGGACGCGATCCCCGATCGGCGACCACACACGTCTGCGCATGCGGAGGGTACCGGCTTGCAAGACGAAGTAATCCCACCACGACAACATGGTCATGAATGCACCGTCCTCTCAAATCGGCAAATTCAGTCACCAGCGATGATTGACAATCGCTCTATAGCAATCGTAAATACAGGATTCGTTATGAAGGCTGGCCCGCGCCGATCAGACGTTCATTGCGTACTGTCGCAACCTGTGAGCCGAGTGTAGCCACACCTACAGAGGTCGTCAACGCCACAAAAAAGTCCCATGCGCACTGGGCATTGTTTCAGGCGCCTCGTATCCTGGCCCCACATCTACCAATTCGTCTCATTGTCGGGATCGAGGTCGAAGATCTCTTCCATCCGCACGCAGGGATTGTCGGACGCTGCGCGTACCGCCCAGAGAATACGCACCATGTCTTCGCGGCGGATGTCCACGCGGCCCAGGCGCCATCGAGCCACCTGTTTCCTGCTGGGGGCACGGCCAAACAGACGCTCTTGTAGTTTTGCCTCGATCCGTGCGGAGGGAATGCCATTCCGATCGAGATACTGCTGAAGCAGCGTCTCACGGTATGGCTCGTGGCGGAGATATACCGGGCTCATTGACGCGGCACCTCGTCCACGAGATGCTCCGCCGTGAAGAATTCGAGGACGACGGGCAAGCGCGAGCTTCGGCGACACCGATGAATTCAGCGGAAATGCCGACGCAACAAAGCGCGGGATGCGGATCAGGATCGGAACCGTCTTCCATCGCGCCGGTCGAGCGAAGCTGAAGTCCTCGCCGAGAGCCCGTTCGACGTCGAACGGCCGCAAAAGGTAGTACATAACACTCGTGCGGATGACATCGGCCCATTCGACCCGCAGTTCCTCTAGGGACGATTGTGATTGCACGATCCGGTCGTGATAAATGTCAAAGAGATCATCGCGATGCACGCGCCACAGCGCTGCCAGGGCCTCGGTCGAATAGCTTTCGCGCGGCTCGAGAAAGAACCGGCGGATCTGATCCAGGTGCTCCTCGTCGTCTTCGACCGCTTCAGTGAGAGCAACGTCGACCACTCCGTCGAGCATCGCGGCCAGGCGTTCCAGCGCGACGGAGACCGGCATGCGCGTCTTTCTGACGGCCAGCAGTTCGCGTACAGAACCCCATACGCTCGCGTCGCGTCCGACGGCCGCCACGATCGCCTCGACCGCGCGTGCGTGCAACCTTTCCTCGGACGGCCGACAATCGTCCGGAGGCCGACGGCCAGCGCTCATGGAGCCGCGGCCTCCCGGGCCCGTAGTGCGGACCGTCCGGAAACTGATCCGCGCCACTGACTGCGATCCCCTCTAGAATCATCTGTGTACGTCCTCGCCGGCCACACCTGACACACGGGGTGCGGGTCACTCTCACCGGCGGGCGGCGCTACGCTCGGCCCCGGCTTCCTGCATGTTGTCGGACATGCGGGAAGCCGAGGTTCTTTCGCAACTGCGCGCGGTTCCCGCGCGAGCCTGACCTGCCAATTCGCATCGTCTTCAGGATCGGGATCGAAGAGCTCATCCATTCGAACGCTCGCGTCTCCGGATGACGTCCGCATCACCCACAGAATCCGCACCAGAACGATGAAAGCCAATGACTGGTCGCTCCCACGCGAGCCGGGGCAGCGGCGGAGCGGATCGGCCCAGATCCGGCGACGTTCCTCGGGTCAAGGGAGTCGCCACCAACAATTCCTGCTAGAATTCGCCTCGCAACGTCCGGCCGCTCCATTCAATTTAGGGTGGTCACTCTCGCATCGCGGCCGGCTGGTTTCGTTGCTCGTGATGCGAATCGGCGGCTCTCGTTCACGTGTCGGGTGAGCGAGAGCCGCGACGCATTTCGTCCCGCCGACGGTGATCTCATGCATGTCGATCGGAGAGCTGGAGTCTAACGCCTTGCCAAAGATTGTGTCAACAAAATTTTGGCAGACGCCGTCAAGAAACAGCGTTGCGTTGGCGGAGTAACGGAAGTAGATTCCCTTCACTCATGCTATCGTCCAGTGCGGTGTCTCCGGAGCAGGACGGCGTCAACGTGCCGCGGGTTTCGCCGGGCGAGCGCGTGCAGCAGGAACGTGTGCGAGCGGGTTTCACGCAGCAGGAGCTCGCCGATCGCGCGGGCTGCACGCGGAACACGATTGCCAACGTCGAGGGCAACAAGACACGCTCTCGCCGGACGATCCAAGCCGTCGCGGATGCGCTCAACACGACGCCGGAAGCACTCGGCTACCAATTCCGATCGCCGCTCAGGACGCGCGATCTGACGTCGCAGCAGCGCCATTTTATCGAGGAGTTACTGGGGCTCACTCCGGAGGAACAGGAGCGCGTTTTCGAAGTCGTCAGCGCGATGCGCCGGAGCAAGCGAGGACGCGCCAGGTGAGACTCTCGACGTGCCCCTCAGCCGATGTGCTCGCCCGCATCGGACTCGGCAGACGCGTGAGCGGCGCAGCCGTCGCGCATGTCGAGGCCTGCGCCTCATGCGCTCGCGTCCTGCGACTTGCCCAAAAGATCGAACCGACCAGCATCACGGCTGAAGATGCGGCCGCGGTCGACGCGGAAGTGGAATCGCTGCTCGCCGAGTTGCTCGCGGTCGACGCCGACTCGAGACCGCAAGCCGCCGGACAAGAGCGGTACATGGTGCCATCTCTCGCTCGGCGTTTCATCGACCTCGCCGAAGCCGAGTGGAGCCGTGATCTGCGCGTGGCACATCTCCATATCCATGTGGCGACCGTGATCAGTTCGAATCTTACGCGTCGCCTGGACGTGGCGGCGGAAATCGAATTCGACGCGTGGAAGAACCGAAGCACGATCCTGCGCGAGCTTGGCCATCACGACTCCGCGCGAGCGGCACTGATGTACGCCCGCGGGGTGATCCCGAAGTGCAGCGATCGGGACCTGAAGTACGCGATCATCCAGTTCGCCGACGCATGCCTCTGCGCGATGCGCGACGCATGGGAACCACAACAAGCGCGATCGCTTCTGGACGCGTGCGAGCCGGTCTTCTGGTTGCGTGAGCCCGAGCGCGTTCTGGCAGTCCAGTCGCTGCGCGGTACGCTCGCGCTTTGTTCCGCAGACTACGCGGACGCGCTTGCGCTCTACAGCGGCGTCGCGGCTGCGGTCGATGCCCGGGACGAAGCCGGGTGGGCGGATGCGCAAAGGAACGTCGTAAACGCGCTGATCCGAATGCGGCGTCTCGCGGAAGCGGAAGCACTCCTCCGCCGAGTGCGGCGGATCGACCGAAGCCGAGAGCGTACGCTCGAAGTGGTGAAGGATGACGCGCTGGCCGCGCTGCTTGCGGAGCAGCGGGGCGACTTCGCTCACGCGGCAGAGGGTTACGGGAACGTGCGACGAAGATTTTCAGCCGCGGGCGAGACGGAGTCCGCGCTGCTGGCTGGCAAATCGGAGGCCGTCGCGCTTGTCGCTGTCGGCGATGCGAGCGGCGCGCGGGACGTGCTCGCGTCTCTTCTCACGGCGGACGTGGTGCGCGATACGGACCGCCGCAGGTTCACGGCGGACGCACTCGCGTACCTCCGCGACCTGGCCGACCGAGCTCAGCTCACGCCGGACGTGGCCGGAGAAGTGGGCCGCTACATCGATCGCATCCATGCGCAGCGGGCGGTGCCATTCACTCGCCCCATGCCGTTGCTCACGATGTAGGGCCGCATACAAGATGTAGGGCCGCATACAATAGGGGCGCGACGAGTGACCACCCGCAGCCACGGGGGTCACATGAAGAAACTTGCAGCTCTCTCTCTGTTGTTCGTCCTGGCAGTTCCGGTGCTCGGCGATCGCGCGCCGCGCGAGACTCGCGATCGCGCGCCGCGCGAGACTCGCGATCGCGCGCCGCGCGAGACTCGCGAACGCGAGCCTCGGTCCAAATCGATCGTCCGCATCATCCACCACATCGTCCGGGCGATCGGGGTCACCGGCGACTTTCCGACGATTCCCAAGCCTTAGCGGCAGTAGCATCGCGCGGCCGTCCGACACACGGCCGCGCGACAGGGTAGTGCGAAGGTGGGTCCGGCCCGCTAGGGCTAGGTCAGGTTCCCTCCCGCGCAAGTGCTTGGCCCTTCGTGCAGAGAGCCGTGACCGTGCCGCCCACACGGTCGCTGATGATGGTGGAGGAACCGCTGATGATGGTCGGAACCTCGCACCCGGTGGACGGATCCGCGGAGATCGACGCCGGCCGGGCCGTCTTCGACGAATCGAGCGCCTGCGGGTTCGTCATGCCGTTGCTCCGGCACATTCCATCCGGCCGGAGCTGACGGCGGTTCAGGATCCAGGAAACGTTGCCAACCGGCCTTTCCTTCCGCAGCGCGCCCGCCGCCCGGGTGGGCAGCTTGATGACGCGCGTCGCATCCTTCTTGTGCAGAACCTTGCCGCCGTGCTTCTGAACGCCGGTTCCTTCGCCCTCTTCTTCACCGTAGCCGGATCGGCGACCTCCGTTCGCGGGTCCTCGAGCACCAGAATGTATTTGCCCGTTCCAGGCTCGAAGGTCTCGGGCTGGTCACTCGCTGCCCGCTTACGGCCACTTTTGGCGGGGCAGGACTTGAACCTGCTGGGGCTGCATTCGAAGGTTTCTCTCGGCAATGTCACTTCACATCACTTCGATCCTCCTTCGCCAAGCCTTGCCTGGCGCACCGAACGCCGTGACGGCGGTGTGGGTGGGGGGATTTCGGCCGTCATTCGAGAACGAAGGTGATCCCGGAAGCCTATTCTAAACGAGCGACTACGATTCAGTTTGTGCGGCGCTCGACGAAGCGACATCAAGCGCTCGCCTTGCTGCGCCGCCTATTTCCGCGTCCGGGGCTGTCGCGTCAACACGAAAAGACGGTAATCCCATCGGCTGAAACGCTTTGCGCGGACCGCAGTTCTCATGCGGCTGAAAAACTATTTCAGAAGCATCTGATTCAACGGTTGTAAGAACAGCGCCCCGAACGAAGGTCGCCCATGTCTTCACTCCTGTTGCACGCAAGAACTGATCAGTAATTGCCGGCCAATCTCCCGGATTCGGATGTGGAACCGGCGATCTCGATCGCCGCAAAGCATCGCGCACTGTCTTGCCGAGTGCTGACACATCGATCGCGGCATCGATTGACACAGGTTCATCTACGGCGATCAAGACGCCCGCCGTCGTTCGACCCTGCGCACCAACGATTAGCTTTCCCCGCCGTTGATATAGGACAGCGAACTTCATTTGATCAGTATCACTCTCAACTCGATCTCGTACTTCCTTGCGTATTCTATTGCTTGCCTGATCGCCTGCATCTGTTGTGGCGTCCCTACACCGCGCTGGATTGCAAGTTCCAAGACGCGCCTGGAAACATCGCCACCTCTCACTGCAGTTTGACCGACCGCACCACCATTGAACTGCGCAATTTTATCGACGTACCCGGTGAGAACCGAGGTTAATCGAGCGGTGTTCTGGTACGACTTCCCGAGCAGATCAATGCTCTTAACGCTCGTCGCAATACCGTTTAGGAACCGATCGATGGTAGGAAAGTTGTTCGGCAGGCCACCACCAAATTTCGCGGCAAGCGCTGCCTCGATGGCCCACCCGCGCGCGATCGGCGCAAGGTTGAAAGCACCCCTCGCCAAGCCGCCAGCAGCACCTCCGCCCGCCGCTCCCGCAGCCAGAAGAGCGCCCTGAGCGTAGAACGCTCCTTGGATAACCGGTGGTGCGTCACTCCAGTCTGCCTCCGACAGCGGTTTGGTGAATCCCGGCTCCTGGTATCGATCTCTTCCATCCGGATCGGTGTACCTCAGCGGGTTGTTGGTGACGTACGCATATCGGTTCCAGCGCTGGGGCTCCGGCAGGTTCTTCTTAATGTCCATCGATGGATCGACGGATAAGAACCGTCCCAGATTCGGGTCGTAGTACCGGGCGTGCATGTAGTCCAGGGAGTCGTCGTTGTCGACGTTGAGCCAGCCGTGCTGGTCCCGCTCGTGGCTGGTGAACTTCATCGGCTCGGCCCGGAAATCCCCCCCGCCGCCGGCTCCGGCATAGCGGTTGTATCCCTGGGCGGCGTCGGTCTGTTCCACCCCGAACGCCGAGTAGTCATGCACCGCGATCCGCTTGCGGCTCTGGTCCGTGATCATGCGCACGCTGCCCAGCTGGTCGGTGTGAAAGTGGCGCTTTCCGCCGTAGTAGCTCTCACGCTCCGCAGCGAGCAGCCGGCCGTCGGCGTACGCGTAGTCCTCGATCCACTCCCAATACCCCTGCGTGTCGTCCGCTTTGAACTCGCGCAGCACCTTGCCGCTGAAGTCCCGGATCTTCCACCGGCTGAAACTGCCTTCCTGCAGAACGACTCCGATGCGCTCGTCGTCCGGTCCGTAGATGTAACGTTTCCGGTTCGACGGCGGCCGCTCCCACCGGTCCACCATCGACAACGAGTCGTAGTGATACCGCGGTTGTCCGGACTGCGTCGTCACGTTCCCGGCCGCGTCATACGCCTCCCCCTGCAGGCGGTTGCTCGACGAATCCACCGGGATCGCTCTGGCCTGTCCGTTCACGCTCTTCGCGATCAGGTTGCCGAACGAGTCGTACTGATACGTCTCGGTGATGCCTTTAACCACAGCATGGGTCAGCCGTCCCAGCGTGTCGTACCGATAGGTGTCGGTGCCGATCTGCTTGATGTTCCCGCTGCCGTCGTACAGGTAGGTCCCTGTCGTCCAGGTCAGATCGGTGTCAAGGGTTTCCGGAGCAGCATCGGCCTTCAGCGAGGACCCCGGCGCATCCTCTCCCCACTCCTCCCGCGACTCTCCCAGCCAGATCCGCTGCAGGTAGGCAACGTTCTCTTCCTTCCGCAACGCGCTTGCCGCCCGGGTGGGCAGTTTGATGACGCGAGTGGCGTCCTTCTTGTGCAGAACCTTGCCGCCGTACTTTTGAACGTCCGGTTCCCGGGCCCGCTTCTTCCCCGCGGCCGGATCGTCGACCTCCGTTCGCGGGTCGTCGAGAACCAGAATGTATTTACCCGTACCCGGCTCGAACGTCTCGGGTTGGTCCGCACCGACAGGCGCCGCCCACCACAGGAGCAACGCCCCGACGATGATGAAGAGTGCTGTTGCTCGTTGGGTCATGGCTCATCCCCATTAGAATTAGAACAGAATTAACGGTCCGGCTCACAACAGCATTGAGGGTGCGTACGCGCGCCGATCAGTCGCTCATTCCGTACTGTCGCAACCTGTGAGCCGAGTGTAGCCACCCTTACCGATATCGTCAACGCCACAAAAAAGTCCCATACAGGCATTGTTTTGAGACGCTTTGATCCTGTTCCACATCTACCAATTCTCCTCATTGTCGGATCGAGATCGAAGATCTCGCCATCCGCACGCGCGGATGACGGGGTTCTCGCGGCGGTACCGCACGCCGATGACGAACGCTCGCGGCTGAAATACGCGCGAGTCTCCATCCTCGGCGCCGTCGACGTATGGAGACCGGACGACGCCGAGACGTTGATCGCCGAGTGCCGCGAAACGCGCGACGGAGACCGGCATACGTGTCTTTCTGACAGCCAGCAGGTCGCGTACGGAGCCCCATACCTTTTCGTCGCTCCTGACGGCCGAGGCGATGGCCAGCACCGTGCGCTCGTGCGCTGCTTCCTCGGACGCCCGATGCCCGTCCGGAGGCCGACGGCCAGCGCTCACGGAGCCGCGCCCTCCTGAGCCCTCAGCGCCGCCCCTCCGGAGAGCGATCCACGACACGAGCCACGATCCCCTCTAGAATCGTCGGCGTACGCCCTCGCCAGCCACACCTGACACACGGGGTGCGGGTCACTCTCAACGGTGGGCGGCGCTACACACGGCCCCGGCTTCCTGCATGTTGTCGGACATGCGGGAAGCCGTGGTTCTTTCGCAGCGGCGCGCGGTTTCCTCGCCAGCGTGAGCATTTCCTTCGATTCCTCGGGACGGCCGGCAGTCTAGGATATGCACACCAATATTGCAATATAGTGTTCATCGACACAGGTACGGAAAGGTTGCGGTGAGTCCTTCCGGTGCGTACGGAGAGGGCCGCGCGCAGCAAGTGCGGCCTCACGCGGTTGGAGCTCGGGAGACGGGCAGGCATGTACCGCAATTCGATCCGCAAGCTCGAAGATGGAACGACGCAAGAGATCACACGCAGGTCATTAGCCGCTTGTGCGATCTGCACGCGACGCTTGACCCTCCTTCGCCGCACTTCTAATTGAGTTGAACGGCAAGTTTCCCAGTACTCACTATGACACGATCGTTCACGAAGCGAATGAATGCAATGAGCGAAATTACGCAAACGCGGCATTTTGGCTATCACGAAAGATCGTCGAGAATCTAGTGACCCATATTCTGGAGAAGAAATACCCAAGCCGTCCCGGCCTGTGGTATGACACCGCAACGAAACGCACCTAAATCTATCGCAGCTCATCCAGAACTTGCATAGCAACCGAAATGACTTCACAGGTCCATAGACGACAAGCGCGGACAGGGGCAACGCGAGACGGTGGTTGCCGGCCCAGCGCATCGCGGGAACGAAGTACCGCTCCTCGAAGAAAGCATCCTGTACGGCGTGCATTACCGGATCGCGGCGGGCGGCGCGGAGCAGGATCGAAACGAACGTGCGGTCGTCGGTCAGCGGGCGCCTGCCGATGTCCGCAACGAACGGCGCGAGCGCGGCGCTGTAGATGCCGTTGGCCTCGACGTAGCGTTGCACGAGCAGGCTCAGGTTCCCGTACTCGGTCGTCTGGCTGCGGCCCGTAAGTGATCTGGCGGACGTCGTTGGGACCGTCCGCGTAGATGGCAATCGCGGCGTAGTCGCCGGCCGCCTTGCCGGTCTCGAAGACGTTGACCACTCTTACGATGAGCTGTTTATGGTTTGGAGTCAGGTTCATGTTCGTTCTCCTTTCAGTGGCGGGTGCTGAGTCACACCCGGTGGCCGTCCTTATTTGAGCACTCAGCACTCAGTACTTCGTAGGCTCACAGCTCCAGTCGTATGCGCGTCATGCGGCCCTCCTTCGCACGAGATTGCAGCCGAATAGCGTGTTCGGCGGGACGTGCTCCCCTTTCCAGCCCAGGGTGACGAAGCCCGCGGGCGCCGCGTAGCGGAGCAGTTCGGCGGGGGTCATGCGCGTGCCGCCGGACCCGGACGCGGCGCCGATCCACACGTCCCCGAGCTCCTCGGGCAGGTGCACGACGATCTCGACGACCCCGATCGGCCGGTCCGCGCGGGATGCGCGCGCCAGCAGCTCGTCCCGTCCCTCGCCGGCCAGCCGCAACGCCTCGGGGACGGTGTCGCGCACGCGCAGCGTTACCGGCGCGCGCGCGTCGCCCGGCCCGATCGGCTCGCGGAAGAACAGCAGCAGCTCGTCGTCGGACATCGGCACGAGATCGAATCCGACCGGCTCGTAGTTGCGGTCGAACAGCTCACATCGGGTCTTGTGATGGCTGGCCGGGATCAGCCGGATCCGGTAGCAGCTCACCGGCTCGGACGTCGCGCGGAAGACGATCTCGTGCTGCACCTGCGACGGCGCGGTGACGACCATCCGCACGGAGAGCATCTCGAAGCGGATGGGCTCCTGCTGCGACTGATACATCGACCGCAGCGATGCGACAACTTGATGGAGCCGCGCTCCGCCACCGCCGGCCGCGGCGGCCTCCGTGACCTGCCGCGACCGCTCCGCATACCGCCGGAAGAAGTCCTCGGCCCGCGCGCGCGTCTCGCGATACTCGGCGCCGAGAGCCTCATGGAACGCGCGGCGGAAATCGAACGAGCCCGCGTCCGTACGGATGACCAAGTTGTTCGGGCCGAGATCCAGTTGCGCGCGCAGGACCGAGGCGTTGAGTGCGGTCTCGATCAGCGCCCCCGCGAACTCGAGCGCGCCGCCCAACGGCGCACCCGCCCGCGTGGCGGAGAATGTGATGCCCACCACCTCCCCTTCCTCGGCGCTGAACGTCAGCTGATCCGACGGAAGGTTCTCGCAGAGGCCTCCGTCGACGATGATCCGGTAGCCGTCCATGCGCCGGCTCGGCGGCGTGCGGAGAAAGAATGGAATGCCGGCCGAGTCCAGGAGACTGCTGATGAGCGGCTCGTTCGCGTCCGTGTAGACGCACGGCTGCATGTTCGTGAGGTCGGAGGCGACGATGACCAGAGGAACGGCCAGATCGCCGAGACGCTCCCGCGGCGCGAGCAGATCCACGAGCAGTCGCCGCAGCGGCGCGGCATTCCAGAACGGCCGCCGCGTCAGCAGACACCACGCGGCGCGCAACGACACGTCGGGCGCGGGAAACGCGCGCAGCAGCTCATCGCGGTGCGCCTCGAACGAGTCGCGAGCGCGCTGCATGTCCACGCCCGCGGCGAAGAGCGCTCCGGCAATCGCGCCGGCGGACGTTCCGGCGATGCGCGTGACGCGCAGCACGCCTTCCCGCTGCAGCGATTGCACGGCTTCGAGCGCGGCGACGAGATGCGTGATCTTCGCGCCGCCTCCCTGGATGGCGAGTTGGATGGGGATGGTCATCGTCGTTTTCCGTTCGTTGCGTGCTGAGTGCTGAGTGTGGGGCCGGCGAAGACGCCGGCCCCACGGTTCATCACAGGTCTCTGCCGGCCTTGAAGCTGGCCTTCACCTCCCCGAGCAGCTTGAACTTCACGGCGCCGTTGACGGCCCGCGCCACGGCGCCGACGGCAGCCTCGGTGGCCTGTTCGGCCGTGAGGACGCCGAGGCCGCGCACGGTGGCGAGGACGCTTCGGGCGGTGTTCTGCTGCATGCGCACGAGCAGGCGCGCGCGCTTCTCGTCGATGGCCCCGGCTGCGACCAGCTGGTGGACGTCGATCAGCGTCTGCGCGAGCTTGCGCAGCTCGACTTCGGCGAGGGCCTGCAGCTTCGGCCACCGGCCGGAGACCGCGGCACGCGCCCCGTCGAGCATGGACTTCGTGAGCACCTTCACGTCGAGGCTCATTGCGAGCCTCCCGAAGCGCTCTCGCGCTTCTTCGCCGTCTCGAGGTCGACGAGCATCCGAAGCTGCGTGTCGAACATCTTGCGCAGCACCGGCACCTCGGCGGGGCTGAGGCCTTCGCGATGGGCGGCCTCGAGCTGCCGCAGGTTGTCGTCGATCAGAGACAGGGACGTCTGGGTGAGCTGGTTGCGCGGCTGGGAGGCCGCATCGTGCTGGAGCCCGGTGAGATCGGCGCGCAGGCCGTCGTACGTCGCCGCGTAGACCTCATACGCCCCTTCGGGCGTACCGGCCGTGCGGCTCAGTTCTTCGAACAGCGCATCGAGCTTCACCTGCAGACGCCGGGCGTTGCTGTCGACCACAGGATCGTAGCCGGCGATGTAACGCACGGAGCAGCCGAGGAGCAGCATGACGGCGATGAGGAGCGCCTTTTGATAGCGTTTCATGCGTCACCTCCTATGCGGCCTTCGGCGGAACGGGCGGCGGTTGCGTGGACGGAGCCGGCGTGCCCGGTGCCGGCACCTTCACCCGTTTCGGGCGACCGCGGCCGAGCGTGCGACGCATGTCCTCGGCGTGAGGAACCAGCAGCTCGCGCTCCTCCGGATGGTTGAGGTCTTTGACCATGCTGTACACGCGGCGCGCCCGCTGGGCGACACTGTTGCGGTGCTCGGCGACGGTGTCGAGCAGGCCGCGCGCGATCACGACGTACTCGTTCGCGACGCTTTTGTAGGCGCGCGAAAAAGTGATGCAGGCGCGGAGCTCCGCGGGCGTGATCTCGTTCGCCTCGCTCAGATGCGGCGATGCGACGCAGGCCACGGCCACGGCCTCGAGAAAGGAATCCGGGACCGAAGCAGACGTGGTGATCTTCCGGCGACGGCCTTTCGCCGCGAAGACGAAGCCCGGGACGGACTGCGCGCTCTCGCGGGCCGAAGCCATTATGGTGCTGGCGAGCTGCTCGTGATCGATGGGGATCGGGGGGATCGTTGTCATAGCTATCCTCTTTCTTTCGTCAGTTGTTATCGGTTGTCGGTTGTCGTTGTCGTTTCCCTGCGCAGGGTTCCGTGGCAGAGTCAGAAGGAGTCGACGTCGGAGGGCGCCCTTCGACGGCGGGCCTCACTGCCCGGCTCAGCCTTGGATGTGGGCAATGTGCATCTGACCTGTTTACAAGTCAAATGCAGTAAACAGTTGTCGACTCTTTAGCTTGTGACGAAACGGTGAACAGCACTCTAGGCGCCCGGCGGAAAAGAGTCGGCAACCTCAGGGCCGCAGTCCGCAACCTCACGCTGGAAGTCCGCGACCTCACGATCGGGGTCGGACCACCTCACGCTTGCGGCCTGCGATCTCACGACTGTGGTTGCACGACCACACGATCGGGATCGGGTGACCTCACGAGCGGAACAGGCGACTCGAGCGGAGCAGTGGGTTGACCTCACGAGAGGGCAAGTTCACCTCTCCCACGAGGTCTGCGTCCTCGCGCGCGAGAACGATGAACGGCCGGTCACGAGTCTCCGATCCCGATCGCAAGGTCGCCGACTCCGTTCGTCAGGTCGCCGACTCGTGAGGCCGGGTCGCGAACCCGAAACGTGGAGTCGTCCGGCGTCTGGGTAAGGTTGGGCAACCACACCCTTCGGGTCTGGGACCCTATGCGAGAGGACGCCGACCCGAGGCGCGAGGTGGTGGACCCGGTTCGCCAGGTGGCAGCCCCTGTCTCTGAAGAACATGGCTATTTAACAAGCCAGCTACGACTAGAACCGTGCTAACATCGTGTCCGATGCTGCACACACAGATCCGTCAGGCGCGTATCGACCACGGTCTGTCCCAGTCCGAGCTGGCCCGGCGGGCGGACATCCCCCGCGATCGTCTCCGCAAGTTCGAGAACGGCGAGAACATCACCGTCGAGACGCTGATGAAGATCCTCGCCCAGCTCCCGGCCCTGCAGTCCGTCACACTTGGTGCCGTGGAGGGACGGACGAGCGCCGTCGACCTGACCGAGATTCGCGATGCGGTGACCGAATGGCTCGAGTCGGGACGCCGCGTGCTCGCGCTCGTTGAAAGCGCAATGGCCCGCCCCCGCCCGGGCGCCGGTGGCGCGACCCGCTTCGAGCCCAGCCTGGAGCTCACCCCCGAGCTCGAAGCCCGCCTCAAACGCCTCGAAGCGCAGCTCACCGCTCCCCGCGCCCGCGAAGCGTAGCGCGTGGGCGCCAACCGACCAAGCCCCCGATGGCGGCTCCCGCGCCGCTGCGGTACTCTCCGCCTGCAACGATGAGCCCAAGTCCGCAACTCGACGCCGCCCGCAGACACCTGCTCGAGCGGATGCGCCGCGTCATGGACCGCGTCACCGTCCACGGCCCCCCGCGCGAAAGCGACCACCGCCGTGCGGAGGAGCTGGCGAGGGAGCACGGGTGGGAGGACGCCGTGCGGCGGCTGCGCAAGCAGCGGTGAAGGCCGGACCTTTCCTAAGTCGCCAGCTCGTCGTCGAGGTCGACGTACATCAGGTACACCGCATCATCGTCGAACATGTAGAAGATGCGGAGCGCGGGATAGCGTGCGTAGGACCGCGCGCGGAAGAGGCGCATCGTGTGGCCCTCGAGCACCGGGTTCCGTTCCGGGGCCGCGGCGATGCGTTGTTCGATCATGGCCGCGTAGAGATTCGCGCCGGTGCCGAGAGCGGCGAGGGCGGACTCGAAGTCTTCGCCGCGGACGATCTCCCGCACCAGACGCTCCCGGGCCGGTGCCTCGAAGGGAGCATTGGGCCGGAGGAACAGATCGTCGAAGTACTGCCGCACGCACATGGCGTCTTCGACGCCGAGCGACCCCGCCTCCGCGCGGCCGTGCAGCCACACGAATGCCTGCAAGGCCGGCGTGCGCATGCCGCGGTCCTCGAACACGGCCGGCAACTTCGCCGCGAATGATGCCGCCTCGTGATTGCGGCCGAGGGGGAGGAGCAGTTCGAGAATCTGCATCGCGACGACCGCGGCATCGTCGAGAGCTCCGGCCCGCAGGAGCAGGCCGAAGGCCATGTACCGTTCTGACACCGCGACGTGCGGGCGCCTGAGCTGGATGGCCGCATCCGCCAGCGCCCGGTGTGCCGCGATCGCTTCGGACATCGTTCCCGTGAGCTCGTACTCGAGGCTGACCAGGGAGAGGGAGCTCCACGCACGATGCGCCATCCCGAGCCTGAGCTCGAACAGACCCATCTGGAACATGAGGCGCGTGACGTACTGCTCGTCGTACGCGCGCGCCAGACGGCCGGTTTCCAGCCAGAGGTCCAACACGGCCCTCCAGCCGTGCTCCTCGTACACGATCAGAGCCTCGGTCATCTTCGCCTTCAGGAACCCCTCTGGATCGTCGTGCGCCAGCAACACCTCCGCAGCACGCCGCGCCAGAGGCAGGGCATCCTCCCGCCGGCCAAGGTCGCACAGGATCCGGGCTTCGATGGAATCGGTCGTGGCCAGATACCAGTGGTTGGCTGCCGTACCGGCGAACGCGGCGCGGGCGGCGGCGATGGCCTCGTGCGCGGCGTCGAGGCGCCCGATCCCGCGGAGCGCGCGGGCATGGGTCTTCCACGCCTGTCCGCGCAGGCGCCAGGCGATCTCCTGCTCCTGCGGCGGGAGCACGACTTCCTCGACGATCTCGACGGCGATCGCGGTCAGCTCGTACGCGTGACGGCGGAAGCGACCGAGGGCCTTTTCCGCCAGGTCGAGAAGACACTGCATCACGCCGACCGTGCGGAGCGCGGGCCGGGTGCTGAGCCGGAGGTGGAGCCTGGGCAGGGGCAGGTCGAGCAGCTCCGGCAGGAGCGCCTCGGCTTCGGCAACGCTCTGGCTCAGCCAGTCACGCAGCTCACGCAGGGGTGCGGGATCGGTGTGCGCCATCAGGTCATCTGCTCCGCCCTACCGTTCCTGTGTCTGCGAGGTCGCTCAGCGTGGTCAGAGCGGCCCTGATCTCGCTCTCGGGCAGACTGCGGAGGTGCGTCACGAATTCCTCGATGAGGTCGAGCGCCTCGATGGCAACACGCTCGCGCGTGGGATTCTCCGCCGCCGCGGGAGCGGCCGTCCGGCGCCGGCGCAGGCCAACATTCGCGAGCTGCCGGCCGGGCGCGTGTTTCGGACGGCGCGAGCGAATGGCCTCTGCAAGCGATTCGAACATTTCCGGCTCCGTGGATTGTTATTGTTGCGGACGTGCGCACTGTAGCATCAATGCGCGAGGCCTCGGGACGGAAGGGTTGCGATCCGGCCCTGAAGGGGGCGGGGGCGAGCGCGGTGGGGTGATCTTCAGGGCGCGGACCCACCTTCGCACTACCCTGTCGCGCGGCCGTGTGTCGGACGGCCACGCGACGCTACTGCCGCTACGGCTTGGGAGTCGTCGGAAAGTCGCCGGTGACCCCGATCGCCCGGACGATGTGGTGAAGATGCGGACGATTAGGGGAACGGGTGCGACTGTTCGCGTAGGAGCGCGATATTCTTTTTGGAGCAATCCTCGCCGCTATTTGATTGTGGCGTCGTCGAGGACTTCCATGATGCGCGCCTCGATTGCTTGCTTTTCCTCCTCCGAAGCGTCCCAGAGCTTCAGCATGACGGTTGATAGCGAGTAGCAACCGAAGCTATCCACGATCCTTCGTCGCTTGATGCTCTGCTCGACGTCGCGCACGAAGATGCGGTCCGTGCCCGGCTTATGCTCGCTGCCGGACGCTTCGTGTTTCGCTCCCCATGGCCCGAGTTCCGCAACGAGCCGGACGGCCGAAGCACGGATCACCTGACCGCATTTCCCAATTGCATCATCGTCGCGGACGACGACCCGAACATCCGTCGGCTGCGGGTGGTGTTTCTCGGGAAGCAGGGATACCGGATCCACGCGGCCCGCAATGGCCGCGAGGCGCTCGTTCAGATGCGGTCCGGCGAAGCGGACCTCATTTGTGCTCGATCTGATGATGCCCGAGGTCTCAGGATGGGATGTTCTCGACGAACGTGCCGAGCATCCGGAACTGCAGAAGATCCCCGTCATCGTGATCTCCGCGAACCGCACTGAGCAGGTGGCCCGCATCGCCGATCGGAACATATGCGCGCTCCTGCCCAAGCCATTCGACCTCGACGCGCTTTGCATGCTCGTAAAGAGGTGCCTCTCCCAGTCCGGCGGTGCTGCCGGTGCGCTCCCTTGAGGCACGGAAGCGCGAGAGCACTCCGGACGCTGCGAAAGATGGTTGCGATGCCTCAGAAACTCAGGAAACCTGAAGATCTCTTTACGGCTGAGTTTCTTTGTCAGTTCGCGGCCGCCCGGCACCGCCGCAGGGCGGCGTTCGCGAAGTGACAACGATGTCGTGTGCGGCCACATGGTCCCGGCCCGCGGCAATCACGAGCCGTTGCACGAGTGCGCATGGACGCGTTCAACGCAGGGTCAACTCGGCGCTATCGCCGGAGGATCGAAAGGCCGTTTCGGATCGTCCGCGGCGATATACGACCGGACGTAGCGCACCGTCGCTGTCGTCGCCTCATGGTTTGTTACGGCGATGCGCAGGTAGTGGAGCGCGTTGACGCTCGCAAGCGTGACTCCGGCGCCCGTGAATAACGTCACCAGCTCCCGCGCGAGGATCTCCGCCTCCGCCCATTCCTCGCGTTCGAGGAGCTCGGCTGTTACGTCGAGATTGACGAACCCCGCTTCTCCGGGCATTCCCAGTCCTTCGTACACGGCGGCGATTTCGTGGAGACAATCAATTGCGTCCCTTTCGCCGCGGGCGAGCCGGATCATCGCGACCGTCCACTCACCACGTGTTTCCTCGGCGACGTTGCCGAGCGGTCGGAAGGTCTCGATCGCCGCACATGCATCATGCATCGCAGCGTCGAGATCACCGAGGCGAAGATTGCACTCTGCGAGATTGAATAACACTCGCCCGACTTCGGCCGCTTGCCCCAACTGCTCCTCGATCGGCAGCAACGCACGCAGGGTCTCCCGGGCATTCGCTACGTCCCCCTGCTCGGCTCGGATGAGCGCTTCAAGCATCATCACTTTCGCGAGCGGCGCAGTCATGCCGTACTCACTGAGTAACTCCCGCGCCTGCGCCGCAGCGCTCAGCGCCGCCTCATTTCGAGTCATCTCGAACAACGTGATGGCCATCGCGTAGCGCGCCTGTCCTACCTCGAAGGGCGTATCCGGTTGCCCAAGCTCGGCATAGAATCGTTCGGCTACGATCGCGGCGTCGATTGCTTCCTCGTAGCGGGTGAGCCTGCGGAAGGCATTCGAGCGCTGTCTCCACACATGGCCTCGCGAGCGCAGGCTCGTCGCGTGATCCAGCGTGAATGCCACCATTTCGGCGACGCTGAGGAGCACCAAGGCATGCTCCGGCATTCGTTCCAGCCCCGCGGCATCCACGAGCCGTTGCACTAGCGCGCTCGTGCAGGCCTGGGGATGCGTGCCGATCATCGCATCCCAGGTGATTACCGGGTGCTGTGCAAGCTGCACGAACAACGCATCCGCTGCGCGCGCCTCTCGCTCGATCCTCTCCGCCTCATCTTCGAGGCTCCGCAACATCCGGGCAAAATCCCGGTCGTCGTCGTCCTGGACGTGCTCCAGAACGGAGGTCTCGTTCACCGAGAACGCCAGCACCTCGTCAAAAAGATCCGTGCACGCCCCGCAATCCGTGATGTGTGCCCACATCACGTCGTTGTCCGCCGGGTCCATCGTGCCTTCGATGAATGCGAGAATCTCCCATCGGTTGAGATGCGGCTCACTCATGCGCGCCCCCGTCGGAGCGACGCGAATGCTTCGCGCGCGGCACGCAGGCAACGGTGAACGATCTGCCGGCCGTACGACGGCTTCTTCGACAGGCCGGCGGCGATATCGCCCGGTTCCGCGCCGTCGACGTAGCGCCGGAAGAGCACCTCGCGGCAGCGCTTGGGGATACGCCGAAGAACGGTGGCGAGGTCGAGCCGGATGGCGACGTCGTCCCGCAGAGCGCGCGGATCGAGGAGCACGCCCTCGGGCAGCGGTGATCCCGGCTTCGCGTCGCGCCAGTACTTCAGGCAGGCGTGCCTCGTCGCTGTGATGAGCCAGCCACGATCGTCTCCGATCCCGGCGACGTGGCGCATGTACGCCACGAACACATCGTGAATCAGTGGACGCACATCGGCCGAAGGAACGCGGAACCTCTGGGCGGCGATGAAGCGGAGCGCGTCGTAGTGCGCGTCGTACGCGGCGGCAACGCGCTCACGTGGGCTCTGCGGGTCCATTGGGAGGAGGCGGCTCCGGTCGAGGAGAGTATATCGAGATTCACGGTAACGCTTCCGCCGTCGCCGGCTCCTATTCCACCGGTGAGGGGGGCCCCCTCCGAGAAAACAGACCGCGCTCTCCACGGGTGCGGGTAGGAGAGGATTTATGGTCGAATTGATTGCCGTCGCGATCATCGTCATGTCCATCAGATGGTCCATTCCGCCCGGCTAGGTTAGGTTGTAGCCATCGCGACGGTTCGGAGGCCGGGCATTCACCCGGCCTCGCCGAGCGTCGCAAATGAAACCTCGCTGCAACTCGCTTTCGCATCGAGGAGAGCCGCCCGCACGATTCTCACGACACGGTGACGATCATCGTTGCGAGCAATCTTGCGGAGCTGGTCAAGCGCCGTCCCGACGGCTCCGCCGAGCCCCGACCGCGCCAGAGTCTCCGCCGCGCTGCAAGCGTGGAACGTCAACTCGTCGTCCGGCGTTCCGACTTCAATCATGGTGTCGAGCGTATCGAGGGCGACGCATCCGGCATCGAGCCACAGCCTGAGCCCGCGGAAGCCGCGGTACGCGCTTGCAAAGCTCCTGAGCGCGCGCTGGCCGTCTTCGAACGTGGCGAGGTATGTGCCCATGTTCCAACGCGTTCGCGCAAGCTCGGCGGCGTTGTTGAGCTGTCGGAACGCCGCATTGGCTTGCGTAAGCCAGCGGCGCGCATCCGCGGGTCGTTTGCGCAGGGTCTCGCAGATGCCGAGATTGAGCCAGACGCGTGCGAGATCCTCGCGGTCTCGGCGCGCGGCCAGCACCTTTGTCAGGCGCAACCATTTCGCATGTGCCGCGTCGACGTCGCCCTGCTCAAAAATCAATACGGCTTCCAGTAGCTCTGCCTTCGCCGCCCATCGCATGTTTCCCGCCTGAGTGAAGCTCCGGATCGCTGACCGCGTTGCGATAAGCGCGTCATCCCACAGCTCCATTGCGGCAAGGATGGTCGCGCGGGTGTATTCAACCTGGCCCGCGTCATCCGTGCAGTAACCCGCGTCGATGAACCGCGCGCCTGCTCGCGCGAGACAGATCAACGCCTCCTCGAAACGTCCAAGAATCCGCAGGGCATTCGCACGGCCCTTGTAGGCTTGCGCCTGGAGTGACCCGACGAGCTCACGCGGACTATCACGCAGCGTCTCTCCCATCTGCACCGCGGCGTCATAGATCGTCGCTACCGCGTCGGGATGCCTCTCGAGCCGCTCACGGCCCGCCCGTAACAGATGCAGCACCGCGGTTTCACTGGCAAGGCCAGCCTCGCGCAGCCGTTCCGTGAACTGCGCCGTTACGTCCTGAGCAAGGAGCGCATCCAACGCCCGCCGATCCTCGGCGTGCATCAGGCTCAAACGCTGCCCTGACCCATTCAGGAATGCGTCACCGCGCTCGAAGAGCACATCCGGCGTCACACGCTTCCCGCTCATTTTGCGCGCGACGCCGACCACGGAGAGCATGCCCCCGCGAGTCGCGTCGCTTTCGCCCATGCGGAGGCGGCGGAAGTGCTGACGCGTGTAGCCCGCCGCACGGGCAAACTCCACCGGCTTCAGATTCCACCGTCGCAGGAACAGCTCAAGACGCGTAAGAAGCACGTTCGTGCCGCTCCCTCCTCCTGTATATGTGCCCTCCGGTCGGGAAGAGTGGAAGGACATCCGTCACAACTTAGGGGTGACCCACACGCGGAAATCCCTACCTCCACTTGTTCAGTACGGAACAAAATGTTCCCGCCCACATCGGCGCGTTGACGCAGTTCCGGCGTTCATGCTCTCCTTTTGCCGCCACGAAATCCCTGTCATGAGAACGCTACCCTCGACCGCTGGTGCCGGAGTCTCTCTCTCACGCCGCCATACCGTTATCACTGAGCGCAAACGCTGAACCATTCGGAATCTGAAATCATGACAGGGACGAAAACCACCACGCTCCGGCACCAGCGATCGTATGAGGGCGGGCCCGCATTCGGTCACAAACACGAACTGCAGGAAGTCATTCAGGACGTCGGGAAGCGGCTGGTGGCAATCGCGCGCATTTCCCGCGTCCTACAGCAAAAGGCAGGCAGGGCAATTATGGTTCGTTCATGGCGGAGCTCGATCGCCGCGATCGTGGTCACCCTGGCGGTTGCGGCACATGCGGGCGCGCAGATCACGCAGACCTTTCCCATGTATCCCGATTGTGAAGGCCTTCGGGGCTACGATGTGTTCGTGCCGCGGGGCACTCCACGCGTCCCGTTCACGTGGGCAGGACCAACGTCCGTCCCGTTCGAGGACGTTCGCTACCACATCGAAGGCTACACCGACCATTGGACCTATCTGACCGGCGCCAGCTGGTCGATCCAGGTCAAGGATGCCGGCGGCGGCGTATTGGCCTCGCAGAGCGGCAGCACCGTGATCAATCCGTATACTTGGTCCTGTAACTACTGGACGACGATCGGATGTATCCCCCAGGGAGTCATCCCGGGTACGGTGATCAACGGCGAGCAGATGCTGGATGTTACGGCACTGGCGGCAGCGGCCGATACGGTCATGCGGGTCGAGACCAGGAACATGGTCGGACGCGTGAAGCGGGTTCGTACTCTCAAGAACGGCGAAACCAGCGAAGCGGAGAGCTGCAACCCTTACCAGATCAACGCCTCGGGTGGAGTCGAGGTGCCGGCCGTCCACCTCCCGCGGGTCGCTTCCCCCGAGAACCGCATGATCATGCGCCTCACGGATCCGGAGGACAAAGATCGTTACTCGTCGTATCTGCAGCGAAAGAGCACCGACGCGTTTCCGGGAGTGGCCCTCGGCACCCGGCCGCAGTTCCTGCTCAACGCCTATACGACCGGGCTACCGGCGAATTCACGGATCTGGTTCCGCGTCATCGATCCCCCGGACTCGGCGGCGTATACCGTCAGTCCGGCGGCCGGGGACAACAGGGACTCCACGGGCGGAGTGCTTTACATGAGCGACGGCCGGTCCGCCCAACTCGGGACTACAATCTACGCCGACACGGACGGCTCCGGCTCGGCGACTGTGGCGCTGGAAGGCGCCGATCAATACGCGGGCGACAACTATGAGGTGCTGGCAAGCGTGTATCCCCCCGGCGGCGACGGACGCCTGCCGTGTGAAGCCTTCGGGAACTGCGCCACCACGGACGTGATCACGCTTTGGAAGCGAATCTATTACGAGCACATTCAGATGCCGGCCGCGGGGGCGTTCCTGCGGGAACCCGTGGTCGGTGGAACGGCGCCCTGCAGCCCGGCGGCACCCTGCGAAATCCATGTTTGGTCGACCGCTGTGAACGGTACGGATGTCATGGTGCCCGGCGCCGATCTGCTGCTGATCGGCACGAACGGAAACGCGACCCATCCAGCGACCGCCTGGCGCAGTGAATCGGTGACGGTCGATGCCGATTCTCCGACTCTGGGACCCGCCGTCCGGATGCAGGGCCCGGAGGATTTCCTCCTTCGCCTCACCACGCGTCCGGCCAACAACTACAGTGGTGGACCCCAGCAGAGAGCGTTATATGACGCCGTCGTAGCCCCGGGCGGCAGTTGGGCCGCGGATCCCAGCAGCGTGCAGACGCTGCTCGAGAGTGCGTTCGTCGAATATGTCTCCGTTCCTTCCGCGGGCAACTTTCCGTGGGTCGGCGTCATGACCTACCGCGACCTGTCGAACCTCATGCGTTGGTTGCCCTGGGGCCAGGACAACCGCCGCTTCATCATCGGAGCCGATCGCTATTCAGTGGATTCGGGCTGCGGCACGAATCTCGGTGTCCGCGTCAAACCGCACCGCTACTCCTTCGTGTACACGGGAACGCTCACCGGCGCGACGCAGGCCGGGGCGGCGGGCAGCCTCGGAGTGATCTATCCGGCTCTGACGCCGGGCGACGACCAGGCCGGTGCGCTGCCGGGCGGCTGTGGCGGCAGGCGTTTGCCGGGAGTCCCGGCCGGCATGTTCGCCCAACTGCTGTATGGGAGCACCGCGCACGAAGCCGTCCACCAGTTCAACGTCCATCCGCCTTCGGGCGGTCATTGCTCCGGCCTTCCCGACTATACCGGCACGTATCGTTGTCTGATGGATGGCCGATACCCGCTCTCGGCTGCAAACAATCAGCTGGCGAATCTCATCATCAACCTGCACAGTGCGCCCAACAGCGAATACACCACCATTCGCGAGGAAGTGGATCCATCCCGATGAATACCATGACGCGAGCTCTCGTCTGCGGCCTCCTCCTCGCGAATGTCCCGCTCGTGGCATTCGGCGCAGCTCCTCTGCAGGTGCAGTTGAGCCTCACCCCGGAAGAGACGCTGCCGGCCCTGCCGGTGTCCATGCGCCTTTCCGTCAAGAACGTTTCTCCGTCTCCAGTCGCCGTCATGGAGCAGGTGGACGTCACCGTCACGGATGCGGCGGGCATCTCACGCACGGCAGCGCTCTCCTGGCCGCCGCAGTCATGGAATTACGGCCTGGTTGCGCCCTACCCGATCGATCCCGGCGCGACGCTGGAGCTCCTGGCTCCCGTGGACGAGACTTTCGCATTCGCGCCGGCGTTTACGGCCGATGAGCTGGGCTTGTGGCAGCCGGGTGACTATCTCATCTCCGTCGCCGTGTTGACGACGGAGGGGGAGATCGTGGCGTCGAATGCCGCGTCGCTCCGGGTCGTCGCGGGCTCCGCGGACGATGTGGCCATCTGGCTCGCCCTCTCGGAGAACGGCAGGTTGCCCATCCCTAGTTACTGGCTGCTGAATCAATTCAGCGTGATCGCCGGCTATCCGCGGTCGGGGTATTACCGGCACCTCGCGCCTTTCGCGGTCAACTCGCACCTGGTCGCCAATATCGATCAACGGAACCTCGACGAGTACGCGGCGCGGGTGATGCAGGCCGTGCAGGGTCTGCCAGGCGCATACGTCGACGGCGCGCGGTTCTCGCTCGCCATGCGCTACAGGGACATGGCGGGGGGCTATGGTGTGATCAACGATCAGGTCGCGGCGGCGGCCTGGTCGGCAAAAGGCCGGGTGTATGCGCAGCAGCTCATCGATTCGCCCGCATCGCCGCTCGGCGCGCTGATTGGAACGCCGCTGAAGCAAAAGCTGCTCACGCTGGAAGAGTGGCAGGAGAAATTCGAGCGCGAGCATGATCCGAGCCCGCCGCCGCCGGCGGGCCCCGCGACCCTGAACCTGGTGACGGTCAGCCCGACGCTGGTCACGGGAGGATTGCAGGCGGCCGCAACGGTGACGCTGAGCGGACGCGCACCCGCCGAAGGACTGACGGTGATACTCACCAGCAGTCCGGGCCCGGCCTCCGTTCCGCCTTCCGTGGTGGTTGTGCAGGGAGCGACGTTTGCCGTGGCGCCGGTCACTACGAGCGCGGTGGCCGAGGATTCGACGGTGACCATCGCGGCCCGGGCTGGGGATGCCAGGCGCGAGGCCGTCCTGACAGTCACGCCGCCGAAGCTCACCGGTCTGACCCTGAACGCTTCCCACGTCGCCGGCGGAACGAGCGTCACCGGAACCGTGACCATCAACGCGGCCGCCCCGGCCGCCGGTCTGACCGTGCTGCTCTCCTCGAGCACGGCCGCAGCGGCGGTACCGCCCTCGGTGAGCGTCGCCGCGGGCGCAGCGAGCGCGCCGTTCGCGGTCGCAACCTCCGTGGTCGGCATGGAGACAGCGGTGACGATCAGCGCGACCGGCGCGGGCTCTCCCCAACATGCATCGCTCACCGTCGAACCGCCGAGGATCGTTGGCTTGACAGTCGATCCGCCGAGCGTGACCGGAGGAGCAAGCTCGAGTGGCACAGTCACGCTGAGCGGTCCCGCCCCGGCCGGCGGATTCGAGTTGACGGTCACGAGCAGCCGCGCCGAAGCGTCGGTTCCGTCGCGCGTTGCCATCGCCGGCGGTGCCCGGAGCGGCAGCTTCGCGATCGCGACCCTGTCCACGCCCGAGTCGGTCGAGGCCACGATCACGGCCTCCGCGAACGGCGTTGCCGCTAGCGCGACGCTCGGCGTCCACCTCCCTTCGATCGCGCTCGCGTCCGTGACGCTGAGTGCTCCGACGGTGGTCGGTGGCTTGCCGGTGACCGGCACGGTCACACTCAGCGACCCGGCGCCGGCGGGCGGCATTGTCGTCGCGCTGAGCAGCGACGATCCTTCGATCGCGGACACCGTGGCGTCGGTGACGGTTCCGGCGGGACAGAGAACGGCAACGTTCGCCGTAGAAACGACGACGATCCTGGTCACGAACGTGATCATGCTCAGCGCCCGCTATGGCGGCGTGGAGCAGAGCGCGGCGCTGACCGTGACTCCGCCTCCCAATGTCGCGGCGCTGTCGCTTGTGGTCGATCCTCCGAACATGGTCGGCGGTACGAAGACGAACGGCACCATCAGCTTGACCGGGCCGGCCCCGCAGAGCGGCGCGGAAGTGATTCTGACCACGTCGAACGCCAGCGTCGTCCACGTGCCGAACAAGGTTCGCGTCAAAAAGGGAGAGACGAACGATACGTTCAAGATCTCCGCGCGCGAGGTGTCGTCGCCGGTCGAAGTGACGCTCACCGCGGCGTATGGCGGTCTCGTGCAACGCGAGACGCTCGTGGTGATCCCGGAGACCTTCATCCGATTGCAGAGCGTGACGATCGCGCCGTCGGTTGTGGCTGGAGGATCAACGGCGACCGGCACAGTGGTGTTGAACGCGCCAGCGCCGGCAGGAGGACTTCTCGTCACCTTGCGCAGCACGCGAAAGAAGGTTGCCTCCGTTGCGGCGTCGGTGATCGTGCCGGGCGGCGCAACGACAGCGACTTTCCCGATTGCGACTCGCCAGGACCGCCGCGACGAAACGGCGACGATCAAGGCTTCTTTCGCAGGTGTGACGAAGTCCGCGAGCCTCTCGGTGCAGGCGCAGGCCGGACTGACGGCTGAATCGCTGGTTGCAATGGCTCAGAAACTCAGGAAACTCGATTCGATTGGCTCCTGTATCCCGTCGCACGGACAAACGCGTTGAGCCCTCATGCTCTCCTTCGCCGCCACGAAATCTCTGTTATGAGCACATTACCCTCGACCGCTGGTGCCGGAGTTTCTCGCTCTCGCCGCCATGTCCGTCTTCAACGTGCGCAAACACAGAATCACCCGGAAGGCGAAACCATGACAGGGACGAGAACCGCTGCGCTCCGGCACCAGCGATCATATGAGAGCGGGCCCGGATTCGGCCGCGAGCACGAGCTGCAGGAAGTCATTCAGGACGTGGAGAAGCGGCTGGCGGCCATCGCGCGCATCAGGACGCCCGAATACGACGATAAACTCAGCCAGGTCGAAGCCGCCGCCGCGCCTTACGTCATCGCATTCCTCTACGAGATTCGGCGTCTGGAGACGTTGCTGGCCGGCGTGCAACAGCGCCGGATCGCGCGCGAAGGGCGCCACCGCAAGTCGGTTCCCATGGGAAGCAGAGCAGAGGCGAGGGCCGCGCGATGAAGCAAGGAGTGACGCCGCCGCAAGCCCCGCAGCTCACCGCGGCCCGCTCGTCGTCGGCCGGCCGGCGGCGCGTGCATACAGAGCCGTGGACAAAGGTCTCGGTCATGATGGAAGAGCACCACGTCACATACCTCAACCTGGTGAGCATGTTCATGCGCGTCCGGCATCACCGCACCGTGGCGCGTGCGGAGATCGTCCGCGCGTTCGTCGAGTTCATGGAGCGCAGCGGAATCGACTTCACGCAATTTGCGTCGATCGAGGAAATGACCGCGTACCTGACGGAGTACTTCAGCCGAATACCGGATCCCGGAAGGTTGCCTTTGCGCGAATCGGGCTTGTTTCATCGGCGGCACTTCGATCGCGAGCGCGGTGCCATTGGCGTCTCCCAAATCCGATGAGACCTTGGAGACGCGCCTGAGTATGCCTGCGGGTTCTCCTATGTCGGGAACGCGCTCAAGAGAAGCCTCACCGTAAAGGTGCTTCGTCGTCTCCATGAACGCTGGCCGCCCGCCCACAGACAACAGTCAGGGAAGCGAGGACACCATGCGCGCACGCACGGTCGGTGCGATCGTGTCGGCCATCGGACGCGACGCGAGCGTATGGGGCTATCTACGGGAACTGCTGGCCGGCAGAAAGACGCGCATGCCGGTCTCCGTCGCGCTGGAGCGCCTGGCCGCGATGCTCGACGGAGTGGTCGACGCTGCTCTCGCGGAAGCGGTCGAGGACGACGAGGAGCACCTGGATGAGATCCGCCGGTTCTTCCTGGAGCCGCGCGAGGTCTATTCGATCGACGATCTAATGGCGCTGTGGCGCGTGCATCGGGATGATCTCTATGACATTTTTCACGACCGGATCTTGCAATCACAATCGTCCCTCGAGGAACTGCGGGTCGGCTGGGCCGATGTAATCCGCACGAGTGTTACGTACTACCTGCTGCGGCCGTTCGACGTCGAACGGGCTCTCGGCGAGGACTTCAGCGTCGCCCGGCCTGAGCGATGGAAGACGGTTCCGGTTCTGATCCGGATTCCGCGCTTCGTCGCATCCGCGCTCGCGCTGGATTCCTCGTTGCCGCCGAAGCTCGCGCTTGCCCGTCGCATCGAGCAGATCGTCTTCGAGTTTTTCGCAACCGAGCATCTCCCCGGCAGCGTCGTGGACGAGGTGCCGCGTCAATGAGCCCGGTATCTCTCCGTCATGAGCCATACCGCGAGACGCTGCTTCAGCAATTTCTCGACCGGAACGGCATTCCCTCCGCACGAATTGAAGCAAAATTGCAAGAGCGTCTCTTGGGTCGCACTCCCAGCAGGAAACAGCTGGCTCGATGGCGCCTGGGGCGTGTGGACGTCCGCCGCGAAGATATGGTGCGTATTCTCTGGGCGGTACGCGCAGCATCCGGCAATCCGCGCGTACGGATGGAAGAGATCTTCGACCTCGATCCCGACAATGAGAACAATTGGTAGACAACGCCGTATGGGGCTTTTTTGTGGCGTAGACGCCCCTGTCGACGTATCAAGCCAAGTGCCTCAGCATCGAGCATTGGAACGGCTTGTGGGTAGCCGTAGGACAGCCGTGGGCGATCGAGAGAGAGCGACAGATTCGCAGGCCCCGCGACTTGTCAGATCCGCTTCGGAGAGCTGCCAACCCTCACCGAACCCGCGAGCAATATAGGCACGGAACGACGCTCTGTCGATCAGGGCCAAGGCATCGACCGGCTGGCCCATGCGGCTGTAGCACTCTGCAAGGTCTTTTTTAAGCTCTGCGGCCGAAATCGCGTCCGGCTCGCCATCGAGCAGGGATTCGTAAAGCTCCGCGCCACACGATCCAGGACGACGTCCGTCCATCGATCGAAGTTCCCGGCCACCCGCAATTCAACGAGACGTCGCCGGACGGGTTCCGGGAAAACGACTATTCGCTGCCGATCGGCAAGTTCGATGCGGCTCTGCAAGTGAACCTTTCGGGGGAAGTATTGACCGGCTGCAATTCGGGTGGATCAAACTGTACCCAGACCTTGCGGAAGACCTATGTCCGCTATCGCCTCGATCCCAGTGATAAGCCGGCGGATGCGGCCCACCAGACTATCGTCGCGGAGCGCACCGTCTACCTCGACGACTCGGCCGGCGGCGCTCCCCGCTACAGTCACGTGGATTACTCCGACTACGACGGCTTCGGTCACTATCGCAAATCGGTCACTAGCGGCTCGTTTGAAGGGAACAACGTTCGTACGAGTCATACCACCTTCAACAAGCTCGCCGTCGACGCACAAGGGAGGTCGTCATCGGGCCAGTTCATCTTCTCCAAGGACGATCCATGGGTTCTGGGAACGTATGACGCGGTGACGGTCACCGACGACACCGGGAGCAGCACGTCGGCGTGGCGCGCGAAGGCGCGCAGTCCAATGCCCGCATTTCTCACACGCAGTGGCTGTCATCCCGAGCGTCGAGCGAGGGACCTGGGCGGACGGGGCGGTCGAGACGCTGATGAAGATCCTCGCCCAGCTCCCGGCCCTGCAGTCCGTCACACTTGGTGCCGTGGAGGGACGGACGAGCGCCGTCGACCTGACCGAGATTCGCGATGCGCTGACCGAATGGCTCGAGTCGGGGCGCCGCGTGCTCGCGCTCGTCGAGAGCGCCATGGCCCGCCCCCGCCCCGGCGCCGGTGGCGCGACCCGCTTCGAGCCCAGCCTCGAGCTGACCCCCGAGCTCGAAGCCCGCCTCAAACGCCTCGAAGCGCAGCTCACCGCTCCCCGCGCCCGCGAAGCGTAGCGCGTGGGCGCCAACCGACCAAGCCCCCGATGGCGGCTCCCGCGCCGCTGCGGTACTCTCCGCCTGCAACGATGAGCCCAAGACCGCAACTCGACGCCGCCCGCAGGCACCTGCTCGAGCGGATGCGCCGCGTCATGGACCGCGTCACCGTCCACGGCCCTCCTCGCGAGAGCGACCACCGCCGTGCGGAGGAGCTGGCGAGGGAGCACGGGTGGGAGGACGCCGTGCGGCGGCTGCGCAAGCAGCGGTGAAGGCCGGACCTTTCCTA
Organism: uncultured Acidobacteriota bacterium; assembly: GCA_963821585.1. Lineage (GTDB taxonomy): Bacteria > Acidobacteriota > Thermoanaerobaculia > Gp7-AA8 > Gp7-AA8 > QHVT01. The sequence goes on from CAWGEI010000003.1 coordinate 4,540,808, forward strand.
AGTCGCCAGCTCGTCGTCGAGGTCGACGTACATCAGGTACACCGCATCATCGTCGAACATGTAGAAGATGCGGAGCGCGGGATAGCGTGCGTAGGACCGCGCGCGGAAGAGGCGCATCCGGTGGCCCACGAGCACCGGGTTCCGTTCCGGGGCCGCGGCGATGCGTTGTTCGAGCATGGCCGCGTAGAGATTCGCGCCGGTGCCGAGGACCGCGAGGGCGGACTCGAAGTCTTCGCCGCGGACGATCTCCCGCACCAGACGCTCCCGGGCCGGTGCCTCGAAGGGAGCATTGGGCCGGAGGAACAGATCGTCGAAGTACTGCCGCACGCACATGGCGTCTTCGACGCCGAGCGACCCCGCCTCCGCGCGGCCGTGCAGCCACACGAATGCCTGCAAGGCCGGCGTGCGCATGCCGCGGTCCTCGAACACGGCCGGCAACTTCGCCGCGAATGATGCCGCCTCGTGATTGCGGCCGAGGGGGAGGAGCAGTTCGAGAATCTGCATCGCGACGACCGCGGCATCGTCGAGAGCTCCGGCCCGCAGGAGCAGGCCGAAGGCCATGTACCGTTCTGACACCGCGACGTGCGGGCGCCTGAGCTGGATGGCCGCATCCGCCAGCGCCCGGTGTGCCGCGATCGCTTCGGACATCGTTCCCGTGAGCTCGTACTCGAGGCTGACCAGGGAGAGGGAGCTCCACGCACGATGCGCCATCCCGAGCCTGAGCTCGAACAGACCCATCTGGAACATGAGGCGCGTGACGTACTGCTCGTCGTACGCGCGCGCCAGACGGCCGGTTTCCAGCCAGAGGTCCAACACGGCCCTCCAGCCGTGCTCCTCGTACACGATCAGAGCCTCGGTCATCTTCGCCTTCAGGAACCCCTCTGGATCGTCGTGCGCCAGCAACACCTCCGCAGCACGCCGCGCCAGAGGCAGGGCATCCTCCCGCCGGCCAAGGTCGCACAGGATCCGGGCTTCGATGGAATCGGTCGTGGCCAGATACCAGTGGTTGGCTGCCGTACCGGCGAACGCGGCGCGGGCGGCGGCGATGGCCTCGTGCGCGGCGTCGAGGCGCCCGATCCCGCGGAGCGCGCGGGCATGGGTCTTCCACGCCTGTCCGCGCAGGCGCCAGGCGATCTCCTGCTCCTGCGGCGGGAGCACGACTTCCTCGACGATCTCGACGGCGATCGCGGTCAGCTCGTACGCGTGACGGCGGAAGCGACCGAGGGCCTTTTCCGCCAGGTCGAGAAGACACTGCATCACGCCGACCGTGCGGAGCGCGGGCCGGGTGCTGAGCCGGAGGTGGAGCCTGGGCAGGGGCAGGTCGAGCAGCTCCGGCAGGAGCGCCTCGGCTTCGGCAACGCTCTGGCTCAGCCAGTCACGCAGCTCACGCAGGGGTGCGGGATCGGTGTGCGCCATCAGGTCATCTGCTCCGCCCTACCGTTCCTGTGTCTGCGAGGTCGCTCAGCGTGGTCAGAGCGGCCCTGATCTCGCTCTCGGGCAGACTGCGGAGGTGCGTCACGAATTCCTCGATGAGGTCGAGCGCCTCGATGGCAACACGCTCGCGCGTGGGATTCTCCGCCGCCGCGGGAGCGGCCGTCCGGCGCCGGCGCAGGCCAACATTCGCGACCTGCCGCCGGAGCGCGCGTTTCGGACGGCGCGAGCGAATGGCCTCTGCAAGCGATTCGAACATTTCCGGCTCCGTTGGATTGTTATTGTTGCGGACGTGCACACTGTAGCATCAATGCGCGAGGCCTCGGGACGGAAGGGTTGCGATCCGGCCCTGAAGGGGGGCGGGGGCGAGCGCGGTGTGGTAGGTCTTGAGGGCGCGGACCCACCTTTCGCTGAGCGGCCCGGCGCGGCAGACGTACCCGGATAGGAAAGCTGCGACTCGCCGTCACAGCACTCCACATCAGCCTGTCTTCGCAGTCCCCACACCGCCAACGACGTCCCGACGACTGCCGCCACAGGTGCGAAGCACCGCCGCACATGACCCTCAGGTCACGTCGCACATGAGTACACACTGAACGCCTCCCCCGGTGTCAGCATGGCGGGTTCGTAAGTCCTTCACCCGTCCGAGAGGCGGGCTGAAGCCACGCCGTCCATTGGGACAGAGACCACAGAGGCTTCGCTGCCTCTGTGGTCAATCCCTACCTGTCACTGCAGGCCGAACGTCCTCACCAGGAACGTCGCCATCTGATCACGGCGGGCGGGATCGTTCAGGCAGTAATTGCCGCCGCCGCAGCCGCTCGTGACGCCTCGCCTCGCCAGTTCTTCGATCCAGGCGGCGAAGACGTGATTCGCGGGGACGTCGTTGAACATCGTGCCGGTGGCGGGCGGCGGCTGGTACGCGCTTCCTTCCTCGGTGCGGAGCAGGAACACCGCCATCTGGGCCCGGGTGATCGGTGTCGATGGACAGTACCGGAGAGGGCTGGTGCCGCAGCCGGAGGTGATGCCGCGGTTGTAGAGATCCTCGATCCAGGGGGCGAACGGCGACTCGGCCGGGACGTCGCTGAAGATGCCCGCCGCCGGCGGCACGGGATATGTCGAGCCGAACTTCGACTTCAGGAGAAACATCGCCATCTGGGCGCGGTTGACCGAGGCCGTGGGACAGTAGCTGGAGCTCCCGCATCCGCCGGTGATGCCTCCGCGGACGAGCTTTTCGATGTCGTCGTGGAACGGATGTGCCGCCGGGACATCGAGGAAATCAGAGAAGAAGAGGAGCGCCCCCAGATGCATGGGCGGGGTCGTCGGGGACATCATCATGTAATGCGCGTGAAGCGGGACGAGGGTGGCAGGGGGCAGTTCCGGAGTCACCGCGGTGAGGTGCTCGTCATCGATGACCGTGACGTCGGTGGCATAGGCCTGGTTGAAGTGCACCATGATCCCATCCTCGAACCGCGTTCCGGTAACCGTGATGGTCGTGCCGCCACTCGACGAACCGGACGACGGGGACACGCTGGTAAAGGTCAGCACGTCGTCGTTGGTAATCCCGACCTCGGCCTCGCTGCGGGCGAGCACGGCCCCGATCGGGTTCGTCAACTCGACGACGAACACTTCGTTGTCCTCGATCATCATGTCGCCGTTGATCGTGATGTCGATCGTGGCAACCCCATTGGTGAACACGGCGGTTCCGCTCGCGGCGACGTAGTCGTCCTCGCCTTCCTGGGCGGTTCCATCGGCAGTGTTCCACTGGACGCTGACGTTCTCCGTCTCGGCCGGGGTGACAGTGAGGGTCAGCGTGGCCGTGACGGTATCCTCATCCCCTTCGTTGATCGCGATGTCGTTCACGCTGATCGTCGGGACGGAAGCATCGTCGTCGATGATCGTGGCCATGCCCTGCGCATCCTGCAACTCGGCATTCACGACGGACGACAGGTTGATGAAGAAAGTCTCGTCGCCTTCGAGGTCCGTGTCGCCGAAGACACCGATCTCTTTGGTCTTCGTCGTCGTTCCCGCGGGGATGAGAATCGTGCCCGAGCCCGACGGATAGTCGCCGGCCCCCGGAGATCCGGCGGTCGCGGTGCCATTGCTCGTCGAATAGTTCACGCTGACGTTCTGCGTGCTCGCGGCGGAGAGCGTGATCGTGAACGTCACGCTGCTCGTGCCCGAGTTCCCTTCGGGGACGGTGACGTCGTTCACGGAGACCTTCGGCAGGAGCTTCGGCTTGACGATGAACAGCCCCTGTTCGATGCCGGAAAGCACGACGTTCCCGCTCGGATAAAACGGATAGTTGCACCAGTTGCCGTTGAATTCGGCGAGGTCATTGGCCGGATAGATATCGAAGTAGCCGTACTCGCTCAGGCTGGCGGTGGCGATGTTCTTCAAATCGAGGATGCGCAGGCCGGCCCGGTAGTTCGACTGGAACGCATACGAGCCGCGGATGTATTGATTGTGATCGATCGCGGGGCTGGTGCTGAGGAAGTGCCCCATGTAGACGGGGTTGTTCAGGTCCCGGATGTCCCAGATGAGCGTGCGGCTGTTGAAGCCGAGGTCCTGCTCGTCGAACTCGTCATCCATCAGCATGTACTGCTGGTCTTCGGTCGTGTACGTCTGGTGCGCGTACCCCGGGCTCGGGTAGCCGACGCGGGCGAGCTGCTGCACCGCGCTCTTGTTCGTCACGTCGTCGATGCCGAGGGTGTCCGTGTTGTCGAACCGTCCGTTGCTGGTAAAACAGATCTCGCGGCCCTGGTACGCGGTATCGGGTCCGGTGTAGGTCAGGCACTGTGCTTCGTGAACGTATCCGTTGAGACCGACGCAGCCGGCGGACACCGGCGCGAGCGGATTGGCGAGGTTGACCATGTGCAGGTCGCCTCCGCAGTTCTGGGGTCCTTCCGCACTTCCGGACGCATAAAGGAATCCGGTCTGTTCGTTGATCCAGAGCGTGTGCGTCCGCAGGACCTGTCCGTACCACGCGTCCTCGGTGAACGTGGCCGGAGGCGAGGGAACGTTGCGAAGGCGGTGGAGGTCGAATACCTGGATGCCGTGTCCGCTGGCTTCGCTGCCGACGTAGGCATAGTGCTGGTAGACCTTCACGTCACGCCACGAAGAGTTCGCGCTGTGCCCGGGCAGACGCCCGAGGTAGATCGGCACCGCGGGGTTGCTGATGTCGACGAACGACGTGCCGGTGTTGCAGGCGAGAAGCGCGTACTCCTTCTGCGTCGAGGTGTCCGTCCAGCCCCAGACGACCGCGGCGCTGCCGCAGCCGAGGCTGTTCAGCGGCATGAAGGCCTGCAGGTCGACGTTTTTGCAAGGATAGGGACCGGCCATGCCGGGGTTCCCGGTGCACAGCGTCGCCGGCATCGCCGTCTGCGGCGCGGCATTCGGATCGGGTGTGGGAAACGCCTTCGTGCGAAGCGCGGCCGCGTGAACGTAGATCGATGCGAGAACAGCGGCACAAAGGGCTAGGGTGCGGACGACGTGTCGCGACATGGTCACCTCTTCCTGATGTCGAGCAAGCTGGGCACTGCGATTGTTGAAAGGCGGGGAAGTATAACCGGAGAGAAATCGACGGCCTGCTAACTGCTACTTCACTTCCTTGCTGTCCTGATAGTCGCCGTTCGTGCGGAGCGTGACGGTCAGCGCTTCCTGGCCACGGTTGCGCCAGAACCAGCCGTGCCATCCCTCGAATGCCGCGACGAGCACGCCTTCGTCTTTCGCCACGGCGGTGCCCTTGCGATAGCCGTGGTACTTGCGCGGCGGGCTCGTGGAATCGGCGTGCTCGTCGAAGTTCACGACGCCCTGGTCCGTCGACCAGGAGAACGTCACCCGCGCGCCTTCCCGCATGGCGAGCTTGATCTCGCGCCCCTGACCCGGCTGCAGAGTGAGGGTGGCGACGTCGCTCCGCGGGGCTGCAGCGGCCGTGGCTGCCGGTGCCGGCGGCGTGTTCGTTTCGGGAACAGGCGCGGCAGTCGCGGCAGTCGCCGCAGGCGGCGTGTCCGGCGCATTTTCGGCCTGCTCGATCTCCTTCGCGAGGGAGACCTTGATGCGGCCCATTTCGGTCAGGCCGAGGACGTTGCCGATGCCGGTCGGATCGACGCCGTATTCGGCGGGGAGCACGACCGCGACGAGCAGCACGGCCGCGGTTACGGCGGCAATGACCGTGGAGCGGATCAGTTGCCGCGTGGTCGGCAGGTTCGTAGGAGTGGAGTTGCTGATGTCGGGCATGGTGACCGTCCTCATGCGATGTCGTTGATGAAGTAGCCGGCGAGCTGGTAGCCCATGAGCACGAATCCGGCGGTCATGAGGGCGACGTTCGCGGTGTAGGCGTGGCGCGCGAAGCTGTTCGTGCGCCGCCAGAAGCCCATCGCGATGAGGATCGCGCCGAGTCCGAGGAGCTGGCCCGTCTCGACTCCCACGTTGAAGGCGATGAGGTTGGGGATCAGACCTTCGCGCGACAGCTCGAAGTCGAGGAGCTTGGTGGCGAGTCCGAAGCCGTGGAAGAGGCCGAAGATGAGCGTGGCGGCCCTGGTGCCCGGCTGGAAGCCGAACCAGCGCCGGAACGCGCCGAGGTTGTCGAGCGCCTTGTAGATGACGGAGAGGCCGATGATCGCGTCGATGAGGTACGCGCTGACGCTGATGCCGGTCGAGCACGCCCGAGCAGCAGCGTGGTGGAGTGACCGAGGGCGAAGAGGGTCACGTAAATGCCGATGTCCTTCATCCGATAGAGGAAGAAGATGACGCCGACGAGGAAGAGCAGATGGTCATAGCCGGTGACCATGTGCTTCGCGCCGAGGTAGATGAACGGGAGGATGCGCGTCCCCGAGGTTTCCTGAATGTACCCCTTGTCACCGGCTGTGACGCCGTGCGCGAACGCATCTGTTGAAGGCACAAGGCAGAAAGCAGAAAGCAGAAGGACGAAAACGAGCCATTTCAGTTTCATGAGAGGGTCCTGTCGGCGACCAGCGCCGGTGCACCGTGCTTGCGGATGAGTGCCGGCGCGCGCTCCATGCACCGCTAGCCAACCCCTGCGCGGAGCGTGTGCGGCTTCCACGGGACGCCCCATTTCTTTTCGTAGAGTTGCTGGTTGCGCTCCCAGAGCGCCTGGTACTCGCTCTGCGGAAGCTTACGGAACGAGGCCTGTCCGAAGTGGTGGACGAACACGTCTTCGACGCAGACCACGCGATAGCCGGCCCGCCGGACCCGCTCGGAGTAGTCGTCGTCTTCGAACATGCCGATGCTGAACTGCTCGTCGAGCGGGCCCACTTCCTCGTACACGTCCCGGCGCAGCGCCACGCAGTACATCGCGGCGACGCGGATGTCGAACATCTCCCCCTCGTGCGCGGTCGTGTACCGGGCGGCGAACTCCTCCATCGACAACATGCCCTCCGCCGCCATGTCGCCCGCCAGCAGGTCGCCCGCGTAGGGGACGGTGATTCGTGATTCGTTGCCCGAAAAATTCGTGACCGTGACGATGAGTCCCAGCTCGGGCTTCACCAGGTGACGGAGCAGGCGGGGCAGCCACCCGTTCGGCACGATGGTGTCGTTGTTCAGGAGAACGAAGTGCTCTCCGGTCGCCACTTCGAGGCCCTGGTTGTTGGCCCGGGCGAAGCCGAGGTTGTGGGAGTTGAGGATGATCTTGACGTTGTCGTGCTCCGCTGCGAGCGCGTTCAGGTATTCCGGCGTGCCGTCGTTCGACGCGTTGTCGACGACGATCAGCTCGAAGTTCGGATGGATCGTGTTCCGGAAGACACTCTCGATGCACCGCTTCGAGTAGTCGATGTTGTGATACGTCACGACGACGATGCTCACCTTGTGGTGCGCGTGACGGACGGCGTCCTTGATGCCGGCAACGCGGGCGGTCCACGTATTGCGCCGCGCGAGCTCGACGCGCCGCTCCCGCGGCGCGGGATCCCGTTCCGCCACCGCCTCGTCCACCTTGCGCAGGAAGGCCTCGTGGTCGTCCGCGATGTAGAGATGCTCGCGGTAGTGGTAGAGCTCGGGCATGCGCGGAGCGACCACGGGCTTGCCCATGGCGATGTACTCGTAGAACTTCACGGGATCGGTTGCCTCCGTCACCGCGTTCACCACGAACGGGATGATGCAGGCGTCGAAGTGGAACAGGTACTGCGGCATCAGCTCGTAGGGTTGCTGGCCGAGGATGGCCACGTTCGGAAGCGCCTCGAGCTCCTCCATCGGAACATTGAAGATGCCGCCGATCAGAACGAACGAGTACTGCGGGCGCTCCCTGGCCAGGCGCACCATCAGAGGCAGGTCGAACCAGTCGGCGATCGCGCCGAAGTACCCGACGATCGGGCGCGGCAGATCCGCGAGCAGATCGTTCTCCTGCACGTTCGCGTAGTGGTCGAAGTCGGCGGCGTTCCGGGCCAGCAGCAGATCGGGACGGTCGTCGTGCCACTTCTCCACGAGACGTTGTGCGGAGACGACGAGCACGTCGGTCTTGCGGACCAGTTCCTTCTCCGCCTCGAGCAGGGGCTGCTTCATTCCCGGGAAGGTGTTCCACTCATCCATGCAGTCATAGACGACCCGCCATCCGAACCGGTCGCGCGTCTCGTACGCGGCGGCGGACCAGGTCGGAACCTGAACGAACGAAACCGCACAGGTGATGTTGAGATCGCGGCGCAACCGGTCGAAGTCGTCGGCGATGCACCGGGCCAGCTCCGGCGACATGAGGCCGCCGTAGACATCGAGAGCACCTGGCGTGGCGATCTTCAGCTCCCAGACGTTCTCGCGGAGCGGCGTCAGGCGATAGCTCTCACCGCTGCTCTCGCCACGCCAGGGCAGGAACTCCGTCGTGCTGAGGAAGAAGACGCGATGGCCCTCGCGGGCCAGACGGGCCATGATCTGCTGGGGGCGCTGCCAGCGGAAGCTCCAGTCGATGATGGAGAAGCAGATGACGTCGAACTGCGAAGGCATCGGCGGCGGACCTCCGGACTCCGCGGGAGCGGCAGGAACCGGGAGCGCGTGTGCGGCGGGGCCGGCCGCGTCCTGTTTGACGGAGCCCGGAAGAACGCGGCGGGCAACGGTGCGGGCGATCGCTTTCGGGGCGCTCGTCACACGCCAATACAGACTGGCCGTCCTCCATAGTTTCGAGCTGTAGATGCCCTGCAGCTTCTCTTCGCGAAGCGCCATCTCGGTTCGCAGCCAGTCGATTCCCTCCGCCTGCTGGGCGGCATGCGCCTCCAGCCTTTTCACCTGCGCGTCACGAATCTCCAGCTCCGCCTGGACGGCTTCGGCCAGCCGTTTCGCGGCGCGCAACTCGGCGTCTCTGGCTTCGCGTTCCTTCCGAAGCTCCGCATTGTTCGTCGTGTTGGAATCGACCTCCCGCCGGAGGAGCTCGATCGCTTCGAGCTGTTCCGCGATCCTTCGCTCGCGATCGAGGATCTCGTCCTGCTGGAACGCCACGACACGATCGCGTGCCGCGACCTCGCTGCCGAGAAACTCGACAGAGCTCTTCCTGCCGTCGGCCTCCGATCGGAACGCGGTCACCTCGCCGGACAGAAAGTCGAGCTGCTTGTTGCGCTGCAGCAGCTCGTGCTGCAGGAACGACAGCGAGCTCTGTTGCGCTTCGAAAATCCGGTTCCACTCCGACAGCTGGCCCTCGAGGTATGCGATCCGCGGTGCGAAATCGGAGGCGCCGGCGGAGGCCAGACGAACACCTTCCACCGGAAAGGCATTCTGCGCGGACAATTCCGCGGGGGCACCCGCCGCGGCCCTGGTCGATGACAAAGTCGAGAACCATCCCAGCTCCGTGAGCAGCGCGCGCCAGCGGCTCTCCCACACGTCGAGGCTGAATCGTGCCGCCGACGCGATTCCCGCGCGCTGCAGCTCGCCGCGCAGATGCGGATCGGTGATGAGCCGGTTGATCGCCGAGGCGATCGCCGCGGCTTCCGGCTCGACGAGCAAGCCGTTCGCACGGTCCTGAATGAGATCGCCGAGGCCGCCGACGTTCGTCGAAACGACAGCACAGCCACTGGCCAGGGCTTCCAGACAGGAGAGGCTCGTCCCTTCCGCCGCGAGGGTGGGGATCACCGCGATATCGGCGGCCGCGTAGAGCGCCGGCATTTCGTCGAACGTCGCCGACCGCCAGGTGAAACGCGAGTCGCGCGATTGCAGATCGCGCAAACGGGCCGTGTCATCGGGGTCCCCGTCGCCGGCCCAGACGAATTGCACGTCGTGCGGAACGGCGGCCAGGATCGACTCGACGAGCTGCGAGCCGCGATTGACTTCCGCGCGCCGCGGAAAGAGAACGGTCAGCCGCTCCCCTTCGCGGGACGCCGGTGGAAATACATTGGTGTCCACCCAGTTCGGCAGGTAGCGCATGTGCGCCGCGACGCCGGGCCACAGTGCGCGGATCACACTGATCGAGCTCGTGTCCACGCTGACCACGCGCTCCGGCTGGCTGAAGGCGCGATACAGATGCGCGAACCACTCCGGCGTGCGGAACTGGATCGGCGGCCCCCAGTTGTCGTGATCGAACCAGATGCCGTGACAGATCAGGATGGCGTCCTTCCGGACGCGCCCCGAGCCGTAAGCCGGCACCATGATGATGGCGCGCTCGAAATCCGCCGCCGCCTCGGCGAACCGATCACAGACGCCGTAATGAAATTCCGAGAAGAAGCCGCCGATCGGCAGCGCGCGCACGGGGAATCCGAAGTACTCGCCTTCGAATGCTTCGTGGCCCGCTTGAAAGAACGTGACCTCGAAGCCTTCCCGCTCCAGAAAGCGGCCCAGGGTCAGGCAGTACCGCTCTCCGCCGCCGAACTGCGGCTGGCGGGTGCTCCAGTCGAGAAGGCGATTCGTCAGAATCGCAACACGGATTCGTTTTTCAGGCATGGTCGAGTCATCGCCGCTCCGTGCGCTGCGCATCGATCTGCACATCGCGGATGCGGACTTCTTCCTGTAGCCACGTGATTGCTTCCTGGCGCTGCTGTGCTTCGCCTTGCATCCGGGCCACTGTTTGTTCCAGCTCCGCGACGCGCGCGAGCTGGCGAACGACCGCATTGGTCAGCAACGCCGTGGTCTCCGGGCCGGGGACCTTCGGGCCCAGGACCTTCGCGGTGCCGCCTCTCCGCAGAAGAGCGCGGATTGCGGCAGGATGTGCGGCCGCGTCCGCGGTCAGCGCCGGGTGCTCCTTCATCATGGCATTCTTGATGGCAGTGCGTCGACTCCAGGCCTCTTCGAGCAACGCGTCGAGCCGCTCCGTCGAGAGCTCCGGGAGTGGGATCGAGAACTTCGTCAGGTCGCCATCCAGCGCGCCCTGCACTTTGGGATCGTAACTGATGGCGACGAACGGCACGGCATGCGTCCTGGCAAAGATGATCGAATGCAGCCGCATTCCGACCAGCACGTCGCAGCGGCCGATGATCGCCGAGATTCCCCGCGGCGTTTGCTCCGGGGAGAGAACGCGCGCCCGCTCCTGTTGCCTCATGCGTCCCCGGACGCGCTCTGCAATTTCGACGTCGCTGACGTCGCCAGCCGTTTTGTGAAACGGGACGAACAGGACCGTGCCGCCGTGACGATCGACGAAGTGATCGAGACTGCGGGCCAGCTCGCGCTGCCAGGCGTCCGAGTCGACGTCGAGCGTCCAATCCCGAACGGCCACGCCGAGCAGAGGACCATCGGGAGTGGAGCCGTGCGCCGCGGGAGCGGGCGACAGTGCATACGCGGGGTCGGCGGCCACGGTGATTCGCTCGCCGTCGACGCCCAGGCCGATCAGCACGGATTCGGATTCGCGGTCGCGAACCGTGATCACGTCAGCCTGTTCGAACACGGCCCGGGTGAAGCGCCTGCCGTCATCGGTACGCAACGGTCCGACGCTGGCCGCGTAGATGGCGAGCGGCTTTCCGAACAAGGTCGCGAGCAGTGCGAATCCCGTGTAGAACGAGAGGCCCGCGTGCGCCGGCGTCAGCAACTGATCCACGGGGAATCCCCAGTAGTCGTAGAACAGCCCGCCTCCGCCGAGGATGAGCAGATCGGCGGACCGTGCGGCGGCGACGAGTGCGGCGATGTCGTCATACCGCACCTCGGCCACGCCATACGGCGCGAGCGTTCCGGGCGGATTGGCGGAAACCACGAGGATTTCCGCGGAGGAATCGAGCTCCCGGAGCTGCTGCACCATGGCCTCGAGAATCGCGGCGTCGCCGGCGTTCCAGTGCGCGCCGGTGCCCGCTCCCGCGATCAGGAAGCGTGTGCCCATTGGAGACATGGGCGCGGATTCTACGCGTACCGGATCAGGCAGGCCGCACGCAGAGCAGGTTCAGCGTCTCGTCATTCGGCTGCGGCGGGATCCGTCCCCAGCTGCCATCGTTGAGACTGGCCAGCAGCCGGAAGCCCGCGTTCTCCAGCGAACGTGCGAGCGCATCCGGTTCGTTGCCGCCGGCGCGGAGGGCGATGGGATTGAGCTCGACCAGCATGGCGAGGTGAGGGGAGCGCGCGATCGTCTCGCGCATGCCGGCCAGCACGAGCGGCTCCGCTCCTTCGACGTCGATCTTGACGAAGTCGACCCGATCGATGCCGCGGCCGGCGAGAAACGGGTCGAGCGGCACGGTCTCCACTTCGTTTGCGCCTTTCGAATCGGTGTACCCGTCGACGAGACTATGGTTGGTATGACCCGGCGACAGATGGAGGAGCAGTTTCCCGGCGCGGTCGGCGACGGCATAGGGCAGGACCTCGACGTTCCTGTACTTCGCGCCGCTCACGTGCGCGCGCAGGAGGTTGAAGTTCTCCGGCTCGGCCTCGAACGCGAGGACGCGGCCGGTGGGGCCGACGAGCTCGGAGAAGATCCGGGTGTAGTAGCCGATGTGCGCGCCGATGTCGATGACCGTCATGCCCGGCCGGATCAAGCGGCGGCAGGCCTGGACCGACGGATACTCGGCCCACTGCATCAGGAACTCGAACCGCCAGCGCTCGATCGACCACCAGCCGCCGATGGCGCGAGCCGGAAACCGGATCCGCTGCGCGCGAGCCAGCGCGATCGCGGCAGCTCTGATGGCGCGCTCGAATCCGGCGCGATAAGTGCGATGAAGCAGGCCGGCGCTTTCGCGCCGATAGCGCGCGAGCGCGCGCTCGTAGAAGCGGTGGGCGCGCGACTCGTCGGGAAAGTCGAATTCCTCGGCAAGGGTGCGATCGCGGAGGGCGAGCTCCCCGCGCAGCCAGGCGATCCCTTCCTCCCGCGCGGCGATGGTGCTCTCCCGCTGCGCGACTTCGGCCCGCAGCCAGTCGATGCCTTCGCGATGAATCGTCACCGCGTTCTGGTGGTAGCGGACCTGTTCCTTCAGGACGTCGATCTCCTGCAACTGACGCGCGGACAGCTCGACCCATCCCTGCGTGTGGTCCGGCGCGTCCGGCGGCAGCGGGGGTGCGAGACGGGCGGACGTGTCGATCCGGACATCGACGGCTTCGAGCTCGTCGACGACGACGCGAAGCCGCTCCCGGAGCGCGGCTTCGGAGTACCGTTCCTGCAGCAAAGCCTCGTCGTGATTGCCGCCGCTGTGCGTGCTCACCGCTGCAAGGATGGCGGCCAGATCGCGGCCGGAATCCCCGCTGATCTGCGAACAGTTGACGCCGGGGTCCAGGTAGTCGCACGGCCCGCCGCTCACGGTCGTGAAGACGGCGCATCCGCAGACGATCGCCTCGAGCGGCTGCAGGCCGAAGCCGTCGACCCAGGCGCGATCGGAAGAAGGCGCGAAGTCATAGACGTAGACCTTCGCGCGATTGAACAGATCGAGCACATCCTGATGCGGGAGCATCTCGTCCACGGTCTCCACGCGACACGATTCGCGAAGGCGCGGCACCAGCTCGTCGTGAAGATAGGGCGTCGTCTTGCGGCTGAGATAGAGCACGTCGAGATCGCGCTGCCGGTGCTGATTCCGGCATGCAGGATCGAGCGTCGGAGGAACGAGAAACAGGCGCGCGCCCGGTGCCCACTGCGCCCAGTACGCCATGACGAAGCGGCTGACGCAGAGGATGGCCGCGCCGGCCGGCATGTCGATCGACCAGCCCGCGCTCTGCGCGTAGTACACGACGCGGCGCCCGTCGAGCCGCCCGAACAACCGCGACACGTGAGGCCCGAACGTGATCAGCCAGAGAGTGTCGGGGGGCTGGGACGCGAGATAGTCGCCGGTGAGGAACGGATGCCCGGGCTCGCGGTCCTCGTAGGTGACGATCTCCAGCGGCCGCAGATTGGAAAGATATCGTGCAAATTTCAAAGAGACGTCGATGCCGCCGGAGTGCCACGTGCGCGTCGTCCCGGGCAGGAGAAACTTGATGTCCATCTTGGCTCGACCGCGCGGCGAAACGCGGCCGTGCATGGTACCCGATCGACGTTTTTCGCGTGCTAGAGTGCGTCGACATGAACAAAATGCTCCCGACTCTGGCTCTCCTCGCATCGCTTCTGGCTGCATGCGCGACCGCGCCGAAAACAGGCGAGCAGGCGCAGAGGCCGTGGCATTCCGTGCCTCTCGCAGACGTGCGGATCACCGCCGAGCGCTCGACCGACGACCGGAAAGACCAGCATGTCGTCATCTACGGCAACGGCACCGCGTTGTGGAACAACAGCGTTCAGTTCCAGGTCGACGCGGCCACCATCCGGCAGATGCTCGCGTCCTTCGACGCCGCGGCCTTCGAGACCATTCCGCCCAGGAGCCCCAAAGGGAAGCTCCTTCGCCGCCGCGCCTCCATCCGGGCCGGTGCCTACGAGCGCGAAGCGTGGGATACCTGGGAACAGGAACTGGCCCGGCAGAACGAGCGCGAGACGATCCGGCGCAGCAATGAGAGGAAAGGGACCGTCGACCCGGAACTGGACAAAGAGCCGGCGCTTACCACGCTCGTCGATTCGATCATCACCAGCGTCATTCCGATCGTCGAAAAGAGCGGCACCACCGCGGAGTCTCTCGTGGATGGACTGAAGAAGATCGCGGCGGGCCAGCTCGCGCCCGAAACGCTGTCCCTGACGATGCTCGCCAAGCCGGAGCCCGGACGGGGTGAGGGCTCAGGCGGATTTCTGTTCAAGATCGAGGGTGCCTCGGCAAGCTGGAGCGACTTCCAGGGAGAGGAGCGGGGGTTCACCGAGGCGCGCAAGGTGAAACTGTCAGCCCCCCAGGTGCGCGACCTCGCGGCGCGGCTCGCCACGTTCGATCCCGGGAGCATGCCGATCAATCTTTATTCGCCCAAATACGAGGAAGTCACCCTCTCCGTGCTGAACCGGCAGAACAGCATTGTGGCGCGGCAGTTCACCGGCATGACGCCCACCAAACACGGCGAGGTCCAGACCCGATTCGACGCGATGTCGGCTTGGCTCACCTCCTCCGGAAGCGAGCTGTTCGGCAAGCGCCGCTAGAGCGAAGATCCCATTGCCGCGCCGCCTTCCGGCGCGATCTCCTCGTCCTGGTCATGAGGCCCTCCCGGGCCCGCCGGAGCGGAGCGAGCTCTTGACAAGAACATTGTCAGCAAATCACCGACAACGCGTCGGTGATTTGCCGAGCCCAAAACCATCCGATGACTGATGGGGTTCGCAGTCGGTTCTGACATATCTTCGTCACCGATCTCCATCAATAAGGCTGTTGCGGAAACAATTTAGCTGCGGGCGGGAGGGGGCCTTTCGCCGGCGGCGTGCCTTCGTTTGCAGTGTGAAGTCGTCAAGTCGCGAGATCAAATCCTAGGGGGACAGATGAGAAAAAGCGGTTGGTGTTGGTTTCTCGTGCTGCTGATCGCAGCACTACCGGCCTTCGCTCAGGGGAACACAAAATCCCCGGCGCCGGAGACCGGGTTTTCTGTAAGGCAGGACCTCTCGTTGCCATTGCGCGACCTGGTCAAATTGAGCAAACCCGCGGTCCCTGGACCACCGCGCGAAGTCCAGATGGGGAAATTCACCAAGGTCCGCGCGGCTCCGCCCGCGCTGGACAAGGACCCGCTCGTGGGTCCGGTCCCCGCTGGTGCTCCGATGGCCGGCCCGATCATCTCGTTCGATGGTCCCGATGACGACGACAACGCCGCGCTGCTCGGATTCCGGATCGCTCCCCCGGACTCCAACGGCGACGTAGGCCCCAATCACTACGTCCAGTTCATCAACCTCGCCTTCGAGATGTTCAACAAGACCACCGGCGCGACCGTTCTCGGACCGTCCAAAGGAAGCGACCTCTGGATCGGCTTCGGTGGCGTTTGCGAAGGCAACGATGACGGCGACCCGGTCGTGCTCTACGATCAGTTCACGGGCCGCTGGCTGATGAGCCAGTTCGAGATCGACAGCGGCACGCAGTGCTTCGCGATCTCTCAGACCGGCGATCCCACCGGTGCCTATTACCGGTACGCCTTCGACATCAGCCCCGGCAATAACGATTACCCGAAGATCGGCGTCTGGAACGACGGCTACTACGCGATGTTCCACGAGTTCAACCCGGGCTTCGTCGGAACCCGCGTCCTGGCGTTCGAAAAGGACAAGATGATCCAGGGGCTTCCCGCCCAGTTCATCAAGTTCACGCTGGTGCCGGGCGCGGGCGAGACCTGGTTCACCGTTCAGCCTCCGCACATCGAAGGCCTCACCGCTCCCCCTCCGGGAAGCCCCGCACCCTTCCTCATGCAGTACGACGACGAGGACTGGGGCGGCATCGGTGGCCCGCCGAACGGCGCCAACGACTGGGTCAGGCTCTGGAAGTTCACCGCTAACTGGGTGACTCCGGCGTCGTCGACGTTCACCGGACCGACCAATCTGGCGGTTCCGGAGTACGACGACAACATGTGCAACTACTCCCGGGACTGCATCCCCCAGGGAAGCGGCGGCTCACTCGTCGACTCGCTTTCCAGCTTCACGATGTACCGCCTGGTCTACCGCAACTTCGGCACGCACCAGTCGCTGTACAGCTCCGAGACGGTCGACGCCGGCGGAGATCACGCGGGCATTCGCTGGACCGAGGTCCGCGATCCGCTGGGAGCTGCGACCGTCCATCAGACCGGAACGCACGCTCCTGACGCGCTGCATCGCTGGATCCCTTCGATCGCGGCCGACAAGGACGGCAACATCGCCATCGGCTACAGCGTCTCGAGCTCGGCGATGAACCCGGCCCTCCGGTATGCGGGCCGTCTTGCCGCCGATCCGCTGGGCACGCTGCCGCAGACCGAGGCCTCGCTGCACGAGGGAGCGGGCGTACAGACCGGCGTCAACCGCTGGGGTGACTACTCCTCTCTCAGCATCGACGAAAGCGACGACTGCACGTTCTGGTTCACGAGCCAGTACCAGCAGGCCACGGGCAGCTTCGACTGGGACATGCGGATCGGCTCGTTCAAGTTCCCGACGTGCACCGCGGGACCGACGGGCACGCTGACCGGCACGGTCGTCGATGCCACCACGCTCAATCCGATCGAGGGAGCCAACATCTCGGTCGGCGGGACGTACAACACTTCGACCGATGCGTCGGGCGACTATACGATCCTGGTTCCCCCGGGCACGTATAACGTGACCGCGTCGAAGTTCGGCTATGCGTCGCAGACTGCGACCGGAGTGGTGATCACTCAGGACCAGACCACGACGCAGGACTTCGCGCTCGCCGGCGTGCCCGCGATCGTCGTCGACGGCTTCGTCACCGACGGTTCGGGAGGCGGCTTCCCGCTCTACGCGCTCGTCTCGGTGACGTCCGCGGCCGGTACGGAGAACATCTACACCGACCCGCAGACGGGCTACTACTCGTTCAACGCGCTCGTCTCCACGCCGTACACGATCACGGTCACCTCGCAGGTGCCGGGATACAACGTCGCGATGCGCGCGATCACGACCGGCGCTACCGACCAGCAGGAGAACTTCGCTCTGACGGTCAACGCCGGAGCTTGCAGTGCGCCCGGCTACGGGATCTCCGGATTCTCGGCGGACTTCACGGGCGGCATCCCTGCCGGCTGGACGGTCACGAACGCCTCGACGCCTTGCAACGCGGGTGGTCTGCCGACCTGGAACACGTCGAACCCCGGCGCCCGTGCGAACCTCACCGGCGGGACCGGACCGTTCGCCATCGCCGACTCCGACATCTGTTACTCGGGTGGCACCCCCACGTACGACACCAACCTCGTCAGCCCGACGCTCGACATGACCACGTCGACGCAGGGGCTCTCGCTGTCGTTCAACTCTGATTACAACGCGCTCTGCTCGCCGGCGACACCGTCCTTCGACTACGTCGCTCCCGAGTACTCGATCAACGGCGGATCGACCTGGACCCCGTTCCAGATCTTCTGCGGCACGGGCATCACCGCCAGCCGCCGCGGTCCTGTCGTCGAATCGTTCAACACCATGACGGCCAATGGCGCCGCGGCAGTGCAGGTGCGCTTCCGCTACAAGGCCGGCTGGGATTGGTGGTGGGAAGTCGACAACGTCAACGTCTCGAAGGGATGCACCTTCGGCGGCGGCGGCCTCGTCTACGGCAATGTCTACGACGACAACACCGGTCTGCCGATCATCGGCGCGACGGTGACTCTCGATACCGGCCAGACTGCTCAGACAGTGGCCACGCCGAACGACCCGAACGTCGACGACGGCTTCTTCACGATCTTCGCACCGTTGGTCGGCAGCGCGCCGGGAGTGCGCACCGCGACCGTGACGAAGACGAATTACGGTACGGTCGTGCGGAACTTCGTCGCGACACCGAACGGCTCGCAGGAGCAGAACTTCGACCTCCCGGCCGGCAGGCTGGACGAGCCGACCCCGCAGGCCATGCGGAAACGCCTCGCCATCGGTGCCAGCGATACTTCGATGCTCACTCTGAGCAACAGCGGCGGTCTGGCTCTCGACTGGAGCTTCCTCGAGATCAACACTCCTCCGGCTCTTGCCAAACCGGCCGGTCCGTTCCAGGTTCCGAACATTCCGTTCACCAGGAACACGAAGGAGGACTACTACGCCTCCGTCGCCAGGAAGTCCGTCGGCATCACGCAGGCGCCTGCTCCGGCCCGCCGTATCTGGCCGAACTCGGGTGAATACGTCAACTCCTTCACCACCACCCAGACGCTTCCGTGGGGCGCTGGATTGGACTTCACCAACTCCAAGTTCTACGTCGGCGACCCGTCCATCGGTGGCGGAGACGATGAGGCCCATGAGTACACCCTCGCGGGTGTTGCCACGGGCAACAGCATCCCCGTTGCTGCCGCGGGTGGCAGCTGGGCCGCGGACATGACGTACAACGGCGCGACCGGCATGTTGTGGCAGGTCAACGTCGGTGGCGACAACTGCATCTTCGAGATGGATCCCTCCACGCTTGCCCTCACCGGCGACAAGATCTGTCCCGCGTTTGGCACCTCCATGCGTGGTCTTGCGTACGACTCGTCCACCGGTAACTACTACGCCGGTACGTGGAACGGGAACTTCATCGCCGAGTTCGACGACGCCGGTTCGATCGTTCGCTCGGTCAACGTCGGCCTGGCCGTGTCGGGTCTCGCGTACAACGCGCTGACCAAGCACCTCTTCGTCCAGGTCAATGCTGCTCCGCAGGAAATTCACGTCCTCGACGCCAACAGCCCGACCCTGGATTCACTCGGAAGCTTCGTCATCCAGAATTCCGTCGGCGGCAACGCCTTCGCGGACTTCGACGGTGCGGGCCTCGAGATGGATTGCGCAGGCAATCTGTGGGCTGTCAACCAGACCGACCTGAAGGTCTACATCGTCGACGCCGGAGAGACCGGCGCCTGCTCGCTCGACATCCCCTGGCTGTCTGAGAGCCCGAGCAGCGGCACGATCGCCCCGGGTGGCACCCAGAATTCGACCTGGACGTTCACGTCGGCCGGCGAGCTGCCTGGCTGCCGCGAGGCTCAGGTTCTGGTTGTCAACAACACCCCGTACGGGAACCCGACCATCACCGCCGGACTGACCGTTCAGTTCAACGACGTGCCGCTGGGCGCGTTCGGTGATGCATACATCCACGCCATCGCGGGTGCTGGCATCAGCTTCGGCTGCGGCGCCGGCAACTTCTGCCCCAATGACAACATGACCCGCCGTCTGATGTCGGTATGGCTGCTCCGCGGCGCATTGGGCCGCTACTACCAGCCGCCTCCGGCCGTGGGTCTCTTCGCTGACGTCTCTCCGGAATCGTTCGCAGCAGACTGGATCGAGGACCTGTACAGCCGCGGCATCACCGGCGGTTGCGCAACCAGCCCGCTCCGCTACTGCCCCGAGGACGGTGTGAGCCGTGCGGCGATGGCCATCTTCATCCTGAGGTCCATGGAAGGTTCGGGCTACACGCCGCCGGCCTGCGAAGGCCTCTTCAGCGACATGCCCTGCGCGGGCCCGGGCAGCACCTTTACACCTTGGGCGGAAGAGCTGTACCGCAGAGGGATCACCGGCGGTTGCGCGGTGAGTCCGCTGCGCTACTGCCCGAATGCCATCATCACCCGGTCGCAGATGTCGATCTTCGAGTCGCGAGCCTTCGACATCCCGCAATGTAATCAGTAGTTCCGTGGTCGAACGGGAGAGCAGCCGCTCTCCCGTTCACCCCGTGGTTTTGCATCGCGCGCGGATCTTCCGCGCGCGATTTTTTTTGTCCCGGCGTTTCGCGCCAGTGGCGATGTGAGATGCTGCGGCATCCGATGATGCCGGGACGAAATGGCCGCCGCTGGGCCATCGCATTCCTTCTTCTCTGCTTCGGCGCGCCGCTGGCTGGCTCCATAGCCACGAGCGGCTGGCGAGTGGTGACGGTCTGTTACTACGCGACGAAGCTGAAGATGGAACAAGGCAACCGCGATCTTCCGATCGCTCCGTACGCGAGCAGCGAGGTGGCCCTCGCCAAGCTCGGAACATCGGTCGCGGCGATCCAACAGATTCGCAGCCGCCTCGATCCGCGCGGCGATCTGGTCCTGCTCGTCACCGGCACCGACCCGATGGATCGGGGCAGCCTGTATCTGCAGATGTCTTACTTTCTCGCGCCCCGGAAGGTCGCGCAGCTCGATTGCCGTACGCAACCCTATCTGTTGACCGGAGCGGCCGCGGACGAGAGGGTGGGCGGGATCGTCTACCACGAGACGTCCCCTCCGGAATGGCTCGTCGCTGGGCATCCAGCGGTCGCCATCAGCGGCGGGAGGGGTCCGAAGAGCCTCCTCTTCGTCTCCTACACGAGTCCGGCGAAGGAGATCAGGGAGTGGACGCAGTTCTGCCGGTGATCGCGCTCTCGATTCTGCTGGGAGGCGGATTCGGGGCGACCGTGCTGCTTTTCGGCCGGCGTGGGCGGCTCGACCTGCTCGAGCTGCTGAGCCTCTCCATCTACTTCGGTTTGTGCTCGGTCGCGCTCTCGCTGTTCCTGTTCGGCTACCTTTTCAGACATCCATTCGTGACCGCGATCGTGACGATCGTGCAGGTCGCGCTCCTCGCCGGCGGGTGCGTCGCGTGGCGCCGCCGCGAGGGTTCTCCAGTCACGAAGTGGGGGATCCCGGAAACGACTCTGATCCTCGCCGTCTTGTTTGCTCAAACGGCGTTCCTGGTGTGGAACAGCCTGCACTCATCCCTGGGATGGGACGGGATGGTGATCTGGGAGTTCAAAGCGCATCTCATCGCCTTCAACCACGGCCATCTGCCGGTCTCGCACATCAGCGACGCTCGCCTGAAATGGACGCATAACAGCTATCCGCTGCTCTTCCCGCTCTCGAAAGCGTGGCTCTATCTCTGGCTCGGGAAATCCCATCAGCAGATCGGCAAACTGATCGAGGTGCTTCTGTATCTCGCCGCGGCGGCGCAGATCTACTCGGGTGTGCGGAAGCTCACCGGCTCGATTGCCGGTGCATTCGCGGGGATCTGCATCCTCTTCGCGATCCCCTTCATTCACATCGGCGATGGCAGCGTCGGCTCCGGTCTGGTCGATTTCGCGCTGGCCGCATTTTTCGTTGCCGCGACGCGCTACGTCACGGCATACGCGACGAGCGGCAGCCGTCACGATTTGATGCTCGCCGGCGCCCTGGCGGGTGCGGGATGCTGGGTGAAACAGGACGGCCTCATTCTGTGGCTGATCACGGTCGTCCTGATTCTCGTCCTGACCGCGGAGTGGCGGGAACGGTGGTCCTGGGTCGCCGCGGCAGTTCTTCCCGGGGCCGCCGTCGTGGGGGGATGGAAGTTGTTTCTGCTGGCGCTGAAGGTCGGGCCCACAGGTGTGTACATGCCCGCCACCATCGCAAACTTCCTGGCGCACCTCGACCGGTTGCCGCTGGCCTTTGGCGAACTTGCAAAAGAGCTCGTGCGGTATCCGTCGTGGAGCACGGTGTGGTTCGCGGTGCCCGTGGCGGCGCTCGGGATTCTCGTGCGATCGATGCGGCGCCGCGTCCTCGTTCTGCTCACCGCGATCGCCGCTCCAACGGTGATCTACTGTTGCGTGTACGTCTGGACGAACTGGGATCCGATCGTTCATATCCAGAGCTCGCTGCAGCGGCTGCTTCTGTCGCCGTTCCTCGTGGCGGTTCTGTTGCTCGGCTACGCGGTCGGCGAGGCGTTCAATCTCGTCCGCGATCCGATCCGGCTGTTCTCGCCCCGCATCGCGCTGCTGACCGACTTCGGCACGAGCGCCCCCTCCCTCGGATCGATGAAAGGGGTCATCGCTTCGCGGACGTCTGCGCCGGTTTTCGATCTGGCCCATGACCTCGCGTCCCAGGATGTCTTCGGTGCAGCGTGGTATCTCCAAGCCTCGGAACGCTCGTGGCCGGAAGGAACGATTTTCGTCGGCGTCGTCGAGCCGGAAGCCGGGTCGAGCCGGAGGATCCTCGCCTTGACGCGTGATTTGAAGGTGTTTCTTGCGCCCGACAACGGGCTGCTGACGTTCGTCGCCGATGGCGCCACGGTGAGATCGGTGGAAAACGAATCGTGGCTCGTGCCGAACGGCCGCACCCCATTTCACGGGCGCGATCGCTTCGCACCGCTCGCGGCGGCACTCGCGAACGGCGTGGCTGTCGAGAGCCTGGGCCCGGTCGTGAACGACATGGTGAGGCTCCCGCACGAGCAGAAGCTCTGACCCCGAGCGTTTGTGGAGTGCGGCAACGGCGAGTTGCCGCTTTCCTATCTTCGAGCGTCTTGGAGCGTGCGCCCCAATGGCGTTCACTTTAGGCGAGCGCGCCCCTCACCCGGCCTTCGGCCACCCTCTCCCCGCTGACGCGGGGCGAGGGCTATCGTGGGTTCCTTCTCGCGAGAGATTGGCGATCAATTTTGTTTCTTGCGAGAGGGTGCCAGGATTGTCCCCTCTCCCCGCGCGTGAGCGTGGGGAGAGGGTGGCCGAAGGCCGGGTGAGGGGCGCGCTCGCCTAAAGTGATCGTCATTGCGGCGTGCTCCCTGCCGGCTGGCCACATCCGGGAGTCAGATGCAGTCGCAGCTTGCTATGCTCCCAGCCTGAATAACATGTCCACATCGCCCCCACTGTTGACGGTGGTCGTTCCCTGTTACAACGAACGGCCGACCGTCGCGGAACTGCTCCGGCGCGTTCTGGCGGTGCCGGTGTCGAAGGAGGTCATCGTGGTCGATGACGCTTCGACGGACGGGTCGGCGGAGATCGTCGAGCAGATTGCGCTCGGGGAGCCGGCGATCCGGCTGATCCGGCAGTTTCCGAATCAGGGCAAGGGGGCGGCGCTGCGGCGCGGATTCGCCGAGGCCCGCGGCGAGATCGTGATCGTGCAGGATGCGGATCTCGAGTACGAACCGGGCGAATATCCGCGCATGCTCCAGCCCATCCTCGACGGCGACGCTGACGTGGTGTACGGCTCCCGTTTCGCCGGTCACCCCCGAAGGGTGATGCTCTACTGGCACACCCTCGGGAACAGTCTCCTGACCTGGCTCTCCAACATCACCACCAACCTCAACCTCACCGACATGGAGACCTGCTACAAGGCCTTCCGGCGGGAGGTGATCCAGTCCATTCCCATCGACTCGAACCGGTTCGGCTTCGAGCCGGAAATTACCGCGAAGATCGCCCGCCGCGGCTACCGGCTATACGAGGTTCCGATCTCGTATCACGGCCGCGAGTACTGGGAAGGGAAGAAGATCGGCTGGAAGGACGGCGTCAGCGCGCTCCGGACGATCCTCAAATACGGCATCTTCTACCGCGGTGACTCCGAGGCCATGGGGTACGTCACCCTCGAGCGGATGGCCAGCCTGACGCGCTA
Organism: uncultured Acidobacteriota bacterium; assembly: GCA_963821585.1. Taxonomy (GTDB): domain Bacteria; phylum Acidobacteriota; class Thermoanaerobaculia; order Gp7-AA8; family Gp7-AA8; genus QHVT01. The sequence continues at coordinate 4,564,364 of CAWGEI010000003.1, forward strand.
CAACGGGTGGATCTGGCAGGGCATCGCCAAACACGCAGGCGAACGGATTCTCGAAGTCGGCTCCGGAATCGGCAACATGACGCGCGTGATGTACGGCCGGGAGCTCATCGTAGCCACGGACGTCGAGCTCCCCTACCTGCACATCCTCCGCAATCGCTTCGCCCGGAACCCGGCCATTCGCGTGGCCAAACTCGATCTGAGCTCAGACGGCGACTGCCAGGCCCTCAAAGAGTACGGCTTCGACACCGTGGTCTGCCTGAATGTGCTCGAGCACATCGAAGACGATCGCGGTGCGCTGCGGCGGATCTACGACCTGCTCACGCCGGGCGGGCATCTCCTGCTGTTCGTTCCCGCCGATCAGGATCTCTACGGGACGATGGATCAACAGGTCGGCCACTTCCGGCGGTACGCGCTCGAGGGACTCGAGGAATTGATCGAGTCTGAGGGCTACACGGTCAAGGAGATCTTCCACCAGAACTACTTCGGCCGCTTCGGTTGGTGGTTCAACGGGCGAGTGCTCAAGCGCGCGCATGTGCCTTCGGGACAATCGCGCGTCTTCGACCTGTTCGTGCCGCTCCTCCGTTTTCTGGAAGGGAAAAACCCCCGCAAGGGACTGAGCCTGATTGCTGTCGCCCACAAGCCGAACGGTCCGCTCTGATGACATTTCGCAAGTCGCTGGCAGTCCTGATTGCAGCAGCACTCGCCTCCATCGCTCTCCTGAGCTGCCAATCCCGCTCCCGCCCCCGCCATGTGATCCTCGTGTGCATCGACATGGTCCGGTACGACACGTGGTCGCTGCCGGAACGGAGCGGCCAGCGCGATGCGATGAGCGACTGGAACGATCGCGCGATCCGCTTCGAGCGCATGCAGTCGGCGGCCCCGTGGACGATTCCGTCGGTCGCAACCGTTCTCACCGGGATGTACCCGATGCGGCACGGAGCAGGACGATTCCAGTCGGCCGTGGCGGACGTGAACAGCATGAGACCGTCGGTGCTGGCGGATGACGCCCTCACCCTGCCCGAAAAACTATCCGCGGCAGGGTGGAGCACTGCCGCGATCCTCGACCCATCCTGGGTGAATCCGGAGACGGGTCTGCTCCAGGGCGTCTCGGAGATTCGCAACGTTCCTCTCTCCACGGTCACCGCCGCCGCGCTGGAGTGGCTCCGCAAAGATCGTCCGCAGAAGCAATCGTTTCTCTATCTGCACTACATGGAAGCGCACGGCGATCAAAGCGACGCCGTCAAGGCGGCCAGGGCCGCTTCGTTCTCCGCGGCTGAGAGAACGGCGATCCTCGCAGGATGGCCCGATGGGGTGTGCGAGAACAAGACGAACGATCTCTGCATCAACAGATACCTCGCGTACACCCGCTCCGTTCTCGTCCTGCGCGGCGAGCTGGCAAAGTTGCTGGACGGCCTTCGCACGACAGGACGACTCGACGACACCCTGGTCGTGGTCTTCGCCGACCACGGGGAAGAGTTCGGCGAGCATTTCAAAGAAGAGAAGGCGCTGGCCAACGATCCGCACCAGTCGTACGGCTACGGTCACGGCCGTTCGCTGTACCAGGAGTTGCTGCACGTGCCTGCACTCATCTGGCATCCCCGCATCAGCGGCATGCGGATCGTTTCCCCGATGAGCCTCGCGGACCTCGAGCCGACCATTCGCGAATGGACCGGTGTAGAGAATGAGGGCAAAGCGCCGGACGGAATCAGTTTCGGCGACATCCGCACCCTCGATCAGAGATTCGATCCCGAGCGCTCCATCTTCTTCTCCGGAATCAGCTACGGTCCGGAACAGAGCGGTGTCCTGTGGAACCACTGGAAGAGGATCTCGGTGAGTTGTCCGAGGAAGGAGATCTCGTTCCGTCTGAACGAGGATCCTCGCGAGCAGAAGCCTCTCGGGGCCAGCCGTGTCGATCAGAAGATCGCCGGCCTGCTCGATTCGTATCGCGCACTCGCGGCAGCGCGCGTGACACGCGAGGCCGAGTTGTCCCGGGAACAGGTCGCGTCGCTGAAGGCGATCGGCTATCTGGGCGGCACGGCGGGTGCGGCGACGAGCAACATCCCATGCTCGCTGGCCGCGGCGCACGACTCGATCGGTGCGTTTGACCCGAAGAGCCGGACGCTTTTCCTTCGCCACACTCTGACCGCAGGAGTCGGCGACATCATCCTCAAAAAAGACATCAGTGGAGTTCCCCTCTTCGGAGATTGGACGGGCATGGGGATCTCGACGCTGGCGATGTTCGATCCGGCGCGCTCGGAGCTCGCGATCTTCGCCTCCAGCCTTGCATCAGCTCCCGACAACACGATCGTGCTCAGCCTGCCGGGGCATGACCCGGGTGACATTCCTCTTTCCGGAGACTGGGACGGAGATCGCGTGCAGACGATCGGCGTGTATCGAGCGTCGACGTCGACATTCTATCTCCGCAACCGCAACACGTCCGGTCCTCCGGATCAGGCGATCCCGTTCGGCCTGCCGGGCGATCTGCCCGTTACCGGCGACTGGAACGGATCCGGCCGCACCGGGATCGGCGTGTTCCGTCCCGCCATTGCGACCTTCATGCTGCGCGACGGCTTAGGCGCGCTATTGGCGCCGGTCGCTTTCGGGATCGCCGAGGATCTGCCAGTCGCCGGCGACTGGGATGGCGATGGAAAGGACACGATCGGGATTTATCGTCCCAGCGCCGCGACGTTCTTCCTGCGCAACCGCAACGAGACCGGAGAGGCTGACTTCGCGGTCGCATTCGGCAATCCCGGGTTCCAGCCTCTGGCCGGAAACTGGGGCCGGTGACACGTGTACGCGCTATAACCTAAGACGATGATGCCAGATCCCCATCCCGCGCCGCGCGTGCGTTTCGTTCTGGTCGCAACCGTTGGTTTTCTGCTCCTCGTCCTGGTGCAGAACTGGCCCGTGTTTCTGAACAGAATTCCGCTTCCCATGGATATCGTGTTCGGTTTCCCGGCCTGGGAAATGTATGCGAGGCCCGACCTCGCCACGCGCCATGCGGAGCTCGGCGATCTCATTACGGAGTTCTATCCGTGGCGCGCGTTCACCGCTCGAGCGGTCCAGCACCGCGTGCTGCCATTGTGGAATCCGTACTCGTTCTTCGGCACTCCCTTTCAGGCCACCCCGAGCAATGCGCTGTTCTATCCGCCAACGATCCTCTATTACCTGCTCCCCACGACCGTCGCGTGGACTCTGAGCTGGCTGCTCCGGCCGCTGCTCGCGGGCCTCTTCGCGACGTGGTTCGGCCGGGCGATCGGAATGACGCGATCCGGTGCTCTCCTGACCGGAGTGGGCTACGCGTTTTCGAGTTTCATGGTCGTCTGGCAGGGCTGGCCGCACGCCGACACCGCCCTCTGGCTCCCTCTGGTGTTTGTCGCGGTGGAGAAACTGCGAGCAGCACCTTCTCTCAAACGAGCTCTCGGCCTCGCCGCCGCCTGTTCGCTGACGTTCCTCGGCGGACATCCCGGCGTTGCTCTGTATGTGGTGATCGCCGCGGCGCTATTCGCGCTGTACCGGCTGCTCCTGCCGGAGGCCGGGCCCGAGCGGTCCAATCGAGCTCGAGTCGTTCTTTTCGCAATGGCCGCCGGCGCGATCACGATCGCGTTGACCGCGGTGCAGCTTCTGCCCATGCTGGAGTGGGTTCAACACACCTACCGCTCGCCCGAGCAGACGCTAGCCTGGTCTCTCGACGGATCGAAACTGGTCAGCTTCTTCTGCCGCGACGTCCGCCGCGTACAGAACTACGCGGGGCTCGACGTTCCAGAGCAGGCCATGTATGCCGGCATCGTGACCCTCGTTCTGGCGTTCTTCGCGTTCACCGGAAAACGACGGCGCATGGCGGTGTTTTTTCTCCTCTTGATGCTGTTTGCCGTTTCGATCATCTTCGGATGGGGCCCCGGATTCTGGTTCTCCTCCCGGGCCCCGGGTCTGAGGGCGTTCAACAACATCCGGTTCATCGTGGTTTCGTGCTTCGCGATCGCCGTCCTTGCGGGACTCGGTCTTTCCGCGCTCCAGGAGCGGCTGGCGTCCGGCAAACGGGATCCATGGTGGTGGACCTCCTGGGCGGCGGCCGGCATTGTGTGCGGGCTGGGAATCGCAGCGCTGAGCGCGGCGTCGGACCCGGAGCGGCTGAAAGACGCCGTGTGGGCCGACCGGCCGTCGGTGTCCGCGGTTCTGCTGGTGGTCTCCCTGATCCTCTGTTCCCCGCCGATCGTCCGCCGATGGCGGTTCGCGATCGGGACGTTACTCCTGCTGGGAACGATGGATCTGCTGACGTTCTCGTATCACCGCGTACCGTTCTACCCGCCCAGCCATGTCTTTCCGGCGCCGCCGGTTTTTCGCGCGCTGCAGCAGCACGACCCGTCGCTCTACCGCGTGCTGGCCATCGATTCCTCGTTTCCCTCGAACGCAGAGCTGCCGTACGGCCTCTTCTCGGCCACCGGATACGAGTTTCCGCTCGCCCGCACGCACCGGATCCTCGACATCTTTGCCGACGGGGAAACGGCGCTGGCGACGACTTCCAAACAGTTGCTGCGCAATCGCACGCGTGTGCTCGACATGATGAACGTCAAGTACCTGATGGGGAGTCGCTTCGGCAGGAGTGCGGAGGTCCTTTCCGCCGATCCGGGCCGATTCAGGACCGTCTTTCGGATGGGCGGCATCAGCATCATCGAGAACCTGGGCGTGCTGCCACGCGCGTTTCTGCTTCCCGCCGAGGCGGCTGTCGTGGCTGCGTCGCCGGAGGATGCCTTCCAACGGATCACCGCCCCGGGATTCGACCCGACGCGCCAGGCAGTGGTCGAGACCGGCGGACGAAAACTCGAGATCCCCGCCATACGAACCGCGGCCGCCGAAGAGCGGCTCGTGATCCGAAGCGGAATCAACTCGGTTCACGTCGACGCGGCGATTCCGCGCGCTTCGCTTCTCATCGTAAGCGACGCGTTTTATCCGGGATGGCGCGTCTACGTCGACGGCAGGAGGCGGGAACTGCTGCGCGCGAACTATGCCTTTCGCGGGGTCTTCGTCGATGCCGGTGAGCACACCGTCGAATTCCGCTACATGCCGGTGTCGTTCGTCGCAGGCGCGGCGGTGTCGGCAGGAGCTCTCCTCGTCATCGCGTTGGGTGCGTGCTGGACGCGATGGCGCCGGCCGCGCTCCGGCGCTTCCCGACCAGCAACATGAAATCGCTTGGCAGCAGCCCGCTGTCGATCAACGCGTCCTCCACCGCACAGATCGCGCGCACGTGTTCCACAGCGCGCTCCGTCGTGAAGTTGTGGACGATGCCGTTGTAGAGCAGATGCTGCAGGGTCCCGCCCAGAAGACGGATCTCGACGATGTCGAAATATTGGCGGAAGAGCGGGGTGATCGCCGCGGAGCGGATCGACTCGAACGGCGACGCGGCCACGACCTCCGCAACCGTGGGCCGTCCCTCATAAGGCTTGACGATGCCGCCACGGAACGTCCGAAGCTCTTCGGGCAACAGCACCGTGAGCGATTTGACCAGTTCGATCTGCACGTCCGTCCACTGGAACTGCGTCGGTCCGACGAACTCTTCGAGAATGAACAGGCCGTCATCCGTGAGCGCGCCGTGGACCTCGTTCATGATGTGCTCCAGCGCCTCGAAGTGATGGAAGCTGTGCGCGGAGAAGATCAGGTCGTAGGTGCGTGGCGGAAGACGGCACACGTTCATGTCCGCGACGTCGAATCGTCCCGGCATTCGCAGAGCCGCGCGCGTGTGCTCCCCCTCGGCGATCCGGTCCTCGCTCACATCCATGCCGTCCGCCTGCAGCGTCGCACCGGCGTTGAACACCGCGACGCTGCGCTGTCCGGCACCGCAGCCGAGGTCGAGGCTGCGTTGGGCGGGACGTCCGAGACGCTTCGGCACCCAGGACGCCCACGACAGACCATCGATCGAGGCGCGCGCGGCGTAGTGTGCATTGATGACCGGATGGTCGAGCCACGCCCACCACTCGCCCGATGCTTCCACCCGCAAGTGATCGCCCCACTTCCGGCTTTCCGCGGCGAGCTTGCTCTCGTAGTCGGTTGTCATGGAATCCCGAGGTGCGCTCAGTTCAGCTCCCTTAGTTCAGCTCCCACATCCCGGCCAGAGGAATCCCCTTGACCGGCAGGACGACCGTGTGGTCCGCCATCCCCGCGCTGTTCGAGTTGCGCAGGAGCAGCGTCGAGTCGTCCGGGACGTACAGCGCCGGAGTGTGCGTGCCGTCTCCGTTCCAATCGCCAGTGAGCGGGACGTAACGTGTCCCCGGAACGCCGTAAGTGAACTCGACCTCGGCGATGCCCGCGGTCAGGGTGTTGCGAAGGAAAAAGTGCGATTGCGCGGAAAGGTACAACCCCACGCTCGTCTTTCCGTCGCCGTCAAAATCGCCCGCCAGCGGCACGTAGCCGCCGTTCGCCGCCCCGAACGCGAGTCCGACATCGGGTGGACCGGCCTTATTCTCGTTCTTCAGATAGAAGGCCGATTCGGCGGGACGATAGATCCCGATCGTGTCGCGTCCGTCCCCGTTCCAGTCTCCCGTCATCGGGATGTCGCCCGGCTCGCCGAAGACAACCGTCTTCTCCGTGGAACCGGTCGCCAGCGTGTCCAGCAGGTGAAAGGTCTGATCGCCGGGCCGGTACACGCCGACCCGCGTGATTCCGTCGCCGGCCCAGTCCCCGTGCAGAGGGACGTCGCCCGCGCGTCCGTACGCGATGACGATCTCCGTCCCGTCGTTGCGCATCAGATGGAATGCGTGCTCCGATTCGGAGTAGACACCAAACCGGGGAACGGGTCCGCCTTGCGGGGCAACGTTGGGACGAAGCGGAGCGCTCGTGACCGTGTCCGTCACTTCGAGCTCCTGCGGCTTGCCGCAGGCGAATCCGAACAGCGTCATGGCCGCCACAACTGTGATCCGAACGACACGGCCTGACACTCCGGGATTCGACGGCATTCGACTGTCAGTGTATCAGCACGCCGAACGCCGGAATTCCGCTCACAATCCCGTGCCGGACAACGACGTCGAGACCGCGCGCAGCATCAGCCGCAGGTCGAGCCATACCGACCAGTTGCACATGTACATGAGGTCGTACCGCAGTTTGACCTCGGGGCGGCTGTCGTATTCGGCTGAAACCTGAGCCAGGCCGGCCATGCCGGGGCGGACGAGGCAGCGAAGATCGAAGTCCGGCACATCGCGCAGGATCCTGGCCACGATCTCCGGCCGCTCCGGCCGCGGGCCGACCAGACTCATGTCGCCGCCCACCACGTTGATGAGCTGCAGCAGTTCGTCGAGGTGATACGGCCGCAGGAACGCGCCGACCCGCGTAATCCGATGCTTCGAGCGCTCGAGCTCTTCGCGCGTCGCCAGCGGCTCCGGCTCCGCAGGGCCGCGCATCGAGCGAAACTTCCACATCCCGAACTCCTCGCCGCCGAGACCGACGCGCCTCTGCCGGATGAAGACCGGGCCGGGGTCGTCGATCCAGATGGCGATGGCGGTGACGATCCAGACCGGCGCGGCGATGATGAGGAGCAGGAGCGCGACCGCGATGTCGATCCCCCGCTTGATCGCGGCGCTCACCCCGTAGCCGCAGCCGATCGCGACTTCCACCAGCGGCTGATCGCCGATCCAGCCAAGCATCGACGACGCCAGCAGCGCGTCGGCATTCGAGGCCAGCAGCAGGAATCCGCGCGGTCCGCGGATCCGCAACAGCTCGAGGCGCACCCGCGGGTCGGCGTCCGGGGAGACACAAATGACCTCGCCGGCCTCGCGCAGCTTCTCCCGCAGCGCGGGATCGGCAAGACCTTCGTACGACGGACTGACCCGATCGATGACGCGGATGCGGCGGTCCCCCATCAGGCTCAGGCCGGACAGCGCGGTTTCGATGTCGTGCGGCGAGCCGAGGAGGATCGTCTCGCGCCCGCGGATCGGGATGACCGCCTGCAGCAGCCAGCGCCAGAGCGGGAGTGCGACGAGCTCGAGGAGCGGCACCGCGAACAGCACCGTGCGCGGCAGCGGACGGGCGATGGCGATGCTTCCGATGGCCACGAGCGCGACCTGGATCAGCAGCGCCACGAGGATCGAGGGCCGTGTGCGAGGCGTGACCCGGTCGTGATAGAACCCGCTCAAGACGAGCGCGGCGAGGAGCGAGAATCCGAACAGCAGGACGTTCGCCGGATCGAGCACGAACTTGCTTTCCGGCAGCAGGGATTTCGTGAACGCCACGCTGACGTTGCGCCGCAGCTCGACGATCGCGAGCAGCCCGCCCCAGGCGATCAGAAAATCGCCAGCCACGAGCATCAGAGTCCGCGCGGTGCGCTCCTTCGATCTCGGGCGAATCACGCCTCGGCCTCCTCGACGATCCCAACCATCGATTTTGAGGATAAGTCTATCAAAAGGAAGTATGTTATGGTCTGATTCTCTTCCAGATGCCCGCCCTCCTTTTCGTCTTCGGCACGCGGCCGGAGGCCATCAAAGTCGCACCCGTCATCGAGGAGCTGCGGCGGGACGCTTCGTTCGACGTGAAAGTCTGCGTCACCGGCCAGCATCGCGAGATGCTGGCGCAGGTCCTGCGGCTCTTCGAGATCGTCCCCGATGCCGATCTCGACCTCATGCAGCCCAATCAGGACCTCACCGACATCGCCGCCGGAATCCTCGTCAACATGAAGCGCACGCTGCGCGAGATGCGCCCCGACCTCGTCGTCGTGCAGGGCGACACGACCAGCGCGTTCGCGGCGGGGCTGGCGGCGTTCTACGCCGGCGTCGACGTCGCGCACATCGAGGCAGGGCTGCGCAGCGGCAACGACCTCGCGCCCTGGCCGGAGGAAGTCAACCGGAAGCTGCTCAGCGTCGTGACGCGCTTTCACTTCGCGCCGACGGAAGGCGCGCGGGAAAACCTGTTGCGCGAAGCCATCGACCCCTCGCGCGTCTTCGTCACCGGAAACACGGTGATCGACGCGCTGATCCGCACCACCGCGCGCATCGCCAGCGACGACGCGCTGCGCGAGCGGCTGGACCGCCAGTTCTCCTTTCTCGATCCCCAACGCCGGCTCATCCTCGTGACCGGGCATCGCCGCGAAAGCTTCGGCCCCGCCTTCGAATCGATCTGCCACGCGCTGGCCGACGTTGCGCGCGACAACGAGGATGTCGAGATCGTCTACCCCGTGCACCTCAATCCCAATGTCCAGCTTCCCGTGCGCCGCATCCTCAGCGACAGCGATCGCGTGCACCTCATCGATCCCGTCGACTACGTGGCTTTCGTGCACCTGATGATGCGCAGTGCATTCATCCTCACCGACTCGGGGGGCGTGCAGGAAGAGGCGCCGGCGCTCGGCAAACCGGTGCTGGTCATGCGCGACACGACCGAGCGCCCCGAAGGCGTACGCGCCGGCAACGTGCTCATCGTCGGCACGCAGCGAAGCGCGATCGTGTCGGAGGCCGCGCGGCTGTTGCGGGACGCAGCCCACCGCGAACGCATGAGCCGTCCGAGCAGTGTGTACGGCGACGGAAACGCGTCTGCGCGGATCGCGGCAATCCTGAAACAGTCGCTCCTCCGTCCCCCTCTGTGATCTCTGTGGCGGTTGCGGACCACCGTTCACGAGAGCGATGCAGATAAGCCAATGTAGGGCGTGGCTTCAGCCCGCCTCTCGGGCGGGGTGGGGGACTTTACGAACCTGCCATGCTCACACCGGGGAGGCGGGCTGAAGCCACGCCCTACATTGGCTCGCCGTGGCTGCAAGGAGACTTTCGCAGCAAAGACAGAGGGGGACGGAGGAGCGCTACACGTTCTTCTTCAGCCACGCTTCCACCTCTTCGGGGTGGAAGCCGAACGGGCCCGGCTCGCCTTTGTACACGATCGTGCCGCGTGTATCGATGATGTAGAACCGCTCCGGCCAGCCGGCGTAGACCTTCTCCACCGGGTCGTCCATCGCGTCCACTGCGAGCGGCAGCGGATACTGAAACCGCTTCACGAAGTCATTCGCGATCACGAGCCGGTCGCCCATCGACTTCGGCTGGCGGTAGCAGACGTTCTCCTTCTCGTTCGAGTCCATTTGCCACTCGTCGAGCGGATGCGCCTCGCGGATGTACACGGTCTGGAAGCGCACGCGGTCGCCGTACTGCGCGTGCATCTGGCGGAGACGGTCGACCGACCGCCGGAAGGGAGGTCACGTGAAACTGCCGAAGATCAGGATCGTCGGCTTGTTCAGACTGGGGTCCAACAGCGGCAGCTGCGACTTGCCGTCCAGCGCCAGCAGCATCGCCGCGGGCGCGCGGTCGCCGACCTTCAGGTCTCCTTCACGCCGCTGGTCATAGCGGATCATGCCGATGACATTGCGCGGGCCGATTTTGGCGACCATCACGCCTGCACCGGCGACGACGAGCGCCGCGATTGCGAGCAGGACCTTCTTCCACATGATTTTTCCGGGAGCGAATCTGCCCGTATTGTACGCGTATCATTTCCGCCATGCACAACTCCACGCTCCGATTCACGGCGCCGCCGCGCCGCGTTCCGTTGTCGCTGCGCGCCATCAACTTCTTCAACGGCTGGGCGCAGGCCGGCTGGGGCATCTTCGGCTTCGGCATGATCTTCTTCTGGGTCTTCGGCATGAACGCGGACCTCTCGTTCCTGACGTTCCGCGATCCCGCCGGCCGCACCACGGGCCGCGTCACCCGCGTCGAGGACACCAACGCCTCGGAGAACAAGCAGTCCATCCGCGTCGCCCACTACCAGTACTCCGCGGCCGGCGAATCGCTCGCCGGCAAGTCGTACACGACCGGCGGCACGCCCTCCGTGAACGACGAAGTGACCGTCGAGTACGACGAAGACAACCCGCGCCGCTCGCGCATCGAAGGCATGCGCCGGGGGATGTTCGGCCCCGGCGTGCTGTTCGTCAGCATCTTCCCCGCGATCGGCCTGGTGTTTCTCATCGCCGCCACACTCAGCGGCCGCAAACGCAATCACCTCCTCCAGAACGGCATCCTCACCACCGGCCAGGCCATCGACCGCCGGCCCACGAATGTGCGCATCAACAACCAGCCGCTGTGGGAAGTGGTCTTCGAGTTCCAGGACCGCAACGGGCAGCGCCGCGAGTGCTGCGCCCGCGCCGTCGACACGACCCGGCTCGAGGATGAGACGTCCGAGGCGCTGCTGTACGACCCCGACGACCCGTCGAAGGCGTGCGTGATCGACGAAGCGCCCGCGCGTCCCTCGTTCGATCTCAACGGCGACCTCGAGGGCCGCCCGACGCCCGCGGCGCTCCGGCTGATCCTGCCGGGCATCGTGATCGCTCTGAACGCGCTGCTCCTGTGGGCGAAGTTGACGTGACGACCCTCGCACGCCGGCTCAACGCATTCGACGCGACGATGCTCGTCATGGGCGGCATCATCGGCTCGGGCATCTTCATCAACCCGTACGTCGTCGCCCGCCAGGTCCACACCCCCGCCCTCATCCTCGGCGTCTGGGCCGCGGGCGGCGCCATCGCGCTGATCGGCGCGTTCATCTACGCCGAGCTCGCGGCGCTGCGCCCCGAGGTCGGCGGGCAGTACGCGTACCTGCGCGATGCGTGGCATCCGTCGGTCGCGTTCATGTACGGCTGGGCGCTCCTGCTCGTCGTGCAGAGCGGCGGGATGGCGGCGGTGGCCGTGACGTTCGCGCGCTACACGCTCGAGCTCACCGGCACCACGATGCCCGACTGGATCCTGGCCAGCGGCACGCTCGCCATCCTGACCATCATCAACTGCTTCGGCGTGCGCAGTGGGACGAACACCCAGACCCTGCTGATGCTGCTGAAGCTCGTGGCCATCGCCATGCTGATCGTCGCCGGCAGCGTGCTGACGACGTCCGTCGCGGCCCCGAAGCCTGCTATGCCCACCGCATCGTGGATGACCATCCTCGCGGCGATGACGCCGGTCATGTTCGCGTACGGCGGCTGGCAGACCGCGAGCTTCATGTCCGGCGAGCTGAAAGAGCCGCGGCGCCATCTCGCCATCGGCATGCTCGCCGGCGTCGCGGGCGTCATCGCCGTCTACCTCGCCGTCAACTATGTGTGCCTCCGTGTCCTCGGCGCCGAGGGACTGGCGGCGACGACGACCCCGGCGTCGACGCTGATGCGCACAGTCATGGGCGAGCGCGGCGCCACGCTCATCGCAGCCGGCATCGCCATCTCCACCCTCGGATTCCTCAGCCAGGGCATGCTCACCGCGCCGCGCGTGTACTACGCGATGGCCGAGGATGGCGTGTTCTTCAAGGCCGTCGGGAAGGTGCACCCGAAGACCCGCGTGCCCGTGCTCGCGATCGTGCTCCAGGGCGTCGTGGCCATCGTCATCGCGCTGTCGGGGACGTACGAGCAGATCCTCAACTACGTCGTATCCGTGGACTTCATCTTCTTCGGACTGACCGGACTCTCGCTGTTCGTGTTCCGCAAGCGCTTACCGTCCGCGGGCTTCCGCACACCGCTGCATCCCTATTCGACGGCGATCTTCGTCGCCGCGTGCTGGCTGGTGGTGTTCGGGACGTTCGTGAAGGAGCCGATGAACAGCCTGATCGGAGTGCTCATCCTCGCGGCCGGAATCCCGTTCGGACTGCGGCGGCGAGCGCGGAGGAAAGACGCATGAACGAGCTTCGCCTGGAGCGCTCTTTCGTCGAGAAACTGATGTTCGGCACCGGCCGCGCGCGGCGGTTCACGCAGGACTCGCCGGTGCTGCCAGACGTGTGGCTGGCCTACGCGGGCGCGATGGAGGAGGACAACGTGCTGCGCAGCGAGCGCGGTGCGCTGGAGCTGCTGCTCACGCCGTACCGCGACGCGCCTCCGGGCGTCGTGCGCAACGAGCTGCTCGCGCGCCTGCCCAGGAAGAGCGCCCGCGTGATTTACAACCAGACCACGGTGATGACCGACCTCCACTTCGAGGAGCTCGTCCGCGCCGTCCTGCCGATGACGGGCTGGTGGTCCCGCCTCGGCGACATCGGGATGCTGCAGGACCCGAAGATGCAGCAGCGCGTGGCGAAGGCGGCGCGCGATCCGGAGAATCCCGAGTCGCAGTTCACGCCGAAGGAGCTCGAGGACAAGGTCACGAAGGCCGTGGTCACGCTGCCGCCGGACGTCTTCTGGCTCGTGCGCGTCGTGGGCGGACTCGCGCTCGCGCGGCGCGGCGCCGAGGTGCCGAATCTGTTCGAAGGCAGCACGCTCGACGACAACTGGCTGGCCATCGTGAAAGCCGTGGCCGAGCTGGTGAAGGACCACGCGACCGCACCGGCCGAGCCGCTGGTGTACGTCGCCAGCCTCAATCGCGCAGCGTGGACGAGCGTCAACCAGTCGAGCCTGGCCATCAAAGCGGACGCCGGCCGGCGGCTCTTCAACATCTCGTGCAAGGACATCCGCTGGGCCGTCCTCGACGGCGGCATCGACGCGCGGCATCCCGCGTTCCGCGCCGACCCTGCATCGAAGCAGCCGTGGACGGAGAACACGCGCGTCCTCGGCACGTACGACTTCGCCCTCTATCCGAACCTGCTCGCCGGGCGCTACTCGCCGCGCATCGAGAAGCTGCGCAAAACGGACAAGGAAACGAAGGAGCGGATCTCGCGGCTGACGAAGATGCTCGCTGCGGGCGACACCATCGACTGGAAGGTGGTCGGGCCGCTGCTACAGGTGCCGCACGACGATGCGGACTACGAAGCCCCGCGCTTCGACCACGGCACCCACGTCGCCGGCATCCTCGGCGCGAACTGGCCGGAGAAAGAGCTGGCCGGCGTCTGCCCCGACATCCGCCTCTACGACCTGCGCGTGCTGACGCCCGAGGGCGTCGGTGAGTTCGCCCTCATCTCGGCCATGCAGTTCCTCCAGTGGATGAACTCCACGCACGGACACAAGGAAGTGCAGGGCGCCAACATCAGCGCGTCCATCCGCCACGACATCTCGAACTACGCCTGCGGACGCACGCCCGTCTGCGACGAGGCCGAGCGGCTCGTCGCCTCAGGCGTCGTGGTCGTCGCCGCCGCCGGGAACTACGGCCATCGCCGCTATGCGACCCCCGAGGGGACGACGGTCGAGGCGTACAACACCGTGAGCATCGTCGATCCCGGGAACGCCGAGGCCGTGATCACCGTCGGCGCGACCCACCGCACCAAGCCGCACACCTACGGCGTCAGCTACTTCTCCAGCCGAGGCCCCACCGGCGACGGCCGCCACAAACCCGACCTCGTCGCCCCCGGCGAAAAGATCACCGCCCCCGTCCGCGACGACGCCTCCGGCATCAAAGACGGCACCAGCATGGCGGCCCCCCACGTCAGCGGCGCCGCCGCCCTCCTCATGGCCCGTCACCAGGAGCTCATCGGCAACCCCGCGCGGGTGAAACAGGTGTTGTGCGAGACCGCGACGGACCTCGGGAGAGAGCGGTATTTTCAGGGGCACGGGATGTTGGACGTGCTGCGGGCGTTGCAGGCGGTTTGAATAGTCCTGAGTGCCCCCGCCCGCGTAGCGGGCCTGAGGAAATAGACCCCGGCTTCAGCCGGGGTGCATGAGGACGTCGATTTTTAGAGCCCGCGTTAGCGGGCGACAGATCGGGCGAATCTGTCGCCCGCTACGCGGGCTCGTTCTTGACGACGCCACGGTTCCCCCGGCTGAAGCCGGGGTCTATTTCCTGACGCCCGCTACGCGGGCGAAGGCACTCAGCACTCAGCACTATGATGCGCGCCGAATGCGCGCGCTCACACTGTTCGTGTTGTTGATTGTCGCCTGCGGCCCCGGCGCCGAGACCAAGACCGGCCGCGACCTCTACCTCGCCTACGGCTGCGCCGCCTGCCACGGCGAGAACGCCGATGGCCTCGGGCCCGGCGCGGGGCTGTCGCACATCAAGCCGCGCGACCTCACGAAGCTCGATCAGTACCGCGGCCCCAACACCGTCGAGGGCATCGCGTCGACCATCGCCTTCGGCGTGGCCGAGGGACGCACCGGCATGCCCGCGTATCCCGACATCCCCCATCGCGAGCGCGTCGCCATGGCCGAGTATCTCCACACGCTCGCAGCCGCGCCGCCGCGCGCAAAGCTGCGTGTCACCGGCGCGTGGGTGCGCACACCGAATCCCGCGGTCGACGTCGCGGCGGCGTACGTCACGCTCGAGAACAACACCACCGCGCCGGTCGCCCTCGTGGCGGTGTCGTCGAAACAGGCGAAGGTCGTCGAGATGCACGAGACGAAAACCGCGGACGGGATGATGTCCATGCAGAAAGTCGAGCGCATCGCCGTCCCGCCTCACGGCACGGCACAGCTCGCGCCCGGCGGATCGCACCTGATGCTGATCGAGCTCGCGCAGCCGTTCCTCTCCCCCGTCGAGCTGACCATGCGCTTCGACGACGGCACCGTGATCACGACCAGCGCGGAGGTCCGCGATGCGGAGTAGGCTCGCGCTGCTCGCCCTCGTCCTCCTCGCCGCGTGCGGAGGCCCCGCGCACCGCGAGAAGCTCATGCGCGTCGGCGACTTCCAGCTCGTCGATCACGACGGCCGCGTCTTCCGCTCGTCGTCCCTCGACGGCCAGCCCGCGCTCCTCTTCTTCGGCTACACCCACTGCCCCGACGCCTGCCCAACAACCATGGCCAAAGTCGCCCGCGCCTACCGCGAAGCCGGGCCGGCCGCGCGCAACATCCCGACGCTCTTCGTCAGCGTCGATCCCCGCGACACGCCCCCCATCCTCGAGCAATACCTCGGCTACTTCCGCGCCGTACCCGCGACCGGCCTCACCGGCTCGAAAGCCCAGATCGACGCGGTGGTGAAACAGTTCGGCGCCCGCTACGAGATCCGCGACTCCGGCTCCGCCGCCGGCCCCGTCGTCGACCACACCATCCGCCTCTACCTCCTCGACCGCGACGGCGACGTGGTGCAGCTCTTCGACCCCGAGACGGATGCGCAAGAGATTGCAGCGGCGATGAAGAATCTGTAATGCTCCCTTGCGCATGATCGAACGCACCACCTCCGACGGCATCGTCACCCTGCGCCTCAACCACGGCAAAGTCTCCGCGCTCGACCTCGAGCTGGCCGACGCCATGGCCCTCGCGTTCACCGAGCTCGCCGATTCCGACGCGCGCGCCGTCATCCTCACCGGCACCGGCTCGAGCTTCTCCGCGGGCGTCGACCTCTTCCGCATCGTCGACGGCGGCACCGACTACGTCGACCGCTTCTTCCCCGCGCTCGCGCGCTTCATGCTCGACCTGTTCGCCTTCCCCAAGCCGCTCGTCGTCGCCGTCAACGGCCACGCCGTCGCCGGCGGCTGCATCTTCACCCTCTGCGGCGACTACCGGCTCATGGCCGCGGGCGACGCACGCATCGGCATCCCCGAGCTCCTCGTCGGTGTCCCCTTCCCCGCGTCCGTGCTCGAAGTCATCCGCTACGCCGTCCCGCCCCAGAACCTGCAGGCCCTGATCTACGCCGCCCGCACCGTCAAGCCCGACGAAGCCCTCCGCCTCGGCATCGTCGACGAAGTCACCGACAACCTCCCCGCCCGCGCCGAAGACATGGCCCGCCACCTGGCCTCGCTCCCGCCCCAAGCCTTCCAACTCGCCAAACGCCAGCTCCGCGACCGCACCATCTCCCAGGCCAAACACTACGCCCACGAATTGGACAGCGTCGCCCACGAAATCTGGCGCGCCCCCGAGACCCACGCCCGCATCCGCGAATACCTCGCGAAAACGATCAAGAAGAAATCATGAAAGCACTGCTAGCCCGCGAGAACGGCGTCGCATTCGAAGAGCTCACCGACGACGACCTGCCGAAAGGCGGTGTCACCGTCGACGTCGCATACTCGTCGCTCAACTACAAAGACGGTCTCGCAGTCACCGGCCGCGGACGCATCGTCCGCAAGTTCCCGATGGTCCTCGGCATCGACCTCGGCGGCACGGTCGTCGACTCCGACACCGAGGAATTCAAGCCCGGCGACCGCGTCCTCGGCACCGGCCAGGGCCTCGGCGAGTCGATCTGGGGCGGCTACACCCAGCGCATGCGCGTCCCCGCCGACGCGATCGTGCACGTGCCCGAGGGACTGTCGCTCGAGCAGGCCATGCAGGCGGGGACCGCGGGCATCACGGCCATGCTGTGCGTCCTCGCGCTGGAACAGAACGACGTCGTTCCCGACGACCGCGAGATCCTCGTCACCGGCGCCGCCGGCGGCGTCGGCTCGCTGGCCATCCTCCTGCTCGCGAAGCGCGGCTATCGCGTCGCCGCATCCACCGGACGTCCCGAGCTCGCGGACTACCTCCGCGGCCTCGGCGCGACGACGATCGTCTCCCGCGACGAGCTCTCCTCGCCCGGCGCGCCCATGCAGAAGGAGCGCTGGGCCGGCGCCGTCGACACCGTCGGCGGCGTCACCCTCGGAAACGCCTTCGCCCAGACCGCCTACGGCGGCGCGGTCGCGTGCTGCGGCATGGCCGGCGGCCACGAGCTGCACGTCACGGTCTGGCCCCTCATCCTCCGCAACGTCTCCCTCCTCGGCGTCAGCTCCCTGCGCACACCGAAGCCGAAGCGCATCGAGGGCTGGACGCGCCTCGCCAGCGATCTCGACCCCGCGAAGCTCGCGGAGCTGTCGCGAACCGAACCGCTCTCGCGCATCTTCGAGCTGGCCGAGGAGATCCACGCGGGACAGGTGCGCGGGCGGGTGGCGATCGACGTCAGAGGCTAGCGATCTTCTTCGCGCAATTACCGCACGGCCACGATTGCCCCGTCCAGAAACTTCTCGATCGTCGCCGCGTCCGGATCGCCCTTCAACACCGCGCCCGTCCACTCCCCGCGATACCACTCACCAGCCGAAAGCGGCGGCAGCTCGGCCGGCATCGGCGAGTTGTAGACGTACCAGTAAGGCTCGTCGATCGCGTCATCGCCCGCGAGAAATCCGATACCGATCTTCCCGATGAGAAACGCGACGTCGAAATGGTGCGGCCACAGACGCACCGGCGACGCGCCCGGATGCTTCGCGCGCAATCCCTCCAGAACCTTCGCCGCGTTCTCGTATAACCGCGCCAGCGTGGCCAGATCCTGAGGATTGGGCGCCCGCAGCGGCAACTCATGGACGCCGTCCGCGATCAGCAACAGCGTCAGATCGCGCAGCCGGACTCCCGGCTGCAGCTTCCCGTCGATGCGCTCCTGTACGAACGCCCCAAACGCATCGGACCACGTGAAGCTCTGCTGCGAATCGTCCGGCCGCGCCGGCGCCAGCGTGCGGCCGAGCGTGGCCGCGGCCTGAATCGCGGCGTGAACCTGAATGCGTGCGTCGTGCAACATGGGAGTTGGATGCATCCTACGCTCGCGGGTTTCTATGGAGGTATCCTCCGCACTGCACAACATGACCGACAAAGCGATCCTGCACGACCGCGTCCGCGAAGCCCTCGATGCCGCCGGAGCCGAGTACGAAGTCCTCGCCTGCGAGCCCCATCTCGCCGACACCGCCGAGTTCTGCGCGCACTACGGCATCTCCCCCGACGAAGCCTGCAACGCCATCCTCGTCGTCCTCAAGACCACCCCGAGGAGCTACGTCGCCTGCCTCGTCCGCGCCGACACCCGGCTCGACGTCAACCGCAAAGTCGCCGACCTCACCGGCGTCAAGCGAATGTCGTTCGCATCGTCCGAGGAGACCGCCGAGCTCACCGGCATGCTCATCGGCGGCGTCAGCATCGCCGGCCTGCCCGACGACATCCCCCTTTACATCGACCAGCGCATCATGGACCGCCAGCGCATCATCATCGGCGGCGGCAACCGCCACAGCAAAGCGCGCCTCGCCCCGGCCGAGCTCCTCAAACTGCCCAACGCCAGCGTCGCCGACATCGCTCAGCCGCGCTGAGGAGCGGGTTACTCCTCCGGCTCGTCACCCTGGACCCGTTTGCGCGACTTCGTCCGCACGCGACGGATCGTGCGCTTCATCTCCTCGTGATACGGCCGCAGATGCGTGTATGCATCGGGCTCCGGGTTCCGCAGAGCGGTGCCAACGATCGCGTAGGTCTGCAGGATAGTGGTCCCGATCCGATGCTTCAGCGCCAGATTCGTCGCACCGAGCGTGTCCGCGAACGCCAGCAACACCCGCCGCAGCTCCTCGTTCCGGCTCACCTGGTCGATCTCAGCCCGCACATCCTCCGCCGACGAGCCCAGCACGTCCTTCATGTCCGGCCATGCGGCGCCCAGGTCGAGTCCGCGATCGATGACCGCCGAATCGAGATTGGCGACGTTCGCCAGCGACTGCCGTTCACGAGTCGTCAACTGGACGAGATCAGGCATGCGCTGCTGGAGATCCCGCAGTGCCCGCGTGACCACCGCCACGTCGATCTCCGCCACCGGCACCAGATCCTGCGCGGGAGCCAGCACGGGGAACCCGTCCGTCTCGACGGTAGCGACCTTGACGTCGTCGTCGGACCTGCCTTTGACGTCATCGTTGTCGGACATGGGTGTAATGATGCCATGGGATCGGTTGGCGGTTGACGGTTGGCGGGAGCCCTTCCGGTGAGGTTCCGGGACGCATGCCCGGTCTCTCGAGACGCCAACGGCGGTCCCCGCGGTCCCATCGTTGATGTCTCGGGACACCAACGGGCGTCCCCGGAGTCCCATCGTTGATGTGTCGAGACCACAACGGCGGTCCCGCGGTCCCATCGTTGATGTCTCGGGACACCAACGGGCGGTCCCCGTGGTCCCATCGTTGATGTGTCGAGACACCAACAGGCGTCCCCGCGGTCCCATCGTTGATGTGTCGAGACACCAACAGGCGTCCCCGCGGTCCCATCGTTGATGTGTCGGGACATCGACAGCGGTCCCCGCGGTCCCATCGTTGATGTGTCGGGACATCAACGTCCGGTCCCCGCGGTTCCATCGGTGGTGCGTCGAGACATCCACGGCGGTCCCCGCGGTCCCATCGTTGATGTGTCGGGACATCAACGTGCGGTCCCCGCGGTCCCATCGTTGATGTGTCGGGACATCAACGTCCGGTCCCCGCGGTTCCATCGGTGGTGCGTCGAAACATCAACGGCGGTCCCTGCGGTCTCACGCTCGGTATGACGGATATCAACCGTGAGTCCCACCGTCGCACGCTCGATCCGTCGCGACCTCCACCGCGGTCCCCGCGATCTCTCGCTCGAACGGCGACCCATCAAACGCGACCTTCCCCAACCTCACCCCCGCGACGCGACCCATCCAGCCAGCCCCCCAGCTGAACCACCGCCGCTGCCTTCCAGGCGGCCCGCCGCTGCATGGAATTTCGCCGCCCGCCCCCTGTTAACCGCCCTTGACTGCGGGACTTCGCCTTCGGTATCTTCCGCGTCCCCAGCCTTCGTGGCGCATTCGTCTAGGGGTCTAGGACGCCGCCCTCTCACGGCGGTAACACGGGTTCGAATCCCGTATGCGCTACCAACCACCTCCTAAGTGATTGACAGCACATCACCAGCGAATCAAAGCACTTGCCGGTCGGCAAACCAAGGGCAAAAGCGGGGCGTCACCGTGGTAACTCTTGGTAACCGGGTCAGAACCGGATCACGGCGTTGATGTCGCCACCGACATCGACCGCCTGGCCAGGCTTCAGCGGCGCCGCTAGGTAGCCTCTCCCGACGACGACGACGGGTCCGATCCTAACGAGGTCTTGCCGATAGGAGAGGATGGCTGTGCCGCTGAACGGGTTGTACCCGCCGCCGAGCTCGCGGAGTCCTCCAGCCTCAAAGAACGGCGCAGGCTTCGCGCGGAAGATGCCGTCGATCTTCCCGGTCGCGGTCTGCACCGTGAGCGCCATCTCGCCACCGTGCGGCGCTTTCGGCACCTCCAGCACGTCGACCAGCTCGCGACCTTCGGCGCGCAGATCCGGCAGCGACACCTTGAAGCCCTCTTTCAGCCGCTCCGCCACCTTCACCGGGACCTCGCGGATGACCTCGACGGGGACCTCGACGCGCTCACGCTTGATCTTCGTCGCCACCTTCGTCATCCACCTGACCGTCTCGACCTTCACCGGGACCGGTCGCGTACGAGTGATGGTGGAGAACCGCAGGTCTGGCCCTTCGATCCACGGCTTGATCCATCCCCACGCTGCCAGGCCGAGGAGGACGATGAACGCGTAGGCGAGCCAGTTGAGCCGCAGCGAGGCGAGCACGCGGTTCATGGCGCATCCTCCTTCTGGCGCATCGACTCGCTTCTGGTCGCGGTCAACTCCTTCGTGCGCTCGAAGGTCTTGCCGCCGATCATGATGGCGAGGACTGACGACAGCGCCGGCCAGCCCGTCACCAGGAGATCAAAGAACCGGCCGACGTCGAAGCCGGCCAAAAGGATGACCGCGAACGTCAGGATGATGTGCGCGCGGATCATAGTCGGCGTGCCCACGGCCTTACTCTCCGAACACCGACACGCGCATGCTCCCGCCGAGCGGAGTGCCGTTCGACCCGAAGCCGTAGACGTTGCCGAAGACGCCGGCGCATGACTGAGCCGGGAAGCACCTGTAGAGCGGATCGGTCCCGAGGTAGACCTCGACGCGGAACACGCCCTGCGCTTCGACCCTGTACTGTCCGATCGGCGGCGAGGCGCGGAACTTCTCGATAACCGGATCCGCGCCGACATCCTCCGCATTCCGGAGCACGACGTAGAACGGCGTCTCGTGCTCTGGCAGGAGGGTGAGCCAGATCCCCTCACGGCCGTCCGACACCATCACGCGATCGAGCACAGCGGGATCGTCGTTCCACAGCGCGCCGATCGGCGGCAGGGTGAAGCTGGCCATCGAGACACCGTCGCCGAAGGTGACGACCGACTCCGCGACCGCGGGCGCAGCTGGCGCCGGCAGGAGCGCGAAGCCGTGGACGCACACGACGGGATCACGGAGAACCGTCGCGCCGTGCGCGGGGAGGTCGACCTCGGCCGCCGAGGTCACGCCGCACTGCGAGAAGTCGTGCTTCAGCGGCGCGTCGCCGGCGGACACGATGAGATCGAAAGACCACGCATCGTCGGCGGTGTTCGCGGCGAGCAGCATCTTCGGCGGCGGCGGCGGATCGTCGGCGTGGAGGTACGGCGCCACGATCATCAGCGCAGCGATGGTGAGCAAGGCCAGGCCAGCGTATCCACCGGACACGCGCAGCCGGCCGTCGGTTCGACGGTTCTTGTTCATGAGGGGTTCTCCTGTTTGTTTTGGGGGGTTGATGAAACGGTCGCGGAGGACCCGCGCCCGCGCGGCTTAGCGGCTACAGCCGATCACTGCAAGTAGATGACGTGGAGGAGGACGCGTTCCCAGAACGGCCTGTCCTCCCATCGTTGACACCGCGGCACTTGCTGCTGCTGCTCGGAGGTCAGGTGCGAGCAGGGGATCTTCACGCTGCATGATGTCTCGCGCATGCCGCTCACGTAGCTGCTGGTGCTGGTGTCGCACAGGAGGACATCCCCCCGGCCAGCGACGGCGCAGTGGCGAACGCCGCACGCGAACGCGGGTTCGGGTTTGGGCGTCGAGGCGCAGCCAGTCAGACCGACGATGGTGAGAACGAACGCGATGATGCAACTTTTCATGGAAGCGGTTCCTCCTGTTGGCTTCGGTGGTTTAGATGACGACATGGCGGAAGCGATGAAGGAAGTAGAACCGCCAGCCGCGACTCACTTCCGCACCGCACTATCGACGAGCACCGCCTCCGCCTCGCGACGGCGGACCAGCCCGCGCATCTTGACGTTGTAGGGATGCGGGAGAGCCCCGGTCCACAGCCGCCCCATCGAACGGAGCATCCGCGCGATCTCCGCGCACCGATCCACGATCGGCGCCTTCGTGTCCGCGACGGCGTCACGAATCGCCCGCATCTCGCTTCGCTCGTGGATGACCTTGTTCGAGTCGGCCATTCGAGCCCCGCGGTTGAAGACGAGCGACACGAGGGCGCCCTGCACCGCATCGGGCAGGAACTCGTAGCCCGGCATCGCTGCGGCCGTGCGCTGAATCCAGCGCGGAACGTCGACGCGATCGAAGACGGCGTCCGCGGCCGCGCGCGGGATGCGGATGTCGGCGAGCCGGGTGACGGCCGTCGCGGCCTTTGCCGAGCCGTGATTGCCCGGCGCCCATCGCGCCAGCCGCTCGACGTCTCGGTCCGACAAACGTCCCGACCAGTCGGCGCGGATCTCCTCCGCCGTGTGGTAGGCGCCGTCATACCCCCATCCCCATGTCGGGCCGGACATCCCGCCCGGATACTCCACGCGATCGGCGAAACTCTCGAATTCACGAATGAGCGTGATCGCCCTCGGGTCGATGATGAAGTCCTGCATGATGTCTTACTCCTCCTTGGTCGGTTGATCGTCACGGCGCCGCTTACGCGTCGGCCGGTGACGTGATGGGAAGGCAAAGGCCATCGCCTCCCCGCTCTTGTATTTCGAGGCGTACCACTCAAACCAGAACGTGCTTCCGTCGCCGCGTCGGTATTCGTTCAGATAGCCCCACACCCGGCGATGACTCGCGGCGGCTTCCTCGCGCATGGTGTCTTCGAGGTCGACGGCGAACGTCTGCCAGCCGAAGCCGAGCAACTCCTCCCGTCCGCAGCCGAGCTCCCGGCACATCGCCACGTTCACGATGTTCCACCGCCCGCCCTGCGCCGTGAAGACGATCGGGACGTCGAGGAGATCCCACATGTCTTCGAAGTCGCGCAGGTCGTCGTCGAACACCAGCGTTGCCGCCATGCTCATCGTGGCCGCGGCGAACTGCCCGCGCAGCGCTTTCACTTCGGCGAAGAACGCCTCCGCCCGCACCTCCGCCGTTTCCGCCCGGGCGTTCGCTGCCACCGCGGCCGTGCGTGACTTCTCGACTTCGTCCTTCGCCTGGCGCACGTCAGTGTCGAGGATGCGGACGCGCTCGAGGAGCTTGTCGATCATGTCGACGTCGAGCTTCCGCCGCTCCGGACGGAGCATGATCAGGCGCACCGCGAAGCCGCCGAGACCACCGCCGCCGACGACCGCCGCCATGATCGCGAGGATCAGTTCCCACCGGTCCTGCAGGAACAAGAGCAACGCGAGCTGAGGGGCCGCGCCAGGCGCCGCGATCGCGGATGCACCGCCGCATGTCACCGCGAGAGCGATCCCAAGGAGTAGAGACAGCTTCCGCATGGAGACGACCAGCGCCTCCGGCTTCTGCTGTTCCTTCATTGTCGTTTAGCCTGTGGTGGTGTTCGTTGCCGCGGCCTGTTGCTGCGCGGCATCCTGCTGCTGTTGCGCGATCAACGCTTCGCGCTCAGCGTTGAGTTGCGCAATCAAGTTGAACACTTCCATGAACGGGCGGGGATGCACCGCGTCACCGAGGAAATTCGCTGCCCGCTGAAGCATGTCGATTCGAACACCGATATCAGAACTCAAGGCACCGCTCCCTTCTTACGTTGCGATGATGCCGTGTGTCTGGATGCGCGAACGCAACGTGTTAAATTGCGCTTTCATCTCGTTCGCCAGCGTGATGACGCTGGCAAGATCCGTGGCATTCACAGACGCCACCGCGGCCACCGCGGCTCCCTGCGTTCCCAGCAACTTTACCCAGGTCCCTATCGTCGTACGCCCGATAAGGTCATGGCACTTGAAGTCTGTATTCGTCCCGGCCTCCCCTGCCGCGGCATCGACGAACAGGTTGTAAGCGCCGGAGCGCATTTGGACGCCGGTGGTTCCCATGATTTCGAAACCACCGTAAGACGTGCCGCCGGACAAAGCCTCTAGTCCGTTATCACTCAACCGAAAATGTGCAGACTGAAGGGTCCAGTTCGTACCGTCCCACACGAATGCCTGTCCAAGTGAAAACTTTCCGGTCCCATCCGCAAAGAACTTCGTGCTGGCGTTGTTGTAGGAAAACGGCGAGCCGACACCGATATAGGTGGTGGCCGCCGTGCCGCCGGCGTTCAGCCGAAGCCCCGAGGCAGAGAGCCGGTCCGCGTCAATCGTAAAGCCGCCAATGATGCCGCTCCCCACGGTGATCGCGCCCGTGAATGACGCATTGCCAGACGCGTCCAGCGCCATCTTCGTCGTCGCGTTGTGCCCGATCCGGACCCCGTTCGTCGGATCGACCTTTACCCAGGCCCCAGTAGGCACGCCAACGGCCAACCCGAAGATGTCCGTGGCGTACCCGAACTTGCCGTTCAGGTTCCCGAGTACAACGCGCGGCGTGCAGTCGTTCCATGTCGCCGAGTTGCGCACGCTGGCGACGAGTGCCGGCCCAAGTTCGGATGCCGAAAAAAGGCCGCGCGCGGTGTAGAAGTCCCAGAACCCGCTCCCCGGCGACACCGTGCTGGTGACGACGTCGTCCACCGCCCACGCATCAGCCCCCGATCCATCGCGATTGCGCGTGACGCTGTACGTATAGGGACCCGATCCGCTCGATGCGGACGTGACTAGCATGTGCTCTGTCTGCTGCACGCCAGCGACGACCTTCTGCAGGACGATGTGATCCCCGTTCGTGAGCACGTTCGCGGCGACGGCGATCGACGTCGCAACCGTTGTGACCGCGGACGTCAGCTTTGTCGCTGGCCCGATGAGAACTCGTCCGCCGATAGCTGCGAGAGCGTTCGGCTTCGCAAGCACCTGGACCATGGCAGCTATCGAGTCCGATGAGACAGCGCCAACTGCTCCTCCAACGCTCTGAACAGGCGCCATTGCCGCAATCGTTCCGCTGGAGACGGCGCCGGCGTTCCCACCGACGCTCGTCACGTACCGCGAGGCGAACGTGTCGACATCCGACGCCGACACCGCAACGCCCTCAGATTCGCGGCCGTCACTGGCGCGGACAACAACCACCATGAGAGAGACGTTCGCCGTGCTCGACGTATCCGCCTCCGTCCATTTGATCGCGCTCGCGACGCTTAGCCGCTTCGTCGTCGTCGGCGGATCGTCCGAGCGCACACGCGCGAGAAGTGAGCGCGTACCCGTCGCTACATCGAACACGAGGATTTCCCGTACGTCGTTGAAAGTGTCGCCTTGCTCACGGAACCACACCTCCGTAAACGCAGTGGCGTCCGTTCCGCTGGCGCGCATCAGCGACCAGTACGGCTTGGTGCCAACACTCGACCACCGGTAGACGTACGTCGTGAGGTCAGGCCAGACTGGATCGGTGGCAATAACCTGGACCGTCGTGGTGATGGTGGTCCACGCCGCACCGTCGTTGCTCCATTGGAGCGTTGGCTGAATCACCGGCGCGACAGCCGTGTCCACGGTGACGCGACATTCGCAGAAGTCACGCCCCGCTGCATCGTTGAACGACAGTCGGGATGAGCCCGCACCGCTCAGCCATTGGAATGCGATTGCGCCGAGGTCCAGATCATTGATGCAGGGCGCAATGAAGGCTCCAAGCCCGGCACCCGACCAGACCGCGGAGGACGGCTCCGGTGTTACAGTTCGCTCGCGGACGCCACTCCACCATAAATCGGCTGTCTTATCTGCGGCCGACACGCTGAGTGCTGGACCGACAATGTCCGGGACAGCACGCGTGTCGGCGAGTAACAACGGGCTCATACCTTGCGCCCCTCCATCCGGTTGTGTCGCTTAGCGTTTGACCGCGAAGATGATCTGTCCGCGGATGTAAAGGCCGTCCGTGGAAATCGCGTACACGGCTCCGCTGAACTTGAAGACCGTCACGTACATGCCGTTCGCCGTGACCTCGCAATATCCGTTCACGTGAGTGCCCGAGCTAGCTTCGTAGATCATCGCGAAACTGGTCATGGTTTGGGCTGCGATGCGCCCTGCCGGGATCTTCATGCGGACACCGTCGTTCGAGGCGACACCGGCCGTAGTCGTCTGGTTAAGGCCGTAGGCCAGAACCATCGTCTCCGCATCCAACAGTCGATAAGCGAATGTCTGCCGATCAGCAGCCGAGACCGTCCACGTCATCGAGCCACTTCCGAGAAAGTCCCCCGCGACGAATGCCGGTGTGATCCACGACTCGAGACCAGTTGGAGGCTCAATCACCAGACGCCACGAGAGTCCTGCATTGGCGGCCCCCAATGGAACGACCACGCGGTATGAGATCCGCCGCGCACAGTTCTTCGGGATATCAAGCAAGAGTACCGACCGACCCGCGCCGAGCTTCGCATAGTCTGTCGCCTGCGCCGCCATCCCCGCGCTGCCCGTGTTGTCGATCCCAGTGACAGCGACCTCTATCCACGCCTCCTGCAGAATTGGCGGCCCGCTGCGCACCCAATTCACCCCGCCGTCCCACGATGCTTCCGCGATGACGTGGTAGCCGGTCAGGGTCGTCGTGTCCGCTCGCGTGCCGCCTTTGTCGTTATAGATCCACTGCGAGACGGGACCGACTGTCGCACCTGGAATCAAGCCGACGACTGACTGCCAGAGGCCAACTATCTGGAACGCCTTCGTATCGTCGAACCACTCTCTATAAACAGGCATCGATCCTCCGGTCACACCACCTCGAAGAAGTCCACAACAGTCTCGCCATCCAACGTCATCGCGTAACGACCTTTGGGGCAGGCGACGAGCGCCTTCACGTCGATGGTGATCGACGTGCCGCCGACTGCCGCCGCTGCGCCATCGACGATACTGGCGTGGCCGTACGACGACGGAGCCACCGCCAGGTTCGTCCCGTATAGCGTTCGCCTCTCGGAAAGCCCGCCCGCGACGAGGACGATCGGCAGAGGCGCCGGCCACCGCGTGATCGTCCCTGCCACTCGCGCGGCCGAGTCGACGCGCTCCACCGCGATCGCGCCGTTGTCGCTTGACTGAGCAACGCCCACGATCCGCGGCTGCTTTCCCGACGACGCGCCGCTCAGATCAATCTGAACGAGAACTTCCAGGCCGACCTTCAGCGGCACGGACTGCGCGTTGATTGCCCACACCGTCGCCCGCGTGGCGTTGTAGCGGAGTTGGTACCGGTTTCCCGTTCCGACTGCAACGATGATCGCGTTCCGCATGCCCTCCGTCCTCGCGACGAGATCGGCGAGATAGCGTCCATCAACCCTGTCAAGTGGCATACCCTCACCGTAGCTCCCGAGGCAACCATTTACACGCGAGCTCGTGCTCACATGTGTAGTCAGTAAGGTTCAGCGTCATCGTGGACGACCACACCAGGAGTCGCGGAACTTCGGTCCCGAGTTCCGGGTGAACCGGCAGTTCGAGCACGACGCCAGGGCGGATGCGCGGGTCGAGGTCCTGTGTGAACTGGACATCGGACGCACCTAGTTGCTGACCTGCCACGAAGGCCGCGAGGTTCATCTCCGACAGCGTCTCGCACCATGCATTTTCTGTGGGTGCCGGAATCATCTGGTTCGCGAAAGCTATCCGGACGTCATCGCGAAACTCGACACTCGCCGGCTGTGGCACCTGTTTGTTGCTGAGCTGCTCACGCAGGGGCAGCGGGGCTGCAACCGAGTCAGACCCAGCCGCCGGCGGCACTGACCGTTGTACCGGCTCGATGAAGCCGAGGGGGTTGACTGTGTTTGTCGTGACTTGGGTGTACGCGGTCCCTGCCGGGTTGGGCGTCAACACCTGCGCCGAAGTCCACAGGGTCATAGCCCCGACCGCTCGCGTGAGGTATCGCTTCGCGGCAAGCGGCCCGAAGACGTAGATGTTCGGCCCCGCATAGACGGGCCCCACCGGCGGAGGGGTGACCGGACCGCGGAATGCCTCATTGGCCGATGTCCGGCTTGACCATGACCATTGAACAATTTGACCGAGCGCGTTCGTCGATGGATAGTTGCTGATGTCCTCCACCCACTTCATCGCCTCCGCACCGCTCTCCCACGCGCGGCCGTCCTCCGTCACGAGCCGATCGATATTCACCTCTTGCCCTGTCCCACCGTTATTGATCGTGGCCAGGTTCAGTTCCCACGCTGTGATCTCCGAGAGGCGCGTGGTCGCCGAGAGAAACCATCCGTTAACGTCGAACGACCAGACCGTGTAGCGCTGTCTCAATGGCATCCACGTCTCGGTGGGCTGCGTGCGCCAGGTATTGTCCGGATACTTGTAGACGTCCGCCTGGTTGTTGAACGTGATCGTCCCGTTCGTAAGGCGCCGGTTCTTGCACGCCTTCGGCGCGTACCATCCGTACTCGACGATGTTCTCAATCACGACGGTCCCGCCATCCCGCGTGGTCGCCGTCGCCACCTGAGAAAGGACCGGCTGCGCCGTGACAGCCGGAGCAACGCTCGTGATCGCGCCAGTCACCTTGTCCTGCTTTTGAATTGCCGCCTTCGGGGTGTACGGCCCGGGGGTGTCGACGACCGTGTTCGTCACGCCCGTGAGATCAGGGCCGGTGTACGGGTAGATTCCCGACGCCAGTCTCACAACGTTCGGAGCGTTCGCCGGCGGCGGCGTGACGCGTGGCATCCCGTGGAGATCCGACCATGTGAGTGATCGCACCGGGGCGTCGAGAACTGAGAAATTCACAACATCCAGGGACCGGCCATTCCACCGGCACGTGTACCCGGTCGGCACGAAATACTCCGCGAGAAACGCCCGGATCGTCCTGTTGCCGCCTTCGGTGATCTCCTTGTTTACGTAACCTCCGTTGTTCGGGGCGTTGAACGTGCCGGGCACGATGCGGTTCCGCCGACAGATGTCGAGCCACACATCCTTGCGCGACCAGTAGGACCGCGCGATGAGCGAGTAAATGAGCGGTCGGTCCAGCACACTGCCGTCCTGCGCCTGCAGCGCGGATTGACACGGGTACGTGTCGACGTCGGCATCGCGCAAAGACCCGTCGAACACAGGCCACCAACGCTCCCCGCCGAGCGTGCCGCGCGAGAGCGCCATCCTGACGCGCCGCGGCGCGCGCAGGTGACCCGAGCGCAGCGGCGACTGGCCGTCTCCGACACGAGTGAACGAGAGCTCGCTGACACCCTCGAGCGACTCGCTCAGCGTGATCTCTTCGCCAAGTTCTGAGAGTGGCACCGTGGCCATCGTGCCGTCGCCGCCCTCCATCTCGAGCAGGATGCCGGCCGTGCGCACGGCGTCGGCCATGAAGTCGTGCTCGACAACAGAGATTTGCGAAGCCAGCGCGTCCGCGACGGCCGCATTCACGATGGTGAGGACAGACGCCAGGCGGCTTTCCTCCGGGCGCTCAACCACCGTGATGCTCGACGCCAGCGATTCGTTGGCCACTTACGCTACCTCCGCGAACACGACTTCCTTTTCCTCGATCGAGACGCGTTCGAATGGCTCGGTCGTGTGGTCCGCGACGGCCACCCGGTACTTGCCGTGGTGTTCCACGCGGATCCGGTCATTGATGACGTTTGCCGTTCCGACCACAAACCTCACTCCGTAGAATCCGGCGGTCGGGTGTTTCTCGATCGTCTGGCTGATCCACACGTTGCCGGCGGGGACGGTGTCACCGGGGGCAACGACGGGCTTGTAGGTCACGGTGAGAGGCACGTTGTTGCGGGTGACCACCGCTTTCGCGACTTCGTCGACGACCCCGCCGAATCCCCACGCGTCCGCGCGCGGCAACCAGAATGCCTGCTGCCCGGTGCGCGTCGTGTACGCGGAGATCCGCTTCTTCCACACGCTGAGTTCATGAACCTCGCCGTCCATCCGGAGCAGCTCGAGGTAGGCATTGAGCGCTTGATACTGATCGGTGAGCATGTAGCGCATCACCCATTCCCCGCGATCAACGACGTTGGGTAGACCGTCACCCATGTTCCACAGCTCGAGGCGCGGCCGCGCGACGGACGGCGTCATAGATCGGGCATGCGCCGGCACCCACTCAAGGACCGGCGGGCGTGGCCAGTGCTGACCGTCGATGGTGATTTCGTTACCAATGCCGGCCTCGCCGGCGGTGGTCGTGATCGTCATGGCAGGGAGCTCCCATTGTTGCGACGCACGGGCGGCCGCGCCGTCTTCTTCTTCGGTTTCTGTTTCGCTCGCTTCCGGCGCAGTTGCTCCAGGCCGAGGTCTTCCAACCTGCCGAGCTGGCTGAACACCTTTCTGAAATAGTGTTCAAGCCCTTCCTCCGCAAACGAGTGGCGAGCCGCGTCACCCGCTTTGCGATCCCCTCGAAAGGCTCGCTCTTTCTTCTCGCGATGCGCGACCCACTTATCGATGATGTCTTGGGCATGCGCGTAGGAAATGCCCCCGCCTGTCCGGTCGCCAAACCAGTTCTGCCCGAATGAATTCTCCGCCCACTCGGGACTGCGCCCCTCCCACCCCTGCGTGAACCTGTCGTGCCACCCCTGCTCCGATGCTTGAAACTGCGCTCTCTCAGCTTCGGACATACCCGCGGTCCGATCCTGAAATGACGCGCTGTTGTCTCCCTCGAAGCCCGCAATCCTGTCGAGCACTTCACCTGCGCGGTTTGCGGCCTCCTTCACGTGGCTTGCTGCGCCACTGACGACGTCGGAGAACTCGTCACCGGTTTCGTCGAACACCTCACCGAACTCGGCGCCAGCAGTTCCCAGGTCGTCAATGATCCACTCGGCAGCTTCGTCCAGATCCTCGGCGGCGTCTCCGACCGCGGCCACGAATTCAGTTCTTGCACCCGCTCGAAAGCGGCGCAGTTGCGCCACCGTCTCCTCAGTCTCCTTCTTCGCTTTCTCCGCGGCGTCTTTCTCTCGCGCCTCGCGAGCTTCAGCCGCTCGCCGCTGGCGCTCCTCCACCGTGAGTGTCTCCGGCTTTGACCTCGTCGTCTGCCGCGTCGGCGCCGGCGTTGACCGCCCCTCACCGGGTACGGGTAGCGTGTCGTCCCCATAGTCCAAGCGCCGACCTGCGGAGGCTGTGCTCTTCGGAACCTCTGCCATCAGCCGGTTCAAGACGGCGAGCGCGGACGTCAACTTCAGGACGCCGCTGCTCACGCGACCTCCTCGACGTCACCCTCTCCGGCCGCGCGCTCTGCCGCCTGGCCGAGCGCGTCGAGCGCAGTCGTCGCATCGTCCTTCATGGCGACTAGCGCACGAACGTGCCCCACAAGAGCAGCCATGGCGGCGGCTAGATTCTCAACCCCGGTCACCGTCTCGGGGCTCACCCCGAGCTTCGCGATCGAGTCGATTACCTTTTCGAGCTCCGGTGCCGCGGCCGCGGCGTTGTCTCCTAGTTTTTGGGTCGGCTCCGCTGCTTGAGTCGCACCGACCGTCACCTTCGGCAACTCGGTTCCCAGCTTATTGACCGCCGTCGCTGCGCGGTCAACCTCCGTAGCTGACGACGCCTGCGTGCCGGCCAGCTTCTGCATCGCCTCAGCTGAAGTCTCTGCCGACACTCTGCTCTGGTCGGCCTTGTCACTCCACCGAATATTGAGGCCGGTTCCCTCGGCGACGGTTTTGTTATGCGACTTCGTCGCCGTGACCAAGTCGTCCGTCGCGCCTGCAGCGTTGCGAATCGTTCGAGTCTTCGTGTCGACCACCGCTGCGTGCTCGGCATCCGCGACGACGGTGCGGTTGACCAGCAACTCGTATTGAATGCGTTGCGCGAGGAGTTCCCGCTCACCTTGCCGTAGCTTCTCGACCGCGCTGAGTTGATCGATCCACGCCTGGATCTTCTTCTTCTCCGTCTCGGTCAGGCTCAGATTCTGTGCAAGGAGGACCTGGAGTTGAGAGATCTGCAGTTTGGTCAGCGGGATCTCTCGCCCCTCTTTCACGACCATCGAGGCGGTGATCTCTGCGAGTTTGTTCCGGATCGATGCTGTTAGCCCGTCCTCGACTTTCTCCTGTTGTGCTACGAGCTCAGCCTGCTCTTTCTCAAACTGCAGCGCCTGCACACGAAGTTTGGTCGTGTTGTTGAGGGCGTCCTGCAATTCCCTCTCGGCGTTGATCTCCTCCTTTGTCTTTGTCAGAAACGCGTCGATCACTGGCTGCGCATCTTTGATGGCCTTCACCATGTCGGAAAGGCTGGTCTTACCTTTCTCACGGATCTCATTCCAGAGCCGCTCGCCCTCGCTACCGACCTTCACGAGTTGGTTGTGAACCTTTGCCGCCTCCGATGCCAGCCCGAGCGATCTAACGTACTGATCAAGATCACCCGCCCCCTCACGCTTTGCCTGGCTCGCAAGCTTCATCCCTTCCGTGCCCTCACCGAGGATCACGTTATGCGCGCGCGCGATCTCTCCAAACTGCTCGGTGTGCGCCTTGAGATCGTCAATGCCCTCGACGCCGGCGAGGACCGCGGACGTGTACCCTTCGTACTGCGCTTTCGTGAGTTGGATCGAGGCGCGTACGGCCTCGAAACTTCCCGCACCCGTGAGCCAGTCCAGCATGGCTGGATTGACCTTCTTAGCCTTCTCGATGAACTTCTCGATCGATTGCTCCATCGCCGAGAAATCCGTACCGATGGACGCGGCGATCTCCTTCCCGACTCCATATCCTTCTTTGAACGCTGCAAACCCGCCGATGGCCGCCGTGCCGACTTTTCCGAAGCGGCCGGCGACGTCGCTGATCACGCCGTCCAAGCCTTGCCACGCTTGCCTGGCGTCCGCCACCCCAGCCACCTGTTTATCGATCTCGCGCTTCAGGTTTCCGACCTCGACTTTTGAGCGCGAGAGTTGTTCCTCAAACCGCTTTAAGTTCGCGATCGCCTCTGCGGTAACCGGCCCGCCCGCAGCTCGCGCCTTCTCGATCTCGTTTCGCAGGGTGACCACGAAACCCGCAACCTTTGGCAGCGCCTCGGCCGCTTCCTTCGGATTCGTGCTGATCTGTTTGGCCAGATCGGCAAAGCCGCGATCCGTTCGCTTCACAGCGTCATCAATTCGCCCCGTCGATGACACCGCCTTCGCCGCCATCTCGGCGATCGCGGCGGCCACCGCATCTGCTTTCGGGCGCAAGGCGGCAAGAGCTTGCGCGCCTTCGTCGCCCATCTTCTTGTATGCCTTCTCGGCTACCTTCAGTTCCTTCGCCAGATCCTCGAGGTCTTCGACCTGCTCGTCAAAGGTCTTCTCTCCCGCCTTGCGAATCTCCTCGATTCGCTCCGGAATGTCGGCGAACTTCTCGTTCACCTCCAGGGCGTTGTCCGCTGTCCGCTTCTCCTGGTCCGCCACTGCAGCGAGTTGCGTGCTCAGGTTCGCGGCCTGTGCTCCGGCCTCCATGAAGCGCGTTCTCATCGCCGCGCTATTCACAGCGTTGACCTGCATCTGCGCAGAGACCGCGGTGATCTGCTGGTTGGCAATTTCGAAGGCTTGGCGAATCGCCTCGGGGGCGTCCTCGATGGACTTGCCTCCCGCTTCGGCCGCGGCCTCGAGCTTGCCCAGTAATTGGATCGTCTCGTTGAAGGTCTTCTTGCTGACTTCACCGTTGCTGGAGAGCGTGGCTGATGCCTTGTGCATCGCCCCTTCGATCCGCGTGAAGCCGTCCGAGAAACTCAGAGCGAACGCTTCTCCGCCGTCAGCTGCCTGCTGCTCGAGCTGGCGCACCTCGGCCAGCTCTTGCTTGAACTGGTCCGCGCGGAGCGACAACCCCGCGACGACTTTCTTTTCGCTCATTTACACGGACCGCACTTTTCAGATTTGCGATAGCAACGACGCCACGACGATGAGCTGCCAGGCCGCTCCACAAACGACTGCGACCGACACGCGCCAGTCCCTGCAGAGCAAGCCTGCGAAAACACCTGCGCAGAACAGGACCGTCTTCATTGCTCCTCCGTTGTGGACGCGGCGACGACCAGACACGGGTCCAGCCGTCGCCTCGAATGATCAGATGCCAGCGACCGTGCAGCGGACGGTCTCGGTATAGATCGGCCCGGTGAGCCCCACCGCGATCAGATCCGAGTCCTCGGGCAGATTGCCCTTCTTCGCGATGTCACGAACGATTTCCGTCGACTGCATCGTGGGCATCGAGAAGCCCCAATACTCGTCGTAGCCGGTCGAACCGATCGGGTTACCGTACAGGTTCACCACCACGGCAAGCTTCTCAGCACGCAGAGCCTTCTGCAGCAGCAGCTGGTCGTCGCGATCACGGCTGACCTTGATCGACAGCGTCGGGTCGTCTTTGCGGTGCTGGTTGTGGGCCCATACTCCGCCGTTGGTATTCGGCTCCTTCGGAAAGGAGATCTTCACCGTCGCGGAGCCGAAGCCGGGTTTGTTCGGTGTGCCGCCATACTCCGTCCCGTCGATTCCGAGCGTGAAGGAGGACGCGCTCAGTGGGTCCCGCCCCGAGTAGGACGGCAGCGACAGGGTCCTCGTGTTCGTGAACGTGAACTCGTCACCCACGGCGAGCGCTCCCGCGCCGGACGGGAACATGATCCACAGGTTGTTGTTGCGATCCACGCCGGCCCACGTGCCGGCGCCGAACTTCATCGGCGTATAGCTGTCGAACTTGATCGGGATGTTCGATCCAGCGTACGCGGTCGCTCCGTGGGTCACGCGAATGTACCCGTCGTTCCCACCGCCGGCGACGGCCTCCACCTTCACCTTGATCGGCGAGACAGAGTCCTTGCCCCAGATCCCGACGACGACGGGCTTTCCGGTGTAGGTGGCGGCGACCGCTGTCGCCGCACTCGTGTACGAGGCGATACAGCCCGCGAACATCTCAGACACTCCGACGATCTTCCGATTCTCGATCTTGATCTCGAGATCAGACTGCGTGACCCCGGTATACAGGACCGGGTCACCACCGTCCGTCAACTCCATGTCCACCGTGCCGACGTACGCCGGCGGAGCTTCGCCGAGCTCACGCGGGTGGAACGTCCAGTCCTTCACTCCAGCGACCGGCGTGGCGATGGCGTACATCCCGTTCTGGAGCGCACGTCGCTTCACGATCGAATCAACATCCGGATCGCAGTCGATCTTGACGCCGACGTCCAACCCGGTCAGGAACGCGCTGTGGCGTTCGCCCGGACGGCAGCATGTTGCCGCTCGCCTCCATCACAGTCTTGGGCAGGAGCCCGGTGACCGTCTTCGCATAGAAGTGATTGTTGATCGCAGCGCCGGGCAGGTTGTTGGCGCGCTCGAAACAGTAACCGACCTGGTATTGACTGCTGTCCAAAGGCATGGGTAGCCCTCCAAAGACAAGCGAGCCCGCCTGTCAGGCGGGCTCGCGGGTGAATGTCAGACGCTCTGCACGTCCCGTTACTTCGATGCGGGTTCGCCTTCCGGTTTCGGCGCGAATGCAACGGCTGTGATGATCGCCTCGCCGTCCACGGTGCCGGTCACCGTTACCACACCCGGCTCCTTCGGTGCGGTCAGCGTGGCGACGAAGACACCTTTGCGCTCTGTCGGCGTAGCGCTAGCAATCCGCGCCGATCCCGAAGCCGCGAGGATGATCTCGACCACCCTCGCCGGCGCAGTCTCCGTCGCTGCCACGTTCACCTTCGCCTGCCCCGTGGTCTCGCGGGCGTAGATGTACACCTGCAACTTCGACTTCCCATCTGCGATCGCGTCGCCACTGAGCGTCGCCAACGCGAAGCTGCGCGCGGCATAGTTCGCCTGCTCCACAAGCTGCATGCCGACGTTCTCGCTCACGAGTCTCCGCTCTCCAGAGGCGACGATCGGACCGCGCGGCGCGGCGCTCGGGACACCGTCCTCGCCCATCGCTAGCGCGTTCTTCAGATGCGGCGCGTTGACTGTGCTGCCAAGCGTGCCGAGATACTCGATGCACATCAGTTCACTCGTCATACTCGATTCCCTTCTGCGTCCTCGCGGGTAAAGAATGTGATCGCCATGACGCGCCGGATCGCGCTGTCATCAGGCGCCTTGCTGGGACGACCGATCTCGATTCGCTCAATCCCGAGAGTGATGAACCCGTCCGGGTTGTCGGGGTCGCGGAACCGGCCAACCCCACCGTTGGGAGACTGACCGCGATAGATCCTGTCTCCGAGCTCGTCTAACTCGTCGTCGACATCGGCCGGACCGCCGATCTCCGACAACACTTCATCGCGGATCGGGGAGTAGCATTCAATGCGAACGACGAACTCCCGGTTCCACGCCTCGCCGCTGTCCGATTCCTTAACAGAGTCGCCGTTGTACACGTGGTACTGGCGCGGATTTGCTTCCATCGCGATCGACTTCTGCACCTCAGCGTACGGGCCGAGGAACATTCGTGGTGGACGATACTCAGGGTTCCCCACAACACCCTGCCCGCCACCGAGCGCAAAGAAGTCGGGGTCATTCATCATGAACAGCAACACCGCCTCAGCCGTGCGGCGGCGGATCTTCCGAGGAATGGCCATAGTTCATATCTCACTTAAGACGAAATCGAGGATCATGGGACCGTACAGCCCTTCGGCGCGGCTCTCGCTGACGTAATGGAACATTCGAGGCGGCTCGTGCTCGGAACCTTTGTACTCCTCCGTGCCGCGCAGCTTGCGCACCTGCGCCTCGGATCGCCGCTTCATGCCGCTCTTCTTTGATTGCCAAAGCGCTCGCTGACGCCGAACCGTGCCAGCCTGAGCGAAGTGCCCGTGCGGAGATCGGTTGACGACGACCGCATTCCGGCCCGACCAATCACGGCTGTTGCGGCGGCGGAGATCACCGGAGAGTTGCAGCATTCCAGGGCTGCTCCGATTGGCGTAGTGCCGACGCAGGGTGTCGGGATCAAGATCCTGCCATTCACCTTCACCCTTCGTCGGGAACACGACGTTCTCGATGAAGTCCTCCATGTCGAGCGCGATCACTTGCATGACCGGCGAGAAATCCGTCACGCGCTCGCTTATCTGCTCGAGCCACGCTCGCAACTCTTCTGGCGGCTGCCACGTTGTCCGGCTGTCCTGGGGCATGCTGCCTCTCCCTAGATCCGTGGGTTACGCAGGTTGTACTCGCTGTCCGGATCGCTCCGGTCGACCTGGCGTTTCCGCGAGCGGTATCTCACGTGGCCCGCGCCGCGCGCGTCGGCCGCTACGGCAGCACCCTCCGAGACCTCGCCGATGTGGAATGTGCCCTTACGTACGCTGGCGAGCCAGGCGTTGGCTCTGTCGTAGTCGTCATCGACACTCGGCGGACGGCCGGTGGCTTTGATGTTCAGAGCAAAGAGCGCAAGCGATCCCGCGTGCAGACGCATCTCAGCGTCAACTTTGGTGGGATCCAGCGCGTCGATCGAGGAGGCACTGTACTTCTGCTCCAGCGCATTGCGCACCGAGTCAATCGCGAACTGTGCCGCCTCAACTACCAGCGGGTGGTTCGCCTCGGTATCACCGGGTGCCTGTAGTTTAAGCGCCGCCTCAGTGCCGGCTCGTCTGGACAGATACTCCCACCAATCGGCGACGATCGTGAATGCCATGGATTCCTCTCATACGGCTGACCGGCAGACACGCTTGGTGTCTGCCGGTAGCGACGTTGCGGTTAGGTGCCGGTGTTGGTCCAGATGCCACCGCACTGCATGACCTTCTCGAGGTTCCAGAACTCGGTGCCCTCCTGCCATTCGAGCTTGCCGTTCTCCGACTCCCACGTGCGGATGTCGTACTCAACGTTGCTCCGCGGGTCGTTCATGTAGAACTTCTTCGCGAAACACGGCGAGGACTCGTCGACATCCTCGTACTGCGGATTGCCGAATTCATCGAACCCGTCGATGCCCTGGTACGTGAGCGAGAAGTAATTGCGGTTCCACAGGTCGGTCGGCACGCCGGGTTCACCGTCCTTGCGGACGGTCTGCGTGACCGCCTCACCCACCTCAAGCGTCTGAACGCCGAGGGTGGCCGCGACTAACTCGCGCGTGACCATCGCGGGATCAGCCTTCGTCGAGCCGCCGGAGATGCTGTCCAGAATGACCGCGTTGCGCTGAAGCCTCGCGAAGCAAAGGTCGCCGCACACGGCGACGTCGGGCGCCACCCCGTACCTGCGAGCGAGCTCCCGCTTCTCCTTGTAAACGACATCCCGCAGATCGACAGCCGCGAAGTCGACAAGCCCGGCGTGCCGAAAGTCGGCATGGTAGCTGTTGGTATTGAAGAAGATGCCAGCGCCCTTCTTCTCCTTGATGATCTTCAGCGCGAGCCCCGAGCGCTTCGTCATGCGATAGCGCAGACGCTCCTCGCGCGACATCATTCCGGAGGGAACCGGATAGATACGGTCGCCCTGGCGCGCGGCGTTGACGCGACGGAAGTCGTAGTGGAGGCTGAACGCCCGCTCGACCAGCGTCCCCTTCCTCGTCGTCGACGTAGAAAGCGAGAGCTCCGGCGTCACGCCATCCATATCGCGCTGACTCTTCTCGTCGGGCACGTCCTCGAGGCCGAGGTTATCGTAGACCTCGTACTCGTAGTCCTCTGCCCCGTACGTATCGACCGAGGGGCAAATGCGGTCCACGATGAAGTTCTGGTCCCACTTCACGCCGGCGAGGAGACTCGCCAAATGGGGATGAATCTGCAGCGATGAAACGGCTTTGTTTCCCATGCGTCCCTTCCTCCAAAAACGTCGAGAGGCCGCCGGAACCGATATGCGGTCCAGACGGCCTCTCGCGGTTGGTACTTGTCACTGTTTCGGATTACGCGGCGAACTGACCGCGCGGCAGGAACTGCGCACGGATCTGATCACCGTTAGCGCCGTTCTGCTTCGCGAGCGCCACAACCTTCTTTCCGGCGCCCGCGGGAACCAACTTGCCGCTGGCATCGGCCGCCGGCGTGAGCTTCGCGTTAACTGCCACATCCACATCCGCGCCGAGCGTGACGAGCGGGTGACCGAGCAGGGTGTACGTGCACGGGTACCCGGCGTCCACGTGGTTCATGCTGATACCGTCAGCTTCCTCGCCGTCGCCACAGAGGGCCAGCTGATCGCTGTTCAGAATCTTCACGGCGAGGCCCTCGGCGATCTCCACCGATGCCATACGGTTGTCCTTCAGGTAGATGTTATAGACGGGCATGATGTGCTTTCTCTCCCTTCGTTTTCGTTGCTTACGGGCAGGCGTGCGACCGACCGTCGATTACCGGTTCACGGTGACGCTGACGACGATGTCCCCACGCGGGTCCTGCAGGGGCAGTTCGCGAATGAGATGCGACTTCAAATCCCGCCACACGCGCAGCGCGACGGAATGCCAGCCGAGCATCGCGCGGTCAGCTTCCGGGATGGTGATCGTCAGCGACGTCTCCATCTGCGGAGGTACGAGTTCGTCCAGCTCCGGCTGAGGAGGATCTGGATCGGGGGGATCGACGGAGGCGACATCCAGCGACAGTGCCGGCTGATCTGCGATCTTCTTGCTCACGCGTGCAGGCCGACTCCCGGTTTTCGTTCTTCGCGCGGAGGTCATGACGCCCTCTCAGCGCGCAGCCTCTGCAACTCCGCGGGGTAAGTGGCCTTCCACTTCGCACTGCCCTGCTGGATGCCCGCAGCCCGCAGGCGCTGAACTACTTCGTCGTGGTCGTCGACGCCTTCGGAGGCGTTCGTGCCGGCCGCCTCGCGAACCTTCTTCAGCCGCGGGAGACGGTCCGTCGGAACCTCTGGACCCATCGCACCGATAGCGGCGCGGAGATCGCTCTCAGTCGCCTTGTCGCCAGCCGTGATCGCACGCGTGAGCACCGCTCCGAGGTGAAGCGCCACCGTGGCGTTCATCTTCGATTTTCGCTTTGCTTCACCGGTCAGCGCCGTGACATCCGCGCTCACCAACTCGCTGATCGCCGCGTCCATCTCCGTCGCGGTTTCCGAGTCGCCAGTCTTTGCAGCACGATTACGGATCGCACGCAGACGATCAACGCGGCTCTGCGCCGTCGCGACCGACGACGCCGCCGGCGGCAACTTCGTGCCGGAGATCGACGCTGCCGTTGCGGCCGGCTCGGTTTCGTCGTCCGGCTCGTCGTCCGGCTCAGTCTCCGCGCATGCGTCGCAGCACCCGCAGCCTTTCGACGTGCAGGTGTCGCCACACGAGCAACCTTCCGCCTCGCACGTCGCGCACGCCTCCTCCGCGGCGGGTTCCTCGGCAGCCGGATCCTCTGCCGCGATCCGCACCTTTGCCTGCGCCTTCTGGTCGGCAGGGCTGCTCTTTCCACTCGAACGATTCGGCTTCATAACGACTCCCTTCTGTCCTTGCAGTTCCTGAATCGTCATCGACACAACGTCTTCAAACGATCCGATTTCATCCGCGAATCCGAGACTCACAGCCTCCGCGCCAGTCACGACTTCAGCTTCCGTCGCGCGAATGGCCTCCGGGGTCAGCTCCGGGCGGCCGGCGTTCACGGTCTCCACGAACATGCCGTAGTACCGCTCGAGGTGCGCCTTCCAGCGGTCGCGCACTTCGTCCGGCAATTTCTCGTACGGATTCCCATCGACTTTCCGAGCGCCACAGAAAACGAACGTCGGCTTGACGCCTGCGCCCTTCAGCATCTCGGACAGATCCAAGTGCAGAGCGAGAACGCCGATCGAAAGCATCGTCGCCTCCCTGAGCGTGTAGATGCGCGTCGACCCGGAGATGAGCGAATACATCGCGCTGCACGCCGAGGCGTTCACGATCGCAATGACCGGCTTCTCTGCGGCTACCTCGCGGACGACCTCTGACGCTCGGTTGCAGCCCACGGCTTCGCCACCCGGCGATTCCGTGTCGAGCAGAATCACTCGGCTTTTGGGATCGGCCGCGGCGGTGTACATCTGATGTTTGAAGCCCTCGTATGAGATGAGCCCGGAGGATGCTCCGACCCACGCCCCACGATTCACGAGCTCCCCCACCATCGTGACGATCGCCTTGCCGTCCTCGGTTCGCCGGTAAGGCAACGGCCTGCCATCGGCGGCGATCGCGTAGTCACCCACGAAGCGCGTGGCGCGCGGCGAGTGCATCAACGTCGTGCCGCTCGGGCCAGTGGTCGGCGCGATGTACTGGACTTCCTCGATCGGCATATCGCTCGAGTCGGAGCCTCCACGGCGTGCGTCGATGCGGCTGAGAAGAAAGTCGCTGACGGTGAGAGCAACGCTCTCCGTGACCATCAGCGGCTGGTTGAACAGTTTGCTGGCGAGTCGGTGATACGGAATCACGCCGCCTCCCTTTCTTCTTCATCAGAGGGATCGGAGTTGACGATCGGCTGGGCGGCAGCTTTCACCATCTCCGGCGAAACCTGAAGGGTTCCACGCTGGTCAATGGTCGCCTGTACTACACGCGCTGCACGAGCACGTGGTACGCCGAGTGCGGCAATCGCTTCCTCTGCCGCTTCTTTGGTGATCTGCAGCGCGGTGAGTCGCAGCAGGATGGTGATGAAGGTCTGAATCTGGATGCCGTTCAGACCCGCCTGCGATACCTCCGCGGTATCGGAACGAAACATCGGCCAGAGCGCACGGTTGTGATTCGCCCAATTCAACTCGCCTAGATCGCTGAGTAGTTCATTCAGGGTCTCGTCCAACGCGTCGGATGAGTAGGCCGTCTTGTCGTCCTTCATCAGTTCGCGCTGCTGTTCGAGCTTTCCGTTCCCCGCTCCACCGCGATCCTGCGTCTGCGCGGTGTTTATGAGACATGTCCAGATCCACGTCTCGAAGTATCGGAGCCACTCGTTTTCAGAACGCCCAAGGTTCCCGCCGGCGATGGCGTTCGCGCCACCGCCGCCGACGTCCGTGCGGTATTCGGAGTCGTCCGTCGGAAGCGTCATGAATAACGGGAAATTTTCGGCGATCGCTTGTTCGACACTGTCAACTTCCTTGGTGTCAGCGGCACGCGGAACGAAGAGCGTCAGCACTGGCCGACCCAGAGTCTCGAGCGCCTCGACGCCGGCGTCGATGATCGACTGCATGTACCACGTCGCTAAGTACACGTTCTTAAGTTCGGCCTCGCCGTACGGCGACGACAGCGTTCCCCAGATGAACAGGAGTAGCTTCCGCGGATCGATCGCCTCACCGCTCGGCTTCCGCGGCGTGACGATCACCGGACGTCCCTCGGCGTCGAACTTCACGTTCTGTTGAGGAACATCGAACAGGCTGACAGGGGCGATCAAATCCGTCGCCTCGTGATAGCCGAACACCTTTTCAATCGCGGCGAATCCGACAAACATGCCGAGTAGCAGGCGCCGGAGGATGATCGCCTTGTTCTTGATCGACGCCCACCAAATGCGCGCTTTCACGGCCATGAGCACCGAGTCGTCGTCGTTCGCGTCACCCGGCATGATCACGCGTTCTACCGCCATCACGCGATCAATTCGCTGATTGATCGGGCCGGAGAGGAACGGGAACTGCCGCAGCATCCGGAAGTAATACTTGATCCCTTCATACGACCCGAACTGCCGGAGCACCTCGTCAGGGTTCTCGATAAAGCGGCCGGACGAGAGAAGCGGCAACAGCCGCGCCATGCTGAACTGGCGCTGGCCAAAGGTCGGCAAGCCTACGCGTCCGCGGGTAAGCGGTACCGCCTCCGAATTCGGATCAGCCGCAGCGGTTGCCCTTCGGGCGACACCACGGACCGGTCGTCGGGACACACGTCTCGTGCGCGGCGCCTTCGCCGTCGTCTTCGCCTCGCGAGCCATTTGAATTTTGTTTCCTCAGCTACACCACAATCAGATCGGGACGACGCGAACCGCGCCGACGATGCACCTTTGGAACGCCACCATCCCCGCCGCGCTCACGTCCCATCGGAAATTCCGCGACCATGAGTGCCCCGTCTCCGTCGGTCAAGTGAGTGAGCAGCCACAGATCCTTGCCGCCACGGTCACCGTATTTCTGCACATCCGGTTTCGTCTTGTCCCAGACGACCGACATCAGGTCGTTCGTTGTGTACTTGTTGCG
Source organism: uncultured Acidobacteriota bacterium (assembly GCA_963821585.1). Taxonomy (GTDB): domain Bacteria; phylum Acidobacteriota; class Thermoanaerobaculia; order Gp7-AA8; family Gp7-AA8; genus QHVT01. The sequence goes on from CAWGEI010000003.1 coordinate 4,607,825, forward strand.
TGGATCTATCCACGCGGATCTGACACCCGACGCGCTGCATAGCTTCGCGTTGTATGACCTCACTCGGATCGGAACTAGCTCGTTCGTGGTCGCGAGCGTGCCGCGCGAGAAGGCGATGTTGCGCGCTCGCAGTTGCTGGCCGACCAAGCTTTCGAGGAGATCCCACAGCGACTTGCCGCTGGCGGATTTGTTGTTGCCAGTGGCATCGTAAAAGAACTTGATCGGGCCCCGGTGTTCCACGAGTCCCTTCCAGTGATCACCGCCTGCATCGTCACCGACACTGGGCGCCGATCCACAGTCACCTACGTCGCCAGTGTCATCTAGAAGAATCGCGGCCAACGCTTCCAGGCCACCGCCACGTGTGTGAAAGATCTCCGCAAACTTCCCTATGTGTTTCACGCCTGGACGCTGATGCTCGCTCGGGAACTCGCCAGGATTCAGCGGATGCCACAACCCCGCCGCGCACGGCGCGTTGTTGAAATCGAGCGCCACATACACCGTCCGGTCACGGTGGTACGCAACCGGGTATTCGTTCTCGCGAGCGAACGCGCTGTAGGCGCGACCCTTGCGCCGACGCCGCATCTTCCCAGCAAACCGGCGGAGCCACGTTTCCTCGTCCAGACGATCACGCGCCTTCGCCGCGTAGTCACCCGTTTGGGGATTGTCTTCGGCCGACGATTCGATGTACAGGATCGGTCCGATTCCAGCCGCGAGGCTCGGATAGGTGTCGTCCTCTTCAGCTGCAATACCTCCTGGTAGCTGCTCCGCTTTCTCCTGTAGCGTGTTCAACCAGTCGAACACCCAATGTCCGTCGTCCTCCGGCGGGTTGCCGTGGAGGATCTTGGTGTGCAGGTGGTGCGCGTTGCAATACGCTTGGCCCAGACCGCACCGTACGCGGTCCATGACCCATTCCACGGCGATCCGCTCCGGACCGCTCGTGAATTCTTCGACCGCGACTGATCCCCATTCAGCGCCACGCCACTGCTCGTATGCCTTGTTGAACAGCGTGCCGGTCTGTATCCGCAATCCGGTGGAAAACGTTATGGCGTTCGTGTAGCGATCCCGCTCCGGCGGCTGCGGTATGCCACGAAGTTCCCAGTCTTCAACCCACTCACGCGGAGGTCGGCAGTTGAAGACGTGCCGCACGCCGCAGAGCGCAAGCCATGGATAGATTCGCTGAAGTACCTGCTCGCGCTGCGGAACTGTGTAAGTGAATAGCGCATGCTCCTGCGCCGTGTCCCAACGCGAACGATCTAGAATCCAGAGAACGAGGGCGACCGTCTTCCCCGAGCCCTGCCCGCCGATGTGGACGATCAGGTCATACAGCGCGTGGGCGAGGGCCTCGATTTCCTGATGTAGGAAGAGCGATAGCGAGCGAATAGCGTCACGGCTCAATGCACCACGTTCTTTCCAGCGTTACCACCGACGCGCTCTTGCAGCAGTGTCTCTAGGCTGCGGCCCGAGAAGTTGAACGTGAAACCTCCCGCCTCTCTCTTCGGGTCGACGACGCGACTCTGCCTCGCAACCGCCTCACGACGCTTGTCCGCAAGAACGACTTCAAGTTTGGATATCCGTTCTGCGAGCGCTGCCGCGTCCTTCGACGCCTTCTGCCTGGTGCCCGCTGGCCAGAGCGCTCTGAAAGTCGTCATTGGACCTTGCGGTGTATCGACGATCGATATTCCAATCGCGGGACCGGTGAACGGAACGTGCCTACCTTCCGCAAGGCACGCTGGATTGGCACACGCTCGCAGCGGGTACCTGCTCCGCGCACACATCTCGATAGGCTCGCCGTCCGCGATCATCTCCTGCCGGGCGTGCTGCTTGCGCAACTCGGCGAGCTCGCGCTCGAGCACGTCGACTTCGCTGCCAGCTACAGCAACATCGAGCACCCGCTCGCCTTGCCGCTCGCTGTTGAGATCCGCGAGGTCACCGCGGACGAGCTTGACCGCCGACTGCAGCGTTTCGTCGGTTGTCTCGATCGTCCCCTCTTTAACGAGACGGACGGCTATGTCATACGGCTCCAAACCTTCGGTTCGGCGGAGTTCCCACACCCGCTGTTTGCGGTGTGCGAGGTACCGATTCTTTGACTGGCGCTTCGGCGTGCCGCGCGGCTTCTTCTTTCTCGGCGCCATTTGGTTTCGGGGAAAAACGGCGGAAACGGCGGTCGCAAGGTACGATCCGCGAAGTCCCTTTCTTTTCAGGAACTTTTCCGTTCAACCCCCCCCTGATGTTTTGCGACTACCTTGTGGGCGCGCGCGGTATCACACGGTGCGTAGCTCAAAAGGGCCCCCCGGCCCTATTTTTTGACGTCCCTACGCCCTTCCGGGGGAGGCTCCCTGAAGAGCTCCGCAGCGCGGTTTGCAGGGATGACGACCACTGATGGCGCCTGGGGGGCGCGCCGGTGGACACCGCGGCCTGCCATGCGGTGAAGCACCCGCCCGGCGCGCAGCAGCAGAGCCGCGCCTCGGCGCGGCTCCTCGTCATACGCCGTGCCATCCGAGGCCGGCACGGCCGGCGGATCGAATCGTGCTCGCGGCACGACGATCCCGCGGTCATGCATCAGTCTCACGAACAGCGGCACCGCTGCCCGGAACAGCGTCTGCAACTGGGCGACACTCAACACCAGTGCCCGCCCGGTCTGTTCGAGCGTTGCGTCAGAGAGCTCGATCGCGATCTGCGACCACGCGGCCTCGACAGAGCGACGTCCGCGCACGAGGCGGGCCTCCATGATGAACGCCGACACGGGGCCGATCTGCTGGAGGACCCACGCGACATCGACCAGACTGCGCTGCACAGCAGTGAGTCGAAGGGAGGAGAGGTTCGGCGACGAGGACACCCGGCCACCGAGCCGGAGGACTTCCACCACAAGCGGATAGATGGACCCGTGGCGCGAGCGGTCTTCCTCGCGCAGGTTGCTGTACCAGCGCATATAGTCACGTGCCTCATCCAGCATCGGCAAACTGTCGGCACGACTGATCCTTGGTTGCGCCACGGGGTTCTCCTCAGAAACGCAAAAGCCCCGAGGCCGTTGCCGGACTCGGGGCTTCCTTTATCGACACTGTTGGACTTTGGTGATTCTATGGCCGCGCATTCGCACCTGTCAACCTCTTATGCCATGGCATAAGGAACGAAGCCTCAATAAGCGGCGAGTAAAGAGCGGCCTCTGAACTGCTCGCTCCTCACGTCCAGGTCGTGAACGTCTCACGCGCTTGCGGGTGCTCAGCATTTCCCTCAGGTGCTCAACCCACTCCTGAATCCTCTCTGATTCCTCAATCGTCTCGGGTGGATCACCGCTCAGCTGATTCAACAGCAGACGATGATCAGCAGGGTGCTCGAGGAGGAAGCGATATCGCCGACGTCCGCTCATGACGGCATGCACTCCGGCTGCGGCTCATAGTTGAAGAACTTCGTGATGTCATTGCGGAAGACGAGCTTGAAGTCACCGATCGGACCATTGCGCTGCTTCGCGATGATGATCTCCGCGATCCCCTTGTCTTCGGTCTCCTTGTCGTAGACCTCGTCTCGGTAGATGAAGCACACGAGGTCCGCGTCCTGTTCGATCGACCCGGATTCGCGGAGATCGGAGAGCTGAGGGCGGTGATCTCCAGCGCGTTGCTCTGGACGCCGTGAAAGCTGCGAGAGCGCCACCAACGGGAGGTTGAGCTCTTTCGCCACCGCCTTCAGCCCTCGGCTGATCTGAGAGATCTCTTGCTGGCGTGACTCGGAGCGGCCTTTCACAGACATCAGCTGCAGGTAATCGACCATCACCATGTCGAGACCCGCCTCCATCTTCAGGCGTCTAGCCTTCGCCCGCAGCTCGAGCGGGTCCATGCCTGGCGTGTCGTCGATGTAGATCTTTCCTCTTGCCAGCCGCGAAGCTGCATCGGCGAGATCGCGCCAGTTGCGCTCCGACAGCATTCCTGAACGGATCAAGTGGTTAGACACACCCGACTCCGACGACAGCACGCGAAGTCCGAGCTGCTCTTTGGACATCTCCAGCGAGAACACGCCAACCCCGTATAGCCGCTCTGCGCCTCCTCGCGGCTGGCCGTCCTTCCCCGGCAACGCGATCGACTCCGCGATGTTCATCATCAGGGTCGACTTTCCCATCGCCGGTCTCGCGGCGAGGATGATCACGTCCTGCGGTTGGAAACCCGAGGTCATCTCGTTGAAGCGGTCGTAGCCTGTGGGAATGCCGGTGACCAACCTGCCAGCGTTCGCGTGCATCGACTCGATCGCCTGCATGTTCCCGCGGGTGATCGTGCCGAGCGTCACGAAGCCTTTGTCCGTTGCACCCTCGGCGATCTGGTAGAGGGCTTTCTCCGCTTGCGCGAGGACGTCGGATGCCTCGGCCGTTGTGTCCAGACCAGCGCGCATCGTGGCGTTGCCCATGATGATCAGGCGCCGGCGCGTCGATACCTCCTTCACGATCTTCGCGTAGGTTTCCACGTTTGCCACGTCGGGAACCATGTCGAGAAGTGAGGAGACATACGCGATGCCCTCGTACCTATTGTCGCGAAGCTTTTTCAGTTCGTCGTGCCGAGCCAACTCGTTCTTAAATGCGAGCGTGTCATCGAACGGAAGGCCCGCTTCCGCCATGGCTTTGATACGCCCGAAGATGATGCGGTTCGCATCGCCGAAGAAGTCTTCCCGACCGATGTTCGTGATCACCCGCCAGAAGGCGTGAGCGTTGATCATGCACGCGCCGAGCACCGCCTTCTCGGCGTCCGGTGACTGCGGCATCGGTCCGTCCAGCCTGATGTCGAGGTGCTCCACGGTCAGCGCCGCCTCCGATGGTTGCGGAACAGCTCAACGTTCGCGGGCAGGGTTGCGTTCTCGAATGCGATCTGACGTCGAGCCGCTGATGCCTCGTGACTGTCAGCGGTCTGCCGCTTCGCCAGGGCTCGCGCATTCCTTCCCTGCTCGCACGTATGCTTCCGATAGAGCGACTCGAAGCGGGCGCGGTTCGCCTTGAGTACGTAGCGTGCGTCTTCTACCCCGACAACGACGTACGCCGCCCCCGGCTCTGCCGGCGGGACCTTCACGAGGTCGATCGGTACCCACTGCTCACGCTCGTCACGACACCACCGAATCTCCGCGCCGCAATGCCTGCAGTGGCGGTCGCTCATCCGTCAGTACCCTGCCTCTCGTAGCTGACGATCCAACTCCGCGACGTCGTCGACGACCAGCAGACCGATTCCGCCGCAATCGTTCACAGCGGCCAGGAACTCCGCCTGCTCTTTGGTGGGCTTCCTCGGTCGCACCTTGCACTCGACCGCGAGGAATCGTCCGCTCGGCGGGATAAAGCCGATGATGTCCGCGATCCCTTCTCTGCCAGAGAACTGCACATAGCGGCGCTTCCGCAGACGCTGATTCTCGTCAAGGTGTTCGGGTACGTGCAGCGCACCTTGGTTCTGACGCCACGCGTCGATGTTCCGCCAAGCGAGGAGCTGCAGGCAGGCATTGACCAGCGGAGTCTCCAGCGAACGCGGCGCCGCCCGTTGTCGGGATGGCGACGCCTTGCGGATCTGCGCCGGCCGCGGCGGCGCACAGTCTTCGCGACCACACACCTTCACCATGCCCTCAAGGTTCAGCATCTCGGCGCGCGTGATCTCGCGCTCGAACGACCGCTTACAGACCGGGCAGGGCAGCTGCGCAAGGTAGCGCGTCACTTCGCCTTCCGCCCTTTCGCGTTCTTCGGCGCGCGCGTCTTCTGAGCGTCAACCTCCGCCTTCCACGTCCGGCCCCACGCTGCACCACATGAGCAGGCGAGCGCGTCCTCCTTCAGGGAGACGGGGTCGAGGCATCGCGCGTCCACGTGGTCTCGACGGTGCCACACCCCGCAGCCGCCCGCTGCACACCTTCGGCAGAACGACCGCGCCATGATCTCCGCCGCGAGCCGGCCTGTCCGCTTCTCGTAGCTCTTCTTTGCGCTCGCCACCGTGCAGGTCTTGCAGCGTCTGATCGTCCGCGGGTTTCGCTTCTCGGTACCGCACTGGTACACCTCGTACGTGTTTGCCTCCGTGCGAGGGTGGCCGCACGGGAACTTCTCGGTGAGGAGCTCACGGGGCCAGCGCATTGCGCACCTCCGTCCACGGCTCGCTGGCCAGCATCCGCTCGACGATGACGTCCGACACGTACCCGAGAGCCGGCTCCCACTCGCCCGTGTCGATCCACTGGCGCAGGTAGGTCCCGTCGCGGAGTTGGATCAGCCAGAATTCGCGCGTCGAACACTTGCCGTCGTTGACGGCGATAGCGAGGCAGGGCTTCCCGCACTTCGGGACGATCACTCGGAGGACATCGGGGGCGAGGGCAGGATGCGTTGACAGCGGTCCTCCGACGCTCGCCGCCGGCTCCGTGCTGCGCGGTTCAGTCGGGGCGACACTCGGGGCGATCGCCAGTGGGTTGAGATCGAAGAGCGAGAGGTTGTTGATCACGCGGGGACCTCGGCGTCTCGGCGGTCAAGGCTCGCCGCGCGGCGTACGCTCGGCGGCATCCTCCTCTTCCTACCGTTGTCAATCGACGTGACCAGCGGCGCTCCCGCATGGCCGTGCCGAAAGACAACCAGTGCGCTCGGGAACGGGGCACGTGACCGCTTGTCAGCGAAGGCGAGTCGACCGCGGACGAACCGAATCTCCGCCGCCTTCGCGAGCACATGGACGTGCCACCACGAGGTGTCAGTCCGAGCGGGAATCAGGCATACGACTGTCTCCCCGTGCTCGGCGGCCGAGACTGCACGGCCGACCCAAACGCCGATCGTGTCGCCGTATGGAGGATTCATCCAGATTGCACCACCGTTGGTCTTCCACGGAGCCAGCAGGCCGCCCCCTTGAGGATCCTCACGCGTGAAGAACCGGTCGCACTTCGCGTTCTCCGATGTCGCGCACACGTCGAGCGTGAAGAGGAACTCAGCGGCGAGCCGTGCAAAGAAATCGACCGGCGTCTCGTAGAGATCCGATTTGCTTGTGTAGTGAACTTTCACGCCGGCACCTCCTCCGAACGTCGCCAATCAAACAGACGACGCTCCTCAATGCAGTGCGGCGAAAACCAAATGCGTTCGCGATGGGCGTTCGCGTGGTTTCCGGCGGCCGCGGCATAACCGCCCCCAGCCTTCCACGCCACGCAGTCCCATGTCCGCGGCATGTCGTGCTCGCCCTCGTAGCCGCACAGAGCAATGCGCATCTTCGGGTTCTCGCCCGCATCGATTGCCCATTCACGGACAGCGGCGGCAACGTTCACGTCGTCGTGCGCGTACAGGCTCGGGTCGCGATCACCATCGCCGTACGGTGGGTCCAGGAAGACGCCCGTGACCCCGATACACTCGGTCACCGACCGACCGAGGATGCGTTTCCAGTCGCCGCACGTGACCCGGACATTCCGCAGGCGATCCTGCAAGGCCCGCATCCAGCCCACGATGGCGTCACTCGTCGCGGCGAGGCGGGAGTCCGTGCCGCGATCCATGCGCGGCATCTTCTGGGTCAGCCCGCTCGCATGCACGCCGGATCCGGCAGCACCGCGACTTCCACCGAGGCTCGGCAGCTGCTGTGGGCCGTTTCTCCCACGTCGCCGCGCCCTCGAGACTTCGCTTGCGCTTGTTGACGCCGAGACCCGCGGTACTGAGGTGGGGCCGCGCAGCCTGCCCAAGCCGTCAGGATGCCTCGAGCTGAACGCCCCGGCGTTCGTTCGTCCCGTCCATTCCGGTGAGGAACACCAGCCGCTGCCAATCCACTGGCAGATTCCCCACACCCACCATCCCGCGATCTTCGCGTCGAAGAACTCCGGGTCGTCGCGCATCTGCTCACGGAACTCTGCCCGGCCCACGAGCCACCGATGCCGTGCATGGAGATCCGCTTCGTTCACCGGCCAGTCCGCGTAGTACGCAACCGTTTCGGGATCGGACCGCACTGCGCGCCAGAAGTTCGACACGTAGCAGTCGAGGTCATTCACCGTCTCGATCCGCGACGGAGTCGGCCGCGAAAGCAACACCGCGAGACTGCCGGCGAACGGCTCAACAAAGTTCGGCACGTCGCCGAACCGCGACCAGACCTGATCGGCAACACGGGACTTTCCGCCGAACCACGGGAAGGGTGCTCGTAGCTTCACCGTCATCGCAGCTAAAACTCCGTCGAGCACAGGAAGCCCGGCCCGTTCTCTACGGCCCACACAGCGCACGTCTGCTCACGGTGCTCGTACAGACCGTCTTCCGTGATCCTGAGCATCTTGTCGTCCGGCTCCTGCTCGAGGTCCAGGTCCATCTCGTCTTCGCTCACGCCTACTACATCGCGTAGGTGGGCGCGGGCGACGTCGATCGCGGCCTCGAGCGACTCGGTGACGTACCACTCGACAACGCTGTTCGCGTACACGTGCAGCACGCTCACGGAGCAACAACCTCCAGAAATCCCGAATTAGGCAACTGCCGCGCGATCTCGTTGTGCTGCTCGCTGGTCAGTCGCCAGAAGTTCAGCATCCCGCGCGCTGGTATGGGTTCCGGCAGCGCGACCGCGTAGTCACAGACGAACCCATAGCGGCCCTCGCCAGCAGCGTAATTGCCAAAGGCAATCTCGTTTGCTGCGTGCCGCGATGCATCGACGTCGCCGCGCGCAACGGTCTCGGCCAGCTGCTGGCTTAACTCCTCCACCGGTCGACAGTGGAGCAACTCGGCAACGCCGACGATCGCTCCCAGGCGGAACGCGTCGAGGAAGTCCCACCGACCGAAGTGCTCTCGCAGCACCGACAGGTACGGCTCCTCACGGCAGATGTCCTTGTCGAGCTTCTTCGATGCGTGGATTGCGAAAGGACCGCGGTACTCCGTGGCCCATGAGCGGGTCTCGGTGCCCTTCCCGAACTTACGCGGTCCGATGATCATCAGCGTCGCCCACGGTTCGATCAGCGAAAGCGCAGAATGAATGCGGGGGCGGATCACGCCGGCAGCCTCCTGACCAGTCGTCCGCTCAGACGCAATTCACGGGCGTCCTCCAGCATCTGTCGCGCCCCGTCAATGCAGGAACGCCGCATGTCTACCCACTTCGCAGCGCCGCGGCGTTGCTCGGCGGCTCGATTCAGCGCGTACGCGATCCGCCACTCAATGTTCACTTCACGTGAATGGCTCACAACTCCGCCTCCACGATCGCCGGGCAATACCGGCAGCGCCCCGACGACGGATCGGGGACATGAAACCCGTCGACGCATGGCTGCGGGACAGGGCGCGTTGAGTTGGGTCCGTGCTGCCAGTAGTCCTGCGCCTCTTGGTAGACACGGAACTCCACCTGCAGCCTGCCGAGGAAGTGCGCTGCATACGCGTCGGGATCTTCGAGGACATCAGCGCGGTCACGCTTCAGATCCGCGTCCAGCTTTCGCACCTGGTCGCACAGGAACAGGTGTTTCTCCCAACTCCACGGCGGCTTGACTGGCAGCTCTCGCAATTCCAGCTTCCCGCCCCCGCGCGTAGTGGAAGGTTTCTTTTTCTTTCGACCGGGGATTAGAACCGAGACAGAACCAAGTCTTTCATGGTCATGTTCATTGTCATGAATATGAGCGTTGGGGTACCCCGGCACGTCCCCCGTCAGGGGGGACGTCAGGGGGGACGTTAGGTCCCCCCTGACGTCCCCATCCTGCCCACGTTTCCGACCCGTCCGCTTACCGAAGGTCGAGCGCACGTATTGATCCGCAAGGGCTGGCACGATCAAGGGCTCTCGGTGCGGCACTCGGTCGTCAGGCATGGAGCTCGTCCCGTTCAACACGGCAAACCGTCTCACCCCGGCCACCAACTCTCGCGCGATCTCCACGTAGTCCGAGTGCTCCTGTGATCTCACCTGCGCGAACCACTCCGCCGACGACCACACCGCGCGGCGAGCTAACAGATCGTTGAACGCTGCACGGAACGCCGACGCCCTCAGCCCGCTCAACTCGCTCAGGTCCTCGTCCGTCATGGGGACGCTGTGCGCGTCAACCAGGTGCGCGTAGGGATTCGCGTCATGCACCTTGTTCCTGATGATCGCGTACAGACCGTATGCGTCGGTGGACAGCCCGTCCCTCAGCCGATGCTCGTCGCCGACATACACTTTGTAGAACGGGTTGCGGTTAACCATCCCGCCTCCCCGCAATTACCCTCGCCTTGTGGAGCGCGACCTCTTGCAGCGTCATCGCTGTGCCGGCACACTTCGGACACCGCCCGCTTTGCGCTTCACCCCGCCCGCAGTCGCCGCATAAGACGAGTACCGTCTGCGTGAACTGCAGCGTGATCGAGTCCACGTCGCCCGCCTCCGCGCTGGCGACGAGCTCGTGCAAACTGTCGTACGCCGCAGACGCTCGCTCGGCGCCGCTCATTTGCGCGTATACGCCCCAAGGCTGCACGATCTCTGGTTCGGGCGTCTCATCCGTCGCGAGCGGGACGTGCCGCCCCTTGGCGCGCCGCGTGAGGCCGAATGCTACGGCGCTCATTCAGGCCACCTCCCTGACATTGCAGAACAAGCGATGAACCGGATACAGGCGACGACCTTCCTGCAGCGCGTCGAATCGCTGGACCAGCGGGACGAGTACCGCCGTTTCACCGTTGATCTTGAACGCGTCGATATCGTCACGGACCTGCGCGTAATCGAGCACAATGGGATTGCCGCGGACCGTTCGCGCGCGGATCACTGCACGGCTGCACTCACGACAACGGGACATGGACGCCTCCGTTCGCTGCCGGCCCGTTCGCTCTCGCTTGCTCCGCAATGGCGAGCAGGTATGACGCGGTCGGCTGCGGCACGTTCCATAAGCCGAGCTGCCCGCGCATAGGGATCGGTCGTGACGGGACGACTAACAGGTCAACCGGATACGCGAACCGGTTGGGGCTGAAGTCCCCGTACAGAAGTTCGTTTGCTGACATGCGGCCCAACACCGGACGCAGGTCGTTGGTGCTGGCGGGGTGGTGCATGTCGACGACGCACGTGATCGCACCGGTAGGCAGATCCCCCGGCGTGTTGAAGCCAGCGGCGCGAAGTACCGTACGGATCGCGTCGTGGTAGCACAGCTCGCGAGCCCACGCGGGGAGACGCTTGGTCGCGTGGATCGCGGTCGGTCCGGAATGATCCCAACCTACGCCGCGCGTTTCGAGCAGCTTCTCGCCGATCTGGATCAATGCCGCGTGCAGCGGCGTCATGCTCAGTCCCTTCACGCGCGCGCCGTCTCCGAGCCCGGCTTCTTGAATCGCGGCACGAACGATCGCGACCGGTTTCGCGGGATGTGCTCGTGTCGGCGCAGCAGGTAGATCACAGAGTTACGGTGCAAGCCGGCCAGCGGAGCCGCAGCGGAGACGTTGCCGTGCGTGCGCTTCAGAACTTCGGCGAGGTACATCCCTTCAATCGCCGACTGCACTTGCTCAAGGGTCAACGCGCCGTCGACCATCTCCGCGATCAGCGGAGTAAGCCGAGCGTTCAGGGTCCGCCGCCGGCTCACTCGTTCACCTCCGCGGCGTTCTGCGTGTAGGGAAACTCATCCCACGTGCGGCCGTCGAGGAGTCGGCCCGCCGCTTTCTTGCCGACGCGTTCCGCCCAGACAGCAACTTCGGCATCGGCGGCATTGTGGAAGCCGCGATGCATCCCACCAGACGCATCCCACCACACATAGCTCGCGGAGTTCCGCACCGTGCGCGCGCCCCACGTCCCGTCCTGTTGATGGGCGATGCCCCATTCCTGCGTCGGGTGAGCATCGTTCTGGCCAGGCATCCACTCGCCCCATTGCTTGAAGAAGAACGGCACGCCTACGGCGATGCACTGCTCGCGAAGAGACCGAACCCAATCGGGGTGCATCGGTCGTGACCGCGGTCCACTCTCCCCGCCCACGATGACCTGGTGAATCCCCGCCAGGGCGACGGCACCGAGGCCCTCGATCAACGGCTCGATCGACAGGATGCGGACATGCGCCTGCGCCGCCCGGAGGTGGTCGATGCGCGGAAGGCCGTGAGCCCGGTCCTCGACACTCACGCCCCACCAGACGTTCGTCAGCGGCCAGCCGGCGTTGCGTCCTTCACCGAGGTGTCCGCTGATGGAGTTGGCGACCGAGCACGCGGCCTCCTCGCCGAAGTGGCGGTACGCCGCGTTGAGGATGAACTCCGGGTCTTCGCCGCGGGAGGCGAGGTAGGCAAGCAGACGCGCCGACCGCTTCGTTAGGACCTGAAAGATGTGGCCGCGGCCGAGCGCCTTGGAGAAGACCATCGCCGCTACCACAGCATCGACATCGTCGAATGGAAGATCCTCGTGAAAGAGATCCGAGAGCGAATTGACGAACCACATCCGCGCCACTGTCGCCAGCACCGGCTGCATGAGACGGTCCGGGAGAAGGCGCACGACGCCGGTCCAGTCGAGCATCCCGTTGGCGAGCTGTCGGGTCAGCCCCTCGTAGGCTGCGCGAATCTTCGGGTTCGGATTGCCCGCCATCCGATGCGCGTGCGGGATGGCGTAGCATCCCGCGCATCCGGGGCTGGTCTTGCTGCAGCCGCCGACGGGATTCCACGTCGCGTCGGTCCATTCGATCTTGGAGTTGGTGGACATCTACACGGCCTTCCTTTCGGGTGGGACTTGCAGAGAGCGGCGATCGTTGGACTCGATCGATTGCGCGCCGGGCCTGAACCTCGGCACGACGCGCAACCGACAGCTTCCACCGGCGAGCGGTTAGACGCCTGTCGCCGGCTCGGCCCGGACGATGGGCAGGACCGGCGACGCGGCGTTCCGCTTGCTCGGCGCTGCCGCAGCCCTCGCCCTCGCGGGCGGCTTCGGCTTGTCCTTCTTCGCGAACAGGGGTGTTTCAGCGGTTTTGCTCGGAACCGCACCGCTGCCCGCCAGCGCCGCGACGCCCAGCGCTTCGACGAACTCCAGCGCCCGCGCGATCGCGCGGAGCTCGTGCGTCCTGTTCTTCGCGTTGCCGCTGCCCGACAGCAGCGCCTCGAGCTTCTCGTTCAGCGTCGTCGTGAGCGTCGCCTGGATCTCCGGTGTTGCCTTCTGTGATCGTGCCATCTGAATCCCTTCCTCCTTCATTGACCGGACGACCCCTTGTCGCCTGGGAGATCTGTCTGTTTCCGTGGTGGTGGCGCGATGCCGCTGCGCCGGCGATCGCGCGCGACCTCGGCGGCATCGGGGTTGGTGAATCCTCCGCACGCCGCACCGGCCCGCCCTCGGCAGGTGTAGCAGTTGTGCCCCCCGTGATCGTCGTGCCCGCAGTCGGAGCAACTCACGAGGCCCTCCCATGGAGGGAAAAGGGGCGCGGTCTGCGAGCGCGCCCGAGGTCCGAAGGAGGGTGAGCAGTCGCGCCGAATCGCCAACGGCGCCGCAGACAGACATCCGAGAAAGGGGGATGCTGAGGAGAGGTGGTGCAGAGGTGGAGCGGGGTCATGCTCTGTCATCCGGCCGGCGTGAACCGGAAGCGTTTGGTTGCGGCGTAGGCGAGGCGCAGCATGCGCGGCACGGTCCGCGACAGCGTGCCGTCGAGATCACGGCGGACAAGGCGGAGGTCTTCCACCATCGCCGTCGCGGTGTGCGTCACGGCGTCGAAGGCCGTCGAGCAGACATGGCGCTGCCCATCGATCTCGCGCCGACACAACGCGAGCACCGTGTGATCCGCGCTCTGTAAGGTGGCGACCTCCGATCCGAGGCGGCGCTCGAGGTTCTCGACGGTGTCGCGCAGATCCTGAATCTCACGCCGGCTGATCGCGAGCACTTCGTGATCACCGCGGGTGAGTGTGGTCGTGACGTCGGCGCGCGCGCGGCGCAGTTTGCGGGTGTTTCCCATACAGGTTCAGTTGCCTCCTTCGTCGAACGGAAGTGACGCCGTCTCAGGCGAGAGCTCGGTGTGGTGTGGGATGAAGGGTTGGAGCGGTGTCCGCCCAGCCAGGTACAGCGGATGCCTCGGATGGCCGCCTTGCGTGACGCCGAGGCAGCGGAGTTTCGAGCCGAGGCCCAGAGCGTGAAGCGCCGAGATCACCAGCGCGTCCTGGTCGCGCAGCACCCCATGCACGCCCCACGCGCACACGACCACATCAGCCTCCACCGCGCTGGCCATGATCCACTTGAGGTTCTCGACGTCGCACTCATCGATGACGAGGTTGTGCAGCATCCGCGGATCGGTCGCGCGCAGGCTGAACAGGTTGACCACCTGAAAGCTGTGGTATCCCCACGCCCGCGCAAAGCCGGCGCACCGCGTGATGGTCGGGTCACTCACCTCATGCGTCGCGGTGCTCGGGTTGAGCATCACGAACAACGGGAAGCGCGGACGATCGCCGGCGTACTTCGGCGCGTCAGGCTCGACGCGCCAGAGGTGAAACCGATGAATGAGATCCACGCTGAACACCGCACCGCACGTCGAGCCGTCCGGCCACGTTGATCGGAGGGGCGTCGTCGCCACGCGGGTCATGTGCGGCACTCCGTTGCATGCTCGGCGGAGTCAGCGGCGTCGAGTCGGTCGATACGTTCGATCTCGGCGACGATCAGCGAAGCGGCCTCGATGAGATCGCGCCGCCGGTCCTCGGGCGCGGGCTGCGGAACAACCGGCCGTCGAAGACCTGCCTGCCCCCCCCCCCACGCCCAGTCGAGGACGTAGTGCGCCATCACCTCACGGCGCAACTGCTCGACGAGATCGACAGGCTGCATCTCCGCGCGGACCCGCTCCTCTGCAATGTCCCGCAGCACACGCGTCGTCTCAGCGGTGACGCCACCCCAGCGAATCGCGATCATCACCGGCGCGGCCTCCGCCACCGTGTGACCGGGACGTCTTTCCCTGTGGCGTCGTGGTGGACGATCGTCTCGACGCGCTCCGCTTCGCCGGTTCCCTCAAGGTAGTTCAGCGCGTAGCGCACCTTGCGCGTGAGGGTCGTCACGTTCATCTGTGGAAAGAGCGGTGCGACTTGCTTCGTGATGAACGACGTGACGAAGCCGCCCTTGATGAAGATCCCCCGCGCATCGCGCAGGACGATGCGCACAGCGGCGACAACGCGGACCTCGCCGGCCCTCGGTGTGAAACGACCGAGCTCGGTCACCGTGGCCGTCATGCGGCACCGTCCTGACGGAGCACATAGGGCGGCTCCACGCCATGGCCACAGCACGCAGCCATCGCACCCTCGATCTTGCCGATGCAGGCATCAAAGCCTTCCGCGGTCGGGAGGAGTTGGCACTTCGCGCAGGGGCGTTCCGCAGTGAGCGATCCGTCGTCAGCAAAGCGCCAGACGTCGCCATCGTGGATGATTTTGTGGCCGCGGGTGTACGAGGTTGCGCTCATGCGGCAACTCCTCCGAGTTCCCCATCACGCGCGAGCACGACTTCATGCGCGTCGAACCACGCCCAGAACTCGGACACGATCACGCCGCGGACGTTCTTCCCGCCTATCCGCCACGTGTGGATGCGGAGGCCGTACTTCCGCTCGTAGCGCTGCATCGTGTCGACGCTGCGCGAAAGGAAGTGCTCGAGCTTCTCCGGGTCGTCGAACAGCAGGCGATCGGGACAGCCGAAGTTGCGAGGCCGCGCGGCGCGGGGTTTCATTCAGAGTCTCCTCCGCTCGCCGCCGCCGCAAAGTTCTCCGCGACATCGGCGTAGCGTCGTCGGAGGAACCGCGCAACTCGTCGTAGCAGGTCCTCGCTGATCGGATAGCGCGCGTAGTTCCTGTTGCTCGGATCAAGAAGATGCGCGGCGTGATGGCGGGACGTACGCAACTGCGACGCGAGCCATACAGTGGAGGAGCCGTGCTCCCGTTTGTAGGCCGCCATGTAGGTCTCCCTGGTACCGAACGCCTCCGAGGCTCGTTCTTCTATGCTGCGCGCTGTGTCCACGAACACAAAAGTATACACATCTTTGCTCATGTGTCTACATAGTTGTTCATATGAATTGACTTCTAGAACACACGTGTATATTGTAAGTGTGAACATAAATGTTTACCGTGCCGCTCGTGGCCAGTCCCGATCCACGCGAAGTTCCCGAGCATCTGCGCGTTCGACTGCGAAAGGAGAACCTCTCCGACGTGGGTCGCCGCGCCGGCGTGTCGCGTGGAGCCCTGCTCAACATGCGCGACAAAGGCCGAGCGCGCGCCGATACCATTGCGCGAGTAGAGCAAGCGTTGGCCTACGCGACACAGCAGGCAACGCCCCCTCCTTCGGCCGACATCAGCGGCAAGCCTCTCCCCACACTCTTCCGTAGGTACGCGCTACTCCGCGCTCGACTGTCACCGGAGCAACTAGATGATGTGGCACTGTTCGAGTCTGAGATGTTTCGAGACTCGGCCCGCTATCTAACCGACCCGGACGAGCGCCACGAACAAGCCGTCCTCAGCACCGTACGCTACATAGAACGACGGTATCTGAATGCTCGACCGGACGACATTCCGCAGGGCTGAGCTGCGGCGCCTCGCCGCAGCAACGCAAGGTTTTGACGATCTCGTCCGAGACCCTGGCTCTCTCCTTGAGCGAATCCGCCAGCTCAAGCACCTCCACACCGAGCAGTTCGGCTGCCGCCTCCTGCGCCACGCCGCCGCTCTCCGCGACTCGATAGCCGCCGACACGACAGCGACCCTCATCGAGGCCGCCCTTGCCGCCCTGGATCAGTCTAAGTCGCAAGATCATGACCTGTTCTGTCGCGCCTGGCTCGATCTGGCCTCGGCGCGAATCCTCGCCGGCCGCTATGCCGATGCCACTCACGCAATCGCCAAAGCCAGTGGGCACGCTGCGCAGGTCAGAAGCGATCAGCCGTATTACACGACGCTCATCGACCACAGTCGGGCGGCCCTGCTCTACTCGACCGAGCAAACCGACGCCGCCGCCGAACTCCTCACGCGCGTTCTCCGATCGTACGAATGCGCTGGCGACCTGCGTCGTGCGGCACTGGCTGAACGACTCCTCACCTACATCGAGTTCCGGCGCAACAACCATGAGGCGGCGCTCGAGCGGTTCCTCCGCGAGGCGAAGGGAGCACATCGTCGGCAGGACGAGGCGGATCTGGCGCGCATCTATAACTGCATCGCACTCTGCTACACGTTTCTCGGCGCGACATCCGAGGCGGAGACCGCGATCGACACCGCGCGCCAATATGTCCGCAATCTCGGCGCCGAGCTGATCGAACTTCGAATCGATCAAACGAGCGCTCTCATTGCCATCTGCCGTGACGGAATCGAGACTGCATGGCGTCAGATCGAGGACGTTCGGGCACGGTGCCTGACACTACGGGTGCCGGCCGAGGGTTTGATCTCTCTGGTCAACGCCACCGAAGCCCTGGTCAGGATTGATCCACGATCGCCACACATTCTGCAGTTGTGCCGGGAGATTCAGGTAGAGGCATCCAGCCTCTGCCTGCGGGTCTCGATCGCCACAGCTACCGAGCGCCTTACCGCCGCAGCCTCCGACGGGACCATGGCACTACCGTCACTCCTTCGCGACGTCCGACTATTGATCGATCCGTCAGCGCAACTCCTGGAGGACGAGACTGCAAACTGAAAGCTTACTTGACGGGGCGGCGCCATCCCAACGCCGCCCCTTAGAGAACCACCCGGCTCGATCAGCAGCCGCTCTGGCAGGGAGGCACCGGAGCCGGGATGGGAGGTCCGGGGATGTCGCCAAGCGTGCGGACGACTCGCTTCACAGCGCGCACGAGGCGCAAGGTGGCGCTGTCCTCCCGCCCCCGCTTCTCGCGGGAACGCTCAGCAGCAGTGATCGAAGTGGACAGGGCGAACAGCAGAATCACAACTACGGACAGGATTCGACGTCTCATCACACACCTTCTCCTTCGTTCCGAGCCGGTTGGTTTGGCTCCGGCCCAACCAAGCATCATCCGCTGTTACGGGGTGAATCGGCAAGCTGCCAAACGACCACGCAACCTACTGATTCCATGGGCGTTATAGCCACGCGTAGAGAATAGACGTAACAAGCGAATCCCTTGCTTGAAAGTGAAGAACCCCAACGACGGAGAAAAGTGGCGTCAGGGCAAACGCGCCCGCCAGGGAGCAGAGATGACCAACCAAGCTCAGACTATCCGGGCCACGACCGTCCTTTGGTCGGCGATAGCGCTCGTATTGCTAGTCACCGCCGCACCCGGCGCCGTCGTCCTTATCCAACACCGGCGCACTGCAGCGATACAGGACCAGACTCTGACGGTGTTACGTGGCGTCGCCGCCTCACTAGATGTGCTCGAACGCAATTCCGCGCAGCCGTCACCTCTATGGACCTACCGCGTTGAAGCCCCCTCGGATGCAGATTTCGAAACCCAGATGAACGAAGCCGGTCGTCAAGGGTGGGAAATCGTCGCGCTCCGCCGCGTCGAGGAGGACAACCTCGAAGTCCTCCTGAACAGCGGGTCCCGCATGAAGTACGAGGTTGTGCTGAAGCGGAGAGTGCGATGATCCAGGTCCGCGTGAGCTTTAATCCCGACCCGCCGTACGGCACGTACGTCGTCCGCTTCTGGGATCGCGAGTCGATCCAGGCACACGCTCGTTGGAAACGGCGGCGGGACGACGCCGCGGCGGCCGCGACGTCCTTCGAGGAGGCGTCGCCGGCGGTTTTCGACAAGCGGGTGATGGTGCCGGCGAACTATTGGCGGGAGCTCGGGCTCGAGGTGCCGCGGTCGGAGAGTGACCGAGCTCTGCACCTGGCGATCGCGTGGGCGACGCAGCAGCGCAACGACCTCGCGATCCGCGCGACGTCGACACCAAGGCCAGCGCCTGGTGCGCCGCTGCCTCCCTCGGTTCGCGCAGCGGCGACGAGGGGCGGTGAGTTCGATCTCGCGACCACCGTCGAGTGGTACATCGACCGGAATCCGAACGACGGCACGGCCCTCACGCTCCTGAAGTATCGCGACCACGCTCAGCGGCTGATCGCGTTCTTCGGCGCGTCCCGCCTCCTGTCGACGATTACGCGCGTCGACGCGGAGCTTTATCGCAACACGCTTCGGGAGCGCGACGTCCGGAACCGAACGATCAAAGGGGACCTCACGTTCCTGAAGCAGATCGCGTACGACTCCTACGAGCATCGCCAAACCACGCTGATGGCAGTCCTGCAGCTGCTGAAACTCCCGCGGGTGAAAAAGCAGAAGTCCCTGAAGCGGCCGCTCACCATCGAGGAACTGCGGCGGATCGTCGGCGTGCGCCTCGAGCGCGACGGAGATCGCGTGATCGGCATCATCATCCGGGCGTTCACGACCGGCCTACGGAAGTGGCCGCTCCTCAACCTCGAGGAGTCCTGGACGGATCGAGTGGCCGGCCTGCAGCGGATACCGGGGTGGGCGATGAAGGGTGGGGAGGATAGGTGGGAGGATGACGACTTCGAGGTGCCGATCTGCCAGTGGGCGATCGACGTCACGCCGCGGCCGCGGACCGGATCGAAGTGGAACTTCGCGAACCGCGACGGCCGGCCGAACAAGCAGCTCGATCGGTCGCTCTACGAGATCGCGCGCAAGGCCGAGGGCTGTGACGCCGCGACCATCGAAGCCTGCGCCGAGGCGAATCACGAGCATCGGTGGTTCTGCCTGCAGGAGCTGCGCATGACGTTCCTCACGCTGCTCGACGCCGCCGGCGTTGAAGAGCCGGTGCGAGAGATCCTCGTCGGGCATCGGCCGAAGAGCGTTTCAGAGGAGTCGTACATCCGCCGCGACGTCGAGACGCTGCGCAAGGCGGTTGCCTGCATGGACGATCTGCGCGCGGAGATCGAAGGGAAGGCAGGCACGGTCGTGCGCCTATCAAGCAGGCGGCGGGCACGACGGTGAGGACGGAAGCGAATAACGGTCGGCCGCCACAAGATCGGCCGGAGCGTGTCCTCCCCATCCGAGGGCCAACGGATGAACATCAGGAACCTCTTGAATCTCCTGCCGGAAGATCTCCAGCCGGCGTTGCGCGCGGAGGTCGAGGACGCTTTTATCGAGTGGGAACGCGCGAACGAACGATTGACGTTCTCCCTCGCTCGCGTGCTGGGTGCGATCAAAGAAGAACTACGAATAACCGATGTTCATGGGAAAACCTTGGTAACTCCGCGGGAACCTGACGATTCAAACAACTGAGGCGACTGGCCGTTACGGTCCAGCCGCCTCAGGGTTCGAATCCCGTATGCGCTACCAAAATCATCCACAAAGCAATCCCGCACGTACGTCCGCCCATTATTCCCCTAAAAAGCAAACGAGGCGCTGAGCGCCTCGTCGTGCACTACGCGGGATTCGAACCCTTCGAATTAAGTCTCTTCGTTTACCTTGCGGTCTACGTCGTTACTCTCTCCGTCCGCACCGGCGGTTGTGCGTAGTGCCTTCATAACGTAAGTCCGACAGGCGCACGTGTCAAGCTAGGTTCCCGTCGATGAACAGGAGTGTGGTGTTCGATAACACGGTCGGATCCGTCTTTTCGAGCAGGTTGTCGCGGACGTGCCACAACGGTCTGTTCACCGGAGCCGGTCCACGCAGCTGGAACAGGACGCCGATGTTGAACCGGCTGATCGCTACCTGCGGGTTCGGCTGGACCGTCGTGAGATGGTTCTCCCTCACGCTGATGTAGCGGCCGAAGTTGCCGAACACGCGGATCCCATCGATGAGATGCTCCAGCGTGCCGGTGAAGCGCGTCAGCTTAGCGTGGTTCTCACGCACCACCACGCTGTCTGCGTTTCCGACGAAGATCGCATGTCGCGAGCGTGTGTACCCGACGACGGCGTAGACGTGCAGGTGGTTCCCCGTCACCGTCACGCGCTCCATTCGATCGACTGGGCCCGCTGCGGCCAGGTTTCCCGCGAGCACTGGACTCTCGTGGCTGACACCGATGTGGATGGCCTGGGCGGCGCCGACGATCGTGTTGTCTTCGACGATCGCTTCCATCACCTCGGTCCCGGCGATGGTGATGCCCTGGGAAGCGCAGGTCGTCCTGGCCACCGCTTGCAACCAGGATTTGACGGCCACCGGTGCGGCGTTCGGATCGGACACGAATTTCTCCGCCACCTGACGGATGGCCATCGAGAGCTTCCTCACGTCGGCTGTGATCTCGGCTGGTTTGAGTGCGGACGTCAGCGCATCGGCGAGATTTCTGTCGGCATGGAATCGGACCTCGAGCTTGTCCGTGATGGGCAGCTTCACATTGGGAGGACGCGTGAGCGCTTCCACGCGGGCACCGGTGCTCCTCGCGGGGACGACCGATGCCGCAGGCGCGGCGGGCTGGCCCACCACGCGTGTGCTTGCGGCCTGGTCCTTCTCCGCCTTTGCCGCGGCAATCTGCCCCGCCTCCACTTCCTTATCGACAACTGTGACCCCTGAGAACATCGACCTCACGACCGCGGATCTCGCGGCCAGGTTCTGCATCTTGAAGTCGAAAACTTTTGCCGTTGGCGGCACAACGCGCATCCGGTTTCCACGCACGATTGCGCGCTGCGCATTCACCACCAGCAGCCCCACTTGCTGATCGCCGATGCGGAAATGGCAACCCTGAACCTCCAGAAGGCAGCGGTCAGCGTCGTTCCCGGCCGGCTTGTTGTTCACGGTGATGCACGACACCGCGCGCACGGGCGCAGGTGCGCACTCGACGTCCAATCCCGACAACGAAACGTTCCGACAGCCCTGGAACGTCAGCACTCCCGCGATGTTCTTTGCGTCGGTTTTCGGTGTGGACACGAGTGCCCGCGCGTGAAGGTCGCGCACGACGACGCTCGCGCAGTTCTCGAAGCGCACCGCGCACTTGCCTTGCTGCGCGATGAGGCGTGTCCCCTGGCCCGCGCCGACCAGCTTCAGATGCCGCGCCCTCACGACGATCGGGGCCGTGGACGTCACCGGATACTCACCGATCTTGAAGCAGATCGTGGCGTCGACGCCCGCCTTGACGTCCCTGAAGACTTTCTCCCATCCGACGCCCGGCTGGGCCACGAGCGAGCAGCCCTCGTGATCGCGTTTGCACAGTTCTTCGATGGCCTTCTGGACCGTGTCCGTTTCCGGGGTGAACTTGCACACGTCGGACGTGAACGTCACATCCTCAGCCGTGATCTCGGTAAGCGGCGGGAACCACTGCTTTCTCCGGCAATCGTCGACCTCCCCGCTCCAGTTCTCCGCGACCTTGCTCCATTTGACGACGGCAAGACGCGCGTAATGGTGGCAAATCCCGTGCGGCTCGGCCTCGTCGAGGAGGACCAGACCCCCGTCCTCGCTCGTGCGCGCGGCGAACATCCAATACTCCCCGACGCGAAAGTCGGACCCGCTGAACTGGACCTTGATGCCGTCCTCGAGCTCGACCGCCGTGGCGCTCACGGCCTGCAGCGCGCCATCCCAGCGCCGCACGATCGGATGCGACTCGCCGCTGTGCGCGCTCACGGCCGTTTTGAATTTCACGAGGCGCGTCGCGGAAGCGACGCTGTCGATCTGCGCGAAGGTGCCTGCACCCGTTTCGAGATCGCTCGTGTCGCCGATGACCTCGGCCCACTGCTCCGCGGCGAGCGAGAGGATCGGGTCGCGGCCGAGGCGGACGAGCTTCACGGCGTCGCTTCCTTCGAAGCCGTCTTCCGCGACCGCGAAGGTGACCGAACCGTTGTCGCGCGACCACTTGAACTCCGCGGTATCCAGGCCGCCGGCCTTGTGGATCTCGACGCGATAGAGACGGTTCTCCAATCCGCGAAAGGCGCTGCTCGGCAACGGCGAGCAGAGATCTTCTCCGGTTCCGGATGCATCGAGCAGCGTGGTCAGGCGGCCGCTGCCGACGCCCGATCTCGTCCAGTCCGAGTCACACGTGAGCGAGTCGGGGATGCCGGTCTCCACGCGAATCTGACAGAGCATTCGCGTGCGCGTCGCTGTGTCGGCACCACCCAGCGCAACCTCCTGGATCTCCGGCTCCTGGAGCGCGGTGAGGTGCCGCTCCCACACGTCGAGATAGATCAGGTCGCGCCGCCCGTCGACGGGATCGATGGCCGTCGGACCGACGCGGTCGGGCTGCTCGGAGTACTTCACCCCGTTTTCGCCCGGCAACTCGCAGAGGATCCCGTCGACGTATGCCCGTCCTGGTTGAACCTGAACCGTCCCCTCGGAAAGGATCTCCACACGGAAGCCGTCGCCTTTCGGAAAGCCGGTCTGTCCGATGACGTCGATCGCCGTGAGCTCGGCGCGGTGCGCCTGAATGTCGACCTGTTCGTTGAAGTCCGCATCGAGCAGACCGCGGCCCTGCTGTGCCAGCACTTTCGCGAACTGCTTGGCTGGATCATAGGTGACCCGTGTGAAATCGCCTTTCATCGCATCGTCCTTTCTCGCTAGGTGACGAAGATCAGCCCAGCCTGCAGGCCGAAGGGGAGGTACTCGTCGAGCCGCACGCGCAGATTGGTCTCGCGCTGCGGCTGCATGAGGAAGTGGAAGGCGCCCATCTCCGCGCCATCGTCGGCGCCTGTCCGGATCTCGGCCGCGCAGCCGAGACTGAGCTGCGCGTAGGCAGCGTCCCCGTAGTGCCGGGACGTAAACGCCGGCTCGGTGGCGGGACTCTCGGGCTGGCAGTGGAAGCGCCGCGGCGTCATCGACCCCGGCGCAACGTACGAGAACCTCACGCAGCCCGTCTGGCGCCGCTGCACGAGCAGGCGCTGGTCGAAGATGCAGTTGGAGGCGTCGAGCTGGCGGACGTTGATCCGCCCCAGGACCGTGACCTGATCGAGCTTCGCGGGCGGGCCGGGCGTGCTGCCGGCCGCGTCGCCGGCGATGGCCGCCGCCGCGGTGAAGAGTCCGAGCTCGTCGACCGTCGTCGCATCCGCCGGCGCCGCGTGCAGCAGGATGGCGCGCGCCTTGGGCCCGGGCACGATGAGGACGCGGTCATCGACGCGCACCACCTCGGCGTTGGAAAGCCGCGAATCCGCGCCGGCGGCCCGGATCGCATCGCGCAGCAGATCGCGCGGATTGCCCGTGGGCGGTGAAGCGAACGGCACGTTGACGGGCGTCTCGCCGTCGACTTCGACCAGCACTGCCGGCGCGCCGCTCGTCAGTTCGACAGACTCTCCGATGTTCGCGCCGCGCAGGACGAGACATTCGCGCGCGGCTGGGAGCACGAGCTTGAGCTGCTCCGCGGTCGGATCGTCGCCGAACGGAAGGATGCGCACCTGCGCACCGTCGCCCCCGATGAAGACGAGCGTCGACCTGGTGTGCAAAACGACGGCGTTCGCATGCTCGGGCGAGTCGTCGATGCCGCGAACGACTGCCTGCAGTTGAGCCGCGGCTTGCTTGAGCGAGAGTGGCATGACCGGGATCGAGATCGTGTGCGGCGCGCGGTCGCCCACGGCCACGATCATCCGGCGGGCGTCCGACGTCATGAACGTATTCACGAACGGTTGCAGCACGCCGGAGACGAGAGCCGGGACGAGCGTGGCCTGGCCGTCGCGGGACGCGCTGTCGACGATCGTGTCCGTGGCGGTGATGCCGAGGCTTTCCGCCGGCGCGACGATCGAGCCGACGATGCTGTGATCGAGGAGGATCTCCAGCTCGCTGTTCGTTGCCGCGGCCCAGATCGAAGGCAGCTCGGGATCGAGCGGCGCGCCTTCCGAGTCGACACCGCGGCCGGGAACGAGCGTCGTGTGCACGAGCTCGAGATTGCGCAGGACGTCCTCGCACCGGATCGCTCCCGACACCAGGATGCCGCTCAGCGTCAGCGAGTTGCTGCTGCCGCTGTCGCCGTTCTTCACCACGATCGAGCCGATCAGCGTCGGGCGCTTCTGCGACTCCGCCTGAATCACGAGCGACTTCATCCCGATCGCGATCGTCAGGTCCTCGACGAAGGTGCGGTTGTTGCGGATGGTCACGACGCACGTCGGTTGAGCGCCGGTGAGGGCGAGCGCGATTGCGGCCCCGATCGTGGCCGCGTCGCCCGGCACGGAGACGATCTTCGTGTTCTCGTCCTCGGACTCGATGATCGTGCGTCCGTACGGCCCCCCTCCCATTTCGCCGCTGAAGCCGTAGGTGGTTCGCACGACGCAGCTCGCGGCCGGTTCCTGGCCGGCGGGGAAAGAGATGCGGCCGCGCGTGACGTCGACGCCGACGCGATCGATCGGCGGGCGCTTCCACGCGCTGAGGTCCATGCAGCAGATCGCGGCGGCGGGAATGGGTGTGCCGTCGCGCACGATGTGCAGGCTCGCCGCGGGCCCGTAGTACGTCTTCGTGTTCAGGAAGAACGCCGCCGGGCGGATGGGTGCGCTGACGTCGCTCTCGATGGCCAGCGAGCCGTCGTCGATCCGGTCGGGCTCGTGGTAGAGCTCCGCCGGTCCGCCGATCGGGCTGAAGTGCCAGCGGTGCTCGCCGGCGATTGCCTGGACTCCGCGCGCGTCGACATCGCTGAGCGGATAGCTCTCCAGCCGCCAGAGAAAAAAGCCGGCGTTGTGCACGTTGTGCCAGCCGTTGACCTGTTCGGGCGGACGCACGTCGACCGTGTGCGCGACCGAGTCGAACGGCCCGCCGAAGCGGTCGAGCACCTCGTGGTTGCGCACGTCGACCGTGCCGACGCGCTCGAACGAGAGCGGCCCGTGACGCAGGTCAGTGCGTGGGTTGAGGCGGACGGGCGTGAGGCGCAGGTGGTTGAGGTTCTGGGTCCAGCCGATCAACTCGAAAAACGGCACGACGTGCGCCGACCATCCGGTGACGTCGCGGGCGAGCTGCTCGAGCACCCGCTGCGTGCCCTTGCCGTGGCGGTACTCCAGCGTGCGGGCAACGTCGGCGCGACCGGTCGTGCGCACCTCGTAGAGCGGGTTGTTGGCGACCAGGTCTCCGATGTACGGCACGACCCACTCGGCGCAGGTCTCGATGAAGAAGTCGTCGTAAAGGTCGTCGATGTTCGTGCGGATCAGCTCCGCCTGTTCCTGGATGATCTCCAGGAGCGCGCGCAACGCGCCGCGGCGCTCTTCATCCCGCAGGCGGTGCAGCGCGGGAAGGAGGTGGTAGAGGTCGCGTGCCGTGCTGCTCATCGTGTGCTCCTCACAGTGCCTCGTACTGCGTCTTGACCACCGCGTCGGACGCCGACGCCAGCGAGGCGATCTCGTACGCCTGAATGAGGATGTGATCGCCGACTTCCGTCCCGCCGCTCCTGCGCCGGAGCCGGGTGACGTTCACCGCCACCACGCCGTCCACCGACTGCAGGGCGGCGTAGACTGCGGAGAGATGGACCGGCTCGCCGAGGTCGCGCTCGTCGAAGCTGAAGAACTTCGCCAGCGCCTCGGCGGCGCGCGCCTGGACGTCCTCGAGCAGATAGTCATCTTTGACCTGCACGACCGCCTGGATCGAGAACGGAACGTTGGCGTGCGGGCGCACGTGCATGGGCCGGTTTGCGTCGCGGCGCGCGTCGAGATCCTCGACGATCAGTGCCAGCGCCGTGCTGGTGAGCGGGCTGCCGCCTTCCGCGGCGACGGTGAGCCGCACCACGCGCTCGTTCTCGAGCATGGTCCAGGTGGCGCGCGCCTTGGCCACGCTGGCGTGCTCGCGCGCGGCGTCCTCGAAATCGCGCAGCGAGACGATGCGCCCGAACGTGCGCACGGTGTTGGGCGCGTTCTCGCGAATGCCGTCGATGGTCTCCGCGGCGGCGCCGCCGCTCGCAGGGTCGGGATTCGTGACCCCCTTGAGTCCGACCGGGCGGTCGAGGAGGTTGGTCAGCACTCCCGCGCGGACGTTGCCTTCGCTGCCGAGGCCGACGCGGTACTTCGCCGTGACGTTGTTCCGCCCCGTGGTCAGCCGCGCTCCGGGATCGCCGCCGAAGCGCACGGTCATGACGTTCTTCTCATCGATGTCCGTGACGTAGACGCGCTCGTCGCTGCCGCGATCGAGGAGCGTGGCGGCCTCACTCCAGCGCACGCCGTCCACGCGCACTTCGAGCGTGCTGGCCACGCCGTTGCGCCCGCCCGCCTCCAGCACGTGCGTGACCGGCGACTTGGCAACGGTGAAGGTCTGAAAGCGCGAGGCCGCATCACCATTGCCCAGGACCTGGCTGGCCTGCGTCTCGCCGTGCGTGACGTTGGCGACGTTCCCGTAAAGAACCGCGCCGGCGTCATCGAGCGGGCGCGAAAGGTCCGGGCTGAAGGCAATCGTGAGGTGCGTGCTGTCCGTCGTGGCCGCGGTGACGGTGGCGGTATGCGGAATCCGCGATGCGTCGTCGAGGATGATCGTCCGCCCGACCTCGATCGAGGGAAGCTGGGCCAGCGGCACCGTGATCGGACTGGCGGTGATGCTCGACGGATACGCTTTCGCGGCGATGGGCAGCGGATCGCTCGTGAGGTCGAGCACGGAGACCAGCCGGCGGTCGGCGATGGGCCACATCGGGACGCCGTACTGGCCCCACTCCCGCAGGGAGGCGAAGGGACGCAGCTTCCCCTCGTGAACGACGAAAACGATCGGGATGTTGTCCGATATCGCGGCCAGGCTTTCCACGACCGGACTGCCCGCGCACGCCGTCCAGTCAGTCCACGTGAGCGCATTCGCCACCGTCTGCCGGCGCGTGCACACCTTCCCGTCGTTCCCGCGCGCGAAGATGTTGAGGCGTTTGCCCCTGTCGCTTGCCACGGTCATCTGGTCGATCCAACCGCCCATGAGGACCCAGGGCGACCAGGCGTTGCCGGTCCTCCGCCGCCGCCCTAACTCGCTGTTCTGGCGACGCGTGAACACTTCGACGGATCCGTCCACGTTCATTGCGGCGGTGACGTCGAGCACCGAGTCGCCGAGGTTCGTCCAGGGCATCCAGGGACCGCCGGGCGCGGTCTGACGCGTCGTCCAGACATCGTTGACCCCCGCGCGCCGGACGAAGACCTCGATGGCACCGGCGGCGTTGACGATCGTAGCGACGGAGTCGCACTTCGGCCCTTTGCCGACCGCTGTCCATTCCCGCCATCCAAACGCCTCACGCTGGCGGATGCGCGCGCGGCCATCGGAACCGCGCGCGATGACGTATGGACGATCTGCGGCGACGCCGGCGCGCACGAGATCGAGCTCCGTTCCGAGCTCCGTCCAGCCGCTCGCGTCGTTCTGCCACAGGGTCCCCGAAGCATCGCGGCCGAAGACGTAGTCCGTGCCTGCCGCGTTGCAAGCGGCGACGTCGGTGAAGGTGGTTCCGCCCAATGAGCTCCACGACGCGTACGACCAGATCGCGCCATCCTCGGCCACGACAAAGGTCGTCAGATCTGTCGCCGTTCCCTCGCGCACGATCACCGGAGGAGAAACGACGCGCAGATCGAGCGTGAGCTCCGTGACGTTCCCGCTGTAGTTCGGCAGTTCGCCGGCGTCGTCGCCCGTCATCACTTGCGGCTTGGTCCCGGCATTGGCGATGGTCGCGAACCGCACGGCGGCGGCGCTCGTGTCGTCGGCTGCGCGCACGAGAAGCACGCGCGTTCCCGCCTTCAGGTCCGGCACCGCGCGGTCGAGCGGGATGATGTTGCTTTCCTCGCTTGCCTCGGGAAGAGCAAAGTTTGTCGTGTGCTCGGTCCACTGGATGCCGGCATTCAGCGGCCCCGTTCCAGTCACCTCGGACACGAGGGTTTTTGCCGGCGTGTCACTCCCGAAGATTGCGAAGCTCCGTCCCGTCGCGGCCGCGCGGGTCGTGATCCGCGAGAAGTCGCCGCGCGCGATCGCCGGCTGCCACGCGACGCGCCCAACCTCCCCGTCCGTCGTCACGGACGTAACGGTCTTGAGCTCCATGCCGAGGTGATCGAAGATCGCCAGCGGCGCTCCGGACGCGAGCGGCGCGGTTCCCACCTTCGGAATCTCCGCGGATGCGAGCGGACTCTCCTTCGCGCCTGTCGGAAAGGGTTCGAACGCAACCGGCACGCCGTGCACGCGCACGAGATTCAGCGCGGCGTCGGCGGCGATAGCCTCGACGGTCTCGAACTTCTGCGGCTTCTCGTTCTGCCCCGGCACGCTCTGCAAGCGCAGCCCGATCGGAACCTGCAGCGTCTTTCCCTTCTCCAGCGTGAACGCCACGTACGCCACCGCGGCCGCGCCGGGCGCGGGGCGGTAGTCGAGCAATGCGGCGAGGCGGCGAACAGACTCGCGGTGCACGGCCGTGCGGAGGAATGCCTCGTTGGCGATGCGCTCCTGATAGAAGGTGAGGATGTCGCCGAGGTACGCCCACATGTCGATGAGGGCGATGCCGTAGTCGGTCTCGTCGCGCGCGGTCCAATTGGCCAGCGCCGTCTTCGACGGAATGGCTTCGATCATGGCCCGCCGGAACGTGCCGTATTCGCGGATGCGGTACTCGACCGCGCTCAGCGCGGGACGGTTCTCGATCGACGGGGCATCGGCGTCAACGGCCGGCTCGCAGCAGCCACAGCTCTTGTTGTCGGACTCGCTCATTTGCCGCTCCGCATGTCGAGGCGCAAAACGCCGTTGTCGGGAAAGCTCGGGTCGTTGTCGAGACGGATCACCTGCGTCCGCCCGACCGCGATCGCGCCGCGCTGGAGCTCACCGGCTGGCTCGTCGCCCCAGCGATGGAACTTCGTCACCTCGGCCGCGGTCACCCCGTCCACGGCGGTCACGGCCTCGTAGATCTGGCTGAGATACAACGGCTCTCCGAACGTGAAGCGGTCCGGATGGAAGAAGCCTCCGTCGCTGCCGAGAGCTTCGAGCACGGCCTTCTCCACGTGCGCGCGGAAGTGACCCGGCTTCACGCACACCTCGATCTCGAGCTCGATCGGCACGTAGGCGGGGGGATCGATCTCGAGGTCGTAGCCGGTCTGCAGGTAGCGGGTCAGCCACTCCTTGATCTCCTCCTGGGCCTCGTCCTTCAACTCTGCGCGGCCTTTCGGATCGACCGTGACGAAGACCGTGTGCCACGTGCCGGTCCAGCGGAACGTGGCCACGGCCTTCGACACGAGCGAATGCTTCATCGCGGCGTCCGCATAGTCCTGGGCCGTGACGGCGCGGGTCGTGCGCGTCCGCATCGCGGCTGGGGCGGTGAGGCGCACCGACTCCAGCGACTCGGGCGCGACCGCGCCCCAGGACGCCAGCGGATTCTCGATCGAGTCGACGTCGGGAAGCCCCAGTGCGTCATCGGGCCGGAGGATGTGCCACGACGCGCTCGCGCCGATGTTGCCGCTCGTTCCCACGCCGACGCGGTACTCCGCGCGGATGTACGCGCCGCGCGCCGGCGCCAGGCCGGCCGTGCCGTCGCCGAACCGGATCATGGCCCGTCCGTCGTTGTCCGTCTCCACGACGAAATGCGCGTCGGTGCCGGAACTGGAGAGGAGGTCTTTCCGCCATGAGAATTGTTCGACACCCGACTGCGTGCGGAGATGGATCGTCGCCTGCGGCGTGGTGGCGTGCGGATCGCTCGAGGCCATCGACGCGGCGGAGGCCGAACCATCCGTCACGTTCGGACGGAAACTCAGCGGCCCCTCGTCCAGGAAGAAGCGGAAGCAGCGTCCCGCGCGCGGCTGGATCCCCTGTCCCTCCTCGGGCGCCGGAATCAACGTGGGCGGTTTCTCCGGATACCACTCGTTCCGGATCGGGCGGCCGTGGTGGGCCAGGAGAATGTTGCCGCTCGCAACACCGATCTGCACCCACTGGTCGTCCTCATCCTGCGCCGCCACGCAAAGCGGGAACGTGAGCGCGTCCTCGTCGTTCCACACGACGCGCGTCAGCTGCAGCGCCGGGTCGAGCGGATCGAATGCCTTCTGCACCGCGGTCAGGCGCACGACCTGCCGGCGCTCGCGCGATGCGTCCGCCGCCTGCAGCGTTTCCGGGTCCACCCTCTCGCGGATGAGGAGTAAGTCATCCGCTTTGAGAACCGCCGTGAAGTCGCCGGCGAGGTCGAGACGGGTGGTGCCGCGCGGCAGGCAGCAGCGCGCCTGGCGCCAGCCATAGACGTTCATCTCGTTGAGCAGCGGCTCGACCGGCACCGCGGCGTCGGTCTCGAAGACCGCCATGGCCGCGCGCGATGCCGCGTCGTGGCTCGCGTACGTCGAGGAGATGACGACCGGATGCGTGGGCGCCTTGCCGTCGATGGGCGCGGTGATGAGCGGCACCAGCGCGGTTCCCGCGGGGATGAGGCCCGCCGAGAGCGCGTCGACGTGCACGAAGACGCGCGCGCTGGCGCCGTCGTGCATCTCGTAGTCGATCAAACGCGCGTGGCGGCGCACAGAGATGCGCTGCCGCGCCGTCTCGAGATACGCCTCATTCGCCACGGCGTCCTGGTAGTAACTGAGGTGGTCCGCGGTGTACGCCAGCAACTCCACCAGAGTCGTGCCCACATCCGCCGTGCTGCGCTCGATCCAGTCGGGATGGATGGTGGGGATGAGATCGAGCAGCGCCTGCCGGAACGACGCGTAGTCGCGAGCCTGATAGTCGACCGGCAAGGTGTCCTGCTCCGGTTCGGGACAGGAGCTGTCGTCGCGGCAATCGAACTCGCTCGGACAGCCGGCCTTGAAGTTGAAGAGCACCGACGCGTATCCGGGGTGAAGCTTGGGCGGAGCGGTGGCGACGTCGAAGTCGGAGGCGTTGCCGGCCTCGTAGGCGTAGTCGATGACCAGGCTGTAGTCCGAGAAATCGCCGGGCGTGGCCACCTCGATCCGCAGCGTCTCGTCGACGCGGGCCACGCCGGTCACTGCGATGTCGCGCACGCGCACGCCGCCCACGATCCGCAATCGTTGCGGATGACTGGCGATCTCGTCGAGCATGGCCTGCAGATTGGTCCTGCCGGCGGCGGTCGCCTTCGGGATGAACGACACACGCAGGACGCGCTGGTTGTCGGGCGCCGGCTGCGTCGCCACTTCGACGTAGTCGATCCCGTTCACGCGCTCGTTCGCGGCGATGTCGTCGCGGGCGGTGTCGACTGCGCAGAGGAGATCGCCGAGGCTCATGCCGTCCTCCCTGCCGAGCTGCCGGAACGGAAGAGGTCCTCGTGACGCTGACCGGTTTCGCGGCGGACGTAGGTGACCTCGACGGTCAGGACCTCATTCTCGGGCGTGATGCGCACGCTCTCGACGGTGATCCGGTCGGACAGCCACCGCTGCAGCGAGCCGTGCACGATGAACTGCGTGGCTGCGGCCAGCGCGCCGCTATTCGGCGCAAACACGAGCTGCTGGATGCCGCAGCCGAAGTCGGGATGGTTCACCCGCTCACCTGGCGCGGTGAAGAGCACCTGCCAGATCAGGTCGCGCACGTGATCGTCGGGCGTGGTCACGGCCACGCGGCCGTGTGCGTCGATGGCGAACGGATGATCGAAGTAATCGCGCATGGCTTAACCGGCCTTCACCTTCGTGGAGAGCATCGTTTGCTGCGGTGCACTCATCGGCGACGCCGGCGGCGTCGGCGTGACCGGATACGGACCGGCCACCTGACCGGCGTGCGTGTGGCTGTTGAACGTGGTGACCATCTGGCTGAGGTACTTGAGCAGGTCGTCGCCGAAGACGACGGGATGCGACGCGCTCTCGACAATCTCGATGGCCGGCGCCTCCACGATCACCTTCGTCGCCGCCTTCACGACCAGCTTTCCGTCCTGGGTCTTGATCGTGAGCAGATTCTTGGCGTCGGCGTCGCTGAGGGTGATCGTCTTCGCCTTGTCGTCGAGCGCGACGATCAGCCCCTCCTCGCTGCGCAGGATCTTCAGCGCGGGTGTGGCCTCATCGCCCTGATCGCTCTTCGGCGGCTGCCCTTCGCTCCACCAGCAGCCGGTCCAGATCGGGCGCGAGACGTCGCCGGCCTCGAACTCGATCCACACGCCCGCGCCGGCCGGCGGAATCACGTAGAGGCCCATACTGTCGCCGGCATACGGCAGCGCGGGCAGCGCCCAGCCGGTCTCTTCGCCGAAGAGGATCTCCGGCACGTTCGCTTTCAGCCGTCCGATCTTCTTCGGGTCTTCGTTGTTCGAGACCATGCCGCGGTACTTGCCGTAATACCGCACCAGCGGATCGCCCCGACGGCCGGGAAGCTCTCGTTCGAGGCGGATCATGCGTCCTCCTGAAACGACTCGCTTCCGCTGAGTCCCGTGGCATTTCTCCGCAGCGTGAAGCGCTGTCGATGCCCCTCGGAGGAAAACGTGTGCAACACGCGCTGGACGTAGTACGTCCCGCTGTAGAGACGCCCGATGCCGCGTACGTTCACCAGACGCTTCGCGCGCAGCACGCCGCCGAACGTTGCGGTATTGAGCTCGCCATCCGCCGTCACGGCCCACGACGAGTCGTCGACGACGGCTTGTGCGAGCGTTTGCCAGTCGCCGCCGTAGCCGAGGCCTGTCTGGCTGACGAGCACCGTGCGCGGTTTGTCGTCCGACACGGTGGTCGTGCTGCCAAGCAGGTGCAGGCTGGCCTGCTCGGCGGTCACGTCCTGCTCGGAGCCGTCCTCGATCTCGACGCCTTTCACCTTCGCGTGCAGCGGGCGGAAGAGATCGTGGCGGAGCTGGAAGGAGTCGACATTCGTGGCTTCGCCGAGGTTCACGCTGATCACCCCGAGGGGCTGCTGCTGCATCGCCGGCGGATGGAAGTGGCCTTTCGTTTCTCCGTTGTCGGGATCCGATTCGACGTAGCACTCGTAGCCGTTGCGGCGCGCCAGGTACTGGAGAAACTGGATGTCGGTGCCGCGCTGGATGGTCGTCTGCTGGTCTTCGTCGTGCGCCTGCGCCGTGGCGGTGACCTCCGTACTGAAGCCGTAGTCGCCGAAGATGCTCTCGGCGATGTCTCCGTCCGCGGTCGCGGGCCAGCGCCGCACTTTCTCCTCGAGGTTCATCAGCACCGAGCCGTCCATGGCCACGACCGTGAGCACCGACTTCTCCGGCGAGAAGGTGATGGAGGTCTCGATGACGTAGCCGTCGATGAGGGTCTGGGCCTGCGAGCTGCCCGCTTTGGCGTCGAGCTTGATCTTCGTGAAGCGCGCGAAGGTGGCGTCATCCACGATGGTCCAGCCGCTGCCGTCGGGGCGCACCGCGACAGTCAGGCGCAGGCGTAAGATGGCCGCCATCTCGGCATGGTCCTCGACCTCCACCTGCTGGATCGCGGACGCGAGCTCCTCGCTGGCCGCCGATCCGTCGACGCTCAAGGTGTAGGAGATCGCTCTGGAGGCCTGGGCCATTGCTCATCCCTCCGACGGCGGCACGAGGATCGTCCGCCCGGCCTCGTCCAGGAGGTCGTCGGGCCAGAGCGCGGCGTTGGCGTCGCAGATGCGCCAGAACCGCTCCGCGTCGCGGTAGTAGCGCCAGGCGATGTGGTCGAGCCGCTCTCCCTCGCCCAGCACGTGCCCGAAGCGGCCCGTCGTGGGCGGAATGAAGCGCGTTTTCTTGTACGTCACCTCACGCCCGTCGGCGGTGGTGAACGTCGCGTCTTCCACCTTGGTGTAGCGGCTTCCCTTGAAGAACATCCTTCACCCCTTCTTGGCACCCGGGAGCAGGTCGCGGGTCGATTTCTCGTTTGCATCGGGCTGCAGCGCCTGCGCATGGCGTTCTTTGCGTTGCTGATAAGCGAGGAAGGCGTCGTGTCCCACGCCTTTGGACTTGAGCTCGAGATAGGTAAGGACTTTCATGTCCAGCTCGACCGTCGCGGTGATCGGGTTGAGCTTCACGTCGAACGCCGACTCATTGATGGTGAAGCCGGTGATCAGGACGGGCACGACGCGCGACTCGCCCCACACGAGAAGGACGAAGGGGAGATCGGCGGGACTGATCTGGACTTCGCCCTGCGATGCGAGATCGCTGGCCTCCTCTACTTTCTTGCTGCTGGGATAGAGCAGCATCTCCAACGTGGAGAGAATCGGATAGAGCCCGCTGTCGACCGTTGTCTGGTTCCGGTCCGGCTCCTCGAGCTGCTCGCTGGCGTCGAGGGTCACGGTCATGGTGACCCGTTCGTTCGGCGGCCCCACCGCGCGGAGCAGGTCCGCCTTGTTGGGCGTGGCTCCCGCCTTGACCTCCACCGCGCGCCGCTCGAGCGTCCGCTTGACGCTTTCGGGGTTGTACTGAAACGTCAGCACCTTCGGCGGCGGAGCCCCGGCATCCTGCGACTCGTAAACGACGAGCGCACCTTTGAGAAACCGGGGACGGCGGGGAAAGTCGGAGGGCACGGGTTACGCCTTCTCCTCGAGCGCGTTCAGCATCGCCCGCGCATCACGCCGCACGTCAGCGTCGGGATCGTTCTCCGCGAGCTCGCGCAACGGCTTCGCGAGCTCGGGCCAGCCGACGTAGCCAACGCCGACTACGGCCTTTCGCCGAACGTCGGGCGATGGGTGCGTGAAACCAACTCGGAAGTACGCGTCGAATTCGGGATCGAACTGCGGCGGCGCGAGCAGAAACGCATGTCCCAGAAGACGGCTTAGTGCGGTGGCGTCCGTGGGCAGCGCTGCAAACCCACGCGCGACGTCGGCACGCGAAACGAATTGCACGTGTTCCGCGACGCGCTTCGCCAAGTCGTCCGCGTTCTCACCCGACACCGCGATGTATGGAAACCCGAGAAATGCGTCTTCGATGTAATGAAGATAGGTCGGTTTGGCGCGTACGTTGTAGATGATCTCCGTCGGTCGCGTGTCATTGCCCTCGATGAAATTGTTCATGTCGAGAGGCAGCTTGTACGCGGCTAGGACGACGTCGTCGCGTTGGACCGACTCAGCAATAGGAATTCGCCTGATGCCACTCATTTGGAATCTCCGCCCACTTGGAACATCTGTCGTAGCCTGGTGATGATGAGCTGGTACATCTCGGATTCGGCAGCCGCTTTACTTATGAAAATCAGATGCTTTCGGTTCATCTCTACCATCACCCATCGGCTATAGAGCTCGGCTTCGCGCCTGGCAACTTCCTTGGACGCGACCCCCCGTTCCTGCCGGCCACGTTCGGGCTCATTGAGCTCGCTCCACAACCGCGGCGTGGCCTGCGGCGCGCCGCCCGCGGACATCGGAAAAAGACCACCGCCGGTCCCTGTCTCGGTGAACTTGAACCAGAGGAACCTCTTCTCTTTGCGCGCGATGCTGGCGAACGCCTCCTTTGGATCCGACTTGCCATTCGCAATGAGGTCGAGAGTCATCATTGACTGTGCAAGCGCCGCAGGGTTGCGGATCGCTTCACGGCCGAACATCAAGTGCGCGACCGCCGCGACCGACCCGCGTTGAGACTCCAGACGAGGATCCAGATGTCCCGTTGATGCGAATGTCCGTATCGAGAGAGCGACTTCCTTCTGGCTCAGACCCGCGGCCTCAAATTGCTGGAAGGCTGCGGGCATGCTTTCATAGGTGCCGACACCGCCGACCAGCGCATTTGTGCTACCGGTGACGTTGGTCTCACGCACCGATGTTCCATTCTGGGAATAATGAAGTTTCTTGTCAGTCGCCTGCAATCCGCCCGCCTGAGCTTTGCTCACCAGTGCGGCATAACCGGCGCCTGGGCTCATTTGGATCGGGTCAGCCGCCGTTCCGGCCTGATTCATTCTTTCGCGCCGCTCGAGAACGGCGGGATCCTTGATCAATTCGTCGACGCATTTGTAAACGATTCTCCGGACGAACTCGCCGTCGGCGGTGAAGACCGGAATCTCATCCGGCGGATTCGCCTGCACGAGCACGCGTGCCGACGTGCCGGTGCCGATTAGTGCGACACGAGACAGACGGAAGCGCATGCGCCAGTACGAGAGCTTGAGACGGAACAACGCTCCGACGGCGCCGCGTCGCACCGCTGATTCGACACCAGGACGAATCACGCGCATCGCTCTCGCCAAGCGGTCGGTTGCCTTCTCCTTCTCCTTCTTCGTGCGTAACTTCTTTGTGCTCTTTTTCCCGAACCCGAGCTTCTTCCCGGCTTTCTTGAGCTTTGCCTTGACCTTCGCCACCGCCTTCTTCGCGACACCGGCGATCTTCTGGCCCGCCTTCTTCAGCTTGGCCATGATCTTCGCGGCCATGCCCTTGATCTTCTGGCCGACCTTCATCGCCGGGCGCATCAGCTTCGCGAGGAGGAAGTCCGACACGAACTCCAGGACGACCACGGCCGCGGCAGCGACGGCGGTGGCGAACTTGGGACCGGCATTGCCGCCTTTCACTGCCTTGAGGAAGTCGAAGAAGAGGCCGATCGCGGCGAAGATCTGCTTGATCGTTCCCCACGCGGCCTGCAGCGTCTCGATGATGAGCATGACCGCGCCGGCCACGGGCACGATCATCTTCACGAGCGTCTCGATGAGCACGCGGATGAGGAGCATCGGAATGGCGGCCTTCAATGCCTCGAAGGCCATGGTCCCCACTTCGGCGATGGAGATCGAGCCCTTCTTCAGCGCGTTCCACACCATCGTGCCGAGGCCGAGGACGGCGTCGAGCTTGCCGTTGAACCAGTTCTTGACCGCGGTCTTGAACGCGGTCCAGAGATGGTTCTCGATCCCGTCCATGATCGCCGCGCCGAGGTTCGAGAGCCAGCGGATGGGACCGGACGCGACGTCCTTGATGATCTGCCAGAAGATCCCGAAGAACGCCGCCAGAGCCTTGGCCGCCTTGATGACGCCGTCGACGAAGTTTCCCACGGCCTGCACCGCGGCCTTGAGTCCCTTTTCCAGCAGGCCGAGGAGCGCGTCGATGGCCTTCAGATAGAGATCGAGCAGCGCCTGGATGCCGCGCTTCAATGCATCGGCAAGCGCGTTCACCGCGTCTTCCGCGGCCGAGACAGTGGCCCGAATGGCGCCCTTGACGCGATCCCGCAGAGCCGGGAATCCCGCGAGCAGGACGTCCGCCGCGAGCATGCAGATGCTGCCCGCCACACGGATCGCCGAGATGATCGCGTCGCGGGCGGCGTCGATGATCGCGGCGGCGGCCTTCTGCGCGAACTGGATGGCCTTCTTCACCAGCGCGCGCGCGGCGTCGAAGATCGCTCCGATGGCGGAGACGATGCGGTTCACGAGCGCCTTGGCCTTCGACGCCAGCCAGCCGAAGAAGCCCTCCGACTCCTCGTCGGCCTTCCTCTTCTCTTCACGCGCCTTGCGCTCGCCTTCCTTGCGCTCGGCGTCCGCTTCCGCGTTTCCGGCATCGATTTCGGCTGCCGCCTGCTTGTCCGCGCCAGCCTGCTCGCGCTCCACCGTGGCGTCCGACTCCGTCATCGCGGTGTCGGCCTTTCCACGCTCGCCGTCGGTCATGGAGCGCTGTTCCGCGGTCCAGCCGCCGCGCTGCCCCTCCACCTCCGCCTGGGCCTCCTCGCGGCGCTGCGTCTGCTGCTGCGCGTTCTCCTCGACGGCCTCCTGCACCTTCCGGTCGTGATCGCTGCTCTCGGCGGCTTCTCCCTCGACGTGCTCCGTTTCCGCGGCGACCATTTCGCCCTGCGCCGAGGAAGCCTCCTCACGCACGGAGTCGCCTTGCTTCTGCTCCGCGACGATGTTCGCGGTCTCGTCGTCGGCGTCGACCTCCGGTACCGCCGCGGCCGCGCCGCCGCCCTCGGTCCGCGCTGCCGTGAGCGTCTCCTCCTGCATGGTCGGGTAGAGCTGGTCCTCGCCGCGCTTCTTCCGGACGTCGGTCGCGCCCTCGCTCTCGAGCCGCGCGGTCGTCTCCTCGAGCTGCGTGCGTTGCTCGCCGGCGAGCGCCGGATCGGCTTCGCCGGTGAGCTCCACCGTCGGCGGCGGACCGGCTTTCTCGGCGAGCGCCGGATCCCTCGTCGGCACTTCCTCGACCGCGCCCTCGAACTGCTGGATGTCGGCGGCGGAAACCTTTCCGGCCTCATCGCCGGAGACACCCGGTACCGAGAACTGGTCGGTGGGGGACGGCGGGAGCGGGCCCGGCTTGGGGATCGCGTCGGCGGCAGACGGCGTCTCCCCTTCCGGAGTGACCTTCGCGACCCGCTTCGCCGCTGCGCGATCCGCGCCGCCCTCGCGCGCACCGCGGACCGACTTCGTCTGCGGCGCTCCGGACGGACGCTGCATCTCCGGCGGATTCTCGGCGAGCTGCGACTTCTTCTCCGACACCGCGGTGTCGACAGACTGGGAGATGCCGGAGATCGCGCCGGCGATCTGCCCCACTTTCAGCGAGCTGACCGTGGCCATCGCCTCGACCGGCGGGACGCCGGCGACATCGGGCGCTTCTTCCGCGGCCGGCTCGGCGATCGCGGATCCTCCACCCCCGCCGCCAGCCACTCCGCCCGCACCACCCCCGCCCTCCACCTCTCCAATCGATTCGAGCGCGGCGTCGCGCTCGGCGGCCGGAAGCGCCGCCGCTTCCGCCGGCGGCGCGTCTTCGTCGTCCGCATCGTCTTCGACCGGCTCACGGCCCGCGCGCGAGGCGGCATCCTGCTCCTCCACCTCTTTCTGCTGGGCCTCCATCTCCGCGGGCGATGCGGAGTCCGATTCGGCCAGCGCCTTCTCGGCCGACAGGTCTTCCTGCGGCTCCGGCTCCGCCGTCTCGTCCTCGTCGCGCTCGGCGGCGGCCATTTTCTCTTCGGTTTCTTCCGCCGCGGGCGACTCGGCGGGCGCTTCCGCGAGCGCGGCCTCGCCGCCGCCTCCGCCACCTCCACCACCTCCGCCGCCGCCTGCGGAACCGGCTGCCGGCGCCGCAACCGCGGACGCGGGACCGGCTTTGGCGGGCGCACTCCCGCCGCGGACGGCGGTGCGACGCTCGGGCGGCGCGCCCACTTGATCCAGGGCCTTGCTCGCCGTCTCCGGCGCCGCACTGCCCGGCGCGCCGCCATCGACGGGCGCTTTCTTCTCAGCTCCGCTCGGCGACTCCTTCGCTTTCGCCTTCTCCGGCTCCGCGGCGGCTTCGCCTTCCTTCGGCGTTTCCGCAGCCGGCTCCTCGAGCGGCGCGACCGGCGCCTGCTTCGCTTCGGGCACGGGCGCGGATCCGGCTTCGTCGGGTTCCTGCGGCTCCAGCGGTTCGACGAGCGCCAGCGTCTTCTTCTCTTTCTCCAGCTCCTTCTTTCTCGCGCGCGGTTTCTCTTCCTGTTGCTCCTTCTCCTCCGTCGCCTCTTCCTCGACCACGGCGTCCGCTTCCTGCTCTTCCGGCAGCGGCTCGGCGGTGCGTGCCACGGGTGTCGGCGCCGCCGTCGGCGGACCTTCCTGAACTACGGGCGGCGCCGGGCGATCGAGCGTCGGAGAGACGCGGGAAAACTCGCTCTCGGACATCTTGTCCTGCAGGCGTCCCATGACCTGCTGGCGATCGTCGGGAGGCAGCGATTCGATGCGTTGCCGGGCCTGCCCGCTCTGATCCTCCGCATCGGTGCGGAGGATCTCCACGAGCTGCGTGGCCTGCTCGTCCGCATCCGGCGGCTTCTCTTCGTTCTGGCGTTGCCTGGCCGAGGCCTGGCGGAGGCGGCGCTGCATCCGCTGGTTGCCGACGCTCACCGCGCGCTGTCCGCGCTCCGCGGCCGGACGCGTCTCGCGCGACAGTTCACGCGCCGCCGCGTTCTCCCGTTGCTTGAGCCTGGCGAATCGCGGCATGCGCTACCTCGCCCGCTCCAATGCGCCGTAGATGGCGGTTGCGACGTTCGTCGCCAGCGCTCCGTCCTTTGCCAGCGGGACGGAAAGCGCACCCACGCTCGCCGCCCCAGGAAGTCCACGCTCGGCAACGAGGCGCTCCAACTCGGTGGCGAGATCGCCGCGGAACGCATCCACCTCTTGCGGCGAGAGCGTCACGTTCGTCAGCACGACGCGGTCGATGGTCAGGCCGGGCGCGCTCATGACGGCTCCCGGTAATGGCGCCCGAACTCGTTGGGCGTGACGAGCTTCTGGATCTTTGAGTACTCGCGCCGCGCGGCGTGCACGAGGTGGCGCTCGTCGACGACGCCGCCGTCCGCGGCGGCCAGAAACGCCGCGCCGAGGGCGATATTGCGGATGTTGCCGCCGGAGATCTCCAGCCCCGAGAGATAGGTGTAATCGAGCGCGTCGACCGGGGCCTCGGCCGGAAACGCACCGCGCCAGATGCGCTCGCGCGCAACGCGGTCGGGGAACGGGAAGTCGATGACGAAGCGCAGCCGCCGCAGGAACGCGCGATCGAGTGCGACCTTGCGGTTCGTGGCCAGGATGGCCAGGCCGCGGTAGTCCTCCATCCGCTGCAGCAGGTAGTTGACCTGGATGTTCGCGTAGAGATCGTGGCTGTCCTTCACCTCCGTTCGCTTTCCGAAGAGAGCGTCCGCTTCGTCGAAGAAGAGAATCGCGCCGCTCTGCTCGGCGGCGTCGAAAACGCGGCGGAGATTCTTCTCGCTCTCGCCGATGTACTTGCTGACCACCCCGGCGAGGTCGATGCGATAG
Organism: uncultured Acidobacteriota bacterium; assembly: GCA_963821585.1. Taxonomy (GTDB): domain Bacteria; phylum Acidobacteriota; class Thermoanaerobaculia; order Gp7-AA8; family Gp7-AA8; genus QHVT01. The sequence goes on from CAWGEI010000003.1 coordinate 4,648,896, forward strand.
AGCTCGAGGCCGAGCTCGCCCGCGATGATCTCCGCGGCCATGGTCTTCCCGGTGCCGCTCGGCCCCGCGAACAGAGCGCTGATGCCGCGTCCCCGCGTGAGCCGCGCGGCGAAGCCCCAGCGTTCGTACACGCGCGCGCGTTGCGCCACCTGAGCGACGACTTCGCGCAACTGCTCCGTGGCCTCGGCACCGAGGACCAGGTCTTCCCACTTCTGGCGGGTGCTGACGCGCTGCGCGAGATCGTCGACGCGCCACGAGACCTGCTGCTGGCAGATCTCCCACAGGGTGCCTGCACGCGACGACACCGCGGCCGCCCGCGCGATCATCTCCGGGCTGAAATCGAACTGCTCGACGAGGTCGTCGATGACCGGCGCGTCCTCGCCCAGCGCGGTCCTCCAGAGGATGCGCTGCGCGGCGCGGTCCGGACGCGCCACGCGCGCGACCGCGAGCGTTCGCGCGCCGAGCCATGCGTCGCGCGTATCGACGATCAGCGGCGCGTCGAGCAGCTCGATGACGTCCTGCATGGCCGTCTCGGTATTGCTGTCCGGTCCTTCACGCTCGGGCGTCTGCACTAAGTACGTGAATCGCATTAGTCGCGCGTCACGCTCGAGCGCGCGGAAAAGAGCCGTGCGCTCGGGTCCGAGCGGCGGCAATCGTCGCGGATCGAGCCGGCGCACGGTGCGCCCGCCAGCCTCGGCGATCGCATGCGCAAGCGTCTCTTTGCCCGCTTGCGCGGGGCCGATGAGATTCACCGCCGTTTCGTTTGCGAGCGACAGCGCAAGCGCGGCATGAGTGCTTTCGAGGGGACCGCGTTCGAGGGGACGGAGCACTTCCGAGACGGACTCGTCGAGGCGGTTCACGCCGTGCAGGAAATCGGTGATCCGAGGATCGAGCCGCAGCGGCCGCAGCGACTGCGGCGTGCCCGGATGCGGCGGCGGATCGACGTGCAATAGTGCCCACCGCCGCAACGGTGCGTTCGCCGCGAACGCCGTGCGCGGCCCTCCGAAGAGCGAGACCGCCAGGTCGACGGATACGTACCGCCGCGTGACGTCGTCGTGCACGTAGGCAAACAGAAGCTCGAACGTCGCGTCGACTTCCGGCGCGAAACACAAGAGGAGCACGTCGCGCTCGAACGGCGAGAGCGCGAACGCGGACGCCAGCACGTCGAGCGCAAATGCATCGCGGTCGTCGGCGATGGCACGCTGCACTTCCTCGAGCGTTTCGCGAATCGCCGGATCGTCGATCGTCACTCCGCGCCTTTCCCCGAGCAGGCGGTCGGCTTGCGCATCGCTGATCGCGGCGCCGAGGAAGTCCTCGCCGGCGGCGTCGCGACTCCATTCGCTCCGCAGTGCCGCGACATGCATCCGGAGGAGCAGGCGCAGACGGCGGAGCTCGAGCTCGAGCCGGCTCATGGCAGCACCAGCGTTCGATCGTCGAGGCTTTCCGCGCCGTTGACGCGCACGCGTATCGCGTGAGTGCCGGCCGGCACATCGGTCAACGCGAATTCGATCTTCCCGGTCTCGGGGGGAACCTTGTAGACCTTCGAGGCGAAAACGTTCGCGCCGACCAGAGTCAGGCTATCGAGGTGCGCGTCGAAGAGGCGGGTGCCTTCGAGGCGCAGCGTCGGCGGCATTCCGGGCAGCTGGGTCAAAGTGATGACCTCGGGGACGAGCACGAAAACGGCGACGTTCGAGCTCAAGCCGCGATGCGCGGTCTCCGGATCGCCGAGCATGAGGTCGTTCTGCACCACCACCCGCGTCGCTCCGGGCTGCAAGGCGGCGTCGTCGGGGATCTTCACGACGATGCGCGTGGCGTCGAACGGCTGCGCGACTCCCGCCGTGGCGTCGACGTCGCCGAGCAGCACGCGCAAACCTCCCGAGGTGAAGCCGCTGCCGCGGAGGACCAGGGTGTCGCCGATGCGCGCGTACGCCACGGCGCGCTCGCGATGATTGGGGTCGTCGTGGCGGATGACCAGGATCGCATCGATCCGCGGTGCGCGGAAGGTGACCGCCTTGATGCGCGGACCGCCCACGGGCGGCTCGACCACAGGCGGCGCGTACTTGCGCGGCAGCTTGCTCTCGATCTGGATGACGGTCGCGAGATAGCCGACCGAGGTGCGGTAGGGTTTGGTCGCGGCGGACCAGATCTTGGAGAGCTCTTCCAGCGAGAGCGGCTCGAGATAGAGCTTCACGTGCTCGAGCTCGTTCTGCAGATCGGGGTCGAGAACGTCGTTGCCCAGAATGATCGCGTGGTCGTGCATCACGCGCATGGCCTCGCCGAGGATTTGCTGGGTCTCGATCTGGTCCTCTTCGGTCTCGCCGTACGCGGTGAGGAGGTAGTGCAGATCGATGGAGAGCGGCGGCCTGCCATAGGCACCGGGACTGCCGCGGCCCGGCAGGTCCATGTTCTTGAGTTGGGCGTTCTCATCGATCTTGTAGAGAAAGAGATTCACGCGCTTGCCGGCGATCGTCGTGACCGCGACGTCAAGCGGCGCAACACTGACGGCGACCGACGGCTCCATCTCCTTCTCAAGCAGATCCCGAATGGATGCGCTGACGGCGCCGAGCGCGCGCGACTTGCTCACCTCACCACGCCTCCGGCGTGTAGCGGCGGATCCTCGCGTAGTCGTCGAAGCCGGACAGCACGTCGGCCGGGGATGGCGGCGCGGCGGCGGGGACGGGCGGCGGCGGCGGGGGCGGCGGTGCCGCGGCGTGAATCTCGATCGTACCGATGCGGACGCTCACCGGCGGGACGGCGGTTTGGGGAGCCGGCAGGAGCGGCGATGCGCTGGGGTTTGGCGTGACCGGGGGGAGCACGACCGTCCGCGGCACAGGCGGTTTCTCGTCGGTCTCGCGGAGCTGCTCCCGCGGCACCGCGGTCGGCCGGATTTGCTCGCGCGGCGACATCGGCGGGAGTGGACTGAGCTCCGCACGCTGTTCGTCGGGCTCTTCGCGGATGCGGTCGATCGCCGCGGGTGGCACCGGCAGAGGAGGCGGCGGAGTGACGAGGACTTCGCGTTCCGTCGTTTCGACGACGCGCTCTTCGCGAACGGGTTCCACGATCGTGCGCGTGCGGTCGAGGACCAGCGGTTGCACGACGACGGGAGGCGGTGCCGGCCGCGGCGCCGGATTACGTTCGGCTTCGTCTTGCTCCCGCGCCACAGGCGTCGGCTCCTCATGATGTGCGGGAGGGATCGGAGGCAGCGCTTGCGCACGGGCTGTCTCGATGTGCGTTACGGACGGCGGTGGGAGCGGCGTCGGGATGGGTAGCGCAGGCAGAACGACTTCCCGTTTCGTCTCGACGATCCGTTCTTCACGGAACACCTCCGTGCTCTGCTCCGGCGGTTCTTCCAACTCGCGGGGAACGGCGAGCGGCGCCGGTCCCGGCCTCTCGCGCGTCTCCACGATGCGCTCGGGAGCGCGCGGCATTTCCGGCGATGCGGACGCGCGGGTCACGATCCGCTCGCCGGGCAACGGCGCTTCGACGCGCCGCGGCAACACGGCGGGCTTCTCTTCGATCGCTTCCTCCATCGTGGCTGCCGGCTCGAGCGGATCGGCCGCGGGCATCGTGCGCGGCGCGGCGGCGGAGGGCGGGATGCCGGCCGCACGCAGCACCAATCCCTCGAGAAAGTTCGTCATCGCTCGCCTCGCGGCGCCAGCGCCTCGGCCAGGAGCGACAGATAGCGGCGACGCCCCGCGGCGGTCAGACCGAGGATGTCGTATTCGCTCCAGTGGTAGTGGAAGGCCAGCTCGTGCACTTCTCGATAGAGCGTGGTCTGATGCGCGGCCAGCTCGCGGAAGAGATAGGCGGCCGTGTCGAAGACCGCCGTGAACGGCCGCGCGCAACGCGTGCAGACGAGTTGCAGCAACAATTCCGCCTGCGGGTCGAGCTCCGACATCCGCTCCGGCAGTTGCGCCGCCACGCGATCGGGAATCCGCTCCGGCGAAACGCCGTCGATCGAGTGGATGCAGCGCGTGAGGACGTGTAGCGCGGCCGCGCGCACGTCCTTTTCGGCGAGGGATGCCGCCTCCTCGAGATCGGCGCCATTCGGGAGACGGAAACGCACCACCGCGCCGTCGATGGCCGTCTCGTGAACCGCGGCTGCGTCCTCGCTCGAATCGACCAGCAGATCGGACACGCGGAGCTCGATGTCCATGGCCTCGCCGCATCCCCGATGGGGGCAATGGAGCACCGCGGCCACCGTATCGCCGAACGTGACTCGGCGCAGGTGCAGGAGGATGGCCTCGCGATCTCCGGCCGCGAGCGCGCGTATCGCGTCCGCCGACACAGGCTCGCCGCCGAGGCGCTCGACACATCGTGAGAGCAGCTCGGTCGTACGCCGCGCCGGCGACAGACCCTCACCCGCCTCGGCCAGGAACAGCTCGTCGCTGCCGTCGAGCGGCCGGAGAGTGGCGTCGCGATGCCGAGCTCCATTCCTCCAGGTGCCGCCCGGCAGCGTGATCGGAATGGATCCGGTCATACGCTACGAGGGCTCGGTGAAGCTCGGCTCCGACGGCTCGGGGACGTCGGTGTCGCGCTCCCACCCCTCGTTCTCCAGTTTGATGGTCTGGATGGCCACCGCGTTGGCGTTCGCGTCGAGGTCCGGCAGCGCCTGATACTCCGAGATCCAACAGCGATAGATCTTGTAGGAGATGACCTTCTGTCCGGCCTCGTTGAACAGATCCAGGATAATGTCCTTCCGAAAATCCTGGAGCGACACCTCCTGGGAGGAGCCGAAGTTCCAGACCTTGTTCATCCACTGCTCGAAGTCGACGTCGTGGGTCACCCCCCGCTCGAGGGTGATGGCCTCGAACTTCGAGCGGCCCGGCGATTTCCGGCTGCTCGACGGGTCGCCCCCCTCGCGATGCTCGACGATCTCGGTGGTGCGCTTGAGCGCCGTGACCTTGCTGATCCCGGCCACGTAGCGGCCGTCCCACTTCACGCGGAACTTGAAATTCTTGTAGGGGTCGAAGCGCTGCGCGTTGACGCTGAACTGGGCCATGAACGCTCTCCTACGCCGTCACCTGTCCGGCGATCTGTTGGATCTTGATGACCACGAACTCGGCGGGCTTCAGCGGCGCGAATCCGACGACGACGTTCACGATGCCGAGGTTGATGTCGTTTTGCGTCGTCGTCTCTTTGTCGCACTTGACGAAGTACGCCTCTTTCGGCGCCTGGCCCTGGAAGGCACCCTGCCGAAAGAGGTTGTGCATGAAGGCGCCGACGTTGAGGCGGATCTGCGACCAGAGCGGCTCGTCATTGGGCTCGAACACCACCCATTTCATTCCGCGATAGAGGCTCTCCTCGAGGAAGAGCGCCAGCCGGCGCACGGGAACGTATTTCCACTCGGAGACCAGCACGTCGGCGCCTTCGAGCGTGCGCGAGCCCCACACGACCGGACCGTACACGGGAAAGACGCGGAGGCAGTTCACGCCGAGAGGATTGAGGCGGCCGTTCTCGCCGTCGGTCATCTTCACCGACAGCTCGCGCACGCCGCGCAGGGTCGCGTCGATCCCGGCCGGCGCTTTCCACACGCCGCGGGTCGTGTCCGTGCGGGCGAAGATCCCGGCCACCGCACCGCACGGCGCGAACTCCTCGAGGCGATTCTCCTTGAGCGCGTCCTTCACGCGGATGCGCGGGAAGAAGAGAGCGGCGTTCTTTTCGCGGGTCATGAGCCCGTCGACGCCGCTTTCCGCGTCGTCCACGCTGGTCCAAGTCGCGGGCGCGTCGACGATGAACAGGGCGCGGCGCTTCGCGCAGTAGGCCGCGGCAACGTCGAGCGTCGCCGAGTCGATGTCGAGGTCACGCTCCAAGGGTGGGATGCACAACAGATTGAACAGGTCGGCCTTCTCCAGTGCGTAGAGGCCTGTCTTGCCGGCTTCGGTGCCGGTGACGGCCCCGTCGTCGATAGGATTGCCGTCGCTGCCCGCACCGTCCGTGACCGCGCCGGGAAGGTTGGGGGACACCGCGGGGGGCGTGTCGTCGGGACTGGCAGTAGCCGGGACCGTCTCGCTCACGCGCACGAGCTGCGAGTCTTCCTTGAGCACATTCGTCACGAAGCGCGGCGAGGCCGGATCGACGGAGACGTTGCGGTGGGTCTCAGTGAAGCGGATGTTCGTCGTCCCCGGCTCCGCCTCCAGGATGGTCAGGTTAAACATCAGCAGGTCGGCGGTCGACTTGGTGACGTGATCAACGACGGCGTGAAGCTCGTTGCCCCACGCCCCTTCGCTGGCCGACTCCAGGACGAGCGGCCCGTCGTCTCCGGGCAGGCTGAGCGTCGCCTTTGCTCCGTCCTTATGAGCGCGTATGATGATCGCGTCCATTCCGCCGTTCAGAAAGTACTGCTGCACGGCGTAGCTGAGCGTACTCTCCGTCCATAATCCGCCGAATGTGCGTTCATAGTCGGCGAAGCTCTGGATGCGTTTGGGATCGTAGACGGGTCCGCGGAGAGCACGTCCAATGAAGGCCGTGATGGACGTGGCCACACCGGTGATGGTCCGTACGCCGCTGGGGATTTCTTCGATGTAGACGCCTGGATACGTGAGGGTGCTGGGCATACTCGACTCCTTCGGCGCGGTCTCTACGGATTGTCGGGCGGGGTGTCGGGTGGGGTAACGGGTGGAGTGACAGGGGGAGTTGCGGGCGGGGCGGCAGTAGGAGTGACGGCCTTACGGCCGACGAGGATCGTCACCGTGACCGGAGCGGTCAACGCGTTCCTGAACGTCAGCGTGGACGGTACCGCGGCCAGAATGCCCACCGTTTCGCCGGTGAGCAGCACGGGACTCTTGAGCCCGACCCAGATGCCGGCGCCGTTCTGGAACTGCACCTTGTTGTCCGCAACCCCGGCACGGACGGCCAGCAGTTGCACGTTGCCGGCGCCGCCCGGCTGCACGTCGACCGCGGTGGCTGCGTTGCCGTCCGGAATGACGACGTCCAGCCGATCGTAAGCGTCTACATCGAGCGCATCGTTGTACGTGAGGCGGGGACCGCCCGTAATCTGGACATCGACTGAGTACTTGATGGTCGTCATGCACCACCTCCACGGATTCGGTTTACGGGAAAAGAGCGAGCGCCTTGATTCTCGTCTCTTCCACGCGTGAGGCGATGCACGAAACGTTGGTATTTTCGGCTATTCGTTGGTGGCAGTCGTCGCGCGGCGATATTCCTTCGGCGTGACACCGAAACTCTTCTTGAAGGCGTGATTGAAGTTCGACTGATCGCTGAAACCAGACGCGTAACAAATCTGCGAGATGCGCTCGTCTGTGTTTGCGATCAGCTCCGCCGCGCGACGCAGCCTCTGTTCGTGCACATAGGCGCGGATGGAAAGGCGTACGTGCACTTTGAATAGATGCCCTAGCCGCGAGCCGGACAACCCCACGAGCGCAGCGAGTTCCGCTACCCCTCCGGGCGCGTCCAGAGCCTGATCCAGAATGGCAATTGTTTTTTGGATTCGCCGATCGATCGTCTCACCTGCGTGCGTACTCTTAGGAGTGACGTAACAACGGAAATTCCTACCCCAACCACCTTTGTCGTCTCCGACGAGCGCCCGACGGAACCGTAGGCCTTGGGCACTCGACACGAAGCGCCGTCGGCCCCGGTCTCGTGGCCAGCCCGAGGAAGGCCATGGAAGATTACTCATAGCGACACCATCCCGGAGCCAGCGATCGACCTGAGGTTCGAGCACCTGAAACAAGATAGTAAGGGCGCAGACGCCCCACGCGGTTATACGCAGAGTTGACTATCGCTGCGTAACCCGCCAGCGACGAACGCCTGAATCCACTCCTCGACCGCTCTGTGTGAGCATGACCCAGTCGTGATGCGCTCCGTCCAAGCAGACGTTGCGTGCTCCCTTCGTCGGTTACACGGGTTTGATCCCGTATGCGCTACGAACTTTTCACCTCGGGAACAGCCGGCCCCGCGTTCGCACGCACGAAGTCCAGCCACAACCGGCGCGCCTGGGCGTCGTCGTACACCCGGTCCGTCGCACCGAAGTAGTTGAGGAGTCCCTCGTCTGTCTCATCGCCGCGTGGCGGGTGGGTCAGGCCTCCGCTTCTTGCGGACGCCGCGGAACACCACGGATGAATCGGGGAAGCTGTTGCACTGATGGCACTTAACAAGACGCCGGAGCACCTGCAGTCTCGGCGTTCCGAAGAACAAAGGCCTGACCCTACTCGCACACACGCTTGAACTCGGAGAAGCGCGTCAGGGATGAGGTGGCTTTATTCAATGAAATCCGGCCGAAGAAAGGAGGCAACGTGCGCGCCTTCTTCGCCGGGAGATGGTCCGCGTAAGCTGCGATATTGCTGCACGGCTTGTCAGCGGCTCGACAGCGGTTTGGCCGTCAATTGATCCCGCACTTGCGACTCTTCGAAGAAAATCTCACGACTGCATGCCAGATGCGATGAGCCAAGGAACTTCGTTATCGGTCAGCAGTCGGAGTCGATTGATGTTCCTCAACTCGTAGCTGTGGTGACGAACCCCACTGCAGTTCAGGGAGTTCTATCTCGTTCGAGAAGTAGCGGCTTACGAGACGGGCCAGTCGCGTGTTGTTCACAAATTTGTCGAAGCTTGCAAAGGGCTGAAAAGCAGCTCCATAACGGAGGCGACGAATCCACCACGATAGCTGCTTCCCGCCGAGCTGCCTCAGGATGGACGCGATGTCACCACTCGCAGCGATCTCGTTCACTGCCGGGAGTAGGGTCGTCGCATCAAGTGCGCGAACCAAGAAGATTCTCTCAGCATCAGGTTGGGCGAGTGCGCCAAGGGCCCTGCGTAGTTCCGCCACCCGCTTGTAGCCCGATTGCGAGACAGGATCGTGGCCGAAGGTCCAGACAGCGCGGCCGTCAGCTCGCGCAAATGCTCACGAACCTTCGAGAACCGCGATCGCATTTCGAGTGCGACGGTAAGCATGTCGTCGATTTTCCAAACGTCGCGATCAACTACGACCTCCAGCCATCGACATCCAATGGGCGAAACCGGGGTGCCATCCAAGCCGCGCAATCGGAGCAACGGCTGTAGTGAATCCTGGAGATCGTCAGATCGTCAGCGGGCAGCTCATAAACCGCGTGACTGATGGACGCCGCCTCCGTTTGGACGAGCGAGCGTCGGATCAAAATCGCTGTGACATCATCGCTAACTGAGGAGATGAGAGGTGGCGTCTAGCGCGCGCGACAACGCAACTTGATGAACGCTCTCGAAGAACGAAGTGGCCCTCGCCGCGCGGCATCAATTGGAACCTAGCGAAGCGTTTCGGGTACATTGATTGCGCCTGACCAACGACCTCACGATAGAGCGACCCGAACTCTTGTGACCCCACGGGAGTGAGCACAGAAACATCGAAAAGGATGTGCTCCGGGCCGGCATCACTCTTCCTCGGCCGTCCGATGACGGGAGCAGCAAGATTCACATCCGGAAGAAGAAGTTAGTCGTAGAGAATCACGGCTTCGACAAGCCGCATCAATGACGTAAAAGATTTCCGGTCTCATCGGCGCTGACTCCGCGGGAACGAATGCAATGCTTGTCCGAGAAGTCGCGGATCGACGAGCGCCCTGAGAGGAGCGGTTCCGTCCTCCATCACCTCAGTTTCCTCCCCAACGTCGCGCGTTATGCCACAGCCATTGTTGAGCCGTGTATGGATGGGAGCAACTAGCGCAGGGTACATCACGGCACTTCTCTCGCGCGATTCAGTCGCAAACTGCTGAAGCGATTAGCGTAAACGTCACTCGCGACACCGCCTTCGAATCCCGTATGCGCTACGAAACCTGACCGCTTCGCTTCGGGACGATCCCTCGATTTCCACGCCCTACCAGACTCGTACTCGCGCCGAGGGCTCGAGGTACAGGCGCTGCCCTGGACGCACGTCGAACGCGTCGTACCATGCATCGAGGTTGCGCACCGTGCCGGCACGGTAGTCCTCCGGGGCGTGGTTGTCGGTGGCTAGCTGCTTTGCGCGACGCGGCCTCGCTGGTCTTGCGCCGTTGGGTCTGCGCGTAGGCGATGAAGAACTCGCGGTCCTGCTGCCGCACGTAGTCGGTATCCGTCACGCGGGTGCCGAGGGTCTTGCGGTAGGCGTCGAATGCGGCGGCGAGGCCGCCGAGGTCGGCGATGTTCTCGGTGAGGGTCAGTTTGCCGTTGACGGAGAGGCCGGGGAGCGGCTGGTAGGCCGCGAACTGATCCACCAGCGGCTGCGCGAGGGCCTGGTAAGCGCTGCATGTCCTCGGGGGTCCACCAGTGTCGCATCCGGTGCTCGGTGTCGTAGTCGGCGCCGAGTACGTCGATGTAGTGGATGACATCGTGTCCGATGAGGGCCCCGACGGAGCCGTAGGCCGCGGCGTCGGAGGACGCGTGGATCGTACTTGGGTGGCTCCAGCAACGCGGCCGCCATGGTGTACGCGTTCTGCTGGAACACGAGAATCGCGCCGGCCATCTGCGGCGGCATGTACCAGTGCTTCAGGTTGACGGGCTGGCCGAGGCGGGCGAGGGCATTGCGGTAGGCGCGGTCGGAGACGCGCCGCAGGTTGCCCAGCGGGTCAGCCGGGTCGACGGTCAGCGAAGAGTAGTCCTCCCATCGATCGGGATACCCGATTCCGACGTAGAGCGTCTTCAGCTTGGACAGCGCACTGGCTTTGGTGGCCGGCGACATCCACGTCGCGGCTTCGACCCGCTTCGCGAGCGCCGCGCGGACGTTGTCGGAGATTCGCTCCACGCGCGCCTTCTGCCCGGCGGGGAAATAGCGCTCGGCGTACATCCTCCCCAGCGCATCCCTCATGGCCGATTGCGTGGCAGCGAGCGCGCGCTCGGCACGGGAGGGCTGTGGGGCAGCCCCTGTGGCGGCATGCAGTGCCAGCGCCTGATCGGCGAATGCGCGCGGCAGCACGTCGGCGAAATCGTGGATGGTGTGGAAGCGCAGGTAGTCCTTCCACGCCTCCAGCGGCTGCGACGCGACCTGCGCCGCCAACCCTGTCACGGCGCTCGACTGCCAGACCCCGAATTCTTGCTGCCTGGCCAGGCCCGCGGCGTCGAAGAAGACGGTCCAGTCCATCCCCGGTGCGCGCTGTTCGAAATCGGAGCGCGTCCACACGTTGTCGGCATTGCGGTCGTTGGCCGACGCCTCGCGCGTGCCATGGCTTTGCGCGATCGCCGTTTCCAGCGCCAGCACCGCGCTCGCGCGCTCGTCTGCAGCGGCCGAAGCCGGCGAGCGTGAGCATCTGCCGGATGGAGTCGAGATACCGTTCGCGAAGCGCCTTCTTTGCGGGGTCGGCGCTGAGATAGTCCTCGCGGTCCGGCAGGCCCAGCCCTCCCTGCACCAGGAAGGCAACGTTGTTTTTCTCTCCGTGGATGCTCTGATCCACGGAGAGTCCCAGCACGCTGGCGGACTTGTAGATGCCGAATCCCAGCGGGTCGACGTCGGCGCGCATCCCGCGACCCAGCAGGCGTGTGAGCTCCTGCTTGTCCGAAACCTTCCCGACGCGATCGAGCAGCGGCTCGAGCGGCGCGATCCCTCGGGCCTCGATGGCGGCCTCGTTCAGGTAGGCGGCACGGAAGTCCGCGACTTTGCGCGCCATCGAACCGGCTGGTGAGGCGCCGGCGTCGTCGAGCAGCCTCGCGATGCGGCCGCGGGTCAGCTCCTGGAGCTCGTCGCGGCCCCCCATCGCTCCTTGCCCGCCGGGATCGCGGTGGCCTCGAGCCAACCGCTGTTGGCGTAGGCGAAGAAATCATCGCCGGGGTTGATGGCCGTGCCGGCTGTCTGTGCGACGGCTGAGGACACGGACCCCAACATGAATACGAGAGCGAGAAGATGTCGACCGTCGAAATGCATGCGGCGAAGGTACGGGCGGCCGGATGTCCTGTCGCGGCGCAGGCCGACAACTTTCATTCACTTTCGGACAATGATTCCGCACATGATCACGCGCACCCAGCTCATCGACGTCCTCTTCGTCATCGTGCGGCATTCGCTGCTGCTCGACATCGCCGGGCCTGCTGAAGCCTTTCGTCTCGCCAACCAGCACCGCGAAGCGCGCGGACTGCCGCCGCGCTTTCGTCTTGGCTTCGCGGGGCCGGTGGCAACCCTGCCGACGTCGGTCGGGCTTTCGCTGGGCGACCTCATTCCATTGCCGGAGCAGCTCAGCACCCCGACCTGGGTCGTGGTGGTCGGCCAACCGACGGCTCACGTGAAGCAGGTCACGCCGGAGATCGCGGTCACCGCCCAGATGGTTGAGCGACCGGCTGCATGACGCGCTTCTGGACCCGGACACGCCGCACCGTCTGGTGACGATCTGCTCGGGCACCCTGCTCGCCGCGCGGGCCGGGCTGCTCGCGCACGCGCCGCTGCACCACGCACCACGAGCTGTTGCCCATGCTTCGGGCCCTGGCGCCGCAGGCGCAGGTCATCGACAATCGCGTCTTCGTCGTGGACGGTCCACTCGCGTCCAGCGCGGGCATCACGGCGGGGATCGACGTCGCGCTGCACCTCATCGCCGAGGAGTGTGGCGAGGCACTGGCGGCCAGCGTCGCCGAGGACATGGTGGTGTACCTGCGGCGCTCGCCGCGCGACACCGAGCTGTCGCCATTCCACATGCACCGCCGCCACCTCCACCCGACCGTACACCGGGTCCAGGACGCGATCGTCTCCGAGCCGGAGCGCGACTGGGACATGGCGTCGCTGGCCCGCGTCGGCCACGCCGCCCAGCGTCACCTGTTGCGGCTGTTCATCGACCACGCCGGCATCTCGCCGTTGCACTACCTCCGGCTGATCCGGCTGGAGCGCGCCCGCCAGTCGCTGGAATACGGCGCGACCGTCACGCGCGCCGCCGCGGTTGCCGGCTTCGGCTCCGACCTGCAACTGCGCCGCGCCTGGAGCCGCCAGTGGGGCGGGTCGCCCCGTGATGCGGCCCGGGCGGCGGGACCATCCGGCGGCGGGTAGCCGGAGCCCAAGGGGTACACTGCACGGCGAGGAGGAACCATGGCCAGTGCACCGAGGCCGGATGGCATTCCCGGCCTGTTGATCGACGAGATCCAGCTCACCGGGATTTTCAAGACATCGAAACACTACGTCGCACAGGTCCGGTCGAACGCAAAAAACTTCCTGTTGAAGGAAGGGGATCAGCTCTTTGACGGCGACGTCATCTCGATCGGGAAAAATGAAGTCGTCTTCAAGCAAGAGGTCCAGAACCCCACCGGCTCGAAATCCTTCCGCGAGGTCGTGATGACGCTTGACCCGGCGTCATGAGAAAGCAGTGATGACCCGGCGTCTTCACCTTCACTCCGAGAAGCCGCGAAGCTCCCAGGCGATGTTGTCCCGCGCCTGGCCTTCGAAGCGTTGCCGCATCCCGTCCGTCCGATAGAGGAACGGCTTGGCGAGAAAGTCCCGCAGCACGCCGTCGCGGGCCGCGCGGAAGACGTCGTCGGGAACCCAGGAGTACTCGAATCGGATCGCCTCCGCGTATTCACGGTAGCGCTCGGGCGGACTGCCGAGAATGGCCAGGTCCGCATCGAGGAACACCCTCGCCTCCTCAGGCAGATCTCCGGGATCGTGATCGCGCGTCGCCAGGATCATCTTCGTCACGCGGTCGACGCCGGCGCGCGGAAAACGCAGGTCGACCAGGGCCTCGTGCGCGACGTCGGCGCTTCGCTCCTCGTTCGCGCCACGGCGGTCGTAGATGAGGTCATGGAACCAGACCGCCGCGAGCACCTCCTCGCTCGCTTCGGGGAGCAACGCCAGCAGCTCGCGGATGTGCTCGAGCGTGTGATAGCGACGGTGCGGCTCGGAGTAGCGCGACTCCACTTCCCGCCACCACGCCCGGGCCGTGGCGTCATCGGCGCCATGTCTCGTGGCCAGGCCGAGGAATGCCTCGGAAAGGCTACTCAAGGGGACTCCAACCCGGAGCGGGGCGACGTGACGTTCGAGCACATGGAACAAGATAGTAAGGTGCGGGCCGCCTCGCGCGGTTATACGCAGAGTTGAGCAACTCTGCGTATAACCCCATCTCCGCAGCTGCTGGCTCGCATCGAGGCGACGACAAACCAGCGCACCAGCGCTGCGGTCGATGAGAAACGTCGCCGGGAGATCGTGGCCATGCTCGAAGCGGGGCGCATGTTCCGCGAAACTGCGGCGACCGGCGTCGTTCTCCGCATCCTTGCCGATGCAAGCGTGTTCCGCGCGGGCGGGGTTCTCGTGGGAACCCAGGCGTTCACGGCGATCGCGAACATGCTTGGCGTCTCGTTCGACAAAGAGTCGCTCCGCACTGCCGATGTCGATGTGGCACATGACCAATCCATCCCGCTTGGCCTTCAGGAGCCGCCGATCGACATGCTGGAGAGGCTGCGCGCGTTCGATCCCGGATTCTTTGCCGTCCCCGGCCTCGACTCGCGCGAGCCGAGCACCTCGTTCCACGTCCGCGGACGCGATCTTCGCGTCGATTTCCTCACTCCGGCAGCCGGACCGAGAGCCGCCTGTTTCGACGCCGTTCGCTGCTGCGCGGCGCAAAAGCGAGTCTTCGGAAACTCGCGCGCGATCTGTTCGAGCGCCTGAATCCTCTCCTTCACGGCTCTGTTTGAAAATTACCGGCTCCGACTCAACGGCCAACCGCAAGCCAGCTCGCCGCGAGCGCGGCGGAGCGGCGGTCGTTACCGGTGATGCGGTCGAGGGAGCGCCAGGTGGAGAACTCGAGGGCGTGGCGGATGGTGGCGGCACGGCGGGCGCTGCGGCCGGACCATCTTCGGTCGAGCTCCGCGGCCATCTGATCGAGGTGCGTCTCGAACGGTGCCATGAGCGTCGCGATGAGGGGGATGCGGTGAACGTCCGTCTCGATGTTCGTGAGCATAGCGGCGTTGGCGCGGTACCAGACGTAGAGCCGCAGGATGGTGCGGCGGCAGTCGGCGGCGGGATCGGGGCCGGCGGCACACACGCCGGGTGCCGGATGCAGGGAGCTCCAGTGCGCGGAGCAGGCGTGGAGCATCGAGGACTCGTCGGGGAAGTGGCGATAGACGGTGAGGCGCTCGACGGACGCGCGCTCGGCGATGGCGCTGACGGTGGTCCGGGCCGGACCGACTTCCTCGTGCAGGGCTACCATCGCGGAGACAATCCGCTCCCGCGTGGCCTCTTCGGCTTCCGCGCGCCGAACTTTGGTGTACCCGCGGGGGCGTTTCATGGCCGGATCATCATACTCCAATTCGGTGAACACTGATGTTCACAGAAACCACTTGACGGCCGGACATTCGCGACCTACATTCGGTGAACATTACTGTTTAGTGATTGGAGATCACCCATGATCACGAATGCAACCACGGGCACGAACATCGAGGAGATCGCCGAGGGGATCTACCGGATCAATACGCCGGTGGAGATCCCGGGGGGCGCGTTCTCCTTCAATCAGTACCTGGTCGCGGACGCGGAGCCGCTCCTGTTCCACACCGGCCCGCGGCGCCTCTTCCCTCTGGTGAGCGAGGCGGTGCGGCACGTGCTCCCTCCGGAGAGCCTGCGCTGGATCGCGTTCTCGCACTTCGAGGCCGACGAGTGCGGCTCGCTCAACGAGTGGCTGGCGCTCGCGCCGGCGGCGCAGGCTCTGTGCAGCACCACCGCGGTGATGGTCTCGGTCGGGGACGTGGCCGACCGCGAGCCGCGCGGGCTTGCCGATGGCGAGACGCTCTCGACGGGACGGCGGACGTTCCGCTGGTTCGACACGCCCCACCTTCCCCACGGCTGGGAGACGGGCTACCTCGGCGAGGAGTCGACGCGAACGCTCTTCTGCGGCGATCTGTTCACGCAGCCGGGCCGCGGCGAGACGGCCCTCACGAGCTCGGACATCCTCGGCCCGAGCGAGGCCTTTCGAGGGGCGATGGACTACTACGCGCACTCGAAGAACGCGGCGCCGCTCTTCGCCAAACTGGTGTCGTTCGAGCCGGAGACGCTCGCTGTGATGCACGGCAGCGCGTGGCGTGGCGACGGTGCGGCGCTGCTCCGGGAGCTCGCGCGCGCGGTCGAGGCTTGATAGGAAATCGGGTCTCCCTCGGGGATTTGAGCATCTGGCCCGCCTCGCGCCTCTCCGCCTATGGCGAAGCTGCCCCCCAACCTGATCAGCACAAGAACAAAGGCCTGACCCCAACCCTCTCCCAACTGGCTCGCTGTTTCCCACCTGTTTCGGCGGACCGCAACCCCACCTGATATCCTTACATCCACATTCAGAGGGAGGTAGCGCAGTGGCCAACCGCCGTACCAACGACCTCGTCGTCGAGGGGCACTCCGTCGATGCCGGCAGAGGCGCCTCAGGCAGCGAAGGACCGCGCCGCATGACCGCGCTCCCCGTCAACCTGATTCCGGCCGGGCTGCTGAACCGGCTCGATGCGGACCAGGTCGTCCTCCTCTGCAACGAGGATCTGGATGGCCGCGTCCTCGGCACCACCGACTTCGATCCTTCGTCGCTGCGGGAGATCGACGGGTTGGAGTCGCTGTCGGACCTGCGCCGGCAGGAAGGGGTCTATTCGATCACCACCACGGTGATGCGACTCACCCCTGCCGTCATCCGCGACGCGACGAACAATTTCGAGCATCGCGAGCGCATCGCCTCCGAGCTGCAGACGCTCCTCGATCGGGAAGAACAGGTCTTCATCGCCTACGTCGTCACACACTTCAACCACAAGCCGTTGGAGGAGATGACGGTCTTCATCGGCGGCGACTGCTACCGCACCGGGCCTGAGATCAAGGACCTGGAAAGCGTGCTGACCCGGACCAAGAATCTCGCCCAGGCGATGATCCGGAAGGCGGTGCTCGTCTTTCCGGATATCCCGACCCTCCACGGCGGGAAGAAAGGCGAATGGATCATCCTCGACCGGTCCGGCCGCAAGATTCAGGACATCTCCGAGGAGGCGATCATCGCTCTCGGCACGCTGATCATCCCCACCGGCATCAAGTTCCTCAACCAGTACAAGGAAAAACGGGCAACCGAGAAGGGCATCTACAGCTCCTTCCCGGCTCAGAACTCGATTCGTCCCGACACCGCGTCTCCTGATGTTCTCTCGGGAGCGAACTGGAAAACGATGTGCGACGTCTGGGCAAAGCGCGGCGTCGATCTCTCGTTCGTGACATGTCTGCCGTCCCACCTCGGCGGCCCGATCGTGCCCTCGGCACATCCGACCGGCTATGGCGTCGTGGCGACCGCGCTGAAACTCGTGGACCATCGCCTGGGCGGCAGCGCCAGACGGAATGCCCGATTTCTTCTCGAAGCACTGGGGGGCGTCGGCCGCGCCACGATCGAGGCTCTCATCCACGAGAAAGGGATCTCTCCCGATCAGATCACGGCCTTCGACAAGTCGCCCGAGGCCTGCAAGCTCGTCTCGGACCAGTTCGGCGTCAGCACCACCGCCATGACCAGCAGCAGCTTCTATGAGGCTCTCGATCCGAAAAAACAGCAGTTCGACGTCTGGATCAACAACGGCGAGGGAGACAACACGCGGCCGGAGGACATCCAGAAGCTGATCGATTGCGGTGTGCGCGTTTTCTGCGGCGCGGCCAACAACTTCCTGAAGCTGACGGACGACGAAGGCCATGACTTGAAACACGAGTCTCTCCAGAGGATTTTCGACGCGGGCGGATGGGCCTGGCCGGACGAAGCCGCGAGCGGCGGAGGGTGGACGCTGGCGGTGGTCGACGTGTTGACTCGGGCAAAAGGGGAGAACTCGTCGACTGAGGCCGCGAAGCGGCAGATTCTCGAGACCATCATCGCCCGGAATGAAATGCTCGTCGACGAGGTCGTTGCAGACGTGGCGGCCGATGGCAAAGTGGACGGCGAAGCCGTGTGGCATCGCGTCGAGCAGAAGATCAACAAGAGGGTCGAGGACACGCTCCGCGGAGACATTCCTCCCGGCGACATCCTGGCCGAGGCGGATGTCACTCGCTGGAAACTCACCTGACCGACGAGAGTGATCCCCGAGAGTGATCCATGGACGAACCGTTCGACAACGAATACCAGCACCAGAGCCTCGAATCAAAGTGGCAGCGCCGCTGGAGCGAGAGCGGCATCGACCGCTCGGACATCGACCGCTCGCGGCCGAAGCACTACGCGCTGACGATGCTTCCCTACCCGTCCGGCGACCTGCACATGGGCCACTGGTACGCCATGGCCCCGTCCGACGCCCGCGCGCGTTACATGCGCATGCGCGGCTACAACGTCCTCTTCCCCATGGGCTTCGACGCGTTCGGCCTGCCGGCGGAGAACGCCGCGATCAAGCGCAACATCCATCCGAAAGAATGGACCTACGCCAACATCGAGCGCATGCGCGGGCAGCTCCGCTCCATGGGCGCGATGATCGACTGGCGCCGCGAGATGATCTCGGCGGATCCCGAGTACTACCGCTGGACGCAGTGGCTGTTCCTCAAGCTGTTCCACACGGATCTCGCGTACCGGAAAAGTGCCGCCGTCGACTGGTGCCCGAGCTGCAACACGACGCTCGCTCGCGAGCAGGTCTGGGGCGACGACCGCCACTGCGAGCGCTGCGAGACGCCGGTCACGCGCAAAGAGCTCGCGCAATGGTTCTTCCGCGTGACGAAGTATGCCGAGGAGTTGCTGGATTTCTCGCAGCTCGACTGGCCGCAGCGCGTACAGACGCTGCAGGCCAACTGGATCGGACGCTCGACCGGCTGCTGGATCACGTTCGCGACCGACATCGGGACGAACATCGAAGTCTTCACCACTCGCCCGGACACGCTCTGGGGCGTCACCTTCATGACCGTCGCGCCGGAGCACGAGCTCGCACGCGCCTGGGGTCAGGAGTCGCCCGCCGTCGCTGAGTACCTCGACCAGACGGCACGGCAGTCGGACATCCAGCGGGAAACGGTCGATCGCGAGAAGACCGGCGTCTTCACCGGCCACTACGCGATCAGCCCCGTCACCGGCGAGCGGGTTCCGATCTGGGTCGCGGACTACGTCCTCGCGGGCTACGGCACCGGCGCGGTGATGGGCGTTCCCGCGCACGACGAGCGCGACGCCGCGTTCGCGCGCAAATTCGGGATCGAGATCCGCGCCGTCCTCGAGCCGGAAGGCGACGAGGCGGTCCCGGAGACGTACATCGGCTACGGCCGGATGATCCATTCCGGGCCGCTGACCGGTACGCCGGCCGATCGTGCGGTCGACGCGGCGATCGAGCATCTCGAACAACTCGGCGCCGGCTGCGGCGGTGTGCAGTACCGCCTGCGCGACTGGCTGGTCTCGCGCCAGCGCTACTGGGGCTCGCCGATTCCGATCGTCTACTGCCCCACCTGCGGCATCGTCCCTGTTCCCGAAAGCGAGCTGCCGGTCACGCTCCCGGACGACATCGAGTGGCGCCCGACGGGCGAGAGCCCGCTCAAGCTGCACCCGACGTGGCGCAACACCACCTGCCCGCGCTGCAGCGGACCGGCGGAGCGTGAGACCGACACGCTCGACACGTTCCTCTGCTCGTCCTGGTACCACCTGCGCTACCTCAGCCCTCAGTGCGCGGACGCTCCGTTCGATCAGAGCGAATACGACTACTGGATGCCGGTGGACACGTACACCGGCGGCATCGAGCACGCGACGATGCACCTCATCTACACGCGCTTCTTCCACAAGGGGCTGCGCGACGCGGGCGTCACGCTCGGCGCCGAGCCCATGACCCAGCTCCGCAACCAGGGCATCATCCTCGGCGAGGACTCCGAGAAGATGTCGAAGAGCCGCGGCAACGTCGTCGCGCCCGACGAGCTCCTCGTCCGCTACGGCGCCGACACCATGCGCGCGCACCTGATGTTCTTCGCGCGCTGGGACCAGGGCGGTCCGTGGAACAGCGACGGCATTTCGGGCACGGCGCGCTGGCTGCGCCGCGTCTGGGCGATCCACATCGACGAACGCGAGCCGGCCGGGACGAACGAAGAAGCGACGCGACGCCTGCGCCGCAAGCTGCACCAGACCATCCGTGCCGTCACGCGCGACTTCGAGTCGTTCGAGTTCAACACCATCATCGCCGCGCTGATGTCGTTCCAGCGCGAGATGAGCCGCGCATTCGACGACGGGTGCTCGGCCGAGGCATGGCGCGAGGCGCGCACGGCCTACCTCCGCCTGCTCGCGCCCATCGCGCCGCATATCGCCGAGGAGTTGTGGGAGCGCATCGGCGGGACCAGCTCCGTCCACACCCAGGCGTGGCCGGAATGGGACGACCAGCTCGCGGCGGAAGACGAGGTGACAGTCGCCGTGCAGGTGAACGGGAAGGTCCGCGCGCGCATCACCGTCGCGGCCGACACGAGCGACGACGATCTGAAACGCCTGGCGCTCGCCGATCCCGCGGTAGTCCGGCATATCGAGAAGACGAACGTCCAGCGGGTCATCGTCGTCCCGCGCAAGCTCGTCAGCATCGTGACCGGCTGATTCTTTTGACCCGCCTCCTCGTCATCGCGCCGCCCGGCTTCGCGCCACTCGACCTCCTGGGTCGCGAGGCTCCGGACGTCACCTTGTCGATCGGGACGGAAGCCGATGCGTTGCGCGCGGACGCCGCACTTGCCGACGCCGTCCTGATCGCGCCGCGTTACGGCGCGCTCCTGACGGAGCTCTGGCGGGAGCTCGCCAACGTGCGCTGGATTCACACGCTCGCCGCCGGTGTGGAGTTTCTCCCGTTCGACCTGTTGCGGCGGACGAACGTGGTCGTGACGAACTCGCGCGGCCTGTACGCCGATGCGCTGGGGGAGTTCGCGATCGCGGCGATGCTGTGGTTCGCGAAAGACCTGCGGCGGATGGCCCGGAATCAGGACGAACGGCGGTGGGAGCCGTACACCGTCGAGCGATTGGAAGAGCGGACCGTCGGGATCATCGGGTACGGCGGTGTGGGCGAAGCCGTGGGACGGCGCGCCGCCGCGCTGGGGATGCGTGTGCTACCGGTGCGCCGGCGGCAGGAGCTCGGCGAGCCGACCATCGACGAGGTGATCGCCCAGTCCGACTACCTCGTCCTCAGCACGCCGCTCACGCCCGGCACCTACCGGCTCCTCTCGCGGGAGCGGATCGCCGCGATGAAGCTGAACGCCGTCCTCATCAACCTCGGCCGCGGCGCCACGGTCGACGAGGACGCGCTGATCGACGCGTTGCGGGATCGTCGCATCCGCGGCGCCGCGCTCGACGTGTTCGAGGTCGAGCCTCTCCCTGCCGACCACCCGCTTTGGCAGCTCGACAACGTCCTGATCTCCCCTCACACCGCCGACCACACCGACGACGCGCACCTCCGCGCGATGCAGTTCTTCATCGAGAACCTGAAGCGATTCCGCGCGGGGGAATCGCTGCAGAACGTCGTCGACAAGCGCGAGCAGTACTAATCCTCCGTCCCCCTCTGTGTCCTCTGTGTCTCTGTGGTGATCGGTCTCTTTCGCGCGGCAGGCACGAAGGGGGACCGATTCACCACAGAGACACAGAGATCACAGAGGCTTCGCCGCGAAATCGTTGCGTCGCGCCAAGAAACACGAGATCAGTAGTACAGAGAGCACAGAGGGGGCCGGAGGTTCTTCACCGGCGTGGAGGTACGGCGGGTTGGGCGATCGTGCTCATGACGCGAGCAGTTCCTCCAGCATGTCGTAGCGCATGGCGACGCCCGTCTCCATCGGCGACTGCAGCACCGCGTCACGCACTTCCTTCGACGCGTACGTTACCGTCTGCACCAGCGTCGTGCGTCCGTCTTCCTCCGTGAGCGTGACCATACTCACCGCGTCGCCCTCGTACCACGGGTCGTCATACTTCTCCGTGGCCACGATCCGCTCCGGCACGACGATCTCGCGGTACACGCCGCCCATCCCCATCTCCATGTCCGTCTCGGTGTTGCGCCAGACGTAGCGGTACGTGCCGCCGACGCGCAGATCGATGTCGCAGACCGGCATGGCCCAATCGCCGAACGCGCCCAGCCAGCGCCGCACCAGCTCCGGCGTCGTCCACGCGTCGAACACCATGGCGCGCGGCGCGTTGAACGCGCGCGTCATCGCGATCTCCCGATCGCTGGGCAGAGTGATCTCCAGTTTCCCGACCTTCTTCATCTGTGCTTCGCTCCTTGCGTCCTCGTCTGTCGAGGTTTCTTCTGAATGGTCTTGAGCTCTTCCAGCAGGTCGTCGAGCCGCTGAAAGTTGCCCTCCCAGAATTCGCGGTATTCCTCGATCCACTCGCTCGCCTCGGCCAGCGGCTGGGCCTCGATGCGGCACGGCCGCCGCTGCGCGTCGCGCCCGCGCGAGACCAGGCCCGCGCGCTCCAGCACCTTGAGGTGCTTGGAGATGGCCGGCTGGCTCATGGCGAACGGCTCGGCCAACTCCATGACCGAGCACTCGCCCGACGCCAGCCGGGCCAGGATCGCGCGCCGCGTCGGATCGGCGAGCGCGGCGAAGGTGGCGTCGAGACGCGTGGAGGATGTAGCCTGATCGCTCATAAGTTGTAAAACTAAACGGTTATATAAACGAGAGAACGCGACGCTGTCAAGCGTCGCGTTGGGAATCACTTCGTCAGGAACAGCCAGGAAGGAGTGAGCTTGCCGCGATACATCCAGTGGGTCTTGTTGCTGAACCGCCCCTCGGTCACGACTTCGAAGTCGAGCAGGTACTGCAGGTAGTAGCCGGTGTCCGCGCGCGGGCTGAAGATCCCGCTCTGGTCGCCGGAGACTTTGTGCGTCTTCTGATCGCCGGTCAGGCCGTACGAGGCGTCGATGAAGATCCCGTTGCCGGAGGCGCGGGCGCCGATGTCGTTCGCCATCCGATCCGGCTCGTTCACGATGGGGCTGAAGAACAGGCCCGCCTGGGCCCGCAGCGAGCCCTTCTTCGACTCCGTGTCGTTGTTCCAGACGTCGTACTCCATGACTACGAGATCGGATTTGTCGTTGCCGCGGCAGACGCGCGCGCAATCGTTGTGCTGGAACAGGTTGAGCTTCACGGTTCCGCCTTCGGGGAAGTAGATCTTCTTGTCGGCGTAGAGATAGATCTGGTGCCAGTTGTGGACCCGGCTGGAGCCGTTCTCGATGAACCACTCGCTGTCGCCTTCACTCATCAGCGATGCCCACGCCGCGCCGCCCTGGCGGTCCGTGGTGATGGTCCAGTCGAAGCGCACGTTCGTGCGCCGGCCTTTGCCGTCCTCCTGGCGCCGCGGATCGGCCGCGCGCTTCCAGCTTCCGGTGGCCAGGGCGTACGTACCGCCCGCGCGCTGGATTCCGATGAAGCTGCCGAACGGGAACTGCCGGGTGTCCGCGGTCGTGACCTGGACGACTTCCGTTCCCTCCTGCCACCACGGCAGATAGCCCGCGTTCTTGGGGAGGGCCGGGCTGACGCGGCAGGGACCCACCGGGGCTTTGGGCATATGGTAGTGATAGATGGTCCACTCGTTCGAGAAGTGCACCTCGTCGTAGACCTGGCCGCCCGAGCGCGACTTCCACCAGTCCAGGGTCTTGCCCCATTTGTCCTCGACCGGCACCTGGTACTTCATGACCGGCTTCAGGATCTCGGTCTGGCCGCACTTCACGTCCAGCGAGCCGTCCCAGGCGTTGCCCATCGCGATCACGCGGCCCCACCAGCCCGAGCCGTCCGTCAGCATCAGCGTGGAGAGCAGGTTGGCGCGCAGCAGCGTGGCCTCCGGGCTGGGTCCGTACGGTAAAGTCTTCGGAACCTGCGTGCGGTTGAGCGAGTACGACAGCAGCAGCCAGTCCAGGCCGGCGTTGAAGACCTCGACCTGCTGGCGGGTATAGCGGGTGTAGTCGGCCCGGAAATCGACGGTGGAACGCGGGAGACTCACGCACTGTGCCGGGTGGAGCTTGCAGTCCGATTCGAGGACCGTCGCCGCCCACAGGTACATGACGTAGACCTTGTGCTGCTGGTACCGGAAGTCCATGAACTTCCGTTCCGCGAACTCGTAGACCTCGGTGGCGTCGAAGGTCTCCGGCGGCGCGGACGTCCCTCTCTTCAGGCGCCACTCGTAGAACACGTGGCGGAGGAGGGGCTGGCTGTCGTTGGTGCTCTTGGTGAGCACGACGTTCAGGTCGCCGAGCTTCGTGTGCAGGTTGTTGGCGATGATGTCCTTCGCGAACGCCACCATCGACTCGCGCTGGAGGTCGGAGTCGATCTTGTCGAACTGGCTCAGGTACTTCTCCCAGAGGTTCTCGATGCGGATGATGGCGCGCGTGGCCTCGTGCTTCGCCGCCGCCTGATTGAACCCTTCCTGGATGGCGACGCTCTGGTTCTTGAGCTCCGCCTGGATGGCCTTCTGCCCCGACTCGAGCTTGCCCAGCTTGTCGTTGATCTCGGACAGCTGCTTCTCGACCTTCTTCTTCCACTCGTCGTCGCCTTTGCCGGTGATGCCGCCGAGGGCGTCGCAGAGGTACTGGTCGCCGGTGCCGAGGGTCTTGCCCTTGCAGGCCGCGTCGAAGATGGCGCCGCCGATGATCTTGACGGCAAACTCCGCGCCCTTCCCGGCCGCGGACCCGCCCGCCGCCTTGAGGATCGTGATGCCGAAGCCATCCTCGGCACCCACCTGGGTCATGGGGAGAAAACACAGAAACAGAGCAGTCGCACGGAGTGCACGGATACGCATCGTTTTCTCTCTCTCTTTCTTCCGCCCGGACCCACCCGTGGCGGAGCTCTCAACCGATTGGGGAGGCCTGGAGAAATCGCAGCACGTGTATGGAGTGCGGCGGCAGCGCCGCCGCCCAAGCCCTGAGCGAAGCCGAAGGGCCAGGTTCGCAACAACGCCGCGCGTGCACGAAGCTCGTGCACGCGCGGTCGTGTTTGGGGTCACGCCTCGCAGGTGCTAAGTTGGCCCTTCGGCTTCGCTCAGGGCTTGGTCGGCGGCGCTGCCGCCGCACTCCATAGATCAGCTATGCCGGATGTTCAGGATGTCCCCGTCCCGTACCACGTACACCTTCCCCTCCAGGCGCCAGTGCCCTGACTCCTTCGCCTTCGCGAACGAGCCGCCCGCGGCGATGAAGTCGTCGTAGTGGACGACCTCCGCGCGGATGAACTTCTGCACGAAATCCGAGTGGATTACGCCCGCGGCTTCCTGCGCGGTCATCCCATTCCGAATCGTCCACGCGCGGCATTCGTCCTCGCCGACGGTGAGGAACGACTGCAGTCCCTGGAGGGCGTACGCCTCGCGGATCAGCGTGTCCAGCGCGGACTCGCGGATGCCGTACTCCTCCATGAACATCCGCGCGTCGTCGCCGGAGAGCTCCGACATCTCCATGTCGATCTTCCCGAAGAACGCCACCACGCGCGTGCGCAGCCCGGCCTTCGCGGCCGACACGCGGAACACCGTCTCCTCCACGATCGACTGCTGCGACTCGTCGAACGACAGCGCGATCAGCATCGGCTTCACCGTGAGGAGCTGATACGTCTTCAGGATGAACAGCTCGTCCTTTGACAGGTCCTCGTTCCGCAGCGGCTTCTCCGCCTGCAGCAGCCCGAGGCACTTCTCCAGGACCGGCAGCTCCTTCTTCAGCAGGTCGTCCTGCCCGCGGCCCAGCTGCTTGTGGATCTTCTCGATGCGCGATTCGAGGATGGTCATGTCCGCGAGGATGAACTCCGTCTCGAACGTGGCCACGTCGCGCAGCGGGTCGATGCTGCCGTCGGGATGCGGCACGGCCTCGTCCTCGAACATGCGCACCACCTGGATCAGCGCGTCGTTCGTCTTCACCGCCGACAGGAAGCCGGTCGTGAACTGCGTCGTCCCGCTCCCCCCTTTCTGCAGGCCCGCGACGTCGACGAACTCGATCGTCGCGTACACGGTGCTCTTCGGCTTGAACAGCTCCGAACAGCGGTCCAGCCGCTCGTCCGGCACCTTGGCGATGCCCAGGTGCGCGTCGGATTTGCCGGCCGAGGCGCGGTCGAGATGCGTCTTCGTCACCGCCTGAAACAGCGTCGACTTGCCGGAGAACGGGAGACCCACGATGCCGAGTTGCATGGGGGAAGTATCTCCCGCCGCGATACGATTGCGGCCATGCGAATCAGAATCCGCGGTGCGGGAGCGCTCCCGAGTCTGCTCTTGCTGTGCCTCGGCACCCTTCCAGCGCTCGGGGAAACGACGGCAGCCTCCGTGGCAAGCCTCGTCCGGGAAGAAGACGCGGCGGTGCTGGCGGAATCGCTGCGCGAGGCAGTCGCGTCTCCGGCGTCGCTCGTACGCGCCACGGCAGCGCGGGTGATCGCCGTCCGGAACGTGGCGGCGCTGCTACCCCTGCTGAGGGACACGCTGCAGACCGAGACCGATGCAACGGCCGCGCGGGAACAGATCCGGTCGCTGGCGATGCTCGGCGCGCCCGCGGACCTCGACGCCGCGCTGAGCGCCGCGTCGCGCTGGCCGGCGGGCATGGACAACGCGCTGGCCGTGGCGGTCGCGCGCCGCGGCGGGCCGCACGCGATCGACATCTACCTCAAGCAGCTGCGGTCCACGCGCATGAACAACGGCGCGGAGTTCTTCCGCGTCGCTCTCTGGGCGCGCGGAGATCTCCTGCCCATGACCGGCGCCCGCATCGTCGGCGCGGGAGACGAGCGCGGGTGGCGGGCCCTGCTCGACGCGCTGCAGCAATCGGAAGTGTCCATGCACGGACCGGTGCTCGCGTCGTCCCTCGGTGCGCCGTCCGAGGACATCCGCGCCGCGTCGGTCTGGTACCTGATCCGCGGCTACGCGACGGACCCCGAGGCGCTGCCGCCGGCGGTCGTCGAGAAGCTCGCGCAGCCCGGGGATGAGCTCTCCACCAATCGCGAGGACTTCGGCCGCGAGCTCCTGCGGCGCATGACCGGAGGCGAGAAGAAGGACGATCCGCGATGGCTGCAGTTCCTCGAGACCGACGAGGGCAGCCGTCTCTTCAGCGGCAACCACGACGCGCTGCAGTACGCGACCGACGCGGAGTACGAGCTGCTGTACACCCGCTGCGCGCTGCAGCCGGGCACCTGCGCCATCCCGAAGAAGCGCACCCGCCAGCGCACGATCCCGTCGCAGACCGTCCGGCCGGCGGCATTCAACCTGCCGGAGACTCTGCCCGCCGGCCTCGCCGACGCCATCGTGCAGGGAGCGCGCTGCAATGACTGGCGCGGCGTCGCGGACGTCACCGTCGATTCGAGCGGGCGCATCCACTCACTCAACCTCGGGAAAGTCAGCGTTGCGCCGTCCTGCCGCCGCGCACTGGACACGCTGCTGCGTCTGTCGCTGGCCACGAACACCTCCGTGCGCAGCGGATTCAGCGACCGCATCGTGTTGGCGCACTCCCGGAGCACCCCGCTCTGCCTCGACGAGCCCACGCCGGCCGAGCCGATGACTTCGGTCCAGATCAGCGGCGGCGCCATCGAGCCGCCACAGGTGCTGCGACGCGTCAGCCCGGAGTATCCGAAGTCGGTGCGCAAAGCCATGGGCTCGAATCGCAACGTCCTCATCGTCATGGAATCCGTGATCACCAGAGAGGGCTGCGTGCGCAGCGTCCGGCCGATCCAGCAGACTCCCTTCCCCGAGTTGAACGGAGCGGCCCTCATGGCCTTGTCGCAATGGACCTTCGCGCCCGGCAAGATGGACGGCAAGCCGGTCGACGTGCTGTTCAGTCTGACCATCAACTTCACGGTTCCATGAAAGTCGAGCGCACCGGCACCGCGGCGTTCAGCGCCACGTTCGAGAACGAAGACGAGCTCCAGGCCGAGCACCGCACCAACCTCTCCCTCGGCGCCCTCCGTCTGCCGACGGCGGAAAGCGTTCCGCTGCACACGACGCTGCTCGTAACCTTGCGCAGCCCCTCAGGCGCCGACGTATACGTGAAGGCGACCGTCGTCGCCACGCTCCCGGACGGACTCGCGCTCGCGATCGATGGCGACCCCGAGGAGCGGCTCACACGGCTCGCGGAAAAAACCGAGGAGCGCCCGGAAGAGCGAGAAGCCGAACGTGATGACGAGGAACCGGAGAAGCGCGAGAACACCTGGGACCGCGTGCGCTCCCTCTCGCAGATGGAGAAGATCCTCCTCGCCGTGAAAGCCGACCGCACCGAGCGCGCGCTTCTGCTCCAGGACAACGACCCCCGCGTCCTGCTCTCGCTGCTCCGCAATCCCCGGCTCACCGTCGACGAAGTCGCGCGCCTCGCGAAGTCGTCCTTCCTCAACTTCCAGATCGCCGAGGTCATCACCAAAGCGTCGCAGTGGATGTCCAGCCTCGACGTCCGCGTGGGCCTCATCCACAACCCCAAGACCCCGCCAGCATTCGCAATGCGCATCCTCCCCACCCTTCCTGACTCCGAGGTGCGTGCCGTCGCGCGCGGCGGCACGAACATGCAGCTCAAGCAGGCGGCGCTGCGGCGGTTGCAGGGCAAGCCGTAGCTTCAGATCAGACCGAACGCGATCACCACGAACACGACGAAGAACAGCGCGAAGATCGCCGTGGCGACATACGCCAGCGCCCGCGCCGGCAGTTCGCGCTCGACGAAGAACACCTGGGCGTGGTTCGCCGGGTTGATCCTCACGTCGAGCTGCGATCCGACCGGATGCCGCGCCATCTTCCCGTCGACGGCTCGTTTGACGTCGTAGTCGCGGTCGTAGTCCGTGTACCCGAGGCCGTCGGCAGATCCGGCCAACTCCTCGTACGTGCGTCCGTCGATGGCGTAGCGCACGCGGTACTCCGCATAGCCGGTGTTCCCGTTCATGCGCACGCCCAGCCCCAGCACCTCGGCGCGGACGCGCGGCCATTGCCGCTGCTCCGCCTGCCGCCTGCTGCTCCGGAACATCGGCACGAGCAGGAAGACGGCCACGAACACGAACAGGGCGAGCCCGGCGATCTCGAGAATCAAGCGTGCGGCATCTTACGATGCTTACAATGTTCATCCGTGCGCACCCACCAGCAGATCGACCGCCGGAGCCTGGCCATGGTCCGGCGCATCGTCGCGAAGATCGACGCCGATCCCGAGCGCCGCGGCCTCGCGCACGCGAGGAGCGTCTGCGCACGCTGGGTCGCGCAGGGAATCGTCTCCGCTCGCGAATGGCTGGCCCTCCTCGACCAGCCGTGGGAAGAAGTGCGCGCGATCCTGCTCGACGACAGCGATGAAGGCCAGCGCCTGCGGCAGACCGATCCCTTCTGCGGCATCCTCACGCCACAGGAGCGGTGGGCGATTTACCGGGAGCACCGCGAATGACCCGCGATCAGGTGGAGCACATCCTCCGCGCGGCGGGAGCCATCACCGGTCACGCCGAATGGGTGATCGTCGGCAGCCAGGCGATTCTCGGCGCGGTGCCCAATGCCCCGCGCGAGATCACCGTCTCCGAGGAGCTCGATCTCTACGCACCCGGCGACGAGCGCGCGAGCGATCTGATCGACGGATCGATCGGCGAGAAGTCACCGTTTCACGAGACGTTCGGCTACTACGCGCACGGCGTAGGTGTGGAGACAGCGACGCTGCCGGCACGTTGGCGAGACCGCGCGGTCGTCATCCAGTCCGAAGCCACCGGGGGCGTCATCGGCATCTGTCCTCATCCATCGGATCTCGCCGTCAGTAAGCTCGCGGCGTGGCGTGAGAAAGACCAGGAGTTCGTCGTCGTGCTCCTGCGGCACGGCATCACCACACCCGCGGAAGTCGAAGCGCGATTGTCGGAGCTCGATGAGGCGACCGCCGCTCGAATTCGGCTGCGCCTGCGGTCCGCACTCGCCGTGTAACGCCCTTCACGTGCGATCATGGCGCGCTCACCACGAGCAAAGGAGGCACACCATGCGTAAGAATCACGAGGATTTCTGCTTTTGAAGTGAGCAGCAAACGCCGGAAGGGCTATCCGTCCGAAACGCGCGTCAAGCGCGGCACACGGATCGTACACGGCGACAAAGAGCTGCTCGAGAAACTCGGCCGCAACGACCCCTGCCCCTGCGGCTCCGGGAGGCGTTTTCAAGAAGTGCTGCATGCACTCCGGACGCTATGACGGGTCGCCGCGAGATCACTACTTTCCGCTGATACAACGCGATAGAGGTAGGGAGAGACTTCTCCCCTCCGAACCGGACGTGCGGATCTCCCGCATCCGGCTCTCCAGTTGGTGATCTTGTTCAGGACTGTCGGACGAGCTTGACGGCGCTCATGAGGCTGAAGAGACCGTGCTCGGTGAAGTAGGCATTGGGCCACCTGTAGTGGGCATGTCCACGTCCGCGGCGTGCACTCCGTCCTCTCTTGCGGCGTTTGTCGAGAATGGCCCGGAGTCGATAGCGAACCCACTTGTCGATCCGGTCCCATGCCCAGCTGTTGGCCGAACAGAACTTGAAGTAGTTGTACCAGCCGCGAAGCGTGGCGTTCAGGCTCGTGATGATGTCCGTGAGCGAGTAGCCGTTGTTCCGTTTCGTCCTTTGCCGGAGCGACGCTTTGAGCTTGCCCTGACTGGACGGACGCGGATCACGGTACTTGTCGTAGAACACATACCCGAGGAACTGAAAGCCGGGTCTTTCCATCAGGTGCGCGAGTCGGGTTTTGTCCGGATGAAGTTGCAGTCCTCGCCCTTCGATCAGCTCTTTGAGCTTGGCCAGCGCCGCTTCGGCTTCTTCCCTCGTGCGGCAGAGCACCACCATGTCGTCCGCGTAGCGCACGAGCTGGAAGCCCGCTTGCTGCATGGCCACATCCACCGGATGCAGGTAGATGTTCGCCAGCAACGGACTGATCACCGCTCCTTGCGGTGTTCCACGCTCGGGCGTCCAGAGTTGCATCTCCTCGAGAACCCCTTGATGCAGGTACGCTTCGATCAGATCGAGCATCCTGCCATCAGCGGTCCTTCTTTGCCACCTCGTTCATCAGGCCTTTGTGCGGGATCGTGTCGAAGTACTTGCGTAGATCGACATCCACCACGTGCAGGAAGCCGGCTGCCAGCAGTCGCTCGATTTCTTCCAGTGCATCGTGGCATCCGCGTCCGGGGCGGAAGCCGTAGCTGCATGGCTCGAACTCCTGCTCGAAAATCGGCTCGATGACGTTGCGTACGGCCGTCTGAACGATGCGGTCGATGATCGTCGGGATTCCCAGGGGACGCTTCTCCCGGCTGCCGAGTTTGGGGATGTAGCTTCGCCTCACCGGTTGAGGCTTGTACGTGCCGGTCCGAAGGGCTTCGGACAACTGCTCCAACCGGGTATCGGCGCCTTTGGCGAATTCGGCAATCGACATCTTGTCCACGCCTCCTCCTCCTCGGTTCGCCTCTACCCGTCTCCACGCTGCCTTCAGATTCGAAAGTCCGTAGACCTTGTCATACAGACTGTGCCACTTGCCTCCTCGTACCCCCCTTCCGAGGGCTTCCAGCATGCGCTCACTCCAGACCGTCCGTTCGACCCAGTCCTTCGGACCACCGGTCTGTCCATCGTGTTCTAGCTCCTGCTTCCGCACTGTCGATGGTTGCTGGTCGGTCGTTCTGTCGCTCACGTATTCACCTTCCTGCCTCCCTTTGCTCCACGCCCGTTACGGCGCTTCCTCGCTCTTACTGAGGCTCTGACTTCCACCATCCCGTTCAGCGCAAGACGGTGGATCTCCCCGATTCACTACATCTGAACTTCCCTGAGCGCCGGCTTCCCAGCCGGCCGCTCCGCCGCCATATGGAGTGCGGAGGCAGCGCCTCCGCTTTCCTATTCGTGTGCCGCAAGCCGCAACCGTTACGCACTTGCCACGCGAATTCGAAAGCGGAGGCGTTGCCTCCGCACTCCATACGGCGGCTCCGCGATAGCATTCGCCGGCATGACACTTCCCTTCTCCTCTCCCCTCGCCCCCATGCTCTCCGCCGCCGCGGACGCGCTGCCCGACGGCGACGGGTGGTTGTTCGAGCCGAAGTGGGACGGCTTCCGCACGCTGGTCTTCCGCGACGGCGATGAGCTGATCCTGCAGAGCCGCGATGAGAAGTCGATGAACCGGTACTTCCCGGAGCTCGTCCAGCCGCTACTCTCGGCGTTGCCGGAGCGCTGCGTGGTCGACGGCGAGATCGTGATCGTCGGCGCGAACGACCTGGACTTCGAGGCGCTGCTGTTGCGCATCCATCCGGCGGCGTCGCGCGTGAAGCTGCTCGCCGCGCAGATCCCCGCGTCCTACGTCGCCTGGGACCTCCTCGCCCTCGGCGACGAAGACCTGCGCGAAGTCCCGCTCGAGCAGCGGCGCGAAAGGCTCGAACAGATGATGAGCAGCGTCAGCGCGCCGGTCCACCTCTCGCCGGCGACGCGCGAGCGCAAACAGGCCGAGGATTGGTTCACGCGGTTCGAAGGCGCGGGGCTCGACGGCGTGATGGCGAAACGCCTCGACTCGCCGTACGTGGCCGGCGCGCGAACGATGATCAAGGTCAAGCACTCGCGCACCGCGGACTGCGTGGTAGCCGGCTTCCGCTGGCACAAGAAGGGTCCCGGCACCCTGGTCGGCTCCCTCCTCCTCGGCCTCTACGACGACGAAGGGCGCCTCCATCACGTCGGCGTCACCGCGGCGTTCACGACTGCCAAACGCAGACAGCTCGTCGAAGAGCTCGCGCCGTTGCGTGAGAACGCGCTGGAGGGCCATCCGTGGCGCGACTGGGCCGACGCGATGAGCGAGGCCGCCCAGGCCGGACAGCGCCTGCCCGGCGCGCAGAGCCGCTGGAACAGCGGCAAGGACCTGAGCTGGGAGGCGCTGCGGCCCGAGCGCGTCGTCGAAGTCGCGTTCGACCACATGCAGGGCACGCGCTTCCGCCACGCCGCGCGCTTCGTCCGCTGGCGCTTCGACAAACGCCCCGAGGACTGCCGCTACGATCAGCTCGAGGTCACACCGGCGTACGAGCTGGAGCGCGTGTTCGGAGCGCGACGATCACCCTGACGAATTAACCCCCCCTCCTTCCCCCCTCAACCAACCGGTTGTACTTCTTCAACACCGCGCGCAGGCGGTCGTGCGGGATCGCGTGGACGACGTTGCCGTCCAAACCCGTCATCGTCTCCGCGGCAATCATGGCATTCACGATCGCCTCCTCAGTCGCATCCGACGTCGCGCGCAACAGAGGGCTGATGCGCTCGTTCGGGAGCATCTCCAGATGCGCGACGTCTTCCAGCTTCGCGTTCTCCGGATTCGCGGTCGAGAAGGCGATGAAGATGTCGCCGGACGTGTTCTCGCCGCGCCCGCCGACGACGGCGATGCCGAGGGCGGTGCGCTTCACGATGCGCTTCAGTTGATGCGGGAGCAGCGGCGCGTCGGTGGCGACGACGACGATGATCGACCCGCTGCCGTCATCCGGCTTGGCCTTGACCGGCACCAGGTCGGTGATCTCCCGGCCCACCGGCACTCCGGCAATATGCAGCAGTTCGCGCGCGCCGTAGTTCGCCTGCACCAGCACGCCCACCGTGTACCCGCCGTCCTTGCTCTCCAGGACGCGCGACGCGGTACCGATCCCCGCCTTGAACCGATGCGCCACCATCCCCGTCCCGCCGCCCACGTTCCCCTCGGCCACCGGTCCGCTCTTCGCGCCGTCCATGGCAGCGAACGCGTGCTCCTTCTTCACGTGAAAGCCGTTGATGTCGTTGAGGAACCCGTCCCACGTCTCCGCGACGACGGGCAGGCTGAAGTCGCCCGAATACCCGTCCTTCGCGCCGCGCTTCACGTTCCACTCGATCACCGCGTCCCGCACCACGCCCACGCTGTGCGTGTTCGTGATGAGCACCGGAGTTCCGAGGTGGCCGGACTCTTCGAGCCACGTCGTGCCGGTCATCTCGCCATTGCCGTTCAGCGTCCACCAGCCCGCGAACACGCGATCCGACGACGCCTTGCCCTTCGGAAAAATCGCCGTGACGCCCGTACGCACCGAGGTGCCGGAGATGAGCGTGACGTGCCCGACTTCGACGCCGGCGACGTCGGTGATGGCGTTCCACTTCCCCGGCGTGCCGTCGAACGGGATGCCGAGGTCACGGGCGCGCGGTTTGGCCTGTGCGGTCGCGGACATGACGAGCGCGAATAGTAGAACAACGATGCGGCGCATCGCCGGAGCGTAGCACTACCGGGAGCGCCGCCACGGGTCGTAATCCGGGTCCGGCGTCTCTTCCGCGGGACGTTGGTCCTCCGGCACATGGCGCAGGTTCACGCGCACGCGCGTCCAGGTCGTCGAACGGCCGCGCATCGCGTCCACGAGTACATCATCGACCGCGAGGTGCGCGGCCGCCTCGGGGTACCGCGCCTTCCAGCGTTCGAGTCCGGCGAGGGCTTCGTCCTTGTGCTCTGCTTTGGCGACGGTGATGAGCGGGTGCTTCGCGCGTGACGGGGCGACGCGGGCGGGCTCGCCTTCCTGCTTCTTGTAGTTGGGCGGCCAGGGCGCGTCGCCGAGGCCGGCGGCTTCCTGGGCGGCGGAGAGGGCGAGGAGCTTTTCGAGGGAGCCTGCGGCTTCGTCGATACCGGCGGAAGCATCGCCGCGCGACGGTGCGGTCAGGATGGTGAACGCGGCGGGATCGACGTCCGCGACTTCGTCCCAGGAGAGCGGCATGGAGACGCGCGCGTCCAGCGTCGGCCGCACGGACCACGCCGAGGCGACGGTGCGGTCCTTCGCGTTCTGGTTGTAGTCGAGGAAGACGCCGTGGCGCTCTTCTTTCCACCACTTGCTCGTGGCGATGTCGGGGACGCGGCGCTCGACTTCGCGCGCGATGGCCAGCGCCGCGCGGCGCACCTGATCGAATGTCCAGCGCCGCTCGATACGGACGTTCACGTGAATGCCGCGCGAGCCGGAGGTCTTCGGCCAGCCGGTCAGGTCGTGGTCCGCGAGCACCTCGCGGACGACCAGTGCCACACGGCGCACGTCCTCAAACGCGACGCCCGGGCCGGGATCGAGGTCGACGCGCAGCTCGTCCGGGTGCTCGAGGTCATCCGCGCGGACGGGGTGCGGGTTGAGATCGATGCAGCCGAGGTTGACGATCCAGAGGAGCTGGGCGGCGTCGTTGATCACGATCTCGTACGCCGAGCGGCCGGACGGGAACTTCAGCTCCACGGTCTCGATCCAGTCGGGACGCTTGTCCGGCGCGCGCTTCTGGAAGAACGGCTCGGCGTCCGCGCCGTTCACGTAACGCTTGAGCGCCATCGGGCGGTTGGCGATGCCGCGGATCGCGCCGTCGGCAACGGCGAGGTAATACTTCGCGAGATCGAGCTTCGTGTAGCCGGCTTTCGGGAAGTAGATCTTGTCCGGATTGGTGATGACGACTTCGCGGCCGGCGGCTTCGAGGACGGTCTGCTGCGTTTTCGGCATCGCAAGAGTCTAACGTCACGCGCGAAGCAATCGTTGATACGGCGGGATATCAACGAACGGTCACCGATCGGATCGATCTCTTCCGTGGAGAGATCGTCGATATGGCCGCATATCAACGGAACGACAATGAACGGATCGTTGGTATGGCCGCATATGAAGCAGCGACCGCGAATCGGATCGATGTCTTCAGCGAAGAGATCGTCGATATGGCCGTATATCAACGATCTCTTCACGAACCGGGCGCGGCGGTCGTGGCATCATAAAGATCATGCCGAAGGACGAAGACGAGGGACCGAAAGTCGCGACCGTCGACACGACGAGCGTTCCCGCGCTGTCGCCGGAGGCATTGGCCCTGCTCGACAACCTGGCGCCGCTGCTGGTCGAGCCGGAGACGCTCATCCAGGGGATGCGCTATCTCCAGCAGCGGATTCCGGGCTTCGTCCAGTTGACGATCACCGAGGAGCGGTCGATGGCCCGGGCGGCGCACCTCGATCCCGAGATCCTCGAGCTGGGCATCCACACCGCGGGTGTCTGGGACGAGACGATGGAGCTCTTCGGCTGGACTGGCGAGGAGCTGCGCCAGCGGCAGGAGCTCATCCGCCACTGGGACGGCGCGATCCGCGAGATTGACGTCCTGGGGAAGGGCGCCTACGGCGCGAACCTGCGTCGCAAGCACAGCCTCGGACTGTCCATCCTCGACATGTACGCCCTGTTGCGGCGGGCGGTGAAGAGGACGGACAGCCCCCGCGCCCACCTCCGCCCGCACGTGGAAGACCTGCAGCGCGCGTTCGCGCGGAAGCGCAGGAAGAAGAAGCCGGGCAAGTAGCGCCTCCGCACTCCAAACTCAGTTCCCGGTGAGCCGCGTCAGTTTCTCGATCGCGTTTCGCGTCTTGTCCGTCGGCACCGCCAGCCGATAGCTAGCGAGGGCCAGCCGATACTGTGCGGTGCCTTCCTGCTGACGGCCGTCGGCGATGAGCTGCTCGCCCAGATACTGCTGCCAGTCCGCGAGCTCATCCCAGTGGTCCTGGCGATTCATCGCCGTCGCCCTCTGCAGGTGCAGGATTCCCCCGCGAACGGCCTCTTCCCAGCCGGCCTGCTTCAGCTCCCGCCGGACCTGGCCGACCGAGCACTTGGCCTTGCCCAGCGTCTCCTGGATGAACGAGTCCTGCGGATCTTCACGCACCAGCGCTTCCGCAACCACGACCTCCTCGGTGATCATGGCCAGCGCTTCGTCCAGGCGCCGCTTCTCGTGGAGAAAGAGCCCGAAGGTGTTTCTGGCGATGAGCAGGGCGCGGCTGGTGTGGCGGGCCCGGGAATCCGGCGCCAGCCACGCGGCGATCTGCGCCGATTCCAGGGCCGCGTTGAGGAACGCCGCCCGTTCGCCGTCGTCGCGCGTTGCGTTCGCCCGATTCGTGTACGCGACACTCAGGTGCTCGTAGCCGGCGAAATCGGCGGGCCATCGACGGATCGCCTGACGGGGGTTCCCGGCCGCCCGGTCCGTGCTCTCCGTCGGCGGAACCGTCGTCGCCTCCCCCTTCACGCGGAGCAGCTCCAGTGCGTAAAAAGGATGTTTCGGATGCTGCGCCGCCAACTGTTTCCACGCCGCGATCGACTGCTGCCGGGCCTGCGCGGCCTCTGGAGCGCGGCCCAGCGCCGCGAGCGCCTTCGCCTGCCTCTCCCGGAGATAAGCCAGCATGGCGACGCTCTCGGGATCGGCCGCCAGCTTCTCGTGGGCCCGCTCCGCCTGCTCCAGCACTTCCAGCCAGTCCTCGGCACACTCCGGCTTCAACGCCAGGACGTCCGCCCGCTCCAACACCGCCCAGAAGATGTCCGCCTGCAGGGCGACGTTGTTCGGGTCGAGTTGCGACAGCGCGCGCAGCGTGGCGATCGCCTCCAGGACCACGGTCTCCGCCTCTTCGAGAGGCGGCATCGGCGTGCAGCCCTGGGACCGGTGACAGAGGCCGATTCCCCGGCCGACCATCTGTAACGCGATGGCCCGCTCCCGCTGCCACAACCGGTTGTCGGGATCCCAGCGCCGCAACTCTTCCGCCTCCCGCTGGATCTGCCGGTAGTCGTCCAGGGCGCGCTGCGCGTTCGTTTCGCCCGTTCCATACGCGCGCCACGACAGCGCCTCCAGCGAGTACTTCCTCGCCGAAGTCGATGCCGGCATCAAAGCGCGGGCTTCCCGCGCCAGCGTGGCCGCGCCTTCGTAATCGTCCGGCGTGCTGAGGACGTTGGCCCGCAGCAGCGCGGCGCGGCTCAACACGCGCACGGCTCCCGCATCTGGATACGGCTCGGCCTTGCCGGGTACGGGACGGCACGGCTCGGACGCGCTCTCCGCGACGAACAGCACGTTGGACACGATGTCCACCGCCCTCTCGGCATGCTGGAGCGCCTGATCTCCCTGGCCGAGGCGGTCCTGCAGAAACCCGGTCGTGAGCAGGCTGTGGGCGAGACTGACACAGTCGTCGAGCCGCTGCTCCGCATCGGTTCCGGCGGCGACGACACGCCGCCACGTGCCGTCCGCGGCCGCGGCCTGCGCCAGCGAAGCGTCGAACTTCCGCTCCTGGTCGAGCGTGGCGCCCAGGCGCTCCTGTGCCCGCGCGATCTCACGCAGGCTGACGGCGTCCGCTCCCTCGATCGTCTGCAACGCCTGTTGATACAAACTCTCCGCCGCTCCGACGTCGCCCCCCAGACTCTTGACGTCCCCACGTCCGCGAAGAGCCAGTCCACGGAGGAGCGACGGCTGGTTCTCGGATGCGGCCCGATGATCCAGATGTTCCTGGACCTGCCCGAGCAGCGCGCTGCTCCCCATGTCCCGCACTTCGCCGAGAAACTGCTCGCCCATGAGGAAGCCGATCAGGTCCTGGGCGCTGTTGCGCTCCCGGCTGACGCGCCAGTTGAAGTAGGCGAGCAGGCCGACGACGACAAGCGCCGCAACGCCGGAGACGAAGAGCAGCTGCTTCAGGCCCTTCGGCAACCGCACCGTCCGGGCATTGAAGATCGACTCGGCCAGGCGGTCGTGGCTGATCTCGTAGAAGACGCTCTCCATGCGCTCCTCGCGGCGGATGAGCTTCTCCTGCGTCAGCACGTTCAGCGTTTCCGGATGGACCTCGAAGTCGTGGAGGATCTGCCGCTCCTCGAGCATCAGCCGGTGGCCGTCGCTGCCGAGCAACCCCTCCTCGCACAACCGCGCGGCGTGCTTGCGCTGCGCGTGCGGCGTGATCTTCCGCAACGTGTCGCGGTAGAAGTTCTCCAGCACGGAAGCAAAGCTCTGACTCCCTCGGAAATCGTCCAGAGTCAGCTTGACGACGTCGTCTCCCGAGCGCGCCTTGCCGCTGGCGATGGTCTCCGCATGGCGGCAGAGCAACTGGAGCTGGATCGGCTCGATGACGCCGGACCGTCCTCGGAGGTACTGGATCAGCGCGTCGAGCGCGGTCTGCTCCAGCTCGAAGCGCGGCGAATCGAACGGCTCATCAGCGGAA
The DNA here is from genome assembly GCA_963821585.1 of uncultured Acidobacteriota bacterium. Taxonomy (GTDB): domain Bacteria; phylum Acidobacteriota; class Thermoanaerobaculia; order Gp7-AA8; family Gp7-AA8; genus QHVT01. The sequence continues at coordinate 4,687,536 of CAWGEI010000003.1, forward strand.
ATGTTACCTAGCAGCGCCGGGCAGGTCACGGCAGCGCGCGCGGCGCGTTCGGAGAACGGCTCCAGGCGCAGGCGCTCCTGAAACAGGCCGGGAATCGCGCCGCTGAATTCTTCGAGCGAGCCGACGTAGTCCTCGCGCAGGCTGATGACGGTCTTCAACATCGGGCGGCGGACGAGCGCACCCAGCTCGGCCGCCAGGGACGCCCGGAACTCGGCATCGCGCAAGGTGAAGACTTCCTCGAACTGATCGAACACCAGCACCGGCGTGAGGAGCAGGTCGTCGCGGAAGATCGTCATCGTCGACAGAAACGCGCCCAGGCTGCTCGTGTCCCTCGGCGTGAAGTGCAGTCCCTCGATCTCGCAGCTCTTCTGCACCGACCGCACGACCGAGTCGATCAGCGAGTCTTCGGCGGTGTTGAGACGCACCATCACCGGGAGGAACGGTTTCTGCCGCAGACGCGGGAACAGTCCCGCGTGCAACAGCGACGTCTTGCCGAGGCCCGAGGTCCCGAACTGGACCAGCAGAGGGACGCTGAGGACGCGGAGGTACAGCTCGTCCGCCTCCTCGTCGCGTCCGAAGAACCGCGACACATCCTCGGGCGAATCATCGAACGGGCTCGTGCCGGGATAGCGGCTGTGGAACGTCTCGCTCATGCGACGACCTGCGCGCGCGTTTTTCTCGCCGTGCGCCTCTGCCAGTCTTCGTCGATCGACTGCACCAGCAGTTGCACGCCGGCCGGATTGCCGACGTCGATCACATGCGAACGAGAGAGCGACGACAGCAGCGGGATCTCACCGACTTTCACGGGGATCAGGAAGCGGAACTTCTGTCCGTCCGCCTCCCCCATCCCGGACTGGCGCAGCTGCGCGGCCTCGATCTCGCGGTGGAACACGCCTTCGACGCGCCCCACCATGGCCGGCGTCTGCACGACGACGACGTAGTCGACGACGCTGCCGATGACGCCCATGAGCACGTCGTTCCAGTTGTCGCCCGCGCGCAGGTCCTGTTTGTCCTGCCACACGCGGATGCCCCGCGCCTGCAGCTCCTCGGCCAGCGCCTCGATCACTTCGCGATCCTCACTGGCGTAACTGAGAAACGCCTTCGGCGCATCGGCCGGCGGAGGAGCAGCCGCGGCAGCCACGCTCTTCTTCACGCCGGCTTCCGAGGCCTCGCGGAGCTGGCGGGCGAACTCCTCCCAGCGCAGCTTGCGGAAGTCGATGAGCCGGTCGCCGGAGAAGAACCCGACCGTCTGATCGCGCTCAGGATGATCGAAGAACTGCTCGTCCTCGAAGGCGATGGCCTTGCTGCGGTGCCCGTAAATGTTCATCACCTGCAGGAGGACGCGCAGATACCAGTGCTGAAATCCGAACCCGAGGAACAGGAACGACGCCTCGGCATCCGCCAGCACGTGGCGCACCTGATCGGGCACCGGCGGCGATCCCTTGACGATCGACACGATGAACTCGATGAGGTCCGCTTCCGTGAGGACGAGCGACTGCGGATCCTCATGATGGCCGAAGAGGTGATAGACGAGCGGGCGTTCCGGGACCGGCGTGGCCAGCCGCGGAACAGCCGGCTCCCGAAAGTTGTAATGGCCCTCCTGCGGCGCCTTCCCGGCCTCCTGAAACGCTTTCACCATGAGGCTGTCCGGCGACGCGGACACGCAGAGCCGGAACGGCAGATGGGCGAGATCGCGGTGAAAGTCCGTCGGCGTTTCCGCCTCACGGGCGTAGAAGTCCTGGACCGTCAGCTCCAGATCCTCGCGATCCTTGCGCACGCGGTAATAAAGATCCGCCGCGCGGCGCAACGTCATCGGCTGCGAAGTCTGTGGCGCGTCGGACCCGAGAGAGCTGAGCAGTTCCTCCGCAAGCAGCTCGTCGAGCGGCACGCGCTCCGGATCACCGGCACGGACGGCCACACGGGGCCCGAGGACAAGCACGCAGTCGCCGCGCTTGATCCGCTCGACCAGACCGCGCAGTTCACGGAGCTCACGATCGTTGGTTTGCATTGGGATGAAGAACTCCGTCCCCCTCTGTGCCCTCTGTGCCTCTGTGGTGAATTCGAACGTCCAGATTCACCACAGAGTCACAGAGGACGCAGAAGGGGACGGAGACATTCTAGCTGCCATCACGCGCGCACGAGCTGTTGCAGATCGAGCTCTTCGAGATCGAGCTCCTGTTCCACGAGCTGAAACGCGGCGTCGCCGATGGTGCCATCGGCGCGCAGCGCGTTGAGACGCTGCCGTTCGGCGGCCGTGGCGGCGCGGACGACCTCCGCGTCGATCGCGCGCTCCGGCGGGTGCGCGGGGTGACGCTCCGGATCGGAGTCGCCGTGCAGGAGCTCCTCCTCCGCGCGCCGCAACAACAGCTCATAGCGCTGCCGCACCAGCTCCGCGGCCTCGGCGCCTGGACACTTCGCCGACGCGGCAAGCGCGGCGCGGAGCGTCTCCACCCGCGCGAGCCGCACTTCGCGCTCCACCTCTCCGTCATCCTCGAGCCCCAGCCCCATCAGCAACGGCCGCAACGTGACGCCCTGCACGACGAGCGTGCCGAGCACAACGGCGAACGACGTGAAGAGAATGAGATCGCGGTACGGGAACGCCGCCGGCAGCGCGAGCGCCGCGGCGAGCGTCACGATGCCGCGCATCCCGCACCAGCCGACCACCGCCGCCGAGCGCGGATCGAGAGCCACGGCGTCCTTCGGCCCCGGCCGTCCGTCCGGCTTCGGCTTGCACCGCCAGCGGCTGAACGCCGCGGCGCCCGTGACCCAGACGATGCGCGTGACGATCGTGGCGATACAGACCGCCACAGCGACACCGAGGTACTGCTGCCATCCGCCGCGGGCGACGATCAGCCGCAACTGAAAGCCGACCAGGATGAACGCCAGCACGTTCAGCACGAACACCACCACTTCCCACACCGCGTACGACGGCACCCGGATGCGCGCCGGGATGACATCTCCCGCGCGGCGCGACGTCGCCATCGCAAAGACCACCATCGTCAGGATGCCGGAGAGGTGCAGGCGCTCCGCCAGCAGCCACACCGCGAACGTCGTGCAGAACTGCGTGATGACCGCCGTGGACACGTCCGTGATGCGCGCCGAGACCAGCAGCATCCCGCGCGAGAGGACCAGGCCGAGGATCACACTGCCGACCGTGACGAACACCACCATCGGCAGCAGCCGCCATCCCGACACGAACCCCGTCACGACCGCGCCCACCGCGACCCGGTAGATCAACAGCGCACTCGCGTCATTGAAGAGGCTCTCCGCCTCCAGGATCACCAGCAGCCGATGCGGCGGACGAAGCTGCTTCAGCACCGCCGTCGCCGCCGCGGCGTCCGGCGGAGCAACGATCGCCCCAAGCGCGATCGCGGCGGCCCACGGGATCCCCGGAACGAGCATCCGCGTCACCACCGCCACGACCACCACCGTCAGCGCGACCGCGCCGAGGGCGAGACTGGTGACCGCGCGCCAGTTCGCGCGAATGTCCCGCGGCGACGCGTCGAACGCCGCATCCAGCAGCACCGGCGCCACGAACAACGCCAGCGCCAGCCCCGGATCGAGCATGATCGTCGGCACCCGCGGCACCAGCGCGAGCGCCGCCCCGCCCACGGCCACCAGCGCCGGATACGGCGTCGAAAACCGCCGCGCCAGCGCTGCCAGACCGGCGCCGCCGAGGAGCAGTGCGATGACGATCTCGAAGACTTCCATGTCGCGTACTCTATGGGATGTTCGGCAATGGCGAAGGTCTTCATCAGCTACAGCCACGACTCGGCTGAGCACAGCGAGCGCGTGCTCCGGCTCGCGGATGCGCTGCACGGCCACGGTGTCGACGTGGAGATCGATCGCTATCACCAGCGCCCGACGCAGGGTTGGCCGGCGTGGTGCGAAGAGCAGTTGCGTCCCGAGGTGTCGAGCCACGTGTTGATGATCTGCACGCAGACGTATCACGATCGCGTGCAGAACCAGGTGCCGGCGGACGACGGGCGCGGCGTGTTCTGGGAAGGCCGGATCATTCACAACTACGTTTACGGTGCGAAACGCAACGAGCGGTTTATCCCTGTGCTCTTCGACGGCGCGACGCAGGAGCACATCCCCATCACGATGCGCAACGATGGGCACTATCGGATCTCGCGGTTCGACCTCACTGATGCGGGTTACGAGGCGCTCTATCGCGACCTGACCGGACAGTCGTACGTCACGAAGCCTGCTGTCGGCAATACGGTACCGCTCCCGGCACGGCAGCCGGTGACGACGTTTCAACCGTTGCTTGCTGCCTCGCGACTCCCCTCATCCAGACTGCTCATCGGCCGCGAGCGCGAGCTGGCCATGCTCGATGCGGCGTGGAGCGCCGATGCGAAAAGGAACGTCCTGGTGACCGTCGCGTTCGGCGGCGTCGGAAAGTCGACGCTGGCGGCGCACTGGGCGGCGACGAAGTACGACGACGTCGAACGCTACTTCGACTGGTCGTTCTATCGCCAGGGCAGCAGCGATGTGTTCCTGAAGACGGCACTCGAGTTCTTCGGTGATGCCGAGCTCGCCGCGAGCGCCGCCGACGGCTGGACGAAGGGCGAGCGCCTCGCACAGCTCGCCGCACAACACCGCACGCTGCTGATCCTCGACGGCCTGGAGCCGCTGCAGGATGCGAAGACAGGAGAGCTGCGCGATCCGGCGCTCCAGTCGCTGCTGCGCGGCCTCGCCGCGCGCAACCGCGGGCTCTGCGTCGTCACGACGCGGCAGGAGATCCCCGATCTCGACACGTTCCGAAACACGACCGCCCCGCACTGGAAGCTCGCGCATCTCTCGAAGGAAGCGGGAGCGAGCCTGCTCGAGACCCTCGGCGTCCGAGGGACAGCGATGGAGTGCGAGACGCTCGCCGGCGACGTGAAGGGGCACGCCCTCACGCTCACACTGCTGGGGAAGTTCCTGGCTGAGGCGCACGGCGGCGACATCCGCAGGCGCGACCTGGTCTCGCTGTACGAGGCGGATTACGAGGAGACGAGCGGCCACGCGTTCCGGGTGATGGAGGCGTACGAGCAATGGCTCGTGCGCGACGGCCGCAACGTGGAGCTAGCGATCCTCCGCCTCCTCGGCCTCTTCGACCGCCCCGCCACGCCCGACTGCCTGGCCGCGTTGCGCCAGGCTCCGGCCATCGACGGGCTGACGGACTCGCTCGTGCCACTGACGGATGCACAGTGGAACCTGGCCGTGACGCGCCTCGTGCAGCTCGGTTTCGTCGAGGAGCAGTTGTGGGAGCCGCCACGGATCGCCGGCCATAGCGAAAAAGAAGCGCGGACGGTGAAAGCTAAGGGGATTCCGCTCGAAGCGCAATATCAGCAGAACGCGAACGAACAGTGGGTGGCGAGAAACGCCCTCGATGCGCATCCGTTGATTTGCGAGCACTCTGCGCGTCGACTTCGCGAGTGGCCACAGGGATGGCGGATAGCACATGGCCGTCTGTACGAGCATTTGCGCGACAGCGTGCCGTATTGGCCGGAAGGCGTCGACGGTCTGCAGCCGCTTTACCAGGCGATCCACCACGGTTGCCAGGCCGATCGGGCTCAGGAGACATGCGATCAGGTTTATCGCGACCGCATTCTGCGTGGCACGTCAGGACCCTATGGGTTTTATAGCTGGAAGATGCTGGGGTTGCCTGGCGCAAATCTCGCGGCCTTGAGATGCTTCTTCACAGTTCCATGGAGCCAGCCCGCTGCGGATCTCACAGCCGCGGCTCAAAGCTGGATCATGAACGAGGCAGCATTCAGCCTGCTCTCTCTTGGTCGGCTTGCCGAAGCGCTCATGCCGATGCATGCTGCTTTACAGACCACCGCCCCCGAGGACGGGAAGAATGCGGCGATCTACGCTGCAAACCTCAGCGAGCTCGATCTGACACTCGGTGATGTGGTCCCGGCCGTCCGACACGCGGAACGGGCCGTTCAACACGCAGACCGAGGCGAGGACGCACTTCAAATCATAGTCGCGAGGACGACGCACGCAGATGCATTGCACCAGGCGGGGCGGGCGGCGAAGGCGGATGAACGATTCCGCGAGGCGGAGACTCTGCAAAAAGAGAATGATCCGACAGCCCCGTTGCTCTACTCGATGCGAGGATTCCTATTCTGCGACCTCCTTTTGGCCGGGACCGAACGTTCAGCTTGGCGCCGATATCTGGCGGCGAACGCGCAAACTCTCGATACGCAGATCTTCATGGACGTCCAGCATCGCGCCACGAGTGCGTTGGCGTTCGCAATGCGCCACAAGCACCTCTTCAGCTCAGCCCTGGACAACCTCACACTCGGCCGCGTCGCGCTTTACCGAGCGACCCTCGGCAACGCCGCGATCAACGGTGCACATTCGGGCGTCGAAGCAGCAGTTCATGGCCTTCGACAAGCAGGGACGATGCATCATCTTCCCCGCGCCCTGCTTACGCGCGCGTGGCTACACGCCGTGCAGGGCGACCCCGCCGCCGCCCGCGCCGATCTCGACGAAGCACAGCAGCTCGCCGAGCGAGGCCCGATGCGCCTCCATCTCGCCGACGTCCACCTCCACCGCGCGCGCCTCTTCTTCCGCGAGAACCGTGACGAAGCGCGCGAGGAGCTGAAGAAGGCGCGCGCGCTCATCGAGCGCTGCGGCTACCACCGCCGTGACGAGGAGCTCCGCGACGCGGAGGCGGTCATCGGAAGATCCGCGACAGGTATGCCTCCGACGTGAACTGAAACAGGAACTGTTCGAGTTGCTCCTCGGGCATCTTCGCGCCGTCCGCCGTCGCGTCGGCCCGCGCTTTCGCATACTCCGGCGTTTTCCGGTACGCCGCAAACTGCTGCCGGCGGAACTTCAGGAAGGCTTCCGCGTTCACGCCGCGCTGCTCGCGGAGCTCGCCCTGGACGACGGTCAGGATCAGGTAGGACGAATACGTCGAGCCGTAACCCATGTGGACGTAGTCGACCAGCTCGCCCGTCAGCACGAACATCTCCACGAATACGATGGCGATCACCGGCGCCATCCAACAGCGTTCTCGCGAGTGCACTGCCGGCGGGGCGCCGGCGTTACGGCCGCCGGGGCGGCGGCACCACATGCCAGGCCGTTGTGGTGCCGGCTTCCAGCCGGCCGTTTCGCCGGCATCTTGCCGGTACGCTCTCGCGAGGAACCCGCGTCAACCCCGCGCTTCGCGCGTCATCGCCACCAGCACGCGCCGCGCGTCCTCCCGCGTCCGCACGGCCTCGGCGAACTGGATGCGCGCGCCTTTCATCCCTTCCTGCGTCCGCGCGCGCACGACGAATCCCAGGCGGTCGCACGACACCATGGTCGCCTCCTCGGCGTCGAGGCCGGCGAAGTGGCGGGTGATGGCGCGGAGGGCTTCGGCATGGTCGGCGTTCATGTGCTCGAGGATGCCGGCGGCGAACGGCGCGAGCGGGTCGGGCTCGGCGTCGCGGTAGTCGTCGACCTTCACCCAGCCCATGACGCCGAAGCCGCCGACGAAGTAGACGGAGGTGACGTCGAGGCGGAAGAAGGCGAAGTCGGAGAAGTCGATCCAGTACTTCGCGGAGGGCTGGCGGTCGAGGTAGGCGGCGCGGATCTCGTCCGTGGAGTCGATCCGCGTGACGGTACCGAGGAGGGTCGCACGCGGGGAGCCGAGGGGATCGGCGTCGCTGCCGCTCTGCATCACCAGCAGGCTGGCGCGCGGATCGGCGACGAGGTTCTGGGTGTGGATGGCCATGCTGCTGATGAGAAAGAGCGGCGCGGCGCCGGCGTCGAGCGCGTATGGCATGACCGAGGCGAAGGGAAAGCCGGGATGGTGGACGGAGTGCGTGGCCAGCGTGCCCAGGCGCTCCGTGGAGAGCAGCGTGCGCACGCGCTCGGCGTACGTGGGCTCGGCTCCGGGCGGGGGCGGTGTGGATGAGGTTGCGTGCTGGAGCGCCATGCGCGCACTTTACGCCATCCGTACCGGGCGTACACTGACAGCCATCATGCCAGCGAAAGCCCTCCTCCTCTCTCTGCTCATCGCCGGGACGGCCGTGGCGCAGGAGCCTGTCCGCACCGAAGCGGCGGTCAACGTCACGGCCATCGAGCTCGTCGCGGAGGTGCGCGGCGAGGACGGCAAGGTTCCTCGCGATCTCAAGATCGAGGACTTCACGGTCCTGGAAGACGACGTGGAGCGGAAGGTGATCGGGGTCGAGTTTCTCGACGACGCGGCGGCGCCGGCCCAGGCGGGAGATTCCGGCGGCACGATGCGCGTCCCCTACATGGGCTCCAAGGCCAACTGGCAGATCGTCATCTATTTCGACACGCTGTTCTCCAGCACGATCAACCTGCGGAAGATCTCGGAGACGCTGGCCACGCAGGCGGAGGAGCTGGCCCGGATGGGCACCGTGGAGATCGTGGTCGGCGACATGACGTCGACGCTCGTCCTTCCGGCCACGCGCGACGTGGAAGCCATCCGGCGCGGCTTCAAGGAAGCGGTCTCGCGCGGCGCGAAGGACTTCCTGACCGTCCACCGCCGGCGCTTCATCAGGGATCAGGACGACCGGTCGAGCACTCCGCGCCGGAACACGACCCTGACGGCGACGCAGCGGGCGGTCGACCCGGAGGCGCGGGACATCGTCCAGCCCATGATCCGCCTCGACCAGGTCCGGCCGTACGTCATGCAGGAGATCGAGATGGCCCAGCGGTTCCGGCGGAACCTGCTGGAATGGATGTCCCGCTATCCCCAGCAGCGGCCGCGCGCGCTGATGATCGCCAGCGGAGGCTTCGAATACGATCCGGCCAATTACTACTTCGGATTCGCGCAGGGCTCGAAGGACGCCCAGAAAGCCCGCGAGGAGTTCTCGCAGTACGACCTCGGATCGCCGATCACCCAGATGGCCAAGGCGCTGGCCGCGTCTTCGTGGACGACGATCGCCATCGACGCCCCCGCGGGTGCGGGCGATCAATGGGTCGACGACTCGGGGCGCTCGGGAATCGGGCGCATCCGGAATCTCCGCGTTGATGACCCGGCTCCGGGATCGGCGTTCTCGGGCTCGCGCACGCGCGATCCGCTGCTCGAATTCGCCGACACCACCGGCGGCTCCGTGGTGCAGCGCGGGCAACTCGCCAAGGCGATCGCCGACCTCGGGCAGCGCGTGAAGATCACCTACCAGGTGTCGCGGCCGCCGGACGGAAAAGCGCACCGCGTCGCGGTGCGCACGCAGCGGCCGGGCGTCAACGTCCGGACGGTGAAGTGGTCGAGCGAGGCCACCCCGGACGACATCGCCGCGGCGCGCGTGGTGCAGATCCTGCGCGACGGCGGACCGGTCGGCGAGCTGCCGACGACCGTGAACGTCGAGTGGTCGCCGGCCACGACCGGCCGCCGCACGGGCAACATCGTCGTCCAGTCGTCCCTCACGCCGATCGCCGCGGTGGCGTCGTCACGCAGCGCGGCCTTCCGCGTGTCGATCCTCGCCAGGGAGGCCGGGCAGCAGCCGATGCTCATCCACCGCATGGTGACCGACTACGATCCGTCCAAAGGCACGTTCCAGTACAAGGCGCCGATCACGGCACCGGCATCCAAGCTCGAGCTGGTCATCGCGGTGGAGGAGCTGTCGACGGGGATCTGGGGAGGCGCCAAGGCAGTCGTTCAGTAATCTCCGTCCCCCTCTGTGTCCTCTGTGCCTCTGTGGTGAATGCACACGTGTTTTCACCACAGAGGCGCAGAGGACACAGAAGGGGGACGGAGATCACGCCATTGCCGGAGCCTGCGCCTTCACCCGCCAGTCGATTCGCGCCGTCAGCTGCATGACGACGAACAGCGTCACGATCGCGCCGATGGTGATCGCCAGGCCCGTGAAGCCGTCGAGGAAGAAGGCGTACGAGAAGCCGACCAGGTAGACGAGCTGCGTCAGGCCGGCCTCGACGAACGCGAAGCGCGGGCCGATGGCGATTCGCAGATAGCTGACGACCAGGAAGAGCGAGACCACCGAGGCGATGGCCAGGGCGAGGTGGATGGAGATGTGGTCGACGAGGTAGCCGAGGAGCAGGTGGAAGGAGAAGAACGACGCGGCGAGGAAGAAGTAGTGCATCGGATGCAGCTCGATGCGGCGCAGCGTCGTGATGATGAACATCAGGAAGAAGAAGAACAGCAGCGACACGGGCGCGAAGTAGCTGATGCGGCCGGCGAGCGGTCCGGGCTGGATCTTCTCCGGCATCTCCATGCCGATGCGCGAGCCGGTGACGAGGTTGTTGTAGCGCCATGCCAGCTTCCAGCCATTGCTCGTGGGACTCTTGACCGTCGGCGAGAGCGTGCCCGCGGGGAAGTCGATGGCCTTGAAGTTCGTCTGCATGTCGAGCTGGAAGTCGCGCACCTGCGAGACGCCTTCGCCGAATGAGTAGGTCCATGTCGAGAGGCCCTGGGAGCGATAGCCGGTTTCGAGGCGCACGGTCCCGCCGACAGGCACGCGCACGGACGCATCGACGACGCCGTTGACGGCGTTCGTGCGGATCGGGCGGCCGTCGACGATGAACGTGAGGTCGTCGTAGATGGCGTCGGCCGCGGGAAACGCGAGCCTCAGGGTCACGTCGTCGGAGTCGGTCGTGTTGCGGAAGACGTAGTCGCCGCGGAACGCGACACGGTAGGTCGGGAACCAGAGCAGCCCTTTCTTCCGCTGCTCGAGGTCCAGCCCGGCCCGCACGCGGCTGCGCTCGAGCGCGAGCGGCGTCACGGTCGTCTCCTCCACGGTGCGGGCGATGTTCTGCCCGTTGACGACCTCGCGCACCTGCTTCGTCACCACGCGCTCGATCACCGCTATCGGCGGAACCTGCTGCTGCGGACTCCCCCAGCTCGACGCCACCCGCGGCCCGAGGCCCGAGCCGGCCGCGAAGGTGCGCCTCTCGATCGTGGCGCCGAGGATGATCCAGGCGATGGTGGTGCAGAGGAAGATGAAGATGATGGCGATCGCGTTCTTCATGTCCCGCATGGTGCAGCGCGTCCATGGAGCGCACGCGGCGGAAATGTGGAAAAGTGAAGGCAGGGTGTGCCGGCAAGATGCCGGCGGAGCGGCCGGCTGGAAGCCGGCGCTCCGCGGCGGAAGCTACCTCAGGACTTCCCTGAGCTGTTGCACGTGTTCGAGACGAACGGGACCGCTCACTGCCGGATTCGGGACGCCGCTGTATGCAAACTGCGGCAAGCCCATGGCAGTACGTGCCTGGTTGAACGCGGTGAATATGCCCGGCAGCGGGTCAGACAAACTCGTCACGAAATTGGCCGCTTTGATGGAGCCGGTTGCCACCGGATTGGCCGGGTAAACGGGCGGCAGTCCGGCAAAGATGCGCCACGCGTCAACGGCGTCGCGGAGATCGCGGATGTGTCCCCCGGCGATCGTGCTCACGAAGCGCTGCAGATTCGCTCCGAACACGACCGTCGTCGCATAATCGAAGGCAAATCCGGACGATCCTCCGTTGGTCATGGCTTTGATGCGATACTGATACATCGTCAGCGGCGTCAGGCCGGATTCGGTGAACGATGTCGCCGGCGTCGTCTGCACCGGCCCCCATGCTCCCGTGTGTGAGCTGCGCTTCTCAATGACGTAAACGGGGCTCCCGCCCGAAGCAGTCCACGTCAGCGTCACGCTGGTGGTGGTGTTCGCCGTAGCAACGAAATTACCGGGGATGGTCGGCGGATTGACGTTGGCCGTCTCCGAATCCGAGTCGCTTTGATTCTCGCTGTCATACACGGTGAGCGTCACGAGATACACGCCGTTCGCGGCGTACATATGACTCGTCAACGGTCCGCCGGACGACGTCGAGTTGTCGCCCCAATCCCACTCGTAGCTGGCAATCCCGTGATCGTCCGAGGAGTTGCTGGCGTCGGCGTTACAGACGAGCCCCGTACACGCGATCGGTTGGATGTTGGCGACCGGCCGCCTGTCGAGCACTCGCGGAATCGCGTTACGAAGATTCGGCATCGGCCCGATGTTGCGGGGATCGCAGCAGGCCTGCGGCGTTCCCGTGGCTGCAAGGATCTGCCGGATCTCGGCCGGAGTGCGATACCCATAACCCTGAGCGTCGGCCAGCGAGACGCCGATGACCGAGGAAGCAGCGCCGGTGGCGATCGGGGATGCGCTCGAAGTGCCGTTGAAAGCGCTCGTATAACGCTGATTCTCGTCATTGTTCGGATTGAAGAGATCCCCATAGCCAAGAGTGGCGACGTTCACGCCCCAGCCGTGCATGTCGATCCGCGAGCCATAATTCGTAAAACACGCCGGTGTCCGCGCATTGGATTCGCCGGCTCCGACGAGAATGGCGCCTGAGTCGCGAACCATGCGATTGAAAATGCCGCCATAGACGGAATCATCCAGATTCGTGGCGCCGTTGCCGGCGGCTTCCACGACGATAGATCCGTTCGCGGCGGCGTTCGCGATGGCATCGTAATTGTCCTGCCAGTATTCCAATGCGACAAAGTCACACTGACCGCCGGAACAATTGCAGGATGAATTGGGCGTAGGTGGCCCGGCAGCGTGCAGTGGGATCACGACCAGGCCGCTGATGCCGGCCGCGATCGCCGCATTCGTGAGCGCGCTTGCGGTGCTCTGCGCGCCGATGCTCTCGAATCCTGCATTGGCTCCGTTCACGATTCCCGTGATGCCATAGCCATTGGCGGGAGCGGCCATGATGCCGAGAACGGCCGTGCCGTGATTGCGCCAGCCAAGGTCATTGATCTGCGTGCCGCCCTGGTGAAACAGCGGGGGCAGGTCTTCGTGAGTCGTTCGCCATCCACCTTCGACGTCGACGATGAAGGTCCCCTGGCCGCGGCCGCCGCCGATGCCCCACGCGTAATAAGCGTCGATTCCGAGCGGCGCCGGGCCGAGATAGCCTTGGGAGCTCTCGAAGTTCGGAGTCACGGGCGGAATATCGGCCGCGGGTTGCGGCGGCGGCGGCGCGTAAGCGATCTCCACGCTGGGAATCGCGTTCAGCGATGCCAGGAGCGTCTCGACGTCCCCATGCTTCGCGCCCTCGGGTACCCGCACCCGGTAGTACAGATCGAGATCGGCGAGCTCGCGGCCGGATCGCGCTTCACCGGCGGCCCGCCGCGCGGCGAGGGTCTCCTCATCGGCCGAGAACAGGCGCTCCAGCCCCCGGAACTGACTGCTCGAGGCGAGGATTGCCTGCACCGCGCGCACATCGTTTTCGACCTGAATCGCGCCGAGGCCGGCTTTCGTGAGCTGCTGATTCTCGCGCGCTGTACGCGCAAGAGCAGCGAGCGACTTCTCACGCAGGCGAACATGGGTGCCTTCGTGGAACTTGACGACGACCGACTCGATCGGGACTTCAGCCGAAAGCCTGGCGCTGCCTTTGTTCGCGGGCCGGCGCGGCACGAGAGACTCGCCCGGCGGGTCCGCTGCGAGCGGAAGCCATGCAATGCACAGCAGTGACAGAAGGAGCAGAGTTGTTTTCTTCATTGCGCTCCCCTCCTCACTGTAGAGAGAGCAGCACGAGGATCTCGCCTACGCCACTCTCCAACGGCTGTAACGCCTTGCCGATGATCGTGCCGGGCTGGTGGAACCGACGGTCGTTCATTTCCGTCGGCTCGGAGCGCATGGCCGTGCCCGGGACGTCGCTGGTGACCAGAAGGTCGCCGATGCGCACAGGGGAATGCGTCGCGTCGACGCGAACCTTGACCCGTCCGGTCGTTGCAATCTGTTCCTTCGAGTCGCCTCCGACCCCCAGAATGATGCCGGGTTGCGCCGAGACGACGCCGGCCACGCTCGTGTCGTAGGCACGATACGAGAGCATCACTTCGTTCACGCGGTCCTGGTTCAACACGACCACGGTCCCCGGCTCCATGTCAGAGGATGCTGGCACCCATTCCGCCATGTCCTGGTAGACCGCTCCGATCACGGAAGCCCCGGTGATCGAACCGGTCACGGATACGTTTCCGTTGACCGTCAACTTCGTGCCTGTCCCACCTGCAAAGCCTACCGTCATATCGCCGCCGAAGTAGTTCGAGTCGTCCGCCCCCGCCTGATAAACGCCGTAGTCGTTCGTGGCGCCAACGTCGGCGATGAAGAGTCCATAGCCCGTCCCCACGGAACCGTTGTTCTTAGCGACGCGGGCATAGACGCCGTAGGCGTTCGTGATCGTCCCGGTGGAACCCGGCGCTACGGTGACATCCGCGAAAAGACCGAATGCGGCCCTCAGAGACCCCGCTCCTTCGAGAGACGTGACGCCGCCCATTCCGAGGGCGGTACCGTAATGCGTGACCCCGGCGGGGAGAACAGTGGTCATGTACCCGGCGGCGGCCATATCAGACGAGTGCCCTTCGGTGTTCGCGGAATAGGCGCTCCGCTGCTGGATGACAAAGGCGAAGACACCGCCTTTTTCGTTGAACACCATCAACCTGGATGTGGGCGCCGTCGTCCCGATACCCACATTTCCGTTCGCGGATACCCGCAGGAGCTCGGCATTTGCGGAGTTGAAGACGCGCAATGCCGACGTCGTCGCATTTCCGGTTTTGATCGCGACGTCCGGGAAGGTCGCAAATGACTCGATGTGCACGCCGGCCGTCCCCGTTCCGGCGGTGCTCACCGTCCCCTGCTGAGCGCTCGCCAATGGTCCGGTGATTCCCAATACGAAAGTGACGACGAGTCGAAAGGTGTTCCGTTTCACACTGCTGATTGCACTTGATCGTTTCTGCTTTCTCACAATGACCTCCTTCGACTCCAAGGTGTAACCGCTGAGGTCTTGAATTGTTGGCGTTTTGTGGGAATGTTATGGAGATACCCAAAGATGGTATTGCGTCGGTTGACGATTGAACAGGGGAGGCATCCAATGCGTATGAGCACCCTTTCAGACGGCGAGTCGTCTCTGATCTTTCGTTTCGGCGAATTCCGGTTCGACTGTGCTTCACATCTGCTGCTGAAGAATGGGGAGGAGCAGCATCTGTCGCCGAAGGCGCAGCGATTACTACACATGTTGCTTCTGGCCCGGCCCAGGGCCGTCGCGCGTGAGGAGATCTACGACGCGCTGTGGCCGTCGACGTTCGTCTGCGAGACGAACGTCGCGAGCATCGTCAGCGAGCTGCGCCGCGTCCTGGGCGATGACGCGCGCACGGCACAATACATTCGTACGGTGCATGGATTCGGGTATGCATTTGCCGCAGGCGTGGAGACAGAAGGCTCCCGGCTGATCCCCATGGCGATGCTGAGCTGCGAAAGACTGCGCCATCTGCTCTGTGCGGGTGAGAATTCGGTCGGACGCGCACCGGATTGCCGGGTCGTCCTGACCGACGCGACGGTCTCTCGCCATCACGCGGTCATCATCATCACCGGCAACACCTACGTCATCGAGGACCGCGGGAGCACGAACGGTACGTACGTCAACGGGCAGAAAATCAGCCACTCGCGGATAGGGCATCAGGACGCGCTCGCGTTCGGAGCCGTGGAGGCAACGATTTCCCGAGGGACCACTGCGACCGCGCCCTTCCCTCTGTATATCCCGGACCACGCCAGTAATTGATCGAATTGCGACGCGCGTCAGATGACGACCTCGCGCACCTGCTTCGTCACCACGCGCTCGATCACCGCCATGGGCGGAATCTGCTGCTGCGGACTCCCCAGATCGAAGCTACCCGCGGCCCGAGCCTCGAGCCGGCGCTCTCCGCGTAGACCGGCGCCCTACTCGCCGGCCTCGCTCACCTTTCGGAACTGGTTCACGACTTCCCACCCCTTCGTATACAGCGGCGACAGGGGGTGCGTTCCCTTCTCGAGCTCGGACTCCGCTGCCTCGGCGACGAAAACGCTGGCGCGGGTGCGGAGGTAGAAACGGACCATGCCGGCGCTGGGGTACGGGAAGGCGGTGACCGGCTGCATCTCGTTCTGCTGGCGGCCGGCCTCTTCGGCGAACGCAATCGCGGCGGCGCGAACGTTCGCATGCCCCTGTCCGCCAATCATGGCCCCTCCGGTACTGTAGTACAGGCTCGCGTCGCCCCCAGCGGAAGACATCACCGAGACGACGGCCTCGCCAACGTACGCATCCATGATGACCACGGACGGTTCGTCCGGCTCCGGCACCCTCGTGAGGATCATGTTCCTCAGTGCGAGAGCGGGGTTGTCGCTGGCGGGTGAATCGATCGCCGTCTGACCGGCACTACACGCCACCAGAAGCACTGCAATGATCGGGAGGCTGAGTCTTTTCATTGTGACCTCACAAGCCAACCGTAACACAGAGGACTGCGGGCTCTGCGGAGCGGCCGGATGAGGACCGGCCGCCCCGCCCGCCTCTCTCACTGCAGGCTGAGAAGAATCAGGATCTCGCCTTGCCCGCCGGCGAGCGGCTCGAGGGCCTTGCCGATGAGGGTGCCGGGACGATGCATCGGAATGCCCGCGACGTCGATGGCCGTCGACTTCATCGCGGTGCCGGGCGTGTCGCTGGTCACCAGCAGATCGCCGATGCGGATGGGGCCGCGCGTGGCGTCGACTTTCACGCGCACGCGGCCGGTCGTCGCCACGGGAACTTTCGAATCGGAACGCTCGCCGAGAGAGATCCCCGGCCGCGCGGAGATCACGCCCGCGGCGCTGGTGTCATA
The DNA here is from genome assembly GCA_963821585.1 of uncultured Acidobacteriota bacterium. Taxonomy (GTDB): domain Bacteria; phylum Acidobacteriota; class Thermoanaerobaculia; order Gp7-AA8; family Gp7-AA8; genus QHVT01. Next base: position 4,704,091 of record CAWGEI010000003.1, read on the forward strand.
AGCAGCCGTCGACGCGACGACGGCGTTGTTGCGCGACCGGTCGAGCACGACGACTGTCCCAGGCTCGAATTGCTCCGGCGCCTCCACCCACTCGGCGAGGTCCTGATACTCCGCGTTGATGCTCCCGCTGACGTGGATGTTGCCGTCGACGTCGAGAATTTCCGACGGCGTCAGCGTGCCGATGCCGACGTTGCCGCTGTAGTCGATGAAGAGGCGGACGGTCTCCTGACCGCCGGGGAAGTTCGTGACCTGGAACAGCCTCCCGCGATAGGTGTCGCCGAGGACGACCTGAACTGCATTGTATTGATTCGGGGACGCGGCGGAATAGATGAAGGTCCCGTCTTCCGGCTCGCGATTGTGCGAGATGAACGTGCCCACGGTCCCGAAGTTCCCGACATACGACGCAGCGGGAGTCCCCGCGAACTTGCTACGAAGCATCACTCCCGTGGGGCTGGTATTGTCGCTGTAGCCCACGAAAGGATATGCAGCGGTTGGCCCCCCGCCAACGCCGAACCCGGTAGTCGCCAGGACCTTTCCGCTGACGACCAGTGCCTCGCCCGGATTGCTGATTCCGATCCCGACGTTGCCAGTGGTCTGGCAGACGCTCGTGCCGGGCGAGCAGGACTGCCATTGTGCGCTCGCGGCGGTGGCGAAAAGAATGGCCGAGAAGACGATCGATAGACGACGAAACATGGTTTCCTCCTTCATACGGCACAAGTTCGGGCCACGGCGGACCTGAGATGTGGTGTTTTCATGGGAAAATTATGGACGTCGGCAAAGATGGTGTACCTTACCGGCAGTCCAATAACGGAGAACCCCCATGCGAATGAGCTCTCTCAGCAATGACGAGTCGGCAGCACTGTTCCGATTCGGGGAGTTCACGCTGGACTGCGGCTCTCACCTGCTGCTGCGGAACAGCGAGGAACAGCACCTTTCGCCGAAGGCGCAGCAGTTGCTGCGCATGCTGATCCTGAAGCGGCCGCGCGCGGTGTCGCGGGAGGAGATCTACGACGCGCTGTGGCCGTCGACCTTCGTGAGTGAGACGAACATGGCCAGCATCGTCAGCGAGTTGCGCCGGACCCTCGGCGACGACGCGCGCTCGGCACAGTACATCCGGACCGTTCACGGATTCGGCTATGCCTTTGCGGGAGATGTGGTGACCGCGGCCGCCGAAACATTGCCGGTGGCGTTCCTGCGTTGCGAAGGACAGCGCCATCTGCTCTACGAAGGCGAGAATCTGGTCGGGCGCTCCCCCGATTGCCGGATCGTACTGGACGAGCCGACGGTTTCCCGCAGTCACGCGGTGATCATCATCAGCGGCGATACGATCGTCGTCGAGGACCGCGGGAGCAGGAACGGCACGCACATCAACGGAAAGAAGATCAGCCACGCACGGGTACGGCGCGACGATACGATCTCGTTCGGCGTCATCGAGGCGACGATTACCAAGGGGATCTCTTCGACCGCGCCGCTGGCGACGTACATCCCCGGATCGCGCCGGCATTCGAACGGCAGTATGTCGACCGCGTGACATCTACGCCGCCGTTTTCTTGAACCGCGCGACCGCGAGCGTGATGATCCCGAACGTGTAGGCCGCGAGCAGCGCCGTCGGTTGCCAGAGGTCCACGAGGCTCGAGCCGCGCAGGACGATGCCGCGGATCACGTCGATGAAGTAGCGCGCGGGGACGATAGCGCGAGATCCACTGGAAGATCTTCGGCATGCCCGCCAGCGGGAAGACGAAGCCGCTGAGGAAGACGAAGGGCAGCAGGAAGAACATCGACATCTGCGACGCCTGCATCTGCGTCTCGGCGATGGTCGAGATCAGCATGCCCAGGCCGAGGACGGCGGCCATGAAGAGGAAGCCGACGATGTAGAGGTCGAGCACCGAGCCCATGATCCGGATGTCGAACAGGAAGCGCATCAGCAGCACCGCCAGGGTGAACTGGAAGTAGCCGATGACGATGAACGGCACGATCTTGCCGAGGATCAGCTCCGCGCGCGTGGCGGGCGTGACCTGCAATTGCTCCAGCGTGCCGCGCTCGCGCTCGCGCACGATGGCGCGTGGCCGTGAACTGGATCAGCGTGAACGTGAGGATGATCGCGATCAGGCCGGGGATGATGAAGCGCGACGTCCGGAGGTCGGGGTTGTACCAGGGCCGCACGCGCAGATCGATCGGGAGCTGCTTGTACTGCCAGCCGCCCTGCTGCGCGAACGTCTCGATCGACATCTTCTGGGCGATGCCGGCCATGATCGACATGGCCTGCGACGACGTCGTGCTGTCCGAGGCGTTGACGATCAGGAAGGCACGCGCGGGGGCGTTGCGATGACGGTCGCGCCCGAAGTCGCGGTCGATGACCAGGCCCACCGACGCGCGCGCGGCGTCGATCTCCGCCTGCATCTCCTTCATCGTCCCGACGTGCTTCACGACGTCGAAGTACTCCGTGGCGGTCATCTTCGCCACGAGCTCGCGGCTCTCGAAGGAGCGGCTCTCGTCGAGGACGACGGTCTTCAGGTGCTTCACGTCGTAGTTGATGGCGTAGCCGAAGATGAGCGTCTGGAGCAGCGGCACCATGACGATCATCCGAAGGGTCATGCGGTCGCGCTTGAGCTGCAGGAACTCTTTCCAGGTGAGGGCGAGAAGGCGTGTCATGCGGCTACCTCTTCCTTGATCGTTATGCGCTTGCGCGCGAGCGAGACGAATACGTCTTCGAGCGAGGGCTCCGCCGGTTCCGGCGAGCCGAAAGCGGACAAGCAGCGCGTGCGCGTGGCGCGGATCGCGGTCCGCGGCGACGGTGCGCACCGTCAGTCCGAACAGATAGGCGTCTTCGATGGCCGGTTCGTTCGCGAAACCGGGTCAGCAGCGTCGAACGGATCGCCCTCGGGACGCACTTCGAGGATGCGGCCGCGCGAGGTCGCGTTTCAACTCGCGGGGCGAGCCGGAGGCGATCGAGGTGCCGTCGAGGATGAACGCCAGGCGGTCGCACTGCTCGGCCTCGTCCATGTAGTGCGTCGTGACGAGCACGGTCATGCCGCGGTCGGCCGCCAGCTCGTAGATCAGGTCCCAGAACAGGCGCCGGCCGCGCGGGTCGACGCCGCCGGTGGGCTCGTCGAGGAAGAGCAGCTCGGGCTCGTGGATCAGCGCCGCCGCAAGCGAAGCCCGCTGCCGCAGCCCGGTCGACAGCCCCTCGGTGAGCTTGTCGAGGATGTTCGTGAACCGGAGCCGCTCGACAAGACGTCGATGCGCTCGCGCGATCTTCTCGCGGTCGAGACCGTAGATGCGAGCCGAAGAAGCGGAGGTTCTCCTCGACCGTGAGGTCGAGGTAGAGCGAGAACTTCTGGCTCATGTAGCCGAGGCGCGACTTCCAGGCCTCGGTGTTCTTGGTGACATCCAGGCCGCCGAAGCCGGTGATGCGGCCCGACGTCGGCGTCGAGCAGCCCGGCGAGCATCCGGATGGTCGTCGACTTGCCCGAGCCGTTCGGGCCGAGGAAGCCGAAGACCTTGCCGCGCGGGAGATCGAAGGAGACGTTGTCGACGGCGGTGAACGCGCCGAACTTGCGCGTGACGTTGCGCACGCTCAATCAGGTCGCCGCCGTCATGCCGTCCTCCTCGCCCATGAGACGAACACGTCCTCCAGGCACGGCGCCGAGCGGCTGGATGTCCGTCGGCCGGAACGACGCCGCGCGAGGCGGGCGCGCACGCGGGTCGACGAGCTCGGGGCCCGTGCCGGCCGCGCCGCGCGCGTGCAGCACGGTGCCGAAGAGCGACAGGTCGTCGACCTCGGACATCGGCGCCATGCAGCTCGCGCACCTTCAGGCGCGGCGCGAGGTGCGGATCTCGAGGAGCGGGCGGTCGTAGGTCGCGAGGATCTCGCGCCGCGTGCCGATCTTGGAGATCCGGCCGTGGTCGAGGAAGGCGATGCGCGTCGCGTACTCGGCTTCGTCCATGTACGGCGTGGAGACGACGATGGTCAGGCCTTCGTGGTGGAGGCGGTTGAGCAGCATCCAGAACTCGCGGCGCGAGACCGGATCGACGCCGGTCGTCGGCTCGTCGAGGAGCAGGAGCTGCGGCTGCGTCAGCAGCGCGGCCACGAGGGCGAGCTTCTGCTTCATGCCGCCGGACAGCGCGCCGGCCAGCCGCGCGCCGAAGCGGTCCATGCCCACGCGCGCGAGCATGTCCGCGGCGCGGGCCCGGCGACCTTCGGCTCGACGCCGTAGAGCTTCGCGCGCAGGCGCAGGTTCTCGTCGACGGAGAGGTCTTCGTACATCGAGAAGCGCTGCGGCACGAAGCCGAAGGTCTTGACGCCTCGACCGTGATGCTGCCCGACGTCGGCGCGAGCACGCCGGCGACGATGCGGAAGAACGTGGTCTTGCCGGCGCCGTCGGGGCCGATGAGCCCGAACAGCTCTCCGCGCTCGATGCGCAGGTCGATGGCGTCGAGCGCGGTGTTAGCGCCGAACTTCCGGGTGAGCTTCGTTGCGTGTGATCACGCGGAGCACGGCACCGTCACTTCCGCGGGCTGGCCGGGCACGAGCGGCTCGCTCCAGCCTTTGTCGAGATCCGCCTTCGCGGCGTAGACGAGGTTCACCCGCTCGGCGCTGGGTCTCGACCGCCTTCGGCGTGAACTCCGCCTCCGGCGAGATCTCGGTGATGCGTGCGGCGAACTTGCGGTCGGGGAACGCGTCGACGGTCACGGTCGCGGCGCCATGCCCATCTTCACTTTGCCGAGACTCGACTCCGGGATGAACGTGCGCACGTACAGGCGGTCGGCGAACGCCATCGTGATCGCGGACGTCCGGCGGCGACGAGCTGGCCAGGCTCGGCGAGGCGGTGGAGGATGACGCCGTCCGCCGGCGCGCGGATCTCGCTCTCCCGCGCAATGATGACGGACTGCTTGAGCATCGCCGCGGCGCGCTGGGCGTCGGCCTTCGCGGCCAGGGTCTGATCGGCGCGGAAGCCGTCGCGGGCGAGGGCGAGCCTCTGCTCGCTGACCTTCAGCGACGGCGCGGGCGCGCTCGAGCTCCGTCTGCGCGAGGTCGGCGTCGCGCTGCGTCGTGACGCCTTCGTGCAGCAAGGCGACCTGGCGCTCGTGCTCCTTGACCGCGAGATTGACCGCGGCGCGGCGGTCGGCGACTTCCGCGATGCGCCGCGGAGATCTCGGTATTGCGGTTCCCCGCTTCGAGATCGTCCGCCCGCGCCTCGGCCGACCGCACGCCGGCCTGCTCGCGCTCGACGGCGACCGACGTCTCGCCGAGGTCGAGCGTCAGCAGCAGGTCGCCAGCCTTCACGCGGTCGCCCGCCTTGACGCGCACTTCCAGCACGCGGCCCGCGACCTTCGGGCCGAGGTCGACGGTGGTCGTCTCGATGCGCCCGTTGAGGTGGACGGCATCCTTTTCGGTCTTCGCGGAACGGCAGCCGGGGATGGAGATCAGAAAACAGGCGATGAGGATCGCGATGAACGTGGCGATGAGGAATTTTGCTTTCTTCATACCGCGCAAGGTAGGTGCGCCCCCGGCGTAGCCGCATTCGCCGATCGGCGTATTTCGGAGGGGGGAAGGCGAGTTCCCGTGTCATCCCGAGCGGGAGCACGGCGTGGGCCGCGGTTGAGGAAAGAAACCGGTGGCGATTTGGTAGCTTTAGGCGGTGCAGCGCGATGTCAAGACCGGCAAACGCTTGGTGCTGTAAGGCCCGATCCCGAGCATGGTCCCGGAAGATCGCGTCGTTGAGTTGGAGGAGCGGCATGAATCAGATGCCGTCGCCCCGTTTAGAAGAATGCAATTCGGAATATCTTCCGCTTCGCGCTGCGCACCACTTCGAGATGCGGAGGCGAGATGTCCAAGAAGCGATCTTCCAGGACCGGGAAGAAGAATAGACGAGTTCTGGAGCAAATCAACCACAACGCGGCCGGAGCGGACATGGGAGCGCGGGAAGTGTGGATCGCGGTCGGAGACCATGTCTCGGACGAACCGGTCCAGAAGTTCGGAACGACGACCAATGAGTTGCGACGGTCGGCCGAGTGGATGCGCAGCTGTGGGGTTGACACCGTGGCGATGGAAGCGACCGGGGTGTACTGGGTGGCTGCCTTCGAGATCTACGAGGAGTACGGGTTGAATCCAGTTCTGGTGAGCTCCCGGGCGATCCGGAGCTTCAACGGGATGAAGAAGAGCGATTACATCGACTGCCAGTGGCTGCATCTGCTGCACACGTTCGGGATCTTGCAGGCTTCGCTTCGGGCAGAAGTGGAGATGATCGAGTTGCGCGCGTACATGCGTCAGCGTCGGATGCTGACCGAGAGAGCATCCGAGCATATTCAGCACATGCAAAAGGCGCTGGTGCTCATGAATGTGCGACTCGATCAGGCCGTGAGCGACATCACGGGAGTGAACGGCATGAAGATCCTTCGCACCATTCTGAAAGGGGAGCGAGATCCGAAGGAGTTGGCCAAGCTGCGTGACCCTGCTTGTGCCAAATCCGAGGAGCAGATCGCCGAGGCATTGACCGGGCACTATCGCGAGGAACAGCTGTTCGCGCTCGAGCAATCGGTCCAGCTGTGGGACTTTCACCGCGACTTGATCCAGCAGTGTGACCAGAAGATGCGAGCAGTGATCGAAAAGCTACCGGTCAAAGCAGACCCCACGACCACGCCGAAGGCACGCGGCAAACGGGGCAAGCCGCGCAAGAACGAAGTGCAGTTCGATGCACGCACTCTTCTCTACGAGCGCCTCGGACTTGATCTGACCCAAATCGCCGGGCTGCACGTCCTGACGATCTTGACCGTCATTTCCGAATGCGGTTACGACCTGAGTCGCTTTCCGACCGGCAAGCACTTCTGTTCCTGGCTCGGCCTATCGCCTGGAACGAACATCACTGGGGGAAGGGTGGTCAGCTCGCGAAGCCGGAGAACGGCCAATCGGGCCTCCACCGCTTTGCGTGTCGCTGCTCAGGCTCTGGCGGATTCGAACACGGAGCTGGGAGCCTTCTACCGCCGCAAGAAGGGCCAGATCGTCCTGAAAAGGCGATTAACGCTACCGCAGCAAAGCTCGCCCGCCGCATCTACGACTCCCTCCGCACGGGACGCGTTTACTCTGATCGGGGGCAGCCGTTCTACGAACTGATGGATCGTGAGCGCTCCATGGCCTCTCTCCAAAAACGCGCTCGTCGCCTAAACATGAGGCTTGTTCCCATCGACCAACACGAGGCAGCGTGAGACGAAAACCCGCATAAATACCAGGGGTTTCTTAGAAGCGTCGAGCGAGGGACCTGGGCGGGCGGGGCGCCAAAACACGAGCCTCGTGCCCCACCCGCCCAGGTCCCTCGCTCGACGCTCGGGATGACATGCTCGTAGTATTCGGGGCATGTTCCGGCCTCTGGGCACCCTCGCGGCGCTGTTCCTCACCCTCAACACCCTCGCCGGCCCCGTCCGCCCCTTCCCCCAGCACACCCGCTACGCCTCGGGAACCATCCTCCCGAGCCATCGCACCCAGACCCAGCTCGACGATGACGTCCGCGCCTATTACGCCACCTGGAAAGCGCAGTTCCTGAAGGCCGACGGCACGCTCTACCGCGTGTCGTTCGGGACCACCAACCCTGAACGCACAGTGTCCGAGGGGCAGGGGTACGGGATGATGGTCGTGGCGATGATGGCCGGTCACGATCCGGACGCGCAGCAGATCTTCGACGGCTTATGGAAGTTCGCGCGCAGGTATCCGAGCCGCGGGGATTCGCGTCTCATGAGCTGGCAGGTCCCGCCGGGCAACGACTCCAGCGCCTTCGACGGCGATGCGGACATCGCGTACGGGCTGCTCCTCGCGCACGCGCAATGGGGAAGCGACGGAGCGATCGACTACCGCGGCGCGGCGCGCGAGGTGATTGCGGGGATGCTGGCCTCGACGATCGGCCCGGAGAGCCGGCTGCCGATGCTGGGGGACTGGGTGGACCCTCACGGCGCGCAGTACAACCAGAACACCGTCCGCACCTCGGACTTCATGCCCGCGCACTTTCGCGCGTTCGGCGGTCCGGCGTGGCTGCAAGTGATCGAGGAGACGCAGGCGCTGGTCGAGAGCCTGCAGCACCCGGCCACGGGACTGCTTCCTGATTTCGTCGTATCGGGTGCGCCGGCTCCGCCGAACTTTCTGGAGTCGGCCGCCGACGGCGACTACGGCTACAACGCCGGCCGCGACCCGTGGCGTCTCGGGACGGACGGCGTGTTGCACGGCGACCCGCGGTCCCGCGAGCAGGCGCGGCGCATCGCGGCGTGGGCGCGCACGGCGACGGGCGGCGATCCGTTGCGGCTCCGCGCGGGCTACCGGCTGAACGGCACTCCCCTCCCCGGCCGCGACTACTTCACGATCTTCTTCGCCGCGCCGATCGGCGTCGCGGCGATGACGGATGCCGGTCAGCAGGAGTGGTTGAACGACCTGTACGACGCGGTGAGCACACGGCACGAGGATTACTACGAGGACAGCGTGACCCTGCTCTGCCTGCTGGTGATGTCGGGCAACGCGTGGTCGCCGCTGGAGACAAAGCGCCGCGCGATGCGGCATTGACCCATGTAGGGCGTGGCTTCAGCCCGCCCCCCGGGCAGGGCGGACGGCGTTCCCCCTCCCGCCCACGAGGGAGGCGGGCTGAAGCCACGCCCTACGTTGTTTACAACAGCCCCAGCTCCCGCGCCCTCCCGATGGCCTCCACCCGCCCGCCCACGGCGAGCTTGGCGTAGATGTTCTCGAGGTGTTTCTTCACCGTGCTGGCCGCGATGAAGAGCTTGCGGCCGGCTTCCTGGTTGGAGGCGCCGGAGGCGACGAGCTTCAGGACTTCCAGCTCGCGTTCGCTCAACCCCTCAACAGTGCGAGGCACGCGCGGGGCAACGACGTCGAGCGACCCAAGGAGGCGGGTGGCGAAGTCGCGGTTGGGGATGCCCGCGGCGGCGCGTTCGACGAGGGGCGCGACCGACGGGCCTTCGTCGAGGAACGGGCGGAGGTAGCGCGGCTCGGAGGCCAGGATGAGGGCGCGGTGCATCGCGGATTGCGCGTCGTCGAGGCGTCCGCGGCGCGCTTCCAGGATGGCGCGGATGATGTGCGCCTCGATCTGCGCCACCACGCGCTCGGTCTCCTCGGCGTGCGGCAGGATCTCGTCGAGCAGCGCCGCGGCCTCGCCGTACTCCTCGCGCTCGATCAGCACGCGGGCGGCGAGGAGCAGCGGCGCGTCGCAGTGCAACCCGCCCGTCCGCCGCACGGTCCAGACCTTGAAGCGCTCGGCGATGTCCGTCGTGCGCAGCCAGTTGTCGGCGGCGGCAAAGTCCGCGCGGTCTCCCAGCCACTGCCAGCGGCGGAAGTGCATCGTGTGGACGAGGCACGCCGCGTCGAGCAGCCACGACGGGCTCGTCCCAATATTCTTCACCGCGCGCTGCATGTCGTTCAGCGCGCGCGCCGCGGCGTCCCAGTCGCGCGCGGCCATGGCCACGAGCACCAGTACGCGCGAGGCCTCGAAGAAGCCGATCATGATGCTGCGCCGGCCGTGCTCGAGCGCCTTCTCTGCGAACGAGCGCGCGGTCTCGAGATCATTCCAGGAGCAGTGCAGCGTGGCCATCAGCGCGTACGGCAGGCAGTCGAGCGGCCTCCCTTCGACGGCCTTCTCGGTGATGTCGATCCAGCCGAACAGATCGCTGGCCATCGCGGCAGCGCGGCCGGGACGTCCGCGCCACCACTCCGCCATCGCCGTGTACGTCTGCGCGAGCGACGACGTCACGATCTCCTCGGGGCGCGTATGCCGCGCACGGACGGGCGCGAAGCTCGCGTCGACGGCGCCGGCGTCGGCCTCGAAGACGGCGGTGATGCCGAGGAAGTAGTGGACGAGGCAGTACCAGAAGGTGTCCTTCTCGACGAGCGGCACCGCGCGGAGGAGGTTCGCCAGTCCTTCTTCCTGCTTGCCGGTCGCGCGCTTGAGCGCGCCGCGGAGTCCGATCACGGCGCCTTCGCGCTCGGGGGACGCGCCGTCTTCGACGAGTGCGGAGGCGCGGAGGATGGTCTCGTACGCGCGCGGCAATTGCCAGTCCGCGAGGAGGGTCATCGAGCGCCGCAGCAGCAGCTCGACGTCGGATTCGATGGTCGCCTGCGGGAGGCGGTCGAACCAGCGCAGGACCGCGGCCATGTCCCCGTTGAACATGTGCGGGAGGCTCCGCTCGCGGATGATCGCGACGGCGCGCTCGACGTCCTTCCCCGCGACCGCGTGGTCGAGCGCGGGCTCGATCATCCGCTCCGATTCGTACCATCCGCACGCGCGCCGGTGCAGCTCGGCGATCTCCCCGGCGCTGCACGCGCGCGTGAGGTGGTGCTGCAGAAGCGTGGCAAAGAGGTGGTGGTATCGATACCAGTAGCGGACGTCGTCCAGCGGGATGAGGAAGAGGTTCGCGGCGTCGAGCTGCTCGAGGATCGAGAGGCTGTCCGTGCGCTGCAGGACCGCGTCACAGAGCGCGGGACTGAGGCGCGTGAGGATCGACGTGCGCAGGAGGAAGTCGCGCACTTCCCTCGGCTGGCGGTCGAGGACTTCGTCGGTGAGGTAGTCCAGGACGTAGCGGTTCGAGCCGCTGAATCGCTGGACGAATGCGTGTGCACCATCGCGGCCGCTGAGCGAGATCGCGGCCATCTGCAGGCCGACCACCCAGCCTTCGGTGCGGCGCTCGAGCTCCGCGACGTCGCCGGCTTCCAGCGCCAGTCCCATCGCGCCATTGAGGAAGTCCCTCGCCTCCTCGGCTGTAAACCGCAGGTCGTCGCCGCGGAGCTCGAGGAGCTGGCCGCGCGCGCGGAGCCGCGAGAGGGCGAGGGGCGGATCGGCGCGCGTGGAGAGGACGATGTGCAGGTTCGGCGGGAGGTGGTCGAGGATGAACTGGATGACGTCGTGAACGGCGCGGGACTCGATGGCGTGGTAGTCGTCGAGGACGAGCGCGACCGGCGCTCCGCGCAGGGCGAGCGTGTTGAGCAGCTCCGTCGCGGCACTGCGGACGGCGTTGGTCTCGGCGGACAGGGTCTCGAACCGATCGTCCTCGGCGATGGCGTTCGCAGTGCGGAGCGCGGCGATGACGTAGTTGAGAAAGCGGCGCGGCTCGTCATCGGAAGCGTCGAGGGAGAGCCACGCCACGCGGCCGGGGGCGTCGAGCGCCCACCCGGCGAGCAGGGTCGACTTCCCCCACCCCGCCGCGGCCGCGACGAGCGTGACCTGGCCGCCCCGCGTGCTCGCGAGTCGGTTCCGGAGCCGCGCGCGCGACACCATCTGGTCGCGCGGCGGCGGGACGAACAGCTTCGTCGCCAGAATTGGCGCGTCGCCGCCGGGTTGGAGCATGGGGAAATTGTACGTGTGGAGTGCGGCGACGGCGAGTCGCCGCTTTCTAATCTTGCACACTGCCCGCGCGAAGATAGAAAAGCGGCGACTCGCCGTCGCCGCACTCCATAGGCTACGTTGGCGGCCGGAAGCCGGTGATCAGCACCGCGTCGCGCGAGAGGTCGCCGCGGGAGAGGACCCAACCTTTTTCGCCCGGAAGCGGGGCGAATGTGAAGATGACGTGCTCGTCGAAGGCGGTCAGTTTCCGGCGCGGCGAGCCGTCGAGGGGAATCCGCCAGAGGTTCGCGTGATCGCCCTCGACGGTGTTGACCACGAGCGCCTTCCCGTCGTGCGTCCACCGCGTCGTCGAGTACGCGCTCGCGGCCCACGGCGAGATCGGCGTGGCCGGGCCGCCGGAGGCCGGCATCGTCGCCAGGTGCGCTCTCCCGTTCGTATCGCCGAGGAGGCCGGCGATCGTCGTGCCGTCGGGAGAGAACACCGGGATCGCCAGATTCTCGGTGCCGAGATGGGTACTCGGTCCGCCGCCGGTCGAGACGCGGGAGACGCCTGCGGATCCGGACGGGAGGTCTTCGTAGACCACGCTCTTTCCATCCGGCGAGACGTCGAGCGCCGCCGTTGCGACCGAAGTCCTGGCCAGAACCACGCGGTTGGAGCCGTCGGCGTCGATCCGGCAGATCTCCGGACCCTTCGGCGTCATCGAGAGATAGACGATCCACTTCCCGTCCGGCGTGACCGCCGGAGAGCGGTTGGAGTGCTCGTCGCGCGTGATCCGCATGCGCCCGCTGCCGTCCTCGCTCATCGCGAACAGATCGAGCTTGCCGGTCTCGATGGACGTCGTGACCAAGCGCCCATCCGGCAAAGCGACGGCACCGTAAATCCCCTCGGCTTTCGATGCAGTGATCCGGTGCGGGCTCGTGCCGTCGCGAACGACCCAGACGTCGGCGTTGATCTGCGAGGCCACCGTGACCAGCGACCTGCCGTCCGCGCTCACGCTGACGGTCCGGTAGTCGAACAGGTCGTGCGTCACGGGCCGGGCCTCGCCGGTTGGATACGGGACGAACCAGACCTGGTAGTTGCGCGCCGATGCGCCCATTGCGATCGTCACGAGGCCCTTCTGATCGGGCATCCACGCAACCTGCGCGACGATGGCCCAATTCTGGTCGGCGATCGTTTCCGTCGAGCCATCCGCGACGTCGATGCCGACGATCCGCGAGGTGCGGGCAACGTCCGGGGTGAAGTACTCGGTCCCTCGCGTCATCTGCCTGCCCACCACGGCGGTGGCGATCTTCTTCCCATCGGGCGACCACGACGGGCCGGCGAAGAAGATGGGGACGAAGAACTCGGGCGCATGGACTTTCGCCAGCGTGCGCACGCCGCTGCCGTCGGCGTTGGCGATCAGCAGCGCGCTCTCGTCACGCGACGGGAAGCCGGCCCGCAGGAACGCCATCTGCTTCCCGTCGGGAGAGAACGACGGCCGCGAGTCGATGGCGTCGACGATCTTCTGCGGCCGCCCTCCCAGGGTCGAGATCCGATAGATCGCGCCGGACTGGTCGACGGCGTCCTTGACGCCGTAGTAGATCGAGGAGCTGTCCGGCGTGAAGGCCAGTCCCCAGTACGACGAGCGCCGGACCGGAATCAACGTCAGGGTCTGGCCGGAAGCCATCTCGCGAACGACGAGCGTCTGCTCGTTCTGATCCGAGACGACGTAGGCCGTCAGTTTCGCATCGGGAGAGATGGCCGCCTGGGTGACTTTCCCCGTGGCCGTGATCCGGCTGATCTGGAGCGATGTCGCGGCCGGCTCCGATCCCTGCACGCGCGGACGCCGGGCGAACGGCACGGCGACGGCCAGGATGCCGAGGATGCTCACGGCGATGGCTGCGAGCGCGAACCAGGTTTCCTTGCGAGTCCAGCGTGGGATCGCCATCGAAGCCGCGACACCGCTCGGATTCGTGTTGAGCTCGTGGAGGAGGCCGCGCAGATCCGCGGCCACGTCGCTGGCGGACTGGTAGCGCTCGTCCGGATTCTTCGCCAGCGCCTTGCGCACGATCCTCCCGAGCTCGGGCGGGAGGTCGGAGCGGATCTCGCGGACCGGAGCGGGCTCGCCGTAGATGATCTTGTGCAAGGTGTCCACGGGCGAGTCGCCGTCGAATGCCTGCTTCCCGGCCGCGATCTCGTGCAGCACGCATCCCAGCGAGAAAACATCGGTGCGCGCGTCGACGGTGCGGCCGAGGAGCTGCTCGGGGGACATGTAGCCCGCCGTGCCGATGAGCATCCCCGGCTCGGTTTTCAGCATCACCGTCTTCTGCGAGCCGTCCGGAGGGGCCGGTTCTTCGCGGGGGGGAGGCTGGCGAGGCCGAAGTCGAGGAGCTTCACGACGCCCGCGGCGGTGATCATGACGTTCTCGGGCTTGAGGTCGCGGTGGACGATCCCCGCCGCGTGCGCCGCCGCCAGTCCGTCCGCGATCTGCACGCCGATATTCAGCCCGTCGCGGATATCGATCGGCCCTCGGACTACGACGTCGCGCAGCGTCTCTCCCTCGACGAACTCCATGGCGATGTAGCGGACGCGCTCGCGGTCGCCGTCGAGCCGGTCCTCGCCGATGTCGTAGACGGTGACGACGTTGGGATGGTTGAGCGCCGAGGCGGCGCAGGCTTCCTGGACGAAGCGCGCGAGCCGCGAGGGATTGGCGCCCAGCTCAGGCGGAAGGAGCTTGATGGCGACGCTGCGCCGGAGCGCGGAGTCGAAACCGCGGTATACCTTCCCCATCCCGCCCTCGCCGAGCAGGGAGAGCAGGCGGTAACGGCCAAGAGTGCGCGGGCTCCCGGGGTTCATGAGGGAAGTGCGTCATTGTATCCGTGTGGAGTGCGGCGGTGCGGGAGCGCCGGCCGCTGTCGAACACCTCACCGCCCAAGCTTTCTCAATGCCCCAGGGGTGAACTCCTCGAACAGCGCCGTCGGCGGCAGCGCCAGCGCCTTGCAGATCAGGAGCAGGCTCCACACGCCGGTGTTCCGCACGCCCAGCTCGATGTCGGCTACGTGGTTGCGGGAAACGCCCATGGCCTCGGCGAGGGCTTCCTGGGTGAGGCCCTGCTCTCGTCGCAGTTCGGCAATCCGCCGGCCGAGCGTTTTAAGGGCTTCGTCGCGGGTCATCTCTTGGTTGATTGCATAGGATCATTGGCGTAGACTCCATCCATGATCATTGGCAGCCCCTCATAGGTGACTATATGCCTGACGCCCGGAGAATTCGCGCGCTGTTTCTCGAGCCGGAGACCACGTACACCGTTGAGGAAGCGGCGGCGTTGCTGGAGATGGACGGTGCGGAGGTGCGGGACTGGTTGGCGTCCGGGGAACTGGAGGGTGTCGACACGGACGGGAGCGTCCGGATCCCGTGGACGGAGCTGGTGTCCTTCGGGATGGACTTCTGGTCGCAGGAAGCCGTCGAGGAGGCGCTGGGGGCGGAGGTGGCGGAGGTGATCCCGGAACTGGTGCGGCTGACGGAGCTGGAGGTGCGGATTCCGCGGATGGAGGTGATCGCGCTGGAGCGGGTCGCGGCGCGGGATGGGAAGTCGGTGGATGCGGTGCTCGCGCGAGAGCTGTTGGACTTCGTGTCGGCGAATGCGCCGTGGCTGGATCGGGAAGTGCCGGGGATACTCGCGGCGCTCGGGTGGCCGGAGACTGGCGATCCGAGGTGACTGCGGGAGCGCCGGCCGCGGGCCGGCCGGTCCACCGGCTGGCAGCCGGCGCTCCGCGTTTACGCCGTTGCGGGTAGCGCCGAGGGCACCTCCCTTTCCTTCTCCTCCTTCTCCACGCCGGGCCACTTCACGATCTTGAGGTCGAGCACGGAGATCGCGTAGAGCACCGGCACCAGCAGCAGCGTGATGACCGTCGCGACCGTCAGGCCGCCGATCTGCGCGTAGCAGAGCGGCTCCCACAGCGGGCCGCCGTGCAGCGCCAGCGGGAACAGCGCCGAGCACCGTCGCGCCGACCGTGATGAGCACCGGGCGCAGGCGGACGATGCCGGCGTCGAGCAGCGCCTCGCGCAGCGGCTCGCCTCGCTCGTGCGCCTCCTCGATGAAGTCGAAGAGCACGATGACGTGGCTGACGATGACGCCGATCAGGCTGGCGACGCCGAGGAACGCCATGAAGCCGAACGGCGCGCCCATGATCCACGAGCGCGACCAGCGCGCCGACGACGCCGAACGGGATCGGCGGCGAACACGATCAGCGGCTTGACGGCGTTCTGGAACTGGAAGCACCAGCGCGAGGAAGATCGCGGCGATCCGAGATCAGCATCACCACGCGCCAGCTCGCCGAAGCCCTTGATCTGCTCCTCCTCCTCGCCGCCGATCTCCAGCCGGTAGCCGGGCGGCAGCGTCTGCTGCGAGCTTCGTCGAGCTTCGGGCGCGCGGCGCTCAGCACCTCGGACGGCAGCGCGCCGGCCGCGGGGAACGCCGACGACGGTGATCGTGCGGAACTGATTGCGGCGCCGGATCTTCTCGGTCTCCATGCCGTAGCCGATCGTCGAGACCTGCCGCAGCGGCACCTTCGCGTGCCGTTCTGCGCGGAGTAGACGTAGAGGTTCTGCACATCGGCGAGCTGCGCGCGCTCCTCGATGCGCAGCCGCGCGACGACGGGGATCTGCTTGTCGCCTTCGCGCAGCGTGCGTCACGCGCGCAGCCGTTGATGGCCGACGGCCGACGACGGCGGCGACGTCGAGGTTGGTGACGCCGGCGAAGTTCGCGCGGTCGGCGATCGATGTCGAGCTTGCACCGCGAAGCTCTCGGCGCCCCAGTCGTCGCGCACGCGCTCGGCCGTCGGGATCGCGCGCGAGGATCGCCTTCGACCTCGTCCGCTCGGCGCGCGCAGCGTCGGCGATGTCGTCGCCGCGAGATGCGGACCGCCACCGGGATGCCGACGGCTTGCCGATCTCGAGCTGCGCGCACGTCGATGCGCGCGCCCGGCGACCTCGGCCGACAGCGCCGCGCTGCAGCGGCGCGACGAGGTGCGCGGTGTCGTGCTTGTCGTTGACCTGGATGACGATCTGCGCGTAGTTGAGCTGCTGCAGCTCCGGGCGCGACCGAGAACCAGAAGCGCGGGCCGCCGCCGCCGACGAACGTCGTCAGCGACTTCAGCACGTCGCGCGGCTTGCCGTCCTCGCCCGGGTGCTCGCTGCCGTACTCCTCGGCCACGCGGCGGATCGACGCTCTCGGCCTGCGCGGCGGCGCGCGTTGGTGGCCGCGAGCGGCGCGTCTTCCGGCAGCCACACGTCGACGTACGACAGGTACGACAGGTCCTTCGGGAAGAACTGCGGTCTTGAGCTGCGCCGCGACGAACGCGCCGCCGGCGACGAGCAGCGCCAGCGACGCCGCCAGCACCTTCCAGCGATGCTCGATCGCCCACGGCCGACGCGGTAGTAGCAGCGCCGCGAAGCCCGTCTTCCGCCGCTCGTCGAGCGTCGGCCTCGGCCTTCCGGCGCGCAGCAGGTAGTAGCCGAGCAGCGGAATGAACGTCATCGACACGAGGCGCGACGCCACCAGCGAGCACGCCGAGCACGACCGGCAGGCTGTAGATGAACTGCGCCGGTGTCGCCCGTGCAGCATCAGGAACGGCAGGTACGCGACGATGTTGGTGATGGTGGCGAACAGGATCGCCGTGGCCAGCTTGGTCGGCCCGAGCCACGCCGCGACGATGCGGCGGCTGGCCCGCGGCGAGCTCGCGCTTGATGGCGTCGCCGGCGACGACCGGGTCGTCGACCAGCAGGCCGAGCGCGATGATCAGCGAGGCGATCGAGACCTGCTGCAGGTCGATGCCGAGCACGTACATCATGCCGAACGTCATGGCCAGCGTGATCGGGATCGAGAGCGCCATCAGCAGCGCCGAGCGCCACTCCCAGAAGCCGATCAGCGCGACGAGCACGACAGCGCGATCGCCTCGTAGAGGCTGCTCATGAACAGATCGACGTTCTCCTCGACCTGCAGCGGCTGGTCGGAGGTGCGCGCCAGCACGAGATCGTGCCGGCAGGCGCTGCGCGCAGCGTCGGCGAGCGCGGCGTCGACGGCCTGGCCGAACTCGCCGATCTGCTCGCCCGGGCGCATCTGGACGGCCAGCGTGATCGCGCGGCTGCGCTGCCAGTTGCCGTTCGCGTCCCGCGCAGGTGTAGTAGTTCAGGAACCGCGCGGGCGTCTCGTAGCCGCGCACGATGTCGACGAGGTCGCGCAGATAGACCGGCGTCGCCGTCGCCGGACGTGCCGACGATGACGTCGCCGATCTCCCGCTCGCTCTTGAACTCGCCGGACGGATCGATGCGTCAGCGTTCTTGCCCTGCCGACCTCGAGCATGCCGCCGGGCAGCGTGATGTTGCGCGCGTCGAGGATCTCGGGCAATCGCGCGAGCCGTGCACGCCGTAGGACGCCAGCCGCTCCTGCGAGTAGTCGAGATACACCTGCTCCTGCAGGACGCCGGTGCGCGATGACCTTCGACACCAGCGGCACGGTCTGCAGCGTGCGCTGCGATCAGCTCGGTGAATCGTCGAGCTCGCGATAGCTGTACTGGTCGCCGGCGACGGCGGCCAGCGCGCTCCTCGCGTCTGCGCCGGATCGCGGACGACGATCGGCTCGCCACAGCGTCGGGATGGCATTCCGCCTGCGCGAGCTGCTCGCTCGATGAACGCGCTTCGCCAGAGCGCAGGACGCGTGGCGTCGTCGAGGCGACGTCGCGACGTCGAGGCCGACGAAGCCGCTGCCCTGGATCGACGCGCACGTCGCTGCCGAGCCTCGTCTGCTCGAGACGCGCGCGACGCAGGTCTCGAGGTGCGCGCGGCGACTGCGCGAGTCGACGGCCGGCAGGCCGACGCACGACGTGACGCGTGACCCGGTCCTGGCGCCGGCGCGGGTCTGTCTCGATCGCCGCTGGGATCTGCGCGCGCGCGCAGGCCGAGCTCGACGTCATCCGCCTTCGGGCTGGCGACGGTCAGCATCAGCGCCGCGGTGTCGCCGAAGTCCTTGATGAACTCGACGGGCCCGGCGCCTTGCGGCAGAGTCGCGAGTCGCGTCGAGCTGAGGCGCGATGTCGTCGAACTCCTTGCCGGTGTCCTTCGAGCCCTTCGTCGAGCGTCGATGAAGACGACCGAGACGCTGCTGCGGGAGATCGACTCGATCTTCTCGACCTTCGCGTTCTCGGCCATCTTCTCTTCGATCTTGCGCGTGACGAGCTGCTTCGACCTTCTCGGCGCTCGCGCCGGGCCACGCGGTCAGCGCCACCGCGATGCGCACCGGGACCTCCGGGTCCTTGCGCTTGCGGCATCTGCATGTAGCCGAAGATGCCCCAGAGCACGGTGCCGACGAGCAGCACCCACGCGATGTGGCGGTGTTCGGTGAAGAAGCGCGCGGTGTTGCGCGTCTTGGCGATCATTTCCGTGTCATTGCTGTGCATAGCTGCCTCCGCTCAGGACGCGGACGGGTTGACCATCGACGAGGAGCGCCGGGCCGCTGACCACGACGCGCTCGTTCTTCTGCAGGCCGCCGCGGACGGCGACGAGATTGCCCATCGGCTCGCCGAGATCGACGATGCGGGCGGTTGCCTTGTTGTCAGTCACAACGAAGACGGCGTATCCCTCAGGGGAGTTGGGCGGACGGACGACGGCGTCGAGGGGAATCGCCAGCAGCGGAGCGCTGCCCTTCGTGATCTCGAGCGACGCGATCATGCCGGGCTTGAGCTCGTTCGCGGCGTTGTCGATGTGGAGCTCGACGTCGAAGACGCGCGTCTTCGGATCGGCGGCCGGGGCGATGCGGGCGACGGTGGCGGTAAAGGTGCGGTCCGGCATCGACTCGGTGGTGACGTCGATGGCCTGGCCGATCTTCATCGCGCCGATCATCATGTCGGGCGCGCCGAAGACGACCTTGACGGTGCTGGTCATCGCCAGGAGGAACGCCGGCGTGCCGGGCGTGCCGAGGTCGCCGCGCTCGATGTTGCGGCGGAGGATCACGCCGTCGATCGGCGCGACGAGCGTCGTGTCGCCGAGGGCGAGGCCGGCCTCACCGGCGGCGGCGCGGCCGCGGCTCACGCGGGCCCGGTTGACCTCGACACTCGCGACCGCGGCGTCGAGCTCGGGCTTCGTGAGGGCGTTCCCTTCGAACAGCTTCTGCGCGCGGGCGAGGTCGATCTCGGCGTTCGTCAGCGCGGCCTGCGCCTCGGTGTGCGACGCGGAGGCCTGGCCGAGCTTCTGGCTGTAGTCGGCGGCGCGGATGCGCGCGAGGACGGTGCCTTTCGTCACACGGTCGCCTTCCTCGACGTTCACGGCGTCGACGTAGCCGCTGACGCGGAACGCGACGGCCACCTGCGCGTCGGGCTCCACCGTCGCGGAGTAGCGGGTGCCGTTGCCGCCGGAGACCTCGCGCACCTGGCCGACTTCGACGGCGGTGGGGACGGTTTCATTCTTGGGGGTCTGCGTACACGCGGCGAGCGCGAGCAGCAACACAATCCACAGTCCCCTCTCCCCGCGCGTAGACGCGGGGAGAGGGTTAGGGTGAGGGGCTGGTGTTGCGCACGATGCACGACCCCTCACCCCGGCCCTCTCCCCGCTGACCGCGGGGAGAGGGGGATGGAACACCGTTGTCATCTTCCGCATGGATCACTCCTCTCCGATTGCTTTTTCGTAATCCGCGCGGGCGGTCCAGTAAGCGGAGATCGCTTCCTGTTCGCGCGCGGCGGTGTTGGCGAGCGTGGCGTTGGCGTTGAACATCTCGTCCAGCCGCGCGGCCTGTTGCTGGAACTTCGTCTTCGTGACACGCAGCCGCTCGCGTGCGGCCTCGGACTCGAGACGCCGCACGGCGATCTGCACGGCGGACTCTTCGACTTTGCGCATGCGCGCGGCGATCTCGACGTCCGCCGCGGACTTCTTGTCGCGCAGCGCGTTCTCGGCCTGCTCGACGGCGTGGCGCTTCTCGCGGAGCTGGGCCTCGCGGCGGCCCCACGTGAAGGGCTCGTAGCTCATGGTGATGCCGGCGCTGGTCATGTTGCGCGGGAGTCGGTCGTTGTTGAACGGCATGGCGCTGGAGACCATGAGCGCGATCTCAGGGATGCGCTCGGCGTTCTTCAGTTTCCAGTCGAGCCGGGCCTGTTCGACGAGGAGCTCGGCCTCCCGGACGTCGGGCCGGTTCGCCGCCGCGGCCTCGGGCATCTTCACCATCTCCGTGACGTCCACGACTTCGACTTCGCGGCCGACGAGGTAGTCGAGCTGGTCCTGCGCGGTCGCGAGGGCGTTCTTCGCGGACAGCGCGGAGAGTTTCGTCGCGGCCAGGCGCGCGGTGGCATCGAGCCGGTCGGCATCCAGCGCGGCCTTCTGCGAGACGCGGACGTTCATCTCGCGCTCCACTTCCTCCCACGCCGTCACCGACTCCTGCATGGCCTCGGCGTACCCACGCGCGCTGAGGACCGCGAAGTACGCGCTCTTGACCTCGCGGGCGACGGCGACCCGCGCGGCGCGTTCGCGCTCTTTGTCCGCCGCGACGGCAGCTTCGTTGAGCTTGATGCCGAGGTTGATGGAGTGGAGCTGCGTGATCGGCTGGGTGATGCGCGCGATCCCGATCGTGCTGAACGTCCGCGCGAGATCGATGCGCTCGCCCGTTTCCTCGATCTCGATGGAGATGTTGTTCAGCGCCTCACCGCCGATGAGCGACATCTCGAACGACGGCAGCCGTCTGGTGCGCGTCGCCAGGACGCGGGTCTGCGCTTTCTCGACTTCGAGCTGCGCGTTGCGGACGTTGGCGTTCTGCTCGAGCGCCGCGGCGACGGCCTGCTCGAGGGTGAGCGGCTCGGCGCTCAGTGTGGTTGCTGCCAGAATGAGCAGCAGCAGTGCGATGCGTTTCATCGCGAACCTCCCTTCGGAAATGCGTTGATGGATACGAGCGAGAGCCCCAGGCCTTCGATCGAGCGCAGGACGCCGAACAGCGCCGCCTCGTCCGGGACCTCGCCCTGAATGGTGGTGTGGCCATCGGCCGTCTTCTGGAAGTGCATCCCTTCGAAGTGCCCGGACCAGTGATCGGCCAGCCAGCCGCTCACCCGGATCTCGAATCTGTGGACGTTGTTGGACATCGGTGTTCCCTTTCCTCTGCGGTCAAGTTGGGCTCGGGTACGGCGTACCCGCATTCGCCATTCGGCGTATTTGTGGAGGGCGCAGGAGCTTGAGGACCGCCGCCGTCCCGGCGGCTGATGTGGCGGCGTCCCGCGCCGCCACCTGGGTGGGCGGGGGCTCCGCCCGAACAGGCAAACGCGCCAATGTAGGGCGTGGCTTCAGCCCGCCTCTCGGGCGGGGTGGGGAATTTACGAACCTGCCATGCTCACACCGGGGAGGCGGGCTGAAGCCACGCCCTACATTGGCTCGCCGTGGCTGCAAGGAGACTTTCTCAGCAGAGAACACCGAGAGCACAGAGGCTTCGCCCGCAGCCCAAGCCGGTGGCGCTCGGAGGGAAGTCCCCTCTCCCCACGCTCACGCGCGGGGAGAGGGGACGGGGCCGAGAATTCTTTGCGGGGCGCCTGTGGTGAAAACTAAACCTCCACCGCGTCGGCGAACGTCACCCGGTAGCCCACCGGGAGTTTCGTCGCGCCCTTGTCCGAGGCGCCTGGGAGGGGCAGGCCTGCGAGCACGGCCATCGGGTCGGTCGTCGGCGCGTCGGCGGCGTAAGCCTCCGCTTCCAGCACCACCAACCGGAGGGGCGTGGGGCGCGGGAGGGTCAGGGTGACCGTCGCGCGCCAGACCGTCTTGTCCGTGTTCAATACGACAGGCGTCAGCAGATGCGACTCGACCGGCTCCCAGCCCAGCTCGTCCGCGCCGCCGTCGGCGGAGCGGCGCTCCAGCCGCAGGATCATCGCGGACGTGGGGAACGCCGAGTTGGCGGCAACGTACACCGGGCCGCTGACCTCCACCTCGATCGCACCGGTCACGTCGAGATTCGCGACGTCGTACTCCACCGTGCGATGCGGAACGAGCTGGATGAAATCGGCCAGCACGACCGGCGAGATCTCCGCCTCCGGGACGGACTTCGGCTGGAAACGCACGAGCGCGAGGCGCGCGAAGGGGAAGTACGCCGTGCCCGGCTCGATGAGGATGTCGCAGTACCAGAGATTGCGATCGCTGTCGTACCGCGGCTCGTAGCCGACGACGGTGACCTCCGCGTCCACCTCGGCCAGGCGCACCTGGCGCGGCGGCTCGGCCGGATCGACGAACATCGTCTCGAAGAGGGGGAACGTTGCGGACGCGGGCCAGAGCGGGTCCATGCCCCACTCGCTGGTGAACTTCTTCAGCACCTCCGCCTCGGGAGAGCCGAACGGCACAGCCGCGGGCTTGAGCGTGACGCCGAGGAGCTCGCCCTTGCCGGACGAGTACCAGGGGCGGTCCATGTAGACGCGCAGTCCGCCGCCGGTGCGCTTCGACGTCATCGCGCCGCCGCCGCTCGTGCGCTCCCACGCGAAGAGCGGCACGACGTACAGCGGCTTCGGCGCGGCCGGCCGCGCGGAGTTGAGGACGTCGACGACTTCCGGAACGCCCGCCTCCGTCTCCGCCGGGCGGATGAGGTTCTTCGGGTCGGCGGTGATCGCCGGCGGGAAGTACTCGCGGAAGCGCGTCGCGCCCACAGGCGTGTACGTGACCTCGTGGTACTTCGTGTCGCCGAGGGCGTGCTTGAGATTCGCGAACGCCGGCGCGTCGTCTTTCGCGTCGCCGAGGCGCACCTCCGCCAACTGGGCGGCGGACCGGACGACGTCCAGCGCCGCGTCGAACGACGGCTTGGACGGATCGTCGAACGGGTCTTCCCACACCGCGCCGACGTCGATCTTGCCGGTGCTCTTCGCGTCGGCGGCGAACGTGCCGCTGAGCATGGTCATCGTGTCGCCGAGGCTCTTCGCGGCGGTGGCGACGGACATCGAGGGAATCGCCAGCGGCTGCTGCACCGCATGGACGAAGACGAGCGTGCGCGAGGGCAGGTGCAGCCAGTTGCGTCCCTCGATCGCCTCGGCCCGCAGCGTGCCGGTCTGCGGATCGCCTTTGTCCGCGGTCCACTTCCAGATCGCCATCTTGTCGAGGTCCGTGCCGGTGAAGTACGAGCGCACCTCGACCTCGGCGGTCTCGCCCTGCGGCAGCTCGACCGTCAGGACGCGATCGGCCGCGTTCCAGTCCGGAGTCGCGGGCACGGCGCCGGCGGAGATGCCCTGCACCCGCAGGCGGACCGGCGCAAGGCTCGGCCACGGCCCGTCGAACGGGATCTTGTTCACGACGGTCATGCCCGGCTCGACGATCTCGCCGGGCGTCGCCAGGCCGGGCAGTCCGAGGAGCAGAATGCCGCGCGCGAACGGATCGGGGAGATAGGGAAGATCGAACGTGTCGTTCGTCTGCAGCCAGAACGTGTGCGGCCCCTCGGCCAGCTCCACCGCGCCGGGGACGTCTTCGAGGGCACCGCTGGCGGGATTCACGCGCTTCATGAGCGAGCCCGCCTCGCTGCCGGCGAGCTGCCACGCGGCGAGCGAACCGTCCAGCGCGGCCGCGCCGTCGAACTTGCGGTGCTGCTCGGCCATGAGCTGCGAGGTCTTGGGCGCCGCGAGATGGCGCACGCTCTCCTGGGTCTCGATGAAGGCCGCGAGGTCGTCGAAGCGGCTGCGCACGACGACGCGCTCGAGCGACTCCCCTTCGACCGGCTTGGCCTGCAGCAGGACCGCCGGCGGCGCGACCGGCTCGAAGCGGCGGTACTTCGTTTCCTTCGTGACTTCCGTCTGCGTCGCGGCGAACGCGGCGTCCGCCGGAGCGAAGACGCTGTTGCCCGCGAGATCGACGGCGCGGACGCGCAGCCGGTAGCCGTAGCCGAAGCGGAGCCGCGGCAGCGACTTGGGCTCGGGCGTGAACGTCGTCCGCATCTTGAACGCGGTGACCGGATCGTTCTGCGGGTCGCCGACCTGCGTCGGATCGTCGGGATCGGGCGACACGATGGTGCGGCCGTAGCGCGGCGCGCCCAGGCTCCAGCCATTCCAGGTGAACAGCGACTCGTGCAGCCGCAGCCGGCGCGGCGTCTCTTCCTTCGCCGGCTCGGTCACGCTCATCTGCACGAAGCCCTCGTCGCGCTCGTCTTCGAGCGCGAATCCGGCGCCGGAGAACGCGTATTCGCCGACGCGCCGGCAGAGCGAGTGCCATGCCGTCGACTGGTCATCCCACACGTCCACGCGGTAGCCGCGCGTGACGTCCTCGGCGAACAGATCGTCCTTCGGCAGCGGGCTGGCGCCGACGGCGGGCGTGCTCGGCGAGCCGTCGATCGCCGCGAGGTTCGCGTTCAGCGCCCACGCGCTGAGGAACATGTCCTTCAGCAGTTGCGCGAGCTTCGGGCGCACGAGCGAGATGCCCGCGGTCTGCAGCGCGGGGAGCCCCTGCTGCTTCGGCTCGATGGCGGAGGCGGTGTTGAACTTGTGCTCGTTCACGAGCTTGTTCGCGGCGGCGCGCAGCTTGAGCGTGCTGCCGGTGACGTCGAGCTGCACGACGCGGAAGCGGTTCTCGTCCTGCACCTGCAGGAGGCCGTCGCTCAGATCGCTCGCCGGTCCCGGCTGCGTCACGAAGCGCTCGTCGCCGAGGACGTAGTGCGTGCGCGGGGTGTACGGCGGCGTGGTGTTCATCGCCAGCGCGACCTGCGGCGTGACCGTGACGGTTCCAGTCGCGGGCAGCGGCCCGTCGAGCGTCACCTCGAGGTCGACGACCAAGCCGGTGTAGCGGAGCAGGTTCGGATAGTCACCGAGCGTAGCGACCATCTGGTGGAAGTCGTACGTCTCCTCGAAGTTCTCCGGCAGCGGCTCGGACTGGTCCGTCGCTTTGAGATAGGCGTGGAGGTCGTCGACCGCGGCGCGTCTGGCCGAGACCGGACCTTCCTCCAGCGCTGCTGCTTCGGCCTCATTCCCACTCGGCGTGCCGCCGCCGATGCCGCCCATCACGAAGGGGAGCATGGCCATGAAGCCGAGCCACTTCAGAAACCGCCGCGCCAGCACGAGCGGCAGCGCGAGGCATCCGCATCCGCAGCAGCCCTTCTCCGGCGGCTGCGGCTGGACGGGCGGCTGCGGCTCCGGCTCCGGCTCCGGCGTCTTCGAGCCGACGAACACCGGCGTGTCGTCGACCGGCACCGGCACGTAGCCGGCCCGCGGCGGGATCTCCTCGGCGATGTCGACGAGATCGGGATCGGTGGCCAGCACGTCGCGCGGCGGGAGGTCCTTGCCGCCGCCGTACGCGGGATTCGTCGCCGCGTTGACGTAGATGCCGCGGATCGCGTCGTCCAGCACGTCGATCGGAAACGTGGCGATGTCGACGCCGGTCATGTTCGGGAAGCGGAACGGCACGACGTTCGTGTCCGCGTTGAAGAGCGCCTGCCAGACGTCGCTCCGCAGCGGCTGCGCCGTGACCACCGTCCCGGCGAGGGGCGCGCCGCCGTTGAACGACACGTCGTACGTCGCGCCGGCGATGGCCGCCGGCCAGTCGAGGAAGTCGCCGAAGTCGCCGAGCTTCATCTTCTGCACGGTCGGGTCGGTGTCCCAGAGCCGGGGCGCGACGTGTACGGAGAGGCGCAGCGTCGTGCCCGCGACGTTCGGGCCATTCGAGCCGTGCGGGAGAGCGGTCCAGACGATCGTTTGCCTGCGCATGGGTCAGTCCTCCGGCACGGGTGGATAGTCGGCAAAGGCGCCGCAGTAGAGCGCCCAGGGCTCGGGCTCCATGAGCTGGCGGAACGTCGGATCGGAACCGGCGAACTCGCGCTCCAGCGTGATGCCCACGCTCACGCTGAAGAAGAGGATCGAGATCTTGACCGTGACGCGGCACTGTCCCCACAGGTGCCCGCCGTGCGGGACGATGCCCTTCGAGGCATAGGTGAGGCCGAGGTAGAACTCGATGGAGACGGTGATGATGCCGAGGACGGAGAGCGAGCCGCAGGCGCGGAAATAGCCGGTCAGCTCGAACAGGCCGCCCTGCGAGATCTTGAAGTAGAAGCCGGCCATGATCGTCGCCGAGCCGCTGGCGACACCCAGGTTCAGGGCGATGCTGGCGCCGAACTCCAGCGCCGCCTCGATGCTCTTCACGCCGTCCAGGCCGATGTCGATGGCGAAGAAGCCGCCGCCGCCGAACAGCGACACCGTCAGCGTGAAGGGCTGATGCCGCTCGCAGAACGCGAAGCGGAAGTTCATCGGCTTGTCGACGAACGGCAGATAGAGCCCCGCCGAGAGGCTGACGTTCTGCATCGTCATGATGCCGACGCCGATGGTGGGGATGCCGAGGGTGAACCCGACGTTCACGCCCGCGTCGGGCGGAGGCACGAGCTCGAGATACGGCGGGTCGACGAAGCCGTCCGACGGGATGAAGCGCTGGAGCTCCTGGACGAACTCGAGGATCCCGGTGAACGCGAGGCCGCCGAAGTCGACCGACGTGTCGACCTTCTTCCCTCCCTCGGCCACGAACTTCACCGAGTTGAACGTGAGC
Organism: uncultured Acidobacteriota bacterium; assembly: GCA_963821585.1. Classification (GTDB taxonomy): domain Bacteria; phylum Acidobacteriota; class Thermoanaerobaculia; order Gp7-AA8; family Gp7-AA8; genus QHVT01. The sequence goes on from CAWGEI010000003.1 coordinate 4,730,913, forward strand.
TCGACGAGGTGCAGCGAGTCCGGCGCCGGCAGGAGCACGACCTTGAAGTTCGTCAGCGTGCCGGTGGTCCGGAAGACCGGCGGCGATGCGACGTCGATGCGCTTCTCGACGACCGCCTCGAGCTGGAACGTCGAGCCGGGCAGCGGCTGGAAGAGGTCCGTGACCTTGAGCTCTTCGCCGGAGATGCTCCACAGGTAGCGCGTGCGGAGCACGTTGCCGTCGCGGACGCTGAGGAACTGCGGCAGTTTGCCGTTCGTCGACGAAGCGTCGGCGAACTCCAGCACGCGCACGATGTCCGAGAGCTTGATGCCGGCGAGGAGCTTGACGTTGCCGAAGATCTTCGCCGGATCGAACGAGCCGATCCCGTCCGCGCCGCCGACCAGGTCCGCCACCGGGCCGCCGACGGGCCCGAGGGAGCGCGAGAGGCCGCTGATGCCGATGTCCGGCGCGACCAGGCCGCCGGACTTGTCGGTGTCGAACTTCAGCGGCGTGGTGCCGACGAGCTTCGCGAACACCTGCGCGGCGTTGCCGATGGCCTGCTGCCCGCCGTAGCTCAGGTACGACGGCTCGTACTCGATCGTGGAGACCGCGGGCTTGCCGAGGAGCTGCTTGACGGCGGGGATGTCGACGCCGGCGCGGGCCATGTGCGGCCGGAACTGCGGCGTGGCGTTGTCGACGAACTGCACGTCGAGCGTGATCGACGCCGCCTCGTGCGTCGTGTCGCCGGGGTCCTTGCTCGGCGCGAAGGCAACGGGCTGCCCGTTCAGGGGGCGCATGCGCCGCGGGCTGGTGAGCGCGAGGCCCTTGTACGCGCTGACGACGCCCTGAATGTCGGCGTCGGTCTCGTCGATCTTCTTGCTGACGAAGATGAGCGGCGAGGTGAATTCGACCGCGCGGTTCTCCCAGTCGCGGCCCACCAGATGGAACTCGAAGTCGGCGATGGCTCCGCCGGTGAGGATGCGCGGCCAGAACGCTTCCTGGTTCTGCCCCGCCAGCACCTCGCTGTTCTCCGGCTTGTCGAGGTTCGGCGTCACCTCGGTCACGACGTCGAGGGTACGGAACGGGAAGTCGCGCGGGCCGTAGCTCTTCGTGCGCTCGCGGAGGATGATGAACATCCGCTGGAAGTCGTAGGCGACGAAGCCGGGCACCGGCACGTCCTTGCGGAAGAAGAACTTCCGTTCCGTGACCTTCACCAGCGACGCGCGGTGGCCGATCGGGAAGAGGTAGCCGGCGTACACGACGCGCACGTAGTGGTCGCGGCCCATCGTGGCGATGTGGCGCCAGTTCTCGACGGTGAGCGACGTCGCCGCCGGAATCTCCGGAGCATCTTGCGGAAGGCTCGGCGGCAGCCAGCGGCCTTCGACGTCGAGCCAGGCGCCGAGGGTGGTGAGCATCAGGCGCTTCGTACTCACCGGATCGGGCGTGAAATTCGGGATGAAGTAGTTGGAGGTGAGCTGCACGAGCTCGTTGCGGTCGCGGCCGGTGAGCGACATGCGGAACGGCGCGTTCGCGTGCGGCTGCGGATTGGGTACGTAGTCCGGCGACCACACCGCGCGCACGCGCGGGTCGCCGCTCTCGCGATTCGAGCCCAGGCGGGTGTGCCACAGCTCGACGCGTCCGTCGCGCTCGACCGGAGCCGTGGCATGGTCCCAGCGCGCGAAATGATCGGGCGAGAGGACGAGGCGGTACGGCAGCTCGAGGGCGGTCTCGACGCGCGACGGCGGCGCGATCTGCGGCGGGAGCCGGCGCAAGAAGATGTTCGCCAGCGCGTTGCATCCGGTGGGCTTCTCATAGCTCGCGACGCCCGTGATGGCGGGCGGAAGCGTGCGGATCGCGTCCAGGACGCCCTCGACGGTGAGGTCGAAGCTGCGCCCCGCGGGAATGGTGAAGGCCAGCCGGCTCGGACCGGCGATGCGGGACAGGACGCTGCCCGGCGAGGGGAGCGGATCGTCGCCCGGCATGGGCGGGTCGGGCTTCGTCCCTTCGCTGATCTCCCAGAAGGCCTGCTCGGCGACGTGCTGCGGCTGGAAGTGCACGATCAGCCGCGCGCCTGCCTGCCCGTCAATCCGCGCGGGAGCCCCGCCGGCCGCGGCGGTAAACGCGACATCGACCAGATCGAGCCGCAAGAGGAGCAGATCGTCCGGCCGGATCACCGTTGCGCTCAGGCTCTTGGTCGCCATGGGGCCTCCCACAGGAATAGTGCGGCGGGAGGGGAAAACGTTTCAGGGAAAACGGACACAGTGTGACGGCAGCGCTTGACAGACGGATTTCGACCGGACATTCTTCAGGCGTTCAGGAAGGAAGGAGAAGCGCGGCAAGCGTAGTGCTCCTTTCCACCGCCGCCGCGCTTGCACGCTGATGATGATCGGAATCATCGCCCGCAAGGAGTTGAAGGAGATTGGACGCGAAGCACGCTTCCGCTGGTCGGCTGCGGCTGTCCTGCTGCTCCTCGGAGCGGCCCTGGCCAGCGGAGTGGCAGGCACCCGCCGCGCGACGGCGGAACGGACCGCGGCGATCGAGGCCGACCGGCGCGAGTGGCTTGGACAGGGCCCGCGCAACCCACACGTCGCGGCGCACTTCGGGATGTACGTGTTCAAGCCCGCCGCGCCGCTGGCCCTGCTCGACCGCGGCGTCGAGACCTTCACCGGCACGGCCATCTGGGTCGAAGCACACAACCAGAATCCGGCGCAGTTCCGGGCCGCCGACGACGCGACGTCGATGATCCGCTTCGGCGAGCTCACCGCCGCGGCCGTGCTGCAGACCCTCGCGCCGCTGCTGATCATCGTGGTCGGGTTTCCGCTGTTCGCGGGCGAACGGGAGCGCGGGACGCTCCGGCAACTGCTCAGCCTGGGAATCACGCCCGCGCGCCTCGCGGCGGGAAAAGCCGCCGGCGCGCTCGCGGCGCTCGCATTCGTGCTCGTCCCGGCCATCGCCATCGGCGTGGCCGCGCTGTCTCTGACGGGCGAGATCCCGCTCGCGCGCCTGCTCTTCCTCGCCGGCGCCTACGGGACGTACTTCCTCGCCATCGCCGCCGTGGTGATCGCCGTCTCCGCCCGCGCGTCCACTTCGCGGGCGGCGCTGGTGACGCTGCTCGGTTTCTGGATCGTCATGACCTTCGTCATCCCCCGCACCGCCGCCGACGTCGGCGAGCGCATGCACCCGACGCCGACGGACCGGCAGTTCTGGGCCGGCGTCAACGGGGACATCGCGAAGGGCATCGACGGCCACGACCCGGCGGACGCGCGCCTCCAGGCGCTGGAGCAGCGCGTGCTGCGGCAGTACGGCGTGGCGTCGCTCGACAAGCTGCCCGTCAGCTTCCAGGGCATCGCGCTCCAGGCGGGAGAAGATTACGGCAACCGCGTGTTCGACAAGCATTTCGCGGCGCTGGGGCAAGGCTTCGAGCGGCAGGCGCAGGTGCAGCGGACGGCCGGGATCCTCTCGCCGTTCGTCGCGATCCGCGACGTGTCGATGACCATCGCCGGCAGCGACGTCCGGCACCACCTGCACTTCGCACAGGAGGCGGAGCGGTTCCGCCGCGAGCTGCTGCGCTATCTGAACGACGACCTGACACGCCACTCCACCGGCTTCGGCTACAAGGGCGATACGTCGCTGTGGCGCGACGCGCCGCAATTCGCGTACGAGCGGCCGTCGCTGCTCTGGGCGATGCGGCCGGTCATGACGTCGGTCGTGCTGCTGCTGGCCTGGCTGGCCGGCGCCGCGTGGCTGCTCATCCGATCGGTGGTCGCCATTCAGCCAACACCACGCCGCACGGCCTCCCCTGGCCTTGCCGGGCGCCCGAGGGTTGTGTGAAAGCGCTCCTCCGCCACGAGTACCGGCTTCTCGTCCGCGACCATGCGTTCGTCGTGGCGACGCTGCTCTTCGCGGCCCTCACCGTCTTCGCGGTCGCGAATGGCGCGCGGTGGCTCGAGCAGCGGCGCGCGTCGATCGCGGGCGAGCGCGCGCAGAACGAGAAGCTGTATGCGGCGACGACGTTGCCTTCGAAACTGGAGCATCGTGCCGCGTTCGATCCCGCACCGGCTGCGGCGCTGGCGGTCGGGCGCGGCGACCTCGACCCCTTCACGAGCCGCGTGACGATGCTCACCGGCCGGCACAAGCTGTTCTCGCAGTGGCAGCTCGCCAATCCGCTCACGCTCCTCGCCGGGCGGTTCGATCTCGCGTTTCTGATCGTCTACCTCTTCCCGCTGCTGATCGTGGCGCTCACGTACAACGTGCTCTCCTCGGAGCGCGAGCAGGGCACGCTGGTGATGGTGCTGTCGCAGCCGGTGCGGCTGCGCACGCTGCTCGCGGCGAAGATCGGCGTGCGCGGGCTGGCGGTGCTGGCCGTGGCGGGCATCGTCACGGCGGCGGCGAGCTTCTTCGTCATCGACTTCGGCGCGCCGGGCGCGTGGACCGCGCTCGCCGCGTGGCTCGCCGCGACGGCGCTCTACGGCGCGTTCTGGTTCGGGCTGTCGCTGTGGGTCAACGCCGCCGGCCGCAGCTCGGCGACGAACGCGGTGGCGCTCATCACCCTCTGGGTCGCGCTGGTGGTCGTCGCGCCGGTGTTGTTGAACCTCGGCGTCGCGGCGGTACACCCGCTGCCGTCGCGCCTCGCCCTGCTGCAGTCGACGCGCGCGATCGAGAACGAGACGTCCCGCGCCGCCACCAAACTGCTCGACCGCTTCTACAGCGATCATCCCGAGCTCGTTCCGGTCGCGGACCGCATGCACTACCTGCGCAGCGGCTATGCCGTGCGCCAGGAACAGGAGCGCCGCCTCCTGCCGGAAGTCGTGTCCTACGAGCGCCAGCTCCGCGCGCAGCAGGGCGCCATCGACCGCTGGCGGTTCGCCTCGCCGGCCGTGCTCACGTCCGAGGTGCTGGCGGGAATCGCGGGGAACGACCGGACGCGGTTCCTGGCGTGGCAGGACGCGGTGCGCGCGTTCGTCGTGCAGTGGCGGGAGCGCCTGCTCGCCGACTACTACCTCGGCCGGCCCATGACTCCCGCGAAGTCCCGCGCGCTGCCGCAGTTCCGTTTCCAGGAGCCGCTCCAGGGCCGCGCACAACTCGGCGCGAGCCTCGCCGGACTCCTCGCGATGTCGCTGCTCGCCGCGGGCGCGGGCTTCGTCGCACTGCGCCGGTACCCGATCGCGGGTTGATTTAAAAAACCGATATGTTCGAAGCAAGCGATTTGACGAAGACCTTCCACGGCACGACGGCCCTCGACCGCCTGAACCTCCGCGTGAACGCCGGCGAAGTGTTCTGCCTCCTCGGCGCCAACGGCGCGGGCAAGACCACGACCATCAACCTGTTTCTCAACTTCCTCCAGCCGACCTCCGGGCGCGCGCGGATCAAGGGCCTCGACGTCACGCGGCATCCGCTGGAGACGAAGCGCGTCCTCGCGTACATCCCGGAGCTGGTGATGCTCTACCCCAACCTCACCGGGCTCGAGAACCTCGCGTATTTCAGCGCGCTGGCCGGGATCGAGGACTACAGCAACGCCGCGCTGCTCGAGATCCTCGAGCGCGCCGGACTGGAGCGCGCCGCCGCCACCCGCCGCCTCGGCACCTACTCGAAGGGCATGCGGCAGAAAGTCGGCATCGCCATCGCCATCGCCAAACGCGCCGAGGCGCTGCTGCTCGACGAGCCGACCTCCGGCCTCGATCCACAGGCGTCGCACGAATTCTCCGAGCTCCTCAAGAAACTGCGCGACGAAGGCGTAGCCGTATTGATGGCGACGCACGATTTGTTCCGCGCAAAGGAGACCGGCACACGGGTGGGGATCATGAAGAAGGGACGGCTCGTGGCGACACTCGGGACGACCGAGATCGGCCACGCCGACCTGGAGCGCTTGTACCTCGACCACATGAGCGCGTAGGACCGCGCACTACGGCAGCGGCACGTCCTTGAGCACGAACGCGTGCTTCACCAGGTTCTTCGGGGTGACCATGTTCACGCGCAGCTTCCAGTCGGCCTGCGGGGGCTCGCCCCAGATCGACATCAGGGTGAAGCCTTCTTCGTCGCGGACGGACGCGCGTCTCACTTCGCCCGCGCCGTCGATGTAGACCATCTCCTGGATGCGCTTCTGCGGGTCTTTCACGCGCATGACGACGTCGCTCTTGTCGATCGACAGGAAGCTGTCGACGAACGAGGAGACCATCTGCTCGAGCGACTCGCCTTCGTAGCCGTCCGTCACGTATTCCTTGCGCTTGGCGTCGCCCGCCTTCTTCTTCTCCGCAGCGAGCTGCGCGGGGCTGACCAGGGCGATCTCGACGCCGTTGGCCTTGAGGGCCTTATGCGCCAGCGGCTTGCCGGAGAACGACGTGAGCTTCGCGATCTCGGCGACGCTGTTCGGGTCCTTGGACGGCATGTACAGCTCGATCTCGCCGCGGACTTCCTTGAGCTTCGTCGCGCGGCGGGCGGGGTTCTTCAGCGTCACGGAGATGGTCGCCGGCTTGGATGTGTCCCGGCTCGTGACGAAGTTCGGTGCGAGCTCGACTTCGCGCTCGCGGTCGACGAGGTCGGCGCCGGTCGTCGTCGGTCGCGGCAGCGAGGACCACACGCGACGCGTTGACCTCCGTGTCCTTGACCTTCGGCAGCTCGACCACGAGCTCGAGGTGCGCGAACGGCCCGGCGGAGCGCCTGTCGTTGACGCGCTGCACCGTCACGTCGACGAGGCTGACGGCGGCGAGGGTGATGGCGATGATCGTGTTGGTCATTGTGTTCATCAGGGCAGCTCCACCTTCAGCTCGAACGGAAAGGACATCTTCGATTTCGCGGTGATGACGTAGAGCTGCAGCGCGGCGTTCGCCGGCGGCGGCGCGTTCGGCTGGAGGGTCATGACCGCGTCGTCGCCGCGGGTGCTGGTGCCGCGGCTGCCGACGTCGATGGGCTTGCCGTCGGCGCCGAGGATCTCGACGCGGAAGAGGCGGTCGAAGTCGGCCTCGTTGCCGGCCAGGATCACGGTCCCCTCGGGCAGCGACGAGTCCATGCTGTCGAAGGCCTTGGCCATCTCGATGGCCATCTCGATCTCTTTCTCGTCGACGCCGCGCTTCTTCCCTTCCGCGCGGAGCTGCTCGATCCTCGCCTCGTCCAGCTTGTGCTTCTTCATCCACGCGGTGTGGCCGGCGGGCGAGAGCGGCGTGAGGGTGAGCTTCGACGCCTTGAGCTTCGCGTGCGAGAGCGGCGTGTCGAGCTTCGCCAGAGCTTTGTCGACCTTGACGGACGCGTTCGGATCGCGGCCGGGCACGAACAGCTCGACGGTCCCTTTCAGCGTGACCGAGCTCGCCGCGCGCGCGGGCGTGCCGACGGAGAACTGGAGCATGCCGTTGTTGTTCTCGCGCGGCGAGAAGTCGCTGAGGCGCTCGGTGGACAGGGCGTTGCCCTTGTCGTCGCGCGCTTCCTTGACGAGCACGCGCGCGGCCGTGGCCTTGTCGAGGCCTGTGCCCTTGAGCTGCACGCGGAATTCGAGCGAGCCGACCAGCACGCCCGCGGACATGCGGTTGTCGATGACTTCGTCGATTTCGATGCCGACGCCGCTCTGGGCATACGCCGGCGCGGCCAGGGATAGGAAAAGCAGGAGGAACGCGACTGATCGCATCTTCACCTCACACGGATCTGTGGAGGGCAAAGGGTAGCACGCCGCGTCACGGTGAAACGCTTTCGCCGCGGCCGTCACTACTCTCCGGAGGTCGGGAAAGAATGATCCGGAAGATGCTGGTGGCGGTGTGTCTCCTCACGGCGCCGGTGCTGACCGCGCAGCCGTTGCGCGTCGTGAACGTGCAGGCGCCGAATGTGAACTTCGTCTTCAATCCGACCGGGACGATCGTCGTGCAGGATCTGTCGTCGAAGATCTGGACGAACGGGTTCCTGCAGTCGCGCAATTTCCAGGGAGTCGCGGGCGCGCCGGCGAAGGGGCTGTACGCGTACGAGTACCGCATCGACCTGCGCAACGAAGTCGGGATCGTCGCGATCCCTTTCATCCCGTCGCTGACCGTGGACATCGGACCGAACGTGCCGCTGGACTTCGACGGCGACAAGAAACCCGACGACGTGTTCGTGATCACAAAGGGCGGGATGGGAACGATCGGCCTCGCGTCGGCGGTGCGGACCGGGAACCACGTGAAGTTCACGTTCACCTCCCCCGTGAGCGGCGGCGGCTCGCCGGGGAAAGGAGCCAGCAGCTTCTTCTTCGGGATCGTGTCGAAGTATCCGCGCAAGACGGCGATTGCAACGGCCCCGAACAACATGGGCGCGGCGCTGGCGCTGAAGGCGTGGGCGCCGGGGCATCCGTAGGGGTGGTTACGGATGGGATGCAGCGGTGAGGCGGGCAAGCACTGCGTGCAGATCGATCCGGTCGTGCGTCCACGTCACCGCGTCCCCCGGAATGTCGAGCTCCACGAGGATGTCGGCAAGGCCGGTCTCGATCCCCGTCACTGTCGGGGTAAGGATCTCGATGAAGTTCTTCCGCTCGTGAAACACGAGGGAAACTCGCTGTCCCGTCGACAATTCGATCGTTGCGACGCGCGCGGGACCGGGCGAGGCGAACACGTCGACCGGCTGCATCCGAGGCAGCAGGCGCCGCATCTGCTCGCGGGAAGCGTTCGCGGTGAGAACGCTCTCGAGCGGGATCGGCGTGTTAACGGCTGCAGCGACAATGTGCATAACCATCTACCCGTTTGACGATCGTGGTGGAGGCTGCCTTACGGAGCCGCTGTCATCCCGAGCGGGAGCACGGCGTGGGCCGCGGTTGAGGAAAGAAACCGGTGGCGATTTGGTAGCTTTAGGCGGTGCAGCGCGATGTCAAGACCGGCAAACGCTTGGTGCTGTAAGGCCCGATCCCGAGCATGGTCCCGGAAGATCGCGTCGTTGAGTTGGAGGAGCGGCATGAATCAGATGCCGTCGCCCCGTTTAGAAGAATGCAATTCGGAATATCTTCCGCTTCGCGCTGCGCACCACTTCGAGATGCGGAGGCGAGATGTCCAAGAAGCGATCTTCCAGGACCGGGAAGAAGAATAGACGAGTTCTGGAGCAAATCAACCACAACGCGGCCGGAGCGGACATGGGAGCGCGGGAAGTGTGGATCGCGGTCGGAGACCATGTCTCGGACGAACCGGTCCAGAAGTTCGGAACGACGACCAATGAGTTGCGACGGTCGGCCGAGTGGATGCGCAGCTGTGGGGTTGACACCGTGGCGATGGAAGCGACCGGGGTGTACTGGGTGGCTGCCTTCGAGATCTACGAGGAGTACGGGTTGAATCCAGTTCTGGTGAGCTCCCGGGCGATCCGGAGCTTCAACGGGATGAAGAAGAGCGATTACATCGACTGCCAGTGGCTGCATCTGCTGCACACGTTCGGGATCTTGCAGGCTTCGCTTCGGGCAGAAGTGGAGATGATCGAGTTGCGCGCGTACATGCGTCAGCGTCGGATGCTGACCGAGAGAGCATCCGAGCATATTCAGCACATGCAAAAGGCGCTGGTGCTCATGAATGTGCGACTCGATCAGGCCGTGAGCGACATCACGGGAGTGAACGGCATGAAGATCCTTCGCACCATTCTGAAAGGGGAGCGAGATCCGAAGGAGTTGGCCAAGCTGCGTGACCCTGCTTGTGCCAAATCCGAGGAGCAGATCGCCGAGGCATTGACCGGGCACTATCGCGAGGAACAGCTGTTCGCGCTCGAGCAATCGGTCCAGCTGTGGGACTTTCACCGCGACTTGATCCAGCAGTGTGACCAGAAGATGCGAGCAGTGATCGAAAAGCTACCGGTCAAAGCAGACCCCACGACCACGCCGAAGGCACGCGGCAAACGGGGCAAGCCGCGCAAGAACGAAGTGCAGTTCGATGCACGCACTCTTCTCTACGAGCGCCTCGGACTTGATCTGACCCAAATCGCCGGGCTGCACGTCCTGACGATCTTGACCGTCATTTCCGAATGCGGTTACGACCTGAGTCGCTTTCCGACCGGCAAGCACTTCTGTTCCTGGCTCGGCCTATCGCCTGGAACGAACATCACTGGGGGAAGGGTGGTCAGCTCGCGAAGCCGGAGAACGGCCAATCGGGCCTCCACCGCTTTGCGTGTCGCTGCTCAGGCTCTGGCGGATTCGAACACGGAGCTGGGAGCCTTCTACCGCCGCAAGAAGGGCCAGATCGGTCCTGAAAAGGCGATTAACGCTACCGCAGCAAAGCTCGCCCGCCGCATCTACGACTCCCTCCGCACGGGACGCGTTTACTCTGATCGGGGGCAGCCGTTCTACGAACTGATGGATCGTGAGCGCTCCATGGCCTCTCTCCAAAAACGCGCTCGTCGCCTAAACATGAGGCTTGTTCCCATCGACCAACACGAGGCAGCGTGAGACGAAAACCCGCATAAATACCAGGGGTTTCTTAGAAGCGTCGAGCGAGGGACCTGGGCGGGCGGGGCGCGAAGAGTATACCGGCCGCCCCACCCGCCCAGGTCCCTCGCTCGACGCTCGGGATGACAGGGGTTGCTGGCGCGCGAAGGCGCGCCGTCCAATCTAAGCCCCGGGCTTGTGCCCGGGGAACGCAGGGATCGAACAGGAACGCGGGCCCGCCTTCGCGCGCCAACACCCTGCGTTATCCTCGCGCCCCATGCCCACCACCCTCACCCGCGCCGAGGCGCGACGCCGGCTCGTGGCGCACCTGGGGCTGGCGAAGGTTGCGGGCCGGGGGGTGCGCGGGACGCGGGCCGTGCTGGAGCGGCTGCGGTGCATTCAGCTCGACCCGCTGGATGCGATCGGAACGAATGCGGATCTGGTGGTGATGGCGCGGGTGGACGGCGTCGCGCGCGGGGATGTGTGGCGGCATCTGTTTCCGGGGCATGCGTTCGAACATTTTGCGAAGGAGCGGTGCATTCTGCCGGTGGCCGCGTTTCCGTATTACCTCGAGCAGGGGCACGGGGCGCAGACCGACTGGTGGCGGCATGGGGAGCGGGAGCAGCGCGTGCCGCCGGAGATGGTGCAGGCGGTGCTGGAAGAGATCCGCGAGCGCGGCCCGATGTCGGCGCGCGAGCTGACGGATCACGGCAGCGTGGTCCCGATCGACTGGAGCGGGTGGACGGGGACGGCAAAGGCGACGTCGATGGCGCTGGAGATCCTCTGGACGCGCTGCGACGTCGTCGTGGCGGGACGGACGGAATCGGGCGCGAAGATCTACGACGTCCCCCGGCGGGCTGAAGCCCGCCCTACGTTACCGTTCCCGCGCTGGGCGCTGCGCGAGCGCGCACGCGCGGCGGGGCTCCTCACCCGCGCGAGCGGGGCGATGTGGTCGATGCTCAGCGGCGTGCGGACGTCGCCGCTCATCGACGAGATGGTCGAGGCGGGTGAGCTGGTAGACGTGACGCTCGAGGACTCCTCACGCCGCTACCTCGCCGTCCCTGCATTCCTGAAAGCAAAAGCCGCCTACGACGACCGCGTGCGCATCCTCGGGCCGCTCGATCCGCTGCTGTGGGATCGCGATCTGGTGCGCCACGTCTTCGGCTTCGACTACGTGTGGGAGGTCTACAAGCCCGCGCCGCAGCGGCGGTGGGGCTGGTACGTCTGTCCCCTGCTCCACCGCGACCGGCTCATCGGCCGCATCGACGCGCGCATCGAGCGCGACGTGCTGATCGTGAAGAAGATCTGGCTGGAAGAGGGTGACGCGGATCGCGCCGCCATCGACGCCGCCTTGTCAGCGGCGTTGTCGAGGCACGCGACGATGTGCGGCGCGAAACGGGTGCGGATGCCGCGCGGCTACAGGACGATCTGAGCGAGGCTAGTGATCTCCGCCGGCGCGGGCACCGCCTCGAGTCCTTCCTCACCACCCCGGCGCTTCTTGGCGTCGATGTCCTTCAGCGCGCCGAAGTCGAGCTGCGTCTTCTTCTCGATCTCCGCGATCGGCACCTGGAAGACCTTGAACGGGCCGGGCTCGAACGCCTCCAGCGCTTCCAGCGGCAGGGTGCTGACGAGCTGCTCCTGGCTGAGGAGGAAGCCATACGCGGCCGGGGAACCGTCGTCTTTCCTGCAGATCACGATCTTGTAGAACTGCTTCGGCACCTTGACCTTGCGGTGCTCGCGGTCGTCCGGGCGGAAGACCGGTCCGTTGAAGATCGAGAGGCGCTGGCTGTCCTTCGCCACCTGCGCGGCGATGTGCTCCTCGAGGTTGCCCCACAGCTTCAGGTTCCGCTTCGTGGCCTGCACGGACTGGTTGAAGACTTCGTGCTGCGGCGAGCAGTTCGTGAAGTGGAACGTGTCGTCGTTGGCGCGCTTCGCTTCTTCCTTCGTCGCGCCCCAGGCGGCGTCGGCGCGGCGCACGAGGTGGCCGCGGTCGAGCGGATTCTTCGCATACAGCGCGTTCCCTGCCTGTGTGTCCTTCTGCGCGCGCGGGTCGAAGAACCAGCGGTCCGTGCCGGTCCGGTTGTACCGCGCCTTGGCCTTGCCGTCGTAGTTCACCGCGGCGATGAACGCGAGCCTGCGCGCGCCGTTCATCATGACGCTGTAGTGGTGGTACTTCAGCTCGTACTTGTTCTCGGTCTTCTTCTTGACCGGGACGGTCACGGCTTCTTTCGCCGCCGCTTTGGACAGCTTCGGCAGCGGCGCCTTGAAGCCGACGAAGTTCGGGTCGTAACCCGGCCGGGTGTCGTAGTTCTTGTCGGGCGAGATCGTGTCGCTCTTCGGGCGTTCCGCCATGACAGTTCCTCCTGGATCAGCTGCTGGTTCATTAGCAGCAGGGGTCGACGACGATGTCCGGATCGAGCTTCGGATGCTTGTCCGTCCAGACGTCGTATTTGCACTGCTTGCGCTCTTCCGCGGGAAGCGTGCGCGCGCTGCAGTGCGATCCGTCGCAGGTCACGTCCGTGACGCAGCCCGGCTGGATCTCGATGTTGAGCGCGTTGCCGCCGCTGCGCGTCCACCAATGGAGCGTGACCGGCTGGCGGTCCGTCTCCCCCACCGCGTGCGCGGCGATGGGATCGGGATGAACGGTCAGCGTCCCGCCCGTGTCGTCGACGCAGATGATCGGCGCGTTGCGATCCGCCTTCCCCACGCCCTTGCCGCAGGAATTGACCGCCCGCGAAGGGCCACCCCCGGGAGTGAGGCTGGTACTCGACGACGAACTACGGCAGGTGCCAAGAACGAGCGCGGCCGTAATGAGCAGAATCCACCGGAGCAGGATGTGAACCTTGGGCATGGTCTCCTCCTTCTCGAGTCAGCCCTTCGATTGTACGGTTTTCCTGAACGACGCAAGGCCGCGAAGCGCTTCGAGCTCGGGATTGCGGGCGAGGTCGCGCACCGGATAGCCGTTCGCCACCGCGCGCTCGATCCACGACATCGCACTGTCCTGCTGCCCGCGCAGCAGCGCGATCAGCGCCGCCTTGTAGAGCGCCACGGAGCTCGTGGGATCGATCTCCAGCGCGCGGCGGATCTCGTCCTGCGCGTCGTCCGTCCTGCCGGTGTACGCGAGGCTGAGCGCGAGTCCCGACCGCGCCTCGACGTTGTTCGGATTCACTTCGAGCGCGGCACGAGCGGCCTTCACCGCCTGCTCATACGCTTCCTTCGCGCGCGCAGCGTGTCCCGGCACCCAGCGGCAGGCGTCGCCGAGGTTCGCCCACATCACGAAGTCCGCGGGCGCGAGCTGCGCGGCCTGCTCGAACGACCTTCGCGCGTCGTCATAGCGGCCGAGCTTGAACTGCACGGTGCCGACGTTCGAGTAGCCGTTCGCGTTCGGACGCAGCGCGAGCGACTTCTGCAGCGAAGCCAGCGCCTCGTCGTATCTTCCGAGCGCGGTCAGGACCCCACCCAGGTTCGCGTGCGCCAGCGGGAAGACAGGATCGAGCTCCGTCACCCGGCGAAAGTGCCGCGCGGCATCCTCGTGGCGCGACTGCCCGAAACAGAACGCCCCGTACGACATCAGCCCCATCGCGCTGTCGGGACGAACGCCCAGAGCCTTCCGGTACGTAGCCTCCGCGTCCGCGGCGCGTCCCTGTTTCTCGTACGCCCGCGCCAGCCCGATCAGCGCGCTGGGATCGTTCGGCTGCAGCGTGAGCGCGCGCTCGAACGACCGGACGGCGTCCGCATGATTGCCCTTCGCGTTCTGCACCTCTCCGAGCGTGATGTGCGCCTCGGGATTCCCGGCACCGAGGGCGACGCCACGCGCGGCGTAGACCGTCGCCTGTTCGATCAGCGCCGGACGCCGGGCGAGCGTCGACTTGCGCAGCAGAGCGCGCGCCAGGAGCGCGTTCACGGAGCTCGATTCGCGCGCGTTGCGCAGGATCGCTTCGAGCGCGGTGATGGCGCGATCGGCGGACGGCTCATCGCGCACCCGCTGCAGCAGCCCCACCGCCTCGGTGAACCGCCGCTGATCGTCCGGCCCGAGCGTCGCCTGCGCGGCCTCCGGGCGTTGCGGAGCGGCGCGCCCGAGGGCGCGGAGGAGATCGTCGGCGATGACGTCCTGCAGCGCGAAGATGTCCGACGCCGAGCGCGTGGCCGTGCTCGCGGCGAGCGTGCGCCCATCGCGCGCGTCGAGAAGCGAGACCGTCACGCGCACGTCGCCGCCGCCGCGCTGCACGGTGCCGCGGACGACCGCGTGCGCGCCGGTGCGCTTCGCGACCTCTTTGACGTCCTCCACCTCCGCGAGCGGAGCGCCGTCGAAGGGAGTGGCGACGCGCAGCTCGCGCACCTCCGAGAGCCGCGCGGCCACCATCTCCGAGATGCCGTCCGCGAAGACACGGCCCTCGCTGGTGGCGCCGAGGTCGCGGAACGGGACGACGGCGATGGAGGTGATGCTGCGCGCGGCGCCGCGGCGCTTCCACATCACCGCGCCCGCCGCGATCGCGATCACGGCCACCGCGGCGATCGCCCACACCAGCGGCGACGTTCTGCGCCGCCGCCGCATCGCCTCGGTGATCGCCCGCCGCTCGACCGAGGAGTGGGTGAAGCCGTCGCGGACTTCGCGGAGATCGCTGGCGAGATCGCGCGTCGAGGCGTAGCGCTCGCGGGGGTTCTTGGCGATGCAGCGGCAGACGATGCGGTCGAGGTCGCGGGGGATGGCCGGATTCACGGCCGACGGAGGCGGCGGATCGTCGCGGAGGATCGCGGCGAGGGTCTCGGTCTTGGACGCTTTCTCGAACGGGCGCGTGCGCGTGAGGAGCTCGTAGAGCATCACGCCGAACGAGAACTGGTCCGAGCGCGCGTCCATCTCGCGGCCCGTCGCCTGCTCCGGCGACATGTAGCCGACCGTGCCGAAGATCGTGCCCGGCGAGGTGTGCGGCAGGGTCGTGTCGTCCGAGCTGAGCGCGAGGATCTGCTTGGCCAGGCCGAAGTCGAGGATCTTCACGAACCCCTCGGCCGTGACCATCACGTTGTCGGGCTTGAGGTCGCGATGGACGATGCCGCGGTCGTGCGCGGCGGCGAGGCCGTCGGCGATCTTGGTCGCGATGCGCAGCGCGTTCTTCAGCGACAGCGGTTCGCGCGTGGAGATCGCGCGGAGGTCCTCCCCGTCGACGAGCTCCATGGCGATCCACGCGAACTTCTCGGACTGCGAGATCTCGTAGATGGTGACGATGTTCGGGTGGTTGAGCGCCGAAGCGGCGCGCGCTTCCTGCTCGAAGCGGCGCAGGGCGTCCGGGCTCGACGCGAGGTCGGACGGGAGGATCTTCAACGCGACTTCGCGGCCCAGCTTCGCGTCGCGTGCGCAGTAGACCTCACCCATCCCTCCGACACCAAGGGGCCTGAGGATCTCGTACTGAGCGACGCGATCACCGGGGAGGAGTTGCACGGATAGGACATCATAGGACGAATGTAGGGCACGGCTTCAGCCCGCCTGCTGGACCGCCGGCGTCTCCGCCGGCTGATGTGGCGGCGTCCCGCGCCGCCACCCCGGGCGGGCGGGGGAGTCCTCCCGAGTGCCCGGGCGGCGGGGACGCCGCCCGATCAGCCGCCGGGACGGCGGCGGTCCGAAAGGACGACGTGGACCGCTGGCGTCTCCGCCGGCTGATGTGGCGGCGTCCCGCGCCGCCACGCCGGTGCGCGGGGGAGTCCTCCCGAGTGCCCGGGCGGCGGGGACGCCGCCCGATCAGCCGCCGGGACGGCGGCGGTCCGAAGGACGACGTGGACCGCTGGCGGTGCACGATGTTGTTGCTGTTGGTTGACGCGTGGCGCCGCGCGCGGCGATTACTCTCGTGCCTTCCGGAGGCGCAGGATGAGGTTTCGACAGCTCGCACTGGCCGCGTTGGTCGTCGGCACGCTCGACATCGTGGAGGTGATCGTCTTCTACTGGCTGCGCGGCGTCGCGCCGATCCGGGTGGTGCAGGGGGTGGCGACGGGACTGTTCGGCCGCGCCTCGTTCCAGGGCGGGTTGCGCACGGCGCTCATCGGGCTGGCGCTGCACTTCTTCATCGCCACGGTGGTGGTGTGCGTGTACTACGCGGCGAGCCTGAAGCTGGCGGTATTGCGCCGCGCGCCGGTGGCGATGGGGGTGGTGTACGGGCTGGCGGTGTATGCGTTCATGAACGCGGTGGTGCTGCCGCTGTCGGCCGCGGGCCCGCCGAAGTTCGTGCTGCCGGTGGTGTTGAACGGGTTGTTCGCGCACGTGTTCTGTGTGGGGATTCCGACGGGGTTGTTGGCGCGGGCAAAGACCTTGTAGCGACCGCCTTCGCGGCCGCGTTTTGGCGTGCCCCTCGTGAACCCCGCGCGCGGTGCGCACGGGGCCATATTGGACGACGCGCCTTCGCGCGTCACGGGGGCCCAGGTGGACCGGCCGCCGGGCCGGCCGGTCCACCGGCCGCTGGCCGGAGACCGCGTCGCGCGCGAAGGCGCGCGGTCCAATCTAGCCCCGTGCGCACCGCGCGCGGGGTCCGCGAATCGCACATGGAAACGCGGCCGCGAAGGCGGCCGCTACAAACTTGCGCCTCATGGATCGCAGCAGCCTCCCGGGCGGAAACCGGCTTCGATCGCTTCTTTGCGCTTGTTGAAGCGCGCCGTGCAGTTCTTGCAACCGGCATAGCGGCAGGTTGAACGGTGGAACTTGTGGGTGCTCGTGTTGCCGACATAGTGCTGGGCAACCGGTGGTGGGGCGGGACGAGGAGGAGCGGTCGAGCGCACCTCAGTCGTGAGAACCGGCAATGGCAACGGCACCGCCGGCGGCACCTCGGCAAGCCGCCGCACCTCCGCAACGAACAACATGCAGGCCAGCATCACGACACACCACCCCGCCACGCGCAGCGGATCGGTTCGCATACCCGCACAGACACGATCGCCTGCGGAAGGTGGCGGCCGCTACAACCGCACCTGCAGGATCGCCCGCACCAGTTCCTCCGGAACATCCTCCACGTCAACCCGCGGCGCGGTGCCGGCCGCCGCGGCCATGGCGATCGTCTCGCGGTAGGTGCGCAGGTACGACACGCACGACGCGCATCCGTCGATGTGATGCTCGAAGTCGGTGAGCGTCTCCGGCGGCAGGGTGCCGTCGACGTAGTCCATGAGGAACGTGGTGATCAGGTTGGAGCACTTCATGACGTCACGGGCCTCATGTACGGGTCGAGCAGGGTGCGCAGCGCCTGCCGCGCGCGGTGCAGGCGGATCTTGACGGCGTTCGGCGTGACGCCGAGCGTCTGCGCCGCCTCTTCGGTCGACAGCTCCTCGATGTCGCGCAGCAGCACGACTTCGCGGTAGGTGCCGGGCAGTTGGTCGATGGCGCTGCGGACGACGCCGGAGAGCTCCGTGCGCTGGAGGATGGTCTCGGCGGTCTCGGTCCACGACTCGCTCGGCGGCACCTGGTGCCCGTCGTCGCCGAAGCGCGGCAGGTATTCCTCGATGTCCTCTTCCGGGCGCCGCTTCTGGGTGCGCAGGCGCATGAGGCAGGCGTTGACGACGATGCGGTGGAGCCAGGTGGAGAGCCGGGCGTTCGACTGGAACTTGTCGATGGAGCGGAACGCGGAGACGAACGCGTCCTGCACCGCATCCCGCGCATCCTCCTCGGAATGCATGAACCGCCGCGCGACGCGCAGCATCATGGGCATGTGCGTGCGCACGAGGCTCTCGAACGCGCCGGGGTCGCCGCTGCGCAGGAGCGCCACGAGCGACGCTTCCTGCTGCTGCTGCGGGGCATCCATCCGCACGATTATCGCGCAGAGAGCGGAATCAGCGCGCCGTGCGTGCTCGCGCCGGATTCGCCGAGGAGGAAGCGGATCGCCGCTGCGACGCGCTCGAGCGGGACCAGCCGGTCGCGCGGCATCTCCGCGCGCATCGCCGGGGTATCGAGCGCCGTGGGCAGCAGCGCGTTCGCGGTGATCGCCGTGCCCTTCAGCTCCTTCGCGAAGATTTCGATCATCGTGTTGAGCGCGCTCTTCGACACCGTGTACGCGACGCTGCCCGGCGACTTCGTGCGGGCGGCGTCCGAGCTGATGACGAGGATCCGCCCCGGCGCCTTCCGGTCCATGACCGCGAGCGTCTCCCGGATCGCGTAGAACGCGCCGGTGAGGTTGAGTCCGAGCATCTTCGCCCACGTAGCATCGGACGTCTCGGCCAGACTCCCCGTCGCGAAGCCACCGGCCAGATGCACGAGCCCATACGGCGTCCCGATCGATTGCACTGCAGAACGAACCGACGCCGAGTCGCCGAGGTCGGCCTGCACGCCGCGGACGCCCAGTTCCGCGAAGCCCTCCGGCGAGCGATAGAGCGCGACGACGTCGTACTCGTCGCGAAGCTGGCGGACGATTTCGGCGCCCAGGCCGCCGGTCGCGCCGGTGATGAGGAGCGGTTGCATACACGTCATTCTAGATGCCGTCGTCACCGGAACGTTTCAACATCGCCAGCGACACCGTGAAGATCCCCCAGCGGTCGATCTCCATGTCCAGCTTGCGGAAGCCGGCGGCGCGCACGAGATCGTCCATTTCCTCCTGCGTGCGGCGGCGCATGATCCACGGCTGGCCGTCGCGGTTGGTGAGGACGCGCGCGATCATCTCGAGCTGCGGGTGCCACGGCTGGCCGGTGTAGAGGAGGTGTCCGCCGCCCGTCATCGCGCGGCGGATGCCGCGGAGCGAGCGGACGACCATGTCGTTGTCACCGAACAGCTCGTACAGGCCGGAGACGATCGCGATCGTCGGCGCAGGGGTGATCTTCGCCAGCGCCTCTTCGTCGAACGCGTCGCCCTGCTCGAAGGTCACGCGGTCGGAGAGACCCATCGTGCGGGCGATCTCCCTCCCCTGCTCCACGTTCGCGGGCGTGAAGTCGCGCAGCAGCGCCGTGGCCTGCGGCACGTCCTTGAGCACGTCGAGGACGTAGCGTCCGCAGCCGGTGGCCACGTCGAGGATGCGCACGTCGCCCTGCGACTCCGCGATCGCGCGACGCAGCAGTTTCTCGAGGTTGAGCTTGCGCTGGCGGATGCCCTTCCAGCCGGGACTGTCGAGGTATGTGCGGTCGATCAGCTTGCCGATGCCAAGCGCGCCGCGCGCTTCGTTCTCGTACACATAGTCCAGCGAGCGGCCGGAGTCGAAGCCGCTTTCCCATCCGAGGCGGATGCCGCGACTGAGCTTGCCGAGCGTGGAGAGGCTGAGGCGCTGCACGGCGAACGACGCGTTCTTCAGCGGGTTCCCCGGCTGCGTCAGCGAGTCGTACTCGCGCTTGGTGTAGCCCTCGCGGTGCGCGTGCAGGAGCGGCTCGCGCGTCTCGTGGGACTCGTTGACGAAGTCGCGGATCTCGGCGAGCACCTCCGCGCGCCCGGCCTCGTGCAGGAGGTCGTGATACATGCCGTCAAAGACGCGCATCTTCTTTTTCTGCGAGCCGAGGCGGTCGAAGAACTTGCGCTGTTCTTTGACGTCGACGACCCAGTCCGCGCCGCCGCTGAGAACGAGCGTGGGGACGCGGATCGCGCCGGCGTCGGCGACGATGCGCGCGGAGATCTCGTACAGGTCGAGCAGCACGTTCACCGCGATCGCCTTGGTAATCAACGGATCCTCGGCGTACCGCTGCGCCTCCGCGGCGTCGTGGGTGAGCATCGTCGGCTTCACGTAGCTCTGCACGTACGACTTCCGGTCGCCGCGCATGGCCTGCAGGAGCTTGAGTCCCGTGCGCGCGAAGGGGACGTAGAGCTTGACCTTCAGCGCCGGCGTGACGAGCACCATCGCCCGGATCGGCGGCGCGAAGTCGTGGACCCACGTCGCCACCGTCACGGCCCCGACACTGTGGCCGAGGACGACCATGTCCTCGATGGCGATGCCGTGCGTCCGCGAGACGTGGTGGACGAACGCGTCGAGGTCCTTCACCAGCTGCGAGAAGCTCGGCGCGTGGCCGCGGTCGCCGGGCGACTTGCCGTGGCCGCGCGCATCCCAGGCGAAGAAGGACGCGTCGTGGATGCCGAGGTTTTCGACGACGTCGACCAGGCGGCCGGAGTGCTCGTGGCCGCGGTGGACGAGGATCACGCACTTCTTCGCATTCGCGTCGGGCCACGCGCGATAGAAGAGCGTGGTGTCGTTGAATGGGGGCCTGCAGTTCCTGCACGTTCATGCCAGTTGTTTTACCTTCTCCTCCAGCCTAGCCGCGACTGCTTTCGGATCGCTTTCATCCGCGAACGTCAGCGGCTCGCCGATGCGCAGCTCGAGCTTGCGGGGGCGCGGAATCCAGGCCCCCTTCGGCCAGGCCCGGAAGGCGCCGGCGAGATAGCACGGCACGACCGGAACGCTCGTCCCTGCCGTCAGATAGCCGATGCCCGGCTTGAACGGCGCCATCGTCCCGGTCCCGCTCCGCGTCCCCTCGGGGAACAAAATCAGCGCATGGCCCGGCGTGGCGAGGAGGTCGCGGCAGAGGTTGATGCTCTCGCGCGGGTTGTCCTTGCGGTCGAAGGGCATGGCGTTCACGACGATCGCGGAGAACGCAACCTTCGGCAACGTGGTGAAGAAGTAGTCCTTGGCCGCGGCGGGATACGTCGTCTGGATCGACGCGAACGGCAGCGCGGAGAGGAGGCAGAGCGCGTCGAGATGGCTCGCGTGATTCGCCACCATCACGAACGGCACGTCCTTCGGCAGATGCTCGCTGCCGGTGACGCGGTAGCGGTGCCAGACCTTCAGCCACGCGCGCAGCACGGCGTGGACGGCGAAACGGACGCCGTACCAGAACATGTCCGGCTGCCGCGGGAAGACGCTGAGCCGCTCGATGGGCGTCTTGTCGAAGTCGTCGGTGGGCTTGTAGTCCCACGTCTCCACTACTCAATCCCCACGAAGAAGCGGGTCATGTGGAAGAACAGCGGCGCCACGTAGATCAGCGAGTCGATGCGATCGAGCACGCCGCCGTGGCCTTCGATCAGCGAGCCCATGTCCTTGATGCCGATGTCGCGCTTGATGACACTGATCGACAGGTCGCCGAGCTGCGAGCCAATGCCGACGATGACGCCGGCCAGGATCAGCTCGCGCGTGCCGAAGCCCGCGAGCGAGAAGCGGAAGATCCACGGCAGCGCCATCCCGACGGCGAACGCGCCGATCGAGCCTTCCCAGGTCTTGTTCGGCGAGATGTTCGGGCGCATTTTGTGGCGGCCGAAGAGCTTCCCGAACGTGAACGCCGCGACG
Organism: uncultured Acidobacteriota bacterium; assembly: GCA_963821585.1. Lineage (GTDB taxonomy): Bacteria > Acidobacteriota > Thermoanaerobaculia > Gp7-AA8 > Gp7-AA8 > QHVT01. Next base: position 4,752,459 of record CAWGEI010000003.1, read on the forward strand.
TCGCACAGCGGCACCGCGAAGAGCAGGAAGAGGATCGAGCCCGCGGCGTTGCGGCCGTTCGCGAGGAACGCGAGATGGCCGAACATCCAGCCGATGTACACGAAGCCGACCATGCCCAAGGCGATCAGCTGCAGCTGGCCCTTGGTGCGGTCGCGAAGAATCGGCATCAGCAGGATGCCCGCGACGACGTACACCGGCAGGGCCATGAACATGCCGTACCACCCCATCACCGGCTCCGTCGCGTCCGGCGGCGGAATCAGCGTGAGCACGGTCAGGGCGATGATGCCGAGGTAGACCAGACCGGTGATCAGCCAGTCGCGGTAGAGACCCGTCGCCCGCGCGAACTCCGTGAAACCGTAGAGCGCGACCAGGCCGAAAAAGACGATCGTGACCTCGCGGCCGAGGAGGATCGCGCCGACGACGAGCGGGATCATCACCAGCCAGCCGCGGAACGAGTGCCACGCGTGCTCGGCGTTCTTCTTCAGGACGAACTTGAGCAGCACGATCGCCGCCCCCGCGAAACCGAGGATGCCCGCGGCGATGTAGAGATAGATGCGGATGACGTTCGATTCGAACACGAATTAATTCAGCGCCCGGAAGATCCGCGACAGCCGCACGAAGACGGTCTGCACGCATCCGGCGAGGATGAGGAAGTGCGTCCAGTCGAGGATCGAGAACCCCGCGAACCAGTAGGGACGGCTGTTCAGCACGAAGAACATCGTCGCCAGCGCGCCGATGCTGAGGACGACGATGCGCCAGGGCTTGGCCATCACGCCGCTGAACTCGCGCTTCAGGCCGACGGCCTGGCCGAAGAGGCCGACGTACGCGACGATCACCGCCGCGATCGCGACCCAGTAGGCATAGAACGCGTTGCACCAGCCGCTGTGCGCGACGCCCACGAAGATCAGCACGTCGGAGACGCGGTCGGGCAGGTCGTTGACGATCTCGCCCTTCTTGCTCGCCTTCCCCGCCGCGAGAGCGACCATGCCGTCGAACATGTTCAGCCAGAGGCGGAGCATCGCGAACGCCACGGCGAGAACGATGTAGCGCGGATGCGTGCCCGACTGCCAGAAGAGCCACGCCGCGATGCCCGCCGCCACGATGGACGCGTACGAGAAGGCGTCGGGATGGATCCCCGCGCGCACGGCGACGCGCACGGCCCCGTGCGCCGTCCTGCGGAACATCCCGGCGATCGGTCTGCGCGACGTGGGCTCGTACGCGGTGGTCATTTGTCGATGAACTCCATGTACGCCGGCTCGGTCACGCGCATCACCGCCTGCTGGCGGAACCGCTTGCGATACTCATCCGCGATCTCTCGCACTTTGCGGTCGAAGTCGTGCCCGTAGGGATGGAGGAACTCGAGGACGAGCGTCGTCTCCTCGTCCCCGCGCCAGTTCCCGGTGGCCGTCCACGACGTGAACCCGTCCGGGAACCGCGGCGTGACGACCTCGGCGAAGAACTTCTCGACATCAGCGTCGGTGACTTCACCGCCGTCCGGAATGGACCGCCCGCAGAAGAGGCGGTCGGAGACGCCTTCGACGCCGTAACGATTGGGCATCGACGCGCACGCGGAGAGAAGGAGCGCGAGAGCAACGATCGATTTGCGCATGGCCGTGCGCATTCTAGCGCCGACGCGAGGAGATGTCGGCGCGTCGCTGTCGTCCGCTACGCGGACTCGATCGCGGGCCTCTCATCGTTCCCCCGGCTGAAGCCGGGGTCTATTCTCTGCAGCCCGCTACGCGGGCTCTCCAGCCGCCGTAGGCGGCAAAAGACAATAGACCCCGGCTTCAGCCGGGGGAACGATCGGCGTGTGTTGGCAAGGCCGCGTAGCGGCCGGCAGGGGCAATCGACTCCTGCTCGCGAAATGAAAGAGGACCGCCTCGCGGCGATCCTCCGTTCACGTGCTGCGAAGTAAGAGCTAGTACAGGTCGTTCTTCGCGTTGATGTCGTCGGTGGCGAGGGAGCGGTTGCCGGTGTTGCAGGAGCTGACCGACGGGTACATCGTCGCGCCGGAGACGTTCGAGTGGCCGATGCCGATCACGTGTCCGACCTCGTGGGCCATGATGCCGTCGATGTCGTACTCCGCGCTGCAGCCGGGCTCACGCGACGAGTAGAACTGGATCGCGGTGTTGGTGTACACGTCGGCATCGTTGATCCGGTCGTCGCCGGACTGCGTGGTGTAGTAGCCGGTCAGCGTCGCGGCCAGACAGTTGCCGCTGCAGAGGCTGCCGTTGGTGTTCAGCATGATGGTGGCGGGCGCGGAGCCGCGCACGGCCGGAGAGCCCGTGGAGCTGGAGTTGATGATACCCCACACGCGGATGGCGCCGACGACCGCGGTCACGCCGCCGTCACCGTCGGTGATCGTCGAGTTGCCGACGTTGTAGGTACGGACGCTGATCGGCGTCGTCGACCAGCGGCGGCGCGGCGAGAGGAGCACGTAGGCCATCATCGGCTCAGCGAGAGCAACGAGAAACATCGCGACGAACGCGTAGGAAACAAATCTCTTCATGGCTTTTCCTCCTCCTTACTGGTTCTGGTACTTCTGACCGCCGACGGTGCGGCCGGCGCGCGCGTCGTCGACCATGCGCGAGAACTCCTCGATGCCGAGGCCCGTCGCATCGTCTTCAGCCTGGGAGCGGATGCCGCCGCCTTCACGGCCGCCCAGGCGCGATTCGCCCTGCGTCTCAGGATCGTTGACCAGCACCTCGATGCCCGCGCGCATGCGGACCAGGAACTTGCCCTTGTTGAACGCGTGAATGCGGTAGTCGGCGCTGTTGTCCCAGCGCGAGAGCAGGAAGACGACGTTCTCGCCCGAACGGATCGCCGGGAAGCCGATCGCTTCCTGCGTGTAGCCGTCGACCGTGCCGCCCACTTCGCGAACCATGAGCGTGTCCGGACCGGTGGCCTCGCCGAAATAGCGGTGCACGCGAACCGTCGCGTAGGTGTAGATGACCTCGTGCGCGTCGTCCCACGCGCTGTACGTGTTGACCACGTCGCCGCGGACGATGAGCGCGGACTCGCGCGCCATCTGATCGAACGGCATGTCGATGAACTGCGATGCGGAGAGTGGAAGTGCGGCGAGGGCGAGCAACAGCGCGACGAGAGAGAGAGATCTACGGTGCATTCGTTCCTCCTCCTGTTTCGATTGGACATCCCTACTCCAAAGCGCGGACCATCTCCGGATGGATGGAGGGATGGAAGGGTGAAGTGTTAGGAGGGATTGCAGTTAGCACCCGTTCGCTTGCTCGCCACGTTTCCGGTGAGGCTGGTCAATCGTTGCGCAGCGTGACGAGAATTGACCCGCACGCGGTCATACTACTGACCCGCGTGGTAGCGTTTCGGACATGACCCCAGCCTACGTCGCCATCAGCCGTTTCCGCGTACGCAACGGGATGGAGGACGACGTCGCGGAAGCCTTCCGCGCGCGGCCGCATCTCGTCGACGACGCACCCGGGTTCGTGCGCATGGACGTCCTCTCCCCCGCCGAAGACGCAGCCGAGTTCTGGCTCGTCACCTATTGGACGGACGAGGACAGTTTCCGCGCGTGGCACCACGGCCACACCTTCCGCGAGTCCCACGCCGCCATCCCCAAAGGCCTGAAGCTCGACGCGGCGGCAACGGAATTGCGTACATTCCGATACGTCTCCTCATGAATTCCGCCGACACCATCCGCGCCTCGATCGACGACCTCGCGCTCGCGATCACGAACGAGCAGGCGGCCGCGCATCCGGAGGTGTTCGCGCGCTGGGGTCCGGACGGACGGACGCGCTGCCTCGAGGACGCGCGTTTCCATCTGCAGTTCCTCGCCACCGCGCTGGAAGCGGAGAGCGTCCCGATGTTCCTCGACTACATCGGCTGGACGAAGGTCGTGCTGGCGAAGCGCAGCGTCGGCGAGCGCGATCTGATCGCCAACCTGCAGATCCTCGCCCGCGCCGTCCGCGACCTGCCGGACGCCGAGGCGTACGTGCTGACGGCGATCGACGAGCTGCCGGCGATGACGGACGACGTCCCGTCGCACCTCGATCCGCGCGCACCGCTGTGGTCGGACGCCTCGGAGTACCTCACGGCGCTGCTCCGCGGCAACCGGCAGGACGCGCTGCGAATCGTGCTGGCCGCGCTGGATGGCGGTGCCTCGCTGCGCGACGTCTACCGCCACGTCTTCGAGCCGGTCCAGCACGAGATCGGACGCCTGTGGCAGCTCAATCAGATCAGCGTCGCGCAGGAGCATTTCTGCACCGCCGCCACGCAGCAGGTCATGACGCAGCTCTACGCGCGGATCTTCGGCGGCGAGAAGCGCGGCAAGCGCGCGGTGGCGATGTGCGTCGGCGGGGAGCTGCACGAGGTCGGGCTGCGGATCATCACGGATCTCCTCGAGCTCGCCGGGTGGCAGACCTGGTACCTCGGCGCGAGCGTCCCTCCCGCGACCGCGGTGCAGTACTGCGCCGATCACCAGGCGGACGTGCTGCTGGTCTCCGCGACGCTGCCGCCGCACCTGCCCGGGGTGGCCGAGGTGGTGCGGCTGTTCCGTGCGCGTCCGGAGCTGGCGGGCGCGCGGGTGATCGTCGGCGGACGCGCGTTCCGCAACGCGCCCGGTCTTTGGCGTACGATCGGAGCGGATGGAACCGCCGCCGGAGTCGACGAATGCCTCACTCTCCTCCATGATTAACGTGGGGACTAGCGAGGGACTGGCGTTCGTGTGCGCGGTGGACGGCACCGTGCGGGAGATCGTCGCCGCCCGGCTCGACGGGGCGCAGCTGGGCGCGACCCTCCGCGAGTCGGTCGACGAAGCGAGCCAGGACGCGGCGCGGCTCTTCCTGCGCGGCACCGTCCGCGGCGGCTTCGCCCGCTCCACGCCGCTGCGCATCTGGACGCGCGACGTCCACTGCTACGGCCTGCGCGACGGCGACGACCTGCGCATCATCGCGGTGATCGATCCCGCGTCCGCCGCGGCGTTCGCGGAGTCCATTCCGGGCTTCGCGGCGATGGCGCAGGAGATCCGCCGCACGCACTCCACGTACGAGCTGTACGAGGAGCTGGCGCGCGCGAACAACGACCTCGTGACCGCGCAGCGCGAGCTCGCGCGCACGAACGCCGAGCTGCAGCGGCTGAACGGCTACAAGGACGAGCTCCTGGGCATGGCCGCGCACGACCTGCGCAATCCGCTGAACGCCAACGCCGCGTTCATCCGCTTCCTGCAGGAGGACCTGGAAGGGTTGCCGAACGACAGCAAGACGCTGCTCGACCGCCTGCGGACCAACAGCGAGTACATGCTGCGCCTCGTCGAGAGCATGCTCGACTTCGCGGCGATCCAGTCCGGGCACGTACGGCTGCAGCTCGAAGAGTGCGCGCCGGAGTCGATCGTCGGCAGCGTCGTGGAGACCATGCGCATCCTGGCCGAGCCCCGGGGCATCGCGATCCCGCTGCAGACCGAGGCGGACCTGCCGCGGATGAGGCTCGACCCGGTGAAGATCACGCAGGCCGTGCAGAACCTCGTCGCCAATGCCGTGCAGTTCACGCCGAACAGCGGCGTCATCGACGTGCGCATGCGCGGCGTGGAAGGCGGCGTGGAGATCGAAGTGGAAGACCGCGGCCCGGGAATCCCGGCCGGGGAGCTGCCCGAGCTGTTCAAGCCCTTCACGCGGCTGTCGACGTCGACGGTCTCCAAGCAGCGCAGCGTCGGCCTCGGGCTGGCCATTACGCGCCGGCTTGTCGAGGCGCATGGAGGGACGATCGACGCGCGGAGCGAGGTAGGGAAAGGGTCGACGTTCGTGATCCGGTTGAGAAAGCTTATAGCCCCGAGCGCAGTCGAGGGGCCGAGTTAGCACCTGCGCTGCGCGATCCGACGGGCGGCTGCACATGCACCGCGCTTCGTGCACGCGCAGTGTTGATGCGAACGTGGCCCCTCGACTTCGCTCGGGGCTTAGGGAACGGAGTCCGCCGTCGGCCCGTAGCAGGCCGGCACTTTTCCGCCCATCGGCCGCAGGTATGCCGTGAGCTGGCCGCGGTGGTGGACCATGTCGAAGAGGTACCCCCACGCCATGCCCGACACGGTGTCCTCCCACGCCAGATTCTCGCCCCAGTAGAACTTCGCGGGCGCGTTCCAGCGCTCCTCGTCCACACTCTTCGCCGCTTCCACCGCCGCCTCGCCGGCGCGGGAGAATGCCGCGGCGATCTCGTCGATCGTCTCCGGCGTCTTCGCTTTTCCCCAATGAATCTCGCCGGTCTGGAACAGCTCCGGGATCTGCGACATCTCGATGGCGAGCTGCCAGGCGAGATTCCCGGCGGCCGTGTTCTTCTCGTGCGGCCGGTAATCGAGCCGGTCGCCGGGCAGGGCCCGGATCACGTTGTTGAAGGCCGGTAATTCGACGGCAAGCCGCTGCGCAAAGAATTCTCTGGTCGACATGCGGCGCAATCTAACATGTGGAGTGCGGCGACGATGAGTCGCCGCTTTGCCATCTTTGCACGCTGACCGCGCGAGATCAGTGGACGCGCAGCGTCGCCACCACGGCCTCGTTCCCCTTCTGCCCCATCCCCGAGCTGTTCTGCGTCGACTCGAACCGCGTCCGCACCAGCCGGTCCGTCACCCGCGCGAGGTGCCAGGACTTCTTCTCCTTCGTTTCGCCCTTGAAGATGAGAAACGAGAACTTCGCGTTGTAGAGGTGCTCCACCGCCAGCGGCACGAGGTCCGATCCGAGCCACAGCGTCAGCTTGTTCTCCGCGATCTTCACCTTCCCCGCGTCGTCCTTGTCCAGGCGGTCCGGCACGCGCACCACCAGCACCCGCGCCGGCTTCCCACCCCACGTCCCCTGCACGTCGGACACGAGCTTCGAGTTGTCGAGCAGACGCAGCAGCGTCGGCGCGAAGTCGATCGCGTCCGCCGTCGCCACCGGCTCGATCTCCCGCAGCGCGTTGGCCGTCGGCGTCTGCAGGCTGGCATTCTTCACGCGCGCCAGCCTCTCCCGCTCCACCTGATCCAGCAGCAGTCGCGGGAAGACGATGTGATACCCGCCGTCGCTCCCCTCCAGCTCCACCGTCGCCTTCCCCGAAAACTTGTCGTCCCCGAACCTGCCCTCGTTCGTAACGGAGCGCTGGTATTCGTAGGTCGCCTTGATCGGCTCGCGCGCGGTCAGCTTTTCGACGGCGGCGCGGACGTCGCCGAGGGGATCGGCGGCCAATGGGAGGGCAACGACGAGGGCAAGGAGGAGGAGCAGGGCGGCTCTGGTCATCATCAGAGGGTATGACGAAAAGGGGGTGGGGAGGTTTCCGGGCGGTTACTCTGCGCCGGGGAGGGGGCCGAAGCTCTCGGCGGGGTAGCGTTGGAGGAAGCCGGTGACGGGGTCGCGGGCGAGCCAGCCGAGCCAACGCCAGGCGCCGGGGGTGGCGCGGCGGAGGCGGCGGGGGGATTCGTCGAAAACGGCTTCGTTGCCGTCGGGGAGGCGGGCGATTGTGAGGAGGGGGGCGCCGGTGGCGGCGTCCCACACCCGCACCGTCCCGTCGTCCGAGCCCGACACGATCCGCCGCCCGTCGGGGCTCACCGCGCACGCCCTGACCCAGCCGTCATGTCCTGCGAGCGTGAGCAGGCTCGCCCCACTCGTCGCATCCCACACCCGCACCGTCCCGTCGTCCGAGCCCGACACGATCCGCTGCCCATCGGGGCTCACCGCGCACGCCCTGACCCAGTCACCATGTCCTGCGAGCGTGAGCACGATCCTCCCGGTCGACGCATCCCACACCTGCACCGCCCTGTCCGTGCCCGATACAATCCGTCGCCCGTCGGGGCTCACCGTGCACACATGGACTGAGCCGCCATGTCCTGCGAGCGTGAGCACGCTCTCCCCGCTCGTCGCATCCCACACCCGCACCGTCCCGTCGTCCGAACCCGACACGATCCGCCGCCCATCGGGGCTCACCGCACACGCCCTGACCCCTCCGCCATGTCCTGCGAGCGTGAGCACGCTCCCCCCGCTCGTCGCATCCCACACCCGCACTGTCCTGTCGTCCGAACCCGACACGATCCGCCGCCCGTCGGGACTCACCGCGCACGCCCTGATCCCCCCGCCATGTCCTGCGAGCGTGAGCACGCTCGCCCTGCTTGTCACATCCCACACCCGCACCGTTCCGTCGTATGAGCCCGACACCATCCGCCGCCCGTCAGGGCTCACCGCGCACGCCAAGAACCAGCCGCCCTGTCCTACGTGCGTAAACACGTTCTCCCCGCTCGTCGCATCCCACACCTGCACTCTCCCGTTGTACGAGCCCGATACGATCCACCGCCCGTCGGGGTTCACTGCGCACGCCCTGACCCCGCCGCCATGTCCTGCGAGCGTGAGCACACTCTCCCCGCTCGTCGCATCCCACACCCGCACAGTCCCGTCGTACGAGCCCGACACGATCCGCAGCCCGTCGGGGCTCACCGCGCACGACGGGACCCCTCCACCATGTCTTGCGAGCGTGAGCACGCTCTCCCCGCTCGTCGCATCCCACACCCGCACCGCCCCGTCGTCCGAGCCCGACACGATCCGCCCGTCGGCGCTCACCGCGCACGCCCTGACCCGGCCACCATGTCCTGCGAGCGTGAGCACACTCTCCCCGCTCGTCGCATCCCACACCCGCACCCTCCCATCGTCCGAACCCGACACGATCTGCCGCCCGTCGGGGCTCACCGTGCACGCCAGGACCCGGCCGCCATGTTCTGCGAGCGTGAACACGCTCTCCCCGCTCGTCGCATCCCACACCCGCACCGTCCCGTCGTCCGAACCCGACACGATCCTCTGCCCGTCGGGGCTCACCGCGCACGCCCTGACTCCGCCGCCATGTCCTGCGAGCGTGAGCATGCTCTCCCCGCTCGCCGCATCCCAAACCCGCACCGATCCGTCGTACGAGCCCGACACGATCTGCCGCCCGTCGAGGCTCACCGTGCACGCCAAGACCCCGCTACCATGTCCCGCGAGCGTGAGCACGCTTTCCCCGCTCGTCGCATCCCACACCCGCACCGTTCCATCGGCCGAGCCCGACACGATCCGACGCCCGTCGGCGCTCACCGCGCACGCCAGAACCCCGCCGCCATGTCCCGCGAGCGTGAGCACGCTCTCCCCGCTCGTCGCATCCCACACCCGCACTGTCCCGTCGTCCGAGCCCGACACGATCCTCCGTCCGTCGGGGCTCACCGCGCACGCGTTGACTGAGGCGCCATGTCCCGTGAACATGTCGAGGCGCCTGTCCGTCGCTACCGGGAGTGTGGAAAACTCGCCCGTTTCCGCCCGGCAGGCGGCGAACACGGGAAGCGCTCCGGGCGTGGGCCAGGAGACTCCGGAAAAGCGGCAGCGGATGAACCGGCTCCGGTCGAGACTGGCGGCACCGAGGTCTGTGTCTGAAAGGGTGGAGAGTCTCCAGAGCGTGCCGCTCAGGTCCGCGGAGCGCAGAACCGTCCCCGCCGCGGTGACCTCGTGCAGCTCAGCCAGCGACACCTGCGCGCCGGAGAGATCGGCGCCCGAAAGATCTGCACGCTCGAACACGGCTCTGCGCAGATCCGCGCCGCGTAAATCGGCGTTCCGGAGGCTCAGCGGACGACCGTCGAGGCCGGAGAACCGCCAGTCCGCCAGACGGGCGCCGTGCAGATCGAAGCGCGGCGGCGTGCGGAACGTGTCCCCGCGCGTTTTCGCGTGGAGCCAGAAGCGCAGCGCGAGCTCGGACCCCAGCGGCCGGTAGTTGCCGAGGATGGACACGAGCGTCCGCTCGGATGCCTCGCGGTCGCCGGGCGCTCCGCGAATCAGTTGGAGGAGGAAATCGAGCGTCTCGACGCTGGGGATCGGCAGCGACCACCGCTCCTCGGCACCCTCCCGAAGCGCCCGCTGGAGGTGCCGGGCGAGGAAGAACTCCTGGAGCGAGGTGTGCGCGAAGCGGAAGCTCTCCGCGTCCGGCCGGACCAGGAAGGTCGCGGTGCGCAGGTCTTCCTTCAACACCTCGCGTTCCGCTGTTCCATAGACGTCGCGCAGGCGTTCATCTCGCGAGAGAACGTCGTCGAGCCAGTCCTCCAGCTCTTCGATCTTCCACTCACGCCGTGCCGACGCCCAGAGCTTTGCGGCCAGGCGCTCCATCAACACTTCCTTGTGCGTCGGGTTGAACCGGTGCTTCCCCTCGTCGCGGAGCAGCCAGCGAGTGACCATGGCCTGGTACAGGTCGACACCGTGGACCACCTCGCCCGAAGCGATCTTCCGTTCGAGATCGGGCAGGAACTCGCCGATGAGCGACAGCGTGAAGGGCCGCTCGGACATCTCCGTCAGGTTGTGGACGGACCCGATCAGCTCCAGCGCGCGCTCCACGTCCAGACCGGGGACGTTATGGCGCAGGTACTCCTCGACCTGCTCCGCCGTGAACGGCAGGAGCACCAGGGCGCGATAGTCCTGGGAGCGCAGGCCCTCGCGTTCCTCGCCGAGAAGCATGGTGTTCTGTTCCCAGACCCGGCGGAAGTAGTGGGAGCGGCAGGAGAGCAGGAGCTTGCCGGGGCGGCCCGGACTCTCGGAGCTGCCGTCGCGTTTCCGCGGCGGCAGCACGCGCCACAGCTCGCGGATGAAGTCTTGGGCAATCTTCGGCGGCATGTGGACGATGACCTCGTCCAACCCGTCGAAGAGCGCCACCGCCCCCTGCTGCTGGACGTGGCGGATCACGTCGTCCGGCGTTGGGACGGGATCGGTGCTGCGCTGGAAGCTCTTCGTGAGCACGGCTTCGAGAATGGCGTCGAGGGTGAAGCCCGGTTTGCCGTCCCAGGAGAAGCGGCGCAGGTCGAGGTAGATCGGCATCGGCGCGGCGGGATCCGCCGTCCGAGCGTCGAGCATGCGCCGCGCGAGCAGGCGGCAGGTGGTGGTCTTCCCGCTGCCGGTCTCGCCGAGGAGGGCGAAGAAGGGAGGTGCGGAGGGATCGGAGGCCCAGCCCTGGAGGTAGGGAACGGCGTCCACTGCGTCCTTTTGCGACGTTGCGGATTCACCCATCAGGCGGATGTCGGCGAGTTGGGCGCGACTCTCGACGATGTGCCGCGGCAGATCGAGGAACTTCGCCTGCTGCTCGAAGAAGGTCTCCTCCGGCGTTCTGAAAGGCGCCGCTGGCGGTTCCGGGGCAGGCGTGACCGAGGCCCGCGGCTCGACGGACTTCTCCGGCTCCGTCACGCGGACTTCGGCTTCGGTGAAACTCGCCAGCAGCGGTTCGGCCGACGCGGCTTCGATCTGGCGGAACAACTCCAGCGCAAACGCGTCGCGGTCCCGTCCGCGCAGCTCCGAGAACCACCGCAGCTCGCCGCGGGACATGCGCAGACGGAAGAGCTGGTAGTCGTCCAGCGTCTGCACGTCGTGAGCCTTCAGATCTACCGGCTTCAGGCCGATGGGGAGAATGCCCTTGCTCCGCAGCAGGGGCGCGAGCTCGTGCTTTTTGATGTAGTCGCTGGCCAGAAATTCGGGGCTCAGAAAGAGCATGCCGAAGTCGCACGCCGCGATCTCTTCCTGGACCCGCTCGTGCCAACGGTCACCCGCGACCAGCTTGCGGAACTCCCACACCTCGTGTTCATGCTCGCGCGATGCCTTCAGGTGCGGCAGGAGCAGATCGAGCAGGCCCGCGACCAGCCGCGAGTCCTTCGAGGCATACGAACAGAAGAACCGGACCTGCTTGCGCATGGAGCCCCCGGGCTGAAGCGATCCGGGGATGGTACAGGAGCGGGCGGGTGCGACGTACCGGCGAGCCGCCGGTGGACCGGCCGGCCAGCGGCCGGCGCGCCATGTGTCCGTTTGCTGGTGATGCCGGCGTCGTCGACGATCTCGAAGTGATCGAAGAGCGTGACTTAACGCTCTTTGGGGCTGACTTAACGCCTTCTGAGGCCGACTTAACGCTCCTGGAGGTTGACTTCACGCCCATAGAGGCCGACTTAACGCCCTTTGGAGCCGACTTAACGCTCTTTGAGGCCGACTTAACGCCTTTTGAGGCCGACTTAACGCTCCTTGAAGCTGACTTAACGCTCTTTTGAGGCTGACTTAACGCCCTTTGAGGCTGACTTAACGCTCCTTGAGGCTGACTTAACGCTCTTTGGGGGCCGACTTAACGCTCTTTGAGGCTGACTCAACGCCCTTTGAGGCTGACTTAACGACACTTTGGGGCTGACTTAACGCTCGTTGGGGCTTGACTTAACGCCCTTTGGGGCTGACTTGACCCCTTTGGGGCCGACTTAACGCCCTTTGGGGCCGACTTAACACTCTTTGGGGCTGACTTATCGCCCTTTGGGGCTGACTTAACGACTTTGAGGCTGCATTTTGCGGTCGGCACCCGCTACATCATCGACAGGAACGCCGCCAACCCGACCACCAGCGGCGCGATCGCGGACAACACGAGCGTCCCGAACGCGTGCCAGGCGCTGAACCGGTGCGCCTCGGCCACGGTGTTGCTCATGACGTACGCGCACCAGGCGAACACGGCGAGCTCGATCAGCACCAAGACCAGCGCGACGCCGCAGCCGTCGGCCAGCTTGCCGGGGTCGAAGGCGACGTTCCCGCCGCGCATGCGGACCGCCGACGACGACGGCGCGAACCAGAACGCCAGGGGAAGGCGGTAGAGCAGGGCCCAGATCGTCGGGGCCAGCCCCCACGCGAGCGCCGCGCGCACGCCGCGGATCTCACCCGTGCCGCCGAGAAAGCGTCCGATGAACAGCGGGACATACGCGTAGAACCAGCACAGCACCACCAGCAGGGCCAGCACACAGACGATCACGCCGGCGATCATCCACGCCACCCACGCTCCTCCCGTCTGCTGGGTGATCTGCTGCACTGTCGGCGCGTCGACGTCGCCGAAGATTCCGGAGATCGAGGAGAGGGCGAACAACAGCAACACCGCCCGCGCGCCCGGCGCTTCGAGGATCCGCGCCATCGTCGCCCGCGGGCGGATCAACACCACCGCAAGATTCGCAAGGAAGCGCATGACGGAGAGTACGGAAGAACGCATTGCGAGTTGCTACACGTCCTTCAGGATCTCCGCCCGTTTCGTGTCGTACTCCTCTTTCGTGATCAGGCCCTTCTTCAGCAGGTCATCCAGCTTGCGCAGGCGCTCCTCCACCGACTCCGGCTTGGCCGTGCTGCTGCCGGTGCTGCCGCCGCCGGACGCCTTGCCCGACACCCACGTTTCCTGCAGCCGCGGATTGGAGAGCACGTTCGCGAAGGTCTCCTTCAGCGCGTCACTCAGCACCTCGTTCGCGTTGTCCTCGCTGCGCGCGCGGCCGTAGCGGTGCGCGCTGCCGGAGTCCGCGCCGTCCATGAGCCGCTTCCCGCTCTTGTCCGCCAGCGTGTACGTCACCTTCACCTCGGACGCATACACCGACCCCACCGCCTTGTTGCTCTCGTCGACGGAGAAGCGCATCAGCTTCAGTGTGAGCACGCGGTCCGCCGAGTCCGCGACCTTCAGGCCCCAGTCCGTGGCCATCGACGTCAGGGTCGCCTGCAGGAACGGCAGCACCGGTGACGACGCCACGATCGGGAAGTGCTGATCGTCGTCATTCGTCCCCTGCCCAATCTCCAGCGCGTCGCCGCCGCGGCCGTCCTCGAGCTTCAGCGTCACCGCGCGCTCGAGCATCCCCGAGGAGAGATCGGGCGAGCTCGAGTCCACGCCCTCCTGGGGCGCGAACTTCAGGTTCACCGCCATTTCCTTGCGCGAGTCGCGCGCGAATGCCGCGACCGTGACGAACATCAGAACCATGAAAAAGAACTTCCGCGTCATCGAATGACTCCTCATAAGCCGAACTGCCGTAAGTGATGATCGATGTGCCGCCAACCCAGCACACCCCAGCCGCGGCGGCCGAGTTTCCCGAACGCCGGATGATCCGGCCACTCCGTCTCCGCCGCCCGCTCACCGATCTGGTTCACGAGCCGGACCACTTCCCGCCTGCTGTGATCCAGCTCTCGCCGGTCCGCGGGCAACAGCTCCCGCGCCGTCGGCGCGCCCTTCGGCCACGGCAGCCAGTACACGAAGAGCTGCCGGAAGGGCGGATAGCGCGTCACCATCCGCTTCGGCCGCGTCGGAAACTCGCCGAGAGCCATGCGCATCGCCTCGACGAGGTGCGCCATCATCTGCTCCGCGTTCATCTTCCCCCACCGCGGCTTCGACTCCGCCGTGACGCGCTCCAGCCGCGACAGCAGCCCCTCGCACAGTTCCCGATCGAACAGTGTCTTCATGAATTCATCCCAGCGAGACGCCCACCAGGCGCCCGATCCCGAATGTGAGCGCCGCGGCAATGAGCCCGAACGCCACCTGCCGCGAGCCCGAGAACCACACCGGCCGCCCCGTGAACAGCGTGATCGCACCGCCCACGACGAACAGCGCGACCCCGCTGAAGATCACGCTCAGCCACACCGCCTGCTGCCCGCGCGCGAACAGAAACGGCAGCACCGGCACGATCGCGCCGAGGGAGAAGAGGATGAACGACGTGATCGCCGCTTCCCAGGCCGAGCCGCCCAGCTCCTCGGGGTCGATCCCCAGCTCCTCGCGCGCGAGCGTCTCCAGCGCCGTGTCCTGGCTCATCATGCTCGCCGCGAACGCGCGCGCCTGATCCTCCCCCAGCCCGCGGGCCTGGTAGATCAGCGCCAGCTCCTCCTCTTCCTCCTCCGGCGCCGCCAGCAGCTCCTCCGCCTCGGTCTCCAGCTGATGCCGGTACAGCTCCCGCGAGCTCTGCACCGAGAGCCATTCACCCAGAGCCATGGAGCCCGCGCCGGCGAGGAGCCCGGCGATGCCGGTGATGAGGACCGACCGCTGCTGCATGGCCGCGCCCGTGACGCCCATCACCAGGCTGAGGTTCGACACCAGCCCGTCGTTCGCGCCGAGGACCGCGGCGCGGAGGGCATTGCCTCCGGCGGTGCGGTGGCGGCCTTCCAGCCGCGCGACGTCCGTCCCCGCGAAGCCTCCGCGCATCGAAGTCATCAACTGAATCACGCGCGAGTGCGAGCGCTCGTCGCCGTGCATGTCCCGCGCGTCCGCCTGCGACGCGTACTTGTTCGTGTCCGCCCTCTCGAGGCTCTGCACCGAGGGGAGGACGATGCTCGTGCCGAACCTCCGCGCGAGCCAGCCCAGCGTGCGCGTGCGCCACGACGGCCGAAAGTCCGGCAGCGACTCACCCGACTCCTCCAGCTTGCGCCGCCAGCGGTCCGCGTGGCGCCGCTCCACGGTCGCCAGCCGCCGGTAGACCTCTGCGAGGCGCGTGTCCTTCTCGGCGACCGCGAGCGAGTCGTACAGCGCGGCGCCGTTCAGTTCATCGACGAGATTCTCGACGAGACGATCGCGCTCGCGGCGGCTCAGGGACATGGCGAGAGCATACCGCGACGTAGGGCGTGGCTTCAGCCCGCCCGCCCACGTGGGGGGGCGGGCTGAAGCCACGCCCTACGTTTCAGTCGAGGCATAATCCGCCCCCATGCAGAACCGCTGGTCCGAATCGCCGGAAGACGTCATCGAGCAGCTCGTCTACCAGTCCCGCCTGGTCGGGATGGAGGAGGCCCTGGTCCTCTGGGGCGGCGGCAACAACAGCGTCAAAGCCCGCGCCACCGACCTCCTCGGCGCGCCGATCGAGGTCATGTACATCAAGAGCAGCGGCAGCGACATGAAGTCGATCGTGCCGAAGCAGTTCCCCGGCGTGCGCCTCGATTTCATCGCGCCGCTGCGGCCGCGCGACGAGGACATGACGGACCAGGAGATGGTCGACTATCTCGCGAAGTGCCTGATCGATCCGGCGTCCGCGCGCCCGTCGATCGAGACCCTGCTGCACGCGTTCCTCCCCGCGAAGGCGGTGCTGCACACACACGCGGACGCGATCCTCGCGCTGACGAACACCCGCGGCCGCGAGCAGACCGTGCGCGACTGCTTCGGCGATGCGGTGATCCTCGTGCCGTACCGCCGCCCGGGGTTCCGCCTGTCCCGCGACGTCGCGGACGCGTTCGACGCGCAACCGGACGCCGCGGGCCTCGTGCTCATGAACCACGGCCTGATCACGTGGGGCGACACGGTGCAGGAGGCGTATGAGCGGCACATCGCGCTGGTCACGCGCGCCGAGGAGTTTCAGTCGTCGAGTCGTCGAGTCGTCGAGTCGTCGAGCTCGAAGACTCGAAGACTCGAAGACTCGAAGACTCCACAACTCCGCGGCGCTCTCCGCGGCCGCATCCTCGAGTTCGACGACTCCCCCGAGGTGCTGGCGTTTCTCGAACGTCCGGACGTCGCGACCATTACCCAGATCGGCGCGGCCACACCCGATCATCTCCTCTATACCAAGCGCTATCCCCTCCTCCTGAACGAAGGCGACGACGTCCGCGCGGCACTCGACGCCTACATCGCGCGCGCGAAACAGCACTACGACGCCCACCCGTCCGAGTTCGCCATGCTCGACCCTACGCCGCGCATCGTGCTCATGCCCGGCGTGGGCATGTGGACCGCCGGCAAGGACGCGCGCGCCGCGCGCATCGTCCGCGACATCTACCACCACACCATGCGCATCCTCGCCGCCGCCACCTCCCTCGGTGGCTACGCGACGCTCGACGATCACGACGCGTTTCACGCGGAGTACTGGCCGCTCGAGCTGTACAAGCTCACGCTGCTCCCCAAAGAAAAGGAGCTGGCCAGCAAAGTCGCGCTGATCACCGGCGCGGCCAGCGGCATCGGGCGCGCGTGTGCGGAGCGGTTCGCCGAGGAGGGCGCGCACGTCGTCGTCACCGACGTCGATCTCGGGCTCGCCGAACAGGTCGCGCAGAAGATCGCCGGGAAGAACGGACTCCGCCGCGCGATCGCGTTGCGCCTCGACGTCTCCGACGAAGCCGCTGTCGACGGCGCATTCGCCGAGACCGTGCGCGCCTACGGCGGCGTGGACGTCGTCGTCAGCAACGCCGGCATCTCGTCGTTCGGCAGCCTCGATACCCTGCCCGCATCCGAGTGGGACCGCAGCTTCGCCGTCAACGCCCGCGGCCACTTCCTCGTCGCCCGCGCCGCCATGCGCATCATGAAGGCCCAGGCCCTCGGCGGAGCCATCGTTTTTAATGCGTCGAAGAACGTCACCGCCCCCGGCAAGGAATTCGGTGCCTACAGCGTCAGCAAAGCGGCCGAGGCGCAGCTGTGCAGGATCGTCGCGCTCGAAGGCGGCGAGTTTGGGATCCGCGCCAACATGCTCAACCCCGACGCCATCTTCGGCGGCTCCCGCTTCTGGAGCGACGAGATGCGCGAGCAACGCGCCCAGGCCTACGGCATCGACACGTCGAAGCTCCCCGACTTCTACCGCAACCGGACGCTGTTGAAGGTGGAGGTCACCGCCGACGACGTCGCCGAAGCCGCACTCTTCCTCGCCGGCCCGCGGTCGGCGAAAACGACCGGCGCGATGTTGCCGGTGGACGGGGGAGTGAAGGAAGCGTTCCCGCGCTGATCACGTCCCTCAGCGCCGGCGCAGGGTCTTGATGACGCGCTCCGCGGCGTTCAGGCCCTTGCGGTCGTCCGAATCCACGATCACCAGCACCTCGGCGAGGTGCGACCGTTTCAGCGCCAGCCAGGCCATGACGATGACGACCGGGTTCCCGTCCAATTCGGCGGTACCGGTCATGTTGAAGCCTTCCATGCCGTTCTGGACGATGTCCTCCGGGTCGCCGAGCTCCACTTCGGAGTAGTTGGCAAACACGAACTCGACCGACTGCTTGATCGCGGCGTCGATGTCGTCGTCATCGGTCTCGATGGTGCGGAAGGACAGCTGAGCGCCGGTGGGACCGTTGACGGTAAAGAAGCCACCCTCTTCCTCGGCCTGCTCCAGGTCCCAGTCGCCCGGGACCACCACCGAGAAATCGGCTCCCCGCTCGGTGGGGTAGTAGAGCGTCACCGGCTCCGCGTTCGCTGCGGCAGCGACGGCGACGAGCAAAAGGGCGGCGATAGAGACAAGCGGCTTCTTGGACATGGATTCTCCTCACGCGATGAATGGGATTGGATGGAGCCGTGGACCGGTCGCGCATTATACGCGCCGCGGCCGGACGCGGAGTACACTTCCCCTCGCTCAAACCAATCAGTGGAGGAACGGTTCATGTTCTCGACGATCCAGCGGAGCTACGCGATCTT
Source organism: uncultured Acidobacteriota bacterium (assembly GCA_963821585.1). GTDB lineage: Bacteria > Acidobacteriota > Thermoanaerobaculia > Gp7-AA8 > Gp7-AA8 > QHVT01. The sequence goes on from CAWGEI010000003.1 coordinate 4,770,555, forward strand.
CCGGCAGTCTCTCAGCGTCCTGCGGCAGGACACGGAAATCCTCATCTTCCCGATCCTTTCCGGGATCTTCACGATCCTCGCGTTCTCGGGCATTGTCTACGGCGGTGTGGTCACCGGCTACTTTCAGCGGCTGGCCGAGAGCGGCGACCGCTCGCTCGAAGCGAACGTGCTCGGCTACGGGGCTCTGTTCCTCTGGTATTTCGTGAACTGGTTCATCGTCCTGTTCTTCAACGTCGGTGTCGTGGCGTGCGCGCGCATCCGCCTCGAAGGCGGCGATCCGACGGTGGGCGACGGCTTCCGCGCGGCGAAGGAGAATCTGGGCCGCATCGTGGTGTGGGCCCTGGTGTCCGCCACGGTGGGACTGATTCTGCGCCTGATCGCGGAGCGCTCGAAGCTCGTCGGCGCCCTGATCGCCAAGTTCCTCGGCGCGGCGTGGGCGATCGCCACCTACTTCGTGGTGCCGGTGATGATCTTCGAGAAGCGCGGCGCGAAGGATTCGATGACCGCCTCCACGCAGCTCATCCGGAAGACCTGGGGCGAGTCGCTGGTGGCAGCGGCCGGCGTCGGGATCGTGGTCATGCTGTTCGGCATCGCAGGATTGGCTTTTCCCATCATCGGGATCTTCATCAGCCCGACCGCCGCGGCGATCGGTCTTGCGGCAATGATCCTCTACTGGATCGTGCTGTCAATCCTGTCCTCCGCGCTGACGGGGATCTACCGCACCGGCCTCTATCTGTACGCGACGAAAGGGAACGCCACGCCGGCGTTGAACGGCTTCGCGACCAACGCATTTGCGCCGAAAGGCGCGAAGGGAGCCGCGGCGCTTTCGCCGACCTGAGCGTTGTAAACTGCGGTCACGCATGGCGACAGGCAACACGCGAGTGATTCTCCCGGCGGAAGCGGTCACGCTCGATCCGGCGCTTGTGATGGGTGGCCTCAACAAATTCGAGAGACGGCATGCGCCCGAACATCTGTACGCCTGCGGTAACGTCTTCCTGCTGGAGGCTCCAGCACGTGTTGCCGTGGTGGGCTCACGAAATGCGTCCCTTCCGGGACGGAAGCGTGTGGCGAGACTGGTCGGCGCACTCGTCGAGCGGGATGTGGTAATCGTCAGCGGGCTTGCCGCCGGAATCGACACCGCCGCGCACGAAGAGACGCTGAAGCGCGGCGGCCGAACGGTCGCGGTTCTCGGAACGCCTTTGGACGAAGTGCACCCCCCATCGAACGCTCCGCTGCAACGGCGTCTGATGGAGCAGCACCTCGTCGTTTCGCAATTCCCGTCCGGACATCCGACGTTGCGCTCGAACTTTCCCCGGCGCAATCGGACCATGGCCCTCCTCTGTCACGCCTCGGTGATCGTCGAGGCTGGCGAATCGAGCGGGACGCTCTCCCAGGGATGGGAAGCGCTGCGGCTCAACCGGCCACTGTTCATCCTGAAGTCGGTGTTCGACATCGCCGGCCTGACGTGGCCGGAAGAGATGCGCACCTACGGTGCGCAGGTGCTCGAAGACGCGGAGCAGATTTTCGAAGCGCTTCCGCTCGGTCTTCCGCCGCTGGAAGAAGTTGCTTTCTGAGATCAGGTTCGGCTCCTTCCTGGTCTACGCTCCGCGCGGGACGAATGAGGTCTCCCGCAGAGCGCAGCAATTCGTCCGCGCGTTGAAGGAAGAGCGACCGATCGGAGCTCCTCCTCAGTCGCCATCGGATTACGCCGCGCGCCGTCTCGCCGACGAGCATCCCTCTTCACTTTTCGATGACCTGTTCGCAGATTCGCCACTGCTCGTTCCCGTTCCGCGCAGCAGCCTGGCCGTCCAGGGCGGTCTCTGGCCCGCGTTCAACATCGCCTCCTCGCTCGTGCGGCACGGAATCGGAGCCGCGGTTCTCCCTTGTCTCGAAAGGGTGAAGGCGGTGCCCAAGTCCGCGTTCGCCGCTTCCGGTACGCGCCCGAGGCCGATCGATCACTACGAGTCCATTCACACCGCGAAGATGGTGACGGACCGGCCTTCGCTCTGCCTCGTCGATGACGTCGTCACGAAAGGCGCGACGCTTCTTGCCGCCGCAAGCCGCCTCCAGGAAACGTATCCGAGCGCGAAGATAACGGCCTTCGCGCTCGTGCGTACGCTCGGGTTCGTGGACGACATCGAGCGGATCGTGGAGCCCGGCGTCGGAACGATCACGTCACGCGGCGACGAGGCAGTTCGCGAGCCGTGATGCGTACCTCTACGGGTTCACCGGCTGGTACTCGAAACTCGGGCCGGTCAACACCTTCGGGTCGGGGATGCCGGACATCATGGCCTTGGCCTGTCCCTTGAGCGACATCATGAGGCCGATGGCGGTGTTGAACTGCGCCTGGTCGTTCGCGCCGTTGAAGAGGGCGTGGAGCGAGAGGAGCAGGTTGGTGTAGGTGTAGTTGAACGTGTCGCACAGCCCGCGTTGGATGGAGCCGGCGGGGTAGCCGGCCGCGGTGGGGTTGGTGGGGACGGCATAGACGCCGTTGCAGTCGAACGGGATGGGGGGGCCGCTGTAGGTGTACTGGAGCTTGGGCGGCATGGGCTTCGGCACTTTGACGAGCTCGCGGCCTTTGGCGATCTGCATGTAGCGGTAGTAGTGCGCGAACCCGCCGCCCACGACCGCCTGCGGGGAGTCGGAGGTGCCTTCGCCCTGTTCGATGATGATCTGGATGGCCTGCTGGGCGGACTTCACGTCCTTCACGACGACGGACTCGGGCATGATGTCCGGTCCGACCTGGTTGCGCGGCGGCTTGACGAACGCGCCGTCGCCGAGTTGCCCGATCGCATCGGAGATGGCCGTATAGAACTGGCCGATCGTAATCGGCTCGGGCGGCGCCCCGCCGGGGACCTCGAGCATCGCGACCCGGTAATTGATCGGGTTCTCCGGCTCTTCGATCTCCAGGAAGATCTGGAGCTGGTTCATGGAGAACGGCGCCAGGCCGACGATCAGGCCGCTCTCGACGCCGCCCGGCAGCGGGCCGGGGTACTTCGGGATGAAGTTCGGCTTGTCGATGCGCGGGGTGCCGCCGAGGGCGTTGAGCACATTGGCGGCCAGCGTCATGTGCAGCATTTCCTCGACGACCACGGACTGGATGATCTGCACGATCTCGGCGTTGCGCGACGGATCGAGCGAATAGAGCGTGTACAGATAGACCGGGATGGTGGCGTGCTCGAGCTCGATGGCCTGTTGCAGCGACGCGAGGACCGGGGCTTTGTCGGCTTTGGCCCCGGCCGGGCCGAGGTCTGCAAGTAACGATGATTTGAGATAGATCATGATTGCCTCTGTCTCTGCACCACGACGCGGCGGGCGGCGGCGGCAGCCTTCCCGCCCTTCGCGGCCAGGGCCGCGGCGGCGGGATCGACGGTACGCTCAGCTTCGGGGGCTTCCTGTGCGACCTTGGCCTTCTTGACGGTGCCGCGAACGGGCTTCTTCAGAAACGCCAGGATCGCGTCTCGTTTCGCGGGCGAGAGATCGCGGGTGACGGGCATGGCGTTGGGATCGGCGGGATCGAGGCCGAACGCCAGCGTCAGCAGACCGGCGTGCCGCACGACGGAGTCGTAGTCCGCCAGGTTCAGGAAACGGTTCATCACCGGATAGAGATTCGCGTACTGCTGGAAGATCGGCTGGAGGTCGTTCCACGTCACGGGCCTGGACGCCTTGAAGCCGCTCCACAGGAGGATGCTGACGAAGTTCCACTGGTTGACCGGGCCGGCGAAGGGAATGCCCGGCAGGGTCGGGCGGATGCCGTACACCTGGCCGTCGAGACCGTAGTCCGCACCGTTGTTGAAGTAGCGCGGCGTGCCGGGATCGGTGGCCTTCAGCGTCAGGATCGCTTTGCCGCCTGCGTCGGTCTTCGCGGTGGCATTGAACGCCATCGCGCCCGGCGGCACGGCCACGGGCGGGACGTCGTTGGGATTGATGTTGTTCGACGGCTGAAGCTGCGACGGATCGGCGTAGAAGCCGACGCTCACCTTGGCCGCCGGCTTGCCCCATTGCGTCACGTACACGGGAACCTCGGCCTGATCGCCGGGACTCATGCGATAGACGTAGCGGTCCGCGCGCACGAAGACGCCGCTGGTCCATTCGCTGATGAACGTGGACGGGCCGGAGGTCAGCACCAGCGGCGCCGCCGCGATCGCGTTCAGTTGTGCGGACTTCAGCCGCACGGAGACGACGCCCGCGGTGCGCGCGTACCAGTCCGGATCGTCGTTGGAGGCGTAGCCGCCCTTGCCCTGCGACGGAATCTTCGCCAGCGCCTTCACGCTGCCGCTCGGATTTCCCGGCGACGGCGGCTCGTAGATCCCGAGCGTGAGATCGCCGAGGTCGGTCATCGGGCCGCCGGGGACGGTGGTGCTGAGGGCGTTGCCGAGGTCGAGCAGGATCGCGCCACCGTTCTCGTCGACGACGGCCGGGAAAAAGTTGATGGCGCCGAGCGGCGCAAAGAAATTGCCGCCGCTGCCGTGGCCGGCCATGAACTGGCGTCCGAGGACCATGTGGTGCGGCTCGGACGCGGTGGCCGGGCCGATGGTCCCGGCGATGCGGCCGGACATGAAGTCGGGCGAGCGGAAGTTCAGGTTCATGCCGTCGACGTTGAACTTGATCGACAGCAGCCCGTCGGAGGCGGCGACTTTCAGTTTCGTCAGGAACTTCGATTTCGAGACGTCGCCCCACTGCAGATTCGTGAGCACGGACTGATAGGCCGCGCCGGCATCGACGTCGCCTCCGGCGCTCGCGCCGATGGCGCGGTCCCAGATGTCGGAGAACGCAGCCGGCTCGTAGTCGCCCTGCATCAGCGTGTGGCCGTTCGCGTCGGCGATGCGCACCTGCAGGCCCCAGATCTCGGAGACGAGCTGCTGCTCGGAATCGAGATCGACCAGCTTGCCCGGCGCCTTCGAGTCGGAGTCGGCGACGATGCACTTCAGCACCGGGTCCGAGGTCGAGGCGGCGGCGCCGTCGACCCAAGCGGACGTCACCGTGCAGCCGAGCAGGCGCCAGGCGGCGTCGCCCTGCGGGTTGAACCAGCCGTTCGGCGGATTGAACCGCGGCCCCTGCATGTCCTGGTAGCTGGGGATGAACGTGGCGTTGTCGAAATGGCCGGGGTCGTTGTTGACCGTCGACACATTGGCCTGGAAGCGGCCGGCGAAGTGCATGCGCAAGGCATTGAGATAGCTCATTGTCTGTCTCGAACGGTTGAGGGGGGAATTCCGGAAATGATTATAACCGCGTCAGCGCCAGCATCGTCACATCATCCCCCGCCGGCGCGTCGCCCATGAAGGCGTGGACGTACGCCTCGATCGTCTCCAGGATCGCCGGCGCCGCAACGCCGTGCAGGGTCGTCACGAGCTGCGCAACCGGCTCCAGTCCGAGTTGCTCCTCCGCGACATTCTCCGCCTCGGTCACTCCATCCGTGAACAGCACGATCGAGTCGCCTGATCCGAGGGTGACGGTTTGATTGCGGTACTGGGCGGAAGGAAAGAGGCCGACGACCAGGTCCGTCATCGTGAGCTGCTCGACGCCGTCGCGTGAGATCACCAGCGGCGCGACGTGTCCCGCGTTCGTAAATTCGATGGCACCCGTCTTCGGATCCAGCCGACCCACGACCAGCGTGACGAACTTCGCCGGCGCGGTCTTCGGCGCGAGCGTCACGTTCAGCTCGCGCACCAGCTCCGCGGGACTGGGGTCCGTGCGCGTGAAGATGGTGAAGGCCGTCGCGACGCTCGCCATCACCAGCGCCGCGGTGACGCCCTTGCCGCTGACGTCGGCGATGATGAAGTACATCCGCCCGTCGGGTCGGACGATGACGTCGTAGTAGTCGCCGCTCACCGTGCGCGCGGGGCGGTTCGTGCCCGCGAACGCGTAGCCGTCGATCTCCGGAAGGCTCTCCGGCAGCAGGCGGCTCTGCACGACGTACGCGGTGCGCAGCTCCTCGTCGATCCGCGCTTTGAGGATCGCTTCCTCGCGCAGCCGCGTCGTCTCCAGCTTCACCGCCGCGAAGCGCGCGATCTGCGCGACGAGGTGCACGTCCTCGCGCGTGATCGCACCGCGATGGGCCTGGAAGTCGAGATAGAGGACGCCGAGGACGGCGTCGCCGACGACCAGCGGGGCGCAGATCGCGGAGCGGATGTCCTGGGCCACGATCGACTGCGCACGCGCCAGCTTCTCGTTCTGCGACGTGTCGACGAACGACACCACGCTGCGCCCTTCCACGACTTCCGCCAGCAGCGTGCGCGAGATGCCCAGTTCCGTCGGGTCCTGCTCGTCGCTGCGCCGGAGGCGGACTTCGCGGAACGTCTTGCCGTCCGTCGCCGAACAGCGCCAGCGCCGCGCGCGACGGGCGGAGCAGATCCACGACGCGGTCGAGGATGAACTCGAAGACGTCGGCCATGGAGCGGTCGTCGATGAACTGCATCGCCAGCGACGCCAGCACGCCTGTGCGCACCATGTCGTCGATGCCGTGGATCGGGATGACCAGGCTCTTCGCGTGCGAGTCGCTGTCCAGGACGCTGAGCTGCGACGGCTCGCTGCCGTCCGCCGTCTCGAAGATCACCTCGCTGTCGCCGAGGGCGATGCGGTCGCCGGGGCGGAGCGGTACGGGCAGGCCGAGCTTCGCGCCGTTCAGCAGCGTTCCGTTCACGCTCCCGCAGTCGCGCACGACCCACTCACCCTCGAGGAAGACGATCTCGGCGTGTTTGCGCGAGAGATAGCGGTCCTTGATCGGGATCGTGCAGTCGGTGGCGCGGCCGAGGGTGATGGTTGGGCCGGCGGAGCTCACCTTCATCGGGGCGAGATTCGGCTGCAGAACGGTGAGTTGGATCGGCCGGGGTTCCGTCACGTGGGGGGTCATTGTAAATGGCTGTACCCTTGCGCGCCGATGCTCCGTTTCCTGACTGCCTGGCTGCCGGTCGTGGTGTGGGCCGCGGTCATTCTCTCCGCCGCGAACGACTCGTTCTCGGACGACCACACGCGCCACTGGCTGGAGCGGACGCTCGGCCGCGACCTGCCGGAGCTCGTGAACGTCGTCGTCCGCAAAGGCGGCCACGTCCTCGGCTATGCCCTCCTCGGCGCTGCTCGCCTGGCGCGCGTACCGGACGTTGTTCGTGGCGCTGGCGGTGGCGTTCGTGGTGGCGTGCATCGACGAGACGATGCAGGCGCGGACGCTCACGCGCGGCGGCTCGGTGTACGACGTGTTGCTCGACACCTCGGCCGCGCTGCTCGCGCTGATGTGCGTTCCGGCGGTGCGCGCACGACTCTCGGGAACGTAGGGCGTGGCTTCACGTTCCCGCCTCCCCGGTCAAGCCCCCGCTCCCGCCCGAGCAGGCGGGCTGATAGCCATGCGCCGGACCTACGTTTTCGCGCGGCTCGATACAATCGCGCCGCATGCTGAAGCGCACGTTTGCCCTCGCCCTCACACTCCTTTTCGCCGCCGCGCTGTTCGCGCAGAAGCAGCCTCTCACGCACGAGGCGCTGTGGCTGATGAAGCGTGTGGGCGCGCCCTCCATCAGTCCCGACGGCAAGTGGGTGGTCTTCTCCGTGACCGAGCCTTCGTACAACGAGAAGGAAGCGGTCACCGACCTCTGGGTCGTTCCCTCGGACGGCAGCGCCAAGCCGCGCAAGATCACGGCGATGAAGGCGGGCGAGAGCGATCCGTCGTGGTCGCCGGACAGCAAGCGCATCGCGTTCTCCGCGAAGCGCGACGCCGACGAGGCAGTCGCAGATCTACATCCTGGACATGACGGGCGGCGAGGCGCAGCGGGTGACGAATCTCTCGACCGGCGTGCGCTCTCCGAAGTTCCGCCCGACGGCACGCGGCTGCTCTTCGGCAGCACGGTCTTCCCCGATGCGGCGAGACGACGAGGCGAACAAGAAGGCCAAAGCGAAGGAAGAGAAAGACCGCAAGTTCAACGTGCGCATCTACGACTCCTTCCCCATCCGCGCGTGGGACCGATGGATCGATCCGAGACCGCGAGCCGCACCTCTCTCGTCGCGAACGCCGCCGGCGGCGGAACCGCGAAAGACCTGCTCGCGGGCACGAAACTCGTGGCCGAGGCGGGATTCGCGGGGACGGGCGGCGGCGAGGGGCGCCGAGAGGCATCAGCGGCGAGTGGTCGCCCGACGGGCAGTGGATCGTCTTCCCCGCCACCACCGCGCGAACACCGGCGCGTTCGCGGAAGTCGATTACGGCCTGTATCGCGTGGCGTCAACGGTAATGAGCCGGAGCGCATCGCCGTCGACGCGCGGCTCGTACGGCAGCCCGTCGTTCAGCCCGGACGGCAAGACGCTGTACGTGACGCGGGAGCCGAACAACGGCAAGACGTACAACCTCTACGCAGCTGGTGGCGTTCGACTGGCCGGGCATGAAGAACGAGCGCACGGTCGCGCAGACCGACCGCTCCGTCGGCGACTACACCATCGCCAGCGACGGCAAGACCCTCTACTTCACGGCCGAGGATTCGGGACTGATCAAGATCTACTCCGTGCCCGCGGCGGGCGGCGCGGCGAAAGTCGCCGTCGATCCGCAGCGCGGCATCTACACCGGCATCGTCGCCGCGGAAGACGCGCCGGTGATGGTCGCGACAGTGGGGCTCGTCGGTCGAATCCGAACGAAGTCGTGCGCATCGATCTCGCCACGAAGACGCACGCAACCTCACCTCCTTCAACGTCGACCAGGCGCCGCACCATCGACTGGAATCCGCCCGAGCACTTCTGGTTCACGTCGAAGCGCGGCCGGAAGATCCACAACATGATCGTCACGCCGGCGGGCTTCGATCCGGCGAAAAAGTATCCGCTGTTCGTCCTCATCCACGGCGGCGCCGCACAACATGTGGCGCGACCAGATCACGCTGCGCTGGAACTACCACCTGCTGGCGAAGCCCGGCTACGTCCTGCTGCTGACGAACTACACCGGCTCGACCGGCTTCGGCGCGGAGTTCGCGCAGCTCATCCAGGGCGACGTGCTGCGGGGGCCGGCCGAGGAGCTGATCGAGGCGGCGGACGCGGCGATCGCGAAGTATCCGTTCATCGACGCCAGCCGCCAGGTCGCGGGAGGCGCGAGCTACGGCGGGCACCTGGCGAACGCGCTGGAGGCGTGGTCGGGGACGCGCTTCAAGGCCCTCATCAGCCACGCCGGCCTCGTCAACCTGGAAACGCAGTGGGGCACCTCGGACACCATCTACGGCCGCGAGCTGGCCATGAACGGCCCGGTGTGGGAGCAGAGCGAGGCGCTGGCGGGCGCAGAACCCCGTCCGCTTCGCCACGAACTTCAAGACGCCGATGCTGCTGTCGGTCGGCGAGAAGGACTACCGCGTCCCGCTGAACAACACCCTGGAGATGTGGGCGCTGCTGCAGCGGCTGCAGGTGCCGAGCCGCCTGCTGGTTTGGCCGGAGGAGAACCACTGGATCCTGAACGCGGAGAACTCGAAGCGTGTTCTACCGCGAGGTGGACGAGTGGCTGCGCAAGTGGGTGACGCCGGGAGGGGTGTAACGGCGTGACCCGTGACTCGTGGCCCGTGACCCGTTGCCCGGATCTGTGGCACTTGCGTAACAGCACGGGTCACGGGCCACGGGTCACGGGCCACGGGTCTACAATCGTCGCCATGAAACGCCTCCTGCTCGCGCTGACGTTGCTCGGCGCCACGTCCGCGCACGCGAAACTCGCCTTCGTCGAGAACGACTACGCCACCGCCATGGCCCGGGCGAAGGCGAAGAACGTCCAGCTCTTCGTGGAAGCGTGGGCCCCGTGGTGACACACCTGCCGCTCGATGAAGGCTTACGTCTACACGGACGCGAGCCTCGAGCGGTACGCCGGGCGGTTCGTCTGGCTAGCCATTAACACAGAGGATGCGAAGAACGCCGCGTTCCTGAAGCAGTATCCCATCCCGGCGCTGCCGACGATGCTCGTCCTGGACGCCAAGCGGGACACCGTCGCCCTGCGCTACGTCGGGGGCGCGACCGTCGCGCAGATCCGGCACCTGCTCGACGATCCGAGAAGACTACCGTCCCGCGCGACGTCCGCGGCGGACAAGGTCCTCGGACGCGCCGACCACCTCGCGAGCGCGGGGAAACAGAAGGAAGCCGCGACCGCCTACGACAGGCCATCGCACGCCGCGCCGCGCCGTGGACGAGCTTCGGCCGCGCCGCGAGTCGCTGATCTTCGCGTACTCGATTCGGGCAATGACGAGCGCTGCGCGGTCCGTGCGCTGGCGTTGTACCCGCGCGTGAAGGGAACGTCGTCCGCACCGAACGTCGGCGTCGACCGGACTCTCGTGCGCGGCGTCTCTCGACGCGAAGCACGAGAAGCGTACCGGGCTGCTGACCAAGCTCGACAAAGCGACGCGGGAGATCGTTCGCGAACAAGAAGGTCGTCATCTCGGACGACGACCGCTCCGGCCTCTACCTCGCCCTCATCGAAGCCGCGACGCCTCGGGCGACGACGAGGAAGTGGCGCGCCTGAAGGCCGAGTGGTCGTCGTTCCTCGAAGACGCGGCCGCACGGGCAAAGACGCCGGACCAGCGCGACCGTGTACGACTCCCATCGCCTGACCGCGTACCTGGAGCTGGGCACGCCGGAGAAGGCGATGGCGATGCTCGAGCAGTCCGAGCGCGATTTCCCGGACGACTACAACCCGCCGGCGCGGCTCGCCTACGCCTGGAAGGCGCTGAAGCAGTTCGACAAGGCGCTGGCCGCATCGGACCGCGCGCTGGCGAAGGTGTACGGCCCGCGCAAGATCGCCGTGTACTCACGTCCGCACCGACATCTATGTCGACATGGACGACCAGAAAGCGGCGAAGGAGACGCTGGCCGAGGCGATCGCGTACGCGAAGTCGCTGCCGGAGGGTCAGCGGAGCGAGGGCCGGATCGCGGGCCTGGAAAAGCGTTTAGCCGGGATGTGATGTAGGGCGCGGCTTCAGCCCGCCCGCCCCCGGGGAGGCGGGCTGAAGCCGCGCCCTACGTACAGCAGCGTGAGAAGTAAAGTCACGGCCGAGATCACTCCGCCGATCACGAAACTCGTCGGCAGAAACGTGAGCCGCACGCGATGCGCCCCCCTCGGCACGGGGACACCGAGGAAGGCGTGGTTCGCGAACCGCGTCTCCACGCGCCGGCCATCTACATACGCGCGCCAGCCGGACCATCGCGGGATCGACGCCACTACCCACCCGGCATTCTCCATCGTCACATCGAGCTCGTACCCGAGCCTGCGGTTTCGCGTGACCACCCTCCCCGGTCCGTTCGCGATCTCCCGCGGCGGGAGCGGCGTTTCGATCCACGCGCGCGCGGCGAAGTCTTGTTCGCCGCGCATCTCGGTCAGCGCGTCGTGGCCGATGCGCACACTGCGGGGGACGAACGCCCGTTCGAGTGCGCGCGTGTTCTCGATCAGCATCGAGCCCTTCTGCCGCGCCACTTCGCGCCAGCCCGGCGGCGGCGGATCGCGGTCCCACGTGATCGCGTAGCGCACGTTGAGAAATGAGAGGAATGGGCGCGTGAGGTCGTCGACGCGGTTGAACCAGACCGGTTGGTCGATGGACCAGAGCGGATAGGTCTCGAACGTGCGGCGGAAGGTCATGGCCTGGTAGCCGCGCACATCCTCTAATTGATAGAGGGCGCTCGTGCCGGGGAGGAAGGCCAGGCCGTGGCCGGTGATGCGGAAGGGTTGGCGCACGTCCTTCAATGCTTCGAGGATCGGGATCGGTGGATAGGCGATCTTTTGATCGAACGACCGGTAGATGTCGCCGTCGGAGATGAAGCGCTGGAGCAGAATCGCCGCGATCAGGAACTGCGGCCTGCGGAGCAACGCAATCGCGACGGTGAGGCCGAGCAGTTCCGCGGCGATCTTGTAGTTGCCCCACGTTGCGGGGGTCTGCACTTTGCGGAACAGCCAGGCGTTGCCGGCGGCGAGCACGACGAGCGTGATCGTCAGCGTGATGACGGCGACGCGGTCGCGCTCCCGGCGGAAGAGCTCTTCGACGCCGAGCGCCGCGAGGATCGTCAGCGCGAGCGCGGCGCCGAACGAGAATCGCTCATTCAGCGCCTGGTCGAAAAGCGGCAGCTTCTGCAGTGCGCGGGCGAGCGGCTTCCATTCCGCGCGCGAGAGAAGGCAGAACACGGCCATCCCGGCGAAGAACCACGACTCGCGCGAGCGCACGCGAATCGCGCCGTACAGCGCGAGCGCGAGAATGATACTGCCCACCGCCGCGGTGTCGACCGGCATCGTCGGGATGCGCGTGTGCAGGTACGGGAAGACGTCCGTTGTGAACCGCGCCAGCGCGTCCAGAGGTTCGGCGCCCCGAGGAGCTTTCGCGAAGACCGCCCTGCTCACGGCGTGCTCCTGCGTCTGCGGCGCCGCCTCCAGGATGGGCAGGACGAAGAACGCCGTCAGCAGCAGCGCCAGCACACCCGCGAGCGCGAGTCGCGGCAGCGCGCGCGGCGGCACCGTGACGAGCGCGTAGATCCCGGCGAGAAAGACCACGTGCAGCGCCGTCTCCGGATGCCCCGCCAGCAGCAGCAGCGCGAACGCGATCGTCAGCAGAGGCAGCGATCGTCGCCGCACCCCCGCGAACACCAGCGGCGCGAGCGCCCACGCGAAGCCGAGAGGCCAGAGGATGAACAGCGCGATCGAAGTCGCATACGTGAATCCCGCCGCCGCGACCAGCGCCGCCGCCTCACGCAATCCCAGCGACCGCGCCAGCACGAACGCGCCGAGCGCGGCGACGAAATGGGCGATCGCCGCGGTGAACGTCATGCTCAGCGCCGGCGGCAGCAGACACGCGAGCAGCGTGAACGGGCTGTACGGCGCCGGCTGCGCGGCCGGTGCGAGCACGTCCCCGGCCAGGATGAAGCGATTCCACAACGGCCACTCCCCGTGCGCCAGCGACCCCCGCACCGCCGCCCGCCACGGAATCATCTGCAGAGCGACATCCGACAGATACCCGTTGTGCGCCGAAGTCAGCCCGGCGTCCGCCTTCATCCAGTTCAGAGGCACCATCTCCCACGGGTGGTCGACCGGCGCATACACCCGGCTGGTGATCAGGGCATATCCCGTAAACACAAACGGGATTAGAAGGAGGAGGGTGGCGGCGGCGCGGGAAAGCGGAAGAACATACCTGTGCGTCAGCCAAAGGAGGACAACGGCGGTTGCCGCATAGAGAAGGAGCGCCACGCGGCTGCGATTTTCTCTGAAAATGGTGCGAGCCGCGTTTCCGCGGCTCGCTTAATGGGTTCGGCCCGAGAGTCGACGCTTTGGACGGCTTGTGGGTAGCCGTTGGTCAGCCGTGGGTGATCGAGAGAGAGAGATTCGCAGGCCCCGCGACTTGTCAGATCCGCTTCGGAGAGCTACCAACCCCCACCGAACCCGAATGCATGATAGTGCATTCACAACGGATTGTCCACCTTTCCGGAAGTCATGACTCCTAAGATTTCCCTTTTTGCAGGAAATCCTACTTCCGGAGCACTAATCGGCGTGCGAAATATCCCGCGCCGAGCAATCCGACGGCCACAGCCGCGATCATCAGCATCCTCGCGCTGCCCGAAAACACCGCCGGATACCGGACCAGGTTCAGAATGAGGATTCCGCTGACGATCAGAAACAGCGCGATCCGGAGCGCGTACAGAATCTGCGCCGGCCGGCGGGCCCGGATCGTGTCGCTCCACAGGATCCACAGCATCACGGTCATGGCGACGATCGCCATCGCGGCAGGATTCATCATCAGAGCGAATCGTACTCCGCCGGGACGTATCCGAAGACCGCCTTCTTCCCCTGCAGCACCAGCGGCCTGCGGATCAGGTTCGCGTCCTCCAGCATCAGACCGATCGCTTCCGACTTCGACAGCTTGCTCACTTCCAGTCCGCGCGCCTTGAATGACGGGCTGCGCGTACTGATCACGGCCCCGAGGCCGTATTCGTCGATGAGCCGCGACAGCAGCTCGCGCGTCGGCGGTTCTTTGGCGAGATTGTGTTTGACGAGCTCGAATCCGCGACCTTCCAGGTCCGCGACCGCCTTGCGGCAGCTCGTTCACGTCGGCTTGAGATAGACCTCGAGAGACTTGCTCATTTCTTCCTCACCCACCAGGCATCGGCACTCGCAGCGGGCTTCACCGCCGTGACGTACTTCGGCGCAAGGTCATCGACCATCTGCTGCACGTCCGGCGTACACGTTCCCCCGCACTGCCCCAGCGTCGCGGTTGTGCGCGTGGCCACCTGCGTGAGCGTGTGCGCCCCCTCGCGGATGGCGCGCTCGATCGTGCGGTATTTGATGTTGTTGCACCGGCACACGGTCTTCAGACCGCGAAGGGCCGGATGCTGGGACTCCTGGTCATCCATTCCGGCCGCCCTTAACACTCCCGGCCAGCCCCGGCTTCCCCACCCTCGGCTTCGGCCGCGGGACCGAGGCGGACGGGGCGGAAGCGGGCAGCCGGAGCGTAGGCAGGGAGCGGGAAAGCGAGAACGCCCCACTCGCCGACCGCTGCTTTCCGACCTTCGGACTCCGCATTGCGCCATCGTAACGCACTGCCGTAGAATGCGCGCCGCTGACGGAATTTCCTCTCGCGAGAGGCGTTAGCAGCGTTGCCAACACCGTGGGGCTGTAGCTCAGTTGGGAGAGCGCCTGAATGGCATTCAGGAGGTCATCGGTTCGATCCCGTTCAGCTCCACCAAAAACGAAACATCCAGCGCGACCGAGAGGTCGCGCTTTTGTTTGGCCGGCAGCCGGATCGGCGTCTTTCTGGCCGAGCTGGCTCGCCGGCGCCTCGACGTCTTGGTCATCGACGAGGAGGACCTCGCCCGGGAATTGCGGGATGCCTGACGTCCTGGTCGTGAACGCGTCGCCATTGATCTTCCTAGGCAACGCCGGCCAGATCGACTTGTTGCGTCGCCGGCGCTTCGCGTGTCATCGTTCCTCAGACCGTTTTCGATGAAGTGACCGCCACCATACACAACGATGCGGCGGTCCGATCGTAACCGAGTCCCATGTTACAAGTCGGCAGCTATGGAAGGTGGTCCGCGAGCGACGAAAATAGGCCGGCCTCACGCCAGAGTCGACGGTTGCCGATGACATAGAGCGCTTCTTTTGCGCGGCTGACGGCAACATTCAAGAGATTCGGACGGCCTCCCGCCCAGTTGCGTGCGCCCACCTGGGCGGGAGAGGGCGCGCCGAGAACGAAGATCACGGCCTCGGCCTCTCGGCCCTGAACAGTGTGCACGGTGCCAATTCTGTCCTCGGCCCATTTCCGCCGTTCGTTCTCCTCCACGCCGAGATCCATAAGAACGCTGTTTTCGCGCACGAGCTGCCGCAGGCGATCTTGGACAATACGGAACGGTGTGATGACAAATACGTCGGGCTTTACTAACCCTTTTGCGGCCAGTCCCCTCAAGAGTCGCAATACTTCCTGGCCTTCCTCGGGACACCACTTCTCCTCGGGTGAGCCCTCCACGTGGAACCACGTCGAAGGACCGAGAGTATCCCGCACAGAGGATGTTGTTTGTTCTTTCGCCGCAACCATCAAGTTTGCGTACGCAACTGCATTGGAGATACTGAACATTGGCTCGGCGCAACGACGATGCACAAGGAGAGGAACCCCAACTTCTCGGCTGCCCGTTCGCGTTTGGAATTCGCTGACATAAGGAGAAGCGGCGTCCGCGAGAGTTTGCACAGAGGCTACCGGCGCAGCGTACTGCTCTGGCTCAACCCCCATATGCCGGCAAATCGCGGTTGTCAGTGTGTCGGGCAGAGGCACGATGGGCTCAATCTGCATCGGGTCACCGATGACGAGGGACCTCCGCGTTCGCATCAGTGCACCGACTGCCGCCTGGGGCAGCGCTTGCCCCGCTTCGTCCACGAGAAGCCATCCGAGGCTCTGCGGTGGCAGATCGTGGAGCATGCGGTCGACGGCTGCCAAAGTTGTCGAGACCATCGGCACGACGAGAAAGAGAGAGGTCCACAGGTCAGGGATGAGCGCACGCCTTCCTTCTGTCGTCGTGAGACCGTGGTTCGAGATCAGTGCGCCGAGGTTATGACGCAACGGTTTCGCAGCGGCGGCGATGAATGCTCGATGCACTCCGATAGCCGCGGTGAACACTTCGTCCCGTGCGCGCTGAGCTTCGTGGGGATACCAAGCCGTCGCGCGTTGCACGACGTCGTGGTCCTGACCAAAGAAATCGTCGTCGGGAATGGTGACCCCTCTAGATCGAGCATCATCGAGCTGCGCCGTCGCGGCGAGATGCGTTGCTTGCGCGACGGAGACATCGTTGCGGGCGGCTTCCAGTAACTCGGCGGCACGAAGGAGATGACCGCGGCACTCAGTCATGTATGCACCAGCGACGTCCGTTTGCTGGTCGGCGATGCTGCAAGCCGCGATCAGCGGGTCGAGTGTTTGGGCATGTGCAGCAGTCTGCGGGCTCCGTCGCAACATCTCGACGTACTTTCTGATAAGCACAGCGCTGGCTGGTCGATTGTCCTTCACGACCTGGCCAGCGACGATGTATCCGTTCTCACTCTCCTGTCGCAGCAGCGCGGCAGAGGTGAGTTCATTCTCTCTAGTAGCAACGCTGACCTGTGCTGCTGCGAGCGTGGTCTGGCTTATTGCAAACGCGCGGTTGAGATCGGCCGCAGTTGCGCTCCACTCTAGTATCGCTGCTGTCTTGAAGAGGCGCGGGAAGAACCCCGGCCGATGCTTCGTGTGGGCCTCTACGGCGGTACGTGCAGACGTCGATGCATCTTCCGCAGCGACGTGAACGCGCCACGCCTCTTGCGCTGCGACCCTAGCCACGTTCTCGTCAATGATCGCGGTCGCCGTGATTTCGCCGAGAGCGCTCCGTAGGGGGATCCACACGGCCACTCGTGCGGCTTCGGCCGTTTCTCTATCTTGCTCTGCCGCTGTGATTCTCAACTCCGCAACGCTCTTCTGGGTCATTGCTGCGCTGTAGTGACCTTCGGCGTCCGCAACTGCTCGGATCAGCCGCGGAAGATCGGCTACGACCCGTCGAAGGCTCTCTAGCCATGTCTCCCATCGCCTACTCGCCTCAACCGTCTTCGCGAAGTGAGTGCGTGCCGCCTTCCACTGCTTCAGCGCCTGCTGCTTCGAAGTAGGCGGCCGTTCCTCCGCGACCACACGAGGCGGACGAGTTTTCACATTCCCCGTCGCCGCATCCTTCTCTTCGATGAACTGCGGGGTGCCCGCAGCCGCCGCGAGGTAGCGGTTCATGCCCACGTCCTCGTCCCACCAGAACGCACTGCGGAAGCGACTCAGATTGCGCTTGTTGCCAAGCACCGCCCCGATCATGCCCCATGTCTCGCGTTGGTGAGCAACATCCGCCATGCATTTGAAGTACCGGAGGTTCACCGCGTCGTCTGCAATCGCGCCGAGTGCGGGCAGCTCTGCGCTCACGTTCTCGACGGCTTTGTTGTTCGAGGACGCAACGATCAGTTCGTGCCCACGAAGCTCAGGCGCAACTCTGTAAAGAGTCCGCCAGCTCTTCTGTCCTGATCTCACGCGCTCGCCCGAGTATGTAAATGCTGTTTCAGGATCAGCGAACTTCACCATCGCGGTGGCGCGTTCTGTCACGACTCCCGCGACAATATCGCGGAGGAGGGTGGTCTTCCCGGTTCCCGGTGGACCGTTCACGCCGAGAATCGCACCATCGCGCAGATCATTGAGTGCAAGGTTCACCGCCGCTTGTTGCAGGAGCACGAGCGAGGGCCGGCCCTTCGATGGCCACCGGCCTCGTGGGGTGCGCGCAGGCGCGATCGCTTCGCGAAGTGCATGGTCGTCGCGTCGGATGTCAACGCGGGATTCCGGAGGGATGCTCGCTAGGTAGCGATGTAGCGTTTCTGGCGCGCACCCAGCTCTGAATTGCTGACGCGCCGAATCAAGATCCTTGAGAAAGAAGCTGTTGAGGATTTGTGCGTCCGGCGGATTCGTCTCCTTGAAATAGACGTACGAGCGGATAGCGAACGTCGGAGGCTCCACGAGCTCGGGCGGTAGGCGCAGCGCCTCGACGAGAGCACGGTACGTTTGGAGCAAAGCGTCCCGCGTGAGTGGACGCGCGCCTTGCTCCTCGCCCACGGTGAACGTGCGGAGCTTCGCCTCTACGCGCTTCACCAGGTCACGCTCAACGTCCGGCCATCGGGCGAGATCGGTTAACTCGCCGTCCAGGGCAGTCATGACGCCCCACGCGAAGCTGGAGATCGCCACAGCCGGCGACGCGATCAAGCGTCCTGCTCGATCGACGAGAACCGTGGCAAGAATGGCCCGCTCGCGTGGCGTGGGTCGGTCAGGGCGAGTGTCGGCGTAGCGCTCCAAGAGCCTCGCCAGCGCCGGTTCGAACTTAACACTGCCGAGGATGACTTCGTAGTAGAGCCGCTTGTTCGGCCTCGACTGCTCGCCTCGTTCCCATGGCACGTCCTCAGCGATGGTCGCTATGTCCCCCCGCTCGACGCCGGGCAAGTCCTCCGGGCGCGTGAATGTGGGAGGAGAGAGAACTTCCAGGGCAATCCACGCCGACAGGATCCCGTCAGGGGTGTTGGTAATCGGCGGGTACGTCGTCCGCCCGGCCGGCTCGATGGGCGGTGGAGTGGTCGGTAGCGCACCGTCGTCGCCGCGCGGTGTTGCTTCGTACTCTTCGCGCTCTTGCGGGCTGGCGACGGCCCTACTCGGTGCCGCACCGTCACGCTGCGTGCGCCGGCTGAGGTGCTGCTGCACGCGCTGACGCAACCGACCGGCGCGAAGCGTCGTGCGGTGCCCGAGCTCGTCCAGCAGCGCATCAAGGAATGGAAGGTCATCGCCGCGATCTGCGAGCGCTGCTTCTAGCTCCGCGATGGACACTTTGAAATAGGGTCGCGTCATCGTGTGCGGGCGACACACCTGCTCTGCAACGGTTTGCTGGTATCGCAGTGCATCGAGTGATTTCTGTTTTCTATCCGGGACCTTACACCTGCCGTCGGCAGCCACCAATGAATGAGCACGGAGCTTGGCTACTGATAAAGACACCAAGCGGGCCGGCGAGTGCCGCCCCGCATACTACGAACTACTGCGAGGAAGCGAATGTACCGACGAGCCCATGAGCAAGTCGTCTTCGATGTCTGCTTCTGAGATCCGCATGGAAGGTTTGGGAAAGCGCTGACCGATCGACCGGGCCCTGCCGGGCGATACGCTTCAATGATGCAGTACGATTCCGGTCACTGGGAGAGCGCCTGAATGGCATTCAGGAGGTCGTGAGCTCGATCCTCATCGGCTCCACCAAAACAACGATCCAGATCGGAACGGCGGCCGCGAGGCCGCCGTTCTGCGTTCCCGACGCGAATGAGTCTTCCTTCGTCAGCGTTACACTCATCGCCATGAGTAAGCGCCTTCAGGTGATCCTCGACTACCGTGAAATGAAGGAAATCCGCACCATTGCCCGGCGGAGACGAATGACGGTTGCCGAGTGGGTTCGCCGAGCGCTTCGAGCGGCGAAGTCGGAGGAATCGGGCACGGATCCGGATCGAAAGCTTCAAGTTCTTCGCGCAGCAACCACCCATTCGTTTCCGACCGCCGACATCGATGAAATGCTCGACCAGATCGAACAGGGATATTCGGCCCATTCGATGCCCTCCATCTCGCACTCGCGGAGAAGGCGGAGGCTCGCTCGTTCGTAACCACGGATGATCGGTTGCTCCGAAAGGCGTTCGAACGCCGTGATTCGAACGCGGTGATCAATGCACGTGGAGGTCGTGCGGCCAGACCAACTCGCCCTCGACCAGGAGAACGCGCCATGAGCAAGTCGTCTTCGATGTCTGCCTACGAGATCCGCATGGAAGGGTGGAAAGCGCTGACCGAGCGGCTGGGCCCCGCCGGGGCGATGCGCTTCATGATGCAGTATGACCCCGGTCACGGCGACTACACACAGGAACGACAGGAGCTCTTCGCCGATCTCGAACTCGAAGACCTGCTCGCTGCGGTCCGGCCGAAGGAAACCGGATCGTCAGGAACATAGGGCAGTTGACTTGGCCATGAATGGAAACGGCGGCCTTTCGGCCGCCGTTTTCGCGTGGCTCACCCTTCCCGCGCCCGCAACGCTCAACTGAAACTGAACATCGTTTCCTTGCGCTGCCCGCCGCGCAGGCGGAAGGCGGCGAAGGAATGCTTGTCGCGGAACTGGAGATACATGTTCTCCTCACGCACCTGCTCCATGGTCCGGCCGGGCGGCTGTCCGTAGGAGTGGCCGGGGAAGACCAGCGTCTCCGGCTCGAGCGCCTTCAGGAGCTCGAGGCTCGCGTACATCGCATGCGCCGCCTGGGTATCGGGACACATTCCGCACCCCTCGGCGAACAGTACGTCGCCGGTGAAGAGGTTGCCGTCGATCAGATAGCAGGTGCTGCCCGGCGTGTGGCCGGGAGTTTCCAGCGGGAAAATCACCATCTGCCCGACCTCCCACGGCGTCGCGTCGATGCCGACGAGATTCGCGGCGCTGAACCGCGACGCGTCGATCTCGGCGTTCGACATCCAGATCGGGCAGTCGTACTTCTGCGCGAGGGGGTTGGCGAGATGGATGTGGTCGGGGTGGGAGTGCGTCACCAGGACGCCTCGCAACGTGGCGTCGGCATCCTCGAGGGCCTGGTCGATCTTGCCCATCTCCCAGGCCGGGTCGACGATCACGGCCTCCCTGGTTTTCGGATCGACCACCAGGTAGTTGAAATTCATCATCGAGCGATTGCGCACGTTGATCGTGATGACGCGCGGCTTCCGCCTGATCTCGAGCCGTGCGGCTCGTGCGGTCACTTCTTCGACTTGGGTCATGGCGTTCAGGCGGCTTTCGCCTGGTGAACCTGCTGCACCATGCGCGTCAGCACGTTGCCGGGGCCCAGCTCACTGAACTGCGTGACGCCCTGGCCCAGGAGATAGCGGACGGTGTCGGTCCACTGCACGGAATGCGTGATCTGCTTCACCAGCAGCGATTTCACGGATTCCGAGGCGTCGGCGGCCGGATACGGCTGCGCGGTCACGTTGGCGATGACCGGGATCCTCGGCGCGGCGAAGGACATCGGCGCCAGAAAGTCGGCAAAGGCCTTCGCGGCGTCGGCCATGTAGCGCGAGTGGAAGGCGGCGCTGACCTGCAGCGGGATGTACATCTGCGCGCCCGCTTTCTCGAAGAAGGGGCCGGCGCGCCGGATGTCGTCGACCGGGCCCGAGACCACCGTCTGCGACGGCGAATTGAAGTTCGCGACTTCGATGGCCGTCAGCCCGGTGTCCTGGAGCACGCGGGCGATCGTGCGCCCGTCCAGGCCGATGACCGCGCCCATGCCGCCGTTCTTCGCCTGCGACATCAGCTCGCCGCGCTTCTGCACCAGCCGCAGGCCGGTCAGGAAATCGAAGGCGCCGGCAGCCAGCAGGGCGTTGTATTCGCCCAGGCTGTGCCCCGCAACAAACGCCGGCCGCGCCCCCACGGACATGGCCTTGTAGTAGTGCAGCGCATTGGTCACGTAGAGGCTGGGCTGCGTGAACTGCGTCTCTTTCAGACTATTTTCCGGGTCCTCGATGCACAGCTTGCGCATCGAGTACCCGAGAAGCGCGTCCACGTCCGTTTCGACGGCCGCGTACTCGCGCACTTCGTCGAAGAGACCCTGACCCATCCCACGCTTCTGAGAACCTTGACCGGGAAACATGAAAGCAATCATTGGAGATCCCCTTGGCAGTATTAGTCCGACGTTCGGAGGAATTCCGGAACGTACGGCAGCTCACTCGACAGCTCACTCGACAGGGGCACGGCCTGGCGGACGGTCACGCTCGGGCGCTGCACGCCGTTCCGCTCGGCGCAGACGGCCACCAGATAGTCAGGCGACGGACGGAACTGCCAGAACTGCCAGCGCGCCGGATCGTCACCCAGCTCGGGATGAATGGCGATGTTCACGGCCCGTTCGTCCCGGTAATGAAAACTGAACTTGTCGAGCGGCAGGGACAACCCCATGCCGCGCGCCTTGATGTACGACTCCTTGAACGTCCAGTACTCGAAGAACCGGTACTGCTGTTCGTGCTCCGGCGTCGCATTCAGCACTTCGACTTCCGGAGCCGCGAAATAGTGACTGGCGAGATCCATCGACACCTCCCGCGTGCGGAAGTTCTCGACGTCCACTCCCAGCGCGCGCTGCCGGGTCACGCCCAGGACGATCAGGCTGTGTGTGTGCGAAATGTTGAAGGACAGATCCCCCGCCTGCTCGCTGGCGAGCTCGGGGCGGCCGTAGGCATTCGGGGAGAAGGCCCAGTCGGCCGGTGCGACCGGTGCGTACCGCGAAAGGACGGTCCGCACCAGCGCCCGTGTGACCAGGTAGCGGCGCCGGTCTCTCGCGAAATAGAACCTCGGCTCCTGCTGCCGCTCCGCAGGATTGAGCAGCTCCCGGTAGGCCGCGTGCAGACTCTCGTCGGCGATCTGGTCGTAATCCGCGAGCCACAGATGGATCTCGCCGGAGGTGAGGGGAATCAGTCCGTTCAAGGCCGCCAACCCGCGCTTTCCAATTTTATTGTCCCGATCGAGACACTCGCCGGCACTGTCTCGACGGTGCCGTCACCATGGCGTGACGAAACGATTCCGCCCGAGGCCAAGGTGTGGCAAACTCTGCGCCGTTCTTGCAAAAGACACCCCCGCCGAAGTCCACCAGGGTCAGAGGATTACGGAACCCCCGATGCCCATCCTGCGCAAAGAGAGCGACATCTTTCCCGACGATCTGTTCGCGATGCCGATAGGCGACGCGCCGTGGGAGATCGGCCATCTGCGGAGCCGCCAGGAGAAATCGGTGGCGCGTCTGCTCTTCGACGCCTCCATGCCCTTCTACCTTCCGCAGATCAAACAATCGAATAAGCGCGCCGGTAGAACGTTCGTGTCGCACCTGCCGTTGTTCCCGGGCTACATCTTCATGCGCCGGGTCGACGGCCTGCGCCAGGCGCTCTGGCGAACGAGCGCCGTGGCCAACGTGATCGAGGTCCCGGATCAGAACCAATTGAATGCGGAACTGCTGCAGATCCGTGAACTGCAGGAGCGCGGCGCCGTGCTGACGCCGCGCGTGGATCTCTCCCCCGGCGACGCGGTTCGCATCATGGAAGGCGCCTTCAGCGGCTACTCCGGCGTGGTCATGGAAGAGCGAGGCTCGTGGCGCCTGATCGTTTCCGTGTCCATTCTCAAGAAATCCGTCTCCGTCGAGTTCCCGCGCGAGCTCCTCGCGCAGGTGAAGGCCGAGAAGCCCGCCGCGGGCGCCCGCGGCCGGCACACCCGCTGACCTCCCCGCGTTCACGGCGCCTCGCGTCACTTTCGGGCGAGAGCTTCGCCCCTTCGGTTACGCAACCGCTTCGAGCAGACGAACTTCGGACTGACCGCAGCGTTGGACGGCGCCAGCGGATGACTGACTCTTTCGATGAATCGCGGAAAAGTAGTTATATGAGAACTCAAAAAGGAAGTCAACATGGAACGTATGGAACCCCGGAACGAATCAGGAAACACGGCGCTCGCAGGTCATCCCTTTTTCAGGTCCGGCGGCGTGACCTGGTCGATCTGCGCCAGACATTTCCATAACGCCGGGTCCTGAAAGCAAACCGCGCCTCCGCCGCGCTTCGATTGCGACGTCTGGCGGTTGATGTCCGCGACGCAGATCCAGTCCGCGTTTCCTTTCAGGGACGTCGCCCATTTCGCGTGGTCCTTCGTTTCCGGCCAGGCGTAGGGAAAGCCCAACGGTCCGAAGTCGATGGCGATGACGTCGGCGACCGTGTCCTTCTTGTCACTGTCCTCGTCGGACGGGATCGCGCCTCGGCGCCACGACTCGACGTCCAGATCGACCTTCAGGTCGTCCCCAACGGCGTCGCTCCAGAGGTCTTCGCCCCACACCCGGCTCTTGGCGATGGAGCGAAACGCCTTCCCGCCTTTGGAGGTGAAGGCGACGGTGCTCGGCGTCTTCGCCAGCGTGAACTTCCCCGCCACCAGGTCCTGCCACACACTGCTCGCGCCTTTCGGCAGCGGCGGCCCGTACGCCTGCGGCCCCTGCTCGGTCGTCATCTGCTGCGCGATCGCCTCGGCCGTCTTCACATCCTTGAGTGTGATGCACAGGAACGTCTGCCCGTAGTCCAGCTCTTCAGACGGAAACGCGAACATGCCCGGCGCGGGAAACCGCGGCGTCGAGTGAATCAGCCAGAGGGCGCTGTCCGAGGCGAGGTCGAACGCCAGCACGCCCTTGCAGTGCCCGCGGTCGCCGTCGTTGGCCTTCTTCTCCTCCGGCGGATACTCGTCGTTGTAGTACACGGCGCCCATCGACGGATGCGGCTGCGCCGGCAACTGCTGGAGCGTGAGCCGCAGGCAGTTGGCGTTGTCGCTGAGCACGTGCTTCGACCCCGCCAGCACCTTGCTGTCCGAGTCCCAGTACGCGTACTCGTACCCGCTCGCCGGCGTCCCGCTCTTGTTCGCCGCCCGCGCGTCTTTCGGCACCTTGTAGGCGAACCACCAGTCGACAGGCTTTCCCGCATCTCCGATCGCAATCAGTGTCATGTGCTCTCCTATCCGGCGAAAGGATCCAAAACCTTCACGCCCGACTTTTCGAAATCCGCGCGATTGCGCGTCACCACCACCAGATCGTGGACGAGCGCCGTCGTCGCGATCAGGCTGTCCTTCACTGGCATGCCTCGCCCGGACACACGCAGCGCCGCCACCAGCTTCGCCCAGCGCAGCCCGTGCTCCGCCTCCCACGGCAGGCAGTGCAGCCGCTGCACTCCGGCGTCGAACCAGCGCTCCAACCGCGTCCGCCGCATTCCCTTCGGCAGCAGCAGAATCCCGAACCGCACCTCGCCGAGGATGATCGGATCGACCGCGAGCTCGCGCTCGTTCTGGCGCAGCCACTCCACGACGTTTCCGTTCGGCGCCGGCTTCGTCGGCTCGCTGAGGACGTTCGCGTCGACGAGATACTTCACAACGAATCCGTCGATTCCGATTCGATCGGTGTGAACCAGCCCTTTTCCGGACACTTCAGCAGCCAGTCGACCAAGCCCTCGTTCGGGACGGGCGTGCGTCTCACCAGCCGGTATTCGCCAACGTCGATGCGCTCCACGATGAACTCCTCCCCCGGCTCGATGCGGTCCATCTCCCGGATCGCGGCCGGCAAAACGATCTGTCCTTTCGAGGACATGGTGGTCTTCATCACACCGGTAAGATATCGTCTTACTGCAACCTGGTCAAATCTCATCGAGCCTCCCGCCGGATCGTCGCCACGACGATGTGAATGTCGTCGTACGAGATCGCCTCGCCGACGACGTCCCGGATCGGCCGCAGCCGTTCGATCCCCACCTCGGACGCCGCACGCCGGATGGCGTTCTCGGTCTCTTCCGTCATCCACAGCCGCAGCGACGGCTGGTAGCGGCCGTCTTCGAGCAGCTCGCACAGATCTCCAATCACTGTAGACCGCGCGCGGGTCGTGCGCTCCATGACCTCGTCGATTGACGTGTTTTCCAGCAGCAGGCGCACCGACTCCGCTTTCGCCGTGGTGGTCCGCGCCGCACGCTGCCGCGGCGCACGCACCGCGACGTCACGACTCAACCCGCGCGCGGCACACGCCGCGTCGATCACCTGCAACAGCTCCACGCCGTAGTCGCGCAGCCGCACCTCGCCGAGGCCCGTGATGGCGCGCATCGTCTCGAGCGACGACGGACGCACCGCCGCCAGCTCCCGCAGCGTGCGATCGCCGACGAGCACGAACGCCGCGACATTCCGCGTCGCCGCCGTGTCCCGCCGCCACACGCGCAGCGCCTCGAACACCTCGCGATCCACGCCCGACCAATCCTCCGCCCCGTCCCCGATCGTCGCGGCGCTATTCATGTTTAGCGTCCGCAACAGCCGCACCTCCGACTCCCCGCGCAGGATCGGACGCGCTACAGTTCCCAGACGCAGCACCGGACGCGAGCCGCCGTCCTGAAACAAAGCGCCGAGGGCGACGAGCTGCGCGATCCAGCTCCGGATCTCGAACGCGGCATGCTCGGAGAGCAGCCCGAACGTCGACAGCGCGTCATGTCCCCGCTCCACGATTCGCGACGACCGCTCCCCGCGCAGCACCCCCGCCACGTGCACCGCCCCGAACGACTCCTTCACCCGCACCACGCACGACAGGATCTTCTGCGCGATCACCGTCGAGCCCTCCACCAACTCCAGCTCGCCGAGGCAGAGATCGCACGCGTCGCAGCGATCCTGCGTCCAGGCTCCGCCGAAGTGCTCCACCAGCGCGCGATGCCGGCACACGCCCGCCATGCAGAAGCGATTCATCGCCTCAATTTGCTCGACAGAGATCTCGAGCTGCCGCGGGTCCGTCGTGCTCTGTTCCAGGATGTGCATCCACGTCGCCGCGTCGCCCGCGTCGTACAGCAGCACACACTCCGACACCAGTCCGTCGCGGCCCGCGCGCCCCGACTCCTGCTGGTAGTGCTCGACCGACTTCGGCATCCCCGCGTGGATGACGAAGCGGACGTTCGAGCGGTCGATGCCCATCCCGAACGCCACCGTCGCGACGACGATGTCCGCCCGCTCCGACGCGAACGCCTCCTGCGCCTCGCGCCGCTCCTCGGGGGTCATCCCCGCGTGATACCTGACCACGCGATGCCCGCGCGACGCCAGCGCCGCGCTCACCGCGTCCACGTCCTTGCGCCGGATGCAGTAGACGATCCCCGCCTCGTTCGGATGCCGCTTGATTACGTCCTCGATCTGCGCCACCTCGTCGCCGCGCGGCAGCACGCGGTATCGCAAATTTGGCCGGTCCAGGTCGCCGACGAGCACCAGCGGCTCGCGCAGCCGCAGCTCGCCGACTATGTCCGCCCGCACCTGCTCCGTCGCCGTCGCCGTGAACCCGTGGATCGACGCCTCGGGGAACAGCTCGCGCAGCTCGCGGAGCTGCCGGTACTCGGGACGGAAGTCGTGGCCCCAGTGGCTGATGCAGTGCGCCTCGTCGATGGCAAACGCGCGCACGTTCGCACGGCGCAGGAACGAGCGGAACGACGTCATCGCCAGCCGCTCCGGCGACACGAACAGGAGCCGCAGCGAGCCGTCCAGCGCGCTCTGCTCGATCGCCCGCTGCTCGTCCGCCGCCGTCATGCTGTTCAGCGCCGCCGCCGCGATCCCGATCGACACCAGCGCGTCGACCTGATCCTTCATCAGCGCGATCAGCGGCGAGACCACGACCGTCATCCCGTCCAGCAACAGCGCCGGCGCCTGGAAGCACAGCGACTTCCCGCCTCCCGTCGGCACCACCAGCAACGAGTCCCGCCGCTCCAGCACGGCATCGATGGCCTGCTGCTGCAGCGGACGCAGCGAAGAAAAGCCCCAGAAACGCTCAACGACCTCGAGGATCACGCTCACGTTGCCGAGGTTACCTCGGCAGTCAAATTTTCTACTGCATGTAGGGCGTGGCTTCAGCCCGCCTCCCCCGGGGGGCGGGCTGAAGCCACGCCCTACGTTACCAAGCAATTTTTTCCGCGTGTCGATTTCACGCTGCGCCATTCGACGACTGAGTGGAGGAAGCACCCATGAACACCAAAACTCAGCTCTGGCTCGGCCGCGCCATCACCGCACTCCCCATCCTCTTTCTATTGTTCGACGGCGTCGTCAAGCTCATGAACATCCCCGCCGTCAGCCAGTCCTTCAAGGACCTCGGCTTCCAGCGCAACCTCGCGCTCGAGCTCGGGATCCTGGAGCTCGTCCTCATCGCCATCTACCTCATCCCCCGTACCGCCATCCTCGGCGCCGTCCTCTGGACCGGCTACCTCGGCGGTGCCATCGCCATCCACCTCCGCCTCGACCAGCCTCTCTTCACCCACACCCTCTTTCCCCTCTACGTCGCCGTGCCGCTGTGGCTCGGCCTCTGGCTCCGCGACGCGCGTCTTCGCGCATCATTGGCGCCCACCCATTGAGTCACGACAAGGAGCGATCGCGTGGGCCACACGCTTCGCCGGCCTCTTCGACGAGCTCGAGGTCGACATCAGGCCTCTGGAGTAAAGATCACAAAGCGGCGACTCGCCGTCGCCGCACTCCAAATAGATACCCGTTTGCTGCCAGACGGCCCGCCATCGTCGCGATCGCGCCGGCGATGGCGCCCACCATCCCCAGCGGCCCGACCGCCGCGAACAGCATGACCGCCAGTCCTGCGCCTTCGATGGCCGTCGCAATCGTGATCACCTGCGTCCGGTGCGCCACGATCCAGTCCGCCCGCTGGACCGACAGCAGGTACTCCAGGAACGGCAGCAGCACCAGGATGCGGATCGGCAGCGCCGCGAATGACGCCAGTTCCGGGCTGAGCCCCATCATCCGCTCCAGCCACACCGCCTCCAGCGGCGTGAACGCCACCAGCGCCAGCGCCAGCGACGCCAGCCCGCCGAGGGCGATGCCGGTGCGGCCGACTTCCCGTCCGCGCAGCGCGATCCCCACCTCCTGAAACGCCACCCCGCCGCTGCGGAACACGAACGCCGTCGACTGGATCACCGGCCACACCGCCAGCGACTCGATCGGCGCCCGGCCGCGGCCCAGGCCGAACGTCACCAGCGGCCCGAGGGCCATGGAGAGCATCGACGTCAACGCCAGCGGGAAATAGAAGCGCGCGATGTCCCGCATCGTCAGCAGCGAGCCCGTCTCCGCCGGCTCCTCGCGCGTCAGCAGCTCCGCCACCAGCGCGTGCGCCATCCACCGGCTCACCCCCGCCTCCAGGAGCACACCCGACAGCAGCGCGATCGCGCCGAGGATCGCGCCCGGGACGTCCGCGCGATACGCGAGCAGCGCCGCCGCCGACATCGTCGTCAGCCGCACGATCGTCCCGTACGCCACCCGCCGCGTCAGGTGATGCTTCACCAGGATCCCCTGATAGAAGCGCCGGTAGCCGATCGCCGCCGGCCACGGGATCATGATGATCGTCGACAGGTGCGCGAGCCGCGCGATCTCCGGCGGCAATCCGATCAGCGTCTCCCCGACGAACCGGAACACCGGCGGCAGCGCCAGGATGGCCATCCCCGCCGTCACCAGCCCGTTCAGCGCGAACGCGAACCGCCGCAGCGCCAGATACGACGCCCGCCCGTGCACGAGCGCCGTCGCCGCCGACAGCAGCATCATGATCGGCGACTCGATCAGCCACGCCAGCGCGGTGGCCACTCCGTACGCCGCCAGACTGTGCGCCGCCGCCGGCATGCGCGCGACAATCGCCGCAATGTACGGCCCCTCGACCGCCATCATCAGCCACGTCGCCGCCAGCGGCAGCCAGAAGAGAATGATGGTGCTGGGACGAAGCCGCGTCATGCGCGGCGCGCATTATGTCCGTTCACCGACGGAGGACGTGCAGCACCGGCGCCCGCGCGTGCCGCGTCAGATCCCGGCTCTCCCCGCTCGTCACGACCAGATCCGCGCTCCCCATGTCCTCCACCCGCTCCGCCCCGAACAACTCCGCCAGCGGATGCTCCCCATACACCGTACGAGGGGGCACCGTCGCGTCCACCCGATTGATCGTCAGCACCGGGACCTTCGCCTCCCGCAGCACCGCCTCCGTCACCGACCCGAACAGCAGCCGCGTCAGCCCGCCCCGCCCATGCGTCCCCATCACCACCAGATCCGGCTCATGCTCCGCGATCGCCCCGAGGATCGCCGGCACCGGCAGCGCTTCCCGCACCTCGGTCTCCAGCGGCAGCGTCTCATCGACGTGCTCGTTGACGTACTCCGCCAACTCCTCCGCCGTCTGCGCCCGCGACTCCGCGATCGCCGCCACCAGCGCCGGCGCGTGCATCGCCATCACCTCCACCGGCGGCTCGAACGTGTCCGCGTACACCACGATCAACGTCCCGCCTGACTTCTCCGCGATACACGCTGCATACTCCAGCGCTGCCGCCGCGAGCGGGTTGAAATCCACCGGCACGAGAATCTTCTTCATGGTTGTGTGGGGGAATCGTACCGCGTCCTGGTACCGAGGCGAGAGGCTCACGTTCGAGGGGGCAAGGCTCACGTTTAAGGGGACGTGGCTCACGTTTAAGGGGACGCGGCTCACGTTTAAGGGGACGCGGCTCACTTTTAAGGGGACGCGGCTCACGTTTTACGGGATCGCCCTCGTCATCGGCGAATTCGATCGCGCCACCGTTGCGCCTGATCGCCATTTTTGCGTCTGATCTCGTCGCACGTGCGCCCCGCCCCGCAAAACGTACGCCCCGCCCCCTAAAACGTGAGCCGCGCCCCGTCAGACGCGGGCTCCGCCCCGTCACGCGTGCGATCGATACCTCCGCCAAAGGGATCGTTCCGTTCGCGCGAGAGATCGATGCCTCGCGGAAGGAATCGATGCGTTCGCGGAAGAGATCGATGTCTCCCGGCGAGGACACCCTGGCGATCAGCGCTCCATGACGTCGATCTCGCTGTAGAACGTGTTGCCCCAGGCATCGTCGCTCTCCGTTTCGAAGACGTCGAAGAGGAGGTCGGCTTCGTTGGAGCCGAGGGCGAAGACGCGGCGGCCGAAGACAGTGTTACGGAGGACGAGGGTCATCAGCGCGGCCAGGGCGATGGTCAGCCAGACGCCGGGCGCGAAGAGCATCCACGGCCGGGAGGGGAAGGTCACGGCGAGCTCGTTGATCCAGGTCGCGGGGGCGTTGACGGTCTGCTGGCCGGCCACCCACTTGGCCACGCCGCGGGCCACGCCGAGCATGCCCAGGGTGGCGATGAAGGGGACGACGCGCAGGGCGGTGATGGCGACGCCGTTCAGCAGTCCGACAATCCCGCCGGCGAGGATGCCCAGGGCCACGGCGAGGACGGGGGTCAGACCTTCGTTCAGCGCAACGGCGGTGATGACGCTGGTTAAAGCGATGGACGACCCGACGGAGAGGTCGATGCCGGCGCTGATGACGATCAGGGTCATCCCGAGAGCGCCGAGGGCGACGATGACGGTCTGGGCGAGGACGACGCGGAGGTTGGCCGTCGAGAGGTAGCGCTCCGGCGCGCCGGTGAGCATGGCGAAGAGGATGGCCACGGCGGCGAGGCCGAGGAGCGGGGCAAAGACGTTGGCGAAGCGCTTCATGCCGCCGTTCCGATCGCCGTCTGCATCACGGATTCGGGAGTCCATTCGGAGGTAGGGCGCGCGGGCGAGAGCACGCCGCGAGTCATGACGGCGATGCGGTCGCACATCCCGAAGAGCTCAGGAAGGTACGAGCTGATGACGAGGATGGCTTTGCCGGCAGCAGCGAGGGCTGCGATCTCGCGGGCGACGTCGGCCTTGCTGCCGATGTCGATGCCGCGCGTGGGCTCGTCGAGGAGGAGCACGTCCGGGTCCTGATGGAGGAGGCGCCCGAGGGCGACTTTCTGCTGATTGCCGCCGGAGAGCTTGGCCACGGGCGTGCGCGGGCCGCCGGCTTTGATCCGCAGTTTTGCGATCACGGCGCTGGTCTGCCGGTCCTGTTTGGCACGGTCGATCCAGCCGGCGCGGGAGCAGGTCTCGAAGCGGCTCATCGTGACGTTGTCGGCGATGGGAAGATTGAGGGCCAGACCTTCGCCTTTGCGGTCTTCGCTGAGGTAGCCGGCGTTGCGATGGCGGGCGAAGATGGCGCGGACGAGCTCCGTGCGGCCGGAGCCGATCAGACCGGCGATGCCGAGGATCTCGCCGCAGTGGAGGTCGAAGGACGCGGTGGGGAGGCGGACTTCGAGAAGCGTGGCCCGTGGCCCGTTGTCCGTTGCCCGGGCAGTCTCCGCGGAGAGCTCGCGGCCGACCATCATGGTGATGAGTTGAGTGTCGCTCACGTCCGGTAGGGCGCCGGTGCCGACGGTGCGGCCGTCGCGGAGGACGGTATAGCGGTCGGCGATCTCGCGGATCTCTTCGAGGAAGTGGCTGATGTAGATGATGGCGATGCCGCGCTCGCGCAGCTGGCGGATGAGGCGGAAGAGGCGCTCGACGTTGGCGCGCTGGAGGCTGCTCGTGGGCTCGTCCATAAGGATGACGCGCGCGTCGGAGGCGAGGGCGCGGCAGATCTCGACGACCTGCTGGTCGGCGAGGGAGAGAGCGCCGGTGCGTTTGCGGGGATCGATGTCGCGGCCGAAGTCACTCAGCAGCGCGGCCGCGCGGGCGAAGAGCTCGCGGCGGGGCGGCTCCATGCCAAGAAAGATGTTCTCCGCGACGGGCAGGTGCGGACAGAGGGCCAGCTCCTGATGGATGTGGGCGATGCCGCGGCGGCGGGCGTCGGCCGGGCCTCGCGGGACATACGGCTCGCCGGCGAAGTGCATGGTGCCGGCGTCCGGGCGGTGGAGGCCGGAGAGGATGTTCATCAGCGTGCTCTTGCCCGCGCCGTTCTCACCGATGAGGGCGTGGACCTCGCCGGGCGCGATGGCAAGGTCGACGCCGGTCAGTGCGGCGGTGGGGCCAAAGTGCTTCGTGATCGCGTTGAGTGCGAGCATGGGTCTTCGAGTCTTCGACTCGTCGACTATTTCAAGTACTGATCGAGCGGCGGATGCAACAGCGTCTGCATCTCCGGCTGATCGACATTCGCCGGCGTCACCAGCGTCACGCCCGTGTCCACGCGTTTCTCGATCGGCTTGCCGAGGAGGTGCGCAACCACCGTCTTCACGCCGAGCTCGCCCATGCGGAAGGGGTTCTGCACGACGATGCCGTGCAGTTTGCCGTCGCGCATGGCCTGGACGAAGATGTCGCTGGAGTCGAAGCCGAGGAAGCGGAGCTTGCCGGCTTTGCCGGAGTCTTCGAGGGCGAGGAGCGCGCCGGCCGTCGACGACTCGTTGGGCGTGAACATGCCGTCGATCTCGTTGCCGTAGCGGTTGAGAAGGTTCTCCGCGGCGCTTTTGGCGGTGTCGCGGGTGGCGCCGGCGAACTGGTTGGACGACACGAGCTCGATCCCGGCGTGGGCCTTCAGCCGGTCGACGAAGCCTTTCTCGCGCTGCTCGGTGCTGGCGACGCCTTCCTGATAGCGGAGCAGGAGCACGCGTCCTTTGCCGCCGAGGAGGCGGGCCATTTCGTCGGCGGCGAGCTCGCCGCCGTGGTAGTTGTTGCTGGCCACGAAGCTGATCGGATCCTCGGTCTCCAGCCCGGAGTCGATGACCACGGTGGGGATGCCGGCGCGCTTCGCTTCTTCGACGGGGCGCACGAGGGCGTTCTTGTCGAAGGGCGCGAGGACGATGCCGCTGACCTGCTGGGTGAGGAAGCCTTCGACGACCTGCACCTGCTGCTCGCGGTCGTCTTCGCGCATCGGACCTTTCCAGATGAGGTTCACGGTGACGCCGTTCGCGGCTTCGTCGCGCGAGGCTTTGACGGCGCCGGCGTGGATGCTCTTCCAGAACTCGTGTGTGGAGCCCTGGGGGATGACGGCGATGGTGAAGGATTTCGTCGCGGCCGACGACGTGGTCGCTGGCGCCTCGGTCTTCGTACACGCGACGAGCGCGCAGAGTGCAAAGAGAGCGGTGAGTCGCTTCATCGTTGCAGAGTATCGTACAGAGGCTGCACGGGACGAAGGGAGTGCGCTTCGCCGGATGCGGTGACGGCGTGGATGCGGATGTTCGCGTCGTCCGGGAGCGTGAGCGTCGTCGCGCCTGCGGGGACGTCGAGGGCGTACGCGAAGACGTAGGAGTACTGGTAATCCCTGTTCGCCGCGAACGACGCGACCGGCGCGCGCTTGATGTAGCCGTTGGTGAGTCCCGCGTAGACCAGTCCGCGCGTGCGCCGCGGCGGCGCGGTGGGCGGCGCGTCGGGGCGCGGCGGAAGGATTTCTTCGCGGTGCTCCCAGAGGCGTGTGTCCCATTGTCCGATGAAGCCGGAGGAATCCTGCACGCGCACGTGATGGGCGACGTCGCCGACGTAGATGATCGCGTTGCGGTCGCCGCCGGCGCTCATGAGGAGTTGGACGCGACGGGTGCCTTCGGGGAGGGTGGTGGGCTCGCCGCGGATGACCGCGATCGATTGCGTACGCGGCGGCGTGACTTTTGGACCTTTCGCGAGCTTCACGGCGTACGTGCAGAGCATGCATACCTGGGCGTCCGTGAGTCTCTCCTGTCCATCGACGGCCTGGATGCTCACCACGGGCACGGCGAACTTCATGTACGCGTCGCCGCCCACGGTGCGCACGATGACGTCGTCGCTATCTTCGGCTTTCTTGAGGGCCATCACGCGGACGTCGTCGTTGACGCTGAGAAAGGAGTACGACCTGCCCAGCGGGCCTTCGTGCTTCGCCGACTCGAAAGCGATCAGCGGCTGCTCGAGACGGATCGCGTGATTCTCCTGCCTGCGGCCGTCGTGTGAGGCGATTCCGTAGACGAAGTCGTGGTGCCCGAAGTCCTGCGACGTCTGGTCCGAATACGCCCGGCTGCTCCCCTCGGCGATCCCGGGCGTGTAGAGGAGCGTGAGGCGGATGGTGCGGTCATCGGGCTTGTCGGAGCCGTACTTGCCGCCGGTGAGGATGGTCGCGCCGTGCTCGCCGTTCGCGTCCGTGAGGTCGATCCACTCGTGCGACAGGACTTCGTATTTCTTCGGGTCGTTGTTCCCGCGCTCTACAGTGCCGACGCCCCAGTTGTACGTGGCTTTCGGGTTGGACGCGGCGAGCGGAAAGGTGGCCTTGAGGGACGCGGAAGGCGTGCGCCAGTCGACGGCGTTGGCGATCTCGACGCGGTTGCCGGCGTCGCCCGCGGCAAGGCGGATGGTCTGGACAAATGTCGAGCCCTCGGACTCGCGCGTGATCTCGAGGGCCACGCGGGCGGCGCCGTTCTCGACGATGCGGACGGATATTGGCCCACCCACGTAGCCACGCGGAGGCTGCTGGCGATCGTCCCAGTCCATGTTCCACGCGGGCCACTGCTTCGGGGTCTCGGTCTGCAGGGCGAGACGCGCAGGAGCGGCGAGGATCTCCTTCCGCAACTTCTTGTCGTAGATGCTGGCAACGTCGCCGTTCGCTTCGACGCGAATCCGGTAGCGGGCGTTCTCGAGCGCGCCCACATCCACTTTGAGACTTTGCGACTTTGAGACTTTGTGACTTTCCGCTCGCACGTCATACACCGCCCACCCGACCGAGGGGACGCGGGCCAGGAAGAGCAGCTTGCCGCGGGAGATCTGCGAAGGCACTTCCCTGCCGTCGGGGCCGAACACGCGCACGGCGCCGGTCATCGCGACGCTGGCTTCGACGACGTCCTCGCGCGCGAAGGCGAGCGGGTTGTAGACGACGATGGGCGTGCCGGTCGTGCGCGTGTCGAGCGCGGAGGCCACGGTTTCGTTGGCGCTGGTGAGGACGTGCGCGAACTGATTCAGCGCCAGCACGTCGTCATTCCACGAGTACTGATGCGCCCTCGGCGTCGAAGTGCCGGCCGCGATGTCGTGGAACTGCCCGCCCATGACCAGCGTCCACGCGTCTTCGAGGCGCTGCTGCGGGTACGGGGCGCCGAGGGTCATCGCGGCGACGGCGGCGCGCTCGGCGGCGTCGGCGAGCAGTTCATTCTTGCGGTTCCAGCGCTTCTGGTACGCCTGCGAAGTGAGCGAGCCGGCGGAGTGCTCGGTCAGTTCCAGCTCACCTTTGTAGCGCGGGAGGGTTGAGGTGTCCTTGATGTCCAGAAACATCTGCTCCGCCGTCGCGGAGACGATGCGCAGTTCCGGGCGCTGATTCGTGACCATCGCCTCGACACGTACGACCGACGACTCGCTCGGCGCGCCGCCGACGTCGCCGGTGCCGTAGTAGTGGTAGTCGACAGGCACGCCGTTGCCGCGCACGCGCACGGGCCAGTCGGTCGTTCTCAGGTCCTCGGTGATCTCCGAACCGTACGAGCCCGGGTTGAACGCGGCGATGATCGTCGCGCCGTCCGGACCTTCCCACAGCCCGACGTTGAACGGCACCCCCGCCGCCGAGCCCCACGTCAGCTTCTGCGTCGAGAAACCGCGCAGGCCCATGTGCGCGACTATCGTCGGCAGCGACCCCGGAAACCCGAACGAGTCCGGCAGCATGTACTCCGCGCTCGTTGTACCGAGGTTCCGGCGGAACCAGCGCGAGCCATAGAGGATCTGACGGACGATCGACTCCGCCGACGGAGAGTTGACGTCGCTCTCCTCCATCGACGCCCCGGACGGAAACCAGCGCCCCGCCTTCACGTGCGCGCGCAGCTTCTCGAAGTCCGCCGGGTAGTACGCCTGCATCATCCGGTACCGGTTCGCGCCGCTGAAATTGAAGACGTAGTGGGGGTATTTGTCGAAGAGCGCGAAGTTGTCGTCCAGCGTGTCGCGCAGGTACTCGTTGATGGTCTGCGGATACTCCCACCGCCACTGCGTGTCGAGGTGCGCGTACCCAACCAGGTAGAGCGTGGGCTCTTTGGCGAGGTCAGGTTGCTGCGCGGCGGCGATGAGGGGAAGGAGGAGCAGGAGCGCGGCTCGCTTCATCGTTCGTAAGAGTACTTCCTCCGTCCCCCTCTGTGTTCTCTGTGTCTCCGTGGTGAATCGTCTCTCTTTCGCGATCGGCAACAGGGGACCGATTCACCACAGAGACACAGAGAACACAGAGGGGGCGGAGGAAGAAGAAATGTGTACAATACACATATGGCTACACACGCGGACGGACTCCGAACCAACATCGTGCTCGACGAGGCGCTGGTCGAGGAAGCGATGGAGATCACCGGCGCGCGCACGAAGAAGGAAGTCGTACACCTGGCGCTTCAGGAGCTCGTGCGGTCGCGGAAGAAGAAGAACCTGACCGATCTCGCCGGCCGCATCCGCTTCCGGAAGGACTTCGATCCGAAGGAGCTACGGAAGCTGCGCGGATGATCCTGGTCGACACGTCGGTCTGGATCGACGTCCTGCGCGACCGCACCGGCCGACCGAGACACGCGCTCGAGAAAGCGCTCGACGGGGACGATCCGGTGCTCACGCGATTCCATCAGCTGGAGTTGCTCCAGGGAGCACGCGACGAGCGCGAATGGACACTGCTCCGCGAGCACCTCGACGCGCAGGACTATCTGGAAACCGGTCCGGAGTCGTGGGCTGCCGCGGCACGCATCTTCTTCGACCTGCGGCGCATCGGAAAGACGGTGCGCAGCCCGATCGACTGCTGCATCGCGCAGATCGCGATGGAGCACGACGTGCTGCTCCTGCACCGCGATCGGGACTTCGAAACGATTGCCGGCGTGAGGCGGTTGCGCCACGAACGGCTGGCGTGGTGATTCGCCGCCACCACCATTCCCTGGATCGCCCCCTAGCCGCCGAGCATGCTTGCCTTCCGTTAGTGCGCTGATATATAAAGAAATCCTCCAATGATGCAGCTCCGCGAGATCTAAGTTCGGCCGGAGGTGTGTCCAAATCGATCAGGAAGGTCATCTCATGCCCAAGTCTTGTCGTCTGCTCACCGCTGTCGTTCTTTGTTTTCTCGCTGTCACGTCCGTTTTTGCCCAGAAGTCCACGTCACCCACTCCACCCAGCCAGGCGCTCCTTCAGGACGCCGCTTCCTACGCCGCGCAGAACGCGGTCAGCCCGGATGAGGCGGTGCGCCGCCTCGGTCTCCAGGGGGAGATCGGCCGTCTCGAGGAGACGCTGACCGATCAGGAGCCGGGCTTTGCCGGCATGTGGATCGAGCACAAGCCGCAGTTCAGGCTCGTCGTCCGCTTTCAGGACCGGTCCGCGGAGGGGCGCCTGCGCACCCGCATCGCCGCGACGCCGCTCGCGAACGTCGCGGTCGAGATGCGGCCGGCGACAGCGTCGCTCAAGGAGCTCGAGACGCGGCGGGACGCGGCCATGCAGCGCGTGAAGCACCTCGGGTTTGCCGTCGACAGCGACATCAACATCCAGGAGAACCGCGTCGAGATCCAGTCGACACAGGCGAAGACGCTGCAGAACGCGATCGCGTCCGAGCGCGCCGCGCTCCCCGAGCGCGTCGAGATCATCGCCGTCCCTGAACTGGCGAAACCGTCGGTCCTGCGCGGCGGTGACGGCGATCCGGGAATGTGCACGGGTGGGTTCACGGTGCGCAGCTACTACACGTACCAGGTCGGCATCTCCACCGCGGCCCACTGCGGCAACTACCAGACCTTCCAGGGGCTGGCGCTGCCGTTCGCGGGCGAAGCCTTCTATGACTCCGCCGACGTGCAGTGGCACACCGCCTGTCCGTACACCGAGGTCACCAACGAGTTCAACAGCGGCCTCGGATACCGCGCCTGCGTCGGCATCCGCGGCCGCGCCGATCAGACCATCGGCCAGTACGTCTGCAAATGGGGCACGACCACCGGGCGCACCTGCGGGTACATCCAGTCGAGGCATGCGGAGCCGAGCTACGTCCCGAACAGCGACGACACGTTCGTGCGCGTGAACGGCTATGGCGCGATCCTCAGCGCGCCGGGAGACAGCGGCGGCCCCTGGTTCCTGGAGAACATCGCCTACGGCATCAACAGCGGCGCTTACAGCGACGGCGACGCCATTTACATGCCGATCAACTACATGGAACGGATCGGCGTCTCGGTGCTCACCTACAATCCGACGCCGGCCTGCGTCGCGGCACCGGTGGCGAGCTTCACCTATACCGCGACCGGCACATGGGTGGATTTCAACGCGTCCGCCAGCTATGACCCGGACGGCAGCATCGTCAACTACGCCTGGAATTTCGGGGACGGCACGACCGGCTCGGGAGTCACCACCAGCCACGTCTATCCGTATGAAGGGACGTTCGCAGTCACGCTCACGGTGACCGACAACTCCAGCTACACGGGCCAGTCCACGCAGAACGTGTACGCCGGCACCGGCGGCGGCGATCCGTGCGGCGGCGACCCCTGCTGCGGAACGTATTGCTGCGGCAACCCGTACTGCATTGAGCCTCCATTGTGAGCCGTAAACGGCTCTAAACGCTGAACGATGCGGCGCAGCAGATGCTGCGCCGCATCAGTCCATCCGGACGAGGCCTCTTCGCGTCGCCACCTTAACCGCCTCGGTGCGCGACGTCACGCCGAGCTTCTCGAACAGGTGTCCGAGGTGCGTCTTCACGGTGCGTTCGCTGATGCCGAGGGCGTGGGCGATTTCTTTGTTGGCTTTCCCGTCGGCCATGAGTCGCAGGGACGACAGTTCGCGCGGGGTGAGCTGGACGCGGCTCAGCCCCTCGGCGAGTTTCGCGGCGGCAGCCGGGGCGAGGTAGGTCTTGCCGTTGAGGACGTCGTGGATGCACTGGATGAGGTCATCGGCGGAGATGTCCTTGAGCACGTACGCCTTGGCGCCGGCTTTGAGGGCCCGTGAGATGTCGTCGTCCGTGTCGTAGGTGGTGAGGATGATGACTTTGGCCTGGGGGTCGCGCTCGCGGATGCGGCGCACGACTTCGACGCCTTCCATCACCGGCATGCGCAGGTCGAGGAGGGTGACGTCGGGGCGGTAGGTGTCGAAAGCGGCCAGGGCTTCGACGCCGTTCGCGGCTTCGGCGACGACGTCGAGGTCGGGCTCGTGGTCGATGATCTTGGCGACGCCGGTGCGCACCAGGGCGTGGTCGTCGACGACGAGGACGGTCGCGGATGCGGTTTCAGTGCTCGTGATCATGGGGAGGAATGGTGAACGACGCGGGCTGCCACGCGAGGACGATCTCCGTGCCGGCGCGCGGGGCGGTGACGATGGTGAGCTCGGCGCCGATGCGCTCGGCGCGCTCCTGCATGCTGGTGAGGCCGAAGCCGGCGCTGAAGCGTTCTTTGGCGATTCCCTTCCCATCGTCGGCGACCGAAAGGCGGAAGCCGATCCCTCGGGTCGCCGAGGCGCGGACGACGATGCGGTGCGCGCGGGCGTGGCGGACGGCGTTGGTGAGCGCCTCCTGGGCGATGGTGACGAGCTCGCGCTCGATGCCGCTGCCAAGGCCGGGGAGCTCTTCGATGACGAGGTCGATGGGGACGTCGGTGGTGCGGCGCGCGAGCTCGACGGCGCGCTCGAGCACGGTCGCGAAGTCACCGCTGTCGATGTCCTGCGGACGCAGGGTGCTGACGGAGCGGCGGGCCTCGATCATGTGGGTACGGGCGAGGTCGACGGCGTTCTCGATGCTCAAGGCGACGGACTTCGGCAGCGAGCCGGCAACGCGCTGGGTGGCCTGGAGCTGCATGAGGATGGCGGCGAAGCCCTGCGCGAGAGTGTCGTGGATGTCGCGGGCGATGCGGTTGCGCTCTTCGAGCACGGCCTGGCGGCGGGCTTCGACGCGGCTCTGCTCCGCGAGCTGGCTCTGGTGCAGCGCGAGGGTGGCCTGACGGGCGATGGTCTCGGCCAACGCAAGACGCCACGGCGCGTACTCCGGCGGCGCGTCGCCGGTGGAGAGCACGATCCATCCGAGGTTGCGGTTGGGGAGCATGAGAGGAGTGACGGCGAGGGAGAGGAGGCCGATGGCCCGGTTGAACGCGCGCACCGGCTCGGGGAGGCGCGGATCATCGCCGCTGTATTCAATGGTTGCGGTCCAGCCGGGACGGTAGTCGAAGAGGTGCGCGGACATGCTCTCGCGCGGGAGGGCGAGCGTGTCCCACTCCGGCAAGTTGCGCGCGAAGAGCTGATCGCCGACGTAGGCCATCCACATCTCGCACTGCGCGCCCTTGTCATCGACTGAATCATCCAGCAGGAAGACGCCACAGGCGTGGCTGTCGGTCTCTTCGACGAGGGTCTTCATGAAGACACGGAAGAAGCCGTCGATGTCGGGCTCGGTGACGAGCAGGTCCAGGGCGAGCTGCATGGTGTTGCTCTGCATCTTGGCCATGCACTCGGCGCGGCGGCGGTCGCCGGTCTCGCGGGTGAGGGCCTCGCGGAGCTCACTCATCGTGTCCGGGAGCTGAACCGGATCGCGCGGGCATTCGCCGCCGAAGACACTCTCGACGGGCTCGTGGTCCTGGGCTTCGACCTTTTCCTTCATCGTGCGCCATTATCCGCGGCGCCACCGGGAGCGCAATCGGCCAAAGGTATGAGCCTGCCCTGTCTCTCCCGCCCGATTGTCGGACTTCGCTTCGGAACCGAGACTGTGCGGCATGAAGAAAATCCTCATGCTGACGCTCTTGATCGTCCCGGCGGCCCTCATGGCGGCGTGCAATCGCACGGACGCGCAGCCGGCCGGGACGCCGCCGCCTCCGGGCGTGACGGCCGCGCCGGTGGTCGCGCGGGAGATCACGGAATGGGACGAGTTCACGGGACGGCTGGAAGCCGTGGATTCGGTGGCGATCCGGCCGCGGGTGTCGGGCTACGTGGCCGCCGTGAAGTTCGACGAGGGGTCGATCGTGAAGCGCGGCGACCTGTTGTTCCTCATCGATCCGCGGCCGTTCCAGACGGAAGTGGACCGCCTGAGGGCGGAGGTGCTGCGGGCGCGGGCGACGGTGGAGCGCGCGCAGAACGAACTGGCGCGCGCGGAGAACCTCGCGGCAGAGAACGCGATGTCGAGCGAGGAGCGCGGACGCCGCGCGGCGTTCGCGGCGGAGTCGGCGGCGCAAGTGGAAGCGGTGGAAGCAGCACTGCGCGCGGCGGAGCTGAACCTGGAGTTCACGCGGGTGACCTCGCCCATCGACGGAAGAGTCGGACGGGCGATCGTGACGGCGGGAAACCTCGTATCGACCGGACCGGGAGAGGCGACGGTGATGGCGTCGGTGGTCTCGGTGAATCCGATCTACGCGACGTTCGAAGCGGACGAGCAGACGTTCCTGCGCTACGGGGACGTGGCGCGGCGCGCGGGGATGGAAATCCGCATGGCCCTCGCCAACGAGAAGGACTTCCCGCGCGTCGGGAAGATGGATTTCCTCGACAACCAGATCAATCCGGCGACGGGGACGATCCGCGGGCGGGCGGTGTTCGAGAACGGCGACCGGGCGCTCACGCCGGGACTGTTCGTGCGTCTGCGGCTGCCGGGAAACGGGTCGTATCCGGGCGTGCTGATCCAGGACCGCGCGGTGGGGACGGACCTCGACAAGCGCTACGTGTACGTAGTGGAGGACGGCGCGGTGGAGTACCGCGAGGTGCAGCTCGGGCCGATCGTGGACGGGTTGCGCGTGGTGCGCAACGGGCTGGTGTCGGGTGACGTGGTCGTAATCAACGGCCTGCAGCGCGTACGGCCTGGCGCGCCGGTAACGGCAGAACTGGTCGCAATGAACTGACCGTCTCGCGCGACGACCTCTGTGGTCTCTGTGCTCTCTGTGGTGAATCCAACGGGAGATTTTCACCACAGAGAGCACAGAGACCACAGAGACCACAGAGGCTTCGCCACAGTAAGAGAAGATTATGAAACTTGCACAATTTTTCATTACGCGGCCGATCTTTGCGGTCGTGCTCTCCTTGCTCATCGTCATTGCCGGCGGGATCGCGCTGTTCGAGCTGCCCGTCAGTGAATACCCGAGCGTCGCGCCGCCCACCGTGGTCGTGCGCGCCGCGTATCCGGGCGCGAATCCGAAGGTCATCGCGGAGAGTGTGGCCGGGCCTCTGGAGCAGGCGCTGAACGGCGTCGAGGGAATGCTCTACATGTTCTCGCAGTCGACCGCGGACGGGCGGGTGACGCTCACCGTGACATTCGCCGTCGGCACGGACCTCGACAACGCGCAGGTGCAGGTGCAGAACCGCGTCGCGCAGGCGCTGCCGCGATTGCCGGCCGAGGTGCAGCGCATCGGCGTGGTGACCGAGAAGGCGTCGCCGGACTTCATCATGGTCGTCCACCTGGTCTCGCCCGACAACCGGTACGACATGCTGTACCTCTCCAACTTCGCGCACCTGCGCGTGAAAGACGAGCTGGCGCGCATCGGCGGCGTCGGGGACGTGCAGGTGTTCGGCGCGGGCGAGTACTCGATGCGCGTGTGGCTCGATCCCGACCGCCTCGCGGCGCGGCAGCTGACCGCGACGGACGTCGTCCGCGCCATTCGCGAGCAGAACCTTCAGGTCGCCGCCGGCGTCCTCGGCGCCCCTCCCGCGCCGAGCAACACCACCTTCCAGCTTTCCATCAATGCGCGCGGGCGCCTCCAGAGTGTGGAGGAGTTCGCGGACATCGTCATTCGTGCGACGCCCGAGGGGCAGATCACGCGCGTTAAAGATGTGGGACGCGTGGAGCTCGGGTCGAATCTCTATTCCATGCGCAGCCTGCTCGACAACCAGCAGGCCGTGGCCATCGGCATCTTCCAGCGCCCGGGCACGAACGCGCTCGAGGCGTCGTCGCAGGTGCGCGCGACGATGGACCGGCTCCAGAAGTCGTTCCCGGCCGGCGTGCAGTACAAGATCGTGTACGACCCGACCGTGTTCGTGCGCGAGTCGATCAGTGCCGTCGTCTCGACGCTCTTCGAGGCGCTGCTGCTGGTCGTCATCGTGGTGATGATCTTCCTGCAGACGTGGCGCGCGTCGATCATCCCGCTGGTGGCCGTTCCGGTCTCGCTGGTCGGTACGTTCGCCGTCATGCTGGGACTCGGCTTCTCGCTCAACACGCTGTCGCTGTTCGGACTCGTGCTCGCGATCGGCATCGTCGTCGACGACGCGATCGTGGTCGTTGAGAACGTCGAGCGGCACATCGAGCTCGGGCTCTCCCCGATGGACGCCACCCGGCAAGCAATGAAGGAAGTGTCCGGACCGATCATCGCCATTGCACTCGTCCTCTGCGCGGTGTTCATCCCCACGGCATTCATCAGCGGCCTGACCGGCCAGTTCTACCGGCAGTTCGCGCTCACGATTGCAATCTCCACCGTCATCTCGGCGATCAACTCCCTCACCCTCTCCCCCGCCCTGGCCTCCCGGCTCCTCCTCCCCCACGGCGCGCCGCGCGATTCGCTACAGCGCGCCGCGGATTTCCTCTTCGGCTGGTTCTTCCGCCTGTTCAACCGCGGGTTCCTCCGCGCGTCGACGGCGTACTCGAAGGGCGTGGCGCGCGTGCTGCGCGTCTCCGTCGCCGCGCTCATTCTCTATGTGGGCCTGCTGGGCTTGACGTGGCTCGGACTGCGTACCGTGCCAGCCGGCTTCGTGCCGGCGCAGGACAAGAACTACCTGGTCGCATTCGCGCAACTGCCGGACGCGGCGACGCTGGATCGCACGGAAGCGGTCATCCGCAAGATGTCGGACATCGCCAGCAAACATCCGGGCGTCCAGAGCTCCGTGGCGTTTCCGGGGCTGTCGATCAACGGATTCGTGAACGCGTCGAACGCGGGCGTCGTGTTCGTCACGCTGAAACCGCACGAGGACCGCGAGGCCAGCGCAAACGAGATCGTGCAGGACCTCAACGGCAAGTTCGCCGGCATCCAGGAAGCCTTCGTCGCCATCTTCCCGCCGCCGCCCGTCCAGGGCCTCGGCCAGGTCGGCGGCTTCAAGCTGTTCGTCGAGGACCGCGACGGCGCGGGCTTCGAGGAGCTGCACGCGCAGCTGCAGGGCGCGCTCGCGGAAGGCTACAAGCGGAAGGAGCTGGCCGGCCTGTTCTCGAGCTTCCAGGTCAGCGTGCCGCAGATCGACGCGGACGTCGATCGCGAGCGGGCGAAGACCTACGGCGTCAGTCTCAACGACGTCTTCGAAACGCTCCAGGTCTACCTCGGCTCGCTCTACGTCAACGACTTCAACCGCTTCGGCCGCACGTACCAGGTGAACGTGCAGGCGGAGCCGGAGTTCCGCACGCAGCCGGAGATGATCCGCCGTCTGGAGACCCGCAGCGCGTCCGGCGCCATGGTCCCCCTCGGCTCGCTGGTCACGGTGAAGCGCGGCTACGGCCCCGAGCAGGTGATGCACTACAACGGCTTCCCGTCCGCGGAGATCAACGGCGC
Source organism: uncultured Acidobacteriota bacterium (assembly GCA_963821585.1). GTDB lineage: Bacteria > Acidobacteriota > Thermoanaerobaculia > Gp7-AA8 > Gp7-AA8 > QHVT01. Next base: position 4,815,222 of record CAWGEI010000003.1, read on the forward strand.
GCCCGCGCCGGGGTTCAGCTCCGGCCAGGCGCAGGCGGCCATCACTTCGGTGTTGCGCGAGAAGCTGCCTCCCGGGATGAGCTTCGAGTGGACGGAGCTCGCCTATCAGGAGCAATCCAGCGGCAACACCATGCTGCTGATTTTCCCGCTGTGCGTCTTACTCGTGTACGTCGTGCTCGCGGCGCAGTACGAGTCGTGGACGCTGCCTTTGTCGGTGATTCTCATCGTCCCGATGACCATCCTCTCCGCGATCGTCGGCGTGTGGATCACCGGCGGCGACAACAACGTGTTCACGCAGATCAGCTTCCTCGTGCTGGCGGGCCTGGCGTGCAAGAACGCCATCCTGATCGTGGAATTCGCGAAGCACCGCGAAGAGGAAGGCGACGACCGCGTCACCGCCATCCTCGAAGCCTGCCGTGTGCGCCTGCGCCCGGTGCTCATGACCTCCGTCGCGTTCATCATGGGCGTCGTGCCGCTCGTGTTCTCGTCCGGTGCGGGCGCGGAGATCCGCCAGGCCATGGGCATCGCGGTGTTCGCGGGGATGCTCGGCGTCACGCTGTTCGGGTTGTTCCTCACACCGGTGTTCTTCACGGTGATCGGCAAGCTCGTCGCCCGCCGCCGTTCGCTCCTCGTCCCCATCACCGCGCTGTTCCTCGGCGCCTGCACCCTCCGTCCGTACACCCCGCCCGTCGTCCAACCCGCGGCCGTGCAAAACGCCGACGCCGAGTTCTTCACGCGCGAGACGTACGACCCGCAATGGTGGGAGCAGTTCGAGGATCCGGTGCTCTCGTCGCTGGAGACCGCGGCCCTCGACGCGAACCATGACGTGCGCATCGCCCTCGCGCGGCTCGACCAGGCACGCTCCGCATTCAGCGACGCGTCCCTCGATCGCTTCCCCACGGTCACAGCTGGCGCGGCCATCGACCGCCGCAAACAGTTCCAGGTGACATCGTCCACCTACCGCGCCGGCTTCGACGCATTCTGGGAGCTCGACCTCTTCGGCCGCGTGCGCTCCCAGATCGCCTCCGCCGCCGCGACCGCGGAGAGTCTCGACGCTTCGCTCGACGACGTGCGCGTCTCCGTCGCCGCCGAAGTCGCACGCAACTACTTCGAGCTCCGTGGACTCCAGCAGCGCCTCGCCGTCGCCGAACGCAGCCTCGCCAACCAGCGCGAGTCCCTCCGGCTCACCCAACTGCGGCGCGACGCCGGAGTCGGCGAAGAGCTCGACGTCGCCAGCGCCGCCGCCCGCGTCGCCGGCACCGAGGCGCTGCTCCCGCCCATCCGCGCCGCCATCTCCGAGCGCGAGCACCGCCTCGCCGTCCTCACCGGCCGCCGCCCCGGCGACCTCAGCGCCGACCTCTCCCCCCGCGCCTACACCCCACTCGCCAAAGCCCTCCCCCTCGGCGACGCCTCATCGCTCCTCAAGCGCCGCCCCGACATCCGCGCCGCCGAACGCCGCCTCGCCGCCGCCGCCGCCCGCGAAGGCATCGCCGCCGCCGACCTCTATCCCCGCATCACCCTCACCGGCTTCCTTGGCCTCCTCGCCGGCCGCGGCTCCCTCTTCGCAGACTCCCAGTCCCGCTCCTGGGCCGTCACCCCCGCGTTGGAATGGGCCGCCTTCAACCTCGGCAGCTCCCACGCGCGTTTACACGGCGCCGAAGCCGGCACCCGCGAAGCCCTCGCCTCCTTCGAGCAGACCGTGTTGTTGGCGTTGGAGGAAACGGAGAACGCGTTGGTCGCCTACCGCCAACAGCAACTGCGCCTCGTCAAGCTCAACGAACAAGCCCGCGAATCCGCCCGTGCCTCCACCATCGCCCGCGCGCGATATCGCGAAGGCGTCGCCGACTTCCTCGCGTTGCTCGACGCCGAGCGCACGCAGTTGCAGGCGGAGGACGCCGTCGCCGAGGCGGAGGCTTCGGTGTTCACGGGGGTGGTGGGGGTGTACAAGGCGTTGGGAGGGGTCTGAGGTGCGGAGCCGGCATCCTGTCGACACGCGCTGCGTCAAGGCAACCTTATCGATCCGCCAATGATCGTCGTGAGCTCGCCGCGACGTCCGCCAGCTTCCCGACGAGCCGCTTCGAAGCTTACCGGTCCGAAGACGGTGATACCTTTCCCTTAGGTGGTCCCCGCTCCACGAGACACCGAAAACTTCTCGGCCGGCTCCTCATTTGAGCCATTCGCGCGTTGACGCGCTACCGCTCGAACCGCATCAGCGACCATCGCTTCGGGATATACAACATTCTCTTCGAGTGACGAAGGCGACCGATCAACCGGCACCAGTAGATCCGAACCTGCTTCCATGGGTCGCAGCCAAATGGCGTATAGGAGACCTGCGGGCACGTTCAAGATCCGGACTTCGTAAGGTAAGCTCCCGATCTCAGAAGCCACGGCAGCTGACAGAATAGCCTCTGCAAGTTTTCGGGCTCCCGCGCGGTCGCTCAACGCAACCTCCGCGTAACGCACCGGGTCACGCGCCTCAACTATCACCTCCGCAACAGCTTCCGGCTCTTCGCCTTTCATGACGATGTATTGCCAGCCTGAAAATACAGCAGCGCCCAGAAAAGACTTGCCGAACAGATCTTCCAGCTCGACGGTATAGACAGGAATCGCTTGCGTGACCTCGAAAGGTCCCGCAACCGACGCCTCATTCACAAATCGTGAGGGCAAATGTTCTCGAACAAAGTCGAGCACATCGTCAGAAACGGCCTCGCGTATGAGAAGTGACAACACACCCTTCTTTCCGCAGCTTCATATTTCCGGAACGCGATCGCGGCCTTTCGTTTCGTAGGTAATTCCCCACGGCCCGTGGCCGTTGTAATCGCTGATCAGTTCATTCAGCGGGATAGAATACCGTTTCGAGGCTGGATCACCAATCGCCACTCTTGGTCGGCCTCGTGAGTCGTGATCGTAACCGTAAACAACAATCACGTGACCATTCACGGTGTCCGGGTATGCGACGCGGACACAAAATGGCTTACCGGTATCGATATGGTTGACGATGAATGACCATTCATCATGAGGCTTGTTTAGCAGTGGCAGTTCTAAGTGGTCGTGTCCCGTAACTCCCAAAGCCTCAGAAAGCTTGCGCGTGTTATTGCAATCGCCACGTTTCGTGCAACAGCTTCTACTGATCACTTGTCGCGCGTAGTAGCACTGACTCAAGCCTGTGTCGCTGTATGCATCTGCAATACCGACTGCCACCGCCGCCCAGCACCAGTTGTCGCGATCTTTATGAACATCCGGTACAGCAACAGCCAAGGTTCGCGACAATACCACGGCTGGATGCATGATTCTTTTTGATTCGATCAACGGTAAGCCTTGAGCGAATAAAGGAACACGGCCCTTTTGAAGAATCTCTGGAAGGATCATGGGTTCAACATCCCATCTCTTTATCCGTTGCCATTGATAGGGCCACAGTATCCGTCGGAGCCACCGGAATCTTGATCCTGCACGGGCTGGTCTACCGCTAATGGCGTCGCTTCACGCTGAGTCGGCGCCGGAATCGGACCATCACCCATTCGATGAGCAATGCGATTCAGGAATCGGAAATGCTTCCCTTCCTCCGGACTGTCTCCCTGTTGCCGCGTGACTGCATTTTTCATATCGTCGATGGTGTTGTTGCCGATGAAGAGGGTCACCTTGGCCTTGCTCGACTTGGATCGTGCGAAACGCAGCTCCCGAACGAGCTCTCCGGTATCCATCGCTGTGAGCACGACCGTAACTATGCCATCTCCGCTAGGAACTTTTCGGTAGACCACGTCGCGAGCAAATCTGCGCTTGTGATGCTTGGACGGATTATCGTCGACAGGGAAGATCCACTCCTGGTCTAGCTGCTTACCAGCAGCAATCTCCCCGCTACCGAATCGCAGATATGCAGCAACAGCGTTTTTATTCGGCTTCCGGCCGCGCTTTGGCACGAAATCGCGATTCCAGCTATTCTTCGCCTTCGGCCAGTAATTATCTTTCTTCGCGACCAGTTGGTGGTAGCTCGGGGCAATTGACAATGTCGCACCAAAGTCTTCTGCAATCGTAAGTTCCACACCATCCAGAGTGAGGTAGCTGAAATCAGCGGCGCCCGGTACGCGCTTGAAGCCTTTGTTTCCTGTGACCTTGACGAGCTTCCGGTTGAACGCGATGAAGGGAACGTGGCCGTGCTTATGGCTTCCGTGCCGGCTGCGTCCGTGATTCGCACGCACCAGGATTACCGATGGATCCCCCATCGTTTTGTTCTTTCTCGACAGGTTCAGAAACGCGCACAACCCGGTGAAAATGATTTCTACCTGCATGTACTCTCCTGATCTCGACTGACAGGTTTCTGTCGCGCTAGTTTCTTAGAGGGACCCGATAACAACAATTCCTCCCCATGTTTGGGGGTCGCGCTTGCGGGGATCGGCGTCGCGAAGCATTCCGAGTTGAGCATCTTGAAGGGCCGCCACCGGAGAGGCACCGGCTCGAAGACTATGATGCAGAGATTGAAACACCGACGCAGAAACGCCGTCCTCGATGTCCCAAAGAGTTGCCACCACTCCCCGGGCGCCTGCACGTAAGAATGACGAGGTAAGACCTTCCACGCCTTCGTTTCGACGCATCTTACCTTGTCCCGTGCTGCACGCCGCCAGAATCACGAGAGGATGGTTCGGCAGCCGGCCCTCTGCTACTTCGCGTGCCGTGAGGAGGACAGTGGAACCAGCCGACGATTCAAAAACGAGTGCCGACTCGGCCGGCTGGCGGTCATTGACTCGGGCATGACCCGAGAAATGTACTGATGACACGGTGCCCGCTTGTCGGAGAAAATCTACCGGTGTAATCTCCGTGCCAGCAAAGAGCCGGCTACGTTTGTACAGACGGGCGATGCCCCTCGCTTCGTCCGCCGCACGAGACAAGAATTCGAGCCCAGCGGGTGACGGCTGGGCAACCACTAAAACGTCGTCGCGTAATGCAGAAGGGCGCACGTTGCGCAGCAACACCGCGACACTCGGCGAGCCACCCACGGCCGCGTGCTCCACCAAGTACCTGCCGTCTGGCATGACCAGAGTCGCGAATGGCACCAACTGGAGTGCTCCATCGGCGATGACGATTAGAGCACTCGCTGCCATCACTTGGGAGGCAACTGGTGCAAGCAGGTTGTCGAACAGCCAGCGGCCTTCGCGGTAGACGCCCGCCGCGTCTCGTCGAGCGATCGCATCGCGGTGCCTGCTGATCGCGCGTTCGATTTCCGTGCGAGAAGCAGGGCTTCGGCCGAAAGCCAATCGGCCACTGGCGACGACCCACATCGCTGCACCATCATCGAGCAGAGTCAGCTCAATGACGGCAATCGATGGATCCAAAGCCGCGATGATCTCCTGCGTCGTCAACGGTTGTGCATTCGAAACAATCACTCCTCGTAGGCTCATATGGTCAAGAAGAGTGCGTGCGCGCTTCCGTTCCGCGACTGAGAGCGCTTCGGGAAACCGTCGTTCAGCGATCAGTAGCTCGATCAAGCGTTCGAAAAGGTGATCCGCGTGTTCAAAATATGCGACTCGGAGCGCCGGCTCCTCGATTGCAGCGCGCTCTCTTTCCATTTCCGCAATCCCGGCCCGGAAGTCCGCCTCAGCAGACCGCCGATTTCCGATCTGCAAAAACGTCTCCCCTCGAAGGAGGCGTCCTGCCGCGGAGTGGATGCGCCATCCGTACTCGTCCCAGATCGCTAGTGCTGAATTGAGCGCAGCGATGGCACCTTTCGGATTTTGTGGCAGCTCCAGTGTAGCCGCGATGTATTCGATATCAGAGCGGATGCGGTCGCGAAGGCCCTTTGTCTTGATCTTCGCAGCGTAAGAGCGGGCCTCTAGAGCCGCCACCACTGCCCCGCTGTGGTCTCCGATCTCGCGGAGTGCAAGTGCCCGTTTCGATGACGTCTCCGCTAGCAGTAGTGGATCGCCGGTGTTCGTGGCGATTTCACGCTGGGGTTTGATGAATGCCAGCGCGACATGTGGCCGGTTCGCTCGCAGCGCTGTCCACGTCGTTTCCGCAAACGCCGTGTACATCCTCTGTGGTGCAGCGTCGATCGCGTCAAGCCGGCGAAGAGCATTCGCTCGATATCGTTCCGCCTCTTCGGGTTCACTGATACGATCGAGATTACCGGCGATCAGAGCCTCGATCGCGACCTCATTTTCAATCTCCCCTGCTTTTGTGGCGCAGCCGAGGGCGTGACGATATGCGTGCAGGCTAGCGTTCCATTCACCGAGCCGGAAGAGGATCAGTCCCCGAGTCCACGCCGCTTCCGCTGCGACGCTCTCGTATCGTACAGGAAGTTTGGAGAGACGACTTTCGACGTTGGCAAGACGCGCAAGTGCGACGTGGTTTTGTCCGCTATAGAACTCATTTGCGGCCGCGTAAACACTTGCGGCGAACGTCATCGGCGAGCGAGCGAGCTCAAACTTGCGCGCCGCTTCCGCAAACAGTATCGCGGTGGCCTCGAAATCGCGCTGACGCGACACGTCCTGTGCCCGCACATATATTCGAGTCGCCTCGCGAAGCTCAGGTGTCGGCTTAACAGCGCTGGTAATCACACTGCGGAGGAATGGATCACCTGCTGAAGCTCGCGCATCCGCGATAAGGCGGAGTCGTGTCAGGTCAGCGGCATTTCCGGATTCGACCCATCGCGGAAGGAGTTCGTTTTGCACGAAGGCCCGAACACGCTGCGGGTATCGTTCCACGATCGAATAGATACGGGCAGGATTGGTCTCGGAACTAAGAGATTTGCGGTCCGTGGTCCAACCTGACCGTGGACGGCGCAGTTCCGTCAGCCGCCGCTTTGCCTCTACTGCCCACTCACCGCTTCGATCGATCTGGAGATAACGTTCCCAAGCTTCGATCGCCGCAGAACGATTGGACAGCTTCTCCATTGAAAGCGCCCAGTTGAACGCGGCCGTTAGCATCATCGGATTCGTTGATAGCAGGCGTGCTGTACGTTCGGCAGCATCCGCGTGACGACCTTCGGCCATCTCCACGACAGCCAGGTCACTCGTCACGGAGAGATTCGTGGGTTCCAGACGTATCGCTTCCGAAAGAAGACCGCGTGCCGACTCAAAATCGTTTAATGCAAGGTGAGCGACTGCGGCGCGATGGAGGTCCTCCGCCCTCCGTGTTGTCAATGCACGGTTGTGCAGTTCTGCGAGCGCCGCGCTATCTGCTGCATTGATTGTTCGAGCTCCGAGCGCGGCGTGCCGCAATAGCGACACACGAGCTTCGAAAGGCCGTCGATTCGTGCAGAATCGTTCCAATGGATCGCGCAGTCGGCAGGCTGAGACAAAGAACGTGAGAATAGCTAATACAACGACGACAAGCTCGCGATGTTTTCTGTGATGAATACGCGCAGCCATGACTTTCTCATGCTACAGAAACCGTGCCGTCATGGATGAACGAGGTCCAGAACGGGAGGGTCAATGTCTGTATCGGCAATGCGGGAGATCTGTAACAGGATACCGCACCGACGCAAACCAGCAAACGCGAGTCGCCATTTTTCTATCGTTGGGCGCTGAGTGCTCCGAAGATGGAAAGCGGCAGCTGAGGATCGCTGCCGCACTCCAAATCACCTCTGCCGGTGCCGCGACGGCCCGTCCCCCTTCCGCAGGTTCTGCGCGGTGTTGATCAGTCCCACGTGGGAGAACGCCTGGGGGAAGTTGCCGAGCTGGCGGCCGGCGATGGGGTCGTATTGTTCGCCGAGGAGGCCGACGTCGTTGCGAAGGGACAGCAGGCGCTCGAAGATCTCCTCGGCTTCGGCGTAGCGGCCGGCGAGGGCGAGGGTGTCGGCGAGCCAGAAGGTGCAGAGGAGGAAGGTGCCTTCGCCGGGTGGGAGGCCGTCGACGGCGGGGGATGTGGGATAGCGGTGGAGGAGGCCGTGGTTGTCGAGCTGGGTGCGAATGAGCTGGAGGGTGCCGAGGATGCGGGGGTCGGTGGCGGGGAGGAAGCCGAGGGCGGGGAGCATGAGGAGGCTGGCGTCGGCTTTCTCGGAGCCGTAGAACTGCGTGAAGGCGTTGAGGTCGGGGCGGAATCCTTTCTCCAGGACCTCGGCGCGGATCTCGTCGCGGATCTGGCGCCAGCGGTCGACGGGGCCGTCGAGGCCGAACTTTTCGACGTCGGCGACGGCGCGGTCGAAGGCGACCCAGGCCATGACTTTGGAGTGGGTGAAGTGGCGGCGCGGGCCGCGTACTTCCCAGATGCCTTCGTCGGGCTCTTTCCACCCCTTTTCGAGGAAGCGCATCAGGGCGCGCTGGACGCGCCAGGCGTCTTCGCTGGGCGGGAGTGCGAGGCGGCGGGTGAGGTGGAGGACGTCGGCGACTTCGCCGTAGACGTCGAGCTGGTACTGCTTGAACGCGGCGTTGCCGACGCGCACGGGCTTCGACCCTTCGTAGCCGGGCAGCCACTCGATCTCGAGCTCCGTGAGGTGCCGCTCGCCGCGGATGCTGTACATGATCTGCAGTTCTTCGGGCAGACCGGCCGCCGCGCGCACGAGCCACTCCCGCCACGCGATCGCCTCCTCGGTGTACCCGCCGCCGAGGAGGGCGTAGATGGCGAAAGTGGCGTCGCGGAGCCAGCAGAGGCGGTAGTCCCAGTTGCGCACGCCGCCGATCTGCTCCGGCAGCGAGGTCGTCGCGGCGGCGACGATGCCGCCGGTCGGCGCGTACGTGAGCGCCTTCAGCGTGATCAGCGAGCGCATCACGGCGTCGCGCCACCGGCCCTCGTAGGTGCAGCGCGACGACCATTCGCGCCAGAACTTGTCTAGCTCCACCAGGCTCGCGCGCGGGTCGGCGCGCGGCGGATGGGGATCATGGCCCGGCATCCAGGTGAGATCGAACGCGACGCGGTCGCCAGCGCCGACTTCGAACTCCGCGACGGTCGTGAAGTCCTCGCCGCGCAACGGGACATCCGCACGCAGGTAGACCGTGTCCGGTCCCGCGATGGCGCGGATCCCTCCGTCGAGCGCGCGCACCCACGGCACGATCGAGCCGTAGTCGAAGCGGATCGCGAAATCCATCCGCATGGGCACGCGCCCTTCCACGCCTTCGACGATGCGCATCACGTCGATGGCATCGTCGCGGACGGGCATGAAGTCGACGACGCGCACGCGACCGCTCGCGGTCTCGAAGGTCGTCTCGAGAATGAGCGTGTCGTCGCGATAGCGGCGCTCCACCGCGACCACCGGTTCACGCGGCGCGAGCTTCCAGCGGCCATGATCGGGTGTGCCGAGGAGGGCGGCGAAGCAGGCGGGGGAATCGAAGCGCGGGACGCACAGCCAGTCGATGGAGCCGTCGCGCGCGACGAGCGCGCACGTCTGCAGGTCTCCGATGAGGGCGTAGTCCTCGATCCTCGATGCCATCTGCGCTGGCGTCAGCTGACTCTCTTCGCCACCGCGCTCACCAGCTTCTTCGCCACGCCCTTAGCCGGCTTCTTCGACTTCGACCGCGCGCGCAGGGCCATGATCGCGGTGACGGCGGTGGAGACCGTGGTGATGGCGATGGCCACGGCCTGCTCCTTGGCGGCAGTGTCCATCTCGTTCCAGTGTGCGAGCAGGCGCGTGACCTTGCTCTCCGCACTCCTCTCCGCCTGACTCAGTTTCTTCGCTACCCCGTCGATGGCCTTGATTGTCGCGTCGCGCAGCAGAGGCTCCAGTTTCGTCGTGCTCATGACGGGACTGGATTGCAAGGCTCAGTCCGAAGCGTCAGGCCGTCCCCAGGTGCTCCTCGATCGCGCCGTTGACGAGCTTCATGTGGGAGAGCGGCCCCATGTGCCCCACGCCCGGCAGGATCCGCACGACCACGCGCGGCAACGCGGCGCCGAGTTTCTCGACGATCCGGTGCTCGAGGGGCGGCGAGGTCGCGCCGGCGAGGAGGAGCACCGGGACGCGGATCGCGGCATAGTCGGCCGCGCTCGTCGTATCCCGCGCGAGTGTCACCACTTCCTGATACAGCTTCCACCCGACGGCGAGGAAGCCGCTCCTCGTCACCGCGCCGAGACGGTCCCACGCGCCGGGGCCGCTCCACCAGTCGACGAACCGGCGCAGCCACGCCTCGTCCACGCCGTCCTCGCCCGGCTCCCACTTCCACGTCGCATCGTTCGGTGCGTCGGCGACGCCGGCATCCGGGTCGAGAATGCTGAAGGCCACCGGCTCGTAGGCCGCGACCGACCGCACGAGCTCCGGCGCGTGCAGCCCGAGTTGCAGCGCGAGGAGACCGCCATAGGAGTGTCCGATGACGTGGACCGGCGCGGTCTCTCCGGCGAGCAGCGACTGTAGAAACGCCACGTCCTGGCGAAAGTGGAACGGCTGGCCCACGGGCCACCGTCCCGACTCACCGTATCCGAGCAGGTCGGGCGCGAGGACGCGGTAACGCGGCGCCAGCTGATCCGCGAGCCCGCGCCACTGGCGTGAAGACAGGCCGCCGCTGTGGATGAGGAGAACCGTCGGGGTGGTCATCGCGTGCGAATGTATCGCGAGACGCGCCAACCCCGCGCGAGTCGTGTGGACCTCCGCCAAACCGGAGGCCCACACGTCCCAACGTTAGAACTTTCCCCTCACCTGGAAGGAGAAGATCGGCCCGATCTGCCGATCGCGGTGCTCGACGTAATCGACGGGATCGGTCCGTCGACCTGTGTAAACCGTGCGATCCCACATGCTGTCCGCGGCGATGAGGTTGTGGACGCCGGCGCGGACGGTGAGGCCGCCCACGTTCTTGTGCTCGACATAGACGTTGCCCCAGATCGGCCCTTCCCACAGCCTGCCCACCTCGGTCAGCCGATAGTTCTTCGAGTAGAGCGAGTACGAGTAGCCGGTACCCCAGGCCCAGTCGGTGCCCGGAAGGTCGTGCCGCAGGGCAAGGTCGAAGAACTCCTGAAGGTTGTTGCTGATGGGACGCTCCTCGCCAGTGAGCGGGTCCTCGACCTCGCTGTCCTGCCACTGCAGCGACGCGTCGAGACGCGCGCCGTTAAAGCCGATGCGGTCAAGGTTCAGCGTGCTGCGCGAGAGGATGCCGTACAGCACGGCCTGATCGAGGTTGCCCGGCGCCTGGCCGTTCGTGCCGATGGGGATGTAATCAATGATGTCGTCGATCTTGCGGCCGTACACGCGGAGGGTCGTCGAGCCGAGGGTCCCGAGGTTGCGGACGCCTTCGATCTCCAGATCCCAGCTCTGCTCAGGCACGAGGTCAGGATTGGCGGCGGTCTCGATATCCGACGCCACATCCACGGACGCGAGGAAGTCGAAGAAGTTCAGCTGGCCCACGCGGCGCGCGAGCTTGACGGTGACGTCCGTGCGCGGCGAGGCTTTCCACGCCGCGGACAGCTCACCTTTCGGGCGCTTGAAGTCGCGCGTCGTGCCGCCGGCGCCGGCCTGCGCGAGCTGCGAGTACTCGCCGCCCGCCGACAGCTTCATGGTCAGATTCTTCGTGACCGGCCGGCCGTAGCTGCCGACGACTTCGTAGCGATCCTCTTCGACCTTGGCGATGCCGCCGTCGAGCGCGATCTCATCGAAGCCGCCGGTGCCGTTCATCTCGAAGAGTCGCGAGGTGTTGTCGAGGCTGTTGAACGCGGCCTCCGCGGACAGCTGCCATTCTCCGCCGAGGTTCTTCCAGCGATACTCGCCGCGGCCGATCATCTCCCGCTCGGTCCCGATCTGCGTGAAGCGGCTTCCCTCCGCCGTGCCGTCGTCGAAGCGGTGGACGGCCGTGACCTCGTACGGATAACGGTTGCCGCGGCCGACGCCGATGAACTTCAGGCGGCCGGCGCCGAGGTCGAATTCGTAATCGCCGCCGACCTCGTAGTCGTCGCCGTCCTGGTTCTCAGTCACCCGCCGCTCGAACGCGCCGCCGGACGTCGTGCGCGTGCCGGTCTCCAGGTAGTCGTAGTACAGGCGTCCGTACGAGAGATTGAGGTTGGCCTTCGCCGTGCCGGGCGCGTCGAACACAAACCGGCTGCTGACCCGCGGGCGTTCCGAGTTGCCGCGCCATTCCTCGTCGCGCTCTTCCATCAGCGCGCCGCTCGGGGAGAAGATCCACGTCGGCCCGCCCGCGCCGCTGCGATTGCCGCGGTTGTCGACGCCGATGGTGTACTCGACCGGCCCCGTCGTGCCGCTGACCGACACCTCGAAGCGCGAGAACAGCGGATCGGTGTAGTACGAGCGGAACTCCGGACGATAGGCCCATTGGCCGCTGATCCCGCGCGAGCGGACGATCACGTTCGCCACCTGGCCGGCCAGGCCGGGGATATTCAGCGTCGCACCGTCCACGATCTCGATGCGCTCGACGCTGGACGCCGGGATGCGGCTCAGCTCCGTCACGACGTCATTGGACTTGCCCGACAGGCGCTGCCCGTTGATGACAACGTTGCCGGTCGCCTCGCCGAGGCCGCGGTCGCCGTCCTCTTCCTTGATGCCGAAGCCGGGGACCCGGCTCAGCATGTCCAGCGCCGTCCGCGGCGCGAACTGGACAAAATCCGCCGGCGTGTAGACGCGTGGGCTGTCCGGCGGGACGATGGCCTGGCCGAAAGCGGAGCAGACAACGACAAGCGAGACGATCAGTGCTCGGATGTGCATGCGGGTTCTTTCTCTCTTTGGTCTCATACGGCGAGACCTCGAAAACGTTAGTTACGACGTGATTCGTATGAATCAACGAAAGGTTTCGTAAGTTGGCGAATAAAGGTCACGCATCGGCGCGTTTGACAGGAAGAACCGCGACGGGCTACCGTTCCGGTGGCCGCAACGAGATCAGAATCTCATCCACCACGGTGTGGAAGGAGTAACGGGGTCGTCCTTCGGGGCGGCCCCAGCTATTTTCCGGCGAGCGATCGCTCGTACTCTTTCCGCAGCTTGCCGCGACGATGCTCGTGTTCGACGCAGTACGCCGTCCAGAGAATCACGTACTCGCCGCGGTCCGCCAGCACAACCACGTACGAGAAGTCCGCGAGGGCGATGACCACACGGTCCTTGTCACCGGATCGCTCCGATCTCCAGACGGCGGCATCCATGAGCGGCGGTCTCTCGATGACCGCCTTCGGCCAGCGTATGCGCTCGCATCTTCGCAGGTCGGGTAGCCGGGCGGTTTCGACCGTCCCTTCACTGATGACGTGCCAGAACGTGGCGGCCTTGCCATTGATCTGCGGGTGTCGCTTGCAGACGCACCGGCGCCCCTCGAACACGGGCTGAGATGCGATGAAGTCGTTGTAGAACCACGCGTATACGCGTTCCACGTACTCGGACCAGTCGCCGCCGGCTTCGTCGAGCGTGACGAGCGGAGGGAGCCAGCGATACGTCGCGCTCACGCCGCTTCCTGTGCCTTCCAGCGAAAGATATTTACTTTCTCCGCGCGGAGAAGGGTTGTGAGCGTGAGCCGGTACCCTGAGCGTTCCCTCATTCTCTCGACAAGCTCCTTTTTGGCAGAACTGCCATGGAGCTCGCGGTTGGCGTAGCTCACGATCCCGGTCAGCAGATCGGCGAGCTGGATCTGTTCGACTTCATGCGATCGGACGCTCTGGAGCCTCTGCACGACTTCCCGATCGCGATCGAAGAGTGCATGGCACAGCACATCGTGGAGCTTCTCCTCTTTGGCGTGACTGCGCGTGTCTTTGATGTCCAGGTAGATGTTGTAGCGCGCGTCCGGCGACAGGATCGCCCGGAGCAGCGTGAAGTACATCTTGTAATAGAAGGTGTCGTGGTCCTGTCGATGCTCAACGTGCCGCAGCAGGCCCTTGTCCGGAACGATCAATGCGCGGAACCTGAGGTCGTCGTTATCGAAGAAGTAGTCCAGAACGTCACGGTAAAACGCCAGGCGCCCCGGGGAAACCTTCGACCACTTGATCTCGAACCAGCGTGGCAGGTCATGCCGGCTCTTGATGCGGCGCAGTTGCTCCGCAATCTCGCGGACCTTCTCCGCGGGACACCACACGGCGCCCAGAACCATCGCCCGCTGCTGATCGTTCTCGAGATGGCAGCTCTCGTCGCAGTAGATATTGAACTGGCTCGGCGTCACTGCGACGCCATCGTACGCGCGGGCAATACGCGTGGCGACTAGAATTCACCGCCAGTGAGTGACGATCCCCACGAAGACGATCCCACCGCGCGGATGGACCTCGGCGACGACTCGGACGCCGACACCATCACGCCGACCGTCTTCAACCGCCGGCGCGCCGCGGGCAGCCGGAGCGCGTTCGACCGCGGCCACCTCGTCGCGGGCCGCTACCGGATCGTCCGCTTCATCGCCCGCGGGGGCATGGGCGAGGTGTACGAGGCCGAGGACCGGGAGTTGGGCGGGGCGGTGGCGCTGAAGACGATCCGGCCGGAGGTGGCGGAGGACGAGGTCGCGGTCGAGCGCTTCCGGCGGGAGATCCAGATCGCGCGGAAGGTCACGCATCCCAATGTCTGCCGCGTGTTCGACGTCTCGTACGACCGCAGCGGCGGCACGGACGTGATGTTCGTGACGATGGAGCTTCTCGAAGGCCGCACGCTGCGCCAGGCGATCGCGCAGGACGGCGCGTTCTCCCTGCGCGACGCGCTGCCGATCGCGCGGCAGATCGCGGACGGCCTGGCCGCCGCACACCGCGCGGGGGTCGTGCACCGCGACCTGAAGTCGGCGAACGTGATGCTCGTGCCCGAGGAAGGCCAGACCACGCCCCGGGTGGTGGTCACGGACTTCGGCCTGGCGCGCGCGTCGCTCTTCAGCGAGCGCACGATCACCAACACCGGCGACATCCTCGGCAGCCCGGCGTACATGGCGCCGGAGCAGATCGAAGGGAAGCCGCTGTCGCCGGCGACGGACATCTTCGCGTTCGGCGTGCTGCTGTACGAGATGGTCACGCGCGGCCATCCGTACGAAGCGGACACGCCTCTCGCCTCGGTGCTCAAACGCCTGCGCGAGCCGGCAACGTCGCCGCGGCACTATCTCCCCGATCTCGATCTCTCGTGGGAGCGCGCGATCCTCCGTTGCCTCGAGCGCGAGCCGGAGGACCGCTTCTCCGACGTCCGCGAAGTGATCGCCGCGCTGGAAGGCGGCGTCACGGGCGCGTTGCCGTCGCGAAGGCGTGCGCGCATGCGCGGCCTCGGGATCGCCCTCGGCGTGATCGCCGTCCTCGGCGCGATCGCGGCGTTCATCCCGTGGAAGCGCGTGCAGCTCGCGCCGGCGGCGACGAAAACGGCCGCGGCTCCCGCACGCCGCGCCGTCGCGGTGATCGGCTTCCGCAACCAGTCCGGCAACGCGGACGTCGCCTGGCTCTCCACCGCGCTCACGGAGATGCTCACGACGGAAGTCGCCGCGGGCGAACAGGTGCGCACGATCCCCGGTGACACGGTCTCCCGCACGAAGCGCGAGCTCGGCCTCGGCGACGCCGCATTCGATAAGCGCCTGCACGACATGCTCGCGACGGACTACGTTGTCAGCGGCTCGTACGCCGCCGTCGGCGGGCAGCTCCGCGTCGACGTCCAGCTCCACGAAGCCCTCGGCGGCAACGTCATCGCCTCGTTCGCCGAGACGGGCACGGAGGACAAGCTCTTCGACCTCGTCTCGCGCGCGGGCTCGCGCTTGCGCGAAACGCTCGGCGTCGCGTCGGTCAGTCCCGAGGCCGCGAGCGGCATTCTCGCGTCCCTGCCGTCGAATCCCGCAGCCGTGCGTTCCTACGCCGAGGGGCTGGCGGCGTATCGCGCGTACGACAACCGACGCGCGCGCGAGCTGCTGGAGCAGGCCATCGCCGCGGACGCCAACTTCCCCCTCGCCCACTCCGCCCTCGCCGCCGCGTACAGCGCCCTCGGCTACGACGCGCGCGCACGGGAGGAAGCGCGCATCGCGCTGGAGCGTGCGGCGAAATTGCCGCGCGAGGCGCGCCTCACCGTCGAGGCCCAGGCACACGCGCAGAACGACCGCCACGCGCAGGCCGCGGAGATCTATCAGGCGCTGTGGCGCTTCTATCCCGACAACCCCGATTACGCGATCCGCGCGGTGTCGACGCTGATCAGCGCGGGCAGCGCGAAGGAGGCAATCGCGATCGTCGACGGATTGAAGAAGACCTCGGACGATCCGCGCGTCGATCTCATCGAGGCCGATGCGGCGGAGGCGGTGTCGGACTACGCGCGCTCGCGCGCCGCCGCGCTGCGCGCGCTGCAGAAAGGCGAGGCGCGCGGGCTGCGGCTGGTTGCGGCACGCGCGAAGTACGCGGAAGGCTATGCGCTCCTGCGCACGTCGAAGCTCGCAGAGGCGCGCGCGGCGTTCGAAGACTCCAGGCGCCGCTACGAAGCCGCCGGAGACCGCGCGGGAGCCGCCGACGCCCTCGGCGGCATGGCCGCGGTGCTGCTCGACGAAGAACAGTTCGACGCCGCGCTCGCGCTCTACGAGTCGCACCTGAAGCTCGCGCGCGACATCGGCTCGCGCAGAACCGAGGGCAACGACCTCCACAACATGGCGATGGTGCTGCACCGCAAAGGCGACCTCGCCGGCGCGAAGGCGCGGCTGGACCAAGCGCTCGCTGCGGCGCGAGAGCGGCGACCTCCGCGGCACGGCCGGGACCCTGGCCATGCTCGCCAACGTGAGCGGCGACCGCGGTGAGCTGTCCGAGGCGATACGGCTGTACGAACAGGCGCTCGCGATCAACGAGCGCATCGGCGCCGTCCACGCGGCCGGCAACAACCGCAACAACATGGCCATCATCCTCTACGGCAAAGGCGACATGGCCGGCGCGGAGCGGATGTTCCAGCAGGCGCTCGTCGCGTTCCGGCAGACGCAGGACGACGTCGGGGCCGCGGACACGCTCAACAACATGGCCACCATCCAGCGCGGGCGCGGCGACCTCGCCGCCGCGGAGAAGTCGTACGCCGAGGCCGAACAGGTCTACCGGAAGATGAACAGCCGCAGCGACCTCGCGATGATCGCGGTGAACGTCGCAACCATCCGCGTAGACCGCGGCGACCTCGCCACCGCGAAGAAACAGGCCGAGACCGCCCTCACCATCTGGCGCTCCACGGGCGAGAAGAGCTACGCCGCGTACGCCCTCATGGGCATCGCCGACGTCGAAGCCCGCCGCGGCGACCTCGCGCGCGCCGAGGCCATCGCCCGCGAGGCGCTCGCGAACCGGCGCCAGATGGGCGAAGCCTCCACCGCCGCCGAATCCCTCCTCTTCCTCGGCGACCTCTCTCTGGAACAAGGCCGCGTCGACGAAGCCTCGCGGCTCACCCGCGAGGCCCTGGCGACCTTCGAGAAAGAAGCACGCACCGACCAGATCGCCGCAGCGAACGCGGTGTTGTGCCGCGTGGCAATCGCCCGCGGCGACCTCGCCGGAGCGCGCGGTTTCCTGCAAGGCGACTCGTTCGCCATCGACCTCGCGGAAGCACGCCTGGCCACGGCATCGAAGAAACCCGAAGTCGCCATCCGTCAGCTCACCGCCCTCCTCGACGGCGTGACCAAGCAGGGCCTGATCCCCCAGCAGTTCGAAGCCCGGCTCGCGCTGGCCGAAGCCAACCTCGCGACGGGGCGGGAGGCGGAGGCGCGCGCGCAACTGGATTCGCTCGAATGGGACGCCAACCAGCGGGGGTTCGGGTGGGTGGCGAAGAAAGCCGCGCGTTTATAGGAAAGCTGCGACGCGTGGCACGCGAAGGCGTGCCGTCCAATCTAGCCCCGCGCTGATGCGCGGGGTTTCGGAGTCGCCCAGGAATCGCGGCCGCGAAGGCGGCCGCTACAAACCCGCGTTGAACCCACGCCCGAGCTCCTCCGCGGACCTCGCGGCGTTTGGAGTGGTAGGCTCGCTGCCTCAGTCAAGTTGGCGTCCGTCCAACCAGTAGGTACTGCGATGGCAATGTATATCCCGCCGAGACAGGCGACCAATAACACATGCGTCGTATGCGGATCGACGGAGCATCTTGCTCACAAGGTGATCAGAGCTGCGTCGATCCCGCCTTGGTTTTGGTTTCTGCTCCCAGTCGCCCCGCTTCCAGCGCTACTGCTCGCGGCTCGGTCCGAGATCTGCCACAGGATTGAGATGCTTGTCTGTCACAGCTGTCGTCGGCGGCAGACGGTCTTCACGATCGCTTACTTCTGCACATTTCTGTTCTGCGTGGTCACTTTGATCGCGGCGGGCGCGATCGGTATCGCAAACAATTCCTGGCTCCAGTTCGTCGGATTGACCGCACTGGCGGGGGCGGTGATCACCGGCGGTAGTTTGCTGAAACGTCGTGCGTATCCGCGATACACAGTTCTCACCGTACAGAAGGTGGAGATTGAGGTCCCCGGCAAAGGAAGGGTGGTCATCTTCCCGACATAATGCCCACGACGCCGAACTCAGCGCTCCACCAGACGCCGACCACGCGGCAAGCGATGTTCGACGCCGCATGCCGGTCCTCCCCCAGCACATCCCCCACCATCTCCAACACCGTTCGCGCGCCATCCCCATAGGCATTGCCGCTTCCACCCCGGCCCCCCAATGCGATCAAGCGCCATCACGATCGCGAAGCCCTCCGTCTGCGACTACCGGCGGCTCTTCGCGAAACGCGCCATCGCCTCCGCCACCGGCTGCGCGCCGCCGGGCGGATGGACCATCCGATAATCGCGGTCTGTCGCATCCCGATCACCGGATAGAATCCTCAACCGATGACGGACGTAACAAATCCCATCCGCGAGTTTGTGGTTTCGCGCGTTCGTCTCTTGATCGAGAACTTACGAGCTGCCAGTTCCTTGCCCCATGGCGGAACTGTCGGAGCACTTCGCGAAGCGTATCTGCGAGAATTTCTCACAGCTCTAATCCCTCGTCGATTTGCAATTACGTCCGGCTTTCTGACAGATCCACTCGGTACGCTTTCGCCGCAGCTCGATTTCATCGTTTTCGACACAGCAACTCTTCCCCCTCTGATTCTCTCATCCGAGGTAGCGGTAGTCCCCGTTGACGCCGCCGTTCTCGTGGCAGAAATCAAGTCGCAGCTCACCACTGGCACGATCGAGCAGATCGCCAAGCAACGTGAAGCGATCAGTGCCATGCGGCATACGCGAAAACTTGCGGTGGGCGCGCGCTTCATCGTCCCCCACATCGTTATCGCCTTTGAATCGGCTGTGGCTCCCGAGCAGGTGTGGTCGTGGCTCAAAAGTAACGCAGACCTCCTGTCGGTGTGCGTGGTCACGTCCTTCTCCGTCGATCGAACCGACGCGACAAAGTTACAGCAGGTCAAGGCGCATGACGCGACTGATCACACGCATGTGCTTCAGTTCGTGTTCCGCCTCATCAACCTACTGGAACAGGTGGTCCTGCTGCGCAAGGACTCATCACCAGCTCTTGAGAACTACTTACTTCCAACCCCGGCGACGGCCGAAGATATCCCGGAGTAGTAAGACTCAACACCGCTGAACCATAGCCCTCGGAAAGAGCGTCATTCGGCATTCGAGTTTATCGACGTGGCATAACCGTTCGGAGAATGTAGCGGGTACTGATCGACGACGAACGCGCCGTGGCTGGAACGGGAGGTGCCGGGGGTGCTCGCGGCGCTGGCGTGGCCGGAGTCGGGGGAGGGCGTGTGAGGTGGGGGGCGCGGAGGTGACCGCCGAGCCGGCGGGGGACCGGCCGGCTGGCAGCCGGCGCGCCCTCCGGGGCGTTGATCTCTGAGGTCGAGGGATGGATCGCTGGGGCAGGTGGGATCGATCTGTGGTGAAGGAGGAATCGATCTCTGACGCCGTGAGATCGATCTCTAACGCTGGGGGGATCGATCCGTGGCGCGAGAGGAATCGATCTTGGGCGCGAGAGGGATTGATCTCGGTCGCAGTGAGACCGATCCCTGACGCAGGTGGAATCGATCCCTGGCGGCGTTGAAATCGATCCTTGGAGCGGGTGGAATCGATCTCTGACGCCGTGAGATCGATTTCTGGCGCAGGGAGATCGATGCCCGGCCGCAGTTTCAGCGCGCGACTCTCCGAAGGGAGCAAGCTGCTCTGCCGCCCGCTCACGCGGGCTTGGCCATCAAGAATGCTCCCGGTTCCCCGGCTGAAGCCGGGGTCTACTTCCTTCGGCCCGCTGACGCGGGCCCGTACCAGAGCGGTGGCTCTCCACCACCCGCCCAACCCCCGCCACCGCACTCCTGGATTTTTTTGGGCGGTGGGGCGAAACCGGGCAGGGGGTCTGCGCGTATATGCATACAGGCTAAGGGTATTTGACGTGACCAGACCCAACCACGCACCGAACACCCGGAACCGCCGCGAGCGGCGGCCGGCGTGGGTGCGTCCGCTGGTGCGCGCGAGTCGCGCCATCAGCGAATCGGCGCGGCTGATCGGGGCGAGTCTCAGCGAGGTCAGAGCCTCGGAGTGCCACGCGCAACGGCGGCCGGTGCACACGTCGCGGAAGATCCACAAGGCGTCCGGGAGGCTGGTCAGCGCCTCGGAGCGGCTGGTCCGGGCGGCGCGCCAGATCGCCTGGATGGAAGAGTGCCTCGCCCGGGACCCGGAGAATTCGGCCGAGGTGCCGCAGCTGCTCATCCAGACGACGGCGTCGTGGGTCTACGTCGCCGGATGGCTGGACGAAGTCGCCGGCGACGTGTTCGCCTTCCACCGGGAGGTACTCACCGGCCTCGAGACCGGCACCCTCGTCGCGGAGCCGGCGGGCGGGCGCCCGCGGATCGTCCTCGCGCCACGCCCCGTCCCCATCCGCGCGTTCCTGCGCCGCCGGCAGCCGCGCGTCATCGACCGCATCGCACCCATCCTCCGCCGGCGGCGGCGGACGCAGCGCCCGGCGGCGCTCCACGTTCCCCCGGACACCGACCAGGGGCGTGCTCCTCCCCTTTCCTCGACCTGTCTGCTCTGACCACCAGCACAGATCGAGACTGAAAGGATGCTTTTCATGAGCACGATTGAGACCGTTGTCCCGAATCCCCACGCCGAAGCCGCGCAGTTGCGCGTCAACGAGCTCCGGCAGACGCGGGAACTGATCCCGCACTTCGTCATCCCGGCGTCCACGAAAGACACCGCGCGGCTGCGCAGCGCCGCGTCGGTGTCGCCCGAGTTCGTCGAGCTGACGGCCATGGCCGTCGCGAATGAGAACGCGCTCGTGCGCGGCGGCGCCGCCACGCCGGCGGAGGTCCGCGACCTGATGCACTATGCCGACGCCTACAGCCCGTATGCCGACGAGCTGGAGGCCCTGGCGCAGTTCGTCCGGCACAGCGTCACCGCCGCGCGCAACGCGGCCGGCAGCGAGGCGCTGACGACCTACTCGCTGGCGCAGCGTCTGGCGAAAAAGCCGGTGCACGCCGGCCTCGCCCCGCGCGTCGCCGACATGCGCCGCTCCCTCGGACGCGGCCGGAAGGCGTCGCCCGAAGTTGCCGCGAAGAAGGCGGAAGCCGACGCGGCGAAGGCGGCGGCGAAAGCCACGAAGGCCGCGGAGAAGATCGCGAAGCCGGCTGCGAAGTAAGTTGGAGAAGAAGCGGGCGCGTCGCAGGACGCGCCCGCTTTTTTCCGTCACCCTCGGGCCATCCGCGCGATCGTGTTGTCGAGATCGCGGCGGTGGATGAGGTCGAGGACCTCCAGGCGGTCGTCCGACAGGCGGAACAACAGGCGCCACGCGCGGCCGATGCGGACGGAGAGGACGTCGTGGGCGCGGCGCATGTGCTTCGCGCCGCCCCACGCATGCGCGTCGCCACCGGCGAGGCGGGCGGCTTCCTGCAGCGCGTCCGCCGCGACGCGGGCCGGAACGGCGGCGAGAGACCGGCTCGCGGCGGTCGCATAGTGCGGGATGAGGATCCGGCGCGGGCGCGACTCGACGGCGTCGCCTTCCGCGTCGTCCGTCAGCGGCTCGTCCGGCTCGGGGGGCGCGGCGGCGCGGGCGTTCCGGCTTCGCTCGTCCGCGCTGCGCGCCAGCTCGTGCCGAAGCTGGGCCCGTTGCGCGGCGCCTTCGGCGACTTCGCCCTTCAGCCCCTCGATCTTCGTGCGCAGGCGCCGGCGCTCCTCTTCGAGCTCCGCGACGCGCTGGCGGTCGTCGCGATCCTGCCGCGCCTCGACCGCGGCCGCCAGCTGCCGCCGCTCGCCGCTCACCGCTTCGAGCTCACGCTCGCGACGCGACAGCTCGTCGCCGAGGCGCCGTGCGCGATCGGCGGCGACGCGAAGCTTCGTTTGCAGCTCGTGGATCTCCGCATCGCGCTGCTCCCCTTCGCCCGGACCGGAGCGCGCCTCGAGCAGCAGCTCCAACACCTCCTCCCACGGCTCGTGCGCCGGAAGGCCGAGCGTGTCGCGCGCGCGGCCGATCTCGTGGAGGAGCGTCTCCGCGTCGAGCAGGCGATCGGCGCTCATCGCCCCGCGCGCCGCGAGGATGCCGAGGGCGGGCGAGTGGCGGAGAAGAGCGGCTGCGAAGTCGACGACGAGCGACGGGTCGTGAGCGTGTCCGTCGCGCAACGCGGCCTCGAGGCGCTCCAGCGCGTCCGGCGACTTCCGCGCCAGCGCGATCCGCGCGTCGAAGACCATCTGCTCGCGCGGAGCCGGATCTGCGAGCGCCATCTGCCGCTCCGCGAGCTCGAGCTGTCCCGCGTTCAAGGCCATGTCGGCGAGCTCCACACGATGCTCCTCGGGCCTGGCGTCGTGCGGGACGTTCGGGCGGGTCGCGAGATTTTCCATGAAACGCTCCGCGGCCTCCCATCGATGATGCAGCGCCAGCTTGCGCAGGGCCTGGATCCCCTGCAGCGCCGTCAGCTCCGCCGGATCGAGCCGCTCGAGCTCGGCGGGACGCATGGTCTCGAACAACTGCTGCCGCACGCGCGGTGCGCGCGGGCCGATTTCCTGGAACTGCTCGACGAGCGAGCGCCGGACCGGCGGCGCCGTCTCCTTCCCGGCGCAGCACTTCTTGTATTTTCGCCCGCTGCCGCACGGGCACGGATCGTTGCGTCCGACTTTCGGCTCCGTGCGCAAGACCGTGAACCCGGAGCGGGCGGGCGGCAGTTCCTGCTCGGGGAGAGAGTCCAGCAGCGGCCGGGAGAAGAGCTCCCACAACAGGCCGTCCAGGCCCTTCGCCGTGGCGTACAGTCCCAGGGTGATGGTGTTTCCGGCAACGGCGTTGACGTCCGGGTCGTTCAGCAGAAGAGCGGCCATGCCCGCGGCTATGGCCGCCGAGTGCGACATGGGCTCGCGCAGCAGACTGCGGAGCCGCGCCGTCAGCCGGGCAGGCGGCTCCGCGCCGTCGAGCAGCCTGGCCGCGAAATAGAGCACGGTCGCCTCGCGCTCCCAGCTCAGGCGATCCGTGGCCACCAGATCGAGCAGCGCGGCGACCCGGTCGCCTTCGACGAGCGCCAGGATCTGCGGCAGGAGGTCCATGTCCTCGAGGTCCGGCGCGAGGCGGATGACCAGCGGCGCCGGGACCTTCGCACCCGCGACGCCGGCGGCAAACGCGAGCACCGTCGCCGCGCGGGACCTCCCCTCGTGAAGGGCGCGCTCCAGCGCCTCGATCAATCCCTCCGCGGGCGCCGCTTCAGCGAGCGCCGCGATCGGATCCCGTGCGAGAGGCGTGGTCTCGGCGCGGGCCAGAAGGTCGCGGGATTCGGACATCTGCGGCTGAGATATCACACACCTGGAGTACGGCGACAGCGCGGGTACGCCGTCATACAATCGGCGGCCGATGAAGAACGCGCTGGTATCCCTGGTCCTCACCGTAACCCTCGCCCCGCTCGCATCCGCCCAGTCGAAGGCGTTCGTCTACTACGTGCCTGCCGTGGCCCGGACCGCAGGCGTGAACGGCAGTTTCTTCGTCAGCGACGTGCGCGCGTTCAACAAAGGCACCGCGACGGCAAACGTCGACGCGTACCTGCTCCCGGCCGGCGACATGGCATCGTTCACCGTCGCGCAGAATCGCGCGGAGTCGTACGGCGACGTCCTCACCTCGCTGTTCGGGCTGCCGGGCGGCGTCGGCGCCATGCGGATCGAGTCCGATCAACCGCTCCTGGTCTCCAGTCATCTGGAGAATGTCAACAGCCTCTGTCCCGAGCGCGGCGGCACGACCGGCCAGTATCTCCCCGCCGTCCCTCGCGGCGCGGCGTCGACGCACCAGCGTCTTTCCCACCTCACCTCGGATGACGGCCATCGCGCGAATTTCGGCGTGGTGAACACGAGCGACGTCGAGGCGAACCTCACGATCAAGCTGTTGGACACCGACAGCGGCAGCTTCCTCAGCGAGGCCGTCCTGCGCGTGCCGCCCCAGGGCTGGATGCAGGTCAATCACATCGTCGATCAGTTCTTCATCTTCGAGCCATTGCCGCACGGCATGCTCGAGGTGACGTCCGACGTGCCGGTGATCGTGTACCTGTCCGTGCTCGACAACACGACCAACGACGCCTTCACCGTTCTCGGCGATCCGGCGGAATAGCTCTTATGACAATCGTACGCAGCAGCCTGCTGGCCCTATCGCTCTTGGGGTGAATCCACGCGTTCTGCAGCCGACGGTGAGTCTCACGGAGGAGGTTTCAGAAGAGATCTTCGACGGTCGTAAGACCCGCAAGTTTCTCCTGAAGGCCTCGTGCATCATCGAGAGCACCGTCGAGTCCGAGAAACTGAGAGAGCACCATGCCATCACCGTGTCATTCTGGATCGTGGACATCCCCTGCGCACCGAAGTTGACCGAGCAACTGGAGCGTCCACGTCTCAAGAAGCGGATCGTACAATCGCGCTGAAGCTGGCATCGATCCATGGCTTGATCGTTCGGACAGAGACCACAAGCAGCCGGCGATACGCAGGTGGAGCGCCGCAAACATCTGCGAACAGCACGGACGTCGTTGCGGCACAGTGCCTGGACCTGAGTCCGACACTCTTTACCGTCCCTGAAGATTACAGGCGGCAAGAACCGATCTTTGGGGGAGTACCAGGTCAGTAGTTGGCGCGACAAATCGGGCCCCCGGCGGGGCCAAGTTGAGTGCCGGCGCGGCCAAGTTGAGTCCTGCCGCGGCCAAGTTGAGCGCCGCCGGGACCAAGTTGAGTCCCGCTGCGGCCAAGTTGAGCGCCGCCGGGACCAAGTTGAGTCCCGCCGGGGCCAAGTTGAGTCCCGCCGGGACCAAGTTGAGTACCGGCGAGGCCAAGTTGAGTCCTACCGGGACCAAGTTGAGTCCCGCCGGGACCAAGTTGAGTCCTGCCGGGACCAAGTTCAGTCCCGCCGGGGCCAAGTTGAGTCCTGCCGGGGCCAAGTTGAGTCCCGCCGGGACCAAGTTGAGTCCTGCCGGGACCAAGTTGAGTCCCGCCGGGACCAAGTTGAGTCCTGCCGGGGCCAAGTTGAGTCCCGCCGGGACCAAGTTGAGTCCCGGCGAGGCCAAGTTGAGTCCCGGCGAGGCCAAGTTGAGTTCCTGCCGGGACCAAGTTGAGTCCCGCCGCGGCCAAGTTGAGTCCCGCCGCAGCCAAGTTGAGTCCCGCCGCGGCCAAGTTGAGTCCCGTCAGGGCCAAGTTGAGTCCCGCCGCGGCCAAGTTGAGTCCCGCCGGCGCCAAGTCCTGTCCTGCCGACGCCAAGTTGAGTCCCGCCGGCGCCAAGTCCTGTCCCGCCGGGGCCAAGTTCAGTCCCGCCGGCGCCAAGTCCTGTCCCTACGAGGCCAGCGGGGTGTGCGTTACGCACCGGCGAGCCGCCGGTGGACCGGCCGGCTGGCAGCCGGCGCTCCTTTCTCCTCGTGCGCTTGTTGTCTTTTCGGATGCCACTGAGGCGCAAATCCCGAAGATCACTGTCTCCGTGCTCTCTGCGGCTCTGTGGTGAATGCACGCGTGTTTTTCACCACGGAAGCCCGAGGCATAATGATGGACGTGCCTCCTGAACCGGAACACATCCCCATCCGCGACGACGTCGCGAAGCTCTTTCGCGCCGAGGCGATCGAGCACTATCAACAGGGACGCACGGAGCAGGCGAACGTGCTGGAGCTGGAGTCGCGGCGGTGGATGCGGTACGCGTCTCTCCTCGTCGGCGCGCTCCTCGTGACGGCGCTGGCGTTCGGGTGGTGGTGGGTGCGCCGTGGCTAAGCGCATCCCGGTCATCCGCCAGACCGCGGAGACCGACTGCGGGGCGGCGTGTCTCACGATGGTGCTGGCGTGGTACGGCAAGAGTGTCCGCCTCGACGACGTGCGGGATCTCCTCGGCGTCGGCCGGGACGGCGCGGACGCGCTCTCGCTGCTGAAGGCCGCGCGCTTCCACGGGCTGCGCGCGCGCGGCGTGCAGGTCCCCGAGGTGGGGAACCTGCGCTTTCTCCCGCCGGGCTCGGTGCTGCACTGGGGCTTCCATCACTACGTGGTGTTCGAGTCGCTGGACGGCGATCACGTCCGCATCGTCGATCCGGGTCCGGGACGGCGCACGGTCACGCTGGACGAGGTGGGGAAGAACTTCACGGGCGTCGCACTGCTGTTCGAGCCGGGCCCGGACTTCGTGCCCGGCGCCGCGCCGCGCCGGGGGATGATGCGCTACGTGCGCGAGCTGCTCGCGCAGTCGGTGCTGCTGCGGCGCATCCTCATGCTTTCGCTCGTGCTGCGCGCGCTCGCGCTGGCGACGCCGCTGCTCATGGGTCTCATCGTGGACCGGGTCGTGCCGGGACGCGACTATTCGCTGCTCACCATCCTCGGCATCGGCCTGGCCACGATCACGGCGTTCGACTTCGCGTCGGCGTTCATCCGCGCGCACCTGATGCTCCATCTGCGGACGAAGCTCGACTCGAAGATCACGTCGGACTTCGTCGAGCATCTGATCTCGCTCCCCTACGCGTTCTTCCATCAGCGGTCGGCCGGCGACCTGATGATGCGCCTCAACGCGAACACGACCATCCGCGAGATCCTCACCTCGGGAACGCTGACGGGGCTGCTCGACGGCGCGCTGGCCTGCCTCTATCTGGTCTTCCTGTTCCTGGCGAACAGCACCATCGGCTTCCTGGTGATCGGGCTGGGCGCGCTGCGCGTGGGGCTCTTCCTGCTGACGCGGCATCGCCACGCGGACCTGATGTCGCGCACGCTGCAGGTGCAGGCGCGGGCGCGAACGTACCAGGTGCAGATGCTCTCCGGCATCGGGACGCTGAAGGCGCTGGGCGCGGAGCAGCAGGCCATCGAGCGCTGGTCGAACTGCTTCGTGGACGAGCTGAACGTGTCGCTGGCGCGGGGCCGGCTGGACGCGTTCTTCGAAGCGGCGATGAACGCGCTGACGACGGCGTCGCCGTTCGTGGTCCTCGCGTTCGGCGCGTCCGCGGTGCTCGGGGGCGACCTCACCCTCGGCACGATGCTCGCGGCGAGCGCGCTGGCCCTGGGCGTGCTGACGCCGCTCACGTCGCTGGTCTCGACGGCGGTGCAGCTGCAGTTGCTGGCGAGCTACATGGACCGCATGGACGACGTGATGGAGGCGGCGCCGGAGCAGGACCGCCGGCGGGTGGTGGCCGCGCCGCCGCTCAGCGGCCGGATCGTGCTCGACGACGTCAGTTTCCAGTACTCGCCGATGCGGCCGCCGGTGGTGCGCAACGTCTCGCTGGAGATCGAGCCGGGCAGCTTCGTCGCGCTGGTGGGCAGCTCGGGCGCAGGCAAGTCGACCCTGGCGATGCTGCTCATGGGCCTCTATCGCCCGACGTCGGGCCGCGTGCTGTACGACGGGCACGATCTGGCGACGCTCGAGCTCACGAGCCTGCGCCGCCAGCTGGGGATCGTGCTGCAGGCGCCGTATCTCTTCGCCGACTCCATCCGCAACAACATCGTCCTCGGCGACGAAGATCTGCCGCTGCCGCGCATCGTCGAGGCTGCGAAGAAGGCGCACATCCACGATTTCGTGACGTCCCTCCCCCTCGGCTACGACACAGGCCTCGGCGAAGGCGGCTCGTCGCTGAGCGGCGGGCAGCGCCAGCGGCTCTCGCTGGCGCGGGCGCTAGTGCGCCGGCCGTCCATTCTTCTCCTGGATGAAGCCACGAGCAGCCTCGACTCGGAATCGGAGCGCGAGGTGCTCGAAGAGCTGGAGCAGCTGAACGCGACCCGGCTCGTGATCGCGCACCGGCTGTCGACGGTCGTCCGCGCGGACCGCATCCTGGTGATGGAGGACGGCGTGATCGTCGAGCAGGGGCGGCACGCGGAGTTGGTGGGGCGGGACGGCCGGTACGCGGAGCTCGTGCGCGCGCAGCAGGTGTAGGGTGTCATCCAGGGTGTCATCCTGAGCCGCGTAGACGGCGAAGGATCTTCCACGTGGCATGAGGGAAGATCCTTCGCCGTCTACGCGGCTCAGGATGACACAGAGGAGGAGTGCGGCGCGGCTGCACCGCACTCCGTTTCGAGAACCGGAAACTAGTAGCAGTGAGCCGGCGGACACGGCGAGCAGTACCCCGAGGTGGGGCAGTACTGGAACGTGCAGCCGCCGCTGATGCTGGCAAGGGCGTCGTCGCTCAGCTCGATCACCGAGGCCGGGCTCTCCGGTAGGGCCGACCGCTGTTCGTTCGACAGCGACTCGTAGAACTCTCCATCTCTCCACGCACGGATGACATCTTTCTTCTTCATCGCTTCCTCCTCGTTTCGGACTAGTAGCAGTGCTTCGGTGGACAGGGCGAGCAGTAGGCCGAGGTCGGACAGCCGGCGCCAATCGAGCAACCGCCCGTGACATTGGCGAGGACTTCGTCGTTCAGCTCGATCACCGAGGCCGGACTGTCCGGCATCGAAGTGCGGTCGGCCGGCGACAGCGTCGCGTAGAACTCCCCATCCCTCCAGGCACGAATGACATCTCTCTTCTTCATCGCTAACCCTTTCTTCGGTCGGCCGGAACTTTCTGTGGAGCTGCGACTGCCGGCCCGCCGGTCGCCGCTCCCCTTCCTGCCACGCGCAGGACAGATCAGGATTCGAGAGTCAGGATCCGGGGAAAGAGCTCCGGCTTGGCGAGACGCGCGAGGCCGTAGCCGATGCCGGAGAGGCCGGCCATCAGGCCCGGCGTCTCGATGTTGCCGGGCAGGCCGCCGAGCCATCCGCTACCGCGGATGTTGTCAATGATTCCGGCGGCGATGCTCCACGCTTCGTCCTCGCGGCCCGCCGCGAACAGCAGTTCCAGGTTGCCGAGGTCGCCGTGACAGATGCTGTGGTTCTCGCCGAAGCCTTGCTCGATCGTCGAGCGCACGGCGACGTCGATCTCGCTCCGCACCTCGGCGTCGTCGAGCCACGGCAGGCCCGCGATGCGCGCGAGGCCGATGCCGGGAGCGCCGTGACACCACGCCCACATGAAATGCGCGGACTTCCCGTCGACGCCTTCGGCGCCGGCGCGGAGATCGGGCCAGTTCTGTTCGGACTCGTCGAAGACCGAGCGCTCGAATGCGATGCCACCCAGGGCCGCGTCGCGGAAGCGCGCCTCGCCGGTGCGGCCGTAGAGACGGAGCAGCGCGAGCGCGATGCCTGCCGCACCGTGCGAGATGCCGGCGAGCATGCGGTCGCCGGCCAGAGGAATCCGCCACCCTTTGGAGTGCGGAGGCAACGCCTCCGCTTTCCCAAGCAGCCGCTCGCCGCACGCGACGAGCAGCTCATCGAGCCACGCCGAGGAGCGCGTGCGCGACAGCGCAAGCAAGCTGAAGGTGCACCCCGCGGACCCCGCGATCACGTCGCACATCTCATCGCCGTCGATCAGCGGACGCAGCCCGCGCGCATACCCCTCCGCCTCATCCAGCAGCGCGTCGTCCTGCCATAGCCGGCCGAGGTGCGCGAGCACGTAGATCACACCGCCCCAGCCGTTGAACGCGCCGACCGCGGTCAGCTTCGCATCGAGCGCGAGCTGCTGCCGCTGCGCGAACAGCGCCTTGCGCGCGACCTCCGTGTAGCGCGGCTCGCCGGTCGCGGCGCCGAGGTGGCCGAGGAAGAAGGCGATGCCGGGCAGGCCGAGCCAGAGGTCGGGATGCGCGGGCACGACTGTCCAGCCGCCGGGCTCGCGGTAGTCGAGCATCATCCAGTGCGCCTGGGCGTCGTTCTCGAAGGCGCGCTCGACGACGCGGTCCGCGACGTCGCACGCGAGCGCGAGGAGCTCGTCCGCGGAGGGACGTTCCGCGCGCCGCACCAGGTCGTACGAAGGGCGCGGCACGCCAGGGCCGCTGATGCGCACCGCGTCGAACGTGTCGCGAATGAGCGCGACCTGCCGTTCGAGGTCGCGCGCAGAGAGACCGCGGATGCGGTCCGCCGCGCGCTCCAGGCCACTCTGCTCGAAGAAGTCCGCGTAGCGCCGCCCGCTCCAGTGGAACACGTCGCGCGTGCCGGGACGGGAGAGGAACATCGGGATGTCGCCGCGGTGGAGGTCTTCCGCCTCGGCCGCGGCGAGCACGCGCAGATACGGCCGGCGGAGGATCGACGTCCACAGCGTGTCGAAGAGCCGGTCGCGCTCGAGCGCGTTGCCCAGCGCGTGGGGGTGGAGGCTCTCCAGTTGCACCGTGCCGTAGCTCATCGTGGTGCGGAAGAGGATGCGCATCTCGCAATCGGCGAATGCCTGCAGCTCCGCGATCAACTCTTCGCGGTGATCCGCGAGGAGCGCGTACATGCGGCGGAAGCCGGCTTCGATCGGCGCGGCCAGCTCGTGCGCGGCGAGCTCGGGACCGTTCTCCACACGCGCACGGTTGTCGCCGGCGGGGATGCGCATGCGGCGCCGCTCCATGCGCATCGTGTCGAGGCCTTCGTCGGTGGTCGCGAGCATCGGCGCAGGCGTGAGCTGGCCGTCGATGGCGGTGAGGCCGGAGAGGTCGACGCCGGCGTTGTCCTTGTCGCCGTACCAGCGCTCGGGCAGCAGGTTCGCGCGCAGGACGTTTGCCCGCAACGGCGCGCCGGGCGTGCTCTCGACGTCGTGCAGGTCTTTCGTATTGAGCCAGGGCTGGAAGAGCGTTTCGAGATCGATGAGCATCGGATGCTCGCCGGATGCGAGCAGGTTTTCGTGGTGGAAGTCGGTGCCGTCGAGCGCGTAGAGGAGCGCGAGGTACCCGCCTTGCCGTTCGAAGAAGCGCAGCAGCGCCGCCTCGTCCGGACAGGGGCCGGTGCGGATCATCTCCACCCAGCCGTAGTCGCCGCGGTCGAGGACGCGCATCTCGCGGAACGCGGGCTGGAAGCCGCGCGCGTTCAGCCAGCCCAGGAGGCGCTGGAACGCGGCTTCGAGGGCGAGGGACTTCGGCTTGTAGACGATCTGGAAGCCCGATTCGAAGCCGAGGATGAAGACCGAGCGGCCGCCGCGGTGGAGGTCGGAGATCGCGCCCTGGACGTCGCGCACCTTTCCGATCGGGTTGCCGTTCGCGATCGCTTCGGCATCGGCCGCCAGGCGCTGCAGCAGCTCGGTACACGCGGCCAGCCAGAGCTCCAGGCGTTGCACGGCCTGATGCGCGAGCACGGGATATTGCTCCAGCACCTCCAGCGCGTAGGTCTTGGTCCGCAGGTGGCGGATGAAGTCCGCGAACCGCTCCTCGGCGCTGTCGCCCGCGAGGCGGTCATCGAGCTTGAGCACGTGCATCTCGACGACGAGCGTGCGGTTCAGCAGCGCGGCGAAGTGGTCGGGAAGGTGAGCAGTGAGGATACGCGCGATACGCGGACCGAACGGCGCATCCGGATGCCGCGACAGGATGGAGCGCGCCTCAAACTCGAGACGGCCGTAGAAGAGCCACATCAGCGGCTCGAGCAGCGGGAGGAATCGGCAGCGGGCGAGATCGGTGCCCGCGTGCCACGGGAACTCCGGCGTCGTACCTCCGTCGCCGTACGCCGCGGCGAGGACGCTGACCCACTCCGGGCGACCTTCCGGCGTTTCGCCGAGGACCTGGCGCAGCTCGTCTTCGGTCAGGCCGAGCGCGGCGAGCTTCCCGTCCCACAGTTCGGGGTGGCGCGCAAAGGGGCCCGTCGCCTTCCAGCGCACGAGGCGTTTCTCCGCGAGGCCGCGGTCGGACGGCCGCGGGACGCGGTTTGCGAGCCGTTCCGCGAGAGTCTGCGCGAGCGCCCATCGCGGGCTCTCCAACAACTCCGCCGCCGTACAGTCGCCCTCGCCGGGAACTTCCTCGTTCTCCGGAAGCGCGGTGGGAGGAATCGACATCCTTCGCCCTCCAACACGTCGAGTCTGACGATCGATTTAGGCGTACAGGCGGAAGAATGTCAAGGACACTATGCTTTCTTAAGGTTTTTCCTCATGATCCACGCTGCCGTCCGGAGGGCGTTGGCGGCGATGGTGAGCGTGGTCGACGCGCCTCCCGAGGTGGGCATGAACGATCCGTCCACGACGTAGAGGTTCCGCAGCGCGTGCACCCGGCAGAAAGGGTCGAGCACCGACGTCCGCGGATCGGTCCCGGCGCGTGCGGTCCCGTGGACGAGATACGACGACGTCCCGCCCACGTCCGTCGTGACGCCTTCCGACGCGCCGAGGTCTTCGTAGACGTCGAAGGCGCGGTCGGCGAGATAGCGGCCGGCCAGGCGGTGGTGCGCGGGAACGTCGAGGTGGATGCGCGCGACGGGCAATCCCCAGCGATCGGTGACGGAGTCGTCCAGCGTGACGAACGTCTGCGCGTTCGGAAGAAAGTCGTGGAAGGCCTCGAAGTACAACACCTGCTGCCCTTCCGCCGGGGTGAAGTAGCGCGGCGCTTCGAGCTGCGGCGCGAGGCCGAAGCGGATCATCCCCCCCTTCCCCAGCTCCGAAATCCCCTCGGGCAGAAAATAGTGATCGGCGATCGAGCGGCCGAGGAAGGGAGAATCGCCGGGCGGCACCTTGCCGGCGTCGAACAGCGCCTGCCCCATCGTCACGGCGTGGAACTGCAGGTTGCGCCCGACCTGCCCTTCCTCGTTGCCGAGGTTTGACAACAGCAGCAGGCGCGCGGACTCGATCGCCGACGCGGAGACGCACACCACGCCCGCCGCCGCGAAGTGCTCGCGCCCCTCGGCATCGAGATAGACGCAGCCCGCGACGCGGTCGCCGTCCGCGCGCACGATCTCGCGCACCATCGAGAGCGGGCGGACCTCGCAGTTTCCTGTGCGCTCGGCGTGGGCGATGAACGTCTCCTGCGCCGAGCCGCGCGCGCCGACAGGACAGCCGTAGGACGCGCACACGCGGCAGTAGGCGCACGCCGGGCGCCCGTCGTACGGCTGCGAGTTGATCGCCCGCGGCGTCGGGAACGGATGCCAGCCGCGGCGCCGGCACGCGTCGTCAACGGCGTGCGCGAACGGATGCACCTCCAGCGGAGGCATGACTACCCCGGAGACACCCATCATCCGCTCCGCCTCCGCGTAGTACGGTTCGAGCTCCGCGTAGTCGTACGGCCAGTCTTCGATGGCGAGGTACTCGCCGAACCGCGTGCGCATGCGGAAGTCGTCGGGATGGAAGCGGTAGAAATACCCGCCCATGTGCACCGTGCCGCCGCCGACACACGTCGCGATCCAGCCCAGGCTCGTGCGGACCGGCGTGGTGGTGCGTTGCGTGACGACCGTGTGGGGATCGACGTCGACGGACGGGATGAACTGCCCGGGCTCGAGGCCGCCGTCGCGGCGGTAATCCTCGCGCGTGTAGCGCGGGCCCTTCTCCAGCACGAGGACACGCCAGCCCGCGGCGGCGAGCGTCCACGCGACAGCGCCACCCCCGGCCCCACTCCCGACGATCACGGCGTCGTGCATGGGGAAAGACTACAGCGTGCCGAGCAAACGTAGGGCGTGCCTTCAGCCCGCCTCCCCCGTGGAAACGCGGCAGGTTCGCAAGTGCCCCCGCCCCGCACGGGAGGCGGGCTGAAGCCCCGCCTACGTTTCGCCCTGGCTTTTCAATTACTACCATACCGTATAGTATGGAACACATGCACACCGCCACGATCGCTCGCCGCTATGCGATTCCCGCTCGAGGGAACACGCTGCTCGTCCTCGTGGTGTCCACCGCGCTGGCACTCATCCTGTGGTGGCTGTCCGTGGCGACGCGAAGTTGGGAGATCGGCACGGCGGCCGTGTTCTTCGCCGCGATTTTTCAGACCAATTTCGCCTTGCTGCACGAAGCCGGTCACGGAAAGCTCCATCACGATCGGCGATGGAACGCGGCTCTCGGCACGATCTGCGGCGTCTGGGCCGGCATGTCGTATTCGATGTTCGCCGTCTCCCATACCTCGCATCACCTCAGAAACCGCACCGATGCGGAGATGTTCGATCTCTACTACCCGGGCCAGTCGCGCGTGCGCAAGGCCGTGGCGTGGTACGGGATGTTGATCGGCCTCTGGTACTGGACGATTCCGCTCGCGAATCTGCTGCTGCTCGTTGCGCCCGGCACGTATCGGAGGCTCGCCGAGCGGCTGCAGCTCACGGTCGACGTCATCCGCCAGCCCGGCGCCGCAATCGATCGCATCCGCCGGGAGCTTTTCCTCGTGCTCGGTGCCCCGGCGGCGATGCTCCTCCTCGGCGTTCCGCCGCTTCGACTTCTGCTCGCGTACCTCGCGGCGGGCTTCCTCTGGTCGACGACGCAATACCTCGAGCACGCGTATGCGCCGCGCGACGTCATCGACGGCGCGTTCAACCTGCGCGCGCCGTTCGTCTATCGCTGGCTCAATCTGCATCGCGAGCTCGATCGGAATCACCATCGCCACCCGCAGGAGTCGTGGCTTCATCTGCCTCGGCTGTCCGAGCCGGGCGAAGTGCAGGAGTCGTACGTGCGGCACTACTTCGCGCAATGGCGCGGCCCGCGGCTGACGGGCGAGCCGGCGCCGCTGCCGCTCGCACACGAGGATTTCCCGTGACGGAGCGCGTGCTCCTCACGGGCGCGCGCACGGCCATTGCGCTGGACGCGGCTCGCAGGCTTCATCGCGCGGGGCATCAGGTCTTCGTCGCCGAAACGCTGCCGCGCTTCGTGGCCGCGTATTCGAACTGCGTCGAGAAAGTGCTCCACGTCCCGCCGCCGCGTCTCGAGCCCGATGCGTTCATCGAACGCCTGCTGGCGATCATCCGGGACGAGCGCATCACGCTGCTCGTGCCGACCGGCGAGGAAATGCTGTGGGTGGCCCGCGGACGCACGCGGCTCGCTGCGGCCTGCGACGTGTTTTGCGATCGTCTCGACCTGCTCGAGGCTCTGCATGACAAGCTGCGCTTCCAGCGCCTCGCCGCCGAGGTGGGACCGGCACCGCACACCTGGCCGCTCGAAAGCGAAGCGCAGTTGCGGGAGCTGCGCGAGCTGCATGGACCGCTCATTCTCAAGCGCCGCAACTCCCGGTTCGGACAGCATGTGTGCGTTCCGCGGATCGGGGAACCGTTGCCGGAAGGACGCTGGATCGCCCAGCGGCTCATCGAAGGCCGCGAGCTTTGCAGCTACTCGATCGCGCACTCCGGAGTCATCGCGGCGCACACCGTCTACCTGCCGCGCTACCGGTTGCCGCTCGGCCCCGGCTTCTACTTCGAGCCGGCTGCGCACACCGCGATCGACGCGTGGGTCCGCGCGTTCGTCGCGCGGATCGGCTTCACCGGCAGCATCGCCTTCGACTTCATCGAGAGCGCAGATGGCACGCTGTATCCGCTCGAGTGCAACCCGCGCATGACTTCCGGCCTGCATCTTCTGCGGGACGGCGAGCTCCCGCGTGCGCTTCGCGGTGACGCCGCGCAACCCGGTTCCTCGGACCAGCCGGCGATGTGGGCCGCGGCGATGCTCTGTATCGCGTTACCGAACATCCGCTCGCCTCGGGCATTCCGCGCGTGGATGCGCGCATTCGGCGCCGCTCGCGACGTCTTCTGGGACCCGGGCGATCCGCATCCCTTCGTTCATCTCACTTCCAGTCAGGGCCATCTGCGCATGCTGTCGAAGCGCCATGGGCTCTCGCTCCGCGAGGCGGCCACGTTTTACACGACCTGGGACGCGGCGTGACGCGTCAGCGGCGCTTCTTCGGGATGAGCGTGCGTCCGGCGTGCGCGAGATATGCTTCCAGCTCGGACGGCGTCCGCAGACCCTCGGTCGACTGCCGGCGCAAGTGCAGCACGCCGAGGTATGCGCTGTACGTGAGCAGGGCGCGATCGTGGGCTTCCGATTCGGTGAGGCCGAGCTCGAGAAACACTTCGCGCAGAAAGCGAATGCGCTTTCGCGATACGCGGCGGAGGACGTTCGTAACGGAGCGCTCGACCGACGCCGAGAGCGCGACGTAGAGCGACTGCGCACGCGTCGCTTCCATCGCTTCGGCGAACGCCGCACGGAGGCGGAGCGCGGGATCGGCGGTCTGCGCGAGCTGCTCCATCGTTTGCGCGTCGAGCATCTCGAAGCGCTTCATTGCCGCTTCGAGCAGCGCCTCCAGCCCGTCGAAGTGCCAGTAGAAGCTCCCCTTCGTGACGCCGAGCGCCGTCGCCAGCGCGGGAACGGCGACGGCGCGGATGCCTCCGTCCGCGATGCAGTCGAGCGCCGCTTCCTCCCAATCGGCCGCGGTACGCGTGGGTGTGCCGAGGCGTTTGCGTTGTGTTTCGCTCACCAGTCGTTCCTCCGCATTGACTTTCCGAGTGTACGGATTTATGTTCTCCGTACCGAGCAGTATGGAAATGTGCTCGCGACCGATCAGGAGGCGCTATGAGGGATGGAAGACTGAGAATCGCGTTGATCTCGCCGCGCGGCCCGCTGTACCGGCACCGCACGGGAATCTGGGCGAAATCGCTGCGCTACGCGCCGCTCACGCTGACGACGCTCGCGTCGCTCGTCCCGCCGGAGCTCGGCGCGGAGGTCGTCTTGATGGACGAAGGCATCGTCGATATCGATCCGGACTGCGACGTCGATCTCGTCGGGATCACCGTCATCACCGGCACCGCGCCGCGCGCGTACGAGCTCGCCGCCCACTTCCGCGCCCGCGGCATCCCCGTCGTGCTCGGCGGCGCGCATCCGACGCTGATGCCCGACGAGGCGGCACCGCACGCGGACGCGGTCGTCGTGGGCTACGCCGAGGAGACGTGGCCGCAGCTGCTGCGCGATTTCGTGAGCGGCCGGATGAGCGCACGCTACGACCAGTCGCCGCAGCTGCGGCTCGCGAACCTGCCGTTGCCGCGGCGCGATCTGCTGCCGGCGTCGCAGTACGTGACGCTGCACACGATCGAAGCGACGCGCGGCTGCATTCACAACTGCGAGTTCTGCGTGGTGCCGTCCGCGTGGGGACGTCCGCTGCAGAAGCCGGTTGGCGACGTGGTCGCGGACATCCGCCAGATGCGTCCGCGCAAGCTGATCTTCGTCGACCTCAACCTGATCGCCGACGCCGATTACGCGAAGGAGCTCTTTCGCGCGCTTGCTCCGCTGAACGTACAGTGGTACGGCCTGGCCACGACGATGATCGCGTGGGACGACGAGCTGCTCGAGCTCGCCGCGCGGAGCGGTTGCCGCGGCCTGCTGATCGGCCTCGAATCGCTGTCGGCCGGCGCGCTCTGCCGAGTCCCGCAAGCAGTTCAACGCGCGCGTGGCGTACCGGACGGTCATCGAGAAGCTGCACGACGCACGGCATCGCGATCCAGGGCTGCTTCGTCTTCGGCTTCGATGATGACGACGCCGGCGTGTTCCGAGCGCACGGCGCAGTTCGCGATCGACGCGCACATCGATCTGCCGCGCTTCGCCATCGTGACGCCGTTTCCCGGCACGCCGCTCCACACGCGGCTCGCAGCGAAGGGCCGCATGCTCACGACGGACTGGGAGCCTGTACGACGGGCAGCACGTCGTCTTTCAGCCGGCGCACATGATCGCCGAGGAGCTGCAGCGCGGCACGGAGCGGGCGTGGAAGCGGACGTACTCGTACGGGGGATCGCTTCGCCGCCTCGCGGATCGCGCGTGCAGCCCGGTCTGCTCGTTGCCGCGAATCTCGGCTATCGCTTCTACGCGCACCACCTGCAACCGGTTCTACAAGTGCGACTGGTCCTTGCCGGAACGGGCGGCACGCGGCATGAGCGGCATGCGTCTCACGCTCATTCATCCTGCGTCGGCATCGCGCAGGCGAGCGCTACATCCGCACGTGGCAGATGGAGCCGCTCCGCCGGCGATGCTCGCCGGGCTGACGCCGCCCGACGTCGAGGTCCGGTTCTACGACGACCGGATGGAGCCGATCCCGTTCGACGAGCCGACCGATCTCGTGGCGATCAGCGTCGAGACCTACACCGCGCAAGCGCGCGTACCAGATCGCGATCCGAGTACCGGCGCCGCGGCGTGCCGGTGGTGATGGGCGGCTTTCACGCCGACGCTCGTGCCCGGATGAGGTGCGCAGTATGCCGAGGCGATCGTCATCGGCGAGGCGGAGGGCGTCTGGCCGCAGGTGATCGACGACTGCGCGCCACGGGCAGCTGCGGCCGCGTCTACCGCAGCGCAGCGCCGGCCGTCGCTCGCCGGCGACTGCGGCCCGATCGCTCGCATCTTTCGCGGCAAGCGCTACCTGCCGGTCGGCCTGGTCGAGGCCGGCCGCGGCTGCCATTTCAGATGCGAGTTCTGCGCGGTGCAGACGTACTTCGGCAGCACGCAGACGCGGCGGCCGGCGGACGGACATCTTCGAGGAGATCCGGCGCGATCGAAGGCGCGAAGCTGCTATCTTCTTCGTCGACGACAACATCACGTCGAACCTCGATCAGGCGAAGGAATTCTTCCGCGCGCTGATCCCGCTGAAGATCCGCTGGGTCAGCCAGGCCAGCATCAACGCCGCGCACGACGAAGAGTTCCTCGGCTGCTCGAGGCGCAGCGGCTGCCAGGGCGTGCTGATCGGCTTCGAGAGCCTCAATCCGGCCAACCTGCGCCAGATGAACAAGACCTTCAACACGATGCGCGGCGGCTACGAGGCGGCGCTGGCGAACCTGCGCCGCCTCGGCATCCGGCTCTACGGACGTTCATCTTCGGCTACGACGACGATACGCCGGCGAGACTTCCGCGACGACGTCTGCGTTCGCCAGCGGCACAGCTTCTACATCGTCGGCGTTCAACCACCTGACGCCGTTTCCCGGCACGCCGCTGTACGAGCGGCTGGAGCGGGAAGGGCGGCTGCTCTACGAGCGCTGGTGGCTCGATCCCGACTATCGCTACGGCATGGTTCCGTTCACGCCGCGCGGGATGACCGCCGAAGAGGTGAAGCAACGCTGCATCGACGCGCGCAAGGAGTTCTACAGCCTGCGCTCGATCTTGCGGCGCAGCCTCGACCGCGTCAACGGGAGCTCCGCGTTCATGTGGACGAATTTCTTCTCCATCAACTGGATGATCCGCCAGGAAGTGCTGCAACGCCGCGACTACCCGCTCGGCGATGCCGCGTTTCGAGGGCCACTCCTCCGTGTGGGAGGAACGGCGTGATGGCGGGGCACGGCGCGGTCATTCCGCGCTCCGCGTTGACGAAGCGCGATCGCGACGAGATGTTCGCGCTCTTTCGCACGTATTTCGCGAACGTCCGCCGCGGCGCGTTCGAGCGCGATCTCGCGGAGAAGGAATCCGCCGTCGTCCTGCGCGACGATCGCGGCGTCATCGACGGCTTTTCGACGCTGCTGCGTTTCGAAGCGCGCGGCTGCGTCGTCTTTTTTTCCGGCGACACGATCGTCGCCCGTCATCGCCGGTCCACGCCGGACCTCTGCCGGCTGTGGCTCCGGCATGTCCTCGAGCTGGGGAAGGACGCCGATCGGGAGGTCTACTGGTTTTTGATCAGCTCTGGATTCCGCACGTATCGCATGCTTCCGGTCTTTTTCCGTGAGTTTCATCCGCGCTTCGACGGCCGGTCGCCGCGGGCGTCGAAGCCGTTGCTCGATTCCATCGCCTCGCAGCGGTACGGCCGGGCCTACGATCCGTCGACCGGCATCGTGAGGCTGGCGACGCCGTCCCCGTTGCGCGACGCCATCGCCGGTCTCGAATCGCGCGGCGATCGCGACCCGCACGTGCGCTTTTTCGCTTCCGCGAACCCGGGGCATCCGAACGGTGACGAACTGGCCTGCCTCGTGCGCGTCGATCCGCACAATCTCACCGCCGCCGGCCTACGCCTCCTGCGATGAACGCAGAGGGGACAGAGTCGATACAATGCCCCCATGTCCCGGTTCCCTTCCTGGCATTTCGCGCATGGATCCCGGCGAGGTACACGTCGACCCGGTTCACGACGAATTCTTCAAGGCCCAGGACCTCGCCGACGCGCTGGTGCGCGAATCGATTCAGAACTCGCTCGACGCGCGCCTGGCGCGCAGCCGTTCGCCCGTGCGCGTGCGGTTCCGGTTCGCCACCGGCGTCCACGCGCTGCACGCCGACGCCGTGCGCCAGTATTTCGAGGGGACTGGACACCCACCTCCACGCGGCGGTGAAGTCGATGCACACCGTCCTGCCGCGCGAGGCGGAGGCGATGCCGTATCTGGTCATCGAGGACTTCGGGACCCGAGGACTCACGGGGGACCCGCATGTCGACCCGGAGCTGGAGCCCGCCAGCGACATCAAGAACGACTTCTTCTACTTCTGGCGCAACGTCGGCCGCTCGAACAAGGGCGAGGTCGACCGCGGCCGGTGGGGCCTGGGCAAGGCGGTCTTCACGGTGGCGTCGCGCATCCGCACGATCTTCGGCATCACCCGCCCGCGTGGACGATGACCGCAGCCTTCTCCTCGGCCAGTCCGTGCTGAAGACGCACGTGCTGGACGGGCAGCGGATCTATCCCTACGGCTTCTTCGCGCGGTTCGAGAAGCGCAATGCGCTGCCGCTGCCGATCGAGCGCTAGCCTGCCAGAACCTACGTCTTCTTTGGCCGCGCTGGCGTCGTCTCGCGCAGACGGTCGGCGAGAGACTTCAGGTGATATTCAGCCTGTAGCAAGTTCTCGACGATATCGATGACCGCATGAACATCCTCGGTTTTCGCGACGTGCCCGCGGTGAGCAGCGGCACTGCCTGCATCCAATGCTGCATCGAGAACTTCGCGATTCTTCTTGCTGAGAGTTCCGGCCTCTTCTGCGAGCTTCAGTTTCGCAGCGAACCCTCCTGAATCCCCGACCTGCGCCACCAGCACGATGTCGACAACGGCGCGCGCACCCATCATGGAGAGCGCTCGACTGTTGGCATCGAGTGCCGTGTAGACCTCCTTCATCAGGCGTTCGACTTCTGTTGGGACGCTTCCGAGCCACGACGGCTTTCTGCGAGCGACCGGTGGCGGATAGATCTTGACGGTAGTTTCATCCGTCGGCTCAAACCAGTCGGTATGTCTCATGCTGACGGCTTCGCAGCCCGCGCAGGATAGGAGCTGATACTGGTCGCTCCACGACGCATCGCCCCAGCCCTCTATCTCTTGCGTCTCGCTCCTCGCGTGAGAGTGAAGAACTACGTGGTTGGTCTCGTGGCCACACCGGTTGCAGTGAGATTTGGTAAGTTCTTTCGGCTTTGCCATGGTGCTGGAACAGCATACGCTGGCCGGATAACTCGGCCGCTGCAGCCGACGTCAACCGCTGCCACGTGAGCCCGAGTGCGTTACTCTTTCGCGTGCGGTTGCCGCGGCTGAGCGGCAACCGTTAGCCGTCTGACGTCACGTCAGGCCTATTACCATGACGTGAGATGAAACAGCCCAAAGCTTTTCTGTGCCACGCGTCCGAGGACAAAGTAAGTTTCGTCATACCGTTCGCGAACGCCTTGATGGCCCGCGGGGTCGACGTTTGGTTGGACAAGTGGGAAATCCGCCCGGGGGACAGCCTTGTACGCAAGATCTTCGATGAAGGGCTCAGTTCCGCGGACGCTGTAATCGTCGTGATTTCGGCGGCCAGCATCTCGAAGCCATGGGTTCGTGAAGAACTCGATGCGAGTGTCGTTGCGAAGATTGAAACAGGAATGCGCGTCATTCCGGTTGTACTTGAGGGGTGCGCCGTTCCTGCACCACTTCGGCACACGCTTTGGGTCCCGGTTCCAGATCCGAAAGACCTCCAGGCAGCAGTAGACCAAATTGTTGAGACGCTGTACGGGAGAGTGACCAAGCCCCCTCTGGCGCCCCCGCCTCCCTTTGCGGTGGCTCTGACACCCAATCGAACCACACAGCAGGCAGCCGTGCTAAAGATCTTTTGCGACCTCGCGCTTGAAGCGCAAGATAGATTCGGGCTCACGACTGACGAGGCCATCGCTCGCGGTGAGGCCCTAGGTCTTACGGCCGAGCAGGTGCTTGACGCTGCCACGGCTCTCGTGGAGCTCTATGATCTGGAACCGTCACGCGTCCAAGCGGAGATACCGCCAGACTACAACGTTACGTCGCACGGATTCATCCGCTGCGTCTCAGAGGTCTTACCCGAGTACAAGGATGTATACCATGCGGTCGCGTCGGCGCTGATCAACGAGAAGAAGGCTACCAACCATGAGGTCGCGTCAGCGGCGGGTGCCAACCTCCTTCTCGTTGAGCAGATCCTGGAGCTCATGGCTGACAAAAGGTTTATTCATCTCGAGAAATGCAACGGACGCCACTGGTACATCTCGAACGTCTCGCCTAGGCTGAAGGATGTGCTCAGCGACGCCTAACGATAGTGGCTCTTTCCGTACTCTTGAGCGAGAGCTGTGACGGAGCGGCGAGGAGTAACGATGTCGGCGTTGCGGAGCGGGATCAGAGCACGCGTCGACGGACGGGATGAACTGCCCGGGCTCGAGGCCGCCGTCGCGGCGGTAGTCCTCGCGCGTGTAGCGCGGGCCCTTCTCGAGCACGAGGACGCGCCAGCCGGCGGCGGCGAGCCTCCACGCGACAGCGCCACCCCCGGCCCCGCTCCCGACGATCACGGCGTCGTGCATGGGGGAAGACTACAGGGCGCGGGGCGCAGGGGGCAGGGGGCAGGGCGTGAGCTCTGACGGACCGCCGGCGTCCCGCCGGCTGTTCGGGCGGCGTCCCCGCCGCCCGGGCACTCGGGAGAACGGAGCCTCTCGCGTGGTGCCCCACTCCACCGCCCGCCCAGGTGGCGGCGCGGGACGCCGCCACATCAGCCGGCGGGGACGCCGGCGCTCCCCTCTGCGCCCCGCCCCCTGCCCCCCGCGCCCTACGACTACAATGCGCCCCATGTCCCGGTTCCCTTCCTGGCACTTTCGCGCCATGGATCCCGGCGAGGTACACGTCGACCCGGTTCACGACGAATTCTTCAAGGCCCAGGACCTCGCCGACGCGCTGGTGCGCGAATCGATTCAGAACTCGCTCGACGCGCGCCTGGCGCGCAGCCGTTCGCCCGTGCGCGTGCGGTTCCGGTTCGCCACCGGCGTCCACGCGCTGCACGCCGACGCGGTGCGCCAGTATTTCGAGGGACTGGACACCCACCTCCACGCGGCGGTGAAGACGATGCACACCGTCCTGCCGCGCGAGGCGGAGGCG
This sequence comes from uncultured Acidobacteriota bacterium, assembly GCA_963821585.1. Classification (GTDB taxonomy): domain Bacteria; phylum Acidobacteriota; class Thermoanaerobaculia; order Gp7-AA8; family Gp7-AA8; genus QHVT01. The sequence goes on from CAWGEI010000003.1 coordinate 4,858,372, forward strand.
ATGCCGTACCTGGTCATCGAGGACTTCGGGACCCGAGGACTCACGGGGGATCCGCACGTCGACCCGGAGCTGGAGCCGGACAGCGACGTGAAAAACGACTTCTTCTACTTCTGGCGCAACGTCGGCCGCTCGAACAAGGGCGAGGTCGACCGCGGCCGCTGGGGCCTGGGCAAGGCGGTGTTCACCGTGGCGTCGCGCATCCGCACGATCTTCGGCATCACTCGCCGCGTCGACGACGACCGCAGTCTCCTCCTCGGCCAGTCCGTGCTGAAGACGCACGTGCTGGACGGGCAGCGGATCTATCCGTACGGCTTCTTCGCGCGCTTCGAGAAGCGCAACGCCCTGCCGCTGCCGATCGAGGATCCGATGCTGCTGGAGCGCTTCGTCGACGACTTCTTCGTGACGCGCTCCGAGCCCGGCCTGTCGATCGTCGTGCCGTACTACCGCGACGACGAGCTGTCGCTGGAGAGCATCACGGACTCGGTGATCCGGCAGTACTTCTACCCGATTCTGCGGGGCGATCTGATCGTCGAAGTGATCGACGGCGCCCGCGTGCAGCGCATCGCCGCCGATACGATCGACGGGCTGACGAATGACGCGGACGTGGTGCGGCTGTGCGGCCTGACGCGCTGGTCGATTGACCCGCCCGCGCGCATTGTGCTGGCGGAGCGCGGCGATGCGGCACCGCGGTGGGAGGACGGCGTCCTCGACACGGCGGACCTGGCGTCGCTGCGGGACCGGTTCACGGCCGGTGAACGCCTGGCGTTCCGCGTCCCAATCCTGGTCAAGCGCAAGCGCTCGCGCCCGGCGAGCTCGTGGTTCGACGTCTACCTCGAGCGCGACGAGGCGCTGCGCAAGCCGGAGCACCACTTCATCCGCCGCGGGATCACGATCCCCGAGGTAAAGTCGAATGGCGAGAAGGCGGCGCGCGCGCTGATCGTCATCGACGACCAGGCCCTCTCCACCTTCCTCGGCGACGCAGAGAATCCCGCGCACTCGGACTGGTCGGAGCGGGCGGACAAGGTTCGCACGCTGTATGACCACGGGGCGTTTACGCTGCGGTTCGTGAAGAACAGCGCGGCGTTCCTGGCCTCGCTGCTGGCGCGCCCGCCGGTGGGCCGCGACCGCGATCTGCTGGCCGACCTGTTCTCCATCGAAGTCACGGAAGAGGCGCGCGAGGAGCACGCGCCGTCGCGGATTCCGGTCCGCGCGGCTGGCGGCATGCAAACAGGCGACGCGCCCGCGGCGGGCATCACCATCGGCAGGATCTCGGGCGGGTTCACCATCAAAGGCGTAGAAGCCGGACGCGCGCTGCGCGGCGAGGTCGCGTATCGCGTGCGCGCGGGCAATCCGTTCCGCAAGCACAGCCCGTTCGATTTCGATCTCACGGCGGACGACATCGCCGTGAGCGCGGACGGCGTGCGCCTGCGCCCCACGTCGGTGAACACGTTCGAGCTCCTCCCCTCGGCCCCCAAATTCCAGGTGTCGATGAAGGGGTTCGACGCGCGGCGGGATCTCATCGTACGCGTGACGGAAACGGACGATGCTCCGTAAGCTGAACTTCACCGAGCGCGCGAAGATCCCCCGCAGCAACGTGCGGGTGACGCTGCGGCGCGACGACGCCGGCGTGCTGATGTTCGATCCGCAACTGTCGTTCGACGGCGTGGACGTGATCCCCACGGCTCGCGTGTTCGTCGAGGCGTATTACCGGACGTCGTTCATGCGCTTCGACTGCGGCTCGGTGGAAGCGTTCGCGCCGCCCGCGGACCGCCGCCTCACGGACATCGACGGCACGCACGTGCTGCGCTTCCGGGTGAAGGTGGTCGAACGCCCACCGCATCGTGGCCGTGGCCGACGACATCGTGGTGTCCGAGGAGATGCCGGAGACGGCGGGGCGGATGCCGCTGCTGCCGGTCAACTTCAGCGACGACCTCGAACAGCAGGCCTGGCAGGTGGTGTTCGAGTCGTCCGGCCCGGTGCTCGCGCTCAACAACCGCATCGACGGCATCAAGGACGTGGCGAAGAACGACGCCGCGTTCTTCGCCCTGGTCTATCCCGCGGCGGTGCGGGAGATCCTCACGCGGATCCTACTCGTCGATGGGCAGGAGGCGCACGAAGAGGGCGATGAATGGGGTCACCACTGGCTGCGCTGGGGGTCGCGGTTCGCGAGCCTGCCGGCAGACGCGGACGAGGCGCCGTTCTGGATCGACGAAGTGGTGAGCGCGTTCTGTAACGCGCAGAAGGTCGCCGACCGCTGGCGCGCGGCGCGGGCGGAGGGCGCATGACCAAGCTGAGCCGCCTGAACGCGAAGGGCATCGACGCGTTCCGCGCGTTCCTGCAGCACATCCGCGACGGCGCGGAGTTCCACGCCAGCCCGGCCGTCCTCTACGCGGACGAATACTCGCAACGCCTCGCGCACCCGGTCGAGATCGAAGCCCGCCCGTTCGCGAACAAGTTCGCGGCGGCGGAGTATCTGGCGAACATTGCGCCTCCGGGCGACGATGTTGGTCTGTGGAGCTGGCTCGCGCTCTTCTACTTCGACCAGCTCTCGCCGGTGGATGCCGCCGGGAAACGCCGCCCGCGCGAGGACTATCACTACATCCCCAGCGAAGCCGGATGGCACAAGGACCGCCATCTCCTCGCCGGTCCGTTCAAGCTCTTCACCCTGCACCGCGAGAACGCGCGCCTGCTCCTCCACCCGCCCGTCCACCAGCACGGCGCCTTCGTGTACGACCTCGGATTCCGCCGCGATCTCATCACCAACCGCGGCCTGATCGAAGCCATCGACCTGCTCTACTGGGACGCAAAGCGCAAACGCCCGAAGCGCGGCGCGACGACCGAAAGCCGCCCGGGCAACCTCCGCCGCCTGATCACGGTCGTTCAGCAGCTCGACTTCAACTACGACCTCTACGGCATGCGCGCCGACGAGATCCTCGGCCTGTTGCCGCGGGAGTTCGATGGCTGGAAGCCGGCGCCGCTGCTCGTTCACGTGGCGGTGTAATTTGGAGTGCGGAGGGAGGGAGGTTAAGCCATCTTCGCGAGGAGCGACTCGGCTGCTGCGCGTTGGCGTTCCATGGTCACCCGGAACGGCGCGGGGTTCGGGAGGGCCAGCGCGTCGAGCGTCGCTTCGAGTGCGGCCAGCGTCGTCGTCTGCGCGTGGAGGGCGTACGCCAGCGCGCCGTCGCGCAGGAGGCAGAGCTGCGCGGCGTGCAGGGTCTCGGGACGGAGCAGCGTCGCCAGCTCCGGTCCTTTCGGGCCGGAGAGCGAGAACAACATCAATAGATTGAGGTGCGGGGTGCGCCAGTCCGTGGCGTGCTCGCCGAGGGCATCGTTGCAGTCGTCGCCGATCTGGAGGATGCGGCCGAACGGCACCGCCAGGCGCGTCAGCGCGGCGGCCTGCGCGGGAGTCGCACCGGCAGAGAGTGCGCCCAGCTCCAGCGCCGTCGCCACGAGCGGCGGAGTCTTGTGATCGACCACGTTCCAGAAGCTCTCGAAATCGGCGGTCGCGCTCAGCTCCAGCCGCTGGCCGGTGGCCGTCTCGCGGATGCCGCGGGCGATCGCAAGGACGGCCTCGCGCCACGCGTCATCGCCGAACGGCAGTGCAACGGTGAGATCGAGGCCGTACGCGAGCGCGGCCCGTGCGGCAGCCAGCGCGCGCTCCTCGCCGATCTGCGTCGCCAGGCAGACTTCCTCCTCGTCCTGGATGTCGTCGATGATCTTGATGCCTTCGATCAACGCGTCCAGGACGACGCAGACGTCCGCCGCAGCGCCGGGATGGCCATACGCCGCGGCCGCGTCGTTCGCGTAGTCCGAGAAGACGGATGAGGGGCGTTGCGCGATGCGCGCGCCGGTAGAGCCGAGGGCTTGGGCGACGGCGTGCAGCAGTCCGCGCGCGTCCTCCAGACGCGCGATCCGCTCCGCTGCGTTGGCGATGGCAATCGCCGACGCCCAGCCCGCGTCAGCTCTGTGTGGCGAGGACATTCGCCGACCAGGGGATCCAGCCCTGCGTATCGCTCCCCTCGCGGAGGATCGTCTCCGCGACGGCCTCGTCGCGCATGTGCTCGCGCTGGGCCTGCAGCGCGTCGTGATGGGACAGACGGAACTCTTCGAACGTGATCGGCTTTTCAATTTTGGACATGGGGTCCATTCTGAGCCTGCGATGCGCTCGGAGCCAGGGGAAATCTTGGGGAACTGCGTCAGCTCTCTACGGCATGGGCGCCATCCCACGGGACCCAGCGCATCAGCCGGGCCGTACCCTCGCGGAGGATTTTCTCGGCGACTGAGTCGTCCCGGAGATGCTCGCGCTGCCGGCGCAGGGTGTCGTGATGAGAGGTTCGGAACTCCTCGAACGTGATCAGCCTGACGATTTCGTGCATGGAAGAATTGTGGGGCCGGCCCGTGCACGGAACCATACACGAAGGCGAACGGAACCGTGAACATGCGCTCCGCGGGCCCCGAATGCCTGAGGACCCCGAAAGCGCAGGCTACATCCCGTGGATTTCGAGACACACGAGCCCGTCCTTCCCTCTCTGCGGCACGAGATCTTTACTGCACATCCCTTGCGCTCGATGTACCCTTCTGCGCCTGTTATGAAGAAGCGCATGTTGTTGATGCTCGTGGTCGTCATCGCGTTCGTTGCCGCGATCGGCGGATACAAATACTTCCAGATCAAAGCGGCCATGGCGCAGAGCTGGACGCCGCCGCCGGAGGCCGTCACGACGGTCGTGTCGCAGCAAGCGTCGTGGGCCACGACGCTGAACGCCATCGGCTCGGTCGCGGCCGTGAACGGCGTCACCGTCAGCGCCGACCTGCCGGGGATCATCACCGAGACCCGCTTCACCTCCGGCCAGCCGGTGTCGAAGGGGGACATCCTGGTGCTCCTCGACACGCGGCAGGAGCGCGCACAGCTCGCGGCCGCCGCGGCCCAGCGCGAGCTGGCGCGGCTCGCGCTGGAGCGCAACCGCGGCCTCGCCGCGAGCGGCATCGTCGCGCAGTCGAACCTCGACCAGGCGCAGGCGGAGTTCTCGTCAGCCGAGGCGCGCGCGGGCGAGATCCGCGCGACGATCGAGCGCAAAACCATCCGCGCCCCCTTCTCCGGCGTCCTCGGCATCCGCGAGGTCAACGTCGGGCAGTACGTCTCCGGCGGCGCGGCGATCGTGTCGCTGCAGGCCCTGCGTCCCGCGTACGTCAACCTCACCGTTCCGCAGCAGCAGCTCGCGCAGATGCGGCCCGGCGCGTCCATCGAAGTCACCTCCGACGCGCTCGGCGGTGCCGAGGTGGGAAAGATCGCGGCGGTGGATTCCGTGATCGACGAGGCCACGCGCAACGCGCGCGTGCAGGCGGTCTTCGCCAACACCTCGGGGCGCCTGCGTCCCGGGATGTACGTCGAGGCGCACCTCGGCGGCGGCGGTTCTTCGTCCGTCGTGGTGGTGCCCGCATCCGCGATCAGCTACGCGCCGTTCGGCGACTCGGTCTTCATCGTCGAAGACATGAAGGGCCCGGACGGGAAGAGCTACAAAGGCGTGCGCCAGCAGTTCGTGAAGCTCGCGGGCTCGCGCGGCGATCAGGTCGGCGTCGCGACCGGCCTGAAGCCGGGCGAGGAAGTCGTCACCTCGGGCGCATTCAAGCTGCGGCCCGGCGCGGCGGTGATCGTCAACAACAAGGTTCAGCCGTCGAACAGCGCGACCCCCGCGCTTGAAAACTCATGAAGTTCACTGATCTCTTCATCAAACGCCCCGTCCTGGCGATGGTGGTCAACCTCGTGATTCTCATCGCGGGGCTGCAGTCCATCCGCTCGCTGGTCGTCCGCCAGTTCCCCCGCAGCGACATGGCCAACGTCGTCGTCAACACGGCGTACGTCGGCGCAAACGCGGACCTCGTGCGCGGCTTCATCACCGCACCGCTGGAGCGCGTGATCGCGGGCGCGGACGGCATCGACTTCCTGGAGTCGTCGAGCACGCAGGGCATCAGTACGATCACCGCGCACCTGAAGCTGAACTACGACACGAACGCGGCGCTGACGCAGATCCAGTCGAAGGTCGCGCAGGTGCGCAACACGCTGCCTCCGGAAGCGGAGGCTCCGATCATCGACCTGCAGACGACGGACAGCCAGTTCGCGGCGGCTTACCTCGGCTTCGCGTCGAAGGAGCTCGATCAGAACCAGATCACGGACTACCTCGTGCGCGTCGTGCAGCCGAAGCTGAGCGCGATCTCGGGCGTGCAGCGCGCGGACATCTTCGGCGACCGCACGTTCGCGATGCGGGTGTGGCTCGACCCGCAGCGGATGGCGTCGCGCGGCATCTCGCCGTCCGAGATCCGCAACGCGCTCGCGCAGAACAACTATCTCTCCGCCCTCGGACGCACCAAGGGCTCGATGACGTCGGTGAATCTCGTCGCGAACACGGACCTGCAGACGGCGGAGGAGTTCAAGCAGCTCGTGGTCAAGGAGCAGGACGGCAGCGTCGTGCGGCTCGGCGACGTGGCAGACGTGGTCCTCGGCGCGGAGACGTACGATCAGGAAGTCGGCTTCAACGGCCAGACCGCGGTGTTCATCGGCATCTTCACGCTGCCGACGGCGAACACGCTGGACGTCATGAACGCGGTGCGCGACGCGATGCCGGACATCCAGGCGCAGCTCCCCGCGGGCATGACGGCGGGGATTCCGTACGACTCGTCGGCCTACATCCAGACCGCGATCGACGAGGTGTTGAAGACGCTCGCAGAGACGCTGCTGATCGTCATCTTCGTCATCTTCCTCTTCCTCGGCTCGGTGCGCGGGGTGCTCATCCCGATCATCGCCATCCCCATCTCGCTGATCGGCGCCGTGCTGCTGATGCTGGTCTTCGGCTTCACGATCAACCTCCTCACGCTGCTGGCCATCGTGTTGTCGGTCGGCCTGGTCGTGGACGACGCGATCGTCATGGTGGAGAACATCGAGCGGCACCTGCACATGGGCAAGAGTCCGATGCAGGCGGCCACGGACGCCGCACGCGAGCTGGTGGCGCCGATCATCGCCATGACCATCACTTTAGCCACGGTCTACACGCCGGTGGCGCTGCAGGGCGGCCTCACCGGCTCGCTGTTCCGCGAGTTCGCGTTCACGCTGGCGGGCGCGGTGTTCATCTCCGGCGTGGTCGCGCTGACGCTCTCGCCGATGATGGGCTCGAAGCTGCTGCGCGCAGGCGACACGGAGCGCGGCTTCGCGGGCATGGTCAACCGGCAGTTCGAGCGCGTGCAGCGCCTCTACACGCGGGTGCTCGGCGGCACGCTGAACTACCGCCCGGTGGTCATCACCCTGTGGCTGCTCGTGCTGCTGCTGATCTTCCCGTTCTACATGTTCTCGCAGAAGGAGCTGGCGCCCGCGGAGGATCAGAGCTTCCTCTTCGCCATCGTGCAGTCGGCGGCGAATTCGACGATCGAGCAGACCAAGCTGTTCGCGAGCCAGCTCGGCGACATCTACCGCTCCGTCCCCGAGCACGTCTCCGACTTCTCGGTCATCTTCCCGAGCGGGGGGTTCGGCGGCCTGATCGTCAAGCCATACGCCGAACGCGATCGCGGCATGCAGGAAATCCTCATGGAGACCACCGGGAAAGCGACGCAGATCCCCGGGGTCAGGATCATCCAGCTCATGCCGCCGTCGCTGCCGGGAAACCAGGGCTTGCCGGTGGACCTGGCGATCATCTCGACCGCCGAGCCGGCGCAGCTCGCGGAGCTCGCCAACACCCTCGTCGGGAAGGCGATGCAGAGCGGCATGTTCATGTTCGCGGACACGGACCTGAAGTTCGACCAGCCGCAGGCGCGCGTCGTCTTCAACCGCGACAAGCTGCGCGCGCAGGGGGTCGACCTCTCCCAGGCCGGCCGCGACCTCTCCACGCTCCTCGGCGGCAACTATGTCAACCGCTTCAGCATCCAGGGGCGCAGCTACAAGGTCATCCCGCTCATCCGCCGCGCCGACCGGCTCACGCCGGATCAGCTCTCGCAGATCTACATCACCGGCGGCGGAGGCAAGCTCGTCCCGCTGTCGACGTTCGCCACGCTGGAGACGACCACCGAGCCGCGCGAGCTGAAGCGCTTCCAGCAGCTCAACGCCGTCCGCATCCAGGGCGCGCCCCCGCCGGGCGTCTCGCTCGACACCGCCCTGAAGTTCCTGGAGGCCGAAGCGGCGAAGACCCTCCCACCCGGCTTCACGATCGATTACGCCGGTGAGTCCCGCCAGCTCCGCACGGAAGGCGCCAAGTTCCTCGGCGTCTTCCTCCTCTCCGGAATCCTCATCTACCTCGTGCTGGCCGCGCAGTTCGAGAGCTTCCGCGACCCGTTCATCATCCTCGCGGGCTCCGTCCCCCTCGCCCTCGCCGGCTCGCTGCTCTTCTCCTTCCTCGGCACGACGTCGATCAACATCTACAGCCAGGTCGGCCTCATCACCCTGGTCGGCCTCATCGCGCGCAACGGCATCCTCATCGTCCAGTTCGCGAACGAGCTCCAGGAGCAGGGCCACGACAAGCTCTCCGCCGTCCTCGAAGCCTCCGGCACCCGGCTCCGCCCCATCCTCATGACCACTGCGGCGACGGTCATGGGCCACCTCCCCCTCATCTTCGCCTCCGGCCCCGGCGCCGGCGCCCGCAACAGCATCGGCATCATGCTCGTCTCCGGCATGATCATCGGCACCGCCTTCACCCTCTTCGTCGTCCCGTCGATCTACGTCCTCGTCGCCCGCAAACGCACCCCAACCCCGGAACCGGAGACGGAGATGACGCCGGACGCCGAGCCCGAGCCCGCGTAAGACCGATATGGAGTGCGGAGGCAACGCCTCCGCTTTCTAATTCGTTTGCCGTAAGCGCCACCCGTGCAGCTCGCGCCACGCGAATTCGAAAGCCGCGGCGTTGCCGCCGCACTCCATAGATCATCGGCAAGCACAGGTAAGATGCGAAGGCCGGGAGCCTTCACGGATGAACGAGCAGGAACTTCGCACACTGATCGCCGATCACGAAGCTGATCGCATCGAGTTCACTATCTCGACGACGGATACCGCGAAGTTGTCGGAAGCGGTGTGCGCGTTCGCGAATGACCTTCCGAATCACGCGCAACCGGGATATCTCGTGCTCGGCGTCAAGGATGCCGGCGTGGTTGCAGGCGTTCCGGTGACCGACGAACTGCTCCGGAACCTCGGTGCGCTGCGCAGCGACGGAAACATCCAGCCGCTACCGGACCTGACGGTGGAGAAAGTACATACGGCGGATGGTGACGTAGCGGTGGTCACGGTTCAGCCATCGCCCCTCCCGCCGGTGCGTTATCGTGGGCGGATCTGCGTGCGAATCGGTCCGCGCCGTGGATATGCGAGCGAGCAGGAGGAGCGGCGGCTCATCGAGCGCCGGGTATCGCATGCCAGGACCTTCGATGCGCAACCGGCTCTGGGCAGCACGCTGAGCGATCTCAAAACGTCGCTGTTCCTCATCGATTACCGCACCCAGGTCATCGCGCCCGAGGTCATCGAGGAGAACAATCGGTCCGTCGACCAGCAGCTGGCATCCCTTCGATTCTTCGATCTCCGTCAAGAGTGCCCGACCAACGCCGGCATCCTGCTGTTCGGCCTCGACGTTCGACGATGGTTGCCCGGCGCCTACGTGCAATTCCTGCGGGTTGACGGCGATTCGCTCGCATCACGGGTCCTGAACGAGCGCGAGCTCGCCGGCGATCTGCTGACCGTGCTGCGAGAGCTCGATGCTCTGGTCGACGCGCAACTCTCGCAGTATCCACTCAGCACCTCGGCGTTGCGTGAAAAGACAGTTGAAGCGTACCCCCGGGTTGCCGTCCGGGAGCTCTTGATGAACGCCGTCATGCATCGCGACTATGCTTCGACCGCGCCCCTGCGCGTGACGTGGCTCTCCGACCGTGTCGAGATCCAGAGTCCGGGTGGGCTTTATGGCGAGGCGTCGCCAGCCAACTTCCCGCGAAAGACGAGTTATCGGAACCCGGTGATCGCAGAAGTCTTGAAAGCACTCGGATACGTGAATCGTTACGGGCGAGGCGTCGTCCGCGCGCAGAAAGTGCTCGAGGAGAACGGCAGTCCCCCCGCAGAGTTTCAATTCGACCCGGGGTATGTTCTGGCGACCATCAAGTCGCGAAGGTGAATCGCCGCCCTACGTTTTGACTTTGCGGCCGAAGAGCCACAGCGCGCCGCTGACGGCGATCACGCCCGCGAAGATCGCGGCGTGATTGACGATGCCGGTCGCGTGCGCGCCGGCCCAGGCGTAGACGAGCGACGGCACGAGTGATCCCGCAGCGGCGGACAGGGCGACCTGCCGCCAGGTGAGCGGGGAGCTGCCGGCGAGGATGGCGACGGTCTCGGCGAGAATCGGCACCGGGCGCGACACGGCGATGGCGAGGACTCCCCAGCGCCGCAGCATGGCGCCGGCGCGCTCGTGCTCGACGGGCGTCACGAAGCGGCGGATCGCGCCGTTGCCCGCGCGGCCGATGGCGAAGCCGGTCATGGCGGCGGCGGTCGAGCCAGCGAGGGACAACAGTGTGCCGGCGGTCGCCCCGAAGAGCGTCCCGTGGACGACCATCACCAGGCTCGACGGGACAGGCAGAAAGACGTCGGCGACGAGCAACAGCACGCCGAGGACCGCGGCGGCGATGCGGCCGCCGCGCAGCAGGGGAGTCGGGTCTTCGAGCCACGCGACGCCGGACGCCGACGCGATCCCGAACATCACCAGGAGCACGACCGCGATCGCGACGGCCAACGACCACCAGCGCAGCATCAGGGCATCGTACCGCGCCGGAGGTAGGGAAAGCCGCCGCCGCGCCACTCCTCTCATGAGTGTCCTGGATCGTTCTGCTCCTGCTCATCACCGATCCCGCGCCGCGCGTCCAGCCGCGCGTCCAGCAGGAGATCGTGGTCACCGCGGAGCGGAGCGCCGTTCCGCGCGACGAGCTCACCACCGCGGCGACCGTGCTCACGCGCCAAGAGATCGAGGCGGTGCCCGCGACGAACGCCGCGGAGCTGCTCACGCTCGTCCCCGGCATGGGTGTCTTCTCCGCGGGCAGCACCGTCCCGGCGACGCTCACGCTGCGCGGCTTCTACGGCGGCAGCGAAGCCGACTACACGCGGCTGCTCGTCGACGGCATCCCGCTGGGTGACGCCGAGTCGAACCTGGCGCCGTGGCAGCAACTCCGCGCCACGGACATCGAGCGCGTGGAGGTCGTCCGCGGCATGGCCTCGCCCGTCTACGGCGACGCCGCGTTCGGCGGCGTGGTGCAGCTCTTCACGAAGACCCGCGCGCCGGGCGACTGGAACGCAACGCTTACCGCCGGCAGCCGCGGAACCGCGGAGGCGAGCGCAAACGCCTGGCTGGGCGTCGCGCGCGGCGAGCTGTCGATCCTCGCGGGCTGGCGCGACGGCGACGGCGACCGTCCGCACTCTGCCGCGACGCAGCGCGGAGCGAGTCTCCGCTGGCGGCGCGAGATCCAGGATTCGCTGCTGTCGCTGCACGCGAGCACGCACGCTCTCGATCGCGACGATCCGGGTCCGCTCCCACTCGAGGACATCGACGCGCGTGACGCCGATCCGCTGTTCGCGCGCGATCACGAAGACAGCGATCGCGTGCAGCTCGCGGGCTCGTTCGATGCGCGGCGCTGGCGCGCGTCGATGCACGTCACCACGAAACGCGGCGACACCACGCGCACGATCCTGGTCCTCCCGCCGTTCGCCGACACCGCCACGCGCTCGCTAGACTCCCGCGGGACCGGCGCGTCGCTGCAATTCGACGGCGGCCGCGTGTACGGCGGGATCGACCTCGCCCGCCAGCACTTCGACGTCACCTGGACCGACGAGACCCTTCTCGGCCGGACGAACAGCCATCGCGACGTCGCCGCCGCGCACGCCACCGCACGCCTGCCGCTCGCCCCCCGCGTCACCGCGGTCGCGGGCCTCCGCTTCGATCACCTCTCCGGCGGTCACCGCGCCTGGTCCCCTCGCCTCGGGCTCACGGCGCAGAGCGGCGCGTCATCGTTCTACCTCTCCGCCGCGCACGGTTTCACCGCGCCGACGCTCGAGCAGCTCTACGACTCCCGCCCGCTGCGCCTCTTCGGCGACTCGTTCACGCTGGCGAATCCCGAGCTCGTCCCGCAGCGCGCCCGCGGCATCGACGCCGGCGCCGCGCGCACGACACGCCTCGGCCACGTCACCGTCGACGCCTACTTCATGCGCGTCCGCGACGAGATCGACTTCGACGTGCGCACGTTCCGCTACGCCAACATCGCGCGGAGCGAGCATCGCGGCGTCGAGCTCGCGTTCGACCCCGCCGCACGTTTCATCCCTCGGCTCGCCTACGCCTGGACGCGCGTCCGCGGCAAGAGCGACGCGCAGCTCAAGAACATCCCCGAGCACACCGCGACGGTCATGCTCCCGCTGCCGAATGTGACCCTGCTCTACACGGTCAACAGCGGCCGCTTCTTCGACGACGACGAGACCATCGCCGCTCCCGATCACCACGCGCTCTCCATCCGCGCGCACAGGAGCTTCGGCCGCGCGCGCGTTGCGCTGGACGTGTTGAACGCTACCGATGCCCGCAACGCCGCCCTCGGCTACGCGCTGACGGACGTCACCGGCGGTCTCTCCGCCTACGCGTACCCCGACCAACGCCGCGCGGTGCGTCTCTCGCTCACGATCACGAATTGAGAAGGCCCGGATAGAGCACGCCGTCCGGAGCGTCGAAGTCCAGGCCGAGGAGCTCCGCGACCAACGGCGCGATCGCGGTCAGTGGGAGCAGCGGCGCCACCGCGCCGGCGCGGATGCCCGCACCTTTCGCGATGAAACCGGTGTGCAGGTCGGGGTGATCGGAGTGATGGCCGTGGCTCATCCCCGGATTCGGCTGCAACACCGGACCCTCCGCGCGATCATCGATGACGAAGCCCGATGCCGCCGCCAGCGCGAACGGAGCGTCGGGATCGGCGCCGAGGGTGTCGAGCTCCTCGCGCTCGACGATGCGGAACGTCTGGCGCATCGCCGCCGGGAGCGCGTCGAGCACCTGCCGCACCGCGTCGACGTCCGCGGGCTTCTGCACGCGCAGGAACGCAGAGCCTCCGAGGGCGTGGAAGGTGGCGCGCCAGTCGCCGGATTCGAGCTTCGGGCCGCGGAGGCCCGCCGCGATGAGCCAGACATTCACGCGGATCTGCGTGTGTACCTCAGTGTTCCCATGGTCGCCGACCACCAGCACCGCCGTCTCGTCCCACGTCTTCGTCCGCTCGATCACTTCCAGGAGGATGCTCACCACCTGATCCGACGCCGCCACCGCCCGGCCGCGGCGCGGGTTCCGCCAGTCCGGCTCCTGCGGCACCTGCACCGAGGCCTGCGTCTTCACGAGCAGCAGCGTGGGCCGGTAGCGCTCGAACAGATACTCCGCCAGCAGCGCCACGCGCAGATCGTGCGACAGGTACTTGTTGTTGAAGTTCTCCGGCGACAGCCGTCCCGTCGCCTCGCGCTCCAGCTCCTCGAGGAATCCCCGCGGCCGGTCATTGCCGCGTAGCGCCGCCACCAGATCACCGTCCCCGCCCGGCCAGATGTCCGGCAGGTTCCAGTCGATGTCCGCGCCGCACGTCACCGGCCACAGCACCGCCGCCGTCTTGCCGCCGCTCGCACGCACCGCGTCCCAGAGCGTCGGCACTTTGATCAGACTGGCGTCCTTCAGCCATGGCGGATCCGCCACCGGCTCGATGTGCTTGTTGTGGCAGATCCCGTGACGCGCCGGCAATGCGCCGGTGACGATCGTGGTGTGTCCCGGATACGTCAGCGACGGGAACACGCTCCGCACCGCCACCGCGTGTGCGCCCTCGCGATGCAACTGCTGCATCGCTGGCGCCGGCCACGTGGGATCGAGGTAATACGCGGGCAGCATCCCGTCGATGCTGATGACGACGACGTGCTTCGCCCGCGGCTCCCTCATCACCTCTCCAGCGCCGCGCGGTCCCACTTGCCGGCGTCGGCCGCCGCCGCGTACGTCGAGCGGCAGTAGTCCAGCAGCGCCTGCTCCGGATCGGGCGATTGCCGCACGTCGTCATAGTGCAGATAGAAGCCGCCGAGGGGCTCGTTGTAATACGTCGCGGCAGGGGCGACCGGGGCGGTGCGGAAGCCCGAAGGCTCCGGCGCCGCGTAGCTGTAGAACGACGGCAGCGCGAGCCGCGAGTCGCCGGGCCACCAGCCGACGCTGCTCACCTCGTGCGAGTAAGCCTCGCGCGTGATCGGGTCGGCGTCCGCCTTCACCGGCGCGGGGCGGCCGGAGAAGCGCGTCACCGCGAGGTCGAAGCTGCCCCAGAAGAAATGGACCGGGCTGCACTTGCCGATGAACTCCGCGCGGAACTTCGTGAAGACGTTGTCGGTGAGCGCGAGAATGCGCCAGAAGCGCTCCACCGCGTCGCGGTCGTACGAGCGGTGCAGCTCATCGCGGTCGAGCGGGATGACGTTCTCCGCGATCTCGACCGGCATCGGCCAGATCACGCACTCGACGCGCACGGACTTCAGCACCGCGAAGAGCTCGTTGTGCAGGTCGGCCACGCTGCGCGGGCCGAGGGGAATGTCGTGCTCGTAGCCGTCGCTGGTGCGGACGCGGAGGACGTGCGAGACGAAGTCGAGCTCGAGGTCCAGCCAGCGGTCACCGTACGGGATCATCGACGTGGAAAGCCCGCGCGCAGTCACGTACAGCGGCACGTTCCACCAGTGGTTCACGAGCGGCGTGAGCGCCATGCGGATCTTGCCGACGATCTGCGTCCAGCGGTGCAGCGTGTTCTTGGTGTCGATCCAGTCGGCGAGAGGGAGTACAGGCCAGTCCGTCATGCACAACAGAGTACCGCTGAGTGTCCCGCTTTTGCATGCACCTTGGGAGGAGGGCAACGATGAACGAACAACTGAAAGGCAAGCGTGTCGCAATTCTGGTGACGGACGGCTTCGAGCAGGTCGAACTGACGAGTCCGCGCGAAGCTCTGCAGGACGCGGGCGCGAAGTGCGTGATCGTGTCGAGCGCGAAGGGCAAGGTGCAGGGGTTCAAGCACCACGACAAGGCCGATCGCTTCGACGTGGAGCTGTCGCTGGACAAAGCGGACGCGAGCGACTTCGACGCCGTACTGCTGCCGGGCGGCGTGATCAATGGCGACGCGCTGCGGATCGAGAAAGGGGCACAGCGGTTCGTGCAGGAGATCGACCGGACCGGCAAGCCGCTGTTCGTGATCTGCCACGGCGGCTGGATTCTGATCTCCGCGGGCCTGGTGAAAGGCCGGACGATCACGACATGGCCGACGCTGCAGGACGACATGCGCAACGCGGGCGCGAACTGGAAGGACGAGGAGTGCGTGCGCGACCGCAACTGGGTCAGCAGCCGCAAACCGGATGACCTGCCGGCGTTCAACCGGGAGTGTGTGCGAGCGCTGGGTGAGCCGAGATCCGGCGAGCGTCGCGCGATGGCGGATGAGCGGGAGGTGCGGGCGTAGCGCTCGCGGCTCGCGCAGGTAGCGCGCGAAGGCGCGCTGTCCAATTGTGGCCCCGGGCTCTCTGCCCGGGGTCGATCAGGGCGGGACAACACGCGGCCGCAAAGGCGGCCGCTACAAGCATTTGCGTCGTGTTGGAGCGGCCGCCTGCGCGGCCGCGTTCCCTCTCCGCTCCACGTTCCCCGGGCCGAGCCCGGGGCTAAGATTGTAGAGCGCGCCGTCGCGCGCAACCCTCTACTTCGTGGATTCGCCAGCTACGTGCTCCTGTACCCACACATTGAGCAGAGTCTCGGGCGAAACACCGTGGGTCCGGGCGGCAGCTCGGAGTTTCTCCGCAAGCGCTTTCTCGACGGCGAAATACATGACTGATGACTCGACGCGGACATCGAAGTCGACCTCATGGGTCTGTTCCCAATGATCCGCGAGATCATGCGCGTCCCAAAATTCACCGATCTCCGCATAGGAAGACGCATCCGAGAGGGAAGACTTATTTTCGGCCATATCGTTTTCGCTCGGCTCGTGTCATGTCTCGCGCGGAGATCGGCAGCGCATAACCGTCCGCTTTGAGGATGAAGAAGGTCACAAGATACCGCCCGCCATCCGTTTGGCCCAGTGCCGCATAGACATCCTCGCCTTTGCGGATGCCGTTCTCAATGAATCGGAACTTGGGCTCACAGTCAAAAAGTTCCTCGACCTCGTATGGATCGACTCGATGTTTCGACGCCAGCTTCTCGACGATCTCATCGAGCCAGATGAAGCCCCTGATTCTCAACAGACGTATTTTGCCTTACCTCGGGTTCACTGGCGGTCGTCATCCTCCTCCTCCTCGTCATCCTCATCCTCATCGTCGAAATCCTCGTCGTCCTCGTCGTCGAACGACTCCGCGATCGACAGCTCGTCGAGGGCGGCTTCCGCGGCGGCGGCGACTTCTTCGTCGTCGGAACGGGAGAGGCGCTTGAGGAGGTCGAACGAGTCGCGGTCGACGTTCGGGAGGGCGTCGATCGCAATGAGACGCAGGTCGCTGTCAACGGTTTGCGACGTCACGAGCTCGCGGATGCGCTGCGCGGCGCCGGCCACGTCCATGCTGCCCGCGGCGCGCACCGCTTCGAACAGAAGCTTGCCGCTCTCCGAGCTCACGGCCGCGGCGATCTCCTTGTCGAAGCCGGCGACGTAGCCCATGCCGAAGATGCCGCTGACCTTCCACTCCGGATCGTCCGACGCGTAGTGCTTGCGGATCTCGGCCGCGAGCCACGGCTGCGGATCGCGGACGAGCACTTCGAACGCGCGGCGGCGCACGAGCTTCGGCTGGCCCTCGTCTTCGTACAGCCCGCGGACCTCGCGCACGACCGTCTCGAACATCTCGCGGGAGATGGGCGGACCGAGCTCCGGATCCAGCGCGAAACCTTGTTCATCCTCGTCGTCGAAGTCCAGTCCGGCCTCGTCGATGATCGGGCCGAGGCCGACGATCGTGTCGGCGCGGATGCCCTCCTCGGCGTCGCTCGACGCTACGTCGAGAAAGGCGCGGGCGACCTCGTCGTCCATCCGGAGCGTCAGCTCTTCGATGGCCTCCGCGCGGACTTCTTCGTCTTCATTTGTGATCTGGGCGAGCAGTCGTGTCGTTTCCACGTGAAGATCGTATCGCTTATCCTGTTCACTCTCGCCATGGCCAGCGACAACTTGCGCGCGGTCGGATCATCCGGCCTCGGGCCCGGTACGGTGCTCGACGGCAAGTACGAGATTCTCACGCGCATCGGCGCGGGCGGCATGGGCGAGGTCTTCAAGGCCCGCCACCTCCACCTCAACGCGTTCCGCTGCATCAAGGTGATGAAGCAGGAGCTGCTGGCGGACGAAGTGTTCCGCGCGCGGTTTCTCCGTGAGGCACGCCTCGCGACGCAGATCCATCACCCCAACATCGCCGTCGTTCACGACTTCTTCGTCGGCGAGAGCGGCAACTACATGGTCGTGGAGTTCATCGACGGCCGCACGGTACGCCAGTGGGGCGCGGCGAACGGGCCGTTCCCGCTGGCGCTGGCGGCGGACGTCGCGTCGCAGGTGCTCTCCGGACTCGACCATATCCACCGCCGCGGCCTGCTGCACCGGGACATCTCGCCGGACAATGTGATGCTCTCGTTCGACGCCGACGACCGCTGTACCGCGAAGATCATCGACCTCGGCATCGCCAAGGACGTGACGAACAACAGCGTCTCGGCCGACACCACGCAGGCGGGCGTGCTGATCGGCAATCCGAAGTACATGTCGCCCGAGCAGCTCGGCCTCCTCGGCGATGGCGAGCAGGTCGACGGCCGCGCGGATCTCTACTGCCTCGGCGTCGTGCTCTACGAGATGCTGCTCGGCGTGCCGGCGTTCGCGAGCGAGACGCCGCACGGCTACATCATGAAGCACCTCACCCAGGCGCCGCGGCGCTTCGCGGACGTGAAGCCGCAGCTCGCCGTGCCGGCGGGGATCGAGAGCGTGATCTTCCGCGCGCTGGAGAAGGACCGCGCGAAGCGCTGGGCCAGCGCGCGCGAGCTGATGGCCGCGCTGGCGCCGTTCCTCGAAGCGCCGCTGGGGACGCTCACGCGCGACGACGTCGATCGCCTGCGCCGCGGGCCCGACATCACCCAGCCCACCCTCATCCGCCACGACGCACCCACCGTCGCCAACGTGCCGCTGCCGCCGAGCATCGAGGTGAAGGCGCGCGCGTTCGAGCTGGAACTGCTCGACGAGGTCCACGACCGCGAGCGCAACGGCGACCGCGAGGGGCTGCAGCGCCTCGGCGAAGCGCATGCGAAGGGGACCGAAGTCGGCGACGCGGCGCGTGAAGCGCTCGCGCGCGTGCACAGGAAGCACGAAGCGGAGATGGCGTTTCAGCGGGCGTGGGAGGACGGACGCAGCGCCGCGTGGCGCGAGTTCCTCGCCCATCACACCGACTCGCCGCGCGCCGAGGAGGCGCGGCGGCTCGTCGAGGAAGCGGCGGCGTTCGAGGGCGCGGCGTCCACGGAGTCGGAGACCGCGGTACGCCAATTCCTCACCGCCTGGCCCGACGCGCGCCATCACCTCGAAGCCGGCATCCTCCTCGCCAGGCTGAAACAGCGCGCCGCCGAGAAACGCGCGTACGACGACGCGCGCAAGATGAACACACCGTCCGGATGGCGGCTCTACCTCACCGCCTACCCCAACGGCGCCCACGCCGACGAGGCACGCGAACGGATCGCCACCTCCGAGAAAGCGACGGCCGAGGCCGCACGCGCGAAAGAGCCCGCCGACTGGGAGACCGCGTGGGAGTCCGGCACCACCGCGGCGTGGGACCGTTACCTGGGCACGCACCCCCAATCGCCGCGCATCACCGAGGCGCGCGGCTGCCGCCAGGAAGCGGCCGACTTCGAGCTCGCAACGAAGACCAACACCCCCGCGATGTGGCGCGCGTTCGTCAAGACGTGGCCGGCGGGACGGCACCGGATGGAAGCGGAGATCCGGTTGGGAAGGTGAATCGAATGCTCAGAGTGACCCTGCTGCTGACGGCTGTGCTCACACTCTCCGGTGTCGCGTCCGGGCAGGTTCCGGCTGACCGGTTGCCGCCGGTTGCTCCTATTGACGAAGCGCCGTCGATCACCGGCGGGATACCAAAGGTCAACATCGTCTACCTGGTTCCTTCGGATCGCGCCTTCGAACAGAAATATGTCGCCGCGCTGGAGAACGCGATCCGTTCGCTGCGTGCGTGGTATGGCAAGCAGATGCCGCAGAGTAAGACCTTCACGATCGCCAGCCCTGTGGTCCGCATCGTGACGTTGCCCCATACGGCAGCGTGGTATGCCGAGAACCCGCGGCCCACGCTGTTTACGCAGTTCTGGGACAACGTGCTGGCGGACGCCTTTCCACGCACAGGCGGTTCGTTCAACGATCCCGCGAACATCTGGGCCTACTACATCGACGCAGACCCGGCGTGTGGGCAGTGCGGCGGATGCGGCACGAGCGGTGTTCTCGTGATCTCTGCCAATGATCTCCGTGGATTCACGGGAGTACCATGGCTGCCGTCGTGTCCGGGCGATTCGGATTCCGGAGGGCCGAACCGATACATCGGTGGGCTCGGGCACGAGTTGGGACACGCATTTGGACTGCCGCACCCTCCCGACTGTGACCAGGGAGCCCCTCAATGCGATCACACTGCGTTGATGTGGAATGGCTTCCGGGTCTATCCCGACACGTACTTGCGGGCGGACGAGAAGACGATTCTCGATCACAGCCCTTTTTTCGCGCCGGCGACGGCGAAACGCCGCGCCATTCACCACTAGCAGTGAAAACACCGGTCGTCGGCGGGGGATGCACGCCGGCGGAGCAGACCGCGATGGCCGGCCGGCTCCTCCCGCGTTGCTCGAGGATTCTGCTGGCCGGTAAGTCCCGGCTTCCTGTCGCTGCTGGTAGCGGCGGAGCGTCGTCTCCGAACATACACTGCCGAACGGTCACAACGTCGCCACCCTCGCGCTGTGGGAAGCCGCCGTTGACGCCTTCCTGAAGAACCTCGAGTGCTCATTAATGACTCTAGATCGCGGTTCGGATCGTGCGGTAGGGTGACCTGGCGGCGGTATGCACTACGGAGGCAGGACATGACGAGACGAAGCCTGGCAGTTCTGGCCGCGGCAGTTTTTGCGTTCGGGTTCATCCCGACCGAGCAGGCCGTGGCCTCACCCACGCATATGATCACCTACACGCAGTACTACAACTGCATCATCAGCCCTATGCCGACCGGTCCCGTCGGGGAGTGGACGCAGCTCTGCAACTACCAATGGGTCGGCTGGGGCATGCGACCCGGCGACGCCTGTACCTATACGGTCGAGGAACAGGCCGAAGAGTGTTAGCAGTGGACATGAACTAACTGCATTCCGCCGCATTGCAGCGCGGAGCGCTGGCTTCCAGCCGACCGCTCCGTCGCCTTCCCAGACAGCAGGGCTTCGGCGAGTTTTCGAGCTGGCGCGCGTTCGTTAAGACGTGGCCGGCAGGACGCACCGGATGGAAGCGGAGATCCGGTTGGGACGGTGAGCGGTCACCGGCGAGCCGCCGGTGGACCGGCCGGCCAGGCGGCCGGCGCTCCGCGTTTATGCTCAGACTCTCGTCAAGAAGGGACCGAAAAAGGCGCGCCGGCTGCCCAGCCGGCCGGTCCACCGGCGGCTCGCCGGTGCGCCTGCTTGATACGGTCGAGGAACAGGGCGAAGAGCGTTAGCAGCGAACCTGTACTAACCGCATTCCGCCGCGGCGGTTTCGTGCGCGCCTTCCCCCACGTCCAACCTTCCAGAAGACAGGCTTGGCACTAGTTCGGCACAGTCCGTCTGAGGGGGCACGAGATGTTCGACGACGTCCTCATTGAATCTGCGGGCACGGACAGGAAGCAAGGGACCTGGATCACCGCCCTGATCTCGGGCATGGTTCACCTTCTCGTCATCGGCGTGATCATCGCGGCCGGCCTGTACGTCAAGGAGAATCCCGAGATCATCGAGAAGCCGATGGACGCGTTCATCGTGGCGTCGGCTCCTCCTCCCCCACCCCCGCCGCCCGCCTCGGGCGGGCCGACGCGGGCGCGCACTCGGATCGTGACGCCGCAGGAGCGGCAGCGGGACCCGTTCACGCAGCCGCGCGACACGCCACGCCACGTGCCGGTCGTCCAGGAAGGTGCGGACGACGACAGCGGCGCGCAGGCGGGTGGCGTCGTGGGCGGGGTGAAGGGCGGCGAGACCGGCGGGGTCGTCGGAGGCGAGAGTCGGGGGTGAGATCGGCGGCACGCTGGGAGGCAAACTCGGCGGCCAGCCCGGCGGCACCGGCGACCGGCCCGTGTACGTCGGTGGTAACGTCAAGGCGCCCATCGCCGTCAAACGCGTGGACCCCATCTACACCGAGGTGGCGCGCCGGGCGCGCGTGCAGGGAATCGTCATCATCGAAGCAGTCATCGACCGGCAGGGAAACGTCACCGAGGCGCGCGTGCTCAGGTCGTTGGCGTTCGGCCTCGACGCGGCCGCCCTCCATGCCGTTCGCCAGTGGAAATTTCAACCCGGCACCCTCAACGGAGAGCCCGTTCCCGTTTACTACAGCCTCACCGTGAACTTCCGCATCGAATAGGAGAAGTGGATGGAAGACGTACACACACAATTCAGCATCATCGGCATGTGGAACTCGATGACGCCCCTCGGCAAGGGCGTGGTCGTCATCCTCCTGATCATGTCGGCGTGGTCTCTGACGATCGCCATCGAGCGCCTGTGGCGTTTTCAGCAGGCGAAGAAACAGTCGCTGCAGGTGGCGAAAGGCATCACCCCGCTCCTCAAGCAGCACAAGCTCGAGGAGGCCATCACCTTCGCGAAGGATCAGCGCTTCCGGCACAGCCATCTCGCGCGCGTCCTGGCCGCGGGACTGACCGAGTTCCACTACGAGACCTCGCAGGACCTGCCCCCGGACTTCGATCTCGTCGACTCCGGCAAGCGCGCCATCGAGCGCGAGGCGCTGATGACGTCCGCGGAGCTGAAGAAAGGCCTGGGCAACCTCGCCACGATCTCCACCACCGCGCCGTTCATCGGACTGTTCGGCACCGTCCTCGGCATCATCACCGCGTTCCAGGGCATGGCCCTCACCGGATCGGGCGGCCTAGGCGCCGTGTCCGCCGGGATCGCCGAGGCCCTCGGCGCGACCGCGCTCGGCCTCTTCGTCGCCGTGCCCGCGGTGTGGATGTACAACTACTTCCTCAACAAGGTCGAGCGCTTCAACGTGGAGATGGCGAACTCCAGCTCGCAGCTGATCGACTTCTTCATCAAGAACGAGGCGCGCGCGCGGTCGCGGGCGTAGGAGACGACGATGGCATTCGGTGCAGGCGGCGGCAGTCCCGACGAAGTGAAGGGCGACATCAACGTCACCCCGCTCGTCGACGTCTGTCTCGTGCTCCTCATCATCTTCATGGTCGTCACGCCGATGCTGCAGTCGGGTGTGGACGTGCTCCTGCCCGACGGTCCGCACGCGGAGAAGAAGCCGGGCAAGGAAGGCGATCTGATCATCTCGATCAAGAGCGACGGCACGGTGTTCGTGGGGCAGAACTGGATCCCCGACAAGGACCTGACGACGTACCTGCGCGCGGAGCATCAGAAGGATCCGTCGCGCGCCGTGCAGCTCAAGGCGGACAAGCGCATCAACTTCGGGAAGGTGCGGCTGGTGATGAAGGCCGCGAACGAAGCGGAGTTCACGCGCGTGGCGATCATGACCGAGAACCAGCAGGCCGGAAAACAGATGGCCCAGGGGAAGTCGTAAATGGCATTCGGAGGAAGCAGCGGAGGCGTCCGCTCGGAGATCAACATCACGCCGCTGGTCGACGTCGTGCTGGTGCTGCTGATCATCTTCATGGTCGCGACACCGATCCTGCAGATGGGACTCGACGTCGAGGTGCCGCCGAAGGTGGAGCTGGCGACCCCGCCGCCGCAGTCGGAGCAGAACCAGCTCGTGATCACAGTCAAGGCGGACGGCGTGTATCTCAACACCGAGAAGATGGCGGACGTGAAGGCGCTGCGCGACGCCGTCGCGCGGCAGATGGCCTCGCGCCCGCCGGCGGAGCGCGTGGTGTTCATCAACTCCGAGGACGACCTGTCGTTCGAGCAGTCGGTGCAGGCGATGGATGCGGCGCAGGAGGCAGGGGCGGCGAAAGTGGGATTCCTGACGGACGCGCCGAAGCAGTAGTGTTATCGTCCGCGCTCCTCTTCCGGAGGCGAATGGGGTCTGGTGGCCTCCGCGGTCTTCAAAACCGTTGTTTCGGCGCGGAAGCGTCGAAAGGTTGGTTCGATTCCGACACGCCTCCGCCAGCCGGATGATCAGAGCAGGATCCACGTCCCGGCCCCCCGGTCGTAGAACATGACCCGGATTCTGCCGCCGTCGCCCGACGACCGCACGATCGCGGCCTCTCCGCTGGCCGAGCTGAGATAGACGCTGCCCGGCGTGGAAGAACCGTCCGTCGCAAACGAGCAGAGGGAAGTGGTCCCGAAACGGATGGGGCTCGTGTCCGCGGTCAGGAGAGTGCCGTCATCGGGATGAGGCACCCCGTCTTCGGGAATTCCGATCCCCGCCATCCCCCGGAACAGCCCGACATCTTCCGGCCCGGCCACGAGCGGATCGACACCGGCCGCGATGTCCGCGTTGCGGACGCCGTCGCCGTCACCGTCGTCATAGACCGCCCAGACCCACCGCTCGCCTTCCTGCGTGAAGCGGATGCCGCGGTTGCGGTTCAGGGTCATGGCCTCTTCCTGGGTGAGCCGCAACAGGTCCCGGACCTGCGCGGTCGCGGATCGCAGCGCCGCGCGGCTCATGGTATTCGTCAGTGCCGGAATCCCCGTGCCGGCGATGATCCCGAAAGCAGCTACGACCACGACCAGTTCTGTGAGTGTGTGTCCCGACGAGGCTCGACGACAGGGCATCGCTTTCTCCTTCGGGACGCGGAGAAAAGCGAACGCCCGGCCGTCCAGGCCGGGCGTTTAAGTCGAATCAGGAGAATTGGTTGCCTGAAACGCGGGAATCGGGAAGCGTCAAAATTCTTGGCGCGATCAACGCTCGGGCGGCGAAGTTGGCGGCGGCGTGGCCTGCTGAATCTCGTTCGGGATCTCGTTCAGACGGCGCTCGACAACGTCCTCGTCGATCTGGCCGTACGGACCTTCGTCAGCCTCGTCCCGCATGCGCCGCTGTTCCTGCTGGAGGGCTTCGATGCGCTGCCGCGTTTCGGCGGTGCGGTCGGGAGGGGCCTGGGGGACGGGGACGGGCGGGCCTTCCGGCTCCGGCAGAGGCGGCAACGACGGCCCATTGACCGGACCGCTGGCAAAGGCAACGCGGCCGCTGCTGCGCTTGAGGGTGGCATCCGTGACGCGATGCACCGGCACGTTCTGCGCGCCCTTCCTCGCGGCCAGCGTCCGCTTCGCGGCCCGCACGAGTGGCGAATCGTCAGTCCGGAACGTCGTGTCCTGGACCAGGGACGCAGCGGTCGCGGCCGTCCGCACTTCCGGCTGCTGTCCGGACAATGACGCGGCGGAGATGACCAACAACGACACAGCCAGTCGGTTTCGCATCGCTCCTCCGGTTCTTCCGCTGCAACTACGCGGGCAGCGGGAGGATTCCATCGCTCATGATACGCCTCGGGTCGCAATCACCGTTCCGGACTGCGAGTCGACTCGCGCGCCTCCAATCGTGTACTTCCCGAGCATGACCAGGCGGGCCACCACCCGCTGCGCACCACCGGTCCCGATGACCTTGATCTCCAGACCGGAGGGAAAGTTCGGCAGGCCCGAGTCATATGCCGCGAAGTACGGGACCGGATTACGGGCGTTCTGCACGGTGTCGAAGGGCACGCCTCCGGTCTGCAGGTACGCCACGCTATAGTCGATTTTTCCGGCGATCGACCCGCCGCCCAGTCCCGACGTCATGGACGCCACCGAGTACAGATTGAGCGTGGGATTCGGCTGCGCGGTCATGTCGCCGTTCGAAGTGTTGATCGTGTAGAAGGCGGCGGTCGGCAACAGGCCGGTGGTCGGGTCCCAGGCCCGGGTGATGCCGTTTGCGGCCAGGCCGTTCGCGATCTGGGTCTGTTGCGCGGCGCTGAAGATCGGGGTGTTGCCGCCGGAGTTGTCGATGAGGGGTCTCAACTGGAAGCGGTCGGCAAAATCGATCGTGCGGGCGCGGATCAGATCCACCGAGTAGGTCCCGGTTGAGAATTTTTTCGTCGTCCTGGTGAGATAGAACAGCTCGAACCGGTAGCGGTCGATGGGGAACGGCACCATGGCCGTCCCGCCGAGGTTGTCGTGGTCGTAGCTCACGTACACCGGCGGCAGCTGCCGCGCGATCAGCAGGCAGTTCCCGGCGCGGCGATCCACGCCGGTTCCGGCGTCAGGCCCCATGTTGTCGTCGATCCGGGGAAGCAGCGTGTTCGGGGCGGGCTGCATCGTCGCGGGGAGCTGGCTCGAAATGCGGGTGAGATAGCCCTGGCCGGAGGTGTCGTCGATGAACACCACGCGGGCCTGGTACGCCGCATTCTGAAGCGAGTTGACCGGTTTCTGGGTGAGCGTGGTCAGCTGATTCCGGCTCTCCAGGGCGAGCGTCGTGCGCATGGCGTCCTCTAGGAGCTCGTAGGCGATGAGCATGACCGCCGAGGAGATGGCCATGACGATGAGCAGCTCGATGAGCGTCACGCCTCGCTGGCTGGCCTTGCCGGAGCTCATGTCGTCCTCCTGATGTAGGCGGTGAACTGGTGGTAGGAGTAGTGCAGCGAGAGACCGTCGCGGTAGGCCTCGACGCGGATCACGTAGTTGCCGTCGGGGAACGAGGCGGCGGGCGTGGTCCAGCTGAGCGACGTAGCGGTGGTGAGCTTGTCGCCCCGCTTCACGGCCGGCAGGGCCTTCGTGTTGTCGTCGATCCATTTCCAGCTGATGCCGTTGTCGGGGCTGTACATGACCTGGTACCGCACTGCGGTCGGTTCGGCGAAATTGACCGGATACCCCGGAGTGTAGCCCCGTTTCGCGGCATTCGCCGTCAGAGGCACGCCCCCGTCCCATCGGCTCCAGGTCGACGCCCACTCGACCGTGACCGCGGCCGGGTCTTCGATCTCGGTCGTGGCATTGGGATTGGTGATCTGGACGCGGGGAAGCTGGGAGACCCGGAACGGACATCCCGTGCAGACCGCGGCGTCGTCGTACAGTCCGGCCTCGAGGAAGCTGTGGATCAGGCTGAGGAACGACCATCGCGCGATGAAGTTGGATCCTGAAGCGCCGGTCGGCGAGAGCCCGTTGACGACCACGAAGGCCACGCGATTCGTCGCCGGATTCCGGCTCGCATACAGGGCGCTGCCCGGCCGCGCGCTCGTGCCATTGCGGTAGAACTCGGCCTCCAGCTGAATCGGGAAGGCCGCCCCGTAACGGGCGTTCAGGAACGCCTGCGGATTGGCTCCCGTATTGTTGATGTCCTGGGCGAACGGGCGGTTGTTGGGAATCGGGTCGAGCAGCGGGAAATGGTACCCGGTGTTCTCGCTCGCGACGATGGTACCGTCAGGCCTCAGCGCGGCCGTGCTGGTGTCGGCTTCCGAGGCATGATGGAACGTCGACGCTGCCGTCCCGCTCCAGAAGAAGCTGGTGCTGCCGGCAGGGCCGGTGCGGCGGACCGAGTTCCTGGCGGTGAGGCCGGAGGCGACGTTCCCACCCTCGAAGTCCGTTCCCGAAGGCAGGGTGTTGCCGGTGGTCGGGGCAATGTCGCCGCGAATGACGCGGCGGAAGTTCGTGGAGAGATTTCCGGTCGGCAGATTGCCCCGGGCAGCATAGCCGTTCGCCCCGTTGTAGACGTCATCCGGGAACAGCTCGCCCAGCCAGTTGATCGACCACCAGTAGTCGGTCCCGAACCCGACCCGGCGCACGTACTTGACGCCCGCTCCCTGAGTGTTGCCGGTCGGATGCTCGTTGATGATGGACTGTTCGGTGATGGCGGTCCCGCTCGCACCGGTATACGGCTTCGCGGAGATCGGAATACTGTTCGGGAACTGGTTGGCGTCGTCGTATCCGATCTCCCCTCCCAGCCCGACGTAGTAGTAGGAGTAGCCGGTCATCGTGGTGTAGACGGTGCGAGAGGTCGTCAAGGCCGTGCGCATGACCTGGAACGAGCGGTCGACGTCGAACTCGATGCTTCCTCCACCACCGCCGGTCCAGCCCTCGTTGGTGGCGTCGCCGTCGGTCAGCTTCAGGGTCGGCCAGCCGGGCCACCAGGCCGCCCGGTCCGTGCCGCCGGCGTGGAAATCGTCGAAATAGCGGTTGTACCCCTCTCCGATCCGGCTCGTGGCGACGCTGTTGATCGCGGCGGCGGCGTTGAACGCGGCCTTGTTGTCGGCGTACGGGCTGTGTCTCGGATCGCCGAGGAACTGATACCGCTCCGTCATCGGCAGGTTCGGCAGATTGGCGTCGGTTCCGTCGCCGTACAACCAGGTGGCCGTCCCGCGCCACAAATAGGTCGCGGACAGATTGGTGGGCTGGTTGCGGACGGGATAGAGCGTCCCCGTCGTGGGGAGCGCTCCCACGGGGGGAGCTCCGATGCGGGTCTCGACACGGAGCGCGGTATTTTGCGGCAGGCCCACCGCGGTCAAGGCGGCGGTCAGGTTGGCGGCGGTGATCCGGATCCTCCATCTGGCCGTGTTCTTGGGTCCGTCGGTGTCGGAGAACAGGCTGTTGGTGAATGGGACCGCACCGCCGGCGATGTTGTCCACCGGCGACGGGATGTAATCCATGTTGTACAGCCGGTGGGCGGCCTTGAGGCCCTTGTTGGTGGTTCCGGCGGCGCACCCCGCGCCCCCGACCTCCGCGCAGGCCGGCGACCGGAACGGCGAGTTGTACAGCGTGATCAACGTATCGTTGCCGACGATGGCCACGGTGGCCTGCATGCGCGCGGGGGCGGCCCCCGCGGGCGCGCCGACGATGGCGTTGTTCCAGTCGGTATACGAGTTGTTGGCGGCGACGCCCTGAATGACGCCTCCTTCCATCCGTGAGACCTGGATGTTGGCGGCGAGCATCCTGATCCCCTTGAGGACCACCGTCACTGGAACCGGGAAGATGCCGTTCGCGGGGGCTCCCGCGCCCTTCCACGCTTCGTATGTATAGGTGCGGAGCTCGATTTGCTCGGTCTGATCGTAGGCGACCTTGGTGGGATGCGTCACCGCCCGAAGATTCTGGAGACTCACAGGCAGGAGCACTTCCGGCGCCTTGGCCGGGTCGGAGAAATTCCGAACGGGGGGGAACGGGAACAGCTCGCCGTGCAGATTGATCAGGATGGCGTTTGTGTATTCCGTGGGGCGGAGCACCATGTCGTCCAGCAGCAGCCGGTACGTGGGCTCTTCGTCCTGATAGATGTTCTTTCCGAACGCGTCCAGGGCACCGCGGCGGGCCTCGAAAATCGCCCGTTCCTCCGGATACCGCTTGGCGTGATTGTATTGATCGGCCAGGGAGTGCGGGAAGGGCTGGTCGTCGACATCGTAATCGCCGAAATGGGTATTCGCCACGACCAGCGCATTGTTGTTTCCGTCGATGTTGATGCGCCCGGTGAAGCCGCTGGTGGGGTAATACTCGGTCAGCAGAGGCGGGTTCTGGGTCGCGTTATTCGGCAGCGACCCGGGGTAGAAGTACACCCAGTTGATGTCGTTGGTGGACGGGTTGTCGTTCGGAGTGGTCGTCGCCGGATTGTCGTAGTTCACGTACGGCCGGTACTCCTCGTCCCGTCCATAGGCCAGCTTGGTGATCCAGTGGACGCGGAACTCGAGCCCGGGATTGCGCGTCTGCAGCTCGTTGATGGCGTTCTGCACGAACGGCACGAGGTTGGCCGTGTAGACCCACCACCCGGGGACGTTGTTCACGGCGATGGCATAGACGTCGTAGACCTGGGTGGGCGGCGCAGTCGTGGCGAGCGTTCGAATGACGCTCGATACGTCCGCGAGGGCCCGGGCCCCGGTCGGCTCATTGATGAACACCGCCACACGAACGAGGCGCACTCCGCCCGTCGTCGGTCCGCCGAGGCGCGTCACGGAGATCCGGCGCGAGTAGCGCCACCCGCCGCCTGACGGAACGTTCCCGCTGATCTTGTCGCCGGGCAACACGGGGGTCTGGATGGTCAGCTCGGGATGGAGCTCGGCCCCGTCGTCGAAGTTGTCCAGCACCGCCAGGGTCTGGCCGGAGGCGTTGACGTTGGACGTCGCCACCGCTTTGAGCTCCTCCATGATGGAGATCGCCTTCTGGGTCGCGAACTGGCGGTCCGAGTTCATGCGCGTGAGGTGACGGCTGCTCTCGGTCAGCGACAGGCTGGCGTAGATGATCACACCCACCATGGCCAGCGCCACCAGCACTTCGATCAGCGTCAGACCGCGTTCCCGCGATGGATTTCTCATGAGGATCTCTCCTTAATTCTCAGCAAACTTCGAATCGCACTTGGGATCGCCGGACGGGCAGGGAATGAAGGCCGGCCGGGCGAAACGGAACTGTCCCAGCTGGGTGGCCACCTGCGTGCGCATGAACCGGTCGAAATAGAGCTCGGCATATTCGCTCGTCCCTCGGAGGGTGGCGGTCGAAACATTGGAGGCCAGGACGACGGAGCCGTTGACCGTCGAAGGACCGACCTGCGTGTAGTTGCCGGTCACGTAGATGATCCCGTTGAACGTGGACGAGGCTCCGTCGATGACGAGGTTGCCGTTGACGACCAGGATGCCGCTTCCGATCAGCCTGCGGGTGCTGTTGAACGTCGCCGTACCGCTGCCCCCGAGGTCGATCACCGTCAGGCGCATCGGAAGCTCCACTTTGCAGGGAAGGCTGTCCGAAGGATTGCAGGGGAGATTGGCCACCGAGGTGACACTGTGATCGGCGATGGCCGCGAGCTCGGTCAGGGACGACACGTTGAAGATCGTGTTCACGGAGAAGTCCATCCCCGCAAGCGTCGAACGGGCCGGGTTGCCGCTCAGCACGGCGCCGGCCTCCAGGACCGCCGAGCCGGACTTGGCGGCTACTCCGGTGCCGGACGCCGTTCCGACGACGCGGGCCCGGGATGCGCCGGACGTCCCGACGGCGCAGCTGTTTCCGTTGTTGATGAGCAGAGCCGCATCGGCGGGGAGGTTCAACCCGACGCGCTGGATCTCCGTCTCCACCACCTTCTGGGAGATGACCAGGTTGGGAGACTGGTTGTACGCAACGTTCCCATTGTTCCTGATGTAGACCGACCCTCTCGACTGCAGCCGCCAGATCGAGCCCGAGCCGGCGGCCGAGCCTCGCCGGTTCTTCGTGACGTCCGCCACTCCCACCTGGTTCGTGGCAACGCCCTGGACCAGTTCATAGTGGCCCCACACCCGGCCCAGGGAGCTGATCAGGAAGTCGCGCTGGATGGACGGCGGAACGGTCACGAGGTCCGTCTCGTCCACGACCGGCCCGGCGTTCGGGTTCGTGTTCCGCTTCGGACTGAACACCGTCACGGGCGGCGTCTGCCGGCG
Source organism: uncultured Acidobacteriota bacterium (assembly GCA_963821585.1). GTDB lineage: Bacteria > Acidobacteriota > Thermoanaerobaculia > Gp7-AA8 > Gp7-AA8 > QHVT01. Next base: position 4,888,850 of record CAWGEI010000003.1, read on the forward strand.
GAAGTAGTCCAGCCCCTCCACGAGGCCGGCGTGGGCCGCATTGAGCGACTGCCCCTGGTGCGTTAGCCGCAGCGACAGCACTCGCGTGGTCGTCAGCGTCTGCGTGGACGCGATCATCAGCAGCATGAACACGATGGCCATGATGATGATCACGAGCATGAGGACGTAGCCCTCTTCCTGCTTCCGTTTCGACATACATCTCCTCCAGGCGGGCTGCTCATTGCGCAAACGGCATGCCCTCGTATCCGATCATCGTCAAGTTGCTGTGGCTGCGGCCTTTACGGCTTGGCTCCCTTCGAGCGGCCTGCCGCGCACTTCGCACAGTTGGGAGGAAAGGTACCAGCGCCGGGGATCAGGCGGGCAGCTCGATCATCGCCACCGCGCCCCCACCCTCCCTCCGTACGACGTCCACCGATCCCCCGTGCAGCACGACGATCTTCCTCGTCAGCGACAGGCCGATCCCGAATCCGTTCGACTTCCCCGACTGGAAGGGGACGAACATGCGCGCGGCCATCGCGGCGTCGAACCCGGCTCCGTCGTCGGAGATCGTGATCCGCGGCAAAGGCTCCGCCCGCACGCCGATCTCGATGGTCCCGCTTCCCTCTCCCCGCTCCGCGATCGCGTCGTAGGCGTTGCGGAGCAGGTTCTCGACCGCCCGCGAGAGAAGCGCCGCGTCCGCCGGAACGACGACTCCGTCCGCGTCCCCGTGCACATCGATGACGACGCGCACCGCCCCGTTCAGGTCCCGCAGACGCCCGGCCACGTTCGTCACCAGCTCGCTCAGATCGACCGGCTGCCTCTGCAGCGCCATCGGCCGCGCGAAGACGAGCAGCGACTCGACCGCCGCAGCCAGCTCGCGGGCCTCGGCCTCCGCGCGGCCGATGCCATGGGTCATCCGCGACGGCTCGGAGCTCTTGCGCGCGAGCGCGAGGTACCCGAGGATCGTCGAAAGAGAATTCCGGAACTCGTGAGCGATGCCTGCCGACATCTCGCCGAGGTCGGCGAGCGACTGCGTTTCGCGGAGTCGCGCCTCGAGCTTGCGGACAGGCGTGAGATCGGCGAACAGCGCCAGCATGCCGAAGTACCGGCCGCGTTCGTCCAGCAGCGGAACGCTGGTCAGACCGATCACCTGTCCATCCTCTTCGGTGACCTCCACACGCTGCAGCGCGTCGCGGCGGTCCAGGGCGCCGGCCAGTGTCGTCGCGAACACCCCGGGCCGCAGCGCTTCGCGCACATGCTGGCCGGCGACGTCGGCGTCGGTCTCCACGATCGAGCGCGCCGCCTGATTCAGGTCGACGATCCGCCCCTCGGTGTCGAACGCGATGAAGCCCGAGCTCAGGCTCCGTACCAGGGTGGCCGTGATCGTCGCCAGCTCGTTCGCCCGCTCCCGCTCCCGGTCGTGCAGACGCTGCAGCTCCGACTGCCGGCCGCGCAGCGTGCGGATCGAGCCCTCCAGCACCTCGAAGAGCTGGTGCGAAGGCCCAGTCCCGGTGGTCTGCGATCGAATGGAGCGAAGGACGCCGAAGAAATCGTAGGCAGCCCGGGAGAGCAGCAGGATGCCGGCGACGGTGGCGGCGATCGCCGCCCACCCGGCGTTGCGCAACGTTGCGCGCATCTGGAGCATCCGCGTGGCGGGGAACTCCAGCACCAGGACGTGCGCGCCCATCGGCTGCACGAGCAGTTCCTGGCTCGCAGACGCGGCCGGAGGCGCTCCCGCACGGGCGCGGTACACGCGCACCGTCACCCCGGTCACCGCCTGGACCGGCAGGGTGACCCGGTCGACGTCCCGCGGGTCGTCGAGGTTCGCGGAGGCCAGCGCCGCTTCGATCCGATCGGCCACCGACTCACGCCAGATCTGCTCCGCGCTGACCGAGGCGAGGATCAACGGAGGAATGCTCGCGGCGAGAACGATCGCGCCGGCGAGATAGACCGTGAGCGTGAGGAGGATCGAGCTGCGCATGGAGCCGTTCCGGCCGCTCGATTGTAAGGTGAACCGCCAATCGAGGCGCGCATCACGGAAGTCCTCGACGACCCGATGATCGGCGAACAACAGCACCCTGCGCTCTTACTGCACGGGCAGAAGCGCCTGTGGGCGCCATCTCCATCCCGTTCGTGGATGCGGGCGACGGTTGGTCCAGACGGAGAACGAAATGCCGGGGACGGCGGCGCCAGCATTCCGGCCTGGGGCTGATCGGTTTGGGCATCACCACCCTGGCCGGAGACGTATCCCTTCTTCTGCTGGCGGGCAACGCATACGGCGCGCGGGAGCCCGAACAGCCGGGGAAAGATCGCGTTCGCTCGAACGACGATCGAGGGCACTCGGAAAAAGATCGAGAGTCCTCGCCGAAATCTCGAGAGTGCTCGCGAAAAGATCTCGCGTGCTCGCGAAAAGATCTCGTGCGCTCGCGAAAAGATCGAGAGTCCTCGAAAAAGAGCGAGTGAACGCGAAAAAAGAGTGAGTGAACGTGAAAAAACACCGAGTGATCGAGAAAGAACACCGAGTGCGCTCGAAAAAAAGCGAGTGATCGGGAAAAGACACCGAGTGCGCTCGAAAAATCGTCGAGTGCACTCGAAAATCCGTAAGTCGTCTCCCAACTCGGCGAGAGCCGGCACGTGGCGCGCGCGCGCCGTCGAATCTAGTGTCGTGTCACGCGCTTTGCGCGGGGTTGCGCGGGGCCGGACTCTTCGCGCCTCTGAAACCCCGCGCAGAGCGCGGGGCTGGATTCGACGGCGCGCCTTCGCGCGCCGCCGCTCTCCCTCTTTCGTCAACGCTGGTCGGCAGCGCCGGTGTGGTGTGCGTGCGCGCCTGCTTAACGCATGAGTCCAATACTAAGGGAAGGAGTTTTTACTGGATAGACTCTCAAAACTGAACCGTTGCGAAATTTATCCTGTATACTGCCATGAATATTGTATTCAGGAATCACAGGAGCGTAACCATGTTCGAGCCCTTCCCTGCCCTCATTCGCCTGCAACGTGAACAGCTCGGACTGACGCTGGATTCACTCTCGGCGCTCTCCGGCGTCAGCCGCTCGCGCATCGCCGCACTGGAGAAGGGCGACGACAACGTCACCCTCGACCTGCTCGTCAAGCTCGCCAACGCTCTGCGCATCAAGGTGATCCCCATCGGCGGCCTCCGCATCGAGGGAGCGACCCCGGACGTAAACACCGTGGTCGCTGCCGCGGAGGCGGTCCGGGTGGCGTCGCAGATCATCGACCACGCGATCGAGTCCCGCGCCGAGCTCCAGCGCGTGTCCGGCCCGGTGTCCGGGCTGCTCGCGCAGGTCCTCGCGCCGGCCGACCAGCCTGGCGGATCGCCGGAGAACCTCGGCACCATGGCCGGCCTCGGTGCGCTCGCGCGGGCAATTGCAAAACGCCGCAAGCTCCGGCGCCGGGCCTGACGGTCTACCGACTAGCCGTGACCGTCAGGGGGCCAACAGTGGAGAAACTCTCAGCTTCGTCTCACTCATAAGTGCACCACGTGGTTGATCACCCCCATGATGGAGACCTTGCGCATGGGTTTTCGGGCAGGGTCAATGTGCAGTTCTCGCGCGCGGTGCTTTGTCCACCAGTTTCCGATGTAGATCCGCCCGTTGCCGTCTTGGGCGATTACCTTTTCGCCCGTGCTGGCATCCGACCTGGGCTCGACGATGACAAGGTCTCCAACGCTGAACTGGTGCATGGCGGAAGAAATGAGATAGATGCTCTCGTGGGCATCAATGAGCCGGCGTGGAATGGAAACCAGCTTCGACGAAGGCCGGAGCGGTTCGCCGACATGAATCTCTCCGGCAACAGGGTGGACGATAGGTTCGTTTCTTCCTCGCATTTTTGAGGCTCAGCAAGGCACGAGGTCGGGACGCGCGCGCCAGCATCACGCGGTCAGCGTGTTCCACCTGATGACGAACAACACGGTGCTTCGGCACCAGCGGTCATCATCGAGCGGGCGTGCATGGCAGGCTTTCGACGCACGAGAAGAGCACGAACGCCGGAAGGGCGTCAAAGCATAGGAACATTTTGTTCCCCCCCGTTCCATTTCGAACACTCGAAGGTAGGGATTCGCGGCGTTCTGTCACCCCTTAGGGTGTGACGGACGTATTGCCACAGGTGGTTATTGCGGAATTCCTGTTCATGTGCAAAACCCTCGGTCCGCTGGACTTCGAGGCGTTTTGCGACGGCTACACAGCGTACGCGGTGTGGTCCGAAGCCCGGACACGGATTCGAGAAGGCGTTGATTGCCGGAGGTTGGGGGAGACGAGCGACCGTGATGCTCACGCGGCTTGAGCTGTTCGTGCGAAGCAAGGTTCTCGTGCTCGCCGAATTCGCGAGACTCGCGGGCTACACGCCTCTGCACTTACGTCGTCTTCGTATGGACGAAGTCTCAGCCACGCGAGGCGGCATTCTCGCCGTGACCGGCGCGGCACGGAAACTCAGCGGCGATCGCGTCAAGCCGGGAGCGCTGTTCGAACGTGCTGACGCGTTCCTGAAGGGTTCCGGCCACCGCCTCAGCGAAGTGCACCGGCAAGATCGGCAAGCGTTGGATGCCTTGCTCGCCGAGCCGGTGACTTCTCAGCAGCCCTCGTTGACTTCACCCGCGCTGCCATTCTCGCTGAAATGGAGCTCTGGGATGACGCGCTACCATTCGCACGCTCAGCGCGCAAACGCGCGACACAGAGCGGGAACACTGAGCTTGCCGCGAACGCGGAACAGATCGAAGCCGCCGTTCTATTTGAGCGGGGTGACTCGGACGAGGCGCATCAACGATGGTCCCGTCTGAGCAAGGTTCTGCATCCGCCGAGGAATCCTAAGGCCGAGGAGGATCTCGCACGCGTATGGATGAATCTCGGCATGTGCGAGATTCAGCGGAAGCGGCCGGTCGATGCACTCCGCTGGCTGAACCAGGCCGCCGCCGCTTTCCGTAAACTCAAGAACAACGCCGAGCTTGCCCGAACGCGCTGGAACATGGCGACCTACGTTCGCACGTTTGAAAGCGCGGCCGGCAGTCTCCGCGCCTTTCGGGAGGCGTACCGCGCGTTCCGGGGTGTCCAGATGTGGATGGACGCTGGGTGCGTGGGCCTGGACCTCACAGAGATCATGATCGAAACGAAGGCATCCGATGCCGCGCTCACGCGCCACGCGTGCGACGTAGCGGATACATTCGCGCAGCTGGCGTTCGCCGCTGACCTGCACCCCGCTCTCGACCAACTCCGAAGGATCGCGGCGCAGAAAGACCGTCGCCGCGTCGTGCGGAGAGTGCGAGCGGCTTTCCGCAACGCGAAGGGGCGTTGCAGCGAAGTGTCGGTTCCGGCCACGGGCGCGGCCGGACTCGGAAGGGCCGGGTGAGACTCCCCGGCCTCCCGGGTGCCGTTCCTCCCTAGCCGTGCGGGATCGAAATTCGGAGCGACAGAATGAAGATCGCCAGCAGAAGGCCTTCCATGAATCCTCCTCGCACCGCGCTCGCTTGGAGCCGGTTTCGTGGAGTCAGGAACCCGCGACCGGGGCAGCGTTACGGGAAATGTCGCTATACTTTCGAAGGCCGCTACACCCTCCCCATGGCACACTCTGCGCGTGAGCGCGTTGCCGCTGCGTACGACGCGCACTACGAGGCGCTGCGCTTCATCGCCGCTCGCAGGTTCCGTGTACCACCCGCCGATGTGCGTCCCCTGATTCACGACGTGTTTGTCGCGTACATCCGCAAGGTCAGCGTCATCGGTGACGACCGGGGTTGGCTCATCACGGCGACGAGGAATGCGTGCCTGAACTACTGGCGCGACGCCAAGCCGGGAGATTCACTTCCGGATGCGCTCCTCGATCCGCGAGCGCTCAGGGACGACGTTGCCGCACGTCTCGACCTTGCGCGCGTTCTCCGTCGCGTCCCAAAGGACTGCCGAAAGGTTCTCTGGCAACGTTACGTCGATGGCTTGGAGCCCGCCGAGATCGCGGCGGAGCAATCAAAGGCGCGTTCAGGCGGGCGGCAGATCGTGTTCCGTTGCCTGCGTGCCGCCCGCGAGGCGCTCGCGTCGTTACGTCGAGGTGGTGCATGAGCGACCAGCACCTCACGCGATTCGAGATCCTCGCGTTCATCGACGGGTCGGCCGATTCGACCGATCACGAGGAGATGTGGGCGCACATCGAGCACTGCACGGAGTGCACGCACGTTTACGACGAGCTGTCACAGGTCATGCGCTTGATGAACGATGGCTCGGTTCTGGAACACGTTGAAGACGACGGCCTCGACTCCGACTTCTTCGAGACACTGCAAGGCATCGAGGATGACACGGCGCGCGCGGAGCGGGACGCCCACGCAGCGGATGCGCTATTCGTGCAGCTTGCACAACACCCCATCGACAAATGGCGAGACATCATCGGCGCGAGTCCGCACGTCTGCACGGCCGCGCTCGTGCAGCGGCTTGTGGACGCCGCGGGGCCGGAACTTGATCGAGATCCGGAGCATGCGCTCGTGCTGCTGCAAGTCGCCGAAATGGTCGCGTTCTCGCTCGACGAGAAGGCCAGTCTCCGCTCGCGAGGCCATGTCTGGAAACAGCGTTCCAACGCCTGCCGCATGGCCGGCCGCTACGGTGAAGCGATCGACGCGGCGTATGCGGCCGAGCAGTTGTACGCGGAGTTACGGGCGCCGGACTCCAGTTTCGAGATCGGACAAGCGCGGTACACAATGGCTGCCACCCTTACAAAGACAACGCGTTTCCCGGCAGCGCTGCGAACGCTTCAGAGCGCAAGGAATCTGCTCGACCAGTACGGAGAGAGTGCACCCCTCGCAAAGGTCATCATGCTCGAAGCAACAATCCGGCTGGAGCAGGGCGACGTAGCGGCCGCACGCGACACTTTGCGGGCGTTATTGCTCGTCGAGGAGCGGCTCGGCCAGCAGCTCGAGGTGGGACGCGTCCGTTTGAACATCGCAGAATGCAACCTCCGCCTCGGCGAGCTCGACGCTGCAATGAACGACGCCCGCGCAGCCATCGAGATTTTCCAGGCACTCGCCAACGTCGCCGAGCAGACCCGCAGCGAGTGGACGGTGATCATGATCCGGCTTGCACAAGGCGAAGCGGCGGCCATGCGCGACCTGGAGCCGATCGCCGCCATGTATGAACAATTGGGTATGCCAGGCGAGGCGGGCTTCGTCATGCTCGATTTGACCGAGCTATTACTCCAGAATGAAAAGTGGTCCGAGACCGAATACACGCACGCGATCTCGTGACGCTCTTTACCGCTGCGCGCGTAACGCTGGCCAGCGTTAACGCACTTCACTACCTGCGGACCGCCGTAGTGAACCGCGAAGCGACTGCCGGGACGGTCCGATACATACGCACTTACATTGCCGCGGACGATCCTGTGCGACCGTTCGAACCGCCGATGGTCAAGCCGAGCTAAATGGCTGAGGCGCGCATTCTTAGTAGCCGAGTGGTTGAGTAGGATCTGAGGTCACGTACTCCGCTCCCACCCGGGGCGGCGAGACACTTCGGCTGCGCTCAGTGCAGGCTACCGCCCGGGCAGCCGGCGGGACGCCGGCGGTCCGTGCTTCGGAACGCTGTGAGCCAGCCTCAACGATGGTGGTCTCGGCATTGCAATATCGAAGCTCTCCTGTTGAGGAGGCTTACGTGGCAAACCTGCTGTGGCTCATCGCAATCGTACTCATCGTGCTCTGGTTGCTCGGGTTCGCACTCAAGATCGGGGGTGCGATCATCCACATCCTGCTCGTCATCGCCGTCATTGTCGTGGTCTATCGGCTCGTGACAGGCCGGAAGGTGTAGCGATGGCGGACCTGGTTCTGCGCCGGCCAGCGGGAGGCTGATCTGACGGACAGGACATCGTTGTCATCGGCACTTCGGCCGGCGGCCTGAAGGCGCTGAGTGCCGAACTTCCTTGCTCGAACAAGGAGTCAGCCCGAATGGCCAGCAGGATTCAGCTTCGGATCGTTCTCGTCGCTTCTCTCTCATTCCTGCTCTCGTTCGTCTGGATCCGCCCGAGCGCCGCGCAGTCGTGCTTGCCTTACTGGACCGGGATCTCGCAGGGCGGCGCCGTCCCCGACCCCGTCTGGGACGGTTCGAGCGTCTATCACGAGGGCGTCTTCTACATCTTCGGCGGGTTGAACGGGACCTTCCCGAACGACGAGCCCGTGGCCGGTTTCAGTGCCTTCGACGTCGCCACGCGGACCTGGGACGACCTCGGCCAGTACCCGGGCGGGCCGTCGGCCAGGGCCGAGGCGATGATGTGGCCCGTCGCCGAGGACGACGCGCTGATCGTTTCCGGCGGGAGAGGGTGGAACGCCCTGTTCGTCTACGGCGGATACACGAACGACGCCGTGAACGGGACCGGGCTGTTCACGCCGGAGAACTACCTCGGCGACCTCTGGAGGCTCGACGTCCACAAGGAGCGCTGGGCTGCCGCCGATGGGGCCTGTGGTGAATCGGTCACCGCTGCAGAAGCAGCGGAGCCGTCCACACCAGCGACTCGCCGAAGAACACAACCCCCAGGAGAACGATGCCGAGGAAGACGCCGAACGGCAGGGCGTACTGCATCCCCTCCTTCTGGCGAAGCGCCACGGGCAGGCCGACGAGCGCGCCGAGGAAGGCGCCGGCCAGCAGGACCAGGACCGCGAGCTGCCAGCCGGTGAAGGCGCCGATCATGGCCATCATCTTCACGTCCCCCCAGCCCATCCCCTGCACGCGCCGCCACAGCCAGTACGCGGCAATGATCAGCAGGATGGTCGACGCGCCGATGACGGCTCCGACGACCGACTCCTGCCACGACCGCACGAGCCAGAGCTCCGGCACGAGCGCGCCCGTCTGCATCGCGCCGGCGATGATGCCTACGACCGTGCCGGGGATGGTGATCACGTCCGGCAGCAACTGCACGTCCAGGTCGATGTAGATCAGGGCGATGGTCGCCGAGACGAGCGCCGCGACGGGAAGAAAGAAAACGGTCGGTCCGGTGCGCTCCCATACCGCCACGTAGAAGAGCCCGTTGACAAGCTCCACGATCGGGTAGCGGAAGCCGATCGGAGACCGGCAGTCGCGGCACCGGCCGCCGAGCCAGAGGAAGGACAGAACGGGCACGTTGTCGAAGGCCCGGATCGCCGCGCCGCAGGACGGGCAGTGACTCCCCGGCCAGACCACGGACTCCTCCCGGGGAAGGCGGTGGATGACGACGTTGAGGAAGCTTCCGATGATCGCCCCGAGGGCAAAAGGCAGGAGCGCGAAGGGCGACATCGCCGCGGATTGTAGAGACTTCCGGCGGGATGCGGTCAGGCGGACGTCAGACATCGACAAAAAATAGGTGAAATAACCACGATTTCTCTCTCTTTAGGTAGAAGTCCTATAGCAGTCGGGTGACAGTCTGACCCATACTTGACGAGGATCGACAGGTCCATCCCCAGTCCACCACATCGCACGGCGTCCATTCGCGGCCCGGTGGCCGCTTCATTCGGAGAGAGACTATGCGGCAGGAAGTCAGTCGGATCGTTCGGTGCTTCGCAGCAGTGCTGCTGCTGCTTTGCGCGTCGACGGCAGTAGCTCAGGCCACGGCCGGGTACTCGGAGTACTACCTCCCGGGCGACGAGCTCAACATGTATTACATCTTCGACGACCTCGACGATAACGGAGCCGGCGCCACCGGGATGCACTCCGTGACGTCGGTCGTCGCGTGGTCGGCCAGCACGACCATCTACTACGACCACTGGGAGAACGGCTACAACTTCGATCCCGCCCAGCCGGGGACCACTGCCGACGAGACGGTCTCTCTGCCCACGCAGGGCGACTTGCAGACCTTCGAGTCTTCCAACGTGCCGTCCGGCGGACCGCCTCCGGCGGCGCGGAACCCCGCCGCGACGTGCCCCGGCCAGGTCAATCCCGGCGCCCGCTGTTACGACGGCGGCGACCGTCTCTACATCGCCGGTGGTCCGGTGACCGTCACCCGCGCGGTGTGGCTGGAGGCGCGCGGAGCCGGAAACCAGGGCGACGCGTGGGAGGTCTATCCCGTCCAGCCGCAGCTCACGACCTACATCCTGCCGTTCGGCGAGAACAACTTCGCCACCAGCGCCACGTACTTCACCGGCTTCGAACGGGTCTACGCGCTCGTCCAGGCCACCGCGGACAACACGACGGTGACCGTCGACCTCGACGCCAACGGCACCGCGGACATGCTCAACCTCAACCGCGACGCCGTTCGCGGGAACGCCGGGGACGCCACGTCGGTGACCCTGCAGAGGGGGCAGACGTTCCTGCTCGACCGCATCAGCGCATGCTCGGCGGGAGTCACCTGCACCACGTTTCCCGGCGGGGGCACGCTCAACTCCGGCGCGGTGATCGTCGGAAGCGAGACCCTGCAGGTCAAGTTCGTCGCCGGCCGGATCGGGACGACGTACGCCGCCCGCGGCCTCAGCGCGTTTCCCCGAGGTTTCTGGACCGAGGACTACTACGCGCCGTTCGGGCAGGCGGCCGCCGCCGGCCGCAACACCGACTATTACCTGTTCAACCCGCACGCAACCCCGCTGACGATCAACTGGCAGAGCCAGTCCGGCGCGGGCTCGTTCGTGGTCCCCGCCAACTCGACGCAGTCGTTCAACCGGGCCCTGGGCGCAAACCCGTCGGTCCCGGCGGCGCAGGGGCTGTATTTCAGCGCCACCCAAGCCTTCTGGGGGGTGGGCTTCGGCGATTCGACGGGCCAGGCCTTCGAGTGGGGCTTCAGCCTGCTGCCGACGTCCTTCCTCTACGACGAGCATTTCCTCGGGTGGTCGCCGGGCTCGCTGCCGCTCGGGAGCGCGCCGACGGACGGCAATTCGGTCTACCTGACGGTGGCGCAGGACAACACCGTCGTCTTCGTCGACTACCAGAACGACGGCGTCGCCGACGTCACGCGCACGCTGAACCGCCTGGAGCAGTGGTTCGTCCCGCAAGGCCCGACCGGCGACATGGCCGGGGCCCGCTTCTGGGCGACCGGCCAGTTCTCGATGGCGTGGGGCGAAAATGCCGATGAGGCCACGACGCCGACGCCGAACCTCGACCTCGGATACGTCGCGCTGCCCGGCACGGACTTCATTTCGCTCGCCCTGACGGTCGAGAAGACCGCGAATCCCACCGTCGTCGCGGCGGCGGCCGGCTCCACCACGCAGTTCCGGATCTCGACGAAGACCAGCTCGTACACGATGAGCTCCCTGAGCGTCAGGGACACGCTGCCACCGAACTGGCAATACGTGAACGGCACCACCACCATCACCCTGCCCAATCTCACGACTTCCACCGCGAACCCGACCATCACCGGCGTGGGCTCGGCAGGGAATCCGTTCGTGCTCACCTGGTCGGGCCTCGGCAACATGGCCGCGAATCAGGAGATCCTGATCACCTTCACCGCACAGACGATGTCGGTGTTCCCGGTGGGAACGCTCAGCCAGAACCGCGTGGTGAGCACCGGCACGCGCTCGGTGGGCACTCCCCCGGTGGTGCAGACGTTCAGCGCCACGGACTTCGCGTATGTGGCGACCGGGAACGTGCAGATTACGAAGACCTCGAACGCCCCCACGCCGCTGTATCCCGGAGACACGTTCACGTATACGGTGACGGTCACCAATCCGGGCGCGGCCGGGACGAACCTCCTGACCGGCGTGTCGCTCTACGACGCCATTCCGGCCGGGCTGACCAGCGTCGCAGGGACCACCTCGCTGAGCCGGTCGTCGGTGGCCGACGCCTTCACCACCGCCAGCTTCGCACTGAATGCCGGCACGCGGAACTGGGCCGGCAACTGGGCCGAGAACGACGCGGCGGGCGCCGGTACAGGCGCCGGCGACATCCAGGTCCTCGGAGGCGCGCTCCGGATCGACAACAGCGCCTCGAACGAGCCGACGATCTCGCGCGCGGTCAGCACCACCGGTGCCACGGCAAACAATGTGCGGCTCTCGTTCCGCTATCGCACGGACACCGGCGTCGACGCCGCTGATGGAATCCTGGTCCTCGCCGGCAACGCCGGTACGGGGGGTGCGTTCGGAACGACGCTCGACACCATTGACGGGATCACCGGGGCGTCGACGGCAACGGTGAGCTACGACATCCCGGTCGGTCTCATCGGCGCCAATACGGCCATCCGCTTCCAGCCGACGAACAACACCTATACCGCCGCCAACGAGTTCTTCTTCGTCGACGACATCTCCATCACCTACAACGTCGCCGTCACCGGCCCGAACCCGCCCGACCTGCTGTCGACCACCGCTCTCTACACGCTGGTCGGTGGCCAGAGCATGACGGCGACGTTCAACGTCACGGTGGAAAACCCGTTCCCGAACGTCCCGAACACCTTCACGAATACCGCCGCCACGACCTCCGTCCAGATCCCGTTCCAGTTGACGGCCTCGGCCACGAACACGGTGATCACGCCGACCATCACGAGCGCGTCCGTCGCCGGCAGGGTCTGGATCGACGCGAACGCGAACGGCGCCCAGGACGTCGGAGAAGGCGGCATCGACAACGTCCTCGTGACGCTGAAAGACAGCTTCGGTACGCCGCTGGCCAGCATGACCACCGACTCGAACGGACGCTATCTCTTCACGGGCGTGACGCCGGGGAACGGCTACTACGTCGAGGCGACGGCGCCCCCGAACCCGGGCGGGTACCCGGCCGGGCTCTCGCAATCCTTCCCGCTCGGCTTCACGAACGACCGTACGACGCCGTTCAATCTCGCCGCGGGACAGAGCTACACCCAGGCAAACCTCGGCTACCGTGCCACGAACACGACCGCCATCTTCGGCGACTTCGCGTGGATCGACACGGACGCCGACATGATCCGGGACGCCGGCGAGGTCGGCATCACCGGCGTGACGCTCACGCTGTACCGCGACGCCAACGGCAACGGCACGCTCGAGCCGGGGACGGACACGCTCGTCACCACGGCCGCCACCACCCCGGACGGCAGCTATCTCATCACCGGCATCACGCCGTCCCCGGCCGGAACGGATACGTACTTCGTCACCGCCGCCACACCGGTGGGTTACACCGCGACGACCCCGACGACGGTGCGCTTCACCAACGTCCAGCAGGGCGGCTCGTACGTCACCGCCGACTTCGGCTACCTCCCGTCCGGCGCCTCCTTCAGCATCACCGACCGCGTCTGGTACGACGCGAATGCCAACGGCCTCTTCGCCGGCGGTGAGGTCGGGATCGCCGGCGTCACCATCGAGCTGCTCGACGCGAGCCTCAATGTGATCGGCACCACCACCACCGCGGCGGACGGCACCTTCACGTTCAGCGGCCTGCCCGGCAGCGGCGCGGACTACACGACGCGGATCAGCGACGTCGGCAACGTCCTCGCGGACTACTACGGCACGACGGCCTTCGCCACGGCCGGCCAGCGCGCCGAGTCGAACCTGGTCGCAAACGTCAACCGCGCCGCGGCGCCGAGTTATGGATTCAACTTCACCCGCTCGATCGGCGATACGGTCTACAACGACCTGAACGCCAGCGGCGCCCAGGATGCCGGAGAGCCCGGATTCGCGGGCGTCACCGTCAGCCTCTACCGCGACGTCAACGGAAACGGCGTCATCAACGTCGGCGACACGCTCGTCGGCAGCCTCGTCACGGACACGAACGGCCAGTACCTGTTCTCCGGCCTGGCCAACGGCACGTACATCGTCAGCGTCCCGCTCCAGACCGGCTTCACCTACATCGCCGGCGGCCGTACGGATACGGATGGCGCCACGGCCGGCATCCAGCTCGCCGCCAACGTCGCCGGAGGGGCCAACGTCCTGACCCGCGACTTCGGTTTCGACGCCGTGACGCCGCGCAACGTGACCGGCAAGATCTGGGAGGACGACAACCAGAACGGCGGCATCAACGCCGGAGAGGACGGATTCAGCGGCGTGACCGTCGAGGCGCTCTCGGTGGTCGCCGGCGCGGGAACGATCACGACGACGAACGGCACGAACACCATCACCGGAACGGGCACGAACTTCACGGTCCTCAACCCGGGCGATCCGATCCTCATCAACGGGGTCGCCTACATCGTGCAGAACGTCAACAGCAACACCAGCCTGACCCTGACCAAGCTGTACACCGGCCTCACGGCCACCGGACTCGGATGGTCGCGTCCGTCGGCCGTCCTCATGACCACGACGACGAACGCGACCGGGGACTACACGTTCACCGGTCTTGCGGCCGCGCAACACATCATCCGCGTGACCGACACGTCAGCGAGGCTCACGGGCTACGGCTCGACGTTCGAGGTCACCGAGGGTCTGACCACCGCAATGAACCCCGCGAACTTCGTCGAGGCGGTCAATCTCACCGGCGGCAATGCCGCGAACCTCAACTTCGGATACATCCAGCTCGGGCTGGGTCCGACCGCGATCGAGCTGCGCGTCTTCGAGGCCGTCCAGCACAACAACAAGGTCAAGCTGACCTGGCAGACCGCGTTCGAGACGCACAACCTCGGGTTCAACATCTACCGCCAGATCGGCGGCGGCGCCCGCGAGCAGGTGAACAAGAAGCTCATCGCGGGCTCGGCGTTCGTCACCAAGCGGACGGCGCCGGTCGCGGGCTTCTCCTACCGTCTCAACGATCGCCTGCCCACTACGAACGCGTTCGTCCAGTACTGGCTCGAGGACTTCGACAGCGCCGGGGAGCGAACGCTTCACGGTCCGTTCACGCCGGTGCTCAAGGGCTCCGCGCCGGAAGCGGAAGAGGACAGCCCTCCGCTCGGCGGACTCGGAGCGGACGGCAGCGTCATCGCCAACGCGCCGGGTGTGGGCGTGGTGCGGCCCACCGTGCTCCGGCCCGCGTCGAAGAACCAGATCGACCAGCAGCTCGAGCTGGCGGCGGAATCGGCCCTGAAGGTCTACGTCGCCCGTGAGGGCTGGTACCGGATCACCACGGCGCAGATGGCAGCCGCGGGCTTCGCGGCGGACCCGAAGAAGGTCTCCGTCTATTGCGAAGGGGTCGAGCAGCCGATCGTCGTCAACGACGACAGCATCGAGTTCTACGCTCTCGATCTCGACACGCCGGCCACGGGCGCGCGGACGTACTGGGTACGCAACAAGAACGGCAACGCAACGCTGAAACCGGCGCCGGGGGGTGGCGGCTCGCCGCTGACCGGAAGCGTGCCGTTCGTCTACCAGCGCATCGACCGCTCGGTCTGGGTGCCGAACTTCCTCGACACAGGCGACGGCGAGAACTACTTCGGTCCGATCATCACGTCGACGCCGGTCTCGCAGGACCTGAGCGTGGGCAGCCACGACGCGTCGGCGGCGACTCCGGCCCGGCTCGAGCTGGCGTTCCGCGGCGGCACGGAAGACATCGAGCACCGCATCCGTGTGGAGCTCAACGGATTCCTCGTGGACACCGCGGTCCTCCAGAATATCGAAGCGAAGACGTTCACCTGGAACGTGCCTCACGCGTGGCTCGGCGAGGGTGCCAACACAATCACGCTGACGGCGCTCAACGGCGACCTCGACGTCAGCGTGCTGGTCTCGGCCCGGCTGACCTACCAGCACCTTCTCCGTGCCGACAACGGCATGTTCGAGGCGGATTTACCGGCCCCGCGTCAGGTGACGATCGCCGGCTTCCCCGACGCCCAGATCCGTGTGCTCGACATCACCGACCCGCTGGCTCCGAAGGCGCTCGATGTGACGGTGGCGCAGAACGGCGCTTCCTGGGATGCGACGTTCACCACGGCCCTCAGCTCCGGCGGCGGCCGCTCGCGAACGATCATGGCCTTCTCGTCCAACCGGATCTCGACCGACGCGGAGCTCGCGCTGAACACGCCGT
Source organism: uncultured Acidobacteriota bacterium (assembly GCA_963821585.1). Lineage (GTDB taxonomy): Bacteria > Acidobacteriota > Thermoanaerobaculia > Gp7-AA8 > Gp7-AA8 > QHVT01. The sequence continues at coordinate 4,904,608 of CAWGEI010000003.1, forward strand.
CGACCCTGGTCACCGGCAAGAACAGCGTTCGCACCGACATGATCATCCTCACCCACCGCCGTTTCGCGTCCGCGGCCAACTCGCTCGCGCAGACTCGTACGGCGGAGGGCCTGAACACCGTGGTCGTCGACGTCGACGACGTCTACGACGAATACAACTTCGGAGTGCGCAGCCCGGCTTCGATCAAGGCGTTCCTGAAAGACACGCAGCAGACATGGAAGAAGGCTCCCACCCACGTGCTCCTGGTCGGCGACGCGAGCATCGATCCGCGCGGGTACCTCGAGCTCGGACTGGTCGACTACGTGCCGACGCAGCTCGTCCCCCTGACGTACCTGAAGTCGGCTTCGGACGGCTGGTTCGTGGACTTCCAGAACACCGGACTCGACGAGATGGCCATCGGCCGGCTGCCGGTGCAGACCGTGGAACAGGCGAACCTCGTCGTCGGAAAGCTCATCTCCCGCGGCACGCCGGCGGGTCCGTGGGCCAAGAAGGCCGTGATGATCGCGGACGTTCCGGACACGTGGAACTTCGAAGGCAGCGTCACTGCCCTGAAGACCTTGCTGCCTCCCGGAGTCGCTTCGTCGACAACCACCATCAACATTGCGTCGACACCGTCGCCGCGGGATGCGGTCCTCAACGCGCTGAACGACGGCAGTCTGTTCGTCGACTACGTCGGCCACGGCTCGATCGGGCTGTGGAACCACAACGTGCTGACCGAGGCGGACGCCGCCGGGTTGCAGAACGCCAACCGCCTGCCGTTCGTGGCGGCGATGACCTGCCTGAACGCCTACTTCCACGATCTCTTTACCTTCAGCCTGGCCGAGTCGCTGCTGACCGCGCCGAACGGCGGAGCGGTGGCCGTCTGGTCCTCGTCCACGCTGACGGAACCGGGGCCGCAGATGGTGATGAACCAGGAGCTGCTGCGCCAGATCTACGGACCGACGATGACGATCGGACAGGCCATCCAGAAGGCCAAGCAGGCCACGTCGGACCAGGACGTCCGCCGCTCCTGGAACCTCCTCGGCGACCCGTCGATGAAGCTGACGAAATGAACTGAGACCCCGTTAAGTGTGGTTGGGGTCAGACCCCAACCATACTTACGGCCGGCGCACCGGCGAGCCGCCGGTGGACCGGCCGGCCAGCGGCCGGCGCTCCTTAAGTAGTGCCGGCGCCTCCGCCGACCATGGCGGCGAAAGGCGCGCCGGCTGCGAGCCGGCCGGTCCACCGGCGGCTCGCCGGTGCGCCCCCTCCCCTGACGCGACGCTCACGCTCAGTTGCGGTTCCCGCCGTGAGTTTTTTCTCACTTTGTGACGGGCGTCTCCGCCTCTTCTTACAGTTCACGCTGTAATTTCTCGACACGCGCGGGGAAATCCTACGGTCTCCGCACTGGTTGGGAAAATAACTTATGACTCTTCGCCGCGTCGTTCTCGCAGCCCTGGTATTGCTGTGCGCAACCCCACATCTTCATGCACAGGCCACCGTCGACGCCCAATCGTCGAGTACCGAGACCTTCACCAGCGGCGCTCCCACGCAGCTGTTCGCCCACACTACGGGCGCCGGCACCAACCGGTTGCTGCTCGTCTCGGTCCACCTGAACATCACCGACGAGGTCGGCGCCACGGTGACAGACGTCGAGTACAACAACGTCGATCTGACGCTGCTGGATGCGATCGGCGACACGAGCGACGATACGCGCACCGAGGTCTGGTACCTCCTCAACCCGCCCGCCGGCACGTTCAACGTCGACATCACGGTGGGCGGAATCGGGGCCGGGAACACCGTCCTGGCCGCCGCGGGCGCCACGACGTTCAGCAACGCCGATCAGAGCGCACCGCCGACCGCAGTGGGTACGGGACAGGGCACCCCCGCCAGCACGACCCTCAACGGCACCGGGGCCACGGATATCGTGATCGATTTCATCGGCATCCGCGAGACCACCACCGGCACTCCCAACGTCGCGCAGACCGCGGGATACAACCAGAGCATCGGCGGCAATACGGTGGGCATCGAGGGTCGCAGCAGCGGCCGCCTCGCGGCGACGCCGAACACCACGATGACCTGGACCTCGACCAACAACCGGTTCTGGACCCACATCGTCGTCGGCGTCCGCGCAGCGACCGCGGACATCGAAGTCACGCAGAGTGCCTTGCCCGATCCGGTCGAGCCGGGCGGCATCCTCACCTACACGTTCCACGTCCAGAACAACGGCCCGTCGACGGCGACGGGCGTGACCCTGACGGACACGATCCCCGGCACGACGACCTTCATCGGCTCGAGCACCACGCTCGGCTCGTGCAGCGGCAGCCCCGCGGTCACATGCAACCTCGGCACGATGACCGTAGGCCAGACAGCCACGGTGACGATCCAGGTCCAGGCGCCGCTGACGAATGGCCCGATCGCCAACAACACCGGCACCGTCACCACGACCACGGTCGATCCGGTGACGCCCAATACCGCCACTGCGACGTCGCACGTACTCGTGCAGGCCGTCGTGTGCGGCACACAGCCGGGCAAGGACGGCGCGGGCGGCACGCTCGCCGGCATCGACAACGGGTACTGGCCCGGCACGGCCAACGCCGCCGCCGGCGCGACGTCGGTCACGGTCGGCGCACGCCGCGGCGCCGCGGTCGACATCGTGAACGGCGATCTCGTCCTGATCATTCAGATGCAGGACGCCGCCATCAACAGCAACAACGACGACCGCTACGGCAACGGCCTCGGCATCACCGGAGGCTTGACCGGCATCGGCGCCGGTTACACGAACGCGAACAACGTCGGCCGCTACGAATACGTGGTCGCGACGACCGGCGTCAGCGCCGCCGGCGGTACCTTCAACTTCACGGCCGTCGGCACCGGTAACGGTCTGGTCTACGCGTACACGAACGCGAACGCCACGGGCACGATGGGCCAGCGCCGCTTCCAGGTCGTACGCGTTCCACAGCACACGACGGCGACCCTCGGCTCGACGCTCACGGCGGAGAGCTGGAACGGCTCGACGGGCGGCGTCCTCGCCATCGACGTCGCGGGCGACCTCGCTCTCGGAGGGGCGACCGTCAGCGTCAACGGTCTCGGCTTCCGCGGCGGCGGGGGCCAGGCATTCGCCGGCGGCGGCGGAACGAACGACGACTATCGCACGGCCACCGCCGCGAACTCTCAGGGCATCAAGGGCGAAGGCATCGCCGGCACGCCGGAAGTCGTGCTCGACAATGGAGCGAATTCCACTCCCGCCGGGCCGCAGGGATATCCGAACGGAGACTATGCGCGCGGCGCACCGGGCAACGCGGGCGGCGGCGGCACTGACGGCAATCCGACGGCGGCCAACGACCAGAACGCGGGCGGCGGCGGCGGCGCGAACTGGGGCCGCGGCGGCGGCGGCGGCAACACCTGGGCGTCGAACCTCGCGCGCGGCGGCTTCGGCGGCGCGCCGTATTACGACTCGCCCGGCCGCGTGGTCCTGGGCGGCGGCGGCGGCGCGGGCTCGCGCAACAACTCCAGCGGCATCGCCGCGGCGGGCGGCGCGGGCGGCGGCATCGTCCTGATCCGCGCCGGACGCTTCACCGGCACCGGCACGGTCACCTCGAACGGCGCGGCGGCGTTCAACGACACCGCGAACGACGGCGGCGGCGGCGGCGGCGCGGGCGGCTCGGTCGTCATGCTCGCGCGCGGCGGCGGCCTGGGCGGACTCACCGTCCGCGCCAACGGCGGCCGCGGCGGCGACGCGTGGCGCACGGAGCCCCCGGGCGCCTTCCCTGGCGCGCGTCACGGCCCCGGCGGCGGCGGCGGCGGCGGTTACATCGCACTGAACGGCACCCCGGCGGTCTCGAGCGTCACCGGCGGCGCGCAGGGCATCACCACGACGGCGAACGACACCTTCGGCGCGCAGGCCGGCGCCACCGGCAACGTCGTCCTCACGGCGAACTTCGATCAGATCACCGGCATCAAGTCCGGCTGCACCGACATCTCCGTCGCGAGCTCCGACTCGCCGGATCCCGTGATCGCGGGCAACAACATCACGTTCACGCAGAGCGTCACGAACAACTCCACCATCGTTCCCGCGCAAAACGTCGTGCTCACGCAGACGACGCCCCCGGGCACGACGTTCGTCTCCATGACTCCTCCCGCGGGCTGGTCCTGTACGACGCCAAGCCTCGGCGGCACGGGCACGGTCACGTGTACGAAGACCGATCCGCTCGCGCCGAGCACCAACTCCGGCAACTTCGTGTTCGTCGTGGCCACGGATCCGGGCCTGGCGAACGGCTCGACGATCACGCAGCCCGTGTCGACGTCCACGACCAGTCCCGAGCCCAACACCGCGAACAACACCACCTCGACGGTCACGGACGTCATCCGCCGCGTCGATGTGGCAGTCACGAAGGTGGCCAGCAACCCCGGTCCCGACAGCGCATTCGCGCAGGGCGAGAACGTGACGTACACGATCGTGGTCACGAACAACGGCCCCTCGCGCGCGTCGAACGTCGTCATGACCGACGTGCTGCCGGCGGGTCTCTCGTTCGTCAGCGTCACGCCGGGCGGGCCGACCTGTACGCAGTCCCTCGGCACCGTCACCTGCACCTACGCGACGATGAATCCGGGCGCGACGAACAACATCAGCATCACGGCCTTGATCACGGCCAGCCAGACCCAGATCGTCAACACCGCGAACACGACGCGCACCGAGACCGACACCAACCCCGCGAACAACAGCGCCAGCGCTACCATCAACGTCCTCGCGCCGACCGCGGTCGAGATGATGGAGATGACCGCGACTCAGGATCCGAAGGGCAGGGTCGTCGTGAGCTGGAAAACCAGCTTCGAGGCCGACAACCTCGGCTTCAACGTCTATCGCCACACTTCGAAGGGCCGCGAGAAGGTGAACAAGCACCTGCTCGCCGGCTCGGCCTTCTTCTCCCGCCGCGACCGGCTCACCTCCGGCAACGCCTATCGCACCAGGGACCGGCTGAAGAACGGCGAATTCGCCCAGTACTCCATCGAAGACATCGACCTGAACGGCACGCGCACGATGCACGGACCGGTCACGCCGGTGATGGCGGCCGAGGTGACGGTCGAGGCGGACACCGACACCATCGCGGACCTCGGATCCAGCGGTGGCATCTTCGTCTCCCCCGCGGGCATCGGCGCCTCGAACGCGACTCGCACCTCGGCGCGGAAGATCGAACAGCAGTGGGAACTTGCCGCGCAGCCCGCCGTGAAGTTCATGATCACGGTCGAGGGATGGTACCGGGTGACCAGACGCGACATCGTCGCGGCCGGATTCGATCCGGGGATCGACGGCCGCCGGCTGTCGCTCTACACGGGCGGCATCGAGCAGCCCCTGCTCGTCGACGACGGAGGCGACAACGTCTTCGGCGACGAGGACGCCGTCGAGTTCTACGCCATCGGCACCGACACGCCGGCGAGCGGCGCGAGCGCGTACTGGCTCGTCCGCGACAAAGGGAAGAGCGACCGCGTCAAGACGGACAAGTCGAAGGAGCGCGGCAGCGTCAAGAACACGACGCACACGTTCCGCCGCATCGAGCGCACCGTCTTCTTCACCGCACTCACAAACAACGGCGACCGCGACAACTTCTTCGGAGCGATCGTCTCCACCGGCGGCGCGGCGCAGGAGCTGACCGTCCGCAATCTCGACCGCGCCGGCGCGAAGGCGTCCCTGCGGCTCGTCCTCCAGGGCGGCGTGCTCGGCACGCATCGCGTGAGCCTCTCGATCAACGGTAACGACGCCGGGACCCTGCAGTTCAAGGATCAGGACCGGCTCGTGAAGACGATCTCCGTGCCGCTGACCTGGCTCGTGGACGGCGCGAACACGCTCTCCCTCACCGCCAACGAAGGGGATGAAGACATCTCCGTCGTCGAGTCGGTGGAGCTGACGTATCCGCATCTGCTGCGCGCCGATGACGACGCGCTGCGGGTCATCGCGGCCGCGGGCGCCCGCGCCGTGGTGAACGGTTTCACCACCGATCGCATCCGCGCCATGGACGTCACCGACCCGGCGAATCCGATCTCTGTCGGCGTCGACGTGAAGGCGAGCGGCGCGCAGTGGCAGGCCTCGGTCGTGGCTCCCGGCAACGGCACGCGCACGATCCTCGTCCTGGGCGCCACGCGCATCGCGGCGCCGGCGCAGATCGTCGCCAGCCGCGCGTCGTCGTGGAACGACCGGAAGAATGCGGCGGACCTGGTGATCGTCACCGCGCGCGCCTTCGCCTCGGCCGCCGAGCCGCTGGCCGCGAAGCGCAACGCGGAAGGCATCTCGACGAAGATCGTCGACGTGCAGGATCTCTACGACGAGTTCGGCTACGGCGAGCGCGGCTCCGACGCGGTCCGCGCGTTCCTCGAGCGCACGCGCGCGTGGAAGCGCGCACCGCGCTACGCAGTGCTCCTCGGCGATGCGAGCTTCGACCCCCGCAACTACCTCGGCCTGGGCACGTTCGACTACGTTCCCACGCGCCTGGTCCCGACGGCGTATCTGAAGACCGCGTCCGACGACTGGTTCTCGGACTTCGACGACGACGGCATCGCGTCGATCGCCATCGGACGCCTGCCCGCACGCACGCTGGCGGATGCCGAAGGGATGATCGCGAAGATCGTGGCACACAACGGGTCCTCGACGACCGTCGCGGCCGTAGCGGACACGGACTTCGGCACGGATGCGACGGCACTCAACGCGCTCGCGCCGGCGAGCTTCACGACCAAAGTCGTTCCCGCGGGAGACGAGGCCTTCGACTCGCTGCTGCTCGCGTACGTCGGCCACGGCTCGACCGGCCTCTGGAACGCGGGCGGCTTCACGGACGCGTCCGCGGCGGCACTGCACAACACGCAGCGTCCGTTCGTGGCGGCCATGACCTGCCTGAACGGCTACTACCACGACCTCTTCACCACCAGCATGGCCGAGGCGCTGATGCTCAACGCGAGCGGCGGAGCGGTGGGCGTGTGGGCTTCGTCCGCGCTGACGACCCCGCCGCCGCAGATGGAAGTCGCCGCGGAGCTCTATCGCCAGCTGTTCGCGGGAGCGCGCGTCGGAGACGCGGTGCGCGAAGCGAAACGCGCGACGAAGAACGAAGACGTGCGGCACTCGTGGATCCTGTTCGGGGACCCGTCGATGCCGTTGAAGTAGGTTGAAACGATGGGGGGCGGGCCTCACAGCCCGCCCCTTCCACTTCTACTTCTTGTCCTTCTTCGGTTTCTTCGTTTCTTTCTTCCGGGCGTTGTTGCCTTTGGCCATGGAGAACCTCCTTCGCATCATGGTAACGCGGCGAAGCGCGTCTTGAGTCGGAGGAACGGCCGTTCGACGACCAGGGAACAGACGGCCGCGGCGGCGATGGTCAGCGTCATCGAGGCCCCGTAGAGCAGCGCGTTCGACGTCCAGCCGAGCCAAAGCACGAGCTGGATCGCGAGCTCGTGGAGCATGTAGATGCTGAACGAGATGTTGCCGAGGAACTCGAAGACCCGGCCCGGAAGTCGAATGAGCGAGCGCGGATTCGTCGACACGTTCAGGATCAGCACGCCGAAGCAGACGGAGTAGACGCCGTAGTTGAAGATCGGCTTGAACGAGCCGGTGACCAGCAGCCACGCGGTGAGCGCGTAGACCGCGAGCTGCACGAGACCGCTGTGCAGGAACTGCAGCATGGCGCGTTTCTTCGCAAACACGAGCCATGCGAACAGGCCGCCGATGGCCATGCACTCGATGCGCGTGAAGTAGAGATAGCTGATCGCCGCATTCCAGAAGCGGAGCGCGGCTTCGTCCGTGCGGTTCGCCTGCGCGATCCAGAGCGCCGCGTAGCGCGCGCCGATCACCGTCACGATGATCGTCACCGCCAACCGCGGGAAGTTCTTCGTGCGCCGGAGCAGCAGCGGCCAGAGGAGATAGAACTGCTCCTCCACCCCGATCGACCACGCCGGCTCCGCGAACGGGACGGGGTCATAGAGGCTCAGCGCCAGCTGCGGCAGGAAGAGCACGAACAGCGTGAACGTGACGCCGAAGTGCGCGCCGATCGCGTCGGTGAGGCCCGGGACGTGAAACACGGCGAGGCGCGGCAGCACGAGGAACGACGCCAGCACCACGAGAAAGTACAGCGGCCAGATGCGCAGGATGCGCCGCACATAGAAGCGCCGGACGTCGATCCCGCCGGTGCTGTCCTTCTCGGTGAGCAACAGCCAGGTGATCAGGTAGCCGCTGAGGACGAAGAACAGCGTGACGCTGAGGCGTCCGAGCTCGTACACCGCGGGCTGGTCATACGCGTTCGGCAGCCCGTGGTACTGCTTCAGCAGCTCGACGTGGCTGAACGCCACCGCCATCGCCGCGAAGAAGCGCAGTCCGTTCAGGCCGGGGAACCAGTTCATGTCCCGATCTTACGAGAGCCCGCAACTCCGTGCCGATTCCGGCGAAGGTCTGGTGGTCCAGCGGGAACTCCAGCAGGACGTGCAGCACGCTGAGCACGTACAGCACGGAGAGCCCCAGCGTGTAGTCGTACGCATAGAGCGCGACCGCGCCCGTCCAGGCGACCACAATCGCCGTCGCCCGCACTCGCGTCACGCGGTGCCAGCCGATGATCGACGTCTTCGAGAACCAGTTCAGGTAGTGGTACGTGTACGCGAACGCGATCAGGCGCATGACCGCGGACGACTCGTACACCCCGCCCTCCAGCCCGAACAGCGCGATCAACTGCTCGTTCAGAGGCGCGAAGAAGTCATACATCTCCCGGACCCGCGGCGACGCCTCGAGCGCCGGTTGCGCGGGAATCACGAAGAAGCTCACCACGCACGCCGCGAACACGCCCAGCGACAGCAGCGCCGCCCCACTCCTCCGCTTCAGCGCCCCGTAGAGCACGAACGCCGCGGTGAAGAGCAGTACATGGACGATGGTGATGATGAAGTACGCCAGCAGCGCATACGCGCGCGCGTTGCTGAACAGCGCCAGCCCCGCCGCGACCGCGATCGTCAGCGCGACCGCGTTCACTGCATGCCGCACGAACAGGAGAAACGCGGCGGTCGCGAAGACCAGATACACCATCGCGATCTCCAACGTCGGCTTCACCGGCTTCTGCAGGAGATCGTTCGAAACGTATCCATACAACAGCACCAGCATCGCCGCCCCCACCAGCACCAGCCACCACCGCCGCGCCGCCGGACGGGGCGCGAAGTAATGCCGGTCGTGCAGCCATGAGATCTGCGTCAGATAGTGCAGCGGCCCGAGAATCGCGTACGCAGCGAGAAACAAATGGAACGGCGCCACAAACGCAGCGGCACACGCCGCGACCATGAGCGCGCCATTCACGCGCTCGACTGCCTGCGGATTGTTCATGTTGACTCCGATTTGACGGAGTGATGGTACGCAAGGTGGAGAATTTGCGCTTGTGATCGGGGTCGCATGAAGCGTTGCCCGTGGCCCGTTCGCCGTGCCCCGTTCCCGTAACTCGCTGTCCTGCCGCCGTCGCGCGCGAAGGCGCGCGTTCCAATCTAGCCCCGCGCTGATGCGCGGGGTTTGCGAGGTGCATGAATCGCGCGGCCGCGGAGGCGGCCGCTACAAGCGCGCGTTTGTAGCGACCGCCTTCGCGGCCGCAGACCCTCCCGCCTGCATTACCCCGCGCATGAGCGCGGGGCTACATTGTGCAGCGCGCCTTCGCGCGCAACGAACACCACGGGAAGATGTGCGGTGCCCCGGGCTCGCGCGACTGCGTGCGCGGGGTTCGCGAGATGCGTGGATCAACGCGGCCGCGAAGGCGGCCGCTCGAACGGCAACGTCAGTTCGCGACCAGCGGCACCACCACGACGTCGCCGTTCGGCTTGGTCATCAGGCGCCAGATCGAGGTGTCGCTCACGTCGGCGAGCTTGGAGTCCGAGCCGCAGTTCTTGCACGTGCCGGTGGCCGGCGCCGCGCCCATGGGCACGAAGTGGAAACGTTCGTTGCGGCAGTGGTCGCACAGCTCGCGTAGAAGGTCGTACTGGATCAGCGAAACACGATTCGTAGACATAGCTCTCCCGGAAAACCCGCGCGGATTCTAAGAGCGAGCGTCACGTTCGCTTGTGAGCGGGATCACGCCGAGGGCGGGTTCAGCCAGAGCGATCCGAGGGGAAAGTCCACGACGTCGAACGGCTCGGGGCGGATGACCTCATCCCCTTCATGAGTGGATATGAGCACCCATTGGCCACGTTCAAGGTGATAGATCTCCAGTGTCTGGAGCGCGGGATCGACCAGCCATGCCCAGGCAACCTCGTGCTGCGCGTACTTCGGAAGTTTGCGGATGCGATCGAATCGCGCCGTCGACGGCGAAAGCACTTCGCAGACCCAGTCGGGAGCGACTTCCCACGCCGGCCCGCTCGAGTACTCAGGCACGCGCTCGCGCCTCCACCCGGCGACATCGGGCACGAAGATGTCACGGCCCAGGTGTACCTCCGGCTCCGTGGCGATCCACCAGCCGCCAGGACCGCCATCTCCGTCGTCGAATGAACGGCCAAGGCGCTTCACGATCGCGGTCATTGCGCGCTCATGGGCCCCCGAGGGTCGTGGCGACGTGTACAACTCCCCTTCAACGATCTCCGCGATGAGATGATCCGGGACCCTCAACAGGTCCTCATAGGTCGCGGGTCGCGTCACCACCTTCGCCACGGAACAATGATACCCGCGTCACCACCCATGAAGTGACCAGTCCAAGTGTCATCGACGCAAAAACATCCGACGGCCAGTGGCGGAAGGCGAGAACGCGCGACAGTCCCACCGCAAGCGCCAGCAGAAACGCGATCACGCGCAGCGGCAAGTTGCGCGACGCGAACACCAGCACGCCCGCGAGGGCGAACGCGCCGACGGTGTGGCCGCTGGGGAAGGACGTCGACGAGCCGGGGGCGTAGTGCGCGGGACCGAGCCAGAGCTCGGGGCGGGCGCGGCCGACGAGTTGCTTGACGATCTGCGCGAGGATGCCGGCCGCCAGGCCGGAGATGCCCATGGCGATCGCGTACGAGACCCAGCGGCGCTCGCGATACGCGACTCCGGCGACGAGGAAGAACAGGACGACGAGCACGGGGTTCATGCCGCCGCCGAACCGGTTCATGATCCGGATCACGTCTTCCGTGAAGTCCGACTGCACCCCCTCGGCCCACGCCAGCATCGGCCGGTCGACCATGAACCATACGGCGACGGTGAGCACGGCGCCGATGGCCAAGCGCAGGAGCGTGGGGACGAGCAGCGCGCGCTCGAAGCGCAGCGCGCGAACCTGCGCGAGCGGCTCGCGGTAGTCGTGCGACTCGGCGCTCTGCAGGATGATCAACAGCAGCAGCCCGGCGAAGAACCAGAACACGACGTCCCAGGACGGCGCTTCACGGCCGAGGAAGGAGAGGTCGTCGACGTCGAGCGCACTGTTGATCCACAACCGGTTCATCGACACGACCGGCGACGGCCAGAAGACCGAGAGGATCAGGAGCGTGACGAACGCTGCCGCGGCGTAACGCCGTTTAGCGTCTGTAGACATCGAACCATTTCCCGATCATCCGCAACTCGCCGGTCTTGCGGTAGCCGCGGAGGTCCAGATCGTCCGCATCCTTGCGGCGCGTGACGAGCACGCGAGGCGCCGCGGCGCGGACCTCGTCCGCGTCCAGGAGCCGTACGCGCTCGAGCGACGGCGGCATGTCCCGCACCCAGAGATGCGGGCAGACGTAGCAGCCGATCTCCTCCGGTGGCACGTTCTGCGCGAGGAGCGCGCGCACGAGCGGCCGCGTGGACGCCTGCTCGTTCGCGAGCGGCATCAGCACCGTCATCGCGTACGACAGCGCGAGCACGGGCACGAGGCCGACGGCCAGCACGCCGTGCAGCAGCCGCCCGCGCAACGCGACGACGACTCCGGCCAGCCCCGCAACGATCAACACCACGAACAGTCCGCGCACTGCGGGGAGTGTGAGCAGCGCGGCGTCCTCCCCTTTCAGCTGCACGAAGAACCCCGCGGCGCCGATCAACGCGAACAACGCCAGCGTGGCCACGCACGCCCGGCGTCCCCAGGCGTCTTCCGTGGGCACGAACTGGCCGATCAGCACCGCCACGGCGGGCAGCATGGTGATCATGTACACGTCGAGCTTCGATGACAGCAGCGTGTACGGCACGAGCACCGCGAGCATCCACGACATCGCGAAGCGCGACTTCTCGTCGCGGTACCGCAGCGCGGCCAGAGTGACGAAGAACCACGGGGCCAGCGTCGCCGGCGAGCGCATGAGGTAGAACCACGGCGGCGACTTGTGCACCCACGCGTTCACCGCGCGGCCGACCGTCTGCTTGTAGAAGATCTCCCGCCAGTACGCCTCGCCGCCGATGACGATCGCCGGCACGAGCCACAGGAGCGGCAACAGCAGCATCGGGATCACGCCCAGCGCGTCGCGTCCCGCGGGACGGCGCCGGCGGCGGATCGCCTCGAACGCGAAGAGCGTCAGCACGATCACCGGCGCCATCGGCCCTTTGATCAGGAACGCCACGCCGGTAGCGATCCCCGCGCCGATCGTCAACGCGCCCCGCGCGCGATAGATCAGATACGCCGCCAGCGCGAGCAGACCCGCGAACGCGACATCCATGCGCGCCGTCTGCGCCGAGCCCCACATCAGCACAAACGTCCCGCACACGAACGCCGCCATCGGGCTCCACGCGCGATCCATCCCCCAAAGCAGCAGTGCGAACGCGAGGAGCGACGGAAGCACGAACGGCCAGATCGAATATGCGCCGAAGACGTACGTCAGCGACCCCATCATCCAGAAGTGCAGCGGCGGCTTGTGCGTGAACGGAGTGCCGTTGAGCGTGGGCAGCACGAACGACCCCGCGCGCATCTCGCGGACGACCTGGCTGTACTTCGTCTCGTCGCCCACGAACAGCTCCCGGCCGAGGGGGGAGAGCAGGACGGAGAGGACGACGACGGTGAGGCCCGCCAAGGTCGCGCGCTGCATGGCGGCGGATTGTAACGCACTGAGCCGCCGCTACTTACGCAACAACCCAAAACACCTTCCCACAGGCACGGCCGGTGCTAGAATTTCCTTGCGAAGAAGGTACTTCGAAGGAGGATAGTCGATGTCGAATACCGCGGACATTCAACGCATTCTCAGCAGCCAGGATCCCGAGTTCCACCAGTGGGCCGAAGAGCACCACACCTGCGAGGCGCGACTCCACGAGCTCACCAGCAAGAACGAGATCAGTCCCGAGGAAGAGTTCGAAGAGAAAACGTTGAAGAAGCGGAAGCTCCACCTGAAGGACCAGATGGCCGACAGGATTCGCTCCTACGAATCCCAGCACGCGGTCGCCTGAGCCGCCACCGACAACCGAACGAAGAGCAACGGGGTTCCCAACGGAACCCCGTTTGCATAACATCGCGTTCGTTGAAACCGCTGCGATGGAAATGAAACGCGTGCGCCCCAACTTCCGCCGCGGCGTGTACGTCATCCCGACGTCGCTCACGATTCTCAATCTCTTTTTCGGGTTCCGCGCGATCATCTACGCCACCCGCGCGATCGAGGCCATCGCCGTCGGGCGCAGCGACGCCGCCAGCGACTTCTTCGAGACGGCGTGCCTCTCGCTCCTCTTCGCCGCGGTCTTCGACACCTTCGACGGCATGATCGCCCGGCAGCTCAACGCGACGAGCGATTTCGGCAAGGAGTACGACTCCCTCGCCGACGTCGTCACCTTCGGCGCGGCACCCGCGGTCCTCGTCTACGCGTGGGGCCTGCACGTATTTGAGAAGCTCGGCGGGGGCATCGCCTTCCTCTTCCTCGCCGCCGTCTCCCTGCGCCTCGCGCGCTTCAACGTGATGACCGGCAAGACCGACTACCGCTACTTCGTCGGACTGCCCAGCCCCGCCGGCGCGCTCACGATCGCATCCATGATCTTCTACGCGCCCGCGCCGATCACCGACCGCCGCTTCGCGTTCATCGTCATGATCGTGACGGTCGCGACCGCGTTCTCCATGATCTCGCCGATCCGCTACCGCAGCCAGAAGGGCCTCGCCCTGCAGAAAGAGCGGTCGCTGATCTACTTCCTGATCCTCGCCATGATCCTCGGGCTGGCCTTCAAGTGGCCGCGCGAGTTCTGGTTCGTGGGCGCCGTCGGATACCTGGTCTCGGGCGCGCTGGTGAAGTTGTGGTCGATCGCGTTCCCGTCGCCGAGTCTTCCGGTGATCGAGTCGACGCCGGAGCCGGAGCCACCCCCACCACCCCCGACGTGATAAAAGGCGCCGCCATGGCGCATCCCAAATCCCCCGCCGGCTACCGGCTCGGCATCGTCAATCCGCTGACCCTGGTCGGCTCCGAGATCCAGTCCATCCTCCGCGAGCGTGCGTTTCCATACGCGAAGATCGCGCTGCTCGACGCCACCGGCAAGTCCGCCGGCGCGCTGACCGAGGTCGACGCGGAGCCCGCGGTCGTCGCGCCGGTCGAGCAGGAAGGGCTGGACGACCTCGATCTCGTCTTCTTCTGCGGCCCGGCCGCCGCGAACGAGCAGTGGATCGCCCGTCATACGAAAGACGACTTCATCGCCATCGACGTCTCCCAGCCCAGCACTGCGGAAGACGGGAAGCTCGCCGTCGCGGGCGTGAACCTTGAGTCCCTCGACCCCGGCGATGACGTGCTGATCTCGCCGCACCCCGTGGCGATTCCGATCTCCCTGATCCTGCGCCAGATCGCCACCCTCAGCCCGATCGAGCTCTGCACCGCCACCGTCGTGCAGCCCGCGTCGGAGTTCGAGCAGGAAGGCGTCGAAGAGCTCGCAGCGCAGACCGTCAGCGTGCTGAACATCCAGACCGTCCCGCAGACCGTCTTCGACCGCCAGGTCGCGTTCAACCTCTTTCCCGCGCCCGAGCACAACGAGGAGCTCATCGTCACGCAGGTGCGCTCCCTCACCGGCGCGCGCGCGCAGATCGCGCTGCTGATCACGCAGGGGACGATCTTTCACAGCCACACGTTCTCGCTCTTCATCAAGACCCGCGAGGAGCTCGAGACCGCGAGCATCACCGCGGCGCTGCAGGCGAATCCCGCGATCGTGTTCGCGGAAGGCGATCAGCAGTTCGGGACCATCGACGCCGCCGGGAAGGACGAGGTGCTGATCGCGGAGGTCCGTCCCGATCCCACCATCAAGGGCGGGTTCTGGGTATGGGCCGTTTGCGATAATCTCCGCCGCGGCTCGGCCCTCAACGCGGTACTGGTGGCCGAAAAAGCTCTCTTCGGAACAGGAGTTCACTAATGCAGGATTTTTACGACCCGAAAGTCGGCGACGTCGCTCCCGACTTCCGCCTTCCCTCCACGCGCGGCAAGGAAGTGTCGCTGAAGGACTTCAAGGGGAAGGACGTGATTCTCTACTTCTACCCCAAGGACGACACGCCCGGCTGCACCGCGGAAGCGTGCTCGTTCCGCGACCACGAATCCGACCTCACCAAGGAGCACGCCGTCGTCCTCGGCGTCTCGGCGGACTCCCTGGCATCGCACGACAAGTTCACGGAGAAGCACCACCTGAACTTCCCGCTGCTGTCGGACGAGACGGCGGACGTGGCGAAGATGTACGGCGTGTGGAAGGAAAAGAACCTCTACGGCCGC
The DNA here is from genome assembly GCA_963821585.1 of uncultured Acidobacteriota bacterium. Lineage (GTDB taxonomy): Bacteria > Acidobacteriota > Thermoanaerobaculia > Gp7-AA8 > Gp7-AA8 > QHVT01. The sequence goes on from CAWGEI010000003.1 coordinate 4,920,169, forward strand.
CGCACCTGGGGCGTCGCGCGGACGACGTACTGGATCGGGCCGGACGGGCGGGTGAAGAAGATCTGGAAGAAGGTGGACACGGCGAAGCACGCAGAGGATGTGCTGGCGGAGCTGCGGGCGTCGCGGAAGAAATAGAACCTCGAGAGGCCTATTTCGCGATCGCCAGAGAGCTCGAGCCTCCGGCACGCCTCTTCCAGCGCCGAAAAGTCCTTCGCGAAACAGAACCTCAGCAACCGGTCCCCCCCGCCCGCTCGCGTAGAACGACGGTCCCGGCACCGACGCCACGCCCGCCTCTTCGATCAGCGTCATCGCTGCCTCGGACGCGTTCGCGAACTCACTCGGGATCTCGGCGAGCATGTAGTACGCCCCCTGCGGCACGTACGGCGTGAACCCTCCCTCGCGCAGCGCCTCGGCGAGCATGTCGCGTTTCTTCTCGTAGTCCGTGGCGAGGCTCGTGTAGTACTCCTCGCCGATGTCGAGTGCGCGCGCGATGCCCCACTGCAGGGGCGTCGGTGCGCAGACGTAGAACAGGTCGTTCACCAGTCCGATCGATTGCGCGACGCGCTTCGGCGCGGCGACGTAGCCGATGCGCCAGCCGGTCACGGAGAACGTCTTCGAGAAGCCGCTGATCGTCACCGTGACGTCGCGGTCGACCGACGCCATGGACAGGTGCCGGCGCCCGTCGTACACGATGTATTCATAGATCTCGTCGGTGTAGCACCACGCGTCGTGCTCGCGGCAGAGCGCGGCGATCTGCTCCAGCTCCTCGCGCGTGAAGACCTTCCCGCACGGATTCGACGGCGTGCAGACGACGATGCCCCGCGTCTTCGGGCCGAACGCCGCACGCAGCAGGTCGAAGTCGATCGACCAGTCGGGAAGCTGCAGCGGCACGAACTTCGGCACGATGCCGAGGACCTTCAGCGTGTTGAGGTGGTAGCCGTAGTAGGGCTCGAAGAGGATCACCTCGTCGCCCGCGTTCAACGTCGCCATCGTCGCGGCCGCGAAGCCGCCCGTGGAGCCGACCGTCACCACGATCTCCGTGGCCGGATCGACTGTGAAGCCGTTGAAGCGCTCGCATTTCGCGGCGATCTTCTCGCGCAGCGGATCGATCCCTTCGAACTTCGAGTACGTCGCCTTCGAGGCCTGGATCGCGTCGCAGGCGCCCTCGACGAGCTCAGGGATGGTCGGCAGGTCGCAGATGCCCTGGCCGAGGTTGATTCCGCCGACGCGCTCGCATTCGCGGGACATGCGGCGGATGTCGGACTGCACCAGTCCGCGCAGACGGTCGCTGATCTGATTCATGGACGGTAGTGTAGCGTGAGGGGGGCGGTTGGCGGATGGCGTTTGCCGAATACCAAGCGTAAGTCGTTTGTTTCCAGTACGGAATACTCGGCACCCGGAGTGCAGTCAGACTCGTCCGGCTGAAGCGTATTTCGAAAGGAAATCAGGTCCGTGAGAACCTCCAAACTACTGCTCGCACTTCTTCTTTGCTTCGCGTCGGTCTCGGCGTTTGCGCAGATCACCGACACGTACGTCATCACCGCCGCCGCGAACACGCCCGGCCAGAATGGCACCCGCTGGCTGACCCAGCTCAGCATCTTCAATCCGCACCTCGACTATCCGCTCAATGTCAGTGTCACGCTGCTCCGCACCGGCGGCGCTCCGGGCGGGGAGAAGCTGATCGAGATCCCGCCCAACGCGACGTTCATCACGGACGACCTGATGGCCGACGTCTTCAACAGCGCCGGCTCGGGCTCGCTGCTGCTGGCCACGTTCACGGAAGACAATCCGGAGCTGCCGGACGACGAGGTGATCTCGCGGGCGTTCCTCGTCACGAGCAACACGTACAACAACGCGGAAGGCACGTACGGGCAGACCATCCCGGGCGTGTGGACCGGGCTGCTGGACTTCGACTACGACAACATCACGTCGATCGCGCACGGCATCGACAACAGCACGCGCCTCAAGTTCCGCACGAACGTGGGCGCCGTGAACCTCGGCCGCTGCGGCATCACGATCTTCGTCTCCGCGTACGACGCGGACGGCAACACGGTCCTCGACGACGCGCCGTTCGGCGTGCCGCCGCTCGCGCACTGGCAGGAGCGCCTGCCGGTATCGCTCGAAGGCGGCTCGATCGAGTTCCTGGTCAATGATCCGTGTACCGCCGATGAAAGCCGATACGCCGTGGTCTTCCCGTATACGTCGACCATCGACGACATCTCCGGCGACCCGCGCTATCAGACGCCGACGCTGCTCGCGTCGCCGGGCCTGATCTTCGGCAAGAAGGGCACGTCGAAGGTCAGCGCCGCGGTCCTGGCGGACCCGACGAAGGCCGGCAAGCGGATCGACACCGCATACGCGCGCAAGGTGCGCGCGAGCGTCTCCCGCGAGGGTACGGTAAGCCTGGTGCGCGGCGAGCGCGGCTGGGTCGTCGCCAAGTAACGTTAAGTGTGGTTGGGGTCAGACCCCAACCACACTTAACTTGCCATCTCAGCACGATAGAATTGCGCTCCTCATGAGCGCAGCCATCTCGCAAACGAACCTCCCCTTCCCGCTCGCACGCCGAGGCAAGGTGCGCGACGTCTATGACCTCGGCGACCGCTACCTCTTCGTCGCCACCGACCGCATCTCCGCGTTCGACGTCGTCCTCTCGCCGGGTATCCCGGACAAGGGCACGATCCTGACGCAGATCTCGAACTTCTGGTTCCGCCGCTTCACGCAGCTCGAGAACCATCTGCTCGAGACCGACTTCGCGAAGTTCCCCGCGGACATCCGTGCGCACGACGAGCTGCGCGGGCGCAGCGTCCTGGTGAAGAAGTGCGAGGTCGTGCCGGTGGAGTGCGTCGCGCGCGGCTACCTCGTCGGCTCGGGCCTCAAGGAGTACCAGCAGAACGGCATGGTCTGCGGCATCCGGCTGCCCGAGGGGCTGACGACGGCGAGCCAGCTGCCCGAGCCGATCTTCACGCCGGCGACGAAGGAAGAGACCGGCCACGACATCAACATCCCGTTCGAGCGGATGGCGGACATCACCGGTCACGAGCTCGCGTCGCAACTGCGCGACCTCACCCTATCGCTGTACCGGGAAGCCGCGGAGTACGCCCTGACGCGCGGCATCATCATCGCCGACACCAAGTTCGAGTTCGGCCTCCAGGATGGCCGGATCGTCTGGATCGACGAGGCGCTCACGCCCGATTCCTCCCGTTTCTGGCCCGCGGATCAGTACGCCGTCGGCAAGAACCCGCCGTCGTACGACAAGCAGTTCGTCCGCGACTGGCTGGAGACGACGGGCTGGGACAAGAACCCGCCCGCGCCGGAGCTGCCCACGGATGTCGTCGACCAGACGCGCACCAAGTATCTGGAGGCGTACCGCGAGCTGACGGCCGAGGAGTTGGATGTTTGAGGTGGGGCGGAGCCAGAGGGTCCGTGACACCGTGGGCCGCTTGGACGCTTCCTTGAACCTTACCGGGAGGCGTGTAGCCTAGCACAAGTATTGGTGGAAGCGCCACTACTGGTAACAGACATGCAACGTCGGACCGTCTTCATCGCCCTCGGAGCCTTGCTGATCGCAGCCGTCATTGCGGTCACTACGGCTGTGTTCGTCTGGCGGACGGCGAAAAGAGCGGTGGTCGAGACGGTCCTGAAGCCCGAGGAGAAGCAGATCGACGTCGCCACGCTCGTGACGCAGGTGCGCGAGCTGAACCGCCTGGAAACGGCGTCCATGCGCGTGATGCACGTCGGCACGATCACCCAGACCTACAAACTGGTGCCGAACGCGCTCGGCGGCGACGAGATCACGTTCCTGGCCACCGGCGACGTCGTCGCCGGCATCGACCTCGGCCAGTTGCGCCCGGAGGACGTGTGGCGCTCCCCGGACGGGGCGATCAACATGCGCCTGCCGCCCTCACAGATCCTGATGTCGCGCGTGGACAACGAGCAGTCGCGCGTGCTGACGCGGAAGACCGGCGTGCTGCGCCGCGCGGACATCGACCTCGAGACCCGCGCGCGTCAGCACGCGGAGGCGAACATCCGCTCCGAGGCGCTGAAGCGCGGCATCCTGAAGACAGCCTCGGACAGCGGCGAGAAGAAGATGGCGGAGCTGCTGAGGACGCTGGGGTTCATGCGGATCCGGTTCGTGGCGTCGCAGGTGCCGCCTGCCGCCCGCTGACGCGGGCTCGCGATGAACACCCGTCCGATGTCCCCCGGCTGAAGCCGGGGTCTATTTTCTGGCTGCCCGCTCCGCGGGCAAGAGGCCCCAGCCTGCGTAGCAGGCACTAGACAATAGACCCCGGCTTCAGCCGGGGGAACGAGACGCGGTCACGAGAACGAGCCCGCGTAGCGGGCGACAGAATCATCGCCTCGCAAGCGCCGCCTTCGCAACGCTGATCGCGCGCCGCAGCGCCATCGACTTGTTCTCCGTCTCGACATACTCCGTCGCGGGGTCGGAGTCGTACACGATCCCCGCGCCCGCCTGCACGTACGCGCGGTCGTTCCCGAGGGTCACGGTGCGGATGGTGATGCACGAGTCGAGGTTGCCGTTGAAGCTGAAGTAGGCGACGGCGCCGGCGTAGGGGCCGCGGCGCGTGCTCTCGAAGCCGTCGATCAGCTCCATCGCCCGGATCTTCGGCGCGCCGCTGACCGTGCCCGCGGGGAAGCAGGACAGGAACGCATCGACCGGCGTGCAGCCGTCGCGCAACCGGCCGTGGACGTCGGTGACGATGTGCATGACGTGGCTGTAGCGCTCGATGTGCTTGAAGTCCTCCACGACCACCGAGCCGCTCGCGCAGACGCGGCCGAGGTCGTTGCGGCCGAGGTCGACGAGCATCAGGTGCTCGGCGTTCTCCTTCGGATCGGCCAGCAGCGACGCCTCCAGCTCGCGGTCTTCGTCGTGGGTCTTGCCGCGCGGCCGCGTACCGGCGATCGGGCGGGTCTCGACCTTCCCGTCCGTGACGCGCACGAGCATCTCCGGCGACGCGCCCACGAGCGTGCACTCGTTCGTGCGCAGCAGGAACATGTACGGCGACGGGTTGATCGAGCGCAGCGCGCGGTAGAGGGTCAGAGCTTCGTTCGTCGGATAGTCCGTCTCCCAGCGCTGGGAGAGCACGACCTGGAAGATCTCGCCGGCGACGATCTCCTCCTTTGCGTCGCGGACCATCTGCTCGAAGGACTCGCGGGTATGGTTGGCGGCAAAGTCGACCTTCGCGCCCTCGTCGAACGCGATCGGCTCGACGCTCGCCCTGCGCAGTTTCTCGATGGCCCGGTCCAGGCGGCGGTTCGCATCGTCCATGGTCCCGTCGCGGAAGACGTTCGCCACGACGTGCATCCGCTGCTGGACGTGGTCGAAGACGACGACGTTGTCGAAGAAGAGCAGCTTCGCGTCGGGGATGCCGGTGTCGTTCGGGTGCGTATCCGGGATGCGCTCACTCCAGCCGCTGACGCCATATCCGAAGAAGCCGACCGCGCCGCCGAAGAACGGGGGCAGCGCGTGCTCGTCTTTGACGTGCAACGGCACGAGCTCGTCGTTCAGAACGCGCACAGGATCGCTCACGGTCGCATCGAACCGCAGACTGCGCCGCGGCTCGAACCCGACGAAGGAGTAGCGGCCGAGGTTCTCGCCGCGCTCGACGCTTTCGAAGAGGAACGCCTCGGAACCCGGATCGGAGAGCGCCGCAAACGCGACCAGGGGCGTGAGGGTGTCGGCGCTCAGGGTGCGCACGACGGGAATGACGTCATAGTCCATCGAATACCTTCATGAAGAGCTCGTGCTGCCGGACGGCCTGCGCGTACAGGAGGTCGAGTCCGCCGAACCGCTGTTCCGCGTCGACCTCCCGCGGCTCGCCAGTGTACGCGGCCTCGATGTACGTCCTGCACCGCGGGATCGCCACCTCGGCATCCGCCGGCAGGGTGTTGATGATCAGGTCACCGTCGAAATCCCGCAGCGCGTGCATGTTGGCGCGGTTGTAGGGGTTCGCCGGGATGCCTGCGTCTTCCAGGGCGACGAGCGCGGAGCGGGCGGTAGGGCCTTTACCGAGGACCGCGGCCTTGTTCGCGCTCTTCGGAATCAAAGCGGCGAAGCCGTCGACGTCCGTGTTGTCCGCGAGGATCCTGCCCTTCACGTTCACGAGCGTGTTCACCGCACGCGCGCGTTTCGCGTTCGGGGCGGCGTGGTCCTGCGCGAACGCGAATGCGTCTTCCTTGAACGGCGTCGTGACGCTGAGCCCGCACGGCTCGCCGCGCAGGAACGCGGTCGTGATCTCGTCGAACCGCTCGATCGAGGCGATCGTGTACGCGGCCGGGACGTTCTTCTCGCGAAAGAGCCGGTTGTGGATCGCCGGCGAGAGGCTGTGCCCCGCGGGATTGCCGACGATTGCGAACACCTTCTCCGCCTTCGGCACGCCATAGATCTCGAGCGCCCGCTCCAGCGTGAGCTGCCCCGGCGCGGCGATGTTCGTCGCCGCGACGAACGCCAGCTCCGAGCCACGAAACGGAGCGAGGATGCGTGAGTACAACCCGCGCTCCCCCATCCCGATCACCGTCCCCGGGAGCAATTGCAGCAGCCGCTCGTTGTCCGCGAAGGTCCGCGGCGTCGCGGCGAGCTTCGTGTACGCGCAATTCACAGCGCGCATCTTCGCCATGATGGTCTCGACACCGGTCATCCCGTCGTAGTCGTGATGGGAGATCACCGTGCTCGCAGGATCGTCGACCGTGACGCCCTCGCGCCATTCGACGTCCACCAGAGTCCGCCTCTCCCCGTCGCACGGGGAGAGGGCTAGGGTGAGGGGCTCCCCGCCACGTGAAAATCATCGGCTTCGACGTAGCAGCCCGCAGCGCATCGAAATCGAACGCCGCAAACCTCTCCGCCCTCACCTCCACCATGTCGTGCGGCAACCGGATCTCGCGAATCGCCTTCACGGCGGCCTCGCACGACTCCTCCAGCACCGTCACCACCAGCTTCATCGCGCCAGCAGCTCCATCCGCTCCCTGGCCGCCGTCATGCGCCGCGAGTCGCCCGCGCGGTTCCACATGTTCACCAGGTTCGCGAGCACGCGCTGCAGCGTGTCCCGGCCGCTCCACGCCCGCAGGTGCTCGCTCACCAGCTGCTGCGAGCCGCCGCTGAGCTGGCGCAGCAGCTCGCCGATCTCCGGGATAGTCAGCGTCGCCCCTTCGTGGAACGGATCGACGTAGACCTCGTTCAGCTCGAACTGCACCTTCACCAGGTAGTGCCCCGGCAGTCCGACTCCCGACGCCGAGAGGCCGATCTTCGTCGCCACGTGGAGAAACACGATCGCCAGCGTGATCGGGATCCCCAGCTTCCGGTCGATGACCTCGTGCAGGTAGCCGTTGCGCGGGTCGTAGTAGCTCTGCGTATCGCCGCGGTAGCCGTCCACGTCGAACAGCTCCGCGTGCAAGTGTCCGAGGCGGAAGATCGGCGGCTCGCCTGCGTGGCAGCGGCGCTGCACGCGCATCGCCAGCCCGTCCAGCTCCTCGAGGTACCGGTTTACGTCCAGGCTCGGGGAGTCCTCCAGCGCGATCAGCAGCGCGCCGCGCGCGAGGTTCTCGTTCGTGATTTCCCCTTCCGCGAACTCGCGGAACTGTCGCCGGGCCTCGGCCGGATGAATGAGCATGACGCGTTCGCAGTGTAACCTTCGATGATGAAGATCGCCCGCACCGAGGCCATCGTCCTGCATACCTTCCCCGTGCGGGAGCGGGACAAGCTGGTCGTGTTCCTCACGCCGGACCACGGCAAGCGCAAGGCGTGGGCGTACGGCGCACGGGCAAGCCGCAGCCGCTTCGGCGCGTCCCTCGAGCCTTTGGCGAAAGTCCGCATCGGCTACAGGGAGCGGGAGTCCGAGGAGGTGCTGCGGATCGAGTCCGTCGACCTCGTGCGGTCGCTGTTTCCCGCGCAGCAGAACCTCGCCAGCAGCGTGGCCGGCACGTACATCGCCGAGCTCGTCGATACTTTTGCCCCCGCGGACGATCCCGCCGAGCTGATCTACCGTCTCCTCGACCGCGCCTGCGAAGCCTTGCTCGCGGAAGCCTCCCCTCTCGCCGTCGTCACGTACGCCGAGATCTGGATGCTCCGCCTGGCCGGCATCTTTCCCACCGTACGGACGTGCATCGAGTGCGGCGGGACCATCGAGCGCCCCCTGCGCTTCGACGAGAAACTGCAGGGCTTCGTGTGCTCCTCGTGCGCCGGACGCGATGCGTTCCTGCTGGCGAACGACGTCGCCGACACACTGGACGCCCTGCGCCTCCCGGTCGAGCAGTTCGACGCGCCGACGAGCGTGCTGCTGGAGGTCCGCTCCCTGGCAGGCACCATCCGCCGCAACTTCCTCGGCTACGAGCTGAAGTCGTTCGAGGTGCTGGCGAGCGTGCTGGGGGGCATGTGATGTGGTGCCGCCGTCCCGGCGGCCGTTTCGCCGGCGCCCCGCCGGACGGGGTGGGCGGGGGAAGGGTGCCTCAGCGCGAGAAGCCCCCACCCGCCCGAAGCGGCGGCGCGGGACGCCGCCGCATCAGCCGCCGTGACGGCGGCGGTCCGGTTCCTGAGTGGGACCGCCGCCGTCCCGGCGGCTGATCGGGCGGCGTCCTCGCCGCCCGGGGTGGGTGGGGGAATCGTGCCTCAGCGCGAGAAGCCCGGCGAGGCGCCGGTGGAACGGCCGGCGGGGGCGCCGGCACCACATAATGCCGTCATGCGCAAGCTCTTCGCCCTCGCTCTCCTCCTCTGCGCGTGTGCCGCATTCGCCGACCCGCGCGCGTCGATCAACACCATGCTCGACGACTGGCACGACGCTGCCGCGGACGCCGACGAGTCCCGATACTTCGGCGCGATGGCCCCGGAGTTCGTCTTCCTCGGTACCGACGCGACGGAACGGTGGGACGTCGCGGCCTTCCGTGAGTTCTCGCACCCCTACTTCGCGAAGGGCAAGGCGTGGACGTTCACGCCGCGCGACCGCCATGTCATCCTCTCCCCCAGCGGCGACGACGTCGCCTGGTTCGACGAGAAGCTGGACAGCGCGTCGTACGGCGAGTGCCGCGGCACGGGCGTCGTGCGCAAGGTCGGCGATGCGTGGAAGGTCGCGCACTACAACCTGACCATCCCCATTCCGAACGACCTGTCGAAGAGCGTGGTGGAGATGATCAGGAAGGCATCCACCGCACGATGAGCTCCGCCAGGTCGCGCTCGCGGTCGCTGTAGCCGTGGTCCGCGCCGGCCATCACCGCAATCTCGACGTTGGGCCGCGCGCCAAGCGCCTCGGCGAGGATGGCCACGCAGCGGGAGGCGTCGCCGTACAGATACTGGTCGTGCTCGCCGTAGACGAACAGGGCCGGTTTGCGGATGCCGCGGACGTGGCGGAAGCGCGGGCGGCGGGAGAGGCGCACGTTGCGCATCACTTCGAGGAACGGGAAGACGTTGTAGTCGCCGTTGGGGTTGGCCATGTCGTAGAACGAGCGCCAGCTCATCGGCAGTGACGACAGCGCGTGCGGGACGAGCTCGGAGCCGCGGCGGTCGCGGATCATCGCCCGCGCTTTCAGCAGCACGGCCTGGAAGCGGCGGGGGCCGAGCTGCTCGTAGAGCATGCCCGTGTCGTCGCCGCCGCCGAGGAGCACGTAGCGCTTCACGCGATTGCGGGGCTTCACGGAGTCGTACACCGCGATCTTGTTCGCGCCGGTGGAGTGTCCGGCGAGGGTGAGGTCGCGGTAGCCGCGCGCCCACAGCTCGCGCACCGCGCCGTCGATGTCGAAGACGCAGTCGCGGATCTTCTCGAAGGCGCTCCCGCCGAGGTCGCGGCCGAGGCGGCGGACGAGCTGGGCGCCGCGGTTGTTGAACGGGAAGTACGCGATGCCTTCGCGCGCGAATGCGGTGGCGAGTGCATTCGTCCGCTTCGATTCGAATACCGAGGAGCCCCCGGTGCCGTGCAGAAAGATCACGGCCCGTCCTGTGCTGCGACGCGGCTCGAACAGCAGGCCCGCGAGCGGCGCGCCGTCGGTCGCGTCGAACCTCAGGAGGCGGGCGAGCGGCTCAGACGCGCGCCGTCCCAGCGCCATACGTTCTCCTTCGTCAGGTGGACGCCACCCAGCCAGCGGTCGGGATCGTTGACGGCCAGGTCGTCGACCTCGCCGCGCAGCACGTTCTCGCCCGCGGGCGTGATGGTCATGAGCGCCTTTGGCAGGTCGCCGGTGATGGTCACGAGCGGCACGGCGCACGACGCCATCCCCTGCAGAATCGCGAACACCTCCGAGTCGCCGAAGCCGAACCGCGGCGCGCGCGCGTTGAGCTGATCGAAGAGCGACAGCCAGTCCGGCGTCCCCGCCGCGATCAGGTCCAGCGCTTGCTGCTCGATCGCGCCGAGGCCGTTGCGCAGCGAGGGAAACCGCGAGGCGTGCAACGTGAGACCCTCGCGGAGGAACGGAAAGTCCGGCGTATCGCGGCCGAGCAGGGCGTTCAGCGAAGACGCGTCGGGGGACGTGTACGCGCTCCACGCGGCGCGCGCCAGCGCGAGCATCGACGGCGTCGCCGCGGCGCGCGACTCGAACAGCAGGTACAGGCCGCGCTCATCGCTGTTCGCGAGCGGCTCGGGACACCAGACCACCGACACGCGCGCGTCGGCGAAGCGCTGCAGCATGTGCACAAGATGGGTCAGGCAGTAGAGGTCGTGCTCGAACCACAACACGATCTCCCCCTGCGACGGCGCGGCGTCGAGGAGCTGCTCCTGTTCCATCAGCGACGTGCGCGTGCGCAGGATGTCTTCGCCGTTCCGCTGCGCGAGCGCGTGCGCGCGGTTCTCGATCCAGCCGTCGCCCGGCACGACCGGTCCCGTCACCAGCGACTCGCGATACGACACGTGCTCGCCCGGAATGTCGCTGCGCTTCGCCAGCGCCGCGACGACATCACCGTTGTGGATGTGGATCATGGACGCCACCGCATGCCCAGCCACCAGTTCGTTTCATTCTGCAGCGGCGCGTCGAAGATACGCGCGACGCCGAGGGTCACGTCGAGACCGGGAAGTTTCAGGATCGGGAACGGATCAGAATTCAACTTCACCTCCGCGCCGGCGAGCGAGAGGCGCGTCGCGCCCAGCTCGTGGCGTTGATAGAACGCGGTAAAAGGCATGCCCGGCACGGTCGTTTCGACCCGCCAGCCATCGTACTCATCGCCCGCCAGGATTGCGACGGGCAATGCGGGATCGAGGACGCGCAGCGCGTACGCCGAGCGCGGCAGGATCGACGACGCGAGGCCACCGAGGGTGACGGTGGCGCCGCCGTCGTGCTGGTAGCGAGCAGTAATACGGGCGGATCCCGCGCGGATGCTCGCTACAACGCTGGCGCGGTAGTGCTCGTCATCGACTTCGACGCGCACGCCCTCCTCGACGCGCAGCGATCCGAGGATCTGGCGCGTGGAGAACGCGGCACTGGCGAAGGCGCGATCGTCGGACCCACCGCCTTCGAGCGTGAGCCAGGAGCGCGGGAACCGCCGCCGCCAGATCGCGCGCAGCTCCCCGCCGTTCTCGTCCTCGGCGCGATAGGCGTGCGCGTGTACCTCGACCGGCCAGCCGCGCCAGGCGGTGGCGAGGGCGACGCCTTCGACGTCGCCGAGGGAGGCGAGGAGGAGAGTGTCTAGGCGGCCGACGACGTCGCCCAGGCGGACGCCGAATTCGGAGAACTGCTGATTGGGAGCGTAGTTGGTGGAAGCCAGCCACGACCACTCCTGGCGGCCGATGCCGTAGCGATGTGGTGCCGGCGCCCCGCCGGCCGTAATGTAGGGCGTGGCTTCAGCCCGCCCGCCCCCGGGGGAGGGCGGGCTGAAGCCGCGCCCTACGTCCACCACCCGCACGACATACCCATCCGGCTCGAGGCTCATGAAGAAGATGCGGCCGTCCTTCGCCGGCGCGGGCTCGAAGGCGCCGCCGCTGGTGCGCGTGACCGGCGTCGCGACGCCGCCTTGCACGCGGTGCAGCTCCGCGTACCCGCCGGCGAGCACGGTGACCACCAGCTCGTCGTTCGAGATCCACTCCGGCGACGCCGGATCACCCGGCACCGCGATCGCCGCATCGTCGACGTACAACGTCCACCGGCCGCCGCGGTGCGCGACCTGCGCGATGCGCTTCCCGTCCGGACTCACGCGCGGGTGCGTGATCACGTGATCGATCGACGCCTCGCCGCGCGGCGTGACCTCGCCCGATTCCAGATCGACGCTGACGAGCTGCGACGCGCCGTAACGGCTGCGCACGGCGATGGCGGTGCGCTCGTCGACCGGATCGGCGTCGCGCACGTCGGCGAGGCGCGTGATGCGCGTGACGCGCTCGAGATCCCACCGGTACAGGTCGAAGTGCAGCATCCCTTCGCCGTCCGGCACCCGGTGCGCGAAGAGCAGCGCCTTGCCGTCGCGCGTCCAGCGCGGCGTGTCGATGTCGCCGCCGTCGTTCATCGTCAGCGAGTCCACAACCTTCCGCGCCAGCGGCTTCGAACGCACCGGCGCCACATCCTCGGGGTCCCGCGCCAGGATCTCGTCCAGCTGCTCGCGATACGCTTTTTCCTCTTCGGCCGGTTCCGCTGTCGACCAGACCACGAGCTGTTCCGGCCCGTTGCGCGGACGGAGCACGACCGCGATCTGCGTTCCGTCCGGCGACACCGCGGGATCGCCGCTCGCGCGCGTCGTCTCCTGGAACAGCGTGCCTTCCTGCAAGTCGCCGGGCTGTATCGACGCTGCCGTCAGCTCCGCGACGAACTTGCCGTACAGCCGATCGGGACGCTCGCCGAAGACGCCGATGAAGGCCTCGTCGAACGAGCGCCGGCGGCGAGCGGTCATGCGCGACCAGAGGTTGCGCAGCGAGCCGGGACCGGCGCGGCCTTCGAGCCACTCCAGATACGCGGAGCCCATCAGGTACGCCATCGACATGCCGAGGAAGCGCTGGTCGGAATTCAGTTGTCCGTAGCCCGGGAGGCGCCCGTTCTCCGCCCAACGGCGGAGGATCAGCGCGCGCATCGTGCTCGTCGGGCGGCCCGCGCCGGTGATGCGCCCCTCGATCACCGTCGCGTAGCCTTCCAGCACCCAGCGCGGCGCGCGCAGGGTAATCGGGTTGTACGGCAGCACGAACTTCTCCATCGCGCGCTCCAGCGGATTGCGCGACGGCCGGAGCATGTGCACGAGGTGCGCGGTCTCGTGGACCGCGAGCAGGTCGATCCAGTGCCCGAACGCGCCGAGCTGCTCGTCCGGGCCGGGAGGCTCGGCGTAGAAGACCATCCGCGGCGAGTCGAGCAGCGTCCACGCGCTGCCGTTCGGCTCGGCGATCGGATTGATCACGATCACGTCGATCGTCTGCGGCGGCGTGAAGCCCACTTCGCGCGACACCAGCTCCCGCGTCGACTCCAGCCGCTGCGCCGCGCGCGTCGCCCAGGCCTCGTATTCGGCCGGATAGTGCACGCGGAAATGCGGCAGCTCGATGGTGCGCCAGTCGGCCGAAGGGCCCTGCGCAAAGAGCGCGGGCGCGAGGACGATGGCGAGCAAAAGACGCTTCATGCAGCGTGGTAGTGTACGGATCATGCGGAAACCAATCCTGCTGATTGCAACTTTCGTGTTCGCCTTTTCGCTGAGCGCGCAGAAGGCGATGATGGTGATCCACGGCGGCGCCGGGACCATCACCCGCGCGAGCATGACCGCCGAGGCGGAGGCACAGTACCGCGCGGGGCTCGAAGAGGCGCTGCGCAAAGGCCACGCGATCCTCGCCAAAGGCGGCTCCAGCCTCGACGCCGTCGAAGCCACGATCCGGGTCCTGGAAGACAACCCCCTCTTCAATGCCGGCAAAGGCGCGGTGTTCACGCACGACGGGAAGAACGAGCTCGACGCCTCGATCATGGACGGCCGCACCAAAGGCGCCGGCTCCGTCGCGGGCGTGACGATCATCCGCAACCCCATCACCGCCGCGCGCGCGGTGATGGAAAAGTCCGAGCACGTAATGATGGTCGGCCGGGGCGCGGAGCTGTTCGCGACCAAGATGGGCCTGGAGATCGTCGACCCGTCGTACTTCTGGACCGAGCGGCGCTGGAAGTCGCTGCAGCAGGAGCTGGTCAAGGAGCAAGCGAGCGCGAACCCCGACAAGAAGTTCGGCACGGTCGGCGCGGTAGCGGTCGACGCGAAAGGCAACCTCGCCGCCGGAACGTCGACGGGCGGCATGACCAACAAGCAATACGGCCGCGTCGGCGACGCGCCGATCATCGGCGCGGGCACCTACGCGGAGAACGAGTCCTGCGCCGTCTCCGCCACCGGCCACGGCGAGTACTTCATCCGCTGGACCGTCGCCCACGACATCGCCGCCCTGGTGAAGTACAAAGGGATGAGCGTGACCGAGGCGTCGAACGAGGTGATCCACAAGAAGCTCTCGGCGGAGCGAGGCGAAGGCGGCGTGATCGTCCTGGACACGAAGGGCAACTTCGCGATGACGTTCAACAGCGAGGGGATGTATCGCGGGTGGATCGGCGCCGATGGCGCGCCGCACGTGGAAATTTACAAGTGACTTCGTGACCCGTTGCCCGTGACCCGACCCCCGGTCCTGCGGCACGACTCTCCGGTCCTGCGGCAGCATCCGCGGGTGCCTCCGTTACGACCCGGCCTGGCTTCGTCACGACAGGCTGTGCCTCGCGAGGCACACGGTCTGGTAACGATAGGACTCGGTCTGGCTTCGTCAGGACAGGGCTGTGCCTCGCGAGGCACACGGTCTGGTAACGATAGGACTCGGTCTGGTTTCGTCAGGACAGGGCTGTGCCTCGCGAGGCACACGGTCTGGTAACGATAGGACTCGGTCTGGCTTCGTTAGGACAGGGCTGTGCCTCGCGAGGCACACGGTCTGGTAACGATAGGACTCGGTCTGGCTTCGTTAGGACAGGGCTGTGCCTCGCGAGGCACACGGTCTGGTAACGATAGGACTCGGTCTGGCTTCGTTAGGACAGGGCTGTGCCTCGCGAGGCACACGGTCTGGTAACGATAGGACTCGGTCTGGTTTCGTTAGGACAGGGCTGTGCCTCGCGAGGCACACGGTCTGGCAACGATGGGACTCCGTCTGGCTTCGTCGGGACAGGGCTGTCCCCTCGCGAGGCAGTCTTGACATAAACGAACGTTCGTCCTATTTTACAGGACGGAGGATCTTGATGCTCAACCCCAAGTTCACCTACTTCTCCCCCGCCACCGCCACCCACCCCCTGGCGGAGCACGTCGACCACGCCATCATCGCCCTGGATGGCCGCGCCCCTCTCGGCGGCGGCATCCAGCTCGAGAAACTCGAATCGCCCGGCCAGGACGCCGCTACACTGCGCGTGGATCTCTGGGTGAACGACCTCGACGACACCACCTGCACCTACGGCTTCCTCGTCTCCAGCGAGAACGGGCGCACCCCGTACGCCCGCGGCGAGCGGACCGTCGTCAGCAAAGGGTGGAGCCCCGACCTCCGCCACGTCCACCAGGAACTGCGGAAGGACCTCCCCGCCTACGCATGAAAGGCGAGCGGACCCGCAACAGCATCCTCGAGCGCGCCGTCGACGTCGCGTCGCTCGAAGGCCTCGAAGGCCTCACCATCGGCCGCCTCGCCGACGAGCTGAAGATGTCCAAAAGCGGCCTCTTCGCCCACTTCGGCTCCAAGGAAGACCTCCAGCTCGCCACCATCAACGCCGCCTCCGAGCGCTACATCCGCGAGATCTTCACCCCCGCCCTCCAGTACCCCCGCGGCGTCCCCCGCCTCATGGCCATCTGCGAGTCCTGGCTGTCCTACATGCGCCGCGGCGTCTTCCCCGGCGGCTGCTTCTTCGCCTCCGCCTCCTTCGAATTCGACAGCCGCCCCGGCCTGGTCCAGGAGCGCATCCGCGCCCTGATGGACGACTGGTTCGCCGCCCTCGAACGAGCCATCCGCATGGCCAAAGACGCCGGACATCTCCGCCCCGACGTCGATTCGGCACAACTCGCCTTCGAGCTCAACGCCCTCTTCTTCGGCGCCAACTTCTCGTACTACCTGCGCCACGACGAACAGGCCATCGAGCGCGCGCGCAGGGCGGTGGAGACGCGGCTCGACATGTTGCGCACGGTGTCGTAGGCGCGGAGCGCCGGCTTCCAGGCGGCCGCTCCGCCGGCACCTTGCCGGCCCGCTCTAGGGAGGAATGTGCGCAAAGGCGCACGATCTACTCCTAGCCCCGGCTCTACCGTCAAACAGAAGCGTGACGCGGCGAAGCTTCGCCGTTAATCTTAGCGGACGTTTCTAGGTGACCACGACGTGTGCACGATACTTGACTACTCCGAATACGTCGAGGACCGAAGGCGTCTGGCTCCCACTCGAGGAACGGAGTCGGACCAGGACCTCTTCTTCGCGGCTGTCGGTCGCTGTCCATTCTGTCGTTGTGAGGCCGAGCGCGTAGCCGTCGATTGCGAGAGTCTCACCATCGCACAACCTTACGATCATGAAATCCGCCGCAGCGCCTGGCAATGTTTCTGCGGTTGGTGGCAGACATACCGTAGCGACTGGCGATGGGATACTCCATACGAGTGGGGCGCGGAACAGGTACGTAGTGCGATCGTGCGCGCCTACGATTCGTCTGATGCAGAGCTGCCCGTTCAGGTGCTTCGTCGAAGCTTAATTCATAATCCAGATATAATTGATGTCATTACACCACGAAAGACTGAGGAATTGGTAGCCGGAGTATTTCGCGACTTCTTTAGTTGCGATGTAGAGGTGGTAGGGAAGTCTGGTGACGGTGGCGTAGACCTCGTGCTGGTGCAAGGTGATTTCAACGCGTTCGTGCAGGTCAAGCATCGCGATAAGGGATCTCATAAGTGGCGCGCGGAACCAGTCGCAACTGTCCGCGAGTTCCTGGGCGCGACCATTTTGGCCGGAGGTAGGCGCGCAATACTGGCAACAACGGCACGCCGATTCTCTCATGCGGCCGAGCAGGCGGCTGCTAATGCCGTTGCTATTCGCAGTGTTGTGCAGTATGACCTGTTCGACGCCGACGCTCTGTTTCGAGCACTTCGCCTAACGAGCGACCGCGTTAAAGATCACTGGGCGGATAACTTTCCATCCAAACAAACTGCCGACGTGTAGGGCGCGAACGCTCCACGCCATTGACGGTTGTACCGAGAGTATTTGTTATCTCATCCGGCTCGGTTCTCCCGCCACAATGTGATGTGCCGCAAATTGTGTGCTACGACCAGCAAGGTGCGCCTACCCGCACGCTCGGTCGTGCTTCACACCCACCCAGCGCAGGCTCGTCGCAATCCTGACTCTACACGCCGTTCGCCCTACGCACGCCGAAATGTGCACTCCCACCCCTCATGCTGACATCGCCAATCAGCTCCGGGCACAGGACAAAGACAAAGGAATCACACGCCTTGGCGGCGATTACTACGCTGACGCCGCCAAGCCAATCTACTCCGAACGCACGAAGGTTTTCCAGGCGCTCGGTCGCCGTGGCCGTAAACTCAGTACGTTCGTTTCGGACAAGCGCTAACCGTGCTACGCGTACCCTCCAACGATGCCAGCCGGAGTACACCCGAACATGCCGACTAGCTACTCCCTGCTGCCGGACTTCGGCCCGGCAGCCGAGATGCCTGTATCGTCGCAAGCCTTACGGCGTCATGGCCCTCTGCCTTCGGCACGACCTGGCTTCTAGCCAGCCGCTCCGCCGGCATCCGGCCCGCTCTCGCGAGGAACCGCGCTCGTTGCACGCGAAAGCTCGCTGTCCCGCGACGACGTTTGCGGCGGGCTGGGTACCAGAATTGCTGCCTTGGCGAAGTCAGCGCCGGAACCAAGCGGCTTCCAAACCGTTGAGCAAGGAACTTTGAAAGGGAGCGACAATGGACGAGATCAAAGGAATCGCACGGGTCAAATTTCATCCCGGCAAGGTCGAGGAATGGAAGCGCCTGTCGGAAGAGGCCATGGAGATCGTGCGGACCAGGGACACCGGCACGCTCCAGTACGAAATCTTCTTCAACGAGGATGAGAGCGAGGCGCGTGGTGTTCGAGCGCTACCGCGACGCCGACGCCGCGCTCGAGCACTTCTCCAACATCAGCCATTTGATGGAGCCGATCCTGGCCACCGCCTCCGTCACCGGCGAAGTGCTGGGAACGCCGAACGCGAAGATGAAAGAGCAGCTCGGAAAGGGCGAACCGAAGCTGTTCACGCCGTGGATGGCGTTGCAGGATCAAGAATCGGCGGAGAAGAAATAACCACCGAGCGGAGTCCTCCGCTGTTCGTCAACACGAACAGCGCCTTAGGCCTCACTTCGTCCGAGTGCTAGTCTTCGTGTCCATGCACAGGACCGAAATATGGCTTGCCGGGTATCAGGTCATCGCGTCATCCGGAGAATGGCCGAGCTGTATGCGTCCTATCGGACCAACGCACAACTCGTGGAGGAGTTCGACCTATCCTCATCCGACGGACACACAAGCTTTTCGCAATCACGGCGGGGCACAGGAACTCGCCGCAACTCGTCATCTCCCAGCGCTACGAGCCGTCGGGTTACGGCTTCCATCCAGGCTTGCTCATCGTAAACGAGCGTGAGTCTCAGGTCGTCTCGCTCTTCCACCGCGCGAGCAGCGCGTGGCCAAGCTCGACGGAGGAGCCTTTGTTCGAGCGGCGTCCTTCTGACGCAACTGGACAGCCATTGCTTTCGCTGCGATCCCCGACCATTTCAAGATGCGTTAGCCGGACTGAAATGACGTGAACGAACATTCCCAGCTAGCTTCGGAGCGACCATGAGAGGCCAAAGCCTCATACCCGCGATCGACCCAATGGATCGGCATCCAGCCGGAGCCGCTGACGAATCTTGCGTCCTGGAGAGTAAAATCACCCGGTGCCACGAGCTGAGATTGTTGCGACCCCGAAACTACTTGACTCCGGCGAGATCGGCTTGCCGATCAGGATCGGTCAGGGAGCAGGCGCACGAGAGATCGAAGTTCCTCTGCCGTGGGAGTCGCTGCCGGCCCGAGATTGGGCTGGAGTTATGGCTGCACCGGCGCCACATCCTGTTGGCGAGATTGACGGCCTATGGCTCTACCGCGGTAAATTTGTCAGAGTACGGGATACAAATCTTCTCTCGGAAGAGGAGATCAGGCTCGAAGTAGCGCATGCCGTACTGAAACATGAAAAGCGATATCAGCAACTACGGCGCACACTTGCAGCGTTCACCGCAGTAGAAACCGCGGACACGGCGCGGCGCACACGCATTCCAGACACTGCCAAGCTTCGTGTGGCAACGCGATGGCGGAAAGTGTGTGAGATGCGGAACTAACGAGCGACTTGAATTCGATCACATTATTCCAGTTGCTAAGGGCGGGAGCAATACAGAGCGAAACATTCAGTTGCTATGCGAACCCTGCAATAGGACTAAATCGGATCACATCGCGTGACCGGTCGACAAACGACTTGCGGTTACGAACACATGGAGTGTGAATGAAAGCGGACCCTCAGTTAATTCTTAGTTTGGCGACATGCGCAGCCTGGGTTGTTGGCGGCGTTCTTGCCGCCGCCACGATCTTAGGAGTCGTGGCCATCTGGAAGGCTGGCGAAAAGGCCATCGTCCCAGTTGGTGAGCTTATTGTACGCGGCGATGGACTCAGAATGCTCACTGTAATTTTAATTCTCGGTGCCACGAGCGTACTGGTGCTGCTAGGGCACACTACTGGTGAGGCAGGCATTACGATTTTCAGCGGCATCGCTGGATATGTATTAGGTGGTACGAGTAAAAAGCCACCAGAAGCTGTCGCGAATAAGTGAAGAATCGCTAAACACCGAGGATCAAGCAGATCGCCACGCCGCGCGTATCGGTGTACCGGGCATCGCAGAGGAAACAATGGCTGGCAAAGCTCGAGGGAGGAGCCCGGGTCGAACGGCTTCGCTGCTGACGCACAACTGAACACGCTGCTCGAGCTGCGTCCGAAGGCAAAGGCAGAGATGATCGCCGCGGCGCGCCGGCGGCCAGGCTAGTGTTCGATCACGATTGAAACGCCAGTTGCGACACGACGGGATCGGAGCGACCATGGAGTGTGGGAGGGTGTGAGATGGGGAAGAAGTACATCGTTCGCCTAACGACGGAGGAGCGGGAGCGGCTGAAGGCGTTGGTGTCCAAGGGACGTACAAGTGCGCGGAAGATAGGACGTGCGCGCGTGTTGCTGAAGGTCGACGCCGACGGGCCCGGCTGGACGGACCAGCAGGCGGCGGACGCGTACGGGATGCGCGCGAATACGGTGGCGGACATCCGGCAGCGATTCGTCGAAGAGGG
Organism: uncultured Acidobacteriota bacterium; assembly: GCA_963821585.1. Lineage (GTDB taxonomy): Bacteria > Acidobacteriota > Thermoanaerobaculia > Gp7-AA8 > Gp7-AA8 > QHVT01. The sequence goes on from CAWGEI010000003.1 coordinate 4,940,426, forward strand.
GTTGGATCAGGCGTTGGAGCGGAAACAGCCGGACGAGCCACCGAGGCGGCGAAAGCTTGATGGCGCTGGTGAGGCACGGTTGATTGCCATGGCGTGCGGAGAGGCGCCGGAAGGCCGGGAGCGGTGGACGCTGAAACTTCTGGCCGGTCAGCTCGTGGAGCTTGCGATCGTCGATGGCATCTCCCACGAGACGGTCCGGCGGACACTAAAAAAAACGAGCTGAAGCCGCACACGAATCAGTACTGGTGTATCCCGCCGAACCAGAGCGGCGAGTTCGTTGCCGCGATGGAAGATGTCCTCGCGCTCTATCACGAGCCTTACGATCCGACTCGACCACTGGTGTGCATGGATGAGACAAGCAAGCAGTTCGTCGGAGAGACCGGACGCCGGTCGCGGCCGGTCCGGGCCGTCCGCGGCGCATCGACTACGAATACGAACGCCGCGGAACGGCCGATCTGTTCATGTTCACGGAACCGCTTGGGAACTGGCGCTGCGTCGAAGTGACAGAGACTCGAACGAGAATCGATTGGGCGCTGCAGATGAAGAACCTGGTCGACGTCTACTATCCCGAGGCGAGGATTATTCGAGTGGTGATGGACAACCTGAACACGCACACACTCGGCTCACTGTACGAGGCATTCCCACCAGAAGAAGCTCGGCGACTCGCCGAGAAGCTCGAACTTCACCACACGCCAAAGCACGGCAGTTGGTTGAATGTCGCCGAGATCGAACTCCGCGTGCTGAGCGTGCAGTGCCTCAACCGCCGAATCCCGGATGCGGCGACTCTCCGTCGCAGGTTCACGCGTGGGAGGTCGACCGAAATGCTTCAGGCGCTCGCGTTGACTGGCAGTTCACGTCTGACGACGCACGCATTCACTTGAAACGGCTCTACCCACGTTTTCAAACGTGACGCGACACTACAAGGATCCGCGCTCGATCCCGTTTCTCGGTCGCCGTTCGTGTGGCCAACTGGTGACCATCACGAGACACGAGCGGCCCGTCACGTCGCGGCCGTCGTGTGAGCTGATCCCCCCGACAGAGCGACACCGGATCGAGCGGACTTCGGCTATGATCGTCGTGTGACCGTCGCGGAATTGGCGCAGCTCGACCCGAGCCCGGATCCCGTCATCGAGCGCTACAAGGTCGACGTCGACCGGACATTGATTCGCGAGAATCTTCGCAAGTCGCACGAGGAGCGTCTCTTGACTCTTCAGCGGATGCAAGCGTTTGTCGACGAGCTTCGTGCAGCCGGCAAGACGATTCGGCCCGCGTGATGATCGAGTTTCGACGTCTTCTCGAGAGCCTCGAGCGTAATGAGGTCGCGTTCGTGGTCATTGGAGGGATCGCCGCAACGCTCCATGGCTCGGCGCGTTTGACGTTCCATTTGGATGTCGTCTACGAGCGTACGCCGGCCAACCTGGAGCGACTGGTCGCGGCACTGACGCCGTTCACACCGTATCTTCGCGGCGCGCCGCCCGGCTTGCCGTTCCAATTCGACGTCGAGACTCTGAAGCGAGGCCTGAATTTCACGCTGACCACGTCTGACGGGTCTGTTGATCTACTCGGCGAAGTCAGTGGCATCGGAAGCTATGCGGTCGCGCGTCAACGCGCAGACAAGGCAGACCTGTTCGGGGCGACCTACTCCTTCCTGAATCTGGATGCGCTGATCGTTTCCAAGAAAGCGGCGGGACGCCCAAAGGATTTCGAAGCGATCGCGGAGCTCGAGGCGATTCGGGAAGAGCGAGGACGTTCGTAGCGGCTGGCCTGGCGTGTCCTCGCGGTACCAGCGCGGTGGTTCCCACCCCATCCGCCATCCGCGCCACCGCACTCCTAGATTTCTCCGAGGCTCGATTTGTTGCGGTCTCCTGCCCTTGCCGCGACCGAACGTTTACGCTTCCGTGACTGCCTGAAATGCGATTCGTGCGTGCTTTGGTGTGAGCCGTCACGGCCCGGAGGCACTTCTTGGCTACTTGTAGCGGCACCGGCTTCCAAACGGTAAAATCGCCTGCCATGAAGATCGCTACCGGCACCGTGTCGCACGGGACAGTTGTTCTGGAAGGTGAGCCCTTCGCCGAAGGCGAGAAGGTAACTGTACTCAGTCACGCATCCGGTGAGACATTTCGCGTGTCTCCCGAGGAGAAACGCCTGCTCCTGGAGTCGATCGCTCAGGCAGATCGCGGCGAGCTCGTAGACGCGGACGAGTTGCTGGCCGAGCTCGACGAGTCCAACTGATCGGTGGCATTCCAGATCAAGCCGACCGTCGCTGCCGCTCGCCAGATCCGGAACGAGTCCTCTTGGTGGCGACGCAATCGCACGAGGGCTCCGAACCTATTTCGTGATGAGCTGCGAAGAGCGTTCGCGCTCATCGCTGAATATCCCGAAGCAGGTGCGGTCGCTGACGAGATTGCGCTCGCAGGCGTTCGGCGCGTCGTTCTTGTTGCTACACAGCTCTACGTCTACTACCGGGTCAATCAGGTTGCAAAGCGAATCGAGATCCTTGCGGTGTGGAGCACGAAGTTCGGGGTGCCGCCGCCTCTGCGCTCCGTCTGACGATTGGACAGCGCGCCTTCGCGCTTCACCGGGCGCGATACCAGAGCGGTGGCTGCCACCCATCCGCCATCCGCGCCACCGCACTCCTAGATTCGGGCCGCCTGGAAGGCGGCGGAGCGGCCGGCTGGAAGCCGGCGCTCCGCGGCGGCGCTTTGCGCCGCCGATTTGTTACCCCCTCCCACCCTACCCGCGACCGAACGTTCACTTCTCCGTGACTGTCCAAATGACGATCCGTGCGTTCATACAACGAACGCATAAGGAGGACTCATGGAGGAGAGCTCAGGTCTCACTCGCCGGATGGTGATCGGGGCCGGCGCGGCGGCATTGGCGTCGGTGGCGGTCTCCGATCTGTTCAGCACGGCTTCGCTGCTCGCGGACACCGGGCCGGTGCCGGGGGTCGGGTATTTCGCGCGGTTCGGGGTGACGGATAAGCTGATCCGGGACACGCTCGGCGCCGCGATGTCGAAGGGCGGCGACTATGCGGACGTGTTCTTCCAGCATCGCGTCACGAACAACTTGAACCTGGAGGACGGCGCGGTGAACCGGGCGTCGGCCAATGTCGGTCTGGGCGTCGGGGTACGGGTGGTCAAGGGCGATCAGACCGGGTATGGGTATACGGAGGACTTGACGAACGACGGGCTGCGGCGCGCGGCGCTGACGGCGGCGGCGATCGCGCAGGGGCCGGCGAAGAGCGCGCCGGTGCGCTTCCGGGTCATGGATCAGAAGCCGAACCGCTATCCGGTGAAGGTGCGGTGGGACGATGTCCGCCCGCAGCAGAAGCTGGCGATGCTGAATGGTCTGAACGAGAAGACGTTCAAGGCGGACCCGCGGGTGAAGAAGGTCAGTCTGGGGTTCATGGATCAGGGGAGCGTGATCCTGATCGCGGACTCGAATGGGCGCATCGTGGAGGACGCGCAGCCGATGACGACGATGTACCTCTCCGTCGTGGCCGAGCAGGACGGGCGCCGCGAGAACAACGGCGTCAACCGCGCGGCGCGCTCCGACTTCAGCTACTACACGGCGGACCGCCTCGACCTCATGGTCAAGGAGGTCGTGGACAAGACCGTGATCCTCTTCGACGCCGTGCAGCCGCCCGCGGGCGAGATGCCGGTGGTCATGGCCGCTGGCGCCGCGGGCATCCTCCTCCACGAGGCGATCGGCCACGGCATGGAGGCTGACTTCAACCGCAAGAACGTCTCGATCTTCTCGGACAAGATCGGCAAGCCGGTGGCCAAGCCGTTCGTCAGCATCGTCGACGAAGGGACGCAGGACGCCGCGCGCGGCGCGATCAACGTCGACGACGAGGGCAACGCCGTCGGCCGCACGATGCTGGTCGAGAACGGCACGCTCACCAGCTACCTCCACGACTCGATCTCCGCGAAGCACTACGGCGTGAAGCCGACGGGCAACGGGCGCCGCCAGGGCTACGAGTACGCGCCGATGCCGCGCATGCGCTCGACGTACATGCTCCCCGGACCGCACAAGCGCGACGAGATCGTGGCCTCGGTCAAGAAGGGCGTCTTCTGCGAGCTCTTCTCGAACGGCCAGGTCAACATCGGCGCGGGCGACTTCACGTTCTACGTGAAGAACGGCTACCTGATCGAGGACGGCAAGCTCACCAAGCCGATCAAGGACGTGAACATCATCGGCAACGGCCCGAAGGTGCTGGAGCTGATCGACATGGTCGCCGACGACCTGAAGATCGACGAAGGCGGCTGGACGTGCGGCAAGGAAGGGCAGATGGTGCCGGTGTCGCAGGGCCTGCCGACGGTGCGCGTCTCCTCGATCACGGTCGGCGGCCGCGCGGAGAAGAAGGGATAGCTCATGGCGAACAACGATCAGGACATGCTCGCCATCGCCCAGACCTGCATCCAGCTCGCGAAGAGCGCCGGCGCGAAGGACTCCTCGGCCCGCGCCTACCGCGTGCGCGACGTCTCGCTCGACTATCGCGACGGCGCGGTGGAGAAGATCTCCGAGGCCACGACGCGCGGCGTGAGCCTGCAGCTCTTCGTCGACGGGCGCTACTCCACCGCGTCGACCAGCGACCTCCGTCCCGACGCGCTGAAGACGTTCATCAGCGACTCGGTCGCGCTCGCGAAATCGATTCAGCCCGATCCCTTCCGCGTGCTGCCCGAGCCCGCGCTGTACAGAGGCCAGTCCGCGGCGGACCTGCAGCTCGAAGACCCGAAGTACTCCGCGATCGGCGCGGAGGAAGCACGCCGCGTCGCGAAGGCGATCCACGACGCCGCGCGCGCGGTGAAAGGCGCCGAGGCGATCACCAGCATCAGCGCGTCGTACTCCAGCAATCTCGTGGAGAACTGGATGGTCACGTCGAACGGCTTCTCCGGCACGAGCCGCGGGACGACGTTCAACGTCTCCGCGGACGTGAGCGCCAAGGACGCCGACGGGCGCCGCCCGGAGGACTACGACTCCGCGCGCTCGCGCTTCTACGGCGGGCTGGGCGACGCGACGGGGGTCGGCACGCGCGCGGCGGAGCGCACTCTCCGCCGCCTCGGCTCGAAGAAGGGCGAGACGGCGGCGATGAACGTCGCCATCGACAACCGCGCGGCCGGACGCCTCTTCGGCATGCTCATCGGGCCGATGTCGGCCGCCGCGCTGCAGCAGAAGCGCTCGTTCCTCGACGGCAGGATCGGGACGCAGATCGTCAGCCCGCTGATCACCATTACCGACGATCCCCATGTTCCGAAGGGCTTCGGCTCGCGCAAGTTCGACAGCGAGGGCATCGCCGCGCGGCCGCGGGTGGTGCTCGAGAACGGCGTGCTGAAGACGTACTACGTCGACACGTATTACGGCCGCAAGCTGAAGATGGAGCCGAACGGCGGATCGACGTCGAACCTGATCTGGAAGCTCGGCGCGAAGTCGCAGAAGGAGCTGCTGAGCGAGATCAAGGACGGCCTCCTCATCACCAGCTTCCTCGGCGGCAACTCGAACAGCGGCACCGGCGACTTCTCGATCGGCGTCGCGGGCTTCCGCGTGCGCGAAGGCGCGATCGCGGAGCCGGTGGCCGAGATGAACCTCTCCGGGAATCACCTGGAGCTCTGGAAGAAGCTGGTGGCCGTTGGGAATGATCCGTTCCCGTACTCGGCGCAGCGAACGCCGACGCTGGTGTTCGAGAACGTGTCGGTGGCGGGGGTCTAGGCAGGGAGCGCCGGACGCCGGGCCGGCCGGTCCACCGGCGGCTCGCCGGTACCGCCCAGCGGGCGGTGGACCGGCCGGCCGGCGGCCGGCGCTCCTTACTGCGCGAACGCCGGACGGTCGCCGGGCTCCGGGGCCACCGCCGTCACGTCCCCCTCCCCGCCCACCCGCGGCGCTCCCTGGTTGAACCGCGGCTGGAGGCACTTCCGCGTTCTCTGCTCTTGGAGCAGCGCGTGCAGCCGCGGGCGCAGTTCGCGCGACCGCTCGGTCGCCTTCCCGTCGTACGCGAGGTTGATCTGTTCGTACGGGTCGTTCGTGACGTTGTACAGCTCGTACTCGTCCGGCACGCTCTGCTTCGCGCTGACTTTCGCTGAACCTGACGCGGTTCGGCTTCGGGCCACCGCCACTCCTCCTTCGCGTGTCGCAAGCGGCGCGGCGACTTCGGCACGCGGGATCAGCCGCGCAGGTTAGCGAACGACCGTTAGGTGGACTTGAGCGACGATCCCTTGGTGTAGGGGACATGTACTAGCCACAACCGTACGACCACTTCTCGCGGCCAAGGACAGCGTCGTCGAACCTGCAGTAAAATACGGTGCCTGGAAACGATGAGCACAGTTCACATTGAATCGAGCGTGCTCGGTTCATGGGTGAAGACGAATCCCGTTGCGGTGGCGACGTTACTCGGTGGCGGGATTTATGTTCTCGCTTTTGAGAGCTATCGAGCAGCGTTACGGCCGTTTAATGTCACGCCCAGCGACGTTGGCATAACGTACACAGATGTAATCTGGCCAGTCGTAAACGGTGTTCTTTTTGGCACACTTGTCATATGTGGTGTACTAACGTTCACAGCGCAAACTCTGTCGACCCGGCGGTGGCAACGTCTGTCTACTGTTTGGTTTGCCGCTGCTGTGCTCTTCGTGTTGCTGGCGGTCCTAGCGATCGGAGAGGAAAATCGTTACCAGAAAACCGTGTTTGGGGGTCGGTCGTATAGGCCGCCTCTCGCCAGCCGACTTCAGGTGTTAGCGGCTCTTCGTGCCGAATGCGTTCGCATCCGTTGGTCAGATGCCACGCAAACTAAACCTCCGCTGCCGGCTGGCGATGTCCTGTATCTCGGCGCATCATCCGGTACCAGCGTGTTCTATTCTGCCAGACTCGCTCAAACACTTCGCATCCCCTCAGGTTCCATCGTCGTTGTGCACTGCTCATCATCGCCGCCACCACGGCTTAGGCGATAACTACTAGGGGAGGCGAGTGGTCGCTACCTCACTCCAGCCAGAAGCTGTCACGGCCCGGCTTCGGGCCGGCAGCCTAGCTGCCTCGGTAATCCTCCTAGAGCCGTGGCGTCACGCCGGCCGCATCGGCCTCGGCACGTGGGCCCCGGCCGTGCAGCTTAGGCTGAAGCCGTTAGGCCGAACGACAAATACGCCAGAAACATTCACACAAGCGGAGGCACTTCGTCGGCCGCGTGCAGATGAGCGAGACATGCCGCACGCAATTCCGCCGCCAGACAACCTGCTGCGTCTTGCACATCATCTACAGCAAGTTCAAATGCTGACGCGACAGCCGCCAACCGGAGTTCAACGAGAGCGATAAGATCTGTCAATTGACGTACAGCGTGTGCGCGATCAGTCGCCAACCGCTTGGCTGGCGGCATGACCACACGCGCCCACCGCTGAAGAAGTGCCGGGCTATCCTGATGCAAGAACTGGCTACCGTGCGAGTACGAGTATGCCAGATGACGAAGATTGGCAAACGCCGGGTGGTGATTAGCCAGCGTGTCGGCAATACTTGCAAAACTCCAGCGTTTGATCAGTTTCTGACGCTCGGATCTTGAGTGCTTCCGCTCAATCCGCGCCGCTTCGTCTGGCTCGAGCATGTCCTTTCTCATCCAGGGTACGGCGTCAGGTCGCGCAACAGCCATAGCTGCGGCAAGAAGGTTGTGTTGGCGCAACTTAGCCAAATTCGAGAGGTCGATCATGAACTCTTCCGCTTTTTCGACACTTTCTTGAGCAGTGCCAGTCAGAAGGAAGAGTACCTTTAAGGATCCCTCGGCGATGCTGCGAATGAGCATCTCACATATCCAAATCTTGTCGTTCGCGAGCAGGCTTAACGAAGCTTCACTTGCCTCGGTTGCGTTTTCGCAAAGCTGCCACGTTGTCCACGCCACCGGATGACCGCCCGCCATTATTGGACCGAGGCGTTCGCACACTTCGCGCTCAGCTCTAAGTAATGCGTGGGAACGCGCAAGGTGTGTCGCATCTAGTAGCATGACGCCAATTCTACGCGTTCTCCGTAAGGCATCGCTCTGCCAGCCGCCTTTACCCTTAGGCCGCGGCCGACGGAGGGATGCGCGAGAATCACGTACCATGTGGAATCCGGTCAACGCTGACATCTCACTCCTTCAGGTGATCAACGGGAAGATACGTGAGATTCACGCCTCCAATTGTACGTATCTGCCAGATTCCAGCTCGTCGTCGGCTCTGTTCCTGTCGTCGGACTATGCCGGCGAGCATCGTGCGTCGCCGTATGTCGCCCTTTCCTTCTTGATATTGCCGCTCGAATCGTGGCGAGCTTAGGACCAGGAACGTGTGTTGACTCGGCGACGCTACAGAGCGACGGCTCAGCGAATTGGGTACACTCGCCTGGCTGGTGTGAAGCGGCACGTGGTGCGAGAGTATCTCCGTGCCATCGGCACTGTGGAACAGCGCCCTCATTCGGCTTCACCATTCGTTCGAGTGTTAGTCTTTGTGTACATGCACAGGACCGAAACATCGATTGCCGGGTATCAGGTCATCGCGTCATCCGGAGAATGGCCCGAACTGTATGCGTCCTATCGGACGAACGCACAACTCGTGGACATCAGCTATTTGATGGAACCGATCATGGCCACCGCCTCGGTCACGGGCGAAGTGCTGGAACGCCGAACGCGAAGATGAAAGAGGAGCTCGGAAAGGGCGGCCCGAAGCTGTTCACGCCGTGGATAGCGTTGCAGGATCAAAAATTGGCGGAGGATGAATAACCGCCGAGCGGTCCCCCGAGCGGAGCCGCTCGAGGGGGGTGTAGGACGAATAGTGTCATCCTTATAGGCGTAGCGCGGCGAAGGACCCCCTGATTGATGCGCGGTCGTCGCGAACCGCAGGTGGAGCCTTCACCTATAAGGATGACAGAGCGATGAGTCCTATACCTGTGCGAACGCCGGACGGTCGCCGGGCTCCGGCGCCACCGCCGTCACGTCCCCCTCCCCGCCCACCCGCGGCGCTCCCTGGTTGAGCCGCGGCTTGAGGCACTTCCGCGTTCTCTGCTCTTGGAGCAGCGCGTGCAGCCGCGGGCGCAGCTCGCGCGACCGCTCCGTCTCTTTCCCGCTGTACGCGAGGTTGATCTGTTCGTACGGGTCGTTCGTGATGTTGTACAGCTCGTACTCGTCGAGCACGCTCTGCTTCGCATCGACGACCGCCAGGATGTTCTGGTTGGTGATCTGTCCGCTGTACGGCGTCGGGAGGTCTTGCGCGTAGCGCGAGTACTTCCAGAGCTCGCCGTCGATCTCCACGATCACTGTCTCGACCTGGTTCGGGGTGTCCACGGCCTGCCACGTGCGCCCGCCCGTGATCTGGCTCAGTCCCTGGCTGACGTTGTCGTAGGTCATGAAGAAGACCGGCTCGTTCGCGACGGTGCCGGTGCCGCGCACGACCGGCGACAGATCGCGCCCGACGAGAGGCTGCGTCTCCGTGTGCGTCAGCGCCAGCTCCTTCGCTGCCTGCTCCGCGTCCACGCCGCAGAGGCCGAGGAGCGTGGGCGTGAAGTCGGCGTGCGAGGTGAGGAGGAGCTCGCTGCGGCCGGGATCGCCGACCAGCGGGCCGGAGAAGATCAGCGGCACGTGGATCGTCTCCTCGTACGCCTGATACCACTTCTGATGCATGCCGCCGTGGGCGCCGAGGGTGTCGCCGTGATCGGAGGTGAAGGCGATGATGGTGTTCTCGAAAAAGCGGGAGCGCTCGAGACGGCGATAGACCTCGAGGATGTACTTGTCGACGGACGCCTGCAGGAAATAGTAGAAGCGGCGATAGAGATCGTCGGGCGGCTGCGGCAGGAACATCTGTCCGTACGTCGCGACGTAGCTCGCCTGCGCGCGGGGCTTGGTGGAGAGGTCTTCGTTCCGCGTCGGCGGCTCGGGGATCGGCGGCACCTGTTCGAGCGAAGGGTACGGGAACCCGAACGACGCCCACATGATCCCGTAGAACACGATGTCGTGCGGATTGACGTAGGAGTTCACGAGCAGCCAGGGCTTGTCGCTTTCGCTGTTGTCCAGCGCGTCGAGCAGATCCAGGGCTTCGTTTCGATATTGCGGGTCGCGGATCCAGCCGGCGTTCGCGGGGTTGCGGCCGTGGGGCTCGGGACCGATCCAGCCGCTGAAGCCGAAGCGGTCCAGGCGATCGGCGTTGCGGTACATGTCCACGTTCCCGGGGATCGGTACCCCCTCGCCGTCCGCGGTGACCTCCGTCGTCAGCAGCGAGTCCTTCGTGCCGGGGATGATGATGTCGGCGTGCGAGATGTGCCACTTGCCTTTGTAGTACGTGTCGTAGCCCGCGGCGCGGAACCAGTCCCCCATCGTCGGCACGGTGTCGGGGTCGAGCCAGGCCATCCCCGGATCGAAGGCCGACTTGCCGATGCCGTCCGTCTGCGAGACGCCGTGCAGCGTCGGGTACTGCCCGGTGAACAGCGACGTACGGCTGGGCGCACACGCCGTCGACTGTGCGTAGTGGCGGTGAAACTCGACGCCGCGCTCGCGCAGGAGCTGCTGCGCGCGAAGGTTCTCCTCCATCCACCGCCGCAACTCCGGCCCGTCGTAGGACGCCGGATAGCGCTGTTCGTCGACCATGAAGAGAAGGACGTTGGGTTTGCGCATGCGTGGGAGTTTACGCGAGGGGACAAATCCTGCTCACGCGAAGATCGCGGGCACGAGAAGGCGACGGGCTACCGAATGCTGATGCGATCGAACGTCAGGTTGTGTAACGAGTAGAATTTCAGCGCGTCTCTGTCACCCACCCCGACGACGATCTCGCTGTTGAACTGGAAGACACTCGGTCCCGAGCCAGACGAAGGTGTGTTCTGTTCCAAACGGAAATCCATCGTAACAGTCGTGCTTTGCGCCGGCTCGATGAGTGTGAGCGCACCCGACACGAAGCGGTTGCCGCGATACGGAAAGAACTTCACCGGGGACGTATTCTGCCCGCCGCCAAAGGTGACGTTGCTTCCACCTTCACCCATCGAGTCCGCCTGCGCGGTAACGCCGTCGGCCGGGTGGTCGGTCTCACGTCTAAGCTCATCTCGCAAACGAAGAAGTCTCGCAATTTCCATCGGACTGTACGTCTCACGCCCATCGCGACCGCGTACACCAACCCGCACGAAGTCGATCCCGCCGAGTCCCGCCGAAGAAAGCTCCCAACTGCCACCACGATCGTCTACGACACTTGAACGTAGAGGTATCGATCTCGACGGGGACCCGAAACGAAGACCGCCTTCAGCGCGTTCTTCCTGGTCTACTGCGTTCACGGCGACAGCGATTTGCTTGCGTGCCTCGCGATTCTCAAACGTAAAAGTCCACCGAACTCGGTCGGAGTCGCCGACCCTCAACACCGACTTGAGCGTGACGCGCAGCGAACCGATGTCTTTCGTGGCGATCGGCTTGTTCGTCTGATGGCTGACTTGATTGGTACTCGTTGGCCAGGTCGCGGAACTGACCGCGGAGTTGATGATTCGAGTTACATCTTCGTCCTTGTGGATCTTCGTCTGCGCAGCGCCGAAGACTTCACCAGTCATGGTGTCAATGAGTCGGCAGTTGACCGCGACATGCGTTCCCAGCTCGGTGATGCTTCCGGTAACGATCGCGTCCACGGCAGCAATACGGCCGATCTCTTTCGCGGTGGCCGGGTCGATGGCGCCGGAACGCTGAATCTTCAGCTCTCCCATGACCTTGTCGAGCAACTGACGCTCGACGATCTTGAAGTTCCCCAACTGAAAGAGCTTCGTCACCAGTTCTTCGGCGAGATAAGTCCCGAGCACCGTCGGCGGCCCGTCGAGCTCATGAAACGGCAGGACGGCAATCCTCTGCTTCTCCTGCTTCGTGGCACTCGTCGTGATCTGCGTCGCCAGCTCGGCGACACCTTCATCGAGCGTTTTCTGTGCGTGGAGGTCGATGGTCCACAGGATGAGAATCGTCAGAACAAGGCGTTTCACGGCTTCTCCTTCTGGATGTGTCGCTCGAGCGCGTCACGAAGACGTTCTCGTGCCTGGAGTCCCGAGGCGTCGGCTGTGAAGCCACCGCCACGGCTCGTAATGGTGAATGAGTCGCGAACGACGCCTGCTGCGTCCATCAACTTCACGTCGAGAGTGAGATCTGTCGTGATCAGACCTTGCAGCGATAGGTCAGGATCACCCTGCGTGCCCCTCAGGTTTCCACGCACGCTGTGAGAGTGAGATCGAAGCATCATGAGCGCGTCGTCGGCCGCCGCGGTCAACTCCGGAATGGCTCTCCCCTGTTCGCTGACCGCGATCGCACTATGGCTCCTCGTCGCCGGCTTCGTGATGGGTTGCGCACCTGGTTGAGGCTCGTTTGTGGCCGACACAGTCCCGAGAGATGATGCCGTGGTCGGGACCGTCGCCTGTTCGACGACCGTGACGGTCACAGGATTCTGCAGAGGTGCACGTTCTGCAGGTGGTTTGCGAAAAACGATGACCGACACGACACCACTCACAACCGACACAATCACACATCCGATTGCGAGCCCGACTCTGGTGGGGCGCGACGCCTTCTCCACGGTTGTCTCTCGCAGGTTGAAGAAGAATGGAACGAGTGACGCGAACGCGGCTGCGGCTGAAATGACAGCACTGACGAGTCCTAAGGTTTCGGAAAATGCTCTCATCCAACATGGGAGAGTCACGCCGCGTGAAACTCCTACCCCGATGGACACGGCGCGACCGAATCAGGTTGTTTCGCAGCGTTCGGTGCGCACATCGCCAAAGGTCTCCGTTGCGCGATCCCGCGCACGTTCATCGGCGAACGCGCCCACGATCGTCGAGCCCGATCCGCTCATCCCCGCCCACGTCGCGCCGGCGAGGAGCATCCGCTCCTTCAGCTCGCGCAGGCGCGGGAGCAGCGCGAACACCGGCTCCTCAAAGTCGTTCGTGAAGTTGGCGAAGTCGCGGTAGGCGTCGATGCCGAGGGGCGGTGAGTAGTGCGCAATGCGCGCGAAGGCGTCTTTCGTCAGCACGCGCTCGTCGGGCAGCGCCAGCAGCAGCGGGATGCCGGACAGCGGCGGCATCGGCGTGAGCACCTCGCCGCGGCCGGTCGCGTAGGCGGTGCCGCCGAGGAGGAAGAAGGGGACGTCGGAGCCGAGGCTCAACGCGATCGCGGACAGGTCGCCGGAGCCGAGCTCGCGGAGCGTCGTCGCCGCGTTCGACGATCCGCCGCCGAGGCCTCCGCCCGCGGGGATGCGCTTGTGCAACTGGATGGCGACGTCGTTTGCGCCGACGGCTTTCGCAGCGCGGATGACGAGGTTCGTGTCGTCGGTGGGGATACCCGGGTCGTCGCAGCTCAACGAAAGACCGCGGACAGACCGGAACGTCAGCTCGTCGTGCAGGGAGATCGTCTGGAAGACCGTCTCGAGATCGTGAAACCCGTCCGCGCGCTTGCCGGTGATGCGCAGCGCCCAGTTAATCTTCGCGTACGACCTCTTCATGCGTGATCTCGATGCGTTCCGCGCCGCGCGTGACGACCACGCTCCGCGCGGGGAACGCGGGCGGATCGTACACGACGCTAATCCCGCCGGCGCTCGCGGACATGAGACCGGTCGGCGCCGCCTGCACCTGCACGTCGTCGCGTGGCGGCAGCCCGAGGAGCAGCATGGCGGTCTCCGCGGGCGTGAGTCCCGCCGAGCGCAGGAAGTCGAACGACGCCGGCGCGACCTCGGGATCGGTCGTGATGCGATCGCCGTCCGCGGTCATCTTCAGCGCCGTCGTCCCGACCGGCGTGTACGCGGTCAGCTCCATCCGCCGCTCGTCGTGGACCGCGAGCTGCGCGCGGAAGGACTGCGTCCTGCCGTTCGTCGTCGCGCGCACGCGCATCAGCGAGCGCATGCCGCGGAACTCCGCGCGACGCTCCCGCAGTTGCGCAACCGCCTCCTCGGTTGACGAAGCCATCAGCGGCGCAACGGGCGAGCCCGCAGGGCGGCCGGTGCGGCAGGCAAGCACAAAGAAGAGGAGCGCCACCAATGTGGTGCCGCCGACCCGGCGGCCGTTCCACCGGCGCCTCGCCGGTACGGCCGGCGGGGCGCCGGCGCTACGGCCGGCGGGGCGCCGGCACCACAAAGCCAACTTCATCGTCTCGCCGACGCGTCCTTGCTCTCGATCTCCGCGATCTTCGAGCGGATCTGCTCCTCTTCCTTCGCCGCCGGCTCCAGGCTCAGCGCGGTGCGGTAGCTGCGCAGCGCGCGCTCCTTCTCGCCGCGCTTCGCGAGGACGTCGCCGAGGTGCTCGTGGACCGTGGCGTCGCGCGGCACGAGCCGCGTCGCGTCGGTCAGATACTTCTCCGCGAGCTCGAGATTACCGAGGCGGTAGTAGACCCAGCCCAGCGAATCGACGTATGCACCGTTGTCCGGGTCATGCCCCACCGCGCGCACCAGCATCTCGTGCGCCTGGTCGAGGTTCTTCCCCGCCTCGGCCCACATGTAGCCGAGGTAGTTCAGCGTCGCGGCGTGCTCCGGATTTTTCTTCAGCAGCGCGACGAATGTCTCTTCCGCCGCCTTCAGATCGGCCGCGCGCTCGTACAGCGATCCGAGCTGGAACTGCAGGTCGAGCTCGTCGGGCTTCGCGCCCGCGGCGGCTTTCATCAGCGCCACCGCCGCGGCCTGATCCCCCGCCTGCACGTAGGCCTCGGACGCCGCAATCGTGTTGCGCGTCCCGAGCTTCGTCTGCGCGGCGGCGTGCTGCGCGGCTTTGCCCTTCTGGCCCGAGCGGGTCAGCGCTTCGACGTAGCGCGCGTTGACGAACGGATCGTCCGGGAACTTCTGCACGAGCGGCTCGAGCAGCGTCGCCGTCTCGGCGTACTTCTTCTGCTTCTTCAGCGCTTCGAGGGCGATGTTGATGGCCTGCGTGTTCGGCTTGTCGCGGAAGACGAAGATCGACTTCGCGGTCTCGACCGCGGAGGCGTAGTTCTCCTTCTGCAGATCGATATAGGCGAGCTGCGTGCGCGCGAGGGCGCCGACGTGCTCGGGGAGGTCGCCGGCCGTGAGGAGCTTCTGGAATGTCTGCGTGGCCTCGTCCCACTTCTTCTGGCCGGACAGGCTGAGGGCGAAGCTCGCCAGGACGTCGGTGTCGTTCGGGTCCGCCTGCAGCAGCCTGCGGAAGACGCTCTCCGCCTCGGCGTACTCCTCGAGGTCGTTCAGCGACTCGGCGTAATAGAAGAGCGAGCGGACGTCCTTCGGATCGGCCTGGATGAGCGCACGGAAGCGATCGCGCGCGTTCCGCGAATCGCCCGCGCGCAGGTAGAAGAACGCCTGCTGGCGCTGCATCTCCAGGTTCAGCGGGTCTTCGTCGATCAGCGGCTGGAGGAGCGCGGCGCCTTTGGCCCACTCGTTCTGCTGCTGGTACATGTCGAGGAGCTGCAGGACCGCGGGGCCGAACGTCGGATCGACGGCCACCGCGCGCTCGAGGTACTGCTTCGACTCCGAGCCGCGGCCGAGCTTCGTCAGGACCTGGGCGTACTGGTAGTTCAGGGCACGCTGATCGGGCGCCCGCTCGACCATCGCCGCCAGCACGCGCTCCGCCTCGGGCATGCGATCGAGCTGGTTGAGGATGTGCGCAACGGCCATGCCGGTCGACAGGTCGTCCGGATAGGTCTTGAACGCGGCCTGCAGATACCGGAGCGCTTCCTCGACGCGCGCGCGGTCGGTCGTGCCGCGGTCGAGGAGGATGCGGCCGAGGACGCGGTTGGCGTCGTAGAAGCCGGGATTCTTCTGCAGGACGGCGCGCAGCTCGCTCTCGGCCTTGTCGATCTTGCCGGCGTCGATGAGCATCATCGCGCGCTCGTAGCGGAGGGTGGGATCCTCGGGCGACTTCGCGATGACGCGGTCGATGCGGCTGAGGGCCTCGTCGTAGCGGCCGTCGTCCGCGGCGAGCTTGGCCATGAGGAATTCGTAGGACTCGTTCGGGAACTCCTGCGCGCCTGCCGACACGGTGAACGAGAGGACCGTCAGCAGGACCAGCGCGCACTTCATCATTGATTTCATCGTAAGCACTCGGATCTGTTCTAACCCGCGACTGCCTTCAGAGAATCCAGCCCGAAGCGTGCCATGCCGGGGTGGCCACGGGCAACTGGTCACGGGTCACGGGCAACTCCCCTCATTTCGTGCTAAAACCCGGTTGGAAAACGGAAAAACGAGCGAGCGCGTGTGAGTCTGGAGCGGATTGAGATCACGCCCTTCGTGGTCATCGCGGGCGAGGTCCTGCAACAGCGGAGGACTGGCTACCTGACGATCCTCAGGCCGCCGATGCGGAAGGTCCTGTACTTTTCGCAGGGCGAGCTGATCATGTCGGTGTCGGAGTCCGCCGCCGATTCCCTCGGTGATTTCCTGGTCAGCCGCGGCTCCATGAGCGCCGACCACGCCCGTGAACTTTTCGGTGACGATCCCAACGACGCGGTCGACAAGCTGCACGAGGCCGGCCTGCTCGACCTCTCCGCCCGCCAGACGCTGCTCCGGGAATGGCTGATGGCGCAGGTCATCCCGCTGTTCTCCCTGGACGAAGGAACCGCCGCGTTCACGGAGGACGAAGCGCTCGCGCCGGAGAAGAGAGTCTTCCTACAGTCGATGTCCACCCTGGTCATCGACGGGGTCCGCTCGATCACCAACGGCCTCGTCCTGCGCCGCTCCCTCGGCGACCTCAAGCGGATGATCCATCTGGCGCGCGACAGCCGCTACACGATCGAGGCGCTGCCGCTGACGGAGCAGGAGCGGCGGATCATCGACGCGCTCACCGAGCCGGCGACGATCGAGGTGTTCCTCCGCCGCTTCGCGTCGCAGTCCGTGATGGTCGCAAAGGTCGTCATGTCCATGCTCGCCCTCGGCGTCTTCGCACCATACGAGGAGCGCGAGGCGGCGCCGGCGATGGATGCCGCGGACATGCAGCGCGACCTCGAGATGCTCGCCGCGATCGGATCGAGCGACGCGCGGTCGCTGCGCGCGGTCGGGTTTTCCCGGCAGATGGCGACGCTGGATCACTACCAGGTCCTCGACGTCCCCCGCGCCGCGACGCGCGGCCAGGTCGTCACCGCGCACGAGGTGGTGAAGAAGAAGTTCGACATCGCCACCTACCCGCCGATCATGCGCGAGTCGCTCGTCGCGATCCACCGCCGTCTCGACGAAGCGCTGGAAGTCCTGAAGGACGCCGCCCAGCGCGCCGCATACGACAAGCTCATTCACTCCCGCCGCGGCGAAGGCGCCGCCTCGATCCAGCAACGCCTCACCCAGCGCTCCATCGCCGGGCAGAACTTCACCAAGGCGCAGGAGCTCGCGAACCAGGCCGACTACTACGGCGCGATCGTGCTGCTGAAGCAAGCCGTCCACTTCGTCCCCGACCACGCCGACGCCTGGGCCCTCCTCGGCGCCTGCCAGGAACGCAACCCCCGCTGGCGCCGCGACGCCGCGGAGTCCTTCCAGATGGCGCTCTCGATCGACCCCAACAACATCGAAGCCATGATCTCCCTCGGCGACCTCTATCGCGCCCAGGGCATGATCAGCCGCGCGCAGACCTGCTACGAGGACGTGCTGAAGATCTCGGCGGAGAACCAGCAGGCGAAGAGCCGGCTGGCGCAGTTGAAGGGGAAGTAGCCACCGGCCTAACGGACGATCTGTACTTCGGCGCAGAAGATGTACCCGGCCCCACGCTCGGTGCGGATGAGGGCTTCCTTCGTGCCGTGCGGTTCGAGCTTTTTCCGCAGACGGCCGACATGGGTATCCACGGAGCGGTCGTAGACCTCGGCGTTGTGCATGCGGGACATGCTGAGGAGTTGATCGCGCGAGAGCACCCGCTGCGGCGCGGCGAGAAATGCAGCCAGCAGGTTGAATTCGGCGTTGGTCAGCGGCACGTTCCCGCCCTCCGGCGAGTGGAGGCGGCGGAGGCGCACGTTGAGCTCCCAGCCGGCGAAGCGGTACGCGCGCATGGTCTGCAGTCCGGCCGCCACGGTCTGTTGGGCGCGGCTGCGCCGGAGCAGAGCACGGATGCGTGCCAGGAGCTCGCGCGGCGAGAAGGGCTTCGTCAGATAGTCGTCGGCGCCGAGCTCCAAGCCCATCACGCGATCTGCTTCGTCCTTGCGCCCGGTGAGAATGATGATCGGCAAGGTGGAATCCACGCGGAGCTTTCTCGCGACCTCCATACCGTCTTCGCCGGGCAGGCGAAGATCGAGAACCAGCAGATCGATCGTGTCGCGCGCCATCACTTCCGCAATCAGGCGCGTGCTGGCGACCGCCGTGACACGGATGTCGTTGTCCCCAAGGTACTCGACGATCAGCTGGCGGATCGATGGATCATCGTCGACTACGAGAACATGGGTACTGCTCACTTCGATGCTCTCCACTACGGATTCGGTCAGTATATGCAGCGCTATGGTCCGGTGCCAGTTGTCACGGACAGCACGCGTCTCATGCCAGTTGACACATTCGAGAGAATTTTTTCCAAGCCGTGGCGCATCGCGCTCGGCTACATCGTGTTCAGCGTGCTGGCGCTGGCGCTGTTCGCGATGCCGCTCTGGCAGGGCTGGCGCCTCAACGTGGGCACGCTGCGCGTCTTTGTCCCGGAGGACATGCAGGCGCTGCGGGACCTGTTCCATCGCGAGGGCGCCGCCGCGGTCGCCGCGGCCGTTCGCTCGCGATCGGATCCGAGCGGCCTCGAAGTCGTGGTCTTCGCCGGTCCGGGCAAGGAAGTGCTCGCCGGAACGCTGCGCCGATGGCCGCAGGAGATCCCCGATCCGCCGGGGACCTATGGGCACGTGATCGACCCTGGCGACGGTTCGCGGATGCGCGTGGTCGTCACGCAGGAGCTCCTGCCCGGGGGATACCGGCTGCTCCTGGGGCGTCAGAGCTCGGGCCTGATGTCGCTGGAAGGAAAATTCTGGTACGGCATGGCATCCGCCTTGACGACGGTCCTGGGGCTTGGGGCCGCGCTGGCCTGGCTGTTTGCGCGGCGTGCCAACGCCGCGCGGCAGTCCGAGGAGCGCTACGCGCTCGCGATGAAGGCGGCCGGGGACGGCCATGCGGACTGGAATCTGCTGACCGGCGAACATTACATCTCCCCGCGTCTGCTGCAGATCTGCGGCTATGCGCCCGGCACGACGTTCCGCGACCGGGCGGACTGGGAGCGCAGGTTCCCGTTTCATCCCGATGACCGGACGAGGTGGGAACAGGCGGTGGCCGCCCATTTCGCCGGCCGCGATCCGAACTTCAAGATGGATCTGCGCATCGTCGTGGCGGGCGAGGTGCGCTGGACCGCCATTCACTTCCTCTCCACGCGCAATGCGGAGGGCGAACCAGTCCGCTGGACGGGATCGATCGGCGACATCACCGAGCTGCGCAAAATGGAGCAGGAACTGCGCCGCGCGCACCGCGTCGAGGCGATCGGCACGCTCGCCGGTGGCATTGCCCACGACTTCAACAACATCCTCGGTGCGATCCTGGGCTACGGCGAGATGGCGATGCGCGGCACGAGGAAAGGAACGCGCATGCACCGCGACCTCGACAGCATCATGGCGGCCGGGGAGCGCGGCCGCGCGCTCATCGATCGCATCCTGGCGTTCAGCCGAAGCGGCGAGGGCGAGCGCGTACCGGTCCACGTCGAGGCGGTGGTCCGCGAGGTGCTCGACCAGGTCGGGGCCCACCTGCCCGGAAATGTGACCATCGCGGCGCGCCTGCACACGGGGCACGCGGCGATGCTCGGCGATTCCACGCAGGTACACCAGGTGGTCATGAATCTCGCCTCGAACTCCGTGCAGGCCATGCCCCAGGGCGGCGTGTTGCGCGTCGAGCTCGAGACGGGGCGCGTCGATGCCGCCCGAACGGTCACCCTCGGCCCCCTCGATCCCGGCGACTACATCGTCCTCGAGATCAGCGACACCGGCACCGGCATCCGGGAGGACGTTCTCGAGCGCATGTTCGATCCGTTTTTCACGACGAAGGACGTGGGGGTCGGGACCGGCCTGGGACTCTCGCTAGTGCATGGCATCGTGACCAGCGTCGGCGGGGCGATCGACGTCGCCACGAAGCTCGGGCAGGGAAGTACCTTCACCGTGTACCTGCCGCGGAGCGGCGATGCGCCGGCACCGGTCGTCGACGAGCGCAGTCCGTTGCCCCGCGGCGCGGGCCAGCGCGTGCTCGTGATCGACGATGAGGAACCGCTCGTGCGCCTGGCCACGGAGACCCTCGAGAGCCTGGGATACGTGCCCGTCGGCTTCACCTCGAGCGTCGACGCGCTCCAGGAGCTCCGCGCGAATCCTGAACGCTTCGACGTCATCCTCACCGACGAGCGCATGCCCGGAATCACCGGCTCGGCGATCATCCGGGAGGTGCGGCGCATCAACGCGTCCGTCCCCATCCTGCTGATGAGCGGGTTCGTCGGGGGCACGGCAGCCAGCGCGCGGGAGCTCGGCGCGACTGACGTGCTGAAGAAACCGCTGCTCGCGCGTGACCTGGCCACGAGCCTGGCGCAGGTGCTGCGCCCCTAGTGCCGTGTGAGCCTTTGTGTCGCTTGACGCAAAACTGCTTTCGCACGCCACGCCGTTGGCAAGATGCGATCGGAACATGGTCGGCATGGAGCATTCACGCCGAAAGGATCCGCATATGTCGCCATTGAAGAGACTTCTCCTGGCCAGCATCGTCGTCGCATTGACCTCGCCCGCGACCTACTCCGAGGAAGCAAGAAAGGAACGCGCCATGACTCAGGTTGAGCAGGTTGCAGACAACAGTACGCGCCCCTCGAAGGTGGATGCCCCGCCCGGAGAGAGCGCCATCCGGCCGTTCCGCGTCAACGTCCCGAAGGCGGACCTCGACGATCTTCGCCGGCGGCTCGCGGCGACGCGCTGGCCCACCAGGGAGCTCGTCGAGGATCGATCGCAGGGCGTGCAGCTCGCGACGCTCAAAGAGCTCGTCCGCTACTGGGCGACGGACTACGACTGGCGAAAAGCCGAGGCGAAGCTGAACGCCTATCCGCAGTTCGTGACGAAGATCGACGGCGTGGACATCCATTTCATCCACGTCAAGTCGCGCTCACCCGAACGCGCATGCCGATGATCATCACGCACGGGTGGCCGGGATCCGTGATCGAGCTGCTCGAGATCATCGATCCGCTCACGAATCCGACCGCCCACGGCGGGAGCGCCGAGGATGCCTTCCACGTGGTGATCCCGTCGTTGCCGGGCTACGGCTTCTCGGGCGAGCCGGCCGAGCTCGGCTGGGAGTCCGGCCGCATCGCCCGCGCGTGGGCGGTGCTGATGGAGCGCCTCGGCTACACGCGCTACGTCGCCCAGGGGGGCGACGTGGGCGCCGCCGTCACGGACGCGATGGGGCGCCAGGCGCCCAAGGGGCTGGTCGGCATCCACCTCAACCTGCTCGCTGGGGCGTTGGGCATCGCCGATCGACTGCCGGCGAAATCCGAGCAGGAACGCGCGGCGCACAAAGCGGTCGCGACGTTCAAGGCGAGTGGCTTCGGCTACTTCCTGGAGCAGTCCACCCGGCCACAGACGATCGGCTACTCCCTGCTGGATTCACCCGTCGGGCTCGCGGCCTGGTTGCTCGACCATGACACGGACAGCTACTACAAGATCTCCCGCGCGTTCG
This sequence comes from uncultured Acidobacteriota bacterium, assembly GCA_963821585.1. Lineage (GTDB taxonomy): Bacteria > Acidobacteriota > Thermoanaerobaculia > Gp7-AA8 > Gp7-AA8 > QHVT01. Next base: position 4,962,010 of record CAWGEI010000003.1, read on the forward strand.
TCGACCGGCAGCCCGTGGGCAGTCTCACCCGGGAGAGCATCGTCGACAACATCACGCTGTACTGGCTGACGGGCACCGGCACCTCGGCCGCCCGGTGGTACTGGGAGCTCGGACAGTTCCTGGCCGCTTCGGGCGGCGAGGCTCCTCCGCCGGTCCGGTTCCCGTCGGCTTCACGACGTTCCCCGGCGAGATCTGGGCTGCCCCGCGCAGCTGGGTCGAGACGGTCTACCCCGGCCTCGCCTACTTCAACGAGGTCGACCGCGGCGGACACTTCGCGGCCTGGGAAGAGCCGGCGCTCTTCGCGTCGGAGCTGCGCGCGGCGTTCAAGCCGCTGCGGTAAGAGTTGTCCGGCGGCCGGCGCGAACGCTACGACGCGCGGGCCGGCCGCCGAGGCCGGCGCACTGATCGATGATCCCGGTTTGAGGACTCCAGGAGGTCCACATGAACACGACTCGAATGATGGCGGTGGCGGTGCTGATCGCCGGAAGCGGTTTGGCGCTGCACGTGACGCAGGCGCAGCAACCGGGAATCACGCGGATCGACGTCGCTCGCCACGATCTGGACGTCTCCGGACGCGAGGTCATTCAGGTGCGCGTCGATTTCGCGCGGGGGGCGGCGTTCGGCAAGCACTCGCATCCAGGCGCGGAGATCGCCTATGTCCTCGAGGGCACGCTCGAGTACCAGCTCGAAGGCAAGCCGCCGGTGACGCTCGAGGCCGGTGAGGCTCTGTTCATCCCGGCCGGAGCGATTCACGCGGCGAAGAACGCCGGCACCGGCACCGCCGCGGAGCTCGCGACGTACATCGTCGAAAAAGGCAGGCCGCTCGTCGTGCTCGCGAAGTGAGCCGAAGGCCGCTCCAAACCCGCCGCCACTAAAACGGGATCTCGTCTCCATCGTACTCTTCGCGAGCGGGCGAGACCGGGTCGACGTTCTCGTCGACACTCTCATCAGGGACTCCGCACAGGACATTGAGACCGGCCGGTTCTTCATCAGGCCATTCGCCGGCCGATTCAGGTTCCCATGAGGAATCCATCAACCAATCGTCCACTACACCGGCGGCGACCATCCGTGCCCACAGGTCGGGATGACGGCTCATGATGTGCGCCAAGCGCTTCTTTCGCGCCGGGTGTACGCGCCCTACCTCCATGACGATCCGCGCCAGCGCAACGACTTCCGCGTCCTCGCTGCAAGCCCACTCATATGCCATTCCGATGTTCCTCGGCGAAATGACGCGTTGGCGAACCAGCATCGACCACAGATTTTCGAGCCGGGAGGTTCGGTCCCGCGTCTCTTTAGGAATCCGCGCACATTCCCGGCAGAGGTGCCGGCCATGGTTTCCGCCCGAGAATGCTTCGTTGGGCCGATTCCGGCGGCACATCCAACAGAAGTGTCCCATCGCGCTACTGCTCCGGCAGTTCCTCACCGGTCCAGCGGTCCCGTGTCGCCCAGTAGGGACATCGCGGACACACCTCGTCGTCCGGGTAATCGATGCCTTCTTCGTGAGGACAGCCGATGATGCCGGGACTCATGGCGACCGTCATGGCGCCGTGGAGCTGAATGAACCGCAGGATCTCGGCGTGGATCGCGGCGTCCGTACGAACGTCGGTCGTTTCAGACCACCACCTCTCGAGCTCCGAGGCGCTTGCGTTTTCCTTAGGAATGATTCCAACAGCCACTTTGGACGCACGGGACGCGTCAGGCCCGTAGTACGACACCGTTGCAACCGGGTATCCGCGATGGCCTCGCTTTGCCTTCTTCTCGAGTCTCGTCGGTTCTCGCTTGATCTTCACGTGTGAAGACTATCCGCTTCGAAGCCCGCCCTACATCAGGTCGCGCATGATCTTCTCGAGCTTCTCTTTCGGCGGACGGGTACGCTCGAGCGGCAGCTGGCCGAGGGGCTCGTCGACGACGTTGAGCAGCGAGATGAAGTTCTTCTTCTCCGGGCGCAGGTGGATGAGGCCCGTGAGCATCTGGCCCTCGTCGGCGGCGCGGTGGAGGCGCTGCAGCGCTTCGATGGGCACGCTCGGGTCGTAGTCCTCTTCCAGCTTCTTGAGGACGATGCGCGAGCCGTCGTGCATCGTCACTTCCCGCACGGTGCCGGGCTCGTAGTCGACCGTGATCTCCTCGTACTCCGGGACGAAGCCGATCTGGTGGAGCAGCTCCTGGTGCTCCTTCGAGTACGTATAGCCCTTGGTCGAGCCCTCGTGATTGTTGAACGTCACGCACGGCGAGATCACGTCGATCACGGACGTGCCGTCGTGGGCGATGGCGGCCTTGAGGATGTTCACCATCTGCTTCGGATCGCCGGCGAACCCGCGGGCCACGAAGCCGCAGCCCAGCTGCACGGCCAGCGCGCAGAGGTCCATCGGCGGCATATCGTTGATCACGCCCGTCTTCAGCTTCGAGCCCTCGTCGGCGGTCGCGGAGAACTGCCCCTTGGTGAGGCCGTACACGCCGTTGTTCTCGATGATGTAGATGATCGGGATGTTGCGCCGGACCATGTGCATGAACTGGCCGAGACCGATCGAGGCGGTGTCGCCGTCGCCGGAGACGCCGATGGCCTTGAGGTGATGATTGGCCAGGATCGCGCCGGTCGCCACCGAGGGCATGCGCCCGTGGACGGAATTGAATCCGTGCGAGCGCTGCAGAAAGTACGCGGGTGTCTTCGACGAACAGCCGATGCCGGAGAACTTCGCCACGCTCTCCGCTTTCACGCTCATCTCGAAGAACGCGCGGACGATCTGATTCGAGACCGCGTCGTGGCCGCAGGCCGCGCAGAGCGTCGACTTGCCGCCCTGGTAATCCGAGGCTTTGAGTCCGAGGCGGTTTTCCTTGATCGCTTCGCCAGTGCCGATTTTCAGTGTGCTTTCCGCCATGAGATCAGTCCTCCGCCCGCACATCGCGCTGGGGCGCGCCGGGGCTCATCGGGATCGTACCCGCCGCGGTGAGTCTCGCTTCCGCGCGCACGAGCAGCAGCGGCTCGGGCAGGTCGACGGTCGACTCCATCTGCAGCACCGCGTCGGTGATCGTGCGGGCATCGCACGGCAGGCCGGTGTAGTGCAGGATCTTGCGGATCTTGCGCTGGTCCTCGCCGACGCCGAGGCGGATGATGTCCGCCATCTGCCCGTCGCGGTTCTGCTCGACGATGTAGATGCGGTCGTGCGCCGCGATGAACGCGTTCAGCTCGTCCGTGAAGGGCAGCGCCCGCAGGCGGAAGTAGCTGGTCTCCACGCCGCGCTCGGTGCGCAGCTGGTGGCGCGACTCTTCGAGCGACCAGGTGGTCGTGCCGAAAGCGATGAAGCCGATCTTCGCGCCGTCGCGCTGGTCCACGACCGGTTTCGGCACGAACAGCTTCGCGGTCTCGTACTTCTTCGCCAGGCGATCGACCGTGTCTTTGTAGTCCTGCGGCTTCTCGGAGTAGCGCGCCATCGCGTCGTGGCCCGAGCCTCGCGTGAAGTACGACGAGAACGGATGGTCCGTGCCGGGCAGCGTGCGCCACGCGATGCCGTCGCCGTCGACGTCGTCGTACCGCCCCCACTTGCCCTGCAGCTCGGTGAGCCGGTCGGCGGTGAGGATCTTGCCGCGCGTGATCGGCTTGGTCGGGTACTCGAACGGATCGGACATCCAGTTGTTCATGCCGAGGTCGAGATCGCTCATCACGAAGATGGGCGTCTGGAACTGCTCCGCGAGATCGAGCGCCTCACTGGCGAACTCGAAGCACTCGGTGACGCTCGACGGGATCAGCACGATGTGCTGCGTGTCGCCGTGGGAGAGGTACGCGAGCTGATTGACGTCGCCCTGCGCGGTGCGCGTGGGGAGGCCGGTGGACGGGCCGACGCGCTGGATGTCCCAGATTACGCCGGGGAGCTCGGCGAAGTAGCCGAGGCCGATGAACTCGGCCATGAGCGAGATGCCGGGACCGGCGGTGGAAGTCATCGAGCGCGCTCCGGCCCAGCCGGCGCCCAGGACCATGCCGACCGCCGCCAGTTCGTCCTCCGCCTGCACGACCGCGAAGGTGGCCTTGCCGTCTTCGTCGATGCGGGTCTGCTTGGCGTACTCGATGATCGACTCGCACAGCGAAGACGAGGGCGTGATCGGATACCACGTGACGACCGTGACCCCGCCGAAGATCGAGCCGATGGCCGCCGCGGCGTTGCCGTCGATGATGATCTTGCCGGCGGTGGCGTTCATCCGCTCGATGCGCCACTTGTTCTGGCGCGGCAGGTTGGCCTTCGCGTAGTCGATGCCCTTGTCGACCGCGGCCACGTTGGCGTCGATCGCTTTCCTCTTGCCCTTGAACTGCTTCTCCAGAGCGATGAGGATCTCGGCGCGGTCGAGGCCGAGGAGGTCGGCCACGATGCCGACGTAGACCATGTTCGTCAGCAGCTTGCGGAGCTTGGAGTCGTCGGAGAGATCGGCGGCCAGCTTGGCGAACGGCACTTCGAAGAAGACCACGTCGTTGCGGATGGTTTTGCAGTTCAGCGGCGCGTCGTAGATGCAGAGCGAGCCGGGCTGCAGCCCTTCGACGTCTTCCCGCGCGGTCGCCGCGTTCATGCAGACCATCAGGTCGACTTCCTTCTTGCGGCCGATCCACCCGTCCTTGTTCGCGCGGATGGTGAACCACGTCGGAAGTCCGGCGATGTTGGAGGGGAACATGTTCTTCCCGCTCACCGGGACGCCCATCTGAAAAATGGAGCGCATCAGGACGTTGTTGGACGACTGCGAGCCGGAGCCGTTGACCGTCGCGACGTGAATGGTCAGGTCGTTGACGCTCGGCTGGTGGCCCGTGTCCACTTCTTCGGCAGGGTCTGCCGCGATCAGGGTCTCGGACACAACGATCTCCTTATCAAGTGCATGGAGTGGTACGTGCGAGGCGGGAAGGGAAATTCCATCTGGACTGAGCCGCGGAATTGTACACCGCCGTGTGGAGTGCGGAGGTTGCCTCCGCACTCCACATCTCACCGCGCCGCGCGGCGGCGCTGGGTGGTGGTGAGTTGATCTTCGTCCACGAAGCCGGCGAAGACGCGGCTCGGCTCGCCGGGCTCACGCTGGACGAAGGTGTACAGGCGCTGCTCGCCGCTCGTGGTCATAGCCTCCATCTCGGCCCGATCGAGCAGGCGATGGTAGCCGGCGGCGCGGCCGTTCCCGTCGAGCAGGCCGACGCCGTAGCGGTCGAGCAGCTCCCAGACCGTTCCGTTCCACCACACCTGCAGCGGGGTCACGCCGTTGAAGGACGTGATGGCCGGCCCGTAGATCGGCGAGCCCTGGACGCGCCAGTCGGGCAAGCCGCGGTACTCACGCCACAACGCCAGCCATTGTCCGGGACGGCTGCCCAGCGCGAGGTGCTCCGTGACGTCGAGGGCCATGACCTCGGGCGCCATGGTGAGCTCGGGACCGTTCGGCTGGAAGTTGCGCCGGAACTCGCGCGCGCGGACGCGGGTCAGGAGGTTCCTGTCGACAAGCTCGTCTTCGAGCCACGCGGCCATGAGCTCGGAGCCGTTCGACGCCAGCTCGAGATCGGTGATGGCTTTGCCGTCGAGCTCCGGCATCGGCACCAGGGTGCTGCGCGTGCCCTGCTCGGTCCAGCGCTGCCACCACGAGCGATAGCCGTTCGAGAGGATGACGTACGAGCTCCCGTCGAACGTCACGCGAAAGAGCTTCGCGCGAGGCATGACGCCGAGGTCGAGGAGCGAGCCGTCGGCGCGGAGGAGGACGCCGTGTACCTTCGCCTCGTTCGTGTCCTGCTGGGACAACGCCTCGCGCCACGCGATGAGCGCGGTCGTTTTCCCGCAGGCGATCGTCAGTCCCGGCTGCCCGTCGTTGATCATCGGGAGGCGTCCGAGGACCCGGTTCGGCGGATCGAGCGGCTGGCCGGATGAGAAGAAGCGCCGCAAGCGCGCAACGGCCGTTCCCGTCCACCGGTCGCGCCACGCGACGACGGTCATGTCGCCGCAGCGCGCGGTAGCGCTGGAGTCCTGGGCGGGATGGGAGCGCGACAATAGCGCGTCGTTCTCCGTGACCAGAGAGCCGTCGTAGACGAATGCCAGGCCGGCGACTTGCGCGCGGTTGCCGGCGATGCTGCCCCAAAGCAGCCTCCCTGGACCGTAGAGGGCCGCCATCGAGCCGGGCACCGCGCCGCCAAAGCGGCGGAACCCGCCAAACGGGCGCTCCCCTGCCGCGGTGATGCGCATCGTGCCCGCCGTGACGGGCTGCCCGTAGCCGAGGAGGACATTGGCGAAGAGGACGTAGCCATCGCGCTCCCGAACGGCGGTGAGCTTCCGGACGAACGAGTGCACCTGGTCGTCCAAGTCTTCGCGCTTCCGCACGGCACCGTCGGGATCGAGGATGGCGAGCGTGAGCCCCAGCCAGGGGCAAAGGGAGTTCATGGAGGCGATCAGGAATCCGTCATCACCCTCCGCGATCGCAATGGGATCGAAGCCCATCGTGTCGAGGCGCGTCGTTCGGCGGGCCCCGTCATAGGCAGGGTCGAGCAGATCGGCAGGGTTCATGAGAGTGATGCCGAGGAAGCTGCGGGTCCAGGGCTCCCATGCGATCAGCAGCTCTCCCCTCCGCGTGGCGAGGAGCGTCGCGTCGAACGCGTACTCTTCGGCCGCGGAGACGGCATGCAGGTTCGCCCGGACGACGTGGCCGGTCCTGTCGACGACAGCGAGCCTCGGGCGCCATGCGGGCTCGTTGGGGATGGTGGCGACGATGTAATGGCCGCTCACGTAGACCATCGAGCGCACCGTGCCCTCGACGAAATCGGGTACGGCCTCGACCGCGCCGGCCGCCGTGACGCGGGTGAAAAATGTCCGGCTGGTGTTCCCGCCCTGGTCGGCGGCGTGCGCGACAAGGTAACCGTCGCCGTCGGAAGCGACGGCGACATGAGGACGATCGGCACGCTGCGGACGCACCGTGGCGGTGGAGGAGATGCGCGTGGAGATGAGGAAGTCGCGATCGGCGACCGGCTGACCGGAGCGGTCGAGCATGGAGCCGCGCACGGCCGTGCCGCCGCGGCTGTCCTGCCAGACGGCGAGGACGTTGTCGCCGTTGGTGGCGAGGGCGATGCCGGTGCGCTCACCGGGCGCCGCCCCGAGCTCGACAGACGGCGAGACGGGAAAGGGCTGGGCGGAGGCAGCGAGTGTGAAGAGGAGGACCGCGAGGACTCTCACACAGTTATTTTAACTCCGATCAGTAGAACGTAGGGCGTGGCTTCAGCCCGCCTCCCTGGTGGGTGGAGGCGTTCCCCCTCCCCGTCCGGGGGGCGGGCTGAAGCCACGCCCTACGTTTACTGGCGCGCTTCCGGCATGCCATCCTTATGTCTCACCAACAGAAGGAGGATCGTGCATGAGATTTCGGCTCGCGTTGTTGTTCTTCGTGTCTCTCACCTTCGCTTCCATGGCCAGCGCCGCCTGTCTCGTCTGTGTGGCCATTTACGGGCAGGACGGCACCTGCCAGCCGGGGTGGGGGCCGTACTGCCAGGGATTGTGCTGTCTGGTGGACGCGGGAGAGCCCTGCACCACGGACGGGCGGCTCTGGGGCTGCCCGGAGGGCGGGTGGGTCGTGCCTACGGCCTACTTTGCCACCTCTCTGCCGTTGCGGACCGAAGGCTCCGCGCTGCAGCTGCGGCTCGGTCCGTCCGTGAAGCCAATGCCGCGCCGTTGCGAGGGCGCCGCGTTCGCCATGGTGACGGAACGGCGGTCCTGAGGACGCGTGCCGCCCGTTCACGCGGGCGGCACGATCATTTTCCGGGGCGGATCGAACCGATCAACTCGATCAGCGTGTCGATCGGCGGTTGGGTGGCGGACGTCTTCAGCGTCGCCGCGCCCCACTTCCGGACGAGGCCTTTCTTCGTGAACGGCAGCGCGACCAGATCGCCGCCGGCGCGCAGCTCGCGGTTCACCACCCAGCGCGGCAGCGCGGACACCCCCACCCCCGCCCGCACGAGCTCGACGATGGCCTCGGTCAGCATGACCGCCGTGTGTTTGCGCGGACGCACGCCGTCGCGCGCGAGGGTCTTCGCGAACAGGCTGTCCTCGGGTGCCGACGGCATGAACAGGTGCTCGTCCTGGAGGTCGGCGGCGACGGCGTAGGGCTTCTTCGCCAGCCGGTGGTCGCGCGGGACGATCACCACCATCTCGTCCTCGAACACCGGCACGATGCGCAGGCGCGGATCGCGGCGGGTCGAGTAGACGAGGGCGAGGTCGATCTTCCGCTCGTGCAGCGCTTCGAGGGTGCGACGGGTGAAGTCGGGCACGATCTCTACGTCGACGCGGGGAAAGCGCTTGTGGAAGGGCTTCAGCAGCGGCGGGAGCCACTGGTAGCAGGTGTAGCACTCGGTGCTGACGCGGATGACGCCGTCCTGGTGCGACGCGAGCCGGCCGATGTCCTCTTCGACGAGCTTCAGCTCGTCGAGCACGCGCGTCGCGGACTGCAGGAGGCGCTCGCCCGCTGGGGCGAGCGCGAGCCTGCGGTTGACGCGGAGGAAGAGCGGCGTGCCGAGGCGGTCTTCGATCTCGCGAAGCTGATGGCTGAGCGCGGACTGCGTCACGTTCAGCCGGTCCGCCGCCCGGGTCACGCTTCCCTCGGCCGTAATGGCCTGAACGAGCTGCAGGTGCCGGATCTCGAGTTTCATGAGCGTCCCTCATGAAGTCTACGACGATGATGAGCTGGATTCCAGGCACGGAACCGCGGCAGAATGCGCCTCATGGACACACTGCGCGCGTTCCACTCCCGCCTCCTGCTCGCGATCCATGGCATCGCCGAGGCCGGTCTGGTGCGGCCGGAGCGCGAGGGCAAGTGGTCGATCGCCGACGTCATCGCCCACCTCGGCGACCTGGAGCTGGTCTACGCCGTGCGCATCCGCACCATCCTCGCCGGCGCCGGTGGCGACGCGCCGCTCCCGTCGCTCGCGCAGGATGAATGGGTCGAGCGCGTCCATCGCCGCGAGCCCGTCCCGGAGCTGCTCGAACAGTTCTGGTTCCACCGCCGCATGAACCTCGCGCTGCGCGAGCGGCTGTCCGAGGAGGAGCGCGCGCGCACGGGCGTCCACCCGCAGTACGGCGCGATGAGCATCGACGACGCCTTCGAGCGCATCGTGCGCCACGACGAGAAACACCTCACCCAGATCGAGCGCATCAAGACCACCCACAGCCTCCGCGCCAGCGAACAGCCGCACCTGTCCGAGGTCGTCGCGGGCGCGGAGATCTCCGTCACCTCGCCCGGCGACGGCGTGCGCGTGCGGACGCTCTGGCAGGACGGCGTGAAGCGCGCGCTGGAAGTGGAATTCGACGCCGGCGCGCAATGGCCCGGCATCGACTACCACGTCCCCGGCCCCGAGGAGGTGTACGTGCTATCGGGCGACTTCGACGACGGCGCGAACGTCTATCGCGCGGGCACCTTCCTCCACCATCCTGCGGGCAGCTCACACTCGCCGCGGTCGGTGGAAGGGTGCAAGTTGTTCGTGTTTTATCCGGAGAGATGAAAGTGCTGGGTGCTGAGTCCTGAGTCCCACCCGCCCTCAGAGCGCTCAGTCGCGGACGCGTCGCTTTCTATGTGGTGCCGGCGCCACACAGGAAGGCTGCAACCTGTAACTCAGGACTCAGCACTCAGCACCGTCTCGTGAGCGCTCAGTCGCGGAGGCGTCTGCGCCGCGCAACGGGTCGCGCCCAGGCGGCGGCGTCGAAGAAGTCGCCGAAGAGCCGCCGCGTCTCGTGGACGGGATCGTTGACCGTATAGAGCAGGAGGCGGCGATCGCCGGCCGGCTCGATCGCCGTCAACTGGACGTCCGGGCCGAGGAAGCGGTGCGTGCGGGTCGCACCGGCAGGCGAACGCGTCACGAGCGCATCGCGGGTGAGCATCTCGAATGCCTCGCCGCTCCACGAGAGCTTCACCCAGTTCGCTCGCGGGCCGGTCACCACGCCGCCGGCCGGATCGAGCGGTTGCCCGCCGGAGTCCAGCCGCATCGTGCGAGGGAAGGCACCGGGCCCTACCCAGGCGAGCATCCACATGCGCTGGGACGCGGCCACGGCCAGGCCCCAGGATTCCTGGCCGTCAACGAGGACGACGTCCGGGCCTACCTGCCGGAACGCGGCGTCGAGACGGCGCGCGACGAACTGGTTCTGCCGGTCACGCCCGGCGAGGAGAAGCTCGCGGCCGTTGTACCCGAGCGCCTGCACGTCCACGTCGCTCCGGAGCTCGTTCACGAGGTCTCCCCGTTCGTTGCGCCGGATGAGCTTCGTGCCGCCGCTGACGATCACGTAATCGGTGCCGTCGAACACCGCGCTGAACGGCGAACTGACGGGAGCGATGCGCACAGGCGGCGCGGCCTCACGCCCGCCGCGAAACATCGCCGCGCCGAGATCCCAGAACAGCATTGCTGACGTCGCGCCGCAAACAAAGGTAGGCGCGCCCGCATAGCCCTGCTGATCGGCAAAGCCCAGGTTCGGAGGATCGATCGGCTGCCCCGCGAGATCGAAGCGGCGATACCGCACGCGGGTGCCCGTTTCGCTGGACTCGGCCCATGCGACGAAGTACGTGTCTCCGCAGCGCGCGACGGTGCCTTGATCCTGAGCCGGCAGACTGCGCGACACGGTCACGGCGTCCCCGATCGCACCGGACGGCGAGATGTTCCGGATGGCCAACTGCCGGGTGTCATCCGGGATATACGCGATGACGCCTCCGCCACCGGGCCGCGGCACAGCGGCGAGGGATCCCGACTCCCAGTCGAAGATGGAGAACGTTCCGGTCGAGCGGCCCTCTCCGTCCAAGGCGATCAGGCCGACTCCGTAGGTATCGTGGTGGTAGGGATACGAGCCTTCCCGAATCTCGGCCCGGCTGTCGACAGCGACCACTCCGCCGGTCACCGGCACCACGACGGCGCTCCGCACGTAGAGGAGCTCCCTCAAGAAGTAGGCCTCGGTCACGTTGTACCGGATGGCGCCATTGCGATCGAGTGCGGCCGTCTTCAGCGCGTCATACGGCCAGGTCAGGAGGTAACCATCCGGCACCTCGAAGACGGCGGCGGGACCGCGGCTCTCGTGCAGGACGACCGGCGGCGCGACGGGCTCGATCCGTCCGTCCCGGAGCGCTTCCGTGGAAAGGAACGCGGCCCTTACGCCGTCGGAGCCGGAGGGGGACCAGACCATGAGCAGCCGCCCGTCGGAGGTCCCGAAGAGCTTCGCGCTGTTGTAGCCCCCGCCATCGACCGGGATGCCGCTGCGCAGAACCTTTCCGGCGCCGTCGAGGATCGCGAGCGAAACGGCTTCGCCGTCGAAGATCAGGGCGTAGTAGTTGCCTCGCACGGCGGTGAGCGATTCGATCCAGCCGGGCAGAGGCGGAGAATCCTTTTCGCGGACCTCGCCTTGCACGCTGACGTGCAGGAAGCGGGTGCCGGAGCGGCTGTGCGCAACCACGTAGCCGTCTCCGTTTGACGCGACGTCCAAAACTCCCGAACCGGTGGCGATCCCGAAGTCGTGATCGGCCGTGGGCCGTCCCTCCCGGTCGAGAAGCGCGCCGCGGACCACGCTTGTGGTCAGTTGCGGGCCAACAAAGCGGTTCCCACGGCTGTCGGACCAGATCGCCAGAAAGCCTTCTCCATCGGTGGCGAGCTTCACCGCGTAGCGGAAATCCGGTGCGGGACCGATCGTGCCGGGCCGGGAGATCTCAAACGCGAACAGAGGCGCGCTCAGAATGAGGACGATGGCCCACGTCAGGCGTTTCATGGAGAACATCACTTTATCAAATAACCAATACATCCTGTGGAGTGCGCCGTCGCCGTACTCCACGAGCGCCGCTCTCGTATCATGTGCGCCGCATGTGGCGCACCGTCTGGCTCGCGATCGTGGCGTTCTTCGCCACTGTTCCGCTCGCAACGCTGACCCTTCTCATCGCGGCGGTGAAAAACACCTCGCCGCTGATCGACCCCGTCATCCGCCTGTGGGCGCGCACGCTCGTACGCGGGGCCGGCATCGAGCTGCACACCGAGAACCTCGACCGCCTCGATCCCACGAAGCGCTACATCCTGGTCTGCAACCACTACAGCTATCTCGACATCCCGTGCATCCTGGCGGCGATCCCGCAGCCGATCCGCTTCATGGCCAAGGTCAGCCTCTTCAAGATCCCGATCTTCGGTTGGGCCCTCCGCCGCGCGGGCTTCATCCCCATCGACCGGGTCAACCGGCGCACGGCGGTGAAGTCGTTCGACCTCGCCGCGAACCGCATCCGCCAGGGGAACACCATCGTCATCTTCCCCGAGGAGGGGCGGACGAAGGATCGCGAGATGAAGCCCTTCCAGCGCGGCGCGTTCCTCCTGGCGATCAAGTCGGACAAGACCATCGTGCCCATGGCGCTCGACAGCACGTTCGACATCTGGCCCGTGGGCGCGTTCTGGAAGATCCGGCCGGGGAAGGTCACGCTGCGGATCGGCACGCCGATCGAGACGGAGCACCTGTCCGTCCGCGACAAGGACCGGCTGCTCAACGAGGCGCGGGAGCAGGTGCGGACGATGTTGTCGCTGCCCGCGTGATCCCGAAGTTCAGTGCCTCGCTCCGCGGCGACGCGGCTGCGGCGCCGGCTGCCAGCCGGCCGCGTTCACCACTTCTCCATAGAGCTCACGCACGCCATCCACGGGGTCGATGCGGAAGTACACGAGGAGGCGGCGCTCGCCCGCCGGACTGACGCCGGTGAGAAAGTCGGCCTCGTCGATGACGCGGTGCTCGTCGATCGTGCCGTGGACCGTGCGGGTGATGATGCTCCGCGACATGACGAGCTCCCATCGCGTACCGTTCCACGACGCTTGGTACAGCCCTCCGAACGAGCGCGGCCCGGTCACCGTGCCGCCATCCCGATCGAGGAGTGTTCCGTCGGCGGCGACACGCGCGGTGACTATGGTCGCCCCCGGATGAGTCGGGTGGCCGGACATCCAGCCGAGAAGCCACTGGTCCGGCGATCCCGCGACCTTCAGGTTGCCGAACCGCGAGTCGATCGCCGGGCCGGCAATCTCCATCGGGACATCGATCGGCGTGAGATCGCGCGTCAGCCGCATCGCGTACAGCGTGCCGCGCTCGGACGGCACCACGTACGTCGTGGTCGACCAGGTGAAGAGGAAATGCCGGCCGTTCCAGCCCAGAGCGGCAGCGGCCGGCCGTCCCGCCGGGAGCGGCAACATCACCGCCGGCTGTTGCACGCGCTCGCCGCGTTCGGTCCAGCGCTCGAATCGGACGGACAACGCCAGTTGCCCGCTCACGGTCACGAGGTGCGGACTCACGTAGTGTTCTCCGTCGAACACCATCACAGCGCCGGGGATCAGGGCGTCGACGTCGACGGCGATCGGATCGCCGGCTGCTTCCACCAGGACTCCGCGACTGCCTGTGCAGCTCCACCACGTGACGAGCGCGGACATCCGTCCGCAGACGACTGACAGCGAGTCCATGCGCGGGTCGGTGACAACGGTGAATGCCGGCCCCAGCGGGATGCCCTCGTGAGAAAACCGGCGCATCTTCGCGGCCCGGCTCACGCCGCTGACTTCCTGCCAGGCAACGAGATCGAACGCCGGGCAGCGCTGGATCGCCGTGAATTCCTGCGAGGCGCGCGACATCGACGCGATCGGGGCCGGCGTGGGAAGCATCGGACTGCCCCCGTACGCGAGCCGTTGCACGCGCGCCGCTTCGCCGTCGTCGTATGCGACCCAGACCGTGCCGTCCGGCGAGGTCGCCGCCGCAACGCCGCCAAACCCCGAGCTCAGCGCAACGAACCGAGGATGAAACAGATTGCCCTGCGCATCGAGGCGGAGCAGGGCAGCGCCTTCCTGCAGATCCGAACGACCGTCGCCACGCGGCACCCAGCGCGCGTCCGTGACGACGGCGTACCCCGCTCCGAGCCGCAGGGCGATGGACGCCGCTTCCTGAGAGTGGTCGTAGGCGCTGACGTAGGAGTAGATCGCGCGCCCCGGCGCGACGATCCGTGCATGGTCATCCAGCATCGTCACATGAACATCGTCCCCAAGAGGACGCGTCAGGAGTGCGAAACCCTTCACTCCACGCGCGAGACCGGAAAGAGAACCCGGTCCGAGGTCGATCGGTGCGGCGACGCCGCGGAACGACGGATCGAGCAGCTCGCTGACACTCAACAGCGCGCCCCATACCGTGTCGCCAGCCGACGATTCCCACACGAACAGAATCCGGCCAGTTCCGTCCGGCGCCATCATGGATCTGTACGGGAGCCCGCGCTGGTTCAGGCGGATCCCGGACCGGACGACGTTCCCGGCGCGGTCGAGGATCGTCACGTCGTCGCGGAGCGCGACGTAATGGTCGCCCGCGAACACGAGCCCGCCGACCGACCCCACCAGATCGGCCGAGGCGTGGACCGGAGGACCATCCGTGGCCGGGACGCGCGCAATGCGCGTGGAGAACCGATGGCCTTCTTCAACGTGGTAGGCGACGAGATAGTCCTGGCCGTCGGTGGCGATGAACACGCCGGGTTGCGGGTGCGAGCCGAGGGCGAAATCGCGCGCGTCGATGCGCTCGCCGCGTGCGTCGAACCGCATCGCGCGCACCAAGCCGCTGGGCCCGTTGTCGTCGGTGACGTCCGGCCGTCCGTCGACCCACACAACGAGGGCACCGTTCCCGTTCGATGCGATCGCGTGGCTCTCCCGCCGATATCCGGATGGCTCGGTCTTCTCCAGTTTCTCGAGCGGAAACTCCGCCCTCAGCGAGACCGCCGCCAGAACGAGAAGAAACACGGACAGCCGAGGCATGGCTACAAATAATACATGACACCCGCGAGATCAGGACGGCCGCTACGCGGTCTCAACCCCGGGCCGTCAGCGCCGCGGCAACCTGCGACAGGTCGCTCTCCTGCAGCGTGCGGACGTCGATGCTGAAGCGATCGTTCTGCACGCGGCCGACGATCGGCGGGTCGTTGCGGAGGAAGCGCGTCTGCAGCTCGCTGGCATTGCCCGGGACTTCCAGCGCGATCGACGCGATGGTCTCCGTCGGCGTCGTGCCGCCGCCGAGGGCGCAGCGGCTTTCGACGATGCGGAGATGCCGTTGGCCGGCGAGCATCTCCGCGCGGGCACGCAGGACCTCCATCGACGTGGAGAGCATCCGGTACACCGGCACGCACTCCTCGTGCTTCTTCGTCGCAAACGCCCGCAGCGTCGCGGCGACGATCGCGTAGGTCTCCTTCCCCACCCGCAGCGCGCGCATCAAGGGATGGCGGCGGCATTTCGCGATCAGCTCTTCGCGGCCGAGGATCAGGCCACCCTGCGTGGCGCCGATCAGCTTGTCCGTGGAGCACGTGACGACGTCCACGCCCTCCCCGATCACTTCGGCGATCGTAGGGCTCGGCGTGAATCCGTAGCCGTGCAGTTCCACGATGCGGCCCGAGCCCTCGTCATACAGCAACGGTACTTTCTTCTGCCGCGCGACGGCCACCAGCTCCGCGACCGTGGGCGTTTCGGTGAAGCCGACGATGTCGAAGTTCGAGCGGTGGACGCGCAGCAGCGCGCCGGTCTTGCGCGACACCGCGTCCGCGTAGTCGCGCGCGCGGGTCCGGTTCGTCGTCCCCACCTCGCGCAGCTTCGCGCCGCCCTGCTGGATGACGTCCGGGACGCGGAACGCCCCGCCGATCTCGACGAGCTCTCCGCGCGACACGATCACTTCCTTCCCCGCGGCCAGCGCCGCGAGGAGGAGCATGGTGCCGGAGGCGTTGTTGTTCGCGAGGATGGCGGCCTCGCAGCCGAAGAGCGTGCGGCAGATGGCGGTGAGGTGCCCGTCGCGCTTGCCGCGCTCCCCTTCCTCGAGGTCGAACTCGAGATTCGAGTACCCGCTCATGAGCTCCTGCGCCTCGGACCAGATCGACGGGTGGATGGGCGAGCGTCCGAGGTTGGTGTGGATGATGACGCCGGTGCCGTTGACGACGCGGCGGAGCGTGGAGCGGGTCGCGGCGGCGATCGCGGCGCCGACGCCGGTCACCATCCCGGCTTCGTCGTAGTCCGAGCGCATGGCGCGGACGGTGGTCAGATGATCGACCACGGCCTCCTTCACCCGCTCGCGCCCAAACTCCCGGATCAGCGGCGCAAAGACGTCCGCGGAGAGGATTTTCTCGACCGAAGGAATGGCCCGCAGCGAGGAATGGACTACCGGAGCGGGCGCTTTAGCCATATCGTTGTCTCAGTGTAATCGTGATCAAACAGGACGATGAGCTCGACAAGCTCGAGGAAGATATCCGGATCCTGAAGAACAAGTACGACCAGTACTTCGCCGGGATCGCCAAGGTGCTGCCTCACATCGAGCGGCAGTCGCTGGAACGTTACATCCACGAGCTGAACAAGCAGAAGATCCGCGACAACGGGCGGCGCTTCCGTCTCAGCACGCTCGTCTCCCGCTACAACCAGTTACGCGAGATGTGGGCGCGCCGCATCCGCGAGCGGGAGGAAGGTCCACTCGACTTCCGCCGCCGGCAGGCCCTGCTGGACGGACCGGCGCCGGCGCCGGAGCCGCCGCGGCCGGCTGTAACGTCGTCTGTAACGTCGGCGCAGGCCGATCCGTATGTAAAGATGACGCCGGGCGCGAACGGCGAGCAGATCCGGCGGCTTCACCAGGAGATCGAGCGCGCGAACGCCGCCGTGGGAAAGAGCAACAATGTCTCCGTCGACCAGCTGGCGGCGATGGTGCAGAAACAGACCGAGATCGTACGCTCGAAGTACAACGTGAACACCGTGGCCTTCCGCGTCGAGACCGTCGACGGGAAGGTGAAGCTCAAAGCGAAACCACTTCAGGACTGACTACGAATGAAACGTTCTCTTCTCCTCGCCGCCACGCTGGCGGCCTTCGGTTGCGCGGAGATCCGCGATCTGCGGAAGCCCGATCAGCCTCCCTACCAGAACCCGTTCTACGCCAAGTACCTCACGGGCAGCCCGCTCGACGCGCAGATCAACCGCGCTCTCGACGGGCTGCGCGCGGACGAGAACAACGTCCAGCTCCACAACGAGCTGGGCGCGCTGCTCGTGCAGAAGGGCTTCCCGAACGACGCCGAGCGCGAGTTCGAACGGGCCGTGAACATCGACAAGCGCTATTACCCCGCCTGGTACAACCTCGGCCTCGTCCGCGCCGCGCGCGGCGATGAGGGCGGCGCACGGCGCGCGTTCCAGCGCACGGTGCACCACAAGCCGGGCCACGCGAGCGCACTGTTCCAGCTCGGCCTGATCGAGGAGAAGCTGAAGCACACGGACCGCGCGATCGAGCTGTACGCGAAGGCGCTCAGCATCAATCCGAGGCTCATCGAACCGGACGTGAACCCGCGCGTGCTCGATACGCACCTGATCCACCGCGTGCTGATCGCGAAGTACGCCAAGGAGCACGCGAGGGAGACGATGCAGTTCCAGGGCATCAGCAGCCCGGCCCCGCGCAAAGCGGCGGCCCCGCAGCCGGGACCGTCCCCCGAGGCGCCGCCCGCGCAGATCGTGCCTCCGACGCCGCCGGCGACGGACCCGTCGAAGCAGACCAGCCGACCGAAGGGGAATTAGGCCCCTCACCCTCCCCTCTCCCCGCGTCTACGCGCGGGGAGAGGGGACTGTTTGGTTGTCTTACAATGCGCGCGCTTTGAACGTCGCAGACCGCGCCTCTCTTCTCGGCTTTTCCGACATCGTCAAGATCCGCAACCGCGTGCTGGACTTGCGCGCGCGTGGACACCGCATCCTCCAGCTCGAGGGCGGCGAGCCGTTCATGCCCACGCCGGACTTCGTCAAGGACGCGATGAAGGCCGCGCTCGACGCCAACCACACCCGTTACGCACCGTCATCCGGCGTGCCCCAGCTCCTCGAGGCGTTGCGCGCGAAGCTCGCCGCGAAGAACGAGCTCGAAGTCGCGACGAACGACCTCATCATCACCTCCGGCGGCGCGCACGGCCTCTTCTGCGCGTTTCAGGCGAGCGTCAATCCCGGCGACGAGGTGATGTTCTTCGCGCCGTACTGGACGCCCATCCACGACCAGGTGCGCTTCGCCGGCGGCATCGAGGTGCGCGTGCCGTGGAACGACGTGCGCGACCACGGCGACGTCCGCGAAGCGCTGGAGATGCGCGTCACGCCGGGCGTGCGGGTGATCTACGTGAACACGCCCGCGAATCCGACGGGTGACGTGCTCACGCGCGAGCAGCTCACGCACATCGCGGACTTTGCGAAGGCGCACGACCTCACCGTGATCGCGGACGAGGCGTACGAAGACCTGCTCTATGACGGCGACCACACGTCGATCGCGTCGCTGCCGGACATGCGCGAGCGGACGATCACCGTCTATACGTTCTCCAAGAGCTTCTCGATGACCGGCTGGCGGATCGGCTACGTGGTGGCGCCGGAGCCGTTCATGGGCTTCATCCGCAAGCTCGTGCTGAATAGCGTGAACGGCGTCTCGACGCCGACGCAGTACGCCGCGCTCGCGGCCATCACCCACGACCCGCACTTCTTCGACCGCACGCGCGAGGAGTACCGCCGCCGCCGCGACCTGCTCGTGCCGGCGCTGAATCGCGCGGGCTTCCGCTGCCTGACGCCTCCCGGCGCCTTCTACACCTTCCCCGACGTCCGCGAGCGCCTCGGCGCCGAGTCGTGGAAGGCGATGGAGACGCTGCTGGAGCGGACGTCGATCGCTTCGGTGCCGGGCGCGGTGTTCGGGCCGGAGGGCGAGGGGCATCTGCGCATGTCGTACTCCCTGGCCATCGAGACTCTCGAGGAAGCCGTGAGCGCCTTGCAGCAGCTATAGTCGCAACGTGAGCATCGAATCGCGGATCGCGAGACGCTACCTCTGGGCCGCCCGCAAGCAGGCCCACACGGCGTTCCTGTCGTTCATCTCCATGCTCGGCCTGGCGGTCGGGGTGGCCACGCTGCTCATCTCCATCGCGCTCCTCTCCGGACTGCAGGGGCAGATCAAGGGACGCCTGATCGAGTCGAGCCCGCAGATCCTAGTCGAGCCGGCGGGGCGCAACACGGTAGAGCACGCCGACGCGATCGTCGCGCAGGCGAAGTCCCTGGGCATGCGCGACGTCCGCCCGTTCGTCAGCGGCATCGCCTGGGGTGCGAACGAGGAAGCGGAGCTGGGGCGCCCGATGCGCGTGCACTCCTTCACGCCCGGCCATGAGCCGCAGACCGATCGCGGCGCGACCGGCCGGCCACGCGAGTGGAACGGCGACGAGCCACAGATTTACGTCACGCGCGGCTACGCGGCGGCGCTGTCGCTGGACACCGGCGACCGGATCCGGGTGGTCGCGCCGCGTACGCGCCTCACGCCGTTCGGTCCCGTGCCGGTGATGAAGGTCTACCGCATTACCCGCATCGTCCTGCCGATGAGCGAGGAGAACAATCCGGACGCGTGGCTCGACCTGGGCGAGGCCACGTCGCTGTTCGGCACGGGCGGCCTGCCCACGGCCATCGAGATGTACGGCCCGCCGGAGCGCGCCGAGGACGTGCAGAGCGCACTCGCGGCGAAGTTTCCGGGCGCGCAGTTCAAGACCTGGAAGGAGATCAACCGCCCGCTGTTCCTCGCGCTGCGGCTGGAGAAGATCGTGATGTTCGCGACGATCTCGCTGATCATCTTCGTCGCGGCGCTGAACCTGGTCTCCTCGCTCTCGATGCTGATCCTGGAGAAGCGCCCCTCGGTCGGCGTGCTCCGCACGCTGGGCGCCACGGAGAAGAACATCCTCGGGCTGTTCATGCAGCTCGGGCTGTTGATCGGGTTTTCCGGCACGTTGCTCGGCAACGTCTTCGGCCTCGGCGTCTCCTGGGCGGCGAACAAGTGGCACCTCGTGCCGCTGCCGGCGGAGATGTACTTCATCAGTTACCTTCCCTTCACCCTGGACGTCCAAGACGTCGTCGGCGTGAACGTCGTGGCCATCATCCTGTCCGTCATCGCCACGTGGTATCCGGCGCGCATCGCCTCGCGCCTCGATCCGATCGCCGCGATCAAGGAAGAATGATCAGACGACTCTCCTGCCTCCTGCTCCTGCTGGCCGCGTGCGCGCGGGTTCCGGTGACCGAGGAGCTGACGATCGAGCCGGATGCGGAGTCGGAGACCGTGGTGGTCACCGAATCCAGCACCTTCCTGCTCAATCCGCCGAACGAGCAGCTGGCCGCGCGCGTGGAGTCGGCGCGCGCCGCGGCGCTGTCGGGCTCGGATCCCTGGTCCATCCGCTTCGCGCGCCTGTCCACGCCGGAAGAGGAGAAGGTCACGGTCCAAAAGAAGCGCGGCGCGCTGGAGCGCGTGACGCGCTCAGCCCGCATCCCCACGGACGACCTGCAGCACCTGCTGTCGGACACGAACATCACCGTGAACGTCCTGCGCGGCGAGGGCTGGCGGGAGATCGCGTTCTATCCCGGCTCCGGCGGACGGGCCACGCGCGCTCAGCAGCGCGAATTCGACGCGACGCTCGCGACCTGGTCGGAGTCCGTCGAGCGCTACTTCACGGCCGTGCATCACCTGTATTCGTACATGCAGCAGAACCCCGGACGCGACCGCTACGTCTTCGCGGCGCTCGTCGCGGAGAACGCCGACGAGGCGCCGGTGACGGAGGACGAGACGCCGCTGGTGGAGGCGGTGGTCGACGCGATGGGAAACATCGCGACGCAGATGGACGAGCACGAGGGTCGCGCGGCGACGCTCGCGGAAGAGGCGGACCTGGTGTTCAACCCGTTCCCGGCACGAGTAGTCGTGCGTGTACCGGGGGACGTCCTCGCGCGCGAAGGCTTCAACAAGGAGCTGACGATCGAGCCGGTCGACCTCTTCGCGGCGATCGCCGCGCTGGAAGGCCGCTGGATCTCGCCCGACCCGCTGGCGGCCCTGTTGCGCGCCGACGAAGAGCGTCCGACGCCGGAACAGCTCGCGGACGCGCCGCGCAAGTCACAGGCGGTAGTGAGCAGCAGCGAGATCACGCACGCGATCCGCGAACAGTTGGCACGGCCAAGGGTGTATTCGGTGCGGTGGCGGCAATAGGACGGATAGGACGAATAAGACGGATAGGACAAGCGCACTCCCCCCACCCTAGCCTGTCCTATTCGTCCTATCTGTCCTATCCGTCCTATTTTTCCTGAAACCGCCGCATCATCACCACCGCCGCCTCCCCGTCCGGGTAATACCGCGGCCGCACGTACGTCGACTCGAACTCCAGGTGCCGATAGAACTCCTGCGCGCCATGGTTCGACTTGCGCACTTCGAGCGAGATCGTCTCCACACCCTGCTTCCGCGCGAACGCGAAGCAACGCGCCATCAGCGCGTCCGCGACGCCGCGGCGGCGGACGCCGGCGTCGACGGCGATCTTGTTCACGTGCATCTCGTCGAAGATCCACATGGAGAACAGGTACCCGACCACCACGCCGCCAAGCTTCGCGACGAGGTTGTAGCGGCCGTCGGCCGTCAGCTCGCTGACGAAGAATTCGCGGCGCCACGGCGCGGGGAAGGAGGCCTGCTCGATGCGATGGACGGCGGCGACGTCGGCGCGCTTCGCCGCCTCGATCACCACCTGCCTCTCACCCATCGCGTTTCGCCTGCAGCTTCACCTCCGCCTCGGCCAGGCGGACGTAGATCGGGGTGACGTCGCGGTACCGCTCCCCCTCTCCGCGTTGCTCGATGTCCAGCGCGCGGCGCGCGCAGCGCAGGGCGACGTTGTCGTGTTGCATGAAGTCGCTCACGCGGATCACGCGGCCGTCGGGAACACCCGCTGCAAGATGCGGCTCGACGACGACCACGCCGTCTTCGGCCTCGGAGACGTAAAACTCGCCACGTCCCGCGTCGTCGACGATCGCCACCCGCCCACTCTCGCCGAACGCGATCGCCTCGTGCGTCGACATCGCGCAGACGGGCCTGCGCAGCGCCATCGCCAGGCCCTGCATCGTCGCGAGCCCGATGCGTACTCCCGTGAACGACCCCGGCCCTCGCGTCACCGCGAACAGCTCCACCGCCCCGCGCTCCACCCCGTTCTCCGCCAGCAGCCAGTCGATCGCCGGCAGCAGCTTCTCGTTCCGCGAGCCGCGCCCCTCGATCGCCATCGCGCCGATGAGGGTCATTTCGCTGATCAGGGCGACAGTGAGAATGGGAAGCGAGGTGTCGGCGGCGAGAACGATCATGAGCTCAACGCGGGCATCTCGAGATCCACGAGCTCGATCCCGATCTTCGCCGCGGTCTCCCGCGAGCGTTCGTCGCGATAGAACTCGCCGTAATAGATCGTCCGGATCCCCGCGTTGGCGATCAGCTTGAAGCAGTTCCAGCACGGGGAGGCGGTCGTGTAGAGCTCTCCGCCGTCGAGGGACACCCCGTTCTTCGCCGCCTGGAGGATGGCGTTCGCCTCGGCGTGAACGGTCGTCACGCAATGGCCGTCTTCCATGACGCAGCCGACGTCTTCGCAGTGCGGCAGGCCGCGGATCGAGCCGTTGTAGCCGGTGGAGAGGACCGTACGGTCCCGGACGATCACCGCGCCCACGTGCTTCCTCAGACAGGTCGCCCGAGTGGCCGCCTGGAGCGCGATTCCCATGAAGTAGGTGTGCCAGTCAGCGCGCATGCGGCGCGAATTCTACACGCTCATCGATGAGCAGGATTGCGCGCACAAAGCCGGTGCAGTAGAAGTTATTCAGACTGGTTTACGAATTCATCACGTGAGTGCGTCCTAATATGCTGTTGAGGCATATTTAGCGGCTCGAAGTCCTTGATTTATGAGGGGTTAGGGTTATTCGCCGACCTTCCGAAAACAAGCGGAAAAACGCGAGTTTTTCGTTGACTCAGCCGCGGCATATACACACAATACGCGCTCTGATTTGTCCAGGTTCACAATACTTTCACTGGGAGCACGCATGAATAAACGCTATTCAACGATCATCTTTGTCCCGCACGCGCGGGCCAAGTTCCGAAAGTTGAAGGTGTCGCATCGCCTGCTCTTTTCGATCATCTCTCTGGTCAGCACGTCTCTCTGCCTCTCGACGTTCTTCTCCGTCCAGTACTTCACCTCCCTCTCCCAGACCCACGAGCTCTCGAAGCTCCGCAACGAGAACAAAGAGCTCCAGAGCGCGAACGAGCAGTTCGGCCAGTCGGTGGAGAACCTGCGCACCCAGCTCCGCACGGTGGAAGACCGGACGCGGAAGCTGGCGATCATCGCCGGAATCACCACGCTCGATGAAGCGAGCCAGGGTGGTTCGGGCGGTCTTCGCAACGACGAGCTGGCGGCGAACCCGTACCGCGACGACGTGGACAAGATGAGCTTCCGCTCGCACAACCTGAACAAGGACCTGAACATCCTCGAGCAGAAGTTCACCGCGCAATCGCACCTCCTCTCCTCGACTCCTTCCATCGCGCCCGTGCGCGGCATCCTCACCGACGGCTTCGGCGGACGCTCCGATCCCTTCACCGGCGAGCGCGGACAGCACGGCGCGGTCGACATCTCCTCCGTGGTCGGCCAGCCGATCCGCTCCCCGGCCGACGGCATCGTCGTCAAGGCGGAGTGGGCGAACGGCTACGGCAACGTGATCTTCATCTCCCACGGCTACGGCTACTCGACGCGCTACGGCCACCTGTCGAGCTTCGCCACCCGACCGGGCCAGCGCATCAAGCGCGGCGACGTCATCGGCTACGTCGGCTCCACCGGCCGTTCGACCGGCCCGCACCTCCACTACGAGGTGCGCGTGAACAACAACCCGGTCAACCCCCTCGAGTACATCCTCAACGCCTTCTGATCTCCAATCGCTTCACGCAAGGAGCGAGGCCGCCCGCAAGGGCGGCCTTTTTACGTAGGGCGTGGCTTCAGCCCGCCCCTCGGGAGGGCGGGGGACGGCCACACACCCACGGAGAGGCGGGCTGAAGCCACGCCCTACGTTCACACCCGGTCGCGCGCCCCGGTCTCGCCGGACTCCCGCGCGCAGTTCGCACAGCAGTAGAACGTGCCGTCGGCCTCGATTCCGTGGCCGATGACCATGCACCCGCAGTGCTCGCACTTCGGCGCCAGCTTGTGGATCGCGCACTCGAAGCTGTCGAACGTCCCTCGGCCCCGCGGGCCGTTCACCTCGAAGCTCTTGTCGTAGTCGTTGCCGCAGACGTCACACTTCGCCATGGGGGGAACACCTCCGGGACGAGGTGCCACGCAAAAGCGATGCGCACTGAGCGCTCCTCCGCGGACCGCCGGCGTCCCCGCCGGCTGATGTGGCGGCGTCCCGCGCCGCCACCTGGGTGAGCGGGGGCGTTCTCCCGAGTGCCCGGGCGGCGGGGACGCCGCCCGATCAGCCGGCTGGAAGCCGGCGCTCCGACGGGCGCGCGCGAAGGCGCGCTGTCCAATTGTGGCCCCGGGCTGATGCCCGGGGTTGATCAGGCGGGGCAAACACGCGGCCGCGAAGGCGGCCGCTACAAGCATTTGCGCACGAGTTGGAGCGGCCGCCTTCGCGGCCGCGTTCATCACCCGCTGCTCCGCGTTCCCCGGGCAAAGCCCGGGGCCAAGATTGTAGAGCGCGCCTTCGCGCGCCATCCTTCGGTTAACGCGCAACCGGGTCTCTTCTGCCCTCTGGGGTCCGCCCTCACACCCACCCTACTCCACCCGCTCTTCCTCGCCCTTCGGCAACCCCCAGCGCTCCGTGATCCGCTCGTGGGTGAGCCAGCGTTCGCAATCGAGGGCGGCCTGGCAGCCGCTGCCCGCGGCCGTGATCGCCTGGCGGTAGATGTGGTCGACGACGTCGCCGGACGCGAACACGCCCTGAATGTTCGTCACGGTCGAGTGGGCGTGCGGCAGGCAGATGTAGCCGGCCTGGTCGAGGTCGAGCTGGCCGACGTAGGGTTGCGTGTTCGGCGTGTGTCCGATGGCCACGAACAACCCCTGCGTCGCGAAGTCCCGCGTCGCGCCGGTCACCAGGTTCCGCAGCTTGAGCGACGTCACGCCGCTCTCCTTCGAGCCGATCACCTCGTCCACCGTCGTGTCGAAGATGAACTCGATCTTCGGGTTCGCCATGGCCCGGTCCTGCATGATCTTCGAGGCCCGCAGCTCGCCGCGGCGGTGTACGACCGTCACTCTCTTCGCGAACTTCGTGAGGAACGTGGCCTCCTCCATCGCCGAATCGCCGCCGCCCACGACGACGATCTCCTTCTCCTTGAAGAAGAACCCGTCGCACGTCGCGCAGTACGAAACGCCGAAGCCCTGCAGCGCGACCTCGCTCGGCAGGCCGATCTGCTTCGCCGACGCGCCCGACGCGACGATCACCGCCGGCGCGATGAACGTCACCGACTCCGTCTTCACCTCGAACGGGTGCGTGCGGAAGTTCACGCTCTCCACCGGCTCGAGTGCCTTGAACGTCGCCCCGAACCGCTCCGCCTGCTGCCGCATCAGGTCCATGAGCTTCGGCCCCAGGATCCCCTCGGGGAACCCCGGATAGTTCTCGACGTCCGTGGTGATCGTGAGCTGCCCGCCAGGCTGCAGCCCCTCGAGGACGATGCACTTGATGTTCGCGCGGGAGAGATACAGAGCTGCCGTGCATCCGGCCGGGCCGGAGCCGATGATGATGACCTGGTAATCGGTGATTGGTTCCATTGCGGCGGGCATTGTATCGCCCGCCGCACCAGGAGGCTGCCCGGCAGAAAGCCCGCTTCAGGCGATTACCGCGCCCGAGGCTTGGCCAACCAGCGCTGCCGGCCGTGCCGGCTAGAACAACTTCGGCTCCGGCTCCAGCACCTTCAGCAGCTCCGCGCCCATGAGGTGCTTCTGCCACTCGCGCATGGCCGGGACGTCGAGCGATCCGCTCGTCGCGATGGCCGCGAGGATGTGCCGCGCGCCGAGGACCGAGCCGTCGATCTTGAGCTCGCGCGCGTAGCGGTCCCGTACAGCCTTCAGCCGGTTGATGCGCGTCTCCAGCGACTTGTCGCGGATCCATGCCTTCGGCTCGTTCCGCTCCGGCAGCTCCGCCTCGGGGATCTCCATGGCCCGGCGGACGATCGCGACCAGGTCGCGGCCATGGCGCTCCGCGTGATACCGCGACACGCTCTTGAGCTGCGCGAGGTCGCGGTACGTCACCGGCTTCTCCTTCGCGATCTCGACGATGGTGTCGTTGCCGAGGACCTTGAACGGCGGGCGGTCGGCCTTGCGGGCGAGCGCGTCGCGCCACTCGTGCATGCCGCGCACGATGGCCAGCGAGCGGCGCTCCAGGCTGCCGATGTTCTTCACCTTCCGCCACGGCTCGGGGTCCTCTTCCGACACCTCGCGGTAGCGGACGTTCTCCAGCCGCGCGAACTCCTCGAGCGCCCACTCCCAGCGGCCGAGGGCGGTCAGCTCCTCCTGCAGCTTCGCGGCGAGCGCGACGAGGTAATGCGTGTCCATCGACGCGTAGTCGAGCATCTCCTGCGTCAGCGGACGCATCGACCAGTCCGCGCGCTGGTGGGTCTTGTTCACCTTCAGGCCGAAATGACGGTCGAGCAGCGCCGCCAGCCCGAGTCCTTCGTAGCCGAGGAGCTGGGCGCAGATGGACGTGTCGATGAGATTGCGCACCGTGAAGCCGAAGTCGCGGTGCAGGATGCGCAGGTCGTAGTCGCCGCCGTGGAACACCTTCGTGATCGCGGGATCGGCGAGGATCGCGCCGAAGCGCGTGAGGTCGACGCGCTCCAGCGGGTCGACGATGAGGTCTTCGTCCGGGAGCGAGATCTGGATCAGGCAGACCTTGTCGAAGTACGAGTGCAGCGAGTCCGCCTCGGTATCCACCGCGATCTGCGCGTGCGCCCCGACGCGTTCCAGTGCGTGATCGAGCTTGTCCTGCGAGTCGATCCACGTCATGCGAGTCCCGCCCATTCTCCCAGGCCGATCGAGACCAGGCGTTGCTGGAAGGCGTCGCGGTCGAACTCCGGCAGGACCGCGAGCGACCGCACGGTCATCTCGTCCTCGGCGAACAACAGCAGCAGCGCGAGGTCCTCGGCACGCGGCACGCGGATCTCCCGATCGTCGATCACCGCCTGCGTGCCGGCCGTGACCATCCGTCCGTACAAGGCGTTACTGGCCAGCAGCACGTGCACCCGCACCTCGCCCTCGCCGTCGATGAAGTTGATCGGGACGAGATCCAGCTCCTCGCTCTGCTCGAGCTCGTCGCGATCGACGCGGAAGCCGCGGTTCGACGCCATCATCGCGAGCTGCCCCCGCTGCGGCGCGTTCATCAGGGCGAGGACGTCGATGGCGCCGCTCTCGATCTCATCGCCGAGCCACGCCGCGCGCGCGACGTTCCCGACGAACAGGGACTCGATGCGCAGCTTGACGAGGAGCTCGGCCGTCGCGTGGAGGGCCCGGTTGTATCGCGCGGCCGCGCGAATGGCGTGCATGAGCGGCGATCAATAGCACAGATGCGATAATCCGTTCCAGTGATCTCCCGCCTCCTCGAGCTCATTCAGAAGCACTGGGGCTACTCCTCCCTGCGTCCCCTGCAGCAGGAAGCGATGCTCGCCGCCCTGTCGTCGCGGGACTCGCTGGTGGTCATGCCGACCGGCGGCGGCAAGTCGCTCTGCTATCAGGCGCCCGCCCTCGTCAGCGACAGCTTGACGGTCGTCGTCTCGCCGCTGATCTCGCTGATGAAGGACCAGGTCGACGGCCTGCGCGAGTGCGGCGTCGACGCCGCCCAGATGAACAGCTCGCGGACGCCGGAGGAAAAACGCGCCATCGAGCGCGAGCTGTTCGCGGGCCGGGTGAAGCTCCTGTTCGTTTCCCCCGAGCGGCTGGCGATGCAGGGCTTCCGCGACCTGCTCCGCCGCGCCGGCGTGAAGACGTTCGCCATCGACGAGGCCCACTGCATCAGCCACTGGGGCCACGACTTCCGCCCGGAGTACCGCCAGCTGCGCACGCTGCGGGACGAGTTCCCCGAAGCGTCGATCCATGCGTACACGGCGACGGCGACACCCGAGGTGCGGCGCGACATCGCGGTGCAGCTCGGGCTGCGCGAGCCGCTCGTGCTCGTCGGCGACTTCGACCGGCCCAACCTCACCTATCGCGTGCTGCCGCGGCAGGACGAGGGCAAGCAGGTCGTCGACGTCCTGGAACGGCATCGCGGCGAGGCCGGGATCATCTACTGCACGCGGCGGAAGGACGTCGACACGCTCGCGGAGAAGCTGCGCAAGCGGGGACACGACGCCGTCGCGTACCACGCGGGACTGACGCAGGAAGAGCGGCGCGACGCGCAGGACAAGTTCTCGTCCGAAAAGTGCGACCTGGTCGTGGCCACCGTGGCGTTCGGGATGGGCATCGACCGCTCCAACGTGCGCTTCGTACTGCACACGGCCATGCCGAAGTCGGTCGAGCACTACCAGCAGGAGTCGGGCCGCGCCGGGCGCGACGGCCTCGAGGCCGAGTGCGTGCTGCTGTACTCGGGCGCGGACCCGATGCAGTGGCGGTCGATGCTGCTGAGCGAGACCAGCGATGCCGCGCACGCGGACTCCCTGCTCAAGCACCTCAACGACATGGACCGCTACTGCTCCGGCGCGAAGTGCCGCCATCGCGCGCTGGTGGAGTACTTCGGCCAGACCCTCGACGGCGAGAACTGCCGCGCCTGCGACATCTGCCTCGGCGAGACCGAGGAGGTGGAGGACGCGCTGGTCGTCGCGCAGAAGATCGTGTCCTGCGTCGTACGCGTGCGCGAGTCGTGGGGCGTGTCGCACGTCGTCGGCGTGGTGCGCGGCGAGGACACGGAAAAGATCCGCGAGCGGCAGCACAACCAGCTCTCGACGTACGGCTTGTTGAAAGGCCACTCGCGGCACGACGTACGCGAGTGGGTGTATCAGTTGATCGCCCAGGGATTCCTGGAGCAGTCGACCGGCGAGTATCCCCTGCTGCGCTGCGGGCCCCGGGCGCGCGAGGTGTTGCGCGGGTTCGCCGAAGTGAAGCTTCGCCAACCGGCGATCCGGAAGAAAGATCCGGGCGAGCGGCGCGAGCGTGCGCAGGCGCAGGTGCTTGTGGACGGTCCGTACGACCGGCAGCTCTTCGAGGCGCTACGGGTGTGGCGGCGCGCGGAGGCACAGGAGCGCGGCGTCCCGCCGTACGTGATCTTCAGCGACAAAACGCTGCGCGAGCTCGCGCGGACGCGGCCGTCGACGCGGTTTGAGTTGCGGGGCATCTACGGCATCGGCGACGCGAAGCTGGAGGCGTTCGGGGACGCGGTGCTGCGAGTCGTCGAGTCTACGAGTTGACTAGAGCAACGACCAGCCGGGGACGCCGCCTTTTCCTAGCCTTGCCGCGCCCCGGCGTTGGTTACAATCCCCGCCAGAGGAAGCCAGATCATGAAGCGTTTCAGCTGTGGAGACGTCGTCCCAAATTGCAGTGCGAAGTTTCAGGCGCCGAGCGAGGCAGAGCTGATGGCGCAGATCGAGCGGCACGCCCGCGAGGATCACGGGCTCACGAGCCTGTCGGACGATCTGGTCAGTGCCGTGCGCGGCCGCATCGTCGAGAGCGACGTGGTGAACTGACGCGGTGATCTCCGCCATCGACTCCCGCCCCGAGGTCGACGAGCACGGGGCCCGTACGCTCGAGGCGATGCTCGCCGATCCGGCGGAGCCCTACCTCGTCTTCCAGCCGATCGCGGACCTGCGGCGCGGCGTGGTGGCGGGCTATGAATGCCTGAGCCGGTTCAGCGCGGAGCCGTACGAGCCTCCGGACGTCTGGTTCCGGCGCGCTGCATCGCACGGGGTGGGGATCGAGCTGGAGCTGCGCGCGTTGCGCGCCGCGCTGGAGGCACGGACCACGCTGCCCGACAACACGTTCCTCACCGTGAACCTCAGTCCCGGCGCACTGGCCTCGAGCGCTATCCGGCCAATCCTGCGGAGTGCGGGCACGCTGAGCCGCCTGGTGGTCGAGATCACGGAGCACAGCGCGGTCACGGACTATCGCTCGCTCACGGACGCCGTGAGCGCGGTGCGGCGCGAAGGAGGGCTCGTGGCCGTGGACGACGCGGGCGCCGGCTACGCCAGTCTCCGCCACGTGCTCGAGCTCCGGCCCGACTTCGTGAAGCTCGATCGCTCGTTCGTGTCTCACATCGACTACGACCCGGCCATGATCGCGGTGGTGCAGATGCTCGGCGAATTCGCGTCTCGACTCGACTCGTGGATCATCGCCGAAGGAATCGAACGGATCGAGGAGCTCGACGTGCTGGCGTCGCTCCACGTCCCGCTGGGACAGGGCTTTCTCCTCGGCGCTCCGGCCGCGCCCTGGAGCAGCCTCCGGGACGCGCTTCGCGAACGGCTCCCCGCTCGCGCGGCCGAGGAGGAGTCGGAAGGCGTCGCGGCGCTGGCGGAGCTGCGTCCGTGCGTGCAGACGCACTGCGACGGCAGCGCGATCCGCGAGACGTTCGCCGCCTGTCCGGGAGCCGCACACCTGGTGCAGGTCGACGGCGCGCTACGGCCCGTCGGCATGCTGCGCCGCGACGGCGCGGAGCCGTACCGCCCGCTGATCGTGTCGCCGCTCACCACCCTCCGGGAAGCCGCCTGGCGCGCGATGCAGCGCCCCGCGGAGCTGCGCTTCGACCCTCTCGTCTGCACGACCGCCGATGGCGAGTACTTCGGCATCATCTCCATCGAGCGGCTGCTCACGACGCTGGCGCGGTAGTTTCTGCCGCCCGCTACGCGGGCTCTTTCCCGTCGCATCGCACGCGTTCCCCCGGCTGAAGCCGGGGTCTATTGTCTGCCACCCGCTACGCGGGTGAGGACTGCTGCCGTAGGCAGCTGCAGAGAATAGACCCCGGCTTCAGCCGGGGAATCGGAGTGTTGACGTAAAATCGAGCCCGCGTAGCGGGCGGCAGTCAGATGAACTCGAGGATGCGCGCCACGTGCTCCCACTCCGTGGCCCCGTTGCCGATGGCGACGCGGATGGCGTACTGGTCGCGCAGCTTGGTGTGCGACACGAACAACGTACCGCTGGCGTTCATCCGTTCGAGGGCCGCGAGCGTGTCGTCGTCCGTGCGCAGGCGGAACACGACCACGCTGAAGGATTGGGAGAGGACTTCCACGCCGTCGCGGTTGCGGAGCTCGGCGGCGAGGCGCTCGGCGAAGGCGACATGGTCGCGGATCACGGCGCGGAGGCGCTCGAGGCCGTAGTGCTCGAGGACGAGCCAGAGCTTGAGGGCGCGGAAGCGGCGGCCGAGCTGGATGCCGTAGTCCATGTAGTTGATCTCGGCCGTGTCGGTGGTCTTGAGGTATTCGGGGACGAGGGAGAAGGTCTCGCGGAGGACGTCGGGGCGGCGGGTGTAGAGGACGCTGCAGTCGATGGGCGTGAAGAGCCACTTGTGCGGGTTGGTGACGATCGAGTCGGCGTACTCGATGCCGTCCCAGATCCAGCGGAATTCGGGGACGATGGTGGCGGAGCCGGCGTAGGCGGCGTCGACGTGGAGCCAGCAGTTCTCGCGCTGCGCGATCTCGCCGATGGCGCGGACGGGATCGACCGCGGCGGTGGACGTGGTGCCGGTGGTCGCGACGATGACGCACGGCAGCATCCCAGCCGCGCGATCGTGCGCGATCGCCTCCTCCAGCGCCTCGGGACGCATCGAGAACTTCTCGTCGGCGCGGATCTTCACGATGTTCTTCGCGCCGAAGCCCAGCGCGAGCGCTCCTTTGTCGACGGACGAGTGCGCGTGCTCGGAGCAGTACAGCCGCAGCGCGGGGAGATCGCGGCCGGTCATCCCTTCGCCGCGGATGTTCGAGGCCGAGTCGCCTCGCGGGCGGCGGCCAGGGCGAGGAAGACGTTGATCGAGGCGGTGTCGTTGATGATGCCGAAGAGGTTGGACGGCAGGCCGAGGGCGTCGCGCAGCCAGCGCAGAGCCAGCGTCTCCAGCTCCGTCAGCGGACGGCGAGGTCTTCCAGAGCATCCCGTTGGCGTTGATCGCCGCGGACAGCAGCTCGCCGAGGATGCCGGCCTGGGAGCCGGTGATGCTGAAGTAGGCGAAGAACGACGGGATGGTTCCAGTGGGTGATGCCGGGCAGGATCTTCTGCGGAACTCCGCGAGCAGCGCGTCGTAGTCCTTCCCTGCTTCCGACGGCGCGGCGCGAACTGCTTCTCGATGTCCCCCGGCTGCACGCGCGAGAGCACGGGATACGAATCGATGTTCTCGAAGTAGTCGGCAATCCAGTCGACGGCTTTGTGTGCGGCTTCGCGAAACTCGCGGGTAGTCGGATCCAGCTTCATGGAACGACGGTATCAGAGCCGTGACCGGCGAAGAATGCTTTCAAACCGGGGAAAAATGCTTTCAAACCGGCGACGAATGCTCTTGAACCGGGAAAGAATGCTTTCGAACCGGGGACGAATGCTCTTAAACCGGCGGAGAATGCTTTCGAACCGGCGCGGAATGCTTTCGAACCGGGAAAGAATGCTTTCAAACCGGGGAGGAATGCTTTCGAACCGGGGAGGAATGCTTTCGAACCGGCGAAGAATGCTTTCGAACCAGGGGACGAATGCTTTCGAACCGGGGAGGAATGCTTTCGAACCGGCGGGAAATGCTCGAAAGCATTTTTCAAATGCTTTCGAACCGGCGAAAGATCAAATCGAGCTACGACGCGCCTTTTCCGGACAACACCGCGGGGATCGTCCGCAGCAGGATCTTGAAATCCAGCGACGGCGACCAGTTATCGATGTATTGCAGGTCGAGTTTCATCCAGTGGTCGAAGTCCTGGATCTCGTTGCGGCCGCTGACCTGCCACAGGCACGTGAGGCCCGGTTTCATCGACAGCCGCCGGCGGTGCCAGCGGTGGTACGACGCCACTTCCTCCGGGATCGGGGGCCGCGGGCCGACGAGGCTCATGTCGCCCTTGACGACGTTCCAGAGCTGCGGGATCTCGTCGAGCGAGAAGCGGCGCAGCCAGCGGCCCACCGGCGTCACGCGCGGGTCGTCCTTGGCCTTGAACGCGGGGCCGTTCATCTCGTTGAGGTGCGCGACTTCCTCGCGGCGCTCGTGCGCGTCCTCGATCATCGTGCGGAACTTGTAGAGCGTGAAGATGCGCCCGTTGAGGCCCATGCGCACCTGCTTGAACAGCACGGACCCGGGGGAGGTCAGCTTGATGGCCAGCGCGGCGATCCCAATGACCGGCATCGCCAGTGCGAGGACCAGCAGCGAGATGGCCACGTCCAGCGCGCGCTTGAGCGCGAGATGGGCCTCGTTCGACGGCGTGGTCGTGAACGTCAGGAACGGCACGCCTTCGAGCTCTTCGATCTCCAGGCGCGCCACGCGGTTCTGGAAGAAGTTCATCGCCACCCGGGTGCGGATGCCGAGCTCCTCGCACATGAGGAAGATCTGCTTCATCTCGTCGAGCTTCTTGCGCGTGACGGCGAAGACGATCTCGTCGATCGGCTCGGCGATCTCCCGGTTCTCGAGGATGCGCTTGAGGTCGGGGACGTTGCCGTAGACGCGGTACCGCGCCCAGCCGTTCGAGAGGCGGTGGCCGTCGCAGACGAAGCCGAGGATCTTGTAGCCCCAGTACTTGTGGCCGGCGACCATGCGGGCGATGTCGGTGGCCCGGCGGCCGGTGCCGACGATGAGCAGGGTCCGGTAGTTGAGTCCCTTGGACCGCACCCAGCGCGCGATGATGCGCACCAGCACCTTCTCCGCCACGAGAAACACCGCGGACAGATGCCGCGAAGAGGACGAACCAGGTGCGGGAGAGCTGGCGGAGCGGCAGCAGGAAGGCCAGGGTCGCCAGGATCGCGGTGCCGACGATGACCACGCGGATGGTCGTCAGCGCCTCACGGGTCAGGGGGACGGTGCGGTGGGAGTGATAGCTGTCGTAGCTGAAGAGCAGGATCGACCAGATGATCAGGACCAGGGGGTAGATCTTGAGGTAGTCCGCGAGGGGGAACAGGCCGGTCGGGAAATGCTCCGGGTCGAGCCAGGGGAGGAGGAGGTCGCGCAGAAAGAAAGCGGTGAAGAAGGCGACGGACGTCAACGCGAGGTCGACTCCGTAGACGATCCTCGCAATTACATTCGCTTTCTGCTTCAGCATAGGGGGCTGTCTTTACCGAACGGTATACGGAACGGGCAAGCCGAGCGTCTAGAGGAAGTTGCGAAAAAGTGTCTCGTAGGCGTCCGTGACGCGCTCCCACGAGTACCGTTCCGCTGCCCGTTTCCGCGCTCGCGCCCGGAAGTCCTCTCGCAGCAACGGTTTGGAGAGCCATTCGGGAAGCGTGCCTGAAAGTGTTTGCGCTGGCCGCAACACGAAAAATCCGACGGCATCGCCGCCGACTTCCCGGTTCTCGGGGGTGTCATGGGCCAGAACGGCCCCCCCGGAGGCCATGGCCTCGATCAGCGCCGGATGCGTCCCCCCCACCTCGGTGGCCTGGATGTAGATCAGGGCATTGCGCTGGAGGGTGCGGTAGTCGGCGCCGTAGAGGGCGCCGGGGAGGAGGACGTTGGGGCTCTTTTGGGCGTGCAGTTCGGTCGACGAGGTCGTTGGCGTAGAGGCCTTTTCCGACCATGACCAGGGGTGGCGCCTCGCCCACCTTCCCGTGACGCCTCCAGAACTTCCAGCGGATTGTTCTCCGGCTCGAAGCGGCTCACGTAGAGGATGTAGTTCCGCGGCCGGAGCCCGAGGCGCTGCAGGACGTCGGAGTCCTCCTCGGCCGGGAACTCCGAGCCGTACGGGATGACCACCGGCTCGAACGCATAGTTCGCCCGGTAGTAGTCCGCGATCACGTCGGCGTCCGCGATGACCTGGTTCGCGAAGCCGGCGGAGAATGCCTCGCCGATCGCGTACACGGCGCGGCCGAAGACGTTCCACTTGCGCCGCTTGCGCTCGATGCCATCGACATTGATGGCCACCGGGATGCGCGCCGCGCGCAGCAGCGGGAGGACGAACGCGTTCGCCGCGTTGCAGACCAGGATGGCGTCAAAGTCGCGGCGAAGCGCGTCCAGCGCGGACAGGAAAGAGTGGGAGACGGTCTCGAAGTACTTGTGTCGGATGGCGGGGATGACGATGCGGTGAACGCCGTGCCAGTTAAGTGTGGGTGGGGTCTGACCCCAATCACACTTAACTTCGCGGCAGTAGACGGAAACGTCGTGGCCCCGCTGTACCAGCCGCGTCGACAGCTCCGCTGCGAACGTCTCGAAGCCGCCGTAGCTCGGCGGGACGCCGCGGGTGCCGAGGATGGCGATCTTCATCGGAACCATTTTGCGAGATCGCGGTCGTGGACGGTGCGCCGCGACTGGATCAGGCGGCGTTTCGCCAGCACGCGCTTCCGGTTCCGCCACAGCCAGGCGAACGCGGGCAGCGAGGAGCGCTCGATGGTCAGCGCGGCGACGATCACGACGAGATCGCGCGCCAGCTCGAACGGCGCGTTGCGCAGCGCGAGATGCGCGCCTTCGTTCCGGATGCGCAGCAGGAAGCGGTTCTTGACCGAGTGCAGGTTCACGTCAGCCGGCAGCGCCCGCCGCCGTTCAGGGGTCACCCGCCGTACGTGATACGCGACCGCGCGCGGCTCGCAGACGGCTTTCCAGCCGCGTAACCGCCCACGCCAGGCGAGATCCGCGTCCTCGCGGTAGGCGAAGAAGTCTTCATCCAGCGCCTCGCCGTCGACGCTGATGTCGCGCAGGAACGCGACGCGGTACATCGCGGCGGCGCCGGACACGCCGAAGACTTCGGTGAGCCCGGCGGGACGCGTGGTGATGTCGAGGTGCCGCCCGTTCCGGGTCATGCGCATGCCCGCGGAGTCGATGTCCCTGGTCGGCTCGATGTCCCAGCCGCGCGCGCGGATCAGCAGGCCGGTCGCGGACCCGACGCGCTCCTCGAACACTTCCACCAGCCGCTCCACGTACTCCGCTTCGAGGCAGCAGTCGGGATTCAGGACGAGCAGAAACTCTCCGCTCGCGACGGCCAGGGCCTGGTTCACCGCCGCGCTGAAGCCGCGGTTGGTCGCGTTGCGGATCACGCGCGTCGCGTGCGGCGCGACGAGGTCCGCGGACGGGTCGGACGACGCGTTGTCGACCACGATCAGCTCGCGGTCGAGGTACGTCTGCTGGAGGATTCCGTCGAGGCAGCGGCGCAGATACGGCGCGCTGTTCCACGTTACGAGGACGATCGAGACTCGTCCCATCGATTGAACGCTCTTTTCATCACTCGCGCGTACGCCTGCATCGCTTCGCGCCGCCCGATGCCGCGCGGGCACAGGCCCACGAAGCACGACAGCACGCGCAGCATCATCCCGAACACGATCCCCCACCGCAGCGCCTCGGCCTGTCCGGGCCGCATCCACTTGCGCGCGTAGCGCCACATGTTGCGGTTCCAGATGTCGACGAAGCCCGCGAAGCGGATGTGCTCGAGGCTCGCGCCGCCGAAATGCACGACCTCGGCGCCCGGCACGACCCACATCTCTTTCCTGTGCTCCGCGAGGCGGCGGCAGTAGTCGACGTCCTCGAACCACGCCGGCGCGAACTGCTCGTCCATCGGGCCGATCTCCTCGACCACCTCCCGCCGCAACAGCAGGGCCGCGGCCGCGGGCTGCTCGATCTTCCGCGGCTCGGTCAGGTCGAGGTCGTGATAGCGATAGCTCGCCGTCGCCGGATTCCTCGGAAAGAGCTTGTTCAGCAGCAGCAGCTCCGCCACGAACGTGCCGAGGGTCGGGAGGCGGCGGAGCTGGAACTCGCGCTGCGAGTCGCCGCTGTGATCCATCAACAGCGGCACCGCCGCGGCGATCTCCGGATGCGCTTCCAGAAACGCGAAGAGCCGTGTCAGCGTGCCCGGCGCGAGCTCGCAGTCGGGATTCAGCAGGAAGACATACCGCCCCGTCGACGCCGCGAACGCGCGGTTCGTGCCGGCGGCGAAGCCGTCGTTTTTCGTCGAGCGCAAGACGTTTGCTTCGCCGAGGTGGTCGAGGGTGGCGTCGGTGGAGGCGTTGTCGTGGACGACGACTTCGTATTCGAGACCCGCGCACGCGGCGGGGATCGAGCGCAGACACCGGTCGATCCAGCGCTCGCTGTTCCAGGTGACGATGAGGATGGAGAGGTCCAGCGCGCGGACGCGAGGCCGCACTGCCGGAGCCTGCTCGATGTCGAACATTACGTTTGCCATTGCATGATTGTCCGAACCAGCGGACGTGTCACGACTTCCCACGTGAACCGCGGCCGGATGCGCTCGAGACTGTCTACGCAGGTTGAATAGGTTTCGTCGTCCATCAGCAGCTTGCGGATGGCCTCGGCCACCCCCGCGACATCACCAGGCGAAACGACGATGCCGAGTCCTTCCTGCTCGACCAGCTCCGCCGCAAAGCCGCCTCGCGTAGCCACGACGGGAATGCCGGCAGCGATGGCGTCAAAGAGGCGCGTGCGGATCGAGTACTCGGCTTCCGCCGTGCGACGATGCAGCATGATAGCGATTTTCCCGGAGCGCAGCCACGAGAGCCGCTCGTCGTATGGGACCCACTGGTCATTGGCTGACACATACGGTCCGGCACGCTTCAGCAGCGCATCGAAACGGTCGTCCCTGCGGCGGTCGACGAGGTCCTGATTCGGACGGGCGCGC
The DNA here is from genome assembly GCA_963821585.1 of uncultured Acidobacteriota bacterium. GTDB lineage: Bacteria > Acidobacteriota > Thermoanaerobaculia > Gp7-AA8 > Gp7-AA8 > QHVT01. The sequence goes on from CAWGEI010000003.1 coordinate 4,999,473, forward strand.
CCGAGGAACAGAAGCTTCGCGCGGACCCCGTCGTGGTTGAGACGCACGATCGCGTCGACGGCCGTCGCGGGATCGAGCCATTCCCACACGCCGCCGCCCCAGACCACGATGTCATCCTGCGGCTTCGGACACGACTGCGCGTCCGCGGGGTCGATGCCGAACGGGACTTCGATCCACGGCGCGCTGCCGCTCTGGAGGGTCTCGTAGAAGTGGCGTTGTTTGCGCGCCGCGCAAATGAGCAGATCCGCCCGCATCAGCGCCTCGGACAACCGCCACCATTCGGCAGCGAGATGGACGCGCTGGCGGAAGGAGGGCGTGTGGCCGTACAGCTCGCGGAGCTCGAGCACGGTGGGGTCGAAGAGGTCGTAGACCATCCGCTGTCCCACGCGGCGCTTGCGAAAGCCGCGGGCCGGCTGGCCGATGAGGACGCTGGCATCGCGCATCGCGACGCGGGCGGCGTCCGTGCCGTGCTCGATGAACGTGACGCCGCCGCGCTCGATCCCTTCGGCTTTGGCGATGAGGGTGGTGTCGAAGTGCTTCGACAGCTCGCGGGCGATATGCCACGCGCGAATCCCCGGACCGGCCATGCGGTCGCCAACGACGTCGGGAGTGTGGACGAGGACAGAAAACATCGAGCGATGAACGATGAACGATGAGCGATGAACTGTCGAGTCTTTGGTGCAGGGGGAGCGCTTCGCTGTCATCCTGAGCCGCGTAGACGGCGAAGGACCCCCTGCCTCGGAGCGCTTCATGTGCTATCGGCAGGGGATCCTTCGCCGTCTACGCGGCTCAGGATGACAGTCATCGCTCCTGCATGATTCCCTGCACGATCCCACGCAGCGACGACCGACCTTTGAGGAGCAGCTTGGCATCTTCCCAGAGCAGCGCGCGGATACGGCCCACCCCGCGGTGCATGCGCGCGACCAGGTAGCGGTTGCGCGTACGGAGCCTCAGCGCGTCCCCTTTCAGCGCGTGCGCCGACGCCGAGCCGCGGTGCGTTGCCTGCACCACCGGGAGGATTGCGATGCGCCAGCCGTCCTTGCGCAGGCGGGCGCAGAGCTCGACGTCCTCGTAGTATGCGAAGAGGCGCTCTTCGAACAGGCGGCCGCCGAGGGCGGTGCGGCGGTAGAGGGTGGCGGTGGCGGAGACGCCCCAGGCGACGGACAGCGGCGAGCCGACCGGCTTGCCGTGGCCAATTTGACGGAACGTACCGTTGCTGATGTCGATGCCGGCGCCGTCGATCATGCCGTCCGGGCGGCGGATGATGGTCTGCACGGCGGCGAGCTGCGCGTCGCGATCGAGAGCGTCGCGGACGTATCCGAGCCAGTCGCGGTCGAGGACGACGTCGTTGTTGACCAGGGCGACGTACGGGGCGGTGGAGAGGCGCAGCGCGGCGTTGGCGCCTCCGGCGAAGCCGAGGTTGGTCTCGCTGCGCGCGGTGGCGTTCCGGGTGGGAGTCTTCGAGCCGTTGTCGAAGACGATCACCCGCGACGGCTGCACGGCGACAGATTTTAGCGCGCGTGTCGCTGCTGACCAATTGCGCCTCGAAAATTCGCATCGATGTGCGCAGCTTCGAAAGCTTCGCCCAGATGACCGCGCCAGAGCCGTTGGATGCCTCCGGCAAGCTGAAAGACGATAACAGCTACGTACCAGGCGGCCCGCAACAGGTCGTGCTGATGACGGCATTCTACGAGTGGCCGCTGCTCAACTTCATGAGCTCGATGAGTCTGAGCAACATGGCCAGCGGCAACCGGCTGCTTCGCGCCAGCGCCGCTTTCCGCAACGAACCCTTCCCGGAGAGCTGACCCATGGCGTCTGATCCGGTGCGGCTGGGCCGACCGATGCGAATTGCATCGGCGCTCGTGGATCGATCCAAACGGAGGCTTCAGCCAGAGTTTGGTAAAATCGATGCAAGGGAAAGATCTCTTGCGGTGGCGCGTGAACAAAGTGTTTGCGTCGGCGCACCAGCTTTCGCGCTGAGGCGGTGCGAGCGCGGCGCGATGCTGATCGAATTCGCGCTGGTGTTTCCAATCCTGATGATGATGTTTCTGGGTCTTGTGGAGTTTGGCGAGGCTTTTCCGTCAACCGCAAGCTGACCAACGCGGCGAGCACAGTCTCCGACCTTGTGGCCCAGGTTCCCACGATAACCACCTCCGATCTGAACGACCTGCCCGCGTCGCCGAGGAAATCGTCAAGCCCTATGCGGCAACGCCGCTGCGAACGATTGTCTCCAGCGTCGAAGCGGACGAGCAGGGCAACGTCAAGGTGGCGTGGAGCTATGCGCATGGCAGCGGCGCCGCGGCCCGCGAGACCGGCATGGACCTACACTTTGCCGTCCGGGCTGATAGAGCCCAATTCCAGCATCATCGTTGCCGAGACTTTTTACCAGTTCAGCCCAAGCATCGGAATGTTTCTGACCGGTCCAATTCAGCTTTCCGGTGAAGCCTTCTTCCGTCCCCGACTGTCCAACGCCGTGGTTTTCGACGACTAACCTCAAGCGTTCGCCGCTCGCCGCTCGGCTCTTCTGCGGCTTCTCCCCAGGCTCGCCTCAGTTTCAACGAATTATGGAACGGTTATTTCCAATTGGGCGAAACCGTGTCCGAAATACAACGCCCTGCCGAGCCAGATAGTGTGGGGTCAAACGGTCTGGAAAAGCCGAAGCAAGCGAGGGCGCAAATCGTTTTGCAATCATATTGGCGATGTCAATTCTGTATTATGGAATAAGTGCTGTTTTCAAAAGGCACAAATCGGGGTGCCGTAGCATCTGGCATTTACTCCGTTTTACTTGCTCACCTCTGTTTATGCAAACCTTTACTCCCATATCTGCAAATCCTGAAGAAGTCGCAGCACCGACATCACATTTATCCACATTCGCCGCAATTCGGCTCCCTCGCATTGAACGTCCTCCGCACGCTCTGCAAGCCTGGGTTGCTCTCGCCAGTTGCGCTTGCCGGAATTCATCAACCAAAGGTTTATTGCGGGGAAGTACCTACTCGCCCTTAATGCCGAAGGGCGGCCTCAAGTATTGCAGCCCAATGCCTTCGAAGGATGGCAGCGCAAGAAGAGCTGCACCCTTCTAACCGTGTAATGCTAAGGTAGGGGTAATCAATGCTTAAGAAATTCGACATCGATCATGCAGTCGTTTCGCGGGATGAACGCGGCGCCTCGCTGCTCGAATACACCATTTTGCTTGGCATCATGACGGCTGTTTCCGTTGCCCTCATTGCAAACGTTGGCACATGGGTTACGGGACGTTGGACGGCACTCACCGCCGCGCTCGGCATAACCGGCTGACCAGCTAGGAATCAGGCGCTTCCGAGCCCTGAGGCTCGGCATCCGGTCCGGCTCTAGACGTCACATGTAAGGCAAAAAGGCGGCCATCGGTCATGCGTGTAAGCAATATTACGATGCTTATCGCCGCGCTCGTTTGCGCCGCCGCCGCCGCATTGCTGTCGCGAGCATGGCTCACAGGACAGGCGGGCGGGCAGCGCGCGTTCGCCACTCAGGAACAAGTGCCCGCCGCGCCGTTGCGTTCGATCGTCGTTGCGGCGCGTGAGCTGAAATACGGTGAGAAGCTGAAGCCGGATATGGTCCGGCTGATGCCTTGGCAGGGAGATACGGTTCCCAAGGGCGCGTTCCTGACGCCTGAGCCACTCAGCCAGCCTGGGCAGGAGCGCGTGATCCTCTCCACCGTGGCGGAGAACGAGCCGATCCTCGAGAGCAAGCTATCCGGCGGCTCGCAAGGGGCGCTGGCCTCCCAGGCTCGCCGACAGCATGAACGCGGTGACGATCCGCGTGAACGACGTTGCCGGCGTCGCCGGATTCGTGCAGCCGGACGACCGGGTGGATGTGTTCCTCACCGTGGGCGGCCGGGGCGACGATGCAGGGCAGCACAATAAGTCCTCCGTCGTGGTGCTGCTTCAGAACGTGCGCGTGCTGGCGACCGATCAGGCGACGCAGCGCAAGTCCAGGCTTCGCCGCCCAAAGGCGGTGACGCTCGAAGTCGAACACCGAAGATGCTCAAAAACTGGTGTTGGCCGGCACGATTGGCCAGCTCTCCCTTGCGCTGCGCCGCTTGGACGGCCCGGCGGAGGCGGATACCCGCGCCATCGCGCTCGATGATCTCATTTCGAACAAAACCGGAGTTGTTGGCCCTTCGGCAAGACCGAGCAGGTCATCGGCGTCACGCGTGCAGTAGAGCGTCAGGAGTACACGGTGCAGCCGGACCTGCAGAGGAGCCGGCGCGTCGAGGCGGCCCGCTAGTGCATCGATCCAAACGGAGGCGACAGCCGGAGTTTGGTAAAATTGATGCACAAACAAACGGCTAGGGCGCTGGCGCGTGAACGAAGTGAATGCGTCAGTGCACTGAGAAAGTGCGCTTGGCCGACTGGGATAACGGAACACGCGGCCGGACAAGGCCGCAGAAGGGGCATGGGGAATGTCACCGGGGATGACTATTCTCGAACGATTACGCGCAGGCCTGCATTTGCCTTCGAAGTTTCATAGCCGCAAGCGGATGGGTTGCAGGTCTGTGCTTGTGGCGGCGGCGATCATGGTCGCGGCTGGCCTGGCATCGCCTCTGCCTGCTGCGGAGAAGCCTCAGCGGGCGAAACCGGCGAAACAAACCAACTCCATCTATCACATCGAGCCGCAGTCCGAGAAGATCGACGTCAAGGTGACGCTGCACAAGACCGAGACCATCCGCGTCGATTTTCCGTTCACCGAAGCGCTGGTCGGCAATGCCGAAGTGGCCGACGTCGTGCCGCTGACCAACCGCTCGATCTACATCGTCGGCAAGAAGGTGGGCGTGACGCGCCTGACGCTGCTGGATAAGGACAAGCAGCTCATCGGCATCGTCGACGTCGAGGTCACCTACGATCTTGCCGCGCTGCGCGGGCAGATCCGTTCCGCCGGCGATCTGAACGGCATCAAGGTGACCTCGGTCAACGGCAAGCTGCTGATGACCGGCGTCGCAGTCGGACTCCGTCGCGATGCAGCAGGCGCTGCTACCTTGGCCGAGCAGATCGCGCCCGGCGATGTCACCAACGCGATGAAGGTGGCCGCCCCGCAGCAGGTGCTGCTCGAGGTGCGCTTCATCGAGGCCGACCGCTCGGCATCGCGCGCGCTCGGCGTCAACGCGACGGTGGTCGGCAACAGAGCCGCGGGCATCACCGGCGTCGAAAGCAATCCGGGCGGCATCGGCGTCGATGGCGATGGCGATCTGGTCAACGGGCTGGTCAACAATCTCGGCGGCGGCCTGGCGTCCAACGCCGTGCCGTTCGGGGCGCTGATCGGCCGCGTGCTGGCTGGCGGCACCTCGGCCGACATCTTCGTCAAGGCGCTGGAGGAAGAGGGCCTCGCCCGCCGCCTCGCCGAGCCAAATCTGGTGGCGCTGTCGGGCGATACGGCCAGCTTCCTGGCGGGCGGCGAGTTTCCATTCCCGGTCTCGGCCGACAACGACAAGATCTCCGTCGAATTCAAGAAGTTCGGCGTCGGGCCTCGCCTTCACGCCGACGGTGCTCAGCGACGGCCAGATCAATCTCAAGATCGAGCCGGAGGTCAGCGAACTCGACCCCACCAACTTCATCCGCGTCAGCAACGATGTGGAGATCCCCTCGCTGATCGTGCGGCGCGCCTCGACGACGGTGGAGCTGCGTGACGGCCAGAGCTTCGCCATCGCCGGGCTGCTGCAGAGCAAGCACGTCAAGAACCAGCGCCAGCTTCCCTGGATGGGCGATGTGCCGGTGCTCGGCGCGCTGCTGCGCAGCGCCGCCTGGCAGAAGAAGGAAACCGACCTCGTCATCATCGTGACGCCGCGCCTGGTGAAGCCGAAGGTGCCCGGCCAGAAGCTGGTGACGCCGCTCGACAGCCATTTGCCGAGCAACGACAAGGAATTCTTCCTGCGCGGACAGCAGGAGGTCGCGCCGTGACGCCGCAGCCGAAGACGGGCCACATCATCGACTGGCACGACGAAGCTCCCGTCGCGAAAGGCTACAAGGAGTTCAGGAAATGACCCCAACATTGCGAACACGTGCTGCCTTGGGCGTGGGCCTTCTGGCTTTGGCCGCCGTGCGGCTCGGCGATGGCGGACGACTACGACTATCTCGACCGGCGCGACACCATCTCGTCGAGCGCCGGCAACGCGAATGCGTCGAACTTCGCGACGCAGACCATCGACCCCTGGCCCCTGTACGCCAGGAACACGAATAGCCATCTCGAAGGCAACCGCGCGGCGGTGGCGATGAAGCGCTACCAGCAGAACAAGTCCATTCAGCCGCGCGGGCTGAGCACGACCACCATTTCGGAGCAGGCGGGGCCGGGCGCTCAGTCGAGCACGTCGCTGCAGAAATAATGTCGATCGAGACGGAGGCTTCCGCCGAGTTGGAAATCGGCATGACAGGCGGCGCCGCTCTAGCGGCGGGCAGGGCGTGCGGGGGAGGCGATGGCGATAACGGAGGAGTTCTGGCCTGCCGCTTACCGGAAGGCCAGGCAGGAACCAGCAGGAAGCGTTCACGGCGACATGACTGACAAAAGCACGCTCCAGGCCAGCCAGCAGCGCGATATCCTGCTCGTCACGCAGGACATCGAGCTGACCGAACGCCTGCGCGCCGGGTTCGCCGATAAGGACAGGTTCGCGCTGCGCTCGCTCAAGGGCACCGTGACCGAGATCGAGCAGTTTCTCGCCAGCGGCGCGATCCCGAGCATCCTGATCATCGACCTCAAAACCGCCCTCGCCGAGGACCTCGCCTCGCTGGAGCGCGATCAAGCGCACGCGGTTTTCCAAGACGCCGATCGTGGCGATCTCCAGCTATCTCGACCAGGACACGGTCCGCCGCCTCGTGCAGATCCAGATCGACGACTGGCTGCCCAAGGACAGCCCGTTCGTCGATCTCTACAAATCCTGCGAGCGCCTGAGCCGCGCGCCCGTCATCGACCGCCGCGACCACGAGGCGGAGTGCTATTCGTTCTTCCCGGCCGCCGGCGGCGCAGGCAATAGCACGCCTTGCCATCCAGACCGCCTTTACGCTGGCCAAGGCCGGGAAGCAGCTCTCGTCCACCTGCCTGGTCGATCTCAACTTCCAGGACGGGTCGATCGCGGATTACCTGGACATCGCGCCGGCCTTCAAAATCGAAGAGCTGGCGGGCGCGCCGGGCCGCCTGGACAGCCAGCTTCTCGAAGTGATGCTGGCGCGCCATTCCTCCGGCCTTGCCGGTGCTCGCCACGCCGCGCCTGCCCGGCGAAGTACCTCGAAATCAGCGAAGGGCTGATCGGCACGGTGCTGGGCCTGCTGTCGCAGTCCTTCGAGAACATCGTCATCGACCTGCCGAAGAACTGGTACCCCTGGACCGACAATGTGATCTGGGGCTCCAACCACGTCTATATCGTCACGAATTTCACCGTGCCGTCCCTGAAGCACGCCCGCTATCTGGTCGATGCGATCGCCGCCAAATCGGCCAACGGCGCCAAGGTCTCCGTGATCGTCAACAAGCATCGCGAGAAGCTGTTCGGCTCGGGCCTGGCCAAGAAGGATGCCGAGCAGTTGCTGCGCGACTGGCTTGCCGGCTTCGTGCCCGACGTCCCCGACCTCATGCACGAGGCGATCAATCGGGGGCTGCCGATCGGCCGAGGTGACCCAGGCAGCAAGGTGGAAAAGGCGCTTGAGCACATCCTCCTGAAGAAGAAGCCTTGAGAAGGGGACGTTTGCGCGTGTCGATGCTTTCCAGATTCATGCCGGACAACGGCAAGCCGGCCCAGACCTTCAGGACTGAGCCTGGCCCCGTTCGTGGAGATTGCGCTTCGGCGAACCTCCGGCGCCCGATTCCGTGCCGGCGCAGAACGCCCCCGAGCCGAGCAAGCTGATCCGGCAGGACCTGATCGACGCCAAGGTGCGCCTGCACCGCAAGCTCATCGACGACCTCAACCTGGCCATGCTCGAACGCCTGTCGAAAGAGGAAATGCGCAAGCAGATCAGCGAAATCGTCGGCGACTATGTGCGCTCCGAGCGCATCCTGCTGAATGCGCGCGAGCTGGAGCTGTTCACCGACGAGGTGTTCGACGAGATGACCGGCCTGGGGCCCATCGAGCCGCTGCTGAAGGACCCCACCGTCAACGACATCCTGATCAACGGCCCATGAGCAGGTCTATGTGGAGCGGCGCGGCGAGCTCGAGCAGGCGCCGGTGCGCTTCAAGCGACGACGGCCACCTGCTGCGCATCGTCAACCAGATCGTCGCCGCCGTGGGCCGGCGGGTCGACGAATCCCAGCCGATGATCGACGCGCGCCTGGCCGACGGGTCGCGCATCAACGCCGCCATGCGCCCGATCGCCGTCGACGGGCCGCTGGTCTCGATCCGCAAATTCTCCGAAAAAGCCCTTGACCTGGAGCAGCTGGTCAGCATCGGCGCCATGCCGGCGCGCATGTCGCGAATTGCTGCACGGCGGCCGTCCGGGCGCGGCTCGACCGTGCTGGTTTCGGGCGGCACGGGCAGCGGCAAGACCACGCCTGCTCAACGCGCTCTCGGCCAACATCTCCCACAAGCGAGCGGCTGATCACCATCGAGGACGCCGCCGAGCTGCGCCTGCAGCAGCCCCATGTCGGCGCGCATGGAGACCCGGCCGCCGAACATCGAGGGGCGCGGGCGAGATCCGCCAGCGCGAGCTGGTCAAGAACGCGCTGCGGATGCGCCCCGACCGGATCATCATCGGCGAGGTGCGCGGCGAGGAAGCCTTCGACATGCTCCAGGCCATGAATACCGGCCATGAAGGCTCCATGGCCACCATCCACGCCAACAATCCGCGCGACGCGCTGGCCCGCCTGACGCAGATGATCGGCATGGCCGGGCTGTCCATGTCGGAGGCAGCATCCGCGCGCCAGATCGCCTCGGCGATCACGATCATCGTGCAGCTTCAGCGCTTCAGCGACGGCAAGCGCCGCGTGGTCAGCATCAGCGAGATCACCGGCATGGAGCGCGATGTGATCCAGCTGCAGGAGATCTTCAACTTCGTCCGCACCGGCACGAGCACCGACGGCCAGGTGCGCGGCGAATTCCGCGCGACCGGCCTGCGCCCCCGCTTCATGGACGAGCTCCAGGTGCGCGGCTTCGCCTTCCCGCCCGAGTTCTTCGATCCGGGGCTGTCGCAATGACGATCGGCCTGGAGCTAGCTCATCCCCGTGCTGGTGTTCGTCGCCGTGCTGCTTGGCGTGACTGAGCGGCCTGGCTGTTCCTCGCCTCGCGCGCAGCCTATCGGCGGGGCGTGAACCGGCGGCTGGCCGGGCTGGCTTTCGAGGGCACGGCGCACGAAGGAACTGCGCGGCATCATGCGCGAGCGGAGCCTCTCGCCCGAAGGCCACTATTCCATTCCGGTCATCCCGCTGAACAAGCTCATCCTGCAATCGGGCGTCACGGTCGGGCCTGTACGGCATCCTGGCGAGCATGGTCTGCCTGTTCGCCGCGACCTATCTGGTGGTCTTCGCCCTGCAGAAGAGCCATTTCCTGGCCTTCGCGGCGGGTGCCTGGCCGGCATGGGCGGCCCGCTGATGGTGCTGAAGTCGCTGCGCAGCCGGCGTCAGCGGCGGTTCGAGGAGCAGCTTCCGGACGCCATCGATGTGCTGGTGCGCTCGCCTGCGCGCGGGCCATGCCATTCCGCTGGCCATCAACACCGTGGCGCGGCAGATGCCCGATCCGGTGGGCGCCGAGTTCGCCATCACCGCCAGCGAGCTGACCATTCGGCCTCGACCTGGAGACCGCGCTCGTCAATCTGCGCTCCCGCGTCGGCCAGGCCGATCTCGGGCTTCGTGGTGCTGGCGGTGTCGATCCAGTCGAAGATGGGCGGCAATCTCGCCGAGATCCTCGTCCAATCTCGCCCATGTGATCCGCGGCCGCTTCCGGCTTCGCCGCAAGGCGAGGGCGCTCTCGGCCGAAGGGCGCTTCTCCGCCGTGGCGCTCAGCCTCATTCCGATCATTCTGTTCGGCATTCTCTGGCTGATCTCGCCGGCCTATTACGGCCAGGTCTGGAACGAGCCGATGGTCAAGCCCATCCTGCTGGCCGCAGCGGGCTGGCTCGTCATCGGGAACGTCATCATGTATCGGATGGTGAGGTTCGCGATATGATGGACCACATCGCCAGCTTCGTCGCCGATCCGGTCGCCACAAACAGCACCCTGCTGTTCGGCGCGATCTTCTTCACCTTCATGTTCATGTTTTTCCTGATCGTCGGCGCAACCGGGCTGGCGAACCGGCGCGCGGAGATCCGCAACCGCATCCTGCTCGACCGGGTCGTTCAAGCTGGAGGGGGCGGCGCCCGAGCAGGAGTGGGAGGTGATGTCCCGCTCGCTGCGCTTCCAGAGCGCGGCCGGCGGCGCGACGCTGCTCGCCGATGTCGAGCGCGGAGCCAAGTCCGCCGAGAAGGAAAGCGAGAAGATCCAAGCTTCAGCGCGAGCTGATGCGGGCCGGCTTCTTCGGCGCCCACAGCGTCATCCGGTTCCAGGTGATCCGCATCGGCCTGACGGCCGCTCTGCCGGTCCTGGCCGCGATCGCGTTGACGCAATTCGCCATCGAACCCCAACCGTCGACGCGCTCCGCCGTGCTGGCCGCGCTGGCGGGAATCGGCTTTCTGCTGCCCGGCCGCTATCTGGTGCGCCGGCAGAAGCGCCTCCAGCAGCAATGCCGCGACGGCTTTCCCGATTTCATGGACCTGATGGTGGTGTGCACCGAAGCCGGGCTCAGCCCGCGCGCCGCCATCGACCGCATCGCCCGCGAAATGGCGCAGACCTATCCCGTATCTCGGCGCCAATCTCTATCTGATGAGCCTGGAGTTGCGGGCGGGCGCGACGCTGGCCGAAGCGGTCGGCAATCTTGGCGCGGCGCATCACGCTGGAAGAGGTCAACAGCCTGGGCGTGCTGCTGGAGCAGACCGAGCAGCTCGGCACCAGCATCGGCGAGGCGCTGCGCGTCTACAGCGACGAGATGCGCGACAAGCGGCTCTCGCGCGCGGAAGAAAAGGCCCATGCCCTGCCGGTGAAGCTGGTCATACCGCTCGGGCTGTTTGTGTTTCCGGTGATGCTGGTCGTCGTTGCGTTGCCTGTCATGTTGCGGATCAGGGACGCGTTATTTCAATAATAAGCCCGGGGGACGTCATGATAAATACAGATCATGAAGCTGGCGGCCGTGGCGGTGCTCTGCATGCTCGCGGGCGGGCTGCAAATTGCTGACGGAGGACGCCGAGGTGGATACCGAGCTGGCCGGCGGCATCACGCCTTCCTCCTCTTTCGGCGCGGCGCCGGAAAGCGTCTGGCTGGAGAAGGCCAAGAAACATTACGCGCACGGCGATTACGGCCTTGCCGAGCGGTTCTACCGCCAGGCCATCGAGGAGCGCCACAACAATGCCGAAGCCTGGCTGGGGCTGGCGGCGTCCTACGACCGGCTGAAGCGCTTCGACCTCGCCGACCGGGCCTATGACGCGCTGATCAAGCTGGTCGGATACACGCCGACGGTGCTGAACAACCTTGCCTATCATCAGATGCTGCGCGGCGATCTTCGCGGCGGCGCGGCGAAGCCTCGAAGCGGCGGAAAAGGCCGATCCCGGCAATCCGTATGTGAAAAACAATATGAGCCTGCTTGCCGAGTGGGAGGCGAAGGCCGGCAAGCCGGGCTGAGCGGCACCCCTAAGCGGTGCGATAAGGAACAGCCCGGAGACAGCTTTAAACGCGGGCAAAGATGGCTGGCGCGACGCAGAGCGCCGCCACTCCGATCGGCAGGGCATAAGGACAAAGCCCGGCTCGCGCCCAGTGGCTGAACTTACTCAGCACGGCGATGCCCTCGATCTGGGGGTAATGCGGCAGCGCCAGCCGCAGCGACAGCAGCATCAGCGCAAAGGCGCCGCCAAGCAGCGCGAACAGCACGACGAAATTGGCCTCCTTGCGTCGGCCCGGCCCAGAGCATGATGGCGCTGGCCAGCTTGACATCACCGCCGCCGAGCCAGCCCATCGCGAATGAAATGAACAGGACGACGAACACCGCCCCGGCCACCAGCACATGCGGCACAAGAGGAATAGCCGGCCCCGCCAGCAGAGCGAACGGAAAGAAGGCCACGACCAGCACGATGGAGACCATGTTGGGAATGTGCAGGCGGCGATAATCGGTGATCATCGCGTAGACCACGCAGAAGATGAAAAGCAATTCGAAAGCATAGAGCAGAATCGTTTTCAAGCCGGCCCCTCTCCGCAGTCAGCCGCATCGGCGCGACGGCATTACTATGTTCCGGCGCCTCGGGCAGGTCCATCCAGTGGCTGAAATCGTCGTGCTCGTATAGCCCGTCGCCATCGTCGTGCCATCGGTTGAATCGTGCATTCCAATAGCCGACGACGATCCCACTTTGTTTGCAGAATGCTCCTTTTTTGTAAAGCAGCACCGGCCTTTCATCTTTGGAGTGGGTCGAAATGCGTTGCCAAGTCCGGATATTTGCGGATTGAGGCTGCCATTCGCCGCACCAATGCTCCGGGCGGGTCTTGTGCCAGACGAAACTACTATGGGGCGTATTGCGGCGGCACTCGCCGCTGTTTCCATCGAAGTACAGCCGGTTTTCCGGGTCGATCTCCTGGCAATAGAAGCGGCATGTGGCGCAGGAGCGCGTTTTTCTGTCGGTCATGTCGAACATGGTCTCCTGGCCGGCGGGAAAGCTGTTCCCGTGTCACCGTCCGCGACGGCCATCCCCCTACGCGGCATCGCGCTTCACGATCACGATATGAAATAACCGATGAAAACAAATACTCCGTGATCAAGACGCCGGACACTGGGGAAAAGCTGAGCTTGCCTTTTCTGCCGTCACTGATCCAGCATGGCAATGCATTGCCGCCGCAGATCCTTCAAGCTGGCGGCCGTGCGCTCGCATCGTTGGCGGGTCTCATTCCACTTCGCGAACAGGTCGTCGAACTGGTCGGCCTGGACCGGCGAACCGAAGCTGACAGTTCGCGCTGCCGCCAGAACCTCGGCAAAATGCTGGAGCTGCTGCGCAATGGGATAGATCGCGCTGTAGCTGAGGAAGCGTAGCCGCCTCAGGGCTGATGTCACATGGTCGCGCAGCGCGGTGTCGGCAAGTTTGAGAAGCGCCTCGATCATCACGCCATATCGGACTCCACCGATATTTGAAGTCTTCCACCTCGTGCATGCTCATCAACGTACCGTCGCGGCGTGCGTCCCAGAAATCGTCGCGGTCGAAAGTCGTGGCCCTGCTGAGCGGAATGATGGACGGCGGCGAGAAGCCCGGCTGCTGCAAGCCGAAATGCAGCACATTGTCGATCTCGGGCAGCATTTCCTTGGCTGCGTTGCGCAAATCGTTCTCCGCTTCGCGCTGCCTGGCCGAGAGCTGTTTGGCGGTCTTCGTGACATCGGCGTAAAAATCTTCGGCGAGTTGCGCCCGAAGCGCAAAACTGTCCTGCTGAAAGCTGGGGCGCAGCTCTGTCAGCGTGATCTCGGCCAGCCGGCCGCCTTGATGGATGGCGAACTCCTTCGCCCGAAAGTGCATATAGCTGCCCAGGCGGTTAAGATCCTGCCGGAGGGCGACGCTGAGGTCGCCTTCCGCCTTGGTAAGATGCTCCTCGATCCGGGCGAGCAGTCCTTCAAGCTGAGCCAGCATGCGCGCTGCCTGCTCGCGGAAGGCCTGCACTGCGGCATTCCCCGGTTGGTCGAGTTTGGACTGCAAGGCAGTGCAGCCGTGGCGCAGGGCGGTTGCGGTGTTTTCAGCAATCGCGCCAAGCGTCGATGCCGTTGGCAGGATGCGTTCTTCCGCGACCGAATGGCCGATCAGCCGTGCGATGGCGGCAATGATGGCTGGCGCGCCGGAGGCTTTGTAAAGGGTCTGCGAGATGCGGGGTCTGGGCCATTGCCGGTCGCGGCTCCATCCGCCGACCTCGCTGGCCGGAGCGGCGCCCGACCAGCCCGCGAAAGCCGCGAAGGCCGGGCCGATCAGGTCCTCCATTTCGTCGTCATCGCCATTCAGGGCGGCGTTGGCCCAGCGCGCACTGGCCAGGATCACAGGGATGGTCGCGTGCGGGAATTCGCGGCGCAGAGCCTCCTGCACGAACGCGGTGAGTTGCTGATAATCCTCGGGCGCCCCTTCCACGATATCCACCCGGTTCACCACCGCGATGATGCGGTCCTTTTGCAAGCCGCGTAGCATCCGCAGCAGCGCAAGGTCGCTCTCTGGAGAGTGGTTGCTGGGCTGTCAGAACCAGCAGGTAGATATCCGCGTCGCCCAGATTGGCATGGGTGATCTCGTCGCGCACAAGGAGCGGGTCGTTCACGCCCGGTGTGTCGATGACAACAGCCGGATAGCCCAGCGGCTCGCCGTCGAGATGCACCTCGGCGATTTTGGTGATGTCGGAATAATGCCGGTCGTCGCTGTCGCCTTCGTCCGGATAGCCAACAGCATCGGCCGCGCTCACATACCGCTCCAGCACGCTGCTGGTCACAGATTTGAACAGGTGATGCTTGCCCAGCAGCGAATTGAATTGCGGTCCAAGGCGCCGCTCGCGCGCGCTCACGCAGTTCTTCGAGCCGGCCCTGCATGCGGTTCACGCCCACGCCGGCGACCTGAGAAGCGGCGTCAGGGCCTGCGCGCCCGCCACTCATGATCCGCTCCCATTCATCGTCGCTGAAGAAATGGAACAGGGCCGAATTGGCCTTTTCGGCCGGGCCGCCGAAGTAAAGCTTGGTGATCACGGCGGTCGAGGGATTGACGTCGGTGGGCAGCAAATCGGGGCGGCGCGTCATGGCATTCACCAGCGAACTCTTGCCCGCCTTGATCTGGCCGATCACGGCAATGCGGCAGCTATGAGCTTCGACCCCCTTCAGGCGATCGTTGACGAACCCCGCCACCCGCTGATGGACCATGCCTTCCAGATCTTCGCCCAGCGTCAGCAACTGTCTTTTGATCTCGCCCAGACGCGTGCCGATCCGAATATCGGTGAGGCTTGCGAAATCTGATTGCGCTGCCGTCATCATGCTCATCGCCGCTTCCCTCCGCCGATGCGCTGTCCCCCTGGGCGGCACTCTAGGGGCGCGGAAACACACACGATATTATCGCAAATACCATATCGCGCCGCCGGTTTGTGTCTATTTGGGGATATCTCCAGTCGTTCCGCGGATACGCTTCAATTCATGGTGAATGCAAATCCGGAACATATTCTCGCGACTTAGCAATTTTCCCGACAGGAAAGACAAAAGGAGATTGCCATGAAACGCATTCTAACCGCGGCTGCGGCTCTCGCCCTCATGTCCGGTATCGCCGTGGCTCAGCAGCAGTCGCCGGAAGATGCGCAGCGTCAGGGTGGCATCGCCACTCCAGGCGGCCAGCCCACCCCTGGCGCCGGCGGACAGACCGACTTTCAGCCCGCCGATCCGGAACAAGCGCAGCGCAGGGGCACGATCAACCAGCCCACCGGCGCCGGATCGAATGCGGGCAGCGCGGCCGATACAACTTTCCAACCGGCCGATCCCGAGGAGGCCGCGCGCAAGGGCGCCCTCAATCAGCCTTCAGGACAGGGCGGCACAGCAGTTCGCTAGCATCGCTTCACCCGCATAATCAAAGGCTCCGGTCACGCGACCGGGGCCTTTTTGGTCTGCACGGCGCGTGTGCTATCGTTGCGAGAAACGGAACGAGGCGAGCGAACGTGGCAGAGCAGCAAGGCAAAGGGCTGGAAAGCGCCCGACCCAGGGCGGTTTGCGTCGGCGAATGCATGGTCGAGCTCGCGCGGGGCGCGGATAGCCGATTCGGCCTGGCGCTCGGCGGCGATACATTCAACACGGCCGTCTATCTCGCGCGGGCCGGGGTCGATACGGCCTACCTCACCGCGCTCGGCGATGATGTGTATTCCCAGGCCATCGCCGATCTGGCTGCATCCGAAAATGTAGACGGCTCGGCTATTGCGCGCCTGCCCGGCCGGGTGCCGGGGCTGTATCTCATCGAAACCGACGCCAAAGGCGAGCGCACCTTCTATTACTGGCGCGAGAATGCCCCTGCCCGCGATGTGTTCGCCGGTGATGTTGCCCCGGCCATCGGGCGGCTTCTGAACGAGGCGGGGCTGATCTATTTCTCCGGCATCACCCTATGGCTTTATTCCCGGAGCGGACTGGACGTATTCTTCAGCCATCTCGATGCGGCGAGACAGGCCGGCGCGCGCATCGCTTTCGACAGCAATTACCGCAAGCGGCTGTGGGGCGCGGCGCCGGAGCCGGCCCGGTCGGCATTCGCCAGCGCTCTGGCGCGCGCCGACATCGTGCTGCCAAGCCTCGACGACGAGAAGCTGCTATGGGGGGACGCCTCGCCCAGGACGTGCTGCGTCGCCATGCCGACGCAGGCGTAGGCGAATGCGTGGTCAAGGACGGCTCCGGCGGGGCCTATCTGCTCGAAGGGCGGTGTGGTGCGGCACATTCCGGTGCCTGATAACGTCGAGCCGGTCGATACCACGGCCGCCGGGGACAGCTTCAATGCCGCCTATCTTGCCGCTCGCCTCGCGGGGCACGCGCCTGCCGAGGCTGCGCTCTGGGGACACCGGCTAGCGGCCATCGTGGTCAGCCATCGGGGCGCGATCGTGCCGGACACGGCCACGCTGCGTTGCTGGCCGCGCTGCCGCCGCGCGCGGAAAAGCTCCTGCTACTCGGCCCGCGCTTTCGCGGGGAACGCGGGCAATATCTGACCAGAACGCGACGGTCTGCCTGACCACCTCGATGAAGGCGCGGGCCTCGAACCGTTTCACGACATAGGAATTCGCGTGAAGCGCATAGCAGGCGCGGATATCTGCCGGCGTGGAAGAACTTGTCAGCATGATCGTGGGGATCAACGCCAGGTCGGGGTCTTGTTTGCGAGCCTCCAGGAATTGCTTCCCGTCCATGCTCGGCATGTTGATGTCGAGCAGAATGATATCCGGTCTCGGAGCCCCCTCCTGCCGGAGAAGATCCAGCGCCTGTAAACCATTATGGGCGACGGAAAGCTTGCAGGGCACACGCCAGTTCTCCAGCGCGCGCTCGACGAGCCCCACATCGCCCTCATTGTCCTCTACATGCAATATCTGGAATGCTGGCGTCATCGAATAACTTCGACCTCTCACGGCAAGGTAAAGGAAAATATGGTCCCGTGATCCGGCGCCGGCTCAAATCGATCGAACCGCCGCACAACTCGATAAACTTCTTGCAGATCGACAAACCGATCGCCGCACCCGGATAGTCTTCTTTGCGGTGAATCCGTTGAAATATGCCGAACACCTGGGCGTTAAATGCCTGGTCGATGCCGATCCCGTTGTCGCAGACGCGAAACCGCCAGTGCGGTGCATCGCCCGCGACGATCTCGGCGCGTCGATGAGGATTTCCGGAATGGCGCCGCTTTTCTGGAATTTCAACGCATTGCCGATCAAATTGCGAAACAGCATCCGCACCAGCGTCGGGTTCGCTCTGCAGCACCGGCAGCGTCTCATGACGAACTTGCGCCTTGCGCGCCTGGATGACCGAAGCGAACTCGAACAGCACTTCCTCAAGGACCGCATTGCAGTCCAAGGTTTCCACTGGATGGCCTCGCGTCCGATCTTTGAGAAGCTGATGATCTGCTCAAGCATCTCTTGCAGGCGCTTGGCGTTCAAGGTGATGAAATTCAGGCATTTCAGGCGATGCTTGTCCAACTGACCGACATACATGTCCTGAAGGAGCGTCGCGTAGGTATTGATCATACGCGCCGGCTCATGCATGTCATGCGAGCAGATATAGGTGAACCGCTCCAGTTCCTCGTTCGCCTGGAGCAATTCCCGATTAACCGTGACCACCTCCTGAACCTTGGTCTGAAGCTCCTCGTAGAGCTGCACATTTTCCAGCGCGACAGCCGTTGTGTCGGCGAGCGCCTGAAGAATGGTAAGTTCCTCGGTCGTTGGCTCGCGATGAGCCGCCCAATACGTGCCGATAGCGCCGATCGGCGCCGTCCGGCGTATCGGGACGATTGCCATGCTTTTCACGAAAGCCGGCAGGGGGACGCCGGCCGGGATACGGGGGTCCTGATGAATGTCCGGAATGACAACGGCCTGGCCATGCAGCATCGCCCAGCCGCTCAGCGATGCGCTCATCGGGAAACGCTGGCCTTTCAGGAGCGGGCCGACAACGTTTTCATCCGCGTAATAGCATTGGTCCCCGTCGGGCAGGATAAAGGTGGCGCCATCGGCTTCGGTGAGGTGGCGTGCGGCGTCACGCACGATCGCCATGACGGCCTCGATGTCCCTGGCGAAGGACAAGGTCTGCACGACACTGACCATCCGTTCCATCGCCGCCCCATATCGACGGGAGCGGAACAGTTCCTCTTTGGCCCGTTTCGCAGAGGCCAGGCGCCTCTTCGTTCGAGGGTCAGGCGGTGAACTGTATTGCAGCATCCAAACCCGGCCCTTTCGACCATACGAGAAATGGAGGGGTTTGAAACCGATTGTGCGCCTTGAGTGTTGCCGTTCGCTTAAACGCGAGGTGGCCGGCCATCGCCTGAGTGCCCGCCGCGATGTCCATCCGGGCGCCGGCCGTGCCTTGATCGAAGCAGGCCTCGCGCGAACAGACGCGCTTTGGCCTGGCGGCGGCAATCCGCGTCGCAGCCGACCTGCGCCAACTGGCCCCTACAGCCGGCCATGACCCAAAGCTGTAATGGGCCGCCCAGCCGAGGTCGAACGCTAGTGGGCCGAGGGGGCGGAGAAGAGCGGTCCAAGTCGCCGGCCGCAATCTCCACGAGTAGAACATCGAGCCAAAATGGCTTTTCGTGATTGGAGCGAAATTGCCGGCCCAAGGAGACTGCGAATGCCTGCACGTGCACCGAAGGAATTCCGCGTACTACCAAACGTTCTCTTTTTTTCGGCAGTCGGCCTCATAGGTATCGCAACAGCAGTTTACATGCGAACTGCATTGCAGAGTAATGTTTTGTTTCTAATAATACTAGGGGCATTGGTTGCCGCGTTTTTTGCATTTTTCCCGATGACTGCCGATGTAAACATAAACAAGTCGGTACAATTTACTGGTTCGGCAGCCGTTTTTTGCTGGATTGTGTGGTTTACTGTCCCCGCCGCACAGGAACTCAGGAAACATGACCTGCTTCGTGAAAACGAAATCATCGAATTCAATATGTCGAAAGCGGCCAATCTCGCCGCAACTATCGAGAAGACGAGTGAAATTCTGCGTGTGATTGAGACAACTATGAACCGCGCGAAAGGCGGCGCGGACAAGGCTAGAGAAGAGCTTGGTCGTGCCGCGGATACGGGCCGCGCGCTGAAATCCGCAGTCGACCGTGCAATGAGTGCCGTCGACATAGCGAAGTCTGCGCAAGGCCTTCCTGCGACCGCCATTAAAGATCTTGAAGGCCTGACCGCTATCGCGGCCCTCGCCGAAAAGCTGGACGCCGAAATCCGAGCGGCGCAGGCCGCATTCCCTAGACCTTTAGACTTAGCCGCGGCTGAGCAATCCCGGGATCTCGACGCGCTGGCCGCTCCGGGGGTTTTAGCGGAGACGGCCTGTGGCGGACGACACTACTATCGCGCTCACTGGGCACCTTGGCTACCCCCCGGAGCTGGCGACAGAAGCTGACCCTAAAGGCGCAGCCGGCCGGCTATTCACTCCGGTAATCCATGTAGGCCGACGGATGAGTCCGATGGTTCCAGTTCCGCTACGCATCCAGACCGGCGATCAAAGCCGGCATGCATCGTGCCGTGCAACTCGATAATGACATTGAGGGAGAGTTCCGGGTCAGCTACGGATAGGGAACTGCCGGCTGAGACAGCGACTTGGTTTGAGCCTATTGATTCGGCCGCATCTGCGATTCGCGCTGGCGCAGACGCAATTCAACCAGCGAAACCACAAAAAATCGATATCGGCCCCGAATGTTGCACTTATCGAAATCAGCTCTCCGAAAAGGTCAACTCGTGGGCGAGCCGAGTCGGGACCGCTTCTTTCCGTACTACGCGGGCTTTCCGGAAGGTTTCGCTCGATCTATCTTGTCGACCAGCCGGTTAGATGATGATGCGCTTGTATGCGATCCGTGGAATGGAAGCGGCACCACCACCTACGCCGCCTACTCAATTGGGTCGCCCATCATTGGGACTTGATCTGAATCCGGTGATGATTGTCGCCGCCCGAGCGCGCCTACTGCCGCCCTCCGAGGCCGACAGTTTAGTGCCGCTGGCGGCTCGATTACTAAGATCGCGATAAGAACGGTACCTTGAGCATGATGATCCGCTCTTGAACTGGTTTACGCCTAATCTCTCAGCACTTATCCGAGCACCGAGAGGAGTACTGAGAAAACTTGGTCGGCGGCATGACAATAAGCCCTGCCGGGACAAAATTGGACAATATGTCAGGAATTGCCGCGACCTTCTACGTTGCGCTGTTTTCTGTATGTCGAGCGCTCGCGAAGGGATTTCGAGCCTCTGGTTTATCCAACTGGATTAAATCGCCAGGCCCAAGCGAGCCGAAGGTCGACACGCCTCGGGAGCAGTTCCTACAGGCCTTTCGCAAACGAATCGGCCTTAGCTGAAACCACTGCAATGAAACGCAGTCTGACCAGCTATGGCAATTCGCAACTCAGAGTGGCCGATAGCACAAGCGTTGTGCTTAAAGCGAATTCTATCGATCTGATGTTGACGTCGCCGCCGTATTGCACTCGGTTGGACTATGTGTCAGCAACTCGAATTGAACTTGCAATACTATATATGCTTTCTGTCGAGCAGCATACAACTCTTGGCCAAAAAATGATCGGATCAACTAAAGTGCCTGATCGCTGCATTGAAATCTCGCCATCTTGGGGTAAAACCTGTCTGGCCTTCCTCGATCAGTTGCGAGCCCATGCGTCAGGAAAGCGTCTTCCGGATATCTTTAAAACTCATATCGATTATTTCGACAAGCTGTCACGCTCAATGAAGAATATTGTTCCAGCTCTCAAGTCAACATCCGGCGCAATTTTAGTCGTTAGGGACGCACTTTTACTACAAGAATATCCGCAACAATTTACCTGTTATTGTCTCTGAAATGGCTGCCAGCGAGGGTCTGGAGCTCATTCTTCGCCGCGATTTCATCAGAAAACAACATTCGCTGCAATCAACCCTCGATCCAGGAAGTATAAAGGATCCAGCGAGGCTGTTAGGCAGTCCTTTGCTTCAGGAAAGCCTAGCATCCGCAATGACTGGTAGTGATGATGAATCAGCGCGCAGACAAGCAAAGCCTCCTCGAACAGCTGGATAAGCTGAAGCGTAGCGTATCCTTTGATGCTTACGACGTATCGGTGCGACAGCTGGTGGATATGACAAGCAGCCAGCTTATAGATATTGCACCAGACTATCAGCGGCTATTTCTTTGGGATCTAAACCGTGAATCCCGAGCTGATATAAGTCCATTTTCCTCCAGGCATCCCGGTTCCGAGCCTATTTATGGCCACCAACAGCGATGCTACATGGGAAGTGGTTGACGGCGTACAGCGGCTGAGCGCTTTAGTCCATTTCTGCGGCGACGATGACGCCTTGAAACGGCTTAATCGAGACAAGCCGCTAATGCTTTCAGAATTTAAAGAAGCTGACGTCATTCAATGGCTATTTATTCAGATCTCCGACACCCTTCGCCTTAACTTCACATTGCGTCCGATGCGGGTTACGACCTTAAACGACAAGAGCGACCTCTTGGTTCGTTATGATCTTTTGAGCCGGTGAATACAGGCGGAATTAAGCTTCACGATCAAACTATCCGAAATGTCGTTTTCCGTGGACGAGCGACTCAGCAACTAAAAGAATTGGCTCAAGATGAAAGCCTGAGGAAGATAGTTTATTTCGCGGATAACGAGGAAAAGGAACCCGATTCTCAGGCAGGCAGCGCTACGGTTTTTTGCTTATCGGAGCCGATACCACGATTTTGATCATTCAGTTAAGGAGTTTTTGTCTGATTACATGAAGGATTGCCACAAGAAGGGTTTTAACGATGAAGACATCGCATTGTTCATCTTACGATGGATTTTATCATCAAGGAGCTGCCTACGGTATATCGATGGGCAAGAAGCGAACTTTGATCAATGTATTTGAAGCTGTAACCGCAGGAGTAGCTTGGTGTTCGCGTCAGGGGCGCGGCCTAAAGCAGGCATTTTGCCAGCTCTCCTTGCCGATCCAAACTTGAGAAATTTACTAGGGGCAGCACGAATACTCAAGAAGAATGTCGAAGGAAGAATTGACTACGTCAAGAACCACCTTATAGTCATGCCCCTCTCGGCGCTACGCGTGCCCATTGCGGAACGCTTTCACGAACTGGATGTCTTTCTCTCCGATATAAGCTCAAGGGAGAGCACGGACCCCCTTGTGCGGGATTCCGTGGTTGTCCGGCGTTTGAGAGGCTTTTTTCTTCGTTCATCTCTATGCATGTTTTGAGTATTCGGTTGTGAGGATCTTTCGGTCGACTTGCACTCAATGTGAGTGGTAGAGCGGTAAGCCTCTCTCATCTCAGCTCTCCAATGTACACGGTAGCTCTTCATAGCTTTCTCAACAGTTTGCAAACCACCACCGCCTGGAGAAAGAAGTTCGAGAAACGCACTGAAATGTTCGGCAGACTGGGCTCATCTGATCATGCGGATGATTCCAGATACTGCCCTGACAACTGGAATACCAAAATATTGTCAGCGTGGGTATATAACTACTGCGTTTGACGCATACGGCATTCGCCACCCGCCCCTATTGAGCGCAATAGCGGGCGGCTATATTGATGAGGTCGTCGACAAGCGAAATGCAATTGCTCATGGGCGTGAAAGTCCCTCTGTTGTCGGGAATTTGAAGAGCGCTGAGCTGCGTAAACGCCTTGATGCTATGCGCGATCAGTCAAATTACGTATTTTGGAAAGCCTGAACGAATTCTGAATAAGAAGCATTTTGTTTCGGTAGACATAGGCGCAAAATATCAGCCTGACGGCAAGGCTGGCTCTCATAGGGCCGCCCGCTTCGTGTCTGAGTTGCGCGATAGGGTGACATCGCGTCAACGTTGAGGTTGAGGCGCGAGCGGCGTATTGGGTTGGAACCGTACCGGCCGCTTTTGGCCCCGGTGCAGAATCGGCGCGCCGGAGCCATTGGTCCGGATGTGACGCAAACCGGTCTCTCGATCCGCAGCGCCCTACTGCCATTAACCCACCTTTCACCATTTCCTCATTCCTCCGGCCCAGAGTTATCCCCTGCCCCGCGCCGCCCATACACTCGCCCCGTTCCTTCCCGAGAGGGGCGCGGGGCTCGAGACCGTCTCACCACGCGGGAAGGAAGCGGTGCCTGACGACGCGAGGGCGTGGCTGAACCGGAATTAGAGGTCCTAACCGGACTGGAAACGGAGGCCAGCCTTGCGGTGGGTGTAACGAACATGGCGTAATCGCGGGAGCGGCCGCCATGCCGAGATGTGGGCTCTGGGCTGAAGCGTTTTTGCAGGTTGGTTGTCCCCGATAAGATGACGAAACGGGCTCGCGATTGCGACACCGGGCCCAGGCATCAAATGGAGGACAACCGTGGAGCAGTATATCGGCCTTGATGTTTCCTTGAAAGACACGTCGATCTCGATCCGCCAGGAGGGCAAGCGGATCTGGCGCGGAACATGCCCGTCCGATCCGAAGCTGCTCGCCGAGGTGATCCGCAAGCGGGCGCCAGCAGCAAAGCGCGTGGTGTTCGAGACGGGACCATTGTCGGTGTGGTTCTATCATGCGCTGACGGCGGAGGGGCTGCCGGCGATCTGCATTGATGCACGTCATGCCAAGGCTGCGCTGGATATGGCGCCAAATAAAACCGACGCGAATGATGCCGATGGCCTGGCGCATCTCGCCGAGGTGGGCTTCTACCGCCAGGTGCGGGTGAAAGGTTGGGACAGCATGTTGATCCGGACGCTGGTCGGCGCGCGGAGGCAGCTGCTCAAGATGGTGCTTCAGATGGCCAATCAGATCCGTGGTCTGATGAAGACGTTTGGGCTGGTCGTCCCCAAAGGCATGGGCCGGATCTTCGACCATCACGTGCGGAGCTTGCTGGCGAGCCATGCGGAACTGGAGCGGATCATCCTGCCGCTGCTCGAAGCCTGGCGCGACATGCGAGCGCAGACGGCGAAGCTGAGCCGGCAAATCGTGGTCATGGCACGGGAGAGCAGGCAATGCCGGCTGCTCACCTCGATCCCCGGCGTTGGGGCCATCACGGCCACCGCCTTCGCGGCGGCGATCGAGGATCCCGGCACCTTCACCACCTCACGCTCCGTGGGCGCCTGGGTTGGCCTGACACCCAGGCGCTATCAGTCCGGCGAAGTCGATTATGACGGCCATATATCGCGCCGCGGCGATCACTATCTGCGCGGTCTGTTGTATGAGGCTGCGGTGGTGATCCTCACGCGCACGACAGCGGACAGCACATTGCGCCGCTGGGGGCTGAAACTCAAAGAGAGGATCGGCTTTAAGCGGGCCGCCGTGGCACTGGCGCGCAAACTCGCCGTGATCATGCACACCATGCTGAAAACTGGCGAAGCGTTCAACCGATCGGCGGACGCGGCGGCGTGAAGTCATCGACACGTCCGAGAGATCCACCATGAGGTGAAGCCGACCTCTTTACCACCTATTTGCGTCCCTGGCTGGACGCGCCGAGTCGTCCCTGCTGGGACGCGGATGGGATCATTCCGCTAAGCGGGCTGCAGTTGCTCACCCTTAGCAGACTGCGCAACGAACATAGGAAGATCCTGCTCCTGCGAACGCCATCCTGCGGCGACCATCTCGTGTCGACCGCGTAGACGACCCTGTTCCCAGCACACGCCGAGCCGTCAATGCTTTTAACGTCAGAGATACCAACGCTACCATTACCAAAACTTAGAGTGCTGGATGACGAGGCGGGCGATCTTGTAAAAAGGCTATTGACTCGGAGGCCGCGATTAGACGACCCGCAGTCAGGGGTAGGCAGGGTTCCCTCCCGGACTGCAATGCCCAGGGCACTGGGGTGTGCCGAGGCAGTGTCGTCCGGTGCGCGATCGATGGTAAGGTGGAGCCGCCGAGGCCAAAATATCACCGCGCGTGGGCG
This sequence comes from uncultured Acidobacteriota bacterium, assembly GCA_963821585.1. Classification (GTDB taxonomy): domain Bacteria; phylum Acidobacteriota; class Thermoanaerobaculia; order Gp7-AA8; family Gp7-AA8; genus QHVT01. The sequence continues at coordinate 5,024,531 of CAWGEI010000003.1, forward strand.
GCCGGGAGGCCACCTACTAAAACCACAGGCCGAAAGGCCGCCCACGCGTCCCTCTGGAGCGAGCCTTTACGGCGAGCGACCAGAAAAGAAGGGGCGGATGTCTGAAGCAAACCTCGCGGGCCATGCCCGGCGGGCGGTCACCGATCTTTGAAATTCATGGCGTCGCCTGCCAGGCTCACCATCGCAGCTCAGCGCCCTATGCGACGGACGCAAACGTAGCGTGCTGCGTTTCGGCGCACCATCGGCCAGAGTCCGCAGAGTCCATCTGTTGGCCAAACGAAGCAACCCTGCTTAGGCCCCGCTAGTGCACTGACGCATTCACTTCGTTCACGCGCCAGCGCCCTAGCTGTTTGTTTGTGCATCAATTTTCCAAACTCCGGCTGAAGCCTCCGTTTGGATCGATGCACTAAGAGAAGATGTCCGCCGTAATCCCGGCATACCAGCCGACCAACTCGGCGAAATTCTGCTTTCTTACCTCGGGTGTGTCCGCCGGCTGCGATACAAAGCCGCTCATCTCCTTGATCTTGCCGTCTGCCGGCTCGTAATGGCCGCCGACTTTCACGCAGTCTTCCGAACTCGATCAGGCTCCAGCAGGTATTGGTGTAGCGGGCGGGGAAGGTGCGCGCGCCGGCAAGCTCGCCACGGATCGACATCGCCGCGACCTTGGCCTGGCTGTTGGCGGCGAAGGCGGATTTCGGCATGTCGCCTGGAATACAGGCATCGCCGACCACATAGATGTTCGGGTCCATTTTGGATTTCATATTCGCCGGATCGATCGGGCAGAAGCCGGTCTCGTTGGCCAGCCCTGTGTCGACCGCGATTTGGCCCGCCGTCTGCGCGGGAATCACGTTGACCAGCGCCGCCTTATAGGTCTCGAAATCGGTCACGACGGTGTTCGTGGCCGGCATCGACGGATCTTGACGCCGCCATGGATGGTCGGTGGCAGCCATTCGATCATGCCGGGATAGTGCTTCTCCCAGGCCGGCTGAGAACACGCCCTGCTTGGAAAATCTCTCCTTGGCATCGACGATGACGATCTTGCAGGCCTTCGTCCGGTCGAAGCAAACACATGCGCCATCATCGAAGCGCGCTCATAGGGCCCCGGCGGACAGCGATACGGATTGGGCGGGCGCAACATCACCACCAGCCCGCCATCCGGAACGCATCGATCATCGCTCTTCAGTTGCTGCGTTTGGGCGCCGGGCAGCCAGGCATGCGGCATCTTTTCGGCGGCCGCTTCCGAATAGCCGGGCACGGAGGCATATTTCAGCGACACGCCGGGCGTGACGACCAGCCGGTCGTAGGGCAGCACCGTGCCGTCCGCGAGCTTGACCTCGCGCTTGTCGCGGTCCACTCCGAGGGCCATTTGCGGCTGGATTTTGACGCCGTAATTTGCTGCCAGCCTGTCGTAGCTGTGCAGGATGGTGGGAAGGTCGCGAAAGCCGCCGAGATAAAGATTGGAGAAGAAGCAGGTCTCGTACTGCTTGAGCGGCTCGACCAGCGTCACGTCGATGGCGCCCTGGCTGTCCCTGGCCACGTATTTCGCGATGGTCGCCCCGGCCGGCCCGCCGCCGATCACAACGAGTTTGGGCTTTGCCTGGCCGAGCGCGGCGGGGATCCTGGCAAAGCCGGCCGCCGACAGGGCCAGCGAGCCTGCGACGAACGTCCTTCTGGTCATTGTCATGAAAAACAGTCCTCCCCTGGGCGGGTTTATTGCTGCTTTTGTGCCGCGAAGAACGCGGCAAGAGCCGCGATGTCCTCATCCGTCAGCCGTCCGGCAATATTACGCATGACTGGGTTATCGCGCTTGCCGGTTTTATAGCCGGTGAGGGCGCCGATAAACACGCTCTCCTGCAGGCCGACGATGCGTGGAATTCCGCCGGTTTGCTGGCCCGAAAGTTGATGGCAGCCCACGCACTCTCCGGACAGATATTGACCGAGCGCCACGTCGGCTCCGATGCCGGGTCGCGCCGAGGTCAGGAGCGCGAAGAGCGCAAGGGCCGCCACCGAGCCGACGAGGCTTCAAATCAAGAACGGCGTCTTGGCCAATGGCGACTGCGCCCATCGCATTCAGTCCTGGTATGCACCTGGAAATCGTTCAATCTCGAACGTTATATCAAACAGAACGGCTGATAAACGGGATATCCCACCGTCTATTACGGAAACGGCGTTCGGTTCTACGGAACATGAGCCGATTTGGATGACTCAGCCGAGATCGTTCGCCAGCAATGCGGCGGTATGAAACAGGTGGGAAAGGGTGCGGGCCTTCATCTTGCGCATGACGGCGGCCCGATGATGTTCGGCGGTGCGCGTGCTAATATTCAGGCGGGCCGCCACCAGCTTGTTCGGCAAGCCCTCGATCAGCAGCGCCATGACGTCCTTTTCGCGTGCGGTCAACTCGGCGTAAAGGGCGCACGCTTCCCGGGCCTTGGCGCGCCTGTCCTCCCGCTGCACAAGCCGTCCGCGTGCCTCGCCCACCAATTCGAGCAGCGTTTCCGGGTCAAATGGCTTCTCGATGAAGTAAATCGCGCCCTCGCGCATCGCCTCCACCGCCATCGGCACATTGCCGTGACCGCTGATCATGATCAGCGATGTCTCGACATTGCGGGCCTTCAAGGCCTTCAGCAGTTCCAGGCCGCTCATCTCGGGCAGGCAGACATCCACCAGGCCGCAGACCGGCTGTCCTTCGGGCAGCGCCGCCAGAAAGCTCTCCGCCAATTCGAAGGGCTGGCTGGCGATGCCGGATTTGGCCAGCAGCAGCGTGAGCGCCTCGCGGATCCTGGCGTCGTCGTCAATGACATAGATCGGCGGAAGCGCCACCTTCATGCCGGGCCTTCCTTCGTGGACGGCAGCTCCACGACAAAGCGCGTGCCCTGAGGCTGGACGGCTTCCCACCACATCCGGCCGCCATGCAGCGCGACGATCTGGCGGCTCAGCGCCAAGCCAAGCCCCATGCCGCTTTCCTTGCTGGAGACGAACGGCTCGTAGAGCCTTTCCGCGATGTCTTCGGGGATGCCGCCGCCATTATCCTCCACCAGGATGCGGGTCGCGCCGTCCTCGCCCACCGTCCGCACCAGCACGCTGCCGCGCCCGTCACGGCGTTCGGCGGCTGCCTCTACGGCGTTGGTGACGAGGTTGAGCACCACCTGCTCGATCTGGAGCGCATCGGCGGTCACGGCGGGCGCGGATGCCAGGTCGAAGGAAAAGCGCACCTGCTTGCGCCCGGCCTCGGCGCGGAGAATATCGGCCAGCCTGATGATCAGGGCGGTGAGATCGACGCGGACTGTCTCGGCCTTGCCGTGCGAGATGAATTCCCGCAATCGGCCGAGCACATCCTGCGCGCGGCGCATTTCGCCGGTGGCGATTTGCAGGCTCTTCGCGATCTCGGCGGCATCTTCGGCTTTTGCCTGCAGCAACGCGACATGGATATGCGTGGCGACCGTGGACAGCGGCTGGCTGATCTGGTGGGCAAGCGCCACGCCCATCGCGCCTGCGGTGGTATTGCGCGCCATGCGCGCCAGCTCGGCCTGCTGGATCTTGGCCATGGCCTCGGATTTGCGCCGCTCGCTGATAGAAGCGCCGAGCAGGTGGCCGGTCGCCGCCAGCGTCAGCATAAGCATCTGCAGGCCGATAAAGGCGCTCGCGGCATAGCCCACGGTTTCCGTGACGATCAGCAAGGCGAGCTGGCTGACCAGAATGGCGATGGCCGCGCCGGGGAAACCGTTGCGGATGGCGACCCAAATGACCGGCAGGAACAGCAGGTAGAAGAACTGGTGATCGCCGGTGTGTGCGAGGCCGAACATGCACCACAGCGCCGCGCCCAGTCCGGCCGCGAACACCCCGACATCGGCCACGATGCCGCCGCGTAACGCGTCCCAGCCCTCCCGGCGCAGGATCAAGGCGGCCGTCACGACGGGCAGCACCACCAGGATGCCAAGCGTATCGCCCACCCAGAAATGGCTGAGCGCGGTGAGAAAGCGGTCACGTGGCAGGTCGCCGGTCAGCACGATGGTTCCGCAGGCGAGCACGGCGCTGAGCAGCGCGCCGGCCGGGGCAAGCACGAGCAGGCTGACGATATCCTGCATGGCGCCGCGCCCGAGCTGAAATCCAGAGCGCCGCAACGCGAACGCCAGCACCGCATAACCGGCAGCCAGCAGCAGGCTCGACAGGGTGGTGCCGGCAAAGCTGTGCGGGGTTTCATGCACGAACACGCTGGAGAGCAGCCCCGCCATGAACAACAGCGGCGTATAGCTGAGCCCGCGCGTCAGCAGCAGAACAAGGCTCGCGGCGGGGGAAGGGTTCCAAAGCGCGATGTCCAGGAATTCGAAGCTGTGGAATTGGCTGGACCATTCTAGGGCGAGATAAACGGTGAGATAGACGTACAGCTCCGCGCCCCGTCCGCGTGAGTGGCGGGAGAAGTCTGTCAGCGGGCGGAGTGCTCCGGTCTGCCCGGAGCCCGCCGGTGTCCTCGCGGCGAGGATGTACATGGAATGAACGTCCGTCGGCATCATCAATCCGGCATCTAGCACTTTGTGCCAAAGTCACAAGGCACGTATCTAGGTAAAATTACCCAAACGTGAGCGATTTACGCGCATTCATCGCGCAATTAAGCCTCTCCCGCTCTGGCCGGTAATACCGGGGTACATCTCCCTACAGTCGCTCCCGCCTGCATACACTACCTTTAAAGCATATGGCCGCGCCTTTTCGGCATCACAGGCCTTGGGGACGCGCTCTGACACGTCCCCCTTGAACACAAGCGGCAAATTGGAAGGGGAGAGATGGAAGACCTGTCGACGCAATTCGTTGCGCTGCTTCAGATCCTGGTCATCGACGTCGTCCTTGCGGGGGACAACGCGATCGTGGTTGGCCTTGCCGCTTCGCGCGTCCAGCCGGAATTGCGCGCCAGGGTCATTTCTGGGGGCTTGCGGGCGCCGTGGCGCTGCGCATCCTGTTCGCCGCCGTTACCGCCCAACTGCTCGCCATCGTCGGCCTCACCTTCGCCGGCGGCATCCTGCTGCTCTGGGTGTGCTGGAAGATGTATCGCGAGATCCGCTCCGGAGGCATGTCGCACGACGAGGAGGCCGCCCGCACGCCGTGGGAGCCGCCGTCTCGCCGGCGGAACCGGCAAGCCGATGTCGTTCTGGTCGGCCATCATCCAGATCCTCATTGCCGACGTGTCGATGTCGCTCGACAACGTGCTGGCCGTCGCCGGCGCCGCCAAAGGGCACCTCTGGGTGCTGGTGGTCGGTCTGCTGCTCTCCATCGTGCTGATGGCGATCGCCGCGACCTACATCGCAAAGCTGCTGGCCCGCTACCACTGGATCACCTGGATCGGCCTGGCGATCATCCTGTTCGTCTCGGTCGACATGATTGGCGCGGCAGCACCGAATTGCAGGCTTACTTCGCCTCGATCGGCGGCATATCGGCTCCCTTCGCGCAGTTCACCCAATGGCTGTTTAGGGAGCGCGGATGATG